>NZ_CP185960.1:0-4800000 GCF_049241375.1 Mycolicibacterium wolinskyi str. Jessa 2025
CGGTGGTGGTTGTGGTTGGAAGGGTTCATACCACCACCAGTCGGCGCGTTCGCCGGTGGGTCCGGGGCAGGGTGGTACTGCGGGTGGGGGTGTGGTCGGTGGTTGGGCGAGTGAGCCGCCGCGCAGGGGCCGCCCGGCGTGGTCGGTGACGATGAGTTGGTGGGCGGGTCCGGTGATGGTGATTTCGCCGCGGTGGTGTGATCGGTGGTGGTAGGGGCAGACCAGCACGAGGTTGGGCAGTTCGGTGAGTCCGCCGTCTTCCCAGTGGATGATGTGGTGGGCGTGCAGGCCGCGGGTGGCGCCGCAGCCGGGCACCACGCAGCAGCGGTCGCGATGTTCCAGGGCGCGGCGTAGCCGGCGGTTGACGGTGCGGGTGGCCCGTCCCGCGCCGATGACGTGGCCGTGTTGTTCGAACCAGGCCTCGCAGGTGGCATCGCAGGTCAAGTATTGGCGCTCTTCGTCAGTCAAGAGGGCGCCCAGATGTAGGGCGGCGACACGCTTGTCGACATCGAGGTGCACCACGACGGTGGTGTGCTGGCCGTGGGGCCGGGCCGCGACGTCGCTGTCCCAGCCCGCCTCGATCAGGCTCATGAACGCATCGACGGTGTTCGGGAACGGCGGGGCCTGCTCGCAGTTCTCGTGGTCGCGTTTCCAGTCGGCGATCTGGGCGTCGTGATGGGACTGCATGGCGGTGTCGAGTTTCGCGGCTTCGACCCGCGGCAGGGTGATGCGGTAGGTCGTGTAGTCGTCGTGGACGTCTTTGGTGATTTCGCGTTTGGGTTCGGGCTGGGGTTTCGGGTCGGGGTGGGGTTCGAGTTTGACGGCGGTGCGCAGTTGGTTGACGGTGGCGACGGCGGCCAGGTGCGCGTAGTGCGCATCGGATCCGTCGGCGGCACGTTGGAGGTGTCAGATGGTTTGTGTAAGGGGTGTGGTGTCCTGACGGAGAGTCGACACTGATGATTGTGATTGATCCTGAAGTTCGTGAGCAGCGGCGTCGTGAGATGAAAGCGGCGACTGACAAGCTCAAGGCCTCTGGTGCTCTCGATGATTTGTTCGCCAAGATCGATTCTGGCGAGGTCGAGCTCGAGGGCCATGACGGTCTGATTCAGCAGCTGATCAAAGCTGGTCTCGAACGCGGCTTGCAGGCCGAGCTCAGTGATCACCTCGGCTATGAACGCGGTGATCCCCAGGCCAGTTTGCTGCCCAATTCGCGCAATGGTTCGTATCCGAAAACGGTGGCCTCTCAGGTCGGCGACGTTGAGCTGTCGATCCCGCGGGATCGCGAGGGAACTTTCTCACCGACGTTGGTACCCAAGGGTTCTCGCCGTCTCGGCGGGCTAGATGAGATGATCATCTCGCTGTATGCCGGCGGCATGACGCTGCGCGACATCGAACACCACCTGGCTACCACGATCGGCACCGAGATCAGCCGCGAGACGCTGTCGAAGATCGTCGATGAAATCAGCGATGAAGTCATGGCCTGGCAGCGCCGGCCGCTGGAACGGTTCTACCCGGTGATCTACCTCGACGCCTTGGTCGTCAAGGTCCGCGACGGCGCCCACGTGCGTAACAAGCACGCTCATATCGCCGTCGGTGTCGATATGGACGGCATCAAGCACGTCCTGGGCATCTGGGTGCAAGCCGCCGAAGGCGCGAAATTCTGGGCCGGAGTGTGCGCAGAGCTGGCCAACCGCGGCGTGGCCGATGTGCTTATCGTCTGCTGTGACGGGCTGACCGGCTTTCCCGAGGCCATCGAAGCGACCTGGCCGGCGGCCACGGTGCAAACCTGCGTGGTGCATCTGATCCGTACCGCGATGCGGTTCGTGTCCTATAACCAGCGCAAAAAGGTCGCCACCGCACTCAAACCCATCTACCAGGCCACCGACGCCGAGGCCGCCCTGGCTGAGCTCGACGATTTCGCTAAATCCGAACTCGGACAACAAAATCCGCATACCGTTGCAGCGTTTCGCAACGCTTGGGAACGGTTCACTCCGTTCCTGGCGTTTCCCCCGATGGTGCGCCGGGTCATCTACACCACCAACTCCATCGAATCGCTGAACTACCAACTGCGCAAAATCATCAAAAACCGTGGCCATTTCCCCGGTGACGATTCCGTGGTCAAGCTGCTGTGGCTGGCCATCTGCACCATCGAAGACAAACGCGCCCGAGAACGTGAAAAGCAACGAGGAAAACCGGCCAACGAACGCACCGCACCCAGCCGCCTGATCGAGGGCCAAGTCACCACCAACTGGAAACAAGCACTCGGCCAACTCGCCATCGTCTACCCCGACCGCATCAACCCCTACCTATAACCCGACCGACCACTCACTTACACAAACAACTTGACAGGCTCGGCACGTTCGGCGATGACCCCGACCTGATCGAGGGACAGCCGACCCTGGCGCATTGCTTCGGCGCAGCGCGGGAACTCGTCGAGGCGACGTGCGACCGCCATCATCGTGTCGGCGTTACGGGGTGTCACACCGGTTTTCCAGGCCACCAGCGCCGACATCGACCGGGCCCCGGTGGCGCCCCACAGCTCGTCACGCTCGATCTCGGCGACGATCTCGACCAGGCGCGCATCGATGGCGTTGCGCTGACCGCACAACTGCGCGACCTCGCCGAACAACACCTCAAGCCGATCAACGGGACGCGCCTCAGCCGCGAAAGACGCTGGCTCCGACGACATACCTCATTGTCGCAGTGAGGTCCGACAAGTTCTGGGATCAACCAGCCGGCGTGACGTCCGTCCCGGATCCCTTGACCGAAGCCTTCGCCCGATTCTCGGCGCGCACCGCTTTCTTGCCGCGCACGAACCCGGTCGCGGAGATCGACGCTGACAGCAGCGCATCCTCGCCGTTGACGAACGGGTGGAACCCGACGCCGGCACCGCCGCGGCCCTTCACCGGGATATCGGCGACTTCGGTGACTTTCCAACCCTTTTCGGAAATCGACAGGATCGCCTCGCCGTTCTCACACGAGACAGGCAGCGCCGCGATGACAGAGTCCTCAGGGTCGCCCGCCACCAGTTTCACACCCGCCACACCGTTGCCCGCCACACCCTGTGGGTTGACCGCGGCGGGGTCGATCCGCAGGACCTTCCCGCGTCGCGTGACCAGCGCCAGGTGGTAGCCGTCGGGAAGCACGCCGGAGCGCAGCAGGCCGGTGATGTCGGGGGCCACCGGGATGTCGCGGATCTTGTACGGCAAACCGCCACCGGTGGTGAATTTGATTCGCCCGTCCGTCCATACGGCCCAACCCAGACCTGAGGTGAGCAGCTCACCGTGGCTGTCGGAGAACACACCTCGGTCGTCGAGGCGCCACGCGGCATTGACCTTGCGCTCGCGAGGGCCGTCGTCGGTGGCCGACGACGAGACGGGCGTGGCCTCGAAGTCCAGCACGGTGCGACGGTCGAACTCGGCGCCTTTGAACAGTTTTGCCGTCTCGACGAGTTCCTGGTCGATGACCTTGCGGCGCGCGTCGGGGTTGGACACCAGCTCGGTCAGCTCGGCGAACTCGGCGTCCAGCTTCTCCGCTTCGGCCTGAAGCTCGATCACATCGAGCTTGGTCAACCGCCGAAGCTGCAGCGACAGAACGTAATCGGCCTGCTCAGCGTCGATCTTGAACCGCTCCTGCAGACCTTGGCGGGCCTCGTCGACGGTGTCGGACGCGCGGATGATCGCGACGGCAGTATCGATGTCCAGGTGGATCAGCATCAGCCCGGCCACCAGATGGCGGCGCGCGGTGACCTTTTCCAGCCGATACTCGCTGCGCCGTAGCACCACCGAATCGCGCAGATGCAGGAACGCGGAGATCAGTTCGCGCACCGACCACCAGCGCGGCACGCGGTTCTCGTCGAGTGCCACCAGGCTCGCCGCGAACGTCGACTCCAGCGGTGTCAACGCGAGCAGCTGCTCACGGATCTGCTCGGCGTTGTGGCCGCGTTTGGCGGTGACGACGATCCGCAGCCCGTTGCGGCGATCGGTCAGATCGGACATGTCCGCCACGCCGGCCAATTCACCCGAGTCGACGAGGGCCCGGATCCGGTCCTGCACAGTGTTGCTCGCGACACCGGGCGGCAGCTCGGTGATGATGCAGTTCTTCCCGTCGACGGACACCGTGCCGCGCACCGTGAACGCGCCGCGTCCGGTGGTGATGTACTCCCGTAGCCCGGCCGTGCCGACCACGGTGGCGCCGCACCCCCAGTCGGGGCCGGGGATGAGTTTCACCAGCCTGTCGTCGGTCATGTTCGGGGTTTTCAGCAGCGCCCGGCAGGCCGCCATCACCTCGCGGGGATTGTGCGCGGGCACCTTGGTGGCCCAACCCTCGGCGATGCCGACGGCACCGTTACAGAGCAACATCGGCCATTGGGCGGGCAGGACCGTCGGCTCGATCCACTCGCCGTCGAACGTCGAGACCATCGGCACGGCGTGGTCGTTGAGTTCGGCGGTCAGCGCCGCACCGGGCGCCGACAACCGCATCTCGGTGTAGCGGTCAGCGGCGGGGATATCGCCCTGGATGCGGGGGAAAGCACCTTGGCCGTCAATGACTTTCACACGTTGGAACTCGGCGGCCATCAGCGCCGCCGCCCCGTACATCGACGCGCCGCCGTGCGGATGCAGGTTGCCGGTGACGGCCGAGCACACCTTCGAGGACTTCTGCGGTTTGTTTCCGGGCAGCAGTTTCGACTCGTGCATCTGGTAGAGCAGGCGCCGCTGGCCCGGTTTGAGCCCGTCGAACGCCGAGGGGATGGCACGGTCGCTGACGCTGTAGAGCGCAAAGGTCAGCTGGTAGTGGTTCCAGTAGTCGTCGGCGCTCTGGTCGAGCACCAGGTCGGCGTTCTGTTCAGGAACATCCAAGGTGGCGGTCACGGCCGTTTTCTCCTAGTCGAGGTCCAGCGCTGAGGTGTCGACACGGGAGGCGACATCGGCCATCCACGTGCGCCTGCCCTCCGGCGGGCCGCCGAACAATGTGTGGTGCAGCTTCTTCTCGCCGTCATCGGGATGCACCCGAATCACGGTGCGCCGCTGCGGATCCAGCACGGTGTTCCAGAAGTCGTCGGCATCCATCTCGCCGAGACCCTTGTTGCGCTGTACCTCGACCTTGCGCTTGGACCTGGCTTTCAACTGGGCCACCGCGGCGTCACGCTCGGACTCGTCCTGGCAGTAGATCCGCTCGTTGCCGTCCTTGACGACGAACAGCGGCGGCAGCGTCACGTACACCATGCCGGCTTCGACGAGCGGACGGTAGAAGTCCAGGAACATCGAGATCAGGCTGGAGTTGATGTTGCCGCCGTCGGGGTCGGCGTCGGACGCGAACAAGATCCGGTCATAGCGGCACTGCTCAGGATCGCAGTTGTCCCGCACCCCGCAGCCCAGGATGCGCTCGATCGAATCGAACTCGTCCTTGACGCGGGCCTTGCTCACGGTGAACCCATAGACGTTGGGCGGCTTGCCTTTCAGCGGGAAGGCGGCCTGGAACGTGGCGTCGCGCGCGGCCTTGATGGTGCCCAGCGCCGAGTCGCCCTCGCATAAAAACAGCTCCGCGCCAGAACCCCGGCCGGTCTCGCGGCTGGGCAGCAGCTTCGGCGGCAGCGACAGATTCGTACCCAGTTTGGCCTTCGACGCCGCGCGGGACCGGGCCTTGGCGCCCTCGGCGCTGCGCCGTGCCCGTGCCGACTCAAGGGCGAGTTTCGTCCACAGCGACACGGTGTCACCGTTGGCGGGGTTCGCCGCCCAGATCGTGACGCTGCGCGCCACATCCGGTGCCATCGCTACATTCAGCGACCGCGACGACACCGCCGTCTTCGCCTGGGAATCCCACGCCACATCGGGTGCTCGGGTGTCCACGGCAAGCGCGGTCACCGCGGCGAAATCCTGTGCTTCCGGACCGTCTTCGCCCTTGGCAAGCCCCAGGTCGCGGATGCGTGACGCACGGTCGGCGAGCGCTTCGGACAGTCCCTTCACCGCGGCGGTCAGGTGCGATCCGCCGTTCGGAGTGCGCACGGTGTTGCAGAACGCGGCCACCGTCGCCGGCTCGGCCGGACCGGCGGTCAACGACCAGCGGAACGGGGTGGGGCCGCGTCCCGTGGTGTACTCGCCACGGCCCTCGACGACCGCGCGCACCTCGGGCAGCGGTGTGCCTGCCGCGGCGCACATGAGGTCAAGCAGGGTCTCGGTGCCCCACGGCCCGCTGAACGGTTCCATCAAGGCCGGCGGAACCTCCTCGCCGGGCCAGCCCTCGTCGACGACCACGAGGTGCACGCCGGGCGACATCCGTGCGGCCGCGTGGGCCCTCAACAGCACCTCGCCGATGTCGATACTGGAATCCGGCACGACGGCGGCGTCGAACAGGATGCGCACCGTGGTGCCGTGCGCATCCGGTTTGCGGTTGCCGACACCGCGCAATTTCTGGTTGTCGGCGCGGGTGAACGGAGCGTCGGGGTCGAACTCGTTACCCTCGAACACGCCGGGATAACCGCCCCCGAAGCTCTGCAGATAGGTCTTTCCGCCGCGGCGCACCGTCACGTCGGTACGGGCGGAGATGAAGACGGCTGCCGCGGCGCCGATTCCGTTCAGGCCCGCCCCGGTGCTGGTGGCGTCGGCATGCGCGGAGAACTTGCCCCCGGCGCGCGCGGTGCCCAGTGTCTTGACGATGCCGTTCTTGCCCGTGACCGGGTCGGAGTCGACGGGCAGCCCGCGTCCGTCATCGGCGACGCTGACCGATCCGTCGGCGTGCAGGGTGATCGTGACGGTGGAGCCGCCGTGGCTCGGATCGGCGACCTCCTCGATGGCGTTGTCCACGAGTTCGCGCAGCGCGGTGTTGAGCACGTCGAGGCCAAGGTTGACCGCCGGGCGCAGCCGCGTGTGCTGGACATCGTCGAGCTCGGTGATGTCTGCGGCGCTGTAACTCACTGCTGGTCCTCTCCATCAGGGCCGGGTGTGGGAAGGGCCGAAACGCCGCGACGTGCGGGTGTTCCTGCGATCCTCTCGTCGACAAGGTGTGCCGGGGAAATGGTAGGCGGCCGAACCGACATCCTCGCGCAAGCGCACTCGGGGGTCTCGTCACAAAAGTGCGTCGAAGAATTTCGCGAAAGCGCATGCGCAAGCGCTTGCCTGCCTTCTAGGCTCCAGCAGACGCGGGGCGATCGGCGTCCCAGCGGGGACAGGGGAGTCCACATGTTGGGAAAGCGCATGGGCACGCTCACGGTCGGGACTGTGCTGATGGCCGGCTCACTGGTTCTCGGCCTGACGGCGTGCGGCGGCTCGGATTCGGGCAGCGTCAAGGTCGGCCTGATCACCAAAACGGATTCGAATCCGTACTTCGTCAAGCTGCGTGAGTCCGCCCAGGCGCAGGCCGACAAGGACGGCGCCGAGTTGATCGCCGTGGCGGGTGCGTTCGACGGTGACAATGAGGGCCAGGTCTCGGCCATCGAGAACATGATCGGTCAGGGTGTGAAGGGCATTCTCATCACGCCGAACTCCTCGACCGGGGTGCTCGACGCGATCAAGAAAGCCCGCGACGCAGGCATCGTCGTCATCGCCCTGGACACCGCGACCGACCCGGAAGACGCAGTAGACGCCACCTTCGCCACCGACAACAAGGCCGCGGGCGTCAGCCAGGGCAAATGGGTGAAAGCCGCACTCGGCAACACCGCGCCGCAGATCGTGATGCTCGACGGCACCCCGGGCGGAACGGTCGACACCTTCCGTCACGACGGGTTCCTCGAGGGTTTCGGCATCACGAATGACTCGCCCGAGATCGTCGGTCGGGAGAACACCAACGGCGACCAGACCAAGGCCCAGACGGCGATGGAGAACCTCCTGCAGCGGGCCCCGGGTGTCAACGCGCTCTACACCATCAACGAGCCGGCGGCCGCCGGTGCCTACCAGGCGATACAGTCCGCCAACCGCACGGGCCAGATCACGATCGGATCGATCGACGGAAGCTGCACGGGCGTCGCGGATGTGAAGTCCGGAAAGATCGGTGCAACCGTCATGCAGTTCCCCGCGAAAATGGCTGAGCAGGGGGTGCAGGCGGTCGTCAAGTTCGCGAAGGACGGGACCAAGCCCAGCGGATTCAACGACACCGGTTCGCAGCTCATCACGGATAGGCCCGTGCCCGGGCTCGAGTCGAAGGACACCGCCTGGGGCGAACAGAACTGCTGGGGCTGAGCGCCGTCATGACCACCGGTGCTCCCGCGAGAGCGACGCCACCGGCAGCGAGCCGATTCAACGTGGGGACAGTCCTGCGTGAACCGTTGGTCGGCCCGCTGGTGGCGCTCGTCATCGCGATCGTCATCTTCAGCTCGGTCTCGGATTCGTTCCTCAACCCGCAGAACGTGTCGCTGATCCTTCAGCAATCGGTCGTCGTCGGCATTCTCGCCGTCGGCCAGACGCTGATCATCCTCACCTCGGGGATCGATCTGTCGATCGGTGCGGTGGCGGTCTTCGGGACGATCGTGATGGCCCAGAGCGCGGGCGCCTTCGGCCCAGTCGTCGCCCTGGGCTCGACGCTCCTCGTGTGCGTGGTGTTCGGTGCGATCAACGGTGGGCTCGTCACGATGCTGAGGCTGCCTCCGTTCATCGTCACGCTGGGAACGTTCACCGCGATACTGGCGGGCACGCGACTGCTCGCGGGATCAGAAACCTACCGCGTGGAGCCGGGGCCACTCACGTTCTTGGGCACGTCTTTTCGCATCGGATCGTTCTCGACGACGTACGGCGTGGTCGCGATGCTGCTGGTCTACGCCGTCATGTGGTATGCGTTGTCCCAAACCGCTTGGGGTAAGCACATTTACGCTGTCGGCGGCAACCCGGGCGCGTCGAATCTGTTGGGCGTCAAGTCCGGCCGGGTGCTGTTCTCGGTCTACCTCACGACGGGTGTGATCGCAGCGATCGCCGCGTGGGCCGCCCTCGGCCGCATCCCGAACGCCGACCCCAACGCGTACCAGAACGCCAACCTCGAGACGATCACGGCGGTTGTCATCGGCGGGACAAGCTTGTTCGGTGGGCGCGGCGGTGTCGTCGGTACTTTGGTGGGCACGTTGATCGTCGCCGTCCTCCGTAACGGACTCACGCAGGCCGGTGTCGACAGCCTCTACCAGAACATCGCGACCGGAATACTCGTGATCGTCGCGGTGGCGGTGGATCAGTTCGCCCGCAGGAGATCACAATGAGTGCGCCCGTCCTCGAAGCACGCGGACTCGTCAAGAAGTACGGCAACGTGACGGCGATCAACGGGGCGGATTTCGAGCTCCGGGAGGGGGAGGTCCTCGCGGTCGTCGGTGACAACGGCGCCGGGAAGTCCAGTCTGATCAAGGCATTGGCGGGAGCGGTGGTACCGGACTCCGGCGAGATCCTGATGAACGGCGTGCGTGTCTCGTTCAGGAACACCCGCGACGCGCGAGCCGCAGGAATCGAGACGGTGTACCAGGATCTCGCCGTGGTGGCGGCTCTCGACATCGCCTCGAACCTGTACCTCGGACGCGAGGTCCGGCGGAAAGGCCTCGCCGGCAGTCTGTTCCGCCGGCTCGACATGCCCAGGATGCGCGAGGAGGCGTCGCAGCACCTCACGGACCTGAAGATCGGCATCAAGTCCGTGACGCAGGCCGTGGAGACATTGTCCGGCGGACAGCGCCAGGGCGTCGCGGTGGCACGGGCCGCGGCGTTCGGCCGCGGAGTGATCATCATGGATGAGCCGACGGCCGCTCTCGGTGTTCGGGAGTCGGGGCAGGTCATCGATCTGATCAAGTCGATCCGCGACCGCGGCATCCCGGTCGTGCTGATCAGCCACGACATGCCGCATGTGTTCGAGGTGTCCGACCGGATCCACATCCACCGACTCGGGCAGCGCGCCGGTGTCGTCGATCCGAAGAAGCGCTCGATGTCCGAGGTCGTCGCGCTCATGACTGGCGCAGAGGAGCCCACGGATGAGGAACGCGCCGGTCTCTGACGAGGCCCCGGTCGGACTGTTCGTCGGGCTGGCGACGCTCGACGTGATCCACCGCATCACGAAACTGCCTGCGGTCAACGAGAAAGTCACGTCGACCGCCCAGTTCGTCGCCGCTGGCGGGCCGGCCGCGAATGCCGCCGTCACGTTCGCAGCGCTGGGCGGTCAGGCGATCCTCGTAACAGCGCTGGGTGACGATCCGATCGCCGACCTTATTCGTGCCGACCTCGCGGCCTACGATGTCGCCGTCGTCGACGCGGCGGCAGGTAGCACTCGGGCGGTGCCTGTCTCGGCGGTGTCGGTCGTCGAATCCACGGGCGACCGCTCGGTCGTCTCGCTCGATGCAGTGAACTCCGATGCGTCGCCACCAGCCGACATCGGGAATCTCGTGGCGGCCGCCGATGTGGTGCTCGTCGACGGGCATCATCCGGTGATCGCCCGTGCCGCCGTTGCGCATGCGGCCGCACGGGCTACCACAGTTGTCGTCGACGCAGGTCGATGGAAACCGGTGATGAGCGATATCGTTCCGCACGCGACGGACATGGTGTGTTCCAATGACTTCCGCGTACCAGGCACCGACGACTCTGCGTCCACTGCCGCAGCGTTGGTCGGCAGCGGTGTCCGCACCGTCGTCTGCACGCACGGCGGCGATCCCGTCGAGTGGTGGTCGGACGGTGAGTTCGGGTCCGTGCCGGTGGAACCGGTGACGGTGGTCGACACACTCGGGGCCGGCGATGCCTTCCACGGTGCGTACGTGTACTTCTCGACGTTCGGAAGTAGTGTTGCCGAGCGCATCGATCGCTCCGCTCGGGTGGCGGCATTACGGTGTTCGGTGGTCGGACCACGGGCATGGCTGACCGAACTCCATACAGACCAGACCCGGAAGCGAGAACGGTGACCCTCGAGCAGGACGCGCTGGACGCCACACTGGACCAGTTGGTCGAGTGGGCAAAGGCACTCGTCATTCCCGGCCAACGCCGCATTCTCGGTCTCACCGGAGCACCGGGAGCAGGGAAGTCCACCGTCGCAGAGCTGCTCGTCACCGCGCTGGGTCCGGACACGGCCGTGCTCGTGCCGATGGACGGCTTCCATCTGGCCAATGAGGTGTTGACCGACCTGGGGATCCTGGACCGCAAGGGCGCCCACGACACATTCGACGACGGCGGGTACGCACGGCTGATCGCGACCCTGCGGGCACAGCGCATCGACGACCCCGTCGTGTATGCACCGCGATTCCGGCGCGAGATCGAAGAGCCGATCGGTTCGTCCATACCCGTTCGACCCGACGTGCCGCTGGTCGTCACCGAGGGCAATTACCTTCTGCTGGAATCCGATGCGTGGTCTGAGGCCCGGTCCTGCATCGATGAGGTGTGGTTCTTGGCTCCCCACACCGAGATTCGGCATGCGCGACTGCTGAGCCGACACGAGGCGTACGGAAAGTCACCCGAGGAAGCAGCGTTCTGGGCCTTCGGGTCCGACGAGCGCAATGCCAGATTGATCGAGTCGACCGCAGGTCGCGCGGACCGCATCGTGCGACTCCCATGACCACGATGGGTGACGTCGCGCGCATCGCCGGCGTGTCCGCATCCACGGTCTCGCATGTACTCAACGGCACACGCAAGGTCAACACCGCCACTCGGCTGCGCGTCGAAGCGGCGATCGAGGAGACCGGCTACCGACGCAACGTCGTCGCGCGGTCGCTCGCCGCCGGGCGCACGCACACGGTCGGACTGTCGATCTCCGCGTTGACGAATCCGTACTTTGCGAGCCTTGTGCACGTGGTGGAACGCGCGCTCTCGGAAGCCGGTTACGTGCTGATCGTCGGTGATTCCCACGACGACGTCGGCTCCGAGAAACGGGTCACCGACTCGCTGCTCGACCGGAAGGTCGACGGGATGATCGTCGCGCCCGCGGCCGGGTCCGAGCGGGTAACCATCCCCGAAATCACCCGTACCGGAACTCCTTTGGTTCTGATCGACCGCGGAATCGACATCGGTTGCGATCAGGTCGGCCCGGAGAACTTCTCGGCGGCACGGTCGCTGACCGAGCACCTCATCGAGCTCGGGCATCACCGGATCGCAGTCGTACGGGGCCTTGCCGGGATCTCCTCCACCACCGAGCGATTCGATGGCTACCGCACGGCGCTCGCGGACCACGGTATCGCCGTTGACGCAGCGTTGGTCCTCGACGGCGAATCGAACACGGATGTGGCGGAACGTGAAGTCAGCTCGCTGATGTCGAGTGCCAACCGGCCGACAGCACTGGTGTCCTTGAACAACGCCATGACGATCGGATCGCTCAAGGCCATACGCGCACTCGGCTTGTCGATTCCGTCGGACCTGGCATTCGTCTGCTACGACGACTTCGAATGGTCGAATCTGTTCGAGCCGAGGCTGAGCGCCGCGGCGCAAGACGTCGAAACGATCGGGGCCATGGCGGTCGAACTGCTGTTACGCCGCATTCGGGGCGAGGAATTCGCGCCACAGCAGATTCGCATCCCGACGACGTTCCACCACCGCAATTCGTGTGGATGCACGTGATGGCATTCGACCGTCCACCCGTACGTATCGGTCAGGTGACATCGCTGACCGGCTCGAACTACATGGGACTTGAGAACCGGGACGGAGCCGCGCTCGCGGTCGAGCAGATCAACGATGCGGGTGGGGTGCTCGATGGCCGTCGAGTGGAACTCATCGTGGTCGATGACCAGAGTTCGCCGCAGGGAGCGGTCGAGGCCTATCACCGGCTCGCCGACCAAGGCGTGAGCGCAATGATCGGCACGTCGTTCTCCAACGCGAGCCTGGCCGTACTGCCACATACAAACGACCGACGGATCGTCTACGTGTCGACCGGTGCCGCGCACACTCAGGTCGATCCGATTCGGCCATACGTCTTCATGACCCCGCCGACCGGGCGCCTGGTCGCCGAGCAGCTACTCAGATACCTCCGTGATCACGGCCTCGCCAAAATTGCGGTGGCCTTCGATTCCGACAGTGATTTCAACCGTGAGGCCTGGGCCGCTCAAGAAACGATGTTGGCACACTATGGAATTGAGGCTCGCGCCGTCGAATCGGTGAAGGTCGATACGCAGGACTTCGCCCCTACCGTCGCCGCGGCAGCCGAAAGCGGCGCACAGACCCTGATGGCCTGGGTCACCGGTCCGCCGGCGACGGGCTTGGCGCGGGCGTTCCGGGCCGCCGGCCTCGGCATACCGTTCGTCGCAGGAATCGGCGCTGCAAGTCCCGCTTTTGTGGAGGCCGTAGGACCCGACGCCGACGGCTTCATTGTGGCGACGTCACTCGTGGCGGTGGGGGCAGACTTGCCAGAGTCGATGACGCGCGCGGTGATCGCAGCGCTGACCGAACCGTTCATCCGCAGGCACGGTTCACCGCCGTCACAGTTCGCGGTCGACGGGTACACCGCCGCGAAGCTGATCGCGGCCGCCCTCGAGTCAGCCGGCGATGATGACCCGAAGGCAGTACAACGGGCAATGGAGTCGCTGTCGTGTCTGACGCCCGAAGGTGAATACAGCTTCTCTCCCGCTGACCATTCCGGGCTCGACGGGGACGACGTCGCAATCACGGTCATTCGAGACGGACGGTTCCGTCTCACGTCGTGGTCACACGACCGGATGCGCAACCAACTGAAGTAGCTAACACCGCCCCGGCGGTCGGCGATAACAAGGGCATGACTCGGTTCCGTGTGGCAGGCGCGCTCGCCGTCGCCCTGACGGTGCCGTGGTTGTGGGCGGCGACAGCGCAGGCAGAGAGCTTCGCACAGCTGGATCGAGTGCCGGTGGTCGCGGCTGCGACGTGCGCGGGCAATGTCAGCGCCGAGGCGCAGGTGACGCCGGTGCAGATCGGTGATCATGTCGAGGACGGTGTCCGGGTGGCGATCCACTACGACGCCGGCATCTATGACGGATCTTGTGTGCTCACCGTCGAAGCCACTTGGAGAAATCTCGATACCGGCGCCTCCGGGAGCCGGGACATCACCGCGGTGTCGACCATCGACGGGCACTACGGCTTCATCGGCTACGCCAACACGACGTTCGGAACAGGTGTCGGCACAGTGGTCGTCACCCTCAGTTCGCACCCTGGTGCGGAGATGCGAATCAACACGTGAGATGCGGCCGGGCCGGAGTCGTCGTCGACTCGCCCGCCGAGCCGAAGCCGGTACCCCTAGAGAGCGCCGAGTTCACGCTCATACCGAAGAAGTCGTCGCCTAACCAGAGGCTAAACCTCCGAAGTTGCTGTGAATAGCCAGGTTACGCGGGCGGTGGTGTTGTGGAGTACCGTCCCGTGTCGTACCGTCAACCTAGTTGATTAGACCTCCTAGAAGAATTCCGGCCGTTCGCGACTGTCGCCGCTCATGAAAGGGTCACGGATGCAGCGGGTTTCGATCAGCCGTCGACTCGGCCGGCACTGGATGATCGTGGTGGCGGTGGTTGTCGTCGCATTGGCGGGATTCGCGGTGAATCGGCTGCACGGCATCTTCGCGTCACAAGATGTCGTATCCACACCGAGCGGTTCCGCCGACGAGATCGTCCCGTTCAACCCGAAGCATGTGGTCTTGGAGGTTTTCGGCCCGCCGGGAACGGTCGCCACCGTCACCTACCTGGATGTCGACGCCCAGCCCCAGCGAGCAGACGGCGTCACCCTGCCCTGGGCCTACGACGCGACCACGACCCAACCGGCCGTCGCCGTCAACATCTCCGCGCAGGGCGACACCGACTGGATCGGCTGCCGCATCAAGATCGACGACGTGGTCAAGGACGAGAGAACGGTGAACACCTTGAACGCCTTCACCTACTGCCTGGACAAGTCCGGATGAGCGGCCGGCGTATTCCGGATCTCATCCGGCGGTTCTCGGTGCTCATCGCGCTGTTCTGGCTCGCGCTGGCGGTGTTGACGAATGTGTTCGTACCGCAGTTGGAGACGGTCGCCGAAGCGCACAATGTGTCGTTGAGCCCGCAGGATTCGCCGTCGCTGCAGGCCGCCAAACGCATCGGCAAGGTCTTCGACGAGTTCGACTCAGACAGTTCGGCGATGATCGTGCTGGAAGGCGATCAGCCGCTCGGCGACGAAGCCCACCACTACTACGACGGCCTGGTCCAAAAACTCGAGCAGGACACCGAACACGTTCAGCACATTCAGAACTTCTGGGGTGATCCGCTGACGGCAGCCGGTTCTCAGAGTGCCGACGGTAAGGCCGCACTGGTGCAGCTGTACCTCGCTGGAAACCAGGGCGAGTCGCTGGCCAACGAGTCTGTCGACGCGGTGCGCGACATCGTCGACCAGAATCCGCCGCCGCCCGGTCTCAAGGTCTACGTCACGGGCGCCGCACCGCTGGTCACCGACCAGTTCGAGGTCGGCCGTCAGGGCACCCTGAAAACCACGCTGATCACGCTGGGCGTCATCGCCGTGATGCTGTTCTGGCTGTACCGTCGGCTCACCACGGTGTTCCTGGTGATCTTCACGGTGATGATCGAGTTGACCGCATCCCGCGGCGTCGTGGCGGTGCTCGCGAACGCCGGCATCATCGAATTGTCGACGTATTCAACGAATCTGCTGACGCTGCTGGTCATCGCCGCCGGCACGGACTATGCGATCTTCATCCTGGGCAGATTCCACGAAGCGCGGTACGCCGGGCAGGACCGGGTGACGGCGTTCATCACGATGTACCACGGAACCGCCCACATCATCCTGGGTTCCGGGTTGACGATTGCCGGTGCGGTGTTGTGTCTCACCTTCACCCGGCTGCCGTACTTCAACAGCCTGGGCATCCCCGCCGGCATCGGCGTGCTGGTCGCCGTGGTGGCGGCGCTGACCCTGGCGCCGGCACTGCTCGTCATCGGCCGCCATTTCGGACTGTTCGAACCTGCGCGGCCCATGCGCACGCAAGGGTGGCGGCGTATCGGCACCGCCGTCGTCCGCTGGCCGGGGCCCATCCTGGTGGTGACCATCGCCGTCGCGCTGATCGGTCTGCTCGCCCTGCCGAGATACCAGACAAGTTACGACGCCCGGGGATACATGCCTGCCTCCGCTCCGGCCAACGTGGGTTACACGGCCGCAGAACGTCACTTCTCGCAGGCACGCCTCAATCCCGAACTGTTGATGGTCGAAACCGACCACGATCTACGCAATCCCACTGACATGATCCTGCTGGAGCGCGTGGCCAAGGCCGTCTTCCACACCGACGGCATCGCGCAGGTGCAGTCGATCACGAGGCCGCTCGGCACGCCCCTCGACCACACGTCGATCCCGTTTCAGATCAGTGCGAGCAGCGCCTCTCAGATCAACAACCTGCCGTTTCAGCAAGCCCGCGGCGCCGACCTGCTCAAACAGGTGGACGTGATCAACAGCTCGATCGCGATCCTGCGGCAACAGTATGAGCTGCAGCAGCAGTCGGCTGCGATCACCGACGAGCAGAGCAAGGCGTTCCAGCAGACTGTCGCCACAGCCAAGAGCCTGCGCGACAAAATCGCCAACTTCGACGATCAGTTCCGGCCGCTGCGCAACTACTTTTATTGGGAGCCACACTGTTTCGACATCCCGATGTGTGCGGCGCTGAGATCGGTCTTCGACGCTCTCGACGGTATCGATGAGCTGACCGAGCAACTGGGTAACGTGTCGGGCAGCATCGCCAAGCTCGATGAGCTGCAGCCGAAACTGTTGGCGCTGTTTCCGCCGCAGATCGAGAGCCAGCAGACCAATCGTGATCTGACGCTGACGAACTACGCCACGACATCGGGCATCAATGACCAGACCGAGGCGGCACTGAAGAACGCCACTGCGCTGGGCCAGGCGTACGACGCCTCGAAAACCGACGACTCGTTCTACCTACCGCCGGAGGCGTTCACCAACCCGGAGTTCGTACGCGGGCTCAAGCTGTTCCTCTCGCCGGACGGTAAAGCCGCCAGGATGATCATCACCCACGACGGCGATCCCGCTACGCCCGAGGGTATTTCGCATATCGATGCGATCAGGCACGCAGCGCAGGAAGCCGTCAAGGGCACTCCGTTGGCCGGGTCGAAGCTCTACATCGCCGGCACGGCAGCCACCTACAAGGACATCCAGGACGGCGCCAAATACGACCTCATGATCGCCGCGATCGCGGCGCTGTGCCTCATCTTGCTCGTGATGATGTTCATCACCCGCAGTATCGTCGCCGCGTTCGTCATCGTGGGCACGGTCGCGTTGTCGCTCGGCGCCTCGTTCGGGCTTTCGGTCCTCATCTGGCAGGACATCTTCGGCATCGACCTGTTCTGGATCGTGTTGGCATTGGCCGTCATCCTGCTGTTGGCCGTCGGCTCGGACTACAACCTGCTGTTGATCTCCCGGTTCAAGGAGGAGATCGGCGCCGGATTGAACACCGGGATCATCCGGGCGATGGCCGGCTCGGGCGCGGTGGTCACAGCGGCCGGACTCGTGTTCGCAGCGACCATGGCCTCATTCCTGTTCGCCGACCTGCGAATTCTCGGTCAGATCGGGACGACGATCGCGCTCGGCCTGCTGTTCGACACGCTGATCGTGCGGTCCTTCATGACGCCTGCCTTCGCGGCGCTGATCGGACGGTGGTTCTGGTGGCCGCTCAAAGTGCGGACCCGCCCGGCCAGCCAGATGCTGCAGCCCTACGGATCACGCCAATCGGTGCGACAGCTACTGCTCTGGGAGGACGGCGACCCAGTTGCAGGCGGGTCTCGTCGCTCGGAATCCTGAAGGGAGGACGGCGGTTTCGCTAGCTGCCGACGCGTACGGTTGCGTCGGCGGCTTCGTGCTCCACCACCGGGACCTGCGGTAACCTTCTCTTCAACCGTGCGACCCGGCGCAGCTGACCCGCCATGTTCATGGACGTCAACATGGGGATGCCGCCGATGAATGTGCGGAACGATGGATGGCCGCCGTCGAGGTGGAGCATGAAAAGGCAGCCGACCACATAGAAGAAGCCCATGGTGAACAATGCCGCAGGTATCGCATAGGCGAGCGGCGACCGCGCGTCGGCAATCAGTTCATTCGCGTAGTCCACTTCGTCCCGCGTCATCGGTTGGCGCTTACGGATTTTGGCCAGCACTGCTTTGTGGGCGCCGACTTGATCGCCCAACGGGTGGGACGTCCGTCTCTCCAGTCTGCCGATGTAGATGAAAACGCAAGTGGCGAAGACGATTTCCATCACCGCAGCAAGTATCGTGAGATCACCCCACGGACCGAGATTCACCGTGTCGCTCCTTCACTTCCGTTCGGCGTCAGCACTGTGCGCGCACCTCTTAAAACGCTACATGACCTAAGTAATCGTGCAGATTCTCACAGGAACGACACAGGAAGGCCCCGAAGTAATCCGTCGTTGTGACTCAGTCGCGCCCGCCGGCCAACAGCCCCGATGACGCGAATTTGAGCCCGGCGCGTAGTTCTTCGAGGCGGATCGGATCGTCGGCCTCGACGTAGCGCAGTGTGGTCGCCACTGCCATGTTGAAGAACAACCACGCCAGCGCTTTTGGGCTCAGTTCGTTGCGATACTGGTCGTGGTAGTGGTTCATGTGCAGGGTGGACATCGCGACGAGGGTCGCGTTGAGGCCGGAGATGTTCTCGAAGGTGCGTACGTGATCGGGTCGTTCGGCGAGATATCGGAGCAGGCCGCGGTTGGCGATCGTCAGGTCGATGAGGATGTCGATGGAGGCGGCCATCGCCTCGGCGGGTTGGGCCAGCGTCACGGTTCGTAGCCGCTCCTCGAGCACTGGGGCCTCTTTCGCGGCGAGGTGTTCGATTGCGGCTTCGATGATTTCGTCTTTGTCGCTGAAGTACTGGTAGATCGAACCCTTGCTGACGCCTGCGCGGTCGGCGATGAGGTTCGTGGTCACCCGGGTGGGGTCGGTGGTGAGGAGCAGTGTCGCTGTCGTCTCGACGATTTTTGCGACCATCTCACGAGACCGTTGTTGCTGTGGCAGCTTTCGTCGGCTTGACCTGCGCTTATCAATGCTCACGAACGTCCCTTACGCGACTTGAATGCGACCTGGCGGTCATATTAGCGTCCGGTTCATCACCTGGACAGGAGGTGGGCGCCGCCCATGACCGCGACTTCGGACCTTGACCTCTCCGTACCCGCCGACGACGAGCCCGTCGAACTCGTGCCGCTGGATTCGTTGACCGCCGAGCACACCGGCCGGTGGACGTTTCTCATCTTCGAAGGTGCGGCGTTCATGATGCAGGCCATGCATCCCGTCATCGCCGAGGTCACCGGCCGCTATTCCGCGGCGTTCCAAGGTGATCCGGGTGGCCGCGCGATAAGGTCGATCGATTCGGTGTTGCGTTGGACGTACGGCGGCACGGAGGCTGTCGCCGAAGGCAACCGGGTCAGAGCCATGCATCGGCCGATGACGATGAAGAGTGAGAAGAACGGCAAGCAGATCAGCGCGCTCAACCCCGAGGCCTATCAGTGGGTGATCTGCACCGGATACATCGTCAACGTCCACGGCGCTCGCCTGCTGATCGGGCGGGAGTTCACCGACACGGAGAAGGCCGAGCTGCTGCGTGACAACCGTCGGCTGGCGCGCCTGCTCCACGTGCCGATGCGCGACTATCCCAACACTCATCAGGATATGACCGACTATTTCGAGTCGATGATCGACAAGTTGGAGGCGACGCCGCAGGCCAGGAAACTGATCGACGACTTGGTCAGCGGTGAAGTCGAGCTACCTCCGTCGGTGCCGAAGTTGTTCTACCCGTTGATCAAAGCGGTGCTGCGTCCCGCGCTTCGCTTCAACTACCTGTCCGTCGTCGGCCTGCTCGATCCGCGGCTTCGCGCCAAACTCGGCGTGGATTGGTCACCCGAAGAAGAGCGCCAGCTCAACCGCGTTTACAAGGCTATTCGCGTCGCGTACCGCGTACTGCCCGACCGGCTGACGTACTTCCCCCTGGCCTATCACGCGCGCAAGCACCACGAGTGCCTGGAAAAGATGAAGGAACGCCAGAAGAAGTCCTACGCCTACCGGGTCCCGGGCGCAGTCAGTCCCTAGCCGCGCACCACCGTGGCAATGCGTGCCGCGACGTCACGAACGACTGCATGTGTTGCCGCGTCGTCCGCGGGCTCGTACCGCTCGGCGGCCGGGTCATAGCGTGCGCCTGCTATCGATCCGTGGTCGGCGGCCACTTCGACGATGTCGACCAGCCAGTCGCGCGCCCGCAGCGCTGTCGCGAATTCCGTTGCAGCAGAACCCGGCACGACATCGTCGGCATCGCCGACCAGCAGCGTGAACGGTGTGCGAGAAGCGCCGTCGGGCACCTCGTCCAGGACATGACCACCCGAGATCGGATCCGGTGCCATGAACGCACCGCCCAGGCACACGGTGTGCAGCACACGGACATCGAACTCGGCAGCGCGTAGCGTCAGGCCCGCCGCGGCGACGCCGCCCAACGACCAGCCGATGAGAATGAGACCGTCGGCCTGCTTCCGCGCGAACTCCACCGAGTTGATGAGGTCTGCGCGCCCGCCGTCGGGGTTGTGCGAATTCCAATCCGGCGCGATCACCGCCAGATCCAGATCGGCAAGGGCCTCGGCCAGAACGCGCACGGCCGCGCGTGAGTCGGGCTGCATGCCATGCCAGAACAGTGCCGTCGGTTGGGACGGCTCACCGAACACGTCGGCCAGGCGTCCGGGGGCGTACTCGACCGTGTCCATCACATCAACTGACTACTCAGCATGCGGAGTCGGGCTCTGGGCCGACTCCCACTTGGACTCCAATGACCGTTTGACCGGCGTGCCGGCCGCAATCTCGTGCTGGAACGTCTCGCCGTCATTGCCTTCGAATGTGATCAGAAAGCCGGATGCGGTCGACTCTTTGTGCACCACCTTGTAGGCCCGTTCACCGGTTCCGCGATCGAGGGCGACGATGTCACCGGGAGCTACCTCGTCGATGAGACCTTCAGCAGGGGACTGAGACATATCTCGACGGTAGCCGATCCTGCGCCGAGGCCACCGGGCCGAACGTCAGCGGAACCGGACGTCCAGCGTTGCGAGACCGAAGATCTTCTTGCCGGCGGACTTCGCGGCGACGATGACCACACCGGTGCGGGTTTCCGGATCCAAAGACTTGACCCGGCCGCTGAACTCGATGTCGGCGCCTTCCGCGGCCGACACGATCGCGGGGGCGGACAGTCGGACCGCATAGCGGGTGACCGCACCCGGGTCACCCGACCAGGACGAGACGAACCCGGCGCCCAAACCCATGGTGAGCATTCCGTGGGCGATCACGTCGGGCAGGCCGGCGAGTTTGGCGATGTCCTCGTCCCAGTGGATCGGGTTGGCGTCCCCGGCGACGCCGGCATAGTTCACGAGGTCACCGCGCGACAGCCGGGTGTGGTGCACGGCAATCTCGTCGCCGACTTTCACGTCATCGAACGACGGCGTCCCCGGCGTGCGGTTGCTGCCATCGGCGATGCGGATCTCGCCCTCGGGTCGCACGGTCTTCTCGTAGGCGGCTTCGGATTCCCCGACGTCGAGGATGTTGACGTCGTGCATCATGGCCTTCTGCACGGCCGTTTTGATCGTCGGGTCGACATCTTCGGCGGTGACACCTACGACCGTGGTGTGCAGGGTGTGCACACGCTCGCCCGCGGGATCGGTGAATGTGTTGGTGACGGTGATCAGGTCGCGGCCGGCGATCCGCCGCACCGATGTCAGTTCGACGTCGATGCGCAGTTCGTCACCGGCCACGATCGGGCGGTGCTGCTCGAAGACTTCCTCGGTCTGCACGTACGTGTCGTAGCCGACGACGATCGATTCGAACATGCGGCGATTGCAGGCCATGGCCGGGGTCGACGTGAACGTCAGAGGCGCCACCAGACCCGAATAACCCAGTTCCGCGGCAGCGTCGACATCCCAGTGCGCCGGGTGATAGTCCTGCACGGCACGGGCGTACTCGCGGACCTTCTCACGGCCGACCAGGTACGGATCGTCCATCTGGTACCAATGGCCGACTCGCGCTTCGATCGCCGACGCTTCCGGTGCTGCAGTCATGAAATGCTCAACTTTTCTATCGGCGGATCGCTGAGGCCGACCAAAGCACACTAACGTGCGAGCGCTACGGCACGAACAACGTGCCGGTGTCCGATGCCGCTTTCTGCAGTTCCGGAATCGTCATATCGGCGTAGTCGGCGTTGACCGGCCCCGACGCGTATCCCAGCCACGGCACGACGCCGGGGTCCGGGGTGACGCCCAGGTGGTAGGCCTGGATGCCGGGCAGGTGGTACTGGAGGAAGTTGCCCAGTATGTCGGCCAGGAAGATCGCGTTGCCGATCGGACCGGTGCCCCACAGCGCCGCCGCGTTGATCAATGGCGTGGCGGCGTCGGGATTGCCGATCATCACGATCGAGCCGTAATGCGGCTTGCTTCCGCCCCCGGGCACATACTCCATGAACGGCTGCAGACCCGGCAGATCGGTGGAGAAGTAGCCCGCGGTGTCGCCATAGGTGAGGACGTTGACGAAGCCGGAGTTGGCGCCGTTGCCGGGCACCGTGGTGTTCAGGCCTGGGCTCTCGAATCCGATGCCGCCCAGGCCGGTTTGTTGAGCGACGTACGCGGCCTCCCAACCGCCGAGCGAGTGTCCCGTGACGAAGATGTCTTCCCTCCGGTAGCCCTGCGCGATGGCGGCAGCCTCCACCTCCTGCTGGAAGGCCAGCGCATCGGTGAACGCCTGCGGTGTGGTGTCGGTGAACACCACCTGCACGTCGGTGATCACCTGGGACACCGCGATCAGCGGGTTGAACAGCAGGTTCGTCCCGCCCGTCGTGCCCTGGTAGGCGATGATGACCTGGCCCTCGGGCGTCACCCACGCCTTGCCGGACATGCCCGTCAGCACATTGGTGGACGCCACCTGTTTGCCGTCGACCGTCAACGGTTTGAGCCCGCCCGGGGTACCTCCGAGCACATATGCGGTGGTCGAGGCGTTGAGGAACTGTGCGACCGTCGGAGTCTTGCCGGTGGTCGGGCCGGTGTAGGTCAGCTTCGGCGGCATCGGTTGCACGTCCGGCGGCTTGGTCAGCCCGAGCTTGTCCTCGACATCCCGGAATGCCGCGAACACCGCGTCGTTGATCGGTGCGAAATTCAGCGGGCTCCTCGGGCCGTTCGCCGAGGACGTGATGTCCAGCGCTTGCAGCACCGTGTTGACGACGCGACCGGGCAGCGCGGCGATCTCGGCGATCGGCGACAACGGCTCGGGCTCGGGTGGAGTCGTGGTGGTCGTGGCTGCCGCGGCGACCTTGGTGGACAGGGGAAGCGTCTTTACGACGGGCTTGGGAGTGGCTCGTGTGACGGCTGGGGCGTCGAGCGCTTTCACCGGAAGCTTGTGCTCCGTCAGCGCTTTCGTGACGTCCTTTACCGCGGGCAGGTTGAGGGTCAGCGGTCTGCTGGGTTCCGCAAGTCGTATACGGCCGGGGTCGGTCGCCTTGACCGGCCGCGATCTTTCCCTCGGTTTCTTCGTCACCGAGTCTGGTTGCGACACGGACGGTTTCGCCGCATCCGATTCGGCGTCGCCACGCTTTGTGTCGGTGTCGGTGTCACGCGGCTTCGTCGCTGTCGACGATCGCTCGTGACGGGGCCGGTGGTCGGGCTTTTTGGGGCCGGCGGCGGATTCCGCACTCGATTGACTCGACGACTTGCCTGATGAATCGGGCTCGGCCCACGCCACCGCCTGGCCGTTCGCGAGTCCGATGCCGATGCCCACCCCGATCGCCGCGGTGGCCAGGCCGTACCGGATGTGTCGACGTCTGGCGTAGTTCGTGCAGCGCGGAGCATCCACCATTTTCAATGTCCCCCTTGACATTCCACGGTGCTGTTCGCGCCTGTCGATGGCGGGAGTGCCGGGCGTCGCGAACACACGCCGGCTCAATGTATGACAGCGCGTGATGTCATCCGGGGCTTTTTGGCAGATTGCGCCGACAGGGAGGATTGGCACTCGCCGCTTTGACCCACTAATTTCCCTGGGGTGATGTCCTCAGCTGCTGGTGCAGTCGCGCGATGGATTCTCCCGTTCCTCGCGGTTGCGATGGTCTTCGTCGCCGCGCCGACGCAGGTCGGTTCGGGACCGGCGGTCCGCCTGGCCAGTGACGGAAACCCGCTGGTCGGGATGCCGTTCTACGTCAATCCCAATTCCAAGGCCATGCGCGCGTCGAAGAGCGACCCGAGCCCCGAGCTGGCCGCAATCGCCAACACGCCGACCGCGTACTGGATGGACCACATCTCGACGCCTTCCGTGGATGCGAAGTACATCGCCGACGCCCAGGCCGCAGGCACCATGCCGATCCTGGCTCTCTACGGAATCCCGCATCGCGATTGCGGCAGCTACGCCGCGGGCGGGTTCGGGTCGGCCGACGCGTACCGCGGCTGGATCGACGGCGTCGCGGCCGCCATCGGCGGCGGACGTGCGGCGGTCATTCTCGAACCTGACGCATTGGCCATGGCCGATTGCCTGTCGGCCGATCAGCGTCAGGAACGATTCGACCTGATGCGCTACGCGGTCGACACGCTCACCCGCAATCCGGGCACGGCCGTCTATGTCGATGCCGGCCATCCGCGGTGGGTGCCCGCCCCGGACATGGCCGCCAGGCTCAACGAGGTCGGTGTGGCCAAGGCCCGGGGGTTCAGCCTCAACACCGCGAACTTCTTCACCACCGAGGAGTCGACCGGTTACGGCGAGGCCATTTCCGGCATGACCAACGGTGCGCACTACGTGATCGACACGTCGCGCAACGGACTCGGGCCCGTCGACAGCGACTCGTGGTGCAACCCGCCGGGCCGTGCGCTCGGGGTGCCGCCCACCACGGCGACCGCAAGCCCGCATGCCGACGCGTACCTGTGGGTCAAGCGCCCCGGTGAGTCCGACGGGTCGTGCGGCAGCGGAGAAGCCTCGGCCGGCACGTTCGTCAACCAGTACGCGATCGACCTGGCCCGCAACGCGGGTCAGTAGGGGCCACCCCGCCGATAAGGTTCAGGCATGCCGGGCGCCGAGACCTCCGAGATCGTGTCTGCCTACGCGGCCGAGTTCAACAGGCGATTGCTCGACGGGCACGCGGTGACGTCGCCGTTGGGCGCATGGCTCCTGTTGGCCTTGGTCGGTCCGGCGGCCGGGGGAGCGAGCCGCGGCGATCTCGAGGCTGTCCTCGGCACGACAGTCGACGACGCCGCAGATCGGGCGCGCAGCCTGTTGAGCCAACCGCACCCCGCGGTGTCTGCGATCGCGGCGGTGTGGGACCGCGAGTTGGGACCGGCTTTCGACGCATGGGCCGAGACACTGCCCGACGTGGTGGAGCGCGGGCCCGTGCCGGATCAGGCGCGCGCCAACGCCTGGGCCAGCGCTCGCACGAACGGCTTGATCGACGAATTCCCGCTCAACATCGACAATTTGGTTCGGCTCGTGCTCGCGTCCGCGCTGGCGACCGATATCCGCTGGGGTACCCCACTGGGAACGGTTGAGGAGCTCGGCGGCGAATTCGGTACCGCGGTCAACCGGGCCCTGTCGCTTCAGCACGGCCTGCAGCTGGTGGCCGAAACCGACGCGGCCGGGCTGGTCGCGGTGGCGGCACCGTACTCGTCGTCGGCGCTGGAGGTGCTCAGTGTTATTGCAGCACCTGATGTTTCACCCCGCGACGTAGACGCGGCGGCCCACCAGATTGCCGCGATGCTTCGCGGTGACGAGCGAGGTGCGCGTCGGTTGCCTGCCGAAGAAGTCACCGACGGACACGCGTGGACGGTGACCGAACGCCGCGAACAACGATCCGGCGGTCCGCAGGTGCAGGCGGAGTTTCGCAGTTTTCTGCCGGCGTGGTCGGCGACGAGCAACCACGACCTCGCGGACGCTCCCGGCGTGCCCATGGTGTTCGACACGTTGACCGGTTTCGCTCGGCCAGAGGATCTGCCGGTGAGCTTCACCGCGAAGCAGACGGCCATCGCGTCATACTCGCGCACCGGATTCAAGGCCGCGGCGGTGACCGCGATGGGCCTGCGCGCAGCGGGCATGCCGTCATTTCATGAGGTGCTGGTGCGGCGCATCGAGTTGCGCTTCAACCGCCCCTACGCGGTGCTTGCTTGCGCCGCAAGAGATGACGGGCCGACCGCATGGCGCGGGGTGCCGGTGTTCAGCGCCTGGGTCACCGAGCCGCAGGACATCGAGCCCGACGACCCCGGCCCACCGCGACCCGTCCCGGTTCGATGACCGCTTGACGCGGACGTTCCGAGCACGCGCTCACCAACTCGTGCGCACCGATGCCGCCGCGCCGGTCACCACAGTGTTCGGCGGCACGTCTCTGGTCACGACGGCTCCGGCGCCGACAACCGAGTTCACACCGACCGTGACACCGGGCAGGATCGTGACGGCCGCGCCGAGCCACACGTTGTCTTCGAGGACGATGGGTGCGGCGAGGATGTACTCGCGCCGCTCGGCGGGCGGGACCGGATGCCCGGACGTGATCAGATTCGTCTTCGGTCCGATCATCGTCCCGGCGCCGATGCTGATGCCGCCCTGATCGAAGAACGTGCATCCCTGATTGACGAAGACGTTCTCGCCGAAGGTGGTGTTGAGCCCGTTGTCGGTGAAGAACGGCGGATACACCGTGACGGTCTGCGGGAGCGGCCCGCCGAACACCTGGGCCAACAGCGCCGCTCGCTCTTCGGCGGCGTCGAACGGAAGCAGGTTGAGCCGCGACGTGAGTGTGGTGACGTGATGGATCCGCTCGGCAACACGTTCCCACTCGGGGGTTTGGATGTAGAGGCGGCCGGAGGTCAAATAGGGCATGCACCGATCTCATCAGCGGCCATGACGGCGCGGCAATCAACCGACACGCATGCCCGTCACAACCAGGCGTTGAGCGTTGGATCTTGACGGCGTACGCACATTCGTCGCCGCGGCCGACCTGGGTCAGTTCCAAGCCGCGGCGGACGAGTTAGGCCTTACACCGCAAGCGGTTTCGAAGCGTGTCGCCGCATTGGAGCACGACATCGGGGTCGTGCTGTTCACGCGCACCCCGCACGGCGTGCGGCTCACCAGCGACGGTCACACGTTCCTTCCGCATGCGCGGGATCTGCTCGGCGCCGCGGAACGCGCGAGGCAGTCGGTCCGGCCCGAGGCTCGGCCACTTCGCGTCGATGTGCCCCACCGCCGCATCGCGCCATCAGTTGTTCTTCAGGACTTTCATCTCGCCCATCCCGAGCTGGACGTCGAAGTCGTCACGTTGCCGAACAACTCCCTCGCCGGAGCGCTGACCGCGGTGCACTCCGGAAGTGTCGATGCCTCGTTTCGGGCGGTGACGATGCCGGCCGCGGACATGCCGGACGGCTTGACCGCAGCGCGTGCGATCGACCATGAACTGGAACTCCTCGTCGGGCCCAAGCATCCACTCGCGAGCAGAACCAGCATCGACCCGCGCGACCTCGCGGGGCACCGGATCTGGATCCCGGGCATCGCTCCCGGCACGGAGTGGGCGGCGTTCTATAGCGAGCTGGCCGACGCATTCGGCCTCACGATCGACGGGCGCGGGCCGCACTTCGGTGACGAAGCCCTTCTCGAAACACTCTGCCAAGCAACAGATATCGCCACTGTGGTGGGCAAACGTGACCGCTATCTGTGGCCTTCCTGTTACGAATTGCGTCGCATACCGCTGCGCAACCCCACACCCGTCTACCCACACTCGCTCGTCTGGCTGAGCGCCAACCCACACCCCGGTCTGGCGACCCTGCGCAACTACCTCGGCGCGCTGCACAAGCCTGGGTGCCACGAGCCGGACGTCTGGTTGCCGTCATGGGCCGACGCCGCGACAGGCAGTCTCGCCGAAACTGACTCTTGACAACCTACAACCGATTGGTTGTATGTTTGTGGTGTGACCGAGCAGGACGAGGATCGGGCGGACGCCCTGTTCCACGCGCTCGCCGACCGTACGAGGCGCGACATCATGCGCCGGGTACTGGCCGGGGAGCACTCGGTTTCCGCGCTCGCGACGAAGTACGACATGAGCTTCGCCGCAGTGCAAAAGCACGTTGCCGTGCTCGAAAAGGCTGGGTTGATCACCAAGCGACGCAGTGGTCGCGAGCAACTGGCCAGCGGTGACGTGGATGCGGTGCGGTCGGTGGGTTCGATGCTCACTGAGCTGGAGCAGGTTTGGCGTGGTCGCATCGCACGCATCGACGAACTCATCTCATCCGACACGACCAAGGAGAACTGAACCATGCCCGTGACAGACGTCCAACACGACATCGACAAGCTGACCCTGACGATCACCGCAGATTTCGCGGCTCCCGTCGAACGGATCTGGCAGGTCTACGCCGACCCGCGCCAGCTCGAAAAGGTCTGGGGCCCGCCGACTTATCCCGCGACCGTCGTCGACCACAACCTCACGCCCGGCGGCCGCGTGACGTATTACATGACCGGACCGGAGGGTGACAAGCACGCCGGATACTGGGAAATCACGTCCGTCGACGAGCCGAGAAGCCTGGAATTCCTCGACGGCTTCGCCGACATCGACTTGAACCCCAACCCCGATATGCCGGTGTCGCGCAACGTCTATACGTTCGCCGAACACCAGGGCGGTACGCGGGCTACCTACGTGAGCACGTTCGAATCCGCCGAGGCGCTTCAGCAGGTGCTCGACATGGGCATCGTCGAGGGATCCACGTTGGCGATCAACCAGATCGACGAACTGCTCGCCGCCTGAATCGCGGGGCTCAGCGGTGCCGGCCGCCGGTCGCCGCGACGGCGCGCGCTTCGGCGTCGGTGTCGTCGGTGTTGCGATCAGAGGCCAGCATGATCGCGGTGATCGGGATGACGAGCGCGAGCAGGCCGATCACGAAGACCGGGAACAGGAACGAGAACGCCTCGGGCCCACCGGGAACCGGCACGGTGCGGTCGACGGTCACCCGGACCGCGGCCATACCCGTGTAGTGCATGCCGACGACGGCGACGCCCATCACGAGACCGGCGGCGAACCGCAGCACCGGCGACTTGAGGACGAGGGTGAACCACAGCGCCGCCGTCGCGGCCACCACGGCGATCAGAAATGACAGGGCGACAAGGAATTTGTCGTAGGCGATCGTGCCCTGGATCTGCATCGCCCACATGCCGGTGTAGTGCATGAGGGCGACGGCCAGGCCGGTGATCACGCCACCGGCGATGAGACGGCGCAGATCGAAGGTGCGGCCGATCGTGACCAATCCCGCGAACACGGCCGCGATCGCCAGCACCGCGGATGCCACCGTCCAGCCGAGGTGGTAGCGCACCACGCTGTTGGGAATCGCGAAGCCCAGCATCGCGATGAAGTGCATGAGCCAGATCCCGACGCCGCCGATCGCGATGGCCGCCATCAACAGCCACCGCAACCGGTCGCGTTCGGTGGCGGCGCGGGCACCGCAGCGGGTGCATGCCAGGCCGACGACCGAGCCGGTCACGGAGACGATGTACGCCAGGAACAACAGCCAGAGGCCCATGTCGAAGTGGTGCACGTGATGGTGGTTCATGAGGGTTCCTCGAGACTGTGGGGCTGGTGGATCAGGGGATATCAGGGCACGGTCGTCGGCAGACGGTCCAGTGCGTAGGAGGTGATGGCGATCAACGCGTTCTTCGCCGAATCGCGTTGACGCGCATCGACACTGATGATCGGCACGTTGGGAGACACGGAGAGCGCTTCGCGGAGATCTTCGACGGTGTGCTTCGGGGCGTCGTCGAACTCGTTGACGGCGATCAGGAATGGCAGGCTGCGTGCCTCGAAGAAGTCGACGGCCGCGAAGCTGTCCTCGAGCCTGCGGGTGTCGACCAGCACGATGGCGCCGATCGCGCCATGGACCAGGTCGTCCCACATGAACCAGAACCGGCGTTGCCCGGGTGTGCCGAACAGGTAGAGCACGAGATCGCTCGCGATGGTGATCCGGCCGAAGTCCATTGCCACCGTGGTGGTCTCTTTGCCCGGGGTCGCGTCGATGTCGTCGTGGCCGTGGGAGACGTTCGTGACGAGGGCCTCGGTGCGCAGCGGCACGATCTCCGACACCGCGCCGACGAACGTGGTCTTGCCGACACCGAAGCCGCCGGCGATCACGATCTTCGTCGACGACACGGTGGCGCCGGCGTCAGAGTGCGCGTAGTCCACTGAGGGTCCTTTCGATCAGTCGGCGCCGCTCCGTTGCGGTCGTGTGGTCGGTCAGCGTGGCGTGCACCCGCAGGTGGCCGCTCTCCACCAGATCACCGACCAGTACGCGCGTCACCCCGATGGGCAGACCGGCGTAGGCCGAGATCTCGGCGATCGACGGTCGGCTGGCGCAGAGCCGCACGATTACCGAGTGGACGTCGCCCGGCGCCCAGTCGAGTTCGCTGCTCGACACCAGCGCCTCCACCGAGGCCTCGATCGGTATCTCGATCCGAGCGCGGGTTCGCCCACCTGTCAGCGTGTAGGGCCGGGCACGACTGGCTGATTGTTTCTGCTCAGGCCTGTCCATGCTGAGCGTCATCGAACTCCTTGCGTGGCACGTGGAGTCGCCTGCACGGTTTTGCCGACGCGGTCGACGAGCAACGCCATCTCGTAGCCGACCTGTCCGATGTCGCAGGAGACCGACGCGAGCGTCGCGAGATAGGAACCGTTTCCGACCCCCATCAACAGCAGGAATCCGTCGTCCATCTCGACGATGGACTGGCGGACGTTGCCGGCCTCGAACAGCCGGGCGGCGCCGGTCGACAGGCTCGCCAAACCCGATGTCACGGCGGCCAATTGCTCTGCGCGGTCCGCGGGAAGGTGTGAGTTCGACGCCATCAGCAGACCGTCGGCGGACACGAGGATCGCATGTGACACGCCCGGCACATCGCGGACGAAGCTGGACACGAGCCAGTCGAGGGTGCGTCTGGTCGCAGGAGCAGAGCCAGCCGACCCAGCGTGTGGTTGCGTGCCGGTGTTCATCGGTCTCCTTCGATTCGGCGGTGTGCTGCATCGGTTTCGGCTCGGCCTCTGCGAACGCCTGCCAGTTGTCGGCTCAGCACGTCGCGGATCGCCGCGGGGTCCTTCCCCACGTCGGATCTGGCGTGAGCTCCCGGCCTGGTGTCGTCCGGAACGAGGCGGGCACCGCGTTCGCGGATCGGCAGTCCGGATTCAGTATGCCGTTTGGGTTCCTGATCGACGGCCTTGGCGGCAGCGGCCCAGAGGGCATCCGCCGAACTCGTCCAGACCCGGTTGCGCGATTCCTGCGCCACCGGATCCATCAGCCATTCGGACGTCATCCGCTCGAAGATCGGCGCGCTCTCGGATTCGATGTCAAGCCATGGGCGTTCGGGCGCGGGCGGTGCCGGCTCAGGCGGCTCCGGCCGGACGGGCGCGGGTGGCGTCGGGGCAGAGGTGGAGGTAGGGGAAGAAGTGAAGAAGGACAGCGCGTTCGGTCGCGACTGGTGTTCGGCGCCGTCGTCGGCGGCCGGTTGCGGCACCGGCGGCGCCGACAGCCCGTTCGTGGGAGCGGGGACACCGTTGACACCGCTCGCGCCGGGCGACCGCTTCGGGAGCGTACTGCCGTTGTTGGTGGTGTGAACCGCGGCGGGGGGTGCGCTTGCCGTCGCCGTTTGCGCACCAGCGGTGTCGTCGGCGAGTGCCCGCCCAGTGCCGCGCTCGTGCGAAGGCGCCTGCATCTGTTCGCGGGAGTGACGCGGGGTGTCGGCGAATGCGGGCGAGTCGCCGAGTGCGTCGCCCATTGCGGCCGGCGGGGCGATCAGCGCGCCGGGCAGATGCACGCTCACCGTCACACCGGGCCGGTCGGTCAGGTGGCTGGTGGTGCGCAGCCGCACCGTCGCGTCATGACGTCGCGCGAGCCGGCCGACCACGAACAGGCCCATGCGTTTCGCCGTCTCGGATGTCACCTCACCGCCGAGTGCGAGCCGGTCGTTCGCCGCGCTCATGTCCTCCTTGGACATGCCGAGCCCGCGGTCGGCCACCTCGACCAGGACGCCGGCGTCGACCGCGCGCCCCACCGTGACCAAAACCGGCGATTCGGGTGGTGAGTACCGAAGTGCGTTGTCGAGGAGTTCGGCGATCAGGTGGCCGATGTCGCCTGCCGCCGCGCCGAGGATCGAGACGTCGACGATGGGGCCGACCTGAACCCGGCGGTACTCCTCGACCTCGGACATCGCGGCGCGCAGCACGTCCGGCAGTGGAACGGGTGCGGACATGCGGTGGCGTTCCACCGTGTCGGCGAGCACGAGCAGGTTGTCGCCGTTGCGGCGCATGCGCGTGGCGAGGTGATCGAGCCGGAACAGATGCTCGAGCCGCACCGGGTCGTCCTCGTCGAGCTCGAGCGTCTCGATCAGCGCGAGCTGCTCTTCCACGAGCGACCGGCTCCGGCGCGAGAGGGTCTCGAACATGTCGCCGATCTGCAGGCGAACCCCGTGCTCGCTCGCGAGGCGGACGGCCTGGTGGTGGATGTCGTCGATCGCGCGCGCGAGCTGCCCTACTTCTTCTTTGGTGCGGACCGGCAGCGCGGTGATCTCCGGTAGGCCGCCACCCTTGCTGAGTCGCTCGATTTCCTCGGGCAGCTCGACCTGCGCGACGTGCAGTGCGCCGCGGCGCAGCCGGTTGATCGAGCGGATGAGCGAGCGCCCGACCGCGAGCGCGAAGACGAGTGCGGTCAGGACCGCGCCGAGGATGATCGCGGTGTCACGCAGGGCGTCGGACCGCAGTGCATTGGCTCGATCGTGCAGCGTGCGGTCGAGATCGGACGACAGCTGCTGTGTCAGTCCGCGGTATCTGTCGACGCCGGCCTGCATGGCGTTGGTGAACTCGGCCGCCGGTATGGACTCGTTCAAGGGTCGCGTGTAGGCCGTGCGGCGAACATCGGAAGCGTCACGCAATGCCGCGGCGTCGTCGGTGAGCGTCAGCTGGGCGAGCCGGTCGATCGCCGCAGCCTCCGCACCTGCCGCGTCGGCCACCTCGGTCCGCAGCTCGGCCGAATCGACGAAACCCGGCGTGGCGATCAGCACCCGCTGCGTGGTGAGCGCCCGCTGTGCCGCGAGAACCGTGACCAGCTGGTCCGCGAGCGGGCGGACGGTCGTGTCGTCGACGGTCGCCGTCGTCGTCGCGATCGCCGCGATGACCTCGGACGCCACGCTCTGTGCTCGGTCGGCGATCTCCGGCTGCGGGACCGGGCGGGATGTGATCTCGTCGCGCAGGGTCTTGGCGGTCGAAGATGCCGTCGCGAGTTCGGCAGCCACCGCAGGGTCGAACTCCGCGGACGTGGTCACCGACGCCAGGGTCTCGGCGCTCGCGTCGAACTGCTCGAGCGGCTCCTCGATCGGCGCACCCGAAGCGGCGGCGTAGGAGAGAGCGTCGAGCCGGTCGACCAGCTCGACCGCGGGCACCACGATCACGGCGTTGTCGGATGCGACGCTCAACTCGGACGCCGCAGTGAGTTCGTTCGAGATCCGGACTGCGCCGAACGTCGCAGCGAGCAGGATCGGGAGCACCAGGGTCGCCGCGACCTTCCAGCGCAACGGCCAGCCGTCGAACGACAGCCGCGCCGTCGCCGGACGCGGACGTTCACCGATATTCGGATCTTCTACATCCACGGCCGTACCACCCTCCGCCGAGCTAATTAACGTTCAGGTAGGACTCGGCTCCGGGAGATGGTAAACGACTGATAACGATTTTGCATCGACGGGGTCAACCGGAGCGCGTTCGCTGGCGCTGCGGGCTCGTGCGCGTCACGCGCCTGCATGGGCTTTTCAACCTCAGGGCTGGGGTGCATCGGAGCCGAAAGCTTGTTCGAAGTACTCGCCAGGCCATGTGTGGACCGCGGGCTGCGGGCGGTGTCAAAGGTGGTGGACTCCAGTCGCCACTGTAGCCGTTCCGTGACAAACACTTGACCGAATTGTCAACGCGCCAGCGGACATTCGGTGGCTCACGGGCACGTACCATGACATCGTTCAAGACCGGGCGGTCGTAATAGAGGGATCGGACTGATGCGGGCGATCATTCAGGGTGTACTCGCGTTGGTCGTGGTCACCATGGCCGTTTCGGCTGGTACGACGAGTGTCGACCCCGCGGCGGCCAGCCAGCCGCTGAACTCTTCCATCGAATCGATCGCACCGAAGCAAGGTGATGTCGTAGGTGTCGGGCATCCGGTCGTGGTGACGTTCAGCAAGCCGATCGCCAACCGGTCGGCGGTCGAACGTGCCATCGCGGTGAAGTCGACACCGGCCCGCACCGGCAAGTTCGAATGGCTCGAAAGCAATGTGGTGCAATGGGTTCCGGACAAATTCTGGCCCGCGCACAGCACGGTGAGCCTCTCGGTGAGCGGTAAGCTGGCGCAGTTCCAGACCGGCGCCGCCGTTGTCGGCGTCGCCGATATCTCCGATCACACCTTCACCGTGACCATCGACGGGATCGGCGCGGGATCCCCGATCCCACTGCCGGCCCCGCACCACCTTCCGCGCCGAGGCGAGGAGGGCGTGCTCCTGGCTTCGATGGGGCGCCCCGAGTATCCGACGCCGGTCGGCACCTACACCGTGCTGGAGAAAGAGCGCTCGGTGACGATGGACTCGAGCAGTGTCGGTATACCCGTGGACGCCGCCGACGGTTACCTACTCGAGGTGGATTACGCGGTCCGGATCACGCGGCGCGGTATCTTCGTGCACTCCGCTCCGTGGGCTGTCGCATCGATGGGGTTGGAGAATGTCAGCCACGGCTGCATCAGCCTGATCCCGGCAGCCGCGGAGTGGTACTTCAACACGGTCAATGTCGGCGATCCGGTGATCGTGCAGGAATAGCATTCTGCGGGTTCCGGTTTCGCATACACCTGCAATCCCTCCCAATAGAGAAATGGCGCTCCGAACCGGGATCCGGCTCGAAGCGCCATCGGTGAGGCGAGGCGGGTGACCGCAGGCTCAGCCTTCGGGCCCGGGTTCGATCGGCACACCCGGTGTGGGTCCGCCTGCGCCGGCCGGTCGGCCGGTCGGCACGCCCTTTCCGGTTGCCACACCGCCCATTTCGGCCACCGGAGCGGCGATGGGCGCTGCCGCGACCGGGCCGGCGACGGGCACGGGTGGTGCGATCGGGACTGGAGGAACGACGGGGACGGGCGGTGGCGCGAGGGGCACCGGCGGGACCACGGGCACCGGCGGCAGACCAGCGGGAGGGACGACGGGCACCGGCGGTGCCAACGGAGCCACGACCCCCGATGCCTCGACAGCGGCAGCGCTGCAGGGTGCCGCGGGAGCTGCGCCCGCGGCACCGGCGGCCATGTCGACGCACTTGTATCCACCCGTCTTCAGCGGGGTGGCCGCCGCGTGTGGGCTCAACACCGCTGCGGCTGCACATAATCCGGCGCCGGCAACCACTCTCACGGCGATTTGAGCAAAGTTGATCGTCACCGGCGACTCCCTTGATGATGCCTCGAAATGACTGTCACGAAAATTAGCGCAGCTGAACGGTAAGCCAACCGGGGAAAGCCGTCTACACGGTTCCGAACCGACTGCCGAGTTGGCATCGGAACGAGCCGGATCCGTGACTGGACCGTTCCCGATCCGAAATGTTCGGCGGCGGCGCGACATCCAGCTGCACTACGCCTACATGCAAATCAGGCAAAAGTCGCGGAACCCAGCGAAGGACGGGCTAGGTGCCCTTGCTGTTGACGGCGAACACCTCGTCTGACATGCCGTGCAACCCGATGTCAGTCCCTGCCATTCCCGCTGCGCGTCGATTTCCGATTGAGGTAGTTCACTACTCACGACTCGTCATGGCCGCAGCAGTTGACTTGCCCGCACGTACACGAACACGTGAAGGGGGCGTCATGATGCGACATGGCCGAGACAGATTTTTCGTCGTCGGGGAGGGCGTACTCACCGAAGACGCCGCCGTCGACCCGAGGGCGCGCGGCGCGGCGGTGAGTCCGGCGCCGCACCTGTCCGAAGTGGACGAGCTGCGCCAGTTCCGGTTCTCCCGGATGGGGCCGCAGGGTGACCCGGCATCCACGGGTCTCGTGTCGGCGATGGCGGAAACGATCACGGAGACGACGCCGGACAGCGACGGGGATATCCCGGCCGGTTTCACCTACCTCGGGCAGTTCGTCGACCACGACCTGACGATGGACAAGACCGTTGGCGAGCTCGGCTCCGATGTCACCGTCGACGAACTCATCCAAGGACGTTCGCCCGCACTCGATCTCGATTCGCTCTATGGTCGCGGCCCAACCGGCGATCCGCAGTTCTACACCGACGGACTGCATCTGAAGATGGGTCGCACGGAGGCGCTGGAGGACTTTCTGCCCGCGTTCGACGGTCACGATCTGCCGCGGGATCCGCAGCAGCGGCTTGCGCTGATCCCGGACCACCGCAACGACGAGAACCTCGCGGTGGCCCAGACTCACCTTGCCTTCATCCGGTTCCACAACCGGGTGGTCGGCACGGTCGCCCCGGGACCGGCGGCGACGATGTTCGAGACGGCGCGCGAGAGCGTCGTCAAGCACTACCAGTGGATGCTCAAAACGGACTACCTCCCGCGAATCGTCGACCCGGGAATCGTGCAGGACGTGTTCACCAATGGCCGCACTCTCTTCGAGACGTCGTCGGCGGCAGGCGACGCGCCCACCATGCCGATCGAGTTCTCCGTCGCGGCATTCCGGCTCGGGCACAGCATGATTCGCGACACGTACAACTGGAACCGGTTCTTCGACAACGGCGGCGGTGCCCTGTTCTTCCTGTTCGGATTCTCCGCGACCAGCGGTGGTCTGGCCGGTGACCGGCCGTTGCCGTCGAACTGGATCGCCGACTTCCGCAGGCTGTACAACTTTGCCGAGGCGGGGCGTCCCGATCTGGCGGTACCGGACGCGAAGTTCAACAACGCACGCAATATCGACACGCAGCTCACCGACCCGCTGGCCGACCTTCCGCCCGGCTCGTTCGGCGAGTCAGCGCCGCCGGCCGATCCGTTGCACGCCAATCTCGCGTTCCGCAACCTCGTCCGCGGCAGCATGGTCAAGTTGGCCAGTGGTCAGCAGATGGCGGCCCTTGCCGGAGTGACACCCTTGACCGCCGACGAGATTCTCAAGGGCGACGGCAGCGGTGTCGACTTCACCGGGCTGGCCCAGCAGCTGCGCGACGAGCTCACCAGCAGCACGCCACTGTGGATCTACATCCTGCGGGAAGCCGAGCTCAACGGCGGACGGCTCACCGGGGTTGGCGGCCGCATCGTGGCAGAGGTGTTCCACCGGGCCATCGAAGGAAGCACGTATTCCATTGTGCGCGAGCCCCACTGGCGGCCCGCACTGGGACCCGACGCACTCACGTTCCGGATGGTGGACCTCCTGCTGTTCGCGTTCGAGGGCCGCGCCGACCTACTCAACCCGCTCGGCGACGAGCCGGCACAGGAGTTCGAGATCATCGAACTGAGCCGCGGCGCCGACGGGCCGCACGTGAAGATCCTGCAACACCTGTTGCGCGCGCGGCGGTTCGACCTCGTGGCCGACGGCATCTTCGGTCCGGTCACCGAGCAGGCCGTGCGCCGGTTCCAGGGGAACCAGGGCATCACCGTCGACGGGATCGTAGGTCCGGTCACGTGGTCTCGGCTCTTCATCCTCGTCCGGCGCGGCAGCATCGGTGAGGCCGTCAGGGGAGTGCAGGTCCGGATGAACCTGCGCCAGGCCGACCCCATCGCCGTCGACGGCGACTTCGGCCCGCTCACCGAGCAGGCGGTGCGGGACTTCCAGGCCAGTGAAGGCATCGAGAGCGACGGCATCGTCGGCCCGATCACGTGGCGCAGGTGTGTGTCCCAACCGGTCGTGCCGGGGTAGGCGAGACGGTCAGCGGCTCGCCCGCGACCTCTCGGTCAATGCGGCCAGGTTCTCGACCGACTTGCGAATGTCTGAGATCAGTACCTTGGCGACGAGCCGCCCGACGGGACCGCCGAGAACACCGCCGCCGAGGTCGGCGTGCACATGAAACAGCGAGCCGGGGTGGTTGTCCTCGACCGTGAGATCCAGCTGGATTTTCACGCCACCTCGGCCGCTGCCGTGCAACTGGATCCGGCGCGGCTCGTCGTAATCGGTGACCTCCCAGTGGATGATGTTGCGAAATCCCTTGACCTTGATGCACGAGGAGACTTTCGTCCCTTTTTGGATCCGCTCGGGAATCTCGCTGCGCCATCCGCCGAAGATGGTCAGCCATTCGTCGAAACGCCAGAGGTCGGAGGCGATTCTCCAGGCCTGCTCAGGTGTCGCTGACGAGGTTTGTGTGACGTCGACATCTGCCATGGGCGAGGGGGTACCCAATCGCCGCGCCGCAGACACCCCTGGTCCGGTACCTCAGTCGGTAGACCTGATGGGGACCCGGCGTTGCCGGTCCGACACCGGCCACACGTACGGCAGGTCGTCGGGGACGTCGGGAAAGTGCGGCCGGTAGAACTCGGGGTCCTTGCGCAGCAGGGATGACTTGTGGCTGCGGTGAAATGCCGGGTCGCCGATCCAGGGCGGCAACTCGTCCGCGCGCGCCAGCGCACGCTGTTGACGGACGCGCGCAATTCCGGTTCCCGCTCTCAGATCGGCCAGCAGGGTGGCGGCTGTCGTGTCCTTGTGCCCGTGGGCCAGCCACTCCTCGCACACCGCCAAGCCGTATCGGACCAGCGCCTCCTCGTACCCCGCCCACATCGCCGCGGCGGGGTGATGGCGCCACCCGTACCCCGGCACGGTGAGCGCCCTCAGCACCTGAATGGTCTCTGCGCGTTGCTTGCCCAGCCGACGCGGATCGAGCAGTTTCGCCGAGTCTGCGAAGTCGGGGCAGGGAAGGAACGTCTGCACGCCTACGTTCCGGCCTGGCGCGGCGTCGCCACACGCGCCACGAAGTACAGCACCGCGCCGACGGCCACCAAGATGGCTGCGAACAGCCACACTTTGGCCGTCTGCTGGCTCAGCAGCAGAAGGCACGAGGCCACCCCGAGCACCGGTACAGCCGTCCAGACCCGAAAGTGGTTGTGGTCGACCGTGTCTCGGCGCAGCACCAGCACGGCGACGTTGGTCGAGATGAACACGATCAAGAGCAGGAGCACCACGGTCTCGGCGAGCGTCGAGAGGTCACCGATCAAGGTGAGGACCATCGCCACGGCCGTCGTGGCCACGATCGCGACCCATGGTGTCCGGCGTCGCGGCAGTACGGCGGACAGAGGCTTCGGCAGCAGATTATGTTCGGCCATACCGTAGGCGAGGCGGCTGGCCATGATCATCGTCAGCAGGGCGCCGTTGGCGACCGCGATCAACGCGATCGCGCTGAACACCCAGTCGGGCACCCCCAGCCCCGACTCGGACACGACGTCGAGCAGTGGACCCGACGATTGCGAAAGCTGGCTCGGTGACAGCACGGCGGCGCTGGCCAGCCCGACAAGAACGTAGACGACCCCGGCCGCGGTGAGCGCGCCGAAGAGGGCCATGGGATACACCTTGCTCGGGTCGCGGATCTCCTCGGCGACGTTCGCCGAGGTTTCGAATCCGACAAACGAGTAGTAGGCGATGATGGCTCCGGCCAGAATCGCGAGCGCCGGTACCGAATCGGCGGGGAACTCGACGATCCGGCTGGCGTCGCCGTGACCACGGCCCACCGCCACCGCACCGGCGACGATGACGATCAGCAGGCCCGTCAACTCAATGACCGTCATCACGACGTTGCTCTTCACCGACTCGCTGATACCGCGGGCATTGAGGGCCGCGACCAGCGCGAGGAAGACGATGGCCGCGGGAATCGCCGGGACGTCGATGAACGTCGCGAGGTAATCACCGGCGAACGCCAGCGCGAGGCCGGCCGCGCTGGTCACCCCGGCGGCCAGCATGCAGAAGCCGATGATGAAAGACACGAGCGGCTGCCGGAAGGCTCGTTCGGCGAATACCGCGGCGCCGCCGGCCTTCGGATACTTCGTGACGAGCTCGGCGTACGAGCCTGCCGTGAGCAGGGCCAGCAGCAGGGCGACCAGCAGCGGTGCCCACAGTGCGCCGCCGACCTTGCCTGCCAGCACGCCCATCAACGCGTAGATGCCCGCGCCCAGCACATCGCCGAGAATGAACAGGAACAGCAGCGGACCGGTGATCTTGCGTTTGAGCTTGGTGCCGGTCAGTTCGCCCTGCTGGGCGGGCGTGGTCGTCATGATGGGGTCAGTACTTCCGGTCACCCTCACTGCTGTCGAAGAATGCCCAATCGCCGTCTGCGGACAAGACTTCCATCCGCCAGCCCAGCTCGGGCTTCGCCTTCTGGTCGACGAACCAGGCGTGCGCGTCGCCGGCGCTCTCGATGTCCTTTGTGTCGACGACTTCACCTTGTGGATTGAGAACTCGATACTTCGCCATGCCGGGAGTGTTCCCCGGCCGCCACGTGGGTAATCAGAACCCATGTCCCACACCAAGGGGTCCGACCGTGAACACACCGGCGAACCCGATGACGAACCTCCAGGTCCGGCCGATCACGGCCGCGAAGGAGGTATGGCGACCCGCGAGATCGCGCCTGAACTGACGACGCCCGAACACCAGCAGGAACAGCGCGATTGAGCGTGCATCAGCGGACATCGGCCGATGTGAGCAATTCGTATGGCGGTTTGAACAGCGGTGATACCGGGAATTAACCACCGCAGTGCTGACCCCTTGACCTTCGAGAGGCCGATGTGACGACCGCATACACTCAGGACCGTGAACCCGCCGACACCATGATCGTGGTGGACGGCGTCTACGCCCCGCAGGAGGATTCGCAACTGCTGGTCGATGTCATGGAGAAGACCGGCCTTGCGGTCGCACGCAATGTGGCCGATCTCTGCACGGGCAGCGGAGTGGTCGCGGTCAACGCAGCCAAGCAGGGTGCCTCGAGCGTCATGGCGTTCGACATCTGCCCGCGGGCCGTACGGTGCGCACGGGCCAATGCGGCCACCAGCAGTGCCGCCGTGGAGGTTCACCGGGGATCGTGGGCCCGCGCCGCGGAGTTCGGCCCGTTCGACCTCGTGGTGTGCAATCCGCCGTATGTGCCGCACGATCCCGACAGCGAAGCGCTGCCCGCGGCGATCGGCCCGGCGCGGGCGTGGGATGCGGGTTACGACGGCCGGATGGTCCTCGACCCGCTGTGTGAGGCCGTGCCCGACCTCCTCGCCGACGGCGGCAGCCTGCTGCTGGTGCAGTCGGAGTTCGCCGACCCTCGTAAGACGCTGGCGATGTTGTCTGCTGCCGGGCTCGACGCGGATGTCGTTGCGTGGCAGTGGATTCCGTTCGGCCCGGTGTTGTCGGCCCGGGCCGAGTGGCTCGAAGAGACCGGGCGGCTGGAGCCGGGCCGGCGCGAAGAGGAACTGCTGGTGATCCGGGCGGACAAGCCGTGAGCGACACCGAACCCCGCATTGTGCGGGTGGTGCAGGGGGGCCCGGTGATGGTGCAGGGCCCCGTCCGCATCGAACTGCCCGACGGCAGCGTCGTGGATTCCGACCGCTTCATGGTCGCGATCTGCGCCTGCCGACGCAGCAAGAACTACCCCTTGTGCGATACGAGCCATCGGCGCCGGTGCCGCGTGAACGACACCGACGCCGCAGGTTCAGCTCAGCGGTCGGCGTAGCGACGACCGGCCGTCGGCCCAGCACTCCAGCATGTGATCGGCCAGCCGGTCCTCGACGAGGGCGTGCGCCCGGATTCCGAACACCACATCCTGATCGAGGTGCGGCTCGCGCGCCACCAGATCGCCCACGACGTCGGTGCGCACCACCTGCTCGTGCACTGCATCCGCCTCGACATGTTCGGCGTAGAACCCGACGCACGGCTGCGGCGCGCCGAGGCGCTCGAGCGCATCGACGAGCCGCCGGGAGCCCGGCGACGACGTGATCTCGGTCGACGCGAAATGGCCGATCGCCGCGCCGCGCAACCTGCGGTGCAGGCCGAACAACGACATCAGGTTCACCACGGCCAGTGTCTCGGCCGGCACATTGTCGAGATAGCCGAGGTAGGTCGAATCCAGGCCGGCGGCGTCCATGAGATCCGCGAACAACTGCTGGTGCAGACGCGGCCCGCGGCCGCCACCGAACTCGTCGAACTCCACCGCGACGAACGACGCCTTGGCCTGGCCCATCAGCCGCGGGATCGCCCAGGCATGCGGGTCGCCCTCTTTGAGGTGGTACAGCGAGCGGTGCACGAAGTACTCACGCATCTGCTCCCACGTGCCCTTGTCCCGCAGGTAGTAGGACAGTCCGTCACCGTCGACGGGCTCGATCGACAGCTGCTCCATCTCGGCCATCGCGGTCTCGCCGGGTTGGATCTCGCCGACACCGCGACGCACCTCGGACAGGAACGCATGCTCCAGCTTTCCCCGCAGATGCAGCAGGCACGGGTTCCATTCCCAGCCCGGGTCCACCCCGGCGAAGCCGCGATAGTGCAGCTCGTAGCAGACGTAGAGCGCCAGTTGCAGGTCGATGCCGTACGGATCGGAGTCCCCGAGCGACGCCTCGACGCGCGACAGGTGATTGCTGGGAGCCCGCTCGGCCAGCAGGCTGACGACAGCCATCGACAACGGGCCACGAGGGTCGGGCAACTTGGGTTCGATGAGAATGGGGGCGGCAGTCACGCGTGTGCCTATACCCAGTTCAACAGCCGTTCAATCACATTCGACGCGCACGTCAGGCGGTCAAGACACTGCCGACTTTGTGAGCTGCGATGACCTTTGTGACGAATGTGGCCATCAGCCGGACTCTGGCCAGTCTCGCGAGATCTCGCGGAACCGACATCCAATAACTCCGTCTGACTCTTGCGTCGATCTGATGGAGACGGCGCACTTGTGGACTGTTGTCGCCGATGAAAGTCGGGAGGAACGCGACACCGAGTCCGGCGGCGGCGGCTTCGATATGCCCTGCGATGTAGTTGGTTTGAATCTGGGCCTGGGCTCGGGGAAGCAGCTCGTACAGCAGATTGAATGTGCTGTGTTCGAGCGCATCGTCGACGTACCAGATCAGCGAATGGTCGTAGAGATCGTCGACGGTGGTGATCGGGCTGTGTGCCGCCAGGTATTCGGGGGATGCGTAGAAGGCGAGCGTGAAATCGGTGAGTTTGTGGACGTCCACGGCACGGGCCTGTGGGCGTTCGATGGTCACCGCGAGATCGAATTCGCGTGGCGTAAGCGATTCGTGGCGGTTCGCGGTGACGATCTCGACCACCAACGCGGGATGCTGGCGCCGGAGTTCGCCCAGCCCCGGCAGCAGCATGTAGGTGCCGAACCCGTCCGGAGCGATGACGCGCACCCTTCCGCTGATCGACGGTCCGGCGGTGAGGCATTCCTCCTGTGCGGCAAGCAATGCCGCGTCGATTGCCTCGGCGTGCTCGATGAGATGTGTGCCTGCTTCCGTCAGCGACCAGCCGTCGACGTGGCGGTCGAACAAGCGATGCCCCGCCGCCTGCTCCAGTCTGGTGATGTGCCGGCTGACCGTCGTGTGGTTGATCTGCAGGTGTTTGGCGGCCTCGGTCAGTCGCCGCCGGCGCGCGACTTCGAGGAACACCCTCAAGTCGTCTGCCGAGATCATCGCGCCGTCATCGGCCGAGTCCCAGCAGTGCTTCGGCGAGCTTCGCCGCGGTTTCCTGGCGATAGGTATAGAAGAAGTTGCGTCCCTCTTTGCGGACGTCGATGAGGCCGGCCGTACGCAGCAACTTCACGTGGTAGGACACGGTCGACGCGGAGACTTTGAGTTCGTCGACCAGTTCCGTACATGCCATCTGCTTCACCGCTGCGATGCGTTCGAGCATGTCCACTCGTACGGGATCGCCGAGCGCCTTGACGACATCGATGAGGTCGTCGAGCGCGGGCCGGGATGTCAGCGAGCCTGTCACCGGAATCCTTCGATAGTTCTACGACTACGGGATCATCGAACTATAGGCCGCTGAGTGGGCTTCCGCGCTCATTTGGCCTGTGTCCAGCACGTGTGCAGATATGCAGAGCCCTCCGCCGTATTGGTCATTGCTCACATTCGACCGGTAAATGAGACTCGGAACACACAGGCAGTGAGCATGGGCCCGCCAGGACTCATCGGCCAAATAGTTCGATAGATCTACAACTATAGAAATAGGAGTGTCAGTGACCGACCTGATCGACCGAGCACCGGTGTCCGATTCCTCGATCGACGTCGTCGACATCGGAGAGTTGCCCCCGCTGGGTGTGGTGCCGAAAAAGATGCATGCGGAGGTCGTTCGGCCGGACCGATATGGCGATCCCGCGACAGCCTTCGCACACGAGGTCGTCGACACCCCGACTCTGGGCGCCGGCGAAGTGCTCGTCGCGGTCATGGCCGCGGGGGTCAACTACAACAATGTCTGGGCAGCGCGAGGCTATCCCGTGGATCAAGTCGCGACCCGGCAACGACGCGGCGAGACCGAGGATTTCCATATCGGCGGATCCGACGCGTCGGGCATTGTCTACGCGGTCGGCCCCGGCGTCGACTCCGTGGACATCGGTGACGAAGTGGTCGTGCATCCAGGCGTTTGGGACGCCGATGACCGTTGGGTCGCAGCCGGGCGTGATCCGATGATCGCGCCGAGCGCAAAGATCTGGGGATACGACACGAACTACGGTTCGTTCGGCCAGTTCGCGCGTGCACAGGCACACCAGATCTTGCCGAAAGCGCCGCATCTCAGTTGGGCGGAGGCCGCGGCGCCGACATTGGTCGGCACGACTGCCTACCGCATGCTCCACGGCTGGGCCGGCAACACGATCGCCCCAGACGACCTGGTACTGGTCTGGGGCGGCTCCGGCGGCCTTGGCACACAGGCTAGTCAGCTCGTGCGCGCTGCAGGCGGGCGCGCCATCGCGGTTGTCTCCGACGACGACCGCGGCGCGTTCGCCATGAAGTACGGCGCGATCGGCTACATCAACCGCCGCGAGTTCGACCATTGGGGAATCCCGCCCCTGGTCGACGATGTGGCCGGTCAGAAGGCGTGGACGGCGAGCGCCCGGGCATTCGGCAAGCGGATCTGGGAGATCGCCGGCAGCCGGCAAGATCCGGCGATCGTGTTCGAACACCCAGGCGGCGCAACCATTCCGACGAGCGTGTTCGTCTGCCAGCCCGGCGGCATGGTGGTGGTGTGCGCCGGAACGACCGGTTTCGATGCCATGGTCGACCTGCGCTACCACTGGACCCGTCAGAAGCGCCTGCAGGGTTCGCACGGCACGAATGATGAACAGGCGATCGCCTACAACCAGATGGTTGTCGACGGCGTGATCGATCCTTGTGTCGGCCGGGTCCTGCCGATGGCAGACATCGCCCGGTCGCACGCCCAGATGGGCAGGGGCGAAGAGGTTTTCGGCAACACCGTGCACCTCGTCGGCGCGTCCACGCCGGACGACGGTCGCCGTAGCTGAATCTGAGCCCGAGTCGAGCCCGAGAGGTGATAGCAGATGGCAGGCGCCTGGACGGTGCGTGAACACGGTGAACCTGGCGCGGTTCTGCGGTGGGAGACGATGCCCGATCCGCAACCGGGCACCGGCCAGGTTCGCGTGCGGGTGGCGGCCACATCGTGCAACTTCGCCGACGTGCTGCTCTGCCGCGGCGAATATCAGCAGAAGCCGGCCATGCCGTTCACCCCAGGACTCGAGCTGTGCGGCATTGTCGACGAGGTGGGTGCCGGCGTCGCTGAAGATCTCCTCGGGTGCCGCGTGGTGGGACAGCCGGTTCTGCCGCACGGCGGCTACGCCGAGCTGGCGATCCTGGATGCCCCTGACGCCGTTGCCGTGCCGGAGCAGCTCGGTGATGCCGAGGCTGCGACCATGCACCTGACCTACCTCACGGCTTGGCTCGGGCTGCATCGCCGGGCGGCGGTCCGCACCGGTGACGTCGTCGTGGTCACCGCCGCGGCGGGCGGGGTGGGGTCCGCAGCTGTCCAACTCGCTCGTGCGGCAGGTGCGACGGTTATCGGAATCGCTTCTGGGCCGGAGAAATTGGCAACTGTGGCAGAAATCGGCGCGGACGTAGCCATCGACGGGGCCCAGGAGGATGTGGTCGCGCGGGTGCGAGAGGTCGCACCCGGCGGCGCCGACATCGTCTTCGACCCGGTCGGCGGGAACGCGTATGAATCGGCCACCAAGTACATCGCGTTCGAGGGCACGATCGTCGTGGTGGGCTTTGCGAGCGGGACGATTCCGCAACCAAGGCTCAATCACGCGTTCGTGAAGAACTACACGATCGCGGGTCTGCACTGGACGCTGTACCGACGACACAATCCGGCGCTCATCCAGCGGGCGCAAACGGAGCTTTTCGAGCTCGCGGCCGCAGGCCGGATCACGCCGCTGATCACCCAGCGGCTGGAAATGGCGGACGTGCCCGCCGCTCTCGACGCACTTGCCGTCGGAAAAACTCGGGGCAAGACCGTGATTCGACGCTGACGGCACACGAGTGTCGCCATCCGCAAGAGCATTGTCAGTCAACCGCAAAGTTCATTGGTCCTCACATTGGAGTGTCGACATGACCAGTACCCGGTCGGTGGAGAATCCGCCGGACGATTCACCAGCTCGCCGGCCGTTGTCCTGGCCGAAGCGGATCGTGTGTGCCTTACTCATCGGGGTGCCGGTGGTATTGGCGTTGGCAGTGCCGTTTTACCAGCGCACCGAGCCGACTCTCGGTGGCATTCCATTCTTCTACTGGTTCCAGATGGCAATGGCGGTCGCCGCCGCCTGCGGATGCGGGGCCAGTTACTTCATCGCGTTCCGGCACGAACCCGAAGGTGGGCATGAGCAATGAGTTTCAACGGCGTCACCTTCACGGTGTTCCTCATCCTCATCATGCTTGTCACCGGCATGGGTTTCATCGCGAGCAGATGGCGCCGCGCCAACAATCTGAACCACCTCGATGAGTGGGCACTAGGCGGGCGCGGCTTCGGTGGCTTCGTCACCTGGTTCCTGCTCGGCGGCGACCTCTACTCGGCGTACACGCTGATCGCCGTGCCCGCGGCGATCTACAGCATCGGCGCATTCGGCTTCTATGCGGTACCCAACGCCGTCGTGCTGTACTCCCTCGGCTTCCTGTTTCTGCCGAAACTTGTTCGCCTCGCTCACGAGAAGGGTTACGTCACCCTTACGGACTTCGTCAACGACCGATTCAAGTCGCCGACTCTCGGGCTGGCCATCACTGTGACGGGCCTGCTGGCCACCCTGCCCTACCTGGCGCTCCAATTGATCGGTCTGGAGGTGATCTTTGCTTCCATGGGACTCAATTTCGGCCCTCAGGCGAGCTGGTTCCTCAACCACCTTCCGCTGTTCGTCGCGTTCGGTGTGCTTGCGGCCTACACATACTCGTCAGGTATCCGGGCGCCGGCATTGATCGCGTTTCTCAAGGACGGCCTCACCTACGTCGTCGTCATCGTGGCGATCATCGTGATACCGATCAAGCTCGGTGGCTTCGACAACATCTTCGCGGATGCGGGCCAAGCGATCGCGGCCCGCAACAACTCGACCGACCCGCAGGCCGCTGCGATCAGCGTCAACGCGAGTGTCTACATGACGCTCGCGCTCGGCTCCGGTATGGCGTTCTTCCTGTATCCGCACGCGATCACCGGCGTGTTCGCCGCCCGCGGTGCACGGACCGTGCGACGAAATATGTCGGTGTTACCGATGTACACCGTCTTGCTCGGCCTCGTGGCACTGCTGGGCATGATGGCACTGGCGGCCGGCATCACTCCGCTGAACGGCAATCCGCAGTTCGCCGTGCCGCAGTTGCTGATCGAGATGTTCCCGTCCTGGTTCGTCGGCGTCGCCTTTGCCGCGATCGCGATGAGTGCGCTGGTGCCCGCTGCCATCATGGCCATCGGTGCAGGAAACCTGGTGAGCCGAAACATCATTCGTCAGTACTCGCGGAGCGCGGTGTCGACCTACCGTGAGACCCAAATGTCGAAGATCGTGTCGGTGCTGATCAAGGTGGGCGCACTCGTGTTCGTCCTGACGCTCGACAGTCAGTTCGCGTTGAATTTCCAGCTGCTGGGCGGTATCTGGATCCTGCAAACCATTCCGACGGTCCTGCTCGGCCTTTTCACGGTGCGCTTCGCAGACAAGCGCGCGCTGCTCGCCGGATGGGCTGTCGGCATCGCGTACGGAACCATTGCCGCCTACAACGTGTCATCGCCCACCGCCGACCACTTCGGCGGGTCGACTGCCGTGCCGTTCTTCCTGTCTTCGCCGATGTACATCGCGATCTCCGCGCTGATCCTCAACCTCGTCGTGACGATCGTGTGGAGCATGAGCGCGACAGTCCTGAAACGCGATCAGCGGCAGTCAGGCACCACCACATCCCCGCCCAGCACCGAATGCAGCGACGAGGACGCCACTTTGACCGCGCCTGCCTGACAACTGCCGAAGGAGACCTCATGACCGCCACCATCGAACGGGCCGATCACGGCCGGGTACGGATACTCACAATCAGTAATCCGGCCAAACGCAACGCCTTCAGCGGGGATATGGCACCGCGCCTGCGGGCATTGCTACTCGAAGCCGACCAAGACCCTGCCGTGCGTTGCATCATCGTCACCGGGGACCGCGACGTGTTCTCCTCGGGGCACGATCTGCAAGAAGTACTCGAAAACCCGGAGACGGCAGGTGATCCGGAGGCCAATGCGGCATTCACCCTGCCCGCCGAGCTGGGCACTCCGGTCATCGGCGCGGTGAACGGAGCCGCGTACGCGGCAGGCTTCATCCTGGCACTCAACTGCGACATCAGAATCGCCGGCGACAACGCCCGGTTCTGCGCGGTCGGCGCACGAATCGGCTTGGTACCAGTGGGCGGTCAACTCAGCCGCCTGCTCGACGTGGTGGCTTATCCGGAGGCGATGAGGATGCTCGCCACCGCAGCCCCGGTCGACGCCGAGGCCGCGCTGCGGTCCGGCTTCGTCAGCGAGATATGCGAGCCGGCGCAGACTCTGGAGCGCGCATTGGCGCTCGGACAACAGATTTCCGAGGTGTCACCTGCAGTGGTACGAGCGATCAAGACCGGTTTACGGGTCACGCTGCGCGAAGGGCTCCCGGCAGGCACAGCGCTCGAACCGCACCTGGCGGCCGTCGTCCGAGAGTTGCCCGACGGTGACGAAGGCGTGCGGTCGTTTCTGGAGAAGCGACCGCCGGCCTATCCGGATGCACCGAGCGATCTGCAGGACAAGCTCGACAAGGCGGGGGCGCATCGATGAGCACGCGACTTCGTGAGGACACCGTCCGTGACCTTGCGATCCGCTACGGAGTCGCGGCCAACGCCGTCACGTTCGCGCCGACTGCCGAAGAAGCCGATCGAGTTGCCCGCGCGATCGGGCGCCCGGTGGCTATCAAGCTCGTCGCCGATGACGTCGTACACAAGAGCAAGGCAGGAGGTGTCCTTCTCGCGGTCGAGCCCCACGAGGTCTACGCCCGCACACACAAGCTGCTGTCGCAGCAACGCGCCAACGGCGCGCTCGTGCGGGGCGTAACGGTGGAAGCGATGGTCGACAGCGGCATCGAAGCGGTCGTCGGTGGTCTGCGTGCCCCCGGATTCGGGCCGGTGGTGATGTTCGGGCACGGCGGTGTCGACATCGAGACGCTTGACGATGTCACGTTCGCACTCGCGCCGATCGATCCGACGCAGGCCCGGCGAATGATCTCGGATACGCGCCTGGGCCGAATCATCGAGAAGCGGTTTCCGGAGCGGGTCGACGATGTCGTGGCCATGCTCATGGCCGTCGGCGGCCCGGGCGGAATGCTGCTCGGTGAAGCCATCACCGAGATTGACTTCAATCCGGTTGTCGTCACGGCCGAGCGCATCGTCGCCGTGGACGCACGCGCTTCCGCAGTCGAAACCACCGATGAGCGCGCCGGTGACGTCCCTGATCCGGCAGCCGCGTACGAGGCGTTGCGTCCGGCGATCTATCCCCGGTCGGTCGCCGTCGTCGGCGCCTCGGCAGACGAACGCAAGATGGGGTACCGCGCGGTCCGCGGGCTGGTCGACTTCGGATATCCGGGACGTCTCCTGCCGGTGAGCGCCAAGAACGACAGCGTGTGTGGTGTGCCCACCGTGGCCAGTGTCGCCGAACTCCCTCGCGGCGTGGACCGAGCCGTTGTCGCCGTCCCCGCCTCCGCGGTTCCGGCAACCCTGCGGGCGCTGGCCGACCAGGGCACGCGCAGCGCCCACGTGTACACCGCGGACACCGACCCGCTCGATGAGCTGGTCGCCGGAACGGGACTACGGGTGCTCGGCCCGAACTGCATCGGCCATTACACCGCCCATGAACGCATCACCATGATCGGAACGGCGGCATCCAACAGCACGCCAGGTCATCTGGCGGTGGTGTCGCAGTCGGGTACCTACGCCGGCGATGTCGTGCGTCGCGGCACCGAGTTGGGCGTGCGGTTCAGCTTCGTCAGCTCCGTCGGCAACTGCGATGACGTCAGTCCTGCCGAACTGCTGGCGTTCTGCGAGGCAGATCCACGCACGCACGCTGTCGCGTTCTACCTTGAGGACGATCGCTGGGCCGGGCAGTTCTTCCGGCTCGCTCGGACCATGACCAAGCCCGTCGTGCTGTTCAAGGGTGGACGTACTGCCGCGGGCGGCGCGGCTGCCGCATCTCATACGGGGGCGCTGGCCAGCGTTCCGCAGCTGCTCGAGGATGCCGCGCGCCAGGCCGGTGTCCTGCTCGTCGACGACCTCGACGAGTTGATGGACATCCTCACCCTCTTGCAGTTCGTGCCGAGCCTCTACGGGGACAACCTGGCGCTCGTCGGCAGCGGTGGCGGTGTCGCGGTGGTGGGCTCCGACCGGGCGGATCGATGGGGTATGCGCATGGCGCCGTTCTCCGAGACGACTCGTGGCAGGTTGCGGGTTTTCGAGGCGCCCGGCACCAGCCTGTCGAATCCTGTCGATATCCCGGTGTGGTCGATGTTCGACGAGACCGGCAGTTTCACCGGGGCCATGATCTCGGCCATCGCCGAAGATGAGTCGATCGACGCGATCTGCGCGTTCCTCGATTTGGGAACGGTCTTCGACATCAAGGCCGCCGAACCCGGCCGAAAGTTGGTGTGGGCGTTGGCCGAGGGGTTCGTCAACGCCGAACGCGGGCAGACCCCGCTCGTGCTGGTTCTTCGCAGCGGCTTCGACAGCAACCAGGATGACTTGGTTCGTCAGCTCCGGCCGGTCGCCGCGGCAGCCGGTGTGGCGATGTTCGACTCGGCGGACAGGGCGATCGATGCGTTGGGCGGTCTGCGATGGCTGACGCGACGGGGGAAAAGGGCCCAAGGCAGCCGGTCGTGAACCGGCACCCCGTCTCGCCGCCCGCTGCGTCCCGGACACTCGAAGTTTCAGGCCAGCGTCCCTCGGTCGCTCTGCTGTTGATCGCCGTGAGCACGTTTCTGGCGATGAGCGTGTGGTTCTCGGCGTCATTCGTCGCGCCCCAGCTTGTCGAATCGTGGCAGTTGTCGACGGCAGGCTCGTCGTTGTTGACCATCGCCGTACAACTGGGGTTCGTTGTCGGAGCCGTGGCGTCGGCGGCGACCGGCCTGGCCGACGCGGTGGCGCCGCGGCAGTTGATCTGCGTGGGCGCCGTCGGCGCGGCGGCCGCCAACCTGGCGCTGTTGTGGGCCAACGGATTGGTGACCGCGCTGCCGTTGCGATTGCTCACCGGAATTGGCCTGGCCATGATCTATCCGCCTGCGCTCAAGGAAGTTTCGAGCTGGTTTCGCGCCGGGCGCGGCACGGCGCTCGGCGTGATGATCGGCGCGCTCACGCTCGGTTCGGCGCTGCCGCACCTGGTCCGCTCGTTCGGTGACGTGCCCTGGCAGCAGGTGATCGTCGCAACCACGGTGATGACCATGGCCGGCGGGCTGCTCATTCTGCTGCTGCGCGGGCCGGGGCCATACCCATTCCCCAACCGCCCCTTCAGCTTTGCCGCAGCATTCGCCAGTCTGCGCAACAAGGATGTGGCGTTGGCGAACGTCGGCTACATCGGTCACATGTGGGAGCTGTACGCGATGTGGGCATGGGTGGGGGCCTATCTGGCCGCACTCCCCGCGATCGCCGGACGGCAGAACTCACAAGCCACCGCGGCGGCGCTGGCCTTCGTCTGCATCGGCGCCGGTGCTATCGGGTGCCTCGTCGGAGGCCGGCTTTCCGATCGGTTCGGAAGAGCGCAATCTGCACTCATATCGCTGGTGTGCTCGGGTTTGGCTGCGCTGGTACTCAGCCTGCTGGGCACCGGACCGTTGTGGATTGTTGTGCCCTTGTGCGTTTTTTGGGGGTTCTGGGTGATCGCTGATTCCGCTCAGTTCTCCGCACTCGTCACCGAACATGCCGATCCCGTCTACGTCGGTGGCGCGGTGTCGATCCAGCTGGCACTCGGCTACCTCACCACGACCATGAGCGTGTGGCTGGTTCCCGTTCTCGTGCAACGCTGGTCGTGGTCGGCAGCACTTGCTGTACTGGCCGTCGGTCCCGCGGTTGGCGCTACTGCCATGCTGATCCTAGGCCGGTCCCACAAGTCATCTTCGACCACGATCTGAAAGGCACTGTCATGCAAGAGTCTTCGACACGTCGCGTTCCAGCGGTGGGGGAGACCGCGGAGATGTCGCGCACCATCGGTGCGGATGACATCGCCAAGTTCACCGAACTCAGCGGAGACCGCAACCCGATCCACTACGACGAGGCGGCCGCCAAGGCGTCCCGATTCGGCGAGATCGTCGTCCAGGGTGGGGTCACCAGCGCGATACTGAATGCCGTTGTCGCGGAGAAGCTTCCAGGACCGGGAACGGTCTTCTTGAACGTCAACTGGAACTTCAGGGCGCCCGTCCGGCCGGGCGACACCATCACCGGCCGGGTGGAGGTTACGGCCGCGCGCACTGACAAACCGATAACAGAACTCGTCACGACGGTGACACGCGACGACGGAACACTCGTGCTCGACGGGACCGCAGTCTGCTACACGATGGATCTGGGTGGCTGACTCGTCGCAGCTTGCCTGCCGAAGTCAGCTGATGGAGGCCCGTAGCGCATCGGCGACATAGCGGGCGGCAGGCGACCGGGAGCGCCCCGGCACATAGGCGAGCCCGAGATCGCGGTCGACTGTCGGTTCGATCAATTCGGCTGTCCCGAGGCCGGCAAAAGACATCAGTGGCAACACCATTGCGGGTGCCGCGGAGACACCGAGACCGGCGGCGACGAGACCGGCGATCACCGCGATGTTCTGGGCCTCAAAAGTCTGCTTGGGGCGGATGTGCAGACGCTCGAACGTAGCGTCGGTCAGCACCCGCAGGCTGCTGGCTTCACCGAAGGTCACGAACGGCTCGTCGGCGAGCTCCCGCCAAGCGACCTGCCTGCGACCGTGGAAGGCATGGTCGGCGCGGAACACCACGTGGAACCGATCCTTGGCCAGCGGAGAGAATGCGACATCGGCGGGCAATCCGTCATCGACGGTGATGGCGAAATCGACCCGTCCGGCGAGCAGCTGTTCGGTGGCGACGTGCGCGAGCGTGTCGACGATGTCTATCACGATGCCCGGGGACTCGACTTTGAGGTCGGCGACGAGCGACGGCAACATCGTCGCGGCGATCGACGGCAGCGCCGCCACGCGCACGACACCGCCGAGGCCGTCGCGGAACAACGTGAACTCGCGCAGGCCGCGTTGATAGTCGGACACCATCGAGGTGCCGATGCGGATCAATTCAGCACCGACCGCGGTCGGCTCCACCGATCGGGTGGTCCGCTCGAACAGGCGCGCACCGAGTCGTCGTTCCGCGTCGTTGACGGCGCGGCTCAACGCGCTCTGCGACATGTGCACGGCTTGTGCGGCATCGGTGAACGAGCGCCGTTCGGCGACCTCGAGGATGAGGCGCAGATCGCGCAGGCTGAGGTCGATATCGGAGTCCAAGACCGGCAATTCATGTGTCACACGCAAGAGAGTATGCAAATTAAAGCGTGCGGGCGCATTAATTCGGCTCGTATCGTGACCGGGACCACGCAATGGGTGTGTTGGCGGTCACGCCGCGCGAGCCAGAGGAGACAGCCAGAAGTATGTGCATGACGCGACACAGTTCCCGCCGCTTTGCCCAAGGGCCGGCGTCCTGGTGACTACGTGCTTTCAGCCCCTGGCCGGGGTACGCGTCGTCGACTTCACCCGCGTCCTCGCCGGCCCATACGCGACGATGCTGCTGGCTGAGCTGGGCGCTGACGTCATCAAGATCGAGATGCCCGAGATCGGCGACGAGACGCGCGCCTGGGGCCCGCCCTTCGTGGACCAGACCAGCGCGTACTTCCACGCGATCAACCGCGGTAAGCGCAGTGTCGCAATCGACCTCACGACGGACGAGGGCCGGGCCGCTGTCCACCGCCTCATCGGCACGGCAGAGGTCGTCGTCGAGAATTTCCGCCCGGGAGTCACCGAACGGCTGGGTATCTCGGCGGACGAGGTGCTCGCACGACATCCGTCAATCGTCTACGGCTCGATCACCGGCTTCGGGATCGACGGCCCCATGGCGACCGACGCCGGCACCGAGGTGATCGTCGAGGCGGAGTCGGGGCTGATGAGCATCACCGGCCTGCCCGACGGCGAGCCGGTCCGGTTCGGCGTTGCGATGGTGGATCTCGCGACCGGTGCCTCCCTTGTGAACGGGGTTCTCGCGGCGTTGGTGGAGCGGGGTCGGACGGGCCGAGGACGCCGCATCGATGTGTCCCTCTACGCGACGGCGATCAGCGCGCTCGGAACTGTGATCGCCGGGGTATCCGCCGGCGGCGAAGCGACAAAGGCCTGGGGCAGTGCCCATCCGTCGATCGTTCCGTACCGTGCGTTCGCCGCGGCCGATGGGCACGTGGTACTCGGCGCCACGAACGACGCCATGTACGTCCGGCTCGTCGATGCGCTCGATGCGAGCCATACGCTTGGACAGGAAGCTTGGAGCCGCAACGCCGGCCGAGTCGCGGCCCGCGAACACGTCGATGCCGCACTACAAGACGCCGTCGGACGGCTCACCGTCGACGAGTTGCTGACACGACTGCGGGCGCGCCGGGTGTTGGTCGCGCCAGTTCGGACGCCGGCCGAGGCGGCCCGCAGTGAACAGTCCGCGGCGATGCGACTGATCACCGAGGACGATGGACTGCTGATTGCGCGCTCTCCGCTGGGGCCGACAGGCACCCGCGAACTCGGGCGCGCGCCCGAGCTGGGGGAGCACACCGCGCAGGTGCTGGCAGAGATCGGCGCATGGCGCGACGACGTGAGAGAAGGTGCATGACCATGGTGACCACGCCGATGGGCCGCGCGGCGGTGATGCAGGATTACAAGGCGGACTTCGAGATTCGCGAGTATCCACGGCCCAGAGCGGTGCCGGATGGTCTCGTCGTCGAGATCGACGTCGCCACGGTATGCGGTTCCGACGTTCACGCGTGGCAGGGCAATCTCTCCCTCCCGGTCGAACCGCCGCTGATCCTCGGTCACGAAATGGCAGGCCGGATCGTGGAAGTCGGTGACGGTGCCGATGTCGACAGCGTCGGCCAGCGTCTGCAGGTCGGTGACCGTGTCGTGTGGGCGCATGTGCCGTGCGGCCGCTGCCACGAGTGCACGGTGCTACGCGAGCCGGTGCTGTGCGCCAGCCGCTACATCGCCTACCTAACCAGCTGCGCCGAGACGCCTCACTTCACCGGCACCTTCGCTGAGTACGCGATCGTCCGGCCCGCAGCCGGGCGAGTCCGGATCCCCGATGGAGTCGACTCCGCGTGGGCGTCCGCGGGCAGCTGCGCCCTGCGAACCGTCGTCAAGGCGCTCGACCTCGCCGGCAGGATCGATTGTGCCGACACGGTGGTGGTGCAGGGCGCCGGTCCGCTCGGGCTGTTCGCCACGGCCATGCTCTCGCTGCACGAGCCGCGCAAGCTCGTGGTGGTCGGGGGCCCGGAGGACCGCCTTGCGCTCGCTCGCGAATGGGGCGCCACCGACACCGTTCTCGTCGATCCCGCCGCCGACCCTGCTGCGCGGGTCGCGGAGGTGCGGTCTATCGCGGGCCGAGGTGCGTCGATAGCCTTCGAACTGGCGGGCGCGCCCGGCGTGATGACCGAAGGCGTGCAGATGATGGCGCGCGGTGGACGTTATGTCATGCTCGGCACCCTCGGCGGGCCGCCGCAATCGGTCGACGTGTCGACAATCGTCACGCGCGGCATCTCGGTGATCGGCTCCATGAGTGGCGAGATCGGTGACTACCACACCGCCATGCAGTTTCTCGATCGATATCAGGACCGCTTCGACTGGAGCCGGATGCTCGGCAACGAGTACCGCCTCGACGAACTCGCCCAGGCGATGGCTGCCATGAAGCGCATGGACGAGATCAAACCGATCATCCGTCCCGGCCGCAGCTCCTGACCCCCTGACCCACGACTGGAAGGAACCCATGACTCTCGCCAATCTCGAGGCTCTGCGCGGATCGCTCGACGACCACGGCTCCACCCTGACTGAGCGATTCGCCCTCGACATCGGCGGCGAGCTGCGCGAGCCGACGCACTGGGTCGAGAACATCGACCCGGCAACGGCCGGTGCACTGGCCACAGTCGGCTCGGCCACCGCCGATGAGGTCGACGATGCCGTGTCAGCCGCCTCGCGGGCCGCGCCGGAGTGGGCGGCTCTCGCGCCGAGCCGGCGTGGCACGCTGCTGCGCCGGCTCGCCGATCTGGTGCGGCGTGACGCCGATGTGCTCGCGCGGCTCGAGACCCGTGACACCGGCAAACCGCTGACCCAGGGCCGTGCCGACATCACCGCGGCTGCACGGTATTTCGACTTCTACGGTTCGGTCGTCGAGGGCTTCCTCGGCGACTCCATTCCGCTGGGCCGGGGATCGCTCGCGGTCGTGGAGAACGAGCCCCACGGTGTCACCGGCCATGTGATCCCGTGGAACTATCCCGCACAGATCACCGCGCGTTCGGTCGGCGCTTCGCTCGCTGTCGGCAACGCGACTGTGGTCAAGCCGGCCGACGAGGCACCGCTCGTCGCACTCAGCTATGCGCGTCTCGCGCGAGAAGCCGGCTTTCCGGCCGGTGTGCTCAACGTCGTGCCCGGTGGGGCCGAGGCGGGATCGGCCCTGACCGCGCACCCCCACATCGACCACGTCTCGTTCACCGGCTCGGTCGCCACCGGGCGCATCGTCGCCGTGGCCTGCGCGTCGCGTGGCCGCCCTACGCTGCTTGAGCTGGGCGGTAAATCCGCGCACCTCGTGCTGGAGGGCGCTGACGTGACGCGGGCTGCGCCGGTCATCGCTCGTGCCCTGCTGTTGCACGCCGGCCAAACATGCACCGCCGGCACGCGCGTCATCGTGCATGAATCGCTGCACACTGAGCTTGTCTCGGCACTGGCCCCGTATTTCAACGAAGCGACCATGGGCCACGGCCTCACGGATCCGACTGTCGGGCCCGTCATCTCGGAGCAGCAAGCCAAGCGCGTTCAGGGATTCCTCGAGCGCGCGTTGGCCGCCGGGTCGGTCGTCGCGGGCCGTGCCGCCGAGGCGAGCGGACTCACCGGCTACTTCGTGACGCCAGTGTTGTTCGACGGGGTGGACCAGGACACCGAACTGTTCGCCGAGGAAGTCTTCGGTCCGTTGCTCGCCGTGACCACGGTGTCGTCCGACTCCGAGGCGGTCGACGCTGCGCACAACAGCCGTTACGGCCTCACCGCCGCGGTCTGGTGCCAGGATGTCGACCGGGCGTTGCGGGCGGCCAGAAGCCTCGATGTCGGGCAGGTGTACGTCAACGGGTACGCCCCCGGCGGCGGCGTGGAGCTGCCGTTCGGCGGCACCCGCGACAGCGGCTACGGCCGCGAGAAGGGCGTTGAAGCACTGCGTGAATACTCCAGAACCCGAACACTTTTCGTCGACATCGCCGGCGCCTGAGCGATCTGAGAACAGAATGACACGAGCATCCACTCGGCGTGCAACCGAACGGACCGACGATCTGCACCTTGTCGAGGTCTGGGGAGACACGGTCGACGAGCGCCACGTCAAGATCGCCGTCGCCCTCAGCGTGTTGTTGGCCGTGCCGTCGTTCCTGGGCGCGCGGGCGCTGTTCACCGCCACGATGGACAATCAGGACCTTGCACGCACCTACGCGATGCTCGCCGGTCTGGCGGCCTGTTTGGTCGCGGCCATGATCTCGGCACGGCTCTTCAAGCCGAAGCGCATCGTCACCGAGCGTCAACTCGACCCCGAGGAACAGATCGCCGCAGCGATGGAACTCGCGCAGCTGCCGCTGGGTCTCGGAACCCTCGCGTCCTTGAGCGAGGTCGAGCAGGAGGAGATGCGCCGACTCGGGCTCTACGACGTCTTCGCGGAGGCCGAGCGTCGGCTCGCCGAGAACGCCGGCCGGGCGGAGACGGGACGGACGGCGTGACTCTCCAGGTGCTCGACGGCTTGACCGCCGCGCTTCTCGCCGGCCTGGCCGGCGCTGTCATCTTCTCGTTCCTCGGGCTGGTGTCGGGTACCGATGAGACCGCCACACTGGCGCCGTTGACCCTGGCCGTCGTGTTACTCGGAGTGCCGCCTGCGGGGGTCCTCGCTTTCTTCATCGCCGGAGCCGCGGCAAAGCACATGACGCACGCCGTCCCGACGACGTTGCTCGGCATCCCCGGCGACACCATGGCCATCGCACTGATGGAAGAGGCGAATTACCTTCGCCGTCTGGGCGTTCCACACATCGCGCTGCGCAAGATGATCTCGGCGGCGCTGGTTGCCGCGCTCATCGCGGTGCCCGTCGCCGTCCTGGCCGCTAGCCTGCTGGCGAAAGTGGCCGGCGACCTCAAGCAGATCGTGCCGTACCTGTTCCCGGTCATCGCCATCGTCATCGCCTATCTGTCCCGGGGCCGCTGGGCGTCCGTGCTTGCGCTCGTGCCGCTCACCGCGATGATCACCGGCCTCAACACCTTTGTCGCCGAGCAGACCGGTAAGACCCTGGCCATCAGCTTCTTCGTCGGGTTGGCCATCGGCCCCATGATCATCGATCTCGTCGGTCTCTCCTCACCGCTGACAAGGAAATCGCTTGTCCGGGACCGACGTCCGACGTTCTGGCTCGCTCCGGAGGCGGCCGAGTCAGGTCCCCGCCGGATGCCGAACCCGCTCACGGTGCTCAACCGCAAGGAGACCCGGGATACTGCTGTCGCGGCGACGGCGACTAGCCTGACCTTCGTCGTGAGCCCTCTCGCGATGGCGATCCTCGTGGGCGACATCGTGGGTTCGCGGGTCAAACACGCCTACCAGCGCCTGACGCGAGTCATCTCCGTCCGCAACGGCGTCACCGATTCGACTTACCTTGCCGAGACGCTGATCCCGCTCGTGGCGGTCGGTCTTCCGTTGAGCCCGATCGCGGCGGGGGCCGCCGCGCCACTGTTCAACGCCCCACCGGTCTTCACGGTCGGCGGCGAGGGGCAGGAGATCAACAACCTGCACACGATGCTCACCGCACCGCAGTTCCTGATCTTCAGCCTCGTCGGGGTGATCCTCGCTGGGCTCATCGCCTACCCGCTGACCGTCCGCTACGCCCGTCGGGCAGCACTTTTCGTAGCACGTCGGCTCAGCCACGAGGCCGTCATCGGAGCATTCGCCGGTCTGGTCCTCGTCGTCGCGATGTATGAGGGTGGGTTGTACGGCGTCATCGTGATGCTCACAGTCGGTCTTGTCGGCGGCATCATGAACAAGGTGATCGGCATGCACGTCGGCGTCCAATGCATGGCCTACTACGTGTCGGTGCTGTCCGTGCCGGTGCTGCTCGGGTGATGGCATGACCACTGCGCCGGCCAACCCGCCACCCGGGTTGCCCACAATCCATCCGGAGACCGGTCTGCCGGGGCGAGTCACCGTCTATGAGGTCGGCGCGCGCGACGGACTCCAGGCCGAGCAAGCCGTTGTGCCGACGGCCGAGAAGATCAAGTTCATCGGGCGTCTCAGATCCGCAGGACTGCAGATCGTCGAGGCGACGAGCTTCGTCTCACCCAGGTGGGTGCCCCAGCTTGCCGACGCCGAGGCGGTGCTCGCGGGCCTCGGGCCAGACCTCGCCCCGTACCCCGTGCTGGTGCCGAACCAGCGCGGGCTCGACCGGGCGCTCGACGCCGGTGCTCGCTCGGTCGCGGTATTCGTCAGCGCGACAGAGACTTTCGCACAACGCAATCTCAACATGACCCGGTCCGCGGCGATCGATGCAGCGCTGCAAGTCACAACCGCGGCGCTCGAAAACGGCCTGACGGTCCGCGGATACGTGTCGATGTGCTTCGGCGACCCGTGGGAGGGACACGTCGCACCCGGTGCGGTCGCCGAGGTTTCCGGGTCCCTGATCGACGCCGGCTGCTACCAAGTGTCGTTGGGTGACACGATCGGCGTCGGCACTACCGGCCACGTCGGCCGCATCATCGACGCCCACCTCTCCCTCGGTATTCCGGCCGACACGCTGGCACTGCACTTTCACGACACCTACGGGCAGGCCCTGGCGAACGTCCACGCCGGGCTGCGCGCGGGAATCACGACGTACGACGCGTCTGCCGGTGGCATCGGCGGTTGCCCGTTCGCCGGATCGGCTACCGGCAATCTAGCCACCGAGGACCTGCTGTGGATGCTGACCGGCCTGGGCATCGCAACGGGGGTCGATATGCATGCTGTCGTAGCGGCGGGCGCGGCGATGACCCGCGTGTTGGGTAAGCGCACCCAGTCACGGGTGGCCGCCGCGCTCTCGTGCGACGTCAACCGCCCAGGCTGACCTGAACGCCGCGCGATCTGAGTTGTTCGAAGGTGTAGATGAACTCGCCTCGACGTCCGATGCAGACGACGTAGCGGTCCTGGCCTTCGGTGATCGGGAATTTGAATGAGAACGTGCAGTTGGCGTTGCCGCCCTTGCCCTCCCCGAGGGATGTGGTGGTGAGGATCTCGCCTTTGCCGCTCTTGACGATCACCGGGGTGGTCGGGCCGACGTCGGCGTACCCGTTCGCGCCCTCGCAGGATGATCCGTCGGAGGCGATCGCGTCCGTGCCCGCGGTGTCGATGAGTACGAAAGTGCCCGGAATGGACGCGGTTTCGAGGATGTGGAAGCCATGGGCGAAGTTGGGGCAGAACGCGTCGACGGCGATCTTGTCGGCATGCAGGCCTTGTTGCGGCCCACCGTCCTCGAGTTGACGGCATACCTGCCTGCCGTGCGCGACGGCGTTGGCGTCGGAGTTGAACTGGTCTGTCAGCCCGGCGTCCTTGAGCGACGACAGGTAACGGGCTTCAGGCGGAAGCGGGGATCCGTGATCCGCTCGCAGCAGCACCCACACCACGGCCGCGACGAAGACGAGGACCGCGGTCGCCACGCCCGTTCCGAGCCACGTGTAGCGCAGGCCGGACCGGGCGGGCAATTCGACGTAGTCCGGGAGGAGCTGTCCGCCGACCGGATCGGTCGACTCGGCTTTGCCGTTGCGCACGCGGTTGGTGGGCCGTCCGGCGACGTAATAGCGGCCCTCGTGGCGCGCTGTGGGATCCGGACGCCATCCCGACAGACCGGGGGACGTCTTCGAGGGCCCGCAGCGACCACACGTGCCGTCGGCATCGACGGGCGAGCCGCAGTACGGGCACGGCACCGGTGTCGATCCACGGCGTCTGAACTTCCACATCACCACCGTTATATGCCGGTTTCGCCGCGCGGGCGCGGTGGTTGACGGGATCGGCGCCTACTCAGGTGGCGGGCCGCAGCGGCTACCCGTTGGGCGCAATTGTGAAGCGACGCAGGGAAAGGGCGGGGTTCTTCGCCCTGACCTCGGTGATGCGCTCTGGATCGACCTTCGCGGTCACGGTGCCGACGCGCTCACCCAAACTCGCCAGCACCAGGCCCATCGGGTCGATGATCGCGCTGGCGCCCGAACCCGCCGGTGCACTCTGGTCGGCCGCGGCGACATAGATCGTGTTCTCGATCGCCCTGGCGCGGACGAGCGTCGTCCAGTGGTCTTCCTTGAGCGGTCCGGGAACCCATTCCGCGGGCAGCAGCAACACGTCGGCACCTGCGTCGACGATGCGCCGGGTGACCTCAGGGAAACGCAGGTCGTAGCACGTTTGCATACCGAACGTGATGCCGTCGACGACGAAGGTCTCGGGTCTTTCGACCGAACCCGGCTTCACCATGTCGGATTCCTTGTACCCGAAGGCGTCGTAGAGGTGCAGCTTGCGGTAGCGAGCCTCGATCTCGCCCGCGGGCGAGACGGCAACCAGCGTGTTGAAGATGCGGTTCTCGCCTGCGATCGCTTCATTGATGCCGGCCACCAGGTGCATGCCGTGCTGGACGGCGATCTCTCGCAGACCCGTCACGAAGGGACCGTCGAGACCTTCGGCGGATTCGACGAACCGGTTGTCCATGACGGGCACGGTGAACATCGAGTACTCGGGGAAAGCGAGTACGCGTGCGTTGCTCGCGGCGGCTTCGGCGGTGAACTTGGCGATGCTCCGGAGGTTCTCCGCTTTGTCGGTACCTGGCGCGAACTGGGCTACGGCGATGTCGACCACTGTCATTTCCTTTCCGGGGAGTTCGGTGCGGGCATTCTCTCGATCTTGCCGAGCACCGCTGTGTAGCAGAAGATTCCGCCGAGCAGCACGGCACCGGTCGCGATGAAGGCGCCCGAGAAGGAGCCGGTCGCGTCGACCACCATGCCGGTGACGATCGGAGCCGCGATACCGAGGAGGTTCGCGATGAAGTTGACGATGCCGCCGAGCGAGCCGGTGTAGCCCTGGGGAGAGATGAGCGCGACGATGCTCGCGCCCGCGGGGACGGATACGGCCAGGCCGGCCGCGCCGATCGACAGGAACACGATGGCGACCGCGATCGAGTCGGCGTACGCGGCACCCGTGACCGACAGCGATGCGAGCAGGCTCACGACCAGCACCGTGCGCCGAACCTTGGTGACGTCACCGGTGCGGGCCAACCAACGGTCCATCAGGATGCCCGCGATCAAAAACTGCGCCACGACTGCGACGAGCCACGGAACCATCGTGTAGAGGCCGCCTTTGAGCAGGTTCACCCCGAACTGCTTTTCCAGGTACGCGGGAAGCCAGGTCAACAGCACGTAGTAGGCGTAGGTGTAGGACGCGTAGCCGAGCGCCAGTCCCCAGGTCTTGCGGCGGCGCAGCAGATAGCCGAGGCCGTTGAGTGAGCCGGAGGTCTGGGCGTCCTCGTCTTCGGCGCCGCCCTCCCGGATGAAATCGAACTCGGCCTGTGTCAGCCGCCCCTTGGCAAGCGCCTGCTTCGGCGTCAGGTACAGGAACCACCAGACCAACAGGTACAGCAGCGACAGGACGCCGGTGAAGATGAAGGCCGCGTGCCAGCTGAACGCAGTGACCAGAAAGGCCATGACCGGGATCCCGATCACATTGGACAGCTTCGCGCACCCGTCGAATATCGCTGTGGCGGTTCCTCGTTCCTGTCGGGGGAACCACTGGCCGATGGCCTTCCAGCCGGCCGGGACGGTCGGTGCTTCACCGATACCGAGGACGAGGCGTGCTGCGAGGAGCAGGCCGAGACCGCCGGCAGCCGCCGACGCGAACGACGCGACCGTCCACAAGAATGCCGCGGCCCGGTTCACCCATTTGACGCCGATCTTGTCGATGAACGACCCGATCGGCATCTGCAACATGGCATATGTCCACAGGAATGCCGACGACACCATGCCCATCTGGGAGGCGCTGATGTCGAAGTCCCGCATGATTTCGGGGGCCGCGATCGACAGGTTGACCCGGTCGATGTAGTTGACGAACATGCCGACACCCAGGACGCCTGCGATCGACCAGCGGGCGCGGCCGATACCTGACGACGGTCGGCTTGCGGCCTCGTCCGGCGAGACCGCCCCGGGGATTTGCGCGGTCATCGGCCGGCCCGGATGGCAGCGACCTGCTCGAACGGTGCGGTGAATCCGGCCGCCAACGCGCCGTGTTGCATCATGAGGGCCATCTGATCGGCGCCGTGGGCGACGGCGAACTCCTTTTCCTCTTTGCTCCATGCGGGCAGCACCCAGGGCTTTCCGGCTTCGGCGGCGGCAGCGGCGATGACCGCGAGGTCGGCGAAGTCGCCGTCCTCGCGTGAGTATGCACCGCGGTCCCGCCGCAGCGACAGATCGGACGGGCCGACGAAAACACCGTCGACGGTGTCCAACGCGAGGATCTCGGCGATGTCCTCGATGGCGCCTGCGTCCTCGATCATCGGATAGCAGCGCGTGGTGGTGTCCTGCTCACGAACCCAATCGTCGGTGAAGCCCCCGTAGTTCGACGTGCGACCGCCGGCGAAGCTCCGGTCACCGAGCGGGGGGAACTTGGCGAACGCCGTCACCGCCTTGGCGTGGGCTGCGTTCTCGATGTGGGGGATGACGACCGTGGTGGCGCCGAAGTCGAGTGCCTGCTGAATCGGACCGCGTTCGGGGCCAAGCACTTTCGCGAGAACCTCCATACCGAGGTGGCGCAGGAACGGAATGAATCTCTCGAGATCGGCGAGGTCGAACGCACCGTGCTCGATGTCGAGGACCACGGCTCCGTAGCCGATGCCGCGCGCGATCTCGGCGGCCGCGACGCTCGGATCCGACAACCAGATGGCATTACGACGATCGGCGGGGACGGTGCTCGGCATATGAGTGACTCCTTGTTCGACGAGATGGGCAGAGCGGGGGCGGCGGTGCACCACGACGACGGTGTGATGGCCCACACAGATCTGTAATGCGTCATGTATACACGACGCATTCTTGGAGTGTCCACCGCAGATATGCTGCGTTTCGGCACGCAGGTAGCCTCATGGCCGAGGAAAGGATCTGTATGTCGCCATCGGCGCTGGTCGGTCGGCCAGATGAGCCCACCGCAACCGGACCGGCGCGCGACCGCGTGTACGAGTGGCTGCGGGACGAGATCATCCGCGGCACCCTCCAGGGCGGCATGTTCCTGGACGAGCAGTGGGTGTCCCGCACGATGGGCGTGTCGCGAACTCCGGTGCGTGAAGCGCTTCACCGGCTCGCCGCCGAGAAATTCGTCACGCTGAACCCCCGCAAGGGCGCACAGGTGCGCATGGTGACGGCGCGCGAACTCGAAGAGGTCTATCAGGCCCGACTGTTGATCGAGGGCAACGCGATCAACACGACGTGCGCACGCAACGGCTCTGCCGCAGAAGACATGGCGAACTTCCTCGAACCGATGGAACAGGCTGGGCGGGAACGGGACTGGTTCACCGTGGCCCACCTCGACCGGGAGTTTCACCTGACGTTGGTGCGGGCGGCCGGGAACTCCGTCCTCACCGAGCTGTACGACTCGCTGCGGTCCCGCCAGCAGCGGTTGGCCGTCCGCATGCTGCACGTCGGCCCGCAGCGGCTCGACACGATCAACGCACAGCATCGGGCGCTGGTCGCGGCGCTGGGCAAGTGTGATGCCGCGGAATCGCTGCGCATTCTCCAGGAACACCTGCAGCCGGTGCCCGAGGTCGTGGTGTTGCTACCGGCGCAGTAGCAACGCGTCGAGACCGACGAGATGGTCGCAATCAGGCTCTGCGCGTAGCCATTTCGTCAGCCTCGCGTCGCCTGTTGACCGTAACCGGCGAGCCGACGGCCGACTTCGGCGATCTCGTCGTCATCGAGCACGCGGACGGGTGCACCGCTGGCCATCGCCCGCAGTTGTACGTCACAGATGTACTCGAGGTAGGGCACGAGGTTCAGCACCTTCGGGAGCGCTCGACCGACGAGGACGGCACCGTGGTTGCCCATCAGGGCGGCGGTGCGATCGCGCAGTGCGGTGGTCACGTTGTCGGCCAACGCCTGTGTACCGAACGTGGCGTACGGCGCGACCCGGACGGCACCGCCGAACAGCGCCGAATAGTAGTGCGACGCGGGCACCTCGTCGACGACGGTCGACAACGCGGTGGAGGCCGGCCCGTGGGTGTGCACGACCGCGGTGTGCTCGGTCGTGTGGTACACCGCGAGGTGCAGCGCGAGCTCGCTGGACGGTGCCAGCACGGCGTCGACGGCGTTGCCGTCGAGGTCGTGGATCCCGACGTCGCGCGCCGACATTGCCTCGTAGTCAACGCCGCTCGGCGAGATCACCACGAGGTCGCCGACCCGTATCGACACGTTGCCCGCGGTCCCGACCACGAGCCCGGAGCGGCTCAGGAACTGGCAGGCCTCGACGACCTGCTGACGCTCGGCGGCGAGCTGAGTCGGCGCGCTCATGGCTCCAACACGTACTTCGAACCGCGGCCCGCGGCCATGTCCTCCAGACTCGGCAGCAGTGCTTCCAGCGGCCTGCGCTCGGTCACCAGCATCGACCCGTCGACTTTCTTGCTCGCCAACAACTCCACCGCGGTCCGCACGTAGTTGGGGGTGTGGTGGAAGACGCCCGTGAGCGTGTATTCCTCGTAATGCATGGCGGAGGAGTCGACGGAGAACGGCGCACCTTTCGGTGTACCGCCGAACAGCACCGCCGTCGCGCCGGGCCGCAGGGTCCGCACGGTCTGTTCCCACACCTGCGGCAGCCCGACCGCCTCAATGGCGACGTCGGCGCCCCGCCCATGGGGTGTACGCGCCTTGATCATCGCGACCCGGTCTTCGAAATCCGAAACCTCGGACAGGTCAACGGTATCCACCGCACCCGCCTGGCTGGCCTGCTGCAGCCGCCATGGTGACTGGTCGACCGAGATCACGTTGGCGCCGCGCAGCGTCGCGAGCCGCACGAACATCAGGCCGATCGGTCCGGCCCCGTGAACGACGACGGTGTCCCCGAGCTGAATGCCGGTTTCGTCCATACCGTGGACGACGGTGGCCAACGGCTCCAGCGGTGCCGCGGAGGCGAAGTCGAGATCGTCGGGCAACAGATAGGTGTTGCGTTCGACGATCGCGGCCGGGATGATCACCTGTTCCGCGAACGCCCCGTTGAGGAATTCCAGGTTCTCGCAGAGGCTTTGGCGTCCGCGCGTGCACGCCCAGCAGTGCCCGCACGGCGCGGTGTTGGCCGCGACGACGCGGTCGCCGACGGCGAACTTGTCGACGCCGTCGCCGACGGCCGAGACGACGCCTGCGAATTCATGACCGAACCGGGACGGCAGCGTCGGGAAGAGCTTGGGGTGGCCGCGCCGGTACGACTTCAGGTCGGTGCCGCACGTCGCTGCGGCTTTCACATCCACCAGCACCTCGCCGGGCCCGGGTTCGGTGGCCGCGACGTCTTCCAGTCGCAAGTCTCCTGGCCCATAGAACATGGCCGCTCTCATTGTTGATCTCCTAGTGTTTCGTGGTGCTGGCCCAGGTCGTGCAGGGTGTGCAGCATGTCCCGGGTTTCGGTGAAGATGCGTTGGTACAGGGCGCGTAACTCGGCGTAGCGGGCCGCGGCGTCGGTGCGCGGCTCGATCACGGCATCGGTGCGCGCGACCGCGGCCGCGGCCTCGGGGATGGAGCTGAATTCGCCGATCGCCGTCAATGCGACCGCGGCGGCGCCGAGTGCGCTCACCTCCCCGGAGGCGCAGACTTCCAGCGGCCTTTCGAACACGTCGGCCAGGATCTGGGTCCACAACACGCTGCGCGCGCCGCCGCCCATCGCGCGCAGCACCTCGACGCGTTCACCCCGGGCCTCTTCGAGCCCGTCGAGTTGCATGCGGAGTTCGAAGGCGATGCCTTCGAGCAGGGACCGGTACATGTGGGCCTTGGTATGGCAGCCACGCCAGCCGATGGTTATGCCGGAAGCCTGGCTGTCCCAGTGGGGAGTCTGCGCGCCGTTCCAGTACGGGAGGGTCAGCAGACCCTCGCTGCCCACCGGCAGTGCGGCGGCGTCGCGCTCGAGCCGCGGGTCGGGTGCGCCGCCCAGGTCCGGATCGCCGAACTCGGTGCGAAACCACGTCGGCAGATAGGTGCCCGACGAGCTGAAGGTCTCCGCGGTGGTCTGGCCGGGCATCGCCGAGATCATCGACCGGTAGGCGCGCGACGGCAGGTACGACGTCATCTCGGCACCGATCACGACCGCGGTGCCGAGCACCAGATACGCGACTCCGGGATCGGTCACACCGAGGCCCAGACCGGCGGCCTGGCCGTCTCCGGTACCCGCGACCACCACGACATCGCCGTTGAGCCCCCACGATTCGGCGATCTCGGGCCGCAACGGCCCGAGCGAGGTGCCCGTGGGCACCAGGTCGGGCAACTGGCCGCGGTTCAGCCCGACGAGGTCGAGGAGCTCGCCGCTGTAGTCACCAGTGGCCTGGTCGATCAACGCCAGCGGGTCAACCGATGCGGTGCTCGACACCCACTGCCCGGTCATGGCGTGCGTGAGATAGGTGTGCACGTCGGCGATGCGATGACAGCGGGCCATCGTGTCGGGCTCGTGATCGCGCAGCCACAACAGCTTGTACAGGCCGGGCGTGATGTCAGCGGGCTTGCCCGACAGCAACTCGACGCGTTGCGTTCCGTACCTTCGGGTTTCGGCATCCGCGCGCCCGTCCATCCACAGGATCGCCGGCCTGATCGGTTTCTCGTCGACGTCGAGGCAGACGAACGTCTCGCGCTGGTGCGTGACACAGATGGCCGCGACGGCACCGCGGTCGTCGATCTCGCTGAGGGCCTGCCGAACGGCTTCGTCGGTGGCCGTCCACCAGTCCGGCGCTTCCTGCTCGAACCAGTGCGGCGCGGGAGTCCGGGTCTCCAGCGCCTGTGCACCGGTTCCCACCAGGTCACCCTTGGCGTCGACGATGATGGCCTTTGCCGCGGTCGTCGAGCAATCGACCGCGATCACGAGCGGTGACCTCATCGCGGCGTTGCCCCGCTGAGTTCCAGCTCCGCCGTGAGCGTCGGATCCGGTTGCGCGACAATGATGTTCGCGCCGGTGGCTTCCAACTGCTCCATGTCGTCGGCGCCGACACCGGCATCGATGACGACGGCATCGAAGTCTTCGAGCGCGCAGATGCGATGGATGGCTCGACGAGCCAGCTTGGTGTGATCGATGAGCAGCACCCGGAGCTCGGCGCTTTCCATGAACGCGCGCTTGAGTTCGGCTGCGGCACTGGACGGGTGAAAGCACATGCCGCGCGAGACGGCTGTCACCGACATGAACAGCACGTCGTAATGCATGTCCCGCAGCGCTCGCACCGCCTGCGCGCCGACGAATGACGAGAACTCGGGAACGTAGTCGCCACCGATGGCGTTGAGCCGGACCCGGGGGTCGGTCGACAGCTCGTTGATCGCGGGCAGGAAGTTGGTCACCACGGTCAGCGGCAAGCGCTCCGACAGCCGGGGCAGGACGTGCAGTGCGGTGGTGCTGTCGTCCATCGCGACGGCCTGCATCTCGACTTGGCTTGCCGCCCAGTCGAATCCGGTGGTCGCGACCGCGCGTTTCTCGCCGAGGTTGAGCGCCTTGCGCAAGTCGATGTTGCGTTCGAAGGCCTCGCTCGGCGGAGCTTCGGCTCCCGACCGCACCTTGCGCAGCATGCCCTGGGCGTGGAGGTGGTCGAGATCGCGGTGAATCGTCATGGTGCTCACGCTGAACTGATCGGCCAGTTCGTCGATACGGGCCCACCCGCGGGCCCGGACGAACTCAACGATCTCCGAACGCCGATGTGAGTGATTGCTGGTGCGGCGCAACTGTGCTGGCACGGCCACCTCCTGTAACCCACGTCATAGTGCGGCCGACCGTATCACGCGAAACATCACATATTCAACATATGTGATGTTACTTTTAACGTGCCGAGTTACCACCGGCCCCGCAGGCGGTCGCGGTAGGAGCGGCCGTCGGGATCGTAGGCGGCCCGGTACATCGGGATGGCCCAGGCACGCGTGAACCGGCCGAGCCGTTCGGGTTGGTGGGGCCGCAATCGCCCGGGCGGCCGAGGCCCGACCTGGCCGCCGTCGTGCCAGTCCTGCAGTGCCTGCGCGGCCGCGGCGACGGTCGCCACCACCGCCGCCGGGTCGACGAGGCCGTCGTCGTCGCTGCCGTCGGGTGCCCGGTCGAGATGTTCGCGCAGCAGTCGAAGACGAAGGTCTCGGGCGAACACGCGGGCGCCGTCGCCGCGGCCCGCCGGATCGCGGGGTTCGCGCTCGTCGCGGGTGTCGTCGAGTACCGCACACGACAGCTCGCTGTCGTGTGTCCAGGACCGCCGGTTGAAGTTGTCGCTACCGACACACGCCCAGACGTCGTCGATGACGCAGGCCTTGGCATGCATGTAAACCGGTGTGCCAGAGTGGTTTTCGACATCGAAGATGTGTACCCGCCGGGGGTCGGCCTCGCGGCAGGTCTCGATCGCCTGGTGGCGACCGACCTGATTGGGCGGCAGCGCGAGCCGGCCGTCCACGTCCGGGTGTCGCGGCACGACCGCGATCAGGTGCAGATCTGGGTTCGCCGCGAGCGCCTCGGCGAACAGGCGCGACACCTGCTTGGACCACAGGTACTGATCTTCGAGGTAGATCAGCCGCCTGGCCCGCTGCACCGCCTTGGTGTAACCGCGCGCGACACTGCGCTCACCGCGCGGCGCGAACGCGTACTCGAAGTGGGCGTCGGGATAGGTCCGCAAAACCTGCACGGCCTGCGGACCACACGGCGGCGGGTCGGGCGGCTGGGGCGGCAGCTTGCCGACATCGAGATCGGCGTGGCGCAACTTGTCGGCGATCCAGGCGATCGGCGAGAGCATGTCCAGCGGCGCCGGGTCGGTCCAGCGTTCGCGGAATGTGTAGTCCAGCGCCCCGACGGCGGGTCCGCGGATCTGCAATTGCAGGTCGTGCCAAGGCGGGCGGTCACCGTACTGCTTGGCCATCCGCACGGCTTGGGGGTCGCCATGATGCTCGGCGTCGTCACGGCGCGAGTGGCACAGGTCGATACCGCCCGCGAACGCGACGTCGCGTTCGGGAGCGCCGGGACGACGCAGCACCACCAGCTTCTGGTGGTGGGATCCGCCGAAACGCACCCGCTGGTCGAGCAGCACCTCCCCGCCCGCCGACTCGATCGCGTCGCCGAGATGCTGGTTCTCCTCCTCGCTGTAGGAGAAGTTGTCCAGATGTGACCGCCACATCAAGCCTTTGACGACGACGCCACGTTCGGCGGCATGGCAGAACAGTTCGGATATCGTGGGCCCGCCCTCGCATACCCGCTCGTCGGGATCGCCGCGCCAGTCGGTGAAGAACAGATGGTCACCGCGCCCCAGTTGCTCGACTTCGGCGGCGAGCCGCTCGAAGTAGACGGCTCCGTGGACGAGTGGTTCGACCAGGTTGCCGGTACACCAGTTCGGCACCGAGGTATCCGGATTGCCGCGCTCCTCGGCGGTGAGAAACCAATCGGCTAACCCAGCCAAGTCGGTCTCCTCACCGGGCGGGTCACGGTCAGCGCCGCCGCCACCACCACATGAACCCGATCGCGGCGAGGACGGCGACCACCGTCGCCACCGGAACCGCCGGCTGGGACTTCACCGCTTCGGTGGCCACGTGCGCCCGCTCGACGACGGCCTCCTTGGTTTCGGCGGCCTTGTCCTGGGCGCGGCTCTTGACATCGAGCTTGTCGGTGAGCGCGCCGATCGTTTCGCCGAGCTCGTTGCGGGTCTGCTCGATGTCCGACTGTATTTCGTCGATGCCGGCGTCGGGCCCGGGCTCCTGGGGAAGTCGGTCAGCGGGCATGACGTGCCTCCTTGATCTCCGCGAGGTCGTGCTTGACGCTGTCGACGGACTCGGCAGCCGGCGGCGGGACCTGCTGGACCTGCTTGCGGCTCACCAACGCCGCCACTCCGGCGCAGAGGAACAGGACGACGGCGACGATCACCGCGGCGGCCCAGACCGGCAGGACGAGCGACAATGCCGCGACGGCCGCGGCGATCACCGTCATCAGACCGAGTACCGCAAGCAGTCCGGCGGCACTGATCAATCCGGCGCCGATGCCGGCGTGGCGGGCGGATTCCTGGAACTCCTTCTGGGCCAACCGCAACTCATCACGGACGAGTCGTGATGTCTGTTCCTGTAGCTGGCCGACGAGCTGAGGTATGGACGCTTCGCTCATGGGTTTCGGTTGTGTGGTCATGAGTAGACCCTTCTGCAGGCGTTCTGCTACTCCACAGCAGTGCCCAGGAGCTCCGCGGATGAAACCTGGCGGCACCGTTACATCCCGCCGCATTCGGGTATGTACCTGGGCAAGTCAGACGCTAGGAGGACCCGTGAGCCGAAGCTCGAAGCTGTTGTACCGTCCGCTTTCCATCGCGACGAGTGTGGCGGGCGGGCTACTGGCAAGCGCAGTGTTCAATCAGATCTGGAAGCGCATCGACGAACCCAATCTGGAGCCACCGGATCCCAAGGATCTCGAACGGTCGGGAGCCAAGGCCCTGACCGCGGCAGCCATGCAAGGCCTCATATTCGGTTTGGTGCGCGCGGCCGTCGACCGCGCCGGGGCGAAGGGCTATCGGGCACTCGCACACGAATCGCCGAAGTGAGTCACTTGGCGACGAGCTCGGCGTCCCGCTCGGGCTCGTCGTCGACCTTGCTGCTGAGCAGCACCTTCACCCACCGCGCCGACGGGTCGGTGTCGACGAGAACCGCTTTGGCCAACAGGGTCAGCGGGATCGCGAGCAATGCGCCGAGCACCCCGAGAACCCAGCCCCAGAAGATCAGCGAGGCCATCGCCAGCGTGACCGACAGTCCCGCGGTGTCGCCCACGATCTTGGGTTGGATGACGGTCTGCACGACGAAGTTGATGACGCTGTAGACGACGATGACGACGAGCATCGTCAGTGGCCCGCCCTCGAGCAGGCCGAGCAGTGCCGGCGGGACGACCCCGAGGACGAACCCGATGTTGGGGATGTAGTTCGTGATGAACGCCAGCAGGCCCCACAGGATCGGCAGCGGGATGCCGATGATCCACAGCGCGGCGGTGTCGAGCACCGCCACGATGAGTCCGAAAACCGTTGACACGACGAGGTACTCGCGAGTGCCGCGGCTGAAGGTGCGCAGCGCCTCGACCAGTTGCGGCCGGCTGCGTTCGAGGATCGCGAGCCTGCGGGTGTAGTTGCTCGCGTCGGCGGCCATGAACAGCGCGAGCGTCGCCACCAGCAGCAGCGCCGACAGCACCCCGAAGGTGCTGCCGAGCGCGGGGCCGACGACATTGGTGCTCGGCATTGCTCACAGCCACCCGATACCCGGCGGCGCGAAAGGTCAATGCAACTGCGGGGCGAACTTCAGGCGAACAGCGCCCTGGCGAGTCGCGGTGTGTCGCCGGTCGCGACGGGCGTCACGGGCGATCCGCCGGTCGAGGACGCGCGCGTCGTGCTTGGTCAGGGACTGGCTCTTGCGCACGAGGAGATCGAGCTGTTGCCAACTCAGGCCGTCGAGGTCTCCGTCGGCGTCATGGGTGGCGACGACGACGCAGCCCCGCAGCAGCGGCACCGACTTCGCCGTGAAAGTGGTTGTCGCCAGGAGTAACTCGGTGGCGCGCCGGTTGGCCCGGTGTTGGCACCCACGGGTGGCCGGGCTGAACCAGAAGTCGAACTGACGGTCGGCGCTCGTCAAGCACTGGAGGCCTTGATCCTCGACGAGCTTGTCGATGTCGGCGGTGGTGTAGGCCCGGGTCTCATATACGGCGCCGTTGGCGCTGAAGTACAGGACTGTGTTCATGGTGTTGTTCCATTCGGCTCTTTCTTCGGTGTCAGATCGCGGGGGCACCCCGCTGTTACTGAAGTTACCCATGTGACGATTGAGATAAACCGTCATAACGATCCGATACCGAGAACCTGCTACCCCTTCGCGGCGGCAGCCCTGGCGCGCTCGCGCATCGAGGCCACCACGCCACCGTCGTTGAGGATGTCGGTGCCGGTCAGATACCCGGCCTTGGCGCTGACGCAGAACGCGAACAGTTCGGCCATCTCCTCGGGCTTGCCCCAACGCGGGACCGCAGCGTCGGCCACCATCGCACCGGCGCCCGCCTGCTCTTCGAGCCTGCCCATCTCGGTGTCGACAGAGCCAGGAGAGACCGACACGATGCGCAGGCCCCGGCCGTTGAACCGCTCGGCCTGTGAACTGCTGTACCAGCGAACGAAGGTCTTGCTGAGCGCGTAGGCGAAGCCAGACCGAGCCTCTTCGGGTGCCATGTCGCAGGTTGCGAGCAGGGCCTTCGCGAAGGCGTCGGGATCGTCAAGCGCCAGCGGGAAGTGCTCGGCCGGAACGATCTCGTCCGGCAGCATGTACGAGGCCATCGACGCCACGTTGACGATCGCCGACCCTTCGCCGGCGTTCTCGTAGAACGCTTCGTTGACGTTGAGCGTGCCGAGCGCGTTGGTCCGCATGACGTAGGCGGCATCGCCCATGCTGGGACTCACGCCGGCGGCGTGGATCACCGCGGTGACCGGCCCGAGCTTGGCGGCCGTGCCGAAGAGCCGGTCGACCGCCTGCCGTTCGGTCACGTCGCAGTTGACGGCCGTCGCGGAGATCCCGAGGTCGGCGAGGGTGGCGACGGCGGAGTCAAGCCGGTCCTGCCGCACGTCGCAGAGGACGACCGGATGATCTCGTCCGACGATCTTCGCCGTGGCCACACCCATGCCACCTGCGCCACCGGTTATCAACGCCACAGAAGTCATGGCAGGACCGTATACCGGAGGTGCCCACAGTAAGCATTACGGGTCCAGGTGGCTCGAATCAACCGAACTCCAAGCAGTGTGTAGGCGCCCCGCGCGAACCGCTTCGGCAGGGTTTCGCCGTGCGGTCGCACGGAAACTCTCACGGCATGATCAGCCCTTTCCGTGCGGTTGCGGCCGCGGCTGCGTCGGCGGCGGCCGCGCTCGCCGTACGCGACGCCTTCCAACGTAAACACGCGATACTGCGTAACTTTCCTCTCGTCGGACATGGCCGCTACCTGATCGAAGCCGTCGGACCCGAGCTACGGCAGTACATCGTCGCGGCCAACAACGAGGAGCGGCCCTTCACTCGCGACCAGCGGCGGTGGGTGTACGCCTCGGCGAAGTTGGAGAACAACTATTTCGGCTTCGGCACCGACAACGACATCGAGTACACGGCCGGATATCCGATCATCAAACACCGGACGTTCGGGCGTGCGGTTCCGCCGTCGGCGCCGAAGGCCGGGCACGAGGTGAACCTGCCGTGCGCCAAGGTGATCGGCGCCGCCAGGGGCCGGCCGAAGGCATTCCGCCCGAAGTCGGTGGTGAACATCTCGGCGATGAGTTTCGGGTCGCTGTCGGGTAACGCGGTCGAGGCCCTCAACCGTGGCGCCGCGGCGGCCGACTGCCTGCACAACACCGGCGAAGGGGGCATATCGCGCTACCACCGACACGGCGGTGAGTTGATCTTCCAGATCGGCACCGCCTACTTCGGGTGCCGTGACGCCGACGGGCGGTTCGATCTGGACCGGCTCAAAGAGGTCGTGGCGGATGCACCGGTGCGGGCGCTGGAGATCAAGCTCAGCCAGGGGGCCAAGCCCAGCCTCGGCGGGCTGTTGCCTGCAGCCAAGGTGTCGAGTGAGATTGCCGCAGCCCGCGGTGTCCCCGCCGGGCGCGACTGCGTGAGCCCGTCACGGCACGCCGAGTTCTCCGACACCGACAGCCTGCTCGACTGGGTAGAACTACTGGCCGCCGAAACGGGTTTGCCGGTCGGTATCAAATCGGCAGTCGGTGATCTCGAATTCTGGTACGAGCTCACCGATCTCATGCGGGACACGAACCGCGGGGTGGACTTCGTGACCATCGACGGCGGTGAGGGCGGAACCGGCGCCGCACCGTTGATCTTCACCGACACCGTCTCGCTGCCGTTCCAGCTCGGCTTCGCGCGTGTGTACCGCACGTTCGCCGAGCGGGGTCTGCACGAGCAGGTCACTTTCATCGGCGGCGGCAAGCTCGGCCTCCCCGACAATGCGGTGGTGGGATTCGCGCTCGGTTGCGACATGATCAACGTCGCTCGCGAGGCGATGCTCGCGGTGGGCTGCATTCAGGCGCAGAAGTGTCATACCGACACGTGTCCCACCGGAGTCGCGACCCAGAACGCGTGGCTGGCCCGTGGCCTGGTGCCGGACGAGAAGGCCGTGCGCGTCGCGAATTACATCAAGACGCTGCGCCGCGACCTGGTCAAGGTGGCCGAGGCGTGCGGTGTCGAACATCCGGGCCTGATCGGCGCCGACTCGGTCGAAATCCTCGACGGCCGAACCGGTTCGACTCCGTTGTACGAGGTCTACGGCTACACGCCGGACATGGGTCTGCCGTCAGCGGCCGACCGGCAGGAAATCGCGCGGTTGATGACGGCCCGCGAGCCGCAGGGCGGTTCGGCCGAACCTTCCCCGTCAGCCGTCGGATGATAGTTACCGGCAACAGTTGTTGCGGGCGAGTGCGAGTCGGGTACACCGCAAAGGTGAACTGAACCCGAATCGCAAAGGACGGCAATTTGTTTCGCAAGACGAACGAGCCTCGTCGGCGTTGCGGCTGGAGCGTGGCGCGGCGCACCGCACTCAAGCTGCCGCTGGCTGCGACCGCGGCAGCGGCTCTGATCGAGGCGCCCCGCGCGGGTGCCGAGCCGGGTCGATGGCCGGCCGAGCGGGCCAATCGCTGGTATCGGGCGCAGGGCTGGCTGGTCGGCTCCAACTACATCGCCGCCAACGCCGTCAATCAGCTCGAGATGTTTCAATCCGCCACGTATGACCCGCAACGCATCGACGGCGAGTTGCGCCTCGCCAGGCTCATGGGCTTCAACACCGTCCGGGTTTTCCTCCACGATCAGCTGTGGGCGCAGGACCGCTCGGGCTTTCAAGACCGGCTCGCGCAGTTCGTCGCCATCGCCGCCAGTCGAGGTATCAAACCACTACTCGTGCTGTTCGATTCCTGCTGGGACCCATTGCCCAAGCCCGGCCGACAACGCCGGCCGAGACCGGGTGTGCACAACTCCGGGTGGGTGCAGAGCCCGGGCGCCGAGCATCTCGACCGTCGCAGCCACACCGGACTACGTGACTACGTCGTCGGTGTGATGAGCCAGTTCCGCAACGACGACCGGATTCTGGGTTGGGACCTGTGGAACGAACCCGACAACCCCGCGCGCGTCTTCCGTGCCGTCGAACTCAAGAACAAGCAGGAACTGGTCGCAGATCTGTTGCCCCAGGTGTTCCGGTGGGCCCGATCTGTCGACCCGGTGCAGCCGCTCACCAGCGGCGTGTGGCACGGGGAGTGGCGGGATCCGCAGCGCCGCAGCGCGATTGCCAGAATCCAGTTGGACAACTCCGACGTGGTCACCTTCCACAGTCATGCCAAGCCGGCCGACTTCGAGGGGCGGATCGCCGAACTTGCGCCGCTCGGGCGGCCTGTCCTGTGCACCGAATACCTGGCAAGGGGCCTGGGCAGCACGGTCGAAGACATCTTGCCGATAGCCAAGCGACACAACGTCGGTGCGTACAGCTGGGGCCTGGTGGCCGGCAAGACGCAGACCTACCTACCGTGGGACTCCTGGGACCGGCCATACCCCGCCCCGCCCAAAGTGTGGTTTCACGACCTCTTCCACGCCGACGGCAGGCCCTATCGGGACCGTGAGATTCAGACGGTGCGGGAACTGACCGGCCGTGAGCTTCTGCGGTGAGTCGTTTCGTTAGATTGGTTTGTGGGCTGTGCCCGCGATGTGGAAGGAGTGCCGAAAGTGCCGGTCAGGATGCGAACTGTGGCTGCTGTCTCCGCATTCGTCGCCCTCACCGTCGCGGCCGCTCCGACGGCCGCCACCGAACCTCAGAGCCCGCTGGTCCCGTTGGTCGACGCGGCGGCCCAACGCCTGCAAACCGCGGACCAGGTGGCCGCGTACAAATTCAAGACGGGCGGTCCGATCGACGATCCCGCACGCGAGCAGCAAGTCATCGATTCCGTGACCGCGATGGCGCGGTCAGATCACATCGATCCCGCCTATGTCGGTGCGGTCTTCCGCAATCAGATCGATGCGACGGTGTCGGTCGAACACACCCGGTTCGCGCAATGGAAGCTCGACCCTGGTGCTGCGCCCGCCACGGCGCCGGAGTTGGCCGATACGAGGAAAACGATCGACCGCCTGAATCAGGTCATGGTCCACGAGATGGCCGCCCAGTGGGACGTGCTGGGGTCACAGGCGTGTGAAGCCGATGTGGACAGCGCCATGCGAAGTGTGGTGACCGCGCGGGCGCTGGACGCGGTCTATCAGCCCGCGTTGGCCTACGCCACGCACTCGTATTGCCGCTGACGGCGCACACAACGCGGCCGCATATGGTCGAGCGGTGACGATCACCTATGACGACGCGTTGCGGGCGCGCATCCGTACCCACCTGGACGGCCACGACCGCCGCGTCGTAACCGATCCCACCAAGCGGCATGCGGCGGTCGCGGTGGTACTGGTCGATTCGGACCTCGGCGAAGACCGGGTCGATCCCGCACCGGTCGACGATTGGATCGCGGGCCGCCCCATGCCGGAGCCCGGTCTGGACGGCCGCATGGTCGACGTGTCCGGCGGTGCGGCGTTCCTGCTGTGCCGGAGGGCGTCGCGGCTCAACTCGCACGCCGCGCAGTGGGCGCTGCCCGGTGGCCGGTTGGATCCGGGCGAAACCGCCGTCGACGCCGCGCTGCGCGAACTGGACGAGGAGTTGGGTGTCCGTCTTCCCGACTCGACGGTGCTGGGCCTGCTCGACGACTACCCGACCAGGTCGGGCTATGTCATCACGCCGGTGGTGGTCTGGGGCGGTGGCCGCCTCGAGCTGAGTCCGTCACCCGACGAAGTCGTCGCGGCCTACCGCGTCGGGCTCCATCAACTGCAGCGCGAGGATTCGCCCCGGTTCATCGACATCCCCGAAAGCACGCGCCCGGTCGTGCAGATCCCGCTCGGCAACGACCTCATCCACGCACCGACGGGCGCGGTGCTGCTGCAGGTGCGGTGGCTGTGTCTGGAGGGCCGCAACGATTCGGTCGGTGACCTGGAGCAACCGGTCTTCGCCTGGAAGTAGTGGTAAACGTTGCGTCGGACACCTGCCACGGTGTGGTGTGGAACCATGACTGCATACATCGGGCGTAGCTTGTTCATCGCCGTCGGGATGCTCGCGGCGACAGCGGGATACGGCTTGTCCTCACCCACCGCAGGGGTCGGGTCGGCGCCGGCGCTGGTGAACTCCGAGTTCACCCACTTCACGTCACCAAGCCGCAACATTCACTGCGCGATGGGGGAGTCCAGCGTGCGGTGCGACATAACCGAACGCGACTGGTCCCCGCCGCCCCGTCCTGCCGACTGCCGGTACGACTACGGCCAGGGCATCTCATTCTCGGCCGGCACCAGGCCGGACTTCGTCTGCGCGGGCGACAGCGCGCAAGGCCCCGGAGACACGTTGGCCTACGGCCAGGCGATCAGCGCGGGCCCGATCCGGTGCGAGAGCACAGAAGCGGGCATCACCTGCCGTGATGCCGATTCAGGCCACGGTTTCTCGCTTTCCCGCGAGGCCTATCAGATCTTCTGAGCGGTGGGCTCAATCCATCCGGCCCGCGTCGATCACCCGCAGAACCGGCGTGCCTTCCTCATCTGAGGCTTCGAGATCGACTTCGACGTCGAAACCCCAGTCGTGGTCGCCCGCGGGGTCGTCGAGAATCTGGCGTATCCGCCACCGGCCGGGCTCGCGGTCGATGATGAGGAGCGCAGGGCCGCGGGCGTCGGCTCCGGTGCCGACGTCGGAGTGCTCGTCGAAGTAGGCGTCGCCGGCCTGTTCCCACCGCTCGGCCGTCCACCCGGAGTCGGCGTCGAGTTCGCCGAGCGCAACCCAGCGCCTCCGGGCGAACAGTTCGACGCGCCGGAACAGTGCATTGCGCACCATCGCGGTGAACGCGCGCTCGTTGCTGGTGAGCGGGCGAGTGGGGGCAGCTCGAATCTCCCCGCCGGGGATATCGACCGGCTGATCGGGGCTCGTGAGCTGTTCCCATTCGTCGAGCAGGCTCGAATCGACTTGGCGGACAAGCTCACCGAGCCACTCGACGATGTCGATGACTTCCTCGGTGCGCGCGGCGGCGGGCACGCCGGATCGCAGGGCCTTGAAGGCGTCGGACAGGTACCGCAGCACCGCTCCCTCGGAGCGGGTGAGCCCGTAGGCGCTGACGAACTCCCGGAACGTCATTGCGCGCTCCCACATCTCACGCACGACAGACTTCGGGGACAGCCGCGCGTCGGCAGCCCATGGATTGGATTGCAGGTACACCTCGTAGGTGTGCTCGAGCAGTTCGGCGAGCGGTTTGGGATAGGTGACCTCGTCCAGCAGTTCGATGCGCTCGTCGTACTCGATGCCGTCGGCCTTCATCTGCGCGACGGCCTCGCCGCGGGCCTTGTTCAGCTGTGCGGCCAAGATCTGGCGCGGGTCCTCGAGTGTCGCCTCGATGACCGAGACGACGTCGAGCGCAAAGGTGTCCGATGACGGGTCGAGCACGTCGACCGCGGCGAGCGCGAACGTCGAGAGTGGTTGGTAGAGGGCGAAATCGGAGGGTAGGTCCACGGTGAGCCGGTAACGCCTGCCATCGGGCTCCGGTTCGTCGAGACGCTCCAGCACACCGGCCTGCAGCAGTGACCGCGCGATGCCGACCGCGTCGCGGATGTGCTGAAGCTGGCGCTTGCGCGGCTCGTGATTGTCGGTGAGCAGGCGCCGCATCGATACGAACGGGTCACCGGGACGGTCGACCACGTCGAGGATCATCGACGTCGACACGCGCATATTGCTGGTCAGCGGCTCGGGTGCGGCCTCGATCAGACGGTTCATGGTCTGCTCGCTCCACGGCACCATGCCGGGAGGGGCCTTGCGGCGCACCAGTTTCCGGCGCTTCTTCGGATCGTCGGCGACCTTGGCGAACTGCTTGAGATTCTCCACCTCGTGCTCGGGCGCCTGAACGACGACCGTGCCCGCGGTGTCGTAACCGGCGCGCCCGGCCCGGCCGGCGATCTGGTGGAACTCGCGGGCGTTGAGCAGCCGCGTGCGGGTGCCGTCGTACTTCGACAGCGCCGAGAAGACGACCGTGCGGATGGGCACATTGATGCCGACGCCGAGGGTGTCGGTGCCGCAGATGACTTTGAGCAGACCGGCCTGGGCCAGCTGTTCGACCAGGCGCCGGTACTTGGGCAGCATGCCGGCGTGGTGGACGCCGATGCCGTGCCGGACGAGCCGCGACAGCGCCGAGCCGAAGGACGTGGAAAATCGGAAGCTGCCGATGTGGTCGCGGATAGCGGCCTTTTCCTCCTTGGTGCACACGTTGATGCTCATGAGCGCCTGCGCGCGTTCCAATGCCGAGGCCTGGGTGAAGTGCACGACGTAGATCGGCGCTTGCTTGGTGTCGAGCAGGTCGGCGATCGTCTCGTGCATCGCCGTCGTCGCGTAGTTGTAGAAGAGCGGAACCGGGCGTTGTGCGCCCGCCACGTGCGCAGTCGGCCGCCCGGTGCGGCGGGTGAGGTCCGCGCGCAGGTACGTGACGTCGCCGAGCGTGGCCGACATCAACAGGAACTGCGCCTTCGGCAGTTCCAGCAGCGGCACCTGCCAGGCCCACCCGCGGTCCGGGTCGCCGTAGAAGTGGAACTCGTCCATCACCACGAGGCCGATATCGGCGTTCTCGCCCTCCCGCAACGAGATGTTGGCCAGCACCTCGGCGGTGCAGACGATGATCGGCGCGTCGGCGTTCACTGCGGCGTCGCCGGTGAGCATGCCGACATTGACGGCCCCGAACACCTCGCACAGGGCGAAGAACTTCTCGCTCACCAGCGCCTTGATCGGCGCGGAGTAGTAGCTGCGGCGTCCGGTGGCCAACGCCGCATACAGCGCACCCGTGGCCACGAGCGACTTGCCCGAACCGGTGGGCGTCGCGAGGATCACGTTCGCGCCGCTGACCAGCTCGATCAGCGCTTCCTCCTGCGCGGGGTACAGCGTGGTGCCGTTGGCCTGCGCCCAGGCCGAGAACGACGCGAACAGTTCATCGGGGTCGGTCGCATTGGCCCGTAGGGCGGACAGGTCGTGGGGGTCGTCGAGGAGCGCGGGCATCGTGGACACCAGCCTGCCCGACGCGGCGTTCACCGCGTGCACCGCCATGGCCGTAATAATCAGCGGGTGCCGACACCGACTTTGACCGAGTCCGTCTTGTTGGTGATGGTCGTGCTGTTGTTCGCGGCTTTTGTCACGTTCCTGGTGCTGTTCATCGTCAGCCGGCGGCAGTTGACGAATGCCAGGCGCGAGATCGAGCGCATGCAGCTGGAGAACGACGACCGTCGCCGCCGCAAGCGTCGCGGCGTCGCGCCGTTGGCGATCAAGACGGTGTTCCAGACCGCGGACATGCTGATCAACAAGGGGCTCGGCGCCACCGTGCGCAACTCGATCGAAGATCTGGCGGGTTGGGCGCAGGTGGAACGTCCCGACCTGGCCCGGCTGACCGCCGACGGCCGGGTCGTCATCGTGTTCTCCGATATCGAGGGCTCGACGGAGTCGAACGCGGCGATGGGCGACCGGGCCTGGGTGAAGCTGCTGGACAGGCATAACCGGCTTGTCGAGAACTGCGTCGGCCAACACGGCGGCCACGTCGTCAAGACGCAGGGCGACGGTTTCATGATCGCGTTCGCCGACCCGGAGAACGCGGTGCGGTTCGCCACCGCGGTGCAGCACGCGCTGGCCGAAAAACCCGAGCGCTGGCAGGGCATTCGGGTGCGGATGGGCATACACATGGGCACGTCGGTGCGGCGCGGGGACGACCTGTTCGGACTCGACGTCGCGATGGCGGCCCGGGTGGCCGATCAGGCGGACGGCGGCGAGATTCTGGTCAGCGAGCCGGTCGCCGACACGGTCGCCGACCTCGACGACGTCATGCTGGGCGCGCCCCGCGAGGCCGAGCTCAAAGGCTTGCCCGGCACCCACCGGTTGTTCCCGGTGATGATCGAGCAGGAGGCTTAGACGCGCGGCTTGATGTGGCGCGTCACCCACTGGGCGGCCAGCTTCACCAGGCCGGTCTTCGGGTAGCTGATGTGTGCGTCCCAGTTCCTGCCGAGTGAGCAGATGGGATCGGCCGGCGCGCACAGGTCGGCCGTGCGGGAGCCGAAGACGGGGCTCATCCGGGTCAGCGGCTGACCGATGCGCGCCGATGGATTGCCGAAGACGACGATGGACGCGATGTGCGGTACGACGGCGGCCGGCAGCGGCGCAGTGTATCCGAGACCCGCGACGGGCGAGGTGGCGACGACGTCGACCACGGCCGCACCCTGCGAGTAGCCGCCGAGCACGATCTGAGTTCTCGGGCATTTCGCTACGGTGCTCTGCACGCGCTTGCTCATGTCGGTGGCGCCCGCCGCGGCCTTCATGAAGTCCCACGACGCCGGGTACTTCACCGCGTAGCTGCCGACGGTGGAGCCCTTCACCATGGGTTTCAGGGTGTCGACGAAAGCCTGGCCGACAACTCCGATGCCGGCCGGTTCATCGGTGCCCCGCGCGAAGATGACCTCGATGTCGGGGCAGTCGGGGGCGGCCGCCGCAACCGGGGGCACGATGAGGCCCGCCGCGGCGACAGCGCTGACCGCGGCGGCGACCGAGCCCGCCCGGCTGCCCTTGTGCCCGCCCACAGGTCATGCCTCTCCTCGACTGGGCCCGTTCATACGGTTCCTCCAATACCCGATAGTCACTTTTACCACTCTTTTAACAGCAGCGCCCAGGCATAGACGTCGGGGTGAGCGGGTATTGCCAGATCATGGTGGGCGCACGGGATCCGCTGTTCGACGAACTCCTCGACCTTGAGCGAGCGGGCTGGGACTCACTGTGCAAGGCGACCGGCGCCGAATTCTATGGCGAGATCATGCTCCCCGACGCGGTCATGGTGCTCGCCAACGGCATGGTCATGGACCGCGACACCGTGGTCGGCGCACTCTCGGCCTCGCCGCCGTGGCGTACCTATGAGATCAGCGATGCCCGGTTGATCGCCGTCGACGACGACAACGCCGTTCTCGTCTACACCGGGACGGGATACCGCGACGGCGACGAGCCCGCGTTCGTCGGCGCGATGTCGAGCGTCTATCACCGCGCCGACGGCCGCTGGAAACTCGCCCTCTACCAACAGACCCGGATGCCGGACTGATGGCGAAGTATGCCCTCAACGAGTCGGCCGTCGAGTTCGCCCGCGAACTCATCGAATCCCGCCAGTACGTGCTCGACAGCGACTGGGGCGAGGTCCAGCCGCGAGCCGACACGCAGAACTCCTACCTCGAAAACCATGACTGGGATGCGTATGCGAACTGGCATCTGGGCTTGACCGAGGGCGCCAACGACGAGACCAAGGCTCGATATGCGTTCGTATACGGCGACTTTCGCCGCGTCCACCGGACCGGCTTGATCGCCTGCGTGTACCGAGCCTCGGAATGGCGGCACAAGGCCGTGGAACTCGCGGCTCACGACCTTCTGCAGCTCCTCGACAAAGCCGCCGGCATCGCCTAGCGGCCGATGCGTCAGATCGCTTGTTGCGTCGGCAGAATCGTGATCTCGGTGAGATTGATGTGGCGCGGGTTCGCCGCGATGAACGCGACCGTCTCCGCGACATCCGCCGGGCTCAGCACGTCGATCTCCTCGATGAGATCGGCCATCAGCCGGCTCGCGTCGGGATCGGTGACGTGGTCGGGCAATTCGGTGTCCACCATGCCGGGTTCGATCGTGGCGACGCGCACCATCTTGCGGCCGAGCTCGACTCGCAGCAGTCGCGTAAGCTGGCTGAGATACGCCTTGGTGCCCGAGTAGACCGAGAACTTCTCCAGAACCCGGGTCGCCGCGATCGAGGACGTCGTGATCAGATCGGCCGCCCGGCCTGCCGCGGCGGCGTCGACGAGGTGCGGCATGAAGGCACCGATCGTGTTCATCACGCCGGTGATGTTCAGGTCGATCTGGCGCTGCCAGTCATCCACCTTCAGGTCGTCGATCGGCGATATCAGTTGAACCCCGGCGTTCGCGAACACCAGGTCCACCGGCCCGAGCTCAGCCGACACGTACTCGGCGGCGGCAGTCACGGCGTCGCGGTCGGTGACGTCGAGTGGCACGGCGAGGGCTCTCCCGCCGGCCGCGGTGATGCGCTCGACCAACGCGTCGAGATTGGATTTGCGCCGGGCCGCGACGACGACGCCGGCACCCAGACCGGCCAGCCGCAGGGCGGTCGCTTCCCCGATTCCGCTCGATGCGCCCGTCACGAAGGCGGTACGGCCGGCAAGGGCGGAGGCGGTGATGATCTCGGACATCTCGTCTTCCTTTCGTTGAGTGCTGTAGTTGGGTGCTGCAGTCGAATCAACCAGCCGGCCGCACCGAAAAGGCTGCTCAAACCGGCCCGGCTTATCGGGGGACAAAGTGGGCCACCCTTGGAGGTGCCGTGGCCGCCGAGGCCCGCAAGACTGATGTCGTGGACAGGAATCGTTCCGAGCTCGCTGACTTTCTCAGCACTCGTCGGGCCCGGCTCACTCCTGAGGACGTGGGTTTCGGTGGAGAGTTCGCCCGGCGGCGCGTGCCGGGGCTGCGACGTGAGGAGCTCGCACAGCTGGCCGGGGTGAGCGTCGACTACTACACGCGTCTGGAGCAGGGGCGCAGCCGCAGTGCGTCGGCCGACGTTCTCGACGCGCTCGCGACGGCTTTGCAGCTCAACGACGCCGAGCGCGAGCACCTGCACAAACTCGGCCGCCCGCAACCCGAGACGCGGCGCCGGCGTTCGCGGCCTCAACATGTCCATCCCGCGACGCTGGATCTGTTGGACCGCCTGGACGGTGTGCTCTCGCCGGCGTTCATCCTCGGCAGGCGGTTGGATGTCCTCGCGCACAATCGACTGGCCGGTGCGCTGATCACCGAGTTCCGCCACCTGCCCGCGCCCCAGCGCAACCAGGCCCGTTTCGTCTTCCTGGACCCGCACGCTCGCGAGCTCTACACGGACTGGCGCCAGGTCGCCATGGACACCGTCGCGATGTTGCGCCACGACGCCGGCCGCTACCCGGACGACCCCAAGCTGTCGGCGCTCGTCGGTGAGCTGTCGATACATTCCGACGAGTTCCGCACCTGGTGGGCCCGCCACGATGTCCAGCGCCGGACCACCGGAACCAAGAGCTATCACCACCCCGTGGTCGGCGACCTCACCGTGCAATACCAGGCCCTCAATCCGAGTGGTGACGAGGACCAGGTGTTGATCGTCTACACTGCAGAGCCCGATTCGGCCTCAGACACAGCGCTGCGACTGTTGGCCAATTGGCGCGAGCGCGAACATGATTCGGGCACCGACACGGTGTCCGTCCGGAAGGAGAGCCGATGACGCACACCGAGCGCGAAGAACAGGCCGTGGCAGTGGTGCGGCGCAACACCGAGGAGGTGCAGGGGAAAGGGAACTTCGAGTTGTTCGAAGAACTCTTCGCCGACGACTTCGTCGATCACACGCCGCAACCGGGGACGACACCCGACAAAGACGGCGTCCGGGTGTTGTACCGCCGCCTGCGCGAGGCCTTCCCGGACTTCCGCCCGGAGATCCACTGGCAGACGGTCGACGGTGATCTGGTGACGACCTACAAGACCTACCACGGGACCCACCACGGAGACTTCCTCGGTATCGCGCCGACCGGGCGGCCAGTCCAATTCGAGACGGTCGACGCGATGCGGGTACGCGACGGCCGCATCGTCGAACACTGGGGAGTCGCCAATCTCTTCTCGGTGGTCGGCCAGTTGGGCGCGCGCATCGAGCAGCCATGACCGCCGTCACCGACGAGCGTGGCTGTCCAATGCCATCGGAAGTCCGCGTTGGCGAACCCACTCGTGGTGGCGCCTGCCCAACTCCGTGACGGGCTCGGCGACGCCGTCCATGTCATCCATGAGCGCCTTCGCATACAGGGACGCGTTCATGCCGGCGCCGATATGGGTCAACGCGAGCTGAACCCGGGGAAACATCGAAAAGTCCTCGGGCACAAGCATCCGATTGACGGGATTGTCGGCGCTGGGCGAGAACAAGGCGTGCATCAAGCGTGCCGTGGCGGCTGACGTGTAGGTGACAGGTTGAGGCATGTCCGTCATCTCGTGGAGCAACACGTCCCACCACGACCGCAGTTCGTCCAACGTGATGGGACGCCCTGTGGCGAAGAAGCCCAGTTCGGCCATCAGCGCGCGACAGTCGTCGAACCGGCCTTCGAGCGCCGCGCGGTTCATCGCGACCCACGGGTGCCGAAGCCGCTCGGGCAAGACCTTCACGCATCCGAAGTCCAGGAAGCCCACAGTGCCGTCGGCGCCGAAGCGATAGTTGCCGGGATGGGGATCGTTGTGCAGCAGATTCCCATGGCGGAAGTTCCCGTGCACGAACCGCGCGATGATCTCGGTCCACCGGTTCTTCAGCTCCTGGTCGGCGTGCTGCGCTGTCTCCCAATCCATTCCGGGCAGCAGTGTCATCGTCAGTACTCGGTCGCCGGATGCCTCGGGGATGACTTCGGGGATACGGATGAACGGATGGCCGCGATAGAGAGCACCGAACCGGGTGATCATTTGTGCTTCGTGTCGATAGTCGACCTCCTCGGCGATGCGGGCTGCCGCTTCGCGTGCGAGGCTTCGGACATCCGCGGCGACTCCGGCGGCCGCGGTCGCGAACCTCATGACCGTCGCAAGCAGTTCGGTGTTGGCCAGGTCATCGCGGATGGCTTGTGCCACACCGGGATACTGGATCTTGATGGCGACGTCTCGACCGTCCCGCAGGACAGCCCGATGAACCTGCCCGATCGACGCGGCCGCCATGGGTTCGTCGTCGAATTCGGCGAACAGGTCGACCGCGTCTCCGAGTTCGGCGCCGAGCACGTCACGTATGAGGGCAACGTCCATCGGCGGAGCGTCGGCGCGTAATCGGGTCAGCGCCTTCTGGTATGGCGAGAAGCCGCCGCTGCCGAACGCGTCGCCGTCGACCATCGACATCAGTTGGCCGACTTTCATCAGCACGCCGCGGGAATGTCCCAGCAGGTCGGTGTAGCGATCGGCGGTGCGCTCGTGGAAGCGAGTCACGGCATCGGTGTCGCCGGACCGTTGGCGGAACTCCGCGACGAAGCGGCCTCCGACGGCCCGGGCGGTGAACCCGGCCAAGGGCATCGTCCGGCGGATCCGCCCGCGCGGCACGGAATCGTCTTGCGGCATCTGGGCTCCCCACTGTCGGTATCCGCAGCCGTAAAGTAGAGTCTTGCATAAGGTAAGTGATCACTTTGGAGAGGTCAATGGCTGCACCTGCGCCGACGCGTGAACGCCTGGTCACCGAGGCGATGCGGTTGTTCAGCGACAAGGGTTTCGATGCGACGAGCGTTTCGCAGATCGAGGCCGCGGCGGGCCTGGCACCGGGATCGGGAGCCCTGTACCGCCACTTCAAGTCGAAGGACGCCCTGCTGGAAGCGGGTATCGATCGGCAGCTCGACCGCCGTCGCGCCATGCGAGACATCCGCGCGTTGTTCGCCGGGCTCGACGACTTGCGGGCCGAGCTCACGGTCCTCGGCCGTTACCTGCTCGGCGTCGTCGACGAGGAGATCGAGATGCTCCAGATCGCCGCGCGAACCCCGGCCGGGCGCTCAGCGCGCCTTGATGCTGCCTACAGTGCGCTCATCGACGGGCTGAACGGCGAACTCGCCGAGTGGATCAGCGCGTGGAAACCGCAACTGCCGCAGAGCGATTGCGAGGCGCTGGCGGCGCTGGGAGTCAACGGAATCCTCGGCGTCCGCTTCACGAGCCATCTCGTACACCGGACGCGGTCCCACGTCCCGGACGACCGGTACCTCGCGGAGTGGACCGCTGTGCTCGCCGCCAGACTCGAATCCTGTTGATCGCCGACACGTCAGGCTTCGTGGCCGGGTTCGAGATCTTTCACGTCGGTGAAGCTCACCCAGGTGTGCGGGCGCCCCGTCGCGTGCGCGGCAACAGGTTTCAGCAGATACCCGACATGGTCGCCGAGGTCGAATCTCTCGGTGATCGCTCCCACGAACCATGCGCCTGCGGCATCGAGGATCGGGGTGCCTGCCGGACCTTCGTGCCAGCGGCAGCATTCGAACTTGTCGACCGTATCGCCGGTTTGGGTGCCGAACCAGCGGGCGAGGTCGATCTCGTTACGTGACACCAGGTGTACGCCCAGGTGTGTCGCATCCTGCGCGATCGAGAACGTATGGTTCTTGCGCGACAGACCGACCAGGAACATCGGCGGATTGATACTCGACTGCGTGGCGAAACCCACGAGGCAGCCGCCCAACCTGTCCCCGGCCCTCGCGGTGACGACGAACATCGGGTAGTCGAGCAGACCTACGAGATCCTCGAATGCTGCCACGCGGTCATCAGACATCGCATCGACCCCTCAATCGCATGACAGCAGTATGCCCGGGCCAGGTGTTTGGGGAACGGCCGCCGGGGTAGCCACACCGCAACATCGGCGATGGGAGTCTTGCTGTGAAAGCTGTTACCTGGCATGGGCGCCGCGATGTGCGGGTGGATACCGTGCCGGATCCCGAGATCCAGGAACCCACGGACGCCATCATCGAGGTGACGTCGACCAACATCTGCGGATCCGATCTGCACCTGTACGAGGTGCTGGGGGCCTTCATGCACGAGGGCGACATCCTTGGCCACGAACCGATGGGCATCGTGCGCGAGGTGGGTTCCGAAGTCGACGGGCTCGCCGTCGGTGACCGCGTGGTGATCCCGTTTCAGATCTCGTGTGGGCACTGCTTCATGTGCGACCAGCAGCTCTACACGCAGTGCGAGACGACGCAGGTGCGCGACCAGGGCATGGGGGCCGCACTGTTCGGCTATTCCGAGCTGTACGGTCAGGTCCCCGGCGGACAGGCCCAGTACCTGCGCGTGCCGCAGGCCCAGTTCACCCACATCAAGGTCCCCGAAGGGCCGCCGGACTCCCGGTTCGTCTACTTGTCGGACGTCTTGCCGACGGCGTGGCAGGCCGTCGCGTACGCCGAGATCCCGAAGGGCGGTTCGGTGACGGTCCTGGGGCTGGGGGCCATCGGTGACATGTCGGCCCGGATCGCCCAGCACCTCGGCTACGACGTCATCGCAGCCGATCTAGTGCCGGAACGCTTGGAACGGGCGAAGTCCCGCGGGATTCGTACCGTCGATCTGCGCTCGCTCGGCGTTCCGCTGGGCGACGTGATCCGCGACATGACCGAGGGGCGGGGAACCGACTCGGTGATCGACGCCGTCGGCATGGAGGCGCACGGTTCACCCGTCGCGTCGATGATGCACAAGGTGACCGCGTTGCTACCTGACGCGATCGCGAAACCCATGATGCAGAAGGCGGGGGTCGACCGGCTCGATGCGCTCTACTCGGCGATCGACATCGTGCGCCGCGGCGGCACCGTGTCGTTGATCGGTGTCTACGGCGGCATGGCGGACCCGATGCCGATGATGACGTTGTTCGACAAGCAGATCCAGCTGCGGATGGGCCAGGCCAACGTCAAGAAGTGGGCCGACGACATCATGCCGCTCCTCACCGACGACGACCCGCTCGGCGTCGACACATTCGCCACCCACGTCCTGAGCCTCGACAAAGCCCCGCACGCCTACGAGATCTTCCAGAAGAAGGAGGACGGCGCGGTCAAGATCATGCTCAAGCCCTAGTTTGGTGGCGAAATAAGCTGATGAACATCCGACCCGCAGAGGAAGTGCATGTTCATCGTCGTTCTCGCCACGATTCTCGGGCTGATGCACTTCTACATCTGGGTCCGCGTCATCAAGAACACGACGTCGCCGGGTCGCACGCGGTGGCTGCTCACCACGATCCTTCTCGCGCTCGCCGTGCTGTTGTTCGCGACGCTGATCCTGCCGCGGGTCATCGGGCTGACCGAGTCGGCGTGGTTCGCGTGGCCCGGCTATGTCTGGTTCGCCCTGGCGGTCTACCTGTTCCTCACCTTGCTCGTGTTGGAGCCGGTTCGGCTGGCGCTGCGCGGCTGGGTGCGGCGTGCGCCCGAACCACCCGCCGTCGAGGACCCACAGCCGGCCGTCAACCGGCGGCTGTTCCTGGCCCGTGCGAGCGCCGTGGCCGCGGGTGTGGCGTCGGCCGGTTTGGTCGGGGCAGGCATGGCCAGCGCGCTCGGGCCACCGGATCTGCTGCGTGTGCCGGTGCGGCTACGCCGACTCGATCCGGCGTTCAACGGGTTTCGGATCGCCGTGGTGTCGGATATTCACCTCGGTCCGTTGGCGGGGCGTGCGCACACCGAGCGGATCGTCGAGATGATAAACGAGACCGCACCGGACCTCGTCGCGATCGTGGGCGACCTCGTGGACGGCACGGTCGAGGAACTCGGGGCGGCCGCAGAACCGTTGCGGGATATGGTTTCTCGTGACGGAACCTTCTTCGTGACGGGCAATCACGAGTACTTCGTCGACGGCACGACCGCATGGCTTCGCGAGTTGGACCGGCTGGGTATCCACACGTTGCGCAACGAGAACACGCTGATTCGGCGCGGGAGTGCCGGGTTCGATCTGGTCGGGGTCAATGACGTCGCCGGTGAGTCCATCGCCGAGCCCCCGGACTTCGACCGCGCGCTGGACGGTACGGATCGGGCGCGGCCGACGGTGTTGCTCGCGCACCAGCCGGTCCAGGTGGCCGAGGCGGCCGACCGCGGGGTGGACCTGCAGCTGTCGGGACACACGCACGGCGGGCAGATGTGGCCGTTCCACTATGTGGTGCAGGCCGTGCAACCGTCGCTCGCCGGGTTGTCCAATTTCGGCGACACGCAGTTGTACGTCTCTCGCGGCGCGGGTTTTTGGGGTCCGCCCGTGCGCGTCGGCGCGCCACCCGACATCAGTGTGCTGACCCTGCAGACCGACTGACCCGGTGAACCGACCGCGGGGCCGCGTCGTTCCACTACGGACTGTTGACCACGGATTTCCAAGGGTCCGGTCCGGCCGCACAACGGCCAGTCTTGGTTCGACGGACACGAAAGGTAACCCCGATGTCGAAGATACTGCTGCAGACCACGATTGCGGAGACTCCCAACGACTGGGATGTCAGCCGGTTCTCGCTGCTGGCCGAGGAGTTGACGGCGGCCGGGCATCAGGTGGTCGCGCGCAACCGCGTCGACAACGCCGACGACCCGGTGCTCAGCCGCGTCGATGAACTGGGATTCGATCAGCTGTGGCTCATGTGCGTCGACGTCGGCGACGGTCTGACCGCCACCGAGGCGGCCGCGATCCTCCGATTCCGGGAGAACGGCGGCGGAGTTCTCACCGCTCGCGATCACCAAGATCTGGGATGTTGCCTGAACTGCCTCGGATCGCTCGGCGTCGTCAACGAGTTCCACGACAAGAGCATCGACCCGGCGACGATGTGCGACGACCCGGACAACCCGGACATCTCATGGCCCAACTATCACTCCGGCGCGAACGGCGACTACCAGCCGGTGCTGACCGACGGTCCGGTGCACGAACTTCTGCGCACGGACAAGACCGCGAGCGGGCGGATCGAGTGGTTTCCGGCTCACCCGCACGAGGGGCTGGTGTCACCGACAGGTTCGTTCACGTCGGTCCTGGCGCAAGGACGCAGCAAGGCGACCGGACGGCGTTTCAATCTCGCCGTGCTGCTCGACGGCGAAGTCACCGCGGACGGTCGCCCGATGGGCCGCGCACTCGCCGAATCGACGTTTCACCACTTCGCCGATTACAACTGGGACACCGATCGCGGCGCGCCGTCCTTCGTCACCGAACTGCCGGGCACGCAGATCAAGGAGGATCCCTATCCGCTGGCGGTCTTCAAGGACTACGTGCGCAACGTCGCCACCTGGCTGCAGCCCGGTGCACCGCACATCCCGGTGATGTCGTCGGAGGCGTTGTCGCAGGCGTAAACGCCACCTCGTGCATGACATTGGCAAAGCCTGGGTACATACGGCAGGGGAGGAGCCGTATCGGAAGGACCCATGACAGCACCGCGATTGCAGTTTGACCAGCGTGACGTGGCCGAAGCCCAGCACATCGTCGGCGCGGTCGCGTCGGCGTTCTCGGCCAAGGTCGTGGGGCAGAACCATCTGCGGGAATCGATGCTCGTCGCGCTGCTCGCCGGCGGCCATCTGCTGGTCGAAAGCGTCCCGGGATTGGCCAAGACCACGGCCGCGCGCGTCGTGGCCGAATCCATCGACGGCAGCTTTCGCCGCATCCAGTGCACGCCCGACCTGTTGCCGAGCGACATCATCGGCACGCAGATCTACGAGGCCGCCACCAACTCGTTCGCCACGCAGCTCGGCCCGGTGCACGCCAACATCGTGCTGCTCGACGAGATCAACCGCTCGAGCGCCAAGACCCAGAGCGCGATGCTCGAGGCGATGGAGGAACGCCAGACCACGATCGCGGGCGTCGAATATCCGATTCCCGAACCGTTCCTGGTGATGGCGACGCAGAACCCGGTCGATCAGGAAGGCACGTATCCGCTGTCGGAGGCCCAGACCGACCGGTTCATGCTCAAGGAACTCGTGCACTACCCGTCGACCGACGACGAGGTCGAGATCATCGAGCGGATGGACGCCGGACTGTACGACCGGGCGCACCGCGCCGCACCCGTCGTCAGCATCGACGATGTGCGCCGCGTCCAGGACATCGTCCGGTCCGTACACCTCGACCGTGCGTTGATCGAATACGCGAGCCGTCTGGTGGGCGTCACGCGGGAACCCGACAAGCACCTGCCCGCCAACCTCGCCCGGCTCATCGAATACGGGGCCAGCCCGCGTGCCACGATCGCGTTCTGCCGAACCGCCCGGGCGCTGGCGGTGCTGCGGGGCCGCGGTCACGTCGTGCCCGATGACATCGCCCGGCTTGCCCATCGCGTTTTGCGGCATCGCTTGATCCTGGGCTTCGAGGCCGCCAGCGCAAGGGTCACCCCCGACGTCGTCGTCGACGCGGTGCTGCGCGCGGTTCCCGTCCCGTGAGGTCGGTGGGACCACCGTGGGCAAGCATCTCGACTCTGCCAAGGCGTATTTCGGCCGCGACGCCGGCGGCCTGCTCGAAGGCGGCCGCTACGCGCTGATCCACACGCGCAGCCTCGAATTCGACGAACTACGTCCCTATGTCCCCGGAGACGACGTCCGCGACATCGACTGGAAGGCGTCGGCGCGCTCGGGCCACACTCTGATCAAACGGTTCGTCTCCGAGAAACACCACAAAATCCTCGTGGTGGCCGACGCGGGACGCAACACGTCGGCGCTGGCGCCGTCGGGTGAGCCGAAAAGGGATGTCGCAGAGAACATCATCGGCGCGATCGGTCTCATCACCCTTCCCCGTTCCGACGAGATCGGCATGGTGCTGGGCGACCGTCGCGGCTGTGTCGACATCCGGCTGCGTCGCGGCGAGACCCACATCGAGAGCATGCTGCATCGGTTCCACCACCACGCGACGACCGAACCCGGCCCGAGCGACATCCTCGTGCAACTGCAGTGGGTGGCCCGGCACTACCGGCACCCGCTGCTCGTGTTCGTCGTGTCCGACGAACCCGAGGTCAGCGATCGGCTGGCCGACGTCCTGCGCTCCCTGACCGCGCGCCACGACGTGTTGTGGACCATGGTCGCCGACGCGTCCGCGGTGGCAGGCACCGATGACGACGGACGCGCGTTCGATGTCGCCGACGGCAGCTTCGTGCTCGACAAACTGGACAGGCACGTGATCGACGCGTATCAACGTGCTGAAGAGGCGCGGCGAGAACAGCTTTCGGAGTTCCTGACGACGCATCGCATCCCGCACGCCCGGATCGGCAGCAGCCAGCGGATCCGGGCGGCCCTGACCGCGATGACGGGGGTGTACGCTCGTGCCGGATGACTTGTTGCGGTACGTGATCGGCCCGTCTCCGTACTCGTCGTCCTGGTGGTGGCTCGCCGGGGCGCTGATCGTGGTGCTGATCGTCTGGTACACAGCGGTGTTCGTTCTGACGTCCTCCGATCAGCAGCTGCGTGATCTGCCGATCCTTGGAGCTGCCCGCGAGGAGCTGATCAAGCGCCGAGCCACGCGTGCCGTCCGGTCGATCGGAAACCGTTATCGTGCAGGAGATCTGGCTGCTGGACCTGCCGGCGCTGCGCTGAGCCGGGAGTTGCGGAAGTTCCTGCACGCGACGACGGGAATTCGCGCGCAGTACATGCAGGTCGACGACATCGCGGCGAGCACGCTCGCCCCGGCCGCGCCGATTCTGTCGGAGTTGACCGACGTGCAGTTCAACGATCGTTCGACGGTCGACGTGGGCGTGGCAAGCGAATCTGCCGAGGAGCTGATCCGCGCATGGAGCTGATCTGGTGGATCGTGGTCATCGTCGGTTGCGTGGCGCTGGCCGGCTGCGTGGTTCACGCGCTCCTGTGGCCGCACCCCGTCGACCGTCAACGGCTGCGCCCGCTGGCCAACACCCGGCGCCTGACACGATTGCCGGAATACCTACGCGCCGTGCGTGTGCGCACGATCACCGCCTGCGTGTCGATCGCGTTGCTCGTCACGGCGTTCGCGGCAGCCGTTCTCGTCACAGCCCGCCCGATGGGCCTGCCGTCGACCAAGCAGACCAGCGAAGCCCTTGCGCCCGAGGACATCATGGTGTGTGTCGGCGCGCCGGTATCCGAACCCGCGGTCGCGGCGACGATGCGTTACTTCGCCCAGCGCGTCACCTCGTTCGGCACCGAGCGGATCGGGCTCACCTCGGCAAATCGGCGGGTCATTCCACTGACCCGCGATTACCAGTACGCCGCAAGTCAATTCGGTGCGTACGCGCAGCCGGTCGAACAGCAGGACGGTGAGCCGTTCGTCGCGCCGGTGTCCTACGTCGACTACGCCGAGAATGTCGAAGACGTTCTTGCACTGTGCCTGACCGGTTTCCCGACGTTCGACGAGAAGACCCCGCAGCGCCGGTCGCTGATCTATGTCGGCCCGCAATCGCTTCCGGGGCCGGGCGGAGCGCAGTTGTTCACCGACGAACGCGTCCGCGGGATGGCCGCCGCCGCGGGAGTCCAGGTCAACGTGCTCGCCACCGACACTGGTGGGGGACCACTCGACGAGCTCGCGCGTAGCACCGGTGGACGGTCCGTTGAGGCCGGTGCGACGGTCGATGGGCAGCTCGACGACATCAGAGACCACCCGCCGAGTGCGGCGTCGAGTGGGGACAACGCCACCCGGTCCGTCGAAACACCCGATGTCGGGATCGTGGTGGCTATGCTGGCAGTGGTCGCCCTGTCGCTGTGGCCGGTGGTGGTGGTGCGCCGGTGACCCTACAACCCGTACTCCCTCCGCTGCTGCTCGCGGCGGTGGCGGTGCTCGTGGTCGTCGCCCGAGTCGTGGTGCTGCGTCGGCGACCCGACAGCGAACGCACCCGCACGGTGATGTGGCGCTGGGCCGGGATGACCGCGGCCGGACTGTTGTTGCTGCTGGCCGCGGCCCGTCCGACGATCGGCAGCGATGAGCAGGCGGCGGCCCGGGCTGCCGGTGACCGGGAGCCGAATGTCTTTGTGGTACTGGACCGGTCGGCGGACATGTCGGTGCGCGACGTCGACGGGCGAACGCGCATGGCGGCCGCGCACGACGACATCGCCGCGCTGATCGACCGCTACCCCGACGCGCGGTTCTCGGTTCTCGGATTCACGTCACGGCCCTCGGTGGATTGGCCACTGTCCGCCGACACCTGGAGTCTTCGGCCGCTGCTCGCCGCGATGACGCCGGAGGCCGCGCCCGACGAACTCACGAATGTCGGTGCGGCGGGCACCGTGCTGCGCTATCAGCTCATCAGCGCCAGGCAGCAGTTCCCGCGCGCACAGAACCTCGTGTTCTACCTCGGCGCCGGCGCGGTGGGATCCGAAGCGCCACAACGGCGATTCGAGCTGCAGGAGAATGCAGTCGACGGTGGCGCGGTGCTGAACTACGGCCGTACCGAGGTCGCCGCGTTACGTGGCGTCGCCGACCAGATCGGGGTGCCGTACGTGTTGCGCAGCGACACCGCGCCGCTCGCCGAGGTGCTTCCGGACGACGAGGGCACGACCCGGGCGGCCGATGCGACGACGGTGGCCGCGCGCCTGGAGCTCTACTGGATCTTCGCCGGCCTGGCCGCGATCCTCATCCTGATCGAGCTGTACCTGACGTTGCGCGAGTTTCGCCGCATCCGGCCCGTCGACGTAGGGGCGCTGCCATGACCCTGCGCCGCAAGCTGTTGGTGTTCTCCGCACCCGTCGCGCTGCTACTCGTCATCGCGGTGCTCAAGCTGGTGTCGGTCGGTGTCGCGGGCCAGTCCGCCGTCTCGAACTTCGCCGATCGCGACGCCGGGGCGATGGCCGGTGATGTGGCCGTGCTGCGGGTGCTCAATGTCGTCGAGCCCGCCAGGGCGTACTACGCCGACGGTGCCCGCGCGGTTCTGGAGAACCGGCTGGAGGACGCCGACCGGCAGTTCTCGGAAGCGCTGGCCCGTACCGACATTTCGCAATCCTGTCCGGTCCTGGTGAATCTCGTGCTCGTCCGCGAAACACTCGGGGACCGTGCGGCAGGCGTCTTCGACAGTGAGACCGCGGCCGCCCGCTATCTCGCCGCCAAGGCCGTCGTCGAACAGGCTCCGGACGGGTGCTTCGCCGGCAACGGCGACCCCGACCCGCAGCGGCAGGCTGTGCGCGCCGACGCGCTCGCCCGGCTCGACCGCAAGATCGAGGCGGTCCGTGCGATACCTCCGCCGCCCCCGCAATCACCGCCTGCCGCGGCCCCCGTCGCGCCGCCGCCCACGTCGGGTGGGGGAGCGCCGGACCAGTCGGAAAACCGGCTCGACCCCGAAACGGGCGATCCGCTGGAACGGCTGCAGGAAATCCTTCGCGACGCGGCCGCGTAACCGGCATTCGGTCGCCGGGATACTGTCGAGCCGGAAGCGGGTCGACGAGAAGGAACGGACATGGCGGTGGCGGACGGGCTGTCGGCGCGGGAGACCAAGCGCCTGCAGACACGGGAGCGTCTCATGGGCGCAGCGATCGCAGAATTCAAACGGGCCGGCATGGCCGATGCCGATGTAGGCGCGATCGTGGCCGCCGCCGGGGTCGCCCATGGCACGTTCTTCTTCCACTTCCCGACCAAGGAGCACGTGCTGCTCGAACTCGAACAGCGCGAAGAGGAACGCATCGCCAAGCAGTTCGCGCAGTATCTGCGCAAGCCGCACGATCTGGCCTCGGCGCTGCGTGAGTCGATGCGCCTGGTGATCAACCTCGAACGCCGGCTCGGCGACTTGTTGTTCAAAGATTTTCTGGCGCTGCACTTTTCCCAGACCCGGCCCGCCGAGGACGGTCGGGACCACCCGATCATCGTCGGGGTCGCCCGCGAGATCGGGCTCGCTCAGGAACGCGGCGAGGTGGCCGCGGACGTCAACGCGATGAACAGTGCGGTGTTCTTCCTGCTCGGGTTCTACGCGCTGCTGGTAACCACCAACGACTGGCCGACGCGCGATGCGCTGCTCGACGACTACGTGCGCCGGACGCTGCGCAGCCTCGAGCCCTAGCCGCGAACGGCCGAGCGGTGTTCGAGAACCGACAGGGTGTGCTCGGCCCAGCGAATGTTCTCCTGCTCGAACGAGATTCCGCGCAACAACGTCAGGTACGGCCCCACCCGCGCGCTGTCGCGCAGGTATTCGGCTTCCGTGCGGCCGCCGAGCATCCGGTCCCGCATGCGCTCATAGCGGGCGAGTTTCTCGGTGGCCCAACGCAGTTGATCGGCGACCAACTCCCCGACGACGGCGGCGTCCCCCGCGTCGACGGCGTTGACCTTGATGAGCAGCTCGTCGCGGATCGTCGAGGGCTTGGGCGGCCTTGCGGTGAAGGCGCGGATTGCATCATGGCCGGCCTCGGTCAACGAGTACATCCGCTTGTTGGGCCTGCGCTCCTGCTGCACGATGCGCGACCGGATGAGGCCGTCGGCGGCCAAGCGGTCCAGTTCGCGATAGAGCTGTTGCGGCGTCGCGGTCCAGAAGTTGGCCACCGACGCGTCGAAGCTCTTGGCCAGGTCGTATCCGGAGGATTCACCTTCCAACAGGGCGGCCAGGACCGCGTCGCGTAACGCCACGCGCGCAGCGTACACCGAAGTGAATAGTCAACAAAGTGATTAATCGCATATGGACTTCGAACCCGGCGCGACCTAGCGTCAGCGGCACCTACTCAACAAAGTGACTATGCGAGGTGCCGGATGCATCCTTTCCGCCAGGCCGTCGAGGCTCGCGACGAGGCCGCGATCGCCGCGTTGCTGGCCGACGACGTCGTGTTCACCAGCCCGGTGGCGTTCAAGCCCTACGTCGGCAAGCCCATCACCGCAGCGATTCTGCGCGGCGTCATGCGGGTGTTCGAGGACTTCCAGTACCTCCGGGAGATCGGCGATGCGAACAGCCGCGACCACGCACTGGTCTTCGAGACCACGGTGGCGGGCAAGCGGATCACCGGATGCGACTTCATCCACACCGATGACGACGGTCTGATCGACGACTTCATGGTCATGGTGCGGCCGCTGTCGGGTGCGCAGGCCCTGGCCGAGGCGATGGGTGCGCAGTTCGAGCGCATCCAGCAGGAAGCGCTCGAGGGGCGATGAGCATGCGGATCGGCTTGGGCATCAACTATGCGGGCGGTTTCAAGGAAGTGGCCGCCGAGGTCGCCGACCTGGAGCGGGCCGGCCTCGACATCGTCTTCGTGCCGGAGGCGTACTCGTTCGACGCCGTGAGCGCACTCGGCTATCTGGCGGCCAGCACCGAACGCGTGCAGTTGGCGTCGGGAATCCTGCAGCTCTACACGCGCACTCCCACTCTGACCGCGATGACGGCCGCGGGCCTCGACTACGTCTCCGACGGCCGGTTCACCCTGGGGCTCGGGGCGTCCGGCCCGCAGGTCATCGAGGGCTTCCACGGCGTGCCATATGACGCGCCGATCGCCCGGACGCGCGAAGTGGTGGACATCTGCCGTCAGGTGTGGCGGCGCGAACGCCTGCAATACGAGGGCAAGCACTACACGATCCCGCTGCCCGCAGACCAGGGGACGGGGCTCGGGAAACCGCTCAAGCTCATCAACAAGCCGGTGCGCGAACGCATTCCGGTGCTGCTTGCGGCACTCGGCCCCAAGAACGTCGAACTCGCGGCCGAGATCGCCGAAGGCTGGCAGCCCATCTTCTACCTGCCCGAGAAGGCGAACGACGTGTGGGGTGACGCGCTGAAAGCGGGCCGGGCCAAACGAGATCCGGCATTGGGCGATCTCGACGTATACGCCGGCCCGGTGCTCGCGATCGGCGACGACGTGGAGCCGCTGCGCGAGTTCGTCAAACCGCATCTCGCGCTCTACATCGGCGGCATGGGCGCCAAGGGCAAGAACTTCTATCACGCGCTGGCCACGAGTTACGGCTACGGCGCCCAGGCCGACCGGATCCAGGAGCTGTATCTGGCCGGCGACAAGGAGGCCGCCGCCAAGGCCGTGCCCGATGAGCTCGTGCGCGACGTCTCCTTGATCGGCAGCGCGGGATTCGTCAAGGAACGGCTGGCCGCCTTCCGCGAATCCGGCGTCACGACGCTCAACGTCGTGCCGATCGGCGCGACACCGGCCGACCGGGTCAAGCTCATCGAGCAGCTGCGCAATCTGTTGTAGATCCCGGTATGTATCGGGCGGCTAACGATTCGGTAGTGCCTCGGCGCTGACGCCCCCGTCAACAGCAAAGCCGTGGTTCAGTGGAAACCGATGTTGGATTCGAAGTTCTCACTGCGACTTTCGGCCGTCGCCGCGGCGACGGGTCTCGCCCTGCTGGTTGCCGGGATACCCACGGCCGTTGCCGCGCCCGCCAGCGACGGCCAGGGCTACATCGATTCCACGGCGCGCTGCGAGAGTGCGGACGCGACGGTGCTCTTCGGCAGCACCGAGCAGTCGCGCGTCGCGATCTGCACGGTGTCGGGTGGCGACTACGAGTACCGCGGTGTCCGCGTGCGCGACGGCGCGCGGCTCGTCATCCCGGCAACCCGCTCCGACGACGGTTCGTTCCTCGCCGAGAACGCCGGCATCGAGTACCTCGTCACGGCGAAGTCGCTGGTCCTGAGCGCGGGTGAGCGGGTGATCCGCGAGGAACCGATGGTCGACTTCCATGGGCCGGGCGCATCGGCCTCCGAGGAGACCACCACTCCGTCGACACCGCTGCCGCCGCCGTTGCCTGCCGAAGTGGGTGGCAGCGGAGAGAGCTGAGCTGGCACATGTGCGGCGAGCACATGAAAATGATAATCATTAGTGACATGCCCGCTCGCTCGCTCACACTGCTGTCTGCCGACCTCGATCAGCTCCTCGCCGAGCTCGGCGCCGGAACGCTTCTGTTGACCGTTCCGGTGCTCGACGACGCCATCCAGGTCGGCATCGGCGGGGACTATCCGACGGGCACGATCGCCGTCACGACAACTGCCTGCGGAGTGCGGATCCGCCACCTCGACGGCAGGCCCATGCAGGTGCACATCGTGCGCGATTGGCAGGACGCGGACGCACCCGGCATTCGCAGCACGCTTTTCGGTGAACCGGTGCACGAGCTCGCGCTCGAGCGGCACGGTCGGTCGTGGGTGATCGGCACCGGGGTGCCGGTCGGCCGGGCCGAGGACCTCGCGACGTTCGTCAACACGGTCGCGAGATTCGCCGTGGCCAAGCAGCGCACGACCGGTCAGGTGGTCGCGGCGTAGGTCTGCAGGTACTGGGTCAGCGCACGTTCGCCCTCGGCGAGTACGGCGCGGTCGCCGGCCGGGCCCGCCCGATAGGCGAGCTCGAGCACGCGGTCACCCATCTCGACGGCCACGGTGGTGACCAGCGGATCGGTGCCGGGACGCAGCAGCCCCCACTGCAGCAGCGCGCCGTGCAGGGCGTCGGCGAACTCGGCGCGGCGCAGCCGCGGATCGGCGAGCAGACCCCGGGCGAGGCTCGTGTAATGCAGTGTGACCAGATGCGGGTGGGCCCGCAGATGCTCGTAGTGGAACTCGAAGATCCCGTGGATCACCTCGCCCAGGCTGCGCGGGTTGAGCGCGGCGAGAACCGCGGCGCCGTCGGCGTCGCGGCGGTCGAGATGGTCGAGCACGATCTCCTGCAGGATCGCGTCACGGTTCGGAAAGAACTGGTACACCGTGGCGACCGGAACATTGGCACGTTCGGCGATGGCGCGGGTCGTTACGGCGTCAGCGCCATCAGCCTCCAGTAGTTCCATCGCCGCGGCCCGAATCCGTTCGACGCGCCGTTTGCTGCGTTCCTGTACCGGCTGTCGACGACGCAATGGGCTGCGGGTGACCACCTATGCATCGTTCCATACGGCTATCATGAACACTATTCATGTTAATGTTCCGTCCTGAACGCTCGGGTTCCCCGCGCAACATTGCGCCTGACGACCATCCCGACGATGCGCCGCTCATGGACCTCATCAAACGCGGCCAGGCCGAGGGCGTGTTCTCCTCCGAGCTCAGTGCCACCTGGATCGAGCACACGCTGTTCGCCTTGGTGCTCAAGGGATGTCAGGATGCCGCCGCCGGCGAGCTGGCGCGCCACGTCGTCGCGCCGACCATCATCCGCACGTTCGAACACGGTGTGCGCGCCTGAGCGATCGGTATCGTCGAATCCTGTGTCCATCCTCTCCAAGCCAGTGATCGCCGACGCATGGGCGCGGCTGTTTTCCGCCACCGTCAACCCGGCACCCAAGCCGGGTGTCCGATTTCCCGAAATCCCCGGGCGCACAACGTCGGCCGTCATCGCGACCCGTCACGGTGACGTCACGGCCACGATCTATCACCCGGATCCGGGTGAGACGAAACCCGGCGTGTACGTCAACGTGCACGGCGGCGGCTTCGTCGTCGGCCATCCCGGACAGGACGACCCGTGGTGTCGCTACCTTGCCGCGCACGCCAATGTCGTTGTGGTGAACCCCGATTACGTGCTGGCGCCCCGTCGCCGGTTCCCGGCCCCGGTCGAGCAGATCTACGACGTGGTCTGCTGGGCGGCAGCGCCCGAGCGGGACTGGGACGGCAGCCGGTTGTGTGTCGGTGGGCAGAGCGCCGGCGGCAGCTTGTCGGCCGCCGCATCGCGGCTCGCGATGGAGAACGGCGGCCCGGCGATCAGCCTGCAGGTATTGCACTACCCGCCGCTGGACCTGGTGACCGCAACCAAGGACAAACATTCCGCCTTGGGCGCCAAGGCCGTACTCAAACCGTGGATGGGCGAAGTCTTCGACACCGCCTACATACCCGACCCGGCCCAGCGCCGCGACCGCCTCGCCTCACCCGCGTGGGGAACCAACGCCGATGACATCGAGGGCATCGCGCCCGCACTGATCGTCACCGCTGAATACGACCGGTTGCGCGACGAGGCCCGGCGGTATGCCGAGAAGCTGGAGGCCGCAGGCGCTTTGGCCGAGTACCACGAGGTCCGCGGGGTCGACCACGGCTACAACATCATGAGCGACAACGCCGACGTCACCCGCCGCATGTACGACCTCATGGCCGGGCACGTGCGCCGGGCCGTCGGCTCAGTGACCCAGTGACGCGTGCAGATCGAGCGTCGCGGCGACGGCGTTGGCGGCTTCGGCGCCCTTCTTGACGAAGTGCTCGGTGAAATAGCCGACATGCTCGTCGTGCTCGTGGAAGTGGTGCGGCGTCAGCACCACGGAGAACACCGGCACGTCGGTGTCGAGTTGCACCCGCATCAACCCGTCGATCACCGCGGTGGCCACGAACTCGTGCCGGTAAATGCCGCCGTCGACGACGAGGGCTGACGCGACGACGGCACGGTAGCGTCCGGTGTTGGCGAGACGCTTTGCCGTGAGCGGGATTTCGAATGCCCCGGGGACTTCGAAGAACTCCAGCGCGTCCTCGGCGAAGCCCAGGGTGCGGATTTGATCGGTGAAACCCTCGCGGGCGCGGTCGACTATGTTGCGGTGCCAAGTGGCCTGTACGAACGCGATCTGGGTGGCTGCGTCAGACATGTAGCGAAGTTATCGCACGGCCCGCGTATCCGATGACGGCGGCGTGACGCGAATCTCCCCGGGTAAACCTTGCGGCATCGGCGAACATATTTAGGCTTGCCTTACCTAATTACGTGAGGCGGTTATGAGGCATATTCGAGTAGCGGTTATCGGTGCAGGTCCGGCGGGCATCTACGCCGCAGACATCCTGACCAAGGAGTACGAGCACGCCCGCGTCGACGTGTTCGACCGTCTGCCCGCACCGTACGGACTGGTCCGCTACGGCGTCGCCCCGGACCACCCGCGCATCAAGGAGATCATCAAGGCGCTGCGCCGGGTGCTCTCCCGCGACGAGATTCGCTTCATCGGCAACGTCCACTATGGCACCGACATCCGGCTGGCAGACCTGCGCCGCCACTATGACGCGGTGATCTTCTCCACGGGCGCCCGCGGAGACCGCGCGCTCGACATCCCCGGCATCGAACTGCCCGGCAGCTACGGCGCCGCCGACTTCGTCTCCTGGTATGACGGTCACCCCGACGTGCCGCGGACCTGGCCGCTCACCGCGAAGAACGTGGCGGTGCTCGGTGCGGGCAATGTCGCACTCGACATCGCCAGGATGCTGGCCAAGCCGGCCGACGAACAGCTCACCACCGAGATCCCCGGCAACGTCTATCAGGGCCTTGCGGCCAACGCGGCCACCGATGTGCACGTGTTCGCGCGCCGCGGTCCGGCTCAGATCAAGTTCAGCCCCATGGAATTCCGCGAGCTCTCCCACTCGCCGAGCGTCGACGTGATCGTGCACCCCGAGGGCTTCGAGATCGACGAGGCCAGCCAGCAGGCGATCAACACGAGCAAGTCGACCAAGCTCGTCGTGGACACCATGATGAAGTACCTCGAGCGTGAACCCACGGGCGCACCGCACCGTATCCACATCCATTTGTGCCAGGCGCCGGTCGCGGTGCTCGGCACCGACCGGGTCGAGGGGCTGCGCACCGAACGGACCGAGCTCAAGGGTGACGGAAACGTCCGCGGCACAGGCGAATTCACCGACTGGCCGGTGGAGGCGGTGTACCGGGCGGTGGGGTACCTGTCCTCGCACCTGGCCGAACTGCCGTTCGACCACCATGCCGGTGTGGTGCCGCACGACGCGGGCCGCGTGATCGACATCGACGGTGGGCTTGTCGACGCCACCTACGTCACCGGTTGGATCAAACGCGGTCCGATCGGGCTCATCGGCTACACCAAGTCCGACGCCGCCGAGACCGTCAACAGTCTGCTGACCGACCTGCCGGGCCTGCGGGTGCCCGAGGTGGGCGATCCCGACGCGATTTTGTCGCACCTGTCCGACAACGGTGTCGACTACACGACGTGGGCGGAGTGGGAACGGCTCGACTCACACGAGATGTCGTTGGGCGAGGTGCAGGGCCGCGAACGCGTGAAGGTGGTCGCCAGAGAAGAGATGATCCAGGCCGGCCGCGATGCGCTGGTGCGCGACTAACGCTCGCCGAGATAGGCGTCGGCCCAGGCGCCGATGATGCGGCCGGCCCGGTGCGCCTGCCCGGGCCCGGTGAGCAGATGCTCGGAGCCCTCCAGCGACACGAAGCTGCGGGGGTGGCGCGCGGTGCGGAAGATCGCGCTCGCGTTCTCGATGCCGACGGTGTTGTCGGTCGGCGAGTGCAGGATCAGCAGCGGCATCTTCAAGGCCTTGATCTTGTCGTGGAGATGCGCGGCGCGGACATCCTCGACGAACGCCCGTTTGAGCGTCAGGGTGCGCCCGCCGACCATCCACTCGCCGCTGCCCTCGGCGAACACTTGCTCAAGGCACGCGTCGTACTGGTGCTCGACGTGCACCGGGTCGATCGGCGCGCCCACGGTCACGACGGCCCGCACACCGGGGGCCTGCCGGGCCGCGGCCAAGACCGCGGCGCCGCCGAACGAGTGCCCGATCAGGATGTCGGCGGGCGTGCCGCGCTCGGTCATGAACTTGCAGGCCTCGATGATGTCGTCGACCTTGTGGGTGAACGAGCCGTCGCCCCAGTCGCCCTCCGACTCCCCGAGGCCCAGCGCGTCGAACCGCAACATCCCGATACCGTCACTGGCCAATTGCTTGCAGATGCGCGACGCCGCCGGCGAGTTCTTGCCCAGCGTGAAACCGTGCGAGAACACGCCCCAGCCCCGCACCGGGCCCTCGGGCAGGTCGATCGACCCCGCCAGCATCGGGCCGGTGGAGCTGGGGAAGGAGACACGTTCAGCCATGGGGGAGGTTTACCACGGCTGCTATCCGGACGTGGCTGACCGCACTGCCAGGGTGGGTCCGTAGGGTGGATTGGTCCGGCGGATGGTGGGCGCAGGCCCAACGGGCAATGTCGCCCGCACCGCCGTGTTGGTACGTCATGAGATGTGGAGCAAGCAGGTGCCCCTGAACACCATCGCGCTGGAACTCGTGCCACCGACCCTGGAACGGGGCGCACAGTACGCCGTCGACGAAGCCCACAAGGTTCTCGCACTGTCCGCCGAGGCGGGCATCGAGGGCCGGATCCGCTACGTGATGATCCCCGGGATGATCGACGAGGACGACGACCGTCCGATCGAGATGAAGCCGAGGATGGACGTCCTCGACTACTGGTCGATCCTCAAACCCGAAATGCCCGGCCTGCGCGGGCTGTGCACCCAGGTGACGTCCTTCCTGGATGAGACGGCACTGCGGCAGCGGCTGACCGCCCTCAGCGGCGCGGGCTTCGACGGCATCGCGTTCGTCGGCGTGCCGCGGACGATGAAGGACGGCGAGGGCGAAGGCGTCGCACCCACCGACGCGCTGTCGATCTACGAGGACTTGGTACCCAACCGCGGTGCGATCCTGATTCCCACGCGCGACGGCGAACAGGGCCGGTTCAACTTCAAGTGCGACCAGGGCGCCACGTACGGCATGACGCAGCTGCTGTACTCCGACGCGATCGTGGGCTTTCTGACGGAATTCGCCAAGACCACCGACCACCGCCCCGAGATCCTGCTGTCCTTCGGATTCGTCCCGAAGATGGAGTCGAAGGTCGGGCTCATCAACTGGCTCATCCAGGACCCGGGCAACGAGGCCGTCGCCGCCGAGCAGGAATTCGTCACCCGGCTGGCCGAACTCGAACCGGGCGAGAAGCGCAAGCTGATGCTCGACCTGTACAAGCGCGTGATCGACGGCGTCGCCGGTTTGGGCTTCCCGCTGAGCATCCACTTCGAGGCGGCCTACGGCGTGTCCAAGCCCGCGTTCGACACATTCGCCGAGATGCTGGAGTACTGGTCGCCCGACCGGAGCTAGACGCGATTGCGCACCAGCATGGTCGCCGGCACCGTCGCGAGGATGAAGAACGCCGCCGCCACCGCGACGTAGAGATACACGCCGGTCGCCGTGCTCACCGGAGCGCCTGCGGCAGAAATACCGGGAATTTGCGTGGCTTTGAGCACTTCGCCGCCGGCCACGTTGAAGACCACCGAGCCGAGGGCGAGCACGACCGACACCAGGCCCGCGACCGTGCCCTGCCGTTCGGGCGGTTCGGCGCCGACCGCCAGGTTGTAGCCGGAAGCGCCGATCGCGCCGGCGGCGATACCCAACATGGCGCCGCACGCGATCGCGAGCGGGAGCACTGACACGCCCGCCACCATCGCCGAGGTCGCCACTGCCCCAATGACAATGCCGCCGAGCAGCGGCAGCGCGGGGCCCGTCCGCCCGGCGATCCACCCGGCGCCCACCCCGCCGACGACAATGCCGAGATTTGGTGTGGCGAGCAGTATCGCGATCGTCTCGCCATCGCCGAGGCCGTATCCCAAGCCAAGGTCGCCGGGCACCTGGGCGATGATCGCCGTCAGCTGGAGCATGCTCCGGAAGGCGCCCGCCGCGAGGCCCAAGGCCAAGAGCGTCAACAGAATCGGTCGGCTGAGAGATCCGATGTCGATGACGGGTTCGTCGACCCGCAGCGCGAGATACGTCCAACCCGCCAGCGCGGCAAGGCCGGCCACGAGAAGTGTGAGCATGGCACTCGACAACCAGCCGTAATCCCGTCCGAGGGTGATGTAGGCGAGCACCGCGCCGAGCCCGCCGCCAAGCAGGAAGGCGCCGATCACGTCGATCCGGCCGGTACCGCGGACCGGAGACTCGGGGATCAGGGTGCGCACGCACAGCGCGGAAACCGCGGCGAGCAGCGCTGCGGCGACGAACACGCTCCGGTAGCCGAACGAGTCGATGATCGGTTTCATCAGGAACGGTTCGAGGATTCCGACGAGCGACGAGCCGGACGTCAGGAGTCCGACCACCGCCATCGCCACTGCGGGGCTGCAGATTTGGCGGGTGAGTGCCACCGTGAGGAAGACGGCGGCGAACGCGGCGCCCTGGAGAAAACGTCCCGCCAGGAAAATCCAGACATTCGGCGCAACAAGGCAGACGAGCGCTCCAACGCACGCGAGAAGCAGTGTGGCGACGAGTATCCGGCGTTTGCCGAAGATGTCAGAAGTCTTCGCGAGCAACGGCGACCAGATGGCTCCGGCCAGCATCGCGCTGGCATTCAGCCACGCGGCCTGATCGGTGTCGAAGTGGTCGAGCAATTGGGGCAGCACCATCATCGGCGAGCCGATGACGACATCGGCCAGGACGTTGGCCAGGGTCAGCACGGCCGCCCAGAGGACGAGGCGCGTGCTCCAGCGATGCTCTTGGGTGTGGATGGCGGTTTCCAGGGTGTCTTTCACTACGCACTCGTCTGGTCGGAGGGGGAAGATTAAAAGCGACAGTCAGTCGCTTTAGGTACGGTACTTTGCGGCGCCTTGCATGGCAATGGCGCGCCTGGCGAGAATCGGCACCCGGGCAGGAGGTGAGCGGTGATGGACGACGGGACTGGTGACCGGCCGCCCACGCGGCGCCCCGGCGGACGCAATGCGCGTGTGAGAGCGCAGATTCTCGCCGCGACGGCAGAGCTCGTCGCGCGTGACGGCATCGCGGGCTTCCGCTACGAGGAGGTCGCCGAGGCCGCCGGCGTGCACAAGGCCAGCGTTTATCGCAACTGGCCCGACCGCGAGGAATTGGTGGTCGAAGCCCTGCTGCGTTACGCCGAAGATCTCGCGTCGGTCGCCGATACCGGCGACATCCACCGGGATCTGGTCGACTTTCTGGTGGCGCTGGCCGGGGGTCTCGAAACGCCGTTCGGCCGGACGCTCGAACAGGTCATCCAGCCCGCGCGCGAACGCGCCACGGTCCAGGTCCTGTCCAGAATTCTCGACGAGCGCGTGGCCGCGATGCGTCAGCGCGTCGACACCGCCGTCGACCGTGGCGAACTTCCCCCGGTCGACAGCGCGTTCCTCGGCGAGATGATCTCCGGCCCAGTGCATCTCATCGTCAACCGGGGAATGCGCCCATTCACCCGCGCGGACGCCGAACGCATCGTCGACGTCGTGCTCGCCGGCGTCCGGGCGACGGCCGTTCGTCCATCGCCGCGGTAAGCCTTAAACCGCGACCACTTGCACCGACGTGAAGCGTCGACGCGCGACGGTGTACGGCGGTATCGAGCATCTACGCTATTTCGGCTGACCGATCGTGAACTCGAATTCCGCGACTCCCGAGACGCCACCGGACACCACGTCGCCGGGCTGCATCGCGCCAACACCGGCGGGCGTCCCGCTGAAGATCAGATCGCCGGGCGCGAGGTCCACGGCCGCCGAGATGGCGCTGATGACCTCGGGCACCGACCAGATCAGGTCCTTGAGGTCACCCTGCTGCTTGAGGTCACCGTTGACGCGCAGCCAGATCTCGCCGCTGTCGGGGTGGCCGACGGCGGCGACCGGATGGATCGGGGTGCACGGCGCCGACGCGTCGAAACCCTTCGACCAGTCCCATGGCCGGCTGAGCTTCTTGGCCTCGTCCTGCAGATCCCGACGGGTCAGGTCGACGCCGACGCCATAACCCCAGACCAGGTTCAGCGCATCGGCCGGCGGGACGTCGCGCCCACCCGCTCCGAGCGCAACGACGAGTTCGATCTCATGGTGAAACGACGAAGTCAGCGACGGGTAGGGCACGGTGCCCGCGGCGTCGATCACGGCGTCGGCCGGCTTCATGAAGAAGAACGGCGGCTCACGGTCGGGGTCTTTGCCCATTTCCCGGGCGTGGGCGGCGTAGTTGCGGCCCACGCAGAACACCCGCCGGATCGGGAACCGCTCCGGGCCGGTGCTCACGGGCAGTGATGCCTGCGGTGGTGGAGCTATCACGAACTCGGTCACGGTGACCATCTTGCCGGTCCCGTGCTCGGCGAAAAATCGGGTTGCTGCGGTCGCCTATCCTGGTTCCAGTGTCGGACCGTCAAGAGCTGCGTGAGCTGCGTGCGCGTCTCGATGGCCTGACCTTCCGAGACGCGTCGCGGCTCGGTCGCCGGCTGAGGAATCTTCGCGACGGCAACCTCGACAAGATCGCCGAGCAGATCGCCGAGGCCGAGGCTCTCGTCCTCACCCGGCAGGCGGCCGTCCCGAAGATCACCTATCCGGACCTGCCGGTCAGCGAGCGCCGCGACGATCTGGCGAAGGTCATCTCCGAGAACCAGGTCGTGGTCGTCGCCGGCGCAACCGGCTCCGGTAAGACGACGCAGCTGCCCAAGATCTGTCTCGAGCTCGGCCGGGGCATCCGCGGCACGATCGGCCACACGCAGCCCCGCCGGCTCGCGGCCCGTACGGTCGCACAACGCATCGCCGACGAGCTCGGCACGCCGCTCGGGGAGGCCGTGGGCTACACGGTCCGGTTCACCGATCAGGCCAGCGACGCCACGCTCGTCAAGCTCATGACCGACGGCATCCTGCTCGCCGAGATCCAGCGCGACCGGCGCCTGCTGCGCTACGACACGCTGATCCTCGACGAGGCCCACGAGCGCAGCCTCAACATCGACTTCCTCCTCGGCTATCTACGCGAGTTGCTGCCGCGGCGCCCCGACCTCAAGGTGATCGTCACCTCGGCAACCATTGAGCCAGAACGGTTCTCGGCCCACTTCAACGATGCACCGATCGTCGAGGTGTCCGGCCGGACCTATCCGGTCGAGATCAGGTATCGGCCCCTGGAAGTTCCGGTTGCCGTTGACGACACCGAGGACCCGGACGATCCCGACCACGAAATCGTCCGCACGGAGCCACGCGATCAGACCGAGGCGATCGTCGACGCGGTCCGCGAGCTGGAGGCCGAGCCGCCGGGCGATGTGCTGGTGTTCCTGTCCGGCGAACGTGAAATCCGCGACACCGCAGAGGCTCTGAAAGATCTCCGGAACACCGAGATATTGCCGCTGTACGCCCGGCTGCCCACCGCCGAGCAGCAACGCGTGTTCCAGCCGAGCCGCACCGGCAGGCGGGTTGTGCTGGCGACTAACGTCGCCGAAACCTCACTGACGGTCCCGGGTATTCGATATGTCGTCGACCCGGGGACCGCCCGCATCTCGCGCTACAGCCGCCGCACCAAGGTGCAGCGGCTGCCGATCGAACCGATTTCGCAGGCGTCGGCGGCGCAACGTGCGGGCCGGTCGGGACGTACCGCGCCGGGCGTGTGCATCCGGCTGTACTCCGAGGAAGACTTCGAATCCCGCCCGCGCTATACCGATCCGGAGATCCTGCGCACGAATCTCGCCGCGGTCATATTGCAGATGGCCGCACTGCAGCTCGGTGACATCGCCGACTTCCCGTTCCTGGATCCGCCGGACGCGCGCAGCATCCGTGACGGCGTTCAGCTGCTGCAGGAGCTGGGTGCATTCGACGAGGCTGGTGCACTCACCGATGTGGGCCGGCGCCTGTCCCGCTTGCCGCTCGACCCGCGTATCGGACGCATGATCTTGCAGGCCGACGCCGAAGGTTGCGTGCGCGAGGTGCTCGTGTTGGCCGCCGCGCTGTCGATCCCCGACCCGCGCGAGCGGCCCACCGATCGCGAGGAGGCGGCCCGCCAGAAACATGCCAGGTTCGCCGACGAGCACTCCGATTTCATCTCCTACCTGAACCTCTGGAACTACCTGCGCGAGCAACGAAACCAACTTTCGGGCAGCGCTTTCCGGCGGATGTGCCGCGAGGAGTTCCTGCATTACCTGCGCATCAGGGAGTGGCAGGACCTCGTCGGTCAGTTGCGCAGTATCGCCCGCGATATCGGGATTCGCGAGAGCGATGAACCCGCGGAACCGGCCAGTATCCATGCCGCGCTCACCGCCGGGCTGCTCTCCCACGTCGGGTTGCGGGAAGGCGAGACACGGGATTACACGGGAGCCCGCAACTCCAAGTTCGTTCTCGCGCCCGGCTCGGTGCTGACCAAGAAACCGCCACGGTGGATCGTCGTCGCCGACCTGGTGGAGACCAGCAGGCTCTTCGGCCGGATCGCCGCGCGCGTCGAGCCCGAGGCCATCGAGCGGGTGGCCGGCCATCTGGTGCAGCGCACCTACAGCGAACCGCACTGGGACGCCAAACGCGGTGCGGTGATGGCCTTCGAGCGAGTGACCCTCTACGGGTTGCCGCTCGTGCCGCGCCGCCGGGTCGGGTATGCACAGATCGACCCTGTGGTGTCGCGTGAGCTGTTCATCCGTCACGCGCTTGTCGAGGGTGATTGGCAGACGCGCCACCACTTCTTCCGCGACAACGCAAAACTGCGCGAAGAACTCGAAGAGATCGAAGAGCGCGCCCGGCGGCGCGACCTGTTGGTCGACGACGACGAGATATACGCGCTGTACGACGCGCGAATTCCGGCCGACATCGTGTCGGCCCGCCACTTCGACGGCTGGTGGCGCAAGCAGCGCCACAAGACTCCGGATCTGTTGACCTTCACCCGCGACGATCTGCTGCGCACCGACGACGCCGCCGAGCATCCAGACACCTGGCAGACCGGCGATCTCGAACTGCCGCTCACGTATCGCTTCGAGCCGGGAGCCGAAGACGACGGGGTGACCGTGCACGTCCCGGTGGGCGTGCTGGCGCGACTCGGCGGCGAGGGCTTCGCGTGGCAGGTCCCGGCAATGCGCGAAGAACTGGTCACCGCGCTGATCAAATCGTTGCCGAAAGATCTGCGGCGCAACTTCGTACCCGCGCCGGACACCGCGCGGGTGATCCTGCCCGACCTCGATCCGTCGGCCGGATCCCTCTTGGACGAGGTACAGCGCGAACTCCGCAGGCGCAGCGGCATTCTCGTGCCGATCGACGCATTTGATCTGACCAAGATCCCGAACCATCTACGGTTGACGTTCGCCGTCGAATCCACTGACGGCAAAGAGGTGGCCCGCGGCAAGGACATCGACGTGCTGCGTGAGCAGTTGGCGGTTCCCGTCGCGCAGGCTGTCGCCGACGCACTGGGTGGTGACCTGGAACGCACGGGTCTCAAGGCATGGCCCGACGACCTCGACGAGTTGCCCCGCACCGTGGAGAACGTCAGCGGCGGGCACACCGTGCGCGGTTACCCGGCATTCGTCGACACCGGGAAAGCCGTTGACGTCAAGGTGTTTGCCAGCCAGGCCGAACAGGCGGCGGCGATGGGCCCCGGGCTGCGCCGGCTGCTGCGGCTGGCGGCGCCGTCGCCGGTCAAGGCCATCGAACGGGGACTCAGCACGCGCGCCCGGCTGTCGCTCAACGCGAACCCCGATGGGACGCTCGCCGCACTGCTCGACGACTGTGCCGATGCTGCCGCCGATGTGCTGATCCGCAAACCCGTATGGACGAAGGCGGAGTTCAGAGGACTGGTCGAGCGAGCCGCGAAAGAACTCGGGCCCACCACGCAGGCCGCGGTGAGCCGCGTCGAGAAGGTGCTGGCCGCCGCGCACGAGGTCGGTATGGCGCTGCCCGACAAACCGCCGGCCGCGCAGGCCGACGCGGTCGCCGATGTCCGTTCGCAATTGGACCGGCTGCTGCCCAACGGTTTTGTGACGATTGCCGGTGTCGCCCGGTTGGCTGACCTCGTCCGGTACGTCACGGCGGCTGCTCGGCGGCTCGAACGGTTGCCGCACGCGATCGCGGCCGACCGTGAGCGGATGGCCCGTGTGCACGCCGTCGAGGATGCCTACGACGATCTGGTGCGTGCGCTGTCGCCGGCGCGGGCCGAAGCCGCCGACGTCCGCGAGATCGCCTGGCAGATCGAGGAGTTGCGCGTCAGCCTGTGGGCCCAGCAGCTCGGCACCCCACGGCCGGTGAGCGAACAGCGGATCTACAAGGCCATCGACGCGGTCACCCGTTAACGGATCGTGTGCTCGATGCAGCCGATACCGTCGAGGGTCAACGCGAGCGTGTCACCGGGCCGCAGCCAATGCCCGGTCTCCATGCCACTGCCGCCCGGCAGGGTGCCGGTGCCGAAAACCTCGCCCGGATAGAGCGGTTCGCTGCGGGACGCATGCGCGAGCACGTCGCCGAGGCTGTGTTGCATGCCGGCGCTGTGTACGGTGCTGACTACAGAACCGTTGAGCGACACCGACCCGGTGAGGGAATCGATCCGAGGCAGGATTTCGTCGGCGGTGACCGCGGTGTCCGACATCGAACTGGCGAAGTGTTTGGACTTCTGCGGCCCGAGACCGCTGAGCATCTCGGGGCGCTGGACGTCGCGCGCGCTGAAGTCGTTGAGCACCACGAAAGCGCCGATCGCGGCGGACGCTTCTGCCGTGGTGGCGTTGAACAGCGGTGCGGCCAGGACGAAGCCGATCTCGAGTTCGAAGTCCAGTGCCTGCGAATAGTCGGGCACCGGCACCGCAGTTCCGGTCGGCACGAACGTTTGGGCGTTGGACATGTAGTAGATGGGCTGCCGATAGAACAACGGTTTCGGTTTGAACTGAGGCACTGGCCGGCCCGTGACCCGCTCGAACGCAGACGTCAACCGGAACAGCCCGGGATGAAACCGTCGGATCAGCCCGCGCGCAGCATCGATGTTGTGCTGCTCGTACAGCATGAAGTCGCGAAACGACAGGGGTTGGAACGGCAGCAGATACTCACTGTGCTCCAGTTGACGGTCCGCGGCCGCGATCTGCCAGGTATCATCGAACACCTGGCCGCCCAGCGGGGTGACATCGTCACAGCGCACCCAGTTACCCTCGGAATCAAGGGTTTCCACCTGCAGACCGGTCGACGTACGGACGCGGCGCAGCTTCACTCGTGACCTCCTGGTTGGCGGCGGAGAAAGTTCGTCAGGTAGCCGGCCACCACGTCGGGTTGCTCAAGCCAGGGCCAGTGCCCGGCGCCGGGAACCGCATGGATCTCGCAGTGCCGGAAGATCCGCCGATAGTCGTCGGTCTGCTCGAACGGTACATAGTGGTCGTCGGCGCCCCACACGATCAGGACGTTCCTGTCGAAGTCTGCCAGCCGATCGACATACGGGGCAATCGCATCGGGACCGGTGGACCGGTACAGCTTGAGCACCGCGTCAGGCGTACCCGGGGCGAACATGTGCTCGGCGATCGCGGCCACCGCATCCGGCGGTAAGCCGGGATCGCGAGAAGCCAACACCTTCCGAAGGATGGCCGGATTGCCCACGCGGGTGAGCATCTCGGCCAGCACCGGGGTGCGCCACAGCTTGGCGGCGAAGTGGTCGATCACCACGGGAGCGTTGATCAGCGTGATGCTGGCGACCGAGTCGAGGTGATCGACCGCCCATGCCAGCGCCCACGGTCCGCCGAAGTCGTGCGCGACGAGATGTGCTCGCCGCACACCGAGTTGGCGCAGCAGCCCATCGAGATGGGCAGCGTAGGCCGCGACGGTGTAGGGCCATTGCGCAGGCTTGTCGGCTGCGCCGAAACCGGGCATCTCCGGCGCTATGACACAGGCGAATTCGGAGATCGGCTCCAGCAGCGCATCCCAGCGCGCCCCCGCGTTGTTTCCGTGCACGAACACGACGGTCTCCGGACTGTCGGCGCCGCCGACGAGAACCGGCGACCGCACTCCCTCCACGGCCAGCGTGCGGAGTTCAGGAGCGTTGTCCATCAGCGGATACTACGGTCGCACCCCGTCCGCCGGACGCTTTCAACCGATCAGCTCGTGCCGGTTGCGATGTGCGGCACCCGATCCGCTTCGGCACCGTCGAGGACCAGTTCGGCAACCCGTGACCGGTGGGCCTCGGCGCTGCCCAACAGCGCGGCGTCCGTGGTGGCCCTCTTCAGGTACAGATGCGCCTGATGTTCCCACGTGAACCCGATGCCGCCGTGCACCTGGATGGTGTCGGCCGCGACCTTGGCGAACGCCGCCGAGGCCGTCGCCTGGGCGATGCTCGCCGCGAGCGCCGGGTCGTCGGTGCCATCGGTGAGCGCCCACACCGCGTGATACGCCGTCGACCTGGCGTGCTCGATGTCGACCAGGCAGTCCGCCAGGCGGTGCTTGACGGCCTGGAACGATCCGATCGGCCTGCCGAACTGCAAGCGCGACTTCGCGTACGCGACCGACAGATCGAGCAAATGCCGTGCGGCACCGACCTGTTCGGCCGCCAGCAGTGCCGAGGCGACCTGAAGAGCATGGGTGATGACGCGCTCGGCCTCGTCGGGTCCGGCCAGCAACTGTGCGGGCGCGTGCGTGAACTCGAGGTTGGCCTGCGGTCGGGTCAGGTCCAGCGTGACCAACGGCGTGCGCTGCACGTCGGATGCGTCGACGGCATACAGCGCAACGCCATCGGGTCCGGTGGCCGCCACCAGGACGACGTCCGCCGCGTCACCGTCGACCACGCGCTCCACCGTCCCGGTGAGGGTCCCGTCGCCGGCGGTGACGGTCACGAGCGCGGCGTCGAACGCACCGGCGCGGTCGGGCACGGCGAACGCGGCGGTCCTGGTGCCTTCGGCGAGCGCGCTGAGCAACTCGTCGCGAACCGGGCCTGCCGAGGCGGCGACGAGCGCGGGGATCGCCAGAAACACCGTGCCGAACACCGGCCCGCACGCGAGTACGGCGCCGAGCTCCTCGACCGCGATCGCCTGATCGACGAGTGTGCCGCCGGCTCCGCCGTCGGCCTCGGGCACCGCCAGACCGAGCACTCCGAGTTCGGTGCCCAGCCGCGCCCATACCTTCGGATCGAAGCGGGGTTCGCATTCCATGAGCGTCCGCACGGTCTGCTCATCGAAGTTCTCGCCGCAGAACCTACGCACCGCCGCCCGCAGCTGAACCTGCTCATCGGTGAGGCTAAATTCAGCGCCCTCAATGGGCTGATCCGCAAGCTCCTCAGCCACGCGGGATCTCCTTCCACGGCATACCAGCATCCGCCCGCAGATCACCGGGCAACCCGAGGATCCGTTCGCCCAGAATGTTGCGCATCACCTCGGACGTACCGCCTTCGATGGTGTTGGCCTTGCTGCGCAGGAACCGCTGTTGGATGGGTCCGCGCCAGTCTGCGCCGTCGCCCTCGCCCATGCCGTAGCCGTGGTAGAGAATGCCTTCCGGCCCAAGCAGATCCATGCACCACTGATAGATGTGCTGGTTGAGCTCGGCCCCGACGAGTTTGCCGATCGAGCCCTCCGGTCCGGGCCCGCCGACGGTGGCCGCCGCGCGTGACCGTTCGGCGGTCAGCCGTTGAGCCTCCGAGCGCAGCCACAGCTGCGTGAGCCGGTCCCGTAAGACCGGCGTGTGGAGATCGGGGCGGGAAGCCCACAGTGCCACGGCATCTGAGATGGTGCCTGCGCCGCGCCGGCTGCCGCTGCCGCCGAGTGCGCTGCGCTCGTTCATGAGTGTCGTCATCGCGACGCGCCAGCCGTCACCCACCTCGCCGAGCCGGTGCGCATCGGGAATCCGGGCGTCGGTCAAGTAGACCTCGTTGAACTCGGCCTGACCGGTCAACTGCCGCAGCGGCCGGGTCTCGACGCCCGGCGCGTGCATGTCCAGCACGAAGTACGTGAGCCCTTTGTGCTTGGGCACATGGGGATTGGTGCGGGCCAGCAGCAGACCCCACCGCGCCCGGTGCGCGAGGCTCGTCCACACCTTCTGCCCGTTGACCACCCAGTCGTTGCCGTCCCGCACGGCCGAGGTGGCCAGCCCCGCCAGGTCGGACCCGGCGCCCGGTTCGGAGAAGAGCTGGCACCAGATGTGTTCGGTGCTGGCCAGCGGCCGCAGCCACGACCGCTTGAGTTCCTCGGACTGTGCGTGCTCACGCACGGTGGGTGCGGCCATGCCGTAACCCATCGGGTTCAGACCGAGCGGCACGGGCCCACCCGCACCCTGCAGGATGCGGTCGGCCACGGCCTGCAGACCCCGCGACACCCCGAGGCCGCCCAGGCCTTCCGGGAAGTGCACCCAGGACAGGCCGGCGTCGTAGCACGCGGCCAGATACTCCGGAATCGGTACTTTCTTCGGGTCGTGGTCTGCCACGACCCGGCGGGCGAGGTCGGCGACCCGGTCCGCATCAGCGACGCTGCTCATCCAGTCACGATAGGGAACGGGTGCCGGCCCCCGGCCACGAGGGCACCTCAGGCGGCGCTCTCCGCGCGTGCGTCCGTCAAAGCGTCGCTCCACCAGAGCAATTCGGACACCAGCAGATCCAGCTTGGCGTCGAGCGACGAGAACAGCGACGGGTCGTAGCTCGGTGCGGTCATGGCGGGCACCAGTACGTCGGGGAGGATGTGCACGGCAGGGCGGATCGGGGCCATGCCGAGTTCGATCGAGACGGTCCGCAACTGTTCGACCACGCGGGCCCCGCCCACGTTGCCCCACCCGACGAAAGCGACGGGCTTGCGGTCCCACTCCACGTACAGGTGGTCGACGGCGTTCTTGAAAACGCCGGTGTAGCCGTGGTTGTACTCGCCGGTGAGCACGATGAACGCGTCGGCCGCATCGATCCGCCTGCCGAACGCGGCGACGGCCTCGGTCGCGTATTGCCGCGGGGTATAGAGCGGGGCGGGCCCGTCGAAGCTCGGCAGGTCGTGATCGCGGATGTCGACCACGTCGACCTCGACACCTGGGCGGTGCACGTGTTCGGCAACCCAAGCGGCCGGCCGGTCGGCGAAGCGGTCCTGGCGCGTGCTGGTGAGGATGACCGCGATTCTGGCCATGAGAAAGCCCTTTCAGAAGTGGGGAAGGCTCCCCGGTTAGTTGGACGTTAACCTTAACGGGGAACCATCCCCGGTTTATTTCCCGCAGGAGGACTCGATGCGCATCGATGCCGCGCGTAACCGGTCGACGGTGCTCGACGCCGCCGAGCAGGTCTTCGCCGAGCAGGGCCTCGACGCCTCGCTCAACGAGATCGCGCGCCGGGCCGGTATCGGCAACGCGACGCTGTACCGGCACTTCCCCACGCGCGGAGCGCTCGTCGACGAGCTGTTCGAGCGGCAGATGGAGCAGTACGTGGCGACGGCTGAGCGAGCCGCGGCGGCCGACGATTCGGGAACCGCCTTCCGTGAGTGTGTGACGGCAACGTGTGAGTTGCAGGCGGCCAACCGCGCGCTGGCCGATCTGCTGGTGTCGACTCGGCCGGTATCGCCGGCTGTCGACGCGCTCCGCCTGCGGCAACACGCGGCGATCGTCGACGTCGTGGAACGCGCGGTGGCTGCCGGCGAGGTGCGCGAAGACCTGCGACCCGCCGATGTCGCGGTGCTCTTGATCGCGAACGCGGGGCTGATCCGGCGCACCGTCGACGACGCACCTGGTGCGTCAGCGCGGTTGGTCGCGCTGTGGCTCGACGGCGCGGCGGGTTCAGGAACCGCTCCGCCGGCTCCCGCCGAAGCGGAGATCAGCCGCGCGTTGCGGCGGTAGCCTCACCGATCGTGGACCGCAAGCGCGTGCTGATCGCCGGATTGGGAGACACCGGCGTGCTCACCGCGATTCGGTTGGCCCGTCGCTTCGATGTCGTCGGCATCTCGGTGAACCCTGGTCTGGTAAGCGGTCAGGAACTGGGCGTGCGGCTCGCCCGTCCGGATGACTGGGCGCGTGACTACTGGATCGGGTTCGACCGGTTCCGCGCACTCGACGGCGTCGGCACGGTGCACGGCACATTGACCGGAGCCGACCTGGCCGCCCGCACCGTCAGCGTCGAGGACGCACACGGCAATCCGCGGTCCGAACATTACGACGCCCTCGTCATCGCGACCGGCGTGACGAACGGCTTCTGGAGACAACCCGTCCTGCAAACGGCTGCCGACGTCGAGGAGGGGCTGCGGGCCGCGCACGACCGGCTGGGCGAATCGCGGTCGGTGGCGGTGATCGGCGGCGGCGCAGCGGCCGTGAGTAGTGCGGCAAACCTCGCCATCCGGTGGCCGGGGACCAGGGTCGCGCTGTACTACCCGGGTGAAAGCCTTCTGCCGCAGCATCATCGGCGAGTTCGGCAACGTATCGAGAGCAGATTGTGCGCCGCGGGCGTGACGTTGCATCCCGGCCATCGGGCGGTCGTGCCCGACGGGTTCGACTGCGACGCCATCACCGCCGACCCGGTGTATTGGAGCACCGGGCAGTCACCCGTGCGGTCTGACGCGGTGCTGTGGGCGATCGGCCGCGTCCGCCCCAACACTGGCTGGCTGCCGAGGAATGTCCTCGATGACCGTAGCTTCGTCCGGGTGACGCCCGAGTTGCAGGTCCCGGGAGCACCCGGGGTGTTCGCGATCGGCGACGTCGCGGCCACCGATCCGCTGCGGTCTTCGGCCCGCAACCGGGCTGACAGGCTTGTGGCAGGCAACGTCGCCGCCTACTTCACCGGCGGCCGGATGCGGGCGTACCGTCCGCCGGCGACCCGCTGGGGTTCGGTGCTCGGCGTGCAGCCGAACGGGCTGGAAGTGTTCGCGCCCAATGGGTTTGCCTTCCGGTTCCCGGCCTGGTCGATCGACCGGATCTTGCAACCGTGGATCGTGCGGCGCGGGATCTACCGGGGCGTGCGTGATCAGTACATGGTGACCAAGGGCTGATCGGCCGGCACCACGTAGGTCGACAGCATGAGCGTGCGAACCGTGCCGACGTTGTGGGCGTTGTGGATCACGCCTGCCGGGATGAGAAACGGATCGCCGGAATGGAGGTGCTGGGTCGGTCGGTCGTCGAAGACCATGTCGACGTCGCCCTGCACGATGTAGCCGATCTCCGGCCCCGGATGGCTGTGGCGCCCGGACTCCTTACCGACCGGGATCTCGACCCGCGTTTGAACGATTTCGAAACCCGGTGTGGGAGCGGGCAACCGCTGCAGTTCGGTCCGTGTCACGCCCGCGGCGGGGCCGTCGGATCCGTTGTCGGCGTGCGCGACCGGTGCCGCGAACACGGCAGTGGTCGTGAGGGTCAGTGCGGCGAGTTTGAGCGAGGTGGGCGTCATGACTCCATCCCAGCCGCGGCAGGCGATCAAGTCCAACGATCATCATCGATGGATTCCATCTCTGGTCGCGATGACTATGCCTCCGCGGCGGCGGTGAGCAGCGTGTCCGCAAGCCGTGCGGTCGCCGGCGTCAACTGCTCGGCCGGCGGCGACGCCAGGTACACCTGCCAGATCACCGGGTCGGCGAGGTCGATCGACTTGAGCTCCGGGAATCGCCACGCCTCGGAGACCGGCATGAACGAGGTGCCCAGGCCGTTGCCGACGAGATCGGCGATGGCCGCGAAACCGGCGGGCACCTCGTACTGGGTGTGGGCCTCGGCGCCCGCGGCGCGGAATGCGTCGTCCATCAATCGCCGCAGTCCGAACTCGGACGGCAGGCCCACGAGGTCCTCTGCGGCGAGTTCACCGAAGCCGACGCGTTTCTTGCGGGCGTAGGCGTGGTCGTCCCGGCATACGAAGACCATGGGCTCTTCGAACAACAGTCGCATGTCGAGTTGCGGCGGGAACCGGTTGGGCACCGAGACAAGGGCGAGATCCAGCGAGCCCTCGATGAGTGCGGTCAGGTAGGCCGATGCACCGGACTGGCTGAGGTGCAAACGGATTCGGACGAACGGATGGGCGCGATGAAAATCGCCGAGGGCCCGGGCGACGCTGATGGGGCCGAATGAGATCAGCGAGCCGAACTCGACCGTGCCCGACAGTGCGCCGCGATATTCACCGATCGACTCGGTGGCTGCACGGGCGGCACGCATGACGTCGTAGGAGTGCGTGAGGAACCGCTCGCCGGCCGCGGTGAGCTTGATCTGCTGGCGGGACCGGTCGAACAGTTCGACGCCGAGTTCGCGCTCGAGCTTTGCGATCGACGTCGAGAGCGCCGACTGGACCACATGGGCGCGATGCGCGGCACGCGTGAAACTCATCTCGCCCGCCACGGCGATGAAGTGCTCGATCTGGCGTAACTCCACCCCATCAAGCTATCGCTGATCTAGATCGAAGTCATCGATGATGATCGTTTGACGTGATGGAGTCCGCCGGGTGGGATGAGCTCATGAGCGGTTTCAGCAGACGACAGTTCGGCCTCATGGCGACGGTGGCCGCCGGCGCGGCGACCCTGGCGGCATGCACGACACAGAGCGGGACGCCCGCCGCCGGCACTGAGGCACCGCCGGCGCCGACGCATACGTTGAACCCGGTCAAGCAGATCACCGCGGGCGACCTCAGCGTCGGTTACACCGAGGCGGGACCTGCCGACGGCACCCCGGTCATCCTGCTGCACGGCTGGCCCTACGACATCCACAGTTATGCAGACGTCTCGGCCCAGCTCGCCGATCAGGGTTTCCGGGTCATCGTGCCCTTCGCGCGGGGGTTCGGGTCGACGCGCTTCGTCTCCGGCGCCACCGTGCGTAACGGTCAGCAGGCCGCACTGGCCAACGACGTCATCGCGTTCATGGATGCGCTGAACATCCCCAAGGCGATCCTCGGTGGTTACGACTGGGGTGGCCGCACGGCCAATGTCGTTGCCGCGCTGTGGCCGCAGCGAGTGTCCGGGCTCGTCGCGGTGAGCGGGTACATCATCGTCAACCTGGCCGCCAACCTGCAGCCGCTCGCGCCGGAGGCCGAACTCGGCTGGTGGTATCAGTACTACTTCGCGACCCCGCGCGGCGAACTCGGGTACCGGCAGAACACCATGGAGTTCAACCGCCTCATCTGGACCAGGGCTTCACCGCTGTGGAAATTCACCGATGCCACATACGATCTCAGCGCCGCCTCGTTCGACAATCCCGACCACGTCGAGATCGTCGTGCACAACTACCGATGGCGTCAGAGCCTGGCACCGGGCGAAAGCCGTTTCGACGCAGACGAAAAGCGGCTGGCCGGCAAGCCGCCGGTCACCGTACCGACCATCACGATCGGCAGCGACTTCGACGGCGCCGCCAAAGATGGTGCCGGCTACCGCAAGCTCTACACCGGCCCCTACGAGCACCGTGTCCTCGACGGCATCGGGCACAACGTACCGCAGGAAGCGCCCGACCAATTCGCAAGTGCCGTGGTCGATGTCAGGGCGATGGGTTCGCGATGACGTCAGCGCGGCAGGATGGCCGGCAGCGCCTGCGCGGGTAGCACCGCGGGCTGTGTGGCCACGCCGGGCACGGGCGCGACGGGCGCGGGTATGGCCGGCATCGGTGCCGCGGGCGCAGCCGGCACCGCCGGGGTGACGCCCACGCCGAGCACCCGCAGCATGTCGGCCTTCATGGCCTGCAGCTGTGCACCCCAGTAGTTCCAGTTGTGCGTGCCGTTGGGCGGGAAGTTGAACACCGCGTTGCGGCCACCCGCGGCGACGTACTTCTGCTGGAATTCCTTGTTGCTGTTGACGGTGATGTTCTCCAGGAACTGCGCGCTGTAGAGCTGGCCGAAGTCGCCGGCCACGTCGAGGTCGCCCGGCGTGCCGTTGCCGCAGTACACCCAGACCGCGGTGTTGTTGGCCACCAGCCGATTGATGTTGACCGTCGGATCGTTGCGCCGCCAGGCCGGGTCGTTGGAAGTGCCCCACATGTCGGTGGCGTTGTAGCCGCCCGCGTCCTTCATGGCGAAGCCGATCATGGTGGGCCACAAGCCCTGTGACGGGTTGAGGAAGCCCGACAGCGCTCCGGCGAAGATGAACTGGTACGGGTGCCAGATCGCGAGGTTGAGTGCCGCACCACCCGACATCGACAGCCCGACGACGGCGTTGCCGGTCGGGGCGACACCGCGATTGGCGGCCAGCCACGCCGGGAGTTCCTGGGTCAGGAAGGTTTCCCACTTGTAGGTCGTGACGCCAGCGCTGCCCGCCGCGGGCCGATACCAGTCGGTGTAGAAGCTGGATTGGCCGCCGACGGGCATCACCACCGAGATCCCCGATTCGTAGTACCACTCGAATGCGGCGGTGTTGATGTCCCAGCCGTTGGCGTCGTCCTGGGCGCGCAGGCCGTCGAGCAGGTACAGCGCGTGCGGCCCACCACCCTGGAACGTGACCTTGATGTCGCGACCCATCGCCGCGGAGGGGATCTGCAGGTACTCGACCGGCAATCCCTCCCGCGAGTACGCCGCGGCGCCGGGTAGCGGTCCGGCCACGCTCAGCGCGGGCAGCATCAGCGCGGCCGCCGCAAAGGCCGCCACGCGGCGTGACAATCGTCCGAGGGCCCTCCGATTCACACCGGCACGCTAACAACGCCGCCAGCGCAACCTCTGGGGCCGCGCCTGCCGTAACCCCTCTGTTATCAAGGCGATTCAGTTCTGATGCCGTTTGTTCCGGTCCGCCGCCACTCGCGTGGCGATATGCCATGTGTCCTGCGGAACTGTCGGCTGAAGTAACCCGCGTCGACCATGCCCACGTGCCTGGCCACCTCGGCGACCGGCAGGTCGGTTCCGGCGAGCAACGCACGTGCGCGGCTCATCCGGCGCTCGACGATCCACTCACCGACGGTGCGCCCGGTGCGCTTGCGCACGAGCGTCGTGAGATGACCGGCTGTCATCCCGACCGCATCGGCGACATCGCGCAGTGACAGCGGCTGCGCCAGTTGACGGTCGATCACCGTGAACACCTCGGCGAGCAGCGGTTCGCCGCTGCGCCGCAAATCGCCAACCACATCGTCCGCCAACCGGGCGAGATCGATCAGCAATATGGTCAGGTAGGCGAGGGTGGCTTGCCGGTAGGCCTCGCGGCGTCCGGCCAGTTCCGCCTCGATGGCGCAGAACATGTTGTCCCACAAGGCCCGTCGATCAACAGGAACGTCCAGTTGCAGTAGCCCACCGGCCCGGCCATGGATGAACGGGAACAACAGCGGATGCGCCTGCCACGCCGGCCACGGCGAGCTCGCGTCATGTCCGAGCGCCGCGGGATCGAAGTACACCCCGACGCCGTCGGATTCGGCGGTCATCGGTCCGGGGTCGACCACCTCTCCTGCGGCGACCACATACGCGACACCCTCGTCATGGATGTACCAGAGCACCGGAAAGTCGTGGATGTGCGGGCCGTGTTCGACCAGATCCCCGCGGCGGCCGCGGGCCACCGACACCGGAGGCGCTTCGCGATCCGTCCAGTAGCGGTAGACGGGGATGCCGTCGCGGTGACGTACCAGGCGGGCCGGATCAGGCATGTGCAAAAGATAATCCCGATAACGCCGATCATCACCCCACTACGGGTATATCCGCACTTGGATGATGGGTGCCATGACCGAATATCATCCACATTTTGTCGGAAACCGGCACGACTACCTGCCCGCCGCCGGTCACGACTTGTTGCTCCCGGCCTATGATCTGCTGACTCGGGCATTGGGCATGGGCCGCGTCTACGCCACGTTGGTCGACGACGCCGATCTGAAGCCCGGGCAACGGGTTGTCGAAATCGGCTGCGGCACCGGGAATCTCACCACACGGGCGAAACGCTCATCTCCGGGCAGCGAGTTCGCCGCCACCGACCCAGACCCGCGCGCGCTGCGACGCGCCCGGCGAAAAGCGAAGGGATTGACCGGTATCCGATTCGAGCGTGCCTATGCGCAGCAGCTGCCGTTCGGCGACGGTGAGTTCGACCGGGCACTGTCGTCGATGATGCTGCACCACCTCGACGATGCGACGAAGGCGGCGGCCGCCGCCGAACTCCTTCGCGTTCTCAAGCCCGGCGGGCTGCTGCACATCGTCGACGTGCGTGGCGATGCCATCCCGCGCGTGTTGGAAGCGGCCGGATTCGATTGCGCCACAACCAGAGCCGAACGCCATCGGGTGATCGGTCAGATCACGTACTATCGCGCGACCCGTCCGCACTGAACGCAACCGGGTCAGCCAGCGGGATGAGCAGGCTGGACGGCGAATCTCCGCCCTGGCTGACCTGGTAAAGCCCGCCGGCGAGCGCTGCACGTGCCGGTTTGGTCGGAACCAGGTGCGGAAAGTCGTAGGTCGTCAGGGTCAATCGCAGCCGATGTCCGGGTTCGATCAGCGCCGCGGTGGGGAAGATGTCGAGGTCGTAGCGCGTGAGCTCGCCCGGGACGACCGGTTGTGCTGCGGCACGGGTGCTCAGATGCTGCGGGCGCAGCACCGTTCCGTCCGGGAGGTACCACGTCGCCTCCGGGTCGAGCGCGCGGTGCGAACCCAGCAGCGCACCCTGTGTCACCGGCCTGCTGACACCCTCGGGTGATACGTCGTCCAGATACGCCACCCAGAGTGTTTCGGCGGTGTTCGCGGTGGCGAACAGCGTCAAGGTGATCGGCCCCGCGATCAGTTGGGCCGTGCGGTATTCCGGCGTCGTGTAGGTCAGAGCCTCGCGCTGCATCCGGCTGTGATCGAGGTCGTAGCGGATCTGTCTGCCGGTCTGAGACACCATGAAACTGCCCATGCCGAGGCTCCACTGCTCCAGGCTGCGCCCCGACATCGGCCCGCGTGCGGTGTAGCGTAGCGGCGCCTCGCTGCGTTCGGCGGCGGCCTCGGTGAGCAAGCCACCGCCTTCTGCCAGGTACAAGCGCGTGGGTGTGGCCTCGGGGAAGGGATATTCGCGCGTGTGGAACCAGTGCGAGTTGCCGATCGGCTGGAATCGCAGCGGGGGCCCGCTCACCGCGGCGTCGTCGGCGTCCTTGAGCCAGCGGTCGAACCACCGCAATTGGATCGCGTGCAGGTGCAGGCCGTCGAGATCCGATACGTGGTACCAGGGACCCATCATCAGCTGGAACTTGTCCGACACCGGCTGACCCGGCTCCATCGGAGCGTTCGGCGGCCGGCCCGCGTACGCGTTCTGCAGCGCGGTGTAGTTGAGCGGCGCGCCGCGCTGGAACGCGTCGTGCCATCCGCCGACCAAGAACACCGCGATGTCGTTCTCGACGATCTTGGGCAACACGTCACTCGCGCGCATGGTGTCCCAGAACGGGCCGTCGAACGCGGTGTCCCCGCCCTGCGCCGCGTCGGCCGTCATCGTGCGGAAGTACGTCCGCTGGTCGCGACCACGCTGCCGCACCGCGGCAAGCCCACCGGCGCGAGGGCGATCGTGGCTGCCGCGCTTGGCGAACTCGAGTGCCGGATTGACGACGTTGAGCAACGAGTACACCGCGCCGTATGCGCGGACCGTGCGCATGTGCGGCACGCCGCCCATCGTCACCACGTCGCGGTAGAAGTCGTTGGCGGCCATGACCGGGAAGATCGCTTTGAGGGGGGAGTCCGGGCCGACCGCAGCCGCGGTGAGGAGCTGGTTGATCGCGAGGTAGGAGATCCCGAACATGCCGACGCGGCCGTTCGAGTTCGGCAGCTTTGCTGCCCAGTTGACCAGGTCGACCCCGTCGGTGACCTGCTCGACGCCCAGCATCTCGAACGATCCGCCCGATACGCCGGTGCCGCGGACATCGGCCATCACCTCGATATAGCCGCGCCGGATGAGGTAGCGGGTGGCACCGCCGCCGATCTGCGCCGCGGGTGGCGGGGCCTTCTTTCCGTACGGGGTGATCGACAGCAGCACCGGGAACGGGCCGACAGCGGGCCGGCCGGTCTCGGGGTCGGTGGGGTAGTGGACATCGGCCCGCAGGACAGTTCCGTCGGACGTGGGAACCGCGACGTTGTGGTGTACGCCGACGCCGTAGCGCGCGGGCCCCGGTGTCCACTCCGGTTGGAGCGGCGACGGGCTTCGCTTCCGCGTACGCGTAGCGGCCCAGCCGACGATGGCCTTCTCACGCCATGCCTGCAATCTGTTCGCCATCGGTCCCCCTTGACTCGTGTCGACAAGGTAGACGGTAAGGCGTGGCGTCGTGGCTATCGCATGGTGGCCAGGTTGTGCCAGAGATTGCGCAGGCTGTCGGTGCCGCCGAACAAGGTCGTGAAGTGGGTCGAGTCGATGAGGAGGATGTCACCGGACCGCTGGCCGGTGGGTGGCATCCAGATCAACGCGTTGAATTCGGTGTTGCCCGATGCCGTGAACGGATGCGGACGGTTGGGGTCGATGCGCTGGCGGCCCAGGACTCGCAGTTGGTCGGTTTCGGGCGCGGTCAGCTCGTAGTGCGGCAGGTGTAGGTGGAAGTTGAACGTGACGACGTTGTCGAGGAGCCGAAGGCTGTCGAGGTCGCGAACTGCGGTGAGTGGTGCGATTTCCTTTGTGCCATTCACCACGGCGGGTCGAAGGCCCCAGGTGTTGTGCACGGGCACGTCCAACGCGTGCATGAGTGAGCGGGTGTACTGGCCGAAGCGTTGCTGACGCGGCACGAGCCGGTCGCCGTGGTGTTTGTACTCGACCTGGCGCTGCGCGTAGTCGTCGGTGAAGCCCACATCGTGATGGGGTGCGAGGAGCAGGCAGGTGCCTTCGCGCTTGAGCCATTCGGTGATTGCCGCGATCTCGTCGGGTGCGGCCACCTGTTGGGACAGGAGATGATCGAGCCCGAACACCATCAGCGTGTCGGTGTCGGCGAGGATGCGGTCGTCGATCGGGAGTTTGTACCCGGCCTGATCGATGCGCTGGAACACCGCGACGGGATGGCCCGTGGCCTCCTCGGCCAGTTCTTGGAACGACAATGTGGACCGGTGGAACAGCTCGAGGGTTCCGGCGATGCCCTGCAGGAAACTGGCCGCGTCGTACTCCGGTGTCTCGTACGCGGGCCACGCGACATTGCGCACCTCGGTCATGGTGGAGAACCGGTTGTAGACCTCGGCCGGATCACGTTGAGATTCCCAGGGATAGCTCCAGGTCCAGTAAATGCTGATCCGCCGCCCGCCGGTGTGTGCCCGGGGCGCATGGTTCTGGTTGTACGTGCGAGCTCGCATTGTGTCCTTCTAGCTGTCGAGCGCAGCGAGGTAGCGCAGGCCGTTGATGCCGGGCAGGAAGAAGTACGCCCCGCCCCGCAACGTCGTGAAAGCCGGGATTCCCTTGTGTACTTTGCGGATCGGGCGTTTCGGAACGGTGAAATCGAGTGTGCCGTCCTGAGTGCCGCAGATCGGGTCGTGTTCATTGCCGAGTTCGTGGAAGGTCTTGTCGTTGATCCAGACGTTCTGCGCGAACTCGAACTGGCGAATCAGGTTGGCGCAGATGATGAATGCGGCGATGCCACGGTCGACGCCGTCGTCGGGTGCGTCGTCCGGCAGTGCGGGGCCGTAGGTGGCACCGCGTCGGATCATCCGACGGCGGTTCATGTAGTGGGCGGTGTCGCGCGGATTGAGGCGGCGGGCATGCGACCCCAGCGGGCATGCGTAGCCGAACGGGTCCATCTCCTTGTAGTTGTAGTCGTTGTTGCGCATCGGATCTGCGCCCAACTCAGGGTCGTCTTTGTCCGGCGCCAGTACGAGCGGCGCGCCGCTGCGCCATCGGCCCATGAACTTGGCGGCCAGCAGTTCCTGCTTGTCCGGAGTGTCGGCATTCTCCCGCAGGTAGTCGCGGAATGCCCCGACATGCTCCTGCAGTCTTCGGTACGCCAGGTAGCTACCGTTGCGGGACAACACCTCTGGCTGCGGCAGGTTGGCGACCGGACCGTCCTCGTCCGGATAGCCGAGAATGAACTCACCCGGCTCCAAGGCCGGGCCGGAGCCCGGCGTCGGTTCTTCGCCCGACCCCTTCATCACGGGTTGTGACAACCGATCTCGGAACCCGAAGTGGTCGTGGGCGTAGTTGAATGGTGGCGTCGCGTTGAGGTCGAGAAACGACAGACTACGGACTCCGTCGGTCCGCGCCAGCAGTTTGTCGTGTTCGGCGATGGAGCGTCGGGATTGTTCGTCGGTGCGCGAGAACAGGATTGCAATCGCGTGGAGGTCTGAGCCGGCCAGGCCGCCGACCCAGTGTTCGGGCGCGTTGGTCCCGGTATCGCCGAGGATGTCGGCGCGAGCCGGCATGCCCTCGCGGAACTCGTCCGGAAACGTCGCAAGGGACTCGTCGGGTACGCCGAGCGCCCGCAGTCCGTTCCAGGTGAACGCCAACGTAACCCAGCGATCGGAGGTGTCCATGGTGGCCTGGACATCCGCCGCCGACTGAACTTTGTCGAGCAACTCGGCCAGCCAGGCCCGGCCGCCTGCGGGCGTGTCGAATGACAGAAACTCGTAGCGCCCGGTGATGGCCGGCGTGCGGGTCAGCAGGATGTGTTGAATGTCATTGAGATCGAGCATCGGGACCGACTCATTGCATCTGATCGAGCATGTGCGAGAACGCAGCCTTGAGTCGCAGTGCTTTCTTTATCTCGTCGGCGGTGACGTAGGGATACTCGCCGTACTCGAGGAAGCTCGGGCACTGGTGCTCACGTACGAACTTGACGAATGCCTCCGGGTTCTCCCGCCAATCCTCGGGAAAGCCTTCGAGGTTGGTGAACACGGTCGTGATACCGGTGGCGCTGAACAACTGCACCGCGTCCTCGGTGTACTTGTCGAAATCGGTGTCGAATATGCCTTGGTACTGGAAATGCAGGCCGGAGCCGACGTCGAACAACACCCACCGCAGGTAGTGCAGGCGTAGCGGTGCCAGCACATCCGGGCTGTCGGCAATTGCCTCCTCGATCTGTTTCCCGTATGCGCGAACCGCCTCTTCGCGGCCTTCTTTCACCTTCGCGATGATGGAAAATCCGTAACAAGCCGGAGTCCGGGGATAGACGGGTCCGTATCGCCCGCGTTCGAGTTCGAAATACCCTTCTTTCGGAATCGCCAAGGCTGCCGGTTTCGTCCAGTCGTGATTGCCGTTGGGCATGGCGCCTCCAAATTCGACCTGTTGGAAGCGGACGGTACACCGGTGACGTCACCTGCACCGACCACTTCGCAATGAACACCGTGGAAAGTTGTCGGGGCTCAGCGGCGACGTCTTTGCTCCTTTTGCAAATACTTGATTTCCGATCGAGTGAAACTGTATTTCGCGCATTGAGCGTGGAATTCGGGCCTATGCTCCGGACAGGGAGCGACAAGCCCCATTTGAATGCACAGAGGGAGACGCCCGTGCGATCAACTCAGCGCTATCTATTGGTGGGTTTGGTGACGGCGGCCAGTCCACTTGCAATCCTTCTCGCAGCGCCACCGGCCATGGCCGACTGCACATACAGCGGCGGGTCCACGGTATGCGCGCAGGGCGAAGTCCGCGGTGCCGACGGAGTGCCGCGGGCCGCGACTCCGGTGGTTCCGTACCCATGCGAATATGACTGGTATTGCGGCACGGAATGGGATCTCGACATCGGCTGGGATCCCGGCGGGGGAGGCGGCATCGATATCGGCCGGCCCGGCCGGCCTCGTTGACCAATCGCGCCAACGCTTTTCACACACTCTCGATACTCGACAAAGGAGCCAACATGACATCCTCAATGCGTTCCCAACGCCGCACAGTCAAGGTGGCGATCGGCACCGGGGCTTTGGCCGGTGCGATGCTGTTCGGCTCGGCCGCCGTGGCGGGAGCCGAACCGCCGCCGGTCCCGCCGCCATGTACGGCAGCCGAACTCGCCCGAGTGATGTCCGGCGTCACGTTCGAGACGTCGAATTACCTCATCGCGCACCCCGACGTGAACGATTTCTTCACCAGCCTCAAAGGTCAGCCCAAGGACCAGATCAAGGCGCAGGTGGACAACTACTTCAACGCCAATCCGACGGTTCGCGACGACCTTCAGCGCATCCGGCAGCCCTCGGCCGACTTCCGTCAACGTTGCGGATTGCCGGCTACCCCCTGATCAACAGCGCGTGGCGACGGTTCTGCCAGACCCGTTCACGCCACGCGTTGCCGAACCGCCGATCGCACGACGTCGCGGATCCATTGATGGCGGCGGTCGTTGTCGAGCGCGGGATGCCAGACCATTCGGTAGGGCAACGTCGCGATCTCGTCCGGGGCGCTCAAGATCCGGAGCTGGTCGGCTGCCATGGGTGTAGCGACGGCCTGGCTCGGCAGGGTGGCGATCAGATCGGTGCCGGGCAGCAGTTGCGTGGCGACCGCGTGGTAGGCCACGGTGACCGCGGGCCGTCGGGGCATGCCGAGTTCGGCCAGCGGCAGGTCGATGTCGGGTTGCAGACCGTCGTGCACGTCGACGATGACGTGGCGGGCACGGCAGTACTCCGGCAGCGCGATGCTTCCGGTGTCAGCCAGCGGGTGATCGGCCGCGACGACACACACGAAGCGTTCGACGAGCAGTTCTTCCGAGTGGAGGTCAGCGGTGGCGAAACCACCGTAGAGGCCCAAATCGATGGCCGAGTTGCGGATCTGGTCCGCGACCCCGTCGGGGGTCCAACTGTGGAAGCGCACCGGCGTATGCGGTGACTGGCGAAGCAGCTCCCCGCAGATCGCCGGCCCGAAGGTCTGCACCCCGTAGTCGGTGGCGGCCAACTGAACCGGCCGTGTCGATGCTCGCGGATCGAAATCTGCTGGCGCGAAGATGGTTTCGAGCTGCGGTAGCACGATGTTCAGTTGGGCCTGGATCGACTCGGCACGGGCGGACAACCGGTAGCCGGTCGAGTCGCGAATCAGCAGAGGATCGTCGAGGAGGCGGCGCAGCCGCTGCAGGGCCCGACTCATCGCCGGCTGGCTCAGGCCCACGCGCTCGGCGGCGCGGGACACCTGCCTCTCTTCGATGAGCGCGACAAGCGGCGGGATCAGATTGAGGTCGATCCGATCAATATGCGCCATGTGCATACACGTCATAGTAAGGATGCATATGACTTATGGGACTGGTGCTGGAACTCTGGTGACCATGAGCCGCGACGTCATCCTGATCACCGGTGCCTCCAGCGGCTTCGGCCGACTCACCGCCGAAGCGCTGGCCAGGGCAGGCCACACTGTCTACGCGTCGATGCGAGACACCGCCGGACGTAACGCCGCGCAAGCGGCCGAGATCGCTGCGATGTCACGACGCGAAGCCATGGACCTGCGGCCGCTGGAACTCGACGTACAGTCCGACCAATCGGCGGCAGACGCGGTGGCACGGGTGGTCGCCGAGGCCGGGCGCCTCGACGTGGTGGTGCACAATGCCGGGCACATGGTGTTCGGTCCGGCCGAGGCCTTCACACCCGACCAGTACGCGAACCTGTTCGACATCAACGTCATCGGGACGCAGCGGGTGAACCGAGCCGCACTGCCACAGCTGCGGCGCCAAGGGCGGGGATTGCTGGTGTGGGTGTCCAGCAGCAGTTCGGCAGGCGGAACGCCGCCCTACCTCGCCCCGTACTTCGCCGTCAAAGCCGCGATGGACTCGCTCGCCGTGTCGTATGCGCGCGAGGTCAGCCGGTGGGGTATCGAGACCTCGATCATCGTCCCTGGCGCATTCACCTCTGGTACCAACCACTTCGCCCATGCGGGTACGCCGGCCGACCAACAAGTCGTCGACGACTACCAGAGCGGGCCGTACCGGGATTTCGGCCCGCAGGTGACAGCGGCGTTCAACTCGATCGTGCCGGCCGACGCCGACGTGTCGGAGGTGGCTCGTGCAATCGTCGACGTGGTCGCGGCGCCGTTCGGCAAGCGGCCGTTCCGCGTTCACATCGATCCGGCCGGTGACGGCGCCGACGTCGGATTCGCGGTACTCGACCGGCTCCGCGCCGAGATGCTGCACCGCGTCGGCTTAGCCGACCTACTGATTACCGCTAGCCGGTAGCAAAGAGTCTTGCCAGCGGCAGCGCGGCCACGACGCGAGCAGCTGAAAATACCCATCGAGAACAGAAAGGCAAGCACATGAAGATCTCAGGCAACACCATCTTCATTCCGGGTTCGACGAGTGGTATTGGTCTGGAACTCGCCCTCGCGCTGCAGGCGAAGGGCAACACCGTCATCGTCGGCGGCAGGCGTACCGAGCTTCTCGACCAGATCGCCTCCGAGCATCCGGAACTCGATACGGTGCAGATCGATGTCGCCGACCCCGCGAGCATCGAGAGTGCGGCCGCGGCCGTGCTCGACAAGCATCCCGACCTCAACGTCGTGATCGCCATGGCAGGCATCATGGCCGTCGAGAACTGGCACAAGCCGGACTCGTTCCTGCGATCGGCGGAGTCCGTCGTCATCACCAATGTGCTTGGCCCCATTCGCCTCATCGCCGCCTTCGTCGAGCATCTGCAGGCGCAGGAAGACGCGACGTTCGTCACGGTGTCGTCCGGGTTGGGGTTCGCCCCGTTGAAAGCGACGCCGAGCTACAACGCGTCCAAGGCCGCCGTCCACATGCTCACCGAATCAGTGCGCCTGCAGCTTTCGGACACCAACGTCAAGTTCGTCGAGCTGATCCCGCCGTCCGTCGCCACCGATCTGATCCCCGGCCAACGCGAGAGCAGCTTCGCGATGCCGCTGGAGGATTTCGTGACCGAGGTCGTCGGTCTGCTGGAAAGCCAACCGGACGCCAAGGAGATTCAGGTCGAGCGGGTGAAGTTCCTGCGCTACGGCGAGGCCCGTGGTGACTACGACCAGGTGGTCGCCACGCTCAATGCCGCAGATCCGCACGGGCATTGAGCCTGAGCTTCGCCGTGGGCTTCACGGCTCACCTGTAGCCGGTACGGCGGCGGAATGATCGCGGCACAGCTGTCGGTTGATCGCAGGGGACGCAGTGCGCACTGAGTCCTCCCTGACCCGAACCAGCAGCATAGGACCGAACTCACGATGCCACCCACCACAGCCGGCCCCGCGATCCTCGTCATCGGCACCGGAGAACTCGGCGCGAGTGTGCTCGCCGCGCTCACCCGCCATGTCGGCGAGCACCCCGGCGCCGCGACGATCAGCGTGCTGTTGCGGCCACCAGCACCCGACACCGGCGGACAACGGGATAGCCGCAGCAAGGAGCTGACCGCCATGGGCATCGCGATCGAGCACGCCGATGTCGCGACCGCTTCGGCCGCCGAACTCGCGGCCATCATGGGCGGCTACGACACCGTCATCAGCTGCATCGGCTTCGCGGCTGGTTCGGGCACCCAGCTCAAACTCGCGCGTGCCGCACTCACCGCTGGCGTGCCGCGTTACTTCCCGTGGCAGTTCGGCGTCGACTACGACGAGATCGGGCGGGGCAGCGCCCAACCGCTGTTCGACGAGCAACTCGACGTCCGCGATCTGCTACGTGACCAGCACACCACGGAATGGGTCATCGTTTCCACCGGCATGTTCACCAGCTTCCTGTTCGAACCCGCCTTCGGTGTCGTCGATCTTGCCGCCAACACCGTGCATGCCCTCGGAAGCTGGGACAACGAAGTCACTCTCACGACGCCGGAAGACATCGGTGTGCTCACCGCCGACATCGTCTTCGCCCAACCCCGGATCCGAGACACGGTCGTCTACCTTGCCGGCGACACGATCAGTTACCGCGAACTCGCCGACATCGTCGACCGGGTCCGGGGAACCACGGTCACCCGTGTGGAGTGGACCACCGAGTACCTGGCCGATCAACTGCGCCGCGATCCGGAGGACACGATGCGCAAGTACCGTGCGGTGTTTGCCCGGTCGAACGGCGTGGCCTGGCCGAAAGCGCAGTCCTACAACGCGTCTCACGGGATCGCTACGACGACGGCCGAGGAATGGGCCCGACGAAATCTCGGGTGACCACCAGACGATTCTGCCGCCGGTCTAGACACTGACGGCCCCGCGGTCGGCGCTCAGGCCGGCCTTCACTTGGCGGGTCAGGTCGTCGCCGAGCACCTCGACCAGGCCGGCTTCCACGCCGTCGAGAGCGGCGGCCGCGACCTGTGCCGGCTCGGCCTTCGGGGCGTCGACGCCTGCGGTCATGTCCGTGTCCATGTAACCGACGTGCAGTGCGGTCACCGCGACGTTCTTCGGGGCCAATTCCTCACGCACAGCATCGGTTTGGGCCCACAGAGCGGCCTTGGCCGCCGAGTACGCGCCGATGCCGGCCGGGTGGATCCAGGACAGCACCGAGGCGACGTTGAGCACGGCGCCGGGCGCGTTGGCGATGAGGTGTGGCGCGAATGCGCGCGTCACGGCCAACGTGCCGAAGTAGTGGGATTCCATCTGGGCACGGATGTCGTCGAGCGGGCCTTCGAGGAGTCCGTTGTAGCTGGCGGTTCCCGCATTGTTCACCAAAAGGGTTGTGTCGCGCGCGATTTCCGACGCCGCGGCAATCGTGGCGGGATCGGTGATGTCGATGCGAACCGGGATGACACCGTCGAGCGTGATGGTTTCTGGGTTGCGCGCAGCGGCGTACACCTTGGCGCCGCGGGCTACGAGTTGTTGGGCCAGATGGCGGCCGAGGCCGCGGTTGGCTCCGGTGACGAACGCGACGGATCCCTGAATCTGCACGGTGACTCCTTGTGAGGCTGACTTGGTTATGTGGAGTTAGAACCGTGCGGTGGAGGGATCTGTTCCCTCAGTTGCCGGTGAGCATCGCCGCGACATCGTCACCGGGTACCTCGTAGCCGAGGTCGTCGATGAACGCGACGTGGACCGGCCGGTCGGTGCGCCGGGCTTTCAGCTCGACGGTGGGGCCCTCGGGGCGGGGCAGGTGGCGGTCGCCCCACTGTTGCAGGGCGCCGACGAGGACGTGGAGCTCACGCCCGGCCGGGGTGAGCCGGTACTCGGGCCTGGCGCGTTGACCAGGCTCTTGATAGGACGTTTTAGTCATCACGCCGTAGTCGACGAGCGTCGCGAGCCGGTCGCTGAGCATGTCGGCGCCGATGCCGAGGCGGGACTGGAAGTCCGCGAATCTCGTCGTGCCCAGCAGTGCCTCGCGAAGGATGAGGATCGTCCATCGTTCACCGAGGACGGCGAGGCTTCGGGCGACAGAACACTGCAAGGTCTCGACGTTCTTTCGTCCCATGCTTCGAGGGTACGACTCTGAGTTGGGAGATCGAAGTCAGAAAGGCCCGCCGCCCGAAGGCGGCGGGCCGATCCTCATGGGGTCAGCCGGCCATGAACTCGTCATAGGCCGATGACAGTTCGGGTGACAGCGCGGTCACGTTGCACGCACGCTGTGCATCACCGATCGGAGCCAGGATGCCCCGCAGGTCGTAGTACTCCGCCGGGTTGGCGGTGAAGTAACCACGCAGCGTCGCTGCGGCCTGCGGACGCGGCTGGGTCATCGCGGTGGTGACCGCCTGATTGGCACCCGGGTGGGTGTCCAGGTAAGCGCGCGCCGCGCCGGTGGCTGAGCTGACTGTGTTAGCCAGCCCGCTGGCGCTGCAGTCCGGTGCCGCATTCGCCGCCGGTGCGGCGATCATTGCTGCGGCGACGCCCCCGAGCAGACCGGAGGCGCAGGCACCGGCGATTCCGCGGCGCGCAGTGATACCAGTGAATTTCATGATCATTTTCCTTTGGGTCGCGATTGTGGTCGCTGATTTCCCCGCCCGAGTCGAAAGTAACCGTCTCTGGGTGGAGCAAAACGCACCTGGCTCTCGCAGCAACTACCTGCGGAGAAGTGTTACGGCCGGCGGGCGTGAATTACGCCTCAATCCGCCCTGTATTCGAATTGAGATCTTGAAAACTCTCAGGTTTCGCGGGCCGCTCTTAATTGATCGTGATCTGCATGGTGACCGAATTGTTATCGGACGACGGCCCCAGCTAACCGTGGGAAGTCAGCCTTCGCGTCTTAGCTCGGCGAGCGAGTTTCGCAAGCCGCCGTCCCGCCGGATCTGCACGGCGGCGATCGCCAGCATCACCGCGGCGGTAACCAGATGGACGACCGCGTCGGTGACGTTGTTCGGGAAGGCAAATATGTAGGCGACCTGGTTGGAGAAGAACGCCCAGATTCCGGGCAATGCGCCGGCCACCGCGGCCAGCAACAGGTAGAGAACCGCCCATGATCTACGCCAGCACAGCACCAGGCCGGGGCCGAACAGCGCGAGCCCCGCGACAGCGTGCCAGCCGTTGTAGTCCATGCCGAGGATCTGGGCGGTCGGTGCGTCGGGCCCGGTCGCGAAGCTCGGCTCGACGATGAATCCGATGATCGCTTGGACCACGTGAAACAGCGAGATCAGCAGTAGGCCCCACTGGGCGAAACTCCATCGCCTCATGTCTCGGACGCTACGTCTACTACAGAGCGTAGTCAATGCCCGTCGTAAGGTCGGAGCGTGGAAATCCGCGCCGCCGAAGCAGCCGACATCGCCGCGATCGCGCCGTTCTTCCGTGCCATCGTGGCCGACGGCGAAAGCTACACCTACCCCGACGACATGACCGATGCGCAGATCCGCGAGGCCTGGCTCGCGGCGCCACCGGGGCACACCATCGTCGCGGTGGTTGACGGCGTCGTCGTCGGCACCGCAAGGATGGGCCCCAACAAACCCGGCCGTGGTGATCACGTCGGCACCGCGAGCTTCATGGTGGACCCGGCGTCGCCCGCCCGTGGTGTCGGGCGCGCCATGGGACAGTGGGTCATCGACTGGCACCGCGAAAACGGTTATTCGGCAATCCAATTCAACGCCGTCGTCGAGACGAACGTGCGGGCGGTGGCGCTGTGGCAGAACCTCGGATTCCGGATCATCGGCACCGTTCCCCGCGCCTACCGGTCCCGCACGCACGGACCGGTAGGCCTGCACATCATGTATCTGGAGCTGTGATCACCAGGTGTCGACGAACCGGCGGGCCGTAGGCGGTCGTTCGTGTTCGGCGGCCGCAGTCAGGGTGGCGGCGATCAGCGACCGCGTCTCGGCCGGATCGATGACATCGTCGATTTCGAACATCGACGCCGAGTTCAGCGCCCTGGCGTGCATTTCGGCGGCCGCAGTCGCGGCTCGCACGGCTTCCTCGCGGGCGTCGGCGTCCTCGATCGCCTCAAGTTCCTTGCGCATCCCGAGCCGGACGGCGCCCTCGAGACCCATCGGACCCAGGTGCGCTCCCGGCCATGCGACCGTGAGCAGCGGTTCGTGCAGGCTTCCGCCGCACATCGCTTGTGCGCCAAGGCCGTACCCCCGCCGCAGGATCACCGCGACCAGCGGCACACTCAACGCCGCGCCGGCCACCAGCAACCGCGAGCCGCGGCGCACCAAGGCCTCGGCCTCGGCAGCCGGGCCGACCATGTACCCAGGGCAGTCGACAAGCGAGACCACCGGCAGCCCGAACGCCTCACACAACTGCAGGAACCGCGCGGCCTTGTCCGAGGCCGCAGCCGTGATGGCACCGGCCATGACCCTGGTGTTGTTGGCGATGACGCCGACCGGGCGGCCGTCGATGCGCGCGAGCGCTGTCACCATCTCGGGCGCGAACTTCTCGCGCAGGTAGGTCACCGTGTCCTGGTCGGCGAGCGTCTCGATGATCGGCCCGACGTGGTAGGCACGGCGGGCTCGTTCCGGAACCATTGTGCGCAAGGCTGTTTGGTCGGCAGCGAGCCCCGGTTCACTCGGCCCGTGGAAGTAACCCAGGAGCTTCCTGGTGGCCGCGACGGCCGCGGCCTCGTCGGGGACCACGACGTCGACGACGCCGTTGGGCGCCTGCACCGAGATGGGCCCGACGTCGTCGGGGGCGATATCGCCGAGACCACCACCGGCGATCATCGCCGGGCCGCCCATCCCGATCGAGGTGTCCGCGGTTGCGACGATCAGGTCTGCCGCCCCAGCGATCACCGCGTTGCCGGCGAAGCAGCGGCCCTTGACGACCGCGATGCGCGGCACCACACCCGACAGCGCCGCCCACAGTTTGAACGCCCGCACCTCCAACGACGACACGGTCGGGTAGTCGGTGTCCCCGGGCCGACCGCCGCCGCCCTCGGCGAAGAACACCGTGGGCAGCCGGAGCCGCTCGATGATCTCGAACAGCCGGTCCTTCTTCCGATGGCCAAGCGCACCTTGTGTTCCGGCGAGAACGGTGTAGTCGTACGACAGCACAGCGCACGCGTGGCCGCCGATGCGCGCGGTGCCCGCGACGAGGCCGTCGGCGGGGGTTCGTTCGATGAGATCGGTTTCGTCGCGACGCCGGCGTTGCGCGGCGATCGCGAATCGCCCGTACTCGACGAACGACTCGGGGTCGATGAGGTCGGCGATGTTCTCGCGGGCCGTCCTGCCCTTGGCAGCGTGGCGTCGCGCCACCGCGTCGGGCCGGGCGTCGTCCTGCGTCAGTGCCCGGCGCCGCAGCACTTCGGCGAGATCGTCGCGGATCGGTTCGTCGGGCATCGTGCTCCTACTGGAATAGCGACCGGGCGATCGGCGGTTGCGGTGGATGTGACCGTCACCTCATTCGATCCACGCTCCCTGCTCGCCGAGGCCCGACTCGGGGTACTCGCCACTATTAAATCCAACGGCGTCCCGCAACTGTCCCCGGTGACACCCTTCTACGACCGAAATGCCGACGTCATCTATGTGTCGATGACCGAAGGCCGGGCCAAGACCGTGAACCTGCGTCGCGACCCGCGGGCCGCGCTCGAGGTCACGAGCGCAGACGGCTGGGCGTGGGCGACCGCAGAGGGGGCCGTGACGCTGACCGGGCCGGGCACCGATCCGCACGGGCCCGAGGTGCAGGCGCTCGTGGATTACTACCGCAACGCGGCAGGCGAGCATCCCGACTGGGACGAATACCGGTCGGTGATGGTGTCCGACCGCAGGGTCTTGATGGCCCTGGCGGTCGAGCGCGTCTACGGCGAGAAGCTGCGCTGACTCAACCCTGCGGGATCTCGGCCGCGATGCGGTCGAGGACAGCGGGATAACGCTTGGCATCGCGCTGTCCGCCCGGCTTGCCACTGCTGACGACGGCAGCCGACAACTTGCGTGCGGGATCGGCCCACACCGCGATGTCGACGAGCCCGGTGTGGCCGAACGCCGAAGGGGTGTTACGGCCGAAAGGACCGAATCGCTTGCCGCCCAACATGTAACCGGTGCTCCACCGCATCGGCTTGAGACCGGTCGCGACATCGGGACGCATCCGCCGGCACGGTGCCGTCGCGGCACGCAGGGTCTCGGGGCTCATGATGCGCACGCCGTCCAGTTCGCCGCCGCGGCGCAGGATCTCGGCGAAGCGGGACAGCTCGTCGGCCGTCGAGACCGTGCTTGACGACGGCACGATGCTGGTGAGAAACAGCGGTGTGTTGCTGAGCGGGATGATGCGGTCGGGCGTGCCACCGACCGCGGCGCGGAAGGCCGCCGCGATGGGTGCGGGCAATGGCTTACCGGTGACGTGGCTGGGTGCGACCAGTGGAACCTCTTCCGGCAGAACGCCGTAATTCGTCCACCGGAACTTGAGCGGATCGAGGATCTCCTCGGCCAGGATGTCGCGGATATTGCGACCGGTGGCCGCCGAGACGATCTCACGGATCAGCGGTCCCCACGTCAGCCCGTGATAGATGTGCACCAGGCCGGGCCGATACAGGGGCTTGAGCGTCGCGAGTTGTTCGCGCGTGTACTCGCTGTCATTGACCCTCGTGACATCGGGACGCGGACCGGTGTGGATCGGCACGCCCGCGCTGTGGGTCATCACGTGGCGGATCGTGGTGCGGTCCTTGCCATGGCTCGTGTAGTTCGGCAGGTAGTCGCACACCCGATCGTCGAGCGAGAAGTGTCCGCGTTCGACCAGCATGTGCACGACGGTCGAGCTGATCGCCTTGGCCGCGGAATACACACAGAACGGGGTTTCCGTTGTGACCGGGATCTTTTCGGCGTCCTGGGGATCATCCGGGCCGTTACCCCAGCCATGGCCGATCGCGCGGTTGAGCACCACCTTCCCGTTGCGCCGCAGGCACACCTGGATCGCGGGATGCATGCCGGCGCGGTACCAGTGCTGCACGGACTGCCAGATGCGCTCGATTGCCGCGGCATCGATGTCGGAGTGGTCTTCGTCGCCGATGTCGGTGACGGCATCCAGGTCGGTGGGTACCGAGATCTTGCCATCGATGTTCATTGCGGTTTCCTCGTCAGGGTCGCGGCCAGGTGATGCTGCAGCGGTTGCCCGACGGCACCCATCCGGACGGTGTAGGTCAGTTCGTCACCTTCGACGCGGACAGACCGGGCCAGCGCGGTCACCTTCTTGGCGGACTCGGTCAGGCCGATGGTGGTCGCGGTCAGATCCATCGAGATGCGGTCTCCATCGGTTGTCAGTGTGCCTTCCTGGATCTCGGTGATGCCCGTCGGATGAGCGAGGACCCATTCCAGCCGGTCCGGCTCCGGGACACGGACATAGCCCGTTTCCGCATGTAGTGGGCGGCCGTCATCGCGGGCCCTCGTGCGCTGGCTGTAGGTGAGAAAAGGCTTGCCGACGTGGCCGAACGTGATCTCCTCGAGGTACTCGAACGGTTCGATCGTCGGATACTCACCGGCGCCGGGGCCGGCCCACGTGCCCAGCAAGGGAGCCAGGACGGCTATGCCGGGATGGAGGTCAACCACATCGCCAGGGTACGGCGGCCGCGGCAGCGCCGACTTGTCGGTGGTTCGAACTAGTGTTCGATACGTGGACTTCTCGGTTGCGGACCAGCCTGATCCACCGTCCGGTGGGCGATCACGAAGGCTTGAGCGGTGAGCTCGTTGAGACGCTCTTGGCGTTCACGTCTGGCTGTCGCGTACACGGTGAACCCGGCAGTGTGCAGGGCGTCGCACACCGTCGAGGTGTCGTGCCGCAAGAACGTCATGTCGACCCGATGGCCGAACGCCTCAGCGTAAACCGAAGGGGGAGCGTCGGTTTGGAAGCCAAGCAACAGCCAACCCGGATCGGTGAGGACGCGGCCGAATTCGGCGAACAAGGAGGGGAGGCGCTCGGTTGAGGTATGGATGATCGAATACCACGCACACACCGCGGCGAAGCTCGCCGGCGGGTATGGCAGGTCGAACATGTCGGCAACCTGGTATCGAGCCTGCGGATAGCGTTGCCGGGCAATCGAAACCATGGCCGGCGAGCCGTCGATGCCCACGGCGTTCAGCCCGCAGCGGGCGAGCTCGGCGGTTGCTTGACCCGGCCCGCAGCCCACGTCCAGAGCATCGGAGCCGCCGGATAGCCGGACGAGGTCGGCGAATGACTCCATCAAACGACGGTCGAACGGCCTGACGTCGAATTCGTCGGTGAAGGTTGCGGCGTACTCGGTGGCGATCAACTCGTACTGGTCGTACACGAGGATCAACATTAGGCAGGAGGCACGACACCACCCGGGTGAGAGACTGCGCGCGTGACCGCGATTCTGATCACCGGAATGTCGGGGGTGGGTAAGTCGACCGTCCTGGCCGAACTGGCGCGGCGTGGGTACGAGACGGTCGACACTGATTACGGCGACTGGATCCATGTGGTCGACGACGAGCCGTTGTGGCGTGAGCCGGACATCGAGGCGCTGCTCGGCCGACCGCGAACCGGTCCGCTGTTCGTCCTCGGAACGGTGGCCAATCAGGTGGACTTCTACCCGCAGTTCGCCGCCGTCGTCCTGCTCAGCGCACCGCGCGACGTCATCTTTCACCGATTGCGCACGCGTACCGGCAATGACTTCGGCAAAACCGCGGCCGACGTGGCGAGGATCACCGGCGATATCGACGAGATCGAGCCGCTGCTGCGGGCGTCCGCCACACATGAACTGGACACCACGAGGTCGGCCGCCGAGGTCGCCGACGCGCTCGTCGCAATCGCCGACGCGGCAGGGCGGTAAAGTCCCGCAGGTGAGCACACCTGTCAACCATGCCGCGCGCATGCGCGGAGGGTTGGTGGGTGCCTGCTCGGCGTTGACGGCCGCGGTCGCACATACCGCCGCGGGCGGCGCCGCGCCGTCCAGCAGTCCGCTGGTCGTATTGGTCATGTTGTGCGCGACGCTCGGCGCCGTGGTTGGCGGATTCACCCCCGAGACCCGCGTGGGCCGGACAGCGTTGCTGATCGCGGGGCTCGGCGCCGGCCAGACGCTCGGCCACCTCGCGCTGAGCTTGACCGGCGGTCACCATCACGCGACATCGTCGTTGTCCGCGCCGATGCTGGGCTTGCACGTCGCGGCCGCGGTCGGCCTCGGACTGTTGATCGGCGCGGTCGAATACCTCTACGTCGTCTGCGCATCGGTCCTGTGCTGGCTACGGGTCTTCATCCTCGGCCGCGTCCGCCCCGCCGGCCACGCGGTCTGGTGGCCGTCGGACACCGTGGTGGCGCGCCCTGTTCTGCTGCGCGCTGGTTTGGGAATGCGGGCACCCCCTGTGGTGTGCCCCGCGGGCGTCTAGCACCCGCGATCGCTTCATGTGAGCCCGTCGTCCCCGGCGGGCTGTTACCCGTTGCGCGTCTGCGCACATCCTCCTTGAGCGAAGGCATTTCCATGACCACGACCCCTGACGATCAACTACGCACCGAACCCCCACCCGTCAAACCCCGGACCATCCGCCCGCTGCTGGTCCGGCTCCACTTCTATGCGGGCGTGTTCGTCGGCCCGTTCATCCTGATCGCCGCCGTCACCGGCTTGCTGTACGCCCTCATTCCGCAGATCGACAACATGGTCTACCGCCACGAGTTGACCGTCGACCATGTCGGCGACCACCGTCTGCCGCTGGCGGATCAACTCGACGCGGCCCGTGCCGCCCACCCGGAAGGCTCCGTCGAGAGCATCCGCCCACCGGTCGAACCCGACGAGACGACGCAGGTGCGCCTGACCGTCGAGGACGTTCCACCGGACTATTCGCGCACGGTGTTCGTCGACCCGTACACCGGTGAAGTGCGCGGCGCGCTCACCACGTACGGCCAGTGGATGCCGCTGCGCGCCTGGTTCGATGAGCTGCACCGCAACCTGCACCTCGGCGCGGTCGGCCGCAACTACAGCGAACTCGCCGCGAGCTGGATGTGGGTGATCGCACTCGCCGGCCTCGCGCTGTGGATCATGCAGCGCCGCGACAACAAGCTGCGCAACCTCGTCGCACCCGACCGGTCGGCGACCGGGCGCCGCCGCACGCTGTCGTGGCATGGCGCGGTCGGCGTGTGGACGATCGTGGTGCTGCTCGCGCTGTCGGTTTCGGGCATCACGTGGTCGCGCTATGCGGGGGAAACGGTCAACAGTATCCAGGCGCGGTTCGACACGACCGCGCCGAGCGTCGACACCGCGCTGGCGGGCGGAACCGCAACGGCGACAGGGCATCACGGTCACGGCAGCGCAGGCGAAACCAACCTGCACGGTGTGGACACCGTGTTGCGCACCGCCGAATCGGCTGGACTGCAGGGGCCGATGTGGCTGTACCCGCCCGCGGAATCGGGCGAAGCGTGGAAGGTCGATGAACGCAAACGTGACTGGCCGACCCGCTACGACTCGATAGCCGTCGACCCGGCCACGGGCGCGATCAGCGACCGGGTCGACTTCTCGGAATGGCCGTTGCTCGCCAAGCTCACCGAATGGACGATCGAGGCCCACATGGGTCTGCTGTTCGGCCTGGCCAACCAGATCGTGTTGGCGCTGACCATGATCGGGCTCATCACGGTCATCGTGCGCGGCTACCGCATGTGGTGGCAGCGCCGTCCGACCCGAGGGTCGGACTGGGCGGTCGGCAGGCCACCACTGCGCGGCGTACTCCGACGACTCCCACCGCTCGGCATCGCCGCGGTCGTCGTCGTGGCCGCGGTGATCGGCTGGTGTCTGCCGTTGTTCGGCCTGAGTCTGGTGGCGTTCTTGGTCGCAGACGCGGTGGTCGCGGGGCTTGCAGTGAGGAAGCGCAATGCGTAGGGCGATAGCGGTTCTCGGTGCCGTCACGTTCGTGGCAGCGGGATGCACACAAGGCCACGAGGACGAGAAGATGGCGGCGACGGTCACGATCACCGATCAATGGGCCAGCGCCGCGGACTCGGGAATGACGGCGGTTTTCGGCACCCTCGCGAACAGCGGTCATCATGACGCGCGGATCGTCTCGGCGACCTCACCGGCCGCCAAGACGGTCGAGATGCACGAGGTTGTGCCCGATTCGGGCGGGACGAAGACCATGCGGCCCAAGGAAGGCGGCTTCACCATTCCCGCCGGCGGCACGCACGAGCTGATCCCGGGTGGTGACCATCTGATGCTGATGGATCTGACGGCACCGCTGCAGCCCGGGGCCGACGTCGAGATGACGGTGGTGTTCGACGACGGCTCGTCGCTACCGATCACCGCCCAGGTGCGCGACGCCTCCGGCGGCGACGAGAACTATCAGCCCGCCGATCCCCATGCCCATGGCTGATCCGTCCTGGCTGACGGTCAACCGGCGGCGCCTCCTCACCGGGGGTGCCGCCGTGTTGGCCGCGGGTGCTGTTCTCACCGAATGCGGTGCCGCGCAATCCGCCACGGTCGGGTTCGGTGGTGAGGCCGAGCCGTTCCACGGCCCTCACCAGGCCGGGATAGCCACCGCTCCGCAGTCCCACGCGGTGTTCATCGCGTTCGACGTCAAGCCCGATACGGGCCGCGGCGAGCGGGACACCGTCGCCGCGATCCTGCGGCTGTGGACTGCCGACGCGGCACGGCTCACCCGCGGTGTGCCCGCACTCGCCGACACCGAACCCGAATTGGCCCTGCGCCCAGCACGTCTCACGATCACCGTGGGTCTCGGTGGCGGCCTGCTCGATCGGCTCGGCCTGCCCCGGCCGCCCTCGGCCCGGGAGCTTCCGGTGTTCGACACCGACCGCCTCGACGAACGTTGGTCGGGCGGTGATCTGGTGCTGCAGATCTGTGCCGACGATCCTGTCGTGGTGGCACACGCTACCCGGGTCTTGTCGAAGAACGTCCGGTCGATGTCCGTACAACGCTGGCGGCAGACGGGATTTCGCAGCGCCCGCGGAGCCGACCAGCAGGGCACGTCGATGCGCAACCTGATGGGGCAGGTGGACGGCACGGCCACGCTGAGTCCTGACGACTTCGACGATCTGGTGTGGTTGGGCGACGACCAGCCGGCGCTGGGCGGTGGAACGCTCATGGTCATCCGGCGCATCGAGATGCAGCTCGACACGTGGGATGAACTGGACCGGCAGAGCAAGGAACTCACCGTCGGCCGCACGCTGGACACCGGTGCGCCGTTGACCGGGCAACGTGAGATGGACGAGCCGGATTTCACGATGCAACGCAATGGTATTCCGGTGATACCCGAGAATTCCCACATCGCGCTGGCACACCACCGAGACAGCCGGGAACGGTTCCTGCGCCGGCCCTACAACTACGACGATCCGCCCGAATCCGGCCATACCTCCAACACCGGGCTGATCTTCGTGACGTATCAACGCGACATCGACGCACAGTTCCTGCCGGTGCAGCGGCGGCTCGCCGCGTTCGACGCGCTCAACCAGTGGACCACCGCGATCGGCTCGGCGGTGTTCGTGATGCTGCCGGGTGTCGACTCGTCCGGGCAGTACCTGGGTCAGGCGCTGCTGGAGGGAGGTTAGCCGCCGAGCCGGAACAGGTTGAGCTTGTAGCTGTTGACGACACCGGGCGCGAGGCGGGCCAGCGCGCGAAGACCGTAGCGGTAGCGCGCCGGCCAGCCTCTCCCCACCTCCGGCTGCGGCGTGGCAAAGGTACGGCTGTCGAGCAGCTTCACTCCCCATGCCTCCAGCCGGCGCGGGTCCTCGCACACCCACTGCATCCGCGCGGTCACGGCCTTCATCGAACCGTTGCGCTCTTGATTGCGCATCATCGTGGCGCCGCCGGTGTCGAAGGCCAGAAGCGAACCGGGGAAGCACTCGGCCAGTTGCATGACAACGGTGCGGGCCTGCTCCTCGGTGAAGTACACCAGCACGGCTTCGATCACGAACAGTAGGGGCGCAGCCGTGCCGGCGTTCGGTGCGACGGCGTCGAACCAATCGGTGTCGAGCACCGAACCCTCGAGCATCGTGCAGCGGTCACGGTCGGTGAAGAACTGCCTGCGCATCGCGATCGTGTCGGGCAGGTCGAGGTCGAACCAGCGCACGCGGCCGTTGTCGAGGCGGTCGAACCGCGTGTTGAGGCCGGTGCCGATCTCGACGACGGTCCCGTCCGGGTGTTCGTCGAGGTACTGCCTGACCCAGCCGTCGAAGATCGCCGACCGCAGTACCGAACCCGACAACGACGGGCCGCCGAACTTCGTGAAGTCGTAGTCGATTCGATCCACGAGTTCGACGGCGCGACGGTCGTGCAGCACGGGATGGCGCGCGGCGGCGTCCCTGGCCCGGCCGTAGAGCGGAATGAGCAGCGTCTCCTGCACTTCACCGAGCGCTGGTTCCACCTTCGCCATGGAACTTAGGCTAGCCTAAGCCGCGGGCGCCGTGTTCGCTACTGCTCTACGCTCGTCGTCATGACCGATCACGACAAAGCCGCGGCGCGGCGGGAAATCACCGACGCACTGCTGAATGCCCTCAACCGGCGGCACGAACTGCTCGATGTGATCGTCGAGGCCGAGGATCGTGCTACCGCCGTCGATGCTGTCGCCGGATTGCTCGGTACGTCGCACGCCGCCGCCGAGGCCGTCATCGGATTGTCTTTCGCGCAGATCACCAAGGATTCCCGGCGCCAGATCGCCGCGGAACTCGATGATCTGAACAGTCAGCTGAGCTTCACCACCCAGGAACGCCCGGCGAGTTCCGGGGAGACGCTGGAGTTGCGGGCGTTCTCTCCCGAGACCGACCGCGACATCTTCGCGGCCCGCACCGCCGACGTGGGCGCGTCCGGTGACGGATCCGGCGCTCCGGCAGCCGAACTCGACGACGAGATCCGCGCCGCGCTCGGCCGCGTGAACGCCGAGGAGGCCGCGTGGTTCGTGGCGCTCGAAGGTTCCGAGAAGGTCGGGATGGTGTTCGGCGAACTCGTCGGCGGCGAGGTCAACGTGCGGATCTGGATTCACCCGGATTTCCGCAAGCGGGGCTATGGCACTGCGGCGCTGCGTAAGTCGCGTTCGGAGATGGCCTCGTGCTTCCCGGCCGTGCCGATGGTCGTGCGTGCAACGGGCGCCGTACCTCCGGCCTAACCGCGCAGGCTCGCCACGATCGTGCGGGCCGTGGTCTCGGCACGTTGCCGCTCATAGCTGCGGCCCTCGGACAGGATCGCGTAGACGACCGCGCCGAGCAGGGCGTCAGCCGCCGCATGGGCGGTGTCGGCCGCGATGTTCTCGGCAAGCAACCGGTTGCGGACGGAGTCGAGCAGCGGCCTGCTGAACCCGGCGCGCAACCGGGCCGCGGTGTCTTCGTGTTCGAGCGAGGCCGCGGTGAGCGTGCGCAGCATGGCGTACCCGCGCTTGGTGGTCAGCGCCGACGCCAGCGTCCCAGCCCATGACACCAGGTCGGCGGTGACGTCGTCGGTGGCGGGCATCGTCGCGAGGATCTTGTCGGCATCCTCGAGCAGCACGTCGGCGACCAGGGCGGGCCGGCTCGGCCACCAGCGATAGATCGTCTGCTTGCCGACCCCGGCCTTCGCGGCGACGGCTTCGATGCTCAGGCCGTCAAAGCCGCGTTCCAGCAACAACTCCCGGGTGGCCTCGATGATGGCCACCCGGGACTTCTCGCTGCGCCGCCGTGGGGCGGTTTCGGTCGTCATCGGCAGATCCTCGTCGCTCTTTACAGGAAAAGCTACACGCCGTAATCTCCCACAAGACGAGACGCACCGTCTCGTGTATGTCGTGAAACGAACGCAAGGGCCTATGACTGCTGAGAAACTCGTCATCGGGGCCAGCGGGTTCCTCGGTTCACACGTCACCCGCAGGCTGGTCGAACGCGGCGAGAAGGTGCGCGTCCTGATCCGCACCACGAGCTCGACCCGGGGCATCGACGATCTCGATGTGCAGCGGCGCTACGGCGACATCTTCGACGCCGAGTCGCTGCGTGCCGCGATGGACGGTTGTGACGTGGTGTACTACTGCGTCGTCGACGCGCGGCCCTGGCTGCGCGATCCGGTACCCATGTGGCGCACGAATGTCGAAGGGCTGCAGAACGTTCTAGACATCGCCGCCGACGCGAATCTCCGCAAGTTCGTCTTCACGAGCTCGATCGCGACCATCGGACTGGCCGAATCCGGCTGCGCCACCGAGGAACTACCCAACAACTGGCTCGACATCGGCGGCGACTACGTGCACACCCGCGTGCTCGCCGAACAGATGGTGCTGCGATACGCGCAAGAAAAGAGGCTACCCGCAGTCGCGATGTGCGTCTCGAATACCTACGGCGCCGGCGACTGGCTGCCGACCCCGCATGGCGGGCTCGTCGCGGCCGCGGTGCGTGGCAAGCTGCCGTTCTACGTCAAAGGCGCGGCAGCCGAGACGGTCGGTGTCAACGACGCGGCCGAGGCGCTGATCCTGGCCGGCGAACGGGGCCGCCCGGGCGAGCGATACATCGTCTCCGAACGCTTCATGACCGCTCAGGAGATCTACGAAATTGCCTGTGCCGCCGTCGGTGTCGAGCCGCCGAAGCGCGGCGTGCCAATCCGCCTGCTGGCGGCGGCCGGTGCGGTCGCCGACCGTGTCACGAGCCTGACCGGACGCGACAGCCGGTTGAGCCCGCTGACCGTACGGCTCATGCATGTGATGTCGCCGATGGACCACGGCAAGGCCGTACGCGAACTCGGTTGGCAACCGGGCCCGACGCCGCAGGCCATCGCCGATGCCGCGAAGTTCTTCACCTCCCGGCGCCGCGCATGAGCATCGCGATCACGCCCGAACAGGAGCAACTCGCCGAGGCGGTGTGCGCATTCGCCGCGCGGCACGCACCGATCGCGGCCACCAGGGCCGGTTTCGACGATCTGGCGCACGGAATCCTGCCGTCGTGGTGGCCGGAGCTGGTGGCCAACGGTTTTCACGCCGTACACCTGCCGGAGAAGGTCGGCGGCGGAGGCGGCGAGCTCACCGATCTGGCCTGTGTGCTGCAAGCGGCGGCATCGGCGCTGCTGCCCGGGCCGCTGCTGAGTACCGCGATCGCCGGTGCGGTGGTGTGCACTGCGGGCGAAACCGAGTCGACCACAACCGTTCTCACTGATTTGGCGGCCGGGCGCCCGGCGGCTGTCGTCCTGCGGGAGCATTCGGATTTCACCGCGCGCGCCGACGGCGACGGCTGGCGCGTCACCGGTTCGTCGGGCCCGACACTCGGACTGGGCGCGGCGCAGCGGGTGATCCTGCCGGCCCGCACCCCGGACCGCCTGGTGTGGTTCGTGATCGATCCGGCAGCGGCCGACATCGAGACGCGCCGGGGCACCGATCTGACCACCGACCTGGGCGTGCTGCGGTTGCAGGACCATCCGGTGCCGGGCAACGCGCTTCTGCCGAATCTGGACGAGCATCGGATCGCCGGTATCGCCGCGGCCCTGAGCGCATGCGCGTCGGCCGGAATCAGCCAGTGGTGCGTGCGCGTCGTCACCGAACACCTGCGCACGCGTGAGCAGTTCGGCAAACCGATCGGTACCTTCCAGGCGCTGCAGCACAAGGCCGCGATGTTGTTGGTCAACAGCGAACTGGCGACGGCAGCGGCCTGGGATGCGGTGCACGCCTTGGCCGGTACGCCCGACCAGCGTCGGCTCGCCGTCGCGTCGGCTGCCGTGATGGCGGTGGCACCGGCACCCGGCCTGGTGCTCGAAGCACTCACGATGTTCGGGGCGATCGGCTTCACCTGGGAACACGATCTGCATCTCTACTGGCGGCGGGCCACAAGCCTGGCGGCCGCGATCGGTCCGCTGCCGCGGTGGACCCGTGAACTCGGCGAACTGTCGGAAACCGCGACGCGGGACATGACCGTCGAACTCGGGGATGGCGATGCGGAATTCCGCGTGCGGGTCGCCGAGGTGCTCGACACCGCGCTCACCGTGACCGACGACGGTGCCGGCCGCCAGGGCGACCGTCCCGAATTCGCGACCGGGCCGCGCCGCGATCTGCTGGCGAAAGCCGGGCTCATCGCGCCACCCTGGCCTGCGCCGTGGGGATGTGACGCCACCGTGCGCCAGCAGCTCATCGTGGACGAGGAGTTCGGCAAGCGCGCGCTGCAGCGGCCGTCGATCGGCATCGCGGAATGGATCCTGCCGAGCATCGTCGCCGCCGGAACCGACGAACTCCGCGAGCGTTTCGTGCCTGCGACGCTGCGCGGTGAGCTGGCGTGGTGCCAGCTGTTCAGCGAGCCCGGAGCGGGTTCGGACCTCGCGTCGCTGACCACTCGCGCGACCCGGGTCGATGGTGGTTGGCTCATCAACGGCCACAAGATCTGGACCTCGGTGGCGCACCGCGCCGACTTCGGGGCGCTGCTGGCCCGCACCGATCCACAGGCGCCGAAGCACCGCGGGATCGGCTACTTCATCCTCGACATGCGTTCGCCGGGAGTCCGATTCCAGCAGATCACGCAAGCGAGCGGGCGGGCCGATTTCAACGAGGTGTTCCTGACCGACGTGTTCATCCCCGACGACATGCTGCTGGGCGAGCCGACGTCGGGATGGCAATTGGCGATCAGCACCATGGCGCAGGAGCGGGTGGCCATCAGCGGCTACGTGCACATCGACCGCGTCGGTGCCCTGCGCCGGCTCGCGTCCGTGAGTACCGACCGCGACCCGTTGCTGCATGCGATCGGTGAGATCGACGCCTACACGAATGCCCTCAAGGCGCTCGGCCTTCGCGAGACGCTGCGACTGCTCGACGGCCGGCCGCCCGGGCCTGCGTCGAGCATCGCGAAAGTTGCGACCAACGTGATGCTGCGGCGCGCAGCAACACTCACGCTGGGACTGTCCGGCCCGCTCGCCCTGGAAGCCGAGAGTGATCCGCCCGTCGTCGCGCCGTATCTGGACCTGCCCGCCGAACTGATCGGCGGTGGGACCACCGAAATTCAGCTCAACATCATCGCCCAGATGATTCTGGGATTGCCCCGCAAATAAAGGAGCCGGTATGGGATTGAAGGGTGAGGCCGCGATCGTCGGCTACGTCGAGTTGCCGCCCGAGCGGTTGAGCACTGCCACGCCTGCGCCGTTCACGCTCGAACAATGGGCACTGTTGGCGGCCGCGGCGCTCGACGACGCCGGTTTGTCGGCCGAACTCGTCGACGGCATCGTCACATCCCACCTGGGCGAGTCGGAGATCTTCGTTCCGTCGACAGTCGCCGAATACCTGGGTGTGCGAGCGAATTTCGCCGAGTTGCTGGACCTCGGCGGAGCCAGTGCCGCAGGCATGGTGTGGCGCGCGGCGGCCGCCGTCGAGCTCGGCATCTGCGATGTTGTGCTGTGCGCGCTGCCTGCCCGCTACCTCACGCCCACCTCCGAACTCAAACCCAAAACGCTGTCGGACGCCGTGTTCTTCGGCTCGTCCAGCAACCAATTCGGTTCGCCACAGGCCGAATTCGAGATTCCCTACGGCAACCTCGGGCAGAACGGGCCGTACGGCCAGGTGGCGCAGCGCTACGCCTACGAGTACGGCTACGACGAACGAGCGATGGCTAAGATCGTGGTGGATCAACGGGTCAACGCCAACCACACTGACGGTGCGATCTGGAAAGACAAGCCGTTGACCATCGAGGACGTATTGGCCAGCCCGGTGATCGCCGACCCGCTGCACATGCTGGAGATCGTCATGCCGTGCGTGGGCGGGGCTGCCGTGGTGGTCGCGAACGCCGACGTGGCCGCCAAGGCCAGGCACCGGCCGGTGTGGGTCAAGGGTTTTGGCGAGCACGTGCCGTTCAAGACGCCGACCTACGCCGAGAACCTGCTGGATACGCCGATCCGGAAGGCCGCCGACACCGCGTTCGGGATGACCGGGCTGACGCGGGACCAGATGGACATGGTGTCGATCTACGACTGCTACACGATCACGGTGCTGCTGAGCCTGGAGGACGCCGGCTTCTGTGAGAAGGGCAAGGGCATGGCGTTCGTGTCCGACCACGACCTCACGTTCCGCGGCGACTTCCCGCTCAACACCGCGGGCGGGCAACTGGGTTTCGGGCAGGCCGGACTCGCCGGCGGTATGCACCACGTGTGCGACGCGGCGCGCCAGATCATGGGCCGCGCCGGCGCCGCGCAGGTCACCGCATGCGATCGCGCGTTCGTCTCCGGCAACGGCGGCATCCTGTCCGAGCAGACCACCCTCATCCTGGAAGGCGACTGACGATGACCGGACTCACCCGGCCCATGCCGGTGAAAACCCCGACCAGTACGCCGTTTTGGGATGCGTTGAGCGAACACCGCATCGTCGTCCAGTACTCGCCGTCGTCGCAGGCCTACGTGTTCTACCCGCGCGTGCTCGCCCCGCGAACCCTGGCCTCCGATCTGGAGTGGCGCGAGATCTCGGGCATGGGCACGTTGTACACGTTCACCGTCGCGCGGCGGCCCGTCGGACCCCACTTCGCCGACGCCGTCCCGCAAATACTGGCGATCGTGGAATGGGATGAGGGGCCGCGATTCTCCACCGAAATGGTCGAGGCCAGGCCGGAGGATCTGCGGATCGGTATGCGGGTGCGCCCGGTGTTCTGCGACCACCCCGAGCATGCCGTGACAATGCTGCGCTACGCACCCGCCTGACCTCGGCGTTCGGCGAAAAGTGGTGTTGGCTCTCACATTTTCCTTGGCATGAGGCGCGCCGCGGAGGATTATGGAGTCATGCTAACCATACGGAAACTCCTGGGGTCAGTCTTCGTAGCGGGAGCCGCAGCCGCGATCGCAGCCGGACCGACAGCAGCACTTTTGGCCGACGCGCCTGCCACGTTCACCGATCTCACCGGAACCAATCAGGTTGTCCTCGCCACGCCGAGCGGCAGCGGCGACGCCGGCGGCGGCGGTGGCTGTGACAGCGGGCCGGGCTGGCAGGGCTGCGGCGGCTGGAACCCGGTCCAGGGCGGCTGGGGCCACGGCTGCATCAACGGCATCTGCGGTGGCTGGGACGGCCAGCGCGGCTGGGGCGGCTGACGCTACTCTCACCCATGTGACGACCAGGTGGGCGCCGAGCCGACTCGGCGATCTGAGCGGCAAGCGCATCATCGTGACCGGTGCGACCAACGGCGTCGGCCTGGGAACCGCCCGCGCGCTCGCGCGGGCTGGTGCCCACGTCGTGCTCGCGGTCCGCAACACCGAACTCGGCGCGCAGCGGGCCGCCGAGATCGGTGGTTCGACCGAGGTGGTCAAGCTCGATCTCGCCGACATGTCTTCGGTGCGGGCGTTTCCCGGCTTGTTCGACGGTGACGTCGACGTGCTGATCAACAATGCCGGCGCGCTCAGCCAGCACCGGGCCGACACCATCGATGGTTTCGAGATGACGCTCGGCACCAATCTGCTCGGCCCGTTCGCGTTGACCAATCTGCTGTTCGACCGGGTGCGGTCGCAGATCATCAATGTGGGGTCGGATGCGCACCGCAGCGCGACCCTGCGGCTCGACGATATGCACCTGCGCCGCAACAAGTGGACGGTGATGGGCGCCTACAGCCGATCGAAGTTGGCCGTCATGCTGTGGGGCCTCGAACTCGATCGACGGCTGCGGGCGGCGCGCTCGCCGATCGTCACACACCTGACCCATCCCGGTTGGGTCGCATCGAATCTGCCCAATGTCTCCGAGAAGCCGCTCATGTCAGCGGTACAGCGCGGCGTCAAGGCCGTGGCCGATGTGCTGGCCAACGACATCGACGCCGGAGCCGCCCCGACGCTCTACTGCATCAGCGAACCGATCCCGCCCGGCAGCTACGTGGGCGTCGATGGCAAATTCGGGTTGCGCGGCGGCCCCGTGCTGATCGGCCGGTCGGCGGTGGCCTGCGACTACGAATCCGCCGCCCGCGTCGTGGAATTCGCCGAGCGGGAGACCGGAACCGCCATCCCGGTCTAACCCGCCCGCAGCGCGTCGGCCGCCGGGCCGAACATCACCTGCTTGATCGCGCCCAGCGTGCCCGGGTCCTTGCCGCCGAGCGGGCGCAGCATCTCGGTCGCCGTGAGCGTCACCGCGCCTTCGGCCGCGGTGGCGTCGACCAAACCGTTTTCATGTGCGTCGACGCCGCCGAACCGGCGTCCGGTCGTCATCGAGGCCACCGCGGCCTGCGGCGTCAGCTTCGCCTGGATCAGTGCGGCCATACCCGGCGTGAACGGGATACGGATGTCGACCTCGGGGAAGCAGAAGAACCCGCGATCGGCGCGCATCACCCGGTAGTCGTGCGCGACGGCCAGCATCGCGCCCGCCCCGAAGGCGTGGCCCACCACCGCCGCGGCCGTGGGAATCGGCAGCGTCAGGAACCGCGCCAGCAGGCCCTGCACCCGTCCGACGTACCACGGTCCCTGGTCACTGTGTGCCCCAAGCCAATCCAAGTCGAGCCCGTTGGAGTAGAACTTGCTGTCGGCGGTCGTCACCAGTCCTTGCGCACCCTTGTCGAGCACGGTGTCGAGCAGTGCGTCGACCGCGTCGAGGAATTCCGGCGAGAAGCGGTTCTCGTCGTCGCCGAGGTCGAGGACGGCGATCTCGCCGTCGTAGTCGAGGGTCGGTGTCACTGCTGTTCCCTTTCTCTGGGCTTCTGCGGTGCCGGCCCCACGGCCAGCACGGCGTCGACGGCGGCCCGCAGATGACGGCGGGCTGTCGGATCGGCAAGCCGATTGCGGTGCAACAGGATTGCCGTGGGCAGATCGACGATGCACGTTGTCACGGCATCCACCGCGGCCCGGTCGCGCCGGCCCCAGGCATCGTTCGCAAGCTGGATCATCAACTCCACCAACAGCTTTTCCAGTTCGGCGATCTCGGCGGCGTATTCGCCTGGCGCGTCGGGGCCGAGCACATCGTCGCGGCGCATGCGCAACAGCAGGGCGGCCGAGTCGGGACAGCGCTCGGCGAAGGCCACCGGCGCCTGTGCCGCGGCGGCGATCGCGTCGAGGCCCGGCCGAGCATCGGCCACCAACTCGCGCTGCACATCGAGGAACCGGCGGCCTGCCCGCAGCCAGGTGCGGGCCAACAGGCCCGCCCGGGATCCGAACGTGTGATAGAGCGCCCCGTTGGACAGGCCGACCGCGTCGCTGATCGCCCGGACGGTCACGGCCGCCGGGCCCGATGCGACGGCGAGCGACTCGGCGGCGTCGAGGACGACGTCCGGGTCGTACAAGCGGGGACGCGGCATGACGCCACCATAACAGAGCGATTGCTCGGTTATTCGGACGTGGAGGTTGACGATCGGTAAGGTCACCCTTAGTTTGTGGGGGTAACTTTCCTATCGGCCCACTGGGGGTAGCGGTGGCGATCCACGATGTCGCAGCCCGCGTCGGCGGGCGTCCGCCGCAGATCGCGGTGGCCGACATCGTCGAGGCCGGGCGTGAACTGGGCATGCGCCGGTTGAGCGTCAACGCCGTCGCGGCCCGGCTCGGCGTATCCGCGACCGCGCTGTACCGCCACATCGGCGGCCGGTGGGAGCTTGAGCGGCTCGTGGGGGAGAGCCTGCTCGCCGAACTCGAACTCGGTGACGACCCGAGCGAAACCATCGAGGAACATCTGCTGTCCTTCGGGGTACGGCTGCACGGCTTCGCGCTCGCCCATCCCGGGCTGGCCGCCTACCTGCAGTTGCTGTTTCCGCGCGGCGAGGCAGGCGCCCGGCTGCTGGCCGACGAGGTGTCGATCCTCGGCAGGCGCGGCTACCCGCCCGAGTCGGCCGCGCTGCTCAGCAGCTCTGTTGCCGTGGTGGCCATCGGACTGGCCGCCCAGCACGAGATCAAGGCCGAGGCCAGTGTCACCGACGAGGGCTTCGACCGGGAACGCGACGCGATCGCCGAGCGGCTCGCCGGTGATGCCGCGCTCGGCCCGGTGCACACCGCAGGCATGCAACTGACCAGCAGGCAGTACGTGGACCTGCTGCTGAACGCCTTGATCCGGGGACTGCTGGCGACGGCGGCACCCGGCAGACCGATCGACGACATCGTGGCGGACCTGACCGCCGCGGGAGAGGACCGCTGATGGCACGCGGATTCCAGGGGGTGATGATGCGCGGCTTCGGCGCGCGTGATCACCAGGCCACCGTGATCAGTACCGAGCAGGTGACGCCGAATCTGCTGCGGCTCCGCATGGTCTCGCCCACGGTGTTCGAGGACGCCGTGGCCGTACCGACGTCGTACCTGCGGTTCTGGGTGCCCGACCCGGACGGCTCGAAGACCGAGTACCAGCGCGCATACACGATGACCGAAATGGATCCGGACACCGGACATTTCACGATCGACGTGGTGCTGCACGAGCCTTCCGGCCCGGCCTCGAAATGGGCCAGGTCGGCCAAGCCGGGGGACAGTGTTCCGGTGATGTCGCTCGGTTCACCCGGCTTCACCGTCCCGGATGATCCGCCCGCGGGCTATCTGCTGATCGGTGACGCCGCGGCCACGCCGGCCATCAACGGCATCATCGGCGTTGTCCCCCAAGACATTCCCATCGAGGTGTACCTCGAGCAGCACGACGAGAGCGATCTGCTCATCCCGATCGCCGAGCACCCGCGGCGCACCCTGCACTGGGTGGCCCGCGAGGACACCGCCTCGCTGGCCGCGGCGATCGAGTCGAGGGACTGGTCGGACTGGTACTGCTGGGTGACGCCGGAGGCCGGCTCGCTCAAGCACCTGCGGACCCGGCTGCGCGACGAGTTCGGTTTCCCGAAGTCCGAATTGCACGCCCAGGCGTACTGGACCCAGGGTCGCGCGATGGGCACCAAGCGCGACGACGAGACTCCCGACGCCGCACCCGCTGTGGCCGAACCGGCCGCCGGGAAAGCGACCGCCGTCAAAACGGCCGAGGACAAGAAACCGGCCCCGACCGGCGCCCGCGGCAACTGGCGAGCGCAGGCCGCGGGCCGGCTCCTGGCCCCGCTGAAGAACAAACTGATCATCTCCGGCGTCCTGCAGGCGTTGATCACCCTCGTGCAACTGGCGCCGTTCGTCCTGCTGGTCGAACTCGCCCGGCTGCTGCTGTCGGGCGCCGACGCCGACCGGCTGTGGACTCTCGGGCTCACCGCGGTCGGCCTGCTCGGCACCGGCACATTCCTCGCCGCCGCGCTGACGTTGTGGTTGCACTGGATCGACGCCAACTTCGCACGCGATCTGCGAACCCGACTGCTGACCAAGATGGCCCGGCTGCCGTTGGGCTGGTTCACCGCTCGCGGCTCGGGATCGATCAAGCAGCTCGTGCAGGACGACACCCTGTCGCTGCACTACCTGGTCACCCACGCCATCCCCGACGCGGTCGCAGCCGTCATCGCGCCCATCGCCGTGCTGGTGTATCTGTTCGTGGTCGACTGGCGCCTGGCACTGGTGCTGTTCATCCCGGTGCTGACCTACCTCGTGCTGATGTCGGTCATGACGATCCAGTCCGGCCAGAAGATGGGGCAGGCGCAGCGCTGGGCCGAGCGGATGAGCGGCGAAGCCGGTGCCTACCTCGAAGGCCAGCCCGTGGTGCGGGTTTTCGGCGGCGCCGCGTCATCGAGCTTCCGCCGCCGCCTCGACGAGTACATCGGATTCCTGGTGGCCTGGCAGCGTCCGTTCACCGGCAAGAAGTCGCTGATGGATCTGGTCACGCGGCCCGGCACGTTCCTGTGGTTGATCGCGGTCGTGGGGACTCCGATGATCGTCGCCGGCGCGATGAACCCGGTGGATCTCCTGCCGTTCCTGTTGCTGGGCACCACGTTCGGCGTCCGCCTGCTCGGCATCGGCTACGGATTGAGCGGTATCCGCGGGGGCATGCTCGCGGCGCGTCGCATCCAGTCCACGCTCGACGAAGCCGAACTCGCGGTGCGCACCGGGGAGAGCGCGGCCGCCGCGCCCGGAGATGTGGTGTTCGACAGGGTGACGTTCGGGTACCGGCCGGGTGTCCCCGTCATCCACGACGTCTCGCTCACCCTCAAGCCGGGCACGGTGACCGCGCTCGTCGGTCCGTCGGGTTCGGGCAAGTCCACGCTCGCCGCGCTGCTGGCCCGCTTCTACGACGTGGCTGACGGCGCTATCTCGGTGGGTGGCAGCGACATTCGGTCGCTGCCGGCCGACGAGCTGTACCGCCGGGTCGGATTCGTGCTCCAGGAGACGCAACTGGTGGCAGGCACCGTCGCCGAGAACATCGCGCTGGCCGATCCCGACGCAAGCATCGAACGGATCCACCAAGCCGCGCGGGACGCTCAGATCCACGACCGCATCCTGCGGTTGCCCGCCGGCTACGACACGCCGCTCGGTGCGGCGTCGAGCCTGTCCGGCGGTGAGAAGCAGCGGCTCACGATCGCGCGGGCAATCCTCGCCGACACGCCGGTGCTGATCCTCGACGAGGCGACGGCCTTCGCCGACCCCGAATCGGAATACCTTGTGCAGCAGGCACTCAACCGGTTGACCAAGGACCGGACGGTGCTGGTCATCGCGCACCGGCTGCACACCATCACCCATGCCGACCAGATCGTCGTGCTCGACGCGGGCCGGATCGTCGAAACCGGAACCCACGAGCAACTGCTCGCCGCGGGCGGCCGCTACCACCAGCTGTGGGAGATGGGCAGGCGCGACACCGTCACCGCCGGGGAGGCCGCCCGATGATCCGCACGCTGATCGCCCTCGTACCCGCCGCGATGCGCGGCAAGCTCGGTGTCTACTCGATTCTGACACTGCTTTCGGTGCTGATCCGTGCGGTCGGGACGGTGCTGCTGGTACCGCTCGTCGCCGCGTTGTTCAGCGACACGCCTGCCGACGCGTGGCGCTGGCTGGGCTGGCTGACGCTGGCGACCGTGGCCGGCTGGATCGTCGACACCACGACCTCGCGGCTCGGGTTCGCGCTCGGCTTCGCGGTTCTGGACAACACCCAGCACGACGTCGCCGACCGGTTGCCGAACATCCGGCTGGACTGGTTGACGGCCGAGCACACCGCCACCGCGCGCCAGGCGATCGCCTCGACCGGGCCCGAACTCGTCGGCCTGGTGGTCAATCTGCTGACCCCGCTCATCGGCGCGATCCTGTTGCCCGCCGCGATCGCGGTGGTCCTGCTGCCGGTGTCGGCGCCGCTCGGGCTGGCCGCGCTGGCCGGCGTCGTCGTGCTGCTCGGCGCGCTGTGGGCGTCGGGCCGGCTGAGCCGCAAGGCCGACACCGTCGCCGACGAAACCAACAGTGCGTTCACCGAGCGCATCATCGAATTCGCCCGCACCCAGCAGGCGCTGCGCGCCGCGCGCCGCGTCGAGCCGGCCCGCAGCCTCGTCGGCGGGGCGCTGGCCGCTCAGCACGGCGCGGGCGTCCGGCTTTTGGCCATGCAGATCCCGGGACAGCTGTTGTTCAGCCTCGCCAGCCAACTGGCGCTGATCCTGTTGGCGGGCATGGCCACTGTCCTCACCGTGCGCGGCGAACTCGGCGTGCCCGAGGCGATCGCGCTGATCGTCGTGATCGCGCGCTATCTCGAACCGTTCACGGCGTTGAGCGAACTCGCGCCGGCGATCGAGTCGACGCGGGCGACGCTCGGCCGGATCCGGGGTGTGCTCGACGCCCCGGCGCTGACCGCCGGAACCTCGGGCCTACCGGATCTGAAATCCGCGCCGCGCATCGAATTCGACAACGTGAGTTTCGGTTACGGCGACAACCCGGTACTGGAGAACGTGAGCTTCGTGCTGGAGCCGGGTGGCACCACGGCCATCGTCGGGCCGTCCGGATCGGGCAAGAGCACGATCCTGTCGCTCATTGCCGGGCTGCATCAGCCGACCGCGGGCCGGGTGTTGATCGACGGTGTCGACGCCGCGACCCTCGACGCCGAAACCCGCCGGGCCACAACGAGTGTGGTGTTCCAGCACCCGTACCTGTTCGACGGGTCGATCCGGGACAACATCCTGGTCGGTGATCCGGGTGCGGACGACGAACGACTGGCCGGGGCGATCCGGCTGGCGCGGGTCGACGAGCTGACCGGCCGGCTGCCCGACGGCGACGCCGCCAAGGTCGGCGAGGCGGGTACGGCGTTGTCGGGCGGTGAGCGTCAGCGGGTCAGCATCGCGCGTGCGCTCGTCAAACCCGCGCCGGTGCTGCTCGTCGACGAGGCGACGAGCGCGCTCGACAACGAGAACGAGGCAGCCGTCGTCGACGCCCTCACCGCAGACCTGCAGGCCCGCACCCGGGTGATCGTCGCGCATCGGCTGGCCAGTATCCGCCACGCCGACCGCGTGCTGTTCCTCGACGCGGGCCGGATCGTGGAAGACGGCGGCATCGACGAACTCCTCGCCGCGGGTGGCCGATTCGACGAATTCTGGCGCCAACAGCACGAAGCCGCGGACTGGCAGATCACGCACTGAGTCGGCCCAACCCCTGTTGAGCGTGTCGATCTCGCGGTAGCGTTGGCGCGAATTCGACACGCGTCAAGTCGAGACACTCTCGTAGGGCAAAGGGGCTCACCATGGGGATTGCGCTGACCGACGACCATCGTGAACTGGCCGATGTGGCCCGTTCGTTCCTCACCGCGCAGAAAGCGCGGGCCGCGGCCAGAGAACTCCTGGATGCGCCGGAGGAGAACCGGCCCGTGTTCTGGGACGAGATCGCCGAACTCGGCTGGCTCGGCCTGCACATCGGCGAAGAGCACGGCGGATCGGGCTACGGACTGCCCGAACTTGTCGTCATCGTCGACGAACTCGGCCGCGCCGTGGCGCCCGGTCCGTTCGTACCCACGGTGGTGGCCTCGGCGGTGATCGACTACGCGGGTAGCGACGAGCAGAAGGCGCGGCTGCTGCCCGGGTTGATCGACGGCTCGGTGACGGCCGGCTTCGGGTTCGGTGACGGCATCACGGTCGAGGACGGTGTCGCCAACGGTGCCGCGCGCGTGGTGCTGGGCGGTGCGTCGGCCGATCTGCTGCTACTGGTGGCCGGCGATGACGTGCTGGTGATCGACCGCGCGCGGGTGTCGGTCGAGGTGCCGACGAATCTCGACCTGACGCGTCGATCGGGACGGGTGCTGCTCGACGGCGTCGCGGTGTCCGAAGCCGACATTCTTCAAGCTGCGGGCGCGGCCGCGGTGGCCCGGGCCCGGCTGCTGCTGGCCGCCGAGGCCGCGGGCGGAGCGTCGGACTGTGTGGACGCCGCAGTCGAATACGCCAAGGTGCGTGAGCAATTCGGCCGGACCATCGCGACGTTCCAGGCCATCAAGCACCACTGCGCCAACATGATCGTGGCCGCCGAATCAGCCGTGGCGCTCGTGTGGGACGCGGCGCGGGCCGCGGGCACCGACGAACAGCAGTTTCGGCTGATGGCGGCAGCCGCTGCGGCGCAGGCGTTTCCGGCGTACGTGCGCAACAGCGAGCTCAACATCCAGGTGCACGGTGGCATCGGATTCACCTGGGAGCACGACGCGCATCTGCACCTGCGGCGCGCCATGACGCTGCGTGCGGTGCTCGGTGGTGACGGCCCGGCGAACGACGTGTTCGAGTTGACCGCGGCAGGTGTGCGCCGGACCAACAGCCTCGATCTCCCTCCCGAGGCCGAGGCGCTGCGGGGCACCGTGCGCGCCGACGCGGCCGAGATCGCCAAGCTCGACGGCCAGGACCAGCTCGACCAGTTGATCGCCACGGGATATGTGATGCCGCACTGGCCCAAACCTTGGGGCCGGGCCGCGGACTCGATCGAGCAGCTCGTCATCGACCAGGAGTTCCGGGCCGCAGGTATCAAGCGACCGGATTACGGCATCACCGGATGGGTGATCCTCACGCTGATCCAGCACGGAACCCCGTCGCAGATCGACCGATTCGTCGACAAGGCGCTGCGCAAGGAAGAGATCTGGTGCCAGCTGTTCTCCGAACCGGATGCCGGATCCGACGCCGCGGCGATCAAGACCCGCGCGACACGCGTCGACGGGGGCTGGAAGATCAACGGGCAGAAGGTGTGGACGAGCGGGGCGCACTACTGCCGGCGCGGCCTGGCGACCGTGCGCACCGATCCCGATGCGCCCAAGCACGCCGGCATCACCACCGTGCTGATCGACATGAAGGCCCCCGGCGTCGAGGTCCGGCCGCTGCGGATGATCAGCGGTGGCTCGGAGTTCAACGAGGTGTTCTTCAACGACGTGTTCGTCGCCGACGAGGATGTGGTCGGCGAGCCCAACAGCGGCTGGACCGTGGCCCGCGCGACGCTTGGCAACGAGCGCGTCAGTATCGGCAGCGGGTCCGGAGTCGTCGGGGTGGATCCGACCGCGCTCATCCCCATTCTCGCCGAACATCCAGATGCCTTGGCCGGGGCGAAAGTTCGAATCGGTGACTTCATCGCCAACGACCATTCGATGCGGTTGCTCAACCTGCGCCGCGCGGTCCGCAGCATCGAGGGCGCGGGACCAGGGCCGGAAGGCAACATCACCAAGCTCAAACTCGCCGAGCACATGGGCGAGTACGCGGCGATCTGGTGTGCGTTGCTCGGGCCCGACGTCGCCCTGATGGACGGCCCGGCCGGGATCGCCGCACAGATGGCGATGGGTGCGCGCGCGATGGCCATCGCCGGCGGGACGTCGGAGGTCACCCGCAATCAGATCGCCGAGCGGATCCTCGGCATGCCGCGCGACCCGCTCATCAAGTAGGCGCAGGCCCTCGGCGGCGGGCTAGACTTGAGTCTCCACTACTGTAACCATTACAGTTAGTCGTCCCGGAATGGTGTCGGGTGGTGGGGAGGTCTCGTGACGACGGCACAGATGAGGGCCGGACGCAACACCGGCCCGATGACCTATCGGCTACACGTGGTCGCGGCCGACGCAGCCGACGTGGCAGCCCACGCGGCGGGGCTGATCGTGGATCGGGTGATGGGCGGCTGGCGGGTCACGGTGTCGCTCACCCACGCCGGTGATGCCCGGCCGCTGCAGATCCTCGGCGCGGAATTCGTCGAAGCCGAGGAAAACATTGCCGGGCCGGACGAGGACCGATGTGTGTTGGCCATCGACGCCGACCTGTATTCACATGTGGCACAGGAGGATAACCACCGGCTGCTGTCGCGGTCGGCCGAGGTGTTGATCTGGGGTAAGCCCGCAGAACCCGAGCGCGCGGTGTCCCATCGGCTCAGCGCTGCCGGGCGCGCGTTCAAGGCCGAAGCGCTGGCCGCCGCGGGCGTGGCCGACCACGAGGTCGGCTGGACCGAGGTTTTCGAGGTGGCAGGCCCGCCTGCGGCATTCGCGACCTTGCACGCCTGAGTTACGGCACTTCTCCACGCGATCTCCACACGTTCTCCAAGCGCCGCCACCTGCGTCGCGGGCAGGCTCGTCGCCATGAAGATCAACGGCCCCATCGCCACCCTCGGCGCCGTCGCGGCGCTGGGAACCGGCATATTCCTGGTGAACATCAACCAGCAACCGGAGGCATCCGCGCCCCAGCCGGCCGCGGCCACGGCCGCTCCGGCGCCGCCCTCGGTGGCCCCCACCACGCCAGCCGCAACCCCGTTCGGAGCGCGCGAGGACTTCGTCGCCGACATTCCCACCAAGGCGGGCAACCTCGGTCTGGAGATCCGCGTCACCGGCGCGACCGCCAAGGCCTACGCCTGTGACAACAAAGGCATCGAGACCTGGCTTTCGGGCAGCGCCGAGGGCGGTGTGCTCAAGCTGAAAAGTGCCGATTCGACCGCGCAGCTCGACGGGCGCCACGTCGGCAACACCGTCGTCGGAAACCTGCGGATCGGCGAGAAGCGCTGGGACTTCACCGCCAAGGCGGGTGAGACCAGTGTTTTCTGAGCAGTCTTCCGAGTCCGATTTCCATGCCGCCCCGACCCGGCCCGCACAGGTCGTCGCGCCGCGGGGGACCGCGCTGGTCCTGGTACCGGTCCTGGTCGGGGCGGCGGTCGCCGTGGCCCTCGGCGTGTTCGGCAGAGTTCATGAGCCACAGTTCTTTTCGGTGAGTGTGGCGGGGTTCTCCAGCGGCACCGCGGTCAAGTCATGGCTTGCGACCGTGGCCGTCACGCTTGCCGTCTTCCAGCTGGTGTCGGCGTTCGTGATGTACCGGCTGACGCCGAGCGGCCGTGCCCCGTCCTGGATCGCGCCTGCCCACGTGTGGTCCGGGCGGCTGGCGGTGCTGGCCAGTGTGCCCGTCGCCGTGCACTGCCTGTACGCGCTGGGCTTCCAGTCCGGTGACTCGCGGGTGTTCTTCCACTCGCTGTTCGGCTGCTTCTTCTACGGCGTGTTCGTCACCAAGATGATGTTGCTGACGCGAAAGAACCTCAGGCCGTGGGTCATTCCGATCATCGGCGGTCTGCTGTTCTTCGTGCTGGTCTATGTCTGGCTGACCTCGGCGCTGTGGTTCTTCGAAACCACCGGCCTCACCTTCTGAAGGAAGATCCCATGTTTCTGTCTCGTCGTCAGGCCCTCGTCGGCACCGGAATCACCTTGGCCGCAGGCACCGTCGCGGGTTGCGCCACCTACGGCAAACCTCCTGCCGAAACCTCGCCACCGGCGGCCGCTCCCGGCGCTGCCGCCCCCAGTGTGTCGGCCATCGCGAAAACCGCGGACGTGCCGGTCGGTTCCGGCGTGATCGTCGGCGACGTCGTCATCACCCAGCCCACGGCCGGTGACTTCCAGGGCTTCTCCTCGGTGTGCACGCACGCCGGCTGCACGGTGTCCGAGGTCGTGGGCGCATCGATCAACTGCCCGTGCCACGGCAGCAGCTTCAACCTCGACGGCACCGTTGCCAACGGTCCGGCGAAGCGGCCGCTGGAGTCGAAACAGATTGTTGTTCAGGGTGATTCGATAACTCTGCAGTGAGCATCAGGCCTTCGCGAGCTGCTTCTGCTCGTAGAGGCGTGCCCATTCGGCCCGCGGGCGGATCGACACGTCGACGTCGGCTCCCTTGGCGCGCAATGCACCTGCGGTGGCCTGCTCACGTGGCGTCAGCTTGAACGGATCCCAGCTGAAGAACCGGCATGAGTTCTCCCAGGTGATCTTGTTGATGTCGGAGTCGCTGGCTCCTGCGGCGTTGAGCTCGGCGAGCACCTGCTCGGGCGCGTCCGGCCAGAAGCAGTCGGAGTGCGGGTAGTCGCACTCCCAGGCGATGATGTCGATGCCGATTTCGTGGCGCAGCTTCAGCGACGTCTTGTCGGTCACGTAGCAGGCCAGTGAGTGCTCGCGGAATACGTCGCTGGGCAGCTTGTCGCCGAAGTCGCGGCGCAGCCACTTCTGGTTGGTGTAATGGCGGTCGCTGCGATCGAGATAGAAGGGGATCCAACCGATTCCGCCTTCCGAGAAGGCGAACTTGAGGTCGGGATAGTTGCGCATCGCCGGACCCCACAGCAGATCCTGCGCGCACATCGCCGACACCTGGGTGGCGAGGATGATCAGGTTGTCGATGGGGGCATCCTTGGCCATCGAGATGGCGCCGAATCCGGTGCCGATGTGCAGGCACATCACGACGTTCTCCTCGGACAGGGTGCGGAACACCGGACCCCAGTAGTCTTCGTCGAAGTAGCTCGGAAGCCCTTCCAGGTGCGGCAGTTCCGGCATGGTAACCGCGCGGCAGCCCTTGGCCGCGACCCGGCGAATCTCGCGGCACATCGCCTCGGGATTCCACGTCGGCAGGATCGCGATCGGGATGAAGCGGTCCGGGTAGGAGCCGGCCCATTCGTCGATGTGCCAGTCGTTGTAGGCCGACACCATGACGAGCGTGGCTTCCTCTCGGTGCATGTTGAGATGACGTGCGGAGAACCCCGTGAACGTCGGGAAGCACATCGAGGCGAGGATGCCGTTGCGGTTCATGTCGCGTACGCGCTCGTGCACGTCGTAGACACCGGGACGCATCTCGGCGAATCCGGCCGGATCGCGGCCCCACTCCTCGGCGGGCCATGACACCACGGCGTTGAGCCCGCTGACGCCCTGCGGGCGGCCCTGGTACATCCACTGGTCGACGCCCTTGTCGTCGGTGACGACGATCGGCGCCTCGTCCTTGTACTTGGCCGGGACGTGGCGCAGGAACATGTCGGGGGGTTCGACGACGTGGTCGTCGATGCTCACGAGGATGAGGTCGTCGGTCTGCATAACCAAGTAGTACCGTCTAGCAGTGTGACCGTCTCTGCGCTTTCGGACAGAGGTTTAGCTGAATCGGCCAACATCACCAGGCCGGTCATCGAACTGCGCCGCGGCGGCCGTGCGCCGTCCGGCAGCTACCTCTACGAGGGCGAAGGCCTCATCACCGGATGGCATTCCCATGAGGTGCACCAGATCGAGTACGCGCTGCACGGGGTGGTCGAGGTCGAGACCGACACCGCGCACTATCTGCTGCCGCCGCAGCAGGCCGCGTGGATCCCGGCCGGCCTCGAACACCAGGCGGTGATGAACCCGGACGTCAAGACCGTCGCGGTGATGTTCGACCCGGGGCTGATCCCGGGTGGCGACCGCGCGCGCATCATCGCCGTATCTCCGCTGATCCGCGAGATGATGATCTACGCGTTGCGCTGGCCGATCGACCGCGCCGACGGCGATGCGGTCTCCGACGGGTTCTTCCAGACCCTGGCGAATCTGGTGGCCGAGGCGCTCGATCACGAAGCGCCCCTGAGCCTGCCGACCTGCGACCACCCGATCGTGGCCGCTGCGCTGGCCTACACCAAGGAGCACCTGGACTCGGTCACTGCCGACGAGGTGAGCCGGGCGGTCTCGGTGTCGGAGCGGACATTACGCCGGCTGTTCGCCGAGACGCTCGGATTGTCTTGGCGCACATATCTTCTGCACGCGAGGATGCTACGGGCGATGGCCTTGCTCGCGGCACCGGGCCAGTCGGTGCAGGCCACCGCGACAGCGGTCGGGTTCGAGAGCCTGAGCGCGTTCACCCGGTGCTTCGCTCAGTTCAGCGGTGAGACCCCGTCGGCGTACCGGGCCCGGGCGCGTCAGTAGTAGCCGACGAGCGACCGTCGAATGCCGGATTGGACGGCGTGTCGATGTACAGACACGGTCGCTCGCGGTGCAAGGGGAGGGCCTACGAGCGGGAGGTGATCTCCATGCTGTCGCTGTCGCGCGCGAGGAAGTTGACGCTCACATATCCGTTCGCCGGGTCGCGCACGTAGTCGAGATACGGCTGGGTGTCGGCCATCGAGGTGTTGTCGGCGACCAGCAGTGCACCGGGAACGAGCTGGGGCTCAAGGATTTTGAGCACCGGAAGGTAGAGCTCCTTCCATCCGTCGAGCAGTACGAACCCGATGTCGCCGGCAATGGTCTGCAGTGTTTCCAGGGCGTCGCCCTCGAGCACCGTGATGACGTCGTCGAGCCCGGCCTCGGCGAACGTCGCACGGGCGGCCGCGATCTTGGCGGCGCTGAGCTCGGTGGTGAACACGCGCCCGGTGCCGTTGTCGCGGACCGCCGACGCCAGGTGCAGTGCCGACAGGCCGAAAGACATCCCGAACTCGACCACGATCTGCGGCCGGGCCGCCCGCACGAGCGAATACAGCAGCCGGCCGGCCTCACGGGTCACCGGCATGTAGATGTCACTGAGTGCGTCCGCGCGCTCCTGCACGCTCGCGTTCTCCAACCGGGCGAACCGGCCGGGGCCGTCGGCGCGGAATCTCGCATGTTGTTCGGAAGCCGCCGTGTACAGCCGATCCAGCACACCGGCGACTCTGTCATCGTTGAGGGAAGCCACGTTGACGAACCTACGCGCGATGGGACGCCATGACCCGAACGAAAGCTGTGCAGCTGCTATGCATTGCGGTGCTCACGGCTGTCCTGGCCGGATCGGGCGTCACCCCGACGGCGCTGGCGGGCGGCTACCGCACCATCACGTTGACCTTCGTGCGGCACGCGCAATCGGCGGGCAACGCATCGGGTCTCATCGACACCTCGACGCCGGGCCCGCCGATCACCGAGCTCGGCCGCAGCCAGGCGATCGCCAGCGCACAGAAGCTCGCGGGCAATGACTACGACGGGATTTTCGCGTCGACGATGATCCGCACACAGCAGACCGCCCAGCCGATGTCCGACAGCCTCCACGAACCGGTCACGGTGCTGCCGGGGCTCCGTGAACTCGAGGCCGGGGTGTACGAGGGACAGCCGGAGGCCGCGGCGGCCGACACCTACTTCGGGGCGCCTCAGCAGTGGCTGCAAGGCAACCGCACCGCCCGGATTCCCGGATCGGTCGACGGCAACGAGTTCGACGCGCGGTTCGACCAGGCCGTGCAACAGATCTACGACACCGGCGACGACAAGCCCGTCGCGTACTCGCACGGCGGCGCGATCATGCTGTGGGTGAGCATGAACGTCGGCAATCCCGATCCGCAGCTGCTGCGCAGCCATCCGCTCAACAACACGAGCTACGTCGTGGTCAAGGGCAATCCGACCGATGGCTGGACGCTGGTCGACTGGGACGGCGTCCCCGCCGGGTGAGTCAGCCGAGCCCCACGATGCGCTGGATGCCGGTCACCGAACCCTGATAGAGCACGCCGTCGGGCGCCGTCGTCCCGGCCATCTGGATCGGGTCGGCCGCGATCGTGGCGCTCATGAACTGTTCGGTGACCAATGCACCCGACGCGGCGTCGACCGCGGCGTAGAAGTACGTGTCGGCAGGCGAGGTGCCGAACTGATCACCCAGCGGGTTGTGGCGCGTGACCGTCGCGATCAGTCCGTCGGCCACCGAGAGTTTCGGCACGGCCGCCGAACGCACGGTGTTGTTCCAGACCACGTCGCAACCCGACCCGTCGGCCCGGACGTCGACGCGCGTCACGCCGCCGACGAACGGAGCCGTCGGGGGGACCGCGGGGCCGGCACCGTCCGGCACGGTCGGGTACGGATAGCCGTAGGTGCTGGCCGCGATCACCGTGCGGCCCGCGCCGATCGGTGAGTTCTCCGAACCCGGACCGCCCGACGTCAACACCGGCGTGGTGCACAGCAGCGCTCCGGAAGCCGCGTCGACGACCAGCAGATGCACCTGGTTGTCGGCGTTGTCGATCAAGCTGAGGTAGTCGCCGCCGGTGACGGGGCCGAAGAACGTCGGCGTCGACCCGCTGCCCCAACTGAGCTGGCCGGGCTTGCGGGCCGAGCCGCGGTCGTAGCCGACCCGGAACTTCACCACGGGCTTGCCCGCGGAGTCCTCGGTCAGCAGATACAGCGCGTGGCTCGTCACGACGGCCGTGCCCTGCGGTGCGGTGGCGATGCTGTTGTCGACGCGTTCGCCTGCCGCCAGCGCCACCGAGGTGACCGCGCCGGTCGCGGTGTCCACGATGCCGACGGTGGCGCCCGCCGTGGCGTACCAGACCTTGCCGTTGTAGGCGGGCGCGACGCTGGTGACGGCGTCGCCTGCGGGCAGACCGGCACCCAACGGTGTCGACTCGACGATGCTCAGGTTCCACAGCCCGAGCTTGTTCGGTGTGTGCGCGACCCGGATCAGGTTGTTGTCGCCGTCGACGAGCACCATGCGATCAGCCTCGTCGAGATACGCATAGACACCGCCGAGCAGGCTGCCCGCGGCCACCGCCATGCTCGCGAGCGGAATGCCCGTGGCCTTGTCGAGCAGGTAGACCCGCGGCGTGCGGCCGAGCACCTGCGTGCACAGCGCGACGGGCATGCCGTCGCGGCCGATCAGGACGGTCGGGCAGGCCGCGCCGAGCGCGATGGGCTGGGTCAGCACGTGGCGGGTGCCGGGGCCGCGCAACGGCGTGGTGTCCGACGCGCCGCTGTCGCCGTGCATCGCCGCGGTGCCGGTCGGGCCGTCGTGCGGATTGTCGGGCAGTTGCGGACCGTACGGACTGGCGGCGTGCGCTGGATCGGGTAGGGCCACGGCCGCCGACAGCACCGCCACGAGCACGGCCGCCAAGAACTTTGCCGGCCATCCGGTAACGGACATTCGTCAACTCCTGGCGCCGGCGGGTTCGTCGGGATCCGAACGCTACGGACAGCGGGTCACGAAACCGCATCCGACGGAAATCGGTTGAGCCAAGGACCGGCACAATGTGACCTGCGCCACTGGTTCCGGAAGCCTGCGGCGCCCATCACGTCTGGCTCCCCAGGCTGCCTGGTCGGAGCTACTGTGAGCCATGACATCCAGGATGGGAGCGGGGCATATGAGGTTTCGGTTGCTGCCATACGTCACCGTCGAGGTCGACGAGCGGTTGCGTCAGCGGATGCGCATCGCCGGCGAGCGGCTCCGGATCAACGTCAGGGCCTATCTGCGCAGTGCGGCCGACGACGTCGAGACGGCCAGCGGCCGGGTGCGGGTGTTGTGCGACACCGCGGTGAACCGGGTCGACCTGGCCGTGGCATCGGTCAACGACAAGATCGCGCCCGCACCCGCCGACCATGCCGAACCCGCGGAGCCCGCCGGTCCACCGCAGCGGCCACACCTGCAGGTCGTATAGCCCCGATCGGCACGCCTCGCCGCGGCGCTCTACGGTTGAAGGTGACTGGGCCTTCTCGCCTCCAGAGGGCCGACCGACAATGGCCCGAAAGGGGTTGACGAGGCTTGCTCGGCAACGGTCTTGCGGTGCTGTTCGCTCTGTGCGCCGCGGTTTTCGCGGCGATCGGCATCGTGGTACGGCAACGCGCCACGATGGACGTTCCGCCCGAGAAGGGTGTCAGCACCGCGATGCTGCGGACGCTTCTGCGCCGCAAACTGTGGTGGGCGGGCACCGCGTCCGCCATTGCGGGGTACGCGTTTCAGGCCCTGGCACTCGCGTTCGGTTCGCTGCTGCTGGTGCAGCCCGTGCTCGTGTCCGCGTTGCTTTTCGCGCTGCCGTTGAGCGCGCATCTCGCGAACCGCCGGGTGACGCGCGCCGAATGGCTGTGGGCGCTGCTGCTGACGACAGCGCTCACGGTGTTCGTCGTCCTGGCTCGATCGAGTACCGGCAGCTACGCGGTTCCGGTGTCCACGACGGTGACGGTGGCCGTGGTGTGCGCGATCGTGGTCACGCTGTTCGTCCTGCTGGCCACGCGCTCCACGAACTGGCGCCGGGCTGTCCTGCTGGCGGCCGGGGTCGGCGTCATGCTGGGCGTGGTCGCGGTGCTGACGAAGATCGTGATGCACATGGTCGCCGAGGGCAGCATGCTCGCCACGCTGGCCACCCCGGCGCTGTACCTGGTGGTGCTGCTCGGTGTGGTGGCGACGCTTCTGCAGCAGTCGGCGTTCCATGCCGGCTCGCTGCAGACTTCGGTGCCGACCATGCTCGTGCTCGAACCGGTCGTGGCCGTGATGCTCGGTTCGATCGTGCTCGGCGAGCATCTGTCGATCACCGGCTGGGAGCCCGTCGCGCTGTCGCTGGCGATCGGCGCGATGGCAGCGGCCACGATCGCGCTCGGCCGTGACGAGGGCGCCTACGAGGAGAAGCTGGAAGCCGAACTCGAGGCCGAGATGAAAGCCAAGGCAGGGCCCAGCTGACGCCCGCTACGGGTTGATGGTCGGCTCGCCGACCTGTCGGCCCCAGACGTATTCGGTGAGAATCGGCTGGCCCAATTCGAAGTGGTTGTAGGGCGCGATCGAGGCGCCGGTGTCCATCACCAGGTAGGGCGCCGGCCACAGGTCACGGGTGATCGGCTGCCAGCAGCCCGGCCGCCCTTCGGGCCCGCCCTTGGCGTTCACGCGGGGCAGGTTGTCCGGGTACACATACGGGTTGCCGGCTCCCACCAAGGAGTCGAGCAACTGGATCGAATACCCATTGCTGGTCTGGGCGGCGAACTTGGGGGCCGCGTCGTGGTAATTGCGGATCGTGCAGAACAGCGCCGGGCTGTACTCGTCGAGCAACGCCGATGTCGGGAGCAGGTCCTGTGCGCCGCGCACCAGATACGGGCCACCGCGCTCGAAGATGTCGCCGCCGGTGTTGCCGAAGCCGACCGCCGCGACGAGGGCCTGGTCGAGATTGCCCCGCTGCTCGTTGAGCGTGCGCGCAGTGGTCACCGCATTGGTCAACCCGTCCCACAGATCGGGGGACGCGTCGGCGTAGATCTCGCCGAGGTCGGCCAAACCCGTGATGTCGCGGCGGATCTGGGGCATGCGCGGGTTGACGTCGGCGAGGATGTCGTTGCCGTCGACGATCGACCGGCCGAACTTGTCGCCGAGCCCGTCGAGCGCCTGCGCGGTGGCGGTGAGGGTTTCGTTGAGCTTGATCGGATCGACCTGTTCGGAGATCGCGGTGATGGTCTCGAACAGCGTGTTGAACTCCGTCGTGACGCCCTGCGCCCGAATCGGCGTGGCAGCCGACACACGTGCGGGGGACGGGTCCTCGGGCGACACGAACGAGATGTACTTGTTGCCGAACACCGTCGTCGCCCGCAACTCGGCGTGCACGTTCTCGGGAATCAGGTTGAGGTAGCGGGGATCGACGTCCACCGTCAGCTTGGCCTGCGTGTCACCGTCGGATTCGACGACATTGACCGCTGACAAGCGGCCGATCGGCACGCCGTTGAACGTGACCTTGGAGCCCGGGTCCATGGACAATCCGGACCGGCCCGACATCACCGTCAGTTGAGTCTTGGGTTCGAAGACGCCCCGGAACTGCATCCAGGTGAGGGCCAGGACCGCCACGATCACGATGACCATGCCGAGAGATGCGGACTTGTACGGCGGGTCGTATCGCCAATGCTTGAACCGTTGACCGAACCGGTCCCGAGACGCCGCGGATGAGGCCACGCGCTAAACCCCCGATATCGACGCAGCGAGTTAGTGAGCTCAGCAAACTGTCGCAAACTATCGGAGACAAAAGCAACTGAATGGGGCCAGTGCGGTGAACATCAAATACTGCGCGCGACGAGACTTCCGTCACAGACGCAACTCCGTCAGGTGTTGCGGCCGCCGTTCACCCCGACGATCTGGCCGGTGATGTAGCCGGCCTCGTCGGAGATGAGAAACGAGCACGTCGCGGCGATGTCTTCGGGCTTGCCCATGCGCCGCACCGGGGTGGCGTCGATGGTGTCCTGGATGTTGCCGAGTTCGCCACGAGCCTCGGCCGCGCGCAGCATCGGGGTGTCGATGAAGCCGGGCGGGACGGCGTTGACCGTGATTCCGGCCGGGCCGTATTCCAGGGCCAAGGATTTCGTGAGCCCGTTGACCGCGGATTTCGCCGATACGTAGTGGCTCATGTACGGCACACCGGAATGTGTGCTCGACGACGAGATGTTGACGATGCGACCCCAGCCCGCCGCGATCATGTCGGGCAGCGCGGCCTGCACCACATGGAAGACGCCGTTGAGATTGACGTTGACGACGTGCTGCCATTCCTCGAAGGTGATGTCGGCGAACGGCTTGAAACCGCTGAGCCCGGCGGCATTCACCAGGATCGTGACCGGGCCCAGTTCTTCCCGCACGGCCTTGAACACTGCGTCGACCTGCGCGCGATCGGTGACATCGGCTGTGTACGCGTGCGCGGCGTCGGTCGCGGTCAGGTCGAGCGTCGCGACCTGATGGCCGTCGGCCGCCAGCCGTTCGGCGATGGCCTTGCCGATCCCGGAGGCGCCGCCGGTGACCAGCGCTGTCTTGGTTGTCATGGTAACCCTTTCGTAAGTCGTTGCGTTTCAGGCTTTTTCGGGGCGACGGGTGGGGCGCAGCCCGAGCGTGCGCCGGCTTGCCTCCACCGCGTACCGGTAGAAGTCGTCGTCCCCGATCTCCGCCGCGGCGGCGCCGGCGATTCCGGAGAAGACCATCGATGCCTTGACCACACCCGCCGGGCCGGGGTCGACGTCGGCCAGGAGCGCCATCTGGCGGTCGATCACCGCGTCCCATTCCGGCCGGGTGCGCAGTGCCTCGTTGACGCTCGGATCGCCGGCCAGCACCGAGACGAGCGCGCGATTGCGCAGCGCGATCTCGGCGTAGCCGCACACCATGCGGTCGGCGCGGCCGTGTGCGCCGCGCTCCTGCTCGGCAGCCTCGACGACGGTCTGCAGTTCGGCGAGGATCGGCTCGACCACCGCCGTCAGTAACTGCTCGCGGGTGCGGAAGTGGTAGTAGATCGCGGCCTTCGTGAAACCGAGCTCGTCGGCGATCATCTGCAGCGAGGTGCCGGCGAAGCCGTGGCGCGTGAACAGTCTGACGGCCGCGGCGACCAGTCGTTGGCGGGTGGCCGCGCGATTGGCACCCGAACCGGCCGGCTCGTCGGCGACGGCTGTCATCGGGATCCCCTTGGGTGCGTTCTTCACCGATCTACTTTACGATCGTAAAGTAGCTTACTAGTCGATCGTAAAGCAGATCGACGCGGAGAGGACTATGCCGATGTTGACGCCGTTGCCGGCCGAGGACTGGGACGATGCGGCGCGAGATGCGTTGGCCGCCACGGTGCCGCCCGAGCGGCGCAATCCCGACGACGCGGGGAACGCGCTGGCGACGCTCGTGCGCCATCCGGCGCTGGCCGGGTCGTTCCTGCCGTTCAACGCCTACCTTCAGCAGGGGTCGACGCTGCCGGATCGCGTCCGGGAACTGGTCATCCTGCGTACCGCACACCTGCACGGCTGCGCATACGAGTGGGGACACCACCAGGCCATGGGGCGCGTGCTCGGCCTCACCGACGCAGAGATCTCCTCGGCCCGAACCGGGGTCGCCGCAGACGAATTCGACCAGGCCGTGCTCGATGCGGTGGACGAGCTGAACTCGGGCTCGCGGATGACCGCGCCGACCTGGGCGCGGCTCGGCGCGCGCCTCGACGACCGCCAGCGGATGGACTTGATGTTCACCTACGGCGGCTACAGCACACTTGCGCTGGCGCTCAACACCTTTGACGTCGAGCTGGAACCGGGCGCGGGCAACGACGAGTTCTACGCCGCAATGGGGTAGTCACCGCCGACGACCCGACATCACACCGAACTGCGGACCCGGGCCGCCGCCGATTCCGGCATCGGCTCATAACGGGCGAACGCACGGGTGAACGAGCCCGCGCCGTGTGACAACGAGCGCAGGTCGATCGCGTAGCGGGTGAGCTCGACCTCGGGGATCTCGGCTTTGACGACCGTGCGGTCCTCGCCGACCTTGTCGGTTCCGAGCACGCGGCCGCGGCGCCCGGCGAGATCGCTCATCACGGCTCCGACGAGTTCGTCGGGAACGACCACCGATACGTCGTCGACGGGTTCGAGCAGGTTGACCTTGGTCGCCGCGGCGGCTTCGCGCAGTGCCAGCGCACCGGCCATCTGGAACGCGAAGTCCGACGAGTCGACGCTGTGGGCCTTGCCGTCGAACAGCGTGACGCGGATGTCGACGACCGGATAGCCGGGTCCGACGCCTTTCTCCATCTGCGCGCGCACGCCCTTCTCGACGCTCGGGATGAACTGACGCGGCACCGCGCCGCCGACGACCTTGTCGACGAACTCGAATCCGCTTCCCTCTGGCAGTGGCTCGACCTCGATGTCGCACACGGCGTACTGGCCGTGGCCGCCGGACTGTTTGACGTGACGGCCGTGGCCTTTTGCCTTGCCGCCGAACGTCTCCCGCAGCGGAACGCGCAGCTCGACGGTGTCCACCGATACGCCGTACCGCCGGGACAGGGCATCGAGCACCACCCCGGCGTGGGCCTCACCCATGCACCACAGCACGATCTGGTGGGTCTCGGGATTCTGCTCGATGCGCAACGTCGGATCCTCGGCCGCGAGACGTTGCAGTCCGACCGAGAGTTTGTCCTCGTCGGTCTTGGCGCGGGGTGACACGGCGATCGGAAGCAGGGCGTCGGGCATGGTCCACGGCCGCAGCACGAGCGGATCGGCCTTGTCGCTCAGCGTGTCCCCGGTCTCGGCCCGGCTCAACCGGCCGATCGCGCAGATGTCGCCGGCCACGACCGTCGGCGCGGGCCGCTGCTGTTTGCCGAGGGGGAACGACAGCGCGCCGATGCGCTCGTCCTCGTCGTGATCTTGGTGGCCGGACGAACCGTTGGAGTTCGTGAGGGCCGAAAAATAGCCCGACACATGCACGGTGGCGTCGGGCCTGATGGTGCCGGAGAACACCCGGACCAGGCTGACCCTGCCGACGTAGGGATCCGACGTCGTCTTCACCACCTCGGCCAGCAGCGGGCCATCCGGATCGCACGTCAACGGTTTGCGCGCGGCGCCCGCGGGCGTGAAGACATCGGGCAGCCGATGCTCGGGCGGTGACGGGAACCCGCGCGTGACGACCTCGAGCAGTTCCAGCGTGCCGACCCCGGAGCCGCTGCACACCGGTATGACCGGGAAGAACGAGCCGCGGGCCACCGCCTTCTCCAGGTCGCCGATGAGCACCGACTCGTCGATCTCCTCACCGCCGAGGTAACGCTCCATGAGAGTCTCGTCCTCGGATTCCTCGATGATCCCCTCGATGAGCGAGCCGCGAAGCTCCTCGATCTCGTCGGTGTAGGAGGCGGCCGGTGCGTGCGTGCTGTGCTTGCCGTCGGCGTACTCGTAATGGGTGCGGGTGAGAAGCCCGATCACCCCGGCCCCGGCCGGAAAGTAGAGCGGCAGGACCTTGTCGCCGAACGCCTCCTGCGCACCCGCCAGCGCGCTGGCGTAGTTCGCCCTCGCGTGGTCGAGCTTGGTGATCACGACGGCGCGCGGCATGTTCACCTCGGCGCATTCCAGCCACAGGGTCTTGGTCGGCTCGTCGATGGCCTCGTTGGCGGCGATGACGAACATCGCGCAGTCCGCGGCCCGCAGACCGGCCCGCAGTTCACCGACGAAGTCGGCGTAACCGGGGGTGTCGATGAGGTTGACCTTGATCCCGTTGTGCTGCAACGGTGCCAGGGCCAGACCGACCGAGCGCTGCTGTGAGATCTCGGCGTCGTCGAAGTCGCACACCGTGGACCCGTCGACCACCGAGCCGACCCGGTTCAGCACGCCGGCCGCGACCAGAAGTGCCTCGACGAGCGTCGTCTTACCTGCCCCGGACGGCCCGACCAGGGCCACGTTGCGGATGGCCGCCGGACTGTCCGCGGTGGGTACCGCGCCTGCGCCTGCCGATGAATTCGTCCTGTCCGCCATGGCTTTGCCTCCTGAGCCCCCGGGACGCCACGCTGCGGCCCGCCGGACCTGTCTCCACCATTCCCCGATGTGACCTACAGCACAAGTCCTGCGGGCCCGGCGCCGAGAATGTGAGCACGGCGCCGGCAGGCGTGGACTGACCGGGCGATATTCGGTGGCGGAATGCGAGTTGTCCGGACGTGCTGACGCCTTGAGGCTGGATTCATGAACACCGTCCGGGATTTCGACGCCTATGCCCGCTTCCTACCTCCGCAGTACCGCGCCGAACCCTTGATCGAACCGACCTCGACGTGGTGGCCGTGGCGCGGGCGCACCGTGCACATCGCGCGGGCCGCGGTGCCGGACAGCGACATCCGCGCACTGGTGCTGCACGGTGCCGGCGGTTATTCGGGAGCCTTGTGGCCGTTCGCGGCCTTCGCCGCGGCCGAGGGCGCCGACGTGCTCGTGCCTGATCTGCCGCTGTACGGCGACACCGTCGTCCCACGTCCGGCTTCGGTCAGATACGACGACTGGGTCGAGTTGTTGTGCGATCTGGTCCGCGCCGAATGCGAGCGCGACGACCGTCCGCTCATCGTGTTCGGCGCGAGCATGGGCGGTCTGCTGGGCTACGAGGTGGCGGCGCGGACCCGGCTGGTGACCCATGTGGTGGCGACCTGTCTGCTCGATCCGGCCGACCCGGCGGCGCGCCGGGCCGCGTCACGCATATCCCGGTTGGGAGGGGTGGCGCCCGGTCTCATGCGGGTCGCCGAACCGGTGATGGGAGGGCTGCGGGTACCCATCCGATGGTTGGTCAAGATGACGGCGATAAGCGGCAACCGCGAGCTGTCCCGGTTGTGTGCGACCGACCCCAAAGGCGGCGGGATCCGGGTGCCCCTCGGCTTCCTGTCGAGCTGGCTGAACTTCGCCCACACCGCACCCGAGACGTTCGACGCGGCACCGGTCACGCTCGTACATCCGGGCGCCGACCGCTGGACGCCACCGGCGCTGAGCATCCGGTTCCTCGACCGCATCGCCGCGCCGACGCAGCTCGTGATGCTGGAGAACTGTGGCCACTATCCGGTGGAGGAGCCCGGTTTGAGCCAGTTGGTTTCGGCGTTACGCCGGGTGCGCGAGCAGGCGCTCGACCAGATCCACTAACTGGTCGACGTCCATGCCGCGCCGGGTCAGTACCCGGTGCAGATGCGCGTCGATCGCGTGGACGAGCACCTGTGCGGTGACCAACGGATCGTCGTCACCCGCGCGATCGCACCGCTCGAGGTGAAACGCGATCTCGCGCGCGAGGTGGTCCTCGAACTCCTGCAGCGCAGCAAGCTCCTTCGCACGCCTCGGTGCCACGCGGTGCATCAGGCCGTGCAGGCCGGGACGGTCGCTGTGCAGTGCGACGACCTCACCGAGAATCCTGCGCATGGTGTCGTCGAAGGGCGGGAGTTCGGTACGCAGCCGGGCGAACACCTTGTCGAGTCGCTCGACGGTGTCGCGCACGTGCCGCTCGGCCAGCGCGTACAGCAATGCGTGCTTGTTCGGAAAGTACTGGTAGACAGAGCCGATCGAGACGCCGGCCCGCTCGGCGATGCGGTTGGTGGTGGCCGACAGGCCTTCTCGTTCGAAGACCTGTGCGGCCGCCTCCAGCACGACGTCGACAGTTTCCCGGGACCGGTCCTGCCGAGGTGCCTTGCGCGGGGCGTCGCTCATGGCCCGCTCAGGCCTGCCATGAGGACCAGCGCGTTACGGCAATCGTCACGACCGGCCCGTCCAACGCAATGCGTTCGTACTGGCGGTATTTGGCGCGCAGCAACGCGTACCCGGTGGCCATCTCCTCGCCGCTGTAATGCGTCGCGGCCAGCCCGTCGGCCCGGACCCACCACAGCTGCGTCCAGTCGTCGGTGTAGTGGTCGGCGAGCAGGCTCACCCGCGCGTCGCGTTCGATGTTGGCCAGCCTGCGCAGTTTGTGGGTGGACTTCCGCTTGGCGTCCACCGCGGTGTAGATGGTCGCCGACTCGGCGTCGCGGCGCACCGCGAAGACCACCGGAACCAGATGCGGTGCGCCGTCGGAACCCAGCGTCGCGAGCACCGCGGTAGGCGCGCTCGCGAATTCGGTGACGGCGTCGAATCCTGGCATGGACTCAGATTAGGCGTCGAGCCTCAGTTGCGCGGATGCCTTGGTTGGGGCGCGACACTGATCGGGGAACGGGTCACCGGCGTGCGGGTCACCCCGATCTCGGGTTTCTTGTTCTCGCTCGGGCGCTGCGTGGGCCGGTACACCGGGCGCCGGGGGGCTTCCTGCGCCGGCGGGGGCGGTGGCGGAGGCGGTGCGGGCGGCACGCCCACGCGCAACGACGGCGACGGGCTCGGCGGTGCGGTGGTGGCGGTCGGGGCGACCGACGTGGGCTCGTCCTCGTCGACCACCGGCGACGAACCACGCAGCAACAGCAGGACCAGTGAAACCACGATCGCGGCCGCGGCCACGCCCGCCGCGATCAGGGCGATGGCCGCACCGCGGGTGCGGTACCAGGGCACCGGGGCCGGTTTGAAATTCCAGGTGTTGATGTCGAACGCGTCGAAGCCGTCCCGGCCCGCGTTGGGGCCCGCATCGGGAGTGGGCGGAGGGTCGTCCCACAGGTAATCGAAGCTCCCCCCGGCTTCGCGTTCAGACACCCCACTGATGCTAGCGGCACGACCTGGGAAAATTCGCGGCAAACCCGGGCAAGCATGGCAGTGGCATCGAACTCGCCCCCTGTTCGCCGAGGTCACGATATGGTGCGATGCGCCTGTCTCGTGCGGAAATACGTACCCGCGGATCCGTTCACCCAGGTGACCGGTGCACGACGAGATCCGGTAACCGGCGCGCCACTGCGGCGCCTCTTGACCATCGGAAGGTTTGGCCCATGATCACATCACGGTTCATCCCGAAGGCTGCCGCAGTCGCCGCCTCGGCCCTGGTAGTCGTGGGCCTCGCGGCCTGCGCCCCACCCGAGAAGGACAGCGCGGGCGGTGAAACCGACAGCGGAGTGAAGGTGGCCGAAGCGAAGTCGGCGGCCGACTTCGGCGGAATGGACAAGCTCGTCGAGGCGGCGAAGGCCGAGGGTGAGCTGAACGTGATTGCGCTGCCACCGGATTGGGCTAACTACGGCGAGATCATCAAGGCCTTCTCGGACAAGTACGGGATCAAGGTCAACTCGGCGCAACCCGACGCGTCCAGCCAGGATGAGATCAACGCCGCCAATCAGCAGAAGGGCAAGAGCACCGCGCCCGACGTGTTCGATCTCGGGCAGTCGGTAGCGCTGGCGAACGTCTCGATGTTTGCCCCCTACAAGGTGGCCACGTTCGACGACATCCCGGCCAAGTTCAAAGATCCCAACGGCGCCTGGGTCAACGACTACGGCGGCTTCATGTCGATCGGTTTCGATTCCAGCAAGGTCCCGCCGGTCACGAGCGTCAACGATCTGCTCAAACCCGAGTATCACGGCAAGGTCGCGCTCAACGGTGACCCCACGCAGGCCGGCGCGGGCTTCTCGGGCGTGCTGATGGTCGCGGTGTCGCAGGGCGGATCCGCCGACGACATCGCACCCGGCGTCGAGTTCTTCTCCAAGCTCAAGCAGGCAGGCAACTTCCTGCCGGTCGACCCGACCCCGGCCACGATCGAGTCGGGTCAGACACCCGTCGTGATCGACTGGAACTACCTCAACGCCACCGAAAGCAAGAAGGTGCCGGGCTGGCAGGTGCTGGTGCCGCACGACGCGGCCGTGGCCGGCTACTACTACCAGGCCATCAACAAGGATGCACCGCATCCGGCGGCCGCCCGGCTCTGGCAGGAGTTCCTGTACAGCGACGAGGGCCAGAACCTCTATGCCGCAGGCGGTGTCCGCCCGGTGCGTGCCGACCAGATGGCCGCGGCAGGCACCGTCGACAAGGCGTCCTTCGGCGACCTCCCGGTCATCGACGGCCCGGTCACCATTCCGACCCAGGCGCAAACAGAAGCCGCCACAAAGTATCTCGCCGACAACTGGGCCAAGGCGATCGGCTGACGCGGCCGATGGATGGTCGAACCCTGGTTCGGCGAATCCGCGACGCCCTGCCGCTGCTGCCGTTCTTCGCGGTGGTCACGATCTTTCTGATCGTGCCGACCGCGACGGTCATCGTCATGGCGTTCTTCGCCGACGGAACGTTCTCGCTCGAACGCATCGCCGCGCTGTTCTCCGGCACCGCACTTGCGGCGCTCGGCAAGAGCGTGCTGCTGTCGGCGAGCACCGCACTGCTCGGCGCGGTGCTCGGTGCGGTGCTGGCCTGGTTGATCGTCAGTTCGCCGCCGACGTCGATGCTGCGCCGTTCGGTGCTGGCGCTGTGCAGCGTGCTGGCGCAGTTCGGCGGTGTGGCACTGGCTTTCGCGTTTCTCGCGACGATCGGCCTCAACGGTGTGCTGACGCTGTGGGCGGCCGAGCACCTCGGGTGGGATCTGGCCGGATCCGGCTGGCTGTACGGGCTGGCCGGACTGACGTTGGTGTACACCTACTTTCAGATCCCGCTCATGGTCATCGTGTTCATCCCGGCCCTTGAGGGACTGCGTGAGCAGTGGCGCGAAGCCGCCGTGAGCCTCGGCGCGTCGACGTGGCAGTACCTGCGTGAGGTTGCCGTACCATTGCTGACCCCGGCGTTCCTCGGCTCGGCGCTGCTGTTGTTCGCCAACGCATTCGCCGCATATGCGACCGCGGCGGCGTTGGTCAGCCAGGGCAGCCCGATCGTGCCGTTGTTGATCCGCGCCGCGCTCACCAGCGAAGTGGTTCTGGGGCAGTCCGGATTCGCCTACGCGCTCGCGCTGGAGATGATCGTGGTGGTCGCGGCCGTGATGATCGCCTACAACCTGCTGGTGCGCCGGACCGCGCGGTGGCTCAAATGAGTGTCAGGCGCGTCGCACGGGTCGCGCTGTGGATCGTGTTCGGGCTGTTCTTCCTGTTCCCGCTCTACGCGATGGCCGACTTCTCGACCCGCAACCTGATCGAGGGCGGACGCACCCTGGCGGCCTGGCGCAACCTCGTGGCCGACGATGCGCTCTACCAGTCCATCGTGATCTCGCTGCTGCTCGCGGTGTTCACCGTCGCGGGCATGCTGATCCTGTTGGTACCCACCATGATCTGGGTCCGGCTGCGCGCGCGGTGGGCGAGCGGGATCGTCGAATTCCTGTGTCTGCTGCCGCTGACCATCCCGGCGCTGGTGATCGTGGTGGGGCTGCGCAACGTATACCTGTGGGTGACTTACTTTCTCGGCGAGTCGGCGCTCACGCTGACCTTCGTCTACATCGTGCTCGTGCTGCCGTTCGCCTACCGGTCCATCGATTCCGCACTGGCCGCCATCGACCTGCAGACGCTGGCGGAGGCGGCCCGCTCACTGGGCGCCGGCTGGTTCACCACGATCGTGCGGGTGATCGTGCCCAACATCTGGTCGGGCATCCTGTCCGCGGCGTTCATCTCCATTGCCGTCGTGCTCGGTGAGTACACCATCGCCTCGCTCAGCGGTTTCACGACGCTGCAGGTGCAGATCGTCGCGATCGGCAAGAGCGACGGCCCCACGTCGGTCGCCGCCTCGCTGGCCGTCCTGCTGCTCGGATTCGTATTGTTGTTGGCTTTGGCGGTCGTCACGCGTGGGCGGCGCAGGTTAGGAGAACAGGCGTGAGCGGTCCGAGTGTGGCGGTCGAGTTGAATGACCTCACGCGCGCCTACGGCAACGTCAAGGCGCTCGACGGGCTGAGCCTGCGCATCGAGCCGGGCGAGCTCGTGGCGCTGCTCGGACCGTCCGGCTGCGGCAAGACCACGGCCCTTCGCATCGTGGCCGGGCTCGACGAGGCGACGTCGGGCACCGTGCTCGTCGGCGGCCAGGATGTCAGTTCGGTTCCCGCCAATAAGCGCGACATGGGCATGGTGTTCCAGGCCTACAGCCTTTTCCCGCACCTGACCGTGCTGGACAACGTCGCGTTCGGCCTGAAGATGCGCGGAAAAGCCAAGGGGGAGAGGGTTTCCCGGGCCGCCGACATGCTCGACCTGGTCGGTCTGGCCGCCCACAAACACAAGTACGCGAGCGAGCTGTCGGGTGGTCAGCAGCAGCGCGTCGCACTCGCGCGGGCCCTGGCGATCCAGCCGCGCGTACTGCTGCTCGACGAGCCGTTGTCGGCGCTCGATGCCAAGGTGCGCGCGCAGTTGCGCGACGAGATCCGGCGGGTGCAGCTCGAGGTCGGAACGACGACACTGTTCGTCACCCACGACCAGGAGGAGGCTCTCGCGGTTGCCGATCGGGTCGGCGTGATGAGCCAGGGCAAACTCGAGCAACTCGCGGCGCCTGCCGAGTTGTACGCGAACCCCTCGACCCCGTTCGTCGCCGAGTTCGTCGGGCTGCACAACAAGGTCGCGGCCGAGGTGTCGGGCGGGCGGGCACACCTGCTGGGCGTGGCCGTCCCGACCCTGCCCGGATCGGTGACCGCGGGCGCGGGTACGGCGATGGTGCGGCCCGAGTCGGTCACGGTGCGAGCCGACCCGGCCGGCGCCGCGACGGTGGCGTCCGTGGCGTTTCTCGGACCGATCTCGCGCGTGTACGTGACGCTGCCGGACGGCTCGGTGATCCATGCGCAGCTGACGAGTGGGCAGGCGCGCACCTTCGAAGCCGGTGCGGCCGTGAGCGTCGGGATCGACCCGGTGCCGGTGCTGGTGGTCTGAGCCCTAGACGTCCTTGACGGGCTCGATGCCGAGGTCGCGGTAGGTCACCAGCGCCGCGAACGGCACCCCGCGCTTGGCGAATCGGCCCGCGGCCACGTCGCCGCGATCGACCATCGGGATGACCCCGGTGACCACCGCACCCGCCGCGGTCACGCGCTCATAGGCGATCTCGGTCGAGCCGCCCGTGCTGATCACGTCGTCGACCAGGAGCACGCGCGTGCCCGGTTCGAGCCGGGTGCCCTCGATCCACTGCTCACGGCCTCGTGACTTCTGCTCTTTGCGGACCGAGAACCACGCCTTGCCGGTCACCATCGCGACGCCGTGCGCGAGCGGGTCGGCGCCCATGGTCAACCCGCCGACGGCATCGAACTCGATGCCCCGGGCGGCGGCCAGGTCGGCGACCGCGCGGCTGACGATCGTCATGCGCTCGCCGGTGTCGATCGCGTACTTGCCGTCGATGTAGTCGTGGCTGAGCTGACCGCTGACGAGCCGGAACGGCTCTTCGCGATGCTCGTAGCCGCGGGTGCGGATCAGGTCGAAGGCGGCTTGCCAGGTCTCCGGGCGTTCGGTCGCAGCGGGCATACCGCGATCGTATTGCACCAGGTGAGCCGTGCCGTCGGGCAGCTCAGCCCTGCCGGGCGCGCCGCGCCAATTCGACTGTGGCGCCGCGCAGCTCGTCGTACGAGCCGATCGGTGCGGCATACCCGACGCGGGTGTAGGCGATGCCCCGATCGGTGGTCACCCGCAGATCCAGACCGTAGCGGTCGGCGCCCGTGCACACCGCCGCGGTGGTGTCGGGGTAGCCGCCGAGCGTGCGCGCCATGGCGGTCAGCGAATCGGCATGGTCGGCGTTGAGATGCTCGATCGCCCCGGCGGACCGCGGTGTCACCGGATCGGGCTCGGCGGCCGCGTAGTCCGCACCGGTCGCGGAGTCCATCCGGCCGTAGCCGCCCACCCAGCGCACCCGGTGCACGCGCAGCACCCACACCGAGAAGTCGCTGTAGTCGATGTAGTACTTCGCCGCCGCGACGGCGGCCAGGTGCGCGTCGCGGGCGGCCGCGAGCTCGTCGCCCGCCGGGCGCTCGGCCACGCCGGCAAGGGTGATGCGACCGCTTGCCAACGGATCCGACTCGGTCTTCGGCGCGACGATCGCGATGCTGGCGCGCGGGTCGCCCGCCAGATTCCGGCCGTGCTCGGCGAGGTTCGACACGCACAGCACCGGCGACCCGCCGAGCAGGCCGTACGTCACGAACGACGCCCACGGGTCGCCGTCCTCGGTCAGCGTCGCGAGGGTGCCGGTGTTGGTGGAGGCCGCGATCGTGCGGGCCTCTTCGGCGGCCGACGGCCGCGCGGCATCGCCGACCGGAGTGAGCGGAGGCGGAGCCGATGGTGCGTCCCCCGGATCGCCATGGTCGCGCGAGCGACGAGTTCCACGTGAGTCGCGAAGTGCCACGCACGAACCCTACCGCCGAAGCGGCCAGCCAAGTGGACGCGCAATTTCGGCAAATTCCGTACTACTATGGCTGGCGACGAAACACGTTGGTAGCCTGGCATCACGATGAGGTGCACAGATTCCTGGCAATCAACGTATCCGGATCGGGGAAACTGTGGCGAGGGCGTCGGAGCGGGCGTGCGCGGTGCTGGCCGTGCTCGCCGTGTTGGCCGTGCTGTTCGTGTGCGCCGTCGTCAGCGCATCGGCCGCCCGGGCAACGGGGCCCTGCGACGATGGCCCGCTGGACGGAATCAGCGTTTCGCCCGGACCCCCGACGCCTGCGAGGGCCCGAAAAGACGCGAACGGCTCAGACTATTTCGCGACGTTCGCCGGTGGGGATCGGGCAGCCCGGGTGGGCGGAAAGCCGGCTCGTGCGACGCGTGCCCGCCCGATCGTGCGTGCCACGCGGATCGAGATCCGGACGCCTGCCGCCAAGCCCGTCGCCGCTGCGCCGGTGACACCGCCCAGTCCACCGGCGGTGACCGTACGGGCAAAGCCCGTGGCTGTTGCCGAGCGCCAAGCCGGACCGGTCGAGCACGCGGTGCCCATCGCGTCGGTCCAGCCGGTCCGCATCTACGGCCCGTTACGTTTCCTCGAGCGCAATCTGTCGGCCCTACCCGATGCCACGCCGCGGGCGGTCGCGCCGGATCTGCGGACTGCCGTGCCGGGAGTCATCGCGCTCGTGCTGCTGACGGCGGTCGCCGGATTCGTGGGCTATCGCCGCGCGCAGCCGGCCGTTGCCGGCTACGCCCCGGCGATCCGTCGGTTCCTGCGCTGAGGCCGACTGTGTGACTGCTCAGCCGCCCAGTGCGGCGATGAGCTCCTTGATCTGTGCGGTCTCGGACTCGGTCGCCGGCTCCTCGGCTTCCACCGCCTCGATGAGGTCCTGGCGAACGCCGATGCCGTTGGCCGCCTCCGCGGTGGTGAGCTTGGCCCGCATGCGCGCGACGTAGAGCCGCTGGCCCAGCGTGGCTCCCGGACCTTCGGCCGCGGTGACCATCAGGTCGTCGTAGCGGCTGCGCACTCCGCTCAGCGCGACGATGACCGACGGCGTGACGCGGCTGCGCCCGGCGGCCTCGGACAGCGAGGCCTGCAGCTTGCGCAGACCGCTGAGCACCACTGCGGCCCGCTCCGGGAACTCTGCATCGCCCACATGCGGCAGCGCGTCGATGGCGGCGGTGTACATGTGCATCGCCGCATCGGACAGACCAACGATTACGGGTGCTTCACCATCATTAGGTGCCGACTCAGCCACAGGCCATCCCTCGTCGAATGTGTATTTCGATCGCCGGCGGTGAAGCCGGCGACAAGATCAAATCGGGGAAAACCTAACCCGCCGTCGGCTCTTATTCAACCGTTAGTTTTTCCGCAAACGTGGCGTCCACAGTGAATAGCGTTGCTGCACGATCGTTTCGGCCGTAGCGCGAAGCCGGAGGCGGATCGCGCATGGTTCCCGGGTGTCCAACACCTTCGAAGTGGGTACGTTGAACCGAGGATGGGAGGGAGATGGACGTCAACCAGGGAAGCCACGTCGAGGCAGGCGTGGTGGAGCATCCGACCGCTGAGGATTTCGCTCATGCCAGGACCCTGCCGACCGACCGCAGCTGGTTCAAGCGGGCGGTCTTCTACGAGGTCCTGGTGCGGGCGTTCCACGACACCAACGCCGACGGCGTCGGCGATCTGCGTGGCCTGACCGAGCGGCTCGACTACCTGAAATGGCTCGGGGTCGACTGCCTGTGGTTGCCCCCGTTCTACGATTCCCCGCTGCGCGACGGTGGTTACGACATCCGTGACTTCTACCGCGTGCTGCCCGAGTTCGGCACGGTCGACGACTTCGTCGAACTCCTCGATGCCGCACACCGGCGCGGGATCCGGGTGATCACCGACCTCGTGATGAACCACACCTCGGACTCGCACGAGTGGTTCCAGGAGTCCCGGCGCAACCCCGACGGGCCGTACGGCGACTACTACGTCTGGAGCGACACGAGCGACAAGTATCCCGATGCGCGGATCATCTTCGTCGACACCGAGGAGTCGAACTGGACCTTCGACCCCGTCCGCCGCCAGTTCTACTGGCACCGGTTCTTCTCCCACCAGCCCGACCTCAACTACGACAACCCGGCCGTGCAGGAAGCGATGATCGACGTGCTGAGGTTCTGGTTGGACCTCGGTATCGACGGCTTCCGGCTCGACGCGGTGCCCTACTTGTTCGAACGCGAAGGCACCAACTGCGAGAACCTGCCCGAGACGCACGCGTTCCTCAAGAAGTGCCGCAAGGTGATCGACGACGAATTTCCCGGGCGGGTGCTGCTCGCCGAGGCCAACCAGTGGCCTGCCGATGTCGTGGAGTACTTCGGCGATCCCGCCACGGGTGGCGACGAATGCCATATGGCCTTCCATTTCCCGTTGATGCCACGCATATTCATGGCCGTGCGGCGTGAGTCGCGCTTCCCCATCTCGGAGATCCTCGCGCAGACACCGCCGATACCCGACATGGCGCAATGGGGAATCTTCCTGCGCAACCACGACGAGCTCACGCTCGAGATGGTCACCGACGAAGAGCGCGACTACATGTACGCCGAGTACGCCAAGGATCCGCGGATGAAGGCCAACGTCGGCATCCGCCGCAGGCTCGCACCGCTTCTGGAGAACGACCGCAACCAGATCGAGCTGTTCACCGCGATGCTGTTGTCGCTGCCGGGTTCGCCGGTGCTCTACTACGGCGACGAGATCGGCATGGGCGACATCATCTGGCTGGGCGACCGCGACAGCGTGCGCACGCCGATGCAGTGGACACCGGACCGCAACGCGGGATTCTCCAAGGCCAATCCGGGCCGGCTGTATCTGCCGCCCAACCAGGACGCGATCTACGGGTACCAGTCGGTCAACGTCGAGGCACAGCGCGACAGCTCCAATTCGCTTCTGAACTGGACGCGCAACATGTTGTCGGTGCGGAGCCGTCATGATGCGTTCGCCGTCGGATCATTCCGGGAATTGGGCGGTTCCAACCCTTCGGTGCTCGCCTACGTCCGCGAGATCGACGGCGGCAACGGGGACAGCGGGACCAAAGACGCCGTGTTGTGCGTCAACAACCTGTCGCGCTTCCCGCAGCCCATCGAGCTGAACCTGCAGGAGTGGATGGGCTACATTCCAGTTGAGATGTCCGGCTATGTCGAGTTTCCCAGTATCGGCCAACTGCCGTACCTGCTCACCCTGCCGGGGCACGGGTTCTACTGGTTCGAGCTTCGTGAGCCTGACCCAGAACCGGGAGCACAGTGATGAATATTCCTTTTGGCGAATGGCTGTCCCAGCAACGGTGGTATGCCGGCCGCAACCGTGAATTGACCTCTGCCACACCAGGTATGGTGGCGACACTGCGCGATGGCTTGAAGTTGGTGCTGCTCGACGTGAGCTATGCCGGCGGCGCCTCCGAGCGGTACCAGGTGATCGTCGAATTCGACCATGCGCAGATCAAAGGCCCGATCGACGAATACAGCAATGTCGCGACCATCGGATCAGAGGACGACCGCACCGCCTACGACGCGCTCTACGATCCGGACGCCGCGCGATACCTGTTGTCGCTCATCGGCGAATCCGCGACCGTCGACGGGGTGAGGTTCTCCAGCGAGCCCGATGCCGAACTGCCGCTGGACGCCCCGCCGCGCGTGTCGTCGGCCGAGCAGAGCAACACCAGCGTGGTGTTCGGACAGGACGCCGTGCTGAAGGTGTTCCGGCGTATCACGCCCGGCGTGCATCCCGACATCGAACTCAACCGTGTCCTGGCAAGGGCCGACAACCCGCATGTGGCCCGGCTGCTCGGTTCGTTCGAAACCACCTGGGACGGTGCACCTTACGCGTTGGGTATGGTCACCGAGTTCGCCGCGAACTCCGCCGAGGGCTGGGACATGGCGACCGCCAGCACGCGCGATCTCTATGCCGAGGGCGATCTGTACGCCGACGAGGTCGGCGGCGACTTCGCCGGTGAGTCGTACCGGCTCGGCGAAGCCGTCGCGTCGGTGCACGCGTGCCTGGCCGATGCGCTCGGCGCCGAGTCCGCACCCTTCCCGACGGAGATCATGCTGCAGCGGCTTGCGGCCGCCGTTGAGGCGGTACCGCAACTGCGCGAGTATGTTCCGCTGATCGAGGAGCGCTATCACAAGCTCGCCGGTGAACTCGTCACCGTGCAACGCGTGCACGGCGACCTTCACCTCGGTCAGGTGCTGCGCACGCCCGAGCGGTGGCTCCTGATCGACTTCGAGGGCGAACCCGGCCAGCCGCTCGAACAACGCAGGCGCCCGGATTCACCGGTGCGCGACGTCGCGGGCATACTCCGGTCTTTCGAGTACGCCGCACACCAGCGGCTGGTGGAGCAGGCGGCCGACGAGGACCGGGCCCGGCAACTCGCGGCGCGCGCCCGCGAATGGGTGGACCGCAACAGTGCGGCGTTCTGCGACGGCTATGCGGTTGTCGCGGGCGCCGATCCGCGCGATCAGCCCGAGCTGCTGGCCGCCTATGAACTCGACAAGGCGGTCTACGAAGCGGCCTATGAGGCCAGACACCGGCCGAGCTGGTTACCCATCCCGATGGGTTCCGTGGCCCGGCTGGTGGGCTGACCCGCCGTTACAGCGTGACGATCTCGTAGTCGGCGAGTTGACCGATGAGCGTGTGCAATTGGTCCTGCGACGAGCCGAGGGTGTGCTCGATCGCGGTGAGCCGCGCGGCGTAATGCCCGACGGGGTACTCTGCGGTGATGCCGATGCCGCCGTGCAGCTGGATGGACTCCTGCGCGATGTGCCTGCCCGAACGGCCGATCTGTAGCTTCGCGCGCGCCGCGATCACCGGGTCGAACTGGCCGTCGGCGATCGACATCGCGGCGTAATCGGCCATGCTGCGCGCCAGTTCCAAGGACATGTACATGTCGGCGGCCCGTTGCGTGAGCGTCTGGAACTTGCTCAGCGTGACCCCGAACTGCTTGCGCTGCTTGAGGTAATCGGTCGTCAAGCGCAGCGCCTCGTCCATCGCGCCGACCGCCTCGGCGCACAGCGCCGACGAGATCCGCACCAGCGCACGGGTGATCGCGTCGGTCGCGTCGACCGCTTCGCCGAGTGGCTCGGCGGGTGCGCCGGCGAGTTCGACCTGCGCACCGCGCCTACCGTCGAAGGTCCGGTAGCCGGTGCGCGTGACGCCGCTGCCCGACGCGTCGACCAGGAACAGCCCGACCCCGCCGTCCGGCAATGCGGCGCTGACGATCAGGGTGTTGGCGCTGTCGCCGGCCAGCACCGGATTCTTGGTGCCGGTCAGCGTCCACGAATCCCCGTCGCGGGCCGCGGTCGTGGCGATCGCGGCGCCGCGCGGCCCGGGCTCGGCGTGGGCGAACGCCAGCAAGCGTTGTCCGGCGGCCACCTCGTCGAGCAGGGCCCGCTGGTCGGCGCTGCCCTGTTCGGCGATGAGCGCGCCAGGCCCGATCGCGCCGTGCAGCACCGGTTCGGGTGCCAGCTGGCGCCCGATCTCGTTGAGCACCAGCATGATCTCGATCTGGCCGCCGGAATCCTCGTCGAATCCCAGCCCGAGGACGCCGATGTCGGCGAGCTGGCTCCACACCTGCGGGTTGTAGCCCGGGTCGGCGTCGACGACCTTGTTGCGGGTCTCGGCGTCATAGCTCGCCGACAGCAGGTCACGGGTGGTGTCTGCCAGCAGGGTCTGTTCGTCGGTCAGCTGAAAATCCATGGCTCAACTCACAATCCGAGAATGGTGGACGCGATGATGGTGCGCTGTACCTCGTTGCTGCCGCCGTAGATCGAGGTCTTGCGATAGTTCAGGTAGTGCGGTGCGGCCAGCTGCGCCCACTCGGGCGAGGCGATGTCGCCCGCGTCGTAGGGAAGCGCGTCGGGGCCGGCCACCTCGACGAGCAGCTCGGTGGCGGTCTGCTGCAGCTGGCTGCCGCGGAGTTTGAGCACCGACGAGGCTGGGCTCGGCTTGCCGTCGGCCGATGCCGAGGTGACCCGCATCTGGGTGAGCTCAAGGGCGAGCACGTCGTTCTCGGCCTCGGCCAGCCGGGCGGCGAACAGCGGGTCGGACAGCAGCCCATTGGCTGCCGCACGTTCCTTGACCTCGGCGAGGCGCACCTTGGTCCTGGCCACCTGCGCGATGCCGGTGCGTTCGTTGCCCAGCAGGAACTTGGCGTACGTCCAGCCCTGGTTCTCCTCGCCGACGAGCTGGTCGGCGGGAACCCGGACGTCTTCGAAGAACACCTCGTTGACCTCGAAGCTGCCGTCGACCAGCTTGATCGGCCGTAGTGTGATGCCGGGCGTGTTCATGTCGATCAGCAGGAACGAGATCCCGGCCTGCTTCTTGGGCGCGTTCGGGTCGGTGCGCACGAGGCAGAAGATCCAGTCGGCGTGCTGGCCGAGCGTGGTCCAGGTCTTCTGGCCGTTCACGACGTAGGTGTCGCCGTCGCGGATCGCCGTCGTGCGCAGCGAGGCCAGATCGGAGCCGGCCTCGGGCTCGGAGAAGCCCTGGCACCACCAGATGTCGAGCGCCGCGGTCGGCGGCAGGAACCGCTCCTTGACCTCCTGCGACCCGAACTCGGCGATCACCGGGCCGACCATCCTGGCGTTGAAGGTCAGCGGCTCGGGGACGCAGGCCAGCTGCATCTCGTCGAGCCAGATCTGGTGCTGGTTCGGCGTCCAGTCCTTGCCGCCCCACTCCACCGGCCAGTTCGGCACCGCCAGGCCGTGCTCGTGCAGGATCTTGTGCGCCGTGACGAAGTCCTCTTTGCGCAGTTCGAGACCCTGACGAGACCGCTCGCGGATCTCAGCGGGGATCTTCGTGGTGTAGAAGGTGCGCAGCTCGTCTCTGAAGGCTGCTTCCTCCGGTGTGAGCGCCAGTTGCATGACCGTCTCCCTGCTCGGTGGATCTGACAGCACACTAAACCACCGGTTGGTTGGGCCGTGTAACGGTCCGGCATTCGCCATGCACTACGGGGCATGACAAACGACAACTCCTTGATGAATCGCACCGACACCACACTCGACACCGTCGCCGGCCTGGCGGCCCGATACGGCCTGGTGGTGGTGATCGCCTGGTTCGGCGGCTTGAAGTTCATGGCCTACGAAGCCGCGGGCATCCAGCCGCTGGTCGCGGCCAGCCCGTTCATGGGCTGGCTCTACGAGATCTTCTCGGTGCGCGCGTTCTCGAGCCTGCTCGGCGTGTTCGAACTGACCGCGGCGGTACTGCTGGCCGTCAAGCCGTGGTGGCCGAAGGTGTCGATCGGCGGCAGCCTGCTCGCCATCCTGCTGTTCCTCGCCACGATCAGCTTCCTGTTCACCACGCCGGGCGTGTTCGAGGCGTCGGCGGGCGGGTTCCCGGCGCTCTCGGTGACCGGGGGATTCCTGATCAAAGACGTTGCCCTGCTGGGAATCTCCGTCTGGACGCTGACGGACGCGATGCGCGCCCGCTAACGAACCAGCCGCCTCAGCAACGTCGATGCGACCGCAACCCCGGCCACGGCCGCGACCACCAGGACGGTGATGTCGAGCAGCCAGTTCGTCGGCGTCCCGATCAGCAACCCGCGCAGCGCGTTCACCTCGTAGCTGAGCGGGTTGACCGCGGACAACCAGTGCAGCCAGCCCGGCATGATGTCGACGGGATAGAGCGCGTTGGACGCGAAGAACAACGGCATGGTGATGGCCTGGCCGATCCCCATCATCCGATCACGCTTGCGCACGAGCCCGGCCAGCGTCATCGACAAGCACGCGAAGAAGGCCGAGCCCAGGACCACCACACCCATCGCGGCGAGGATCCGCAGCGGGTTGACCGTCATCGCGATACCCATGAGATACGCCAACACGACCACGCCGAGGACCTGTACGACAGACCGCACGCCCGCCGCGAACGCCTTACCCGTCACCAGTGCCGATGCGGGCGCCGGTGTCACCATCAGCTTGGCCAGGATGCCCGCGTCGCGGTCCCAGATGATCTGGATGCCGTAGAAGATCGAGATGAACAGCGCGGACTGCGCGATGATGCCCGGCGCCAGAAACGTCAGGTAGGGCAGTCCGCCGGTGTCGACTAGGTGCAACCGGCTGAACGTCTGGCCGAAGATCAGCAGCCACAGTGCGGGCTGGACCAACCGCGTGAACAGTTCGGTCCGATCATGGCGGAGCTTCTGGAGTTCGACGAGCGCGAACGCGCCCATCCGCAGTACCAGGCCGCGCAGGCGGCGCCAGCCCCGCGGCGCGTAGACCAGTTGGGTGCGTGCGGTGGATTCAACTGACACGGCGGGCCGTCCTTCTCGTGGCGCGGACTTCGCGGATACCCGAATGCTGGGTTTCGGCATCGAGATCCGAACCCGCGTAGTGGCGGAAGACGTCTTCGAGCGTGGCGTCGTCCGAGCCGGTCTCGTGAGACACCGCGGCCTTGAGTTCTGCGGGCGTGCCGACGGCCTGCAACCGGCCGTGATGCATGAGTGCCACGCGATCACACAACGCGTCCGCTTCGCCCATGTAGTGCGTCGTCAGCAGCACTGTCATACCGAATTCGGACTGCATGTGCCGCACCTGCTCCCAGACGCTGTCGCGCGCAATCGGATCCAGGCCCACGGTCGGTTCGTCAAGGATCAGCAGCAGCGGCCGGTTCACCAGGGCCTGTGCCAGCTCGAGGCGGCGCACCATGCCGCCGGAGTAGGTGCCCGCCGCGGTATCGGCGACGTCGAGCAGCTGCATCGAGTCCAGTGCCGCGGTGACGCGCTCGGTTCGGTCGGACCGTGGCACGTCGTACAGACGCGCGAACAGCTCCACGTTCTGGCGTCCGGTCAACGCCGACTCGATCGAAAGCTGCTGTGGGACATAGCCGATGTTGTGCCGGATGTCCATGGTGTGTTTGCCGGCGCTCAGGCCGAAGATACGGACTTCGCCGCTCTGAACCGGGGTCAGGGTCGTGAGCACCCGTACGGCGGTCGTCTTGCCCGCGCCGTTCGGACCGAGCAAGCCCAGGGTTTCGCCGGGCTGCACTTGCAATGTGAGGTCATCGACCGCGGTGAACTCACCGTAGCGGTGAGTCAGGTGACGGCAGTCGATGGCGGGTGGCTGTTCGGTCATGTGTCCTTCTCGTGCAGCAGGCGGGTGAGCTCGGACAGCACGTCCAATCCCTTTGCCAGGTCCTTGATCTGGGCGTCGTCGAGTTGCGCGAGCACGGCCGCCAGTGCGGCGCGGCGGGCAGCCCGGGATTCGTCGGCGATGCGCTGTGCGGACGGGGTGAGCCGCAGCCGGCCGACGCGGCGGTCGGCCTCGTCGACCGTCCTGACCAGCATGCCGTCCGCGACCAACCGCGACACCAGGGTGGACGCGGTGTTGGGGACGAGGCTGAGCTCGGCCGCGGCTTCGCGCACCGAGATCCCGGGCCGGCGACCGACCAGGCGCAGGAGCTCGCCTTGGGACTGCGTCAGTCCGGTTCCGTCGAATCCGCCACCGGTCGACCGGCGGAGCTGACGCCGGAAGCGACCGACGACGTTGAAGAGTTCGCCGACCAGTTCATCCACACCCACCACAATAACTCTGTAACAGAGGTATTTCACGTCGGAGGGGTTGGCACCGGTTCGGCCAGGAGTTCAAGAGGGGCGTGGATGCCGCAGCCGTGGCCGCAGGGTAGTTGCCGCCGCTCTTCGGCTTCTACCCCCGGCCCGCCCGGCCGGTGGCACCAAGCGGTTGCTCGGCGCCTGCTAGGCGGCCACGGCTGCTACTTGAAAAAGTTACCATACTTCCTGGTACACACCGGGATATCGCAACGGTTAGCAACCCCTACGCAAGCGTCATTGTTGATCGCTCCGCAACACCAGCGCGGCGCGTGCTTCGACGCTGACGTGTGCACCGGCCGCGATCGGTTCGGTGGACGGATTTGCGGCGGTGCTGATCACCGGCACCCACTCGGCCCCGAATTCGGTCGGCGGTAAAGCGAATTCGATGGGCTCGTAGTGCGCGTTGAAACACAGGAAGAACGAGTCGTCGGTGACCCGCTGCCCACGGGCGTCACGGTCGGGGATGCCGAGGCCGTTGAGGAAGACCGCGACCGACTTCGCGAACCCCGAACCCCAGTCCTCACCGGTCATCTCCGACCCGTCGGGCGCGAACCATGCGATGTCGGGAAGGCCCGCCTCACCCCGCCTGCCGACCGGCTTGCCGCTGAAGAAGCGGCGCCTGCGGAACACCGGATGCGCGGCGCGCAACGCCGACACCGAGCGGGTGAACTCGAGCAGGTCGGCGTCGGCGTTCTCCCAGTCGATCCACGTGAGCTCGTTGTCCTGACAGTAGCCGTTGTTGTTGCCGCGCTGGGTGCGGCTGAGCTCGTCGCCGTGGCTGATCATCGGAACACCCTGCGACAGCAGCAGAGTCGTCAGGAAGTTGCGCTGCTGGCGGGCGCGCAGCGCCAGGATCTCGGCGTCGTCCGTCGGGCCTTCGACGCCACAGTTCCACGATCGGTTGTGGCTTTCGCCGTCCTTGTTGTCCTCGCCGTTGGCTTCGTTGTGTTTGTCGTTGTAGGACACCAGATCGGCCAGCGTGAAGCCGTCGTGCGCGGTGACGAAGTTGATCGACGCGACCGGCCTGCGGGCGGTGTGCTCGTAGAGATCCGCCGAACCCGTGAGCCGGTAGGCGAATTCGTCGAGGGTGGCCGGTTCGCCACGCCAGAAGTCGCGCACCGTGTCGCGGTACTTGCCGTTCCATTCGGTCCACTGCGGCGGGAAGTTGCCGACCTGGTAGCCGCCTGGCCCGACATCCCACGGCTCGGCGATGAGCTTGACCTGGCTGACGATCGGATCCTGCTGCACGAGTTCGAAGAACGCGGCCAGCCGGTCCACGTCGTAGAATTCGCGGGCCAGCGTCGCGGCCAGATCGAACCGGAACCCGTCGACGTGCATTTCGGTCACCCAGTACCGCAGTGAATCCATGATCAGCTGCAGCGAATGAGGATGGCCGACATTGAGGCTGTTGCCGGTGCCGGTGTAATCCATGTAGTAACGCTTGTCGTCATCGACGAGCCGGTAATACGCCGCGTTGTCGATCCCGCGCATCGACAGCGTCGGCCCGAGGTGGTTGCCCTCGGCGGTGTGGTTGTAGACGACGTCGAGGATCACCTCGATGTTCGCGTCGTGCAGGGCGCGCACCATCGCCTTGAACTCCTGCACCTGGCCGCCAGGGGTGGCGCTGGAGCCGTACTTGTGGTCGGGCGCAAGGAATCCGATGGTGTTGTAGCCCCAGTAGTTGGACAGTCCCTTGTCGACGAGCGTCGAATCGTTCGCGAAGTGGTGGATCGGCATGAGCTCGAGCGCATTGACGCCCAACGACTGCAGATGCTCGATGATCACCGGGTGCGCGACGGCCGTGTACGTGCCGCGGATCTGCTCGGGGATGTCGGGGTGGGTTTGGGTCAGGCCCTTGACGTGTGCCTCGTAGATCACGGTGTCGGCGTACTCGTGTTTGGGCGGGCGGTCGGTGCCCCAGTCGAAGTACGGGTTGATCACCACGGACTTCGGCATGCTGGCCGCCGAGTCCTCGTCGTTGCGGCTGTCCGGATCGCCGAAGTTGTAGGAGAACAGTTCCTGCCCCCACGTGAACGCGCCGTCGATGGCCTTGGCGTACGGATCGAGCAGCAGTTTGTTCGGGTTGCAGCGGTGGCCCGCGCCGGGATCGTACGGTCCGTGCACGCGATAGCCGTAGCGTTGGCCGGGTTCGATGCCGGGGATGAACCCGTGCCACACGAAGCCGTCGACCTCGGGCAGGGCGATCCGCGTCTCCCGCACGCCACCGGCGCCGTCGTCGTCGAACAGACACAGCTCGATACGTTCGGCAACCTCACTGAACAATGCGAAATTGGTGCCGGAGCCGTCATAGGTCGCGCCGAGCGGGTAGGCCTTGCCCCGCCAGATTTCCAGTTCGGTCTCGGAGGTTCGATCTGCGGGATGCACAAATCGACCTTACGGCTGCGACGGTCGAGCGGTGGCGCAATGCACACTGGACCAACAGTTCGACCTCGTGCGCGCGAGATGGAGCCACCTTTGCCCACCAGCCCTGACCTGCCCGACTACCGGACGCTGCGGTTCAAACTCGAAAATTCTGTTGCAACCATCACGCTCGACCGCCCGCAACAGCGCAATGCGTTCGGCGACGGAATGGGTGCCGAACTGGCCGACGCGTACACGCGCTGCGACGCCGACGACGACGTCAGGGTGATCGTCCTGACCGGGGCACCGCCCGCGTTCTGCGCGGGCGCAGACCTCGCTGCGGGCGAGCGCACGTTCACCGAGCCGGGGCCCGAGTTCAGCGCCGCGGGCATCGCGGTGCCGGCGTGGACGCTGGGCAAGCCGGTCATCGCCGCGATCAACGGTCACGCGATCGGGCTCGGCCTGACGCTGGCGTTGCAGTGCGACATCAGGTTCTTCGCGGCCGACGCGCGCTACGGCGTGGTGCAGACGCGGCGGGGCATGGTTGGCGACGCGTATTCGCACTGGATCCTGCCGCGCCTGGTCGGGCTCGCCAACGCCGCCGAGATCCTGTTGAGCGGCGCGACTTTCGACGGGCACCGCGCCGTGCAACTCGGCCTCGGCAGCCGGGTCCTGCCCGCGGACGACGTGCTGCCCGCGGCGCTCGAGTTGGCGCACGACATCGCCGTCAACACCGCGCCGATGTCGGTCGCGGCCAGCAAGCGGCTCCTGTGGGATTCGTTCGACCTCGACCGGCAGGCCGTCGGTGCGCGAGAGACCGAGATCCATCTGCGACTGATGGGCCACGACGACGCGCGCGAAGGCGTGCGCGCCCACACCGAGCGCCGCGACCCGCGCTGGACCGGCCGCCCGGTCGACCCGACTAACTGACTTCGATTCCGGCAGTCCGCAATTCGCTCACCGCCGACGCGGTGCTGTCCGGTGCGACGCCGGCCGTCAGCCTCGTCAGGACGCGCGTCGTGAATCCGGCCCTGGCGGCGTCGGTCGCGGTGGCCGCGACACAGTAGTCGGTCGCGATGCCCACGACGTCCACCGTGTCGACGCCACGCTGCCGCAGCCAGTCCGCGAGCGTCGTGCCGGACTCGTCGGTGCCCTCGAATCCGCTGTAGGCCGCCGAGTAGTGGCCCTTCTTGAACACGGCCTCAACCGTCGACGCGTCGAACTCCGGATGAAACTCGGCTCCCGGCGTCTCAGCCTCGCAGTGACGCGGCCAGGACACCCGGAAGTCGGGGGTGTCGGAGAAATGCTCACCCGGATCGATGTGGAAATCCTTGGTCGCCACGACATGGTGATAGCCGTGGTCGCCGGCCAACAGTTCGGTGATACCGCGCGCCACCGCCGAACCGCCGGCCACGGCAAGCGAGCCGCCCTCGCAGAAATCGTTCTGCACGTCGACGACGATGAGTGCCTTCATGCCCGTAGAAACTACCCGCCGAACAGCAGGTACAACCCGGTGAACGTGTAGCCCACCATCACGAGCATCATCGCGAGCTGCCCGGTCAACTGGTTCGGTTTGGGCAGCAGCCGTAGCGCGCGGTCGTGCGCGGCGATCACCCCGGCCACGTGACCGGCGAGCACGAAGCCCACCTTGAGCGTCGCCAACAGCGAGGGATGCTGCGACAGAAAGTAATTGACCTCGACACCGTCGAGACCGAACAGCAGGATGACGGTCTGCTGGCCCTTCTCGACGAGGTAGGACAGGTAGTGGGCGAACACGTAGCCGATCACGATCGGGATGAGTGAATGCGCCATGAGGCCGGGCAGCTCGCGGCGGCGTTCGCGGTCCACCCCGCCGGTGGCGCGGGCGGCCAACCAGAACGTCCCCGCCACCGTGGCGGCGAACACCAGCAATCCAGCCGTGCGGATCAGGGAGGCTTCGAGCGCCGAACCGGAGTTGTCATCGACGAAATTGCGCCATTGCGGCATCGCCGAGAAGCTGTCGAATGCCGTCGAGCCGAGCAGCACCGCGAGTACCGCGACGACACCTGGCCGCACCGGCAACGACGGCAGATGATCGAACGGGTTCCCGATCGCGATGCGGCCGTCGGATCGGCGCAGCGGCGACAACCGCGACGCCACCATGCTGTACACGTCGAACGGGTCGGCGCGCGACAACCATCGCTCACCCCAGCACACCGCGCCCGCGAACGTCACCGCGAGATACACGAGCAGCCAGTTACGGATGGCCGCAAGCGATCCCGGATCCGGGCTGGCGAGCTCGAGCCACACGAAGGCGAACAGGCCCGCCGCGGCGGGCCAGTAGCCGAGGCGTTCGGGATAGCGGCGATCGGTGTGCGGCAAGAGCCGGTACACGGTTCGCACCGGCGACATGACCCGCCACACCGGACCCATCAGAAGGGACAGCGCGACCAGGCCGACCCACAGCAACACGTAGAAGACACCGGGCAGCGGATTCGACGCGTCCTGCGGCCCGACGAACGCGGCGACCGCGACCCACCCGGTGAACGCGAGCGCGAGCAGGCCGACCGTCCACCGGGTGACGGGGGAATCCACCACGGTCGTCACCCAGCCCGGCAGCGGCCGTCCCGGCTTCGCGGGATCGAATCTCGGCCGCCGCCAGGCCAGGGCCACGACGGCGAAGGTGAACGTCAGCGTCCACGCCGCACCGATCAGCGCGTACGTGTACGGAATCGGAAGATCGGTCGAACCGCCGAGGCCATGGGCCAGTAGCGCGGTCCGGTCCGAAGTCACTGCTGCACTTGCACGCTGGCGATGACGCGGTTCAGCTGGTGCAGTTCGATGTCGACGGTGCCGGGAACGTCGACGGTGAACTGGAACTGCTGGCCATTGCGTGGCTCGATCTTGAAGGTGTGCTCGGGATTGGAGTGCACATGGAGTTCATCGGCGGCGTCGCTGTTGACCCGCACCACGATCGGATCCTTGACCTTCGCCTGCAACTGGGCGTTGGTCGGGGTCACCTCGCCACCCTTGATGGTCACGTCGATCACCAGGCGGTTGGGTGCCTGCTGCTGATCGGTCATGTCCGACGGGCTGACGGTGGACTCTGACGGGGTGGCCGGGCTGCTCGCCGCACTGCCCGTGCCATCGGAATTCTCCGATCCGCCACAACCGGCCGTCACCAGTGCGAGAGCGGTCGCCACGACGATAAAACTGCTTCTACGGTTGGTCACGGTGAACCATCTTGGCCTGCGTCGTCCTCACCTTCACTGTGAGCCACGTCTCCCTTTCGTCGGTCCCGCATCGCGATGTAGACGACCACCCCGACCACCACCACGGCGGGCGCAAACGCGGGCAAGGCCAGCAGCAACGTGTGGTCGGCCTGGTAGGTGGTCATGGCAGCTATCACGTCTGCGGTTGCACCGGCCGTGGCTCGTCGATCTTGCTGCCCGCGGCCAGCTCTCGCGCGTTGATCCGGCCCGCGCCCCACGTCAGTGCGGCTATCAGAATCAGCGTGCACACCAGGACCACCAGCGAAGCCACGTTGAACAACCACGACGGGTGGTCCAGATTGCGTTCGCGCTGCAGCAGCGTGATCTCCTGCACGAAATCACGGGTCGCGGAAGCCTGCGCGGGCGTCTCCTCGGCGCCGATACCGGGGTCGGCGGGCAGGAACACCGGAACTCCGGCCATGGTGAGGCCGTCCTGGATCCGCAGGATCGTCTTCCAGCTGCCCGACACCGGGATCGGCCGAGTCGAGCGGTAGTGGCCAGGGCCCACCTTCTCCAGCCGGTCGACGACCAGGCCCCGCTCGTTGGCGAGCCCGCCCTGCCAGGCCAGGATCGACACCCATTCCGGATTGTCGCTGACCAGGTTCGCCGGGGTGATCTGCACATCGGCCGAAACCATCCGCTGGTCGGTGTCACTGGGCAGGTCGGTCAAAGTGACTGTCGCATTGGCACTTTCGGGAACCTCGGTACGCAGGCCGTTGGCCACCGCGCCGCCGATCACCAAGACGGTCGCCACGACGATCGAGATGCCTGCGGCCGGCCGCGGCAGCCGCTGGCCGGTGAGCACGAGCGCGAGCAGCGCACCGCACAATCCCATGCCGATTGCCACGGGTACCGCCATCGCCAGCGCCTCGCCCCACATACTCGTGGGCCACGGGTAGCGGTACACGGCGCCGATCCACAACGACTCAAGCCACAGCCCGACGGTCGCCACGCCCAGCCCGCCGATCGCGCCGAACAGGATGGGTCGCTTGACAAGTGGCGTCAGCGCCAGCAGCTCCACCACCAGGGCCGGTCCCAGATATAGGGCGAACCAACTGGTCGGCGCACCCAGCACCGGGCCGACGATCAGCGCAACCGCACCGCGCAGCAGGACCGCCAATCCCGCAGCGATCAGCGCGCCGCCGGGCCCGAGTACGAGCCGGGCCGCAACGGCCGCCATCGCCGCAGCACCGGCGATCATCATCGGCTGCAGCACCAGGCGGAACTGTTCGACGCCGAAGTCGTACTCGATCTGGAACACCGACAGCCCGATGAACAGGCCGCCAAACGACAGGTAGTAGAGGAACTTGTTGAACTTCGTGTCGTCGGCGATCTCGGAGCCCATCGAGACCCGGCCCTCGTGTTCGAGCAACAGCACCGCGATCAGTGACAGCCCGGCGCCGCCGATCAACATCAAATGTGTTGGGCCCCAAAGCGTGACGTCCTGGCCGAAGATGCGGTGCCAGACGTCGTCGAGCGGGAAGCCGATCAGGGCGTACAGACCGCACAACGCCATCAGCACACCGCCGACCGGTGCGTACCAACTCCGGGTGATCCGGATCGCGGCAGGCCCGGGCTTCTCGTACGGCAGCACGATCGCCATCGAGCCGGCGATGAACAGCAGGAACAGGCCGATCAGGATGAAGTAATGCGCCGGGTTGGCCAGTGGCCCGGCGTCGCGGCCCTTTCCGATGTGCAGACTGACGTCCCAGATGAAGCCGAACAGCGCGCAGATGATGGTCGCGGTGAACAGGAACACCTGCAGCGCGACCCACGGCGGCCGGTGGAACTTGCGCCCGAGCCGTTCGGCGAAGTTGTTGAGCCACGTGATGCGGCGCTGCCGGTGCAGGTAGCCGATCCACAGCAGCGCGACCGTGACGACCATCGCGACGACCGACATACCGATCACCTGGTCGAGTGCGGCGCCCCCGCCCTCGGTGCCTGCTGCAGCGCTGACCGAAACGTTCGACGAACCGATCATGATCCCCACCCACTGACTATGCCCGAACGGATGCTACCGGTGGGTAATGTTGCCAGAACTGAGCTAGCCGAAACAGAGGTACGCGGTACCGCGAGGCCTGGATAGCTACTTTCTGCTCCACGACGTGACCGGCCGGTCGCGCCGTTCGCCGTCGACGAAAACGTCGACGTGCTCGTCGAAGAAGCAGATGCGGTCGCGCACGGGTTCGGCGTCGACCAGCGGTTCGTGGTAGGTCCAGGCCAAATCGGCAGGTCCGCCCGGCAGCGAGTAATAGCTGGCACGGCCCTTGTACGCGCAGTACGTGACGGTCTTGCTGAGGTCCAGGGCCGTCGCCACGTCCTCGCGCGGCAGATAGAACCGCGTCGGCAGCGCGGTTTCGAACAACAGCAGCGGACGCGAAGATTCGGCGAGGGCCGTGCCGTCGAGTTCGATGCGGACGGTGCGGCGGCTGCGCCGGATGTCGATGCGGTGGAACGGGTCGTGCGGGTGCGCGACGATCGGCTCGTCCTCTTCCCGCCATTCGAAGGTCGCGAAGTCGAGGATCACGAAATCGGCGAGGTCGGGATCGTCGGGTTGGAAGGCTGCCGCGGGCCCGGTTTCCTCGCCGGCGATGACGTCGAAACATGTGCCGGGGGCGGTGTGCGCGGTGAACGGCACCGACGGATCGAGGAATCCCGGTATCTCGTCGTCGCCGCAATCGCCACCGGCCGGGACGAGCTGCGCGCTGAGCGCGGCGCGCGGCACCGCATAGGTCGGCACCACCCGGCGCGGTTCCCACACCAGTACGGCGTCGCATGTGTCGACAACGGGCTCGCCGCCCATGCAGGCTCGAATTCGTTTGGCAGTCGGCTGATATCGCAGCGATTGCAGTTGGCTCGCCAGGAGATCGGCCATTTTCACTGCCATTTCTCCATTATCGACCGCCTCGGGCGGTTGTGCGTGCCGGTCGGGAAAAGCAAAGAGCCCCTGCCTGGTGGCAGGGGCTCTGGTTTCCGCCGGCGCTACTTCACGTCGACATAGACCGTGCGCTGCGTGACGCTCGAGTTGAGCGTGTCGGTACGGCTGTAGTTCTGGCCGGGCCGGATCGCCACGACGGTGGCCTGATCGAGCGGCGCCGAACCGAGCCGATTGACGATCACGACATAGCCCTGCCGCTGCAGTTGGCTGATGGTCTGCTGGGCGTTGTCGGGTCCGGCCGGTGCGGCATGGCCGGGTGCGGCCAAGCCGATGATCGCGGCGGCCAATCCACTTGCGGCGATGGTGGCCACCCCGAACCCCTTCGCGGTCTTCTGCACTTTCGCGCTCCTTCTCATCCTCTTCGCTAGGCTGCGTTATGTCCTGATAAACCAGCAGGTCAGGCCTTTTAATTTCCGGTGGCAGAAATTTATTGACCGATGTCAGAATTTGTGTGCGGACAATGAGACCGGCGTCATGGCGGCTGCGTCAGCGCGACGGGATCACATGCGGTCCGACCGTCGCGATCGTCGCGGGCACCCTCCTCGACCCGGCCCACCGCGCCAGATTGCTGCAACCCGACGGCGAGGAGTGGTTCGCGCGGGAACAGGGCCGCATCCACGCATCGGTCAATCGGGTTTGGCCGCGCCGGCTCGGCACGACCCCGGCGGGCATGGCGCGGGCGCTGACCGGCCTGGCCGCCGCCCGCGGGGTCGCCTACCGCTGGCGGCGGTTCCGGGGCAGGCGTGACGCATTGGCAGACGTGCGCGGTGCGGTCGCGGCGGGCTTGCCGGTCGCGATGCTGATCGGCGAACGAGGCATACCGCGGCACTGGGTGCTGATCGTCGACGCGAATGACGAGGCGCTGCAGTGCTACGAGCCGTCCTCGGGCCGTGTCATCGGTGTGCGCGTGGCGGCGGTGCGGGAGGCCCGCATAACCGGATTGGGCTTCGCGCGGCCGTTTGCGTTCGTACTTCCCACTAGCGTCGAGGCATGGCCAGGAACTATGCGACCGCAGACGTAGTAGGTATCGACAAGCTTCTCGATTTCGTGCGACCCAGGCACCGGATGGTGCTGACGACCTTCCGGGCCGACGGGTCGCTGCAGAGTTCACCGGTGACGGGCGGGGTGGACGCCCAGGGCCGCATCGTGATCGCGAGCTACCCGCAGCGAGCCAAGTCGGTCAACATCGGCCGTACGCCGCGGGCGAGCGTGACCGTGCTGTCCGACGAATTCAACGGGCCGTATGTCCAAATCGACGGCGATGCCGAGGTGATCGGCCTGCCCGACGCGGTCGAACCGCTGGTCGACTACTTCCGGTCCATCTCCGGCGAACACCCCGACTGGGCGGAGTATCGCCAGGCGATGGTGGATCAAGGCAAGTGCCTCATCCGCATCACGCCGACGCGTTGGGGTCCGGTCGCGACCGGTGGCTTCCCCCCGCCGCGGTGAGCCGGTAGCTGGCGAACGCGTTGCGTCGGCTAGCACGTCAAACTATAGTCTGGACACATGTCCAGAGGTTTCGGAGTCGGCGCGTGAGCGCGTCTTCCCAGTTCAGCGCGATTCCGGACGCCGGGTGAGCTGACATGCGCATCGCATTGCTGTCGTACCGGAGCAAGACCCACTGTGGCGGCCAGGGCGTCTATGTGCGTCATCTCAGCCGCGGCCTCGCCGAACTCGGCCATGACGTCGAGGTCTTCTCGGGCCAGCCGTACCCGGAGGGTCTCGACCCGCGGGTGACGCTGACCAAGGTCCCGAGCCTCGACCTGTACCGCGAGCCCGACCCGTTCCGGGTTCCGCGGCCAAGCGAGATCCGCGACCGCATCGACGCGCTGGAATTGCTGACGATGTGGACGGCCGGCTTCCCGGAACCGCGGACGTTCACGATGCGCGTCGCGCGCATCCTCGCCGAGCGGCGCGATGAGTTCGACGTGGTTCACGACAATCAGAGCCTTGGCTCCGATCTGCTCAAGATCGCCGGGCTGGGACTGCCGGTGGTGGCGACCGTGCACCATCCCATCACGCGTGACCGCGTGGTCGACGTGGCCGCGGCCAAGTGGTGGCGTAAACCGTTGGTGCGCCGGTGGTATGGATTCGCCGAGATGCAGAAGAAGGTCGCGCGGCAGATCCCGGAACTGCTCACGGTGTCGTCATCGTCGGCAGCCGACATCGCCGAGGACTTCGGCGTGGCGCCGGGGCAGCTGCACATCGTGCCCCTCGGCGTGAACACCGAGCTGTTCAAACCCGCCGAGCAGCGGGTGAGCGGCCGGATCATCGCGATCGCCAGTGCCGATGTACCGCTCAAGGGCATAAGCCATCTGCTGCACGGGGTTTCGCGGCTCCGCGTGGAACGCAACCTCGACGTGCAGTTGGTGTCGAAGCTCGAACCCAACGGCCCGACCGAGAAGCTGATCGCTGAGCTCGGCATCTCCGACATCGTGCACAGCTCGAGCGGGCTGACCGACGAAGAACTGGCCGGCCTGCTCGCCTCGGCCGAGGTCGCGTGTATTCCTTCGCTCTACGAAGGCTTTTCGCTGCCCGCGGTGGAGGCCATGGCCAGCGGTACCCCGATCGTGGCCAGCCGCGCGGGCGCCCTGCCCGAAGTGGTCGGCCCGGACGGCGAATGTGCGCGCTTGGTGCGCCCGGCCGATGTCGACGAACTCACCGCGGTGCTCGGCCAGTTGCTCGACTCGCCGCTCGAGCGCCGCCGGTTGGGCGCGGCGGGACGGCAGCGGGCGCTGGATGTCTTCAGCTGGGAATCGGTTGCCGCGCAGACGGTCTGGGTTTACGAGCTGGCTCGCGAACGGATGGGGAAGAAGGTGGGGCCATGCTGACCGTCGACTTCGACCGGCTCGGTGTCGGCCCGGGCACGTCGGTGATCGACGTCGGTTGCGGCGCGGGCAGGCACACCTTCGAGGCGTACCGGCGGGGCGCGCACGTGATCGGATTCGACCAGAGCGTGTCCGATCTGAACGACGTCGACACGATGCTGCAGGCGATGCGCGAAGAGGGCGAGGTCCCCCTCTCCGCGCGCGGCGAGGCCGTCAAGGGCGACGCGTTGGATCTGCCGTACTCCGACGGCACGTTCGACTGCGTCATCGCATCGGAGATCCTCGAGCACGTCCCCGAGGACGACCGCGCCATCGCCGAACTCGTGCGGGTGCTCAAACCTGGTGGCTCGCTGGCGATCACGGTGCCGCGCTGGCTGCCCGAGAAGGTGTGCTGGCTGTTGTCCGACGAATACCACGCCAACGAGGGCGGCCACATCCGGATCTACAAGGCCGACGAACTTCGCGACAAAGTGCTCGCCCACGGTCTCAAGCTGACCCACACCCACCACGAGCACGCCCTGCATTCGCCGTACTGGTGGCTGAAATGCGCTGTCGGGACGGACAAGAACGATCACCCGGCGGTCAAGGCCTACCACCAGTTGCTCGTGTGGGACATGATGGGCCGGCCGTGGCTCACCCGCGCCGCGGAGTCGCTGCTCAACCCGTTCATCGGCAAGAGCGTGGCGTTGTACTTCGTCAAGCCGGGCCACGGCAAGTAGGTGGTGGATGTTGCGCTTGCCTGAGCTCCCGGGCGTGCCCGGTGTGTTGACGCCGGACGACTGCCTGCAGACCGCGCGGTCGATTGCGGCAACCCAGGAATCCTCAGGTGCGCTGCCGTGGTTCGACGGTGGCCACACCGATCCGTGGGACCACGTCGAGAACGCCATGGCGCTCACCGTGGCCGGGCTCATCGAACCGGCGCGCGCGGCGTTCGACTGGTGCCGCACCGTCCAGCGGGCCGACGGCTCCTGGCCGATCCAGCTGCGCAACGGGGTCGTCGAAGATGCCAACAGCGACAGCAACTTCTGCGCCTACGTCGCGACCGGGGTGTGGCACCACGTCCTCGTCACCGGCGATCGCGGATTCGCCGAGACCATGTGGCCCGTGGTGACCCGAGCGATCGACTTCGTGCTCGGGCTGCAGGCGCCCGGCGGCGAGATCTACTGGGCCAGCACACCTTCCGGCCCGGTCGAGGAAGCGCTGCTGACCGGATGCGCGAGCGTCTACCACAGCATCCGCTGCGGCCTGGCCCTCGCGGACTACCTGGGCGATCCGCAACCGGAATGGGAGGTCGCGGTCGGCCGCCTGGGCCACGCCATCGCCGAACACCCGGAAGCGTTCGCGGCCAAGGACACTCACGCGATGGAGTGGTATTACCCGGTGCTCGGCGGTGCCCTGCTCGACGATGCCGCCAGAGCCCGGATCGACGGCCGCTGGGATGACTTCGTGGTGCCCGGCCTCGGTATCCGCTGCGTCGACCACCGGCCGTGGGTCACCGGAGCCGAGACATGTGAGCTCGTGATGGCGCTCGACGCGATCGGCGACAGGCGGCGTGCCCACGAGCAGTTCGCAGCCATGCACCACCTGCGCGAAGCCGACGGATCCTATTGGACCGGGCTGGTTTTCGCCGACGGCAAGCGCTGGCCCGAGGAGCGCACCACCTGGACCGGTGCGGCCATGATCCTGGCCGCCGACGCGCTGTCGTCGACAACTGCCGCGAGCGGCATCTTCCGCGGCGAGGGCCTGCCACGCGGACTCGAAGGCGAATACGACTGCGAGTGCGTGGTCAACTAGACCGGCCGGGGCGTCAGTCCAGCTCGCCCGGTGTGCCCGAGGTGCGTTCCAGCACGCGCATCGAACCCGTCGCCGAGACCTCCCGGAACGCTCCCGTGTTCAGCGCACGCTGATAGATGTGGAACGGCGCCTGCCCGCCGTCGTCCGGATTGGGGAAGACGTCGTGGATGATCAGCGCGCCGCCGACCTCGACCCAGCGCGCCCACCCCTCGAAGTCGCGCTGCGCCGCCTCTTCGGTGTGCCCGCCGTCGATGAACAACAGCCGCAACGGCATTCGCCAACCGCGCGCGACGACCGGGGACTTGCCGACGATGGCCACCACATGCTCGTCGAGACCCGCGGCGTCGAGCGTGTGCCGCATCGTCGGCAAGGTGTCGAACAGGCCCGTCTTCGGGTCGACGAGCGTGGTGTCGTGATACTCCCAGCCGGGCTGGTGTTCCTCGGAACCGTGGTGGTGATCGACGGTGTAGAGCACCGAGCCCGTCTCTTGAGCCGCCGCGCCGAGCATGACCGTCGACTTGCCGCAGTAGGTGCCGATCTCGACCCCGACCCCGCCGTCGAGGTAGGCGACCGCGGCGTCGTACAGCGCACGGCCCTCGTCGGCCGGCATGAAGCCGATGACCTGCTCGGCCAGGGTGAACAAGCGCTCGGCGCGTGGCGGCAACGCGGTGTCGGCAGGGCTCATGGGTGACAACATACCGTTGCTGGTCACCCGTAGTTGTAGTAGCGTCCGGACACGTGTCCGATCCGGCTCTGGAGTCGACTCGCCGTCGTCTGAGCGCACGGCAGGCTGACACCGTCGAACGTCTGGGCCGGGCCGCCGTGGAGCTGATCAGCCGCGAGGGTTTCCCTGGCCTGACCGTGCGCCGGGTGGCTGCCGAGGCAGGCGTCGGTTCGGCGACCGCCTACACCTATTTCTCGTCGAAGGAACACCTTGTCGCCGAGGTGTTCTGGCGTCGGCTGTCGGCCTCGCCGCCCGCGGTGCACGAGTCACCCGATCCGGCCACCCGGGTCGTCGAGGTACTGCAGCACATCGCGTCGCTGGTCGCCGACGAACCCGAGTTCGCCGGTGCGGTGACCAATGCGTTGCTCGGCAAGGACCCCGATGTCGACGTCCTGCGGCAGCGCATCGGCGCCGACATCCGGCTGCGTCTCGTCGCGGCACTCGGGCCGGACGTGGACGGCGACGTGATCGAGGCACTCGAGCTGCTCTACACCGGAACCCTCGTATGGGCCGGCATGGGATACGAGTCGTACCCGGATATCGCACGGCGGCTGGAGAAGTCGGCGCGCCTGGTGCTGAGCTGAAGCTCGCCGCGATGGGTACGTATGCAGTGCCCGTCGGTGGTTACGGCGATGCCGGCCAACTCGCCGACTGGATGATGTTCATGCTGTCCGATGCGGCCGATTTCCTTTGTGGCAGCGTAGTTTTCGTCGATGGTGGTTCCGACGCCTATTTCCGTCCCGATGCCTGGCCGACTCGGGTTCCGGCGAGATCCGTGCCGCGGTACCTGTTGCGTTTCCTCGGCTATTCGCGTTCGCGCCGCTGAAGTACTAGTCCGGCCTCGGCCCGAGGATGGCCTTCGACGCCGCCAGTGCCGGTTCGTAGATCTCGCGAATGTCGCGGTCGTCCTCGACGATCAGCGCGGTGAGTTCGCGTAATCCGCCCAGGAGAATGATCGCCATCGGCCGGGTGAGCGTGGGCAACTCGGCATGGCGGAAACCCGCGCTGCCGCTGAGTTCGATGAGCAGATCGGTGAGTTCGCGCAGTGCCGCACGTTGCAACGGACGGGCCGCGCTGCCCAACGCGGGAAGCTCGCGGATCCAGCTGAGCGTGATCGCCGGCGCCGACTCGATGTGATCGACGTAGGCGCCGACGGCCTGGCCGATCTGGTCCTGCCAGGGGGCGTCGGCGTCGACCGCGCCACGGATCCGGGTGACGAGCGCGGCGTTGTTGGCCCGCAGCAACTCGATGAAGCACTCTTCCTTGCTCGCGAACTGGTCGTAGAACGTGCGCTTGGACGTGCGGGCGTGGCGGACGATATCGGCGACGGTGGTGTCGCGATAGCCCTTGTCATTGATCGCGGCGGTGAGCCCGTCGAGCAGCCGCAGCCGGAACGCGTCGGTGCCGGCGTTCGATCCGGCACCGGTCAGCGCGGATGCGGTCGTCATGAGACCCCCTTGCGCTGTGTGGTACCTGCGAGTACCGTACTACACATCGCTTCTGGTACACCGCAGTACCAAGGACCTGGCTTGGAGATGGCATGACCGAAACAGTGCCCGTTCTCGAAACTTCCACGCGCGCTCACCGGATCCCGCCGGGGCCGCAACTGCCTCGACTGGTGCAGGGCGTCGCGTTCTCGGCAGCGCGCCGCTGGGTGGTCAAGCAGGTGTCGCGCCGTTACGGCGACATCTTCACGCTCCATGTGCCGGTGTTCGGGCGCACCGTCATCGTCGCCGAACCGCAACTGGCCAAGCAGCTCTTCCAGGCCAACACCGACGACGTCGGCAACATCCAGCCCAACCTCAGCCGCATCCTCGGCTCCGGGTCGGTGTTCGCGCTTGACGGCTCCGATCACCGCAGCAGGCGCAAGCTGCTCACCCCGCCGTTCCACGGCAAGAGCATCAAGAACTACGAGAAGATCTTCGAAGAGGAGACCCTGCGGGAATCGGCGACCTGGCCCGAGGGGCAGGAGTTCGAAACGCTCGAACCGATGATGCGCATAACGCTCAACGCGATCCTGCGCGCGGTGTTCGGCGCCGACGGTGAACAACTCGACGAGCTGCGCCGCATCATCCCGCCGTGGGTGACCCTGGGGTCGCGGCTGGCGGTGCTGCCGACACCCAAGCGCACCTATGGCCGGTTCAGCCCGTGGGGCCGGCTCGCCGCCTACCGCAGGCAGTACGACGACGTGATCGACCGGCTGATCGACCGCGTCGAGGCCGATCCGGACTTCGACCGTCGCGACGACATTTTGGCGCTCTTGTTGCGCAGTGCCTATGAAGACGGTTCGACCATGTCCCGCAAGGACATCGGGGACGAGCTGCTGACGCTGCTGGCGGCCGGGCACGAGACGACGGCGTCGACGTTGGGCTGGGCGTTCGAGCGCATCAGCCGCCATCCGCAGGTGCTGGCCCGTCTCGTCGCCGAGGCGGCCACCGACGGCAACGAGTACCGCCAGGCCACGATTCTCGAAGTGCAGCGGGCCCGCACCGTCATCGACTTCGCGGGCCGCCACGTCTACGCACCGTCGTTCGAACTCGGCGACTGGGTGATTCCGCGTGGATACTCGATCATCGTCGCGATCTCGCAGATCCAGGAACGTCACGAGGAGTTCCCGGATCCGGACCGGTTCGATCCCGAGCGTTTCGTCGGAAGCCGGCCGGGTCTGGGCTGGATCCCGTTCGGTGGGGGCACCCGGCGCTGTGTCGGCGCCGCGTTCGCCAACATCGAGATGGACGTCGTCCTGCGAACGGTGTTGCGGCACTTCATCATCGAGACCACCACCAAGCCCGACGAGAAGGTGCACTCCCGCGGGGTCGCCTACACGCCGGCGGCGGGCGGACGGGTCGTCGTCCGCCGCCGCGCCGAGCCGCTGGGCGCCTGACGCCTACTGGCTGGCCGTCTCGCGCCGGGGCAGCTTCCAGCCCGGGCGCGGGAAATGGCACGTGTACCCGTTGGGGTAGCGCAGCAGGTAGTCCTGATGCTCGGGCTCGGCCTCCCAGAAGTCACTCGCCGGCGTCACCTCGGTGACCACCTTGCCCGGCCACAGCCCCGATGCGTCGACATCGGCGATGGTGTCCAGCGCGATGCGCTTCTGCTCGTCGTCGAGGTAGAAGATCGCCGACCGGTAACTCGTGCCGACGTCGTTGCCCTGACGGTCTTTCGTGGTCGGATCGTGGATCTGGAAGAAGAACTCCAGCAGCGCGCGGTAATCGGTCTGCGCGGGGTCATAGACGATCTCGATCGCCTCGGCATGGCCGGGATGGTTGCGGTACGTGGGGTGGTCGTTGCGGCCGCCGGTGTAGCCCACCCGGGTGGACACCACGCCGGGTTGCTTACGGATCAGGTCCTGCATGCCCCAGAAGCAGCCGCCGGCGAGGATCGCGGTGGAGTAGTTGCTCATACGCGTTATCTCCTTCTGTCACCTTCATTGTGCGCGGCGCTACGGTGGAACGCATGCGTGTAGTGGTAACCACCGCGCTCACCGGTTTACTCCTGGCAACAACGGTGCCGGTCGCAGCCGCCGAGCCGAACACCGTCGTCGTGCCTGAAGTGCCTGCCGAACCCGCACGCACGGTCTTCGTCGACAACCCCTGGATCGTCGATCAGCACACGACCAAGATCGACTCGTGGAGCCGGCACGGCCAGGGGCTGCGGATCAACTTCACCGCGGGAACCCCGGACTGCTTCGGCGTGCACCTGACCACGCAGGAGACCCCCGAAACGGTGATGGTCGAGCTGCACGGCGGGACACCTCCGGAGGCGGTCGGCCGGATGTGCATCGCACTCGCGGTCGACGGCACGATGGACGTGCCGCTGCAGGGTCCGCTCGGCGGTCGCGTGGTGATGGCTGCGCAATGACGGCTCTCGACAAACTCGACTAGAACGTGTTCTAGTTCTTCGGTGAGCAAGTTCACCCGCGACGAACTGGCCGCCGCATTCGAGACGTTTGAGCAGACCGTCGACCGGGCCGCGCAGACCAAGGACTGGGACGTGTGGGTCGAGCACTACACCCCGGACGTCGACTACATCGAGCACGCCGCGGGCACGATGAAAGGCCGCGAGCAGGTGCGCGCCTGGATCTGGAAGACGATGACGGCGTTTCCCGGCAGCTACATGACGGCGTTCCCGTCGCTCTGGTCGGTGATCGACGAGCCGACCGGTCGCATCATCTGCGAACTAGACAACCCGATGGTCGATCCCGGTGACGGGACGATCATCAGCGCCACCAACATCTCGATCATCACCTACGCAGGCGACGGGCTCTGGTCGCGACAGGAGGACATCTACAACCCGATGCGGTTCGTGTCCGCGGGCATGAAATGGTGTCGCAAGGCCGCCGAACTCGGCAATCTGCCTGACGAGGCGGCAGCCTGGATGCAGCAGTTCGGGGGTAAGAGCAAGTGAGTGCCCAGCTGGTCATCGGCGCCAACGGATTCCTCGGCTCGCATGTTCTTCGACAACTCGTCGCGCGTGACGACGGACGCGAGATCCGCGCGATGGTGCGGACCGGCGCGAACACCGTCGGTATCGACGACCTGCCGGTCAACCGGTTCGTCGGTGACGTCTTCGACGCCGACGTACTGCGCGAAGCCATGTCCGGCTGTGACGTTGTGTACTACTGCGTCGTCGACGCCAGGGGCTGGCTGCGCGACCCGGCCCCGCTGTTCCGCACGAACGTCGAGGGCACCCGCCACGTGCTCGACGTCGCAACCGAACCCGACATCGCGGCCGGACTACGGAAGTTCGTCTACACGAGCAGCTACGTCACCGTCGGCCGCAAACGTGGGCGGCGCGCCACCGAGGACGACCTCGTCGACGTGCGCCGCGTGACGCCGTACGTGCGGTCCCGCGTACAGGCCGAGGAGCTCGTGCTGAGTTACGCGCGCGAACGTGGCCTTCCCGCCGTCGCGATGTGCGTGTCCACCACGTACGGCAGCGGCGACTGGGGACGAACCCCGCACGGCGCGATCATCGCCGGTGCCGCGTTCGGCAAGTTGCCGTTCGTGATGAGCGGCATCGAACTGGAAGCGGTCGGCGTGGACGATGCGGCCCGGGCACTGATCCTGGCCGCCGACAAGGGACGCTCGGGCGAGCGGTATCTGATCTCGGAGAAGATGATCAGTAACGCCGAGGTCGCGAGGTTGGCGGCCGAGGCAGCCGGGGTGGCGCCGCCGGCGCGGTCCATCCCGCTTCCGGTGTCGTATCTGCTGGCGGCCGCGGGCAGCGTCAAGGGCAAATTGCGTGGCACCGACGAGCGGCTGTCACTGGAGTCATTGCGGTTGATGCGGGCCGAAGCCCCACTCGACCATGCCAAAGCCGTGCGCGAACTCGGTTGGGAGCCAAGGCCGGTGGAGGAATCGATCGTCGATGCGGCGAAGTTCTGGGCGGGCCTCCGAGCCGCGAAGCAGGCCCGCAAGGCCGGCTGAACGCCACGCCGGTGGGTGTTAAGCCACTGTGCCGCAAGGTTATTGCGGGCTAGCGTGGAGGCATGACCGACAAACTCAAAGTCGACCTCAGCGGGGCGCCGCAGACCATGCTCGCGACGTTCTACGCCAAAGCGCTCGACGCCGGGCTGCCGAAGCCCATCCTGGGCGACCGCCTGGCCAAGGACATCGCCGACCGAATCGACTACGACTGGAGCAAGACGTCGATCACCGCGGCGAACTCGCCGTCCGTGACCACCCGCAGTGCGCACTTCGACCGATGGGCACGCCAGTTTCTCGACGTGCACCCGCAGGCCGTGGTGCTGCACCTGGGCTGCGGCCTGGACGGCCGGTTCTTCCGGCTCCAGCCGGGGCCGGGTGTCGAGTGGTACGACGTCGACTACCCCGACGTCGCGCGCCTACGTGAGCAGCTGTACCCGACGCGCGAGCACTATCATGTGGTGTCGGCGTCGGTGACGGATCCGGCTTGGCTGCAAGACATTCCGGCCGACCGCCCGGTGCTGATGATCGGCGAGGGCCTCACGATGTACCTGACCGAACAGGACGGTGTCGCCCTGCTGCGACGCATCGTCGACCGGTTCCCGTCCGGGGAGTTGCAGTTCGACGCGTTCAACTCGTTGGGCATCAAGTCGCAGTGGATGAACGCGGTGGTGCGGCGCTCCGGATCGACGCTGTACTGGGCGATCAACAAGCCCGACGACGTTCTGCGCGCGGTGCCGGGCACCAGACTGCTGGCATGGTCATCGCCGTTCGACGACGCGGCGTTCAACGAAGTGGCGTGGTACTTCCGGCTGATGGCCGCCATCATGCGGCCCGTGCCCGCACTGCGGTACATGGCGCAGTATCACCGCTACGCGTTCTGAGGCCATACGCGAAACAGGGGCACCCCGGTGGGGTGCCCCTGTCGAAGGTGATGGGTGTCAGCGGCCGTTGCCGAAAACCGGGACGGTCTGGCTGACGGTGGCCCGCTGCTGAATGTCGTGCACCCAGTCGTGGTGGCCGACGTCTGCGGAGGCCGGTCCGGCCAAGCCGATGAATGCGGCGGCAAAACCGGTGGCGATGGCGCCGGCGATTCCGAACTTCTTCATTTCTCTGTCTCCTCTGACATTCGCTGTATCGCGTATGTCTGTCTAAACAGACTGGTCAGAGCGATAATTCCGCTGGCAGAGATTGATCGTGAGTTGGCAGAAACAAGTATGTTCGACCCGCGTTCTACGGGGTTTCCGCCTTCTCCTTGAGCCGCTGCAGGGTCAGTTCGATGTGTTTCGCGTTGGCCGTATCGCGGTCTGTGATCCCGGTCGCCCGGCCCGCGATCGCCTTGAACCAGCCGGCGCGGCGGTCCCACGTCGACTCGGTCACCGTGCAGCCGGTGTCGGTCGGTGCGATGTCGTAGCGCCAGTGTGCGACGGGAAATATGAGGGAGTTGACGTCGAACGCGAAGGTCTTGCCGGGCTCGGCGTCGGTGACCGTGCAGGTGGTGCTCCACGTCTTCGAACCGTTGCGGTTGTGACCCTTGAATACCGCGCCCGGAGTCGCCGATCCGCCCTTCTGCCATTGCATCGCATGGGCTTCTTCGGCGAGCGATGCCAGCGTCGGCAGATCGGTGATGAGCGCGTACACCGCGGCGGGATCGGCGGCGATCGAGACGGAGGCTTTCACGGGAGCAGTCATGCGAAGAATCGTATTGACCGGGCCGGAAGAACGGTGAGCGCGGTCACGTTGCAACGTTCATGACCGAACGCCCGGTGCTGCAGCCGTCTGCCGCACACCCCATCACTGTCACCCCAACCGGCCGGCACGTCACCGTGCGGGTCGGCGGCGTCGTCGTCGCCGAGACCGACGATGCGCTGACGTTGCAGGAATCCACCTACCCCGCCGTGCAGTACATCCCGCTGGCGGATGTCGACCCGTCGGCGCTGACTCGCAGCGACACCACGACGTACTGCCCGTTCAAGGGTGAGGCCAACTACTACAACGTCGGCACCGCCGAGGACGTCATCTGGACGTACGAACAGCCCTATCCGGCGGTCGCCGAGATCGCCGGTCGGGTGGCGTTCTACGCCGACAAGGCCGACATCACGGTGTCCTGAGGAGTTACCGCCGTCGTCCTGGCGGGGCTTAGCCTGGTGCGATGCCCAGTGCCAGCGTCGTCTTCACCGGTCCGGCCAGCCCGGGCCTGACACTGGCTCCGTTGCGCCGCGGCGGTGGTGATCCGTGCTTCCGGATCGCAGCCGACGGCGCCATCTGGCGTACGAGCATGATGACGAGCGGCCCGGTCACCGCACGGATCAGCAAGTCGTCACCGGACACCGTGGACTGCGACGCATGGGGCGACGGCGCTTCGGAGTTTCTCGACGGGCTCGGCCCACTGCTGGGAACCGAGGACGACGATTCCGGCTTCGACCCCGTCGAGCCGACGATCGCCGAAGCATACCGGCGCGTTCCGCATCTGCGACTGGGGCGAACCGGACGACTGCTGGAGGCGTTGATCCCGGCGATCCTCGAACAGCGGGTGTACGGCATGGACGCGTGGCGGGCGTGGCGCAGGCTGGTGACGAAGTACGGGCCGCCGGCTCCCGGCCCCGCGCCCACCGGCATGCGGGTGCCACCGGCGGCCGAGGTGTGGCGGCGCATACCGTCCTGGGAATACCACCGGGCCAACGTCGATCCGGGACGGGCACGCACCATCGTCGGCTGCGCGCAGCGCGCGGACTCGTTGGAGCGGCTGACCGCCGACCGTGCGGTGACGGGCCTGCGGTCGCTGCCCGGGGTGGGGGAGTGGACGGCCGCAGAGACCGTGCAGCGGGCGTTCGGCGACTCCGACGCCTTGTCCGTCGGTGACTATCACTTGGCGAAGATCGTGGGGATGAGCCTGCTGGGCAAGCCGATCGACGACGACGAGATGGTCGAATTGCTGGAGCCGCTGCGCCCGCATCGACACCGGGCCGTGCGATTGCTGGAAGCCAGTGGCCTGGTGGGATATCAGCGGCGTGCCGCACGTCAGGCCATTCCGAACCTACGTGCGCTCTGACGTTCGCCGGTGATTAGCGGGCGGTGCCGTTGGGTACCCGAGGCCCGGACTACACCGCAGGCGAAAGGAGCCGACGACATGCCCTCATCGAAGAACACCTTCACCATCCCCGGCCTCACGGACAAGCAGGGCGCAGAGGTAGCCGAGCTCTTGCAGAAGCAGTTGAGCACCTACAACGATCTGCACCTGACGCTCAAGCACATTCACTGGAACGTCGTGGGCCCGAACTTCATCGGGGTGCACGAGATGATCGACCCGCAGGTGGAGCTCGTGCGCGGCTACGCCGACGAGGTCGCCGAGCGGATCGCGGCCCTTGGCGCCTCGCCGAAGGGCACGCCGGGCGCCATCGTCTCCGACCGCAGCTGGGACGACTACTCCGTGGGCCGCGACAATGTCCAAGCGCACCTGGCCGCGCTCGATCTCGTCTACAACGGGGTCATCGAAGACACCCGCAAGGCCATCGAGCGGCTCGAAGACCTTGATCTCGTCTCGCAGGACGTCTTGATCGACCACTCGGCCGAACTCGAGAAGTTCCAGTGGTTCGTGCGAGCGCATCTGGAGAGTGCGGGCGGCCAACTCGCGCACGAGGGCCAACCGACCGAAAAGGGAGCCGCCGGTAAGGCGCGCCGCAAGAGCGCGTGATCTCGACTGTGCCGCCAGGTTGTTGACCTCAACCTCTGTTGAGGTGCCAGCCTGGTGGCATGCCAACTTGGATATGCACGGGATGCGGCGTCGAGCACGCCGATTCCGACCGCAGGCCGCCGGAGAACAGCTGTGTGTTGACCTCTGAGGTCGTCTCGATCGAGGAGCGCGGCGACCTGCCGCCGCACGGCACGTGGACCACGTTGGAAGCGCTTGCCGCGCAACAGCATCACACCGAGCATGTCGATCACGGCCGCGGCGTCCACAGCCTCCGGCGGGCGCCGCGGTTCGCGATCGGTCATCGCTCATATCTGGTACAGGCCTCCGCCGGCAATCTGCTGTGGGATGCGCCGAGCTACCTCGACGACGAAATCCTGGGCGTCGTCCGCCGGCTCGGCGGTGTCGCGGCGATCGCGGCCAGCCACCCGCATATGTTCGGCGCCCAGCTGAGCTGGAGCCGGGAATTCGGCGGCGTACCGGTCTACGTGAACGAGCTTGACGCGGAGTGGATTCCGTCTCCGGACCCGTTGATCGAGTTGTGGAACGGAGAGATCCAACCGGTCCCCGGTGTACGGCTCATCCACGTCGGCGGGCACATGCGCGGCAGTTCGGTGGCGCTGACCGCGGACGGCACCCTGCTCACCGGCGACAGCATCAGCGGTGGCCTGGCCAAGAACTGGGTGTCGTTCCAGCGAAACTTCCCCAAACATGTCCCGTTGTCGGCGGCGGTCGTGCGCCGGATCGTGGACCGGCTGGACGCCTACGACTACGACCGGCTCTACACCCTTGGCGGCGATGAGATCGACAGCGCCGCCAAGGATGTGGTGCACCGATCAGCTGAGACTCACATCCGCTGGGTCAGTGGCGAGTTCGATCACCTCACCTGATCGGGCGGTTCGAGCGCGTCGTCACGGACCGGGCGATCGGCCAATTCCTCGGCGACGCCGAACAGATACGGGTAGGCCACACCGGCGATCGCCGCACCGATCAGCGGCGCCAGCCAGAACACCCACAGCTGTGCGGGCGCGCCGTCGCCGTTGAAGAACGCGACCGCCGTCGACCGGGCCGGGTTGACCGATGTGTTGGAGATCGGAATCGAGATGAGGTGGATCAGTGTCAGCGTGAGGCCGATCGACAGGCCGGCGAAGCCCTTCGGCGCCCGGTCATCGGTCGAGCCGAGGATGACGAGCAGGAAGATGCCGGTCAGGACGATCTCGGCGATCAGCACCGCCACGAGCGAGTAGCCGCCAGGCGAGTTGTCACCGTAACCGTTGGCCGCCATGTTGCCGGTCGCGGTCCACCCGTCCTGTCCCTTGGCGATCACATAGATCCCCAGGCCGGCCGCCAGGCCACCGATGACTTGGGTGATCCAATACGGCACAACGGCTTTCCACTCGACCCGGCGCGCCAGTGCTGCGCCGAGGGTGACGGCCGGGTTGAAGTGACCGCCCGAGATGACGCCGAACGCGTACACGCCGGTGAGCACGGTCAAGCCGAATGCCAGCGAGACGCCGAGAAAGCCGATCCCAAGCGAGATCCCGTCGTCGGCGACGAACTTGGCGGCGAAGACGGCGCTACCGCAGCCGCCGAGAACCAGCCAGAACGTGCCGATGAACTCAGCCGCCAATCTATGTGTCATAGTGGGCGTATTCATGAGGACTCCTCCACTGTCGGGTGTGGTCCTCGGTACCGTCGCACGCCATCGTTCGATGGCAGAGTCATCGTTGTCAAACTGTTCGCTGACCGAAATTAACGCTATCCCACCGAAACCGGTGCTCCACGTTTCCGTTACACGTGATCGCGGTCGAGCCGTTGAGCTCGGTAGATGGACACGTCGGTCCGGGAGATCAGCAGATAGGCGATACCGACCGCGACCATCGCGCACGGGATCACGGAGAACGAGCCGGTCATCTCGCACACCATGATCATCACTGCCAACGGGGCGTGTGCGACGCTGCCGAAGCACGCCATCATGCCCACCACGACGAAAACCGCTGGGCTGTCCGGCAAACCGGGCGCCCCGAGCACGTCGCCGAGGCGCCACAGCGCGGCGCCGAGGAATGCGCCGATCACCACGCCGGGTCCGAAGATGCCGCCCGATCCGCCGGTGCCGATGGACAGGGACGTGGCGAGGATCTTCGCGAACGGCATCAGCAGCACGATCCACAACGGGATGGCCATCAAAGTATCGGTGGCCGCGGCCTTTTCGGCCCAGCCGTACCCGCTGGCGAGTACCTGCGGGATGATCAGAGCCAGCAGGCCCACCGCGAGCCCGCCCAGCGTGGGTTTGACGACCTTGCCGCCGGGCAGTTTCGCGGTGAGTGCGACGGTGCCGTAGAAGACCCGGGCGTAGAGCCAGCCGACGCCCGCGGCGAGCACCCCGAGCACCACGAACCAACCGAGATCCAGCGGGTGATCGAACCGGTAGTCGGCGGCCAGGAAGCCGAACAGCGGGTCGAACCCGAGGAACGAACCCAAGACCGCATATGCGGTTGCCGACGTGATGAACCCGGGTACGAGCGCCTTGTAGTCGAAGTCTTCGCGGTAGACGATCGAGGCGGCCAGCACCGCCCCGCCGAGCGGCGCGCCGAAGATGGCTCCGATGCCAGCACCGATTCCGAGCGACACCGCCAACCGGCCGTCCTCGTCGGACAGGTTGAGCCAACGCGTGAGCAGCGAGCCGAATCCGGCCGATATCTGAGCGGCCGGGCCTTCCCGGCCACCGGATCCACCCGAACCGATCGTCAAGGCGCTCGCAATGGTTTTCACCACGATGGCCCTGACCCGGATGCTGCGTGGATCGGTGTGCACGGCTTCGATCGCGTTGTCGGTGCCGTGGCCTTCGGCTTCCGGGGCGAATCTCGCCACGAGCAGGGCCGAGATGAGTGCGCCGCCGCACGCGATCAGCGGTATCGCCCAGGGCCGGTCGAATCCGGCCGAGCCGGGATCGCCGCCGTCACCGGTCGGTTTCGGGATGTCGTAGCCGCCGAGGTAGCCGAGCAGGAACCGGCCGGCATAGTCGAGTGCCAGGTAGAACACCACCGCACCGAGCCCGGCGATGATGCCGATCGATATGCCGAGGATCAACCACTTGCGCAGATAGCCGGACTGCCGGATGAATCCGCCGAGGCCACCGTCGGATTCGTGCGTCTGGCGCATGTTGCGGATGGTACTGGGGAACCGGTCGGCGTTCAGCGGTACGCGGTGAGGCGCGCCAGCAGCGCGACCTTGCCGTCGTCGCCGACAGCGGACGCGTCGGCCACCGCGGTGCTGCGGCCCACCCGGACGGCCTTGCCCTCATAGCGGGATTCGTCGCCGCCACGAAACTGGCGCAGGAAATTGATGCGCAGGGAGCCCGTCCGCATGGGGCTTGCCTCCTGCCCCTCGTTCACCGCTGCCGACGCCACGAGTTCCAGAGCCGCTGCCGACATCCCGCCGTGGACGATGCCGAGGCTGTTGTTGATCACCGGGTCCGACAGCTGGCGCAACACCTTGGTCGTTCCGCCGCTCTCGGCGACTTCCACCGCCATCCGGTCGGTCAGTGTTGCCGGTAGGGCGGCGTCGGCCGAGTCGGTCGGCCACTCGACGAGGTGGCCCGGCGCGGTGATGTGAAACGACCGCACCGTGGCGGTCGCGAGGAGCTGCCCGGCATGGGTGAGCTCGCACAGTGCCAGTGGCGCGGCCCCGGTCGGGCCGAACGGACGCCCGGTGGCCACGACCGGAAGCTGCGGAGCCGCGCTGACGAGCTCGACCGCGTTCGGGGCGAACTCCACGGCGAGCTCGCTCGACACCGTCCACTCGTCCGGTCCGCGGCGGTGGTGATTGACCAGGCCGCCGACGTGGTCGATGAGCATCGCCACCGGCACGAGCGTCGGTGCACCCGTGAACGGGTTGAGAAGTCCACCCGCCGGGATCGAGGCGACGCACCGATCGGGGCCCTCGATCTGGGTTTCGACGCCCATGCGGCCCAGCGGGGTACTCAGCGGATAGTGCATGGCCGTCCACAGTGCCGTTCGGGGCGGTGGCCATATACCCCCAGGGGGTATATCATGGCGGCATGACCATGACCGATCACGCACAACACGGACATTCCGGACACGCCGAGGGGCATGGGGGCGGTCACGGGGACCACGCCGGGCAGTTCCGGCGGCTGTTCTGGATCATGGCGATCCTGGCGGTCCCGACCGTCCTCTTCTCGCCGATGTTCGCGATGCTGCTCGGCTATTCGATTCCCGACGCGACCGGGCTGCGCTGGGTGTCGCCGGTGCTCGGAACGGTCATGTACGTCTGGGGTGGCCGGCCGTTCCTGGTCGGTGCCGTCAGCGAAATACGCTCGCGCGCACCGGGAATGATGCTGTTGATCGGCCTGGCGATCACGGTCGCGTTCCTCGCCTCGTGGGGCGCGAGCCTCGGCCTTCTACACCACCAGCTGGACTTCTGGTGGGAGCTCGCGCTGCTGATCGTGATCATGCTGCTCGGCCACTGGATCGAGATGCGTTCGCTCGCGCAGACCACATCGGCGCTCGACTCGTTGGCGGCGTTGTTGCCCGACGAGGCCGAGCGGGTCGACGACAGCGGTGGCACCGAACAGATCGTCACGGTCGCGCCTGCGGACCTGCGCGTCGGTGACCTCGTGATCGTGCGGCCGGGCGGCAGTGTCCCGGTCGACGGAAGGATCGTGGACGGCTCGGCCGACGTCGACGAATCGATGGTGACCGGCGAGTCGCGGCCGGTGCGCCGCAGCGTCGGCGACAACGTCGTCGCCGGCACGGTGGCGACGGATTCCGGCTTGCGGATCACGGTGACCGCCGTCGGCGAGGACACCGCGCTCGCGGGCATTCAACGCCTCGTCACCGATGCGATGAACTCCTCGTCTCGCGCTCAGCGGCTCGCGGATCGGGCGGCGGGCTGGCTGTTCTGGTTCGCCTTGGGCGCAGCGATTCTGACCGCGATCGTCTGGACGTATCTGGGGCAGCCCGACGAGGCCGTCGTCCGCACGATCACCGTCCTGGTGATCGCCTGCCCCCATGCACTCGGTCTGGCGATCCCGCTGGTGGTGTCCATCGCGACCGAGCGGGCCGCGCGGGGCGGTGTCCTGGTCAAGGACCGGCTGGCGTTGGAGACCATGCGCTCGGTGAAGGCCGTGCTGTTCGACAAGACCGGGACGCTGACCAAGGGCGAGCCCGCGGTGACGGGGGTGCTGGCGACCGGCGGGAGCGACGACGAGGTGCTGACGCTCGCGGCAGCAGCCGAAGCGGCCTCGGAGCACCCACTGGCCAAGGCGATCGTCTCAGCGGCGCAGCGTCGTCGCCTGGCGGTCTCCTCGGCGTCGGAATTCACGTCGTCGCCCGCGGTCGGCGTCAGCGCGGTCGTATCGGGCCGTCGGGTCCAGGTCGGCGGACCACGGCTGCTCGAACAGGCCGGCGTAGCCCCGTTGCCGGAGACCACGCAGTGGCACGGGGCGATCGTGCTGCACGTTCTGGTCGACGGGGCGGTCGCCGGTGCATTGGCGCTGGCCGACGAGATCCGTCCGGAATCCCGACAGGCGGTCGACGCGCTCCACGAGCGCGGGGTCAGCGTCGTCATGATCACCGGCGACGCCGAGCCCGTCGCGGCAGCCGTCGCCGCCGATCTCGGAATCGACCGGTTCTATGCCGGCGTGCGTCCCGAGGACAAGGCCGCCAAGGTCACCGAACTGCAGCGCGAGGGACTGACCGTGGCGATGGTCGGTGACGGCGTCAATGACGCACCGGCACTCGCACAGGCCGACGTGGGCATCGCGATCGGCGCCGGTACCGATGTCGCGATCGGGTCGGCAGGCGTGATCCTGGCGAGCTCCGATCCGCGTTCGGTGCTATCGGTGATCGAGCTGTCGACGCAGTCCTACCGGAAGATGCGCCAAAACCTTTGGTGGGCAGCGGGTTACAACCTCATCTCGGTTCCGTTGGCCGCGGGTGTGCTCGCTCCCGTCGGGTTCGTGCTGCCGATGTCGGTGGGCGCGGTGCTCATGTCGGTGTCGACTGTGGTGGTTGCGCTCAACGCGCAGTTGTTGCGCCGGCTCGATTTGCGGCCCGAATCCGCCGTTCGGGCGGGCCGAACGTGATCAGCGACCAATTCTAAGAATCTGACTAAGCTTTTCAGCAAATAAAATAACGACCCATCACAGCACAATAACGGCTGCATAACAAGAGCTACAGCAAACGAATTGTCGGTAGGGGGCGGGTAAGAGGCTTCGAAGGGGTGGCAACCACCTGATAGGTGGCTGCGTGAAATACCCTCTGTTGCAACGTGATTCGACATTCTGGCACTGCCCGCGCCGCAACGGAACTCCGTTGACCAGCGAGTATAGTTAGGCTTGGCTAAGTTGGCATGTCGCACGGTTTCTGTCTTATCGTTTTGTCCACTTATGGCGTGTGGGGCATAGCCGTCGTTCAGTGCTGCACGAAGGGCTTCCACCGCCGAGCCGGCTAACGCCAGCTAGTCGCTGTAAGTGGTGACTAGCGGCGAAGCTCCAGAAATGCATGTTGAAGGGCCAGGTGGGAATGACGCCCCAGAGCCAGAGTGGGAACAGCTCCTCGCGTATGCAGGGCATGTACAACCCCGCGTACGAACATGACGCGTGTGGCGTCGCGATGGTGGCCGATATGCATGGCCGCCGCAGCCGCGACATCGTCGACAAGGCCATCACGGCGCTCGTGAACCTCGAGCACCGCGGCGCCCAGGGCGCCGAGCCCAACACCGGTGACGGTGCGGGCATTCTCATCCAGGTGCCGGACGCCTTCCTGCGCGACGTCGTCGAGTTCGAGCTCCCCGAGGCGGGCAGCTACGCCACCGGCATCGCATTCCTGCCGCAGTCGTCGCGCGACGCCGCGACCGCGTGTGAGGCCGTCGAGAAGATCGCCGAGGCCGAAGGCCTTGAGGTTCTCGGCTGGCGCGAGGTGCCCACCGACGACTCTTCTCTCGGCGCACTCGCCCGGGACGCCATGCCGACCTTCCGCCAGATCTTCCTCGGTGGCGCGTCGGGCATGGACCTGGAGCGTCGCGCGTACGTCGTGCGCAAACGCGCCGAACACGAGCTCGGCACCAAGGGTCCGGGCCAGGACGGCCCCGGACGCGAAACCGTCTACTTCCCAAGCCTGTCGGGTCAGACCTTCGTCTACAAGGGCATGCTGACCACCCCGCAGCTCAAGGCGTTCTACCTCGATCTGCAGGACGACCGGCTGACCAGTGCGCTCGGCATCGTGCACTCGCGGTTCTCCACCAACACGTTCCCGTCGTGGCCGCTGGCGCATCCGTTCCGGCGCATCGCCCACAACGGCGAGATCAACACCGTCACCGGTAACGAGAACTGGATGCGCGCCCGCGAGGCGCTGATCCGCACCGATCTGTTCGGCACCGCGGGCCTCGACAAGATCGTTCCGGTCTGCACCCCGGGTGCGTCGGACACCGCACGTTTCGACGAGGTGCTCGAACTGCTGCATCTCGGCGGCCGCAGCCTGCCGCACGCCGTGCTGATGATGATCCCCGAGGCGTGGGAGCGGCACGAGTCGATGGACCCCGCGCGGCGTGCGTTCTACCAGTACCACGCGTCGCTCATGGAGCCGTGGGACGGACCGGCCTCGGTCTGCTTCACCGACGGCACTGTCATCGGCGCGGTGCTCGACCGCAACGGCCTGCGCCCCTCCCGCATCTGGGTGACCGACGACGGTCTCGTGGTGATGGCGTCGGAGGCCGGCGTCCTGCCCCTCGACCCGTCCACCGTCGTCAAGAAGATGCGCCTGCAGCCGGGCCGCATGTTCCTCGTGGACACCGCGCAGGGCCGCATCGTCTCCGACAAGGAAGTCAAGGCCGAACTCGCGGCCGAGCAGCCGTACCAGGAATGGCTCGAATCGGGCCTGTTCCACCTCGACGAGCTGCCGCCGGGTGACTACGTCCGCATGCCGCACCACCGGGTCGTACTGCGCCAGCAGATCTTCGGCTACACCTACGAAGAGCTCAACCTGCTCGTGGCGCCCATGGCCCGCACGGGTGCCGAGGCCCTGGGCTCGATGGGCACCGACACGCCTGTCGCCGTCCTCTCGGCACGCCCGCGCATGCTGTTCGACTACTTCCAGCAGTTGTTCGCCCAGGTGACCAACCCGCCGCTGGACGCCATCCGCGAAGAGGTCGTGACCAGCCTGCAGGGCGTCATCGGGCCGGAAGGCGACCTGCTCAACCCAGGCGCCGAGTCGTGCCGCCAGATCGTGCTGCCACAGCCGATCCTGCGCAACGCCGACCTGTCGAAGCTCATGTGCGTGGATCCCGACCATGAGATCCGCGGCCACAAGCACGGCATGCGGGCCGCGGTGATCCGCTGCCTGTACCCGGTGAACCGGGGCGGCAAGGGGCTCAAGGAAGCCCTCGACAACGTGCGCGCCAAGGTGTCCGAGGCGATCCGCGACGGCGCCCGCATCATCGTGCTGTCCGACCGCGAATCCAACGAGACGATGGCGCCGATCCCGTCGCTGCTGTCGGTTGCGGCCGTGCACCATCACCTGGTCCGCGAGCGCACCCGTACCAAGGTCGGTCTGGTCGTCGAGGCCGGTGACGCCCGCGAGGTGCACCACATGGCCATGCTGGTCGGCTTCGGCGCCGCGGCGATCAACCCGTACATGGCGTTCGAGTCGATCGAGGACATGGTCGATCGCGGTGTGATCACCGGCATCACGAGCGACAAGGCCAAGGCCAACTACGTCAAGGCGGCAGGCAAGGGCGTGCTCAAGGTGATGTCCAAGATGGGCATCTCCACCCTGGCCTCCTACACCGGCGCCCAGTTGTTCCAGGCGATCGGCATCAGCCAGCAAGTGCTCGACGAGTACTTCACCGGCCTCGCGTGCCCCGTCGGTGGCATCGACCTCGACGACATCGCCGACGACGTCGCCACCCGGCATTCGCTGGCATTCCTGGACCGCCCCGACGAGCGTGCCCACCGCGAGCTCGAGGTCGGTGGCGAATACCAGTGGCGCCGTGAGGGCGAGTACCACCTGTTCAACCCGGACACGGTGTTCAAGCTGCAGCACTCGACGCGCACCGGTCAGTACTCGATCTTCAAGGAGTACACCAAGCTCGTCGACGACCAGAGCGAGCGCATCGCCTCGCTGCGTGGGCTCTTGAAGTTCCGCGAGGGCGTGCGTCCGCCGGTGCCGCTGGACGAGGTCGAGCCCGCGTCGGAGATCGTCAAGCGCTTCTCGACCGGTGCCATGAGCTACGGCTCGATCTCCGCCGAGGCGCACGAGACACTCGCGATCGCGATGAACCGCCTTGGCGGACGGTCGAACTCGGGTGAGGGCGGCGAGCACGTCAGCCGCTTCGACCGCGACGAGAACGGCGACTGGCGCCGCAGCGCCATCAAGCAGGTGGCATCGGGCCGGTTCGGTGTGACATCGCACTATCTGACGAACTGCACCGACATCCAGATCAAGATGGCGCAGGGCGCGAAACCCGGTGAGGGCGGCCAGCTTCCGGGGCACAAGGTGTACCCGTGGGTGGCCGAGGTGCGGCACTCGACCCCGGGTGTCGGCCTGATCTCGCCGCCGCCGCACCACGACATCTACTCGATCGAGGATCTCGCGCAGCTGATCCACGACCTGAAGAACGCCAACCCGCAGGCCCGCGTGCACGTCAAGCTGGTCAGCGAGAACGGCGTCGGCACGGTCGCCGCGGGCGTTTCCAAGGCACACGCCGACGTGGTGCTCATCTCGGGCCACGACGGCGGCACCGGTGCGACACCGCTGACCTCGATGAAGCACGCGGGTGCGCCGTGGGAGCTCGGCCTGGCCGAGACCCAGCAGACCCTGTTGCTCAACGGTCTTCGCGACCGCATCGTGGTCCAGGTCGACGGCCAGCTCAAGACGGGCCGCGACGTGGTCATCGCCGCGCTGCTGGGCGGTGAGGAATTCGGCTTCGCCACTGCGCCGCTCGTGGTCTCGGGCTGCATCATGATGCGCGTGTGCCACCTCGACACCTGCCCGGTGGGTGTGGCCACCCAGAACCCGGTGCTGCGCGAACGGTTCAACGGCAAGCCCGAATTCGTCGAGAACTTCTTCATGTTCATCGCCGAGGAAGTCCGAGAGCTCATGGCGCAGCTCGGCTTCCGCACCGTCAACGAGATGGTGGGCCAGGTCGGTTCGCTCGACACGACCCGTGCCGCCGAGCACTGGAAGGCGCACAAGCTCGACCTGTCGCCGGTGCTGCACGAGCCGGAATCGGCGTTCATGAATCAGGATCTGTACTGCAGCTCGCGCCAGGACCACGGTCTGGACAAGGCGCTGGACCAGCAGCTGATCACGCAGAGCCGGGAGGCGCTGGATTCGGCCACGCCGGTGCGTTTCTCGACCAAGATCACGAACGTCAACCGCACTGTCGGCACCATGCTCGGCCACGAGGTCACCAAGGCCTACGGCGGGCAGGGGCTTCCGGACGGCACCATCGACATCACGTTCGACGGGTCGGCAGGCAACAGCTTCGGTGCGTTCGTTCCCAAGGGCATCACGCTGCGGGTCTACGGCGACGCCAACGACTACGTCGGCAAGGGCCTGTCCGGTGGACGGATCGTCGTGCGCCCTGCCGACGAGGCCCCGGAAGGCTTTGCCGCAGAAGACAACATCATCGCCGGTAACGTGATCCTGTTCGGTGCCACGAGCGGTGAGGCGTTCCTGCGCGGCCAGGTGGGTGAGCGGTTCGCGGTGCGTAACTCCGGCGCCCACGCGGTCGTCGAAGGCGTCGGCGATCATGGCTGCGAGTACATGACCGGCGGCAAGGTCGTGATCCTCGGACCGACGGGCCGCAACTTCGCGGCCGGTATGTCCGGCGGCATCGCATATGTGTACAACGTCTCCGGCACGCTGTCGGAGAACCTGAACACCGGGATGGTGGAGTTGGAGGAGCTCGAAGACTCTGACGTCGAATGGCTGCGGGGCATTCTTGCCGCGCACGTTGATGCCACCGATTCGACTGTCGGGCAACGGGTCCTGTCTGATTGGGATAACGAATTGAAGCATTTCGTCAAGGTCATGCCGCGCGACTACAAGCGCGTGCTGACTGCCATCGCCGAAGCCAAGCGCGCCGGCGACAACGTGGACGAGGCGATCATGGCGGCCGCCAGTGGCTGATCCGCGCGGTTTTCTCAAGCACACGTCCCGGGAACTTCCGTCCCGTAGGCCGGTTCCGCTGCGCCTGAAGGACTGGAACGAGGTTTACGAGGACTTCTCCCACGGGGTTCTGCAGAACCAGGCATCGCGATGCATGGACTGCGGTATTCCGTTCTGCCACAACGGCTGCCCGCTCGGGAACCTGATCCCCGAGTGGAACGACCTGGTGTACCGGGACCGGTGGCGCGACGCGATCGAGCGGCTGCACGCCACCAACAACTTCCCGGAGTTCACCGGCCGGCTGTGCCCGGCGCCGTGTGAGGCGTCGTGCGTCCTCGGCATCAACCAGGATCCGGTGACCATCAAGCAGGTCGAGGTCGAGATCATCGACAACGCCTTCGACCAGGGCTGGGTCGTCCCGATGCTGCCCGACGTGCAGACCGGCAAGAAGGTCGCCGTCGTCGGCTCCGGCCCGGCCGGTCTGGCCGCCGCCCAGCAGCTCACGCGGGCCGGCCACACCGTGACGGTGTTCGAGCGGGCCGACCGCATCGGCGGGCTGCTGCGCTACGGCATCCCCGAGTTCAAGATGGAGAAGCGCCACATCGACCGGCGCCTGGAGCAGATGGCGGCCGAGGGCACGCAGTTCCGGCCCGGCGTCAACGTCGGCGTCGACATCACCGTGGCGCAGCTGCGGCTGAACTACGACGCCGTCGTGCTCGCGGGTGGCGCCACCGCTTGGCGTGACCTGCCGATCCCGGGCCGCGAACTCGACGGCATCCACCAGGCGATGGAGTTCCTGCCCTGGGCCAACCGCGTGCAGCTCGGTGACGATGTCCTCGGACCCGACGGCGAGCCGCCGATCACGGCCAAGGGCAAGCACGTCGTCATCATCGGCGGCGGTGACACCGGCGCGGACTGCCTCGGCACGTCACACCGCCAAGGTGCGGCCAGCATCCACCAGTTCGAGATCATGCCGCGCCCGCCGGAGACCCGTGCGGACTCGACCCCGTGGCCGACCTACCCGTTGATGTTCCGGGTGTCCTCGGCCCACGAAGAGGGCGGCGAGCGCGTCTTCTCGGTCAACACCGAGGAATTCATCGGCGAGAACGGTCATGTCACCGGGCTGCGGGCGCACGAGGTGAAGATGAACGCCGGCAAGTTCGAGAAGGTGGAAGGTACCGACTTCGAGCTCAAGGCCGATCTCGTCCTGCTCGCGATGGGCTTCGTCGGACCCGAGAAGCCGGGCCTGATCACCGATCTCGGTGTCGAGCTGACCGACCGCGGCAACGTCGCACGCGATGCGAACTTCCAGACCTCGGTTCCCGGCGTGTTCGTGGCCGGCGACATGGGCCGTGGCCAGTCGTTGATCGTGTGGGCGATCGCCGAAGGCCGGGCCGCCGCCGCAGGCGTCGACCGCTACCTGATGGGCCGCACGGCACTGCCCGCGCCCATCAAGCCGACTGCTGCGCCGCAGCGCTGACTTGGTTTTCCGCGCTACCCGCGTGCGTTGGTCACGTTTGTCACGCCAGAGTGACCCTGGAGGTCCAGCGTCACTCTGGCGTGACAACGGTGGGGAGCGCGGTGTCGGACAGGCTCGGCGAGCTAGGGGCTGACGAGGGAGAAGATCTCGGTGCCGTCGTCCGAAACCCGGACGAGGGTATCGCCGACTCTGGTCACCCGGCCGAAAGGCCCGTTCCTGGGAATCGACCACACCCTTTCACACGTGGTGAGATCGTAGGCGTCGGCCAGTAGGTCAGACTTGAGATTCACCGGGGCTCGCACGGCGACGACGCCGTCGCTCCCGAGATAGCCTACGCCCAAGTCGAATTCGCACGGCTCACCCTTGTCGCCGGTGCGCATGTCATATGGCCGGTAGACGGTGGATTGGGTGACATCAGATTCGCTCACCCATAGTGTGTCTCCGATCAGGTGGATGCCATGCGACCGGCCGTCATCGATATCGAGCAGCTTGGTGCCGTGCGAGTCGTAGACCCCGAACGTGTCATCCTCTGCGATTCCGGTGAGGTTCGCGGTCGTGTTGACGAATGTGGTCTTGATGCGTTTGTCGCTGGTCAATCTTCCGTTGAGATCAAAGAACCGAGCGAACGCAGGGCCGAAGTAGTCTTGCTCGACGGTCGCAGCAAATCCGCCGTCAACGAAGTGAATGTTCCGAAAGCGATTGCCCTCACCAAGCTGTGGGTCGATTATTGCCCCGTCCTCCAGCGAAAACATGGTGGTGATGCCCGACTCCTCGGCGCCAGCGCCTTGAAACGCGACATTTTCGTTGTGTTCGCCGAGGATTCCGCGACCGGGTACAAACCACGTCGTTTCTGCTTGTGAGCCAACGCCATAGAGGCCTTCGTCCTTAGCCGCCGCCACCAAGTACCCACCTGCCTGCGTCGCCATGAGTTTCCCCCCGGTGACCAAACGGAGCTCAGTCGGCCCGGTGTGCAGAAGGTTTCCGGTCTCCCCGTCAATGACCCAGGCGGTTGCTCTGTCGAAATCATCCGAGATGCACACGACTGCAGCGCCGTTGATGAAGCAACTGGGTGCGGCGGGCGTCGCGTTGAGCGCGACCGGCGCAAACGATCTGCGCCCGTCGGTGGAATCAATGCCGGTCAGCCACCACTGCGGGGACGGATCTTGACTGTTGGCCAGGAGGTAGGCGCGAGCCGTGGCGGTTTGGATGACAGGGCCGGGTACCCAGGGGGTGTCGCCGGTGGTGATCCTTGATTCCGGCGGCAATCCCAGTGCGGCGATGTCGGTCCTCCAACCAGCCACTGGCTGCGTACGCACCGATGACAGAAGCGTTTGTTCAGGAGGTTGCCACCGCGATCGTGCCCACGCCTCAGAACCACCTAAAAACCACCACCCTGCGACGCCCGAGATCGCGATGATCAACATAGCTATGAGGGCGGAAACGATGAGCGGCCAGCGTCTGCGTCGCGACACCCGTTCCGGCAAGTTCGTCATTCTCCGTATCCGTACCGCTCGGCGAAGATCTGGGCCTTTTCAGCGAGCACCTTCTCGGCCGAGGGCAGGCCCAAATCGTGCTCGAGGTAGCTCCGAACGGCCGATGGATCTAAGCCGCAGCGCTGCATGATTCCGGAGATGAGCACGTGCTGACCGGCCAGAGCGTTCTGTGCGGCAAGCCTCGCGATCAACAAAATCTCCTCAGTGAGTTCGTTTTCCGTCATGTCTACGACTCGAGGCGCGAGGTCGATCTGCATCGGAAGACCGTTCACCAACGTGGTGACTGACACCGTACCTGGAGGGTTCGTCACCGTGAAGAGCATCTCGAGGCCCGAATCTTCGACGTCAGCTTCGGTTTCGCTCGTGGATGAAGGCTCTTCGCCATCATTGATGTAGTCGAGCGCGGACAGCGTCGACTCGTCCTCGGAACTGTCAGCCTCGTCGTCGTCCCACGATGTATCCGACCAGCTGTCGCCCACTCAGGCCCCACATGAGTCGATGTTCCCGGCTTCGGCGGAGTCGGTGTTCTCGTAGTTTGCCGCAGCGGCAGTGAGTTTTTCACCGAGTTCGGTGGAAACTTGAAGCAGCTTCCCGCCGGCCGTGCGACGGGCAGCTTCGACGGCGGAGACTGCGAGATTGGTTGCCCCGCATGCAAGTCCGTGTGTGTCCAACACGTTGCGAGCCGGGTCTACAATCGACCGATTAGCCCCCGTGATCTGGCTGACTGCGGTCTGCTGCTTGTCAGCCAGTCGAACGATATGGTCGGTCAGAACAGCAAGATTCTTTTCGTAATCTGTTGGCACCTAGGTTCCTTCGTCGAGGCTCAGGATTGGGTGGGATACGTACGGGGCGAGACCGGCGCGCCCAGGCCTGCATTGACCGGCGCACGTCCGCCAGAGTAAGCGGCGGGTGCGGCCGCTCCGGGACCGGCGGGCGGTGCCGAGATCGTCGGGGGCGCCGATCGTGGCGCGCTGGGTGAAGCTGGCGCCGATTGAGCGGGAGCGGCGGGGGCTACCGGAGGTGCGGTCGCAGCGGGAGCAGATGCGCCGGACGCGGATGGAGTTGTGGGAGTGGGAACCGCGTACGGGGTCGCCGGCGGGCCGTAAACGATGGGTTCTTCAGGGCTTGGAACCGTGTATTCGGTTGTGGGGAGGGACCGCGATGGCGGGCGCGTACCACTCGCCGGGTCGGGTAGAGGTGTTGCCCGTTGGTCGTGTCTAGGAAGCTGCTGCTTTTGTTCGTTCGGATCCGGTGCTGCGAAAATCTCGCAACCACCGTCGGGATTGCCCGACGTGTCTCTAGCTCCATTGGCGTAACCATCGAGGTGCTCACGAATGCTCAGCGCATTTTCGACGCTGTTCTTGACGAGGATGCTCATCGTGGTGCCAGCGATTCCCAGCGCGGCGGCGGCAGCGGCGGTGTCGAGCCCCAACTTGGCAAGGCGGCCGAGCGGTGTTGCGTTCAGAGCGAACGTCGCGACGTCGTAGACCTTCAGCCACTCGATCTGATCATCGAGGGTCTCCCTGGTGCGTGTCACCTGGCCGGCCTCGATGTCGAGGACTTTTGCGACCTCCAGATCGGCGTTTTGAACCTCAGAAGTGACTCGTCGATGGGACGCGTTCACGGCGTTGTAAACCTGCGAGGCGGTGCCGTCCCACTTGTCCTCGTGTGGCTCCGCGCTGATCAGGGTGTCGACTACCGTCTGGAGACGCTCGCTCGAACCACGGAACTCGTCGCCGTTACAAGGCTGCCCGGAGCCCGTCGTCTTCTTCATGCCCTCGATCGTCTGTTGAGCGGCCCAGAGAATCTTTGAGTCGGCCGGGAGGAGGTTCTTTACCGCATAGAAACTCGTCGGCAGCGGGGTCGCAAAACCGCCGAGAGCGGAGATGCCTTCGACGAGGTCGTTCGCATCGCCGACGAGTTTGAAGCCATCATTGAACGCGCCGCCCCAATCCCCATCGAGCACGTTGTCAACGAGACTCGCTGTGTCCTTGGCACCTTCGACGACGCCGCTGCCAATCTTGAATGGAGCTTCGATCAGGTCGGCCAGCCCGTCTCGTATGCCCACGTGAACCCCCTTTTGTGCCCAAAAAAGCGTAACAACGCCACGCATACCTTGATGACGGCAATTTGTAGGACTACGTGCATGGACAGATGATTTCGAATGATGTGGGAGTACATCGGTTCGTAAGGCGAGCGCTTGGAATCGTTGCAGGAGCCTGCGGGACGTATGCAAGAAAGACCCACACTGCGACAAGGCGTTGGCGACCCGCCGGGCGCTGACCTTCCTTGACTCGCGATTGTCACGCCAGAGTGACCCTGGAGGTCCAGCGTCACTCTGGCGTGACAACGGTGGTAGGGGGTGTCGGGCGGCTCGACGGATCTGGACCGATTAGCAATTAGTAAGACGCTCTTAATTAGCTTGTGTGGGGTTCATCACGTCGCCGAGGGGCTCAAAGGCGCTGGTTGATGTGGTGTAGGCCACAAATTCGGCCGCATGATCGCCACATCAGTCACATGAGTCACAAGAAAAACACTCAGAATTCTCCGCGGCGTGGCACGCACTGTTTGCCGGAAACCAGGTATCTAATGACTTGGTGAGAGCTCTGCGGTAACGTGGGGTTACGGGTACAGCTATCAAGAAGCCGCAGGAGTGATCACCGTGTATCTCAGTCCGATCAGTCGGTCACGGATGGGTCGAATTGCCTGGTCATTGCTACGCCACCCGGTGAAGAGTCGGGAGTTCCCGGCCAAGAACGAGCGGTTGGTCACCGCCGACGAGCTACTTCGCTTCGGGGTCTAGCGCGTCGCAAGCCGCATCGGCGGGTGGTCGCAGTGGCCGCTCGTCAATTTTTGCGTTCTGCCAGCCGGCACGAAAAGGCCGGCACCGCTTGATGAACACGATGCCGGCCATGACATCAGGCGCGCGTACTAGCTGGTCAGCTGCCCGGAATCCCTGATCGCTTGCGCCAGCGGCTCGAGCACGGCCGTGTCGTATGGCGGCGGCAGGTAGATGATGGCCAGATCCAGACCTTCCGCACCGAGCGCGGCAGCCTCGTCGACGACCTTGGCGTAATCCCGATCCTCGCCGAGCCGGACATGCGCCGACAGCGTGATCTCCTTGGGGTCGCGGCCGATGTCGGCGCAATGCGATGCGAGCACATCGCGTTTGCGCGCGAACTCCTCAGGCGGGCCGCCGACGAAATTCCAGTGGTCGGCGTACTTGGCGGTGATCCGCAGCGTCCGCTTCTCGCCGCTGCCGCCGATGCAGAACGGCGGATGCGGCTGCTGCGGGCCCTTCGGCTCGTTGCGGGCGTCCTTGAGCTGATAGAACTTGCCGTCGAACGTCGTCGTCTCCTGGCTCAGCAGGCCCTTGAGCACCTCGCAGGCTTCCTCGAACCGGTCGAAACGTTCCTTGATGGAGCCCAGTTCGATGCCGTAGGCGCCCGATTCCTCCTCGTTCCACCCGGCGCCGATGCCGAGTTCGAGGCGTCCGTTCGAGATGATGTCGAGCGCGGCGGCCATGTTCGCCAGCACCGCGGGATGCCGGTAGTGAATGCCGGTCACGAGCACGCCGACACGCAGCCGTTCGGTCGCCTGCGCCAGCGCGGTCAGTGTCGTCCAGCCCTCCAGGCACGGGCCGGTCGAGTCCGAGAAGATCGGATAGAAGTGGTCGAAAGTCCAGCCCGACTCGTAGACATCGATATCGTCGGCGGCTTTCCAGATGGCCAGCATGTCGGCCCAGGTCGTGTTCTGCGGGGAAGTTTTGAAGGCGAATCGCACAACACTCAAAACTAGACACGCATCGGCAGAAATTCCTGGCAGCAGATGAACAAATGCTGTGAACTGCCTTCTTGGCCCAATGTGACGGTGTGCTCGGTAATCTCGCGAGTGGACCGAACGATCGGGAGTGAACCATGACCGAGTACGCAGTCACCGATCCCGCGACCGCCGAAGTGGTCGCCACCTATCCCACCGCAACCGACGCTGAAATCGAAGCCGCGATCGAGGCCGCCGCGAAGACGGGCCGCACGTGGCCCCGGACCTCGACGGTGGCCGAGCGCGCCGCGATGCTCGGCAAGGTCGCGGATCTGCATGAGCAGCGCCGTGAACAACTGGCCGATGTCATCGTCCGCGAGATGGGCAAGCCGCGCGACCAATCGCTGAGCGAAGTCGACTTCTGCGCAGACATCTACCGGTATTACGCGCAGAACGCCGAGAAATTCCTGGCCGACGAGGAGATCAAACTGCTCGACGGCGAAGGCACCGCCGTCGTCAAACGCGGACCCATCGGCGTGCTGCTCGGCATCATGCCGTGGAACTATCCGTACTACCAGGTGGCCCGGTTCGCCGGCCCAAACCTGGTCATCGGCAACACAATCCTGCTCAAGCACGCACCGCAGTGCCCCGAATCCGCCGAGCTGCTCCAGCTGCTGTTCCTGGAGGCCGGGTTCCCGCAGGGCGCCTACATCGACATCCGGGCCACCAACGACCAAGTGGCCACGATCATCGCCGACCCGCGGGTGGCGGCGGTCTCGCTCACCGGGTCGGAGCGGGCGGGCGCGGCGGTCGCCGAGATCGCCGGGCGCAATCTGAAGAAATGCGTGCTGGAGCTGGGCGGCTCCGATCCGTTCATCGTGTTGTCGACCGATGACCTCGACGCAACCGTGGAATCCGCCGTCGAGGCGCGGATGGAGAACACCGGGCAGGCCTGCAACGCGGCCAAGCGGTTCATCGTCGCCGAGAATCTGTACGACGACTTCCTGACCAAGTTCACCGACAAGCTGCTGGCGGCTGCCGACGGGATCGCGCCGCTGTCCTCCGAGCAGGCAGCAGAGCGGCTCGAGCAGCAGGTCAAGACCGCAGTCGACCAAGGCGCACAGCTCACTTCATCGGGGGAACGCCACGGTGCGTTCTACCCGCCGGCCGTGCTAACCGGGGTGACCGAGGACAACGACGCCTATCGGCAGGAACTGTTCGGACCGGTCGCCGTGGTGTACAAGGCCGGTTCGGAGGACGAGGCCGTCGCGATCGCCAACGACACCCCGTTCGGATTGGGCTCCTACGTCTTCACCACGGACAAGGACCAGGCCCAGCGCGTGGCCGAGAAGATCGACGCGGGCATGGTGTTCGTCAATGCCGTCGGTGCAGAAGGCGCCGAATTGCCGTTCGGCGGCGTCAAGCGCTCCGGGTTCGGACGTGAGCTGGGTCGATTCGGCATCGAGGAGTTCGTGAACAAAAAGCTCATCCGCACGGTGAGCTGACGGTCATTGCGGCTGCCGGGCGACGTGGGTCCGTGCGTGTTCGACGGCGTCGTCGAGTGAGTCCAGCAGATGGTTCTCATGTCGGAGTGAGTCGAACACCCCGACGTTCGCCAGTAGATCCATGTGTTCGGGCCGCACGCCCTTGATGATCACGGTGATTCCGCGCGACTCCAAGTCAGTGGCGATTTGGGCGAGCGTGTGAGCACCGGTGGCATCGAGCATGCCCAACTGTGACATCCGGATGATGACGACGGATGTACGGGGATGCTCAGCGTCCCCGATCGCGTTCGAAATCCTTTCGGCGGCACCGAAGAACATCGCGCCGTCGAGGCGCAGCAGCGCGATCTGCTCGTCGCCCGACCGGTGCGGTTCCGGCAACTCCTCGCGCACCACGCTGCTGCGCCGGGCAACCGAACGCAACGCGAAGAAGGCCGCCACCACGATGCCGATCTCGACGGCCTCGATCAGGTCGAAACACACCGTGACGGCCGCGGTCAGCGCGAAGATCAATGCGTCCGACCGCGTCGAACGCAGGATCTTGCGGACGGTCGAACCCGAGATCATCCGGAACGACGTCACCATCAGCACACCGGCCAGCGCCGACAACGGAATCGCCGAGACGGGGCCGGTGGCCAGGTAGACGACGGCCAGCAGCACCAGCGAATGCACGATCGCCGCGACCCGGGTTCTGGCTCCTGACCGCACGTTGACGGCCGTGCGTGCGATCGCGCCGGTTGCCGGCATACCGCCGAACACCCCGGATGCCACGGACGCCAAGCCCTGACCGACCAACTCGCGGTCGGGGTCGTACGGTCCCGTCGGCGACATCGTTGCGGCCACCCGCGCGGACAACAACGATTCGATGGCCGCCAGTGCCGCGATGGCCAGTGCCGCACCGAGCAGCGCGCGCAGGGCGCTTGCGTCGGCATGCGGCAGCACCGGAACGGGCAGATGTGATGGCAGATCACCGATCGATGCGACCGGTAGGTGCAGCGTCACCGCGACAACCGTCGCCGCGATCACCGCGGTCAGCGATTCCGGGATCGCCCGGTGAAGCTTCGGCAGCGCGATCATCAGCACAGCGACAAGTGCTACCACCGCAAGGGTTTTCGCGGCATGCGACCAGTCGGCATTCGCGAGGACCGTGACTGCCGCCGTGAGCGTGCGTTGTCCGGCCGGTGTCTGCTGCGCCAAAGCGGCCGGAACCTGCTGCAGGAAGATGATCGCTGCGATGCCGAGCGTGAACCCTTCGATGACCGGCCAAGGAATGAAGGTCACCGCCCGTCCCAACCCGGTTACGCCTGCCGCCAGCACCAGCACGCCCGCGACCACTGTGACCAGTGCGATGCTGCCGAGTCCGTGTGTTGCGACGATGGGCGCCAGCACCACCGCCATCGCCCCCGTCGGCCCCGAAACCTGCACATGAGAACCGCCGAACACCGCCGCGACCAATCCGGCCACCACCGCGGTGATCAGGCCGGCGGCCGCCCCAACCCCGGAGCTGATGCCGAAGGCCAACGCCAGCGGCAGGGCGACCACTCCGACGGTGATACCGGCGAGGACGTCCTGCCGCCACGAACGAGGCAGGTCGGAGTAGTCGCGGCGATGCGGAAGCAACCTACCGAGGTTGCCTGCCGCGGCAACAATCACGGTCGATGCCCGATAGGTGGCAGGGATCGCAATGTGGCCAGCTGGTCCCGCTGCACACCGAGGGTGTCGGCCAGGAAGGTGCGCGCGATCACCAGCAGCTCCGAGATCTTCGGGTGGGCGAGCTTGTAGAACACCGCGTTGCCGACTCGCTGTCCGCTCACGACATGATGGCGTTTCAGCACCGCCAGATGCTGTGACAACAGCGTCGGCTCGAGCTCCGTCTCGGCCAGAATGTCACTCACCGGGGTGGGTTGTCCACTGGCCGAAAGGATTTCGAGCACGCGGATGCGCGCGGGGTGGGCGAGCGCCTTGAACAGATTGGCCTTGATTTCGTAGAGCGGCTGTTCGGGGCTGGCGGTGAAACGGTGCGGCACGAGGCGACCTGACGGATTAATGGATTGAATGAATTCGCAATTCAATGTAGCGGGGTTCGCTCGCAGCCACAACCGGGCACACTGGAGGTATGAGCGGCGTGCTGTATTTCGACGGCAACTGCGGCATGTGCACGCGCAGTGTGCGCGCACTTAGCGGCAGGCAGCGGACGGGTGACGTGCGGATCGCACCGTTTCAGAAGTCCGGCACCGCCGAGCGACTCGGGGTTGACGTCGACACGATGGTCGAGGCGGCATGGTGGCACGACGCGGACGGCGCGGTGTATCGCGGCGCCGAGGCGATCAACGCCGCGCTCGGGGCGGGTTTCGGTACTCGAATTCCGTTGCGGCTTTATCGATTGCCGGGTGTCCGGCGGCTTGAGGACGTCGTCTACCGGTGGGTCGCCACCCACCGCTACCGGTTTCCGGGGACGACGCCGCACTGCGCGGCACAACCGGGTGACTGCTGACCATGGATCCGGTGACCGCGCTACGTCAGATCGCCTATTACAAAGATCGGGCCCGGGAAGACCCGCGACGGGTCATGGCCTATCGCAACGCCGCCGACATCGTCGAGGGTTTGACCGACGAGCAGCGGGAACGGTTGGGTGCCGCAAACGGCTGGCAGTCGCTGCCCGGTATCGGCCCGAAGACCGCGAAAGTCATCGCGCAGGCGTGTGCCGGCCGCGAACCCGATGCGCTCGTCGAATTGCGGTCCTCGGTGGCCGATCTCGGTGGGGGAGACATCCGTGCCGCGTTGCGCGGTGACCTGCATGTGCATTCCAACTGGTCGGACGGATCGGCGCCGATCGAGGAAATGATGCTGGCCGCAAGGGATCTGGGTCATGAGTACTGTGCGTTGACCGATCACTCGCCGCGGCTGAAGATCGCCAACGGGCTGTCGCCGGATCGGCTGCGCGAACAGCTCGACGTCATCGATGAGGTGCGTGACCTGGTCGCGCCGATGCGCATCTTCACCGGCATCGAGGTGGACATCCTCGAAGACGGCTCGCTTGACCAGGAACCCGAGTTGCTGGAGCGGCTCGACGTGGTGGTGGCGAGTGTCCACTCCAAACTCGCCATGGACGAGACGGCCATGACCCGGCGGATGATCAAGGCCGTCGCCAACCCGCACACCGATGTGCTGGGCCACTGCACGGGACGCCTGGTCACCGGTGGCCGGGGCATGCGGCCGGAGTCCAAGTTCGACGCCGAAAAGGTCTTCACCGCATGCCGTGACAGCGGCACCGCCGTCGAGATCAACTCGCGTCCGGAGCGCCGCGACCCGCCCACCCGGCTGTTGAAACTCGCACTGGAGATCGGCTGTCTGTTCAGCATCGACACCGATTCACACGCGCCGGGCCAGCTCGAGTTCCTCGGCTACGGTGCCCAACGGGCGCTGGACGCCGGGGTGCCGGCCGAGCGCATCGTCAACACCTGGCCTGCCGAACAACTCCTGGAGTGGACCGCGACGACCTGATCTCAGGTGGTGAACGGATTGTGTTCGGCGATCAGCTTTTCCATGCGAGCTTCGTCGAGACGTACCCGGACCGTGGCGGCCTCCTGCTGGTCCCGGATCACCTTGGCCAGGGTGAAGGCGCTGGTGACGAGGAACAGGACGGACATACCGAGGAACATCCGCTGCCACGTGTCGATCGGCAGGAAGAAGATCCCGCCGAGCACGCCGAGGAAACTGACGCCGAAGGCGATGGCGGCCTGAAGGAAGAACGCGGCGGTGACTTTCGCCGTGTCGGTCAATGTGTTCATGTCGAAAAGCCTGGCGTAGCTCGCCGTCCGGCGGATGCGTGAGACTACTCAACTACACTCACGCGATGCGCGCGGATCTTGGCGTCGACACGATCGTCACACTGCTGGCTGCCGGCCTGATCTTCCTGCTGGCGCTGATCCTCGGAATCTGGAAGTACCGGCAGATGGCCACGAGTGAGAACCATCTGGCGCACCCCTACGTCGACATCGCCCATCGCGCCGCATTGCTCTACTCGTTCGCGACACTGCTGGTGGCGGTCTTCGTCGAACTGAGTGCCTGGCCGACCTGGGTCAACCTCACCGCCGCGATGGTCCTGGTGTTCTTCTTCGTCATCGCCATCGTCAGCTATATCGAGCATGGCGCCAAGCAGGACACCACCAATCAGTTCGGCCAGCCGAGCTTCGGACTGCATGCGGGGATGGTCGCGCTGATCGTCGGCGAGGTCGGCGGATTCGCCGTTCTGCTCGCCGGATTCGTTGCGGCACAACTGCTTTAATCCGGGAGCATAGGCATCTCCAATCCCGGGTCACGGCCGACCAACACACCACGCGTCAGCACGGCGTTGCCGAACCGTTGACGCACCTGGTCGATGGCGCAGTCGATCGCGATCGGATCGGGCGCGGCGTCGAACGGCAGCTCCAGCTGCTGGCTGCCTTCGCGGTCGATGTTCGACACCGCGAACCCGATGAGCGTCAAACCGCGTTCGGCGATCAGCGGTGCGGCCGCGGCCACCAAAGCCCGTGCGGCGCTGAGGATCGCGTCGGTGGACGCCGTCGCGCGGGGCAGGGTGTGCGAACGCGTTGCGCGCCCGAAATCATCGAAGCGCAGCCGCAGCACGACCGTGCGGCCGGTACGGCCCGCAGCGCGCATGCGACGCGTGATCCGGTCGATCAGATTCACCACCACCACATCGACCTCGGCGCCCGACATCGTGTTGCCGCGCCGGCCCAAGGCCCGCTGAGCGCCCACGGAACGGCGCCGCATCCCCGTCGTCACCCGACGGCGGTCGATGTTGCGGGACAACGCGAACAGCTGACGCCCCATCGCGCCACCGACCATCGAACCCAGTGCCGCCTCGGACAGTTCGGCGACGTCGGCCACGGTCTCGATGCCATGCGCGTGCAGCTTCTCGGCGGTTTTGGCGCCGACGCCCCACAACCGGCGGACCGGCAGCGGATGCAGGAACGCCAACTCACGGTCCGGTGGCACGAGCAACAGCCCGTCGGGCTTGGCTTCCTGGCTGGCCACCTTGGCGAGAAACTTGGTACGCGCGATGCCCACGGTGATGGGCAGCCCCACCTGCTCCTTGACTTGTGCGCGCAGCCGGCCGGCGATCTCGACGGGCGTGCCCGACACCCGGCCAAGGCCGGACACGTCGAGAAACGCCTCATCGACCGACAGTGGCTCGACGAGCGGCGTGGTGTCGTGGAACACGGCGAAGACGTCCTTGCTCGCCTGTGAATACGCGGCCATGCGCGGCGGGACGACGATGGCTTGCGGACACAGCGCACGGGCCTGCCGTCCGCCCATTGCCGTACGGACACCGAACGCCTTCGCTTCGTACGACGCCGCGAGCACCACACCGCCCCCGACGATGACGGGCCGGCCGCGCAGCGACGGGTCGTCGCGCTGCTCGACCGACGCGTAGAACGAGTCGAGGTCGGCGTGCAGGATGTCGGCCGCCTGAGTACCGGACACGAACATATGTTCGCATCAGGGACCGACAGGTGCGAGACCCGTCAGGCGGCGCTGCCGTAGATGCTGTTGAGCCAGATGTGCGAGAGGGTGTCGACGACTTTGTCGTGTTCGACGGCCGGCTGCTCGGCGGACAGCGCTGCCATCATCGTCCGCTCGTTCATGAGGTTCAGGGAGGTCGCGAGGTCGAGGGCGGGGATGGTGTCGGGTGCGGCACCGCGCTCACGCTCGGCGGTGATGAGCGCCGCCGTCAGCGCGATCCATTTCTGCATGAGCCCGGACCAGAACGTGCGGAATTCGGGGCTGCTGTTGAGTGCCTCGGTTCCCGCGCGGGCTGTCGCCGGATGTGACCCGAACGAGCTGAAGAAGATCTCGATGCCCCGGCGGATGGCGCGGTGCGGATCGGCGGGCATGCCTTCGAGCGCGTTGTCGAACCCGGTGTCGGCGCGCTTGATCAGCGGATCGAGCAACGACAGTAGCACGGCTTCCTTCGACGGGAAATAGAAGTAGAACGTCGGCCGCGAGATTCCGGCGCCTTTGGCGAGGTCGTCGACCGAGATGTCGGAGAACTTCTTGTCGTCGAGCAACCGCTCGGCCGTCGCGAGGATCGCCGCTTCCCGATCGTCGCCCGATGGGCGGTTGGAGCGGCGGCCGCGCGGTGCGCGCGCCTGGCTGGCGGTGGTCACAACCAGCAGCTTAACACTGCGTCGATTTTCTCAACAGGGTGTTGACCAACTCAACACCCTGTTGATACCGTCGGTCCCATGAGCGAACACCTCGACGTTGTGATCGTCGGTGCCGGCATCTCCGGCATCAGCACGGCCTGGCACCTGCAGGACCGCTGCCCGACCAAGAGCTACGTGATCCTGGAACGCCGCGAGAACATCGGCGGCACCTGGGACTTGTTCAAATACCCGGGTATCCGATCGGACTCCGACATGTTCACGCTCGGCTTCCGGTTCAAGCCGTGGACCTCGGCCAAGTCGATCGCCGACGGCCAGTCGATCTGGAACTACATCAACGAGGCCGCCGAAGAGAACGGCATCAGCAGACACATCCGGGTCAACCACCGGGTGCTGTCAGCCGACTGGTCCGACGCCGACAACCGCTGGACCCTCACCATCGACAAGGGCGGCGAGCAGATCGAGATGACCTGCTCGTTCCTGTCGGTGTGCAGCGGTTACTACAACTACGACGAGGGCTACTCGCCGGAATTCCCCGGGGCGGCCGACTTCAAGGGCCAGATCATCCACCCGCAGCACTGGCCCGAGGACCTCGACTACGCAGGCAAGAAGATCGTCGTGATCGGATCGGGTGCCACCGCGGTGACGCTCATACCGTCCCTCGTGGCGGGCGGCGCCGGGCACGTCACGATGCTGCAGCGCTCACCCACCTACATCGGCGCACTGCCGTTGGAGGACCCGTTCGCGCGCCGCGCCAACAAGTACCTGCCGAAGAACCTGGCGCACTTCGTCAACCGGTGGAAGCAGATCGGTTACAGCACCGGGCAGTATCAGATCGCCAGGAAGTTCCCGGGCGTCTTCAAGAAGGCGTTGCGCCAGATGGCGACCCGACGGCTGCCCGAGGGCTTCGACTACGACAAGCACTTCAGCCCGCGCTACAACCCGTGGGATGAGCGAGTGTGCTTGGCGCCCAACGGCGATCTGTTCAAGACCATCCGCTCGGGCAAGGCCGACGTCGTCACCGACACGATCGAGACCTTCACCGAGACCGGCATCAGGTTGACCTCCGGTGACGAGCTGGCGGCCGACATCATCATCACCGCAACAGGTCTGAACATGCAGTTGTTCGGCGGTGCGACCGTCACCCGCAACGGTGAGGCGGTCGACCTGACGAAGTCGATGACCTACAAGGGCCTGATGCTGTCGGGCGTGCCGAACATGGCGATCACGTTCGGCTACACCAACGCATCCTGGACCCTCAAGGCCGACCTGGTCTCCGAATTCATCTGCCGTCTGCTGAACTTCATGGACGCCAACGGCTTTGACAAGGTCGAGCCCGAGCACCCCGGCGACGCCGTCGACGAGCTGCCGTTCATGGACTTCACTCCCGGCTACTTCCGGCGGGCGATGGACAGCCTGCCGAAGTCCGGATCGGAAGCACCGTGGAAGCTCAAGCAGAACTACTTCTTCGACATGCGCACCATCCGGTACGGCAAGGTCGACGAGGAGTCCCTGCACTTCACCAAACACCGTGCCGCAGTGACGGTTTAGTCCTTCGGTGAGCAGACACAGAATCGCACTGATCGGACTCGAGAAGTGCGATTCTGTGTCTGCTCGCGTTATGCGGCGATGACGACGATCCCGTCCTCGTCGCAGTATGCGACCTCGCCGGGAACGAACGTGACTCCGCCGAACGAGACCTCGACATCCCGTTCGCCCGCACCGGTTTTGGTGCCCTTGCGCGGGTTGGTGCCAAGCGCCTTGATTCCGACGTCGATCGTGCGCAGCGCCGCGGCATCACGCACCGCGCCGTGCACGATCACTCCCGACCAGCCGTTGTCGGCGGCCAGACCCGCGATGATGTCGCCGACCAGCGCGGTGTGCAGTGACCCGTCACCGTCGACCACGAGTACACCGCCGTCGCCCGGCGTGGACAGGATCGACTTCAACAGCGCGTTGTCCTGGAAACAGCGCACGGTCGTGATCCGCCCGGCGAACATCGTCTTGCCGCCGTAGTTCTGCAATTGCAGGTCACAGCTACGGACGTCGGGATAGATCTCGTCGACGAGATCGGCGGTGGCGCGGGGTTCGATACTCACGCCGCGATTATTTCAGGACGCTCGCCGTGATGATGTCGTGGACGAACTGGGCCAGACCGGGCTCGACGTCGTCGTAGTAGCGGGTGAACCGCTCGTCGGCCAGATATATCTGCGCCAGGCAGACGTGCACGTCGTCGCTGCAGTCGTAGAACCGGGAGATGTTGGCGCGATGGCGGGCGGCCAGCGCGTCGGCCTCGGGTGAACCCGGCCGCATGCCGGCCCGCTTGCCATCGGCGAGCGCCTGCAGCAAAGCGTCGTTCTCGGCCTTGAACTCGATCCAGTCCTGTTTGCTCATCTCGGCCGTGCGGATTTGCGACTGCCGCCACTCCTCGGTGCCGCCCCAGCGTTCCAGTGCCTCCTCGTGGTGTTCGTCGAACACGGCGCTGCCGAAGATCTCAACCTGTTCCTCGGCGCTGAGCTGGATACCGTTGTTGTGGGCGCTCATGAGTTCCTCCACTGCCTTGATGGTCTGCTGAAGCTGCTCGGCCCTTTCACACAGCAGGCTGTGCTGGCGTTGCAGGTGGGCGAGTACGTCGGCGTCGGCGTCGTCGAGCAGCGTCCGGATCTCGTCCAGCGCCAGCCCCACCGACCGGTACACCAGCACGAGGTGCAGCCGCTCGATGTCGGTGTCGGTGTAGCCGCGATAACCCGCCGCGGTACGCACGCTCGGAACCACCAGGCCGATGTGGTCGTAGTGGTGCAGGGTCCGCACGGAGACACCCGTCAGGGCGGCTACCGCTCCGACGGTTTTGGCGTCCCGGTTGGCGTGCATGAGCCAACTATCGACCCTGACGTCGCGTCAGGGTCAAGCGCGACCGATCAGTCTTCGGTCGAATGACGACGCGTCACGACGACGAGCAGGATCGCCAGCAGGCCGACAGCCACCGCGGCCGCCAGCGGCAGGCGAGATTGCGCAGGCGTCTCCAACGGCACCGGAGCCGGCCCGGACACCGGATTGGCGGCCGCGGCCACCGTCGACTTTGCTTGTGCGGCAGTCTCTTCCGCAGCGGCCGTGAGCACCTCGGGTGGCGGGATGTCGGCAGGGGCCTTTTTCGCTGGGGCTTTCTTCGCGGGTGCCTTTTTCGCCGGAGCCTTCTTGGCCGGAGCTTTCTTGGCGGCCTTGGCCGGGGCCTTTTTCGCCGGTGCTTTCTTGGCGGGTGCCTTTTTCGCCGGGGCCTTCTTGGCAGGCGGAGTCGCGGGAGCGGGCGGCGTCGCGGCAGCTGAATCGTCGCCGGCGCCCGACGGGCCGGCCGGTGCGGAGCCGGCTGGGGTGTCCGGCTTCTCGGCGGGTTGATCCGGCTGCTCTGCCATTCTGGCTGCTCCTTCGCAGTGTCTGATATTCCGCGCCAGCGCGGTCTCGGGGTGGCCGGCAGTGGGTTCCATCATGCCAGGCCGCGCATGGTCAACCCGTGACGGCCAGGGCAGCGGCAAAGGTGACCGCGACGGCCATCACCGCCAATTCGGCAAGCGACCGATTGGTCGACAGGCTGGCGCTGGTGCGATGCGCGCGGGCGGCCGGAAGCCAGCCCGCCCGGTTACGCCACGCCAGCACCAGCAGACCGACCGTCACCACGACTTTCGCGGCAAGTAACCGCCCATAGCCCGTCGTCCACAGGTCGGCCGGGGCCTGCAGCCGGATCACCGCGCCGAGCACGCCGGCCAGCAGCAGCACGGCCACGGAACCCAGCGACAGCTGTGAGAACCGCGGCAATACCCGCGCCCACTGACCGCGGTGCGTCACGGTCAGCACCAACGCGGCCAGCACACCGCACCACACCGCCGCGGCGAGCGCGTGCACCGCCACCGCGAGCCCGCCGATCGGGCTCTCCGCGAGATGGCCGGCCAAGGTGCGGGCCGCTACGCCTGCCGCCGCGGTTCCGATCGTCGCGACGATCGCCGCGGCGGTGCGCGGGGCCAGCAGCGAAGCGACGCACACCGCGAGCGCGGCCACGATGGCGACCAACCCGGACCGGCCGACGGTCGTGTGCAGTGCGAACTCGCCGACGGTGTGCACGCCGACGCGCTGGACCGGAACCGCCGCCGCCTGCGCCGCCACCACGATCAGGCGCACCAATTCGGCGAGCAGCCAGACTGCGCTGCTGAACGCGAGCGGGCGGGCCGCGGTGCGCGCCAACTCCGCGCGGTAGCGGGCGCTTTCGAGCATCGGAACGGCCGCCAGGCCGACGGTCACGACGGCAGCGCAATCGGCGACCGTGCGCACCAACGCCCCGGCCAGCTGGCTCTGCGGGTAGGACAGCGCGGCTGCCGCGACCGAAGCGGCGGTCACAACCAGCGCTGCGCCGGCCGCCGACCGCCAGGTCATGACTGCCGTCGTACCGCCCACCAAGCTCCGCCACCCACGATCACCACGGCGGCCAGCACGAAGGGCCACACCGGCAGGCCCTCGTCGGACGAGCTGGGAGCGGCGGCCGCAGGCCCGGGCGTGCCCGTTCCCTCGACCGTCAGCTCGAACGCCCACGAACCCGACACCACGTGCCCGTCGGCCGAGGTCACCCGGTAGTTCACGGTGTATGTCCCGGCGGGGCCCAACGGCCGGACACCCACGCTGACGACCGCGCCTTCGACCTGCGGCTCACCGTCGGACCACAGATTGCCGTCCGGCCCGACGACCGTCATCGCCGCGAAGGCCTTCTGAAGCTGCTCGTTGAACGTGGCGCTGACGCGTTGCGGCGATTCGGTGAGCTTCGCGTGCTCGGCGGGGTCGGCGCCGGTTCTGGTGGCGTGTGCGGACGCGGTGCCCGCACCGGCGAGTGCCGACGCGGCGAGGGCGAGGGCGGCCAAGGTCATGGCCAGCAGCCGCCTCATGATCGGCGCCTTGCCAGCAGGGCGACGACCACGGCGACCGCCGCGACGGTCAGCGCACCGCCTGCCAGCCACCGCGCCGAGTTGTCGGTGGTGCTGGCAGCGGTGTCCGCAGCCGACACGGTGGACGGTGCGGACGGTGCCGGTGTGGGTGACGCGATGGCGGGCCCGCCGTGATCGTCCTGGCCGGCGGGATCAGTGGAGTCCGAGAGCGTCAGTTGCGGCGCCGGATGCTCGGGCTCGCTGCCGTCGGGCAATGGGGCCTGATCCCAGCGCACGACGCTGCCGTCGGAATACGTCTGGGTGGCAGGGAAACTCGCCGTGTCGGATTCGGGCAGCCGCACGGAGATCTTGAACAAGGCGAACTGGTCGGAGGAGATGCCGACGCCGGGTGCCGCGGTCCAGGTGACGGATTTGACCGTGCCCGCCGCCGCGTCGCGGTCCAGCTTGGCCGTCCAGCCGGGCATCACCTCGGTGCGCGCCGATGCGACGTCGGGCAGGGCGACGGTCAATTGTGTTGTCACAGCACCGGACTCGGATTCGCCAGGGACCCGGAAGGTGAGGACCGAGGTGCTTCCCGGCGCGGGGTTGTCCGCGTCGACGTGTACGTGGGCGGAGGCCGGTGCGGCCGTGAGCAGGCCGACCGCGGTGACCGTGGCGGCGGTGCCGAGCAGGGCGCGCCAGGGCGCCCCGGTGAGGGGTTTCATCGTTCGGGTGTCTTTCGGAAGTCGATGGGATTCAGGTCAGGCGATCGCGCCGACCGGAGGCCCTCGATGCGACACCGAAGCGGCAAGGAACAACGCGGAGTGCAGCGGCTGATCCGTGCTGCCCACGAGCACGGACGTGGCCGCCACCGGCAGCCGACCGCCGGACGCCGCGACGGCGCGCACCGCGCGGGACATCGCGGCACAGAATCGAGCGCCGCCCGCGATGAGGGCTGCGCCGACGGCCACTGCCAGGACATGTGCGACGAGCATCGTCGCGCCGGAGGCCATCGGACTCGCGGCATGTGCGTGGTCGGCCGTGGCCAACAGCGCATGCGCCAACAGCTGGCCGGAGCCGAGCAGCGCCCACAGGACGGCCGCTCGATCGGCCGTGCGGACCGTGGCGGCGACCGCGCCCAACGTCACCGCCAGGACCGCGAGCTGCGCCGTGATCGCGCCATCGGGCAGTACGCCGCCCGCCGTGCCGTGCGCCGCGACCGCCAGCGCCGCGGTGAGCAGCCCGACGGCCGTACCGCGCAGCGGCGCTGCGGGGTCGGTGCGGGCCGGAGTCATCGGGCGGTCGTCGTGAAGCCGGTCAGACCAGGCCGAGCCGGGCCATCAGGTCGGCGTCGATGCCGTCGAGCTGTGTCGCGATCGCGGCGTGCGCGCCGCGGCGGCGTGCCGAGGGCATGTGCTCGGCGGCCGTGACCGCCGCCGCCAGATCCTTGAGCCGGTCACTGATGGCGCTGACGAACTGTTTGGTCTCGGCGTCCTTCGGGTTCTTCTCGGCCACCAGGCGCAGGGACTGTTCGGCGCCCGCGATGCGTGCCGACAACTGCGCGCCGTGGCCGGAGAACTGGCCGAGCTGGCTGAGCGGCACCCCGAGTTGATCGGCCCGACGCTCGTCGATGGCACCCCGGGCGGCGATGGCAACGCGGTAGACCACCGGCACCAGCACGGGCGCCAGCAAACGTGTGACAGTGAGCATGCGGCGGATGCGGGCGGGCGATAGGAGCTTGCCTTCGCGGGCCGCCTTCAACTCCGCCTCGGCGATCTTGAGGGCATTGCGGTCACTGTCTCGCTGGGCTTTGAGCTGCGCCTGCAGTGCCTTGCGCTCGGCCTTGAGGCCGGCTTTCATCCGGCGAGCCTCGTTCTTTGCCGTGAGCCGGGCTTCGAGCTTGGCCTTGGCCTTGATAGCGCGGGCTTCGGCTCGGCGGGTAGCACGGCTTTTTCGTCGCGTGAACAGGCCCATTCCGGCTGCCTCCCGGTCATCTCGTCGTGTGTTGATGCGCGCCGTCGAACTGCTGCAGACCAACAGTATCGTCCGGCCGATTTGCTCTGCTCTTCCTACCCGCAAGCGGCCCGGGCAATCCTCTCAGCTAGCAAACCAGAGAAGCGGTTTGTGCGACAATCAGATGGCGTCAACGTGCCGATGCGGCGGTGCGCGGGGAGGGTGGTGACGAAGTGCGTTCGCGGTTGCGCGTCGCCGCCTCTACGTGTTTGGTGATCTCCGGCCTGTTCATCGCCGGTCTGGGCGGCGCATTGGCATTTGCCGACCCCGATCGTGGCGGCGGGCAGCGCCCGTCGACCGGCACCGACGGCGGTGGACCCCGAGGCAATGGCCACGACGGTGACCACGACCATACCCACGGTCACGGGCATGACGGCGAGCACGGCGACGGCGACGACGGAAATGGGCCGACGCGGCCGTCCCACGGCGGGACGAAGCCCACCAAGCCCACCAAGCCGACCAAAGAGCCGACCAAGACCGACCACCCCACGAAGACCGACGAGCCGAGCGGATCTCCGCAGCCGAGCGGGAGCGGCACGGTGACGAACACCAACACAGCTACCTCGCAGTCGCACACGCCGACGGAGCCCACGACGGAACCGTCGACCGAGTACCCGACGACTCAAACCACGTCGGGCACCTCGGTCACGTCGTCCGCAACCACGACGAGTCGCACCACCACGACCACCGACCCGACCACCACAGAGCCGACGACGACGGACCCGACGACCACCGAACCGACGACCACCAGCCGGACGACCTCGGCGACGACGACGATCGTCATCGGGGAGACCGGTGGTGGCGGCGGTGGTGGAGGCGCGGTGCCGCCCGAGATCCGTCAGCCCCGACCGCCTGCCATGCAATTGCCGGAAATCGCCGCGCCGCTGCCGGCCCCAGCCGGCGCACCGCCGGGCCTGGCCGCTGCCGCGGGCGCGGTGCCGCCGCCCCCGATCGTCATGCCGGTTGTCGTTCCGCCTGTCGTCGTGCCGCCGATCCTGGCTCCTGGCAACCCGGACGACAACGATTCGTCGAGCGGACCTGACCGGCAGCCCGAGGTGACCGCAACGCTGAAACAGCAGCAGCCCCCGTCCGGTGGCCCGCTCGCAGTCGGATATGACGCGGCCGTCCCGCCGGCGTCATTCCGCGTCGGTTACACCGACTATCTGCGGACGGCCGGGGTATTCGAGATCGCAGCGGTGGCTGTACCAGGGGTTGCCGGCATCCTCGGCCTCACCGGTTTGGGCGGGTTTGTCGGCTACCGGCAGGCAAAGGCCGCTCTGTCAGCGCGGAACGGCACCAACCGGTTCATGAGCTAAGAGTCCGTCCTGGGAGAATTCCGGGTTACATAGTGCTAGGAAAGGGCGGAAGGGGGAGACATGTCAGCCAGCCGTAGTGTCACCCGCGCTGTCAACGCGGTGCTCGATCTCGCGCCGCGACGAGGTGAAGTGACATTGACCCGCCTGGTCGATGCGGTCAGCGAGGACCGTGGCAGACCGATCGAGGTCACGATGGCCGAACTTCCGCCCGGCGTGTGTGGGCAGTGGCGTCAGTACGCCGACCACGACGTCTTCCTCATCCAGCAGGGCCTGCCCGCATGGGACCGCACGCTCGCGCATGAACTCGGGCATCTGGTGCTCGGCCATGAGGGCATCTCGATCGTCGACGCTGCGCAGGAGACGGTCGAGGTCGCCAGCTCGGATCTGATCAGCTACATGCTCAATCAGCGGACCGGGTGCATGGGTCCCAACGGCGAGGACATCGAGCAGGAGGCCGAGGACTTCGCGGCCCTGCTGCTGTACCGCCTCGGCCGGTTACCCTCCGACCGGTCGTCGATCGTGCAGGTCCGCCTCGGAGAGGCGTTTGGTTGATCATCTGGGTGATCGCCGGGCTGCTCGGCCTTGCGACCGGGCTGCGGATCGGCTGGGCGCTGGTCAACAAGCAGTCCTTGGTGAGTTCGGCCATGATCTTGGCGCTGGGCAGCCTCGGCGTCGTCGCCGCGCTCAACTGGCAGCCGCTGGCGCTGCTGCTCGACACCTTGCTGCGGTGGCCGAACATTTCGATGGGCCTCAGCCAGGTCGCCCTGATCGCGTGCGCGGCGGGCAGCTGCGTCATGATCACCACCGCATCCTCGGAACGCGCGCCGGCAATCACCCGGCGGATTGCCATGGTTCAGTACGGCATCGCCGGTGTGGTCGCGGTGATCAGCCTCGTGATCTTCTTCCTGGCCGGCAAGCAGCCCGAGATGTCACCCGAGGAGTTCCTGCGGCGCGAACTCGGGTCCAACGGCTCGTCCTGGCTGCTGCCGTTGCTGTACGTGCTTCTGGCGCTCACCCTGGTGGCCTGGGCGGGGCTGCGCTACTCGAATCGCAGCCGCCGGGGGCGTGCGCTGTTCGTGTTCACCGTCGGAATCGTTCTCATCGTCGCTGCCAGCGCGTTCTTCGTCCTGCGGGCAGTCGGGCAGACGCGCTCGGTCGGCGTTGGGACCGCCGCCACGCTGCTGGGCTGCGCGATGGTGATCGTGGCCGCGGGTTCGCTGCTGCCGAGTATCGAGGACTGGTTCGGCGCCCGCCAGGAGTTGCGGACGATCGCACCGCTACTTTCCGAGCTCGGCCGTCGGCATCCCGACGTCGGCATCGGGGTGCGCCCGCGCGGTCCGCTGGTGTTCCGGGTGGCCGAGCGGATGTCGCTCATCTCCGACTCGCTCTACCTCGAGGCGACGGCCGCCGAGAACAAGCGGCGCAAGGCCGGGGGCACTCAAGGATCGTCGGCCTCCGAGGGCAACACGCCGGTGCTCGATGCACCCGCGGTTTCTCCGCGTAAGCAGGCGCGGGCGCTCGCCCAGTGGATCTACGACACGCGCGAGGAAGCCGCAGATGACAGGGCACTGTCGGCGTTCCCCGGGTTGAACTGGCTCAGGCAACCGACGTCGTTCTCGGACCGCGAATGGATCTTGGCGATCGCGCAGCAATATCGCGAGCTCGACCGGGGGCAGAAGCAAACGTAGGCAGGGACCCGTTCGGATCCCTGCCTACGCGGTGATGCTGTTGTTGTGGCGGATCAGCTGTCGAGATTCTCGCGTCGGCGCAGCTCATCGACCTTCTGGGCGAGATCCTGCTGAGCCTCCGGGGACAGCCCGACGGTGCGGGCGGCGATGCGGCGAACCCCTTCGTCCCGCATGCTGGCCAGCCAGGTCAGTTCCTTGTCGAGCTTCTCGTAGTACTCGTCGTCGGTGAAGTACGCCGGTTTGATCCGGAAGAAGTTGGCAAGTGCGGCCATGGTTGCCGCTGACGGGTTGGTGCGGTTGCCCGACCGTAGTTGCGACAGGTACGGAGCCGACATGGTGATGCCCTCGGACTTGAGCGCAGCAATCACCTCGGCCGAGGTGTGGGGTCCGCGCCCAGGTGGATAAACCGTGTCAAACAGGCGGTTTAGACGGGCGGCGAACGTCTTGCTCATCGATTTGACCTCCACATGCATCATGAGCGGAACGAAAAGGCGGCGTATTTGCTGACCATCGTAGCGAGTGTTGTGACGACAACCAAGTGCAAACCGCGTAAAAGTTAACCTTCCTTCGTGTTTTGACCAACATGGCCACTGAAACCCGCATCTTCGCCGGGCTCAGACGGCGGGATTGCACCGGGTGGCAAGGCAAATAGTGACGGTCGCGTTGTATTGAGCCGGATGAGCTGCGGTCACCCCGCCAAGCAGCGACTTTCCCGTTCTCTGCGGGCAACGGAGACGTGTGCGGTACTTGCCCGATCAGGTATTTGCTAGAGCACAGACCTCAGGAGTCGCGCGCAGCGTCTGGCGTCGTTGTGGGTCAACGTCGTGCACACTACCGCTGCCGCGGGCGAATGCAAATGACGTTGGCGTCAAAGGATAGCCACGGCGTGGTCAGGCGGATTCTGGCGACGATTCAACGCGGGATTGCCGGGCGGATTCGTTCGCGCGCTTACGGCGTAGCCGCACCAGACCGGCGCCAATCGCAGACAAGGCGACGGTTACGGTCACCGCGATGGCCACCGCGCGCAGCCCGAGTGCCGCGTCGAACAGCATCCACAGGCCGAAGAGCAGGAACAGCACACTCGCGAGGACGTGGAGGAACCGCTCGGGCAGCCGTGTGTGCAACAGTGCCCCAGCCGCGATGGCCACGCCGTCGGCCAGCACCATGCCCAGGGTCGCGCCGAGCCACACGCCGGCCCAGTTGTTGTCGCTCGCGAGCGCCACCGTGGCCAACATGGTCTTGTCGCCGAGTTCGGCGAGCACGAAAGACGAGATCACGGCGAAGAGCACGTACCGCGGTTCGGCGACCCGCACGTTCTCGTCGTCACCTCCGCTGCGGCCCTCGCGCCAGGTCCACACCGCGAAGAGCAGAAATGCGATCGCCGCCGCGAACGCAATCGGCTTCTCCGGCAACGTCAATCCGAGGAAGTGGCCGATCGTGACCGAAAGGCCGTGCACCAGGAACGCCGCGATGCCGACGCCGGACAGCACGACCCACCAGCGGTGGCGCAGTGCGTAGGTCATGGTGATCAACTGCGATTTGTCGCCGAGTTCCGCGACGAAGACGACACCGAGGCTGATGAGAGTTGCGGCGAGCATGACGACCTTTCGACACATCGCCGATGCACTGTGGAGGCGGTGCATCGACACACGGTCGAAGGTCTCGCCCACCGCGGATGCGGTTCGCCGGCCGGGCTGGACGCCAGTATGTCGACACGACGATTGAGGGCTACTCCCCTTCGCTTACGCAATCGACCATATCGACCGAAGGCCGAATTGGCTAGTTTCCCTATCTATTTCGGGTAGCCGTATTCTGCGTTTCGCAGAACCCTCATGCGGCGAGCAGCATGGCCAGGATCGCCGTGTCGGGATGGCTGATCGGATCGACTCCGACGCGGCTGACCATCGAGGTCACGGTGCCGTCGGATTCGGCCTCCACCCACGCCGCGCGGTGCTCCAGACCGAGATGCGGCAGCCCGGGCAGCAGCACGCAACCCGATGCCGCGCCGGTGCATTCGGGCAGCGACGGCGTGGTCTCCGACGGCGGATGCAGCATCAGCAACGCGGGCGGCTGGTGATCGGCGAAGTATCCCGGCGGTACCGCTTCCTCACCGACCACGGGTCCCTCGGCCATCACGAGGCCGACGGTGCCGGGCTGCGGCTGATCGGGAAGTTCTTCGCGAACACCGAAAATCGTTGTGGTGGACAGCAATCCCGGCAGCGAAGCGATGCGGACCGTCACCATCAGCAGCTGTGCCCACTCTTTGGTGGAATCCGGCCAACGGCCCGACACGACAAAACCCTTGAGTGTTCCGCCCGAATGAAAAGGGGCGATCTCGATCGCCCGACCGGACCCCGTATCCATTTCGCCTCCGGGACATCGGTGTTGAGCTTCCCGCTCGACACGTCTGTGAGTCGATCAGATCAGCATGCGACAGCTTTGCGAGGCGTGCAAGGCGACACGGCAGGCCCGAATACGAGGGCGGGGCGCCGCGCGAGTTCGCACGACGCCCCTTGTGTAGAGATCGGAAAGTTGGGATCAGATACCGATCCGACCCTCGGACCGGATCAGCCGAAGATCAGGCCACCGGTCTTCGACGTGGCGGCCGCATAGCGGTTCTGCACGTCTTCCCAGTTGACGACGTTCCAGAACGCCTTGACGTAGTCGGCCTTGACGTTCTTGTACTGCAGGTAGAAGGCGTGCTCCCACATGTCGACCTGCAGCAGCGGGATGATGCCGAGCGGCACGTTGGCCTGCTGGTCGTAGAGCTGGAATGTCAGCAGCCGGCCGCCGAGGCTGTCGTAGCCGAGCACGGCCCAACCCGAGCCCTGCAGCCCGTTGGCCGCGGCGGTGAACTGGGCCTGGAACTTGTCGAACGAACCGAACTGGTCGTCGATCGCGGCCGCCAGATCGCCGGTCGGCTTGTCACCACCGTTGGGGGACAGGTTCTTCCACCAGATCGAGTGGTTGATGTGGCCACCGAGGTGGAATGCGAGGTTCTTCTCGTTGAGGAAGATCGCCGCGTGATCGCCGTTGGCCCGAGCCTCTTCGAGCTTGGCGACCGCGTCGTTGACTCCCTTGACGTAGGTGGCGTGATGCTTGCTGTGGTGAAGCTCGTTGATCTGTCCGGAGATGTGGGGCTCCAGCGCTCCGTAGTCGTAATCCAGGTCTGGCAGGGTGTATTCAGCCACGAGATTCCTTCCTCATATCGATCGATGGAGCTTGGCGTCCTCAGGGGATCCTCAAGATCAACCTCAACATTGCTCCATCGCAGCGCGCACCGCAAGGACGCGCCTCACCACCCCCACGTATACCCGACGGGGCTGCGGTCAGAACCAGACGATGAGCGCCAGGATGCCCAGCAGAAGCAGGGCGATGATGCCTGCGCGGAGAAAAGCCATCATCTGGTTGCGGGTGTGCAGATGTCCGGACGACTGCCATTCAGGTTGTGGTAACGCTGATCCCGGTCCCATCGGATGCGACGCCATCAAACACTCCTGACCTGCACGATCAATGTCTGGCCCCCAGTGAGTTCTGTCACAACATCTGGTGTGACCGCGATCATAGCCCGTTAAACGGTGAGGAAGAAATCGGCCCCGATGCGCCGAGCGGACCAACCCGCTGCGGGTGGGAATCATGTTGATTGCAACGTCGTTCGACTGGGTATCAGTGTCAGCACGCCGCGCGGCGGGTGCTTAGCCCGCCGAGAAATTTCGCTCGGGCCGCTGAGACGTTGTTGATCGCTGCCCATTTGGGGACCCGGTTATCCACAGGGTCCGACAGCAAGCACACAGCTGAAGCCCATCAAGCAATATCTGCGCAGGTGTCAGCCTGTGGATGAACCTGTGGAAACTGTGGATAGCCGCGAATTGCTGGCTTCGTCGAGTGCCAGGGGTGGGTGCGCGGACGCGGGGTGCGTGCGAGCATGGACGCATGGACGATGTGGAAGTCGCGCAGGCCGACATCGCCGCTGTTCCCACGACGTTCGACGAGTCGGTGGTGCTGCTCGACGTACGTGAAGACGACGAATGGCAGCGCGGTCACGTCGCCGGTGCACAGCACATCCCGATGGGGGACGTGCCGGCCCGTATGGCCGAGATCGATCCGGATGCCGAGCTGTTCGTGATCTGCCACGCCGGCGGGCGCTCGCTGCGGGTTGCGCACTACCTGGCGCGCAACGGCTACACCCCGGTCAACGTCGACGGCGGGATGCTCTCGTGGGTCGGTGCCGGACGGCCCGTCGTCACCGACGACGGCAGTGCGGGCAGCCTCTGACCGGCTGGCGCGCAGGCAGCCCGATGACCGTCGCTAGGCTGGTCAGATGATCCAGGTGTGTTCGCAGTGTGGGACGCGCTGGAACGTGCGTGATCGGCAGCGGTCGTGGTGCCCTCGGTGTGGCGGCACCCTGCTCGCGCCGTCGACCGAACAGCAGTGGGCGGCCGACGCCGGCTCTCGGGCGACTCCGCCGCGGCTGGCACCCGGCTACCGCTGGATCGCGGTCCGGCCCGGCGCCCCGCCGCCGACCCGTCGCCAGCGTCGGCCACTCGGGCCGACCCCGCGGTACCGGACGATTCCGAGTTGGGGTCTGCAACAGCAGTTCGAGGTCGCCGATCACGAGACGGTGGCCAAACGGCGCGGCCCCGGGCCCGACACCGTGCGGCTGGTGCTGATCCTGGCCATGATCGCGCTGGGGATCGCGGCGTTCACCCACATCGTTCGGTACGCCCTGTTGCTGATCAACCGCAGCGTGCTGCTGCATCCGGTGATCGCTTGGACAGGTGTCACCATCGGCCTGCTGGCGAGCCTCATGGTGCTGGCCGTCATGTTCATCACCGTCGTGTTGCTGGTGTACTGGCTCGTCGATCGTCGAAGCGCGGCGTATGCCCAGCGCGGACAGGACGATCCGCGCGGCGCGTGGGAACTGTGGATCTGCTGCCTGCTGCCGCTCGTGAACCTGTTCATGGCGCCGGTGTTCGTGCTCGAGCTCGCATCCGTGGAAAACCGGCTGTCACAACTGCGCCGGCCCATCGTGGTGTGGTGGATCGTCTGGGTGCTCAGCGCGGTGGTGGCGGTGTGGTCGATCGTCAGCACCTTCGTCGTCACGTTCTTCGCCAACAACCCGCAGAACATCGCCGACAACACCGTGACCGTGACGATCGGCTACCTGCTCGCGCTCGCGGCCGTCGTGCTGATCACCCGTGTGTTCAACGGCTTCGAACGCACCGCGACGGCCCACCGCAGCCTGCACCGCTGGGTGGTGGTCGATTCCGGATCGACGCAGCCCGGCCGCCCGGCCCCCGTCGCGGAGGCCGACGGCGGCGAGCAGCCGAAGAGTGAGCCCGAGCAGCGGGATCGACGCGAATCCGCCGCTCCGGTTGAGTCCGAAGGCCAGAACCCGGCAGCATAGCCATATGAACGTGGGCGACGCCGGAGCCGCTGGGCAGGCGACACCGGGCCCGGGACATCCGTTCGTGGTGGCCCATCGGGGAGCGTCCGCAGACCGGCCGGAGCACACGCTCGCCGCCTACGACCTGGCGCTTCGCGAGGGTGCCGACGGAGTCGAATGCGACGTGCGGCTGACGCGGGACGGGCATCTGGTGTGTGTGCACGACCGCAGGATCGACCGGACGTCGACCGGCTCGGGCCTTGTGAGCGAGATGACGCTCGCCGAACTCCGGAAGCTGGATTACGGGTCGTGGCATGCCAGTTCGCGCGTCGACGGCGGCAACGGCGAGACCGGTCTGCTCACGCTCGACGACCTCGTGGCCCTGGTATTGGACTGGAACCGGCCCGTCAAGCTGTTCATCGAAACCAAACACCCGGTGCGCTATGGCGCACTCGTCGAGAACAAGGTGCTGGCGTTGTTGCACCGCTACGGCATCGCGTCGCCGCCGTCGGCCGATCTGTCCCGCGCGGTCGTGATGTCGTTCTCGGCCGCCGCGGTCTGGCGGATCCGCCGCGCCGCGCCGATGCTGCCGACCGTGCTGTTGGGGGAGACGTCGCGTTATCTCGGGGGGAGCGCGGCGACCACAGTCGGTGCGACGGCGGTCGGCCCGTCGATCGCGACGCTGCGGGAACATCCCGAGCTGGTCGACCGGGCGGCCGCCCAGGGCCGTGCGCTGTACTGCTGGACGGTCGATCACTACGAGGATGTCCGGTTCTGCCGGGACATCGGGGTGGCGTGGGTGGCCACCAACCATCCCGGCCGCACCAAGGACTGGCTGCAGAACGGCCTGACCGGTGCGGGCCGGGACTGAGTGGTTCTAGAGGTTGCCGCCTGCTGCCTTGGGGGCCGTGGGATCCGCGGCGCCACCGGACATCTCGCGGGCGACGAAGTCCTCGAGATGGAAGAGGTTCGCACCCGCGCGGTCGGCGATGCGCACGAGCGTCGTCATCGTCGCGACCTCTTCGACCTGCTCCTTGAGGAACCACTGCATGAACTGCTCACCGAGGTAGTCACCCTCCTCGCGGGCCACGCTGGCGAGCCGGCTGATCTGCTCGGTGACCGTGCGCTCCTGGTTGAGGGCCAGGACGAGCGCCTCGCGGGGGACGTCGAAGCGGTTGCACACGGTGTCGATACCGGGGATCTCGACGTCGATGTCGCGGTCGAGCAGGTACTGCACGAGCATCATCGCGTGATTGCGCTCCTCGACCGCCTGGCCGTAGAAGTGCTTGGCGAGCTGGGGCAGGTCGGCGTTATCGAAATAAACAGCGATCGCAATATATTGCTGCGAAGCAGTGAATTCGCTGCGGATTTGATCCTGGATCAGGGCGTGGAATTTCGTGTCGATTGCGCCGGACGTTGTCATGCGGACGAGGATATAGCAGGTCAGAACGCATTGTCAGCGAAGGTAGACCTCATTGAGGTCAGCTTTACCTAAGTCGTGTGACGGCGATTACGTTTCTCGTAGCGAATTTGCTGTTGTTAATTTAGCTTTGCCTAAGCTCAAGTGCCCGGGGTATTGATCACGTCGGGCGGGATGGTCGCATCGGTCGCCAACGCGTCGAACAGGCGGCTCGCCGCGTCGCTGTCCCACACCACGACCGCGCCCGAGTCGCTTCCGGTGAATTCCCCGATCGGCACCGTGGTGGTGAGCAGGTCGCCGCGCAACGCCCACGCCAGCCACGCCAGATCCCACACGTGGGCGCCTTCGTCGACCGCGATCGTGCCGCCGGCGGCGCGAGCCATCGGGTACCACCGCAGCGGGTTCAGCAACACCGAGGGACTCGCGGCCCGGTGCAGCAGCGCCGACATGAACTCGCGCTGATTGACCATGCGGTCGAGGTCGGCGCGCGGCGTGGCCCTGGTCCGGACGAAGCCGAGGGCGTTGCGCCCGTCGAGCACCTGGCAACCGGCAGGCAGATCGATGCCTGCCAGCGGATCGCTGATCGGTTCGGCGGGACACATCGTCACGCCTCCTACGGCATCGACGAGGGCGGCGAAGCCGTCGAACCCGATCTCGGCGTAGTGGTCGAGGTGCAGGCCGGTCGCGAGCTCGACGGTCTGTGCCAGCAGTGGTGCGCCGCCCAACGAGAACGCGGCATTGATCTTGTCTTCGCCGTATCCGGGGATCGGCACGTAGGAGTCGCGGGGGATCGACACCATGGTCGCCGGGGCGTCGGCGCCGATACCGGGAATGTGCACGAGCAGGATCGTGTCCGTGCGGCCGGTCCCGATGTCGCCACCCGTGGCGAGCTCCGCCTGCTGGTCGGGCGTCAGACCCTGACGGCTGTCGGAGCCGACGAGCAGCCACGTGGTGCCACGGCCCGATCCGGGACGCTCCGGATAATCGGCCAATGCCGGTATGCGCCGCAGCGAGGTGTCTATCCACACGCCGCCCGCGATGATCGCCAGGACGCCGATCATGAACAGCGTCAGAATGATTCGGCCCCACGGACGCCGTTTGCGTGGCTTGCGCACGACGGCGGGCGGGGGTGGCTTGGGGGCCGGCCGCGCTGGTGGCGGGACCGGCCGGGGTGGTGGCTGACGCGGCGGTTGACGCGGCGGCGCCTGAACCTGCCGAGGCTGTCGGGGTGGTGGCGGCTGGCGCGGTGGCGTCGGCGGATTGGGCGGCCAGGCCGGCCGGTAGTTCGGATCGCGCCGCATCGCCTGCGGCGGTTCACCGGATGGACGGCGCGGCACCGGACGCCGCAACCGCGGGTCGGGGTGCCGGTTCTGGTCCATTCCAGCAATGTACGTGCTGACCGGGCCCGGCTACTGCAGCCAGCCGAGCCGGTCGGCCACGAGTGCGTAGCCGACGAACGCCACCGCGTCGATCAGGGCGTGGGCGATGATCAGCGGCCACAACCGGCCCGTGCGCTGCCACACGTAGCCGAACACCAGGCCCATCACGATGTTGCCCAATCCGGCGCTGTAGCCCTGGTACAGGTGGTAGGCGCCGCGCAGCAGGCTGGAGATCACCAACGCGCGGGCCGGGCTCACGTCGAGTTGGCGCAGCCGCGTCAGCAGGAAGGCCACGACGATGATCTCCTCGGCCCAGCCGTTGGCGAACGCCGCACCGAGAAGAACGGGAATCCGCCACCACGTGTCGTAGAGCTCGGCGGGTTCGACGTTGGCGCTCAGCCCGAGTACCCGGGCGATGACGTAGAACGCGAGCCCGGGCAGACCGATCAGGGCGGCGAGGCCGAGCCCGCCCAACCCGTCGGCACGCCACTGCGGGCGGGCCAAGCCGATGGCCGATGGACCGAAACCGCTGCGCCACAGCAGATATATCGCCAGCGCACCCCATGCGAGCAATTGCAGGATGCCGGCCAGATGCAGGCCAAGATCGATGAGGTCGAACGGGGAGCGGCGGGGATTGAGTGCGACGGTCTGACCGGACAACCCGAGCAGCACGCCTTCGGTGAGCTTCAGCAGCGCGGTGTAGGCGCTGAGCCCGAACGTCACCGCCAGCACGACGGCGATCTCGATCTTGAGGGTTCGCCGCTGCGGCTCGAGCTGTTCGTTGGGCCCCGTCACCGGAGCTACGGTAGCGGCGCTAGATCTTGCGCGCGCGTAGCCCGTTGAGGAACGGGCAACCCATCAGCACCCGGATCGCCTGGCTCAGCCCGGTCACGTCGTCGACGGGCTTGGCGAACGGCAGGCGCACGTCGTGGTCGCCGTTCTCGTTCTCCACGCGCAGCTGCACGCCGTAGCGGTCCAGGCCCAACGGGCGTACCCGGCCTTGGCGCAGCGTCATCGGGAGCCGCGTCGCGAGGCGCTCGACGACGTCGCGGTGTGCCGACTCCATGTGCTGCAGCCAGCAGGATTCCATGGCGCAGAACGGATCGGGACGAGCCTGCAGCAGCGCGCCGAGACTCACCGACTCGGCACCCGTCGCATCGGCCACCACGACCGACTCGATCTCCAGCCGCATCAACGCATACGTGTCTTCGACCGGCCCGGATCCGGAATTCACCTGCAGCAGTGCGGGATTCGGGTCCTCGGTGGCGACGAGGTCGAGCAGCGCGGGAATCTCGCCGGACGGCACATGCTGGAGCCGGCCGCGGATCCAGACCAGCGAGCGCACCGGTTCGCGCAGCGGCAGGGGCGCGTAGTCGGTCATCTCGAGGACGGCCTGCACGCCCGCCGAACCGGAGGACAGCACCATGCCGACGAGTGGGCCCGCCTCGGGAACGGTGATCGCGAACGAGCCGTCGTCGAGCAGATGATGCACGGGAGACTCGACCGGCTCGATGCCCTCGACGGCGAGCATGGCACCGCCGCCCCGGGCGCACGCGCTGCGAATCCGCTCGGCTGTCGTCGGTGCCGCTACTGCCATTCTCGCCGCCTTCCGCTTAGGTGAGGTAAGCCTAACTTAACTGGACGCGCGAACGGCGCGCAAGGCTTACCGAATGTGCGACCGGGCCGATGAGGCCGGCGCGGACGGGGTTGCCGTTAATGTTGACGGGGTGCAGCGCATTGCCTATCTCGGACCGGAGGGAACCTTCACCGAAGCGGCGTTGCTGCAGATGGTGGCGCAAAACATGGTGCCCGGCAGCCAGGGCGGCGACGGCGGATTCACGCCGGTGCGCACCGACAGCACACCGGGTGCGCTGAGCGCCGTCCGCGACGGGCGGGCCGACTACGCCTGTGTGCCGATCGAGAACTCGATCGAGGGTTCGGTGCTGCCGACCATGGACAGCCTGGCGGCCGGAAGCCCGCTGCAGATCTACGCCGAACTGACCCTCGACGTCGCGTTCACCATCGTCGTCCGCCCCGGCCACACCGGACCGGTCCGCACGGTCGCGGCGTTCCCGGTGGCCGCCGCACAGGTCCGCAACTGGCTGGCCGCCAACCTTCCCGACGCCGCGGTGGTGCCCGCCAACTCGAACGCCGCGGCCGCGCACGACGTCGCCGAGGGTCGCGCCGACGCGGGCGTGAGCACGCGGTTGGCCGCCGAGCGGTGCGGGCTGGACATCCTGGCCGCCGACGTGGTCGACGAGGTCAACGCGCGTACCCGGTTCGTGCTGGCCGGTCCGCCCGGGCCGCCGCCACCGGCGACGGGCGCCGACCGCACCTCGGTGGTGCTGCGGCTCGACAACACCCCGGGTGCCCTGGTGGCGGCCATGACCGAGCTGTCGGTTCGCGACATCGATCTGACCCGCATCGAATCCCGGCCCACCAGAACTGAGTTGGGCACCTATGTGTTCTTCCTGGATTGCGTCGGCCACATCGACGACGATTCGGTCGCCGAGGCACTCAAAGCGCTCCACCGACGTTGTTCAGATGTGCGATATCTAGGTTCATGGCCCACGGGATCGGCGGCAGGCGCGCCGCCCCCGCGATTCGACGAGGCGGCCCGCTGGCTGGCCCGGTTGCGTGACGGATCGGGCGAATCATGAGCGGGCGGCTCGTCCTCGTCCGGCACGGGCAGTCACTGGCCAACGTCGAACGCCGGCTCGACACCCGCCCGCCCGGCGCCGAGCTGACCGACCTCGGCCGCGATCAGGCCCGGTCGTTCGCGAGCACCTTGAGCAACCGGCCGCTGATCGTCGCCCACTCGCAGGCACGCCGGGCGGCCCAGACCGCCGCGGGCATCGCCGAGGAGACCGGTCTGACCCCCCATGAATTCGACGGCGTGCACGAGGTGCAGGTCGGTGAGTTGGAGGACCGCAACGACGACGCCGCGATCGCCCAGTTCAACGCGATCTACCAGCGTTGGCACGAAGGCGAGCTCGACGTGCCGATGCCGGGCGGCGAGTCGGCCAGCCAGGTGCTGCACCGGTACGTTCCGGTCGTCACCCAACTGCGGATGCGCTACCTCGACGACCATGCCTTCGACGGCGACATCGTGCTCGTCAGCCACGGCGCGGCGATCAGGTTGGTGGCGGCGGTGCTGGCCGGCGTCGACGGCAGTTTCGCGCTCGACCACCACTTGGCCAACGCGCAGTCGGTGGTGCTCGCGCCGATCACCGACGGGCGCTGGAGCTGCGTGCAGTGGGCGAACCTGACCCCGCCGTTCTACCCCGAGCTCGACGTGCATCCGGTCGAGGATGCGCTCAAGTCGAACGACCCGATGGGCTAGATCGCCGACGCGCGCAGCGCTTGGTCGCGCCCGCAGGGGCAGCCGACCGCCTCGCAGTCGACGCTGAAGGCATGCGCTGCTTCTGGAGTGGTGCAGCCGTCGTGAGTGCACTCGACCCGGAACCGGACGTGATGGATGACGGTGCCGTGGCAGTGCTCCAGTCCGGCCACACACTCCGGGCACTGGAAGGTCATGGCCTGTTCATAGCACTGTGCGCCGACATCGCGCGGTTGCCGCGCGGGCCGATGAAGTACCTAGCCCCACCCGAGTTCGTGGAGACGCTCGTCGTCGATCCCGAAATGGTGGGCGATCTCATGGATCACCGTGATCGCCACCTCGTCGACGACCTGCTCCTCGTCATCGCAGATGTCGAGCAGTGCGTCGCGGTAGATCGTGATCGTGTCCGGCAGCGAGCCCGCGTACCACGAATCCCGCTCGGTGAGCGCGACGCCCTGGTACAGGCCGAGGATCTCCGGTTCGTCGGGATTGCGGTCCTCGACGAGGACGACGACGTTGTCGATCGCCGCGGCCAGCTCGGGCGGCACCAGATCCAGTGCGTCGGAGACCAATTCCTCGAACCGTTGCGAACCCATCCGCACGGCCACGGGGTTACGGCCCCGGCGGCGGAGGCGGTGGCAACACGGGCTCACCGGGCGGCGGGCCGGCCGGCGGTGCCGGCGCGGGAGCCGGTGCGGGCGCGGGGGCCGGCGGCGGCGGGGCCTGTTCGGGTGCCGGTGGTGGAGCAGGCGCAGGCGGTGCGCCGGGCGGCGGCGGATTGAAGGTGTTGGACTGCGCGGGCGGCGCCGGCTCGGCCGTGGTGCTCGGGGCCGACTGCTGCGGCATGTGCTCGGACTGGCTGCTCGACGATGAACCGGACGAATCCGACGACGAGTTTGAGGACGAGCCCGACGATGACGAGCCCGACGACGAGGACGAACCGTACGACGAGTCCGATGAATCCGACGACGACGAGCTGTCCGACTCGGGCATCGGGATCGGCGGCAGGTTCAGGCGCTCCTCCGGGATGTCCGGTGGTGCGACCGGCGGCTGCCCGTTGATCATGAGCGGACCTTTGGCGCTGTTGACGAGCGTGGACCAACCGCCGTTGCCGAGGGTGGCGCCGATGCTGCACGACACCTGGTGGCTGCCTGCCGACCAGCTCGGCAGCGAGATCGTGCTGTAGCTCAGCGCCAGCGTCGTCGCGCGCAGCTGCACCGGAGCCAGGTAGGCATCGGTCAGCTTGGTGCAGGTGTCTTTGATGAACTCGTCCTGATCGGCCTCGGCGGGCAGGCCGCCGGGGAACTTCTCGGCCAGGTTGACCGCGCCCGTGACCTCCATGGCGTGCGGGGCGGCGCAGTCGACCGGAACATCGGTCGGCTGATTGGTGGCCGGGTCGATGCCGAGGCACGTGCCCGCGGGCCAGACCTTGGACTGATCGATGTCGGCGACCTTGCCCTGGAACTCCAACTGGCTGTCGCCGGGCCCGAGCAGCTGCAGGCCGCACAACATCCGGCGCTCACCGGATTGCTTCCAGGCCTTCTCGCCAGACCACAGCAGGCCGATGGTGAACTTCCCGTTCGGATCGAATTTCGGGCCCAGATAGGACTTCAGCGCCGGGGAGCACTGTTCCTGGCTGATCTGTTTGATGCGGTCCACCGACGGCGGCGCGGCGCCCGGCCCGTACTCGCTGCCGGGGAACGTGCGCATGTCGATCGACTCGGCGACCTCGAAGCGGTGCGGGTCCTTGCAGTCGACGATGTGGGCGGCGTCGGGGTTGCGCCCCGGCCAGTTCAGGCAGTCACCGCTCTTGACGTGGTCGAAGGTGTCGTTGCCCCGCGGGCCGAGCGAGATCGCGCCGGCGTTGAGTGCCGTCTGGGCGCCTTCGCTGCGCGGCAGCGCGGTGATCAGACCCGCGATCAGCAGACCGCCGAGTGCGGTCAGCAGCAGCGCACGCCGCGTCGACGCGGCCTGCAGGCTCTGCCACCAACGTCCCTCGTGCGGATCGCCGTCGGTCCGGTCGGGGAGTCGGTCGGGGTGCTCGGGTGCCTCCAACATCCGCTCCATTGTGACAGGCGTGTCAGGTGCTGTGACAAGTGAGGCGGTTGTAACGTTACGAGGTTGTGCTTGCGGGCGGTTGGCGGCCATGGCTTTCGACACCTCGGATGTACGAGGCGGCGCGCCCAAAAGTAGGGTTGCGGCCGTGATCGACCTCAGGTTGCTGCGCGAGAATCCCGATATCGTCCGCGCGTCACAGCGGGCCCGTGGTGAGGACCCGGCGCTCGTCGACGCGCTGTTGGAGGCTGACACCGCGCGCCGGTCGGCGGTTTCTGCGGCCGACAACCTGCGCGCCGAACAGAAGTCCGCGAGCAAGCTCGTCGGCAAGGCCTCGCCGGACGAGCGGCCCGCGCTGCTGCAGCAGGCCAAGGATCTGGCCGAACGGGTCAAGGCCGCCGAAGCCGCCCAGGTCGAGGCCGACAAGGCGTTCACCGCGGCGCACATGGCGATCGCCAACGTGATCATCGACGGCGTGCCCGCGGGCGGCGAGGACGACTTCGCCCTGCTCGACACCGTGGGCGAACCGCGGGCCATCGAGAACCCGAAGGACCACCTCGAGCTCGGTGAGGCGCTCGGGCTCATCGACATGGAACGCGGCGCCAAGGTCTCCGGCTCGCGGTTCTACTTCCTCACCGGCGCGGGTGCGCTCCTGCAACTGGGTCTGCTGCAACTGGCCACACAGCTTGCGGTGTCCAACGGCTTCACCCTGGTGATCCCGCCCGTTCTGGTGCGCCCGGAAGTGATGGCGGGCACCGGATTCCTCGGCGCACACGCCGATGAGGTGTACCGGCTCGAGGCCGACGACCTGTACCTGGTCGGCACGTCGGAAGTGCCGCTCGCGGGCTATCACGCCGACGAGATCATCGACCTCTCCACCGGTCCGCGCCGCTACGCGGGCTGGTCGTCGTGCTTCCGCCGGGAGGCGGGCAGCTACGGCAAGGACACCCGCGGCATCATTCGGGTGCACCAGTTCGACAAGGTCGAAGGGTTCGTCTACTGCAAGCCAGAAGACGCCGAGGCCGAACATCAGCGGCTGCTGGGCTGGCAGCGCGAGATGCTCGCCGCCATCGAGGTGCCGTACCGCGTGATCGACGTCGCCGCAGGCGATCTGGGCTCCTCGGCCGCGCGCAAGTACGACTGCGAGGCGTGGGTGCCGACGCAGCAGACCTACCGCGAGCTGACCTCGACGTCGAATTGCACGACGTTCCAGGCGCGCCGGCTGGCCACGCGCTACCGCGACGAGAACGGTAAGCCGCAGATCGCGGCGACCCTGAACGGCACCCTGGCCACGACACGGTGGCTGGTGGCGATCCTGGAGAATCACCAGCAACCTGATGGCAGCGTGCGCATCCCCGCCGCGCTGGTTCCCTTCGTCAGAACGGAAGTGCTTGAGCCATGATCGATATCGACCTTGCTGAAGTGCGTAACTGGTTCGGGTTCGGGGTTGCCGGGAACTTCGCCGGCCATCTCGAGCAGGCGGGAGAGGCAGGCGATTTCGTCAAGGTCGTGACGGAAGGCTATGCGCCCAAAGGGATCTTCCCGTGGTACGCACCCGGCCGCGACGACTTCCTCGGCGAGTTCCCGTTGTCGAGCGACACCATCCTGCTGCCCGCGACGGCGGAGGGCGACGGCCCGCTCAATCTGCAGATCGAACCCGAGGTGGGGGTGGCCTGCCACGTGGTGTGGAACGGCGACACCGTCGTGCGGCTGGAACCGTTCGCGCTCGGTGCGTTCAACGACTGCTCGATCCGCAGGCCCAACGCGCCCAAGATCAGCTACAAGAAGAACTGGGGCCCGGCGTCGAAAGGCGTTGCCTCGCAGTTCTTCGAAATCAGCGATCTCACCCCGGACGGCCCGACCGCCGACATGCGGCTGGTCTGCTACCTGCGCGACGATGGCGGCCAGCAGCACGCCTACGGCGTCGACTCCCCGCTCGTCGGCTACTCGTACTACGGCGAGGTTCTGCTGGACTGGATCGTCGAGCGGCTGGCCAACCAGAAGGGCTCGGCGGACACGCCGCTGGAGGATGTCGGTGCGCTCATGGTCGCCAGCGGGCACCCGGAGAACGTGCTGATCGGCATCGGCGCGACCCGATACACGCCGTTGGGGGAGTCGACGTATCTCAAGCCGGGCGACGAGGCCATCGTGCGGGTCTACGACAGCGCCTCCAGCGCGGCTTCCGAACTGCGCCAGGTGGTTTCGACGGGCTAGCCGTCGAGGAGCTCGTCGAGCATCTCGGTGAAGGTGTGCGGGTCGGCCGGCGTGAACGCCGGCCGCCAGCGGGTCCCGGCGACATCGAGGGTCACCAGCGTCGAGCGCATCGGCCGCCCGACGTCCAGCGGCAGCCACCGGCGCAGATCCGAGCTGCCCCAGAGCCGGAACCGGTGCAGCAGGTTCAGCGACGTCACGGTGTAGCTGCGGACATCCCGCAGCGGGATCACCTTGGACGTGCCGGACGGAAAGTGGTAGCGGCGCAACGTGATGGCCTCGCGGTCGAGCTGGACGAGGCCGTCGTCGTAGTACTGCCGCGGCGCGCTCACAACTTGGTCGACCTCAGCTCGTGACCCTTGGTGGTCAGGCACCGCCCGTTCTCCAAATTCCACTGCCACCCGTGCAGGTTGCAGGTGAGGGTCTTGCCCTCCACCACGCCGAACTTCGACAGGTCGGCCTTCAAGTGCGGGCAGCGACGCTGAATCTCCCAGCCGTCCAACGTGATCGACGCGGAATCGTCGTGCGCTTCGGCGAACCAGCCGTCGGCGTAGGCGATGCGCTCGTCGGTGAGGCATTTGAAGAACGTGTACAGGTACTCGTTGTAACCGCCGACGCGCCACGCCTTGAACCGTGTCGACAGGAAGATCGTGTTGACCCAGTCGGGTTCGTTGTCGCGCAGCACGGTCCGCACGAGCTCAGGCGCGATCTCGAAGCCGTAGCGGAACTTCTCGTCCGGGATAGGTTCACGCACAACTCGTTTCGGGAAGTCCAGCACCACGGTCTCGTTGTGGTCGCGCCCGGCCAGGCGCAGCTCGACCGGATAACCGATGCCGTCGCAGATCTGGTCGGTCTGGCTCATGATCGGCTCGAACATCGCGCGCAGCGGCTCCAGCAGCGGTTCGCCGGCCGACGGCGCCCAGCGCGCCTTCTCGGCGGCCAGCACCGGCGCCATCCGCTGCGCGTACTCCTCGATGTAAGCGGCCTTGCCGGTCGTGAAGATCGTCTCCGGATCCTCGACCGGATGCGTCAGCGAGTTCAGCTGCGAACCGGTGAAATCGGCCGTGCTGCCGGGGATCATCAGCAGGCCGCCGTCGTGGCCGTGCGTGCGCAGCTGATCGAGGAACACCATCTGGTCCGGGAAGATGTTGGCCGGATCGCCGTGGTCGTCGTTGAGATCGCGCAACGCGGGGTCCAGGAAGCACGGCGGGCCCGCCGACGGCACCACCCACGTCGCGCCGACCTGGGCGATGTACTGGCGGCAGCGATCCATCTGGCGCTGGCGTTTCTGGGTGCCGAACGCCTCTTTGGCCCGGGCGGGCATGTCGTAGACCATCGGGTACCAGATCGCACCCGAGTACTGCAGCATGTGAACGTCGACCTGGCCGAAGTCGGTGTGCAGCACGTCCAGATCCACGGGCCGGGCGTCGTTCATGTTGAACACGACGGTCTCGCCGTCGTCGACCACGAGCCCGGAGTCGCCGATCGGGCCGTCGGCCGGCGCCCGCAGCGCGATGATCATGATGTCGAGGTCGCCCTTGGGCCCGCTCACCCGGTGTTTGACCGAATCGGTGGTCTCGAAGAACTTGGAGAAGCCCAGCTTCTCGAGCTCGCGTCGCAGGTCGGGCACCGGGTAGTCCGGCAACAGCACGACGGCGTCCTTGTTGACGTGGCGGCGCAGGTTCTCCGGGTCGTAATGGTCCTTGTGCAGGTGCGAGACGTAGAGATAGTCGACGTCGCCCAGCGCGTCCCAGTCCAGTTGGCTGTTGTCGGGAAACGGGAACCACGAGGCGAAGTACGCGGGGTTGACCCAGGGGTCGCACAGGATGCTGCCGGCCCTGGTCTCGATCAGGAAGCCGGCGTGTCCGACACTGGTGACCTGCACAAACAGCCTTTCGTTGGAAACGTCGATGCCCCGCCAGCCTAGCTGGAGTTGCGCGACGCGCCGAAGTCCGACAGGTCGGCGAGCGTCAGTTTTCAGGAGCGTCCACCGAATTTGCCGCGCAGCGGGTGACCGGGTACGCACGCGGACCGGCTGGCATTACGCTGGCGCTGTGGAACCGGTATACGGAACTGTCATCCAGCTCGCCCGGCTGGCCTGGCGGTTGCAGGGGCTGAAGTTCACCGTGACCGGTGTCGAAAATCTTCCGGTCACCGGTGGCGCGGTCGTTGCCATCAATCACACCAGCTACTTCGACTTCACGTTCGCCGGGTTGCCCGCATACAAGCAGAAGCGCGGCCGCAAGGTGCGCTTCATGGCGAAGAAGGAAGTCTTCGACAACAAGATCACCGGCCCGATCATGCGCAGCCTGCGCCACATCGAGGTGGACCGCTCGAGCGGTGCGGCATCGTTCGACGCGGCCTGCGACTACCTCAGGGCGGGCGAACTGGTCGGCGTGTATCCGGAAGCCACGATCAGCCGCAGCTTCGAGATCAAAGAGTTCAAGTCCGGCGCGGCCCGCATGGCGATCGCGGCGGGTGTGCCGATCGTTCCGCACATCGTGTGGGGCGCGCAGCGCATCTGGACCAAGGGGCATCCGAAGAACCTCTACCGGCCCAAGGTGCCCATCTCGGTGGCGGTCGGCGAACCGATCCAGCCCACGCTGCCCGCAACCGAGCTGACGGCGCTGTTGCACTCACGCATGCAGCATCTGCTCGAGCAGGTGCAGGACGCCTACGGGCCGCATCCGCCAGGTGAATTCTGGGTGCCGCATCGCCTCGGCGGCGGCGCGCCGTCGCTGGCCGAAGCCAACCGGATGGACGCCGAGGAAGCAGCCGAGAAAGCCGCCCGCAGCGCCGAGGCCGGACCCGCTGGACCGTCCGAACCCACCGGAGCGCCGGGGTAGCACGCGTATGGAACCGGTTTTCCGAAGTTTGGAGATCGCGGCACGGCTCGGAGTCCGCGCGACCGGATCTCAGATCACCTTCACCGGACTGGAGAATCTGCCGACGACTGGCGGTGCCGTCGTCGCGATCAACCACACCAGTTACGTCGACTTCCTGCCGGCCGGGCTCGCCGCGACCGAACGCGGCAGGCGGATGCGCTTCATGATCAAGGCCGAGATGGAGCAGGTGAAGATCGTCGGCTATCTGATCAAGCACACCGGCACCATCCCGGTCGACCGGAATGCCGGGGCAGGCGCATACGCGGTCGCGGTCAAGGCGCTGCAGGCAGGCGAATTGGTCGGGGTCTACCCCGAGGCCACGATCAGCCGCAGCTTCGAGCTCAAGGAATTCAAGACCGGCGCCGTGCGGATGGCGCTTGAGGCGGGTGTGCCCATGATTCCGCTGATCGTGTGGGGCGCACAGCGCATCTGGACCAAGGACCATCCGAAATCGTTGGGCCGCAGCAAGATCCCGATCACCGTCGCCGTGGGCAAGCCTGTCCCGCCGGTGGGGTCGGTAAGCGAACTCGACGCAGCGCTGCGCGCCGCGATGTCGGGTCTGCTCGATGAGGTGCAGCGTGACTATCCCGCGCCGGAAGGCGCGTACTGGGTTCCGCGTCGGCTCGGCGGTGGCGCCCCGACGCTTTCGGAGGCAAAACGCCTCGACGAAGCCGAACTCGCCGAACGCGCACGCAAGCGCGCACAACAGGAAGCGACGGGAAACAATCGGTGACCCCTGACAGAACGCCGGGGCTGATCGCCACCGATGTGGACGGCACCCTGCTCGACGAAGACGAGAAGGTCACCCCGCGCACGCGGGCCGCAGTGCAGGCCGCGGTCGAGGCGGGCACCACGTTCGTGCTCGCGACGGGCCGCCCGCCGCGCTGGATCCAGCCGGTGGTCGACGGTCTGGGTTTGGCCCCGATGGCGGTGTGCGCCAACGGCGCCGTGATCTACGACCCCTCCACCGACCGGATCGTGTCGGCGCAGACCCTGTCGGCCGACGTGCTCGGCGAACTCGCCGAGATCGCGACCCGGGTGATACCCGGTGCGGGCCTCGCGGTCGAAAGGGTCGGACGCTCGGCACACGACGCGGCCACGCCGCAGTTCGTGAGCTCGCCGGGCTACGAGCACGCCTGGCTCAACCCCGACAACACCGAGGTGTCCATCGAGGATCTGCTGAGTGCGCCCGCGGTCAAACTGCTGATCCGCAAGGCCGGCGCGCGCAGCGCCGACATGGCTGCCGAACTGCTCAAACACATTGGGCTGCAGGGTGATATCACGTACTCGACCAACAACGGGTTGATCGAGGTCGTGCCGCTTGGCATCAGCAAGGCCACCGGTGTCGCGCAGTTGGCCGCGCCATTGGGGCTCACCGACGCCGACATCGTCGCATTCGGCGACATGCCCAACGACATCCCGATGCTGAGCTGGGCCGGACGCGGGGTGGCGATGGGTAACGCACACCCGGAAGCCGTGGCCGCCGCGGACGAGGTCACCGCCACCAATGCCGAGGACGGCGTCGCGCACGTGCTCGAACGCTGGTGGTCCTAGGAGATCCGGCTGAAGCGCTCCAGCTGCACGGGCTCGTGATCCGGTGACGGCGGCGGCAGCTCGAGCGGAACCCCGTCGATCACGCGGGTGACGGTGCCCTTCTCCCGGTCGAAGTTCAACGTGCCGTGCTGGAAGTTCTGTACGATCCACTGCGGTTCGTCGATCTCGGCGCTCGTGGGCAGACCGAGTGCGCCGCGTTCGAATCCCAGTGCGCCCCAGGCTTCGTAGATCGCACCGGTGACCGGCTCGGCGCCGCTGGATGGCGACCAGTACACCGCACCCTTCTCGAATCTGGCGTAGCGGGCGCCGTCCAGGGCCGGGGTCTCGGGCGAGGTGGGGTTGCCCAGCACGCCGCCGGGCCCGCCGAGGGCTTGCCAGCGGTCGTAGATCGCACCGCCGCGCATCTGCTCGGCCAGGTCTTCGGGGCCGGGCGGCCGGTTGAACCGCGCGGCGATGTCGCGCAGCCGGCCCATCTCGGCGTACGCGGCATTGCCCGGGCACTCGGTGATACCGACATCGCGGTGGGTGAAGATGGTCGGCAGCGTCGCGGCCGCACCACGCGGGAAGTGGGTGAACGACCCACCCGCCGACGTGAGCACCACGGTGCCGTGCGGGTCGATGTGATCGAGCCCGAGTCGCCAGCCCAGAAGTCTTCCGGTCGTGCGCAATTGGATCGGCGTGGGTGGGACGGTGTTGAAGTCGCCCATCATCGCCACGCCCCAGGTGTCGTGGTTGAAGCCGCCGGTGTGCGATCCCTCGACGGGTTTGTCCATGCCTCCTGCGCGGCCCTCGAACACCTGGCCGTACTTGTCGACGAGTGCGTTGTAGGCCATGTCGCACCAGCCCAGCGTCCTCGTGTGGTACTCGTAGATCGACCGCACGATGCCTGCGGAATCCTCGGGTGCGTAGTCGTTGCTGCCCGCGGTGTGGTGCACGATCCCGGCGCGAACCACCTTGTCGTACTTGACGGGTCCGCAGCGCATCGACTCGTCGGCGCCCCACTGGCCGCGGCTGATGATGTTCGGCGGGACGCCGGGGGCGGTGACGGCGGTCGGCAGCGGCCCGATGTCCACCGGCGTCTGAGGCGGGCTGATCAACACTGCGTTGATGTTCTCGGCGATGGGCTGCTGCACGGTGGCCGGCCTGTAGCCGAGCCCGGGCCCCTCGGCGGCCGGCGGCGCGGCCGGGGTGATGGCGGCGTCGCGGGGCCGGGTCACGGCGATCTGCACGGTGTTGGTGCGGCCGACGAACACCGGCTCGGTGCCGCGCGGCCCCGGGGTGTCAGCGCCGACGCCGTCGAGATTCTCGGCCTGATACCACGGCCCCCAGGATCCGTCGGCCTTGCGGGCGCGTACGCGGGCCGAGGTCCCGCGCAGATCCTGGGCGGTCAGCGCGACCATCGAGAACGGTTCGTCCTGGTGGATCTCCCGGATGCTCTCACCGCCACCGAGGTTCTCGAGGGGCTGCTGGGTGAGGGCGGGCGCGGCGTCTTTCGCGTCGGACTGGTCGCTTCCGGGTATGCCGGTGAGCGCCCACGGCAGGATCACGACGGTCGCCGCGATTGCGGTGAACAGGATCGACGGCGCTGGGCGGCGTGACTGCACGGACTGATGTTACGTATGAGTCTGTTGTTACCAATGATTCGACACGGCTGGATAGGCCGTCTAATTGCGCAACGGCACCGCAGAGCCTCGATGGCTTCTGCGGTGCCGTTTCGTAATAGGACTACTGGGTCAGGCCGGCGGTGGCACCGGTGCCGGGGGTGCGGGCGGCGCCGCTGGCACACCGGACTTCATCGCGGACGTGATCGCCGGGATCACCATGCCCTTGAGCAGGTCGATGGCCTGGCCGGCGCCGAGCTGCTCGGCAGCGCTGGACAGGTCGCCGAACAGTCCGCCGCCACCGGTGCTGGCCGCGGGCATCGCACCCAGCGACGGGTCACCCAGGATCGGATAGGTGGCACCCAGTCCCGGATCCAGACCGATCGGCGCCGAGATCGGCACTTCACCCGGTGCGGGCAACCCGGCCGCGTTGGAGATCGGGGTCAGCGACGGATCGGTGCCCAGCGCCGGTGTGGTCAGGCCGGGCGTACCGAGGTCCGGGGTGGCCAGCCCGCCGGGCACCGCCCCTGCCGGGCTGGTCAGGGCGGGATTCGTCAGCGCCGGGTTGGTGAGCGACGGATTGGTCAGGCCCGGATCGGTCAGCGACGGCGTCGACGGCAACGCGCCGTCTGGTGACGTCAGGCCGGGGGTGGCCAACGCCGGATCGGTCAGACCGGGGGTGGTGAGACCGGGTGTGGTCAGGCCGGGTGACGTCAAGCCGGGCGTCGTGAGACCGGGCGACGTGAGGCCGGGGGAGGTCAGCCCCGGTGAGGCGAGACCGGGCGAGGTCAGGGTCGGTGACGCGAGCGACGGCATCGGGCTGCTGCCCGTCAGCATGCCGGTCGGCATGGGCGGCAGGTTGATGCCGAACTGCGACAGGCCCTGGGAAAGCGCGGACATCAACTCGCCCGGCAGGTCGGTGACCAGGGCGGCCTGCGTGAACTCACGATGCTGTGGTGCAGGGGAAAGCTGGGTAACGGCCACTAATGCGACTGGACTTGCGACTGCCAGGGCGGCGACTGCGCTCATGGCTGTCGAGGCCTTGCGTCGACGTCGGTTCGGCACGGAAGTCTCCTCAATATTTGGACTGCATGTCGGATTGCAGCTGGTGCGCTCCGCTTGCTTCGTCAGCGGCTACGGACGGGATCGTGCGAAGCCCATGAGCGCCAACGTGATCGATGGTACGGGTGTGACTAATGGGTCTAGAGTGACGATATTGAATTGTGAGCGAATCGCGACCTGCGGCCGCCGTCGAATTCGGGGCGCGGCGGGGCGGTCGGATACCCTGGCTGCCGATGACCGCTCGTTTTGACCTCTATGTCGTCGGTTCCGGATTCTTCGGTCTGACGATCGCCGAGCGCGTGGCGACGCAATTGGACAAGCGTGTCCTTGTTATCGAACGTCGCCCGCACATCGGCGGTAATGCCTATTCCGAAGCCGATCCGCAGACCGGTATCGAAGTCCACAAGTACGGGGCCCATCTGTTCCACACCTCGAACAAGCGGGTGTGGGACTACGTGCGGCAGTTCACCGACTTCACCGGTTACCAGCACCGGGTGTTCGGGATGCACAAGGGCCAGGCGTATCCGTTGCCGATGGGACTCGGCCTGGTGAGCCAGTTCTTCGGCCGCTACTTCACGCCCGACGAGGCCCGCGCCCTCATCGCCGAGCAGTCCTCGGAGATCAAGACCGAGGATGCGCAGAACCTCGAAGAGAAGGCCATCTCGCTGATCGGCCGGCCGCTCTACGAGGCCTTCATCAAGCACTACACCGCCAAGCAGTGGCAGACCGATCCCAAGGAACTGCCCGCGGCCAACATCACCCGGCTGCCGGTGCGCTACACGTTCGACAACCGCTACTTCAACGACACGTATGAAGGGCTGCCCGCCGGCGGGTACACCGCGTGGCTGCAGAACATGGCCGCCGATGACAGGATCGAGGTGCGGCTGGACACCGACTGGTTCGACGTCCGCGACGCGCTGCGGGCCGAGAACCCCGACGCGCCGGTTGTTTATACCGGACCACTGGACCGCTACTTCGACTACGCCGAGGGCCGGCTGGGCTGGCGCACACTCGATTTCGAGGTCGAAGTGCTCGACACGGGTGATTTCCAGGGCACGCCGGTGATGAACTACAACGACATCGAGGTGCCGTACACGCGCATCCACGAGTTCCGGCACTTCCATCCCGAGCGGGCATACCCGACCGACAAGACCGTGATCATGCGGGAGTTCTCGCGGTTCGCGGCCGACGACGACGAGCCCTACTACCCGATCAACACCGAGGCCGACCGCAAGCTGCTCGCGGCCTACCGGGCCAGGGCTAAGGCCGAGACCGCGTCGGCGAAGGTGCTTTTCGGCGGCCGGTTGGGCACGTACCAATACCTCGACATGCACATGGCCATCGCGAGCGCACTGAGCATGTACGACAACACCCTGGCACCGCATCTGTCCGACGGTGCGCCGCTGATAACCGATCCCGAGACGTGAACAGGAAGCAGCAACGCATGAGTGACATCCCGTCCGGCGCATTGGATGCCGGAGAATCCAGGGCGGTCAGTCTGCTGGCCCGCGTCATACTGCCCCGACCGGGCGAGCCACTGGACGTCCGCAAGCTCTATATAGAGGAATCGGCCACCAACGCCAGGCGCGCGCACGCGCCGACGCGTACCACGCTGGAAATCGGTGCCGAGTCCGAGGTTTCGTTCGCCACCTACTTCAACGCGTTCCCCGCCAGCTACTGGCGGCGCTGGTCGACGCTGGACACCGTGGTGCTGCGGGTCGAACTCACCGGCAGCGCGCGCGTCGACGTGTACCGGTCCAAGGCGACGGGTGCGCGCATCACGGTCGGGGGCGCGCCGGTCTCCAGTGGAACCGGCGGAACCGCGGCTGGGCCCGATGGCGGCGCCAGCGCCGCTGTCGAATTCGAGATCGACATCTCGCCGTTCGAAGACGGCGGGTGGATCTGGTTCGACATCACCACCGACACCGCCGTGCGCGTGCACAGCGCAGGCTGGTACGCCCCCACACCCGCGCCGGGCCGCGCCAACGTCGCCGTGGGGATCCCGACCTTCAACCGGCCTGCGGACTGCGTCAACGCACTGGCCGCGCTGACCGCCGATCCCCTTGTCGACGAGGTGATCTCGGCGGTCATCGTTTCCGACCAGGGCGCCAAGAAGGCCAAGGACCACCCCGGCTTCGACGAGGCGGCCGCGCGGCTGGGCAGCCGGCTGTCCGTGCACAACCAGCCGAACCTCGGCGGCTCGGGCGGCTACAGCCGGGTGATGTACGAGGCGCTGAAAAACACCGACTGCGAACAGATCCTGTTCATGGACGACGACATCCGCATCGAACCCGATTCGATCCTGCGGGCGCTCGCGATGAACCGGTTCGCAAAAGAGCCGACGCTCGTCGGCGGCCAGATGCTCAACCTGCAGGAGCCCTCACACCTGCACATCATGGGCGAGATGGTGGATCGCACGAACTTCATGTGGTCCGCGGCGCCCAATGCCGAATACGACCACGATTTCGCCAAGTACGCGCTGAGCGACGCCGAACAACCGCGCACCAAGCTGCTGCACCGCCGCATCGACGTCGACTTCAACGGCTGGTGGATGTGCATGATCCCGCGCCAGGTCGCCGAGGAACTCGGCCAGCCCATGCCGCTGTTCATCAAGTGGGATGACGTGGAATATGGGTTGCGGGCCGGTGAGCACGGCTATCCCACCATCACGCTTCCGGGTGCCGCGATCTGGCACATGGCCTGGAGCGACAAGGACGACGCGATCGACTGGCAGGCCTACTTCCACCTGCGCAACCGTCTGGTGGTCGCGGCGCTGCACTGGGACGGCCCGATCAGCGGCCTGCTGGCCAGCCATCTGAAGGCCACGTTCAAACACCTTCTGTGCCTTGAGTATTCGACGGTAGCCATCCAGAACAAGGCCATGGAGGACTTCCTGGCCGGTCCCGAACACATCTTCTCCATCCTGGAGTCGGCCCTGCCCGACATACGCAAGATGCGCTCGGAGTACCCCGACGCCGTCGTGCTGCCCGGTGCCACCGCGCTGCCGCCGCCGTCGGACATGAAGCGCAAGAAGATCGGCATCCCGGTGTCCAAGGCCGCGATCGCGGTCAACCTGGCCAGGGGCGTCGTCCACCAGTTGCGCGAACACGACCCCGAGACACACGTGCGGCCGCAGATCAACGTGGCGACGCAGGATGCCAGGTGGTTCTCGCTGTGCCGGGTCGACGGTGTCACCGTCACCACCGCAGACGGCCGCGGCGTGGTGTACCGCCAGCGTGACCGCGCGAAAATGTTTGAGCTGCTTAGGGCTTCGCTGCGCCAGCAGGCGCGGGTGGCCCGCCAGTTCAACCGGATGCGCAAGGTGTACCGCGGTGCCCTGCCCACCCTGACCAGCACCCAGAAGTGGGAGTCGGTGCTGCTCACCGAGTCGGCGGAGAAAGTCTGACATGAGCGACGCCCCACGCGGCGAGGACGCCGTGCTGGTTGCCGTGCAATCGGCATTGGCCGGCCGGCCAGGGGTACTGGCCGGTGCACGCGCCCTGTCGCACTTCGGTGAGCACAGTGCGGGATGGGTGGCAGTGGCCGCCGCGGGTGCGGTGGCACAGCCGGCGCGGCGCAAGTCGTGGATCGCGGTGGGCGCCGGTGCGTTCGTCGCACACGCCGCCGCGGTGTTGATCAAGCGCGTGGTGCGCCGGGAACGGCCGCATCATCCGGACATCGCCGTCAACGTGGGGACACCGAGCCGGCTCAGTTTCCCGTCGGCGCACGCGACCTCGACCACCGCCGCCGCGGTGCTGCTGGCCCGGACGACCGGGCTGCCGATGCCCGCGCTGCTGGTGCCGCCGATGGCGCTGTCGCGACTGGTGCTCGGCGTGCACTATCCGACCGATGTGCTGACCGGGGTGGTCGTCGGGACGATCGTCGGGAAAACAGTCGGCAAGGCGGTCGGTAGGATCTCGGATTCTGTGGGTGCCGGGCCGAAGGAGACTGATGAGCGTCGGTGAGCAGGTCGCAACGGAGTGCAGCGAAGATGAGCACAACCCACATGAGTGAGGAAGCCCAGCCGGTCGCCGGCCCGCCGAAGAATCTGGCTGCCGGGCTGGTCAAGGCGGTGCGGCCCCGTCAGTGGGTGAAGAACCTGCTGGTGCTCGCGGCACCGCTGGCCGCGGTGGGCAGTGGCATCCAGTACGACTACGGCGATCTCGCCGTCAAGGTGTCGATCGCCTTCGTGGTGTTCTGCCTGGCCGCGTCGTCGATCTATCTGGTCAACGACGCCCGTGACGTCGAGGCCGACCGCGCCCATCCGACCAAACGTTTCCGCCCGATCGCGGCCGGTGTGGTGCCGGAGTGGATGGCATACACGCTTGCGGTGCTGCTGGCGGCGGCCTCGCTGATCATCTCGTGGTTGCTCACGCCGGACCTGGCCGTGGTCATGGCCGTCTATCTGATCATCCAGCTCGCGTACTGCTTCGGCCTCAAACACCAGGCTGTGCTGGATATCTGCATCGTGTCGTCGGGCTTTCTGATCCGCGCCATCGCGGGCGGTGTGGCCGCCGACATCGGGCTGTCGCAATGGTTCCTGTTGGTGATGGCCTTCGGTTCGTTGTTCATGGCGGCCGGAAAGCGGTATGCCGAACTGCAGCTGTCGGAGCGAACGGGCGCCAAGATCCGTAAGTCGTTGGAGCGCTACACCAGCAGCTACCTGCGGTTCGTGTGGACGCTGTCGGCCACCGCAGTCGTGGTGTCGTACGGTTTGTGGGCCTTCGGCCGCGACAGCGCGAGCGATCCGCTGGGGATCGACGGGCAGGACGCGTCGTGGTACGCGGTCACGATCGTCCCGTGGACGATTGCGATCCTGCGCTACGCAGTAGACATCGATGGCGGCATCGCCGGTGAGCCCGAGGAGATCGCGCTGAAAGACCGGGTGTTGCAGATCCTGTTCCTGGCGTGGATCGGAACCATCGGTGCAGCCATCTATTTCAGCTGACCGGCTGAATGCCCGCCGCCTCGCCGGCGGCACCGGGGAACGCGCGGTCCGCTGGCCGTCGTTCCCGTACGACATCTCGGTCCGCATCAGCCTGTGGGTCAGTGTGCTGGTGGTGGCCGGGCTGTTCGGGTGGGGTGCGTGGCAGCGCCGCTGGATCGCCGACGACGGCCTGATCGTGCTGCGCACGGTCCGAAACCTGTTGGCGGGCAACGGCCCGGTGTTCAACGCCGGTGAACGCGTCGAGGCCAACACGTCGACGCTGTGGACCTACCTCGTGACGTTCTTCGCCTGGATCGGCGGCTCGGTGCGGCTGGAGTACGTCGTGCTCTATCTCGCCCTGATCCTGAGCATCCTCGGGGTCGTGCTGGTCATGCTCGGCACCGGCCGGCTGTATGCGCCGAGCCTGCAGGGGCGGCGGGCGTTGCTGTTGCCGGCGGGCGCATTGGTGTACATCGCGGTCCCACCGGCGCGCGACTTCGCCACCTCGGGTCTCGAAAACGGTTTGGTGCTGGCGTATCTGGGTCTGCTGTGGTGGATGCTGGTGTGTTGGTCGCAGGCCTTGCGCGCCCACCCGGCCCCGCCCGATCGCGGGGCGGCCGAGGCCGAGCCGCGCGACATCCCCGGCCGGTTCTTCGAGGGTGCGCTGGCCGTCGTGGCGGGACTGAGCGTGCTGGTCCGGCCCGAGCTCGCGCTCATCGGCGGTGGCGTGCTGGTCATGATGCTGGTCGCGGCGCGCGGCTGGCGCCGCCGGGTGCTGATCATCGTGGCGGGCGGGCTGCTGCCGGTGGCCTATCAGATCTTCCGCATGGGCTACTACGCGCTGCTCGTGCCAGGCACCGCGGTCGCCAAGGACGCGTCGGGCTCGAAATGGTCGCAGGGTTTCGTCTACCTCACCAACTTCAATCAGCCCTATCTCCTGTGGGTTCCTGCGGTCCTGCTGGCCCTGCTGGGAATCGTGTTGCTGGCCACCAGGACTCGGCCGTGGTGGCTGCGCAGGCAGGTGCCGCGGGGGTACGGCCGGCTGTCGCGGACCATCCAGAGCCCCCCTGCCGTAGTGATTTTCATGGTGCTGAGCGGTCTGCTGCAGGGCATCTACTGGGTGCGCCAGGGCGGGGACTTCATGCACGGCCGCGTTCTCCTCACGCCGCTGTTCTGCATGTTGGCGCCGGTGGCGGTGATACCGGTGGTGCTGCCCGACGGCACGAAATTCACCAGGGAGACGGGCTACCTGCTGGCCGCCGCGACGAGCGTGCTGTGGGCCGCGATCGTGGGCTGGTCGATCTGGGCCGCGAACTCGCCGGGCATGGGTGCCGATGCCACCCGCGTCACCTACACCGGCATCGTCGACGAGCGGCGCTTCTACGCGCAGGCCACCGGGCACGCACATCCGCTGACGGCTGCCGACTATCTCGACTACCCACGGATGCGCGCGGTCCTCACCGCGATCAACAACACACCCGAAGGCGCCCTGCTGCTGCCCTCCGGCAACTACGACCAGTGGGATGTCGTGCCCGCGATCCCGCTGCCGCCCGATACGCCGCCCGAGGTCCGCGCGGCGTACAACCCCCCGCACACAGTGTTTTTCACCAACATGGGCATGCTCGGCATGAACGTGGGGCTCGATGTGCGGGTCATCGACCAGATCGGCCTGGCAAACCCGATGGCGATGCACACGCAGCGCCTCACCGACGGCCGCATCGGGCACGACAAGAACCTCTTCCCGGACTGGGCGGTGGCCGAGGGCCCCTTCATCAAGACCCACCCGTACGTCCCCGCGTACCTGGACGAGGACTGGATCGCCCAGGCCGAGGCGGCGCTCAAGTGCCCGGCCACCGACGCGATGCTGAATTCCGTACGCGGCGAACTGACCCCGCGCCGGTTCCTGTCGAACCTGTGGCACGCCTACGAGTTCACGAAGTACCGGATCGACCGCGTGCCGCTGTACGAACTGCAGCGCTGTGGCCTGGAGATCCCCCCGCCCAAACATCCGCCCTACACCGGGATGCCCGCGACCGGTCCGTAACGCCCGGACGCGCGCTGTCGATAGGCAAGCGAGCACGGGCAACGGACACACGAACGGACGGTGAGAATCGCCGATGACTCCTGGGGTGAACGCTGCGCGGATCTGGGGCCGCCGCATCCTGGCGATCGCCGCCGCGACTGTGGCGTTGCCCACACTTGCCGTGGTGACCGGCGGCGAACCGAGCGCTTCGGCCTTCAGCCGGGAAGGCCTGCCGGTCGAGTATCTCGACGTGTACTCGCCGTCGATGGGCCGCAACATCCGGGTGCAGTTCCAGGGGCCGTCCGAGGCGCCCGCGCCACCGCCGGACGGGGCCGCACCCGCCGCGCCTGCGCCATCCACGCCGAGCCGAGCGGTCTACCTGCTCGACGGCCTACGCGCACAGGACGATTACAGCGGCTGGGACATCAACACCCCGGCGTTCGAGTGGTTCTACGGATCGGGCATCTCCACGGTGATGCCGGTCGGCGGGCAGTCCAGCTTCTACAGCGACTGGTATTCGCCGTCGAGTTTCAACAACCAGGCCTATACCTATAAATGGGAGACGTTCCTCACTCAGGAGCTACCGGCGTGGCTCGCCGCGAACAAGCAGGTCTCGCAGACCGGCAACGGCGTCGTCGGGCTGTCGATGTCGGGCAGCGCGGCCCTGATCCTGTCGGCCTATCACCCCGGACAGTTCCGCTACGCGGCGTCGCTGTCCGGCTTCCTCAACCCGTCGGCGCTGCTGATGCAGCAGGCGATCCGGGTCGCGATGCTCGATGCGGGCGGTTACAACGTCGACAACATGTGGGGTGCGCCATGGGACGGCGCCTGGAAGCGCAACGATCCCGTCAAGCAGGTCGCCAAGATCGTCGCGAACGGTACGCGCCTGTGGATCTACTGCGCGCCGGGTGGCTCGACGCCGCTCGACGAGGGCGCCGACCCCAATCTGGCGATGAGCGCCAACAGTCTGGAGACGCTGGCGATCAAGAGCAACAAGGACTTTCAGGACGCCTACGTCAAGGCCGGCGGTAGTAACGCGAGCTTTCACTTCCCGCCGGCGGGCAACCACGCGTGGCCCTACTGGGGCTCGCAGTTGACGGCCCTCAAACCGGACCTGATCGCGACACTGAACGGCTGAGGGGCAACCAGGACGACAACTGCTGGAAAGAAACGTCACGCGCACGTGTGGTTGACTACACGGGCACGCGAGCCGGCTGGGTCAGGGGACCCGGCTCGCGAAATATGACTGGAATACGACAGATGAGAGATCAGATAGGGAGCGGAATGAAGTTCGTTGGGAAGATGCGCGGCGCAGCGGCAGGCCTGTCGCGCCGGCTGACGGTTGCGGCCGCGATCGCGGCCGTGCTGCCTGGCCTGGTCGGCGTCGTCGGCGGCTCGGCGACCGCTGGAGCCTGGTCTCGACCCGGCTTGCCGGTCGAGTATCTCGAAGTGCCGTCGGCCGCGATGGGGCGCAATATCAAGGTCGAGTTCCAGAGTGGTGGCCCGGGGGCTCCCGCGCTGTACCTGCTCGACGGCATGCGCGCCCGCGAGGACCAGAGCGGTTGGGACATCGAGCTCCCGACGTTCGAGTGGTTCCTGAACTCGGGCATCTCCGTCGTGATGCCCGTCGGCGGTCAGTCCAGCTTCTACGCAGACTGGTACAAGCCGGCGTGCGGCAGCAAGGACGGTGGCTGCAAGACCTACAAGTGGGAGACCTTCCTCACCCAGGAGCTTCCTGCCTGGCTGTCCGCCAACCGGGACGTCAAGCCGACCGGCAGCGCCGTGGTGGGTCTGTCGATGGCCGGTTCGTCCGCGCTGATGCTGGCGCTGCGCCACCCGCAGCAGTTCATCTACGCCGGATCCCTGTCGGGGACGCTCAACCCGTCCGAGGGTTGGTGGCCGACGCTGATCGGTGTCTCGATGGGTGACGCCGGCGGCTACAAGGCCGAGGACATGTGGGGCAAGTCGGACGACCCGGCGTGGAAGGCCAACGACCCGACCGAGAACGTCGCCGCGCTGGCGAACAGCGGCATCCGCCTGTGGGTGTACTGCGGTAACGGCAAGCCGGGCGAGCTGGGCGGCACCGATATGCCTGCCAAGTTCCTCGAGGGCTTCGTCTGCCGGACGAACTCGACCTTCCAGGAGAAGTACATCGAGGCCGGTGGCCGGAACGCGGTGTTCAACTTCCCGCAGAGCGGTACGCACAACTGGGCCTACTGGGGCCAGCAGCTGCAGGCCATGAAGCCTGACCTGCAGCGCGTGCTCGGCGCCACCCCGACCGCCTGAGCGGACGGCGGCTGACGGCCGAATCGAGTTGAGCTGGCGGCGGCGATCCCTTCACGGGGTCGCCGCCGTCAGTCGTTTCCGGCGTAACCCGCGGCACGGATGTGGTTCACTACAACGCGGGTCGGCAGCAGGAGGGTTGAGGATGAGGCGTGCGGTGAGTGTGGTGCGAGCGATTCTGCTGTCGGCGGTTCTGGCTGCCGGGTTGTGGACGGCGTCCACGGCCACCGGCGCGCCCGCGCGGGCCGAGGGCGTCGAGTTCCTGATGGTGCCGTCGGCGGCCATGGGCCGCGACATCCCCGTCGCGTTCCAGGGCGGCGGCCCGCACGCGGTGTTCCTGCTCGACGCGTTCAATGCCGCACCCGATGTGAGTAACTGGGTCAACGCCGGCCACGCCATGACGACGCTCGCGGGCCGCGGCATCTCGGTGGCCGCACCGGCCGGTGGGGCGTGGAGCCTGTACACGAACTGGGAGCAGGACGGCAGCAAGCAATGGGAGACCTTCCTGTCGGTTGAGCTGCCGGACTGGCTGGCCGCCAACAAAGGTCTGGCACCCAACGGGCACGGCGTCGTCGGCGCGGCCCAAGGCGGTACCGCCGCGTTGACGCTGGCAGCGTTCCACCCGGACCGGTTCCGGTTCGCGGGCTCGCTGTCCGGATTCCTGACGCCGTCGGCGACGACCCTCAACGGCGCGATCACGGCCGGGCTGAACCGGTTCGGCAACGTCGACACCAACCGCATGTGGGGACCGCCACAGTTCGGCCGCTGGAAGTGGCACGACCCTGACGTGCACGTCCAGTTGCTGGCCAACGCGAACACCCGGTTGTGGGTGTTCAGCCCGGGCACCCTCACCTGTAGCGACCCGGCCGCGATGATCGGCTACTGCGATCAGGCCCAGGGCAGCAACCGTGCGTTCTATCAGCATTACCGCGCGGTCGGCGGCAGCAACGGGCACTTCGACTTCCCGTCGGCCGGGCAGCACGACTGGGGTAGCTGGGCGCCGCAACTGGCGCTGATGTCGGGCGAACTGGTCGCCACGATCCAGTAGTTGACGCGAATCACCTGCGCCGGGGCACTTTTGGGCAGCCGGTACGGTGGAGTCGTGCAGCACACGGTACGGTCGGCCACCCCGGCCATTGCGACGGCCCTCGCGGTGTCGGCTGCATCGCTGCTCACCGGGTGCGATGCGGGCAGCGACATCATGGCGCCGCTGGCTCTGCCGAGCTCGCAAATCAAGGACACGCAGGCGCAGTCGGGCGTGTTGCCGTCGGTTGCCGCGTCGCCGCAGCAGGGCCGTAACGGCCAGCTCGTCGTCAGCAGCCAGCAGCAGGCGTATCTGGATGCGCTGCGCGAGGCCGGGGTCAACCCGTCCAGTGACCTGCTGGCGCTGTCGATCGGGTCGCATGTGTGCCAGGCCCGGGCTGCCAAGCAGAATGATCAGGCGGTGTGGGATTTCGTACTGCCGCTGGTGCGCAGCGATGTGCGCACCGCCCATTCGGGGGACGGGGGAGTGGAGGTGCCCGGCGAGGTCGACGCCGCCACTTCCGACTACATCCGCATCGCAACCGAACGACTCTGCTAGCAGGAGCACTAACAATTCATGGCAAAGAACGCTCGGCGTAAGCGCCACCGCATCCTGGCTCTGATCGCCGCCGGGGCGATGGCGCTCGTGGTGGTCCTCGTGGTGGCCATCGTGGTGGTCGTGATGCGGCGTCCGGAGACGCCGTCGGCGCCGCCCAGCGCCCAGCCGCCTGCCGGGGTGCCCGCGCCGCCGACGACCCGCAAGCCGCGTCCGGAGTTCCAGTCGGCGGACTGCCCGGACGTGATGATGATCTCGATCCCGGGTACCTGGGAGTCCTCGCCCACCGACGATCCGTTCAACCCGACGCAGTTCCCGCTGTCGTTGATGTCGAACATCAGCAGGCCGATGGCCGAGCAGTTCCCGCCCGAGCGCCTGCAGGTGTTCACCGTGCCCTACACCGCGCAGTTCCATAACCCGTTTTCGGCCGACAAGCAGATGTCCTACAACGACAGCCGCGCCGAGGGCACCCGCGCCACGGTCAAGGCGATGACGGACATGAACGAGCGGTGCCCGCTGACGAGTTACGTGATCGCCGGGTTCTCGCAGGGCGCGGTCATCGGCGGCGACGTCGCGAGTGACATCGGCAACGGCCGGGGGCCGGTCGACCAGGATCTCGTGCTGGGCGTGACGCTGATCGCCGACGGCCGCAGGCAGATGGGCGTTGGCCAGGACGTCGGCCCCAACCCCGTCGGCCAGGGCGCCGAGATCACGTTGCACGAGGTTCCGACGCTCTCGGCGCTGGGTCTGTCGATGACGGGTCCGCGTCCCGGCGGGTTCGGGGCGCTCAACGACCGCACGTTCGAGATCTGCGGTGCAGGTGATCTGATCTGCTCGGCACCCGAGGAAGCGTTCTCGATCCTCAATCTTCCTAAGACTCTGGAGACGTTGTCAGGCAGCGCGGCCGGCCCCGTGCACGCGCTGTACAACACTCCGCAGTTCTGGGTCGAAAACGGCCAGACGGCCACGCAGTGGACGCTGAACTGGGCCAAGGGCCTCGTGGAGAACGCGCCGCATCCCAAACACGGATGATGCGCGCGCCGGATTTGGTCGGGACTAGTAAGTTCCCTTAACATTAAGAGAAAAGTAAGAGCACCTCGCACGCGAGGAGATGGCCAGCCGGGATCTGCTGATCGGTGAGCACAGATCCGCAAGCCCGGTACGATGCTCCGGGTTTGGGTACGTTCGGCCGGTCGAGTGGCTGCGACGCACCGCGAATTACGTGCGACAACGCGATGAGTGCGGCTCTGACAGGAGAGTGATATGCCGTTCCACAATCCGTTCATCAAGAACGGACAGATCAAGTTCCCTGACGGCAGCAGTATCGTCGCCCACGTCGAGCGTTGGGCCAAGGTGCGCGGGGACAAGCTCGCGTACCGATTCCTCGACTTCTCCACCGAGCGTGACGGTGTGGCGCGCGATCTGACCTGGGCTCAGTTCAGTGCCCGCAACAAGGCGGTGGCCGCGCGGCTGCAGCAGGTCACCGAGCCGGGTGACCGCGTCGCGATCCTGTGCCCGCAGAACCTCGACTACCTCGTCGCGTTCTTCGGCGCCCTCTACGCAGGCCGCATCGCCGTCCCGCTGTTCGACCCGTCCGAGCCGGGCCATGTCGGCCGCCTGCACGCGGTGCTCGACAACTGCCATCCGTCGGCGATCCTGACCACCACCGAGGCCGCCGAGGGCGTGCGGAAGTTCTTCCGCAGCGGCCGGCCAACCAGCGGCCGCGGGTGATCGCGGTCGACGCGGTGCCCGATGACGTCGCGGCGACGTGGATCAACCCGGACGAGCCGGACGAGACCACGATCGCCTACCTGCAGTACACCTCCGGGTCGACGCGCATCCCGACCGGTGTGCAGATCACGCATCTCAACCTGGCCACCAACGTCGTCCAGGTGATCGAGGCCCTTGAGGGCGAGGAAGGCGACCGCGGCCTGTCCTGGCTGCCGTTCTTCCACGACATGGGCCTGATCACGGCGCTGCTGGCGCCCATGATCGGCCATTACTTCACGTTCATGACGCCTGCGGCGTTCGTGCGTCGCCCCGAACGCTGGATCCGCGAGCTCGCCCGCAAGGAAGGCGACACCGGCGGCACCATCTCGGTGGCCCCGAACTTCGCGTTCGACCATGCCGCGGCCCGCGGTGTGCCGAAGGAGGGCTCGCCGCCGCTCGACATGTCGAACGTCAAGGCCGTCCTCAACGGCAGTGAACCGATCTCGGCGGCCACGGTGCGCCGGTTCAACGAGGCGTTCGGCCCGTTCGGCTTCCCGCCCAAGGCCATCAAGCCGTCCTACGGCCTGGCCGAGGCCACGCTGTTCGTGTCCACCACGCCGTCGGCGGAAGAGCCGAAGATCATCTCGGTGGATCGCGACGCGTTGAACTCCGGACGCATCGTCGAGGTGGACGACGATTCGCCCAAGGCCGTCGCGCAGGCGTCGGCGGGCAAGGTCGGGATCGCCGAGTGGGCGGTCATCGTCGACGCCGAGTCCGCCACCGAGCTGCCCGACGGCCAGATCGGCGAGATCTGGATCAGCGGCCAGAACATGGGCACGGGCTATTGGGGCAAAGAGCGCGAGACCGTCGAGACCTTCCACAACATCCTCAAGTCGCGCACCAGCCCGTCGCACGCCGAAGGCGCGGCCGACGACGCCACCTGGGTCCGCACCGGTGACTACGGCGCCTTCTACGACGGCGACCTCTACATCACGGGCCGCGTCAAGGACCTCGTCATCATCGACGGCCGCAACCACTACCCGCAGGATCTCGAGTACTCCGCGCAGGAAGCCAGCAAGGCAGTGCGTACCGGGTACGTCGCGGCGTTCTCGGTGCCGGCCAACCAGCTGCCCGACGAGGTGTTCGAGAACGCGCACTCGGGCCTCAAGCGCGACGCCGACGATACGTCCGAGCAACTGGTGATCGTCGCCGAGCGGGCCCCCGGCGCGCACAAGCTCGACGTCGGACCGATCACCGACGACATCCGCGCCGCGATCGCCGTGCGTCACGGCGTCACGGTGCGCGACGTGCTGCTGACCGCCGCGGGCGCGATCCCGCGGACCTCGAGCGGCAAGATCGGCCGCCGCGCCTGCCGCGCCGCCTACCTGGACGGCAGCCTGCGCAGCGGCAAGGTGGCCAACGCGTTCCCGGACGAGACCGACTGATCTGACTCCCACCCGACCGGCGGCTTGTGCCGCCGACTGGCAAAGGTGACCTGAAAATGGATGAAACACAGAACGATTCGAATCTTCCAGAGGCCACCGAGCCTGCGGCTGCGCCGGCCTCGCGCCCGGACATGAGCGTCGCCGAGATGCGCGAGTGGCTGCGCAAGTGGGTCGCCAACGCGACCGGGCAGTCACCCGACGCGATCGACGAGTCCACCGCGATGGTCGAACTCGGCCTGTCCTCGCGTGACGCGGTCGCCATGGCCAGCGACATCGAGGACCTCACCGGTGTCACGCTGACCGCCACGGTGGCGTTCCGTCACCCGACGATCGAGTCGCTGGCCACCGTGATCATCGAGGGTGAACCGGAGGTCGAATTCAACCCCGACGACGAGGACTGGTCGCGTGACCGCGATGTCGAGGACATCGCGATCGTCGGCGTCGCAACCCGCTTCCCCGGCGACCTGAACAGCCCGGACGAGATGTGGGAGGCCCTGCTCGCCGGGAAGGACTGCATCACCGACCTGCCCGAGGGCCGGTGGGAGGAGTTCCTCGACGAGCCGCGCATCGCCGAGCGGGTCGCCAAGGCCCGCACGCGCGGCGGATACCTGTCCGACATCAAGGGTTTCGACTCCGAGTTCTTCGCGCTGTCGAAGATGGAAGCCGACAACATCGACCCGCAGCAGCGCATGGCGCTCGAGCTCACGTGGGAGGCGCTCGAGCACGCGCGGATCCCCGCGTCGAGCCTGCGCGGCACGAGTGTCGGTGTGTACATCGGCAATTCGACCAACGACTACAGCTTCCTGGCGATGAGCGACCCGTCGGTCGCGCACCCGTACGCGATCACCGGTACGGCGAGTTCGATCATCGCCAACCGCGTCTCGTACTTCTACGACTTCCGCGGGCCCTCGGTGTCGGTCGACACCGCGTGCTCGAGTTCGCTTGTGGCCGCGCATCAGGGCGTGCAGGCGCTGCGGGCCGGTGAGGCCGACGTCGCGGTCGTCGGCGGTGTCAACGCGTTGATCACACCGCTCGTGACGGTCGGTTTCGACGAGGTCGGTGGCGTGCTGGCGTCCGACGGCCGGATCAAGTCGTTCTCGTCGGATGCCGACGGCTACGCGCGTTCCGAGGGCGGCGGCATGCTGATTCTCAAGCGCGTCTCCGATGCCCGCCGCGACGGCGATCAGATCCTTGCGGTCATCGCGGGCAGCGCGGTCAACCACGACGGCCGGTCCAACGGCCTGTTGGCGCCCAACCCCGACGCGCAGGCCGAGGTGCTGCGCAAGGCCTACAAGGACGCCGGCATCAATCCGCGCGACGTCGACTACATCGAGGCGCACGGCACCGGCACGATCCTGGGCGACCCGATCGAGGCCGACGCACTGGGCCGCGTGGTCGGCCGTGGCCGCGCCGCCGACAAGCCTGCGCTGCTGGGCGCGGTGAAATCCAATGTGGGCCATCTGGAGTCGGCCGCGGGTGCGGCGAGCCTGGCCAAGATGACGCTGTCGCTCGCCAACGACAAGCTGCCGCCGTCGATCAACTACGCGGGGCCCAACCCCTACATCGACTTCGATAAGGAACACCTCAAGGTCAACGACACCGTCTCGGATTGGCCGCGCTACAGCGGGCACGCCATCACCGGTGTTTCGGGCTTCGGCTTCGGCGGCGCCAACGCCCACCTGGTGCTGCGTGAGGTGCTGCCGAGCGATCTCGTCGAGCCCGAGCCCGAACCCGAAGTGTCCGAGGACAAGTCGGCCTCCGGCGATGCCAACGCCGTTTACGTGGGCGGTGTGCGGATGGACGAGTACGGCGAGTTCATCCACGACGACGAGGAGTCCGGCGATGGCGACGGCTACCCGTCCTACGACGAGGCCGGCCACGAACTGCCCGGGCTGACCGACGAAGCCAAGCGCCTGCTCGAGGTCGCCCGCGCGGAACTCGAGGCGGCTGAGGCGGCCGAGCCGACGAAGAAGGTTGTCCCGCTCGCTGTTTCGGCATTCCTGACCTCGCGCAAGAAGGCTGCGGCGGCTGAGCTCGCCGACTGGATCGACAGCGCGGAAGGCCGCGCGTCGTCGCTCGAATCGATCGGGCGGTCGCTGTCGCGGCGCAACCACGGCCGGTCCCGCGCAGTGGTGTTGGCCCACGACCACGACGAGGCGATCAAGGGCCTGCGCGCGCTGGCCGAGGGCAAGCAGCATCCGAGCGTGATCACCGCCGACGGCCCGGTGACCAACGGACCGGTGTGGGTGCTCGCCGGATTCGGTGCCCAGCACCGCAAGATGGGCAAGAGTCTCTACCTGCGCGAGCCCGTTTTCGCCGAGTGGATCGACAAGGTCGACGCGTTGATCCAGGACGAGCGCGGCTATTCGATCCTCGAGCTGATCCTCGACGACTCCGTCGACTACACCGACGCCACGTGCGAATATCCCATCGAAGTGGTCCAGTTGGTGATCTTCGCCATCCAGATCGCGCTCGGTGAACTGCTCCGCCACCACGGCGCGAAACCCGCTGCGGTGGTGGGCCAGTCACTCGGTGAAGCGGCCGCGGCCTACTTCTCCGGCGGCCTGTCGCTGGCCGACGCGACGCGCACCATCTGCTCGCGTGCCCACCTGATGGGTGAGGGCGAGGCGATGCTGTTCGGCGAGTACATCCGGCTGATGGCGCTGGTGGAGTACTCCGCCGACGAGATCAAGACGGTGTTCTCCGACTACCCGGACCTGGAGGTGTGCGTCTACGCGGCACCGAACCAGACGGTCATCGGCGGTCCGCCCGACCAGGTCGACGCGATCATCGCGCGCGCCGAGTCGGAGGGCAAGTTCGCCCGCAAGTTCCAGACCAAGGGCGCCAGCCACACCCAGCAGATGGATCCGCTGCTCGGCGAGTTGGCCGCCGAACTGCAGGGCATCGAGCCGAAACCGCTTGAGACGGCGTACTTCTCGACCGTGCACGAAGGCCGCCTCATCCGCGCGGGCTCGGAGCCGATCCATGACGTGGACTACTGGAAGAAGGGGCTGCGCCACAGCGTCTACTTCACGCACGGCATCCGCAACGCCGTCGACAACGGCCACACCACGTTCCTCGAGCTCGCGCCGAACCCGGTGGCGCTCATGCAGGTCGGGCTGACGACGGCGTCGGCGGGTCTGCACGACGCGCAGCTCATTCCGACGCTCGCCCGCAAGCAGGACGAGGTCGCCTCGATGATCTCGGCCATGGCACAGCTGTACGTGCACGGCCACGACATCGACTTCCGGACCCTGTTCCCGCGCCGGTCGACCGGGCTGGCCGGGGCGCTGGACTTCGCCAACATCCCGCCGACGCGGTTCAAGCGCAAGCAGCACTGGCTCGATGCGCACTTCACCGGTGACAGCTCGGCGGTCATGCCGGGCAACCACGTCGCGACGCCGGACGGCAAACACGTGTGGGAGTACGTGCCGAAGGGTGCCGCCGATCTGGCCGCGCTCGTCAAAGCCGCTGCCGCGCAGGTGCTTCCGGATGCCAAGCTGACGGCGTTCGAGCAGCGCGCGGTGCCCGCCGATGGCGCGCGGCTGGTCACGACGCTGACGCGTCATCCCGGCGGTGCGACCGTGCAGGTGCATGCGCGCATCGAGGAATCCTTCACGCTCGTCTACGACGCGATCGTGACCCGTGGCGGTGCCGCGGCGGCGCTGCCGACCGCGGTCGGTGCCGCCACCGCTGCCACCGAGGTCGCCGCGGTTACCGAGCCCGAGCCCGAGCAGGATGCCGAAATCCTGCACGACAACCTGACATCCGGAGCCGGCATGGGCGCCGAGTTCCAGAAGTGGTCACCGGATTCGGGTGAGACCGTCGCGCAGCGGCTCGGCACCATCGTCGGCGCCGCAATGGGTTACGAGCCAGAGGACCTGCCGTGGGAGGTGCCGCTGATCGAGCTCGGTCTCGATTCGCTGATGGCGGTCCGCATCAAGAACCGTGTCGAGTACGACTTCGACCTGCCGCCGATCCAGCTGACCGCGGTGCGCGACGCCAACCTCTACAACGTCGAGGAGCTCATCAAGTACGCGATCGAGCATCGCGACGAGGTGGATCAGCTCGCCGAGTCCCAGAAGGGCAAGACGGCCGAGCAGATTGCCGCTGAGCAGGCCGAGCTTCTCGGCGGGGCGTCGAGTGTCGCCGAGGTCGAGGCCAAGCTCTCCGAGGCCGGGCATCCCATTGCCGCGGACAAGGCGGCCGAGTCGCCTGCCGACGACGGGGAGTTGAAGCTCGAGATCCCGCCGCCGCCAACTGATCCCAGCGGCCCGGCAGTCCCGCCGCCGCCGACGGATCCCTCGGGCCCGTCCGGCCCGAACAAGGCGACCGCCGCCGCGGCTGCCGCCAAGGTGCTGACCCAGGAGGCCGTTACCGAGGCACTCGGCGCCGACGTGCCGCCGCGGGATGCCGCCGAGCGGGTCACGTTCGCGACGTGGGCGATCGTCACCGGCAAGTCGCCGGGCGGCATCTTCAACGAGCTGCCCGCGATCGACGATGCGACCGCGACCAAGATGGCCGAACGCCTGTCGGAGCGTGCCGAGGGCATCATCACGGTCGACGACGTGAAGTCGGCCAAGACCATCGAGGAGTTGTCGAGCACCGTTCGCGATCAGCTCGAGGAAGGTGTGGTCGACGGGTTCGTCCGCACGCTGCGGGCGCCGAAAGAGGGCTCGTCGCATGTCCCCGTCTTCGTCTTCCATCCGGCGGGCGGGTCGACGGTGGTCTATGAGCCGCTCATGAAGCGGTTGCCTGCCGACACCCCGATCTACGGCATCGAGCGCGTCGAGGGCTCCGTCGAGGAGCGCGCGGCCGAATACGTGCCGAAACTGCTGGAGATGCACAAGGGTCCGTTCGTGCTGGCCGGCTGGTCGCTCGGTGGGGCACTGGCTTACGCGTGTGCGATCGGGCTCAAGCAGTCCGGCGCCGACGTGCGGTTCGTCGGGCTGATCGACACGGTGCGCCCCGGCGAGCCGATCGACCAGTCGAAGGAAGGCATGCGCGCCCGCTGGGACCGCTACGCGCGGTTCGCCGAGCGTACGTTCAACGTCGAGGTGCCCGAGATCCCTTACGAGGAACTGGAGAAGCTCGACGACGAGGGCCAGGTCAAGTTCGTCCTCGAGGTCGTCAAGGAGAGCGGTGTGCAGATCCCCGGCGGGATCATCGAGCACCAGCGCACGTCCTACCTCGACAACCGCGCGCTCGACACCGTGGAGATGAAGCCCTACGACGGGCATGTCACGCTCTACATGGCCGACCGCTATCACGATGACGCGATCGTGTTCGAGCCCGCGTACGCGACGCGTCAGCCCGATGGCGGCTGGGGCGAATACGCGTCGGACCTCGAGGTTGTGCACATCGGGGGTGAGCACATCCAGGCCATCGACGAGCCGTACATTGCCAAAGTGGGTGCGCATATGAGCGAGGCGCTCAACCGTATCGAAGCTGAGAGCGAGCACAAGTGACGAACAAGACCACTGCCGAGCTGCTGGCCGAACTCCGCGAAAAGCTCGAACTGGCAAAGGAACCCGGCGGTGAGAAGGCCGTCGCGAAGCGGGAGAAGAAGGGTATCCCCAGCGCGCGGGCCCGCATCCACGCACTGCTCGATCCTGGCAGCTTCCTGGAGATCGGCGCGCTCTGCAAGACGCCCGGCGATCCCAACGCGCTGTTCGGCGACGGCGTCGTCACGGGCCACGGCACGATCAACGGCCGCCCGGTCGGCGTGTTCAGCCACGACCAGACGGTGTTCCAGGGCACGGTCGGCGAGATGTTCGGCCGCAAGGTCGCCCGGCTCATGGAGTGGGTGGCCATGGTCGGCTGCCCGATGATCGGCATCAACGACTCCGGTGGCGCGCGCATCCAGGACGCGGTGACCTCGCTGGCCTGGTACGCCGAACTGGGCAGGCGCCACGAACTGCTGCGCGGCTTCGTGCCGGAGATCTCGATCATCCTCGGCAAATGCGCAGGCGGAGCGGTGTATTCGCCGATCCAGACCGACCTCGTGGTCGCGGTGCGCGACCAGGGCTACATGTTCGTGACGGGTCCGGACGTCATCAAGGACGTGACGGGTGAGGACGTCAGCCTCGACGAGCTCGGCGGCGCTGACGCCCAGGCGCGGTACGGCAACATCCACCAGGTGGTCGAGGACGAGAAGGCCGCCTTCCAGTACGTCCGCGATTACCTGAGCTTCCTGCCGGCCAACACTTTTGACGACGCACCGATCGTCAACCCTGGCCTGGAACCGGAGATCACGCCGCACGATCTCGAGCTCGATTCGATCGTGCCGGACGCCGACAACATGGCCTACGACATGCACGAGATCCTGCTGCGCATCTTCGACGACGGCGACGTGTTCGACGTGGCTGCGCAGCGCGGGCAGTCGATGATCACCGCGTTCGCGCGGGTCGACGGGTATCCGGTCGGGGTCATCGCCAACCAGCCCATGCACATGTCGGGCGCCATCGACAACGAGGCTTCGGACAAGGCGGCCGGGTTCGTCCGGTTCTGCGACTCCTACAACCTGCCGTTGATCTTCGTGGTCGACACCCCCGGCTTCCTGCCCGGTGTCGAGCAGGAGAAGGGCGGCATCATCAAACGCGGCGGCCGGTTCCTCAACGCCGTCGTGGAGGCCGACGTCCCGAAGGTCACCATCACGATCCGCAAGTCCTACGGTGGCGCGTACGCGGTGATGGGCTCCAAGCAGCTGTCGGCGGATCTCAACTTCGCGTGGCCGACCGCGCGTATCGCGGTGATCGGCGCCGAGGGCGCGGCGCAGCTGCTGGTGAAGCGCTTCCCGGATCCAACCGCGCCCGAGGTGCGCAAGATCCGCGACGACTTCATCAAGGGCTACAACGAGAACATGGCCACGCCGTGGATCGCGGCCGAGCGCGGATTCATCGACGCCGTCATCCAGCCGCACGAGACCCGGCTGCTGCTGCGCAAGTCGCTTCATCTGTTGCGCGACAAGCAGAAGCACGGCCGTGTGCAGCGCAAGCACGGCCTGCTCCCGATCTAGCCGTTTGCGGTGGGCGTTCTTCCCACGCCGTTACTCACAAGCGTGTAATTCGCCTGCGCTGCCGCTGAGCTGCGGTGTCGGCGCACCGCCGGAAAACGATCCACAAGTTCTCCACAGCTCTGGCGGGTTGGCTGGGCGCACGGGCCGCTAGAGTGCTCTGGAGTGACGGCGAAGGGGGATCGCCCATGAGCGCAGCGGTCGTGGTCGGCGGCGGGCCGAACGGGCTCGCGGCCGCAATCACGTTGGCGGTCAACGGTGTCGAGGTCACCGTCCTCGAAGCCGCGGACACGGTCGGCGGCGGAGTGCGCTCGAGCGAGGGCATTGTTCCCGGCCTGATCCATGACGACTGCGCGGCGATTCACCCGATGGCCGTCGGATCGGCCTTTCTCGCGGGCCTGGACCTGCAGCGCCACGGCTTGCGGTGGCGCTGGCCCGACATCGACTGTGCGCACCCACTCGATGGCGGTGACGCGGGGCTGTTGTACCGCAGCGTCGACGACACCGCCGCGGGTCTCGGTTCCGACGGCGCACGGTGGCGCATGTTGTTCGGCGGCCCGTCCGCGCGTTTCGACACGCTCGCCGACGACATCATGGGCCCGCTGCTGCGGATACCCAAACACCCGCTCGCACTGGCCCGGTTCGGTGCGCCGACGCTTCTGCCCGCAGCGGTGTTCGCCCGGGCGTTCCGCACGCCGCGGGCGAGGGCTTTGTTCGGCGGCGTTGCCGCACATACCTTCCGGCCGTTGCACTACCCGATGACGTCGGCGATCGGGCTGGGCATCATCACGGCCGGGCACCGGCACGGCTGGGCGGTTGCCGAGGGCGGATCGCAGTCGATCACCGATGCGTTGGCGGCCGCACTGGCCGATGCCGGCGGCAAGGTGCAGACGGGCGTCCGGGTCGCGTCGGCCGCGGATCTTCCGCCCGCCGACATCACGATGTTCGATCTCACGCCGACCGCGGTCGCAGACATTCTCGGCGACCGGCTGCCGCGCCGCACCGCCCGTGGTTATCGCCGGTTCCGTTACGGTCCAGGCGCTTTCAAGGTGGACTTCGCGCTAGAAGGCCCGGTGCCGTGGACCAACCCGCACGTCGGCCGCGCCGGGACGGTTCACCTGGGCGGTGACATCGACGAGATCGCGGCGACCGAACGCGACATCCACGCGGGCCGCATGCCGCAGCGCCCGTTCGTCCTGGTCGGCCAGCAGTACGTGGCCGATCCGGGCCGCTCGGCGGGCGACGTCAACCCGGTGTACGCCTATGCCCATGTGCCGCATGGCTATACCGGTGACGCCACGGACGCGATGATCGCTCAGTTCGAGCGGTTCGCTCCCGGCTTCCGCGAGCGGATCGTCGGAACCGCCGTGCGCTCGACCACCGAGATGTCGGTGTACAACGCCAATTACGTCGGCGGTGACATCTGCACGGGCGCCAAGGACGTCAGACAACTCGTGTTCGGCCCGCGTCCCACGCTGAGCCCCTACTCGGTCGGGTTACCGGGCACCTATATCTGCTCGGCCGCCACCCCGCCGGGCCCGGGTGCCCACGGTATGTGCGGTGCGAACGCGGCGGCGCAAGCGTTGAAGTACCTGCGCACCCGCTAGATCTCATGCCTCGACCGTACGGGGCTACGGACCGATCCGGATGCGGCCCGGCTTGTACAGCCCGCTGTGGGTGGACTCACCGAGTTCGATCTGGGCCGGCTCGGCGTCGACGATCGTGTCGAACCTGCGCAGTGAGCCCCAGTCCTGGCCCCAGTCGTTCGACAGGTACGTCGACATCACCGAGGCCCGCAGCAGCAGGTCGGTGATGCCCAGCAGGCCGCCGTTGATGCCGTCCTGCCACGTGTCGGTGCTCTGCAGCTTGGCGTAGTAGTCGGGCGAGATCCGGAACTTGGGTATGTCGGTGACGCCGTTGGCGTGCAGCATGGGCTGCTGGCACGGGAACGCGAGTCCGACCGCCCAGTCCATCAGCACGGGCTGCTCGGAGCCGATGTACTCCTGCACCGACCGCACCTCGGGCACGCGCGGCGGTGTGACGGCGATCCAGTCCCCCTGGCTCAGCGACAGGTCCTCGGCGATCACGCGTACCGCGACCGCGTCGGTGGGGATCTCGGCGCGCGGGTAGCGCAGGTTGCGCCAGGACGGCGTGGGGCCGACGTCGAACGGTTTGACCCGGCCCGCGGGCACCGGAGCACCGTCCGGCCCGCGGCGGGCGTATTCGAGTTCGACGGTCTGAGCGGTCGTCAGACCCTCGGCGACACTGGTTCCCGTGATCGTGCCCGCGGCCGTGATCACCACGAGGGGGTGGGAGTCGTCGGGTGCGGGCAGCTCATACCACGCCGAGGCGAGCTTGCTCTCCTGCTGTGCCCCAAGCGAATACGTGCCTGCGACCGGGACGCGTGCCGGGTCGAGGCCGTAGGGCAGCGGCACGGTGGAGCCGTTGATGCCTGGCGTGTCCAGCTTGATGGACTGGTTCCAGTCGTAGTCGGTGCCGGGCTGCGGGTTGTTGAGCCTGATGGCCTCGGCGATGATCCGGTCGGGAACGCCGTTGGGGGAGAAGCCTGCCGGGTTCTCGCCGCCCAGCGGCCCGAGCGGACCGTAGTTGCCCGGCATCGCCTGCAGGAAGCCCGAGTTGGAGTCCGGTTCGACCAGGACGTCGTCGGCCAGGCCGCAGCCACCCGCGAACGCGCGGATGTTGGCCCACCCGTTGGAGTAGGTCGGGTATTGACGCACGACGCCGATCACCATGGACGCGATGAAGACGACGACCATGAAGCCGGCAGCGATCGGGACGGGCGCGGCGGTGAGCCGGTCGACCAACTTGGAGTCACCGCGGTCGGTCAGGTGGATCCAGAACGCCCACAGCGCCGCGATGGCCGACAGCGCGAAGAAGACCGCACTGACCGTGACACCGCCGAACTCGGGCACCGAAGTGTTGAACGGCGCACCGAAGTTCGAGACGTACCACCAGCCGTTGGTCGACGCGAAGCAGAACGCCAGCACGAAGAACACGAGCGCCAGGAACGCCATCCGGTTTCGCGCCGACCTCAGCACGGCCGGTGAGACCAGCACGGTGGTGAGTGCCGCCATCGCACCGCCCACGGCGGCGAACAGCCCGAAGTGGTGAATCCACTTGGTGGGCGTGAACATCAGGAAGAACATGGTGGCGAAGATGATGCCCATCAGCCGCCACGCCGGGCCTCGTGCCACACCGGCGACCCGCTTGCGCCGCAACATCATGAACAGCGACGGGAACAGGCACATCGCGGTGAACACGAATGCCACGCGCCGTGAGATCGCGCCGTCGGTCGTGGGCAGGATCAGGTAGTAGTAGCGCAGGTTCTCGGTCCACCATTCCTGGCTGGGCCCGATCGCCGTGCGAATCCTGGTGGCTTCCAACACCGTTGCCAGCGTCTGGTCGGCGAACACCACGGCCAGGATCACGGTGCCCGCGGCCAGCAGCGGTGCGACGAGCGGCCACGTCCCGACCATGCGGCGCCGCCGCATCAGGATGCGCAGGATCGGCCTGCCGCCCGCGAGCAGCGCCGCGACGGCGATCAGGCCGGTCGGTTGGATGCCGAGGGTGAACGCGGCCGTCGTGATCGCGAGCGCGGCCGGGCTCAGCCGGCCCGAGGTGACGGCACGTTCGATCAGCACATAGGTGATCAGCGCGCCCGTCGCGATCTGGCCTTCGGGCCGAAGACCGTTGTTGAACGGCATCCACGCGCCCAGCAGGACGAGGCCGGCGGCCCACAGCGCGGGCCTGCTGCCCGACACGGCGGGCCCTAGTCGCGGCACCACCTCACGAGACAGCAGCAGCCAGCAGACCAGGGCGCAGACGAGGTCAGGCAGCCGGATCCAGATGCTGGCGTCGCTGATATGGGTCATCAAGGCCAGCAGGTTGTAGTACCAGCCGAACGGGTCCTCTGGGCTGCCGAACCAGCGGAAGTAGTTGGCCATGTAGCCGGCATGGTCGGCGGTGCGCGCCATCTGCAGGATGTAGCCGTCGTCGGACGAGTTGGCGCCGATGACGTACCACGCCAGGAACCCGCCGACGACGACGCCGTCGACCGCGGTGAGGGTGCGCCAGCGGGTCGGGATCAGCCGGTGCATGCGGTGACCGTCGAGCTGGTCAAGACGCCACAGGGCGAGCAGCGCGATGACGGTCGAGACGATCGCCAGCAGCATCGCCGCGAGCTTGAGCGGCGTCGGGTGGGTCGTGAACCGGGTGTCGATCTCGGCCGATACCGAGAGCCCTTGTGGCGCAGCGCCGGTCAGGTCGGTGAACACGCCGACGATCGCGGGGCGCAGGTTCGGGTCGGCGTAGCCGGTGCGTTGCGGAGATCCGTCGGCCTTGTTCAGGCCGACGAACTCGGCGTACGTGCCGTCGGTGCTCGACGTGATCTCGATGCGCTGGCAGGCCGGGCCGGCCACGCGGTCGCGGGGCACGCTGGCCACCGGGACGTTGCGCACGATCACATCGACGCGCGATTCCGAGACGTTGACGAGCATCGCGTTGAGCGCGGCGTCGCGGCCCTCCTCGGGTGCGGTGCCGAACACGAGGCCGCCGTCGGCGGGCATGTCCCGGACCACCGAGCACGGCACCGTCGCGCGCAGGCTCACCGGGGCCTGGGTGATCAACGGCGCCGTGACATTGGCCAGTTGTCCCTGCTGTGGCCAGTTCAGCGTCGCCGTGGTCTGCGTGACGGGCAGCAGCGGGACGGCCACGGCGAGCACGAACCCGAGCAGGCCTGCGATCGTGGCGACCCAGCGCGCGATCTTCACGTCTTTCATCACGGCAGCGCCCTGATCGGTCCGCCGCGACTCCAACCGAACACTCGCGTCGATCCTTCCTCGATGACGGCGTTGGGCGCCCGATCCTGCGGCACCACCCGGATGTAGCGCTCGAGCGAACCCCAGTCGCGATACCAGTCGTCGCGCAGATACGTCGGGATCGCCTCGGTCCGCAGCAGCGCCTGGATGAACAGGAACGGCCCGCCGTCGGCGGCCGACTGCCACTGGTTGGACGAGGCCACCATCTGCTTGAAGTTCGGGATGATGCGGTACTCCGGTAGCTCGGCGACACCGAGACGTTCGGCGAACGGCCGCTGGCACGGGAAGTTCGCGGCGGTCGCGATGTCCATCAACACGGGCGTCTGGCTGCCGAGGAACTGCTGCGCGGTCTGCAGCACCGGCACGCGCGGCGGCGTGAAGGCGAACCACTGGTCCTCGGACAGGTTCGGGTCGTCGGCGACGATGCGGGCGACGTTGGCCTCGGGCGGCGCCGTGGTCAGCGGGAAGCGCAGGTTGCGCCACGCCTTCTGCTGGAAGATGTCGATCGGTTGCACCTCGTTGAGCGCCTGGTAGGAGCCGTCGGGCCGGTGCACGCCCCACTGCAGCTTGAGCGACTGGCCGTAGTTGAACGACCCGTCTTCCTCGTAGTACCAGATCGCGCCTGCCGCGGCGACGGTCACGAGCGGCCGGTCCGGTGTGCGCGGCGGCAACTGGTACCAGGACGACGTGGCCTTGGCGGCCACGGTGTTCTCGTCGAAGCTGCCCATCACGGGCGTGCGCTTGGGGTCGAGACCGAACGGCAGGAACACCCGCGATCCGTTGACGCCCTCGGGGCCGTAGCCGCCGCCCGTGCCCGCGGTGTAGCCGATGCCGATGTTGGGTTTGTCGACCGGGCCGTCGGAGTTCACGGTGCCGGGGTTGGCCGCGACGGGTTCGGCGGGCTCGAGCGTGTCGCTGACGCCGTTCGGGGTGAATCCGACGGGATCCTCACCGCCGAGCGGGCCGTATTCGCCGAACCGCTGCCCGGGGACGGGCTGCAGCATGCCCGCGTTGGTGTCGGCCTCGACCAGTACGGCATCGGCCATGGCGCAACTGTCCTCCGACAACCCCGACCGCAGCGCCGCCAGGTTGGCCGCGCCGGTGGTGTAGACGGGGTAGCGGCCGACCGTCGCCTTGAGCATCGAGCCGAGCTCCAGCACCACCATGATGGTCGCCACGATGAGCAGCGGGGTCGACGCCAGCGCGCGGTTGCGCCCGGTGTCGGCGACCTCGGTGTGCCCGGCGTAGTCCATCCGGAAGTGCAGCCAGCCGGCGAGCAGGCCGCCCGCGATCGCGAGCACCAGGAAGATCGTGGTGACCGGGAAGCCGACGATGACGGGCTGCTTGTCGAACCACGGCACGCCGTAGTTGCCGACGTAGAACCAGCCGTTGAGGCCCGAGGTCGCCCAGGCGAGGATGAACAGCAGCGCGGTGACGTACAGCGCCAGGTTGCGGCGGCTGTGCAGGCCGACCCGGGCGAACGCGAAGGCCGTGACACCGCCGAGCGCACCCGCCAGGCCGGCGAAGGCACCGAACTGCACGGCCCACTTCGTCGGGGTGAGCGTCAGCAGCAGCAGCCCGATGGCTGTCGTACCGGCGAGCCGCCACACCGGTCCGCTCACGGCACCGGGCACCCGGCCGCGGCGCAGCAGCACCATGATCACGCCGAACACGCACAGCAGCAGCACCAGCACCGCGAACCGGCGGGTCAGCGAGCCGTCGACACTGTCCTCGACCGTGAGGAAGTAGTACCGCAGGAATTCCTGGTACCAGGGGATGGTCGGCCCGACGACATATTTGATGCGCACCGATTCGGCGACGGTGGCGAGCGTCTGGTCGCGGAACACGATCACGAAAACCAGCGCCGCCGACGCCGCGAGCGGGGCAAGCGAGGCGAGGATCCCGTCGCGGGCGCGGCGCTCACCGACGATGCGCCCGATCGCGCGGGCGCCGACGAACAGCGGGGCGAGTGCGATCAGGCCCTGCGGCGCGAGGGTGACGGAGAACATCGCGATGACGATCGCGATCGCGGCGGGCCACAGCCGCCGGGTGCCGATGGTGTACTCGACGAGCATCCACACCGCGACGACCGCGAACGCGATGAGCGGTTCGGGCCGCAGGCCGTTGTTGAACGGCAGCCACGCGGCGAGGAACGTCGCGCCCGCCGTCAACACCGCGACGCGGTTGGCCGCGACGCGCCTGCCGATTCTCGGCAGGACGGCGCGGCTGATGATGAGCCACGTCGCGATCGCGGCCGCGGTCGCGGGCAGGCGCATCCAGACGCTGTCGGTGCTGATCGCGGCGAGGTGCGCCAACACGCTCTGATACCAGTCGAACGGGGCTTCGGTGGCGCCGAAGTACCGGTAGTAGTTGGCCGAGTAGCCGGCCTCGGCGGAGACGCGAGCGATCGTGAGGTTGTAGCCGTCGTCGGAGGACAGGGCGCCCACAACGTGCCACGCGAGCAGGCCGCCGATGACGCCGGCGTCGGTCAGCCAGGTCCACAGGCCGACCCGGCGGCGGCTGCGCGGCGGCCGTCGGCCGGATATGCGGTCGAGCAGGAACAGCGCCACGATCGAGGCGATCACACAGCCGACGCCGAGCACCATCACGAGCAGCTTGAGCGCGCCGGGTGAGGTGATGAACCGCGTATCGACGTCGACCCGCGCGGACAGGCCCGGCTGCGGCGCCACGGCCAGATCGGTGAACAGGCCCGACACCTGCGGCCGCTTGTCGACGGGCAGGGTTCCGGTCGCGCCGGGGATGCCGACGAAGTCGGCGCCGACGGCCCCGACGTTGGCCCACACCCGGATCTCGCTGCATGCGCCGGAGTTCACCGCGTCCCTGGGGGCGACCGCGGCGACGGTGTCGCGGAATGCGACGTAGACGACGTCGGCGTTGGCGCGGACGAACATGCCGTTGCGGCCGGCTTCGATACCGCCCGCGGGGTTGGTGGAGAACACCACCCCGCCGTCGGCGGGCAGCGTGGCGACGGTGCGGCACGGGATCGCGACGTCGAGCGCTTTGGGCGCCCCCGCCACGAGCGGCGCGGTGACGTCGGTGATGTTGCCGTCCGCCCCGGTGCCCTGCGGCCACAGGACCGTCGCGGTGGTCTGCTCGACCGGCAACAGCGGAACCAATCCGCACAACAACACACCAGCGATGCCGGCGATGACGGCGATCAGGCGTGCGATGCGGGACGGCTTGTTCGCTGCGCTGTCTGCTGTTCGCTCACGCTGTTCATCGCCCGGCACGAGGGTCGATCGTAGGCGACCCACATGTGAAGACCGGTTTCCCCTGCCGACCCGGCTCAGCTCAGCCGCAGCGGCGCGGGGCTCCACAGTCCGCTGCGCGTGGCCGTCCCGAGGTCGAGGCGGGCCGGTTCGGCATTCGGGTACCACGGCGTCAACCGCTGCAGCGAGCCCCAGTCACGGAACCAGTCGTCCTTGAGATAGGTCGGCACGCTCGATGGCCGCAGTAGCAGTTCGGAGATGCCCAGCGGGCCGCCGCCGAGGTAGTCCATCACCGGGGAGTTGGCCTCGGCGCCGAACCGGTCCGGCAGGATCCGCCACTTGGGCACCTCGGTCACGCCGTACTGGTGGCCGAAGGGCCGCTGGCACGGGAACGCCAGGCCGACGAGCCAGTCGAGCAGCACCGGATCGGATGAGCCGACCACTTCCTGCAGCGTGCGCAGTTGCGGGATGCGCGGCGGCGTCAGCGCGATCCAGTGTTGCGGTGCGAGGTCGTCGTCGGTGGCCACCAAGCGGATCTGGGTGGCCTCGCTCGGGATGGCGGCCAGCGGCGCACGCAGGTTGCGCCAGGCCGGGGCGGCGCCGACGTCGGCGAACCCGATGCCGCCGCCCGGTTTGTTGGCGGCGGCGCCCTCGTCGGTGGCCCACTGGACCACGACCTCGCCGGGATCGAAGCGTCCGGCCGCCGCGACCACGAGCAGCGGTCCGGCCTGGTCGCGATCGGGCAGCCGGTACCACGCCGAGCGCATGACCGCGGGCTGCTGGGTGCCCGCCCGCCAGCTGCCGAGCACGGGTGTGGTGGCCGGGTTCAGGCCGTAGGGCAGCCGGGCGCGGGATCCGTTGACGCCCGCGGCCGCGGTGGTCCCGCCCTCGGTTCCCACTTCACTGCCGGTGACGGTTTCGGAGTCGGTGTCGGCGAAGTTGTCCGAGCCCGGCTGTTCCATCACGGGGTCGGCCGAGACGTCGGACGGTATGCCGTTGGGGCCGAAGCCCTGCGAGATGACCGCGCCGAGCGCCTCGCCGGGTGGTTCGCCGATGGGCGTCAGCATGCCCGCGTTGGCGTTCTCCTCGACCATGACGTCGTCGGCCAGCCCGCAACCCTTGCCGGTGAGCGCTTCCAGGTTGGAGCGGCCGACGGACCAGGCGGGGTACTGATTGGTCATCGCGAGCGTCAGCGACACCACTTCGAACATCACGAGCACCCAGGCCGCGATCGCGAGCGGGGACTGCAGTATCCGTTGCCACCGGCGCTGCGGGCCGTCCGGCGATTTGTCGCGCCCGCTGAAGTGGAACCACGCCGCGCCGAGCAGTGCCAGCACCGCGAAGCCCAACAGGATCGTGGTGAAGCCGAACTTCCATTCGGGGAAGGAGTTCGACCACGGCACACCGAAGTTCGACACGTACCACCAGCCGTTGACGGTGGCGAACGACAGTGCCATCACGAACAGCACCGCGGCGGCGAACATCGACCGGTTGCGCCGGGATTTCATGGCCGCGGCCATCACTGCGACGGCGGCCAGCGCGCCGAGCGATCCGGCGAGCCCGGCGAACACGCCGAAGTGGTGCGTCCACTTGGTGGGGGTGAACATCATCGCGAAGAACGAGATGATCGTGATGCCGACGATGCGCCGGCTCGGCCCGGCCGCGGTGCCGGGTATGCGCCCCTTGCGCAGCGACATCGCGACCGAGACGGCAAGCGCCAGAAGCAGAGTCAAGACCGCGAACCGGCGGGCCACCGAGCCGTCCGGGCTCGTGGTGAACAGGCGCGAGTAGCGGATGTGCTCGTCGAACCACGCCAGGCTCGGCCCGACCGAAGACTTGAAGGTGCTGGCCTGGATCTCGCCGGCCAGGGTCTGGTCGCGGAAGATCAGGATGATGGTCACGGTGCAGGCCGCGAGGATCGGGGCCAGCAGCGCCAGGTAGCCGAACCGCGAAGTATGGCGGGCCACAATGGTTTTCAGCGGTCCGACGGCGACCAGCAGCGCGCCGACGGCCGCGATGCCGGTCGGGCCCGAGAACAGCGTGAGCGCGCCGATGATGATCGCGATGGCCACCGGGAGCATGCGGTTGGTGGCCACACCGCGCTCGACCGAACACCAGGTCAGCAGGATGCCGAGCGCGATGATGGGCTCGGGCCGCAACCCGTTGTTGAGCGGCAGCCAGAACGCCAGGAACATGCCCGCGGCCGTCCATGCCGCGGCCCGGTTGACCTTCACCGCGTGGCCGAGGCGCGGCAGCACCTCGCGGCTGATCACCCACCAGCACGCGAGCGCCATCACCAGGGTGGGCAGCCGCATCCAGACGCTGTTCGTCGAGACGTGCGCCCACAGCGCCAGCAGGTCGTAGTACCAGCCGAACGGCGCCTCGGGGGTGCCGAACCAGCGGTAGTAGTTCGCCATGTAGCCGGCGTGCTCGGACACCCTGGCCATGGTCAGGATGTAGCCGTCGTCGGAGGTGTTCGCGCCGACGAAGTGCCACCACACCAACACCGCGGTGACGAGCCCGTCCAGCGGCGTCATCGACCACCAGCGCGGCGGCAGGAACCGCCGGTGCCGTACCCCGTCGGCGGTGTCGAGCACGTGCAGCGCGCCCAGCGCGATGATGGTCATCGCGACGCCGATGATCATCGCCAGCATCTTGAGCAGCGTGGGGGCGCTGCTGTATCTGGAGTCGATCGTGGCCGAGAACTTCAGACCGTCCGGCGCGGGCCCGGACAGGTCGGTGAAGACGCCGACGATCTGCGGGCGGAAGTCATAGCCGCCGCGCTCGCCGCGCAGCGGTTCGCCCGGATCGTCGTCGTCTGGGCCTTGGGTGAGACCGACGAACTCGCCGGTCACCTTGTCGGCGTGGGCCGTGAAGGTCAGGTACTGGCAGGCCGGGCTGAGCACCTGGTCCAGCGGGGCGCTGACCACCGGGGTGTTGCGGACGATGACCAGCAGATCGTTGTTGACCCGTTCGATCAGCAGACCGCGGTCGATCGCCTTCGGCGCCTGCTTGGGCACCGTCGACAGCAGCACCGACCGGCCGCGGTCACGCGGATCGGCCAGGCCGGCCGCCGCCTGGCACGGCACGGTGATGGTCAGGTCGGTCGCGACGTAGCCGATCAGCGGTGCGTTGACGCTCTGCCAGACGCCGTTCTGCGGCCAGTTGAGCTGGGCGGTGGTCTGCTTGACTGGCAGCAGCGGCGTCGCCACCGCCATCAGCACTCCGAGCAAACCCGCGACAATCGCGATGAGCCGGGCGGTCCGGTGATTGCTGCCCCGTTCGATCACGGGCTTTGATGCTAATGGCGCGTCGGTGCCGGAACTAATGGCCATCGGGAGTGGGCTTCCTGATCGCGAGCACGAACGGCCCGATGTCGGATACCTCGAAACGCGGATCGTCGAACAGCGCGGAGTCGAGCTGCACGTGATAGCGGCGCACGTTGGGCTGGTTCGGGTACACGTCCGAGGCCAGCCGCAGCGTGTAGGTGTCGTTCGCGCCGTGGCGCATCAGAAACACGGTCGGCGGCGCCCACGGCAGTTCGTCGAGCGCTTTGACGAACTGGTCGGCGTCGCTCAGCGTGGCCCAGCCCTCGATGGCATCGGCGCGCTTGTCGAATTGGGCGAGCGGGTTGGCGTAGTGCGACGTCAGACCCTGAAAACCGTAGTAGGGGTAGAAGGACAGGAAGCTGTAGTCGGCTGTGAGCACCACGGTCTGGTTGCGGGGCACGCCGGTGACTTCGAGGATTTTCGCGTCGATCTCGCGGTAGTAGCGCTCGGCGCCGGGTGGCCGCCGGTCGGCGCGCTGGCCGGTGCCGTCGGTGTCGGTGTAGGCGACGTTGATGTCGGGCCGCAGCACGTCGGGGATGTCCTGGCTGAAGGTGACCGCTCCGATGGCGCCCACCGCCGTCGCCGCGAGGACGACGCGGCGCCCGGTCTCTGGCCGATAGCGCCGGGCGATCGCCAGCGTCGCCTCGATGAACCCGAACGCCCCCGCGGCGGTGAGCAATACGGTCAGGGTCGGCTGCAACCGGAACGACAGCAACGTCGTGCCCACGAGCGTCGTGAGCATCGACAGCAGTGACCACGCGTACACCGCGAGCACGGCGATGGCGAGCGCGCCGGCCCGCGTCGACGTGCGCGCCCGGACCACGAGCCACAGCGTGCCGACCATGCACAGTGCGCCGAGCAGCGTGAAGCTCAGCATCGGGAACGTCAGCTGTGCACCGGCGTCGGGCAGGTAGTGCTGGGCGGTTCCGGTCTCTGCGGGCTCGCCGCGCAGCGCGGCCAGCAGGTAGGGCGCCCAGGTGAGCAGCGCGATCAGCCCGGAGATCACCGCGATGACCGCGAGCCGCAGCAGCGGTTCGATGCTGCGGCGGGAAACGGCCAGGCACAGCGCCATGATGGTCACCGTGAACGCGGCGTAGCCGAGCAGCAGGGTGTAGAAGAGCGCGGCGACGCCGAGGAAGATGCCGACGCCGACGATCGCGGCCCACCCGCCGCTTCTGCTCTTGCCCCGCAGCCCGGACCACGCGAGCACGAACACCGGGGCCAACAGCACCGTGATGATCGCGGCGTACGGTTCGGCGGGCGAGTAGGCCAGCATCGCGGCGGTGCTCGCGGTGGTGACGATCAGCGCGTACTCGAAGCGGATCATCGCCGCCCACAACACGAATGCGATTGCGACGGCGATCGTGATCGACACGATCGCCCATGGCTTGAACATCTCCCACGCCGGGGTGCCGGTCGCGGCGGCGATGCGGCCACCCATCCAGAACCAGCCCGCCGGGTAGTACGGCGGCAGGCCGATGTAGGTCATGTCGTGCAGGCCGGGGGTGTCGGCGAGCCGCGTCAGGTACTCGGTGCGGAACTGCTGGTCGACCGATACGCCGAACAGATAGAGCTTGGTGGCACCGAGCGGCATCGCGATCGTCACGACCGAGAACGCCGACAGGAAGATCAGCGCGAACAGCCGGGCCAGGGTCCGGCGGCCTCGCCGCCAGATCAGTCCGGCGGCGAACAGGCCTGCCAGGCAACCGAACTGGCCCAGGGTCGTGAGCGCGTGCAGCTGGTTGGAGGTGTTGTAGGCAGGCCATTCCACGCGGGCGATCGCCGCGATCGCCACCCCGGCCACCGCCGAGGAGATCAGCACGGCGATCAGCATCTGGCCGAGAGCCCTGCCCGCCGGCGCTGCCCCCATCAGATCGGAAGCTTGCGGAAGATGGGTCGCGGGATGTGCCGCAACACCATCATCACGTACCGGAACGCGCCCGGGGCCCACACGAGTTCTTTGCCTTTCGCCGCCGACGTGACGGCCAGTTCGGCGACGTACTCCTTGTCGACGGTCAGCGGGGCTTCCTTGACGTGGGCGCTCATGCGGGTGCGCACCTGGCCGGGCCGGATGACGAGCACCCGGACCCCGAACTCCCGCAGTGCCTCACCGAGGCCGAGGTAGAACCCGTCGAGCCCGGCCTTGGTCGAGCCGTAGACGAAGTTGGATCGGCGCACGCGCTCGCCTGCCGCCGAGCTCATCGCGATGATCTGGCCCCAGCCCTGCTTGCGCATCTTCTCGCCGAGCAGCACGCCGACGGAAACCGCTGCGGTGTAGTTGATTTCGGCGATCTGGACGGCTTTGCGCTGGTTCTGCCACAGTTCCTCGGCGTCGCCGAGCAGGCCGAACGCCACGATCGCCACATCCACATCGCCACCGGAGAAAGCCTTCTCGATCACGGCGGGGTGACTGTCGGTGTCGACGGCGTCGAAGTCGATCACCTCGACCGAACTGGCGCCCGCGTTGCGCATCTGCGCGGCGGCGTCGTCGCGGCCGGGATCGTCGGGCAGCGCGGCCAGCACGACTCGGGCCGAGGCATTGCGCAGATAGCGCGCACAGATCGCCAGCCCGATTTCGGAGGTGCCGCCGAGCAGCAGGATCGTCTGGGGGTTACCTACGGCGTCGAACACCATCTAGTGCAGCTCCAAGCCTCGGGGACATCGTGACGAGGGTACCGTGCGAGTCCCGCTCCAACGCCGAACGCCCAGACCGGCCAACTGGCCGGCCTGGGCGTCCAGGCACTTGTCGAGCGTTACTTCTTGACGTCGAACCGGTCGGCGTCCATCACCTTGACCCACGCCGCGACGAAGTCCTTGACGAACTTGTCCTTCGAGTCGTCCTCGGCGTAGACCTCGGCCAGCGCCCGCAGCTGCGAGTTCGAACCGAACAGCAGGTCGACGCGGCTGGCCGTGTACTTCTGGGCACCGCTGGCCCGGTCGGTACCGACGTAGGTGCCGTCGTCAGCCGGCGACGGTGCCCACTTGGTGCTCATGTCGGTCAGGTTGACGAAGAAGTCGTTCGTCAACTGGCCCGGACGGTCGGTGAGCACACCGAGCTTGGTGCCGCCGTGGTTGACGTCCAGCCCGCGCAGGCCGCCGAGCAGCACGGTCATCTCGGGCGCCGTCAGGTTGAGCAGGTTGGCGCGGTCGATGAGGTGGTACTCGGCCGGGTACTGCAGACCCTTGCCCGCGTAGTTGCGGAAGCCGTCGGCCTTGGGCTCCAGGTAGGAGAACGACTCGACGTCGGTCTGCTCCTGGGTGGCGTCGCCGCGGCCCGGGGTGAACGGCACCTCGATGTCGTGGCCGGCCGCCTTGGCCGCCGTCTCGATACCGACGTTGCCCGCGAGCACCACCAGGTCGGCGAACGACACGTCGACGCCGGCACCGGCCTGGATCTCCTCCAGCTTGCTGATCACCTGGGCGAGCTCGTCGGACTCGTTGACCTCCCAGCCGAGCTGCGGCTGCAGCCGGATCCGGCCGCCGTTGGCTCCGCCGCGCATGTCGCTGTGGCGGTATGACGACGCCGCCTTCCACGCGGTCGAAACCAGTTGCTGCACAGTCAGACCCGACTCGGCGATCGCGCTCTTGAGCTTCGCGATGTCGTCGGCCGACAGCGGCTTGCCTGCCGGGATGACGTCCTGCCACTGCCAGGTCTGCTTCGGCACGAGCGGCCCGAGGTAGCGGGTCACCGGACCCATGTCACGGTGCAGCAGCTTGAACCAGGCCTTGGCGTATTCCTCGGCGAGTTCCTCGGGGTGATCCAGCCAGCGGCGGGTGATCTTCTCGTAGATCGGGTCCATCCGCATGGACAGGTCGGTGGTCAGCATCGACGGGTGGGTCTTGCCGCTGCCCTGCGCCATCGGCACCGAGTTGGCCCAGCCGTTGTCCTTGGGCTTCCACTGGTGGGCGCCCGCGGGGCTCTTGGTCAGCTCCCACTCGTTGCTGTAGAGGATCTCCAGGAAGCTGTTGTCCCACTTGGTGGGGGTGTGCGTCCAGGTGACCTCGAGGCCGCTGCTGACGGTCTCGTTGCCGACGCCCGAGTTGGCCCAGCCGAGGCCCATCTGCTCAAGCGGTGCGGCTTCTGGCTCCGGGCCGTTCTCGACCTCGGTGGCACCGTGCGTCTTGCCGAAGGTGTGGCCGCCGACGATCAACGCGGCGGTCTCGATGTCGTTCATCGCCATGCGGCCGAACGTCTCGCGGATGTCGATCGCCGCGGCCACCGGATCCGGATTGCCTTCCGGGCCTTCGGGGTTGACGTAGATCAGACCCATGTGGCTGGCACCGAGCGGGTTCTCCAGCTTGGTGCGGTCACCGTTGGCGCCGGCGTAGCGCTCCTGCGAGCCCAGCCACTCGTGCTCGGCGCCCCAGTAGATGTCCTCCTCGGGCTCCCAGTAATCCGGGCGGCCGAACGCGAAACCGGCCGTCTTGAAGCCCATGTGCTCCATCGCCCGGTTGCCCGCGTAGACGATCAGGTCGGACCACGAGATCTTCTTGCCGTACTTCTTCTTGAGCGGCCAGAGCAGGCGGCGGGCCTTGTCGAGGCTCACGTTGTCGGGCCAGCTGTTGAGCGGCGCGAAGCGCTGCATGCCCTTGCCGCCGCCGCCGCGGCCGTCCTCGACGCGGTAGGTGCCCGCGGCGTGCCACGACATCCGGACGAACAGCGGGCCGTAGTGACCGAAGTCGGCGGGCCACCACTCCTGGGAGTTGGTCAGCAGCTCATCGAAATCCTTTTGGAACTGCTCGAAGTCGAGCGTCTGGACCGCTTCGCGGTAGTCATACCCCTCGTCCATCGGGTCGATGGCCTCGGGATCCTTCTGCAGGATCTTCAGGTTGACCGCATTGGGCCACCAATCCCGGTTGCTGCCACCCTCGACGGGCGGCTTGATGCGCATGGGGCAGCCTGCGGCGGGCTCGGTTTGGGCTTCACCAATCGGAGGGTGTGTTTCGGCTTCGGCCATGACAAATCCTTTCCGGGGCTGTCGGTTAAGGGGTGTTAACTATTTGGCGCGGTGGAGCATTCGGGGCACAGGCCCCAGTAGACGACCTCGGCTTCGTCGATCGAGAAGCCGTGGTCGTCGGACGCGGTCAGGCAAGGGGCTGCCCCGACCGCACAGTCGACGTCGGCGATGGCACCGCACGATCGGCACACGACGTGATGGTGGTTGTCGCCGACTCGTGACTCGTAGCGAGCCACGGAGCCCGACGGCTGGATGCGCCGCACCAGACGCGCTGCGGTCAACGCGTGCAGCGAGTCGTACACGGCCTGGTGCGACACATCGGGCAACTCTTCTCGTACGGCACGGATGATCGTGTCCGTGTCGGCGTGCGGGTGCGTGTGCACCGCACCGAGAACCGCCACCCGGGGTCTGGTCACGCGCATGTCGGCTCTCCGCAGCATGTGCTGGAAGTCCGTAGTCGTGGCCACGAACAGAAGTCTTACTGCTTTTCTGGAATTAGTCAAGAATAAAGTTCTCGACGCTTCCGCTGCAGGTCAGGGGCTAGAGCAGCTCCAGCCGGCGCGCCATGTCGGACACGAAGACGCCGTCGGGGTCCACTTTGCGCCGCACCGCGATCCACTCGTCGATGCGCGGATACATGGCGTGGAACGTCTCAGCCGTGGTGCGCGAATCCTTGGCCGTGTAGAGGCGCCCGCCGAACTCCAGGACGCGCTTGTCGAGATCGTTGAGGAACTCGTTGAGCCCGGCCTTGATCGGGAAGTCCACGCACACGTTCCAGCCCGGGATCGGGAAGCTCAGCGGTGCCTGATTGCCGGGACCGAACAGCTTGAAGACGTTGAGGAACGAGTAGTGCCCCGAACGCTGGATGTCGTAGATGATGCCCTTGAACTCTTCGACGGCCTCGGTGGGCACCACGAACTGGTACTGGCCGAATCCGGCGGAGCCGTAGGCGCGATTCCACTCCCCGAACATGTCGAGCGGGTGATAGAACTGCGTCAGGTTCTGCACCTTGTTGCGGTATGTGCCCGACTTGCGGTACCACAACTCGCCGATCGGCATGAACGTGAACTTGTTGGCGAGCCCGTTCGGGAAGATGTCGGGCAGGGTAAGTAATTGCGGCGCATCGAATTTCAGCGGATCCTTCTGCAGCTTGGGCGGCAGTTGGTCGAGCTTGGCCAGCGAGCCGCGGGAGATCGCGGCCCGGCCCAGTTTGGGCGGCTTGCTGATCGCGTCGAACCACGCGCTCGAGTACGTGTAATTGGACTCGCTGCCGTCGCTGTGGAACGCGATGGTCTCGTCGAGCGTCTTCGTCACGTCGCCGTCGGCGATGAAATAGGCCGTCTCGGTGGGCGTCATCTCGATCGTCGCGCGCAGGATGATGCCGGTGAGGCCGTTGCCGCCCACCGTCGCCCAGAAGATGTCGGCGTTGTCGCCATCCGGTGTCAGGTGCAGCACCTCGCCGTTGGCGGTCAGCAACTCCATCGAGCGCACGTGGTTGCCGAAGCTGCCCGCGCTGTGGTGGTTCTTGCCGTGGATGTCGCAGCCGATCGCACCGCCGATCGTGACCTGGCGCGTGCCCGGCAGTACCGGCACCCACAACCCGTGGGGGAGCGCGGCTTTCATCAGCTGGTCGAGGTTCACCCCACCGTCGACGTCGACCAGCCTGGTGCCCGAGTCGATCGAGTGGATGCGGTTGAGCGCGGCCATGTCGATGACGAGGCCGCCACCGTTTTGTGCGTTGTCTCCGTACGAGCGGCCGAGGCCACGCGCGATCACGCCACGGCCACCCTCTTCGGCCGCGGCCACGACGGCCTTGATGATGACCTCGGGGTCACTGGTCGACAGCACGTGCGCATAGGTCGGCGCGGTGCGCCCCCAGCCCATCAAGCGCTTGGTGGTGGTCGGAAACTCGGTCGTTGCCATCGTCCCGAAGCGTACCGCGTCGACGGTCGCGTCCCCGATACCTAAGGGGACGCGGTCAACTGCTCGTCCTGCGTGTTCTCCGGCGACTCCGTCGGGCGCAGGAACAGCTGGAGCAGCACGCCTGCCAGCGCACATGCCGACATCACGAAGAAGCAGACGATGTAGCCGCCGTGTGCGGTCCAGCCGCCGCCCAGCGAGATCAGCCGCCCCATGAGCAGTGGCGCGATGCCGCCGCCGATGAACATGGCGGTGGTGATGATGCCGTTCGCGGTCGAGACGGCACCTTCCGGTGCGGCGTCGGAGGCCGCCGCGTAGTAGATGGGCCACACCGCGTTTGCGACCAAGCCGAAGGCCAACTGGATGACCACGACGAGCAGCGACGACGTGGCGAAATAGAAGCACGCCACGCTGATCGCCATCCAGATGCCGCAGACCATGATGGTGGTCTTGCGCCCGATCACATCCGACAGCGTCGGCCACAGAATCTGGCCGAGGATCCCGGTGAACGCGAAGACGACACTGAGACCTGCCGATTCGGCGAGTGAGAGCCCGACGACGTTGTAGAGGTAGGCCGGAAGCACCACGTTGATGCCCATGTAGACGATCTGGGTGAGCAGCGTTGTGAGCGCCGTGAGATTTATGCACCGGTTCCGGAAACAGGCCGAGATCAAGCCCTTCCCGCCGGCCGCCCGGTCGAGGTCGCCCTCGGGCGGGGTGAGGCCCTTGTCGGCGATGTCCTCGTACAGCGTGGCGATGCGATCTGCGGTCGAGTACCGGCCCCAGAAGATCATGAGCGGGACGGCGACGATCAGGCCGAGAAACAGGGTGTAGGACCAGTTGGAGGCGCCGAAAACCGCGATCACGACGGCCGCGGACAGTCCGCTCAGCAGTGATCCGACGGGGTAGCCCGTGTGGTGCACGCCGAGTGCGAATCCGCGGCGCTCCTTGGGCCACCATTCGGCGGTGTTGCTGACGCCCACCGGCTCACCCCACCCGGCGCCCAGGTTGACGCCGACGCGCAGCGCGATGAAGGCGACCGCATGTGAGCTGACGGCCTTCAGGCCCGACACGAACGAGAGTGCGGTGTAACCGATTACGAGCGGCACCTGGAAGCGGGCGCGTTTCCACCCGCCGCCGTATTTGTCGCTGAGCGTCGAACCCGGGATCGCCAGCACGGCAAGCGAAATCATGATGAGCGACGCGATCGCACCCCACGCGTCCGGGCTGAAGTGGAACTGCTCGGAGATCGTGGGCCCGAGCCGCAGGATGATCTCGCGGTCGTAGGCGTTGAGGATCCAGATCAGCCAGCACACGGCGAGCGAGATCCACGAATACTTGTGCGTGTTGCGCAGGGAGCCGCGGGGCGAGGCAACTTTCATGGGTGCGTCCTTGAGGGTGGATGACTATGCGCCGAAGCGGGTTTCGGGAATGCCGTGGACTCCGAGGCCGCGGATCGCGAACAGGGATCCACGGAGCTGGCCGTCGCCGGGGAAGCGCGGCAGCGGCGGGCGTGCCATGGACGTCACGTAGAGGACGTCGAGATCGGCTCCGCCGAACATGACGCTCGTGGGTTTGCGGACCGGAAAGTCGATGACGCGGTCGATCGATCCGTCCGGCGCGTACCGAATGATCTTGCCGCCGTAGACCAGTGCCTGCCACAGGTAACCGTCGGCGTCGACCGTCGCGCCGTCGGCCGCGCCACCCGAGCTCGTGTCGACCCGGGCGAACGTGCGGCGGTTGGCCACCGCCCCGGTGTCGAGGTCGTAATCGTAGGCCCAGATCTCACCGGTCCAGGTGTCGCAGAAGTACAGCGTTTCGCCATCGGGGCTCCAGCACGGACCGTTCGACACGGTGATCCCCTCGTCGAGCACCGCGAGTGAGCCGTCCGGGCGGTAGCTGTAGAGCTTGCCGCTTGCGGATTCCTCCAGGGTGTCCATCGACCCGAACACGAAGCGCCCGCGCTTGTCGACCTTGCCGTCGTTGAGCCGGTTGTTCGGCAGGTCGGCTTCCGGGTCGATCAATTCCGTGAGGGTGCCGTCCGCCAGATCGAGCTTGTGGAGCCCGTTCGCGAGGGCGACGATCGCGTGCGCGCCGTCGCGGCACAGCGCCATCGAGCCGATCTTCTGACCGACGTCCCAAGCTCGGATCTGCGAGCCGTCCGCGGTCGAGCGGAAGATGCGGCCGTCCGCGCTGTCGATCCAGTACAGCAATTGCTGCTCGCAGTCCCACAGCGGTCCCTCGCCCAGGGTGGTCTTGAGATCGACGACGACGTCGATCGTGGGTGTGGCGTGGCGGTCAGACATTGGGGGAACGCTAGGAGCGCATCCGGATGTTCAGCAACGTTAAGTTGTGATCTTGGGCATGGACCCCGATCGGCAGTGGTCGGCAGCACTCATCCGGAGGCGTTCACCGCGCGATTCAGCACTCCGGCCGCCCCGGTGCGGGCCGGGTCAACTTAACGTTGCTTAACGATTTGGGTCACACTTAACGTCGGGGCACCAACCACGGTGGAGGAGGTGAACCGGTGAGGGCACGCGTATCGGCGGCCGATGTCGCGCGGGCGGTCGGCGTCTCGCCGGCAACCGTCTCTTATGTGATGAACGGCCGCAGCGGCGTCTCCGAGCAGACCCGTGCGCGGATCCTGGAGGTCGCCGAGGAGCTCGGGCACATCTCCAGCGCACGTGCCGATCGGCTGCGCTCTCATCAGACCCGGGTCATCGGGCTGGTCCTGACCGACATCGCCAATCCCTTCTACACCGAGATCGCGGCGGGCACGATCGACGCCGCCCGGGCCCGTGGCTATGAGGTGTTCCTCGCCCACACCCAGGAAGATCCGGATACCTTGCGTTCGGTGGTGGACGCCATGATCGCCCGCCACGTCGACGGCGTGGTGTTCACCGTGCTGCATCCCGACGACGGCGACGTCATCCGCGCGCTGCGCAGTGCGCATATCCCACTCGTGCAGCTGTCGCGGCGAATCGAGCGCATCGACGCCGACTTCGTCGGGATCGACGACCGGGCCGCGGCCTCGGAGATGATGGAACACGTTGTGGGCCATGGCTACCGCGACATCGTGACGATCGTCGGGCCCCGTACGTCGAGCGCATCGGCCGCCAGGGAAGAAGGATTCGTCCACACCGCCGAATCGCATGGGATCCGCAGCATCGCCTCGCACCGCATCAGCACCTATCTCAGCGAACGCGGTGGCTACGTCGCCGTCGAGCAGGTGCTCGCACGTAAAGCCATCCCACACGTGATCGTGTGCGGCAGCGACGCCATCGCTCTCGGCGCGATCAGCGCGCTTCGCGCGCACGCGATCAACGTGGGCGAGGACGTCGCGGTCACCGGTTTCGACGGCCTGTATCCCGGCACGTCTCCGCTCGTCGAACTCACCACGGTCAACCAACCACGCCGCGAAATGGCCGAGCAGGCAATCGAACTCCTGACCCGCCGCATCGACGGTGCCGGAGGCTCGTTCCAATCGGTTCTTCGCGCACACCAACTCCGCATCGGCACCACCTGCGGTTGCCCGCGTAACCGCGCCGCCGCCGCCTGACACAACCAAAACACCGCGATCCCTGGGCAATACCGCCCACGGGACTACCTTTCGACACCCTGCAGAAGGGGCTTTGCCATGGGCACGGACACCGAGCTGAACAAGCTCATCTTCCGCAAGCTGATGCCGCTGTTGATCGCGGCCTACATCATCGTGTTCATCGACCGAACCAACATCGGTCTGGCCAAGAACCACCTCGAAGCAGACCTCGGACTCTCCGCGGCCGCATACGGTTTGGGTGCCGGGCTGTTCTTCCTGGCCTATTCGCTGTGCGAGGTGCCGAGCAACCTCATCATGCACCGCGTCGGGGCCCGGCTGTGGATCACCCGGATCATGGTGACGTGGGGCCTGCTGTCGGCGGCCATGGCTTTCGTCCAGGGACCGGTGTCCTTCTATATCCTTCGGGTGCTACTCGGGATGGCCGAGGCCGGGCTGTTTCCCGGCGTGATGCTCTACCTCACGTACTGGTTCGGGCGCGAGCAGCGGGCCCGGGCCAACGGTGCCTTCCTGGTCGCGGTCTGCCTCGCGAACATCATGGGCGCGCCCATCGGCGGTGCCCTGCTCGGCATGGACGGCGTGCTCGGCTGGCACGGGTGGCAGTGGATGTTCGTCATCGAAGGCCTGCCCGCCGTCGCACTCGCGTTCGTCGTGTACAAATTCCTGCCGAACGGCCCGCAGGACGCGAAATGGCTTGACCCGCAACAGGCCCGCGAGCTCACCGCGCGGCTGGCCCGCGAGCAGCAGGAGGGCGCCCAGGCCTCGGGCACCCACTCGTTCGCCGGGGTGTTCCGCGACAAGCAGATCCTCTTGGTCATCGCGGTCTACTTCACCCACCAGATCGCGGTATACAGCCTCACCTACTTCCTGCCCGGGATCATCGGCGAATGGGGTGAGATGACCGACCTCACGATCGGTCTGCTCACCGCGCTGCCGTGGGTCGCGGCCGCGATCGGCACGCTCGTGTTGCCGCGCTACGCGACCGATGGGCGACGTTCCCGCACGATGCTGTTCGGCGGCATGGCCGCGATGGTCATCGGCTTCACGGTCGGGGCGGTCGCCGGGCCGGCTCTTGCACTCGTCGGGTTCTGCGTCGCGGCATCGACTTTCTTTGTCGTCCAGTCGATTCTGTTCGCGGTCCCGGCCTCCAGATTGGCAGGCGCGGCGCTGGCCGGCGGCCTGGCGCTCGTGAACACCCTCGGCATCCTCGGCGGTTTCGTCGGGCCGTTCGTGATGGGGCTGCTCGAATCGGCGACCGACAACCCCTCGGCCGGGCTGTGGTTCGTCATCGCACTCGTCTTCATCGGAGCCGTCGTGAGCCTGAGCCTCAAGATTCAGGACGCCCCGGTGAAGACCACAGAGAAAGAGGTAACAGCATGACCGACCGAATCCTCGTCGTGGGCGCGGGCGCCATCGGCGGTGTCACCGCGGCCCATCTCGCGCGCGCCGGACACGACGTAGTGGTGCTCGACGCCAACACCGAACACGTCCGGTTGATGAACTCGCCGGGGCTTCGGTTCGACGAGCTCGGCGAGACGTCGATCGTCCCGATCACCGCGGTCGACCAACCCGCCGACCTGCCGGGTCGATTCTCCTATGCGTTGGTCACCCTCAAGGCGCCCTACCTCGACGTCGCGCTGCCGCCGCTGGTCGCCGGTGACCTGGTGGACACCTATGTGTCACTCGGAAACGGGTTGGTGCAGAACAGCGTCGAGCAGATCGTCGGCCCGGACCGGCTGGTCATCGGCATCACCGAGTGGGGCGCGACCAATCTGGGCCCCGGCCACCTCGCGCAGACCACCGTCGCACCGTTCGTGATCGGCGAGGCCGACGGCAGCGACAGCCAACGGATCGAGAAGCTGCGCGACATCCTCTCGGCCGCGGCCGAGGTACGCATCTCGTCGCGCATCGTCGGCCAGATCTGGACGAAGCTTTTGCTCAACAGCACGTTCTCCGGGCTCGGGGCGGTCAGCGGAATGCTGTACCGCGAGGTCGTGGCCGAGCCGCTCGGCCGCGAGCTCGCCTACCGGCTGTGGACCGAGGCCTACGACGTCGCCGACGCGGCCGGCATCGAGCTCGACGAGATCGTCGGTGTGCAGCCGGATCGGCTCGTCGTCCGGTCCGGGGCGGATCTCGAACGTGCCGACGCCGCACTGGGCATCCTGATGGACCGGCTCGGCGCGACCAAGGCCTCGATGCTGCAAGACCTCGAACGCGGTGCGATCACCGAGGTCGACGTCATCAACGGCGGGGTGTGCTCGACAGCTCAGAAGGCCGGTGTCACAAGCCCGTTGAACGCCCGCATCGTCGAGCTCGTGCACGACTGCGAGCGCGGGAGCCGGGCCCCGGGCCGGGCCACGCTCGAAGCGCTCGCCGAAGTCCCCGCCTGAACCCAACCAATGAAGGAGTAAGACCGTGAACGACAAGGTCATCATCACCTGCGCGCTGACCGGCGGCATGACCGTGCCCGCCCAGAGCAAGGCCATTCCGATCACCGTCGATCAGATCGTCGAAGAGGGCGTCAAGGCGGCCGAGGCCGGCGCGTCCGTTCTGCATGTCCACGTGCGGGAGGAAGCGACCGGACGCCCGGTCGCCGATCTCGATCTGTTCGAGCGGGCGCTCACTGAGCTGAAGAAGAACACCGACGCCGTCATCCAGCCGACCACCGGCGGAGGTCGCGGCATGACCGTCGAAGAGCGGGCCTCGGTCCTCAAGTTCCGTCCCGAGATGGCGACGTTCAACGCAGGCAGCTTCAACTTCGGGCTGTTCCCGGTCGCGTCGCGCGATCTGCCGTTCGCCGACTGGGAACGCGAATACCTCGAAGGCACAACCGATTACATCTTCAAGAACACCTTCGCAGACATGACCTACATGGCCGAGCAGATGCGCCAGGCGCAGACGCGCCCCGAGATCGAGGTGTACGACGTCGGCCATATCTACAACCTCGAGCAGCTCGTCAAGGACGGCGTGCTGGAGCCGCCGTTCAACCTGCAGTTCGTGCTCGGTGTGCTCGGTGCCAACGCCGCCGAACCCGATCAGCTCATCCACATGTTGCGCACCGCCGAGCGGGTCTTCGGCAGGGACTCGTTCACCTGGTCGGCCGCCGGGGTTGGGTATCGCGGCGAGTTCAGCCTGGCCGCCCTGTCGTTGACCCTCGGCGGCAACGTGCGGGTCGGACTCGAGGACAACCTGCGGGTCACCAGGACCGAGAACGCGTCGTCGAACGCGGAGCTCGTGCAGAAGGTCGCGCAACTTGCCGCGCTGTTCGATCGCACACCCGCCACCCCGGATGAGGCGCGCCAGTATCTCGGTCTGAAAGGTGCTGGGGCAGTTGCGTTCTGAGATGCGACGTGGACTCGACAAGGTCGTCGACAGTGCCGCACGCGCGGTTGCCGACATCCCCAGCGGGGCGTCGCTCGCCGTCGGTGGCTTCGGATTGTGCGGCATACCCGCTGTCCTGATCGGAGCGCTGCTCGAGCACGGGGCCGACGATCTCGAAGTCGTCTCCAACAACTGCGGGGTCGACGACTGGGGGCTGGGAATACTGCTGGCGGCCGGCCGGATCCGGCGCACGGTGGCCTCCTACGTCGGCGAGAACAAGGAGTTCGCCCGTCAGTACCTGTCCGGTGAACTCGAAGTCGAACTGACCCCGCAGGGCACCCTCGCCGAGCGAATGCGCGCCGGCGGCAGCGGAATTCCCGCGTTCTACACCGCGACCGGTGTCGGCACCCAGATCGCCGACGGCGGGCTGCCGTGGCGGTACGCGCCCGACGGCACGGTCGCGGTCGCGTCGCCGGCCAAGGAGACCCGGGTCTTCGACGGCCGCGAGTACATCCTCGAGGAATCGATCGCGTGCGATTACGCGCTTGTCCGCGCCTGGAAGGGCGACCGGTACGGCAATCTCGTGTATCGCGACGCGGCAAGGAATTTCAACCCACTCGCGGCCATGTGCGGGCAGACCACGATCGCCGAGGTCGAAGAACTCGTCGAACCCGGCGAGATCGACCCCAACGACATCCACACCCCCGGGGTGTTCGTGCACCGTGTCGTGGCGCTGACCCCGGAGCAGGCCGCCGACAAGCGAATCGAGAAGCGCACCGTGAGGACGACAGCATGAGCTGGACACGCGATCAGATGGCTGCCCGCGCAGCCGCCGAGCTGACCGACGGCTCGTACGTCAACCTCGGCATCGGACTGCCCACGCTGGTGCCCGGGTTCGTCCCGGACGATGTCGAACTGTCCCTACAGAGCGAGAACGGGATCCTCGGCGTCGGCGCCTATCCGCTAGACGGCGACGAGAGCCCCGACCTGATCAACGCGGGCAAGGAGACCGTCACCGTCCGTCCCGGCGCGTCGTTCTTCGACTCGTCGACCTCGTTCGGCATGATCCGGGCGCGCAAGATCGACGCCGCGATCCTCGGCGCCATGCAGGTCTCGGCGTCCGGCGACATCGCGAACTGGATGATCCCCGGAAAGATGGTCAAGGGCATGGGCGGTGCGATGGACCTCGTGCACGGCGCCCGGCGCGTCATCGTGCTCATGGAACACATCGCCAGGGACGGCAGCTACAAGATCGTCAACGAGTGCTCGCTGCCGTACACGGGACGTGGCGTCGTCGAACGCATCATCACCGATCTCGCGGTGCTCGACGTCACTCCCGCCGGGCTCGAACTCGTCGAACTCGCGCCCGGTGTCACCGAGGCCGAGGTCCGCGACAAGACCGAGCCGCCGCTGCTCAGCGCAGCCGGAAGATGACCGCGCGCTGCACCACGAAGTTGATGACCGTCGCGGTGCCCTGGGCGATGACGAATGCGACGGGCACGCGCCACGGCTTCTCGTCCCAGGCCATGTAGAACACGTAGTTGATCCCGACCTGCACCGCGTAGGTCAGCGCGTACAGCACGCACACCGCGATGAACCGGGCCTTGCTGGGCGGCGCCTGGAACGTCCAGCGCCGGTTGATCAGGTAGGCCGTGGTGGTGCCCGCGATGAAGCTCAGCGTCTTGGCGATGTTGACGTGCATGCCCGTCGCGAGCAGCGCCACATACAGGCCGAAGTCGACGATCGCCGACAATCCGCCGGTGACGATGAACCGGAACGCCTGCGTCGTCAGACTCAGGCGCGGGGTCGTTGGTGCGGTGTCGGCCACTCGGGCAGCTTAGCGAGGGCCTACCGTGCGGGTGTGTTGCAGATGGTGCTCAACTATCTCGGTATCGCCGTGTTCGCGTCGTCGGGCGCGATGGTCGCGATCCGCAAGGGCTTCGACCTGTTCGGCATTGCGGCGCTCGGGATCATGACGGGCGTCGGCGGCGGCGTGGTGCGTGACCTGTTCCTCAACATCAGCCCGCCGACGTCGATCCAGCACTGGCCCAACGTCACGGTGGCCCTGGTGGCCACGGCGGTGGCCACGTTGACCGCGCGGCTGTTCATCCGGATGAGGCGCAGCGTGCTCACGCTCGACGCCATCGGCATGGGCTTCTTCGCGACGTCGGGTGCGGCCATCGCGGTGGATCACGGCGCGAGCTGGTTCGCGGCGGCGCTGATCGGCATGACCACCGCGATCGGCGGCGGCATCATCCGCGACGTACTCGCGCGCGAGGTGCCGATGCTGCTCGGTCCCGACGAGCTGTACGCCGTTCCGGCGATGCTCGGTGCGGCGGCCTACGCCGCCATCGACTATCTCGGCCCGCAGTGGGTGGGTCTGGTCGTGGGCACCGTGCTCGCGACCGTGCTGCGGCTGGCCGGTCTGGTGTTCCACTGGCGGTTGCCGACGGGGCCCGCCGATCTGATCGTGCGCGGCGAGACCTAGCGCAACACCTCGGCGAGCACGCCCACGAGCGCGTCGACCGCGGGCCCGAAGGCGTGTTCGGCAGGCCCGCCGATGCCCACGAGCACCCCGTCCGGATTGGGCATTGCCGGGTCGGCCATGGGGTGGCGCATGATCGCGAGCCCGTTCAACGCGATGCCCGCCTCGCCTGCCCGGTGCAGCACCTCGGGCTCGGCGCCGTCGGGCAGGGTCAGGAGCATGTTCACGCCGGCGGCCAGGCCGCCGATACCGACGTCGAACCCGTCCAGTGCGGCGACCAGCGCGTCCCGCCTGCGTCGGTACCGGTTGCGCATGCGCCGGACGTGGCGGTCGTAGCCGCCGGTGCCGATGAAATCGGCCAGCGTGAGCGACGTGATCGCGTTGACGTGGTACTGCTGTCCGCCGGCCGCCGCGATCACCGGATCGATGAGCGCCTCGGGGAGAACCATCCAACCGACGCGCAGCGTCTGGGCCATGGCCTTGCTGGCCGAGCCCAGATAGATGACCCGTTCGGGATCGAGCGCCTGCAGGGCACCGATCGGCTGGCGGTCGTAGCGGAACTCGCCGTCGTAGTCGTCGTCGATCACGTAGCCGCCGGTGCGCCGCGCCCACTCGACGGCGGCCGTGCGGCGCGCCGGATGCAGGGCCATGCCGAACGGGCTCTGGTGGGCCGGAGTGAGCAGTGCGGCCGGGGTGTCGAGCCCGTCGAGATCGCCGACCACCGCACCTTGTTCGTCGATCCCGATGGGCGTGGTCCCGATGCCCATCGCGGCCCACGCGTCGCGAAAGATGAAGAGCCCGTATGCTTCCACGGCGATCGGACGGGTTGTCCCGAACACTTTGCCGAGCAGTTCGACGCCGTCGCGCACACCGGCGCAGATGACGATCGATTCGGGTGTCGTGCGCACACCTCTGACCCGGCCGAGGTATTCGGCGAGCGCCTCCCGCAGTTCGGCATGCCCGCGCGGATCACCCATCCGCAGCGCGGACACCGGGGCGTTCAACAGCGCGCGTCGCGTCGAGGCCAGCCACGCGGTGCGCGGAAACTCCGCGACGTCCGGCGAACCGGGCATCAGGTTGTGCTTGGGAACGATCGTCGTGCGCCGCGGCCGCCGTGCCGGCGGCGTCACCGCGGATCTGGCGACCCAGGTGCCTGCGCCTTGCCGCGAGGCCAGCCAGCCTTCCGCGACGAGTTCGGCGTACGCCTCGGCGACGGTGTTGCGGGCCAGCCCGAGATCGGCGGCCAGGGTGCGCGACGGCGGCAGCACGGTGCCGGTGGCCAGCCGGCCGGACCGGATACCGTCCCGCAGCGCCTGGATCAGCTGTTCCCGTGCGGTCCGGCTGCCCGGTTCGATGACCGTGCGCAGCTCGAGATGCAAGTCCCGACTGCCAGAATTGGACTGCGAATTCACCCATAGATTGAACCATCTAGACGGGACTTTGGTGGCTAGCGTTTATGGCATGACGCAAACACTCGAACCCACCAAGACCACCGACCGGCTCAAGATCTACAAGGCTTCACCCGAGCTCTACGACGCCATGATGACGCTGTCCAACGCATCGGCCAAGGACATCGACCCCACCATCGCCGAGCTCATCAAGATCCGCGCCTCGCAGCTCAACCGCTGTGCCTTCTGCCTCGACATGCACACCCACGACGCCCGTCAGCACGGCGAAACCGAACAGCGGCTCGCGCTCATCGCCGCGTGGGAAGAGGCCGGTGACCTGTTCACCGAGCAAGAGCAGGCCGCACTCGCGCTGACCGAAGCCATGACGGACCTGAGCCACGGCCCGGTCTCCGACGAGGTTTACGCCAGGGCCGCCGCCGCCTTCACCGAACGTGAACTCGGCCAGGTCATCTCGATGGCGGTGACCATCAACGCGTGGAACCGCATCAACGCCGCGGTGAAGACGGCACCGCCGCGGCGCTGACGCTGGGAAACTGAAGGGGTGCAGACCCGGTCCGGTGCGCAGATCACCGTGCACGGTGCTGTCGTGCACAAGCTGCACCGGCCGGGTACCGACCCGCGGACGCTGGCCGCCCGGCTGCACGTCGCCCGCGGGCTCGACGTCTTCGTGACCCCGCTGTCGCTCACGCCGGAACGGGTCGGTGACCGGTGGCGAACCCGCTGGCCGCTCATGGAAACCCTTGCCGAAGAGCCGGATTCGGTTCCGTGGGCCGATATCGCGCAGCTGCTGGCGCGGCTGCACAACGCGTCGTTCGCGCCCAGGCTCCCCGCCCACGGCTGGCCGGCTCGCCTGCGGCGCGCGGTAGCTCGGGCCCGCGGATACGACATGATCGGGCGCGCCGCGGCCGGTCTGCCCGATCAAGCATGGCGGGCCGGTTCGGCCGACCGCCCGCGCACGCTCGTACACGGCGACTTCCATCTCGGCCAGCTGGGCCGCCGTGCGCCGGGCCCATGGCAACTCATCGATGTCGACGATCTCGGCGTCGGCGATCCGGCGTGGGACCTGGCCCGCCCGGCCGGGTTCTGGGCCGCGGGCCTGATTCCCGACGCCGACTGGGGCGCGTTCGTCGACGCCTACCGGGCGGCAGACGGCCCAGCACTGCCGTCGGGTGACCCGTGGCCGGTGCTGGAACCTTTCGCCCGCGCCGCCGTCATCCAGGCCGCCGCGAACGATCCCGAAGACGAGATGTTGTCGGCGGCCTGTGCGCGGATGCCTCAGCTGGAGAAGAACAGCCGGCCGAAGCCCTGCTTGCGGTAGTGCTTGTTGCCGCGATGGCCCCAGCCCGGCCCGTAGTTCGCGTGTCCGTAACTCTGGCCGTAGCCGGAGTGGGGCGGTGGCGGCGGGGGTGCGGACTGCACGAACCGGTTCTCCATCTGGGTCAGCGCCTCGAGCTCGCCGAAGTCCAGGAAGATGCCACGGCACGTGTCGCACTGCTCGAGGTGGATGCCGTTGCGTTCATAGGTCTTCATGACCCCGGCGCACTTCGGGCACAGCAGGTTGTTACCCACCCCGTGTGTCGGAGGGGTCTTCGGGGGCTCATATGGCGGGATGCTCATATCGCCATAACGACCGAAGCCGCTGTGAAGTGCCTGTGAACTTTTTGGCCCTACTATGCGGCTGATGAGCGAGAGTCGGGTACTTGTGGTGCTCTCGGGGCTTCCCGGGGTCGGGAAGACGACCGTGGCTCGCCGCGTCGGCGAACGTCTGGGTGCGGTGCATCTGCGTATCGACACGATCGAGGCCGCGATGGTCCGGTCCGGACTCGTCGCCGCGGCGGGCGGCTGGGACAACGCACCCGATGCGGGTTACCAAGTGGCGTACAGCGTCGCGTCCGATCTGTTGCGGGCCGGGCACGACGTCGTCGCCGACAGCGTGAACCCGCTCGGTGTCACGCGGCGGGCCTGGGCCGATGTCGCCGGAGCAGCCGATGCGGTCGCCATCGACATCGAGATCGTCTGTAGCGACACGGATCTGCACCGCGAGCGAGTCGAGAGGCGGACGTCGGATCTGGACGGACTCGTCGTTCCCACGTGGGAGCAGGTCCTGAGCCGGAGATACGAACCGTGGAGCACACCGGTGCTCCGCGTCGACACCGCATCCGGCGCCGAAGCGGCGGTGGACGACATCGTCGCGGCGGCACGCGCACGGTAGTTGTCGGTGGGTGCGGGTAGTGTCGTCTATGTGTTCGAAAGTTTGTTCGATATCGATCCGGGGGCGTCGGAGCACGAGTGTGATGTCTCAGGACATCGGTGACAGTTCTGCATCAGGACATCGGTGACAGTTGATGTGTCAGGACATCGGTGACGTTTCATCACTCTTCGGGCGTTGGCCGCGGGGGCGTCCGTTGCCGACGTATTTCACTCCGGCTTGGGGTCGGGTGTGCTCGATGAGGACTTCGCCGTCCAGGTCGGCCACGATGATGCTCTCGGCGTTGGTGACGACCAGGACTTGTTGGCAGGCCAGTCGTCCGTCGACCTTGTAGGTGACGCCGGCGAGTCTGACCGTGCCGGCGGTACTCAGCGTCATGATGTGGGTCCCGGCGGGCAGGTCCTGTGGCTGCGGTGCTGGCCGCTTGGGCTTCGGGGCGAGTGGGACGAACCAGGGCAGATCGTGTTTGGGGCGTGGGGCCGGTACCTTCGCCGTGGACTCCCAAGCCGTGCGGGGTGTCACGCGCCCGGGCAGCCCCTGATGGGGGCGTTCGGTGTTGTAGATGTCGTCGAACGCATCGACTTGGGCTTGCAGTTCGGCCAGCGTGTTAGCCAGCGGTTGCTTGTCCAGGTAGCGGAACAAGGTCTGGTGGAAGCGTTCGTTCTTGCCCTGGGTGGTCGGCTTGTAGGGCTTGCCGGTGATCGCCTCGACACCCAGCCTCGAGACGTGTTCGACAAGCTTGCCCAGGTATCCGCGCCGTGAAGGGTTGAGCGTGATTCCGTTGTCCGACAACAGCCTTTGCGGCACACCATGGGCGGCGACAGCTTTGTCGAACACCGCGATCGCAGCCTCGGCCGTTTCGCTGCAGGCCACATGGGAGGCGACGGCGTAGCGGGAGTGGTCATCGATGAGTTGGAAGATCACACACTGGCGTCCACCGGTGAGCACGTACCCGGTGGCGTCGAGCTGCCAGCAAGCGTTCGGGGCTGGATAGACGAACCGCCGCCACGCCGAGCGGGGCTTCTTCTTCGGCTCGGCCTTGGCCACACCTTCCCGGCGGAAAATCCGGGCCAGCGATGCGACCGAGGGCACTGGACCCAGGCCGAGCGCACCCATCTTGTCATGGACGCTGATCGGCCCGTGGTCAAGGCCGGAAGCTTCCAGGGCGGCCCGCACCGCCACGGCTTGTTGTTTGACCTCATCGGTCAGCGCCGACGGGCTCGACTTCGGCCGTCGGGTTCTGGGCTCGAGTACGGCGGCCGGCCCGTCGGTCTTGACGCGTTTGCGTAACTCGTAGAACGACTTTCGAGAGATGCCGTGTTCGGCGCAGAACGTCGATACCGCGCCGCGGGGTGCATCATCGGGCCACTGCGAGATCGCGAGGCGGACACGAGGATCGATAGGTTCATTGACAGCCACCGCCCGAGCCTCAAGGCAGAAGTGTCACCACCAAGACGACCCGAACTGTCACCGATGTCCTGATGCAGAACTGTCACCGATGTCCTGAGACATAACAGCGTCGGAGCACGAGCTGCGCGCCCTGGTCGAGAAGTACGAACTGCTGAAACCGGCGCTGGCGGCCGCCCAGGCCCGCGCGACGGCGTTGTGGGATGCCAAGCGCCGCGTCCGCGAAGCCGCCGACGGAGTGCCGGCCGCCAAACGCGGCAAAGGTTTGGCCGCCGAGGTCGCGTTGGCGCGGCGCGAGGCACCCAAGAAAGGCGACCAGTATCTCGGGCTGGCCAAAGCACTCGTCCACGAGATGCCCCACACCCTGGCCGCGCTGGAAGCGGGGATGCTCTCGGAATGGCGGGCCACCCTGATCGTGCGGGAATCGGCCTGCCTGGAGGTGGAGGACCGGCGCCGGTTGGATGGCGAACTGTGCGCCGATACGACACGGCTGCAGGGCTGGGGCAACAGTCGGGTCAAGGCCGAGGCCCGCAAGATCGCGGTGCGCCTGGATGCCGCGGCGGTCGTCGAACGGGCGGCCAAGGCCGCCGCCGACCGCGGCGTGTGGATCCGCCCGGCCCCCGACACCATGGCGTATGTGACGGTGCTGTTGCCCGTCGACCGAGCCGTCGCGGTCTACGCCGCCTGCAAAAACGCCGCCGACACCACCTACGACGAGCGCTCCCGCGGCCAGATCATGGCCGACACCGTCTACGAACGCGTCACCGGCCGACCGGCGGATGTGGCTGAACCGGTCGCGGTGAAACTCGTGATCACCGACGAGACGTTGTTGGGCCGTTCACCGGTGCCTGCCCATATCAGTGGCTATGGTCCGGTGCCCGCGGAAGTGGCCCGCAAGTTGGTGGCCGACGCGGTCGGCGATGAGCGGTCGAAGGCGACGTTGCAGCGGCTGTATCGGCATCCGAGCTCGGGTGCGTTGGTGGCGATGGAGTCGCGGGCGCGGTTGTTCCCCAAGGGATTGGCCGATTTCATCGCGTTGCGTGATGACACCTGCCGCACGCCGTACTGCGATGCGCCCATCCGCCACACCGACCACGCCGAGCCCAGCGCCCGCGGTGGTGCGACGAGCGCGGCCAACGGCGAAGGATTGTGTGAGCGCTGCAACTACACCAAGGAATCGGCGGGGTGGCAGGTACACACCTTCGATGAAAACGGGGTACACACCGCCTTTTTCGTGACGCCGACCGGTGCGGTCTACCGTTCCACCGCACCGCCGCTGCCCGGCGCGCGCGAAGAGTTCGAGTGCCCAACCGAACTCATGTTGGCGATCGAATTCGCCAGGCCCCACGCCGCCTAGCCGCGGCGAAGTTAGGGTTGGGTGCATGGCCAGCCCGGTGTCGGTGCTCTCTGAGGACGAAAGCTGGCGTCTGCTCGCAAGCGTCGCGCTCGGGCGGTTCGTCACCACGATCGGCACCCGGCTGGAGATCTTCCCGGTCAATTTCGTGGTGCAACGGCGCACGGTGTTGTTCCGTACGGCGGAGGGCACGAAGCTGATCACCGCCGTGATGAGTGACCGCGTCCTGTTCGAGGCCGATGACCACAACATCATCAACGGTTGGAGTGTGATCGTGCGCGGCACGTCCGAGCTACTCGAATCGCCCGAAGACATCGCGGCCGCCGAGCGCGCTCAGCTGCTGCCGTGGACCGCCACCGAGAAGCGCCGGTTCGTGCGGATCACGCCGAAAGAGATCTCGGGCCGCTACTTCACCTTCGGGTCGGATCAGACCCAATAAGGCACGCGCGCGCGGTACTGCCGCATGGCGAACGCCGCGAGGATCCAGCCGACGACGGTCAGCGTGAGCACGACCAGCCAATGGTGGAGTTCCTGATCGGCACCCAGAAGCGGGGCCCGCACGATGTCGAGATAGTGCAGCAGCGGGTTGAGTTCGACGATCTTGGCCCACGATCCCGCGCCCTGCTGTTGCAGCGTGGCCTCGTTCCAGATGATCGGCGTCATGAAGAACAGCAGCTGCACGAGCGAGGCCAGCAGCGGGCCGATGTCGCGGTAGCGCGTGGCGAGAATGCCGAAGCACAACGACACCCACACGCAGTTCAGCACGATCAGACCGAGGGCCGGAATGACCGCCAGATCGGTCCATTTCCACGGTTTCGGATAGATGATCGCGATGACCACGAAGATGATGATGTTGTGGCCGAACAGGATCATCTGCCGCCACACGAGCCGGTACACGTGAACCGACAGCGGCGTCGGCAACTGTTTGATCAAGCCTTCGTTGGCGATGAACACCTCGGCGCCCTCGAGGATGGACGCGTTGATCAGGTTCCAGACGATCAGTCCGAGCGTCACGTAGGGCAGGTGCTCGGCGAGTTCCAGCTTGAACAGCTTCGAGTACAGGACGCCCATCGCGACGGCGGTGGCACCGGTCGCGATGGTGATCCAGAACGGCCCGAGCACGCTGCGCCGGTAGCGCTGCTTGATGTCCTGCCAGCCCAGATGCAGCCACAGCTCGCGTTTGCCGAACCCTTCGACCAGGTCGCGGCGGGCGCGGGCAAAGGTCCTTGACTGCGCCGCGGCGTCGGTGAACGTCATCGCTGAAACCTTTCGCGTCTGCCCAACCGCCGCAAGCGGATCCATTCGCGCAGACCCGCAGGGTCGCGGCGTGACACCAGAAAGTACCAGCCGAACCGCACCCACTCCTGCGGCAGGAGTTTGCGCAGCCCCGGCTGGGACAACAGATAGCCACGGTTGCGGTAGGTGAAGAAGCGCTTGGTCTCGTCGTCCGGATACTGCGTGTGCATGCGCCCGCCGAGGATGGGTTTGAACTCGTCGGTGCCGCATGGATGCAAATAGCTTGCGGTCAAACACGTTCCGAACGGAAGCCCGGAGCGGACGAGCCTGCGGTGCAGTTCCACTTCGTCGCCGCGCACGAACAGTCGCAGGTCCGGGACGCCGACGGCGTCCACGGTGGCGGCCCGGAACAACGCGCCGTTGAACAACGACGCGATGCCGGGCAACAGATCACCGCTTCCTTCGGTTCGCAACTCGCTGACCAGGCGTCGCCACACCAGGCCGCGGCGCAACGGGAAGGCCAGCCGCTCAGGATCGTCGAGGTTGCACACCATCGGTGACACCTCGGCCAGGCTGTGCTGCTCGGCGCATGCCAGCAGGGTCCCCAGCACCGTGGCGTCGGCGGGCCTGCCGTCGTCGTCGGCAAGCCAGATCCAATCGGCCCCCAACGTCAGCGCGTGCAACATGCCCAGCGCGAAACCGCCTGCCCCACCGAGGTTTCGGCGCGAGCCGAGATACGTCGACGGGATGGGCTGGCCGGTCACCAGGTCGCGCACCGCCGGATCATTGTCGTTGTCGACGACGATCAGGTGGTCGGGTGCGCGGTCCTGCGTCACCATCGCATCGAGCGATTTGGCCAGCAGTTCGCGACGCCGGTGGGTCACCACCACCGCGCACACCAGATCAGCCACGCGCGGTTTCCTCGAGCACCTCACGCACATGCCGCGCGGCGTCGTCGCCCTCATAGGCGCGTACGACGTCCTCGATCCCACCGGTCATCTTGATGGTGCCATGGTCGATCCACATCGCCGTCTTGCACAACCGGGCCAGAAATTCATTGGAATGGCTTGCGAACACCAGGATTCCGGACCGCTCGACCAGATCCTGCAAGCGGGTCTGAGCCTTTTTGAGGAACTCGGCGTCGACCGCGCCGATGCCTTCGTCGAGCAGGAGGATCTCCGGGTCGATGCTGGTCACCACCCCCAGCGCCAATCGCACCCGCATGCCGGCCGAGTACGTGCGCAGCGGCATCGAGAGGTAGTCGCCGAGTTCGGTGAAGTCGGCGATCTCGTCGACTCTGGCCAACATCTGCTTGCGGGTCTGCCCGAGGAACAAGCCGCGGATGATGATGTTCTCGAAGCCGGAAATCTCCGGGTCCATCCCGACGCCGAGGTCGAAAACCGGTGCCACCCGGCCGGTCACGGTCGCCGAGCCGCGCGTCGGTTCGTAGATGCCCGACAGCAGCCGCAGCAGCGTGGACTTGCCCGCGCCGTTGTGCCCGACGAGCCCGACGCGGTCGCCCATCTCCAACGACATCGTGATGTCGCGCAGCGCCTCGATGACGACGACGTTGGACTCGTTGCGCCCGATCGCGCCGCCGGCCTTGCCCAGGAACGCCTTCTTCAGCGACCGCGACTTGGCGTCGAAGATGGGAAACTCCACCCACGCATCGCGCGTGGAGATGTGTGGATCAGACACCGGTGACCTACAGGTACTGCCCGGTGCCAGGGTGTGACGGGCCGCCGCGCTGGACACCCGGGGCCTGCAGTCCGGGTGGGAGCGCTCCCTGGCGCATCTGCTCGAGCTGTGCGCGGGCCGCCATCTGCTGGGCGAACAGCGCGGTCTGGATGCCGTGGAACAAGCCCTCCAGCCACCCGACCAGCTGGGCTTGCGCGATGCGCAGCTCGGCATCGGACGGAGTGTTGTCGTCGGTGAACGGCAGCGTCAGCCGCTCCAGTTCCTCGCGCAGCTCGGGTGCCAGTCCGTCCTCCAGCTCGCTGATGCTGGTGCGGTGGATCTCCCGCAGCCGGTTGCGGCTCGCGTCGTCGAGCGGAGCGGCGCGCACCTCCTCCAGCAGCTGCTTGATCATCGTTCCGATGCGCATGACCTTCGCCGGTTGTTCGACGAGGTCGGTCAGCGACTTGCCGTCGGCGTCGGCCTCGGCCTCGTTGTCGCCGGCCCCGCTGGTCAGGATCTCGATGTTGTCGTCGTCCGGATTGATGGTCATGGCCTTCCCAGTCACTTGTCGTTGTTCGGTTGGTCGTCGTCCCCGCGCCAGCGGTAGATGCGGTCCTCGCCGTTGTCGTAGATCTTCTCCCACGACCGTGAGGCATCTAGCGACACTAGCCCGTCCGGCATGACGAACCCGCGCACCACCGGACTGCTGGTGATCACATAGCGGATGTTGAGCGCCCGTACGGCTTCGGCAACCCGCGGATCGGTGTCGGCGTCATCGGCGTATGCCCAGAAGATGAACCGGTTATACCCGGGTCCCTGCTGTACCGGGTAGTCGTAGTGGGTCCACAGCGGGCGCAGATCAGCAATCGCGTACATCCAGGCGGTGCCGTCGGTGTTGGCGTTGCCGATCACGGTCGTGTGCGCGTCGGGCAGCTCCGCGAGGAACGCGAAGGCATCGAGATCCTTGGCGTCCATGATCACCGAGTCGTATTTCTCACCGAACAGGAACTTGTGCCGCGGAAAATAGTGCCAGGCGCCGGCGATGCAGATCACAGCCAGCCCGACGCCGGTCACGGTCAACCACGTCGCGTCACGGCCTCGCCCGGTCTGCCCGCGGACCCATGACAGTGCGGCGGTGACCACGGTGAACAACGCGATACCTGCCGCCGCGACCAGGAGCAGCGTCACCACCGCGGACAGCCGGCGCGGATCGCTGTAGAACAGGTCGCTGAACACTCCGGTGAGGGCGCCGACGGGACCGCCGAACGGCGCCGACGAGTGCACGATCGAGACGACGAGCAGCAGCCATACCGCCAGCGGCCACCAGATCCGTTTGACGATCAGGTACGCCGCCCCGCCTGCTGCCGCGACGATAAGCGCCCACTGGATCGGGAAGTCGTTGAGATGGCGCGTGTGCTGGAGGACGGCGTCGATGAGCCCGCGTTTCTTGCCTTCATGGGTGACGAACGCATGCCCGACGATGATCTCGGCCTGCTGCAGCACGCCGAGGAACTGCGGGAGCAGTACCGCGACCGTCGGTGCGCCCACGAGCAGCAGCGTTACGGAATCGGCCAGTCGCCCACGCACCGGACGCCACACCGCCCCGAACAACCACCAGGCGCCGACCAGCAGCACCGTCACCACGCCACCGGTGATGTGCACCGAGAACACCCCGAGCAGGGCCAGCACCGCCAGCGGAATGCGGTCACGGTGCCGCAGGGTGGACGTGATCAACGCGAACGTGGGGACCGCGATGCCGTAGGCCGCCATGTTCGGCATGGATGCGGTGTCGAACTCGACATAGGGCAGCGCGGTGAAGGAGGCCGACAGCGCGGCCGCGGTCGCCGCCGCGCCCGCGGTCCACCATTGCGAGGCATGGCCGCGCACCACGTGCCAAGTGAGGATCGCGGCGCTGCTCGGGAACAGCCACACCGCCGCGGTGACCGAGCTGACCGTGTACGCGGTGGTCGGCGCGGCTCCTGTGAGTTGACTGAAAATCGCGGCAAGGGCGTGGAACGCCGACGGGTAGTAGAGGGCCTCGTGGGTTTCGACGTTGCGGAGCTCGCCCATGTGCGTCGGCGAGGCCTGACCAGTGTCGAGGATGAACCGCACGGTGTTGGCGTGCCAGACGGAATCCCAATTGCTGGGAATCGACTGCCAGTGCGCTATGCCCGCCGCGGCCGCCGCGAAGATCAGCAGCGCACCCAGCGCCACACCCGCCGCGACGACCAGGGCGGGGCCTCGCGAGGCGGCGAGTGCCTCGGCGTCGCGGTTGCGGTAGCGGGCAAACAATCTGTGCGCGCAGGCGGCCATGCCGCTGAGCACGATCGCAGCAAACAATGCCGACCACGAGTTCCATGGCACGCCAAGGGCGCCGAATGGAACGATCGCCAGCGCGACGAGCCCGTACGTCAAGGCCGGACCCACTGCGAGGGCGGTCGGCAAGGTCAGCCCGCCGGCCCGTGCGATCAAGGCTCCGGGGATAACCAGCAACAACAGTGCGATTAGCACTCCGAACCCGAAGCCCACTGGACTAGTATGGCTGCCCAGGGCGACCCGGTCCGAGCATGGCCTCGGTAGCGGAAACGCGCGGTCGGGCGCCCACCAAATCGTGTCGGTTTGTGATATTTGCGGACGCTCTAAGGTGGCTGGCATGGCATACGACGTCGCCCGGGTGCGTGGCTTGCACCCTTCTCTGGGCGATGGGTGGGTGCATTTCGATGCGCAGAACGGCATGTTGGTACCCGACTCCGTCGCAACGACGGTCTCGACCGCATTCCGTGGTTCGATGCCGACCACGGTCGGACCGCATCCCTCTGCGCGCCGCAGTGCCGCCGTCCTGACCGCCGCCCGCCAGGCGGTCGCCGATCTGGTCAACGGGGATCCGCGGGGCGTGGTACTCGGTGCGGACCGTGCCCATCTCCTGACCTCACTGGCCGAAGCGTCGTCGGCGCGCGTCGGCCTGGGTTACGAGGTGGTGGTGACGCGGCTCGACGACGAGGCGAACATCGCCCCGTGGCTGCGGGCCGCGAATCGTTATGGCGCCAAAGTGAAGTGGGCCGAGGTCGACATCGAGACCGGGGAACTGCCGGCCTGGCAGTGGGAAGGGCTGATCGACAAGCCGACCCGCCTCGTCGCGATCGCGTCGGCGTCGTCGACCCTGGGCACCGTCACCGATCTGCGTGAGGTGACCAAACTGACCCATGAGGTGGGTGGCCTCGTGGTGGTCGATCATTCGGCCGCCGCGCCCTACCGGCTGCTCGACCTCGACGAGATCGACGCCGACGTCGTCGCGCTCAACGCGGTGCTGTGGGGCGGTCCGCCGATCGGTGCCCTGGTGTTCCGGGATCCCTCGCTCATCGATTCGTTCGGTTCGGTGTCGCTGAATCCCTACGCCACCGGCCCGGCGCGCCTCGAGATGGGCGTGCACCAGTTCGGCCTGCTCGGCGGCGTGGTCGCCAGCATCGAGTACCTGTCCAACCTCGATGAGTCCGCGAACGGCACCCGACGCGAAAGACTTGCTGTCTCAATGCAATCGGCCGCGGCGTACATGAGCCGGCTGTTCGAATACCTCCTCACCTCGCTGCGGTCGTTGCCGTTGGTGATGGTGATCGGAAACCCGGAGACCCGGGTTCCGGTGCTGAGCTTCGCCGTGCGCGACGTGCCTGCCGAGCGCGTCGTGCAGCGCCTGGCCGACAACGGGATCCTCGCGATCTCCAACGCCAGTTCCCGCGTGCTCGACGTGATCGGCGTCAACGACATCGGCGGCGCGGTGACCGTCGGGCTCTCGCACTACTCGACCACCGCCGAGGTCGACCAGCTCGTGCGCGCACTCGCATCGCTCGGTTAGACCGTCAGCAGGATCTTGCCCGACACCTCGCCCGAGGCCAGCAGTTCGTGGGCCCGCTGGGCCTGCTCGATGGGCAGTTCGGCGCCGATGATCGGCTTGACCCGGCCCTCGGCGATCAGCGGCCAGACGTTGTCCCGCACTGCCGCGACGATCTCGCCTTTACCGCCAGGACCGTCCACGGGCCGGGGGCGCAACGAGGTCGCGATGACGCCGGCCCGCTTGGCCAGCAGCTTGCCGATGTTGAGTTCGGCCTTGATGCCGCCCTGCATGCCGATGATCACCAGCCGGCCACCGACCGCGAGTGCGTCGACGTTGCGGTCCAGGTATGCCGCGCCCATGATGTCGAGAATCACGTCCGCGCCGTTCTCGGCACGCAGTCGTTCGACGAAATCCTCGTCCCGGTAGTTGATGGCGATCTCGGCCCCGAGATCGCGGCACAGATCGAGCTTGTCGGCGGAGCCCGCGGTGACCGCGACCCGTGCGCCGATCGCGCGGGCGACTTGGATGGCGTGGGTGCCGATGCCGCTCGCACCGCCGTGCAGCAGCACCAGATGGCCGGCGGACAGCCCGGCCGTCATCACGAGATTGGACCAGACCGTGCACGCGACTTCCGGGAGGCCGGCCGCGTCGCGAAGACTGACGCCGTCGGGGATCGGCAGCACCTGGGCCGCGGGCACCGAAACGTACTCGGCATAGCCACCCCCGGCCAGCAATGCACACACAGGTTGCCCGATCGACCATCCGGTCACACCGTCACCGAGTGCGGCGATCGTGCCGGAAACCTCGAGGCCGATGATGTCACTGGCGCCCGGCGGGGGCGGATATTTACCGGCGGCCTGTAGCAAGTCCGCGCGGTTGATGCCCGCGGTGTGAACCTCGATCAGGATTTCAGAATTTGCTGCCGTGATATCGGCGACGTTTTCCCAGGTCAGTTGTCCGTCTGCGGCGGCCGCGATTGCATGCATTAAATCAACGCTACAACCCTGCAATTTCGCCCGCGCAGCAATACTTACGTCCCTTACGATTGCGCGCATGGAGGGGATGATCGCGGGGCGCACGGCTGGTGACATGCCGGGTCTCGATATCGCCGAGCAGAGGTCGTGGCAGAACTACCTCGACTCGGCCCTGCGCTTGTATGCGACGTTGAACCGCTCGCTGGTCGACGCGCATCACCTGACGCTCAACGATGTGCGTCTGCTCGACATTCTGGACAAGTCACCGACCGGCTCGGCGCGGATGGGGGATCTCGCCGAGCGGTTGATGTCATTGCCCAGCCGGGTGACCCGGCAGATCCGTCGGCTCGAAGTGCAGAACCTGGTGACCAGGTGTGCGAGCCCTGACGACGGTCGCGGCGTGATCGCCACGATCACCGACGACGGCAGGACCGCCGTCCGTGAGGCGATGGTGACCTATGGACAGGGCGTACGCGCGCACTTCCTCGGTCGGCTTTCCCGCCCGCAGATGGCCGCGATGGGCGAGAACTGTCGCCGCATCAGCGCCGCGTTGAAGAACGGAGCACCGCCCGCCAAGATCGGCCGGGTGTGAAGGCCGTACTCTTGTCGACGGTGGCGTGGCAGAGCGGCCTAATGCACTCGCCTTGAAAGCGAGAGACGGCTAACACCGTCCGGGGGTTCAAATCCCTCCGCCACCGCCACACGTCAGCTCTCGATCGGCGCGTACCAGTCGGCGTTGGTGAGCAGGACTCGTGTCCCCAGATCGCGGTTCCACTCCGGTTCGATGCCATGGCGTCGCACGATGGGAAACACGACCTCGTCGAGCATCCGGATGACGTCCCCGAAATAGAGATCCCGCTTCGCGTCGTCGCTGAGCCGGTTGTACGCGTCCTCATCGAAGTCTTCCGGTTCGAATGCTCCATAGCCGATGTAGGTCGCACCGTCCTCGATCAGACGATCGGTGTCCTGGCTGTGGAAATAGACGAAGCCGCGCCAGTGCCGGCTGTCATCGCGCTCGTCGCCGATCTCGGCGGACGCGCACGTTCCGCAGCACGTGAAGTCGGCACGGGCGATCACGCCGTTGGCGTTGAGCTCGTCGAAGGCCGCGCGCGTGCGGGACCGGTAGTCGCCGATCTCCGCCTGCTGGCGCAGCCGTGCGTCGCGGAGCGCGAAGAAGGCCGCGCTGAGTTGCTCCTCGGTCAGGTCGTAGTCCTCGGCGAACACCTCGACGAAATCCTCGACGTCGCCGTTGCCGGTCACCAGCTGTTCCCAGATGTTGCCGATCAGTTCGGTGCGCTCGTCGGCGTCGAGTGGCAGATCGGGCAGCAGCGCGTAGTCGGGAATGGTGTTGGGGTACAACAGTGCGCTCACGGCGCTGGCCTCCAGATGTGCTGTCGATCGGCGGAATTCACTATGCGGTGGTGATCGTAGCGTTGGTCGTTGGTGTCGCCGCGGCGGTGATGGGCCTCTAGTGTCGTCGATGTGGCGATCGCGTTCGACGACTTGCGAGTACTGCACGACCGTGGCGCGCTGTACGCCGCGCTGACTCAGCTCTCGCTCCAGGAGGGAGTGCAGGAGCGGCTTGGCGGTGAGTTCGACTATGCGGCGGATCTCGTCAGCGATTCATTTGTCTTCACGGGCAAGGGCACCGGCGCGACGATCGAGACCAGCGTCGAGTTGATGGCCAGCGTTGCGCCGGGGCCGCAGTCCATGATGTGGGGTCGGGCGTTGCCCAACGGCGGCCGCGCGGGCGCCCAGATGATTCTCGAGCGCGGTCGGGCGGACGGGCTGCCGAGCTTGCTGAACGACGAGGTGCCCTTCGCGGTCGGCGACGATGCGGATACCGCAGCTGAATACGCGGCGCTCGAGGTTGGTGCGGTGGTGGCTTCGGTGACGGGAGGCGGGCTGACCTACATCGTCGGGGTCGGCGGTGGCACCCTCGCCGTGCTGTTACTCGGCGACCTCGATTTCACGAAACCCAGGATCGACCACCGGTTCCTGACCAGGGTGCCGATGGCGTTGGGCGCGGGCACGATCGAGGACCACCGTGCCGCGCTCCACGGTCTCGCGGAGATGGCGGGATGGGCCATCGACTGGACCGAGGACTGGGGCCGCGCCCAAGTGTCGGATCCGGTGACGGGCAACTCGGTTACCGCGGAGTTCGATGGCTACGCGCGGCTCACCGCACTGCGTGGAACGCTCGGTGGGCCGGCGTAGTCATCACCGATACCGCCTGTGCGATAGACGGTTTCGAACCGCATCAAGTGCGCGCTTGCACGCGCTGCGCGACGTAGGTGGCGGCTTCGTCCACCATCCCGTTCGTCGCGTACAGGTTGTGTGTGCCCGCATCGCCGCCGCTCGCTGAGCAGACCGGATCGGTGTTGATGCACAGGTCGATGGTCTTGTCCGTGTACAGGTGACCGATGTTGATCGGCGGCGCGGTGGATTGGACGATGTTCATGAACCCGGTCGACGGCTTGCCGAACAGTGTCACCGCCGCCACGCTGTCGGCGACGTCGGGCGGCATCGGACCCGTGATACCGGGCGGCAGCACGAAGTTCGCCGGCACTGCATCCGCGGTGATGTAGGCCGCGACCGCGGCGCCCTGTGAGTAGCCTCCGAGCACCGTCTTGGTGTTGGGGCAGTTGGCCGCCACGTCGCGGACCTTGTTGCTGGCGTCGATGACCCCGTCGGCGGCTCTCGGAAAGTCCAGCGACGCTGGATAATTCACGGCGTACACATCCATCGATCGGTCGCCGAGCTTTCCGCGCAGCGCATCGACGAACGCCTGGCCGGTGACACCGACACCCGGCGGCTCGAACGTGCCGCGCGCGAACACCACCTGTACATCAGGGCAGGGCGGCGCAGCCCCGGCCAACGGGGCGGCGATCAGCGACACGAACGCCAACGCCCCAGACAAAACCCCCGTCGCCACCGCGACAGCTAGCCGCGGCAGACCTGAGCTTGAGCTCATTGTCGACCCCTCGGTCCGGTAGTTCCCATCCAATCGGCTGGTCGACTCCAGCAATGCGCGAGCGACCAGGATGAGAATTCTCTAGCACTTCTAACCGTAGCGTCTGTTGCCGCGATCGCACTGATCGAAACCGCCCGATTGTGTGGTTTAGTTCACAGGCCGGCCGCCGCGCGGCTCAACATCCGCACTCCGGCGACGATCTGCGATTCGGTGAGGTTCGCGTAGCCGAGGATCAGGCCCGGCGGCGCGGTCGCCGGATCGGAGTAGCACGGTGCCAGCGGCTCGACCCGCACGCGCAGGTCGGTGATCCGCCGGACCATTTCGTCGATCGGAAAACCGGAAGGGAATCGCACGGTGAGGTGAACGCCCGCCGCCGTACCGAGCACCGTTGCCTCGGGCAGGTATGCCGACAGTGCCTCAAGCAAGGTGTTGCGGCGGCCCAGGTAGCGCCGTCGCATCTGGCGCAGGTGGCGGTCGTAGGCGCCCGAACTCAGCATGTGGCTGAAGGCGATCTGATCCATCACCGAACTACCGGTGTCGGCAAAGGCTTTGGCGGCCCGGACCGGCGCGACGAGCTCGTCGGGTAGCACCATCCAGCCGATCCGCAGACCCGGCGCGAGGGTCTTGCTCGTCGAACCCACATACACCACCCGATCGGGTGCGACGCCCTGTAACGCGCCCACGGGTGCGCGGTCGTAACGGTATTCGGCGTCGTAGTCGTCCTCGATGATCAGGTGGCCACCGCGCGCCCACTCCAGCAGGGCGGTACGGCGCGCCGCCGACAGCACCACACCGGTCGGCGATTGGTGGGCCGGGGTGGTCAGCACGGTGGCGGCGTCGCTGTCGGCCAGCGCTGCGACGTCGAGCCCATCGGTGTCGATCGGGATCGCGATGGGCTCGATGCCGTTGTGCTCCAGTATCTTTCGATGCAGCCAGAAGCCGGGTTCTTCCATCGCGACGGGTGTCTGCACGCACCGGGTGAGCAACGCGACGGCCTGGCTCGCCCCTGAGCACAGCACGATGTGGCTCGGGTCGGCGACGACGCCCCGGGTGCGCCGCAGATAGTCGGCCACCGCGGCACGTGCGGTGGGCAGTCCGTGCGGCGCGACGTAACCGAATGCGCTGGACTCGATCTCGGCCAGGCCCTGGCGTAACGCCCGTAGCCATGCCTGCCGCGGAAAACTCGCGAGATCCGGTGAGCCGGGCGCGAAATCGATCGTGTACCGGTGTGGAACGTCGAACCGGGGCCGCGACGATTCCGGTGCGGCACCTACCGCGGCCACGCGCGTGCCCGCGCCCCGGGTGCTGTGCAGGAAACCTTCCGCGGACAGCTGCCCGTACGCCTCGACCACGAGCCGGCGCGACACCCCGAGATCGGTGGCCAGCACCCGCGTCGACGGCATCCGCGCATCCGGGGCCAGCCGTCCCGTGCGGATCGCGTCGCGCAACCCGTCAGCGAGTTGGCGGTGCAGCGGAGTCCTGCTCGTGCGGTCCAGTTCGACGAGCAGTTCAGGACCGGAAGTGGTACCCGAAATCGTCATGGAATTGGAGCCTACTCGGAGTCCACCAGGGGTCTAGCGTGAAGACATGTCCACCACGGCGACACGGACGCGTTCGCGGTATGCCGAAGTGGTGCTGATCGTGTTCGGGATCTACTCGGTGCTGCTCGGGCTGTTCATGCTCGTCGCGCCCGGCACGTTCTTCGACACGCTCGGCGCGTTCGGTGTCCGAAATGACCACTACATCTTTGACAACGCATCCTTCGAACTGCCCCTCGGGCTGTTGATGCTCGGCGCGGTCCGGTGGCCGGCGTGGCGCGTGCCTGCGCTCGCATTCGCGACCGCGCACTGGGGCCTGCACGCCGTGAGTCACCTTGTCGATACCGACCATGCCGCGGGCAGTTGGGTCGGTTGGCTGGAAGCTGGCGGTTTGGTGTTCACCACAGTCCTGCTGGCAATCGCGTTGCGGGCCGGCATGTCCGATGAGAAAACGGGGGCTTGATGATGCGTGTTCTGGTGGCCGGTGCGACCAGTGTTCCGGGAATACCACTGCTGCGGGAACTGATTTCGCGCGGTCACGAGGTGATCGGGGTGACCCGTTCGGCCGCGAAGACGACCAAGATTTCCGAGGCCCGGGCCAAGCCGGTGGTGGCCGACGTGCTCGACGCCGGCCAGATCGACGCTGTGGTAGGCGAATTCACCCCTGAGGTGGTGGTCAGCCTGCTGACGACGCTGCCCAAGTTGGGTCCGTTGCGGATCAAGGATTTCGATCCGGCAAAAGAGCTGTGGAGCCGAGGCGCGGGCAACCTTGTCGCGGCCGCCCAGCGGGCTGGCGTACGCCGAGTGGTCGCGGAATCGGTGATCTTCGCCTACGGCTACGGCTCCACCGGACCGGACGTGATGGACGAGTCCGACCCGTACCCGGGACCTCCGCCGCCCGGCGGCGCCGAGGTACTTGCCGCACTGCGCGGCATGGAACGCAACGTCCTCGGGTCGGGTCAGAAGAGTGACACCGAGGGAATCGTGTTGCGCTACGGCGCTTTCTACGGTCCTGGAGTGACGCACGACGACATGTTCCGCCGGCTCGCAAAATGGTGGCTGCTGCCCGCGATGACCGGAAACGGCATCGTGTCATGGGTGCACATCGACGATGTCGCACGCGCGACCGCCGATGCGCTCGAGAAGGGGCGCGGCGGCGAGATCTACAACATCGTCGACGACCGGCCCCAGTCGTTCGGCGACTACGTCCGCGAGCTCAACGCGAAACTGAACCGCCCACGGCCGTGGCCGATCTCGCACCGCCTGGTCCGACCCGTCGCACCGTACGCGGCAACCGCATTCGGCACGACATGGCTACCGCTGTCGAACGCGAAGGCCAAAGCCGAACTGGGCTGGACGCCTATTCCCCGGTGAACTGCGGCGGCCGTTTCTGGAACATCGCGGTGACCGCCTCGGCCAGATCCTTCGACGGCAGGAACGCCGAGTTCCATGCGGCCACGTACCGCAGGCTCTCCGACACCCGGGCGATGCGCTGCTGATCGAGCACGTCCTTGACCCCTGCGACGGTCAACGGCGGGTTGGCGGCGATCTCGGCGGCAGTCGCGCGTGCCGCGGCGAGCGAGGCGTCGGCGTCGTCATAGACGTCGTTGACCAGACCGATCTTCTCGGCGCGTGCCGCGTCAATGTCCTTGCCGGTCAAGGTCAGCTCGCGCAGGTGTCCGTCGGTCAGGATCAACGGCAACCGGGCGAGGCTGCCGACGTCGGCGACGATCGCGAGCTTGACCTCGCGCACCGAGAACTTCGCGTCGGCGCTCGCATAGCGGATGTCCACCGCGCTGATGAGGTCGACACCGCCGCCGATGCACCAGCCGTGAATGGAGGCGATGGTCGGGGTACGGCAGTCGGCCACCGCGGTGATGGCGCCCTGCATCTTCTGCAGGCGCTTGTGGAAGTCGGCACGTGACTTGGCGCCCGCATCAAGGCCCGGCATCTCGCCACCCATCGCGGGCAGGTCGAGGCCATAGCTGAAGTTCTTCCCGGAACCCGTGAGCACGATCGCGCGCACGTCCGGATCGGCGTCGAGCGAGCCGAACACGTCGGGCATCTCGGCCCAGAACGCCGGGCCCATCGCATTGCCCTTGCCGGGTCCGATGAGCGTCACCTGCGCGATGTGATCGGAGATCTCGACGGTAACGGACTCGTACGTGTCAGCCATGCAGGCGACACTACTCAGCATGGACGAACTCGAATGCGCCGAGTCGACGCTCGACGTGCTGCAGCAGGTACTCCAGGGCATCGGTGACGACGACCTCGGTAACCAAACGCCGTGTCGCGAATTCGACGTGGCTTCGTTGACCGACCACCTCCTGAACTCGATCACCCTGATCGGCACGGCGGCCGGTGCGGAGATCCCCGAGCGTGACCGTGCCGCGTCGGTGGCGGATCAGGTCGTCAGTGCCGCGCGCCCCGCGGTCGCGGCATGGCGGCGGCGCGGATTGGACGGCATGGTGCCGTTCGGATCGGGTGAGGCGCCCGCGGCGATGATGGCCCGCATCCTGTCACTGGAATTCCTGGTGCACGCCTGGGATTACGCGGCTGCGACCGGTCAGACCGTGCCCCCATCCGACGAGCAGTCGGAGCGTGTGCTCGAGTGGGCGCGGGCGATCATCACGCCCGAGGGGCGGGTACGCGCCGGTTTCGACGACCCGGCCGACGTGCCCGACGACGCGTCGGCGCTCGACCGGCTGTTGGCCTTCACCGGCCGCCGGCCTTAGACGCGCTGCAGGTAGAAGTACAGGTAGCGCCCGTCAACCACGGCGCCCTTGCCGTTCATGATGCCCATGACGGTGTTGTCGTCGACCTTCTTGAAGTGGTCGTGGACCGGGCGGCCGTCGTAGACCATGGTCGCGGTCACCTCACCGCGGAACTCCTCGAGCCACAGGCTGGCTTCGCCGTTCATCGCTTCGGTGTTGGAGAACTTGTTGCCGTCGGCGTCGAGGCACACCAGCGGCTTGGCGTCGGACGGCGAGTTGAAGGTCTTGCCGAACCAGTTGAGCCGCTTCATGAATCCGTTGGCCTTGTGTCCGGTCTGGAACTCGCCGCCCTGCCACTCACCGATCATGAAATCGATGCTCACGGGCGTCAGAACGGCCCAGAGCGCGTCGAGTTCGGCATCGGGGATCTGCCCCTCCCGCTTGGTGAAATCGTCGAACGTGGCGCGTGCGTCGGCCATGTGTCATCTCCTCGGCGGGGGGCTAGATCCAGCGCTGTGCGAATTCCAGGAACGCATCGTTCTCGTGCGGGGCACCGATGGTGACGCGCACGCCGTCCTCACCGTACGGCCGCACCACGATGCGGCTGTCGGCAGCCCTCGCGACGAAATCCAGCGTGCGTTCGGCCAACGGCAGCCACACGAAGTTGGCCTGCGAGGGCGGCAGCTCGTACCCGGCCTCGCGCAGCGCCGCGCTGACCCGGGTGCGCTCGGCCACCACCGCGTCGGTACGGGTCAGGAGTTCATCGGCGGCGCCGAGACACGCGATGGCCGCGGCCTGCGAGATGCTGGTCGCGCTGAACGGCACGTACACCTTGCCGAGGGCCGTGACGATGTCCGGGTCGGCCACGGCATAGCCGACGCGCAGCCCGGCCAGCCCGTAGGCCTTCGAGAACGTGCGCAGGACGACGACGTTGGGATGGGCCCGCACCAGTCCGAGGCTGTCCGGCGCCATGCCGTCGCGGATGTACTCGACGTAGGCCTCGTCGAGCACGATCAGGATGTGCGGTGGCACCGCGGCCACGAACCGGGCCAACTCGTCCGGGTCGACCACGGTGCTGGTCGGATTGTTCGGATTGCAGACGAAGATCAGCCGCGTCCGGTCGGTGACCGCGGCGAGCATCGCGTCGAGATCGTGAGTATGGTCACGCAACGCCACCTGGACGCCGGTCGCGCCGGCGGTGCGCACCTGCAGCGGATAGATCTCGAAACTGCGCCACGCGAACAGCACTTCGTCGCCGACGGTCGATGTGATTTGTATCAACTGCTGGCACAAACTCACCGAACCGCAGCCCACCGAGATGTTCTCGGGCGCGAAGTTGACGTGCTTGGCGAGGTGTTCGCGCAGGTCCTGGTAGCCGTTGTCGGGATAGCGGTTGATGTTCTCGGTCGCCTTGACGATCGCATCGCGCACGCTCGGCAGCGGACCGTGCACGGTTTCATTGCTGGCGATCTTGATTGCGCCCGGTACTGTTTTGCCTGGTGTGTAGGCAGGAAGGTCTGCCATTTCGGGTCGCAACCGGATACTCATTTGGCCAGCATAGGGGAGGCTGTGTACGCTGTGCCCTCGGCGGTTTCGGGCACCAGGACGGAGTCCGGTACCCTCACAGAAGTTCAAAGGAGGCGTGCCAGAGCGGCCGAATGGGACTCACTGCTAATGAGTTGTCCCCCTTACCGGGGACCGGAGGTTCAAATCCTCTCGCCTCCGCCACGGTTGATCCGTCAACCGAACAACTGAATATGCACTGCGCCCGTAGCTCAACGGATAGAGCATCTGACTACGGATCAGAAGGTTAGGGGTTCGAATCCCTTCGGGCGCGCTTTCTAGCAGTACGAACGGCTCCCGCGGCACAGGCAACACGCCCGGGAGCCGCTACTTTCCCGCCACATTCATCGCCCGGACGCCTGCGTACTCGTCCAACACGTTCCGTACATCCGGGCCGTGAGTGTGGCGCTGAAGGTAGTGCTTCTCGGTCGTGGCCAGCTTCGCGTGACTCAACTGCTGTTGGGCCTTGTCGGGACCGAGAGCGTTCCTCACCACCGTGGCGACCGCTCGCCGAAACGTGTGCGGCGTGATCGTTGTCTGGAGATCCTCGGGCAGCGCGGCCCGCAGAGACCGCCGCATGTTCGCCAGCGACACCCACCCACCGTCGCGGTTCGCGAACACCGGGCTGTCATCGGCGGCAGCATCAGACTTAAGCCCCTCCAGCGCCTCAACCCCGAGCCGGGGGAGAACAACGGTGTGCTCCGGAGCGCCACCCTTCCGCTTGTCCTGACGATGCAGCGGCTGCCCCGCGACACGGCCATGGTCGATCAGCGTGCCCCGGACCGTCACAGTCGGAGGCTCCGCGCCCAAATCGCAATCTGACCACCGCAACGCCAGAACTTCGCTCGGCCTCGCTCCCGTCGCCACCAGAAGATCGACGAACGCCGGCAGCAGTCGACCCGGCCGCGGGCCCGGCCCCTCCCGATCCGCGTAGGTGCGGACGGCTTCACGTACCCTGACGAGATCGTCGGGGCGGATCTCGCGGGTCACAGTCTTCGGCACAGACTTCGTCGGCCGCGCTTCCCGGATAGGGTTCACTGCCACCACGTTGAAACGTACGGCGAGAGAGAACATACCCACGAGGATCATCCGCAGCCGCTTGGCCTGAGTCGTCGGACCCATGCTCTGCAGGTGTCGTTGTGCCCGAAGCGGATCGACCTCCGCCACCCGCAATGCACCCAATTGGGCCGCGCCATGCTTCGCCCAGACCTGGCGGTACTGGTCGGCCGTCTGCGGCGACACGCCATCCTCGGCAGCCTTCGCCAGAATCCATACGTCGAACAACTCAGACACCGTCGTCTTGTCGTTGATCTCCTGGTCCACGACTGGCGTCCTGCGGTCCTTCAGGTGACGCTGCAGAAGCCGTCGCGCATCCTCGGCGGACTTCAGACTGGACCGTTCAACTCGGCGTCGTCGCCCGTCTGAATCCCGCACGTATGTCGTTGCGAAAAACCTTCCATCGCTCGATCTTTCGGTGATCCGTCCGTGCTCACCGGGGGCCATACGCTGCCTAGGCATCGCCATCGATCCCCAGGCGCAACCGGATGTCTGCAATGGAGTCATCGAGCAGCTTGAGTCGGCTGTGGTACAAAGTCAGATTCTCAGGCGTGGAATCGGTATCCATGGCCTCTAGCTGCGCCCGGGTGCGCTGCTGCTGCAAGTCAGCCAGTCGCCGATTTAAGTTGAGCTTGTTGACCGCATCCTGCCATTTCGCCACGGGATCATCCCCCGGTTTTTCGGCTACTCCGAACCACGTCTTTGCAGAAAACCATTCGGCTGCTGTGAATTTCGACGCCTCGACCCCTGGTAGAACTTCAATCATTTCGTCATATGGGGCCGGATAGATCAATACCACCGGAGATGTGTTCAGCGCAGCCGCGAGGACGACCAGCTCGGCCGTCGTGACGTACCTGCGCCGCCCGTTCTCTAGATCGCTGATCGCCTGACGGGTCATCTTCAAACCGAGTTTCTCGGTCCTGTCCCCAAGTTGCTGCGCGGTGAGCCCGCTGGACTTCCTGAGCCGCTGGACTTCCTTGCCAACTCGGTGAGCATGGTCGAGCTCCCATATGTTCATCAAACACAGAATCGCACTGCTTGCGGCCAGATTCAACTCATGTTAGAACTAGACATAGAACGCAGATGAACGCGTTCAACACACACAAGACAACTAGGAGCGGCAATGAACGATTGGAGGGCCGTCGCGGCAAAGCTCAGCGTCGGTCGAAGCACGGTATTTGCGCTGTGGGCGAGCGGTGAACTGGGATCTGTGCGCATCGGCAAGCTCCGGCGCAGCACGGACAAGCAGATCGCCGAGTACATCGCCAAGCTTGAGAACGCGGCCTGATGTCCCCACCTGCTCTGCAGATGCAAGCCCCGATCGGCGGAACCACGAGCGCCGAGGCCCTGGTAACTCATGCGCACAAGCTGCTGGCCAACTGCGGTGTATCCATATCGCCGTCCAAGGTCAGCCGCATGGTCCGCGAGTACAAGCGCCGTGTCGAGAAGAACGGCTTCCCGTTCGAAGCGTTCTTGGTCAACACGGTGCAGCTGACCGCCCAGCAGCGCCGCCAGATGCTGGCCAACCCGGATATCGCCCGAGTCATCTCGTACAGCGATCCCACTGGGGAGACGGCGGCCAACAACGTTGACAGGGGCACCCGTAGGCGTCCGTCTCACGTTGACCGGCCGGTCATCACTGTCGAGGAACTCGTTCCCGATCCTGTTGAGCTGCAGGACATCACCGTGATGGCCAGCGTCTCCGATGAGCAATTCGAGGAAGCGCTCGCTGAGGCCAGGTCCGAGGGCGATTTGTCCCGCGCAAATATTGTCCGCAAGTGCAAGGCGCAGGTGCGCAGGTGATCGGGCCGGTTCGGGATCAGTGTGCCCGCGATGCACTCGATGACCTCGGCTTGGTCGAACGACGACGCCACCGAGGATCTTCGCCCAATCAGAACGGCCCCCGGAAACCCAGGTGCGACAACACCTGGCGGAGGCCGCTCACACCCACAAATCCCTTGAAGAAAGCAGGTACTACCAATGATTACACAACCCACCGACCTCCCGGTACCTCCCGGCGGCGAACCCGACCTGTGGATCGGCGGCCAACGCGACGTCTACCGAGAAGTCGGCACGATTCCCCTCACCAACGATCTGCTGCTGAATCCCTGCGTGACGGTGCTGGCCGAACAGCGCCAGGACGGCACCCTCGGCTGCATCGACGTCCTAATCGATGTCGACGTTCTGCACAACGGTCTTTCCGCCACGCAGGCCCGCGAGCTCGCCGCCCTGCTGAACAGTGGCGCCGACCTCGCCGACACGTGGGCGGGAAACACTCCGAACACCGACAGCAGGCTCGCTGCGGCGAAAAACGCCGTCTTTGAGGCATACAACGCGCTCCGCTTGGTACCAGGCAATGCTGGTGACTACTTGCGTGCCGCGCTGGACTCCATCGCAGACGCGATCGAGGTGACCCGATGACCAGCGATCTGCGGCGACAAGCGCTCTGCTGCTCGTGCGGAAACCTCCGGGCTTACAAAAGGGCCCGGAACTTGCGCGGCGATTGGGGCGACCGGAACTGGGAACGTTCTCTCGGTGACCTCAAATGCCCGGTGTGCAACAAGGTCACAACCCACGCCCTCCTGGACGACGCCAACGACTGGGACGAGAAAAAGCAGCTCGTAGCCCTAGGGGACGACGAGATCGGTGGCTGGTCTTTCGAATACCGCGAGAGGATTCGCGACGAGTACCGGCACGGGCTCCCACGCAATCCCCTCACGAAACACATCTGGTGGAAGGGCTACGAGGACAGGGCACGCGAGGCCGGTAAGAAGCGGTTCCAGGCGATGTGTGGCGAGTGGATCGATATTCCCGAGGTCCGCCGCGATGGTGTCGATATCACGCAGCAGCGCGCTCCCAAACAGGTCGGAAACGACGATCTCTATGAGCAGGAATACGAAGATCCCGACACCGGTCTGTGGTGGACGCCAGGAGATTGCCTCGATTGCCTGCGTCAGCGGCACGCCAGCCTGCTGAGGCAACAGCGCAAGGCCCTGGCCGAAATGTTGATCAAGCTCGTTGCGGTGATCGACGACGTCAACCCCGAGATGATCGAGGTACTCAACGAGTACGCGGCGCGAGCACTGCCGGGAGCATCGTGACCGGTGATCGGAATCTGGAGGCCCGCCCCAACGCTGGGGCGGGCACTCCCGCAACAACAACTTCCGAAGCTGTTCTCGAATGGAACACCGACTCACGCCAGGTCGCCTGGTGGCCAGTCCACCAATTCATCACCGCGATGGTCGCCAACGCCAACGATATCCCCGTGGCAGGCACGCCCTCATGGTGCGCACTGTCCGACTCCGACCCACGAAAACTGTTGTCGTTGGCCGTCGCCGGTGAACACCACGTGCTGCGCACAGAGATCGGACAGGAACATCTTGCCGACGCCGGCAAAAAGATCGCCGCCAGCGCCGACTGGAACGCCCTCGCACAACGCATCCAATCCGGCCGCGGCACCGCCTACCTACCCCGAAAGAGGTCTGCATGACCGAGGCCAATGAGACCGAGTTCTTCAACGCCACACCCGAACTGACCGCCATCTACCACTGGGCACGCGCCCGTTACGCCGCCCCGTGGGCCGTGTTCGGTGCGGTCCTGCTCCGAGTCGCTGCGTCCACCGGACCCGAGGTGCAGTTGCCCGGCATCATCGGTGGCCGCGCGAGCTTGAACCTGCTGGCCGCGTTCGTCTCCCCGTCAGGTGGAGGTAAGGGCATCTCCGACAAGGTCGCTCGCGAAGTCTGGCCAGCCCCGATCATCGAGCGTCCGATCGGGTCCGGTGAGGGTATCGCCGCCACGTTCATGCCCCCGAAGAAGGAAGGCCAGGAGGCGATTACGCGGGCGATCTTCAGCGTCCCTGAGATCGACACCTTGGCCGGTATCGCGGGCAGGCAAGGCTCCATCCTGTTGGCTCAGCTCAAGAGCATGGCGATGGGCGAGTTGCTCGGACAGTCCAACGCCAGTGATGCCACCACTCGGATCGTCCAGGCCCACAGTTATCGCTGCTGCCTATCGGTCGGCGCCCAGCCCGGTCACTGCGGAGTGATCTTCTCGGACACCAGTGGTGGCACCCCCCAGCGGTTCCTGTGGTTCCCCACCACCGACCCGGACATGCCGGCCACCCCGGCCGCCGATCCGGACCCGCTCAACACCGCGTTGCCCTCGTGGGCGCGCCTGAGCACCGAGCCGGTGGAGATCGAGTACGGCCCTGAGGAAATCGCCCAGACCGTGATCGCCGCCCACATCGCCCGCCAACGAGGCGACAGTGAGGCCCTCGACGGGCATCGACTACTGACCCGCCTCAAGGTGGCCGCGGTGCTGGCTGTCATGCACCACCGGATGGTCGTCAGCGAGACGGACTGGCAGCTCTCTGAGTCCGTCATGGAGGTCTCAGACAGCACCCGCGATTGGATCCTCGATCAGGCCAAGCGCGCCGAACGAGCAAAGGTGCGCGACCGGGCGATTGCCCGAGCAGCCGGGGAGGACTTCTACGACGCCAGCCGCCTGGAGACGGTGAAGCGATCGATCCTGCGGATGCTCGAACGCGACCGCGAAGTGACCGAGGGCGATCTACGTCGCCGCCTCGGCCGCAAGGAGAAGCGCGAACTGTTCGATCAAGCGATAGCTTTGCTGGCGGCCGAGGGGAGCGTCTCGTCACGGGAGGGTGACTACAACGGCCGAACCTTCACTTACTGGTCATGCGTGACCACTCCGGTCACCCATGAAAACAGCAGGTCAGAATGCGTGAGCACTCCGGTCACCCATGACCAGCCCGCTACCGTCACTGACCTTGATTCCCGCAGGTCGCTGGGGATCCAAGAGCCGACCCTGTCTGCTCGGCAATGGTTCGCCAACCACATCGCCGAACTCCAGAACGCTGGCCACGAGACCGTCGATTCGTTTGCTGTCTTCACCTCCGGGCAGGCTGCCGGATACCCGATCGAAGCCCTCCGCACCGCCGCCAGCCGGCACCCCGACGTGAAAGTCATCAAGCGCACGCCCCGCACATCAGTCTGGGACATCAGCGGCAACCGGCCCGCAACCTTCCAGCCGGCGACAGAGTGGGTCAGCAACTACATCGACGGGCTACCCGAGGACACCACCGAGATAGACCGGGAAGCCTTTCGGGCGGCTGCCCAGACCGCCGGATACTCCTGGACCGCTGTCCGTCACGCCGCCCTCGCCCACGATCGCGTCTCATCGATACCCGCCGAAGGGGACAGCGCCGTCAAAAGGATCTGGGCCCTCGCGGCGCCGGAATCGACAGAAGGGCAGTCAGCATGAATGCCGACCATGCCGCCCGCCGATTCTTCTGGACCTGGCTCCTCGGCTCCGCAGCGGTGTCCATCCTCGGTGTAGTCGCGCACGCCATCCTCGGCAGCGCCCGCTCGCCCGTGATCGCGTCAGTGCTCGCGTTTGTCATCGTGATGATCCAACTGTGCGCCACCTACGGAGTGCATGTCCTGGTGCAAGCGCGCATCGTCGGCGCCGCATACCGCTGCGCTCTGATCATCGTGGTTGCGCTCGCCCTCGGCGCATTCGTGCTCAACTTCATCGCACTGCAGGACCTCGTGATCACCTGGGCCGGCATCGCCCCCGTCGTCGCGTGGATCGCGCCACTGATCATCGATTTGGGCATGACCGGCAGCACCGTTGCACTCTTGGCGCTCACCAATGCTCAACGTGCTGCACAGCTACACATGCAGGACACCGCCGCTGCGGACATTCTCAACGAGGTCATCGCGCCAGCAGACGACCAGCCCGTGGCATGTGAAGAAACCCCCAACGTCCCTGTGCACAACGGTGCGCACCTTGCCATCGCCCAGCGCCTCGTCACGCTAGGCGTCGTGCGCATCGCACCCGAGCGTGTCGCTGAAGTCCTCGCCGAACAGTCTGCTGGTACCGCTCCGAGCATGATCGCCCGCCGACTCGGCGTCGGATATTCCACCGTCACCCGAATTCTCAAACACCAGGAGGCAACCGCGTGAGCGTCAAGCAGCTGGTGTGCACCGTCAGTGACCGCAATCCGTTCTGTCACGCAGGCTGCCCGCGGCACGGCTGGCAGCACCAGCCGCATTCGCTGGACACACGCGATTGCCAGAATGGCAAGCACGCTTGCCAAACAGGGCGGTGAGCCGCGGTGACACAACCCCGACACCCGGCCCCGTCGCTGGAGGTGCGGATCGCCCAGCGCATCACCGCCGACGGATCCGTCATCATCCCGCCCCGGATCGCTCGCTTGCTCAACGAGCAAGCCGGCATGACGGCCGACCGGCGAATCAAGCTGCGCGACACCGACCCTGACGCCTACGTCGCGTTCGCCGCACTCCATCTATCAGCGCTCCGTTCCGACTGCGGAACGAATCATACTGTAGGGCAACAGAACACGACACAATCAGATATGTGGATGAGCACCAAAGAAGCAGCCCAAGCGCTGAACGTCACCGACCGGTGCGTCCGCAAGTGGTGCGCAACCGGCCGACTCCACGCCGAATTCGTAGGAGCCCGCTGGCTCGTCAACCCCAACAGCATCGCTCTAATCGCCTGAAGGAGAAGATGATATGAGTCTCGAAGCTCTGCAAGCCGAAGTTGAGGGGTACCGCGACGAAGCCGGACAACTCGCCGAAGAGTTCTCCCGGATCCACGCCGAAGTCGCCGACGACCCGAACCTCACACCCGTCGGCAAGCGGGAACGCCTCGAACCCCTCCACCACCAACTCACCGAACAGATGAGCGCCCTGCACGCCCGCGAAAAAGCCGCCGTCAAATCCACCAAGGAAAAACTCGAGCGACGCGTGTTCGGGCTCTCACCCTCAGCCAGCAGCGACCCCGCCAAGATCGTGTCATTCCGCGACGCACAAGCCCGCGCCCGCGAACTCGAAGACAACGACGAAGCCGAGCAGCTCTACCAATCGGCGCTGCGCAGCGGCGACAACATCCTCGCGACGGCAGTCTTGGAGAAAGCGCTCGTTCGAGGATGGTCCTCGATCAAAGACGACTTCCTCAGCCGCAACGCAACCACGCGCGACGACCTGGAAGACCTCGCCGCGCTCGCCCGCTACTCCAACAACGCGTTGGCCAACGTCGCGAGGTACGCGGCGCCAGCATTGGACCTCCCGTTCTCGGCAGGCTTTCCAAACACACAGCAGCACAAGCACGGCACACCACAAGGCGTCCCCTCGCTCGGCGACGTCATGGCCCAACGCCTCGGGCTGTCCTAATGGCTTGCGGCGGACCGGCGTCAAACCCACCGATACACGGGCATTCCGTGGGCAAGGACCTTCACAATGGCAACAACACTGCTGAAACGCCTAGAGGTTTACCTGCGCCACCGCCGCACCCGAACAACACCCAGGGCGGGGTCCCCCGACCAGCCCCCGTCTCGCGCCCCTCAGGGCATAGACGGCCGTGTGTGTGGGTCACCTCAAAAAAATCGACCCTATTTGCTGGATGGAGGTAGCTGATGGCGGAGAAGAAGCCTGAACTGCCCGTTACGCCTGCTGGCCTGTCGGGTTCGGGGTTGCTGTTGTGGAATTCGGTGGTTGCCGACTTCGAGCTTGATGAGCACGAGTTGGCGATTCTTCGTGAGGCGTGCCGAACCGTCAACGGCATCGACGCGTTGCAGGCTCGGGTGGACCGGGATGGGGTGCTGAATGAGTCTCCGCAGGGTTTGCGGGTGCATCCGGGGTTGGTTGAGCTTCGGCAGCAGCGGTTGGCGCTGACTAAATTGCTGGCTGCGTTGGCTATTCCGGCTGACGAGGCTGCTTCCGGAGCTGGCCGGCGGTATGGCATCCGGGGGGCAGTCTCGTGAGGCGTCGTCGCCGCGGTGTCGACGTGGTGAGCACGGATTTGGTGGTGTTCGAGGGGTTTCGGTACCGGACATCTGAGGCGTGGGGGGCGGCGTTCGCTGAGTTTTGCGCTGCTCGTGAGGCGTGGGCTCAGGAGAATGTGGGCGCGGTGTTGGCGCCGTATGAGGTTGATGGTTACTGCCCTTTTGACGCCTCGCGGTTTCGCAAGTCAGGAAGTTGATTAAAGCGTAGAGGAAACGAATTCCCTTCAGGCCCAGCCAAAGTACCTGGAGGTCACAGTAATGGCGAACGGTATCGAGCTTGCGGTTGCGTACGTGAGCCTGACCGGGGAGACCCGGCAGCTTGTCCGGGACATCAACAAAGCGTTCGCCGAGGCCGATAAGTCGGCGGCGCGGTCCGCGAAAACGATCGGCCGGAATCTCGAATCGGGCCTTTCCGGCACCAAGAGCTCGGCGGCCCGTGCGGGCACTGAAGCCGCCCAGGCGTACGAGCGGGCCCTGAAGTCCTCGATTCGTGGGGAGCGGATCGGTGAGGCGATCGGCCGGCCCATCGGCAAGGGCATCGGGGCGGGCATGAAACTCGGTATCACGGCTGCCGCTGCCGGTGCTACCGCCGCGGTCGGTGCCCTGACGTATTCGCTCACTTCGGGTTTCGAGCGACTCAAGAACATCGACAATGCCCGGTTCAAGCTGAAAGCGTTGGGCAACTCCGTCGAGGAAGTCAATACCATCATGGATTCCGCCACGGAATCGGTGAAGGGAACGGCGTTTTCGTTGGATAAGGCGGCGAATGCTGCTGCGTCGTCGGTGGCGGCCGGTATCAAACCGGGCAAGGAGTTGACCAAGTATCTGTCCGTGACGGCGGATGCTGCCGCGGTGGCGGGCACCAGCTTTGAGGATATGGCGTCGATCTTCAACAAGGTGCAGACCAACGGCAAGGCCTACACCGATGATCTGCAGCAGCTCGCCGACCGCGGGTTGCCGATCTTCACGTGGCTGCGCGAACAGTACGGGGTGACCGCCGAAGAATTCTCCAAGATGGTGGAGGACGGCGAGGTTGATGCCGCGTCGTTTCAGGCCGCCATCGAAACCCACATCGGCGGCGCCGCAAAGGAAATGGGCGAAAGCCTGTCCGGGTCGATCGAGAACATGAAAGCCTCCATCGCCCGACTCGGCGCCAACCTCCTCAGCCCCATCCTCGGCATGGATCCACTCAAGGAGGGATCCGACGCCGCGGCCGCGGTGCAGCGCATCACCGACGAACTCGACGAGATGGGCGCCTGGGTGGTCGCGCACCAGGACGACATCAGGGAGTACTTCGATGTCGGGGTTGACGTCGCTAGGGATCTCGCTGGCGCGCTCGGCAACGTCGCCGGTTTCCTCAAGCAGCATCCCGGCCTGATTCAGGGTGCGGTGATTGCGTTCGCGTCGTGGAAAGCGCTGACTATCGGGGCCGGCGCGATTTCGTCGGTCACCACGGCACTGACCGGCATCAGCACCCTCTTGCGGACAACACTCCCAGCGTCCGCCGCGGCTGGAGCGACCGCAGCATCAGTTGCCTTGGGCCCATTTCTCGGGGCGATCGCCGCCGCGTCGGCGGGACTGTTCGCACTCTTCTCGATGGGCGGGCCCGACGTGCCCGCCCGCGGGCAGGGCGAATCACTGGACGCCTGGCTGGCCAGGGTCGGGGCCGCCGGGATCAATCTGCCCGGACTGAATCCTGTTCCCTCGCAGCAGAGTTCCGAAGACCTCGGCGGGCTGCTTGGCGTCCCGGCAGGTCCGCCGCCACCGGATCCCACCAAGATTCAGGGCCCGGTATCGGGCAGCGGCGACATTTTCGGTCCAGGCGGTGTGCTGGGCGGCGTCCCCTCGGGCACCCAGGTTGTTGCCCCCAGCGACCTGGGCGGGCTCCTCGGGGTTGGCAGCACGTCAGGGGGACGACCGGCGCCGGGCCAGTCGCTGGTGAAACCGGCAGCAGGGTTGACCGGGGCGGTCGTTGATCAGATCGCCGCGAGATTCGGGCTCACCAAGACGTCAGGCACTCGCCCGGGTGACGACGGGTATCACGGATCCGGGCAGGCTGGGGACTATGGCGGCCCCGTCGACAAGATGCGCGCGTTCGCCGCGTACATGTCGCAGAACTTCGGCAGCAGCCTGGCTGAGATCATCTTCGATGCTGACGGGTGGGCCGGAAACGTCAAGAACGGCAAGGTCACCGGTCCGTTCGGCAACGTGTACACGATGGATCAAGCCGGATACCACGGTGATCACGTCCACATCGCGTGGGCGAAGTTCGACCAGGGCGGGTGGCTGCAACCCGGTATGACGTTGGCGCAGAACTTGACCGGCAAACCGGAGCTGATCCTGACGGCCGAACAACTTGAGGAACTCGCCAAGCAGGGTATCGACCCGGCCACCATGCAGCACGGCACCGCCGGCCCGAACTACATGCCCGGACCCACCCCAGAACAACTGCACGCCCTCGGCGGCGACATCGCAGGCCCAGCCGGTGCTCAGCCCTCGGACCTCGTCCGCACCGAGGGCTACATTCCCGCCGGTGCGGGCAACACCAGTGTTGCTGGTACCAGCTTCGTGTCTGGTCTGTACAACATGGGCGCTGAGGCCATCAACGGGCTCATCGACCAAGCAGCCTCCGCAGCTGCTACTGCAGCGTCCGCTGCCGCCACAGCGGGATCGTTCGGTGCGGGTGGTCAAGCCGCCGGGCCCGCGGCGGCGTTCGCGATCGGGTTGGGCGCCAACGCCGCCAAACGCGGCGTCTCCTACGGCTTCGAGATGCTCGGTATCGGTACGGACGCTCTGATTGAGCAGTTGACCCCGTTCGGTGCGCCGCGCTGGCTGTCGACTGACCCGACAGCGTTCATGCCGCAAGGGTTGATGCCGGCCGCCACCACCACCCTCGAAAAGGCCCTGCAGCCTGGCCAACAACCGGAAGCCGCAGGCCAGCAACCCGTAGGGACCCAGGCCCCGCCCCAACTCCAGACGCCACCGCAGGTCAACATTCAAGCCCCCAACCCTGAAGACCTGCACCCCGCCGAAGGTGGCGGCATCACCATCCACGGCGGCATCAACGGCATGGACCCCGCAGGTGTTGTCGACGAACTCACCAGGCTGCAACGCCGAAATGCCCTGCAATACCAAGGACGCCCGTGATGATTACCCGGCAAGGAGAACACAACATGACCGACGACCGTTGCGCCGAGCAAGATCCCGAACGCATCGCCATCCGCTATGACGTGCCACGCGCGCTGAGGCTCGTCCTGGCCGACGTCCGAGACGACGATGACGCCGAGGCACAGATCAAAGCCGAAGTCGGCGACTGCGCCGCCTGTTGGCGGGGGATCGCCTCCGTTCTTGCCGGCACTGTCCATGGGCTGGCGTTGTCGCGGGCTGAAGACAACACCGATCTCGTTGAGGAGCAGATATTGAAACAGCTCGCAGCCGTGCTCTACGAACCGGACGAGCGATAAGCGTGGGGTCGATCCCCCTTCGTCGGCGACGACAACTTGCGGCAAGCGGACTGGATCCTGCACGCACAGATGCAAGACGAACAAGACCAGGACGACGCGCCCGCCTTCGATATATCGCGACTGCATCGTGACGTTGGGCATCCTCCTGGCTCGGAGAATTCCGGTGAGTCCGCTGATAAGGCCAAAGGACATGCCTGCCGAATACGTAATGCCATGGTTGTTCGTATTCGTCCGTTACGATTCGCGGAACATCGCAGTGTTGCTCTACGTTCTCTTGGGTAGCTTGTCAACAAGCGATGAAAGTTCTGATCGGGAGGTGGTTTGGTGAGCGCCGTAATCGACAGACATCCCGAGGTTGAGAGCTACCGCCGCTCTCTGGCGCGCGGAATCACGATGGGCAATCTGCTGAACTTGGCCGAGGCTGGTGGCGTGGCCATCGTGGAGGAGAGAGGCTCACGCCCTGCCACGGCACTAGTGGAATTGGGGCGTCTTCGTCACATGTTGGCGCGGTTGATCGAACCCCACATGGCGGTTGCAAGCAGTGAGGATGGGCGCTGGTGCATCCGCCTTCCTGGACTGCCGGTATTAGGCGAAGGTGCCTCTTTCGACGAAGCGTCGGCGGACCTCATCGAAGCGATGCGCGAATACGCCGATGATTGGGCCGACCACTTGCACGCCGCTCCGAACCACGAGGCGAACGAGTACTTCGCACACTTTGTGAAGCTATCCAACGATGAGCAGTTGCGCGAATGGATCTATTCGGCTGAACGGTGACCAGCTACCCCAACGGATCAAGCGCGGATCACCAAAAGTTCTGCCTGACTGAACGATGGTCAGTCGTCACCAACGCTAAAGGCCGCAAGGTGCGTCACCATGCCACCTACGAGCTGGAACTTGCGGACGGCACTGTCCTCCGCACAAGGATCTCGCGACCAATTAGCAACGAGCAGTATGGATCCGAGTTGTGGTCCCACATCCTTCGTGACCAACTCTGCGTCACTAAGGAATCGTTCTGGCGGTGCGTGAGCGAAGGGGTTCTGCCCCCTCGCCCGTCTGGGGTAGAACCTGAATCGGACAGCGCTCGCGAAATCCCTGCTGGTGTCGCAGAGAAGTTGCACCGCCTGGTGGGGCTGGAGTGGGAAGACATCGGTCAGATGACCGCAGAGCAGGCGGTTGCCCGACTTCAGGAGTACTGGATAGAGCAGGGCGAATAGCCGTTCTGGCGATAGCAGAACGGCTCCAGGTCGTGGCGGGCGGGATCGGGGTTCGAGGTTCGAGAGACATCCCGCCAAGGGGTGTCCCGCTGAGCATGGGGACCGTGACCGTTCCGTGATTTAAGTGCGCAGAAGGTATAACGCCTAGTTCATCTATTATAGTTTCTTGGGAAAAGCTATAGCAGGTTGGTCGGCTGGCCGCCTAACCTATAACGGATCTGGTTCTGTTAGAGGATCTTGGCGAAAGGTATATTCGTGCAGGTAGAAGACTTCATCAATTCGCCGGTGGGCAAGTTGGTTGCGATCTCAGGTCACGACGCTTTCCTCAATCGGGACTACAACCACTTCGCCTTCGTGCCAGCGCCCCTGCCGTCGAGTATTCAGCTCTCGATGGGTGCACACAAGCTGGCGGATAAGGCAAGCATGTCGGTTGGCCGCCTCGACTTCGCTGTTAAGCGCCTTCCCGACCCAGGTCTGTTGGTGCGGCCCGCGTTGCGCCGCGAAGCGCAGAGCACCTCAGCCCTCGAAGGAACCCACGCCACGCTGGAAGAGGTTCTAGAGGCCGATTACATCGAAGAGGAGAATCGACGGGCCGAGGTGCGCGAGGTTCTCAACTACGTGCGCGCAGCTGAACTTGCTCTGGATCTGATCCGATCCAAGCCGATCTGCCTGAACGTGATCGCGCCCCTCCAAGCGACGTTGGTAAAGGGGACTCGCGGAGATGGCTGGGATAGAGGCCGACTTCGAGAATCGAACGTGTACATCGGTGAGCGATCAAAAGGCATCGAAGCGTCTCGGTTTGTCCCTCCTCCGCATGGTGATGCTCTCATCGAAGGGGTCTCCGATTGGGAGAAGTGGATTCACGCTGAAGACGAGTATCCGCTACTGGTGAAGATCGCGATGGCGCACTACCAGTTTGAAACGCTGCACCCCTTTTCTGACGGCAACGGCCGCTTGGGTCGGCTCATCGTGACTCTCCAGCTGGTAACCGAGGGCGCCTTGACCTACCCGCTGCTCAACCTGTCGTCCTGGTTGGAGGATCGGAAGGATGAGTACAAGGACCTGCTCCTGCGTATAAGCGCAACCGGGGACTTCGATGCGTGGATCAGGTTCTTCTGTGAGGCGGTGCACCACCAGGCTGAGGACGGGGTTGCACGCATCGAAGAGCTTTTGGCATTTCAGGCTGATTTGCGTCAGCGGCTCAGCATCGCGAAGGCGCGTGGAGTTGTTAACGCGGTCGCAGACAGTCTCCTCGGATACCCCATCATTACGGTCCCGATGGTTACTGAGCTGCATGGGGTGACTTATCCGCCGGCCAAGAACGCCATCGCCACACTCGTGGAACTCGGTGCATTGAGGGAAATGTCTGGAACCTTCGCGTACGGAGCGAAGGGATTCATGTGCGACCCAGTGATGAGAGTGCTCAACCGCCAGTGAAACTGCTACTTTCCCGTCACAAACGCCAGCATATCGACACGAATTTCGGTGAACGATAGTGAACGGCAATCCGCGAAAAGTGGAGTGCTGCAATACTTCCGCATACTACGACGGACTTTCGATGTCCTGTCAGATACGCCAGAAGGTTAGGGGTTCGAATCCCTTCGGGCGCGCACACGAAAACGAGGCGCGGTCATCGACCGCGCCTCGTTTTGTCTCAGTGCGTGCTGCCCAGGCAGTAGGTGCGTGGCGGCAGCGGATAGTTGTAGGCGCTGGTGTCGGGCGGGCACGCCTGCGCGTCGTCGCTGTCGAGCTTCTGGACGACCTTGTAGGCCTTGTCGTCGGTCGTGGCGCAGTCGAGTTGTTCGAGTAGGTCGGTGCCCGGCTGCGGGTGGTAGCAGTGGCCGACCGTGAGGTTCTCGACGAGGCAGAGCCGGCCGACGGTGTCGGTGTCGCCGATGCTCCATGTGTAGCCGATGTAGTTGGTGTTGGCGCACGGCTGGTCGGTCTCCATCACGGCGCCCACGGTGTAGCTGGGATCGGTGGTGCACGGGCTGCGGTGGATGTCCGTGCCGGTCTCCGGCTTGCCGGGGCTGATGGTCACGCAGTCCCCGACGGAAAAGCTGCTGATCTCCTGCTTGGCCTCCGACGCCGCGCGGCGCTCCTCGCGTTTCTCGGCGAGGCCGAACTTGGCGAAGAGGATGAGTGCGGTGCCGATGACGACGAGCGCGATGCGGACCTTCTTGTTGCGCCACCAGCGCTGCTTGGCCGGTGCCGGTGTCTGGTTCTCGATCATGAGCTAACCCCCCTGGGTCTCAGTTATCTGAAAGATGGATCATAGCTACATGGTTTGCTGCGCGCGCGTCGACCGTCTTCAAGTCAGGTGAGGATTGCTGAAACGCCCGGAATTGCCATTGGTCGATGGCTCGAAGCTAGCTGTTCACGCACGATCATTGGGTGATAACAGCCGAGCATTGACAGATTGATGCACCGATACTTAGCGTATCGTCACGCCACTGAACAAATTTGCTGTGCGGTGGAACGTGTAGCGCGTATGTGCAGCTCTAGGAAACTGGCGCAGCGTGATCAGCAAATCTCCTAGAGATGGTTCGGAATGCGAGGAGGGGCATGGCCATGCAGCGTGACGGAGTCGGCGACGCATTCGAGTGCGGCCTGTTTCTTCCCGCCCGGCAGACGATTCAGTTTCCTGACATCCTGAGCGGATACACGACGAGCGAAGCGTTACTGCCCCACTTGGCCAAGGACGACCACCGCCATGCCGATGAGGATCGCCATCTCCTCGACGAAGAGGCCGGGCGCCTCGATGCGGAGCGGTTCGCTCGCGATGTCGCGCGCTATCACGCGGTGCGTCGGGAAACGTCGATGCTGGCGATGATCAACACCGCCTTGCCGCTGGGCGAAAGCGTCGCCCTCACCAACGGGCAGGATTACCTGCTGTCCGTTGCGCGCGATGAACGCGTCCGCCTCGGCGAGCCCGATATGCGTGACCTGTCACGTGCCGCCGCGGCGATGCGTGACCTGGTATGCGCCAAATTGGATGCGCTCGTTGCGGATTCGGTCACCGTGGCCGCCGACGGCGACACACTCATCAGCGGTGACGGCGACGAGCTGGCGGTGCTGGGCCGCTTGTGCCCCACGTGTTGGTACGCGACGCGGGCTGCGCTCGCACAACGCGCGATCGATGATCAGGTCTACCCCGTGCTGGGGCAGGGCCTGCTCGATCCCACATCGGTTGCGGTGCTCTATACCCTTGCGCTCATCGACTTTTGAGCGGAACTCGCTACTTCTTGAAGGCGTCCTTGATCTTCTCGCCGGCGTCCTTCAGGTTCGACTTCGCCTGGTCGAGCTTGCCCTCGTTCTCCGTGTCGCGGTCGCCGGTAGCCCGCCCGACTCCTTCTTTGGCCTTGCCGGCCACGTCATCGAGCTTGTTGCTGATCTTGTCGTTCGTGCCCATGGTGGGCCCCCTATTGCATGTCGACTCGGACTGAAGCACTAGCGGGATACCCGATGCTCGGGGTTTTCACTCCGAGGTGACGGTCGCCGCGATCTCGCAGGCGATCTCGTACAGCACCGCGTCGGTGACATGTTTCCGCGCGGCCTGGCGGTTGAGCCGGAACACCGACGACAGCAGGTCGATGTGGCAGGTCACCTGGACGCGCGCCAGCTCCCACGGCACATGCAGGCCATGGTGTTCTTCGAGGAGTCGCAGCAGCACCGAGACGCGGTCGTTCATCCACGGTGAGCGTCCGGTCACCGCCGTCGCCGACGTCCGCATCTGCCCGGCGTACCGGCCCCGCCACGGGCTCTGCACCGACTTGTGGTGCGACTGGCGGGGGAGCTCAATGGGCCGGAGCCGGGCGCGAACCCGGACGTCGCCATGCGGCGCACCGCAACCCGTGAATGCTGCCGTCCGCATGACCTTGGCGGTCGCCATCGCGTGTCTATGACCCATCAACCCGTACCTGCCCCGACAAATACCGTTGTGCAACCGACTTTACGTGAACGTCAGGGCACAGGCTGGATCAAGATCAGGATTGGTGCGGGTTCACGTCCACAGGACCGCGATCCCGGCGGCGAGCAGTGGCAAGACGCCCGCGGCGATGAACAGCGGCATCACCGGCCGTCCGGCGCGACGCTCGCGCACCCGTCCGATGCCGAGCACCGCACCGAGGGCGATCAGGATGACGAGTTTGACGCCGATCTTCGGGTAGTTGAGTTCGATGCCTGCCGGCCACGGTGCTGCCAGGGCCAAGCCGGTCACCAACGACAGGGTGATCCCGTAGTCCATGACCTTGGTGATCTGAAAGCGACGGGCTGCCGCCTCGGCGACCCAGGCGCCGACCATCACGGCGAAACCGATCAGATGCAAGTAAACAACTACGTTGCGTAGTAGATCCATGGCCGGATTCTAGGGTGTGCACTGGGCCACGCAAGGGTCGGCGCGCCTCGCTCAGCTAGGGAAAGGAGCGAAACGCGCCAACTTCGGCCCAGAGTAAACCTGAACCAGTTCATATTCCAGGGTTCGTCATAACTGCTGTGGCGCGTCTGCGCAACCGACGTCACGTACTGTGGGATCGGTGCGGCTGTTGCTCATCGCCGATACTCACGTGCCCAAGCGCGCCCGCGATCTCCCGGCGCAGGTCTGGGATCAGGTCGACCACGCCGACGTCGTGATCCACGCCGGTGACTGGGTGGAGCCGGCCCTCCTCGACGCGCTGAGTGCGCGTGCGGCCCGTGTCGTCGCCTGCTGGGGCAACAACGACGGCGACGAACTACGCAGGCGTCTCCCGGAGCGCGCGGACGTCACGTTGGCGGGCCTGCGTTTCACGGTCGTTCACGAAACCGGCGCTGCCACCGGACGTGAGGCCAGAGTGGCCAGGGACTACCCCGACACCGATGTGCTGGTGTTCGGCCACAGCCACATTCCGTGGGATACCACCGCGAAAACCGGACTGCGCCTGCTGAACCCGGGTTCGCCGACCGATCGGCGGCGCCAACCGTACTGCACGTACATGACGGCGCAGGTGGCGGGCGGTGTGCTCTCCGACGTCACCTTGCATGCGCTGGATCGGCGATGACGCGACGCGATCGCGCGCGGTTGGACGATGTGCACGAGATCGCCGCTTCGATGCCCTACGTCAAGCGGATCGAGGGTCCCAAAGGCAACCCGATCTATCAGGTCGGCGGTAAGTCGTTCGTCTTCTTCCGCACGCCCCAACCCGATGCGGTCGACCCCGACACCGGTGAGCGCTACCCCGACGTGATCATGATCTGGGTGGAGAGCGCGAGCGACAAACTCGCGCTCGTGCAGGATCCGCGATCGCCGTTCTTCACCACGGATCGATTCGACGACCATCCGTCGGTTCTGTTGCGCGCGAGCCGGTTAGGCGAAATCAGCCGTGGCGAGTTGGCCGAGTTGATCCAGGACGCCTGGCTTTCGCGGGCCTCGTCACGGCGTGCGGAGAAATGGCTCGCCGAGCACGGCGGCTGACGCTAACCGGCCTCGGCCGCGCAGATTAGCTCGATGTGTTTGGTGGCCCAATCGCCCAGTGGCTCAAGCGCATCCAGCAGAGCTTCGCCGGCGGGCGTCATGGAGTACTCGACCCTGGGCGGCACCTCGTGGTAGCTCTCCCGATGCACGACGCCGTGCCGCTGCAGTTCCTTGAGGTGCTGGGTGAGCATCTTCTGCGATACGCCGGGCAGGCTGCGGTGCAACGCGTTGAACCGCTTCGGGCCGGCCTGCAACTCCCACAGGATCAGCGGTTTCCACTTGCCGTCCACCACCGCGAATGCCGCATCCAATCCGCAGGTGTACTTGCCGAGTTGACTCATCTCGTCGTCCTTGCAGCTCAGGGCCAATAGTTACGAATAGGTAAGTATCGCACTTTAAAGTGGGTACTTGTCGTGAAGTCAGTGTCGCTTGAACGATGGTGACATGACAACCACACCGCACACGATCAGTTTCCTCGGACTGGGAGAGATGGGTTCGAAGCTCGCCCGCACCGCGTTGAATGCCGGCCACCCGGTCACCGTCTGGAACCGCAGCCCGGAACGGGCCGCCGCCCTGGTCGCCGACGGCGCGAGCGCAGTGCCGACCCCGGTCGAGGCGCTGGATGCCGACGTCGTCGTGGTGTGCCTGTTCGATCACGCCTCGGTGCACGAAGTGCTCGACCCGGTTGCGGGCAAGTTGGCCGGGCGGCGCGTGGTCAACCTGACCACCACGTCCCCGGAGGGAGCTCGTGAGCTCGCCGCCTGGGCCTCGGGGCTCGGCGCCGACTATCTCGACGGCGGCATCATGGCGACGCCGGAGATGATCGCGACGCCGCAGTCCGCGATCCTCTACAGCGGTTCACAAGCCCTGTTCGACGACTATCGCGAACTGTTCGAAATATGGGGCACTGCCGAGTATTTCGGTGAGGACGCCGGCATGGCGTCGCTGTATGACCTGGCCCTGCTCTCGGGGATGTACGTGATGTTCGCCGGGTTCTTCCACGGTGCGGCGATGGTCGCGGCAGCCGGTGTGCCCGCCAAGGAGTTCGCGGCCCGCGCGGCCAACTGGCTGGCCACCGTCGTGCCGGTGATCACGGAGTACGCGGCGGTCATCGACGGCGGTGACTACGGCGTCCCCGGCCAGCAGAGCCTCTACTTCTCCGACATCAGTGACATCGTCAACGCCAGCCGCGACCAGGGCATCAGCACCGAAGTCGTCGACGTCGTGCAACGGCTCATCCATCGGCAGATCGACGCAGGCCATGGCAACGAGGGCTTCGCCCGCATCTTCGAAAGCATCCGTGCCGCATGACCGCGACAGTGAGCGTGCTCGGACTCGGCCCGATGGGGCAGGCGCTGGCCGGCGCCCTGGTGGCCGCGGACCATCGCACGACCGTGTGGAATCGGACACCGGCGAAAGCGGACCCGCTGCTGGCTCGCGGAGCGGTGTGGGCTGACACGCCGGCCGCCGCCGTCGCCGCCAGTGATGTCACCTTGGTGAACGTGGTCGACCACGCCGTGGTGGACGCGGTGCTCGGCGATGCGGGCGACGCGATGGCAGGCCGGGTGATCGTGGGGCTCTCCTCGGACATCCCGGATGCGTCGCACCGCACTGCGGAGCTCGTCGCCGCCCGCGGCGGCCGTTATCTCGACGGTGCGATCATGACACCCACCGACACCATCGGAACATCCAGCGCCAGCATCCTTTTCGCGGGCCCGCAGGACATCTTCGATGCTCATCGTCCGGTGTTCGACACGCTGGCCATCAGCACGTGGGTCGGCGCGGACGTCGGACGTGCCGCCGCATTCGACATGGCGCTGCTCGACCTGTTCTGGACATCGGTGAGCGGGTTCGTGCACGCGTTGGCGGTGGCGGGGTCGAACGGCATCACCCCGAGCGAGTTGCTGCCGCACGCCAACGGCATCGCCGCGATCCTGCCGCCGATCTTCGGCGAGATCGCCGAACGGGTCGAGGCGGGACGCCACGACGACGCCAGCGCGCCGGTGTCGTCGGTGGCCGCCTCGGTTCGGCATCTGATCGCGGCGTCGCATGCGGCCGGCTTCGACGCCGCCGCGCTCGAGGCGTTCCGGGACTACGTCGACGTCGCAGTCGAGGCCGGGCACGGCGCCGACGAGATCAGCCGGATCGCTCCGGTGCGGCGGGCCCGAGCAGGCGAGTCGCTCGCCACATAGGTATACGAGTAAAGAAGTTCCCACACTTGTATTGACAAGTAAGGTGGCGTGGACCACAGTGTCCGCATGGGAAATCAACAGCACTACGACGTCGTCGTGGTCGGCGCCGGCATCGTGGGCCTCGCGCACGCGTATCACGCACACCAGCGCGGGTTCACGGTTGCCGTCATCGACCACGCCGACGGCGTCGTCGGCGCCTCCGTGCAGAACTTCGGCCACGCCTGCATCACCGCACAATCGGGCGTCGCGCTCACGTATGCCCGCAAGGGCCGGAGCCACTGGCTGAACCTGTCGCGCCAGGCCGGGTTCTGGTCGGCCGAGGCCGGCACCTTCTGCGTGGCCCGCCACGACGACGAACTCGCCGTGATGAACGAGTTCGCGACCACGCGGCCCGCGGGTGAAGTCATCCTGCTGGACCGCGAGCAGATCCTCGACCGGATCCCGGTCCGCGCGGCGAACGTCACTGGCGGTATGTATCTGCCCAACGACCTGCAGGTCGACCCGCGCACGGCCGCGCCGTCGATCGCACGCTGGCTGTCCTCGGTGGGCGTCGACTTCTATTGGCGCACGGCAGCAACGGGCTTCGCACACGGAGTCGTCCACACCTCACGCGGCCCCCTGCGTGGCGGAACCACCTTTGTCACCGTGAACTACGACATCGACCGGCTCTTCCCGGCGCTGGCCGAGCGCGACGGCCTGTTGCGCTGCCGCCTGCACATGCTGCGCGCCCGGCTGCCGCTGGCCTTCGCGCTTCCCGCCCCGCTCTTCACCGGGTGGTCCCTGGTGCGCTACTCGGGTTTCGAGAACCTGCCATCCACCGCGGCGCTCGCCGAGCGGCTGCGCGCCGAACACCCCGACTACGTCGCGATCGATCTCCACCAGATGTACACGCCACAACCCGACGGATCGCTGCTGATCGGCGACACCCACTACCGCGACGTCTCCACATCGCCGTTCCAATCGGAGGAAGGGTTCGCCGTGCTCGTCGAGGAAGCGCGGAAACTCTTCGGAGTCAACGACATCGAGATCAGCGAGCGATGGCAGGGCGTCTACAGCTCGGCACCCGGCCAGGAGTTCCTGATCGAGGAGCCGATCGAGCGGACCCATGTCGTGACCGTCACCACCGGGATCGGCATGACCACGAGCATGGGCCTGGCCCAGGACAGCGTCGAGAACGCACTCACCCGCGACGGCGTCGTCGCACACGTTTAACCCGAGAGGAAAACCGATGAGTACCAACACCAATGAGCCGATCAGCCTCGTCGTCTTCGACATGGCGGGAACCACCGTCGAGGATTCGGGCCTGGTCCAGCAGTCCTTCCTGGCCGCCGACAGCCACGCGGGCCTATCGAAGACCGATGCCGACCGCGAGGAGATGCTGCGCTACGTCTCCGACACCATGGGGCAATCGAAGATCGTCGTCTTCCGTCACCTCGCCCGCGGTAACGAGGAGCAGGCGCAGGCCGCCAATAAGGAATTCGAACGCTGTTACAGCCAGCTCGTCGCCGAGGGCAACTGCAGCGCCATCCCCGGCGCCGAAGACGCGATCACCTCGTTGCGGTCCCGCGGAATCAAGACCGCACTGACGACGGGCTTCGCCCGGGAGACCCAGACGGCGATCATCGACGCGCTGGGCTGGCACGATCTCGCCGACCTCGTGCTGTGCCCCGAGCCCGGCATGCGTGGCCGTCCGTACCCCGACATGCCGTTGACCGCGCTGATGCGCACCGAAACCGATTCGGTGCGTTCGATGGTCGTCCTCGGTGACACCTCGTCGGATGTCATCAGCGGTCTGCGTGCCGGCGCCCGCGCCTCGATCGGCGTCCTCACCGGTGCACACGACACGGGCCAGCTCGCCGACGCCGGAGCCACCCACATCATCGACAGCGTTGCCGACTTGCCGTCATTGCTCGCAACCCTGCGCTGATCGCTTCCCAGCCTTCCGTTCTCGCCTGAGGAACCTGCCGCTGTCGCGCCAGCGCAGCATTTGCATCACACCTATCAAAGGTGCATTTCATGTCCCACGCAACGACATTCAAGGCCCAAACCCCCATCCGACGCTATGAGCGCTGGCGCTTCCAGATATTCGCCGTCACCTGGATCGCATATGCCGGTTTCTATTTCACCCGTCAGGCCTTCTCGGTGGCCAAGCTCGGGATCCTGGAGGATCCGGTACTGAGCATGACTCTCACCAAGAGCACGATGGCCAATCTCGACGCGGCCTATCTGGCGGCCTACGCCGTGGGCCAGTTCGTCTGGGGGCAGGTGTCCGACCGGTACGGCCCACGCGTGGTCGTCCTCGGCGGGCTGGCGATCTCGGCGATCGCGACCCTGTTCATGGGCCTGCTGCCCGCGCTGGTGTTCCTGCTCCCGCTGATGATCGTGCAAGGGTTGGCCCAGTCGACCGGATGGTCCGGGACGCTCAACAACATGGCCCAGTTCTTCTCGATCGGGGAGCGGGGCCGGGTTCTCGGCCTGTGGAGCACCAACTACGCGTTCGGCGGCCTGGTCGCCGCACCGCTGCTGGGTTGGGCCGCCTACACGGTGTTCGGCAGCTGGCGGGCGGCGTTCTTCACCGGTGCGGCCATCGTGGTCGGCGTATTCGTCGTGGTGCTGCTGTTCCAGCGCAACCGGCCGCAGGATGTCGGCCTGCCGCCGATCGAGGAGTACCACGCCAAGGAAGAGATCGCGAAGCTCGACGATTCACCGGTGGCGGAGGCCGTCGCCGAGCCGACGCCGTCCTGGCGGGAATCGCTTGCGGTCGTGCTGCGCGATCGCATGGTGAGAACCCTTGGTGCGTCGTACTTTCTGCTCAAACCGGCCCGCTACGCGATTCTGCTGTGGGGTCCGGTGATCGTGGCGGAGCGACTGCAGGACGGCGACAAGTTCCAGGCGGTCACCATCCCGGTGGCGTTCGGCGTGGCAGGCATCCTGGCCCCGATCCTGCTCGGCCGCGTCTCCGACCGGGTGTTCAAGGCGCGCCGTATCCCGGCGTGCGTGCTGAGCCTCGCGGTGCTCGTGGCGGTGCTCGCGTTGTTCGCACCGCTGACCGCGACCGGCAACGCGTGGATCATGACGGCGGTGCTGGGCGTCATCGGGCTGAGCATCTACGGCGCCGACGCGATGATCTCGTGTGTCGCGGCGGTCGACTTCGGAACCTCCAAGCACGCCGGCACCGCGAGCGGCCTGATCAACGGATGCGGCTCCACCGGTGCGATTCTCGGCGGCCTGCTTCCGGGATACCTGAGCACCTCGGCGCTGTTCTACGGTTTCGCAGCAGCCGCATTCGTCGCGATGCTGCTGCTCATCCCGCACTGGAACCGGATGCCTGCCGCCGATTAGGAGCGGGCGTCGATGGTTCGGGCGTTGACGATGCTGAACGCGACCAGATCCGGTCGGTACCGATCGTCGGCGTACTCGAACACCCGCCCGTCCTGATCCCGTGAGGTGCGGCGCTCGCGCAACAGCGGACTGCCCGGGTCGATACCGAGATTCTCGGCGTCGACCCGGGCAGCCGCGACTGCGTCGAGGACATGCTCCATCGAGTCGAAGTAGACGCCACGGCTCGCGAGATAGTCGGTCATAGAACCGGAATCGGTGTCGAACTCGAACAACAACGAACCAACGGAGTCGATGAAGGTGCTGCGCTCGATCATCGCCGGTTCACCGTCGAGCAGGCGGACGCGTACGACGTCGACCACGAAATCGTCGGCGTTCAGGTCCAGCGCGACCATCGCCGGCTCGGACACCCGGCGCCGCGCCACTTCGAGCGTCCGGCTGCCCGCCGTCCGGCCGTTGCGTCGCGCCCACTGGGTGAACGGTGTGAAGGTGTCGAGGGTCTGCGTGGCGTCGTGGCTTCGCACGACGGCCGGCTTGCCCTGCGAGAGTTGGATCAGGCCTTCGTTTTTCAACGTGGCTAGGGCTTGCCGTACCGGGCCCCGCGATACCCCGAACTCGGCGCACAGCGCGCTCTCGGCCGGCAGCGACTGACCGATGGCGTAGTCCCGCCGCATGATGCGTTGACGTAGCTCACCGGCGACGTGGATGTGACGCGGCTGCGAAGTGGACGAGGTCATCCCCGTATCACCCTCCCGGCCGGTTGTCATGACAAGTTCACTACGCATAGTAGTCAGCTCGAATCGAAAGCCGGCCCAGCGCGGCAGTGGCAGGCTCGTAGGCATGGAGCAGAAGCCACCCACCGCAACCATCGAGTCCGCGCACCGCGACCACCTTCAGGCCCTGCCATTCGACGACACCGGTGATTTCGAGAATGCCGACCGGGGCTTCATCACCGCGCTCGACCCGTGCGTCGTCACATCCGCCGACGGCCAGGTCGTGTGGGACAACGACGCGTACGCGTTCCTGGCCGGGGACGCCCCAACTTCGGTGCACCCGAGCCTGTGGCGACAGTCGCAGCTGTGCGCCAAACAGGGGCTGTACGAGGTGGTCGAGGGCATCTATCAGGTGCGTGGGTTCGACATCTCGAACATCAGCTTCGTCGAGGGCGACACCGGTCTGATCGTCATCGACCCGCTGATCTCGACCGAGGTGGCCGGCGCGGCACTGAAGCTCTATCGGGAGCACCGCGGCGAGCGTCCTGTCGTCGCCGTGATCTACACGCACAGTCACGGCGACCATTTCGGTGGTGTCCTCGGCGTCACGTCGCAGGCAGACGTCGAGGCAGGCAAGGTCGCGGTGCTGGCCCCGGAAGGATTTGTCGAGCACGCGGTGCAGGAGAACGTCTATGCAGGCACCGCGATGCTGCGCCGGGGCTCCTACATGTACGGCCCGCTTCTCGATCGCGGTCCGCAGGGGCAGGTCGGTTGCGGGCTCGGGCAGAACATGTCCACCGGCGAGGTGTCGATGATCGTGCCGACGCTCGACATCCGCCGCACCGGTGAGAAGCACACCATCGACGGAGTCGAGATCGAATTCCAGATGGCGCCCGGCACCGAGGCGCCCGCCGAGATGCACTTCTACTTCCCGGGATACCGCGCGTTGTGTATGGCCGAGAACGCGACGCACAACCTGCACAATCTGCTGACGCTGCGCGGCGCGCTGGTGCGCGACCCGCACGCCTGGGCGGGCTACCTGACCGAGGCCATCGACACGTTCGCCGACCGCGCGGACGTCGTGTTCGCCTCGCACCACTGGCCGACATGGGGCCGCGAACGCATCGTCGAATACCTTTCGCTGCAACGCGATCTGTATTCCTATCTGCACGACCAGACATTGCGGCTGCTCAACCAGGGTTTCACCGGCGTCGAGATCGCCGAGCAGTTCCAGCTGCCGCCCGCGCTCGAGAAGGTCTGGCACACCCACGGGTATTACGGCTCGGTCAACCACAACGTGAAAGCCATCTACCAGCGCTACATGGGCTGGTTCGACGGCAACCCGGGCCGGTTGTGGCCGCATCCGCCCGAAGCGCTCGGGCCTCGCTACGTCGCCGCGATGGGCGGTATCGATCGCGTCGTCGAACTTGCGCAACGCGCCTTCGGGGAGGGCGATTTCCGTTGGGCAGCAACCCTCCTCGACCACGCCATGTTCACCGACGCCGACCATCTGGCCGCGCGTGCGCTCTACGCCGACACCCTGGAGCAGCTCGCGTACGGCGCCGAGAACGCGACGTGGCGCAACTTCTTCCTGTCCGGGGCCACCGAGTTGCGGGACGGAAAGTTCGGTACCGCAGGCAAAGTCGCGTCACCGACCATGCTCGCGCAGCTCTCGCCGGAGCAGATGTTCGACACCATCGCGATCAGCATCAACGGGCCGCGGGCGTGGGATCTCGACGTCGCGCTCGATTTCACGTTCGCCGACACCGGCGACAACTATCGCGTGACCTTGCGGAACGGGGTGCTGGTGTACCGCAAGGTCGCGGCTGACGAATCGACGGCCACCGCGACGGTCCGGCTGGCCGACAAGCTGCGGTTGCTCACGCTCATCGGCGGTGACAGCGACTCGGCGGGGCTGGAGATCGTGGGCGACGCTTCGGCGTTGGCTTCGGTCGTCGCCGTACTCGATCGACCCGACCCCAACTTCGACATCGTCACACCCTAGGGCAGGCCGCCATCGGCGCGCAGGATCGAGCCGGTGGTGAAGCTCGACGCGTCAGACATCAAAAACAGTGCCGCGCCGACGATCTCGGCCGGGTCGCCGGCCCGCTGCAACGCCAGATGCCCGAAGGGTTCGCCGGTCATGTCCCACGCCTTGCTGACATCGGTGAGGAACGGGCCTGCCATCAACGTGTTGACTCGGACCGTGGGGCCGTAGGCCTTCGCGAGCCCCTCGGTCAGCGTGTTCAACCCGGCCTTGGCGGCCGCATACGGCAGCATGTACTGGTCTGGTCGCAGCGATCCGGATGAACTGACGTTGATGATCGAGCCGCCGCCGTCGGTCACCATGCGTTCACCGATCAACGCCGACAACCGGAACGGCCCTTTGAGATTGAGGTTGAACACCGCGTCGAACAGCTTCTCGGTGACCGATCCGAGTGACTCGTACAGCGGCGACATCCCGGCGTTGTTCACCAGCACGTCGACCTTGCCGAATCGGTCATAGGCGGCGTCGACCAGGCCGTCGAGCTCATCCCAGCGTCCGACGTGCACCTGATAGGCAAATGCGCGCCGGCCCGTCGCGGCGGCGATCTCCTCGGCGGCCAGCACGCACGACTCCATGTTGCGGCTCGCGACGATCACGTCGGCCCCGCACCGCGCGGCCGCCATCGCCATCTCCCGGCCGAGGCCGCGGCTGCCTCCCGTCACCAGCACGACTTTGTCGGTGAGGTCGAACAATTCGTCGGCGTAGCCCATAACCTCACCTTTCTCCGGCCCGGCTCGGGCCGGTGCTCCTGCGGCCATATGGTGTCACGGTGCAACTGCTTCTGGTCCGACATGCGCTGCCGTTGCGCAGCGAACCCGGTCAAGGATCCGATCCCGTGCTGTCCGAGGCCGGTGCCGAACAGGCCGGCCGCCTGCCGGCAGCGCTGGCCCGGTTCCCCGTCTCGCGCGTCGTGAGCAGCCCGCAGCGCCGCGCCATCCAGACCGCGGACCCGGTCGCGGCCGCGTTGGGGCTTTCGGTGGAGACCGACGACCGACTCGCCGAGTACGACCGCGACATGTCGCACTACGTGCCGATCGAGGACATCGCCAAGGAGAATCCCGAGGAGCTCGCCCGATTGGTCAACGGGCACCTGCCCAGCGGGGTCGACGAGGGTGCGTTCAAGGCGCGGATCAACGCGGCGGTCGCCGACCTCGTGGCCGCGGGCGACCACGACGACACCGTGGCGGTGTTCAGCCACGGCGGGGTGATCAACGTGCTTCTGCACGAGATCCTGGACACCGAGCGTCTGCTGTCCTTTCACGTCGACTACGCGTCGGTCACGCGGTTGCTGGCGTCACGCTCCGGAAAGCTGGCGGTGGCGTCGGTGAACGGCACGGAACACGTATGGGACCTGCTGCCCAGAAATGTCCGGTGGTAGACAATGACCGTGACTTCACTGGAAGGCCTCGACCTCGCCGCGCTGGACCGCCACCTCCGGGCCGAGGGCATATCCCGCACGGGTGAACTGCATGCCGAGCTCATCGCCGGCGGCCGCTCCAACCTCACCTTCCTGGTGTTCGACGACGCTTCGAAATGGGTTCTGCGGCGCCCGCCGCTGCATGGGCTGACCCCGTCGGCACACGACATGGCGCGCGAGTACCGGGTGGTCGCGGCGCTGGCCGATACGCCGGTTCCGGTGGCCCGCGCGGTCACGATGCGCAACGACGACTCGGTGCTGGGCGCACCGTTCCAGATGGTCGAGCACGTCGGTGGACGAGTCGTCCGCACCCAGGACGAGCTCGCCGCACTCGGCGATCAGGCCGTGATCGACGGCTGTGTCGATGCGCTCATCAAGGTCCTCGCCGACCTGCACGCGGTCGACCCGGCCGCGGTCGGTCTCGCCGACTTCGGCAAGCCCGACGGCTATCTGGAGCGTCAGGTCCGGCGTTGGGGATCGCAGTGGGAGCACGTCAGGCTGCCCGACGACGCGCGCGACGACGACGTCCACCGGCTCCATGCGGCGCTGGGGCAGGCGGTTCCCCCGCAGAGCCGCAGCTCGATCGTGCACGGCGACTATCGCATCGACAACACCGTTCTCGACGCCGAGGACGCCACGAAAGTCCGTGCGGTGCTGGACTGGGAGATGTCGACGCTGGGCGATCCGCTCAGCGACGCCGCCCTCATGTGCGTCTACCGCAGCCCGATGTTCGAGTTCGTCCACTCCGACGCCGCCTGGACCTCGTCGAAGCTGCCGTCGGCCGAGGACATGGCACAGCTCTACTCGGTGCAGTCCGGGCAGGAACTCGCGCACTGGGATTTCTACATGGCGCTGGCCTATTTCAAGCTTGCGATCATCGCGGCCGGGATCGATTTCCGCCGTCGCGAAGGCGCCGACGGGCCGGAGCAGGTCGGCGAGGCCGTGGCACCGCTCATCGCCGCAGGTCTGAGCGCGCTCGGCTGATCGGCACGAGCGTCAGCTGCGCAGGGCGGCCTTGAGGTTCTTCTTCGCGGCCCGGCGCAGCTGGAAGATCCGCGCGGTGCCCGCGGCGACGGTGAGCAACCCACCGGCCACCGCGGCGCCGAGGATGGCCACGCCCAACGGCAGGGTCCAGTGCCAGCCGAGGAACGCGAACTCGGCCGATGTGGTGTTCTGCGCGATGAAGATCAGCAGGACGATCAACACCAAGAAACCCATGATCAGCGCTGACCACAGCGCTGCGGCGCGGGTGAACTTGGGTTGGGCTTCGGGTTTCGTCGGCTTGCCGGTCTCCGGCGGGAGCGGCGAGCCGGGCATCGGCTCGGGCAAATCGGGCGATGCTGACTGATCGCTGGTCATGCTGCCATCTTTGCCCGTATCGGTGCCAAAGCAAACCACCATGAGGTAAAGCGCGGCGGCATGTCGGGTGTGCCGTTAGGGTCGACAAAGGCTCGTGACGCCGAAAGGACGTGTGCATGCGGCACCGATCACTGGCACTACTCGCATTCCTGCTCGCCCTGCTGGTGCCATTCGCGTCGGCCTGCGGCAGCTCCAATCCACTCGGCGGCGGGCCGATATCGGGTGATCTCAAGGAAATCACCGTCGGGTCCGCGGACTTCCCGGAGTCCAAGATCATCGCCGAGATCTACGCCCAGGCGCTGGAAGCCAACGGCTTTCAGATCAGCAGGCAGTTCGGTATCGGCAGCCGGGAAACCTACGTGCCTGCCGTGCAGGATCATTCGATCGATCTCATCCCCGAGTACACGGGCAACCTGCTGCAGTACTTCGACGAGGAGACCACCGCGACCACCCCCGACGCGGTGCTGATCGGGTTACTGAAGGCGCTGCCCGGTGACCTGTCGATCCTGTATCCGTCGCCCGCCGAGGACAAGGACACCCTCGCGGTCACCGAGGCGACCGCGCAGCGCTGGAACCTCAAGACCATCGACGACCTCGCGAAGCACTCGGCCGAGGTGAAAGTCGGCGCGCCGTCGGAGTTCCAGACCCGGGTCACCGGTCTCGTCGGCCTGAAGGACAAATACGGCCTCGACATCGCGCCGGCCAATTTCGTCGCGATCAGCGACGGCGGCGGGCCCGCCACTGTGCAGGCGCTGAACAGCGGCGCGATCACGGCCGCCAACATCTTCAGCACGTCGCCGGCGATCGAGCAGCACCGCCTGGTGGTGCTCGAGGATCCGAAGAACACCTTCCTTGCCGCCAATGTCGTTCCGCTGGTGGCCTCGCAGAAGATGTCCAACGATCTGAAGACCGTGCTCGACGCGGTGTCGGCCAAGCTCACCACCGAGGCCCTGATCGAATTGAACACCGCGGTCGAGGGCAACCAGGGCGTCGATCCCGACGAGGCGGCCCGGAAGTGGGTTCAGGACAACGGATTCGACAAGCCGGTGGTGAAGTGATCACATTCGAAGGCGTCACCAAGCGCTATCCGGACGGCACGGTGGCCGTCGACAACCTCAGCCTCGAGGTGCCGCAGGGCACGCTGACGGTGTTCGTCGGACCGTCGGGCTGCGGCAAGACCACCTCGATGCGGATGATCAACCGGATGATCGACCCGACGTCGGGCACGCTGACCGTCAACGGTGAGGACGTCACCAAGGTCGATCCGGTGAGGCTGCGGCTCGGCATCGGCTACGTCATCCAGAGCGCAGGGCTCATGCCGCACCTGCGGGTCGTCGACAACGTCGCGACGGTGCCGGTGCTGAAGGGCGAATCCCGGCGCAGCGCACGCAAAGCCGCGATCGGCGTGATGGAGCGCGTCGGCCTCGACCCCAAGCTGGCCGATCGGTATCCGGCGCAGCTGTCGGGCGGTCAGCAGCAGCGCGTCGGGGTGGCCCGTGCGCTGGCAGCCGACCCGCCGATCCTGCTCATGGATGAGCCGTTCAGCGCCGTCGATCCCGTCGTCCGTGAGGACCTGCAGACCGAAATCCTGCGTCTGCAAAGCGAATTGCGCAAGACGATCGTGTTCGTCACGCACGACATCGATGAGGCGGTCAAGCTGGGCGACAAAGTCGCGGTGTTCGGCCGCGGCGGCGTGCTCCTGCAATACGCCGATCCCGCCTTCGTCCTGTCGAACCCGGCCAACGAACTCGTATCGGGATTCGTCGGGGCCGACCGGGGATACCGCGGGCTGCAGTTCTTCCACGCCACCGGGCTGCCGCTGCACGAGATCGCGCACGTCGACGAGAACGACATCGACGCACTCAACCTGAATCCGGGCGAGTGGCGGCTCGTCATCAAGTCCGGTGCGCCGTACGCGTGGATTAACGCCGAGGGCGTCGAGGTGCACCGCAAGGGCAACGTGCTCTACGACTGCACCATCGGCGGCGGTTCGTTCTTCCCGCCGGACGGCAGCCTGCGACAGGCTCTCGACTCCGCGTTGTCGTCGCCGAGCGGGCTGGGGGTGGCCGTCGACGACGACGGCAGGCTCATCGGCGGGGTTCGTGCCGACGACGTGCTCGAGGCGCTCAAGGAACAGCGCCGCGTGCCGGAGCTGGGATAGCGCATGCAGTATCTGCTGGCCCACCTCGACGACCTGTGGGCGTTGACGGTGATCCACCTGCGGCTGTCGCTCGTGCCGATCGTGCTGGGTCTGTTGATCGCCGTCCCGCTCGGCGCATTGGTCCAGCGCACCACCACGCTGCGCCGGCTGACCACCGTCACCGCGAGCATCATCTTCACCATCCCGTCGCTCGCGCTGTTCGTGGTGCTGCCGCTCATCATCCCGACCCGGATCCTCGACGAGGCGAATGTCATTGTGGCGCTGACCCTCTACACCACCGCCCTGCTGGTGCGCGCGGTACCGGAGGCGCTCGATGCGGTGCCCGAGCACGTGCGCGACGCGGCGACCGCCATCGGTTACCGCCCACTGGTCCGGATGCTGAAAGTCGAACTGCCACTGGCGATTCCCGTCCTGGTGGCCGGGGTGCGGGTCGTCGCGGTGACCAACATCTCGATGGTGTCGGTCGGCTCGGTGATCGGGATCGGCGGGCTCGGGACCTGGTTCACCGAGGGCTATCAGTCCAACAAGAGCGATCAGATCATCGCCGGGATCATCGCGATCTTCGTGCTGGCGATCGTCATCGACACGCTGATCATGTTGATCGGCAAGGCGATCACGCCATGGACCCGGCAACCGCGCGCGTCGAAGGCGGAGGCGGCCGCATGAACTTCCTGCAGCAGGCGCTCACGTTCATCTTCACCGCCGCGAACTGGACGGGCCCGGCCGGGCTCGGCGTCCGCATCGTCGAGCATCTGCAGTACACGGTCGTCGCGGTGCTGTTCTCCGTCCTGGTCGCGGTGCCCGTCGGAATGCTCATCGGACACACCGGACGCGGCACGTTCCTCGTCGTCACCGGGGTGAACGCGTTGCGTGCCCTGCCGACGCTCGGTGTGCTGCTGCTCGGCGTGCTGTTGTGGGGCCTCGGGCTGGTGCCGCCCACGGTCGCGCTCATGCTGCTGGGCATCCCGCCGCTGCTGGCAGGCACCTACGCCGGCATCGCCAACGTGGACCGCTCGGTCGTCGACGCGGCACGGTCGATGGGGATGACCGAGAGCCGCGTGCTGCTGCGCGTCGAGGTGCCCAACGCGATGCCGTTGATCCTGGGCGGGTTGCGGACCTCGACGCTGCAGATCGTGGCGACCGCGACGGTCGCCGCCTATGCGAGCCTCGGCGGGCTTGGCCGCTACCTCATCGACGGGATCAAGGTCCGGCAGTTCCACATCGCGCTCGTCGGTGCGCTCATGGTGACGGCGCTTGCGCTGATCCTCGACGCCGCGCTGGCTTTCGCGGTGTGGCTGTCGGTGCCGGGCACCGGGCGATTGCGGTCCTGGCGTGCCGGAGGGGGCCGGCTGCCGCAGCCGTTGCTCGACGACGAGATCGCGCTGGAATCGCGCTCTCCGGCCCGGTCGGGCGGGAGTTCCGGAGTCGGCTACGAAGGCAGACCCCCGTCGCATACGGTAGAAGGGTGAGTGAAGAGGCGCGCACCAGCGAGACGGAAAGTGCCTGGCCGGCGGTGTTGACCTGGCGGGCGCACGACGTGCCGAGGATGGAATCGGTACGCGTGCAGCTGTCGGGTAACCGCATCAAGGCCTACGGCCGCATCGTGGCCGCCGCCACCACGTCTCACCCGGCGTTCTCGGCGTCCTACGACCTGGTCACCGACGAGAGCGGCGCCACCAAGCGGCTTTCGCTCACCGTCACCCTCGCCGAGCGGGAACGCCAGCTCTCCATCGCACGTGACGAGGAGAGCATGTGGCTGGTGCAGGATCACACCCAGACCAAGCGGTCCGACTACGGCGGCGCGGTCGATGTCGACGTCATCTTCAGCCCGTTCTTCAACGCGTTGCCGATCCGGCGGATGGGCCTGCATCAGCGGGCCGATTCGGTCACCCTGCCGGTGGCGTACGTGCGGCTGCCCGAGCTCACGGTCGAAACCGCGACCATCAGCTACAGCAGCGCGGGAGCGGATCTCGAAGCCGGCATCAAGCTGCACTCGCCGGTGGCCGAGACGACCATCACCGTCGACTCCGACGGCTTCATCGTTGACTACCCAGGACTGGCAGAGCGGATCTGATCACGCCGCCGGCCCGTCCGGCGGCAGCGAGTTCTTCGCGCCAGTTCTCGGTGCCCACGACCGTCGTGATGATCTCCGGGCGGCTGAAGCTGTCGTAGCGCATGCGCGCGGCGTGGCCCTTCTCGATCAGTTCGGCGACCGAGCCGCTGCTCGCCAAGGCATCCCTGGCGCGGGTCAGCAGTTCGATGCCCTGCTCCAAGGCAGGCAGCAGCTGCCCGGCATTGGCCTCGCACATCGCCCGCACGAGGTCCGGTGCGGTCGCCGCGACGCGCGTGCCGTCCCGGAAGGATCCGGCGGCCAACGCGAACGCCAGCGGCACCTCACCGGCGATGTCGGCCAGGGTCTCGGCGAACAGATGCGGCAGGTGTGAGATGGCCGCGGCGGCGGCGTCGTGTTCATCGGAGCGGGCCGGCACCACCACGGCCTGGCAGTCGAGCGCCAACTGCGTCACGAGCGTCCACACCTGCGCGTCGACATGGTCGTCGACGCTGACGACCCACGGGGCGCCGATGAACAGACCCGCATTTCCCGCCGCCCAGCCCGAGTGCGCGGTCCCGGCCATCGGATGGCCGCCCACGAAGCGGTCCAGCAGCCCGTACTGCGCGACCTCACGCAGTACCGCGCCTTTGACGCTGGTCACATCGGTCAGCGGGCAGTCCGGGGCGGCTTCGCGGATGTGGCCCAGCAGGATCGGCAGGGCGGGCATCGGGACCGCCAACACGATCAGCGCATCACTGCCTGCGGCCCGGTCGAGGGCTTCGCCGAGGTGCTCGGTGACATCGAAGCCGTCGAACCGGGCGGCCTGCACGGCCTCGATCGAGCGGTTGTAGCCGAAGACCTCCCGCCCGGCCGCCGCGGCGGCACGCATCACCGAGCCGCCGATCAGTCCGAGCCCCAGCACGCACACGGGAGTGTTCGTCACGATTAAAGGTTGGCACATCGCTCCGGCCGGGGCCGAGGGTGATCCCTGGTCAAACTCGCTGGTCGGCGACTACCGTAGGCGCTCATGGGAGCACAGCGCGCGCCGGCAGACCTGCCCGACGGCTTCGGCGTGGCAGTTGTCCGAGAGGACGGCAAGTGGCGGTGTATGCCCATGCGCCGAGGCGCGCTCAACAGTTTGAGCGTGGCCGAGACCGAATTGCGCGAGATGCGCAGTGCCGGCGCGGTGTTCGGGCTGCTCGACATCGATGACGAGTTCTTCGTGATCGTGCGGCCCGCGCCCGCCGGAACCCGGCTGCTGCTGTCGGACGCCACGGCCGCGTTGGACTACGACATCGCCGCCGAGGTCCTGGAGAAACTCGACGCCGACATCGAACCGGACGACCTCGACGACGCCGAGCCATTCGAGGAAGGCGATCTCGGGCTGCTGTCCGACATCGGCCTGCCCGACGCGGTGCTCAGCGTCATCCTCGACGAAACCGACCTCTATGCCGACGAACAGATCGGCCGAATCGCCCGCGAGATGGGTTTCGCCGACGAGCTGTCGGCCGTGCTGGACCGCCTCAATCGGTGAGGTCCGATGAACAGCTGATCCGTGCCGCGCTCGACGCCGCCCGATCGGCGGGCCCGCGTGACGTGCCGATCGGTGCGGTGGTGTTCGCACCCGACGGCACCGAGCTCGCCAGGGCGGGCAATGCGCGCGAGCTGCTCGGCGATCCGACCGCACACGCCGAGATGGTCGCGATGCGGGCCGCGGCCGTCGTCCTCGGCGACGGCTGGCGGCTCGAAGGCACCACGCTGGCCGTGACCGTCGAACCATGCACGATGTGCGCGGGCGCATTGGTGTTGGCCCGCGTGGCGCGCGTCGTGTTCGGGGCGTGGGAACCCAAGACCGGGGCCGTCGGCTCGCTGTGGGACGTGGTCCGCGACCGCAGGCTCAACCACCGGCCCGAGGTCGTCGGCGGGGTGTTGGCCGACGAATGCGCGGGCCTGCTCGAGGAGTTTTTCGCGCGTCAGCGCTGATCGCGTGGATCCTCGGCGCCGAGTGTGAACATGTTTGCGAGTTTCGCGCCGATCTTCGCCATCTTCTTCACACTCGCCGATTAGGGCCTACGCGGCTCGCCCGGTAAGCTGCCACACGGTGGCGTGTCCGAGCGGCCTAAGGAGCACGCCTCGAAAGCGTGTGACGGGTAACCCCCGTCCGAGGGTTCAAATCCCTCCGCCACCGCCATAACTCCTCACCGGTTTTCACTGGTGAGGAGTTTTTTGTGGCCGCCCAACTTCGTGTCCACCGCAAACCGCCCGGGTCCGCTCAGCAGCAGGCTCAGCACGCCCGCGAGGATCAGGAGTGCCTCCCGGAACTCGGGCAGCGGATCGCCGCCCGGCAGTGGCTCGGGGATGCCGCCCGCGATGAACCCGAGCACCAGCAGGCCGCCTACGTTGAGCGCGTTGACGATGGTCGCGACGCGGAAGAAAAGGCCGAGCAGGATGCCGAGCCCGCCACCGAACTCGACGACGCCGACCACCCAGCCCACGAAGTCGGCGAACGGCACGCCGAGTTGCCCGACGAGGTAGGCGATGTTGGCGTGGCCGCCCGGGACGAACAGTTTGATGCCGCCGTGCAGGATGAGCCCGCCGCCGAGAAACACCCGAAGCGGCAGCGGCGCCCAATCCCGCCACGCGGTCATGGCAGTGCCGCGAGATAGCGCGTGGCCGCGATGCCGGGCATGAAGAAGTACGCGCCGCCGACCGTGTGGACGAAGCGGGGCAGTCCGGTGACGCGCTTACGGACCGGGTCCTGCTGCACGGTGAAGGTGCCGCCGGCCTCACCGTGCCCGTTGCCGCGCGGGCCGGTGATCGGATCGTCCTCGCGGTAGCTGCCGTCGAACTTGGTGCTGTTGACCCAGGTGTGCTGGATGAACTCGAACTGCCTGCCGAGTTGGGTGTTGAAACAGATGAAGTGCAGACCGCGGTCGACACTGTCGTCGGCGGCGGCGATCAGGTCGGCGGGCTCCATCGACGGCGCCAGCGGCGGCCCGTAGGCGCGGCCGCGCCGGATGATGCGATGACGCTTGCCGACGTCGATCGAGCGGTCGGAGCCGGGGAACGGGTCGAGCGCGTCGCGTGGGTTCGACCGTCGAAGGTGTGAGCCGATCGGGCACTTGAGGCCGTCCGGGTCCGCGGACCGGAAGTACATGAAGTCGTTGTCGTCCGCCAACGTTGGATCGTCGGCGGTCGGCGCCTTCACGAGCGGTGCGCCGCTGGGCCAGCGGCCGACCATCTTGGCCGCCAGCCCGACGCACGCGGGCACCCGGTCGAGCGCGTCACCGGACCTGTCGGCCAAGCTGTTCCAGAAACCGGCGACGTCCTGTCTGAGCTGACGGAAGACGAGGTAGCTGCCGTCCCTACCGAAATCGCGCCTGCCGGGGGCGTCGGCCGCCTCGGGCAGCAGCCCGCGGGGGTCGGAGGCGGGGTCGACGAGCGGCCGGTCGGTGAACTGACCGTAGGCATTCGGATAGCCGAGCACGAACTCGCCCGCCGCCACGGTGTTGCCCGGCGGTCCGCCCACGTCGTAGCCGTCGACCAATGGTTGCGAGATGCCGTCGCGAAAACCGAAGTGTTCCTTGCGTCCCGGCAGGGTCAGCGAATCGAGCCGTGAGACGACGCGCAGCCCGTTGCCGGACAGGTCGTGACGGGCTTCGAGGTCGGCGACCGCGCCGGCGTCACGGCCGTAGAGCAGCAAGAGCGCATCGACGCCACCGCCGTCCCAGCGCCAACGGGACGGCGAGCTTCCGTCGTAGTCACCGAGGATGCGGCGGCGATGCTCGGTGCCGGTCATGCCTTCCCGGAACTCGCCTGCCAGCATGCCGACGTGCTCGGGTGGCAGCCCCAACCGCTTCAATCCCGCCGGGGTGAAGGCGATGTTCGTGCACGTGTCGGTGGCCTCGGGCCGAACCGCGCTGTCGCGCAGGGGAAGCCGCGTGAGCCATTCCTTGGCGGCCGCGACATCGTCGATCGCCAACAACACGAAGGCCGCGTTGTCCAAGGCGCCGTAGCCGTGCAGGATGATGCCCTGAATGTCGTCGAGTTGCAGCGTCATAGCCGGTCCCAGGGAATGCTGTCGAGCCGTTTGGCCACCCAGTTGGATTCGGGAAGGTCGTTGCCGCAACCGAATCGGCGCAGCCAGCGGCGGGTCCCGGCCTCGTCGGTCTTCTCCGACAGGCCCTGCCGGATCGCCTCGTTGTTCGCGATGTTCTTGGTCGTCAGGTGCGGGTAGGCGCTGTACCAGACGTTGCTCGGGGCCTGGCGGGTGGGCAACAACCGCTTGTAGGCCTTCTCGTCGGTGATGCCGCCGAAGAACAGGAACCGCGTGCGCGGGAAGCCGTCGCCATTGCTGAAGATCGCGTTGAGTCCCCAGAAGGCCTTGTCGATGAAATCGTTCATGTAGCTCTCCAGGCTGCCGTCGTAGTTGCTGGAGAAGAACAGGCCTCGGTTGTCGTTCATCCGCACCCACCGCGCGAAATGGATCGTGTTGAGCCCGGAAAGCGTTCCGCGGTTGTAGATGTGGCGGGTCGCGTAGTCGGTGAGGAACAGGATCGCGGTGGTGGTCAGCCGCCGGAAGAGTCCCGGTTTGAGGAAACCGACCGCGACGATCTGGTTGTGCGCCCAGAAATCCTCGTCGTCACGGAATTTCTGGACCGCGTCGGGTGCGGCCGCGCGGGTGTCGGGCACGTCGCGCTTCTCGTGGTAGCGCAGCAGCACCCCGAATACGCCGAGCCCGAGGATCACCAGCGGCAAGAACAGCACGGTCACCAACGAGAGTGCGGCGAGCCAAAAATACTGGTGGGCAGTCTCTTTGGCGCGCCACGCCAGGGATGGGGGCGAGGCCGGCCGCAGCGCCCAGGCCAGATCGTCCCGGTCGCGCACGAAGTCGACGATCGCGCTCTTGATCTTGCCCGGGTCGAGCGAGCCGAAGTCGTTGGCGTCCAGGAACGCGTTGATCTCGCGCTGCAGCAGATCTTCCTGCTGGATCTGTACCAGTGCGCGGCCCCGGCGGTTGATGTGAGCCGCGGCGGCCTTGACGGCGTGGGCCCGCAGGAACGCCCGCCGGTCGGCTGCCGAGCCCGTACCCGGATAACCCACACAGTGTGAGAACACCGCGTCGAGCCCGGATCCGCAGACCGTGGCCAGCTCGTCGATATGCCTGCCGAGCGGCGCGTCGACGTCGGTCAACAACGCGAGCTGTGCCGGAACGGGCGTGCCGTCGAGATCCTCGGTCGGGTCGAACAGCACGAGCCGCGCGAAGTGCACGCCGCTCAGCCGTTCGAACGGGATGACCTCCCATCGCTCGACGTGGTCGGGGATGCGCCCGAGCAGCTCCCGCAGCGAACTCAGCCGACCGCCGGAGACCTCGGCGAGCACGGTGAAGGCTTCCTGGTGCGGCATCGTGATCACCCGGTCGAACGAATGGCGAACCACCCGACGCGTTTTCGCCAGAGCCATACGACGCCGAGGTAGAGGCCGGGGCTCACCAGCCGGATCTCGTCACGCACCATCCGGGCGAGCCACGAGGTCTTGGAGTAGTCGATCAGAACGCAGTCGCCGCCGTCGACCCAGCTGTCGGCGACCGACAGCCGGGCCTTGACGAGACGCAGACCGAACGGCGTGACCTTGTTGCGGAGCACGGCCTCGCGACGGTCGAGGACCTTGCCCTGCCACACGATGATCCGTACCAGCAGCGCCAGCGGTTTGGTCAGCCACGTGCCCGGCCAAGCCAGCAGCGTGCCGCGGGTGTCCCCGTCGGGTATGGGGCCGGCCGGCGACTGCCGAAACAGCGCGTCGAGCATGCGGTTGTTGTACTGGAGCAACGCCGCCTCGTTGAGTGGCGTCGCCCGGTTCAGTTCCGGCCCATGGCTTGTCATCGCTTGGCCTTGCTCAGGCGCGCCCACGGCGCGAACGCATTCTTCTGCCCGCGCAGCACGGGTTCGAGCTCGGGATAGTGCCGGATCAGCACCGAGCACATGTCGTTCTCGTCGATCCACGCCATGCCCTCCGGCGTGTAGACCCGCGGGGTGAAGTCGACCGTGAAGAACCGGTCACTCTTGAGCCGGCGGGTCGCCATCAGCACGAAGATGCGGAACGCGGTGTCGCTGAAACCGAAACCCTTCGGCAGCTTCTCGCCGAACATGCCGACCATGGCGTCGACCTTCTCGATGTCACCACCGTAGATCTCACGCATCTTCACCGCCGTCTCCAGGCAGCCGCCACTGATCTCCTCGAACGACGTGGCCGGCTTGAGCCGCAGCTGCCGGCGAAACTCGTTGTAGCGCGGCACCCCTCGCTCGCGGGAGCGGATGAGATCGGTGGAGATCAGGTCGATGACCAGGTTGTCGGTGCGGTCGAAGCGGCGCATGAAGTTGGGGCTGTTGTGCAGGGAGACCGCGCCCGGATGTGCGACGCCGAGCGAGTACAGGCAGTTCGCCACCCCAACGCTCTTGAGCACACCTCGCGAATTCGCACCACCGCGGATGCTGTCGAATGGAAGCTGTTGCGGTTCAGCGGCTCCCGACAAGCTGAGGAACTCGTAATCGTCAGGCACCAGCGGATGCATGCGGTAGACGGTGACGAAGTCCTCGGTGATGGAATAGGGCGCCGAGTGGTGGTCGGTGGCCGATCCGAGGACGCCACTGACCGCCTCGCTCGAGCTCACCCGGCCGAACAGTTCCTTGACCCGCTCGCCCGCGAGGCCGAACCAGTTCGCGCGCATCCCGATCTGCAGCGTCGGATGGCCGAGGATCGCCGGGGTCCATTCGATGGTGTGGATCTTGGCGATCAGCGCGGCGTTGATCATGCGCGCCTTGTTGAAGATCTGATCGCCGGTCCACGTCGGATAGGCGGCCTTCAACCGATCGCAGATCGCGTTGTGTTCGCGCAGGAAGATCGTGCCCATCAGTTCCAGGCCCAGCCACCAGCCGTCCGCACCGCCGGACGCCCCGAGCAGCTTCGGGTCGAGCTCGATGAAGCCGTCGGCGTCGATGCGGACCTTGCCGTCGTTGCGATCTGTGCGGATCGCTGCCTGGAACTCCGGATTGCTGCCGTAGATCTGCGACGCGTCCCACCAGTGGGTCTCGGTGTTGACGAACGTCGTGTGCCCCGGCGTCGGATCGGGATCGGCAGGCGTCGACGGAATGTTGATCGTGTCCCCGGACCATTCCGTGTCGCCCTCGGGCACCGGGATCTCGATCATCTTCTTGGGGTCGGTGTCGTGGCTGAACCAGTCGCGGGTCTCGAACTGCAGCCAGGCCGCCGCAAGGACATTCAGGGTTTCTGCCGGTTTGAACTCGTGACGGCGCAGCAGCTCATTGCTGATGACGCGCGGGTTGGGGTCCATCAGCCGCGGCATCGCCTCCGCATGTCCCTTGTCCAGCGGCACATTGCGCCCGAACCGCGTGTTGGCCATCCCCATCGACGGCGCGGCCAGGTCGTTGTAGGAGCCGTCGACCGTTCGCACGGTCAGGTACTCGGCGGGCTTGTGGTCCGGCGCCGCCGGTGGCTTGCCCTGGTAGGAGTCGTAGAGGTTGTGCTCGCGCAGCGCGTCGCGGATCCCGATGAGTGCGCCGAGCCCGAGCCACGGTGGCAGCTTGTCCCAACCGATCCGGCGGTCGACCGCCTCACTGACTTTGATGGACCACCTCGTGAGCAGTGATGGCATCCTGGCCTCCTTTCCAAGCGGTGACGGCAAGTGCGGTGTTGATTGCGGAGATGACGACGGCCACCCGGCCCTGTTTGCGTGGCAGGTCGCCGCGGGCTGCGGTGACGGCGGCAGACACAGTGTCGGTGGCGTGGATGAGTACCGCGAGCTTTTCGGCCCGACGCAGTTCGTCGCCGGTGAGCAGCAGCAGGTCGAGCCCGATGAGAACGGTTCGGATGCCGAACATCCGGAACGGGTACATGCCGGACCGGTCCTCGGTGGTGTCGACGCCCAACCGGGCCAGCACCTTCTCCGGGGCCAGCAGCCCCGCCGTGCCGTTGAGAATCCTGATCACCGCGAGCGTCTTGCGTGCGGCCGTTGGGCTCAGCATGGGCCGATCCTGCGCCGGTTTCCGGATGATCGAACGAGTAGTGGGCTACCTGTTTTCGCCCGGCCCGGACCGGATCCGCGTTGAATGGGCGCATGGAGCTCATGTCGCCGACCGATTCGATGTTCCTGATCGCCGAAACGCGTGAGCATCCGTTCCATGTCGGCGGGCTGGCGTTGTACGAGCCGCCGCAGGATGCGGGCCCGACCTTCGTGCGCGAACTGTACGAGGAGATGATCACCCACACCGACTTCCAGCCGGTGTTCCGCAAGCATCCGGCGACGATTCTCGGTGGGATCGCAAACGTGGGCTGGGCTTTCGACAACGACGTCGATCTCGACTACCACCTGCGCCGCTCGGCGCTGCCGTCGCCGGGACGGGTACGTGATCTGTTGGAGCTCACGTCGCGTTTACACGGCGGCCTGCTCGACCGGCACCGCCCGCTGTGGGAGGCCCACTTGATCGAGGGTCTGCAGGACGGTCGCTTCGCGGTGTACACCAAGCTGCACCACGCACTGATCGACGGAGTCTCGGCCATCAAGCTCATCCAGCGCACACTGACCGAGGACCCGAACGACACCGAGCTCCGCGTGCCGTGGACGCTGCCGCGCCACAAGCGCGACCGCCAGGGATCGTCGGTGCTGCGCACCGTGACGGACGTGGCGTCCTCAGCCGTCGGGCTCGCGCCGTCGACGTTCAAGCTGGCGCGCGCCGCGCTTCTCGAACAGCAACTCACACTGCCGTTCGGCGCCCCGAAGACGATGTTCAACGTCAAGATCGGCGGCGCGCGCCGCGTCGCCGCCCAGTCGTGGCCGCTCGAGCGGTTCCACCGGGTCAAGGCCGCGGCCGGCGTCACGATCAACGACGTGGTGCTCGGGATGTGTGCCGGTGCGCTGCGCGCCTACTTGAGCGAGCAGGACGCGCTGCCGGACCGCCCACTCGTCGCAATGGTTCCGGTGAGCCTGCGCTCGGAGAGCGAGGCCGACACCGGCGGCAACATGGTCGGAACGATCCTGTGCAATCTCGGCACCGATCGCGAGGATCCCGCCGACCGGCTCGCGGTCATCAGCCAGTCGATGCGCGACAACAAGAAGATCTTCTCCGAACTGCCGCGCGTACAGGCCCTCGCGCTGTCAGCGCTGATGATCGCGCCGCTGGGACTGGCCGGCGTGCCGGGGTTCACGCGTGCGACGGCGCCGCCGTTCAACATCGTGATCTCGAACGTGCCGGGCCCGCGTAAGCCGTTGTACTGGCGGGGCGCGCGCCTCGACGGAAACTATCCGCTGTCGATCGCGTTGGACGGCCAGGCCATGAACATCACGGTGGTCAGCAACGCGGGCAACCTGGACTTCGGGCTCGTCGGCTGCCGCCGCAGCGTTCCGCACCTGCAGCGCATGCTCAGCCACCTGGAGAGCTCGCTCAAAGCACTCGAGCTCGCCAGTGGTGCGTGACCCAAAGGCGTAATGGGTAGACCAAATAGGTGCAATAACGCAAAATGGTTGCCGTGACGGATAACGGCGCCGACGCCCTCGGTCGGATGCGGATTCTCGACGCGAAACCCGTGAATCTCGATGGTTTCAGTGTCGCCAACCCCGACCTCGGCCTGGCCGCGATGAGCAGCCCGAACGACCCGGACCCGTCATTGGTGGTGCGCGACGGGCGCGTCGTGGAAATGGACGGCAAGGCCGCCGAGGACTTCGACGTGATCGACGAGTTCATCGCCCGCTACGGCATCGACCTCGACGTCGCGCCGGAGGCGATGGCGCTCTCCGACGTCGAACTCGCCCGCATGGCCGTCGATCTGTCCGTGCCACGTGCTGAGGTCGTGCGACTGATCGGCGGCACCACCCCGGCCAAACTGGCCAAGGTCGTCGCGGTTCTCACGCCCGTCGAGATGCAGATGGCGATGGCCAAGATGCGGGCCCGTCGCACGCCGAGCAACCAGGCTCACGTGACCAATCAACTCGACGATCCGATGCTGATCGCCGCCGATGCCGCCAGCGCGGTGGCCTACGGCTTCCGGGAGGTCGAGACGACGGTGCCCGTGCTGGGTGACGCGCCGTCGAATGCCGTTGCGCTGCTGATCGGTTCGCAGGTAGGGGTGCCCGGCGCGATGGCGCAGTGCTCCATCGAAGAAGCCATGGAGCTGCGGCTGGGGCTGCGCGGGCTCACCAGCTACGCCGAGACCATTTCGATCTACGGCACCGAGCAGGTGTTCGTCGACGGCGACGACACGCCGTTCTCCAAGGCCATCCTCACGTCGGCCTACGCGTCGCGCGGACTCAAGATGCGGGTGACGAGCGGCGGCGGGGCCGAGGTGTTGATGGGTGCCGCCGAGAAGTGCTCGATCCTCTACCTCGAATCGCGCTGTGTGTCCTTGGCGCGGGCGCTGGGCTCGCAGGGCGTGCAGAACGGCGGTATCGACGGTGTCGGCGTGGTGGCCTCGGTGCCGGAGGGCATGAAGGAGCTGCTGGCCGAAAACCTCATGGTTATGATGCGCGATCTCGAATCATGCGCGGGCAACGACAATCTCATTTCGGAGTCCGACATCCGCCGCAGCGCCCACACGCTGCCCGTGCTGCTCGCCGGAGCCGACTTCATCTTCTCCGGCTTCGGCTCCATCCCGCGGTACGACAACGCGTTCGCGCTGTCGAACTTCAACTCTGACGACATGGACGACTTCCTTGTGCTGCAACGGGATTGGGGTGCCGACGGCGGACTGCGCACGGTATCGGCCGAACATCTGGCCGCGGTGCGCCGCCGCGCGGCCACGGCCGTGCAAGCCGTCTACCGGGACCTGGGCTTGGCCGATTTCGACGACAGCCACATCGACGACGTGGTACTGGCCAACGGATCCCGCGATCTCCCACCGGGTGACCCCAAGGCCGTCGCCGAGGCCGCCAACGCCATCGAGGCCAAGCAGCTCACGGTGTTCGACATCGTCGCCTCACTCAAGCGCACCGGCTACGGCGAGGAAGCCGAGGCCATCATGCGGCTGACCGCCGAACGCCTGCGCGGCGATCAACTGCAGACCTCGGCCATATTCGACGAACAGTTCCGGGTGCTGTCCAAGATCACCGACCCCAACGACTATGCCGGGCCCGGAACCGGATACACGCTGAGCGACGAGCGCCGCGCCGAGATCGACAACATCCGCCAGCAACGCAGCGCGGCCGAGCTCACGGCCGATCAGGCCGAGCATGCCGGACACCTCGTCGTCACCGACGTGGAGCCGGCCCGGCAGGGCAGTGATCCGCGCGAGGTGTGCATCGGGTTGTCGCCGGCGCTGGGTCGCAGTGTGTGGCTCACGCTGTGTGGGCTGCCGATCGGGGAGGTGATCCGGCAGATCTCGGCGGGGCTGGAGGAAGAAGGCTGTGTGCCGCGGTTCGTGCGGATCCGCTCGACCATCGACGTCGGCCTCATCGGGCTGACCGCCGCCAAGCTGTCGGGCTCGGGCATCGGAATAGGCCTGCAGGGCAAGGGCACTGCGCTGATCCACCGCCGCGACCTGGCGCCGCTGGCCAACCTGGAACTGTTCAGCGTCGCCCCGTTGCTCACCGCGCGCAACTATCGCGAGCTCGGCCGTAACGCGGCCCGCCACGCCAAGGGCATGGCCCCGGTGCCGATCCTGACCGGTGGTACCGACGAATCGATATCGGCGCGCTACCACGCGCGGGCCGTCGCGCTCGTAGCGTTGGAACGCGACGCGAGCGAACCGGGCCAGGCGCCCGTCACGGTGGAGGTCACCCGGAAATGAGCGAGAAGTTCACTGTCGAGGCAGCAGTCGACGGCAAGCTCGAACTGTCCGATCTGCGGATGGATCCTGCCGTTCTCGCCCACCAGGCTGTGATCGCCGAGGAGAACGGCAACCCACAACTCGCCGAGAACTTCCTGCGCGCAGCCGAATTGGCGACGATCGATGACGAAGACGTGATGAACCTCTACGAGGCGCTGCGTCCACACCGGTCGACCGCCGAGGATCTGGCTGCGCTGCAGGCCTCCCTGGAGGGGCGTGGTGCGGCGCGATGCGCCGAGCTCGTGCGCCAGGCCGCCGACGTCTACGCGCGCCGGGGCCTGTTGCGGTGAGCGGTGGCGCCAGAACCGTCGCGGGCATAGACGTCGGCAACCACACCACCGAAATCGTGCTCGCCCGCGTCGCCGGCGGTGCCGTGCATCCCGTCGGACACGGGCAGGCGCCCACGCGGGGTCGCAAGGGCTCGCGGGACTCGCTCGCGGGTGCGGCCGCGCTGCTGCACCGCATCGAGGTCGAATCCGGCACCCGGGCCGACGAACTCGTGTTGTCGGCGATCCGGCCGGTCGACACCGAGACGGCGCCCCTCGCGCCCGCCGCGACGCCGCACGCGCCGGTGCGCAGCCTGCGAAGGCCCGATGCCAGTACCCCGGCCGGTACCGGTTACGCGGTTGGCCACCATGTGCCATTGGCCGACCTGAACGGTGCCGTATCAACCGGCGCAACAATCGTTTCCGTCGACGGCGACACCGATTTCGAGGACGCGGCTGCGGCGATCGGCGACGCGGTGGCCAGGGGTTGGGACATCGTCGGCGTGCTGGCCGCACAGGACGATGCGGTGCTGATCCGCAACCGCATCCCGGTCGACGTGCCCGTGGTCGACGAGGTGGATCTCGCCGGTCTGGAGGCCGGCGTGCTGGTCGCCCTCGAAGTCGTGGCCGCGGGGCGCGCGTACCGCGCGTTGGCCGACCCAATCGCACTCTGTGCCGCGCTCGAACTCGGACATGAGCAGATCCGCGAGGTCGCCGAGTTCACCAGGGAGCTTTCCGATTCGCCTGCCATCGCCGTCACGCCGCGCACCGGACCGCCCCGTCCGCCTGCCGTGGACGACGACTACGTGGAGTTCAGGGTGGACGGGGAGGCCAAGGCTGAATTGTCGGCACCGCCGACGGTGCGTTACTCACCCGCGCAAGCGCACAGCATCCTGCGCCGTGAACCTCCGGGCAACGTGGTGCGGATCCGGTTGCGGTCGCTACCGCATCACGAAATGGCGGTCGACGACGCGTTTTTCACCGACCTGTCCGCGCTCGACAACGGGGCATGGCTGCGCCGTGGGGTCGCCGACGCGCGCGGTACGGTGGTCGCCCTGCTGGCTGCCGACCATGTCGAGGACGCTGCGGCCACATTGGGTGAACTCACCGACCGGCCCGCACGCACCATCGCGACCGAACCCGAGGCCGCGGCCTGGGGTGCGCGAACCACACCGGGCCTGCCACCGGATTCCGTGGTGTGCGACATCGGCGGCGGGACAATCGATCTCGTCGGTGATGACCGCATTGTGACGGCCGCGGGCGCGGGGGAGACCATCACCGTGGCGGTCTCGCGCATGCTGAACATACCTCGCGCGCTTGCCGAGCGCGTCAAGAGGACCCCGGCCATCCGGGTCGAAGGGCCACATGTCGCCCACGAAGAAGACGGGCGGCGATTGTTTCTGGATTCTCCGGCACCCGCAGAGGCGATCGGACGGCTGTGTACGCGCGGCACCGTCGGTCTGGTGCCGTTCTCGAACAAGCTGGCCGCCGAAGAATGGCGCAGTCTGCGGTTGGCCATCAAACAGGAAACCGTGGCGGCGAACATCGCGCGGTGCATGAAGGCGTTCGAGAAGCCGCCGACGGCGTTGGTACTCGCGGGCGGCGGCGCACTCGACGACGAACTGCTGCGCACGGTGGGGGAGTCGCTGCGGGCGGTTGCGATCGTGGTGGGGCGGGCCAACATCGACGGCATTCACGGACCTCGGTTCGCGGTCGCGTCCGGCCTCGTGCATCTGTCCGCAGCCGGACATTAGAACGGCAGGTCGACTCCGCCGCCGGTGGTGTTGGCTTCGTCGTGGTTGGAGTCGACATAGCCCAGCCGGTACGGGATCACCGGGTCGGTGCCGACGGGCACCAGCGGGTCGGTACCGGAGACCTGTGAATGAGTATTTGTATCGGCAGCACTGGCGACAGGTGCAAAGGCAACGGCCCCGCCGATTGCCGCTGCGGCCAGCCACGGTGCGATGAACTTGAGTGGCATCTTCATGATGGTCTCCTGAGTCGGTTGTCGCGTTTGCGATACCAACTATCGCGCCGCGGCCACTTGTAGTCGCCACTGCTGACGTCCATTTCGCGGGTATGGCTAGCTGGTAGCGGGGCGCAGGAAATCGCCGGAGATCTTGACTGCCGGAGCCGACGAATCTCCGCCCACGACGAGCGTCGCGAATGCGATATCACCGGCGATACCGGCGAACCACCCATGCGAATGAGTGTTGTCGCCGAACTCGGCCGTGCCGGTCTTGCCGCCGAGATCGGCGATGTCACTGAGCTCGCTGGCCGTCCCTTCGGTCACCGTCATGCGCATCATCGCGCGCAACGCCTCGACGACGTTCGGCGGCAACGACACCGACTCCGTGTCGGCCGTCGTCTTCTCGCCGTCGACCAGGGTCGGCAGGATCGTCGAGCCGTGGGCCAGGCTCGCCTCGGCGACTGCCAGCCCGAACGGGCTTACCGTCACGGTGCCCTGCCCGATGCCGTTCTCGACCTTCTGAGCGGCATTGTCCGCGTTGGGAACTCGTCCCGTCACGGTGGTCAGGCCCGGAATGGCGAAGTCGACGCCGATGCCGAAGTCGCGGGCGGTGTTGGTGAGCGCGTCGGCAGGCAGCTTGTCGGACAGCGCCGCCATGCTGGTGTTGCAGGAGTGCGAGAACGCCGACGTCAGCGGCACCGTGCCCAGATCGAAGTTGTCGTCGTTCGGGATCGTGCGGTTTTCGATCGTCAGTTGGCCGGGGCAGGCCACCGGGCTGTCCGGAGTCGCCAGGCCGGCCTCCAGCGCCGCGGCGGTGGTGATGGTCTTGAACGTCGACCCGGGCGGATACAGACCCGAGAACGCGATCGCCCCTTGCGGATCCGCGGCGGGATTCTGTGCGGCCGCCAGGATGCCGCCCGTGGAACCCGAGATCGCGACCAGAACCGCGGGCCGGCTCTCCTGCGCGACGGCTTGCTGCGCGAGCAGCTGCAGGCGCAGGTCCAGCGTCGTGCGCAGCGGATCGGTCTGGGCGGGCGGAGTCGATTTCAGCTGCTGCGCCGGAGCGCCTTCGCCGTCGACCAGGTACACCGACCAGCCGGCGTTCTTGGTGATCCGGTCATGCCACAGCTCCCCGAGCCCGCTGATCGCCGGTGACGACAACTGGCGGTCGGCCGTCAGCAGCTCACCCTGCTCGGCGACGGTGACACCCGCGATCTGGGCGAGCTGATCGCGCACCTGTGCCAGGTCGTCTTCGCGCAGCTTCATCACGGTCACGCGGTCGTCGGACGTCGAATTGAACTGCGCGCCGATCGATTCCGCCGTGGTCGTGGCATCGAACCGCGTCAGCACCGCGGCAAGCGGCCCAGCCGAGGCCAGATGGGTGCGGTCGAGCGTGATCACCCCCACGGTCTGCCAGGTCATCAGCGGCTGCCCGGTCCGGTCGAGCACCGGCGTCTGCAACTCGCTGTCCTGGCTGTACTGGAACGTCAGACCGGGTTGCAGATCGCGGTGCAGCAGCGTCGGCGCCCAGGTGATCAGCCAGTCGTCACCGCTCTTGGCGGCGGTTCCGGTGGTGCCATAGCCGAAATCGTGTCCTTCGCCCCACGACCACTGGTACTTCAGCGTCGAGGCGGCCTCGTCGTCCTCTTGCGGTTGGGCGCTGACCTTGACCGTCGCGGCCTCGCCCATGCCGTCGAACATCGATGCGATCACCGGTTCAGCCGCCGCCGGATCGCTCGTCTGGGCCGCCGCGGCGTGGGCGTCCTTGCGTTGCAGCGCATCGGCGAACGCGGCGAAGCGGTCGGCAGGGTCAGGGGACGACGAGCAACCGACGACCGACAGAAGCAGGCCGAACAGCAGCAGCCACGCACACGCGAGACGATTCATCCCTCCAGCTTTACAGCAGTGCCCGGACCTCCTCGGCCAGGGCCACGCCAAGATCGCGGTTGTTGTCCTCGGTGAAGTGGATTCCGTCCACGCCGTCAGTCGTCATAACGGAGCCCGCGTCGAAGAACGGCACGTTCACGAACGACGCGAGCGCACTGTATACCTTGGCCAGTTCGGCCGACTTGCGCTGGCCGCCTTCGAAGATCAGCTGAAACCACGGGTGGGGCATCGGGGCGAGTTCGGGCGGCGACACGACCAGCACCTGCGGGGCGGGATACCACGTCCCCACCCCACCGGCACTGGTCAGGACCTGCGTCACCAGAACCGACATGCCCACCCCGATGTCGAGTGGTTCACGCCGGAAGTAGGCCTTGGTGTCATTGGTGCCCAGCATGATGATGACCAGGTCCAACGGTAGGTGGCTCGCGAGGCACGACGGCAGATAACCGGCCCCGTTGAGGCGCGGGTCGGTCGGATCGTCGATGTTGGTGGTGCGGGCGCTCAGGCCCTCCTCGATCACCTCGTATTCGGCGCCGAGCTGCTCGGCCAGCACCCCGGTCCAGCGCACGTCGGCCGGAAACCGGTCCGTTGGCGCGCCGTCCTCGACGGGGATCCAGCCCCAGGTCAGTGAGTCACCGAAACACAGGATTCGCTTGGCAGCCATGGCCCAAGCAGATCACACGCCGTCGTCGTCGGAGGGTTTCTCGGCGGGTGCGTCGGCGTCGTGCTTCTTCGGGTTGAGGTCCTTCTTCAGTTTGTCGACTGCACGGGACACCGCCTTGGGCAGCGTGTCGCGCCGCTCGGACAGTTTGGGCTTCTTCGGCTTGTCCGGCTTGGTGGGTGCCGCGTCAGATGTGTCGTCCTGCGGCTTCGACTCCTCGCGTTCGTCAGGCTCGGCCTGCTCATCCTGTTCAGGCACGGCCCGCAGCTCGGGCTTGTCGGCCGGCTCCTCGTCACGGTCGGCGGATGTCGAAGGCGCCGTGGGGAATCCGTTGCGGAAGTTCTCGACGCCCTCGTCGATGGCCTCGGGCAGCGCTTCGATGGCGTCGGCGATGCGGTCGTGCGGAGTGAACAGTGAGAACCGCGTCGGCTTGTCCGCATTCTGGTAGTCGCGATCGGTGTAGCCCATGTCGATCACGACCCGCAGCGTCGGCTCGATGGCGCCGAGCACCGGCTCGGTCAGTGCGGTCGTCTGCAGTGCGGCGGAGAAATCGCGCACCGGTTGCAGGAGCGGAAGGTGTTCGGCCCGGATCAGCACGTAGGTGTCGGTACCGCCTTCGGGGGTCGTCACGACGAGCACCGCTTGGTCGTCGTCGTCGAGGTCGACGTTGTCGGGCCCGTGGTCGCCGTGCACGTATTTCATGCCCGCCACCGCGTTCGCGATCGACAGTGGGTTGGCGTAGGCCGGGAAATCCGCGATCAGGTCGTATTCGAGCGATACGAAGGTTTCGTCGTAGGGCGACGGGACCGCGGCGCCGGTACTGACGAAGCCGGGGAATGCCATGCCGGGAAAGCGGGAGTAGATCCCGCCGTTGGGTACGAACGGCGAAGCGAGGAACAAGAACTTGAGGTCGGCGGGAGCCGGCGCACCCGGGTCCGACAGCAGTGTGCGCTTGTACCTCTCGGCGACCAGGGAGCCCTCAGAGTAGCCGACGATCAGCACGGTCCTGTCGCCGTCGATCTCGGCGTCGACGGCGTCGCGCAGGGCGGGAATCCCGGCTTCCACGCTCGGATCGACCGGCAGCAGAGCCGGATACTGCACGCCGACGAATGGATGATCGTTCGCGACGAGTTGGCCCTGGAATTTGTTCTTGATGCGGTCGCTGGTCGTATTGCCGGCGCCGCCCACCCCGACGACGACGTCGTTGGGCGGAATCGCGATTGCGGTGGCGCTGGGGGCGTGGCCGAATGCCAGTGCCGTGGTGATGCCTGCGGTGGCCCCGGCCACCATGACTGCGGATCGGCGCTGACGTTTGCGATGCCTTGCCACCGTGCTCCTCGGATCGAATGGACGGAAATGGGATGTGGGCCCGGGATGGCCCCGGGCCCACACTCGGCTGAAAAACTTACGGGCAGGTGACTTCGAGCTCGAACGGCTTGGTGACCGCGCCCGCCATCGGATTGGCCATGTCGGCGCCGGTCGCGTTGCCCTTGATCGTGTACTTGTTGCCGTCCTTGGTGGCTTCGGCGCTGCCGCCTGGCACGCCTGGCGTGTAACCGAGGCTGACGCCGTCGATGTTGCCGAGCGCGACCGCGCTGACGGTCGGTTGGTCACCTTCGGAGAGCGTGGCGGTGACGGCTGACATGCCCTGGCCGACCGTGACCGAGACATTGCCGGCGACGGTCGCGCACACGACGCTGCCTTCGACCGGAGTTTCCTTGCCGTCGATGACGACCCGCGCGGTACCCGAGCCGGTGGTTGCTGTGGCATCACCTGCCTGCACCGATGCCGACGGCGAAACCGAGGCGGTCGCCGTCGGTGACGCCTCGGTCGAATCCGAACCCTTCTCATCAGACGAACAGCCAGACAGGCCGGCGACGACGATCGCGGCGCCGCCGACAGCTACCAGAAACCCACGCTTCACCACTGTTCTCCTCACGGTTGTGCGGCCCGTCAAGATCAGCAGACCGTCTCGGAAAGTATGGGGTCAGCTCCGTTGTCCGGTACCCGATTGCGCGAATTGCTCGGGCGGGGCGGTGCCGGCCCGTAAGTTCGCCTTCATGCAGACACTGCGAACGCCGGACGAACGGTTCGCCAACCTACCCGAATTCCCTTATGCCCCAAAGTACTGCGAGGTCGATGACGGCGAGGGTGGAACGCTGCGGATGGCTTGGGTGGAACAGGGTCCGGCACACGCCGAACCGGTGCTGTTATTGCATGGGGAACCATCGTGGTCCTACCTGTACCGCCGGATGATTCCGATCCTCGTGGCGGCCGGCCACCGGGTCATCTGCCCCGACCTGGTCGGGTTCGGTCGATCTGACAAACCGGCGCGGATCGACGACCACAGTTACGCGCGGCACGTCGAATGGGTCCGCGCACTGGCCTTCGACGTGTTGGACCTGCACCGGGTGACCCTGGTCGGTCAGGACTGGGGCGGCCTGATCGGGCTGCGGCTGGCTGCCGAACACCCCGAGCGGTTCGCCAACATCGTCGTGGCGAACACCGGGCTGCCCACCGGCGACATCCCGATGCCGGAGATCTGGTGGCAGTTCCGTTCGGCCATCCAAGGTCTGCCCACGATCGAAGTCGGGAGGTTCGTCGCGTCGGGATGCCTGCGGCCCATGAGCGATGCGGTCCGCGCCGCCTATGACGCCCCGTTTCCCGACGATTCGTACTGTGCCGGGCCGCGGGCGATGCCCGGTCTGGTGCCCACCACGCCCGACGACCCCGCCGCCGCGGCCAACCGCTCGGCGTGGGAAGCGTTGTCCGCGAGCGAAACTCCGATGTTGGTCGCGTTCAGCGACGGCGATCCCATCACCGGGCCGATGGCCGCGATCTTCCAGCGCGAGATGCGCGGCGCGCGAGGCATCGAGCATCCGGTGATCGCCGACGCCGGCCACTTCCTGCAAGAGGATGCCGGCGAGGAACTCGCCGCGGCGATCGTGGCGTTTCTCAGGGACAGGTGACCGCGATGTCGAACGGCATGTCGACGGGCGTGCCGGGGTTCGCCGCATCGGTGCCCGCGCCGGTACCGGTGATGGTATAGCTCTTGGCGTCGCGCGAGGCGACCACCGGCTGGCTCGAGAGCCCTTCGATGTAGGCGAGTGACGGCTTGTCGGTTCCCACCTCGCCGATACTCACCGACTCCACCGCAGGAGCCTCGCCGTCGGTGACGATCACGGTGGTGTGCAGGCTGCCCTCGATGTTGATGGTGGTGAAACCATCTTTCGTCTCGCAGCCGACCGAGGTGACGGGCCCAGCATCGTTGCTGCCGAACGTCACCTTGGCCTCACCCGACTGCGAGCCGCCCGCCGAACCGGACTCCTCGGACGAACACCCGACAACGGCGGCCAGCATGGCCGCGCACCCAGCGGTGGTGATGGCGAATCGGTGCTTCACGAGCAGCAGTATGGTCGCGTCCGCCCCGATGACGGAAATCGGACGCGCATCCGGTTGAATACCTGCTGTGGACCAGCCGTACTTCACCGTGGAGGCCGAGTTAGCCGGCCGACTCGGCCGGGTCGGCACCATCCACACTCCGCACGGTGACATCCACACCCCGGCGTTCATCGCGGTGGGCACCCAGGCGACCGTCAAGTCGGTGCTGCCGGAAACGATGAAACAGATTGGCGCCCAAGCAATTCTGGCCAACGCCTACCACCTGTATCTGCAGCCGGGCCCCGACATCGTGGCCGAGGCGGGCGGCCTCGGCGCGTTCATGAACTGGCCGGGGCCGACGTACACCGACAGTGGCGGGTTCCAGGTGCTGTCGCTGGGCGTCGGATTCAAGAAAGTGCTGGCCATGGACACCCAGCGCGTGCAGGCCGACGACATCATCGCCGACGGCAAGGAACGCCTCGCGGTCGTCGACGACGACGGCGTGACGTTCCGGTCGCATCTCAACGGCTCGACCCACCGGTTCACGCCGGAAGTCTCGATCGGCATCCAGCATCAGCTCGGAGCCGACATCATCTTCGCGTTCGACGAGCTCACCACGCTCGTCAACACCCGTGGCTATCAGGAACGTTCGGTGCAACGCACGCATGAGTGGGCGGTGCGATGCCTGGCCGAGCATCAGCGGCTGCAGGAGTCGACGCCGGAGCGGCCGCGGCAGGCGCTGTTCGGTGTCGTGCAGGGCGCGCAATACGAGGATCTGCGGCGCCAGGCCGCGCACGGGCTGACCACGATCGTCGGGCCGAACGGCGAGGGTTTCGACGGCTACGGCATCGGCGGGGCGCTGGAGAAACAGAACCTCGCGACCATCGTCGGATGGGTCAGCAGTGAGCTGCCCGCCGACAAGCCGCGGCACCTGCTCGGGATCAGCGAGCCCGATGATCTGTTCGACGCGGTGGCAGCCGGCGCCGATACGTTCGACTGTGTGTCGCCGTCACGCGTGGCCCGCAACGCCGCGGTGTATTCGGCGACCGGGCGCTTCAACATCACCGGGGCGCGGTACAAACGGGACTTCACGCCGATCGACGCCGAATGCGATTGCTACACGTGCGCCAACTACTCGCGCGCCTACATCCGCCACCTGTTCAAGGCCAAGGAGATGTTGTCGGCGACGCTGTGCACGATCCACAACGAGCGGTTCGTGATCCGGCTCGTCGACCAGATCCGGGCCGCCATCGTCGCGGGCGAATTCGACGAGCTCCGCGCGCATGTGCTCGGGCGCTACTACGGGACGCCCGTGCGGTAGCGCTGACCTGGCGCCCTCTTCGACGTGTGCACAATAAAGAGATGACGACCATCGCGGATGGTGAGGCCGCACAGGCCTTGATGCTTCAGATGTTGGACCCGTCGAACCGGGCCGATCCGTATCCGCTGTACGACCGGATCCGGGCCTGCGGGCCGCTGTATCTGGCCGACGCGGCTCTCACCGTGTTCAGTTCTTACCCGGACTGCGACGAGGTGTTGCGGCATCCCTCGTCGTGCAGCGACCCGATGAAGTCGACGATGACGCAACGCCAGATGGCCGAGGAGGCCGAACCCCGGCCGCGGGGGACCACCAGCTTCCTGTTCCTCGACCCGCCCGACCACACGCGGCTGCGCAAGCTGGTCAGCAAAGCCTTTGTGCCCAAGGTGATCAACGCGCTCGAACCTGATATCACCGCACTGGTCGACGGGCTGCTGGACGCCGTCGAGGAGCGGGGCCGGTTCGAGGCGATCGCTGATCTCGCCTACCCGTTGCCGGTTGCGGTGATCTGCCGGCTTCTCGGTGTCCCGATCGAGGACGAGCCCAAGTTCAGCCACGCCTCGGAGCTGTTGGCGTCGGCTCTTGACCCGTTTTTCACCGTGACCGGTGAATCGTCCGATCTGTTCGATCAACAGATGAAGGCCGGACAGTGGTTGCGAGAGTATCTGCGCGAGCTCATCGAACAACGCAGGCGAGCACCGGGTGACGACCTGATGTCCGGGTTGATCGCGGTCGAGGAGTCCGGGGACCAGCTCACCGAGGACGAGATCATCGCGACGTGCAACCTGCTGTTGATCGCGGGCCACGAAACCACGGTGAACCTGATCGCCAACGCGATCCTGGCGATGCTTCGTCACCCCGGCCAGTGGTCGGCGCTCGCCGCGGACCCGGCCCGGGCCCCGGCCGTGGTGGAGGAAACCATGCGGTACGACCCGCCGGTGCAACTGGTGTCGCGAATTGCCGGTGACGACATGACAATCGGCGACACCGCGATAGCCAAGGGTCACACGATGCTGCTGCTTCTGGCTGCCGCGCACCGCGACGCCGCGGTCACCGACCGGCCCGGCGAGTTCGACCCGGACCGCGGCGCGATCCGCCACCTCGGGTTCGGCAAGGGGCCGCACTTCTGCCTGGGCGCGCCGTTGGCCCGGCTGGAGGCCGCGGTCGCGCTGTCTGCCGTGACGAGGCGCTTTCCGCAGGCCCGGCTCACTGAGGAACCGGTGTACAAACGAAATCTGACCTTGCGGGGTATGTCGACGCTTTCCGTAGCCATATAGCGCTTCTTGCGCTGATCGCGTATCAGAATCCGGCAAACCCGACGGATACCGTATGTCAGCGGTACGGTCGTCCGCATGCGCATCCTGTTGGTGGGCGCCGGTGGCGTGGGCTCGGCATTCTGTGCGATCGCGGCGCGGCGCGATTTCTTCGATCAGATCGTGGTGTGCGATTACGACGAGAACCGGGCGCGGCAAGCCGTCGACGCGGTCGGTGACGCGCGGTTTAGCGCCGCGCAGGTGGATGCGACGTCGGCCGAGGCGGTCGCCGGACTGGTCCGCCGGCACGGCATCACGCACGTGATGAATGCCGTCGACCCGCGGTTCGTGATGCCGATCTTCAACGGCGCCCTTGCCGGTGGTGCCGACTATCTCGACATGGCGATGAGTCTGTCGCAACGCCACCCCGACCGGCCGTACGAACTCACCGGCGTCAAACTCGGCGACGAACAGTTCGCGGTAGCCGACGACTGGACCGCCGCGGGCCGGCTCGCACTGGTCGGTATCGGCGTCGAACCCGGGCTCTCCGATGTGTTCGCGCGCTACGCCGCCGACCATTTGTTCTCCGAGATCGACGAACTCGGTACCCGCGACGGGTCCAACCTCGTGGTCGACGGGTATGACTTCGCGCCGTCGTTCTCGATCTGGACCACGATCGAGGAATGCCTGAACCCGCCGGTGGTCTGGGAGCACGATCGCGGCTGGTTCGTCACCGAACCCTTCAGTGAGCCCGAGGTTTTCGACTTTCCGGAGGGTATCGGTCCGGTTGAGTGCGTCAACGTCGAGCACGAAGAGGTGCTGTTGATGCCGCGCTGGGTCGAGTGCAAACGCGCGACGTTCAAGTACGGCCTCGGCGCGGAGTTCATCGACGTTCTCAAGACGTTGCACAAGCTCGGCCTCGATCGGACCGAGAAGGTGCGCGTCGGCAGCTCGAGCGGTTCTGTCGAGGTGAGCCCGCGCGACGTCGTCGCGGCCTGCCTGCCCAACCCCGCGACCCTCGGCCCGCAGATGCACGGCAAGACGTGTGCCGGCTTGTGGGTCACCGGCACCGGGAAAGATGGCCAACCGCGCTCGACCTACCTGTACCACGTCGTCGACAACCAGTGGTCGATGGCCGAATACGGGCACCAGTGCGTGGTGTGGCAGACCGCGATCAATCCTGTTGTCGCCCTTGAACTCTTGTGCACCGGTGCGTGGGGCGGCGCGGGGGTGCTCGGCCCAGAGGCGTTCGACGCCGTGCCGTTCCTCGACTTGCTCAAGGACTACGGCTCGCCATGGGGCATCAAGGAACTCTGAGCGGCCGTTTCGCGTACGTCACGTTTCGTCGGTACCGCGGTGAGCACCATGGCAGCCGCGATCATCGCGACGGTGACGGCGGCCGTGCCCGGCCAGCCCAGCCACCCCACGGCGGCCGCTCCGAACGCGGTCCCCAGGCTGCCGCCGATGAAGTACACGACCATGTAGGCGCTGTTGAACCGGGCCGGTGCGGCGGGTTCGATTGCCAGGACCGTGCTTTGGTTCGCGACCTGGGCCGCGAACAAGCCCGCATCGAACAGCGCCAGGCCGATGAGGGTGGCGACGGTGTTCGACAAGCACCACGCGAGCATGGCCGCCGACAGGCCCGCGATGACGAGTCCGACCAGTATCACGACCCGTGCCCCCACACGGTCGGTCCATGAGCCCGCGACGCGTGTGGCGACCATGCCGAGCAGTCCGGCGACCGCGAACAGGCCGATCTGTTCGGCCGAGTACGAGAACGGCGGCTGCGCCAGGGCAACGGCGATCCCCGACCACACCGCGCAGAACGCGAAGAACCACAGTGCACCGCGTCCCGCTGCGAGCCGCAGCTCCGGGAATCGCAGATACAGCCCGGGCATCCCGCGCAGCACCGCAAGGTAGCCGGTCGTGATGTTGCCTGGCGCGCCCGGCAGCACACTGAGTGCGAACAACGAGAACGCCACGCAGAGCACTGCGAACACCAGAAGTGTTCCCCGCCAACCGAACACCTCGGTAAGCCAGCCGCCCACGATGCGACCGGCGATGATCCCCGCCGAGATACCTGCGGTGACGATTCCCAGGACAGTGGCTCGCCGCGATGTGGCCGCGAATCGGCCGGCCACCGAACTCAGCTGCGCACCGACCGCCGAGCCCGCGCCGACCAGCCCGACGGTCAGACCCAGCAGCCAAGTCGTGCCCGCGGCGGCATTGGCCACCAACGCGCAGGCGAGCATGCCGAACTGTGCGGCAAGCACATACCTCGGCGGGAATCGATCGACCAGCGGCACCAGCACGGCCAGTCCCACGAGATAGCCGAGCGGCCCGAACGCCAGTGCCAAACCGACCTCGGACAGCGAAACGTCGAGTGACGCACCGACGTCCGCGATCGCAGGTTGCAGCGGATAGATCGTGGCCGTGCCGAGCGCGGCGGCGAACGCCATGAACCACACGGTGGTGTTACGCAGACCTGGGTCGGGAGCTGTTTTCATGCTCGCGACGCTATGGGCGCGAACCCCGCGGGTGCTGGCGGAATTCGGACGATGCAGTGCCCCCGCGCTACAGCGGGTTGAGGATCCGCTGTAGGAACTGCCGGGTGCGTTCCTCTTTCGGGTCGCCGATCACCGCTGCCGGCGGCCCCTGCTCGAGAATCACCCCCTGGTCGGTGAACAGCACCTGATCGGAGACCTGCTTTGCGAATTGGATTTCGTGTGTGACGATCACGAGCGTCCAGCCTTCGACCGCGAGATCTCTGATCACCCCGAGCACTTCACCGACGAGCTCGGGATCGAGTGCCGACGTGGGCTCGTCGAACAGCACCACCTTGGGGCGCAGCGCCAGGGCCCGGGCGATGCCGACGCGCTGCTGCTGACCGCCCGACAGCTGATATGGGTACTGGTCGCGCTTGTCAGCCAGGCCCACCTGGTTCAGCAACTCGACGGCCTCGGCCTCCACTTCGTCGCGTGGGCGCTTCTGAGCGACCAGCGGGCCTTCGGTGACGTTTTGCAGCACGGTCTTGTGCGGGAACAGGTTGTGGGCCTGGAAGACGAACCCGCTCTGCGCCCGGTAGCGGCGCAGCTGGTCACGAGGCACGGGCGCGGAGAAGTCCAGCTCGACATCGCCGACCCGGATCACGCCCGTGTCGGGCGGGTCCAGGGCGTTGAGTGCTCGCAGCAGCGTCGTCTTCCCGGAGCCGGACGGGCCGATGATCGTCGTCGCGCTTCCACGCGGCACGGTGAATGAGACGCCCTTGAGTACTTCATTGTCGCCGAACGCCTTTCGGACGTCTCGAGCGTCGATCCGATTCTCGGTCATCGGGCCACGTACCTTTCCAGTCGGCGTTCGATGCGGCTCTGGCCGAACGACAGCACCAAGCAGATCACCCAGTAGTACACGGCCGCCGTGCCGTACAGCGCGAAGAACTCGAACGTGGGTGCGGCGATGATCTGGGCCTGCCGGAGAAGCTCGGTGACCAGAATGGTCGAGGCGAGCGACGTGTCTTTGACCAATGAGATCAACGTGTTCGACAACGGCGGCACCGCCACCCGAGTGGCCTGCGGCAGGATGATGCGCCGCAACGTGCCGACGTAACTCAGCCCGATCGTCTCGGCGGCCTCCCACTGCCCCTTCGGGATGCTCAGGATCGCCGAGCGGATGATCTCGGCCGCATAGCCGCCGACGTTCAGGCTGAACGCGATCACGGCCGCCGGGAACGGGTCGATCTTCACGCCGAATTCGGGAAGCGCGAAGAACACGATGAACAGCTGCACCAGCAGCGGCGTTCCCCGGATGATCGAGATGTACAGTCGGGCCACGTTGCTCAGCACCATATTTGACGACAGCCGGGCCAACGCCACGCCGAGCGCGATCACCAGGCCGATGGCGAAGCTGATGATCGTCAGGGGAATCGTCATCGTGATCGCAGCTTTCGCGAGCGGCCACAGGTTGTCGGCGATCAACTGCCACGTCGAACGCGGCGCCGCGGCGTCTTCGGCCGCCGGTGCCGGCGAGCCCGACGCGTCCGCCTTGAGGTAGCGCTGCGAGATGTCGGCCAGCGTGCCGTCGGCACGCAGTTCGTCGAGTGCCCGATTGAGTTCGGGCAGCAGGCCGCTGTCCTTGCGTGCGGCGAATCCCTGCTCGCTCTTCTCGCCGACCTTGCCTGCGATCTTCACCGACTGGTCGTTGGTCTCGGCGAGATATGCATACACCGCGATGCTGTCGTTGACCACGACGTCGACGCGGCCCTGGTTGAGCAGCGTGATGGCTTGGGTGAACCCTTCGACCGCCTCGACCCGGGCGCCGGCGTTACGGGCGATCTCCGACCAGTTGCTGGTGGCGTTCTCGGCGGCGACCTTGCCCTTGAGATCGTCGAGCGAGCTGATGGAGTTGTCGTCGGCGCGCGTGACGATGACGCCTTCGCCCACCGTGTACGGCTGCGACAGGTCGTATTTGGCCTGCCGCTCGGGCGTGATCGTGACTTGATTGGCCACCACGTCGAACCGGTTCGCCTCAAGCGCGGCGAATATCGAATCCCACGGTGTCTCAACGAATTCGACGCGGACACCGATCTTGTCGGCGACGGCACGGGCCACGTCGACGTCATATCCCGTCAGTTGGCCGGTCGCGGCGTCGTGATAGCTGAACGGTGCGTACACGCCCTCGGTGCCCACTCGCAGCACGCCCGCCGACTTCAACGGGTCCTCGGTGGTGGCTGCCTGGCTGCCGCACGCCGACAACACGAACATGGTGAGCAGCAGGACCGCGGGCAGGCATCTTCGTAGGAAGCGCATCGCCGGACGCTAACAAGCTCACGCCCGTTGGTGAAGGGTTCTGCTCAGTCCGGCCGGTAGATCCAGGGCTGGCGCGGCAGCCGCTCCGGATCGAACTGCGCCAACAATTCGTCCATGGTCGTGGCCGGCCAGCCCAGCGATTCGGTGATCTGTGCGAAGGCCCGCTCGACTCCGATCTCGGCCAAGGTCACCGCCCCGTCCCGTTTGGCCAGGCGCGCGCCGTCCTCGTTGAGGACCAACGGCACGTGCGCGTACGTCGGCTCCGGATAACCCAGCAGGCGCGCCAGATAGGCCTGCCGCGGCGACGAACTCAGCAGGTCATCTCCTCGTACCACCTGGTCGATCCCGCTGGCCGCGTCGTCCACCACGACGGCGAGGTTGTAGGCCGGGACGCCGTCGCCGCGGCGCACCACGAAGTCGTCGACGATCCCCATGTACGAACCGTGGATGAGATCGGTGACCGTGTACACGAACGTGTCGGTGCGCAGGCGCAACGCCGGTGGCCGCCCGGTTTCGTCGCGGCGCTGAGCGCGTTCAGCCTCGGAGATATCGCGGCACGTGCCGGGATAGGCACCCTGCGGCGCATGTGGCGCCCGTGGTGCCTGCGCGATGTCCTTTCTGCTGCAATAACATTCGTACAGCAGTCCGTCGGCGGACAACCGGCCGATGACCGCGTCGTAGCGGGCCCGATGGGTGGTCTGCCATTCCACGGGCTCGTCCCACGTCACGCCGATGGCAGCCAGATCCTCGACCTGCCGCGCGCCGACGTCGGTGAACGTGCGGTCATCGAGGTCCTCGACGCGCAGCAAGAACCGGCGCCCGGTCGAGCGGGCGAACAGCCACGCCAGCACCGCGGTGCGCAGGTTACCGATGTGCAGATCGGCCGACGGACTCGGCGCGAACCGTCCGGCGGGGGAGAGGTTCACGCCCGCAATCTAGCTAATCGCGTTCCCAGGGCGCCGTCTCGCCCATTTTCTTGTAGTACTTCGCGAGGTGGCTCTTGACGCGCTCGATGTCGTCTTTCGGCAGGTCGATACCACCGCGGGCGCCGTCCATGATGCCGCCGGCGGCCATCACGCCGCGGGGCACAACCTCCAGCTTGCCGTTCACCACGTCGGCGATGAGCAGCTTGTATGCGGTGAAGTTGTCCTTGTTGTCTTTGTCGTACCAGACGTGTGCGTCGCGGTACTTCTCGTTGGGTTCGTCCTGCGCATCGGCCCACTTCCGGACACGCTTGTCGGCGGCATCGCCGTCCCACTCACGGTCGCGATCAGCGAGGGGCAGGTCCTGAAATGCGGTTACGGACATGTGGTTGGCGTGCCCGGAACGGCAACTAGTCAAACCCGCTAACGTTCGGAAAGTGACAGAACGGCGAATCACCGGCGGCACCATCCGAGTCGAGGAACGAGATGGGCTCGTGCGTGCACGCGGCATTCCCTACGGGACTGCCGCGCGATTCGCAGTCGCGAGCCGGCCGTCTGGTCAGGCGTCCGCGACGCGACCCGACCAGGACCGGCCTGCCCGCAACGGCCTTCTCGGCTAGCGTGGGTGACGGGGTCGGTGCTGGACGGTTTGACGACGAGCGAGGACTGCCTGGTGCTCAGCGTCACCGCGCCCGCCGAAGCCCGCGATCTGCCGGTCATGGTGTGGTTTCACGGCGGTGCCTACGTATCGGGCAGCGGGGAGTCACAGAAGTACGATCCGACGCTGCTTGTCCGGGAAGGCAATGTGGTCGTCGTCAACGTGACCTACCGGGTGGGCATTTTCGGCTACCTCGGCCCGGTCGGCGATGACAACCTGGGTCTGCGGGACCAGATCTTGGCGCTGCGCTGGGTGCGCGACAACATCGCCGAGTTCGGTGGCGACCCCGGCAACGTGACGGCGTTCGGGCAGTCCGCCGGAGGTCACTCCGTCATGTCGTTGATGCTCTGCGAGCCAGATCTGTTCCATCGGGCGATCGTGCAGAGCGCCCCGCTGGAGATGGACGAGGGTCGCGACGAGATGGCACAGGCGATGCAGTCCGCGCTCGCGCAGGAGTTGGCCGGCATCGACCCGGTGCAGGCGTCGGTCGACCGGCTGCTGTTGGCGGAGGCCGCCGCCGTGCAGGCGGCGCAACCGTTCGGTTTCCTCGCCGGGCTGGCGTTCGCGCCGCGGTTGGGCCGCGCACCCCTACCTCCCGCGGACGAGGTGGCCGGGCGGATCGCCCACGCCGCCAGCCGGATTGAGCTGCTGGCCGGGTGGACGAAGGACGACGGTGCCCCGTTCGTCGTGATTGCTCCCGAGGCCAGTGCAGAGGCGCTGACGAAGTTCGCGTTCGCCGATCCGACGCGGAGGTTCGTCGAGGCCTGGTCCGCGCACGGCGGCCGGGCGGCGACATACCGTTTCGACTGGACCCCCGAGCAAGCGCCACTCGGCTCCTGCCACTGCATGGAGCTGCCGTTCCTGTTCGGATCGACACAGGCATGGTCGGATGCCTCGATGCTCGGGCCGAACCGGATCATCGACGAGCGGCTGGCAGTGGAAATGCGCACGTGCTGGACGCAATTCGCGCACCGGGGCGTGGAGTCGTTACCCGCTGCGTCGCTGCGATTCGGGTGATCCGCGGCCTCACACTTTTTCGCCGGGCAGCTTGCTCGCCTGCTCGATCCACGACCGAAGCTGCTTCTCGTCGAGCTCGTCGTCCTCGCGGATGTCGAGGTAGCGCACCTCGGGATGCTTGGAGGGCTTCGGCGGCATAGGATCCAGCGAGGCGCCCTTGAGGAACTGCACCTGCACGTAGTGCGTGTAGCACCGGAACGACAGGAACCAGCCCTCGTCCTTGTGGCCGTAGAACGGCTGGTTCCATTTGACGGCTTTGTGCACGCCGGGAACCGTGCGCACGATCAGTTTGTCGAGGCGCTTGCCGACCTGGTGTTTCCAGTCGGGCATCGCCGAGATGTAGTCGCGCACCGGGCCGTTGCCCTCGCCCTTGGGAATCTGTGGATTGCCGCCGGAGAGCAACTTCGGCTCAGTCACGGTGTCTCCCAGGTGAAGCCGTCGGGGTCGGTGAACGGTCCGGCCGACCCGGCGACGACGATACGGTGCGCGCCAGCGCCGTCCGGTGACACGCCGGCGGTCTTGGCCAGATTGCGGCGGCCGAAGAGCGCCAAGGTGATCGGCGGGCCGGCGAATTGCACGTACTTGCTGCCGTAGCTCTTCGCGACTTCGAGCCCGCGCTCGACGTAGAACTGCTTGCTTGCGCCCACGTCGGCGACGCCGAGTTGCAGGACGAACTCGTCGATCTGGCGCGTCTCCGGCCCGCGGTTCTTCTTCGACGACGCGGCGACCGTCCAGATCGTGCCATCGGGGCTCGCGATGACACCGCCGTAACCCCAGAAGGATTTCTTGGGCGGCTTCAACTCCGTCGCACCTGCCTCGAGGGCCGCGCCGACGAACGCGTCGACGGTCGACGGTTGGGGCACCACGAGCGACAGCGTGAACCCGCGGAAACCGTTTGTCGGCGCGTCGGACTGGCGCGTACGCACCGGCAGGTCGCGGCCGAACGCGGCTTTGTGGAAGGCGTCCGTCGCGGCGGGGTCGGGCGTTTCGATCGTGACGTACTCGATGCGGCTCATGACCTGCTTCCTTTCATCGTTGGAACGACCCCGTCGGTTTTGAGAGTAACACTCTCAAATTGAGAGTAGTAGTCTCAACGAGTGACGACCGCCAGGAGACCCGGTCAGGCCAGGACCCGTCTGGCGCGGGCCGCCGTCATCGGGGCGGCCCGCGCCCTGTTCCTCGAACGCGGTTACGGCGCGACGACGATCGAGGCCATCAGTACGGAATCGGACGTGCCGCCGGCTACCGTGTACCGGCTGTTCTCGTCCAAACGCGGAATCCTCAAGGCGATACTCGACGTGTCGATCGCCGGTGACGACGAGCCGGTGTCGCTGCCGGAACGGCCGAAGATCCAGGCGCTCGTCGCGGATCCGGACCCGAAGAACCAGCTGGCAGGCCTGGTTGCCGTCGCCTCGGACGTGAACTCCAGGACCGCGCCCGTCTACCGCATCCTCGTCGGTGCGGCGAGCTCCGACGCCGACGCGGCCGCGCTGCTCGACGACCTGAACAGCCAACGGCGCCAAGGCCAAGGGCAGATCGTGCGGGCACTGGCCCGGTCCGGCGCTCTGCGAGCCGGCCTGGCCGAGCGCGACGCGATCGACATCGTCTACACCCTCATGTCACCCGAGGTGTACCGGCTGATGGTCGTCGACCGGGAATGGCCGCCGCGGAGCTACGAGCGCTGGGTCACGCAGGCCCTGGCCGATTCGCTGCTCCCGCCGTCGACCGGCTGAGCCCGGGCACGATGTCGTCGAGGCTGAAGGTGACGGGCTGCTCGAGTTGTTCGTAGGTGCACGACCGCGGATCCCGGTCGGGGCGCCACCGGTTCAATTGGGCGGTGTGGCGGAAGCGACGGCCCTCCATGTGGTCGTAACGCACCTCGACCACCCGCTCTGGCCGCAGCGGTACGAACGACAGATCCTTGCCTGCGTTCCAGCGCGATCCGCCGCCGTACCTGCGCGCAAGGTCCGGATCGGCCGCCACCTGTGCCGCCCAGTTCCACGGGTGCTCGTCGAAGCTCGTGACGAGTGGCAGTAGTTCGCTGAACAATTGCCGGCGTTTGGCCATCGGGAACGCGCCGATGACGCCGACGGAAGCCAGCTCGCCGTCGGCGGTGTACAGGCCCAGCAACAGCGAGCCGATCGCGTCGTCGGCCTGTTTGTGCACGCGATACCCGGTGACCACGCAGTCGGCGGTCCGTTCGTGCTTGATCTTGAACATGACCCGCTTGTCCGGCTGATAGACGAGGTCGAGCGGCTTGGCGATCACGCCGTCCAGGCCCGCGCCTTCGAACTCGTCGAACCAGCGCTGCGCGATCTCCGCGTCGGTCGTCGCGGGGGTGACGTGGATCTTCGGGCCCGCCTGCGCGAGCGCTTCGCCGAGCGCGACCCGGCGCTCGGCGAACGGGCGTGGCGTGTAGTCCTCGTCGCCCAGCGCGAGGAGGTCGAACGCGATGAACGCCGCGGGCGTCTGCTCGGCGAGCATGGTGACCCGGCTGGCGGCGGGGTGCAGGCGCAGCTGCAGGGCCTCGAAATCCAGGCCGTCGCCCGTCGCGATGACGATTTCCCCGTCGATCACACACCGGTTCGGCAGCTCGGCCTTGGCCGCCGCGACGAGTTCCGGGAAGTACCGCGTCATCGGCCGTTCGTTGCGGCTGCCGAACTCGATGTCGTCGCCGTCACGGAAACAGATCGTCCGAAACCCGTCCCACTTCGGCTCATACGACATGCCCTCGGGAATGTTCTTCACCGGTTTCGACAGCATCGGTGAGACCGGCGGCATGACGGGCAGGTGCATGGAGCCATTGTGGCGTGCGGCGATGACCCTGCCGAGGTCCTACCAACCCGAATTGGGACGGTCTTCTCTGGCTTCTCGCTGTCCGCACTCTTCGCCCACGCTTCCACATGCTGCCAGGCTCGTCATACTCATTGGCGGCTAAGTAGGTGCGTTAATTTCGTCGTTCCTGAACACCGGGATCGAACGTGTCGTGCCATCGCAGGAAATCGTGACCGAGCTTGGCCGGGCATGTGTCGGTGCGTCCATATAAAGTCCTGTCCCGCAACATATTCCGCAGTTTCTGGCTGACGATAGGGGCGTGCAGTGATCAATGTTCTCGACCATGGGGTGACCGGTGACGGGGTCACCAACGATCGTCCGGCAATCAACACAGTGATCGCCACTTACGCGGGCCAGGACACGATCGTGTTCCCGAAAGGCCGGTACCGTCTGCAGGCGACATCGACTGGCGGTCAAGCCGGCCTAAACCAGATCACGTTGCTATCTGGAACGCATCTGTTGGCTGAACCGGGCGCGGTCTTCGAGATCAACAGCCCAGATACTTCCGTGGGAACCTCGTTGTTCCAGGGCGTAGGCACCGAGGAACCCAAGGAGAACTTGCAGGCTGCGGTTGCCGCGGGCACGCAGATTGTGACGCTGCCAGGCGACGCGGTCACGACTTTCGTTGTTGGTGACCTGATCGGGCTACGCTCGAAACTTGATGTTACCCCAGATGTTCCGGGGCGCACAGCGGTGGCGAAAGCGCGTGAGATCCGGCGCGTCGAGTACGTCGAAGGCAACAACCTGATTGTGGACGCGCCGTTTGAGTATGACTACGGGCTGCAGTCCGGTGACGCTTCTTACTCGCAGTTCTGGAAGATCAACCCGATCAAAGATGTGGTGTTGGAGGGAATGCGGTTCGAGCCGGGTCCTGACGTCGACCCAACAAGCGGCGATGACACCACCTACGCCATCAAGTTGCGTCGCAGCCTCGACTGCCGTCTGGAGAACATCGAGCTGCACAACATGACCGGCGGTGTGCACCTGTGGGATTGCTACGACACTCAGATTGACGGGTTGATCGGTGACCGGCTGCCCAAGCAGGATTCCGAGCAAGGCGCTACGTCGTCGGGCTATGTGCTCGCGCTGATCGGTTCGACCACCAACCTCATCGTCGATCGACTGTTCGGCCGGGAATGCCGTCATGTCGTGACCACCACCGGTGACATCTCCGACGGATTGAACTGGGGCGGGCCGATGTTCGTCCAGATCAACAACGCGATCGGGTTCGCCGGCAATAAAGGCGGTACCGCGGTCTTTGACACCCATGAACATGGACGCCATATCAAGTTCAACAACTGCATGGCTGTGGGCGGCGACGATGCGATCGGAAAGATCGCCGCCGGGTTTCAGATCCGCGCCCAATACGTCGAGCTCAACAACTGCACCGCGGTACACCTGCCGTCGGCCGGGGTGCAGCTGCAAGCGACCTGCAGCAATGTCACCATCAACGGCGGCGAGTTCGCCTACAACACCCTGGGTGGCATCGTGCTGCGGGGGTCCAACAACCGTATCCAGGGAGCCCGCATCCACCACAACTTCGACAGCGGAATCTTCGGGCCCTACAACGCCGCGGTCAATGCGATCATCCAAGACTGCGCCATCTATGAGAACTATGGCACTGGTGTGACCGGCTACGGGATCAGGTTGGGCAGCACGGCCGAGGCCGCGACCGGCACTGTCGTGCAGGGCTGCTACATCCCCAAAGGAACCGGGACCGCGCAAACGTACTCGATCTGGAGCGCCAACAACACCACCAAGATCACCGATTGCCTCCTGCCTGGCTATGGCGCCGGCCGGACCGGTTTCGGCGGCACCCTCACCGGGGCAACCGTCACCAACACAACCGTCGACGGCGGAATCATCGGCATCAGCGCCAGCATCCCGCCGGCAAGTGCAACCTCGCCCGGAACACCCGGCCAGATCGCGTGGGATGCCAACTACCTCTACCAGTGCATAGCTGCCAACCAGTGGAAACGCACACCTCTGAGTGCTTGGTAGAACGCCACAGCGACGTCGCCGTAGAGCGATCAACATGAGTCGCCGGTCCGGCGCCATCAGCAGACACGCTTCGACCGACCGACATTCCGTAGCGTGACGAGATGGCGCAGGACTGGCGAACCATCACTGGGTGCAGAGGCGTCCCCCTTTTCTGCGGGTTCGGTCAATTACGGTCATGCCAGCGAAAAGCCGCCGCCAGCAGTTAATTTCGAGCCAAGCCGTGACTTTGATCTGTGGATGGCGGCGGACCTGACAGCGGTTTAGGCTGCAGCCATGAGGGGGACTCTTGCTGGCTTGGTGCTATTGCTTGTCGCGTTGACAGGCTGCCGCCAAGCGCCAACCATGCCCGAGCCGACACACGTCACACTCACCCCGCCTGGAGGGCAGTCCTCGGCGGTCGCTGCACCGTCGTTGGCCGCTACGAAACGGATCGCAGTCATTGGTGACTCCTACACCTCAGGTGCTGGCGCACAGCCGTGGCCGCAGATTGTGTGGGATCGCCTTAGCGAAGACGACATCGACGTCGACGCCGTCGTCAAGGGCCAAGGGGGGTCGGGTTACGTCACGCCCGGCAGCGACGGCGGCACTACTTTCGCTCAACGCGTCGCGACTACCGTGCGACCCGACGACACGCTGATCGTATTCTTCGGCTCGCGCAACGACCGCGGCGTGCCCGCCGACAAGCTCAGTGAAGCCGTGCGATCGAGTTATGCCGAAGCCAAACAGATCGCACCGGCCGCCCGATTGCTCGTTATCGGACCCGCCTGGCCCACTGCCCCAGCGCCCCCCGAGATCGAAGCAGTGCGAAACGTCGTGCGCGAACAAGCCGCCGCCGCCAAAGCCACATTCCTTGACCCCCTTGCCGAGGGCTGGCTGGTCGGTGATCCCGCACTGATCCAGCCTGACGGCATCCATCCCACCGACGCCGGCCAAGTTGTCCTCGCCGACAAGCTCACCCCGGCCATCAAGGCCCAACTGCAACAAGCGTCCCCATCTGCACCGTGAGGCGAAACTAGGCAGGCAAATCGGGGCGGAGAGCTCCGGCTGCTGGCAACGCAGAACCTGACCCAAGTCAGGTCATGGTCGAGATTGACGTCATGAGGCCCGCCTTCGCCAACTTCGATGATATTGCCCCGGCTTGCTGGTCTACGTGAGTATGGAACCCGTGGACTTACCAGTGCAGCCGCCGATCGAACCGATGCTTGCCAAGGCGCAAGTGAAGGTGCCCGATGAGGCAGGGGTGTGGTCGTACGAGCCGAAGTGGGACGGCTTTCGCGCGCTGGTGTTCCGCGACGGCGACGACGTGGTGCTGCAATCCCGCAACGGAAAAGAACTCGGCCGGTACTTTCCTGAGCTTCTCGATGCGCTGCGCGACGAACTCGTCGACCGTTGTGTGCTCGACGGCGAGATCGTGGTGCCGCGCGAGATCGGCGGTCGTATCCGGCTCGACTGGGAATCACTGTCGCAACGCGTCCACCCTGCCGCGAGCCGGATCAAGATGCTGTCCGAGCAGACGCCCGCGCACTTCATCGGATTCGATGCGCTGGCGATGGAAGACCGCTCACTGATGGGCGAGCCGTTCCGGGTGCGGCGTGCGGCGCTGGCCGAGGCTGTCAAGAACAAGCAGTGGTGCCACGTCACGCGCACCACCGAGGACCCGGAACTGGGCACGCAGTGGCTCAAGACCTTTGAGGGTGCCGGGCTCGACGGCGTCGTCGCCAAAAGGCTTGACGGACCGTATCTGCCCGGCAAGCGCGAGATGGTCAAGGTGAAACATCACCGCGACGCGGACTGCGTGGCGATCGGATACCGCATCCACAAGAGCGGCGAAGGCATCGGGTCGATCCTGCTCGGCCTTTACCGTGCCGACGGTGAACTCCAAATGGTCGGCGGCGCAGCGTCGTTCACCGCCAAGGACCGCCTCAAGCTGCTGGCCGATCTCGAACCGCTGCGCGAAGGCGACGGGGTGCGGGAGGGCGATCCGAGCCGGTGGAACTCGGCAGCCGACAAGCGCTGGATCCCGGTGCGGCCGGAAAAGGTGTGCGAGGTCGCCTACGACCAGATGGAAGGCAACACCGAACACGGAGCCGGGCTGCCGGCGACATCAGGCCATGGGCAACGGTTCCGGCACGCGGTGAAATTCCTCCGGTGGCGCCCGGACCGCGAGCCGTCGAGCTGCACGTTCGACCAGCTGGACACCCCGCTGAACTACGACCTCTACGACGTTCTGGAGAAACAGTAATGCCAACGCCTGCAACGGAACTCGATGTCGACGGGGTCAAGGTCCGGCTGACCAACCCGGACAAGGTGTACTTCCCGAAGCTGGGCAAGGCCGGGACGAAGGGCAAGCTGGTCGAGTACTACCTCAGCGTCGCCCCCGGCCCGATGCTCGCGCTGCTGAAAGACCGGCCCACGCACCTGCAGCGGTTCCCCGACGGCATCGAGGGGGAGGAGATCTACCAGAAGCGGGTGCCGCAAAAGCATCCCGACTATCTGGAGACCTGCGTCGTCACCTTTCCGTCCGGCCGCACGGCCGACGCGTTGAAGGTCACGCATCCGGCGTCGATCATCTGGGCCGCCCAGATGGGCACGGTCACGCTGCACCCTTGGCAGGTGCGTTGCCCCGACACCGAGCATCCCGACGAGTTGCGCATCGACCTCGACCCGCAACCCGGGACGGGTTTCAAGGAGGCCCGCACGATCGCGTGCGACGTGCTCAAACCGCTGCTCGACGAACTCGGCTTGATCGGTTACCCGAAGACCTCGGGTGGCCGCGGTGTGCATGTGTTCCTGCGGATCAAGCCGGACTGGGACTTCATCGAAGTGCGCCGGGCCGGGATCGCACTCGCCCGCGAGGTCGAGCGTCGTGCCCCCGACGCGGTGACCACATCCTGGTGGAAGGAGGAACGCGGCGAGCGGTTGTTCATCGACTACAACCAGAACGCGCGCGACCGCACCTTTGCCTCGGCATACTCGGCCCGCAAGACCCCGATCGCCACGGTGTCGACACCGTTGAGCTGGGACGAACTACGCGACGCCGACCCGGACGACTATACGATCGCGACCGTGCCGGATTTCCTTGCCGGACGCGAGGATCCGTGGGCCGACATCGATTCGAAGAAGCAATCGCTCAAGCCACTGCTCGACATGGTCGCCGCCGATGAAGAACGCGGCCTCGGCGATTTGCCTTATCCGCCAAGCTATCCCAAGATGCCCGGCGAACCGCCGCGGGTGCAGCCCAGCAAGAAGGTCGCCGAGCACTGGGACGAGCAAGGCAACCGGCGCCAGGACTAACCGTCGCCGTTTGTCGGTGGTGGTTGTGGTTGGAAGGGTTCGTACCACCACCAGTCGGCGCGTTCGCCGGTGGGTCCGGGGCAGGGTGGTACTGCGGGTGGGGGTGTGGTTGGTGGTTGGGCGAGTGAGCCGCCGTGCAGGGGCTGGCCGGCATGGTCGGTGACGATGAGTTGGTGGGCGGGTCCGGTGATGGTGATTTCGCCGTGGTGGTGTGATCGGTGGTGGTGGGGGCAGACCAGGACGAGGTTGGACAGTTCGGTGGGTCCGCCGTCTTCCCAGTGGATGATGTGGTGGGCGTGCAGGCCGCGGGTGGCGCCGCAGCCGGGGACCACGCAGCAGCGGTCGCGATGCTCGAGTGCGCGGCGGAGCCGGCGGTTGACGGTGCGGGTGGTTCGTCCTGCGCCGATGACGTGGCCGTGTTGTTCGAACCAGGCCTCGCAGGTGGCATCGCAGGTCAGGTATTGGCGTTCGGCGTCGGTGAGTAGTGGGCCCAGATGTAGGGCGGCGATGCGCTTGTCGATGTCGAGGTGCACGACGATGGTGGTGTGTTGGCCGTGGGGTCGGGCCGCGACGTCGGTGTCCCAGCCCGCTTCGATCAGGCTCATGAACGCATCGACGGTGTTCGGGAACGGCGGGGCCTGCTCGGAGTTCTCGTGGTCGCGTTTCCAGTTGGCGATTTGGGCGTCGTGATGGGACTGCATGGCGGTGTCGAGTTTCGCGGCTTCGACCCGCGGCAGGGTGATGCGGTAGGTGGTGTAGTCGTCGTGGACGTCTTTGGTGATTTCGCGTTTGGGTTCGGGCGGGGGTTTCGGGTCGGGGTGGGGTTCGAGTTTGACGGCGGTGCGTAGTTGGTTGACGGTGGCGACGGCGGCCAGTTGCGCGTAGTGCGCATCGGATCCGTCGGCGGCGCGTTCGGCGATGACCCCGACCTGATCGAGGGACAGCTTGCCGTCGCGCATTGCTTCGGTGCAGCGTGGGAACTCGTCGAGGCGGCGCGCGACCGCCATCATCGTGTCGGCGTTGCGGGGTGTCACGCCGGTTTTCCAGGCCACCAGCGCCGACATCGACCGGGCCCCGGTGGCGCCCCACAGCTCGTCACGCTCGATCTCGGCGACAATCTCGACAAGGCGCGCATCGATGGCGTTGCGCTGACCGCACAACTGCGCGACCTCGCCGAACAACACCTCCAGCCGCTCGCAGGGTGACCCCTCAGCGGCGAAAGATGCTGCGCTAGCGGACATATCGCCATCATGGCAGAGGGGTACGACAAGTTCTGAGCCGCTGAGCTTTCGCGATGAACCGGATGATCAACGCTGCGAGGACGATCAGTAGGAACGGCCCGTAGAACTCCGTGTAGGTGACGCCGCGGCGCCAGTAGGCGATGAAGAACGCGAACCAGATGACGTAACTTCCCGTGAGATGCAGTGCTTTCCAATGCCGGTACTGCATCCGGTGCGCGACGCCGTCGAATGAGGTGATCGTCATGGCGATGATGAACCCGTAGGCGATGAAGTCGACGACATAGATCGCGTGCGGAGTGTGGTCGACGCCCGTCTGGAACCGCTGCGCGTTCAAGATGATCGTGGCGACGATGAACACGGCGTGGACAGCGTGAGATCCGGCGAAGGCGACGCCGAGATAACGACGGTTGCGCCGAATCCATTTCGTGGTCGCGGTCGGCCACAACTGGTAGAGCGATGACGCGGTGAACCCGAGCAAGAAGAGGACTGCTGAGGTGCGGGCGGTGATTCGGATCCCGAGATTGGCCCCGCCGGCACCGCCGACCGCGGTCGCGGCGATAGTGGCGAAGATCGCGATCGCGAAGACGAGAGCCCACGTCAGTCTCCATCCCGACAGGGCGGTGACGATGGGACTGTTGCGCGGCGGTGCTGGGCGGCGGGGCGTGACGGCCGTCGTGTGCGCCTCGTGTGGCGTGGTCTCGGTCATGAGGGAAGTCTCGGGTGGCCCGGGGGACGCAACTACCGGGCTGGCGGGAGTCCGTCGGTAGGGCTAGCAGTAAGAGTCGGCGCGGTGTGGCCGCGGCTGCAACAGCGGTTGGCCCAGCCCTCACTATCGTGTGATGATGCGAACGTCGGCGGCCATGCCGACAGCCAGAGGTTGGGACGGTCAAGCAGTGGCGAGACCACCTCGAACGGTCCGCAGTATCGACTGCTGCCTGTTTATGAACCGATGGAGCGTGTTGCTTGACCAACCCGGAAGCCCTGGTTCCACCCGGAACGACGATCGACCTCGACAACTGCGCCCGCGAGCCCATTCACATTCCCGGCAGCATTCAGCCGCGCGGTGTGCTCGCGGTGGTGCGGGAGTCCGACTTCGAGGTACGCCAGGTCAGCGCGAACGTCGATGACCTGCTCGCGCGGCCCGTCGATGCCGTCCTCGGCCGGCACCTCTCAGCGCTCATGGGCGCCGACCAAGCCGCCCGCGTCGAAGGTGTCGTGTCGGCATTCCGCGATCTGCGCCAGCGCAATCCGGTCGAGTGCGTCATTGACGTCGGCGGTGAACCGCGCGAGTTCGACGTCATCCTGCACCGTGAGCCGAACGGGATGCTGCTGGTCGAATTGGAGATCGCGTACGGCGAGCGTCCGTACTCGTATCCGAACACGTACCAGGCCGTGCGCAGCTCGGTGGAGGAACTGAACCGGGCTGACACGCTCTTCGAACTCTATGACGCGAGCGCGCGCGCCGTCCGTGACCTCACCGGCTTCGACCGCGTGATGGTGTACCGCTACGACGACAGCTACAACGGCGAGGTCGTTGCCGAGTCCAAGCGCGACGACCTCAATCCGTTCCTCGGCCTGCACTATCCGTCCACCGACATCCCGGCGCAGGCGCGGGCGCTTTACGAAAAGAACTGGCTTCGGCTCATTTCCGACGTCAACTACACGCCCGCCAAGCTCGTGCCGGCCGTCGACCCGGCGATCGGCACACCGACCGACCTGACGTATGCGACGCTCCGCAGCGTCTCGCCCATCCACATCGAGTACCTGCAGAACATGGGTGTCCACGCCTCGATGTCCATCTCCTTGCTGCGGCACGGCCGACTGTGGGGACTCATCGCGTGCCACCACTACTCCGGGCCGCACCTCCCGCCATTCGGTGCTCGAGCGGCAGCCGAGTTTCTCGGCTCGACCCTGTCACTGCGGCTCGTCGACCAGTTCGAAGAAGACCAGCTGAACAAGCGGCTGGGCACGCAGGCGGTGCTCGCGAAACTCATGGCAGCCACGATCGATGACCGCGCCCCGATCGCGGCCGCGTTGCTCGGCGGGCCCGATCTGCTCGACTTGGTGCCCGCCGACGGCGTCGTCGTCCACATCCAAGGCGAGCGACAGGTGCTCGGGACGGTTCCGCCACCGGCAATCGTGTCGGCCGTGATCGACTGGGCGCGCGGTGCAGGCGAAGAAGTCGCCAGCAGCGAATGCCTGTCGCACTCGCTGCCCGACATCGAGCTCGATCCGCAGGTTGCCGCCGGCGCACTCGTGCTCGACCTGCCCGACGGGCAGCATGCCGTCTGGTTCCGGCGTGAGGTCCTGCGCTCGGTGGACTGGGGAGGCGACCCGCACAACAAGGCGATCGCCATCAGCGAGGGGCGCGACGGCAGAGAGGTCCGGCTCAGCCCGCGCAAGTCGTTCGATCGGTGGCGCGAGATCGTCCGTCGACGCAGCCAACCCTGGACCGCGATCGAGAGCGAAGCCGCCGAAGCGCTGCGGCGCCATCTGGTCGAATCGCTCTACAGCCGCACGCGCGGTGAGTTGCGTATGGCCGAAACCCTGCAGCGCAGCCTGTTGCCGCAGTCGATTCCGACGCCCGACAACTGGCAACTGTCGGCGCATTACGAACCGGCCGCCGGTGGTCGCGTCGGCGGAGATTGGTACGACGCGTTCGAACTTCGCGACGGCCGGTTGATCGTCCTGATCGGCGACGTCGCCGGCCACGGCATCACCGCGGCCGGCACGATGGCCCAGTTGCGAAATGCCTTGCGCGCGTATCTGTTCGCCGGTTCCACGCCCGCGGAAGCGTTGAACCACCTCAACGATTTCAGCCTCAACATGGTGTCGAGGGCGTTCGCGACGGTGCTGGCGGCCCGCGTCGATCTGAGCACCGGGCACGTCGACGCCGCGTGTGCCGGGCACCTCATGCCGTACCTGGTGGATTCGGGGTCGGCGGCAGTTCCGGCGCCACTGCGGCTGTCCCCACCGATCGGCGTCCGGGGCGTTGACTACGCGCCCAGCACGTTCACCGTCGAGCAGGGGACCGGGCTGGTCATGTTCTCCGACGGTCTGGTGGAACGCCGCGGGCAGGCGATCGACGACAGACTCGACCGATTGGCCGCGGTGCTCGCCGGCGCAGGCGATGTGACGGCTTCGTGGATCTCCGAGGCGATGGAATCCGCCGACGCCGACGATGACGTCACGGTCGTCACGTTGCGGCGCCGGTCGGTACCGTCGATCTGATGCAAGACACCCCGGCCGCCGAGGTCGAAACAGTTGCCCGTACGCGCCCCCGTCGCCGATGGCGCCGGCTGCTTGTCGTGGCGGCCATCATGTTGCTGCTGCTCGGGCCGCCGTGGTGGACGCTGTTGTCGTCGGGCACCCAGTGGCCTCCCGCCGTGATCATCGCTGGGACAGTCGTTTTCGCGTGCGCGTTCATCGGGTTGCCGCTGATGATGACCCTCGGCCACGGCCGTCGGCACCGGGACTGGGCGGCCGCCACGGGCGACGCGCTGCTCGGCGTGATGTGGGTGCTGTTCGTGTGGTCGGTGCTGGCCCAACTAGTGAGGCTGGCGCTGTTCGTGTTCGGCGTGCCCGACCCCGATCGGTCACGGATCGTGGCGGGCGCGGTCGTGATCGTCGTCGTCGCCGTGCTGGCGTGGGGTTATGCCGAAGCGATGCGAGTGCCGCGCATCAGACGCGTCGACGTCGACATCGCGAGGCTGGGCAGCGGACTGGACGGCCTGCGCGTCGCGGTGATCACCGACACCCACTACGGGCCGATAGACCGCAGCCGCTGGTCGGCATCGGTGGTGGATCGCGTCAATGAGCTTGACGCCGATGTCGTGTGCCACGTCGGCGACATCGCCGACGGAACCGTGGACGTCCGTGAGGCACAGGCCAGACCGCTTGCCGCGGCGCGGGCCCGGCTCGCCCGCGTGTACGTCACGGGCAACCACGAGTACTTCAGTGAGGCGCAAGGCTGGCTCGACTACATCGACGGCATCGGATGGGACGCGCTGCACAATCGCCACATCGTCGTCGAACGCAACGGGGACAAGCTGATCATCGCGGGCGTCGACGATGCGACCGCCCAGGCGTCCGGCGTCGCCGGGCACGGGGCGAATCTCGAAGCGGCGCTTGCGGGTAGCGATCCGGCGCTTCCGGTGATGCTGCTCGCGCATCAGCCCAAGCAAGTCGTCACGGCCGTGGCCGCGGGAGTCGACCTCCAGCTCTCCGGGCACACGCACGGCGGTCAGATCTGGCCGTTCAATTTTCTGGTCAGGCTCGAGCAGCCCGTCGTACAGGGGTTGAGCCGACACGGCGACCGCACCCAGCTCTACACGAGTCGCGGCACCGGGTTTTGGGGTCCACCGTTCCGGGTGTTCGCGCCGAGCGAGATCACGCTGTTGACGCTGCGCAGTGAGGGATGACTACCGGGAATTCGAGAACTCGACGAGTCGCTCGACCAATTGGGCAGGCGCGTCCTCTGGCAGCAGATGGCCTGCCTCATCGATCCAGGTGAATCCCTGATGGGTGACCCGTTGTTCGATCCACTCCCCGTGGTGTGGGGGCAAGATCTGATCGTCGCGTCCCCACAACAAACACACCGGGATATCGATCGTGTCCAGTAGGTGCTCGTACGAGGCGGTGTCGTCTTGGCTCAGCTGTCGGTATTGCCGGTAGAACGCGGCCTGTCCGTCGGGACCCAGCCACGGCGTCAGATACGCCTCGAGGATTCCCGGGCGATAGCCCTGATGAGTGCCGTTGCGCAGGTGCGCGGTCACCAAAGCCTCATGCGCGTAGGCGGGAAGCTGTTCGAAGACGCCATGGTGTTGACGGATGAGAGCGAACAGGCCGTGCTCCCAACTTCCGCCGGTGACGGCATCGAAGAGTGTCAGGTCTGAGTACGTCGCGTCTTCGAGCAACAACGCCCGCAGCACGATCGCCCCGCCGATGTCGCAGGCAACGACGCTGGGGCGCTGGAGATTCCAATGACCAAGCAGCTCTGCGAAATTGCGTGCTTGGCCTGCGATGGTGAGGTCCTGACCGTCTCGTTTGTCGGATTGACCGTAGCCGAGATGATCGAAGACGTAGACCTGCCGTCCGTGGCGGACGAGCGCGCCGGCGACGTCGCGCCACAGAAATGACGAGTACGGCGTGCCATGGACGAGCACGATCGGGGGCCCTTCGCCGAAGGAGTCCCAGCGCACGGCCCCGTCTTCGAGCTCAACTGACTTGGTCAGCGTCCACATCAGCCGAATCCTCCAAAACCGGGTACCGCCTGCCTCCGCAGGTTACGTCCCCAACATCAAGTCCAGGAAACGCTCGTGGCGGTCGGACGTCGCGAGCTGGGCCGTGGAGTCGATCAAGTGCAGCATCCCGATTCCTGCCGCGAAGGTCGACTCGGCGCGCAGTCGTGCTTCCTCGGGGCTGAAGCCGTAGTCGAGGTAGGCCTTGCTCACCACGACGAGCACGCGGTGGTCAGCAGCGCGGATGTTGGCCGCGGCCACATCGTCGGAGCGCGCCCACTCCCGCATCGCGCGTTCCAGGGTCCAGTGTTGGGGGCTGACCAGCGCCTCCATCATCTTCGACAACCGCTCGCGCGGCGGTAGATGCTCGATCTCTGCCAGTGAGCGACGGTCGTTCTCCAAGAATGAGTTCCACGACGCCACCAGTGCCGATCGGTAACCCTTCATGTCGGTGAAGTGCCAGTAGAAGCTGCCACGGGTCGCCCCGATCTGCTCACACAGCCGTTCGATCTTGAGCGCCCGCAGGCCGTCGGTGGCCAGCAGTTCGTAGCCTGCCTGCAGCCAGTCGTCCGCGGTCAAGCTGCCGGGCGCGCCGCGGCGGTCACCTGCCATCCGATCAGATTAAGGCGCGTGGGCCGCGCCGCGCCCGGAACCGGGACAGCCAGGGCGAAGAAGGCGTGGCTACGCGGTGAGATCGGCGGGCTGGTGCAGCCCGTAAGGCATTGCCGCCAGCAGGGTCACGGCGATCAGAGCACCGCTGGGTGCCTCGTACGTGCGCTGCTCACCGGGGCGGGCGCCGACGATGGCGCTGCCCAACGGGGACTGGACCGAATAGACCTCCATGTCGGCGTATTCGGCGCCGCGAACACCGAGCAGAAAAGTCTCGGTCTCGCCGGTCTCGTCGTAGCGCACGGTCAAGACCATGCCGGGTTCGGCGATTCCGTCGTCAGGCGGGTCCTCACCCACGACGGCGTTGAGCAGCAGGTCATGGATGTGCTGGATGCGGGCCTGGCGGGCGCGCTGGATCGCCACCTGGTTCTCATCGGAGTCCTGGGCGGCCTCCGTCGCGATGAGGTCGCGCAGGGTGCTCAGTTCCTCCTGGAGCCGCTCATGTGCTTGCGGTGACATCCAAATGCGTTGGCTCGTAGTCATTTCTGTCCTCCTATGGTGCAGGATGGTTGTCGTCAGGGGCGGGACTGTGCACCGCCCCCGACGACGGGTGTGCCCGTTGCGGGCATGGCGTGTGAATCCCTAACGGAGCGGATTGAATTCGCGCAACGTTTCGGGTTGTTTGCCGGTGGTGAGGTATTCGGCCAACAGCCGCCCCGTGACCGGGCCATGCGCCAGACCCCACATCCCGTGTCCGCCTGCGACATAGACGCCACGGGCCACCTCACCGATCAACGGCCGCCCGTCGGGCGTGACCGGACGCGGCCCGACCCAGACATCGGTGCGCTCATCCCAGCGCACACCGTCGAGCAGCGGGGCGGTCGATGCGACGATCGCACCGACGCGGGCAAGCTGCAGCGGCTCGTCCGGTGCGCGGAACTCCATCGTGCCTGCGATCCGGAGCTGACCCTGATACGGCGTGCAGGCGACCCGGACGTCGGGCAGATACATCGGTGCCGGCACCGGGCGGTCGACGGGCACGGTGAACGAATAGCCACGTCCGGCCCGCACCGGGGTGCGCACCCACCGGCCCACGAGGCGCGACAGCCACGCCCCGGTGGCGACGACGACGGCGTCCGCATGCAGCGACTCACCTCGCAGGTGCACCCGGACACCGGCACCGGACGGCTCGACGTCGGTGACCTCGCCCGTGCGGATCGTCGCGCCCCGCGCGGCAACGGAATCCGCGAGCCCGTGGACGAACCGGCCCGGATCGACGTAGCGCTGGCCTTCGATGTTGATCCCCGCAGTGATGGCGCGGGAGGCGAGCGGAACCTGTTCGCGCAGCGCATCTCCCGAGAGGCCGGTCACCGTCACCGTCTGGCCGACGGCGGCCATCCGGCGCAGCTCGGTCATCAGATGTTCGGCCCGCTGAGCGTTCTCGAACAATGCCGTGATCGGCCCGTCGGTGGTGGGCACCGCCACGCCGTTCGCGGTCAGGACGTCGTAAGCCTCGAGGCATTCCTCGTTGAGCGGAAGGTTGGCCTTGGCCGCGCGGTTCCACGAGGAGAGCCGGCAGTTCAAGGCGAACCGCGTCAGGAAGGACCACAGCCCGACATCGGCCGTGACCGGGATGTGCAGCGGAGCCGTCGGGCTGAGCAGTGAACGCAGGCCGTACCGCAGCACACCGGGATCGTTGAGCGGGATCGTGAGCGTCGGCGACACCCAGCCCGCGTTGCCCCACGACGCACCCGCGGCCACGCCGGTGCGATCGACCACGGTCACCTCGACCCCGCGCTCCTGCAGGAACCACGCAGTCGACAAGCCGACGATGCCCGCACCCACGACGATCGCCGAACGCGGTCCGCCGTCAATCCGATCGACGCCGACCATGACGCCACCTCCACACCCGAAGTTGTCTGAACTTCCATGGTGCGGGCGATCGTCGCCGGACCGTTTGCGCCTAGCCGACAATCAGAGCGGGGTGGCTTGTCGGTTTACGACAAATCCTCGCTGGCGGCCAGTTCGATCATCATTGCGAGCCGTTTGCGCGCATCGTCCAGATCGAGGGTCGTCACTTCGGCCATCTTGCGGAGCCGGTAGCGGACGGTGTTCTCGTGCACGCCCAACTCCCGGCCCGCTTCGGCGAGGTCGCCTTGCGCCTCCAACCAGGCCCGCAGCGTGTGCGCATAGTGGGTGCCGTTGGCCCGGTCATGTTCGCGCAGTTCGGCCACCGGGCCGCGCTTGGGTGCGCGGCCCGACTGCGCGGCGATGCGGAGCCGCTGCAGGAGGATGTCGTCCCAGGCCTCGTCGTAGACCGGGACGGCGCCACCGCGTCGCACCTCGTGCAGCGCCAGGCATTCGTCGGCCTCGCGACGGGCCAGCACCAGCTCGGCTACCGTCGCCGGACCGCTGACCCCGGCGAGGACCATGACCGGTTCGGGCAGGGCGGCGCGCAATCCAGCCGCCCAGGCTCTGGCCGCCGCGGGCTCGGCGCCGGGCAGGACGGTGTAGACGGTGTTGCCCGCGAGCGCGCTACGCCCGGGGCGCGACCACCCGAACCCGGCCGTGGCCCGCTCGAAGGCCAGCAGCAGTGCGGCGTGCCGTTCATCGGTGGTGTGGGCCCGCAGCGCGATCACCCGCAGCGGCGTCTGCGGTAACGCCAACCTGCTCGCCACCGTCGTCGCATCGGCGGCGCCCTCGAGCAGCCGGATCACCAACTCGGATTCGACTTGTCGCTCCAGGTCGGCGCTTGCTCGCGAGCGCAGCAGATGCATGGCGACCATGCGGGCACCGTCGGCGAGTGCGGCGCGGCGTTCGTCGCGCAGCGGTTCGGCCGATGCCACCCACACCGACCCCAGCAGTTCGCGGCCGGCGCGGGCGGCCACGACCATCCGCCCGGTCAGGCCATGGTCGGCATCGCCGTCGACGAACATGGGATCGTCCGATTCGGCGAGGTGCCGGAACACGCCGCGCTCGGCGAATACCGCCCGCAGCCGCTCGGGTGCCTGGCGGCTGAGGATCGTCTCGGCCCGCGCCGGGTCGGCGTGCTGCTGCAGCCGCGAGTACGCCAACACGGCCGAATGCCGGTCCTCGATGGTCACCGCGCCACCGACCGCCTCGGCGAGACTGTCGGCCAGTGCGAACAAATCCGTTGGGCCCCGGCCGGATTCGGTTTCGCGGCCTTCGAGCACGAGGCCGTAGACCACCGCTGCGAGGTCACTCCATGACACTTCCGGATCCACCGCCATGACTGCGATGCGATCCGGTTCACCGGGTACGGTCCCACCGTCGGGTTCGGCATCGCTGCGAACCAGCACGACCACGGCCCGGGCCGCCGCCGCCCATTCGATCGCCTCGGCCACGGAAGCGGCACCGACTGCGAGCAGGACGTCACCGATCACCTGGCCCGGCTCGTGCATCACGACGCTGCGCAACTCCGTCGACCGCGACGTCGAGCAGTACTGCAGGTGGACGCCATAGCCACCCAGCACGTTGATCAGCCGGTCCAGTGTGACCACGGATCGAGCGTAGTCAGGCTCCTACGGCCCGGCGGCCAGCGTGGCCTTGCCGGTGCGTTCCTGCCCGGAGCGGTCCAGCCAGGTGAGGTCGATGACGTCACCGGGGTAGCGCCGGTCCAGCACCAGCGTGAGGGTGCGGGCCGAGTCGAGCGGCGTGCCGTCGATCACGGTGAGGGTGTCGCCGGGCATCAGGCCGGCGGCCTCGGCCGGGCCGCCGCGCAGCACGTCCTGGATGATCACGCCGGCGTTCTGGCGCGGTGCGGTGCGGACCCCGACGCCGAGGAGGGTCGGAGGTCCGATGTGCACGAGATCGGACGGGGTGCGGGAGCGGATCTGGCCTGCGACGGCCATCGCATCGTTGATCGGGATCGCGAACCCCTTGCCGCCTGGCCCCATCCGGAAGTTCACCGACGCGGCCGTCGTCATGCCGACCACCTGCCCGGCGCTGTTGACCACCGGGCCACCGGAATCACCGGCGCGAACCGGCGCGGCGAATTCGAAGAGTCCGTTGAGTTCGTCGGTGCTTCCGGTCAGCTCGTCCTCGGCATTGACCGTGCGGCCGAAGGCCGTGACGGTACCGACTTCGCGGGTGAGCGGGGCGCCGGTGCCATGGGCATTGCCGAGCGCGACGACGGGTTCCCCTTCGGCGAGGGCGCGGGAATCGCCGATCGGTGCGACGGGCAGCCCGCCTGCCCCGCGCAACTGCAGCACCGCGATGTCGTTGCGCCGGTCGTACCCCACCAGGTCGGCGGCGAAAGACTGACCGGCGACCGTGGCGTTGATCGAGTTCGCGCCTTGGACGACGTGGTAGTTGGTGAGCACCTCGCCACCCGGTGACAGCACGATGCCCGTGCCGATGCCGTACGCCTGCTGGTAGTCGACGACGGTGTCGATCCGCGCTACCGCGGGCTCGACCTGAGCCGCGGCTGCGACCGGATCAGCCGGTGCGGCCGCGGCCGGTGCGGACGGGATGACCAGCGCCGCGGCGGTGGCGAATGCCGCCAGAAGTACTGACGTGACGGGTCGCGAGCGCAGTTTGCCCATGAACCCATCTTGGCTGTGAGTTCGCCCGCTGTCGACGCGCAGGGTCAGTCCTCGACCGCGACGCCGCCGCGGGAACGCCACCGCAACCTGGAGTTACCGCCCTTGTTCGACGGCCGGCGATTGCGCAGTTTGCCGTTCGAGTTCTTGTCCTCATCGGACGCACTGGACTCATCGGTCCCATCGTCCTCAGCGGTGTCGTCGGCGGTCTCAGCGGTCTTCTCGGCGGGGGTGTCGGTCTCTTCGGCCGTCACCTCGGCGGGCTTTTTCTCGGTCTCGTCCGCGTCGGTGGTGTCCTCGACCTCATCGGCCTCGGACTTCTCGGCCTCGTCCTTGTCGGCTTCGTCTGCCGGCTCGTCTTCGGCCTCGGTCTTCTCGTCGGTCTTGCCGCGACCGCGACGCTTGCCCGCCTCGCGAACCTTGAGCGGTTTCGGCGGCGGCGGGGGCAACTCGGCGACGAACGCCAGGTAGAAGCCGAACACACCGAGCAGGGCCATGGCCGCGGCTGCGCCGTAGATGCCGAACAACCACTGCCCGGCGGTGTCGAGCGACAGCCAGATCTCGGAGATCGCGGTGCCGACGATCAGCAGGCCGGCCAGCACGTGCAGCACGATCGACCAGGACCGCAGCCGCAGCGCGAGCTGAGGGGTGCCGAACTCGGGACGCTGGGTCCGCTGCAGCGTGAACACCACGGGAAGCGCGGCCAGACCGATCAGCACACCGGTGACGATGCGCAGCACCAACCCGACGGTCGGCGAGGTCTGGCCCATCAGCTCGGGCCAGCGCGGGATGACGAAGAAGAAGTAGAGGCCTGCAGCGACGATTGAGAACGACGCGTGCCAGATCACCGCGACGGTGCGGCCCATACTCCTCCTCGGGTATCTATGGGCCGGGGTGCGACCGGGCTGGTGATCAGCAGGTCGCACCCCGGACCCGAGTGCGGAGGATAGGGGATTTGAACCCCTGAGGGCTATTAACCCAACCCGCGTTCCAGGCGAGCGCCATAGGCCACTAGGCGAATCCTCCGTCGGCAATGGTAACCGAAGCCGAGACCGCTCCCGTCCAGTCGGGGGCAGGGCAGGTACTACACTCACCCATGGACCCCGCGCGGCGTCCATCCTGTGAACTCCCCCAGGGCCGGAAGGCAGCAAGGGTCAATGGGCTCTGGCGGGTGCGCGGGGTCCCCTATTTTTGCCCGGTGATCTCCGGGAATCCGAACAGGTGAAAGGCGCGCGGTGTCGTTCCAGTCCCTCGGCCGCGACGATCTGCTCGCGCAGCACGAGCTCCAGCAACGCAACTATGCCGAGCTACAGGCGAAGAAGCTCAGCCTGGACCTGACCCGAGGTAAGCCCGCGCCCGCGCAGCTCGACCTGTCGAATGCGCTGCTCGGCCTGCCCGGCGAGGACTTCCGCGACCGTGACGGCACCGACACGCGCAACTACGGCGGGCTGCACGGCCTGCCCGAGCTCCGCGAGATCTTCGGCGAGCTGCTCGGCATCCCGGTGCAGAACCTGATCGCAGGCAACAACTCGAGCCTCGAGATGATGCACGACGTCGTGGTCTACTCGCTGCTGCACGGTGGGGTCGATTCGGCGCGGCCGTGGAGCCAGGAGCCCGTCGTCAAGTTCCTCTGCCCAGCACCCGGCTACGACCGGCACTTCGCGATCACCGAGTCGTTCGGCATCGAGATGATCCCCGTGCCGATGCGCGAGGACGGCCCCGACGTCGACCTCATCGAGGAACTCGTCGCCGCCGACCCGGCGATCAAGGGCATGTGGTGCGTGCCGGTGTACTCCAATCCGACCGGGGTCACGTTCTCCTGGGAATCCGTCCGCCGCTTGGTCCAGATGCGTACTGCGGCAAACGATTTCCGGTTGATGTGGGACAACGCGTACGCCGTCCACACGTTGACGCACGATTTCGTCCGCCAGGTCGACGTGCTGGGGCTGGCCGAGGCGGCCGGCAACCCGAACCGGCCACTCGTGTTCGCGTCGACGTCGAAAATCACCTTCGCGGGTGCCGGCGTGAGCTTCCTGGGCGGCTCGCTGGGCAACATCGCCTGGTACCTGCAGCATGCCGGCAAGAAGTCGATCGGCCCGGACAAGGTCAACCAGCTGCGCCACCTCCGGTTCTTCGGCGACGCCGACGGTGTGCGCCTGCAGATGCAGCGCCACCGCGAATTGATCGCGCCGAAGTTCGCCCTGGTGGCCGAGATCCTCGAGGACCGGTTGGGGGAGTCCAAGATCGCGTCGTGGACCGATCCCAAGGGCGGCTACTTCGTGAGCCTCGATGTGTGGCCGGGCACGGCCAAGCGCACCGTCGCGCTGGCCAAGGACGCCGGCATCGCGGTGACCGAGGCCGGCTCGGCGTTCCCCTACCGGAAAGACCCGGAGGACAAGAACATCCGCATCGCGCCGACGTTCCCGTCGCTGCCCGATGTGCGCGAGGCGATCGACGGTCTGGCGACATGTGCACTGCTCGCGGCGACCGAGCACCTGCTGGGGTCCGACTAGTCGGCATCGGTCGGTAGCCTTCTCCCGTGGCTCTCTACCGCAAGTATCGCCCGGCAACCTTCGCGGAAGTGGTTGGGCAGGAGCATGTCACCGAGCCGCTGTCGGTTGCGCTCACCGCGGGCCGGACCAACCACGCCTACCTGTTCTCCGGGCCGCGTGGCTGCGGTAAGACGTCTTCGGCACGCATCCTCGCGCGGTCGCTCAACTGCGAGCAGGGCCCCACGCCGACGCCGTGTGGGGTGTGCGATTCGTGTGTCGCGCTCGCCCCGAACGGTCCCGGCAATCTTGACGTCACCGAGCTCGACGCGGCCAGCCACGGCGGTGTGGACGACACCCGAGAACTGCGCGATCGTGCGTTCTTCACCCCCGCGCAGTCGCGCTACCGCATCTTCATCATCGACGAAGCGCACATGGTCACCACGGCCGGCTTCAACGCGCTGCTCAAGATCGTCGAGGAGCCGCCCGAGCACCTGATCTTCGTGTTCGCCACCACCGAACCGGAAAAGGTGCTGCCGACCATCCGGTCGCGCACGCATCACTACCCGTTCCGGCTGCTGGCCCCGCGCACCATGCGGCCGTTGCTTGAGCGCATCTGCGCCGAGGAGAACGTCAACGTCGACGACGCGGTGTACCCGCTGGTCATCCGGGCCGGCGGCGGGTCACCGCGGGACACGCTGTCGGTGCTCGATCAGCTGCTGGCGGGTTCCGAACAGGGTGCCACCGGCAACCACATCACCTACCAACGCGCACTCGCGCTGCTGGGCGCCACCGACATGGCGCTCATCGACGACGCCGTCGAGGCCCTGGCCGCGGGTGACGCGGCCGCGCTGTTCGGCGCCGTCGAAGCGGTCATCGACGCCGGGCACGACCCGCGGCGCTTCGCGACCGACCTGCTCGAGCGGTTCCGCGACCTGATCGTGCTGCAGGCCGTGCCCGACGCCGCGGCGCGCGGTGTGGTCGACGCCCCCGCCGACGTGCTGGACCGTATGCGCGATCAAGCGGCGCGGCTGGGTCCGGGGACGCTGACCCGCTACGCCGAGGTCGTCCACGCCGGGCTCGGGGAGATGCGCGGGGCGACCGCGCCGAGGCTGCTGCTCGAAGTGGTGTGTGCGCGGCTGCTGCTGCCGTCGGCCAGCGATACCGAATCGGCGTTGCTGCAGCGCATCGAACGCATCGAGACCCGCCTCGACATGTCGATCCCGGCCGGCGAAGCGCAAGCCGTCGCGCCGTCCGCCGAGCCGGTCAAGACCTACACGCGGCGCAGCCAGGCGCAGGCCCCCGAACCCGCACCGGCCCCACCGCCCGTTCCGCAGCCGCCACCGCCACCACCGCCTGCGCCGGAACCCGTGTCGGCGCCCGCCCCCGAACCCGACCCCGTGCCAGAGCCGGAGCCGACCCCGCCGCCACCACCGGAACCGACGCCGGAACCGGAGCCAGAACCGGCTCCCGAGCCGGTGCAGGCGTCAGCCACCCCCGGCGGCGAACCCAACGCCGCCGCGGTGCGTTCGATGTGGACGACGGTGCGCGAGAAGGTGCGCGAACGCAGCCGCACCACCGAGGTCATGTTGTCGGGGGCGATCGTGCGTGCCGTCGAGGGCAAAACCCTTGTGCTGTCGCATGAATCACCGCCCCTGGCGAAGCGGCTCACCGAGTCGCGCAATGCCGACGTGATCCGGGACGCGCTGAAGGATGCGCTCGGCGTCGACTGGCAGATTCGGTGTGAGGTCGGCACCGCGGAGGCCGTCGCGGCCCCGCCGCCGCGCGCCAGCAAGCCCCCGCCACGCATCCCCAGCCGGCCGGGACGTTCCATCCCCGAGCCGGAACCGGTGCCGGACCCCGAACCGCCCGTGGACGACGAGGAAGAGATGCTCGCCGAGGCCGGGCAGAGTGAGGCCGGGCCGCGTCGCGACCCGGAAGAGGTTGCGCTCGAGCTGCTGCAGAACGAACTGGGTGCGCGAAAGATCGAGAGCTAGCGCCCGGCGGCCTGCGCGCCGCGCAATGTCATCACGGTGCTGGTGACGGTCGCGGCCGTCTTGCCGTCCCCGCGGACGATGTCACACGTGTAGTGGGTGATCGTCCGGCCGGAGTGCGCGGGCCGCGCGGTGGCGACGAGGACGTCGGCCCACACCGGCCGCAGGAATGTCGCCCTGATGTCGATGCTTGTGAACGATTCGCCGGGCTGCATGAGCGTGGAATGGGCGGTGCCGATCGCGGCGTCGGCCAACTCGACGAGAAACCCGCCGTGGATCGTGCCCTGTTGATTGCCGTGCCGGGCGGGGTCGGTCTCGACGCGGATGGCCGCGGTTCCCGGGCCGATGTCGGCGACCGCGAACGCGAGAAGCTCGGAGATGGCGGTCGGGTAACGCATGTGCGTGCGGTCGTCGGCCCCTAGCGTCCCGGCGATCAGCCTCTGCAAGTACTCCAGCACGGGCAGCGTCGTATCAGTCGTCGTCACAGGGTGGACTGTAGGGACGGCAAAATGATGCAATCAACAAATTGTCCTAGATACAGGAGTGGCTGTGCGGGCCGAGCGGTACCGACTGATCGCGCAGGACTTCGCGACGGCCATTCGCGACGGGTCGATCCCCGCGGGCACCCGGCTGCCGACACATCGTGAGCTGGCCGCGAAGTACGGGGTTGCGCTGGCCACCGCGACCAAGGTCTACCGCGAGCTCGCGTCGACGGGCCTCGTGGTCGGCGAGCGGGGCCGCGGCACATTCGTGCGTGACCTCAGCGGCTTCGGCGGACTCGATTCGCGCCGGCTTCCGATCGGCGCGCGGATCGCCGACCTGTCGTTCAACCAGCCGCTTGCCCCGGGACAGGACGACCAGCTCCGGCACGCGCTGCGGGAACTCGCCGCCGAAGGCGATCTCACGTCGTTGCTCACGCAGCATCCGCCCGGCGGTCGCGGCGCCGACCGCGCAACGGTCGCCGAGTATCTGCGGACCGTCGGAGTCGACGCGGGCCGGGACGACGTGCTCGTCACGTCGGGCGCGCAACACGCTCTCGACGCCGTCATCGCCGGTGTCGTACCGGCGGGGCGGGCGGTCGCGGTGGACGCGCTCACATATCCGGGGCTGAAGCTCATCGCCGACACCCGGCGCGTCGAGCTCGTGCCGGTGGGCGTGACGGCGGCGGGTACCGACGTCGATGATCTCGACGCGGTGTGCCGGGCCCGCGCCGTCGCCGCCATCTACCTCGTGCCGACGCTGCACAACCCGCTCGGCTTCGTGCTCGACGAGGCCGCCCGAACCCGGATCGTCGACATCGCACGGCGCCACGACTGCCTGCTCATCGAGGACTCGACGTACGCCTTTCTGGAACCCGGCGCGCCGCCACCACTGCACACACTCGCCCCGGAGCGGACCTTCCACGTCGGCAGCCTGTCGAAGAACCTGGCCACCGGGCTGCGCTTCGGCTACGTCGCGGCCCCCGCCCGGCAGCGGTATGCGGTGAAACGCGTTCTGCGGGCATCGCATTGGGGGACATCCAGCATCGTCACCGCACTCGCGACCCGATTGCTCGCCGATGGCACCGTGGAACGCCTGCAGGCGCAGCGTCGCGACGACGCGCGCCGCCGCCAGCTCATCGCCGCACGGGAGCTGACCGACCTCGGCTACCGCGCACATCCCAGCGCCTACTGGGGCTGGCTGACACTGCCCGACGACATCAGGGCCGACATTGTCGCCCATCGGCTGGCCGACAGTGGCGTCCTGATCTAGACCGCGGACGCTTTCGCGGTCGCGCCCAACCCACCGAACGCGTTGCGCATCGCGCTCGCCAACCCGCCGCTTGCCGACCTGGACGCGGTGCTGCGCACCATTCGCGGTGCGGTCCGGGTGATCTGACCCGGTCTACGGCTCCCACCACGGGCGCAGCGGCAGCCCTCCGTCATGGCCGTGCTCGTCGAGCTTGACCGCCAGGACCTGGTGCAGCTGAACCACATTCGTCTCGAAGCCCAGCCGTGAGCCGGCCATGTAAAGGCCCCACACCTTCGCGGTGGGCAAGCCCACCTCGGCGACCGCCTCGTCCCAGTGCTCGACGAGATTCGCGCACCAGTCGCGCAGCGTCATCGCGTAGTGGTGGCGCAGGTTCTCCTCGTGCAGCACTTCGAGGCCGACATCCTGCACCTCGGTGATGATGCGGCCCGAACCCGTGAGCTCACCGTCGGGGAACACGTAGCGGTCGATGAATCCACCGGCCGCCGCGCCGGTCCGGTTGTCGTGGCGGGTGATGCAGTGGTTGAGCAGCAGGGCTCCCGTGCGCATCTTCGACTTCAGGAAACCGAAGTACGACGGGTAGTTGTGGACGCCGATGTGCTCGGTCAGACCGATCGAGGACACCGCGTCGAAACCGGTTTCGACGATGTCGCGGTAGTCGCCGTGGCGCACCTCGGCCAACTCGCCGAGGCCCTCCTCGGCGATGGCTTTCTGGGCCCAGGTCGCCTGCTCACGCGACAGCGTGACACCCAGCGCCTTGACACCGTGCCGCGCCGCGTAGCGCACCATGCCGCCCCAGCCGCAGCCCACGTCGAGCAGGCGGTCGCCGGGCTGCAGGCGCAGCTTGTCGAACACGAGCCGGTACTTGTTGTCCTGCGCCTCCTCGAGCGTGGCGTCGGCGGTGGGGTAGCACGCGCACGTGTAGGTCATCGACGGGCCCAGCACCCACTCGTAGAAGGTGTTCGACACGTCGTAGTGGTGGTGGATCGCCTCGGCGTCGCGGGTTTTGCTGTGCCGCAAACCTTCTACCATGCGACGCCACCGTGGCAGCGCTTCCTGCGGCGGCGGGGCGATCGGCACGAGGTGTTCGAACCCGATGGACCGCACGATATTGGCCAGCACCCGGGCGGGCGGGCGTTTGAAGTTCATCTTGTCGGCCAGCGCGCACAACAGCGGATACGGGTCGCCCGGATGCACACCGTGAGTGTCCAGGTCGCCGGAGATGTAGGCACGGGCGAGCCCCAGATCGCCTGGCGCGGTGGCCAGATACGTCGTGCCGCGCGGGCTCTTGAGGTCCAGCCCGAGCGTGGCATCGTCGGGACCGGCCGAACTACCGTCGTACGCGGTGAATTTCAGCGGCAACTGGCCCGCGGCGAAAATCTCCAGAATCTCGGCCAGGCTCAGCTTCCGGTCAGAAGCATGGGCCGCGTTCTCTTTGAATGTCGTCATTGCCGTTGCACCGCCTTCGAATACAGGTCCAGGAGACGTGAATCGGGGTCGTACATCTTCTTCACGGTCTTGTAGGCCTCACCGCCGTACAGATCGTCGAACTGCTCCCGGGAATAAAAAGCATCGGAGTACAGCGATTTATGCCCTTCGAGTTCGTCGACCTTCCGTTCGATGCGGCGGTTCGTGTAACCCTCCTCTGGGCCGACGGGCACCGACGACCAGAAGCCGACGTTGACGTAGGTGTGGTGCGCGCGCAGCGGGTACAGCGGCCATGCCGCACCCTGGTTGCTGTCGTCGCGCAAGCGCAGCGGGCACAACCAGAGTGGCTCGATCGGCACGTTTTCCAAGAACCAGTCGAGGAATTCGACGCACCGTTCGATGGGCACCTCGATGTCCTGCACCACCCGTTCCCGCGGTGGGCGGCCATGTCGTTTCTCGATGCGGTCGGCGATGTTGAACCGCTGGTCGTAGCCGATCAGCTTCCAGTAGAAGCTGCTGCGCCGGTACCGCCGCGGCCAGAACCGCCGGATCAGCGGATGTTGTGCGCCGAATGCGCGCGAGCACCAGAACCAGTCGGTGTCCCACCGCCACAGGTAATCGTGGATCGTGAGGCGGTCGTGCTTCTCGGCACCGTTGCTGCCAGGATGCTGAATGGACCGGTAGTAGATCTGTTGACCCGTGTAATCGCTGACGGGCCCTGCGGTTTTGGTCTTGAAGCCAACGCACAGGTAACTCTCAGCGGCGCTGAAGACCACGCCGTCGAGGTAGTCGACGCGCTCACCGTTCAAGCCGCCCGTCTCGATGATGCGGTCCATCGTCGAGATCAGGTCGGTGAGTGTGTGAAAACGCAAGTGCCGCAATGCGACAAACGGGGTTACCGGTTCGAGCTCGATGCGCAGTCTCGTCGAATAACCAAGCGTTCCGTACGAATTCGGGAATGCACGGAACAGGTCGGCGTTCTGGTGCGGCGACGCGGTGACGATTTCACCTGAGCCGGTCAGAATGTCCATCTCCAGGACACTTTCGTGCGGCAGGCCGTTACGGAAAGACGTCGACTCGATGCCGAGCCCGGTGACCGCGCCGCCCAGCGTGATGGTCTTGAGCTGTGGCACCACCAGCGGAGCCAGCCCGTACGGGAGCGTTGCCGCAACCAGATCCTCGTAGGTGCACATGCCGGCCACGTCCGCGGTCTGAGCTACCGCGTCGACACCGATCACGCCGGTCAAACCCGAGGTGTCGAGGCCTTTTGCGGTGCTTTTGGCCCGCTTCCGGAACAGATTGGACGTGGGTTTGGCAAGCCGCACTGTCGCGGTGGGCGGTATGGCGCGATAGCTATCGAGAAGCCGCTCTACCCCCGCAGCGTGGACAGCTTGTGCGTCAGTCGAAGCAACAGACACACATATACGCTAGTCGGCGGTTGCACCCGATGCGACCGCAGTAACCCAAATATGCCCGGGTTGATACCCCGTAGCATTCTCTCGCACAAGGAGTTTTCACCCATGGGACAGGTCAGCGCGGTCAGTACCGTATTGATCAACGCCGATCCGGCCGCGGTGCTCGCAGCGATCGCCGACTACCAGACCGTGCGCCCGAAGATCCTTTCCTCGCACTACAGCGGCTATCAGGTGCTCGAGGGCGGGCAGGGCGCAGGCACCGTCGTCACCTGGAAGCTGCAGGCCACCAAGTCCCGCGTACGCGACGTCAAGGCGACCGTCGACGTGGCCGGGCACACAGTCATCGAGAAGGACGCCAATTCGACACTCGTGTCGAACTGGACGGTCGCGCCCGCGGGCACCGGGTCGACGGTCAACCTGAAGACCAGCTGGACCGGAGCCGGCGGCGTCAAGGGCTTCTTCGAGAAGACGTTCGCACCGCTGGGGCTGCGCAAGATCCAGGATGAGGTGCTGGCGAACCTCAAGAAGGAGCTCGAGGGCGCTTAGCGCGCCGGGGCGGCGGCGGTCTGCGAGCCGAGGTAACCGACGATGCCTCGGGCGATCGCGTCGGCGTACTTCTGGCGGCCCTCCGGCGACTTCATCAACGCGGAGTCGACCGGGTTCTTCATGTTGCCGCACTCGACCAGGATGGACGGGAACTGAGCCAGGTTGAGCCCGGCGATGTCCGAGCGGGCATCCAGCCCGCCCGAGCCGATGTAGGTCGCCGGGGGTATGCCCGACGCCGACAGTTGGTCGCGCATGGTCTTCGCGAACTGCACGGACGGTCCGGCCTGCACCTGGTTGAGCGGCGGCGACGAATAGAGCACGTGGAAGCCGCGGCCGTTGGCCGGACCGCCGTCGGCGTGGATCGACACGACGGCATTCGGCCGCAGTGAGTTCGCCATCGCGGCGCGCTCGTCGACACACGGGCCGAGGGCGTTGTCGTTACCGCGCGACATCGCGGTCCGGACACCGAGCGCGGTCAGCGCGGCACGGACGCGCAGCGTGGTGTCCCAGGTGAAGGTGTGCTCGGGATAGCCGTCCGCGGTCGAGGTGCCGCTCTCCTGGCAGTTCTTGGTGCCGCCGCGGCCCGTCGGGACCTGTCTGCTGATCGAGGCGTCGTTGGCCCCGTTGTGCCCGGGATCGAGGAACACGATCATCCCGGCGACGTTCGGGGCGGCATTCGCCAGTGGACTGTTCACGAGGGCGGGCGCAGTCACGGCGATGAGCACACTCGATACCACCGCGGCGCCGACACGCAGGCAGGCTGGGACTCGCACGGCCGCCACCGTAGCCCGCGCGCCGACTAGGCTGAAAGGCCAAACCGCCACCGACGGGCGAGAGCAACCAAGTCGAGACCAGGTCGCAACGAATACGTGAAGGGGACTGTCATGCAACCCGGAGGCACGCCCGATATGTCGGCACTCCTCGCGCAGGCGCAGCAGGTGCAGCAACAGCTCATGGAGGCGCAGGAGGCGCTGGCCAACTCCGAGGTGCAGGGCCAGGCCGGCGGCGGGCTGGTTCAGGTCACCGTGAAAGGCAGCGGCGAGGTGGTCGCCGTGCGCATCGATCCCAAGGTCGTCGATCCGAACGACGTCGAAACCCTGCAGGACCTGATCGTCGGCGCGTTGGCCGACGCGTCCAAGCAGGTGACAATCCTCGCGCAGAGCCGGCTCGGTCCGCTGGCCGGCGGTCTCTCCGGCTTCGGTATCCCGGGGGTCTGAGTTGTACCGCAATGTTTGAGGGTCCCGTCCAGGATTTGATCGACGAGCTCGGCAAGCTGCCCGGCATCGGGCCCAAGAGCGCGCAGCGGATCGCTTTTCACTTGCTGTCGGTCGAGCCACCCGACATCGACCGGCTGACGGCCGTGCTCGGCCGCATCCGCGACGGTGTCACGTTCTGTGCGGTGTGCGGCAACGTGTCCGACGACGAACGCTGCCGCATCTGCAGTGATCCGCGTCGTGACGCCTCACTGGTGTGTGTCGTCGAGGAACCCAAGGACGTGCAGGCCGTCGAACGCACCCGGGAGTTCCGCGGCCGTTACCACGTGCTCGGCGGGGCACTGGACCCGTTGTCGGGCATCGGGCCCGAGCAACTGCGCATCCGCGAGCTGCTCAACCGGATCGGCGAACGCGTCGACGGCGTCGACGTCGCCGAGGTGATCATCGCGACCGACCCCAACACCGAAGGCGAGGCCACCGCCACGTATCTGGTGCGGATGCTGCGCGACATCCCGGGCCTCACGGTCACACGGATCGCGTCCGGGCTGCCCATGGGCGGCGATCTGGAGTTCGCCGACGAGCTGACGCTGGGCCGCGCCCTGGCGGGCCGTCGCGCGATGGCCTGATTCGCGGCTCAGCCGCGGTGGCCTGATTCGCGGCTCAGCCGCGGTGGCCTGATTCGCGGGGACTGAGGGATTTCGGCGAGAGCGAAACACCTCGACCGGCGCGGGTCATGATCACTACCGTCGGGTGTCATGGCCGACCTCCTCCAGCTGACGCCCTCGTTGTACCGGCTGCGCATCCCCGGCGGCCAGGCGCATCTGCTCAACAGCTACCTGTGGCTCGAGCCGGACGGTGTCACGCTCATCGACACCGGCTGGCCCGGCAGCGCAGGCTTGATCGCCGAAGCGCTGGCCGCGTTGGGCATGCGCCGCCTGCACGTGAAGCGCATCGTGCTCACGCATTTCCACGAGGACCATTGCGGGTCTGCCGCCGAGATCGCGGACTGGGCTGACATCGAGGTGGTCGCGGGGGCCGGCGACGCCTCGTATGTTCGCGGCGACGAACCCGGCCCGCTGCCCGTGCTCACCGACCGCGAGCGCGAGATCCGCCCGGACCTCGACGCCTCACCGCACGGCCCGGCCTGCCGGGTCGATCGCGCGGTGTGCGACGGCGATGTGCTCGACTTCGCGGGCGGGACACGGGTTATCGGCGTGCCGGGCCACACGCCGGGCAGCATCGCGCTGTACCTGCCCGCCGCCGACGCGGTTCTCACGGGCGATACCGTCGCCGAGTTCCACGGGCAGGTCATCCTCGGCGTCTTCAACACCGACCGTCAGGCCGCCGTCGAGTCACTGGCTCGGATCGCCGCGACCGGTGCGCAGATCGCGGGTTTCGGCCACGGCGAGGCCGTGCTGACCGACGCGGCCGCGCGCATCGCGGCGGCGACGGATCCGTTCGCGGCCTGACCTCCTCGAGAGCGACGCTGTGGTGGGAATTTCCTTGGTATCTCAGCCATTGCGTCGCTTTGGGCGTGTCGCCGTCAGGCGCACAGGCCAGGCGCCAGCTCCTCCAGCATCAGGTCGGTGACGGGGCTGCCTGCCAACGGCTTGAGCACCACGCCGTCGGCGATGCCGAGGCGTTGCACGTCGGCGATCAAACCGGCCAGCCCCCGCGGAGTTCCGATGTAGCGCAGCGCATGTCCGGACGGCACACCGTCGAGTGCGGCGAACGCGGCGTGGATATCGCGGTCGATGAGTACCTCGATGTCGAGCAGCACCGGAAGCTCGGGCGCGTCGGCCCGCAGCTTGTCGGCGCGCCGCTGGGCGTCCTGCAGATCGACGGCGTGAATTCTTATCCCATCCATGGCTGGCTCCTCACTGAAACGCCGGGACGACTTCCTTGATGAAAAGCTCAAGGGACTTACGCTTCTCGTCGTGCGGCAGACTGTTGTCGCACCAGAAGCTGAACTCGTCGACGCCGAGCTCTTGATAGAACCGCAGGCGCTCGATGACCTCCTCGGGGGTGCCGATCATCGCGGTGCGGTGCAGTGACTCGAGCTCGAACTCGGGGCGCTCGGCGAACTTGGATTCCGGGCTGGGCTCCAGGAACCCGTTGACCGGGGTGGTCTTGTTGCCGAACCAGGCGTCGAACGTGCGGTAGAACTTCGAGATCGCCTCGGCGGCCGGGCGCCAGCCGTCCGGATCCTCGGCGGCGTGAACGTGGGTGTGGCGCAACACCATGAGCTGCGGTCGGGCCACCTCGGGATGGTTCTCGACCGCGGTGTCGAATTTGCGCTTGAGGTCGACGACCTCTTCGTCGCCCTTCATGAGCGGGGTGACCATCACGTTGCATCCCTGCGCGACCGCGAAGTCGTGGGAATCGGGATCGCGCGCGGCGATCCACATCGGCGGCATCGGCTGCTGCACGGGTTTGGGCACACTCGTCGATGTCGGGAACTGCCAGATGTCGCCGTCATGTGCGTAGTCGCCCTGCCACAGTTTGCGCACGGCAGGCACCAGCTCGCGCAGGTATTTGCCGCCCTCGGAGGCGGGCAGTCCGGGCATCATCCGGTCGAACTCGATCTGGTACGCGCCGCGGGCCAGCCCAACCTCCATGCGGCCGTTGCTGATCACGTCGAGCAGCGCACACTCACCGGCGGCCCGGATCGGATTCCAGAACGGCGCGATGATGGTGCCCGCACCGAGACGGATCGTCGTGGTCTGACCGGCCAGATAGGCCAACAGCGGCATGGGGCTCGGCGAGATCGTGTACTCCATGGCGTGGTGCTCGCCGATCCACACCGTGCTGAACCCACCGGCCTCGGCCATCAGGGACAGCTCGGTGAGATTCTCGAAGAGCTCGCGGTGGGGCACCGATTCGTCCCAGCGCTCCATGTGGACGAACAACGAAAATCTCATGATTGCTCCTTCATCTCGGCGATCGTGAGATCGCCTGTGGCCCAATGGGTGCGGGGCACTTCGCGGACGATGACGCGGATGTGCTCAGGTTGGGTGTCGACGGTCCGCAGCACGGCCTCGTGCACCTCGTGCATCATGGCGCGGATCTGCTCGGGCGAACGGCCTTGCGCGATGGTGACTTCGACGTTCGGCATATCAGCTCCGCATCACGAACGGATCGGGCACCGGGCCCTCGTCGGTGTTGATCCACACGCTCTTGAGCCGGGTGTATTCCTTCATGGTCTCGGTGCCGTGCTCGACGCCGACGCCGCTGCTCTTGAACCCCTGCCGCGGCGACATCGGGGACATCGCCCGGTAGGTGTTGACCCAGATGGTGCCAGCATCGAGGCGCCCGGCCATCCGGTGCGCCCGGGCCAGGTTGGTCGTCCATACGCCCGCGGCCAGGCCGTACTCGGTGTCGTTGGCCAAGGCCACGACCTCGTCCTCGGTGTCGAACGGCATGATCGCGGCGACCGGGCCGAAGATCTCTTCGCGGACCACCCGCATCTGGTTGTTCACGTCCACCAGAACCGTTGGCTCGTAGAAGAATCCGCCCAAGCCGCCGTCGGTGGCACGCCCGCCGGTGAGCACCCGCGCGCCTTCCGACCGCCCGAGGTCGACATAGGAGGCGACCTTGTCGCGCTGGTCCTCGAAAGCCAGCGGGCCGAGTTCGGTGGCATCGTCGAGCGGATTTCCCATCCGGATGCTGCGGGCCCGCTCCGACACGCGTTCCAGCAGTTCGTCGTAGATCGCGCGCTGCGCGAACACCCGGCTGCCCGCGATGCAGGTCTGTCCCGCGGCCGCGAAGATTCCCGCGACCACACCCGTCGCGGCGTTGGCGACATTGGCGTCGTCGAACACGATGTTGGGGGACTTGCCGCCCAGCTCCAGCGTCGACCCGATGAACCGGCCCGCTGTCGCCGACGCGATCCGCGACCCGGTCGCGGTGCTGCCGGTGAACGAGATCTTCGCCAGCCCAGGGTGATCCACTAGCGGCTGGCCCGCCTCGGCTCCGAACCCGGTGACCACGTTGACCGCACCCGGCGGGAATCCCGCCTCGATCACGAGCTCGGCCAGTTTGAGCACGGTCGCCGAGGTGTACTCGGACGGCTTGATCACGACGGTGTTCCCGGCACACAACGCCGGGGCCAGCTTGCTGGTGGTCAGCGTCAGCGGCGAATTCCACGGCGTGATCGCGCCGACCACGCCCAGCGGCTCGCGCACCGTGTAGTTGAGGACCTGCCGGTCCGAGGTGGGGATGACATCGCCGTGGATCTTGTCGGCCAGACCGGCGTAGTAGTAGTAATACTCGGGCAGCGTCGTGAGCTGGCCGCGCATCTCGCGCAACAACTTTCCGTTGTCGAGCGATTCGGAGCGTGCGAGTTCCTCACCGTGCTCACCGATCAGGTCACCGAGACGGCGCAGCAGGTGCCCGCGCTTGGTCTGGCTCAGATCGCGCCACCGCGGGTCGTCGAAGGCCTCGGTGGCCGACGCGACGGCGGCATCGATGTCGGCGGCGTTGCCGCGCGCGGCTTGATAGAGCACCTCGCGGGTTGCCGGATTGGTGCTCTCGAAGTACTCCCCGGACGACGGGGCGACCGGTTTGCCGCCGATGAAGTGTTGCAGTTTTGGGGATTCAGACATGGACGGACCTTCCGATGAAAGAAGTGAGGGCGTCGGCGAGTGCGCGTGGGCATTGAACCGGGAGCATGTGGCGGGCACCGGTGACGACGACGGCTTCGCACTCGGGTATGGCCGCCGCGAGCCGATAGGTCATCTCCGGGGTGGAGCCGGGATCGTCGGATCCGGTGATCGCGAGCGCGGGCACGTCGATGCGGCTTAACTGTGGTGCGATCTCGGCATCCGCGGTGGCGAATACGCGGTAGCAGTTGACGAAGCTCGCCGGATCGTTGGCCAACAGCGTCGCTTCCGTGCGTGCGACGTGCTCGGGGCCGACGTCGGTGCCGTCATACCAACGGCGCAGGGACGCAGCCGCGCTCGCGGCGAAATCCTTCTCAGCCGTGCGAAGCCGGCCGAGGACCGCGGCCCGCTCCTCGTCGGTGCGCCGGCACACCGAACTCACCGACGTCAACGACGCCACCAGCTCCGGGCGGTGCACCGCAAGGTGCTGGGCGACGAGGGCGCCGAGCGAGAACCCGACCAGGTGCGACCCGGCCGTGATCTCGTCGGCGACGCCATCGGCCAAGTCCGCCAACGTCACTCCCGCGGGAGCGGCCGGCCGGGCGCCGTGTCCGGGTAGGTCAGGTGTGATGACCTCGAATCCGGGCAGCAGTTCGGTGACCGGGCCCCACACGGTGTGGTCCAAGCCCACTCCGTGCAGGAACACAAGCGTCGGCCGGGACATCGGCTTACTTCTCGCTACTGAGCGGTGCGAGGCGCTGCTGCGGACGGCCCTGCGACGCGGCGGCGAGAGCGATCACGATCTCGTCGGCATGCGGCGCGTCGGCGATGCGGACTTCGACGGTCTGATGGTGTGACCGGATGGTGGCGTCGGTGATGTGCTTGAGCGGGATGTCGAAGATGACACCCGCCGGGCCGCGCTTCTCGACCGCGGGCAGCAGGGTCGTGGCGTTGGCGGCCTTGCGGAAGTGATCGCCGAACTTCAGCGTGTGGATCAGGCCCGAGCCGTGCTCGATCTCGCCGTTGAGCCCGACGATCGCGGCCTTGCCGTAAGCCTCGGCGGGCTCTTCGAGCGCCTCGAGTACCAGCGGTGCCAGCAGGGCGCCGAGATCGGACGCGGTGCTGTCGATACCAGGCGCCAGATCCTCCACGAACCCCTGTCCAGCCCATGGGTTTTCGATCACAGCGGCGACGATGGCGACGCGCGCCGGCGGATTGACCTCACGACCACCCTCGGTACGGATCTCCTCGACCACGGTGACGATCTTGCGCAGTTTCATGACAGGACACTCTCCAGACTCTTGACGGTGACGGCGGGGTCGGTGGTGCGGTCCCCGATGCGGGGATGGGGCCGAGGGCCGGTTGACCCGGCGGCGATGATGACGATCTCGTCGGCGCGCGGACCGTCGGGCACGCGGGTGCTCACGGTCTGATAGTGGCTGCGTGTCGCGGCATGGGTTTTGTGCCAGAGCGGGACGACGAGCGGGTCGCCGGCCTCGGCGCGGGCGTCGGCGAAGCAGATGATCGATTCGCCGTCGAGGAACTCGCGCATCAGGTTGCCGAAGTACGGCGTGTGAATCAGGGCGCCGCCATGCTCGATCTCGCCGTCGAGCCCGACGATCGCGGCCTTGCCGAATGCCTCGACAGCATCGACGCCGCCGAGCGTGTCGATGAGGCGGCGCGTCACCAACTGAGCCAGCACCGGGGCGATGCGGGCCACCTCCGGCGACAGATCACGTGCCGGGCCGGTGCCCACCCACGGGTTGCGCACCACGGCGGCGACGCTGGCTTGCAGGGCCGGACAGGCGGGTCGCACACCGGCCTCCGTCACCACGGTTTCGCGGTACACCACGACCTTGCGGAGTCCAAGGCTGACGCCGGAGATGCGCTCTTGCATGCCACAGACGATAGTTTGCGACTGTGACGTAGGTCAAGCGGTCGCGGTGCGCTAGCCGGCAGGCCGGCGGCCGGATGGCTTGAGGCGACGTAAAATCGCAGTAAAGACGCAGTTCCGGTGGGCACTCGCCAATGGTGCGACCGAGAAGCCGTTGACACTGCTTTGTGACTGCGCTTACATTCTGTTGTATGCCAGTACTTGCTCGGCGACGTTCCCGGGAGCTCCCCATGACAAGTGACCTCAGCGCAACGCCCGCTGCGCCCGCGGCCGCAGAGAAACCGCCTCGGCCATCCGGGCGGCTCGGTTCGGTCTTCTGGACGTCGGTGGCGATCTCGGCCGTGTTCGTCGCATGGGCCGTGCTGTTCACCGAGAACCTCAACAAGGTGACGGCCGCGTCGCTCAACTGGGTGACGGGCAGCTTCGGCTGGCTCTACCTGGTCGTGACGCTGGGCATCCTGGTGTTCCTGGTCTTCCTCGCGTTCAGCCCGTACGGCGACACGCGCCTCGGCAAGGACACGGACCGGCCGGAGTTCAGGACGATCACGTGGCTCGCGATGATCCTGAGTGCGGTGATGGGCATCGGCCTGGTGTCCTACGGTGTCGCCGAACCGATCTCACATCTGACCACACCACCGCACGGGCTCGCCGAACCCGGCACGCCGCAGGCCGCGGTGCGGGCACTGCAGTACTCCTACTTCGACTGGGGCCTGCACGCCTGGGCGATCTTCGCGGTTTTCGGCCTCGCCATTGCCTATTCGACGTATCGCATGGGCCGTCGCACGCTGGTCAGCCAGCTGTTCACCCCGTTGCTCGGCGATCGGGTCAACGGGCCGATCGGTAAGTTGATCGACGTCCTCGCGGTGTTCGCGACGCTGTTCGGCACCACGACTTCCCTTGGGCTGGGCGCACTTCAGGTCAACAACGGCCTCTTCTCGCTGTTCGGTGTCCCGGTCAGCAATGCCACCCAGGTCGTCATCATCGCCGCGGTGACCGCGATATTCACGATGTCGGCGGTCACGGGGGTGAGCAAGGGCATCAAGTTCCTCAGCCAGGGCAGCACGGTCATGGCGGTGGCGCTGTTCGTCTTCATGCTCGTCGTCGGGCCCAGCGTGTTCATCGCCAACCTCTACATCGAGTCGCTCGGCACGTGGGCAACCGATTTCTTCCGGATGAGCCTGCAGGGCACGGCCTTCGGCGACCTCGAATGGATGCAGTGGTGGACCTACTTCATGCTCGCGTGGTGGGTGTCGTGGGGAGCCTTCGTCGGGGTGTTCCTGGCGCGAATCTCGAAGGGCCGCACCATTCGTGGGTTCATCGTCGGTGTGCTTGTGGTGCCGAGCGTGGTCTTCTTCACCTGGTTCACGGTGTTCGGCGGGACGGCCATCCACATCGACATGTTCGAGGGCGGCGACATCGGCGAGCAGACCGCGGCCGATATCAACAGTGCGTTCTTCGCGACGCTGGCACACTTCCCGCTCGCATCGGTGACCTCGGTCGTCGCCATCCTGCTGGTGCTCATCTTCTTCATCTCCGGCGCGGACGCGAACACCTTCGTCCTGGGCATGATGACGAGCGACGGAACCCTGACACCGCGGCGCGGCGTGCTCGTCCTGTGGGGTGTGCTCACCGGAATCACGGCGGTGGTGCTCATGTTCGCGGGCGGCCTGAACGCGTTGCAGAACACCGTGATCGTCGCGTCACTGCCGTTCCTGATCATCATCGCGTGCCTGGCGGTGTCGTTCTGGAAAGACTTGATCGCCGACAATCGCCACACGACGCCGCAGACCCCGCTCGTCGAACTCATCGACGATTAGCCGAAAGGAAAAGCCATGACCGACAACGATTCCCGCCGCGCCCGCATCACGTCCGCATGGGAGGCGGCGTGGGACCGGGGCGACGTGGACGCATTCGACGACCTGCTCGCCGGTGGGTACCGGCGCATCAGCGGCACCGGAACCAGCCACGGGCGTGACGAGTTCAAGGCTTCGATCACCGCGACCCGCTCGGCGTTCCCCGATCTGCTGACGGTCGTCGACGAGGTGGTGGTCGAAGGCGACCGGGCCGCCATCCGGTGGCACAGCACGGGCAGCCACGAGCACTCGTTCCTCGGTGTGCCCGCCACCAAACGCCAGGTCGAGGTCAGTGGGGCTACCTTCGCGCGCTTCGAAAACGACCGAATCGTCGAAGAGCACGTGACGTGGGATCCCCGCTCACTGCTGACCGCGCTCGGCATCATCGCGGTGGGGCAGGACCGGTGACCGCACCCGTAGTGCCCGACCTGGACCTGATGAAGCGGGTCAATCGGCAGTTCGTCACCGGGGTCACCGTCGTCACGGCGCTGGACGGGGACAAGCCTCGCGGCCTTGCCGTGAACGCGTTCGCCAGCATCTCGCTGGAGCCGCCCACGGTCATGGTCGCGGTTCAACACACCTCGTCGACCCACGACTGTCTGTTCCGCGCCGGCCATCTCGCGATCAACATTCTGTCGACCGACCAACTCGATGTGGTGAATCGCTTCGCGGCGAAGTCCGACGACAAGTTCTCCGGCCTCGACTGGCGTCCGGGGCCGTTCGGCAGCCCGCTGATCGACCGCAGCGCCGCGACCATGGAGGTCGAGATCCGCGAACGGCTGCAGGCGAGCACCCACACCGTCTTCATGTGCCGGGTGGTCCATGCTTCGGTCGGCGATCGTGACCCGATGGTCTACAGCGCCGGTAGGTTCTTCGATGGCGGCAGCCTGCCCGCATTGGGATAGCGACGTAGGGAGTGGCGGTGAGCAGCAGTAATGGCTCGATTCAGGGTCGGCTGATCGAGGAGATCCGCCGCCGGATCATCGCCGGGGAGATCTCGCCGGGTGTGAACATCTCCGAGCTTGCGATCGCCGAAGAGTTCGGCGTATCGCGCACCCCGGTCCGCGAGACCTTCAAGCAGCTGCAGACCGAAGGACTCATCGAGATCCGGCCGCGCGTTGGCACATTCGTCACCACGCCGTCGCGACGCGAGATCACCGAGCTGTTCCAGATGAAGGAACTGCTCGAGGGTGCGGCGGCCCGGCTGCTGGCGCAGCGCGGCCGGGTACCCGAGATCGACAAGCTGGAGGAAAACCTCCGCCAGGCCGACCACGCCGTCGCCAATGACGACCGGGCCCGCTACGCCGAACTCGTCGAGGAATTCCACGATCTGCTGATCGTCGGCGCCGACAACAACAAGCTCGAGGCGCACTACCGCATGCTCATGAACCAGCTCGCCTACGCACGGCTGGTCCACACGTCGCTCAGTCAGCCCGGCCGGCCACTGCAGTCAGACCGGGAGCACCACGTCGTGTTGGACCTGATCATTGCCAAGGACGGCGACAGCGCCGAGCGGGTCATGCGCGAACACGTGCGGGCCAGCAGGCAGGCATTGCTCGCGGGCTTGGGCGACACGATCTAGCGCGGTCAGACCCGGCGCGGCGCCGCCAACCGTTCGCGACGCAGCAGATCCACCTCGGGTAGCTCGAGGGGCGGGAGTTCGCCCACGACTCGCGACAGCAGATGGTCGGCGAGCTCGGGATTGCGGGCCAGGCACGGGCCGTGGAGATAGGTGGCGATGACGCTGCCCTGCACCGCACCGTCGTAGCCGTCGCCCGCCCGGTTGCCCGCACCTTTGGTGACAGCCGCCAGCGGCCGTGCGTCCGAGCCCAAAACCGTTCCGCCCCGGTGGTTCTCGAAGCCGGTGAGCGGTTGGGTGAGCCCGGCGAGCAGCGGCTTGGAGGCAACCTCGCCAATGGTGCGGGACTCCTGCGGTGAGGTGGTGACGTCGAGCAGGCCAACGCCGTCGACGCGCTCACCGGCCGAGGTCTCGTACCAATGGCCGAGCACCTGGATGGCCGCGCAGATCGCCAGCACGGGTGCACCGCGTTCGGCCGCGCGCTGCAGGCCGGGGTAGCGGATCAGGTGTTTGGTGGCCAGCCGCTGGGCGTAATCCTCTGCGCCGCCAAGGGTGTAGAGGTCGAGCGAGTCGGGCACCGGCTCGGACAGCGTGATCTCGACGATCTCGGCGTCGATTCCGCGCAGCCGCAGCCGCTGCCGCAACACGACCGCGTTGCCGCCGTCGCCGTAGGTGCCCATCACGTCGGGCAGCACGAGACCGATTCGCACCGTCATGAGATCCGCCGATTCAGTTGCAGGAACGCCGTGTAGTTGGCGATGACCTCGACGTGGCCGGGCGGGCACGAGTCGATCGCGGCGACGGTGTCGTGCACGAGGGAATGCTCGACGCCGGCGTACCCGAGGCGGACCGCGAGGTCGGTGCCGCGCTCACCGGCCGCGACGACCTGGGTGTCCTCGAAGTGCTCGAAGCGCACATCCCACAGCCATGAGAGATCCTCGCCGTCGGGCACCTGACCGTTCACCGAGATGACGACGCCTGCGCCGTGTTTGTCGACCATCGACAGCGCTTCCTGCCAGCCTGCCGGGTTCTTGGCCAGCAGGATGCGGGCGGTGTGCGAGCCGATCTGCACGGTGCGGTAGCGGCCTGCGACCTCGTCGACCCGCGACACCGCGGCCACGGCCTTGGCCGGGTCCGCGCCGAGGGCGACGGCCGCCGCGACCGCCTGGGTGGCGTTGCCGCGGTTGACGGTGCCGGGCAGCGCCAGCGTCATCGGGAGTACCAGGCCGTCGGGGCCGTGGATGTGGGTGTCGTCGAACCACCAGTGCGGGCTGGGGCGTTTGAAGTCGCTACCGGTCGAGTACCAGTCGCGGCTTTCCCCGCCGTCACGCACGATGATCTCGCCGCTGCGCGGGCAGCTCACCGAGTCGTTGGCCCAGCCGCCACCGGCCGCGACCCAGACCACGTTGGGGCTGTCGTAGGCCGCCGAGGTCATCAGGACGTCATCGCAGTTGGCCACGATCACCGCGTCGGGATGCCTGGCCAGCCCGGCCCGTAGGGTCCGTTCGATGTGGTTGATCTCACCCACGCGGTCCAGCTGATCCCGCGACAGGTTCAACAGCACGATCACGCTGGGATCGACCGCATCGGACACGTGCGGGACGTGCATCTCGTCGACTTCCAGCGCGGCCAGCTCGGCATCCCTGGCCCCGGCCAGCGCCGCGACCAAACCGGCGTCCATGTTGGCGCCCTCGGAATTGCTCGCCACCGGACCCAGCGTGGCCAGTGCGGCCGCGGTCATTCTGGTGGTCGTGGACTTGCCGTTTGTCCCGGTCACCACCACGGTGCGACGGTCTCGGCCCAATTGGCGCAGGATCGAGCGGTCCAGCGTCATCGCGACCAAGCCGCCGATCATCGCGCCGGCGCCGCGGCCGGTGACCCGCGACGCCCAGCGTGCGGTTGCTCCGGCGGCCAGTGCGGCGCGCCCACGGACGGTCAGCATTCCCGGGATTTTAGGGGCCCGACACGCGGTGCTGCGATCCAAGGTTGTCGGAGGACCGTGCCATCCTCGGGTTATGAGCCACCCATGGGGCCGACCGGCCGGCGAAGCAGGCGCCGGGTGGGCCGTTGTCGACGTGGAGACCACGGGCTTTCGGCCAGGCCAGGCTCGCATCGTCAGCATCGCGGCACTTGCGGTCGGCGATGACGGCAACGTCGAGCACAGCGTCGCGTCACTGCTCAATCCCGGCGTCGATCCCGGCCCCACACACGTGCACGGGCTCACCGCCGAGATGTTGGAAGGCCAGCCGTGTTTCGGCGACGTCGTCGGCGACGTGATCGACGTGCTGCGCGGCCGCACCCTGGTGGCCCACAACGTGGGCTTCGACTACAGCTTCCTAGCTGCCGAAGCCGAACTCGTCGGCGCGGAACTGCCGATCGACAGCGTCATGTGCACCGTGGAGCTGGCACGCCGCCTCGCGCTGGGCACCGAGAACCTGCGGCTGGAGACCCTGGCCGCACACTGGGGTGTCAGTCAGATGAAGCCGCACGACGCGCTCGACGACGCGCAGGTGCTCGCCCAGATCCTCAAGCCCACGCTCGCGCGGGCCCGGGAACGCAAGGTGTGGTTGCCGCTGCGTGAGGTCAGCCGCAAGCGCTGGCCCAACGGACTGATCACGCACGAGGAGTTGCGGCCGCTGAAGGTTCTGGCCTCCCGGCTGCCGTGCCCGTATGTGAACCCGGGTCCGTACGTACCCGGCCGCCCCCTCGTACAGGGCATGCGGGTGGCGCTGTCGGCTGAGGTGGCGCGCACGCATGAGGAGCTCATCGAGCGCATCCTGCACGCCGGCCTGGCCTACAGCGATCTGGTGGACCAGCAGACGTCACTGGTGATCTGCAACGAGCCCACGCCCGAGCAGGGCAAGGGCTACCAGGCCGGCGAGCTGGGTGTCCCGCTGGTCACCGACGAGGACTTCATGGGCCTGCTCGGCCACGTGCTCGGCGGCGCCGACGTCGAGGAGTTCACCGACACCACGGTCGACGGCGATCAGTACACGTTGTTCTGAATCGCGAAACCTAGCGCAGGGCTTTGGCTTTCAACGCCTCGAATTCGTCGGCGGTGATGGTGCCCGCTTCGAGGAGCGCTTTCGCGTCGGCGATCTCCTGAGCCGGCGACCGGCCCGCCGCTTCCCGGATGTAGGCGTCGGTGTCACGCTTCGCCGCCAGTGCGGCGTCCCGGGCGCGCTCGGCCATGCCCTTGCCGCGTGCGATGAGGTACACCAGCGCCGTCAGCCAGGGGAACAGGATCAGGAAGACGACCCAGACCGCCTTGACCCAGCCCGAGGTCTTGTGATCCCGCCAGAACAGGTCGCCGAGGATCTGGAACAGCACAAGCAGGTAGGCGATCCAGGCGAAGATGATCAGGAAGTGCCAGAGAAAATCCCAGGTGGGGCCCCAGTCCATGGGTCACTCCTTGAGTTGACGGTCGCGCAGCAACCTGCGCGACCGTCAGTTAACCACGCGCTGCCCGGTTGACGGCAGACACGACGGCACGAAGTGATGCAGTCGTGATCGACGTCGCGATACCGACGCCCCACACGGTCTGCCCACCGATGGATGCCTCGACATAGGCCGCGGCCTGCGCCTCCTCACCCGACGACATGGCGTGCTCGGAGTAGTCCAGGACGTTGACGTCGTAACCGACCGCGCCGAGTGCGTCGACGAATGCGGCCAGCGGACCGTTACCGGCGCCGACGATCTCGCGCTCCTCGCCGTTGATCTTCACGATCGCCGTGATGGTGTCGGTTCCGCCGTCGACCTCGGCGGCGACGACCTTCTGCCGCATCCGTTCGAGCGGGGTGATGGGGGCCAGGTACTCCTCGGAGAACGCGTCCCACATCTCCTTGGGCGAGACCTCGCCGCCCTCGCCGTCGGTGATGTGCTGGATCACCTGGCTGAACTCGATCTGCAACCGGCGCGGCAGCACCAGGCCGTGGTCGGCCTTCATGATGTAGGCGACGCCGCCCTTGCCGGACTGGGAGTTCACCCGGATGACGGCCTCATAGGTGCGGCCGACGTCCTTGGGGTCGATCGGCAGATACGGGACCTGCCAGAGGATGTCGTCAACATCCGCATCCTGCTCGTCGGCCGACACCTTCATGGCGTCCAGGCCCTTGTTGATGGCGTCCTGGTGGCTGCCGGAGAACGCGGTGTAGACCAGATCGCCGCCGTAGGGGTGACGTTCGTGCACCGGCAGCTGGTTGCAGTATTCGACGGTGCGCCGGATCTCGTCGATGTTGGAGAAGTCGATCTGCGGATCCACGCCTCGGCTGAACAGGTTCAGGCCCAGCGTCACCAGGCAGACGTTGCCGGTGCGCTCGCCGTTGCCGAACAGGCAGCCCTCGATCCGGTCCGCCCCGGCCGCGTAGCCCAATTCGGCTGCGGCAACGGCAGTTCCGCGGTCGTTGTGCGGGTGCAGGCTCAGGATGATGGAATCGCGGCGAGCCAGGTTACGGCTCATCCACTCGATGGAATCGGCGTAGACGTTCGGCGTGGCCATCTCGACCGTCGCGGGCAGGTTGACGATCAGCGGCGACTCGGGGGTGGGCTGCACGATGTCGCTGACGGCGTTGCACACCTCGACGGCGTACTCCAGTTCGGTGCCCGTGTAGGACTCGGGGGAGTACTCGAAGCGCCACTTGGTGCCGGGGTACTTCTTGGCTTCCTCGACGCACATGCGGGCACCGTCGGTCGCGATCTTCTTGACGGCCGCCCGATCGGCGCGGAACACCACGCGGCGTTGCAGGATCGACGTCGAGTTGTAGAAGTGCACGATGGCGCGCGGCGCGCCCTGGCAGGCTTCGAAGGTGCGCTCGATCAGCTCGGGACGGCACTGGGTCAGCACCTGGATCGTCACATCGTCAGGGATCGCGCCCTGCTCGATGATCTCGCGGACGAAGTCGTAGTCGGTCTGGGACGCCGACGGGAAACCGACCTCGATCTCCTTGTAACCCATCCGGACCAGCAGGTCGAACATGCGGCGCTTGCGGGCCGGGCTCATCGGGTCGATCAGGGCCTGGTTGCCGTCGCGCAGGTCGACCGCGCACCACATCGGTGCGGTGTCGATGACCTTGTCGGGCCACGTCCGGTCCGGCAGCCTGATCGGTTGGACTTCCTCGTCGAAGCTGCGGTACCGGCTCACCGGCATCGAGGACCCGCGCTGGGTGTTCCAGGACGGCTGGGTGGGGTGCGGTGCGCCGGCAGGCGTGTTGATGGTGCGTACCGAGTTGAATGCGTCGGAAGAGATGTCGGGGGTGGTCATGATTTCTGCTCCGGAGTCTTGGGGATCAACCCTGTGGATTCAGACCGGCGCATCGCGAAAACCCGCGACGGGAGGCCAGTCTGGATCAGACCCCGTCGCGGCGTCCGAGAAGGAGCACCCGCTGCACAGTCAACATCGAGGGCCACTGTACTCCGCATCCCTGGCCTGCCCAAAAATGGGTACGCCAGGGGCCCGTGTGACAACGGGGCCGGTCAGGCTTCGAGCCGGGCCCTGACCACTTCGAGCCGCCGCTGCAGTTCCGCCTCGTCGATGACCCCGCGGACCAGCAGCGAGTGTGCCAACGCCATCAGCTGGTTCTCCGGATACGGCAGATCGGCGTAGACCGTCGCCGACAGCGCATCCTCCTCGTCGCGCCGCTCCTTGAACGTCAGCACCTGATCGCCGCAGGCCGAGTGGTCGAGGGCATCGCACAGGCCGTCCAGACTCGACTTCCACGGCGGCACCGGATTCTCGACGCCGTATTTGGCGGCCATGCGCGGCCACACCTGATTGCGTTCGGCGATGTGCTTGAGCGTCGCGATCTCGTCGGCCATCGCCTACCCCGCCGGGTGGATCGCGGCCCGGGTGTCCACGATGACGTTGGTGGTGACGCCGGGCTTGGGCAGCGCGACGCCGATGAGGCAGTCCCGCGTGATGATCTCGGCGAGCTGATCCTCACTCCAGCCTTCGGTGCCGTCCGGGCGCACCGGCATCACCATGAAGCGATGCTTCTGATTGGAGTCTTCGACCCGGACCGCCACGTCGTCGGGCAGGTAGAGCCCGAACTCGGCGAGCACCTGCCGCGGCCAGCGCACCAGGCGCCTGCGGTAGTTCGGGGTGCGGTACCACTCCGGTGAATTGCCCAGGATCGGCCGGGGATAGCACGAGCACAGCGCGCACACGATCACGTGGTGCAGCGTCGGGGTGTCTTCGAGGATCTTGAATGCGACGAAGTCACTCGGCGTGCCGAAGCCCGTCGGCTCAAGCCAGTCGACCCCTACCTCCTTGCTGGCCGCGAGCGCGTCGGTGACCGCGAGCTGTTTGAAATCCGGGTCCAGCCACGCCCGGGCGACCAGGCGCGCGGCAGGTGTCGGCCCGATCTGCTCGGCGAACTCGGTGAAGTGGCGGTGCTCCTCGGCCGTGAAGATGCCCTTTTCGATGCACAGCTCGCGCAGCGCGATCTCGAGCACTTCGAAGTCGGTGATCTCGTCGACCATCGGTTTGACCGTGCGGTCGTGATCGTGGTCGTGATGATCGCTCATGCGTTCTCCAGCCAGCGCTCGGGAATCTCGGTCTGCAGGGTGTCGGAGGTCGTTCCGGTGTAGCCGTGCCACAGCTCGGCCTGGTTGAACCGCACGATGTAGAACCACTCCGGCGGGGCATCGGCGCGGTCCCACGTCTCGTCCTCGGCGGCCGGGCTCTCGTAGGTGACTTCGGCGATCTCGCCGCGCGCGCCGCGCACGTACTCCGGGGTGCGGGTGTAGAGCAGCACCGGAAGTTCGCGCACCACGACCGCGTCACCGACTTTGAACTTGGGTTGGCCGGCCTTGCCGGCATAGACCTGTGGATCGCCGATACCGACCGCGCGGATGTGGTGCTCGTTGCGCTTGACGTCGGCGCCGTCGCCCTCGGACTTGGGCTGCGCCTCGAGCTTGCGCCCGTTCAGGCCGCCCTCGTAGCGACCTTTCACCTCGGCCATCCGGGACGTGAGCTCGCCGAGGCTGATGTGGTGTTTTTCCACCAGGACGCGTGCGACGGCCCAGAGCCAGCGCCCGTAGTACGGGAAGCCCTGGTAGATCGCGCGCCCGACGTCGACGTTGCCGATCCGGCGGCGTTCCTCGGACAGCCAGATCCCACGCCATCCGAGCACCTCGCACATCACATACGTCATGTGCTCCCAGTACTCGTAGTCCTTGTTCTCGTACTTCATCGGAGCATCAGGCTCGCCGCCCACGTCGTGGACGGTCTTCATGTAGGCCAGGAAGTGCTCGTGATCGAGAAGATCCGGCGTTGGCGCGTCGGGGATTTCGGGATAGCCCGACTTCAGTCGTCCGACAAGGTCGAGGTGTGCTGCGCGTTCGGCGGCTGTGCTCATGGGCGGTCCCCTTTGTCGGGTGTGACTTTAGCGACGTCGCCACCGGCGCGTGGCGGAAATCAAATCCTTAACGCGCGCGAAAATAGAGGCCGGGTAAGCCTTCTCGTCAGACCTGAGAATCGGGGAACGCGATCACCGACAGGAAGCGGATCGGTAGCTCGACCAGGTCGACCGGCCCGTGTGCGCCTTCACCGTCGATTTGCAGCGAATCGCCGGGCTGGAGTCGGTACACCGAACGGCTGTGGCTGTAGTCCATGACCCCTTCGAGCATGTAGATGAACTCGGTGCCAGGGTGCTGGAACAGCGGATAGGTCTGGCTCTTCTCGGTGAGCGTGACGTGCAGGCATTCCAGCCGCTTGTGCTCGCCGCGCAGCGAGCTCAGCAGCTGGTACTCGTGGCCCTGCTTGGTGCCGTTGCGCACGATCTCGGGGCCGGTGCCGGCTTTCACGAACGCCGCCGGGCGCTCGACGTCGGCGCCGCGGAACAGGCTCGTGACCGGTACGTCGAGCCCCTTGGCCAGCAGCGCGAGGGTCGACAGGCTGCAGGAGGTCTGCGCGTTCTCGATCTTGCTCATCATCGCCTTGGAGATGCCGACCCGGGCCGCCATCTCGGCGACCGTGAGCCCGTGCTGCTGACGGAGCTGACGGACATTGCGTCCGATCGCGGCCTCGAACTCGAGTTCCTCGACCGGTTCGTGCGGATCGCGGTCACGTGCCGTTCCCGACTTGTTACGGAGTAGCGGAACGTCGCTCATGCGATCTGTGCCCCCTTGTCCTCAGCGCATCTCTCCCGCTCCGACGTATGGATACGGGCTCTTCAGCAAATTGTCCTCGGCGAACCTGCTCAATCGGAAATCGGTCTCGGGAATCCGCGGGTCGCCGCTGCGTCCGTCGATCACCAGATCGGCCACGAGCCTGCCGACCGCGGGCGCGATTTTGAATCCGTGCCCGCTGAAGCCCGCCGCGACGATGAGGCCATCGACACCGGTCGCCGAGATGACGGGGTTCCAGTCCGGCGTGACGTCGTAGCAGCCGGCGTAGCTGCCGGTGATGGACGCGTTCGGCAGCCCGGGGAAGCGGCCGCTGACCTTCTCGACGGTGAGGTCGACGAAGTCGTCGGTGGCGCGGTTGAGGTAGTTGTCGGGATCGGTCTCCTCGCAGTGTGCGAGATCGCTGTTGCCGAACAGGATTTCCCCACCCAGCTCGGGGCGCACGTACTGCAGCGACACCAGATCCGAGAACACGGGGACCTTGCCAATATCGAGGCCGGGGGAAATGGTGACGATTTGTTCACGCACCACCCGGATCGGCACATCGACGCCGTAGGGCGCCAGGAACGGGCGGGTCCACGCTCCGGTGGCGACGACGACGGTGCGCGCCGAGACCTCGGTGCCGTCGGCCAACCGGACCCCGGTGACCTTGTCCCCGTCGATCAGCAAGTCGGTGACGTTGCAGCCCTGGCGAATTCGCACCCCGGCCGCCCTCGCCGACATCGCGAACGCCTGCGCAGTCTGATACGCGTCACCGTAGCCGCCGCGCGCTTCCCAGCCGAACGCCGCGAACGGGCTCAGATCGGCCCACGGCCAGAGCTCGGCGACCTCGCTCTTGTCGATCTCCTCGGTCTGCACCCCGACCTCACGTTGCGCGGCCAGGCTCTTGCGCAGGGCGTCGACGTTGGGTTCACCGACGCCGACGACGTAACCCGTCTGGCGGAATCCGATGTCGTCACCGAATATCTCTTCGGCTTTCTCGAAGACCTCGAGCCCGACGGCAGCCATCGCGGCCAGCGAGCTGACCCCGTAGTGGCAGCGCACGATCCCACTCGACTTGCCGGTCATGCCCGAGCCGACGGTGTTGCGTTCGGCGACGAGCACATCGGTCACGCCACGCTGACTGAGTGCCCATGCCGCGGCGGCCCCTTCCAGGCCACCGCCGATGATGACCACGTCTGCAGTGTTCACGAGCCCGGAATCCAATTCGTGCCCGCCAACGGAACCCGCGCCATCGCGGCCGCCTCGATGGTGACCGCGACGAGGTCTTCGGGCTCCAGGTGGCAGACGTGCGCCTTGCCGCACGCCCGCGCGATGGTCTGAGCCTCCATCGTCAGCACCCGCAGATAGTTGGCCAGCCGCCGGCCGCCTTCGACCGGGTCGAACCGCGCAGCCAACTCCGAATCCTGCGTGCTGATGCCGGCCGGATCCCGGCCGTCCTGGAAGTCGTCGTAGAAACCGGCTGCGCTGCCGAGCTTTTCGTACTCTTGCGCATACCGCGGATGGTTGTCGCCGAGGGCGATGAGCGCGGCCGTGCCGATCGCGACGGCGTCGGCGCCCAGCGCGAGGGCCTTGGCGACGTCGGCGCCCGAGCGGATCCCGCCCGACACGATCAACTGCACACCCTTTTTTCCCGTCGCTCCGCAAGCTCCGCTCGCCCCGGCTCGGTGAACTCCCAGTTCCTGCAGTGCCTGCACGGCCTGCGGCACCGCCGCGAGCGTCGGGATGCCGACGTGCTCGATGAACACATCCTGGGTGGCGGCCGTGCCGCCCTGCATGCCGTCGACCACGACGACGTCGGCGCCGGCGTGCACCGCCAGCTTCACGTCGTAGTACGTGCGGGTGGCGCCGACCTTGACGTAGATGGGCTTTTCCCAGTCGGTGATCTCGCGCAGTTCATTGATCTTGATGGTGAGGTCGTCGGGCCCGGTCCAGTCCGGGTGCCGGCAGGCGCTTCGCTGGTCGATGCCCTCGGGCAGCGTGCGCATACCCGCGACGCGTGGAGAGATCTTCTGGCCCAACAGCATTCCGCCGCCGCCCGGTTTTGCGCCTTGGCCGAGCACCACCTCGATCGCGTCGGCCTTGCGCAGGTCGTCGGGATTCATGCCGTAACGGGACGGCAGGTACTGGTAGACCAGATGCTTGCTCTGCCCGCGCTCCTCGGGCGTCATGCCGCCGTCGCCCGTGGTGGTCGACGTGCCTGCTTCGCTGGCCCCGCGGCCCAGCGCCTCCTTGGCCGGGCCGGACAATGCGCCGAAGCTCATACCGGCGATGGTGACCGGGATGTCCAGGTGCAGTGGGTGTTTGGCGTTGCGGTCACCGAGCACCACGTCGGTGCCGCAGCGTTCGCGGTAACCCTCCAGGGGATAGCGCGACATCGACGCACCCAGGAACAGCAGATCGTCGAAGTGGGGAAGGGGCCGTTTGGCGCCCCAGCCCCGGATGTCGTAGATGCCGGTCTCGGCGGCACGCTGGATCGCCGCGATCGTCGGGCGGTCGAATGTGGCGGATTCGCGCAGGCCGAGCCGGGCGCGATCATCGGTCGTGAACGTCATCAGTAAGCACTCGCATTGTCGACGTGGAAGTGGTAGAGGTTTCGGGCAGAGCCGTAGCGGGTGTATTCGGCGGTGTCGTCGTCGAAACCGGCAGCTGCCAGCAGATCCGCGAGCTCGGCATGGTGCTCGGGCCGCATGGGCTTGGCGATACAGTCCGCGCCGAGCGACGCGACGCTCCCGCGCACGTAGATGCGGGCCTCGTAGATCGAGTCACCAAGTGCTTCACCGGCGTTGCCGCGCACGACGAGTCGGCCGGCCTGGGCCATGAACGCACTCATGTGCCCGATGTCGCCGCCCACCACGATGTCGACGCCTTTCATGGAGATGCCGCAGCGCGCCGCGGCGTCGCCCTCGATGACCAGCAGACCGCCGTGCGCGGTCGCGCCGGCCGACTGCGACGCGTTGCCCTTGACCCGCACGGTGCCGCTCATCATGTTCTCGGCCACCCCGGTGCCCGCGTTGCCGTTGATGGTGACGTCGGCGAGTTGATTCATCCCGGCGGCGTAGTAGCCGACATGTCCCTCGACGGTCACCGTGACCGGTGCGTTGAGGCCGACCGCCACGTTGTGCGCGCCTGCCGGATGCTCGATGACGAACTCGCCGTCGATGCCGGGCCGGTGCAGCGCGGTGTTGACCTCACGCAAAGGCGTTGTGCGAAGGTCGAATCCGGTCGCGGTGAGAGTTACCTGGTCCATGCGTAGACGACCTCCGGTTCGGGTTCCCAGATCTTGGCGGATTCGACGCCGGGCAGCCCCGACAGCGCGCGATACTCACTCGCCATCGCCACCCAGTCGGCGGTCTCGGCGATCACCGCAGGTTTGCACGCGATCGCATCGCGCACGACCGCGAACGAATCGTGGTTGGACACCAGCAGGGTGTAGAAGCCGTCGAACGTGACACACAGTTCCTTCAACGCGGTCTCCACATCGCGGCCCGCCGCCAGCTGCTGTGCGACGAACCGCGCGCCCACCTCGGTGTCGTTCTCGCTGTCGAACTCGACACCGGCGCGGCGGAGATCGCGCCGGATCGTGGCGTGGTTCGCGAAGGAACCGTTGTGCACCAGGCACTGCTGCGGCCCAACCGTATACGGGTGACAGCCCGACGGCGTCACCGCCGACTCGGTGGCCATCCGGGTGTGTCCCACGCCCTGCCAGCCCTGGGCCTTGGCCAGACCCCACGCGTCGGTGAGCGTGCGGGGGTGGCCCACGCCCTTGAGCACGGCCAGATCGGCGCCGAACCCCGCTACGAGCGCGTCCGGATATGCGGCTTTGACGCGCTTGAGCAGAGCCTCGGAACTCTCGTCGGATGACAGCAGATAGGTCGAATCCACCTGCACCACACCGACATCCGGCCCGAGGTCGGGTTGCCCGGGCAGGTCGGTCACCGATACGCACCCGCGCCCGGGTGGTGACCATACCGGGTCGCCGTACACCGCGACGCCCGCCGAATCGGCGCCCCGGTCCGACATCTCACCCAGCATGCCGCTGAGTAGTTCACCCAACCGGGGGTAGAGCTCCGGTGTGCGCAGGTGCAACCCCACGATCCCGCACATTCTTGCTGTCCTCTCAGAAGGCCGTCAGATAGGAGTCGATCTCCCACGGCGTGACGGCGCCGTGGTAGGTGAAGAACTCTTCGCGCTTGATGTTCGCGAAATAGGTGGCCACACCGTCGCCCGCGACGTCGAGCACACCGGCGACCACCGGATCGGTCTCGAGCGCGTCGACCGCGTGCAGCAGGGTGGGCGGCAGGGCCGTGGTGCCCTGGCTGCCGACGGCGCCCGGGTCGATACTGCGCTTGATGCCGTCGAACCCGGCTCCCAGCGTGGCCGCGATCGCCAGATACGGGTTGGCCGACCCGTCCCCGCCGCGCAGTTCGATGCGCTGGTTGTCGGGTACCCGGATGTAGTGCGTGCGGTCGTTGCCGCCGTAGCTGGGTTTGCGCGGCGCCCACGAGGCGCCCGATGCGGTGCTGACCGCACCGGTTCGCTTGTAGGAGTTGACTGTTGGCGCGACGACGGACTGCAGCGCGCACGCATGGTCGAGGACGCCGCCGATGAACGCGTACGCCGTCTCGGACAGTCCCAGCCCCCGCTCGTCGGTCTCGCCAGGGAACACCGGGTTGCCGCCGCTGGTCAGCGACAGATGGAAGTGCAGGCCGCTGCCGGTGCGGTCGGAGAACGGCTTGGGCATGAACGTGGCCACCATGCCGCGTTCGGCCGCGATCATCGACAGCAGGTAGCGCAGGGTGATCACGCGGTCGGCGGTGGTCAGTGCATCGGCGAACTTGAAGTTCTGCTCGAACTGGCCGTTGCCGTCTTCGTGGTCGTTGGCGTAGTTGGACCAGCCGAGCTGGTTCATCGCCGTGGAGATCGCGGTGAGGTGGTCATACATCCGCGTCACGCCGCGCGCGTCGTAACACGGCTGCGCGGCGGTGTCGTCGGTGTCGGCGGTGACCAGGCTGCCATCGGCGTTGCGGCGCAACAGGAAATACTCGACCTCGGCGCCGACCCACGGCTCGAAGCCGGCGTCGGCGGCCTGCTGGATCAGGCCCTTGAGGATGACGCGCGGCGCGTACGGCCACGGTTTGCCTTCCACATGCGGATCGCAGTGGACGAGGGCCAGGCCCTCCTTGATGAACGGGATCGGGGTGAACGAGGCGGGGTCCGGGATGGCGATCAGGTCGGGATCCTTGGGTTCCTGGCCCATGGCGCCGACGGCGTAGCCCGCGAAGCCGACGCCCTCGGTGGCCAGCATGTCGATGGCTTCAACGGGAACCAATTTGGCGCAAGGCTTTCCGCGCAGGTCCACGAACAGGGCGAGGATGAATTTCGTGCCGGACTGTTCGGCGAGGGTGGCGAGATCGAGGGTCATGGCTCCAGAACTTTCGTCTCTTGTCGGGAATCAATGTATCACAGTGGGAAACTTCAGCAAGCCGACGAAACCCCGGTGACCGGTCGCCGCGAAAACCGTCCGCGGCGACCGGGCCGGGGAATCATCGTTCAGATCAGGCGAATTCGAGCTCGTATGCCGAGTCGCGATGGAACTTGGCGTCGATGCCCTTCTCCTCCTCGTCGGGCGAGATGCGGATGCCCATGGTCTTCTTGATCGCGAACGCGATGGCGTAGGCGACCACGAACGAGTAGGCCATCACCGCGGCGGCCGCGACCGCCTGCCGCCACAGCTGGTCGATGCCGCCGCCGTAGAGCAGGCCGTTGACGGCGTTGGGCATGCCTTCGCTGGCGAAGAAGCCGATCAACAGCGTGCCGACGACACCGCCGACCAGGTGCACGCCGACCACGTCGAGCGAGTCGTCATAGCCGAACTTGTCCTTGAGGCCGACCGCGTACACGCAGACCGCGCCCGCGATGCCGCCGACGAACATCGCGCCGATCGGGGTGACCGCACCGCACGCGGGCGTGATCGCCACCAGGCCGGTGATGGCGCCGGAGGCCGCGCCGACACCGGTGACATGGCCGGTCTTGAACTTCTCGACGGCCAGCCAGGCGAGCACCGCGGCGCAGGTCGCGACGAACGTCGTCACCATGACGATCGCGGCCGAATTGCCTGCGGCAAGCGCGGATCCGCCGTTGAACGCGTACCAGCCGGCCCACAGCATGCCCGCACCGAGCAGGGTCAGCGGAACGTTGTGCGGCTTGCGCAGCTGACCGAACATGGCCGACTTGCCGAGCACGATCGCGACGGCCAGGGCGGCCGCGCCCGCGTTGATGTGCACCGCGGTGCCGCCGGCGAAGTCGATGGCGTGGAGTTTGTTGGCGATCCAACCGCCGACCGAGTTCTCCGTGACGACACCGTCGAAGGCGAACACCCAGTGTGCGACCGGGAAGTAGACGAGCACGGCCCAGACCGCGGCGAAGATCATCCAGGCGCCGAACTTCATCCGGTCGGCGACGGCTCCGGAGATGAGCGCGACGGTGATCGCCGCGAACAAGGCTTGGAACAGCGAGAACAAACTGATGGGCAGCCCGTCGATCGTCGTCATCGGTTCGGTGAGGTTCGTCATGCCCGCGAATTCGGTGAAGCTGCCGACGAATCCGCCGTAGGACGTGCCGAAGACCATCGAGAAGCCGAACAGGACCCAGAGCAGGCCGACAACCGCGACCGCGCCGAAGGTCATCATCATCATGTTGGTCGAACTCTTGACCGAGACCATGCCGCCGTAGAACAGCGCGAGGCCGGGAATCATCAGCGTGAGGCCGATGATGCAGCACAGCATGAATGCCGTGGTTCCTGTATCCATCAAACATCTCCTGGGGGTGGCGGCCCCGACGGGCCGATCACCGGCAGTAACCGATGTTTCTGTTACGTGGACAGTCATCGCGTGTTGCGGGCGCGTTAAACCTGATTTGACGCGCGCGTATCTACCATTGGCCAATGGCAGTCGTAGATGTCCGCTCGCACGGCGCAACCGGCGACGGGGTGACCGACGACTACCCGGCGGTGCTGTCCGCGATCCGCACGGTCGCCGACATCGGCGGCACGGTGTTCTTCCCCGCGGGCGACTACGCGCTGTCGGCTTCGCTGGGGGATCAGGCGGGGCTGACAAGAGTTTGGCTGCTCGGGGACGGTGAGCGGGCCGCGCGCCTGCTGGCGACCGGGAACTCCGCCCCCATCTCCGGGCGGTGGATCGAAAGCCGCATCGAAAACCTGGTGAGAGACGCGGATTTTCGGGGCGGCCCCGGACTCGACGTGGATTTGGACAAGAGCTACGTCCGGCATTGCCGGGTGCGCGGCTGGACCGACTACGGCATCCGGCTCAACGCCACCACCGAGGGGCTGCTCAACTGGATCGACGACAACTTCGTCGAACAATGCACGGGCTACGGCATTTACACGACGTACCGGTTCTACGACTCGTGGATCGTCAACAACAACGTGGGATCGACAAGGCCCAATCTGTCGGTCGAGAGCGGGCCGGTGCGCATCCTGGCCAATCACCTCAACGGGGCGCCGGAGAACAACATCGAGCTGCGCGGCAACAAGTCGCTGACCATCGTCGGCAACATCTGCGAAGGGGCGCGGCGCGAGGCGATCATCTACACGATGCCGTCGTTCCTCGACGCCGACAGCCCGCAGGTGCAGATCGTGGCGAACAACATCACGAACGGCGGCAAGGGCGCGCCCGACGCGTACCCGGCGATCGGCATCTACTCCCGCGACGCCGACCACCGCACCAAGGGTTTCAACATCACCGGCAACTTCATCGCCAATGAGGACGAGGGCGCCGGCTGGTCGTACGCGGTGGACGCCGAGTAGGTCGACGACCTCGCGATCTCCGGAAACCAATGGGACAACAACGGATTCAGTGTCGCGGCGGTGCGCGCATCCGGGCGCAACGTCGGCATCGCCGGCAACACCTCGGCGAACCTGCCGACGCGCGTGGTGATTTCCGTCAGCGACGACGTCACGATGGCCGCCGCATCCGACACCGACTACGTGTACCTGCTCGATCGCGGTGCCGAGGCCACGCTGCCCACGGCGGTCGGCAACACCAACCGCTACACCGTCAAGAACCTCGCCATCGGTGCGAGCCGGTTGATCGCCCCCAACGGCCAGGAGGTCGACGGTGGCCGCCATGTCAGGCTCGGCCGCAACGATGCCGTCGATGTCATCTCCGACGGGCAGAACTGGTGGACCGTCTGACGGAACCGTCCCATGCCGTTGTGAGGACTCCGTAACGGGAAGTTCACTACGCGAAATCGCGTGGCAATCCGTGTACCGCACCGTATACAGCCATGGATACAACCGCTGTCGAGACTTCGGCACCGCCGGCCGGGCGCCACGAGCCCGGACTCGGCGAGGAGTACGAGAACGAACCTGTCCCGCCGTCCGCGCGTAAATCACTGTTCTCGGTGTCGGCGGTCTGGGTGGGATTCCCGATGATCATGACGTCGGCCGTGTTCGCCGGCATCGTGGTCTACAACCTGGGCTTCGTCACCGGGATGCTCGCGATCATCGTCGGCGACCTCATCCTGATGGGTTACGTCGGCACGTTGAGCTACCTGGCCGGTCGATCCGGAAAGAACTTCGCGCTTACTGCGGCAGATACATTCGGCACCAAGGGATTCCGTGTCGTGTCGGCATTCCTCTCGACACTCGTGATCGGTTGGTTCGCGTTCCAGACCGGCATGGTGGGAACCACGCTCAACCTGTCCATGGGTTGGAGCGCGGCTTGGATCACCCTGCTGGCCGGCGTCCTGTTCGTCGCGCTCACGTTCGTCGGCATCCGGGCGATCTCATGGATCGGCGTCGTGGCATCGGCTCTGTTCATCCCGCTCGGGGTGGTAGCTGTGATCTTGGCGGCGTCCGCATCCGACGGGCTGGGCTCTGCGGTCTCGTACGGCGGCGGCGCGGGCGCTGCCGCATTCAGCTTCGGTGTCGCGGTGACGATGGTGTTCGCGTGCTTCGTCGACTCGGGCACCATGACCGCTGATTTCACCCGCTGGGCCCGCAACGGTAAGGAAGGTGCACTGGCCGCGTTCGCCGCATTCCCGGTTGCCTACTTCGTCGCACAACTCGCCGGCGCGCTGATCGTTGCGTTCGGTGCTGCGGCTGCCCCCGGCACCGCGGGCGGAGATTTCCTGCATGTGCTCGTGGGGGGCGGTGGAATCCTGGTGCCGCTCGCCATCGCCTTCGTGTTCGTCAATCTGGGCAGCGTGTGCGCGCACTGCCTGTACAACGGCGCTGTCGGCTTCGGCAACATCACCGGGAAGACGATGCGCCAGTTGACGATAGTGCTCGGCATCGTCGGTACGATCGCCGCGGTCGCAGGCATCTGGTCCTACTTCGCGACGTGGCTCAATATCCTCGGAGTCTTGGTGCCGCCGATCGGCATCGTCCTCATCCTCGACCAGCTCGTGTTCGCCCACCGTCGGGCGTCAACGGGCGGGCTGCACTGGAAGCCGTTCGCGGCGTGGGCCGTCGGCGCGGCGGTTGCGCTGGCGACGCACTGGTACGCACCTCAACTCTCGGACGCCGTCGTGGCGATGGTCGTCGGAGGGCTGGCATTCACGGCGCTGACTTACTTGCCCGCCCGCACTGCGCAACCCGCCTTGGGTGGCGAACCCGCATGAGCATCACAATCGCGGCCAACCCGTACGTGTGGCCATATGACGGCGACATCCCTTCAGGGAGAACCGCGCTGATCAACATCGACTGGCAGGTGGACTTCTGCGGCGAAGGCGGATACGTCGACGCCATGGGCTATGACCTGTCGCTGGTTCGGACACCGCTCGGTCCGGCCCGAGAAGTGCTGGCCGCGGCCCGTGCCGCGGGGCTGTTCGTGATCCACACCCGCGAAGGGCACCGGCCCGACCTGTCAGACCTGCCGGCGAACAAGCGTTGGCGGTCGGCCCAGATCGGCGCTGAGATCGGATCGTCCGGCCCATGCGGCCGCATCCTGACCCGCGGGGAACCGGGCTGGCAGCTGGTACCCGAGATGGCGCCGCTGCCTGGAGAACCCGTCATCGACAAGCCGGGAAAGGGCAGCTTCTATGCGACAGATCTCGATTTGATCCTGCGCGGCAACGGCATCACGCACATCATCTTCACCGGCATAACCACGGATGTCTGCGTGCACACGACGATGCGAGATGCCAACGATCGCGGCTACGAGTGCCTCGTGGTGTCGGACGCCACCGGTGCCACCGACTACGCCAACCATGTCGCGGCGCTGAACATGATCACTATGCAGGGCGGGGTGTTCGGTGCGCATGCCGCCAGTGCAGACGTCGTGGCCGCGCTGAAAGGGCTCGTGTGAGCGGCGTTCACGTCGACGAACCCGTCTCGCTTCGGGACCGGGTGTACCTCGATCTCGGCAAGAAGCTCATGGCGGGGGAAATGGACCACCGCACCCGGCTGGTCGAGTCCCAGCTGTGCGAGACGCTCAACGTCAGCCGCACGCCGCTTCGGGAGGCGCTGGTACGGCTGCACGCAGACGGCATGCTCGAACGGAGGGCTGACGGCTATTACCCAGTGGCACTGGATATCCCAGGTGTGCGCGATCTGTACGAGCTGCGCATCACCATCGAACTCCGCGGCATCACCAGAATTCTAGAGACGGACGAACTGCGCTATGACAAGGACCGGTTGGCCGCGTTACGGTCGGAATGGCTCGAACTGCGCGCCGCACCGCCCGCGGCGGACGGCGACATGGTGCTCCGCGACGAGTCATTCCACATCGAACTGTGCGCGGCGTCCGGAAACCGGGCGATGGTTGCGACGCTCGACAACATCAATCGGCGCATCAGGCTCATCCGTATGTACGACTTCGTGTCCGAGGAACGCGTGGCGGCGACGATCGCCGAGCATCTCGACATCGTTGACCTCCTACTCGACGACGAACTCGCGGCGGGCCGTGCGGCTCTGCACGAACACGTCGGAGCGAGCTTCGAGGTGGTCGAGCGGCGCGCACTGCGCGCGTTGAGCGCCCAATCCCTCGGACAGTCGGTCACCTCTCTTGAGGCGTTGTGGAGATGAGCTCCGCAGGCGTGCCCCAGCGGCCGGTGAACGCGATCTCGTCGAGCGGCAGCCGTTCGCGTGGCCGGCCGTCGCGCTCGGCGATGGCGTCATCGACGGTCGCGTAGTCGCCCAGCGTGCCGAGTGCGACGACGGCCAGTGGTCGCACGCCGTCGGGGATGGCGAACGCGGCCCGGGCGCCGTCGACGTCGAACCCCGCCATCGGGTGCGCGATCAGCCCGCGTGAGACGGCTTCGACCGTCAACTGGGCGATCGCGGCCCCGGCGTCGACGGCGGCATAGAGCGCGGTGCGGTCATCTTCGCCCTCGTCGGCACACACGAGAATCAGCGCACCGGCGGCGTGCGCATAGCCGTTGCCGCGTTTGAGCACGCCGGCGAGTGTGGCGAACGTCTCGTCGCCCCGTGCGCCCACGACGAAACGCACGGGCTGCCGATGGCCCCACGTGGCGGCCCACCGCGCGGCTTCGAGCACGGCGGTGAGCTGTTCACCAGTGACGATGGCCTGAGGGGCGAAGGCCCGCGGGCTCCAGCGGGCGGCGAGATCGGGATGGATCGGGACGCTCGTGGCGGCCCGCCGATCGCTCGGGGCGTCGGGCACGTCCGCCAAGTTACCGGCGGACAAAATCGGATGCGTGTCTCCCTTATCCTTGATGCGACTCATTCCCAGCTTTTGAAGGGCAGACAGTGGCGCTCGTCGTACAGAAATACGGCGGATCCTCGGTTTCGGATGCCGAGCGGATCCGCCGCGTCGCCGAGCGGATCGTGGAGACCAAGAAGGCGGGCAACGACGTCGTCGTCGTCGTCTCCGCGATGGGCGACACCACCGACGACCTGTTGGACCTGGCGCGCCAGGTTTCGCCCGCGCCGCCGCCGCGGGAGATGGACATGCTGCTCACCGCCGGTGAGCGCATCTCCAACGCGCTGGTCGCGATGGCCATCGAGTCGCTCGGCGCGCAGGCCCGCTCCTTCACCGGATCGCAGGCCGGCATCGTCACCACCGGCACCCACGGAAACGCCAAGATCATCGACGTCACCCCCGGTCGCCTGCGCGACGCGCTGGACGAGGGCGTCATCGTGCTGGTCGCCGGTTTCCAGGGCGTCAGCCAGGACAGCAAGGACGTCACCACCATGGGCCGCGGCGGCTCCGACACCACCGCGGTGGCCCTGGCCGCCGCGCTGAACGCCGACGTCTGCGAGATCTACACCGACGTGGACGGCATCTTCACCGCCGATCCGCGCATCGTGCCCAACGCGCGCCACCTCGACACCGTGTCGTTCGAGGAGATGCTCGAGATGGCGGCCTGCGGTGCCAAGGTGCTGATGCTGCGCTGCGTCGAATACGCCCGCCGGTACAACGTGCCGATACACGTCCGCTCGTCGTACTCGGACAAGCCCGGCACCATCGTCAAAGGATCGATCGAGGACATCCCCATGGAAGACGCCATCCTGACCGGAGTAGCCCACGACCGCAGCGAGGCGAAGGTCACGGTGGTTGGGCTGCCCGACGTGCCCGGCTACGCCGCCCAGGTGTTCCGCGCGGTCGCCGAGGCCGACGTGAACATCGACATGGTGCTGCAGAACATCTCCAAGATCGAAGACGGCAAGACCGACATCACCTTCACGTGCTCGCGCGAGAGCGGTCCCGGTGCGGTGGAGAAGCTGACCGCGCTCAAGGAAGAGATCGGGTTCAGCCAGGTGCTCTACGACGATCACATCGGCAAGGTGTCGCTCGTCGGCGCGGGCATGCGCAGCCATCCCGGCGTCACCGCCACGTTCTGTGAGGCGCTGGCCGAGGTCGGCGTCAACATCGACCTGATCTCGACCTCCGAGATCCGCATCTCGGTGCTGATCAAGGACACCGAATTGGACAAGGCCGTCGCGGCGTTGCACGAGGCGTTCGGCCTTGGCAGCGACGACGAGGCCGTGGTCTACGGCGGAACGGGGCGTTAGAGATGGTCAACATCGGAGTCGTCGGTGCGACCGGTCAGGTCGGCCAGGTCATGCGCACCCTGCTTGAAGAGCGCAACTTCCCGGCCAGCTCGGTCCGGTTCTTCGCCTCGGCACGGTCCGAGGGCAAGAAGCTGCCGTTCCGCGGCCAGGAGATCGAGGTCGAGAACAGCGAGACGGCCGATCCGTCCGGTCTGGACATCGCGCTGTTCTCCGCGGGCGCGACGATGTCGCGCGTGCAGGCGCCGCGATTCGCCGAGGCCGGCGCCGTCGTCGTCGACAACTCGTCGGCCTGGCGCAAGGACCCGGACGTGCCGCTGGTCGTCAGCGAGGTCAACTTCGCGCGCGACGCCGGACGACGTCCCAAAGGCATCATCGCCAACCCGAACTGCACCACCATGGCCGCGATGCCGGTGCTCAAGCCGCTGCACGACGAAGCGGGCCTGACCCGGCTGATCGTGTCGAGCTACCAGGCCGTCTCGGGCAGTGGCCTGGCCGGCGTCGATGAGCTCGCTTCGCAGGCGCGTGCGGTGATCGACGGCGTCGAGCAGTTGGTCCATGACGGGTCGGCGCTCGATTACCCCGCGCCCGTGAAGTACGTCGCGCCCATCGCGTTCAACATCGTTCCGCTGGCCGGTTCCCTGGTGGACGACGGCTCGGGCGAGACCGACGAAGACCAGAAGCTGCGCAACGAGAGCCGCAAGATCCTCGGCATCCCCGAGCTGCTCGTGTCGGGCACGTGTGTGCGGGTTCCGGTGTTCACCGGACACTCGCTCTCGATCAATGCCGAATTCGCCGAACCGCTCTCGGTGTCACGGGCGACCGAGCTGCTGTCTTCGGCGCCTGGGGTCAAGCTCGTCGACGTGCCGACCCCGCTGGCCGCCGCCGGTGTCGACGAGTCGCTGGTCGGCCGCATCCGCCAAGATCCCGGTGTGCCCGACGGCCGCGGTCTCGCGTTGTTCGTGTCCGGCGACAACCTGCGAAAAGGTGCGGCGCTGAACACCATTCAGATCGCCGAGTTGCTGGCCGCCGAGCTCTGACCCCTTCGGGTGGCCCGCTGGTTCTCCGCTGCCGCGGTGCTGATCGCTGCGTCGGTGTGGCAGGCACCGGTGCTTCACGCCAATCCGCCGGAGCCGTGGCCTGAGCCGGTTCTGCCGAAGCTGGCGCCCGGCCAGGTGCTGCGGATCGGGCCGATAGCCGGAACCGGCACGCCGACAGGGGATTACGGTATCGGCGCCACCGATCTGTGTGAGTTCATGGAGTTCCCGAGCCGGGTGCTGCAGGTGTGTGGTGACAGCTTCGCCGGGCAGGCCGTCGGATTCGGTGGCTGGTATTCACCCATCGCGCTGCACGTCGAGTCCGATTCCATCGACGATCCGGCCGGGGTCCGCTACGACGGCGTCAGCGGGGTCGACAAACCGCTGCTCGCCGATGCGACGCCGCCGGGTGGATCGCAACTGCCCGCGGGTGTCGTGGCCATCAACCGCGAGAACTACATGATGGTGACCACCACCCGGAACCTGGTGCCGCAGACCTCTCGGTTGGTGAAAGCCGATGCGGCGCAAGGTAATTGGCCGACGATTGCCGGTTCGGCGCGCGACGCGTCGTATCTGGGCGGTGCGCAATCCCAGATCAGCGGGTACTACGACCCGATTCCCACGCCCGATTCGCCGCGCGGGTGGGTCTACATCGTCGCCAACAACTTCGACCGGAGCGGTCCGGTGTTGCTGTACCGGGCCACTCCACAGGCATTCACCGACCGGGCGGCCTGGCAGGGTTGGTCCGCGGCGCCAGGTGGCGGCTGGGGTAAGCCGCCGACCGCACTGTGGGCCGATCGGGTGGGGGAGATGAGCATCCGGCAGATCGACGGCAAGTCGGTGCTCTCGTACTTCAACGCGAGCACGGGAAACATGGAGATGCGCGTCGCCGACGATCCGACCGGGCTCGGGACTGCGCCGGTGACGACTGTCGTGGTCGCGAGCGAGTGGCCCGAGCCCGCCGAGGCGCTGCCACCACCCGAGGTCAACCGACTGGCCCAACCGTACGGCGGCTATATCTCGCCCGGCTCGACCCTGGATGAGGTCCGCGTGTTCGTCAGCCAGTGGAACACCACGCCGCGCGGCGGAACGCCGTACCGCGTGCTGCAGTACGTCGTGAACCCGATCAAACCCTGGGAGTGACGCCCGGTCCCGGGCACCTATGGTCGTGCCCGCCTATGCGCGACAATGTCGCTGAACAAGCCTCGTAGGCAACGTCATTCACTCTGGACCCAGGTCGCGGACCGCGACTGTCACGCTGGCCTCGTCTTTCACTCCCGAAACGGATTCTCGGCTGCCCGCCTTGCAGCGACAAAGTCGCTCGTAGCCGGGCAGCCCGATTTCTGTGGTGTGAGTGACCAATTGGACCGATGGGACAGAAGGGTTCAGCGGCGCGAGGCCCCTGAGGCTGATGTTGCCTGCGAGGCGATTTCCGCGACATTGTCGCGCATAGGCGGGCGGAGGGGCACTGCGGTCCGGGCGGGCGCTGGAGGCGCTGCGTTTCCGTACGGCAGCCGGGGGCCGCTACCGGCCTTTCACAGCTGATTCATAGCTGATTCTTGATCGGCACCTGAACAGCGCTCGCATGCTCGTGACATGACAGAAACACCAGCCACGTCCGAGCCCGCGACCGGTCCGGTCGTGACCTCTGAACCCGTTGCGCAAACGCCCGTCGCGCCGGTGGTGCCCGAGCGCCGCCAAAGCCGTGTCGTCCAAGCCGCCGCATGGGTGGGCATCGTTGCGGGCGTCGTCTTCATCGTCGCCGTGATCTTCGGGACCGGGTTCGTCCTCGGCGCCCATTCCGGTGGTGGTGACCACCACCGCGGCGGTCACGGCGATCGGCACGGCGTCATGATGTTCCACCGCGGCGGACCGCCGCCGATGATGGCTCCGGCCGAGCGCATGATGCCCCCGTTCGGGCCGGGCGGTGGACCGGAGTTCCGTCCGCCGTCAGCACCGGACCGTCCGGAGGCGCCGACGCCCACGTCACCGGCGCGACCATAATCACAGCCGCTCTTTTTGACCGATTCCAGAAAATGCGCGCATACTGGATTCGTGACCACGGTGCATGACCACGACCCGAAGGCCCTGTTGCGGGCCGTCGGGTTGCGGGTCACTGCGCCGCGGGTCGCGGTGCTGGAGGCGCTCGCCGCCGAGCCGCATTCGACTGCAGACGATGTGGCCGGGCGAGTTCGCCAGAACCTGGGATCGGTGTCCACGCAGGCCGTGTACGACGTGCTTCGGGCCTGCGTCAACGCAGGTCTCGTCCGGCGGATCGAGCCTGCCGGATCGTCCGCTCGGTACGAGACCCGAACGGACGACAACCACCACCACCTGGTGTGCCGGGTCTGCGGCCGGGTGGCGGACGTCGATTGCGCAGTGGGGGAGACCCCGTGCCTGGAACCCTCCGACCTCGCCGGCTTCACGGTCGATGAGGCCGAGGTGGTCTTCTGGGGAGTCTGCGCCGACTGCCAGGCGAACGGCAGCACCGTCTAGACCACATCTGCAGCCCGCAGGACGCCCCGGCCACGACCCCTCGGTGGCCGGGGCTTCTGCTATTGGTCTGCTATTCGTCCGAAGCCCTGGGCACGGCGGCCGGAATCGTGAGATTCTCGCTAACCATGACGCGCGGTCGGGTTCTGGTTGCGCTGCTGGCGGTCCTGCTTGTCGCCAGCGGCTGCGGCCTGCGCGGCTCGGAACCGCAACGCGGCGCGGTGATGGTCTTTGCCGTCGGAGATTGCGTGAGCGTGCCCGCGGGCACGCCACAGGCGCCCGAGGTGGTCCGCGCCGCCGAGGTCGACTGCAGCGCCGATCCCAGTTACACGGTCGGCGCGATCGCCGACGGCAGCGGGACCTGCCCGAGCAGCGAATACCAGCATCTGCCCGCCGAGTACGCCGATCCGTCGACCGCCCGGCTGTGCCTTGTGCCCAACCTCGTCGCCGATCACTGCTACGAACTCGGGCTGCCTGCCGGCGTCGTCGAACTGGCCGACTGCTCGGATCGCGGCCAGGGCGTCCTGGTGCAGGTGACGCAGCGGCTCGATGTCCGTGACCAGGCCGCATGCCCAACGGCGGCCGGACAATTCGCGTGGCCGTACCCGTCGCCCGCCCGGACCTATTGCACCCGCACCGTGTACTGACTGGCATGATCGAGCCCATGCGTGCCGTGACTGTGGGTCTCGGGGTGGCCGGTCTCGCGTTGGCCTTGGCGGCACCTGCGGGTGCACGTCCGTCCGATCCGGGTGTGGTGTCCTACGCCGTCATGCCGAAGGGTTCGGTGAGCAACATCGTCGGCGCCCCGATGCGATGGGAAGCCGAGTTCACCGAACCGTTCCAGGGGTTCTCGGTGGACAACCCGGTGTGCAACAACTGGGCCGACATCGGGCTGCCCGAGGTGTACAACGATCCGGATCTGGCGTCGTTCAACGGCGCGACGACCCAGACCGCCGCGGGCGACGACACCCACCTCGTCAAGCAGGCCGTCGGAGTCTTCGCGAACCCCGACGCGGCCGACCGGGCGTTCCACCGTGTCGTCGACCGGACAGTGGGCTGCTCGGGTCAGACGACGGCGATGCATCTCGACAACTTCGTCAACGAGGTGTGGACGTTCACCGGTGGCCCGGCCTCGGCGACCGATGCCGACTGGGTCAAACAGGAGGCCGGCACCGACCGCCGCTGCTTCACGACCACGCGCAAGCGCGAAAATGTTCTGCTGCAGGCCAAAGTGTGTCAGTCCGGCAACGGCGGCCCCGCCGTCAACGTGCTGGCCGGCGCGATGCAGAACACGCTCGGGCAATAACAGGGTCGCGACTTGTCGGTGCCATCTGGAAGATAGAGGACACCAGACGGTCCGACACCGGTGAGGACCGGGAGGGGTGTTGCCATGGCCGTACCCATCAGAGTTGACCCAGGCCGCCTACCACCCAAGGAGTTCACCAGCGCAGAGCAGGCCGCAGCACATGTCGGCGCCGGTTGCCTGCAGGACGGGCCGACCGGGCGGGTCGGTCTTGAGATCGAGGCGCACTGTTATGACCTCGCCGATCCGATGCGGCGTCCGGGCTGGGATGAGCTTTCGGCGGTGATCGCGACCGTGCCGCCACTGCCGGGCGGTAGCCGGATCACGGTCGAGCCGGGCGGCGCCGTTGAACTGTCCGGTCCGCCGTTCGACGGTCCGATGGCAGCCATCGGCGCGCTGCTGGCCGACCGGGCCGTGCTGCGCGCGGCGTTCGCGCGCGAAGGTCTGGGGCTCGTGCTGCTCGGCACCGATCCGTTGCGGCCGACGCAGCGCGTCAACCCCGGGCAGCGCTATCAGGCCATGGAGCAGTTCTTCGCGGCCAGCGGATCGTCCGAACCGGGTGCCGCGATGATGACGTCGACGGCTTCGGTCCAGGTCAATCTCGATGCCGGACCGCGCGACGGCTGGGCCGATCGCGTGCGGCTCGCGCATGCGCTCGGGCCGATGATGATTGCCATCACGGCGAATTCGCCGGTTTTGGGCGGTCAGTTCACCGGCTGGAGTTCGACGCGCCAGCGGGTGTGGGGCCAGCTGGATTCCGCCCGGTGCGGGCCGATCCTCGGTGTGGACGGCGATGATCCGGCCAGCGACTGGGCGCGCTATGCGATGCGGGCGCCCGTGATGCTGGTGAATTCGCCCGGTGCGGTTCCGGTGACGAACTGGGTGCCGTTCGCCGACTGGGCCGACGGCCGGGCCGTCTTGGGTGGCCGCCGGCCCACCGAAGCCGACCTCGACTACCACCTCACGACGTTGTTCCCGCCCGTGCGGCCGCGTCGATGGTTGGAGATCCGCTATCTCGACAGCGTGTCCGACGCGCTGTGGCCCGCGGCGGTGTTCACCCTCACCACGCTGCTCGATGATCCGGCCGCCGCGGAGATCGCCGCACAGGCCACCGAATCGGTCGCCACCGCGTGGGATCGCGCCGCGCAGGCCGGCCTGGCCGATCGCCACCTGCATGCCGCCGCGCTGACGTGCGTACAGGCCGCGGCCGAGCGGGCACCGGCCGAGCTTGAGGAATCGATGCGGCATTTGGTGCGTTCGGTCGAACAGGGACGGTGCCCGGCCGACGACTTCGCCGATCGGGCAGTGCAACACGGGATCGCCGCCGCGGTGAGCCAACTGGCGAAAGGTGAGCTTTGACCACACGCGAGATGCTGGCCCGAGAGCTCACGAGAGCCCGGGAGCGAACCCTGCGCCTCGTCGACTTCGACGACGCAGAACTGCACCGCCAATACAACCCGCTGATGAGTCCGCTGGTGTGGGATCTGGCCCATATCGGCCAGCAGGAAGAACTGTGGCTCCTGCGCGACGGCAATCCGAACCGGCCCGGGATGCTGACGCCCGAGGTGGACCGGCTGTATGACGCGTTCGTGCATTCGCGCGCGAGCCGAGTCGACCTGCCGCTGCTGCCGCCCGCTGACGCACGGGCCTACTGCGCCACCGTGCGGTCCAAGGCCCTCGACGCGCTCGACGCGCTGCACGACGAGGATCCCGGGTTCAACTTCGGGCTCGTGATCAGCCACGAGAACCAGCACGACGAGACCATGCTGCAGGCGCTGAGCCTGCGCGAAGGCCCGGCGATACTCGACGCCGGAGCGGCCCTGCCCGCCGGGCGGTCCGGGCTCGCGGGCACCTCGGTGCTGATACCGGGCGGACCGTTCGTGCTCGGGGTGGACGAGCTCACCGAACCGCATTCGCTCGACAACGAACGGCCGCCGCACGTCGTCGACGTGGCCTCGTTCCGCATCGGCCGCGTCCCGGTGACGAACGCGGAATGGCGTGAGTTCATCGCCGACGGCGGATACGACCAACCGCGGTGGTGGTCCGAACGCGGGTGGTCCCACCGGCAGGAGGCGGGTCTGACGGCGCCGCAGTTCTGGAACGCCGACGGCACCCGCACCCGGTTCGGCCACACCGAAGCGATCCCGCCCGACGAACCCGTCCAGCACGTCACGTACTTCGAAGCCGAGGCCTATGCGGCTTGGGCGGGAGCGCGACTGCCGACCGAGATCGAATGGGAGAAGGCCTGCGCGTGGGATCCCGTCGCCGGCAGCCGGCGCCGATTCCCTTGGGGCGCTTCGGAGCCGACCGAGATGCTGGTCAACCTCGGCGGCGATGCGCTCCGGCCCGCACCCGTCGGGGCGTATCCGAACGGCGCGTCGGCCTACGGCGTCGAGCAGATGCTCGGCGACGTCTGGGAATGGACGAGCTCGCCGTTACGTCCGTGGCCCGGCTTCACGCCGATGGTGTACGACCGCTACACCGAGCCGTTCTTCGACGGCGATTACAAGGTCCTGCGTGGCGGTTCGTGGGCGGTCGCGCCCAGCATTCTGCGGCCCAGCTTCCGCAACTGGGACCATCCGATCCGGCGGCAGATCTTCTCGGGCGTCCGGCTGGCCTGGGACGCCTCGTAATGTGCCGGCACCTGGGCTGGCTCGGCGAACCCCGGTCGGTGGCCTCGCTCGTGCTCGAACCGCCGCAGGCGCTGCTGGTGCAGTCCTATGCGCCACGGCGCCAGAAGCACGGCCTGATGAACGCCGACGGTTGGGGTGCGGGCTTTTTCTCGCCTGATCTGCCGACGCCCGCGCGCTGGCGCAGCGACAAACCGCTGTGGGGCGATGCCTCGTTCGCGTCGGTCGCCCCCGCGCTGCGCAGCGGCTGCATCGTGGCCGCGGTGCGGTCGGCGACCATCGGCATGCCGATCGAACCGTCGGCATCGGCTCCGTTCAGCGACGGCCAGTGGCTGCTGTCGCACAACGGCCTCGTCGACCGTGCGGTTCTGCCGCTCACGGCGCGTGCCGAATCCGCGGTCGACAGCGCGGTGCTCGCGGCACTGATCTTCGAGCGCGGCCTCGACGCGCTGGGTGACACGATCGTCGAGGTCGGTGGTCGTGACCCGAATGCCCGGCTGAACATATTGGCCGCCAACGGCTCTCGTATGCTCGCCACGACCTGGGGTGACACCCTGTCGCTGCTGCGCTGTTCTGACGGCGTGGTGCTGGCGAGCGAGCCCTACGACGACGATCCCGGCTGGCAGGACATCCCGGACCGCCATCTCGTCCATGTGCAGGACTCTCACGTCGAGCTGACACCTCTGAAAGGACCGGCATGACGCTCTCGCTGTCGAACTACCTCGCGGCCGATTCCGCGGCCGCCGCGTTGCGCCGCGATGTGCGCGACGGACTTACGCAGACCCCGAAAACCCTTCCACCCAAATGGTTCTACGACTCGGTGGGCAGTGATCTCTTTGACCAGATCACTCGGCTGCCCGAGTACTACCCGACCCGCACCGAGGCGCAGATCCTGCGGGAGCGGTCCGCCGAGATCACGGCCGCGGCCGGAGCCGACACTCTCGTCGAGCTCGGCAGCGGGACCTCGGAGAAGACCAGAATGCTACTCGACGCCATGCGTGCGGGCGGGTCGTTGCGCCGCTTCATCCCGTTCGACGTCGACGCCGGGGTGCTGCGCGCCGCCGGTGACGCGATCGGCCGCGAGTATCCGGGCATCGAGATCGACGCGGTGTGCGGTGATTTCGAAGAACACCTCGGCAAGATCCCGCGCGTCGGGCGGCGGCTGGTCGTGTTTCTCGGCTCGACGATCGGGAACCTGACACCCGGCCCGCGGATGGATTTCCTGAGCGCCCTCGCCGACACGCTTCAACCCGGCGACAGCCTGCTGCTCGGCACCGATCTGGTGAAGGACTCCGAGCGGCTCGTGCGGGCCTATGACGACAGCGCGGGTGTCACGGCCGCGTTCAACCGCAATGTGCTGGCCGTCGTGAACCGCGAGCTCGACGCCGATTTCGACCTGGACGCCTTCGACCATGTCGCGAAGTGGAACAGCGTCGAGGAGCGGATCGAGATGTGGTTGCGCGCGCGCACCCCGCAGCAGGTCCGGATCGCGGCGCTGGATCTCGACGTTGCCTATGCCGCCGGTGAGGAGATGCTCACCGAGGTGTCGTGTAAGTTCCGGCCGGATGGTGTCGCCGCCGAGCTCGCGAAATCCGGTCTGCGGCAGACTCATTGGTGGACCGATTCGGCAGACGATTTCGGCTTGTCGCTGGCGGTGAAATGAGTCTCGCGCAGCAGTGGCGGGATGCCCGCCCCAAAGTCGCCGGCCTGCATCTGGACAGCGGCGCGTGCTCGCGGCAGAGCTTCGCGGTGATCGACGCCGCCACCGCGCATGCCCGCCACGAAGCCGAGGTGGGCGGATACGTCGCGCTCGAAGCCGCCGCCCCCGTACTCGACGCCGGGCGGGCCGCGGTCGCGGCGCTCACCGGGTTCGATGCGTCGGATGTCGTCTACACGACCGGCTCCAACCATTCGTTGGGTCTGTTGCTCGCGAGCTGGCCGGGGGAGCGGACACTGGCGTGTCTGCCCGGCGAATTCGGGCCCAACCTTGCGGTCATGGCGGCCAACGGGTTTGAGGTGCGAGCACTGCCGGTCGATGGCGACGGCCGGGTGGTTGTCGACGAGGCCGTACGTGAGTTAGCGGCGAATCCCCCGGCGCTCGTGCACTTCACTGCGCTGGCGAGCCACCGGGGTGTTGCGCAGCCGGTCGCCGAGTTCGTCGCGGCCTGCCGCACCGAAGGCATCCCGATCGTGGTCGACGCCGCGCAGGCGCTCGGGCATCTGGACTGCAATGTCGGCGCCGATGCGCTGTATTCGTCGTCCCGCAAGTGGTTGTCGGGGCCGCGCGGTGTCGGAGTCCTGGCTGTGCGGCCGCAACTCGCCGAACGGCTGCAACGACAGCTTCCCCCGGTGGACTGGGATGTGCCGGTGAACCTGCTGCAGAGCTTCGAGCACGGCGAACACAATGCGGCGGCCCGGATCGGGTTCTCGGTGGCCATCGGCGAGCACTTGGCGGCCGGGCCGGACCTCGTGCGGGCCCGGCTCGCGGAGGTGGGCCGCACTGCCCGCAGGGTCCTGGCCGATGTATCCGGTTGGCGCGTCATCGAACCTGTCGACGAGCCCACCGCGATCACCACCCTGGAACCGACCGACGGTGCCGATCCCACCACGGTCCGGGCCTGGCTGATCGCCGAACGCGGCATCGTCACCACGGCCTGCGAGGTGATGCGTGCGCCGTTCGAGATGACCAAGCCGGTGCTGCGGATCTCGCCGCACATCGACACGACACTCGACGACCTGGAGCATTTCGCGACGGCGCTGGGCGAAGGCCCTAACGGACACTGACGCGCGATCACGCCCGCATCAAGACTTGTGCGGCTTCCCGTGCTTGGTGTGCGGGATCGGGCGTACCGAAGATCGCGGCTGTGGTGATCGCGCCTTCGGCGAGTAGCGCGAGCTGACCGCCGAGAGCGCGTGGTCGGCCGGCGGCTTCGACGAGGTCGGCGAGGTAGTCATGGAAGACGCGCTTGTGGTGGCGTGCCTGTTCGGCGACCGCGGGTGAGACGCCGCCGAGTTCGCCGAACGAATTGATGAAGGCACACCCGCGATAGTCGGGTTCGGAGAACCAGTTGTAGAGCCAGTCGAACACCGCGGTGACTCGCTCGGCCGGCTTCTGGGCTTCGACATGGTCGACGAGCGCGCGCTGCCATCGCGAATCGCGCTGCCGCAGAAACTCCAGAACCAGTTCCTCTTTCGACGGGAACAGTTGATACAGGCGCTTGAGGGATATCCCGGATGCGGTGCGCACGGCATCCATGCCGACCGCTTGGATGCCGCGCCTGTAGAAGAGCTGTTCGGCTGCTTCGAGAGCCCGCTCCTGGGCCGTTTCCTGATCCAACACCCTTCGCTCCTTGCGCGGAGAACCAACGTTCTCTACGGTAGCAGATGAAGGAGAACGATCGTTCTCCGCTGAAGGGAGCGAGTCGAATGTCGGAATCCGCCAGGCCGCCGTTGCCGCCGTTCACCCGTGAAAGTGCAATAGAGAAGGTCAGATTGGCCGAAGACGCATGGAACACGCGGGACCCGCTGCGGGTGTCACTCGGGTACACCGTCGGCTCGCGCTGGCGCAACCGCGCGGAGTTCGCGACGGGCCGAGACGAAATCGTCGCGCTGCTGACCCGCAAGTGGAACACCGAACTCGACTACCGGCTGATCAAGGAACTGTGGGCGTATGACGGCAACCGCATCGCCGTCCGGTTCGCCTACGAGAACCATGACGATGCGGGCAATTGGTACCGGTCGTACGGAAACGAGAACTGGGAGTTCGATGAGTACGGGCTCATGCACACGCGCCACGCGTCGATCAACACCGCGCCGATCGCCGAGGACGACCGTAAGTTCTTCTGGCCGCTGGGCCGGCGACCGGACGACCACCCCGGCCTGAGTGACTTCGGTTTCTGAACTGCGCGCACAAACCACGTGCGCAAGCGGTAACGTCAACGGTTGTTCGCGGTGTTGCCGACGGTACTAGCCAGCCAAGTGCCGGGCGGCGATGTGACGGGAGAGCCCCATGAAGCTCTGCATCATCGGAGGGCTGTCTGTCGTGCTGCTTGCCGGAGGGTTGACTGCCACAGCGCCGCCGGCGAGCGCGGGCTGCCTCTACGGCGGACCTGTTATCAGCAAGTGCGACGGGCCCATTCAGCCCGACGGCACGTGGGAACGTTGTGTGGGAGTTTTCCAGTACGTGCCCAGTGGCCTCAGCTCCCACCTGGTGCCGGTCAAACGATGCGATGTGATGGGTCCCGGCCACGAGTATCCGTTTGATTTCGTTTTCGCCGACCCACCGACGCGCATCAACGACTGAACCGGACGGATCCCCGGGCGCCGAACGGCCACACACGGCGACCCACCGTTACGAGTGGGCCGCGACCTACCCGATCGGACAGTTCTGGCATGCCGGTCGGCGGGTAACGCCTTCGAATCGTTGTGACGCGCCACACCAACGTTCACGGTGGTGTCACACGACAGAAGGAGGATCCAATGGCCATTGAGCTGAACCAGATTTGGGACTTTCCGATCAAGGAGTTCCATCCGTTCCCGCGCGCGCTGCTCGGCGTCGGCGCACACGACATCATCGGCGTGGAGGCCAAGAACCTGGGCTTCAAGCGCACGCTGCTGATGACCACGGGCCTGCGGGGCTCGGGCATCATCGAGGAACTCACCGGCAAGATCGAGTACCAGGGCGTCGAGGTCGTGCTCTACGACAAGGTGGAGTCCAACCCCAAGGACTACAACGTCATGGAAGCCGCCGCGCTCTACCAGCAGGAGAAGTGCGACAGCATCATCTCGATCGGCGGAGGCTCGAGCCATGACGCCGCGAAGGGCGCCCGCGTGGTGATCGCCCACGACGGCCGCAACATCAACGAGTTCGAAGGTTTCGCGAAGTCCACCAACAAGCAGAACCCGCCCCACATCGCGGTATCCACCACGGCCGGAACGGGTTCGGAGACGTCGTGGGCCTACGTCATCACCGACACCTCCGACATGGACCACCCGCACAAGTGGGTCGGATTCGACGAGGCGACGATCGTCACGCTCGCGATCGACGATCCGCTGCTGTACTACAGCTGCCCGCAGCACTTCACCGCATACTGCGGTTTCGACGTCCTCGCGCACGGCAGTGAGCCGTTCGTGTCGCGGCTGGACTTCGCGCCGTCGCTCGGAAACGCCTTGTACTCGGTCGAACTCGTCGCCAAGCACCTGCGGGAGGCGGTGTTCGAACCGCGCAACCTCAAGGCCCGCGAAGGCATGATGAACGCGCAGTACATCGCCGGGCAGGCGTTCAACTCCGGTGGCCTTGGCATCGTGCACTCGATCAGCCACGCCGTCAGCGCATTCTTCGACAGCCACCACGGCCTCAACAACGCGATCGCGCTGCCCCGTGTGTGGGAGTACAACCTGCCGGCGCGTTACGAGCGCTATGCGCAGTTGGCCACGGCCATGGGCGTCGACACGCGCAACATGACCACCGTGCAGGCTGCCGACGCCGCGGTGGAAGCCGCCATCCGGCTGTCACAGGACGTCGGAATCCCCGACAACTTCAGCCAGATTCGCACCGACTCGTACGACAAGAACCGGATGAACACCGGAAAGTACGCGGGCCGGGGTGAGGTGATCAAGGGCGACGACAAGACGGTCCTCGCGATCTCCGAACACATCCAGGACGACTGGTGCACGCCGGGCAATCCGCGTGAGGTCACCGTCGAGTCGATGATCCCCGTCGTCGGCCACGCGATCAACGAGTCCTACTGACCCGGTGGCAGAGCAGGGGCGGAGCTGTCGCCCCCATCCGAGCACGCCCCTGCTCTGCCCCACCCCCTGGAGGCAGCCGTGACCACCGTGACCATTCCCATGCACGACGAGCCGATCTCGTTCGACAGCGCCGCTGAACTCGCCGACGCATTGCGCGAGCAGGACTACATCGCCGACACCGACCTCGCCACCGTGGTGCATCTCGCGACCGCACTCGACCGGCCGCTGTTGCTGGAAGGCCCTGCGGGTGTCGGCAAGACCGAACTGGCGAAGGCGCTCGCCGCGGCGGGCGGCCGTAAGTTGGTCCGGCTGCAGTGCTATGAGGGACTCGACGACAACCGCGTGCTCTACGAATGGGATTACGCCAAACAGCTGCTGCACGTACAGATGTTGCGTGATCGAATCGCCGCTGATGCCAGCGCCATTGACGAGATCGCCGGGAACCTCTACACCGAGGACTTCCTGTCGGTGCGTCCGCTACTGGAATCGGTGCTGTCCGAGCAGCCCGTCGTGCTGCTGATCGACGAGGTCGACCGCACCGAGGAAGCCATGGAGGCGTTGCTGCTTGAGGTGCTCGCCGAGCGGCAGATCACGATCCCCGAGATCGGGACGTTCGTGGCCCGCACGGTGCCGTGGGTCGTGTTGACCTCCAACGACACTCGCGAGTTGTCGGCCGCGCTCAAGCGTCGTTGCCTGCACTTTCATCTCGACTTCCCTACGCCGCAACGGGAACGCGACATCGTCGGCGTCCGGGCGCCGCACGTCGAACCCGCGGTGGTGGCCGACGTGGTCGAACTCGCGCGAACCCTGCGTGAGCTTCCGCTGCGCAAGAGCCCGTCGATCTCCGAGGTGATCGACGGGGCACGCGCGGCTGCGCTGCTCGGCGGGGACGTGCCGCAGGACCTGCTGCTGTCGACGTTGGTGAAGTTCACGAGCGACCGCGACATCGCGCTGCGTCACCTCACGCAAACACCCACTGTCGCAACCGAAGTGCACGAGCGAGTCACCGTGGCGTCGCGGCCGGCCAACACCACCACCGCGGCGTTCCGCGGACGCGGCGGCCGAAAGTGACACCGGCTCAGATCCTCGACATCGCCGCGGCGGCATTCGGTCAGCTGCTGCGGCGGGCCGGCGTGGCGACCTCGCCCGCCGAGGTGATCGAGGTGCGTCGCGTCCTGGGCCTCCTCGGCGCCAAGGATCTGACGGCCCTGCGGGCCGCGTTGCGTGCCACCTGCGCGAAATACGGTCGCGAACAACGCGGATTCGACCGCGCCTTCGACGCGATGTTCGGCGCCGTGGACGTGGCACATCACGAGCCGGGGGCGGTCCCGAGCCGTGCGCACACCGGCTCGGGCCTGCCCGACCAGCTCGAGATCGATGAGAACCAAGAGATCGGGCGCTACGCCGAATACAACGAACGCGCCGCCGAAGTCGGCGATCACTTCGACACCCCGGAGGCCGACAAGGGCTTCAATCCGCACAAGGACGACGACGATTTCAGTGTGACGGGCGCCGACAACCAGCTGACCGTGTCGGCCGAAACCGACAGCGGCAGAAGGGGCGTGCGCTATACCGTCGAGGTGAACCGGGCGGCGTCGAGCATGGCAGGCGACCTCGCCGACTCGGTGGCACCCGTCGTCGCCGGGGGCCTGCACTGGGACGATCCGGAATCGATCCTGGCGTGGCTGGACGCCTACGATCCCACCCGCACGTACGGCGAGGACGCCGGCGATCAACCGTTGACGGCCGAACAACTGAGCCAGCTCAGCCAGGCGGTCGAGGGGTTCGTCGCTGCGCTGGCCGACCGCTGCGGGCTTGCAGCCGAGCCCGAGGGTCCCGACGGGCCCGCCGACGTGGGGCTCGCCGCCGACATAGACCTGGCCTGCCACGAGGTGTTGCGCCGGATGCGGGGTGCGCCGCGACCGCGGCCCCGCGAGCGCGGGCGGGGCCGGCTCGACATGCGCCGCACGACGCGGGCGAGCCTGCGCACCGACGGCGTCCCGTTCCACCTGGTGATGCGCACGCCGCTGCCGGACCGCATCCGGTTGCTCGTCATCGCCGACGTGTCGCTGTCGGTGCGGCCGGTCACCGCGTTCACACTGCGGCTCGCGCAGGCCATGCACCGGCGGGCGCACCGGTGCCGGGTGATGGCATTCGTCGACCGTCCCGTCGACGTCACCGAGATCCTGCTGCGCGCCGGCGGCGACGACGCGCTGGCCGCGGTACTCGCCGAGGCGCAGCTGGACCTGGAGGCCAGCAGCGACTACGGGCAGGTGTTCGACGAGATGCTCGACGGGCAGGCCGGCGCGCTGGATTCCCGGACGGCGGTGCTGGTGGTCGGCGACGGCCGCAGCGGCGGGCTGCAGTCCGGCGTCGAGCGGCTGCGGGCGCTGCGCCGCCGCGTACACCGGCTGGCGTGGGTGACGCCCGAGCCGATCCGGTACTGGCGCCAGGCGACCTGCGCGATGCCCGAGTACGCGCAGGTCTGCGACAAAGTTGTGGTCGCGCGCGATGCCGAGCAGCTCACCGCTCGCGCCGGGGAACTCGCACACGCCCTGTCCTGACCGCACTACCTACCCGATCGGGTAGGTACGCACCTGCCCACCTGCACATTGGTTGTGCCTGCCGGCCCACGTAGGGTGGTCGTGTTACGTGGATCACACAGCAGGGAGTGCGCGACGTGATAGCGCAGGCGGAGATCGCGCCGATGACGGTGCCCGTGGGTAGGTCGGGCGTGCCGACCCGGCTGTTGAAATTTCACGCGCCGGAGATCGTGTTCGGCATCGACTCGATGGCCGAAGCCGCGCACGCCGCGGTGCGGCTCGGCGGGTTGCGGCCGCTGCTCGTCACCGATCCCGGGCTCATCGAGGCCGGCTGGGTCGACGAACTCGTCGGGCACCTGCGTGCGCAGTGCGTGACGGCGCATGTATGGAGCGGGCTGACCCCGAACCCCAAGGATCACGAGATCACCGCCGGGCACGAGTTCTACCGGTCGCACGGCTGCGACGTCCTGATCGCGCTCGGCGGCGGGTCGGTGATCGACGCGGCCAAGGGCATCGCGATCCTGTCGGCCAACGGCGGCGCCATCCTCGACTACGCCGGCGTGGACAAGGCCACCATGCCGATCCCGCCCCTCGTGGTGCTGCCCTCGACGTCGGGCACCGGGGCCGACGTCTCGCAGTTCTGCATCGTCACCGACACCACGCGCAACACCAAGATCACGATCCTGGGCCGCGCGCTGGTGCCCGACATCACCGTCATCGATCCCCGGCTGCTCACGACCATGCCCGAATGGCTCAACGCCGCAACCGGTTTGGACGCCCTGACGCACGGCATCGAGGCATTCGTCTCGCTCGGGCACAACCAGCTCACCGACCATCACGCACTGCGCTCGGTGGTCATGGTGACCGAAAACCTCGTGACCACCATCGAGCGCCCGCAGGAGATGCCTGCCCGCGTGCTGATGGCGCAGGCCGCGCTGGAAGCGGGCCTCGCGTTCACCAACGCCATCCTCGGCGCCGCGCATGCGATGAGTCATCAGGTCGGCGGATTGCTCGACCTGCCGCACGGCGTCATCAACGGGGTGCTGCTGCCGCACGTGGTGCGGTTCAACGCCGAGGCCGACCCGGCGCCGTTCGCGACCATCGCGTCCTGTCTCGGAATCGCCGACAAACGCGCACCCGAGCTGGAATCCGCGCTGGCGCTGGCGGATCGGATCCAAGAGCTCGCGCGGCAGGTCGGGGTGCCGCGCGGGCTCGGCGATCTGGGTGTGCGTGACGAGGACGTGCCGGTGCTCGCGCGCAACGCCATGGCCGACGCGTGCATCACCACCAACCCTCGCCCGGCCGACGAGGCCCAGTTGCGTGCGCTGTTCCGGGCCGCGCTATGAGGGCTCCGGATCTGGAGCGGCTCACCGGGGTTCGGTCCGGCAAGCCCACGTTCTATCCCGAATTCCGGGTCGCCGCGCAGCGCACCGAGCGGGTGATCGCGGCGCTCGAAGCGATATCGCGCGCGCTCGTGCAGACCGTCAACGGTCCCGAGAAACTCGTGCGTGCGGTCGCCGAGGCGGCCCGCACCCATCTCGGTGCCGACTGGGTGCTGCTCGCTCTCGCCGACGGCGCCCTGCCCGAAGCCCGGCCGCGCCACCTGATCCTCGACGCCGACGGCCATGCCTACTCGTTCGAAGGGCTCTCCGGCGCAAAGCATCCGGTGCCGCACCTGCCCGACGCGGTGCTCAATCGGCTCAACGACATTCTGCGTGGCCAGCTGGCCCAGTTCCGGCTTCCGGTCATCGAACCACATCACGCGCATGTGCCGATCGAACTCGACGGCGGCGTGATCGGCGCGTTCGCGGCATGGACGCCGAGCCACCGCACCCTCGACGGCACCGACGAGACCGTGATGCGCATCCTGTCGAGCCAGACCGCCGTCGCGCTGCACAACTGCGAACTGTTCCAGCGTTCGCAGACCCTGCTCGCGCAGTCGGAGGCCCGCAACGCCGAGCTGCTGGCCACCCAGCGCGAACTCGGTGCGGCACAACGGCATCAGGTGCTCGACAACGAACGCCACCGCATCGCGCGCGAACTGCACGACAGCGTGACCCAGACCGTGCTGTCGGCAGGCATGCAGATCGAGGTGTGCCGCAGCGAGGTCATGTCGCTGGGCGCGGGCGATCTCGTCGATCGACTGGACATGGCCAAGACCCTGACCCGGTCGGCGACCGAGCAGCTGCGGTCGGCGATCTACGCGCTGAACCATCCCGAAGACGCCAGCCGCTCCACGCTGCCCGAACTGCTCGAACAGCTCGCGACCGTGCACATGCCCGAGGATCTGCGCGTGACGCTGCGCGTCGAGGGCGCGGTTGCCGAACTGCCCAGCGAGGTCGAGCATGCACTGCTGCGCGTGGCGGGCGAGGCCCTGTTCAATACGGCTATGCACGGCAACGCAACCCGCGCGATCGTCCGGCTGCGCTACCGGCAGGACGTGGTGACACTGTCGATCTCCGACGACGGCACCGGCGATCCGGACAAGTTGCGCCTCATGCTGCGGCTTGCCGACGCGACCGATGTCGACGGCCACCACCGCGGCCTGGCCAACATGCTTGCCCGCTGCCGGGAACACGGCGGCACGTTCGCGGTGCAGCGGTCCCGGATCGGCGGGGTCCGCGTGGTCGCGACGATACCCAGGAGGCACTGACGTGATTCGATTGGCACTCGTCGACGACCACGCCATCCTGCGGCAGGGCCTGCGTTCACTGCTGGAACGCGAACAGGACCTGATCGTGGTCGGCGAGGCATCGAGCGAACCCGAGGCCGAGGCGATGGTGGCGGCCGTCAAACCCGATGTCGTGCTGCTCGACCTCAAACTGTCCGCCGGATCGGACTTCGAAGGTTTGTCGTTGTGCACCAAGCTGTCTGCCGCGCATCCCGAGGTCGGTCTGCTGGTGCTGACGACGTTCCTCGACGAGGATCTCGTGGTACGGGCCGTGCACGCCGGGGCCCGCGGCTACGTCGTCAAGGACGTCGACACCACCGAACTCGTGCGCGCGATCCGCGCGATCTCGTCCGGCGACAGCGCGTTCGATTCCCGCAGCGCGGCCGCGGTCGTGCGCTCGCTGAGCGGACGCACCGAGCCCCGCGAGCAGCTCACCGACCGCGAGATCGAAGTGTTGCGGCTGTTGGCGGCGGGGTTGTCCAACATCAAGATCGGCGAGAAGCTGTTCATCTCCGCGACGACGGCGAAATTCCACGTCAGCAACATCATGCGCAAGCTCGACGTCAGCCGCCGGGCCGAGGCGGTCTACGCCGCCAGCAAGCGCGGGTTGATCTAGCGATCTAGTACGGTCGGCGGCATGGGGCAAGGTCGCGAGTGGTACCCGCCGATCGAACCGTACGAGTCCGGCATGCTCGACGTCGGCGACGGCAACTCGATCTACTGGGAGGCCTGTGGGAACCCGTCCGGCTTCCCGGCCGTCGCACTGCACGGTGGTCCGGGGTCGAGTTCGAAGCCCGGCATGCGGCGGTATTTCGATCCACAGCGGTACCGCATCGTGCTGTTCGACCAACGGGGCAGCGGCCGCAGCACACCCCACGCAGGCGATCCATCGGTTGATCTCGCAGTCAACACGACCGATCACCTGATCGCCGACATGGAGGTGCTGCGAACACATTTGGGCGTGGATCGGTGGGTGGTCGCGGGCTGGTCGTGGGGTACGACGCTGGCGTTGGCCTACGCCGAACGGCATCCCGAGCGCGTCGCGGCGATGAAGTTGACGGCGGTCACCACCACGACGCCGAGCGAGGTGCGGTGGATCACGCGCGATGTCGGGCGGTTGTTTCCGGCCGAGTGGGCGCGGTTTCGTGACGGCGTGCCCATGGCCGACCGGGACGGCAGCCTCGTCGACGCGTATGCACGGCTGCTCGCCGACGACGACCCGGGCGTGCGGGACAAGGCGGCGTGGGATTGGTGTGAATGGGAGGACTCGCACATCAACCTCGGTCCCGAGCCTCGGCCATGGCACGTCGAGATGGCGCCCGAGGACCGGATGTGCTTCGCGCGCTTGGTCACTCACTATTGGTGCCACGCCGCGTGGCGGGCCGAGGGCGAACTACTCCGCGACGTCGACAAGATCGCGCACATACCGGCGGCGTTGATTCACGGTCGGCTCGATGTCAGCGGTCCACCCGACATCGCGTGGCAGCTCGCCCAGCGTTGGCCGGCCGCCGAGCTTCACATCGTGCCGGGCATGGGACATGAATCCGGTGGGGCGATGGGGGAATTGGGCGTGCGGGCCCTCGACCGTTTCGTCGCCTGATCGAGCACAAGCCAACCGCCGTGATGCTCGGAGACGGTGACGTGCACACCCGGATGAGTGTGGCTGAGCCGTTCACCCAACCGAACCAGCTCGGCGACATCGAATCGGCGCACATGCCCGTAGCAGGCCTGCGGTTCGTCTTCGAAGGGCACCGCGACGATCACTCGGCGCCGGGCCAGCCGTAGCGCCTCGGCGAGAACCGCATCGCCGGCCGCCGGGCTCAGGTGCTCCAGTAGATGCAGGGCGGTGACGGTGTCGGCCGCGCCGTCGGCAATTGGCACGTGCGCGGCGTCGCAGGCCAAGGTGTGCACCGGCCGGCACAACTGGAAGCTCACGCGGCTGAGCAGATCCATCGTGGGCGCACTGAGATCTGTTGCGGTCACCTCGAATCCGGCCCGGCTCATGCGCAGCGGAAAGAACCCGAAGCACGAGCCGAGGTCGAGTACCTGTGAGCCGGCGGTCAATTGCATGGCCCGCTCGTGGACCGGCGCGAATGCCGCACGGCCGGATTCGAGCGCGGCCAGCGAGTTGCGGTAGAACCGTGACCACGCGGGCATTCCGCCGTCGACCGTGGAGCGCACGATGCCGGTGAACACGAGCTCGAAGTCGGGTTGCCCGCGCAGTACTCCGCTCGCGCCGAGTTCGTCGGTCAGCAGGATGGCGAGCTCGTCGGACAGCTCATCCGGCGTGAGATCGTGTTCAACGGTCAGGGCGCCGCCGCGGCGCTGAGCGCAGAACCGTGGTGTGCAGACCGTGCCGGTGTGGTCACGGTGTGGCCCACGACGCCGGCGTACCCGCACCCCGTTGCCGCTCCACACACCCCGCGGTGCCGGCGCCAGCGGATCGACCGGTGCCGGCCCGAGTACGGTAACGGCCATGCCGGACAACGCTATTCGGGTCAGGCGTGGGGTAGCCCGCCCCAATCGGTCGTGAACGTCGTCTGACCGGGTGGTTCTGCAACTGCCCGTTCGGCCAGTGTTGTCCGGCGGTGAGCTGTTATAGCGTCGGCGGTATCCGTGACGCCGGGAGGTCCTGATGTCCGATCGCAACGATGCCGTCGAGGTAGACACCGCCGACACCGGACAACACGCCGCAAGCCACGCCCCGCTTGACCCGTTGCCTCCCACCAGCGTGGTGAGTGCCCGGCCCAAGCGGGTACGCGACGTGCGCCTGACGCGCGAACTGCTGTAGGCGGCTGTCCCGGACGGGTTCAGCGCCTACGGGATGCCTAGCCGGCCTTGTGCGCGGTGAGCAGGAAGGCCGGGAACTTGATGCGGCCTTTTTCGTCGACGCCGTGCGGCGGCGGATCGAACGGCGCATCGGGGATCGCGATCGCGTTGGCGTGGATGAACGCAGGCCGGATGTCGTCGATCTCCCAGTGCTTGGAGACCGCCGCCCGCAGTTCCTGCTCGGTCACCTCGTTCGGCTTGACCTCCATCTCGGAGGGGAACGCGCCCTTCGCGAACACCAGCACGAAGTAGCTGGCGCCCGGTGCCGACGCGCGGTGAATCGAGCTGAGGTAGCCGTCGCGGCCCTCGATCGGCAGCGAGTGGAACAGCGTCGAGTCGATGACCGTGTTGAACCGGCCGTCGTAGCCGGTGAACGAGGTGATGTCGCCCTGGACGAAGCTCGCGGTGCTCAGGTTGCGTTCCTGGGCGGCGCGGTTGGCCGCGGCGATCGCGGTCGGGCTCAGGTCCATGCCGACGACGGTGTAGCCGTCGGCCGCGAGCGCCAACGACAGCTCGGCGTGCCCGCAACCTGCGTCAAGCACATCGCTGCGGAACTTCCCGGCCTGGTGCAGCGCCGCGAGCTCGGGCTGCGGCTCACCGATGTTCCAGGGCGGCGGGCCTTCGAAACCGGATTCTCCCCGGTAGGCGCCATCCCAGTCCAAGACGTCTTGTGATGTCATGCCAACCAACGTACGCGTCTCAGTCCCATGTGTGGACGGGCTCGTTACTGTGCATCCGCTGGACATACAGCCGCAACATTTCGGCCAACGCCTCGGGTCGCGACCGTCCGCTTTGCTGGAAGTCCTGCACCGTGGACACCTGCCACGCCGCGCCCGTCTGGCCGGTCTTGGCCCGGCCCTCGATCACGCCGAGATAGCGATCGCACACCTCGCCGGACACACCCCAGCGCCGCAGGCCGTCGTGTGCGAGCGGCAGCAGCTGGCGCAGGATCAGCTCGTCGGGTGTCACCTCGCCCAGACCGGGCCAGTACAACCGGGCATCCATCCCGTGCTGGGCGCCTGCCGTGAAATTGTGGTGCGCCGCAGCGAAACTCATCTTCGTCCACAACGGCCGGTCTTCTTCGGACAGGGTCCGCAGCAACCCGTAGTAGAACGCGGAATTGGCCATCATGTCGATCACCGTCGGCCCGGCGGGCAGCACCCGGTTCTCGACCCGCAGGTGCGGCAGGCCGTTGACCACGTCGTACACCGGACGGTTCCACCGGTAGATGGTGCCGTTGTGCAGCCGCAGCTCGGACAGCGTTGGGGCGCGGCCCGCGGCGAGCTCGGCGACGGGGTCCTCGTCGGACAGCTCGGGCAGCAGCGACGGAAAGTACCGGACGTTCTCCTCGAACAGATCGAATATCGAAGTGATCCACCGCTCGCCGAACCACACCCGCGGCCGCACGCCCTGCGTCTTGAGTTCGTCGGGCCGGGTGTCGGTGGCCTGCGTGAACAACTCGATACGGGTCTCGGCCCACAGTTGGTGACCGAAGAAGTACGGCGAGTTGGCGCCCGCCGCGAGCTGCGGCCCGGCAAGTACCTGGGCGGCGTTCCAGTTCCTGGCGAAATCGGCGGGGGAGACCTGCAGGTGCAGTTGCATGCTGGTGCACGCCGACTCCGGCGCGATCGACGCGGCCTGGATGCTCAGCCGTTCGGGCCCGGCGATGTCGATCGCCATGTCCTCGCCGCGGGCCGTGAAGATCGAGTCGTTGAGTGCCTGGTATCGGGTCGATTCGCTCATCCAGCTACCCGAAAGGTGTTCGGGCATAAGCGTCGGCAGGATACCGACCATCACGATGTGCGCGCCGTCCTCATTGGCCTTGGCCTCGGCCGCGTTCAGGCTGGCCCGGACCTCGTCCTCCAGCTCAAGGGCGGCGCGGCCGGGCAGCGGCCGCGGGGGCACGTTGAATTCGATGTTGTACGCGCCCAATTCGGTCTGGTACGCGGGATCGGCGATGGAATCGAGCACTTCGCGGTTGGACATGGCCGGCTGGTACTGGCTGTCGACCAGGTTGCACTCGATCTCCATGCCGGTCAGCGGGCGCTCGAACTCGAATTTCGACTGGGCGAGCATGGTTTCGAACACGTCGAGGCACAGCTGCACCTTGCGGCGGTACTCCTGCCGGTGCGCCCGCGTGTACTCGGTCCGCTTGACCTCTTCGCCCACACCGCGATGCAACAACGTCGAGCGGCCTTCGCGCAACAGAATCGCGAATAATCATCGTCACGGCGGGTAGCCGGGTCCCATGCAGATCACCGTCACGTTCGTCGGCAATGCCACCACGCTCGTCACCGCCGACGGCATCACCTTGCTGACCGACCCGAACTTCCTGCACCAAGGCCAGCACGCGTATCTCGGATATGGCTTGGTATCCAAGCGCCTGCGTGAGCCTGCGCTGTCGATCGAGCGGCTGCCGCCGGTCGACGCGGTCGTGCTCTCGCACATGCACGGTGATCACTGGGACCGGGTGACGCAGCGCAGACTCGACCGTACGCTACCCATCCTGACCACGCCGCACGCCGCCAAACGGCTGGCCCGCCGCGGATTCGTCCACGCCGTCGGCATGTCGACGTGGCAGAGCCACCGGATTGCCAAAGGCGGTTCGTCGGTCACCGTCACGGCGCTGCCCGGGCGGCATGCCCCCACTCCGGTGGACCGGCTGCTGCCGCCGGTGATGGGATCCATGCTCGAGTTCACCGACGGAACGGCCGTACGGCGCCTCTACATTTCGGGGGACACCCTGCTGGTCGAGGAACTCGACGAGATACCGACCCGATTCTCGTCGATCGATGCCGGCGTCTTGCATCTGGGCGGCACCCGATTGCCGTTCGGCAGGCACCTGCCGTTCGGCCTGACCGTCACCATGGACGGACGCCAGGGCACCGATCTGGTCGAGCGGCTGAACCTGCCGAGGGTGATCCCGGTGCACTTCGACGATTACGGGGTTTTCGCGTCGCCGTTGTCCGACTTCGTCGACGACATGAAGCACCGGGGCATGGGCGGCCGCATCATCGAACTGGAGCGCGGCGCGTCGACAACCCTGTGAAATCAGACCGGGCCGGGTCATCGACCCCGGTAGTGTCGGAACTTGCGATGACCTCATCGGCGGAGGCAGATCAAGGCGGGCTCGAACAGGTTTCGCGCGCTGACCGAATAGCGGCACTGACCGGGGTACGTGCCGTGGCCGCACTGACGGTGATGGGCACCCACGCCGCTTACGGCACGGGACTGCTGACGGCGGGCTATGTCGGCCTGATGAGTGCCCGGCTGGAGATCGGCGTCGCGATCTTCTTCGTGCTGTCGGGTCTGCTGCTGTTCCGCCCGTGGGTGCAGGCCGCTGTAGAGGGCAGCGACGGGCCGAGCGTATGGCGGTACGCGCGAAATCGCTTCCGCCGCATCATGCCTGCGTATGTCGTGACGGTGCTGGTGGTGTACGGCGTGTACGAATTGCGCCCCGTGACGCCGAATCCCGGCCACACCTGGGCAGGTCTGGTGCGCAATTTGACCCTGACCCAGATCTACAGCGACGACTACTTCACGGTCTACCTGCACCAGGGGTTGTCGCAGATGTGGAGCCTGGCAGTCGAGGTCGCGTTCTACGCGGTGCTGCCGTTACTCGCCTATCTGCTGTTGGTGGTGCTGTGCCGCCGACGTTTTCGGCCCGTACTGCTGCTCACCGGCCTGGGCGCGCTCGCCGCGGTGAGCCCGGCCTGGCTGGTGGTGTTGCACGCGACCGACCTGCTGCCGGTGGGTGCCGGATCGTGGTTGCCGCACTACCTGTGCTGGTTCGTCGGCGGCATGATGTTGGCGGTGCTGGCCGCCATGGGGGTGCGGTGCTATGCGCTTGCCGCGCTGCCCTTGGCGCTTGCGTGTTATCTGGTGGTGTCGACGCCGATCGCCGGAACCACGACCGCGAGAACGCTCGGTCTGTCGGAGGAGCTTTTCAAGACGATCTTCTACGCGGTGATCGCGACACTCGTCGTGGCCCCGCTCGCACTTCGCGACGAGAGCCGGTACCGGCGGCTGATGGGCAGCAGGCCCATGGTGTGGCTCGGCGAGATCTCCTACGAGATCTTCCTGCTGCACGTGGTCGTGATGGGCCTGGTCATGGAATTGGTACTTGGCTGGCACATCTACACCGGATCGGCGGCGGTGCTCTTCGGGGTGACACTGGTGTTCACGGTGCCGTTGGCTTGGCTGTTGCACCGGTTGACCCGGCCACGACGCTAGCCGCGGCCCGCGATCACGATCTGCGGAAGCCGAAGGCCGCCGCGCAATTCCACGCTGATGGCGGGGTCGGCGTGGGCGGCGAGCGCGCGCAGCGCGGACGGGCTGTAACAGCGCAGCGAACTGATCACGCCGTCGTGCACGAACGGCACCACCGGTGCCAGCGGCAGCATCGTGGCCAGCCGCAGCAGGTGCAACGGGGCAGGCGGCCGCGGCAGGTCGATGATCAGCAGCTTGCGCGCCACCCGGGTGCCCTCGGCGAACACCTGAGAGGCCTGGATGGGGGCCAGGTGATGGAAGGACAACGCGAAGACCGCCAGGTCGAAGCTTGCGTCGGCGGCGTCGATCGCGGTCGCATCCATCTCGCGTACCACCGCGCGCGGATGGCGGCCCAAATCGCTTGCGACCATGTCGGCTACCGAAACCGGATTGACGTCGGTGACCGTGACCCGTGCGGTGGGGTGGTTCTCCAGCAGCTTGCGCGACACACCGCCGTGGCCGGCACCGAGCTCGAGGATTGCCGGGTCCGGCGCGTCGGCCACCAGCTCGAGGGCGATCGCCGCGAATTTCTCGTGGTTGCCGAAGAATTCGCCGGTCCACTCGAGTGCGCGGATCACGCTGCGCTTGCGTGCCTCGTCGACGTCGTCGCGATCCAGATACTCCAGCCGATCGGTCTCCAGCAGCCGGTCCAGGCAGGATGCCTTCGGTCCGCCACGGGGCATGTGCTCGATATCGGCGGTCTCGCTACCCATGTAGGCCATGATGGACGTTTCGGAGGGCAGGAGCGACGCGACCCGGGAAAGGAACACAGTGGCCGACTTTGTCGCAGCGATCGACCAGGGCACCACCAGCACCCGATGCATGATCTTCGACCACGACGGTGCCGAGGTGGGCCGTCATCAGCTCGAACACGAGCAGATCCTGCCGAGGGCCGGATGGGTGGAACACAATCCCGTCGAGATCTGGGAACGGACTGCGTCGGTCATCATGACCGCGCTCAACCGGACCAATCTGTCCGCGTCGGATCTGGCCGCCCTCGGCATCACCAATCAGCGGGAGACCGCGCTGGTGTGGAACAAGCACACCGGCAGGCCCTATCACAACGCCATCGTATGGCAGGACACGCGCACCGACCGGATCGCGGCAGCGCTCGATCGCGACGGCCGCGGCGACGTCATCCGGCGCAAGGCCGGCCTGCCGCCCGCAACGTACTTCTCGGGCGGAAAGATCCAGTGGATTCTCGACAACGTCGACGGTGTCCGCCGCGATGCCGAGAACGGTGACGCGATCTTCGGCACCACCGACTCCTGGTTGACGTGGAACCTCACCGGCGGATATCGCGGCGGCGTGCACGTCACCGACGTCACCAACGCCAGCCGCACGATGCTGATGAACCTGGAGACGCTCGACTGGGACGACGAACTGTTGTCGTTCTTCGGGATTCCGCGCCAGATGCTTCCCGAGATCAAGCCCTCGTCCTATCCGGCCTCGTTCGGGATCACGCGCGATGACGGCCCGTTGGCCGGGCAGGTGCCGCTGACGGGCATCCTCGGCGATCAGCAGGCCGCGATGGTCGGTCAGGTGTGTCTGGACGCGGGTGAGGCCAAGAACACCTATGGCACCGGCAATTTCCTGCTGCTCAACACCGGCGAGAAGATCGTGCGTTCGGACAACGGACTCCTCACGACGGTGTGCTACCAGTTCGGGGACGCGAAACCCGTTTACGCCCTTGAGGGTTCGATCGCGGTGACCGGTTCTGCCGTGCAGTGGCTGCGCGACCAGCTCGGCATCATCAGCGGAGCCGCGCAGAGCGAGGCACTGGCCCGTCAGGTTTCCGACAACGGCGGGGTGTATTTCGTGCCCGCGTTCTCCGGGCTGTTCGCGCCGTACTGGCGTTCGGATGCCCGCGGCGCGATCGTCGGGCTGTCGCGGTACAACACCAACGCGCACCTGGCCCGCGCGACGCTGGAGGCGATCTGCTACCAAAGCCGCGACGTCGTCGACGCCATGGAAGCCGATTCCGGTGTGCACCTTGAGGTTTTGAAGGTCGACGGCGGGATCACGGCCAACTCGCTGTGTATGCAGATTCAGGCCGACGTGCTCGGCGTGGATGTGGTCAAACCCGTCGTCGCCGAGACGACCGCGCTGGGCGCGGCCTACGCGGCCGGCCTGGCCGTCGGCTTCTGGGAGAACCCTGACGATCTGCGGGCCAACTGGCAGGAAGGCCAGCGCTGGACGCCGAACTGGAGCGATGAACAGCGGTCGACGGGTTACGCCGGCTGGCAGAAAGCCGTTGGCCGCACGCTTGATTGGGTCGACATCGAGTGATTTGTGCACATCGACAGGCGGTCAGCGCCGGTGGATGTGCACAAATCACATCTGAATGTGGCACTTGGCGAGGACGGGCTTGAGTTCCTCGTAGTACTGAGTGCCGAGCATCGCGTGTTTGGCCTTGTCGTTGTTGCGGGCCGTGTCGGCGATCTGGTCGGCCAAGTCGGCCAATTTGCCGGCTTGGTCGGCGACTTCGCCGGGGCTGACCTGCTGCGCCTGGTCACGGACGGCCTTGGCCCAGTCGCCGAAATCGCCGGCCGTGGGGCCCCGGTTGGTGTCGAAGACCGGCAGGATGAAGGCTTGATGGCTCAGCCCGACGAGAGGTTCGACCTGACGGCAGCTCTTGTTTGAGACGTACGCGAACGCGGTCGAGCCGAGGACGACCACGACCGCGGAGATGGCGGCGGCCGTCGCGATGGCCAGGGTTCGAGGTTCGGCGTCGGGGACGCGCCGCCGCCACATCACGTGCGCGAGGACGATCGCGGCCACCGCGAGCACCGCCATCACGCCGGCCTCGATCAGCTGCCCGACACCGGACGCAGAGCTGGTCGCGCCCATCGTGGCCACCGTTGCGAGCAGCACCAGCAACCACTGCCAGACGCCGCGCCTGCGTTCGTAGGCATCGACATCGCGGAACTGGATTCCGATGACGGCGCCCGCCGCGGTGAGGACCGCGACGAGCGCCGGCACGACGATTGTGACGAGGCTGTCCACGTGGGCAGCCTACGGGCAGCTCACTGCTCGCCGAGGATCTGGTAGATCTCGCGGCGCGCGTTGTTGACGGCGTCGAGGATGCGCTGCTGCTGATCCTCGTTGGCGGTGTGGGCGGACTGGGCGACCGCGCCCATCAGCTGAGCGACCGCGCCGTGCAGGTTGACGGCGTTGGGGTCGGCGTCCTCCACGATCTCGTCCCAGGGCGCGGTCGCGATCTTCTCGGCGGCCGCGCGGCCCTCGTCGGTGAGTTCGAACGTCTTCTTGCTGCCTTCGCTTTCGGCGGGGACGATCAGTCCCTCGTCGACCAGCAGCTGCAGCGTCGGGTAGACCGAGCCGGGGCTGGGCTTCCACAGGTTGTTGCTGCGTGCGGCGATTTCCTGAGTCATCTCGTAGCCGTGCATCGGCCGCTCGGCGAGCAGCGTCAGGATGGCGGCACGGACATCCCCGCGCCGACCGCGCCCGCCGCGGCCACCGCGACGTCCGCCGCGCGGGCCGCCGAATCCGAATCCGAAGCCGCCGCGCGGATCGAATCCGAACTCGAAGCCGCGGCCGGGACCGAAGCCCGGGCCGCCGAAGCCGGTCTCGCAGCGCGGGTCGAGGCCTTGTTCGCGGGCTTCGTGCAAGTGCGCGCGCATCTGATCGCGCATCTCACGCCGCGCTGCGCGGCGCTGGTGATGCATGGCCCGGCGATCGCCCGGCCCGAAACCCGGGCCGAAACCGAAGCCGAAACCGCCTGGTTGTGGGGTGAATGGGGTGCTCATATGGCATGTCCTCACTGTCGGAGGAAGCACTGGCTGCGCTTCCGATACGTTGACGATATATCGAAAACTATCGCGATGCAACGATGAAGTCAGGTTCGGCGCTTCTCCAGCTCGGACACCACCCAGCGGGCCCACTCGGCTTGCATGGCGTTCATGCGCAGGCCGTACTCCAGCGCGGCATGCCCGAAGAAGTCGTCGGCATCGGTCCAGTCGACCGAGGCTTCCAGCGCCTTCAGGCGTTCGGCCTCGCGGTCGGAGTAGTCGGCCAGGGCCGCGAGGTGGCTGCGCGCTTCGTCGACCGGTAGCTCTCCGAGTAGGAAGACCCGTAACAATTCGGCGCTGCGCTCGGGCGGATCGTCTTGCGGGTTGGCGATCCAGCGCAGCAGTTCGGCGCGGCCCGCGGGGGTGGCCCGATACTCCTTGCGGCCGCGCGGCCCGATGTCGGAAACCTCGATGAGCCCGGCTGCGGCGAGCTTGTTGAGCTCGCCGTAGAGCTGGCTCTGCGTCGCCGGCCACACGTTGGCCATGGATTTTTCGAACCGCTTGAGCAGGTCATATCCACTGCCTGGGTGCTGGACGAGCAGGCCGAGGGCCGCCATGCGCAAACTCATGCGGGCATCTTAGCTTCCACTCTTGACATGTCAGTTGTGGAATGTCAGGGTTGGGGCAGTCCCGCCCAGCCTCAGGAGACCCGGATGACCGAGACCGAAATCAACAACGGACTGCCCGGCGAAGGTGCGTTCTTCACGAAAGGCAACTACGCACCCGTCGCCGACGAGCTCACCGAATACGACCTGCCCGTCGACGGCGCGATACCGCCCGAGCTCGACGGCTGGTACCTGCGCAACGGTCCCAATCCCCGCCAGGCCAGCGCGCACTGGTTCACCGGTGACGGCATGATCCACGGCGTGCGCATCGAAAACGGTGCGGCGAAGTGGTATCGCAACCGGTGGGTGCGAACCGAGAGCTTCATCAAGGACTTCCCGGTCTACAACCCGGACGGCACACGCAACTTGCGGTCCTCACTCGCCAACACGCATGTGGTCAACCACGCGGGCAAGACGCTCGCATTGGTGGAATCCTCGCTGCCCTACGAGGTCACCAACGATCTGGAGACCGTGGGGGCCTACGATTTCGGCGGCAAGCTCGTCGATTCGATGACCGCGCATCCCAAGATCTGTCCGACCACCGGCGAACTTCATTTCTTCGGCTACGGAAGCATATTCGAGCCGTATGTGACCTATCACCGGGCCGACGCGAACGGTGAGCTCACCATCAACCGGCCCGTGGACGTCAAGGCGCAGACCATGATGCACGACTTCGCGATGACCGCAGGGCACGTGATCTTCATGGACCTGCCTGTGGTGTTCGACCTCGACATCGCCATCAACGGGGGCGACATGCCCTACCGCTGGAGTGACAGCTACGGTGCCCGGCTGGGGCTGCTGCGTCGCGACGATCCGTTCGGCGAGATCCGCTGGTTCGACATCGACCCGTGTTATGTGTTCCATGTCGCCAATGCCTACGAGCACGGCAACAAGGTTGTGCTGCAAGCTGTTCGGTATCCCGAGCTGTGGCGCAAGGACGGTGATTTCGATGTGCCCGCGGTGATGTGGGAATGGACCCTCGACCTGTCGGCGGGCACGGTCACCGAACGCCAGCTCGACGACTACGGCGTGGAGTTCCCGCGCATCGACGATCGGCTCGCCGGGCTCAATGCCCGGTACTCGATCGCGGTGGGGGACAACACCTGGGTCCGTTACGACCTGACCACCGGTGAATCGGTCCGCCACGAACTCGGATCGGGCGGACCGGGTGAAGCGGTGTTCGTCCCCGGGTCCGGCCCGGCCGACGAGAGCAACGGTTGGTATCTCGGCTACGTGTACGACCCGGCCCGCAACGGCAGCGATCTGGTGATCCTCGACGCCTCGGACTTCAGCGGCAAGCCGGTCGCGAGAATCAAACTGCCGCAGCGTGTTCCCTACGGCTTCCACGGCAACTGGATCAGCGCCTAACCGGCCAGTGCGCGGTGCTCGTTAGGGCTGATGCCATAGGCACGCTTGAACGCGCTGCTCAACGCGAACGGTGTCGAGTAGCCGACCTGCCGGGCCACGGACGCGACCGTGGCCCGGCTCGTCTGCAACAGGTCGGCGGCCAGCGCGAGCCGCCACCCGGTCAGGAACGCGATCGGCGGTTCACCGACCTGTTCGGTGAACCGCCTCGCGAACACCGCACGCGAACATCCAACGGCCGCCGCGAGATTGGCGACGGTCCAGGGGTGGGCGGGATTGTGGTGGATGAGCCGCAGCGCGGGCCCGACGATCGGATCCTGCTCGGCCAGCCACCACGCCGGGGCGTTGCCGTCGCGGCCGAACCAGCAGCGCAGCACCGCGATGAGCAGTAGGTCGAGCATCCGGTCGAGATAGACCTCGTGGCCGGGCCCGTCCTGCCCGGCCTCCGCCGCGAGCAACCCGACCAGCGGCGAATCCCATTCGGTGAAGCGGACCACGAGTACGGGCGGCAGCACGTCGAGCAACCGCGCGCTGACCGCGCTGCGACCTTCGTAGGCGCACACGATGGCCTGCGCCGCACCGGAAGCCGAGTTGCCCCACGTCCGCACCCCCAGCGACATCTCGAAGCGCAGACTCTCGCCGGACAGCGTCGTGCAGCGCTGACCGGGATGGATCACCACGGTCGGCGGCGTCGCCGGATCGTCGGCGAACACATAGTGATCGGTGCCGCGCGTCAACGCGACGTCGCCGGGCTCCAACCGGGTGATGCCGCTGGTGTCGCCGACGATCACCGCACTGCCCGCGGTCTGACAGATCAGGGTCAGGGGTGCGTCGTCCTCGATCCGCATCGACCACGGCGGATCCATGCGCAGCCGCAGCACGAAGGCGCCGCGCGCCCGCACCCCGTCCAGCAGTCCGGCCAGGGCGTCCACGTCGGTAGCGTAGCGCTCACCGCGGTTTTCGTAGCTCGATCAGATGACGCGACGAGTGCGCGACGAACGGCCCGCCTGCCTCGATCCGGCGGTGCAGCGCATGGAGACGGTCGCGGTAGGCCTCGACGGTGAAATCCGGCACGGTCCAGATCACCTTGCGCAGGAAGTACACCACGGCGCCGATGTCACCGAATTCCATCCGCAGCCGCTCGGATCGCACGTCGACGACGTCGAGGCCCGCCGTGCGCGCGGCCGCCGTTTCATCGTCGGGATGACGCTTCATCCGGGCCTGCTCCTGGGGCCCGAGGAAGAACTCCACCAGTTCGAAAACGCTTGCGGGCCCGACGTGCTGGGCGAAGTAGGTGCCGCCCGGCGCGAGGACGCGGGCGATCTCCGCCCACCACACCGTGGCGGGATGGCGGCTGACGACGAGGTCGAACGCCGCGTCGCCGAAGGGCAGCGGCGGGTCATCGGGCGTCGCGACGACCACGACGCCGCGTGGGCCCAACAGCCGCGTCGCCCGCGCGACGTTCGCCGGCCAGGACTCGGTCGCGGCCATCGTGAGCGGAAACTTCTCTGCCCCGGCCAGAACCTCACCTCCGCCGGTTTGGATGTCGAGGGCCGACGAAACGTGCGCCAGGCGCTGACTCATGAGCCGCTGATAGCCCCACGACGGCCGTTGCTCGGTGGCTCGGCCGGCCAGCCAGGAGAAATCCCAGCCATCGACGGGAGCCGCTGCGGCCTCGGCGACGAGTGCATCGAAATCGCGCGTCATGGTCCCATCGTGCCAAGACGGCCGCGTATGGAAACGGGACGGCAGGCCATGGAGTCACCGGCCGATGAACAGTTGACTGCAGACATGAATCCGAGCCCAGTCATCGTGCTGACCGCGGTCGCCGCTCTGGCGAGCGCCGCCGTCGGCGGTATCTTCTACGCGTTCTCGACCTTCGTCATGCGCGGCCTCAACCGAACCGGACCGACCGACGCGTTCACGGCCATGCGCGGCATCAACACCGAGGCCAACGCCAACCCGGCGTTCCTGCTGTTCTTCGTCGGATCGGCCCTGTTGGCGCTGGCCGTCGGGGTCGTCGCGCTGATTCAGATCGGCAGGCCGGGCAGCTGGCTGCTGCTGGCGGGCGCGATCTTCGGCATCCTCGGCTTCGTCATCACGATGGTGTTCAACGTGCCGCTCAACAACCGGCTCGACCGCGCCGACATCGCCGACGCGGCGGCCGAGTGGCAGTCCTACTTCACCGCCTGGACGGCGTGGAACCACGTCCGCACCGGCACCGGATTCATCGGTGCGGTGCTGATGCTGGCCGGCCTCGCGTACCGCTGATCAGGTGTAGGCCACGTGGACGCGGTGGATACGCCCCTCGAACGGGAACGGCGCGCGTTCGCGGTAATCCAGTGACACCGGCGAACCGAGGCATGTGCCGATGTCGAGGCAGTCGTTGGCGGTGAACAGCAGTGGGGCGCTGATCGGTACCTGGCCGGATGCGACGGTCTCGTCGCCCACCGACATCGTGATGTCAAGTGGTCCGGCCGGGCGCTGCTCGGTGTACCGGGTGCGCACCGTGATGGTCGCCGTGCCCGGCGCCACCTTGGCCGCGGAGCGGATCTTGGTGCGCGACAGGATGAACAGGTTGTACTCGTAGCAGAGATAACCTTCGTCGAAGTAGCACGTCAAACCGCCCGCCGCGGCACCGAGTGCGTACAGCACCCCGTTTGCGTTGGCCGGGATGTCGGCAGTGATGGTGACCGTGTTGTTCTTGTTGCCGAGTGCGGGTGCGCAGAACTCGGGCATTCGCACCATGTCGCCGGTGAATTCCCACTCCTTGTACGGCGGAGCGATGCGGAGCTCGGGATGGTAGACGGGCACCCACAGCCCGCCACCGACGGGGAGCACGGAGTTGCGGGCGGCCTCGATCGCGAACATCTCGCGCATCTGGATGAGCTTTTCCGGCTCCTGCTCGGCGAGATCGCTTGCCTGCGACCAATCTTCGTCGAGGTGGTAGAGCTCCCAGGTGTCGTTGTCGGGCGTCCACGTCGCGATTCCCGGGGGTGTGCCCGGCACCCACGGCAATCGGGGGCCACGTGCGCAAGCCACCCATCCGTCGTGATAGATGGCTCGGCTGCCCATGATCTCGAAGTACTGGGTCTTCTTGCCGCCCGGCGCCGAGCGGTCGACCAGGGTGCGCGCGAAACTCGCGCCGGCCAGCGGGATCTGCGGATCGCCGTTGACGACGCGCGGCGCCTCGATCCCGAGGATCTCGTAGATCGTCGGGACGATGTCGTTGCAGTGCAGGAACACGTCGCGCGGGGTGGGATCCGGCGTGATCTTCCTCGGCCATTTCACCGCGACGGGGTTACGGGTTCCGCCGAGGTGTGAGGCCAGGAGCTTCATCCCCTTGTACGGTGTGCTGCCCGCCCATGCCCAGCCGGCGTGGTACTGGTTGTCGACCAGCGGTGAGCCGAGCACATCCAGGCCGCCGAGCTCGTCGAGGGCGTCGATGTGCTGGCGCACGGTCGTCGGAATCCCGTTCTGTGCCAACAGTTCCGCGATGGTCCCGTTCTGCCCTTCACCGGACGAGCCGTTGTCGCCCCAGATGTAGAAGAACAGGGTGTTCTCGGCGTATCCCAGTTGCTCGAGTTCGTCGGCGATCCGGCCGACCTGGACGTCGACATGCTCGGCGTATCCGGCCGCGACCTCCATCAGGCGGCGCTGGAACGGCTTCTCGTCGTCGGGGATGTCCTCCCATGCCGCCATCGCCGCGTCGCGCGGTGTCAGGGCGCAGTTCTCCGGAATCCAGCCTTTCTCCTTGGCGCGTACGAAGACTCGCTCCCGGTACGCATCCCAACCGTCGTCGAACTTGCCGGTGTAGCGGTCCGCCCACTCCTTCATGATGTGGTGCGGCCCGTGCAGGCATCCACTGGCCCAATACATGAAGAACGGCTTGTCGGCGTTGAACGCCTTGTGGCGGCGCAGCCAGCCGATCGCGTCGTCGGCGAGATCCTCCGAGAGGTGATAGCCCTCTTCCGGTGTCCTGGGCGGGGCCACGACCGTGGTGTTGCGAACCAGATGAGGCTCGTACTGCGACGCCTCACCGGCGAGGAAGCCGTAGAAGTACTCGAAACCGAGCCCGGTCGGCCAGTTCTCGAACGGGCCCGCCGCGGTGGTTTCCTCGGCCGGGGTGTTGTGCCACTTGCCGAATGCCGACGTCGCGTAGCCGTACTGCTTGAGCACCTCGGCAACGGTCGCGCTGCTGCGCGGGATCTTGCCCGCGTAGCCGTCCCAGTCGTTGGCGAGCTCGGCGATCTGCCCGTTGCCGATCTCGTGGTGGTTGCGGCCGGTCAGCAGGGACGCCCGCGTCGGCGAACACATCGCCGTGGTGTGAAAACGGTTGTAGGACACGCCTTCCGCGCACACCCGGTCAAGTGTCGAGGTGGTCACCTCGCCGCCGAACGTCGACGGCAGCCCCGGCCCGGCATCGTCGATCAGGACGATGACGATGTTGGGCGTGTCCTCGTGTAGCCGGCGCGGGGTGGCGCGCTGCGCGTAGGTGGATTCCTGCAGGGTCCGGCCCGCGATGCTGGCCGACGGAATCGGCGCGAACGGCAAGACTCCTCCGCCCGGCAGCACTGGCGCAACCACATCTACACCGTCAGACAACTGTGTTCCTTTCCCTGGCGAATCCCTGGCGACCGAACGTACAACTCTGCAGGACGCGGCAAACTCCCGTCTTGACACTTGGGGACAGATAATTGACAGTCTGGGACATGGCGGTGATCCGTGGGACTGCACTGACGAATTACCACCAACTCGTTGCCGAACTCGGCGGTGACAGCAAGCGGTTGTTGGCCGGCGTTCACATCCCGTTCGGCAATGTCGGCAGGCACGATCGGTTCATCTCACTGGCCAACGGCGCTCGACTGCTCGAGGAGACCGCCGTCGAGCTCGAGACGCCCGACTTCGGCCGTCAGCTCGCGTTGCGCCAGGGCATCGACATCCTCGGTCCGGTGGGGCTCGCGGCCCGCACGGCGGCGAACGTGGCCGAGGCCTTCGCGATCTTCGACACGTTCATGGCCGCCTACAGCCCGGCCATCAGCGTGCGCATCGCCGCGCACCCCGACCCGGCGTTGCGCCGGCTCGAGTTCGAGTATCTCCTCGATCCGGCCCCGCCGCAGGCGCAGGCCATCGAGCTGTCGCTGGGTGTCACCCTGCGCGTCTTACACCACTTCCTCGGTGGCCGGTACCGGCCGGTGTCCGTGCACCTGCCGCACCCGGCGCTCACCGTCACGGCGCAGTACCAGGACTATTTCGGTTGTGCGCCATGCTTTTCCGAGCCGGTCGCGGGATTCACCCTGCGCGCCGTCGACCTGCAGCGCGCACTGCCCACCGACCGCCTGGCCCACCAAACGGCCGTCGACTACCTCGCCAGGACCCGCGCCGGTCGCTCGCATCCGACGACGTATGTGGTGCGCACGCTCATCCGTCAGCTGCTGCCGACCGGCGCGACCACGCTGGCCGACATCGCACTCCAGATGGGCCTGCACCCCAAGACCTTGCAGCGGCGGTTGCGTGCCGAGGGTGCGACGTTCCAGCAGATCGCCGATCAAACCCGGCGCGACATCACCGAGAAACTGCTGCTGGACCACGAGCTGACCCTCGACCACATCTGCCGCCAGCTCGGGTACGCCGAACAGAGCGTGCTGACCCGGTCGTGCCGACGGTGGTTCGGCACGACGCCAAGCGGTTACCGGGCCGACGTCCGTCCCTGACCCCGGAACGTGATCGCGACGACCGCCGCGGCTGTCAGCACGAGCGTCGCGGCGATGATCGCCGTCGGCGCGATACCCGAATCGAACGCCGTCCGTGCCGAGTCCATTAGCTGGGCGGCCGTCGCGGCGGGCAGATCCGCGGCGACCGAGGTCGCCCCGCCGATGCTCTCGGCGGCATCACCGGCCTGCTCAGGCGTGAGCCCGGCCGGAACCTCGACCTTCGCGCGGTAGAACGCGGTGAAGATCGTGCCGAGGGTGGCCGTGCCGACCACGGCGCCGAGCTCGTACGCCGTCTCCGAGACCGCGGAAGCCGCACCGGCTTTCGCCGCAGGCACGGACGCCACGATGGTGTCGTTGGACACTGTTTGCGATACGCCGACACCGAGCTCGAGCACCACGAACGACGCGATGATCGCAGCCACCGAGAGGTCGTGGCGGAACAGCAGGATCAAGATGAACCCGGCCGCGACGAACACCAGGCCGAAGATCATCAGCGTCTGCGGCGCGAAGCGTTTGGCGGCCTTCACCACGGCCAGGCCCGCGATCATCGACACCACCGCGCCCGGCAGCGTGACCAGACCCGCGGTCAGCGGCGACAAGCCGAGCACCAGCTGCAGGTGCTGCGAGATGAAGAAGATGAACCCGATGAGGCCGACGATCGACAGGAAGTTCGCGAGGATCGACGAGCTGAACGGAGCATAGGAGAACAGCCCGATGTCGAGCATCGGCGTCGCGCTGCGCTTCTGGCGCCGCACGAACAACGCGCCCGACGCGATGCCCGCGGCGAAGGCTGCCGCGGCGGCGATAGACAGGCCGTCGTGTGCCGCGGTCTTGATGGCCCAGACCACCGGCAGCATCGCGGTGAACGACAACATGACGCTGGTCAGGTCCAGCGGGCCGGGATTCGGGTCACGGGATTCCGGGACGAGCTTGGGCCCGAGGACGAGCAACGGCAGCAGGATCGGTACCGCGACGAGAAACACCGAGCCCCAGTGGAAATGCTGCAGCAGTGCACCGCCCACGATGGGACCGAGCGTGGATCCGGCCGTGAAGCACGAGGCCCAGATCGCGATCGCGAGCCGCCGCGCGGAGGCTTCGGTGAAGATGTTGCGGATCAGTGACAGCGTCGATGGCATCAACATCGCGCCGAACACACCGAGCAGGGCGCGCGCGGCCACGAGGTACTCGGCGCTGGGCGCGAAGGCCGCCAGCGCCGACACGACGGCGAAACCGGTGGCGCCGATCAGCAGCAGCCTGCGCCGGCCGAACCGGTCGCCGAGGCCGCCCATCGCGACCAGCAGTGCGGCCAGGACCAGTGAGTAGACGTCGACGATCCACAACTGGGTGGATGCCGCAGGGCGGAAGTCCTCGGCGATGGAGGGCAGCGCGAACGCCAGCACGGTGTTGTCGATGGCGATCAGCAGCACTGGCAGTGTGAGTACGGCCAGCGCGAGCCACGCCCGTCTGGGCGTTTGGGTCGGAGTCGACGGCGCACCGTCGATACAGGTCGACATGAGAAGGGTCTCCTGGTTTCGGAAAGTTTTGTGGCGCTTGCGAATCAGCGGATTCAGGCGCGCGGCAGGTGGATGGTGCCCGTGGTCAGGCTGGCCATGATGGCGTCGACGATCTGGTGGCGCGGGGTGCCGTCCTGCTTGGCGGCTTCGTAGCCGGCCTGCAGCAGCGCCCAGAACACTCGTCGGGCCCATCCAGGGGGGTATTCGGGTCTTTCGGTCGAAGCCCGGTTGAGCACCTCGACGATGGCCTCGTCCCCGGTGTCCAGGTAGGCCGCCAACTCGGGGTCGGCCAGGATCGTCGGCTCGTTGTAGACGAACAGCACGATGGGCCCGAGGTCGAGTTGGCTCTCCACGACCCGGCGCAGCGCCGCGTCGGCCGGTCCGTGGGTGGGGTCGGCACGCTCGATCTCGGCATTGCTGAGCTCGTGCACGTGGCGGGCGAGCGCGCGCAGCAGATCGGTGCGTTCCGCGAAGTACCGGTGCACGGTACTGCGGCCGACGCCCGCCGCCGCGGCGATATCGCTCAGCGCCGCCGCGGGCTGGTCTGCGAGCACGGTCATCGCGGCATCGAGGATCGCCTTACGGGTGCGTTCGCGCACACCGCTCTCCATCGATACCTGGCTGGTCATGCGTCAAAATATAGCACGAATTGACCAAAATGAGACAGTGGTGTCCCAAATCTCAGCTGGGCGGAGTGAATCCGCTGGTCGGTGGTGCCGGGTGAGGCGGCTGGACCGGTGGTGCGGGCGGCGGCTGGATCGGAGGCTGCGGCACCGGAGCGAACGTGGGCGGCGGGGCCGGATGCGGCGGCGGGGGCCCGGCCGGTGTCAGCCGGGCCAGTTCGCGGCGGTGCCGCTCGGCCAGCACTGCGGCCAGCACGTATTGCGGTGGCGCACCCGGCGGCGGTGGCGGGGAGATCTGGGCGGCGACCTCACCGAGGATTCGATAGGCCATGTCGTCGCGCACACGCGGATCGAGCTGGTTGGCCCGGGACAGGAACTGCCTCGCGAGCTCGGCTTGCTCGGCGCGCAGACCGGACAGCTGCAACGACGAGGCCCACCACGCCAGCGTCGGCGGCATCGCCGGGGGTGGGGTCAACTTCGGGCCGCGCTCGCTGATCACCACGGTGCCCGCGAAGATGTCGCCGATGCGTTTGCCTTTGGGGGACAGCAGGCTGCAGATGACCGCGGGGCCGCCCGTGAACATCCAGATCTCGATGAACCCGGACAGACCCCGAAACAGGGCCTGCCGGAAGCGTTCCGGGCTGCCGTCGTCGGCTACCACGCGCAGCCCCAAGGCCATCTTGCCCAGCGAGCGGCCACGCGTCGCGGTCTCCATGATGACCGGATAACCGACGATCGTGAGCACCGTGAAGATGATCAGGATGGCCGCCGAGAGCGCGTCGTCGAGTTGACTCAGCGTGATCGCCCACAGCATCACCCCGACCAGGTAACCGACGAACACGACCACGATGTCGATGAGTACGGCCAGTGCCCGCACCGGCAGCTGCGCGATCGACACATCGAGGATCACGGCATCCCCGGTCACCACCGGCTCAGGCTGGGAGACCATACCGTCACACGCTACCGACTACGATTTGCCGGGTGGATGTCGATGCGTTCGTTCTGGCCCATCGAGCCACCTGGGATCGGTTGGACCAGCTGGTGAAACGACGGCGCCGGTTGACCGGCGCCGAGGTGGACGAGTTGGTCGACCTCTATCAGCGGGTGTCCACGCATCTTTCGATGGTGCGGTCGGCTTCCGGGGATTCCGTCGTCGTCGGCCGGCTCTCGGGGCTCGTGGCCCGCGCACGCGCTGCGGTGACGGGCGCACACGCGCCGCTCTGGCGTGAGTTCGTCCGCTTCTGGACGGTGTCGTTCCCCGTGGTGGCCTACCAGGCGTGGCGGTGGTGGCTGGGTACCGCCATCGGGTTCTTCATCGTGACCGTCGCGCTGGCGCTGTGGGTGTCGGGCAACCCCGAGGTGCACTCGGCCATCGGAACCCCAAGCGAGATCGAGGAATTGGTCAACCATGACTTCGCCTCGTACTACAGCGAGCACCCGGCCGGATCGTTCGCGCTGCAGGTGTGGGTCAACAACGCCTGGGTCGCCGCGCAGTGCATCGTGTACGCGATCCTGCTCGGCCTGCCGATCCCGTACGTGCTGTACCAGAACGCGGCGAACCTCGGCCTGATCGCGGGCCTGATGTTCCACGCCGGTCAGGGCGATCTGTTCCTCGGGTTGATCACGCCGCACGGGCTGCTGGAGCTGACGGCGGTGTTCCTGGCCGGCGCGGTGGGCATGCGGCTGGGCTGGTCGGTGATCTCACCCGGGGACCGGCCCCGCGGTCAGGTGCTCGCCGAGCGGGGCCGGGCCGTGGTGTCGGTCGCGATCGGCCTGGTGGTCGTGTTGCTGATCTCGGGAATCGTGGAGGCGTTCGTCACGCCGTCGCCGTTACCGACGTTCGTGCGGATCGCGATCGGCGTCGCCGTCGAGGTCGCGTTCCTGGCCTATGTCATCTACTTCGGCCGCAAGGCGGTTCGGGCCGGCGAGACCGGAGACGTCGAAGACGCGCCGGACGTGGTGCCCACGGGTTAGAGCTTGCCCGCGGCCTTCATGGCCAGATAGTGATCTGCCAGCGCCGGCGCGAGATCCTCCGGGGGAGCGTCGACGACGTCGACCCCGTGGCGGCGCAGCCGCGATGCGATCGCGCGACGATCGTTGCGGGACCGCTCGGCCGCGGCGGCGTCATAGACCTGCGCGGCGTCGGACCGGCCTGCGGCAAGCTGGTCGACGCGCGGATCGGACACCGCCGCGAGCAGCACCTGATGACGCGTGGACAGCTGGGGCAGCACCTTCATGAGGCCCTCGTCGAGGGCTGAGGCGTTGAGATCGGTCAGCAGCACCACGAGCGCGCGACCCCGCACCCGGCGGATGACCGCCGAGACCAGAGCTGTCGCATCGGATTCGACCAGTGCCGGTTGCAACGGCGCCATGGCCCCGACCAGTTGCGCGAGCAGCTCGGTGCGCGACGCGTTGAACACCCCGGCGCGAGTCACCCGGTCGATCGCCAGGAAGTCGACGTGATCACCGGCGCGGGAGGCCAACGCCGCCAACAACAGTGCGGCGTCCATCGACCAGTCGAGCCGGGGCCAGCCACCCGGGTCCCGGGAGGTCGGATCGACCCCGACCCGGCCCGCCGACGTCCGGCTCGTGTCGAGCACGATCACGACGCGACGATCCCGTTCCGGTCGCCAGGTCCGCACGACGACGTCGGCGCGCCGCGCGGTCGCCCGCCAGTCGATCGATCGCACATCGTCGCCGACGACATACTCACGCAACGAGTCGAATTCGGTGCCCTGACCGCGAATGAGCACCGGAATCGAGCCGTCCAGCTCGCGCAGGCGTGCCAACCGGGACGGCAGATGTTTGCGCGACAGGAACGGCGGGAGGATGCGCACCTCACCGGCGATGCGGTGGACCCGCTGCCGCCCGGCCAGTCCCAGCGGACCGACCGACCGGACGGCGACCACCTCCGAGCGTTGATCGCCCCGGCGTACCGGGCGCAGCCGCGTGACGATCCGAACCTGCTGACCCGCAGCGACATTCACCGGCTGGGTGCGCGGTTCGGCGACGGCGCTGGGCGCCCAGGCGTCCCTGATCCGGCCGCGCACGCGACGGCGTCCCGCATTGTGCACGGTGAGCACCGCCTCGACCGTCTGCCCCAGCCGGGCCGCGCGCTCGCCGCTGCGCTCAAGCCGCAGCGCTCCCGGGCTGCCCGCCAGCACGACATCGATCATGACGGCGGCCACCAGCAAGCCCAGCAGCACGGTGAAAGCGATTGCCGGCCAAGGCGCCAACGCGATCGGCAGCACGCAGATCAGCGCGACCAGGCCGGCACGGCCGGTGAGAACCATCAGCGCGGTACCGGCACAGCCGCCAGGATGCCGTCGAGCACACCGTCGGGCGTGGCGCCTTCGAGCTCGGCCTCCGGCCGCAGCGCCACCCGGTGCCGCAGCGTGGACCGGGCCATGGCCTTGACGTCGTCGGGGGTCACGTAGTTGCGGCCGGACAACCAGGCCCAGGACCGGGCGGTGGCCAGCAGCGCGGTCGCGCCGCGCGGGGACACCCCGAGCTGTAGCGACGGGGAATGCCGTGTGGCACCCACGATGTCGACGATGTAGCCGAGCACCTCGTCGGCGACCAGCACCTGACGGACGGCTTCGCGGCCCGCGGCCAGCTCGGCCGCGCCCGCCACCGGTTGCACGGCGGACAGGTCGCGCGGATCGAAGCCGTGCGCGTGGCGGCCGAGAATCGCGATCTCCTGATCCCGCGGCGGCAGCGGGACGTTGAGCTTGAGCAGGAAGCGGTCGAGCTGGGCTTCGGGCAGCTGATAGGTGCCTTCATACTCGATCGGGTTCTGGGTGGCCGCGACGATGAACGGGTCGGGCAGCGGGCGCGGCTCACCGTCCACGCTGACCTGACGCTCTTCCATCGCCTCCAGAAGCGCGGCTTGGGTTTTCGGGGGTGTGCGGTTGATCTCGTCGGCGAGCAACAGGTTGGTGAACACGGGGCCGGCGCGGAACTCGAACTCGGCGGTGCGCGCGTCGTAGACGAGCGAGCCGGTGACATCGCCTGGCATGAGGTCGGGCGTGAACTGCACGCGTTTGAACTCCAGCTGCAGAGCCGCGGAAAGGGTGCGCACCAGCAGTGTTTTCGCGACGCCTGGCACGCCTTCCAGCAATACGTGCCCGCGGCACAACAGGGCGATCACCAGGCCGCTGACCACCGCGTCCTGGCCGACCACGGCCTTCGCGATCTCATTGCGCAAGGCCAACAACGCGTTTCGTGCGGTATCGGGATCGATGGTGGACGCTGGCTGAGTCACGACTGGGCGACCTGCCTTTCGATGTCGTCGAGTTGATGGGCGAGATGGACGAGTTCGGAGTCGGTGGTGGGGGGCGGGCCGAACAACAGATGGCCCAACGACCCGTTGTCCCCGCCGCAGCGGGCGGCTACGGCGGCCACGACGGCGGGCGGCTCGGCGGCCGCGGTCAGGCCCAGGCGTGGCAGCAGGCGTTGCAGCGTCGCGGTGCGCAAGGCGTCGGCCGCGCGGTCGCGGGCCCGGTGCGACCGGTACAGCCTGCCGCGCCCCTCCACGGTCTCGGAGGCGCGCACCACCACCGGAAGCGATTCGGCGACCAGGGGCCCGATACGCCGCACCTGCCACACCGCCAGCAGGGCGACCACGAGCACCAGCTGGTAGACGATCCACCTGACCTGGTCGGGCATGAGATCGGACAGTGTTGCGCTAGCGGATGTCTCGCCTTCGAACCGTTGCGGCGCGTACCAGATCACCCGGGGCGCGGTGCCCGCCAGGTTCATCGCGAGTGCGGCGTTGCCCTGCTTGAGCAGGCCGGAGTTGGACATGAAGTCGGCGGTCCCGACGACCGTGACCGTGCGGCCCTCATCGTGATAGCGGGCCACCGCTCCGCCGTAGCAGCGCGTCACCGGTACGTCACCGGCCGCCTCGAAGGTGTCGGTGAGGCCGAACTGGGCCTCACCCGCCCGGTTGGCCTCGGTCAGTTCGCAATCCGGTTCGCCGCCACCGAACGCGCTCGCCTCTCCGGCCTTCAGGTGCGGGGCAAGTGCCTCCCTGGTCTTGGTCACGGGTTCGAGCAGCAGCAGGTCGCCGGGAGCGTCGGCGAGCTGGGCCAGTTGCTTGTCGCTGGACAAAAACAGCGTCTGCGCGGCGACCACGAGGCTTCCTGGTTGCGCGGCGCGGTGGGCGTCCTCGGCCGTCGCCGCGGTGATCACCTCGACATCGTGCTCACGGAGCAGGGTGACCAGCGCGCGGGCGCCGTCGGGCGACGTCGACTCGGCGTCCATCCGTCCGCCCGGTCTCGGCGCGGTCAGATAGGTGCCCACCGCGGCGACCACGACGATCGCGACGAGGCCGAGTACGACCCAGCGCGCAGTACGCATGCGTTGTCTCATCGGATCTGCGCCCAGCCGTCGGTGGTGGCCGGGGCCGCCGACGCACCGACCGGTCCCGGCGCACGCTCGCGCAGCCTGCCGTCGAGTTCGGCGATCATCCGGTACGCGGACTCGGTGCCGGGTTGTTCGCCGTACGTGACGTCGTTGAATGTGGTTGCCGCGGTGGCCAGTTGATCGGCGAGGGCCGGTAGCGCGGCCGCCGCGTCGCTGGCGAGTTCGGTGGCCGTGCGGCCCGGCACGGGGTTGAGCACCCCGGTCTCCTCAAGGTGGCGCGCCACGGCCCGCAGCCGGTGCCGGATGGCGGCAGCCCAATTCCCTTGTGCCGCGTGCTGTTCAGCGGTGGCACGATGCTCGGCTGCAGTCAGCTCGCGGTTGCCGAACAAGGAGTGTTGATCGCTTCGATTGGTACGCATGGTGCGTCGGGCGATCCGCACGGCGACCCAGACGGCCACGATCACCAGGATCGCGAGTACCGAGATTGTGAACCAGCCACCCGGCACCGATGAGCCCTCGAACGCCAGCCGATACAGCAGTTCGTTGATCCAGTCCATGAACTGCTCGGTCGGCGACGCGCGCGGATAGATCGGCTTGTTCAGCTCGTTCTGCGCAGCGTCATGCGCAGCATCGCGATCGATCTCCAAACCCGTCACTCAGATTTCACCTCAGAACCGCCGGGTCAGCCACAGCTGATCGGTGGATTCGGCAGGGCCCGCGGCGCCGGTCTGCAACACCAGATCGAAGGCCTCGGCGCGGATGCGCCGGTCGGTGTAGAGCAGCACGTCCACGCCGGCGCCGAACGGCGCGGTGATGATCTGTCCGATCATGCCGCCGATCGCGACCAGGATGAGCCCGCCCACGAACATGCCGACACGTTCGGGCTCCAACGACAGCAGCTGGCCGACGAGGCTGAACGGGACGCCGACGGCCGTTGCGACCACGCTGGCGACGATCGCGGCCAGCAGCCAGATGCCGAGCACGCGCCAGAAATCCTTTTTCACCAACGTGAAAGACCTCGCGATCGCGGCGAAAACCCCCAACCGCTCCAGCACGATCAATGCGGGCGCGAACAACAGCACCGTCACTGCGTACAGGAATCCGAGCAACGCCGCCACCATGAGCGGAGCTCCGACGAGGAATGCCGCGAGCCCGCCGCCCACCGCGTCGGCCGCGACGACCGCCACCACGATGAGGACCGCGACCATGACGACCACGAACCCTTGCAGGGCGGTGAGACCGAGCAACGCCAGGAACCGGCCCCGTAACCGTTGCCAGGCTTCGCCGATGGTGATGGACCCGCCGAACACCGATCGGCCGATGACGACGGTGAGCATGCCGGTCAGCAGGACCGAGGCGAGCTGAGTGACGAGGAAGCCGACGATCGTCGCCCCCGAGAACAACGCGATCGCGCCCGTCGACGGCACTTCGCCCGGCGCATCCGATTCGAACCCGCCCATCGCGGTCAACGGCCCGATCTGCAGCAGAAGGGCGATCAGTTGTGCGACCACCACGACGATGGTGGTGAGCCCGAGTGTCGCCTTCGGGTTCGTGCGGATGTAGGCGACCGCGCCGTTGTAGACGTCGGACAGGCTCAGCGGCCGCAGTGGGATGACACCGGGTTTGAGCACCGCCGGGTACGCCGGATATCCCGGCGGCGGGTAATAGCCGGGTGGCGGCCCATAGCCGGGCGGCGGGTAGTAGCCGGGAGGTGGAGCGCCATACGCCTGCGGCGGCGGATATCCGGCTGGGGCATACCCCGGATAACTGGGGCCCGGTGGCGGCGGGGGATAAGGCAGGGGACCGCCGGGCAGCCCATGGGGAGGGGTTGCTCATGCCCACCATCCTGTCCATGACCGAGCAAATTGACAACGTGCCCCGGTTTGTCCCGACCGCCATGGAATCCACTTTGGATACCGTGATATGTATGCCGACCGAGATCATCGTGCGCGGGTCATTCTCCGCATTCGAACCGCCCGAACGTGGGACCGTGCACGCGAGCGTCGCCTATGAGGGCCCGGCCATCGAGTCGGTCTACGAGCGGGTGGTGCGCGATCTGGATGTCGTGAAGTCTTCGATCGAGCCGCTGCACAACCCTGACGGCGGCCCGGTCACGTGGTGGTCCACGCAGCAGTTGCGGACGTGGGCGCACCGGCCGTGGAACAACGAGGGCAAACAACTGCCGCTGGTGCACCACGCGAGCGTCGGACTCGAGGTGAAGTTCAGCGATTTCACCGAATTGTCGCGCTGGGTGGGCGGGCACATCACGAACACCGGCGGGTTCCAGCTGTCGCACATCGAGTGGGCGTTGACCACCCGGCACCGCGATGAGCTCGTGAGCCAGGTGCACACGCGAGCGGTACAGGACGCGGTCGTGCGGGCCCAGCGCTACGCCGATGCCCTTGGGCTCGGGCCGGTGCGACCCGTCACGATCGCCGACGCCGGGATGCTCGGCAGCGCGCCGGTCAACGGGTCGGCCCCCGTCGCGATGCGGGCCATGGCCGTCAAGGCGGCCCCGGAGGTCGAACTGGCGCCCGCCGACATCGAGGTCTCGGTGTCGGTGGATGCGCGGTTTCACGCCGGCGCGGAGGCCGGGTCGGCGTAGGTTGGCCGTATGGCCGAACTCAAGGACAGGCTGCGTGCGGATCTGACCAGTGCGATGAAATCGCAGGACAAGCTGCGCACCGCCACGTTGCGGATGCTGCTGGCCGCGATCCAGACCGAAGAGGTGTCCGGAAAAGAAGCCCGTGAACTGTCCGATCCCGAGGTGATCGCGGTGCTGGCGCGCGAATCCAAGAAGCGCGGAGAGTCGGCCGAGATCTACACCCAGAACGGCCGCGGCGAGTTGGCCGCCAACGAGCACGCCGAGGCGCGCGTCATCGACGAGTACCTGCCCACCCCACTGACCGAGGCCGAGCTGGCCGATGTCGCCGACACCGCGATCGCTCAGGTGGCCGAACAGCTCGGGGAACGCCCGAGCATGCGTCAGATGGGCCAGGTGATGAAGGCCGCGACGACGATCGCCGCGGGCAAGGCCGACGGTGCGAGGTTGTCGGCGGCGGTGAAGGCGCGGCTCTAACCGTCCCGCACCTTCCGTGTGTCATCGGCGTTACGGCGACGTGACATCCCAATCACGGTAGACCGCAACATTTTTCGCCCACCTGGGCGTATCTGCTTCGATTTGACAACGCAGCGGCACTAACTACATTTGGCCTACCGATGTCTACTGTCAATACACTTTGATTCACGAGAGGCAACCGATGAGTCGCCGCATATCTGTCCTGCCCGCCTGCGTTCTGGCGCTGACCACCGCGCTCGCGCTGACGAGTTGCGGATCGCGCGTGGGCGACGAAACCGCCACGCCCGCAGCGAGTTCGTGCGTCGACACCTCGGGTGCCACCGTGAAGATCGGGGCGATCAACTCGCTGTCGGGGCCGACCGCGATCAACGAAACCGTCATCCGCGACGCGATCAAGCTCGCGGTCGACGAGATCAACGCCTCGGGCGGCGTCTCGGGCAAGCAGCTCCAACTCGTCGCCGAGGACGGCGCATCCGAGCCGACGGTGTTCGCGGAGAAGGCGACCAAACTCATCAACAGCGACTGCGTCGCAGCGGTGTTCGGCGGCTACACCTCGGCCAGCCGTAAGGCGATGCTGCCCGTGTTCGAGGACAACAACGCGTTGCTGTTCTACGGCCAGCAGTACGAGGGACTCGAGGATTCCCGCAACATCTTCTACTCGGGCGCCACCACCAACCAGCAGATCATCCCGTCGCTGGACTATCTCAAAGAGCAGGGCGTCAAGTCCCTCTACCTGGTCGGCAGCGACTATGTGTTCCCCAGGACCTCCAATGCGATCGTGCGAAAATACGCCGAGGCCAACGGAATTGAGATCAAGGGCGAAGACTACACCCCGCTGGGTTCGACGGACTTCTCCACGATCGTCAACAAGATCCGCACCGCCGATGCGGACGCGGTGTTCAACGTCGTCGTCGGTGATTCCCTGGTGGCGTTCTTCCGGGAGTTCACGAACGCCGGCCTGACCGCCAAGGACATGCCGGTGATGTCGATGTGTGTTGGCGAGGAGGAGGTCAAGGCCATCGGTGTGCAGAACGTCGCGGGCCACCTCGCGGCCTGGAACTACTACCAGACCCTTGACACGCCCGCCAACCAGAAGTTCGTATCGGCGTTCAAGACGGCTTACGGGGCGGACCGGGTGACCTCGGACCCGATGGAATCGGCATACACCGGCGTGTACCTGTGGAAGGCCATGGTGGAGAAGGCCGGCGCATTCGACGTGCCCGCCGTCCAAAGTGCGGCGGACGGCACGACTTTCGACGGTCCGGAGGGCACCGTGACCGTCGACGGCGATACCCACCACATCACCAAGACGGCGCGGATCGGTGAGATCCGGCCCGACGGTCTGATCTATCAGGTGTGGGATTCCAAGACGCCGATCGACCCCGACCCGTACCTCAAGACCTACCCGTGGGCCACTGACATCGCGCCCAAGTAGGACGGGCGGGCCATGCATCTGACACCCAAGGAAGAGGACCGGCTCCTGCTGTTCCTGGCGGCCGAACTGGCACGCAAGCGCCGTGCGAAAGGCTTGCGGCTCACCTACGCCGAGGCGCGTGCGGTGATCGCCGACGAGGTCATGGAGGCCGCCAGGGCCGGGGCGAGCGTGTCCGAGGCCGCCGCGATCGGGGCGGCCGTCCTGACCGACGACGACATCCTGCCCGGGGTCGCCACGCTCGTCGGCACCGTGCAGGTCGAGGGATTCTTCGAGGACGGGCAGAAACTCGTCACTATCCACGACCCGATCCGCCCAGGGACACAAGACCTTCCGGCCGAACCGGAACCCGGCGAGGTGATCGTCGCCGACGGGGACATCGAACTCAACACCGGTCGCGACGTGACCGAGGTGTCGGTGGTCAACACCGGAGACCGGCCGGTGCAGGTGGGATCGCACTTCCACTTCTTCGAGGTGAACCGCGCGTTGCGGTTCGACCGGGCTCGTGCGTTCGGTATGCACCTCGACATCGCGTCGGGCACCGCGGTGCGCTTCGAGCCGGGCGAGGAACGGGTGGTGACGCTGACGCAGTTCGGCGGTGCCCGCGAGATCTCGGGGCTCAACGACATGGCGACCGGGCTGATGGGCCGTCCCGACGAAGCGCTGATCAGGTTGCGCGACAACGGGTTCGCCGACAGTGGAGAGGACGCGTAATGGCGATCCGGATATCGCGCAAGCACTACGCCGAGCTGTTCGGACCGACCGTCGGTGACCGGGTGCGGCTGGCCGACACCGAGCTGCTTGCCATGGTCGAACACGATCACACCGTGTACGGCGACGAGGCCGTGTTCGGCGGCGGCAAGACCATGCGCGAGGGCATGGCGGTGCACAACGCGATCACCAATGCCGACGGCGCACTGGATTTCGTCATCACCAACGCGCTCGTGATCGACCCGGTGTTGGGAATTCGCAAGGCCGACATCGGCATCAAGGACGGCGTCATCGCCGGGGTCGGTAAAGCGGGCAACCCGCTCACCATGGACGGTGTCGACCCCGGCATGGTGATCGGCGCGGGCACCGACGTGCGCTCCGGGGAAGGCATGATCGCCACCCCGGGCGCCATCGACGTGCACGTCCACTTCGACAGCGCCGGTCTGGTGGAAGAAGCGATCTCGGCAGGCATCACCACGATGATCGGCGGTGGCCTCGGTCCGGTCACGGTCGGCATCACCTCGTCCGGGCCGACGAACCTGGCCCGCATGCTGCGATCGGCCGAGGGCTTCCCGATGAACTTCGGGTTTCTCGGCAACGGCAGCGCGGCCGACCCGGCCCCGATCGTCGAACAAGGGCTGGCCGGCGCCATCGGGTACAAGATCCACGAGGACTGGGGCGCCACCCCGGCCGCCATCCGGGCGTCGCTGGACGCCGGCGACGAGCTGGACCTGCAGGTCCAGATCCACACCGACACACTGAACGAGGCCGGGTTCTACGAGGACACCATGCGGGCCATCGCGGGCCGCGCGATCCACACCTACCACGCCGAAGGCGCGGGTGGCGGCCACGCGCCGGACGTCATGCGGGTGGTGGGTGAGCCACACTGCCTGCCCTCGTCGACCAACCCGACGAATCCCTACACGCTCAACACCTTCGACGAACATCTCGACATGGTGATGGTGTGTCATCACCTCAACCCGCGGATACCCGAGGATGTCGCGTTCGCGGAATCCCGCATCCGGCGCGAGACCATCGCCGCCGAGGACGTCCTGCACGATCTCGGCGCGATCTCGGCCATGGGTTCGGATTCGCAGGGGATGGGCCGCATCGGCGAGACCGTCGCGCGCACATGGCAACTCGCATCGCACATGCGCGCCACCAGGGGTGCGCTGCCTGCCGACGAAGGCACCGGGGCCGACAACGCGCGGATCCTGCGCTACGTCGCAAAACTGACGATCAACCCCGCGCGGCTGTTCGGCATCGACCACGTGGTGGGTTCCCTGGAGCCGGGCAAGCTGGCCGACATCGTGCTGTGGGAACCCAAGTTCTTCGGCATCCATCCCGAGGTGGTGTTCAAGGGCGGCTTCCCGGCGTGGTCGGTGATGGGCGAAGCCAACGCGTCGCTCATGACCTGCGAACCGCTGCGGTACCGGCCCCAGTGGACGGCCTTCGGACAAGCGCCCGCCGACGTGTCGGTGAACTTCGTGGCCCAGGCCGCGATCGATGCCGACCTCGGTGGCCGGCTCGGCCTCGCGACACCGCTACGGGCCTGCCGCGGTGCACGGGCGCTCACGAAAGCCGGTCTGCTGCACAACGATTACCTGCCGCACATCACGATCGACCCCGACACCTACCGCGTCGAGGTCGACGGCGAACTGTGCACGTCCACGCCGATGGCGCGAGTACCGCTCGGCCGTCGGTACACGATCAAGTAGGAGGCCCCATGAGCGTGCGGATCGGTATCGGCGGACCCGTCGGATCCGGTAAGACCCGGCTGGTCGAGCGACTCGTTCCGATCTTGTCCGGCAACGGGATCGACGTCGCCGTCATCACCAACGACCTCGTGACCGATGAGGACGCCCAGCGGGTGCGGCGCAGCGGCGTGATCGATCCGGCCCGCGTGCTGGCGGTCGAGACCGGCGCGTGCCCGCACACCGCCATCCGGGAGGACCCGTCGGCCAACCTCGCCGCGGTGTTCGAGCTCGAACGCGAATATCCCGGGTTGGACGTGGTGCTCATCGAATCCGGCGGCGACAACCTCGCCGCGACCTTCACGTCGGACCTGGTGGACTACTGGATCTTCGTCATCGACACCGCAGCCGGCGACGACATCCCGCGCAAGAAGGGCATCGGGCTGCTGCAGGCAGACCTGTTGGTGATCAACAAGATCGATCTGGCGCCCATGGTGGGTGCGGACCTGGACCGGATGCGGGCCGACTGCGCGGTTGCGCGGCCGACCAAGCCCACGGTGTTCACCGACCTGCGCAGCGGGACCGGGCTGGACGACGTGTTCACCACGGTCTGCCGGGGAGCGATGCTGGAACCGCACCGGGTATGACGGCCGGCGCGCTGCACGTCGATCTGATCGGCGACCCGGCGGGGCGCACCCGCGTGGCGCGGCTCGTGCAGCAGTTTCCGCAGCGCGTCACCGCCCCCATGTACCTCGACCCCGACGATCCGGGCCGCGCCTACCTGTGTGTGCAGAACCCCAGCGCGGGTGTGTTCCCGGGAGATCGGCTCAGCACGCGGGTGAGCGCCGGCCCGGGCACGCGGCTGTATCTGACCTCGCAATCGGCGACACAGGTGTTCGCACCGCACGCCGGCAGCACCGACGACGTGGCGCGCGCCGATTTCGACTTCCGTGTCGGCGAAGCCGCGGTGGTCGAGTATGTCCCGAAAACCGTCATCCCGCAGTCGTCGTCGCGGTATCGGCAGGAGACATCGGTTTCGGTCGAGACCGGCGGGGTGTTCATCGGCTGGGAGTCGGTGGCCGCGGGCCGGATCGGCCACGGCGAGCGGTTCCGCTACCACCGCTACGATCTGCGCACGACGGTCCATTGCGGCGACGCCGTGCTGGCACGCGAGCGGATGCTGCTGTGCCCCACCGCGGCGGACGTCACCGGTGCCGGAATGCTCGGTGGATACGACTATTTCGCGGTCATGACCGTCGTCGCGCCGGATCGCGATGCGGCCGGGCTCATCGAGACACTGCGCGCGGCCGTCACGGACGAGGTGCTCTGCGGGGTGAGCGCATTGCCGGGCGACGTGGGAGCCACGGTGCGGGTGCTGGCGCACCGCGCGCCCGTGCTCGCCGAGGCCGAACAGGCGCTGCGCACCGCGGCGAAGTGTGCGCTGGCGCGGCTCAGTGAACCGATGGTGAGGATGTGACGATGACAACGGTGGAGACGATCCTGGGCGACGTGACCGATCCGGCCCTGGCCGGACGGCGGATCTGCCCGGTGGACATCGGCTGGGGCGATGCCCGCAAGCACCGCCAGGTGGTCACCGCCGCTGACGGGCGGGACATCGAAATCCGTTTGGCGCGGGGAAGTTTCCTGTACGACGGCGCGGTGTTGTGGGATGACGGCCAGGAGATCGGCGTGGTGCGGCGTCCGGCAGAGGACGCGATCGTGCTGGACTTCGCCGACAATGCCGGAGTCGACGGTGTGCGAGGCGCGCTGCTGCTGGGCTACTGGTTGGGCAATCAGCATGCACCGCTGGAGGTTTCGGACAAACAGCTACGGACACCGCTGTTCACCGGAGCCCAAACCGCCCTGCAGACATTGCAGCGGCTGCGGCTGGCAGGCGAGGTGAGAGCCGTCGAACTGGCCGCGGGCGGCTGGACCACCACCTCGGCCGACCATCACCATCACCATCACCATGACTGATCCGGCCGCCGCGCTGGCCTGGCTGCAACTGCACGACAACGCGTTTCCCGCCGGGCGCTTCGTGCACAGCTACGGAGTCGAGTCGTGGCTGCAGGCGCATCCCGCGGCGACCGACAGCGAGATCTGCCGGTTGGCAGAGTCTTTCGTACGCCAGAGCGTGGCGACACTCGACGCCGTCGTGGTCGCACATACCTGGGCGGTCGCGGAGCTGTCCGCCCTGACGAGGCTGGATGCGTTGACCACGTCCTACAAGCTCACCGCCAACGCCCGCGCGGCCTCACACGGCTGCGGCAGGCAGCTCGCACTGGTCGCACAGCAGGTCGGCGTATGCGCGCCGTTTTTGGGTGCGGTGACGGGCGGTCACACCGACGGCAACCTGGCCGTCGTGGAGGCCGTGGTGCAGCGCGAGCTCGGCATCGGTCGACTCGACGCGGCGCTGGGCTCGATCAGGTCCGGCTACGCCGGGGTGTTGAGTGCCGCTGTCCGGTTGGGCCGGCTCGGGCCCATCCGGGCGCAACGTGCATTGCTCGACGCCCGCCGGCAAATGGTGGAGATGGCCACGCTGGCATTGGCCACGCCGCTGGACGACATGCATTCGACCACCCCGGAGCTCGAGATCTGGGCGATGCGTCACGAAACCGCGTCGGGGCGCATGTTCACGACCTGAAAATTGCCTTCTCCCAGCCGTTTGAGATCGATGGCGCCGGGTACCCGCCACCGATCTGCAGTCCCAAGACAGCCCTGGAGGTACCCCGGATGTTCATCCACAACAAAGACTTGCAATTCGAGGTCCGCGTGACCGAGCCCGACCCACGCTTCGCGACGCTGCTGCAGGAGCAGTTCGGCGGCGCGAACGGGGAGTTGAAGGCCGCCATGCAGTACTTCACGCAGGCATTCGTGCTTCGGGAGAAGAACCCGAAAATGTATGACCTGTTCATGGATATCGCGACCGAGGAGCTGTCGCACCTGGAGATGGTCGGCTCGATGATCACGATGCTGCTCGACGGGCTCAACGACGATCTGAAGATGGCCAACGAACGGTGTGACTGGATGCCCGCGGTCGGCAGCGCCGACGGCCGCGACCAGATCATGCACAGCGTCGCGGTCAATCCGCTGTACTTCGTCCTGACCGGCGGGGGCCCGGACGTCAGCAACTCCCAGGGCGTGCCATGGCAGGGCTCGTACGTCAACGCCAACGGCGACCCGTCGGTCGACCTGCGCAGCAACCTCGCCGCCGAGTCGCGCGCCAAGGTGGTGTACGAGTACCTCAAGCAGTTCACCGACGATCCGGGTGTGCAGGACACGCTCACGTTCCTGATGACCCGCGAGGTCGCGCACTACCAGCAGTTCACCGCGGCCCTCAACGAGCTGCCGGTCAACTTCCCGCCCGGGCAGCTGCCGGGCGATGACCGGTTCCAGAACGTGGCGTTCAACATGTCCAACGGCGCCGGTGACGCGCGCGGGCCGTGGAATCAGGGGCAGGGCCCGTGGCCCGAGGGCATGAAGTGGAAGTACGTCAACAAGCCGGAGGAAGAATGGCTCGGTGGCCGGCTGCGCCAGAACCAGGGTGCGAAGAAGAACCCCGAGGGCGCCCCTGCGGTGGACAGCGAGAAGCCGTTCACCCATGAACAGCACACCGCCACTTCCTGATCGAACGCCAGCGGCCGACGCCGGCGAGGGCGTCGGCCGCTGGTCTGTCCGTCGGTCAGTGGATCTGCGGATCGGGCGGGTTGTCCTTCTCCCGGCCGGTTGCCGCGTCGCGGACGTGGTCGACCATCGCGGCCGCGGCGCCCATCGTCTTCTGGACGGCCGGGTTCGACGGGGTGTCGGGATGTGGCCGGGTCGGAGCGGTCTTTTTGGCCTGTTCGAGTTTGGCGCCGAGTTTCTCAGCTCCTCGCGGCTGACGACGGCCTCGAACTTGGGCCACACGACATCCTCCTCGTAGGCGATGTGTTCGCGGCCCACCTTCACGAATTCTCTTAGCGCGTCGTGGTATTCGGTCTCACCTGGCTGGCCGTCCTCCAGCTTTTGGAGCAGTTCCTTGCCGGCCTGCTCCTGTTCGATCGCCTCGTCGGCGAGTTCGTCGCCGTCGTCGAGCGCGTCACGCACCGCCGGCCAGAAGATCTGCTGCTCGATTGACTCATGTTGTGATTCGGCGATGACCAGATTGGTCACCATGGTGGCCAACCCGCTCTGTTCGGCACCCGATCCGGTCGGTGCGCCGTCGAGTACCTCCAACATGCCGAGCACACTCTTGTGGTCCTGGCGGAGAAACGTCAATGCATCCATGTCCAAAGCCCTTCTGCGGAAAACAGTTGGGTGCGCATACCCCAGGCGATCGGGTTGAAACCCGGTGGCTCCGGGTACTTCGAATGCCATGCCACGCGGTGACGGGATCTACGACGAGGAACATGCCGACAAGCCCGAGAAGGCCGACAAGGCCGGCCAACGCCCGGCGGGAAAAGAGGTGCCGGAGGACACCCCGGACGTGGATACCGGCGAGGGCACCACACAGGAGCCGCCGGACTGAGGTCACTCGGCCCCGCGGCCGGTTCGGCTCCGTTCGTATGCGGCGCGGCGGAACTCGGCCAGCCAGTGGGGCGTCAGGCTCACGCCGGGAACGATGTGCAACGCGGGATCGAAGGGGACGTCGCGGCCGTGAGGAACCTTCTTCCGCAGCGCGATACGCGCCAGCGGGCGAAAGCCCTCGGTGCCCGGGGCTTGTTCGAGCTCGAATTCCAGGCCGGTCCGGCCGAGTTGATCGTCGACGCTGGCCAGCGCCAAGCCGCCGCCGTCGAAGCGCGTCGTCAGCCGAGCCCGCAGCCACCAGTGCGTGTCCTCGTACTTGAGCGGCATCAGGCTCGACAGCGTGACGTTCCGCCAGGAAGTCGCCGGGCACAACAGGATTCGTTGACCGGCGAACGTCGACGCGAGCAGGATGTCCCATGGCGTCCCGGACAGTTGGGGCGGCATTCGCCAGGCCAGCCCGACGATGTCGGGCAGGGAACCGGGCAGGCCGATCCCTTTCGAAACCCGCCCGACGATCTCGCATGATCGGATCGGTAAGCCGTCACCGTCCGGCGCGGTCCGCTCGATCGTGCCCTGCGCCAGCACCCCGGTCGGGTGGAAGAACCGGCGGTGCCGCAGCGAGGCGCCGAGCTGGACCGGCAGGGTGACGGCATCGGAAAGCTTCACTGCCACGGATTGCCCGCAGCGACCCGACGACAAACGTGAGGATTAAGCGCTGACGAGTTCCGGCGCGGCAGTGCTGAGGCTCTCGAGTTCGGATGTCACCCGGCGTTCAACGAGCAGCGGCACGAAGTCCCGGATCACGCTGCCCTCGAAGCGGTGGTGTGCGGTCTCGACCGCGGCAGATACGCGTTCGGCCGGAAATGTATTGAAACGTTTCACCAGACGGTCTTGCACGTCGGCGATCAATTCGCCCTCAGATCGTGTCTTCATGGTCCTTATTGTCTGAGCTGCACCTTTGATGCGTCAACGCGTCGTTCGTCACAAACTTGACAGTTGTCAAGTCAAGTCAGATCCGCCAGAGCGCTTCCTGGCTGACGCTCGCCACCAGGGAGCCGGACTCGTCGTAGAGCGAGCCGACCGCAAGCCCGCGGGAATCGTTGTGATTGACCGAACGCACCTCGTAGCGGTGCCACGCGTCGGGCCGGAACGCGCGGTGAAACCAGATCGAATGGTCGAGGCTCGCGGCGAACCCGAGGTCGGCGGACAGCGGAACGTTCGGCGGCAGCGCGGCCGGGACCGGCCCGAGGTCCGACATGTACGCGAGCGTGCAGGCGCAGACCAGCGGGTCGTCCTCGACGGGCTCGCGGGTTCTGATCCAGAACGGCGGAACCGCGAACTCCGAATCGTCATCGGGTCTGGTGCGCAGCTCGAAGAGGTCGCCGAAGTCCAGGACATTGGTCTTGGTGACCGCGGCGTCGAAATCCAGCGCCGGCGTGTGGCCGGGTTGCCAGTCGACGCCGGGCTCGGGCTGGTGGAACGACGCGATCATCTCCAGGATGACGGCGCCGTCCTGCACCGCCGTGACGCGGCGCGTCGCGAAGGCGCGGCCGTCGCGCGTGCGCTCGACGCGAAACTCGACGTCGGCGTCGTATCGGCCGCCGCGGACGAAGTAGGCGTGCAGCGACTGCGGCAGCTTGTCGGCATCGACCGTCGCGCCGGCGGCCGCCAACGACTGGGCGGCGATCAGCCCGCCGAACAACCGCTCGACGGCGCCGCGCCGCGGCTCGCGGATTCGGAAGACGTCCCCATCTGCGTCGACGCGGTCGAACCGCAGCAGTTTGCTTATCCAGCTCGTGGTGGAGGCCGTCATCGCTGTGACGCTACCGACCGCTTGGTTGAGACTCTCGTCACGCCCGCCGGGCGAAGTGTCACTGGAGCGGCAAGTCCATCTTGACGTCGCTGCGGACGATCTTCCAGGCGGTGTCGCGCAGTTGAAGGTCTATCTCGAAATACCCGGACTCGACCGGACGGACCGGCGGCTCGGGGGCGCCGTCGCGGTTGTCGCTGGCGCGCACATAGCGGGCGAGGACCTCTTCGATTTGTCGTTCTGGGCTCATCGTCTCTCCTCCGGCCTCTTGGGATGTCTTGGCGGGGTGGGGGATTCGGGGCTGGAAAGGTCAGGTGGTACGCAGGCAAGCCCTGTGAGTTCAACGCCGAACCAGTGCCGCAGGGCGTGTGCGAGGCCGTCGTGGTCGGGTCGCTCGGGCGTGCCCGCCCACGCGACGAAACCGTCTGGCCGGATGAGCATGCGGTTGGCGGCGAGCGGCTCGATTGGGCTGCCGACCACGATTGCCAAGTCTTTGGCAAGTTCGCTGTTGAGACCGGATACGCCGTTGCCGGTGAAGTCGAGAAAGATCGGTTTGCCGTCGCGGGCCAGCTCGGCGAGCCGCTTGTGCCCAGCCGGGGTCTCGATCGTCAGGTCGGGCGCCCACCAGCCGGCGAGGTCGTGGGCACCTTCCGGCACGGGGTAGCGGACGTCGGCTCCGGAGAGCAGATCGCTGATGCGTCTGGCCGTCTGCGAGTCGGCGAGCAGCTCGCCGAAGATTTCGCGCAATGCGGTCATCTCGGGCCCCGGCCGAATAAGCGCGAGCTGTGCTCTGCTGCTGGCGAGCACGCGCAGCGCCATCGGCCTGCGTTCTTCCTCGTAGGTGTCGAGAAGGGCCGGATTCGCCTGGCCGCGTACCACTTTGGCGAGCTTCCAGCCCAGGTTGACCGCGTCCTGCAAACCCAGGTTGAGGCCGGGCCCGCCCATGGTGAAGTGCACGTGTGCGGCGTCGCCGACGAGGAAAACGTTGCCGGCCCGGTAGTGGGACGCGATGCGCGAGTTGATGCCGATGAAGCGGCGGAACTCCACGTCTGCTTCCGGCCCGGCGAGCCGCACCGGGAACGGAGCGCCGGTGACGCGTTCGAGGCTTTCTTGTAGGTCTGCCAGCGTCATCGGCGCGGTTTCGTCGTCGGGGGCGCGTTCGTCTCGTGCTACGGGATCGAGCTCCAAGGTGCCGACCATGGGCGGTTTGCCTGGCGGTTCACCCCAGAAATACAAGCCGCGTACGCCGCGCCGGAATGGCAGCGGGCCGCCTGCATCGTCCGGTCGATCTTCGGGTGGCAGCACACCGAACGCCAGACGGGTGACCACGTCTTGGCTCGACATGCCCGGGAAGTCGATTCCGGCGAGCTTGCGCGTCAGACTGCGCCCGCCGTCCGCGCCGACCAGATAGCGGGTGGTCAGCTCGTATGGGCCGTCCGGTCCCTGGACCTGAGCGGTGACCACGCCGTCGCGCTGCGCGAAGCCGGTGAGGCGGTGCCCCCACCGGACGTCGACCCGGCGCTCGCCGGCCTCCCGCGCCAACGCTTGAGCGAGTTCGGCCTGCGGCGCAGCGAGCATGTACATCCGCGAGTCCGCCGCTTCGGTGAAATCCACCGGGAGTGCACCGAACGAGAATTCCGCGATCGGACGAGGGCGATCGGAGGTGCCGGAGAGCTCCTCATAAAACCCCCGGTGATCAAGCAGGCGGGGCCCTTGGCCGGTTACCCCGGCCGCTCTTGGCTGCAGACTCGGTCCGCTCGTCGGGTCGAGCACCACAGGTCTGACCCCGGCGAGGGCGAGTTCGCACGCGAGCATGAGGCCGTTCGGCCCGGCCCCGGCGATGAGAACGTCAGTCATGACGCACCTCGTCTTCTTAGATGTCGATGACGACTTTGCCGTGTACGTGCCGGCCGGCTTGAAGCTCGACCGCGGCGCGGATCTGGTCCATCGGGAAGCTCGCCGCGATGGGCACTCGAAGCCGACCCGACGCGACAAGACCGGCGATCTCCTCGATTGCGCCGGGAGCGGCGTTGGCGCCGTTGGCCGGGGTGATGCCGTCGACCTGCGCGGCGATGGTGGTGATCCGCTCGTCGGGCACGCCGAGTTCCCGTGCCGCCTGGACCGTCTCTACCCCGTGCAGGTCGATCGCGGCGGTGACGCCTGCGGGAGCCATGGCGCGAACCCGCTCGACCAGTCCGTCGCCGTAGGCGACCGGCTCCGCCCCGAGGGCGCGGAGGGACTCGGCCGACGACGCCGATCCCGTCCCGAGCACCCGAGCGCCCGCGATACGCGCGAGCTGAACAGCGAACACACCGACCCCGCCTCCGGCGCCCCCGATGAGGAGAGTGTCATCCGGATTGGGATTGACGACGGCGAGTGCGGCGGCAGCCGTGGACCCGGCGATGGCAAGGGTGGCGGCGGTGCGGTCATCGACGCCGTCGGGGGTGTGGTGGGCGTCGCCGCCCGCCGCGACGGTTCCCGCGACGTCGACAACTACGTAGTCGGCGAACGCGCGGGACAGGGCGCCGCCGAACACCCGGTCGCCGACCGCGAAGCCGGTCACACCGGCACCGACCTGGTCGATGACACCGGCGTAGTCGGTGCCGAACCCGCACGGCAGGCTCAACCCGAAGCGGGCGGCGGTGTCCTCGTCGGTGGTCATGAACCAGTCCATCGGGTTCAGTCCCGCGTTTCTGACCCGCACGCGGATATGTCCCGCGCCGGCCTGCGGTGCCGGCACCTGGCGCACGGTCAAGACCTCGGGGCCGCCGAACGACTCGAGTCGGACTGCGCGGCCGGTGGTCAGGGACGTGTCGACGTGCTGTTCCTGCATGCTCACCCTGGTCTCTCCTTCGGCAGGCGATGACTGGAAACGAAAAGGACTATGCTCCGTTTACGTAAATCACCGTAACACAACCGGAGCGTGATCCGTTTTGGATGCCTTGGAGGACCGTCGGCCGCGAGCGGACGCGACCCGCAACCGTGGCCAACTCCTCGATGTGGCGACGCGCGTGTTCGCGTCCGCCGACACCGAGCCGTCGATGCGCGCGATCGCGCGCGAAGCCGGGGTCGGCATCGCCACCCTCTACCGGCACTTTCCGAACCGCGAATCCTTGGTCGATGCGGTTTACCGCGATCAAGTCACGCGCCTGACCACGGGTGCCCGCGACCTGCTCGCTCAGCTTCCCCCGCCGGCGGCGCTGCGACGCTGGATGGACCTGTTCGGTGATTGGATTGCGACGAAGAACGGCATGCTCGACACTCTGGTCGCAATGGTCGAATCCGGCGAGATCGCCCACGCCCACACCCGCACGGAGCTGCTCGCGGCCATCGACACCATTCTCGACGCCGGTCGTAAAACAAGGGAGCTGCGCGACGATGTCAACGCCGAGGACATCGCCGCCGCACTCATTGGGGTCTTCACCGTGGCAAAGCCGCCCGAGCATGGCGCCCGGGCGACTCGTCTATTGGATGTCCTTCTGGACGGCCTTCGCACCAGACCCTGAACCGCCGCGCTCGGACGGACGCCCGGCCTGACCGGTGCGGAACATGCTCGATGGCAGCGGAAGTCACAGATTTGCCCCAGCGCGTCAGTTCCCGAAGGTGTATCGCAGCGGCCGGCCGAGCCGGCGCAGGGCCGGGATCCGGTACATGCCCCGCAGGAACTGGCGGGTGAGCCCGGACAGGCGCTGATCCATGCCGGGCGCCTCCGAATACCAGAGCTCGGTGTCGAACCGCAGACCGGGCACCGCGCGCTCGAGGTCGTGCGGATCCCCGATGCTCCAGCCGAGGCGCGCGCCCGACGCCTTGACGCAGCCGTAGCGCTGCAGGAACCACAGGCCCCGTTTGTCGTAGCCGTCGAACAGCAGCTCGCCTGACGGGAAGTGGCCCGTGATGCGGCGCAACAGCGCGAGGCCTTCCTCGGCGGGCAGGTACGGGGTCACGCCCTCGGCCACGACGAGCACCGGCGTGTCCCCGGCGACGTCGTCGAGCAATGTCGCATTGGTCACGGACTTGGCGATCATGGCGTAATCCGAGGCGAAAAGTTTGCGGCGCAAGGCAATCACGTCAGGGAAATCGACGTCGTACCACGTGACCGACGGGGGCGGGGCCACCCGAAAAGCGCGTGTGTCCAGGCCGCACCCGAGGTGCAGGACGGTGCAGCGCGGGTGGGCGTCGATGAACTGGCGGGCCCACGTGTCGTACGCCCTGGCACGGACCGCCAGCGACAGGTGGTCACTGCGGCGCACGCGCAGCTTGCTGAAGTCGTAGTCGATGCGCTGCAGCGCGGCGAAGGCCTCGGTGTCCTGCAGGATCGAATCGGGACGGCGGCTTTCCATGGCCTTGCCGTACAGCGTGGCAAGGGTCGTCTCCTGCGCTCCGGTGAGTGCGACTTTCTCGGTCATTGCTCCTCCTGCTGATAGCGGTTCAAACCATTGCGCGCCAACGACATCAGATCGGCGCCTGCCAAATCGGGCGACATCGCGTCGAGCACCGCCGCGCTGATCCGGGTCAGTACCTGGGGTGTGAGTGCGTCGGCGCCGAGCACGCGGATCAGATGCGGATGCATCACCCACACCCCGAGCCGCATCGCGACGTGCACGGCGGCCAGCGTCCGCAAGTCCTGCTGCGCCGCGCGGCCCTGCGGGGGATGGGTCGTCAGGTAATCCTCGGTGAGTGCGACGAGGTTGTCGAAGAGCCTTGTCGCACCGGGTGATTCATCGACCAGCGCCCGCGACACGTACCGCAGCACGATCGGTGCGCCCCGGTAGACGTCAGCCAGGTAACCGGGATCGGCGATCGCCTCGCCGTCCACCCCTTCGGCGATCACGCGCCGCAGGTAATCCATGACGAACCCGTCGCAGGCCTCACGCAGTCCCTGTTTGTTGCCGAAGTGATGTGAGACCAGGCCGGGCGCGACGTTCGCCTCGGCGGCGATCGTGCGGATCGTCGTTTCCTTGACGCCATGCTCGGCGAACAGTCGCATCGCGGCATCCCGGATACGCGCGCGGGCGGTGACATCCTCGACTGGACGCATGTTCAGTAGTTTAAACACTCGACCAGTCGACTGGTCAAGTGTTCAATCACCTCTGGCGGTGCCAGACGCCGCGGTCACGGGCCACGCGACCAGCGGGCCCCTATAGCGAAAGTGGTAGTGCATCCAACCGGCCACGAAGGCTCCCGATCACCGTCTCGATCTCAGGTGAAGCCTCCAGCCGCTCGGTGCCGAGGAAGGTCTCCAGGTCGTAGATCGCCACGGCGATCGAACCGCGGAAGAGCAGTGCCGCCTCCCCGCTGTTCTTGCGGCGTCCTGATCGGGCGCGGTCGATCATGGATAGGGCCTCGCCATATGTGTCGATCCCTTCGGTCGTCTGTCCGGCGACCATCGCGTTCAGTCCCAAGTCCATCAGTACCGAGATCTCGTCGAACCCGAGGGCGCGAGCCTTCGTGAGGCACGTGGCGGCGCGTCGGTGTTTCCCGAGGCAGAGCAGTGACCAGCCGAGGTTGTGCAGACCGTGCGCGTCGTTGTCGGTGACGCGTTCCTCGCGCTCTGCCACCCACTCGAATTCAGGAATGGCATCGTCGATTCGTCCTGCTGCCCACAGAGCATTGCCGAGTTGCTTGTGGTTCCACATGAACTCGGGCGCAAGGCGTAGGGCTTCTTCCGCGGCGGCAAGCCCGTCCTCGATTCGGTTTTGAAGCAGGAGCACCCATCCAGAGAGGCCGTACCCGGCGTGGTGGGCCGGGGCCATCTCGAGCGCGCGCTTCGCACATGCGCTCGCGTGTTCCCATGCCGCGAGCCGTGCGTATCGCCACCCGTTGTCGATGAAAAGGTCGATGCGGGGCTCGCGGTCCAATGCCTCCTGGATCGTGTGCAGAGCCGCGAGAGGCCGGCCTTGCCGGTCACGAGCCTCGGCGAGATCAATTGCGACACTCACCGAGTCGTGATGTAGCGCTTGTGCTCTCTCGAATTGCGCTGCGCCTTCGTCGATTCGGCCGAGGGCAACCAAAGTGCGACCGAGAACCCGCAACCCGAGCTCATTCGTGGGTTCGCTTTCGAGCGCTTTCTCGGCTTGTTCGAGCCCGTCGGCCAATTCTCCGGCGAGGCGTAACGTGTCCGCGTACTGGATCCGGATCTCGACGGAGCCAGGGGCCTTGTCGACCGCGGTCCGCCAGACCGGCACGGCATCTCGAACGCGCCCCTGCTCCAGCAGTAGGCCACTGTACTGCGAGAGCGCGAACATATACGTGGGAGCTTTTTCGATCACCTCGTACAAGTCGGCCGCCGCCGCTTCGACGTTCCCCAGCTCGTTGTTGAGCGCGCCCCGGCTTGTCAGCGCGGACAGGTTGTCGGGTTGGTACTCCAACGCTTCGTTCAGCGCCCGGTCGGCAGCATCGAGGTTGTTGAGCATTCGATACGACTCGCCCAGCCATCCCAGCACATAGGAGTTCTTCCCGCCGGCAGCCAGCGCTCGATGAAACGCATCGGCCGACTCCGCGTACCTCTCTAGGAAGTAGAGCGCTTCACCCCGGGTGGCGAGCGCATCGTGGTATTCGGGGTCCAGTGCCAGAATGGCTTCGACTGTCGACAGTGCACGTTCGGGATCGTCACGGTCGAGCCAGATACGGGCCAGCACATTGAGCAGCTCGACATCAGGCTCGACGCCCGCTGCTTCGCGCAGTGCGATGGCATCGGCGAGGAGCTTTTCGGCGAGAACACAGTCGTTGCGTCGCCACTGGAGCCGTCCGAGGTGTCCCATCGAATCGAAGTCGTCCGAGTCGAGTTCGATTGCACGCGTGAGAGAGTCGATGGCCGCCGAAGCATAGCGATCAGAGGCGTCGGGTTCGCTGTCGACCAGACCGCAAAAGAACCTACCGACCTGAGCGAGTGTCTGCGCGTCATCGGACAGCAGTTCCTTGGCGCGTTCAGCTGCCTCGACGGCTTCCGATGTGCGCCCCGAGTCCAGCAGGACCCACATCCGCAGTCGTTCCACGGTCCCGCATGGTGAGAATCTCTGGGCAGCGTCGTCGAGAACCGTTGCTGCTTCCGGGGTCCTATCCGCCAACCACAGTGCCCGTGCCAACAAAATCGCACCGTCAGGGTCCTCCGGTTCCATGACGATGTACCGCCGAGCCAACTCCTCGGCCTCCAGTTTGTCTTCATCCCTGCCGCGCCGGAGCAGAGCACTGGCGAGGTCGTAAATCGTCGGCGGGAGCGGTTGGACGCCCAGGCTTGCTCGCAAAGTGGTTATGCCGTCTTCGATTTCACCCTGGTCGACCAACAGCACTCCGCGCATACCCAACGCTGAGGAGTCGTCGGGATCGACGCGTAGCGCGTGATCCACAGCGGACAACGCCCGCGCGACATCGCCGTGCGCAGTGATGACCCGGCTCAACCACAGCCATGGCGCGCTCGCCGGGTCGATCTCGTCAACGGTGACGACGTGCGACTCGGCGATATCGAGGTCGCCACTGTCGGCCGCTACCTCCGCACGGAGTAGATGCAGATTGACATCTCGGGGGTCCTGTGCCAAGCCTTCATCCAGCACATGAATTGCCTCATCGATTCTGTTCGCTGCGCGCAGCGCGTCAGCCAACTCCAACCGGATCGGCCCACTGTCGGGCCGCAGTTGATGCGCGGTCGACAGTGCGTCAACTGCCTCGCCGTTATCGCCGATCTCGCGCAGTGCCATGCCGAGGTAGGCATGCGGGACCGGATCCTGTGAATGACTGACGGCCAGCTCGCGTGCTACAGCTGCCGCGTCGTGCGGGAGTTTCAAACCGAGGAGCGCTTCGACGTAGACGATCCGGGTGTCGTAATCATCCGGATCGACGGCCAGGATGTCCTCGGCGGCTTGTTTCGCCTCGTCGAACAGGTTCAGTCGCGGCAGCACGGCGGCGATGCCGCGCTTGGCATCCAGCGACGGGGCCAGCTCGTCGGCGGCACGGTACGCGGCAAGTGCGTCCCTGAGCCGCCCCACCGCCTCAGCGGCTGTGGCCGCTTGCAACCAAAGCTCGGTGGCCTCATCGACCAGCCCCTCCTTCTTCGCGATAGTTGCTAATCCGCGATAAGCGCGCCAGTCGGATGGAACTCGGCGCGCAACGTCCGAGAGAAGCTTCTTGGCTTCAGCGAGGCGCCCGATACTCAGCTGGTACAGGCCCAGATATCGGCGCACGACGACGGTGTCTTCACCCAACTGCTGCGCGCGTCGCAGCGGGTCGTCGGCGTCAGGCAGCCCGAGCATCACCATGGCTGCGCCCAGGTCGGCCACATGATCACCGCGGGCCCAGACGACTTCCCGCGCCGCTCGCAGAAGGTGGATGGCAGTGCGGTAGGCGGCGTCCGCGGCGTCGGTGTCCCCCGCGGCGTCGGCAACGTGGCCGGCCAGCACCTGAGCAGAACCGGCGATGGCGATGGCTTCTGATCGTGTCTCGGTGTCATCGACCGCGGCTATGACTTTCGACGCGTGCTGCCCGGTGGTTCGCAAGTCCCCGTCGCGAAATGCCTTACGAGCCTTCTCGAGATTGATGCGCAACGGCGCAAGGGTCGACTCGCTGGCCGAATTACGCACCGCCGCAACGCGCCCCGTATTGTGCCTACTGGAGGCTATCTCCAGGTCGAGATGGGAACTGTGGTCAGACCTATTGATCTTCACCGAGAACCTGCCTTCGGAAAGCGGCCCGTCGCGGCAGTGTTGGAGCCGGACATCGTCTTGCTGCCTTTGGGCGTCGGGATGAGGTCTTCGGCACTCAGTTCGGCGACGATGGCTGGGTTGGTGATTCGCAGATGCCAGGCGGCATTGAGTCGATCCAGTGGCAGCACCTGCGCCCTGACGTCATCGGTTGTCTCGAGGCCGGTGATCACTTCCTTCCAACGCGCAGGGTCGTAAGGGGGTGGCGAAGTGCGGTTCTCCAGCCTTGCCATCACCTGCGTGACAAATATGTCCAGCGCGTCGGCATCTCGTGCGGGCGCTGCTCGTCCGCCCTCAGCGGCGACGTCCCACCACTGCGCGAGAAGATCGATGTGGCCGGCGAAGTCGGGCGCAGTCTTGCCGCTGTGGGCCAGCGCAGCGAGAATGACGTGCGCCCGATCGGCAGCCGACGGACAGTCCTTTGTGCGGGTGGTCTTGCGAGGGTGTACATGCAATAGCAGTGCGGCATAGCCGTACGCCGGCCCTACCATGCAGGATGCATAGATATCGGCGAACAACTTCTCGGCGAATAGCGCACTGGGGAACGTTTCCGGGTGCGCATCCAGGCTTTGGTCGATGATCGCTCCTGCGATGCGCTCGCTGCGGCACAAACCCGCGTGATAGCCCGCGAGGGGAACATCCCAGAGTGTCCACTCCGGAAACTGGAATTTCGCCAGGCTGCGCATCTTTGTCGGGAGGTGCCCCTGTCGGGCCGGCATCGCGATGCCTTCGGCCCTCAGTTCTTTGAACACCAGCTCGGCCAGCGCGGCGACACCGTTGTCCAATTGGTAGTCGCGCAACGTCACACCGCTCAGAAAGTCCACGTAGTCGGCGAACAGCGGTTCGCATTCGGCCATGAGGTCGTCGAACGCATCCCAGGCGGCTTCCTGGTCGGCACCTTCGTTGAGATCGCCTATTACGCCGTCGATCTTGTCGATCAGCTCATTGCAGTCCTGGAGGCTGTCCTCGATCGATTGAGTTTCGGCATCCACGATGCGATCAAGTTCCTGCATGCGCTGACCGATGACGGTCGCTGCCTGTGCGGCCTTTTTCAATCGTGCGTCGAGTTCGGTCAGATTGGCCTGGATGTCGGTCATGAGCGCCGTGATGTCGTCGGCCTCATTACTGAGAGTGCGTGCGAGAGTGTTGATTTGTTTGGTCGTCTCGAACACCGATTCCCCGATGGTGCCATCGCCTGCCACCTTGACGAGTGAGCCGATGCTGTTCAGCGGCTCACCTCGCGATTTCGATCGGGTCAGCATCCGCACCACAAGCGCGACATCCTCCTTCATCTCCTGGAGGCGGATGCTCAACAGTTCGTCTTTCGCCATCGGTCGACCTATCTGGTAGCGGCCGCGCACCAGCGCAGCGCGTTGTTACTCACGACAGTCAAAAGGTGCTCGTCGCAGGCGATGTTGTTTGCGCGCCATCGCCACGCGGCATCGAGTACATGCGCGATGGTGGTGCCGTCCGGCGCGGCGACGGCAGGTTTGGCGGTGAGGGTTTTGTAGAGGTGGTGTTGTGGCCCGAAATCGCACCGCAGCCTGGACGGACAATGCTTACCGAGCAAACCGACCACATCGGCGGCGACCTGCTGCAGCCGGGCCAGATCTCCGGTGCTCGCCGGGGTGCCGCCATTGCTCAAAGCGAACCATAATGGCTCGACCTCCCGGTCGGCCAGGTTCGCGAACGCGTGGCACGTCGGGTCTTTCGGGTCGATGGACGCCATCGCCCGCAGCGCGGTGAGCATTGCGTGTACGCGGGCCGGCCACGACGGATGCGTGTCGTCATGATCATCGAAATCCTGGTCGCCTCGCGCCTGTTGGATCAGCACGCATGTCGGGTATGCCGCGCCGAGCACATAGGTTGCGAAGATGTCGGCGAACAGCTCGTGGAGATGGCGGAGGTCACGGTCGTTGTTGGCGGCATTCTCCAGATACCGCATTACCGGAAACTTGTCGAAGGCCCCGAATTCGAGATTGCGGAGGTGGTGGGCCACGTGATGGCCGAGCTCATGAACCAGGATCGGCAGCCGCCACACCGTGGTGTCCTGCTGCCGCATCCGGATCATGCCGAACGTGTGCACGATGTGCTCGGCATCGTCGAAGGCCACCAACACCTGAGTGCCGACGCCCGCCCGATCGGCGATGTCGTTCAGCATCCACTGCGCGACCGCGCCCGTGCCGTTGTCGAGGCCGGCTCTGCGGTAGAGCACTCCCTGTAGATAGGTCTGCACCTCGCCGGTGATCGGCCGCACGGCGTTGTCCACTATGTCGCGCAGGGTTGCGCAATCCCTTGCCTGGCTGGTGATCTGCTCGACCCGCGCGGCGAGTTGGAGTTCGATCCGGTCCCGGATCGATTGGGTCGCCGTCTCAGCGGCCACCTCCGTCGCCAAGGTGGCCTGCAAACTGCGCAGATTGTCGAGCTCCTGCTTCTTGCGAACCTGGAACACATCTTCGGCGGTCACGGGTACGGTCGTCATCCCGTCGCGTCCTCGACCGTAAGTCGGACGCCGCGGACGATGCCGAATTGGGTTCCGGCATCGAGGAAGTCGAGACTGATAGCGACGACCGCGACGAGGATCAGAACGTGTGCACTTGCGGTCGCAACGGCGAGCTGAGGAGCGACGGGCACCAGTAGGCCACTGAAGCTGTGCAGCACCTTCAACGCTCCCGCGACGTTGGACGCGATTCCGATGTATCTGCCGTACTGTTCACCCAGTGCGGTGAGCTGCCCTGTGGCTCTGTCGAGCTTGGACTTGTCCAGTCCCTCGCGCGCGAGCCGGACCACAGTGTCTCGCTCCACGACCGCGATACCGAGAATCGAGGCGAAGACCGCAACGGTCGGCTCATTTTCCTCCAGTCGGTCCGCGAGCGTCCGAAGCCGATCTCTTGCAGCGTCGATGAAGCCGCTGGGAATCAAGGTGGCCAACCGGTCGAGCGCAGCTGCCACGAGCCGGAGTGCGATCCTGGCCAGGCGGCTGAAGTACTCACCCAACACTTCGAGATTGAGGGCCTTCTTGATCGCTTCCCAAGTGTTGCTGATCGCGGGCAGTACTTCGGGCAGCGCTCGTATCACCCGGTCGCAGAGCTCGCCGCCGTCGGTTGCCACCCTCTCCAGAGTCGCCTCGGTGGCCGCGCGCAGCCCCTTCACCGCGGCCGGGGTGTCGGCGGAACGAACGATTGAGGTTTCAAATCCTTGTGCGACGCTCGGCGCGGTCAGCTGTTGGAGCGTGGCGTTCGTCACCGTCAGGTCGTCCAATGCGGCGTCGAGCCCGACACCCATGTCGCCCCCGTTGTCTGCGGCAAGCGCTACCGCGGCCATGCTCAGTTGACTCGCGGCGATCGTCAGTGAGTCCTCGACCGAATCGACGGCTGCCGGCTCACCCGTACCGTCGAAGCCTTGCATGCGCGTCTGCCCGAATCGGTCCAGGCAGTCTTCGAGCCGCCGCGTCAACAGCTCGACGGCATAGTCGGCATCTGCCTGCCCGCCGCGAAGCTTGTTTCCGGCGGTCAGGACCGCGTCGGTCGATTCGGCCAGGGTGGTCAATGTTGCGATGCTCATCGAGATCGTCTGCCCTTCACGTTCACCGACCTGTGTTCAGCTCGCTGCTACCAGCACAAGATGGCCCCACAGGTATGCCAATCATCGAGGTCAGAGCCTCCGGCGGGCGCGGTGCGAGCTTCGGCTGGGCGGTGCTCGTCGAGCCGAATCACAACCGCCTGGTCGTGGTGTTGCCCCATGTCGCTGTCGTGATCCATTGCGCCTCCTCTGACCCGTGCAGACAGTGTCGGACCCGGCCGCGGCGGTGACACGAGTAGTGAGCTACCTCAATTCCGCGCATGAGGTGCGTTGCGTGATATCGGGGCTGCGCGCACAGAAAAGGCCCTGACCTGGACAACCAGGCAGGGCCTTTGACTGCTACCAACGTGAGTCGGGGTGGCGGGATTCGAACCCACGACCTCTTCGTCCCGAACGAAGCGCGCTACCAAGCTGCGCCACACCCCGTGTGAAGCCACGACAGCGTATCGCACGAGGGTGGTCGAAAGCCAAACGGTTACCTCACCGCCGAGATTGACGCCAGGGTCGTTGATGGCGCGGATTCACGACCCTGGTGTCAAAATCGACACCTCCCGCCTAGCGCCGGGTCTCGCGCAGGACGGCCAGGCGTTCGCGGTACTCGGCCTCGTTGACCTCGCCCTTGGCGTAGGCGTCGCGCAGGGTGCGTTCGCCTTGCCGGCCGCGGAACCGCCGGAGCAGGTAGACGATGCCGACGATCACGAGCGTCCAGAACGTGATGGGGATGAGGACGAACCATGGGTTCCAGTCGTGATCGGCGAAGCGCCCGCCGTGTTCGGCCAGGAATGTCGTTGCGGTGGGGGTGATCTCGTAGATGTTCATGCATCAAGCGTGCTGTGCTCACGTGCCTGTGGCATCGGCCCGCAGGCGTGAATCGGCATACGTGCGGGCGCGTACCCCTCAGCCCTGCCATCCCGGCCGGACGAGCCCGCTCTCGTAGGCGAGCACCACCAGCTGGGTGCGGTCACGCGCGCCGAGCTTGGTCAGGATGCGGCTGACGTGGGTCCGGGCGGTGGCCGGGCTCATGAACAGGCGTTCGCCGATCTCGGAGTTGGTCAGCCCTTCGGCCACCAGGGTCATCACCTCGCGCTCGCGTGCGGTCAGATCCGGCAGGGCCGGGGCGGCCGGGATCTTGGCGTGCGCGGCGAACTCGGCCACCAGGCGCCGGGTCACCGACGGCGAAAGCAACGCGTCACCGGCCGCCACGACCCGGACCGCCCGCACGAGCTCGGCCGGCTCGGTGTGTTTGACCAGGAATCCGCTGGCGCCCGCCCGCATCGCCTCGAACACGTACTCGTCGAGCTCGAACGTCGTCAGCACCACCACGCGGACCCCGGTCAATGCGGGGTCGTCGGCGATGGCTCGGGTCGCGGCCAGGCCGTCCATCTCCGGCATCCGGATGTCCATCAGCACGACGTCGGGCCGTTGCTCGATGGCGGCCGCGAGTGCCCGTGCCCCGGTCGCGGCCTCGGCGACCACCTCGATACCGTCCTGCGCGTCGAGCAGTGCCACGAAACCGGCGCGGACCAAAGCCTGGTCGTCGGCGACAATCACGCGAATCGTCATGGCACAGCGTCGCTTTCGTCGAGGGGGAACGTCGCCCGCACGCTGAAGCCGCCACCGGGAATCCGCCGGGCGGTGAACGTGCCACCGAGTGCCTTGACGCGTTCGCGCATACCGGTGATGCCGCTGCCGCCCTCCGATGGCCCGTCGTTGAGCGGACGTCCGTCGTTGTCCACCGAAACCCGCAGCTGCGCAGCCTCATACGCGACCGTCACCTCCGCGTGGGCCGCCGTGGAGTGGCGGACGACGTTCGTCAGCGATTCCTGCACGATGCGCGCGGCCGCGACGTCGATCACCGCGGGCAGGGGCCGCGGGTCACCGTGGATCGTGGTCGCGACAGTCAGCCCGGTTGCCCGGGCCGGCACCAGCAGAGCATCGAGATCGGCGATGCCCGGTGTGGGCGCGGTGGGCTCGCCGCCTTCGGTGCGGAGCGCCGCGACCAGGGAGTGCACATCCGAAATGGCTTGGCGGCTGGCCTCTTTGATCGCAGCCAGTGCGGGTCCGGCCCGCTCGGGCTGTTCGTCGATGAGCTCGAGGGCCACCGATGACTGCACGTTGATCATCGACAGGCTGTGGGCGAGCACGTCGTGCAACTCGCGGGCGATGGCCAGCCGGGCCGCCGACGCCTGCCGCTGCTGCTCGGACCGGGCCTGCAGGGCCATCGCATCGCGGCGTTGGCGGCGCGCCACGAGCACCGAGCGGCGCTGCCGCAGCCCCTCGGCGATCGCGATCAGCACCAGCAGCCATGAACCCAACGCGCCGACCGCCTCCAGCGGAGGACCCGGCATGCCGCGCAGCCACGGCACGAGCCACGCGGCCACCCAGCCGAGCACCGGCAGCGGGTAGGTCCACCATCGCGGGCCGACGGTGGCGGCGCGCAGGAACGCCACGACGACCGACAAGAACACCGGCCCAGGGCCGAACCCGGCCAGCAGGTAGGTCATCGTGATGGCCAGCACGGCAAGCAGCACCGGGTACGGGTGGCGGACGCGGGCCAGCAGGACCAGCGGCCCGGCGATCAGCAGCAGGTAACCGAACCAGTTGAGCGGCACCCAGTGCGGGTCGGGCCCGCGGTGGCGCATCCCCGTGCTGCCGAGCACCTGGATGACGGCGACGACCAACGGCACCAGCCACACCACCGGGCGGCGGAGGTCCATATCCGAGAACCTAGTCGGCGGTTCGACGGCTCGGCATCCGCGCCGCGGCGTAGCTCACGCTGCGACTTGCGGCGGATCGGGATTGAACGAGGGTGTCGGTGGTGTTGTACAGACTGAGTTCAACCAAACGTTCATCGAACGACCATCATCGGAAACGACTGGAGCTAGACATGACCGCGTTGGGCGCCGCCATCTACCTGGGGTTCTTCGCCGTCGCCGCATTGTGGCTGTTCCTGACGGCCGATCAGGACCAGGCGCCCGACCGTTCGAACTCGGACAGCACCGCGGCAGGCCCGGAGGGGTCGAGCCCCTGGCTCGCGAGCCACTCGGCGTCGAAGTAGGTGTCCGCGTAGCGGTCGCCACTGTCGGCCAGCAGGGTCACCACCGACCCGCTGCGGCCGTGTTCGATCATCTCTGCCAGTAATCCGAACGCACCCCACAGATTGGTGCCAGTCGACGGTCCCACCCGGCGGCCCAGCACCGCGCTGACGTGGTGTGCCGCCGCGATCGATGCGGCGTCGGGAACCGCGATCATGCGGTCCACCACGTCGGGCAGAAACGATGGCTCGACCCGCGGACGCCCGATGCCCTCGATACGGGAGGACGCGCCCGTGACGACATCGTCGCGGCCCTGCGCGTACGCGGGGAAGAAGGCCGAATTCTCGGGATCGACGACGCACAGCCGCGTCGCATGCCTGCGGTAGCGGATATAGCGGCCGATCGTCGCGCTCGTGCCGCCGGTGCCCGCCCCGACCACGACCCACTCCGGAATCGGATGCTTCTCCAGCCGCATCTGCTCGTAGATCGACTCGGCGATGTTGTTGTTGCCGCGCCAGTCCGTTGCGCGTTCGGCATTGGTGAACTGGTCGAGGTAGTGCCCGCCGGTCTCCTCGGCCAGGCGCTGCGCCTCGGAGTACACCTGGGACGATTCTGCGACGAAATGGCAACGGCCACCTTGGGCTTCGATGAGCGCGATTTTCGAGGCGCTGGTCGACGACGGCATGACCGCGATGAACGGCAGGCCGAGCAGCGCCGCGAAGTAGGCCTCGGAGACGGCCGTCGAGCCCGACGACGCCTCGATCACCGTCGTGTTCTCGCCGATCCAGCCATTGCACAGCCCGTACAGGAACAACGACCGCGCCAGCCGGTGCTTGAGGCTGCCGGTGATGTGGGTGGATTCGTCCTTGAGATAGAGCGCGACGTCGACGCCGTCGCACCACGCCGTCGGCAGCGGATACCGCAGCAGGTGGGTGTCAGCGCTGCGTTTGGCGTCGGCCTCGATCAGCCGTACCGCGTTGTCGACCCACTGTCGTGGCTGAGGGCGGGCCGCGTCGACGCTGATGTTGGAGGCCTGTGCGCTCACCGCGCCGATACGGTCGGCGAGGACTGCCCGGCTCGGGTCCCGACGTGGCCGCCTCCGGTGGGCGCGGCGACGAGGGTCAGCAGGGTCGCCTCCGGGCGGCAGCAGAACCGCACAGGGGCGAACGGCGACGTGCCGATGCCGGCCGAGACGTGCAGCTGCATGTTGGCGCCCCAGCGTGACGCGCCCTTGGCCCGCGACCGGTCGAGATCGCAGTTGGTGACGATCGCGCCGTAGAACGGCAGGCAGAGCTGGCCGCCGTGCGTGTGCCCGGCCAGCACCAGCTGGTAGCCGTCGGCCGCGAAGCGATCGAGCACGCGCGGTTCGGGGGAGTGCGTGAGGCCCAGCGTCAGGTTCGCGGCGGAATTCGCCTTGCCCGCGATGGTGTCGTAGCGGTCGCGCTTGAGGTGCGGGTCGTCGACGCCGGCGACCGCGATGTGCAGTCCGGCGACGTCGACATCGCGACGCGTGTGGGTGAGGTCGAGCCAGCCCCGCTCGGTGAACGCCGCGCGCAGGTCCTGCCAGGGCAGCGGCTCGCCGTGTACGCGGTGCTGCGGATTGGTCACGTAGTTCAGCGGATTCTTGAGCCGCGGAGCGAAGTAGTCGTTGCTACCGAAGACGAACAGGCCGGGCACCGAGAGGAGATCGCCGAGTGACTGCACGACGGCAGGCACGGCCTTCGGGTGCGCCAGGTTGTCACCGGTGTTGACGACAAGATCGGGCTCAAGGCGCGCCAGGTCGCGCAACCAGGCCTGCTTGCGGCGCTGGCCCGGTCGCATGTGCAGATCGCTGAGGTGCAGCACACGCAGTGGCGACGAGCCCGGGGCCAGTACCGGCATGGTCGCCTCCCGGAGCACGAACGCGTTGCGCTCGATCAGGGACGCGTAGCCGACCCCGGCCACCAGTGAGCCGGCGGCGACGGCGGCTGTCTTCTTGACTACCGATGCGGCTGACATGCACGCAGCCTACTGCCACATGCTGTGGCTGACCGATTCTCGCAGCGTCAGCGTGGGCAACTGCACATCATGGCGCGGTGATCATGAAGGCCGATCACGGCGGCGGAGGCGGCGCCGGCGGCGGCGGCCCGAGAACCGGCACCGTGATGGGCGGCAGACCGGGGATGTTCACCACCGTCTGGCCGATCTCGGGCGGCGGACCGCCCGGGAATCCGACCGGAGGCGGCGGGGGTGGCGGCGCTATTCCGTTGCTCAGCTGGATCGTGACGATCGAGCCGGGGATGGTCTGCCCACTCGGGTTGGTGCCGACGACCGTGCCGTAGCGCGAGCTGCTGTTGACCATGGCGGCCTGGTCGGCGACCTGGAAGCCGGCGTCGCGCAGCCGCTGACGGGCGGCGTTCTCGTCCAGCCCGGAGACGCTGGGCACCTGCGAACCCGGTCCGCCGTCGACGTAGCGCGGATCGGTGGGTGGCAGTGCGACCGGCCCGAAGCTGTTGGCGATCGGCTTCATCGCGGCGAACCACGTGCGGGCCGGTTCGTTACCGCCGAACAGTCCACCCGATCCGCACTGGCGCAGCGGGAACGAGCAGAGCTCGCTCGGTTCGGTGGAGTCGTCGTAGATGTAGTTGGCCGCGGCGTACTGGTTGGTGAAGCCGAGGAAGGCCGAGGAGCGGTTGGACTCGGTGGTGCCGGTCTTGCCCGACATCGGCAGATCCCAGCCGACCGACCCGGCCGCGGCCGCCGCGGTGCCCGGACTCTGGTCGTCCTTGCTGAGCGCGTTGGCGAGCGTGTTGGCCAGCCCCTCGGGAACGGCTTGCTCGCACGTCTCGGTGGTCACCGACACGTCGTTGCCGTTGCGGTCGACCACCTGGGCGATCGGGCTCGGCGGGCACCAGGTGCCGCCCGACGCCAGCGTCGCGGCCACATTGGACAGCTCAAGGGCATTGACCTCGATGGGCCCGAGCGTGAACGAGCCGATGTTCTGCCGCTTGACGAAATCGGCCAGGCTCTCGTTGCTCTCGGGGTCGTAGTCGCGCGCCGTTCCCGGCAGCGCATAGGACCGAAGGCCCAGCCGCACCGCCATGTCGACCGCGCGCTGCACGCCGACCTGTGAGATGAGTTTGGCGAACGCGGTGTTCGGTGACGTCGCCAGCGCATCGGTGACGTTCATCGACCCGCGGTATCCGCCGGCGTTGCTGACGCACCAGGTCGCCGCCGGGCAGCCGGGACGGTCGCTGCTGCCCAGGCCCTTGGCCTGGAACTGGGCCGGGACCGACAGCTGGGTGTTGATGCCCATGCCCATTTCCATGGCCGCGGCGACCGTGAAGATCTTGAACACCGATCCGGCACCGTTGCCCGCGAGTGAGAACGGCTGCGGCTGCATGGTCTCGCCCGCGTCGGTGTTGAGGCCGTAGGTCCGGTTGGACGCCATCGCCAACACGGGGTGGGAGTCCTTGCCCGGTTTGACGACGCTCATGACGCTCGCGATGCCGTCGATGTCGGCAGGTGCGTACTGGTTGATCGCCGACTTGACGGTGGCCTGCACGTCGGGGTCGAGCGTCGTCCTGATGAGATAGCCGCCCTTGGCCACCTGCTCCTTGCTGATGCCTGCCCGCGCCAGATACTCCAGTGCGTAGTCGCAGAAGAACGCCCGGTCGCCTGCGGCGATGCAGCCGCGCGGCAGTTCGTTGGGCTGGGGCAGGATGCCCAGCGGCTGTTCCTTGGCCGCCCGCAGCGCCTCGGCCTCCTGCGGGATGTTCTCGATCATGGTGTCCAGCACCAGGTTTCGCCGGGCCAGCGCACCGTCGGGATTGGTGTACGGGTTGAGCGCGCTCGTGGACTGCACCATGCCGGCCAGCAGCGCGGCCTGTTGCCAGTTGAGCTCGGAGGCGTTGACGCCGAAGTAGGTCTGCGCGGCGTCCTGAATGCCGTAGGAGCCGTTGCCGAACGACACCAGGTTCAGGTAGCGGGTGAGGATCTCCGGCTTGGTGAAGGTCTTGTCGAGCGTGAGCGCCATGCGGATCTCACGCAGCTTGCGCGCCGGGGTGGTCTCGATCGCGGCGCGCCGCTCGGCGTCGGTCTGCGCGATCACCAGCAGCTGATAGTTCTTGACGTACTGCTGCTCGAGCGTCGAACCGCCGCGGGTGTCGAGGTCCCCGCGCATGTATCCGGCCAGGCCGGTCAGGGTGCCCTGCCAGTCCACGCCGTTGTGCTCGGCAAACCGTTTGTCCTCGATCGAGACGATGGCCAACTTCATGGTGTTGGCGATCTGCTCGCTGGGCACCTCGAACCGGCGTTGCGAATACAGCCACGCGATGGTGTTGCCCTTGGCGTCGACCATCGTCGACACCTGCGGTACCTCACCCTCGACCAGGGCCGCCGAACCGTTGGCAACCACATCGGAAGCCCGGTTGGACATCAACCCGAATCCACCCACGACGGGGAACATCAAGGTGGCCGCCAGCACGCTGGCCAACAGGCAGCACCAAGCAAGCTTGATGACCGTGACCGCGGTTGGCGGTCGAGTCGGCGGCTCCGGCATGGGTACAGAGTAACGAGCTTGCTGAGGCCCTTTCCCGGCGAGCGGGTCCATCGCCTTATCAGAGTTCCCGCTGGAAAACGCCGACAACGGCCAGAAGGGTCGTCAGACGGCACGGTCGTCCCAAAAAAGTCGGTCGCAAACTGTTGCGTGAATCCCCTCTGACCACCTAGCTTGGACACACAGTGCGATCCAGGTAACACACCTTGTCGCAATGTGGCGTAGATCGCATCCGCGTTCTACACCGGAGGGCTCGCAGCCCGCCATCAGGGGTAGATGGCTGGAACGAAGGGATCGCTGGTGTCAGGTACACGGACTGTCGCAGGCAAGATGAGCATTCCCACTCCGACCTCCAATTTGGTCCACAGCGGTGAAGCCGAAGCACGAATCGCATGGGTGTCGCAGGCGCGATGCCGGCAGGCTGATCCTGATGAATTGTTCGTGCGGGGGGCCGCGCAGCGTAAGGCCGCAGTTATCTGTCGGCACTGCCCGGTGATTCTGGAGTGCGGGGCCGACGCCCTCGACAACCGCGTGGAGTTCGGAGTGTGGGGAGGCATGACCGAACGGCAACGCCGTGCGCTGCTCAAGCAACACCCCGAGGTGAGCTCGTGGGCGGACTTCTTCGCCGCCCAGCGCAAACATCGAAGCGCCGTTTGAGCTAACTGCTCAGGCAGGTTCTGCGACGCCGGTGATCTGATCGGCGATCGCCCGCAGCGCTTCGAGGTCCGACACGTCGAACGGCAGTGACGGCACCCCGACGATCGCCACGTGCGGGTTGGCGCCGGTGAACCGCGACAGCAACCGCACCTCGCGCTTGGCTGTCTGTGCGCGGTCGGCGTGGATGCGCAGCACCGCGGCGGGCAGCGACTCCGGATCCTCGGCCGCGAGTTCGTCGGCGGCTTCCTCGGCCTTGTCGGCGTGCAGATCGCACAGTGTCGGGTGCGTGCGGTTGAGGATCAGCCCCGCCAGCGGCATGCGCTCGGTCGACAACCGGTCGACGAAGAACGACGCCTCGCGCAACGCGTCGGGCTCGGCGGCCGAGACGACGACGAACTGGGTGCCGCGGCGCTTGAGCAATTCGTAAGTGCGGTCGGCCTTTTCCCGGAAGCCGCCGAAGGTGGCGTCCAGTGACTGCACGAAACCTGCTGCGTCAGAAAGCATTTGAGAACCCAGCACGGTGGAGAGCGCTTTCATCGCGAGCCCGACGGCGCCGGTGACGAGCCGGCCGATCCCGCGGCCGGGAGCGAGCAGCATGCGCCACAACCGGCTGTCCATGAAGCTGCCCAACCGTTTTGGGGCGTCGAGGAAGTCCAGGGCGTTGCGCGACGGCGGCGTATCGACCACCACCAGATCCCACTTGTCCTCGGCCAGCAGCTGGCCGAGCTTTTCCATCGCCATGTATTCTTGCGTGCCGGCCAGCGACGTCGCCACGGTTTGGTAGAACTGGTTCTCCAGGATGGCGTCGGCACGATCCGGGCCGGAGTACTGGACCACCATCTCGTCGAACGTGCGACGCATGTCGAGCATCATCGCGTGCAGTTCACCGGTCACCTCGGGTGCGAGCGGAACCCGTTGCGGCGTATTGCCGAGGTCCTTGATGCCCAGTGCCTGGGCGAGCCGCTTGGCCGGGTCGATCGTGAGGACCACGACGGTGCGGCCGTACTCGGCTGCCCGCAGCGCCATCGCGGCTGCCGTGGTGGTTTTGCCGACTCCGCCTGCGCCGCAACACACTACGACGCGGTTGGCGGTGTCGGAGAGAATCGCGCCCATGTCGAGGGCCGGCGGTTTGGTGCTCACGCTTATCTGACCCCCTGGGCGGCAAGTTCTTCGGCGAGTTCGTACAGGCTGCCGAGGTCGACACCGTCGGTCAACGCGGGCAGTTCGAGGCGCGGTACGTCGAGCGTGTCGAGCACTTCGGCGCTCTCGCCACGGGCGGCGATCCGCGTCGCGTGCTGGATCGCCTCGGTGAGTAGACCGGCGAAGTCGTTGTCGGACAAGGTGATTCCGGATTCGGCGAGGCCGGCGCGTACGGCGTCGGCGTCGACGTCGCCTTCGGCGGCCTTGGCCAGGTCCTCGGGCGCGAGGTAGGCCGGGATGTTGCGGTTGACGATCACACTGCCGATGGGCAGGCCCAGTTCGTTGAGTTCATCGATGGCCTCCAGCGTCTCCTGGATCGGCAGTGCCTCAAGCAGGGTCACCAGGTGGATCGCGGTTTGCTCGGAGTGCAACAGCTTGACGACGCCCTCGGCCTGCGAATGCACGGGCCCGCCCTTGGCGAGATCCGATACCGCCTTGGTGACGTCGAGGAAGCGCGAGATGCGCCCGGTGGGCGGCGAATCGACGACGACCGCGTCGTAGGCGGTGCGCCCGGACTTGCCAGGCTTTGCGTCCTTGTTGCTTCTCACCACGATCTCTTTGATCTTGCCGGTGAGCAGCACGTCGCGCAGACCGGGTGCGATCGTGGTGGCGAACTCGATGGCGCCGATGCGGCGCATGGCCCGGCCCGCGAGGCCGAGGTTGTAGAACATGTCGAGGTACTCGAGGAACGCGGCCTCGATGTCGATGGCCAGTGCGTTGACCTGTCCGCCGCCCTCGGCGGTGGCGATCTTGACTTCTTCGTAGGGCAACGGCGGCACGTCGAAAAGCTGCGCGATGCCTTGGCGTTCCTCCACTTCGACGAGCAGCACCTTGCGGCCGCCCGCGGCCAGCGCTAGAGCCAACGCCGCGGCGATCGTGGATTTGCCGGTACCGCCCTTGCCGGTCACGAAATGCAGTCGCGCCTTCGTCAGCCGCGACGGCCAGCCGACATGTTTGGCGCCGCTCTCTGTGGTAGCCACCAGTGCATGCTAACCAAGCTTGCCCCGCCGACCGATAGGCTCGACCCATGACCGAACCGACCCGGTGGGAATACGCCACGGTGCCGTTGTTGACCCATGCCACCAAACAGATCCTCGACCAATGGGGAGCCGACGGATGGGAGCTTGTTTCCGTGCTCCCCGGGCCGACCGGTGAGCAGCACGTCGCCTACCTGAAGCGGGCCAAGTGAGCGCGCCGGCATGGTCTGAGCGATTGACCGAACTCGGCATCGAACTGCCCGAGGTGGTGGCGCCTCTCGCGGCCTACGTGCCCGCGGTGCGCACCGGCAATCTCGTCTACAGCTCGGGCCAGCTGCCCATCCAGGGCGGTGAACTGCTGGCGACCGGCAAGGTCGGTGCCGAGGTGAGTCCCGAGGACGCCAAGGCGCTCGCGCGGGTCTGCGCGCTCAACGCGCTCGCCGCGGTTCATGCCCTCGTCGGCGTCGATTCCGTCGTCAAGATCGTCAAGGTGGTCGGCTTCGTCGCGTCGGCTCCCGGATTCGGCGGCCAGCCCGGCGTCATCAACGGCGCGTCCGAACTCTTCGGTGAGATCTTCGGCGAGGCAGGCGCGCATGCCCGCTCCGCGGTCGGTGTTTCCGAGCTCCCACGTAATACGCCGGTCGAAGTCGAGATCATCGCCGAGGTCGCGTGACCGCTGGGGCGGAGCTGCAGCACCCGGCCTACGGGTTGTTGAGGCCGGTCGTCGAAACGGACACGATGTCGGCCTCGGTGCTGCTGTGCAACAACCCGGGCCTGATGACGCTGGAGGGCACCAACACCTGGGTGTTGCGTGCCCCGGCCAGCGACGAGATGGTCGTGGTCGATCCGGGCCCCGACGATGACGAGCACATCGCCCGCGTCGCCGAACTGGGCAAGATCTCGCTCGTGCTCATCAGCCACAAGCACGAGGACCACACCGGGGGCATCGACAAGATCGTCGACCGCACCGGCGCGGTGGTCCGCTCGGTCGGCAGCGGATTCCTGCGCGGACTGGGCGGCCCGCTGACCGACGGTGAGGTGATCGAGGCCGCCGGGCTGCGGATCACCGTGATGGCCACGCCCGGTCACACCGCCGACTCGTTGTCGTTCGTCCTCGACGATGCGGTGCTGACCGCCGACACCGTGCTGGGCCGTGGCACGACCGTCATCGACTCCGAGGACGGCAGCCTGCGCGACTACCTGGATTCGCTGCACCGGCTCAAGGGTCTCGGCGCCCGCACCGTGCTGCCCGGACACGGCCCCGAACTCGACGACCTGGAGGCCGTGGCCGCGATGTATCTGGCGCATCGCGAAGAGCGGCTCGACCAGGTCCGCGGTGCGCTACGCGACCTTGGCGAGGATGCGAGCGCCCGCCAGGTCGTCGAGCACGTGTACACCGACGTCGACCAGAAACTATGGGACGCCGCCGAGTGGAGCGTCCAAGCCCAGCTCGATTACCTGCGCGGCTGACCAAACTTTTCAGGCCGCCAACTTTCGTCGGCGGCCTGAAAGTGCGCTTCGGTAGGCGAGCTATCGCGCGCGCCGCGCCAACCGCTCGCTGTCGGAGATCAGCACGCTCTTGCCTTCCAGCCGGATCCAGCCGCGGTGGGCGAAGTCGGCCAGTGCCTTGTTGACGGTCTCGCGGGAGGCGCCGACGAGCTGAGCGATCTCCTCCTGCGTCAGGTCGTGCGTCACGCGCAGCGCGCCGCCCTCCTGGGTGCCGAACCGCTGTGCCAGCTGCAGCAGCTGCTTGGCGACGCGACCGGGCACGTCGGTGAAGATCAGATCGGCCAGGTTGTTGTTCGTGCGGCGCAGGCGGCGGGCGAGCACGCGCAGAAGCTGTTCGGCGATCTCGGGCCGGTCGGCGATCCACGCGCGCAGCGCGTCACGGTCCATCGACACCGCACGTACCTCGGTGATCGTGGTGGCGCTCGACGTCCGGGGGCCCGGGTCGAAGATCGACAGCTCACCGAACATGTCCGACGGACCCATGATGGTCAGCAGGTTCTCACGGCCGTCCGGCGAGCGGCGGCCGATTTTCACCTTGCCGGAGATGATGATGTACAGCCGGTCGCCGGGCTCGCCCTCGGCGAACACGGTGTGCCCGCGCGGGAAGTCGACGGGCTGCAACTGCTTGGTCAGCGCCGATACGGCGGTGGGTTCGACTCCCTGGAAGATTCCGGCCCTGGCCAGGATCTCGTCCACGTTGCCCCTCTTAAGCTATTGGGTGGTAGTTACCTCAAACTGATAATTCCTGATCAGTCTAGAGGTATGCGGTTTTACGACTAGCTCACGCTACACACGATTGGCATGTCGAGTCGCCCGAAACTCCGGATTTATCGTGTGCTCGACGTACCGCAGCGTCGGCAAACGGTCACTGTCGAGGTCTGCGGGCAAGGTTTGAACGACTGCGGGCGGCGGCTGCGGGCGCCGTTGCACACCGCGGGCAGGAGTTCGTTCGCGGGCCAGGTCGGCCTCGAGTCGGTCGAGCCCGAACGTCGCCAGCATGAGCAACCCTGGGATGAGCGCCACCAGCAACCACGACACAAGGCAGTAGTAAACACGCCGGAGGTCTCAGCGGGGTCACGAATTGTCACCGGTCGGATCCGCGGTTTGTCGGCGCGGATCAGTACGCTGACATGCGTGACAGCGGGTGCCGCCCGAGCGGGGAAGACAGCGCGTCCCAAGAAATGGGATACCGAGACACACCTCGGCCTGGTTCGTCGTGCCCGCCGGATGAATCGTGAACTGGCCAAGGCCTTTCCGCACGTGTACTGCGAACTGGATTTCACCAACCCGCTCGAGCTCGCGGTGGCCACGATCCTGTCCGCGCAGAGTACGGACAAGCGGGTGAACCTCACGACGCCCGCGTTGTTCAAGAAGTACCGCACCGCGCTGGACTACGCGCAGGCCGATCGCACCGAGATGGAGGAGCTGATCCGGCCGACGGGCTTCTACCGGAACAAGACCACGTCGCTGATCCGGCTCGGGCAGGAACTGGTCGCCCGGTTCGACGGCGAGGTGCCGAACAACATCGACGATCTGGTGACGCTGCCCGGCATCGGCCGCAAGACCGCCAACGTCATCTTGGGTAACGCGTTCGACATCCCGGGCATCACCGTCGACACCCATTTCGGCCGGCTGGTCCGCCGATGGCGCTGGACGGCCGAGGAAGATCCCGTGAAAGTCGAGTTCGCGGTCGGTGAGCTCATCGAGCGCAGCGAGTGGACCCTGCTCAGCCATCGCGTGATCTTCCACGGCAGGCGCGTGTGCCACGCACGTAAACCCGCGTGCGGGATATGCGTGCTGGCCAAGGACTGCCCGTCCTACGGCACCGGCCCCACCGATCCGCCGACCGCCGCGGCGCTGGTCAGAGGCCCCGAAACCGAGCATCTGCTGGCGCTGGCCGGGTTGTGAGCGTTTCGGCCCGCTGGACAGCAGCGGTGTTGGTGGTCCTCGTGGCGCTGGGCGCCGCGTTCTGGCTCGAGCTGCGTGACGATCCGTCGGCCACGCCCGGGACCGGGCCCGCCACCGCGCGCGATCACCGCGACGCCGACACCCCCGAGGCACTCGAAGGCCCCCGCGCCCGCGCCGACCTCCCGCCCTGTCCCGGCCCGGGGACGGGTCCCGGCCCGGAGGCTTTGCGCGGGATCACGCTGGAATGCGCCGGTGACGGCAAGCCCGTCGACGTGGCCGCTGCGCTCGCCGGTCGGGCGGTCGTGCTGAATCTGTGGGCCTACTGGTGCGGGCCGTGCGCCGACGAGTTGCCCGCGATGGCCGAATACCAGCGCAGAAACCCCGACGTCCTGGTGCTGACCGTGCACCAGGACGAGAACGAGACGGCCGCGTTGATCCGGCTGGCCGAACTCGGCGTGCGCCTGCCGACACTGCAGGACGGGCGCAGGCTCGTCGCGGCCGCGCTCAAGGTGCCCAATGTCATGCCTGCGACCGTGGCCCTGCGTCCGGACGGTAGCGTTGCCGAAATCCTGCCCCGCTCGTTCGTCAGCGCCGACGAGATCGCGGCGGCGGTCGATGACAAGATTCGCCCGAGTCGACAGGAGCATGCGGGGTGAGTTCGACGCCCGACGGGCTGCGGCCCGATGCTGCCCCGGCGTGGCTCAAGCCGCTCGTCGACAATCTCGACGGCGTGCCGCGCGCCTATCGCCGTCGGGTGCCGCCCGACGTGCTCGCGACGATCGTCGAGGCGAACAACCAGGCCGCGCAGGCCGGTGCGCGCCGCGACGCCGCCGTGCTGGTCTTGTTCTCCGGTCCGCCCGATGCGCCGCCGGGTGCGCTGCCCGACGATGCCGACCTGTTGGTCACCGTGCGGGCCTCGACACTGCGCCACCACGCCGGGCAGGCCGCCTTCCCCGGCGGGGCCACCGATCCGGAAGACACCGGGCCGGTGTCGACGGCGTTCCGGGAAGCCACCGAGGAGACCGGCATCGACACCGGACGGCTCTACCCGCTGGCCACACTGGAGCGCATGTTCATCCCGCCGTCGGGTTTCCATGTGGTCCCGGTACTCGCGTATTCGCCCGATCCCGGCCCGGTGGCCGTCGTCGACGAATCCGAGACAGCGGTCGTGGCACGCGTTCCGGTGCGGGCATTCGTCAATCCGGAGAATCGGCTCATGGTCTACCGCGACGCCAATACGAGCCGTTTCGCCGGGCCGGCTTTCCTGCTCAACGAGATGTTGGTGTGGGGTTTCACCGGTCAGGTCATCTCGGCAATCCTCGATGTCGCGGGCTGGGCAAAACCGTGGAACACCGACGATGTACGTGAACTCGACGCCGCAATGGCGCTCGTCGGGCACGAGAACGGCTACGGTGAAGCCCACCGTGGAACTGGAATTTGATGACACCTTCTCTTTGGCTTGATTTCGCCGTCCTGGCCATCGGCTTCGTCGCGGCCATCTCGGGCTGGCGCTCCGGGGCGCTCGGCTCGCTGATGTCGTTCATCGGCGTCGTCCTCGGCGCCGTGGCCGGGGTGCTGCTGGCACCGCACGTGATTCCGCACATCAGCGGTGACCGGACCAAGCTGTTCGCGACGTTGTTCCTGATCCTCGCGCTCGTCGTGGTGGGCGAGATCGCCGGCGTCGTGCTGGGCCGCGCGGTGCGGGGCACCATCCGCAACCGTGTGCTGCGGGTGTTCGATTCGGCGGTCGGGGTCAGCTTGATGCTCGTCGCGGTGCTGGTGGCCGCGTGGCTGCTGGGAAGTTTGCTCACGTCGTCGGATCAGCCGAACCTCGCCGCGGCGGTCAAGGGTTCGCGTGTGCTGACCGAGGTCGACAAGGTCGCGCCGAGTTGGCTGCGCTCGGTGCCCAACCGGCTGTCGGGCCTGCTGGACACCTCGGGCCTGCCCGACGTGCTCGAGCCGTTCGGCCGCACGCCGATCGTCAACGTCGACGCCCCGGACGCCGCGCTGGCCACCGACGCCGTCGTGGCCGCGACGCGGCCCAGTGTCGTCAAGATCCGCGGTATCGCGCCGAGCTGCCAGAAGGTGCTGGAGGGCAGCGGATTCGTGGTGGCACCCAACCGCGTGATGTCCAACGCGCACGTGGTGGCCGGGGCCGACAGCGTGACCGTCGAGGTCGACGGGCAGACGTACGACGCGGGCGTGGTGTCCTACGACCCCAACGCCGACATCTCGATCCTCGACGTGCCGAACCTGCCGTCGACGCCGCTGCCGTTCGCCGAGGACCCCGCGCCGCAGGGCACCGATGCGGTCGTGATGGGCTACCCGGGCGGCGGCGATTTCCTCGCCACCCCGGCGCGGGTACGCGAGATCATCGAGCTCAACGGTCCCGACATCTACCGGACCACCACCGTCACGCGCGAGGTCTACACCGTCAGGGGCACCGTGCGCCAAGGCAATTCGGGTGGTCCGATGATCAACCGCAGCGGCAAGGTGCTCGGCGTGGTGTTCGGTGCCGCGGTCGACGATGTCGACACCGGCTTCGTGCTGACCGCCAAGGAAGTGGAGCGCCAGCTCGCCAAGATCGGCAACACGCAGCGCGTCGCCACCGGGACGTGCATCAACTCCTGATCAGCTGCGGTGCACCTGGGACAGGAATCGCCCCAGCTGCTCGTTGACCGCGTCGGGTTCTTCCTCGTGGCCGAAATGGCCGGCGCCCGTGATCGATACGTAGCGGCCGTGCGGCGCGTAACGCTGGGTGCGGTACACCGGGTCGGCGAGCACGTAGGGGTCGGCGTCGCCGCGCAGATGCAGGACGGGCACGTTGACGGGGCGTTTCATCGACCTCATGAACCGCCGGCCTTCCCCGCGCAGCTGGCTGCGCACCGCCCAGCGCTGGTACTCCAGGGCCGAATGCGCCGCACCCGGTATCTGGATGGCCTTGCGCAGGTGACGCATCGTTTCGGAGAAATCCTGAGTAGCTTGCCATTTCGCGCCGGCCCGGCTGCGGACGAGCCGTTCCAGTTCGGCGGCATCGTGACGGGTGAGGGCATGCTCGGGCCACATGGGCACCTGGTAGCGCAGCATCCACGGCAGCAGTGCCCGGCCCTGGTCGCGCCGGGTGAGCACCGACGCGCGCAACGCGATCGGATGCGGTGAGCTGACCACGGCGATCGCGCGCACCGCGCGGGGATGCAACAGGGCCGTCGCCCAGCAGACGAGGCCGCCGTCGGCGTGACCCACGAGTGTCGCGGTCTTGTGCCCGAGCGCGCGTACCAGACCGGCCGTGTCGCCGGCCAGCGTCCAGCCGTCGTAGCCGCGGGGCGGTTTGTCGCTGCCGCCGTAGCCGCGCAGGTCTACCGAGACCACACGCGCGCCCGTCAGTGCCTTGAGTTGATGGCGCCACGACCACCAGAAGGAGCCGAAGCCGTGCAGCAGGATCACCAGCGGCCGGTCGGTGCCGGCCACCGCATCCGAGCTCTCGCCCGCTGCTTCGACGACGTGGAACCGAATGCCGTTCGCGTGCACCTGGAGATGACGCCATGGCCCGTCGATGCGGGTGATCGACGGGTCAGGTGGCGGCATTACCAGCCTGACGGGTCGGTGGCGGGCCGCTGGCCGGCACCGATCGCGGGGTTCTTGTCGTGGCCGGGGGTCAGCGCTTCGCGCGTCTCCTTGACCGACTCGATGGTTTGCCGAGGCCCGCGGATGCGTCGCACCTTGAGATAGCCGAACACCGCGAGCGCGGCGGTGACCAGCACCATGATGCCGAACACGATCAGGAACGCCACCCAGCGCCACAGCCACGTGTCGAGCAGTTCGGCCAGGAAGAAGAAGAAAAAGAACGTCGAGTAGAACAGCACCACCAGGGCCGCGATGAAGAGGACGCTGCCGGTGAGCCCCTTCTTGACGTCACGGGTGATTTCGGCTTTCGCCAGCTCGACCTCGGCGCGCACGAGCGTGGACACCTGCGCGGTGGCATCTTTGACCAGATCCCCGATCGACGGGTCCGGCTTCGGGGCGTGCGGATCTACCAACGGAATCGAGGTCACCGTCGCCGGAACGCCGTTCTTGCGGTCGCCAATGCTCACGGAAACTTCCTCCCCGGATCCAATGCGTTATCGCGGTTCATGTTGCCATGCGGGCGCGAGGTAAGAGATCCCGGCCAGCGAACCGGTCCCAAGTAGACTGCCGATATTCCCTTGGGTTACGCGGGTCGGGCGCGTCGATTGGAGGACACTTGGCGACCAGGCGCCGCTGGCAGTTGCTCGTTGGTGCACCGATCATGGCTCTCGTCGCGATGCTGACTCCCGGTTTTGCGCACGCCGAACCGCCGGTCGTCCTCGGCGGAGGCTCGGGGATCATCGTCAACGGCGAGTCGTTCTGCACGCTCACCACGATCGGCCATGACAACGCGGGCCGGCTCATCGGCTTCACGTCGGCGCACTGCGGCGGTCCCGGTGCCACGGTCGCCGCGGAAAGCGCCCAGAACGCGGGCGTGCTGGGCACCATGGTGGCCGGTAACGACGCGTTGGACTATGCGGTGATCCAGTTCGACCCGGCGAAGGTCACGCCGACCAAGAACGTCAACGGCTTCCAGATCGACGGCCTCGGGCCCGATCCGGTGTTCGGCGAGGTCGCCTGCAAGCTGGGCCGCACCACAGGCTATTCGTGTGGCGTGACGTGGGGGCCCGGCAAGGATCCGGGCACGATCGTCAATCAGGTGTGCGGCCAGCCGGGGGATTCCGGCGCCCCGGTGACCGTCAACAACCGACTCGTCGGCATGATCCACGGCGCGTTCACCGAGGACCTGCCGACCTGCGTCGTGAAATTCGTGCCCCTGCACACCCCGGCCGTCACGATGTCGTTCAACACCCAGCTGGCCGACATCACGGCCAAGAACCGACCGGGAACGGGTTTCGTCCCGGTCGGTTGACCCGGCTGCGCTACTTGCTGGCCCGGATCGCCTCGAACACGCTCGGGTCGACCAGTGTCGAGGTGTCACCGAGCTCGCGGCCCTCGGCCACGTCGCGCAGCAGGCGACGCATGATCTTGCCGCTGCGGGTCTTGGGCAGCTCGGGCACGACGTGGATCTCGCGGGGCTTGGCGATCGGCGAAATCTCCTGCGCCACTTGCGCACGCAGTTCTTCGACCATGGTCTCGGTTCCGCCGTGGGCACTGGCCTTGAGGATGACGAACGCACAGATCGCCTGACCGGTGGTGTCGTCGGACGCGCCGACCACGGCCGCCTCGGCCACGCCGGAGTGGCCCACGAGGGCCGACTCCACCTCGGCGGTCGAGATGCGGTGACCCGACACGTTCATGACGTCGTCGATGCGGCCCAGCACCCAGATGTTGCCGTCGGAGTCGTAGCGCGCGCCGTCGCCGGCGAAGTACCAGCCCTGCTCGGCGAACCGCGACCAGTAGGTGTCCTTGAACCGCTGCGGGTCACCCCAGATCCCGCGCAGCATCGACGGCCACGGCTTGTCGAGCACCAGGTAACCCGTGACGTGCTCGGCTTCGTCGGCGCCGGGCACCAGATCGTTGCCGTCGTCGTCGACGATCTTGGCCGAGATGCCGGGCAGCGGGGTCATGGCCGAACCGGGCTTGGCCGCGGTCACGCCGGGCAGCGGCGAGATCATGATGGCCCCGGTCTCGGTCTGCCACCAGGTATCGACGATCGGAGTCTTGTTGGCGCCGAACGCTTCCCGGTACCAACGCCAGGCTTCGGGGTTGATCGGCTCACCGACCGAGCCGAGCAGCCGCAGGCTCGACAGGTTGTGCTCGGCCGGGATCTGGCGGCCCAGCTTCATGAACGTGCGGATCAGCGTGGGCGCCGTGTAATAGATTGTGACACCGTACTTTTCGATGACCTCGAAATGGCGGTGCTCGGTCGGTGACGTCGGGGTGCCCTCGTAGACCACCTGCGTGACGCCGTTGGACAGCGGCCCGTAGACGATGTAGGTGTGGCCGGTGACCCAGCCGATATCGGCTGTGCACCAATACACGTCGGTCTCGGGCTTGACGTCGAACACGTTGTGGTGGGTGTAGGACGACTGCGTCAGGTAGCCGCCCGAGGTGTGCACGATGCCCTTGGGCTTGCCGGTCGTGCCGGAGGTGTAGAGCAGGAACAACGGCTGCTCGGAGTCGAACGCCTCGGGGGTGTGGTCGGTCGAGGCCGGATCGACGGTCTCGTGCCACCACAGGTCGCGGCCCTCGGTCCAGGCGACGTCGATGCCGGTGCGCCGCACCACGAGCACGTTCTGAACCGACTTCTGGCCATCGACCGCCTCGTCGACCGCGGCTTTGAGCGAGGCGGCCTTGCCGCGCCGGTACTGGCCGTCGGTCGTGATGACGAGCTTGGCCTCGGCGTCTTCGATGCGCGCCTTGAGGGCCGACGCCGAGAAGCCGGCGAACACGACGCTGTGCATGACCCCCAGCCGCGCGCACGCCAGCATGGCCACGATGGCTTCGGGCACCATCGGCATGTAGATCGCGACACGGTCGCCGGCGACCAGGCCGAGATCGGTCAGCGCGTTGGCCGCCTTGCAGACCTCGTCTTTGAGCTGGGCGTAGGTGAGCGAGCGGCTGTCGCCGACCGGCTCACCCTCCCAGTGAATGGCCACCCGGTCGCCGTTGCCCGCTTCGACATGGCGGTCGACGCAGTTGTAGGCGACATTGAGCTTGCCGCCCACGAACCACTTCGCGAACGGGGCGTCCGACCAGTCCAGAACCTCGGTGAACGGGGTCTGCCAAGTCAGCCGGTTGGCTTGCTTCTCCCAGAACGCCAGCCGATCCTTTTCGGCCTCGGCATACAACTCGCCCGTCGCGTTGGCATTGGCCGCGAAATCGGCAGGCGGCGGATAGGCTGACGGAACTTCGGCGTGCGTCACTGACGGGTTCGACATGGTTGTGAGCCTAGTCACCAAACGTTGCACTGGCGTTGGGACCTCACATGCCGGTTGCCGGACGGCGCTCCTGCTGCGATGAACGGTCGGAGATCGTGAGTTCAGCGGTCGGCTAGCGTGACCGTTATGACCGACGAGCGCTCGCGCGAGGAGTCGACAAGCAGCGATCCACTAGCGCCGCTCGTCGCTCTGCCAGGGGTGGCGGCCGCCAGTGACGAGGCCCGCGACGCGCTGGGCCGGGCGCATCGGCACAAGGTGAATCTGCGGGGCTGGCCGCAGACCGCCGCCGAGGCGGCGCTGCGGGCCGCGAAGGCGTCGGCGGTTCTGGACGGCGGGTCGATCCTTCCGGTGGGCAGGAGCGCAGCGACCGGGGGATCGGCACTGTCCGAGAACGGCGAGCCCGATCCGGTGACCGCGGGTGCGATCCGGGTGGCCGAAGCGCTTGAGGGCGGCGCGACCAGCCTGGTGGGGGTGTGGCAGCGCGCGCCGCTGCAGGCGCTGGCCCGGCTGCATGCCCTCGCGGCCGCCGACCTCGCCGACGACGAACATCTCGGCCGTCCCCGCACCGACCCCGAGGTCGGTCCCCGGCTGGAACTCTTGACCGAGATGTTGACCGGTGGCTCGCGCGTGCCCGCGCCGATCCTGGCGGCGGTCGCCCACGGCGAACTTCTCACGTTGGCGCCGTTCGGATCCGCGGACGGCGTGGTGGCCCGGGCGGTGTCGAGGCTCGTGACGATCGCCAGCGGCCTCGACCCGCACGGTCTCGGTGTGCCCGAGGTGCATTGGATGCGCAAGTCCGGGGACTACCGCGCGGCCGCGCGTGGATTCGCCGCGGGCACGTCGGACGGGTTGACGGCCTGGCTGCTGCTCAGCTGTGAGGCCCTGCATGCCGGCGCGCGCGAAGCGCTGCAGATCGCGCAGGCCTCACTCGACCGACCCGGCTAGTCCGGTACTCGCTCGACCCGGCCCACCAGCAGCACGTAGCTCGCGATGCCGATCGCGGTCACCACCGACATGTAGACGAAGCCCGGCGCGAAGCTCTCGTCGGTGACCAACAGGCCGATGATGATCGGTGTGGCGATCGACGACAGATTGCCGATGAAGTTGAACATGCCACCGGTGAGCCCCAGTAGCCGCTTCGGCGCCAGGGCCGACACCAGAGACCACGTGATCGATGCCAGGCCGTTGCCGAAGAACGCGATCGACAGGAACAGCACCACCATGGCGGTCGAGTCGGTGAAGTTCGCGCCGAGCATCGCCATGGTCAGCAGCAACCCGGTGATGATCGGGCCTTTGCGCGCCGCTCCCAGCGAAACACCCTGCCGCAGCAGGAAATCGGAGAATACACCGGAGAACAACACCCCGACGAGGGCAGCGATGAACGGCAGCGACGCCAGGAATCCCGTCTTGATGTAGTCCATGTCGCGGTACTCGACCAGATAGGTCGGGAACCAGGTCAGGAAGAACCACAGCGTCGAGGTCAGGCAGAACTGACCCAGGTAGATGCCCCACAGCTTGCGCCTGCCGAGCACCGTCGCGATGTCGGCACGGGTCACCGCTGCGCGTTGCGGTTGATCGTCGACGACATCGACGAGCCCGCCGCCGCTTTCGATGAGCTCGATCTCGGCGTCGTTGGCACGGGATTCTCGCGGTTCGCGGTAGCTCAGGTACCAGATCGCCGCCCACACCACGCCGATCGCGCCTGTCACGATGAACACCCAATGCCAGCTCAGCACCGACTGCAGCCACGACAGGACCGGGGTCAGCAGCGCCAGGCCGATGAACTGGCCCGACGTGTAGAAGCCGATCACCGAGGCCCGCTCGCGTTCGGGGAACCATGCCGTCGCGACCCGGTTGTTGATCGGATACGCCGGCGCCTCGAAGATGCCGACGAGCAGGCGCAGCGCGATGAGCGCGACGAAGCCGCCGATGACACCCATGAACAGCGTGGCAAGCGACCAGAGCACCAGGCACAGGGGATAGAGGACACGCGGCTTCACGCGATCCACGAGCCATCCGCCCGGGATCTGCAGTGCGGCGTAGGTCCAACCGAACGCGCTCAGCAGCAGGCCCTGTTGTGCCTTGGACAGGTCCATCTCGTCGGCGATCGCCGGCATCGCGATCGAAAGGTTCGCGCGGTCCATGTAGTTGATCACCACGGTGACGAACAGCAGTACCGCGATGAGCCACCGCGCCCGCGATGCCTGAGTGGCCAGACTCGGGGCCTCTGCGGTCTTGTTCTGCGTCATGTGCCTCACCACTCCGCTACGGATCCGTCGGTGTGGCGCCACACGGGATTGCGCCATCGATGTCCCTCGGCCGCCCGTTCGGCCACGTACTCTTCGTTGATCTCGATGCCGAGGCCGGGCCCGGACGGGATCCGCACCTGGCCGTCGGAGTAGGTGAACACGGCCGGGTCGACGAGATAGTCGAGCAGATCGTTGGTCGTGTTGTAGTGAATGCCCAGGCTCTGCTCCTGGATGGTGGCGTTGTAGCAGCCGGCGTCGATCTGCAGGCAGGCCGCCAGTGCGATCGGGCCCAGCGGGCAGTGCAGCGCGAGCGCGACGTCGTACGCCTCGGCCATGTGCGCGATCTTGCGGGCTTCGGTGATACCGCCGCAGTGCGACGGATCCGGCTGGATGATGTCGACCGCACCCGACGCCAGGATGGTCTTGCAGTCCCAGCGTGAGAACAGTCGCTCACCGAGCGCGATCGGGATGGGGGACTGGCGCAGCACATCGACGAAACCGTCGACGTGTTCACTGAGCACGGGTTCCTCGACGAACATCAGCCGGTACGGCTCCAGTTCGCGCAGCAGCACTTTCGCCATCGGCTTGTGCACCCGGCCGTGGAAGTCCACGCCGATGCCGATGTTCGGGCCGACCGCGTCGCGGACCGCCGCGACACTGGCCACCGCGCGGTCCACCTTGTCCCACGAGTCGACGTACTGCATCTCCTCGGTGCCGTTCATCTTGACCGCGGTGAAGCCGAGGTCGACCACTTCTTTTGCGGCCCTGGCGGTTTCGGCTGGCCGGTCGCCGCCGATCCAGGAGTAGACCTTGATGCGGTCGCGGACACGGCCGCCGAGCAGCTCGTACGTCGGCACCCCGAAGGCCTTGCCCTTGATGTCCCACAGGGCCTGATCGATGCCCGCGAGCGCACTCATGTGGATGCCGCCGCCGCGGTAGAACCCGCCCCGGTACAGCACTGTCCAGATGTCCTCGATCTGCGCCGGGGCCTGGCCGATCAGATAGTCGGAGAGTTCTTCGACGGCGGCTGCGACGGTCGCGGCACGGCCCTCCAAGACCGGCTCACCCCAGCCGACCAGCCCGTCGTCGGTCTCGATCCGCAGGAACAACCACCGCGGCGGCACGGTGTAAGTCGTCACCGATTTGATCTTCATCGGAGGGTCCTCTCTGCCTTCGACCAGATGTTCTGCAGGGTGCGGGCGCGTCGGCCGACCTCGGCGGCGTCGTCTCCCGGGCGGTAAAGATTCGAGCCGAGGCCCGCGCCACCGGCACCGGCCGTGGCCCAGTCGGCCAGGTTGTGCTCGTCGACGCCCCCGACGGGCAGCATCTCGACGTCGGCCGGAAGCACCGCGCGCCACGCGTTCATGCCGGAGATGCCGACGGCGTCGGACGGGAACAGCTTGAGGCTGCGGGCGCCTGCGGCGACGGCCCGGAATGCTTCGGTCGGTGTCGCCACCCCGGGATACGGGCGCAGGCCCCGGGTTGCCGCAGCCGAGATCACGTCGGGATCGGCATTGGGCGCGACGATGATTCGCGCTCCCGCGTCTTGTGCCCGGGCGACGTCGTCGACAGTGAGCACCGTTCCCGCGCCGACCGCGCATGCGGCGGGCGTCGCGGCAGCCAGACGCTCGATGGAGTCGAAGGGTTGCGGCGAGTTCAGCGGCACCTCGATCGCGGTGAAGCCGGCCTCGACCAGGGCGCTGCCGACGGCGAGCACCTCGTCCGGGGTGATGCCGCGCAGAATGGCCACCAGCCCGGTTGGCTTGTCGTTCATGAAACCTCCTCGATGCGCTGGGCATTGGGGTCGGCCGGGCTGAGCAGCCCGGCGTCGACGGCGACGGTCCACAGGCCGCGTGCAGCCGCTTCCTCGGTGACCGACGCGGCGGGGCGTACGTTGTGGCGCGCGAGCGCGGACTCGTACCGACGGCACAGGGCGGGATTGCCGCACAGGATGATTCGCTGCTCGGCGAGATTCTCGGGCAGCAGGTGCGCGACCTCGTCGGCGATGAGCAAGCCGGACACGTAGTCGGCCAATGCGGCGGCTTCGAGCTGATCTTCGAGCACAAGCGCACGCGCGCCGAACAGCGCGCTGGACAATCCACGCGACCGGTCGGCATCGAGCCCGCGGGCGAAGGCGGCGTCGGCGTCGGCGGTCCCGGCCGTGGCGGTGCGGGCCAGGATCCCGTGGTGCATGAGCAGCCCGTACAGTTCGCCGGTCATGGCCGTACTGAACGAGATGACCTGTCGGTCAGAGATTTTCACCCATTTCGTGTGGGTTCCGGGCAGCACGATGAGTTGTTCGCCTGCCGGTTGGTCGAGCATCTCCATGATGCCGATCAGCTGTGTTTCCTCGCCGCGCATGACGTCGGCGGGGTTGCCGGTGCCGTCGTGCTCGACACGCAGCCCGGGAATCAAGTGCAGGATCCCGCGCTCGTGGGGCACGGCCGTCATCGATTGGGCGTCGATCACGAGCGCGGTCGGCACGGTCAGATAGCCGGCTTCGCGCCAGCCCTGCGCGCTTCCCACCATGCCGCACGCGATCGCGGGCAGGCCCGGATAGGCCTGCAGCCAGTCGGCGCAGATGTCGGCGAAGGCGGTCGCGTAGTCGCGAGCCCGGGTCTGGGCATCCGCACCCGCCGTCACGTTGAGCAGCCCGCTACCGCGCTGACGTGCGTCGACGATGCGCCCGTCGTCGGCCAACAGCCACGCCCGCAGGGCTGAGGTGCCCCAGTCCAGGGCGATCAGCCGGGGGGACGTGTTGTGCATCACAAGGAGCAGAATGCGGAAGCGGTCCCAAAATTTCCAACAGCGTCCCTATATGTGGGACTCTGAGGTCATGAACGCACCCACGGACATCCCGCCCGGCACACAGACGCTGGCCCGCGGGCTGTCGGTGATCCGGATCGTCGCTGATGGCGCTCGCGATCTGCGCACGCTGGTCGAACGCACGGGCCTCGGCCGCAGCACGACGCACCGCCTCGTGCAACTGCTCGTGCGGGAAGAGTTCCTGCGTCACGGAGACGGCGGATACACGCTCGGTCCTGCGCTGATCGAACTCGGATTCAAGGCCCTGCACGGCAATCCGCTGCCGGTTGTCGCGCGTCCCGTGCTCGAGGAATTGTCGGAACAAGTGCACGACACGGTCCATCTCGGCGTGATCGACGGCGACTCGGTTCTGTACCTCGACAAGCTGCCGGGAACTCGTGGTGCAGAGATGCGCTCCCGGATCGGGCACCGCATGCCGCTGACGCGCACCGGCGTGGGCATGGCGCTGCTGCTCGACTCGCCGGACCGGTGGGAAACGCTCTATGTGCTCGACGCCGACCGGGTGCCGGTGCCGGTAACGGCCAAGCGTGCCGACGGGTCCGAGTTCTGCACCCGCATGCACGCCTACGCGAAGATGGGCGCCGCCATGGACCTCGAGGACAACGAGCCCGGCATCCGGTGTGTCGCTGCCCCGGTGCGCGACGCGTCGAAGGCCATCGTCGGCGCGATCAGTGTTTCGGCGACCCGGCCGTACATGCCGGCCGCCCGGATGCGTGGTCTGGTTCCCGTCGTGCGGCGTGCCGCCGGTCGTATCTCATCGGCCATGGGCTACCGCGACGGGCCGCAGTCATAGAAGACCCCCAGCAACGCGAAGCGGGCGGCGCTCCGAACGATGTTCGGCTCGCCGCCCGCTAGCACGGATGCCCGGTTACCAAGCGTGCAATGTGGGTTGCGTGGGTGGCCTCGGCGTCCTTGCGATGCGCTTCGGCTGCAACTCCACCCAAGGAGCCGTCGTGGCCGTCCGCCTTCTCGCAATCACGCAGGCCCGCAACACTTTTGCCTATTCCGCGGCATGTGCTCCGCGTGGGTGCCGGGATCCGTGCTAGGAGCCTGGTTCAGGAGATTTAGCCTTCTCTTCCGGCTAGATCTTGGCCTCGCCAAGCTTCCGTGGTTCCTTTGTACTACGTGACCACAGTCACATCAAGGCCCAACGCCACCCAGATTTCAGATCGTTACGCCGGGGCTCCAGCTACTACCGGCGGTAGCTCAGAGGGTGAACCGGCGCAGCAACGAATACGTCAGCGCGCCGGCCGCCAGCGCGCTGATCCCGACGGCCGCGGTGGTGGCGACGGCGGCGCCGGACGGCGCGGGAATCCGGTCCCGCAGCGACACCGGTTTGGTGAAAGTCAGTACGGGCCAACCGCGCGCGGCGGCCTCCTTGCGGAGTGCGCGATCGGGGTTGACGGCGGTGGGGTGGCCGACGGCCTCGAGCATCGGGATGTCGGTGATCGAATCCGAATACGCGTAGCAATGGCCGAGCGAATACCCCTCGCGGGCGGCCAGCGCTCGGATCGCTTCGGCCTTGCCCTCGCCGTAACAGTAAAACGCGATCTCGCCCGTGTAGCGGCCGTCCTCGACCACCATCCGGGTGGCCATCGCGTGCGTCGCACCGAGGGCCCGGGCGATCGGCGCGACGATCTCCTCGCCGGACGCCGAGACCACCACGACGTCACGTCCACACAGCTTGTGGTCGGCGATGAGCTCGGCGGCCTCGGCGAACACGAGCGGGTCGACGATGTCGTGCAGCGTCTCGCCGACGATCGATTTGACCTGCTCGACATCCCAGCCCGTGCACATGTTGGTGATGTAGCTGCGCATGCGGTCCATCTGGTCGTGGTCGGCGCCCGACATCAAGAACAGAAACTGTGCATAAGTCGATTTGAGCACAGCCCGGCGATTCAACAGGCCCTGATCGAAGAAAGGTTTGCTGAAAGCGAGCGTGCTCGACTTGGCGATCACCGTCTTGTCAAGATCGAAGAAGGCCGCTGTGCGCACCGGTCGGCCGACGTCCTGCCCGGATTGCACTGCGATCGACTCCCCGGCAGCCGGATCGGATGCGGTCACAAGCGCCAGCATAGAGGCACCCGGACGGCGATAACCGACCGACAGTACAAAATGGCAGTTCACGACACATTCGGCGGAATGTCCGCGGCGGAACGGCTCGCGGTAACCCGCAGATCGATCCCTTGCATGTTTTGGCAGTTCCGTGTGTATAGTGAGCATTACTCGGCTTATGCCGAGGGTGTATCAGCCCGACCCCCCGGGGCTGATACGCGACGACCTCCGCCTCCTCCCCCCCTGGCGGGGGTCGTCTTCTTTTCCGGGGAGGATCACTTCCGCAAACACCGCCAGGATTGCCGTGGCGGTTGCGGAACGTTGTTTTAACACCTGTCAGCAGTTATCCCCAGCCTGTCCTTCATCCACAATCCGCGATCTGGTGATGGTGCCGGCGCGCCACGTGGCCGCAGGGTGGGGACATGGCCCCGTCACACAGTTCGACCCGCGCCGTGCTCGCGCTGATCGGCGACCCGCTGCTGCGTGCGGACGTGGATCGGGCGGCCGCGGCCGCCGGCGTCGGCCTCGTGCACGTCGACGACCCATCGAGCCGCAAGGTGTGGCTCGCCGCAGCGGGTGTGCTGCTCGACGCGGCGGCCGCGCGGCGGTGTGCCGAGAGGGCCCTGCCGCGCCGTGAGCGGGTGGTGCTGATCGGCCACGAGGACCCCCAACCGGCGGATTGGCAGGCGGCGATAGCGGTCGGCGCGCAACTAGTCGTGACGTTGCCAGGCGGCGACACCGAGCTGGTCGCGGCGCTGTCCGACGCGGCACATCGCGACGACGACGGGCGCGGCCCTGCGGTCGCCGTGGTTGGGGGCAGGGGCGGCGCAGGTACGTCGGTGTTCGCGGTCGCGCTGGCCCGGTCGGCGCCCGCCGCGCTCCTCGTCGACGGTGACCCGTGGAGCGGTGGCATCGACCTCGTCCTCGGCAGTGAGGACGAGCCGGGCCTGCGTTGGCCAGATCTCGCGCTGCAAGGGGGCCGGCTGGGCTATCCCGCTCTTCGTGACGCATTGCCGCGGCGTGGTGCGGTCAGCGTCCTGTCGAGCGGGCGCACCGGTGTCGACATCGAGGCCGGGCCGCTCGGCGCGGTGGTCGACGCGGGCTGTCGCGGCGGAGTGACGGTGGTGTGTGACGTGCCGCGGCGTTGCACAGCGGCAGCCGAAACCGCCTTGGATGCCGCCGATCTCGTCGTGATCGTCACGCCGGCCGACGTGCGGTCGTGTGCGGCGGCCGCGGCTGTCCGGCCGTGGGTCGTGGCGTGCAACCCGAACGCGGGCGTGGTGGTGCGCGGCCCGGCCCCTGGCGGCCTGCGCGCAACCGAGGTCGCCCGCATCGTCGATCTGCCGCTACTGGCCGCCATGCGGCCGCAGCCTGGCCTGCACGACACACTGGAGCGCGGCGGGTTGCGGCTGCGCCCACGATCACCGCTCGCCGTTGCCGCGCGCCAGGTCCTCGGTGTGCTGGCCCAGAACCCCGCGCTGGAGGCCGCATGAGCACGTCGCTGATCGACCGCGTGCGTGAGCGGCTGGTCGCCGAGACCGCACCGCTGAGTCCGGACGTGGTGGCCGCGGCCATCCGGGCCGAATCCGGCGGGCTGCTCGGTGACACCGAGGTGTTGAGCAATCTGCGGGTCCTGCAGACCGAACTGACCGGCGCCGGCATCCTGGAGCCGCTGCTGTACGCCGACGGAACCACCGACGTCCTGGTCACCGCACCCGATGCGGTCTGGGTCGATGACGGGGACGGATTGCGCCGCACCGGTATTCGATTCGCAGACGAAGCCGCCGTGCGACGGCTGGCGCAGCGGCTCGCATTGCTGGCCGGCCGCCGCCTCGACGAGGCACAGCCCTGGGTGGACGGGCAGCTCAGCGGTATCGGGGCTTTCACGGTGCGTCTGCATGCGGTGCTGCCACCTGTCGCCACGGGTGGTACGTGCGTATCACTGCGGGTGTTGCGCCCGGCCACCCAGAATCTCGACAGCCTGACGCGGTCCGGGGCCATCGCGCCGCCGGCTGCCCAGCTGTTGCGGGCGATCATCGCGGCCCGGCTCGCGTTCTTGATCTCGGGTGGCACGGGATGTGGCAAGACGACACTGCTGTCCGCTGCGCTGGGTGGCGTCGCCGAGCACGAGCGCATCGTATGTGTCGAGGACGCGGCCGAACTCGCGCCGGCACATCCCCACGTCGTGAAACTGGTCGCCCGCGGCGCCAACGTCGAAGGGGTCGGCGAGATCACGGTGCGCGATCTGGTCCGGCAGGCACTACGGATGCGGCCCGACCGAATCGTGGTCGGTGAGGTGCGCGGCGCGGAAGTCGTCGACCTGCTGGCCGCCCTCAACACGGGCCATGACGGCGGCGCAGGCACTGTGCACGCCAACAGTCCAGCCGAGGTGCCCGCGCGGCTGGAGGCGCTCGGCGCGCTCGGCGGTCTTGATCGGCCCGCGCTCTCCAGCCAGCTGGCGGCCGCGGTGCAGGTGCTCTTGCATGTCGGCCGTGACCGCACCGGGCGACGCCGGCTCGCCGAGATCGCGGTGTTGCGCCGCACCAGCGATGGTGCACTGGACGTTCTGACCGCGTGGCACGCGGATACCGGATTCGGTTGTGGCGCCGAGATTCTGCAGCAGCTCATCGTCGATCGGGGTGCCCGGTGACCGCGGCGGCACTGGCCCTGGCGGCCGCGTTGCTGATCTGGCCCGCCGCGCCGCGGCGGCTCAGCGAGATGAGGCGCGTGCAGTCGAGGCGCCTGCGCGCGTGGCCGATCGGGGTGGTCGCCGGCGTGGGTCTTGCGTTGACGGTGCCGGTGTCGATCGCGCTCGCGGCCGGTGCAGTCGCGGGGACAGTGGCGTTGCGCCGATGCCGCAGCGCCACGCGCACACGACGTGAGCGGGAATCCACGGCAATGCAGGCCGCACTCGATGTACTGGTCGGTGAACTGCGCATCGGCGCCCATCCGGTGAGCGCGTTCGACACCGCCGCAGGCGAGGTATCCGGGCCGGTCGGCGAGGGCATGCGGGCAGTTGCGGCCCGTGCCCGCCTCGGCGCCGACGTGGCCGTAGGTCTCGACGATGTCGCAGGCGACTCTCAGCTGCCGATGCATTGGGAACGGCTCGCGGCGTGCTGGCGGTTGGCGCAGGCGCACGGACTGTCGATCGCCACGCTGATGCGCACCGCACAACAGGACATCGTTGAGCGGGAACGGTTTTCGGCGCGGGTCAGCGCGGCGATGGCAGGGCCGAGAACCACCGCGGCCGTGTTGGCCGGGTTGCCGGTCGTCGGCATCGGGCTCGGACAGTTGATCGGTGCCGATCCGATCGGTTTTCTGCTGGCGCCCGGAGTCGGCGGCTGGCTGCTGGTCATCGGTGTGCTGCTGGCGTGTGGCGGGTTGCTCTGGTCCGACCGGATAACCGATGGGGCGATGAGATGAGCTGGGCGGCATTGCTTCTCGCGGTAGCGTTGATGATCGGAGTGAGTCCGACGCGGAATCGGTTGGCGCCTGCGACGGTTCACGCACGCGCACCGCGGCGGTCTGGCAATGACGATCCACTCGCGGCCGCTTCGACCTTCGATCTGTTCGCCGCATGCCTGAGTGCGGGCATGGCCGTGTCGAATGCGGCGGCGGCTGCCGCACCGTCCGCCCCACCGTCACTTGCCGCATTGCTCACGCGGGCGGCCGATCTGCTTGCGCTCGGCGCGGACCCCGCAATTGCCTGGTCGAACGACGCTCTGCCGCATGACAAGAACGTCGATGCGCTGCTGCGGCTGGCGCGGCGGTCGGCGTCGTCGGGCACCGCGCTCGCGCATGGCGTGGCCGAGCTGGCCGGCCAATCCCGCCATGATGCGGCGGCCGCGGCGGATGCCACCGCCGAACGGGCGTCGGTGCTCGTCGCCGGCCCGCTCGGGCTGTGTTACCTGCCCGCGTTTCTGTGCCTCGGGATCGTGCCCGTGGTCGTCGGGCTGGCCGGCGACGTACTCGGTTCGGGTTTGTTGTGAGAACAGGGAGGAAAACCAATGGCAGGCAAAGTGTTTCAGCGGGCCCAGGCGCGCATGACGATGTTGATGATCGACGAGTCGGGCATGTCGACCGTCGAGTACGCGATCGGCACCATCGCCGCGGCGGCATTCGGGGCCATCCTGTACACGGTGGTGACCGGGGATTCGATTGTCAGCGCGTTGAGCAACATCATCACCCGTGCGTTGAACACCAACGTCTAGATGACCGAGGTGCAGTCACCGTCGAGGCGGCCTTCGCGATCGCGGCGCTGGTGGTCGTCCTTGTGTTGTGCGTTGGCGGGCTCAGCGCGGTTTCGATGCAGGTTCGGTGCGTCGACGCGGCACGCGAGGCCGCCCGGCTGGCTGCTCGCGGCGATGACCGCGCCGCGGCGGACACCGCGCGCCGCATCGCGCCCCGGGGCGCCGCAGTCGACCTGCGTCGCGACGGCGGATTGGTCCTCGCCCAGGTCAGCGCCCGCGCCGCCCTGCCGGGGCTCACCATCTCGGCCGAGGCGGCCGCCGCTGTCGAACCGGGCGTGCGATGACCGGGGGTCGGCGAGCCTGCTGGCCGTCGCGCTGATCGCGATCCTGCTGGCCTTCACGACGGGCGCCGCGTATCTCGGGGCCGCCGTGATCGCTCGTCATCGCGCGCAGGCGGCCGCTGATCTCGCGGCGCTCGCCGCGGCCGGCGTCGTGGCGGGCGGGCCGGCGGCGGCGTGCGCTCGGGCGAGCGAGATCGCTTCGGCGATGCGCACCAGCGTCACCGCGTGCCGGGTCGACGGACTCGATGTGGTGCTCGACGTGCAGGTGCAAGTCAGCCTCGGCCGCTTCGGCACGGGCTCGGCTCGTGCCGTGGCCCGCGCGGGTCCGGTCGAGACCTAGTCCACCTCGTCGAGGTCGGCCGCGGCGATCTCGCTTTCGGTGGGCAGCCGCAACGCGAGCAGCCCGGCGAAGGTGTCGGGTTCCAGCTCGACCCGGTTGATCGTCATGTGCACCGGGCACCAGCCGCCGTCGGTCGTCCGCATCCGCAACACGGCAGTGGTGACGCCGCTCGCGAATTCGGTTGTCATCGTGACCATGTGGCGTGCGTCGGCCGGATGGATACGGGCGGGGCCGCCTTCGCGGCTGCGCCAGTCGAAGAACGGCGCCGGCTCGTCGAGCCACTTCAGCAATTTCCAGTTGTTGAGGTCGACGAGCGCGCGGTGCACGCCGGGCTGCGCGAGCCCGTCGAGGATCCGCTGTGCGAGGTAGTCCACCGGGACGGCGGGTCCCACGCGATCGCTGCGCCAGTTCATCGCGCGGCAGATCAACCGGTCGCGGCCATCGGCTTGGGGTTCGAGCGCGACGCGCGCCACGAAGCCCACCGTGATCGGTTCACCCCGGAAATCGGTGACGTCCCACGTCGTGCAGATCGTGTTGCCGGGTTGCGGCTTGATCGTCATCGACAACACCTTGGCCTCGCTCGGATTGAGGTCGCGCGTCGGCAGATCATCGGCGAACGCGCGCCCTTCGGTGGCCTCGGTTTCCGGGTTCAGCCCGCTGTTGCGTATGGATTCCGCAGTATCGGTCGCGATGCCGGTCGAGAGGTCCCATTTGAGAGGGCCGGGGATCGGGCGTTCCGGTGGCTCTACGTGGAGCGGACCGATCCACACGTGCACGCCGTGAATGCGCCCGTCGGTCATCTGCACCACTTCGGTGCGGATTACGCGGTCGTTCTTCGGGGTGATGCTGGACAGGCCTTGACCTGCGCGTACGGTTTCGCCAATCGCACTCTGGATGGCCATCAGGTTCGGATTTCGGCGTAGAAACGCGCTTATCGGAACGAGATTCTTCGTTTGAGAGCCCCGTGCGACCACCACAGGCTCGCTGCCCAGTGTCTCCACGAGCAGCCAGTCGTGGGTCATGGGCGTTATTTTACCCGGCGGTAAGGTCGTCGTTCGCACTCCTTAGGACGACGAAATCCGCACCATATCGCCGCTTCCGGTGCCTTCGAGCTGGCGCGCCGAGCGATCAGGAGTTGCAAACATGAGTGAGTTCACGTAATTTGCCACTGCACCCGGCCTCCGGGATTGGGAACGGATCGCGTTGTCCGACCGTTCATCGCAACGCCTGTGTGCTCGGCGTGCCCGAAGTTCATGTCGATCCGTGTAGTCGGCCGTCGAGGGGTCGGTCGTCAACGCGGTCGGGGGTCGCGCTGGGATTCGCTCAGCGCGCCGAGCACCAGGCGGAGTACCCGCACCGCGCCCGACTTGTCGAGTGGGTCGTTGCCGTTCCCGCATTTCGGCGATTGGACGCACGACGGGCAGCCGTGCGGGCACTCGCACGCCTCGATCGCCGCGGCCGTCGCGCCCCACCACGTCGCCAGCCGCCGATAGCCGCGGTCGGCGAATCCGGCGCCGCCCGGGTACCCGTCGTAGACGAAGATCGCTGGCAATCCGTCGACCGGTCCGACGGCCGTCGACACCCCACCGATGTCGCCGCGGTCGCAACTGGCCACCAGCGGCAGCAGGCCGATCGCGGCGTGCTCAGCCGCATGCAATGATCCGGGAACCGCGAGCGGGTCGATGCCGTTGCCCTGCAGTGCCTCTGGCGTGATGGTGCACATGACGGCCATGGTGTCGAGCGTCTGTGTCGGCATGTCGAGCTCGACGAAGTCGATCACCTCGCCGTCCAAGGCCCGGCGCAGATAGCCGACGACGGTGTTGGTCACCGAAACCGGCACCAGGCCAACGCTGACCGGGCCGAACGTCATTCGCTCGCCGGGGCCGGTGACCGCGATGTCGGTGAGTTCGCGGGCGAACGTCGTGTAGCCGGGATCGGCGGCGTGCACGAACGCGACGCCGTCTTCGAAGCTCAGCGAATCCACCAGATAGCTCTCGCCCTGATGCAGATACACCGCGCCGGGATGTACCGACGAAGCAGCCTGCCCGGCGCCCGTGCTGCCCAGCATGCGGCCGGTGTCGGCTTCGAGGATGGCGACCTGGCCGCCGATCGAGCCGCGGATGTCGACGGCGGGATGCGGATCGACGCCAGGGGCGGGGAAGTACCCGCTCGGTCGTTTGCGCAGCAGCCCGTCGTCGACTAGGGACTGTGCCACCGATTCGGCGTCCCACCGCCGCACCTCGGCCTCGGTGAGGGGGAGTTCGGCGGCAGCGCAGAGTATTTGGGGGCCGAGGACGTGCGGATTGGTCGGGTCGATCACGACGCGTTCGATCGGCTTGTCCAGCAGCGCGGCCGGATGGTGGACGAGATAGGTGTCGAGTGGGTCGTCGCGCGCGATCAGCACGATCAACGCCCCCTGGCCGCGTCGTCCGGACCGCCCGGCCTGCTGCCAGAACGACGTGACGGTGCCGGGAAAGCCCGCCATGACGACGGCGTCGAGGCCGGCGATGTCGATGCCCAGCTCGAGCGCGTTCGTGGTGGCCAGGCCGCGCAGGCGGCCGTCGGCCAGTTGGTGTTCGAGTTCGCGCCGATCCTCGGCGAGGTACCCGGCGCGGTAGGAGGCCACCCGCTCGGCCAGATCGGGCGCGGTCTCGGTCAGCCGGGCCCGGGTGCTGAGCGCGGTCAGTTCCGCGCCGCGCCGCGACCGCACGAACGTCAGCGTCCGCGCGCCTTCGGTCATCAAGTCGGCCATCACCCGCGCGGCCTCCGCGCCGGCCGAACGCCGCACCGGGGCGCCGTTCTCACCGGTGAGGTCGGCGAGCAGGGCCGGCTCCCACAGGGCGATCGTGCGCGCACCCTGCGGTGACCCGTCCTCGGTCACCTCGACGACGGTCTGGCCGATCAGCTCGGCGGCGGTCTCGGCGGGCGCGGCGGTGGTGGCGCTCGCGAAAATCACCGTGGGCGTTGCCTCGTCGGGCGAATACCGCGCGCACAACCGCAGCAACCGGCGCAGCACCATTGCCACGTTGGACCCGAATATGCCGCGGTAGTAATGGCATTCGTCGACCACGATGAATTTCAGATTGCGCAGGAACACCGCCCAGCGGGCGTGGTTGCGCAGCAGCGACAAATGGATCATGTCGGGGTTGGAGAAAATCCACCGCGACCGCTCGCGGGCAAATCGCCGCACCTCTTGCGCACTGTCGCCGTCGTAGGGCGCGGGCGCGACATCCCCTAGCGCGGTGACGCTTTCGGTCAGTGCCTGCGCGGTGCGCAGCTGGTCGTGGCCGAGCGCCTTGGTCGGCGACAGATACAGCACGCGGGCCCGTGGATCGGCGGCGAGGGTGGACAGGATCGGCAGCTGATAGGCCAGCGACTTCCCCGAGGCCGTGCCCGTCGATATCACGACATGGCGTCCGTCGTGCGCGAGTTGTGCTGCCTCGAGCTGGTGCGACCACGGCGCGGTGATGCCCCGATCATGCAACGCGCGCACCACATCTGGGTGTGCCCAGTCCGGCCAGGTGAGGGGTTTGCCCTGACGCGGAGGTAAATCCGCGACATGGCGTAGCGGTTCTTCGTCGGCCGGCGTGCCCTCGACCGCGCAAGCGAGCAGCTCACGGCCGAAATCCAGCCCCCGATCCGACACGTCGCGACCTCCTGTCATCCATCCCGGCGGGGCCTGCTCGGGTTTGTAAACGAATTGTTCACCACACACTGCAAGTCGAGACTGTCGCGGCAGCCCTGAACATGATTGACTTACGACGGTCGCAGCTTCTGTGTTTGTACTCGCACTCGCAGGATCGTCGTTGCGATCGCGGTTCCTGCGAGGGTTGTAGGTCGGGTCAAGTTCCGACGACTCCACGAAGGTATGGCGGTCGGAACGGGCCCGGTACGCCGGAAGTCGGTGGACCGCACCCGGTAAGAAGAGAAGGAAAGATCAAGAAATGCCACAGGGAACTGTGAAGTGGTTCAACGCGGAGAAGGGCTTCGGCTTCATCGCGCCCGAAGATGGGTCGGCGGACGTGTTTGTCCACTACACGGAAATCCAGGGCAGCGGCTTCCGCACCCTGGAGGAGAACCAGAAGGTTGAGTTCGAGGTCGGCCAGAGCCCCAAGGGGCCGCAGGCCACGGGTGTTCGGGCCATCTGAGCCAAGCAACAAAAACTCAACGCAGACACCTCCGCGAGAGTCCCGCACCGGACACCGCGGGGGTGTTCTCGTTTTTGGGGCCTCGGCTGGCCTAGTGTCGATTCGTGAGCCAGCTGTCGTTCTTCTCGGCCGAGTCGGTGCCGCCCGCGGTACCCGACCTGACCGGGATGCTGGCCGGCCCCGGACAAATCGTTCTGGTGGGTAGCTCCACCGAACAGGCGGCGCGGATTTCGGTGGTGGTCGACGAGCCCTGGCGTGCCCAGGGGTTGGCCGACATGATCGCGCAGGCCGGTCTCGAGCCCGAGATCGCCCGCACCGACGAGAACACGCCGCTGGTGCGTACCGCGCTCGATCCGCAGCTGGTGCCGATCGCGCGGGACTGGACGCGGGGCGCGGTGAAGACCGTGCCCGTGCAGTGGCTGCCCGGATCGCGCGAGTTGCGGGCGTGGACCCTGGCGGCCGGAACGCCCGAAGCCGACGACCGCTATCTGCTCGGACTGGATCCGCATGCCCCCGACACCCACGCGCCGCTGGCATCGGCCATGATGCGAGTGGGTATCGCACCGACGTTGATCGGCACCCGCGGCTCGCGCCCTGCGTTGCGGATCAGTGGTCGACGACGGCTGTCGCGCCTGGTCGAGAACGTGGGGGAACCGCCGGGGGACGCCGCGGCGTTAGCGCATTGGCCACGTATTTAATAGTGCGTGAGCGGAGAGCCAGTTTGCGTAGGATCTCGCGGAATGCGAAATTGGCAGTTGTCTCGCAAGGCGGGACAGCTAAAGAAGTGGAGCGTAGGCACAGTTGGCTGGCGACGACCTGGACCGCGGTGGCGGCAGGGGAACGAGTAATGTCCGGCGACTCGTAATAGTCGAGTCGCCGACCAAGGCACGCAAAATAGCCAGCTACCTCGGCTCCAATTACATCGTCGAGTCCTCGCGCGGCCACATTCGTGACCTGCCGCGGGCCGCTGCCGACGTGCCCGCGAAGTACAAATCCGAACCGTGGGCCCGCCTCGGGGTCAACGTCGATGCGGATTTCGAACCGCTCTACATCGTGAGCCCGGACAAGAAGGGCACCGTCACCGAGCTGAAAGGCCTGCTCAAGGACGTCGACGAGCTCTATCTCGCGACGGACGGTGACCGCGAGGGCGAGGCGATCGCCTGGCACCTGCTGGAGACCCTCAAGCCCCGCATCCCGGTCAAGCGGATGGTGTTCCACGAGATCACCGAGCCTGCGATCCGCAACGCCGCCGAAAACCCGCGTGACCTGGACAACGACCTCGTCGACGCGCAGGAGACCCGGCGCATCCTCGACCGCCTGTACGGCTACGAGGTCAGCCCGGTGCTGTGGAAGAAGGTGGCCCCGAAGCTCTCGGCGGGCCGGGTGCAGTCGGTGGCCACGCGCATCATCGTGCAGCGTGAGCGCGAGCGCATGGCGTTCCGCACAGCCGGCTACTGGGACGTCACCGCCGAGCTCGACGCCAGCGTGTCCGATCCGCAGGCCACGCCGCCGAAGTTCACCGCGAAGCTCAACACCGTCGACGGCCGCCGGGTCGCCACGGGCCGCGACTTCGACTCGCTGGGCCAGGTCAAGAAGCCCGACGAGGTGCTGGTGCTCGACGAGGCCAGCGCCGGGGCGCTCGCGACGGGCCTGCGGGGCGCTCAGTTGGCCGTCAGCTCCGTCGAGCAGAAGCCGTACACCCGTCGGCCCTATGCGCCGTTCATGACCTCGACGCTGCAGCAGGAGGCCGCCCGCAAGCTGCGGTTCTCCTCGGAGCGCACGATGAGCATCGCGCAGCGGCTGTACGAGAACGGCTACATCACCTATATGCGTACCGACTCGACGACGCTGTCGGAGTCGGCCATCAACGCCGCCCGCAACCAGGCCCGCCAGCTCTACGGCGACGAGTACGTGCATCCCACGCCGCGCCAGTACACCCGCAAGGTGAAGAACGCGCAGGAGGCGCACGAGGCCATCCGGCCCGCCGGTGACGTGTTCCAGACGCCGGGCCAATTGCACGCGCAGCTCGACACCGACGAGTTCCGGCTCTACGAGCTGATCTGGCAGCGGACCGTCGCCTCGCAGATGGCCGATGCGCGTGGCACGACGCTGTCGCTGCGCATCGCCGGGGCCGCGCGCTCGGGCGAGCAGGTGGTCTTCAACGCGTCCGGCCGCACCATCACGTTCCCGGGCTTCCTCAAGGCCTACGTCGAAAGCATCGACGAGCTGGCCGGCGGCGAGTCCGACGACGCCGAGAGCCGCCTGCCCAATCTCACGCAGGGTCAGCGCGTGGACGCCGCCGACCTGACCGCCGACGGGCACCAGACCAGCCCGCCCGCGCGCTACACCGAGGCCTCGCTCATCAAGGCCCTCGAAGAGCTGGGTATCGGCCGGCCGTCGACCTACAGCTCGATCATCAAGACCATCCAGGACCGCGGCTACGTGCAGAAGAAGGGCAGCGCCCTGGTGCCGTCGTGGGTGGCGTTCGCCGTCGTCGGCCTGCTGGAACAGCACTTCGGCCGGCTCGTCGACTATGACTTCACCGCCGCCATGGAGGACGAGCTCGACGAGATCGCCAACGGTCAGGAGCGACGGACCAACTGGCTCAACAACTTCTATTTCGGCGGCGATCACGGCGTCGAGGGTTCGATCGCGCGCGCCGGTGGTCTGAAGAAGCTGGTTGGTGGCAACCTCGAAGGCATCGACGCGCGAGAAGTCAACTCCATCAAGCTCTTTGACGATTCCGAGGGCCGGGCGATCGTGGTGCGGGTGGGCCGCAACGGTCCGTACCTGGAGCGCATGATCGCCGATCCGGACAATCCCGGTGAGCTCAAGCCGCAGCGCGCCAACCTCAAGGACGAGCTGACGCCCGACGAGCTGACGCTCGAACTCGCCGAAAAGCTCTTCGCCACACCGCAAGAGGGCCGCTCGCTGGGCGTCGACCCCGAGACCGGACACGAAATCGTCGCCAAGGACGGCAGATTCGGGCCGTACGTCACCGAGGTGCTGCCCGAACCGCCGGAGGATCCCGAGGCGGGCACCCCGGCCAAGAAGGGCAAGAAGCCGACGGGTCCCAAGCCGCGTACGGGTTCGCTGTTCCGCTCGATGGACATCGAGACGGTGACGCTCGAGGACGCGCTCAAGCTGCTGTCGTTGCCACGGGTGGTGGGTGTCGACCCGTCCAACAACGAGGAGATCACCGCGCAGAACGGCCGCTACGGCCCATACCTCAAGCGCGGCACGGATTCTCGTTCGTTGGCGACCGAGGATCAGATCTTCTCCATCACGCTTGACGAGGCGTTGAAGATCTACGCCGAGCCCAAGCGCCGTGGCCGTCAGGCGGCTGCCGCACCGCCGCTGCGTGAGCTGGGCACCGATCCGGCGTCGGGCAAGCCCATGGTGATCAAGGACGGCCGCTTCGGGCCGTACGTCACCGACGGCGAGACCAACGCGAGCCTGCGCAAGGGCGACGACGTGCTGTCGATCACCGACGAGCGGGCGTCGGAGCTGTTGGCCGATCGCCGTGCCCGCGGGCCGGTGAAGAAAGCCGCGAAGAAGGCGGCCAAGAAGGCGCCCGCCAAGAAAGCCCCGGCGAAAAAAGCCGCCAAGAAGGCTTAGCCCGTCAGGTCGCTCTGGCTGATGTCGTTCGCGAGGTCGCGCGGCAACACCAGATTGACCGGCCGGGCCAGCTGCGTGGGCACGGTGCGCCCGCGCAGCTCGACGATCTCGCCGACGTCCCAGCACAACGCTTCGGCGTCGAGCGCGCCGCTCACCGCGATCGCCGAGGCCAGCACGTGGCCTTCCTCCAGCTTGGCGAGCTCGGTGAGCCGGGCGGCCTCGTTGACCGGGTCGCCGATCACCGTGTACTCGAATCGGGCCTTCGCGCCGATGTGGCCGGCGATCGCGCGGCCGGCCGAGACGCCGATGCCGAATTCGGTCTCGGTGCCCAGCACTTTGACCAGCTCGTCGTGCAGTTCGCGGGAGGCGGCCAGCGCCCCACCCGAGGCGTCGGGATGCTCGATGGGCGCGCCGAAGATGGCCAGGGCCGCGTCACCCTGGAACTTGTTGACGAACCCGCCGTGCTTGTTGACGGTGTCGACGATGACGCGGAAGAACTCGTTGAGCAGGTTCACCACGTCGGCCGCCGGAATCGTCGACGCGAGATGCGTCGAACCCACCAGGTCGACGAACAGCACCGCGACGTCGCGTTCCTGGCCGCCCAGCTCGGTGCCGCGTTCCAGAGCGCGACGGGCCACGTCCTCACCGACGTAGCGGCCGAACAGATCGCGCAGCCGCTGCCGTTCGGCCAGATCGCGCACCATGTCGTTGAAGCCGGCCTGCAGCAGGCCGAGCTCGCTGGCGTCGTAGATCTGCATGTGCGCGTTGTAGTTGCCGCGCTGCACCTCGCCCAACGCCCAGCGCAGCTGGCGCAGCGGATCGGCGATCGACATCGCCACCAGCACCGTGCCGGACAGCCCGATCACCAGCGCGGCGACGGCCAGCAGCAGGATCGGGGTCGTGAGCCGGTCGGCCGGGGCGGTCAGGATCGAGAACTTGCTCGCGACCAGGGCCAGCACGATCGCCAGGATCGGCACGCCCGTCGACAGCACCCACGTGAGCACCTGGCGCAGGATCACGCCTGGCGCACGGAAATTCTCCGGCACCCCGCCGCGCAGTGCGGCCACCGCGACCGGCCGCAGCACGCGCTCGGACTGCAGATACCCGATGATCGCCGTCGCGGTCGCCCCCAGAGCGGTGGCGACGGCCACGACGGGTGCGGATTGGCTGGCCACCGGCCAGCTCGCCACGATGAACACGATCGAGCCCAGGCACCAGTTCGTGACGCTGATGAGCGTCCGGTAGAACGGCATCTTGAGCGCGCGGGCGCGAGCCAGGGCCGTGATACCCGGGTCGCCCTTGGCCAGCAGCGTGTCGCGCCGCTGCCAGCGGATGACCGGGATGAGCAGCCGCAGGCTCAGATACGCGCCGATGATGAACGACACGAACAGATAGCCCAGGAAGATCGCCAGGTTGTAGGCGGGAAGGTCCTGCAGCTGGATGCGATCCTCCGGCGGCAGGCCGAACCGCAGGAAGCCGAGCACGAACAGCGCGCCGATGATGTCGGCCTGCAGCATGCCCAGGGTGAACACCGGCCACGGCGTACGCGCCACCCATCGCGCGAATGCACCGATTCGCGCGATGGGGATGGGCTGCGTGGTCACCCGTTTACCGTATCGGGCCGCGGGGACGTTCAGCGCCGCTGTCAGGAGGTTGTGTCGGCTTGACCACTAGTGTTGGCGGTGATGAGCGGTGTCTTTTCGCGTCTGGTGGGCCAGCACGCGGTCGAACAGGAGCTGGTGGCCGCGGCTGCGGCCGCTCGTGGTGACTCTGCCCACAACGGTACGGCGACCGGGACGATGACACACGCGTGGCTGATCACCGGCCCGCCCGGCTCGGGCCGCTCGGTGGCGGCGCTGTGTTTCGCGGCCGCGCTGCAGTGCACGTCAGACGGGGTGCCGGGGTGTGGGCAGTGCCGCGCGTGCACGACGACGATGGCCGGCACACACGCCGATGTGCGGCGCATCGTGCCCGAAGGGCTGTCCATCGCGGTCAAGGAGATGCGCGAGATCGTCCAGATCGCGTCGCGGCGGCCCGGAACCGGGCGCTGGCAGATCGTGGTGATCGAGGACGCCGACCGGCTCACCGAGGGCGCGGCCAACGCGCTGCTCAAAGTGGTCGAGGAGCCGCCGCCGTCGACCGTGTTCCTGCTGTGCGCGCCGTCGGTGGATCCCGAGGACATCGCGATCACGCTGCGGTCGCGGTGCCGGCATGTGGCGTTGACGACACCGTCGGTCGACGCCATCGCCGACGTGCTGATCTCCGGTGACGGGCTGCCCGAGGCGGACGCGCGCTGGGCGGCGTCGGTCAGCGGGGGCCACGTCGGCCGGGCGCGCCGCCTCGCGACCGATCCTGAGGCCCGTGAGCGCCGCAAACGGGCCCTCGGGCTGGCCCGGGATGCCGCGACGCCGTCACGGGCGTATGCGGCCGCTGAAGAGATGGTCGCGGTCGCCGAGGCGGAGGCCCTCGCATTGACCGCGGGGCGCAACGAGACCGAGACCGAGGAGCTCAAGACCGCGCTCGGCGCCGGTGGCACCGGTAAAGGCACCGCCGCGACGATGCGCGGGGCCGCCGGTGCGCTCAAAGAGCTGGAGAAGCGGCAGAAATCCCGCCAGACGCGCGCATCACGCGACGCGCTGGACCGGGCGCTCATCGACTTGGCGACCTACTTCCGGGATGCGTTGTTGGTGTCCTCGGGTGCATCTGCCGTCACGGCCAACCATCCCGACATGGCCGAGAAAGTCGCGGCGCTCGCTGCTCACGCACCGCCCGACAAGCTGCTGTGCTGCATCGAAGCGGTGCTCGAATGCCGCGAAGCCCTTGCCGTCAACGTCAAGCCGAAATTCGCGGTCGACGCGATGGTCGCCACCGTCGGGCAGGCGCTGCGGGGGAACTGACTTTGGCGGTGCCGGGCGTCTGCCGTAGACTCGTCCCGCCCGGTTCGCCGAGCACGCCGCCCTAGCTCAGTCGGCAGAGCGATTCACTCGTAATGAATAGGTCAGGGGTTCGATTCCCCTGGGCGGCTCAATATTTTTGCGCTTCTGCGGCGCGTCCGCGGCGTGATTGTCACGCGAGAGTGGCTCTCGGCATCCACCGCCACTCTGCCGTGACAGTGGGACCGTCAATCGCCGTAAACCTGGGTCAGGAAGCCTTCGACGAGCGGCAGCACCTCGTCGAGATGGGTCTCCAGCAGCCAGTGCCCGCCGCCGAGCAGATGGATCGGCACGCCGGGCAGGTCACGCTCATATGCCCTGGCCGATTTTTCCGGCATGTAGCCGTCATGTGGCCCCCACACGATCAACGCCGGCGGCTGGTGCTCGCGGAGGTAGGCCTGTTCGGCGGGGAACCACTGCAGCGTGTTGGGTTGGTCTTCGAGGAGCCGGATCAGGTTCGCGATGCGCTCCGGCGTCGACATCAGCGACCAGTGCAAGGTCCACAGGTCGGGGCTGATGCGGTCCGCCACGTCGGCGGGTAGTTCACCGCGGAACTCGGTCTCGAAGCCGTGCAGCGTCACGTGCTGGGCGATCCTGCGCCGGGCGTCCGGCCCGGGGTTGTTCCACGACTCCTTGAGGAAGTCGTATTTCGGGCCGAACGTGTCTTCGTAGATGTCGCCGTTCTGAATGATCAGGCCCGCGACGCGTTCCGGTTTGGCGATGGCGAGTTGGAACCCGAACTGAGAACCGTAGTCGTGCAACCAGATCACATAGCGGTCCAGGCCCATGGCATCGACGAAGCTCTGCAGGAACTCACTGTAGGCGGCGAACGTGTAGCCGAAGTCATCGACGGAAGGCGTTGCGCTGTAACCGAATCCGGGGAGATCCGGAGCGACTGTCCGCCAGTCTTTCAAGCTCGCCATGAGATTGCGATAGACGTACGACGAGGCCGGGTAGCCGTGGGGGAGCAGCAGGACCGGGGCGTCAACGGGCCCGGCTGCGCGGTAGAACGTGTCGACGCCGTCGACGGTGATCCGGTGGTGGGTTACGGGGCTCACGGTTCTTCTAGTACCCGTTTGGCCACTTTCATCGCGGAGTTGGCGTTCGGGAATCCGGCATAGCCGCTGGCGTGATAGATGACCTCGGCGATCTCGTCTTCGGTGAGGCCATTGTTGCGGGCGATCATGACATGCGCCTCGAACTCATCGGTCGCGCGCGAGGCGATCAGGATCCCCATCGTGACGAGGCTGCGATCACGACGACTCAGGCCTTCACGACTCCACAACCGGCCGAAGATGTTGTCGATCCCGATACCCAACAACTCATCACCGAATGAGCCATCCCCTTCGACGTTCTCCGGCACCGCCTCCGGCAGCAGCTCACGAAAGACCTGAAGACCCACTTCACGGACATCTGTCATGCGTGCCAGCTTTGGCATGGTTATTCGGTTGGGGCCTCCGGCCAGCCGGGGCTTGGTGGTGACGTGGGGAAGTCGCTGCGCGGGTGTTCGCCAGTGGTGAGAAACTCGCGTCGTTCGGTTGGATCGGGAGCCTTCTTGAGACACGCAGCGTCCGCAGCTTGATAATCCGGCCATGCTTGGCTCACATAGTCGGATCCTGACGACGCAAGAAACCCGGTGACCTTCCAACCTTTAAATACATCCGTTCGAGGCGATGGTTCCGGGCCAGCTTGAGGTTCAGAAAAATCAGTCGGTTCACTTACAGGCGCGATCATCGCGCGCATTGCGGTTATCCCCCGACTTTCCGAGGGACCCCAGTCGACGACGCTGACGAAGTTGTCCGCGTTGCGCTGTTCCCCCGCCGCATAAATGTATCGGCATATGGTAACGGTGGTTGTGCCTTGCGCTTCTTCATCCGACAAAACATGAAATCGAATATTGCCGACTGTGGTCCGCGACGACTCGTTATTCGTCAGATCTGGCCGACGATCGCGAGCGGCGATGTTCGGGCTATCTGCTGCTTCGTTGGGGGCGACCGCCTCGCTAAACCCAGGGTACGCATAGTTGGGATCGCCGGTAAATTGGAGCAGCAGCCTCGACTCGAAGTAAGCACGTGCGGGCACCGCCACACCAGATACTAGTTCGATACCGGGTTCGGCGCTCCACTGGATTCGAAGCTCCTTGAAGATTTCCGGCCATCCAAGATCGCCTGATTGGCGGCCGCCATCGGAGCGGCATCCGGCAACGCTACTAACAATCAACAGGCAGCATACAAGCGCTCGTGAATATCTCATGATCCCTAGGAGTTTGGTACGGCATTCTCGGCAATTCCATTATACTGAAGAATCATCGCTATCGTCGGATTGTCGTCTTCGCCGACGATCGTATTCAAAACTTCGTTGAGGTCCTGCTGCATATCACCATGGCTCACCTCGTATGCGCGATTAAGGGCATCAAATGTTTGTACCTGTTTGACCGTTGGTCCATCGGGATTATTTGGGTCGACGGGAACATCAACCAGCCAATTGTCGGGAATTCCTTGGACTTGTGCTCCCTGGGCATAAAGGGCGTTCAGGGCTAAGCGGGCTGGATCCTCTGCAAACATAGGAGTTACGGTTGCGGGCGCGTACCCGTCTTTCGGCTCAGGGCCTAAGAACATGTTCTCCATAGCTGTTCCTACGACGTCCACGCTCGGGCCAAGTCCCGGTCCGACCGCAGGGGCTGCGCCACCAACACCGGCCAGCATTTTAAGGCCAATTTCGTAGGCGGCCTTTTTCTGATCGTATAGTTCCTGGGCATTTAAATGGAGCCTATTTACAGCCTCTGTAGTACCGACTGAATCGAGTGCCATTAATGTCGCGCAATCGGAGAGGCGTTTGTCAAACTCGGGAACCGTGCCATCCTTCGCGTCTGCTGCCCATGATTGGCTCAAAGCCATCACATTCGCATTTGTGGCGCCTTTGAATTCCGCATACGCATCCTTGTCTGTGGCGAGCACCGAGTAAATGCCCTTTGCGACCGACCGCTCAGCGGCTCCCTCGTTTTCTATCGGGCCGAATGGGTCGCCTTTCTCGGCATTGGACAATCCGGCGATGTCTGGGACGTAAGGAGCTAATCCGTGCGCATAAGCCTGCACCAGCTCTGGATTCAACTGGCCAACCGTCTGGCCGTTTATGTCCATGAGGGGATCTTTATGATTGCCTATATAGGCGGCATACTTCTCGGCTGTTGCGGCGGCAATCGTTTCCTCTGTACCTGCGTGCGATTCGTTTGTCCAGCTGAACAACGAACCGGCCGCGGTTCCGTTGTCCGTCCATTCCATTCGGTTCACATCGTTTAGAAAGTCATCTGGATCGTCGCCATAGACAACATGATCATGAACGATCTGGTGATCTCTCCCTACTGCATCGAAAATGTCTTGGACGACTGGCGCCGGGGCGCTCGCATCCGAATCCATTATGCGGTCGGCGGCGCGGATAAGTTCTCGGTCCAATTCGGTGCCAGTTTGCAGGGATTTGTCGCCATCTTGGACGATTTCAGATATCTTGCTTAGCTCACCAGCATTAAATAGATGGTTGCCTTCTTCGGTATGCCAAACCGAATCCGCATTCCGTATCGCGTCTTGCACACTTGTTGGCAGCTGATCGAAACCTCCCTTAGTCCGGTGGGCTGGGTCGTCCAATGCACCCACTTCGGTCTCTGTGGTCGGGAACCAGATGTCGTCGCTGCTCATGAGCTGCCAGGAATCGCCGATGATGTCTTTGTGGTCGCCCAGCCGCTGTTCTGCCCGATGGAGTTCTTCGACGGACATGCCCTTCATCTGGGCGTTGAGCTGGCTGACGTAGGACCCTTGCTCCGACGATAGGTCTTCGGCTCCAGAACGCTGTTCAGGGCTCAATGAATCGAGAACACTTTCGACCCGACCTGCCGCTTCTTGGTCACCGGCGAGGGCATTACGCACGTCCTCCTCCGCGCGCTTGCGTGCCTCTGGATCGTCTTCAATCCCGAAAATCGAATCCGGTTTGCCGTCCTTGTTCTCGTCGGGTCTTTCCGTCCCTGGCCCGAATTTCTGTTTGGTGAGCGTCTCGTACTCACCCTTGAGTTTGTCGACGTTGCCTTTGATGGTTGTCATGTCGTCGGTGGCCGACTTGACGATGTCGTCGACCTTGGTGATGCCCGCTTTGGCGATCGGGATCAACTTGTTCTCGCGATCAGTGTCGGACAGGCCGGCAGGCAGTGAGTTGACCATGCTCTCGACCCAGCCCTTGGACGTATCAAGGTTGATCCGTCCCACAGTCACCACATCGGCGGCCTTCTTGACCTCGCCGGCCATCTTCTTGTCGAGTTCGGCGAGTTTCTCGTACACCGCGGCGTGTTCTTTGTTGGCCGCCGCGTAGGCCTGGGATCCGGAGCCTTGCCAGCGGTCATCGGGTGCGGCAGCGTCGACGTTGGCCTTCATCTCCATCAGCCGTGAGCTACCGTCGAACTGGGTGCCGTCGTCGGGAGTGCCCTGCCCAAACGTCTCGCGGGCCTTGTTCCACGTCGAATAGAACCCATCAAGCGCACTCACGGAAACCCCCTCGCCAGGACAGCTAACCTCAGTATCGCCGACGTCAAGCTACGGCAGAGACACTAATCGGCGGCTATGCCTCGAGTTGCATCGGGAAGTCGACATCGTCCCGGGCGATGGTGCCCGGGAAGCAAGGTGTGCTGGCCTGGAGCTTGTTGTTGCGACTCGGGCTCAACGTCTTTCGGTTGCATTGAATGGCGCGGCCCGGGCGACCGCTGGTGCGTGACCAACGGCGCCTACTGCTACTCGAAAACAGGACGGCAACGCTACGAACCCAACCCGTCGAGCCGGACCGACGCGTTCAAGCAGACATACCGCCACAGCCTCGACGACGCGATCGCGCTGGCCAAGCGCCTCGCCTCGAAGATGACGATCAACGGGCACACAGTCGAATCCGTTCTCGCCAGATCCCTGACGTAGTGAGAATAGCCATGCGCACGGACTCAGCGGTCCCGGTTCACCAGCAATCAACACTCGTAGTGAGACAGCCCGGTGACTGCTTCAGACACCATTGGTTCATGTACGCCAACGGCGCCGAATGCACCAATTGCGATGCGCTGCTACTGCGCACATCAGGACGGCGCACATACCGAGGGCGACACCGTCGCCCCCGAACGTAGTGAGCATTTATCGGCAGAGAATCACCATCATCGGCTCACAGCTGCATGACGGTTATTTCTGTGTTGCCTGCGGTGTCCATTTCGAAGTGAACGACGAACGTCTTCGCCTTGTCTTTGGTCGTGAACACGATGCTGACGGATGACTCTCCGATCACTGCAGGCCCAGGTCCGAGCTCATCCTTGGCTGTCTCAAAGCGCTCTGCAATAGCATCTTGGCCCTTCTGTATCGCTTCTTGGTGTCGCAGTAGTTTCACTTCTGCTTCGGGAACTTTGAGCGGTTTTGCCAGCTTCTGGCGGGCTCTCATGAGCCAGTCGTACGCGAGTGCACCGACTATCCCGTCCCACGCATTGTCACCTAGGTCGATAACGAACTGGAGAGCTTGGTCGGCAAAAAATCCGCCTCCAGAGGGGATGACCTCGGTGTGGACGTTGGTCGCCGGCGGAGTCGGTGCTGATTCGTCTGCGGTGGCCGCGGCGAGCTTCCTAATTCGTTCGCTGAGGGCGCTTCGATTAACGCGTTGAGTTCCGCAGGGTAGTTCGACGTAGGCGGCAAGTAGCCGACGTGAGCCATTCTCAGCTTCGAGTAAAGGTGCTTCGGGTCCGACAAACAGAGGCGAGTCTTCTTCGTAGCGCGACGCAATGGTTATTCGGATTTTATCGACCTGCTCCCCGGCAGCGTCGATTATGTCGTCCCATGAATCGTCGTCATCTGTCATATGCCGCTCCAGCGTCTCCGGGTTCGGATGATTTAGAAGGCTGACTTAAGGCCGTGAGCGATCAGGTCGGGCTGATCGTGCTGGCGTGGACCCCCAGAGGCGAAATCGCGCTGGCGCACTGTAGGTCCCGCAACTGCGTTGCCGCTGACAGCACCTGGTCAATCAATGCGGCCGCAGTTCCCGGCTGCGCCTGGTCCTCTCGGATCTTCTGCAGCAGCCAGTCCCGAGCCAACGTCGACGGCGGTAGACCTCGAGCCTTCGCGATCGCTTCCACCGTCGCCATTTCGTCATCGGTCAGGCGCACCTGTAGCACCTTGCTGCGGGCCTGGTTTGGCCGGCTCACCTTCACATGCGGTGGCAGCGGTGCGTCATCATCCTGGTTGCGCGCAGCCTCGGCGGCCGCGGCCTCTTCATCGAGTAGTGCGTGCAGTTCCTTGCTGCTCATCTTCTATGCCTCCTCGTAGTAGCGGCGGTCGCGTCCCTCGGCGCGGAACGCGGTTGCGCCGTAGGTGTTGCCTCCGTGCAGAACGGTGATGACGGCCAGCAGGTCGCCGAAGCTGGGCGAGTAGCCGATGGTGCGGACGCTCTTGCCTGACTTGCTGGCGTAGTCGGGGTTGATGACGACGGCGTCGACGTCGTAGAACGCCTCTTCGGCCTGGGGGATGGTGACGCCGTGACGCGCGAGGTGTTCGCCCCGGTCGCTCTCCCAGGTGATCGCCATGCCATTAGTGTATTACAACTGTAATACATACGCTAGTGGTCGGACGGGCGATCACACGCCGCACCGACACGCATCACGATGTCCTTGCCGCCATCAAGAACATCCGGCAGGGGGTCTCGCGCTACACGTGTCTCTACAACTCGGTGGCGCATTTCGCATTTCTGGACGCCGTCACGCACCCCTGCGGGCAGCGTTGCCTCGTTTAGCGGATCGAGGGTCACCATGGCCGCAATCAAACCCGCCCCCCTCAATTCCTTTCCGGCCTTGACGCCACCCTGGCCCGGCGACGCCTCGCTCGGCTCGTCAACCCGAGCATGAGATCCCCTACGGGAACTGGCATGTCGGATGCGACGTGTGCACCAGCCAGCGCCGACTGGACTGGCTCTGCGATCAGCTTCCCCGCTCCGAGGAAGCGCCCTGAATCAGCCCTCAGTCCACGGAGTCTGGCCAATGCCGTTGAAACACCTACGAGTCTGCGAACCTTGCAACCGCATCCCGGTACGCCGCCTGCGGCAAGGCCGGCGGCGTTCCCAACAACGCCGATCCTGACAGCTGGCGCATCAACCTGCAGGCCGGCGCCGGAACGATCGGCCGCCTGCCGATTGCTCCCGAAACCCTCCGGGACGCATCGTGAGGCGCAGGATTGCCGGGCGCTCAACCGCATCGTCCGGAGGCTCGACCCGCACCAGGACCACATCCACGTCGCTCCGAAAGCGCTGGGGCTGCTTGCGCCGGTGCGGGCGCAGCCGCCGAAGCCGACCGCCGGGCCGCTGATCGAACGCAAACCGTCGTCGGGATCACCCTTACCGAACGTCTCACGTGCCTGCGACCACGTCGTGTGGAACGCGTCCAGCAGGCTCACCGATGAAGTATCACCGACACTTCGCTACCTCGGTGCCAGGAATCCGACGGGCCCTGGAGATATACACACCGACAGCGCCGAGGTGTTCGCCCGCACGGATATCTGCTGGCCCGCCCCGGGCAGCCGCACGAACACCCGGTTCAGCCCGGGCCGCACCGGCACCTTGGTCTCGGGTCCTTCGGGCAGCGACATCGTCAGCGACCCGTCACTGTTGGCGAGGTAGTTGATCTCGGCGGTCCAGTCCGCGGGCAGCAGCGGGCCGTCGAGCGGCATGACGACGGGGGCGTCGGGCTGCACCAGGAAACCACACTGCGGCTCGGGCCCTTCGACGATCGTGCGCACCCACGTCACCTTCGCGTCGACCAGCGTGCCGGTCCGGTCGAACATCCGCAAATCTGTTGTCGCCGAGGCAAATTCGGGTCTGGGCCGGGCGAGGGCGAACAAATGGCTGGCCAGATTTTCCGGCCAGGCCACGCGCTGCAGGATCAACGGATCGACTTCCTGATCCAGCAGCGGTGCATCCCACGTGGCGGCCAGGCTGGCGCGCGCATTGTTCAAGTACGACGGCACCGGGCTGTCACGCCACACCCGCAGGAACGTCGCCGTCGAATAGAGGCTGCTTGCCACGAACAACACCGCGACGCCGACCACCGCGAAAGTCCGCCCACGCGATGCCGAGAACCGCGCAGACCGGTTCGGCGCGCAGAACCCGACGGCCATCAGAATCGCCAGCACCATCACCAGATCGGGCAGATAGCGCAGCGTCTGCGCCAACTCCAGCGCGGTGAACCGCGATGAGCGCATCAGATAGATAGGTATCTGGCAAGCGATCGCATAGCCCGCGGCCACCGCGAGCACCGGCCAGATCCGCGACTTGCGGACGAGCACCACCGCCACCGCGACCGCGAGGCACACCCACCCCAACACCATCACGGCAACCGGCGGCGTGGCCCACGGCGAGGCCGGCGCCCACCGCTGCCACGACCACGGTCCACCGACCAACCCGGGCACGATGCCGTGCGTCACCGACCGGCTCAACAGATCCCACGTCATGCCGACGTCGAAGCTCCAGCGCTTCTGGTCGACGACGACGAGGTACACCCCGATCCAGGCAACCGTCAGCACCAGGCACGCCACCCACAACCGGACGCCGCGTCGCCACACGTCGGCGAGGCCGAACGTCGACGTGACATACCCCAGCAAGGCCACCACCGCGAACGCGACGAACGGGATCACCGCAGCTTTCTCGAAGAACAACAGCCCGCCGAAGTACACGAGCACACCGAAAACCGCATGACGCGGCCGCCCGGTGCGCACGAGCAGCACGGCCTCACCACACACCCAGGCGAGCGCGGCCAGCATGGGCAGTGAATTCAGCGCCGCCGCCCACCACGCGAACCCGGGCACGCCCAGCGGCGTGAACAACGCGAACGTCAGCGGCACGAGCAGCACCGGGCGCCAGCCGAGGATCACCCACAACACCCGCAGCAGCGCCAACGAGACCAGCAACTGCAGCACGATCAGGCTCAACGCCGCCCATACCCACGAGAACGGCGCCAGCCGGGTGACGGCGCCGGATACCAGGAACGCCGCGGGCATGACGTGGCCGTCGTGATCGTCGAACAGAAAGGACGGCGAGAACAGACTCTGGGTTCCGGCCCGGCCGATGAGGATGAGGTCGTCCCAGTAGAAATAGCCCCCGAAAGCCAGCACCGCCCGGACCACCAGTTGCAGCGCGATCAGCGCGGCGGCGGTACGGGCAACCCAGTTCACTCTTGCCGACTGTACGGACAAAGGTGCGCCACAGCCGCCGTCGGTATGGTGTGCCCGTGCGAACACTGGTGACAGGAGCCGCGGGCTTCATCGGATCGGCCCTGGTGGATCGACTGCTGGCGGACGGGCACAGCGTCGTCGGACTCGACGACCTCAGCACGGGCCGCGTCGACAACCTCAGCGACGCCGACAACGACAAGAACTTCGAGTTCGTCAAGGGCGACATCGTCGACGCCGATCTGATCGGACTGCTCGGCGAGATCAAGCCCGAGGTGATCTTCCACCTGGCCGCCCAGATCTCGGTGAAGCGCTCGGTGGACGATCCGCAGCTCGACGCCACGGTCAACGTCGTCGGCACGGTGCGGCTGGCCGAGGCAGCCCGGCAGACCGGTGTCCGCAAGGTCGTGCACACATCGTCGGGCGGCTCGGTGTACGGCACCCCGCCGGCCTATCCGACCAGCGAGGACATGCCCACCGATCCGGCGTCGCCGTACGCGGCGAGCAAGGTCGCCGGCGAGGTGTACCTCAACATGTTCCGCAACCTCTATGACCTCGACTGCTCGCACATCGCCCCGGCCAACGTGTACGGGCCGCGCCAGGATCCGCACGGTGAAGCGGGTGTGGTCGCGATCTTCGCGCAGGCGTTGCTGGCCGGCCGGCCCACGAAGATCTTCGGTGACGGCAGCGACACCCGCGACTACGTGTACGTCGACGACGTCGTGGACGCGTTCGTGAAAGCGTCCGGGACCGAGGGCGGAGGACAGCGGTTCAACGTCGGCACCGGCGTGGAAACCTCGGTGCGCCAACTGCATTCGGCCATCGCGAAGGCCGTCGGCGCCGCGGACGAGCCGGAGTTCTACCCGCCGCGCCTGGGTGACCTGCGGCGCTCGAAGCTCGACATCAGCCGTGCCAGGACGGTGCTGGGCTGGCAGCCGGCGGTCGAGCTAGCCGACGGTGTCGAGAAGACGGTTGATTTCTTCCGCAACAACCCTCGGTAGAAAAGATTGTGAGTACTCACTTTCTGCGCTAGCGTGGCGGCAACCGAACAGGGAGGTTCGCCATGTCCTATGACGTCATCGTCCGCAACGGGCTCTGGTTCGACGGGACTGGCAAGCCGCCGCAGGTCCGTACGCTGGGCATTCGCGACGGGGTGGTCGCCGCGGTGTCCGCGAAGCCGCTCGACGAAACCGGGTGTCCCGAGGTTCTCGACGCCTCGGGCAAGTGGGTGATCCCCGGGTTCATCGACGTGCACACCCACTACGACGCCGAGATCCTGCTCGATCCTGGCCTGCGCGAATCGGTGCGGCACGGTGTCACCACGGTGCTGCTGGGCATGTGCTCGCTGTCGACGGTGTACGCCGACACCGAGGATGCTGCCGATCTGTTCAGCCGCGTCGAGGCGGTGCCGCGCCAGTACGTGCTCGGCGCGCTACAGCAACACAAGACGTGGTCGAACCCGGCCGAGTACGTCAAGGCCATCGACGAGTTGCCGCTCGGGCCCAACATCGCGTCGCTGCTCGGACATTCAGACCTGCGGGCTTCGGTACTCGGACTGGACCGCGCGACCACCCGCGGTGTGACGCCGACCGACGCCGAACTCGAGACCATGGCCCAAAAACTGGACGAGGCGCTCGACGCCGGAATGCTCGGCATGTCCGGCATGGACGCCGCGATCGACAAACTCGACGGCGACCGCTTCCGTTCCCGGGCGCTGCCGTCCACCTTCGCCACCTGGCGCGAACGCAGGCGGCTCATCAAGGTGCTGCGCAAGCGCGGCCGCATGCTCCAGAGCGCGCCCAACGTCGCCAAAGCGCAAGAGGCACTGAACTTCTTCCTGGAGAGCAGCGGCCTGTTCGGCCGCCGCCGCGGGGTGAAGATGAGCCTGCTCGTCTCGGCCGACGCCAAGTCCTCGCCGGGCGCCGTGCATGTGCTCGGCCCGGGCACGCGCCTGCTCAACCGGATCCTCGACGCGAAGGTGCGCTTCCAGCACCTGCCCGTTCCGTTCGTGTTGTATTCGGACGGAATCGATCTGCCGGTGTTCGAGGAGTTCGGTGCCGGCACGGCGGCATTGCACCTGCGCGACCAACTCGAGCGCAACAAACTGCTGGCCGACCCCGAGTACCGGCGCCGGTTCCGTCGCTCGTTCGACCGCCGCAAGCTCGGACCGACGTTGTGGCACCGCGACTTCCACGACGCCACGATCGTCGAGTGCCCCGACGAGACGCTGATCGGCAAGACCTTCGGCCAGATCGCCGACGAGCGCGGCATCCACCCTCTCGACGCCTTCCTCGACGTGCTGGTCGACAACGGTGAACGCAACGTCCGCTGGACCACGATCGTCGCCAACCACCGGCCCAAGCAGCTCGACAAGCTCGCCAAGGAACCGTCGGTGCACATGGGATTCTCGGATGCCGGTGCGCACCTTCGGAATATGGCGTTCTACAACTACGCGCTGCGGCTGCTCAAGCGGGTCCGCGATGCGCAGCTGGCCGGCCGGCCGTTCCTCACCACCGAACGTGCCGTGCACCGGTTGACGGCCGAGGTCGCCGACTGGTTCGGCGTCGACGCGGGAACGCTGCGCGAAGGTGACCGTGCCGACTTCGTGGTGATCGACCCGAAGGGTCTCAATGACGACGTGGATGCCTATCACGAAGAGTCCGTGCCGTTCTACGGCGGCCTGAGCCGGATGGTCAACCGCAACGACGAGGCGATCGTCGCGACCGCCGTGAACGGCGCGGTGGTGTTCCGAAACGGCGAGTTCCGTGACGGCTACGGTGAGACCGTGAAGTCGGGTCGCTACCTGCGTGCGGGTTCCGAGACGCCCCTGAAAACACCTGTCTGACATGGCCAGAACTCAACAGCAGCGCCGGGAGGAGACCGTCGCGCGCCTGCTCGACGCCAGCATCGACACGATCATCGACGTCGGGTATGCGAAAGCTTCGGCGGCCGTGATCGCCAGGCGGGCGACGGTCTCCGACGGTGCGCTGTTCCGGCATTTCCCCACGATGGGTGACTTCATGGCGGCCACCGGCCGCGAGGTGATGCGCCGTCAGCTCGAGCTGTTCACCAAGCGCGTCACCGAGATTCCCGCCGAGCAGCCCGCACTCGAAGCGGTGCTGACCATCCTGCGCGATGTCACGGGCAACGACACCAACACGGTGATGTACGAACTCATGGTGGCGGCGCGCACCGACGAGAAGCTCAAGGCCGCCCTTCGCGACATGCTCGGCGAGTACGCCACCAACATCTACGAAACCGCCAGGACCGTACCGGGTTCCGAGCAATTTCCGGAAGACGTGTTCACCGCGGCGGTCGCCATCCTGATCAACACGTTCGACGGTGCGGCGATCGTGCGGTCGGTGCTGCCGCAACCGGAACTGGAAGGTCCGCGGATCGCGTTGCTGACGGCGTTGCTCAGCCGTTAGCGCGACGGATCCTCGCCGGGCACGCGGACGTTCTGCAACGCCACCGCACGGGCGAGCTGCGCGTACCGCAACTCGATGTCCTTGAACCGCACGTACGTGCTCAGCGTGGTGAACGCGAACGCGATGATCAGCACGTACTCCATCAAATCGGTACCGCGGTCCACCCCAAGCCAATTGGCGAGCACGGTGGTGTCGTCGGGCCGCAGGATCGCATAGATCCCGGCGACCACGAACAGCACATAGCCGACCTTCACCCACGCCTTGGTGCGTGCGCTGGTGCGCGACCGCAACAGATAGGCCAGCAGCACCAGCACCGAGACGATCAACAGTGCCTGAATCCAGTTCATCGCGTCAGCCTCCTGCGCAACAGCCCGTCGAAGACGATGTTGACCCCGTTGAGCAGCGGCTGTCCCTTCGACTTCGAGTAGTCGGTGTAGAGGATCTCGACGGGCTCTTCTGCCACCCGCCAACGGTTTTCGTAAGCCAGCGAGATGAACTCCCCGGCGTGGCTCATGCCGTTCATCGTGAGGTCGAGTTCGTCGGCGACCTTGCGGTTGAACACCCGCAGACCGTTGTGGGCGTCGGTCAGGCCGAGTCTGCGGCTCCGCGGGCTCAGAAACGCTGCGGTGCGCAGGATCACGCGCTTGAGGGGCGGGATGTGGGTGACAACACCCGCGAACCTGGTGCCGACGACGAGGTCGACGTCGTCGGCGCTGAGCCGGTCGATCATCCGAACGAGATCCTTGACCTGGTGTTGCCCGTCGGCGTCGAATGTGGCAAATATCTGGGCGCCGGGCCGGCGTCGCGCGTAGGTCACCCCGGTCTGAATTGCGGCACCCTGCCCGAGATTGACCGGATGCGTCACGACGTAGGCACCGGCGCTAAGCGCGCGATCGGCGGTGGCGTCGTGGCTGCCGTCGTCGACGCATACGACGTTGGCGAAGATCGCGCGGATGTCAGCGACGACGTCGCCGATGATCCCCGCCTCGTTGTAGGCGGGGATGACGATCCAAACATCGTGGTAACGCGTGTCGATGGCCCATAACGTACACCCCTAGGCCTGGGACAATCTGGCAAGTGCCCCCAGGTGGACTGCGATGCCCACCAACGGCCCGCACAGCAGTGCCACCACCGTGCGCGTCTCCAAGTCGAGCGGCAGCAGCAACAACCCCACCGCGGTGACCGTCGCGATCACCCAGCCGAGCGCGTACGCGCGGTGCAGTGCGGCCGCGACCGCGGCCGCACCCGTCAGCGTCAGCATCGCGATGGCCACGGCCGCCGCGGTGAGCCAGGCCAGCAGGGTTCCGTCGGCGCGGTACTCGTCGCCGAACCCCACTCTCAGCAACCACGGGCCGACCAGCCCGGCGGCCACCACGCCGACAGCGCCGAGCGCGGCCACCACCGCCGCCGGGGCGACGAGCGCCCGAAGCCGGGCGCTGCGCTGGTCGACGAAATGGGCGATCAGGTTGCCCTGCATCGCGGTCAGCGGCACGAGCAGGGGTGCCCGCGTGAGGGTGACGGCGAGGATGACGACGCCGCCTGCCGCGCCGAGATCGGCCGAGGTGGCCTTGAGCAGTACGGGAAAACCCATCACCAGGATCGCGCTGGCGCCCGCGGCCGCGATCGAGTGCGCGGCGCCACGCAGAAACGTCATGGTGCCGCCCGCGGTGACGAGTTGTGCCGCCATCCGCGCGGCCGGCGACGCGATCAGCATGATCAGCCACGACGCGGCACCGGCCACCGTCGCCCACAGAAACCCGACCAGGCCCCAGCCCAGCACGAATGTGGCCGCCGCGACGGCAACGCGGATCGCCGCGTCGGTGACCATCAACGCCCCGTACTCGGTCCACCGGTTGACGCCGGCCAGCATGCCGAGAAGCGTGGCGTGCAGGCAGAACCCGGCCAGGCCGACGCTCAACAGCGCGACGCTCAGCGCTTGCGATTCGGCGAACACATGCGCGCCCCACAGCGGTGAACTGCCCGCGATCACGAGTGCCGAGACGACACCGACCATCGCGGCAACGCGCATCGGATGTGTGCGAGGCGAGGTCGTGAGATCGATGTGCCGAGCCGACCGGACCTCGCGCGTGGCCTCCTGCAGCAGGCCGTTGGCGGCGCCCGTCACCAGACCGAACGCGCCCCAGAACACGCCGAACACCGAGAAACCTTCCGGTTCCAGGTTGCGGGCCGCCAGGTACAGCACGGCGTAGCCGCAGATCGCGGTGATGGCGGTCGCGACGCCGACGCGGGCGACGCTGCTGCGGGTTATCGGTCCGGTTGCGGGCGGGCCACCGCCGTCGGTCACAGCGGAGGCAGCGCTTTCGAGTACAGCCACGCCTGCCACAGTGGCTGCAGGGACTCACTGGTGTAGCCGGCGGCCAGGCCGGTGAAATCGTCGGTGAAGGCCGTGCTGTGCCGGTGGCGCGTGGTCCAATCCTTGAGCAGCGCAAAGAAATTCTTGTCACCGATGCGCTTGCGCAAGACGTGCAGGGTCAGTGCGCCCCGTTTGTAGACGCGGTCGTCGAACATGTCGCGCGGCCCGGGATCGGCCAGCACCAAATCCTGCGGCAGGTCGCGCAGCCCCTGGTGGTAGCGGCGTGCCCAGTCGGCAGCGGTGGGGCCACCGCTGTTCTCCGACCACAGCCATTCGGCGTAACAGGCGAAACCCTCGTGCAGCCAGATGTCGCGCCAGCGGCGCGCCGTCACGGAATTGCCGAACCACTGGTGGGCGAGTTCATGGGCGATCAGCCGCTCGGCGCTGCGGTGCCCGTCGCAGTGATTGGCGCCGAAGATCGAGATGCCCTGGGCTTCGAGCGGGATCTCCAGGTCGTCGTCGGTCACCACCACGGTGTACCCGTTGGACAGCGGATACGGGCCGAAAAGCTTGACGAAGAGCTTCATCATCTGCGGTTGCCGGCCGAAGTCGTGGTCGAAGTCGCGGCGCAGCCTCGGCGGCACCGCGCCGTGCATCGGCACCGGGGACTTGGTCATCCGGTGCATCTCGTACATGCCGATCTGCAGGGTGATCAGATACGTCGACGTCGGCTCGGGTTGCTCGTAAGTCCACACGGTGTGGCCGGCGCGGACCTTGCGCGACACCAGCTCACCGTTGGCGAGTGCGAGGTAGGGGCTGTCGGTGCTGATCTGGATGCGGTAGCTGGCCTTGGAGCTGGGATGGTCGTCGCAGGGAAACCACGATGCCGCGCCGTTGGGCTGACCGGCGACCAGCGCGCCGTTCGACAGTTCCTCGAAACCGACTTCGCCCCAAAGGGATCGGATCGGGCGCGGAACACCGCTGTAGCGCACGACGATCGTCATGGCCGCGCCGGCGGGCAGTGGGGCGGACAACGCGATCGACAGCTTGCCGCCCGAACATCGGAATTGAGTGGGCCTGCGGCCGTTGACCGAAACCTTCGACACGGACAGCGCGTCGGACAGATCCAGCGTGAACGTGCGCAGCGCGGCCAGTGTCACCGCGGTGATGGTCGCCGATCCGGCCAGCCGGTTGATCGCCACCTTGTACTCGAGATCGAGTTCGTAACGCGACACCCGATAGCCGAAGTTGCCGTTGCCCGGAAGATACGGGTCGATGACAGGGGCTGAGAATGCTCTCTTGGCGGCTTTCTTCGATCTCGTCACGCGGCAGGTACTTCTTCGGTTTTCTTGGCTGCCGCGGCGCGCTTCTTGCCGAACATGTTCCACGGGGCGATCGGGTTGCCCTGCCACCGGGTCGACGGCGGTACCTCGTCGCCGCGCATCACCAACGAGCCCGGACCGACGGTCGCCCCGGCACCCAGCCGTGCGGCCGGCAGCGCGACGCAATGCGGTCCCAATGTCGAACCTTCCTCCAGCACAACGCTGTCCATCCGCATGATGCGGTCGTGGAACAGGTGGGTCTGCACCACGCAGCCGCGGTTGACGGTGGCGCCGGTGCCGAGTGTCACCAGATCGGCCTCCGGCAGCCAGTAGGTTTCGCACCATACTCCGCGGCCGATCGATGCGCCCAGTCCCCGCAGCCACAGGTTCATCACCGGGGTGCCGCTCGCGGCACGCGCGAACCACGGCGCGGCGACGGTCTCGACGAACGTGTCCGACACCTCGTTGCGCCACACGAACGAAGACCACAGCGGATGCTCGACCGCGCGAATCCGCCCGATCACCAACCACTTCGCGATCACCGCGATCGCCCCGGCGACTGCACCGGCCGCCAGCAGCACCACGCCGCTGGCCAATGCCGTCCACAGGTAGCCGAACCGGATGGCCAGCGCCTGGATGACGCCGAGCACCGCGATACCGATCCCGAACGTCACGATCACCGGGATCAGCCGGCAGGTTTCCACGGCCGACCGCAGGACCTTGAGCCGCGTGGAGGGATGGAACGTGCGCAGTGCGTCCGCGGCGGTGGCGTTGCGCCGCAAGCGCACCGGTGGGCTGCCCAACCAGGACGACCCGGCCTTGGCCTTGTGCGGGGTCGCCGACAGCACGGCGACCAGTCCGTCGTCGGGAACCTTGCGGCCGGGCTGGGTGATGCCCGAGTTGCCGAGGAACGCGCGCTTGCCGATGGTCGCCTTCGCGACGTGGATCCAGCCACCGCCCAGCTCGTACGACGCCACCATGGTGTCGTCGGCCAAGAACGCGCCGTCCTGCACCTCGGTGAACTTCGGGGTGAACAGCGCCGTCGAAATCTCGGTGCCCTTGCCGACTTTCGCGCCGAGCAGGCGCAGCCACCACGGCGTGAGCAGGCTGGCATAGATCGGGAACAGATAGTTGCGCGCGGCGTCCATCAGGCGTTCGGTCGCCCACAACTGCCACCCGACGCGGCTGCGCACGGGGTGGTAGCCCTCGGACAGGCCGAACGACAGCACCCGCACGCCGATCACGGTCAGGCCCGCGTAGACCACCAGCGCCGCGATCGCCGCGACGGGCGTCCACGCCAGTGCGGGCACGATCGCGTCGGCGGCCGACGCGGTGTCGTGGATACCCCAGCCGATCACCGCGAGCCCGGCCGCCAACCCGACCAGCGGCAGGCTGCCGAGCAGGATCGAGGTGAGGCCGTAGATCGCCACCCACAGGGGAGCGCGGCGCGGCCGGTGGTCGGGCCACGGATGGCGCGCCTTGCCGGACTTCACCGCGGGCGAGCCCTTCCAGTACTGGCCGTTCTTGACCTTGCCGACGACCGCCGACCCGGGCGCGACATCGGCGTTCTTGCCGACGATCGCGCCGGGCAACAGCGTCGTGCGGGCACCGATCGTGGCGTCGTTGCCGATCGACACCGGCCCGACGTGGAACAGGTCGCCGTCGATCCAGTGCCCGGTGAGGTCCACTTCGGGCTCGACCGACGAGCGGTGGCCGATCTTGAGCATGCCGGTCACGGGCGGTGCCGAATGCAGGTCGACGCCTTTGCCGACGGTGTTGCCGAGCGCGCGGGCGTAGTACACCATCCACGGCGCACCGGCGAGGTTCTCGGCGCCACTCGCGTCGGCCAGCCGTTCGGCGAACCACACCCGCAGGTGCACCGGGCCGCCGCGGCGATACGTGCCGGGTTGCAGCCCGCTCAGCAGCATCCTGGCGAACAGCACCGCGATGCCCATCCGGCCCAGCGGGGTGATGAACACCAGGAACCCGACCAGCAGCCACCACCAGTTGACGGGATGCGCCCACGGCAGCACGCCGAGCCAGGCGGCCACGTTGTTGAGCAGCGCCAGCCAGATCACCCACTGCACACCGGTCAGCGTGGCCAGGGGCAGCGACAGCGCGACCTGGGCGGCCTGGGTGAGCCGCGGCGTCGGCTTGACCTCGCGCGTCTCCACGCGCGGCGGCGGCTTGAGTTCGTCGAGGTAGCCGGCGAGCGACCCCAGCCGTGGATGGTCGTAGAGGTCGGCCACGGTGACCTGCGGATATTTCTGGCGCAGCGCGGCGACGAGCTGCGCCGCCGACAGTGAGCCACCACCGAGCGCGATGAAGTCGGCCTCCGGCCCGTCGACGGGCGTGCCGAGGACGTCGCGCCACAACCCGGCCAGCCAGCCCAGGGTGCCGCCGAGTTCGGGCGCATCCTGCTCGGTCTCGCCGGGTGGCGGCCAGGGCAGCGCGTTGCGGTCGACCTTGCCCGACGTGCGGGTGGGCAACTCGTCAAGGAGCACGAGGCGGGGGACAAGCGCGGCCGGAAGCGATTCGGACAGTGCGGCGCGCGCCGCCGCCAAGTCGAACGACGGATCCGTGCTCGCGATGTAGCCGACCAAAAGTGGGGTGCCGCTCGCGGTTTTGCGGACCGCGGCCGCGCCACCGCTGACCCCGGGCAGGTTCACGAGCGCGTTGTCCACCTCGCCCAGTTCGATGCGGCGTCCGCCCACCTTGACCTGGTCGTCGGCGCGGCCCTGGAAGTACAGGCCGTCGGCCTCCAACCGGACCAGGTCGCCGCTGCGGTACGCACGGCTCCAGCCCAGCGTCGGCATGGGCGCGTACTTCTCGGCGTCCTTGTCCGGGTCGAGGTAGCGCGCGAGGCCGACGCCGCCGATCACGAGTTCGCCGACCTCGCCGATCGCGACGGGACGGCTGTCCTTGTCGACGACGGCCAGGTCCCAGCCGGCCAGCGGCAGGCCGATGCTGACGGGACCCTGCCCGTCCAGCGGAGCCGCGCACGCGACGACCGTTGCCTCGGTGGGCCCGTAGGTGTTCCACACCTCGCGCCCGTCGACCGCGAGGCGCTGCGCCAGTTCGGGTGGGCAGGCCTCGCCGCCGAAGATCAGCAGCCGGACAGCCTCGAGTGCCTCCGCCGGCCACAGCGCGGCCAGCGTCGGCACCGTCGACACCACCGTGATGTCGCGGCTGACCAACCACGGGCCTAGGTCCATGCCGCTGCGGACGAGTGACCGGGGCGCGGGTACCAGGCATGCGCCGTGGCGCCAGGCCAGCCACATCTCCTCGCAGGACGCGTCGAATGCGACCGACAGCCCGGCCAGCACCCGGTCTCCGGGACCGATCGGGTTGTCCTGCAAGAACATTCGGGCTTCGGCGTCGACGAATGCGGCCGCGCTGCGATGCGTCACCGCGACGCCCTTCGGAGTTCCCGTCGACCCCGACGTGAAGATGATCCAGGCGTCGTCGCGGCCCAGCGGTGCGGCGGCGCGCCAGCCCCGCGACGACCCGGGCCCGCGGATCAGGCCGGCCTCGGTGATCACGCCGACCACGTTGGCTTCCCGGAACACCAGCTCGGCACGCTCGTCGGGATCGTCGGCGTCCACCGGCACGTAGGCCGCCCCGGTTGCCAGGGCCGACAGGATCGCGACGTAGAGCGCGTAGCTGCCGGACGGCATCCGGATGCCGATCCGGTCGCCGCGGCCGATGCCGCGCGCGGCCAGCCACGCGACGCTGTCCTCGACATCGGCGATCAATTCGGCGTAGGTGAGTTGCACCGTGCCGTCGTCGAGCGCGGGCGCGTCGGGGAATGTGCGCGCCGTCTCATAGAGGATGTCCACCAGCGTGCGGGGTTGTGGTGCCATCGGTGAGAGCACGTATTGAGCGGGGATCTGGTGCCCACGATCTGCGTCGTCCGGTGCTGTCACGGGTACAAACTACTAAGCCGGCGTCGATGGAGCCCGATAGTGCACGGCGTGCCCGCTCGATTTCGGATCGCGCTCACCATCAGGCACACTTGTCGGCGGAGGGGAGTATTCCTTCGCTGCGGTGTCGTCATCACGTCGGTCGTCATGGATCCGATCGGTGCCGCAGGCCGGCGTCGATCGCCGGTGGAAGAGACCTCCGGCGTTGTTTGGCGACCGGAGGTATTTGCATGCAGGTAACCCAGCTCGAATGGATCATCACGCTCACCGTGACGATCGCCGTGCTGTTGTTCGACGTGATAGTGATCGGGCGACGGCCACATGAACCGTCAACCCGCGAGACCGCGACATATCTGTCGATCTACATCGGCATGGCGGTCCTGTTCGGGGTGTGGGTTTGGCTCTTCCACGGCAGTCAGTTCGGGCTCGAGTTCTTTGCCGGATGGTTGACGGAATACAGCCTGTCGGTGGACAACCTGTTCATCTTCCTGATCATCATGGCCAGCTTCAAAGTGCCGCGGATCTATCAACAGCAGGCGCTGCTGGTCGGCATCATCCTGGCGCTGATCTTCCGTGGCATCTTCATCGCACTGGGTGCCGTTGCGATCAACCAGTTCTCGTGGGTCTTCTACATCTTCGGCGCGTTCCTCGTCTACACCGCGATCGGTCTGGTCAAAGACACCGACCACGACGACGACGGTGACAACGCGGTCGTGCGATTCGCCCGCAAGCACCTGCGCACCACCGACAAGTGGGACGGCCTGCGCTTGTGGATCAACGAGAACGGCACGCGGCTGATGACGCCGATGTTCTTGGTGATCGTCGCGCTGGGCACGACGGACCTGCTGTTCGCGCTCGACTCGATCCCGGCGATCTACGGCCTGACCCAGGAGCCCTACCTGGTGTTCACCGCCAACGTGTTCGCCCTGATGGGTCTGCGCCAGCTCTACTTCCTGCTCGGCGACCTGCTCAAGCGGCTGGTGTACCTCTCCCAGGGGCTCGCGTTCATCCTCGCGTTCATCGGCGTGAAGTTGATCCTGCACGCCCTGCACGAGAACGAACTGCCGTTCATCAACGGTGGTGAGCCGGTGCACGTGCCCGAGATCCCGACGCTCGCGAGCCTCGGCGTGATCATCGTGACGCTGCTGGTGACGACCGTCGCGAGCCTCTACAAGACGCGAGTGCGCGACGCGAAATAGTCCCTTGGATTCGGCCTGAGCACAACTCTGGGCAGGTGCGGTATTCGCACGTAGCGTGGCGAGGTGCGGATTTTTGTGGCGGACGCCGGGACCTGGACTGAGCTGACCGACGGCGGTGAGCCGACGGTCCGGATCTCGGCGCCCGACCTCGCGCAGGCCCGTCGGCTTCGCACCCGCATCCGATCGGAGGATGCGGGTGCCTCGGTCGTGCTGGATGTCACGGTGGCCGTCGCTGGGGACTACCGGTCCGCGCGGCGGGGCTTGGAACTGGCCGGTTCCGACGCCACGGTGCGCTATGTCGGCACAGTCGACGGGCTGGCGGGCCTGATCGCCGACATCGAGTCGGCCGGTGTCGCCGACGGTGTGACGCTGCTGCCCGCCACGCCCGGATCGGATCCGCGCGCATTGGCCGCCGACGTGCTGCGCCGGTTGGAAGCTCGTTCTCAGGCGAGGGCTTCGTAGATCAGCTGGGCGTAGCGGTTCGTGCGTTCGGTTCCGGTGGTGCCCGGACCCATCCTGTTCATGACGTAGGAGCTGGTGGCGCGGCGCTCGGGGTTCATGACGACCATCGAGCCGCCCCAGCCGCCCCAGAAGCAGACCTTCTCGTCGGGAATGGCAGGCACGCTCACCGGTTCGGGTAGACCGAAGCCCATACCGAACCGCAGCGGAATCATCAGCACCTGGTCGATGCCGTTCGATTGCTCCTCGAAGATGAGATCGATCGTCTCCGGACTGAGCAGTTGAGCTCCGTCGCGCTTGCCGCCCAACGAGATTGGCGACAGTGCTTGCGCGAGAGATCGCGCGTTGCCGTGGCCGTTGGCCGCGCCGATATCTGCGCGGCGCCATGCCGTGGTTTCGGCCAGCGCCGCGCCGTTGGCGTCGGGCGGCAGCGGCGCGGAGAACGTCTTGCGTGCCGGATGCTCCTCCGGCAACACGTCGAGCGCCACGGGCAACGGCGGCGGCGGTATCAATTCGGCGATGCGGTGGTCGTCGTCGGCGCGCGCCCCGATCTGAATATCGGCTCCGAGCGGCTCGGCGATTTCCTCACGGACGAACTGTTTCAACGACTTTCCGGTCACCCGCCGCACAACCTCGCCGATCAGGTGGCCGTAGTTGACCGCGTGGTAGCCCGAGGCCGATCCGGGTTGCCACCAGGGCGCTTGCCGGGCGAGCTGCGCGGTCGCCTTCTGCCAGTCGTAGAGATCGTCGATCGAGAACGGCGCGTCCCAGCCCGACACCCCGGACGTGTGCGACAGCAAGTGCCGCACTTCGATGGCCTGTTTGCCGTTCTCGGCGAACTCGGGCCAGTACTTGGCCACCGGCGCGTACGGATCGAGCGCGCCACGGTCGATGACCATCAGCGCCGCCAGCGCGGTGAGCGTCTTGGTGCACGAGAAGACGTTGACGATGGTGTCTTCGGCCCACGGAACAGTGCGAGCCGCGTCGGCGTACCCGCCCCAGATGTCGAGCACGAGTTCGCCGTCGACGTCGACGGCGATCGCCGCGCCGGTTTCCTCACCGGTGGAAACGGCCTCGGCCAGCGCGTCGCGAACGGCGGCGAAACGGCGGTCACAGTGGCCCTGCACGAGGTCTTCCATCGCCACATCATGAGCGAAGGACGAGGCTTGCCGATGCGAATCCAACTAATACAACCAGTGCATCAGTAAGCCGCAAACTTGACTTGGACATGTATTTATTGGGGTCGTACGGTGCCACTATGACATCCATGGTGCAGACGACAGACCTGACCGGGCAGATGTTGATCGCGGGCAAGCCGGTGCGCGGCACCGGCACCGAGATCCGCGGCATCGATCCGCAGAGCGCGGCCGCCCTCGAACCCGCCTACGCGTACGGCGACAGCTCGCACGTCGAAGCCGCGTGCGCCGCTGCCGCCGAAGCGTTTGCCGCATACCGCGGCGCACCGATCGAAACGCGGGCCCGCTTCCTGGAGGCCATCGCGTCCAACCTGGAGTCGATCAGCGATGCCCTGGTCGACCGCGCACACGCCGAGAGCGGCTTGCCCCGCCCGCGCCTGACCGGTGAGGTCGGGCGCACCGCAGGCCAGCTGCGGTTGTTCGCCGGCGTATTGCGCGAGGGCAGCTGGAACGAGGCCCGCATCGATCCCGCTCTCCCTGACCGCACCCCGCTGCCGCGTCCCGACATCCGCCAGCGCAGCGTGCCGCTCGGCCCCGTCGCAGTGTTCGGCGCCAGCAACTTCCCGCTGGCCTTCTCGGTGGCCGGTGGCGACACCGCCTCTGCGCTGGCCGCCGGATGCCCCGTCGTGGTCAAGGCACACGACGCCCATCCCGGCACCTCCGAACTGGTCGGCCGCGCCATCACCGACGCGGTCGCCGCGTGCGGTCTGCCGGCAGGCACCTTCTCCCTGCTCTACGGGTACGGGCCGGAGCTGGGCACCGCGCTGGTCACCGATCCCCGCATCAAGGCGGTCGGATTCACCGGATCGCGCGGCGGTGGCATGGCCCTGATGGCCGCCGCGGCAGGCCGGCGCGAACCGATCCCGGTGTACGCCGAGATGAGCGCCATCAACCCCGTCTTTCTGCTACCGGGTGCCCTGGCCAGTCACGGTGCCGACCTGGGCCGTGCGTTCGTCGGCTCCCTCACTCTGGGCTCCGGACAGTTCTGCACCAACCCGGGCCTCGTGATCGCCGTCGACGGTCCCGAGCTCGACGCGTTCGTCGCCGCCGCCGGGGAGGCCGTCGCGGCGACCGCCCCGACCGCGATGCTGACGCCGGGTATCGCCGACAGCTTCCGCACCGGTGTCGCAGCCCTCGAAAAGGAGGCAGTGCTGATCGCCCGCGGATCCGACGCCGACGCCCCCGCGGTGTCCTGCCGGGCGGCCCTGTTCACGAGCGACGCGCCGACCTTCCTGGGTTCGGAGGCGTTGCAGGCCGAGGTGTTCGGTGCCTCGGGTGTCGTGATCCGGTGCGCCGACGCCGCCGAGATGCTCCGGGTCGCCGCCAACGTGGAGGGGCAGCTCACCGCGACCATCCACGCCGACGAGTCCGACCACGACCAGGCCGGTGACCTGCTGGAGGTCCTCGAGCTCAAGGCGGGCCGAATCCTGTTCAACGGCTGGCCGACCGGTGTCGAGGTGGGCCACGCCATGGTCCACGGCGGGCCGTTCCCGGCCACCTCCGACTCGCGTACCACCTCGGTCGGTGCGCGCGCCATCGAGCGGTTCCTGCGGCCGGTCTGCTACCAGGACGCTCCGAAGTCCTTGCTGCCCAGTGCTGTTGCGGACGGAAATCCCGACGGGCTGTGGCGGCGCATCGACGGCCAACTCACCAAAGACTGACCACCGTAGAAAATCTGAGGAGTAGAAATATGCTCGACGGCGTCTTGTTCTTCCCCGTCACACCGCTCACTGCAGCGGGTGAGGTGGACGTGGACCGGCTCGCACAGCACGTCGCCAAGGGTGTGGACGCCGGGCCCGGTGGTGTCTTCATCGGTTGCGGCACAGGCGAATTCCACGCGCTTGAGCCGTCCGAGATGAGCACCGTCGTGCGCACCGCTGTCGAGGCCGTGGCCGGCCGAGTTCCGGTGTACGCCGGCGCAGGCGGATCGATCGCGTCGGCCAAGACGTTCGCGCGGGTGGCCGCCGAAGCCGGAGCCGACGGGCTGCTGCTCCTCCCGCCGTACCTCGTCGAGATGCCGCAAGCGGGCCTCGTCGGCTACACCCGTGAGGTCAGCTCCGTCACCGACCTGCCGCTCGTCGTTTACAACCGCAACAACGCGCGCTTCAACGAAGCATCGGCGGTCGAGGTCGCGCAGCTGCCCAATGTCGTCGGATTCAAGGACGGCACAGGCGATTTCGATCAGGTCGCCCGTATCGTTCGGGCGGTGACCGATGCGCTGGCGCCCAGCGGCAAGCCGTTCCAGTTCTTCAACGGCCTGCCCACGGCCGAGGTGTCGCAGCAGGCGTACCGCGCCATCGGCGTCACGCTGTACTCGTCGGCCACCTTCGCGTTCGCGCCCGATCTGGCGCTCGCGTTCTACCAGGCGCTGGAGACCGGCAACGAGGCGCTCACCGCCGCGCTGCTGCGCGAGTTCTACCACCCGCTGGTACGGCTGCGCGACAAGGTGCCCGGCTACGCGGTGTCGCTGATCAAGGCCGGCGTCACGATGGAAGGCCTGCCTGCCGGGCCGGTGCGGCCCCCGCTGGTCGACGCCAGCCCCGACGACGTCGCCGAACTGCAGCGCATCCTCGCTGCCGGCCGTGCGGTGATCGCCGACGCCCTGGTGCACTGATGGCGGAAAACCGGATCCGCATCACCGGCGCTCGGATCACGCCGGTCGCCTTCGCCGACCCGCCGCTGCTCAACACCGTCGGTGTCCATCAGCCATATGCGCTGCGCGCGATCATCCAGCTCGACACCGATGCCGGGCTGACCGGCCTCGGCGAGACCTACGCCGACACGCGCCATCTCGAGCGGCTCACCGCGGCGGCAGACGCCATCGTCGGCCAGGATATCTTCGCGCTCAACAACATTCGTGCGGTCATCGCAGATCGGCTGCGCGGTGACACCGCCGCGGTCGGCACCGCGGGCATGATCACCTCCGCCAGCGCGGTCGATCAGGTGTTGTCACCGTTCGAAGTGGCCTGCCTGGATGTGCAGGGGCAGGCGACCGGCCGGCCGGTTTCGGATCTGCTCGGGGGAGCGGTGCGCGAGGAAGTGCCGTTCAGCGCCTACCTGTTCTACAAATGGGCGGGGCATCCCGGTGCGGAACCGGACGGCTGGGGTGAGGCGCTCGACCCGGACGGCATCGTCGCGCAGGCTCGCCGCATCGTCGACGAATATGGCTTCACCGCAATCAAACTCAAGGGCGGCGTGTTCGCGCCCGAGGAGGAGATGGCGGCCATCGAGGCACTGCGCGCCGAGTTCCCCGATCACCCGCTGCGCCTCGACCCCAACGCGGCTTGGACGCCGCAGACCTCGGTCAAGGTGGCCTCCGGACTGGCCGGTGTCCTGGAGTATCTCGAAGATCCCACCCCGGGCCTTGACGGCATGGCCGAGGTTGCCGCGCAGGCGCCCATGCCGCTGGCCACCAACATGTGCGTGGTGGCGTTCGACCAGCTCGCGCCCGCGGTCGCCAAGAAATCGGTGTCGGTCGTGCTGTCCGATCACCACTACTGGGGTGGGCTGCAGCGTTCGCGGTTGCTGGCCGGCATCTGCGACACGTTCGGGCTCGGCCTGTCCATGCACTCGAATTCACATCTGGGCATCAGCCTGGCCGCGATGGTCCACTTGGCTGCTGCCACACCGAATCTCACCTACGCATGCGACACGCACTGGCCGTGGAAGACCGAGGATGTCGTCAAGGACGGCGCGCTGGTGTTCCGCGACGGATCGGTGCCGGTGCCAACGGCGCCCGGCCTGGGCGTGCAGATCGACGACGACAGCCTGGCCGCGCTGCACGAGCAGTACGTGCGTTGCGGCATCCGGGATCGCGACGACACCGGCTACATGCGCAGCGTCGATCCCTCATTTGAGGCGGCCGCACCGCGCTGGTGATTCTGGTCGGCCAGGAGGGCCTGTGGTACGCCGCTCAGCTTCTTGAAACGCTCCGCACGGTCTACCGCTGCCAGTAAAGTGCCTCGAACGCCGCCCGAAGGGCCCGCGTGGGGAGGTGCTGATGAACCATTTGCGCACGTTGATTCTTTTCGGCGCTTTTGCCGCCGCCATTTCGATGAGTGACGCAGCGGTGGCCGGCGCCGACGACTACATCGACTTCGGGACGAATCAGACGGCCTGCAAGAGCGCGGCGAAACAGGCGAATGCTGCAGGCAACAGCTACTCGTATTGCTACGAGACGGGGCCTGGCCACTACACGTTGTACCTCGCGGATTGACGGACCGTCTGTCGCGTCGACGGTGCGGCCCGAAGTCGATACAGACATGCGCAGGGCGCCGCCCCTTGGCCGGGGTGAGACGCTCCCGATGCTGAATTGACGCCGGTGACTGGGTATTGTCGAGAAGTTGTCACTAAAGCAGGGGTCAGCGCGACCGGGGTGACCGCATTTCGTAAAGGACGTGATTTCCCATGCGCGCGCCGCTAGACCCGCAGCTTATGGCTGCGTCCACCACGGGTGTCTTCAGCACGCCCGGTGCCCACCGGCTGTCGTTGTTGCTGGTCGAAGACGATCGCGCGGACGCGTTGCTGGTGGAAGAGCTGATCGCGGATGCCGCCGCAGACATCGACTTCATCTGGGCACAGTCGATCTCCGACGCCGAGCGCATGGTGGCCGACCGCAGGCCCGACTGTGTGTTGCTCGATCTGAACCTGCCCGACGCGACTGGTATCGACGCCCTGCACCGGCTGGGCCGGCGCGATTCCACGATCCCGATCATCGTGCTGACCGGACTCAATGACGAGCACTTCGGTATCTCGGCCGTCGCCTCAGGTGCACAGGACTACCTCGTCAAAGGCCGTGTCGATCCCGAGATGCTGCGGCGCGCTGTCCTTTACGCGATCGAACGAAAACGTGCCGAACTCACCGCGGTCGACCTGCACGCCAGCCGGCTGCGCGAGCAGGAGAACGCGCGTCTCGAGCGGGGTTTGCTGCCGTCCCCGTTGCTCCATGAGAACCCAGGTGTCGAAATCGTCACGCAGTCGCTCCCGAGCCGGCGCGACGCCCTGATCGGCGGCGACTTCTATGACGTCGTTCAGACACCCGACGGCACCGTCCACGTGATGATCGGTGACGTGTCAGGCCACGGCCCGGATGAGGCCGCTGTCGGCGTGGCGTTGCGTATCGGTTGGCGGGCCCTGACTTTCGCGGGTCTGCGCGGCAACGAACGAATGCACCAACTCGACCGCATCCTGACGACCGAGCGTCCTGGCCGCGGGATCTTCGCGACCCTGCTGAGCGTGGCTCTGGATCCGTCCAGCGGGCATTTCACGGCCGTCCGAGCCGGCCACCCCGGCATGCTGCTGCATGGCACGGGCACCGTGGATTGGCTTGAGCCACCGGCCGGCGCGGCACTCGGACTCGGCGCCACGGAGTGGCCGGTGAACCGGCTGCAACTCGACGAGGGCCACGGCATCGTGCTGCTCACGGACGGGCTGTTCGAGGGGCACGCGGGAGACGGGGATGAACGGCTCGGCGAGGACGGCCTGCTCACGATGGCCCGCTCGCTGGCACACCTGCCCGGCCCGGAATTCGTCGACAACCTGATCCGCCAGGCCGAATCCCGCGCGCAACCGCACGGCGGGCTCACCGACGACATCGCGGTCATCCGTGTGGAGCGATCATCGACATGAAACTCACGGTGCAAGGCTGGCTGAACCTGGCGTTGTCGATCATGGGCGCTGTCGTCCTGTCCGGCGCGGTGGCAGGCGGCCTTCTGATGAACCGTACTGACGCGATGACCAGTGAACTCATCGACGACATTCAGCCTGCCCGGGTGGCTGCCTATCAGTTGCAGGCGGCACTGCGGGACCAGGAAACCGCGGTCCGTGGGTACGCGATCGCCGCGGACCGCCAGTTCCTTGGACCGTATGACGAGGGTCGGCAAGCGGAAGCGGCTGCGGCGGAGGAAATCCGGAGGCAACTGGCCGGTCGCAGCGACCTGATCGCCGACCTCGACGCGATCGAGCGGGCCGCCGCCACGTGGCGGACGACGTATGCCGAGCCCCTCGTCGCCAGTGTGACCCCCGGCCAGCCCACCGTCATTGACAACAGCATGGCAGAGGGCGGCAGGGTTGAATTCGACCGGCTGCGTGCGTTGTTCGACGTCCAGAACAACCACCTCGCCGAGGCCAGGGACGCGAGTATCGACGATCTCGCGCAGGTCCGCGGCTGGCGGGACGGTGTGCTGATCGCGATGGTCGCGGGTTTCTTCACGATGGCGCTGCTGATCGCGGTGTCGGTGCGCAGCGCCGTGACGCGACCGCTGGGTGGCCTCGCGGCATCGTGCCGCAGGATCACCCAGGGGAACTTCGGCGAACGCATTGTCCCCAAAGGCCCGAAGGACATTCGGGCGATCGCGGCAGATGTCGAAGACATGCGGCAGCGGATCGTCGACGAGCTCGACGCGTCGCGATCGGCCAGCGAGGCGCTGGACGAACAGGCCGCCGAGTTACGGCGGTCCAACGCCGAACTCGAGCAGTTCGCCTACGTGGCCTCACACGATCTGCAGGAGCCGTTGCGCAAGGTGGCCTCGTTCTGCCAGCTCCTCGAAAAGCGTTACGGGGACAAGCTCGACGAGCGCGGCGCCGAATACATCGGCTACGCCGTCGACGGCGCCAAACGCATGCAGGTGCTGATCAACGATCTGCTCACGTTCTCTCGCGTCGGGCGGCTCAACGCGACAAACACCGAAGTGGATCTCGACGCGGTACTCGACCGTGCCATGAGCAACCTGTCGACTGCCATCGATGAGTCGGGTGCTGAGATCGTGCGCCCGGCGCAGCCGCTTCCTCATATCGATGGCGACCCGACACTACTGACGATGGTGTGGCAGAACCTCATCGGCAACGCCGTGAAGTTCCGGCAGGCCGACGTCGCGCCCCGGATCGTCATCGATTACTGGTCGGGTACGGGTAGCGATTCCGACAACTGGGTATTCTCGGTGACGGACAACGGAATCGGCATCGCCGAGGAGTTCGTCGACAAGGTGTTCGTCATCTTCCAGCGGCTACATGGCCGCGACGTGTACGGGGGAACGGGCATCGGCCTCGCGCTCTGCAAGAAGATCGTCGAATACCACGGCGGGAGCATCTGGATCGACACGTCCTACACCGGCGGCACGCGATTCTTCTTCACCCTGCCCGCAACACCGACCACCGAGCCGAACGAGGTTCCCACGGGCCAACTGGAAGGAATACCGGAATGACCGATCCCGACACTCGAGCGATTGACATCCTGCTGGTGGAGGACGATCCCGGCGATGAGCTCATCACCCGAGAAGCCTTCGAGCACAACAAGATCAAGAACAACCTGCACGTCGCCCACGACGGCGAGGAGGGCCTGGACTTCCTCTACCGGCGCGGCGCGTACGAGAACGCGCCGAGGCCGGATCTGATCCTGCTCGACCTCAACCTGCCGAAGTACGACGGACGGCAGCTGCTCGAGCAGATCAAATCCGATGCGGACCTGTGCCACATCCCGATCGTGGTGCTCACGACTTCGTCGGCGGAAGAAGACATTCTGCGTAGCTACAAACTGCACGCCAACGCCTACGTCACCAAACCCGTTGACCTGGACCAGTTCATGAGTGCGGTGCGCCAGATCGACGAGTTCTTCGTTCAGGTGGTGCGGCTCCCGCAGTTCTGAGCCGCCACGTCCACTGCCGTCGGTATCGCCGAGATGTCTTGCCACTGCAGGGATACCCGCGTGCCCGCGGCTGTCGAGTCGATGACGGCTCGGTCGGTGAGTGCGTGCATCAGGGGTATGCCGCGGCCACGGGCCGGGTCTTCGGTCTTCTCGCTGATCCGCCAGGCGCCCTCGTCGGTCACCGTGACGGTGAGGGTGGCCGCGTCCCGGTCGTAGTCGGCACGCACATGCATGACCCCGGGCTCGGCCGCCCCGACGTAGGCGAATTCGGCCGCGTTGGCGAGCGCCTCGTTGACGGCCAACAACACATCGCTGGTTTTGACCGGATCGAGAGTGAAATTTCTTCGCAGCCAATCCGAAAACTCATGCCGCACTTGCGCGGCCCGTTCGGGGGCAGCGGTGATGTCCACCTTACTGAAGTTCGCTGACTCGGCTGCGTCTGTCATAACGACCTGGTGGCTACCCGATTGCGACCGGTTTTATGTCGCCAGGGAAGACAGCGCCTCGTCGAGCGTCGCGAACAAGTCGACGACTTCGGCGATCCCGACGAGTTTGAGCGGCCGGCTGGTGGCGGGGCCGTCTGCGACGACGGCGACTTTCACCTCGGGGCTGAGGTCGCCGTGTGCGGCCACCAGTACGCCCATCCCGGCGGAGGCCAGGAAGTCCACCTCGCTCAGGTCGACCACCACCGCAGTCGGTGAGCTCTTCGCGGCCGAGCCGATCGCTTCTTCGAGCTGCGGAGCGGTCAACATGTCCACCGTCCCTGCCACCGATACCACGCTGATCTCACCGATCCGGCGTTCTTCGACTGCACAGCTGGCCGCCGCTGCAGCGCTGCTGGCTCCAACGGCCGGGTCTGGCTGGCTAGTCATCGTCACCTCCGACGTGTTCGTGGCCCCTGATGGCACTGGCGACGAGTCTATCGACCTCGACGCCGTACACCTTCTTACCCCCGATGGCGGAAACTCACACCTCGCGTTCTCCCGCCGCGACCCCGTGAATGCCCGGCCAGGGCGGCGTCCGTCTCGATTCATGCCGTTAGCGCATTTATCGGGCGCGCGGTCGTTAGGCTGCAGCGATGTTCTCACTGTCGAGGCTGTCGTGTTTCATCGCAGTCGCGGAGGAACTGCATTTCGGCCGCGCCGCGGAACGGTTGCACATGACACAGCCCCCGCTCAGCCGCCAGATCCAGCAGCTGGAGAACGAACTCGGCGTGCATTTGATCGACCGCACCACCCGGTCGGTCACCCTGACGCCGGCCGGGGTGGCCTTCCTTCCCGACGCGCGCCGCATCCTGCAGCTGGCCGAAGGTGCCGCCCTGAACGTAAAACGGGTTCCCGCAGGCGATCTCGGTACAGTGGTGATCGGTTTCACCGCCGCCTCGGCGCACGCGATTCTGCCCCCGCTGCTCGACGCCGCGCGGGCGCAGCTTCCCGACGTGAAGCTTGACCTGCGGGAGATGGTCACCGCCGTTCAGATCGAGGGCCTCATGACCGGCGAGCTGGATCTCGGCATGGCCAGGCCGCCGCTCAAGCGCCCCGGCCTCGTATCCCGCCCGTTGTTGCACGAACAGCTCATCGCCGCTTTACCGGCGTCGCACCCGCTGGTGGATGTGAGCCGCCAGCTCACCCTCAACGACCTCGACGGCCAGGACATGGTCATGTATTCGCCCGTGCAGGCCCGGTACTTCAACGAACTGTTGATCAGCACGTTCACGATCGCCGGCGCGACGCCGCGCTACGTCCAGTACGTCACGCAGGTGCACACCATGCTCGTCCTGGTGCGCTCGGGCATCGGGATCGCGCTGGTGCCCGCGTCGGCCGCGACGCTGCACCCGGAGGGGGTGGTGTTCCGGTCGATCGGCGCGTTCCGGGAGCGCCCGGTCGAACTCGACGCCGTGTGGCGCGGCGACAGCACCAATCCGGCCCTGTTGCGCTTGTTGCGCGACGTACTGCCGCAGCGCGAGTGGACGACCGACGACCTCGTCGAGGACTTCGTCGGTTAACCCCTGCTCGCGGCGGGCATCGGCACCGGCGTGACGAGCTCGCCGGACTGCAGAAACTTGTCGAGGTTGGCGAGGGTGAGTGCCTCCATGGCGGCCCGGGTCTCGACCGTGCCACTGCCGACGTGCGGCAGGAGCACCACGTTGTCCATCGTCAGCAGCGGCTCGGGCACGTTCGGCTCGTCGACGAACACGTCGAGCCCGGCACCGGCGAGCCGGCCGTCGGCCAGCGCTTCGACGAGTGCGTCTTCGTCGACGACGCTGCCGCGCGCGATGTTGACCAGATAGCCGTTCGGCCCGAGGGCGTCGAGCACGTCTCGGTCGACGAGGTTGCGGGTCGCGTTGCCGCCGGCGGCCGCGATGACCAGTACGTCGACCTGCCGGGCGAGTTCGACCGGAGACGCGATGTACTCGTATGGACTGTCGGTGCGTTCGTTGCGATTGTGATAGCTGATCGAGCAGCCGAATGCGGTGAGGCGGGTGGCGATCGCGTTGCCGATGCGGCCGAGCCCGATGATTCCGACGCGGGAACCCGAAACCTTGTGCGTCAGAGGGTAATTGCCGTCGGCGGGCCAACGTCCGGCGCGCAGGTAGCGATCAGCGGCCGAGAACTGGCGAAGCACGTCGATCAACAGGCCGACAGCCGTATCGGCGACGCAGTCACTCAGTACGTCAGGGGTGTTGCTGACCATCACGCCCCTGGCGGCGGCCGCGTCGACGTCGGTGGTGTCATAGCCGACTCCGAAGTTCACGACCGCGCCGAGATTCGGCAGCGCCGCCATGAGTTCCGCGTTCACGCCGGTGCGCCCGGACGTGACCGCGGCGTGGATCCGGGCGCCGTGTTCGGCCAGGAACGCCGCACGCTCGGAGCCGTCGGGCAGGACCAGGGCGTCGTAGGTGTTGAGCAGGGTCTCGGCCAGTGAGGGCTTGAGCGGGCCCACCTGCAGGACGCGGCGGGTGGAATCGGGTGTCGGCACACGTTCTCCTAGGTCGGGATGCACTTACGCTAAGCCTGCCTGCAAATACCCGTCCAACACGGAAATAGCATGGGTTGATACGCAAGCTGCATAATTTGCCCGCACACCAGTGCATTGCCCGCATCGGCCGGTGCTCCTGACGGTAAAATACCAGCTCAGAGCGCTAGTTACGGTGCCCTAACCCCACCGGCTCAGCGGCTCGATGCCCCCGTTTCAGCCGATCTAGGCGGGTTGACGACCTCTGGCGGCCATTCATAGCGTGTGTCTGCGGTCACAACCAGCATCCACATACGTGGACGTCACTATCTGGAGGATCCATGAGGCGCGTCCTTGTCGCTACGGCTGCCGGGCTGGCCGCGTGCTCGCTCACGGCGGGCTGCACCGTCGCCAACACTTCGCATGGCGGCTACGACCCGAACACGCTGCGGATCGTGCTACCCCAGGAACCACCGACGCTCGAGCCCTGCGAAAGCTCGCTGACCTCCACCGGCGTGGTCGTGCGGTCCAACATCACCGAACCGCTCATCGAGCGCGATCCGCAGACCGGTGACCTGCTGCCGCTGCTGGCCACCGGCTGGCATCAAACCGCGCCGGATCGATGGACCTTCGATGTCCGCCAGGGAGTCACGTTCTCCGACGGCACGCCCTTCACGGCCGCCGACGCCGCCTTCTCCATCGACCGGGCCGTCAACTCCGACCTGCAGTGCAACGTCGACGGATACGTGTTCGGCGACGACGTACTCGACGTCTCCGCGCCCGACGACAAGACCGTCGTCGTCGGCACACCCAAGCCAGATCCGATTCTGCCGCTGCGTATTTCGTTCGTCGAAATCGTGCCTAAGACCACCAGCATGACCCAAAAGGTGCGCGAGCCGATCGGCACGGGGCCATATGCCATCGAACGGTGGGACTACGGGCAGAACCTCGTCTTGGCGCGCAACGACAGGTACTGGGGCAAGAAACCGGATTTCGCTCGCGCGGAATACAAGTGGCGCAGCGAGGGCAGCGTGCGGGCGGCCATGGTCGTCAACGACGAGGCCGACATCGGTACGTCGGTGGGGCCCGAGGACGGTGCAGGCGAACTCGGCGTGCCGTTCCCCAACAACGAGACCACGGCGCTGCGCATCACGGCGACCGAGGCGCCACTCGACGACATCCGGATCCGCCACGCCATCAACTACTCGGTCAACCGGACCGGGATCGTGAAAGCCATCTACCGCGGTCTGGGTGAGCCGGCCTCGCAGCTGATCCCCGAGGGTGTCGTCGGCTACAACAAGGACCTGCAGCTGTGGCCCTATGACCCCGACAAGGCCAAACAGCTGGTCGACGAGGCCAGGGCCGACGGTGTCCCGGTCGACCGCCAGATCCGCTTGATCGGCCGCAACAGCCAGTTCCCCGGTGTCACCGAGACCGTCGAGGTGATCCAGAACGAGCTCAGCAAGATCGGCCTCAACGTCAAGATCGAGATGATGGACACCGCCGCACAGCTGCAGTACCAGTTGCAGCCGTTCCCGGCCGGCGCCGGACCGTTCATCGCACTGATCATGCACGGCAACCAGGCCGGAGACGCCGCGTTCAGCGTGGATCAGTACATGCGCAGCGACGGTGCACAGAGTGCCTACGGCACACCGGCTTTCGACAAGAAGATCGAGGCGGCCGGTGAGCTCACCGGGCAACAACGCCAAGATGCCTACGCCAAGATCTTCGCCGACGAACCCGACGAGATCGGCCAGTTCGCATACATCGCACACATGACCGGTGTGCTCGCGAAGTCCCCACGTGTCGATTACCAACCCGACTCGGCGACCGGTGACGAGATGCGGGTGTCGCAGATGACGTTCGCCGCCGACCGCACCGACAAGCAGTGACGAGGAATAGGACCTAGCAATGTTCCCTTTCGTCCGGCGCCGGATGTACACGAGCGCCATCCCGTTGATCATCGTCCTGCTCGGCGTCTTCCTGCTGGCCCGGCTCACCGGTGATCCGACCAACCTGTACCTGCCCGAATCGGCCACGCCCGAGCAGCGCGAGGCCTTCCGTACCGCCAACGGGTTCGACCAGCCGATGCTCGCCCAGTTGATGGACTACTTCAAGGGCGTCATCCACCTCGACTTCGGCACATCCCTGCGGACCGGGGAATCGGCGTCGGAGATGGCGCTGCGCGCCTTCCCCGCAACCCTGCAATTGGCCGTCACCACAATGCTTCTGGCCATCATCGGCGCGGTCATCATCGGCTGCTGGGCGGCCTACCGGCCCAACTCACTGGCCGACCGGTTCTCCAGCCTGCTGTCCATGACCGCGGCGTCGATCCCCGACTTCTGGTTCGCGATCACCGGGGTGTGGTTGTTCGCGGTCCTGCTCGGCTGGCTGCCCACATCCGGTGTGGACAGCGGTGTGCTGTCGTGGATCCTGCCGATCGCGACCTTGATGATCCGCCCGCTCGGCGTGCTCACCCAGGTGGTGCGCGGCGCGATGGTCTCGGCACTCTCGGCGCCCTACATCCGGCTCGCGCGCAGCAAGGGCGCAGGCGATCTGCGGGTCGTCAGCCACCATGCGCTGCGCAACGCGGCCGCCCCCGCCCTCACCGTCGCGGGCGACCTCGCGGTCGGCCTGATCAACGGCGCGGTGGTGGTCGAGGCGATCTTCGGCTGGCCCGGTATCGGCAAGCTCATGATCGACGCGATTCTGCAACGTGACTTCGCGGTCCTGCAGGCAGCCGTATTGCTCACCGCGGTCAGCATTTTCATCCTCAACATCGTCATCGATGCCTGTTACGCGCTACTCGACGCCCGGGTGCGGGAACCAGCGAAGGTTTAGGAGTTCAGCGATATGAGCACACAAATCGACCTGGTGCCGGTGAAGCCGACGACGGCGATCGTCGGTGAGGCGGACACCGAGACGGCGCGCCGCCGCGACCCCGGTGTATGGCTGCGGATGCTGGGCAACGACCGGGTGGCGGCCGCCGCCGCCACCGTGCTGGCCCTGGTGTTCCTCGTCGCCATCTTCGGGCCCATGCTGGTCGGCGATCTCGCCACCGACATCGACCTCGACAACTCCAACCAGGCGCCGTTCACGCTCGCCCACGGCTGGGCCAACATTCTCGGCACCGACCCGCTGGGCCGCAGCATGCTGGCCAGGCTCATCGTGGCAAGCCGCACGACACTGTCGGTTGCCGTTCCGGCCGTGGTCATCTCGGCGGTGATCGGGTCGATGATCGGCATGTGGGCCGGCTTCCACCGGGGCTGGCGCGAGACCGTCGCGATGCGGGTCGCCGACGTCATCATGAGCTTCCCGTCGCTGCTGTTGGCGGTCGTGGTCCTCTACGTGTTCTCACCGAGTGCCGCCAACATCATCCTGGTGCTGGCGATCACCAGGATCCCGGTCTACCTGCGCACCGCACGCGCCGAGTCGGCCGAACTGCAGAGCCGCGTATTCGTCGACGCCGCACGCACATTCGGTGCGGGCGCGAGCTCGATCATCATGCGTCACGTCGTGCCGATCGTGCTGCCCACCCTGCTCACGGTCGCCACGCTGGACTTCTGCTACGTCATGCTGGCCGAGAGCTCACTGAGCTTCCTCGGCATCGGCATCCAGCCGCCCGACATCAGCTGGGGTCTCATGGTGTCGCAGGGCCGCACCTACCTCCACACCGCATGGTGGTTGTCGTTCTTCCCCGGCCTGGCCATCGTCATCACCACGGTTTCGGCCACCATCCTCGCCGCCTGGGCGCGCATCGCCACCGATCCCGGCCAGCGCTGGCGGCTCACCGTCCCGCAGAAACGCCTGTCCCGCTTCACCGGTGCCGCAAAGCGCCTCTCCTGAAGGGATCTGTCATGACCGCACTGGTGGTCGACGATCTGTCCGTCGACATCCGCACCATCACCGGTACCGTCCGCGCCGTCGACAACGTGTCGTTCTCGGCCGAGCGGGGCGAAACCCTGGCGCTGCTCGGCGAATCCGGCTGCGGCAAGTCGATGACCGCGACGGCCCTGGTCGGCCTGCTGGAGCCGGTCGCCGACGTCGTGTCGGGCACCGCGAAGCTCACCGGCAAAGATAGCGAGGTCGATCTGTTCAGTGCCGACCGCAAGAAGCGCCGCGAGATCGCGGGCACCGAGTTGGCGATCGTCTTCCAGGACGCGCTCACCGCGCTCAACCCGCTCTATACCGTGGGAACCCAACTGGCCGAACCGTTCCGGATCCATCGGGGATTGTCCGCCAAGGAAGCAAAACGCAAAGCAGTCGAGCTCATGGCCCGCGTCGGGATTCCGCAGCCCGAGACCCGGCTGAACTCGTATCCGCATCAGTTCTCCGGTGGCATGCGCCAGCGGCTGCTCATCGCGATGGCCGTTGCGCTCAACCCCAGTGTCCTGATCGCCGACGAGCCCACGACCGCACTCGACGTCACCGTGCAGGCCCAGATCATGGCGCTGCTGCGTGACTTGCGCACCGAGTACGACATGGCCGTCGTGCTCATCACGCACGACCTCGCCCTCGTCGCCGAGGAGGCCGACCGGGTCGCGGTGATGTACGCCGGCCAGGTCGTCGAAACCGGTCCGGTCGCAGAGGTTTTCGACAACCCCCGCCACCCGTACACCAAGGGCCTGCTGAACTCGGTGCCGGTCAGCGCGGTGCGCGGCGAGACGCTCAAGTCGATCGGCGGTGCGCCACCGGACCTGCACTCGATTCCGGCCGGCTGTGTCTACCAGGACCGCTGCCCGCTTGCCCGCGACATCTGCATCACCACGAGGCCCGCGCTGCAAGGCGACGGCCGGCGCAGCGCATGCCATTTCCCGGAGGAGGTCACCAATGTCTGATCAGTTGCTGAGCGTCCGCCATCTGCGGAAGTCGTTCCGGGTCGGCAAGAACCGGCTGGCCGCACTCGACGGCATCACCCTCGACCTCGCCCGCGGCAAGACGCTCGGCCTCGTGGGTGAGTCCGGCTGCGGAAAGTCCACGCTGGCACGGACTCTGATGATGCTCGAGCGCCCCGATTCCGGAAGCGTCACATTCGACGGTATCGACCCGTTCAGCCTGCGCGGCAAGGACTTGCTGAAGTTCCGCCGCCGCGTGCAGATGGTCTTTCAGGATCCGTACGCATCGCTGAACTCCCGCATGACGGCGGGCGACATCATCGCCGAGCCGTGGCGCACCCACAAGACGCTGTACCCGAACCGCAAAGACCGCGAGATGCGGATACGGGGACTGCTGGACATGGTCGGGCTCGGCGCCAAGGCCGCCAACAAATACCCGCAGGAGTTCTCCGGCGGACAGCGGCAACGCATCGGTATCGCCCGGGCGCTGGCGCTCAACCCCGACGTGATCATCTGCGACGAACCGGTGTCCGCGCTCGACCTCTCGGTGCAGGCACAGGTGCTCAACCTGCTCAACGATCTGCAACAGGAACTGCAGATCTCCTACATCTTCATCTCGCACGATCTTTCGGTGGTCCGCCACGTCGCCGACCGCGTCACGGTGATGTATTTGGGGCGCATGATCGAAAGCGGGAGCACCGAGGACGTCTACCAGCATCCCCGCCATCCCTACACCGCGGCGTTGATGTCGGCGGCACCGAAACTCGATGCGGCGCAACGCAACGACCGGATCCTGTTGAGCGGCGAGGTGCCCTCGCCGCTGAACCCGCCGTCGGGGTGCCGTTTTCGCACCCGCTGCTGGCAGGCCACCGAGATCTGCGCGACGCAGGCGCCCGATCCCCGGTTCGACGCCGAGGCCGCCGACCACATGTCCGAATGCCATCACCCACTGCGGCCGGCCGTGCCGGTTTCGGCGTGAGCATCGCCGGCTATGTGATCATCGCCGCCGCCATCGTGCTGGCGTCATGCATGCAGGCCTCGATCGGCTTCGGCATGGGAATGCTGGCGGCGCCGATCGTCGCCATCGTCGATCCCGGTCTGATTCCGGGCACCCTGATCATGCTGGCCACCATGGTCACCTTGATGGTCGTGGTGCGCGAGCGCGAGGACATCGACCTGGCAGGCACGGGCTGGGCACTCGCCGGGCGTGTGCCGGGGACCATCGCAGGCGCGCTGCTGCTCGTGGTGCTGCCCGAGCGGACGCTGGCCTATGCGCTGGCCGCGGTCGTGCTCGGTGGCGTCGCACTGACGAGCTTCGGCTGGATACCGGCCCCGCACCGGCGCAATCTGGTGCTGGCCGGGGCCACGTCGGGGCTGCTCGGCACCGCCACGTCGATCGGCGGCCCGCCCATGGCGCTGGTGTGGCAGAACAACACCGGTGCCCGCCTGCGCGGAACCATGAGCGGATTCTTCCTCGTCGGCTCGGTGCTGTCGCTCGTGGTGCTCGCGCTGACCGGATCCATCGACCGCCACACAGTCGTCGTGTTCGCGATGCTGATTCCCGCGTGCATCGCCGGCTACGGGTTGTCGCGGTGGGTCAATCGCCATCTGGACCGGCAGCGCCAACGGTGGGCCGCGATCGTGATCTCTACGCTCGGCGCGGTGGTGCTGATCGTCCGTCAGTTGATCGGGGGCTGAAATGACCGGCGAGGACAGTGTTTCGGTGCGGAAAGTGAAGTCCGCGGTGCGCACCGTGGAGTTGCTCGAATACCTGGCGGCCCGGCCGGACCAGCTGTGCCGTATCCGGGATATCTGTGCGGCACTGGAGATGCCGCGCAGCTCGGCACACGCACTGCTGCGCACGCTGGTGGCTCAGGGCTGGGTCCGCTCCGACGATGCCGGCAGCCAGTACAGCATCGGCGTCCGGGCGCTGCTCGTCGGCACGAGTTACCTCGACGCCGACCCCTACCTGCCGATGATCACGCCCTTTCTCGACGATCTGCGCGGCGACCTCGACGAGACCTTTCACCTCGGCCGACTCGACGGCCATGACGTGGTGTACCTGGCAACCAGGGAATCCCGCCAGTACGTGCGCACGACGAACAAGGTGGGTCGCCGGTTGCCGGCCTACACCACCGCACTCGGCAAGGCGCTGCTCGCCGAGCGCTTCGGCGCCGAGCTCGATGCGCACATCCCGCCGACGCTGACCCCGCTCACCCCGCGCACCGTGACCGATCGGGCCGCACTCGAGGCGTCGCTCGACGAGACTCGGGTCAGGGGATACGCGACCGAGGACGAGGAAAACACCACGGGGATAAAGTGCTTCGCGGTCTCGCTGCGCTACCTGCAGCCCGCGCAGGACGCGATCAGTGCGTCGGTGCCGCTGTCGCGGCTCACGCCGGCCCGCGAACGCGAAATCGTCGACGCCCTGCGCATGGTGTGCGACAAGGTTTCGCGCGTCGTCCGGCCGGTTGCCAACGGGGACAAGTGGTTCGCATGAACACCAGGAGAAGATGATGAGCACCAAGACCGCCACACCCGTCGTGACGGGTATGACCGTGATCCCGATCGCCGGTCACGACAGCATGCTGTTGAACCTCAGCGGCGCGCACGGGCCGTACTTCACCCGGAATCTGTTGGTCCTGAAGGACTCCGACGGCAACACCGGAGTCGGTGAGGTGCCCGGCGGTGAAGCGATCCGCCGCACGCTCGATGATGCCCGCCGGCTCGTCGAGGGCAGGTCGATCGGGGAGTACCACGCGGTGCTGGCGAGTATCCGCCGACAGTTCGCCGACCGCGACAGCGCGGGTCGCGGCGCGCAGACCTTCGACCTACGGGTGACGGTGCACGCGGTCACCGCGGTCGAGTCGGCGCTGCTCGACCTGCTCGGCAAGCACCTCGGGGTGCCGGTCGCGGCCCTGCTCGGCGACGGTCAGCAGCGCGACCGCGTGCAGGCGCTGGGCTACCTGTTCTTCGTGGGCGACCGCAACCGCACCGACCTGCCCTACCAGTCGGCTGCCGACGAACCGGCGGGCGCCGACGACTGGATGCGCATCCGCCACGACGAGGCGCTGTCCCCGGAGGCCGTCGTCCGGCTCGCCGAGGCGGCTCGTGCCCGCTACGGCTTCCGCGACTTCAAGCTCAAGGGCGGTGTGCTGCCCGCCGCCGAGGAGGCCAAGGCCGTCACCGCACTTGCCGAACGGTTCCCGGACGCACGAATCACGCTCGACCCCAACGGCGGCTGGCTGCTCGCCGACGCGATCGACACGTGCCGTCAACTCACCGATGTCCTGGCCTACGCCGAGGATCCCGTCGGGCCCGAGGGCACGTTCTCGGGCCGCGAGGTGATGGCGGAATTCAAACGGGCCACCGGCCTGCCGACCGCCACCAACATGATTGCCACCGACTGGCGCGAGATGGGCCACGCGATACGTGCGGGCGCGGTGGACATTCCGTTGGCCGATCCGCACTTCTGGACGATGAGCGGTTCGGTGCGCGTGGCTCAGCTGTGCGACGCCTGGGGTCTCACGTGGGGTTCGCACTCCAACAACCACTTCGACGTGTCCCTGGCGATGTTCACCCACGTCGCAGCCGCGGCGCCGGGCACCATCACCGCCATCGACACCCACTGGATCTGGCAGGACGGTCAGCGCATCACCAAGCAGCCCTACCGGATCGTCGACGGATACCTCGACGTGCCCGCCACACCGGGTCTCGGGGTCGAGCTCGACGACGAGCGGGTGGCCGCGGCGCACGAGCTCTACCTGGCGAAGGGCCTGGGCGCCCGCGACGACGCGGCGGCCATGCAATACCTGATTCCAGGATGGAAGTTCGACAGCAAACGTCCTGCACTGCAACGGGGTTGAGATGAAGATCGTAATCGCCGATTCGTATCTGGTGCCGCACCGGCAGCGGCTGGAAGCCGACCTGCCCGAGGACGCGTCGGTGCACTGGCATACGCCGGGCGACGTTGGTGTCATCGATGACCTGCGCGATGCCGATGTGTTCGTCGGCAGCCGCTTCACGCCTGAGATGGCCACAGCAGCACGCCGATTGCGCCTCGTGCACGTCAACGGTGCGGGCACCGACAAGGTGGCCTTCGGCAGCCTCGGCCCGGACGTGCAGGTGGCCAACACGTTCAACCACGAGCAGTCGATCGCCGAATATGTCGCCGGGGCCGCCGTCATGCTGCGCCGTAACCTGCCCGAGCAGGACCGCGCATTGCGCACCGGCCGGTGGGCCACCCCGGGCTATGACCGCACGATCGGCCAGTCCAGTTCGCTGCATGGCGCACGCGTCGGTTTCGTCGGATTCGGCCACATCGGCCGCAGCAGCTGGAATCTGCTGCGGGCGTTCGGCGTCGAGGGCGCCGCGGTGACAGGCAGCGGCAGCGTCGACGCCGCAGCCGAGGGACTGACCTGGGCCGGCGACACCAACCGGCTCGAACAGTTGATGACCGCATCCGAGGTCGTGGTGGTGTGCGCACCGCTGACCGAGCGAACCGTCGGCATGATCGGCGCGGCCGAACTGCGTGCACTCGGGCCCGCCGGCGTCCTGATCAACGTCGGCCGGGGACCGCTGGTCGCGGAAGCTGCCCTCTACGAAGCACTTTCGACAGGTGGTATCGCGGCCGCGGCGATCGACGTGTGGTACCGCTACCCGGATGCCACGGGCTACGGCAGCCCGAGCGACATGCCGTTCCACACCCTGCCGAACGTGCTCATGACCCCGCACGTATCGGGTGTCACCACGAATACCTTCGCGGCCAGGGCCGCCGACATCGCCGACAACATCGGCAGGCTCGCTCGCGGCGAGCCGCTGCGGAATGTGGTGTAGCGAGTTACCCGGTGCGCCGTACTGAGCTCGGGCTAAGCGCTCTGCCGCACTTCGATGCGGTAGCCGATGTCGACGGACGGCTCGTCGATCGGCTGGTCGAGCATCCGCGCCAGGAGCAGATCGGCAGCGCGAGAACCGATCTGCTGACTGTCGACCGCCACCGTCGTCAACGCGGGACGCAAATGCCGGGCCATTTCGAAGTCGCCGAATCCGGTGATGGCGAGCCGCCCGGGTACATCCACGCCCAGGTCCGGCGCAGCCAGCACAGCGGCTGATGCGAAGACGTCGGTCGGGAACACCAGTGCGGTGATCTCGGGATGCCTCTCCAACGCCACTTCCAGCAGCCGTACCCCGGTGTCCATCGCGATCGGTTCGCCGGGCAGGTCCACGACCCGAACCGGCTCGTCGGGCAACAGGTCCGCGACAGCGTCCTGAAAGCCCTCCAACCGGCGCTGTGCCCGCTCGTCCCCGCCGGTGATCACCCCGGCGAAGGCCAGGCGCCGGTGCCCCTGCGTCACGAGGTGACGAACCATGTCCGCGAGGGCTTTTCGATTGGAGAATCCGACGAGTGTGTCCGTCGGCGAGTCGTTCCAGTCCCATGTCTCCACGACGGGATGCGCGTAACCCTTCAGCAGGCGAGTGGTTCCCGGCGTGTGTCGCGTGCCGACGATGAAGAATCCGTCGGGTCGTCGTTGGATGAAGCTGCGAACCAGTTCCTCTTCACGCTCAGGGTGATAGTCGGTGTACCCGACGATCAGCTGATAACCGTGCGGGGCCAGACGCGTGGTCGCTGACCGCAGCGTGTCCGAGAAGACCGATGTCGAGATGGCCGGCAGGATCGCCGCGACGGTGCGACTGCGGTTCGACGCCAGGTGGCTTGCTGCGAGGTTCGGTACATAGCCGGTCTCGGCGACGGCCCTGGTGACCCGTTCGAGTGTTTCGTCGGTGACGGTCTCTGGCCGGCTCAGTGCTCGCGAGACGGTTTGCATCGAGAATCCGGCGGCCCGGCTCACATCGGCCATGGTCACGCTCTTTATTGACCCTCGACCTCGCCGCCTCCGGACGCCGCCGTTCGGCTCGTTCACTGTCGACACCCGTTCGCCAAGCCCGCCTTCGCTGCCGTCAGATTACCGCCTCGGGCTCGCCGTCGACGGCAGCGCACGCCGTGAAGGTGAGCGTTCACTCCGCCACTCGATCACGGTTGCGTTAGCGCTAACGTGAGCGCTAACGTAACCGCCACCACAGAACCGGGCCATCGGCCAGCAGCATGAGGAGCGCAACGTGAAGGTGTTGGAAGGTGTCCGCGTGATCGATGTATCCATCGCGATGGCAGGACCGTTCGCTGCCCAGAAATTGGCTGACCTCGGCGCGGATGTGATCAAGGTGGAGCCGGTCACCGGTGAATGGCAGCGTCACGTGTCCGCCGGCGGCGCTCGCGGGAACACCGTCAACGCCTCCTTCCTGTCTCTGAACCGCAACAAGCGGTCGCTGTCACTGAACCTCAAGTCCCCGGCCGGCCGGCGAATACTCACCGGCCTGGTCGAAACGGCCGACGTGTTCCTGCAGAACTACCGGCCAGGTGTCGCTGACCGGCTCGGAGTCGACTACGAGACGCTCAGCGCGATCAACCCGAAGCTGATCTACGTGAGCATGTCGGGTTACGGCCAGACGGGTCCGTACGCGAACCGCCCGGGTCAGGACGTGCTGTTGCAGGCCATGAGCGGTGGTCTGGCGAGTGCGCGGCGAGGCGACGAGCCGCCACGCCCCGGGCCCTTCTTTCTCGCCGACGCCTTTACCGCCTACTCGGCGTTCGAAGGAGCAATGGCCGCGTTGTTCCATCGCCAGCGCACCGGTGAGGGCCAGTTGGTCGAGGTCAATATGCTCGATGCCATCATCGCCGCACAGATGCAGGAACTCAGCGTCGCCACGGTCGGTGGGGTGGCCCAAACGCCGTCCGACGAGATCCACGCGCACAGCTATATCCGCGCGCCGTACGGCGTCTTCGCGACCTCCGATGACTTCATCGCGCTCTCTTTCGCCGAGATGGACGTGCTGGCAAAGGTCTTCGACGATCCGAGATTCGAGGCGTTCGACTCCGAGCGCGACGGCTTCACCCATCGAGATGCCATCTCCGCGCTGGTGACTGAGAACCTGAAACGCGACACCACCCAACACTGGCTCGAAGTTCTTGGTGCGGCAGGCGTTTGGGTCGGACCGGTGTACGACTACCGCCAGGTCGTCGACGACCCACAGGTGCGGCACAACGCATCGTTCGTCGAGTACGACCATCCGACCGAAGGCCATGTGAAGACACCCGGATTCGCCTTCCGCCTTGCCAAACAGCCGCAGGAGATCTACCGACCGGCTCCGCTGAACGGTCAGCACACCCACGAGGTACTGAGCGAACTCGGCTACAGCGACGACGACATCGACGAGTTCGAGCGCGCCGGGGTGGTACACCGCGATGCCGTCCTTGCCACGCCCGAGCTGACGCACTGACCGCCACCCACACCGTCCCAGGAAAGTCATGAGCACATCAATTCCCTCGCACGTCGACGCGCGCCGCGCGGCAGCCGCGTCCGCGGTGGGCAGCCTCATAGAGTGGTACGACTTCGCGCTCTACGGTGCCGCTGCTGCGCTGATCTTCAAGTCCTACTTCTTCTCCGCCGAGAACCCCACGGCCGGTCTCCTCGCAGCCTTCGCCACGTTCGCCGTCGGATACTTCGCGCGACCGTTCGGTGGCATCATCTTCGGCCACCTCGGCGACAAGGTCGGCCGCAAACCGGTCATGATCTTCACGCTCGCACTCATGGGGGTGTCCACCGCACTGATCGGCCTGTTGCCGAGCTACGCGAGCATCGGGCTGGCTGCTCCGGTGCTGCTGGTCGTGCTGCGGGTACTGCAGGGCCTGGGCGCCGGCGCCGAGTATGCGGGCGCGATCGTACTGTCGTCCGAATCATCGCCGCCGACTCATCGAGGGTTCTACGCATCCTGGTCCGGCGCGGGCGTCTGGCTGGGCTCGGCGCTCGGCCTTGGCGTCATGCAGTTGTCGCTCTGGCTGACCGGCGACAACTTCGAAACCTGGGGCTGGCGCATCCCGTTCCTCGCCAGTATCGCCATGTTGGCGGTGAGCCTCTACATCCGTCGCAGCGTCGAGGAAACACAAAGCTTCGAAGACACCTCGAAGGCCGAGCAGCTCGAGTCTCTACCACTGCTGTCGCTCCTGCGGACCGACAAGGGACGCCTGGCCGTAGCGCTCGGATCGAACTTCATGTTGTCCGGCTTCTCCTATGTGCCGCAGGTATGGGCATTGAGCTACCTGACCAACAATCTCGCGCTCGCCGCATCGCTTGCGCTCGGGATCAACGCGGTCATGCTCACCCTCGGTGCCGTGTTCATGCCGGTCTTCGGCCGCGTCGGTGACCGGATCGGCCGCCGACGCCTGTTCCTGTTCGGCTGTTCATTCGGCGCCGCCTGGGCATTTCCGATGTTCCTGCTCATCGACACCGGCCAGACCGTGCTCATCGTGGCGGCGTTGTCGATCTGCTTCGTCGGTGCCGTCGCGACCTGCTACGCCGCGCAGGCCGCATTCCTTGCCGAGTTGTTCCCCCCGGCCAAGCGGTACTCCGGTGTGGCCTTCGCCCGAGAGGTGAGCGGAGCGGTGTTGGGTGGAACGACTCCGTTGGTGGCCACCGCGGTCGTCGCCGCGGCGGACAGTTGGTGGCCCGTCGCTGTGTGGATGGTCTTCATGGCGGTGATCGCGTTCATCTCGGTGCACCTGTCCAAGAACTACCGGTCCGATGCACACCAGAACGACGCGGACCGCTTCAACCACATCACGCATGCGGTGAGCACACCGCTTCAGGGCCAGTCATGACCGGCACCGACTCGTTCCTGGAACGCTGGTTCGAGGACTATGCCGTCGGGCAGGTCGAACGGGGAGGTTCGGCGGTCATCACCGCGTCGGACATCGCTGACTTCGCCCGTCTCACCCATGACGACCACCCCGCTCACACCGACGCGGAGTTCGCGAAGGAACGTTTCGGCGGCCTGCTGGCACACGGCGTGCTCAGCTTCGCCGTTGTCGTCGGCCTGACGATGGAACGCAATCCTCGTTTGGTTGCTTACGGCTACGACCGGATCCGCTTTCCGGCTCCGGTGCTCGCGGGTGACACGGTCGCGGCGGTTTCCGAGGTCGTCGACGTCAGCCCGCACGCGAGAAATCCGAAGATCGGTCTGGTCACGAAGGCCTACACCGGTACGAATCAGCACGGCAAGACGGTGCTGGTTTGCCGCCACATCGTCGCCGTCGAGCGGCGCAACTCCGAGGAGCCGATGTGAACACGCTGGACAGTGTTCTTGAAGCAGCCCATATCGCCCGCATCCCGGCGGCACGAGCGAGCACGACCGAGCGTGCGGCCTGGTTGCGCGCCATCGCCGACGGGCTTGACGCACACAGCGATACGCTCGTCGCGCTCGCGGCCGAGGAGACGCAGTTGCCCGAGCCGCGGTTACGCGGCGAAGTCGCCCGAACCACGTTCCAGGCCCGGTTGTTCGCCGAGCGAGTCGAATCCGGTGACCTGCTCGATGTGCGTGTCGACCGAGCCGATCCTGACTGGCCGATGGGACCCCGTCCCGACCTGATCCGGGGTTACGTCCCCATCGGACCGGTCCTGGTCTTCGCGGCGAGCAATTTCCCATTCGCGTTCTCGGTTGCCGGCGGTGACACCGTCAGCGCGCTCGCGGTCGGATGCCCGGTGGTGGTCAAAACCCATGAGGCGCACCCGAAACTGGCACGGGCGACCGCCGACATCGTCACCACGTCGCTTGCCTCGGCAGGAGCTCCGGACGGCGTGTTCGGGACGATTCACTCACGAGAGGACGGCATCCGCGCCATCCAGGACGCCCGGATAAAGGCGGCCGGGTTCACCGGCTCGGAGGCGGGCGGACGAGCCCTCTACGACCTCGCAGCGTCGCGGCCCGACCCGATTCCGTTCTTCGGCGAACTCGGGAGCACAAATCCGGTCGTGATAACGCCCGCAGGTTGGCGGGAACGAGCTGACGACATCGTCGACGGATTCACCTCGTCCTTCACCATGGGTTGCGGACAGTTCTGCACCAAACCAGGTGTCGTCCTCGTCCCGGATCGCGACGCCTTCGTCGACAAAATGGCTCTGCAGCCGGTTCACCCGATGCTCGACGAGCGGATCGCGCGTGGGTTCGAGCAAACGCTGCATGAACTCTGCGACAGGCAGGCGGTGAAGGTGCTTCTCACCGGACCCCGCGGTGCGAACTCGCCGGCCGCCACGGTTCTGGGCACCGATGCCGATGCCGTTCTCGCAGATCCCGCGATCGTGACGACCGAGATGTTCGGGCCCGCATCGGTGCTCGTGAGTTACCGCGATATCGCGCAGGCCGTCGAAGTGCTCGGAGCGGTACCGGGTGCCTTGACCGCGACAATCCAGGGCACCACCGCGGGTGACCCGGACGCCCCGCGCCTCATCGAAGCGATGTCCTACCTCGCCGGCCGCGTGATCTACAACCAGTGGCCGACGGGTGTGACCGTCAGCGATGCGCAACAGCACGGTGGACCGTGGCCGGCAACCACGGCGCCGACGACAACGTCGGTCGGAACCGCTGCCGCTCAACGGTTTGCACGGCCGGTGGCATTCCAGAACATGCCGGCGGACCTCCTCTCGCCGGTGCTTGGCCGATGATGGGCGCGTATCGGGGTCTGACCTGGGACCACCCGCGCGGTGTGGACGCCCTTCGTCGGGCCGTGCGCGAAGACGCGGCACCGAGGTGCGAGATCGTCTGGGACACACAATCGCTGGAAGGTTTCGAGTCCGCGCCCATCTGCGACAACGCCGCACGTTACGACTTGCTGGTGCTGGACCATCCGCACCTCGGCGAGGCGCTACGATGCGGAGCGCTGTTGCCGCTCGAAGAGGTTTTCAACTCAGCTGAACTCGACGACTGGAAGCGCGGCACGGTAGGGGACTCGTTCGCCTCCTATCAAATGGACGACAGGTCGTGGGCTCTGCCGTTGGATGCGGCCACCCAGGTCTCGGTAGCCGCTGATCCGGCGATCGACATACCGACGACCTGGACCGACGCAGTCGAGCTCGCTCGGGATGTCGATACCGTCCTGCCGACCAGTGGCCCTCATCTGTTCCTCACCCTGTGCTCGATCGCCTTGGCCAACGGCGAGGAGCCGGGCCGACACGACGAGTTCTTGACGGCTGAGGCGATAGCCGAAGGGCTGCAGACGATCACCGCATTCATCGACCAACGCCTGCCACCGCCAAGGGTGCACAACCCGATCGTCGTGTTGGAACAGATGTCGCAGCCGGGCGGGCCGGTCTACTGCCCGCTTGTCTACGGCTACGTCAACTACGCACAGGCAGGACTGCCGAGACCCCTGCTGTTCGCCGACGCGCCCAAGGGCCGCAGTGGTCGTCGCGGTTCGGTCCTCGGCGGGACGGGGATTGCCATCAGCAGCAGGTGCCGACCCGATGACGACCTCGTGCAGCATTTACGCTGGCTGCTCGACGACTCCACACAGTCCACGTTCATACCCGAGCACGCCGGGCAACCGTCCGCGCTCGCCGCATGGCGAAACCCCCTCGTGGACAAGGCATCTTCGGGTTTCTATTCACGTACCGCCGACACCATCGGCCAAGCATGGATCCGGCCTCGCTTCGATGGCGCGATCTCCTTTCAGCGCAGGGCCGCCGAGTGCGTTCGCGAGGCTGTATTGAGTCACCGCAACGCCGATCGCCTTGCCGCGGAATTGACGCGGTTGCACCTCGCCGGCCTTGATCGGCAACACCGGGTAGGAGACAAATGACCACAGTCGCGAACACTGCCGATCACTCATCTTCCGCGCTGACCGCGTGGCCGCCCGATGCGCAGACGTGCCTTCCCGTCGACAATGAGCGTGCCACCCTGGTGGGCCGGGTCTTCGGGCCCGAAGGCCCTTGTGTGGTCACCGTTCGCGACCGGGCCGTAGTCGACATCAGCAGCACATTCGCGACCGTCCGAGATCTCGCGGAGCACGAGCAGCCGGCGGCTGCGGTCAACGCGGCCGAGGGGCGGGTGCTCGGCTCGGTCGCAGACATCCTTGCCGCCACACCGGTCGAACACCGCACGACGGCAGGGGTGTACCTGCTCAGCCCGATCGACCTGCAAACGGTGAAGGCTGCCGGTGTCACGTTCGTGGTGTCCATGGTCGAGCGGGTCATCGAGGAACGCTGCGGCGGCAATTCCGCCCGCGCGGCCGAGATGCGGGTCCAGATGGCGGACCTCATCGGTGGTGACTTCGATGAGCTGAGGCCGGGCTCGGCAGAGGCGGCTCGGCTGAAGGAAGCCATGGTCGCGGCCGGGACCTGGAGTCAGTACCTGGAGGTGGGATTCGGGCCGGATGCCGAGATCTTCACTAAGGCCTCGCCGATGTCCACGGTCGGTACGGCGATGGACGTGGGGATCCACCCGGGGTCGTTGTGGAACAACCCCGAACCTGAGGTGGTCTTGCTCGTTTCGTCGAGCGGGCGCATCGTCGGGGCGACACTCGGCAACGATGTCAATCTCCGTGATTTCGAAGGACGTTCGGCACTGTTGCTCTCGAAAGCCAAGGACAACAACGCCTCAGCTGCGCTGGGCCCGTTCATCCGGCTGTTCGACGACACCTTCACCCTCGATGATGTGCGGGAGACGGTGGTACGCCTCGACGTCCGCGGTACCGACGAGTTCATCTTGCACGGAACCTCCTCCATGAACGAGATCAGCCGTGACCCCGAGGATCTCGTGCAACAAATGATGGGGAGCACCCATCAGTACCCCGACGGCGCGGTGCTTTTCCTTGGCACGATGTTCGCCCCGGTGCAGGACCGTGGTGCCGACGGGCAGGGGTTCACGCACCACCTCGACGATGTTGTTGCCATCAGCGCCAGTCACTTTGGAACGCTCGTCAACCGGGTTCGTACGAGCGATGTCTGTGAACGCTGGACCTTCGGCATCGCCGACCTGATGCGAAGCCTCGCCGCCCGCGGGCTGCTGTGAGCACAGCAACCTGACGTCGGACAGCCCGGGACAGCAGGGCCTACCAGTTGTAGAAGCCGCCCTCGGGTCCGAGCATGCGTTCGAGCCGTACGCGGTTGATGCGGGCGAGTTCGTTGCGGACGACTTTGCGTTCGGTCTCGTGGTCGTTGTGTAACCGGTCAGCGATACATGCCAGCACGGTGTCGGCGTCGCAGTCGGCGGTGTACATGACGAAGCTGAAGCCGAACCGCCGGCGGTAGTCGGCCATCGCGGTCTCCAGTTGCGCCGTCGCGTCGGGCCGATGGGCCCAGCGGCAGCCGAAGAGCGGATAGGCCTGTAGCACCCCGTCGATCGAGTCCTCGCCGAGGCTGAACAGCAGGGTGTCGGCCTGGCGGAACAACGACTCGTGGTCGGAGTATGGCCGTCCCCGAGCCAGGTCGGCGGCCAGCGGCACGCTGTAGCAGCACTCGTAGACGGCGTGCACGGCGCGCCGCATCGGCAATGCGTTGTACGCCTCAAGCCCCATGCCCTGATGCATCAACACATGGCAATCATCGGAGCCGCAAAGCACAGCGGCGTTACCCCGTGTTACGGGGGCGCTAAATCAGTGCCGGACTAGTGGCCCTCGACCTTGAACCGCTCGATCGAACGCTGCAGCTCGGCTTCGGCCTCGGCACGGCCCACCCAGTCGGCGGTCTTGACGAATTTGCCCGGCTCCAGGTCCTTGTAGTGCACGAAGAAGTGCTTGATCGCGTCGAGCTCGAACTGTGAAACGTCGCCCACGTCCTGGATGTGATCCCATCGCGGGTCACCGGCGGGCACGCACAGCAGCTTGTCGTCGCCGCCGGCCTCGTCGGTCATCTTGAACATCGCGACCGGGCGGGCCTCGACGATGCAGCCGGGGAACACCGACTCGGGCAGCAACACGAGCGCGTCCAGCGGATCGCCGTCCTCGCCGAGCGTGTTCTCGAAGAACCCGTAGTCGGCCGGGTAGCCCATCGAGGTGTAGAGATAGCGGTCGAGCTTCACCCGGCCGGTCTCGTGGTCCACCTCGTACTTGTTGCGCGAACCCTTCGGGATCTCGATGACGACGTCGAACTCCACCGTCGCGGCTCCTTCGCATCTTCGTTCAGTCTGGGGTCGTCGGACGACGACGCGGGGTCGACCCGCCGGGCCAACATTAGATGAGCGATAGGCTGGCGATGAGGGGTGGCTCGTCCGGAACAATCGAGAGCAGGGGAAATATGCGGCCCACTCGGTGGCGGCGGTCCACCCATGTGGCGGTAGGCGTCGCGGTCATTGTGCTGGTCGCGGCCGTCGTCGCGGTGGCTGCGTTGTTCACCGGGCACCGGTCGGACGCCGCCGAAGCGGTCCGGCCCGTCCCGGCGCCCGCGACCGCCAGCCCGGGCATCGTCCCCGTCGACATCTCGGCCCCCACCCCGACCGAAGGCGGTCTGGAAGCCGCGTTGGCGCCGGCTCTGGCCGATCCCAACCTGGGCATGGTCACCGGCCGCATCACCGATGCCGACACCGGCGCCGAGCTGTGGGAGCAGGGCGCCGAGCTGCCCATGCAGCCCGCGTCGGTGAACAAGGTGCTCACCACGGCGGCTGCGCTGCTCACCCTGGACCGTGACGCGCGCCTGACCACGACCGTGCTTGCCTCGGATTCGCAGCCGGGTCTGGTGGTACTGCACGGCGGCGGCGATCCGACGCTTTCGGCCGCCCCCGCCGATACCGACACCTGGTACAAGGGCGCCGCCCGCATCAGCGACCTCGCCGACCAGATCAGGCAGAGCGGGGTCAGGGCCACCACGGTGCGCGTCGACACGAGCCTCTACAGCGGACCGACCATGGCGCCCGGATGGGATCCGGCCGACATCGCAGGCGGCGACATCGCGCCGATGGAGTCGGTGATGCTCGACGGCGGACGCACGCAACCGACGACCGTGGAGTCGAGGCGGTCGACGAGCCCGGCGCTCGACGCGGGCAAGGCGCTGGCCGCCGCCCTTCGTATCGACCCCGAGACCGTGACGCTGTTGCCGTCGGGGCTGAGCGGCCCCAGCACCAAGATCGCCGAGGTGCAGTCCGCCCCGCTGATCGAACGGCTGCGGCAGATGATGAACGACTCCGACAACGTGATGGCCGAATCGATCGCGCGGGAAGTCGCCGAGAAGCTCAACCGCCCGCAGAGCTTCGAGGGCGGGGTCGACGCGGTGCTCCACCAGCTGGAGGGCATCGGCATCGACACCACGGGCGCCGATCTCGTCGATTCGAGCGGGCTTTCGATCGATGACCGGCTCACCGCCAAGACCCTCGACGAAGTCGTCAACGCCGCGGCCGGCCACACCCAACCCGCGCTGCGGCCGCTGGTCGACCTGCTGCCGATCGCCGGTGGCAGCGGCACGCTGTCGAACCGCTACCTCGACACCGAGGGGGGCAAGGCCGCCGCGGGCTGGCTGCGGGCCAAGACCGGGTCGCTCACCGGCACCAACGCGCTCGCAGGCATCGTCACCGACGACGACGGCCGGGTGCTGACGTTCGCCCTGATCTCCAACAACGCCGGGCCCACCGGACGTACCGCGATCGACGCGCTGGCCGCGGTGCTGCGCACGTGTGGATGCGGCACATGAGCAGCCCGACCATGACCGCGGGCCGCGCCGTCGACTGGGACTTCGCCGCGACGGTCGGGGCGAAGCTGGCCCGCCCCGCCCCGGCCGCCACCGACTACACGCGCCGCCAGGCCATCGACCAGCTGGCCGAAAGTGCCCGCGCCGCAGAACTTCCGGTCCGTGAGGTGACGGGCCTCAACGAGGGCGCCGAGTTGCCCGAGGCGCGCATCGTCGACCGGACCGAGTGGATCCGCGCCGCCACCCGGTCGATGCGCGTGATGACGGGCGGGGACGAGGACCACAAGCCCGGTTTCATCACCGGGCGGGTCACCGGCGCGCAGACCGGTGCGGTGCTGGCGTTCATCTCGTCGGGCATCCTCGGCCAGTACGACCCGTTCGGTCCGGACGGCGGCGAACTACTGCTGGTGTACCCCAACGTCATCGCGGTCGAACGCCAACTACGCGTCACCCCAACGGATTTCCGGCTGTGGGTGTGTCTGCACGAGGTCACGCATCGTGTCCAGTTCCGCGCCAATCCGTGGCTTGCCGACCACATGTCGCAGGCGCTGGCCGTGCTCACCCAGGACGCGGGGGAGGATGTCGCCGCGGTCGTCGGCCGGCTCGCGCAGTACGTCCGCAATCAGCGCAACGGGTCGGCGCCGGATCCGAACTCGGCAGGCATCCTCGGCCTCATGCGGGCGGTGCAGGCCGAGCCGCAACGTCGCGCACTGGATCAACTGCTGGTGCTCGGCACGTTGCTGGAAGGGCACGCCGACCACGTGATGGACGCCGTCGGCCCGGCCGTCGTGCCTTCGGTGGGGACGATCCGCAGGCGTTTCGACGAACGCAGGCAACGCAAACAGCCCCCGGTGCAACGCGTGGTGCGTGCACTGCTCGGGTTCGACGCCAAGATCAGCCAGTACACCCGCGGCAAGGCGTTCGTCGACGAGGTCGTGTCGACCGTCGGCATGGCTCGCTTCAACACCATCTGGACCGACGCCGAAACGCTGCCGCTGCCAACCGAAATCGACGAACCACGGCGATGGATCGATCGGGTGCTGTAGCGACGCTGCGGCGGGTGGTGACGGCGTTCGGGGCGCAGGTCGACGGCGAACGCTGGTGCGTCGCACTGTCGGGCGGGCCGGATTCGCTGGCGCTGGCCGCGATCGCCGCCGAGTACCGGCCCACGACCGCGCTGATCGTCGACCACGGTCTGCAGCCGGGCTCGCGCGCGGTGGCCGAAACGGCGCGCCAGCAGGCGCTGGCAGTGGGATGCGCTGCGGCACAAGTGATTCCTGTGGTGGTCGGGCGTTCCGGCGGGCCCGAGGCCGCGGCCCGGCAGGCGCGCTACACCGCGCTGCGGGCCGCGCGCGACGGTGCACCGGTGTTGCTCGGCCACACGCTCGACGATCAGGCCGAGACCGTGCTGCTCGGCCTGGGCCGCGGATCGGGGCCGCGGTCCATCGCAGGGATGCGACCGCACGACCCGCCGTGGCACCGGCCGCTCCTGGGCGTGCGCCGAACCGTCACGCACGCGGCGTGCGACGAACTCGGGCTCAAGCCGTGGCATGACCCGCACAACTTCGAGCGGCGGTTCACCAGGGCGCGGCTGCGGCTCGACGTCATGCCGCTGCTGGAGGAGGTACTGGGCGGCGGTGTGGCCGAGGCGCTCGGCCGCACCGCGACCGCGTTGCGCGAGGACACCGACACCCTCGACGAACTCGCCGAGCGCGCCCTTGCGGAGTCGACGACGCCGGACGGCGGACTCGACACCGCGGCGCTGAGCGGGCTGCCCGACGCCGTGCGGCGCCGGGTGATCCGCGGCTGGCTGCTCGGCGGCGGCGCGACCGATCTGACCGACATCCAGATTCGCGGCGTGGACCGGTTGGTGACCGCGTGGCGTGGCCAGGGCGGTGTCGCGGTCGGGTCGACGCTGCGCAGGCAGCGGCTCATCGCGGCCCGTCGTGACGGCGTGCTCGCGTTGCACGTCGAAGAGGTCTAGCCGGTCGCATTGGTCAGCGGGCACATCGCATGGCACGCTGTCCACGTGGCTGCCGATTCTGCCGAGCTGTATCCGGGGGACATCAAGTCGGTACTGCTGTCCGAGGAACAGATCCGGACGCGCACCGCCGAACTCGCCGAGATGATCGCCGAACGCTACCGAGACGACCTCGGCGACGACGATCTGTTGCTGATCACCGTCCTCAAAGGCGCGGTCATGTTCGTCACCGATCTGGCCCGCAGCATTCCGTTGCCCACGCAGCTGGAGTTCATGGCGGTCAGCTCGTACGGATCGTCGACATCGTCCTCCGGTGTGGTGCGGATCCTCAAAGACCTCGACCGCGACATCAACGACCGGGACGTGCTCATCGTCGAGGACATCATCGATTCGGGGCTGACGCTGTCATGGTTGCTGCGCAACCTCGCGACCCGGCGGCCGCGGTCCCTGCAGGTGTGCACGCTGCTGCGCAAGCCGGAGGCCGTGCGCACCGACATCGACGTGGCCTACGTCGGCTTCGACATCCCCAACGAGTTCGTCGTCGGCTACGGCCTCGACTACGCCGAGCGCTACCGCGATCTGCCCTACATCGGCACGCTCGACCCGAAGGTCTACACAGCCTGAGGTCTAGCCCAGTTCCCAGACCACCGTCACCGAGAAGTTCACGGTCTGCTGGCCGGGCTCCAGCGGCACCGCCTCCATGGCCGCGCGCGGCATCGGCGTCGGCGGCGGCGGTGTGGCGCCGGACTCCTCGGAAATCGAGATGACCTTGCCCAGGCTCAGGCCCGACAGCTGCGCGTACTGTTCGGCGCGGCTCTTGGCGTCGTCGAAGGCGCGAGAACGCGCGTCGCGCACCAGATCCGAGTCGTCCTCGATCGAGTAGGCCACCGAGTTGATCCGGGTGGCGTCACCGCCGGTGCCCGCGATCAGCGCGAGCGTGTCGGAGGCTTTGGCGGTGTCGCGGATCTTCACCTGGATCGCATTGCTGGCCCGGTACCCCGTCGGCGCTCCGGTCACGGTGCCGTCGGGCGGGAACTGCGGCTGCACGCTGACCTGCGTGGTGGCGATGTCGGTGCGGTCGACGCCCGAGCCGACGAGCGCGTCGATCACCGCCTGCTGACGCTGGCTCGACTGGTTGAGCGCACCCGACACGTCGGGCGCGAAGAACTCCATCGCGACATCGGCGGTCAGCGTGTCGGGGACACCCTGAACCTGACCCGAGCCGACGACGGTCACCTGGCGCGGATCGCCCGCACCCGACCCGGCCGGACCCGAGTTCGCATCGCACGCCGTGGCGCCGACTGCCAGCAGGCCCGCGACGACCAGGATCCGCAACTTCGTTTTCGCAGCGAACGGCATGACCGCACCCTACCGGCCCGCCGCCGCGCCGATGTCGCACGTCACACAGCCACGCTGTCACCCGTCACATAAGCGAGCGCGCAGTTGTGTTTCGAAAAACATTGATGCGCATCACACTCCGTGCCGACACTCGTAGCCATGACTTCTTCGATAGGCAGCAGGAACATCGTCGACCCGGCCACCGGCACGGTCATCGACACCGTTCCAGAGCACGGCGCTGCCGACGTCGACGCGGCCGTGGCCCGCGCGCAGGCAGCATTCGACGACGGCGCGTGGCCCGCGCTCACCCGCAGCGAGCAGGCGCGCCTCCTGCTGCGCATCGCCGACGCCATCGAAGAACACTCCGAGGAGCTGTACCGGCTGGAGACCCGCAACAACGGCAGGCCGATCACCGAGACACGGGCACAGCTGTCGCGAGTGCCGGAGTGGTTCCGCTACAACGCCGGTCTGTTGGCCGCACAGCGCTACGGTGTGCTGCCCGGCGACGGCCCGTACCTGACCTATCAGCAGCGGCTACCGCTGGGCGTGTGCGGCATCATCACCCCGTTCAACCATCCGATGCTGATCCTCGCCCGCAGCCTGTCGGCAGCTCTCGCCAACGGCAACACCGTGGTGGTCAAACCGTCCGAACTCACGCCCCTGACCACGCTGGCGCTGGCGCGGATCATGGCCGACGCGGGCCTGCCCGACGGTGTCGTCACCGTCGTCACGGGCGGCCGCGACGCGGGCGTGCGGCTGACCGAACACCCGGGGGTCGCCAAGATCACGCTGACCGGCGGCACCGAGGCGGGGCGTTCGGCCGCGGTGGCGACCGCGTCGCGATTCGCCAGGGTCACAGCCGAACTCGGCGGCAAGACCCCTGTCATCGTGTTTGGCGACGTCGATCCGGTCGTCGCGGCCGAGGGCGCGGCGTTCGCCGCATTCGTCGCCGCGGGCCAGTCGTGCGTGGCGGGCTCGCGGTTCCTCGTGCACCGCGCCATCTACGACGACTTCGTCACCGCGTTGTCCAAGCGGGCGGCCGAGATCCGGATCGGTGACCCGGCCGATACCGAAACCCAGATGGGGCCGCTGATCAGTGCACGCCAACGCGACAAGGTCCGCGGCCTGATCGACACCGGGGTCAGCGAAGGGGCGAGGCTCGCCACCGGCGGCGAGGTGCCCGAGCTGGCCGGCGCCCTGCGCGACGGATTCTTCCTGCAGCCAACCGTTCTCGCCGACGCGACGATGGACATGACGGTGGCCACCGAGGAGATCTTTGGGCCGGTCGCCGTCGTCATCCCGTTCGACGACGAAGCCGAGGCCGTCGCGATGGCCAATGACAACCGCTACGGCCTCGGCGCGGGTGTGTGGACCACCGACCTGTCCCGTGCACATCGGGTGGCCGCACGCATCGTCGCGGGCATGGTGTGGATCAACGACCACCACCGCCTCGAACCGTCGCTGCCATGGGGCGGGGTCAAAGAATCCGGAACGGGCAAGGACGCGGGCACCGAGTCCTTCGACGACTTCTCCTGGGTCAAAACCGTCGTGGTGCGCACCGCGGCCGAACCCGTCGACTGGTACGGCCGGCAGGACAACGGCCGGCTCAACTGAAAGGCTCTGACGTGACATCGCCTCCTACGCAACAGATCAGCCGCGTGCAGTGGCTCGTGCTGGCCGGCACAACGCTCGGCTGGGGTCTGGACGGCTTCGCCGGCAGCCTCTATGTGCTGGTCCTCGGGCCCGCCATGACCGAGCTGCTGCCGCACAGCGGTATCGCCGTGGCCCCGGCATCGATCGGATTCTACGGCGGGCTGACGGTCAGCTTGTTCTTACTCGGATGGGCAACCGGCGGAATCCTTTTCGGTATCTTGGCCGACTACTTCGGCCGCACCCGGGTGCTCTCGCTCGGCATTCTGACCTACGCGGTGTTCACCGCGCTTGCCGCGTTCTCCGACACGTGGTGGCAGCTCGGCATACTGCGTTTCATCGCGGGCCTCGGCTCGGGTGTCGAGGCACCGGTCGGAGCGGCGCTGATCGCCGAGACCTGGCGCAACCGCTACCGCGCCCGGGCAGGCGGCATCATGATGTCGGGCTACGCCGCCGGGTTCTTCGTCGCCGCCGCGGTGTACGCGGTGCTCGGCTCGGCCGGCTGGCGCCCGATGCTCGCGCTGGCCGTGCTGCCCGCCGTTCTGGTCTGGTTCATCCGCCGCTACGTGCCCGAACCGCCAGAGGTCGGTGCCAACATCGAGGCCCGCAAGGCGCGTAAGCGCCTGGGTAACAACACCTCTGCCGACCAGTTCGTGCTGCGCCGGCTGTTCACCCCGCCGCTGCTTCGTCCGATGTTGGTGAGCACCGCGCTGGCGACCGGTGCCCTGATCGCCTTCTGGAGCGTCTCGACCTGGTACCCGCAACTGGTCCGGGAGGTCACCATCGCGGCCGGGTCCGGCCGCGAGGTGGCCGACCACCGCGTGGCCATCGCGTCGATGCTGTTCAACGCGGGCGGCATCGTCGGCTACGCGTCGTGGGGATTCCTCGCCGATTTCATCGGCAGGCGAAAGACTTTCGCGCTGAGTTTCGTGGTGTCCGCCGCGGCCATCGTCTATACCTTCGTGTTCGACCGCAGCTACACCGAATTTCTCGTCGCCATGCCGATTCTCGGGTTCGGTCTGTTCGGCGCGTTGTCGGGCACGTTCATCTACGGCCCCGAACTGTTCCCGGCGAGCGTGCGCGCCACGGCCCTTGCGGTCTGCAACAGCGTGGGCCGCTATGTCACGGCATTCGGTCCACTGGTCGCCGGGGTGATCGCCGCCTCGTGGTTCGGCGGCAACCTCGGACTGGCCACGGCATCGGTGGCCGCGCTCGGGCTCATCGCCGTGCTCGGCCTGATATTCGCCCCGGAAACCCGTGGCGCACCGCTCCCCGAAGACCCACCCGCCGACCAGGAGACCGAACATGGCAAACTTGTTCACACCGCTGACAATCCGTGACGTCACGTTCGCCCACCGGGCGTGGATGTCGCCGATGATGCAGTTCGCCGCGGTACCGGACGGACCGGACACCGGTACCGCCACCGACTGGCACCTGGCCCATCTGGGATCGCGCGCGACGGCAGGTGCGGCCCTGGTGATGGTCGAGGCGACCGCGGTCGACCCGCGGGGCCGCAGCAGCGACTACGACCTCGGGCTGTGGAACGCCATCCAGGCCGAGAAACTGCGGCGGATCACCGACTTCGTGACGGCGCAAGGTGCCGTTCCCGGCATCCAGCTGGTGCACGCCGGACGCAAAGGGTCTACCGGGCGGCCGTGGCCCGACGCAAGCCGCACCGAAAACCGGTGGGACACGGTCGGTCCCAGCCCGGTATCGTTCGGCCGGTTGCCGGCACCGTCGGAGCTGACGGTCGGCGAAATCGGCTCGATCGTAGGGGCGTTCGCCGACGCGGCCGCACGCGCGGCGGACGCCGGATTCCGCGTGCTCGAACTGCACGGCGCCCACGGGTATCTGATCCACCAGTTCCTGTCACCGCATGCCAACCATCGCACCGACGCCTACGGCGGGTCACCGGCCAACCGCAGGCGTTTCGCACTGGAGGTCGTGCGCGCCGTGCGGACCCGCTGGCCCGCCGAATTGCCGTTGTTCTTCCGGGTGTCGGCCACCGATTGGCTCGGTGGGGACACCGACGATCCCCGCCCGGGTTGGATGGTCGACGACACGATCGAGTTGGCCGTCGAGCTCAAGCGCCTCGGTGTGGACCTCATGGATGTGTCCTCGGGCGGTTCGGCACCCGACGCCAAGATCCCGGTCGGGCCGAACTACCAGGTGCCGTTCGCCGCCCGGGTGCGCAAGGAGGCCGAAATCCCGACCGCGGCAGTGGGTTTGATCACCGAGGCCGACCAGGCCGATGAGATCGTTGCCGGCGAGCAGGCCGACGCGGTCTTTCTGGGCCGGGTGCTGCTGCGCAACCCGGCGTGGGTGTGGCAGGCGGCACAACACCTCGGCGCGGCACTGCCGCACCCGCCGCGGTATGCCCGGGCCTTCGCCTGACTGCTTAGGGCGTCACCAGGATCTTGCAGTGCCGGTCCGGATCGGCGAGCTCGGTGAACGCGTCGCCCACGGCGTCGAGCTCGACACGACCGGTGATCATCGGTGCCACATCGATCTCGCCTTCGGCGATCGCCCGCAGCGAGTTCGCGAATTCGGCCGGGTCGTAGCCGAATACGAACTGGATGTTGATCTGCTTGGTGATCGCGTAGAAGGGGTGCACGGTGTCGGGCTGCATGCACACCCCGGCCACCACGAGCCGCGAGCCCGCGGGCGCCCGCCGCAGCACGTCGTCGATGATCCCCGGTGCGCCGACGGCTTCGAAAACCACCTTGGGCTGGCACTGGTGGAACGGCGAATCCTCGGCGGGGTCGAGCGTGACGTGGGCACCCACGGTGGTCGCGAGCTCTCGTCGCGCCGGAGAGAAGTCCGACGCGACGATGTTTTCCACACCACGCTGCTTGAGCGCCGCGATGATCGCGATACCCACCGGGCCGCAGCCGACGACGAGCGCGGTCTCGCCCCGCTCGATACGCGCCGCGTTCACCGCGTGCAGGCCGACGGCCATCGGCTCGGTGAGCGCGGCACGGTCCGCGTCGAGGCCGTTCGGTATCGGCAACAGCAGCGGCGCCGAAAGCAGCATCTTCTCGGCGTAGCCGCCGATCGTGGTGTTGCTGTAGACGATCATGTCGACTCCGGTCGTCGAGATCAGCGCGGGGATCGACGTGACCAGGGTGCCGGGCGCATGCGTTTCGGTTTCCGGTCCGGCGTCGAGGATCTCGGCGCTGAACTCGTGACCCATGAAGATGTCGCGGGACAGGTCGATGCCGGCGTTGATGTCGGGCAGCCCCTCCATCTGCGCGCCGGCGGCCAGCATCTCGTCACCGTGCTCGGCGAAATGCAGGTCCGATCCACAGATCCCGCACGCCTTCACGTCGACCAGCACCTGCCCGGGCCCGGGAACGGGATCGGGCACGTCGTCACGCACGACCATCCGGCCGTCGCGCAAAACCGCGGCGCGCATCAGCTCTGCCCTTCCTTCGTGTGCTCGGTGATGGCGTTCACGATGGCCTGCCCGGCCCGGCCCAGCAGTTGATCCCGCATGCCCTTGGCCCAGTCGTGGGAGGCCTGCGCCGCCGTCAGCTGGCCCTTGAAATGGGGGATGACCTCGCGGGCGAACAGCTCGTACGAGTGGAACGTCGCCGCGGGCGGAGCCCAGTCGTGGCCGAGCATCAGGAACGTGCCGAAGCCGCCCGAGCGGTCCAGCAGATCCTGGATGTAGGCGATCGCGTCGGCCGTGGTGCCGATGCAGCAATTGCCTTTGGACGCATAGTTTTCCACGAACTCGTAGGCCGACGGCGCCACTTCCGCCTCGTTGGCCAGCGGCACGAAACCGGCCGCGCCGAAATAGTTGGCGAAATCCTGCAGCCCGTACGTGCAGTCCTCGATCGCCTGTTCACGCGTATCGGCGAGGTGGATGATGCCCAGCACGCGCCAGTCCTTGCGATCGGGTTCGGGTCTGCCGGACTTGGCGGCCTGATCCCGCACGACGTCCCACGTGGTCTCGACGGCGGCGTAGCCGCCTGGCACCGACATCGACAGCGACAGCAGCGATGTGCCCAGCGCCCCGGCCAACCGTGGTCCGGATGGCGAAATCATTGCCGCGGTTGAGATTTCCGGGTATGGCCAGGTGTAGGGACGGATGTGGAGCGCGGCGTCGCGCAGCGTGAACCAGTCCGTCTTGCGGTCGATCCGCTCGTCGGGCGCGGCCCGGAACAACGCCAGGATCGCCTCGAGGGATTCCTGCATCATCGGCCGCTGATCGACCGGATCGATACCCATCATGTAGGCGTCCGACGGCAGCGCGCCCGGTCCGGTACCGAACATCACCCGGCCGCGTGTCAGGTGGTCGAGCAGCACCCAGCGGTCGGCGACCATCAGCGGGTGGTGGTAGGGCAGCGACACCACGCCGGTGCCGAGCCGGATATGCCGCGTGCGTTCGGCGGCCGCGGCGATGAACACCTCCGGGCACGCGATGAGTTCGTAACCACCCGAATGGTGTTCGCCGAACCACGCCTCGTCGTAGCCGAGCCGGTCGAGCGCCTCGACGCGGTCCATGTCGTATTGCAGCGCGGTGGTGGGGGATTGGCCGACGGGGTGGAACGGCGTGATGAAGACGCCGAAGTTGAGTGGCCTGTTCACTTCAGACTCCCGAGGAACTCCAGCAGCACGGCGTTGACCTCGTCGGGCCGCTCCTGCTGCAGCCAGTGGCCCGCGCCGTCGAGCAGCACCTCGCGGTACTCGCCGGTGACCACGTCGCGCACGTGGTCGCGCGGGGTGAAGCTCAGCACCGGATCGGCGCTGCCGGCCAAAAACAGGACGGGTACGTCGATGGTGGTGGCGGGCGCCGTTTCGGTCAGCTCCCAGTTGCGGTCGAAGTTCCGGTACCAGTTCAGGCCGCCGGTGAACCCGGTGCGGCTGAACTCCGCGATGTAGTGGTCGAGTTCCTCGGCGGTGATCCAGTCCGGCAGGCCGTCCGGTTCGGGCAGGCGGTCGATGAATCCTTCCGGTCCTGGCGCGATCATGCGTTCGGCGGCGAACTCGTCACCGGTGGTACGCAGGCCACCCAGCATCCTGCGGATGGCGCGGGCGGGATCGCCGCCGAGCTCGGCGTCGGCCACGCCGGGCTCCTGGAAGTACAGGATGTAGAAGAAGTTGTCGCCGAAGATGTTGCGCCAGATCTGCGTGGGGGCTGCCGGCGACCGCGGGATCGGGGGAACACTCAGCGCGGCGACGCCGGCGACCCGGTCGGGGTAATACAGCGGGAAGTTGGTCACCACGGGCGAACCCCAGTCGTGGCCGACGAGCACGGCCTTCTCGGCACCCACTTCGTCGAGCAAACCGGCGATGTCAGCCGTCAGCTTGGTGATGTCGTAGTCCTCGATCGCGCTGGGCTGCGACGAACCGCCGTATCCGCGCTGATCCGGGGCCAGGACGTGGTAGCCGGCCTCGGCCAGAACCGGAATCTGGTGTCGCCACGAGTACGCGAGTTCGGGGAATCCGTGGGCCAGAACGACGACCGGGTTTCCCCGCTCACCCGCTTCTGTCAGCCGCAACGTGACGCCATTGGTATCGACTAACCGTTCGGTCGGTGTGATCACGATCTCACCCAAGCACAGCCGACGGCTGGGGGCCAGACACCGTCGGGAACTGCCGAGCGTTGGTCTAGCGGTAGCCTTATAACTTGCCTTGCTGCGCGTATTAGGAAGGACCCCGGCCGGGCGGCCGACAAAGATGAAGCCAACGAAGGCCGATGATCGATGAACCGGAAAAATGTTATCCGCACGCTGACCGTGATCGCGGTTGTGCTGCTGCTGGGCTGGTCGTTCTTCTATTTCAGTGACGACACCCGCGGCTACAAGCCCGTCGACACCTCTGTGGCACTCGCCCAGATCAACAGCGACAACGTCAACAGTGCGCAGATCGACGACCGTGAACAGCAACTACGGCTCGATCTGAAGAGCGGCAACGACGCCACCGAAGACAGCAACAAGATCATCACCAAGTACCCGACGGGGTACGCGGTGACGCTGTTCGACGCGCTGAACGCCAAGAACGCGAAGGTCAACACCGTCGTCAACCAGGGCAGCGTGCTCGGCTCGCTGCTCATCTACATGCTGCCGCTCTTGCTGCTGGTCGGCTTGTTCGTGATGTTCTCGCGCATGCAGGGCGGCGGCCGCATGGGCTTCGGCTTCGGCAAGTCGCGCGCCAAGCAGCTGTCCAAGGACATGCCCAAGACCACGTTCGCCGACGTCGCGGGTGTCGACGAGGCGGTCGAAGAGCTCTACGAGATCAAGGACTTCCTGCAGAACCCGTCGCGGTATCAGGCGCTGGGCGCCAAGATCCCCAAGGGCGTTCTGCTCTACGGCCCGCCCGGAACCGGTAAGACCCTGCTCGCACGCGCCGTCGCCGGTGAGGCCGGTGTTCCGTTCTTCACGATTTCGGGTTCCGACTTCGTCGAGATGTTCGTCGGCGTCGGTGCCTCGCGCGTGCGCGACCTGTTCGAGCAGGCCAAGCAGAACAGCCCATGCATCATCTTCGTCGACGAGATCGACGCCGTCGGCCGCCAGCGCGGCGCCGGCCTCGGCGGCGGCCACGACGAACGTGAGCAGACGCTGAACCAGTTGCTGGTCGAGATGGACGGCTTCGGCGATCGCCAGGGCGTCATCCTGATCGCCGCCACCAACCGGCCCGACATCCTCGACCCGGCGCTGCTGCGGCCCGGCCGCTTCGACCGCCAGATCCCGGTGTCCAACCCCGATCTGGCCGGCCGTCGCGCGGTGCTCAAGGTGCACTCGCAGGGCAAGCCCATCGCGCCCGATGCCGATCTGGACGGCCTCGCCAAGCGCACGGTCGGCATGTCCGGCGCCGATCTGGCCAACGTGATCAACGAGGCCGCGCTGCTGACCGCCCGCGAGAACGGCACGGTCATCACCGGCCCCGCGCTGGAGGAGGCGGTCGACCGCGTCGTCGGCGGCCCGCGCCGCAAGAGCCGCATCATCAGCGAGCACGAGAAGAAGATCACCGCCTACCACGAAGGCGGCCACACGCTCGCGGCCTGGGCGATGCCCGACATCGAGCCGATCTACAAGGTCACGATCCTGGCGCGCGGCCGCACCGGCGGCCACGCCGTCGCCGTGCCCGAGGACGACAAGGGTCTGATGACCCGGTCGGAGATGATCGCCCGGCTCGTGTTCGCGATGGGCGGACGCGCGGCCGAGGAGCTGGTGTTCCGCGAGCCCACCACGGGCGCGGTGTCCGACATCGAGCAGGCCACCAAGATCGCGCGCGCCATGGTCACCGAGTACGGCATGAGCTCCAAGCTGGGCGCCGTGCGGTACGGCACCGAGCACGGCGACCCGTTCCTGGGCCGCACGATGGGCACTCAGGCCGACTACAGCCACGAAGTCGCCCAGATCATCGACGACGAGATCCGCAAGCTCATCGAGGCCGCCCACACCGAGGCGTGGGAGATCCTCACCGAGTACCGCGACGTGCTCGACACGTTGGCCGGTGAGCTGCTCGAGAAGGAGACGCTGCACCGCGCCGAACTGGAAGCCATCTTCGGCGAGGTGAAGAAGCGTCCGCGCCTGACCATGTTCGACGACTTCGGTGGCCGCGTGCCGTCGGACAAGCCGCCGATCAAGACCCCGGGCGAGCTCGCGATCGAACGCGGCGAACCGTGGCCGCCGCCGGTCCCCGAGCCGGCGTTCAAGGCCGCGATCGCGCAGGCGAGCCGCGAGGCCGAGGCTGCCCGCCAGAAGAACGGCGCGGGTACCAACGGGGCGCCGAGCAACGGCGCGCCCAATCCGACGCAGCCCGATTACGGTGCCCCGGCCGGCTGGCATGCCCCCGGCTGGCCACCGCCGCCGCAGCAACAGCAACCGCAGCAGCCCGGATACCAGCCGCAGCAAGGCTATTGGTATCCGCCGCCGCATCCGTCGGGATGGCAACAGCCCCAGCCGTACCCGTATCAGCCCTACCCGCATCCCGGCCAGCAGGCAGGCAGTCCGGATCCCTCCGGACGGCAGCACGAGGAATCCGGCAAGGACGGCGGGCACACCGGTGACCGGTCAAATCCACCGGCGCACGGCTGATCCGAGAGCGGAGGCTTCATGACGTCGGTTCGCGAGCACAACACCGCGACAAACAACGCCGCCAAGGACCATCCGGTGTTCGACCAGCCGCGGGCCGAGGCGGCGGTGCGGGAACTGCTCATCGCGATCGGTGAGGATCCCGACCGACAGGGGCTGGTCGACACTCCGGCCCGGGTCGCGCGCGCCTATAAGGAGTTGATGGCCGGTCTCTACACCGACCCCGACGCGGTGCTCAACACGACCTTCGACGAAGGCCACGACGAACTCGTACTGGTCAAGGAGATTCCGCTCTACTCCACGTGCGAGCACCATCTGGTGTCGTTCCACGGCGTGGCCCATGTCGGCTACATCCCGGGGGTCGACGGCAGGGTGACCGGCTTGTCGAAGATCGCACGGCTCGTGGACCTGTACTCGAAGCGGCCGCAGGTACAGGAACGCCTGACCGCTCAGATCGCCGACGCGCTGATGCGCAAGCTCGATCCGCGTGGCGCCATCGTGGTCGTCGAGGCCGAACATCTCTGCATGGCCATGCGCGGAGTCCGCAAACCGGGCGCGGTGACCACGACCTCGGCCGTGCGCGGACAGTTCAAGACCGACAAGGCATCTCGGGCCGAGGCGCTGGAACTCATCCTGCGCAAGTGAGATCACCGCGCGTGCAGGTCATGGGGGTCGTGAACGTCACCGACGATTCCTTTTCCGACGGTGGCAAGTTCATCGACCGTGACCGCGCCGTCGAACACGGCCTCGCGCTGGCCGCGGCGGGCGCAGCGATCATCGACGTCGGTGGTGAGTCGACGCGGCCCGGTGCCGTCCGAGTGGACCCGGCCGTGGAGGCGTCCCGCGTCGCACCGGTGATCAGAGAGCTTGCCGCCCAAGGCATCACCGTCAGCATCGACACCATGCATGCCGGCGTCGCGCGGGCGGCGCTGGAAAGCGGCGCCAAGATCGTCAACGACGTCTCGGGCGGGCTGGCCGATCCGAACATGGCCGGAGTGGTGGCGGACGCCAACGTGCCGTGGGTGCTCATGCACTGGCGGTCGGTGGGCGCAGACCAACCGCACCATGTCCCGGGCTACCGCGACGTGGTCGCCGAGGTGCGCACCGAGCTGCTCGGCGCGGTCGACGCCGCCGTCGCCGCCGGGGTCGATCCCGACCGGTTGATCATCGATCCCGGATTGGGTTTCGCCAAGACCGCCCAGCACAATTGGGCTCTGTTGCACGCGCTGCCGGAGTTAGTCGCGACCGGTATCCCGGTCCTGGTCGGCGCATCCCGCAAACGCTTTCTCGGTTCATTGCTGGCCGGCCCGGACGGCGAGCCGCGACCGCCCGGCGGCCGCGAAACCGCCACCGCGGTGATATCCGCTCTTGCCGGCCTGCACGGCGCATGGGGTGTTCGTGTGCACGACGTGGTAGCTTCCGTCGACGCGCTGAAGGTCCTGGACGCCTGGAACTCGGGAGGTCGGAGTGGCTGATCGAATCGAGTTGCGCGGCTTGAAGGTTCGCGGCAACCACGGGGTGTTCGACCATGAGCGCCGCGACGGGCAGGACTTCGTCGTCGACATCACGGTGTGGCTGGACCTGCGTTGCGCGGCAGCCACCGACGACCTCGCCGAAACACTGGATTACGGGGCGCTGGCGCAGCGCGCCGCCGACATCGTCGCCGGACCGCCGCGCAACCTCATCGAGACGGTCTCGGCCGAGATCGCCGACGACCTCATGGCTGACGAGCGGCTGCACGCGGTCGAAGTCGTCGTCCACAAACCGAGCGCGCCGATCCCACTGACCTTCGACGATGTCGCGGTGGTGGCCAGGCGGTCGCGGCGGGGTGAGCGGGGCACGAAATGAGCCGCGTCGTGTTGTCGATCGGGTCGAATCTCGGCGACCGGCTCGCGCGGCTGCAGTCCGTGCTCGACGGGCTCGGCCCGGCTGTGCGGGCGGTGTCGCCGGTGTATGAGACCGCGGCCTGGGGCGGCGTGGAACAAGGGCCGTTCCTGAACGCGGTGCTCCTCGCCGACGATCCGAATCTGGACGGTCACGGTTGGTTGCGGCGCGGCCAGGAACTCGAGCAGGCGGCCGGCCGCGTGCGCGGTCAGCGCTGGGGTCCCCGGACCCTCGACGTCGACCTGGTCACATGCCACGACGGCGACGTCGAGATCATCTCCCGCGACGACGGGCTGACGTTGCCGCATCCGCTGGCCCACCTGCGCGCCTTCGTGCTCATTCCATGGCTGGCGGTGGATCCCGACGCCACCTTGACCGTGTCGGGCGAACAGCGTCCCGTGCAGCGCCTGCTGTCCGAGATCGATCCGGCCGAGCGAGCCGGGGTCACGCGCACCGACCTCGTGCTCGAACTGCGAACAGAGCCGGCACCCGACTGATGGGCCCGACCCGTAAACGTGACCTCACTGCCGGCGCCGTCGTCGTCGCCGTGCTCGGCTATCTGCTGATCACCTTGCTGTACCGGTGGTTCCCGCCGATAACCGTGTGGACCGGCCTGTCGCTGCTCGCGGTCGCGATCGCCGAGGCAGGTTGGGCCTTCTACGTCCGGGCCAAGATCAACGACGGTGAGATCGGGGTCGGCGGGGGCAGGCTGCATCCGCTCGCGGTGGCCCGCTCGGTGGTGATCGCCAAGGCCTCGGCCTGGGTGGGTGCACTGGTGGCGGGCTGGTGGATCGGCGTGCTGGTCTACCTGTTGCCCAGACGGGCCACGATCCGCGTTGCCGGCGAGGACACCGCGGGTGTGGTGGTCGCCGCCGTCAGCGCGCTCGCGCTCGCCGTCGCCGGGCTGTGGTTGCAGCATTGCTGCAAGTCACCGGAGGAGCCGCCGGAGAACGGTGACGCGGCGCCGGAGTGAACGCAGGCCGAACTTGGATCGCCGAATCGCCGCCGCGGTCGACACGCTAGGTGACCAGTGGCAGGTACAGTCGGCCCATGACCGTTCTGCCCCGCGGTGGTCGGCCACGGCGCGGCGGCCGAAGGCCAGGCTGGCTGCTCTTGACGGTGTTGCTGGTGCTCGCCATTTTGGCGAGTTCGGCGCTGGTGTTCACCGACCGTGTGGAGTTGCTGAAATTAGCCGTCATTCTGGCGTTGTGGGCTGCCGTGGTGGCCGCCTTCGTTTCTGTCATCTACCGCCGCCAGAGTGACCTCGACCAGGCCAAGGCGCGGGACCTGAAACTGGTCTACGACCTGCAGCTCGATCGCGAGATCTCGGCTCGTCGCGAATACGAGCTGACCGTCGAGACCCAGCTGCGCCGCGAGCTGGCCTCAGAGCTGCGGGCCCAGGCTGCCGACGAGGTCGCCGCGCTGCGCGCCGAACTGGCTGCGCTCCGGGCCAATCTGGAAATTCTGTTCGACACCGACCTCGCGCACCGTCCCGCGATCGAAACCGACAAGAGTGCGGTGCGATCCGCCGGGCGCGTTAAGGCCAGCCGCCTCGACGTACCCGAGGTTCGTGACGTCGAAGCCACCGACATCCGCTCGGTCCGCACCGAGGAAAGCCCCATCATCGACGTGCCGGCAGAACCGCATCCGCCGGAGAACGACTGGCCGCCGACGCCACCGGCCGACGGTGGCGCACACCGGTTCCCGTCGCAGCGCCCGCCCGCCCCCGAGCAGCCACGCCGCAGGCGGCGCCAGACCGAAGAACAGCAGGCACCGCCGCCGCGCAAGCCCGAACCACAGCCCGCGCCACCGCCCGCTCCGCAACCCGCCGCACGCCAGACCGAGCGTCCGGCCGAAGAACCCGCGGCGCGCAGGCACGCGGTGGACGCCCGGCCCGAGCCGCGGCAACCCGAGCCCCAGTCAGCCTGGGCGCCGCCCCCGCCGCCGCCGACCATGCCGCCGCTGCAACCGTCGCCGACGATCGACGCACCGAAGCCCGAACCACACAGCGAACCCGCGGCGGCCGGCTGGACGCCCGCACCAGCCGAGGGCCAGTGGATTCCGGCAGGTGCACCGGGCAGCAACTGGTCTGCGCCAGTGAAGGAAAACGGGGCATCACCCGAGTACGTCGGTCGGCGCCGGGCGCCGGAGCCTGCCGACGCCGCCGAGCCCGCCCCGCCGACCCAGGCCGCTGCGCCGGCTCCGCCGACGATGTCTGCCCCGGCGCCCGAACCACCCCGCGGCCGCCACTCCGCCCCGGCCGACGCCGGCGATCCCGGCCGCCCCGGTGCGCAACCCGCCCCCGTGCTCGCAACCGAGCCCGCAGAGCCCCCGCCGCCACCCCAGCCCGAGCGGGCCTCACGGCACCGCAGCGACGACGAACCGAGTGGTCAGCACGCCGGCGGGCAGTCGGCCGCCGAACTGCTGGCCCGGTTCCAGGCCGCACCGACGGGAGGCGGGCGTCGCCGCCGCCGCGACGAGTGAGTTAGTCTCGTGGCAACCGTCCGGTACCCGCAGCGCGGGACTGGAACGTATGAAATCACTTCGACTTGTGAGGTCGTCTGCAATGGAGCAGTCCCCCGCGCGCGGGTGGAGTCCGCCTGACGGACTGCGTCCGGCGCGGCTGAGCGTCGGCGTCGTGTCCGCGGGCCGCGTCGGCACCGCGCTCGGCTACGCCCTTGAGCGGGCCGAGCATGTCGTGGTGGCCTGCAGCGCCATCTCAGAACCCTCCCGGCTGCGGGCACAGCGCCGGCTCCCGGACACCGCGATCCTGCCGGTACACGACGTCGCCCAGCGGTCCGAGCTGCTCCTGCTGACCGTTCCCGACGCCGAACTCGCCGGTTTGGTCTCCGGGCTCGCCACGACCGGGGCGGTCCGTCCTGGCACCATCGTCGCCCACACGTCCGGCGCGAACGGCGTCGCAATCCTGACGCCGCTGGCCGAACAAGGCTGTATCCCGTTGGCCATTCACCCGGCGATGACGTTCACCGGATCGGACGAGGACATCGCCCGGCTCCCCGACACCTGCTTCGGGATCACCGCGGCCGACGAGGTCGGCTACGCGATCGGCCAATCCCTGGTGTTGGAGATCGGCGGTGAGCCGTTCCGGGTGCGGGAAGACGCCAGAACCCAGTACCACGCGGCCCTCGCACACGCCAGCAATCATCTGGTCACGCTCGTCCTCGACTCGGTCGACGCGCTCCGCGCCTCATTGCGCGGTCAGGAACTGCTCGGCCAGGAACTCGTCGGTGACGAGCCGGGCGGCATCGCCGAACGCGTGGTGGCCCCGCTGGCCCGCGCGGCGCTGGAGAACGCGCTGCAACGCGGGCAGGCCGCCCTCACCGGACCCGTGGCGCGCGGCGACGCGGCCGCGGTCGCAGCGCATCTGAATGCCCTGCAGGAACTGGATCCTGAACTGGCACAGTCGTATCGGGCCAACTCACTGCGCACCGCGCAGCAGGCCCACTCGCCCAAGGAGATCTTTGCCGTGCTGGCAGAAGCGAGCGAACAATGACAATCAGCAAGGCGCCGAAGTTCACGCCAGGCGAACTCAACGTCTACTCCGCACCCGCCGACGTCGCCGCGGTCACGCGGGCGCTGCGGACCAGCGGTCGACGAGTGACGCTCGTGCCAACGATGGGCGCACTGCACGAAGGCCATCTGACACTCGTGCGGGCCGCCAAACGCGTGCCCGGGGCGGTTGTGGTGGTGTCGATCTTCGTCAACCCGCTGCAGTTCGGCGCGGGCGAAGATCTCGACGCGTACCCGCGCACCCTCGACGACGACCTTGAGGCGTTGCGTGCCGAAGGTGTCGAGATCGCGTTCACCCCGACGGGCTCGGACATGTATCCGACCGGCCCGCGTACCTCGGTGCATCCCGGACCGCTCGGTGAAGAACTCGAAGGCGCTTCTCGCCCAGGGCATTTCGCGGGTGTGCTGACGGTCGTGCTCAAGCTCTTCCAGATCGTGCGACCCGATCGCGCCTACTTCGGCGAAAAGGACTACCAGCAGTTGGCATTGCTGCGGCAGATGGTCGCCGACCTCAACGTCGACGTGCAGATCGTCGGCGTCCCGACGGTGCGCGAATCCGACGGGCTGGCCCTGTCATCGCGCAACCGCTACCTCGACGCCGACGAGCGCGAACAGGCCGGTGCACTCTCGGCGGCGTTGCTCGCGGGCAAATATGCCGCCGCGGGCGGTGCCGACGCCGCGGTCGACGCCGCGCGGGCAGTGCTCGACGAGGTCCCCGCCATCCAGGTCGACTACCTGCAGGTGCGCGACCCCATGCTCGGCCCGGCGCCATACGAAGGTGCGGCCCGGCTCCTGGTCGCTGCCCGGCTCGGGCGCACGAGGCTGCTGGACAACATCGCCGTCGACATCGGAGCGTCCGCGGGCATCGACGGACATCCACGGGTCTCTGACGACAACCATGAACTCCCTTGGAGGAACTGATGCAGCGCACGATGCTGAAATCGAAGATCCACCGCGCCACCGTGACGCAGGCCGACCTGCACTACGTCGGCTCGGTGACCATCGACGCCGACCTCATGGAGGCCGCCGATCTGCTCGAAGGTGAGCAGGTGACGATCGTCGACATCGACAACGGCGCACGGCTGGTGACCTATGCCATCACCGGCGAGCGCGGCACCGGCGTCATCGGAATCAACGGCGCCGCAGCGCATCTCATTCACCCTGGCGATCTGGTCATCCTGATCGCCTACGGCGTGATGGAGGACGCCGAGGCGCGCAGCTACCAGCCGCGCGTGGTGTTCGTCGACGCCGACAACAAGCAGATCGACCTCGGTCACGATCCGGCGTTCGTGCCTGCCGATGCCGCCGAACTGATGTCGCCGCGATAATGCTGCTCGCCATCGACGTCCGTAACACGCACACCATCGTCGGGCTGATCTCCGGATCTGGGGATCACGCAAAGGTGGTGCAGCAGTGGCGAATCCGGACCGAATCCGAGGTGACCGCAGATGAGTTGGCCCTCACCATCGACGGCCTGATCGGCGACGACTCGGAACGCTTGACCGGAGCGGCGGGGTTGTCGACCGTACCGTCGGTGCTGCACGAGGTGCGGTTGATGCTCGAACAGTACTGGCCGTCGGTGCCGCACGTCCTGATCGAACCAGGGGTGCGCACCGGAATCCCGTTGCTCGTCGACAATCCCAAAGAAGTCGGCGCCGACCGCATCGTGAATTGCCTTGCGGCGTATCATAAATACGGGTCAGCGGCGATCGTCGTCGACTTCGGGTCCTCGATCTGTGTCGACGTGGTCTCGGCCAAGGGCGAGTTCCTCGGCGGCGCGATCGCCCCAGGTGTGCAGGTGTCCTCCGATGCCGCTGCGGCCCGTTCGGCGGCACTGCGCCGCGTCGAGCTGACCCGGCCGCGCTCGGTGGTCGGCAAGAACACCGTGGAGTGCATGCAAGCCGGCGCGGTGTTCGGATTCGCCGGGTTGGTCGACGGTCTGGTCAATCGCGTCCGAGAGGACGTCGACGGCTTCGCGGGCACCGACGTCGCGGTCGTCGCCACCGGATATACCGCTCCGCTGGTGCTGCCCGATCTGCGGACGGTCGAACACTACGACCGCCACCTGACCCTCGACGGGCTTCGTCTGGTCTTCGAACGCAACCGCGACAACCAGCGAGGTCGGCTCAAGCCCGCGCGTTGACCTAGAAGAACGTCCGCACCAGATCGATCACGCGGTCCTCGTCATCGAGCAGCGGGATCAATTGCCATTTGTCGAATGTGGTGCAGGGATGGGAAATTCCGAACGGCAGCCATTCACCGACCCGCACCGAATCGGCAGATCCCAATTGCAGGAACGCGTGCTGGTCGTTGAGTTTTGTCACCGAGCTTGCCGGCAGACCGAGGGGGACCGGAAGCCCGGCGTCGAATGACACGTCGCGCCGGCCCATGGTCACGAGCGCCAGTTCGGGCTCGGGCCGCGAGACGACTTGCCCCCACACCTGCATCGCGGCCCGCAGCTCCAGCGGCGACGTGCGTGCGTACAGACCGTCGTCGTGCGTGAGATAACACCCGCTGCGCAACACCGTCCGCACCGTCAAACCCTCCGGCCAGCCGCCGGTGAGCAGATCGGCGACCGCATCGAAGTACGTACTGCCGCCTGCGGTCACGATCACCTCGTCGGCCTCGAAGAGGCCGGCCAGCCGCACCACGGCTGCCCGCAGTTCGCCCAGATAGGCCCGCACGTCGGCGATCGCACCGGCCGTCACGTCATGCCCGGTGGCCGCCTCGTATCCCGCCACCCCGACCAGCCGTAACTTCGGGCTGGCGGTTACGGCTCGCGCGACCTCGTCGACCTCATCGGAGCTACGGCATCCGGTGCGCCCACCGGCCATACCCACCTCGACGCACACGTCCACCGGACGCCCGGCCCCGGCCAGCGCCGTCGCCATCAACTCTGCGCCGGCAACCGAATCCACCCAGCACACCACGTGAAAATCGGGGTTGGCATCGAGCTCGGCGGCCAGCCAGCGCAGGCCCGCGGTGTCGGTGACCTCGTTGGCCAGGACCACATCGCGAAAGCCGAATGCCCGAAAGACGCGCACCTGGCTCACGGTCGCGGCGGTCACCGCACAGGCACCGGCCTGGAATTGGCGGGCCAGCAGCTGCGGGGCCATATGGGTCTTGCCATGCGGGGCCAATTCGACGCCGCGATCGCGGCACCAGTTCGCCATCGTCACGAGATTGTGCGCGAGCGCGGATTCGCGCAGGACGCATACCGGGCCGACGATGTCGTCGTCGAACAGTCGGGGGCGGCGAGCGGCGATCTGCGCGGGCGTCTGGCCCCACCACGAGGCGGGCAGTCCCTTGAATCGCCAGTCGATCGGCTCCTCGGCCAGTGCGGCCAGGCTCGGCGCGCTCCATGGTGCGGTCACGTGTTCATTTAAGCTGGCATTTCGTGACCCCAGCCGACAGCGACGCAACGTCCGAATCCCAGGCCGGCCTCCCTGAGCAGTTCCGGATCCGTCAGGCCAAGCGGGAGCGCTTGCTCGCCGAGGGCCGTGACCCGTACCCGGTGAAGGTCGACCGCACCCATACCCTCGCAGAGTTGCGCAGCGCATACCCGGAGCTGCCCGCCGACACCCAGACCGGGCAGATCGTCGGCGTCTCCGGCCGCGTGGTGTTTGCCCGGAACTCCGGCAAGCTGTGCTTCGCGACCCTGCAGGAGGGCGACGGTACGCAACTGCAGGCCATGATCAGCCTCGCGCAGGTGGGTCAGGAGTCGCTCGACGCGTGGAAGAGTGACGTCGATCTCGGCGACATCGTGTTCGTCCACGGCGAAGTGATCAGTTCCAAGCGCGGCGAGCTTTCGGTTCTCGCCGATTCCTGGCAGATGGCGGCCAAGGCATTGCGGCCACTTCCGGTTGCTCACAAAGAAATGAGCGAAGAGGCTCGCGTGCGTCAGCGGTACGTCGATCTCATCGTGCGGCCCGAGGCGCGCACCATCGCGCGGCAGCGCGTCGCGGTGGTGCGGGCGGTGCGGTCGGCGCTGGGACGCCGTGGCTTCCTCGAGGTCGAGACGCCCATGCTGCAGACGCTCGCCGGCGGGGCGGCGGCACGCCCGTTCGTCACTCATTCCAACGCGCTCGACGTCGATCTGTACCTGCGCATCGCGCCGGAACTGTTCCTGAAACGCTGTCTCGTGGGTGGTTTTGAGAAGGTTTTCGAGTTGAATCGGAACTTTCGTAACGAAGGTGTCGATTCAACTCACTCGCCGGAATTCGCGATGCTGGAGACATATCAGGCCTACGGTGACTACAACGATTCCGCGATCGTGACGCGTGAGCTTATTCAGGAAGTCGCCGACGACGCGATCGGTACCCGTCAGGTGCCATTGCCTGATGGCACGATCTACGACCTCGACGGGGAATGGGCGACGCTCGAAATGTATCCGTCACTCTCCGAAGCACTTGGGGACGAGATCACACCCGACACTCCGGCCGAAGACTTGTGGCGGATTGCCGATCGCCTCGAGCTCGAGATTCCGCGCGATCGTGGCTTCGGTCACGGAAAATTGGTCGAGGAACTCTGGGAGCACACGGTCGGGGAAAAGTTGTGGGCCCCGACGTTCGTCCGCGACTTCCCGGTCGAGACGACTCCGCTGACCCGCGCTCACCGCAGCATTGACGGGGTTACAGAGAAGTGGGATTTGTACATCCGCAACTTCGAACTCGCCACCGGATACTCCGAACTGATCGATCCGGTAATCCAACGGGAACGGTTCGAAGCCCAGGCGCGGGCCGCGGCGGCCGGAGACGACGAAGCAATGGTTCTCGACGACGATTTCCTCGCCGCATTGGAGTACGCCATGCCGCCGACCACTGGAACCGGAATGGGTATCGATCGGTTGTTGATGGCGCTGACCGGCTTGTCAATTCGAGAGACGGTTTTGTTCCCGATTGTTCGGCGCCAGAGCAACTGAACTGCTTCGACACGCGTCTTGTTGAAATAAGGCGCGTCTCTGTGGCACATTGGGGCCGGGGTGCGGATACTCTTAAGTAGTCACCAATGCGCAAGCAGAAGGGTTCGGTGCGGGGTAATGGCGAAAAAAGTGACCGTCACGTTGGTTGACGATTTCGATGGTGAAGCCACCGCCGACGAGACGGTCGAATTCGGGCTCGACGGTGTGAGCTACGAGATCGACCTTTCCTCCAAGAATGCCGCGAAGCTGCGCAACGATCTGAAGCAGTGGGTCGAGGCCGGGCGCCGGGTCGGCGGTCGCAGGCGCGGCCGCGCGGCGGGCACCCCCGGACGGGGCCGCGGTGCCATCGATCGCGAGCAGAGCGCGGCGATCCGGGAGTGGGCGCGGCGCAACGGACACAATGTGTCGACCCGCGGCCGCATCCCCGCCGACGTGATCGATGCGTTCCACGCGGCAACATAATCGATAGTTGCCAGCACGCCGGGCCGGGTCAGCTGACCGGTCCGGCGTTTCGCTAGCGGCGAACCCCACCCGCGCCATTTCCGGAAACGAATCGCCTACCGGCGACGTTGCTCATCTGCAGCACCGGGTTGTCTAGCGAGAACGGACCGCCAACCTCCGCACCCGGAGCCGCCGCCCATTAGAGTGGACGGCAGGTATTACATGCGAAGTGCCGCGTGTCAGTACCGCTACGTGATGGAAGCAGGTAACCACCGATGTTTGAGAGATTCACCGACCGTGCCCGCAGGGTCGTCGTCCTGGCTCAAGAAGAGGCCCGGATGCTCAACCACAACTACATCGGCACCGAGCACATCCTGTTGGGACTTATTCATGAGGGCGAGGGTGTAGCGGCCAAGTCGCTGGAGTCGCTCGGCATCTCGCTGGAAGGCGTGCGCAGCCAGGTCGAGGAGATCATCGGCCAGGGCCAGCAGGCGCCGTCGGGCCACATCCCGTTCACCCCCCGCGCCAAGAAGGTGCTTGAGCTCAGCCTGCGTGAGGCGTTGCAGCTCGGCCACAACTACATCGGCACCGAGCACATCCTGCTCGGCCTGATCCGTGAAGGTGAGGGCGTCGCCGCGCAGGTTCTGGTCAAGCTGGGCGCCGAGCTGACCCGCGTGCGTCAGCAGGTCATCCAGCTGCTCTCGGGCTACCAGGGCAAGGAGGCCGCTGAGGCAGGCACGGGTGGCCGCGGCGGCGAGTCGGGCAACCCCTCGACCTCGCTCGTGCTGGACCAGTTCGGCCGCAACCTGACCGCGGCCGCGATGGAAGGCAAGCTCGATCCGGTCATCGGCCGTGAGAAGGAAATCGAGCGGGTCATGCAGGTGCTCTCGCGCCGCACCAAGAACAACCCGGTCCTGATCGGCGAGCCCGGTGTCGGCAAGACCGCCGTCGTCGAGGGTCTCGCGCAGGCCATCGTCCACGGCGAGGTCCCCGAGACGCTCAAGGACAAGCAGCTCTACACCCTCGACCTGGGTTCGCTGGTCGCGGGCAGCCGCTACCGCGGTGACTTCGAGGAACGCCTCAAGAAGGTGCTCAAGGAGATCAACACCCGCGGCGACATCATCCTGTTCATCGACGAGCTCCACACGCTCGTGGGTGCCGGTGCCGCCGAGGGCGCGATCGACGCCGCGAGCATCCTGAAGCCGAAGCTGGCCCGCGGCGAGCTGCAGACCATCGGTGCCACGACGCTCGACGAGTACCGCAAGTACATCGAGAAGGACGCCGCGCTGGAGCGCCGGTTCCAGCCGGTCCAGGTCGGTGAGCCGACGGTCGAGCACACCATCGAGATCCTCAAGGGTCTGCGCGATCGCTACGAGGCGCACCACCGTGTCTCGATCACCGACTCCGCGATGGTCGCGGCCGCCACGCTGGCCGACCGGTACATCAACGACCGGTTCCTGCCGGACAAGGCCATCGACCTGATCGACGAGGCCGGCGCCCGCATGCGCATCCGCCGCATGACGGCTCCGCCAGACCTGCGCGAGTTCGACGAGAAGATCGCCGACGCGCGCCGGGAGAAGGAGTCCGCGATCGACGCGCAGGACTTCGAGAAGGCTGCGAGCCTGCGCGACCGCGAGAAGCAACTGGTCGCACAGCGCGCCGAGCGGGAGAAGCAGTGGCGTTCGGGTGATCTCGACGTCGTCGCCGAGGTCGATGACGAGCAGATCGCCGAGGTGCTGGGCAACTGGACCGGCATCCCCGTGTTCAAGCTGACCGAGGAGGAGACGACTCGACTGCTGCGCATGGAGGAGGAGCTGCACAAGCGGATCATCGGGCAAGAGGATGCGGTCCGGGCTGTTTCAAAGGCCATCCGCCGCACCCGCGCCGGCCTGAAGGACCCGAAGCGCCCGTCCGGTTCGTTCATCTTCGCCGGCCCGTCCGGTGTCGGTAAGACCGAGCTGTCCAAGGCGCTGGCCAACTTCCTGTTCGGCGAGGACGACGCGCTCATCCAGATCGACATGGGCGAGTTCCACGACCGCTTCACCGCCTCGCGGCTGTTCGGCGCCCCTCCGGGCTACGTCGGCTACGAAGAGGGCGGCCAGCTCACCGAGAAGGTGCGCCGCAAGCCGTTCAGCGTGGTGCTTTTCGACGAGATCGAGAAGGCCCACCAGGAGATCTACAACAGCCTGTTGCAGGTCCTGGAGGACGGCCGACTCACCGACGGCCAGGGCCGCACGGTCGACTTCAAGAACACCGTGTTGATCTTCACCTCCAACCTGGGCACCTCCGACATCTCCAAGGCTGTCGGGCTGGGCTTCTCCCAGGGCGGCGGGGAGAACAACTACGAGCGCATGAAGCAGAAGGTCAACGACGAGCTGAAGAAGCACTTCCGCCCGGAGTTCCTGAACCGTATCGACGACATCATCGTCTTCCACCAGCTGACGCAGGACGAGATCATCAAGATGGTCGACCTGATGATCGGCCGGGTCGGAAACCAGCTCAAGACCAAGGACATGGCCATGGAGCTGACCGACAAGGCGAAGGCGCTGCTGGCCAAGCGTGGGTTCGATCCGGTGCTGGGCGCCCGCCCGCTGCGCCGGACCATCCAGCGCGAGATCGAAGACCAGCTGTCGGAGAAGATCCTCTTCGAAGAGGTCGGACCGGGCCAGCTGGTGACGGTCGACGTCGAAGGCTGGGACGGCGAAGGCCCCGGCGAGGACGCGAAGTTCACCTTCGTCGGTGGACCCAAGCGCGCCGAGCCGGCCGAGCCGGATCTCGCGGGCGCGAGCGCGGCCGGTTCGCCGGGCGCCGCATCCAGCGAGTAGGCAGCTGATTCACGAAAGACCCCCGACTATCCGTCGGGGGTCTTTTGTGTGGCTTACGATACTGCTGTAATCGACAGGCGAAGGAATCTGGTGAAAGTCCAGAACGGTCGCGCCACTGTCACAGTCAGACCCTGTGCCTGTCACTTCTTCGGACTGGGACGCGAAATCCCAGAAAGGACTGCTGATGACTTCTCCGACACGTCGAAGCGTCGCTCCCGCACTCGACCTCTCGGCAACCAAGGCCGCACTGTGGCTGTCGCTGACCGCCTTCCTGGCATTGGTGGTGCTGTACTTCGTCGGGCTTGACCAGGGCGCCACCTCGGTGTTCGGTAACAACACCTACGTGCACGAGTTCGTGCACGATGCCCGCCACCTGCTGGGCTTCCCCTGCCACTGACGGCAGACGAGACCCCAGCACAATGGAAAAGCGCATAATCGGGCGCGGTCTTCTGGCCGGCGCCCTTGGTGGCCTGCTCGCATTCATCTTCGCCCGGATCTTCGTCGAGCCCGTGATCGATCGTGCGATCGCGTTCGAGGAGAGCGGCGGTGAGGCACACGCACACACGCACGACCACGGCGCGGCAGCGGGCGGGGCACACGAACACGGCGTCGAACTGATCTCCCGCGGGGTGCAGGCCAACATCGGGCTCGGTTTCGGCGTGATCGCGTTCGCGGTGGCCATGGGCGCGTTGTTCGCCGTCGCGTACTGCGTGGCCTATGGCCGGGTCGGAGCGATCTCACCGCGGCTGTTCTCGGTGCTGCTGGCCGGCGGGATGTTCGTGTCGCTGTACGTCGTGCCGTCGCTGAAGTATCCGGCCAACCCGCCCGCCGTCAGCCTCGACGAGACCATCCAGCAGCGCACGCTGCTGTACCTGCTGATGGTCGTGGTGTCGGCGGGTTTGTTGGTGGCCGCGGTCTATCTCGGCAGGCAGCTCGTGTCCCGGTTCGGCACGTGGAATGCGACGTTGCTGGCGGGTGGCGCCTACATCGTCGCGATGGCTGTCGTCATGTTGGTTCTGCCGACCATCGACGAGACGCCGGGGGCGTTTCCGGCTGACGATCTGTACGAGTTCCGGCTGTACTCGCTGCTGACGCAACTCGTCATGTGGGCGACGATCGGGTTGGTGTTCGCACCGCTTGCGGCCCGGCTGCTCGGTGAGGCCCCGAGCCGTCGGCAGGCGGACATCGCGGCGTGAGCGAGGTCGTCCGGCTGTCCCTGGTGGCGCACGCCATGACCGATGCCATGGCAGCCGGACGATTCCCCACCGACGAACCGTTGAACCCGGTCGGCCACCGGCAGGCCGACGCGTCGATCGATCTGGGCCGCACCGACAACGTGTTCTGCGGACCCGAGAAACGCACCAGGCAGACCGCTGAACTGCTGGGCGTGCAGGCCGAGGTCGAGCCGAAGTTGGCCGACCTCGATTGCGGGCGGTGGCGCGGTGGGGTGCTCGGCGGGGTGTTGCCGGCCGACCTCGCGATCTGGCTGACAGATCCCACCCGCGCACCGCACGGCGGTGAATCCGTCGTCGAGTTGATCGACCGGGTGCGCGGTTGGCTCGACACCCTGCCGGCGCTACGGGGCCGGATCGTCGCGGTGACTCACCCGGCTGTGATCCGCGCCGCCATCCTCGTCGCCCTCGACGCACCGCCGAAATCGTTCTGGCGCATCGACATTGCCCCGGTCAGCCGCACTGTGCTGCATTTCCGCGGCCACGCCTGGACGTTGCGCAGCGACTAACCCACCGGTGCGAGCGCGAACGCGCGCTTGGCGATCGACAGCAACCAGCCCGCCGCGGTGGGGCTGCGGAACTGCGGCCAGTTCAATTGGAAGCTCACGACCCACGGCTGCCCGGTGTGATCGACCGCGTACCAGCTGAACGTCAGATCGCCGGGCAGGTTTCCGCCCTTGGCGCCGATGTAGTGCCACTTCGCCGGGTCCAGGTCGATACCGGGCAGCGCCGACAGGATCTGCTTGACGGGCGCTGCCTCACCGACCGCCGACTTCTGCAGCGCCGCGTGCACGCGGCAGATGTCGGCTGCGCTGCCGAACCACTCCAGGCCATCGTTGGAGGCCGGGGTATGGGTGCGGTTCGGATCCGGTTGATAGGGGCGGGAATTGGTCTGCTTGAACAGCCGTACCCGGTCTTCCGGCGAGGCGTTCTTCCACTGCTCGCGCAGGTTCGGCTCACCCCAGCCGACCGAGAACACCTCGTGCATCGTGGGGAACGGCGTCATGCTGGCCGGGTCGTGATGGCCCGCGGTGACCAGGGCGCGTTCCACCGCGCCGGTGCCCATCCGCGCGATCAGCAGGTCGGTGGCCATGTTGTCGCTGGCCGAGATCATCTGCTGGGCCGCGGTGCGGACCGTGATCTGGGCGCCGGGCGGCAGCTTGTCCAGCCCCGCCGAGCCGAGCGCCTTGCCGTCCTTGGTGATGGTCAGCTTGTCGTCCCAGCTCAGCGTATTCGCCTTGATCGCATCCGAAACCGCAAGCAGTACATAGAGTTTGAAGATCGACGCCAACGGCAGCGACAGATCGGTGTTGGTACCCGCGACCGTCTCGCACTTGCCGTCGGTCACCTTCGACACCTGATACGAGTACTTGGCGCCGGTCTTGGCGATCTCCTCGTCGATATCGGACCACTTGTCGATGGTCGGATGCACGGTGTTGACCTCGAAGCGGTCCACCATGCCGAGATCGTCGGTGCGCAGCTCGATGTCCTGGGCGACGTTGTACGACGTGAGTACGTGCAGCGTGGCCTGGCCGGCGCCGATGTCGACCGACGTCACCCGGAACGGGCGGTCCCACCAGATGGAATCCATCTTCGTGCCGACCTCGTCGACCGCCTCCGGGGCAGCCAGGGTGCGGACCCCGATCGGCCCGATGGGCCAGTCGGAGTTGAGCATGTCCATGGTCTGCTTTGCCCGCAGGCCCGGAGGGGTCTTGGTGTCGATGTGGGCGCCGTAAGACACCTCGGCCGCTGGGGCCACGCTGTGTGAACAGCCGCAAGCCAGGGTTGCGGCGACCGCGACGATAGTCGCCAGACCGGCCGCGCGGCGCAACGCCCGGCCCCGGCTACGCCTGGGCGCCGGGCCCCGCAACGTCCAACACAACCTCGAACTCCAGCAGTGACGCTCCCGTTGCCACGGGATTTGCCTGTTGACCCTTGTGCGCCTCGATCGCGGGACCGGAAGCCCAGGCCTGGAATGCTTCCTCGGACTCCCACTGCGTCACGACGAAGTAGCGGTCTTCGCCCTTGACCGGACGCAGCAGCTGAAAGCCCAGAAAGCCCGGCTGATTGTCGACGGCGTGTGCACGGTGCGCGAACCGCTTCTCCAGTTCGGGGCCTGCGTTGGGCGGGACCTCGATGGCGTTGATCTTCACGACGGGCATGCCGTTCAGGCTACCGTGACTCGTCGGCAAGATAACGGCATGGTCACAGATCTCCTCACCCACCGCGGTGGTCACGGCGCCCCCATCGTCCTGGTGCACGGACTGATGGGGCGTGGCAGCACGTGGTCGCGTCAGTTGCCGTGGCTGACCGCGCTGGGGGAGGTCTACACCTACGACGCGCCGTGGCATCGCGGTCGTGAGGTCCCGGACCCGTACCCGATCAGCACCGAGCGATTCGTGGCGGACCTCGGCGACGCGGTCGCCACGCTGGCGCGCCCGGCCGCCCTGGTCGGCCATTCGATGGGCGCACTGCACTCGTGGTGTCTCGCGGCGTCGCGGCCGGATCTGGTCACCGCGGTGGTGGTCGAGGACATGGCACCGGACTTCCGGGGCCGCACCACCGGGCCGTGGGAGCCCTGGGTGCATGCGTTGCCGGTCGAATTCCGTTCCGCGCAAGAGGTTTACGACGAGTTCGGTCCGGTGGCCGGCCAGTATTTCCTGGAGGCGTTCGACCGGACCGACACGGGCTGGCGGCTGCACGGCCATCCGCAGTGGTGGCTCGACATCGCCGCCGAGTGGGGCAGGCGCGACTACTGGGAGCAGTGGCGTTCGGTGAAGGTGCCGACCCTGCTCCTGGAGGCGGGCAACTCGGTGGCGCCGGCCGGCCAGATGCGTGAGATGGACGAAACCGGCCACCGGACAACGTATTTGCACGTCGCCGGGGCCGGCCACCTGATCCACGACGAGCAGCCGCAGATCTACCGCGACGCCGTCACGGCCTTCCTAGCGGCGCTCACCTAGGACGCCGGCCGACGGCCAGACCGGATCGTGCTCGAAGCGTGTGCGGATCGCATCGAGGTCGTGTTCGACGCGATACGCCTCATAGTCCGGCGGGTCGTTCTCGAACAGCCGGCCCACCATCGGCGCGGACATCCGGAACTGGTCGAGCCGTAACCGCAGGGCGCCGTTACGGTGCGCCGCCCAGCTCAGCGCTGCGGCGACCGCAAACGGCGAAATCAGGATCAACAGGGCGAGTGCAACAGTCATGGCAGTAATTTTTGTAGCACCTATATCCCGCCAACAGTGGCAGCGCTGACACCTTGCGATAAAATGCTGCCATGCTTAAAAGCGTATCGACGCTAGCGCTCGATGGGCTAGCGATTTTTGAGTTCGGGGTGATCTGCGAGGTCTTCGGAATCGACCGATCCGCTGACGGCGTGCCCAACTTCGACTTCAAGGTCTGCGGTCCGGAGCCGGGTAAGCCGCTGCGGACGTCGGTCGGCGCGACCCTCACGCCCGACCATGGTCTCGACGACCTGGTCGGCGCCGATCTCGTGGCGATTCCGGCGATCGGCGGGTCGGACTACCTGCCCGAGGCGCTGGACGCGGTGCGGGCCGCCGCCGATTCCGGCTCGATCATCCTCACCGTCTGCTCGGGTGCGTTCCTGGCCGGTGCGGCGGGACTGCTCGACGGTAGGCCGTGCACCACGCACTGGATGCACGCCGACGAACTGGCCAGGCTGTATCCGACGGCCAGGGTCGACCGCAACGTGCTCTACGTCGATGACGGCAATCTCATCACCAGCGCGGGCACCGCCGCAGGCATCGACGCGTGCCTGCATCTCGTCCGCCGGGAACTGGGCAGCGAGGTCACCAACAAGATCGCCCGCCGGATGGTGGTGCCGCCGCAGCGTGACGGCGGCCAACGGCAGTTCATCGACCAGCCGATCCCGGTCCGATGTTCGGAACGCTTTGCCCCGCATCTTGATTGGATCATCGCCAACCTCGACAAGCCGCACACCGTTTCGACGCTGGCCAAGCGGGCGGCCATGTCGACGCGGACCTTCGCGCGCCGGTTCGTCGAGGAGACCGGCACGACGCCGATGCAGTGGATCACCGACCAACGGGTGCTCTACGCCCGTCGGCTCCTTGAGGAAACCGACCTGGACATCGACTGGATCGCCGGTCAGGCCGGATTCGGCACCGCCACGCTGTTGCGCCATCACTTCCGGCGCGTGATCGGCGTGACGCCGTCGGACTATCGCCGCCGGTTCGCTTGTGCGACGGACGAATCCGAGGTCGAACCGGCCGAGGCCACCGCCTGATCAGTCACCTTCGCCCGCGAGCGCGAAGCGGCCGTCGGCGGTCTGCTCCACCAGGCCGTCGACGAGCAGTGAGTCCAGCGCGCGGTCGCGTTGTGCCGGATCGGTCAGCCAGGCCACGTCGAGCTGGGCGCGGGTGACCGGAGAGCTGTTGTCGCGCAACACGTCCAGCAGCTTGCCGCGCACCTGGCGATCGGTACCCGCATACCGCTGCACACGGCGGACGACGGTGCCTGCCGGGTAACCGGACGAACGCCACTGGCACCGGCTCAACGGGCACAGCCCGCAGCGCGGCGCCCGTGCGGTGCACACGGTCGCGCCCAGCTCCATCAGCGCCGCCGAGAACGTCGGCGCGGTCGCGTCGGCGGGCAGAAGTGCGGCGACGTCGTCGAGATCACGCACGCTCGCAGCGGAGTCCGCCCGGCCGTGCACCGCCCGGGCCACCACCCGGCGCACGTTGGTGTCGACGACGGGGACGCTCGCGCCGTAGGCGAAGCAGGCCACCGCGCGTGCCGTGTAGGCGCCGATGCCCGGCAGCGTCAGCAACGTTTCGACGTCCGAAGGCACGACGTCGCCGTGTTCGGCGGAGATCACCACGGCGCATTCGTGCAACCGTTTGGCGCGACGCGGATAGCCGAGTTTGCCCCAGGCGCGCAGCACCTCGGCCGAACCCGCGGCAGCGGTCGCCGAGGGCGTCGGCCACCGGTCGATCCAGGCCAGCCAGATCGGCTCGACGCGGGCGACCGGGGTCTGTTGCAGCATGAATTCGCTCACAAGAATCTGCCAGGCCGAGACGCCGGGCCTGCGCCACGGCAGGTCACGCTGGGCGTGGGCATACCAGCGCACGAGTTCACCGGAGTCGATGCTCATCGGCGCCTCAGGCAGAATGTCAGGCATGCCCAACTCGAATCCGGTATCCGCGTGGAAGGCACTCAAGGACGGTAACGCCCGCTTCGTGGCAGGCGAACCGCAGCATCCCAGCCAGGACATCGCGCGTCGGGCCAGCCTGACGCACGCACAGAAGCCCACCGCTGTGGTGTTCGGCTGCGGCGACAGCCGAGTGGCCGCCGAGATTCTCTTCGACCAGGGCCTTGGCGACATGTTCGTGGTGCGCACCGCGGGCCACGTGATCGACAACGCGGTGCTGGGCTCGATCGAATACGCGGTGTCGATCCTCGAAGTGCCGCTGATCGTCGTGCTGGGCCACGACAGCTGCGGCGCGGTCAAGGCCGCCATCAACGCACTCGACGACGGCCAGGTGCCCGGCGGCTATGTCCGCGACATCGTTGAGCGCGTGACTCCGTCGATCCTGATGGGCCGGCACGCCGGTATCAGCCGCGTCGACGAATTCGAGGCCTGGCACGTCAAGGAGACGGTCTCGCAGCTCCAGATGCGCTCGGCCGCGATCGCCCAGGGCCTCGCCGCGGGCACTCAGGCCATCGTCGGCGCGACCTACCATCTCGCCGACGGCCGGGTCGAGTTGCGCAGCCATCTGGGCGATATCGGCGAGGCCTGACGCAAAGCTCACCGCCGACACGCCGGGGCGCCTGGGCCGAGTAGGGATGACCTGGGCTTACCGTGAAAGTCGTGTTGGATCTCGAACCTCAGGGCCCCCTGCCCCCGGAGATTTACCGGCGGCGCAGGGCGCTGGCTATCGGACTAGCGGTAGTCGTCATCGGGGTCATCGCCGCAATCGTCGCGGTGATCGTCACCAGCAGCTCGGGCGCCGAGACCAAATCTGCCGACCAGCCGACCGCGACGGCCGCCCCGCCGACTCCGCTGCCCGGTGAGAACCCCGAAGTCAAGACCCCGGTGGTGCCGCCCGCGCAGCAGGCGCCGCCGCCCACGCCCACTCCGACCGCCGCGGTGACGCCGCCGCCGGTGCTCAAAGAGGGCGACGACTGCCCCGATTCGACGCTGGCGGTCAAGGGCATCACCAGCCAGCCCGAGTACGTGGTCGGTGATCAGCCGAAGTTCACAATGGTGGTCACCAACATCGGCCTGGTCGCGTGCCAGCGCGACGTCGGCGCCGCGGTGCTCGCCGCCTACGTCTACTCGCTGGACAACACACGGCTCTGGTCGAACCTGGACTGCGCGCCGTCCAACGAAACCCTGGTGAAGACCTTCAACCCCGGCGAGCAGGTCACGACGGAGGTGACCTGGACCGGGATGGGTTCGGCGCCGCAGTGCCCGCTCCCGCGACAGGCGATCGGACCGGGCACCTACAACCTGATCGTGCAACTCGGAAACCTGAGATCGGCGTCGGTGCCGTTCATATTGGCGCAGCCGAATCCGCAGCAGCCCGCGCCGCCGCCGGCTGACGCGCCTGCCGTGGAAGCGCCCGTCCCCGGTAACTGAGCAGGCTCAGGCCAACCGGTCGGCGATCGTCGACTCGGCCAGCAGCGACAGCCCTTCTCGGATATGGCGGGCCCACATGGACCCGATGCCTTCGACCGACTGCAGATCGTCGGCGCTGGCCGCCAGCAGACCCTGCAGCGATCCGAACGAGCGCACCAGCAGGTCGACGTGCGCGAACTGCAGCCGCGATATGCCCGCCATCGCGCGGTAGCCGCGCGAGCTCATCGCCGAATCCTGCGCCTCGGCCGTCGACGGGTATCCGAAAACCCTTGCGAGCGTGGTGAAGTCGAGTAGTTCGTTGTCGGTGAGCGCGTCCAGCTCGTCGAGGGTGGCGCTCACCTGGGCCGCGGTCGGTGGATCCGGATTCGCGTGATAGTCGCGGACGATGAGCTCACGTGCGGTGTCGTTGTCGCCGACCAGCTCATCGAGTTGAAGCTTGAGCTGGCGGCCGTCGGTGCCGAGCTCGACCACGTCGGCGTCGATCTCGAGGCTGATTCGCCGCACCATCTCCAGCCGCTGCACCACCGTCATGACGTCGCGCAGCGTCACGAAGTCCTCGATCTCGGCGGTCGAGAGCTGCCGGCTCACCTCGTCGAGGCGGCCCTTGTAGCGTTCCAGGGTCGCGATGGTCTGGTTGGCCCGCGACAGGATGGTCGCCGAATCGGGCACCACGTGGCGTTCGCCCGCCACGTACACCGTCACGATGCTCATCGAGTGGCTCACCGAGATCACCGGATAGCCGGTCTGGATGGCCGTGCGCTCGGCCGAGCGGTGCCGGGTGCCGGACTCGTCGGTCGGGATCGACGGATCGGGCACGAGCTGGACGTTGGCCCGCACGATGCGGCTGCCGTCACTGGACAGTACGACTGCGCCGTCCATCTTCGACAGCTCACGCAGCCGGGTAGGGGCGTAGCGCACGTCGAGGACGAAGCCGCCGTCGCAGATGGCCTCGACACTGTCGTCATAGCCCAGCACGATCAGCGCGCCCGTCTTACCGCGCAGGATGCGTTCCAGCCCATCGCGCAGCGGCGTGCCAGGGGCGAGCCGGCCGAGCGTTTCGCGCAACGTCGGCCGGGCCAGGTGCACGACGTTGCGCCCGGTTCTGCCGCCGGACTTCACGGCCATCAGCCCTCCTATTGTCGGCCGCTATTTGGCGCCATCCTCTCCGATGTCCTTGAGCGCCCGCAACGCCGCCCTGATGTTGTCGACCGTGATGGCCCGCAGCCCCTTGGGTACGGAGTTAATTCCGGGCGGCACCACGGCGACGTTGAAGCCCAGCCGGGCGGCCTCGGTGAGCCTGCGTTCCATGCCGGTGACGCGGCGCAGATCGCCTGCCAGCCCCACCTCGCCGATCGCCACCGCGTTCATCGGAAGGGCGATGCCGAGGTAGGCCGACCCGATGGCCAAGGCCACCGCCAGATCCGCCGACGCATCGGTGAGCCGCATACCGCCGACGGTGGACAGGTAGAGGTCGTTGCCGCCGATCGGCAAACCACACCGGGTTTGCAACACCGCGCCGATCATCGCCGCGCGCGCCGAGTCGATACCGCTGACCGCGCGGCGCGGCGGGCCGGCCGGCGCCGCCACAAGCGCCTGCACCTCGCCGATCATGGGGCGCTTGCCGTCCAGTGTCACGGTCACCGCCGTTCCGGGGACGGGCGCGGTCCGCTGGTCCAAGAACAGTCCCGACGGATCGCTGACGCACTCGATCCCGTTGTCGTGCAACTGAAAACACCCGACCTCGTCGGCCGCGCCGAAGCGGTTCTTGACCCCGCGCACCATTCGCAAGCTCGACGTGTGGTCGCCCTCGAAGTGCAGCACGACGTCGACCAGATGCTCAAGCGACCGGGGACCGGCTATCGCGCCGTCCTTGGTGACATGGCCGACCAGGATCATGGCCACCGCCGGATCTCCGGTGGCCATCTTGGCGTAGGCCGTGAGCGCCGTCGTCACCGCACGCACCTGCGTGACCCCGCCCGTCACCCCGTCGGCCTCGGTGGTGGACATGGTCTGCACCGAGTCGACCACCACCAGACTGGGCCGGACCTCGTCGATGTGGCCGAGCGCGATCTGCAGGTCGGATTCGCCGGCCAGATAAACGTTGTCGTGGGTGCAGCGGGTGCGCTCGGCGCGCAGCCGGATCTGGCCCGCCGACTCCTCGCCGGACAGGTAGAGCGCGCGCCTGCCGGTGTGCGCCCAACGGTTGGCGACCTCGAGCAGCAGCGTGGATTTACCGACCCCCGGATCGCCAGCCAACAGCGTGACCGAGCCCGCGACGAGCCCGCCGCCGAGTACACGGTCGAGTTCGCTGACACCGGTGGAGTAGTGCCGCGTGACGCCGGGATCGATGGACGTGATCGGGACGGCGGGAGAGTTCGGGGCGACCGACCGCCGGACTGAACCGCCGACCGAGGACAGCACGGCTGCCTCGTCTACGGTTCCCCAGGTGCCGCAGTTGGAGCAGCGGCCAACCCACTTGGGCGTGACGTGCTGACACTCCGAGCAGCGGTACTGCGAACGTACTTTCGAACCGGCCACGCAGTGACAGTATCGGCTGGCACCGACACTTCCGGTCAGGACACCCGGTGCGGCCTAGTGGTGGCCGCCCGCCTCGCCGCCTTCGGCTTCCTGCGTCTCGCCGGTCTGGTCGCGGCGCGGCTCGTTGCCCGCCGAGATCGGCACGGCGACAGTGGTTTTACCGTTCTCGAAGTTGAACGTGAAGTCGTAGAGCAGACCGTTGGTGATCGGCTTCGTGAGCGAAACCTCGGCCGTGACGGCGTCGGCGGACTCGGCCTCCTCGACCGGAGCGAGCTGCCCGTCGGGTTCGCCGACCAGGAGCACACCGTTCGCCGGGACCGTGCTGTCGCCCGAGAGGGACACCTCACCGACATCCGACGTGATCGACACCAGCTTGTTGTCGGCTTCGGGCGAGTCGTTGACCGCCACGAACAGCAGCTCGACCGCCGAGCCCGGCTCGACGTAGTCACCCTGCTGCGGCGCGCGCAGGTGCACGTTACGCAGCGAGACCTGACCGGCCTGGGCGTTGACGCCGTTGACCGCGGGCTCCTGCGTGGCTGTCTGGGAGACCTGCCCGGCACCACATGCGGTGAGTGCCACGGCGGCGGCCAGGCCGCACGCGGCCAAACCGGCCGAGGCGCGGAATGTCAAGCGGTTCACTCAAGCCTCCTGAACTGGGTCGCCCATCTTCGACTATGCAGAGTAGTAGGTGGGGGTGATAGGCGGAATACGAGGGCTTGATGGAGGGCCCGATCTGCGGTCGAACATGTTCGGAACGAGTTTGCGCGGCGGTCTCTTTCGGGCCCGGCGGGGGTGGTGCGGTTGCACGGTTTCGTCACCATGTCAACCCCTACTCTTCACCTGCAGTGCCCCTGACCTGCGCCGTTGGTCCGCGTGTGATCGAGGCCCGTGTTAGCATGGAGTAGCGAAAGGGGCTCGAATCAGATGATTTTTAAGGTCGGAGACACCGTCGTCTATCCACACCACGGTGCTGCGTTGATCGAGGCGATCGAAACCCGGACTATCAAAGGCGAGCAGAAGGAATATCTCGTCCTCAAGGTCGCCCAAGGGGATCTGACCGTTCGAGTACCCGCAGAGAATGCGGAGTATGTCGGTGTTCGTGACGTCGTGGGCCAGGAAGGCCTCGACAAGGTTTTCCAGGTGCTGCGTGCGCCGCACACCGAAGAGCCGACCAACTGGTCGCGCCGCTACAAGGCCAACCTCGAGAAGCTGGCCTCGGGCGACGTGAACAAGGTTGCTGAGGTCGTCCGCGACCTGTGGCGTCGTGATCAGGAGCGCGGCCTGTCCGCCGGTGAGAAGCGCATGCTGGCCAAGGCCCGGCAGATTCTCGTCGGTGAGCTCGCGCTGGCCGAGAACACCGATGACGCCAAGGCGGAGACCATCCTCGATGAGGTTCTGGCCGCAGCGTCCTGACACGCTGTGGCAACGGTTGCCGTCGTCCCGGCTGCCGGCTCTGGTGAGCGGCTCGGCGCGGGGCGACCGAAAGCATTCGTCAAATTGGGGGGTTCGCCCCTGCTGGAGCACGCCCTCGCGGGGCTTCGTGCTTCCGGGGTGATCGATCGGGTCGTGGTTGCGGTTCCGCCCGCACTCACCGACGAGTCGAAGCTCGTGTTCGGCGGCGACGCCGAGATCGTCGCCGGCGGAGCCGACCGGACCGCGTCCGTTGGGCTCGCGCTTGAAGCCGCCGGCGACGCCGAATTCATCCTGGTGCATGACGCCGCGAGAGCGTTGACGCCGCCCGCCCTGATCGCCCGCGTCGTGCAGGCGCTGCGGGACGGGCATGCGGCGGTGGTTCCCGGCCTGCCGCTGGCCGACACCATCAAAGCCGTCGACGCCAACGGTGCGGTGCTGGGCACGCCGGAACGCGCCGGTTTGCGTGCCATACAGACACCGCAGGGCTTTCACGCCGACGTGCTGCGCCGCGCCTACGGGCGGGCGGGTGCGGGCGGCGTGACCGACGACGCCTCCCTCGTCGAGCAGATCGGTACACCCGTGCAAATCGTGGACGGGGACCCGCTCGCCTTCAAGATCACCACTCCGATGGACCTGCTGCTCGCCGAAGCAGTGCTGGCCCGCGACACGTGATGCTGCCGAGGGTCGGGCTGGGAACCGACGTCCATCCGATCGAGGCGGGCCGGCCGTGCTGGCTGCTGTGCCTGCACTTCGACGACGCCGACGGCTGCGCGGGCCATTCCGACGGCGATGTCGCCGCGCACGCCCTGTGTGACGCCTTGCTGAGCGCGGCCGGTCTCGGCGATCTCGGCACGGTGTTCGGCACCGGGCGCCCGGAATGGCATGGCGTCAGCGGCGCCGACATGCTGCGGCACGTGCACGGATTGCTCCAGTCGGCCGGCTACCGCGTCGGCAACGCCGCGGTTCAGGTCATCGGCAACCGGCCGAAGATCGGGCCGCGCCGCGAGGAGGCGCAGCGCGTGCTCACGGAGTTGGTGGGCGCGCCGGTCTCGGTGTCGGCGACCACCACCGACGGTCTCGGGTTGACCGGTCGGGGCGAAGGATTGGCCGCCATCGCGACCGCTTTGGTAATTCCCGCTGAATAGCCCGGTAAGCTGGCCCGTCGTGAGCGGAGCGAACGGTCGGCCAGAGTGACCGACACCGACCTACGTCTCTACGACACCATGACGGGTGCCGTACGTGATTTCGTGCCGTTGCGGCCAGGGCACGCCTCGATCTACCTGTGCGGCGCGACCGTGCAGGGTCTGCCGCACATCGGTCACGTCCGTAGCGGCGTCGCCTTCGATGTGCTGCGCCGCTGGCTGACCGCCAACGGCTACGACGTCGCGTTCATCCGGAACGTCACCGACATCGACGACAAGATTCTCAACAAGGCCGCCGATGCGGGCCGTCCGTGGTGGGAGTGGGCCGCGACCTACGAACGCGCCTTCACGGCCGCCTACGAGGCGCTGGGGGTGCTGCCACCGTCGGCTGAGCCCCGCGCCACCGGGCACATCACCCAGATGGTCGAGCTCATCGAACGACTCATCGACAAGGGCCACGCCTACGCAGCGGGCGGCGACGTGTACTTCGACGTGCTCAGCCTGCCCGATTACGGCGAGCTGTCCGGACACCGGATCGACGACGTGCACCAGGGTGAAGGCGTCGCGACCGGCAAGCGAGATCAGCGCGACTTCACGCTGTGGAAGGGTGCCAAACCCGGTGAGCCGTCCTGGCCGACCCCGTGGGGCCGCGGCCGTCCCGGCTGGCACACGGAATGTGTCGCGATGTGCGAGGCCTACCTGGGCGCCGAGTTCGACATCCACGCCGGCGGCATGGACCTGGTCTTCCCGCACCACGAGAACGAGATCGCCCAGGCCCACGCGGCCGGTGACGGGTTCGCGCGGTACTGGCTGCACAACGGCTGGGTGACCATGGGCGGCGAGAAGATGAGCAAGTCGCTGGGCAATGTGCTCGCGATACCCGCTGTGCTGCAACGCGTCCGGGCCGCCGAGCTGCGGTACTACCTGGGCAGTGCGCACTACCGGTCCATGCTGGAGTTCTCCGAGACCGCGCTGCAGGATGCGGTCAAGGCTTACACCGGCATAGAAGATTTCCTCCACCGGGTGCGCAACCGGGTCGGCAGCATCTCGGTCGGTGACTGGACGCCGAAGTTCGCGGCGGCGCTCAACGACGACCTCTCGGTGCCGATCGCGCTCGCCGAGGTGCACGCCGCGCGGGCCGAGGGCAACCGGGCGCTCGACGCGGGCGATCACGACGGCGCGATGGCGCAGGCCACCGCGATCCGGTCCATGATGGGCATCCTGGGCTGCGATCCACTCGACGAACGCTGGGAGTCGCGCGACGAGACCTCGGCCGCGCTGGCCGCCGTCGACGTCCTCGTGCAGTGGGCCCTCGCGAGCCGGACCGAAGCGCGCGCCAACCGTGACTGGGCGGCTGCCGACGCGATCCGGGACCGCCTGAAAGAGGCCGGCATCGAGGTCACCGACACCGCCGACGGCCCGCAGTGGGCCTTACTCGATCGGGATACCAAGTAATGGCCGGAAATTCACAGCGCCGCGGCGCGATTCGTAAATCGGGAACGAAGAAAGGCCCGCCGGTCGGATCCGGCGGCGTACGTCGGCGTGGGCTCGAAGGCCGCGGCGCGACGCCGCCTGCGCACATGCGGCCGAACCATCCGGCCGCGAAGAAGGCGGCCAAGGCGGCGCGCCAACAGCAGGGCAGGCCCCGCAAGACCGACGACACCGAGTTGGTGCTCGGCCGCAACCCGGTGCTCGAGTGCCTGCGGGCGAAGGTCCCGGCCACCGCGTTGTACGTCGCGCTGGGCACCGACGCCGACGAGCGGGTCACCGAAGCCGTTCAGATCGCCGCAGACCGCGGCATCTCGATTCTGGAGGTGCCGCGCACCGATCTGGACCGGATGAGCTCGAACGCGCTGCATCAGGGGCTCGGACTGCAGGTGCCGCCGTACAACTACGCCCACCCCGAGGATCTGCTCTCGGCGGCCGAGGCGGACGCCACCCCCGCACTTCTGGTGGCGCTCGACAACATCTCCGATCCGCGCAACCTCGGTGCGATCGTGCGTTCGGTGGCCGCCTTCGGCGGGCACGGTGTGGTGATCCCGCAGCGCCGCTCGGCTTCGGTGACCGCGGTGGCCTGGCGCACGAGCGCGGGCGCCGCGGCCCGCACGCCGGTGGCGCGCGCCACGAATCTCACCCGGACCCTGAAGAGCTGGGCCGACGCCGGTCTGCAGATCGTGGGGCTGGATGCCGGTGGGGACACCACGCTCGACGAACTCGACGGCACGGGCCCGATGGTCGTGGTGGTCGGCTCCGAGGGCAAGGGACTCTCGCGCCTGGTCCGGGAGAACTGTGACGCGGTGGTGTCGATCCCGATGGCCGGGCCGACCGAGTCGCTCAACGCCTCGGTGGCCGCGGGCGTGGTGCTCGCCGAGATCGCGCGTCAGCGCCGCAGCTGAGATCAGGCCTTGCGCGGCTTGCGCAGGGTGAAACGATCCACCGGCGTCGTCTCACCGAACAGACCGGTCACCGCGAAATACGTTGCCTCGATCGACGTCTCACCGCCCGGCACGCCTGGATCGACATCGAACATCACGAACCCGTAGGCGTTGTCGAGGTCGCGGAACGCCGACCACGGTGCGGATTCCTCGACATATCGCGGTTTGCGTTTCTTCGGCGCGGGGTCGGGCGCCTCGACCCCGGTGAGCACGCGGCAGCGCGGTTCGGCGAAGAACATGCGGTTCGACGGTATCGACGTACCGCCGCCACCGATCACGAGATGTACTGTGCCACCGCCAGGTTCGACCGGTATCGGGGTCAACGTGTCGGTCGGCAGCGTGCCCCGGATCGGGTGTGAGCGCTCGTAGTGATGTTCATGGCCGCACACCACCAGGTCGACGCCGTAGCGGTCGAACAGCGGCAGCCAGTTCTCGCGGATGCCGAGGTCGGCGCCGTTGGTGCGGTCCGCGGTCGACACCGCCGTCTGGTGCATGCATACGACGATCCAGTCGATGTCGGGGTCTCCGCTGCTTCGCTCCAATTCGCGCTCCAGCCAACGCCTTTGCGCGCCTCCGGAATATCCGTGGACGTAGGAGTTGCCACCGTCCTGGTAACACACGTCGTCATTGTTGAGGCTGATCACCCGTACCGCGCCCGCGGTGAACGCGTACCACATGCCGCGCAGTTCGGCGTCGGCCCCGGAATCGGGCAGCGCGAAGTAGGTCTGATACGCGCTGTAGCCGATCGGCCCGTTGCCGAGCTCGTTCTCGTGATTGCCTGCCGCCGGCATCCACGGCCGGTAACGCGCCGAGCGCGAGTTGTTCTCGAACCAGTTGGACCACGTCCGGACGCGGTCGCCGGACAGGTTGGCATAGCACAGATCTCCGTTGACGAGATTGAACAACGGCCGCATACGCTCGACCGCGGTGGTGATGTCCCCGGCCGCAGGCGATCCGAGGCTGTCGCTGCCGAACGCGTCGGCGACCATGGCGTCCAGCGTGGGCGTCGACTGATCGCCGAAGCTGGTGAAGCGCAGTGCAGCCCGGCCGCGTGGCGCCGTACGCACCGTGCCCAGTTCGGGACTGGCGCCGTCGTGCACGGCCGCATAGACGTAGTCGGTGTCGGGCAGGAGGCCGGTGAGCCGGGCATGGTGGACGCGGATCTCGATGCCGGACTGTGCGTCGCGGTAGGTGACGGTGTCGGCCTCTGCGGTTTCGCCGAGGCCGTCGCTCGGGGTGCCGAACATGACCCGCGGCTTGCCGACCGCCGTGTCGGTGTGCCAGGACACCACCACCTCGGACGCGGCGTCCGCGCCGTATTGCAGATGCAGACCGCTCATACGCGGTGCGCCGCTGGGGTCTTCACGCTGCCACAGGTCCGGTCCGCTCGTGGTGGCCCGAACGATCTCGTCGGCGGCGACGCCGACGCCCGCCCCCAGTATCGCGGTGGTGCTACCCGCCAATAGCAACGTTCGTCTGCTCACGCCGGAGTTGTCGGTCACCTGCGCCGTGCTACCCGGTCAACACGAACGGTGCGGCACGGCCAAGTGAACAGCGTCAGCTAGACGCCGAATATTCGCAGCCCCGCCCACAAGCCGAGTACCGCCGCCACCAGCGTCAGTGGAACCGTGCACAACCCGACGAAGCTGAATTCGGTGAACGGGGCGCGCAATCCGTTGCGGTGCACCACGTCGCGCCACAGCAGATTCGCCAGGGACCCGACGTAGGTGAGGTTCGGCCCGATGTTCACCCCGATCAGCACGGCGAGGATCGCGCCAGGGCCGGACGCCGCGACCAGTGGTAGCAACACGAGGACCGCGGGCAGGTTGTTGACGGCGTTGGACAGCACCGCGGCGATGGCGGCCAACCCGAGCAGGGCCGGAAGCGAGTTGCCGACTGGCAGCACATCCCGCATCACCTCGTCGAGGCCGTGCAGCATGACCGCGTCGACGACGATGCCGAGGCACAGCACGAACGCCAGGAACGGCAGGTTGACCGCGCGCACGATTCCGGTGACGGTGCTGCGGCCGTTGACCAGGCTGCGTGTCCCCAGCACGACCGCACCGGCGAGTGCCGCCCACGCGGGGGAGTGGCCGAGCAGCGAGGTGCCGACGAAACCGGCCAGCGTGGCCGCGAGCACGACGAGCACGAACACCGGCAGCTCGGGCGCGGGCGGCGGCGCCGCAGGCTGGGTGAGGCTCAGTTCACGAGCGAAAAACCAACGCAGGATCACGAACTCGACGGCAAGGGCCGCCAGCCACGGCAGCGACATGACCGCGGTGAACTGGATGAACGAGATGCCCGCGGTCGTGAACGCCAGCAGGTTGGTCAGATTGGACACCGGAAACACCAGGGACGCGGTGTTCGCCAAGTGTGCGGTGACGTAGGCGTGCGGCCGCGACGGGACCGACATCGCGCGTGCGCTCGCGAGCACAACCGGTGTGAGCAGCACGGCCGTCGCGTCGAGACTCAGCGCGGCGGTGGTCGCGGCGGCGATCACGAACACCATCGCCATGAGCCGGCGCGGGCTGCCCGCACTCGTGCGCGTCATGAGCGTTCCCGCGGCGTGGAACAGCCCCTCCCGGTCACAGATGTGCGCGAGCACCAGAACGGCTGCGAGGAATCCCACGACCGGCAGCAGCCTGGTCACCTCGTCGGTGGCCTGCTCGACCGTGATCGAGCCGACCAGGATCAACAGGCCCGCCGCCGGGACCGCCACCGCGGCCTCCGGCCAGCCTTCGGGTCGAGCCAGCGCGAACACCAGAACGACGGCCAACAGCACCACCGCCAGAATCACGTGGCAGTTCCTTTCGGCCAGTCGAACATTCGGTGACTATTCGCACGGTCGCCCCGTGCGGTCCTGAAGGTACCGGTTCCGGTGGATAGCGTGGTCAACCATGCGTAGGGCCGCCTCGTTACTCATGCTGTTCGCACTGGCCGCCACCTTCCAGTCAGTTCCACGGGCCGTCGCCGCGCCCGACGGGTTCGACCTGCAGTCGCACCGGGGCGGTCGCGGTGAGACGACAGAGGAATCGTTGCGGGCGTTCGCGAAGTCACTCGAGCTGGGTGTCAGCACCCTTGAACTCGACATCGTGCTCACCACGGACCACCAGCCACTGGTGTGGCATGACCCGGTGATCGACGCGGCCAAATGTTCTGACACCGCGCCCGCGTTCCCCGGCGACCCCATGTACCCCTATGTCGGCAAATTGGTGCACGATCTCACGATTGAGCAGGTCCGCACACTCGATTGCGGCAAACTGCTGTCCGGCTACCCGGACGCTGAAGTGGTGCGCGGCAACAAAATCGCCACCCTGCCCGAGGTGTTCGCGCTGACCGACTCCTACGGGGCCGACGTCCGTTTCAACATCGAAACGAAGATCGAGGCCGACAAACCCGAAACATCGGCCGGCCCAGAGGAATTCGTCGACGTCATCTTGGCCGCGGTGCGCGCCGCCGGCAAGGTGGACAAGGTCGACATCCAGAGTTTCGACTGGCGCACGCTGCCGCTCGTGCAGCGGGCCGAACCGTCGATTCCCCGGGTCGCCCTGTGGGACGAGACCACGTGGGTCCCCGATTCGCCCTGGCTGGCCGGGGTGAATCCCGCCGTGGTCGGCGATCCCATCGCAGGCGCCATGGTGGTGGGCGCCAACGTGCTGTCGCCGAACTACCGCCTGGTCACCGATCGCGCGTTCGTGGACCGGGCACATGGCTTGGGGTTGCGGGTGATTCCGTGGACCGTCAACGACGTCGAGACGATGCGCGCGCAGATCGCGTTGGGGGTCGACGGCATCATCACCGACTACCCGACCAGGCTCCGATCGGTGATGGCCGAGCTGGGTATGCCGCTGCCGCCGGCGTATCACCGGGTCAGCTGAACGCCCACGGATCGCTCGCTTCCCACAGTGTGGGCAGGTGCAGTGCGACGCCGTCCTGATCGGCCAGCCGCGTCAGAACGCGCATCGAGACGTCCAGATCGTCACCGGCGTACGGCAGCGCGCGCAGCGGCTTGTGCAGTGGCCGGAAGAAGTCGTCCCAGTGGATGAGTACGACGCGCCGCGCGCCGACGGCCCGGACGGTTTCGGTCCAGTAGTCGTGCAGATAGTGCTCGGGCTGCAGGCCCAGCTGGCCCACGCCGAGATAGACGACGTCGGCACGCTGGCCGGTCAGCGCGCCCGCGACGGCGCCGGCACTGCCCACGATCAGCAGGCGCCTGCCGGTGTCACGGTGGTGGATCAGCGTCGACCAGGCCTCGCCGCATTTGTATGCCGAGGCTTTCGCCGGCGGCACCACCGGCTCGGAGATGACGCCGGGAAACCGGTCGGGCGGACAGTGTTCCGACTCGAAGAGCGTCACGTCGTAGGCGCCGAGCGAAACCGGTTCGCCGGGGGTCACGGTGACGAGTCTGTCGTCCGGCAGGCCACCCCCGCGACCCACCTGTGCGGCCGACGCTCCGCCCACGAGCTGTGCACCGGTGTGTGCGGCGACCACTGCCGAATCCATCGCATGGTCGAAGTGGGTGTGCACCGGCAACACGGCGGCCAGGCGCTGCACGCCCAGCCGGGCCAGGCAGCCGTCGATGCGGGGCAGTGACGGCGCGACTTTCCCGAGGCCCACCCGCAATAGTGCCGGGCGCGAGAAGAATCCGTCGGTCAGGATGGCAGTCGATCCGTCGTCCACCAGCAGCGTGGTGACGCCGGCCCAGGTGACCGTGACCGGGGATTGCGGGGCCGCCGCCGGCGCGTCGAAAAACCGTGCGTAGGACGCCAGGTCGGGCCTGCCGGGTTTGAGCCGCATGGCCCCACCATAGAGGCGCCTATCCGTAACGCCTGCGGAACTTCTCCACCTGCCCGGCGGAGTCGATATGCCGTGCCGAGCCGGTCCAGAACGGATGCGAGTCGCTGGTGACGTCGACGACGATCAACGGCAGCGTCTGTACGCCCTGGGGCGTGGGCCATTCCACGGTGCGGGTGCTGGTCGCGGTCGACCGGGTGAGGAACTGCTTGCCGGTGGCCGCGTCCTGGAATACGACGGGGTGGTAGTCGGGGTGGATTCCTTGTTTCATTGCTGTTCTCCTTGATGGCGGCCCGGTGCGGCGGTCTCGCCGGCTCCGGGTTGGTCGTCGCACGGGTCCTCGTGCCAGTCCCCGAACGGGTCGGGGTAGTGCGCCCACTCGCCGGGCCTGCCGAGTTCGTCGTCGGTCAGCAGGGCGCCGCGTAACGCGTCGACGATGTCGTCGGGCCGGGCCCCGCAGATCAGGACCGTCAGGGATACGTGACGGTCGCCGAACCGGTCGTCCCAGTCGATGGCGGCCATCGCCCGCCGTTCGGGGTCGACGTAGGCGCGCTCGCTGGAATCCATTGCCGCCAGCCACTTCCCGGCGTTGCTGAAATGCATTCCACCGCCTGCGGATTCGATCCACATGACGTCGGTGGGCCGGTTCGCGAGCCAGGCTCGGCCACGGGTGCGCACGACGCCGTCGAGTAGCAGGTCGATGGCCGCGTGCAGCCGCAGCGGATGAAACGGCCGTCTTGCGGTGAATTCGACGATCCCGACCTCGCCGTCGCGGTCGAGTGGGGGCTCGCCGGCCAGCAGTGGATCGTGGGGAGAGGCGGCGCGGCCACGCCGGCTGTCGGGTTCGAGATGCGCGAGCGCCATCTCGACGCGGTCGCATCCGACCGTGATGCGGGCCCGCGGTGCCAGCCGGCGCAGCACCGCCAGCGTGGTCGCCTCCGGTTCGGTGAGCACCAGTACGTCGGCGAACTCGGCTTGGCCTACCACCACCTGTGCGGCCGTGCGGCCGTCATCGAGTTCGTCCTCGCCGACCGCCTGAGGCAGCCACGCCGAGGTGTCGACACAGCTGACGACCGCCTCGATACTCACGTCGCGCGCGGCCGGTCCGTCGATGTAGCCGGGGCCGACGCACACGTGGATGTTGTCGATCGCCCAACACACCGGCTCCGGCTCGAGCCACGGCATCAGTTGCACCACGATACGAGCGACGTCGCTGCGCCGGTGCAGGCGGCGGAGGAGCACGAGCAGGTCGTCGCGCACCGTGCAGGACACGCAGCCGTGGGCCAGCTCAAGCGGCCAGTCCGACGTGTCGGCCGCGGTGCCCACCGTCCGCAGCACCACCTGGCCGTCGTAGGTGTGGCGAACCAGCACGGTTCCCGGCTTGCGGCTCAACTGCTCGACGACGCGGTCGGTGTCGCCCTGGCCCGCCACCAGCACAACAGGCGTTCTCACCTGGCCTCCCGATTAACTATTGAAAACGATTATCATTATGCTTAAACAACGGTACCTCGAGGCGAAGGAGATTCAATGTCGGCCCACTGCCAAGTCACCGGGCGATCGCCCGGCTTCGGCAACACGGTGTCGCACTCACACAAGCGGAGTAGCAGGCGCTGGAACCCGAACATCCAGAACAAGACCTATTACCTGCCGAGTGAGGGGCGCCGGGTGCGGTTGCGGGTCAGCGCCAAAGGGATCAAGGTGATCGACCGCGACGGCATCGAGGCAGTCGTGGCCCGGCTGCGCAGTCGAGGGGAGAAGATCTGATGGCGCGCACCGACATTCGGCCGATCGTGAAGCTGAGATCCACTGCGGGAACCGGCTACACCTACGTGACGCGCAAGAACCGGCGCAACGATCCGGACCGCATCGTGCTGAAGAAGTACGACCCGGTGATCCGCAAGCACGTCGACTTCCGCGAGGAGCGCTGATGGCCAAGGTGTCCAAGATCGTCAAGAACGAGCAACGGCACAAGCTGGTCGCGCGCTACGCCGAACGGCGGGCCGAGCTCAAGGACATCATCCGGAATCCGGCGAGCACGAGAGAACAACGGGCCGCGGCGGTTTCGGCGTTGCAGCGACTTCCGCGTGACTCAAGTCCGGTGCGGCTGCGCAACCGCGACTCCGTGGACGGCAGGCCGCGCGGGCACCTGCGCAAGTTCGGGCTCTCCCGGGTTCGGGTCAGGGAGCTCGCGCATCGCGGCGAGCTGCCCGGCGTGCGGAAGTCGAGCTGGTAAATGGCCAAGAAGACTCCGCGAAAGCGCACGCCAGCAATTGAACTCAAGAAGCCGAGGCGCAATCAGCTCAAGGCTCTCGGCGTCACACACGTCGACTACAAAGACGTCCAACTGCTGCGGACCTTCATCAGTGAGCGGGGCAAGATCCGCTCGCGTCGGGTCACCGGACTCACCCCACAGCAGCAGCGACAGGTTGCCACGGCGATCAAGAACGCCAGGGAGATGGCACTGCTGCCGGTGGCGGGCACCCGCTGACCTACTATCGACACCGATAGGCGACTGCGGAACGTGGAAGCCGGTGTGAATCCGGCGCGGTCCCGCCACTGTGATCGCTCGGTCAGCGCGCTGACCGGCGAGAGCCAGACACACCCCGCAGTCGCCACCTCGCAAGCACTGGGGCGGATCTCCCCAGAGAGGATGGGAGAGCCCATGACCGGTCGTTGGATGGTCGTCGTGATGGCGTCATTGCTCTTGGCGTCGGGATGTGCCGGTAACGCCGCAACGCAGACCACAGCCGGCACTCCGCCGGGATTCCCGGTGACAGTGGACAACTGCGGCGTCACCACGACCTACGATCGGCCGCCGACCCGCGCGGTCGCCCTCAATCAGCATGCGATCGAGACGCTGCTGGCCCTCGGCCTGGAGAAGTCGATGGTCGGCACGTCCTATCTGGACGACCGGATCCTGCCGGAGTATCAGGCCGCCTACGACAGCGTGCCGGTGCTCGCCGAGGAGTATCCGTCCTATGAGGCACTGCTGGCGGTCGAGCCCGATTTCGTCTACGGCGGGTGGGACAGTGCCTTCGACGAGAAGGAGGGCCGCGCCCGGCACCGGCTCGCCGATGTGGGAATCGACACCTACCTCAACATCGAGGACTGCTCGTCCGAGCCCGCGACGATGTCCACGGTGGACGCCGAACTTCGCGGCATCGGACGGATTTTCGGAATCAGCGACCGCGCTGAGGAGCAGGTCGACCAGTTGCACCGCGACCTCGAACGGGCCGAGTCGAAAGTGCGGGGAGCCGCGCCCGTCACGGTAGCCGTCTACGACAGTGGTGAGGCGACGGTGTTCACGTCCGGCGGCAAGGGGATCGGCAACGAGATGATCACGGCCGCCGGTGGCGTGAACCTGTTCTCCGATGTCCCGAAGGTGTGGGCCGATGTGTCCTTCGAGCAGTTCGCCGAACGGTCGCCCGACGTCATCCTGATCTACGACTACGGCGATCAGCCCGTCGAGCAGAAGAAGAAGTTCCTGATGGGCCACCCCCTGCTGCAGCATGTCCCGGCGATCCGCGACGAGCGGTTCGCCGTGCTTCCGCTGTCGTCGGTGGTGGTGGGTGTGCGGATTGCCCGTGCAGTGGAAGCCCTTGCCAGGCAACTGCATCCGGAGCGGTTTTAGTGAGCCTTGCCGGCCGTCGCGGGATTCCGTACGGGTTGGTCCTGATGGCGCTCGCGGCGATGTTGGCGGCTGCGATGACCACGGGTGTCGCAGTCGGGTCGGTGCCCATCGCGCCGGGTGAGGTGTGGGCGATCGTCGCGCATGCCATTCATCCGGGACTGGCCGAACAGTCCTGGCCGGCAGTGCGCGAATCGATCGTGCTGGGCGCCAGGCTGCCGCGCGTGGTGCTGGCCGCGGTGATCGGCGCGGGCCTCGCGGCATGCGGTATGACGCTGCAGGCGGTGGTGCGCAATCCACTTGCCGATCCGATGTTGCTCGGGGTGTCCTCCGGCGCATCGGTCGGTGCGGTCGTCGTGCTGGTGCTCGGTGTGGGAGCCCTGCAGATCGTCACGCTTCCGCTCGCGGCGTTCGGTGGTGCGCTGGCCGCGCTTGTCGCGGTGTACTTCCTGGCCCGATCCGGCGGTCGGATGACTACGGTGCGGTTGATCCTGGCGGGCGTCGCGGTGGCCGAGGTGCTGTCCGCGCTGGCGAGCCTAATCATCGTCACGTCCGACGACCCGCACAAGGCGCAGGCCGCGGTGCGCTGGATGCTGGGCGGACTCGGCGGTGCCACCTGGCCGATGGTCTGGGTGCCCGCCGCGGTCGTATTCGTCGGTGTGGTCGTCCTTTTGGCGGTCACGCGGTCACTGAACCTGCTCTACACCGGCGAGGAGGCCGCGGCCTCGCTGGGCCTCGACGTGCACCGGTTCCGCGGCGCGATGTTCGTCGTCGTCGCGCTCATGGTCGGCGCCATGGTCGCGGTGAGCGGCACGATCGGCTTCGTCGGGTTGATCATGCCGCACGTCGTGCGCCTGCTGGTCGGCGCCGACCACCGCCGCGCCCTGCCCGCGGCCGCACTGCTGGGTGCCACGTTCCTCGTGGCGTGCGACATCGTCGCGCGAACCGTGGCCACGCCAGAGGAGCTTCCCGTCGGTATTCTCACCGCCCTCGTCGGCGGGCCGTTCTTCCTGTGGCTGATGCGGCGCAAGGCGCCGGCATGACGGCGCGGTGCTCGATCCAGTCGGTGTCGGTGACGATGCGCGGAAAGGCGTTGGTGCGCGACGTTTCGCTCGACGTCGCCCCGGGCGAGATGGTGGCGGTCGTAGGGCCCAACGGCGCGGGCAAGACCACCCTGCTGCGAACGCTGTACCGGGCCCAGCGACCCACCGCGGGGCAGATTCTCGTCGACGGCGACGATGTGTGGCGGCTCCCGGGCAAGCGTGCGGCGCAGCGGATCGCGGCCGTGCTGCAAGATATCGCAGGCGATTTCGAGTTGACCGTGTTCGACGTCGTGGCGATGGGGCGCACACCGTACAAGCGGTCGTTCGAAGGCGACAACGCCTCCGACCGCGACATCATCGAGTCGGCTCTCGCGGCCCTCGACATCGCCGAACTCGGCCACGCGCCGTTCAATCAGTTGTCCGGTGGTCAGAAGCAGCGCGCGCTGATCGCGCGAACATTGGCTCAACGTACCGACGTGATCGTGCTCGACGAACCCACCAATCACCTTGACCTACGGCATCAGCACGACGCCCTGCACTTGATGCGCGAGACCGGGGCCACCGTGATCGCCGCGCTGCACGACCTCAATCTCGCTGCGGCCTACTGCGACCGGATCTGCGTGCTCGATCGCGGGCAGATGGTCGCGGTTGGCACGCCGCACGAGGTGCTCACGGTCGACCTGCTCGCCGCGGTGTACGGCGTCGACGCTCGGATCGATGACACCATGGGTATGCCGCGGGTCACGGTTCTGCCGAGGATCCCCGCACCGTGAACGTCGACGAGATTCTCGCCGAAATCGCCACATTCGGCGGATTTTTCGGGATCGTCGTGGGTGGTGATTCCGACGGCTGGGTACCGGTCCGGCAATGCTACTCAGACGGCTGCGTCGACCTCATCGGGGCGACCGCCGAACGCTGTGGGACGACGGATCTTCGCATCGGCGCGTCTCTTGTGCAGTTCAGCCATGCCTCACGGCTGTGGTCACCCTTGCTCGCCTGCACGCCGGGCTATGGCGTCCTGCCCGATCTCGCACATCTCCAACGGTCCGGTACCGGAACCGAGCTCAGATTGCCCGACGCGTTCGGTGAATCCGCTTGCCTCGACGATGCGCTGCCGAACCGGTTGTACCGGATCGTCGTCGAAGACCATCTGGAGCCGCTCGCCGCGGGCATGCGCGTCAAGATGGCACCTCGGCTCCTGCACGGCAACGCCGCAGCCGCGCTGGTCGCGGCCGCAGACGAATTGACCCGTGCGCGGCCGGAATTGCGTGACCGGGTGGTGGCGCTGACGGAATCGTTGTTGGACATGGGCGTTCTGCGGGGCACCGGGGAGCTGACCGGCCTGACGTTTCGCCGCCGCAGTTGCTGTCTGTACTACCGGGTGCCGGGTGGAACTCACTGCCGGGACTGTGCGCTGGCAGGACGTCAATAGGCGTACGGGTGGGGTGGCGGATCGGTGCGTGACACCCGCTGCACCGTCATCGTGGGTATCGTGCGGCCGCCCGAATCGCTCTGTCCGGCAGGCACTTTTCCTTCGACCCGGACCCAGGTGTTCTCGGGGTAGCTCGCCACGTCGGCCGCCGCGGGTCCCGACAGGCGGATGCGGGCGAGTTGCGCGTCAGCCGCACAGCAGATGATCACCACACGGGCGAGATCGGTGCGATCGCCGTCGCGCATCGTGAACCCCGTGACGGTGATCGTGCGGTCATCGAGTGTGCCCGCGGTGTCCTGAGCCACCCGAATCAGCACATCAGGCAGAGATACTTCCGGCGCCGCTCCGTCCGGCAGCGGCGGAAACGGCCTGCGCAGCACATCGGTCGACACCTCGGTAACCGATGCGGCGTCCGGGCGGATCGCGGGCGGTACCACAAAGGCCAGCAGGGCGATCGGGATGAGCAGCAGCCAGGCGACACCGGGCCGGTGCTGATGGTCGTGGGAATCGGCGTGCCCCCGGATGTCGCGCACGATCGCCGCGAGCGCCAGTGCGATCAGCAGCACCGCAGTGACCACCAGATAGGGCAGCAACGAGGGTTTGACGTAGCGCGTGTACGCGCCGGTGGCGGCGATGATCGCGGTGCTGACCCCGATCAGCAACAGGAGCGCGTTCTCGGTCTCGCGGCTCACCGCGGCCCCAGCACGATCAGCCCGACCGCCGTGGCCACCAGCGTGGCCACGACGAAGGTCGCGGGCGCGAAGCGAATCGCGAACGCGCGACCGAACATCCCGGCCTGCATCGCGAACAGCTTGACGTCGACGGCAGGCCCGACGACCAGGAACACCAGGCGGGGCAACAGTGGCAGCATCGTCAGGCTTGCTGCCACGAACGCGTCGGCCTCGGAGCAGAGCGCGAGCACCACGGCCAGGACGGCCATGGTGATCACCCCGAGCACGATCTGGCCGGCCAGGTGCTCGTACACCCAGGCGGGGACCAGCACGTGCAGCGCAGCGGCGGCAGCCGCCCCGACCACCAGATACGAGCATGCGGACAGGAAGTCGTGTCTGGCGGCCTCGGTGAACACCGCCCAGCGTGGGCCGTCGCCGTCATGGAGTTTCGGCAGCTGGCGCGTAATCCATTCCGGCCTGCCGAACCGGGCCCAGGCTGCACCCATGATCAGTGCGGTGAGCAACGATGCCGCACACCGGGCGGCCACGAGCTGCGGATGGCCGGGGAAGGCGACGGCCGTCGCCACCAGCACCACCGGATTGATCGCCGGTGCGGCGAGCATGAACGTCAGTGCCGCCGCCCCCACACCGCCTTCGCCGAACAGCCTGCGCGCCACCGGCACCGAACCGCATTCGCAGCCCGGTAGCGCGGCGCCGCCGAGACCGGCCGCCAGGATCGCCGCACCGGTGCGCTCGGGCAGCCAGCGGGCCAGCCGGTCCGGCGTCACGAACACCGCGATCAGTCCGCTGATCACCACACCGAGGGCCAGGAACGGCAGCGCCTGGACGAACACGCCGCAGAACACCGTCGCGGCGGTCGCCACATCCGGCGTACCTTCCACGAACGCGCGCAGCGTGCTACCGGCGAGCGCGAGCGCGATGATCCCGACGACGAGTATCTGCATAGAACTCGGCCGCAAGCGCGATACCGCCGAGTCCGTGGCCACGCGGCCATGATGCCAGGCGTGTTTGGGAATCGGCCCGCGCCGCGGCAGGCAGTCGACAATCATTTTCACTAATTGGCGTTAGGCTTGGCGAATGGTGTGGCATGGCTTGCTGGCAAAGGCCGCGACGACAGTGGTAACCGGTGCAGTCGGGGTCGCTGCGTATGAGGGACTTCGTAAAGCGGTCGCGAAAGCGCCCGTTCGTGAAGCGGCGGTGACGACGACCGCATGGGCGTTGCGTGGAGCACGCAAGGCCGAAGAAGGAGCGGAGTCCGCTCGGTTGAAGGTTGCCGATGTGATGGCTGAGGCGCGAGAACGGATCGGCGAGGAAGTGCCGCCGCCTGCCGTGGGTGATGCCGGACATTCGCACGACCACTGAGCCCGTGGCGAGCCTCACGGTGGTGTCCGATGCCGCGGGCCGGATGCGTGTGCGCGCTCCGTGGTTGCGCGGCGATGCGGTGCGGGCGGTTGCGGTCGAGGACGCCGTCGACCAGGTAGCGGGCGTGCGTGCGGTACACGCCTTTCCGCGCACCGCATCGGTGGTGGTGTGGTACTCGCCGAAGCGCTGCGATCGTGACGCGGTGCTGTCTGCCATCACGACGGCTGCCGAGGTGGCGCGACACCTGGTGCCCGTGCGTACGCCGCGCTCCGCCGACGTCCACAACGCCGACATCGTCCGGATGGCGATCGGTGCTATCGCCTTGGCATTACTGGGTATTCGCCGTTACGGGTTCGCACGTCCCCCGCTGCTCGGGCCGACCAGCCGCACCTTCGCCACGGGGGCAACCATAATCACCGGCTATCCGTTCCTGCGTGGGGCGTTGCGCACTCTCGCCGGTCGCCGCGCCGCCGGAACCGATGTGCTGGTGTCGGCGGCGACGGTGGCCAGCTTGGTGCTGCGGGAAAACGTCGTGGCACTCACGGTTCTGTGGTTGCTCAACATCGGCGAATACCTTCAGGACCTGACGTTGCGGCGAACCCGTCGCGCCATCGCCAACCTGCTGCAGGGCACGCAGGACACGGTATGGCTGCGGATGTCCGATGGGACCGAGGTCGAGGTCGGCGTCGACACTGTGCGCATCGGCGATGAGGTGGTCGTCCACGAGCAAGTGGCGCTCGCGGTCGACGGTGTGGTCAGTCAAGGCGAGGCGATCGTCGACCAGTCTGCGATCACCGGGGAGAACCTACCGGTCGCAGTGACGGCCGGTAGCAAGGTGTTCGCCGGGTCGGTCGTGGTTCGTGGTGAGCTCGTGGTCAGGGCAGAAGCGGTGGGGCGGCACACGACGATCGGCCGGATCATCACCCGCGTTGAAGAGGCGCAACAGGATCGTGCACCCATCCAGACGGTCGGCGAGAACTTCTCGCGACGCTTCGTCCCTGCCTCGTTCCTGCTTTCGGCCGCGACACTCGTCGTGACGCGGGATGTGCGGCGGGCGATGACGATGCTGCTGGTGGCCTGCCCGTGCGCCGTGGGGCTGGCGACACCGACGGCGATCAGTGCCGCGATCGGCAACGGCGCGCGCCGCGGCATCCTGATCAAGGGCGGTTCGCATCTGGAGCAAGCCGGCCGGGTTGACGCGGTGGTGTTCGACAAGACGGGCACGTTGACGATCGGCCGTCCGATCGTCACCAACGTCGTTGCCTTCCACAAGGATTGGGAGCCCGAGCAAGTTCTGGCCTATGCCGCCAGCTCGGAGATCCACGCTCGTCATCCGCTGGCCGAGGCGGTGATCCGGTCGACGCAGGAACGCCACATCGTGATACCGCCGCACGAGGAGTGCGAAGTCCTCGTCGGGTTGGGAATGCGCACCAGGGCCGACGGTCGAACACTTCTGCTGGGAAGTCCGTCGCTGCTGAGCAAGGAAAAAGTGCGGGTGACCAAGCGTGCCTCGGAATGGGTGGACAAGCTGCGCAAGCGTGCGGAGACGCCGCTGCTGCTCGCGGTCGACGGCAAGCTGATCGGCCTCATCAGCCTTCGAGATGAGGTCAGGCCAGAGGCTTTCGAGGTGTTGAATGCCCTGCGTGCGACGGGCGTGCGCCGCATGGTGATGTTGACCGGAGATCACCCGGACGCCGCGGCCGCCGTCGCAGAGGAACTCGGAATCACCGAGTGGCGTGCCGAGGTGATGCCAGAGGACAAACTCGCAGTGGTACGCGAGCTTCACGACGAGGGGCACACCGTCGCAGTCATCGGCGATGGTGTGAACGATGCACCGGCGCTCGCAGCAGCCGACATCGGTATCGCGATGGGTCTGGGCGGCACCGACGTCGCAGTCGAAACCGCTGATGTCGCGCTGGCGAGCGACGATCTACGACGGCTGCTCGACGTGCGCGACCTCGGGGGCCGTGCCGTGGATGTGATCCAGCAGAACTATGCGATGTCCATCGCGGTGAACGCCATCGGCCTGGCCGTCGGGGCTGCCGGCGCGCTGTCGCCGGTGCTCGCCGCAGTACTCCACAACGCGTCCTCGGTTGCGGTGGTGGCCAACAGTGCTCGCCTCATCCGGTATGAGTTGACCGCGGCTGAGCCGGACGGCGGCGCACGGCGATCACGTGGTCTGTCACCGTAGCGACCTGCCCTTGCGGGCCGGTGGCCACCTTCTCGATCGCGGCCACGCGGAGCCGATCCCACAGACCGTCATCGAGTTTCAGCGAGTCCAGAACCTCATCGGGTGACAAGAACCGATGCTCGGGGATATCCCATGACCACGGTGCCGCCGAGCCATGGTCGACGATCAGCAGAATTCCGCCCGGACCGACGGCCTCGGCGGCACGCCGCAGGATCTGCGGGCGTTGCAGCCGCACCGGGGAATGCAGATACTGCGCCGACACGAGGTCGAACGTGCCTGCCGGGAAGCTTTCGCTGAGGTCATGGCGCTGAAAGTCGATCAGACCGTCGACGTGAAGTTCCCGCGCGCGGTGTGCGGCGAGTTCGAGGGCGCGGGAGGCGACGTCGACCGCGACGACTTGCCAGCCCCGCTGGGCGAGCCATATCGAGTCGCCGCCTTGGCCACAGCCCAGGTCCAGGGCACGTCCCGCCGACAGGGTCGATGCCAGCTCGGTGAGGTGCAGGTTGACCCGACCACTCCACGACTGGCCGGTGTCTCCATAGACGGTTTCCCAGAACTCCTGCGGATCACCGGCCGGGTCGTAATCCGGTGTGGCGGTTCGGTTCACATTCCCTTGCATGAGTCCATGCTCATGACCGCCGGACCCACGCGCAAGGCGGTTTGCCTCATCGGCAAACGCTGTCTTGCCGGCGCCGCGCAGATGCTTGGCAACGGCAGGTTACTGCCTTAATATCTTCGTATGTCCGAAGATAAGAAGGCATGCAGCTTTGGGCCCGAGAGTGCGTATGTGGATCTGGCCACTGAAGTGTTTCGGTTGCTGTCGGACCCGACGCGGATCAGGATCATCCTTGCGTTGCGCGACCATGGCGAACTGTCGGTGAACCGACTTGCCGAGATCGTGGGAAAGACGCCGACGACCACATCGCAGCATCTGGCGAAACTGAGGTGGGGGCGAATTGTGGGAGTGCGTCAGGATGGGACGCGCATGTTCTATCAGCTCGTCGACGATCGGGCACGGGAACTGGTGGCGCTCGCGGTTTTTCAGGCCGAGCGGGTGTTGGAGGGTAGCTCCGCGCATGAGCGGGCGGGCGTGTCGCCGTCGGTGCCCGGCGAGTTCGCCGACGAGGACAACGAAGCGTGACGGACTCGGTCGGTGCTGCGCACGCCGGATCACCGAGCCGTCGGCGGTGGACGGGAAATCGGCGCGAGCTCCTGGACGTGCTCGGTAGCAGCGAGAACTTCCGCAGCGCACAGCAGATCCACCGCGAGTTACGCCAGCACCGGTCGCTGCCGATCGGGCTGACGACGGTGTATCGCATCCTGCGATCCCTTGTCGATGATGAGATCGCCGAGACGCAGCGCGCCGAAGAGGGAGAGGTTCTCTACCGATTGCGCACGACGAGCGAACATCGCCATTATCTGGTGTGTCGCCGGTGCGGGCGGGCGGTGGGTTTCACGGCGCCGGCATTCGAGGAGCACACGAGCCAGCTCGGCCGACGGTCCGAATACACGGACGTCACGCACTATTTCGACCTTTACGGAGTGTGTCCGAGATGTCGTGACACGCCGTCGGATACCGAGAGCGCCATCGCGCTGAATTGACATCCGCCACCTTATTGAAAATGATTGTCGACAAGCGTCACGCTGCGCGGTAACTTGGCGCAGTGACGAGGTGCGGTTGACGGCGAGGAGGTGCGGGCGTCGAGACGACAGTGTGTGCGCAACCGGACCCTCCGCTGCAGCCGCCGGTCGCCGTTCTCAACGCGGCGGGCGAGCTACTTCGCGTCATATCGGCACCGGTCCGGATTGCGATTGTGTTGCAACTGAACGGTTCTCCCCGCTGTGTCCATGAGCTCGTCGACGCACTGCACACCCCGCAGTCACTTGTGAGCCAGCATTTGCGCATTCTCAAGGCGGCCAGGGTGGTAGCCGGTGAACGTGTCGGGCGGGAAGTGAAGTACCGCCTCGTCGACGATCATCTGGCTCGCATCGTGCTCGCGGCGGTCGTCCACGCTGCCGAGGATCCGGCAACCCGCTACGAACCAACGTGAGTGAACGCAGCCAACTCGATCCCGTCTGCGACAAGCCGCTCCCGCACGGTCGTCGCGATCTGCACCGCGCCTGGCGAATCACCGTGTACGCAAATGGATTCCGTGGTGATCGGAATGGTGGTCCCGTCGATCGCGGTCACCTGGCCCGACGTCACCATGCTGCTGACGCGTTCGGCGATCTCGGCGGGATCGTGCAGGACGGATCCCGGTTCGCGGCGTGACACCAGGGTGCCGTCGGGCCGGTAGGCCCGGTCGGCGAAGGCCTCGGGCACCGTGCGCAGGCCACGAGCGGACGCCTCGGCGAAGAACACCGAACTCGACAGGCCGAGCACCGGCAGCCCCGCATCGACCGCCGCCACCGCGGCCGCGACCGCGGCGGCCTGCTCGCGATGGCTGACGATCGTGTTGTACAGCGCCCCATGCGGTTTCACGTAGGCCACGGTCGTACCGGCGGCATGTGCAATCGCCTGCAAGGCGCCGATCTGGTAGATGACGTCGGCGGTCAGATCCTCGGGTGTGATGTCGATGAAGCGTCTGCCGAATCCGGCCAGGTCGCGGTAGCTGACCTGCGCACCCACGGCCACGCCACGCTGCGCCGCGGTCCGGCAGGTGCGCAGCAACAGCGCCGGGTCTCCGGCATGGAAACCGCACGCGACGTTGGCGCTCGTCACCACGCCCAGCATGGCCTCGTCGTCGCCGAGCTGCCACACTCCGAAGCTCTCGCCGAGATCGGCGTTGAGGTCGACGGTGGTCATCAGCCCGGCCAGCCGTTCTCGGATACGAACTCGGGCAGTGGCCGGCCGACGGTCCAGTGCTCGATCTCCAGCACCGGACGGTCCGGGAACTCCGGGACCGGGCCGAGGCACAGGATCGCGACCGGCTCGGCGCCATCCGGCATGTCCAGCAGATGCGCGAGCGGGCGCGGCTCGAATATCGACACCCACCCCATGCCGAGCCCTTCGGCGCGCGCGGCCAGCCACATGTTCTGGATCGCGCACGACACCGAGGCCAGATCCATCTGCGGCAGCGTGCGGCGGCCGAAGACGTGGCGCTCCCGATCCTCACCGAGTGCGACGACGAACAGTTCCGCGCAGTCGAGGATGCCCTCGACCTTGAGCGCCAGGAACTCGTCACCGCGCGGGCCGAGCGCCTCCGCGGTGTGGGCGCGTTCCTCGTCGACGAGCGCGTGGATCTTGGTGCGCAGCGCGGCGTCCGTGACGCGAATGAACCGCCACGGCTGCATCAGGCCGACACTCGGCGCGGCGTGCGCGGCCTGCAGCAACCGGCCGAGGACGTCGGCGGGAACCGTGCTGTCGGGCACGAATCGGCGCATGTCACGGCGCTCGGTTATGGCCCGGTAGACGGCCTGCCGTTCGGCGGGGCTGAAGGCATGTCGAGGCACAGCCTGAGCCTATCGCCGCCGCGAAGGCGGTCAGGTCGATGTGGTGGTCGAAGCGGGCGTGCGCATCCGGATCGTGCGTCGCGGCGACGACGGTGGTGCCCGACGCGGCCAGCCGCTGAAGGTGGCGGTAGACCGTTTCGGCGCTGTCGGCATCGAGGCCCGCGGTCGGTTCGTCGAGCAGCAGGATGGGTGCTTGCTGGGCGAACGCCTGGGCGAGCAGCGTGCGCTGACGCTGCCCGCCGGACAACTCGCCCAGCCTGCGGTGGCGAAGCCCATCGAGTGCGAGTTCGTCGATCCAGTAGTCGACGATGTCGCGATCGGTCCGCGTCGGGCGGCGCAGCAGGCCGAGCCTGCGCCAGCGCCCCATCGCGACCACCTCGCCGACCGTGATGGGAAACGTCTGTGCGACCTGGTCGCGCTGCACGGCCAACGCGATGTCGTCGGCCCCGGCCAGGTCGACCGAGCCGTGTTGGGGGCGTAGCAATCCGGCGATCAGGCCCAGCAACGTGGATTTGCCGGATCCGTTGGGCCCGGCGATGGCGGTGGTTGCGCCGCCGGCGAACTCGACCGTGAGATCGGTGAACACCTGAGTTCGGTTGTAGCCGAACGTCACTCGGTTCAGCCGGATGGAATGCAAGCCAACTCCTTGTTGAAAATGGTTTTCATTGATGATAAGAGTTTAGCCGTGCTGAACTGGTTGGGTGCACCGTTCGGCTCCGAGGTCGTCGTGCGTGCGGCGATCGCGGGGTCCGCGGTGGCGTTGATGTGTGCGATCGTCGGCACGTGGGTCGTGTTGCGCGGCTCGGTGTTCCTCGGCGACGCGATGTCGCACGGGATGCTCCCGGGCGTCGCGCTGGCCTCGGCGGTCGGCGGGAATCTGTTCGTCGGCGCGCTGATCGCCGCGCTCGCCATGGCTTACGGTGTTGCGGCGCTGAGCCGTTCGTCCAGGTTCTCCTCGGACACCAGCATCGGTCTGCTGCTGGTCGGCATGCTGGCCGTCGGCGTCATCGTGGTGTCGCACTCCAGCACGTACGCCGTTGACCTGACCGCCTTCCTGTTCGGTGATGTGCTGGGCGTGCGGCCACGCGACATCGCGGTGCTCGGCGCTGCGCTGGCCTTCATCGCCGCGGTCGCATTCGTCGGCCGTCGGGCCTTCGTCGCGGCGACGTTCGACGTCCGCAAGGCGGCCACCCTGCGGCTCAACCCACGGCTCGCCGCAATCGCGCTCACCGTCCTGATCGCCGTCGCGATCGTCGCGTCGTTCCACGTCGTCGGCACGCTGCTGGTGCTGGGTCTGCTCGTGGCCCCGCCGGCAGCGGCGACGCTGTGGGCCCACTCGATCGGCCGGATCATGGTGCTGGCCGCCGGCATCGGTGTGGTGTCGGTGTGGCTCGGCCTGCTGGTGTCCTGGCACGCCGCCACCGCGGGCGGGGCCAGCATCGCCGCCGTCGCGGTCGGAATGTTCTTCTGCTCGGTGATCGCCGCAGCGGTCTTTCAGCGGGTGACGGCATGAGGGCGGTCCTGGCGCTGATGATGGGCGTCCTGCTGCTCGCCGGTTGCGGATCACCGGAAACCCGCACTGCGTCAACGACTTCGGCGGCGCACGACGACACCGGAATCGACGCCCAAGAGAGCAAGGATCCGGTGACGCGGCTGGTGTTGGTCGAACCGGACACCGGTGCCACCGTGGTGTTCGACGCCGCCGAGGAGACCGAGACCGCACTGGGCGAGTTCGGCAGGACCGACGGCATCAGCGGCGACGGACGGTTCGCCTACCTGCGCGGTGCGGACGCGACCACCGTCGTCGACGGCGGTTCGTGGACGTTCGACCACGGCGACCATTCGCACTACTACGTCGAACCGGCAGGTCTCGCAGGTCACCTCGACGGCCGGTTCGCCGATGCCGTCGGTCAGCGCACCCTCACCGTGCTGCGCCGCGACGACGGCACCGTCGACGTGCTCGATCGCGACGCACTCGGTGAGCATCGGGTGACCACGGTCGACGGATTCGGCCCGCTGCGTGATATTGCCGAGATCGCTCCGCTCGGAGAGGAACTCGTGACGGTGACCCGTGCCGGTGTCATCAGTGCCGTGGGTACCGACGGCACGGCGCAGCCCCTCGGGCAGTGTCCCGACGCCACGGGCGCCTCGATGGTCGGCGGCGCGCTGGTCTTCGGCTGCGCCGACGGCGCCGTGCGGATCGCGAAACGAGCCGGGAAACTGACGGCCGACCCGATGCCGTTCGGAAATGCGCATCCTGCAACGAAACTCGGTCGGTTGTCGTACCGGTACGGTGGCAGCACCTTGGCTGCCGTGACCGCAGACGAGGTGTGGGTGCTCGACGGGCGGCGCGGTGCCTGGGCGTCGGTGCGGGTGCCCGGTGCGATCGCGGCCAACGCGGTCTCGGGAGATTCGGTCCTGGTACTCACCGCCGACGGTGAACTGCGCCAGTTCGATACGAAAACCGGTACGCAAACGGCAACTGTCCCGCTTTTCAGTGGCCCGGTGCCATCCGCTGGGCCCAGCCCGGTAATCGAGGTCGACGCCGACCGGGCATACATCAACGATGCCGCGGCGCGGGTGGTCTACGAGGTCGATTACGGGGACGGGCTCAGGTTGGCGCGAACTTTGAAAACGTCCATCGCGCCGGGATTCATGGTGGAGACCGGGCGATGATCCGGCGATGGATGACGGTCGCGATATGTCTGTTCGCGTTCCTGCTGGGGGCCTGCAGCACGCCGGACTCAGCGGGCGGGCGTCCGGAAATCGCCGTCACCACAACCATTCTCGGGGATGTCGTGCGGCAGGTCGTCGGAGAAGCTGCCGACGTGAAAGTGCTGATGAAGCCCAACGCCGATCCGCATTCATCAAGCCTGTCGGCGGCGGACGCGGCTCAGCTCAACAGTTCGGATCTGATCGTCTACAACGGCCTTGGCCTCGAAGAGTCCATGCAGCGCCATGTCGACGCGGCAGCCGAGAACGGTGTCCCCACGTTGGCGGTCGGTGAACACGTCGAACCGCTGCAGTTCTCGGAATCCGAACACAGCGGCCCCGACCCGCATTTCTGGACCGATCCGCAGCGCATGGTGCTTGCGGTCGATGCAATAGCCGACCGCGTTGCCGAGCTGCCCGGAATCGACGGTGCGGCAATCACCGCCAACGCGGCGCGGTACCGCGACGAACTCACCGCGCTGTCGGACTCGATGACCGAACAGTTCGCGGCGATTCCCGCCGAGCGGCGCAAGCTCGTCACCAACCACCACGTGCTGGGCTACCTGGCAGACCGCTTCGGCTTCACGGTGATCGGCGCGGTCATCCCCAGCGGCACCACGCTCGCGTCGCCGAGCGCATCGGATCTCGAGTCGCTGGCCGGCGCGATCCGCACCGCGGGAGTACCGGCGATCTTCGTCGACTCATCGCAGCCCGACCGCCTGGCGCGCGTCCTCGCCGAACAGGCCGGCATGCAGGTCAACGTCGTATCGCTCTACAGCGAATCGCTGAGCGAACCGGGCAGCCCGGCCGACACGTACCTCGGCATGATGCGCGCCAACACCGAAACCATTGTCAAACAACTGAATTGACCGATCAAGGAGAACGGATGCAAAAACCACTCGCCGCAGTCGGCGGACTCTTTCTCGCCGCGGCGCTGGCCGGGTGCGGAAGCGGCGGCCAAACCGACGCCGCCGACGCGCCCAGTGAGCCGATCGTCGAGCCGCTCGTGGTCACCTACGACGGTGGCCTGTACGTGCTCGACGGTGACAACCTCGAGGTCAAGTCGACGATCCCGTTGGAAGGATTCCTGCGCGTCAACCCGGCCGGTGACGACGCACACGTGCTGGTGTCGACCGACCAGGGCTTCCGGGTGCTCGACGCGTCGGCAGGCCAACTGACCGACACCACGTTCGAGGCGAGCGAGCCCGGCCACGTCGTACCGCACGGCGAGCGCACCGCGTTGTTCGCCGACGGATCGGGCGACATCACCGTGTTCGACCCCCACGAGCTGGAGGGTGGCAAGCCCGAGACCCAGACACTCAAGTCGACCAAGCCGCATCACGGGGTGGCGGTCGTGCTGTCCGACGGCAGCTGGGTGCGCAGTGAGGGAGACCCCGATGAGCGCACGGGCGCCGTGGCCTTCGATTCCGGACAGGCCGAGATCGCGCGCAACACCGAGTGCCCCGGCTTGCACGGAGAAACGGTCGTCGAGGGGGAAACCGTCGTACTCGGTTGCGAGAACGGGGTGTTGACGTACTCGGACCGCGCGTTCACGAAGATCGCGGCACCGGGTGAGTACGGCAGGGTGGGCAACCTGCGCGGGCATGAGGAGTCGCCGGTGGCGCTCGGCGACTTCAAGGTCGATCCCGACGCGGAGCTGGAACGGCCCAACCAGTTCGCGCTCATCGACACCACCACCAACCAGCTTCGCCTTGTCACGCTGCCGCAGTCGGTCAGCTACTCGTTCCGGTCGCTGGCGCGCGGGCCACATGCCGAAGCGTTGATCCTCGGCACCGATGGCAAGTTGTACGTCATCGACCCGAATACCGGGGATACCACCAAAACCATTGCGGTGACCGAGCAGTGGACCGAACCCGACGACTGGCAGCAGCCCCGGCCGACTGTGTTCACCCGGGGCCACGACGTCTACGTCACCGAGCCGGCGACGAAGGAACTGCATCTCGTCGATGTGGAATCGGGTGAGGTGACGAAGTCGGTGACGTTGGAGCAGACGCCGAACGAGCTCAGTGGCGCGGTCGGCCACGAACACTAGCGTCACAACGTCGAGTGGCCACTTCTGACACGCGTACATCGAAGTCCCGTGTCAAAAGTGGCCATTCGGCGTTGCGCAGCCTCAATGCGAGTGACTGTGCGTGACGTTCCACGCCGGCAGCGGATCGGGGTAGCGCAGCCAGGCCTGTTCTCCCGCAGCGAGCTCCGCGTCGGTCAGCAGCGCTGATTGCAACTGTGCGTCGAGCCGGTCATGGTCGATGCGAATTCCGATGAACACGATCTCCTGGCTCGGTTCGAACTCGGTCGACGACCAGAACTGGGCCGGCTCGATGACCAGGTTGGGGCCGGCCTGCGACCAGATCGCGGCGATCGACGGCCGTGTCGCGATCCAGCAGAAACCCTTGCTGCGCAACAGGCCTCGCACGTTGTCGAGCACCTCGGCCAGGCGGTGCGGATGGAATGGGCGGTCGGCGCGGAACGTCATCGACCCGATGCCGTATTCCTCGGTCTCGGGAGTATGGCCGACGGCGATCTCCTCGTCCCAGCCCGGGGCCTCGGCCGCGGCGATCGGATCGAACCTGCCGGTGTCGAGTACCTCGTCGAGAGCGACCACACCATGGTCGGTGTGGAGCAGCCGAGCCGTGGGATTGAGCCGGCGCACCACGGCTTCGACGGCGCCGAGACGTTCGGCGGTCACCAGATCGGTCTTGTTGAGCAGGATGACGTCGGCGAACTCCACCTGATCCACGAGCAGGTCGGCCACGCTGCGGGCGTCGCCGGGCCCGGCCGTCATCTCGCGTTCGGCGAGCGCCTCACCGCGCGCCAGTTCGGTGAGGAACGTCGATGCGTCGACCACCGTCACGAGTGTGTCCAACCGGGCGAGCGCCCCGAGGCTGAAGCCGTCCTCGAACTCCCAGCTGAACGTCGCCGCGACGGGCATGGGCTCGGAGATTCCGGTCGACTCGATGACGAGCTGGTCGAACCGGTTCTGGCGAGCCAGTGCGCTGACCGCCTCGACCAGATCCTCGCGCAGGGTGCAGCAGATGCAGCCGTTCGTGAGCTCGACGAGTTTCTCCTCGGTGCGGTCGAGGTGGCCTTGCCCCGCGATGAGGGCGGCGTCGATGTTGACCTCGCTCATGTCGTTGACGATCACCGCGACGCGCTTGCCGTCACGGTTGGCGAGGATGTGGTTGAGCAGAGTCGTCTTGCCCGCGCCGAGAAACCCGGAGAGGACGGTGACGGGCAGCAGGTCGGGCATCGCGCTCCTTATCGACAATGATTTTCAATAAGGATCATGCGGATGTGCGTCAAATAATGCAAACGGTTATCGTTATCGGCGTGATGTCGCCCCTCAACCTGCGCACTCTGGCCGCCGGCCTCGTCCTTGTCGCGCCTCTTGCACTCGCCGCCTGCGGCTCCGACGAAACCTCGACCGCCGAGCCGGCCGGCGACTGTCCGACCACCCCGGTCGACGTGGTGGTCAGCGTCGACCAATGGGGCGACATCGTTTCGGAGCTCGGCGGGGCCTGCGCGAAGGTGACGACGGTGCTCGCGGGCTCCTCGGTCGACCCGCACGACTTCGAGCCGTCCCCGTCGGACGCGGCGAAATTCGAGGGTGCCCAGCTCGTGGTGATCAACGGCGGCCACTACGACGAGTGGGCCGCCAAGCTCGCCGAAAGCTCCGCTCCGAACGCCCCGATCGTCGCGGCGATCGAGGACGCCGGGGCCCACGAAGGCGAGACTCACGACCACGGCCATGAGGAAGAGGGCCACGACCATGGCGAGGGGACCAACCCCCACGCCTGGTACAGCCCGGCGGCGGTGACCTCCGTCGCCGATGCCGTGACCGCGAAGCTCGGTGAATTGGCGCCGGACGCAAAGGATTACTTCGCGCAGCGGCGTACGGCGTTCACCGACTCGATGAAGCCGTACAACCAGCTGATCGACGACATCAAGACGAACGCATCCGGCAAGACCTACGCGGCCACCGAGGCGGTGTTCGACGACATGGCCGCCGCGGTCGGACTGGTCAATCGCACGCCGGAGGGCTACCAGGTGGCCTCGTCCAACGAAAGCGACCCGTCGCCTGCCGATCTCGACGCTTTCCTGCGCCTGCTGGCCGACAAGGGTGTCGACGTGTTGATCTACAACACGCAGACCGAGGGCTCGGTGCCGCAGCAGATCCGGTCCGCGGCGGAAGCCGCCGGTGTTCCCGTCGTCGATGTGACGGAAACAGTGGCGCCGGGAACCGATTCGTTCGAGGCTTGGCAGGTGGACCAACTCACCTCGCTCGCCAAGGCCCTTGGTGTCCAGTCGTAACACTGAATCGGAACCCGCGCTGGTCTTCGACGACGTCAGCGTGGTCCGGGGCGGACGCCTGATCTGGTCGGAGGGCACGTTCGAGATCCCGGCAGGCGGAATCGTCGCACTGATCGGTTCCAACGGATCAGGTAAGTCGACGATGCTGCAGGTGGTGCTCGGGCTGTTGCCCGTCGCATCGGGCTCGGTGCGCGTGCTCGGCAGCCGTCCCGGCGAACGCAACGACCTGATCGGTTACGTTCCGCAGGACTATGTCGCCGGTGCCGGGGAGGCCATCCGTGCCCGCGACGCGGTCACCCTCGGCCTCACCGGGCGCCGCTGGGGCTTCAGCCGCACCACCCGCTCCGACAAGGAACGCGTCGCCGAGGCGTTGGAGTGGGTCGAGGCCACGGAGTTCGCCGACATGCGGGTCTCGCAGCTGTCGGGCGGTCAGCGGCAACGCGTGGCGCTGGCGAATGCCCTTGTGGGGCATCCCAAGCTGCTCATCCTCGACGAGCCGCTGGCCGCGCTCGACCTTCGCAACCAGCATGAGATCGTGCAGCTGCTGGCCCGGCTGAACAACGAACTCGGCATCACGATCGTGGTGGTCGCCCACGACCTCAACCCCTTGCTCGCGGTGCTCGACAGCGCCATCTATCTGCTCGACGGGCATGCCCACCACGCCGCGATCGACGAAGTGGTGGATGCTGATCTGCTGACCCACCTGTACGGCACCAAGGTGCAGGTGGCCAACACGTTGCAGGGGCAGATGTACATGAGGAGCGGTGGGTGATGCCGACATACGTGCTCGCCCAGAGCAATCTCGCGCTGGGCTATCAGCACAACTGGTGGCAGATCCTGACGTCGGCCTTCATGCGCAATGCGCTGATCGGCGGCACGCTCGTCGCGCTCGCGGCCGGCTTGATCGGCTACTTCATCATCGTGCGCAACACCGCATTCGCCGCACACGCGCTCGCCCACATCGGCCTGCCCGGAGCCACCGGTGCGGCGCTGCTGGGCCTTCCGGTCGTCCTCGGGCTCGGCGTGTTCTGTATCGGCGGGGCCCTCGTCATCGGCGCCCTGGGGAAGCGGGCCGACGACCGCGAGGTGGCCACGGGAACCGTCCTGGCCCTGGCCACGGGCTTCGGCTTGTTTTTCAACTCGCTGGCGACAAAGAACTCGTCGACGCTGACCAACGTGCTGTTCGGCAACCTCCTCGCGATCACCCACCAGCAGCTGCTGACGTTCACCGCGCTCCTGGTGCTGCTGGCCGCGACGGTTGTGCTGGTCTATCGCCCGTTGCTGTTCGCCTCGGTCAATGCTCAGGTGGCCGAGGCCAAGGGCGTGCCGGTGCGGGCGCTTTCGGTGTTGTTCATGGCGCTGCTCGGGGTTGCGGTGACCATGGCCGTGCAGGCCGTCGGCACCCTGCTGCTGTTCGCCCTCGTCGTCACCCCGGCCGCGACCGCGATCATGCTCACCGCCCAGCCCTTGGCGGCGATGGCGATCTCCACCGGAATCAGCCTGGTCTCGGTGTGGGCGGGGCTCGCGGTGTCCGCGATCTTCAACATGCCGCCGAGCTTCGTCATCGTGACGATCGCATGCGTGTTCTGGCTTGCGGTGTGGGCGGCTCAGCGTGCCACGCGGTCGGCGATGGGATCCATCCACTAGCCTCAGAGAGCATGTCCAGGAGTCCCGACCCGCCTCGTCGGGCCACCCTGGCCTCGTTGGCGGCCGAACTGAAGGTTTCGCGGACCACGATCTCGAACGCGTACAACCGGCCGGATCAGCTTTCGGCCGATCTGCGTGAGCGGATCTTCGACGCCGCCAAGCGGCTCGGCTACCCGGGCCCTGACCCGGTGGCGCGGTCGCTGCGCACCCGTAAGGCCGGCGCCGTGGGGCTGATGATCACCGAACCGCTCAATTACTCCTTCAGCGATCCGGCGGCGCTCGATTTCGTTGCGGGCCTTGCCGAATCATGTGAAGAGGCCGGCCAGGGGCTGCTCTTGGTGGCGGTCGGCCCGAACCGGAGTTTCGAGGACGGCTCGGCGGCGGTGTTGTCGGCCGGGGTCGACGGTTTCGTGGTGTACTCGGCCTCCGACGACGATCCCTATCTGCCTGTCGTGCGGCAGCGGCATCTGCCCGTTGTGGTCGTCGACCAGCCCAAGGATGTGCCCGGGGTGTCCCGGATCGGCATCGACGATCGCGGCGGCATGCGGAAACTGGCCGAGTATGTGCTCGAGCTCGGCCATCGCGACATCGGTCTGCTGACGATGCGGTTGGGTCGAGATTGGCCGCACGGCAGCCCGAAACCCGCGCTGGCGGACCCCGAACGCGTGCTGTCCCCGCACTTCCACGTGCAGCGCGAGCGCATTCACGGTGTGTACGACGCGATGGTGGCGGCCGGCTTGGCACCCGCGTCGCTGACCGTCGTCGAGAGTTACGAGCATCTGCCGACATCGGGTGGGGCGGCCGCCGAGGTGGCGCTGGAAGCCAATCCGCGTATCACCGCGCTGATGTGCACGGCCGACGTACTGGCGCTGTCGGCGATGGATTACCTGCGATCGCGCGGGATCTATGTGCCGGGCCAGATGACGGTCACCGGATTCGACGGCGTGCCGGAGGCGTTGCGGCGTGGCCTCACCACGGTCGTGCAGTCCAGCGTCGAAAAGGGCCGCCGCGCTGGACAGTTGCTGCACAACCCGCCGCGGTCGGGGTTGCCGGTGATCGACGTGCTGGACACCGAGGTCGTGCGCGGGCGCACGTCGGGCCAGCCGGCCTAGAGTTCGGTCACCGGCGGGGTGTCCCGCCAGGCGTCGATCACCGGCGTCAGATGCTCGGTGAGCATGGGCAGTTCCGGTGCCATCGCGAGGGCCGCGATCGTCGCGAGACGTCCTGCGGCCTCCGTGACGCGCAGCACCCGCTCGTCGATCGGACGCAGCCCCAGCTCGGTCGCGGCCGCGTCGTAACTGGCGATGCCTTCGGCGTCGATCATGGCGAGATCGGATTCGACGGCGCCGATCGTGACGAGTTCGAAGTCCGACCACAGTTCGCCGTCGGGCGTGGCGATCATGTTGTAGTACGGCGCGTCACCGTGGATCGGCTGAAGGTCGACACCCGGAAAGGCTGATTCGAAAGCCGCGCGAGACGTCAGCACCGGCGCGAGGACGGCCCACTCCCGCTGTGCCCGTTCGAGGTCGGCGCCGGAGATCAGTTCGGGCAGGCCCTGTAGCTCGGCCAGGCCCTGGGGGATGTAGGTGCCGAACGGCGCCCAGAAGCTGAGCGGTCCGTCGTAGTCGCGCAGCGCCGCGTGCAGTCGTGCGGTCTGTCGCAAGCGGCTGTCCCAATCCGGCTCGGCGTCCGGGAGCTGCTCGACCAACTGCCAGAACGTCATCGAGAACCCGTCGCGCCGAACGGGTTCGCAGGGCACGAGCGGACTCGGCGGTACGACGGGAAGCTCACGGTCGGCGAGCCAACCCGTGACGGCCAACTCCGATTTCTGCTGTGCCGTCTGCCGATCCGGATCTGCGACGAGCGAACGCGGCAGGACCGTGGGCACGCGCGCGACAACGGGAGACGGCGCGAGATGCACGATGACGGAGAACACGTCGTAGAGCACGCGGGGTTCGTCGATGTCGAGTCCGAGTTCGGTTCCTGCGGCGGTCGCGGCGGCGACCGCCCGGGCCGTGCGGTCGGCGAGCTGGTCGGCGGTCAGCACCGTGCGCGGCGGGTTTCCAGCAGGTACTTCAGCGCTGCGGCAACATCTTCTGGCGTCCGGACCCGGTATGCCGCCAGCGTGTCACCCGGCCCGACCTTGACCCCGACATCGCCGTCCCGCATCCGCCGAAACGCCTTCTCGTCGGTGACGTCGTCACCGAAAAACACTACCGCCGAGGCGTTTTCCTGATCACGCAGGATGTCGACAGCCTCGCCCTTGTCGGTCTGGATGACCGCGAACTCGAGGACCGCCTTGCCCTCGGTGAGTTGTGCGGCCCAGGCCGTCGAGGCGTCACGCGCCGCCGCGAGGGCGGCATCGGCGTCGTCGGACGAGGCGTTGCGCACGTGCAGCGCGACACTGGCCGGTTTGGTTTCGACCGTGACACCGGGCCGATCGGCGGCGATCGCGTTCAGCTCGGCGGTGATGCGGTCCAGCAGGTCGCGATCGATGTCATGCGTGAAGCCCGAGGTGAATTCGGCTCCGTGACTGCCGACGAGGTGCACGGTCGGCGGCATCCCGGACAACTCGCGCAGGACCGTCAACGCCCGGCCGGAAATCAGCGCAGCCGCGGTGTCGGGACATTCGGACAGCGCGACAAGCGAATCGGCGGCATCGGCCAACGGGCGGGCGTCGCCGGGATTGTTGACGATCGGTGCGAGGGTGCCGTCGAAGTCGGACGTGACCAAAAGCCGCGTGGCCCCCGCCGCCTCGGACAGAACTTGCAACAGGTCGGCCGGTAGGTCGCTCACCCGCTAGATCTTAGGTTGGTCCTCTGCGCCGATCAGCAGCCGCACGGCGAGGTCGAGTCGCTTGCTCACGTCGGTCGCCGAGGCGCGCCGGGTCAGCCATGCCAACAGGTTGGACAGCCACACGTCGGAGATGACCCTGGCGATGTGGTATTGGTCCTCGGTCGGTTCGCCATCGCTCATCGCGCGCGCGAACATCGAGTCCATCAGCTTGCCGACATGATCGACCTCGCCTGCTGCCGATGCGTCGGCGAACACGAACGCACGCGTCATGGCCTCGGTGAGCAGCGGGTTGCGCTGCATCGCCCGGTTGAGCTTGCCGACCATGAAGTTCAGCCGCTGATACGGCGTACCACCGGCCAGCGACGCGCGGTCGGTCTTGGCGTCGATGCGTTCGAACTCGCGGCCGAGCGCGGAAACCAGCAGGTGCACCTTCGACGGGAAGTAGCGGTACAGCGTGCCGACGGCGACATCGGCGCGCTCGGCGACGGCGCGCATCTGCACCGCCTCGTACCCGCCCTTGGACGCGATGGCCAGCGTGGCGTCGAGGATGCGCTTGCGGCGTTCGCGCTGCGCTTCGGAACCGAGCTCGGACTCGGCGAGGACCGACACGTTCGTCACCTCACGTGGTCGCGTGTCCGAGCCGGTTGGCTCGTCGCGCGCTGGCTGTGACACTCCGGCCATGGGGTTGGCGACTCCTTCTACTGCGTACCTCATCGAAAACGATACGCACGCCGATCTCCTTTTTCTCACCTCCGGGCCGGTAAAGACACGGACGTGTCCTGCTATAACTCGGGTCGACTTGACGGTCGAACACTGTCACCATTAGAACACGTTCTAGTGGGAAGCACGGACTTCTCGCACTACGGCTAGGAGTTGACGGTGTCAGCCACGATTACCGACGAGCAGTTTGCCGCCCGCGAGCTGGTGAGAAGCTGGGCCGCGGCAGCCGGCACGGTGGCCGCGGTACGTGAGATGGAACACGATCCGCAGGCCTGGCGGGCGGCGTACCGGGGCCTCGCCGAACTAGGGATCTTCAGCGTCGCCGTCCCGGAGGACCGCGGCGGCGCCGGCGGCACCGTCGAGGATCTGTGCGCGATGGTCGACGAAGCCGCTGCGGCCCTGGTGCCCGGGCCGGTCGCGACGACGGCGCTGGCCACCCTGCTCGTCACCGATGCCGCGCTGCTGGATGCCCTGATGTCAGGGGAGCGCACCGCGGGCGCGGCGCTCGCCGCGTCGGTCGAGGTCGCCGGCGGCCGGGTGTCGGGAACCGTCGAGCACGTCCTGGGAGCCGACGCGGCAGGCGTGCTGCTGTTGCCGGCAGGAGACCAGGTGTTGTTGGTCGACGCAGGTGCCGAGGGTGTGACCATCGAGCACATCGCGGCAACCGATTTCTCCGTCCCGTTGGCCCGTGTGGTCCTGGACTCGGCGCCCGTCGAGGTGCTCGCGGTGTCGCGGCAGCGATTCGACGACGCCGCGGCGACCGTGTTCGCCGCCGAGGCAGCCGGTCTGGCCAGGTGGACGTTGCACACCGCCACCGAATACGCGAAGGTCCGCGAGCAGTTCGGCAAGCCGATCGGCAGCTTCCAGGCGATCAAGCACATGTGCGCCGAAATGCTGTTGCGGTCCGAGCAGATCTCGGTCGCCGCGGCCGACGCGGCCCGCGCCGCAGGCGAATCCGACGACCCTCAGCTGTCGGTTGCCGCCGCGGTCGCCGCTGCCACCGGTGTCGACGCCGCGAAAGCCAATGCCAAAGACTGCATTCAGGTGCTCGGCGGTATCGGCATCACATGGGAGCACGACGCGCACCTGTATCTCCGGCGCGCATACGGCATCGCGCATTTCCTGGGTGGGCAACGCCGGTGGGTGCGCCGTGTCGCAGGCCTGACGCGGCAGGGTGTGCGCCGTGAGTTGACGATCGATCTGGAGTCGGTCGCGGATCTGCGTCCCGAGATCAGCGCCGCGGTCGCCGAGGTGGCCGCGCAGCCCGTGGAGAAGCGACAGATCGCGCTCGCGGAATCTGGCCTGCAGGCGCCGCATTGGCCGAAGCCCTACGGCCGCAACGCATCACCTGCCGAGCAGTTGCTGATCGACCAGGAGCTCGCCGCGGCGAAGGTCGAGCGCCCCGATCTGGTCATCGGCTGGTGGGCGGTGCCCACGATTCTCGAACACGGCAGCGCGGAGCAGATCGACCGGTTCGTCCCGCCGACCCTGCGCGGTGACCTGGTCTGGTGCCAGCTGTTCTCCGAGCCGGGCGCGGGCTCCGATCTGGCCGCGTTGCGTACCAAAGCCGTTCGTACCGAGGGCGGTTGGAAGCTCACGGGACAGAAGGTGTGGACCTCTGCGGCCCAGAAGGCGCACTGGGGCGTGTGTTTGGCCCGCACCGATGCCGATGCGCCAAAGCACAAGGGCATCACGTACTTCCTCGTCGACATGAAATCGCCGGGCATCGTGATCCGGCCGCTGCGCGAGATCACCGGCGACGAGCTGTTCAACGAAGTGTTCTTCGACGACGTCTTCGTGCCCGACGAGATGGTGGTCGGCACCGTCAACGACGGCTGGCGGTTGGCGCGCACCACGCTGGCCAACGAACGCGTCGCGATGGCAGGCGGTACGGCACTGGGCAATCCGATGGAAGAACTGCTGCGTACCGTCAGCGAGATCGACGTCGACCCGGCCGATGAGGATCGTCTGGGCAGCCTGATCCTCGCGGCTCAGGTGGGTTCACTGCTCGATCAGCGCATCGCACAGCTCGCGGTCGGCGGCCAGGACCCCGGTGCGCAGGCCAGTGCCCGCAAGCTCATCGGCGTGCGCTACCGGCAAGCGCTGTCGGAATTCCGGATGGAGCTGTCCGCGGGCGGCGGTGTGGTGGCCAACCAGGAGGTGCACGACTTCCTCAATACCCGCTGCCTGACGATCGCCGGCGGCACCGAGCAGATCCTGTTGACCCTGGCTGGGGAGCGGTTGCTGGGCCTGCCGCGCTGACGCTGCGATGCCTGCGCTCAGCCGAAGTTGGTCTGGGCGCAGGCAGTCGGCGTCGTGAGGTTCCACCCGCTGGACACAATCTGGATCTGGGTGCACGCGATGAAGTCGGCCTCCCGGTCAGGTTGGCCGGTGCGCCAGTCGATCGGTTGCGAATCGCCGTCGACTCGGAAGCGCTCGATGGGGCCGCCGCCGAAGTAGGTCACCGAGATCTCGACGTTGTTGGTGGCCTTCAGCATCCGCGACAACACGTTGTTGTTGTTGGCCCCCTTGTGCAGCTCTCGCGGCGAACCGGACGGTGCGCTGTAGGACGCTTCCTGCCACACACTGCGGTCGGTGCTACGCAGCGTGATGGTCTGCCGAGCCCACGTATCGCCGGGAAGCCCGATGGGGCCGTTGGGGCCCAGCAGGTTGGCCTGGGTGTTGAACCTGCAGCGATCGCCGGCGCAGTCGGCCGTGGCGTGCATTTCCAGGAGGCCGCTTGGTGTCGGTATCGAGGTCACCGCAGTGTTGACCGCTGCGTCGGCGACGGCCGGGGCCGTGAGTGCGGCCGCCGCCGCGGACACCGCCAGCACCCCAAGAATCCTCTTCACGGCTCTCCCTCCGGTCCGGCGAATGTTAGCCCGCACGCTATTCGTCGTAGGTGACTTCGACGGAATCCGACGCCGGGGTGGCCTGGCACCCGAGGATCAAACCCTCCTCGAGGTCGGAGGGTTCGAGTACGTCGTTGATCTCCATCTCGACCTCGCCCGACTTCTTCAGCACGGCGCACGCACCGCAGTGTCCTTCGCGGCACGAGAACGGCGCGTCGAGCCCTTTGTCGAGGAGTACGTCGAGCAGTTTTGCCGAACGCGGCCAACGGATTTCATGCGTCGTACCGTCCAGGGTGACGACGGCGGTGGCCGGCCCCTTGTCGCTGTCCTCGTCTTCTTCGATCACCACCGCGGCGAACGGGTCGGACTCCAGCGACTTGAACACCTCGATGTGAATACGCTCGTCGGCCGTGCCTGCCTGGCGCAGCGCCTCCTGGGCCGCGGCCATGAACGGTCCCGGCCCGCAGATGAACGCGTCGTGGCCGGCGAACGGTGCGGTCAAACCGGCCAGTGCGGGGGCGCTCGGCAGCCCCTGCACGGTCTCCAGCCAGTGGATGACGGTCAGCCGGTCCGGGTACTTGGCGGCCAGGTCGCGCAGTGTGGCCGCGAAGATCACCGAGTTCTCGTCGCGGTTGGCGTAGATCAGCACGACGTTGCCGCTGCCTTCGGCCAGTGCCGACTTGCAGATGGCCATCATCGGGGTGATGCCGCTGCCCGCGGCGAGCAACAGGAAATCGGTGTCGAGGTTCTTCGGCACGAACGTGCCCGACGGTGCGAGCACGTGCATCCGCATGCCGGCGTGCGCGTTGTCGCACAGCCAGTTCGACGCATAACCGTCGGCGGTGCGCTTGACCGTGACGGTGAGTTGGTCGTCGGTGACCGGGGAACTCGACAGCGAGTAGCAGCGGGCCACCGAGCCGGTGCGGTCGCTGGGTACCCGAAGCGTCAGGAACTGGCCGGGGGAGTAGCGCAACCGCTCGGCGGGAATGGTCGAACCCTCGGGCACGGTGAACACCAGAGAGCGGGCGTCGGGCGTCTCCTCGACGACCGCAGCCACCTGCAGTTCGAGCACGTGGCTACCCAGTGGCTCATCGGTCACGGGCGGTGGCCCTCTCTACTCGTCAATTCGGCCATAACTAGAACAGGTTACAAAAACCTACTTGCCCAGGTCCAGCCGCTGTATGAACACGCTACTCGACACAAATCGTAACGTGTTCTAATCTCTGACTAAGCGATTCTTGGGAGGCATTCAGTGACGTCCATTGAACAGCGTGACGTGCAGGCGGTCCTGGCCGGCATCGACGAGTTGTTGCCGCAACTGCGCGAGCGTGCTCAGGCCACCGAGGATCTGCGCAAGATCCCCGATGAGTCCATCAAGGCACTCGACGAGGTCGGCTTCTTCAAGCTGCTGCAGCCCGAGCAGTGGGGCGGTCTGCAATGCGATCCGACGGTCTTCTACGAGGCCGTGCGACGTATTGCGAGTGCGTGTGGCTCGACCGGCTGGGTCAGCTCGATCATCGGTGTGCACAACTGGCACCTGGCGCTGTTCGACCAGCAGGCGCAAGAAGACGTGTGGGGCGAGGACCCGACGGTCCGGGTGTCCTCCTCGTACGCGCCGATGGGTGCGGGTGTGGTGACCGAGTCCGGCGACGGCTACCTCGTCAACGGCGCGTGGAACTGGTCCTCGGGCTGTGACCACGCCACCTGGGCGTTCCTCGGTGGCCCGGTGATCAAGGACGGCAGGCCGGTCGATTTCGGCAGCTTCCTGATCCCGCGCACCGAGTACACGATCGACGACGTGTGGCACGTGGTCGGCCTGCGCGGCACCGGCAGCAATACCGTCGTCGTCAAGGACGTGTTCGTGCCCCGGCACCGGTTCCTGTCCTACAAGTCGATGAACGACGGCACCGCTGGCGGCTATCAGACCAACACCGCTCCGGTGTACAAGATGCCCTGGGGCACAGTGCATCCCACCACCATCTCGGCGCCGATCGTCGGCATGGCCTACGGCGCCTACGACGCGCACGTCGAGCATCAGGGCAAGCGGGTGCGCGCGGCGTTCGCCGGCGAGAAGGGCAAGGACGATCCGTTCGCCAAGGTCCGTATCGCCGAGGCCGCCAGCGACATCGACGCCGCGTGGCGTCAGCTGATCGGCAATGTCGGTGACGAGTACGCGTTGCTCACCGAAGGCAAGGAGATCCCGTTCGAGTTGCGCGCCCGCGCCCGTCGGGATCAGGTGCGTGCCACCGGCCGCGCGATCGCCTCGATCGACCGGCTCTTCGAGTCGGCCGGCGCCACCGCACTCGCCAACAGCGCTCCGCTGCAACGGTTCTGGCGCGATGCGCACGCCGGTCGGGTGCATGCCGCCAACGATCCCGAGCGCGCGTACCTGATCTTCGGCAACAACGAGTTCGGCCTCCCGCCCGCGGACACGATGGTCTGACATGACTTCCTTCGCCGCCGAAGCTGCACAGCAGCAAGAGATCACATTTGAGTCCACGTCGCGGTATGCGCAGGTCCGCGCGGGTGAGATGGACATGCGCCTGCACTACCACGAGGCCGGTGACCCGGAAGCGCAGACGATCGTGCTGCTGCACGGCGGCGGCCCGGGTGCTTCGGCCTGGTCCAACTTCGGGCGCAACGTCGCGGTGCTGGCCGAGCATTTCCACGTGCTCGCAGTCGACCAACCCGGATACGGTCACTCCGACAAGCACACCGAGCACGAGCAGTACAACCGCTACAGCGCCAAGGCGCTGCTGGGCCTGTTCGACCATCTCGGGCTGCAGGGCCGCATTCCGCTGCTCGGCAATTCGCTGGGCGGCGGTACCGCGGTGCGCTTCGCGCTCGACTATCCGGACCGCGCGGGCAAGCTCGTGTTGATGGGGCCCGGTGGGCTCAGCGTCAACTTGTTCGCGCCCGACCCGACCGAGGGCGTGAAGGCGCTCGCCAAGTTCAACTTTGAGCCGACCCGCGAGAACCTCGAAGCCTTCATCCGCATCATGGTGTTCGACCAGAAGCTGGTCACGCCGGAGTTGGTCGAAGAGCGCTTTGCGATCGCCAGTACACCGGAATCATTGGCCGCCACCCGGGCCATGGGGAAATCTTTCGCCGGACCCGACTTCGAGCTCGGCATGATGTGGCGCGAGGTCTACAAGCTGCGCCAGCCGGTGCTGTTGATCTGGGGCCGTGAGGACCGGGTCAACCCGCTCGACGGCGCGCTCGTCGCGGTCAAGCAGATTCCGCGCGTGCAGCTCCACGTTTTCGGGCAGTGTGGGCACTGGGCTCAGGTGGAGAAGTTCGACGAGTTCAACAAGCTCACCATCGATTTCCTGGGAGGCTAGCGCATGAGCATCAAGTCGCTGGGGTACCTGCGCATCGAGGCCACCGACGTCGCGGCTTGGCGGGAGTACGGCCTGAAGGTGCTCGGCATGGTCGAGGGCAAGGGCCAGACCGAGGGCGCACTGTACCTGCGGATGGACGAGTTCCCGGCGCGGCTCGTGATCGTCCCCGGCGAGCACGACCGGCTGCTGGAGTCGGGCTGGGAAACCGCGAATGCCGCCGAACTGCAGGACATTCGCACCCGGCTTGAGGCCAACGGCACGCCGTACAAGGAAGCCACTGCCACCGAGCTGGCCGATCGCCGCGTCGACGAGATGATCGTCTTCGACGATCCCTCCGGCAACACGCTCGAGGTCTTCCACGGTGTCGCGCTTGAACACCGCCGCGTGGTCAGCCCGTACGGGCACAAGTTCGTCACCGAGGAGCAGGGGCTCGGGCACGTCGTGCTGACCACCAAGGACGACGCCGAGACGCTGCACTTCTACCGTGACGTGCTGGGCTTTCACCTGCGCGACTCGATGCGGCTGCCGCCGCAGCTGGTGGGCCGGCCCGCGGACGGCGAGCCGGCGTGGCTGCGCTTCCTCGGCGTCAACCCGCGCCACCACAGCCTGGCGTTCATGCCGGGCCAGACGCCAAGCGGCATCGTGCATCTCATGGTCGAGGTGGGCGAGGCCGACGACGTAGGCCTGTGCCTGGACCGTGCGCTGCGCCGCAAGGTGAAGATGTCGGCGACGCTGGGCCGCCACGTCAACGACAAGATGCTGTCCTTCTACATGAAGACACCGGGCGGGTTCGACATCGAATTCGGTTGTGAGGGACTCGAAGTCGACGACAACGACTGGGTGGCCCGCGAATCGACCGCAGTCAGCCTGTGGGGCCATGACTTCAGCGTCGGGTTCAAGTGACGCAGCCCGAGCCGATCGACCCACGCACATTCCGGAATGTGCTGGGCCAGTTCTGCACCGGCATCACGATCATCACGACCGTGCATGACGAGGTGCCGGTCGGATTCGCGTGCCAGTCCTTCGCCGCGCTGTCGCTTGATCCGCCGCTGGTGCTGTTCTGCCCGACCAAGCAGTCGCGGTCGTGGCAGGCCATCGAGGCCAGCGGACGGTTCTGCGTGAACATCCTCCACGAGAAGCAGCAGCACGTGTCGGCGCGGTTCGGCTCAAAAGAACCCGACAAGTTCGCCGGAATCGATTGGGAGCCTTCGCAGCTCGGCTCTCCAGTGATCGACGGCGCGCTTGCGCACATCGACTGCAAGGTCGATTCGGTGCATGACGGCGGCGATCACTTCGTGGTGTTCGGTGCAGTGCATTCGTTGTCGGAGGTGCCCAAACGAAAGCCCCGGCCACTGCTGTTCTACCGCGGTGAGTACACCGGCATCGAACCCGACAAGAACACCCCGGCGCAGTGGCGTGACGATCTGGAGGCGTTCCTCACGGCCACCACCCAGGACACCTGGCTTTAGAACTTTATGTCGTTGACAAGACTGGGCCCCCTCCTCGCGGAGGGGGCTCAGTCGCATTGTCGCCGATCCGTCGATTGATCAATCGATCAAATTGCCTATTGACAGCGTGGCCGACGCGCTGACATCTTTGATCGATCGATCAAAACATGGAAAGGCTGGCGATGGCAGGGCGCGTCGAAGGCAAGGTTGCATTCATCACCGGGGCGGCACGTGGGCAGGGGCGCAGTCACGCCGTGCGACTCGCGCAGGAGGGTGCGGACATCATCGCGGTCGACATCTGCCGGCAGGTCAGCAGCAACAGCGTGATCCCGCCGTCGACCTCCGACGACCTCGCGGAGACGGCCGATCTGGTCAAGGCGTTGAACCGAAGGATCGTCACGGCAGAGGTGGACGTGCGCGATTTCGACGCGCTCAAGGCGGCCGTCGACGGCGGGGTCGAGCAGTTGGGCAGGCTGGACATCATCGTCGCGAATGCGGGTATCGGCAACGGTGGTGAGACGTTGGACAAGACCAGCGAGCAGGACTGGAACGACATGATCGGCGTCAACCTGTCCGGCGTGTGGAAGACCGTGAAAGCCGCGGTGCCGCATCTGCTTTCATCAGGAAGCGGGGGATCCATCATTCTCACGAGCTCGGTCGGCGGGCTGAAGGCATACCCGCACACCGGCCACTACATCGCGGCGAAACACGGTGTGGTGGGGCTGATGCGGAGTTTCGCCGTCGAACTGGGTCAGCATTCGATCCGGGTGAACTCGGTGCATCCGACCAACGTGAACACGCCGATGTTCATGAATGAGGGCACCATGAAGTTGTTTCGTCCCGACCTGGAAAACCCGGGACCCGACGATCTGGCCCTTGCTGCGCAGTTCATGCACGTGCTGCCGATCGGCTGGGTGGAGCCCGTGGACATCAGCAACGCGGTGTTGTTCCTCGCCTCCGATGAGGCGCGCTACATCACCGGCCTTCCCGTCACTGTCGACGCCGGCAGTATGTTGAAGTAGCCCAGCCTATTTCGTCGCGAACCGGTGCAGCATTCGCTCGATGAACGCGCGAAACTCGTCGTGGCCCTGCATCACCCCGACGGCCTCCTCGTTGCAGAGGCTGCGCGCCGACTGGGTGAGCAGCATCGACATCACGACGGGCGGATACTCGTCGGTGTCGACTCCGTGTGTCCGGAGGACCATGGCCATGGCGGTGGTCTCGATGTCCCGGACGCGTTCGGAATAGGACTTGAGTTCGGCGCCGATGGCCTTGCGGTGGTTGGCCATCGCCATGAACTCGGTGTTGAGACCGGTCAGGCGCGAGTCGGAGTTGAGGACCCACAAGGCCCGGAGTGGGTCCTCGTCGGCGATGGCCTCGCGCATCCGCGTGAGCGCCGCGTCGGCGCCGCTTCGCAATACCGCGACGAACAAGTCGTCGAGGGTGTCGAAGTAGTAGTACACCAACGCCGACCTGACGCCGGCCACGGCGGCGATGCGCCGGGTGGTCGCCGCGGCATAGCCCTCGTCGCGGATCACCTGAGCGGTCGCCTCGATCAGCCGTCGTCGCGTACCCGCATCTTTGTCCTTGGCTGCGCGTGGTGCGGGCATCAGCCGATACTCTCAGAAGCATTGCGGGCCAGACAAAATGACGGTTGGCTTGGAACCCTTGACCGCTCCCGATAGCACCTGGTAAGCATGAGCCATCCTAGCAGTTTGATCGATCGATCAAACGATGTCGCCTGAGGGAACCGATGTCTGAAGATCCGAGCTGGCACGAACTACGCGTCGACGGCCGCCTGTGCGAAGGCCACGCATTGTGCATCGACCTGGCACCCGATGTCTTCGTACTGGGCGACGACGAGGTCGCCGCCGCCGATGCGACGCCACCCGAATCGCGGTGGGGTCGGGTGAAAGCCGCCGTCGACGCCTGTCCCCGCCAGGCCATCACATTCTCAACCCTGCCCACGAAAGGCCGCTGAGCATGCCCGATCTGGCATCTGTGGATTACTTCTCCGACCCGGCGATCACGCAGGACCCGTACGAGTACTTCGACTACCTGCGAAGCCAGGGGCCGGTTTTCGCTGAGCCGCACCACGGCGTCGTCGCCGTGACCGGCTATCAGGAGGTGATGGTGGCGTTCAAGGACACCGATTCGTTCTCCGCGGTCAACGCGATCGGTGGACCGTTCCCGCCACTGCCGTTCGAGCCCGAGGGGGACGACATCTCTGCGCAGATCGAGGCGCATCGGCACGAGTTCCCGATCTTCGAGCACATGGTCGTCATGGATCCACCCGAACACGAGCGGGCGCGTTCTCTCCTGAGCAGGCTGCTGACGCCGCGCCGGCTGAAAGAGAACGAGGACTATATGTGGCAGCTGGCCGACCGCCAGCTCGACGAGTTCATCGCCAACGGCAGGTGCGAGTTCCTCAGCGAGTACGCCAAACCCTTTGCGACCCTCGCGATCACCGATCTGCTCGGAGTGCCCGAAGAGGATCGCGCCGAGTTCCGGCTGGCCCTCGGTGCGGGCAAGCAGCCGGGCAGCCGGGTAGGGGCGCTCGACGGCGAACCCGTTGGCCTCAACCCGTTGCAGTACCTCGACGACAAGTTCAGCGGTTACATCGCCGAGCGGCGGCGCGAGCCCAGGAACGACGTCCTCGGTGGGATGGCCTCGGCGACCTATCCCGACGGCTCGACTCCCGAATTGCTCGAAGTGGTCAGGCCGGCCACTTTCCTGTTCGCGGCGGGCCAGGAGACCGTCACCAAGCTGCTCAGCGCAGCGGTTCAGACGCTGGGCGAGCGCCCCGAGTACCAACAGCTGCTACGCGACAAGCCTGAGCTGATCCCGGCGTTCATCGAAGAGGCGCTGAGGACGCAGAGCCCGACCAAGGTCGACTTCCGGCTCGCACGCAAGACCACGACGCTCGGCGGCGTGCACATCAAAGCCGGCACCGTCCTGATGCTGTGCCTCGGCGCCGCCAACCGCGACCCGCGAAAGTTTCCCGAGCCGAACGAGTTCGACATCGAACGCCCGAATGTGCGCGAACACATCGCGTTCGGGCGCGGCATCCACACGTGTGCCGGCGCGCCACTCGCCCGCGTGGAAGGGGTGATCACCGTGCACCGCTTGTTGGACCGCATGCGCGACATCACCATCAGTGCGGACGCACATGGACCGGCGGGCGAGCGTCACTACTCCTACGAGCCGACGTTCCTACTGCGCGGCCTGACTGAACTCCACATCGAATTCACCGCAGTGACAGGGTGATCGGGCCTCCAATACTGTCATCGGATCGTCACGCCCGCATCGACTTTGAATTCCAGACCGGTGACATAGCGCGATTCGTCGGATACCAGGAACAGCACCGCATTGCTGATGTCGATCGCCTCGGCCATCACGATGGGTATCGCGTTTCCAAACAAGGGCGCGAGATCGGGTCGCTGTTCGGCGATCAGTGTGTGTAGCGAGGCGGGATGCATACCGGTCTCGACACCGGTCGGATGGACGGTGTTGACCCGGACATGCCGGGCGGCAAGCTCGTTGGCGAGTGCGCGGCTCATCCCGACCACGCCGTGCTTCGATGCGGTGTAGGGCGTGTGCAGCGGTGTGCCCTTGATGCCCGCGGCCGAGCTGATGTTGACGAGGCTGCCGCCACGTTCGACGAGATGGGGCAGCGCCGCGGCACACGTGTTCCAGGCCCCGATCAGGTTGACATCCACCACCGTTCGCCACTGCTCGGCGGTGGTGGTGTCCCAGGTCCCTGCGGTCAGCACGCCGGCGTTGGCCACCGCGGCGTCCAGCCCGCCGAGTCGTGCGACACCGTCGTCGACGGCGGCCGCCAGTGCCGCCCCGTCGCGCACGTCGACCACATGCGTAACAGCTTGGCGGCCCTGCTTCTCGACGAGCCGTGCGGTTTCGTCGAGATCCTCGCGCGATGAGAGCGGGTACTCGATCTCGTCCAGGGATCGGCAGATGTCGACCAGGATCAGGTCGGCGCCTTCTTCGGCGAGGCGGACGGCGTGACTTCGGCCCATACCGCGTGCTGCGCCGGTGATCAGCACGCGCTTGCCCGCTACCCGGCCCGTCATAGTTTGTTGCAGAATCCGGCGTCGACGGGGAAGGTCACCCCGGTGACGTATTTGGCGGCATCGGAGACCAGGTAGGCGATCGCGGCGCTGATGTCCTCCGGTTCCAGCAGTGAGACCGGCATCGGGTTCTGCAGATGCGGACCGCCGTCGGGATAGTTCTCCAAGAACGCCGTCATGGCCGGGTTGACCGCCATCATCGTGTTGACCGCGGTCGGATGTACGGTGTTGACCCGAATGCTGTGAGGGGCAAGCGCATTGGCGAGTGTGCGCATCAACCCGACGATGCCGTGTTTGGATGCGGCATAGCCCAGGCCACCGCCCTGCAGGCCGCCGAATCCGCGCAGGCCGGCGGTGGAGCTCGTGAACACGATCGCGCCGCCGCGGCCGCCGGCGATCAGATGGGGGATCGCTGCCTTGGCGGTGTGGAATGACCCGACCAGATTGACGTCGAGCACGTCGGTCCACATCTCGAGGTCTTCTTCGATCGTGAGCTCGCGGAACGCCATCGTCGCGATCCCGGCGTTCGCGCACACGATGTCCAGTCCGCCGAACTGCTCGACCCCGGCATCGAGCGCGGCTTTCAGTTGGTGGAAGTCACGGACGTCGGCGACCGAGCCGACCATCTTGCCGCCCGCCGCCTCGACAAGGGCGACCGTCTCGTCGAGTTCGGCGCGTTTGGCCATCGGGTAGCCGTTCGACGCGATGTCAGCGCAGATGTCCACGCCGATGATCGCGGCACCCTCGCCGGCCAGCCGGATTGCATGGCTGCGGCCCTGGCCGCGGGCCACCCCGGTGATGAAGGCGACCTTGCCGTCCAATTGCCCCATTGATCCTCGCTTCGTTGCGCACCGGGAATGTCAGTAACTGAGTTACTCCGGTACGGTAACGGGGTTATCTACCGACGGCAAGGGTGTTCTCGAAGTGGCCAATGAGCGCGACCGGATCCTCGACATCGTCGTGGAGATCCTCGAATCCGACGGCTATGACGCCGTGCAGTTGCGTGAGGTCGCACGCCGGTCCAAGACCTCGCTCGCCACGATCTACAAGCGCTATTCGACCCGTGACGAACTGATCCTCGCTGCGCTGGACAGCTGGATGGAGGAGAACCGCTACTCGGGCCTGGCCGGCCAGCCGCACCCGGCCGACGAATCGCTATATGACGGCATGATGCGCATGTTTCGCACCATCTTCGAACCCTGGGAGAAGCATCCCGGCATGCTGATGGCGTATTTCAGGTCGCGGTCCGCGCCGGGTGGCGAACGTCTGGTGCGGCGTGGTCTCGACGCCGTGGTGCCTGCCGCGATGGAGATTCTGACCGGCGTCGACGACGTGTTCATCGCCGACCTCGACACGATCCTGTCGAGTCTCGTGTTCGGCTTGACCGGGCGCTTCGCCGCGGGCGAGATCGAGGTGACCGACATCCTGCCGACTATCGATCGCACCATGCGGTGGCTGACCGCTGGTTATGAAGCGTCGCGCTGACCGATCTGCGTGTCGATGAAGTCGATGATCGCCGCGGCGACCTCACGGTGCACCGACTCGTTGAGGATGTCGTGTCGATAGCCGTGAAACTCTTTGAACTGCAACGGCTCTATCTGCTCGGCATACGCGCGGACGGCACCGGCCGGTGCGATGACATCGGCCGAACCGTGCACGGCCAGCGTCGGTACCGTCAGTTTCGGCAACTCCGTGCCGAACCGGTCCCAGCCGCGGTCCAGCTCGCGGGTCAGCGGTGCGCCGTCGGCGTCGACGAACGCGAGCGGATCGTTCTCCAAGGAATCCAGATAGAACGGATCGCTCGACAGCGCGGTCGGGTGTAGCTCGAAAGACGTGTCCGCGTCGAGCATTTCCGGTATCGGGACGAGCGGCGCGCCGGATATGACGCCGGCCCGGTATTTGTCGGGCTCACCCAACAGCCGAAACAGCGTGACGACCGAACCGAATGAATGCCCCTGTGCGATCAACGGCAATCCCGGGTGTTCTGCTGCCGCGAGTTCGGTGAGTGAGTCAGCCAGCGAGGAGCTGTCCTCGATCCTGCCGAAATCCCCGCGCCTGCCGGGGCTCAGCCCGTGGCCGAACTGGTCGACCGCCCACAAGTCGATGGCCGCCGCGTTCAGAGTGAAGCCGTAGCGGTGGTACACGCCGGTGTGTTCACCGAACCCGTGCAGGAAGATCACCGCGGCTCGCGGTTCGGCGGCCGCCCAGTGCCGGTAGTAAGCCCGCCCGCGTTCGTGCTCGATGAAAGGCATGACAACAGTCTGATCGATCCTCAACGCGGTGTGCAGACAACCGCGATGGCGTCGTTCTCGGCATCGACACCGGCCGAGCCGATCCGCTGCTCCAACCGATCCCGTAGTTGGAGGCGGTCGTGCGCCGGCAAGGTGAGGACGTTGGAGTACGTACCCACCATGTTCACCCACTCGGTGGCGTCATAGTGCAGGTGCTCGACGATGCGCCGCAGTTCCACAGCGAACCCGCACTCTTCGATGAGTGCGGTGACCTCGGGCGTACGGTCGGCGTCCACGGTGGGCCGCTCGGATGGATCGAGAAACCCTGCGTACACCTCGTCGAGCTCGGCGCGGCTCGGCGTCATCGGCGTGACCCGATTCCACATCAGCGCCAGGTGCCCGCCTGGCTTCAGCAGCGTCGCGACCTTGTGAAGGGCGCGCCGTGGTTCCACCCAATGGAATGACGACGCGAACACCACGAGATCGAAGTGTCTTCCGCGCGGGTCCCAATCCTCGAAGGTCGCCTGCTCGACGGTCACGCCTTTGCCCACTGCGACCTGCGCCATTCGCGGATCGGGTTCGACCGCAAGGACTTCTGCGCCGGCCGCCCTCAGCTGTTCGGATGCGATACCCGTGCCCGCTCCGACGTCGAGTGCCGACGTGCGGTCGCCGGTCACAAGGCTCGTAATGAGAGACCCGGCATAACGGGGGCGATAACGGTCGTAGTCGTCGGCGGCAGCTCCGAAGGAATCGGCACGACGACGGTTCGTATGGATGGAAAGCGGGTCCGGCATGTCCCGATCATGCCTGCGCGACCTGTCAGCCGACGCCCAGGAGGACGTCATGCTGATCGGCCATGCGGTCGCGGATCGCGTCGACGACGGCCGCGACGACGGGGCGGCGCAGCGTCTCGGCCCGGGCCACGAGCCAGTAACTGAGCTGCACCGCAACGGTATCCGGCAGCACCCGGACCAGATCTGCGTGCCGGTCGGCCATGAAGCACGGCAGCAGACCGAGACCCGCGGCGGCACGGGTCGCTTCGACGTGGACGAACACATTCGTCGACGTCACCGATTCCCGCATGGCCGGCGCGAAGCTCGTGGCGATGTCGAGGTCGTCGACCTGGAGCATCGAGTCGATGAAATAGACCAGCGGGAACCGGGCGAGGTCGTCGACGCTTCCCGGCGTGCCATGCTCATCGAGGTAATCGCGAGCGCCGTAGAGGCCGAGGCAGTAGTCGCCGAGGCGGATCGCCTCCGCGCGACGTACCTGGGGTGCCCCGACGACGATCTCAAGGTCGAGGCTGGAGCGCTGCTGCGACGCGCGTCTGGTGGCGGCCACGATCTCGACGGCGATCAGGGGGTGGCGCCGCTGCACCCGGGCGGCTGCCGGCGCGGCGATGTATGCGCTGAACCCGTCGGTCGCCGAGATCCGCACGACGCCCTCGAGCTGACGAAGGCCACCCGCGGACAGCGAGTCCACCGCAGACTCGATGGCTTCGGCGGCCGACAGCGCCGCACGTCCGAGCTCGGTGAGTTCCCAGCCCCCGGCGCCGCGCGTCAGCACGCGCCCGCCGATTGCCTGCTCGAGCGCGGCGATGCGCCGCGAGATGGTCGTGTGGTTGATGCCGAGTTCGTCGGCTGCGGTGGTGTAACGGCCGGACCGACCGACGGCGAGCAACACCAGCAGGTCATCGGCGCTGGGCCGTCGAGCTACGTCCATATCTGCATTTTCGCAGAATGACGGCGCACAATTGGCCATTGCGAGCTGCGCGAACCTGCAGGAATACTCACCTCAACTGTCGCGGGCATCACAGAGCCCCGGCGCAGATGGCACACGTCATAAGGAGTCGCCGATGAGCGCGCCCATCCCGACCGGCCTGCGCCGTGTCGTCGCCGCGTCGATGGCCGGCACCGTCGTGGAGTGGTATGAGTTCTTCCTCTACGGAACCGCCGCCACGCTGGTGTTCAGCAAGGTCTTCTTCGCCGAGAGCACGAGTGATCTCGACGCGATTCTCGCGGCGTTCGTGACGTATGCGGTCGGCTTCATCGCCCGCCCGCTCGGCGGGGTGGTGTTCGGTCACTTCGGCGACAAGTACGGCCGTAAGAAGCTGCTGCAGTTCAGCCTGCTGCTGGTCGGCGCGGCCACCTTCCTGATGGGCTGCCTGCCGACGTTCAACCAGATCGGATATCTGGCGCCGACGCTGCTCGTGGTGTTGCGGTTCATCCAGGGCTTCGCCGTCGGCGGCGAGTGGGGCGGCGCGGTGTTGCTGGTCGCCGAGCACAGCCCCAACCAGAGCCGCGGGTTCTGGGCCAGCTGGCCCCAGGCGGCCGTACCGGTGGGCAACATGCTCGCGACCGTCGTGCTGTTGCTCTTGACGACGACACTGTCCGATGCGGCGTTCCTGTCCTGGGGTTGGCGCGTCGCATTCTGGCTGTCGGCGGTGGTCGTGCTGATCGGCTACTACATCCGCACCAAGGTCTCCGATGCGCCGATCTTCCTGGCCGCGCAGCAGGAGGTCGAGCGGGTCAAAGCGGTGTCGTATGGCGTCGTCGAGGTGCTCACGCGTTATCCCCGTGGCGTTTTCACCGCGATGGGGCTGCGGTTCGCCGAGAACATCATGTACTACCTGGTGGTCACGTTCTCCATTACCTACCTCAAGGTTCAGGTGGGCGCTGACACCAGCGACATCCTGTGGTGGCTGCTGGCCGCGCACGCCGTGCACTTCGTTGCCATCCCGACGGTGGGCCGCCTGTCGGACCGATTCGGCCGGCGCCCGGTGTACATCGTCGGCGCGATCGGCGCGGGGGTCTGGGCGTTCTTCGCCTTCCCGATGATGAACAGCGCCAACTATCTGGTGATCATGGGTGCGATCATCATCGGCCTGATCATCCACGCGCTCATGTATTCGCCGCAGCCCGCGATCATGGCCGAGATGTTCCCGACCCGGATGCGCTATTCCGGTGTGTCCCTTGGCTATCAGGTGACGTCGATCGTCGCCGGGTCGCTGGCGCCGATCATCGCCGTCAAACTGCTCGACGTGTTCGACTCGTGGGTGCCCATCGCCATCTATCTCGCGTGTGCCGCCGCGGTCACGCTCGTCGCAGCCCTCTTCATGCGCGAGACGGTGGGTACCGACCTTGAGAGCATCGACCAGGCCGACCGTGAGGTCCTCGCGAAGCACGGCGTCCTGTGACGGACCTGGCGGGCCGCACGGCGTTGGTCACCGGCGCGGCGAGCGGGATCGGGGCGGCGTGTGCGCGCGAACTGGCCGCGCGCGGGGCCGTGGTCACCGTGGCCGACGTCGATGCCGATGGGGCAGGCGCGCTGGCCGCCGAGATCGGCGGAAAGCCTTGGGCCGTAGACCTTCTCGACGTGGCAGCGTTGGAGCGGCTGGAACTGGACTGCGACATCCTGGTCAACAACGCCGGCGTCCAGAGCATCAACCCGATCGAGGAGTTCCCGCCGGACAAGTTCCGGATGCTGCTGGCGTTGATGGTCGAGGTGCCGTTCCTGCTCATCAGAGCTTCGCTGCCGCACATGTATCGCCAACGGTTCGGGCGCATCGTCAACGTCTCGTCGGTGCACGGGTTGCGAGCGTCGGAGTACAAGGTCGGCTACGTCACCGCCAAGCACGCGCTGGAAGGGCTGTCCAAGGTGACTGCGCTGGAGGGCGGTCCGCACCAGGTGACCAGCAACTGCGTCAACCCCGGCTACGTCAGGACGCCGCTGGTGACCAAGCAGATCGCCGACCAGGCCCGCATCCACGGCATCCCCGAGGATGACGTCGTCGCGCAGATCCTCCTCAAGGAGAGCGCCATCAAACAACTGGTCGAGCCCGAAGAGGTTGGCGCGTTGGTAGGTTGGCTGGCATCGCCGGCCGCCCGCATGGTGACCGGTGCGTCGTACACGATGGATGGCGGGTGGAGCGCGAGATGAGCGAAGCGACCGAACCTCAGTGGGTCCCTACCGAGCGGGACCGCACGGAGGCACGGGTCACCGACTTCAGCCGGTTCGTCGAATCGCGGACAGGCATCGCTGCCCCCGACTATCACGCACTCTGGCAATGGTCGGTCGACGATCCCGACGCGTTCTGGGCCGCGCTGTGGGACTACTTCGACCTCGGCGACCGGCCCGGCGCCGTGCTCGCCGACGCGGCGATGCCGGGTGCCCGCTGGTTTCCCGGTGCCCGGTTGAACTACGTCGACCAGATCAAGCGCAATGCCCGCACCGACCGCCCGGCGATTTTGTACGTAGCCGAGGGCGGCGCCGTCAGCGAGCTGTCCTGGGATGAACTACTCCAGCGCACAACGGCATTCGCCGACACCCTGCTCTCGCTCGGAGTGCAGCAAGGCGACCGGGTGGTCGGCTATCTGCCCAACATTCCCGAAGCGATCATCGCCTTTCTGGCCACCGCCAGCATCGGCGCAATCTGGAGTGCGTGCGGCCAGGACTACACCGCCAAGGCGGCGCTCGACCGGCTCGGCCAGTTGGAACCGACGGTGCTCGTGGCAGCCGACGGCTACCGATTCGGCGGCAAAACGCACGACAAGACCGAGGACATCACCGCGCTGCGAGACGGCCTGCCCACCTTGAAGGCGTCGGTGCTGGTGTCCCGTTTGGGCGCGGCGCGATCCGACTGGCTCGACTGGGCCGCGACGTCTGCGCCCGTCGATGCCGAACTGAACACCGCGGCAGTCGAATTCGACCATCCGCTGTGGATCCTGTACTCGTCGGGAACCACCGGCTTACCAAAGGGCATCGTGCACGGCCATGGAGGGGTCGTGCTCGAACACCTCAAAGCCGTCGCACTGCAGTCCGACATCGGCGCCGACGACACGTTCTTCTGGTACACCAGCCCGAGCTGGATGATGTGGAACTTCCAGGTGGCGGGCTTGCTCGTGGGCGCGACCATCGTCTGCTACGACGGCAGCCCCACCTACCCGGAGCCCGACGCGCTTTGGAGTATCGCGGCCAGCGTCGGGGCCACGGTGTTGGGAACGAGTCCGGGCTACGTCTTGGCCTGCGCGAAAGCCGGTTGTGTGCCGCGCAAGGAGCACGACTTGTCGGCGCTGAAGGTCGTCGGCATCACGGGATCATCGCTGCCGCCGTCGTCGGCTTTGTGGTTGCGCGACAACGTCGGTGAACGAGTCCAGGTCGCGTCGATCAGTGGCGGCACGGATGTGGTGTCGGCTTTCATCGGTGGTGTGCCGACGGTTCCGGTGTGGCCGGGGGAGCTGTCTGCGCCGTACCTGGGTGTGGCACTCGACGCTTGGGATGAAGCCGGAAACCCTGTCCGGGGCGAGGTCGGTGAGCTCGTCATCACCAAACCGCTGCCGTCGATGCCGATCGCCTTCTGGAACGACCCTGACGGATCCCGTTACCGCGACGCCTATTTCGAGATGTTCCCTGGCATGTGGCGGCACGGAGACTGGATCACGATCACCGACCACGGCAGCATCGTCGTGCACGGCCGCTCCGACTCCACGCTCAATCGGCACGGCATCCGGATGGGCAGTGCCGACATCTACCAGTCGGTCGAGCGGCTGCCGGAGATCGTGGAAGCCCTGGTGATCGGAGCCGAACAACCCGACGGCGGCTACTGGATGCCGTTGTTCGTGGTGCTGTCCGACGGTGTCGAACTCACCGACGAGCTGACCGAACGCATCAAGCAGACCATCCGTACCGAGGTGTCGCCGCGCCACGTGCCCGACGAGATCATCGTCGCCCCTGGTGTTCCGCACACCCGCACGGGCAAGAAGCTCGAGGTGCCGATCAAGAAGCTCTTCCAGGGCGCCGACGCGGCAAAAGTGGTGGAGCGCAGCGCAGTCGACAACCCGGCTCTGCTGGATTGGTATGCGTCTGTTCGCCGGTAACAGGTCGTTGATGGTTACCGCCGCGATTCTTGCGGTGGCCTTCGTCGTGGCACCGGCCGTGTTGGCCGGCGGCGGATATGGAAGCTTCTACGACAACCAGCCGCTCGTCGACGCGCTCGACAAGAGCTTTGCCGCGTACTGGCGATCGGGGGTACGCACATCAGATCTCCAAGACCTAGTCGACTACTGGTTGTGGTATCACGTCGCCAAGGCCGCGATCGCCGCGGGCCTGCTGGCCGTGCTCGCGGTCCTGTGCCTTCGGTCGCGCAGGACGTGGGGCCGCGCCGTGACGGCAGTGCTCGCCGTGGGCGCGACGATCCTGACAATGGCGAACGTCCAGGGCGCAGCGGCACCGTTCGCCTCGCTGTTGCCGATGCTGTCAGACGAAGCCAGGCAGGCCCATTCCGTTGTCGGTGACGCCCACGAGACCGCACTTGCCGTGATGGTCGGGGACTTCGCCCGATACCACGCCGTATTGGCCGGGCTCGCCGCCCTCGTGGCCGCTGTCCTGATCGTCGTGGTCGCAGTGTGTTTGCGTCGGCGTCTGCCGGTCGGATTCACCGCGTCGACAGCTGCGCTGTCGGCGTTGATGTTGGTCGTCGTCGCGGCCAATGTCACCAACGCTGTCGCGCCCGAGGAGGGCTTGCAGGTCTTCCTCAGCGGCGGGTAGGCGCCCGCGGCGGCGTTACCGGGCGACTTAGGCGGCTTCGAAGGTGACCAGGTCGATGGTGATCTGGTCTTCGATGATGCTTACCGTCGTTCTGATGGGTGGTCCGGGTAGTGGTGGGGCGGTGGAGTGGTAGACCGCGCCGGTGGGTGTGCGGTATTGGGTGGTGTGGTTGCCGTGGGTGTCGGTGGTGGTGACCGACCAGCCGGGTGCTTCTTTGGCGTAGTTGCACGCTTCGCACAGGCCGAGGCCGTTGAGTGCGCTTGTGGGGCCGTCGTGATGTGTGGGGACGGCGTGGTCGTGGTGGCGGATCGGCGCGTCGCAGTACGGGGTGCGACAGGTTTGGTCGCGCAGTTCGAGCAGCCTGGCCAGGCCTTTGGGGAAGATCCGGGCCCGCGACTCCATGGCGAGCAGCTGCGCGCTGTCGGGGTGGCGGTACAGGCGCCGCAGTGTCGCTTTCACCTCGGCGTCGGCGACGGCATCGCCGGTCAGGGTGCGGACGAAACCCGCGGGCACCGGCCCGTAGTCGCCCAGCCATGCGGCTGCGTCGTCGTCGCCGGCCAACGTGGTGTCGGCCATCACGAGGTTGAGGGCGAGCGGTACCGGTTGGGGGGCGGGCCGGCCGGTGACGCGTTCGTAGACGGTGTCGGCCATGATCTGGCCGCGGGTGCGCTCGTCGTAGGTGGTGTCGGCGGCGTTTTTGCAGGCGGCGTAGACCGCGACGGCTCGGGCGACGGGCAACAGCACCGTCACATACGCCATGGTGTCGGGGGCCGGGCGGATCCACACCCCGCGGTCGGCGGCGGCCTTGGCCGCCCGTTCGACGACCGCCGCGGCATCCAGGCGCAGCGCGATCTTGCGGGCCTCGGCCTTGACCCGACTGTTGCCCCAGCCCTGCAGCCGTGTCGGGTCGGCGCACAGTTCGGCATCCAGCCGGCGCCGGTCCTCGACGTCCAGGCAGGCTGATTCGCGCACGATCAGGGTGGCCCGCCATTCCGAGAGCATCCCGGCTTCCAGGGCGGCCAGGGTGTGGGGCATTTCATGGACGAGTGCTTTGGCCAGCCCGAGATACTGGTCGCCTTTCTTGGGTGCCTCGCGCCGCGCCAACGCGACCTCGGCGGCCAAACCCCGTCCGCGTGTGGCGGCCGGGACTCCGTCGGCGGCCTCGCGGGCGCGGCGCTTGGCATCCCACAACGCCGTCGCGCGGGCCTGGGCGGCCGCGAGTGCGGGTTTCAGCAGTTCGTACTTCTCGACCAGGGCGCGCAGCTGTTGCTCCGATGCCCCCGGATCGATGTCGAACAAACTTTCGAACACATGGACGACACTACCCGCACCCACCGACAACTCCCATTCGATGGCGGGCAGACTGCAATCTCATGGTCAGCGAAGCGGTGTTCATCGGCGGGCGTTCGGGAAGCGGCAAGACCAGCGTCGGTTTCGAGGTCCATGCCAAGTTGAGTGCCGCGGGGGTCGCTCATTGCCTCATCGACGGCGACTTCCTCGACATGGCCTATCCGGCGCCGCAGGAACACAACCTCGCTGAACGCAACCTCGCGGCGATGTGGCAGAACTACCGGGAACTGGGTTACCACCGCATGCTCTACACCAACACCGCGAGCGTGCTGCCCGAAGAGATCAAACGACTATCCGCCGCCATCGGCGGCAACCCGAAAATCACCGCAATCCTGCTCACCTGTACCGATGCCACAGCGCGAAAACGTCTGAGGCAACGTGAGATCGGCTCCGCACTCGACCGGCACCTCACGTCCAGCAAAGAGATGAGTGCACGCCTCCAAGCCGGCGGCGACGTGGCTCATCACATCGCCACCGACGATCGCACCGTAGCCGAGATCGCCGCCGACATCATCCGCATCTCGGGATGGTGATCGTTACCCGACTAGGCACCCAGCCAGGGCCCGATCCGGCGCAGTGCCTCTTCGATGTCACTCGTCGGACCGGCGAATGACAGCCGGACGTAGGAGCCGCCGCGGACGGTGTCGAAGTCGATGCCGGGAGCAATCGCAACACCGGTGTCCGCCAACAGTTTCGAGCAGAACGACAGGGAATCGTTGGTGAACTCGCTGACATCGGCGTAGACGTAGAACGCGCCGTCGGTCGGCGCCAGCCGATCGATGCCGATTGCGCGGAGCCCGTCGAGCAGCAGTCGCCGGTTGTCGGCGTAGTGGGCGAGCAGACCTTCAGCCTCGCCGAGCGACTCCGGGGTGAACGCGGCCACCGCGGCGTGCTGGGCCAGTGCGGGCGGGCAGATCGTGAAGTTTCCGGTCAGGCAGTCCACGGCGCGGCGCAGCTCGGCGGGGACCAGCAGCCAGCCGAGCCGCCATCCGGTCATCGCGAAGTACTTCGAAAAACTGTTGACCACCACGGATTTTCGTGAGGTCTCCCACGCACAACTGGTCGCCGGCGCACCCTCGTACACCAAGCCGTGGTAGACCTCGTCGCTGATCAGCCGGACGCCTGACACATCGCACCAGGACGCGATCGCTGCCAGCTCGTCGGGTGGGATCACCGTGCCGGTGGGATTGGCCGGGCTCGCGACGATCACGCCCTGCACGGGCGGATCGAGTTCATCGAGCATGGCCACGGTCGGCTGGAAACGGGTCTCGGCCCCGCACGGAATCTCCACGACCTCACACCCCAGCGCCGTGAGAATGTTGCGGTAACACGGATAACCCGGGCTGGCGATCGCCACCCGATCGCCCACGTCGAAGCACGCGAGGAACGTCAACAAGAATCCACCCGACGATCCGGTGGTGAGCACGACGTCGTCGACGCCGACGTCGACGCCGTACCGGACGCGGTAGGACCCCGCGATCGCCGCGCGCAACTCGGGGATGCCGAGCGCCACCGTGTAGCCCAGCTGATTGCGGTTCAGTGCGGCGACGGCGGCCTCGCGCACCGGTGCGGGCGCCCCGGCGCTGGGCTGCCCGGCCGAGAGATTGACCAGGTCACCGTGCGTGCGCTGGCGATCGGCGGCGGCCAACCACACGTCCATGACATAGAAGGGCGGGATACCGGCGCGCAGCGAAACGTCCATCCCAGCCAGGCTAGAACACCTGGGCTTCGAGCCGGCGCAGATGCTCGCGGGGCGGGCCGAGCAGCTGGGCGCTGCCGTGCGCACGCTTGAAGTAGAGCTGGATGTCGTGTTCCCAGGTGATCGCGATACCGCCGTGCATCTGGACGGCCTCGGCGGTCACCGCGGAGAGTGCTTCGCTGGCGAAGTAGCGGGCGAGCGAGGCCGAGGTGGGCGACGGGTCGGCGATCGAGTCGTGCACGACGGCTCGCGCGGAGGCCACCTTGACGTAGAGGTCGGCCATCCGGTGCTTGAGCGCCTGGAAGCTGCCGATCGGGCGGCCGAACTGCACGCGGTCCTTGGTATACGCGACGGTCAGGTCAAGGCACCTCGACGCGGCGCCGATCTGTTCGGCGGCCATCAACAGTGCGGCGGTGTCGGCGAGGCCGGGATCGGCGCCAAGGGGTGTGGTCTCACCGGGCGTGACGGCAGACAGTCGGCGAGTCAGATCCATCGTCGTCTTGGGCAGGGCGGTGAAAGTGGTCCAGCGAGTGAGGTTTTCCCCATCGGCCGCGATGACGACGTCAGCGATGTCGCCGTTGATGACGTACTCGGGGTCGAACACCACGGCTCCGATGGACGTGCCCTCAACCAATGACTCGAGTGGCTCGGCTTGATCGGTTGCCAGCAGCGCCAACTCGGCGAGCGTGGTCCCGAGCAGCGGCGTGGGGACGAGGGCCTTGCCGAGCTCCTCTAGAACCACTGCGGCGTCGGCGACTTCGCCGCCGGCACCGCCGAGTTCCTCGGGCACCACCAGGGCCGCCGCCCCGACCTGCTCACACAGCAGTTGCCACAACTTCTCGTCGTAGCCGCGTTCGGACTCCATCGCCGCGCGCACCGCCTCCGGTGACGCATGCTTGTCGACCAGCGCGGCGACGGTGTCGCGCAAGAGTTCGCGTTCTTCGCTCACGAGAGGACCTCCAGCAGTCGGCGCCGGTGCAGTGTCGGGTCTCCCCACGCCGAGCGCAGCGCCTGCACACGAAGCAGCAGCAGGGAAAGATCATGCTCTTGCGTGAAGCCGATCGCGCCGTGGGTCTGCAGCGCAGACCGGGCGGCCAGCAGCGCGGCATCGGAAGCCGCGACCTTGGCCGCACTCACGTCGCGTGCCGTATCCGGCGAACCCTCCGCAAGTGACAGCGCCGCACCGTAGACGAGCGGGCGGGCCAACTCGACCGCGATGTGCACGTCGGCGAGCTTGTGCTTGATGGCCTGATACGAGCCGATGATCCGGCCGAACTGGCTGCGCTGCTTGGCATATTCGACGGACTGGTCGAGCATCGCCTGGCCGGCGCCGACGAGCTGAGCGGCCGTGGCCAGCACACCGAACTCGTAGGCGCGTGCGGTGTCGGCCGGCCGGGCGTCACCGGTGGCGTCGACATCGAACAACTTACGGGCGGGATCGACCGAATCGTGCTGTGTACCGGCCGCGCCGTCGCGGACCTCGCCGTCGCCGGCCGCCAGAATGAGGCCGGCGAAGTGAGCGTCGACGGCACGCGGCGCCTGGGGAGGTAGCGCGACGGTGGCGATCAGCTCGCCCGAGGCCAACGCTCCCGAGCGCTCGTCGTCGGCCAACAAGATCGGTGCTACGCCGATGGATTCGGTGACCGGCCCGGGCACCGCCCAGTAGCCCAACCGCTCCAACGCCACGACCGCATCGACCGGATGCGCCTCGATGCCGTCGAACTTCTCGGCCACGAGCAGTGCCGTCACACCGAGGTCGGCCAGCTGTGACCAGACCTTGCGTCCGGGCGCGGTGTCTCCGGCCGCCCAGGCCCGCACGGCAGCCGGAACGTCGGCGGAGCCGAGTGCCGCGTCGATGCTTGCCGCGAAATCGCGCTGCTGTTCGTCTATCTCGAAGTTCACTTGCTCTTCCCTCCAGATTCACGCGGTAGGCCGAGCAATCTCTCTGCGATGATGTTGCGTTGGATTTCGTTGGTACCGGCGTAGATCGGTCCGCCGAGCGCGAACAGCAATCCCTCGGTCCAGGAGTCCATGAGTTCGCCCTCCGCGCCACGCATATCCAGCGCGGTCTGATGCAGTGCGACGTCGAGGTCGGACCAGAACACCTTGGTCACCGATGATTCGGCGCCGAGCTCGCCGCCGTTGGACAGCCGCGTCACGGTGCCGAAGGTGTGCAACCGGTAGGCCTGGGCCTTTATCCATGCGTCGGCGACGCGGTCGGTGAACACCGGGTCCGGGTTGTCTTTCCAGAGCGCCACGAGGCGTTCTGCCGGCGCGAGGAATCGAGCCGGGCTGCGCAGTGACATGCCGCGCTCGTTGCTCGACGTGCTCATCGCCGCGCGCCAGCCGTCGTGCACACCACCGATCACGTCGTTGTCGGGGACGAACACGTCGTCGAGGAAGATCTCGCCGAAGCCGGTGTCACCGCCGAGCTGGGCGATCGGGCGTACGGTGATGCCCTCGGCCTTCAGGTCGAACATGAAGTAGGTCAGGCCCTTGTGGCGCTGGGCTTCTGGGTCCGAGCGGAACAGGCCGAAGCCGCGCTCCCCGAACGGTGCGCGTGAGCTCCAGATCTTCTGGCCGTTGAGCTTCCAGCCGCCATCGACCTTGGTCGCCGTCGACCGCAGCGATGCCAGGTCGCTGCCCGACTCCGGTTCGGACCAGGCCTGGGCCCAGATCTCCTCGCCGCTGGCCATTTTCGGCAGAACCCGATCGAGTTGTTCTTCGGTGCCGTGCGCGAACAGCGTCGGCGCGAGCATCGAGGTGCCGTTGGCGCTTGCCCGGCCCGGTGCACCGGCGCGGAAGTACTCCTCCTCGAACACCACCCATTGCAGCAGGGTCGCGTCGCGGCCGCCGTACTTCTTCGGCCAGGCGATCACCGATAACCCGGCGTCGAAGAGCACCTTGTCCCAACGCCGGTGCTGCTCGAAGCCTTCGAGCGTGTCGTACGACTTCGTCGGGAAGAACTCCCGATTGGCTTCCAGGAACTCACGGACCTCTGCCCGGAAGGCCTCGGTCTCGTCATCGAAACTCAGGTCCATTACACCCTTTCCCGCAGGACCGGCTTGACCACCTTGCCACCTGGATTGCGCGGCAACATGTCAAGAAACTCCACCGATCGCGGCACCTTGAAGTTCGCCAGATGCTCACGCGCATAAGCGATCACAGCTGCCTCGTCGAGTTGCGCCCCGGCCTTGACCACTACGAATGCCTTACCCACTTCACCGAGCCGGTCGTCGGGTACCCCGATCACCGCGGATTCGGCCACGCCGTCCAACCGGGCCAGCACCTGCTCGATCTCTGCCGGGTACACGTTGAACCCGCCGCAGATGTACATGTCCTTGAGGCGGTCGGTGATCGTGAGATTCCCCGCGGCGTCCAACGTGCCGATGTCTCCGGTGTGTAGCCAGCCGTCGGCGTCGATGGCCGCGGCGGTGGCCTCGGGATCGTCGAGGTAACCGAGCATCACGTTGGGTCCGCGTAGCAGCACTTCACCGGAATCGTCAAGCCGCAGTTCGAAATCGGCGATGGGCCGGCCGCACGTGGTCGCGACGGTGACGGCGTCGTCGTCGGGCCGGCACATCGTGCCGAACCCGGCGGCCTCGGTCAGTCCGTAGGCGGTGAGGACGATGTCGATGTCGAGCTCGTTCTGCATGCGCTCGATAAGCACGACCGGGACGACGGCGGCGCCCGTGACCGCGAACCGCAACGAGCTGAGGTCGTAGTCGCCGCGCTTCGGATGGTCGAGCAGAGTCTGGTAGATGGTCGGCGGGCCGGGGAGCACGGTGATGCGTTGCTCGGCAACCGCTTTCATCGCCTGCTCGGGATCGAACGTCAACTGCGGGATCAGCGTCGCGCCCGTCTGCAGGCAGGCCAGGATGCCGGCCTTGTAGCCGAAGTTGTGGAAGAACGGGTTGATGCACAGGTAGCGGTCGGCGCTGGTGACCTGACCGCATTCGGCCCACGCGGCCGACCCGTCGAGCGATTGCCGATGCGCGCACCGCACACCCTTGCTGCGGCCCGTGGTTCCTGAGGTGAACAGGATGTCGGAGACGTCGTCGGGCTGGACGGCCGCGGCGCGCCGGTCGACCTCGTCGAGATCGCTGCCTTGCGCCACGAACTCGTCCCAGGTGCCGTCGTCCTCGTCGATCGGAACCCGCACGACGTGACGCAACGACGGCAGTGCCTCCCGGTCGAGGTCGGCGGTCTTGTCGGCGCCCAGGAACTTGCCGGCCGCGATCAAGAGGGGTGCCGCGGTGCGGGCCAGGATGTCGGTGGCCTCACTGGCCGTGTAGCGCGTGTTGAGTGGCACGACCACGCCGCCGGCGTAGTGCGTGGCCAGGCAGGCCACCACCCAGTGCCACGTGTTCGGCGACCAGATCGCGACGCGGTCGCCGGGCTGCACGCCCAACGCGACCACCGCCGCGGCGGCCTGCCTAACCTCGTCCCGCAGCTGCGAGTAAGTCAGCCTGCGATCGGTGCTGACCAGGGCGTCATGGTCGGAAAACTGCACGGCAATCCGGTCCAGCACCGCTGGAACGGTGCGGCGGGCGCTCGTCATGGTGCTCCTCTAACAAAGCAAGTGCTTGGTAGGTTAGCCTACAAGGGTGATAGAGGTCCAGGAGTTCCGGGCCGAGGTCCGGCAGTGGCTCGCAGACAATCTCGTCGGTGAATTCGCCGCGCTCAAGGGCCTGGGCGGACCGGGTCGTGAGCACGAAGCCTTCGAAGAGCGCCGCGCGTGGAATCGGCATCTGGCCGCCGCCGGTCTGACCTGTCTCGGCTGGCCCGTCGAGCACGGCGGGCGCGGGTTGTCGGTCGCACACCGGGTCGCGTTCTACGAGGAGTACGCGCGCGCCAACGCGCCCGACAAGGTCAACCACCTGGGCGAGGAACTGCTCGGGCCCACGCTCATCGAATACGGCACCCCCGAGCAGCAGCAGCGGTTCCTGCCCAAGATCCTCGACGTCACCGAGTTGTGGAGCCAGGGCTACTCCGAGCCGAATGCAGGCAGTGACTTGGCCAATGTGTCGACGACGGCAGAACTCGTCGGCGACGAATGGGTGATCAACGGCCAGAAGGTATGGACGTCACTGGCCCACTGGGCGCAATGGTGCTTTGTGGTCGCCCGCACCGAGAAGGGCTCAAAGCGCCACGCCGGTCTGTCCTATCTGCTGGTGCCGCTCGATCAGCCCGGGGTTGAGATCCGGCCGATCATCCAGCTGACCGGTGACTCCGAGTTCAACGAGGTGTTCTTCGACGACGCGCGGACCGACGCGTCGTTGGTGGTCGGTCAGCCCGGCGACGGCTGGCGAGTGGCCATGGGCACGCTCACGTTCGAACGCGGCGTGTCGACGCTCGGTCAACAGATCCGCTATGCGCGTGAGCATTCCAACCTGGTCGAGCTCGCGAAGCGTACCGGCGCGGCCGACGATCCGCTGATCCGTCAGCGGCTGACCGAGTCCTGGACCGGCCTGAAGGCCATGCGGTCCTATGCATTGGCGACCATGGACGTCGAGCAGCCCGGTCAGGACAACGTGTCCAAACTGCTGTGGGCCAACTGGCATCGCGAGCTCGGCGAGATCGCGATGGACGTGCAGGGCATGGCCGGGTTGACACTGCCCGAGGGCGAGTTCGACGAATGGCAGCGGCTGTACCTCTTCTCGCGTTCGGACACCATCTACGGCGGCTCGAACGAAATTCAGCGCAACATCATCGCCGAGCGCGTGCTCGGCCTACCTCGGGAAGCTAAGGGATGAACCTCTCGGAAGTTCCGAAAGAGATTGACGGGCACGGACTCCTGACCGGCAAGGTGGTCCTGGTGACCGCCGCGGCAGGCACCGGCATCGGCTCGACGACCGCGCGGCGCGCCCTTCTCGAAGGCGCCGACGTCGTGGTGTCCGATTACCACGAGCGCCGCCTGGGGGAGACCCGCGACGAACTCGCGGGCCTCGGTCTGGGGCGCGTCGAGTCGGTGGTGTGCGACGTAACCTCGACCGAAGCCGTCGACGCGCTGATCAGTGAGACCGTCGCGAAGGCCGGCCGGCTGGATGTGCTGGTCAACAACGCGGGCCTCGGCGGTCAGACGCCGGTGATCGACATGACCGACGACGAGTGGGACCGCGTCCTCAACGTCACGCTCACCTCGGTCATGCGCGCAACCCGCGCGGCGCTGCGTTACTTCCGCGACGTCGACCACGGTGGCGTCATCGTCAACAACGCGAGCGTATTGGGCTGGCGTGCACAGCATTCGCAGTCCCACTACGCCGCCGCGAAGGCCGGCGTGATGGCATTGACGCGGTGCAGCGCGATCGAAGCCGTCGACTACGGGGTGCGGATCAACGCGGTGTCGCCGAGCATCGCGCGGCACAAGTTCCTGGAGAAGACGTCGTCGGCTGAGTTGCTGGATCAGTTGGCGTCGGACGAGGCATTCGGCCGTGCCGCCGAGCCATGGGAGGTCGCTGCCACCATCGCGTTCCTGGCCAGCGACTACTCCAGTTATCTGACCGGTGAAGTGATCTCGGTGTCGAGTCAGCGGGCCTGAGGTTCTCGTTCGCCGGGCCCCGTCCCTCTGCGGCGACTATGACATGCCGCGCTCGGCGAGCCCGGCGCGATCCGCCCAGCCGCGAATGTCTCCCTTGTTGATGGCTAGCGCCAGCAGTTCGGGGAAGGCGTCGGGCGTACAGGCGAACGCCGGGATCTCCATCGCCGCGAGATCGGCGGCGATCTCGCGATCGAACGACGGTGCGCCGGAATCGGACAGGGCCAGCAACACGATGACCTGGACCCCGGCGTCGGTGAGTTGTTTGACGCGCGCGAGCATTTCGTCGCGGATGCCGCCCTCGTACAGATCGGAGATCAGCACGAAGATACTGTCGGCCGGACGAGTGATGAGACTCTGGCAGTACGCGATAGCCCGGTTGATGTCGGTGCCGCCACCCAACTGGGTTGAGAACAAGACGTCCACCGGATCGTCGAGCAGATCGGTGAGATCGACGACTTCGGTGTCGAACACCACCAGCGACGTGCGCAGGGACCGCATCGACGCGATGACGGCGCCGAACACTGCCGAGTACACGATCGATTCGCCCATGGATCCGGATTGGTCGATCGCCAACACGACGTCCTTGGTCATCGATCGGCCCGCACGGCGGTATCCGACGAGCCGCTCCGGGATGATCGTGTTCAGTTCGGGCTGAAACGTTTTCAGGTTCCGCGCAATCGTTCGGTTCCAGTCGATGTCGGCAGTGAGTGGCCGGTTGGTCCGGGCGCTGCGGGACAGCGCACCGCGCAGTGCGGCGCGCGTACCGTCGGCCACGCGTCGCTCAATGTCCTCGACCACCCGGCGCACCAAGGCTCGGGCGGACGATTTCGACTCGTCGGGGATTGCCTCGCCCAAGCTGATGAGTGTGGTCGCCAGTGACAGGTCGGGGATGATGCTCTCCATCATCTCGGGCTCCAGCAAGAGCGTCCGTAGATTCAGGCGTTCGATCGCATCCTGTTGCATGACCTGAACCACGGTGCTGGGAAAGTACTTCCGGATATCGCCGAGCCAGCGAGCCACCTTGGGCGCCGAGCCACCGAGCCCGCCCTTGCGGTCGTACAGCGCGGCCAGCGCCTTGTCCATCTCGACGTCGTCCGCACTGAGTTTGGGCAACGCATCGGCATCAGACCCCAGCACCAGGCGCCAGCGGCGGTTACGTTCATCGGTCACGGTCGACACTCCCCGCGAAGATCGCTGCCGCAGCAAGCACGGCCGGGCGGGCACGGTCGGCGTCGATGCCGAACTGAGCGCGCGGCGCCGCACCTGCGGTGCTCACCGCATGCCCGATGTTGCGTTTGATGCCCGCGTCGAAGGTGCTGAAGGTGCGACGTACGAGGGGCAGCACATCCGTGAACTCGTCGACGGACAAGCCGGTCAGCCATTCGTCGATGACGCCGAGGAGTTCGACGTCGTGAACGAGCAACAGCCCGCTGCCAGACAGGAAACCCTCGATCCACGCCGACTTCTCCTCAGCCGTCGCGCCGACGCTCAGGGCCCGGCGCATACGTACCGCCGCCTCGGTGTTGCTGAAAACCCCGCCGTCGACACAGATCCGGACGAACCGGCCAACCAGACTGCCGTGCAGATCGCCCCGATCGGCCAAGCGCGCGATCGTGGTCAACCACTCGGCACGGACCTGCGACTCGAGCAGGTCGACGGTCTCGGTGACCGCGTTGACGTGAGTCAGCATCTCGGCCGACGCATCGGGGCCCAGGCCGGTGAGTGTGGCGGGCAAACCTACATTCACGCGACGAAGCAAGGATGTGGTGACCACGCCCAGTGCGCCCGCGTCGGTGCGGCGCACATCGCCGTAGCGCAACGACCGGGCCAGCGCGGGCAGCGCGGCCATGAGCTCGGTGAGATCGCGGTCCACCGCGGCCTTGTTCTCGAGAACAGTGAGCAGTTGTGATACCGCATCGTCGACACCGCCGAGCAGCGCGGCTTCGATGGCCGCGGTGACCTGGCCCAGATGTGTGGCGTTGTCGGCCTTGTCGGTCAGTTTGGCCCTACAAGCGCGATAGACGGTGTTGCCCCATACCGAGGACACGATGATCTGCACGGCGAACTCGGGTTGCCACTGCAATACCCAGGCTTCTTTGAAGGTTCCCTGTCCACCGATGTCGTCAGGCTCCCCCCACGGTATATCAAGGATTGAAAGGCAATGCAGCAGCTGTGATTTGGCCAGATCGTTCGGCTTGCGCAGATCGAGCGTCACCTGTCTGGCGGTGGCATCGGGCTTGAGCCGCAACGATTTCTGCCGCTTGGTGATGTCGGCCGACAACGGCACCATCGGCAGATGTTCGGGGATGCTGCCGAGCTTCTCACCCACCACCAGCTCACGCAGGATGAGCCCGAATCTGGCGTCCGACCCCTCGCACAGCACGGCCTCGGTGGCTTCGTTGACCTCACTGAGGCCGGGGTGGGCACGTCCACGCATCGCCGCAAGCGCATTGGCGAGCCGGACCCCCTCGATGACGTGGGCCGAGGATACGAAGATGTCGCGGTCGCGCAGCGCACGGGCGGCCAGGGTGAGCCAGGTTTCCACGGGGCGGTCCCGCTCGGCGAACACATGCTGGTACCAGCCCGGCGAGCGCACGCCCGCGCCGTAGCCCGATGCGGCGGCAAGGCGTGAATGCGTCCACGGCACCCATACGACAGCGGATTTGACCTTGGGTAAGCCGCGCAACAGCGCCGAATCAGCTGTCGCGGCAGGGAACTTCCCGGTCAGCGCGGGTGCGTGCCAGGCACCGCAGACGATGACGACCGATGCGTACTCCTTTACCGCCTTGCGAATCACCTGGCGCATGTAGGCTTCGCGCTGACGTTCCACCTTGTCGTCGTGACCGGGCTCGAGCTCGCGCACCGTCCGCATGGCCTCGGTGATGGCCTCGAATCCGGTGCCGTCGGTGCGTGATTCGACGACGTCGTCCCACCACCGTTCGGGGTCGTCGTAACCCGCTGCCTCGGCGAGTGCGGCGATCGGATCGACACGCACGCGGGAAGGTTCGCCGTGACGCTCGTCGCGTTGCGCGAGCACGGTCGCGGCAGGCAGGTCGCAGAACCGTACGGGCACACGATGGCTTGCCGCCCATCGCATGGCCTGCCACTCGGGGGAGAACTCGCCGAACGGCCAGAACGCCGAGATCGCCGGGTCATCGACCGCGTAGGCCATGATCGCGACGGGCGGCACCATGTCGGCGTCGGCGACGTCACCGGTGAGGCGGTCCGCGTCGGCAGGGCCTTCGATCAACACGACGTCGGGCTGGATCCGGTCGAGTTCGGACAGCACCGCGCGAGCCGACCCGGGCCCGTGGTGGCGAATGCCGAGAACGTGGGTTTCAGTCACGAGTTCAGCACGTCGCGCGACGCTCGATAGAAGTCGGCCCAGCCGTCGCGTTCGCGGACCACGGCCTCCAGGTACTCCAGCCAGACGACCGCGTCGTTGACGGGATCCTTGACCACCGCACCGACGATGCCCGCCGCGGTATCGGCAGGCCGCAGGATGCCGTCGCCGAAGTGCGCCGACATCGCGATACCTTGCGTGACGACGGATATCGCCTCGGCGGTCGACAGGGTTCCCGATGGCTGCTTGAGCTTGTTGCGTCCATCGGCCGTCAAACCGGAGCGCAGCTCGCGGAAAACCGTGACCACGCGGCGAATCTCGTCGGCCGACGTCGGTACCTCGGGCAGCCGCAACGATCCGCTGATGTCGGCCACCCGGCGCGTCACGATCTCCACCTCGTCGTCGAGCGTGGCGGGCAGCGGGAGCACCACGGTGTTGAACCGCCGCCGCAACGCCGAGGACAGCTCGTTGATACCGCGGTCACGATCGTTGGCTGTCGCGATGACGTTGAAGCCGTGGCTCGCCTGCACTTCGGTGCCGAGCTCGGGTATCGGCAAGGTCTTTTCGGACAGAACCGTGATGAGCGCGTCCTGCACCTCTGAGGGGATACGGGTGAGTTCTTCCAGACGCGCGATCTTCCCGTCACGCATCGCGGTCATGATCGGCGACGGGACGAGCGCCTGTTCCGACGGACCTTCGGCCAGTAGCCGGGCGTAGTTCCAGCCGTACCGCACCGACTCTTCGACGGTGCCCGCGGTGCCCTGGACAAGCAGCGTCGAATCGCCCGACACCGCGGCCGCCAGATGTTCGGAAACCCATGTTTTGGCAGTGCCGGGCACACCGAGCAGCAGCAACGCGCGGTCGGTGGCCAACGTCGCGACCGCCACTTCGACGAGGCGGCGCTGGCCGATGTACTTCGGTGTGATCGGCACTCCGCCAACGGTTTCCCCGCCCAGCAGGTAACGCACGACCGCGTGCGGTGACATCGACCAGTTCGGCGGGACGGGTTTGTCGTCGGCCGCGCGCAGCACGTCGATCTCAGCGGCGAACAATTGCTCGGCGTGTGGCCGCAGTAGGGCAGACGCTTGGGTCATGGCAGTTCCTTTGCAATGTCGATTCGCAGGGTGAGAAGTTCGAACACCGTCGCGCAGAACCGGTGCAGTTCCTCGTCGGTCGTGCGGTCGACCAGATCGGCGAACCGCCCATGCCAGTCGAGCGGATAGCCGGCCGCGAGATGGGCCGCTGCCTCGCGGCGCTGCCGCTGCGTGCCCCACCCCGCGCCGGTGAGAGACGCGAACAGGGCCTCGGCCACCAGCGGATCGAACGGGCGAGGCAGCCCGGCGACGATCTGGGCGAGCGGGGCACCTTCCGCAACGTTGGTGACCGCGCGAATCAGCTCGGCGGTGATCGCGGGATGTGCTGTCGCCGGCGTGTAGTGGCTCGGGTAGTCGGCGGGTAGGCAGCGCTGTAGGAGCGGCACTGCCCAGCGTGGATCGTTGCCCCGCAACGCGCTCACGGTGATCGCTCTGAGGAGGGCGTCGCCGCTCACGGCGCGAACCATTTTCTCTGGCCCGACCGATCCGAAGAACTCATCCCAGAACGAGATCGGAGTGCGTTCGACGACGGCGTCGGGTTGATTGGTGGTGAGTCCGTCGCGAATGGCCGCGGCGTCGGGTTCAGGTAGTTCGTTCGCGGTGATCTTGACTCCGAGCACGGATTTCTTCACCGAGAAGACCTGCGCTGCACGCTCTTTCATGCGTTCCAGGTAGCGGCTGCGGTTGCGGTTGCCGAGGACGGCGATCGCGGCCGACCGCACACCGCCGGCCCGGTCGTCCAAGGCCGACTCCAGGAACGGTTCGTCGCTTTCGTGTTCGGGTGTCGCGAACGCTTGCAGCAACAGCGCGCGGGATTCGGCGTCTTCGGCATCCCAGTGCGCCATGACGACTTCGCGGGCCCGGTCGGGGTCGATGTGGCGCGCCGCAGCGACCCAATGCAGGCGTTTGGCGGTGTCGCCGTGGGTGAACTCCGCCTCATCGGGCCATCCGTCGCCGGGCACAGGCATGACGTGTCGCAGTGCGCGGTGTTTGCGACCGTAGTGCTCGAAGGCGTACCACTGACCGGCGGAACCGATCGCCGCCCAGAGTTCCGGTGTCACACCGGCACTCTGGTGTAGCCGGAGCAGTTCGGGAATCAGCCGCGGTGGCAGGCGCAGACCGGCCGCGGCGATGTCGGCGATGACACCGTCGAGTACGGGCCGGACACTCACGGCCCGTTCGATGAGGAACGCGTGGGTTTCGGTGATGAGCGGGCGGGTCTCGGGCGGTGCGGCATCGGTGTTGGGCTTGACGTGTTCAGGAAGTTGCCCGGCCCGTCTGGCGACGGCATATAACCCGGCGATGCGAAGCACCGATCCGATCGGATCGTCGGCGTCGCACACCGTCGCCGCGCTGGTGTCGACCGGCGCGTCGAATACCGCCTCGGGCAAGGGTTTAGCGCCGAGGCCCACGGTCGCCGCGGAAATGATCCGCTGATAGTCGCTCACAGTGCACTCACCACGAGACCGGCCGCGTTCAGCGTCGACAGCGGATCGACGCCCTGGATGCCGATTTCCACCAGCATCGGGTGGAGCTGCCCGCCGGTCGCGGCCTGCAGGCGAGCCCACCGATCGTCGTCACACACGGCCGGTAGGGCGTGGTCGTCGGCGTCCACCAGATACCGGCGCTTCGGCTTGCCATGTTGTACCGGCCGGGCGGTCACGACGGCGGGGTACCGCACCAGCCACGGATCGACCGTCATCGCGCGGGCCCGGCCGGCCAGTGCCTCGGATAGGAGGGTTCCGGCGATGTCGATCTCCTGGATGGAGACCGTCGGCACATCGCCGTCCGGGATCGCGACACGAAAGCTCGACGGACCGCCGGGATAGAAGTAGACGCCACCGGTGAACTCGCGTCCCGGTGTCAGCCGGGTGTCGAAGCTCGCGCCGCTGGGCGCGGTCGACTGGACATTGACCAGCAGGCCGGTTTGTCTGCCGCTCAACCACATTCGCCGCGTGGTGTAGCGCTCCTCGAGTGTTTCGGCGTAGCCGAGCACCTGCCAGGTATCGCTGACCGGATCGGTGGCGAGCACCTCGGCCCTCGACACCGTGAAGCCGATGTGGCGGCGCACCGCGGCCGAGGTCTCCGGTGACAACGTTGCGATGCTGCGATAGGCGTCGATGAGCAATCGCATCAGACCGAGTTCTTCGATGATCATCCGCGGCCACTCGTCGTGCGTGAGCAGCGCCGGAAGGCTGCGCAACCACCGCGCCAATCCGGGCGCCTTCGCGTCGATCATGCGTTTGGCGATCGGTTCGGTCCACCCGTACGGGTCGGTGCTGATGCCGGCGATACCGTTGCGGACCTGATCTTCGATCCACAGATTCAGCTGGTCGAGACCCTCGGCGACACTGCGCTCGCGGGCGGCGATGGTCTTCGCGCTGACTTCGCGCGGGGCCTTGGGTGCGGGGGCCTCGGGCGCCGGAGCGTCGGGTGCCGCGTCGACGTTGCCGCCGGACCACCGCAGTACGAGTCCGACGACGTGCTTGCACGGGAACTGCCGCGACGGGCACGTGCACTTGTACGTTTCGCCCACCAGGTTGATCTGGACCCGGTACGGAGTGCGCCCGCTGCCCTGGAAATCTCCCCACAGCAACGTCTGGGTGGCGCCGGTGTTGGACCAACCGGCAGCTCCGGCCAGCTTCTGACCGGCGGCATAGGCCTTGCCGGCGAACTGGCGTACCTCGTCGGTGGACCATCCAGCAGTTTGCTGATCCACCCGTGATCCTTCCGCTGCGTGCTGACCCAGGCCAGCGTAACGAGATCCGCCGACGTGTGTGCACAGCAAAGACCTGGGCCGGCGGGTCGATCTCCACGGGATCTTCACAATCGCTGCCCGAAAGCACCACAACCAGCCCTTACAGTTTTGAGGTGTGAGGCGAATCCTGGTGGTTGACGACGAGCCGACCATCCTGGCCGCGGTGGCCACGAGGCTGCGGGCCGAGGAATTCGCGGTCGATACCGCCGTCGACGGCCCGTCGGCGGTAGCAACGGCGGCCGCCACCGGCCCCGACCTCGTTGTGCTCGACGTCATGCTGCCCGGTTTCGACGGGCTTGAGGTGTGCCGGCGGATCCAGGCGCAGCGTCCGGTTCCGGTGCTCATGCTGACCGCTCGCACCGACGAGACCGACATGCTGATCGGGCTCGGCGTCGGCGCCGACGACTACCTGACCAAACCGTTCAGCATGCGCGAACTCGTCGCGCGGGTTCGGGTCCTGCTCCGCCGGGTGGAGCGGGCCGGCGGCCAGCAGCCCCTCACCGTCGGTGACTACCGCATCGATCTCGCCGAGCGCAGGGTTCACCAGGGTGAGGATGAAATTCACCTGACCCGAACGGAGTTCGACCTGTTGGCGTTCCTGGCGGGCCGGCCGCGGGCGGCGGTTGCCCGGGAGACGCTGCTCGAGCACGTCTGGGGTTGGGCGTCCGAGGTCGAGACCAGAACCGTCGACAGCCATGTCAAGGCGCTGCGCCGCAAGCTCGGATCGGAGTTGATCCGAACTGTGCACGGTGTGGGCTATGCCCTGGAGGTGCCCCGATGAACGTGGCTGCACTGTGGGACCGGCTGCCGCGGCCGCTGGATCCGTTCGCGTCGTTCAAGGTCAAGACCGGACTTCTCGTGGGCGGTGCGATTCTGCTGGCGTCGTTCACGTTCTGGATCGGCGCGAGCTGGCAGTTCCGGTATGCACTTTTGGCGGCGCTTGCGACCTCGCTGGCTTTGACGCAGTTCCTCGCGCACGGCATGACTTCACCGCTGCGTGAGATGACGGCTGCCGCGCGCGCCATGGCCCGCGGGGACTACAGCATCCGCGTGCGTGCCACGTCGCGTGACGAAATCGGCCAACTGGCGACCGCGTTCAATCAGATGGCGGCGGATCTCGGTGCCGCTGACGAATACCGGCGCGGGCTCATCGGCAACGTGTCACATGAACTGCGCACTCCGATCGCGGCGTTACAGGCGGTGCTGGAGAACGTCGCCGACGGCGTGGCCGAGCCCGATGACGAAACCATGCGGATGGCGCTCGCGCAGACCGAGCGCCTGGGTGAGTTGGTGACGAATCTGCTCGATCTTTCGCGCGTCGAGGGCGGCGTGATTCCGCTGCAGTTCAGGCGTTTCGCAGTCGAGGATTTTCTGCGCGACGCCGTCGAGCACGCGTCGCTGTCGGCCGGTGAGGTCAAGGTGTCGGTTCGGGTTTCACCGCCGAGCCTGAAGGCCGTCGCCGATCCGGCGCGACTACGCCAGGTGGTTGTCAACTTGGTGGACAACGCGATTCGGCACAGCCCGCCCGGTGGTGAAGTGTCGGTGCTGGCATCGCGCGCCGGTGGGTTACGGCTTGAGGTCAGCGACGACGGGCCCGGTATCCCACCGGCGGAGCGAGAGCGTGTTTTCGAGCGGTTCACCCGCGGTGCCACATCCGACGGCGGGACCGGGCTCGGTCTGGCGATCGCTCGCTGGGCCGTCGAATTACACGGCGGCACAATCGAAGTGATGGATTCCGGAGTGGGCTGCCGCATCCGGGTGACCATTCCCGCAACGACGGAGGAGCTGGCATGACGACGATGGTTCCAGGGGTTCCCGGCCCGCATGTGCTCATGCCGCCGCCCCCGCCACTGGTCGGCCCGGCACTTCCGCGCTACGGCGAGCCAGGTTGGACGGTGTGGTCGCGCCGGGTCTGGCCGCTTGATCCGCTTGCCGCGGCTCCTCGTTCGGTGATGTTGCTCGCGGTGGTCGCGGGTCTCGTCGGGACCGCGCTGTGGCGCCCCTCGGTGCTGAGCGTCGGCTATTACGTCGTGGGCGCTCTGGTCTTCGGTGTCGTCTACGGGACCGCCGAACGTCGCCCCACGCGTGGGGAGTGGCTCGGGATCACGTTGACTCTGGCGCTGCTCGCGGTGCCGGGCGTGCTGGCGGCCGAGTGGGTCGGCGTGCTGTGCCTGATGGCGGCGTGGGTGATCGGCTGGTGCACGTTGGTCGGTGGCCGCACGTGGACCGCGGTGTTCGCCGGACCGTTTGTGCCGTGGGTGCTGGCAGGCCGGGTCCGCGGGTGGGCGGGCAGATCGGTGAGAGGGGTGCTGCCGAGCCGGTCGGGTATGCCGAGCGTGGCACGGGTCGCGATCGTCGGTGGGGTCACGGTGGCGTTGGTGTTCGTGTTCGGCGCACTGTTCGCGGCGGCCGACCCCGCGTTCGCGCACCTGACCGAGAACCTGGTGCCGTCCCTGGCCGGCGACGAGTTCATCGCACGAGTGGTGGTGTTCGGAATCGTCGTGGCCTTCGTCCTGGGCGGTGCCTACCTCGTGCGGTTCGCGCCGCGGCTCGACGCGTTGGCCCCGGCGCCCATGAAACCGGTGCCGCGGTGGGAGTGGGCCGTGCCGCTCGGGGTTCTCGACGCGTTGTTCATCGCGTTCGTCGCGGTGCAGGCGACCGTGCTGTTCGGCGGCCACACCCATGTGCTCGAGACCGAGGGCTTGACCTACGCCGAGTATGCGCGGCAGGGCTTCTGGCAGTTGTTGTGGGTTTCGGCCTTGACGTTGCTCGTGCTCAGCGGCGTGATCCGCGTGGCCGCACGCGTCACCGCCTCGGATCGGCGGCTGCTGCGCATCCTCGTCGGAACCCTCTGTGCGACTTCGGTTGTCGTGGTGATTTCGGCGATCCACCGGATGTGGCTCTACCAGCAGGCCTACGGCTTCAGCACCGAGCGGCTGATGGTCATCACCACCGAGGTGTGGCTGGGCGCGGTGTTCGTGCTCGTCGCCGTGGCGGGAATCCGGATGTCGGGACGCTGGCTTCCGCGTGCGGTGCTCGTCGCCGGTGTGCTGGCATTGCTCGGGTTGGCTGCCCTCAACCCGGAGCGGTTGATCGCCGACCGCAACATCGATCGCTTCGAGCAGACCGGGCACCTCGACGCCGAGTACCTGTCCGGGCTGTCCTCGGACATCGATCCGGCGCTGCACCGGCTGCCGGCGTCGGTCCGGGCGTGCGTGAAGTCCGACGGCGCCGGCCACGACGCGTGGTACCTGTTCAACCTGTCGCGCGTCCGAGCCGATCGGCCGGTGGTCCGGGATCTGCCGGAGCACTGCTCGGCGTACTGGTCGTATCCGCAGTACCGGTGACGAGCCGTGCGTGACCTAGCAAGCGCTTGGTTGCTATGCTGTGTCAATGGCGCCGGATACGCCCAGCCAACCGGCTAGCAGACGCGACGAACTTCTCGACCTTGCCGCGACGATGTTCGCCGAGCGCGGCCTGAAGGCGACGACAGTCCGTGATATCGCCGACTCCGCAGGCATCCTCTCCGGCAGTCTCTATCACCACTTCAAGTCCAAAGAGCAGATGGTCGAGGAAGTGCTGAAAGACTTCCTGGACTGGCTCTTCGCCCGCTACCAGCAGATCGTCGACACCGAACCGACGCCGCTCGGCAAGCTCAAGGGCCTGTTCATGGCGTCGTTCGAGGCCATCGAGCACCGGCACGCGCAGGTCGTGATCTACCAGGACGAGGCCAAGCGGCTGTCGTCACAGCCGCAGTTCGGCTTCGTCGAGGCGCGCAACAAAGAGCAGCGCAAGATGTGGATCGACATCCTGCAGGAAGGTATGGCCGACGGCTCGTTCCGGCCGGACATCGACGTCGACCTCGTGTACCGCTTCATCCGCGACACCACCTGGGTCTCGGTCCGCTGGTACCAACCGGGCGGACCGCTGACGGCCGAGCAGGTCGGCCAGCAATACCTCGCCATCGTTCTCGGCGGCATAACCGCTCACAAGGTCAAAGGAGACTGAACATGCCTGAGGCATACATCATCGATGCCGTACGCAGCCCCGTCGGCAAGAAGAACGGGTCGCTGGCGCAGGTACACCCGATCGACCTCGGTGTGCATGTGTTCCGCAGCATCTTCGACCGCAACGACGTCGACCCGGGCGCGGTCGACGACGTCATCGTCGGATGCGTCGACGCCATCGGTGGGCAGGCCGGCAACATCGGCCGCAACGCCTGGCTGGCCGCGGGTTACCCCGAAGAGGTGCCCGGCGTCACCGTCGACCGGCAGTGCGGCTCCAGCCAGCAGGCCATATCCTTTGGCGCTCAGGCGATCCTGTCCGGTACCGCCGACATCATCCTGGCCGGCGGCATGCAGAACATGAGCTGGGTGCCGATCTCGTCGGCCATGATCGTCGGCAAGGAGCTCGGATTCAGCACGCCCACAGCGGAATCGGAGAACTGGCGACACCGCTACGGCGACCAGGAGATCTCGCAGTTCCGCGGCTCCGAGCTGATCGCCGAGCGCTGGGACATCTCGCGCGAGGAGATGGAGCAGTTCGCGTTGGCAAGCCATCAGCGGGCGTTCGCCGCGATCCGCGCCGGCCACTTCGACAACGAGATCGTCCCGGTCGGCGACTTCGGCGTGGACGAGGGCCCGCGCGAGACCACGCTGGAGAAGATGGCCTCGCTGCAGCCGCTCGTGGAGGGTGGCCGGCTGACCGCCGCGCTGGCGTCGCAGATCTCGGACGGTTCGAGCGCCGTACTGCTGGCCTCCGAGCAGGCCGTCAAGGAGCACAACCTCACACCGCGCGCCCGCATTCACCACATCAGCGCCCGCGGCGCCGATCCGGTCATGATGCTCACCGGCCCGATCCCGGCCACGCAGTATGCGTTGCAGAAGACCGGCCTGACGATCGAGGACATCGACACCGTCGAGATCAACGAGGCGTTCGCGCCGGTGGTGCTGGCCTGGATGAAGGACCTCAAGGCCGACCCGGAGAAGGTCAACCCCAGCGGCGGGGCGATCGCACTCGGCCACCCGCTCGGTGCGACGGGTGCCAAGCTGTTCGCGACCATGCTCAACACACTTGAGCGCACGGGCGGTCGTTACGGTCTGCAGACCATGTGCGAAGGCGGCGGCACCGCCAACGTGACGATCATCGAGCGCCTCTAGTTCGCAACTGCGCGCGCGATGCGCGAGGGTGGTGACATGAGCTCGGCCGAGAACACCACCAAGGACGAGAGCTTCCTCACCGTCGCCATCGCGCTCGGCGCCAACGCGCTCATCGCGATTGCCAAGACCGTGGTCGCGGGGATCACGGGTTCGGCGTCCATGCTGGCCGAGGCCGCGCACTCGTGGGCCGACACCGGCAATGAGGTGTTCCTGCTGATCGGCACCCGTAAGTCGATGAAGCCCGCAGACGCCGAGCACCGGTTGGGCTATGGCCGCGCCGGTTACATCTGGTCGATGTTCGCCGCGTTCGGGTTGTTCACGGTCGGCGCGGTGGTGTCGATCTGGCATGGGATCTCGTCGCTGGGCGGCGAGGCGGAGACGACGTCGTACGGCTGGGCTTACGCGGTGCTCGCGGTGTCCTTCGTGCTCGAAGGCACGTCGTTCGCGCAGGCGTTGCAGCAGACCCGCTCGGGTGCGGTGCGACGGCGCATCCATCCGTTGCGCTACATCCGGGTCACGTCGAACCCGATGCTGCGCGCGGTGTTCGCCGAAGATCTGTCGGCACTCATCGGCATCGTGATCGCCGCGGCGGGCATTCTGTTGCACGAGCTGACCGGAAACGCGATCTGGGACGCGATCGGCTCGATCCTCGTCGGACTGCTGCTCGGTGGCGTCGCGCTGTTCCTGATCGGGCGCAACATGGACTTCCTCACCGGCGAGGCGGTCACGCCTCGCGGACGCGACAACGTGCTGCGGCAACTGCTCGACCACCACGACATCGAACGGGTCAGCTACCTGCACATGGAGTGGGTCGGCGCGGACCGCATCTACCTCGTCGCGGCCGTCGACCTGACCGGCGACGCAGCCGAATCCGACGTCGCCACCCGGCTCAACGCGATCGCCGACGCCCTGCAGTCACGCCCCGAGATCGTGCGGGCGGTCCTGACCCTCACCCGGCCGGGCGACACGACCGACCTGCGTCCGATCAGTGCTCGTGAATGACCACGCCCCGGATGATGCGGCCCGCGAGCATGTCGTCGTAGGCGGCATTGATGTCGCCTATCTGGTACTCGGTGGAGACGGCCTCGTCGAGCAACAGCTTGCCCGCACGGTAGAGGCTCAGTAGCCGCGGGATGTCGTTGCGCGGATTGGCCTCTCCGTACCGGGTGCCCAGCAGGCGCTTCTGGTAGAGGGTCAGCGCCGCCATCGACATCGTCGGCGTCACATCGGTTTCCGGCGCGAGCGCGGTCAGCACCACGGCCCCGCCCTTGCTGACGATGTCGAGCGCCTCGCCGACCATGTGGCTCTCGACAAGTCCGACGGCCAGGATCGCCGAATCGGCCATACTGCCTTTGGTCATGTCGCCGACGAGCGACGCGGCCTCGGCCATCGATGTCGCGAAATGTGTGGCGCCGAACTCAAAAGCCTTGTACCGCTTGCCCGCAGCGATGTCCACCGCGACGATCTTCTCCGCGCCGGCCAGGCGTGCACCTTGGATGGCGCCGCTGCCCACGCCGCCGCAGCCGATCACCACGACGGTGTCACCGGGTTGCACGTTCGCGGTGTTGACCGCCGAACCCCAGCCAGTGGTCATGCCGCAGCCGATCAGGCACGCTCGCGACAACGGCAGGTCATCGTCGATCTTGACCAGGGACGCCTCGGATACCACGCCGTACGGCGCGAACGTGCCCAACAGCAGCATGACGTTGATGTCCTGGTCGCCGATGTGACGGCGGTACGTGCCGTCGAGCTGCGTCCCGGTGTTGATGAATGCGCCCAGATCGCACAGGTTCTGGCGTCCGCGTGCACACCACCGGCAGCGGCCGCACGCCGGCAGGAACGACGCCACCACGTGGTCGCCGGGCCGTAGATCGCGGACTCCGGGGCCGACCTCTTCGACGACGCCGGCACCTTCATGGCCGCCGATGAGCGGCAGCGGGCCGGCGAGGTCGCCGGTGCGTGCGTGATGATCCGAATGGCACAGGCCGGTGGCGTGGAAGGACACCAGGACCTCACCGTCCCGCGGCGGGTCCAGCTCGACTTCTTCGATGCTCCAGTCGCCGTTGACGTCCCACAGCACGGGCGCGTTCATCTTCACCAGGCGAGTCTAGGAATGCCGGGGCGACGACGCCCGGATTTCGCTGTTACTGCACGAGCGCGGCGGCCGCATGAAGATGCCCGACGGCGTCGGCGACGATGTTCTCGATCAGCTCGGCGCATGAGGGCAGGTCGTCGATGATGCCCGCCACCTGGCCCGATGCGAGCACACCCGCATCGGTGTTGCCTTCCACCAGACCGGCTTTCAGCAGCATCGGGGTGTTGGCCGCCATGACCACCTGCGACCAGGTGAGTTCTTTGCCGTGCCGCATGGCCATGCCGTCTTTGATCATCGACCGCCAGGTCATGCCCGACATTTTCTTGAACTTCTGCGCGTTGAGCACCGCCGCGGTGAACCCGCGGGCCCGCGAGCCGCTTTCCAGCTTCTCGACCAGGCCCGTGCGCAGCACGCGATGCGGCATCCCGTCCACACGGGTCGACACCACGGTGCCGTCCAGGGCGGCCTGCAGATAGCGCTGTTTGACGGCGTCAGGCACGGTGGAATCCGAGGTCAGCAGGAACCGGGTGCCCATCGCGACCCCTGCGGCACCGTAGGACAGTGCTGCGGCCAGCCCGCGACCGTCGAAGAAGCCGCCTGCCGCCACCACCGGCATACCGGTGTCGGCGACCGCGTCGAGCACCGACGGCAGCAGCAGGGTGGTGGCGACCGGGCCGGTGTGGCCACCGCCTTCGCCGCCTTGCACGATCACCGCATCGGCGCCCCAGCCCGCGACCTTCTTGGCGTGCTTGGCCGCGCCCACCGACGGGATCACCACCACGCCCGCGTCTTTGAGCTTGGCGATCAGCTCGGGCTTGGGAGCTAGAGCGAAGGAGGCGACTTTGACTCCTTCGCGGATCAGGAGGTCGACGCGCTCGTAGGCGTCGCCGGCGTCGGCACGGATGTTGATGCCGAAAGGTTTGTCGGTGGCTGCCTTGACCTTGGACACCGCGGTTTGCAGTTCCTCCAGCGTCATGGTCGCCGACGCCAGGATGCCGAGCCCGCCCGCGTTGGACGTGGCGGCAACCAGGCGGGCACCGGCCACCCAGCCCATCCCGGTCTGGACGACGGGATGCTCGATGCCGACCAATTCGGTCAGCGGGGTCTTGAGCTTGCCCATCGGCTAAACCTTGACTTCCTTGTCGCGCAACGACTTCGGATCGATCACCTCGCGCAGCAGCTTGAGCTCCTCTTCGGTGGCCAGGCGCGTGGTCTCGGCGTCGGCGAGGCCGTGGACCTCGAACGACGTGTTCTCGGCGACCTGGTCGGCTTCGACACCGGGATGCAGCGACACCGCACGCATCTGGTGGTCGGGACCGTTGAAGTCGAACACGCCGAGGTTGGTCACCACGCGGTACACGTTGACGAAGCGGTACGCCGGATTGTCGGGATCGACCTTGTCCCAACCGATTCCCGAGACGACGTCGACCGAATCGCAGAACACGCGCTTGGAGTGATTGCCCACCCAGTAGCTCGTCGCGTGGTTGATCGTGTTGCCCGGCGCGCCGCGCACCCCGAACATCTGGCGCGTCGGGTGCTGCAGCGGCCCGAACGCCGAGAGGTTCTGGTTGCCGTACCGGTCGATTTGGTTGGCGCCCATGACCACATGGCGGCGGCCCCACGCCAGGGTCTCGAACACCCTGCCGAACGGCATCCAGCCCTCGATCGCGGCGGCAGCCCCGATCGCCGGGGTGTCGGCGATGAGTCGTGCCTCGCCGTCGGTGAGCAGGATGTCGGGGGAGAACGTCAGCCGAGCCAGCCGGGCACCGACCGACACGATCGTCGTCATCGGGCTGACCATGATCTCACCGGCGTCGCGGAACAATTCGGCGCACGCGACGGCGCACACCTCAGCGCGGGACACAGACATCATTTCGCCTCCTGGGCCGACTTGAATTCCCGTACCGCGGCCTGATAGTCGGCCTCACTGCCCGACAGATATGTCTTGACGAACTCGGCCCAGCTCTCGTCGGAGCCGGCGGCCTCGGCGTAGTGCCGCTGGAACTTCTCGTCACGTTTGTAGTCGGGTTCGGCCGTGGTGAAGTGCGCCCCGTTCGGGGCTTCGACCACGGTGTCGACCATCATCCGGTTGATCAACAGAGCCTGCGGCGGAACGGCTTTGACCAGTTCATCAGTTGCAACGACACGTTCCACGGACAGGAAACGCTTCTCGGCGGCCATCAGGAACAGGTCGTCGAAGTAGGGGTCGATGCCGGTGTAGGCGGCGTTGCCCTGTGCGTCACCGAGATTCATGTGCACGAACGCGGCGTCGAGCGTCAGGGCCGGCATGGCGACCAGTTCCTCGTAGCCGTCGCCGGTGGGGTAGGGCGACTTCACGGTCTTGAGCTCGTCGCCCCAGAAGGCCCGTACGTCGCTGCCGAGGCCGGCGCGAATCGGCAGGAACGGCAACCGCTGTGCGGCGGCTTGCAGGCCGCAACGCAGCATGCCCTCGTCCATCTCACGGGCCTCGATCGAACCGCTCGTGCGGGCCTTGGCGAACCACGGGTCATAGAAAGGCGGCGAATCGAGTGAGACGAAGCCGTAGTAGACGCGCTTGACCTTGCCTGCCGAACACAGCAGGCCCAGATCGGGACCGCCGTAGGTGACGACGGTCAGATCGGTGACGTCGGTGCGCAGCAGCGCCCGCACGAAGGCCATCGGCTTGCGCCGCGAGCCCCAGCCGCCGATACCGATCGTCATACCGCTTCGGATCGACGAGACGGCCTCGTCGAGAGTCGTTCTCTTGTCGCTCATTTGGTCCCCTTGTCGGTTCCGGCAAAAGCGTCACGGTGTTCGTCGGAGACGCCGGAGAGATTCAGCTCGAACGTGAAGCCTTGCTCCATGCGGTAGCTGGAGTTCACCTTCTGCACGTCGATGAGGTTCAGCGCCTCCTTGGCGGCGCGGATCACCCGCGTGTCCTTGGCGGCGATGTCGCGCGCGACCCGCAGGGCGGCCTCGTCGAGCTCGGCCCGCGGAACCACCTCGTGCACGGAACCGAAGTGGTGCAGGGTTTCGGCGTCGACCGTGGCGGCCGTGAAGAACAACCTGCGCATCATGTGCTGGGGCACGAGCCGTGACAGGTGGGTCGCCGCGCCGAGCGCGCCGCGTTCCACCTCGGGTAGGCCGAACTTGGCGTCGTCGGACGCGACGATGACATCGGCGTTGCCGACCAGACCGATGCCGCCGCCGACGCAGAACCCGTTGACGGCCGCGACGACCGGGACCTCGCACTCGTAGACGGCTTTGAACGCCGCGAAGCAGCCGCGGTTGGCGTCGATGAGCGCGGTGAATCCTTCGGTGGCCTGCATCTCCTTGATGTCCACACCCGCATTGAACCCGCGACCTTCGGCCCGCAGGATCACCACGTGGGTCCGCGGGTCGCGGCCCGCTGCGGTGATCGCGTCGGCGAGCTCGAACCAGCCGCGTGACGGAATGGCGTTGACGGGCGGGTAGTTCACGGTGACCGAGACGATGCCCGGTTCGACTGTGGTGGATGTGATCGTCATCGAGGTCCCTTGATCGCGGTCGCTACCTAAGCAAGCACTTGCTTGGTACGCTAGCACAGTGACCGATACGCCAGAACCCGGTGCGATCAATTTGGGATTGACCGGCAAGGTGGTCCTGGTGACCGGCGGAGTGCGCGGGGTCGGTGCCGGCATCAGCGCCGTTTTCGCCGGTCAGGGCGCCACCGTGGTGACCTGCGCCCGCCGTCCCGTCGAAGGGCTGCCCTACGAGTTCCACAGCTGCGACGTGCGCGACGACTTCGCGGTCGCGGCGCTCATCGAGTCCGTCGTCGACAAGCACGGCCGCCTCGATGTAGTGGTCAACAACGCGGGCGGCTCGCCCTATGTGCCCGCGGCCGAAGCGTCGGCGAAATTCAGCACCAAGATCATCGAACTCAACCTGCTTGGCCCGCTGTCGGTCTCGCATCACGCCAACGCAGTGATGCAGAACCAGGACGGCGGCGGAACGATCGTCAACATCTCGAGTGTCAGCGGGCACCGGCCCACGCCCGGCACCGCGGCATACGGCGCCGCGAAAGCCGGCGTCGACAACCTCACCAGCACGCTTGCCGTCGAATGGGCGCCCAAGGTGCGGGTGAACTCGGTGGTCGTCGGCATGGTCGAGACCGAACAGTCCGAACTGTTCTACGGCGACGCCGAGTCGATCGCGGCCATCTCGAAGAACGTTCCGCTCGGGCGCCTTGCGAAGCCGGCCGACATCGGTTGGGCCGCAGCCTTTCTGGCCTCGGATGCGGCGTCATACATCAGCGGGGCATCACTTGAGGTGCATGGCGGCGGCGAGCCACCGCATTACCTCGCGACCACAACTGCGATCAAATAGAGGAGATACACAGCATGGGATTGCTCGACGGCCGCGTGGTCATCGTGACGGGCGCCGGTGGCGGGATCGGGCGCGCGCATGCGCTCGCGTTCGCCGCTGAGGGTGCCCGCGTCGTGGTCAACGACATCGGGGTCGGCCTGGACGGCTCGCCGGCAGGCGGCGGCAGCGCCGCGCAGGGCGTCGTCGACGAAATCGTCGCTGCCGGCGGCGAAGCCGTCACGAGCGGCGCCAACGTCGCCGACTGGGCTCAGGCCGAGGGCCTGATCCAGACCGCGGTCGACGCGTTCGGCGGGCTCGACGTACTCGTCAACAACGCGGGCATCGTGCGCGACCGGATGTTCGCCAACACCTCGGAAGAGGAGTTTGACGCCGTCACCGCGGTGCACCTCAAGGGACACTTCGCCACGATGAAGCACGCGGCGGCCTATTGGCGCGCGCAGGTGAAGAGCGGAAGCACCGGCCCCGACGAACTTCAAGCGCGCATCATCAACACGAGCTCGGGGGCAGGCCTGCAGGGCAGTGTCGGGCAGGCCAATTACAGTGCCGCCAAGGCGGGTATCGCCGCCCTGACTCTCGTCGCCGCCGCCGAGATGGGTCGCTACGGCGTGACCGTCAACGCCATCGCACCGTCGGCCCGCACACGGATGACCGAGACCGTGTTCGCCGACATGATGGCAACGCAGGATCAGGACTTCGACGCCATGGCGCCCGAGAACGTGTCGCCGCTCGTGGTGTGGCTCGGCAGTGTGGAGTCGAAAGACGTCACCGGCAAGGTGTTCGAGGTAGAGGGCGGCAAGATCCGGGTGGCCGAAGGCTGGGCGCACGGACCCGAAATCGACAAGGGCGCGCGTTGGGATCCGGCCGAGCTGGGCCCTGTTGTGTCCGATCTCCTCGGCAAGGCCCGCCCGGCCGTTCCGGTCTACGGCGCGTAGCTTTCCCGCTCGTGCAACTAGGCGGCGTCCTCTGAGGCAGCCTTCGCGTCGCCGTCCGCTGCGTTGTCCTTGTCCTTGTCGGCACCGGCGAGCTTCCTGACGGTGTCGCGAACCTGCTGCACGGAGGACTCGACCCCGTCGCGCACGTCTTCTGCCGCCCGGTTCACCCGGTCACGCGCTGCGGAAAAGGCCTTGCCCGGCTCCACCTTGTTGCCGGTGGTCAGCTTCGTCGCGCCGTTGGATGTCCGGACCGTCGAGACCTTCTGTTCGACGGACGCAGTAGCGTTCTCTCCGGCCGATTCGGCGTTCTCGGTGAGATCGCTTGTTGTAGGCGTGATTTCGCTGTCGGCGGTGACGCTGCGGGTACTGAGGTCCGACACCTGTGGCGTGGACTCGTTCAACGAGCCCGGGGTGCCGGTGATCGCATCGACGGTGTCGGTGATCGAATCCTTGACGAACTTGACGCCGGCCGCGGCGACGTCCTGAACGCCTTGGGCGCCGGTCGTCACGATGCCCTGAGCGTCAAGCGACAGGACGGGCAGACGCATGTCGTAGACGGCCTTTTGCGGCGCCACGATCAGATCGCGGACATTGACGAACATCTTGGTCGGGTAGTTGGCCGGGCCGACCTCTTCCCCGGCCCATTCCTTGAGGGTCCAACTGCCGTCGGCATTCTTCTCGACCACGACCGTGTCGGTGTTGTTCAACGGATGCTCAACGATCAACAGCAGATTCGGGTTGTCGACGTTCATCATCGTCCACATCATGATCGTGGCCCCATGCGAGAACACCGCGGCGTCGATCTCGCCGTCGCCGTTGGTGTCTGTGGTGCCCGATTCAACGTCGGCAAGGGCATTCGTCACGCGCTCGTTGAACGCCAGGCCGCTCTCACCGCCGGGGATCGAGACGAATTGCAGGCCCAATGTCCAAGCCAACGGCGCAAGGATGTAGCCGATGCGGCCGATGCCTTCGCTTTCGGGCAGGCCCTCGAAGATGCCGGCACTGATCTCCTGAACGCCGGAGTTCCGCTGGGGATTCTCCGGGTCATACGCACCCAGGATCGTGACCGGCAACCCCAGCTTCTCGGCCAACGGTGCTGCGGTCTCCTGCGTGCGAATCATGGTCGAGGCGTAGACCGCATCGAACGCATCGCACGGCGCACTCGGACATTGAGCATCGGCGAACGCCTGTGCCTGCTCCTCGCCGGTCGCACCGCCGTTCTGATTGACCTGATCATTCGTCAGGTGCGGCCCCGGTGTGCTCGTGTCGATGTACCCGGAGGCGTTGCCCTGCGACTCGGCGTGCCGGATGAACGTCACGGTCATCGCGCCGGCAGGCAGGGTCGCCGCGGCGAACAGGCTGCAAGCCGTCAGAGTGGTCGCGGCAGCGCCGGCGGCCCGGCGTCGCTTGAGGTGTTGCATAAGGTCTCCATCGGTTCACCAAATGTGGGCTGCCGCTCACTTGCCGTTCACTGTGTGCGGGCTCACAGAACATAATCAAGAATTTGTTCACACGTCAATTCAGCTACTGGGAGTTGCGTAATTAGCTTGCGTCGAAACGAGCAGCGCCCCCGACCTCTCAGGTCAGGGGCGCCGCTGGCACTTCGTGGTCAGGCCGGATCGCAGATGACGATCGGGATCTTCCGGTCGGTGTAGGACCGGTAGGCCGCGAAATCGGGATACATGGCGTCGAGCTTCGGCCAGTACTCGTCGCGCTCGGCGTCCGTGGCGTCACGCGCCATCAGGGCCAGGTGCTCGGTCTTGGTCTGGAAGGTCACCTTGGGGTTAGCCTTGAGGTTCAGGTACCACATGGGGTTGGTGGCGCGCCCGCCCTGCGATGCGACGAGAACGATCCGCTCGCCCTCTTGCAGGAAGAGCAGAGGGCTTTCGCGCGGCTCGCCGGTCTTGCGCCCGATCGTGGTCAAGATGCCCACCGGTGCCCCGCGCAGGAACTTGTCACCGAGTTTGCCGTTGGTTTTCTTGAAGATCCAGGTGTTGGCGCGCGACATCTGCTTGATGAGGAAGCCGACGGGCTTCGAATTGAGCGCCTTGGGCGGGTTTGCCATAGCGGAACCTATCGACTGATGAACGGCTTGAGCGTGGCGTGAATGTGGTGGATCTTGCCATCGGACGCCGGGATCAGGAAGGTTTCGTCGACGTGGGAACACACCCGCCTGCCGAAGAGCCGCGGCTTGGTCAAAACGTCGAACCGGGCCCGGATGGTGTCGCCGTCGACCGTGAACTCCGGAGGCGTGACCTGCTCGATCAACTTGAACTGCGGACCGTTGTTCAGACTGCGCCGCAAGTGATCTCCCGACCGTCCCGTCTTCAGTCCCATCTCGATGCGGATGCAGTCCGGAGCGAACGGCACCGCGTCGGCTTGGTGTGTCGCCAGTGCATCGATGTAGGCCTGCGCCGCCGCGATCCGGTCGGCATCTGAGATCGCCACGGAACGGGCTCAGATCCGCTCGATGATCGTGCCGGTGGACAAGGCTCCACCCGCGCACATCGTGATCAGCGCCGTGCTCTTGTCGGTGCGCTCCAATTCGTGCAGCGCCGTGGTGATCAAGCGCGCGCCGGTCGACCCGACCGGGTGCCCGAGCGCGATCGCGCCGCCGTTGACGTTGACCTTGTCCATATCGGCATCGTGCACCTGCGCCCACGACAACACCACCGACGCGAACGCCTCGTTGATCTCGACGAGATCGATGTCGCCGAGCTTCATCCCGGCCTTTTCCAGCACCCGGGCGGTGGACTGCACGGGCCCGTCGAGGTGGTAATAGGTTTCGGCGCCGACGTTGGCCTGCGCGACGATGCGGGCGCGGGGCTTGAGGCCCAGTGCCCTGGCTTTGTCTTCGTCCATCCACAACACCGCGGCGGCACCGTCCGAGATCTGCGACGACGTGCCCGCGGTGTGAACTCCGCCTTCCAGCACCGGATTCAGCGACGCCAACCCCTCGGCAGTGGTGTCGCGCAAACCCTGGTCGCGGGTCACCGGCGCCCATTCGCTGGTCGGCTGCTTGTTCTCGTCGAGCACCGGAGCCGAGATCGGCGAAACCTCGCGGTCGAACCGGCCCTCCGCCCAGGCCTGCTTGGCCTTGCGCTGCGATGCGAGGCCGAGCGCGTCGACATCGGCGCGGGTGATGCCCCGGCGCTTGGCGATCCGCTCGGCCGCCTCGAACTGGTTGGGCATGTCGATGTCCCACGACGACGCGCGGATCAGGCTGCGGTCCGGGCCGGCGTTGGCGCCGAGTCCGACCCGGCTCATCGCCTCGATGCCGCACGCGATGCCGATGTCGATCGCGCCGGTGGCGATCAGCCCGGCCACCAGATGGTTGGCCTGCTGCGCGCTACCGCACTGGCAGTCGATCGTGGTGGCGCCGACGTGCTCGGGCAGGCCCGCCGTCAGCCAGCCCACCCGGGTGATGTTGTTGGACTGCTCGCCGTACTGCGTGACGCAGCCGCCGATGATCTGCTCGACGTCGCCCGCCTCGATCCCGGCCTTCTCTACGAGTGCCTTCTGTACGGCACCCAGCAGTTCGGTCGCGTGCAGGCCGGACAGCCAGCCGTTGCGCTTGCCGATCGGGCTGCGAGTGGCTTCGACGATGACAGGATTACCCATGTCGCCAGGCTAGAACACGTTTCATTACTCTGACAAGCGACGATGCGACACCGCCTTTGATCTGCGGTCAAGGCATGTTTCAATGGTCGTAATCGGTACTAGACCACGTTGTGTCAGGTGCTATTAGCCAGATCACGCCTGCTACAGACACTAGGAGTAGTCACATGGCCTGCCCGAACATCCCCAAGGACTTTGACTTCCTCGACGCGTCCCTGAACCTCGAGCGCCTGCCCGTCGAAGAACTTGCCGAGTTGCGGAAGTCCGAGCCCATCCACTGGGTCGACGTACCGGGCGGCACCGGTGGCTTCGGCGACAAGGGCTACTGGCTCGTCACCAAGCACGCCGATGTCAAAGAGGTGTCGAAGCGCAACGACATCTTCGGCAGCTCGCCCGACGGTGCCATCCCGGTCTGGCCGCAGGACATGACGCGCGACGCGATCGATCTGCAGAAAGCCGTGCTGCTCAACATGGACGCCCCGCAGCACACCCGGCTGCGCAAGATCATCTCCCGCGGCTTCACGCCGCGCGCGATCGGACGGCTCAAGGACGAACTCGACGCGCGGGCCCAGAACATCGCCAAAGAGGCCGCGGCGGCCGGAACCGGTGACTTCGTCGAGCAGGTCTCGTGTGAACTGCCGCTGCAGGCCATCGCCGGCTTGCTCGGTGTCCCGCAGGATGACCGGGACAAGCTGTTCCGCTGGTCGAACGAGATGACCGCGGGTGAGGATCCCGAATACGCCGACATCGATCCGGCGATGTCGTCGTTCGAGCTCATCACCTACGCGATGAAGATGGCCGAGGAGCGGGCGAAGAACCCCACCGACGACATTGTCACGCAGCTCATCGAGGCCGACATCGAGGGCGAGAAGCTCTCCGACGACGAGTTCGGTTTCTTCGTCGTGATGCTCGCCGTCGCGGGCAACGAGACCACGCGCAACTCGATCACGCACGGCATGATCGGCTTCTCGCAGCACCCCGACCAGTGGGAGCTGTACAAGAAAGAGCGTCCGGACACCGCAGCCGACGAGATCGTGCGGTGGGCCACGCCCGTCTCGGCTTTCCAGCGCACCGCGCTCGAGGACACCGAACTGGGCGGTGTACAGATCAAGAAGGGCCAGCGCGTCGTGATGTCGTACCGCTCGGCCAACTTCGACGAAGAGGTTTTCGAGAACCCGCACGACTTCAACATCCTGCGCAACCCGAACCCGCACGTCGGCTTCGGCGGTACCGGCGCTCACTACTGCATCGGCGCCAACCTGGCCCGCATGACCATCAACCTGATCTTCAACGCGGTCGCCGATCACATGCCCGACCTGAAACCCATCGGCCAGCCCGAGCGGCTGAAATCCGGCTGGCTCAACGGCATCAAGCATTGGCAGGTCGACTACACCGGCAAGTGCCCGGTCGCTCACTGACCGCATAAGGCTCAAGGAGGAGTCGGGTGGATTTCAGTCCGAACCCCGAGCAGCAGGCCGTCGCCGACGTGGTGACATCCGTGCTGGAGCGGGACAACAGTTGGGACGCACTGGTTTCTGGTGGCGTCACAGCGCTCGCCGTCCCGGACCGGCTGGGTGGCGACGGTCTCGGGTTGCTTGAGGTGGCCACGGCGCTCACCGAGATCGGCAGGCACGGCACCATCAGCCCGGCGCTGGCGACACTCGGCCTCGGCCTGGTGTCGTTGCTCGACCTGGCCTCCGAAGCTCAGCAGGACCGCTACCTGGCCGGGGTGGCCAAGGGTTCGGTGTTGTCGGCAGCCCTGAATGAGCCCGGTGCCTCGCTTCCGGACCGGCCGGGGACAACGTTCTCTGGCGGCAAAATCAACGGCACGAAAGTCGGTGTGCCGTATGCCGATACCGCCGAGTGGCTTGTGGTCACCGCCGACAGCGCAGTCGTGGTGGTTTCGCCGACGGCAACCGGCGTCGCGGTGACGAAAACGCCGACCGCCAACGGTTCGGACGAGTATGTGGTGACGTTCGCCGACGTCGAGGTCGACGGTGTGCTCGACGGTGCGACGACAACGCGGGTGAACCAGCACGTGCTGGCGACGACGGGTGCGTTCGCCGCGGGTCTCGTAGCCGGTGCGCTGCGACTGACGGCGGACTACGTCGCGACGCGCGAGCAGTTCGGTCGGCCGCTGTCGACATTCCAGACGGTGGCCGCACAGCTTTCGGAGGTCTACATCGCCTCCCGCACCATCGATCTGGTGTCGACTTCGGTTGTGTGGCGGCTCTCGGAGGGCCTCGACGCCGACGAAGACCTCGCGATCCTCGGCTACTGGTTGACCTCGCAGGCGCCGCTCGCGATGCGGACCTGCCATCACTTGCACGGCGGCATGGGTATGGACATCACATACCCCATGGACCGCTACTACTCGTCGATCAAGGATCTGACGCGACTGCTCGGCGGTCCGTCGCATCGCCTGGACCTGGTGGGGGCCTAATGTTCATCGAGCTCACGCCCGAGCAACGGGCCCTGCAAGCCGAACTGCGGCAATACTTCTCGACTCTCATCACCCCTGAAGAGGCCGAGGCGATGTCGTCCGATCGCCACAACGAGGCCTATCGCGCCGTCATCAAGCGCATGGGTTCGGACGGCAAGCTGGGCGTCGGCTGGCCCAAGGAGTACGGCGGTCTGGGCTTCGGCCCGATCGAGCAGCAGATCTTCGTCAACGAGGCCAACCGCGCCGATGTGCCGCTGCCCCTGGTGACGCTGCAGACCGTCGGCCCGACGCTTCAGGTGTACGGCACCGAGGAGCAGAAGAAGAAGTTCCTGCCCGGAATCCTCTCCGGCGACATCCATTTCGCGATCGGCTACTCCGAGCCCGACGCCGGCACCGACCTGGCCTCGTTGCGCACGACGGCGGTGCGCCATGGTGACGAATACATCGTCAACGGCCAGAAGATGTGGACCACCGGCGCCCACGATGCCGACTACATCTGGCTCGCGTGCCGTACCGACCCCACTGCCGCCAAGCACAAGGGCATCTCGATCCTCATCGTCGACACCAAGGATCCGGGTTACTCGTGGACCCCGATCATCCTGTCGGACGGTGCCCATCACACCAACGCGTCGTACTACAACGACGTTCACGTGCCCGCCGACATGCTCGTCGGCGAGGAGAACGGTGGCTGGAAGCTCATCACCACGCAGCTCAACCACGAGCGGGTGAGCCTGGGCCCCGCCGGTCGCGTCGCAGGCATCTACGACCAGGTGCGGACGTGGGCGTCGAAGCCGGGTTCGAACGGCGTCATCCCCATCGAGCACGACGACGCGCGACGCCTGCTCGGCCAGATCAAGTCGATCTGGCGTATCAACGAGCTGCTCAACTGGCAGGTCGCCGCATCGGGTGAGACCATCGCAGTTGCCGACGCCGCCGCGACGAAAGTCTTTTCGACCGAACGCATTCAAGAAGTCGGCCGGCTCGCCGAAGAACTCGTCGGCAGGTACGGCAACCCCGCCGACCCGGAGACCGCCGAGCTGCTCGACTGGCTCGACAAGATGACCAAACGCAATCTGGTCATCACGTTCGGCGGCGGTGTCAACGAGGTGATGCGCGAGATGATCGCGGCGTCCGGGCTGAAGGTGCCGAGGGTTCCAAGGTGAGCGATCTTCAAGCAGCAGTCGACGAGATCAAGGCCGCCGGCCGCAGCAAGCCGCGCGCGGGCCGGGATCCGGTGAATCAGCCGATGATTCACCACTGGGTCGACGCGATCGGGGACCGCAACCCGATCTACGTCGACGAGGAGGTCGCCAAGGCCGCCGGGCATCCCGGCATTGTCGCGCCGCCTGCGATGATCCAGGTGTGGACCATGGCCGGGCTGGGCCAGGGCAGGCCGGATGACGATCCGCTGAGCCAGATGATGAAGTTGTTCGACGATGCCGGCTATGTCGGCGTCGTCGCCACCAACTGTGAGCAGACGTATCACCGGTATCTGCAACCGGGTGAGGAAGTCACGATCAGCGCCGAGCTGACCGACGTCATCGGCCCGAAGCAGACCGCGCTCGGCGAGGGTTACTTCATCAACCAGAAGATCACCTGGCAGGTCGGCGACGAGGACGTCGCCGAAATGGCTTGGCGGATAATGAAGTTCAAGCCACGCGAGGAGCAGAAGCCGGCCGTTCCCGAGGATCTGGACCCGGACAAGCTCATGCGTCCTGCGGCGTCGCGGGACACGCAGTTCTTCTGGGACGGCGTCAACGCCCACGAGCTGCGCATCCAGAAGCGCCCCGACGGCACCCTGCAGCATCCGCCGGTGCCCGCGGTGTGGCAGGACAAAGAAGCGCCCGTCGACTACGTCGTCGCGTCCGGCACGGGCACGGTGTTCAGCTTCGTCGTCCACCACGCACCGAAGGTCCCGGGACGCAGCCTGCCGTTCGTGATCGCGCTTGTCGAACTGGACGAAGGCGTGCGCATGCTCGGCGAGCTCCGCAACATCGACCCCGACAAGGTGCAGATCGGAATGCCGGTGCGCGCAACGTATATCGATTTTCCCGACAGCGATGTCAGTCCGGCATGGACGCTGTACGCGTGGGAGCCGGCGCAGTGAGCGCGGCTGGGACGTCCGTCACGCCGGTCGTCGGCACCAAACTGCCCGAGCTCAAGATCTACGGCGATCCGACGTTCATCGTCTCGACGGCCATCGCGACCCGCGACTACCAGGACGTGCACCACGACCGGGACAAGGCACAGGCCAAGGGCTCCAAGGACATCTTCGTCAACATCCTGACCGACACCGGCCTGGTGCAGCGCTATCTGACCGACTGGGCGGGGCCGTCGGCGCGCATCAAGTCGATCGGGCTGCGTCTCGGCGTGCCGTGGTACGCCTATGACACCGTCACGTTCGCCGGCGAGGTCACGGCCATCGAGGACGGCGTCGCGACCGTGAAAGTCGTGGGCAGCAACAGCCTCGGCGACCACGTCATCGCCACCGCCACACTTTCTTTGGGGGACAACTGATGCTCTCCGGCAAGGCTGCGATCGCCGGTATCGGCGCCACCGACTTCTCCAAGAACTCCGGCCGCAGCGAGTTGAGGCTCGCGGCGGAAGCGGTGCTCGACGCACTCGACGACGCCGGGCTGTCGCCGTCGGACGTCGACGGCCTGGTGACCTTCACCATGGACTCCAATCTGGAGACCGCCGTCGCCCGTTCCACCGGGATCGGGGACCTGAAGTTCTTCAGCCAGATCGGCTATGGCGGCGGTGCCGCGGCCGCGACCGTGCAGCAGGCCGCGCTGGCCGTGGCGACGGGTGTGGCCGAGGTCGTCGTGGCGTACCGGGCATTCAACGAACGCTCGGAGTTCCGCTTCGGCCAGGTGATGACGGGCCTGACCACCAATGCCGACTCCCGCGGGGTCGAGTACAGCTGGTCCTACCCGCACGGGCTGAGCACACCTGCTGCGTCGGTCGCCATGATCGCGCAGCGGTACATGCACGAATACGGCGCCACCAGTGCGGATTTCGGTGCGGTGTCGGTGGCTGACCGCAAGCACGCCGCCAACAATCCGAAGGCGCATTTCTACGGCAAGCCGATCACCATCGAAGACCACCAGAAGTCGCGGTGGATCGCCGAACCGCTGCGACTGCTGGACTGCTGCCAGGAGACCGACGGCGGCGTCGCGATCGTCGTCACCACGCCCGAACGGGCCAAGGACCTCAAGCACCGGCCCGCGATCATCGAGGCCGCGGCTCAGGGTGCAGGCGCCGACCAGTTCACCATGTACTCCTACTACCGCGATGAGCTCGGGCTGCCGGAGATGGGCCTGGTGGGCCGCCAGCTGTGGGCGCAGTCGGGGCTGTCTCCTGCCGATATCCAGACCGCGGTCCTCTACGACCACTTCACCCCGTACACATTGATCCAGCTCGAGGAGCTCGGGTTCTGCGGCAAGGGTGAGGCGAAGGATTTCATCGCCGACGGCGCGATCGAGATCGGTGGACGGTTACCGATCAACACGCACGGCGGTCAGCTCGGCGAGGCATACATCCACGGCATGAACGGGATAGCTGAGGGTGTGCGCCAGTTGCGGGGCACTTCGGTGAATCAGGTCGACAACGTCGAACACGTACTGGTCACCGCTGGCACCGGCGTGCCGACCTCGGGATTGATCCTCGGTTAAAGGCGCGTCCTTACCCCCGCTGCACACGGTAATCTTTGCTGCAGATGCAGCACGCGTGAAAGGGGGGTCGTGGCGTGGGGATCATGCCCGACAGCAGCCCGTTTGGGTCACAAACGGTGACGGGGCCGGCCTGGCCGAATGTCGATGAAGAGCAGCTGACGGCTGCGGCAGCGTCGTACGAGAAGCTCGCCGCGAACATCAGCGGCAACATCGTTCCTGAGCAGACCAGCCAGCTGATGAAGCTGACCGAGGTCTGGCAGGGCGCCGGGTCCCTCGCGGCATCGGGTGAGGCCACCACGATGATCGCCGGCCACGAGGCCAATGCAGCTCAGGCCCAGGCGATCGCCACCCAGCTGACCCAGATGGCCGCCGCCGTCGTCCAGACGAAGATGGCCGTCAACGCCGCAGCCCAGGAAGTCCAGCACGAAGTCGAGGCACTACAGGCGCTGCCGTTCGGTAACAAGCAGGAACTGATCGAGAGCCGCATCAAGATGGGGCTCTCGCAGAACATCGCGACCGTCACGGCCAGCACCACCTCGCTCGCGAGCAGCCTCGGCACCGTCGCCAACGTGCCGCAGATGACCACCCCGCCGACCGCCCAAGCGCAACAGGGCATGCAGCAAGGCGTGCAGCAGGCGATGCAGATGGCCGGCCAGCTGCCGCAGATGCTGGGTCAGATCCCGCAGATGCTCGGGCAGATCCCTCAGCAGCTCTCACAGCCGTTGCAGCAGCTTTCCCAACCGCTGCAGCAGCTGACGTCGATGCTCGGCTCGGTGGGCAAGGGCGGCGGCACCGGTGGAGGACCGTCGCCGTTCTCGGCCTTCTCGAACCACCCGCTCGCCGGCGGATCGGGCCCGAGCAGTGGCGCGGGCATGATGAAAGCCGCATCGTTGCCGGGCACCGGCGGTGTCGGATCCCAGACGCCGCTGATGTCGAAACTCGTCGGTGGCAACACCACCCCGGTTTCGGTCGATCCCGCGGCGGCCGGAAGCACCGCGATCGGCCTGGCGCCGGTGGCCGCCGGTGGTATGGGCGGCATGGGCGCGCCGATGGGCATGATGGGCCAGCGCGGCGCGAGCGGAGGCACGTCGGCGACGCTGGCCGTTCCCGCACCGCTCGAGCACGAAGTCGACGTGGACGACGACGATGACGACTGGTGAGCCCGCGACATATCGGCGCACGACCAATGCTGAAGGAGACGTCCGGTGAGTAATACGCCGTTCACCACCCCCGGCGGACTGAACTGGAATGCCGCCCCGATCCAACTGCCGGACATGCCGCCGATCCAGGCCGGCGAGGATGCCATGAGCATGACCATCGCCGGCATACTGCCGACGTTGGCCGCATCGCTCACGACGAATGTCACCGCGCTCGCGGCGAAAGAGAACATGTTCAACGGCAAGCTCGGCGATGCGCAGGGCGCGTACGAGAAGGCTGACCAGGCCGGCCAGCAAGGCGTCGGCCAGTTGGGCCAGATGATGGGTCAGCTCGGGCAGATGGGCCAGATGGCCTCCACGCCGGCACAAGCAGCGGGCCAGATGGGCGGACAGTTCGGCTCACTGATGGAGCCGCTCATGAAGGCCATGGAGAGCGCCAAGGGCGGCGGTGGTCCGGAGGGCAGCGGCGCACCCGGCAGCGGCACGCCAGGTGGTGCACCGATGGGTGCCAACCCACAACAGCAACAGGCCGAACGCGAAGCACGGCTCAACGACCGTGACGCGAAGCAGAACGAACGCGAAGACCGGCAGAACGAACGCGACATCGCTCAGGACAAGCGCGAAGCCAGCCAGGACGCCCGCGAGGCTCAGCTGAACGACCGCTCGGGAGCCGGTAGTTCGGCGTCGGCACCGCAGGCGCCGGCCCAGTCCGCTCCGCCCGCCGCGACGGCCCCGCCGGCCGGCGCCGCCGGCCCCAGCGAAAAGCCGGCCCGCACCCGGACCTGTCCCCGTCACACCCCACGAGCCTCCGCGCTACAGCGGTGGCGACGACGATCTCGCACGGCGTATGTAATTGCGCCTGGTTTGCGTGCGTGCGTGCGTTGGGTGCGTGATTTGCCTGCGGCGATTGCAGTTTGCCCGCGATTGTCACGCTAGCGTGGCTCTCGAGCTCGCACGCCACTCTAGCGTGACAATGGCGGGGCGGCCGGGCTAGCTTCTGCGGCCTCTGTTGTCCACTGTCACGCCAGCGTGGCTGTGGACAACCATCGTCACTCCAACGTGACAATGGTGCCTGTGGATAACCGATGTGACGGATACGGCTTTGCCCGACACACTCATTCGTTATGGGGGAGCCATTTGTCGGTAGTGCAGCCGTCGCCCGTGGTGAGGTGCTCAAGAGCGCGCTGCGCACCAGATACACCCGAGTGTTTCGTGACGTCTACGTAAGTCCCGGAACCGAACTCACTCCGGAGGTACGTGCACGCGCCGGATGGTTGTGGTCGCGACGGCGCGGGATCATCGCTGGAAGATCGGCGGCCGCACTCTATGGGGCGAAGTGGGTAAGGCCGGACGAACCGCTGGAGATGTTGCACTCGAATCGCAATCCCATGGCAGGACTGAAGGTTCGGACCGAGCGCATCGAACACGACGAAATCACGCTTCACAGCGGCATCCCGGTGACAACGCTGGCTCGCACCGCGCTCGACATGGGGTGTTGGTATTCAAGGGATCTCGCGGTGGAATCGCTTGACGCGCTTGCAGCCGCGACAGATCTGAAGCCGGCTGATGTCGATCTTCTGTTGCAGCGTCACCGCGGGCGTCAAGGCGTTCAACGGGCACGGGTTGCGCTCGAATTGATGGACGCCGGAGCTCAATCGCCAAAAGAAACACAGCTGCGGTTGATGATCCTCGACGACGGCCTGCCGAGACCGGAGACGCAGATACCGGTAATCGATGGCCCCGGCGATCCGTTCGCATTTCTCGACATGGGGTGGGACGACCTCATGGTCTCCGTCGAATACGACGGCGAACAGCACCGCCTCAATGACTCGCAGTACCGGTGGGATCTGCGGCGGGCTGAGCGGGTGCAGCGTGCTGGGTGGCTCAATGTTCGCGTATCGGCGGGGGAGCGTCGGGGCGACATTCTTCGCCGTATTCACGCGGCGCGTGCCAGCCGTTTGTCACGCTAGCGTGGCTGTGGGAGCCAAGAGTCACTCTGGCGTGACAATGGGACTCGCAGACAACGGCAGTCGCCCGCGTTTGTCACGCTAGCGTGGCTGTGGGAGCCGAGTGTCACTCTGGCGTGACAATGGGACTCGCAGACAACGGCAGTCGCCCGCGTTTGTCACGCCAGCGTGGCTGTGGGAGCCAAGCGTCACTCTGGCGTGACAACGGGACTCGGAGCACGCACACCCGCCAACCGCACGCACCAAACAAACTCAGGCCGGGACGAGTTCCACACCGGACAGGACGACCGTGTTGTCCCGTGACGGCGCGGTCAGGACGCCGACGAAGCGGCCGTCTTCCTTCCAGATGTTGGCCTGCAGTGTTTCGCCTGGGAACACGACGCCGGCGAAACGTGCACCGTATGAAGCCACTTGGGACACATCGCCGTCGAGGAGATTGTCGACGATGGCTTTGCAGCCGATGCCGTAGGTGCACAGGCCGTGCAGGATCGGCCGGTCGAAGCCGGCGGCCGCGGCGAAGGCCGGATCGGAATGCAGGGGGTTGCGGTCACCGCACAGCCGGTACAGCAGGGCCTGTTGCGGCAGCGTCGGCAAAGCGATCTCGATATCCGGTGCGCGGTCGGGCATTTCGACTGACGTCGACGGTCCACGTTCGCCGCCGAAGCCACCCTCGCCGCGCGCGAAGATCGAGCGCTTGGTGGTCCACAGCACCGTGCCGGACGGGTCGGTCACCGTGCTTTCGCTGACGATGACGGCGGCCTTCCCCTTGTCCCAGATCTCGGTGAAGCGCTGCACCGACTTCGCGGTCCCACTGGTCGGGATCGGCCCGGGGACGGTGACGGCCTCGCTCGCGTGCAACACCTTGGACAGCTCGATGTCGATGCCGGGGAACTGAACCTTCGGCGGTTCGGTCATGTGGAAGCTGACCGCGACGTTGCCGAACGTCGGCAGCACCTGCGGGGTGTCGTCGACGAGGTAGCGCAGCTCGCGCTGATCCATCGGGTCGGCACCCGCCCCGAGGCCCAGGTGATAGAGCTGGATATCGCTACTGGTCCACGAGAATTCGATGGGTTCCAGTTCGGCTCCCAGCGCCTTGTCGAGATCGATGGGCATATCAGGCCTCCGTGTTCGATGTGGCCGATCCGGCCGAGGCAAGGTGCAGGGCTGCGAGGTATCCGAACGTCATGGCGGGGCCAATGGTGCCACCCGGACCGGGATAGGTATGGCCCATGACGGGCGAGCTGACGTTGCCCGCCGCGTAGAGGCCCTCGATCACCGAATCGTCGTCCCGCAGCGCCCGGCCATGCACGTCGGTGCGGATACCGCCCTTGGTGCCCAGGTCTCCCGGAACCATCTTGGCGGCGTAGAACGGCCCGTTCTTGATCTCGCCGAGGTTCGGGTTGGGCTTGTTGGTCGGATCGCCGTAGTAGCGGTCGTAGGCACTTTCGCCGCGGTGGAAGTCCTCGTCGACGCCGGACCGGGCGAAGCCGTTGAACCGCTCGACGGTGGCCTTGAAGGCGTCGGCGGGCAGACCTGTCTTGGCGGCCAGCTCATCCAATGTCGCAGCCTTGACCACGACGCCCGACTCCAGCCACTTCGACGGAATGCGTTGTCCAGGCTGCAATCCCGCGAAGATGTAGCGGTCGCGATACTGCTGGTCGAAGACCAGCCACGCCGGAATGTTCTCGCCAGGGCCGGGGCCTTGGCCGTATTCGCCGCCGTACATGTGATGGCAGGCCTCGACGTACGGCATCGACTCGTTCATGAACCGGTTGCCGGCCATGTTGACGATGATCGATCCGGGGGAGTTGCGCTCGGACAGCGCGAACCACGGCGCCCCCACCAGCGGAACGGTCGGACCCCACCACGAGTCCTCCATGAGTTCCAGTGCGGCACCCAACTTTTCGGCGGCGAGGATGCCGTCGCCGGTGTTGGCGACCGCGCCGACCGTCCACTCGGTGGTGATCGGCGCGCGCTGGTATTTGACCCGCATCTGCTCGTTGTGCTCGAACCCGCCCGAACCGAGGATCACGCCGCGTCGCGCCCGAATGAGCACGGGCTCAGCGCTTTCCGGCGCCGCGGTGTCACGGACGTAAATGCCACGCACCACGCCGTCCTCGACGTAGAGGTCGGTCATGGCGGTGTTGAGCTGCACCGGAACACCGGCGTCGCGCAGGCCGATGCGCAGTGGCGCGATGAGGGCACGGCCCATGCCGACGAGGTTCTTTCCGGTGGCCTGTGCCCACATCGTGCGCGCACCGACCTTGAGGCTGCGCAGCACGCCGCGGGGATGACGCTTGAGCTGGTTGAGCCGGACGTAGTCCTGCTGCATGACGACGACGTTGAGCGGCACCTTGCCGTACGGCGGTTCGAGGCCCTTCATGTCCGGCCCGAGCTTCTTGGCGTCGAACGGCTTGGGCTCAACGGACCGGCCGGTCGGCTTTCCGCCAGGTGTCTCGGGGTAGTAGTCGGAGTACCCGGGCACCCAGCACAGCTTGAGCGGCGAGTGCTTGAGCACGAACGACAGCATCTCCGGGCCGCGGTCCAGATACGTGTCGATCTTCTCGGCCGGGACGACGTCGCCGATGATCGCGTGCAGGTATTTCCGCGCGGCTTCGGCCGTGTCGGTTACGCCGTCACGCTTGAGAATCTCGTTGTTCGGGATCCACACGCCACCACCGGACCGCGCAGTGGAACCTCCATAGTGCGGAGCCTTTTCTACGACTACTGTCGAGAGGCCCTGGTGGGCAGCGGTGAGGGCGGCGACCATGCCGGCGGCGCCGCTTCCGACCACGACTACGTCGTACTCCTGTCCAGTCATGTAGAACACGTTATAGAATTGGCCGGCGATCCAACAACCGCCCCGGTCAAAGAAGTGAGGGGACTTCACCACAATGCTCAGTGACGAGGTGCGTGCTCAACTGGCTGCCGACCTGGCACAAGCCGAACGCAGCCGGGTGCCGATCACCCCGTTGACCGACGGGAATCCCGGGATCGACGTCGTGGACGCCTACGAGATCCAGCTGATCAACATCCGTCAGCGGGTCGCCGAAGGCGCGCGGGTGATCGGTCACAAGGTCGGCCTGTCCAGCAAGGCCATGCAGGACATGATGGGTGTCGACGAACCGGACTACGGTCACCTGCTCGACGAGATGCAGGTCTATGAAGACAAGCCCGTCAAGTCGTCGAACTACCTCTACCCCCGTGTCGAGGTGGAGGTGGGGTTCATCCTCGCCGACGATCTGCCGGGTGCCGGTTGCACCGAAGAGGACGTGCTGGCGGCGACGGCGGCCTTCGCGCCGGCGATCGAGTTGATCGACACGCGGATCACCAACTGGCAGATCAAGTTGTGCGACACCATCGCCGACAACGCGTCGTCGGCGGGTTGGGTGCTCGGCGAAGCCCGGGTGTCACCGAAGGACGTGGACATCCGCAACATCGACGCAGTTCTGACGAACCACGGCGAGGTGGTGGCCGAGGGACGTAGCGATGCGGTGCTGGGCAATCCGGTGACCGCGGTGGCCTGGTTGGCCCGCAAGGTCGAGGGGTTCGGTGTCCGCTTGAAGGCCGGTGACATCGTGTTGCCGGGCTCGTGCACACGTGCGATAGATGCACCTCCCGGCAGCGATTTCGTCGCGGACTTCGCCGGGTTAGGTTCAGTACGACTGAGTTTCGAATAAGGAGCCGATATGGCCAACAAAGCCTCCGTCGCGATCGTCGGATCCGGCAACATCAGTACCGATCTGCTCTACAAGCTGCTGCGCTCGGAATGGCTCGAGCCGCGCTGGATGGTCGGGATCGACCCGGAGTCAGAAGGTCTGGCCCGCGCTCGCAAGCTGGGCCTGGAAACCAGTGCCGAGGGCGCCGATTGGTTGTTGGGTCTCGACGAGAAGCCCGACCTCCTGTTCGAGGCCACGAGCGCATACGTGCACCGGGACGCCGCACCGCGATACGCCGAGGCGGGCATTCGCGCGATCGACCTGACGCCGGCCGCGGTCGGGCCCGGCGTCATCCCGCCGGCCAACCTGCGCGCGCACCTCGATGCGCCGAACGTCAACATGGTGACCTGCGGCGGGCAGGCGACGATCCCGATCGTGCACGCGGTGTCGCGTGTGGTGGATGTGCCCTATGCCGAGATCGTCGCTTCGGTGTCGTCGGCTTCGGCCGGCCCGGGGACGCGCGCCAACATCGACGAGTTCACCAAGACCACCAGTGCCGGCGTGCAGAACATCGGCGGGGCTCAGCGCGGTAAGGCGATCATCATCCTCAACCCCGCCGAACCGCCAATGATCATGCGCGACACCATTTTCTGCGCGATTCCCGAGGATGCGGACCACGACGCGATCGCGCAGTCGATCAAGGATGTCGTCGCCGAGGTGCAGACCTATGTGCCGGGCTACCGTCTGCTCAACGAACCGCAGTTCGACGAGCCGTCGGTGGTCAACGGTGGCAACCACCTGGTCACCACGTTCATCGAAGTGGAGGGTGCGGGCGACTACCTGCCGCCCTACGCTGGAAATCTGGACATCATGACCGCCGCGGCGACCAAGGTCGGCGAGGAGATCGCCAAAGAAAAACTCGGAACAAGCCTTTCCGCAGGATCCGGAGCGCAAGCATGACCACCAAAGACATCTTCTTCAACCCCATCTGGGATGTCCGGATGACCGACACGTCGCTGCGCGACGGGTCCCATCACAAGCGTCATCAGTTCACCAAGGACGAAGTCGGCGCGATCGTCGCGGCCTTGGACACCGCGGGTGTCCCGGTCATCGAGGTGACGCACGGCGACGGGCTCGGCGGGTCGAGTTTCAATTACGGCTTCTCGAAAACGCCTGAGCAGGAACTGATCAAGCTCGCCGCGGAGACCGCCAAGGAATCCAAGATCGCCTTCCTGATGCTGCCGGGTGTCGGCACGAAGGAAGACATCAAGGAGGCGCAGAACAACGGCGGCTCGATCTGCCGGATCGCGACGCACTGCACCGAGGCCGACGTGTCGATCCAGCACTTCGGGTTGGCCCGCGAGCTCGGCCTGGAGACGGTCGGCTTCCTGATGATGAGCCACACGATCTCGCCCGAGAAGCTCGCCGCGCAGGCCCGCATCATGGCCGACGCGGGCTGCCAGTGCGTCTACGTCGTCGACTCCGCGGGCGCACTGGTCCTGGAAGGCGTCCGCGACCGGGTGGCCGCCCTGGTCGCCGAACTCGGCGACGACGCCCAGGTGGGTTTCCACGGACACGAGAACCTCGGGCTCGGGGTTGCCAACTCCGTCGAGGCCGTGCGTGCCGGGGCCAAGCAGATCGACGGCAGTTGCCGGCGGTTCGGCGCGGGTGCGGGCAACGCCCCCGTCGAAGCCCTGATCGGGGTGTTCGACAAGATCGGCGTCAAGACCGGCATCGATTTCTTCGACATCGCCGACGCCGCAGAAGAGGTCGTCGCGCCCGCGATGCCCGCCGAGTGCCTGCTCGACCGCAACGCACTGATCATGGGCTACTCCGGGGTGTATTCGAGCTTCCTCAAGCACGCGATCCGTCAGTCCGAGCGCTACGGCGTACCGGCGCATCAGCTGCTGCACCGGGCAGGTCAGCGCAAGCTCATCGGCGGCCAAGAAGACCAGCTCATCGACATCGCACTGGAGATCAAACGCGAGCAGGACGCCGCTGCCGCTCGCTAGGGGTGTTTAGCATCGGGGCTTTGCGTTAATCCTCGGGGCGCGATCAACCACGATCGCCGACCGAAGGAGTGAAGTTCGATGAAGAAGATGTCCGCACGCGCAGTCCGTCGTTGCCTGTACGGAATGTGCGCCGGCGGCGTCGTCTCCGCCGCATTCACGCTGCCGATGGCCAACGCCGCACCGGATCAGTGCAGCGAGAGTGGTGTCGCCAGCACCGTCAGCTCGGTTACTGCGTCGACCAGTACGTACCTGACTGCCCATCCCGAGGCGGACCAGGCGCTGTCGGACATCGCCAAGCAGCCCGACGACCAGGCTGACGGGCTCTACCAGGCGTTCTTCGACAAGAACCCGCAAGTTGAGCAGGAACTGAGGACGATCAATCAGCCGGTTGCTGACCTGTCCGCCCAGTGCGGCGTCGAGGTGAATCCGACGCCGGTGTCCGAGGCGCTGCAGGACCTCTGAGGCCAGCGTGACCAGGTGGCGGCTCCATCCCCCGGGCCGTCATCTGGTTGCGTGCTCATCTCCGCGACCCCGAAGTGATCGCTGGTAAGCGAATCGCTTGGCGCCCCTGTCAATTTCATGCTGTTTCCTGAGGCGTCGGTGCGACCCGGCAGTATGGTGGCCATGGCGACCCGTGAGCAGGCCCAGTCGGTTCTCGAACAGTTGGCCGGGCCGACGGCGACATTGCGCGACGACCAGTGGACGGCCATCGAGGCGTTGGTCGTCGGCCGACGCCAGGCGCTGGTGGTTCAGCGCACCGGGTGGGGCAAGTCAGCGGTGTACTTCATCGCCGCCAAACTGCTTCGCAGCACCGGCCACGGGCCGACCGTGATCGTCTCGCCACTGCTGGCGCTCATGCGCAACCAGGTGGCCGCTGCCGAGCGGGCCGGGGTCCGGGCCGCAACGATCAACTCCGGCAATGTCACCGAGTGGGACGCGATCCACCAACGGGTCGCCGACGGCGATCTCGACGTACTGCTGGTGAGTCCGGAGCGCCTGAACAATCCCGATTTCCGCGACAACGTCCTGCCCGCGCTCGCCGCCGATGCGGGTCTGGTCGTCGTCGACGAGGCGCACTGCGTGTCGGACTGGGGTCACGACTTTCGGCCCGACTACCGGCGCATCCGCACGCTCATCGCCGAATTGGGTTCCGGTATACCGGTTTTGGCCACCACTGCGACCGCCAACGACCGCGTCGTGAACGATGTCGCAGCGCAATTGGGCGTCGGCGGCCGCGACACCTTGGTGTTGCGTGGCGGGCTGGACCGGGAATCGTTGCGGCTCTCGGTCGTCAAGGCGGGCAATCCGGCGCAGCGCACCGCTTGGATTGCCGCGCAATTGGATTCATTGCCCGGATCGGGAATCATCTACACGCTCACGGTGGCGCAGGCCCATGACGTCGCCGCGCTGCTGGCCGAGCGTGGACACAAGGTCGCCGCCTACACCGGGTCCACCGACACCGCGGAGCGTGAACAACTCGAAGCAGACCTGCTCGGCAACCGGGTCAAGGCGCTGGTCGCGACCTCGGCGCTCGGGATGGGATTCGACAAACCCGACCTCGGTTTCGTGGTTCATCTCGGTGCGCCGTCCTCGCCGATCGCGTACTACCAGCAGGTCGGCCGAGCGGGCCGGGCGACCGACAGCGCCGAGGTGATCCTGCTGCCCGGCATCGAGGATCAAGACGTGTGGCGATACTTCGCCTCGGTGGCCTTCCCGTCGGAATCGATGGTGCGCAACGTTATTGACGCGCTCGACAGTGACCGGCCGCAGTCCACGCCCGCGCTGGAAACCCTCGTGGACTTGAGCCGCTCCCGGCTGGAGATGGTGCTCAAAGTGCTCGACGTCGACGGCGCGGTGCGCCGGGTCAAAGGCGGATGGATCGCGACGGGGGAGCCGTGGGAGTACGACGAGGCCCGTTATCGCGCCCTGGATGAAGCCCGCCGTCGCGAGCAACAGGCCATGCTCGACTACCAGGCGACCGACGTTTGCCGAATGGTGTTCCTGCGCGCTCAACTCGACGACCCGGACCTGCAACCGAGCGAACGCTGTGGGCGGTGCGACAACTGCACTGGTCGTCATTACGAGACCGCAGTCGACGACGCGACGCTCGCGGCGACCACAGAACGCCTGCGACGCCCGGGAATCGTCGTGGCGCCACGTAAACAGTGGCCGTCCGGTCTCGCCAAGCTGGGCCTTGAGTTGTCGGGCCGAATCAGCGACGGGGCCGCTCCCGGGCGGGCCATCGGTAGGTTGACCGACCTCGGCTGGGGTGTTCGGCTGCGGCGCCTGCTGGACGAACCCGACGCCGAGGTGCCCGACGAGGTGATCGGTGCGGCGGTCGCGGTGCTGAAGACCTGGGGCTGGTCGACGCGGCCGGTCGCGGTCATGGGTCTGGACTCGGCGACGCGTCCGAAGCTGATCACCTCGACCGTGCGGCGGTTGGCCGAACTCGGCCGGCTGAAAAACCTCGGGACCATGCGGTACGCACCCGGGCGGCGGCCAGTCACCGCCGCCAACTCGGCCTATCGGGTGGCCGCGCTCGACGGCGCGTGGGAGCGGCCCGACGTCGACGTCGACGGTCCGGTGCTGCTGGTGGACGACGTGACCGACACCGGTTGGACGCTGACGATGGCGGCGCGGCACCTGCGCGGCGCCGGGGCACCGGAGGTGCTGCCTTTCACGCTCGCGACGGTTAGTTGACAGCAAATTGCCAGATGCCATGTTTAAGCAGTAATTGGCAAACTTTGCCACCGTAGCTACTGAGGCCGCATTCAACCGTGACAGGCTAGGTATTCACCGAATGTTTTGTTCCTTTTTCGCTAGGCTGTCACCAAGTTGACGTCGGTTGGCCTGCCGCTTCCGATCGTGCCTGGGTGTTGGCTGTGCAGGCTAGTCCGAAGGCGTCGACGAGATGGGCAAATCGCCTTTTCCTGACGCCATCTGCGATGCTCAAGATCGATGCTTGGGTGCAGCATTCCAGCAATCGTCGCAACCTCATATCGTTCCGCCACAAGCACATACAAGGGTTTCGGGCATGGGTTATTCTTCTGCCACTGTTCGGCACCCCGACTGGGTGCCGAACACTCGCGATGGTCATATGGGAGACCGCAGCACATTCGGGGGTGTGGCGGCAGGGGAGGAGTCGTACCATTTTCGGATTGTTGAAGCGCCTGTGGATACCGCTACTCGTGCTGGTGGTGGTGGGTGGCGCTGGGTTCACCGTGTCTCGGCTGCACGGGATCTTCGGTTCCGAGAAGCACACGTCCTACTCCGATACCAGGGCCGACGAATCCGAGACCTACGATCCGAAGCAGATGATCTATGAGGTATTCGGCCCACCGGGAACGGTTGCGAACATCAGTTACTTCGACAAAGACACGGAACCGCAGTACATCACCGGGATCAGCCTGCCCTGGACTTTGCAATTCGACATGGGCAGCACGACGGCAATCGGAAGTCTCATGGCGCAGGGCGACAGCGACAACATCGGCTGCCGCATCATCGTCGACGGCGAAGTAAAGGCCGAGAGAACCTCCAATAACGTAAATGCATTCACGTCTTGTCTCCTGAAGAACGGATGACGGCCGTGCAATCGGACGAGACCAGAACACGGCGGCCGCGAATCGCCTCTTTCATCCGGACCTTTTCGGCACTGGTCATCATCGGCTGGGTGGCGATCACGGTTCTCGTCACCCTGGGAGTTCCGCCGCTCGAGGTGGTTGAAAGGCAGCATTCGGTCTCGCTCAGTCCGGCGGACGCCCCGTCGGTCAAGGCCGGTGAGCGCATGGGCCGGGTCTTCGAGGAGTCCACCGGCGGCAGTGTGGCCGTCATCGTCCTGGAGGGGCAGGAACCCCTCGGCCCCGATGCGCACAAGTACTACGACGGGCTCGTCGCCGAACTGAAGAAGGATACGAAGCACGTCCAGCACGTGCAGGATTTCTGGGGGGACCCACTAACCGCGGGCGCGGCGGAGAGCCGCGATGGGAAAGCGGTCTTCGTACAGTTGGAGCTGGCCGGCGCGCTCGGGCAGGCCGAGGCGACCGAATCGGTGAAATCCGTTCAAGATCTTGTGAAACGGACTCCGGCACCAGAGGGCGTGACGACCTATGTGACCGGTCCCGCGGCAATCGTCGCGGATATGGGTCTGAGTGGGAACCGGACCGTCCTCCTGATCACGTTGGTCACCATTGGCGTGATCTTCGTGATGCTGCTTCTGCTCTACCGCAAGATCTCGATCGTCCTGATCATCCTGTTCACGGTGTTCATCGAGCTTCAGGTGGCCCGCGGGGTCGTCGCCTTCCTCGGTATGCACGGGCTTGTCGGACTCACCACGTACGTTGTCAACCTGCTTGTGTCAGTGGGTATTGCGGCCGGCACCGACTACGCGATCTTTTTCGCGGGCCGGTACCAGGAGGCGCGGCAGGCCGGCGAAGACCGCGTGGACGCGTATTTCACGTCCTACCGCAGTGTCGCGAAGGTGGTGCTGGCGTCGGGTGTCACGATCGCGGGAGCGATTGCCTGCCTGAGCTTCACCCGATTGCCGTATTTCCAGCCACTGGGCATTCCGGGCGCCATCGGCATTCTGGTCGCGGTGGCCGTCGCGCTGACGCTGGTTCCCGCCTGCATTGCGGCAGGCGCCCGATTCGGCGTCTTCGATCCCAAGCGGCTGGTCGTCACCCGGCGATGGCGGCGAATCGGTACCGCGATAGTCCGTTGGCCGGGCCCGATTCTCGTTGCCACGATGACGATTTCGCTCATCGGGCTACTGACGCTGCCCGGTTACAACCCGAGCTACAACGACCAGAGGTACCTCCCGCAGGACATTCCGGCCAACCAGGGGTTCGCCGCGGCCTCTCGGCATTTCCCGGAATCGTCGATGAGCTCGCCCGATCTGCTGATGGTGGAGTCGGACCACGACATGCGGAATCCGGCGGACCTGTTGGTGCTCAACAGATTGGCCAAGGCGGTGTTCGCCGTGCCCGGGGTCGCGAACGTGCAGTCCGTGACGCGGCCTGAAGGGACACAGATCGCGCACTCGTCGATCCCCTTCATGTTGAGCATGAGCAACGCGAGTAACAAGCTGAGCATGCCGTTCCAACAGCAGCGGATGGAAGATCTGTTGGATCAGGCCGACCAGTTGACCACCATGATCAACGTGATGGAGCGGATGTACGGCCTGATGCGGCAAATGGTCGACACCACGCATCGCCTCGTGGTCACCACCCACGAGGTGGAAGACGCGACGAAGGAAATCCGGGATCACATAGCGGATTTCGATGATTTCTTCAGACCGATCCGCAACTACTTCTACTGGGAACCGCACTGCTTCAACATCCCGGTGTGCTGGGCGATCAGAGGCGTTTTCGAGTCCATCGACGGGATCGATCAGGTGACCCTCAAGATGGCAGATCTCACCGATGATCTCGATCAACTCGACGTACTGATGCCCCAGCTTCTCGAGCAGTTCCCGGCGATGATCGCCAATATGCAGAGCACGCGCACCATGATGCTGACGATGCACAGCACCATGAGCGGCATCATCACCCAGGCTCAAGATGCGAACGAGAACGCGACCGCCATGGGAAAGGCGTTCGACGCATCCAACAACGACGACTCCTTCTATCTATCGCCAGATGCCTTGCAAAATGAGGATTTCAAACGCGTGATGGAAATCTTCATGTCGCCGGACGGCAGGGCAGCACGTCTGCTGATCTCGCAGAAGGGCGATCCGGCAACACCAGAGGGCACGGCTCTCGTCGAGCCGATCAGAACCGCGGCCGAGGAGGCGTTGAAGGGAACTCCGCTCGAAGACATCGAATCTGTACATCGCGGGTACGGCCGCACAGGTGAAGGATCTGATCGACGGAGCGAAAATCGATCTGCTGATTGCCGGCGTCTCGGCGTTGTGCCTGATCTTCCTCATCATGGTGATCATGACGCGAAGCTTCATCGCGGCCTTGGTCATCGTCGGCACGGTGGCGCTGTCGCTGGGAGCGTCCTTCGGTCTGTCGGTCCTGTTGTGGCAGTACATTCTCGGCATCCAGATCAACTGGGTCGTGTTGGCGATGTCCGTAATCGTCCTGCTCGCAGTGGGTTCCGACTACAACCTCTTGTTGGTGTCGAGAATGAAGGAAGAGGTGGGCGCAGGCATCAAAACGGGCATCATTCGCGCGATGGGCGGTACCGGCAAGGTGGTGACGGCCGCGGGCCTGGTGTTCGCGGCCACCATGGGGTCGATGATCGTCAGCGACCTGCTCACGATCGGCCAGGTCGGTACGACGATTGCCCTGGGTCTGCTGTTCGACACGCTTGTGGTGCGTGCCTTCATGACACCATCCATCGCCGCCCTGCTCGGCCGCTGGTTCTGGTGGCCGCGCCAGGTGCGTCCGCGTCCCGCCAGCACCATGTTGCGCCCGGTGGGGCCGCGTCCACTTGTACGTGCATTGATACTGCGTGATGACTAAGCCGGGCCGTATGAGCACCGACAACACTCGGCCGCCCTTCGTCGCCAAGACGATACGCAGGACCTCGCCGATCATCGTCGTGGCGTGGCTTGCCCTGATCGTCTTCACCACGCTGTCCTCGGTCAATTGGGACTGGCGGTCGGCAATTCCGGCGCTCGAGCACGTCGCGGAGCGGAATTCGGTGTCGCTGATGCCTGCGGACGCACCGTCGACCAAAGCCATGCTGCGTATGGGGCAGGCGTTCGAAGAGTCCGATTCGGACAGCTCCGCGATGATCGTCCTGGAGGGTGACACGGCGCTCGGTGACAATGCCCGCGCGTACTACGCGGGACTGGTCGATGCGCTGCGAAAAGACTCCGAACACGTCACCCATGTGCAGGACCTCTGGGGAGACCGGCTCACCTCGTCGAGCGTGCAGAGTCCCGACGGCAAGGCCGCCTATGTCCAGATCAACCTCGTGGGCAACCAGGGCACGCCATCAGGCGATGAATCCGTCGCTGCCGTACGCGATCTCGTGGATCGGTCCGGGCCGCCCGAAGGTGTCAGAGTTTTCGTGACGGGGGCCGCGCCACTGGCGTCGGACATGCAGCACAGCGGTAACGAGTCGATCGTGAAGATCACGATCGCGACGCTCGCGATCATCTTCACGATGCTGCTCATCGTCTACCGTTCGGTCATCACCGTGATCCTGCTGCTGGTGATGGTGGGCTTTGAAGTGGGTGCCGCCCGTGGTGTCGTCGCCTTCCTCGGCGCCCATGAGGTCTTTCTGCTGTCGACTTTCGCAGTCAATATGTTGGTATTCCTTGCTATCGCGGCAGGAACCGACTACGGCATCTTCTTCTTCGGTCGATATCAGGAAGAGCGTCAAGCCGGGCAGGACCGAGAGTCTGCGTATTACCGCACCTACCAAAGCACGGTGCCGGTCGTGCTGGCATCTGGCCTGACGATCGCCGGCGCCATCTTCTGCCTCAGCTTCACGCGGTTGCCCTATTTCCAGACGATGGGAATCCCTTGTGCCATAGGCATGTTGGTGGCGGTTGCCGCCGCCGTGACATTGGTACCTGCGGGAATAGTCCTAGCCAGCAGCATCAGACTGTTGGATCCCAAGCGCAGACTCAAATCTCGTCGGTGGCGTGGAATCGGCACCGCGATCGCCCGGTGGCCCGCGCCGATCCTCGCCGCGTCCCTCGCGGCTGCCTTCGTCGGCCTGTTCGCGTTGCCGGGATACGAGACGAGCTACAACGACCGTGCCTACATCTCGGCGGACATCCCGGCCAATCAGGGTTTCCTGGCCGCCGAGAGGCACTTCTCGCAGGCGCGGTTGACGCCCGACATCCTGATGATCGAAACAGAACGTGATCTGCGGAATCCCACGGATTTCATCACGCTGAACAAGCTGGCCAAGGCCGTTTTCAAGGTTCAGGGGATCTCTCGAGTACAAGGGATCACCCGGCCGGAAGGCTCGCCGATTGCCAAGACGTCCATCCCGTTTCTGATCAGCCTGCAGAGCGCCGCTCAGGTGCAATCGCGCAAGCTGCAGGACGAACGCAACAAGGACATGTTGAAGCAGGCTCAGGACATGGGCGTCATGATCCAGCTGATGGAAAACCAGCTGAACTTGATGAAGCAGCTGTACGGGATCACCCATCGAATGCTCGGCACCACGAAGGAAATCGAAGACATTTCCTTACAGCTACTGGAACATATCCAAGCATTCGACGATTTCTTCAAACCCATACGCAATTACCTGTACTGGGAACCGCACTGCTATTCCATACCCCTGTGCTGGGCCCTCAGATCGATATACGACACGCTCGACGGAATGGATGTACTAACCGAAAAGTTGTCGAAGCTTGTCAATGACATGGAACAGCTCGACGCGATAGTCCCGCAGTTGATCGCCGAATTTCCGAAGGCAATCGCGGTGATGAAGACCATCCAGACGATGACGTTGAAAAACTACTCGACGATGTCGGGAATGGCGACCCAGCTGGAGGACCAGACTGCCCAAGTCAGCGCCATGGGGCAGGCCTTCGACGCCGCGAAGAACGACGACTCCTTCTTCCTGCCTCCGGAGGTCTTCGACAATCCGGATTTCAAACGGGCCATGGCATCGTTCATATCCCCGGACGGCAAGTCGGCCCGGTTCATCATCTCGCACAACGGCGATCCCGCGACGCCGGAAGGAATTGCTCGGATCGAAAAGGTCAGGCTCGCGGCCGAGGAGGCCCTCAAAGGCACACCGCTGTCGGGAGCGAAGATTTATCTCGCCGGGACCGCGTCAACCGCGAAGGATTGGCGAGACGGCTCGACCACCGACCTGTTGATTGCCGGCATCGCAGCAATCTGTTTGGTCTTCGTCATCATGCTCATAATCACGCGGAGTTTGGTTGCCGCTCTGGTGATCGTCGGAACAGTCGTGCTCTCGTTGGGCGCATCGTTCGGATTGGCCGTTTTGGTCTGGCAGTACATCCTGGGAATCCATCTGCATTGGATGGTGCTGGCGATGTCGGTGATCATTCTGTTGGCGGTCGGATCCGATTACAACCTGCTCTTGGTATCGCGTCTGAAAGAGGAATTGGGGGCGGGCATCCAGACCGGCATCATCCGGGCGATGGGAGGCACCGGCAAAGTCGTGACCACTGCCGGTCTGGTGTTCGCCGCCACCATGGCGTCGATGGCGGTCAGCGATCTGCAAATCATCGGTCAGATCGGCACCACCATCGGGTTGGGACTGTTGTTCGACACCATGATCGTCCGCTCGTTCATGACGCCGTCCATCGCTGCGCTGCTGGGCCGGTGGTTCTGGTGGCCGCAGCGGGTGCGGCCACGGCCGGCGAGCGTCCTGCTCCGGCCGTATGGTCCCCGCCCGCTGGTGCGCGCACTGCTCGGCACGGACCAGCGTCCCGACGACGATGATGCTCCGACAGCGGAGATTCCAAGGCAGTCCTGACCCGGTCGTCAGTTATATCCAGCGGATATCGCCGACTCGAAAGCTGAACAGTTTATGGCAATGGCGCCAAATGCTTGTCGCCCCTTAAACGAGCGGTTTAGAGTCGCGTTTATCGGGGGATCCAAGTCGGTACTGAAATCGTCGAAAGGATCTGGCGTGATGAGATGGATTCTGACTACAGGAGCCGCAGCCGCCGTCGGCGGCCTTGCATTGTCGCTGACTGCGGGGGCGGGGCTGGCTGCCGCTGACCCGATAGTCGACACGACCTGTAGCTACGAACAGGTAATAGCTGCCGCCAACGCCCAGGGGCCGGCAGCTGCGGCATTTATCCAATCGCCGCAGCAACAGGCGGGTCTGCGTCAGTTCATCGACTCATCGCCGGCTCAACGTCAGCCGATGGCGGCGAAGATTCGCGCCAATCCGGCAAACGCGGCGTTGTTGCCAACGATCGAGAACGTTTTCAGCTCCTGTAGCAACTTCTGAGGAAGGCAGTGGCCCCGGTATCTGATCTTGATGCCGCGTGAGAGCCGCATAACCTGACGCAGGCCAGCGATATCGATCTGTCAGCCGCGCTGTGGGCGTGGTGCTCAGCAGACCGGCTCCGCAGCCGATATCAACATCGCTAAGCCTTGCGGCCCAGCATTTTTCGTCGGCCGTCACGTATGGACCACTCGGCCTCGGCCGGGAGCTTCATTGAGCGGGCGTTCGGCTTTCGCCGCAACTTGAGTTCCTCGGCGGCAGTCTGCTCATCGGCGCTGCCCTCTGGCAGCTCACCCGTTCGCCCGGCGCAGCTTTGCCGACGGTGCCCTCCGCGGAACGCTGTTTGCGGCCAGCGGTGTGTCGTCGTGCGCACTCGGCTCAACGGGCTCGGAAACAAAGCCAGACTAATTCATGTGAAAACGCCAAAGCTGTCCGGTATGGGGTTTACGTGTTTGCCAGTAAATTTATAGCTGATCTGAACACTTTGCTAGATAGGCCCAGACAATGCGACAGTGCGGGTCGATCGATTCTCTACATGGAAGCCCGAGTTGCCAGTTACACCAACGTAAAAATGCAGTCTGGAGGGCGCGACGTGCATTCATTTCTGACGAGGTTTCGGCACCAAGAACCGCGTAACTGCAGGCCACCCAATGATGAGTTGGCAGTTCGCCGAGCACTTCGTCGAAAGCCCGCCGACGCCCTCGGTCTTCAGTAGAGTTCGAACCGATTTACCGCCCATCGATTTGATCTTGGAGAACAAGGTGAGCATTAATCCGTTCGACGATGACAACGGCACCTTCTACGTGCTGATCAACGACGAGGAGCAGCACAGCTTGTGGCCGACGTTCTCGGACGTACCTGCGGGTTGGCGGGTGGTATTCGGAGAGGCCGATCGAGCGGCCTGTCTGGACTACATCGAGAAGAACTGGCCGGACATACGTCCGAAGAGCCTGCGTGATCGGCTCGCGCGCGAGCGCTGACTCGGATCGATACCTGAATTGAAAGGAACCGGGGGTGTTCTTTGAAGACGGAAACGGTGCCGAGTAGCCGTCCGCTTCCGCTGACACGTGCGCAACTGGACGTTTGGCTGGCCCAACAGGCGGCCGGCTCAGGCGACGAGTGGCAGCTCGGTCTTCTGATGAAGATCGACGGCGCGGTGGATCTCGGCGCGCTGGAGTGGGCCGTCAGACGAGTCGTCGGCGAGATCGAACCTGGCAGAGCAACCATCGAGGAGATCGACGGGGAGGTCGCGCAGCGGGTAGTCGACGACCCGGACATCGATCTCGCGTTTCATGATCTGACCAGTTCTGACGACGCGTCGAGTGAAGTGCGCCGGATAGTCTCGTCGATTCAGCGTGCGCCGATGTCACTCTCCGACCCGCTGTTCAGACTCGCGGTGCTGCAAACCCAAGCAGACGAGTTCTACCTGTTCGCGGCCTGCCACCACATCGTCATCGACGGGTTTGCGCTGGCCTTGGCCGGCCAGCGGATCGCGTCGGTGTACACCGCGGTCGTCTCGGGGGCGCCCGTGCCGAGTCCTCTGTTCGGATCGCTGCAAGACCTCGTCGATATCGAGACGGAATACCAGAACTCAGACGACTATCGCGAAGACGAGGCCTACTGGTTACGAAATCTCCCCGCGGACAATAACTCTGACTGGCGGTCGTCGAGTGCGGCGGCGGACGCCGGAGCGGACGAGCCCTCGGCGCCGCTGCCTCTGGATCCCGTCGCGGTCAATCGCTGCGACTGGCTTGCGGAGCGGCTGGGCGCGCCGCGGTCGTCCGTTCTCACCGCGGCTTGCGCTCTTCTGGTGCGCCAGTGGACGGCGCAGGCTTCGCAGGTGGTGCTGGACTTCCCGGTGAGCAGGCGAGTCCGGCCCGAGTCCAAGACGCTTCCAGGAATGTTCGCCGGGGTTGTGCCCTTGGTGCTGGACGTCGCACCGACAATGACCGTCGCGGACTTCTGCGGACATGTTGACACGCGGATCAAGGAAGTGGTTCAGCACCAGCGGTTTCCGGTGCATGCCTTGGAGCGCAAACAGCGACCGCGCGGGTTGGATCGGTCGGCGGGCCGGGTAGGGGTGAACATCCTGCCGTCGACGCCGGCGTTCTCTTTCGGGGGTGCCACCGCGACGGCGTCGTTTACGAACGTCGGACCGTTAGGCGGGTTCGGGCTCATCTTCTCCACCGTCGGAGACGACCTGTTGTTGAGTACGGCGGGTGCCGCGCAGCCATTCGCCGGCCTGGATGTCGGCGACATCGCGTCCGCGCTGGGTCGAATCCTGGCGCAGATGGCCACTGATCCGCAGCAGCAGTTGTCAGCGATCGATGCGCTCGAACCCGGTGATCTTTCCAGGCTCGACTCGATGGGCAACCGGCCGGCTTTGGCTGCGCCGCTTACGCCGACGGCGTCGATCCCCGCCAGGTTTGCGACGTGGGTGGCGGCCACGCCCGACGCGACCGCGATTCGTTTCGATGGGCGCTCGGTCAGCTATCGGCAGCTCGATGAAACGTCGAACCGGTTGGCACACAAGCTCGTTGAGTCCGGTGCCCGCGCCGGGCAGCGAGTGGGGCTGCTGTTCAACCGTTCAGCCGACGCGATCGTGTCGATGCTGGCGGTACTGAAGACTGGTGCGGCGTACGTCCCGATCGACCCCGCGCACCCCGACGCGCGTATCGACTTCATGCTCGATGACGCCGCGCCGATCGCGGTGATCACCAATGCCACGCTTTCGGAGCGCTTGGCGGGCCGAGGCCAGTCGATCGTTTTCGTCGACGACCCGGAGATCGCCGCCTACCCTTCGACACCGCTCGCGGTTGCGTCGGCTGACGATGTTGCGTATGTCATCTACACCTCGGGGACCACCGGTCGTCCCAAAGGCGTTGCCATCACGCATCACAACGTCACACAGATGATGGGCAGGCTGGACGAGACAGAGGTGCCGGTCGGCTCGGGACAGGTGTGGTCGCAGTGGCATTCCTACAGCTTCGACATCTCGGGCTGGGAGATCTATGCCGCGCTGCTCAATGGTGCTCAGCTGGTGGTGGTCCCGGAATCGGTCGCGCGGTCACCCGAGGATCTGCGCACCCTGCTGATCGACGAGAAGGTCAGCGTGTTGAGCCAGACGCCGTCCGCGGCGGGGATGTTGTCGCCTGACGGCCTGGAGTCGGTGACCCTGCTCGTCGGTGGGGAGGCCTGCCCGCCCGACCTCGTGGATCGGTGGGCGTCGGTGCGCGCGGTGATCAACGAGTACGGACCGACCGAGACCACGATGTGGGTATCGACGAGTGAGCGATTACGGCCCGGGGCAGACACGGTGCCGATCGGCAAGCCACTGCCGGGGTCGGCCTTGTTCGTCTTGGACGGTTGGTTGCGTCCGGTACCCCCGGGTGTGGTGGGTGACCTGTATGTGGCGGGACACAACGTCGGCGTCGGCTACATGGGCCGGGCCGGCTTGACCGCGTCGCGGTTCCTGGCGTGCCCGTTCGGTGAACCAGGAATGCGGATGTATCGCACGGGCGACCTGGTGCGGTGGGACGACGATGGTCAGTTGGTGTATCTGGGGCGTTCGGACGAGCAGGTCAAGGTTCGGGGTCACCGCATCGAGCTGGGTGAGATCCAGGTAGCCCTCGCAGCACTGGATGGTGTGGCCCAGGCTGCGGTCATCACTCGTGAGGACCGGCCGGGTGATCTTCGGCTGGTGGGGTATGTCACGGGAACCGTCGATCCGGTTGCGGCTCGCGGGTTGTTGGCTGAGCGCTTGCCGGGTTACATGGTGCCGGCTGCGGTGGTGGTGCTTGATTCACTGCCGGTGACGGTCAACGGCAAACTGGACAAGCGGGCACTGCCGGCACCCGAATACCGGGACGACGAATACCGGGCTCCGACGACTCCGACCGAGGATCTGCTGGCCGGAGTTTTCGCTCAGGTGTTGGGATTGGAGCGCGTCGGGGTCGACCAGTCTTTCTTCGACCTCGGTGGTGACTCGCTGATCGCGATGCGGCTGGCCGCCACGCTCAGTGAGGCCCTCAACGTGCAGGTACCGGTCCGGACACTGTTCGAGAGCCCGACGGTGGCGCAGCTCGCTCCCCGAATCGGCGAGATCACCGATGGAATGGAGCCGTTGGTTCCGGTTGAGCGGCCTGCGGTGGTGCCGTTGTCGTTTGCGCAGAGTCGGTTGTGGTTTTTGGAGCAGTTGCATGGTCCGTCGCCGGTGTACAACATGGCGGTTGCGTTGCGGTTGCGGGGTCGGCTCGATGTCGAGGCGTTGAAATCCGCGCTGGGCGATGTCGTGGCGCGTCACGAGAGTCTGCGGACGCTGTACGTGGCGACCGATGGTGTTCCGCAACAGTTGGTCTTGCCGCCTGACGCCGCCGAATTCGGTTGGCAGTCAATCGATGCAACCGGCTGGACGGCTGCCGAAATTGACCGTGCCAGCGATGAAGCCGCCGGCCACGAGTTCGACCTGACCACCGAAACACCCTTGTTCGCAACGCTTCTGCAACTTGGCGAACAAGAGTTTGTGTTGGTGGGGGTGGTGCATCATATTGCGGCTGATGGGTGGTCGGTGACGCCGTTGGTGGCTGATTTGGCTCGGGCGTATCGGGCTCGGGTGTCTGGTGGGGTGCCGGGGTGGTCGCCGTTGCCGGTGCAGTATGTGGATTACACGTTGTGGCAGCGTGCGCAGCTGGGTGATTTGGATGATGCTGCGAGTCGTATTGGTGTGCAGTTGGCGTTTTGGCGTGATGCGTTGGCGGGGTTGCCTGAGCAGTTGGAGTTGCCGACTGATCGGCCGTATCCGTTGGTGGCGGATTATCGTGGTGCCACGGTGGAGGTGGACTGGCCGGCTGACCTACAGCGGAGTATCCGCGAGATTGCCCGCGAGCACCGCGCGACCACGTTCATGGTCGTCGAAGCTGCCCTCGGGGTGTTGCTGTCGAAACTGAGTGCCACCAGTGATGTGGCGCTGGGCTTCTCGATCGCTGGCCGTAATGATCCCGCGCTTGATGAGTTGGTGGGTTTTTTCGTCAACACGTTGGTTCTTCGTGCTGATTTGTCGGGTGATCCGACGTTTGTGGAGCTGTTGGGCCAGGTGCGGGCGCGGAGTTTGGCGGCGTTCGATCATCAGGATGTGCCGTTTGAGGTGTTGGTGGATCGGCTCAATGTGGGTCGGTCGATGTCTCGCCATCCGTTGGTGCAGGTGTTGTTGGCCTGGCAGAACTTTGACGGTCAGGGTGCGGGGGGTGTTGCTGGCGGCCTGTCGTTGGGTGATGTGGAGGTGAGCCCGCTGCCGGTGCAGACTCACACCGCGCGGATGGATTTGTCGTTTTCGCTTGGTGAGCGTTGGACGGCGGATGGTCAGCCTGCTGGGATCGGTGGTGCGGTGGAGTTCCGTACCGATGTGTTCGATGCGGCCACGATCGAGCGGTTGGTGGCACGCCTGGAACGAGTCCTCTCGATGGTGACAGCTGAACCGGCGCAGCGGATCTCGCACATCGATGTGGTCACCGCAGAAGAGCACGCTCACCTCAATGGCCACGGAAACGTCGGGGTTCTGACCGCACCCGCACCGAGCTTGTCCTCGATTCCGGTGTTGTTTGGTGGGCAGGTGGCGCGGTGCCCGGATGCGGTGGCGTTGGTTTCGGATGGGCGTTCGGTTACGTATCGGGAGTTGGACGAGGCGTCGAATCGGTTGGCGCATCTGCTCGTCGGCCACGGCGCCGGCCCGGGACGCCGTGTTGCGGTGTTGTTTTCGCGGTCTGTTGAGGCGATTGTGGCGATTTTGGGGGTGCTGAAGACGGGTGCGGCGTATGTGCCGATCGATCCGGCGCATCCTGACGCGCGGGTTGGGTTTGTGTTGGGGGATGCGGCGCCGGTGGCGGTGGTGACGACTGCTCAGTTGCGGCCTCGTGTGGAGGGTTATGACCTGTTGGTGGTCGAGGTTGATGATGCTCGTTTGGGGGATCAGCCGAGTGGTGCTTTGCCGGTGCCGGCGGCCGATGACATCGCTTATGTGATTTACACGTCGGGGACGACGGGGGTTCCCAAAGGTGTTGCGGTGCCGCACCGTAATGTGGTTGAGCTGCTGGAAACGCTTGGTGCGGATGTGGATTCGGCTGGGCAGGTGTGGACGCTGGCGCATTCGTTGGCGTTTGACTATTCGGTGTGGGAGATCTGGGGGCCGTTGCTTGGCGGTGGCCGGTTGGTGATCGTGCCGGAGTCGGTGACGCGGTCGCCCGAGGAGTTCCTCGCGGTTCTGGTTGCCGAGCAGGTGGATGTGTTGAGTCAGACGCCTTCGGCGTTCTATGCGTTGCAGACTGCCGAGGAGCTGTCGCCGGAGCTGGGGCAGCGGCTGAAGTTGCAGACGGTGATCTTTGGTGGGGAAGCTCTTGAGCCCCAGCGTATTCGTCCTTGGTTGGAGCGGCATTCGGGGTTGCCGCGGATGATCAACATGTATGGCATCACCGAGACCACGGTGCATGCGTCGTTTCGTGAGGTCGTCGCGTCCGATTGCGAGCGCAGCGTAAGCCCGATCGGGGTGCCGTTGGGGCACTTGAGTTTCTTTGTGCTCGATCGTCACTTGCGGCCGGTTCCGCCGGGTGTGGTGGGTGAGTTGTATGTGGCTGGTGGTGGTTTGGCGGTTGGGTATGTGGGTCGTTCGGGGTTGACGGGTTCGCGGTTTGTGGCGTGTCCGTTCGGTGCGTCGGGGGTGCGGATGTATCGGACGGGGGATTTGGTGCGGTGGGGTGTTGATGGTCAGTTGGTGTATGTGGGGCGGGCTGATGAGCAGGTCAAGGTTCGGGGTTATCGGATTGAGTTGGGGGAGATTCAGGTAGCGCTGGCGGCGCTGGAGGGTGTTGAGCAGGCTGCGGTGGTTGCGCGGGAGGATCGGCCGGGCGATAAGCGGCTTGTTGGTTACATCACTGGTGGTGCTGATCCGGTGGTGGTTCGTGGGTTGTTGGGGGAGCGGTTGCCGGGTTATATGGTGCCGGCTGCGGTGGTGGTGGTGGAGTCGTTGCCGTTGACGGTGAATGGCAAGTTGGATGTGCGGGCGTTGCCGGCGCCGGAGTATCGCGATGGTGATGGTTATCGTGGGCCGTCGAATGCCACTGAGGAGATTTTGGCCGGGATTTATGCCCAGGTGTTGGGTCTGGATCAGGTCAGTGTCGATGACTCCTTCTTCGAACTCGGTGGTAATTCGTTGTCGGCGATGCGGGTGATCGCGGCGGTGAATTCGGCGTTGGGTGTGGGGGTTTCGGTTCGGGCGTTGTTTGAGTCGCCGTCGGTGGCGCAGTTGGCGTGTCGTGTGGGGGATGGGGCCGGTGGTTTGGGGCCGTTGGTTGCTGTGGAGCGGCCTGCGGTGGTGCCGTTGTCGTTTGCGCAGAGTCGGTTGTGGTTTTTGGAGCAGTTGCATGGTCCGTCGCCGGTGTACAACATGGCGATTGGGTTGCGGTTGCGGGGTCGGCTTGATGTGGGGGCGTTGAGGTCGGCGCTGGGTGATGTGGTGGCGCGTCATGAGAGTCTGCGGACGTTGTTTGTGGCGGCTGATGGTGTGGCGCAGCAGGTGGTGTTGGGCGCTGATGTGGCTGAGGTGGGGTGGGAGCTGGTTGATGCGTCGGGCTGGTCGGCTGAGCGGTTGGAGCGGGCGGTTGGCGAGTCGGCGCGTTACGCGTTTGATTTGACGCGTGAGATTCCGTTGCGGGCCAGGCTGTTTGCGTTGTCTGACACGGAGTTTGTGTTGGTGGGGGTGGTGCATCATATTGCGGCTGATGGGTGGTCGGTGACGCCGTTGGTGGCTGATTTGGCTCGGGCGTATCGGGCTCGGGTGTCTGGTGGGGTGCCGGGGTGGTCGCCGTTGCCGGTGCAGTATGTGGATTACACGTTGTGGCAGCGTGCGCAGCTGGGTGATTTGGATGATGCTGCGAGTCGTATTGGTGTGCAGTTGGCGTTTTGGCGTGATGCGTTGGCGGGGTTGCCTGAGCAGTTGGAGTTGCCGACTGATCGGCCCTATCCGTTGGTGGCCGATCATCGTGGTGCCACGGTGGAGGTGGACTGGCCGGCTGAACTGGCGCGGCGGGTGGTTGAGGTGGCCCGCGAGCAGGGTGCGACCACGTTCATGGTGGTGCAGGCGGCGTTGGCGGTGTTGTTGGGCAAGTTGAGTGCCAGCGATGATGTGGCGGTTGGGTTTCCGATCGCTGGCCGTAATGATCCCGCGCTTGATGAGTTGGTGGGTTTTTTCGTCAACACGTTGGTTCTTCGTGCTGATTTGTCGGGTGATCCGACGTTTGTGGAGTTGTTGGGCCAGGTGCGTGCGCGGAGTTTGGCGGCGTTTGATCATCAGGATGTGCCGTTTGAGGTGTTGGTGGATCGGCTCAATGTGGGTCGGTCGATGTCTCGCCATCCGTTGGTGCAGGTGTTGTTGGCCTGGCAGAACTTCGCCGGCCGGGGTGTGGACAGCGATGTGACGCTGGGCGATGTCGAGGTCAGCCCGCTGCACGCCGACACCCAAACCGCACGCATGGATCTGACGTTCTCACTCAACGAACGCTGGACCGACGACGGCACACCCGCCGGCATCAGCGGCGCAGTCGAGTTCCGCACCGACGTGTTCGACCCCACCACCATCGAACAACTGGTAACACGCCTCGAACGAATCCTGGTGGCAGTCACGGCCGATCCTCTGCGGCGGTTGTCATCGGTGGAGTTGCTGTCCGAGGACGAGCGTGAGCGGTTGGATGCGTGGGGCAACCGGAATGCCCCGATTATGTCGGAGGTGGCGGCGAAGTCGATTCCGGTGTTGTTTGGTGGGCAGGTGGCGCGGTGCCCGGATGCGGTGGCGTTGGTTTCGGATGGGCGTTCGGTTACGTATCGGGAGTTGGACGAGGCGTCGAATCGGTTGGCGCATCTGCTCGTCGGCCACGGCGCCGGCCCGGGACGCCGTGTTGCGGTGTTGTTTTCGCGGTCTGTTGAGGCGATTGTGGCGATTTTGGGGGTGCTGAAGACGGGTGCGGCGTATGTGCCGATCGATCCGGCGCATCCTGACGCGCGGGTTGGGTTTGTGTTGGGGGATGCGGCGCCGGTGGCGGTGGTGACGACTGCTCAGTTGCGGCCTCGTGTGGAGGGTTATGACCTGTTGGTGGTCGAGGTTGATGATGCTCGTTTGGGGGATCAGCCGAGTGGTGCTTTGCCGGTGCCGGCGGCCGATGACATCGCTTATGTGATTTACACGTCGGGGACGACGGGGGTTCCCAAAGGTGTTGCGGTGCCGCACCGTAATGTGGTTGAGCTGCTGGAAACGCTTGGTGCGGATGTGGATTCGGCTGGGCAGGTGTGGACGCTGGCGCATTCGTTGGCGTTTGACTATTCGGTGTGGGAGATCTGGGGGCCGTTGCTTGGCGGTGGCCGGTTGGTGATCGTGCCGGAGTCGGTGACGCGGTCGCCCGAGGAGTTCCTCGCGGTTCTGGTTGCCGAGCAGGTGGATGTGTTGAGTCAGACGCCTTCGGCGTTCTATGCGTTGCAGACTGCCGAGGAGCTGTCGCCGGAGCTGGGGCAGCGGCTGAAGTTGCAGACGGTGATCTTTGGTGGGGAAGCTCTTGAGCCCCAGCGTATTCGTCCTTGGTTGGAGCGGCATTCGGGGTTGCCGCGGATGATCAACATGTATGGCATCACCGAGACCACGGTGCATGCGTCGTTTCGTGAGGTCGTCGCGTCCGATTGCGAGCGCAGCGTAAGCCCGATCGGGGTGCCGTTGGGGCACTTGAGTTTCTTTGTGCTCGATCGTCACTTGCGGCCGGTTCCGCCGGGTGTGGTGGGTGAGTTGTATGTGGCTGGTGGTGGTTTGGCGGTTGGGTATGTGGGTCGTTCGGGGTTGACGGGTTCGCGGTTTGTGGCGTGTCCGTTCGGTGCGTCGGGGGTGCGGATGTATCGGACGGGGGATTTGGTGCGGTGGGGTGTTGATGGTCAGTTGGTGTATGTGGGGCGGGCTGATGAGCAGGTCAAGGTTCGGGGTTATCGGATTGAGTTGGGGGAGATTCAGGTAGCGCTGGCGGCGCTGGAGGGTGTTGAGCAGGCTGCGGTGGTTGCGCGGGAGGATCGGCCGGGCGATAAGCGGCTTGTTGGTTACATCACTGGTGGTGCTGATCCGGTGGTGGTTCGTGGGTTGTTGGGGGAGCGGTTGCCGGGTTATATGGTGCCGGCTGCGGTGGTGGTGGTGGAGTCGTTGCCGTTGACGGTGAACGGCAAGTTGGATGTGCGGGCGTTGCCGGCGCCGGAGTATCGCGATGGTGATGGTTATCGTGGGCCGTCGAATGCCACTGAGGAGATTTTGGCCGGGATTTATGCCCAGGTGCTGGGTCTGGATCAGGTCAGTGTCGATGACTCCTTCTTCGAACTCGGCGGAGACAGCATCCTTTCCATGCAGTTGGTGGCCAGGGCACGCGCCGCGGGTCTGGTGTGTCAACCGCGCGATGTGTTCATCGAGCAGTCGGTGTCCCGGCTGGCTCGCGTGGTCAGGCACGAAAGTGCAGCGGAGGGCCGGACGGATGACGGCGTCGGGCCGATTGTGCCCACACCGATAATCGAATGGCTTTGGGACATCAATGGTCCCATTGATCATTTCAACCAGACCATGGTGTTGCAGGCACCGTCCACCGCGACCGAGGAAGACGCGGTCATCCTGCTTCAGGCTTTGCTTGACCGGCACGGCATGCTGCGCCTGCGTGTCGACGATGACGGCGACGAGAAGCCGAGGCTGCGGGTCACCGAGCCGGGCTCAGTCCTTGCCCGTGACCGCATGCTGACCGTCGACGAGGTATCAGGTGATTCTCTGGCGGAGGCGCGTTCGCGGCTGAATCCAGCAGCAGGGTCGATGCTCGCGGCGGTGTGGGGCAACAAGACCGGCCAGTTGGCGGTGATCATCCATCACATGGCGGTCGATGGGGTCTCCTGGCGGATCCTGATCGAAGATCTGAACACTGCCTGGCTCCAGCATCGGGCGGGACAGCCGATAGCGGTTCCAGCGGCCGGCACATCCTTCGCCTCGTGGGCGACGTTGCTGCGTGACCATGCGACCGATCCAGCGGTCGTGTCCAATGCCGACGCGTGGCGGCAGATAGCCAAGCTTCCTGCAGTGCTGCCGCCGCCGCAGTCCGACGTAGATACTTACGCCACAGCGGGACAGCGGTCGATGACTCTGGACCCGCAGACCACGGCTTTGCTGCTCGGCGAGGTACCGACCGCATTCCGTGCCGGCGTCCAAGACATCCTGCTGATTGCCTTCGGAATGGCGTGGGCGGAGTACCTCGGTGGCATTCGCGGGCCGATTCGTGTCGATGTGGAAAACCATGGGCGCGATGAGGGGTTGGCCGTCGATGCGGATCTGTCTCGTACCGTCGGTTGGTTCACCGCGAAGTACCCGGTGGCACTCCAAGTCGAGAACCCGGCGTGGCCGCAGGTCGCAGCGGGCGATGCCGAAATCGGCCGTGTCGTCAAGGAATTGAAAGAACAGCTCCGCGCCCAGCCCGACGCACTCAGCTACGGACTACTGCGGTATCTGAACCCCGACGTCGACATCTCCGGACCCGAATCGTCCATCGTGTTCAACTATCTCGGCCGGCTCGGCGGGACTGCCGAGTTGTCCGATGAGCTGTGGCGCCCGCATCCCGACGGAGTGGCTCTGACGGCTGAGGCAACTGCGGTGTCGACACCGCTGCCTCACACCGTTGAGATGAATGCCGGAATTCTGAATGGCGACGGCGGTGAGCCGCGACTGCACGCGACGTGGACATGGGCCACATCGGCGCTCGGACACGAAGCGATCGACCGGATAGGTCAGCTGTGGTTCGAGGCGTTGACCGGTATCTGCGCCCACGTCCAGGCCGGTGGCGGGGGATTGACGCCGTCAGACATCCCGTCCACCAGGCTCGGTCAGCAGCAGGTCGACATACTGACGGGTCGGCATCCGGTCGTCGACATCCTGCCGCTGACACCTCTGCAGCGCGGACTCATGTTCCACACGCACACCGCCGATGAGACGGACGACGTCTACGCGGTGCAGCTGGACATCACTGTGTCCGGACCACTTGACGTCGATCGGCTGCGTGACGCCACGTTCGCGGTGGTCCGTCGTCACCCGCACCTGGTGGCCCTGTTCTCAGACGAGTTCGACGAGCCGGTTCAGTTGCTGCCGGCTGACCCGTCGGTGCCATGGCAGTACATCGAGGCGGGCATCGCGGACGACGTGGATGAACTGATCGCCCGAGTGTGTGCAGATGAACGTGCTGCAGTACGCAAACTGGCGGATCAACCGGTGTTTCGTGCCGCCTTGATCAGAACGGCCGCGGATGAGCACCGTTTCGTGCTGACCAATCACCACATCCTGCTCGACGGATGGTCGACACCGATCCTGCTACAGGAAATTTTCGCCAGCTACTACCGGCACCGTCTACCCGCCGCCACGCCGTACCGACGATTCGTGCAGTGGCTGACCGAACGCGACGTCGATGCGGCGAGTTCGGCTTGGCGCGAAGCGTTCACAGACTTGTCCGCACCCACACTGATTGGTACGTCAGGGAATTCGCATCCGGGGCAGCGCGGCTACCAGTCCTATCAGTTGCCGACTGAAATCTCGACTGCGATAGGAGAACTCGCGCGGTCACAACACACCACTGTCAACACCGTGCTACAGGCCGCGTGGGCACAGTTGCTCAGCGTGCTCACTGGTCAGCACGATGTCGTCTTCGGCACAGCGGTATCCGGTCGCCCCGCTGATCTGGTCGGAGCCGAATCGATGGTTGGACTACTGATCAACACGGTGCCGGTGCGAGCGAGGATGACGGCGTCCACCACCACCGCGAGCTTGCTCGACCAGATGCAGCGCTTCACCAACGACACACTCGACCATCAGCACCTGGCACTGAGCGAGATCCACCGTGCCGCGGGCCACGATCAACTGTTCGACACACTCTTCGTTTTCGAGAACTATCCCATCGACATCGGTGAGCTCTCGGGTGAGGACGGATTGGCCGTCACCGCCTTCACCGCGCGCGAACAGAACCACTACCCGTTGAGCATGCAGGCTGTGCCGGGTGAGCAACTGAGTTTCCGTATCGAGTACGACGCAGATGCGTTCAGCAGCAATGAGATCGCAACGTTGTTCGCTCGTTTCGAGCGAACGTTGCTCGGCATGACAGCCGACCCGGAGCGGAAACTGCTGTCGCTCGACCTACTCGTCGACGGCGAGCACGCACAGCTCGCGGCGTGGGGTAACCGCGCGGTCCTGTCGCAACCGGAGAACCCGATGTCGGTGCCCGAGCTGTTCGGCGCCCAAGTCGCTCGAACCCCGAATGCCGTTGCGTTGTCCAAGGGTGATGAAACGTGGACATATCGCGAGCTCGACGAACATGCGAACCGGCTCGCGAATCGGCTGGTGGCCACCGGGGCCCGTGCCGGCGAGTGCGTGGCAGTGATGTTCCCGCGGTCCGCCGAGGCCATCGTCGCCATCCTTGCCGTGCTCAAGAGCGGCGCAGCCTATCTGCCGATCGATCCTGCGGTGCCGTCGGCGCGTATCGATTTCATGATCGCCGACGCTGCTCCGGTTACGGCGATCACGACGGCCGAGTTGGCCGAGAAGTTCGCCAACCACCGGTTGACGGTGCTCACCGTGCAAGATCCCAGTGTCGGCAGCCAGCCGAGTACCGCGGTGCCCGGACCGGCACCCGACGACGTCGCGCACATCATCTACACCTCCGGCACCACGGGTAAGCCCAAAGGCGTTGCGGTCACCCACCGCAACGTGACTCGGCTTTTCGACTCCATGGATGTCGAGTTCGACCTGTCACCTGATCAGGTGTGGACGCAATGTGCCTCCTATGCGTTCGACTACACGGTGTGGGAGATATGGGGTGCGTTGCTGCATGGCGGGCGGCTTGTCGTCGTACCCGAATCGGTGATGCAGTCGCCCGACGAGTTCCACGCGCTGCTGCTGGCAGAGCGGGTCACGGTGCTGAGCCAGACCCCTTCTGCGGTGGCAATGCTGTCGCCGGATGGCTTGGACTCCACAGCCTTGATGGTCGCCGCGGAGGCCTGCCCGGCTGAAGTTGTGGACCGCTGGGCTCCGGGTCGAGTGATGATCAACGGCTACGGGCCGACCGAGACGACGGTCTACGCCACGATCAGCGCGCCGTTGCGGCCAGGGTCCGGTGTCGTGCCGATCGGTTCACCCGTACCGGGCACGGCATTGTTCGTCTTGGACAACTGGCTGCGGCCGGTGCCCGCCGGGGTGGTCGGCGAGTTGTACGTGGCCGGGCGCGGAGTGAGCTACGGATACGTGCGGCGGTCGGCGCTCACCGCGACTCGGTTCGTGGCCTGTCCGTTCGACGGCTACGGAGACCGGATGTACCGCACCGGCGACCTGGTGCGGTGGGGCACCGACGGTCAGCTGCAGTATCTGGGCCGCGCGGACGAGCAGGTCAAGATTCGCGGGTACCGCATCGAACTGGGCGAGGTGCAGTCCGCGTTGTCCGCTGTGGACGGTGTGGACCAAGCCGCCGTCGTCGTCCGCGAGGACCGTTCCGGCGACAAGCGGATCGTTGGGTACGTCACGGGGCAAGTCGATCCGGCCGCTGCACGGGCGGCGCTGGCCGAGCGCTTGCCGGCGTACATGGTGCCGACAGCGGTGGTGGTGCTCGAAGCGATACCGCTGACAGTCAACGGGAAACTCGACAAACGGGCGCTGCCTGCACCTGAGTATCAGGACCGCGGCGGCTACCAACGGCCCGCCAATGCGGTCGAGGAGATTCTTGCCGGCATCTACGGCCAGGTCTTGGGATTGGAGCGTGTCGGCGTCGACGACTCGTTCTTCGAACTCGGGGGAGACAGCATCCTGTCGATGCAGGTTGTCACCGCCGCGCGGGCTGCCGGACTGGATTGCCGCCCAAGGGACGTGTTCGTCGAGCAGACGGTGGCGCGATTGGCCAGGGTGGTCGAGGTCAGCGACATCGGTATCGAGGGCCGAGGCGACGAGGGCGTAGGGCCGCTGCCGGCCACGCCGATCATCAGATGGCTGCAAACCGTGGGCGATACGGATCAATTCAACCAGGCACTGGTGATCGAGGCCCCCGCTGCGGCAACGGAGGCCGACGCCGTCGTGGTGCTGCAGTCGTTGCTCGACCATCACGCCGCGTTGCGGCTGCGCGTCGACGAAAGTGATTCGGAGACTTGGTCTCTGACCGTGCTCGAACCCGGTTCGGTACGGGCCTCCGATTGTCTTCGGTCTGTCGACGCGTTGTCCGATGATGCGGTGGTGGCGGCCACGACACGGTTGGCTCCAACCGCAGGCACGATGCTCAGCGCGCTGTGGGTGCGGTCGACCAGACAGTTGGTGCTGATGATCCACCACCTGGCCGTCGACGGTGTGTCCTGGCGAATCCTGTTGGAAGACCTCAACATCGCATGGGCTCAGCGCCACAACGGGCAGCCGATCGCTCTACCCAGGACCGGTACATCGTATGCGCGATGGGCCGACATGCTGGCCAAGCAGGCGTATGCCCCGCAGGTGGTCGACCAAGCCGATGACTGGCGGCAGGTGCTGAACAGCGCCTCGATCCTGCCGGCGGTGCGCCCCGGCGTCGACACCTTCGCAAGCGCGGGCCGGCTGTCGGCCGCGCTGGATGTCGAGACAACTCGATTGCTACTGGGTGACGTGCCCACCGCATTCCACGCTGGTGTCCAGGACGTTCTACTCATCGCGTTCGGGATGGCGCTAGCCGAATTCTTCGGCGTGACCGATGCCGCAATCGGCATCGACGTGGAGGGCCACGGGCGGCACGAGGAGATCGCCACCGACGCCGATCTGTCTCGCACCGTGGGTTGGTTCACGACAAAGTATCCGGTGGCGTTGAGAATCGATGAAATATCTTGGCCGCTACTGGAAGACGGTGATCCTGTTGTCGGTTCGATCGTCAAGAGCGCGAAAGAGCAGCTGAGAACCCAGCCCCATGGGCTCACCTACGGGTTGCTCCGTTACCTGAACTCCGCTGTCGAACTGACCGGCTCAGAGCCGACGATCGGGTTCAACTATCTCGGGCGTCTGGGTGCCGCCGCGGCCGGCCTGCCCGAGGAGCTGTGGCGAATCAGCGTATCGGGCATGTCGGCGATCGGCGCCGCAGCGCAGCTGCCCATGCCGCTCACTCATGCGGTCGAGCTGAACGCCGTGACCATGGATACCGAAGCCGGCCCCACGCTGCGCGCTGATTGGACTTGGGCACCGTCGATCCTCGATGAAGACCAAGTCAACCAGCTCAGCCAGTTGTGGTTGGCCGCCTTGGCCGGCATCTGCTCGTATGTGCGCCGAGGCGGTGGCGGTCTCACGCCGTCGGATATCGCCCCAGCTCGACTCAGCCAGAAGGACATCGACGAACTGGCCGGCCGCTACAACGTCGCAGACATCCTGCCTCTGACGCCGCTCCAGCAGGGACTGCTCTTCCATTCGAGTGCCACCCGGCGTGCCGGGATCTCGAGTGAGCTGTATTCCGTCCAAGTCGAATTCACCGTGTCGGGGCAGCTCGACATAACGCGGTTGCGGGCCGCGGTGCAGAACGTCGTGACCCGCCATCCCAACTTGGTCGCCCGATTCTGCCAGGAGTTCGACGAGCCGGTGCAGGTGATCCTGTCCGACCCGGCCGCTGTCTGGAGGTACGTCGAACTCGACGCGAATGCACCCGATATCGACGACGAGATACGGAAAATCAGCTCGGACGAACGATTGGCCGTTGGCGATTTCCTCGATGAGCCCGCGTTCCGCATCGTCCTCATCCGCACCGCAGACGACCAGCATCGGTGCGTTGTCACCTTCCATCACATCGTGATCGACGGATGGTCGATGTCCGTTCTGATGCGTGAGATCTTCGCGAGCTACTTTGGTGCGGACCTGCCCGCGCCCGGTTCGTACCGCGACTATGTGTCGTGGTTGGCCGCGCGAGACATAGATGCCGCGCGCGAGGCGTGGCGCACAACCTTTGCCGGCTTCTCGACACCCACACTGGTGAGCCCGCCGAATCGATCCGAGACGGGGCCGCGTGGCGTGGAACGATTCCCGATCTCCAAGGAGACCACGTCGGCACTCGAGAATCTCGCGCGCTCACAGCGCACCACCATGAACACGGTGTTGCAGTGTGCGTGGGCGCTTCTCCTCACCTCGTTGACCGGACAGAACGATGTCGCGTTCGGTGTCACGGTGTCTGGGCGTCCCGCAGAGGTCGAGGATTCCGGGTCCATCATCGGTCTCGTCATCAACACGGTGCCGGTACGGGCCACCATCACGCCCGAAACCACGGTCACCGATCTGCTGGAGCAGCTGCAGAAGTCGCATGGTGACACGCTCGAGCACCAACACCTGGCTCTGCGTGAAATACACCGGGCCACAGGGCATGACGAGCTGTTCGACACCCTTATCGTGTACCAGAACTACCCGATCGAAATCGGCGCGGAGTTGAACGCAGGTGGCTTGGCGGTCAGCGACATCTCCGGTCGTGAGTACAACCACTATCCGCTGACTGTGCAGGTGCATCCGGGAGCTGAACTCGACGTGCGCGTCGAGTACGACACCGACGTGTTCAGTCCGGCCCGCATCCAGACGTTGATGCGCCGACTTCAACGTGTGCTGGCCGCAATGACTGCCGATCAGGAGAGCCAATCATGACCGTTGATGCCAAGCGGCTGCTGTCGATCGACCTCTTCGACGAAGACGAACACGCTCAGCTCGACGAGTGGGCGAACAAGAAGCTGTTGGCCGAACCGACTCCTGAGGGCGAGTCGATCCCGGCCTTGTTCGCGCGTCACGTGGCGTCGTCACCGGACTCCGTCGCGGTGTCGTTCGACGGCGGATCGATTACCTACGCGCAACTGGACGAGGCCGCCGACGACATGGCTCGTCGACTGGCGACGCAGGGCGCGCGTCCGGGTCACTGCGTGGCTGTTCTGCTGAATCGCTCCGTCGAGGCGGTCGTGGCAATTCTCGGTGTGCTGAAGACCGGGGCGGCTTATCTGCCGATCGACCCAGCCCATCCAGACGCACGTATCGGGTTCGTGCTGGACGATGCGGCACCGGTAGTCGTGGTCACCAACTCCGACCTGAGGCCTCGGCTCGACGGGCGGAGCCTCCCGATCGTCGATGTCACGGATTCTGCCGCCGAGAACGGCTCAGCCTCCCTGCAGCCGCCAGACGCGGACGATGTTGCCTACATCATCTATACCTCGGGTACGACGGGAGTTCCCAAAGGTGTTGCGATAACGCATCGCAACGTGACGCAGCTCTTGGGGTCGTTGAACGCCGGGTTGCCTCGGGCCGGTACGTGGGCGCTGTGCCATTCGTTGTCTTTCGACGTATCAGCATGGGAGATCTTCGCGCCGCTTCTCGATGGTGGTCGAATCGTCGTGGTGTCGGAGCAGGTGACGAACTCTCCCGATGATTTTCATGACGTACTGGTCGATCAGGGGGTGAGTGTACTCACCCACACGCCGTCGGCGGCTGCGGTGCTGTCGCACGAGGGTCTGGATTCGCTCGCTTTGGTGATGGCCGGTGAGGCATGTACTGCCGAGGTTGTGGACCGATGGGCGCCTGGGCGCACGATGATCAACGCTTACGGACCAACCGAGACGACCATGTGCGTGTCCATCAGCAAGCCGTTGACGGCGCGGATGGGTACGCCGCCAATTGGCTCACCGGTGCCAGGAGCTGCACTCTTCGTGCTAGACAACGGGTTACGTCCGGTGGCTCCCGGGGTGATCGGCGAGTTGTATGTGGCCGGCCACGGGGTGGGCGTGGGCTACATCGGCCGGCCGGGCCTGACGGGTTCGCGGTTCGTGGCGTGTCCGTTCGGGGGCTCGGGTGTGCGGATGTACCGCACCGGTGATCTGGTTCGGTGGAACGACGATGGTCAGCTGCAGTATCTGGGTCGTGCCGACGAGCAGGTCAAGATCCGTGGCTATCGTGTCGAATTGGGCGAGATACAGGCAGCTTTGGCCGCGCTGGATGGTGTTGATCAGGCGGCGGTGATTGCCCGTGAGGACCGCCCGGGTGACAAGCGGCTTGTCGGTTACATCACCGGCACCGCTGATCCCGTCGGCGCGCGGTCAGCGTTGGCCGAACACTTACCGGCCTACATGGTCCCCGCGGCGGTGCTGTCGCTGGAATCTCTGCCGTTGACGGTCAACGGCAAGCTCGACACTCGAGCCCTTCCAGCACCGGATTACGCGGCTGGTGCCGGGTACCGGGCGCCGAGCAACGCGGTAGAGGATCTCCTCGCGGGTATCTTCGCGCAGGTTCTCGGCGTCGGCCAGATCGGGGTCGACGACTCGTTCTTCGACCTGGGCGGCGACAGCATCCTCGCCATGCGAGCGGTTGCCGCCGTGAACCGCGAGTTGGACGGTGGACTACCGGTACGGGCGTTGTTCGAGTCGCCGACGGTCGCGCAGTTGGCTGGTCGTGTCGGGGAAGGGGCCGACGGTTTCGGACCATTGGTCGCGGTTGAGCGGCCTGCGGTGGTTCCGTTGTCGTTCGCGCAGAATCGGTTGTGGTTCTTGGAGCAGCTGCAGGGCCCGTCGCCGGTCTACAACATGCCGGTTGCGTTGTCTTTGCACGGTGAACTCGATGCGGCGGCTCTTGCCGCGGCGCTTCACGAGGTGGTGAGCCGGCACGAGATCCTGCGCACCGTACTCCCCGCAATCGATGGGTCACCCCGGCAGGTCGTTGTGCCGGCCGACCAGGCGAACTTCGGCTGGGAGGTGGTGGATGCGAGTAACTGGCCACAGAGCCGCCTCGAAGAAGAAATCGATGCGTCGGCCCGGCACACGTTCGACCTGACCTACGAGATACCGATCCACGCAACGCTTTTCCGTATCAGCGACGATGACCATGTACTGGTGACAGTCGTGCACCACATTGCCGCAGACGGGTGGTCGATCGCCCCATTCGTGAGCGATCTGGCCGAAGCGTATGCGGCACATCAGCATCGGCGCGAACCCCGATGGAAGCCGTTGCCGGTGCAGTATGTGGATTACACGTTGTGGCAGCGTGCGCAGCTGGGTGATTTGGATGATGCTGCGAGTCGTATTGGTGTGCAGTTGGCGTTTTGGCGTGATGCGTTGGCGGGGTTGCCTGAGCAGTTGGAGTTGCCGACTGATCGGCCGTATCCGTTGGTGGCGGATTATCGCGGGGCCAGTGTGGCGGTGGACTGGCCGGTCGAACTGCAGCAGCGGGTGGCCGCGGTTGCCCGGGCGCACAATGTAACCAGCTTCATGGTCGTCCAAGCCGCGCTCACCGTTCTCTTGTCGAAGATTGCCGCGACACCCGATGTGGCCGTGGGGTATTCCATCGCCGGCCGGCGCGATCCGGCTTTACATGACCTGGTGGGTTTCTTCGTCAATACGTTGGTTCTTCGTGCTGATTTGTCGGGTGATCCGACGTTTGTTGAGTTGTTGGGTCAGGTGCGGGCGCGGAGTTTGGCGGCGTTTGATCATCAGGATGTGCCGTTCGAGGTGTTGGTGGATCGGCTCAATCCGGCCAGGTCCATGTCTCGGCATCCGATCGTGCAGGTGTTGTTGGCGTGGCAGAACTTTGACGGTCAGGGTGCGGGGGGTGTTGCTGGCGGCCTGTCGTTGGGTGATGTGAAGGTGAGCCCGCTGCCGGTGCAGACTCACACCGCGCGGATGGATCTGTCGTTTTCGCTTGGTGAGCGTTGGACGGCGGATGGTCAGCCTGCTGGGATCGGTGGTGCGGTGGAGTTCCGTACCGATGTGTTCGATGCGGCCACGATCGAGCGGTTGGTGGCACGCCTGGAGCAGGTGTTGGCGACGGTGGCAGATGAACCGGCGCAGCGGATCTCGCACATCGATGTGGTCACCGCCGATGAACATGCTCACCTCGACGACCACGGAAACATCGGGGTTCTGACCGCACCCGCACCGGGCTCGTCCTCGATTCCGGTGTTGTTTGGTGGGCAGGTGTTGCGGTGCCCGGATGCGGTGGCGGTGTCGTGTGGGCGGCGTTCGATGACGTATGCGGAGTTGGATGAGGCGTCGGATCGGTTGGCGTATTTGCTTTCTGGTGTGGGTGCGGGGCCTGGTCAGCGGGTTGCGGTGTTGTTTTCGCGGTCTGTTGAGGCGATTGTGGCGATTGTGGGGGTGTTGAAGTCGGGGGCGGCGTATGTGCCGATTGATCCGGCGTTGCCGGATGCGCGGGTTGGGTTTGTGTTGGGGGATGCGGCGCCGGTGGCGGTGGTGACGACTGCTCAGTTGCGGCCTCGTGTGGAGGGTTATGACCTGTTGGTGGTCGAGGTTGATGATGCTCGTTTGGGGGATCAGCCGAGTGGTGCTTTGCCGGTGGTGGCGGCTGATGATGTCGCTTATGTGATTTATACGTCGGGGACGACGGGTGTGCCCAAAGGTGTTGCGGTGACGCATGGCAACGTGGCGCAGTTGGTGGAGTCGCTTCCGGTGGATTTGCCGCGGGCGGGGGCGTGGACGCAGTGGCATTCGTATTCGTTTGATGTTTCGGTGTGGGATATTTTTGCTCCGCTTTTGGGTGGGGGCAGGGTGGTGGTGGTGCCGGAGGAGGTGGCGGCTTCGCCGGCGGATTTTCATGCGTTGTTGGTGGCTGAGGGTGTTGATGTGTTGAGTCAGACGCCGTCGGCGGCGGCGATGGTCTCGCCGCAGGGTTTGGGTTCGATGGCGTTGGTGGTGGCTGGTGAGGCGTGTCCGGCTGATTTGGTTGATAGGTGGGCGCCTGGGCGGGCGATGTTCAATGCGTATGGGCCGACGGAGGCGACGGTTTATACGGCGGTGAGTGCGCCGTTGGTGGCGGGTTGTGGTGTGGTGCCGATTGGTTCGCCGGTGCCGGGTTCGGCGTTGTTTGTGTTGGATGGTTTTTTGCGGCCGGTTCCGCCGGGTGTGGTGGGTGAGTTGTATGTGGCTGGTGGTGGTTTGGCGGTTGGGTATGTGGGTCGTTCGGGGTTGACGGGTTCGCGGTTTGTGGCGTGTCCGTTCGGTGCGTCGGGGGTGCGGATGTATCGGACGGGGGATTTGGTGCGGTGGGGTGTTGATGGTCAGTTGGTGTATGTGGGGCGGGCTGATGAGCAGGTCAAGGTTCGGGGTTATCGGATTGAGTTGGGGGAGATTCAGGTAGCGCTGGCGGCGCTGGAGGGTGTTGAGCAGGCTGCGGTGGTTGCGCGGGAGGATCGGCCGGGTGATAAGCGGCTTGTTGGTTACATCACTGGTGGTGCTGATCCGGTGGTGGTTCGTGGGTTGTTGGGTGAGCGGTTGCCGGGTTATATGGTGCCGGCTGCGGTGGTGGTGGTGGAGTCGTTGCCGTTGACGGTGAATGGCAAGTTGGATGTGCGGGCGTTGCCGGCGCCGGAGTATCGCGATGGTGATGGTTATCGTGGGCCGTCGAATGCCACTGAGGAGATTTTGGCCGGGATTTATGCCCAGGTGTTGGGTCTGGATCAGGTCAGTGTCGATGACTCCTTCTTCGAACTCGGTGGTAATTCGTTGTCGGCGATGCGGGTGATCGCGGCGGTGAATTCGGCGTTGGGTGTGGGGGTTTCGGTTCGGGCGTTGTTTGAGTCGCCGTCGGTGGCGCAGTTGGCGTGTCGTGTGGGGGATGGGGCCGGTGGTTTGGGGCCGTTGGTTGCTGTGGAGCGGCCTGCGGTGGTGCCGTTGTCGTTTGCGCAGAGTCGGTTGTGGTTTTTGGAGCAGTTGCATGGTCCGTCGCCGGTGTACAACATGGCGATTGGGTTGCGGTTGCGGGGTCGGCTTGATGTGGGGGCGTTGAGGTCGGCGCTGGGTGATGTGGTGGCGCGTCATGAGAGTCTGCGGACGTTGTTTGTGGCGGCTGATGGTGTGGCGCAGCAGGTGGTGTTGGGCGCTGATGTGGCTGAGGTGGGGTGGGAGCTGGTTGATGCGTCGGGCTGGTCGGCTGAGCGGTTGGAGCGGGCGGTTGGCGAGTCGGCGCGTTACGCGTTTGATTTGACGCGTGAGATTCCGTTGCGGGCCAGGCTGTTTGCGTTGTCTGACACGGAGTTTGTGTTGGTGGGGGTGGTGCATCATATTGCGGCTGATGGGTGGTCGGTGACGCCGTTGGTGGCTGATTTGGCTCGGGCGTATCGGGCTCGGGTGTCTGGTGGGGTGCCGGGGTGGTCGCCGTTGCCGGTGCAGTATGTGGATTACACGTTGTGGCAGCGTGCGCAGCTGGGTGATTTGGATGATGCTGCGAGTCGTATTGGTGTGCAGTTGGCGTTTTGGCGTGATGCGTTGGCGGGGTTGCCTGAGCAGTTGGAGTTGCCGACTGATCGGCCCTATCCGTTGGTGGCCGATCATCGTGGTGCCACGGTGGAGGTGCAGTGGCCGGCTGAACTGGCGCGGCGGGTGGTTGAGGTGGCCCGCGAGCAGGGTGCGACCACGTTCATGGTGGTGCAGGCGGCGTTGGCGGTGTTGTTGGGCAAGTTGAGTGCCAGCGATGATGTGGCGGTTGGGTTTCCGATCGCTGGCCGTAATGATCCCGCGCTTGATGAGTTGGTGGGTTTTTTCGTCAACACGTTGGTTCTTCGTGCTGATTTGTCGGGTGATCCGACGTTTGTGGAGTTGTTGGGCCAGGTGCGTGCGCGGAGTTTGGCGGCGTTTGATCATCAGGATGTGCCGTTTGAGGTGTTGGTGGATCGGCTCAATGTGGGTCGGTCGATGTCTCGCCATCCGTTGGTGCAGGTGTTGTTGGCCTGGCAGAACTTCGCCGGCCGGGGTGTGGACAGCGATGTGACGCTGGGCGATGTCGAGGTCAGCCCGCTGCACGCCGACACCCAAACCGCACGCATGGATCTGACGTTCTCACTCAACGAACGCTGGACCGACGACGGCACACCCGCCGGCATCAGCGGCGCAGTCGAGTTCCGCACCGACGTGTTCGACCCCACCACCATCGAACAACTGGTAACACGCCTCGAACGAATCCTGGCGTCGGTGACAGCTGATCCGGCGCAGCGGATCTCGGGAATCGATGTGGTCACCGCAGAAGAGCATGCGCACCTCGAGGGCCTCGGAAACCTCGCGGTACTGACCGCACCGGAACCGCACACGCCCTCGATTCCGGCGTCATTTGCTCAACGGGCAGCGCGGTGCCCCGAAGCGGTGGCGATGTCCTTCGAGCAGCGCTCGACGACCTACCGGGAGTTGGACGAAGCGTCGAATCGATTGGCGCATCTGCTCGTCGGCCACGGCGCCTGCCCGGGACGCCGGGTCGCGCTGTTGATGAACCGCTCGGACGATGCCGTCGTGGCGATCCTCGCCGTGCTCAAAACCGGTGCAGCATATGTGCCACTCGACCCCGCACACCCCGACAGCCGCGTCGAGGTCATCCTCGGTGATTCTGCCCCGGTCGCGGTCATCACCACGGCCCAACTGGCGGATCGGCTGGCAAGTTCGGATGCAACGGTCATCCGCATCGACGACCCGCGCGTCCGAACCCAGCCCGCAACGCCATTGCCTGCGCCGGAGCCGGACGATCTCGCGTACATCATCTACACCTCCGGGACCACGGGCGTCCCCAAAGGTGTGGCAGTGCCGCATCGAAATGTGACTCAACTGCTTGAGTCGGTCGAAATCGGTGTGCGCCCCGGAGGAGTGTGGACCCAGTGGCACTCCTTGGCCTTCGACGTCTCGGTGTGGGAGATCTTCGGCGCGCTGCTCAGTGGCGGGCGGCTGGTGGTCGTCCCCGAATCGGTCGCCCATGCGCCGGAGGACTTCCACGCCTTGATCCGCCGTGAGCGTGTTGACGTTCTCAATCAGACGCCCTCGGCGTTGCGCTTGCTCCCGACAGACGGATTGGAGTCGGTTGCGGTAGTGGTGGCGGGGGAAGCCTGCCCGGTGGAGGTCGCCGATCGGTGGGCACCCGGCCGATTGATGATCAACGGTTACGGTCCGACCGAAACCTGGTACACGTCCTTCAGCACACCGTTGACATCGGGATCGGTTGTTGTGCCGATCGGTTCGCCGGTGCCTGGGGCGGCGTTCTTTGTGCTGGATCGTTTCCTGCGGCCGGTTCCTCCCGGCGTCATCGGTGAGTTGTACGTGGCTGGCCGGGGAGTGGCCGCAGGTTATTTCGGACGTGGTCCCCTGACCGCGTCCCGGTTTGTGGCGTGTCCGTTTGAGGGCACGGGCGAGCGGATGTATCGCACCGGCGATCTGGTGCGGTGGGGGACCGACGGCCAGCTGCAGTATCTCGGCCGCTCTGACGAGCAGGTCAAGATTCGCGGATTCCGCGTCGAGCTTGGCGATGTCCAGAGTGCGCTCGCCGATCTGGAACGAGTCGACCAAGCGATCGTGATCGCCCGTGAGGATTCTCCTGGTGACACGCGGTTGGTCGGTTATGTCACCGGTAGCGTGAACCCAGCCGAATTGCGCGCTGCATTGGCCGAACGTCTGCCGTCCTACATGGTGCCGGCGGCGATCGTCGTCCTGGACTCTGTTCCCTTGACGCCCAACGGCAAACTCGACAGAAAGAGTCTGCCGGAGCCCGAATACGGCGACCGTGACCGGTACCGGCCTCCGGCCAACGCGCTGGAGGAACTCGTGGCGGGCGCTTATGCCCAGATCCTGGGCACGGAGCGGATCGGAGTCGACGATTCGTTCTTCGAGCTGGGCGGCGATTCGCTTTCGGCCATGCGGTTGATCGCCGCTGTCAACAAGGCGCTCGACGTCAACCTCAGCGTGCGCGATCTCTTCGAGGCGCCGTCGGTGGCCGGCCTGGTCGCGCGCATAGACGGCGTAAACCGAGGACTCGAGCCGTTGAAGCCGGCCGACACGCGACCGGATGTGGTCCCGCTGTCGTTCGCTCAGAAGCGACTGTGGGTTTTGGATCAGCTCCAGGGCCCGTCACCGGTGTACAACATGGTGGTGGCGCTGCGCTTGACCGGGCAGCTCGACACCGAGGCGCTGCGTTCGGCGTTCGCGGATGTCGTTGCGCGACATGAGACTCTGCGCACATTGTTCCCGGCCGTGGACGGTATCCCTCGGCAGCATGTGGTTCCCGTCGGCCAGGCCGAGCCGGATTGGCAGGTGGTCAGTGCCGACGGCTGGACCGAGTCGGATTTGCGTGAGGCGATCGGTGCTGCGGCAGGCCATGCGTTCGACCTGGCAACCGAGATTCCGGTGCGCACAACGCTGTTCCGCGTTACCGAGGACGAGCACGTCTTGGTGGGCGTGGTGCACCATATCGCCGCGGACGGCCGGTCGATCGCCCCGTTGGTGACGGATTTGGGTGTCGCGTACCAGCAACGGGCTCAGGGAGCGACGCCGACATGGTCGCCACTGCCCGTGCAGTACGTGGATTACACGCTGTGGCAGCGGCATCAGCTCGGTGAGCTCGACGACACCGCCAGCCAGATCGCTGCTCAGCTGGCCTATTGGGAAGCAGCGCTGTCCGGAATGCCGGAGCGGCTGCAACTCCCAACCGATCGCCCGTATCCCCCGATCGCTGATCAGCACGGCGCGAACGTGCTGGTCGAATGGCCTGCGCCGCTGCAGCAACAGGTGCGCGAGGTCGCGCGGCAGCATCAGGCCACGACGTTCATGGTGATGCAGGCGGCATTGGCGGTTCTGTTGTCCCGCTTGAGCTCCACTCCGGATGTGGCCGTCGGCTTCCCGATCGCGGGGCGGAGCGATCCGGCTCTCGACGACCTCGTTGGCTTCTTCGTCAACACGTTGGTCCTGAGGCTTGATCTCAGTGGTGATCCGACCGTCGCCGAGCTGTTGAGCCAGGTGCGCCAGCGCAGCCTGGCTGCCTACGAACACCAGGATGTCCCGTTCGAGGTACTGGTCGAGAAGCTGAACCCGACCCGATCGATGGCTCACCATCCGCTCGTCCAGGTGATGTTGGCTTGGCAGAACTTCGCGGGCCAGAACGGTGGTCTCAATGCATTGAGCCTGGGCGATCTCGAGGTCACTCAACTACCGGCGGAGACACAGAGCGCACGGATGGACCTGTCGCTCAACCTATCTGAGCGTTGGAGCGAAGACGGGGAGCCGGCGGGAATCGGCGGGGCCGTGGAATTCCGGACAGACGTGTTCGACGCGGCCTCGGTGGAAAAGCTGATGCAAAGGCTGCAACACGTCCTCACCGCGATCGCGGCCGACCCTGATCGTCGTGTGTCGTCGATCGATGTGCTCGATGCCGCTGACCACGCGCAGATGGCCGACCTCAGTAACCGGGCGGTGTTGGACGGTGCACGGCAAGTCGGGGTTTCCGTGCCCGAGCTGTTCGACGCACAGGTGGCCCGGGCACCCCAGGCGGTGGCCGTGGTGGACGGCGACCGCCGGATGACCTATCGACAACTTGACGAGGCGGCCAACCGAATGGCCAACCTCCTCGTCGCCCAAAATGTCGGCCCTGGACAGTGTGTGGCACTGCTGTTCAACCGTTCTCTCGAGGCGATCGTCGCGATGCTGGCGGTGTTGAGAACCGGCGCAGCGTACTTGCCTATCGACCCTGCCCATCCCGAGGCGCGGCTGAAATTCATGCTGACCGATGCGGCCCCGTCCGCAGCGGTGACGACAGCCGATCTGACTCACCGGTTGGAGGAATTCGTCGGGCCGATCATCGACGTCGGTGATCCACGGCTCGACGGGCAGGCCGTGACTCCGCCGCCGGTGCCGCGTGCGGACGACATCGCCTACATCATCTACACCTCCGGCACCACCGGTGTCCCCAAAGGGGTCGCCGTGCTTCACCGCAACGTTGCGCATCTGGTGGCCTCGTCACCTGAGCATCTGCCGTCCGAACAGGTTTGGACGCAGTGCCATTCGTACGGGTTCGACTACTCGGTGTGGGAGATCTGGGCTGCACTTCTTGGCGGTGGCCGCCTCGTCGTGGTACCCGAGTCGGTGACGAGGTCGCCCGAGGACTTCCACGACCTTCTGGTCAGGGAACAGGTCAACGTGCTGACGCAGACCCCCTCGGCGGCGATCGCACTGTCTACCGAAGGTCTGGAGTCCGTCGCGTTGCTTCTCGGCGGTGAGGTCTGCACCGCGGAAGTGGTCGACCAGTGGGCCCCTGGACGGGTGGTCATCAATGCCTATGGCCCGACGGAGGCCACCGTCTACGCGTCGATGAGTGCACCGTTGGTAGCCGGATCCGGAACTGCACCGATCGGTGCGCCGGTATCCACCACGGCACTGTTCGTCCTCGACGAGTATCTCCGTCCGACGCCAACAGGTGTGATCGGTGAACTGTATGTGGCCGGCGCAGGCGTTGCGGTGGGCTATCTCGGTCGCCCGACCTTGACTGCGTCGCGGTTCATTGCGTGTCCATTTGCTTCCGACGGAACGCGCATGTATCGCACCGGCGACCTGGTGCGTTGGCGCGGAACGGATCTGGAATACATCGGTCGTGCCGACGAACAGGTGAAGATCCGTGGATATAGGATCGAGCTCGGTGAGGTCCGGGCAGCCCTGACGCAAGTTGATGGGGTGGATCAGGCGATCGTGATCGCCCGCGAGGATCGCGCGGGTGACAAGCGGCTCGTCGGGTACGTGATCGGCGACGCGCAGCCCGCCGCAATCCGGTCGGTACTGGTGGATAAATTGCCGCCGTACATGGTTCCTGCCGCGGTGATGGTTTTGGACGCCTTCCCGCTCACCCCGAACGGCAAGCTTGACACCAGAGCTCTGCCTGCACCCGATTATGTTGCCGGCGAGGAGTATCGAGCTCCGACCAATGCGGTCGAGGACCTCCTCGCGGGCATCGTCGCCCAGGTGCTCGGAGTCGAGCAGGTGGGCGTCGACGACTCGTTCTTCGACCTCGGTGGCGACAGCATTCTCTCGATGCAGGTGGTAGCTCGGGCGCGCGCTGTCGGACTGCGTCTTCGGCCGCGTGACATCTTCGTCGAGCAGACCGTGGCGCGACTGGCCCGGGTGGTCGAGATGGTCGATGCCGGCACAGGGGTGGTTGACGAAGGTGTCGGGTCGGTGACTGCGACTCCGATCATCCACTGGCTCCGAGAGATCGGCGACGGAGTCGATCATTTCAACCAGGCCGTAGTGGTTCAAGCGCCTCGCGAGGTCACCGAGCCCGACGTGGTGGCGATATTGCAAGCGCTTCTCGATCGGCATGCGATGTTGCGGTTGCGGCTATCCGGGAACCGCAGTGACTGGTCGTTGAGCGTTCCCGAAGCGGGATCGGTGCGCGCGCAAGACTGCTTGTCGACCGTCGGAGTTCTTTCCGACGATGCCCTCGCGGCGGCTCGGTCCCGATTGGATCCTTGGGCCGGGACCATGCTGAGTGCGGTCTGGCTGTCTGAAACCAACCAGCTGATCCTGATGATCCACCATCTCGCGGTGGATGCTGTCTCTTGGCGGATCCTCTTCGAGGACATCAATATTGCTTGGGCGCAACACAAATCGGGTCAACCCGTGATGTTGCCGGTCACGGGTACTTCGTTCGCCAGGTGGTCGGATCTGCTCGCGGAGCACGCTTACGCTCCCGAGGTGGTCGGTCAAGCCGAGACGTGGCGCCGTATCACGACGATGCCTGCAACGTTGGCGGCGCCAACGCCAGACGTCGATACGCTCGCGAGCGCGGGCCACCTGGTCGCGTCGCTCGACACGGATTCGACCCGAATGTTGCTGGGGCGCGTACCCGCAGCGTTTCACGCCGGCGTGCAGGACATCCTGCTGATAGCGTTCGGTCTGGCGTTCGCGGAGTTCCTCGGTACGGGGGCCGCGCCGATCGGTATCGACGTAGAAGGCCACGGTCGGGTTGAGGACCTCGATCCCGGTGTGGATCTGTCACGTACGGTGGGCTGGTTCACCGCCAAGCACCCCGCGGTTGTGTCCGTCGGCGAGTTGTCGTGGGAGCAGGTTACTGCCGGTGACGACGCGTTGGGTTCGATCATCAAGTCGGCGAAGGAACAGCTGCGCGCGTTGCCTGACGGTTTGACATACGGATTGCTCCGATATGTGAACACGGAAGTCGAGCTGTCCGGCCAGGATCCGGTGATCGGGTTCAATTACCTCGGCCGTCAGGGGACCTCGGCGCTGGACGTCCACATAGACGATGACTTTTGGCGGATAAGCGAGGACGGGATGACCCTCGCGAGTTCGGCCTCATCGGTGCCGATGCCGTTGGCGCACTCCATAGCGCTCAACGCGGGAACTCTCGACACCGAAAGCGGCCCGGTGCTGCACGCCGACTGGATCTGGGCGCCAACGGTTTTGAACGAGGCCGATGTCACGAAGCTCAGTACCCTGTGGTGCGAGGCCCTGGCGGGCATCTGCCAGTACGTACAGAACGGTGGAGGCGGTCTCACGCCGTCCGACATCGCTCCCCTGCAATTCACGCAGCAGCAAATCGATGAACTGGAAAGTCAGTCTCAGATCGCCGACGTCTTGCCGCTGACCCCGCTGCAGCACGGCCTACTCTTCCACGCGCGGACGGTGCAAGGTGCGGGTGACGACGCCTATGCGGTGCAGCTTGATTTCACCGTGGACGGTCCGCTGGATCCTGAGCGCCTGCGTGATGCCGTACAGCTCGTTGTGAGGCGACACCCGCACTTGGTCGCAAGGTTCCGTCAAGACTTCGACGAGCCGGTACAGGTCATCCCGGCGGATCCGGTCGCGGCGTGGCGCTACGTCGAGTTCGGGCCGGAAATCGTCGATGTGGACAACCGTATCGAGCGCCTGTGCGCCACCGAACGCGAAGCGGTATGCGAACTAGCCGAGGAGCCGGCTTTCCGAGTGGTTCTCATACGGCTGGCCGACGGCAGGCATCGGCTCGTGCTCACAAACCACCACATCGTGATGGATGGCTGGTCGCTTCCCATCCTCACCCGGGAGATCTTCGCCGGCTATTTCCAGCAGCGGCTGCCCGCTGCGGCGCCCTACCGGCGATTCGTCACCTGGCTGTACGAGCAGGATCAAGAGGCCGCGAAAGCGGTGTGGCGTCGGGTGTTGTCAGGCTTCGACACCCCGACTCTGGTCAGCCCCATGAACCGGCCGCAGTCGGGTAAGCGGAGCGTCGCGATGTTCCGTATCCCGAGGTCGACCACCCTTGCGGTTGACCGGATGGCGAGTTCGCATCGCACCACCCTCAACACCGTGTTGCAGGCCGCGTGGGCGCAGGTGCTGATGTCGCTGACGGGGCGGAATGACGTCGTTTTCGGCGTCACAGTGGCCGGGCGGTCATCAGAGCTCGCTGGAGCGGACTCGATGATAGGCCTGCTCATCAACACCGTTCCGGTACGCGCGACGGCCACCGCTGCGACCACCGCGGTTGACCTGCTCGGCCAGTTGCAGCGGGACTACAGCGACACACTGGAACATCAACACCTGGCCCTCAGCGAGATTCACCGCGCGACGGGGCACCAAGTGCTGTTCGACACCCTGTTCGTCTTCGAGAACTACCCGCTGGGTACCGCCGCATCGTTCGAAGCGGAGGATTTGAACGTCACCGACATTGTCACCCACGAGTACACGCACTATCCCTTGACCGTGCAGGCGAACCCGGGTGACCAGCTCGGCCTGCGCTTCGATTACGACACCGATGTGTTCGATCCTGCATCGGTGGATGCCTTGGCTGGGTTGTTCGAGCGGGTGTTGGCTGCGGTGTCGGCTGATCCGTTGCGGCGGTTGTCTTCGGTCGGATTGTTGGCTGAGGACGAGCGTGAGCGGTTGGATGTGTGGGGCAACCGAGGTGCCTTGGTTGCGCCGCAAGTGGCCGCGCAGTCGATTCCGGTGTTGTTTGGTGGGCAGGTGTTGCGGTGCCCGGATGCGGTGGCGGTGTCGTGTGGGCGGCGTTCGATGACGTATGCGGAGTTGGATGAGGCGTCGGATCGGTTGGCGTATTTGCTTTCTGGTGTGGGTGCGGGGCCTGGTCAGCGGGTTGCGGTGATGTTTTCGCGGTCTGTTGAGGCGATTGTGGCGATTGTGGGGGTGTTGAAGTCGGGGGCGGCGTATGTGCCGATCGATCCGGCGTTGCCGGATGCGCGGGTTGGGTTTGTGTTGGGGGATGCGGCGCCGGTGGCGGTGGTGACGACTGCTCAGTTGCGGCCTCGTGTGGAGGGTTATGACCTGTTGGTGGTCGAGGTTGATGATGCTCGTTTGGGGGATCAGCCGAGTGGTGCTTTGCCGGTGGTGGCGGCTGATGATGTCGCTTATGTGATTTATACGTCGGGGACGACGGGTGTGCCCAAAGGTGTTGCGGTGACGCATGGCAACGTGGCGCAGTTGGTGGAGTCGCTTCCGGTGGATTTGCCGCGGGCGGGGGCGTGGACGCAGTGGCATTCGTATTCGTTTGATGTTTCGGTGTGGGATATTTTTGCTCCGCTTTTGGGTGGGGGCAGGGTGGTGGTGGTGCCGGAGGAGGTGGCGGCTTCGCCGGCGGATTTTCATGCGTTGTTGGTGGCTGAGGGTGTTGATGTGTTGAGTCAGACGCCGTCGGCGGCGGCGATGGTCTCGCCGCAGGGTTTGGGTTCGATGGCGTTGGTGGTGGCTGGTGAGGCGTGTCCGGCTGATTTGGTTGATAGGTGGGCGCCTGGGCGGGCGATGTTCAATGCGTATGGGCCGACGGAGGCGACGGTTTATACGGCGGTGAGTGCGCCGTTGGTGGCGGGTTGTGGTGTGGTGCCGATTGGTTCGCCGGTGCCGGGTTCGGCGTTGTTTGTGTTGGATGGTTTTTTGCGGCCGGTTCCGCCGGGTGTGGTGGGTGAGTTGTATGTGGCTGGTGGTGGTTTGGCGGTTGGGTATGTGGGTCGTTCGGGGTTGACGGGTTCGCGGTTTGTGGCGTGTCCGTTCGGTGCGTCGGGGGTGCGGATGTATCGGACGGGGGATTTGGTGCGGTGGGGTGTTGATGGTCAGTTGGTGTATGTGGGGCGGGCTGATGAGCAGGTCAAGGTTCGGGGTTATCGGATTGAGTTGGGGGAGATTCAGGTAGCGCTGGCGGCGCTGGAGGGTGTTGAGCAGGCTGCGGTGGTTGCGCGGGAGGATCGGCCGGGTGATAAGCGGCTTGTTGGTTACATCACTGGTGGTGCTGATCCGGTGGTGGTTCGTGGGTTGTTGGGTGAGCGGTTGCCGGGTTATATGGTGCCGGCTGCGGTGGTGGTGGTGGAGTCGTTGCCGTTGACGGTGAATGGCAAGTTGGATGTGCGGGCGTTGCCGGCGCCGGAGTATCGCGATGGTGATGGTTATCGTGGGCCGTCGAATGCCACTGAGGAGATTTTGGCCGGGATTTATGCCCAGGTGTTGGGTCTGGATCAGGTCAGTGTCGATGATTCCTTCTTCGATCTTGGTGGTAATTCGTTGTCGGCGATGCGGGTGATCGCGGCGGTCAATAGAGCATTCGACACCCGGATTCCGGTGAGCAGTATGTTCACCTCCCCGTCAGTCGAAAGCCTCAGCCGCCAACTCGGAACACGCGCCGACGCTGCGGTCGCGCCTGTCGAGTTGCTGCACGATGGCGTCGGCACTCCTCTGATCTGCATTCATGACGGTTTCGGATTCAGCTGGTCCTATCGAACGCTGGCAAACTATCTGGACTGCCCGATCGTCGGAATCAACCAGATCGAGTCAGATGACGAAGGTGAACCGGACTCCGTCCACAGCATGGCCGTGCGGTACGCGGACAGAATCCAAGCCGCATACCCGGACGGCCCTTACAAGCTCTTGGGCTGGTCGGTAGGTGCCGTCATCGCTCATGAGGTCGCCATCGAGCTTCAACGGCGCCGGTGTGTGGTGGACCGCCTGGTGCTTCTCGACCCCGCCAGCGCGGTCGTGAAACCGCTTCTGACGCGAAGTTCGTCGCACGATCGACGGATACTCGATGAGCTGATGTCGAACAGCGGCATGAGACTGTCGGCCCACTCCAAGGACATGGTCAGCCGACGCGTGGCCGACCTGGTCGGTAACGATGAGAATGCCAGTCTCGACGCTCCGCTTCCATTGGAAGAGCTGGTGAATCAAATGGCGCGGAACATCGAGGCCAACCGTCGACGCCTTCGGGGGTACCGGGCGGGCATATTCAACGGCGATATCGTCTTGTTCGTCGCAGGTCAGCGCGTAGCGACCGATACCAGATGGCCCACATCGAGTTCCAGGATGGCGGTTAAGACTCAGGTCCGCCGCTGGCGTCGCAATGTCACCGGCGCCATTGCCGCGTACCCGGTCAAGTGCACCCACTATGCGATGTTGGCTGCTGACGCGCTGAAGCACTACGGCGAGGACCTCAAGCGTTCACTCGGCTGACCCACGACCGGATCGTTGTCGAGCACACCTCCGCCCGCCTGCTCACCTACAAGCAGGCGGGCGCCGGCCAAATCGGGTGTTCACCTGTGATTGCGAACATACGGCCGGCCGTTAGAGCAAGCCCAGCCCGGTGACCACGGCGAAGGTTCCGATCATTCCGAACAGGCCCACGATGAGAGGGCGGAAATGGGCACGGGTCCAGTCATGGAGTTGTTGCATCATCTGCTGAGTCCTCGTGGGCGAGATGACGTGACAGACCAGAATGAGTTCGATGACGAGCAGTGTGCCGAGAAGATAGACGATTCCAGCCGTGAACTGGGTCCCGAGCCCGACACCCGCGGCAAAGATCGTGGTTATCACGATGAACATGCCGTCGGCCGGTGGCCCGGTACCCAATCCCATCAACAGGGCGACCCACAACGAATCGCCTTCCCAAATCCTGCGGATTCGGTTCAACAATCGCCGGAACAACGGATCCTTGCCGCCTTGCCCGGCGGTTTCGGTTCTGGGCAGGGTGGACACCACCACGGGCGTTTCGGCGCCCGGATCGGCAGGTACATCTCGGCTGAGCCGGGTGGCCCTGTTGTTGCGTTTGGCCTTGACAGATGAGCCAAAGCGCTTCTGCCACAGTGGCCGCAGGGCAACCCAGAGCGCGATGGCCAACGCGAGGACGCCCAACCCCACCTGTACGTGCCGCATGACGGGATTCGAGTTCGACCCCGTCAAACTCTCCGCGGTGTAGTTCAGCACCATCAGCGATCCCACCACTGGCGGAATACCGACGATGATGCAACCGATCCAGTAGACGAACAGGTTCCGCATGGGGCGCGGGCGAGAAACCATGAGGAGGACGATGCCGACGCGCACCGGGTTGAAGGCCGTCATCAACGATGACAGGACGACTATGCCCCACATGAGCGAAAGCCTGTCCTGGGATCCGGCAAGTAACAACCGCGTTCGGCGTGTGGGGTGACCGGCAAACGCGCCATCAGGCGGCCTTCGCCGGCAACAACTCGTCACACAGCATCCCGGCCAGATCGCGTACCGTCGCCGTCATGTCCTTGGGGCTGATCCGCACACCCGTCTCAGCCTCGATTCGGGTCCGCAACTCCAGCGCACCAAGCGAATCCATGCCGTATTCGGCAAGTGGACGGTCGGGATCGACGCTGCGACGCAGGATCAGGTTGACCTGATCGGCGATCAACCTGCGCAACCTCACCGGCCACTCTTCGACAGGTAACTCATCCAATTCGGCGCGGAGTTTTGCTGTGCCCGAGCCATTTTGGCTGGTCGAACGGAATGCCTCGGCGAAGGGGCTGTGCGCGGCGAACGCAGTCAGCCAGGGCGCGCCGGTGATCGGTGTGTATCCGGTGTAGGCACGGTCGTAACGCAACAGCGCCTCGAAGGCGTAGGCGCCCTCGTCCGGGGCGATCTCCACACCGGTTTCCTCGGACAGCGCGACGCCGCGACCGATCTGGCCCCAGGCGCCCCAGGCGATCGCTGTGGCGGGAAGGCCCTGGGCATGCCGCCACAGGGTGAAGGCGTCCAGCCAGCTGTTGGCCGCGGCGTATGCGCCCTGGCCGGGCGAACCCACGAGGGCGGCCGCCGAGGAGAACGAGCAGAACCAGTCCAGCGGCTGATCGATGGTGGCCGTGTGTAAATTCCAGGCGCCCTCGACCTTTGGCGCCCAATCGTGCTCCAAGAGTTCGTCGGTGATGTTCGGCAACGTGGCGTCCTCGATCACCGCCGCCGCATGCAGGACACCCCGGACCGGAAGCCCGGTGGCGGTCGCGGTGGCAACCAGGCGGCGGGCGGTTGCCGGTTCGACGATGTCACCGGGCTCCACGACCACATCCGCGCCGAACGCACGCAATCGATTGACGGTCGACAGCGCCTCGGGGGTGGGTTCGGAACGCGAGGTCAGCACGATCCGGCCGCATCCGCCCGCGGCCATCTTCTCGGCGAGGAACAATCCGAGACCACCCAGGCCGCCGGTGATGATGTAGGCGCCATCGCCGCGGAACACGGTAACCTGCGCCGGCGGCACCACGACACGACCTTTGCCGCTGTGCGGTATGTCCAGGACCAGCTTGCCGGTGTGGTGCGCCCCGCTCATCACGCGTATTGCATTGGCTGCGTCGGCCAGTGGGTACCGTGTGCACTCCGGCACCGGCAGCGCGCCCTCCGCGGTGAGCCGATACACCGTGCTCAACAGGTTCTGGACCCGTTCGGGGTGGCTCACCGACATCAGGGCCAGGTCCACGGCGTAGAACGACAGATTGCGTCGGAACGGGAACAGACCCATCTTGGTGTCGCCGTAGATGTCGCGTTTGCCGATCTCCACGAAGCGCCCGCCATATGCGAGCAACTCCAGGCCGGCCCGCTGCGCGGCACCCGTGACCGAGTTCAGCACGATGTCGACGCCGTAGCCGTCGGTGTCGAGGCGGATCTGATCGGCGAACTCGGTGCTGCGCGAATCGTAGACGTGCTCGATACCCATGTCGCGCAATGTTTGTCGGCGCTGTTCACTGCCGGCGGTTGCGAAGATCTCCGCGCCGGCGGCACGTGCGATGGCGATGGCCGCCTGGCCCACCCCGCCGGTGCCCGAGTGGATGAGCACCTTGTCACCGGCCTGGATGCGGGCCATGTCGTTGAGCCCGTACCACGCGGTGGCGGTCGCGACGGTCAGTGCGGCGGCGTGCGCGTCATCGAGGTCGTCGGGCAGCGGTGCGGCCAGCTTGGCCTCGGCGGTGATGTAGGTGCCCCAGCAGCCGTTCGCGCACAGGCCGCCGACGCGGTCGCCGACCTTGTGGTCGGTCACGTCGGGGCCGACCGCGGTGACGACGCCGGCGAAATCGATACCAAGCTGCGGCAGCCGACCGTCGAAGGCGGGGTAGCGGCCGAACGCGACCAACACGTCGGCGAAGTTGATGCTCGAGGCGTTGACCTTGACCTCGATCTGCCCTGGCCCCGGCGTAATCCGTTCGCATGCATCCAGTTCGAGCGATTCGAGGTCGCCGGGCGTCCGGATCTGCAGACGCATACCCGCCTGGTCGAAATCGGCGTCGACGACGCGTCGCTCCTCCGGGAGCAGGGGAGTGGGAGACAGCCGCGCGACATACCATTGCCCGTTGCGCCAGGCAGTCTCGTCCTCTTCGGAGCCGCCGAGCAGTTGTTGTGCCAATCGGTCGGCTTCGGTGGCTTCGTCGATGTCGATCTGGGTGGCACGCAGGTGCGGATGTTCGATACCGACCACGCGCATCAGACCGCGCAGCCCCGCCTGCTCCAGGTTGGGCTGGTCGCCGGGAAGCACCGCCTCGGCGTCGTGGGTGATGATGTACAGGCGGGGCGGTTCACCGGAAATCTCGGGCAGCTTGCGGGTGATTTGCACCACCTGCTGCACGTATTCGCGGCCCAGCGAAGGTGACTCGTCCGGCGAGTGCCCGTTGCGCGGTCCGGTGACAACCACGAGGCCGCTGAATCTGCCGGTACGCAGGTGGCTTTCGACCTCCTCGGTGATCGGCCCGACCTCGCCCCGCTGGGGCCAGGACATCGTGGCACAGTGCGCGCCACGGGCTTTGAGCGATTCGGTCAAGGCGGTGGCCGTTGCCTCGGCGGTGGGTGTGGTGCTGATCAGCAGCCAACTACCGCCCTCGGCGTATTCGGCCTCGGCCAGATCGCGGGGCCGCCATTGAATGGTGAGCAGCCGCTCTGCCAGAACTCGCTCCTGCTGACCGGCCTCCGAGACACCGGTGCCCAACTGCAGGCCTGTCACGGTCAACAGAACGGCCCCATGGTCGTCGAGCAGGTCGATGTCGGCTTCGACACCGGCGGCGTCGACCTTCGTCACTCGTGTGAGGCAGTAGTGCACATTGCGCGCCGCGCCGTGGGAGCGCAGTGCGCCGATGCCCAACGGCAGGCCCAGCATTCCTTCGCCGAGGGCCCGGACCTTCGGATGGGCTTCTACGGACTGGAAGCAGGCATCGAGAAGTGCCGGATGAACCCGGTAGGCATCCTGCTGTGAACGGATCTGGCGGGGAAGTGCAACCTCGGCGACCACGGTGTCGCATGCGTCACCGGTGTGCACGACGCCGAGCCCGGAGAAGGCCGGACCGTACTGCATGCCGCGCTGATCCATCCGCGCGCGGATGTCGTGGCCCTCCTCGCTGCCGGGATGCTCAGCCAGGAGTGCGGTGATGTCATAGGCCGGCGGCCGCGCCGCCTGCGCGGTATGCAGCGTCGCCACGGCATGTCGCACCGGTTCACCCTCCTGGGCGGACTCCACCGTGAAGCCCGCGGCTCCGGCCGACATCAGCTCGGCAGAAGTGCCGATCGTGGTCTGCTCGTCCAACAGCAGCGCGTTCTCGAAGCGAATGTCTCGGACTTCGACGGCCTCACCCAACATGGTGTGCGCGGCAGCCAGCGCCATCTCGCAATAGGCCGCGCCGGGGAGCACAGCCACATTCCGTACCTGATGATCGCCCAGCCACGGGTGGACGGCGGTACCGACCTGCCCCTGCCACACATGGCGTTCCGGCTCCTCATGCAACCGGACGTGCTCGCCCAGCAACGGATGGACCACCACACTGCAGGCGCCTCGGGTCGACGAATCCTGCCCGCTGCCGCTGAGCCAGTGCGGCGAATGCGTCCACGTGGGCAGTGGAGCGTCGATCAGCTCGCCCTGCGGGTAGAGGACGGAGAAGTCGACCGAAGCGCCGGTGCTGTGTGTGTCGGCCACGAAGTTGCGCAGCCCGTGCGGTAGCGGTTGCTCACGGCGCATGCCGGCAACAGCGGCCAGCGGCACGTCGACGCTGCGGGCGGTCTGCTCGAGCGCGCGCACCAGCAGCGGGTGCGGCGAGAGCTCGGCGAAGACCCGGTGACCGTCCTCCAGAGCGGCCTGGACCGCCGTGGCGAACCGCACCATGCGTCGGCAGTTGTCCGTCCAGTAGCGCGCGTCGAAGGCGGGCAGCTCATGTGGGTCGAACGAGGTGGCCGAGTAGAACGGAATCGTCGGAGTCATGGGCTGAAGGTCTTTGAGCGAGTCCTTCAGCTCGGGGAGGATCGGATCCACTTGAGGCGAATGGAACGCGACGTCGGTCGGGACCTCGCGAGCCAGCACACCCCGTTCCTCCCAGGCGGCCACCAGATCGCGTACCGTCGCGGCGGCGCCCGCGACGACCGTGGACTCCGGTGAGGCCACGACGGCTACCACGACATCCTTGATCCCACGCGCCATGAGCTCGGAAAGCACCTGTTGGGCAGGCAATTCCACCGATGCGGTGGCGCCGGTGCCTGCGACTTTGGACATCAACCGAGAACGCCGGCACACCACGCGTGCGCCGTCTTCCAGCGACAGCGCACCCGCGACGACAGCGGCTGCCGCTTCACCGAGGGAGTGGCCGATCACGGCGGCCGGTCGGACACCATACGACTGCAATGTGGCGGCCATCGCGACCTGCATGGTGAACAGCGTCGGTTGCACCTGCTCTTGTCCGGTCACCGTCTGCGCCCCGGTCATCGCCTCGGTTACCGAGAAGCCCGACTCCTCGGCGATCACCGACTCGGCTTGTGCGACAGTGGCGGCGAACACCGGTTCGGTCTCCAACAGTTGGGAGCCCATGCCCGCCCACTGCGAGCCCTGTCCGGAGAACACCCACACCGGGCCGCTCTCGTCGCGGCCGACTGCCGGCTGATAGGGCGTGTCGCCCTCGGCCACCTCACGCAGTGCGTCGAGCAGCTCTGACATGTTGCTCGCGATGACGGCCGTGCGTACCGGACGGTGGGCGCGCCGACGTGCCAGCGTGTATCCCAGATCTCGCAGGGTTACGTCTTCGCGGGTGCTCAACCAGTTCGCCAGTCGTCCTGCGGTGCGGCGCAGTTCGTCGGCCGACGTGGACGACAGCGGAAACAGCAACGGCGCCGGGGATTCGGGTCGGTCTTCCTGCGCCGCGGTCGCAGTGTGGCGCGGGGCCTGCTCCAGAACGGCATGCACGTTGGTTCCCGACACACCGTACGAGGACACCGCGGCCCGTCGGGGCGCATTGCCGTTGGTCGGCCAGTCGATGTTCTCTTGGGGCACAAACAGTTTGGTGTCGATCTCGGCCATCTGCTCGGGCAGCCGCTCGAAGTGCAGATTCTGCGGGACGACGCCGGCCTGAAGCGCCAGTACCGCCTTGACCAGCCCGATGGCACCTGAGGCCGACTGGGTGTGTCCGAAGTTGGTCTTCGACGACACCAGCGCGCATGGACCGCCACGGCCGTAAACCTCGGCGAGGCTGGCATATTCGATGGGATCGCCGGTCGGAGTCCCGGTTCCGTGCGCCTCGACCATGCCAACGCTGTCGGGGTCGACGCCGGCGGCAGTCAGCGCGTCGCGATAGGCGGCGACCTGAGCGCGGTGCGACGGCGTCGCAATGTTCACGGTGCGGCCGTCCTGGTTCGAGGCGGTCCCGCGGATGACGGCGAGTATCCGGTCGCCGTCTCGTTGCGCGTCTTCGAACCGTTTGAGCATCACGACCGCGCAACCCTCGCCTGCGACGAACCCGTCCGCCGAGGCGTCGAAGGCATGGCAACGTCCGGTCGGTGACAACATGCCCTCGGCGGACCCCGCTGCCCACTTGCGTGGATCCAGGGCGACCGTGACGCCGCCGGCGAGGGCGCGATCGGATTCACGTTCGTGCAGACTGCGGCACGCCAGGTGCACGGCGGTCAAGCCCGAAGAACACGCGGTGTCCACCGTGAGTGCGGGGCCGTGCAGCCCCAGGGCGTAAGCGATCCGCCCGGACGCCAAGCTGAAGCTGTTGGCAATGAATCCATACGGCTTCTCCACGGCACCGGCGTCGGCCGCGAGCAGCTGATAGTCGTTGTGGGTCAATCCCATGAAGACGCCGGTCGCCGAACCGGCCAACGCCTCGCGGGTCAGACCGGCATGTTCCATCGCCTCCCAGGAGGTCTCCAGGAGCAGTCGGTGCTGCGGGTCGCTCAGGGTGGCTTCACGCTCGCCCATCCCGAAGAACTCCGCGTCGAAACCCGCGACATCGTCGAGGAACGCACCCCACTTCGAAACCGACCGGCCGGGCACTCCCGGCTCGGGATCGTAGTAGTCGCCTGCGTCCCAGCGGTCAGCCGGAATCTCCGTGACGAGGTCGTCGCCGCGAACCAGCGCTTCCCACAGGCGCTCTGGGGAGTCGATATCGCCCGGAAGTCGACACGCCATGCCAATCACAGCAATCGGAGTAACCCCCTGCGTACCGTCGAATGGTGCGGAAACGGTCGATTCCGACTCCGACAGAAAACGATTGGTGCTCCCGATTGTCGTCATATTCCCCTCCCGATTGGTGCGGTCGTGAAACCGCAGGCATGCTGGACATCCTGCGCCATGTGACCCCCCATCAAGATCATTGGCAAGCAGCGCAAGAGGCGTTGCAGGAAACGTTAATTGTGCACGAGTAAGTTGTCTCAAGTTCCGTGTAATCCACTTCGCGCAACAGCGCGATGTGAATTTATTCGTGTTTGCCTACCGCTCGAGTCGCTGACTTCCGGTGTCCTCGGGGCTTTACCACTGCATCTCCAGATATACAGGGCGCCTACGGGTACCGCCTACCAAGGTGAGTCGACGCGTGCCACGCACTCTGGTGAACACTGAGTGCAGATGTTGCCACTTTTCATTGGTCCGGGCGTCGATTCCGTTCGTGTAGAGTCCGTAGACTTCGATCTTGATTGGTCATCGCGACGGTTGCCAACACCTGCGTAAATATGTATCGCAACTCTCTGACGTCGCGAACGGTTGGGTATTATTCCGGCCCGTCTGCTTTTGGAAACCTCGGATCGAACGGGACGACATGACTGCACACGTCGAGCAACTGGAGTTTCAGGCGGAGGCACGCCAACTGCTGGATTTGATGGTCCATTCGGTGTACTCCAACAAGGACTCTTTTCTTCGTGAGCTGATCTCGAACGCCTCCGATGCACTCGACAAGCTCAGGCTCGAAGCGTTGAGAAACAAAGATCTGGATTCCGACATCTCGGACCTCCACATCGAGATCGCGGCAGACGCGGACGCCCGCACGCTGGTCGTTCGTGACAACGGCATCGGCATGACCCGGGACGAGGTCATCGACTTGATCGGCACTCTGGCCAAATCGGGCACCGCCGAGGTGCGTCGTCAACTGCGCGAAGCCAAGAACGCCGCGGCCTCGGAGGAACTGATCGGCCAGTTCGGCATCGGTTTCTATTCGACTTTCATGGTGGCCGATACCGTCGAGTTGCTGACACGCAAGGCGGGTGAAACCTCCGCCACCCGTTGGGCATCGAACGGCGATGGCACCTACACCGTGGAAACGGTTGCCGATGCACCGCAGGGAACGTCGATCACGTTGCACCTCAAGCCAGAAGACGCCGAGGATGAGCTCCACGACTACACCTCGGAGTGGAAGATCCGGGAGCTGGTCAAGAAGTACTCGGATTTCATCGCCTGGCCGATCCGCATGCAGGTCGAGCGCCGGACCCCGCCCGCCCAAGACGGTGACGTCGAAGGCGTCACGGTCGAGACACAGACGCTCAACTCGATGAAGGCTCTGTGGGCCCGACCGAAAGCCGAAGTCTCAGAAGAGGAATACCGGGAGTTCTACAAGCACGTCGCGCACGCGTGGGACGACCCGCTCGAGGTCATCGCGATGCAGGCCGAGGGCGCCATCGAATATCAGGCGCTGCTGTTCATCCCGCAGCGCGCGCCGTTCGACCTGTTCAGTCGAGACGTCGGCGCGGGCGTTCAGCTGTACGTCAAGCGCGTTTTCGTCATGGCCGAATGTGACCAACTCCTGCCGCGGTACCTGCGATTCGTCAAGGGTGTCGTCGACGCGCAGGACATGTCGCTCAACGTCTCACGCGAGATCCTGCAGCAAGACCGGCAAGTCGCCGCGATCCGGCGCCGCCTCACCAAGAAGGTGCTGTCGACGATCAAGCACCTGCAATCCGAGCGGCCGGACGACTACCGCACGTTGTGGACGCAGTTCGGGGCGGTGCTCAAGGAAGGCTTGTTGTCGGATCCCGACAATCAGGAAACCCTGCTGCAGATCGCATCGTTCGCCTCGACGCATGGTGACGAGGAAGCAACGACGCTGACGGAGTACGTCGGGCGAATGAAGGAAGGGCAGGAACAGATCTTCTACGCCACCGGACCGTCGCGTGACCTCCTGCTGAAGTCGCCGCACCTCGAGGCGTTCAAGGCCAAAGGATACGAAGTGCTGCTCCTGACCGATCCGGTTGACGAGATCTGGGTTGGCTCGGTGCCCGAGTTCGATGGCAAACCGCTGCAATCGGTCGCCAAAGGCGAGGTGGATCTCGGCTCCGATGACGACAAGGCGGCGCGCGGACAGGAACGCGAGGAGCAGGAACGCGATCTCGCGGACCTGTTGGCCTGGCTCAAGGAGGCGTTGGCAGAACAGGTCAAGGACGTGCGATTGTCCACCCGCCTGACCGATTCACCGGCATGCCTCATCACCGACGACTTCGGGATCACTCCGGCTCTCGCACGCATGTATCGGGCCTCGGGGCAGACCGTCCCGATCGGGAAACGGATCCTGGAGCTCAACCCGAAACACCCACTGATCCAGCGACTGCAGCAAGCGCTGGAAAACCGTACAGACGACGATTCGTCCCTCGACGAAACTGCGGAGTTGCTGTACGGGACCGCACTTCTCGCTGAAGGTGATGTACCCGAAGACCCCACCCGATTCGCCGGCCTGATCGCGGATCGTCTGGTCCGGACGGTCCAGGGCAACTCGCTGTGACCTCGCCCCGGTGCCGCCGACTGCCCAGAACTTCAGTTCGTAAGGCGCACAGCAAAGCTGGTGACGAACGTGTGGAAGTCGGTGATCGGCAGCTTGACGATTTCCCGGAGGGCAACGGCGACCGCACGGTACCGTGATGCTCGTGAGCGACACCTCTGTGCTGTCCGTTCTGCGCGAGCGTGCCAGCCTGCAGCCCAATGACACGGCCTTCACTTTTATTGACTACGAAAGAGATTGGAACGGCGACGCCGTCGAATCCCTGACGTGGATGCAGCTGTTCAGACGCACAGTCAACCTGGCACGGCACCTGGAAGGCCTCGGCTCGGTGGGCGATCGGGCGGTGATCCTGGCGCCCCAGGGACTGGAGTACATCGTCGCGTTCCTGGGTTCGATGCAGGCCGGCATGCTCGCGGTGCCGCTGTCGGTACCGTTGGGCGGGGTCAGCGACGAGCGGGTCGCGTCGGTGATGAGCGACGCTCTGCCCTCGGTTGTTCTCACCACCTCGACGGCCGCCCAAACACTCACCGAGTACGTGCGGCCGCACCCGGACGGGTCGACACCCACGGTCGTCGAGGTCGACCTGCTCGATCTCGATGGACCGCTCGGGTCCGGCGGAGCCGACGAGATCCCGGACCTCGCCTATCTGCAGTACACGTCCGGTTCCACCCGTTCACCCGCCGGTGTGATGATGTCGCACCGCAATATCATCACCAATTTCGAGCAGTGGGCGGCGGGCTTCTTCGCGGACAACGGAAACGTTCCACCGCCGGGTGCCACGGTGGTGTCGTGGCTGCCGTTCTACCACGACATGGGCCTCTACCTGGGGATATGTGCGCCGATACTGTTGGGCATCCCCGCCGTGTTGATGAGCCCGGTCGCGTTCCTGCAGCGGCCGGCACGCTGGATGCAATTGACCGCCAGTCACCCCAAGGCGTATACGGCAGGACCGAACTTCGCGTTCGAGCTCGCGGTACGCAAGACTTCCGACGACGACATGGCCGGGCTCGACCTCGGCGATGTCCTCGTCGTCGCCACCGGTAGCGAGCGGGTGCATCCGGCAACACTGCAGCGCTTCACCCAGCGCTTCTCCGCGTTCAATCTGAGGGAGTCGGTGATCCGACCGTCCTACGGTCTCGCCGAAGCAACGATCTACGTGGCGACGAGCACCGTGGGTCATCCACCGTCCATCGTGCGCTTCGATTCCACGAAGCTGACCATGGGTACGGCGGAACCGGCTGAGGGCAAGGCCGGTACGGCACTGGTGAGCTACGGCGTGCCCACCGCGCCGACGGTCCGTATCGTCGATCCCGACACGGGCATCCAGTGCCCGGCGGGAACCGTCGGCGAGATATGGGTTTACGGCGAGAACGTCGCTGCCGGTTACTGGAACAAACCGGATCAGACCGAAAAGACGTTCGGCGCGAAGATTGTCGAACCCTCCGACGGAACGCCCGAAGGGCCGTGGCTGCGGACCGGGGACTCCGGCTTCTTGTTCGATGACGAGTTGTTCATCATCGGCCGCATCAAGGACCTGCTGATCGTCTACGGGCGTAACCACTCACCGGATGACATCGAAGCGACCATTCAAGAGATCACCCACGGACGCTGTGCGGCGATTGCGATTCCGGACCGCGGCACCGAACAACTGGTGGTCATCGTGGAAGCCAGGAAACGCGGCGAGAGCCACCAGGAGATAGCGGACAAGCTCACCGTAGTGAAACGCGAAGTCACCTCGGCGATTTCGAGCTCACACGGTCTGAGTGTCGCGGATCTGGTACTGGTGTCGCAGGGTTCGATTCCGATCACCACGAGTGGCAAGGTCAGGCGATCGGCGTGCGTCGAGAAGTACCGGGAAGGTGAGTTCGCCCGCTTGGACGCTTAGTATCGGCTGTTTCCCGATGTGTGATGTCTGTCGCCAGATACCCTGAGCGCGTGGAGGATACGGCAATTCTTGAGTTGGCTTATGAAGATCAGGGCAGCGGAGACCCGGTACTGTTCATCGCCGGCCAAGGCGGTGTGGGCCGCACGTGGGCGTTGCATCAGGTACCCGCATTTCGGTCCGTCGGTTATCGAGTCATCACCTTCGACAACAGAGGGGTCGGCGCGACGGCGCACTGCGACGGTTTCACCACCGAGACCATGGTGGCCGACACCGCTGAACTCATCGAGCGCGTGGTGGGCGCGCCGGTTCGGATCGTTGCCGTCTCGATGGGATCGTTCATCGCACAAGAGTTGATGCTGGCCCGGCCCGAACTGGTGACCCAGGCTGCGCTGCTGGCCACGAGGGGGCGCCACGATCGCACCCGCGAGTTCTTTCGCCGGGCCGAAGAGGACCTGGTTCGTTCCGAGGTGCGACTCCCGCCCACGTATGAGGCGAAACTCCGTCTGCTGGAGAACTTTTCACCGAAGACCCTGAATGACGACCGACTGTCCGGCGATTGGATCGACACGTTCACCATGTGGCCGACAAAGTCGACCCCGGGGATGCGCGCGCAGTACGACGTCGCCCCGCAGGGCGACCGACTGCCGGCCTACCGGTCGATCAAAACCCCGGTACTGGTCATCGGATTCGCCGACGACATCGTCATGCCCCCACATCTCGGCGCGGAGGTGGCAGCGGCACTACCCAACGGGCAGTACCGCGAAATCGCCGACGCCGGACATCTCGGTTTCCTGGAGCGGCCGGAAGCGGTGAACTCGGCGATCCTCGATTTCTTCGGCCGGTCTGCGGGCTGATACGGCACGTTTGGACGCCATCAAGCCGGACTCGGCTTCGACCCGCGCAACTGGGCGGTGAGGGAGTCGGCGCAGGCCACCACACCCCGTGCGCGCTGGGTGATCTCGGTATCGGTGAGAGCCCGGCCGATATGCAGTGACACCACCATCACCTGGCGGTGGTGATGGTCGTAAACCGGTGCAGAGATGACGCTTACGTCATGGCGCCCGCGGGTCTGCGCCTCGCTTCGGAGGTAGACGCGTTCACCGATGTCGGAGATCAACTCCCGCAGCAGAACCTGCAACTCGTCGGGCAGCGTGCTCGACATACCTGCCATCAGGCCGTACAGGCGCTGACCCGCCGGCGTCAGTCGCTCGACCAGATAGCCGGCAGTGCGGCACTCGGCCACCACCTGGGCCAGACGTTCGGATTCGGTGCGCAACGGCACCGTCGGCGCTTTGGCCAGCCAGGACCGCAGGGCCGCCTCGTCCCACAGCACGAACATCAGGCCGACGGGCGGCGCGAACGGGTAACTCTGCCCGATGCGCACGCCGACGTCACTGCCCGGCGGGCCGACCAGCTCGAGCACCGTGATCCGGTCGTCGACCACCGCCGATATGGCAGCGGTGGTGTCGAACGCCGCGGATATCTTGCGCAGCTCGGCCCGGCCCGCGGGATTCACCCGCATCGACTCCTGAGCGACATGGCCGAGCGAAATCAGTGCCGGACCAAGGCGATACGACTTGTCTCTGCCATTCTCGCCGGCCTCGCGCACCAGGTATCCGCTATCGGTCAGCGTCGTGAGAATGCCCAAGCAGGTCGGCTTGCTCAGGCCCACCCGGCGCGCGAGTTCGGACAGGCCGAACCGGTCGTGCGGGTGGCGCGCGAGGAAGTCGAGGATCGCGACGACGCGTGCGGTGGGTGGGGACGCACGTCCGGCCGGTTCGGCAGCCGCCATCGCATCGGATTGACTCAAATTAGAACCCGTTCTAGTGTCAGTTTTCGGAAACTCTACCACGTTGGTCCAATATTGGACCGAACGGGATTGGAAGCCGATGTATTCACAGCCGTTGACCGACGCCATCGCCGAAGCCGAGCGCCTGGTGGCCGAGGCACCGTTCATCGAGTCCGAGGCAGACCTGCTGGAGGGGCTGCAGTACCTTGCCGGCTGTATCGCGGCATGCACGCATGTGGCGTTCGACTACGACCGCGACCATCCGTTCTTGCACAGCGGCACCGGCCCGTTCACCAAGATGGCGCTGGACAACCCCGACACCCTGTACTTCGGCACGCGGGTGCAACCGGGCCACGAGTACGTGGTCACCGGCACACGGGGCACCACCACCGATGTGAGCTTCCAACTGCTCGGGGGCGAGTACACCGACGAGGTGGTGCCGGACAGCGAGACGGCGTTCGACGACCGCAAGCTCGACATCGCGGCCGACGGCACTTTCGAGTGGCGGTTCACGCCGGAAGTCCCGTCGCAGCTCGTCATCCGCGAGGTCTACAACGACTGGTCCGCCCGCCGCGGCACGTTCGCGATCGCCCGGACCGACACCGCGGGTACTGCCCCTGCGCCGTTGACCCGGGAACTGATCGAAAAGCGGTATGCCGTCGCGGGAAAGCAACTGGTACAGCGGGTCAAGACCTGGCTGCAGTTCCCGCAGTGGTTCTACAACAACCTGCCCGTCAACACCATGGTGTCGCCGCGCCTGACCCCGGGCGGCCTGGCCACGCAGTACTCGTCCGTCGGCCACTTCGACCTCAAACCCGGCCAGGCCATGATCATCACGCTGCCGGTCACCGACGCGCCATATCTCGGCTTCCAACTCGGCAGCCTCTGGTACATCTCGCTGGACTACATCAACCACCAGACGTCGCTGAACGGTACTCAGGCACAAGCGGATCCGGACGGCAAGATCCGCATCGTGGTATCCGACGCGAATCCCGGCGTGACGAACTGGTGTGAAACCCTCGGCCACTCCAAGGGCTACCTGCAGTTCCGGTGGCAACGGCTGTCTCGGGAACTGACCGAGGCCGACGGGCCGACGGTCGAGGTCGTCGGCATCGATCAGGTCGCTGCGAAGTTGCCGTACTACGAATCCAACAAGATCTCCGAACAAGACTGGCGCGCACGAATCGCCCTGCGCCAGAAGCAGATCTCCGACAGGATGGTGGGCTAGACATGACCGGAATGCTCCAGGGCAAAGTTGTGGTGATCAGCGGCGTCGGGCCGGCCCTCGGCACCACGCTCGCGCGCCGGTGTGCCGAGGCGGGCGCGGATCTGGTCCTGGCCGCACGCACTGTCGAACGCCTCGAAGAAGTCGCGAAGCAGGTGACCGATCTCGGCCGTCGCGCGATCACGGTGGGCACCGACATCACCGACGAGGCTCAGGTCGGCAACCTCGTCGAGGAGTCGCTCAAGGCGTACGGCAAGGTGGATGTGTTGATCAACAACGCCTTTCGGGTGCCGTCCATGAAACCGTTGGCCAACACCACGTTCGACCACATGCGTGACGCGATCGAGTTGACGGTCTTCGGTGCGCTGCGCCTGATCCAGGGTTTCACCCCGGCGCTCGCCGAGGCCAACGGCGCGGTGGTGAACGTGAATTCGATGGTCGTGCGACACTCGCAGGCCAAGTACGGTGCGTACAAGATGGCGAAGTCGGCTCTGCTGGCCATGTCGCAGTCGCTGGCGACCGAGTTGGGTGAGCAGGGCATCCGGGTTAATTCCGTTCTCCCCGGCTATATCTGGGGCGGCACGTTGGAAAGCTACTTCAACCATCAGGCCGGCAAGTACGGCACCACGGTCGAGGAGATCTACAAGGCGACCGCTGCCGCGTCGGACCTCAAGCGGCTCCCGACCGAGGACGAGGTGGCATCGGCCATCCTGTTCATGGCCAGCGATCTGGCGAGTGGCATCACCGGCCAGGCGCTCGACGTCAACTGCGGGGAGTACAAAGCATGAGTACAGCGCGAACTGATGTGGGCACCGTCGAGGACCTCCACGCCTCGGCGACGAAAGCCTGCGGTCTCGACGATTTCGGTACCGACGACGACAACTACCGTGAGGCGCTCGGCGTGCTGCTCGAGTCGTATCAGCGCGACGCCGACCTCACCGAACTCGGCAGCAAGATGCAGCGGTTCTTCGTGCGTAACGCGCTGGTGGCACGGTTGGTGTCCGAGGCGGCGTGGAAGCAGTATCCGCAGCATGCCGACGTCACGATCGAAAAGCCGATCTTCGTAACGGGTTTGCCCCGCACCGGAACGACCGTGCTGCATCGACTGCTGACCGCCGATCCGCAGCACCAGGGCCTGGAGATGTGGCTGGCCGAGTTCCCGCAACCGCGCCCACCCCGGGAGACCTGGTCCTCGAATCCGGTGTATCAACAGCTCGATGCCCAGTTCTCGCGGCACCACGACGAGAACCCCGACTACACCGGCCTGCACTTCATGACCGCCGACGAGGTCGAGGAATGCTGGCAGCTGCTACGCCAATCCCTGCACTCGGTCTCCTATGAAACTCTGGCGCATCTGCCCACCTACGCCCGTTGGCTGGCCCAGCAGGACTGGACCAAGCCGTATCAGCGTCACCGTCGCAACCTGCAGCTGATCGGGCTCAACGACCCCGGCAAACGGTGGATCCTGAAAAACCCCAGCCACCTGTTCGCGCTCGACGCGGTGTTCGCGACCTATCCCGATGCCCTGGTGATCCAATGCCACCGACCGGCCGAGACGATCATGGCGTCGATGTGCTCACTGTCCCAGCACACCACCGCCGGCTGGTCGAACAGCTTCGTGGGCGCCCAGATCGGTGCGGATGCGCTCGACACCTGGTCGCGCGGATTGGAACTGTTCAATACTGAACGTGCCAAGCGTGATCCGGCGCAGTTCCTCGATGTCGACTACTCGGAGTTCATCGCCGATCCGGTGGGCACCGTCGAGAACGTGTACCGGCACTTCGGGTTGCCCTATACCGACGGGGCGCGTGCAGCTGTCGAAGCCGTGAACGCCGCCAGCAAGAAGGGCCCACGCGCGCCGAAACACACGTACTCACTCGCCGACTACGGCTTGACCGCCGAGGCGGTGAAGGAGCGGTTCGCCGGTCTCTGACCGCTTTACGGTCACTTCCCCTGGCACCCAGCGTTTTTTCAGGTAACGTCCAGAAAACCGGGTAGCAGCGGTGCGGGCGTTCTGCCTGGTAAGGGGGAGCGAGTGGAGTGGCGAATCACCCAGGTGCAACCCTTCATCGACGATGACGAGTTGACTGGTGTCACAGACGTAATCAAACGTAACTGGCTCACCGAAGGTCCGTGTGCTGCCTCGTTTCTCGAGGCGATCAAACAGGAAACCGGTGCGCCGCACGCCGTGCTCGCGCCCAACGGTACCCTCGCGCTGTTCCTCGCGTTGCTGGCGCTCGATCTGCCGCGAGACGGCGAGATCATCATTCCGGCGTTCACGTTCTACGCGTCGGCGTCGGCCGCGGTGTTCGCGGGGCTCCGCCCGGTCTTCGCCGACGTCGACCCCGAGACCTTCAATCTCACCGTCGATGCACTCGCGGAGCAGATCACCGATCGAACCGTGGCGGTGATGCCGGTGCACGTCTACGGTCACACCGCGGCTCTGGACGACATACAGGATGTGGCTGAGCAGCACGGGATCAAGGTGATCGAAGACGCGGCGCAGGCGTACGGGGTGAACTTCAACGGGCGCGCGGCGGGCACCTGGGGTGACGTCGGAGCCATCTCGTTCTTCGCGGACAAGACCATCACCACCGGGGAAGGCGGAGTGGTGCTGACCGGCAACTCCGAACTCTACGAACGTCTTCGCCTCCTCCGGAATCAGGGACGGCTCAACAGCGGTACCTTCAAGCACGACGCACTCGGCATGAATTTCCGGGTGACCGATCTGCAGTGTGCCGTCGGGCTGTCCCAGCTTCGCAAGTTGCCCGACATCGCCGCCGCCAAACGACGCAACCATGCCCGATATGTGGAGAATCTGCGCGGTGTCGAGGGCATCAGGCAGATGCGGATTCAACCCGGTTCCGATCACCTCCCGTTCCGGTTCGCGCTTCTCAGCGAACATCGCGACGCCGTGGTGACCGCACTCGAGGCGGCCGGGATCCAGACCCGTGGCTTCTTCTATCCGCTGCACATGCAGCCGGCGCTCAAGCAGTACGCCGACGGGCCGCTTCCGAACGCTGAAAAGTTGTATTCGCAAGGAATTTGCCTACCGGTGCACACCGGTCTGAGCGCCGCCGACATCGACGAGATCTCGGGCATCATTCGCGGCGTTCACGACGACGCGCACGCGTCGGGTATGTAAGAATCTAGCTAGCTTCCGAGCAAACATCACCGCTCAACCGGACGGAGGCTCCTGCCTAGTGGAGACGACGCAATCGGCGCTGCCCACCCGCCAGGGCCGACGAACATCCCGAGCGCTGGTGGCGCTTCTCATCCTGCTCATCGCCGCCACGTCTGCCGGCTGCCGCGGCCCCGATCCGACAGAACGTACGGCAACCGTTCGCGGAGCCGACGGCGAACGCACGGCCATCATCTACCACCCCACGACGGCCCGGCCCGGGGCACCCCTCGTCGTGGTGATGCACGGAGCCAACGGCGCGGCCGCCGATGTGCGAAAGTCGCTGGGATGGGACGCTCTTGCCGAGCGCGACGGATTTGTCGTCGCCTACCCGGACGCCTTGGACAAACGGTGGAACGCCGGATTCTGTTGCCGCCGTTCGGATACGCCCGAGGTTGACGACGTGGGCTTTCTCCACGAGCTCAGAGAGAAGCTGATCGCCGAGGAAGATGTCGATCCACGGGGCGTCTACGCGGTGGGAGCGTCGAACGGCGGAATGCTGGCATACGCGTGGGCATGTTCGAAGCCGGACGATCTCGCCGGTATCGCCGTGGTGTCGGGCGCGCTCACGGTGCCGTGCCCCGACCCGCCGCCGATTTCGGTTGTCGCGGTACACGGATCGGATGACGAGGTGGTACCACCCGGTGGTGGCCTCAGCGTCGGCGGGCCGGGCAACAACCTCAGCTATCCATCACTCGACGAAGCCCTCGCCCCGTTTCTCGCCGCCGCCTCCTGCCCACCCCAGCCCGAGGTGCAAGACTCCGCGGGAGCCGAGGTAGCGATGTGGAAATGCCCGGCCGGCCGCGTCATCATCCGCGACATCGTCAAAGGAAAAGGACACGGATGGCCCGGATCCGGAGGTAATTCCGGCAAGAGCACCGCGCCGACAGACCCAACCGGCTACATCTGGTTTGTCTTCAGCCGACTGCGTGGTCTGGACACCCCGGCGGGCTAGCGGCTCCGGACGGTGACCGAATCGGTCAGCTCGAGAATCCAATCCTCGTATGCATCGATCGCCGCGGACTCGGAGAGCACTCGGTGCGCGTACTGCCGTCCCTTCGCCCCCATCTCGATCGCACCCGCCGCGTCGTGTCCGGTGCGCAGTGCCGCCTCCACGAGCAACTGCGGATCGCCGGACGCCACACACACTCCCGCGGCAGCCGAGTGCATCTCACGGGTCGACGCACTCCGTGGGTCGATGGCTGCGACGACCGGACGACCGGCCGCGAAGTAGGAGGTGAGCTTGCTCGGCACACTCATCTCGGCCACGCCCGGCTTCTCGTTGAGGATCAGTACATCCGCTGCGGCCAAGGCATTTTCGAACTCACCGTCCGGGAGCGGATCCAGAAACTGCACCGTGCTCACATCGGCCGCAAGGTGTTCCAGTGCAGACCGTCGAGCACCGTCACCGAGCATGACGAAACGTATCGGCAGGTGCGCGGTCTGGGCGATCCGGGCGGCCTCGACGACGTTCTCCAAACCCTGCTTCTCACCCATGTTTCCGGCGTGCAGGGCGATGACCTCGTCGTCTCGCCAGGACAGCCGATGTCGTGTCGCGGCTCGTTCGCCGGTGCCTTGCGTGATGTGGGACCAGTTGCGGATCACCGTCACCTTGGCGGGATCGACGCCGAGGGCGGTGACGGCGGCCGCAAAGGTGTCGTGGATGACCGACACGCCGTCGACGCGGGACAACAAGCGCCTTTCCAGATCGGCCACCGCCGTCGAGATGCGCCCGCCGAACGCTCCGGTCTCGTCAATTGCCTTGCAGTACATGTCCTGACAGATGACGCCCACCGCGGTTCGGCCGGGCCTGCGCCATGTCAGTGCCGTTGCGACACTCAGCAATGCCGGGCTGACGGCGAGCACGAAGTCCGGCCGGCCGCTGCGGATGGTCGACGCATGTGCGGCGTAGGCAGCCTCCATGGCGATCCGGCCGATGCCGGTCGAACTGCGCGGAACCGGATGGCGAACCCGGGTGACGTCGACCCCGTCGATGTTCTCGTGCCTGCGTAGACCGCGATAGCCGGGAGTGATGCGCCACTGCGGGTAGTGCGGGTAGCCGGTGACCGCGCGCACATGGTGTCCGCGTTCGACGAGTCCGCGGGCCAGCCCCGAGGTATATGGTGCGATGCCGGTCGGTTCGGGTTGGTAGTACAGGCCAAGTATCAGGATGTGCAATCCGGATGGGCTCACGGCGGTCAGTCTTCGTGCCGGTTGTTCGGGCGCGTGTGATGGTTGTTGGTGCTCGGGCCGCCCGCCACCCGAACCGGCTGCTTGCCGTTCACGATCGGCTCTGCGGCCAGAGCGTGAGAACCGTTGTGGGAAACCGTCTTGGGTGTACTCACCGGTGCGCCGTTCTTCGCAGGCGCGGTGTAGCTACCGGGGGCGTACCAATACCGGCTCTTGCCGAGTGCCCGCGCTGGCACCATGTTCAACACCACGCCCAGGACGCGGGCGTGTACCTGCCCGAGACTTCCGAGTGCGCGGTCGAACTGGTTCTGTGTGGTCTTGCCGGCGTGGACGACGAGCAGCACCGCGTCGGCATGCGCGGCGAGCACCGCGGCGTCCGCGGCGGGCAGGATGGGCGGAGCGTCGACCACGATGATGTCGAACCGCTCCCTGAGGTCGGCGAGTAACGTCGGAAAGCGCTGCGAGCTCAGCAGTTCGGCCGGGTTGGGTGGAACCGTACCGCTGGTCAGCGCGGTCAGCCCCGGCTGGACCGGTTGCAGTATGTCGTCGACGCCTGCCTGACCCACCAGTGCTTCGCTGAGTCCGAGACCATCCTTGAGATGGAAGTACTTGGCCACCGAGGGGCGGCGCAGATCGCCGTCGAGAAGACAGACCCGCGTCCCCACCCGGGCCAGTGCGGCCGCCAGATTTCCTGCGACAGAACTCTTTCCCTCACCCGCGACGGCACTGGTGACGACGATGACCCTGGGTATCTGGTCGACAGCGGCGAACTGGAGGTTGGTCCGCAATTGCCGGAACGCCTCGCCGCGCGCTCCGTGATCCCCGGCGGGGACGATGGTGGCGGCCCCGCGACTGCTGTCGTGGGCGACTGCCGCCAGCACCGGTACGTCGCACAACGTGGCGATGTCGTCGGCGTCCTTGACCGACGTGTTGAGCTTCTCCAACAACACCGCCAGGCCAACGCCGATGAACAGGCCCGCCAGCAGTCCGACGCCCAAGTTGAGCGGAATGCTCGGCCAGGACGGTGAAGTCGGCGCCACGGCGGGGGTGACGACGGTCGCCTTCACCGGTGACGATCCGCGGGTTTCGGAGGATTCGAGTTCTCCGATGACTTTGGTGAGGCTGTTGCTGACCGAATTGGCCAGGGCGGCAGCGGTTTCGGGAGAATCCGCGGTCGCAGAGATATCGATCAGCACGGTTTCGAGCGGTACTTCGGCGCTGACCCTCGTTGCGAGTTCGGCTGCCGACACCGGCAGGCTCAGTTCCTCGATGACCGGATCGAGCACAGTCGGGCTGGTGACGAGCCGGGAGTAGGACTTGACGCGGTCGGTCGAGAAGTTGCTTCCCTGGAATAGTTCTTGATTGAGATTGCCAGAACTTATCTGTGTGGAAACGAATATCTGTGCATCGGCTTTATATGTCGGCTCCGTCAACAAGATCAGGCCGGACGCGGCCGCCACCGACAGTACGACCGCACTGACGATGACACCGAGGTGCTTACGCAGTATCGCTAGATATGCCCGAAGATCCACTTGGCCCTCACTTACTCGCGGAACTGGATCCCGCAGCGTGTTTCCCGCAGTGATTCTGCAGCAGCATAACCTGTGCTGGAGCATTTTGAGCGAACAATACCGAACGAAAACTGAACTACACGATGGTGCTTCACGGTTAGCTGTTTCGGTAATCAAATACCCGATGTCCGGTTCCCGGCGATTGGGGTGCGGTGCGGTCCGAAGGCGTTTATTCTCCCGCTGAGAAGGTTGCGAAAAGGGGAGGCCCGTGATTCAAGCAAAGAAAGCATTCATCACTGGGATCACCGGGCAGGACGGCTCGTACCTAGCCGAGTTCCTACTCGCCAAGGGTTACGAAGTGCACGGTCTGATCCGACGGGCGTCCACGTTCAACACCGGGCGGCTGGACCACATCTATACGGATCCACACGTCGAGGGCACTCGGTTCTTCCTGCACTACGGCGATCTGACCGACGGTTCGCGACTGGTGACGCTGTTGCAACAGATCCGGCCGGCAGAGGTCTATCACCTGGGAGCACAGACTCACGTGCGGGTGAGTTTCGACGAACCGGAGTACACCGGTGACACCTCGGCGCTCGGGACGACCCGCATCCTCGAGGCGATCCGGATGATCGGGTTGGACTGCCGGTTCTACCAAGCCTCGAGTTCGGAGATGTTCGGCGCGTCGTCGCCACCGCAGAGCGAGCAGACGCCGTTCTGGCCGCGCAGTCCGTACGGGGTGTCCAAGGTGTATGCCTACTGGATTACCCGCAACTATCGCGAGTCATACGGAATGTTTGCTGTCAACGGCATCCTGTTCAACCACGAGTCGCCGCGCCGTGGCGAGACCTTTGTGACGAGAAAGATCACCCGAGCGGTTGCTCGAATCAAGGCGGGCCTGGATACCTCCCTCTACCTTGGCAACCTCGATGCAGTTCGCGACTGGGGATACGCGAAAGAATATGTCGAGGCGATGTGGCTCATGTTGCAGGCAGATGAACCCGATGACTACGTCGTGGCGACGGGGAGCGCCTACAGCGTGCGTGACTTCGTCGAAATGGCGTTTTCGTATGCCGGCCTGGATTGGCATGAATACGTCAAGTTCGATGCTCGCTATGTCCGCCCCGCGGAAGTGGATTGTTTGATCGGGGAACCATCCAAGGCGCGTGAGCTGCTGGGTTGGAAAGCAAAAGTGTTGACGCCGGAGTTGGTGGAATTGATGGTGGACGCTGACTACGAGCTCGCGCTCGCCGAGGTCCGCAGTCGTGGCTGACGTGCAACCGGTCGACAGGGGGTCGCGAATCTACGTCGCCGGTCACCGCGGCCTGGCCGGGTCGGCCATCAAGCGCGCCTTGGAGGCCGCCGGGTTCACCGACATCGTCGGCGTGGGCTCCGACGAACTCGACCTTCGGGACCGGGACGCCACGTTCGGCTACATCGGCTCGGTGATGCCCGACGTCATCGTCCTGGCTGCCGCCAAAGTCGGTGGCATCGTCGCCAACAACGCCTATCCGGCGGAGTTCCTGTCCGACAACGTGCGCATCCAGGTCAACGTCATGGACGCCGCGAGAGACGTCAAGGTCAGACGCCTGGTCTTCCTGGGGTCCTCGTGCATCTATCCCAAGCACGCGCCGCAACCCATCCAGGAATCCGCCCTGCTCAGTGGCGCCCTCGAGCCGACCAACGACGCGTACGCCGTCGCGAAAATCGCGGGCATCACGCATCTTCGGGCGGTGCGCCGCGAGTATGGCCTCAACTGGATCGCGGCGATGCCGACCAACCTGTACGGTCCCGGCGACAATTTCGACCCCGAGAACTCGCATGTACTGCCGGGGATGATCTATCGCTTCCACAACGCCGTACAGCACAACGAGGACACCGTCGTCCTCTGGGGATCCGGGCGGCCGCGGCGTGAGTTTCTGCATGCCGATGATCTCGGCAGGGCGGTCGTCCAACTCCTCGATTGCTACGACGGGCCGGACATCATCAATGTCGGAACCGGGCAGGATCTGACGGTCCGCGAGCTCGCGCACCACGTGGCGCAGGTGGTCGGTTTCTCCGGAGAGATCGTGTGGGACACCCAGCGCCCCGACGGGACATACCAGAAGCTGCTGGATGTTTCGCGGATCAGCGCCTTGGGCTGGGCGCCCCGGGTCGCGTTGTCCGACGGCATCCGTGATGCCTACGAGTGGTTCCGGACGAACGTCGCGACAACCCGCGTTGGGCACTGAGATGGGGGCATACCGTTGACTGATACCGCCATCCCAGCAGCGGAAACCAAGGCCGTCAAAGCCAAGTCGAAGCCTGTCGGCAAGGCAGGCACGGTCAGCGCGCACGTCGGCGGGCACCGCAAGGACATCGAGGGCATGCGTGCGCTGTCGATCCTGATGATCATGGTCTGGCATGCCGGCTTCAACATCCTGCCCGGCGGATTCGTCTCGCTCGACGTGTTTTTCGTCATCTCGGGCTTCTTGATCACCCAGCTGCTGGTCGAGGAGCTCCGGACCACTGGGCGGCTGCGGTTGCGCCGCTTCTACGGCCGGCGGGCCAAGCGGCTCTTGCCCGCACCGACCGTGGTGATCATCGTGACCGCGTTCATCGCACTGTTCGTGCTGCCGCGCAGCGAGTGGATGAGCACGGCCTTCGACATCATCTTCACGGCGCTCTACAGCATGAACTGGTGGCTGGCCGCGCAGAGCACCGACTATTTCAACCAGAGCACGACGCAGAGTATCTACGAGCATTTCTGGTCACTCTCGCTCGAAGAGCAGTTCTATCTGGTCTGGCCGTGCCTGCTCGCCTACGTCGCGATGCGGTCGTTCCAACAGGGCAGGCGCAGTTTGGGACCGCCGCTGCTGATCGCGTTCGCGCTCATCGGAATTCCGTCGTTCGCGTGGTCGGTGTACTACTCGGCGGTCCAGCCGGGGCCCGCGTACTTCGTCACCACGACGCGCGCCTGGGAGTTCGCGCTCGGCGGGGCGCTGGCCATGCTGACGTTCACCGATCGGAAACTGCCGCGGTGGCTGGCCATCGTGACCGGCTGGGCCGGGCTGATCGCGATATTCGTGGCCGCCAGGGTGTTGACCCCGTCCGACGCCTATCCGAGTTATCTCGCGCTGATTCCGTGCCTGGCGACGTGCGCGATGATCACCGCCGGGTTCACCGCGGGACGGGCGGGCCCGGTCGCATTGCTCGGCACGGCGCCGATGCAGGTGATCGGGCGCATGTCGTATTCGCTCTACCTGTGTCACTGGCCGGTGTTGACACTGACCGCGGTTGCCCTCGGGCATGAGCTCTCGCCGGTCGAAGGCCTTGTCGTGGTGACACTTTCGGCGATCCCCGCCTACCTGCTCCACCGCTACATCGAGAACCCGATCCGGTACTCCCGCACGATGTTCCGGGATTCAGCGCACATGCTGAAGGCGGCCGCGGTCGCGACCTGCGTATCGCTGCTGTCGGGAATGACGTTGTACATGGCCAACTGGCCGCCGCCGCCGCCGTTCGTGGCGCCGACGATCGCGACGCTGGCCATCGACGACGGCACTGCCGATGGCGGTTCCTCCGGTGGTGTCGCCAAACCCGACCCGCGCTCGAACCCGAACTCGATTCTGGGCGCGGGGATACTCGGTGACCCGCCGCTCGGAGATCCCAACGGGGCGCCGAAGGACACGTCCAACCAGATCGTGCCGGACCCCACCGTCGCAGGCGAGGATTACATCCAGTGCACGCAGGTCATCGAGAGCAGCGAGGTGCGGACGTGCGCCTACGGGAAACAGGACTCCGACACCGTCGTCGCCGTCGTCGGCGATTCGCATGCCAACCAATGGATTCCCGGCCTCTCGAAAGTGGCGGAAGCCAACGGGTGGGCGCTCGTCGAATACACCAAGGCGGCGTGTTCGTTCTCCGATGTGCTGGTGGCCACGAAAGACCAGAAGGCATACCCGTCGTGCAACGAATGGAGCGCCGCGGTACTCGACCGGCTGCTGACCACAGAACGCCCGACCATGGTCATCACGACACAGCTGTCGAAAGGTGTCTTCGTCAACGGCCAACTCAGATACGACCCGGTCGGCAAGGACGTGCTCTCGGACGGGCTGCGGCGCTACTACCAGGCGCTCGCGGACGCGGGCATACCGGTCCTGGTGATCCAGGACAGCCCGGAACCACAGGAGGACATCGCGGACTGCGTTGAGCAGCACCCGACGAAATTGACGGAATGCTCGGCCGATCGGGCGGCGATGCTGCCCGCCGACCACAACGCGGAACAGACCCGAGCCGCCAACGGCCTGCCCAACGTCCGCCTCGTCGATTTCAACGATGCGATCTGCCCGACCGAACGCTGCGCCCCCGTGATCGGCAACGTCCTGATCTATCGGGACAACAGCCATTTGACGGGGACCTACGTGCGGACCTTGGTGCCGGTCATGCAAAAACGAATCACCTTGCCGTGAAGTCGCCGTAGTGAACCGGACGAGGGCGCAGATGCGAGGGCACGGGCCGGAATGTCTGTTCTTCGGTGCGGGCGCGTGGGGGCGCAACGTCATCGAGGCCTTCGTCGCGTGCGGAGGCGACCCGCGCGGATTCTTGGTGCGCGCGAACCCCGAGACGCGTAACTGGCTTGCGGCCAGGTTTCCCGGAGCCATGGTCAGCAGCGATCCGTCCGAGCTGTTGGATTCGGTCGCCGCACCCATCGTGGTGGTCGCGACGCCGCGAGACACGCACGCCGATCTCGCCGAGCTGGCGTTGCGGGCACACCGCGACGTGTTCGTCGAGAAACCCATGGCGACGGAACCCGCGGATTGCGCGCGGTTGACGTCGGTCGCCGATGCCGAGGGCGTGGCCCTCTTCACCGGCTTCACCTACCTCTACCACGGCGCGTACGCGTGTCTGCGAGATGCCGTCGCGGCCAATGAAATCGAACAATTGACGTTCACCTGGAACCGGCCCGGACTACGTGGCCCCACCGAGTGGGAGTTGCTGCCGCACGATCTGGCCATCGCGATCGGGCTGACCGGACGAACCCCGGCGCGGATCCGGCTCGAGGTGACCGGCGGCCGCGTGCAGTGCCGATGGGCGCTCGACGACAACCGCATCGTCCAGATCGAACAGGACGGTGGCGGCTCGGGTCCCAAGGACAAGAGAGTTCGTGTGGTGACCAAGCGCGGCGATGTCTGGGAGTGGCGCGGAAATCACCTCGCCATGTGGGATTCGGCCACGGAGACGAGCAAGCCCGACCTCGCCATCGACTACTCGCCGAAGGAACCGCTTGTGCGCGAGGTCAAGTGGTTTCTCGCACATCGGGCAGACCGGTCGGCGACGCGGGCCGACGCCGCGCTCTCGACGAGCGTGACCGAACTGATCAACCGTGCGCTGACGGAAAAACAGGAGTGAGACGTGACACTTACCGCACCACCGAACGGACGAGTCGCAGTGATCGGCGCCGGGGTCTTCGGCGTCACCGCGGCAGTACATCTGGCCCGCGACGGTTGGCAGGTGGGGCTTTTCGAGTCCCAACGGTCGATCATGGTCGGCGCCACCGGCAACAACGTGTTCCGGCTGCACCGTGGTTATCACTATCCACGGAGCCTCGACACCGCTCGCGAGACCAAGCAGAGCGTCGAATCCTTCGTAAGGGAGTACGGGGAGGCGGTGATTCGTTCGAAGCAGCACCTCTACGCGATCAGCAAGTTCGGCAGCCGGGTGACCGCCCAGCAGTTTCTCGAGCATTGCCGTCAGGCGGCTCTCGACGTCGATGTGGTGTCCTCGCCGCTGTTGAAGACCGAATCGGTGGAGCTCGTCATCGAAGCACTGGAATGGCGGATGGACCCCGTGGATCTGCGCGCGATCGGCCAACGCCACATCGCGGCCGCGGGGGTCGAACTCTTCCTGGAAACCGAAGCGGGACCGAGTGTCGTCGACGACTACGACTACGTGGTGCTGTGCGGGAACGCCAAATCCAACGCCCTCATGCGGCAGTGGGGTGTCGCACCGCCGCGCAGACAATTCGAAGTCTGCGAAGTCGCGATCATGAAGGGCGCCGAGCTCGGTGACACCGACATCGTCGTCATGGACGGCCCGTTCAACTCGTTGTCGCCATACGGTCGGCGTGAAGGTCTCCACATCCTCTACGACGTCGAGCACAGTGTGCATCACCGGTTCGTGTCGGAGACGTTCGAACCACCTGAGCAGTACCGGGCACTGCTGTCCAATCCAGCGGGTGAACAAACGGAACTCACCGCATTCGAAGCCATGATCAAAACCGCAAGGCGATACGTCAACGGGCTGGACAACGCCGAGTACTTCGGATCGCTCTGGAGTGTGCGCACCGTGCTCGCCGACGTGGACGCGACCGACGCCCGACCCACGATCGTCAACTGGGTGGCCCCGACCGTCATGACCTTGTTCTCGGGGAAGCTTGTCACCGCGGTGACGGCGGCCGAGTCCGTCGTGACCGAACTACGGGCGAGGTCGGGGCGCGACCACGCGCAGGCCGTCGTGCCAGAGCACCTGTGTGCCAACTGAATCAGGGCTTCGATACGCACCTTGTTTCAGATAGCTGGACTCCGCCATACCCAGCGTCGGGCGGTGGTGCATGGGCACGCTCAGCCGTCCGTTGCGCCATACCTCGACGAATCCGACGTGGGGATCCACCGAGAACTTGACGTGCAGGACATAGTCGACCCACATGCCGCGCGCGATATCACCGATCGGCCGCCGGAACTGAACCGAGCGCGCATCGCCCCCCAGCTCGAGCTCGCCGTCCAACGAAACCTGCAGCGTCAGTGCCGGTATCGAATCGTCGGCCGGAAGCCACTGCATGATGACGAACCAGTCGTGCGCGCCGGTTCTCGGGTTGCGGAAGTCCGCGTCGAACTTGACCGACAGCTCATACCATCGTTCGTCGCCTTCGCGGACCGATGCGCCGCCTGCCGGATCGCCTGCCGTGCGCACCTCCGAACGGATTCCGCCGCCGAACGGCGGAACGTCTCCGTCGCGGATCTCGAACCGCGCGGCCGTGGCGTGGCCGGACCCGCCGTCGCGCACACAGGCGTTGTAGCCGCAGTACTTGCCCGGAAAATTGTTCCATCCGCGAGTCTGCAGCGTGGCCCACTGAGTGAGATCGCCGGTGTCATAGTCACCGGTAAATACCACCTCGGAGTCCAGCGAGACCGGGCACGTGCCTGCGGCGGTCGTGACCGAGATGGGACAGGACGTGGCAACCGGTGTTGCCGATGAGTTGCCGCCACATGCGGTCGAGGCCGAAATCGACACAACTGCAACGATTGCGGCGATCGCCGTCGGCAGGCGCATCACCGGGTCCGGATCACCCGGGCCGGCCGACCGGCGACGATGGTGTCAGGTGCGACATCGTGTAGCACCAGGCTCCCGGCGCCGACCACGGCCCCGTGGCCGATCTCGACGGAGCCCAGGATGATGGCTCCATTGCCGATCAGGTTGTCGCCGGCCAGCCGAATGTGTGTCTCCGGCATCCCGCCGCCCGGGTAGATCGGTTGCCCGGCCGGCGGGATGACGTGATCGTTGCCGATGAAGCACACTCGGCTCGATATCAGCACTCCGTCCCCGATCGTCAGATCGACCTCACACAACAGATCGCTGCCGATCCTGACGTCATTGCCGGCGCGGAAGAAGTTGGGGCTGAGAATCCTGGCGTTGGGTCCGACCGAGAACCGATGGCCGACATGCACTTTCCCACCGCTCATGACCTGAAGCCGCAACAGGCGGACCTTGCGTACGGCAGCGCGAAGCGGTGTGAGCCAATGTGTTATTCGCCTCTCACCCGTCGTCGTCAACTGCGCCTCGCCAACGCCACGAATGGCTGGATCATTCGCTCCGTCGAGTACTGCGACCGGATCTCGTCGGCCATACGGCGCGAATCGAACGGCCAGTCGCCCTGGTAGACGGCGACGATCGCGCGACTGCACTGGTCGACGTCGTCGGTGTCGAACACGATGCTGTTCGTCGGGTTGAGGGCCTCGATCTCCGGCGCATGCGGATCATCCCGCGGGTAGATGACGGGGAGGCCGAACCCCAGTGCCTGCGTGACGTTCAGGCCGACGTAGCCGGGGGACAACAATGCCCGGCACCGCTGGAAGATCGGGGCCAGCACGGCGAGGTCGCTCACCCAACCGTGGAGCCGCACCCGGTCCGTCAACTCGGCGGCGCCGATGTAGGCGCGCACGTCGTCTTCCTGTGGTCCGGCTCCGACCACGTGCAGCGAGGTCTGATCGGGCAGGTGAGGAAGCGCCTGCTCGAACGCCGCCAGGCCGAGCAACGGCTTCTTGTCGGCGACGAGCCGACCGATCATGATCAGATCGGTGCATCGAGCGACGTCGCGAACGTCGTATGCCGACAACTGCGCCGACGAATAGAGCGAATTGCGGGCCGGGATGACCGGTTTGTCGGGAAAACACGTCTTCAGTTCGGCGGCTTCGGTTTCGGTATAGGTGATCAATTCGGAGCACAGCCCCTGCATGAACCGGCGTGGGCGGTTGAACTCGGGCTTCGATCCGCGCCGTGAGTGCGCATGACCCCATGCCGAGGCCTGCCGGAAGGTCAGGAGGCGACTGATCAACAGCAGCCAGGACGTGAGGTTGCGCGGATTGAGTTCGATGACCAGGTTCCTGGCGAGGAATCCGAGCATGAGGCAACCCGGTTGCCACACCAGCTTGCGGCCCATCAGGTAGATATTGCGACCCGTCTTGCGAACTATCGGCGAGTCGACGTCGGTGACCACCCCGTCCCCGAATTGCCTGTCGCCGACCAGGAACAGGACGTCTTCACCGGATTCGGCGAGAGCGCGGACGAACTCCTGGCGGTAGGAGGGCATCGCGAGCTGGGGCACGACCAATGCATGTCGCCGCGGCCAAGGGTGCCGTGTCGTGGGACTGCGCCGGCTTGTTGATACCGCCTCGGCAACCATGGTGGACCTCTCAGACGTTGACGACAGAAGCGGGCTTGACTTTGAACCGGTACGCCGCGCCCATCAGCGAGCATTGGAGGACATATCCGAATGCGACGGACCAGGCCGCGCCGACGGCGCCGAACAGTGGTCCGAAGGTCGCGATGAGGGCGAGGGTGACGATCGAACTCGTCCAGACGATCGCCGCCACGAGCGACGCCTGGTCGACGGCGTTGAGACCACTCGCGATCGCCGAGGCCACGGCCGCGAAAACAAGGCTTACGACGATGATCCGGACGACCGCGGTGCTCGGTGCGTATGCCTCTCCCAGGAGCAGCGCTATCCACCAGGGTGCGGTGATCGCCAACGGCACGAAGAACGCGCCCGACAGCGCGCCGACGACCAGGATGGTCACCAGCGGCAGCCGTTCCTTGGTCGTGGCCAGTCTCGGTAGCAGAAGCTGGGTGTATGTCCACGGCACCAACATCAACGCCGGCGTGAGTCGGCTCGCGGGGGCGAAGATGCCGGCGACCGGCGTGCCGGCCGAAATGGTCAGTACGGCAACGTCTGCCTGCCGGATACCTTGACCCGCTAGCGCAGCCCAGAACGGCGCCAGCATCGCCCAGGTAGCGCGGTCGGGCAGTGCTCGACCCGGCAACGCGAGCCCCGAACCGGCCAGATGCCGCGCGAACATCAACCGCGCCGCTATGGCAGCGACCAACATCGACAACGAGAACGCCCACACCAGAGCGGTATTCGCCGGGACGACCAGGACCACGGCCAACGTGGGCATCCGTCGCACGAAGTATCCGAATCCGACCATCTGCTGGCGGCCCCGTGCGATGAGGTAGGCGCTGATCACCTCGAGCTGCCGTTCGAGCGGAGCCCAGAAACACAGCGGAATGCACGCCGCAAGGACGGTTGATTGCGTAGCCCCGGCCAGCCCCGCCAGCACCGGCAGCGAGATCGCCAGCACACCGTAGGTGAGAAGGCGGTTGGCCCGGAACACCTCGGCCACGGTCTGCACAGATTCGTGATGACGCCCGACGGCGTAGGTGGCGCCACCGTCGGCGATCATGATCAACGCCATGAGTGTGCCGAGTACCGCGGCGAATTGGGCGAACGACGATGGCCCGAGTCCGCGCGCCATGATCAACATGGTGATGGCCTGTGCGGCGGTGGCAAGCATCCGGGCACCACCGACTTGGCCGAGTGCCTTCAGCATCGCGCCACCCCGAATGTTTCCGTCGACGCTGGGCTTGGTACGGAAGCCGAACGGGTGTAACGCAAGTCGACCACGAGATAGATAGCGAAGGCGACCGGGATCCAGTAGTAGCGGTTGTAGAACCCAGGAGCGGTCTGGGCGAAGACCAGCGCCGCGATGACCGAGGTGGCGATCGCGTTGTGCAGCGGATCGCGCCGGGATCGCCCGCTCAGACAGAACCGCAATGCGATGGCTGTCGCGATGACCACGCCGAGGAACACCAGCACACCGCCCGCGGTCCAGGTGCCGAGAAAGTTGTTGTGTACGGTGAACCGCTTCATCAGGACGTTGTCGGCGATCAGCATGCCGCGGCCGACGAACGGCGAATCTCCGATCGCGTCGACAGCCAGCCGCATCAGCTCGAGTCTCGTTCCTGCGGTGTCGTATTCGGACTGTGAGGCGCTGAATCCGGTGGTTCGGGTCAAACGCTCGATCGGATTGAGGGCACCGATGCTGTCCAGCTGGGGCAGCAGAATCGCCAACAGCAGTGCACCGGCAGCGGTGATGCCCAATGCCCTGCCGACGCGGACCGTACCCCTGATGAGCAGGTAGGCGACCGCGGCGGCCAGCCCCAACAGACCGCTGACGCTGCCGCTGAGGACCAGGCCCACCAGGCTGGCCGACAATATCGCCAGCGCGCCAATACGTACGCCGCGGGGGATCGTCGCACCCACTGCCGCAAGCATCGCGGCGGCCGCCATGCAGGAGATGCCCGCGAGGTCGTTCTGATGCGTCGTCATGCCGGTGAACCGGCCGTCGACGGTGATGGCGCCGCCGGGGATGACGTCACCCCAGATCAGCTGTGCGACAGCGCCGACAGCGCACAATGCGGCGCCGGACATGAACCACGCCAACGCGGTGACCACGTGTCTGCGCTCGGTCAGCAGGTTCACCAGGATCCATGGGACGAGCACCACGAGATAGATGAGCCGGACGGCGATGCTGACGCTGCCGACCGGATCAATGCTCACGGCCGACGAGATCAGCGTTCCCACCACGAGCAGCGGAGCGGCGATGTACAACGCCACGGGAAGCGACCGGGCCGGCCGGTTCATCGACAGCAAGGCGCAGAATCCCGCGCCTGCCATCAACATGTCGCCGTACGGCAATGCCATCGGCCCGCGCAGGATGAGCAGAGAGGTCAGCGCGAGACCGGGGTACAGCAGCGCCCGGCCGACCGCGAGCATGCCGTCGTCGGTCGGACTTGCCTGCGCGTGCCGGCTCATCGCAGTGCGGGTCCCAGTTCTGCTTCCAGGCGCGGGCCGAGCGTTCTGACGTATGTCCCGGTCAGGTGGCTGGCGTCGCGGTACACCAGAACATTGCCGATCACCGCCGCGCACTTCTCCGTCGGGCAGATCGCCCCGTTGAGATCGACGATCCGTACGTCCGGCAGGCCCGCCTTGGCTTCGAACTGCTCGGCACCCAGGTCGCCGGGAACCATGACCGACCGGTCACCCGCGCACTCGGTGAGTTTCGTCGGATTGGTTTGCACGCACTCGGGAATGTTCACCGTCGGCCGTGGTGTGTCCTGGATGACGAGGACGGGGATGCCTGCCTTGTTGAGTGCCTCGTAGTTGCGGCGAAGTCCCTCGGCCAGCGCGGTGACGTTGGCAGCGTCGAATTCCGCCTTGCCACCGAGCATCACGCGCTTCTTGATGTGGCTCGTGACCACCAGGGCCGGCTTCTCGGCGATCAGCCGTTCGCGAAGCGCCGTACCCCATTGGTGGCACGACGGATACGGATGTCCCTCGTTGGTGGTGATCAAGGCATCGGTGAAGGAACACGCGGCTTTCGTGTACTCGACGAGCTTCCAGCCCCGGCGGGTGGCGATCTCGGAGAGTGCGGGCACCCATTGATTGGCGTGCGAGTCGCCGACAAGCACCACGACCGTCTGCGAGTCCGTCTTGCCGTAGGTGCAGGACATGATCTCGCTGTTCTCCTGCGTCTGAGTGCAGTTCGTGAAGTCCTGTTCGGCGACGTCGGGTGCGGGCACGATCCTCGGCGAGGTGTCCTTGGGGCTTCCGGCCTCGTTGCCGAGCGGTTTCGCGCCGAGCGCCGTCGCGCCGAGGATCGCGTTCGGGTCGGTGTTCGCCGCCGAGGCTCCGTCGACGGCGGCGTCTGCTGTTCCGGCGGCGGCGAGTTGTGAGATGGCCGGCGGCACGAACGGCGGGGCCGGTGGCCATTTGGCAAGGCACAGGGCGATACCCGCGGTGAGCGAGATGACCATCGTGATGGCGCCGAACTGCAGCATCGGGACGGATTGCTGCAGCCTGGTTTTCGAGAACCGGATGGGATTCTCGATGTGGTGGTGCAGCAGGTATGCCGGGACGATCGAGGAGAACACGACGATCAGACCCTCGACCGGGGACAGGGGACCCATCACCGCGATCGCGACGATGAGTACCGGCCAGTGGCACAGGTAGATCGAGTACGACAGGCGGCCGATCCACTCCATCGCCGGTTGGCCCAACACCCAACCCGCCGAGCCCTTCGGCCGGGCCTCGGCATGCAGACCTGCCCAGATGACCGCGGCCGCACCGACCGTGGGCACCAGCGCGTGCCAACCCGGATAGGCGATCTCGGGGGTGAAGAGCACACCCGCGGCAATGATCGCGGCGAGGCCCAGCCAACCGGTGGCGACTGCGACTCCGCGCGGAAGGAAACGCCGGTTCACGGCGAGCATCGCGACGACGGCGCCCAGCGCCAGCTCCCACATCCTGGTCGTGGTCACGAAGTACGCGCGCTCGGGGCTGGTCTGGGTGTAATAGATCGACCAGAGCAGCGACGGCAGCCCGACCAGCGCGAGGGCGAACATGATCGAGCCGTTGAGGTTTCGGCGTTTGCCGAGCCTGGCGAACAGAACCGCGGCGGCCATAAGACACGGCCAGAGAATGTAGAACTGCTCTTCGACCGCGAGCGACCAGTAGTGCTGCACGATTGAGGGCGCGCTGTCCGCGCGCAGGTAGTTGACACTCTCCGCGGCCAAGCGCCAGTTGATCGCGTAGACCGCGCTGGCCATGATGTCGTGTCCGGTGGAAACCCATCGATTCTGGGGTAGGAACGCCCATGTGAGGACTGCCGAGGCCACCAGGACCACGGCGGCCGCGGGCAGCAGTCTGCGTGCGCGGCGGGCGTAGAACCGACGCATCCGAAGCCGACCGCTCGTGCGCGCCTCGTTGACGAGCATGCGCGTGATCAGGAATCCCGAGATCACGAAGAAGACGTCGACGCCGACGAATCCGCCGTCGGTCCACGGTAATCCGGCGTGCGTGAGCATCACGAGCAGCACCGCGACCGCGCGCAGCCCTTCGACGTCGGGGCGATAGCCGGCCGGGGCCTGCGGTGAGGAGCGGTGTCTCTCGACGGTTGCTGCTTGTGTCATGTGTGTCCCGGGTCCGTCGTGGTTGGTTAGTAGGCGCCTTTGCGCTGAAGCACGACGCCGGGCGTCTGCAACATGATCCGTAGGTCCCACATCAGCGACCACGACCTGACGTAAACGGAGTCGAGGTGCTGCAAATCGGCGTACGTGAGGTCGCTACGTCCGCAGACCTGCCAGAGCCCCGTGATGCCCGGTGATACGCCGAGGCGGGTGAGCGCGACACCGTCGAGTCCGTCGGCCATCTCCGTCGGCAGGGGCCGTGGGCCGACCAGTGACATCTCGCCGCGGATCACGTTGAGGAACTGGGGCAGTTCGTCGAGGCTCGTCTTACGGATGAGTGCGCCCACGCGCGTGACCCGCGGATCGTGCTCGGCCTTGAACAACGGGCCGTCGACCTTGTTGTACTGGGCGACGGCGCTGCGGCGCTCCCAGGCGTCGGCGGTCATCGACCGGAACTTGTAGATCTGGAACGGCTTTCCGCCCCGGCCGATCCGCTCTTGACGGAAGAACACCGGACCCGGGGTGTCGAGCTTGATCGCCGCGGCGATGATGAGCCACAGCGGAGCCACCGCGATGACCGCACACGAACCGAGGACGATGTCCATGGCACGTTTGACGATCCGGTCGGTCTGGGCGAGCGACGGGGTCGGCACATGCATGAGCGTGAGCCCGTGGAGTTCCTCGACGTCGCTGCGCCAGTTCAGGAGTTCGAAGAACCGCGGGACGATCGATACCGGAACATGGCTGCTCAGGTGGCGCACCGCGTCCTGGACGTCGGCGTCGGTGCCGTTGGGGTAGGCGATGATGACGCGGTCGACGCGGTGCCTGGCGCATACCTCGGGCAGATCGGCGATACGCCCGAGCACCGAACTGTCCGGTGCGGGCGTGTCGTCGACCGTGCCGACGATGAGGGTGTCCCTGCACCGGTGCAACCGCGATGTCAACCGGTCCGAGATGGGGCCTTTACCCACGATCAGAATTCGGGTCACGGTGGGCCCGTCCAGGATTCGCACCACCACACGCCGCCCGAACGGTACGAGCAACACGGCAGGCAGTGTCATCGCGACCGCGGCGGTGAGGGTCATCTTCCGGTCAGGCGATATCAGCGCGTCGGTTCCGAGTGCCAGCAGCGCCGCGGTCGGCAGGCAGCGCGCGACCATGGTGGGACGCCACCACGAACTCGGCCGGAGCACCGATGCCGGCCTGCGGTACTGACCATGCAGGTGAAGCGCCACGATCATGGCGATCACGGCGAGCAGGACTTCACGGGCGCCGAGGTCGCCGGCTCGGATCGGGCTGATGAAGTTGATGAGCACGGCGCCGAGCACTGCCGAAACACTCAGTGCCAAAACGTCGGCGAGCCGCAGCAGGCTGCGCTGACGCAGGTCGAACTCCGGGGCTGGCTCAGCCTGCAAGCGGGCGATCTCGGTCGACGGTGTGCGATGTGGAATGGAGGTCGTTGTGCTGTTGGTCATGGTGACCCCTCGAATGGCTGGACTGCGATCGGCTTCAGCAGCCGAAACCGACGATGTGTAATCCCGAACCGGCAAAGGCACTTGCGGACAGGAAGTTTCGACCGTCCACCACCAGATCGCCGCGCATCACCCGGCGAAGTGCCGATGCGTCGATCTGGCGGAACTCGGGCCATTCGGTGACGAGTACGACGGCGTCCACCCGGTCCGCCGCGCCGTAGACATCGGTTGCGACTCGGACCGCGGCGTACTCGCGGGGAAGCGTCTTCACCGCGGGGTCGTATGCGGATACCACGGCGCCGGCGGACACGAGGCGTCGTGCGATATCGAGGGCAGGGGCGTCCCGCAGATCGTCGGTGTTGGGCTTGAACGTCAAGCCGAGCAGCGCGATTCTGCGGCCCTTGAGCACGTGCAGTTCGCGTTGCAGCTTGCGCACCGCGGTGGCGCGCTGAGCACTGTTGATCTGCACGGTCGCCTGCAACATCGTCGGCGTGTACCCGTACTCCTGGCCGGTCGAGATCAGGGCGGCGAGATCCTTTCCGAAGCACGAACCGCCCCATCCGACACCGGGACTCAAGAACGCCGCGCCCACCCGGCTGTCCGCTCCGATGGCGGGCAGCACTTCGCGCACGTCGGCGCCGACCGCCTCGCACAGTTGCGCGATCTCGTTCGCGAAACTGATCTTGGTCGCGAGAAACGCGTTGGCGGCGTACTTGATCATCTCGGCCGATGCGAGTTCGGTGTTGATCAGCACCGGCCGACGCGTGCGGCGTCCGCCCTCGAACGACTGCTCGAGGACCGGCTGGTAGAGCTCGGCGACTCGGGCGACGTCGGACGGTGCCCCGCCCAGCACGATGCGGTCCGGGTACAGGAAGTCCTCGATGGCCGAACCTTCCCGCAGGAACTCGGGGTTGGATACGACGTGGAAGGTGAGTTGGCGCGAACCGGCCAGCGCGTCTTCGAGAATCGTGCGAGCCCAGTTCCCCGATCCGACCGGCACCGTGGACTTGTTGACGACGATGACGCCGGGCCGCAGATGTGCGGCCAGGGACTGGATGGCACCTTCCAGCTGGGTCAGGTCAGGGGACCCGTCGGGCCCGGGTGGGGTCCCGACACAGAGGAAGACGAAGTCGGCGTCGGTGAGCGCCTCGGCCGGATGTTCGGTATATCGAAGCCGCCCGGTCGCCAAGGTCTCGGTCAGCAACTCCGGTAGCCCGGGTTCGTGGAAAGGCGTCTGTCCGTCGTTGAGCTGCCCGGCCCGCGTCGGGTCGCTGTCGAGGCCGCACACGACATGGCCGAGCGAGGCCAGACAGGCCGAGGTGACCGCGCCGACATAGCCGGTGCCGATGACCGCGATCTTGTGTCTGGTCCGCTGCACCTCGACGCGGGCCCGCGTTCTCCCGGAAAGCGCCTCGGGCCAGCGGGATTCGGCACCAGACGACTGGGTGCGGAACCATTCGATCGTGTCGCGCAGCCCGTCGCTGACGTCGATCCCCGGCGTCCAGCCGAGTCGTGTGCGCGCGAGCTCGATGTCGGGTCGGCGCTGTGAAGGGTCGTCCTGCGGCCGCTCGGTGAACACGATGGGCGACGTCGAGCCGGCCAGTTCGCGGATCAGTTCGGCGAGCTGCAGCGTCGTCATCTCGTGCGGATTGCCGATGTTGACCGGTCCGGTCAGATCCGAAAAGAGCAGTCGCACTGCGCCTTCCACCAGATCGTCGACATGACAAACCGACCGGGTCTGGCTGCCGTCGCCGTGTACGGTGATCGGCGCGCCGGCGATCGCCTGGTTGATGAACGTCGGTATCGCCCGTCCGTCGTTCGGGCGCATTCGCCGGCCGTACGTGTTGAAGATCCGCATGATCGTGGTGTCGACGCCGTGCTTGGTCCGGTAGGACGTCGTCAGCGCCTCGGCGAACCGCTTCGCCTCGTCGTAGCACGCGCGCGGCCCGACCGGGTTGACGTTTCCCCAGTAGTCTTCGCGTTGCGGATGGACGAGCGGGTCGCCGTAGGCCTCGGATGTCGACGCCAGCAGATAGCGCGCACCTTTCTCCTTGGCGAGGCCGAGCGTGTGCAGCGTGCCGAGAGACCCCGTCTTCATCGTTTGAATCGGCAGTTCCGCGTAGTCGATTGGTGACGCGGGCGAGGCGAAGTGCAATACGTAATCGACCGGTCCCGGAATCGAGACGTAGTCGTTGACGTCGACCTTGATCAGCCGGAAACCGTCATGGTCCAGCAGGTGAAGTACGTTGTCGGCGGAGCCCGTCACGAAGTTGTCGAGACATATGACGTCGATGTTCTCTGCAAGCAGGCGCTCCGCGAGATGCGAGCCGACGAACCCCGCACCCCCTGTCAGTACGGCCCTTTTACGCAATTTCTCCTCCTGCGCACGCCGAATAAACCCCGGCATACCCCCGGGGAATTAACAGAAATAAGTTGAAATCTTGGTGGTTGCTGTCGGGCCACTGTGACGTGACTGAGGGAAATTTACCGCAGGTAGCTGGTATCCGCAGCTAGTGAACGGCTTTGCGAGAGCCGCCGGGGGCGGTTGGTTCACTTATGAAATATCTTGATTTCCCCGATGTGATGGCATTCGAGTGGGCCGCCTACAGCGCCATATGCCATAACCAGCTGTTATGCGGCTGTATAAGCTCGGTGTACGCGCGGTTCGCGGTCATCGCGGCGGCTAGATCTGGCTGAAAATCGTGTCGGTGAGGGCAGCCCGTCCGGATCGACCACGCCTGGCCGACCGCTCGACGAGCGGTCGCCGAGATCGCACTGTGTTCGCTAGCGCTTCGCCCAGCGATCCCTGGCGAGGTATGGCTATCGGCTAAACGTAATCACTGGCCTGTGATTCATGGGGCGCGGTTATTTATCAAGAACGATAAATTGCAATGTCACAAATTGTTGTGCCGCGCGGTCAGCCGTCGCCGGGGGACGGGGCGCTCGAAACTTCCTCGAGGCAGCCCTCGGCGATGGCGTGTTTGATGCTGTCGGCCAGTCGCGGGCACGACCGCGCGCGGGCCGGATCGCCTCCGGACTCGCGGATTTCGTTGAACACCGCACACCGTTGTGTCGCCTCGGAGCTCCACTGCACCGACGTGTGCTGCGGGCCGAGCTTCTTCACCTGAACGGCCACATGGCAGAACCGGCAGTCCACCGACACGAGACCCGATGTCAGATAGCGTTCCCGATCACGCTGAGTGGCCTCCCGCACCGCGGCCGCACGTTGCGGATCGGATGCGAAGTCCGGTGCCTTGGACCAACTTCCAGAGCTGCGCCCGCCACTGGTGACGTGCTCCTCGTCCTCGTCGTGGCCGAGTAGTTGCAGCATCGAGCGGGCCAGACTGTCGACGTCGGCGGGGCCGACAATCTGACCTGAGTCTGGCGCCTGTGCCCGCTCGTCGCGCTTGGTCATGAGCTCGACTGCTCTGCCTTCTGCCGCTTGAGGTTTTCCTCGACCTCGACGTTCCACTTGTCGACGGCAGCCGTCGTATCGATCTCCATCTCGAAACGATCGGTCATGTCCGGCGTGATGTCGGCGACGTCGACATAGAACTGCTGATACCAGCGCCGCATCTGGTACACGGCGCCGTCTTCCTCCACGAGCAGCGGATTGTCGATGCGCGTCTTGTGTTTCCAGATCTCGACGTCCTGCAGGAAGCCCTTGCTGACGCCGTCGGTGAACGCCTTCGCCAGCTTGTCGGTGGTCGCATCGTCCATGCCCTTGGGCTTTTCGACGATGACACCCCACTGGAGCACGAACGAATCCTGCGTGACGGGGTAGTGGCAGTTGATCAGGATCGACTCGGCCTTGAAACCGCCGTAGTTGTTGTGCAGCCAGTTGATCATGAACGACGGCCCGAAATACGAAGCCTCCGAATCGAGATGGGCCTCGCCGTACGCGGTGCCCATGTCGCCGATGTCGGGCCGGCCGACGTTGTGCAGGTACTGCGACGCGATGTGGCCCTCGAAGACGTTCTTGAAGTACGTCGGCAGGCCGAAGTGGATGTAGAAGAAGTGCGCCATGTCGGTGACGTTGTCGATGATCTCGCGGCAGTTGCTGCCTTCGATGAGCATCGTGTTCCACCGCCAGTCCGTCCACCCGTCGTCGGCGAACTCGGGGATCTCCGGGATCCGCACCTCGGGCTGAGGTGGATTGCCCTCATGGTCGTGCCAGACGAACAGCAGGCCCCCGCGCACGTCGGTGTGCCAGGCTCGCGTGCGTGCCAGCCGCGGCGTCCGCTTGGCGTACGGAACGAGCTTGCACTTGCCGTCGCCGCCCCAGCGCCAGTCGTGGAACGGGCAGGCCACCTCGTCGCCCTTGATGGTGCCCTGCGACAGGTCGCCACCCATGTGCCGGCAGTAGCCGTCGAGGATCTTCAACTCGCCCTTGGAATCGGCGAACACCACGAGCTTGGTGCCGAATGCCTCGATCGAATGCGGCTTGCCGTCCAGGAAGTCCTTCGCCGGGCCAAGGCAGTGCCAGCCCCGCGCATATCGATCCGGCAGTGCGCCGGTGTCGATCTCGCGAACTCCGACATTCTCGGTAGCCATGACGCCTCCAGTCCTTGCTCTCTAACTAGAACACGTTACAGTTTTCGGGTCAGGTCTGGCAACGCGAGCCACGTGACCTGCGGCATACCCACGACTGGTGGCGGTTACTCCCGCTCGGGAAGGCCGATCCGCAGCGCGATCTGCTGCATGCGGCCCACGCTGGCCACCGTTTGCGGCGACACCGGATCCTGCGGAGTGCTGTCGAATTCGAGCCGCACCAACGCTCGGCCCTGCGTGAACATCAACAGCGTGACGGCCTTTGACCCGTCCGGGGCAGTGCCGGATATCACGGTCCCGCCGGTGCCGACGGGGACGGGCTGAGGCGGCCCGCCGGTCACGATCGTGCTCACGGCTGCCGAGGCCTGACGCAGGGTCGCCGACGCCGTCGCGACGTCCGGGTAGATGAGGATGGTGTCCGCGATGGCCCGGGTGTCGTCGGCGTTCACGAACAGCGCGCTGGCCCCGTCCTGGCCGTCGGGATTGACCGTCGTCGAACGTGCGGTGAAGGTGTTCGGCGGAATGCTGACGTCCTCGGCCTGCAGCAGCAGGTGGCTGTAATCGGAAGCCTGCGGTTTCGGTGATGTCGTCGTCGGTGCCGCCGCGGGCAGTCCCGGGGCTGGGGCGCTCGCGGGCGGGGTCTGGGTTGCGTCGCAGGCGCCGGCAGAGACGACGACGACAGCAGCGAGTGCGGTGGTGAGCAGGGACTTCAGCCGACCGGCTGACGTGAACGACATAGTTACTGGTTACCGTACGCGCCGCGGCGATGCGACCGCGCTAGCTGCGGTATATGTGAACGATGCCGTTGTACTCGTTCGAGGGTCATACGCCGAAAGTCGACTCGACCGCGTTCGTGGCCCCGACCGCCACGCTGATCGGTGACGTCACGATCGAGGCGGGCGCCTCGGTGTGGTTCAACACGGTGCTGCGCGCTGACTTCGCGCCGATCGTGATCCGGGAGGGCGCCAATGTGCAGGACGGCTCGGTGCTGCACGCCCCGCCGGGGGTGCCCGTCGACATCGGGCCGCGCGCGACGATCGCGCACATGTGCGTCGTGCATGGCGTACATGTCGGGGCCGAAGCGCTGATCGCCAACCACTGCACAGTGCTCGACGGCGCCGTGATCGGGCGTCGCAGTCTGATCGCGGCGCACTCGCTCGTCGTCGGCGGTACCAAGATCCCCGACGAGGTGCTCGTCACGGGTTCACCCGCGAAGGTTCGGGGCCCGATCGCCGGTACCGGCGCCGAGATGTGGGTCGATTCGAACCCGCAGGCCTACCGCGACCTGGCCGAGCGGTACCTGCGCGGGCTGGAGGCGCTGCCCGACGCCTAGACCGGCTCGGCGGTCGCGGCGGCCCGGTCCACCTCCCAGAACGCGCGCAGCGCGATCATCTTTCCCGCTTCGTCGACGCGATACGTGAACACCCCTTCGGTGGTGATCCGATGTCCGCCCATCGTGGTGACGATGCTGCCGACGTTGGCTTCCTCGTTGCCGCACTGGAACGTGTCGACGAAGTTGAACTCCAACTTGTCGGTCGGCGCGATCGCCTTGTCCCAGAACGCCGCAATCGCCTCCTTGCCGCGATGCCCCGTGCCGTCCGGATCGAAGAACGACGGGCCGATGGGGTCTTCGACGACCGCGTCGTCGGCGAACACCGAGAGCCAGGCCTCCTTGTCCCGCGCGGCCACCGCCGCGCGGGAGCGCTTGCCGGCCAGGTGAGCTGGGTGCTGGGGATCGGTGATGGGCATGTCAGTCCTGCCAGCCCGAATGGATGTAGGTGTCGGCGAACCGCTTCATCGAATCCTTCTTCTTCTCCAGCGGCGCGTCGAAACCGAGGCCGTCGAAGATCCACGGGATCACGATGTTGTCGGTGATGCCCGCTGCGGCCAGTTCGCGGTGGCCGTCCACCCCGAACTTGTCGATGCACACCGCCTGGAACTCGAAAGCCTCGTCGGCCCTGCCATATTCGGCTCGCAGCTTGTTGAGCGCGGATACGGTCTCGGCCAGTTGTGCGCCCGTCATCATCGCGCTCGTCCAGCCGTCGCCGACCCGTGCCGCGCGCTTGAGCGCAACGGGGGTGTGGCCACCCACGTAGAACGGCACCGGCTCACTCGGTGCCGGACTCATCTGCAGCCGTTCGAAATCGTAGAACTCGCCGTGGAATTCGACCATGCCACCGCCGAGGACGAGCTTGATCACCTCGATCATCTCGTCGACGCGCGCGCCGCGTTTCGCATAGGGCTGGCCGCACCACTCGAACTCCTCAGGCGCCCAGCCGATCCCGACGCCGAAGCCGAACCGGTTCCCGGTCAGATTCGCGACCGAGCCGACCTGGCGGGCCAGCAACAGCGGATTACGCGAGCCCAGTTTCATGACGTTGGTGTAGAAGCGCAGCGTCGAGGTGACCGCACCCATCGCGGCCGCGGCGATCAGCGGATCCACCCACGGTGTATCGGCATTCCACATGCGCGAACCGTCCGGGGTGTACGGATAGTCCGCGGCCTGCTTCTCCATGTAGAACAGCGAATCCGGCAGTGCGATGGAATCGAACCCGACCTCTTCGGCGGTTCTGGCGAGATCCACCAATTCCTCGACCGGGCCCATGGCCACGCTGACGGTGTACTTCATGCGGCTCATGGCTTGCCCGGTTTGTCGGACGAGACGACCCACATCGAGTAGTACTGCGAGCCACCGCCATACGCGTGACCGAGTGCCTTGCGGGCACCGGGCACCTGATGGTCGCCGGCCTTGCCCATCACCTGGATGGCCGATTCGGCGAACCGGATCATGCCGGAGGCGCCGATCGGGTTCGAGCTCAGCACGCCGCCGGACGGGTTGAACGGGATGCGCCCGCCGATCGCGGTTTCGCCGGCCTCGGTCAGCTTCCAGCCCTCACCCTCGGGGGCGAAGCCCAAGTTCTCCAGCCACATCGGCTCGAACCACGAGAACGGCACGTAGACTTCGCCGACGTCGATCTCGTCGATCGGGCTCGTGATGCCGGCATCGCGCCACAGCGCGGCCGCGGCGTCGCGCCCGGCCTGCGGGTTGACTTGGTCGCGCCCGGAGTAGGCGAGCGGTTCGGTGCGCAGCGCGGTCGCGTGGATCCAGGCGACCGGGTGGCCTTCGGCGACGCGGGCGTCCGCGGCCTGCTCGTCACCGATCACCATGGCGGCCGCGCCGTCCGAGGACGGGCAGGTCTCGTCGAAACGAATGGGATCCCACAACATCTGCGACGCCATCACCTTCTCGAGCGTGATGTCGGGCTGATGCAGATGCGCGAGCGGGTTCTTGGCCCCGTTGAGCCGGTCCTTGACCGCGACCATCGCGCCGATGTGGTTCGGCGCACCCGAGCGACGGATGTAGGCGCGTACATGCGGGGCGAAATAACCGCCCGCACCCGCACCGACCGGCTTGGTGAACGGCACCGGAATGCTCAGGGCCCACATGGCATTCGACTCGGACTGCTTCTCCCAGGCCATGGTGAGCACCCGGCGGTACTTGCCCGACTTCACCAGGCTCGAGGCGACCACGGCCGTCGACCCGCCCACCGAACCGGCGGTGTGCACGCGGATCAGCGGCTTGTTCGTCGCACCGACGGCGTCGGCCATGAACAACTCGGGCATCATCACGCCCTCGAAGAAGTCCGGCGCCTTGCCGACCACAACGGCGTCGATGTCGGCCATCGTGGCGCCTGCGTCGGCCAGCGCCCGGTCGATGGCCTCGCGCACCAGACCGTTCATGGAAACGTCCTGGCGCTTGGCCACATACTTCGTCTGTCCGGTACCGAGTACCGCGGCTTTCTGAGCCATCACTTGCCCTCCAGGACTGCAACCAGATTCTGTTGCAGCGCAGCGCCACTCGTGGCATGAGCCAACACGCGCCCCGCTGATCCGTCGAATATGTGCTGTGCGGCGAAGCCGATCCGTTCGAGTCCCGCCGAGAACATCGGGTTGGCGGCCAGCACCCCACCCGACGGATTGATCTTGGTCGATTCGCCAAGGCCAATCGCCTCGGTGAGGATCAGCTGCTGGTGGGTGAACGGCGCGTAGAGCTCGGCGACCTCGATGGAACCGGTGTCGCCGCCGGTTGCCGCCTGTGCCGAGGCGGCGGTCGAGGGCGACGTCGTCAGATCGCGGGCACCCAAGACCGGGGTCTCGATGCGATGCTCGAATCCCGTTATCCAGGCCGGGTTCTCCCGCAGTTCGCGGGCCCGGTCGCCGGCGGCCAGCACGATCGCCGACGCGCCGTCGGCGATCGGTGCAATGTCGTGGCGGCGCAGCGGATCGGCGAAGAACGGCCGGTCCAGCAGTTCCTCGATCGTCTTCGCCGGCTTCTCGCTGTCGGTTCGTTCCGATACGGCGAAGGAATCCAGCGCGACCTGGGCCATCTCCTCGGCCGTCCACTTCCCGGCGTCCAGCCCGAAGCGGGCCTGCAGCCCCGCCATCGACACGGCGTCGGGCCACAACGGCGCCACCGTGTACGGGTCGGTCTGCAGGGACAGTACGCGGCGCAGGATGCCGGCCGACGACTTGCCGAACCCGTACACCAGCGCGGTCTCGACCTCACCGGTCAGGATCTTGATGTAGGCCTCGTACAGCGCCCACGCGGCGTCCATCTCCACATGCGATTCGTTGATGGGCGGTACCGCGCCGATCGAGTCGATCGCCGAGATGAACGAGAACGCCCGGCCGGCAAGGTAATCCGACGAGCCGGAGCACCAGAAGCCGATGTCGGTCTGCTGCAGGCCGAGCTCTTCGTAGAGTTGATGAAAACACGGCATCAGCATCTCGACGCCGTTGGTCGTGCCGTCGGTGCGGCGAACATGCGGGGCGTGCGCGAAGCCCACCACTGCAACTTGTCTGTTTGACCCCGAAGTCATTGCGAAATCCCTTTACAGGTGGTGCTTGTAGGTGTCGTAGTCGGCGTCGGGCTCACCCGTCGGCCGGAAGTGCGAGATGTTGTCGATGCCGAGACCCCATTCCTCCTGGGGCTTCCACACCGCTTCCACACGCATGCCCATCCGGACCTCGGATGCGTCGATCTCGGTCACCAGATGCAAGAACGGGATGTCAGCACCGTCGAGCAGCACGTACGCCGCGACGTAGGGCGGCTTGATGCGCTGCCCGGCGAACGGGATGTTGATGATCGCGAACGTCGTGACCGTGCCTTTGTCTGGCAGTTCGACGTACTCGGTGAGTTCTTTGCCCGTCGCGGGATCGGCTTCCTTGGGCGGGAAGTAGACCTTGCCCTTCTCGCCGTTCTTGCCCACGGTGCGCGCGCCCAGAAGCTTGCCCTCCTGCAACGCCCGCAGGAACGTGCTCTCCGGGAGTGACGCGGTGTGCTGGATCTCGATCGCCGTCGGGACCACCAGCATCGTCACCGGATCGCGGTCATCGGCGGTGTCCGGCACGGGTTCCGGGTTTTCGCCGGGCACGAAGTAGGCGATGTCGGTGACCGCGCCGACGGGCTCGTCGACCCAGTGCGCGTGCACCCGCATGCCGGTGCTCACCGCGCCTTCCGCCGCGTCGATCGCGTGCAGCATCGGGGTGTCGGCGCCGTCGAGCTTGATCAGCGCCCAGGCGAACGGGCGGTCCAGCGGCTGGCCCTCGAGCGGCTCGGGCTGCCAGGTCCAGGACATCACGGTGCCGACGCTCGCGACCGGCACGACCTCGGTCAGTGCTTCGTAGGTCACCGGGTCATACTCAGCGGGTGGCACATGCACGCGCCCGTCCGAACCCCGCACGCCGACGATGCGGCGCTCGCGCAGGGCGGTGAAGAACTGACTCAGCAGAGGGCCAACTGAACGGGTGTAGTCAAAAGACAGTTTCAGTGGCGCAGAAAGTGGCGGCTCGCGGCGATCTATCGAGGCCGGGCTGCTTTGGCTGGCTGTCACACATCGAGTAGAACAGGTTCTAAGAATCGTGGCAAGAAGCGGTCGAGAGGACAGCTAATGAAGTTGGGACTGCAGCTCGGATATTGGGGCGCACAGCCGCCCGCCAACCACGCGGAATTGGTGGCGGCGGCCGAAGCGGCCGGGTTCGACACCGTGTTCACGGCCGAGGCGTGGGGGTCGGATGCGTTCACCCCGCTGGCCTGGTGGGGACGTGAGACGAGCCGGATGCGGCTGGGCACCTCGGTCGTGCAGCTCTCGGCCCGCACGCCGACCGCGTGCGCGATGGCGTCGCTGACGCTGGACCACCTGTCGGGCGGGCGCCACATCCTCGGCCTCGGTGTTTCGGGTCCGCAGGTGGTCGAGGGCTGGTACGGCCAGAAGTTCCCGAAACCGCTTGCCCGCACGCGTGAGTACATCGACATCATCCGCCAGGTGTGGGCGCGCGAAGCCCCGGTGACCAGCGCCGGACCGCACTATCCGCTTCCGGTTTCCGGCGAGGGCACGACCGGGCTGGGCAAGGCGCTCAAGCCGATCACCCATCCGCTGCGGGCCGACATCCCGATCATGCTGGGCGCCGAGGGGCCCAAGAACGTCGCGCTGGCCGCCGAAATCTGTGACGGCTGGCTGCCGATCTTCTACACCCCGCGCATGGCCGACACCTACAACTCCTGGCTCGACGAGGGATTCGCGCGGCCGGGCGCGCGACGCTCGCGCGAGGATTTCGAGATCTGCGCGACGGCCAACATCGTCATCACCGAGGACCGCGCGGCCGCGTTCGCCGCGATGAAGCCCTACCTGGCGCTCTACATGGGCGGCATGGGGGCCGAAGACACCAACTTCCACGCCGACGTCTACCGGCGGATGGGCTACGGCGAGGTGGTCGACGAGGTGACCGCGCTGTTCCGGTCGGGCCGAAAGGACGACGCGGCCAAGGTCATCCCGGACGAGGTCGTCGACGACGCCGCGATCGTCGGCGACGTCGACTACGTGCGTGAGCAGATCAAGGTGTGGGAGGCCGCGGGCGTCACCACGATGGTCGTCAGCGGACGCAGCGCCGAGCAGATCCAGGAGCTCGCCGCGCTCGTGTAGACACTTCTTGCAAAGTGTTTAGAACAGGTTCTAGATTTGGCCTGTGACCCAGCACACCATCGCCGGCCAGGCGGTGACCATGCCGGTGCAGATCCGCACTGCGGACCAGCACATGGCCATGTTCTCCGTGGATGCCGACGCCGCGCAGCGGATGATCGACTACAGCGGCCTGCAGGTGTGCCGCTACCGGCCCGGCAAGGCCGTCGTGATTCTGATGCTCATGCGGTACGTGGACGGCGATCTCGGCCAGTACCTCGAGTACGGGACCAATGTCATGGTCAACCCGCCCGGGTCGACTGCATCCGGGTTGCGTGCGCTGCAGTCGGCGGGTGCGTTCATCCATCATCTTCCGGTCGATCAGGCCTTCACGCTGGAGGCCGGCCGCAAGATCTGGGGTTACCCAAAGGTGATGGCGGACTTCACCGTTCGTGACGGACGCCAGTTCGGGTTCGACGTGAGCATCGACGGCCGGCTCGCGGTGGGCATGGAATTCCGGCCCGGTCTGCGGGTGCCGTCGGTGTTCACCTCCAAACCCCAGGTGCACCCGACGTACTCGCACCTCGACGGTGTCACCCGCGAAACCGCCGGGCAGATGCGGCTTTCCGGGGTGCGATATCGGCTGGGCGGCGCGCGGCTGACGCTCGGCGACCACCCCTATGCGAAGGAACTCGCGGCGCTGGGGCTGCCCAAGCGGGCATTCATCTCCAGTTCCGCTGCCAATGTGCAGATGACGTTCGGCGACGCCAAGGAGATCGCATGACCCAGGTTCTGCCCGCGACCAAGCCGGACGTCGATCTGGTGAACGGGGTGTTCTACGCGGACGGCGGGGCTCGCGAGGCCTACCGATGGATGCGGGCCAACGAACCGGTGTTCCGGGATCGCAACGGGCTCGCGGCGGCCACCACCTATCAGGCCGTCATCGACGCTGAACGCAACCCCGAACTGTTCTCGTCGACCGGTGGCATCCGTCCCGACCAGCCCGGAATGCCGTACATGATCGACATGGACGATCCACAACATCTGTTGCGGCGCAAGCTCGTCAACGCGGGCTTCACTCGCAAGCGCGTCATGGACAAGGTGCCCTCGATCGGCAAGCTGTGCGACACCTTGATCGACAACGTGTGTGAGCGCGGCGAGTGCGACTTCGTGCGCGACATCGCCGCGCCGCTGCCCATGGCGGTGATCGGTGACATGCTCGGTGTGCTGCCGTCTGAGCGCGAAATGCTGCTGCAGTGGTCCGACGACCTCGTGTGCGGCCTGTCGTCACACGTCGACGAGCAGACCATCCAGAAGCTCATGGAGACGTTCGCGGCCTACACGGCTTTCACGATGGACGTGATCGCCAAACGCCGTGCCGAGCCGACCGACGACCTGTTCTCGATCCTGGTCAACGCCGAGGTCGAGGGGCAGCGGATGAGCGACGACGAGATCGTCTTCGAGACGCTGCTCATCCTCATCGGCGGCGACGAGACCACCCGGCACACGTTGTCGGGTGGCACCGAACAGCTTCTGCGACACCGGGATCAGTGGGATGCCCTTGTTGCGGATGAGGAGTTGCTGCCCGGCGCGATCGAGGAGATGCTGCGCTGGACCTCGCCCGTCAAGAACATGTGCCGCACGCTGACGGCGGACACCGTGTTCCACGGCACCGAGTTGAAGGCCGGCGAGAAGATCATGCTGATGTTCGAATCGGCCAACTTCGATGAAGCGGTGTTCGGTGATCCCGACAACTTCCGGATCGACCGCAACCCCAACGGTCACATGGCTTTTGGTTTCGGATCGCACTTCTGCCTGGGGAATCAACTGGCCCGCCTTGAGCTCAAGCTCATGACCGAGCGGGTACTGCGGCGCTTGCCCGACCTGCGTCTTGCCGACGACGGCGCGGTTCCGTTGCGTCCGGCGAACTTCGTGAGCGGGCCGGAGTCCATGCCGGTGGTGTTCACGCCGACGGCTCGCGTGGGGGATTAGGCGCCGCGACCCGGCAGATGTGTGGGTGTGGTTCTGCCCGCCTGTTAGCGACAATGTCGCGGAAATCGCCTCATGTTGCCCTTTGGGCACTTCAGCCCCAGGCCGGCGACATCATCGGTCGCTTGTGTCGCAATTTCCTCTCCCGCAACGTAATTCGGGGTGCCCGACTACGAGCGACATTGTCGCTGAGCCGCTTGGACACTTGGCCGCGTGAGTAACGAGGCGGCGATCTGACGCGTCTTTTTCCGCCACTGCGTTACTGGCGCGGCAGTCTCGTCGTCGCCAGCCACCCCATTGTCACGCCAGAGTGGCTGTCGGCCTCGAGAGCCACGCCAGCGTGACAATCGCGGGCTCACGCCGTTGCGCCTGAGGCGATTTCCGCGACTTTGTCGCTATTAGGCGGGCACAACGACACCTCGGTGAGCCTGACGTCGGAGCGCGGCCGGCCTCAGTACCTCAATACTCAGTCCTCGATGAACACCACATTGGCGCTCACCGGATTACGTGGCGTGTGTACGGAATTCGCCGGGAAGTCGGGGTCGGCGTACCCGATGCCCAGGCCGCACAGGATGCGCAGGTCTTCGCCGATGCCGAGTTGAGAGCGCACCACGTCTGGATACCCGGCGATGGAAACCTGCACGCACGTGTCGAGACCGCGGGCGGTCAGTGCCAGCAGCAGGGTCTGCAGAAACATCCCGACACCCATCGCGTCGACGTAGTCGAGGTCGCGGTGCATGCAAACTATGCCGGCCAGCGGCGCGCGGAAGAACTCCCAGTTGCGCAGCACCACGGTGCGTCGCGCCTCGGTGTCCCCACGCGCGATGCCGAGGGCGCCGAACAATGCTGCACCGACCTCGAATCGGTGGTGCTCGAATTGCTCGGGCAGTGGGGGGATTTGAGGTTCAGCGGCTTGGGCCTGCGTCAGCAGGGCGGCTACCAGCCGGTCGCGCGCCGCCCCTGAGGTGAACAGCACCTTCCATGGCTGCACGTTCGAATTGGAGGGGGCGCGGATGGCGAGCGAGAGCGCTTCGTCGACGAGTTCACGTGGGACGGGTTTGTCCGGCAGGAACAGTCGGGTCGTATGTCGCCCATTGATGGCCTCTTCGAGGTCGTACATGGGTCAGCACGGTATCGATACCGCGTCGTGCTGCCCACTCATTTACGCGAGGTATGGATCGCTGCGGCCGTGGCCCGCGAGGCGACTGCGCACCCGAGCCGACGCGGCACGGATGTAGTCGTCGCGGGCTGGATTGGCGAGTGCGCCCGGCGAGTTCGGTCCGTGGCGTGCCAGCTTTTCACGGAGCCGCTCGGACACGGTGATGAAGGATCCGTCCTGCAGGGCGGTGTTGTCGGCGACGGTCAACACGTCGGACGACTCGTCTTCGACGAACTCGAATGCGCCCAACGATTCGTCGAGACCGCGTACACGGGCCACGAACCGGCTGCCGGAATGGTGAGCGACCAACGCGCAGATATCGTCACGCCAGCCGTGCTCGCGGAGGTACAGCGCACCGTCGAGCGGATGGAATCCGGTTCGGCCGAGGACGGGCAGATAGCCGATGTCGTGCAACCAGCCGGCGGCGACGAGCGCATCGACCGCGGCGGGCGGGACCGCCGCGCTGAGTGCTTCGCACCGAGCCGCGACGCCCGTGAGGTGGCTCAGGCGGTCGGGTTGCTCATGCATCAGACAGGTCGCGAGGCCGCGGGCTTTGTCCGCGAGCATCCCCGACACAATCGCCAAATTACGCGCGAGAAACTGACGGCGCCGCCGGGTTCGGCATGTTGTCGCGCGACGTTCGAGCGTTCGCCGGCGTGCGTTGGTACGGAAGCTACAAGGCCCGCAATTGCTATGAGTTGGTTAAGTATCCGCTGTGCATGGCGTGGGCACCTTCCGGCGGTCAGTCTATTTAGATAGTCTCGCTAATTGTGATGGAACGCTGATCATGACGACAGAAGGGGTGCACGCCATGGCACGACGCATGACTAAACGGAGATTGATCGGCGGGGTGGTGCTCAGCGGCGCGATTCTGGCCGGTGCGACTGGAATGGCCGGTGCTGCAAGTGCGGAACCGGTCACAGGTTCGGCGCAGGTCAGTCTGCAGACGTTAGGTCCTGCTCCGCTCTTCCCGCCTCCGCCACCGCCGCCGCCCTTCTGGGGGCCGCCGCCTCCACCACCCCCGCCGTTCTGGCGACCGTTACCGCCGCCGCCACCGCCGTTCTGGCGGCCACCACCACCGCCACGGTTCTGGGGACCGCCGCCACCGCCGCGTCCGCACTGGTGAGCCGATAGCACTGGGGCCCTGCTCGAACGAGCAGGGCCCCAGTCGATCGTCGCTACTTCATCTGGAACTTGGGCGCGCGCTTTTCCTTGAATGCCAGCGGACCTTCCTTGGCGTCCTCGGACAGGAACACCGGAATGCCGTTGGCGGTGTCGGGCTTGAACGCCTCGTTCTCGTGCATGCCCTCGGTCTCGCGGATGGTCTTGAGGATCGCCTGCACGGCCAGCGGCCCGTTGTTGTTGATCACCTCGGCGATCTCGAGCGCCTTGTCCAACGCGGTGCCGTCGGGAACGACGTACCCGATCAGCCCGTACGACAGCGCCTCGGCCGCGGTGATGTGGCGTCCGGTCAGCAGCAGATCGCACGCGATGGTGTAGGGAATCTGGCGCACCAGCCGGACGGCCGACCCGCCCATCGGGTACAGGCTCCACTTGGCCTCGGAGATCCCGAACTTCGCGCTCTCACCCGCGATGCGGATGTCGGTGCCCTGCAGGATCTCGGTGCCGCCCGCGATGGCGGGCCCCTCGACGGCGGCGATCAGTGGCTTGGTGAGCCGACGGCCCTTGAGCAGACCGTCGATGCGCGACGGGTCATAGCTGCCGTCCTTGAACGAATCGCCCGGCGGCTTCTTGGTCGCGCCCTTGAGGTCCATGCCCGCGCAGAAGTACCCGCCGGCTCCGGTGAGGATGCAGGTTCGGATCTCCGGGTCGTTGTCGACACGGTCCCACGCCTCGACCATGATCGAGAGCATCTCGGTCGAAAGCGCGTTGCGCGCCTCTGGCCGGTTCAGCGTCAGGATCAGAGTGTGTCCGCGCTGCTCAATGAGTGCGTCGGGCTCCTTTTTCGCCTCGCTCACAGGTACCTGCCTCCATGCTTTCCAACCCCAGACTTGTCACGAAATGTAACACGTTCTAGTTTAGGTTCCGTGGCTCTGAACATTGCGGATCTTGCCGAGCACGCCATCGACGCGGTGCCTGACCGTGTCGCGCTGATCTCGGGCGACGAACAGCTGACCTATGGGCAGTTGGAGGAGAAAGCCAACCGCCTCGCCCACTACCTGATCGAGCAGGGCGTCAAGAAGGACGACAAGGTCGGCCTGTATTGCCGCAACCGCATCGAGATCGTGATCGCGATGCTGGGCATCGTCAAAGCCGGCGCGATTCTGGTCAACGTCAACTTCCGCTACGTCGAGGGCGAGCTGAAGTATCTGTTCGACAACTCGGACATGGTCGCGCTCGTGCACGAGCGGCGCTACGCCGACCGGGTGGCCAACGTCCTGCCCGAGACCCCGAACGTCAAGACGATCCTGGTCGTGGAAGACGGTTCGGATGACGATTATCAGCGCTACGGCGGCGTCGAGTTCTACTCCGCCATCGCCGACAGCTCGCCCGAGCGCGACTTCGGACCGCGCAGCGAGGACGACATCTACCTGCTCTACACCGGTGGCACCACCGGATTCCCGAAGGGCGTGATGTGGCGCCACGAGGACATCTACCGCGTGCTGTTCGGCGGGACCGACTTCGCGACCGGTGAACCGGTCGCCGACGAGTACGGCCTGGCCAAGCAGGCCGCCGCCGGGCCGCCGATGATCCGCTACCCGATCCCGCCGATGATCCACGGTGCGACGCAGTCGGCGACCTGGATGGCACTGTTCTCCGGCGGAACCGTGCTGCTGACACCGGAATTCAACGCCGAAGAGGTCTGGCAGGCCATCCACGACCACAAGGTCAACCTGCTGTTCTTCACGGGCGACGCGATGGCCCGCCCGCTGCTGGACGCGCTGCTCGCCGCGCAGGCCAACGGCACCGAGTACGACCTGTCGAGCCTGTTCCTGCTCGCGAGCACGGCCGCGCTGTTCTCGACGAGCCTCAAGGAGAAGTTCCTCGAGCTGCTGCCCAACCGCGTCATCACCGACTCGATCGGATCGTCGGAGACGGGCTTCGGCGGCACGAGCGTCGTCGCCAAGGGACAGTCGCACACCGGTGGTCCGCGCGTGACCATCGACAAGAACACCGTCGTACTCGACGAGGACGGCAACGAGGTCAAGCCCGGCTCGGGCGTGCGCGGTGTGATCGCCAAGCGCGGCCACATTCCGGTCGGCTACTTCAAGGACGAGAAGAAGACTGCCGAGACGTTCAAGACGATCAACGGTGTGCGCTATGCGATTCCCGGCGACTACGCCGAGGTCGAAGCCGACGGCAGCGTGACGATGCTGGGCCGCGGCTCGGTTTCGATCAACTCCGGTGGCGAGAAGATCTACCCCGAAGAGGTCGAGGCCGCGCTCAAGGGGCATCCCGACGTGTTCGACGCGCTGGTGGTCGGTGTGCCGGATCCGCGGTTCGGCCAGCACGTCGCAGCCGTCGTCCAGGCCAGGGAGGGCACCCGCCCGTCGCTGGCCGAGCTCGACGCGTTCGTGCGCACCGAGATCGCGGGATACAAAGTGCCGCGCAGCCTTTGGCTGGTCGACGAGGTCAAGCGCTCGCCCGCGGGCAAGCCCGACTACCGGTGGGCCAAGGACACCACCGAGGAGCGCCCCGCCGATGAGGTGCACGCCAATCACGTGGGAGCGAATTCGTAATGCGTACTGAACTCTGCGACCGGTTCGGGATCGAATACCCGATCTTCGTCTTCACCCCGTCGGAGAAGGTGGCCGCCGCGGTCAGCAAGGCCGGCGGGCTCGGCGTGCTCGGCTGCGTGCGGTTCAACGACGCCGACGACCTCGAGAACGTCCTGCAGTGGATGGACGCCAACACCGACGGCAAGCCCTACGGCGTCGACGTGGTCATGCCCGCCAAGGTGCCGACCGAGGGCACGGCCGTCGACATCAACAAACTTATCCCGCAGAGCCATCGCGACTTCGTCGCGAAAACCCTTGCCGATCTCGGTGTTCCGCCGCTTCCCGAGGACGAGGAACGCAACGAGGGCGTGCTGGGCTGGCTGCACTCGGTGGCCCGCAGCCATGTCGAGGTCGCGCTCAAGCATCCGATCAAACTGATCGCCAACGCGCTGGGGTCACCACCCAACGACGTCATCGAGCAGGCGCACGCGGCCGGTGTCCCGGTCGCGGCACTGGCAGGCAGCGCCAAGCACGCGCTGCGCCACGTCGAGAACGGCGTGGACATCGTCGTCGCGCAGGGGCATGAGGCCGGCGGGCACACCGGTGAGATCGGCTCGATGGTCCTGTGGCCGGAAATCGTTGACGCCCTTGACGGTAAGGCGCCTGTGCTGGCGGCGGGCGGCATCGGCACCGGCAAGCAGGTCGCGGCGGCGCTCGCGCTCGGCGCGTCGGGGGTGTGGATGGGCTCAGCGTTCCTGACCTCGGCCGAGTACGACCTCGGTCACCGGCTGCCCGGTGGGACCTCCACGATCCAGGAGGCGCTGCTGCGGGCAGGCACCGCCGACACCGTGCGCCGCAAGATCTACACCGGCAAGCCGGCCCGGCTGCTGAAGACCAAGTGGACCGACGCCTGGGATGCCCCGGACGCGCCTGAGCCGCTGCCGATGCCGCTGCAGAACATCCTCGTCAGCGAGGCGCACCAGCGCATGAACGAGTCGAACAACCCTGACACCGTCTCGATGCCGGTGGGCCAGATCGTCGGCCGCATGAACGAGATCCGCCCGGTCGCCGACATCATCGGCGAACTCGTGGCCGGGTTCGAGCAAGCCACCAAGCGGCTGGACGGTATCGCGGGAAGCTGAGGTTCACACGCCGGTCGCGCCGTCGATGCTTTCGCGGATGAGATCGGCGTGCCCGCAATGGCGGGCGTATTCGGCGATCATGTGGGTGTAGATCCAGCGCAGGGTCACCTCGCTGCCCATGAACGGGCTCGTGTCGTCGAGCGCGCGGCCTGCGCAGTTGGCTTTCGACTGCTCGATCTCGGATTGCCATCGGGCGTATGCGGTTTCGAAGTCGATGTCGATGGCGGGATCGAAGCCGCCGTCATGGCCTTCCGTCGAGCGGGGACCGTAGATCGACGGCACCTCTTCACCGATCAGCACCCGGCGGAACCAGTTCCGCTCGACCTCGGTCTCGTGCTGCACGATGCCCATGAGGGTCAACGGGGACGGCGGCACCGAGGCCGTGCGCAACTGCTGCTCGGACAGTCCGGCACACTTCGCCGCGAGGGTCGCGCGGTAGAAGTCGAGCCAGCTCTCCAGCGTGGCGCGTTCGTCGCCGGCGAGCGGCGGTGTGCTGCGTTCGACCGTGCTCACCGCCCGGGCAGTTTCTGCACGGCCTGGATCATCGGCGTGAGGGCCTTCTGCCACAACGTCTGCGATATACCCAGCGGCGGATCGAGATTGAGGACGCGAGCCGTCGAGACCGTTTGGGATTCGGTGTATTTGAGGATGCCGTCGACCCCGTGCCTGCGGCCGACGCCGGAGGCTTTCATGCCGCCCATCGGCGCCGCGGTGCTGCCGAACGCGAGTGCGTAACCCTCGTCGACATTGACGGTGCCGGAGTTGATCCGGGTCGCGATGGCCTCACCTTCGGCCTTGCTGGCCGCCCACACGCTGGCGTTGAGCCCGTATTCGGTGTCATTGGCCTTCTCGATGGCCTCGTCGACCGAATCGACCGGGTAGATCGAGACGAGCGGGCCGAAGGTTTCGTTTCGTGCGCATTCCATCTCGTCGGTGACGCCCGACAGCACCGTCGGCTCGTAGAACAGCGGCCCGATGTCAGGCCGGGCGTTGCCGCCCGCGATCACCTTGGCGCCCTTGACCTTTGCGTCGTCGACATGACCCGATACGGTCTTGACCTGGTCCTCGGAGATCAGGCTGCCCATGTCGGCGGTGAAGTCGTAGGCCGGCGACAGCTTCATGTTGCGGACCTGCTCGCCGAACTTCGCGGTGAACTCGTCGGCGATGTCGCGCTCGACGTAGATGCGTTCGATCGAGATGCACAGCTGGCCGGCGTTGGAGAAGCACGCCCGGGTCGCGGCTTTCGCGGCGACATCGAGGTTGGCGCCCTTCGCGACAATCATCGGGTTCTTGCCGCCGAGCTCGGCGGAGAAGCCGATCAGCCGCCGCCCGCACTGCTCGGCCAGTGACCGCCCGGTGGCCGTGGAGCCGGTGAACATCAGGTAATCGCAGTTCTCCACGATCGCGGTGCCCACGACCGACCCCGGACCGGGCACGACCGCGAACAGGTCGCGGGGCAGACCCGCCTCATACAGCAGTTCGGCATTGGCGAGGGTGCAGTACGGCGTCTGGCTGTCGGGCTTCACGACGACGGCGTTGCCGGCGAGCAGGGCCGGAATCGAATCCGAGATCGACAGAGTCATGGGGTAGTTCCACGGTGAGATGACGCCGACCACGCCTTTGGGGTGGTGGTTGACGACGGTCTTGACCACGCCCGGGAGCAGGCCCTGAACCCGCTTGGGTGCCAGCAGCTTTGCGGCCTGCCGCGCGTAGTAGCGCGAGTTCAGCATGATGTCGACGAGCTCTTCCTGCGCGGCCGAGCGGGCCTTGCCGGTCTCGGCCTGGGCCACGTCCATCAGGAAGTCGCGATTCTTGGCGACGAGTTCGCGGAACCGCTCGATGATCGCGCACCGCTCCCTGACCGGCCGCTTGGCCCAGGCCACCTGGGCGGCGCGGGCCTTGGCGAAGGCGGCCGTGACGTCCTCGGCGGTGCCGACCGGGATGGTGGTCAGCTCGCGGCCGGTGAAGACCTCCTCGATCGATCTCGACTGGCGGGCATCGACGTCTTCGATCGCGACGAGCTTGCGGAGCCGGGCGAATTCCGCGGCGGACGGAGCGGGCATGGCTGACCCTCCCTACTGGCGAGTAACTAGCGGTTACGGTCAACCTACTCGGGAACCGCCGGTCGACCAAGGGCCGCCTGTCCGATCTGTTCACGACATCGGGCTTCTCGCGTCATAGCCTGCGGATATGGCTATCCAACCGATATCGGCGGTCGTTGAGATCGTCGCCAGAGACCTGTCCCGCGCCGTCGAGTTCTACCGGCTTGTCGGCCTCGACGTGCCCGATCCCGACGGTCCGCACGTCGAGGTGGTGCTGCCGGGCGGCAACAAACTCGCGTTCGACACCGAAGAGGTGATCGCGGGTATGCACCCCGGCTGGACTCCGCCGATCAGTTCCGGACGCGTCGCGATCGCGTTCGGCCTGAACACGCCGTCCGATGTCGACGAACTCTACGAACGCCTCACCGCGGCCGGCCATCCCGGCACGCTCAAACCGTTTGACGCGCCGTGGGGGCAGCGCTACGCGACTGTCGAGGATCCCGACGGCACATCGGTCGATCTGTACGCGCCGCTGGCGAGCTGACGCAGCGGAACGCCGGCCAGATCGCGAACCTCGCGGTGCAGGTGCGGCTGATCGGCGTAGCCGGCCTGCGCCGCGACATCGGCGGCAGGCAGTCCGGCGCTCAGCAGCCGCACAGCCCGCCGAAACCGCAACACGCGCCGCAACATCGCCGGCCCGTAGCCGTAGACCGCCGCGCACTGGCGTTGCAGTGTGCGATTCGACCAGCCGGTCGCACGCGCGATGTCGCCGACAGCCGCCCCGTCGGCGAGCCGGTTCGTCACCTCGCGCAGCGTCGGCAACGACCACGGCGCGGTCGCGGTGCCGGGCCTGCCGGACGCGAGGTCGGCCGTGAGTTCGTACAGCGAGCGGTCGCGGCGGACCGTGCGGAGGTCGTGCAGTGGCACCCGGATGTTTCGCACCTCGGCAGCCGGGACGCCGAGCAGCCGCGGCAACACGCCTGGCCGGAACCGCAAGCCCTGTATGGGATGCGGGCTGCCCGCGGCGAGGTAGGCGGTGGTATCTGGTCCTGCCACGATGGTCTGGTCGCCGGAACGGATCAAGTCCATGCAGCCGTCGGGCAGCACCCGACCGGGCTCGACGCGCCCGGTGCGGGTCCAGCTGCATTCCACGAGGGCGGCCAGCTCAGGCGGCGGAGACTGCTCGCGGTAGCCCACAGACCCGACGGTACCCGCGTGGCCATGCGGTTGAATCGGGGCATGACCGGGCGTCCACGCGACACGTCGATCGACGAACGGGTGCTGGCCGCGACGCGGGAGCTGCTCGTCGAGGTCGGCTGGGACGATCTGAGTGTCCGGCTGGTCGCCGCCCGCGCGGGTGTCGGGCGTTCGAGCCTGAACCGGCGCTGGTCGTCGAAGGCAGAACTGGTGCTACACGCCATATTCGGCGAGTCGCCGGACATGTCGCCGTTCGAGGGCACCGATCTCACCGGCTGGATCGAGTGGGTGGTGCGCGGCAGTCACGAACTGTTCAGCAGGCCCGACCTCTACGAGGCGGTACCCGGATTGCTGTTGGCGCTGCGCGAGAACCACGAGTTGCGCACCGCGCTGTGGAGCGAGTTCAGCGGCCCGGCGATCACGATGTTCGCCGAGCAGGGATACGGAAGTGAAGCGGACGCGCGGGCTGCGCTGGCAATGGCGGCCGGGGCGGCGTTGTTCGTCACCACGGTTGCCGTAGACGACGATTCGCCCGCGCTGCAAGGCCACCTGGTGCGGTTGCTGTGTTCCGCGCTGGGCGCCTCACCCCCCGATTGACTCCAGGATCGCCGCCTGCGGTGAGCGCCAGCTGTCGATCGCGAGTTCCGCGCGGGTGTGGCCGTCATCGGTCGGGGTCGCGGCGGTCAACAGCATCGCTGCCTCATAGCTGAGACCGTCACCGAGTGGCAACGCCCCGCCGATGAGATCCGAGCACCAGCCAATCGCCCGGAAAGCCTTTGGCGACAGCGGGATTCGCCGGATCCGTAAACCCGACCCCTGCTGCAGGGTGTCGATCATGTCGTCGAAGCTCACCATGGTGCCGCCGCACACATAGCGCCGTGGGCCGCGTCCGGGTTGCATGAGCCTGATGTGGACGTCGGCGACGTCGCGCACGTCGATCATCTGCATCCCGCCCCGCAGCCGCGGGGCGACCCGCGCGCGCACGATCGGTGCCCAACCCCGCTCCGTCACGCCCGGCGCGGTCCAATAGGCCGGGCCCACCACGCTCGACGGATACGTGACGACGACGGGCGCGCCTGCGCGCTGCAACCGCCGCGCGACCCGGTCGGCGTATGCTTTCGTCTGCGCGTACGGGCTTCGTCCCGGTGCGGTGGGGGTGTCGCGCGAGATCACGCCGTCCGGTGGCGGGAACAGTGCGCTGTAGCTGCTCACTGAGACAATGGGATCCAGCCCGGCCGCGACGGCGCGCGTCAGCACTGCCTCGGTCGCGTAAGCGTTGATCTGCCACATCAATTCGGTGCGACGGCGGTCGGTACCGACCACGCCCGCGGCGTGGATCACGGCATCGCAGCAGGACAGCAGCACGTCGACGGTGGCGGTGTCGCGGATGTCGCCCTCGATCACCGTGATGTCTCCGGCATCGGCGAGGCGCTCGATCACCGCGTCGTCGACCCCCGGGATCGCGAGCAGACGCACCTCGTGCCCGGCTTCGAGCAGGCCTCGGACGATGTGGGCCCCCAGATAACCGGTTCCACCGGTCATGGCGATTCGCACGATTCACCTCTCGTCGCGGCCTGCTATATTTCGATGCCAATGGTATCGAAAGTGGAAAACTCGGTGGCAGCGGGGCCTTTCACGCCGATGGCCCTTGGTCCGTTGACGCTCAAGAACCGATTCGTCAAGGCCGCGACGTTCGAAGGCGTGATGCCGCTCGGGCAGGTCACCGATGCGCTCGTCGACTTCCACGTCGAGGTCGCCAAGGGCGGTGCGGCGATGACGACCGTCGCCTACTGCGCGATATCGCCCGGCGGCCGGGTGCATCGCGACACGATCGTGCTGGACGCCGACCGCGCCCGGGCGCTGCGCCGGCTCACCGACGCGGTACACCGCGAAGGCGCCCTGACCTGTGCGCAGATCGGGCACGCCGGCCTGGTGGCCAACACCCTGTCCAACCGCACACCCTCGCTCGCACCGAGCACCCGGGTCAGCGCGCCCGCGATGGGCCTGGTGCGGGCCGCCACGCCCGAACAACTCGAGAAGGTCGTGGGACAGTTCGGAATCGCGGCCCGCAACGCCGTCGAGGCCGGGTTCGATGCCATCGAAATCCACATGGGCCACGGCTATCTGCTGAGTTCGTTCTTCAGCCCCAATCTCAACAAGCGGACCGACGCCTACGGCGGAACCACCGCGCGGCGGGCCGAGCTGGCCCGGCGGGTGGCCGAAGAGGTCCGCACCGCCGTCGGCGAAAGCGTCGCCGTGACAGCCAAATTCAACATGGACGACGGCGTCCGCGGCGGATTCTGGCTCACCGACAGCCTGCCGACCGCCCAGTTGCTGCAGGCCGACGGTCACCTGGATGCGCTGCAGTTGACCGGCGGCAGCTCCCTGCTCAACCCGATGTACTACTTCCGCGGCCCGGTACCCCTCGACGAGTTCATCGCCTCCCAGCCTGCCGTGGTCGGACTGGGTTTGCGGGTGCTCGGCCGGCGGCTGTTCCGGGAGTACCCGTTCGAAGAGGCGTTCTTCCTGCCGCCGGCGCGCCAGTTCCGGGAGGCCTTGACGATGCCGCTGATGCTGCTCGGCGGGGTCAACGCGTTGGCGACGGCGCGCGACGCGGTCGCCGACGGATTCGAATTCGTCGCGATGGCCCGTGCGCTCCTGCGAGACCCTCAGCTGGTCAACCGCTTTCGCGGGCACGAGGCCACCTCGGGCCTGTGCGTGCACTGCATGAAATGCATGCCCACGGTATACAGCGGCACGCGCTGCGTGGTGCGCGGCTAGCGCGCGATCGCCCACACCGGGTCGGCGCATTCGGTGCCCTCGGCCGACAACTGCCGCTTGATCACCTTGAAGGTCTCCGTGCGGGGCAGTGCGGTACCGACCCGCACATACGACGGCCACTGCTTGGGCCCGAGGTCGGTCTGCTCATGCAGAAACTGCCGGAACTTGTCCGGATCGAACTCCGTGCCTGCGGCGAGCACGAGCGCGGCCATCACCCGATCACCGACTGCCGGGTCGGGGATCGGGTACACCGCGGCTTCCACGACGTCGGGATAGCGCATCAGAATACGTTCGATCGGTGCGGTGCCGAGGTTTTCGCCGTCGACGCGCATCCAGTCGCCGAGCCTGCCCGCGAAGTACACGTAGCCGTCCTCGTCGCGGTACGCGAGGTCGCCGGTGTGGTAGACGCCGCCTGCCATTCGCTGCGCCTCGGCGTCGGGATCGTTGTAGTAGCCCCGAAACCAGCCGCGCCCAGTGGGATTCACGAGCTCCCCGACGACCCCGGGCGCGCACGGCTCGCCGGTCTCCACATCGACGATGGCGACCTCATCGGTCAGCGGGCCCAGTGAACCCTCCGGGGTGCCCGGGGCCCGGGCGATCGCCACACCGCCTTCGGTCGAACCGAAGCCGTCGACCACCACGACGCCGAATCGCTTCGCGAACCGGTCCAGGTCTCGCGGCGCACCCTCGTTGCCGTACAGGATCTTCAGCGGATTGTCGGCGTCGTCCGGCCGCGGTTCGGTCGCCAGGATGTAGGACAGTGGTTTGCCGACATAGTTCGCGTACGTCGCACCGTACCGGCGCACGTCGTCGATGAATCCCGACGCGGAGAACTTGCGCCGCAACGCGATCGAGGCGCCCGCCGCGACCGCGACGGCCCACCCCGCCATGATCGCGTTGGAATGGAACAGTGGCATCGACAGATAGGCGGTGTCGGCGGGGCCGAGTCCGAACCGGTCGGCCAGCATGCGGCCGGGAAACGCCACCTTGTCGTGGGTCACCCGGACCGCTTTGGGCTCACCGCTCGTGCCGGACGTGAAGATCAGCATGAACAGGTCGTCGGGCGACGGGTCGGCGAAGGTCACCGGGGCGCCCGCGTGTGACGCGAGTTCGGCTGCCCAGCCTTCGGATTCGACGTCGATGTAGTCGACACCCGGCGGTACGAGGCCGGCATCGTCGGCCAGCACGAGCTGGCAGTCGGCCCGTTCGATGTCGCGGATCAGCGCATCGCCGCGCCGGGTGGGGTTGAGCCCCACGGGCACCAATCCGGTCAACCCGGCCGCCACCAGCATGCTGGAGAAGAACGGCGTGTTGCCGAGCAGCACCCCGACGTGCGGTGGCCGGGCTCCAGCCTGTTGTCCTCCTCGCGTGCGGGAGTCCAGCCGGGCCCGGAGCGCCGCGGCCACCTGCGCGCCTGCCGAGATGTGGTCGGCCCAGCTGACGAACGAATCACCGTCGTGGATGCCGCGGTCGGTGACGTCGGCCAGCGGGGCCAACAGTTCGGTGACGGTCGGGCCGGTCACCTCAGGCGGGCGTGTCGGCGAGTTCACGTCCGATGCGCAGAAGCTGACCGGTCGCCCCGCCGAGCGCGAACTCGGTCTGCTTGGCGGCCAGGAAGTACCGGTGCACCGGGTGATCCATGTCGATGCCGACCCCGCCGTGCACGTGCACCGTGGTGTGGGCGACTCGGTGGCCTGCCTCGGCGGCCCAGAAGGCGGCGCTGGCGACATCGATGTCGGCCGGAAGGTCCTCCGACAGCCGCCACGCGGCCTGGGTGAGCGTGAGCCGCAGCCCCTTGATGTCGATGTACCCGTCGGCCAGCCGCGACGACACCGCCTGGAAGCTGCCGATCGGACGGTCGAACTGCTCACGCTCGCGCGCGTACTCGGCGGTGAGCTCCAATGCCCGCTCGAGAACCCCGAGTTGATACGCGGTCCGGCCCAGCGCCGCATGCGTCGTCAGCCAGTCCGCGACCTCCGCGCCGCCGACGACCCGGCCGTCGCCGACCGGGGTGCCTTCCATTTCGAGAAGCCCGACGCTGCCGCGCCCGGTCGTGTCGAGCGCGGTGACGGTAACTCCCGGGTCATCGGCGGCGACCACGAAAACGCTCACCCCCGAACCGGTCTCGGCCGGGACGAGGAACGCGTCGGCCACCGGGCCGAAACCCACGAGCGTGCGGGTACCGGTGAGCCGGCCGTCTGTGGCCTGCACCGGGCCCTGGCCCATCTCGCCGTCGAGCGCCACCGTGAGGATCTTCTCACCGGCCACCGCAGGGACTGCCCACTGCGTGCGCAGATCGTCCGAACCGAATGCCGCGAGTGCGCCCGCGCCGAGCAGCACCGAATCCAGGTACGGCACGGCGGCGAGCTGGCGGCCGAGCGCGGTCAGCACCGCCGTCTGCTCCAGCACGCCGAAGCCGCCGCCGCCGACGGATTCGGGGGCCGCGGCCGAGAGCACGTCGGCCTCGACGAGTTTGGCCCACAGGTCACGGTCGAATCGTTGCTCCAGACCGTCGAGCTTGCGCTGGTGTTCGGGCGTGCACACCGACTCGGTGATCGTGCGCACCAGGCCGCCGAGGTCGGTGGCCGCTTCGGTGGTCTTGAAATCCATTGGTGTGCCGTCCTTACCGGTTCACTCGGGGCAGGCCGAGCGCGACCATGCCGATGATGTCACGCTGAATCTCGTTGGTGCCGCCGCCGAATGTGAGGATCAGCGCGGACCGGTGGAACCGTTCGATCCGCCCGCGCAGCAGTGCGCCGCGGCTGTCGGCGCGCAGCGTCGCCGACGTGCCGAGCACCTCCATCAGCAGGCGGTACGCCTCGGTCGCGAGTTCGGTGCCGTACACCTTGGCCGCCGACGCGTCGGCGGGGGAGGGGGCCGCGTCCTGCGCCGAAGCCAGTTCCCAGTTGATGAGCTTGAGCACCTCGGCCTTGGCGTGCACCCGAGCCAGGTTGAGCTGCACCCACTCGGCGTCGATCAGGCGCTTGCCGTGCACGTCCTTGGTGTTCTGCGCCCATTCGCGCACACCGTTGAGCGCGACGTAGATCGGCTGGGCCGAGACCAGCGCGACGCGTTCGTGATTGAGCTGGTTGGTGACCAGCTTCCAGCCCGCGTTCTCCTCGCCGACCAGGTTGCTGACGGGCACGCGCACGTCCTGGTAGTAGGTGGCGCTGGTGTCTACGCCGGACATCGTGTGCACGGGCGTCCACGAGAAGCCCTCGGCGGTGGTCGGCACGATCAGCATCGAGATGCCGCGGTGCTTCTTGGCCTCGGGGTTGGTGCGCACCGCCAGCCACACGTAGTCGGCATACGCGATCAGGCTCGTCCACATCTTCTGACCGTTGATGACGTAATCGTCACCATCGCGGACCGCGGTCGTGCGCAAGGCGGCGAGGTCGGTACCCGCGCCGGGTTCGGAATAGCCGATCGAGAAGTGCAGCTCGCCCGCGGCGATCTTGGGCAGGAAGAACTTCTTCTGCTCCTCGGTGCCGAAATGCATGATCGTCGGCGCGACGCTGTTGATGGTCAGGAACGGCACCGGCGCGCCCGCGATGGCCGCCTCGTCGGTGAAGATCAGCCCGTCCATGGGCGGGCGGGCCTGGCCGCCGAACTCCTTGGGCCACGACAGGGTCAGCCAGCCGTCCTTGCCCATCTGTGCGACCGTGTCGCGGTAGACGTTGCCCCGGCCCATCTCGCCCTCCGACGAGTTCAGCGCTTCGACCCGGTCGGGGGTCATCAGTTGGGAGAAGTAGGCGCGCAGCTCGCGGCGCAGCTCCTCCTGCTCGGGGGTGTAACCGATCCGCATCCGCTGCATCCTCACTGCTTGTTAGACCTGACTTCCCACCCGGTTGTAACACGTTCTAGTCTTGGGGTCCAGGCCGGTATTGGGCCGGCAGTGTTCACGCCGGGTCGTATTCTGTGGCTGCGTGCCCCCAGCCCGGCGCACGCACACGTCGTGAGGAGGTCGTCATGCGAGTTGAAGTTGACCGTGATCGCTGTGAAGGTAACGCGGTGTGCGTGGGAATCGCCCCTGATCTGTTCGATCTCGATGACGAGGACTACGCCGTGGTCAAAGCCGACCCGGTCCCTGCCGACCAGGAGGAACTGGCCGAGCAGTCTGTCGCCGAATGCCCGCGGGCAGCCCTGATCCGGAAAGACTAGAGGTATTCATAAATTGACGACGAACAGCAGCGCTGACGCCCAGATCGATCTGTCCGGAAAGGTCGCCGTGGTGACCGGCGCGGCCGCCGGGCTGGGCCGGGCGGAGGCGATCGGGCTCGCCCAGGCGGGCGCGACCGTGGTGGTCAACGACATGGCCGGCGCGCTCGACAAATCCGACGTGCTCGACGAGATCGCCTCGGCCGGCTCGAAGGGTGTCGCCGTGGCAGGCGACATCAGCCAGCGCTCGACCGCCGACGAGCTCGTCGCGGCCGCCGACGGTCTCGGCGGGCTCAACATCGTCGTCAACAATGCCGGTATCACTCGCGACCGGATCCTGTTCAACATGACCGACGAAGAGTGGGACGCCGTCATCGCGGTCCACCTGCGCGGCCATTTCCTGCTCACCCGCAATGCCGCGACCTATTGGCGCGCGCAGGCCAAGGCCGGCGACGGAACGGTGTACGGCCGCATCGTCAACACCTCGTCGGAGGCCGGCCTGTCCGGTCCGGTCGGCCAGCCGAACTACGGCGCCGCGAAGGCGGGCATCACGGCGTTGACGCTGTCGGCGGCCCGGGCGCTGGAGCGGTTCGGGGTGCGGGCCAATGCCATCGCGCCGCGGGCCAGGACCGCGATGACGGCCGACGTGTTCGGGGACGTTCCCGAGCTCGCCGACGGGCAGGTCGACCCATTGTCGACCGACCATGTGGTGACGCTCGTGCGGTTCCTGTGCTCCCCGGCGTCGGAAGCAGTGAACGGTCAGCTGTTCATCGTTTATGGTCCAACTGTCACCTTGGTCGCGGCGCCCACGGCGGAAAAGCACTTCACCGCGAACGCCGACGCGTGGGCTCCGGCGGACCTCGGTGCGACGTTGCACGAGTACTTTGCTGATCGTGACCCGGAGCGTGGATTCTCGGCGACCGAGCTGATGATGTCGCGAGACTGACAGTCTCGGTTGTCAGGGCTCGGCGGCCGTTAGAACACGTTCTAGAACGTGCGCTGGGCAACGTGCTCTGAACTGGGAAAACAATGTAGTTTTCCTATGATTTGCTGTTCTTTGACACTGCGAACGTGTTCTAGTTAGTATGATCCGGCTCACTACGAGCCACGTAAGACCAAGGGGTGGGAGGGCCGCCACGGCGCGCGGTCACCGAACTTTCGCCAACGCAAACTGTGCAAAGTTGGCGGTCAGTCGAACGACCACCCCGCCCACCCGAGAACGGAGCTGAGGTTGATCGAACAGCTTGCGGCTCCGGCCCGGGCCGTGGGCGGTTTCGTCGAGATGTCCTTGGACACCTTCGCCAAGATCTTCCGCCGACCGTTCCAGCTCAAGGAATTCCTGGATCAAACGTGGATGATCGCGCGCGTGTCGCTCGTGCCGACGCTGCTGGTTGCGATCCCGTTCACCGTCCTCGTGGCGTTCACCCTCAACATCCTGCTGCGTGAGATCGGCGCCGCCGACCTGTCGGGGGCAGGCACCGCGTTCGGCACCATCACCCAGCTCGGCCCGGTCGTGACCGTGCTCGTGGTCGCGGGTGCCGGCGCGACGGCCATCTGCGCCGACCTCGGTGCGCGCACGATTCGTGAGGAAATCGACGCCATGCGGGTGCTCGGCATCGACCCGATCCAGCGTCTCGTGGTGCCGCGGGTGCTGGCGTCGACGTTCGTCGCCCTTCTGCTCAACGGTCTGGTGTGCGCGATCGGTCTGTCCGGTGGCTATGTCTTCTCGGTGTTCCTGCAGGGCGTCAACCCCGGCGCCTTCATCAACGGGCTGACCGTGCTGACCGGCCTCGGTGAGCTGGTGCTGGCCGAGATCAAGGCCTTGCTGTTCGGGGTCGTCGCCGGTCTGGTCGGCTGCTATCGAGGGTTGACCGTGAAGGGCGGTCCGAAGGGTGTCGGCAATGCCGTCAACGAGACGGTGGTCTACGCGTTCATCTGCCTGTTCGTCATCAACGTCATCATGACGGCGATCGGGGTGAGAGTGCTGGTCCGCTGATGAGCGCTCGCGCGAAGAACATGGAGCTGATGAGCGCTCGCGCGAAGAAGAGACAACTATGAGTTACGACGCCACTCTTCGCTTCCGCCGCCTGTTCCGCGGCGTGCCCAAGGTCGTCGACACCGTCGGTGAGCAGGCGCTGTTCTACGGCGAGACGATGCGCTACATCCCCAACGCGGTCACTCGCTACCGCAAGGAGACCATCCGCCTGATCGCCGAGATGACCCTCGGCACGGGCGCGCTGATCATGATCGGCGGAACCGTCGGCGTCGCCGCGTTCATGACCCTGGCCTCCGGCGGTGTGATCGCGGTGCAGGGCTACTCATCGCTGGGCAACATCGGCATCGAGGCACTGACCGGCTTCCTGTCGGCGTTCCTCAACGTCCGCATCGTCGCACCCGTCATCGCCGGCATCGCCCTCGCCGCGACCATCGGCGCGGGCGCGACCGCGCAACTCGGCGCGATGCGGGTGGCCGAGGAGATCGACGCCGTCGAATCGATGGCCGTCCACGCGGTGTCCTATCTGGTGTCCACGCGGTTGATGGCCGGCCTGATCGCGATCGTGCCGCTGTACTCGCTGTCGGTGCTGGCCGCGTTCTTCGCCGCACGCTTCACCACGGTCTTCATCAACGGACAGTCCGCGGGCCTCTACGACCACTACTTCAACACGTTCTTGATCCCCAGTGACCTGTTGTGGTCCTTCCTGCAAGCCATCGTCATGTCGATTGCGGTCATGCTCGTACACACCTATTACGGCTACAACGCCTCCGGCGGCCCGGTCGGCGTCGGCATCGCGGTCGGTCAGGCCGTGCGGACCTCGCTGATCGTCGTGGTCACCATCACCTTGCTCATCTCCCTGGCCGTCTATGGCGCGTCCGGCAACTTCAATCTTTCCGGGTAGGGCGGGATGTCGAACGGAAGCGCGAAACGCAGCCACGTCAGGATCGCCGCCGCGATCCTGGCCGCCATCGTGCTCGCCGCGGTGGTCTTCACCTATCTGTCCTATACCGCGGCGTTCACGCCGACCGACACCGTGACCGTGACCTCGCAGCGCGCCGGTCTGGTGATGGACCGCGACGCCAAGGTCAAGTACCGCGGTATCCAGGTGGGCAAGGTCTCCGACATCGAATACGCCGGCAACGAAGCCAAGCTGACGCTGTCGATGAACCGCAACGAGCTGCGCTACATCCCGTCCAACGCCACCGTGCGGATCGCGGGTAACACGGTCTTCGGCGCCAAGTCGGTCGAGTTCCTGCCGCCCGAGGAGCCGAAGGAAACCTCGCTCCGACCGGGCACCAACGTCGCGGCCAAAGACGTCCAGCTCGAGGTCAACACGCTCTTCCAGACGCTGTCGGATGTGCTCAACAAGATCGATCCGGTCAGCCTCAACGCGACGTTCACCGCACTCGGCGAAGGCTTGCGCGGCAACGGCGACGACCTCGGCGCGGCCATGAGCGGGCTGAATTACTACCTGCAGCAACTCAATCCGAAGTTGCCCACGCTGCAGGACGACCTGGCCAAGACCGCCGTGGTGGCCAACATCTACGGCGACGCCGGGCCCGACATCGCCCGCGTGATCGACAACGTGCCCGCGCTGAACCGCACGATCATCGACGAGCAGGCCAATCTCAACGCCACGCTGCTGGCCGCGACCGGGCTGGCCAACAACGGCACCGCGACGCTGGAACCGGCCGCCGACGACTACATCGCCGCGATCCAGCGGCTGCGTGCCCCGCTGAAGGTCGCCGGCGACTATTCGCCGGAGTTCGGCTGCATCCTGCAGGGTGTTTCGATCGGTGTCGACCGGTTCGCGCCGATCATCGGCGGCATCCGGCCCGGTCTGTTCGTGGCGTCCAACTTCCTGCCCGGCGCACCGGCCTACACCTATCCCGAGAGCCTGCCGATCGTGAACGCCTCCGGCGGCCCGAACTGCCGTGGCCTGCCGAACATTCCGTCCAAGCAGTTCGGCGGCAGCTGGTATCACGCTCCCTTCCTGGTCACCGACAACGCCTACGTTCCGTTCCAGCCGAACACCGAACTGCAGTTCGACGCACCGGCGACGTTGCAGTTCCTGTTCAACGGCGCGTTCGCGGAAAGGGATGACTTCTGATGCGTCGCGATCGGACCATGCTCAAGGTCAGCGTCTTCACCGTCGCCATGCTGCTGGTCGCGGCGATGCTGGTCGTGGTCTTCGGTGAGTTCCGCTTCGCCGCGGGCAACGGCTATCACGCCACGTTCAGCGAGGCGTCGCGGCTCAAAGCCGGCCAGGACGTCCGCATCGCCGGGGTGCCCGTCGGCACGGTCAACGCGGTGAAGCTCAACCCGGACAACACCGTCGACATCGAGTTCGACGTCAACAAGCGTTATCAGCTCTACACCTCCAGCCGGGCCGTGGTGCGCTACGAAAACCTGGTCGGCGACCGGTATCTGGAGATCACGTCCGGACCGGGTGAACTGCGCAAGCTGCCACCGGGCGGCACGATCGCGCTGCAGAACACCCAGCCCGCCCTGGATCTGGACGCGCTGCTCGGCGGTCTGCGGCCGGTCCTCAAAGGGCTCGACGGCAACAAGGTCAACGAGGTCTCCAACGCCGTGATCGAACTGCTGCAGGGGCAGGGCGGTGCGTTGTCGAATCTGCTGACGAGCACGAGCGCGTTCACCCAGAACCTGGCCGCGCGCGATCAGCTGATCGGTGACGTGATCACCAACCTCAACACCGTGCTCGGCACCGTCGACGAGAAGGGCGCCCAGTTCGACGCCAGCGTCGACGAACTGCAGAAGCTCATCACGGGGTTGGCCGAAGGACGCGATCCCATCGCCGGGGCGATCGCGCCACTGGCGTCGGCCGAGAACGACCTGACCGCCATGCTGGAGGCCTCGCGCCGGCCGATCCAGGGTGTCATCGAGAACGCCCGGCCGCTCGCGCAGCGCATGGACGAGCGCAAGGGCGACATCAACAAGGTCATCGAACCGCTTGCGGAGAACTACCTGCGGCTCAACGCACTCGGTGCGTACGGCTCGTTCTTCAACATCTACTACTGCTCGATCCGGATGAAGGTCAACGGACCGGCAGGCAGCGACATTCTGATTCCGTTCGGCGGCCCGCCGGACCCGTCCAAGGGGAGGTGTGCACCGAAAGATGGCTAACTCACGTGAGTCGAATCCCTTGCGCACCGGGATCCTCGGCATCTTCGTGGTGACGTGCCTGGTGCTGGTGTCGTTCGGGTACACCGGGCTGCCCTTCTACCCGCAGGGCAAGCCGTACGAGGCGTACTTCAGCGACGCCGGCGGCATCAACCCCGGAAACGACGTGAACGTCTCGGGCATCACCGTCGGCAAGGTCACCGGCGTGGCGTTGGCCGGTGATGCCGCCAAGGTCAGTTTCACCGTCGACCGCAACATCAAGGTCGGCGACCAGTCGCTCGTCGCCATCAAGACCGACACCGTGCTCGGCGAGAAGTCGCTTGCGGTCACCCCGAAGGGTTCCGGATCGCAGACCGTCATCCCGTTGGGGCGCACCACGACTCCCTACACCCTCAACACGGCTCTGCAGGATCTCGGACAGAACGTCAGCGATCTCGACAAGCCGAAGTTCGAGCAGGCCCTGCAGACCCTCACCGACACGCTGCGCGACGCCACGCCACAGTTGCGGGGCGCGCTCGACGGTGTGGCCAACCTGTCGCGGAGCATCAACAAGCGCGACGAGGCGCTCGAGCAGCTGCTGATGCACGCGAAACGCGTGTCGGATCTGCTGGCGCAGCGCGCCGGGCAGGTCAACCAGCTCGTCACCGACGGCAACATGCTGTTCGCGGCGCTCGACGAACGCAGGCAGGCGCTGAGCAATCTGATCGCCGGCATCGACGATGTGTCCAAACAGCTTTCGGGCTTCGTCGCCGACAACCGCCGCGAGTTCAAGCCGGCCCTGGAGAAGCTGAACCTGGTGATGGACAACCTGCTGGAACGTCGCGAGCACATCGGCGAGGCGCTCAAGCGGTTGCCGCCGTACGCGACCGCGCTCGGTGAGGTCGTCGGCTCGGGGCCCGGCTTCCAGATCAACCTGTACGGTTTGCCGCCCGCGGCGATGTCCGAGGTACTGCTGGACACCTACTTCCAACCGGGCAAACTGCCGGACAGCCTCGCCGACATGTTGCGCGGTTATATCTCCGAGCGGACGATCATTAGGCCGAAATCGCCATGACCCAAGACAATTCGGTGTCCAGCCGCAGTCGCTGGCTTCGTATCGGACTGGCCGCCCTGCTGCTGGTGACCCTGGCGGTCGGGGTGTTCCAGGTGTGGCCGTCGCGGGTCGGTCACAAGCTGACCGCCTACTTCACCAACGCGGTCGGGCTCTACCCGGGCGACGAGGTGCGCGTGGTCGGCGTGCCGGTCGGCAAGATCGACTCGATCGAGCCGAGGCCGTCCGACGTCAAGATCACGATGACCATCGACGACGGCGTCAAGGTGCCCGCCGACGCCAAGGCCTTGATCATCGCACCGAACCTGGTGTCGGCCAGGTTCATTCAGCTCACCCCGGCCTACACCGAGGGCGACGTCATGGCCGAGGGCGCGTCGATCGGACTGGACCGCACGGGCGTTCCGGTCGAGTGGGACGAGGTGAAAGAGCAGCTGACCCAGCTCAGCACGCAGCTCGGCCCGCAGCAGGGCTCGGTTCAGGGCCCGCTTTCGCAGTTCGTCAACCAGGCCGCCGACACGTTCGACGGCAACGGCGACTCGTTCCGCAATGCGTTGCGCGAGCTGTCCCAAACGGCTGGGCGACTGGGCGATTCGCGTGCGGATCTGTTCGGCACGATCAGGAATCTGCAGGTTCTGGTCGACGCGCTGTCCAACAGCAACGAGCAGATCGTGCAGTTCACCAACCATGTGGCGTCGGTGTCGCAGGTGCTGGCAGACAGCTCCAGTGGGTTGGACTCGACGCTGGCCACGCTCAATCAGGCGCTCAGCGATGTCCGTGGCTTCCTCGACGAGAGCAACGACGCGCTCATCGCGCAGGTGGGCAAGCTCGCCGACTTCACCCAGATCCTCACCGACCACAGCGACGACATCGAGCAGATCCTGCACATCACGCCCAACGGCCTGGCGAACTTCTACAACATCTACAACCCGGCCCAGGGCACCGTCGGTGGTCTGCTCTCACTGCCCAACTTCGCGAACCCGGTGCAGTTCATCTGCGGCGGCACGTTCGACACCGGTGCCAACCCGGACAACTACAAGCGGGCCGAGATCTGTAGGCAGCGCATGGGTCCGGTGCTCAAGCGCATCACGATGAACTACCCGCCGTTGCTGTTCCACCCGATCAACAGCATCACGGCCTACAAGGGCCAGATCATCTACGACACCCCGGAGACCGAGGCCAAGTCGGAGACGCCGGTGCCGTACCTGCAGTGGCAGAACGCCCCTGGTGTGACGCCGCCGCAGATCCCGCCGGACGCGTCGCTGAGCTCGCTGATCCTGCCGCCCGACCCGGCTGCGGCGGCGCCGGGTGCGCCTGCCCTTCCGCCACCGACGAGCTCGCACATGGGCGGACCTGAGGCGCCGGCCCCTGGCCCCGCTCCCGATCCGGCCGCACCGCTGCCCCCGCAGGCAGGAGCCGGCGGATGACCTCATCGATCACAAGAGGTAAAGCGTTGGGAAGCAAGGCATCACGGCTCACCTGCCGGACGGTGGCCTTCGGCAGCGGCGCGATGCTGTTGGCGGGATGCCAGTTCGGCGGCCTCAATTCGCTCAACATGCCCGGCACCGCAGGGCACGGTCCCGGCTCCTACACCGTCACGGTGCAGCTGCCGGATGTGGCGACGCTGCCGCAGAACTCGCCGGTGATGGTCGACGACGTGACCGTCGGCAGCGTGTCCGGCCTCGACGCGGTGCAGCGTCCGGACGGAACGTTCTATGCGGCCGTCGAGTTGTCGCTCGACGGCAACGTCAAGCTCCCGGCCAACGCCACCGCGCGGGTGGCACAGACGTCGCTGCTCGGGTCTCAGCACGTGGAACTGGCCGCGCCGGTCGACGAGCCGGGGGAGGGCGAGCTGCGCGAGGGCTCCAACATCGCGTTGGCCGAATCCGGCCGATATCCGACCACCGAGGAGGTGCTGTCCTCGCTCGGGATGGTGGTCAACAAGGGCAATCTCGGTGCCCTGCAGGACATCACCGATGAGGCGTATGCGGCCGTGGCCGGCCGCGCTGGCAGTTTCACCGACCTGATTCCCCGCCTGGCCGAGCTGACGTCGTCGCTGGACCGCCAAACCAACGACATCATCGCCGCTGCCGACGGTCTCAACCGGTTCGCGTCGATCTTGGCTCGCAGCAAGGACAATCTGGGCCGCACGCTCGACACGTTGCCCGCGGCGCTCAAGGTGCTCAACGACAACCGCACGAACATCGTCGAGGCGTTCACCGCACTGCGCAGCTTCGCCGAGGTGGGCTCGCGCATCCTGTCGCAGACGAAGGACGATTTCGCGGCGGACCTCAAGGACCTCTATCCGGTGATCAAGGCGTTCAACGACAACGTCGACGACTTCATCAAGGACCTGGAGTTCCTGCCGACGTTCCCGTTCCACTACAAGTACCTGCGCCAAGCGGTCCGCGGCGACTATCTGAACGTGTTCGTGACGTTCGACCTGACGTTGCGGCGGTTCGGTGAGTCGATGTTCACCACCTCGGGCTTCGATCCGAACATGAAGCACATGAGCGAGGTCATCAATCCGCCGGACTTCCTGACCGGTGCGATGGCGAACCTGTCCGGACAGGCCGCCGACCCGTTCAAGATTCCACCGGGTACCGCGACACAGCACGAGGGGACGCCGTAATGATCGACCGGCTGACTCGGATGCAATTGATGATCTTCGGGATCGTCACGGTGCTGACCGTGGGCGCGATCTCGATCTTCTATCTGCACCTGCCCGCCGCGGTGGGCATCGGCACCTACAACGTGAACGCCAACTTCGTTGCCGGCGGGTATCTACCAGAACGCCAACGTGACCTATCGCGGCGTCACCGTGGGGCGCGTCGAGTCGGTGGGGCTGGCGCCCGACGGCGTCGTCGCCAAGATGCGGCTGAACAGCAGCACCGCCATCCCGGAGAATGTCACCGCCACCGTCAAGAGTGTCTCGGCCGTCGGCGAGCAGTACATCGACCTGATCCCGCCCGACGATCCGTCGGCGGACAAACTGCGCAACGGCGCCACCATCGACCAGCAGAACACCCGCGTCGGCCAGGACATCGCCGGCCTTCTGCAAGAGGCCGACAATCTGGTCAGCAGCATCGGGGACAGCCGGCTGCAGGATCTGCTGCGCGAAACGTTCAAGGCGTTCAACGGCTCCGGGCCGGAACTCGCGCGGTTGATCGAATCGTCGCGGCTGCTGGTGGACGAGGCCAACGCCAATTACGACCAGACCACCAAGCTCATCGACCAGGCCGGTCCGTTCCTGGATGCCCAGATCCGTGGTGGCGACGACATCCGGTCCCTGGCCGAGGGCCTGGCGCGGTTCACCGGTGAAGTTTCCAACGCCGATCCGCAGCTGCGCACGACGCTCAAGACCGTGCCCGGCGCGACGGCCGAGGCCAACACCGCGTTCAGCGGGATCCGGCCGACGTTCCCGATCCTCGCGGCCAACCTGGCCAACTTCGGGCGCATCGGCGTGATCTACAGCAAGTCGCTCGAGCAGGCGTTGGTGATCTTCCCGGCCTTGATGTCGGCACTCAACACGGTGGCCGGCGGCGTCCCCACCGATGAGGGCGGCAAGCTCGACTTCAAGGTCGACCTCGGCGATCCACCGCCGTGCTCGGTGGGCTTCATCCCGGCGACCGAGATCCGGTCGCCTGCCGACGAGACGCTGCGCGAGCTTCCCCCCGACCTGTACTGCAAGACCGCACAGAACGATCCGGCGGTCGTGCGTGGCGCGCGTAACTATCCGTGCATGGAGTTCCCCGGCAAGCGCGCCCCGACGATCCAGCTGTGCCGCGATCCCAAGGGCTTCGTGCCCATCGGCAGCAACCCGTGGCGTGGCCCGCCGATCCCGTATGGCGAGCCGATCCAGGACGGCCGGAACATCCTGCCGCCCAACAAGTTCCCGATGATCCCGCCGCAGGTGGATCCGGATCCTGGGCCACCGGTCGTGCAACTGCCGCCGGGTGTGCAGCCGGGGCCGGGGCCCGCGCCGCACGCGCCGTTCCCGCTGCCGGTGCCGCCGAACCAGGTGGGCCCGCCACCGCCGCCGTTGCCGTACTACGCGCCGCCCGACCAGATCGTGCCGCCATACGGCCGCACGGCCCCGCCGCCGGCAGGTGCTCCGCCTGCGGTACCGCCGCCGGCGCCGCCCGCCGGGGCCCCGATCCCGCCTCCCGCGGGGGACGGTCCGCTGCCCGCCGAGGCACCACTGGCCAGCCCGCAAGGTATCGGCACCTACGATCAGCACAGTGGGGTCTTCGCGGCAGGCGACGGCGGCACCGGTGTGTACGCACCCGGAGCCGACAACCTGGCACCCGCGGAGACCTGGGTAGACCTGATGCTGGATCCAAGGCAGGCTTGATGAGCGAAGACACGGCCTTAGAAACATCGAGGCCGGTGCGCCGCCGTGCGTCCCGGGCGGCCGGCCCGGCCGCCGGTGAGGCAACGGCGACGACGACGGCAGAGGTGCGGGTCGAGCCGCCCGTGACCAAGGTCCGGGTGGCCAAACCCGTCAAGGCGCCGCCGCGGCGTCGGCCCAACGGCCGGCTGGTGGCGATCGTCGCGGCCGCGGTGCTGGCCGTCGCGACGGTGGGCATGGGTGTCCTGACCTATGTGATGGTCGATCAACAGCGCACGGTCGACGCCGCACAAGCCCGCGACGAGCGCTTCGTCGACACGGCCAAGCAGACCGTGGTCAACATGTTCAGCTACACGCAGGAAACCATCGACGAGAGCGTGAACCGATTCGTCGACGGGACCAGCGGGCCCCTGCGCGACATGATGAGCCAGGGCAACAACGTCGACAATCTCAAGGCGCTGTTCCGCGACACCAATGCCAGCTCCGAAGCCGTGGTCAACGGGGCCGCGCTGGAGAAGGTCGACGAGATCGCGAACAACGCCTCAGTGCTGGTGTCGGTGTGGGTGACGGTCACCGACCTCGACGGGGTGAACTCGCCCACGCGTCCGTACCGGCTGCGCGTCATCGTGCACGAGGACGACAACGGTCACATGACCGGCTACGACCTCAAGTACCCCGACGGGGGCAACTGATGCGGTCGAAAGTCGCCGGGCTGCTGATCGGCCTGTTGGCGGTGGCGTTCGTCGCGCTGTCGGGTGCCGGGGGAGTGCTGTACTGGAACCGCGTGCAGCAGCACGGGCAGCAAGCCACCCGGGCCGAGTTGGCTCCGCTGGCGGCCGACCAGATCCCGAAGATGTTCGGCTACGACTACCAGACCGTCGAGCGCAGCCTCATCGAGACCTATCCGCTGCTCACTCCCGACTTCCGGCAGAAGTTCGAGGAGGACGCGACCAAGACGGTGATCCCCGAGGCGCGCAAGCGTCAGCTCGTCGTGCAGATCAACGTCGTCGGCGTCGGTGTCATGGCCGCGCAGCGGGAGTCCGGTTCGGTGCTCGTGTACATGAACCGCACGGTCACCGACCAGTCCCGCCAGCCGCTCTACGACGGCAGCCGACTGCGCGTCGAGTACCGTAAGGTCGACGGCAAATGGCTGATCGACGCGATCAATCCGATTTAGTCGACGCCAGCGCTTCGAGGAACGACCGGGCCCACCGATCGACATCGTGGGCGAGCACCTGCCTGCGCAGTGCGCGCATCCGGCGCTTGCCCTCCTCGGGGATCTGGGTGAGCGCAGCCTCGATGGCATCCTTGACGCCTTCGAGGTCGTGCGGGTTCGCGAGATATGCCTGACGCAATTCGGCTGCCGCGCCGGTGAATTCGCTGAGCACGAGCGCGCCGCCGAGGTCGCTGCGGCAGGCGACGTACTCCTTGGCCACGAGATTCATGCCGTCCCGCAACGGGGTTACCAGCATGACGTCGGCGGCCACGAAGAACGCGATGAGCTCATCGCGCGGCACCGGCCGGTGGATGTAGTGCACGAGCGGATGGCCGACTTCGCCGTACTCGCCGTTGATGTGGCCGACCTGACGCTCGATGTCCTCGCGCATCGCGATGTAGCTCTCGACGCGCTCACGGCTGGGTGTCGCCAGCTGCACCAGAACGGTGTCGTCGCGTTTGACGCGGCTTTCCTCGAGTAGTTCGGAGAAGGCCCGTAGTCGAACGTCGATGCCCTTGGTGTAATCGAGCCGGTCGACCCCGAGCAGGATCTTGCGTGGGTTGCCGAGCTCGGCACGGATCTGGCGCGCCCGCTGCCGGATGCTGCGGTTGCGGGCCTTGCTGTCGAGTTCGGCCGAGTCGATCGAGATCGGGAAGGCCCCGACTTTGACGGTCCGGAAACCGACGTGCACCTCACCGAAGCGCGAACGCACTCCGACCGAGGCCCGGGAGGCATTGGCGCCGACCAGCCGTCGCGACAGCACCAGGAAGTTCTGCGCCCCGCCGGGCAGATGGAAGCCGACCAGGTCCGCCCCGAGCAGGCCCTCGACGATCTCCGTGCGCCACGGCATCTGCATGAACAGCTCGACGGGCGGGAACGGGATGTGCAGGAAGAAGCCGATGGTGACGTCGGGACGCAGCATGCGCAGCATCTTCGGCACCAGTTGCAGCTGGTAATCCTGGATCCAGACCGTCGCGCCCTGGGCCGCGGCCCGTGCGGTGGCCTCGGCGAACCGGCGGTTCACGTCGACGTAGCTGTCCCACCATTCGCGGTGGTATTCGGGTTTGACGATCAGATCGTGGTAGAGCGGCCACAGGGTTGCGTTGGAGAATCCCTCGTAGTAACTCGCCACGTCCTCGGCGGACAGCGAAACGGGAAAGAGCTGCAGACCGTCCTCGACGATCGGCTCCTCGTCACTGTCGGGGATACCGGCCCAGCCGATCCACGCGCCACGGCGTTTGCGCAGCAATGGCTCCAGGGCGGTCACCAGACCGCCCGGGCTCCGCTTCCACGTCGTGCTGCCGTCCGGCAACCGCTCCATGTCGATCGGCAGCCGATTGGCCACCACGACAAAGTCGGAATTTCCGGAGACGGAATTGCGGCCGCCCTCCGGAGACATCTAGGCCTCGATTTTCGACGGTCCAATGCCGAGCATCGAGAGGAACATCCGGCATTCGTCAGCATCGACCGCGTAGGTGGCCACGACGCGTCGGGCCTGGCTGGCAGTGCTGTCGGCTAAGGGTTCGACATCGCCGATATCGGCGGGATCAGATTTTGCAGGCATAGAACAACTGTAGGCGACCGGGAAAACCCGGTCGCCTACCGCTGGATCAGCCGATCGAACCGTGAACTGTCGGGCTGCTGCCGACGGTCGACTCCGGCACGGCCTGAGGTCCGGCTGCCTGGGCCTCCTCGGCCAGGCCGATGCACTGACCGGAGTTGGCGCCGGTGCACGGGATGGCACCGCCGCCACCGGGCAGGTTCACCGCGGGAAGGCTGGGGTTACCGGGAATGGGGCTGAACGCGCCGCCCGAGTTCGGCACCGTGTGCGGGACGCACACCCCGGTGTAGAGGTCTTCTTCTTCGCCCGAGGGGCATGCCACCGCGGGAGCGGACGACATCGGAACGGCGAAGACGGTGATCGCCGGAGCGGCGGCCGCTGCAACCACAAATCCGCCGGCAAGGATCAGTCGTCGCATCGAGTACGGGAAGGTCGCCATCGTCACGCTTTCTGTAGTTATTCGACTGTTTCGTCGGGAGGATTCTATGGAACCTGAGAGGAATCTGCATTAGTTCTACTAGTTGCCTGGGAAACTAAGGGCTCGCGCTGATGGTCGACCGCGGAATCGGTTGCGGTCCAGCAGCCTCGGCGTCCTCGGCCAGGCCTATGCACTGTCCGGCATTGCGGCCGGTGCACGGTATGCCGTCGATGGCGGGGATATCGGGATTACCCGGTATCGAGGTGAACGGCGAGGGTGAATTAGGCACCATAAAAGGTGTACAAACCGTCGTGAAGACGTCGGATTCTTCGCCCGGTGCGCACGAAGCCGACGCCGCCGGCGTCACGCCGGGCAGCAAGGAAACCGCCGCGACACCGGCCACGGTGGCGGCGAATCCTGCTCCGAACAGCAGACGTGACGTCACCCCAACAGTCTAGGACTGCTGGGGTTCGGCTGTATGGGGTCTGCTAACTCCCTGTGGTTGCCGGATCAGCCGATGTGGCCGGTGGCGGTCGGGCTGCTGCCGACCGTCGACTGCGGAACGGGCTGCGGCCCCTGCGCCTCCTGCTCCTCGGCGAGGCCGATGCACTGCCCGGAGTTGGCGCCCGTGCACGGGATGCCGTCGATCTGCGGAAGCTGCCCGGGAGCGGACGTGAACTCGGGGGAGTTGGGAACGAGGTCGGGTACGCAGACACCGGTGAAGGTGTCTTCGGTCTCGCCGCTGGGGCACGCGGCGAGCGCGGTCGCCGGAATGGTGAATGCCGTGATCGCCGGTGCTGCGGCGATCGCCGCGGCAAGGCCGCCCACAACGATCAGCCGCCGTGCTGAGAGCTGGGAGATGGTCATTCGTCATGCCCTTTTCTGGAGTGCCTGCCCAGTTTGCTGACTGCTTGGCGGCGATGGCTCATCCATCGTCCGCCGCGAAATCGCCTGGTGACGACATCCTACGTGCCGCAACATAAATACGCTCGATGATCCGATGGTCCTCATGCAGCTTGCAGCTGGCTGTGAGGCCACTGCCAGATTGCTGTGATCCCGGTGTGAGCCAGTGGCCGTGATACACGTAAGGTGCAGTTTGTTAAGTGCCGGTCCCGCAGCGAGGTGGTTTCGACATGGTCAGTTCGGACGACGCGTCCAACCAGGTGGCTTACGAGACCCTCGACGACGGACGTATCGCACGGATCTGGCTGAACCGCCCTGCCGCGCAGAACGCGCAATCGCGAACGCTGCTCGTGCAACTGGACGAAGCGTTCGGCCGGGCCGAGGCCGACGACCAGGTCCGCGTGGTGATCCTCGCCGCGCGCGGCAAGAACTTCTCGGCCGGCCACGATCTGGGGTCCGAGGAGGCGCTCGCCGAACGGCAACCCGGCCCGGACCAGCACCCGACTTTTCGTTCGCACGGTGCGACCGCCGCAGGCGTCGCCGAGCGAACCTATCTGCAGGAGTGGCATTTCTACTTCGAGAACACCCGGCGGTGGCGGGATCTGCGCAAGATCACCATCGCGCAGGTGCAGGGAAACGCGATCTCGGCCGGCCTGATGCTGATCTGGGCCTGCGACCTCATCGTCGCCGCCGACGACGCCAAGTTCAGCGACGTGGTCGGCGTGCGAATGGGGATGCCGGGCGTCGAATACTACGCGCACCCGTGGGAATTCGGGCCACGCAAAGCCAAAGAGCTTCTGCTGACCGGTGATTCGATCGACGCCGACGAGGCGCACCGGCTCGGGATGGTGTCGAAGATCTTCCCGCGTGACGAACTCGAGGACAAGACACTGGAATTCGCGCGCCGGATCGCCGAACGGCCGACCATGGCGGCGCTGCTGATCAAAGACTCGGTCAACGCGGCCAGCGACGCGATGGGCTTCACCGAGGCGTTGCGGCACGCATTCCACATCCACGAACTCGGACATGCGCACTGGGCCGCGGCCAACGAGAACCGGTTCCCGGTGGGCCTCCCGCCGGATGTCCCGGATTGGCGCACATTGGGTGCACCCAAGCCGGCCCGGCGTGATACACCTTGACCTGACAAGAACCTGTTTCAGTTTCGGGTAAAGGGGTCACAGCAGTGCAGCTGTCCTTGGCGGATCGTACGTATCTGGTCACCGGTGGTGGTAGCGGTATCGGCAAGGGTGCTGCCGCGGCGATCGTCGCATCGGGCGGCAACGCGATGCTCATCGGCCGCAACGCCGACAAGCTGAGTGCGGCCGCCGACGAACTCAGCGCGCAGGGGCCGGGTTCGGTCCGCTATGAACCCGCCGATGTGACCAACGAGGACGAGGTCAGCCGTGCGGTCGACGCCGCGACGGCGTGGCATGGTCGCTTGCACGGGGTCGTGCACAGCGCGGGCGGATCCGAGACCATCGGCCCGATCACCCAGATCGACTCGGAACTGTGGCGGCGCACGGTCGATCTCAACGTCAACGGCACCATGTACCTGCTCAAGCACGCAGGCCGGGAGATGGTGCGCGGCGGCGGCGGGTCGTTCGTCGGCATCTCCTCGATCGCGTCGAGCAACATCCACCGCTGGTTCGGTGCCTACGGCGTCAGCAAGGCCGCGCTCGACCACCTGTTGATGCTGGCCGCCGACGAACTCGGCCCGTCGTGGGTACGGGTCAACAGCATCCGGCCCGGCCTGACCCGCACCGAGATGGTCGGCCCCATCATGGACGTGCCTGCCGTGACCGACGACTACAAGGCCTGTACGCCGCTGCCCCGGTTCGGCGAGGTCGAAGACATCGCCAACCTCGCGGTGTTCCTCCTCAGTGACGCCTCGGGCTGGATCACCGGGCAGGCCATCAACGTCGACGGCGGCCACGGGTTGCGCCGCGGCCCCGACATCTCGGGCATGCTCGAACCGCTGTTCGGCGCCGACGGACTACGCGGGGTCGTGCCGACCGAGTAGGTCACCGGTCGGGGTTACTGAGCCGGGCTTGCTCCGCCGGCCTCCGAGGCGCTCAGCGCGCCGACCGCCGACCAGTCGAGCTCGCCGCCGCCGGTGGCCATGAGCGTCAGGAACCGGTCGCGCAACAGGCTCGCCACCGGCAGTGGCACCTGCAGATCCTCGCCGGCACTGAGGGCGAGCTTGACGTCTTTGAGGCCGAGCCGCGCGGCGAAGCCCGCGGGCGTGAATTCCTCGCGGGCCAGCAGCCCGCCGTAGGTCCGGTAGGCCGGGGCGTCGAACAACGTCGAGGTCAGCAGGTCGAGATACTGCTGCTTGTCGACGCCGGCCTTGCCGACCAATGCCATTGCCTCACCGAGGGATTCGATCACCGACGCGATCAAGAAGTTACCGCTGATCTTGACCAGGCTCGCAGTCTTGGGATCGTCGCCGAGCACGAACGTGCGTTGCCCGATCGCATCAAAAATCGGGGACACCGTCGTCATGTCGCTCGCCGCGCCTGCCGCCACGACGAACAACTTGGCGGCGGCCGCGGCCTCGGGCCTGCCGAACACCGGTGCGCTGACGAACCGCTGCCCGGCGCCGGTGTGGGCTTCGGTGAGCCGCTCGGCGAGCGCGACGCTGATGGTCGACGACGAGATGTGCACACTGTCTTCGGGCAGGGCGCCGAGGATCCCGTCGTCGCCGAACGTCACGGCCTCGACCGCGGCGTCGTTGGCCAGCATGGTGATCACCACGTCGCCGCGACAGGCGTCGGCGACCGACGCCGCAGGCAGCGCGCCCTGGTTCGCCAGGTCGGCCACCTTGTCGGGTGATCTGTTGTACGCAGTGACCTCGTGTCCGGCCTTGAGCAGGTTGGCGGCCATGGCCGCGCCCATGTTGCCCAGGCCGATGAATCCGATCCTCATGCCTCCATTGTGGCGGGGGCGGGCGAACCCGCTGCGCGGTGCACGGCGTTGACAATGCCTTGGTAGCCCGTGCAGCGGCAGAAGTTGCCGGACAGGCCTTCGCGGATCTCCTCGTCGGTGGGCGTCGGATTGTCACGCAGCAGCGCGGTGATCGATGTGACGAAACCCGGTGTGCAGAAGCCACACTGCAGGCCGTGGCATTCCTTGAGCGCGGCCTGCACGGGTGACAGCCCGCCGTCCGGTTCGGCGATACCTTCGACGGTCGTCACCTCCTGGCCCTCGACCTGTACGGCGAAGATCAGGCATGAGCGCACGGCCTGGCCGTCCAGCAGCACCGTGCAGGCGCCGCACGCGCCGTGTTCACAGCCGAGATGCGTGCCGGTCAGACCGCACTGTTCACGCAGGAAGTCGGCGAGCGTCACCCGTGGTTCGACCACGGCTTGATGGGTGCGCCCGTTGACCGAAACCTGCACCGGCAGTTCATGCATTGAGCGCCTCCACGCTTGCTTGTGTCCAGGCCCTTGCCACCATCGCGGCTCCGACCCGAGTGCGGTAGGACGCCGAACCTTGCAGGTCGGCGGGTACGTCGGTGAGCTCGGACATCGCGAGCCGGCCGATCTCCTCGGCCGTCACATTGCCGATCGGGGTGCCGGTCACGGCGGCTTCGGCGGGGGTGGCCCGTTTCGGGGTGGATCCGAGCCCCAACAGGCCGATGCCGCAGCGGCTCACCCGGTTGTCGTCGTCGAGCTCGATACCCACGACGGCCCCGGCGATCGCGAAATCGCCATGGCGCCGGGCGAATTCCTGAACCCCGAAACCGCAGCGACCGGACCACACCGGGAACCGCACCGCCGTCAGGATCTCGTCGGGGGCCAGCGCGGTCTGCCACAGCCCGGTGAAGAATTCCGCTGCGCCGATCTCCCGGGTACCGCGTGGTGAGGTGGCTTCGATGGTGGCGTCGAGCGCGAGCGCCACCGCGGCGTACTCGGCCGCCGGGTCCGCGTGGGCGATGGCACCGCCGAGGGTTCCGCGGGTGCGGATCTGGAAGTGCCCGATGTGCGGGGTGGCCATCGTCAGCAGCGGTACCGATTCCGCGACCTCGTCGTCCATCCCGACCAGTGCATGCGGTGTCGCCGCGCCGATTCGGACGGTGTCGTCCTGACGGTCGATGTCGTTGAGTTCGGTGACGCGGGAGATGTCGATGAGGTTGTCGAAGTGCGTCAACCGCATCGCGAGCATCGGAACCAGGCTCTGCCCGCCCGCGAGGATTTTCGCGTCATCGCCGAACTCGCCGAGCATGTGCACCGCCTCGGCCACGGTCGCGGGGCGGTGGTAGGCGAACGCGGCGGCTTTCACGACACCAACCGCAACAGAGCGGCCTGCAGGTCTTCGGGCCGCAGCAGGCTCGGAGCCGGCTTCGCGCGGCGCCGGCCCAGCAGGAACCCGACCACGCCGGCGGCCGCGACCGCGCCGATCGCGGGCGCGAACCGCTTCGCCATCGGCACCGCCATCACCCTGGCCAGTGCGAGCGCGTTGATCGGGGCGGCCTCTTGCGGGCCGGATTCGGTTGCCGCCGAAGAAGTTCCGGCGGCCGGCGCGGCGCTTCCGAGCACCTCGGCTTCGAGGCTCTTGGCGAACTGGCCGATCAGGTTTCCCGCGACGTCGGCGAGCACACCGCGGCCGAACTGGGCGGCCTTACCGGAGATCGCGAGGTCGGTCGTGACGACGACGGTCGTCGCGTCGCCCTCGTCCTTCAGTTGTGCGGTGACGAGCGCGGATGCCGTTCCGTTGCCACGGGTTTCCTTGCCGTTGGCTTTGAGCACGACCCGCTGTGCTTTGGCGTCCTTCTCCCGGAACGCGGCCTCGCCCTGGTAGGACACCGTGATCGGACCGACCTTCACCTTGACCGCGCCGGTGAACTCGTCGCCGTTCACGCTCAGCAGCGTCGCGCCCGGCAGGCAGGGCGCGACCCGCTCGACATCGGTGAGCACCTCCCAGGTCTTGGCGGCGGGCACCGCGACCCGGAATTCGTTGTTGAGTTCCACGGTTAGGAGTCCTTTCGGGATGGGTTGATTCCCCGGTCGCTTCGCTCCTGCCCGCCAGACTGCTCGATGAGCTCGACGATCTTCGAAGGGCTGGCGGGGAGTTCGGTGATGGTGACGCCCAGCGGGGCGAGCGCATCGTTGATCGCGTTGATGACGGCGGGCGGTGATCCGATCGCACCGCCCTCGCCGGCACCCTTGTAACCACCGACGCCCGGGCCGGGAATCTCGACATGGCCGAACTCGATCGGCGGCACCTCGGTCGCGGTGGGCAGAAGGTAGTCGACAAACGTCGACGACAGCGGGTTTCCGTCCTCGTCGTAGGCCAGTTGCTCAAGCAGTGCGCCGCCGATGCCCTGCACCGTGCCGCCGGCGACCTGCCCTTCCACGACATTCGGGTTGATCATCGGGCCGACGTCCTCGCTCACGATGTAGCGCGTCAGCGTGACGTACCCGGTGTCGACATCGACCTCACACGTACAGGCGTGGGTGGCGTTGGCCCAGTGGATCATTGCCTGTGAGTTGAACCGCGCGGTGGCCTCCAGCGTGGGGGATGTCCCGCCGAGCTGTGCGGGCTCGTAGTACGAGCGGTAGGCGATGTCGGCGAAGCTCACCGACTTGTCGGGATTGTCGCGGACGGTGGCCTTCGACCCGCTGAGTTCGATGTCGGCCGGTTCGGCGCCGAGCATCTGCGCCGCGATCGCGACGATCTGGTTGCGCAGGATCGTGCCTGCCTCGTTGACCGCGCCCGCCGTCATCGGCCCGCTGCGGCTGCCCTGAGTGCCTGCGCCGTAGGGCGTCACGGCGGTGTCACCCTGAATGGTCGACACATCATCGATGTTGGCGCCCAACGCATCTGCGGTGAGCTGCACGACGGTGGTCTCGATGCTGTTGCCGCTCGAGCCGCCGTTGACATAGACGTTGATCTTTCCGGTCGGCTCCATCCGGATCGTCGCGCCTTCGGTCGCGAGGTGCCCCGTCGCCGCGCCGGTGGGTTCGATGTACGCCGAGAAACCCAGACCGATGTAGCGCCCCTCGGCCAGCGCATCGGCCTGCTCCTTGCGGAATCCCTCGTGATCGAGGATCTTGACGGCCTGTTCGAATGTGTCGGCGGGTGCGCAGTTGTCGTAGGGCATGCCGTTGGGGTTGAAGAACGGCATCTCGTCACCACGCAGGATGTTGATGCGCCGGAGCTCAACGGGATCCATGCCCATCTTGCGCGCGGCGATGTCGAGAAGCATTTCGCGCGTGAGGGTTTCGTACTGCCATGGACCGCGGTAGGCGTGCAGCCCGGCGGTGTTGGAGAACACCGTCTTGTAGTTGAAGCTGGCCTTGGGTATCCGGTACGGGCCCGGGAAGAACATCCCGATGGCCGCGGTGGTCAACACCGGATAGGGCGTCGGGTATGAACCGATGTCCTGCACGAAGTCGATGTCGGCGGCCAGGATCTTGCCGTCTTCGTCGAATGCCATCCGGACGGTGCCGTCGACGTGACGGGACTGCCCGGCCGACATGAGGTTTTCGCGTCGGTCCTCGATCCACTTCAGCGCGGCGGGCACCTTGCGCGCGGCCAGCAGGATGCACATGTCCTCGCGCATCGGCACGACCTTCTGGCCGAACCCGCCGCCGGTGTCGCGTACGATGACCCGGACTCCCTGCGCGGGGATGCCCAGCAGGCGCGCCGCGAACGCGCGAAGCTCGTGCGGTGTCTGCGTCGAACCCCAGATGGTCAGTTCCTCAGTGCCCGCGGTCCATTCGACGACCAGGCCGCGGGTCTCCATCGGCACCGGCACATACATCTGCTGATAGATGTGCTCTTTCACGACGTGGGCCGCGTTGGCGAAGACCTCTTCGTCCGGCGGTGCGCCACCCATACCGCCTGCGACGTTGTCGGGGTAGGCCTCGTGGACGACCGGAACACCGGCATCGGACCCGCCGACCGCCTTCCGGAAGTCGGCGACCGCGGGCAGCGGTTCGTAACTCACGTCGACGAGGTCGACGGCGTCTTCGGCGAGGCGGCGGCTGTTTGCGACGACGATCGCCACCGGGTCGCCGACGAACTTCGCCTCACTGTCGGCCAGCGGCGGACGTGGCGTATCGGGGACGTCCTTGCCTGCGACGGCGTGCCAGGCCTCCTTCACGTCCGGGTTGATGTCGTCGGCCGTGAAGACCGCGTGGACGCCGGGCAGCGCGAGCGCGGCAGTGGCGTCGATGCCGTTGATCTTTGCGCGCGCGTACGGGCTGCGGACGAAGCACGCGTGCAGCATGCCGGGACGCGTGATGTCGTCGACGAACGTGCCGCGACCGGTCAGCAGCCGGGTGTCCTCGACCCGCTCGACGCGTCGGCCTGCGTAGCGGGTGGCGACGGTTTCCGGTGCTGCTGGGGCCATAGGATCGCTCCAATCCGTCGGTTACTTCTGCGCGTAAGTAGGCCGCCGGGCAGCCGACGCCGTCGTCAAGAGTGCCGTTATCGTACAACGGAAAGCAACGTGCCTAAAGAGGAGAGCGTCATTTCCGTCTGGTTTGGGAACCGGCCTGATGGCTCGCACCGCAACTAGAACTCGTCCAGATTTGCTAGACCTGCGTTCACGGGGTTTGCGATGTGCCAGCATGGGGAACGGCAACGGTCTCATTCGTCCGATGCGCACGTGGAGTTCTCATGAAGGTCGCCAAGCTTGTCCAGGGTGCTGCGCTGTTAGCCGCGTGTGTACTGCCGATCGCCCCCGCCCCGGTCGCGGCGGCCGAACCGTGTCCCGACGTCGAAGTGATATTCGCGCGCGGCACCTATGAGCCACCCGGCGTCGGCGGAACCGGCCAGGCCTTCGTCGATGCGCTGCGTGCGCAAGCCGGCGGCAAGTCGGTCAACGTGTACCCGGTGAACTACCCGGCGAGCGGCAACTTCGGCGACCGAATCGAATTCGCCAAGACCGTCGTCGACGGAATCCGCGACGCCGCAAACCATGTCGAGGCCACTGCGGCGAGTTGTCCCAACACCAGGGTCGTGCTCGGCGGCTACTCACAGGGCGCTGTCGTGGCGGGCTTCGTGACCTCGGCTGCCATCCCGGATTCCGTGCCCACCGAGTACGAGCAGTACATCCCCGATCCGATGCCGCCCGAGGTGTCCGACCATGTCGCGGCCGTGGTCCTGATGGGTAAGCCGTCGGACCAGTTCATGCGCGACGTCGGTGCGCCGCCGGTGGTGATCGGGCCGCGCTACGCCGACAAGACAATCGACCTGTGCGCACCGGGTGACACGATCTGCGATGGAGCGCCCGTCGGTGGTCCGAGCTTCGCGCATGCGATGTACGGCGTGAACGGGATGACGGCCGAAGCCGCGTCCTATGTGGTGGGCCGCCTGTGACAAGCCGCGGATAACAATTTGAAACCTCAATGGTTGCAATGTGATACGTGAGGCTCGGTATTTTGCTGGGGCCCACTATGTTCACTAAGTGCACCGTCGAACAGCCTTGAAAATTCCGCTGGTACTCGCAGCATCCATGGCTCTTCCCCAGGCGCTGTCCACCCTTCCTCGCGCGAGCGCCGCACCAGGCCAGTGGCCGGTCGAGCGGGCGAACGCGTGGTATCAGGCGCAGGGCTGGCTCGTCGGCACGAACTTCATCACGTCGAACGCCATCAACCAACTCGAGATGTTTGCGCCGGGCACCTACGACCCCCGGCGCATCGACAGTGAGCTCGGGGCGTGCCGGCTGCTCGGGTTCAACACCGTCCGGGTGTTCCTACACGATCTGTTGTGGGCGCAGGACCGCGGCGGCTTTCAACGCCGGCTCGCGCAGTTCGTCTCGATCGCGGCGCGCCAGGGCATCAAACCGTTGTTCGTCTTCTTCGACTCGTGCTGGGACCCGAACCCCAAACTCGGCGCCCAGCGCGCGCCGACACCCGGCGTCCACAACTCGGGCTGGGTGCAGAGCCCCGGCGCTGAGCGCATCGACGACCCCCGCTACCGCCCGCTGCTGCGCGACTACGTGATCGGTGTGATGAGCCAGTTCCGCACCGACAATCGCGTCCTCGGCTGGGATCTGTGGAACGAGCCGGACAACCCCGCCAAGCAGTACCGCAATGTCGAACGCAAGGACAAGATCGACCTCGTCGGGGGTCTGCTTCCGCAAGTGTTCGGATGGGCGCGCTCGGTCGATCCGGTGCAGCCGTTGACGAGTGGCGTATGGCAGGGGAGCTGGGGCCCGGGCAGTCGCAGCGAAATGGACAACTTCCAGCTCGACAACTCCGACGTCATCTCCTTTCACTCCTACGGCGGGCCGAGCGACTTCGAAGCTCGCATCGCCGAACTCGCGCCCTACGGGCGACCCATCCTGTGCACCGAATATCTGGCCCGCAACGAGGGCAGCACGATCGAAGGGGTGCTGCCAATCGCCAAGCGGCACAACGTCGGTGCGTACAGCTGGGGACTGGTCGCGGGCAAGACCCAGACCTATTTTCCGTGGGATTCCTGGGACAAGCCCTACACCGAGGTGCCGAAGGTCTGGTTCAGCGATCTACTCCGGCCCGACGGCCGGCCGTACCGCGACGCTGAATATCAGACGCTGCGGAAACTGACCGCGCGGGTTTAGCCGCCGCGACTGCGGGCGATTCACGATCCATGGATCAAAGCGATGGTGGTCGGCCGGTACCGAAGGACGCACGCGAGGCAACCGAACGGCAGCAGAAGCAACAGGACGAATTCGACCGCCAAGGCGAGGATCCCGAGGCTCCTGGGCAACACGAGAGCAGGGAACAGATCGCCGACGAGAATTGACTCTGCGGCGAGGGCGTTGGTTACTCGCACTTTTGCGCCCTGGACGCAGAGTCGATGGACGCGGTGGAGCCCCCTGTCAGGATTGAACTGACGACCTTTCGCTTACAAGGCGAGTGCTCTACCACTGAGCTAAGGAGGCGGGTGGAACGCGCCCTAGCTTAACGGGTCACTCGTCGGCGTCGATAATTCGCTGGGATGTGACGGGCCGTGGTGCGGTTCGCTTGCCGTAACGGCGGGGCAGCGGGATCCGGTCGGCGATGTTGCTGAGCGGGTTGACGACCTGGCTCAGGGTCACGACGGCGTCGTGCAGGGCGTCGATGGTCGGTGCCAGTGCCTCGAGGCCGGGTGCCAGTCGGTTGAGGGTGTCGGCGACGTCGGCGAGTTTGAGGAGGGGCCCGTCCGGGTCGGTCAGGGTGTCGAGCAGGCCGCCTTCGGCGAGGAGCCGGTCGGCGACGCCGTCTTCGCGCAGGACGCGTTCGATGAGCCCGTCGTTGGCGAGGAGTTGATCGGCCAACCCGCCCGGCGCGATGACCCGCGACAGTGCTCCGTCGTCGGTGGTCATGCGGTCGAGGAAGCCGCCTTCCATCGTCACCTGGTCGATCAGCCCGCCGGGTGCGACGGCGCGCGCGACGGCGCCGTTCTCGGCGGTGAGTCGGTCGAGCAGGCCGCCCTCGGCGGTCAGTTGGTCGACGAGGCCGCCCGGGCGCAGCAACCGGTCGACCGGCCCGTTGGGGGCGAGGGCCCGGCCCAGTGGCGCGTCGTCGTCCATGAGTCGCGCGAGCCGGTTCGCGCGCTCGACGGCGTCGTCGAGGCCGAACATGTGCGCTACCGATGACCTGCCGTTCAGCGGGTTGGCGTCGGTGATGCCACGCTGTACGGCGTTGAGCGTCTCGCCGGCGATACCGAGGCCGGCGTCGGCTACTGCGAGTCCTATGCGTACCGGGGCAGTGGCAAACTGGACCAGCGTCTTGCCGAGGTTCATGGGGCCAGTCTAGGTGAGAGCGATCACACTCAAACTCACAGGAAGTACACAGCTGGCGTGCAGGATTACTCCAAGCGACAGCGTCAACATTGCGGAATGGCCATGCCTGCACTGCCTGAAAGCGTTCCGGAAGCCCGGATCCTCGTCGTGGACGACGAGGCCAACATCGTGGAGCTGTTGTCGGTGAGCCTCAAGTTCCAGGGCTTCGAGGTGCACACCGCATCCAACGGTGCCGCGGCGCTGGACAAGGCGCGTGAGGTCCGCCCCGACGCGGTCATCCTCGACGTGATGATGCCGGGCATGGACGGCTTCGGTCTGCTGCGCCGCCTGCGCGCCGACGGCATCGATGCGCCCGCGCTGTTCCTCACCGCGCGAGACAGCCTGCAGGACAAGATCGCCGGGCTCACGCTGGGCGGTGACGACTACGTCACCAAACCGTTCAGTCTCGAAGAAGTGGTGGCCCGGCTGCGGGTCATCCTGCGGCGGTCGGGCCGGGGCGTCGAAGAACCCCGCAATGCCCGGTTGTCCTTCGCCGACATCGAACTCGACGAGGACACCCACGAGGTGTGGAAGGCGGGCGAGCCGGTCTCGTTGTCGCCGACCGAGTTCACCCTGCTGCGCTACTTCATCATCAACGCAGGCACCGTGCTGTCTAAGCCCAAGATCCTCGACCACGTGTGGCGCTACGACTTCGGCGGCGACGTCAACGTCGTCGAGTCCTATGTCTCCTACCTGCGCCGCAAGATCGACACCGGCGAGAAGCGCCTGCTGCACACGCTGCGCGGTGTGGGCTATGTTTTGCGCGAGCCGCGCTGACGCCCTGCTTGGCGGCGGCATACTTTTGAGGTGTTTGACCGCGTGAACCGTGGGCGGCGTGGAGTGCCGCTGCGCGTCGGGCTGGTGGCCGCCGCACTCGTGCTGGTGGCCTGCGGCCTGCTCGCCTCGGGCGTGGCGGTCACGTCGATCATGCGTCACACCGAGGTCAGCCGAATCGATCAGACGCTGCTCGATGCGTCCCGCAGCTGGGCGCAGGAGCCGCGGCGCATGCCGACGACGCCGTTGGAGGGTCCCAACCCAGCCCGGCCACCGTCGAATTTCTATGTCCGCGGCGTGGATGAGGACGGCCGCACCTGGATCGCGGTCAACGACCGGGAGGCCGAACCCGCGCTGCCCGACGACAACGATGTCGGCCCCGAGCCGGTGACCGTCGGGTCGATCGACAATTCGAGCGTGCAGTGGCGGGCGATGACTGTTCGCGGCGCGTCCGGCGGGCTCACCACCGTCGCGATCGATCTGTCGGAAGTCCAGTCGTCGGTGCGCGCGCTGGTCTGGTCGCAGGTCGGGATCGGCGCGGCGGTGCTGCTCGTGCTCGGCGTCGTCGGGTATGCGGTGGTGCACCGCAGCCTGCGCCCGCTCGTCGAGGTGGAACGGACGGCCGCGGCCATCGCCGCCGGCCAGCTCGATCGCCGTGTGCCAGAACGGGATCCGCGCACTGAGGTGGGCCGGCTGTCCTCGGCGCTCAACGGCATGCTCGCGCAGATCCAGCGGGCGGTGGCTTCGTCGGAGGCCTCCGCCGAGCAGGCGCGGACCTCTGAGGAACGCATGCGGCGGTTCATCACCGACGCCAGCCACGAGCTGCGGACCCCGCTGACCACGATCCGCGGGTTCGCCGAGCTCTATCGCCAGGGCGCGGCCCGCGACATCGAGATGTTGATGGGCCGGATCGAAAGCGAGTCCCGGCGGATGGGCCTGCTCGTCGAGGACCTGCTGTTGCTGGCGCGACTGGATGCGCAACGGCCACTCGACCAGCACCGCGTCGACCTGTTGGCGCTGGCCACCGACGCCGTGCACGATGCCCAGTCGATCGCGCCGAAGCGAAACGTGACGATGGAGGTCTTCGACGGTCCCGGCACGCCCGAGGTGCTCGGGGACGAGGCGCGGCTTCGTCAGGTGCTGGGCAACCTCGTCGCCAACGCGGTGCAGCACACACCGGAGAACGCGGGCATCACCGTGCGCGTCGGCACCGAAGGCGACAACGCCGTGCTGGAGGTGTGCGACGAGGGGCCGGGCATGAGCCAGGAGGACGCCCGTCGTGTCTTCGAACGGTTCTACCGGGCCGACTCATCGCGCACCCGGGCCAGCGGCGGCACCGGCCTGGGGCTGTCGATCGTCGATTCCCTGGTCTACGCGCACGGCGGCACGGTGAAGGTCACCACCGCGCCGGGGCGGGGGTGCCGCTTCACGGTCAACTTGCCGCGGATTGCAGATCTGCCAGCGCGGCTTTGATCTTGGCCTGCGCCTCGTCGAGAGACTCGGCCGACGGGTTGTTGTCGACGTTGGCGAACCCGAAGTCCGTCAGGTTGTACGCCGGGAACACGTGCACGTGCAGGTGCGGGACCTCCAGGCCGGCGATGATCACCCCGGCCCGCTGCGCACCGAACGCCTTGCACACCGCCTTGCCGATGAGCTGTGACACCTCCATCACGCGGCCGAACACCGCGGGCTCGACGTCCTGCCAGTTGTCGATCTCCGCGCGGGGCACCACCAGGGTGTGGCCCTGGGTCATCGGCGCGATGGTCAGGAACGCCACGTTCTCGTCGTCCTCGTAGACAAATCGGCCGGGCAGTTCACCATTGATGATCTTCGTGAAGACGGACGCCATGGCCATGAGCATAGTGAGCCGCCAATGAGACGCCCATCTCGTTGCGCAGGGAAGAATCGCACGGTTAACTAGTAAGGCTTATTAAATTTTGTGCGAAGGAGTGAGCCGCTCGTGACCGACGCGGTGAAGTGGGAAGCCAATGGCGACGACCCAGCTGCCCCGGACGAACGTGATGCTCGGTACGAGTGGATCGATCTCGATGTCCCTGCCGACAACTGGTGGGAAGTGGTCGATGACCCGGTGCTCGTCGATCGCGGTCTGGACGGCTGGACGTTCCACTCCTGCACGCCGTCACCGCACGGTGACGATCGCGTGGTCCTGACGTACTACCGGGCGCTCAAACTTCCTGTGCTGCACGGTGCCAGGCCGAGCCGCCGGGGCCGTCGCTTCGAGCGTGGGATGTGCGGCAGGCGCTGAACGCCTGCTAACCGCCGCCGATCAGCTCGTGCAGTTCGTCGATCGTCCACGGCGGTGATGCGTGGTGGTCGCGGTAACCGATGAAACCCGGTGAGGGCCTGGCGAATTCGCCGATGAATCCGCCCGCTGCGATGAAGATCCTGCCGGTGACGTCGCGCGCCTTGTCGCTGACGAGATATCCGTAAGTGGGGGCGACATATTCGGGCGGTGCGGCGTCGAGCGCGCCTTGCATGCTGACGTCGTCGAGCAGTCCCCGGCGGTTGAGTTCGGCGATGTGCTGCTCGTAGTCGGATCCGGTGGACAGGCGGGTCTTGGCGCCCGGGCACACCACGTTGGCCCGCACGCCGTGTTCCTTGAGCTCGGCGGCGATCGCGAGCGTCAGTCCGTTGACCGCGCCCTTGCCCGCCGGGTAGCCGGTGCCGCCGTAATCGCCGAGGAAGGCGAACGAACTGGTGTTGACGATGGCTCCGCCGCCCTGGGCGACCATCTTCGGTGCGGCCGCGCGGCAGGTTTCGAACGCGGTCAACAGGTGTGCGTCGAGCAACTCTTTGAACGCGGCGCTGCTCACATTGAGGATCGACGACCCCACCGGCTCGGCGGTCCCGGCGCAGTTGACCAGGATGTCGATGCGCCCGAACTCACGCACGCAGGTGTCGATCAGCGCGTCGGCGACGTCCGCATCGGCGGGTGAACCGGTATGTGCCACACCGGAAACCCGTTCCGCCGCGGCTTTGGTGGCGGCATCGTCGCGGCCGTTGACCACGACGCCCGCGCCTTGCCCGGCGAGCAGTTCGGCGACCGCGAGGCCGATGCCGCGGGTGCCGCCGACGACGACGGCACCGCGGCCGGCCAAGGGACTACTCAGCTTCTTCCTGCCCGAACTTCATGGCGTCCATATTCCAGTAGCCGCGCAGGTTCGTGATGAGCCCGGCGTCGTTCACCTTGTAGGTGAAGACCCCGCGCACGGTCGCGGTGAACCCGTTCGGAAACTTGGTGTGCAGCACCAGAATGTAGGCGATCTCGGACGGCGAGCTCGACGGGAATGTCTCCTCGCACGTGACTGTCAGCTGGTTGGGGCCGATGTTGGTGTCGTAGAACGCCGACACCGCCTCCTTGCCGCGCACGCCGGTGCCGTCGGGGTTGGTGACGGCTTCGCCGATCGGATCTTCGATCACGACGTCATCGGCCATCAAGGCCAGCCAGCCGTCCTTGTCACCGGACTGCACGCAGCGCCACGAGGCGAGTGACGCCGCGCGTGCCGGTGAGATCTCCTGCGTCTCAGTCATGACGGTTCAGCGGTCCTCGTCGGTGAACCGGATGACGCCACGGATGTTGCGGCCCTCCAGCATGTCCTTGTAGCCGTCGTTGATCTGCTCCAGCTTGTACTGCCGGGTGACCATGTCGTCGAGGTTGAGCTTGCCCGCCTTGTACATCGACAGCAGCTGCGGGATGTCGAAGTGCGGGTTGCCGCCGCCGAAGATGGTGCCCTGCAGGTTCTTCTGCATCAGCGTCAGCATCGCGAGGTTGATGTTGGCGCTGGTGTCGAGCAGGCTGCCGATCGCCGTCACCACGCAGGTGCCGCCCTTGCTGGTGAGGTTGAGGTAGTTGTCGACGTCGGCGCCGTGCAACTCACCGACGGTGACGATGACCTTCTTGGCCATCAGACCCCAGGTCACCTCGGCGACGCCGGCCATCGCGGCGTTGATGTCGGGATAGACGTGCGTGGCACCGAATTTCAGCGCCTGATCGCGCTTCCACTCGACGGGGTCGACGACGAAAATGTGGCGGGCGCCGGCATTCACCGCGCCCTGCAACGCGGCCATCCCGACACCGCCGACGCCGATGACCGCGACGTCATCGCCGGGGCGGATGTCGCCCGCGCGCACGGCCGAGCCGTAGCCGGTGGTGACGCCGCAGCCAACGAGGCAGGCGACCTCGAACGGGATCGACTTGTCGATCTTCACGACCGAGCTCTTGTGCACCACCATGTACGGCGAGAAGGTGCCGAGCAGGGTCATCGGGAAGACCGGCTGCCCCTTGGCATGGATGCGGTTGGTGCCGTCCGAGACGGCGAGCCCACCGAGCAGGCCCGCGCCGAGGTCGCACAGGTTGCGCAGGCCGGCCTGACACGACGGACACACACCGCACGACGGGATGAACGACAGCACCACATGGTCGCCGGGCTCGATGCCCTCGACCCCGGGGCCGACCTCGGTGACGATGCCGGCCCCTTCATGGCCGCCGAGCACCGGGAAGCCCGCCATCGGGATGCCGCCGGTCACCAGGTGGTGGTCGGAGTGGCACATGCCCGACGCTTCCATCTGGATCTTGACCTCGTCCTTGACGGGGTCGCCGATCTCGATCTCCTCGATGGACCACGGTTGATTGAACTCCCAGATGAGAGCGCCTTTTGTCTTCATCCACGCGTGCCTTCCACTAGTGCCGGTGACCACAGACTAGAGCCATTAGTTACGTGCGTCACACGCACCCCCAATCAACTGCTTGGCCGGGATCACCAGATGGGAACCGGGGCCTCGCCGAGCGGGTAGTAGCCGGGCAGCTTCTCGCCCGCGAGGGCGCGCTCGATGCGTTTCTGCATGCCCTCGGAGAGCCTGCCGTTCTCCATGAGCTTCAGATACAGCTTCTGCACGTGGCCGAAGTCGAAGAAGTCGCGCTGCCACTCGATCTTGGGTTCGCCGTCGACGTCCGCCAGCCGGAACCAGCTCCCGCCGATACCATAGACCTCCAGTGCGTCGGCGTCGGTGTCTCCATCCGCTTTGTCGGTTCCGCCGACGACCTGCTTCCAGAACCCGACCACCTCGCCCTGCTTATCGTCGATGATGACCTTCTGGTACGGGTAGGTCCAGTTGCCCAGGCCCTCCATCTCCAGACCCAATGCGATGTCGCGGATCTCGTCGATGCCGACGCACATGACATCTTCCTTCGGCCCGATGTTCCAGCCATAAGTGGCGTCATCGGTGTAGAAGTCCGCCAACGGTTTCCAGTCGCCGGCCTTCTCGGCATCGCGGTTGACCTGAAGCCAGCGCTCGACCCAGTCCTCTAATTGGGCACGCTCGAATGACGCCATTGTCAGTCCTTTTCTTTGATGGAAATTGCCTGGGTGGGACACATTTCAACGGCCCGCTCGACATCCTCACGGAGATCGTCGGGTGGTTCGGGGTCGACGATCTCGACGACGCCGCGCTTGGGCACCTTGAAGACATCCGGAGCCTCCAGTTCGCACATGGCATGGCCCTGGCACAGGTCCTCGTCGAGTTCCACGCGGTAGCAACCCATACGCGTCAGTCCTTCACGCGCCTGCGGTAACGGACCTTGGCCGGACGGGCCAGCTGAACGACCATCTTCGAGTGGTCGTTGCGGTAACTCTCGGGCGGCTGCGACATCTCGAACTCATACTCGCGCAACAGCACCGAGAAGATCGCCTTGATCTGCATCTGTGCAAAGGCCGCACCCACACAGCGGTGCCGGCCCGCCCCGAACGGAATCCAGGTCCAGCGGTTGATCAGGTCCTCCTGCCGCGGCTTCACATAGCGGTCGGGGTCGAAGGCATCCGGGTCGGGGAAGTCCTCGGGAATGCGATTGGAGATCGCCGGCGAGGCCGCCACCATCTGACCCTTGTGGATCGGGAAGCCCTCCACCTCGAATTCGTCCTGAGCGACCCGCATGAGGATGATCAGCGGCGGATGCAGCCGCAGGGTCTCCTTGAGTGCGTTGTCCAGGTGCGGGATTTGGCGCAGCGCATGAAAACTCACCTCTTGGCCATCGGCGTAGAGATCGTCGAGCTCCTGCTGCACCTTGGCGTAGTACTCCGGATGGCGCAGCAGCTCGATCATCGTCCACGACGACGTGCCCGAGCTCGTGTGATGCCCGGCGAACATCAGCGAGATGAACATGCCCGTCACCTCGTTGGCCGAGAAGCGGGGATTGCCCTCCTCGTCCTTGATCGACACCAGCACGTCGAGCAGGTCGCGATCGCTCTTGTCCTTGGGCGGGTTGGCGATTCGGCCGTTCATGACCTCCTGAACCAACTCCACGAGGTTGGCCCTGGCCTCGTCGCGGACGCGGAAACTCTCGATGGGCAGGTAGGGGTCGACGTAGCAGAGCGGATCGGTGCCGCGCTCGAGCAGGTGGTAGTAGTTCGCGAACCGCGAATCGAGCTGGTTGCGGAACTTCAGCCCGATCAGGCAGGCAGTCGAGGTGTAGATGGTCAGCTCGGCGAAGAACTCCAGCAGGTCGATCTCGCCTGAGTCGCCCCAGTTCTCGGTCATCCTGCGGACTTCGTTCTCGATGGTCGCCGCGTGACCCTTCATCTGCTCGCCGCGCAGTGCGGTGTTGTGCAGCATCTCGGCCCGGCGCTCCGGGTCGGCGTCGAACACCACGCCCTCGCCGAAGATCGGCGTCATGAAAGGGTACGCCTCGGCCTGGTTGAGCTCGCTGTCGGTGGACCGGAAGAAGAACTCGTTGGCTTCTGCACCGGACAGCAGCACCACCTGCTTGTCGGCGAGCTGGAACCAGCCGGCGTCACCGCATTCCTCGCGGACACGCTTCATCAGCCCGATCGGATCGGTGCGGAACTCTTCGAGGTGGCCGTGCTCATCCTCGCCACCCGAAACCCGTTGCACCTCTTTTGTGATGGTCACTGGTCCGGCATCCCTTCTTCCCCCAGAGCCAGCTTCTGGCGGTCCTTGACCTCGGCCAGCGGGGCCTCGGGCTGAAGCTCCATGTTTGCGATGAACCCGCCGCGCGGAGTCTCGGCGACGAACGTGATCGCGCGGGCCAGGTCGGCCGCGCGCAGGAAGTAGTCGTGACGCGCCTGACCCCACTTGGCCCAGTCTTCGAGCGCGGGCCCGATCAGCTCGGCGGGCAGGCTCCAGCCCATCGAGGTCTTCGTCGGACCGGGGTGCACGATAGAGGCCCGCACACCGGTGCCCTCGAGCTCCATCTGGTAATTGGTGACCATTGCCACGAGGGCCGCCTTGGCCGCGCCGTAGGCGCCCATGTGCGGCCGTTGGCGAAGCGCCACATCGGATCCCACGAAGATCAGGTCTCCGCGCCTGCGCTCGATCATGCCCGGCAGGACGGCCGTCGCGACGCGGTTGGCGCCGATCAGATGGATCTGCACCTGCGATTCGAACTGCTCGGTGCTGATCGAGTCGAGTTTGCCGAAGTAGGTGTCGCCCGCGCCGGCGACGAGCACCTCGATGTCGCCGAGTTCCGACGTCGTCTGCTCGACCGCGGCTTTCACCGAGTCCGGATCGGTGACGTCGAGATGCACCGCGATGGCCTCGCCACCGTCGGCGCGGATCTTGCCGACGATCTCCTCGAGCTTTTCCATCCGGCGAGCGCCGAGCGCCACCGGAAACCCGTTGGCGGCGAGCTTGATCGCGGTCGCCTCGCCGATGCCGGAGGACGCGCCGGCGACGAGCGCGGGACGGCGATCGGGAAGCGGTTCAAAACGGGGCATTAACGTTTCTCCACTGTGATCGGAAGGTGCGCGAACCCGCGGACGCTGCTGGAATGCACCCGCACGGCCGCGGATTCATCCACTTCGTATCCGCGGATTCGCTTGAACAACTCGGTCAACGCCACCCTGGCCTCCATGCGCGCCAGGTGTGCGCCGAGGCAGAAGTGGGCACCGCTGCCGAAACTCACGAGCTTCGAACCGATGTCACGGCCGATGCGGTACTCGTCGGGATTCTCGAACGCACGCTCGTCACGGTTGGCCGAACCGGCCAGCAGCACCAGCACATCACCCGCGGGAATGGCGGTGTCGTAGAACGTCAGGTCCTCGACCACCGCGCGGGCCAGGATCTGGCTGGAGGTGTCGTAGCGCAGCGTCTCCTCGACCCACGGCGTGATGAGGTCGTGGTCGTCGAACACCGGCGCGAGCTGATCGGCGTTCTTGTAACCCCAATAGGCGGCGTTGGCAAGGAGTTTCGTCGTGGTCTCGTTGCCGGCCACCACCATGAGGAACAGGAACGCCATGATCTCGTCATCGGTGAGCTTGTCCCCGTCGATCTCGGCTTCCACGAGCGCCGAAGTCAGGTCGTCGGTGAGATTGCGGCGGCGCTGCTTGACCATGTCGGCGTAGTAGACCAGCAGCTCGCCGGATGCCGCGATGGCCGATGCAGGCACGTCGGCGACCCCGTCTTCGCGGTGCATGACGCCGTCGGCCAACGCCCGGATGCGCACCCGGTCCTCTTCCGGCACACCCATGAGCTCGGAGATGACGTCCATGGGAAGCTTGCCCGCGAAGTCGTCGACGTAGTCGAAGCTGTCGGATTCGAGTGCGGCATCGAGATGCTGTACGGCGATCTCGGTGACCCGGCCTTCCAGCTCACGGATGCGCCGCGGGGTGAAACCCTTGGAGACCAGGGTGCGCAGCCGCAGGTGGGCCGGATCGTCGAGGGCCAAGAAGGACATGACCCGATGGGCTTCGTCGTTTCGCGACACCGGATCCAGCGATACGCCGTGCTTGTTGGACAGCGCGGTGCTGTTGCGGAACCCCTGGACCACATCCTTGTGTCGCGACAGGGCCCAGAACTTGAGGTCCTCGTTGCGGTACAGCGGCGCCTCGTCGCGCAGACGCTTGTAGTACGGGTACGGATCCTCGTGGAAGTGATAGTCGTACGGGTCGAGTATCAGCTCGACCGTGGGTAGCGTCATCGGTCTTCTCCGAAGTTCATGGGGTGTTCTCATCTCCGAGGAGCAGGCCCACCACGTAGGTGAGGCGGTCGGCGATCTGGTGATAGGTGAAGGCTCCGCTGCCGGCATTGACCAGCGCGCCGAAGAACGTCATCTCCAGGGCCGACACGATGCGCGGATCCGCGTCGGGGCCCACGGCCGAGCGGATCCGCTTGTGGATCTCGGCGCCGATGCGGTCGCGAACGGCACGTACCGCCGGATCGCTGCCGCCGCCCAGCAGCGCCGTGGTGCAGGCGGCGGCAACCTCCGGTTCGTCCGCGACAACCAGCGTGAGGGCGCGGACCGCCTTGTCGACCCGCGTGGTCATGGAGTCGTTGACGTCGGTGAAGTAGGGGACCTGGCGCACCAGATCCAGGTAGACCTCGGCGATCAGGTGGTTCTTCGACGAGAAGTAGGTGTAGGCCGTGGCCGGCGCGACCTTCGCGCGGGCCGCGACGGCACGCACCGTGAGGTCGGCATACGACGATTCCCGCAGCATCTCGATCCCCGCGGTGAGGACCTTGCGGAAGGTCTCCTCCTGGCGTCGGTTGCGCGGCGTCTCGCTTACTGGCCCTGTGACTGCGGCCACTGCATCGCTGGACACATGTCCAAGTTATCCGACGATGCGTGCGATGGGCAAGTGTGGCGTCGTAAAAGCCAGGCCAGGCCGGTCTTTTCGCACCTCGATCGGCCGCCGGCCTGGGACACCCTTGCGGCTCGACATCGTCGGAGGCTATCGTTCGAAACGAGACAGCCGGACAGTTGTCCAGAATTCGTGAAGTGGAGTTCACCGATGCCGGTACTGGCCGATCGCCAGAGTCAACTGCTCATCGACGGCAAGCTCGTCGCGGGTGGCGGGGGCGTGTTCGACACCGTCAACCCCGCGACCGAAGAGGTGCTCGGCGTCGCGGCCGATGCCAACGCCGAGGACATGGGCAATGCCATCGAGGCCGCGCGGCGCGCATTCGACGACACCGACTGGTCGACGAACACCGAATTGCGGGTGCGGTGCCTGCGTCAGTTGCGAGATGCGTTGCGCGAGAACATCGAAGAGCTGCGCGAGCTGACGATCGCCGAGGTCGGCGCACCCCGCATGCTCACCGCGGGCGCGCAGCTCGAAGGCCCGATCGATGACCTCGCGTTCTCGGCCGACACCGCCGAGAAGTACGAGTGGCGAACCGATCTCGGCCATGCGACACCGCAGGGCATACCGACGAACCGGGTGGTGGCGCGCGAAGCGGTCGGCGTCGTCGGCGCGATCACGCCGTGGAACTTTCCGCACCAGATCAACCTGGCGAAGGTCGGCCCGGCGCTGGCTGCCGGCAACACGCTGATCCTCAAGCCGGCCCCGGACACGCCGTGGGCGGCCGCGGCCGTCGGCCAGATCCTCGCCGAGCAGACCGATTTCCCGCCGGGAGTGGTCAACATCGTCACGTCCAGTGACCACTCCGTCGGCGCACTGCTGTCGAAAGACCCACGGGTGGACATGGTTTCGTTCACCGGTTCCACGGCGACCGGGCGCGCGGTGATGACCGACGCGGCACTGACGATCAAGAAGGTGTTCCTGGAACTCGGCGGCAAGTCGGCGTTCCTGGTGCTCGACGACGCCGATCTGGCCGGTGCGTGCTCGATGGCAGCGTTCACGGTGGCCATGCATGCCGGGCAGGGCTGTGCGATCACCACCCGCCTGGTGGTGCCCCAGGCTCGCTACGACGAGGCCGTCGAGGCCGCCGCGGCTACCTTGGGCTCGATCAAGCCGGGGGATCCGAACAGCAAGCGGACGGTGTGTGGACCGCTCATCTCGGCGCGCCAACGTGACCGGGTGCAGTCCTATCTCGACCTCGCGATCGACGAGGGCGGCCGCTTCGCCTGCGGCGGCGGACGCCCCGCCGATCTCGACACCGGGTTCTATATCGAGCCGACCGTGATCGCCGGGCTCGACAACAATGCCCGCGTGGCGCGCGAAGAGATTTTCGGACCCGTGCTGACCGTGATCGCCCACGACGGCGACGACGATGCCGTGCGGATCGCCAACGACTCGCCGTACGGCTTGTCGGGCACCGTGTTCAGCGGTGACGACGAGCGTGCCCAGGCCGTGGCGGCGCGGATGCGCGTCGGCACGGTGAACGTCAACGGCGGCATCTGGTACTCGGCCGATGCCCCGTTCGGCGGGTACAAGCAATCCGGTGTCGGACGGGAGATGGGCCTGGCCGGCTTCGAGGAATACACCGAAATAAAGACCATCGCCACGCTGGCACAGTAAGGAGAACGTGAATGGGACAGTTCGATGAGAAGGTGGCCATCGTCACCGGTGCCGGCGGCGGAATCGGGCAGGCCTACGCCGAAGCACTCGCCCGTGAAGGCGCGGCCGTCGTCGTGGCCGACATCAACACCGAAGGCGCGCAGAAGGTCGCCGACGGCATCAAGGGCGAGGGCGGCAACGCGCTCGCGGTCCGCGTGGACGTGTCCGACATCGACTCGGCCAAGGACATGGCGGCCCAGACGCTTTCGGAGTTCGGCGGGATCGACTACCTGGTCAACAACGCCGCGATCTTCGGCGGCATGAAGCTCGACTTCCTGCTCACGGTCGACTGGGACTACTACAAGAAGTTCATGAGCGTGAACCTCGACGGTGCGCTCGTCTGCACACGCGCGGTGTACCGCAAGATGGCCAAGCGCGGCGGCGGTGCGATCGTCAACCAGTCGTCGACCGCGGCATGGTTGTACGCCAACTACTACGGCCTGGCGAAGGTCGGGATCAACGGCCTGACCCAACAGCTTTCACGTGAACTGGGCGGGCAGAACATCCGCATCAACGCGATCGCGCCCGGGCCGATCGACACCGAGGCCAACCGCACCACCACGCCCAAGGAGATGGTGGACGATATCGTCAAGGGAATCCCGTTGTCCCGCATGGGCCAACCCGAAGACCTGGTCGGCATGTGCCTGTTTTTGCTGAGCGACCAGGCGAAGTGGATCACCGGCCAGATCTTCAATGTCGACGGCGGACAGATCATCCGATGAGCGCTTGCGCGAAGAGCAGCGGGCACGGCCCATGAGCGACCCGAAATATGGCTACATCGGCCTCGGCAACATGGGTGCGCCGATGGCCAAACGGCTCGTCGAGTGGCCCGGCGGGCTCACGGTTTTCGATGTTCGCACCGAGGCGATGACGCCGCTGGTGGAACTCGGCGCGACGGTGGCCGACGACGTCGGCGACGTCGCGCAGGCCGACATCATCAGCATCACCGTCCTCAACGACGAGCAGGTGCGTGACGTGGTGGGTCAGCTCACCGAGCACGTCAAGCCGGGCACCGTCATCGCGATCCATTCGACGATCAGCCCCGAGACCGCGGTCGAGCTCGCAGACCAGTTGCGGCCGAAGGACATCCACATCGTCGACGCGCCGGTGTCGGGCGGCGGGGCGGCCGCGGAGAAGGGTGAGCTCGCCGTCATGGTGGGTGCCGATCGCGAGGTCTACGAACGCATCAAGCCCGCGTTCAAGCAGTTCGCGTCGATGGTGATCCATGCCGGCGAGCCGGGCGCGGGCACGCGAATGAAGCTGGCCCGCAACATGTTGACGTTCGTCGGCTACGCGGCGGCGTGCGAGGCGATGAAGCTTGCCGAAGCCAGTGGGATCAACCTGCAGCAGCTCGGCCGGGTGGTGCGCCATACCGACGCGCTGACCAGCGGTCCGGGGGCCATCATGGTGCGCGACAACATGGCCGAGCTGACGCCCGACAACTTCCTCTACGACTCCTTCACGCACGCACGTGGGCTGGGGGAGAAGGACCTGAGTCTGGCACTGGGACTGGGTGACGCTGTCGGCGTGGACCTTCCGCTGGCTCAGGTGGCCTTGCAGCGGCTGGCCGACGGCCTCGGCGTACCGCACACGAAGGAGTGACAGGTAATGGATGAACTGCGCCGCAAGGGCCTCGAGAAGATGAACGAGGTCTACGGCTGGGAGATGCCCAACATCGAAGGCGATCCGTACTTCGATCTCACGGTCGACCACCTGTTCGGCACCATCTGGACCAAGCCCGGGCTGTCCATGCGCGAGAAGCGGCTCATGACGTTGTCCGCGGTGACCGCCGTCGGATCGCAGGACCTCGCTGAGATCCAGGTCAATGCCGCGTTGCTCAACGGTGAGTTCACCGAGGAAGAGCTCAAGGACATCGCGATCTTCCTCACCCAGTACCTCGGCTTCCCTCTCGGCTCTGCGCTCAATGGAACCGTGTCGAAGGTTGCGGCGAAGCGCCGCAAGGCAGTCGAGAAAGGTGAGGCCGAGGACCGGCGGGCCAACGTCAATGCCGCGGTCAAGATGAATACGGGGACGACGCTCGATGACAAGTAGGTACGCGGCGCTGACGCACGACCAGTTGGTCAAGCTGGTGCCTGAGCTGCTGCTCATGGGCCAGATGATCGACAGGTCCGGAATGGCGTGGTGCATCAGCAGTTTCGGCCGTGAAGAGATGCTGCAGATCGCGATCGAGGAGTGGATGGCGGCGAGCCCCGTCTACACCAAGCGCATGCAGCAGGCGCTCAAGTATGAGGGTGTCGACGTCATCACGATCTTCAAGGGTCTGCAGCTCGACATCGGTGCGCCGCCGCAGTTCATGGATTTCCGCTACACCGTGCACGATCGCTGGCACGGTGAGTTCCACCTCGACCATTGCGGCGCCCTGCTCGATGTCGAGCCGATGGGCGAGGACTATGTGCGCGGCATGTGCCACGACATCGAGGACCCCACGTTCGATGCCACCGCTTTGGCCACCAACCGCAAAGCCCAGATCCGGCCGATCCACCGGCCGCCGCGCGTCCCGGCCGACCGGCATCCGCACTGCGCCTGGACGGTGATCATCGACGAGTCCTACCCCGAGGTTCCCGACCTTCCGGCTCTCGACGTGATCCGCCGGACTCGGGCCGCCCGAACCGAACTCGATCCGATCGATCTCTCCGACGAGGGTCAGGCAGACTACTCCGGCCCGTTGCTGTCGGACTTCGACTTCGCGGCGTTCTCACATTCGGCACTGGTCCGCATCGCCGACGAGGTGTGCCTGCAGATGCATCTGCTCAACCTGTCGTACGTCATCGCCGTCGGTGCGCGTGCCGGTTCGGACACCGCGCTCGCGACCGACATCTGCACCAAGCAGCTGATCGGCGTGGCCGGTCTCGGTGCGGAGCGCATCCACCGGGCGCTGGAACTGCCCGGCGGTATCGAGGGCGCGGTCCGGGTGCTCGAACTACACCCGCTGCTGAATCCGGCGGCCTATGTCACCGCCGAATTCGGGCCCGACACAGTCTCGGTGCGTCGTTCCCCTGCACATGAAGACGGGGCGTGGGTGTCGCTCGTGACGCCCGCCGAGACTCGTCCGCTGCAGGCCATCGTCGCGGGCGTCGACCCTCGTCTGAACGTAGAGGTTGTCGGCTCGGAGTCCGACTGGACGGCGCGGGTGTACGAAACCGACACTCCGGCAAAAGAATTCGGCGAGGTCGCGGTGGCGAAGGTGAGCGGCGGTGCGACGTTCCAGTTCGAGCCCAGGAAGTCGTTGCCGTTGACCGTGGTGTGATTGTGGTGCCCCGGCGTCACATCCGTCACATCCGTCACATCCGTACCTGTCCGGAAGTGCGGACACGGTTTTCAACTGCGATATCACGGGTGATATCGCTCTATTCAGGGAGCGTCAGCATCAAATAGCCGCCGCCCTGCGGATCCAGCATGACATCGGCGGGGAAAGTGACGCGGTGATTCTCCCCGCGCAGATAGTCGCCGCTGATGCCGGCGGCTTTGACGGGTTCACCGTTGAGTTCGAAAACCAGCAGGCTCGCCTTGGAATCATAGAATCTGCTCTTGATCACCGGCGCCCCCACGGTTTCTTCGATGAACTCGCGTTCGACAGACTCGTGGAACAAATGCACCTCATCCCAATCCCAGCTGGTGAAGTCGCTGAGCTTGCCCGCCTTCTGCTGGTCGACAAGATTGGCCAAACCGTCGTTGAGGCGTTGATCGTTGTAGTCGATGTCCATTGATGGCCTCGTTGCTTGAGATATCAGACCGCAACTGGTCAAGAAAAAGCACAGTAGTAGGACGCCTAGGGTTGCACGCACCGTTCTCGCCGCCACGATCAATATCCTCCCGCTGACGTTCCGTACCCGCCTGGCTGGCCGGGGTCATAGACACCACCTGGCCCAGTACCCGCCGGGTTCGGTGCCTGCCCGGGCACGGTGGATTTTGACGTGGTGCCTGCCTCGCCTTCCGGGACCGTATTGCTCCAGGCAAGTTTCTCGCCATCGCTGTTGGGTGCGACCACCACCGTGTCGCCTCTATTGACGGCCTGTTCGACAAGGTCTGCAAGTTCCTCAGGCGTCGCATCAGGATTGGCCACGGCGATGTTCCTGCCGACTTCGTTGTTGTACAGGTCCATCGCTTCGGCAGTGGCGGGGTTACCCGGCAGCCGTTCATGTGCCTCCGCGAAGTCGCGGGTCCATTGCTCGCCAAAACGTTGTGTCATCAATGCATTCCAATATGCGTGCCGGAATGCATCGGTGTGGTTATCGGCAGTGTCGTTAGCACCGTTCTGCGGCGGGAACCTTACCTTCGATTCCACCTCCGCAGCTTCTTTGGTCTGATTGAGGTCTTGTAGTTCCCACGGCGCGAGACTGTCCAAGATCCGCCCTTCAGTCGCGGTCACATGTTTCGGGCTGGTCAAGTGATTCCATGGCCATCCAGGCTCCCAATCAAGTGCACCGTCGGGGTCTTCGTCGACCTGGTACTTCCGCTTGATCTCCTCAAGCGGGTCTACTGGCGGAGGATTGCCCAGCGGATGGTCCAGTGCTTGAGCGCCCTCCTCTTTCCCCGCGATCTCGTCGTACTGCTTGCGAATGTCCTGGATGCGGCGGGCGATGGCGTCCATGTCATCAGTGGACTGTTGGATGACGTCATTGATATGGCCGATACCTTTGGCGGCCAGGATCAGGCGCATTCGGTCGCCGGACTGGTCGCGGGGGATTGAGGTGTCCATGTCGCTCACCCAGTTCGACAGGCTGTCGAGGCTGTGTCGGCCGGCAGCCACCACGGCCGCAGAGTTTGTGACTTCGGCACCCATGCGTTTGTCGAGGTCGGCGAGTCTCCCGTACGTCGCGGCGTGTTTCTCGTTCTTGGCAGCGTAGGCGTCGGCCGCCGAGCCCTGCCAGCGGTCGTCGGGGGCCGCGGCCTTTACCGCGGCTTCCATTTCCCGCAGGCGGGCGCTGCCGTCGAACTCCTCGCCGGTCGCCGGAACGCCCTCGCCGAACGTCGCGCGCGCTCGCGACAGCGTCGTGTAGAACCCGTCGAGCGCGCCCACTGCCCCTCCCGCCAGTCAACCGCTCATGAGTCTAAATCCGGTGGAAGGGGCCACCGCGCACGAATTCAGGGCACGAATTCAGGGCACGAATTCAGCGGCTGCTCGCGGGATCCGTGGCCACGACGGCCGTTCCCACCCAGCGCCGCAGATAACTGCGTAGCGCCTCGGCTGTACGTGGTGGCCGGCCGGGGTCGATGACGAATGACTGGATGATCCGCAGCAGGTGTTCGGCGAGTTCGTCGAGGTCGGCGTCGCGGTAGCCGAGGCCGGACCAGTCCACGTCGAATTTGCGCAGCATCGCCCGCGCGAAGTCCACGGCGACGTCCGACGTCACGGATTCGGTGTGCGCGTTGGGGCGGCCCGGAGCGATGAGCAGACCGATGTGTTTGTCCTTGGGCAGCCATTCGAGCGCGGTGGCGATCGCCTCGGCCACCGCGTCAACGGGATCGGTGATGCCCTGCAGATGTGTGGCAAGGCGGTCGAGGAAATCGCTGGCCGCGTGTACGGCGGCAGCCACCAAAAGCGCTTCTGTGCTGGGGAAATAGCGGTAAACCGTTTGGCGCGTGACACCCAGCGTGCGCGCGATGTCGGCGATCGAGAACTCGGCGCCCCGCTCATCGATCGCCTTGCTCGCGGCGGTCAGGATGCGCGCGACGGCCTCGTCGTCGGTGGCCGGTGCAGAGCCGGCCCAGCCGTGAGTGCGCATCCCGGCATCGTAGTCCAGCTACCGGTAAGAAACCTGCAGGTCCTTGACGCCGTTGATCCAGCCCGACCGAAGGCGTTGCGGCTCGCCGAGTTTCGCGATGTCGGGGATCTGATCGGCGATCTCGTTGAACATGAGCTTGATTTCCATCCGGGCCAGGTTGGCGCCGATGCAGTAGTGCGCGCCGTTGCCGCCGAATCCCAGATGCGGATTGGGGTCGCGCAAGATGTTGAACTGGAACGGGTTCTCGAACACGTCTTCGTCGTAGTTCGCCGAACTGTAGAACAAACCGACCCGCTGCCCGGCACGCACCGTGGCGCCGCCGATCTCGGTGTCGACCATCGCGGTGCGCTGGAAACAGTGCACCGGGGTGGCCCAGCGGACGATCTCCTCGACCGTGGTGGCCGGCCGCTCGCGTTTGAAAAGCTCCCACTGATCGGGGTTTTCGAAGAACGCGTTCATGCCGTGCGTCATCGCGTTGCGGGTGGTCTCGTTGCCCGCCACCGCCAGCAGGATCACGAAGAACGCGAACTCGACATCCTGGAGTGACTCGCCGTCGATATCGGCTTGCACGAGCCGCGTGACGATGTCGTCGGCCGGGCAGCGGCGGCGCTCCTCGGCCATGTTGTACGCGTAGCCCATGAGCTCGGCATTTGCCATCGTCGGATCGCTGTCGAAATCCGGATCGTCGGTGTTCATGATGGCGTTGGTCCAGTGGAAGAGCTTTTCGCGGTCTTCCTCCGGGACGCCGATCAGGTCGGCGATCGCGAGCAGCGGCAGGTTCATCGCGATGTCTTCAACAAAATTGCCGAAGTTTCGTTCCGCCGCCGCGGCCACGATGTCGCGTGCGGCCACGGCCAGCTTCTCCTCCAACGCGGCCACCGAGCGTGGCGTGAACAGTCGCGAGACGAGCTTGCGCAGCCGCGTGTGTTCGGGCGCGTCGTGGTTGATCAGCAGCGCCTTGGTGAGGTCGAGCTGTTCGGCGGTCACGCCTTCGGGCAGCCGCATGACCGCACCCTTTGCGTTGGTCGACCACACGTCACCGCTGTTGCGGGAGATCGTCTTGATGTCCTCGTGACGGCTGATCACCCAGTAGCCGCCGTCGTCGAAGATCGATTCGCCCTGCTCGTTCCACCACACCGGGGCGGTCTTACGCAGCTGTGCGAACTCGGCGACCGGGATGCCCTGCAGGAGGACGTCGGGGTCGGTGAAGTCGATCCCCGGGGGTAGGAGCGGAGCGACTGGGGGGAGGGCACCGTCCGGGCCGAAGGGGCATGTGCTCTGCGTCATAGTTTGACCATACACCTCGGTGTCAAGTGTATGCCCGCAGCTTGGGACTACGCTTTAGCTCCGTGCGCGTCCTCGTAATCGGATCCGGTGCCCGTGAACACGCCCTGCTCCTGGCTCTGCGCCGGGACCCGGAGGTCGAGGAGTTGGCCGTCGCCCCCGGCAACGCGGGCACCGAGGCCATCGCCGACCAATACGACGTCGACATCACCTCGGGTGAGGCCGTCGTGAAACTGGCGCAGCGCATCGGTAGCGACCTGGTGGTCGTCGGCCCCGAGGTGCCGCTGGTGCTCGGGGTCGCCGACGCCGTGCGTGCCGCCGGAATCGCCTGCTTCGGCCCGACCAAGGACGCCGCGCGCATCGAAGGCTCGAAGGCATTCGCCAAGGACGTCATGGCCGCGGCCGGAGTGCGGACCGCGGGCAGCGAGATCGTCGACAACCCGGCCCACCTCGACGCCGCGCTGGACCGGTTCGGGCCGCCTGCCGGGCAGGCCGCCTGGGTGGTCAAAGACGACGGCCTGGCGGCGGGCAAGGGCGTGGTGGTCACCGCCGACCGCGACGCCGCGCGGGCGCACGCCGCGAGCCTGCTCGACTCGGGCCACCCCGTGCTGCTGGAATCGTTCCTGGACGGCCCCGAGGTGTCGCTGTTCTGTGTCGTCGACGGTGAGACGGTGGTGCCGCTGCTGGCGGCTCAGGACTTCAAGCGCGTGGGCGACGGCGACACCGGGCCCAACACGGGCGGTATGGGCGCATATGCGCCGCTGCCCTGGTTGCCGGAATCGGTGACCGCCCAGATCGTCGACGAGATCGTCAAACCCGTTGCGGCCGAACTCGTTGCGCGGGGCAGCTCGTTCTCCGGACTGCTCTACGCCGGTCTGGCGATCACGAGCAATGGGCCCGCTGTCGTTGAATTCAACTGTCGCTTCGGCGATCCCGAGACGCAGTCGGTGCTGGCGCTGCTGGAATCGCCGCTCGGGCAACTCCTGCGTGCGGCCGCGACCGGTGACCTGGCATCGTTCGGTGAACTGCAATGGCACGACGGGTACGCGGTGACGGTGGTGCTCGCCGCGGAGAACTACCCCGGCCGTCCCCGCGTCGGTGACGTCATCCACGGATCGGAGGCCGACGGGGTACTGCACGCCGGCACCGCCCGTCGTGACGACGGGGCGGTGGTGTCCTCCGGCGGCCGGGTGCTGTCGGTGGTCGGCACCGGTGCCGACCTGCCTGCCGCACGCGATGCCGCCTACACGCTCATCAAGTCGATCCGGTTGCCCGGCAGTCACTTCCGTACCGATATCGGTCTGGCCGCAGCCGAGGGGCGAATCAGCGTCTAACCGACGAGCAGCGGCGCCATCCAGGTCAGCTCGGCGGGCAACTGGGAACTCCAGAACCCGCCGTCGTGCCCACCCGGCGAGAAGCCGCCTGCCGGCGGATTGGGCAGCTGCGCGATGAACTGCTTGGTCGCCGAATAGAACGGATCGCTGTTGCCACAGTCGATCCGGATCGGGATGGACCCGAGCGCTGGCGCACCCCACACGCTGTTGGCCGCGTAATCCTCGGCGCTGTCGAAGGCGCCTGGCGCGGCCGCGCCGGACGACGTCCACAGCGCCGGGCTGACGGCGCAGATCGCAGCGGTGCGGGCAGGGCCGAGCCGCGACCCGAGTAGCAGCGCGCCGTAGCCGCCCATCGACCAGCCGAGGAACGCCACGCGCGAGGTGTCCAGCCCCTGCTCACCGAGCAGCGGGATCAGCTCGTTCAACACCATCGCGCCGGAGTCTTCGCCGGATGCCCGCTTGTGCCAATAACTTCCGCCGCCGTCGACCGCGACGACGGCAAACGGCGGCAGGCCGGCCGCGACCGCTTCGGCCAACCCCTGTTCCACGCCGCCTGCCATCACGCCTACGGCGTCCTGCCCCTTGCCGTGCAGCGCGATGACGGGACGTAGGGCACCGGTCTGGCCCGGCGGGCGTGCGATGGCCCAATTCGTGTCGACCCCGCCACGTGCAGCCGACACGAAGGAGCCCGTGACATACGTCGGCGCGGCCGCGGCGGGAACCGAACCGAGGGCCAAGGCGCCTGCGGCACCGGCGGCCGCACCGGCGCCGAGGCGCAGCACGGCACGACGGGTCAAGGTAGGCATGCGGGCCATCTTGCCATCGTCGAGAACCGCAGCGCCCGATGGCACAATCCGCGGTGCAAAACCTGAGTAAAGCCTGATGATTGGCCGAAAACCTCATGTGACGCGGGTCATCCTGGCAGCATGATCGAGGTGACGGCAGCGGTCACTCCTAAGGGGGAGCGTCGGCGGTACGCCCTCGTCAAGGCGGCCGCAGACTTACTGTGCGAGGGCGGCTTCGACGCCGTTCGCCACCGTGCGGTGGCACGGCGCGCGGGTCTGCCGCTGGCGTCGACGACCTACTACTTCTCCTCGCTGGACGACCTCATCGCCAAGGCGGTCGAGTACATCGGGACGCGCGAAGCCGAGCAACTGCAAGCCGGGGTTGCCGCCCTGTCGAGGCGCCGCCGCGGGGCCGAGTCGACGGCCGACATCCTGGTGGACTTGTTGGTCGGCGAGTCCCCCGAATCACGCATCACCGAGCAATTGATCTCCCGGTACGAGCGGTACATCGCGTGCGCGCGTCAACCCGGCCTACGCGACATCCAGCGCCGTATTCTGCAGCAGCGTACTGACGCGGTCGTGGAGGTGGTGGAACGGTCGGGCCGGTCGGTCCGGGCCGAGCTCGTCACCGCTTTGGTGTGCGCGGTCGACGGAGCCGTGGTTGCATCGCTGGTGGACGACGGGGACGGGCCCCGAGCCAGTGCCCGTGCGACGCTGATCGATGTGATCGACGTGCTTGCGCCCGTCGACGAACGGGCGGTACGCGTCTGACCGAGCGAAGGAGGGGGCATGTCTCGACCCGAAACCGTTGAGCAGCAGCCGCAGTTGCGGCGCGTGATGGGCCCGGGCCTGTTGCTGTTGTTCGTCGTCGGAGACATTCTCGGTACGGGTGTATACGCCCTGACGGGTCAGGTCGCCAAGGAAGTCGGTGGCGCAGCATGGCTTCCGTTCCTCGTGGCGTTCCTGATCGCGACCATCACGGCGTTCAGCTACCTCGAGCTCGTCACCAAGTATCCGCAGGCCGCCGGTGCGGCGCTGTACGCGCACAAGGCTTTCGGCATCCAGTTCGTGACGTTCCTGGTGGCGTTCGTGGTGATGTGCTCCGGAATCACCTCTGCCTCAACGGCTTCGCGGTTCTTCGCGGTCAGCTTCTTCGATGCCATCGAACAGATCTTCAATCATGTCTTCACCTGGGAGAAGATCGGCGTCGTACTGATCGCGCTGCTGTTCATGGCGGTGATCGCGGCGGTCAACCTGCGTGGCGTCACCGAAAGCGTCGTGCTCAACGTCATTCTCACGATCATCGAGATCACCGGTCTGGCGATCGTCATCCTGGTCGGGCTGTGGGCGATTCTCAGCGGTGCCGACGTCGACTTCGGGCGGGTCGTCGCATTCGAAACCGCCGAGGAGAAGAACGCCTTCCTCGCGGTCACCGCCGCCACGTCGTTGGCGTTCTTCGCCATGGTGGGTTTTGAAGACTCCGTCAATATGGCCGAGGAAACCAAGGATCCGGTGCGGATCTTCCCCAAGGTGCTGCTGTCGGGCCTGGGAATCGCCGGTGTCGTCTACGTCGTCGTCGCCGTCATCGCGGTCGCCCTTGTGCCGGTCGGTGAACTCGCGGCCGCCAATTCGCCACTGGTCAAGGTGGTCGAAACGGCCGCGCCCGGATTGCCGTTCCAGCAGATCCTGCCGATCATCTCGATGTTCGCGGTGTCCAACACCGCGCTGATCAACATGTTGATGGCGAGCCGGCTCATCTACGGTATGGCGCGCCAGCACGTGCTGCCGCCGGTGCTCGGGACGGTGGCGCCGCGGCGCCGCACCCCCTGGGTGGCAATCGTATTCACCACGCTGATCGCCTTCGGGCTGATCTTCTATGTGTCGGCGTTCGCGAGCAGCAACGCCATCTCCGTACTGGGCGGCACCACGTCGCTGCTGCTGCTCGCGGTGTTCGCGACCGTCAACGTCGCGGTGCTGGTGCTGCGCCGCGATGTCCGTGAGGACGGCAGCCACTTCAAGACCCCGACGATTCTGCCGGTCATCGGCTTCATCGCGTCGCTGTACCTGGTGTTGCCGACATCGGGCCGCCCGGCGCAGCAATACTTCCTCGCGATCGCGTTGATCGTCATCGGTGTCGTGCTGTTCCTCATCACCATGGCGATCAACCGGCAACTCGGGATCCGCGGGCCCGGCATGATCGACCCGACGCACCTGAGCGACGCACCTTAGGGCTTGCCGCGTAAACGTTCGATCCTGTTCTGCAGCATCGGGATTCGATGAGCGTTGCCCTGCAGGCCAAGGTAGCGTTCGCCGAACACGGCCAGCAGTGCGTCGTCGAGGCGGCGCACGGCGCCCGGCGGATACCGGTAGTCCATGACGCGGTTGATCTCGTCGGCGTCGACGGAGTCGAGCACGGCCGTCAACGCATCCAGTGACGTGATGCCGAGCTCGAGCAGCAGCCCCGAGATCCAGCCGTAGTGATCGGTGCGCGACCAGCCGGCGTCGGCGTAGCGGTTGCCCAGGTAGGTGGCCAGCACGGGAGTCGGGATGCGCGAATCCGTCGAAAAGTCGGTCTCGTCCTCGGTCATAGTGGTGCGCAGGCGTTCCCGGATCTCGGTGAACTCGCGGTCGGCCAGCTCGAGCAGCCCGGCAGCCAGGGTGAATCGCCGGTCGAGCTCGGTGACGTGTTCGGCCGGGATCGATCCCTTGTAACGCACGTCGTGCTCGAACTCCGCCCAAGCATGCTGCAGGACCGTGCGGACCTGGATCGACGCGGGCTGCTGCTCACCTTCGACGCCGATCAGCAGATGTCTACTGGCATAACCCCATCGGCCCTCGCGCGCGGTCTCCGCGCCCATGTCGCGGTCGTCGAGCAGGCGCATCTCCTCGGCGAGCAGATTGGCGACCGCGTCGACATCCTCACGCAGGTACGTGATCACCCGCAGGCCAACCTGATCGGTGATCTCCACCAGCGGATCGGTGTACATCGGCTGACCGTTGACGGTGCGGGTGACCTTGGCCGCGAACGACTCCACGCTCTTGGTCCGTCCGGTGATGCTCAGATAGTTGATGCCCGCATCGTCGAGCAGGCTCGTGACCAGCTCGAGGTAGTGCGCGGTGGCGGTGACGAGCGCCGGGCGGCGCGCCGCGTACTCGGCGACCACGGGCGGCATCGCGGAGTGCGGCGTCAAATCCGGCGGCAGCGTCGGCGTCAAGATGTAGCCCGTATCGACGTCGCCGTAAATCGTGACGTCGTCGGGCCTGCGGAACGCATAGAGGGCGACGTACGCGCACAACACCGCGTCGACGGGATCCTCCGCGCGCCGCAGCTCGCTCTTGGTCGTCGCACCCTCGACGGATTGATACAGCTGCTGCCACTGCTCGTTGCCCGCCACGTGCAGCGCAACGTCGGCATGACGCAGCCCGGCGATCAGCTCCATCAGGCGCAACAGCTCCGACCGCATCTGCTCGAACGTGCGGCCCGGTTTCGACTTGTACTTCAACGTCCGGCCCAGGCGGAACAAGGAAACCGAGGCCGCGTGGGGATAAACCTCCAGCGCTCGCCTGGTCCGCGCGGTGTGGGGATCGAGGTCCAGGTCGAGCGCCGTCGCGAGCCGGGCCCCGCGCGGGGTGTCGGCGAATTCGGGCTTGCCGGTGTTCGACGGGTGCGCGCCCGCTTCGAACGCGCGGAAATCGCGATTGAGTGCGGCCTCGCCGGGCCGGTTCCCGGTCGGATTGGTCACGATCAGCGGCGCGTCGATGCCGACCACGCAATCGTCGCTGGTGAACGGCTTGACCGCGGCCAGGATGCTGGTGTCGTCGGTCTGGGCCGACACGTGCACGAGCAGGCCCTCCTCGTCGACGACGGCGACGCCGGTGGGCTTGCGCTCGCCCCAGGCGAGGTCCAGGCCAATGAAGTGCATGTCTCAAGCCTGCCTCACTCGGCCCCGTAAGCTGTGTGTTCGTGACGATTCCGAATGTTCTGGCCAACCGCTACGCCAGCGACGAGATGGTCGCGATCTGGTCGCCCGAGGCCAAGATCATCGCCGAGCGCCGCCTGTGGCTCGCCGTCCTGCGCGCACAGGCCGAACTCGGGGTCGCGGTGCCCGACGGTGTGGTCGAAGACTACGAACGCGTACTCGAGAACGTCGACCTGGCCTCGATCGCCGCGCGCGAGCGCGTTACGCGCCATGACGTGAAGGCGCGCATCGAGGAGTTCAATGCGCTGGCCGGCCACGAGCACGTGCACAAGGGCATGACGAGCCGCGACCTCACCGAGAACGTCGAGCAACTACAGATCCGCCGCTCGCTGGAGCTGGTCTTCTCGCACGGTGTCGCGGTGGTTGCCAGGCTCGCCGAGCGATCGGTGGTCTACCGCGATCTGGTGATGGCCGGCCGTTCGCACAATGTGGCCGCGCAGGCCACCACGCTGGGCAAGCGATTCGCGTCGGCGGCCGAAGAGACACTGATCGCGCTCACGCGCTTGCGCGAGCTGATCGACCGGTACCCGCTGCGTGGCATCAAGGGGCCGATGGGTACGGCGCAGGACATGCTCGACCTGTTCGACGGTGATGTCGGCCGGCTCGCCGAACTGGAGCGGCGGGTCGCTGAATTCCTCGGCTTCACCGAGGTTTTCACGAGCGTCGGCCAGGTCTATCCGCGGTCACTCGACCACGATGTGGTGTCGGCGCTGGTGCAGTTGGGCGCGGGCCCGTCGTCGCTTGCGCACACCATCCGGCTGATGGCCGGGCACGAGCTGGTGACCGAGGGCTTCGCGCCCGGACAGGTCGGCTCGTCGGCCATGCCGCACAAGATGAACACGCGCTCGTGCGAACGGGTCAACGGCCTGCAGGTGGTACTGCGCGGATATGCGTCGATGGCCGCCGAACTGGCTGGGGCGCAATGGAATGAGGGCGACGTGTTCTGCTCGGTGGTGCGTCGCGTCGCGCTACCCGACGCGTTCTTCGCGATCGATGGGCAGACCGAGACGTTCCTGACGGTGCTCGACGAGTTCGGTGCCTACCCGGCGGTGATCCAGCGTGAACTCGACCGCTACCTGCCGTTCCTGGCCACCACGCGCATCCTGATCGCGGCCGTTCGCGCAGGCGTCGGACGCGAAGCCGCGCACGAGGTCATCAAAGAGCATGCCGTCGCGGTGGCCCTGGCCATGCGGGAGAAGGGCCAGGAACCCGATCTGCTCGACCGGCTCGCCGCCGATCCGCGGCTGCCGCTGGATCGCGCCGCGCTCGAAGCCGCGCTGGCCGACAAGCAGGCGTTCACTGGCGCGGCGGGCGCCCAGGTCGACGGCGTCGTCTCAGCCGTCGACGATCTCGTGAGTCGCTATCCCGAGGCCGCCAAGTACACGTCGGGTGCGATCTTGTGACGTTGTGATGCTTGCCGACCTCACCGATCTGGACAACTTCGCCGACGGTTTTCCGCATGCGTTGTTCGCGGTGCACCGGCAGCAGGCTCCGGTGTATTGGCACGAGCCCACCGAGCACACCCCGGACGGCGAAGGCTTCTGGTCGGTCGCGACGTACGCCGAAACCCTTGCGGTACTGCGGGACCCGGCGACCTACTCGTCGGTGACCGGAGGCTCGAGGCCCTACGGCGGAACGCTGCTGCAAGATCTGGCCATCGCGGGCCAGGTGCTCAACATGATGGACGATCCGCGGCACTCCCAGATCCGCCGCCTCGTCAGCTCCGGTCTGACCCCGCGCATGATCAAACGGGTCGAGGACGATCTGCGGGCCCGCGCGCGTCGTCTGCTGGACGGCGTCGTGCCCGGCGAACCGTTCGACTTCCTGGTCGACGTGGCCGCCGAACTGCCCATGCAGATGATCTGCATACTGCTGGGAGTGCCGGAATCCGAACGGCATTGGCTGTTCCAGGCGATCGAGCCGCAGTTCGACTTCGGCGGTTCGCGGACGGCGTCGGTGGGGCAGATGTCGGCCGAGGAAGCCGGGTCGCGGATGTATGCCTACGGGCAGGAACTCATCGCGGCCAAACGCGCCGAGCCCACCGACGACATGCTGTCGGTGGTCGCCAATGCCACCGACGCGGACATGTCCGACCTGGAGCTGTATCTGTTCTTCAGCCTGCTGTTCAGCGCGGGCGCCGAGACCACCCGCAATTCGGTGGCGGGCGGGCTGTTGGCGTTGATCGAAAACCCGGCACAGCTCGCGTTGTTGCGCGCGGACATGTCGTTGCTGCCGACCGCGATCGAGGAGATGGTGCGCTGGACATCGCCGTCACCGTCCAAGCGGCGCACCGCAACCCGCCCGGTGACCTTGGGCGGCTGCGAGATCGAGGCGGGGCAGAAGGTCCAGATCTGGGAGGGTTCGGCCAACCGGGACGCCCTCGTCTTCGCCGAAGCCGACGTATTCGACATCACGCGAAAACCGAATCCCCACTTGGGTTTCGGCCAGGGTGTGCACTACTGCCTCGGTGCGAACCTCGCCAGGCTCGAGTTGCGGGTGCTGTTCGAGGAGCTGCTGACCAGGTTCGGCACCGCGCGCCTGGTCAAGCCCGTCGAGTGGACCCGCAGTAACCGCCACACCGGCATCCGGCACCTGGTGGTCGAGCTCGGCTTGTGAAACCGGAAGCGTTCGCGGCGGTCATGGCGACCGGCATCGTATCCGTCGCGGCCGCCGATCATGGTCTCGATGCGCTCAGTGTCGCGCTGGCGGTGCTTGCGACAGTCGCTCTGCCGGTGCTCATGTGCTTGGCGGCAAGCCGCTGGCGAACGTGCGATCTGCGTGATCTCGACACGGTGATCGCGCTGTTCACCTATGTGGCGGCCTGCTCGGTGCTGGCCGCGCGATTCGCCGAGCACCGCTGGGCGGTGTGGCTGTTTGGTGCGATGGCGCTGCCGGGTTGGCTGCTGCTCATGCCGATGACCGTGGCGCGGATGCGTCGTCTCGGTGTGGCCGGCTTACGGAACCGGGCGCGGGGCACGTGGGAGCTGGCCAGCGTCGCGACATCGGGGCTGGCGATCGTCGCGGTGGCCACCGGCACCGTGAGCTTGGCATTCGTCTTCTGGGTGCTTGCCCTGTGTGTTTACTGCGTGATGACGGCGCTGATCGCGTGGCGGGCGCTCGGGGACTCAGAGGTACGGCGCGATGTGCCGCCGGATCACTGGATCTTGATGGGCGGCGTCGCGATCGCCACGCTCGCCGGTGAGCGGATCCACGCCGAACTGGCTCCCGGTGCCGTCGCCGACGCGGTGCGGGCCGTCACCGTGTGCACGCTGGCCGTCGCCACGGTTCAGATCGTGCCGCTGGCCCGCACCGGCTGGCGCCGGATGCTGGACTGGCCCGCGGTGTTCCCGCTCGGCATGTACTCGGCGGCCAGCTACGCCGTCGCGGTCGAAACCGGTTGGCACTTACTGGTTGTCGTCTCGCTCGTGTTCTTCTGGGCCGCGTTTCTGGCCTGGTCGCTGGTCGTCGCGGCGCAAACGCGACAGGGTGTTCGCCTAATCTCAGAACATGGACTCAGGCCGAAATGACCATCTCCGAGTCTCAGACGCCGAGCGGGCGAAGGTGGGACAACTCCTCGAGCGGGCGGTTGCCGAAGGCATGCTCACACTCGACGAGTTCAGTGAGCGCTACGACTCCGCGTTGGCAGCACGCACTCGCGGCGAGCTGAGTGCCGTCATCGCCGATCTGCCGATGGCCGTGCCCACGACGCCTCCGATGCCCCAGCGCTCCGGCGGCACGCCTGAGGAACTGCGCGGCTGGATGTCCTCGATCGTGCGGCGTGGCCAGTGGACGGTGGCGCCGTCTCTGCACCTGACCACCCGCATGTGCAGCACCACGCTGGACTTCACCGCTGCGGTACTGCCGGGGCCTGTCGTCGAAATCGTGATCGACGACTACTGCAGTTCGACTGAGTTCATCGTGCCCACCGCGGCGACCGCCGACCTCAACGGGGTCAACGCCATGGCGGGCAGCGCCACGGTCAAGGTACGTACCAGCCCGCCGTCGAATCAGCTGCACCTGATCGTGCGCGGCCGGGTTCGCATGGGTTCGGTCACCGTGCGTCATCCCTTCGGAAGCTGGCTGCGGCGCCTGCACGGGACTGGATAGCGAACGCGATCTCGGCGACGACCCGCTGCGGATACTCGGTCAGGTCCAGCCAGGTGAACCGCAGAACCTGCCAGCCCAGCAGGGCGAGCTCGTTCTGCTTGACGCGGTCACGCTGGAAATCCTCCTGATCACTGTGGAACGCCCAGCCGTCGGTTTCGATCGCGATCTTCAAGCCGGGGAACGCGACGTCGACCACGTAGCGGCCGACACGACGGTTCGCCTTCCAGCCGGTGATCTTCGCCTCGCGCAGAAGTTTGACCAGTAGACGCTCGGCCGCCGACCGGGCGCCGTCGGCCGCCGCGATGAGCAACCGGCGCGCGGCAGGCGAACCATGCCTGCCCTTGTTGCGCAGATGGGCCCGCCACAGCTCCCGCAGCTCGACATGGCGCTGCAGGGCGGAATCCATGAGCTTGGCGCCGCCACCTTTCCTGGCGGCGGCTTCCACGACGGTCAACGGTAGCGACGTCACCCGCAGGCCCCGGCGTTCCACGATGTCGGCGGGCCCGAGATCACGGCGGCGTATCCGGGTGCCGAACCTCGGCCGGTGATTGCTGACTCTCGGCACGGTGACCTCGACCGACTCCGGCGGGTATTTCGTGACGTCGTGCCACCATGCGGCAGCCAGCCCGCTCGCCGTTGCCCTGGGCCCCAACGACCACACCGCGGCCCGGATGCGTGCGGCGTCGGTGAACGGACGGTCATCGGCGAAATACACGCCTGGAGAGCAGCGGAGCCATCGCCCGGACCTAACTCTGCGGTTCACCGCATCTTGGCTCAAGCCCGCCTGCCGCGCCTGCGCCAAGGTGATTACGCCATCGTTGTCACGCAAATAGTCGTCGAGCATGCACGTTTGGACGGTGTGAACCCCTCAAACGGTTCCCACCCCTGCGACTTGCGCACCGCGACCGGCGCTCACCGCCGCTTGCGGTGCACAAATCACTGGATGCGGCGCAGGCTCATGCCGGCTGAGCGGAGTTCGAGGGCGGCCAGGCCGCGGATCGCGGTCGGGTCTTGGCTGCGCCACGCCCCGACCGGGTCGTCGGACACCGCGGTGAGCTTGGCCAGTGGCCGGTTGGCCAGGGCGCGCAGGGCCAGGAGTTGTTCGCCGGCCGCCGTCGACGCCAGGGTGATCGCCGTCCACTTCCGCCGGAAGAAGCGCACCCGCAGATACAGCCACGGCATCGCGACGAAGAGGATCGGCGCCCCGGCGACGGCCAGCGCGAGCACCCACGCGAGCCAGCTCGCAGTGGTGTCGAGATTGTGGCCGGCGCCCGCGATGTCGAGCGCGGCATCGCTGGCGGCCCGCAATGGCTTGCTCAGGGTGTCGCCGACCAGCGGAAAGTCGTCGGTGTTGTCGCCGGCCGAGCTGAGGTTGTCGGCGACTCCGTTGGCGCCCGTCTCGACTTGCCTGCCCACTTCGGCGATGGTCGCGACGGCCGAATACACGGCCATGCCCACCAGCACCCACACCGCGGTCCAGATGATGACCGCCACATCGCTGAACAGCTGGGCCAGCAACCGGCCAGGTCGGGTCGCATAGGGCAGGTACCGCGATCTCATGGCACCGATCCCAACACATAGGCTGGCCCGATGCGCCCTGCTCTGTCCGACTACCAGCATCTGGCCAGCGGCAAAGTCCGCGAGCTGTACCGCATCGACGACCAGCACCTGCTCTTCGTGGCAAGCGACCGTATCTCGGCGTACGACTACATCCTGGATTCCGAGATTCCCGACAAGGGCCGGATCCTGACCGCGATGAGCGTGTTCTTCTTCGACTATCTCGACGTGCCCAATCACCTGGGTGGCCCGCCGGACGATCCCCGCATCCCCGAAGAGGTGTTGGGCCGCGCTCTCGTGGTGCGCCAGCTTGAGATGCTGCCGGTCGAGTGCGTGGCGCGCGGCTACCTGACCGGCTCCGGCCTGATCGACTACGAGAAGTCCGGGTCGGTCTGCGGCATTCCGTTGCCGCCGGGCCTGGGGGAGGCCAGCAAGTTCACCGAACCGCTGTTCACGCCGGCCACCAAGGCTGAGTTGGGTGAGCACGACGAGAACATCTCGTTCGACAAGGTGATCGATCTGGTCGGCCCGGTGTTGGCCAATCAGCTGCGCGAGCGCACTCTGCAGACCTATCTGCAGGGCGCCGACCACGCGCTGACGAAGGGCATCATCATCGCCGACACCAAGTTCGAGTTCGGGGTCGATCAGGACGGCAACGTCGTGCTGGCCGACGAGGTCTTCACACCGGACTCGTCGCGGTACTGGCGCGCGGAGTCTTACCGCCAGGGTGTGGTTCAGGAGAGCTTCGACAAGCAGTTCGTCCGCAACTGGCTGACCAGCCCGGCATCCGGGTGGGACCGACACGGCGGCACCCCGCCACCACCGCTGCCCGACGAGATCGTCACTGCCACACGAGACAGATACATCGAGGCCTACGAACGGATTTCGGGCCTTTCGTTCGCGGATTGGATCGGTGCATGAGCCTGAAACCGCCGGTGGCCAAACGGGCCAACCACCGCCGTGAGCACCACGGTGACGTATTCATCGATCCCTACGAGTGGCTGCGCGACAAGGACGATCCCGAGGTGATCGCGCACCTCGAGGCCGAGAACGCCTATACCGCGGAAGCCACCGCACACCTCGAGCCCTTGCGGCAGAAGATCTTCGACGAGATCAAGGCCCGCACGAAGGAGACCGACCTGTCGGTCCCCATGCGCCGCGAACTCTGGTGGTACTACGCGCGCAGTTTCGAGGGCAAGCAGTACGCGGTTCACTGCCGGTGCCCGGTCACCGATCCCGATGACTGGACGCCGCCTCAGCTCGACGAGCACACCAAGATACCGGGCGAGCAGGTGTTGCTCGACGAGAACGTCGAGGCCGATGGCCACGACTACTTCGCGCTCGGGGCGGCCACCGTCACGTTGGACGGCAGCGTCCTCGCCTACTCGGTCGACACCAAGGGCGACGAGCGATACACGCTGCGGTTCAAGGATTTACGGACCGGCAAGCTCTACGAGGACACGATCACCGGCATCGGCGCGGGCGCCACCTGGGCAGCCGACAACCGCACGCTGTACTACACCACCGTCGACGACGCCTGGCGGCCCGACACGGTGTGGCGCCACCGCCTCGGCTCGGGTCTGCCCGCCGAGCGGGTGTATCACGAGGCCGATGAGCGGTTCTGGATCGGCATCGGCCGCAGCCGGAGCAACAAGTATCTGTTCATCGCGTCGGGCAGCGCCGTCACGACCGAGGTCAGGTATGCCGACGCGACCGATCCGCACGCCGAGTTCACCACGGTGTGGGGGCGCCGTGACCTGGTGGAGTACTCCGTCGAGCACGCCGTGGTGGGCGGTGAGGACCGGTTCCTCATCCTGCACAACGACGGTGCGGAGAACTTCGCGCTCGTGGATGCTCCGGTCAACGACCCCAACGATTTTCGTCCGCTCATCGCGCACCGTGACGATGTGCGCCTCGATGCGGTCGACGCGTTCGACGGGTTCCTGGTGGTCAGCTACCGCAGTGATGCGTTGCCGAAGATCCAGCTCTGGCCGATCAACGCCAATGGCGGCTATGGCCGTGCCGAGGAGCTGACATTCGAGTCCGAGCTCACGGCAGCCGGGCTCGGGGGCAACCCCAACTGGTCGACGCCGAAGCTGCGCATCGCCGCCACGTCGTTCGTCATCCCGGCCCGCGTGTACGACCTCGACGTCGTCACCGGCGAACGGACCTTGCTGCGCGAGCAGCCGGTGCTCGGTGACTACCGGCCGGAAGAATATGTGGAACGCCGGGATTGGGCCATCGCACCCGACGGCGCCCGGGTGCCGATCTCGATCATCCATCGGGCCGGGCTGCAATTCCCGGCGCCGACCCTGCTGTACGGGTACGGCGCCTACGAAGCTTGTGAGGATCCGCGATTCTCCATCGCGCGCCTGTCGCTGCTCGACCGGGGCATGGTGTTCGCGATCGCCCACGTCCGCGGCGGCGGCGAGCTGGGCCGGCCGTGGTACGAACACGGGAAGATGCTGGAGAAGCGGAACACCTTCACCGATTTCATCGCGGTGGCACAGCATCTCATCGCTGGTGACATCACGCGGCCGCAAAACCTCGTGGCGCTCGGTGGAAGTGCGGGCGGGCTGTTGATGGGCGCGGTCGCCAACATGGCTCCGGACCTGTTCGCCGGGATCTTGGCGCAGGTGCCGTTCGTCGACGCGCTCACCACGATCCTGGACCCGTCGCTGCCGTTGACCGTCACCGAATGGGACGAATGGGGAAATCCCTTGGAGGACCCCGAGGTTTACCGGTACATGAAGTCCTACACGCCGTACGAGAACGTCACGGCGCAGGACTATCCGGCGATCCTGGCGATGACATCGCTCAACGACACCAGGGTGTATTACGTCGAACCGGCCAAATGGGTTGCCGCACTCCGCCATATCAAGACCGACGGACATCCGGTGCTGTTGAAGACGGAGATGACGGCCGGCCACGGCGGTATCAGCGGACGCTACGAACGCTGGAAGGAAGCCGCGTTCCAGTACGCCTGGTTACTGGCTGCCGCCGATCCCGACAATTACGGCAGCGGCCAGGTAGACAGCCTCTTCGGCGGTCCGGACACCTAGCCGCGCGGTCATCGACTTCGGCGGGTCGGGCATCCGGGCCGCATAGACGTTGGCCGGGAACATGGCCAGCATCAACAGGAACAGGCACACCGCTGCCGCGACGCGCGTCGGCGGGTACAGCAGGCCGATCGCACCCGCGAGTTCCAGCACGCCGGTGATCGTGACGAGCGCGGCAGGAGCGGGCAATCGCGGCGGCACGATCGCGATCATGTCGCGCCGCAACGGGTTCACGAAGTGCGCGACACCAGTGAGCGCGAACATCGCGGCCAGGCCGACGGCGATCGCCTCGGGCCAGGTGTCGACATAGTCCACGCCCCACAGGCCGAGGCCTCGTGCGGCCAGTGTGCCCAGCATCAACGTCAGGAATACCGCCACCACGCCCTCCGCAACTTGTCAGTGTCTAGATTGACAGTAGCCTCGATCTAGGCATTGTCAAGATGCGGGCTTAGAATGGCCGCATGGGTTATCACCACGGCGATCTCAAGGCCGTGATCCTCGAGCAAGCCGCCGCCTTGGTGGCCGAACGTGGAGCCGACGGCATCTCGCTGCGGGAACTGGCGCGCGCCGCCGGTGTCTCCCACGCTGCGCCGGCACATCACTTCACCGACCGGCGCGGGTTGTTCACCGCACTCGCGGCCGAGGGATTCCGGTTGCTGGCCGAGGCGCTGAACGGGGCCAGGCCGCAGTTCATCGACGCCGCGAAGGCGTATGTGCGCTTCGCCCTTGATCATCCGGGCCACTACGAGGTGATGTTCGACAAGTCGTTGTACGACGACGCCGACGCCGAACTGGTCGAGGCCGCCGCGGCCGCGGGTTTCGAGCTCAACCGCGGCGTCGGAACACTCGCCGATCCGAAGGCCAAGGCCGATCCTGACGCTGCCGCGCTCGCGGCATGGTCGATGGTGCACGGCTTCTCACTGTTGTGGCTCAATGACGCGATCGACACCTCCGGCGACCCGATCGGGACCGTCGAGAAGATGGGGAAAATTCTGTTCGACGGATAGCTCCGGTAGCGTCGAACCCGTGAGCCTCAACGACATTGCGCTGACGACCCTTGACGGTAACGCCACCACGCTGGCCGAGTTGGCGCCCGGCGCCGCGCTCGTGGTGAACGTGGCCTCGAAATGCGGCCTGACGCCGCAGTACACCGCCCTGGAGAAGCTCGCGCAGGAGTACGGCGATCGCGGCCTCACGGTGATCGGCGTGCCGTGCAACCAGTTCATGGGCCAGGAACCCGGCACCGCCGAGGAAATCCAGACGTTCTGCTCGACCACTTACGGCGTCACGTTCCCGCTGCTGGCCAAGACCGACGTCAACGGTCCCGACCGCCATCCGCTGTACGCCGAACTGACCAAAACCGCTGACGGCAGCGGGGAAGCCGGCGACATCCAGTGGAATTTCGAGAAGTTCCTGCTGACGCCCGACGGTACGGTGGCCAACCGATTCCGGCCGCGCACCGAGCCGGATGCCCCCGAGGTCGTCGCGGCCATCGAAGCCGTATTGCCGAACCGAGCGGGCATCGCCTAATGGACACTCTGCGTCAGAGTGTTCGAAACCGTTGCGACATCTGACGTTGCCACACTGGTGTACGTGACCGGACAACTCATCGTCTCGATCTCACAGATCAGTGACCGCACGCTGGACGACGTCGCGTCGTTCTGCGCGGAACTCGACGCCCGTGGTGTGCCGGCCTCCCTGCTGGTTGCGCCGCGGCTCAAGGGCGGTTACCGGCTGGATCGCGACGCACCGACCGTCGAATGGCTCACCGCGCGACGCGTCGGTGGTGATGCCATTGTACTGCACGGATATGACGAAGCCGCCACGAAGAAGCGCCGCGGCGAGTTCGCGAGCCTGCCCGCCCACGAGGCGAACCTGCGGCTCATGGGAGCCGACCGCGTGCTCGAGCACCTCGGCCTGCGCACCAGGCTGTTCGCCGCGCCCGGTTGGAACGCGTCACAAGGTACCGTCGCCGCGTTGCCGCGCAACGGCTTTCGGCTGCTGGCCGAGCTCAACGGCGTCACCGACCTGGTGCGCCGGACCACCGTGCGGGCGCGCGTGCTCGGCATCGGCGAGGGCTTCTTGACCGAGCCGTGGTGGTGCCGGACGCTCGTGCTCTCGGCGGAGCGCACCGCGCGCCGCGAGGGCGTGGTGCGGGTTGCCGTCGCCGCACGGCACCTGCGCAGGCCCGGGCCGCGCCAAGCCATGCTCGACGCGATCGACCTGGCTTTGCTGCACCGCAGCGTCCCCGGGGTCTACCGGTGGCGGCCCTATCCAGTACTGACCGACGCCGCCTGACTCGCGCTACTCTTGCGTCTCATGGCAGACGCCGATGTCATTGTCGTGGGAGCGGGTCTGGCCGGGCTGGTCGCCGCGTGCGAGTTGGTCGAGCGTGGGCACCGCGTGCTCATCGTGGACCAGGAGAACGCGGCCAACCTGGGTGGCCAGGCCTACTGGTCTTTTGGTGGCCTGTTCTTCGTCGACAGCCTGAGCAGCGCAGGCTCGGTATCCGGGACAGCCAGGAACTGGCCCTGCAGGACTGGCTGGGCACGGCGGGCTTCGACCGGCCCGAGGACCACTGGCCGCGGGAGTGGGCACACGCCTACGTCGACTTCGCCGCGGGGGAGAAGCGTAGTTGGCTGCGGGCGCGCGGTTTGCAGACCTTCCCGTTGGTCGGCTGGGCCGAGCGGGGCGGGTACGACGCACTCGGCCACGGCAATTCGGTGCCCCGATTTCACATCACCTGGGGGACGGGCCCGGCGCTCGTCGACATGTTTGCGCGCCGGATCCGCGACAGCGTGCGGGTCCGGTTCGCCCACCGGCACCGCGTCGACGAGCTGATCGTCAACGAAGGCCTGGTGGCCGGGGTGCGAGGCTCGGTGCTGGAACCCACCAGCGCGCCGCGCGGGGTGGCGACATCTCGAAACATCGTCGGTGAGTTCGAGTTTCGCGCGTCGGCGGTGATCGTGGCGAGCGGCGGCATCGGCGGCAATCACGAGCTCGTGCGCAAGAACTGGCCACCTCGGATGGGTCGGGTGCCCGAGCAACTGCTGAGCGGTGTGCCCGCCCACGTCGACGGCCGGATGATCGAGATCTCGCAGAACGCGGGCGCACACGTCATCAACAGCGACCGGATGTGGCACTACACCGAGGGGATCACCAACTACGATCCGATCTGGCCGGCGCATGGCATCCGGATTCTGCCGGGCCCCTCGTCACTGTGGTTGGACGCCAACGGAAATCGGCTCCCGGTGCCGCTGTACCCGGGTTTCGACACCCTCGGCACACTTGAGCACATCTGTCGGACCGGGCAGGACTACACGTGGTTCATCCTCAACGCGCGCATCATCGCCAAGGAGTTCGCGTTGTCCGGCCAGGAGCAGAACCCGGATCTCACGTCCCGCAGCGTGCGGGACGTCCTGTCGCGGATCCGGCCGGGCGCCCCGGCTCCGGTGCAGGCGTTCGTCGACCGCGGCGTCGACTTCGTGAGCGCGAACACGCTACGTGAGTTGGTGTCGGCGATGAACGACGTTCCCGACGTCGTGCCGCTTGACTATGCCGCGGTGGCAGCCGAGGTGACGGCGCGCGACCGCGAGGTCGCCAACAAGTTCACCAAGGACGGCCAGATCACCGCGATCCACGGCGCGCGCAGCTATCTGGGCGACCGGTTCGGACGCGTCGTCGCCCCGCACCGCCTCACCGACCCGAAGGCCGGCCCGCTCATCGCGGTGAAGCTGCACATCCTGACCCGAAAGTCGTTGGGCGGCATGGAAACCGATCTGAGTTCGCGCGTGCTCAAACAGGACGGCACGGCATTCGGCGGGCTGTACGCGGCCGGTGAGGCAGCCGGGTTCGGCGGCGGTGGCGTGCACGGCTACCGGTCGTTGGAAGGCACCTTCCTCGGTGGCTGCATCTTCTCCGGCCGGGCGGCCGGGCGTGGTGCCGCGGCCGACATCGCCTAGCTAGAACTCCGTGCCGTTCTCCGGGTCGAGCACCTGGAAGTCGGTCGAGGTCATCTCCGCGAGGCGGCCGTAGTAGATGCCGCGCGCACCCGGGTCGATGATGCCCTGGTGGATCGGTACGGCGCGCGCCGGTGCCACGGCACGCAGAAAGTCAACGGCCTCAGAGATTTTCATCCACGGGGCGGCCGCCGGCGTGGCCAGCACGTCGACCGGTTCCCCCGGCACGAACAGCGCGTCGCCCGGATGCATCAGCCGGGCCGGATGCTCGTCATCGCCCAACAGATACGAAATGTTGTCTATCACAGGGATTTCCGGGTGGATCACGGCATGTCTGCCGCCAACGCCGCGAACGTTGAGGGAGCCGATCCGGAACTCGTCGCCGACATGGACGGCTTTCCACGGCTCGCCCAGTTGCGCGGCCGTCTGCGGGTCGGCATAAAGCGCGGCCTGTGGGTTGGCGTCGAGCAGCGCGGGCAGCCGGGTGGTGTCGGCGTGATCGGGATGCTGATGGGTGATCAGGATCGCCGACAACCCCGTGATGCCCTCGAATCCGTGCGAGAAGTTGCCCGGGTCGAACAACACCGTGGTGTCCGAAATGCTGGCCAGAAGGCAAGAATGTCCGAAATGCGTCAATTGCATGGCTATATTGTGGCGCTCAGTGGGTGGATTCTTGCGGTTGATTTGGGCGATGTCGCTCGCAGCCCTCGCATGGGCTGCCGCGCCCGGTTTGGCGTGGTCAGAACCCATCGACTGCCCGCCGATGTGCGATCGAATTCCCGCGTCGGCCTGGATCGCATCGTCCGATGTCCCGCTGAACCGCGAATACCGCTGGCCGGGCCTGGCCGGCCTCGCGGTCACGACCACATCGCCGCGGTTCCGGTTCGAGGAAGACTGCGGATTGCCGCTGCTACCGGGCGACTCCCGCGAGTACGCGGTGACCGCCCGCGCCGTGGTGAGCCAGCCCGAGGGGCAATGGCAGCTGCAGGTTCAGGTGATGCACTGGCGCGGGGAGACCTGGCGGGGCGGTGAGACGGCGATGTCGGCTGTGAGTGTGGCAGCCGGCGCGCTGCGCGCCTGCCAGCTGACAAGACCGGGAAGCTCACCGTCGATCACCACCGACGAGCCGGGCCGGCTGGCCGCGGTGACCACCTTCGGCGGCGAGCGGGTACTGCGCCAGTATTTGCTGGCCGATCCGGACAACAGCACGGTGGTCGAGCTAGCGATGTGGTCGACGACGCCGCCTGCCGTGGCGTGGCCCACAGTGGCCGATAGCCAGGTGCTCGATGCGATGGCCAGGCCACTGTGCAGCGCTTACGTTGGATCGTGCCGGTAGAGTGAGCGCCGTGGCAAAGGTGGTTGTGCACGTCATGCCGAAGGCTGAGATCCTCGACCCGCAGGGTCAGGCCATCGTCGGGGCGCTCGGTCGTCTCGGACATGCCGGTATTTCAGACGTCCGGCAGGGCAAGCGATTCGAGCTCGAGGTCGACGATTCCGTAGCTGACGAAACGTTGGCCGAGATCGCCGAATCCTTGCTGGCCAACACGGTCATCGAGGACTTCTCGGTGAGCCGGGAGGACTCATGACCGCGCGGGTCGGGGTCATCACCTTCCCGGGAACGCTCGACGACGTCGACGCCGTCCGTGCCGTCCGCCTGGCCGGAGCCGAGGCGGTGAACCTGTGGCATGCCGACGCGGATCTGCATGGCGTGGACGCGGTCGTCGTCCCCGGTGGTTTCTCCTACGGTGACTACCTGCGCTGCGGCGCGATCGCGAAGTTCGCCCCGGTGATGGGCTCGGTGATCGAGGCGGCCGGCAAGGGCATGCCGGTCCTCGGCATCTGCAACGGCTTTCAGGTCCTGTGCGAGGCCGGTTTGCTGCCGGGCGCGCTGACCCGCAACGCCGGGCTCCACTTCATCTGCCGCGACGTGTGGCTTCAGGTCGCGTCCAACACCACGGCATGGACCACCCGCTACGACGCCGGTGCCGATCTCCTGGTGCCGCTGAAATCAGGCGAGGGCCGCTACGTCGCGTCCGATGAGGTGCTCGACGAGCTCGAAGGGGAGGACCGCGTGGTCTTCCGCTACCGCGAGAACCTCAACGGGTCGATGCGCGACATCGCAGGCATCTGCTCGGCCAACCGACGCGTCGTCGGACTCATGCCCCACCCCGAACACGCCACCGAGGCGCTGACCGGTCCGTCCGACGACGGACTCGGGTTGTTCTACTCCGCGCTCGACGCGGTGCTGTCCGTTTCCTGACGCCAGACGTCCGCTGTTTTGGTGTGACGACCGCTGTCCTCCGGATGTTAAGTTTCAAATGCTGATTGTGTGCTAGTTCACTCAGCAGGAATTGAAACGTCTTATGGGGGGCAAATGTTAGTCAATCCGCAGCTACTTCGTGGATTTGCCAGCCAGGTCGATGCGGCGGCTGCCGCCATTCGAGAATCCGACGCCGGGATGTCAGCAAAGACGGCGGCAGATGGGCTTCCTGGTTCGACAACGCAGTGGACGGCGCGCGAAGTGGGTGCGCACCTGGATCAGGTGTTGATCGATATTGCCAACGACGTCGCGGCGATCGGTGTGGCGGTTCGAGGTGCCGGTGACCGGTACGAAGTAGACGACGACGCGCTTGCAGACGGGTTCAAGGGATTGTTCTGAATGCTGCCGTCACGGTCACGGCTGACCAGCTGGAACCCGGACTCACTGTCAGCCGCTGCAACATCGATCAGTTCAGCTGGCAAGTCCGTTTACGACGCGGCACGCAATCTCGACGATGGATGTGACCGACTACCCGAGTCGCGTACCTGGTCGGGCAGTGCACACGATGCAGCGACTCAGATGTTTGGTCGGGCTACTGAGAGAGCATCGCGTTTTCTTGATTACACCGATGCTGTCGCAGATGCCCTGACAAGGGGTGGCGCGTCGATTGGCAAAGCCAGAACTGAGCTGTTGCACGAGGCGGCGGAGACAGACAAGGGCGAACTGAATGTCACTGACAGTTGGGTAGTGCTGATTGATCCGGCTGGAATGTCCGCGGAGAAGGCGGCTGATCTCCAAAAACAAGCTGAGCTCGCACAGGGCGAGATCAATAGGCTGCTGACTGCAGTTGGTGAGGCCGACGAGCAGACTGCGCAGGCTCTGCTATCTGCGAGAACCGGTAGTGATACGGGCGCAGCATTCAACGACGTGCAAATCCCTGGGCCACGCGTCATCCCTCCCAGTCCTGAGAACGAGGTGCCTGACCCGTCGACTGATGAGGGACGGAAACTCCAGCAGGTCGTTAGCGCAGAAGATATGGCAACGAGCGTCCGTGAAATTACCGAAGTAGAGGATGAAGACGGCAACTTTATAAAAACCGTGACGATGCTAGACGGGAGTAAGCAAGTCGTCACTGAATTTAGCGGACTGCCGTACGGAAGAAGCTATGTCGAGGGGACTGTCGAAGTGCGTCATTTCGACAAGAATGGAAACCTCGTATCGCAATCTCACTCGACTGAAAGCGAGGACGGGACAAAAACCACAAGGTTTTGGTGGTCGGATGAAACTCAGGTCACCATTACGCAAGGACCTGACGGAACGTGCCGGGGCGGCGTGATAACAGCCGACGGAAGAGAGGGTGTGCTTCCAGAACAATTCTTCACCGACCCCTTACCTACTACCGCCGGAGGATTCCTGTCAGGATTGGAAAAACAGGCTGACCGTGGGATTCCTAGATTGAGCGCTGAAGCGATTGACGACGTCAAGGTCGGTGCGAAGTTCGGCGGACCTGCCGTTGGGTTTTTGACGGCGTTATATAACGTATCTGAACAGCAAACTTTGCATGACGTCTGTGCCGAGGCTGTATCCGGTGTCACTGGTATGGTTGGCGGCTATGCCACCGGGGCTGCGTTCGCAGCGGGCGCGTCGGCGGCTGGCCTTCCTTTTCTGGCGCCCGCCGCTGCGATGGGCGGCGAGATGCTTGGTGGATGGACGTTTGGATATGTCGGGAAAATCGTAGGAAACATTGTGTGTCCGGAATGAAGGTACTCCCGCTGGCGCTCCTATTAGCGCTATTTCTCATCCCTTTGGGTCTTCTGAACGCGGCCTGGGCCGTAATTAGCGTTTCGAATGGAGAATATCTGACCGGCGTGATCGTTCTCGGCTTGGCGGCGTTTTGTTTCGGCTTTATCGTGCCATTCATAAAAATCATTCCAGGCAACGTGGCGCCCCGTGCGGTCAGCGATCGAGATGGGACCGTCATCCGGCCTGATCCTGCTATTGAGCGCCCAATGTTAGCGGCCTTTTCCGGCCTCGTCATAGCGAGCGGGCTGTTCGCGATATTTTTCCCGATCAACCAAATCGATATTCCCGTGCCCTCCGCGATGCGCGTCTATCTTCCCGTCATAGCAGCGGCAATCGCTCTGATCGGCGCACCGATCGTATGGCGAATGCTCGGCCTCGGCGGTGCGTACCGATTGACTCTCAGTCGCGAAGGATTTGATCTCCGCAGTGGGGGCGGCCGACCGCGTACTGGCAGCTGGGCCCACGTAGTCGATGTCACCGACGCTGTTCCCGGCCGGACCGCCGCGGACGATCCCCACACGATCGTGATCGTGATGTCCGATGAAACCGTGATCAAACTCCCTGGCGCATCGTTCACGCCGGGTGGCGATGCCCTGCGCCGTTTCGTTCGCTTCTACTGGGAACATCCAGAAGACCGTGAAGAGCTCGCGGACGGCCGTGCTTTGGAACGACTCGCCGCGGCGTCTAGGAGACCGTAGGAGTGGCAGACCCGTCGCCGACCTTCCTCCGCCGGCCGTCGTGGAGATCCGGTATCGCTACGTTGGCGCTCGCGGCCGTCGTTGCAGGAACTGCCAGCTGCGCGGGCAACACAATCGACGGTCTGCCACAGGCCGGGCCCACCGTTGGGATTCCGGAACAGGCGCTATTGACGTCATCGATGCGACAGCAGCCGGTGCCGGGGTGGACGACGACGGTCGATCAGCTCGGGCTTCCGCCGGGTACGGTCGCACGGCCAGTGGGTCACATCCGAGATTTAGGTGTGTTTCTGGGTATCACAGACGAGGGTTGGTGGTTACTGGGCCTTGACGTAACCAGTGGTAAGAGATCGTTCGGGCCCCTAGAGCTCGGACTCGCCGGGGACGCAACGGACTTCAACTGCTATGTCAATGGCCCGCCCATGGTCCTATGCGTTCGACAAGGGCGGGACCGCAACACCCCGTCGACCGCGTGGGTGGTCGACACGTCATCCGGCAAACTGGTCTACAACGGGCCGACTGAGCTGCGTGTGGCGGCGCCTGGTGAAGGACACCCGAAGGCCGAGCAATTTGCCGACTATGTGATTGCCACGGCCCAAGGCAAGGGCGTGTACGGCGTGGGAGCACGAGGCGAGCTGACCTGGTTTGTGCCGGGCAATGGAATACTGCCAGCGCAATTCACGAGGCTCGGACGCGACACGATTCCGTCGACACTCGCGATTCAGGGCAGCGGCCGAGTCGCCGACGTGGTGTTCTCCGTCGTTGACGGCAAGGTTGTGGCACCGGCGATGCCCGAAGGAGCTCAACTGGGACGGGCAGTCGTGTATCCAGGCGGCTTCGGATACGAATACACCACGGCTGGCGACTACGCGACGGAACGAGTTGCCTTTTTCGATGACACCGGTACGAAGATCGGTGAACCGACAACAGAGGGGACACTCGAAAACCGTTCCCTCGACGTACCTATGGTTGGGTCCAAGGCGAAGAATGTAGTAATCACGTTGGAGGGTCAACAGCTCCTTGAGTTGCCGCCATCGGGCCCGCGGCCGTACGCCCGTCTCATCGGAACACGGTTGTTCATTGCCACCGACGCAGACCACAAAGTCTGGCACCAATTTGATCTACGAACTGGCGAGGTCGGGCAAACGTGTGAGGGTGAGAGTCTTTGGACTTACTACATTGCCTCCGACGGAGAAGTGGTCGTTGCGCTCGATGAGGGCGACGGTTTGATCCATGGTGTCGACTTGGCGACTTGCGACGTGTTGTGGTCCATACCGGGTTCTGCGCCGAATGAAGCGAAAGAGGTTTGGAAGGTGAACACCACCCTGGTTCAGCGGACCAACGACCGACTTTTCTCGTTGGTCGCGCCAAGCTAGTAGTCCACGAGCGACCGCGAATGCACGCCTATTTACGGCGTGTCGGCGTACAGACACGGTCGCTCGCGGTGCAGGCGGGGAACTCAGGCGGTCAGGGCGACGGACGCCTCGGCGGTGTAGCAGAGGAACGTCATGGTCTCCTGCATGTACAGGTGGACGACCTCGGCGTCGTGGGACAGGTAGCCGATCGACACGTCGGTGCCGAGCTGAAGATCGAAATCGCCACCGCGGGTGGACAGTACGAACGCGCCGTCGATCGCGGGCGCCCAGATGATCTCACCGTCGACGAGCCGGTTGATGTGTTCGCGGATCGGATAGCCGTGTGCGGTGGTCTCGCTGACCTTGGTGTAGGTCTCGGCCGAGAGCAGCACCGAGTACGGACCGTCGACGCCGGCGAGCCGCAGTTCTGACAGGGCTTGGGCGATCACGTCGGGGATCTCGCGGGCGTCGTCGGGCAGGGCGAGCGCGGGGTTGGAGCTTGAGCTGCGGATGCCTTCGATCGACGCGGCCTCGTACCCCTCGAAGATCGCGCGGTCCTCGACGAACGCGAGCTTCTTGGCGGCGTCCTTGACCGGATCCCAGTCGGAGTCCTGCGATCCGCGTTCGACGTCGTCGATGTCCTTGCGGGCCACCGTGAACGGCACGCGCAGCCGCACAAGCGGTTTGGCGTCGCGCAGGTGGGCGATCACGCCGTCGCCGGGCGGGTTGACGTCGAGCAGGTGGCCGGTGCTGACCGCCGCGGTGACGGGGCCGCCGGGCTCGCTGACGTCGACGACGCGCCGGCCGGCGATGTGACGCTTGAACGTCCGCGTGGCCTCCAACTCGATTTCGGCCCAAGCGGATTCGGTGATCGGGGCAAGTTCGCGGTACAGGTTGTTCATCAACGGGTTCCTTTCAGACTGCCGATGCCGAGTGAGCCGTCATAGCTGACCGGGGTGGCGACCGCCACCTGCGGTCGCTGGGTGTCTTCCGACGGGAGGGGCGGTGGATCATCGAGAAAGTCGATGGTGGGCGTGAAGAACAGCCCACCCGTGACCGCGGTCGAGAAATCCAGGATGCGGTCGGTATTCCCCGGCGGATCGCCGATGAACATGTTGTCCAGCATCCGCTCGGTGACCGCGGGGGTGCGCGAGTATCCGATGTAGTACGTGCCGAATTCGCCCTTGCCGATCTCGCCGAACGGCATGTTGTGCCGCACGATCTTGAGCTCGTTGCCGTCCTCGTCCTCGATGACGTTCAGCGCGACATGGGAATTGACGGGTTTGACCGCATCGTCGAGCTCGATGTCGTCGAGCTTGGTGCGGCCGATCACACGCTCCTGCTCCTCGGTGGACAACGAGTTCCACGAACCCATGTCGTGCAAATACTTCTGCACGTGCACATAACAGCCGCCGGCGAAATCCGGGTCCTCGTCGGCGATCTGGGTCGCGTTGATCGCGACGGGCCCGTCCGGGTTCTCGGTGCCGTCGACGAAACCCATGAGGTCGCGGTTGTCGAAGAACTTGAACCCGTGCACCTCGTCGACGATCGTGATCGCCCCCGACATCGCCTCGACGAGTTTGGTGGCGAGCTCGAAGCACACGTCCATCGACTCCGCACGCAAGTGGAACAGCAAGTCGCCGGGCGTCGCCGGGGCGTGATGGCGCGGGCCCTGCAGTTCGACGAACGGATGCAGCTCGGCGGGCCGGGGGCCGGAGAACAGTCGGTCCCACGCGTCGGAGCCGATCGACACGATCGCCGAGAGGCGTTTGGCCGGGTCGCGGAACCCGATGGCGCGTACCAGGCCCGAGATATCGGGCAACGCATCGTGAACCGCCGCCTCCTGCCCCTCGTCGATCGTCGCGACCATGAAGACGGCAGCGGGCGTCAACGGGGCGAGTACCGGTTGGGGCTGTGGTGCGGGCACATCGAGACCCTAACGCGGAGCGCGCCGAAATCCCGGTCAAGATAGAGATATGGCAGCTAGCCCCCAGAGCTTGTGTGAGTTCATCGACGCGTCACCGTCGCCGTTCCATGTGTGCGCCACCGCAGCGCGGAGGCTGCTCGAGGCCGGTTTCAACGAACTGGATGAAACCGACGCCTGGCCGGCCACGGCGAGCCGTGAATCGGGCCGGGGCGGGAACTTCTTCACGGTGCGCGCGGGCTCGCTGGTGGCCTGGAAGGCCGGCGACGGCCCCTTCCGGGTTGTCGGCGGTCACACCGACAGCCCCAACCTGCGGGTCAAACAGCACCCGGACCGGGTCGTCGCGGGCTGGCAGGTCGTCGCGCTGCAGCCCTACGGCGGCGCGTGGCTGAACTCGTGGCTCGACCGCGACCTCGGCATCAGCGGGCGGCTCTCGGTCCGCCGCGGCACGGGCATCGAGCACAAGCTGGTCCGGATCGACGACCCGATCCTGCGGGTACCCCAGCTGGCCATCCACCTGTCCGAGGACCGCAAGGGCGTCAGCCCCGACCCGCAGCGTCACGTCAACGCGGTGTGGGGCCTGGGGGAGCGGCCGCGCTCGTTCGTCGGCTTCGTCGCCGAGTGCGCCGGTGTGGCCGAGGGCGACGTGCTGGGCTTCGACCTGATGACGCATGACCTCGCCCCGTCGGCGGTCACGGGCGCCGGCGGCGAGTTCGTCAGTGCGCCGCGCCTCGACAACCAGGCGACGTGCTACGCCGGGCTCGAGGCGTTCCTCGCGGCAGACGCCGACGGCCACGTCCCGGTGCTGGCGCTGTTCGACCACGAGGAGGTCGGGTCGACCTCCGATCACGGCGCGCAATCGGAGCTGCTGCCGACGGTGCTGGAGCGGATCACGCTGTCGGCCGGGGGCACGCGCGAGGACTTCCTGCGGCGGGTCGCCGGCTCGATGGTGGCCTCGGGGGATATGGCACACGCGACGCACCCGAACTACCCCGACCGCCATGAGCCTGGCCACCAGATCGCGGTGAACGCCGGGCCGGTCCTCAAGGTGCAGCCGAACCTGCGCTACGCGACCGACGGGCGCACCGCGGCCGCATTCGCCTTGGCCTGCGATCAGGCCGGCGTGCCGTTGCAACGCTACGAGCACCGAGCCGACCTGCCATGCGGATCGACCATCGGGCCCATGACCTCGGCGCGCACCGGCATACCCACGGTCGACGTCGGAGCGGCCCAGCTCGCGATGCACTCGGCGCGGGAGTTCATGGGCGCCCACGATGTCGCGGCCTACTCGGCGGCTTTACGGGCGTTCTTGTCACCGGCTTGATCTAGGGTCGGCTCCATGACCCTCAGTGTGGAGATGATCACCTTCGATTGCACCGATCCCGACGCGCTCGCCCAATGGTGGGCGGGAGCCGTCGGCGGTGACGTAACTGCTTTTGCACCAGGCGAATTCGTGGCTCTGGTGCGGCAGAACGGGCCACGACTCGGTTTCCAGAGAGTCGAGGATCCGACGCCGGGCAAGAATCGGGTACACCTCGACCTCGCCGCCGCGGACGTCGAGGCCGAGGTGGGACGGTTGGTGTCGCTCGGGGCCAGCGAAACCGGACGGCACAGCTTCGGACCTGAGTTCAGCTGGGTGGTCCTGGCCGACCCCGAGGGCAACGCATTCTGTATTGCGGCCGAGCAGGCCTCTACTTGATCCGGCTGGCCAGCATGTGCTTGGCCATCTCGGCACCCTTGCGGCTGTCGGCCTGCGCCTTGCGGAACAGTTCGACGACTTCGTTGTCGCCGTCACGCTCGGCATCGGCGATGAAGGTTTCCATCCGCAGGGCGTTCTCCAGGCACTGCTCGGTGTACCAGATGAGGTTGTAGTTCTTGTCCTTGGTTCCGGTCACATGGCCGGTTTCAGTGGTTGCGCTCATGGGTTTGGGTCACTCTCCTTCGATCCTTGATTTTGGGTGACGTCGTGGGCCTACCCCTGGCTCCGAGAAGGCAAACCCGTATGCGTAAGCAGTTCGGCCGCTTTGTTCTTGGCGATCTCGGCGAACAGGTGCCAGCCGTTCGGATCGCCTTTGACGACGGCCTCGGCGGTGGCCTTCATCTGTTCGTACGTGGCGTGCGGCGGGATCGGCGGCACCTCCGGGTCGGTGTGCACGTCGAGCACGACGGGCTCGTCGGCGGCGAGTGCCGCATCCCACGCCGGCCCGAGTTGGTCGGGATCGTCGACGGTGATCGACCGGATGCCCATCGTCGTCGCCACGTCGGCGTAGGACACCTCGGGCAGGTTCTGCGACTCCTCGAACTTCGGCGCCCCGCCCATCGCGCGCAGTTCCCACGTGACGTGCGCGAGATCGTTGTTGTGGAACACGCACACCACGAGCCGCGGATCCGCCCACAACCGGTGATACCGGCGGATGGTCATCAACTCGGCCAGCCCGTTCATCTGCATCGCGCCGTCGCCGACGAGGGCGATCACCGGGCGGTCGGGCTGGGCGAACTTCGCGCCGATCGCGTAGGGCACGGCCGAGCCCATGGTGGCGAGCGTGCCCGACAGCGATCCGTTGGTCGTCGGCCCGAAGCGCAGGCAGCGCGCGTACCAATTGGTCGAGGATCCGGAATCGCCGGTGACGATCGCGTAGTCCGGCAGTCGGGCCGAGAGCTCCCACACCACCCGCATCGGGTTGACCGGGTTCGCCGACAGCATGGACTGCCGTTCGACGGTCTCCCACCAGCGCGCGACATTGCGTTGCACGGTTTCGCGCCAGCCGCGGTCGGATTTCGCGGTCAGTAGCGGCACGAGTTGAGCGAGCGTGGTTTTCGCATCGGCGACGATGTTGACCTCGGTGGGGTAGCGCATGCCGATGTTGGCGCCGTCGATGTCGATCTCGACCGCACGGGCCTGGCCGTAGTCGGGGAGGAACTGGCTGTACGGGAAATTCGAGCCGACGATGAGCAGGGTGTCGCAGTCGCGCATGAGCTCGTAGCTGGGTCGGGTCCCGAGCAGCCCGATCGACCCGGTGACATAGGGCAGGTCGTCGGCCAGCACGTCCTTGCCGAGCAGCGCCTTGGCGATCCCGGCCCCGGTGAGTTCGGCGATCTCGGCGAGCTCGTCGGCCGCGCCGCGGGCGCCCTGCCCCACGAGGATCGCCACTTTCGACCCGTCGTTGAGGATGTCGGCCGCGGCCTGCAGGGCGGCGGGGTCCGGGGCGAGCACAGGTTGCGCGTCGTGCGGTCCGCTGGACGGCACCTGTTTGAACGCATGGCCGGGCGGCTCGTACGGCTGCTCCTGCAGATCCGACGGGATCACCACCGCGGTGGGCGCCCGCCGGGCGCGGGCCGTGCGGAAGGCCCGGTCGAGCGCGTTGGGTAACTGGCTCGCGACGTTGACCTCGACGAGGTAATCGCTGGCGACATCGGAGAACAGCCCCTGCAGGTCGACCTCCTGCTGATAGCTGCCGCCCATCGCACTGCGGGCGGTCTGGCCCACGATCGCGACCACCGGGGTGTGGTCGAGCTTGGCGTCGTAGAGGCCGTTGAGCAGGTGGATGGCGCCGGGACCCGACGTGGCGAGGCACACGCCGACATTGCCGGAGAACTTGGCATAGCCGGTCGCCGCGAGCGCGGCCATCTCCTCGTGCCGGGTCTGCACGAATTTCGGCCCGGCCGACTCGTCTTTCCCGAAAGCGGCCACGAGACCGTTGATTCCGTCGCCCGGATAGCCGAAGACCTGCTCGACCTGCCACTGGCGGAGACGGTCAAGAACATGTTCGGCGACTGTTTGGCTCATGTGCCGGGGCTACCCGTGTCGCCACCGGAATAACCGGCCGTGACGCTGGAATGATCACGTCCGTGGTGCTGTCCCTCGTCGCGGTGTCGGTCGTGCTGGTCGCATGGGCGCTGCTGTCGCAGAAGCTGGAACGGCTGCGGCTGACCGCGGCGATGATCCTCGTGCTGGCCGGCGTGGCGGTCGGGTTCACCACGCAGGACGTGCTGGCCGAGACCCTCAACACCGACACCGCCGAGCACGTCGCCGAGATCATCCTGGCTGTGCTGTTGTTCGTCGACGCGACCGAGGTCCGCGGCGGATTCTTCGGTTCCGACCCGCGATCGGCGCTGCGGATGCTGTTCATCGCGATGCCGATCGGCCTGGCGCTCTCGGTGCTGCTGGGGCTGTGGCTGTTGCCGGGCCTGTCCTGGGCGGTGCTGTTGGTGATCGCGTGCATCGTGGTGCCGATCGACTTCGCGCCGACGTCGACCTTGCTGCGCGACGAGCGGATACCCGAGCGCGTGCGCGGGCTGCTCAACGTCGAGGCCGGCTACAACGACGGCATCGTCTCACCCGTCTTCCTGTTCGCGGTGGTGCTGGCCGCCGAGCACACGCACGCCAGAACCCCGCTGGACGCACTGGCGGCCGCGGTGCCGCCCGCCGTCAAGGCGCTGCTCGTCGGTGTCGTCGTCGGCGCGGCACTGGCGGTTCTGACCAACGCCGCCGAACGGCGCGGGCTCATGACCGACCAGGCCAAACGCCTGATCTTGGTGGCCGCCCCGCTCCTGTCGTTCGGCCTGAGCCTCGGCATCGACGGCAACGGGTTCGTATCGGCCTTCGTCTGCGGCATCGCGTTCAACTACCTGCGGTTTTCGCCGACGTTCCGGGCCGAACTCGAGCTCGTCGACGACGTCGGGTTCCTGCTGGCCGCGGTGATGTGGTTCGTGTTCGGGCTGACGGCCGTGGTCGCGCTGAGTACGGGCGTACCGCTCGGGCTTGTGGTGTTCTGCCTGCTCGCGCTGACCGTCGTGCGGATACTGCCGGTACTCGTGGCGATGCTGGGATCACGCGTGAGCTGGCGCGAGCGGCTGCTGCTTGGCTGGCTGGGCCCGCGGGGTGTGACGTCGATCGTGTTCGGGTTGCTGGCGTTCAACGCGCTCGGCGGAGTGGCCGAGCACACAGTCGCGCTCGTCCTGGTGGTCGCGGTTCTGGGCAGTGTGATCATCCACGGCGTTGGCGCACCCGCGGCTGCCCGCGCCTACCAGCGAACACAAACTAAACTGGCTCCGTGACGTCTGAGCTCACCCACGACATCGACTCGGTGCAGCGGGCAGCCGCCACCCCCGATCACCCCCAGCCCTACCGCGAACTCGGTCTCAAAGACGACGAGTACCAGCGGATACGCGAGATTCTCGGCCGTCGCCCCACCGACGCCGAGCTGGCGATGTACTCGGTGATGTGGAGTGAGCACTGCTCCTACAAATCCTCCAAGGTGCATCTGCGCTACTTCGGCGAGACGACCACCGATGAGATGCGCGCCGGCATGCTGGCCGGCATCGGCGAGAACGCCGGCGTCGTCGACATCGGCGACGGCTGGGCCGTCACGTTCAAGGTCGAATCGCACAACCACCCGTCCTACGTCGAGCCCTACCAGGGTGCGGCCACCGGTGTCGGCGGCATCGTCCGCGACATCATGGCGATGGGCGCGCGGCCGGTGGCGGTCATGGACCAGCTGCGGTTCGGTGCTGCCGACGCCCCCGACACCCGGCGCGTGCTCGACGGCGTCGTGCGGGGTGTCGGCGGCTACGGCAACTCGCTGGGCCTGCCCAACATCGGCGGCGAGACGGTGTTCGACCCGTCGTACGCGGGCAACCCGTTGGTCAACGCGCTGTGTGTCGGCGCGCTGCGCAAGGAAGACCTGCACCTCGCATTCGCCTCGGGCGCCGGTAACAAGATCATCCTGTTCGGCGCCCGCACCGGTCTCGACGGCATCGGCGGTGTCTCGGTGCTGGCCTCCGACACGTTCGGTGGAGACGAAGGGTCCGGACCCGGCCGCAAAAAGCTGCCGAGCGTTCAGGTGGGCGACCCGTTCACCGAAAAGGTCCTCATCGAGTGCTGCCTCGAGCTCTACGCGGCCGGCCTGGTGGTCGGTATCCAGGATCTCGGCGGTGCCGGGTTGTCCTGTGCGACATCCGAACTCGCCTCCGCCGGGGACGGCGGTATGCGGGTCGAGCTCGACACCGTGCCGCTGCGCGCCGCCAACATGACCCCCGCCGAGATCCTGTCGAGCGAATCGCAGGAACGCATGTGCGCGGTGGTCACCCCGGACAACGTCGACAAGTTCATGGCGGTGTGCCGTAAGTGGGATGTGCTGGCCACCGTGATCGGTGAGGTCACCGACGGCGACCGGTTGCAGATCACGTGGCACGGCGAAACCGTCGTCGACGTCCCGCCCCGCACGGTCGCCCACGAGGGGCCGGTCTACCAGCGGCCCGTGGCCCGTCCCGACACGCAGGACGCGCTGATCGCCGACACCTCCGCCAAGCTGCCGCGACCGCAGACCGGCGACGAGCTCAAAGCGACCCTGCTCGCCATGGTGGGCAGCCCGCACCTGTGCAGCCGGGCGTTCATCACCGAGCAGTACGACCGCTACGTGCGCGGCAACACCGTTCTCGCCGAGCACGCCGACGGTGGGGTGCTGCGCATCGACGAGACCACGGGCCGCGGGATCGCGGTCTCCACCGACGCGTCGGGTCGCTACACCCAGCTCGATCCGTACGCCGGTGCACAGCTGGCACTGGCCGAGGCCTACCGCAACGTCGCGGTCACCGGGGCCACCCCGGTCGCGGTGACCAACTGCCTCAACTTCGGATCCCCCGAAGACCCGGGCGTGATGTGGCAGTTCAGCCAGGCCGTGCGTGGCCTGGCCGATGGCTGTGCGGCCCTTGGCATTCCGGTGACCGGCGGCAACGTGAGCTTCTACAACCAGACCGGCACCACCGCGATCCTGCCGACCCCGGTGGTCGGCGTGCTCGGCGTGATCGATGACGTGAAGCGCCGCATCCCAACCGGATTGGGCACCGAACCCGGCGAGACACTGTTGCTGCTCGGTGACACGCACGACGAGTTCGACGGCTCGATCTGGGCCCAGGTCACGGCCGACCATCTCGGCGGCGTGCCGCCGAAGGTGGATCTGGCCCGCGAGAAGCTGCTGGCCGAAGTGCTGACCGCGGCGTCGCGTGACGGGCTGCTTTCGGCGGCCCACGACCTCTCCGAGGGCGGACTGATCCAGGCGGTCGTCGAGGCCGCCCTGGCCGGTGAAACCGGTTGCCGCGTCATCATTCCCGAAGGAGCCGACCCGTTCGTGACGCTGTTCTCGGAGTCGGCGGGCCGCGTACTGGTCGCGGTGCCCCGCACCGAGGAGAGCCGGTTCCGGTCGATGTGCGAGGCCAGAGGCCTGCCGGTCGCCCGGATCGGCGTCGTCGACCAGGGCAGCGATTCGGTCGAAGTGCAAGGCCAGTTCAGCATCACCCTTTCGGAGCTGCGGAGCACGTCGGAGGGCGTGCTGCCCGGGCTGTTCGGGTGAGGGTCGAAAACCACACCGAACGTCACCCTCTGCTGCTCTGGGCCTGGAGCCTGGTCAGACTCGACTTCGTCGGCATCGCCGTCGGCGCGCTGTTCTTCTGCCTTTCGCTGACCCCGTCGCTGCTGCCGCGCGACTGGTTGTTCGCCGGCCTGATCGGCGGGATCAACGCGGCCATCGGCTACGGGCTCGGTGTCCTCATCGGAAAAGCCCTGTACCGCTTCGCGTTACGGAACCGGTCATGGTGGCCGCCACGCAAGTGGGTGCTGTTGTGGGCCAAGACGCTTGTCGTCGGCGGTGCCGCTACGGCGTGTGTGCTGATGCTGATCCCGGCAGCAGCGTGGCAACGGCAGGTGTCCCGGCTCATGGGCATCGAGGGCCCGGCCACGCTCGGATACCTGCGCACGCTGATCATCGCCGTGGCCGTCGCGGGTGCGCTGATCGCCACCGCGCGCGTACTGCGCGACACGGTTCGGCTGCTCGCCAAGGTGCTCATCCGGCGCTGGCATCTGCACCGCGAAGTCGCCCAGTTCATCGGTACGGCCATCGTGGTGGTGCTCGTCGTCATGCTCGTCAACGGCGTGATCTACCGAGGTTTCCTCGCCGGAGCCAGCCGGGTGTTCCAGCCGCAGAACACCACCACACGTGAGGGCGTGGCGCAGCCAACGGAACCGGAAAGGTCGGGCAGCCCAGAGTCTTTCGCCGCCTGGGACACGCTCGGTTTTCAAGGACGCAACTTCGTCGCGACCGGCCCGCGGCCGGACGAACTCGAACAGGTCAACGGACGCCCGGCGCGAGAACCGATCCGGGTCTATGCCGGCCTGCAGACCGCCGACACCGATGAGCAGCGGGTCGCAGTGCTGTTGAGCGAACTCGAACGCACCGATGCGTGGGACCGCGAAGTCCTGATCATCGTCCCCACCACGGGCACCGGCTGGGTCAACCCCGTCGCGGCCCGTGCGATCGAGTTGATGTACAACGGCGACACCGCGATGGTCGGCATGCAGTATTCGTATCTGCCGAGCTGGATTTCGTTCATGGGTGACCGGCAGCGGTCCATGCACACCGGCCGGCTGATGATCGATGCCATACAGGCGCGTTGGCAGCGGCTGCCGCCTGAGCATCGCCCGAAGCTCGTGTTGTACGGCGAAAGCCTCGGGTCGATGGCCGGACAGGGTGCCTTCGGTTGGCTGCCCGACATCTCCCGAATGGGTTTCTCGTCGGTGCTGTGGGTCGGCCCACCGAACGCCAGCCCGTTGTGGCGAGGGCTGACGGTGCGGCGGGACCCGGGCACCCCGGAGGTTCGGCCGCGCTACGACAACGGCCGCACCGTTCGGTTCTCCGAAGCCGCCGATGCCGAGGAGATCGCTCGCGACGCGGCCGAACCGTGGGAGGGCACGCGCGTGCTGTTCATGCAGCATCCGTCCGATCCGATCGTCTGGTGGTCGACCGATCTGCTGTTCTCCCAGCCGGATTGGCTGGTCGAGCCGCCCGGCGGAGACCGCACGGCGTCGATGCGGTGGTACCCCATCATCACCTTCTGGCAGGTGGCGGCCGATATGACCAACGCCTCGAGCGTGCCCGCCGGGCACGGACACAACTACGGCGAGTGGGTTCTCGACGGGTGGGCCGCGGTCGCGCCGCCGCCGGGCTGGACGCCGGAGGACACCGAGCGCATCCGCGTCGCGCTGCAGAAGAGCGCAGGCAACGACGGTCCCGAATACTGATGCGGGGCAAGCAGTTACGGGCGGTCGCCCTGGCCGCAGGCATGGTGGCGTGGAACGGCCTGGTGGATCCGCGCCTGCCTGCCCGTTGGCAACCGTTGGTGCGGGCCCTGACCGGAACCGGGCTGCTGGTGCTGACCGGGTCGCGGCCGGCACTGCGCCCGCCCGCGCTGTGGTCCGGGCTGCAGCTGGGCGCGGCGGCGGCCGGTGCACTGACCGCAGGGGTCGCGGCGACCACCGCCGTCCCGGCGGTACGGGCGGAGATGGTGCTCCGCGAACTGCCACCCGCCGCTGCTTGGCTGCTGCTGCGGATCCCGCTCGGCACCGTCTGGTCGGAGGAGGCCGCGTTCCGAGCCGCCCTGAGCACGGTGGGCGCAACCGCGTTCGGCCCCCAGGGCGGCCAGCTTCTGCAGGCGACGGCATTCGGGTTGTCCCACATCGCCGATGCCCGCGCGACCGGCGAACCCGTCATCGGGACGGTGCTGGTGACCGGTGTGGCCGGGTGGGGTCTGGGTTGGCTCGCGCGGCGGTCCGGCAGCCTGGCTGCGCCCATACTGGCGCATCTGGCGATCAACGAGGCAGGGGCGATCGCTGCGATTGCGTGCCAACGCGGGCCAGCAGCGCTGCAACGGCTACGACGACAGCCGTGACGGCGACCGGCCACAGCGCGTGCGCCTCGAAATCGCCTGCGCGCAACGGGATCAACACCGCGCCGGCCAGGACGACCACCATCAGCACCCGCGGTGCCTGCGTGGCCAGCCCATCGCCCTCGATACGCGAATTCGCCTCGGCCACAAGAAGGTAGACCACCAGCAGCAGGAGTGCCGCGGTGATCAGCGCGACGCTGCCGGTCGCGGTCTGGAATCGGCAGACCGCGACGGCGAGCACGCACATCGCCGCGGGCAGCAGCACGGCGGGCACCAGGCCGGCGCCGAACAGCCGGCGGTTCACGTACATCGCCGCCCACATCGCCGCCAGCGCCGCGGCCGCGCTGAGGCAGACGCTGCCGGCGATCAGGCAGTAGCGGCCGAGTTCTCCGAACAGCTCGACGACGATCAGCGACAGATAGGCGGCGTCATAGTGGAACCCGCGCAGCGTGCTGATGTTCGTGGCTACCAGCAGCGTCGCCGCACCCAACGCCGTCACGGCCACCGCGGCGCCGAGCGGACGGCCGACCGACGACAGCCGGCCGCTGGCCGCCGTCGCGGCTTCGAATCCGGCGAGCCCGAGTGCCAGCGGGATCACGGCGCCCACCATCAGCAACGGCGTCGGGAAACCGGCGGGCCCGTACACGTTCGGCGAGGTGCCCGACGCCACCTTCGCCATGACCGCCAGTGCGAGATAGAAATACACGAGCAGACCCACCCCGGCCAGCACCGCGGCCACTGCACCCACTGCCCTCGTCGGCACCTGCGCCACGATCGCGGCCGCGGCGATGACCGCGGTGACCGACCACGCCGGCCACCACCAGCTCGCCAATGCGGTTGCGGGATCGGCCACACCCGTCAACGGCTGCAATCCGAGGGCGGCGGCAGCACCAACCCCCAGCACGGCATAGGCGACCAATTGGATGAGGCTCGTCAACCTCCCGGCCATCGCGCCCAGTGTCGACGCGACCAGGTCACCGGTCGACGCCGAACGCGGTGCCTGGCGGTGCAGCCGCACCAGCGCACAGATCACGACCGCCGCGACGATCGCCGCGCACAGCGTGCCGATCCCGTTGAAGGCCGCGCTGGCGATCACGGCGAGCGACAGGCCCGTCGCGCGCCACGGCTGTAGCGGGGCGGGAACGTATCCGGATTGTTCGGGGCCGGACACCGCGCGCTTAGGCATCGATCAACTCCCGGATCTCGGCGGGCACGCGGGTTTCGGGGGTGACGGCCGTCTTGCTCCACCGGCCATCGCTACCGCGGTCGACGTGTGCCACACCGACATCGCCTGACAGCAGCCACAATTGGTCGTCGGTCGACAGCCAGGTGATGCCGGCTCCGTGCCGCGTGCTGTAGGCGTAGTCGTCGCGGAACACCTCAGCCCCCGACTCATCGATGATCACCGCGACCCAGGTACCGACGCCGCTCCGGGCGGCCCTGGTGTCGACCGCTGCGGTGTAGTGCCCCGACGGCGACACCTTCGGCGAACCCGGTTGGACGAAACGGTCCCGCTCACCGTCACCGCCGAACCATGCGCAGCCGGACAGTGCAAGGGCCGCCACCAGCGCGATACCGCCGGCCGACCGCTGATTTCCCCCCACGGTTGTGATGGTAGAGCCGATCAGACCGATCTGATGTCAGGTACGAGCTGGTGCGGTTCGGATTCCTGGTCGTCGATGCCGAAGCTGATGATGCGTTGCGGTGTGATCCGGATGATGGCGGAATCCAGCTCGTCGCCGCCTTTGCCGGTGGTTACCGGCACCTGGGCCTGCTCGGCCGTACCCCGGATCTCCAGGCAGCGGACCCGCCACGGGTCACGCGAGGTGATGTCGTCGACGACGAAGGCCACTCGGTTGTTGTGGGCGATGTTGCGGTACTTCTGGCTGTGCGACATGCGGTAGCCGGCGACGTCGATGGTGCCCAGCTGCTCGTTGTAGCTGAACCCGACCGGGCTGTTCTGCAGCGTTCCGTCGGGCTGGACGGTGGCCAGCCGGCCCAGATCGGCCTCGTTCAGGAACGCGATCTCATGCGGTTTGAATGTCATACCGCCAACGTAGAACCTCAACGAACGTTGATGTCAACGTCACGGATTGATGGTCGGTTCGCCGATCTGGCGGCCCCACACGTAGTCGACGAACAGAGGCGAACCGAACTCGACATGGTTGTATGGCGCGATCGACAGGCCCGTGTCCATGACCAGGTACGGCGCGGGCCACAGATCGCGGGTGATCGGTTGCCAGCAGCCCGGCCGCCCTTCCGGGCCACCCTTGGCGTTGACCCGGGGCAGGTTGTCCGGATAGACGTACGGGTTGCCGGCGCCCATGGGCGTTCCGTACGACTCCAGGGAGTAGCCGTTGTCGCCGCCGAGCGCGGCCTTCAGGCCCGGGGCGGCGTCGTGATAGTTGCGGATGGTGCAGAAGATCATGCCGCGGTAGTCGTCGAGCAGCTTCGACGTCGGTAACAGGTCCTCGGCGCCGCGCTGCAGGTAGGGGCCGCCGCGTTCGAGGATGTCGCTACCCGTGCCGGCGAACCCGATCGCGGCGATCAGCGCGGCGTCGACGTCGCTGCGCTGGTCGTACACCGTGGCGGCGCTGCGTGCCGCGTCGTCGAGCCCGGCGAACAGGTCGGGCGCGGCCGCGGCATAGATCTCGCCCAGGTCGGCAAGCCCGCTGACATCGCGGCGCAGCGGGGCCATCCGTGCGTTGAGGTCGTCGAGAATCGCGTTTCCGTCGACGAGCGATGCGCCGAACTTGTCACCGAGGCCGGTCAGCGCCTGCGCGGTGGCCGACAGCGTCTGGTTGAGTTTGACCGGGTCGACCTGCTCGGTGATCTTGGTGATGGTCTCGAACAGCGAGTTGAACTCGGTCGTCACCGTCGACACGTCGATCGGGGTGGTCGGCGAAAGTCGTTGTGCACTCGGCCTTTCCGGCGACCGGAAGGCCACGTACTTGTTGCCGAACACCGTGGTGGCCTGGATCGAGGTTTCCACGTTGGCCGGCAGCAGGCTCAGATAGCGCGGCTCGACGTCGAGAAGCACCCTGGCCTTGAGGTTGTCGTCGGACACGGTGCCGACGGCCGCCACCCGGCCGATCGGTACCCCGTTGTAGGTCACCTTGGAGCCTGGGTCGAGCACGAGCCCGGCCCGCGCGGTCAGCAGGGTCAGCTGGACCTTCGGCTCGAGCGTGCCCCGGAACAGCAGCGCGATGAACGCCAGAACGAGTGTCACGACCACCAGGAACACCGCACCGGCCGCCTTGTACGGCGGATTGTGGCGATCGACAAACACTTTGAGACACTAAGGTATGGCAGCCCGTCGTAGTGCCGATCCGGCGAAGACGCGTGCCGCGGTCACGGCCGTGGCCGGCTGGTTGCGCGACGCCGATAGCCCCGAGCCCAGCCGCACCGACCTCGCCGAAGCGGTGCGGTTGACGGCCCGCACCCTCGCGGCGCTCGCGCCGGGCGCCAGCGTCGAAGTCCGCGTGCCACCGTTCGTTGCCGTGCAATGCATCTCAGGCCCTCGGCACACCCGCGGCAACCCGCCCAACGTCGTCGAAACCGACCCGCGAACCTGGTTGCTGCTGGCCACGGGCCTGCTCGATGTCGCGGGCGCGGGTGGCGCAGTGCAGATGTCGGGCTCGCGGGCGGCCGAGATCGCCAAGTGGCTGCCGCTGGTGCCGCTGGAGCGCTGACTCAGCGGAAGTACGGATAATCCTGCACCCAGTGAAAGCCCCTGCTGCGAAGGGTGAACTGGTTGAGGTCGACCTGCTCCAGCGCGATCCGCACCGCACGACCGTCGAGTTGGCCCGCAAGCTCCAGCCGCTGCGGATCCGGACGGGACACCGTGAAATCGGCCAGCGCGGATCCGTCGGGGGCCGACAGGGCGATTCTGCCATCGGTCATCTCGGCCTGCGCCGGTACGAGCTCGCCGTTCATCCGTTGATAGCTGACCACCCCGGGCTCGTCGAAAACCAACCGCTGCCATCGCGTTTCATCGGTGGTCAGCGGCGGCAGATCGGTGCCGTCGACCTGGAATTCGCGTACCGCCCAGATGCCGTACAATTCGGGTTTCACCCGGCCGCCGCCATACTCACCCCACGCCTGCCAGCTGATCCAGGCGCAGCCGATCAGTGCCCAGACGCCCAGCAGCGCCTGTACGCGGGCCGACCTCGTGTTCGCACGCGCGTCGGTGAACAGCTCGGGCTGGCTCGCCGGATCCGACGGACGTTGCAGCACAAGGATATTCGCCAGACGCCTGACCTGCGGAGTGAGTAGTACGAGGCTCATCAACAGCAGATGCCCGGACAAGATCTTGACCGGCACGTCGAACGTCATGTTCAGCAGGAACACCTGCACCATGCTCGCCAGGCCGAGAAGCGCGCCGAGCGTCGCGGTGCGCGGCAGGAACAACAGCAGGCCGGCGAGCACCTCGACCGCGCCGAGCATGATCTCGTACGGGTAGGACGTGCCGACCTGCAACCACAGCACCGACGCCGGACTGAAGTCGCCGTACGGGCGCAGCAGTGCGGCCAGCGGCGGGGCCGGCATCTGCGTGGGGATCAGTTTCGCAAACCCGTAGAACAGCATCTGCCCGGCCACGCACAGGCGCAGACCCGTCAAGAACCACGCCCACAGCCGCGAGTACTCGGCCCGCCGCCGGTCGGCCACCGACCAGACCGCGGTCGCGACCACCGCGACCACCAGCAGACAGAACACGAAAATCCAGATCGCGGCCTGATCGCCGCTGCCCGAATCGCGCCGGAGCTCGGCGTCGACGCCGAAGACCGTGCGGCCCACCCAGCAGAGCACCGGGTCGGCCAGCAGCATCTGCCCCATCACCGCCTGCTCGGGCAGCCACTGGCCGATGATCCCGGTGAACACGAACAAGATCTGTGCGAACAGTAGACAGAACAGCCCGAAGTAGACGAAGCAGAACCGGAATGCGATCTTCGTCACGCTGCCCCACGGTGCGGTCGGGGTGGATTCGAGGGGTTCGGTGGTCGGTTTCTCCGAGAGTTGGCGCGTCACCACGTCATCGTTGCCGCGCCGAATGTGTTGAGTCGATGGGGTTATCCCGCCGGATCGTGGTACGGCCAGCCCTACCGCCGGAAATGAGATGACGCTGTCGGTTGTTGCAAAAGTTCGGCAGCGACGGGGCGTTCGATTCCGTCGTAGCCGTACCTTGACCGTAGACTCGGTTATGTCACCAACCGCCGCCCCGGGAGCAGCCCTATCGTGACTGGTCACCAGCTCGACGAAAACGAACCACGTGAAGAATGCGGCGTATTCGGGGTCTGGGCGCCGGGTGAGGAAGTCGCCAAGCTCACCTACTACGGCCTGTACGCACTGCAACACCGCGGGCAGGAAGCCGCAGGCATCGCGGTCGCCGACGGCGCACAGGTGCTGGTGTTCAAAGACCTCGGCCTGGTCAGCCAGGTGTTCGACGAGCAGACCTTGGCCGCCATGCCCGGCCACGTCGCCGTCGGGCACTGCCGCTACTCCACGACCGGCTCTACGACCTGGGAAAACGCGCAGCCGGTGTTCCGCAACACCGCCGCAGGCACGGGCGTCGCGCTCGGCCACAACGGCAACCTCGTGAACACCGCCGAGCTGGCCGCACGGGCCCGCGACGCCGGGCTGATCGATATGAAGGGCGCGCCTGCCGCGACCACCGACTCCGACATCCTGGGCGCGTTGCTGGCCCACGGCGCTGCCGACGCCACCCTCGAGCAGGCCGCCCTCGAACTGCTGCCGACGGTGCGCGGCGCGTTCTGCCTGACCTTCATGGACGAGAACACGCTGTACGCGGCCCGTGACCCGCACGGCGTGCGGCCGCTGTCGCTCGGCCGCCTGGACCGCGGCTGGGTGGTCGCATCCGAGACCGCGGCGCTCGACATCGTCGGCGCGTCGTTCGTCCGCGACATCGAGCCCGGTGAGCTGCTCGCGATCGACGCCGACGGCGTCCGCTCCACGCGCTTCGCCAACCCCGAGCCGAAGGGCTGCGTCTTCGAGTACGTCTACCTGGCCCGGCCCGACAGCACTCTCGTCGGCCGCTCGGTGCACGCCACCCGCGTCGACATCGGCAGGCGCCTGGCGCGCGAACACCCGATCGACGCCGACCTGGTGATCGGGGTCCCGGAATCGGGCACCCCGGCCGCGGTCGGATACGCGCAGGAGTCCGGCATCCCGTTCGGGCAGGGCCTGATGAAGAACGCCTACGTGGGGCGCACTTTCATCCAGCCGTCGCAGACCATCCGCCAGCTCGGCATCCGGCTCAAGCTCAACCCGCTCAGAGAGGTGATCCGCGGCAAGCGGCTCATCGTGGTGGACGATTCGATCGTGCGCGGCAACACCCAGCGTGCGCTGATCCGGATGTTGCGCGAGGCGGGCGCCGTCGAGGTGCACGTCCGGATCGCGTCACCGCCCGTCAAATGGCCGTGCTTCTACGGCATCGACTTCGCCACCCCGGCCGAGCTGATCGCCAACGCCGCGCCCCAGGAGCACGAGGGCGAGATGCTGGAGGCCGTGCGGCACGCCATCGGCGCCGACACCCTCGGCTACATCTCGCAGCAGGGCATGATCGCGGCCACCGAGCAGCCGGCCACGCGGCTGTGCTCGGCGTGCTTCGACGGCAACTACCCGATCGAACTGCCGGGCGAGAACGCGCTGGGCAAGAACGTCATCGAGCACATGCTGGCCAGCGCCGCGCGCAGCGGCATCCCGGTTCAGGCCGACAACGACAACGCGTCGGCATTGCGTCGCCCGTAGCGAAACTCATTGCGGTGCAGTCGAACTGAACCGCAACAGGCGTCGACGGCCGGAATCGGCCGCGGTGCCGTCGCTCCGCAGCGCCTGCGTCACCGCATCGCGGTAACCGGTCAGCCCGCCGGACGGCGGCGCGATCACGTCGTCGATGTCGTGTTCACCCATGACCGCGTCACATTCCAGCGATTCGACGAGCGGCCGCGCGAGCCCGGACGGTATGGGCGTCACCAACCCGACCCACCAGCTCGCGATCGCCGGGGTGAGAAACGGCAGCACCACGATCAACCGCCTGCTCAGACCGGCGACGTCGGCGTACACCTGCATCGCCTCGCCGTACTCCATCACGTCGGGTCCGCCGACGTCCCAGGTCCGCGAGCGCGGTACCGATGCGGCGGCCGCCGCGGTGAGGTAGTGCAGCACATCGTCCACGGCGATCGGCTGGATCCTGTTGTGCACCCACTTCGGCGCCGTCATCGCCGGCAGTCGGTCGGTGAGGTGGCGGATCATCTCGAACGACGCCGAACCCGAGCCGACGACGATGCCCGCCTGCAGCACGACGGTCTCGATACCGGAGGCCAGCAGGATGCTGCCGACCTCGACACGTGACTCGAGGTGGCGGGAGAGCTCGGCGCCGTGCGGGTGCAGCCCACCGAGATAGACCAGGCGCCCGACACCGGCGGTGCGGGCAGCCTCGACCACGTTGCGCGCCGACCGCTTCTCGTCGGCGACGAAGTCCTTGGACGTGCCCATCGAGTGCACGAGGTAGTACACGACGTCCATCCCGTCGAACGCGGTGGTCAGCGAGTCCGGTTCGGTGAGATCCCCGCGGACCACCTCGACGCGGTCGCGCCACGTGGCATCGTCGAGCTTGGCGGGGGTGCGGGCCATCGCCCGGACGGCATGACCGGCCTCGAGCAATTCGGGAACGAGCCGACCCCCGATGTAGCCGGTGGCGCCGGTGACCAGACAACGGAGAGTTTCAGCGGGCACCAGGCACGGATGACCGTTTCGGTGGCCGGGCAAACCGGCTCCGCAACCCGACGGTGAGCGACGTCGGCCGGGAAGGGGAGAGGTAGCCTTGCAGGCGATGAACGAGCGCGCCGAACAACACGGCATTTCTTATGCATCGGCCGGGGTAGACATCGAAGCAGGCGACCGCGCCGTCGAACTCTTCAAACCACTCGCCGCGAAAGCGACCCGTCCCGAGGTGCGCGGCGGCCTTGGCGGGTTTGCCGGCCTCTTCGCCTTACGCGGCGGCTACCGTGAGCCCGTCCTGGCTTCGTCGACCGACGGCGTGGGCACCAAGCTGGCGGTGGCCCAGGCCATGGACAAGCACGACACCGTCGGGCTCGACCTGGTCGCGATGGTGGTCGACGACCTCGTGGTGTGCGGTGCCGAGCCGCTGTTCCTGCAGGACTACATCGCCGTCGGGCGTACCGTCCCGGAGCGCGTCAGTGCGATCGTCTCCGGCATCGCCGAAGGCTGTGTTCGGGCCGGCTGTGCGTTGCTGGGCGGCGAGACCGCCGAGCACCCGGGGCTCATGGAGCCCGACCACTACGACATCTCCGCGACCGGTGTCGGCGTCGTCGAAGCCGACGACGTGCTCGGGCCGGACCGCGTCAAACCGGGTGACGTGATCATCGCCATGGCGTCCTCCGGGCTGCACTCCAACGGCTATTCGCTGGCCCGCAAGGTGCTGCTGGAGATCGACCGGATGAACCTCGCCGGGCACGTCGAGGAGTTCGGCCGCACGCTCGGCGAAGAGCTGCTGGAGCCCACGCTGATCTACGCCAAGGACTGCCTGGCGCTGGCCGCCGAAACCCAGGTCCGGACGTTCTGCCACGTCACCGGCGGTGGTCTTGCGGGCAACCTCGAACGCGTCATCCCGCACGGGCTCACCGCAGAACTCGATCGTGGCACGTGGACCCCGGCGCCCGTCTTCCAGATGATCGCTCAGCGCGGACGTATCGAACGCGCGGAGATGGAGAAGACGTTCAACATGGGTGTCGGCATGGTGGCCGTCGTCGCGCCCGAGGACACGGACCGCGCGCTGGCCATCTTGACCGCTCGGCACCTGAACTGCTGGACGCTGGGCACGGTCAAGAAGGGCGGCAAGGACAGTGTGCGCGCCCTGCTGGTCGGCCAGCACCCGCGGTTCTAGGAGAAATGGGGTGCGGGGAGACTGGTCGGCTCAGCGCCGCCAGTCGTCCTCGCTCGCCCAGTCGTCGTCGGCGCCGTTGACATCATCGGCGTCGGGAGCTCCCGACAGCTCACGCTGGAGCTGAGAGAAATCGGTCTGCGGTGAGCTGTATTTGAGCTCACGTGCAACCTTGGTCTGCTTTGCCTTAGCCCGGCCGCGGCCCATGGGGGGACCCCCTCGCGCAATAACGGAGCGGCCCAATTACTAGGCGGCTCCGATCTGTGTGTCTTTATTGTCCTGCCAACACTTTACCGTGCCCGCCCGCGAAGTGCTGGCAGGCCCTGCCCCAAGGTAGGCGGCGGCGATCGGCTATGTGCCCTGTCACCGCGCCCCGTTGCGCGGCGGCATGACTATCACCAGGATTGCCGTGGTCGGCGGGCATCGGCGGTCGACTTCCGCAGTGACCGTCGTCACGTGCCTGGTGACCGGGTGAGTTTACGCGCCCGCGAGTCGCGGCGCGGCCAACTGCCGCCTATCGGCCGCGCAGGCGCTCCACGGCGACCCGGCCGGCACCCGCGGTGTCCGGCGGGGGCATGGAATCGGGATCGATGGCCGCCGAAACCTCGACGGCACCGCCCGTGACCAATGCGGTGTCGGCAGGCAGGCCTCGTTTGAGCAGTGCCAGGGCGATCGGTCCGTCGTCGACGTGATCGACGACTGTGCCGAGCCGTCCGACCGTGCGGCCGCCGGCGAGCACCGGATCGCCGGTCGCGGGCCGTTCTGAGGCGCCGTCCAACTGCAGCAGCACCAGCATCCGGGGTGGCTTGCCCAGGTTGTGCACGCGGGCGACGGTCTCCTGGCCGCGGTAGCAGCCTTTGTCCAGGTGGACGGCCGTGCCGATCCAGCCGACCTCGTGCGGGATGGTGCGCTCGTCGGTGTCCAGTCCGAGCCGCGGCCGGCGCGCCGCGACCCGGTGCGCCTCGTACGCCCAGACGCCTGCCGATCTGACGCCGGCTTCGGTCAGCCGGGCCCGCCAAGCCTCGATCTGATCCCCTGGAACGACTAGGTCCAACTCGGTGCCGGGGCTCGCGAGCCGTCGGACGAATCCGCCGCCGGGCAGCGCCACCGCCGTCAACTCGTCCGGCAGGGTCGTCAGACCGAGTGCCTTCAGCACCGGAACCTTGGCGACTCCCGGCCCGAGCAGCGACAGAACTCCGAGATCGGCCGGCTCCACCTGCACGTCCGCCCAGAACACCATCTTGCGCAGGTAAGCCAGCAGCGGCTCGCCCCGCCACGGCTCGGTGTCCAGATACGTCGTGCCGCCGAGCTCGGTCTGCAACCAGTGATCCTCGACGCGGCCCTGCAGATCGAGGCTCAAGTTCTCGGTGACCATGCCGTCGGGCAGTGCGCTGACGTGTTGTGTGGAGATGCTGTGCAGCCAGGTCTGACGATCCTTGCCCGTCAAGGTGAGTACTGCGCGGTTCGATCGGTCGACGAGAACGGCATCATCGGCGGCGGCGCGCTGCTCACCCAGCGGATCGCCGTAGTGCCACACGGCACCGGCGTCCGGGCCCGTCTCCGGCGCGGGAACTGCTGACATACCTCCAACTTTACGGCGCTACGCTTTGGGCCCATGGCGAGCCAACCAGCAGTGCTGGTCACCCTTGACGGGCAACTGCACGATCCCAACCTGCCGCTGCTGCACGCCGACGATCTGGCCGCCGTGCGTGGCGACGGGGTGTTCGAGACGCTGCTGGTTCGCGACGGCAGGCCATGCCTGCTGGAGGCGCACCTGGCCAGGCTCGCCCAGTCGGCCAAGATGATCGACCTGCCGGAGCCCGACCTGGAAGCCTGGCGTGCTGCCGTCGCGCTCGGCACGCGGCGCTGGGCGGCCGACCATGACGGCGAAGGCGTGCTGCGGCTCGTGTACAGCCGGGGCCGCGAAAGCGGGGGACCGCCCACGGCGTTCGCGACGATCGGCGCGCTCGCCGACCGCGTGGCCGGTGCCCGGCGCGACGGGCTCGCCGCCATCACCCTGGACCGCGGGCTGCCGGTCGGTGCGAGCGAGATGCCGTGGCTGGCGGCAGGCGCGAAGACGCTGTCCTACGCGGTGAACATGGCCGCGCTGCGGCACGCCGAACGCCACGGTGCGGGCGATGTCATATTCGTCAGCTCCGACGGCTATCTGCTCGAAGGGCCGCGCTCGACGGTCGTGATCGCGACCGAGGAGGGCGGCGAACCGGTGCTACTGACGCCGCCGCCCTGGTACCCGATTCTGCGTGGAACCACCCAGCAGGCGCTGTTCGAGGTGGCCCGCAGCAAGGGGCTGGATTGCGACTACCGTGCCCTGCGCCCCGGCGATCTGCTTACTGCACAAGGTATTTGGCTGGTGTCGAGCATCACCCTCGCGGCCCGCGTGCACACTCTCGACGGCACGCGGTTGCCTGCCGCCACGGCGGCGGCCGACGTCGCGGGGCTCGTCGACGCCGCGATTCTCAGCGATCGCTGAGCGTGGAAAAAATCGCTGGCAGCCTTTTCCGGGTCGGTGGTAGCTTCGTCTCTACACAGGGAAGGAGGTGGTCCGACAAATTGATTGATTTATGGACATGTGAGGTGGCTGCCCGCTAGCAGCGCCGGGCGAATTGCCTGCGCGCGCTGGCGAATTCCCCGCAGCCACCCGGCCCCCGAGCCCCTCGGTCTGTCCACCCAGGAACTACGGCTCGGGGGCCGCCCCATATCTGGGGTCGGCTGACCGTGGATTGCCGAAACCTTGTGGTGCGGCAGGCATTCCGTGAGCCTGCGTGGCTAGCTGGGGCCCGGTGCCAACGTCGAGCACGCCTGCATGGCCTGCTGCCAGATGCCCGGGTCGACGCCCGGAGGGGCGCCCGCGGCGGGGCCGGGAGGTGCGGGCACGCCGTGCTCACTCAGACAATGTGCATAGGAGCCGTGCTCGGCGGGAGCATCAGAGGTCGGTGCCGGTTCGGGTTCACCCGACGAACACGAAGCCAGCGCGGCCGCGGCGGCCAGCGTGGCAGCCGCCATCCAGATGCGCCGCATCAGCCGACGAACCTCGACAGCCGGGCCGACAGATGCGGCACGAGGCCGCCGTCGGCGTCGACGCGTTCCTCCACGTAGCCGAGGTCTCCGCCTTCGACGATGCCGTACAGCCGTTTCGCGCCGCCGACGAGGACACCGGACTTGCTGCGGGCCAGCGCATCGGTCACCAGTTCCCACGAGGACTGGTTGAGCGGCCTGCCGTAGAACAGCTCGACGTAGCCGGCCGAATGGGCGAGCAGCAGCTCGATCGCCTGGGTCTCAGACGGGTCGGCGGGATCGCTCACGAACCGCCAGAAGCCGGTCTCGCGCAGGCCGGGGGAGTCGTAATCGCCGGATTCGTTCAACCGCCAGGACCGGGCTTCCCAGTTCAGGTAGTCCCCGCCGTCGTGGGACACCACGATCTGCTGACCGAATCGGTAATCGCCGTGTGCGTCACGGCCCTCGCCCTCGCCGCGCCACACGCCGACCAGGGGCAGCAGCGCCAGCAGCGCGTCGTTGAGACCGACGCCGTCGCGCAGATTGGCCGTATCGGCGGGCAGGGGAAGATCGCCGAACACCGGGATGTTGCGGGCGCCCGTGGCTTTCGCGCGTTCGGCAGCCGCGGCTACGGCTCGATCGCCGGAGCCAAGTTCAGGACCGTCCTCGGGGGACGTCACGACTCGTCGGTGACGAGGCGGTACACCGCGTACAACGCGAACCACGTGATGACCACGACGGCCGCGACAAGCAGGATCTCGAAGAACAGCACCACGGCACGTATTCTAACCGCCCAGCGTCTCCGCTTCCGCTATGGCCCGTTCCAAGTGCTGCGGGCAATACTCGGCGGCCGCGGCGCCGAGAAAGAACCCGGTCTGAGTGGGAGTCCAGCCGGTGGCATTGACTCCCTCGGTGATCACGTCGGCCGCCGAAACGCCGTTTCCGAGATCCGCGCATATGCCGCGCGCGACGTCGATGAGTGTTTGCGCTGCCGCGTCGTCGGCCCAGGAGAAGCCTCCGGCTTCGAGCGTGGCGAGGAATTGCTCGTCGGAGTCTGCCGTCGCAGAAGCAGCCGTTGCCAATGCAACGACCGCAAATGTCGTGGCGGCGAATCCGACGATGGATATCTTCATTGCCGGTCCTGATGGAAGAGGTTCTCCGGCGCCCGGTTGGCGCGGGAGATACGTCCATCATTCGCCGCTACAGCAAAGCCCGCAGCGTTTTCACAGCGAAAACGCCGCGGGCTTTGCCTTGCTCGACTTAGGCGACCTTGACGTCGACCTCGTGGATCCCGGCGCCGGTCGGCGCGACGCTCGCGTCACCGTTTCCGGCGGGCGACAGCGCGCGAAGGGTCCAGGTGCCCGGTGCGGCGAAGAACCGGAAGTCACCGGTCGCCGACGCCACCACCTCGGCGGTGAACTCGTCGCTGGAGTCCAGCAGACGCACGAACGCGCCGCCGACCGCCTGGCCCGAACCGTCGACCACACGACCGGTGATCACGGTTTCCTTCTCCAGGTCGACGCCGGCCGGCAACGTCAGCCCTTGCTTGGGTGCAGAGCACATATCAACTTCCCAACTCGATCGGGGCCCCAACGAGGGAGCCGTATTCCGTCCAACTGCCGTCGTAGTTCTTGACGTTCTTGTGTCCCAGCAGCTCCTGCAGCACGAACCAGGTGTGCGAGGAACGCTCACCGATCCGGCAGTAGGCGATGGTTTCCTTCTCGCCGTCCAGGCCGGCGTCGGCGTAGATCTTGGCCAGATCCTCATCCGACTTGAAGGTGCCGTCCTCGTTGGCCGCCTTGCTCCAGGGAACGTTGATGGCGCCGGGGATATGCCCGGGACGCTGGCTCTGCTCCTGCGGCAGGTGCGCGGGCGCCAGGATCTTGCCGGAGAACTCGTCGGGCGAGCGCACGTCCACCAGGTTCTTGGCGCCGATCGCGGCGATCACCTCGTCGCGGAACGCCCGGATGCTGTTGTCGGGGTCCTTGGCGGTGTAGCTGGTCTGCGGACGCTCGACCTTGTCGGTCGACAGCGGGCGGGCGTCGAGTTCCCACTTCTTGCGGCCACCGTCGAGCAGCTTGACGTCGTTGTGGCCGTACAGCTTGAAGTACCAGTAGGCGTAGGCCGCGAACCAGTTGTTGTTGCCGCCGTAGAGGATCACGGTGTCGTCGTTGGCGATGCCGCGCTCGGAGAGCAGCTTGGAGAACTGCTGGGCGTCGACGAAGTCGCGGCGGACCGGATCCTGCAGATCGGTCTTCCAGTCCAGCTTCACCGCACCTTCGATGTGGCCGGTGTCGTAGGCGGAAGTGTCCTCGTCGACCTCCACGAATACGGTCTTCGGCGCTTTGAGATTGCTCTCGGCCCAGTCCGTGGTGACCAGGACGTCGGAGCGTGCCATGTACGAAATCCTTTCGATTGCTTGCTTTTTGAGCGGGTAAGGCGGTTTTCAGATGGGGCTTGGGGTGCGGCGTAACCGCACCACGATCGGGTAGAGCCGGCAACCCAGGCAGATGCCGAAGGCCGCGTTGAGAAATGCGGCAGCCAAGGCGAACGCCGTGGTGACCAGACCCAGTGCGGTGACGCCGAACGCGAAGCCGACTGCACCGACGGCGGCGAAGACGAAGCCGACGAACTGGGCGAACTTCAGCGGCGGAACGGGCTCACGCTCCGTGACCGGGCCGAGCCGCGGCGCCACGAACGCGGCGAACAACTTGCCGTAGGGATGCCGGCGCGGACCGGCGACCGCGCCGACGGCGAACACCACGGCCTGTGCGGCTAGCAGGACCGCTGCGGCCGGGCCGTCGACCCCGGCCACGAGAAGGGTGCCGGCGAGCACCCCGGTGGTGACCCAAGCCGTGAAGCGGGGACCGCGCACGTCCACCTGGTCCGGCCGGGTCGGACCCGGCGACCTGGTGAATGTCGATGACATGTGAACAAACTCCTGTTGTTGATGAAGGTCTGGTGGTGTGCAGCCTCGAAGCACATGGCTCGAGCGGACGCGTCAGAACGCGCGGCTGCGCTCAACAGCAACAACAACAGCAACAACCCGCAACGCGGCACAGATCGACTGCGCGACGCTTGGTGAGCACAAGCTCAAGGCGGGCTGACACGTGCCACAGCTTACCCAATGACCGGGGCCTCAAGCCAACAGCGGTTCCAGCGCCGAGCGCAGGTCAGCGGCACTGGGGACCCCGCTGGTGCGGTACCGCTGGCGTCCTTCGGCGTCGAAGATGAACGTCGTCGGCAACGAAAGGACCGAAAGGCGCCGCGCCGCCGCCGGATTGGCGTCCATGTCGATCTCGACGTGCGCGACCGCGGGCAGTTCGGCACACACCTGGTTCACCACGCGCCGGACCCCCGCGCATGGCCCGCACCAGACGGCGCTGAAGTGCACGACGGTCGGTCCGGTGGTCGACAGGCCGAGGTCGGTGGTGTCGACCTCGATGGGCTCGGCGGCCGCCTTGAGCATGCCCGCGCGCAGGGTCATCAACCGGCCGACCACATACCCCAGACCCAGCACCGCGATGAGGATCGCGATCACCGCCACCATCGTCGAACTCATCTCTGTCTGAACCCTTCGAGGTCGATCGTCACACCCTCGGCGATGCCCTCGATGATGACGTCGGAGCCGCGGGCACCCGCACTGGTCGGCGCGATCCCGAAGGGCAGCTTCTGGCCCGTGATCGTGCTGCTGAACTCGGCCAGCACGGCGGCCGTCTTGTCGGCGGGCACCGGCTCGTCGGCGGTGCCCGGCCCGGTGAGGATGCCGGTGGCGGTCAGGACGAGCGTGGTCTGGTCCGGCCCGGTGATCGACAGGTCCACGGCGACGCTGACGCGCTCGTCGAGGCCGGATGCCTTCGGGGTGCCGGTGAACACCAATCCCTTGTTACTCGAGATTCCCGACTCGGTGGTGCCACCTGTCGCGTCGTTGGTCTCGCGGGCGGGCGCCTCGACCAGGAGGTCGTCGATACCCATGAATCGACCGACGTGGGTGGAGTCGATGATGATGCGGCTCTCGGCCTTGCTGACGTGCATCGGCGCATCCGGCCGGATCAGCCACGACGCCTCGGTGATGTCGATGTCGTGCAGGGTTGCTTCGAGCGAGGCCTTGCCGACAACGGGATGCTCGACGGCACCGGCCCGAATCTCGATCTCCTTGTACTGATGGTTGCGGGCCTGCGTGATGAAGGGGAAGCCGAGGATCGCCACGGCCGGGTCCCAGTTCAGGCCTGCGGCGCTGCGCACGTTGCGGGCCAGTCGGTATTCGGCGTAGATGGCCGCGCCGAAATCGGTGCCCACCGCACCCACAACGAGCGCGGCAACGGTTGCGACAACCCCGATCAGCAGTTTGCGCACCGGCACATTGTTCCCCACCGCCCGGCGGATGAGCCGCTCGGCGCGGCTAATCAGCAGGTGAGGCGTTATCGTTAGATGACTAATGGCCGGTAACGGCTACATGTCAGTCATGAATCTGGGACATCACTAGACACCGGCGTCCGTGGTTTCCCGCCGTGATTCCCGGCGCGCCGGAGGACCCGTTGGATCTACTGCTATTGACCGTCGACCCGCATCCCGAGTCGGTCCTGCCCTCCCTGTCGCTGCTGGCCCACACCGTTCGGACCGCTCCGACAGAGGTGTCGTCCCTGCTTGAGGCCGGTAGTGCGGACGTCGCCATCGTCGACGCGCGCACGGACCTGGCGGCCGCCCGCGGCCTGTGCCGCCTGCTCGGCACCACCGGTACCTCCGTCCCGGTGGTCGCGGTGATCAACGAGGGCGGTCTGGTCGCCGTCAACCATGAATGGGGTCTGGACGAGATCCTGCTGCCCAGCACGGGGCCTGCCGAGATCGACGCGAGGCTGCGGCTGCTGGTCGGCCGCCGCGGCGGCAGCGCCAACCAGGAGAATGTCGGCAAGATCACGTTGGGTGAACTGGTCATCGACGAGGGCACGTACACCGCACGGCTTCGCGGCCGCCCGCTCGACCTCACCTACAAGGAGTTCGAACTCCTGAAATACCTCGCACAGCACGCCGGGCGGGTCTTCACGCGGGCCCAGCTCCTGCAGGAGGTGTGGGGCTACGACTTCTTCGGCGGCACCCGTACCGTCGACGTCCACGTCCGACGGCTGCGCGCCAAGCTCGGCACCGAATACGAGTCGTTGATCGGCACCGTCCGCAACGTCGGCTACAAGGCGGTCCGGCCGTCGCGGGGCCGCACGCCGGCGGCCGCGGGACCCGAGGACTCCGTCGACGACGAGGGCGATGACGGTGACCTCGACGACGCCACCTACGACTCGACGCTCGACGTCGACGGTCCGCTGGCCGGCCTGCTCCCCACCCAGTGACGGCCGCCGACTGGCGCACCGGGCTGTCCGGTGCCGATCAAGCGCAGATCCGTGAGGTCATCGCGGCGGCGGCCGCCCACGACGGGGTCGCGCCCGTCGGTGACCAGGTGCTGCGGGAACTCGGCCACGACCGCACGCGGCACCTGCTGGCCACCGAAGACGATCGCGTGGTCGGGTATCTGAATCTCGCTCCGGCCGGTGCGGATGATCCGGCGATGGCCGAGTTGGTGGTGCACCCGCAGGCCAGGCGTCGCGGCATCGGCTCGGCGATGGCGCGCACCGCGCTGGCCGAAGGGGGAGCGGGCGCCAGGATCTGGGCCCACGGAAATCTGGAACCGGCGCGGGCGCTGGCGTCGTCGCTCGGCTTGTCGATCGTCCGGGAGCTGCTGCAGATGCGCCGCCCGCTCGTCGATCTGCCGCCGCTGCGCGAGCTTCCCGCCGTGCGGATCGCCACCTACTCCGGGCCGGACGACGATGCTGAAATCCTGCGAGTGAACAACGCCGCGTTCTCCTGGCACCCCGAGCAGGGTGGGTGGACCGAGCGTGAGATCGACGAACGCCGCAACGAACCGTGGTTCGATCCCGAAGGCCTGTTCGAGGCGTTCGACGAGCAGACCGGCCGGCTTCTGGGCTTCCACTGGACGAAGGTGCACGACGCCGATGTCGGCGAGGTCTACGTCGTCGGTGTCGACCCCGAAGCGCAGGGGCGCGGTCTCGGCGCGGCACTCACGTTGATCGGCCTGCACCACCTTGCCGACCGTCTGACAGCAAGTTCACAGCCGACGGTCATGCTTTACGTCGAGGCAGATAACTCGGCCGCCGTCAACACGTACCGAAAATTGGGTTTCGAGGTGTTCGGCGTAGACGCCGCGTACGCCGCCGGTTAACCCGGCTAGCTGTGAAATCGCTGAACCTGTTCACCGCTCGTTCACCTTCTGTCCGCGATCCGTCCACCGTGGCCGAATACGTTGCCGGGGAGTCTGAAGCCGTCAACTGAAAGTGGGACAAGTGAAGCTCTACAGCATCGGCAGGGGTATCGGCACGGCGCTCTCGGCGACGGCCATCGCAGCGCTCACGCTGACCGCGTGCGGCAGCGACAACAACGCCGGCACCTCATCGCCCACCAACGGGGACGCCGCGGCCTCCTCCGCGGAGTGCGGTGGCAAGAACTCGCTCACCGCCGAGGGCTCGACGGCTCAGCAGAATGCGATTGCGGAGTTCAACAAGGCCTGGGGACAGGCCTGCTCGGGCAAGAACCTGTCGTACAACCCGACCGGCTCCGGCGCTGGCCGTGAGCAGTTCATCGCGAAGCAGGTCGACTTCGCTGGATCCGACTCGGCGCTGAAGGACGATCAGATCAAGGCCGCCGCCGACCGCTGCGGTGGCAACCCGGCGTGGCACCTGCCGCTCGTGTTCGGCCCCGTCGCCATGGCCTACAACCTCGAGGGCGTCGACAAGGTCGTTCTGAACGCCGACCTGCTCGCCAAGATCTTCCAGGGCCAGATCACCAAGTGGAACGATCCGGCCATCGCCGCACTCAACGCCGGCACCAACCTGCCCGACGTCGACATCAAGCCGATCTACCGCTCGGATTCGTCGGGCACCACCGACAACTTCCAGAAGTACCTCGTCGCGGCCGCGCCGCAGGCGTGGACCAAGGGTGACGGCAGCGAGTTCAACGGCGGCGCAGGCGAAGGCGCCCAGAAGTCGTCCGGTGTCGTGCAGGCCGTGCAGGCCACCCCGGGTGCCATCGGCTACGTGGAGAAGGGCTTCGCCGAGCAGGCTCAGCTGCCCTTCGCCCAGATCGACAGCGGCGCCGGTGCGGTCGAGCTGACCGACGAGTCGGCCGCCAAGGCCATCGACGCCGCCACATTCGCCGCCGAGGGCAACGATCTGGTGCTCGACCTGAACTCGCTGTACGGCACCAAGGAGGCGGGCGCCTACCCGCTCGTGCTGGCCACCTACAACATCGTGTGCTCGAAGGGCTATGACGCCGACACCGCCGCCGCGGTGAAGTCCTTCATGACCGTCGCGGTCAACGAGGGCCAGGCCAACCTGTCCGCCGCCGGCTACGTGCCGCTGCCGGACGCCTTCAAGGAGCGTCTGGTGACCTCCATCGACGCAATCGCCTGATTGGCGAGCGAAACATAACGAAACTGGTGAGGATGGATTTCGGACCACATGACCGACAAAGGTCCCGACGGGACAACAGTGACTACGCCGAATCCTGCTGACGCGGGGTCGGGTGAGGTTGTCGCCTCACCCTTCCCCGAACCGGAACCCATCTCCACCAACCCCTCCAAGGGGGCGAAGGTCCGCCCCGCGGACCGGATCTTCCAGGGGCTTGCCGAGGGCTCGGGCATCCTGATCGTCGCGCTCATCGCGGCGATCGGGGTGTTCCTGCTCTGGCGCGCGATTCCGGCGCTCGCCCGAAACGAGGAGAACTTCTTCCTCTACGGCGGCAACTGGATCACCACCGACACCTCGGCGATGCACTTCGGCATCCTCGACCTGCTGCAGGTGACGGTGTTCGTCTCGGTGTTCGCCCTGATCCTCGCCATGCCGGTGGCGCTGGGTATCGCGATCTTCCTGACGCAGTACGCCCCGAGGCGGCTGTCCGGCCCGCTGGCCTACATGGTGGACCTGCTGGCCGCGGTGCCGTCGATCGTCTACGGCGTGTGGGGCCTGTACGTACTCGCGCCGGTGCTCAAGCCGTTTGCGGTGTGGCTCAACGAAAACCTGTCGTGGCTGTTCCTGTTCCAGACGGGTAACGCCTCGGTGGCCGGTGGCGGCACGATCTTCACCGCGGGCATCGTGCTCGCCGTGATGATCCTTCCGATCATCACCGCGGTGACGCGCGAGGTGTTCGTGCAGACACCGCGCGGTCAGATCGAGGCGGCGCTGGCGCTGGGCGCCACGCGCTGGGAAGTCGTACGCACCACGGTCCTTCCGTTCGGCATGTCGGGCTACATCAGCGGCGCCATGCTCGGCCTGGGCCGTGCGCTCGGTGAGACGATCGCGCTGCTGATCATCCTGCGCGGCACGCAGACGGCGTTCAGCTGGTCGCTGTTCGACGGTGGTTACACCTTCGCGAGCAAGATCGCGGCCACCGCAAGCGAATTCAACGACCAGTACAAGGCAGGCGCCTACATTGCCGCCGGTCTTGTGCTGTTCATCCTCACCTTCATAGTGAACTCGCTGGCCCGCGCCGCGGTCGCCGGAAGGGGCGCGAAATCATGACGACCTCCACACTCGAACAGCCGGTCAAGGCGCCTGCGTTCCAAGGCGTGAGCCTGCGCCGCAAGGCGACGAACAACTTCGCAACGGTGCTTGTCTCGGTGTCGGTGCTGATTGCGCTCGTGCCGCTGCTGTGGGTGCTCTACTCGGTGATCACCAAGGGATTCGCGGCGATCACGTCACCGGTGTGGTTCACCAACTCGCAGGCCGGTATGACGGCGTTCTCACCCGGCGGCGGTGTGTACCACGCGATCGTCGGAACTCTGCTGCAGGGCATCGTCTGCTCGCTGATCTCGATTCCGATCGGCGTCATGGTGGCGGTGTACCTCGTCGAGTACGGCGGCGGTACGCGGCTGGGCAAGATCACCACGTTCATGGTCGACATCCTGACCGGTGTGCCCTCGATCGTGGCGGCGCTGTTCATCTACGCCCTGTGGGTGGCGACCCTCGGTTTCGAGCGGTCCGGCTTCGCGGTGTCACTGTCGTTGGTGCTCTTGATGATTCCGGTGATCGTGCGGGCCACCGAGGAGATGCTGCGCATCGTCCCGATGGATCTGCGTGAGGCGAGCTACGCGCTGGGTGTGCCGAAGTGGAAGACGATTGTGCGCATCGTGATCCCGACGGCGCTCTCGGGCATCGTGACCGGCATCATGCTGTCGCTGGCCCGGGTGATGGGTGAGACGGCGCCGCTGCTGATTCTGGTCGGCTATGCGCAGGCGATGAACTTCGACATGTTCGGCGGTTTCATGGGCTCGTTGCCCGGCATGATGTACGACCAGATCTCGGCGGGTGCGGGTGCCAACCCGGTCCCCACCGATCGGCTCTGGGGTGCGGCACTGACGCTCATCCTGCTGATCGCCCTGCTCAATGTCGGTGCGCGCTTCGTCGCGAAAATCTTTGCCCCCAAGAAGGTTTAGGAGCTACCCATGGCCAAGCGGCTAGATCTCAAAGACGTCAACATCTACTACGGGTCGTTCCACGCCGTCGCCGACGTCGCGCTGTCGGTTCAGCCGCGCAGCGTGACCGCGTTCATCGGCCCATCGGGCTGCGGCAAGTCGACCGTGCTCCGCACGCTCAACCGCATGCACGAGGTCATCCCGGGTGCGCGGGTCGAGGGCTCGGTGCTGCTCGACGGCGAGGACATCTACGGCGCAGGCGTCGACCCGGTGGGCGTGCGTAAGACCATCGGCATGGTGTTCCAGCGCCCGAATCCGTTCCCCACCATGTCGATTCGCGACAATGTGGTGGCCGGCCTGAAACTGCAGGGCGTGCGCAACAAGAAGACGCTCGACGAGGTCTGCGAGCGTTCGCTCAAGGGCGCGAACCTGTGGAACGAGGTCAAGGACCGTCTCGACAAGCCGGGCGGCGGCCTGTCCGGTGGTCAGCAGCAGCGGTTGTGCATCGCCCGCGCGATCGCGGTGCAGCCCGACGTGCTGCTGATGGACGAGCCGTGCTCGGCGCTCGACCCGATCTCGACGCTGGCGATCGAGGATCTGATCTCCACGCTCAAGCTGGATTACACGATCGTCATCGTCACGCACAACATGCAGCAGGCCGCCCGCGTGAGTGATCAGACGGCGTTCTTCAACCTCGAGGCCACCGGCAAGCCCGGCCGGCTCATCGAGATCGACGACACCGAGAAGATCTTCTCCAACCCGAACCAGAAGGCGACCGAGGACTACATCTCCGGCCGCTTCGGCTGAGTCAGGGCGTCAACACCACACGCGTGCCCGAAGGCCCGGTAGCTGTCCACACCTGCTCGACGTCGGACAGCGGCCGGGCCTGCGTGCGTAATTGGAGTTCGCCCGACGCGACCATGGTGAACAGCTTCGGCAACGCTTCGGTGCGGGTCTGCACCATGACCTCGGGCGGGACACTGCCGATGCCCACGCCGCACAACGTGATTCCGGTGCTGCGCAGCACGCCCGCATCGAGGTTGAGCGCCGGGCCTGCCATCGAGCCGATCTGGACGAAGCGCGTGGCGTGGTGATGCGCTGCCGGGTGGCTGTTGGCCAGGGCTGTCAACGTCTGTTCGGCGGGCTCGCCCCACAGATAGTCGAGCACGGCGTCGAAGGGCCGCTGCGCGTGTAGTTCGGCCACCCTCGCGCCGAGATCGTCTGTCCCAAGCGCGATGACGTCGTGTGCGCCGGCGGTCCGCAACCACTCCAGGCGGCCGGCGTCGCGGCCGGCCACCACGATCCTGGCAGCGCCGAACGCTGAGCCGGCCAGTTGCACGGCCATCGAGCCCGTCACGCCGGTGGCGCCCAGCACCAGGACATGGTCGCCGGGCTGGACCGCCGCGGCATACGACAGTGAGATCCAGGCCGACATGCCCGGATTCGGCACCGCCGCTGCGACCACCGAATCGACATGTTCGGGTACCTCGACGCCGCCCGTGGGGTTGACCAGCGCGCGCTGCGCCATCATGCCGTACGGGGGGAGCGCGCCCGTGTAGATGCGGCGCCCATCGGCGAGGCGGGCGATCCCGTCGATCCCAGGAATCGCGGGCAATTGGATTTCCTTGCTGGCGTAGTGCTTTCCGCTCATGAGACCGCGGGTGATGTTGGTCAGGGCGGATGCCTCGACGTCGGCGACCTCGGCACCGTCGCGTGGCTGCGGGTCCGGAACGTCGGTGTATCTAGGGGTCTCGCCCCATTGCGTGACAACTGCGGCCTTCATGATCGCTCCATGGTTTCCTCGGATATGGTTTCTCAGGAAACGATATACCGGCGCGCGACGGGATGGCAATATGGTTTCCGTGAAAACCAAGACTGCGCTGGTCGAGGGCATCACCGAGCTGCTCGCCAAGGTGGGGGACAAGTTCGACGGCGACGAGGACGGCGACGCCGAGCGCGACTTCATGGCGCAGCGGTGCCCGGCCGAGCTGTCAGCTGCGGTGCGGACGCTGCCGACGCTGTCGATGCATCTGCTGGCAGCCATCGCCGACGGGCCGGTGAGCATCGTCGGCCTGGCCGCCAGGTCGGGTCAGCTCAAGGGCACGGTGTCCAAACATGTCCAGCGCCTCGTCGAGGCCGGGCTCGTGACCCGAACGCCGATCCCCGGCAATCGCAAGGAGATCGAGCTCGCACTGAGCGCCGACGGCGAACTCGTCGCGGAGCTGCACCGGCAGCTCCACGAGGAGATGAACCGGGGGTTCGCCGATTTCCTGATGCGCTACAGCACTGCTGAACTGCAGGTGCTGACAAAAGTTCTGCGCGACCTCGCGGCCGCGCAGAAAGTGGGTGTCCGCCTGGTGCCGGCGGACTGAACCCGCATCAGTGCTGGTTGGCGACCTTCTCGCCGTCCGGATAGCTTCCGGTGACCTGGAAGATGACCCGACGGGCAACCTCGACCGCATGATCTGCGAATCGCTCGTAGAACCGGCTCAGCAACGTGACATCGACCGCGGCGGTCACGCCGTGCTTCCACTCCCGGTCCATCAGGACGGTGAAGAGATGGCGATGAAGATCGTCCATCGCGTCGTCTTCTTCCTGGATCCGAGCGGCCTTCTCCGGATCGCGGGTGATCAACACCTCGCGGGCGGCGTGGCCCAATTCGACTGCGACCCGGCCCATTTCCGAGAAGTAGCCGTTGACCTCTTCGGGCAGCGCGTGCTGGGGGTGCCGGCGCCGCGCGATCTTCGCCACGTGCAGCGCGAGGGCCCCCATGCGGTCGACGTCCGCCACGATCTGAATGGAACCGACGACGGAACGCAGATCCCCCGCTACCGGCGCCTGCAGGGCCAGCAACACGAATGCGGATTCCTCGGCCTGCGCGCTGAGTGCCGTCATCTGGTCGTGGTCGGTGATGACCTGCTCGGCCAGTACGAGATCGGCTTGCAGGAGTGCCTGGGTGGCGCGCTCCATCGCGGTACCCGCCAACTCGCACATGACGCCGAGCTGGTCTGTGAGTGAATCCAACTGTTCGTGGTACTGGGTACGCATGCACCAAGATTAGGCGGTCAGAGGCCTGATAGTCACGACGCCATGAGTGAACGGACAGTGAATGCCCTTCACCGGACTATTCGCAGGTCGTGTCCGCGGCGTTCGTGACGTTCAGGTCCTCGGGCAGATGGGTCGGCGGGCTGTTGGTGCCGTGCACGACGTTCACCTGTACGGGCGAACCGCTCGGGGTGGGCGCATTGACGGCGTTGAAGTCGCTACCCAGCACGACCTGCACGACATCGCCCATGCCGCCGACCCGTTCGATGGTCGGGTTCGGGAACGAGGATGCCACCGTCGCGGCCGCCTCCTCGTTGCCGGGGGAGAAGAACACCGTGGTCGACGCGAGCGGACCCGGGTAGTCGTCCGGCGTGTTCACGTTGAATCCATGCTGCTGCAGCTCGGTGGCAGCGGTTGCCGCGAGCCCGCTCTGGCCGGTCGAGTTCGAGACCTGGACGGTGACATGCTGCGGTTCGGTGGTGATGGCGTTCACCAGCTCGGCGGGTTCCGGCGCGGTGGGTGCGGGTGCCTCCGTGGTCGTCTCCGGTGCCTGCGATGCCTGAGCGGACGACGTGGCGGATTCCGGCGTGCCGGGCACCGGCGTGTTGTCCGGGTTCTTCTCGCCGGGCAACGGGTCGTCGTTGATGATCGCGTCGAACAGCGCCTGCATGTCCTCGATGCGAGGCTGCTCATTGCCCCATTCGTCGGCATAGCCGGTGGTCGGGACCGTCACGAAGGTGATCCGCCCGGCGTTGACGCCCTGCACCGACTGGCCGAGGTCGACGAGATCCTTGGTCTTGATGTTGTCGACGTAGCTGTCGGCGATGAACATGTTGACGACGTTGTTGAGCTTGTTCAGCGAGAAGAACGTGTCCTTGGAGATCAGTGATCGCAACAGCGACGACAGGAACAGCTGCTGGCGTTTGATCCGGCCGTAGTCGCCGTTGAACTCGGTGGTGACCTGGCGGGCCCGCACGTAATTGAGTGCCGTGTGGCCGTCGACGGTCTGGCGGCCTGCGTTGGCCAGGACGGTGCCGAGCTCGTAGTCCTCCAGCGGCGTGGTGCTGCATACCTCGACGCCGCCGAGCGCGTCGACCATCTTCGCGAATCCGGCGAAGTCGACGGCCATGAAGCGGTTGATCGACAGGCCGGACATCTTCTGGATGACCTTCACGAGGCATTTGGGCCCACCGAAGGCGAACGCCGAGTTCAGCTTGGTTTCGGTATAGACCTGGTCGGGGCCGTAGGTGCCGGATTCCTCGTCGTAGAGCGGGCCGTACGTGGCCGTCTCGGCGTTCCACGGCTCGCACTCGATCGGGCTGATCTCCAGATCGCGGGGGAACGACACCGCGACCACACGTTCCCGGTTGGCGGGGATGTTGACGAGCATGATCGTGTCGGACCGTGCTCCGCCGGCGTCCTCGGTGTTGCCCGCGCCCATGTCGGCGTTCTCACCGAACCGGCTGTCGACGCCGACGATCAGGAAGTTCTCGTCACCGAACTGGGCGTTCGGGTCGATGATGTCGCGCGAGTTCGGGTCGAGCGCGGCAACCTTGTTGAGCAGGTTGTTCTTCGACGTCTGCCACTGCCACGCGCCGCCGGTCAGGACCAGCGTCAGCACGGCGATCAAGGCGGCGATCGCCCGGCCCGCCAGCATGACCTTGCGGCGCGACGCCGGATCACGCTCCTCGAACTCGTCGAAGTCCTGGAGGTCGTCCACCGGCTCGTCTGCCCGGGGCGAGCGGCCGGGCCGCCACGAGGGCCGGTGCGTGTCCGGCAGATCGGGATGGTCGCGAACCGCCGGGATGACTTCGGTCTCCATCGCGTCCGGGTCGCGCATCGGCGCGGGCGCCGGTGCGAACTCTGCGGGCGCGAATGCTTGGGGTTCGTAGACGTCGGGCGGGTAGTCCGACGGATAGTCCTCGGGCTCGTACCGCACCGGCTCAAGAATCTCGGTCCGTTCGGCCGGTCGTTCGGGCTGAGGTTGGAACGCGGGCTCGGGCTCTGGTGTCGGCTTCGGTTCAGGCTCCGGCTCCGGTTCGAGCCGGTGGCGGGAGCGCCGCGGCGCGTTCTCGGGCGCGGTCCCGGCGACCTTGGCGATGAGATCGGCGACGGTGACGCCGTCGGCATGGCTTCCGGTGGGCTCGTCGGGTGTCACGTCGTCCGGTTGCACGCGATCACTGCGTTCCCACGGCGCGGCGCCTGGTAAAGGCTGTGGCGATCGGGTAATCCATTGGTTGTCGGAGCCGTCCTCCGGGGCACGGTGGCGCCGACGGCCAGGAGTGGCGTTGTCGCCGTCACTCATGTCCTATCGGCCTCCGACTCCATGGATAGTGCGCGTCGGTGCGCGTCAATCTGCCTGGCGCTGCTAGTGCTGACCCCTAAATCTTCTAGCAGCAGTGTGCGTGGCTGCGCTACTTGAGGGGCGATTGCGTCAGCCGCGACAGGATCCTCATCGTACTGAGCCATCCTGAGAGACGGCCAGTCACGAGAGATGACAGACCCGTCTCGAGTTTGTCTCGATGGCCGACGCGATCGCCGATGGGGATCAGCCTCCCGAGTGCATGACGTCGGCGCCGGTGGGCACCGCGCAGTCGTCGGGATCGTCGAGCCAGCCCTCGGGCAGCGAGACCGAGGCCGCCGAGCCCTGCCTGCCACGGGGGCCGGTCGCGGCGGGCGGGAACGGCGCGTCGCGATCCACTTGGTCGAGCAGCTCGTCGAGCTCGCGCAGCGTCTTGACCAGAGCCAGGGAACGACGCAAATCGGCCCCGGCGGGGAAGCCGTGCAGGTACCACGCGACGTGTTTGCGGATGTCACGCATGCCCTTGTCCTCGCCGAAGTGCTCGCTCAGCAACTCGCCGTGGCGGCGCACGATGTCGGCTACCTCGCCGAGCGTCGGCGGGGTCGGGATCGGCCGGCCGTTGAACGCCGCGGACAGCTCGGCGAACAGCCAGGGCCGCCCGAGGCAGCCGCGGCCGATCACCACGCCGTCGCAGCCGGTGGCCGCCATCATCGCCAGCGCGTCATCGGCCTCGAAGATGTCACCGTTGCCGAGTACCGGGACCGTCGTGACGTGTGCTTTGAGGGCGGCGATCTGGTCCCAGTCGGCGGTGCCGGAGTACCGCTGCGACGCCGTACGTGCGTGCAGGGCAACGGCGGCCGCGCCCTCCTCGGCGGCGATCCGGCCGGCATCGAGGTGGGTGTGGTGTGCGTCGTCGATCCCGATGCGGAACTTGACCGTGACGGGGATGTCCGTGCCCTCGGTCGCGCGTACGGCTGCGGCGACGATCTGGCCGAACAGCCGGCGCTTGTAGGGCAGGGCAGCGCCGCCGCCGCGCTTGGTGACCTTGGGCACCGGGCAGCCGAAGTTCATGTCGATGTGATCGGCCATGCCCTCGTCGGCGATCATCTTCGCGGCCCGGTAGGTGGTCTCCGGGTCCACGGTGTAGAGCTGAAGCGACCGGGGTGACTCGTCGGGCGCGAACGTCGTCATGTGCATGGTGACGGGGTGGCGCTCGACGAGCGCACGCGCGGTCACCATCTCGCAGACGTACAGACCGCTGACGGTGCCTGCCCGCGCGACTTCGAGCTCGCGGCACAGGGTGCGGAAGGCGACGTTGGTCACCCCGGCCATCGGCGCGAGGACGACTGGGCTGCGCAATGCGATCGACCCGATCTGGAGGCCAGATCGGGTCGTATCGGCGGGCGGTGCCGTCAGGGTCATGCCGTCGACGAGGTCGTCACCAACAGGTTCTTCATGGCCTTCTTCTCGGCCACCTTCTTCTCGCGCTCCAGGCGGCGCTGCTTGGCCACCTCGAACTTGTCGCAGGCGTCCTCGAGCTCCTCGACCAGCCGGCCCAGGTCGTCACGCAGGCGCGCGCCTTCACCGGTGAAATCCTCGCGCTCGAAGATGCGCCACTTCTTGAGCACCGGCATGACCACGTCGTCGAGGTGGATGCGCGGGTCGTACACGCCACCGACGGCGATGATCACGGCCTTGCGGCGGAACTCCGGCACGGTGAACCCGGGCATCTTGAAGTTGTCGAGCACGCGGTGCAGCGACTTCATGGCCTGGTTGGGGCAGATGTCGAGGCCGGCGGCCGAAACATCGCGGTAGAAGATCATGTGCAGGTTCTCGTCACCTGAGATGCGCTGCAGCAGCTGATCGGCGATGGGCTCGTCGCACGCCTTGCCGGTGTTGCGGTGCGAGACGCGGGTCGCGAGTTCCTGGAACGTCACGTAGATGACGGAGTCGAACAGGCTCTCGGCAAACAGGTCGCCCTGCTGGTTCTGGCCGGGGGAGAAGCCGCGGGTGACCTGCTCGACGCGCAACTCCTCGAGCTGCACCGGGTCGACGGCGCGCGTCACCACGAGGTAGTCGCGCAGCGCGATGCCGTGCCGGTTCTCCTCGGCGGTCCAGCGGTTGACCCACTGGCCCCATGCGCCGTCCATACCCATGTTCATCGCGATCTCGCGGTGGTAGGAGGGCAGGTTGTCCTCGGTGAGCAGGTTCTGCACCATCGCGGTCTGGGCGACCTCGGACAGCTTGGACTGCCCCGGCTCCCAGTCCTGGCCGCCGAGGGCGTAGTAGTTCTTGCCGTCCGACCACGGGATGTAGTCGTGCGGGTTCCAGTCCTTGCGCATCCGCATGTGGCGGTTGATGGCCGTCTCGACGACGGGCTCAAGCTCGTGCAGGAGCTGTAGGTCGGTGAGTTCCTTCGTCATAGGTCCTTACCCTCCTCGCGTCCGGAGACGCCGCCCAGTTATCTGTACCTGTTGGTTGCAGTCAATATATCTGTGTAACCCGGTGACATCAAGTTACGCCGGCCGTCTCACATCAGCGCTGCGCCACGCGGGGGATGACGGTACGATCCGCGGGAACGTCAAGAGATCACAACCAAACGTTCATCGAACAGATACCGAATACCCAGACTCGGAGGTTGGGCACACGTGAAGAAGCTCATCGTTCTCGGGGCCGGAGCGGCGGTTGCTGCCAGTGCGGCCGTGTCGTCCCTCCTCGGCGCCGGTATTGCCGCCGCAGCGCCCGATGTCGTGGGTCAGACCTATTCGGATGCCGCGACGGCGATCGAGGACGACGGCGGCACCCCCAAGGTGGCGGTGACGGTGGGCAGCAAGTTGTCGCAGGACGATTGCATCGTCACCAACGCCTGGGACGCGCCGTTCATGCGCGACGACGGTGGCGAGTTCGCGCACGCCGATGGTGAGGTCATGGTCGCGCTGAACTGCGACGGCGGCCACGCCACGGCCACCAACCCGGGCGCCTCGGTCGCGAGCCCGGCCGGTCGCGAGGCCAAGGCCGCCGCCGACGAGGCTGCCGCGGCCGAGGAAGAAGAGCTCGCCGAGGCCAGCACGCCCGACGAGTAAGTCGGGGCGCTCGCCCCGTTCACACTGAGCGTTCACGCACAGTTCCCTTCTGCGCAACCGTCTTTCGTGCGGTCTGCTCGGTAATCTCCTCGCGGACTGCCGTTTGGTGCAGTGGTGGGATTACCGTGAGGAGCCGGGCGCATATGAAGAAGCTCGTCGTTGCCGGAGCTGGAGCAGCCATCGCTTTTGGGGCGGCCGGACTGTTCGGAGCAGGTATCGCGGCTGCCGCCCCTGATGTCGTGGGTCAGACGTACGAAGACGCCGCCTCGGCGATCGAGGATGACGGCGGCGAGCCCAAGGTCGCCGTCACGGTCGGCAGCAAGTTGTCGCAGGACGAGTGCGTGGTCACCAACGCCTGGGACGCGCCGTTCGTGCGCGATGCCGGCGACGAGTACGAGCACGCCGACGGTGAAGTGATGCTGTCTCTCAACTGCGACGGTGGATACGCCTCCGCGACCAATCCGGGTGCCTCGCTGGCGAGCCCGGCCGGCCGGGAGGCCAAGGCCGCTGCCGACGAGGCAGCCGCCGCCGAGGAGGAAGAGCTCGCCGAGGCCAGCACGCCCGACGAGTAAAAGTTTTCGGTTCGTCAATCGCCCTGACGGTTAGAATTCAGCTAGCTCCTGGAGTCCGCGACCTGCGTCGCGGGCCGTGGGGCGACTGAGAGCACTACCGAAGGCGCTGGCCGCCCCACTTCCGGGAGAGATCACCGGATGGGGAAGGTCGGGCCAAATGAAGATCGTCAGTGTGCTCGGAAGCGTTCTCGGCACGTCAGCCGCGGGATTCGCAGTCGCATTGGCCGGCGCGGGAGCTGCGTCGGCGGCCCCGGATGTCGTGGGTCAGCCGTATGCCGACGCCGCGTCGGCAATCGAGGACGCCGGCGGCACGCCGCGCGTGGCAGTGACCGTCGGCGGCCGGTTGCCCAAGGACGAGTGCATCGTCACCAACGCCTGGGACACCAGGCCGCTCGTGCCGATGACCGACGACGTCTACTGGGAGCACACCGAGGACGTCGTGCAGCTGTCGCTGAACTGCGCCGGTGACCATGCCACGGCCGTCAATCCGGGTGCTTCGATCGCCAGCCCGCTCGGACGCGAGGCCAAGGCCGCCGCGGATGAGGCGGCCGCCGCCGAGGAAGACGAACTCGCCGAGGTCAGCACGCCCGACGAGTAGGCCGGCTCAGAAGCTCGGCACCCGCCCCAGCAGCATGTCGACGCAGTAGTCGATGAACTGCTCGCGCGTCGCCGGCAGCCGCTCGTTGAGGTAGGCCGTGAACAACGCCGTCAAGGCGCCGATCAGGCTGGTCGCGACCATTGCCTGACGCACCGGGTCGGCGATGCGGGTGAGCTTGCGCTGCAGCAGGTCGATGAAGTTCGGCATCCACTCGGCGCCCGACCGTGTCAGCACCGGCTCGGATTCCGGTGCCAGCAACAGCACCCGGCCGCGCGCGGGGTCGTCGACCATCAGCGCGACGAACCGTTCGACCGCCTCACGTGGCGTCGCCGCCGAGGTCAGCGCCGACATCGCCCTGGCGCAGACGTCGTCGTAGACGGCCCGTACGAAGCCGTCGCGGTCGGTGAAACTCTCGTAGAAATACCGTTCGGTCAGCTCAGCCTCCCGGCAAACCGCACGAACCGTCAGTGCCGGGCCCTCGGCGTCACCGAGCAATTTCACCCCGGCAGCGATCAGCTCGTCGCGGCGAAGGGCCGTGCGCTCGCGCAGCGGAACGCCTGACCATCGGCCGCGTCGTTGACCGGACGGCACATGTACTCCTAAGCTCTTGATGACAACGTGTGTAGTCAAAATCGGATCAGGCTAGCTGACCCTGCCGGCAGAAAGTGCATCTGTGACACAAGATACTTCTGAGACGTGCCCGGTGACCAGCGGTTCCGCTGCGCTCGCGGCGGGATGTCCCGCATCGGGCGGCTACGAGGCGCTGCCCGACGTGCTGGGCCCGGATTCGCTCACGTGGCAGATCTTCGGGGACTGGCGCGGTCTGTTGCAGGGCCCGTGGGCCGGGTCCATGCAGAACATGCACCCGCAGCTCGGTGCGGCCGTCGAGCAGCATTCGATCTTCTTCCGCGAGCGCCTCCCACGGCTGCTGCGGTCGTTATATCCGATCGGCGGCGTGGTGTTCGACGGCGACCGCGCACCGCAGACCGGCGCCCAGGTCCGCGACTACCACATCGGGATCAAGGGCGTCGACTCCTTGGGACGTCGCTACAGCGCACTCAACCCCGACGTCTTCTACTGGGCGCATTCCACGTTCTTCATGGGCACGATCCTCACCGCGGAGCATTTCGGTGGTGGTCTCACCGAGGATCAGAAGCGTCAGCTGTTCGACGAGCACATCACCTGGTATCGCCAGTACGGCATGAGCATGCGACCGGTCCCCAAGACCTGGGAGGAGTTCCAGGTCTACTGGGATCACATGTGCCGCAACGTGCTCGAGAACAACTATGCCGCGCGTGAGGTGCTCGACCTGTCGACCATGCCGAAACATCCGTCCCTGGAATGGATTCCAGATCCCCTGTGGAAGCTCAATCTGAAACTGTTGGGGCCGTTCGCCGTTTGGGTGACCGTCGGCCTCTATGACCCGCCGGTGCGCGAACTGATGGGCTACACGTGGTCCGAGCGTGACGAGAAGTTGCATCGCCTGTTCGGCAAACTCGTGCACTACACGTTCAAGATGCTGCCCAAGCGTCGCCGCATGCATCCCCGCGCGCGGGCGGGCTGGGACCGTGCGACCGGCCGTCTCCCGGCCGACGCGCCACTGCTCGAGACGCCCGCACGCAACCTGCCGCCGCTGGACGCCCGCGGAAATCCGTGGCACTACTGTCCCGAGGTCTGATGTACCGAATGCGTTAACCGCTGTACCTGGCGCCGTGGTTTGGTGCAGGATCACTGTGTGGTGCGAATGAAGATTCGCCGGGGGGCCGTTCTCCGCACTACTCGGTCAATCGGTGTTGCGTTTGCCGCGGTGCTCAGCGCCGCGGTGGTCGCGCTGGGCGCGGTGACCGCGACAGCGCATCCGGCATACCTGCCGCAGGCGGCCAGCACGCACATCGTGCCCGTGCTGGGAAGCCTTGCGTTCCAGAGTGTTTGGTCACACCCCGTGGGATTCGTTCCGCAGCGGGCCAGGGAATTGCTCGACGCCGCCCGCTCGGCCGTCGACAACGCGCTCGGGGTCATGGGTTCGCCGCCGGAGGTGCGCGTCCCGGCCCATCATTCGGGCGGTTAGCGTCCGACGATCGAGCTGTATTGCGGGCAGTAGACCTTGACGGCGCCCCAGACCAGATTCGCGGCTTGGCCCTTGTCGATGCCCGCCTGGTTCATCAGCTGGTTCATGATGCTGCGCACCGTGCGGGCCGGCTCGATCTTGCCCTTGTCGACCGCATCGCACACGCCGCGCCCGACCGTGCCCGCCTCTTCTGGCGAATTCGTCGCGACGCCCAGCTCTTTCACGATGGCGAAGAACTTGTCGTCCTCAGGGGTGGCGTGTGCCGGTGCGATGCCCAACGTCATGGCTGCCGCCAACGCGGCGGCGCTGACCGAGGTGGCGAGAGCCCGGGTGGCAAGGCGCCGGGACGACATAGCGACTCCTTCGTACGACCAGTCTGTTCAACCAGCAACCCCCCGGAAGACACCATAGAGGGCATTCCTGTGCGGCGCCCACCGATGTTGACAGGTGTCCGCGTACGACGGCCTAAGCGCGCTCGGCCAACTCGGCCAGATGCCGCAGCGAGTTGTCCAGATGCTCGGGGCCGAACGGCGGGAACTCGATGTCGCGATGGTGTGGCGGCACATTCGACCAGTCGTAGGTCAGCGTGACCTCGGTTCGGTCGACGCCGGCCGATGCGAGGTCATACCGCCAGATCCAACCCCCGTATTCGACCGTGGAGTCGTCGGATGCGTCGCGGCCGGGAATGTGTCGTGGTTCGGTTCCCGGCAGCCATGCGATCGCCCGCGGCCGGTCGAACACCTCGACGCGGTTCACCATCTCGTAGTGCTTGTTGGGGTGCAGGTCGTGATACATCGCCATCCGGAAGACCTGTCCGGTGCCCGTCACGCGAGTCGCATCGACGGGCTCGCGTACCCAACCGGTGCCGTCGATCGCCGCATGCGTCGACGGATCTGCCAGCAGGTCGAAGACGGCCTCTGCGGGGGCATTGACGATGGTCTTCGCGACGACGGTTTCTTCAGTCATGCCAATACCGACTGCCGACGGCGAGAAACTCATCGGACGTTGTTTGTGCCCCCACCAGGGCTCGAACCTGGGACCTGCGGATTATTAGCCCGGCAGACTGGCCTTCTGCGTCCGTAGAACAAGACGAGGTCGCAGCCGCATGAGCGCCGACGTAACCACACACATCGACGTTCGCGAACCTACCGAAGGCGAAGTCGGATGCGTGTCCGCGCGCGTCGGCGGAAAGTTCGGGCGCGAAGTCTGCTACGCCGTCGGCCGAGAGTTCGGCGACTGGTACATCACCATTCAGCCGGACGTCTGGGTGGTCGCGGGCATCGAACCGCAGCCCATCCATGTTGCTGCTGGTCGTCGTGACGCCGAGCGCTTGGTCCGACTGCTCGCCGAGCTCTACTCACAGATCGTTTCGGCGGCGTGACCGGACCAGGACAACCTGTCCCAAATCTGGTACGAGAGTCCCGGAATGGCGTCGGAACCATCACGTTTGCGTCGACCGCTGACGCAGCTAATGCCAATCCCTTGAAGATGCAAACCATGATGAATAACACAGTGACCACACTTGGTTTGGACGACTGGAAGATCTGGCAAGTTGCGCAACGGCTTTCGCGCCGGACTCTGGACGAACGGATTCGTGTAGTAAGGCTCTTGCACGCCGAAACCGGCATCCAACCCGTGAGCATCTCTGCTATCGATATCGTGGACTGGATCGCTGCCCACGACGACGAATGGGCCGACTCGACAGCCGCAACCTACACCAGCTACCTGTCAGCGTGGTTCAAATGGCTGCAGATCATGGACCGGCGCATCGACAACCCAATGGTGAAAGTCGGCACCCCGCGAGTGCCAGAGCGAGAACCACGGCCGATCTCCGACACGGACGTAGTCAAGCTGCTCCAGGCCCGCATGTGGAACTCGACTCGCAAAATGATTATGCTCGCGCTTCTCGCTGGCCTGCGGGTCCACGAAATTGCGCAGATCCGGGGCGAAGACTTTGACTTCAGCACCAGGCAGCTATGGGTGAAGGGCAAGGGCCGCAAACTCAAATCACTGCCATTGCATCCGACCCTGTTGGAGATTGCTTCGGAAATGCCGGGGGCCGGGTGGTGGTTCCCAATGCGTGGCCACGAGTCGGAGCACGTGTTGGCGAAGTCGGTCAGCGACATCATCGGCCGGACGATGCGCCGCGCTGGGGTGCGCGGTACGCCGCACGCGCTGCGGCACTGGTACGCGTCCACGATGCTGGACAACGGCGTCGACATCCGCGTGGTTCAAGAACTGATGCGACACCGGTCGATCCAGTCCACGGTGATCTACACAAAGGTCCCGGCCGGGCAACGAGTCGACGCCATCGCCGGGCTGGACCCGTGGCGAGCGTTGCGGTCGCGGTCGCAATCCCAAACGGAAATCAGGGCAGCGTCGTAGCATCGTTCTAAGTAGCGGAGATTCTGTGTCGCCACCGGCGGAATGGCAGTACGATCCCGATCCATGAGCCGTGCGCTTGCTGTACTGGCCTGCATCGTGGCGTTTGCGGGGGTCGGGTGCGCATCGAAAATGGGCAACGATGAACTCGCCCGCGAAGTGCAACGCGTAATGCAACACAAGATCGACATGGACCCCAAGCTGCCGTACGTGCGCATCGACAAAGTCACTTTGATCGAGTCGTCGGGGAATCAATACAAGGGCCTAGCCACCGTTCGTAGTAGAGACGGCGCTGAGCGCGAGATATCAGTCGACGTGACCTATGACGGCGAAAACCTGTTGTGGCAGACGGCCCCAGGCGCGTTTGTCTTCGGAACTGGGTGAGTAGACACGGAAAGAGCCGCCCCCTGGGGGCCGGGGGCGGCTCTTGTCGCGAGTGCGCGGGTTATCCGTCGGGTATGGGTTCGCCGGGTCGCCAGCCGCTGCGCCATAGGGTTTCGAAGCGGTCGAACGATAGTCGTGGTGCGGGGGCGCATTCGGGTCGGCCGACGGCCTTCAGTTCGTCGTTGAAGTGCCATTCGGCGTCGTAGACGATGAATGCCCGCTGGACCTGTTCGGACCCTTCGAGGGCTTTGACTCGCCTCTCCATGTTGGCTACGCGCCGGCCCATCTCGGCGTAGTCGGGTGGTGGGGGTGGCGTGACCTCGGCGACGATCTGTTTTGCCAGCTGCTTGGCTTCGGCCTGGACCTCGTCGTCGCGTTTCTTGGCCCGTTCCAGCCCGCGCTTTCGCCAGTACCGGCCGACGGGTCCCATGAGTTTCGCGAGCCCCTCGGACGCCTCGGCGATCCGGGGTAGGGCGTAGGCCAGGACGACCAGCACGGCGAGCGCATAGAGCGTCCACGGGGGCAGTTGGGAGAGCAGCGCGCGGTCGTGTTCAGGCACGCTCCCTCCGTCGAACGAAAACGGCGTGCACCGTTGCGATGAAGATCCATTCGAAGGGTGTTCGGAACCCGTAGAGCGGGTCTCGTTCGAGTATTTCGATCAGCGCGCCGAGCCCGACTGCTGTGTAGAGGCCGACGAGCACGGTGTGGGCGATGTAGGAGGCCAGCCAGCGCAGCTGGCTTGCCCCGAAGCTCATCCACCATTCCCCGGCCAGGCCGACGAGCCCGGCCGCGATGAACGCCAGCGCCCACAGCCACAGTGGTGCGGCCCGTTCGATGAAGTTGAGTACTTCCGAGGACCCGGAGGGCGTCATCATGTAGTCGACGCCGCGCACCACAGCGATGGCCAGCAGGTAGAGCTGGACGAGCTGTAGTGCGTCGGCGCGGACAAGCCGCCAGGTCATTCGCCGAGGCTGTCGGCGGCGTCGATCCGGTCGGCGTTCTTGGTCAGGAACACGCCGACTGCGCCGACGAATGCGATGCCGCTGGCGATGCCGCCGACCCACCCTTGCGGTATCCAGGTGGTGAAGGTCTCCATGGCCGAGGTCGCCACTGCGCCGACGGTGGCGGCGGCCGCGACACCGAACTTGCGGATCTCGCTGGGGCGGTAGTACTTCTTGCCGATTTTGATACGCATGACGGGAACGTCCTTTCGGTGGATGGGGCTGAAAACGATTCAGCCCCCGGAGCTTTCCGGGGGCTGGGGAGAGTGTGGAACAACAGACAGGGGCGGGGGACTTGAGCGGACACTTGGAGTGGTTACCTCACCGGTGCATCCATCTGTGTGGATCTCGTAGGCGTTCCGAGCGGTCCCCGGCCCCTGTGCTGTTGTGATTATAGCGTAGCGCGTATCTCGTTGGTGTGCAACAGTTTTCGCGCTAGCGACGGAATGCGGCCATGATGTCGCAGCCGACTTGGATGCCGGTGCGGCCGCCGAATTCCGGCCGGGGCTCCCAGTAACGGTTGTGGGTGTCGACGCCGGGTAGCGCGGCCAGCGTCTTGATCACCCGCGTGATGCCGCCGAGGGTGAGCAGGCCCTGTGCGGACAGGTCGTTGCGCAGCTGCGTGACGTAGGGGTCCTCCACCGCTCCGGTGCTGAGAACCTTTGTCAGGAACGGTATCCCGACACCTGTTGCCATGCTGACGATCTGCGCGCCAGCGTTGCCGAACACGCCGCCGATGAGCGGGCCGACGATCCCGAGGTAGCTGGCGATGGCGGGGATGACGATGCCTGCGGAGAACGCCACGAAGCTCAGTGAGGTTTCGGCCGCGATGAACCACCGGTAGAACCCGGCCAGCAGGGTGTCATCTTCGGCGCAGGCGTACATGTCGCCGTTGGTGGTGATCGAGTAGGTGAGCGCTTCGAGCCATGCGGGGCCTTCGTAGCGGGCGATGCCCCAGCCCTTCGGGTTGTAGCCTTCTACGCCCGCGCCGCGCTTGACGGGGCCGCGTCGGCGCGACGGGTCGCCGTAGAGAATCAGGCCGTTGATGCGGCTGCGCAGTTTCTCGAATCGCCCGCCGTCACCGAACAGTCGGGCGACGGCCTTTTTGATGCCGTCGGCGCTTTGGCTGTAGGCGGTGAACCAGAACTCGATGTCGGTGTCGGCCCACGTGTCGGGGTTGTCGGGGTCGAGGCCTTCATCGCGCAGGGCCTGTTCGATCTGGCGCTCGAGGTCGGCGTCCAGGGCGGCGATGACCTCGATGTAGCTCAGGCCGGGGTCGCCGCCCAGCGCGCCGAGGTAGCCGCCGATCGGGTAGACGAGTCGGCGGTGGTTGATCTTGAGCACGTCCTGCGCCCATACGCCGAGGTCGTTGCCGGGGCCGACATCGTTTTTCGCCCCGGAGCCGGGGGCCGAGAAAATGTAGATGGGCCGGTGCGCGACGACAGGCGGGGTTACTGGTGTGTCGAGAAATCCCATCTGCGACTTGACAGTCCAGTCGAATACGCCTGTCAGTGCGGCGGCACTGATGTAGGGGGTTTGGCGCTGGCCCTTGCGGATTTGTTCGTTGACCGCTGGCCCGTAGCCGCGTAGCGCGTCGCCGAACTCGGCGGTGTAGGTGTCGGTGTAGCCGCCCGCTGCCTTCTCGGGCTTGAGCGCCTGGCCGTACTTGTAGTTGTCCAGGATCTCTTTCGCGTCGGAGATCAGCGGGTCGGTGTCGCCGACGTTCGATGGTGGTGCCCAGGTCATTTCGGTGTGTGTCCTTTCAGGGCTTGAGGGCGGCGGCGGTCATGGGGCCGACGATGCCGTCGGCGATGAGCTTGGAGCGGCGTTGGAATTCTTCGACGGCCATGCGGGTCAGCGGGCCGAAGTCGCCGTCGATGGCCAGGTGACCGGCATACTCGTCGTAGGCGTACTTGAGGCGGCGTTGCACCGCGCGTACCCGGTCGATGTTGTTGCTCGGGTTGCCTTGGTAGAGCATCCAATCGGCGTAGCGGTCGGGGTTGGTGCCCGGTTTGACGACTGGCGGCGGGGAGACGATGGGCGGTTGTGGTTGGCCGGTCAGGAACTCGCGGACATCGGACAGCAGCGTGTTGACGGGGAAGTTCACGCCGGGGTCGGTGTGCCCGCCGCCCCACTGGCCGAAGTCGACGTGTCCGCAGATGCCGTTGAGTCCCCACGGTGGCCGGTTGCGCCCGCCGATCCATTCGACCGGGATCGCGCGGCCCGCTGCGCGGGATTGCTGGATCCAGAACGCGATCTGCTTGGCTCCCAATCGAAGTGCGTTGCGTTCGTCGAACCCGTCGCTGGGATTGGGGTCTAGCCACTGCTCACGCGACCAGGACGCGAACGACCACGACCAGCAGATGTGGTAGGCGTACTTGTTCGCGCCGACCGCCGCCCAGGGCGCGTCGGAGTCGCGGACCATCCCGACGATGTCGATGTCGTCGACGATGCGGTTGTAGCTGACGCTGTTGTTCTCGCAGAAGTTGCGGAGATTGACTGCACGGCTGCGGGATTCGCTGGTGTGGCAGGCGATCCACATCGGCGATGGCATACCGCGCGGCGCGTAGCGGTTCGCCCGCGTCCACAGCGGTTTGGTGATCGGGTCGGCGAGAATCATGGTTCCTCCGGTTGGCGGGTTGGATGGCACGGGCGGGGCGGCACCGGGTTCGCGTGCGCCGACCAGCCACGGCTTGGGGTCGATCTGGCTGCCTTTCCGCCAGACGGTGGGGTGCACTTCGAAGTGCAGGTGTGGGCCGGTGCTCTTGCCGTTTGCGCCGACGTAGGCGATGAGCTGACCGGCTTCGACGCGTTGACCCCGCTTGAGGCCGGTGGCGAATGCGTTCCACATGTGGCCGTAGACGGTGGTTCCTGCGCCGTCGGCGGCGGGGTGGTCGATCACGATCCACTGGCCGAATCCGTCGGCGGGGCCGATGTATTGGACGGTGCCGCCTTGGGCGGCATAGATCGGTGTGCCGTCTTTGGCGGCGAAGTCCAGGCCGCGGTGCATTTGGCCCCACCGCATTCCGAACCCGGACGAGAGGGTGTAGGTGCCCGCTTTCATCGGGCTACATCTGATGGCCATGGGTGGCTCCGTTCATCGGGCATGACAACCACCCGGACACCGCGCGGTGCCCGGGTGGTGAGAGGTCGGGTGTGGGGGTTAGGCCGCTGCGCCTATGGCGACGCGGGCTTCAGCGGTGTCGATGTAGCTCAGGGTGGTGTCGTCGAATTCCCATGACACGCGCACACTGCCGACACCGGCAGGCACGATCGCGTCGTCGATGTGCACGAGTCGCCAGCGGCCAGCGGTGGCGATCTGGCGGTACAGGTAGAGCTGGCTGACCAGTGTGCCGCTGCCGTTGGTGCCTGAGCGCCACCGCAGCGCGACGATCGCCGATCCGTTGGCCAGGCGCCCGCAGCAGGCACGAGAAGCTGACCTTTTGGCCGGGGGTGACGTTGATGGCGACGTAATCGCCGTCAACGATCCCCGAGGACCGCAGCCGTACCACGTTGCCGCGTATGCCGGGTTCGGCGAATACGGATTGACCGTCGATGGCGTGCAGGGCGGTGGAGCTGTTGCGCAGCAAGCCTGCTGGGCCCTGGGAGGTGTCGACGCCGGTCATCGGCGCGCCGGGGGTGACGGTGCCGTCGTCGACCCAGCTGCCGGTGCCGTTGGCCTGGTAGCGCACGAATTTCCAGTCGGTGTCGCCGGGGCCCTTGCGGTAGATGTTGACGCCCCGTGAGCCACTGGCGGCGGTGGCGGCCACGGTGATCTGGCCGGTGGCCGACAGCACGGCGTCGGCGATGGTGGCGGGCAGGCTTTCGCCGTAGTTGCCGCGCGAGGTCACCTTGTAGCTGTAGGTGCCCGCGCCCAACGAGCCGGCCGTTGTCGCCGGGGTCGCCGACAGCGTGTGCGGGACACCGAGGACGGCGGTCTTGGTGGTGAAAAACCCGTTCGTCAGGGCGGATTCGCTGTTGGACACCGCGCGGCGCACCGCTGGGCCGGGGCCAACCTTGGGTGCCAGGAAATCCCACCCGAACGCGCCGATCTGGCTGTAGCTGTCGGCCAGGGTGGGGTGGATGCCGTCGGCGGTCCACGACGCGGGCCACCCGCCGGTGGTCGGATCGGCGAGCCGGTCCCACGGCACGATCGTGACGCCGTTGGCCGCGCCCCACGCGTAGAGGGCGGCGTTCCAGGCGAGCACGGTGGTGATGTGTTGGGGCGTGTCGGCGATCGGCCAGACCGCGCCGACGACGAGCTCTGCGCCGATGGCGCGGCACTTGGTCAGGTAGGCATCGAGGTTGGCCAGCCACACCGACATCTCGATGCCCTGCAGCACATCGTTGACGCCGACCGACAGCAGCACCCAGTTGGGCGCGTACGGGGCGACGGCGGTGTCGAAGGCGGCCAGCAGCTGATCGGATCGGTGGCCTGCCACGGCCGCGTTGCGCACGTAGTTCAGCCGCCCCATCGACAGCGCCACGAACTCGGTGGTCCAGGACCGGGCGCGGTCCTGGTTTCCGGCCGTGTCAGTGCCGATGCCGTTGGCGGTGACCGAATCACCGTGGAACACCACGCGTGGACCCAGCAGTGTGGTGGCAGGCCCCGGCGCGCCCTGCACGCCTTGCGGGCCCCGCGTGATGGGTGTGGCCCCGACCGGTGTCACCGGCATGTTGGCGACCAGGTTGACCGGGGTGTCGTCAGCGGGTGCGGTGATCGTGACGGCGGGCAGGTCGAGGCCTTGAATGCGGAACGTGAACGTGTATTGCAGTTCGCCGTCGATACCCAGGTCAGGACTTGCCGACGTGAGCACGATCGGTTGCGCTGAATCCTTTTGTTGCAGAATCCCGTTGACGATTTTGAATTCGCCGCGGTCGGGAATATAGCCGACGGTGCTGTCGCTGACGGCGATGGCGCGGACATTGCTGGTGATGTGGCCCAGTCCGCTGATCTTGCTTCCGTTGACCAGGCCGCGCAGGTCTCCGGTGACGATGAATTGGTCAGGCATTCGTGGTTTCCCCCTTTGGTTTTGGTGCGTGCGAGCTAGACGACGATGTCTTCGTGGCCGTCGGCGATCTCGATGCCAATGACGAAGATCGCGGCGGCCAGGATCAGGGACAGGACACAGCAGCAGGCCACGACGGCGGCGTCGTGGATCAGGCGTTTCTTCATGGCAGCTGCAGCCGATCGGCGAGCATTTCGAGGGCGGCGCAGGCGCGGTGTCGCCAGCACGGGTGATCGACCACCGGCTTCTCACACAGTGGGCAGCGGTCTTCGGGGTGGCCTTCATTGAAATCCGGGTCGTCGGTGGCGTAGGCGTCCAGCCGAGATAGCAATGCGCGCAGCATTATTCGCCCCGGTACTTGAACGACGGGGTGACATTGACCTGGAAGGCCTGCGAGCCGTCGTTGATAATCATTGCGATCTGTAGCGGCGCGGTGCGCAGCAGGGTGGAGCCGTTGTGCACGCCGTATCGGTCGATGATCGTGCCGTCGTCCACGGTGTTGGCCGCGACCGAAATCATGACCTGCGAGCCGGGCACGATCGCCTTCGGCACTTCGGGGTTTTCGACCGGGTCGACCGGTTGGGTCGGGTCAACCGCTTCGGTGATGTCGGCCGCAGTGCCCCAGGTGGTGTCGGCGAAAACGGTGCCGACGCGGGTGGCCCCGGCGTAGAGCCCGATCCGGTTGCCCAGCGCGCAGATCGCCGATGCTGCGGCGCGGCGGTGGGCGGCTTGGTATTCAGACTGTGCCATTGGATGTCTCCTGCGTGATGTGCTGGTGGATGTGTTGGACGAATCGGCCGATCGCGACGAGCGCATGCAGCGCGGCGTAGTTGGGGTGTGTGGGGTCGAGCTCGTCGACGGTGGATTCGGCCGCGTCGAGCCGGTCTTCTGGTGTCACGGTGTGGTGCCCCTCTCGTTCACTGTCGTGCTCGGAAATGCGCGGAGCCGTCCCCGCCCTTGCCGCCGTTGGCTCCGATGAACGGCACCGCGCCGCCGCCGCGCCCACCGCCACCGGGCGGGTTACCGGGGGCGCCGCTGCCGCTGGTGGACGCCGCGCCGCCGACGTACAGTTCGCCGTCGATCGTGACGTCCTTGCCGCCGTTGGTGTTTCCGCCCCGAGCTGCGCCGCCGCTCTGCCCGCCGCTGCCCCAGTTGCCGCCGCCCGCCCCGATGGGGGCGGTGAGTGTCCCGACGCCTGGCGCGGTGACCGCCGATGCGCTTTGTCCCGACCCGCCATTGAGTGGCGAGGCACCACCGGCCCCGCCGAGACCGCCCACTCCGACCGTCACAAGCAGGGCGATCAGCGACCAGGGAATGTCGACGCCCCGTTCGAGGGTGACCCACACCCAGCCGCCGCCTTCGCCACCGGCACCCGCGATGGCCCAGCCGCCACCCGCGCCGCCGCCACCGGGCCCCAGGACGGCGACGTCGATGAAACGGCACCAGACCGGAATCCGGTAGGTGTAGTCGCCGGGGACGGTGTAGTCGGCGCGTATCGCAGCGTGGGGGCTGAATCCGGCGAGCGCAGTATCGGCCCCGCACCCGGTATCTGCCACTGGCGGCAGCACCACCCGCAGATCGGTAAGCAGATCGACCCCGGCGGCCTGGTCGACGGCGGCGAACCGGGGCACCACGAGCCCGCTGTCAGACCCTGCGGCCCGCTCCCAGCCATAGGCACCAGGTCGACCGGTGTCAGCTCCTGCGCCCGCGTCGGCGACGGCAAGGCGGGGCACGATGAGACCGGAGTCGGTGCCGATCCCGGCGTCGCTGAGCTGTTGGCCCGCGATCCGCGACAGCGCGGCTTGGTCGCTCCCGAGGCCGGTATCTGCGACTGCCAGCCGAGGCAGGATCAGTGCGTCGTCGCGGCCGATGCCTTCGTCGCTGGCCGTGACGCGGTATCGCGGAAACCAGGCGGGCCGATGCGGGCGCGGTTCGGGGGCGCGGGGCGAGGGAAACCACGCCGCCCGGTGCGCCCGCTCAGGAGCGGCCGGAGTAGGCGTCCAGGGCATTGTTTTGTCACCTCCCTCAGTGATGGTTAAGCGCTGTGGAGGTCGACGGCGATCGCGCGCCAGTTGATGTTGCTCGGCGCTGTCGATTGGAAGGTCACCGATGGCGCACCGGGTGCGTCTCCGGCCGTGATGGTCCGCAGTCCGGAGGACGCGAATCCGAACCGGGCGGTCTGGCTGTAGTCGGTGTTGAAACCGTTCGGGTGCAGCGAGAAGAACGCCTGCGCCACACGGCGGTTGGTGACCGAATTGACTCCCTGCGCGAGCAACGTCGAGAAGCCGGCGACGCTGTATGCGTCATATCCGCCGACACCGGTGTAGGAGACGGAGTTCGCGGCAAGTGTTCGTCCGCCGGCCGCGCCGATGTGTGAGCCCGTGACCGTGACGGTTTTCTCCCCGGTGGGCGGGTCGAGCAGGATGAATGCCAGAGCACGCCGATAGTCCGACGAGAACAAATGGGCGGGTGGAGCGATTGCCACCGTCATGGGCACTCCGTCGTATGTCGCCGAGACGGCAAGGTTCACGTCCTCGTCGTAGGTGGCACGCACGAACACGATGACGGCGCGATCGGTCCCGCTGCATTCATGTGTCCAGCTGGTCGAGAACGTGCCGGTGACGCTGCTGCTGGCGGTGCCTCCGGCACCGCGGTTGTCGTATTCGACAGGTTCGCCGATATCGAAGTCGGGCAACCGCTCACCGCGATAGACGGCACGCACATAGGTGCCGGCTGCCAGTACGTTCTGCGGTGAACCGGAGTCCTGCCACACCTTCATTTGGAACTTGTCATTGTCGTGAAGCGCGCCGGTGTCGGTCACGTCGACGGTCGTGTTCAGGTTGTTGGCCGGGGTCCACAGCCCGAATGCTGACGCGTGGGCCGCGTCGCCGCGCACCAGCAGTGTCGAGGTGTCGGCCAGCGTTCTGGTCAGCCCGGATTGCCGCGCACCGGTGGCTGAGTCCTCCCATACCACAGCAGATTCCACGTCCCACCAACCGTCTGGTGCGGAAGTGGGGAACTGCCAGCGGGTGTTGGTGGCGTCATCGAATACCACTTCGTCGCCGCTGCTCTTCTGCTCCCAACCTGATAGCGCTGTCTCGATCGCGTGGGGCACGGCCACGTTTGTCGCCAAAGTCAGGGTGTAGTGCGGTATCTCCGCGCCTTCGGTGGGCACGAGGTCAGCGGGCAGGTAGGCGTAGGAGACGCGGCCATTCGCGGCGAGCGGGGCGACGCCGTTTGCAGCGCCTTTCTGCGACAAGGGGATCGCTGTCGATGAGCCGCCGCCGAACCACTGATTGAACCAGTCTTTGACTGCCTGCACCGCTTCGTTGATCGGCGTCACGATGTTGCCGGCGAGAATGTCGATGATCTGATTGGCTTGTGTCGCGATATCGGTCAGGCCGGCGACCATGCCTTGTGTGATCGTGCCTAATACCGACGCCGGATTCGTCAGCAGGTTGGTGGCCAACGCATTGAGATTGGCCAGCGCCTGGGCCGCGTCTTGGAATCCCTCGTCGGCGCGGTCGCGAATCCACTCGATTTCGTCGGACAGGTCGAAGATTCTGTCGAACAGGTCACCGACCGGCTCGATACCGAGTCGCGTCAGCAGCTGATCGACCAAGCCACCCAGCCCATTCCAGAGCGTCAGCAGGTCCTCGGGCAGATCCTTGGTGAACGACTGCGGCAGCTTCTCGATGGAGTCGAGGTAGACGTTGTCGAACTTGACCACGCCACCGGTCGCGGATTCCGTTGTCCCCCAACCGAGCGCCACATGCGTGACGCCAGACGGCACAACATAGGTTGGCCCAGCGTCCAATTCGCCCCATGGCACTGTGCCAGAGGGTGATTCGTCGGACGCCATCAGTATTTCGGGTTGTGGTGACGATGGGCCGTGGTAGGGCATCAGTTCGATGCGCACGGCGTGCGACCCGGCAACGGCGGCCAGTGACTCATATTTCACGTCGGCGCCGGCCTTCAGCGACCATCCCTTGCCAACCTCGATGGGATCGGTCCACCGCATTTTGTAGGTGCCGTTGCATTGGACCCGCGCGCACCCGAGCGGGTCGGAGCCCGGGGCGCCGTCGGTCGCGTCGTGGGTGATGCCGTCGGCTGCGGCCGGAATCGTGACCGGGTCGTCGAAACCGCCCTCGTGCAACAGTGTTTGAATCTCGTCGGTGATCTTGCCGACGCCGAGCGGGCCGAGTAGCGCGGCGCGGATCTGCCCGACCAGGTTGGCGGCGTTGATCTTGACCTGACGCCACACCTCTTCGGGGGTCGGCGGGTTGTCGAAGTCGATGCCGCCGAACAGCTCGGCCAGAAACGAGATCGAATCCCATTTGCCGGTCAGGAAATTGATCAGATCCTGCTCAACCGGGTCGGGCAGGTTGAGCACCCCGCCCAGCCACTTGACCAGGTTGTCAATGAATTTCGCCGGTAGCGGCGTCCATCCGGGGCTGGTCTTGGCGCGCTCTTTGAGCACGCCGACGATGTATTCCTGTGTGCGCTCAACCAGGTGCGCGGGTGAGGTTTCGCCGCCGACGACGCCGCCAGTGATGGGCCAGCGGTTGACGGAGTTGAACCCGCTGGGCCCGCCAGGTGCGGTCACCTAGTTGTCCTTGATCGACCAGCCGGAAAGCTGGATTCCGGTGGTGAGTAGGGCGGATTGGAACAGCAGTGCCGGGTAGCGGTAGCCGTTGCCGTGCGGGATGTCGTGGGCGTCGTCGGCCCACTGCACCATGGGTGTGCTCAGGTCGGTTCCCTTGTACACCAGGTACTTATCGGCCAGGTCGTCATAGATGAACGTGTAGCGGTCGTTGTTGGCGACGGTGTTGGCGACCGAGTCCTGTATCTCGTAGTCGACGGGGCTGGTGCCGGTCACGATGTGGATCTGGCGATCGGCGGCGAGCAGGCCGTGTTCGAACTGCAGGCCGACCCAGGACGTGAGGCTCTGGTTTGCCGCGACGATCACCGTGGCCCGCCCGCCCGTCGCCAGTGCCAGGATCGTCTGTACCTCCACCTTGACGGCGTTCTGGTTGGTCTGCGCGCGGTAGCGGGCTACGCCCTTGTCGAACAGGGCGAAGTCGGCCGACATTGCGTTCGGCAAGCCGAGGGCGCTGTTGTCCCAGATCTTGGTTTTGCCCCACGTACCGACGCGCACCCAGGCCGGGTCGACTTCGGGGCCGTTCATCGAGTCGGCGAACGACAGTGCGATGTTGGTGGTGCGGGGCATGGCCAGCGGGGTCGGGTTGTCGTCGCGCACCACCGATCCGCGTGAGAGGTTGTCGTCGATCGGCGGCCGGGGCCCGAGTGCGGGATAGTGCGCGGTCACCCGGTAGTAGGAGCCGTGCGGGATCTCGGCGTGATCGTCGGGCGCGACGATGAAGTCGATGCGGCCTTCGGTGACCATCGCCGGTTGCCAGGTGGCCAGCACACCCCCGGCCGGGTCGGTGATGATGCACTCGGCGGTGGTGCCGGGTGAGAACACCGATCCGGGGCGCGGAAAGAAGGTGGCCACCCAGGTTTGGCCGATCGCCAACACGAGGGTGTCTTGCTTGGTTTTGGTGCCCAGCATGGTTACTCTCCCCGTTCTTTGTCTTCGCGGCGTTGGCGTTCCTTGGCGGCGTCGTGGCGTCCCTGGGCGCGCAGCGCCGAGGCGGCTTCGTCGAGATCGAGCGAGCGTTCCAGGGTGGATTCGATGACCGGGCGCAGTTCCTCGAGCAGCGCGGCGCGCTTGGCGTCGGTGTCGGCGGCGTCGAACTTCTCGGCCAGCTCGGGGCTGAAGTCGTGCATGGCGGCGGTCATCGTCTGCTCGTCGACTTGGGCCATCCCGGCGGCGGCGTGCGGGCCCAGCCACGATTGCTTGGGCATCACCACGCGGTGGGTGGCGATGGCCTCGATGTAGCGGAATCCGAGGTCGGCCAGGCCCTCGGCGGCGGCGCGGCGCATGGGCGCGGGTAGGCCCATGGTTTCCTCACCGCCGTGACGGCCGGTCTTGAGCGCGCTGAGCGCGTCGACCAGTTTGGCGATGGTGGTGTCGCGGTCGGCGACTTCGACGACCCGATCTTGTGGTTGTGGCTGTTGGTCGGTCATGAGATCAGATGCACCCCAATGTTTTGGATGGTCGCCAGCACCTTTTTGAAGGTGCGGGCATTGCGTTCGCCTTGGCTCATCGCGGCCTTGTTCAGGCCGATGGCCACGTCCCAGGTCAGCGGTTGGCCGGCGCTGTTGTCGCCTTCTAGCAACATCTCTTCGACCTGGTCGACGAAGATCGCGTCGATGCCGTTCTTGAGCAGCTCGGCGTGCGTGGAGGAGATGCGGTCGCCGATGTCGAAGTGCAGGCCGGGGATCACCCAGTGCGAGCCGTCGAGCTTGATGCGGTGTCCGGTCTGGGCTTTCGTCGAGCCGAAGGCACCGCGGATTGCCGCCTGCGCCGAGGCGCTCCACGCGTTGTTCTCGGCACCCGACTGGTACATCTCCATCAGGTGAATCCAGCCGAGCTGCTTGACGCGGCCGATGTTCTTCCACTCCAGCCAGGCCGCGATCGTGCCGACCAGGAACGGCATGATCACGTCGGCGGCGATGTCGCCGAGTGAGTCGAACCCGCCGAGCAGGAAATAGCCGATCAGGTTGCCCACCGATTCGATGATCAGGTTGGCGATCGCGTCGGCGGTCGGGTTGTCGCCGCCGACAACGACCGAGACCGGGCCCGCTGGCGACCACGACAGTTCGGAGTCGAAGTCGTGCCATTGATCGTCGTTGATGCAGATCCACGGCCGCACCGCGAAGGTGCCGAAGAATCCCTTTTGGTAGTACTGGTCGGGGGTGAGGGATTCGTCGTCGGCGACGACGTTGAGCACGTCTTCGAAGTAGCCGTCGATGTAGGTGACGGCGGTGCGGATGAATCCGGCTCCGATGGTGCCGTCGAGGAATGTGCCGGTGCCGAGGTGAAAGCCCGACCTGTCCACGACTTCGAAGACCAGTGCGCCGTTGGCCACTTCGGGCGTGAGAAGCCCTTCGGCGCGTTCGCCTTTGACGGTGAGGATGCGCCGGTAGGTGATGACCATCTGCGCGTCGTCGAGCGCGTCGGCGAACGTCACGTCGGCGGCGTTCATCCGCGAGGCGATCGGCCCCCATAGGGTGGAGTCGTCGAGCAGCCACGGCGATGCCTTGACGTGGGCCTGCCACAGCGACCAGTCGATAAGGGTGGTCCACTGTTCGGGGTCGAACGGGTCGTCGGGCAGGGTGAACGGATGGCCCTGTACGCGTAGGAAATTCAGCAGAATCGTCATGCTGATCGCCCACTTCAGCGGCGCGTAGAGGAAGAATTCGCGCGGAAACTGAAAGACCGGGATCGGCAGGGCCGGGTTGGGCGGTACCAGCAGGTACTGCAGGAACTGCATGTCGTCGTTGAAGAACAGGACGAACGACAGCACGCCCTTGCGGCGGCGCAGTTTCCAGTACCGCAACAGCCCCGACCAGCGCCACTGCCCGTTGTAGCGCGAGACGGTGACGACGACGTTCTTCAGCGCCTCTTTGTTGCTCGGCAGGCCCATCACGTAGCGGGCGATGGCATGGTCGGTGGGGATCTCGATGTAGCCCTGTGAGGACACGTTTTTGCGTGTCGGCCAGGACTGTTTGACGATCGCCTGATCGGAGATCCGGCCGAGGAATTCCGCGCCGGCCGATCCGTCGGGCGGGTTGATCCACAGCTCAATGTCGTTCTGCTGCAGCCGAAACATCGACTGCCGCGCGCGGACTTCATCGACATTGCGCTCAATGCGGTCGAGCAGTGCGGTGCCGTCGATCATCGTGCGATCACCAACGGCCGCGACATCGGCCGCGAATACCACTGCGGGATGGTCAGGCGGCAGTGCGCCCCGTCGGGGTTGGTCACACTGTGCACGCGTACGGTGGCCTTCTCGCGCAGCCCGGCGGGCAGCGGGTAGCGCAGATCGTGGCCTTTCCAGCGGCCCTGCACCAGCGTCTCCTTCTCCGACAGGATGGTCTGCTGGCGCGGGTCGGAATCGACGACGATGCCGCCGTCGCGTTCGTCGATAGTCGGGATGGGCACGGTGCGGCCGTAGTCCTCGATCGGGCGGCCGAGCATCGGCGAGCCCCAGGAGCTGTCAGGCACTTCCCATACCGCGTCCTCGGACAGGGTCCAGCGGCCCCAGTCGGGCACGTCTCCATCGTTGATGAAGTCGAATTCGACCCAGCCACGGGAGTTTTCGGTGTGGAACTCTTGCACGACCGGTTTACCGACGTAGAACGGCAGCTCAGCTGACAGCATGAACTGCTCCGATGAGTCCCCGGTCAGGAACGGGTCGCGGGTCTCCCACGGCATCGCCGAAAACGCCGTCGACTGATGTTCCTTGCGCACGAACTTGTCGCGCACACCGTCGGGCCCGGTGAACCGCAACCGGGTTTCGGTGTCGTAGTCGAACGCCCAACTCAGCCGCGCGGCCACATCAGACCACGTGTACTTGTCGCAGTTGTGGGCGATGAACGTCAACGGGAAGGTGTGCTTTTTGAACCGGTAGTCCTGGTAGCGCTGACCGAGTGCATTTGTCACCCAGCGTGTTTCGACCGGCAGATTCCAGATCTCGGCGGCCTTCGGCGACAAGATCACATGCTGGTTGCCACGCCCTGGCCCCATCACCCGGGCGAAGTAGTCCGGCTTGTTCGGGTCGCCCTTGATGATGTCAAGCGTCAGATATTGCGACACGCCACGTCCTCACACATAGCTGACCATTGATTGCTCGCGCTGCTGTTCGTAGAGCCGCTGCTGTTCGACGAAATCCCTTGGGTCGCCGACGTGTACGTCACCGAATCGCGTGCTGGCGTCGATCGACCGGGCCGGTTGGGGCGGCGCGGACAGCACCGGGGCCCCGTACGCGCCTGCGGTGGTGTTGTCACCGAGGTTGCCCACCAGGGCTGAGGAGAACACGTTGACGACGTTCTTGGCGATCTTGCCGCCCTGCTGAAACAGCCCCTGCGCCATCGAGGACGCCAGCGCGCCCGCAGCACCCGCGCCCACGCCGCCAGCGCCACCGGCACCGGCCGCGCCCATCGAGATCGCGGTCGCGGCAATGTTGCCCAGCGTCGATGCCGTCGAGTCGATCGCGGTGTCGATGGCGGGCAGGTTGTGGTTGACACCGCCCGCGCCGGTATTGCGGTGCGCGGCAGCCCCGGCCGGTGGGATCGTCGGATTCGGTGGCTGCGGTGCAGCGGCCGCTGGTTGCGGCGGGCCCGCGTCGATGACCGGGGCGGGCGGCGGCGCGGCAGCAGCCGGGGCCGGGGGCGGTGTCGGGCGGGGCGCGGGCGCCGCTGCGGCCGGGGGCGGCGGCATCATTCGCTTGATCTCGGTCAGCGGCGGGCGCGGGGCCGGTGCCGGGCGCACCGCAGCCGTGGAGATTTCGCCGCCCCATGCGCGGTGCAGCGCGGAGCGGAACGCATAAACCTCGTCTTGGCCGCCCATCGCGTCGACGTCTTCGGAGGTGAGCACGTGCTCGTTGTCCGACAGCCAGGCCGCGATCTTGTCGCCTTTCGGCCCGCCGGGTCCACGGGCAGCGCCGCCCCCCGAGAATCCCTGCCCCCGCCCAATCTGTAGTGGTGCGCCGCTGTCGTCGACACCCCACTTTTGCGAGACGTAGGGCAGCGCGGCGGCGATCTGGGCGGCCGGGTCCATGTAGCTGCCGCCGGTGATGTTATGCGAATTGAACGTGGCCTCAAGGAAATTGAGGATTCCCGCCACGCGCTGGCGGCCACCGCGACCGTTGGAATCGTTGGGGTTCACCGAGTTCGGGTTGCCGCCCGACTCGGTGGCGATCTGGCGCACGAGTGCGTCTTCCCAGGACTGCGCATTGGCGGTGGTGATGCCGTAGGCGGGGCCGTAGGTGGCCAACACCTGGCGCACCGTGGGCCGCCACCGCTCAGCGCCGCTGCCTTCGGTGGGATAGGTAGAGCTGATCGACTGGCGAGCTCGGCCGCCGCCGCTGCCGACGTTGACTCCACCTAGGCGCGCGAGGTCTTCGCGGGCGTCGGTCGCGTCTTGCTGCGCGTTGGCGAGATCGTTGTGCAGGGCGGCGCGCCGCGATTCCTTGGCGTTGGCGGGAAGTTCGCTGATCCGCTTCTGAATCTCGGCGACGCGCTGATCGGCGCGCGTGATCTTTTGGACCGCTTCGCGCGACCGCCGTGGATCCTCGGCCGACCCGGCGGCCGCACTGGTCTGGCTTCCCGCGCCCTGGTTAGCGCCGAGCAGCTGACCGAGCGGGCCTTCGCTGCCGAAGGCGAACTCGCCGACCGATTGCCCGGCCTGATTCCAGGTGTTGTTCGGCGACAGGATCGACCCGCCGAGGCCGACCATGTCGAGTGCGCCTTGCCAGAGGGCAGTGGTGAAGCTCCCGACCGTGCGGGCGGTGAAGTTGCCCAGCCACTGCCCGGTCTGCTCACCCCACGCCATGAGGTTCGATGCGGGATCCGAACTGAACGCCGACCCGACCAGCCCCCACAGGCCGGGGATACGGGCGGCTCTGTCGGCCAGTGACAGCGGCGCGGCGGCAGCCGGGGTGTATCCGGCGGGGACGATGGTTCCCGCGCCGTGTTGGGACTGCAGGCCGGGAATGGCGCTGCTGTCGCCAGCCGGGGTGCCGAGATTGGCCAAGCTGGAGCCCAGTGCCATCGCGTTGCCGATCGGGCCCTGAATGCCCGAGGCCACCGAATTGAAGATGCCGGCCAGCCCGCCGCCCTGGTACGGGTTCGGCGCGATCGACGGCGCAGCACCGGGCCCAGGCGCAACACCCGGATGGACCGGGTTGCCGTTCGGGTCGATGTAGCCGCCGCCTTCGAAACCGGGCAGGCGGCCGAGGTCGACCAGGCCCAGGTTGGCCGCAGCCAGAAACTCATCCCCCAGCACCGCGCGGCCGCGCTTGTTGGCCACCCACTCATCGCCGTGCAGCTCTGCCAGGAATCCGCCCGTGGGCCCCGGCCCGGTACCCGACGGCGTCGGCCCGCCACGCTCGTACGCGCCGTAGAGCCCTGCGAGGTCTTCGGGGGCTTCAGTGTTCGACGGTGGCGCAGCTCCTAGTGCGCCACCGGGGCCGAACAGGCCGCCAGGGCTAGCCGGAAGCGGCCCTTGGACGGCTCGCGGATTCGGTGGCGGCGGAGCCTCCGGTGCGCCGAGAACACTCGCGAGACCAGAGGAATCCGGCGGGGCGGGCGTCGGCGCGAGAAACGTTCCACCGCGTTCATTGAGCCGCTTGAGGATCTCTTCCGGGCTGAGAGTGAGCCATTCTTCGTTCGACAGAAATGGACGCGCCTGCGAGGGCACAGCGCCATTGAGCGCCTGATTGTCGAGCAGTGCGCGCCCGCCCGAGAACAACGCGTAAATGCCAGCGGTCGAACCCCCGATGATCGCAGCTAACGGACCTAGTGACGCACCGGCCGCAGCGGCCCCCTCTGCCGCTGCAGCAGGCAGCGTCACACGCAGCATCGTTGAGACGTTGGTGAGTGCACCCAGCAGACTCGTGACGCCGTCGATGGTCTTCCACGCGATGAAAGCCGTTGCGACACCTTGAATAAGCCCGGGGTGCTCGGCTAGGAATCCGGTGATCTGCTGCAGGGGCGGCAGCATGGCGTCGGTCCATTGCTTGGCGGCGCTGTAGACGCCGCCGAAGATCCCCACGAGGTTTTGCAGGATCGGCAGCCACTGGCCGAGCTGTTCTTTGCCCTCGTTGAAGAACTGGGTCAGCTTGTCCTGACCCTCTGCGGAATTGAGGAATGTGGCGAGTTTTTCGGCTCCGGTGTCGAGCAGGGCGAGCAGCCCTTCGCCGCCGCCTGCCGCTTCGGTGATGGCGGTGAAGCTCTTGCCGAGGTCGAGAACGATGGAGCCCAGGTGTCCGATGCCCTTGATTCCTTCGTCGATCCATTTGGCGAGTCGGCCGTCCTGGTCGGCTGCGGTGATGAACCGGTTGAACCGTTCGGCGATTCCAGTCAGCCCGTCGGCCAGGCGCGGCAGGGTATCGCTACCGGCTGCGGTCAGCGTGCCGAAGGCGTTCACCAGGGGTTCGATCGCGGCGTTGGCGCGGGTCTGGGCGTCGGCGGTGTTGCCGAAGATCCGGTCGAGCAGGCTGAGCGACTGGTCAGATCCGAGGGTGGCACCAAGTTCTTTGAATGTGGCGTTCCACGCCTTGCCGACCGAGCCCAGGCCCTTCTCGAGCGTGGGCAGCGACTTGCCGGTGAGGTCGCGTATGACCTGGTCGACGCCTTCGAACATCGGTTGTGCCGCAACGCGGTTCAGATGGTCGAGGACATCGGAGGATTCGGCCAGGGCCTTGACGACTTCTTGCGCCGAGGGCGCCAGCCGTTTCAGTGAGTCGTTGGCCTTCTCAACGGCTTCGGGTGTTCCCTCCCGCAGGGCTTCGACGTTGGCCTCCACGGCATCGCCCATGCCTTTGAAGCCGAGCGCGACGGTGCCGACTGAGGTGGCGATTCCGGCGAACATGCCCGGCAGTACCAGACCGACCTGCGCCACCTGCTGCAGCGCGGCCGCGACCGACGCGACCCCGGTTGCCATGGCGGGCAGGCTGCCCAGCCCGAGCGCCCCGGCGTTCCACTTCAGCGCCGACATCGCCTTTGCGCCTGCGCTGGACAGCGAATCGAGTTCGCGCACAACGCGTGCGATCGAGCTGGTGTCGACGTCGACCCGGATGTCGAGCGCGTCCTGCTCTTGCTGGGCCCGCCATCGTTCCATCTCGGCCTGAGCGCGGGTGATGTCGGCGGCGATCGGCACGTCGAACGTCGGGGCATCGATGGCCTGCAGGTCGGCTGCGAGTAAGCGCTTGAAATCTTTGAGGCTTGGCCGCACATTGATCGAGGCATCGCCAGCGTCATAAGTTGCCATTCATCACCTCCATTCAGTAGATGCCCAACCGGTCGGCCTCGGCCTGCGCCTCGGCGATGATGTCGTCGAGTTCGCTTCGGGTCAGCTCGGATTGGCGTTCGTTGATGAGATCTCCGACCATCTGCGGGCGCGGCATGAACGTCACTTCGTTCATGCCGACCCGGCCCATTTGCGCGCGTAGCGCGATCACCTGGTCGGCGAGATTGCGCCATTCCCGGACTTCGCGGGTGTAGCCGTAGTGGGGTTCGGCCGCGGTCGAGTGCTCGCGCAGCTCGGCGAGCTCGTCGGCGGTCATGGACTGCACGCGGGCGAGCAGTGCCGGGTCGGTCGCTGCTGCGGCCCACAACTTGGTGCCTTGTTCTTCGCAGAGGTCGTCGAAGAATTCGAGAAACTGTTCCCACGTGCGGCCCGGGACTTCCAGAAAGTACTCAAGGGCGTTGACTCCCAATACTTTCTGGAAGTCCCACTGAATCGCGTGCCAGTGGGAATTGATGACGGCGACTACGCGGGCGTCGCGCTGCCGTTTCCCTCGGCGTCCGCATCACTGCTCGCGGCCTCGGATGCGGTGCCGTCGATCTTGTTGAACGCCTTGAGTTCTTGGACGAACATGTCCCATGCGCGGGCGTCGTCGGCGAACAGGGCGCGGCAGGCTTCGTACTGGTCGCCGATCAGTGCGCGTTCGATCGTCTCGGAGTGGTCGACCCGTTCGCGTGGCTTGCCGTCGGCGATGGCGTGGGCTTGCAGGTAGTTTTCGGCGACGCTCGCGGCCGACGCCTTGCGCCAGGCTTCGCGGGCTGCCAGTGACATCGGCGGAATGTGAATCTCGTCGGTCAGCTCGTAGGGCTTGTCACCGAGTTGCTTGCGGATCTCGTAGAACCGGCCAGCTTTGGCCATAATTGCGTGCTCCCTCTTGGGTTTTGGGCAGGATGAAAAACCCCGGCGTCCGGGGTGGACGCCGGGGGCCGAACAGTGGTGTGCAGTTAGGGGACGGTGATCAGGATGGTGGCGGTCTTACCGGCGTAGGTCGCGGTGATGACCGACGTTCCGGTGTCGACGGCGGTGACGACACCGGCCGTGCTGACCGTGGCGGTAGCGGGCGTTCCCGACGAGTAGGTGGCCACCGCCGTGCGGTCCACGCCGTGGTTGTCTTCGACCTTGAGCTGCAGGGTGGCACCGTCGGCCAGGGTCTGATCGTCGGGCAGGATGCCGATCCAGTCGGTGGTCAGCGGTGCGAATCCGGTGTCGTGCTCGGCCGACAGCGCCTCGAATCCGTCTCCGAAGATGAAGAATTCGCCGAGGTAGTCCAGTTCGTCATCGTCGGCGACCGTGGTCAGCGTGGGGTGCCACAGCAGCGTGTTGGTCTGCGACCACTTCTGGTTGTCGACGTTGGACACCTGAACCCGGTTGAGCACGTAGCCGAAGAAGATCGGCAGGCTGGCGTAGCTGTCCTTGCCGAGCAGGATGCACCGGTAGTCCTGATTGTCGGGCACCGTGGCGATCGGCGCGTGGATGCCGCCGTTCGCCGACGGCGTGACGCCCGAATAGTCGCCGGAGAACTGCAATTCGAGCTGGCGACGGCCGACCTGGCGCATCTCGAAATCGGTGGAAATGGACTGCTTGTCGATGATGATGCGGGTCGGCAGCCCTTCGCCGGCCGATTCGATGTTGTTGGCAGAGATGTCGAACTTGACGTTGATGGCGGTGTCCTTGGTGATGTAGCCGACACCGCCCATCGACGGCGGGATCACCGGAGTGTTGGACGGGCCCTCGATGTTGCGGTTGAAGGCGGGCAGCTGGTCGGCGCGGCCGACGATCACCGCCATGTCCAGCGGGGCGATCTGCAGGGACTTCGTTGCGCCTTTGAACGCCTTGATGGAGGCGGGCAGGGGACTGGTCATGTCTGGAATTCCTTTCCTGGGGGACTAGCTTCCGAGGTGGTCGCTGTAGTCAGGGGTTTCGAGAGGGTTGGCGAAGGTGAAGACAAACAGCGCCGTCACGATGCGTTCGTCGTACTCAAGACCGGGGACTTCCTCGGGTCCTGATGTCTCCGCGATGGCTGTGATGGTCGCGGTGCGGCCGTCCTCGAGTTCCACTTCGATCGGATCTTCGACGCACACGAACATGTCGCGGATGAACGTGATGAGGATCTGGGAATCGGTGCGCGAGTTGGTGATTGCGGCCAGCTGCATCGCGGCCTGGTCGGCGCGGACATCGGCGGCCCCATCGAACCGGGTGACGAACAAGGCCCGGCCGCGCCAGCCGGTGTCAAGCATGCCGTCGGGCAGCTGGTTGACCACCTGCACGGCACCGGCGACGTTGGCCGGAAACAGCGGCTGAGTCAGCGCTGTGACCGCATCCTCTGCCAGCGGTAGACCCGGCTGATACCAGGCCGGGAGCCAGTCGACACCGTTCATGAGTTGCGCATCCTCCGCAGTACTGTGTTGAGTTCTTTTGCGCCAGCGACTTTGCGGGTGCGAACGCCGCCCTTGCGTGAGCCGGATCGGGCGACGAAGCGGCCGGTCGTGGCGTCGCGGCGCTCGGTGTAGCCGAACTGGTGCGAAGCCCCGTACTTGAGGCCCCGGCCGACGGTGAGCCGCCCGACGGGCCGGTCGTTTTTGTAGCCGCCGATCTGCACGCTGGTGCGCGCCGAGGCCGCCAGCCGCCGCGACCGCTTCTTGACGATCACCTGCCACTGGGCTTTGGCGTAGGCGGTCTTGGCGCGCACGACGGCGAACATCTTGGGGCCCTTGAGGATCGCGGTCAGGGCTGGGTTCGGTTCGGGATAGATGTTCACGTCATCCACGGGGCGCTCCCACTCGCCGGACGCGGTATCGCTTGACACCGAGGTCGCTGCCGGTCAGCGGGTGGTCGTTGTCGCCGAACGGGCCCGCCAGCACCGAGTAGGTTTCACCGTTGGCGCGGGTGATACGGTCGCCCGCTTCGACATCGACCGGTTGGCCGCCGGGCCCCGTGCGATGGCAGAACCAGTTGCGTTCAACCACGGTGCGCCTGCCACGCTGGTCGTCTTCGATGGCCACCGTTTCGGGCTTGCCGAATGCACTCTTGCGCACGTCGGCCTTGGGGGTCGTGGCGTCGCCGCTGCCGTCGCGGGTGACTCTTGCCACGGTGACGGTTTCGCCGCGCCGGATCTTGAGCAGGCCCACCGCTACGCGCTCGTCCGGTTGCGGCCGTAGCTGGACATGCGAACCCCGAACGCCCTCGGGCGGGCGGATTCGGTGGGCGGATCGAGCAGGCCGCGCGCCCACGAGTCCAACTCCAGGCCACCGAACGGTCGCGAGGCCCGCGACGACCCGCCGTAACGGTGGGTCACCGAGGTCTCGTCCATCGTTTCGGTGACCTCACTGGCGCCCCCGGTGCGGGTCTCAACCATCTTGCGTGAGACCAGCTCCAGGGACACCAGCTTGGGCAGCTGCGGATCGATGGGCGGCGTGCGCACGTCGATCCCGGCGTACTCGTGACGGATCAGCAACGCAACGAACCCCAGCTGCATCTGAGCCGACGCCGTCTCAGCGTCGTCGAACTCGGTCTGCATGTACGTCGCCAGCTCGGTCGGCGTGGCGTAGGGCTGCGGCGGCTGGGGTGGCTGCGTCATCTGATCAGACCGCCCTTATGCCGCGAGCGGACCGGCCGCCAGGCCCCGCAGCACGCCGTGCGAGGTCTCGTGTCCGTACTTGAGGCCGATCTCGCCGTAGATCTGGGTCTTGTCGGTCGCGCCGGTCTTGGCGAGTTCCTCTTCGAAGAGCACGCCCTTGCCGGGGATCGACAGAAACACCGGGTCGATGACTTCCATCGACACGGCGGCGACGGCGTCTTTGGGCAGGGCGCGGTCGATGGCGATGTAGAGGTCGCCGAAGTCGGTGGTGATCCGGTCGACCGCGACGCCGCCGACGGTGTGACCGGCAGAGGTGCCGATCGCGCCGTTGCTGTTGGACCCGTAGGCGGTTGCGTACGCCTTGGTGATGCGGGTCTTCTGAATCGAGGGCACGAACAGGACGCGGGTGTCGCCCTGGGTCAGGCCGCCGTTGTCGAAGATGCCCTGCACGAACGCGTTGATGCGGTCCACCGACACCCCGGTCCCGCCGCCGGACGTAGTGGCCCCGCCCGACACCTGCACGTACTTGACGGTGGCGGTGCCCAGCGTGATGGGCGCACCCCCAGCGGCCGCCGCGACCTTGAATGTGCCCGCGGCCTGGCTGACCACGAAGTAGCTGCGGTCCAGCCGAATCCCGGTGGCGGTACCCACGTCGGTGAACACGACCATGTCGCCGTTGGCCATGCCGTGGGCGGCAGCGGTGACGGTGTCGGTGGCCGTGGTCGCCGACACTTCGGGGATCGCGAACGACTTGTTGGTGGTCACCACCGACAGCAGGCCGGCCATCTGGCGAGCCTCGGTGTTGTCCTCGGGCACGTTCTTGCGGGCGTGCCAGAACGAGTAGTTCACGTCGCGGGCGATCTGCACGAGCGACTGCGCCACCTGCCAGGTGTGTTCGTTGCCGACCGGGTTGCCGAAGCCCAGCCCGTCGGCGGAGTTGAACGGTGCGGTCTGCGTGGTCGCCAGCTGCGCGGCGGTGGCCTGCTTGGTGTAGCTGGTGCCGACCGCCTCGTGAAAGATCTGCACGACGTTCTTGACGTTCTTGCGCACCCGAGCCTCGGGGTTGGGCGCGTCGTCGCCCTCCTTGCGGGGGCGGATCTCCGGTTCGCGCAGATCGTATGCCTGCCATTCGAATTCGGTGGCGGTGGTCTGCTTGCCGCCGCCGAGTCCACCGGCCATCGACAACAGCGGCGTGTCGACGGGGGTGAGGGCGAACAGTTCGCCGTGGTAGTTGGGCTCATTGAAAGTGGTTCCGATACCGGTGATTCCGGCCATGGTGGTCTCCTATCTCTGGTAACGCTGCTGTTGTTTGAGAGCAATGGAGCGCATCACGTCGCCGCGCTGCTCGGCGTCTTTGATCTGCGCGTCCAGTGGGATCGCCCCGCCCCCTTGCCCTTGCGCGGGGTTGGGCTTGCGTCCGCCGTTGGTTGCCGCAGCGACCAGATACGGTTCGGACTGCGCGAGCGCGTCGAGCTTCGCCGCGATCGCTTTGTCGTCGATCTTGCCGTCGCCGGTGAGGCAGTCCGACAGATCGATGAGCTTGACTGCGGTGGCCGGGTTGACGAACGCCGATCCCGCACGACTGGCGTCACGATTGGACGCCAGCGCTTCGGCCTTGGCCGCCAGCGCCATGTTCAGGTTGTCCTGGGCGGTCTGCTGCGCGGTCGTGAGCTGCTGCTGCAGACCGGCCATGTCCTGGCGCAGTGTGGCCACTTCGCCCTGTTCGCGGCGCTGCTGTTCGGTGTGCGCGTCCAGTAGCGGCTTCGCGTCGGCCAGTTGGGATTCCAGCTCGGCGATCCGGTCCTTTTGGGTTTTGATCGTGCCAGCCTGCGTGGTCTCACTGGACCGCAGGTTGGCGATCAGCTGGGCGGCCTTGTCCGGGTCGTACTTGGTGTTGTCGGCACCCCACGGCGGTGTCGGGGTGGCACCGTCGGCCGGGGCCTGGCCAGCGGCCGGGTCGGCACTGCCCGGCGGCGGGGTCTGCGGCTGCTCACCGGCGGCGGCCTGCTGGGCACCGGGCATGTTGTTGGGGGTCGGCGGGTTGGGCATGGGAACGTCAGCCTCCTTGGGCTACTGGGGTTTCCGGCACTAGCCGGGGGGTGAACACTGCGCCGGGTTAGCGCAGGCCGTACAGCTGGCGCATCGACGCCAGGACCTTCTTGGTGTCGCGGCGCGTTCCGGCGTCCGCTGCGGCCTTCTCGTACATCAGCTCGTAGGGGGACCGGTCGAACGGTGTTGGCTTGCCGCGAAACACGGGTACTGCGATGCATTGGCAGTGATCGTGATACCGGTGGCCGAGCGGCTGCTTGCCGCGCTGTGCGCCGCTGCGTGTGCCGACGACGAATTCGGCTGCCTGCGCCGAGGTGTAGGGCCGCCAGTTGCGGCTGGCCGTCATGACGCAGAACGCGCAGGGCTTCATCGACGTGGGCACGCGGACGTAGAAGGCCGGGTCTTCGCCGACGGGCGCGCCGGGTTTGTCGGGTACGCGGGTGATGTCTGCGCCGTCCTCGGCGGCGTTGAGTGCGACGGCGTCGCGCCCGCCCGACAGGATCATGCGTTGCATCGAGTTCGTCAGCCGGTCGGTGACGACCTGCTCAACATCGAAGACACCGGCCGTCTCGTCGCCCGGCAACAGAGCTTGTGCGATGTCGATGGCCTGTGGTGCTGGGACTTTGAACGCGCTGGCGACTTTGGCGTCGATCCAGGCGGGGTCGGGGTCGGGCGCGGTGATCTTGCGCCAGCCGCCGCTCACGTCGGCAGCAGCGCGCAGGTCGCCGTAGAGCTGCAATCCGAGTGTCGACGACGCCCCACGGTAGGCGCGCACTAGGCCGCCGTAGAGCCGCGTGACCGCCGACTGCACACTGGCGGCGTTCCAGTCGAGTTCGGCCAGTTGCGCGCCGAGCTGGGCGGTCGCCGCGCCGATCAGCGCGGCGTTGGCGGCCTGGTAGTGGGCGAACTCAGGCTGTTGCGGTTGCGTCATCTGCGCCGTCTGCCGATTGTCCTGGGCGCGGCGCGTCATCCGGGCGCGGCTGGCCAGCGCCGGTGACGGCGTTGATGAGATCGCGGCCGTCAGCTTCGCGGAATTCGGATTCCATGTTGCGGCGTTCAATCGCGCTGTAGCCCAGTCGCCTCTGCACTGTCGCCGAGCGGCGCGGGATGATGCCAGCGGCTTCTTGTTTGGACACCGCATCGGAGTCGGTGGCCGGTGTCGGGATGCCGGTGGGGCCCCAGTCCGTTTCGGCGCGCTTGAGGTCGGCGCGGTCCTCCCCGCGCACTAGGTAGGTCCATCGGCCGACGCGGACCCACGAGTTTCCGTACCCGGCGGCTTTGCGTTCGGTGCGGGCCTTCAATCGCTGGTCGGCCATGCGGATCGAATCGCCCGACACCGGGTTGCCGGTGTTGATGATGCCCATATTCTGGGGGTTGAGGCCGGTGTATCCCGACATCAACCGGGCCTCGGCGTCGATGATCTTCAGCAACCCATCCGGCGATTGGCCCTGAACCACTTCGACCGTGGGCACGTTGCCCTCTTCGTCGGGTTCGATCGCGGGCATGAAATCGGCATAGGTCTCCCACACCGATTTGAAGTTGCCCTCGTTGTCCTGGAACGCCTTCTCGGTGGCTCCGAGCAGCAAGATCTTTTGGATGATGTGGAACTCGCGCATCACCTCCATCGAGACCCACGTCCGCGAGGCGCGGTCCATGCAGCTGCGCCATGCCGGGGCGATCTCGGGCGCTCCCAGACGGTTGCCGGTGGATGGGCGGTTCGGGAAAGCCACGACAGAGCAACCGAATTCGGCCGTATTGGGGTGCTCGTCGATGTCGACGACTTCCCACTTCCCGCCTTCGCCGGCCACTAGGTGGATGGTCTTCTCGGGCAGGTATTCGGTCGCCCGATGCCGCGCGTAGGTTTCGCTGGCCGGGTCGGCGTCCAAGTAGGTCTGATAGCCGCAGGTGACGATGCCGGTTGCCCGGTCGACGTGCACGGCCATGTTCAGCGGTGATTCGCCGGTGATCACCGGCTCTTGGTTGTGATTGACGCCGATGACGACCAGGCCAAGGCCCTGAATCATCGAATCGTCGTGCACCATAGGTGCCTCGGAATCGAGGTTGTTGGCCTGGAATGTCACCAGCAGTTCCTCGTCGACCTCGGACTTGCCGTTGAGGATGATCCCTTGCATTCCGAGACGTTCAGAGACGGCGTCGACCGCACTGCCGCCCCACCCGTTGATCGCTTGGAGGGTCTCCAGCTCGGGCGGGGTGGAGATGCCCAGCGACGGAACGATTTGGGTGCCTTCGTAGTACTGCGCGTTCAGCAGGAACGGGGCGCGGCGGTTGTAGAGCATCGACGCCAGCCGCCAGGCGATGTGTTTCTCACGCTCGCCCAGCTCGCGCGGCGCGGGAATGTTCATCAGGCTTGCTGTTGGGGCTGGCAGCGCACTGGCTGTCGGAGCTATCGGAACCGTCACGCACACACCACCTTTCAACGTCGGGTGAGGACCCGGCCTTTACCGGGTGCGAACTTGCCGTCGGACTTCTGTTTGCCGGTGAGCTGCAGCCACATCACGCGCGCGCCGATCATGCACACTCCGGCGTCGATCTTCTTGCGCGATTCGCGGTGTTCCTTGCCGACGCTCACGCCGAACTTGTTGGGCCGTCGCCGCATGTTCAACACGTGCTGGCGGGCCAGGACGCCCAGGCCGGGTTTCGACGGGGGCGGGCAGTTGTGGAACATGCGTTTGTCGTCGAGGTCGGTCAAGGTGCGGCCGCACACTTCGGTGAACAGCTTGACGTGGATCGGGTTTCGCATGTCCCAGATCACCAGGTGCTGGCTCGTGCCGGTTTTCACGGCGGGCAGGCGGCGCAGCTTGCGGGCGTAGTCGCGGGCCCAGGCGTCGCAGTAGGGCTCCCAGTACCGTTCGCCGGTTTCGTCGTCGCGGGCGTCGGAGGGATCGAACCAGAATCCCCACACGTCGTAGTCGTCGAGGTACTGACGGACCTTGCGGTCCACGGCGGCGCGGTCGATCGGCAGGTTGATCTCCCGGCCGCCCTCTTTGACCTTCTTGGGTGCCCAGATCCCGATCGGGAACACCATGCCGTCCGAGATGCGGATACCGAACACCGCTGTGGTGTCGTCGGACTTCGACCCGTCGCCGAACATCAGGATGGGCTCGCCCTTGTCGGGTGTCTCGTCGCGGTAGCAGGCGTCGAACTGCTGGGCTGTCGTCCAGGCGTCGGCGGCGGCGACGACCTGGTTGTACCACTTGCGCCGCGACTCGCTCGGCGTGTTCGACCCGTTGAGGATCGACTCCACCATCGCCGGAATGTCCAGCCAGACAGAGTCACCGCGCACCGACTCCAGCACTTCGGGTGCGGCGTCGGCGGTCAACGGCGCTTCGGGGTGGGCCTCCAGCGAGTCGACGAGCATGCCGAACGATCGCGCCGTCGGCCCGCGTTCCTCGGTGGCCTGCGTCGCTTCCCACGCCTCGCGGGCCCGCTGCGCGACGCTGTCGTCGCCGGGTCGGTAGGCGTTCTGAATGTCGAGGATGCGGCCCAGGCCGTCAGGGATCTTGGTCGAGTTGCCGTCGATCGCGCCCGCCAGATCGTGGCCCTGATTCGAGTCGTTCCAGTTCTGCGGCTCGTTGCGGATCGCCTGAGTGACGCGGTTGCCTTCGATCGCAAGGTAATTCGAGGCGGTCGCTTCGATCTGGCGGGTGTCGCCCAGGCCCCAGACGTTGTCGCGGCCGATCTGTATCCCGTAGTGGCGTCGGGACTCTTCGGACAGCATGACCGGAAACAGCTTCATCGTGTTCGCGGTCTGCTTTTTCGACACGGCCGAGATCTGCACCCAGGCGGCGGGATCGTCGCGGCCGACCGGCCCCTCCGGGCCCCAGTGGTCGAAGATCACCGGGGCGAACGCCTTTGAGCACGCCAGCGCGCACGCGGCGGGGTCCTTGCCCCACCCCTTCAGCCGCTGAAGTACCCCAGTGCGGTGCAGCAGTCGGCCGTCGTCGTCGATGGCCTCGTAGTGCAGAAAGAACCGCGCCTGCTCGGGAGTGAACTGCCATTCCTGCCCGGCCATGTCGCGCAGCCAGTAGCCGCACCAGCCGAGCAGTTCCCAACCCATCGAATGCTCAGGAAACAGCCAGCCCCGCTGCGGATCCCAATCCCACGTGGGGCCGATGCGCACCGGCTCCCAACGTGACGGCCGCGGTGGGTCTGCCTTCGGCAGCGTCTCGCGGTACCACTTGATGATGTGCGAGTAGTCGTGCTGCTTGACGAACGCTGTCGACTTCGCAACACGAGCCATCTAGATCTCCGGTGTGATGAAATCCACGGCGACCCAACGGTTGTAGGTCCCGACCCGTTGGCCTCTCGCCGTGACCACCAAACGGCCCTCGGTGTCCTCATGCCAGTTGTCAGCGCCGACATGCCCGAGCCACCGACCGAATGGGCCCAGCACCCTTACACCCCGCCGCTCGGGCCGCTCGCGTGTCACCGTGACGAACCGGACGATGCCGCCACCGTTGGGCATCTTCGCGGCCGTATCTACGATGATGCTCAGGAAGTCGGCACTGATCTTCGCGTTCGCGTCGATGAACACCCGCTCAGCGCGAAGACCTTCGAACGCCGCAGACATTTTCGCGCCGAATACGCGGGGCTCATCGATCCCTAGTTCACGGGCGAGCTGCTCGGCGCGGGCCTTGGTCTGCGCCACAACGGCGGTCGTCATCCGGTCCTCCCCCAGCGGGACTGCACGGCGCTGCGCGCCGAGACTGACCTCGGCTGGCTGTCGGCCGGGGCCTGATCGTCGGGCAGTTTGAGCTTCCCCAAGAGATTGGCTTGTGACACTTCGAGTTCGCGCAGTTCCTTGAGGATCGGGTGCAAGGCCAGCTGGCCTGCCGATCCGCGAGCGGTCGTCGAGCAATGCTGAGCTTCCCCGCGCAGCTTTTCGATCCGGTCGCCCTGGCGGCAGGCGTTCTCGAGAATGACCAACTCGTCGGGCCGCAGCTCGTATTTGCGCGACGTGACGATCTGCTTCCACAACCGGCGGCCCGCGCCGTCCTTGCGGCCGTCCTTGGCCAGATCTGCCGGTGGCGGTGGCGGTTTCGGCGCGGTGGTGTCAGCCATGCTCACAGCCCCTTCGGTATTACAGGGCGGGCTTGGCACTCGAGACGGGCTTGGAGATAGTCCGCAGCGATCGCTGGATCGCTGACACGGAACTCACCCGACCACTCTCCGGCCGCAAGGTTGAGCGCCTGGCCCATCCATTCCAGGATCTGCTCGGGCGTTTCGGTCACCCGATACGCGCACCCATTCCGCAGCGTGACGAACGAGATTGCGGGCTGTCTCGCGATTTTGACCTCTTCGATAGCGCAGATCTGCGCGGCGTCGAGCAGTACCCGGCCGGTATAGGCGCGGTGGTCGGGTGGGCCGTCGCCGGGCGGGTGTGTCAGGGCGATCATGGCGATGGACATGGGGCTGGTCCTCCTTGGAACCGTTGGGACGCCCGACCTTGCGGGCGCGTGGGACACCGGAAGGCGCACTTCTTTGCGCGTATTCCGGTGGGCTGGGGGCGGTTTTGACCGGCTGAGAGGCTCTGTGCGGGATCGGAAACGCCGATCCGCCGAAATCACCTTCGCTAGATCGCGGTGTTGTCCGTCAGAAAATCGGGGAATTTTCGTACGTAGGTGCGTGAGTGCTAATGAGTCTCGGGCGTATCGGGGCCGAGGCCGGGTTACTAGGCCCCCCTTGGGTAGTCAGGCGCTGGGATCGGCACCGATGATGCCGTGCCGCCGCAAGAAGTCGATCTTGGCGACCTCGAACATCGTCAAGCCGGTGAAGTAGTCGGGCACCGAGTCGTCAACACCGTCGGCGGTGTAGGTCGTCGCGATGACCTGCCGACCGTCATCGTCCATCCCGTAGATGATGCGGACTTCTGCCTGAACGAACGGCACGTTCGTCTCTTTCACAGCGCTCCCGGGTGAGGTTCGCGGTCGCGGTAGCGCTTGGACAGCGACCCGCGCGCAGCTTTGGCGCGGGCAATGCCAGCTCGCCGCTGCTGCTCGGTCTTGTGGTCGTGGCACGGCGTGCAGACGCCTTGGACTTCGCGGGCCGAGCGGACCGGCTTGCGGTCCTGGCCTTGGGCGGCCAGGCCGTCGGGGTGGTCGAACTCGTCGATGGCTCCCGTGCAGATGCCGGGGTAGCGCAGTTGGCAGGTCTTGTCGCGGACCCGCACCTGATCCTTGATCCGTTGCGGGATGGTTGAGCCTTGGCCCCAGGTCATGGTCAGGCCAGCTCTACGTCGACGCCGTCGACCTGGTAGTCGCGGACATCGGTGGGGCCGGGGTCGGTGGTGAGTTCGGCTGCGGCTGAGCGCTTGGCTTCGTCGACAGTGTCGGCCTCGATCTTGAGCGTGCCGAACGCCTGCCAAGTGAGTTCGAATATGGGCATTGTCTTCGCTCCGATGGTGGCCAGAAACGAGGAAACCCCCAGGTCTGAACGGGTTCAGACATGGGGGTACCGACTCGGAAAGGCATACTAGCTGGTCAGCGCCGCAGATTTCGTCAAGGGCTTCCGAACGGCGTGTTTCGCGCCTGTCTTGCTCGGGTCACTCATCGTTTGCCGGGTCGCCGGTTGAGCCAGCTCGGCCAGCGTAGAAGTCGTCTTCGATCTCGGCGAGAGCGTCCGACTCGTAGCGGTTGATGTCCTCGCATAGCTGCCTCAGTTGATCCATGTGCGGAGCCATGTAGTCGGCGAACTTCTGGAACGCCAGCGCTAGAGCGGCTTGAGCCTCTGCCATCTGGCTAACAGCGTCACCGGGCCACGTAACGGCGTCGCCTGTGGGGTGTATGTGCTTGCAGTCGGGGCAGCATTTCCGCGTTGGGCGGTAGGCGTTGCAGCGGTCGATTGGGCAGCCGCATTCGCGGCAGTCGAGTGTGTTCATCATCGGTCCTTATGTCGTCCACTCGCCACGGTCTTGCGACACGTGCGGGCCGGGGTGTCCGTCCACACGTCGGCAGCCTTGGTAACCCAACGTGCCCGGCCGCACCGCTGGGCAGCTCCGCGCCCCAGCATCCAGCGCATCGAGCTCGCTGATCGGTATCTTCATCGTCAGATCCTTATGTCGGCTGCACGACAGCGACACTGAGACCCCAGCCCATGTCGTACATCTGGTTTCGGTGGCCGGTGTCGCCGTGAATTTCGCACCACTCGCAGCACGCCTGGTCACATTCGCAGATCGGGTCCATGTCGCGCTCCTTACGTCAGCCGCAAGTTGGGGTAGGTCGCGTCGATCACCGAGCCGTCCCGGCAGCGCCACCATCTCCTGACCGGAGGCCAATCGGGGCGAGCTGGTAGCCGATGCTCGTGGAGCTGACCGGGGTGGCCTTTCGAGAGTGTGCAAGGTTCCAGCACGTGCCTGGGGCATCGCGGCCCAGGATCGTCACCACACGCTTCCATCATTGATTGGGCACTCGATCTCCCTATGTCAGCTCAGCGGCGGCGAAGTCGTGGTCTTCGTGTTCATCGCAGACCAGGTGCTCATCGACCTCGTAGGCGTGCTCAGCGCCGCAGATTTCGCACTTTTGGCAGCCGGGGCAGAGCAGTTCGACGGTGTGGCAGATCTCGCGCTGCGGGAGTTCCGGCGTCGGTGCAGGTTCACTGCGGGTGCGCTCAAACCAATCGAGGTTCTCGCGCACCCACTCGATCGGGTCCTCAACCGCCGAGTACTCGTAGTAGTCGTCCACGATAGTTCCGCAACCTGTGCACTCGGCTTGGTAGTACGTGACCGGGTGCAGGCCAATCGATTTCGCCGAATCGTAAGTGGCGGAGAAGATGTCGGGTTTGCATGGGTAGAACTCGCCCTGTACGCCGCGTATCACGTAATCGCCAGGGGCGGTGAGCATTTCGCCTTCCAGTGTCTTTATCACGATGCCCGCCCTGGGCTCATGTCGATGTGCGCGGCGCGCTTCGGCATCGTCTCCGCCAATCCACGCGAGAACGCGGTTCGCCGACTCTACGGTGCCGTCGAACTGCATCGCTTCGATTTCAACGGGCTTCTTGCGGTACTTCTGCGGCTGGGAGCACTCGGCCCGCAGGCGGTTGGCGGTGCCGGTTCCCTTGCAGTCGGGGCACTGCACGGGGCGTACCAGTCCCATTCGGACTGCTAGGTCAGCGCCGGGCGGAAGGTTCGCCCACGCGGACCATGGGGTTCCGTCGTCGTCGTTGGCGATTTGGCCGTCGCCCACGCATTTCCGGCAGTCTTTGGTCGGGTCGAAGGTGTCGTAGCTCATGATCTCTCTCCCTGTTGATTGTGTTGCCGATAAGTGGTCATTACGTCATGCCACGCGGGTCTTGCCGCCGTATTGCATTGCGAGACAGAGGGTTGCCCATTGCTCGTCGGTCAGTTTGTCGGCCGAGTCGAGCAGTCGTTCGCATACCAGCAGCGTCGCGGTGCGCGCGGCCGGGTAGCTGACCCACTGCTCGCGCGGGAATTGGGGTGTTCCCGGCGGGAGAGGCGGTAGGTCCCTGAACCACTGCGCCACGTCGAAGCCGTCGCGCGAGTATGGGAAGCGTGCTGTCGCTGCGGCGCACCACTTTTCGGTTACGCGGCGTTCGATCTCTTGTAGATCATTCATCTGGCTAGTGCCTTTCGTCGTGCTAGTTGGGCGTCTCTGCGGCGTAGTTTGCGTGCGCGTTCGCAGCTGTATAGCGCTGGGTCGTCTTTGCGCACACGGTGTTTCACGACTTGACCGTGGTGGAGGTAGCCACGTGGGCGCAGCCGCTCGGCGCTGATCCACCGGTCGAGCTGGTCGGGGTCGACGGGTTCGCCGATGTTGTCGAGGACTTCGAGCAGTTTGGTCGCGGTCATGAGGTCGCGTTCGCGTTCGGCTTTGAGCCGGTTCTGTTCTACGTCGATCGACTGTTCGCATTCGGGGCAGTCGACTTCGCGTTCGTCGACCTCGGCGTAGAGGCCGTGGCCGCACTCGATGGGTTGGCCGGCGTTGTCGTAGCCCACGATGGTTGGGCATGGGCCTGCGAAGTGTCGTTCGCGGCGGTCGACGGCTTTGACGAGCTTGCCGCTCTTGTGCCCGGAGCCGACCAGTTCGTTGATGTACTTGTAGAGATCGCCCGCGCAGTCGAGGCGCGCAATGGCCTCTACGTTGACCTGCAGCCAGCGGGCGAACATCTTGGTGTCGATCGTGTCGAGTCCTGGTGGGCGGCGTCCTGTGTGGCGCTCGGCGACGGTTTCGACCCAGCCGCGCAGCGCCTTTCGTGTCTTGCGGGCGATGTCGACGGCGTCGAAGTCGATGATGCTGAGCTGGTTGGCGGGCGGGCGGTTGCGGCCGATGGTGCCGTGCGGTACTCGATCGAGTTTCTGTATCCGGTCGTCGAGTTCGTCGAGCAGCTCGGGGATGCGGTCGAGCAGGTTGGCGAGTACGGCGGTGCAGTCGTTGCACAGGAACAGCTGCGCGGGGCGCTGGCAGGCGTTGTTGCGGCAGTTGTTCATCAACGCGCGCCCCGCAGCAGGGCGGCGATTGTGTCGTCGTCGTAGTCGGCCGTGTTGTGGTCGGTGACCCATGGCGCGCCGGGGATGGTGGCGAATGCCGCTACGGCGCGGCCGCGTTCCCAGTTGAGGACCGCGCTGGCGCATCGCAGTCGCATCCACGCCTCTTCGAGGTCGTCGTCGGTGGCGATGCCCATGAGCCTGGCTGCAGAGACGGTGGCCCAGGTCGCGGCGGCTGCCTTGCATTCGTCGAGGGCGCCGGTGAGGTCGAATCGGCGGGGCTGGCCGGTGCCTGAGAGTCCGTCGAGTGCGGCAAGGATGGTCATCGGGTCCTCTCCGAAAGTCGTTGCAAGCAGGGGATTGTTGATTCGGATCCGTCGGGCCGGTGGCAGTATTCGAACGGCTTGGCACCGCAGTTGGGGCAAGGGCGGTTGATGGCCCCGCAGGTGGTGTACGCGTCGTCGACCGGGCCCTTGGTGCGCTGCGGTCGGCCCCGGCCGCGCACGTAGCGCCTGGTGTCGCGGTCGTCGTCGAGGTCAGGCATGTTGGGCCCTGCGCGCGCTGGGTGGGTGATCGCAGGGCACGAGTTTCTCGTTGCGGCCTCCGTCGTCGTCGTCGGTGATGCTGATCCGGCCGAAGTCGTCACACAGCTCGCAATTGGCGATGAGCTGGCGGCGGTGTCGGTTGGCGAGCACGGCGGCGTTGGCGATCTCCACGTCGAACGCGGCCTGGTCGGCTTGCCACGCCTCGAAAGCGGTTCGGGCGTTTGCGCAGTCCGGGCATTTTCCGCGATAGCCGCGCGGATGGGCGTCGCAGAATCGAGAGGGCGGAGTGGTGTGTGTGTCGGTGATGCGCGGCTCTGGTGACGTACCCCCGTTACGTAACACCCCCAGTAGTTTTGGTGATTGTCTTGGTGGGGCGAACCGCTGTTCCGGTGATGGCTGCGTGGCGGTTCCGGTGATGGAGTTATTCACAGGAACGGCCGTTCCGGTGGTGGAGTTATTCACACGAACGGCCGTTCCGGTGGTGGAGTTATTCACAGGAACCGCCGTTCCGGTGATGGGCTCGTTCACCAGAACCGCTGTTCCGGTGGTGGATTCGGCGAACACGAGCCGGTAGACCGCCGCACGACTGGCTCGCGGGTTTGCTGGCGCGGTGCACTCGATGAGTCCGAGTTCGATTCCGCGCGCCAGTGCGTCCTGCACGGCGCGTGTTGTCAGGCTGCACATTTCGGCCAGGTTCGATTGGCCGGGGTGGGCGTTGGTGCCGTCGCGGTAGTCGGCGTACGTCTCCAGGGCCACCAGGACGGTCTTTTGGGCCGCTGTGAGTTCCTTGCGGCCCAAGCCGAGAACGCGGCGAACCCACTGGCGGCGCAACTCGGGACCCATGCGCCGGCCAGCATCGGCCACCACGGCAAGCACCGCCTCATCGCGATCGTCAGACATAGAGCACCGCCGCCACGTTGATGAGCATGTGGAGCACGTTGTCGGCGATGATCAGCAGCCACGTCGACAGCCAGGCGGGACGGTCATCGGCGTGCCCGGTCGCCGTGTGGGGCGGTCGGAATGCCTTGGGTGCCAGCTGGTTTTTGAACCACACGACGTGGCGTGCCAGCCGGTAGCGGTCGATGACGGCGTGCGTGGCGACGATGATCAGCAACGCGAGCGGTGACTGTGTGACGAGAAGGAACGGCAGCCCGTAGGTGACCGCGTGCGCGATGGCTGGCCACCAGCGCCGGGTCTTCTCCTGCGCCATCCAGTCGGACTGAATGAGATAGTCGCCGACCATGTGCGCCAGGCCCGCGCTGGCGATCACGGAAGGAATCTCGTTCACTGGTCGGCGTCCGAGAGTTCTTGCCGCCGCCGGATTTCGCGCAGCACCTGCCAGTTCCATCGCGCGTCGTCCAGGGCGTGGTGTTCGTAGCCTTCAGCGCGGGGAATCTCGTCGTCGTCGATGCCGAGTCGGACCATTTCCTGTTGCAGGTCGTTGGTCCACATGGGGATACCGTTGGGAAGGTGGATCATTCGGCCCCACAGCTGCGCAAGCGCGACATGGTCATAGGCTGCGTAGTAGGCCCAAAGCTCGAGGAACTCGGTGTCGTAGCAGTAGATGGTCATTTCGGGTGTCCTCTCAGGCGATCAGGCCGGTTTGGCGTTCACTGGGGATCGCGCGGTCGTAGGGCAGTCGTTCGCCGGGGCAGAGTTCGCGGCCGACCGAATCCCAGTGGGCCGCGATCATTCCGGTGCTGCTGGGGTGCACGTGCTGCCAGCAGACTGGGCAGGAATTGACCGGGTGGGCTGGATGCCAGCAGTCATGGCAGATGGTCGGCACGAGGGACATCAGGCACCGTCTCGTTTGTCGGTCACGCGGGTACTCCCAGTTTTTCGGCGATGCGGCGGCACCGGTACTCGATTTCGCCGCAGGATTTCCAATACTGGAGCGTGTCGACAATTGCTTGAATGTCGCGCTCGCTCAGTTCGTCGGTCGACGAGATGGCCCGCCAGGTGATGAATGACGACACCGCGAGGCGGTCGGCGCGTTGTTCGACGCGGCCGTCGCGGAAGAGGGCGAAGGCGCGGCGCACCAACGGCTTCGGCGCGTTAGGTGCCATCTGGCCCCCAACCGGTTGCGAGGTCGGCCCACTCGTATTTCTCGCGTTGGTAGTCGGAGTGGATGAAGCGCGCGACAGGGCCTGGCTCTTCGACTGATATTCCGTCCACGGCCAGGACCGCGTAGACGGGGCCGTAGCAACCCCAGCGGGTTTGGACGGGTAGGTGATGCGGCCGCGTGGTGAGGCGCTCCATGAACGGGCGTACGAGTTCGTCCTTGTCGACACCCGCCGGTGTCCAGGTGCCGCCGGTCATGTGCCAGCGGCCGCCAGGGGTCCAGATCTTCGACGGGTAGCCGTAGTAGAACTCCAAGTAGAGCCCGGAGGTGGTGCGGTCGTAGAACGGGTTGACCCCGCCAGCCCTGTGGGCGCTGGCGTTGAGGGCGGTGTCGGGCAGCAGCTCATCGAACAGAGCAGCGATCTGTCGGCACCGTGCGATCAGGTGGCGGCGGCGAACGGGAGAGATCGTCATCACGCGGCCGCGCTCTGGTCGATGGAGGACTGCGCGGCGGGGTGGCTCAGGATGCTCTTGACGGTGTCGTAGCCGACGCCGTGCTTGCGGGCGATCATGCTCGGGGCGGTGCCTTCGGCGCGCTCGGCGAGCACGGCGGCGACGCGCTCAGGGGCGATGCGCACCGCGCCCTGCGCGACGATGCGCTGGGCCGCTATGGCGTGCACGGGTGAGTGCGCGGGATGCTCGGCGGCGCGCACGCTGCTGAGCGCGGGTGCGGGCGGTGGCGCTGCGGGCCGCTCGGCGGCGTGCACGGGTTCCGGGGCCTGCGCAGCGGGCGGAGCGTCGGCGTGCACGGGTGCTGGTGGTTGCGCGAGCTGCTCGGTGCGCTGTGCGTCGGTGATGGCCAGCAACGCCATGGTGCAGCCGGTGATGCCGAGATCGATGGCCAGGGGGACGAGCAGCGCGAGCAGCAGCGGCATGCCCGCCCAGTGCACGGCCAGATCGCACAGCGCGTAGAAACTGAGCGCGAACGCGACGACTACGAGCGCGACGGTGATGCGCAGCGCTGCACGGTAGGCCGCGCCGACGATGCCGCATTGCACGAGCATGTGCACGCCGTAGGTCATCCCGAGCTGGGCGACCGGTGCTACGACGGCGATGCACGCCGCGATGAGTGAGGATGCGGCGTCGGGGTTGAGCAGTGCGTGGGTGACGTTGCCCGCGGTCGAGAAGATGACGGCACCGATGAGCCAGCGGCGGAAGAACCGGGCGGCGGCGGCGCGCTGGTCGCGAGTGTGGTGGGTGCTCATGGGGTTATCGCTTTCCTGAGATGCCGATGAGGAGTGCGAAGTTGTGGCACTCCAGAAGGTCGACCTTGGCCTCGGTGCGTTCCATCGCGCCGGGATGGATGCCGATCAGGTGGTCGGCCGGCTTCCCTTCGGGATGGCGGAATCCGAGGGTGACTTCGGCGTCGTCGATGACCGACAGGGCGTTGTGGAGGCGGCGGGCCGACAGGGCGATGCGGCGGTAGTCGCCTTGGTGGTGGGCGGCGATGCTGTCGTTGACCTTGCCGGTGGCGCTTCGGGTGGTGGTGACGGCCAGGCCCCCGGCATCGACCTCGATGTCTACCTGGGAGTTGCCGTCGTCGGCGATCGAGGCGGCGCGGCGCAGCATGAATGCGAGTTCGCCCGTGGGAACCGTCGAGGTCGACGAGTAGACGGCAGGCGTCAGCACTTTGGTGATCGCCGGGAAGTCGTCGGCGAGCTGGCGGGTCATGACGGTGGTGGCCGAGGTGTGCAAGCCGAACATCGAGCCGTTGCGCAGGATTTCGACCGGTTCGGGGGCGGGGCCGATGACAGCCTTGATGGTGGCCAGCATGTCGGCAGCGGGCACGGTGACCTCGTCGGTGGTGGTGCCGGTCCAGGGGACGCGTCGACGGCCGATGATGTAGCGGTCGGTGGCGCACAGCCACACGGCCCCCGGTTCAAAGGTGAGATTGAGGCCAGTGAGGTTGGCCGGCTCAGCGTCCTTGGACGCGAGTTCACCGATCACCTGCACCGCTTGGGCGAGCTCGTCACAGTCGGCGGTGCCGATGCCGTCGGCGTCGGGTGTCATGGTGGGCAGGGTCGGGTAGTCCTCGGTGTGCATGAGCGGCAACCGGAATGCCGTTCTTCCGGCCGTGATGACCATTTCTGAGCCGCTGGAGACGATGTCGGCGTCCTTGCCGCGCGGCAGGTTGCCGCCGACCGCTGAGAGCAGGCGGCCCGATACCACGGCGGTGTCCGCTTCGGCTACGTCGGCGGCGACGGTGCGGGTGGTGGCGCGGTCGTAGTTGAAGCTGGACATGGTGATCGCGCCGAGCTGGGCTTCGACCAGGACGCCGCCGAGGATGACGGGGTTCGGGCGCGGGGGTAGCGAGCTGATCGCGGCGTTGATCGTCTCGGCGAGAATGTCGGTGTTGATGGTGAGTTTCATTTGCCGCCTGCCGAAAGGCCCTGCTCGTAGGCCTTGATGGTGTTGGCCTGCGAATGGTTCTTGCAGCTCACGCCTGCGCAGACCATGTCGGCCGGCGGCAGGTCTCGCGCTGAGTGATAGTCCGACGCTTCGGGATTAACGAGATCAGCGATCCAATGCTCAGCCTCGGGATGGTTGGCCTCGTGGACTTGCACTTTGTAGCGGTTGTGATTTGCCGCCATGATGACGTCAAACCCGGCCTGCTTGATCCCGGTAGTCAATCCGCCGAACCCGGAGAACAGATCGACCGCCACGAGAGTGTCATGCCGGAAGCGGCGGCGCTGCGTCGCGGGGCGGTGCTCGGCCACGTTGACGTTCGCGTTGGCCATCACACCCCCGCCTTGCCAGCGAGGTCGGCCCCCATGCCGACGAGCATCGAGACGGCCAGCGAGACACCGAACATCGTCGGTGTGCCAACGGCGAGCGAGCCGAGGGCGAAACCCAATGCGAGAGCGGCAATTAGGGCCAATGCGCGGGCGGTCATCCCAGCCCCCCGCAACCGTGCGGCGCTTCCGGGGGCGTCGGCGTGCCGTCCACGCGGATGCAGCGCGGGCCTTGCCAGAACGCGCCGACTCGGAAGTAGTTGAGTCGGGTGCCGTCGGCGAAGTCGACGCCTTCGCAGTAGCCGCCATAGCCGCTGCCCGCGCCGCCGCCAGGGCACCAGCCCGACAGCGGCAGCGGGATGCGCAGATCGAGTGCGGGCCGGGGGCCGGGGTTGATGATGATGATGTCGTCTGCGCGCGCCTCACTGAGGTAAAGCGAACCGGTGGCAGCCAACACCCAGCCCGACGCGATCGCGGCCAGGACTCGGCGTGCGGTGCGCTTGTGCATGGTTGGGCGCTTCATCGGGCGACCATCCCGGCCGCTGCCGCGCAAGAACTCTCGCCAGTCCAGGCCCCGTCGTAGTACCAAAGGAACTGGGCAGCCAGGAGTGCTTCGTCGAGTCGGAGGCTCTCAGCGTTGCCGAGGGGCGGCAGGCTCGCCGCGCCGACGCGGTCGGCTTCGCGTTCGATCGCGTCGGCCAAGACACGCATGTCGAACAGGTCGTTCCACGCCTCGGCCTTCTCGTCGCGCTGGTGCTCTATCGTGGTTTCTGACACGGGACATACCTCCTGTTGTCGATGGCCTGGGGTCGGGCCCACACCCGCCCCCAGGCCGCTTACCTGTTGGGGGACTTGGTGATACGGAAGTCGGCCCGCAGTGACCGGGCGAAGAGTTCAACGAGGTCGTCGACTTGGGCCCACCCGGCCGCGTGCGCCTCGGCGAGCAGGTGCGCGGACAGGTCGTCGAGACTGACCGGGCGGGAGCCGTCGACCGCGTCGGCGATGTCGCGCAGACTGTCCGCGACCGCCCGGTAGCCAGGGTTTGGGTCCATCCCGACTGCGCCGAACAACGCCCCCAAACCGCCTTTGAGGTCGGCAGCGGCCTTGTCGATTTCGTCGCAGTACCAGTCGCGGTCGCGCTTCGGTACGAATTGTTCGACGGCGTCGATCGCCCAGGGAAAACCGATCGAGTCACGGTCAGTCACGGGGTCACCACCCCGGCGGCGGCGTCGTGGGAGGTGAGTTCGTCGATCCGTGTGACGAGCAGCTCGGCGAGATTGGCCCATTCGTCGTGGGACCGGCGCAGCGCGCCGAGGTCGCGGCGAAGCTGCTCCAGTTCGGCGTGGCGCTGTTCGCGCTCGGCGTCACGCTCGTTGAGGCTGTCGAGCGCATCGAAGTACGCCGACTTGCCACCGTCCGGGAATACGGGGACCACCAGGCACTTGCAGTGGTTGGCGGTCATGATGCAGCCGCCACGTGCCCGCAGCTGGTGAACTTGTCACCGTTGTCAGTGCGGATGGTGATGGTCCGGTTCGCGTGCTGCACGACGAGACCGGTCACGGTGGCCATCACGCCTGCCTCGTTGTCCCACTCTGTGAACTGCACGGCGCGGCCTGGCTGGTGGTGCGGCAGGGCGCAGGGTGCTGGCGGTGCCGTGCGGGCGCGGACGTTGACGGGTGCCCCGGCCATCAGAGGTCGTCGCTGTCTGCGGCCAGCTCGGCGGCGTCGTCGATGAACGCGGTTCGCGTGTCTGCGTCGATCTGAGCGTGGAGCTTGTTGTGGGCGTTGGTGTCGCGGGCACCGATGAGCCACCCGACCGCCAGCGACCCGACCAGCAGCGCTACCAGCCCCGCCGAGGCGATCACAAGGCACCGCCCTGGGGCTTGGCGCGACCCGGACCAGCTTCCCCTGCTGGTCCGGGTCGCTCTCTTACGCTCTGGTTGTCCAGACCATCGAGCGAAAGAGAAATCTCATGACGCGACCCTTGAGAGTCACTGACCTCACGCTTCCGGAAGAAGCCAGTCGAGCAAAGAAACTCCAGAGCGATGTGGGTGATGTCCTCCGACGAAACCTGACACGCCCTGATCGGGGTGTCGTCGCCGAGAAGGCATTGCTCTACGGGCTGTTGAGCCTCGTTGCCGAGCTTGAGCGCGAGGTCAATGAGCTGCGCGCTATCGTTCGCGGTGACTGAGCCGGCCACGTAAGCCGCGAGATTGCCGAGGTCGCCAATCATCACCAAACCGAGGGCGACCCCGATCTCTTCCCGCACGATCGCGCGCACCTGCGCCTCACTCGCGGCGCTCACGTGGACGCGCCCCGCCGAGGCCATCACGCGTTGACCTCGGCGACTGCCGCCTCAGCGTCCTCGGGACGAATTCGGTACTGGCCACCCGGAAGTCGCACCGCTTTGATGCGGCCCTCGCTGAGGTAGCGCTGGACAGTACGCAGCGAAACCTGCCACTGTTCGGCTAGTTGGGAAGCTGTCAAAAAGGAATCGATATGCGTTTCCGCCATATCCGGCATGCGGAGGAACGTATGGCGTAACGCCATACCTAGTCAAGCGCGACACACCCATGGCGCATTTGTCGCAATATGTCGTATGGTGTCGCCTATGACGATTGGTGCTGAGGTTGATTCGGATCCCGGAAAGCGCAGCAATTCACTGATCGGTGAAGAGGTGCACACGCTGATGTGGCGCTCTGGGCGCACGCAGAAGCAGCTGGGGCAACTGCTTGGGGTCGATCAGGGGTCGATCTCAAAGCGACTGAAGGGCAAGACCGAGTGGGCGGCGTGGGAAGTAGCCGCAACCGCGGCCTGGCTGAACGTGCCCATCACGGACCTGATTCCAGAAATGGAAATCTCCCCCGACGGCGGTGACGACGGGGGAGCTGCCGGTGCCCCCACCAGGGCTCGAACCTGGGACCTGCGGATTAAAAGTCCGTAGCTCTACCAACTGAGCTATAGGGGCGCGGAGACACAGGATACTTGGTGCGGCGAAGGCGTGTGCGGGCACCGGCCCAACCGCCTGTGACCATTGGGTTTGAGGAATTCGGCCTTTGTACCCTAAGCTATCGAAGCTCCCAACGGACAACGTCGCGAGTACCCCGGAGAGATTCGGATTAGGCCCCCATCGTCTAGTGGCCTAGGACGCCGCCCTTTCACGGCGGTAGCACGGGTTCGAATCCCGTTGGGGGTACGCTACGCGGTAACGCGGAGCACGCAGGAAAAGCAAGGCCCTGTGGCGCAGTTGGTTAGCGCGCCGCCCTGTCACGGCGGAGGTCGCGGGTTCAAGTCCCGTCAGGGTCGCCATCACGGCGAGGCACTTCGGTTTGCAAGAGCCGAGGCCTTCCGGCCAGGTAGCTCAGTTGGTATGAGCGTCCGCCTGAAAAGCGGAAGGTCGCCGGTTCGATCCCGGCCCTGGCCACTCAGATTTGTGGTTTTCGTCTTGACAGAGAACGTCAGCCGGCGCTTATTCCCACGGCTTTGTCCAGAACATCGGCTACTTCGGTGTGGACCTGCCTGCGCCTCATGTAGACGTCCTGCGTCATCGAGGGCCTAGCGTGCCCGAGCTGGTCGGCCCCGATCCGCGCCAATATGCCGGCATCGTCGATCAGTGTGGCCACCGTCTTCCGGAACGAATGACTCGATACGTCTGGTAGCCCAGTGACTCCCGGACTTCCCGCCACTGATTTCCGAAGTTGTCCGGATCTCTCAGCGTGCCACGTCGATGAGGGAAAGACCACCCCTGCCGTGTTCGGTCCGGCCCATTCATCCTTGCGGCGCCGAGGGCATCAGCGGCGAATTGGGGGAGCGGTACTGACCGCTCGCCGCCCGCCTTTGGTCCGGTCCTGCAGCACGAGGCTTTGGCCCTTGAGTCGCACCGCCGAGCTGGCCGCGGTGAAGCACCCTCGGATCGAGATCCACGTCGGTCACCGCAGGCACAGGAGCTCGGAACGGCGTAGCCCAGTGCCTGCCAGAACGGTCACCGGGTCGCGCAGATCCCTATTCACACTCACCTCTGATTTAGCGATCGTTGTCAGCAGTGTGCGAACCTGATCCACCGCGAGGGCCGGCGAACCCTTCGTTCTTCCGCTCGGTCTCCTTCTTCCGCCGCGGCGCTATCTCCCGCACGGGGTTCGATCCGATCGCACCGACCATCTCCGCATCGGTAAGAACCGAGTTCAACGCCACCTTGGTATGCCGCTCGTTGGTCGCGCCGTGATCCCTGCGGATGCTGTTCAATATCTGTTTCAACAGACCCGCATCGGCCTCACTCACCCGGATTCCGGGGAACGGCGACCGTATTCAGCGTCGCTTCGTACGTGTCGATCGCCGAGCGAGGGCACCAGGACCGCTGATCTTCCGCCTGACCTCGGACGCGGCTCGCAGCCTCGCCGCAACCCTGATCCGTGCAGCAATATCGAACAGGGCCTGTACCTGTGAGTACCGACCGGCACGACGTGGAGGCTCGCCCCGACTGTGGGGCGGGCTCTCCCGAATCGCAGCAAGTCAGTTGAGCAGGCCAACATGGATGGCACGTTCAACGCTGCAGCCACAGCCAGTGAGTACCTGCTGGCCATGGCGATTCGAAGCAGTTCCTCATCGTCGACCGCATCGGCGCCGCCATCGAGCGCGTCGGCCACCTGCTCGGCTCCAACCGCCGGCCCAACGGCAGCCGCGGCGCCCTGCTGTGGTGGCGCACCGGCTCGGACGTCCTGCTGCCCCAGGCGTTCCTACTGCGCAACATCGCTATCACCCCATAAGACCTCCGCGGCTGGGCTGCTCTCGTGCGTATGAGCAGCCCGGTCACGGAACGCGGTCCGGCGTCAAACCCGCGTTTGACCTTTCCGTTCGGGCAAGGACCACCATGACGGCGATGAGGGCAGAGTGGATACCTGCGCCGGACCGCACCACAAACAACCCCTGACCAGCGCATCCGGGGGAGGGAGGTAGCCATCGCGCCAGCCACCCCCGACCTGACCCCGCCCGGTCGAGTTTCGCGGTGTGTACGGACTCTGGAGATTTAACGATATATCGGTCAAATTTCCCAGACCCGTACAGACGGAGGCTCCTAACTGGGGCGCGGTCAGGTGACTGCGGCGCTGATGATCGCCAGGCGCCCCCTGGGGTCTACGGGCTCGTTGTTGCCGCGCCGGCGCAAAGCCCGAGCAGAATGACACCGACCACAGCCAGTGTCATTGACCATTGCACGAAGACGTGCTTATTCCAGGCGATCTTGCTCATCTGGACGAGCTGTCGTGCGAGAACCGGAGCAATTGGCGTGTTGTTGAGGTGATTCACGACAGCATCGTCGTCGAGTAGACGCAGATGTCCGAAGTAGATATAGGAACTTGCCGCCTCAGCCTTAAGATTTGGGGCACGAAGGCGTGGTCTGACGACCCAGACGGCGGATAGGACACTGGCAACTAGAACGACGATCCCGAGGACGTAGAGCGTCACTGGGAACCATCCGCTTAGCTTGTCGAAGACGCGGTCGGATCCCGAGAGGGTCACGACTCCGGCGAGCAGAGCGGCTTCGATGGTGAGTGCGAACGATGCCTTGGTGTCGACCTTTCCGGTCCAATCAACGAGCGCAGCGTGGATCTTCCACGCGTTATCGACTGGATCGTCGCTCACCCGTACGACCTCCTCCAAGTTGAGGTTCGAATAGACTCCCATCTTCCGCCGCCGATATCGATCATCTTGGGCTGAGTCCATATGCTCTGGACGTCGTCGCTGTCTGAAGATGAGTTCTTTGAAAAGCAGTTGTCGTAGGCGAGCTTGTCCCAGACATAGTCGGTGATTATGGTTTGGCCGCCGCCTTTGTAGTCGCTCAGTTTGGCAGCAACGTTGGGAGCGCTTCCGATGGAGACCAGGTCGTTATGTCCCCGGACGCCAGCCCGGACGATGAACGCAAGGCCCAGGTCGACCCCGGTGCGGTGCTTAACTTTCCACTCACTATTGATCCACTTCTCGCGGTATGCATCGTTGTATATGAGCAGGTTGTCGTGCACCACGGTGTCGACCACCCACTTGATGCGCAATGCGGCATCGACCGCTTTGTCAGCGGCGTCATCTCCGATGAAGATGGCCATCACCCGGTCGCCATCGAAGCTGCGGATCTCGCCACCGCGGTCGCGAAGCACTCGAGATACGGCGTGCAGGTAGGCGCGGATGATTTTCGCTGCGTCCTCCACGGAGAACTTCTCCGCCATTCCAGTCGAATCGGCCATGTCGGCGTATAGGTAAGCCGCCGTGAGGTAGACAGCGCCGTCCTTCTGGACAATCGACTCGGTGGTGGGAACATCGCGTCCCCACCGAATGTTAAATGGCGACCGCACGATGTCTCGTACGGCGGACTCGCAGTCGGACTTGAAACTCAAGCTCGGGACACCCAACTCTTAAAGGCGGACCCGGTCAATCGGCCGCCGGGGTGCTGGTGATTTTGACGCTTATTCGTTTAGATTGCCCACGACACGCCGAGAATCGATCAGAGTTGTTGACAATTGCTCGATCGTGAACGGCGTTGCAAATCAGGTGGTTTCGGAAGCAACACGGCGTGTCGAGAATCCTCGACCTAGAAGCGGAAGGTTGCCGGTTCGATCCCGGCCGTGGCCACTGAGAGGACCCGCTCCCGTTGGCGGGTTTCTGTATCTGGAGACGGTTGTCGCGAGCCCTCCGATGACCCACGTTGACCCATTCCGTATTTCACCGACAAGGTGCGGCGTAATCCCGACCACGAGCTGCGCCGTTCGGCGACGCGGCTGATTCTCTGTGAATCGCCCGTCCGTCGAGATGGCGCCGAGGTAGCCTCAGCGCACCATGAGGACACAGCTGTTGGTGGTCGCCGCAGTGTATGCCGCGTTGCCGAAGTGAACACGGGCGTGGCGTCGGCGAATGAGTATTCGTGCGTCAACGCCGCTGCGTCGAACAGCTACGTCAACGAGAACTAGTTCCTCGCGGGGTCCAACAGGACTGCGCCGTCGCATACGGGATCGCCTATGCGGACGGCATCAGCACTGAAGCTCAGGCCGGCGCTGCTGTCGCTGCCGCCGAGGAGTACTTGCGTTCGCGCGGGTACGACGCTGCGACAGTTGAGCGGATGGACATCGCCGGACACGGGGTGTAACTACCGCGAGTTACTCCGCGGCTCTGCCCGTTTCGCGGTCGTGATCGAGTTGAGCACCGCCGCGACGTCGGCCAAGGCGTCGTGGGTCCTGCGCGCATAAGTCCTCAGGGTGAGGACTGCATCTGGTGCTCCAACCACGCGGCGATGAGGACCACAGGTACGCCGCGCATGTGCGTCACATTTTGCGCACGAGTGGCGCGCATCGTGCAGCCGGACGTGGGGGTGACAGCGCCTGAATCGCTTTGAGGCGTTCGTATCACCGGCCGCGCCGAATCTGCAACGCGGACTCGACAAGCTCACGCCGCAGAAGTCCGACTTGTCGCCCACCCAGGGCGCCATGTCCTAATGGCAGACGGCAGCTACCAGGGGAGGCGAACCTTGCTCGACATACCCGCCGCGAACCGGCTCGGGAAGTGGGCCTCGCTGTGGGCCGACCTCATCCACGCGGACATGGCCTTGCACGAGCGGTCGCAGCTGCAGTCGATCCCCGCCACGGCATTCGCGCGGCGAGCGCTCTGGGAGTCCGCGATCGTCAGCTACGGACGCATGCAGGCCAGTGGCAAGAAGCGCAAGCTCGAGCATGAGGATTTGTTGCGAAAGGCACAGGGCGAACGCGGGATCGAGTTCCACGAGATTCTAATGAGCTGGCGCCACGGACACGTCGCCCACCGCATGTCGAGTGCCTACGAAGCTGTGCGGGTGTTCGCAGACCATCTCGACGACGTACCCGAGACCCTGGACTCGATCCGCGCCGAGGTCGTGACATCACTGGGGCCGCCTATCAACTCTGATCTGGAGTAGGAGTTCAGCGCCCACGTCGAGGCGCTGCGCGTCACGCTGTGGGAGCAGTACTTGGCCCCGATCGGTGAGGTGCTGGCCGAGCAGATGCCCGCGGGCAGCCGATGACAGCAGCCTGGAATCCACACCCCGATGCGGCGACGCGCGCGACGCTGGAACTCACGCTGTGGTCGCGGACGAACGGGACCGGAGTGAGTTAGGGAACGAGCCGTTCCCAAGGCACCGCCTCGTCAGCACCAACATCCTCCGACCGATGAGGTGTACTCATCGGTCTCGATCGACTCCTCGCGCATCACGGTGGAGCCGCCCCGCGAGTCGAAGTGCACCACTGTGTGAACCTGCGCCGGATCCGGGTCCCACGCGCCACCGCGCCTGCCACACTCACAGCGTGCAAATCACCGAGATCGCGGGGTACCGAGTCATCCGGCAGCTCGGTGCGGGCGGGATGGGCCAGGTGTTCCTCGTGCAGCACCCGCGTCTGCCTCGTCAGGACGCGCTGAAGCTGCTCGACGCCGGGGTCTCCCGCAACGACGATTTCAAGGCGCGGTTCCAACGCGAGGCCGATTTGCTTGCCCAGCTCTCACACCAGAACATCGTGACGCTGCACGACCGCGGTGAGTTCGAGGGCCGGCTGTGGATCACGATGGAGTACATCGACGGCACGGACGCCTCGGAGTTGCTCAAGACCGACGGCCCGCTGGGCCCCGACCTTGCGGTCCAGCTGGTCGGCGCCGCAGCCGCGGCGTTGGACTACGCCTGGCGCAAGCAGCGCGTCACGCACCGGGACGTGAAGCCGGCGAACATCCTGGTGGGCATTGATGACACCGACGGGGCGCCGCAGATCGAGTCGGTGAAGCTCGCCGACTTCGGAATCGCCAAGGCCGCCGGCGAGTCCACCTCGTTGACGTCCACCGGGATGACCATCGGGACCATGCAGTACATGTCGCCGGAGGCGATTGAGGGCGAGGTGGTCGACAGTCGGTCCGACATCTATGCCCTGGGCTGCACCGCGTTCCACCTTCTGACCGGGCAGCCGCCGTTTACGGGAACCTCTATCGCCTCGACGATGTCCGCGCACCTGACCAAGCCAGTGCCTGCCATCAGCACGATCAACTCTCATTTGCCGGAGGGTTTGGACGCGGTCTTCGAGCGGGTGCTGGCGAAAAGCCCCGACGACCGGTATCAATCCTGCGCGGACTTCGTCACGGCGCTGCAGGAGGCAGCCGGTGGCGAGGTGCGCTATCCGGCCTCCGCTCGGACGCTAACGGCGGCGAAGTTGCCGAGATCTGGCGCTGTTGATTCGGACGCGCCGACGAAGCTGCGCAAGACAAGCGGGGGAGAGAGCGTGCCGCCCCAGCGGAAGTCCCCTGCCGTTCCGATCCTCGCTGCGATCGTGGCAATGCTCGCAGTCGCTGCGGGGGTGCTCGGCGTGTACGCGACCCGCGTTGGGAACGAAGAGACTTCGACAACGGGCACCCCGACCGCGGCGGCGCCGATACCTCCGTTCCCGACGACAACATCGAGCGTCGAACCGGCACCCCCGCCGCCGGTCGTGACGACGACAGCAGAGACCACCACGACGGTGCTCGACAGCACGGATCCGACAACCACCGGAGCACAGGCAGCGTCCGCAGCGGGTGAGCAAATGTTTGTCACCGCGGCCGCCCAGTTGCCGAACTACGTGAAGCCGGTGGGTAGGTACTCAACCGATGCCGACCTACTTGCCGCGGGGTATCGCGCCTGCTTGATGCTTGACGAGTACCCGACCGACGCCATGGCAGCCACCCGCGCCTACTACCCGTCTGGCAACCAGGTGGACGGTGGGATCACCTTCGACGGACAGCAATTCGTGATGTATGCAGCGCTGTATTTGTGTCCGCGGCACGCGCACCTGTACGAAAGCTTCTGAGTCGAGGCACGCCTCCCGCCCCTGCGCCAGCGCGGTGAGCCCCGCGGTCCAACCGCCCGGCCGTCGATCAATCGGCCGCGCAGTTCCGCAGCGGCCGCGTCCTCGCAGATTGACAGCACGGCCTTCCGGAACGCAGTTGGTCTCGAGCTGCGTATCCGAAGTTGCGGCGCGTGGTGGCGAACTTACTGCGGGATCGGCGGCTCGGCATGTCCGTCGAGGAGGTCTACTCGGAGACGCTGGGCTGACCGCCTACTCCGCAGTACCCAGCCGCATCTCGGCCCGTGGCATGATCGGCAGCTCCGCGCAGGCCTCCGGTTCTCGTAGTGCCCGCTGCTTGTCGGCGAGCAACGTGTCGAAGTGCTCCTTGGCCACCACCAGGGAGCCTTGGGCCGGGCCGAACCCAGGTGTCGACGTCGGGTGCACGTCTGGGCAGTCGGCCATGCAGCAGCCACACTGCGACCAGCGGGAGAAGTCGACCGCATCGTCGCTGGCCTCTTCGCTGCGGATCGACGGATTGATGCAGTGACCGTCAGCGGAATCGATGTGGTCGCGGCGGGGCAGTCGCACAGTTCGGTCAAGTCGGTCATCGGCGGGAGCTTGTCACGAGTCGGTGACACGTCGCGACCCGATTGTCGCGGGTGCTAGAGGCGACGACCGGAGAGGGTTGCGCGCCGTCGACTACTTCCCGCGCCTTCGCGCCTTTCATCGATCATCGACTGGATAGACAAATCGACTTGAGCCGCTTCGTAGTCGTCGAACTCCTCCTGAGTTGCGTCGTCAACTTCCAGTTCCATCTCCAGCGGTACGGCCGTCTCGAATAGATGGTCTGCCTAACAGCAGGCACACTGCACCACAAAAACCATATCTGTAACATCATCCCCAAACGCACCGATAAACACGCGTGTCGCAATTTTCTCGGGGGTGGATTGTGGGGAAACGGCTGAGAGTCGCACTCGGGGGCGCTGCGCTGGCCTTGGCGGTCGTGTGTGGCGGGGTGGCGCCGTCGATCGCGCAGGCCGCTCCGCCGGTGGCGAGCAAGGACTTCTCGAAGCCGGCCATCGTCATCCTCGGTTACGGCCTCAAGCCCGATGGCTCGATGCGCACGATTCTCTACCACCGCGTGCTCACCGGTCTCGTGATCGCGCAGTCATTTCCGCAGTCGCCGATCATCGTGACCGGCGGCAACCCCCAGAACGGCCAGACCGAAGCCGGGCAGATGCGCAATCTGCTTCTGCTGCTTGGTTTTCCGGCCAACCGGATCATCGTCGAGGATCGGGCGAACAGCACCGTCCAGAACGCGCAGTTCTCGGTGCCGCTCGCCAAGAAGGCCGGCACGTCGGGCATCATCCTGGTGACCTCGTCGACGCACCAGGGCCGCGCGGACCAGAACTTCGCCGATGCCGGCGGCAATATCCTGGCCACCGTGAGCTTCCCCGACGGGAATCCGTCGGTGAACATCGCGCAGTTCGTGCGTGATGTGCTGAGTCCGTTGACGCCGATCGGCTGATAAGCAGGTCTACCCTGGCGCTATGTGCCGGATCGTGACGGCCTGTTTGGCGCTGGCGGTGATGTTCGCGCCCTCGGCGACGGCCGAGCCCGCCTACCGCGATCCCACCGGTGTGTACTCCGGCGGCCCGGTGCCGACGATGAACGGCGTGCCGTGTGTGGCCGGGCATCTGGGAACGTGCCTGGCGTTTCAGCAGAACCAGCCCCGCGGCTCGGGCCCGAGGTCCACATTCGGCCACAGCCCGACGGTGCGCCGCTGAAGCAGCGGCTCGGTCAGTACGATTGCAGCCCGATATGAACAGTGCCGCTACCGCCGTCGAGGCCGACAAGAGTGCCTTTCGGCTCCGCCTGCTCGACGCACTCGAGGCGTCGATCATCGAGGACGGCTACCAGAAGACCACGGTCGCCGATATCGTCCGCCGTGCCCGCACCTCACGCCGCACCTTCTACGAGCATTTCGCCGACCGTGAGGAGTGCTTTGTCGCCCTGCTCACCAACGCGAATGCCGAACAGGTCCGTCAGATCTCGGCCGCCGTCGATCCGCATGCGCCGTGGCGCGATCAGGTCCGCCAGGCCATCGAGGCGTGGATCGCGTCGGGTGAGGCGCATCCCGAGCTGATGTTGAGCTGGATTCGCGACGTGCCGTCGCTGGGCACGTCCGCACGCGCGCTGCAGCGGGAGGCGATGGAGAACTTCATCGCGATGGTCCAGACGATCAGCGACACCGAGGAGTTTCACGCTGCGGGAGTCCAGGTGTCGCGTCAGCGCGTGATCATGGTGCTGGGCGGTCTGCGCGAGCTGACCGCGATCACCGTCGAGAGCGGCGGCCGGATGAGTGACATCACCGAAGAGGCCGTCGACGCGTCGATCGCGTTGCTGGAACCCCGCGGGTAGCGCACACCCCCTCGGGCGCGCTGACGGCTGGAGCAGGACACCTTGCCGTGAGCGGTACCGCGGCGTACCGTACGTCTGGTACATCGCGGTACCGACGCGGGAGGGGCAGGCATGGCGGAGGCGACGACAGATCCGGTGCGGTTACCGCCAGGCCCCCGGATCCCCAAGCTCGTCACCGGGATAGCGTTCCTGGCCGCGCGCCACCGGGCGGTCGCGGCGGTCGGTCGACGCTACGACGGGGCGTTCACCGTCGACCTGCCGATCTTCGGCGAAGCCGTCGTGGTCAGCGACCCGGCTCTGCTCAAAGACCTCTTCACCACGAACGGTGACCTCGTCGGCCGCGCCGCCAACCTCGGCACGGTGTTGGGGCCGGGCTCGACGTTCAGCCTTGACGGGGACGATCACCGGGCCCGCCGCAAGCTGCTCGTGCCCCCGTTTCACGGCAAGCGCATGGCCGGCTACGAGGCCATCGTCGAGGAAGAGGTGCTGCGGGAGAGCGCCGGCTGGCCCGAGGGTCGCGAGTTCGCGACGTTGGAGCCGATGATGCGGATCACCCTCAACGCGATCCTGCGCACGGTGTTCGGGGCCCAGGGCCAATCTCTCGACGAACTCCGCGAACTGCTTCCGCCGATGGTGCCGCTCGCGTCCCGCATGGCGGTGCTGCCCGCGGCGCTGCGCCGCGACCTCGGCCCGTGGAGTCCATGGGGCCGGGTGCAACGGTCGCGCCGCCGCTACAACGAGATCGTGACGTCGCTCATCGCCGAGGCGCGTGTCGATCCTGACTTCGACAGCCGCTCAGATGTGCTGGCGCTCATGCTGAGTGCGCGCTACGAGGACGGCACACCGATCTCCGATGCACATGTGGCCGACGAGCTGCTGACCCTGCTGGCCGCCGGTCATGAGACCACCGCAACGACTTTGGCGTGGGCGATCGAGCGGTTGCGCAGGCACCCGCGGCTGCTGGCCCGGTTGACCGCGGAGGCCGACGCCGGGGGATCCGAACTGCGTCAGGCGACGATTTGGGAAGTGCAGCGCACCCGCCCGGTGATCGCCGCCACGAGCCGCGTTGCGCGGCAGCGATTGCGTCTGGGGGAGTGGGTGATTCCCGAAGGTCATGTGGTGATCGCGAGCATCGCGCTGTCACACGATTCCGAACGCAATTTTCGCGATGCCAAGGCCTTCGATCCGGACCGGTTCCTCGGCGCCAACCCGGACACCCATACGTGGATTCCCTACGGCGGCGGTATCCGCCGCTGCATCGGCGCCGCGTTCGCCAACATGGAGATGAACGTCGTATTGCGCACGCTGCTACGGGAATTCGAGTTCCGCACCACCTATTCGCCGGGTGAACGCACGCATTCCAGGGGCATCGCGACGGCGCCGAGCCGAGGCGGTCTCGCGGTTGTCTACCGGAGAAGGGATAGATCGCCGGTGATCACGAACCGCGCCGCCGAGGAGGTCAGCGCATGACCGAGCAGCACATCGTCGACGTCGGGCGTGGAATCCGGCTGTGTTACGAGCAGTTCGGCGACCCGGATGCGACGCCCGTCGTGCTCATCGCCGGGCTGGGCCAGCAATTGCATTCGTGGCCTGACGGGTTTGTCAGGGCTCTGGTCGACCGGGGATATCGCGTGACCCGGTTCGACAATCGCGACGCCGGACGGTCCACCCACATGTCGTATCCGCCGCCACCTCCGCTGGCCATCCTGCGCGGCGGCAATCACCCCGACCAGTACCATCTCGGCGACATGGCCCGCGACACCGTGGGACTCCTCGATGCGCTGGGTTACGAGCAGGCACACCTGGTCGGCATCTCGATGGGCGGCATGATCGCGCAGACCGTCGCCGCCCACCATCCGGGCCGGGTGACGACGCTGACGTCGATCATGTCGAACACCGGTGCACCCCGCATCGGCAGGCCGGCGCCGTCGACGTGGTGGCGGATGGCCACGGCGCGTCCGCCGCGAACCCGTGCCGAGGCCACCGAAGCCGCGGTGAAGATGTTCCGGCACATCGGTTCTCACGGCTATCCGTTCGACGAGACCTGGGTGCGCGAGACATCCGGCATCGACTGGGATCGTGACCCCGCCGCGTCGAAGGGGACGGCCCGGCAACTGGCAGGCATCTTCGCGTCCGTCGACCGCACCGCCGAACTCGCACACATCGACGTGCCGACGTTGGTGATCCACGGTGACCGCGATCGGATGGTGCACCCGACCGGGGGCGCCGCGACCGCCAGGGCGATTCCGGGTGCGCGGCTGGAAACCATCACCGGCATGGGACACGACCTGCCCGTCGGTGCCTGGCCGAAACTGCTGGATTTGATCACGGCGCACACCGCCGTCCACCCCGAACTCAAGGAGCACCAGTGAGCAAGCGTCGAACCATCAGCGGCCGGACCATCGTCATATCGGGTGCCGCGTCGGGTATCGGACGTGCGCTCGCGCAACGGCTTTCGGCGCACTCGTGCCCGGTCGCGATCTCCGATGTCGACGAGGGCGGTCTGAAGGAGACCGAAGCCTGCTTGCGCGGCCCGGTCCTGGCCCGCGTACTCGACGTGCGTGACGTTGACGCACAGCGCGATTTCGCCGCCGAGGTCGCCGACTGGGCGCCACAGCCCATCGGTGCGGTGTTCAACAACGCCGGTGTCGCCGTCTCGTCGAGTGTGCTCGACTCGGTGCCGGAGGACGACAACTGGTTGTGGGACATCAACTTCCACGGTGTCGTCAACGGCACGCGCGCGTTCCTGCCCATCCTGGTCAAACAGGACGAGGGCGCGATCGTCAACACGTCGAGTGTCTTCGGCCTGGTGGGCATGCCCAACCAAAGTGCCTACTGTTCGGCGAAATTCGCGGTGCGCGGGTTCACCGACTCGCTGCGCCAGGAACTGCGCGGGACGGGCGTCACCGCGATCAACGTCCACCCCGGTGGGATCAACACCAACATCGTCCGCAATGCCCGGTTCCGCAAGGACCCCGAGGGCCGTGGCCGCAGCCACGAACAGATGGCGGACGAGTTCGCCGCGATCACGATGACCCAGCCCGACAAGGCCGCCGAGATTATCCATCGCGGGGTGGAGGCGGGCAAGGCCCGGATCCTGGTGGGGCCGGACGCGTACGTCTTCGACGCGCTCGCGCGCATCGCACCCACGCGGTATTACGACGTCATGAGCATGGCCATGACGCGGCTGCGCAGCCGAGCCGCCGCGGCGACCCCTCAGCGCTAGCCGACCGGCAGCCCGGCCTGCTGGTGGCGGCGCTGGCGCTCGATGGTCGCGAAGTAGAACGCGAATGCGAACGCGAAGCTCGTGAACAGGCTGGAAACGAAGAACAGCCAGGGATGGCGGATGCCGCGGCGCAGTCCATCGATGATCGTGAACAGCGGCAACAGAATGACATTCGCGATCGTGTAGTCGGCGCTGGCCGAACTCGCGGCCGGATTGGTGTAGCCGAGCTGGATGAACTCCGTCCAGCTTCCCGGACCCCAGATCGGATTCCCCCCGGGCACGGCATATTGGGCCACGAACTGCGAGTTGAAATACCAGCACAACGGGATCGACGCGATGCCGACGAGGTAGAACGCGAGCTCCGTCTTGGAGAACTGTGGGCCGGGCGGGCGGCTGAAGATCTGTGGATTCAAGCGGACCACGAGCGCGATGACGGCGATACCCAGTACGGCATGAACGATGAGAGACACCATGGCGTGAGCACACTCGCTGGCCGATGTTTTGTCAATGTTGACATTTCTACGGCGTGATTCGGCGGTGCGGTAATTTACCGGCATGGCCAGGCCGGCGCAGACCGCACGCAGCGAACGCACGCGCGAAGCGTTGCGCCAGGCCGCGCTCGTGCGATTTCTCGCGCAAGGCGTCGAGGACACTTCGGCCGAACAGATCGCCGCCGATGCCGGCGTATCGCTGCGTACGTTCTACCGGCACTTCAACTCCAAGCACGACCTGCTGTTCGCCGACTATGACGCCGGCCTGCACTGGTTCCGCGCGGCATTGGCCGAACGGCCCGCCGGTGAATCCATCCTCGACTCGGTGCAGTCGGCGATTCTGGCTTTTCCCTACGACGTTGACGCCGTCACGAAGATCGCGGCGATGCGCTCGTCTGAACTCGACCCCGGCCGCATCGTGCGGCACATCCGCCAGGTCGAAACGGATTTCGCCGAGGCGGTGGCCGACCACCTGGCCAAACGCGAACCGGCTGCGCCGCAGGGCGACGATCTGCTGCGCGTCGTCGTCACCGCGCGGTGTGTGGCAGCTGCGGTCTTCGGTGCCATGGAGCTGTGGATGGCCGGCGACGAGGAGCGGACGCTGCCGGAGCTCGCGCGGCTGTGCCGGGCCGGGCTGGAATCGCTGCGCTCGGGTCTCGCGTGACCATGTTTTGTCACTATTGACAAAACTTTGGGTCGCATGTCAGCCTCAGCCGATGGCGGATTTCGACGCGATCGTGATCGGTGCCGGCCACAACGGATTGACCGCGGCCGCGCTGTTGCAGCGCGCGGGGCTGCGCACGGTGTGCCTGGAGGGCAAGCGCTATGCCGGCGGCATGGCCTCGACGGTCGAGCTGTTCGAGGGCTACCGGTTCGAGATCGCCGGGTCCCTGCAGTTCCCGACGTCCGCGGTGGTCAGCCGCGCGCTGGGGCTCGACGATCTGCCGACCATCGACCTCGAGGTCATGTCGGTGTCCCTGCGCGGCATCGGTGATGCCCCGGTGGTCTACTTCTCCGACCCGATGAAAATGCTGACGCACCTCGGGGAAGTGCACGGGGCCGACGCGGTCACCGGCATGGCCGGTCTGATGGCGTGGAGCCAGGCCCCCACGCGGGCGCTGGGCCGCTTCGACGCGAATCGGCCGCCGCGCACCCTCGACGAGATGTATGCCTGCGCCACAACAGAATCCGAACGCGCGGCGATCACCGATCTGCTGTTCGGCTCGGTCAGCGATGTGCTCGACCGCTACCTGCCCGACCGCGAGAAGCACGGCGCGCTGCGCGGCATGCTGGCATTCCTCGCCGTCAACACCACCTACCGCGGACCCGAAACACCCGGCAGTGCCGCCGCACTCGCATTCGGGCTCGCCGTGCCCGACGAGAACGCGGTGCTGATGAAGAAACTGGCAGGCGGCGTCGGCGCGCTCACCGACCATCTGTGCCGGCAACTGGCCGACAGCGGCGGTGAGATACGGCTGCGCAGCAGCGTCGAGAGAATCCTCGTCGACACCGGCCGAGTGACCGGAGTGCGGCTGACCGACGGTTCTACGGTCACCGCGCCTGTCGTCGTCTCGGCCATCGCACCTGATCTGACGGTCACCGAACTGATCGACCCCGCGGTGCTGCCCGCTGAGGTCCGGGATCGGTTCGGCCACACCGACCACCGTGGCAGCTATCTGCAGATGCACTTCGCCCTCGACGGCGCGCCGACGTTCGACGCACCCTACGAGTTGCTCAACGATCCCGAGATGCAGGCCGCCATCGGCATTTTCAGCACACCCGAGGAACTGCAGCAGCAGTGGCAGGACTCGAAGCGCGGTATCGTCCCCGCCGATCCCGCCATCGCGTTCCAGATACCGTCCGCCCACGATCCGACCCTGGCGCCCGAGGGCAAGCACGCCGCATCGGCATTCGCGCTGTGGTTCCCGGTCGAAGAGGCCACCGCTGGCTACGGGGACATGAAGGTCGAAATGGGCAGGCGCGTCATCGAGAAGATCACCAGGCTCGCACCGGATTTCGAGCGTCGCATCATCCGCCACACGACGTTCACGCCGAAGCACATGGGCACGATGTTCGGCGCACCCGGCGGCGATTACTGTCACGGGCTCATCCATCCCGAGCAGATGGGCCCCAACCGCCCCGGACCCAAAGGCTATGTGGACCAACGGATACCGATCGACGGGTTGTACCTGGGCAGCGCCGGATGCCACGGTGGCCCCGGCATCACCTTCATCCCCGGCTACAACGCCGCCAAGGCCGTCCTGGCCGGCTAACGACGGCGCAGCTGCGCAGCCCAGTCGGCCGGAACCCGCCCGCGTGGACCGGGCACCGGCTGATCGGCCGGCCGATGCGGTGGCGGGGCGAGCTCGGGCCCGTCGGCGTAGGCGTTGGTGTCGAAGTCCCAGAACCAGTCCTCACCCGGCTCGAAGGACCGGATGATCGGATGCCCGGTGGCCCGCCAGTGGGCCGATGCGTGACGGGCGGGGGAATCATCGCAACAGCCGATGTGTCCACATGCCGCGCAGCGTCGCAAGTGCACCCACCAGCCGCCCACCGCATCGCATTCCGCGCATCCGGTGCCGCTCGGCGGCGCGGTCGGATCGACGGTATCGCTCATGGCGCCGAGCCTAGCCCGATAGGGTTCGCGGCATGGCAACCAGCGATTCCCGAGAAGTTGTGATCGAAGCGACGCCGGAGGAGATTCTCGACGTCATCGCCGATGTCGAGGCGACACCCAGCTGGTCACCGCAGTTCCAGCGTGCCGAGATCCTTGAGACGTTCGACGACGGCCGTCCTCGGCGGGCCAAGATGACGGTCAAGGCCGCCGGGCTGACCGACGAGCAGGTGATCGAGTACACCTGGTCGGAGAACAAGGTCAGCTGGACGTTGGTGAGTGCCGGCCAGCTCAAGGCCCAGGACGCCAGCTACACGTTGACGCCCGACGGTGACAAGACCAAGGTTCGGTTCGACATGTCGATCGACCTGTCGGTGCCGCTGCCGGGGTTCATCCTCAAGCGGACCATGAAGGGCGGTATGGAGACCGCCACGGACGGTCTGCGCAAGCAGGTGCTCAAGGTCAAGAAGGGCTGACCTTTCCGGCGTTCGCCGCCGACGCGGACTGCGCGAGCTCGGTCAGCAACGGCGGGATGTCCATGCGGCCCAGCAGCACCTCGATGAACACCATGCGGTCCTGTGCGTCGGCGCCCGCGGTCAACGCGTCGTCGAGTTCGCCGTAGGTGCTGACCCGGAACGTCAGGGCATCGGAGACCCCCAGTGCGGCAGGTAGTTCGGTCCAGCGCCATCCGCTGATGTCGTTGTATTCGGCTGTGACGCCGTGGATCGCGCGTTCGACCGTATATCCGTCGTTGTTGACCACGACCACGACGGGCGCGAGCCCGGCGCGGCCGAAGGCGCCGAGTTCCTGGACGGTCAGCTGCGCGGCGCCGTCCCCGATCAACAGCACCGTGCGGCGGTCGCGGGCGGCCAGGCCGGCGCCGAGTGCGGCGGGCAGCGTGTAGCCGATCGAACCCCACAGCGGCTGGCCGATGAACGTGACGCCGGACGCCAATCGGTGCCCGGCCATGCCGTAGAACGACGTGCCCTGGTCGGCCAGTACCACGTTGCCCGGCGTCAACGCGTCGGAAAGTTTGTCCCACAACGTTTCCTGCGTCAGCGCGGCGTCGCGCGCCGGAGGTGTGCCGGGCTGGCGGGCGGGGGCCGGCGGCAACGTCTGCGACGTCACACCGCGGCCCTTGAGGATCGAGGTGACGGCATCCAGCGCGGCTCCCATGTCGAGCGGGGCGAACACCTGCCCGGCGACCACGCTCTGGTTGACACCGATGTCGATGGTGCGGGCAGGGTCGATGCGCTGGCTGAAGAAGCCGCTGACCATATCGGTGAACAACACGCCGGCGGTAACCAGCACGGGCGCATCCTCGATCACCTCGCGAACCGAATCCTCGCTGGCCGCACCGGCATAGATCCCGAGGAAGTTCGGCGAGCTCTCGTCGACCAGGCTCTTGCCCCACATCAGCGTCGCGTGCGGGACGGTGTCGGCGCCGAGCAGGGCATTGAGCTCGGCGACGCAGCCCATCCGATGTACCAGGAAGTCCGCGAGCACGGTCAGCCGGTGCTCACCGATGAGCTGGGATGCGGCTTCGGTGAACATCGAAAGCGCCCGCGGGCTGGTGCCACCGGTGTAGCGGGGTAGCGGCGCGGCCGGCGGCTCGGTGGGGAAGCGCGCCACATCGGTTGCGAGCAGCAGATACCCGGGGCGCTTCTGCTCGCGGACTTCCGAGAGGACGCGGTCGATCTCGCGGGTCGCCGTGGCGGGCACCAGATTGGCCTGGGCGCACGTGATTTCGCGGCTCATGCGCAGGAAGTGCTCGAAGTCGCCGTCGCCGAGGGTGTGGTGCACGATGCGCCGTGCCGCCTGAGAGTCCTTGGACGGCGCACCGACGATGTGCACGACCGGAACATGTTCGGCGTAACTGCCCGCGACCGCGTTGGCGGCCGAGAGTTCGCCGACGCCGAACGTCGTGACCAGCGCGGCCATCCCGCGCAGCCTGCCGTAGCCGTCGGCGGCGTAACCGGCGTTGAGTTCGTTGGCGCCGCCGATCCACGTCATTTGCGGGTGGGCCAGGATGTGGTCGAGAAACTCCAGCTGATAGTCGCCGGGAACGCCGAAGATCTCGGTCACGCCGAGTTCGGCGAGGCGGTCCAGTAGATAGTCACCGACTGTGTAGGCGTTTTCCGTCACCCAGCTAGTGTGCCTCGCATGACGAACACCGGACCCCTGGCCGGGGTGAGAGTTATCGAGCTCGGCGGCATCGGCCCCGGGCCGCACGCCGCGATGATGCTGTCCGATCTGGGCGCTGATGTGGTGCGGGTGCGCCGTCCGGGCGGTCTGACCATGCCCGCCGAGAACGTCGATCTGCTGCACCGCGGCAAACGTATCGTCGACCTCGACGTCAAGGCCGAACCCGGCAAGTTGCTCGATCTCGTCGCCAAGGCCGACGTGCTGCTGGATTGCTTCCGCCCCGGTACCTGTGAACGGCTGGGCATCGGGCCGCAGGACTGCGAGGCCGTGAACCCGCGTCTGATCTTCGCGCGCATCACCGGCTGGGGACAGGACGGCCCGCTCGCACAGACCGCGGGCCACGACATCAATTACCTGTCGCAGACGGGTGCGCTGTCCGCGATCGGCTACCGCGACCGGCCGCCCGTCGCGCCGCTGAACCTGGTCGCCGATTTCGGCGGCGGGTCGATGCTCGTGCTGGTCGGCATCGTCTCGGCGCTCTATGAGCGCGAACGTTCCGGAAAAGGGCAGGTGATCGACGCCGCGATGGTCGACGGGGTCAGCATGCTCGCGCAGATGATGTGGACCATGCGGGCCACCGGAACGCTGCGCGATGAGCGGGAGTCGTTCCTGCTCGACGGCGGCGCGCCGTACTACCGCACCTACGAGACGGCCGACGGTAAGTACATGGCCGTCGGCGCGATCGAACCGCAGTTCTTCGCTCAGCTGGTCGCCGGCTTGGGTCTCGGCGCCGACGAGATCCCCGGACAGTTCGAACTGACCCGCTACGACGAGATGCGGGAAATCCTCACCGAGCGATTCAAGTCCAAGACTCGCGACGAATGGACGAAGATCTTCGCCGGCACCGATGCCTGCGTGACACCTGTCCTGACGTGGGGCGAGGCCGCCGAAAACGAACATCTGCGGGCCCGGTCGACGCTCGTCGCGGTCGACGGCGTCGACCAGGCCGCACCCGCGCCGCGTTTCTCCCGCACGCCGCCCGCCGCGCCGGGCACCCCACCGCAATCCACCACCGGCATCGAGGACATCGGCTGGGATTAGGGTCTTTGGACCATTGCCGCGGCAACCGGCGCTGGCCAGGATTGAGGTATGACTTCCTCGGCAGCACCGGTAGTGGTCGGAATCGACGGCAGCGACAGCGCGGTGAACGCCGCGCGCTGGGCGGGGGCGGTCGCCGAGAAACTCGGTGCGCCGCTGCATGTCTTGCATGCGCTGCCGACGATCGGCCGCAATCTGACGCAGACCGCCGGTGCCATGGTCGCGGCGATGATGAGCTATCAGCAGGACTGCGCCGAGATCTTTCTCAAGGCCGCGGTCGAGGCGGTCAGCGCTGAACGCCCCGGCCTGCAGATCACCACGGCATCGGTCAACGAACCGGCCGACGAGGCACTGATCGCGGCGAGCGCACAGGCGCGGCTCGTCGTACTCGGCGGCAAGGCGGTTACGCCTGCCGCGGCGTTGCTGATCGGCTCGACGGCGCTGGCCGTGACCACCCGCGCGGCGTGCCCGGTGGTCGCGTTTCGCGGGGACCGCGTCGCGCCCGGTGACGGGCCGATCGTGGTCGGTGTCGATGACAGCCCGGCCGCCGAGAATGCGCTGACGACGGCGTTCGAACTCGCCGACCGACTGGGAGTCCCGCTCAAGGCTGTGCGTTCCCTGTCGTTTGCCGTACCAGCCGAGACAGGTGTCACGATCCCGTTCGTGATCGACTGGGAGGCTTTGGAAGTCGCCGAACTGACAGCGTTGACCGAAACCGTTGATGCGCAGAACGAACGCCATCCCGATGTCGACGCGAAGTGCTTCGTCGAGCCGGTCTCACCCGGTAAGGCCATCATGCGCCACGCCGACGGAGCCGAACTCGTCGTGGTCGGTACCCGCGGCCGCGACGCGCTGGCCGGCGTGGTGCTCGGGTCCACGAGTCTCAACATGCTGCACCACAGCCCGGTGCCGGTGCTGGTGTGCCGCGCCGGCAGGCAAGGAGATGAGCGATGAAGTCACAATCTGAACGCCGCGGCATCGTCGTCGGGATCGACGGTTCGTCGTCATCCGACGCGGCAGTACGGTGGGCCGCGCAGGACGCGGCGCTGCGACGGGTACCGCTCATCCTCGTCTACGCGCAGGGCACTGCCGCAGCCCCGGTATGGCTGGATGTGCCACTGTCCGAACAGTATTGGCAGGTACAGGAGCAGCACGGCCGGGATGTGCTGGCCGCTGCGCGCCGGGTCGCGCAGGAAGCCACCGCCACGGCCGAACCGCTCCACATCGTCGAGAAGCTCACCCCGGCCCACGCGGTCGCGACGCTGATCGACTGTTCGCGTGAAGCCGATCTCGTGGTGGTGGGGTCGCGCGGCCTCGGAAAGTGGGGCAGGCGCATCCTCGGCTCGGTGAGTTCCACGCTGGTGCTGCACGCCAACGGTCCTGTCGCGGTCATCCACGACGGCGTGTCCGTATCGGAGTCCGCGCCGGTGGTGGTGGGGCTCGACGGATCGCCCGCGTCTGAGCTGGCCACCGAGATCGCATTCGACGAGGCGTCGCGGCGCGGTGTGGAACTCGTTGTGGTGCATACCTGGAACGATCTCGACTACAACTTCCCCGACGTCAGGTGGACCGATCTCAAACCCCGCGAAGAACGGGTGCTTGCCGAGCAGTTGGCGGGCTGGGCCGAGCGGTATCCGGACGTCGCGGTGCAGCGAATCGTCATGCGGGACAATCCGGCACGGCAACTGCTGGAACAGGGGGAGTCCGCACAGCTCATCGTGGTCGGCAGCCGCGGCCGGGGCGGTTTCACCGGGATGCTGCTCGGTTCGGTGAGTTCGGAGGTCCTGCACTCGGCCCGGGTACCGGTGATCGTGGCACGACGATCATCCTGATCGCCCCAAACCGCCGTCCGCGAGCGCCCGCGGCGTTAGATTTGCCGGCATGGCCGTCCAAGCCTCCACGGAAGTGGTCTTCGACGCGCCGCCGGAGGCGATCATGGATGTGCTCGCCGACGTCGACGCGTTACCGGCCTGGTCGTCGTTGCACCGGCATGTCGAGGTGATCGACCGTTATCCCGACGGTCGTCCGCACCATGTCAAGGCCACGATGCGGTTGCTCGGCATCACCGACAAGGAGTTGCTGGAGTACCACTGGGGTGAGCACTGGATGGTGTGGGACGCCGAGGCCAACCTGCAGCAGCGCGGACAGCACGTCGAGTACAACCTCACGCGCGAGGTCGACAGAACCCGGGTGCGGTTCGACATCATCGTCGATTTGGCGATGCCGATACCGGAATTCTTGATCAAGCGGGCCAAGAAGCTTGTGCTCGACGTTGCCACCGAACAATTGCGGCGTCGCGTCATGAGTAAAGCTCAGCGTGAGTAGAACGGAATAGCTCGGCGGCGGTGGACGGTTGGTGCGGGTATGTCCACCGGAATCGTGCTCGCCGTGAACCTGTCCGCGCCCAATGTCGTCGATGACGCGATCGCCCAGGCCCGCAGCGCCTTCGACGCTGGGGTTCGGCAGATCTGGCTGGCGCAGCGGTTCGATGTCGACGCCATCGCGCTGGCCGGTCTGATCGGTGCGGCGGTTCCCGGCATTGGCGTCGGCACGTCGGTGGTGCCGATCAACCCGCGCCATCCGCTGCTGGTGGCGTCCGCGGCCCAGACCGCGCAGGCAGCCGCGCACGGCAACTTCAGCCTCGGGCTCGGCCTGGGATCGCACGCACCGGAACAACAGGGCTTCGGCACCGTGTGGCCGAACCCGGTGGAACGGCTACGCGAACATCTGGAGGTGCTCCGGGCCATCTTCGATGACGGCGAGGTCAATTACCGCGGCCGCGAATTCACCGTCGAACCCGAGTGGCCCGTACGTATCCCGGGCGGAACGCCGGTGCCCATATACGTGGCCGCGATGGGTCCCAAGGCGTTGCGTGTCACCGGTGAACTCGCCGACGGCACGCTGCCGTACCTGGCCGGGCCGCGTACCGTCGGCGAGTTCATCGTGCCGACGATCAACGATGCTGCCGCTGCAGTGGGTCGGCCCGTGCCGCGTGTGACCGCGATGGTGCCCGCGTTGGTTTCCGACGACGTCGACGCTGCACGCGAGCTGGCCGCGCAGCAGCTGGCGTTCTACGAGACCATCCCGTCGTATCAGAAGGTCATCGCCCGCGAAGGGGTGTCCAGTGTCGCCGAACTCGCCGCCGTCGGCTCCGCTGACCAGGTCCGTGCCCAGCTTCGGACCTATCTCGATGCCGGGGCGACCGACGTGGCCCTGAGCCCGCTGCGCACGGAACAGTCCGACTTGCAAGCGCTTTGGCATGTGACGGCCTCACTCTGACGGTCGCTGCGCCACACGTTCGAAACGCCGGTGACGGCCGCCCGCAACATCGGTGGCCTAACCTGGCCGGTCATGCGGCCCCACCGGCGATCGGCTCTGCTCGAACAGCTGATGGCTGATCCGGCTTCGCCGTCCCAACAGGCCGTCCTCGGTGAACTGCGCCGCGCGATTCTCGACGGCGGCGTACCGCCCGGGACACCGATCCCGCTCGCCGAGGTGGCCGAAGTGTTCGGAGTCAGCCAGATCCCGGTCCGCGAGGCACTCAAGACCCTCATCGGCGAGGGCCTGGTCGCCCACCGCCGCAATGCCGGATACAGCGTGGCACTGTTGACGCCTGCGGAGTTGCGCGAGATGTACATCGTGCGTGAGACTTTGGAGTCGGCGTCATTGATGGTTGCGGTGGCCAACGCATCCGACGACGACCGTGCGGCCGCGATCGAGGCGAACCGGTTGCTCGAACAGGCGATCGCCGACGACGACGCGGTGGCCTACCACCGTCAGAGCCGGCAGTTCCACGCCGCCCTGACCCGGCCGTCACGCATGTACCGCCTGCTGCACATGTTGGAGGCGGCCTGGAACGTCACCGAGCCCGTGCAGTCGATGGTGCATGTCGGGCCTGCGGACCGCGCTCACCTGCATGCCGATCACCGCGAGATGCTCGACGCGTTTCTCGCGGAGGATCCCGAACGCCTGGTCGCGGCGTCCGAGGCACACGCGGTGCGGCTCAATGCGGTGATCGCGACCCTACCGACCGACACCGGTCTGCTGGCCTGACGACCCTGAATATATTTCTCGCGAAATAACGGCATAGCGCTGGGGAAATGCCGCGGAAACACTGCGTTTCTAGCGTCAATCCATGACAGAAACCGCAGTTCCCAAGACCGCCGGCGATCTGCCGCCGGGTGCCATGGTCGGGGCCGGAGATCTCATCGAGGCGGCCGGTCATCCGGTCGGCAGCGGCGACATCAAACCCGGCTACGACCCGCGGCTGACCAACGAGGACCTCGCGCCGCTGCGCAAGCAGACGTGGGGTTCCTACAACATATTCGCGTTCTGGATGTCCGACGTGCACAGCGTCGGCGGTTACGTGACGGCGGGCAGCTTGTTCGCCCTCGGGCTGGCCAGCTGGCAGGTGCTGGTCGCGCTGCTCATCGGCATCACGATCGTGTACTTCTTCTGTAAACTGGTCGCGAAACCGAGCCAGGCCGCGGGCGTGCCCTACCCGGTGATCTGCCGGACGGTGTTCGGTGTGCTCGGCGCGAACATCCCGGCGATCATCCGCGGGTTGATCGCGGTCGCCTGGTACGGCATCCAGACTTTCCTGGCGTCGGCGGCGCTCGACATCGTGCTCATCAAACTGTTTCCCGCACTGGCGCCCTACGCGGTGGTCGCCGACTACGGTTTCGCGGGCCTGTCGCTGCTGGGCTGGGGCAGCTTCCTGCTGCTGTGGGTCCTGCAGGCCTGCGTGTTCTGGCGCGGCATGGAGTCGATCCGCAAGTTCATCGACTTCTGCGGGCCCGCCGTCTACGTCGTGATGTTCCTGCTCTGCGGATATCTGATCTACGAGGCAGGCTGGAGCGCAATCGATCTCAACCTCGGCGACGTCACCTACAGCGGGTGGGCCTCGGTGCCGGTCATGCTGGGCGCGATCGCCTTGGTGGTGTCCTACTTCTCCGGTCCGATGCTCAACTTCGGTGACTTCTCGCGTTACGGCAAATCATTCGCGGCCGTGAAGAAAGGCAACTTCCTCGGACTGCCGGTGAACTTCCTGGTGTTCTCGGTGCTCGTGGTGGTGACGGCTTCGCTCACGCTTCCGGTGTTCGGCGAGCTGATCACCGACCCGGTCGAGACGGTGGCTCGGATCGACAGCACATTCGCGATCGTGCTGGGCGCGTTGACGTTCACGATCGCCACGATCGGCATCAACATCGTCGCGAACTTCATCAGCCCGGCATTCGACTTCTCCAATGTCAGCCCGCAGCGCATCAGCTGGCGCGCCGGCGGCATGATCGCGGCCGTGGGGTCGGTGCTGATCACGCCGTGGAACCTCTACAACAACCCGGAGGTCATCCACTACACCCTCGAGACGCTCGGCGCGTTCATCGGACCGCTGTTCGGTGTGCTGATCGCCGACTACTACCTGGTGAGCAAGCAGAAGGTCGTCGTCGACGACCTGTTCACGATGGCGGAGTCCGGAAAGTACTGGTACAGCAAGGGTTACAACCGGATCGCGGTGATCGCGACCGTGGTCGGCGCGGTGCTGGCCGTCATTCCGGTGCTTCTCGGCGGAACTGTCGTGGGCATGCACACCGCGGCTCAGTACAGCTGGTTCATCGGCTGCGGTGTCGCGTTCGGCCTGTACTACGTGTTGGCCAAGCGGGATTCGCTGGTTGCCGTGTCGGTGTCGTGATCCGCACCGGGGTGGTGGACCCGAGACCGATCCGACGGCGCTAGGACGCCGGATGCACCGCGCGCCAGTGCTCGGCGATCTCGATGCGACGGGCCAGCCACACGTTCTCGTGAGCCTGCACGTGGTCGAGAAATCGCTCGAGCCCCGCGGTGCGGGCGGGCCGGCCCGCGAGCCGGCAGTGCAGTCCGACCGAGAGCATCTTGGGGTTGCCCGCCATGCCCTCGGCGTACAGCACGTCGAACGCGTCGCGCAGGTGTGCGAAGAACTCCTCACCGTTGGAAAACCCTGCGGGGGAAGCGAATCGCATGTCGTTGGTGTCCAACGTGTACGGTACGACCAGGTGGTCTTTCTCTGCTACCCGAACCCAGTACGGTAGGTCGTCGGCATAGGAATCGGAGTCGTAGACGAATCCGCCGTGCTCCACGACGAGTTCACGGGTGTTCGGTGAGTCGCGGCCGGTGTACCAGCCCAGCGGGGCCGCACCGGTGAGCTCGGTCAGGATCCGCACCGCCTCGGCCATGTGCTCACGCTCGGTGTCACGGTCGATCAGCTGATACGACTTCCATTGCAGGCCGTGGCACGCGATCTCATGGCCGAGCTCGGCGAAAGCGGCCACCGCCTCTGGATTGCGCTGCATCGCACGGGCCACCGCGAAGATCGTCAACGGGATCTGGCGACGCTCGAAAACCCTTAGCAGCCGCCATAACCCGGCCCGCGACCCGTATTCGTACAGCGACTCCATGCTCATGTGGCGATTGGGAAACGCCTCGGCGGGCGTCATCTCCGACAAGAACGTCTCCGAGGCCGGGTCGCCGTCGAGCACGCAATTCTCGGCGCCCTCCTCGTAATTGAGCACGAACTGCACCGCGATCGCCGCACCGCCTGGCCACTGCGGGTCTGGTGGGGTGCGGCCGTAACCGACCAGATCTCTCGGGTAGCTCACCTGGCTATCGTCACAGATGTGGCCGCGGTTAGCTGATCGGGAGGGAAAAGGCGATGACACAGTGTCACGTCAAGGTGCTGATCCCTTACACAATGCCGGGGCTGTTGTGCTGTTCTGCCTGGCAGGATGACTCCCACCAACCACTTCTTCGCTAGAGGTCGATAAGTCGTGTCCGGCACAGTCTTCGAACGTCAACTTCCATCGCAACACGTTGTGCGCCAAGCCCTCAGCGAATCCGAACTCGGCTGCTTCTGGCTCGCGGACAGCGGCGCAGGCACCCAATTCCCCGCGGTCACCCGAACGGCGCACTACGACCTGGTCATCGTGGGCGGCGGCTACACCGGGCTGTGGAGTGCGCTGCTGGCGGTTGAGCGTGACCCCGGCATCCGAGTTGCGCTCGTGGAAGCCGCCACGATCGGCTGCGCCGCCTCCGGCCGGAATGGCGGGTTCGTCGAGGCCAGCCTGACCCACGGCGAGGCGAACGGCCGCAGCCGGTGGCCAGAAGAATTCGACACGCTGCAGCGGCTCGGTCACGAGAACCTCGACGCCATCGAGAAGGCGGTGCTCGAGCTCGGCCTTGACTGCGATTTCGAACGCAACGGTGTGCTCAACGTTGCGGTTGAGGACTATCAGGCCGCCGAATTACGCTCGCGGCCGGAGCATTCCGACAGCACGTTCCTCGACCAGAGTGCCGTTCGGGAGCAGGTGAATTCGCCGACGTACCTGGCCGGTTTCTACTCGCCGCGCGAGGCCGCGACCGTACACCCGGCCAAGCTGGCCGCCGAACTCGCGCGGGTGTGTGCGCGCAGTGGCGTGGAAATCTTCGAGAACACCCCGGTGACGGGACTGACCGGCGCGCGCGGGCAGGCGCCGATCTGCGTCGCGACCGAGGTCGCGCCACTGTATGCCGACCGAGTCATTCTGGCCACCAATGCCTTTCCATCACTGCTCAAGCGGTATCGGTACCACACCGTGCCGGTGTACGACTACGTGTTGATGACCGAGCCGCTGTCAGACACGCAGCTGGATTCCATCGGATGGCGTGGCCGCCAAGGCATTGCGGACATGGCCAACCAGTTCCACTACTACCGGTTGTCGGCCGACAATCGCATCCTGTGGGGCGGATACGACGCGGTGTATCACTTCGGCCGACGCATCGACCCCCGCCTCGAAGACCGGCCCGAGACCTACACCCGGCTCGCGAGCCATTTCTTCACCACGTTCCCGCAGCTCGAAGGCCTGAAATTCAGCCACCGCTGGGCCGGCGTGATCGACACGTCGACGCAATTCTGCGCATTTTTCGGTGGCGCGAACCGGGGCCGCATCGCGTATGCGGCGGGATTCACCGGTCTGGGCGTCGCGGCGACGCGGTTCGCCGCGAATGTTCTGCTCGACAAAGTCCAGGGACAGCGCACCGAACGAACCGAGCTGTCGATGGTGACGTCCAAGCCATTGCCCTTCCCGCCGGAACCGCTGGCCTGGCTCGGGGTCACGGCGACGCGGTGGGCGCTGGACCGCGCCGATCACCGCGACGGCAAGCGCAATCTGCTGTTGCGTGCGCTCGACGCCGCGGGTCTCGGCTTCGACTCCTGATTCAGCGGACGGTCATACGACGAAGATGTCGTGGTCGAGAGTCGTCATCGAACGCGGCCCGTCGGCCGTGCATTCCACGGTCTCGCCGAGCTTGAGGCCGAAACCCTCTTCGGGCAGATGCAGATTCGGCTCCACGGTGAACGACATTCCCGGCACGAACACATGCTCGTCGCCCTGGACCATGGTCATCGGTTCCAGCCAGCCCGGTGGGTAGGCGACGCCGAGGCTGTAACCGATGCGATGGCACCGGTTGGCGTGTAAACCGGCAGGCTCCAATACCTCTCGTGCCGCGTCCTCGGGCTCGTGTACCGCGACACCGGGCGCGGTACGGGCGACTGCGGCCAGATGTGCTTGCTTCTGCAGCTCGGCGACCTCTTGCACCCTGGGGTTCGGTGTGCCGATGACCGCGGTGCGCATCAGCACCGCATGGTAGCGATTGACCACACCGGCCAACTCGATGCACACGACATCGCCGCGGCCGAGGACACGACGCCCTGCCATACAGTGCACCAGCGCACTGCGCTCACCGGATACGACCATCGGCGGTATGGCCGCATGTTCGCCACCGGCCTCGCCGAGGGCACGTGCGGCGATCCCCGCGAGCTCAAGCTCAGAGACTCCGGGGCGGACCTCGGCAAGAACCTGACGCATGGCGTGGTCGGCGATCGCGGCGGCCTGGCGCTGGTATGCGAGTTCCGCTTCCGTTTTGACGAGCCGGGCCTCGGGCACGATGTAGCTGCAGTCACTGAACTTCGCGTCGGGAAACGCCTCGACGATTCGGAGATAGGTCGAAGGCAGCATTGTGAATGCGTCGGTTTCGAGACCTAGCCTGGTATTACCGAATCCCGCTTCGGCGACCGCGTCGATCAACGCGTCAACCGGATCGGTGACCGAGATGTCATAGAAGCGACGTTCGGTGAGCCACGAGCAGGCGTCGACGCCGGGCTGCTCAGTGGTGCGCGTGACGAACACGGGCTGGCCGCCTTCATCTGCGGGCACGACGAGTCCCTGCGGCCACAGGTAGCCGACCGAGTCGACTCCGGTCAGCCAGTGCACTGCATCGGGCATCGTGATCACCATGGCGTCGAGGCCGGCGGCGCGCATACGCGCCTGCACGTCGGTCAGCCGTGCGCGGTAGGTGGTCAGTGGAAAGGCGAGTTGTGGCATGGCAATTCCTCAGTTTGCGGGATGATCGGAGAGCGCGAACCAGACGTCGCGGTGCTGCTCGACGACGGCTGCCAGGGCAGCATCGACTCCAAGCGTCTGGTCGGGCACGTAAGCCAGCGGGTCGGGCGTCGGATCGGCGCCGAGCAGGCCTTCGAGTGTGGCGAGTAGGCAGTACGGCGCGTACGAGGGGTTGTAACCACCTTCCTGGACGACCACAAGCCGACCGTCGCACACCTCGTCGGCAAGGGCCGCCAGGCGTTGACCGATTCCGCGGAAACCGGTCATCGAAACATTGTGTCGGCCATTGGGATCGAACGCACTCGCATCCTGGCCACTGGCCGCGACGATCAGCCCCGGCTGGTACGTACGCGCGATCGGCGCAATCACCTCGTCGAACGCGCGCAAATATGCGGTGTCGCCGGCGCCCAGCGGCAACGGCACATTGACGTTGTAGCCGGCGCCCTCGCCGGTGCCGACCTCGTCGGCGCCGCCGGTCTGCGGGTGGCTGGGTCCCCAGGCGCCATGGTTCATATGGATGCTTGTGGTCAGCACATCCCGGCGGGCGTAGAAGATGTCCTGGGTTCCGTTGCCATGGTGCACATCCCAGTCGACCGTCAGCACGCGGGGCACCCCTGACCGCAAGGCCAGTTCGGCGGCGAGCGCGGCATGGTTGAAGAAGCAGTAACCGTCGGCCTGCGCGCGCTGCGCATGGTGGCCGGGCGGGCGGATCAGCGCGTACGCCATCCGACTCCGCCCGTCGAGCACCGCCGCGGCGGCTTCCAATGCAGTACCTGCCGCGGCTCGCAGCGGGTCATAGGAGCCGGCGCCCGCACGGGTCGTCGCGGTGGCCCAGCCACCGGTTTCGGCCAATGTGCGTACTCGGTCGATGTACTCGGTCGGATGGACAGTTGCGAGCTCCGCCTCCGTGGCCAACCGCCCAGGATGCCAAGTCAATTGACCAGCAAGTGGGCCGCGGGACACCACGTCGTGCATGGCCCGTACGCGGGCCGGTCCCTCGGTGTGCGGCTGGGGAGCGGTGATCCAGGGGCTGGCGGCCCCTTCATGCAGTGCGACACCGGTGTCGTGATCCAGTACGCGTTCATCCCAGAAGATAGCGATGCGGTCCATCCGTCACTCCTGCGCGGGAGTCATGTTGTAGACGAAGAACGCCGGCTGGTCGCTCACATTGGCCAGGTGGTAGGTCCAGCCCGGGGCCAGGTAAACCGTGTCACCCGGTTTGAGGTCGACCACGTCTTCATCCCAGGTGAATCGCAGCGTGCCCGCGATGATGTAGTACGTCTCGTCGACCGGGCCGTACCAATGGTCGCCAGGCTCGGTGTCGTTCTCGGCGGCGCTCGACCAGCGGTTGGTTTCCTCGCCCGGATCCATCCAGCACACGCCCTGGGTGAGATTGCTGCCGTGTTCGGCGCGGGTGATGATCCGGCTTATGCGTACTTTCGTGGGCGCCTCCGCGGCGGGAATCGGCGTCACATCGCTCAGTGGGATGACGACGGGCCGTTGGCGTTCGGTCACACTTCTCCTTCGGGGTGAGGCCGGCGATGTCGCGGCGGCTTGTGGATGTTGCAAGCGGGTCAGGCGGGGAACAGGCACGCATCATCGGCGGCCCAGCTCAATGTGATCGAGTCACCGGGGCGGTACGTCGTTCCACTTGCCGGTATCCGTGCCACGAATTCGCCATCCGGCGTGTTCGCGACGAGCCTGCGGTCGGTACCGAGATAGACGACTTCAGCCACCGAAGCGCTGAAAGACGCTGCCCGGGAATCACTCTCGGAATCGACGACGATGCGTTCCGGCCGGATCACCAAGCGGGCCAACCCGTCAACGCCTGCCGGTACCCGCAGCCGGCTGCCGCCGCTGGTGGTCAGCACACCGCCGGAGCACGATCCGGTGAGCACGTTGGATTCACCGAGAAAGGTGGCCACGTAGAAGCTGGCCGGTGATTCGTAGAGTTCTTCGGGGGTGCCGACCTGTTCGATGCGACCGTTGTTCATCACCGCAATGCGATCCGACATCGTCAGTGCTTCCTGCTGATCGTGTGTGACGAAAACGATGGTGACACCGAGATCTCGATGAATGCGCCGGACTTCGAGCTGCATACGTTCGCGCAGCGCGCGGTCCAGTGCCCCGAAAGGTTCGTCCATGAGCAGCAGGCTGGGGGAGAAGACCAGGGCGCGGGCGAGTGCGACGCGCTGCTGCTGGCCGCCACTCAGTTCACCAGGACGCGCGTCGGCCTTGTGGCCGAGTTCGACGACGTCGAGTGCTTCGAGGGCGCGGCGTCGGCGGTCGGCGCGTGCCACACCTCTTTGCTTGAGCGGAAACTCGACATTGACGCGCACATTCATGTGCGGGAACAGCGAGTAGTGCTGGAACACCATGCCGATGTTGCGACGGTGCGGCGGAGTGCGGGTGATGTCCTCGTCCGCGATCGTCACGCGGCCCGATGTCGGGGTGGTGAACCCGGCGATCATCGACAACAAGGTGGTCTTGCCGGAACCACTGGCACCCAGCAGTGTGAGGAGTTCTCCGCCGCGGATGTCGAGGTCGACACCGTTCACCGCCGCCGTGTCGCCGTAGTGCTTCTCCAGCCGGTCGAGGCGCACCGGCCGGCCGTGCTGATGCAAGCCGGTGGGCTCGCTTGTCAAAGTCGGTGTCGTCATGGCTTTTCCTTCGAAGCGGCGGCCGCGCGGGTGCGGAGCACGGTCACGAGCCGGGGTAGCAGAATGATGGCGGTCGAGAACAAGAGCACCAGCGTCGATGCCACTGCGATCGCGGGGTCGGTCTCCACGGTCACCGAGCTGTACATCTGGACGGGCAGCGTGCGCACCGTGGGGGATTGCAGGAAGTACGACACCACAACCTCATCGAGGCTCGTGACGAACGCGAACACGAACCCGGTGGCGATCGCCGGGGCCAGCAGCGGCAACTGGACTTGCCAGAATCGCCCCCACGGTCCGGCGCCGAGCACAGAAGCCGCCCGCTCCAGGGTCGGATCCAGGCCCTGTAACGCGGTGTTGACGGGGATCACGACGAAGGGAATCGCCAAAACCGTGTGGGCCACAATCAAACCCAGGTACGTTCCGCTCATTCCCCAACCCAGGTAGCTGCCGAAGATCGCGACCGCGGCGACGATGCCGGGTATGACGATCGGCAGCATGAGCAATCCCTGGGTCGCCGGACCCACGCTCAACCGCGCGCGGTTGAGTGCGACGGCCGCCAGGGTGCCCACGACTGTCGCCAGCAGTGCCGTCGCCACGCCGATGGTCAAGCTGGTCCCCAGCGCGCCGAGCCAGCGCTGATCGCTGAAAAACCGTTCATACCAACGCAGGGACCAACCTTCGTTGGGAAACATGAAACTGCGCCGGTCGGTGAAGGACAGCGGGATGACGACGAGCGTGGGCGCGACGAGCAGAAGTCCGACGAGCGTGGCGAACAGTGCCAGCGGCAGGCGGACGCGGGTGCGTCGATTCATCGGCGAACCCCGCTCTGACCGGCAAGGCTGCGCAGCGGTTTGACCGCCAACAGCCCGACGAACAGGCACGCGGCGGTCGCGAGCAGCAAGATCAACGAGAGCCCTCCTGCACCCGCGAAATCGACCAAGCGCTCGACCCGGACACCGATGACCTGCGCGATGAGGGACTCCTGCGGGCTACCCAACAGTTGCGGGGTGATGTAGAAGCCCAAGGCCAGAATGAACACCAGCCCGCTGCCTGCGAACAGGCCCGGCGCCGACAGCGGAAGGTAGACCTGCAAGAAGGCGCGATACCGATTGGCGCCGAGACTTTGTGCCGCGATGAGTAAACCGCGGTCGATCTGACTCAAGCTGGTGACGAGGGTGAGAACCATGTACGGCAACAGAATCTGGACCATGCCGATCATGACGCCGGCGCTGGTCCCGAGCAGGACGACGTCGGGCATGCCGAAGAAGCCGAGCAGCGCCGCGACCGGTCCGTCGCGCTGCAACAGCGAGATCCAGGCGAAGGTGCGGGCCATGAGGCTGGTCCAGAACGGCACCAACACCACGACCATCAGCAGGGACCGCGCGGTCGGACCGACCAGCGTCATCAGGTAGGCGTACGGATAACCGAACAGGACGCACACGATCACCGCGATGACGCCGGCGAGCATCGTGCGGCCGAGCACCCGCAGTGTGGTCGGGTCAGCGAGCAGGCTGCGGTAGGTCTCAAGGCCGAGCTGCGGTTCGGTGAACGAGCGCAACAGGATTGCCGCGATCGGCACGATGAAGAAGACCGCAACCAGAAGTACCGCCGGGGCGAGCAACAGCAGCGCCCACCGTCCTTTGACGGGCATGATCCTCCACAGACGACTAGTAGGTGGCGAGCACGCGGACTACGAAGTCGACCAGGCGGTCCAGGCCTTGTTCGCCTCGTCGTTGTGGTCGGCCCAGTACTGGACATCAGTGATGACGGCCTCGTGCTGGATCTCCGGCGATGCGACGTTGTACTTCTGCTGCAGCTCATCCAGTTCGGGCTTGGCATCACTGTTGGCCGGTGAATATGGCTGTAGCTCCGCGAATTTGGCTTGCGGCTCGGCCGTGGCCGCATACTCGATCAGTGACTGTGCGGCTTCGAGATTCTTGGTGCCTTTGACGATGCTCAGGCTCGCCCAGGCCAGTAGGTTGTTCTGCCAGACGGGTTCGAGTTTGGCGCCGTTCTTTTCGGCTTCGTAAGCCCGCCCCGACCAGACGAACGCCATGTCGACCGTGCCGTCCTCGAGCGCCTGCTGACTCTCGGAGCTGGTGTTCCAGAATCTCAGCGAGTCGCGGATGGTGTCGAGTTTCGCGAACGCCCGCTCGATGTCGAGCGGGTACAGCTGTTGTGGCGCAACACCGTCGGCGAGCAGGGCGAGTTCGAGTGCACCACCGCCGGCCCAGTTGGGGACCATGCGTACGCCTGGGAACTTCTGCAGGTCAAAGAAGTCGGCGTAACTGGCGGGCCCTTGCGGGTACTTCTCGCTGTCATAGACCATCACGGTCGAGTACTGCGCGAAGGGAATCGAGCACTCCGAGACGGTCCCTTTGGGGAACTTCGTCACGTCGATACCGGTGAGATCCAGTTTCTCCACGTACTTTCCGCAGTTGGCCACCGGGTAGAAGGGTTCGGTGTCGACGACGTCCCAGGTGACCTGGTTGGCGTCGACCATCTGGGCGATCTTGGGATATGAGGTGGGTGAATCGTTGGTGACCGTCGCACCGGATTCACCGGCCCACGGATCGAGCAGTGCCTCGTTCTGGGCGTCTTGGTAAGCGCTGCCGTAGCTCGCGAAGGTGAGCTGCATGCCGCTACCCGTTGACCCGGAACAGCTGCTGAGGCTCAGAACCGCGATGGCTCCGAGCACAACCGACAGTGACCTTGACCGCATCGACCCGTCCTCCGACTCGCCTGGCAATATCGGGGACAATAATACGATATTATTGTGATGTCGAGCGCGTTTGTGATCTGTTGTTAACTGACACACAGGAGGGGGGTCCGATGAGCGTGCGGGACCAGAGTTCGATCGTGATGAGCGGAGACGCGGATTCTGACGCGTCGGACGCGACGCCAGATCTCGTCACGTTGCGGCGTTCGCAGATCCTGTGCTCAGCCGTGAGGGTGGTGGCACGTGACGGCGCCGACAAGGCTCGCCTCAAGGACATCGCGACCGAAGCCGGTGTCAGTCTCGGGTTGGTACAGCACTACTTTCGTAACCGCCAGGAACTCATGGAGCAGACGTTTCAGGTGATGATGAGCGTCAGTCTCGACGCCTGGCACCGGCTGACGGCTACCGAGCCCGACCCGCTCGTCCAGCTGTTCGCCGGCCTACGACTGCACGTCACCGGCACGGTCACGTTCACCGATCGGTGGGGGTTCTGGATGGAACTGTGGGCCTCGGCCCGTCGCGACCAAGCCATCGCAGAGATCGCGCATCAGGTCTATGCCCGCTGGACCGAACCATTCCGCACAGCCATCGCGGCGCTCGACCAGGCCGGGCTGGTTCAGGCCAACGGTGCGCACGAACACATCGCGCTCGTACTCATGGCGCTCACCGACGGTCTCGCGGTCCGATCGCTCGTCGACCCCACTGCGGTGACCGCCGAAGACATGTACGAACGCATGACCGATACGGCGGGAACCCTATTGGGTATCTCGGCAGAAGACGCCGCCGCCGCCTCGGATCGCGCCCGCTCGGTCGTCAGCGCGGGCACCTTCACCGAATCGTTGACGCCAGAACTGATCGCGCGCGTCTTGAGTAGTTGAGTACTGTCAGGCCGTCTCGCGTCAGCGCCGTCTCAGCACTTCAAGACGCCGGATCGCCTCGTCGATGGTCTCGTCACGCTTGCAAAACGTGAAGCGCACCAAGTGATTCCACACATCGGCGTGCGGTGCGTCGGGGTCGCAGAACGCCGACATCGGGATCGCGGCCACCCCGGCCTTGTGGGGGAGTTCGGCACAGAACGCGGCGCTGTCGGAATAGCCGAGCGGTCGGGGGTCGGCACATAGGAAGTACGTGCCGTGGCTGTCGTGCACTTCGAAACCCAAGTCGGTCAATGCCGAGCCGAGCCGGTCACGTCTCGTCTGGAAGGTGTCCCGCAGGTCTGCCACCCAGCCGTCCTCGTTGTTGAGCGCATGCGCCACGGCGGGCTGGAACGGTGCCCCGCCCACGTACGTCAGGTATTGCTTGGCCGCGCGCACCCCGGCGATCAATTCGGGTGCCCCGCACGCCCACCCGATCTTCCAGCCGGTGACGTTGAACATCTTGGCCGCGCTGGAAATCGTGACGGTGCGCGCCGCCATGCCCGGATAGCCGGCCAGCGGCATGTGCCGATAGCCGTCGAAGACCAGTTGCTCGTACACCTCGTCGGTGATTACCAGCAGGTCGTGTTCGACGGCCACCGCGGCAATCGCGCTCAACTCCGCGTCGGAGGCCACCGCCCCGGTCGGATTGTGCGGGGTGTTGAGGATCAGTGCCCGGGTTTTCGGCGTGACCGCGCGACGGAGGCCATCGAGGTCGATGACGAATCCGCGGCCCTCCGGTACCAACGGGACCGCGCGGCGAACGCAACCGGCCATCGCGATCACGGGGGAGTACGAGTCGTAGAACGGCTCGATCACGACGACTTCGGAACCCGGTTCAACCAGCCCGATGAGCGAGGCCGCGATCGCCTCCGTGGCGCCGACCGTCACCAGCACCTCGGTTTCGGGGTCGTAGTCGATGCCGTAGTGACGTTTGCGCTGCGCGGCGATCGCCTGGCGCAATTCGGCGATGCCCAGCCCGGGCGGGTACTGGTTGGCGCCCTCGGCGATTGCGTTCTGCGCCACCTTCAGCATCGCGGCCGGCCCGTCCTCATCGGGAAAGCCCTGGCCCAGATTCACCGCGCCCAAGCGCGTGGCCAGTGCCGACATCTCCGCGAACACTGTGACGGCGTAGGGCTGCAGCCTTGTGACGGTCATGTTTCTAGAGGCTAGTGCGGGAATGAACGGGGCACCTGTGGCGCTTAGTGCGGCGTGACCGACAAGATTTTCCGCCTCGACGCCGACGCCGCACTGCTGCAGCCTATCCAGGTGGGCGACACCGCCGCGACCAACCGGCTGTTCATGGCACCGCTGACCCGCTCGCGCGCCGACGCCGACGGCACCCCGTCGCCGCTGGCCGCCGAGTATTACTCCCAGCGAGCCTCCGCGGGAATCATCATCAGCGAGGCAACCGCCATCGCCGAGACCGCCAACGGTGCCTACATGAACACCCCTGGCATCTACACCGACCGGCATCAGGCCGGATGGGCCGAGATCGCCGATGCCGTCCATACCGCGGGCGGCAAGATGTTCGTACAGCTGTGGCACGTCGGCCGGCTGGCGCATCCCGAGATCAGCGGGGCCGAATCCGTCGCGCCCTCGGCGATCGCCGCCGACATGCTCAGCCACACGCCCACCGGAAAGAAGCCGCTGGAGACGCCGCGGGCGCTGCGCACCGACGAGTTGCCCGGCATCGTCGATCAGTTCCGTGCGGCCGCGCGCCGGGCGATCGACGCGGGCATGGACGGTGTCGAGATCCACGCGGCCAACGGCTACCTGCTGCACCAGTTCCAGTCGGATGTGATCAACCAGCGCACCGACGCCTACGGCGGCTCGCCGGAGAACCGGGCACGGTTGACCGCCGAGGTCGTCGAGGCGATCGTCGCCGAAATCGGTGCCGGACGGGTCGGAGTCCGCATCTCGCCCGGCAACCACGCCGGCGACATGCACGAGAACGACACCGTGAGCGTCTACGAGGCACTCCTGAACCGCATCGCGCCGCTCAACATCGCCTACCTGCACCTGCTGATCGATCCCAGCGCGCACACGTTCGGCGTGATCCGGGCACTGTGGCCGGGCACGTTCGTGCTGAACACCGGCCGAAACACCGGTACCGACTTCAGCCAGCTCGAGAGCTACGCCGAGTGGGGTGCGATCAGCGCGGCCGCGGTGGGCCGGACCTACCTGGCCAACCCCGACCTGATCGACCGGCTGATCCTCGGCGCCGAACTCAACGAGCCCGACGTGGCGACGTTCTACGCGCCCGGGCCGGTCGGCTACATCGATTACCCGACGCTGGCCGAGGTGGCCGAGCCCAAGTCCGCCTGAGCGGTTCGGCGTGCGTCCGGGCAGTGCCCATCTGCCCGCCTACGAGCGACAATGTCGCGGAAACCGCCTCACCATGCTCAGAAGTAGCAGTGGTCCCTTTCGTTGCCTTCACATCCGACGCATTAGGCCGCTGCTGCCACTTTTGCCCCAGTGTGCTCTGCCCGCGCTGCGAGCGACAATGTCGCTGCAAGGCGGGCAGGCGAAATCGTGTGGCGGCAATGGTGGGTGAGGCCAAAGTGCCACCTGTGACGTTCGCCGTGGCACACAAGGGGATGATGTTGCACACGAGGCGTTTTCCGCGACATTGTCGCTCATAGGCGGGCGGGGCGACACCCGGCTTGGTGGCCGAATCAACGAGAAGATCGGCCAGGCGTTTTCACCTGTCAAGCTCCCAACCAACAGGTTGATCGAAGCCCCTGGTAGCCTCCGGGCAGAGGCCCATCTGCTGCGCGGATGGACCCGTCAATCAACCTGACAGGACCTGGAGCAAAGACATGTCCGAAGAAGCCTTTATCTACGAGGCGATCCGTACGCCGCGCGGTAAGCAGCGCAACGGCTCGCTGAACGAGGTCAAGCCCGTCAACCTGGTCGTCGGCCTGATCGAAGAGATCCGCAGCCGCTACCCCGACCTGGACGAGACGCTGATCAGCGACGTCATCCTGGGCGTCGTCTCACCGGTCGGTGATCAGGGCGGTGACATCGCCCGCACCGCAGGGCTGGTGGCCAAGCTGCCCGAGACCACCGGCGGTTTCCAGCTCAACCGCTTCTGCGCCTCGGGCCTGGAGGCTGTCAACCTGGCTGCACAGAAGGTCCGTTCCGGCTGGGACGACCTGGTGCTGGCCGGTGGCGTCGAGTCGATGAGCCGCGTGCCGATGGGTTCCGATGGCGGCGCCTGGGCCTCTGACCCGGAGACCAACTACCGCATCGGCTTCGTCCCGCAGGGCATCGGTGCCGACCTGATCGCCACGATCGAGGGCTTCTCGCGCGACGACGTCGACGCCTACGCGCTGCGGTCGCAGCAGAAGGCCGCCGCGGCGTGGTCGGGCGGCTACTTCGCGAAGTCGGTCGTGCCCGTCAAGGATCAGAACGGTCTGGTCATCCTCGACCATGACGAGCACATGCGCCCCGACACCACCCTCGAGGGCCTGGGCAAGCTCAAGACCGCGTTCGACGGCATCGGCGCGATGGGCGGATTCGACGACGTGGCGCTGCAGAAGTACCACTACGTCGAGAAGATCAACCACGTCCACACCGGCGGCAACAGCTCGGGCATCGTCGACGGCGCGGCGCTGGTGATGATCGGCTCCGAGAAGGCGGGCCAGTCGCAGGGCCTGACCCCGCGGGCGCGCATCGTGGCCACCGCCACCAGCGGTGCCGATCCGGTCATCATGCTCACCGGCCCGACCCCGGCCACCCGCAAGGTGCTGGACCGTGCCGGCCTGACGGTCGACGACATCGACCTGTTCGAGCTCAACGAGGCGTTCGCCTCGGTGGTGCTGAAGTTCCAGAAGGACCTCAACATCCCCGACGAGAAGCTCAACGTCAACGGTGGCGCCATCGCGATGGGCCACCCGCTCGGCGCCACCGGCGCCATGATCACCGGAACCATGGTCGACGAGCTCGAGCGTCGCGGTGCTCGGCGTGCACTGATCACGCTGTGCATCGGCGGCGGCATGGGCGTTGCCACCATCATCGAGCGCGTCTAGGGAGAAGCGAACAGTCATGGCAGAGAACACCATTCAGTGGGACAAAGATGCCGACGGCATCGTCACCCTGACGCTGGACGACCCGACCGGCTCGGCCAACGTGATGAACGAGCACTACAAGGAATCCATGCACAACACGGTGGAACGCCTTGTTGCCGAAAAGGATTCGATCACCGGCGTCGTCATCACCAGCGCGAAGAAGACCTTCTTCGCGGGCGGTGACCTCAAGGGCATGATCAACGTCGGCCCGGAGAACGCCGGCGACGCCTTCAGTGAGGTCGAGTTCATCAAGGCCGACCTGCGCAAGCTGGAGACCCTGGGCAAGCCTGTCGTCGCCGCCATCAACGGTGCCGCGCTGGGTGGCGGCCTGGAGATCGCGCTGGCGTGTCATCACCGCATCGCCGCCGACGCCAAGGGCAGCCAGATCGGTCTGCCCGAGGTCACTCTGGGCCTGCTGCCCGGCGGTGGCGGCGTGACCCGCACCGTGCGCATGTTCGGCATCCAGAAGGCCTTCATGGAGGTGCTGAGCCAGGGCACGCGGTTCAACCCGACCAAGGCCAAGGAAACCGGTCTGGTCGACGAATTGGTCGGCAGCGTCGAGGAATTGGTGCCCGCCGCCAAAGCCTGGATCAAGGCCAACCCCGACAGCCACACCCAGCCGTGGGACGTCAAGGGCTACAAGATGCCCGGCGGCACGCCGTCGCATCCGGCACTGGCCGGCATCCTGCCGTCGTTCCCGGCGCTGCTGAAGAAGCAGCTCAAGGGTGCGCCGATGCCCGCCCCGCGCGCGATCCTCGACGCCGCCGTCGAAGGTGCGCAGGTCGACTTCGACACCGCGTCGCGCATCGAGAGCCGCTACTTCACCCAGCTCGTCACGGGCCAGGTCGCCAAGAACATGATCCAGGCGTTCTTCCTGGATCTGCAGCACATCAACGGCGGCGGCAGCCGGCCCGATGGCATCGCCAAGCAGGAGATCAAGAAGATCGGCGTGCTGGGCGCGGGCATGATGGGCGCCGGCATCGCCTACGTGTCGGCCAAGGCCGGCTACGACGTCGTGCTCAAGGACGTCACGATCGAGGCCGCGCAGAAGGGCAAGGCCTACTCGGAGGGCTTGGAGGCCAAGGCACTCAAGCGAGGCAAGACCACTGAGGAGAAGTCCGCCGCGCTGCTCGCCAAGATCACCCCGACCGCCGATCCGCAGGATCTGAAGGGCGTCGACTTCGTGATCGAGGCCGTGTTCGAGGATCAGGACCTCAAGCACAAGGTCTTCCAGGAGATCGAGGACATCGTCGAGCCGAACGCACTGCTGGGCTCGAACACCTCCACGCTGCCGATCACCGGTCTTGCCACCGGCGTGAAGCGCCAGGAGGACTTCATCGGCATCCACTTCTTCTCACCGGTCGACAAGATGCCGCTCGTGGAGATCATCAAGGGCGAGAAGACCTCTGACGAGGCGCTGGCCCGCGTGTTCGACTACACCCTGGCGATCAAGAAGACCCCGATCGTCGTCAACGACAGCCGCGGCTTCTTCACCTCGCGCGTGATCGGCACCTTCGTCAACGAGGCGCTGGCCATGCTGGGCGAGGGTGTCGAACCGGCCAGCATCGAGCAGGCGGGTTCGCAGGCCGGCTACCCGGCACCGCCGCTGCAGCTGTCCGACGAGCTGAACCTGGAGCTCATGCACAAGATCGCGGTCGCGACCCGCAAGGGTGTCGAGGCTTCGGGTGGCACGCACGTGCCGCACCCGGCCGAGGCCGTGGTCGAGAAGATGATCGAGATCGGCCGCCCGTCGCGACTGAAGGGTGCCGGGTTCTACGAGTACGCCGACGGCAAGCGTGTGGGTCTCTGGTCCGGCTTACGGGAGACGTTCAAGTCGGGCAGCTCGACCCCGCCGCTGCAGGACATGATCGACCGGATGCTGTTCGCCGAGGCACTCGAGACCCAGAAGTGCTTCGACGAGGGCGTGCTGACCTCGACCGCCGACGCGAACATCGGCTCGATCTTCGGCATCGGCTTCCCGGCCTGGACCGGTGGTGTGCACCAGTTCATCGTCGGCTACGAAGGCCCGTCCGGTAAGGGCAAGGAAGGCTTCGTGGCGCGCGCCAAGGAGCTGGCCGCCAAGTACGGCGACCGCTTCCTGCCGCCGGCCTCGCTGGAGTCGTAGGCAACAACGTCAAAAGCCCCCGGCGCGAGCCGGGGGCTTTTGCGTCTGCCGGCATTGAAATTGCGTACCGGGTCGTGGTTCTCGGGCATTCACGACCCGGTGCGCAATCTCAACCCGGGGTTGGTGCTGTGTGGCGCAGGGAGGCCTTGTCATTCATGGCCCCAGCGTCATACTTGAACCGCACTTCAAATCAAGAGGTTCGGTGAATGCAACAACTCCTGGACATCGCTGACGTCGTGAAGTCGACGGGCGTGACGACGTCGACGCTGCGCTACTACGAACGCCTCGAACTCATCGCACCCGCGGGCCGAAATGGGCTGCGCAGGCTGTACGAACCGTCGATCGTGCAGCGGCTGCGGGTGATCGGAATGCTTCAGCGGGCGGGCATGACGCTTGACGAGGTCGGTCAATTCCTCGATCAGCGGCGGCGCGCAAACCACGGCTGGCGCGACATGATTCACCGCAAGCAGGACGAGCTTCAACAGCAGTTGTCGGTGATACAGGCCGCAATTGACGGCTTGACGCATACGTTGTCGTGCCCGCACGCGGATCTGCTCGACTGTCGGCACGTCGCGGAGGCCCTTGACGACGGCGGTATCTGGGCGAACACCGAGCGGCGCTGACGTCGTCTGCGCTTGTCACCCTGGGTTGGAGTAGACGCGCGTAGGCGTGATCAGAACCGCGGCCCGACGCTCTTCGCGCATGACCCGGTCATAGGTGTCCCAGTCGTCGTGTGTGCCGCCGGCGGCTTGAAAGATGTTGCGCAACAACACTCCCAGCGTTTCAGGATCGACGTCCGAGTCGTCGGGGCCGATGATCTCGGCGGTCCCCTCTACCGTGACCCACTGCCAACCGGCGCGCGCGACGACGGTGGCGCGTGGGTCGGCACGCAGATGGCGCAGTTTCAGTGATCCGCCGATTGCCACGAGCGCGACGACGGGCTCAGCGTTCTGCGGGTGGGCCATCACCCCGGCATTGACGACCGACGACTGGATACTGCCGTCGCGGCGCAGCGTGCTCAGCACACACAACCCCTGATCGCGCGACAACACGTCGGCGAATGCGGAAATGTCGGCCATGATGGGCTCCTCTTTCGTGTGCGCAGCTTAAGGTCCCCAGTCGTCATCAAATTCGTCTGGGTCGAAATCGGGGTCCCCAACCGGATAGAGCCACCCATCGTCGTCGATCTCGTAGATTATCTTCTCCGGGAGACCGCCTGTGGCGCTCACGGCTTGGATGTCCGGAGCACCGCTGGACGATGACGTCTGTGCTGCCGAATAGCTCGCGGGCGTTGCCGCCGTGGCCGTCGAACCTGAGCCCTGGGCCGGGGGGCCCGGCGTTGTCGGCGGCGCGGTGGGTACCGGGCCACTCTGCCGTGACGGCTGTGTTGGATTGGCCTGCGCCGGCACCGGACCTTTCGTCGGTGGGGGTGTGGGCGCCGGAGTGCTCGGCCGCGCCGGTTCGGCGGCTCGTGTTTGTGTCGGTGTGCCACCGGTTTTCGGTGGCGGTGTGGCGGCGGCCGGCCGTGGCGCCGCCTGAGGATTGGCGGGCCCGGTGACCACCGGTGGCACGGGTGGTACTGCGGCAGGGGTGGCGCCAGGCGTGGTCTGGTCGGCGTCCTTGCCTGGCTCGGCAGGTGAGCTTCCGTCCTTCTTTGTGTCGTCCGCGGAAGGCTTGCCCTCCTCGGCGGGGCCCATCCGGGCGATCTCCTTCAGATCCAAGTCGCCCGTGGCCTGCTGCAGAGCGTTGGCCAGCGTGTTGTCCTGGGTGTCGAATTCGGCGATCAGTCGCTTGAGGTCGATCGAATACTGCATCGCGAGCATCTGCATCTGTCGCGCGAAAACCGGGCTGCGCGAAGCCATTTCATCGGCCCGGCTACCCGGGGCGATCGAAACCGTGCCGTCGTCGTCAACCTCGAATCCGAACGGTTGGATCTTGCTGACGATCTCGGCGACGTCGGCGCGGGTGGCCGACATCTGGTCGCCACCGCGCTGCAGTGCCGCATGCATGTCGTGCAGTGCGTCGACGATCTTGCGGTGGCTCGCGAATGCCCGCTCAGCATTGGCGCTCGCCGCGTCGGAGGCGGCCGAGTCCCAGCCTTTGCGCATGTCTGCCAAGGCGTTTCGACCCTGGTCCAGTTGATCGACGGCCGTCTGCGCCTGCTGCTGCGCCAGTTGTGCCGCGTCGATCAGGCCGGCGGGGCGCGAGGCCAGGATGGTCGGAATCGTGACAGTCATTGGTGCCGAACCCGTCGACTACGACTCGGCGTCCATCGTCCGGAATTGTCGTGCCAGTGCCGCGCTCGCGTCGTCGTCGGTCTGGTCGTACCTGGAAGCCGCCGCACGCAGGTCCTCGGAAAGCTTGGTGAGTGAGGATCCGACCACGGCGGACGCTTCGTCTACCCGGCTGGCCGCAGCCGCCACCGCCGCACCGCACGCCAACCCGCTCATCGCCCGTGCGGCCACATCCGCGATCTGGTGACCTGCGCGAAACCCGGCGATCTCGTTGCCGATACCGCCCACCGTTTCGGCCGTCGATTGCAATGCGGACGTGGAAACGTGCACCGACTCTGCCATGGGGCAAAGCGTAGTGGTTTCGACTCCGCGTCTCAGTCCGCTACGTCGAATCCGGCATGCACTTTGGTCGGCTTGACCCGTACCACCAGCTCTCCCGGCACTCCGTTGCGCCTGCCGAATTCCTCGGCTCGCTCGGCACCCATGTAGCGGCCGCCGGTTCGGGTGGCGACGTCGAGCAGGTCGTCGGGTTGTTCGCTGATGGTGGCGACGCCCTGAACCTGTACGAACGAGAACGGCGGGTTGTCGTCGTGGATGCACAGCACCACCCGGGGATCTCGCGCCAACGCCCGGCCCTTGGCGGTTTCCTTGCCGGTGTTGAAGACCAGCTCACCGTCGTCGACGAGGAACCACACCGGCGCCGACAACGGCCGGCCGTCCTTCGCGACCCAGCTCAAGACGGCGGTGCGGGTGCCTTCAGACAGAAACTTGACTACTTGATCGGATAGTTCGGCCACTTCGTCACGCTACGCTCGAACGGCACTGGACCGCATCGCTGATACGGGGGCGCAATGACCGGAGCCAAGCTGATCCCGCTGGAAGTCTTGTTGGGCCACCCGGAGCGCGCCGCACCGCAGATCTCGCCGGACGGCACCCGGCTGTCGTACCTCGCGCCGCTCGACGGCGTGCTCAACGTGTTCGTCGGCGACGCCGGGTCCGGCAACGAACAGCCGGTCACTCATGACAGGGACCGCGGGATCCAGGGTTATCTGTGGGCGCACGACAATCGTCACCTCATGTACGTTCGGGACAAGGACGGCAGTGAGAACTTCCGCCTCTACGACGTCGACCTGCAGACGGGTGCTGAACGCGACCTCACGCCGATGGACGGTGTGCAATGCCGACTCATCGCCCATCACAAGCGATTTCCGAACGATGTGCTTGTCGGGATCAACAAGGACAACCCGCAGCTGCACGATGTGTACCACCTCGACCTGACGACCGGTGAGCTGCGCAAGGTCCTCGAAAATCCCGGGTTTCTCGGCTGGGTGGTCGATGATGACCTGAAGGTGCGCGGCGCGGTGACGCCTACTCCTGACGGCGGCATGGTGATCATGGTGCGCGAGGACGAGCATGCGGATTGGCGGCCGCTACTCGAGGTACCTCCGGAAGACGCCGAGTCGACGGGGCCCGTCGGCTTCACGAAAGACGGCACCGGGATGTATCTGCAGACATCGGTCGGGTCGAACACGTCGCGACTCGTCAAGATGCAGGTCGAGTCCGGTGCGACCGAAGTGATCGCCGAGGACGACACCTACGACATCGCCGGCGTGATCATGCATCCCGACACCAGGGAGATCCAGGGCGTGACGTGGTACGGAGAACGCCTTGAGTACCGCATATTCGACGACGCGATCCGTGGCGACATCGAAGCGCTGCAACGCCTGCACGCCGGCGAGTTGATCATCAGCGACCGCAGCGACGACGACACCACCTGGCTCGTTGCGTTCGATCAGGACTCCGGGCCGGTGAAGTTCTACCGCTGGGACCGGGCTACGCAGACAGCGACGTTCCTGTTCGATCATCGTCCGGAACTCAACGATTATCCGCTGGTGCCGATGGAGCCGTTCAGCTTCACCGCACGCGACGGCCTGACCATCCACGGTTACCTGTCGTACCCGCCGGGCGAGCAGCGCACGAACCTGCCCGCGGTGCTCGATGTCCACGGTGGCCCGTGGGTGCGTGTCGGGTGGGGCCTCGATCCGGAGGCGCAGTGGCTGGCCAACCGCGGTTATCTGTGCGTGCAGGTGAACTTCCGCGGCTCGAGCGGTTACGGCAAGGAGTTCCTCAACGCGGGCAACCGCGAGTGGGGAGCCAAGATGCACGACGACCTGATCGACGCCGTCGACTACCTGGTCGAGCGGGGCATCGTCGACCGTGATCGCATCGCGATCTACGGCGGATCCTACGGCGGCTACGCGGCGCTGATCGGGGCGACGTTCACCCCGGACGTGTTCCGGTGTGCGGTCTCGATGGTCGGTCCATCCAACCTCAACACCCTCATGGACTCGTTCCCCGAGTACTGGAAGCCGATGATCGCGTTGTGGCACAAGCGAGTTGGCGACGACCCCGATTTCCTGTGGTCACGGTCGCCGCTGTCGCGAGTGCAGGACATCCGCATCCCGATGCTCATCGCCCAGGGCGAGAACGATCCCCGGGTCAAACGAGCCGAGTCCGAGCAGATCGTCGCGGCCATGGCTGAGCACGGCATCGACCACGAGTACGCGCTGTACGAGAACGAGGGCCACGGCTTCGCCAAGCCCGAGAACCGGCTCGACTTCTATCATCGAGCCGACCGGTTCCTCGCCAAGCACCTCGGCGGCCGCGCCGAAACTTAGGGCGTCACACCGACCCCAGGTCCGCCGAGAGCCAATGCTCGGGCTTCAGGTACACCGTGACGCTCTCGCCGTGCTCGCGGCGCGCGAACTCCAGGTAGCCCTCGACCTTTTCCGGGGCGAGGTAGCGCTTGGTCATCTCGACGAGTTGTTCGTCGGTGCTCGGCTCGATCCGGCTGACGGCACCGTCGACGGCGACATAGCGGACGGTCGGCTCGAGCCGCTCGACCATCAGCGAGAAATGGCCGGCGGCCTCGATGAGCCGGTGCTTGCGCGACCCGACACCCGTCAGCACCCAGGGCTCACCGCCGGGTGAGTACTGGTACCAGATCGGGACCGTGAGCGGACCACGCTTGTCTCCGGCATACACCGACAGTGCGGCGATGTGCGGTTCGGCGAGAAACTGTTCGCGTTCTTCCTTGGAAAGGGCCATGAACTCAGGCTAGCCGCGTCCACCGACACGGCAGGCCGTCGTAGAGTGAGGATCCATGCGCTTTGGACTCTTCATTCCGCAGGGCTGGCGACTCGATCTCGTAGACATTCCCACACAGCAGCACTGGCCGGTCATGAAGGACCTGGCCACCTACGCCGACGGCGGCGCCTGGGATTCGCTGTGGGTGTACGACCATTTTCACACCGTTCCGGTGCCCACCGACGAGGCGACGCATGAGGCGTGGTCGTTGATGTCGGCGTACGCGGCGACGACGTCACGCATCAAACTCGGCCAGATGTGTACGGCGATGAGCTATCGCAACCCGGTGTACCTGGCGAAGGTCGCGGCCACCGCCGACATCATCTCGGGCGGCCGTATCCAGATGGGCATCGGTGGCGGGTGGTACGAGCACGAGTGGCGGGCTTACGGCTACGGCTTCCCGTCGGCCGGGGTGCGGCTGGGCCGTCTCGACGAGGGTGTGCAGATCATGCGTGACGCGTGGCGCGACGGCCGGGTCAGCTTCGACGGCAAGCACTATCAGGTCGACGACGCGATCGTCGCACCGAAGCCGTTGCAGGAAAACAGCATCCCGCTGTGGATCGCCGGGGGCGGAGAGAAGGTGACGCTGCGCATCGCGGCCAAGTATGCGCAGTACACCAACTTCACCTCCGCGCCCGACGGGTTCGCCCACAAATCGGAAGTGCTGGCCGGGCATTGCCGCGAGGTCGGCACCGACTACGACGCGATCGTGCGGTCGGCCAACTTCAACGCCGTCATCGGCGATTCGGAAGCCGATGTCAAAGACCGGATCGCCCGGCTGCGCGACCGCCAGGTGCCGGTGGCGGGGGAGGCCGCGGTCGACGCGATGTTGTCGACCATGAGTGCTCCCGAATCCGCCTCCGGCACACCGGAACAGGTCGTCGAGAAACTGCAGCGGATGCGTGATCTCGGGTGTGAGTACGCGATCCTGTACTTCCCGGAGGCCGCATACGACCGGTCGGGTATCGAACTGTTCGAGCAGAAGGTCATCCCTGCACTGGGCTGACCTGGTAGTGCGCGATTTGCCACCCGGCGTCATTGCGAGTGACCACCACACCCAGGTTTAGGTGGATCGGGTCCCGGTCGCGAAAGGAGAAGTCCGCGACCAGGTATCCGAGCACCACTCCGTCGGCGAGGTTGCGCGTCTCGCGGATGCGGTAGTCGACCGTCATGCCCGCCGGCTGGGAGTCGTAGTACTCGAACACCCCCTGTTGTCCGACGCTGTAGGGCCGCAGGCCCTGAAAGATCGCATCGGCGGTGAACACGTCGGCCACCCGCTGCGGCTCGTGTGCGTCGATGCCGGCCTTCCACACGTCGAGCACCCCGCGCAGGATGTCCTCAGTGGCCTGCACTTTGACCTCCGTCGACGCGCAGGATCTCGCCCGTGACGAACCCGGCCTGCTCCAGGTACAGCACCGCCTGGACGGCGTCGTCGATTTCACCGAGCTCATTCATCGGGTTCAGCGACGCCATGAAGTCGTGACTGGACGGATCGTGCATCGGCGTGTTGATCGAGCCGAGAGCCACCGCGTTGACGCGAATGCCACGGCTCGCATATTCGACCGCGAGCGCCTTCGTGACCGCGTTCAGTCCACCTTTGGTCAGGGAGGCCAGCGCCGCGGGCACCTTCGAATTGGCCTGATCCACCAGGCTGGTGGAGACGTTGACGATGTGGCCGGAGTCGCCCATCGCGGCGAGCGCTGCTCGGGATACCTCGAAGAACCCGCGCAGGTTCACGCCGGTGATCGCGTCGTAGTCGGCGTCGGTGTACTCGGTGAACGGCTTCGCGATGAAGATGCCTGCGTTGTTGACGACCGTGTCGATGCGGCCGAAGCGTTGCAGCGCCGCGTCGACGACGCGCTGACCGACGCCAGGCTGGGAGATGTCACCCGCCACGGTCAGCACCATGGGGTCGTCGCTTTCGCCGATGCTGCGTGAGTTCGCGACGACGGCGTAACCGAGCTTGCGGTATCCCGCCACCAGGCCCGCGCCGATGCCCTGAGATGCGCCGGTGATGATCGCAACTGGAGTGTTCATGTTGGTCCCTTTCTGATCCGGTCCTATCCGGTTGCACCACTCAACACGGCATCGGGCGCACTCATGTCCGGTCGACGGGACCGGTTGCCTCTCTGCTGAGAGGCTGTGCCTATTACGCTGCAACGGTGGAGCTGCGGCAGCTGCGCTATTTCGTCACCGTCGCCGAGGAACTGAACTTCGGCCGCGCTGCCGAGCGTCTGCGCATCGCAGGGCCGTCGCTGTCCCAGCAGATCAAGGCGCTGGAGCGCGACCTCAAGGTCACCCTGTTCGACCGGGACCGGCGGTCGGTCGCACTCACCTCGGCCGGGGCGGCACTACTGCCCGATGCCCGCGCGTTGATCGCCCAGGCCGACGAACTACGCAGGCGCGCAAAAGGTATGGCGGTCTCCGACCCGGTGCGAATCGGCTGTGTGAACTGGTGCCCGACCGATTGGGCCGAGCGGGCCGCGGGCGTCGCCGAACTGCGGGTGGACACGTGGGTGATGCCCTCGCACACGCAGGCCGCCCGCGTCGCCGACGGCAGCCTTGACCTGGCGATCTGCTGGGTGCAGAACGCCGACCTCGACGCGCTGTCGCTTGACGCGCGGCTGCTCGGCGTCGACCGGTTGTACGCGTTGGACGCCGGCACCGACGAAGCCCCGGTCGAGGCCGCCGACACCGTGGTGCTGGTGGACGCCGACGGTGCCAGCTGGTCGTCGTGGAACCGCTACGGCGAGCAGTTCGCGGCCGCGACGGGCGCGCGGGTGATGCGTACCGACGACGGCGGCGTCACCGGCCCGACGTTCTTCGAGCATGTGCGCCGGCTGCGTCGTCCGGTCCTCAACAACCCCAAGGGCCAGGATGTGTCGCTGCCGCGGGGTCTGGTGCGTCGGCCGGTGATTCACCCGTCACCGTTGTGGACGTGGTCGTTGGTGTGGCGGCGTGGCGAAGACAACCCCGCTGTCCACGCCGTCATCGACGAATTCACCGGCGGCACCAATGATTTCGGGCTGACCGACCCGACGGTCTGGCTGCCCGCCGATGATCCGCATAAGCCCGGCGATCAGAGCGGCGGCCAGCACCACGACAGCGCCGAGGACCAGCGCGGGCCGGAACCCGTGGTGCAGTAGCGGCGCCGCCATCAGCGGGCCGACAATCTGGCCCACCGAGTACCCCGCGGTCAACAACGCAACTGCACGCGGATAACGCAGCAGGCGTCCGGCGGCCAGCGCGAGTGTGCTCACTCCGACGAAGGTGCCGCCGAACAGCACGGCACCGACCAGTGCGGCGGTGATTCCGCCGACCAAACCCGCGACGGCGATCCCGACCGCCTGCAGGCACAGTGCCGCCACCAGCAAGCCCGGATGGGACCATCGGCTACTCAGGGTTGCCCACAATGCCGCGGACGGAACGGTCGCCACGCCGACTACGAGCCACGTGCCGCCCCCCAGCCAGTCCGGTGCACCTTGTGCGACTGCCGCGACCAGGAACGTCCCGGCGATGATGTAGCCGATCCCTTCGAGCGTGTAGCTGGCCAGCAGCAACGAGAAGGCGCCGTGCGGTGGGCGCTGTCCGGCATCATCGGCTGCCGTCGCCGTGACGGGGGCGTGCTGCATCGACCAGGCGCCGATCGCCAGCACCGCGGACACCGCCGCCGACGCCCACCAGGCCGCCTTCCAGTCGTCGATGGCCAGCACGAGCACCGCCGAAAGCGCGATGCCTGCTCCGATACCGCCGAACCCCCAGCCGGCAAGACGCGCAGGATGGTCATGGAGGTGTTCCAGCATCGTGTTGACTGCGATCACGAACACCAGTGCGCTGGTCAGCCCGGCCACGGCGCGCAGCGCTGTCCACTCGATTGGATTGGTGGACAACGGCATTGCGGCAAGACTGGCGATGAGGCCGATCAGGCACACGCGGCACGCGGTCATCGATCTGGCAAGCCGTGGCCAAACGGTACCCATCAGGGCACCCGCCAGATATCCGACATAGTTCACGGTGGCCAGGTTGGCCGCGGTGTGCGGCGAGATTCCGGCTTGTGCGGTCATCAGCGGCAGTATCGGCGTGTAGACGAATCGGCCGATGCCCATCGCGGCGGCCAGTGCTGCCGCCGTCCGGGCCACATGCGCATGGTGTTGCATCGATCCATCGTCCGGCGCGGCGCCGCTCGGTTCCACGATCCAAATCCTCTCAGCTGCAAGGAACTGCCTTTCACACCACGGGATTGCAGACATAGATCCGAATTGTTGTGGTGTCCGCACAACGCGAAAGGAGTGGTCCGATGACACAGAACATCACCGCACTGGTGACCGGAGCCAACCGTGGGTTGGGGCGCCTGCTCGCCGCCGAGCTCGTCGCACGCGGGGCAAAGGTGTATGCGGCGGCCAGGAGGCCCGAGACGGTCGACCTGCCCGGGGTGATTCCCGTTCAACTGGACATCACCGATCCGGAGTCGGTGCGCCGTGCGGCCGAAATCGCGCAAGACGTCACGGTATTGGTGAACAACGCCGGTGTCTCGACACGGGCGAACCTGTTGACCGGGCCAATCGAGGACATCCGGCTGGAGATGGAGACCCACTACTTCGGAACCCTCAACGTCACACGCGAGTTCGCGCCGATCATCGAACGTAACGGCGGCGGTGCGATTCTCAACGTCCTGTCGGTCCTGTCCTGGTACCACCCGCCGACCTCGGGCGCGTATGCCGCGGCCAAGTCGGCCGCGTGGGCGCTCACCGATGCCATGCGGATCGACCTCGCGCCGCGCGGGATTCACGTCGCCGCCTTGCACGTCGGCTATATGGACACCGACATGGTCAGCTACGTTCCCGCGGACCAGAAGATCGATCCCGCGGTGGTCGCCGCGCAGGCGATTGCCGGACTACTCGACGGGCGGCCGGAGATCCTGGCCGACGAGTGGGCGCGTAGCGCCAAGGCGCAGTTGTCCACCGCGAACACCGGCGGTTGACCCGACTGCGCAGAATCTGCCGTCACGAAGTGGCACGATTCAAGTATGGAGAAGATCTCGCTCACCGCGCTTGCGCGTCAGCAGTTGGCCTCAGCCCGGACGGCCAACAGCGGACGTAGTGCCCACACCGTCTACGGCGGGCATGAACACGCACTGCGTCAGACGCTGATCGCCCTCACGCAGGGCAGTGGTCTGGACGAGCACGAGAGCCCCGGTGAGGCGACTCTGCAGGTGATCGAGGGCAGGGTCCGGCTGGCGAACTCGGAGGCCAGCTGGGAAGGGTCGCCGGGCGACCACATCGTGATCCCGCGTACCCGCCACACCCTGCACGCGTTGGCGGATTCGGTGGTGTTGCTGACCGTGGTGAAGACCATGGGGCCGCATACCTGAAATTAGGGGCTTGGCCTGACTCGGTACCAGCGGTACCGTATACCGCGAGTCCGTGCTCCGGGGGGTGCGCGGACTCCCGGGGAGGTGGCATATGTCCCAGCCGAGCGCACAGTCCGCGCAAGTCGCGTGCCCAGTCCACGCCGAGGCGAGCTTGCATCCGCCGCGGTGGGCGCCGACACCGGTGCGTTGGCAACACACCGAGGTCGGCTATCTGAAGTCGTGGTGGCTCGCCATGAAGGCCATCCGGGCGGGGTACCGGCACACGATCTACGAGTACGCCACCGAACTGCCCGGTCAGGACGACATCGTCGTCGCACGTACGCCGCTGGCCAAGTTCGTGGTGGTGCGCAACCCCGATATCGCGCGCCACGTCCTGGTGTCCAATCAGGACAACTACGCCAAGAACGCCGAGTACGACCTGCTGGCCGTCGCGTTCGGACGCGGCCTGGTCACCGATCTGAATGACGAACTGTGGCAACGCAACCGGCGTCTGGTTCAGCCCCTCTTCGCCAAACGTCAGGTGGACACGTTCGCGCCGCAGATGACCGCTGCGTGCGTCGCGGCCGCTGACCGCTGGGACAGGATCCTGGCCTCCGGGCGGCCCGTGGACATCGCTGCGGAGATGAACTACGTGACGATGGACATCATCGCGCGCACGATGTTCGGCATCGAACTCACCGGCAAGCTCGCCGAACAGATGCGCACCGACTTCGCCCGGCTGCTAACCCTTTTCGGTTACGGGTTCCTGCTCGGCGTGGCGCGGCCGTTGCGTTGGGGTGCCGACAAGATGTCCTCACCTCGGCTCGCGATCAATGCGCTGCGGCGGGGTGCGTGGGTAATCGCACCGCGGGCCAGGTGGGGTCTGAGCCGGATAGAGCGGTTCATCGACCAGTTGATCGCCGACCACCGCAGCGGCAAGATCGAGCGCACCGACAATCTGCTGGCACTGTTGATAGCCGCTGAGGATCCCGAAACCGGTTACCGTTACACCGATTTGGAGATCCGCGACGAGGTGATGACATTCCTCGGGGCCGGCTTCGAGACCACCGCGGCGGCACTGGCCTGGACCTGGTACCTGCTGTCGCAGAATCCCGAGGCGCGCCAACGGCTGGGCCGTGAGCTCGACGACGTTCTCGGCGGACGCGAACCCACTGCCGACGACGTCGACAACCTGCCCTGGACACAGGCAGTGGTTGCCGAGGCCATGCGCGTGTACCCGCCGATCATGGGCGTGGCCCGGATGGCGAAAGGCGATGACATCCTTGGCGATTACCCGATCAAAGCCGGAACCAGCGTGGCCATCTTGATGCACAGCATGCACCACAACGCCCGCGTGTGGGGCAACCCGTACGACTTCAATCCGTCACGGTTTCTCAAGGAAAATCTCGACGGTGCGCAGCGTCGTGCGCAGATGCCGTTCGGGGCGGGTAAGCGCATGTGCATCGCCTCTGGGTTCGCCAATTTCGAGGCCACGTTGATCATCGCGAGCCTGGCCCAACGGTTCGAGCTCGATCTCGTACCTGGTCAGCGGCTGCGCCGCGAGTTGACGTTCACCGGCGGCCCGGACGGCGAACTGCTGATGACGTTGCGGAGTCGCGGTTAGATCGCCGGGCCGAGTAGATCGTCGGCGTCTTTGATGATGTAGCCGTAGCCCTGCTCGGCCAGGAACCGCTGCCGGTGCGCGGCGTACTCCGCGTCGAGACTGTCGCGGGAGACCACCGAATAGAACACCGCACCGCCACCGCCTGCCTTGGGGCGCAGCAACCGTCCCAGCCGTTGTGCCTCTTCCTGGCGCGAGCCGAACGTGCCCGAAACCTGCACGGCCACTGAGGCTTCCGGAAGGTCGATGGAAAAGTTGGCGACCTTGGAAACCACCAGCGTGGAGATGTCACCGCGGCGAAAGGCGTCGAACAGCGCCTCGCGTTCGGCGTTCTTCGTCGACCCCTGGATCACCGGCGCGTCGAGCTCTTGCCCCAGTTCCTCGAGCTGGTCGAGGTAGGCGCCGATCACCAGGGTCTGCTCGCCGGGATGGCGCTCGAGGATCGAGCGCACCACCGCGATCTTGGTGTGGACGGTCGAGCACAGCTTGTAGCGCTCCTCGGGTTCCGCGGTGGCGTAGAGCATGCGCTCGTTGTCGGTCATCGTCACCCGCACCTCGATGCACTCGGCGGGCGCGATCCAGCCCTGGGCTTCGATGTCCTTCCACGGTGCGTCGTAGCGCTTGGGGCCGATGAGGCTGAACACGTCGCCCTCGCGGCCGTCCTCGCGGATCAGCGTCGCGGTCAGCCCGAGGCGCCGGCGAGACTGCAGGTCAGCGGTCATCCGGAACACCGGCGCGGGCAGCAGGTGCACCTCGTCGTAGATGATCAGGCCCCAGTCGCGGCTGTCGAAGATTTCCAGGTTCTTGTATTCGCCCTTCGTGCGGCGGGTGATCACCTGGTACGTCGCGATGGTGACGGGCCGGATCTCCTTTTTCTCGCCCGAGTATTCGCCGATCTCGTCTTCGGTCAGCGAGGTACGGGCGACGAGCTCGCGCTTCCACTGCCGGCCCGCCACCGTGTTGGTGACGAGGATCAATGTGGTGGCGCCGGCCTTGGCCATCGCGGCCGCACCGACCAACGTCTTGCCCGCGCCACATGGCAGCACCACGACGCCCGAGCCGCCCGCCCAGAACGATTCGGTGGCCATTTCCTGGTAGTCGCGCAAGGCCCAGCCGTCTTGTGCGAGCTCGATGGGGTGTGCCTCCCCGTCGACGTAACCGGCGAGATCTTCTGCCGGCCAACCGATCTTGAGCAGCATCTGCTTGACCCGGCCGCGTTCGCTGTTGTGCACGACAACGGTGTCGTCGTCGATGCGCGCGCCCAGCATCGGCGCGATCTTCTTGTTACGTAGCACCTCCTCGAGCACGGCGCGGTCGAGGCTGACCAGCGTCAGACCGTGCGCTGGGTGTTTGACCAGCTGCAGGCGGCCATAACGCGCCATGGTGTCGACGATGTCGACCAGCAGCGGCTGCGGAACCGGATACCGGGAGAACGACACCAGGGCATCGACGACCTGCTCGGCGTCATGACCGGCCGCGCGCGCGTTCCACAACGCGAGCGGCGTGATGCGGTAGGTGTGCACGTGTTCGGGGGCACGCTCCAGCTCGGCGAAGGGTGCGATCGCGGCCCGCGCCGCTCCTGCTTGTTCGTGGTCGACCTCGAGCAGGACCGTCTTGTCGGACTGCACGATCAACGGGCCGTCAGTCATGCGCGATCCGCCCTGCTTCCCGGCTGCAAACTCATCCTGTCCATTATTCCGAACCCGTCGAGCTGGACGTCTGGCGCACGGAGATTCAGACGCGGAGGTAACTCCGACAGCTATCTGTGACCAGCTGCGTTCACAGTAACGGTGACGACTATTGACGGCCGGTTCCCAATAGATAGCTGTAGTTCCTCAACCCTGGTAGGGAATTTTCGCTAGATGAGATTTGGACGATGCCAGGTGCGCGTCGAAGTTGCGAATTGTAGCTGTGTATTGACCATGTAGGCGCGCATGTCTACAGTGCTGATCAAGCGTGCTGATGATAGCTGCGTGCAAACTATGAAAAGTTGCTGATCGGGAGATCGCATGTCGGGGGAGCGAGGTTGGATCGCGGGTGCAGGAAACTTCCTGCGCGACGGTCAGCAAAGTATCTGGTTGGGGTGGCCGGCGCGTTGGCTGGCCGCGTTGTGCGCGGTGGCGGTCACCGTCGGCGGGCTGCACCTGGCCGCGCCGTCGAGCGGGGTGGGGCAGGCGGCGCGCACGGTGTCGGCGGCGCAAGGGTTCGCCGACGCCGCAGTCGCTGCGTTCACCGATTCGGCGGTCGGCTCCGATCCCACTCTGACCGTCGAGGCGCGCCGCGCCGGATTACCCGAGGAGCCGGTGGCCGGCCTGACCGCACCCACCGCCGCCGGCCCGGTGCAGGTGGTGTTGCCCGGCGGGCTCGGAAACGCCCAGCACACCGCGGGCGGGCAGGTCGTCTACCCGAATGCCGGGGCCGGGTTCGACATGCTGGCTGAAAACACCGCCACCGGCACTCGCACCGTGGCGCGGATCAGCGATCCGGGCGGGCCACGGATGGTCACCACCTTCGTGCGTACCCCGGCCGACACCGTCATGCTCGCCCACACCAACGGCTACCTGACCATCAACAAAGCCACCCCGACCGCCGAGACCATCGGCATGTTCTCACCGGCCGAAACCCGCGACGCCACCGGCCGATTGGTGCCCAGCTCGTATGTGGTCAAACAACTCGCCCCGCAGCTATATGTGCTCGCCGAAGTCATCGACCCCCAACCGCACACCACCTGGCCGGTCTACGTCGACCCACCCCTGCACCTCACCGGCGGAACACCGCTGCCCCAAGGGTTCCTCGATTCGTTCACCAACACCGTCAGCTCACTCGCCGACACCGCGACCTCGGCAGTCACAACCGTCGCGTCGGCCACCGTCTCCGGCGCCAAGGCCGTGGGCGGGTTCGTCAAGGAAAACCCACTCGAATCCGCTCTACTCGTGGGTGGTGTCGCGTTGGCGGTCACCGGCGTCGGCGGCCCGGCCGGGGCTGCCATGATCGCCTCGGCCACTGTCAACATCTCCAGTGCCGCCGTGGATATCGCCGCCGCCGCCATGCCTGACAACCAAGCCCTGGGCATCGCCTCCGCGGTGCTCGGCGCCGCCTCCGTCGTGACCCCGCAAGGCGCGGCCAAGAAGGTGGTCACCGAGGGCGCCGAACTCGCCGTCGAGCAGTTCGGCAAGCACGCCGACGACGTCATCGACGTCGCCAAAGCCACCCCCACCCCGCCAGCGCAACTCGCCGAGGAGATCGCGGACGCGGCGAAACCACCGGTGCCTGGTGTGAGCACTCCCAAAGCTCCCAACGCGCCCCCGGGCAAGGCTCCCGTACACGTTCCCCCGGGACACACTCTGGACTGCGGGTGCATCACCCAGCATCCGGCCGGGGTCTACGACGAAACCAAGATGGGCGGGCAAGGACCGTTCATCGACCACTACGAAGCGGCAATCCTCGACCAACCCAGTCCTTTTCCGATCGCCACTCAGTCAGCACGGAACGCTAATCGCAACGAAGCCATGAAAGGCTTCCCGCTGCGGTCGGGGTATGCGCGCGACGAGAAACCACTCGCTATGAGCGCCGACCGCGGCACTGGCCGCCCTAACGTGCGGTACCTCAATCCCAGGGCATCCTCGGTCGAGGGCAATACTTGGTCGACCGTGATCCGCAAGTACAAGCTGAAGCCTGGCGATCTAGTCGAAGTGGTGTTCCGGAACCGCGCCGGCCAAACCAGCTGCCGCAACTGCGCGCAACGCGACCTGCTCCAACGGCAACCACAGTTACGTCCGTCCAGCCCCGCCCAGCAACGCGCTATCGACGCCGAACGGGTCAGCACCGTCACCAACCGCCAACGCCTCACCGCCGTGCAGAAGGCCGGGGTGCAAGCCACCCGCGACAGCAACAACAATGGTAACGGCGATCACTCCGCGTCATCGAACAAGAACCGCGACCACAACAAGCAGAAACCCAAGAAAGACAAGAAGAGCAAGAAACACCACAAAAAGCCCAAATGACACTCAACCCAGCCGAGAGGACCAACCAGAATGGCGGGCAACGAACTACTCGCTCAAGCCACAATGATTCCGGACTACCAACAAGTCTCCTTCGTGGCATTGGGTTGGGACGAGGTTCCCGAACTTGGCGATGAGTATCCCGTGGAGTTCATTGCCGACGAATCCAGCGTCAACGTCTTCACCTTCGCCGACGACCAAGACCAACACGGTGATCGCACGGTCGACATCTATGTGTACCGCGGCACCGACACCACCGGCCTAGGTCGACTCATCTTCGACACGCCACTGAACTTCCCCGAACCCGAACTCACCTTCGGCAGCATCCTGGCAACCGCGGAATACCACCACCACGTTCCACTCAGGCGGACCGGCTCCATCCCTATCCGCGTGCTCACCCGAGAAGCCCAGCCCGGCAACGGAACCGACGTCATCAATGTCCTCATCGACGATAGCTAACCGCCACAGATCTTCTCCGTATCGCGAAGCTGTCTTGCTTCTAGTCAACCGAGGACGATCAGATCCACTCGCAGCTAGACGCCGATCGTGAGCCTTAAAGCCTCTAACGCCTTGCCTTCGACACACCCCCGTTGTTTGATCTTTCCGCAGCCGAAATCCACTTTCGACAGTGGACTATCAGCCGAGGCTAACCCGCCAAAGTCCGCCTCCCACGGCACAACTGGGGCCACTTTAAACCCTCCTACCGGGGCGCCAACTGGAGTTGACATAGCCATCGGATCCTCCGGTAAGGGCGGCGCCGACACATCCCAGAAGAAGGAAAGAAAAAGAAGCAGAGCAGCTTGAGCGGGCGCATGCCTTTCTCGTGAGTAGGCAAGCGTCCGGCGACCTTGATCTCGAGGTGGCGTGTCTACCGGATCGCTTCGCCGATTGGCATCGACGACGATCCTCAATCGTCAGCTGACACAACCGATGTCACGCGATGGATCGCGAATTCCCGTACCCGCCCGGCGGCCGGGTCGTAGGCGGTGAGTTGTCCGCCGCGGACGTTGATCGGAGCCACGACGCGTTGCGTGGCCACGCCTGCCGGGTCGACGTAGCCGATCACGACGGAGGACTGCGCGATCGCGGCTTCCTGCAATTGCGTGATGGCCATCGCGGGGTCGAGGCGGACGCTGGCAAATGGTCCGGCCGCGACCTTGCGCAATACCGCGACGATCGCGCCGAGAGTCTGTGCGGTCGGAGGCGTCGGCGGCCGGTACACCCGACGTCGCGTCGGTGCGGTGACGCGTGCGCCGCGGGCCCTGATGTCGACGACGGTGCCGGTCGAATCTTCAGCTGCCGGTGCGAATCCCGCGTCGCGAAGTACGGCGAGCACGTCGGCGATCGGCGCCTGCGACACCGCGACCGTCGGGGCCAGGAGTCGCAATTCGAGGCGTTCGGAACCGGGGGAGGCGACGGCCTGCGCGAGCAGCGCGGGATCCTCGCACCGCACGAACGACGCCGCCATGCCGACCCGCAACTGGCCGTGTCGCCGAGCGACGTCGTCGATGAGATAGGTAAGACCTTGCGGCACCGGGGTTTTCGAGTGCTTTTCGAAGAAGCTGTGTAGCTCGCTCGCGGTCCGTCCGGAATCGAGGGCGCGTCGCACCGACGGTTCGCTGATGCGATAGACCATGGCAGCGCCTGCTGATTCCACGGTGGCCACCTCTGCCAACTGCTCGGCCAGGTCGCGCTCCAGCGGTCCGGGCACGATCACCGTGAGATCGGCTTGCAGCAGGAAATGATCGAGCGGCTTGGGCAGCGCCTTCGACATCGCCGCCAGCACATCCTCGTCGGCATCTCCCGCCAAGAGGCCGCGAGCGGGTGTGCTGATCGCGCCCCGGCCCGCCATCCCAAGGGCGTGGGCTTCGGTGAGGAGCGCGCTCACCGTGCCGGGCTGCAGGCGTGCGGCCCAGCGCGGCCGTCTCCAGATCATCGCCCGCGACGCCTCGGCGGCATCGACGCCGGAACCTGGCGGAAGGTCGGCCAGCACCTGCAGCAGCAGCCTGCGGTCCAGCGGCGCCGCGGTCGAGTAGAGCGAATCCGACAGCGCGGCAAACGGTTTGCCGTCAGGTCCTCTGGTGGCGATCAACGCGGGCCTGGCGGGCAGATCCAGCCAGGTCGAGGCCAGCAGATGCCAGCGCACGGCCGTCGTCGATTCGACGAACCGGTCGGTGGCCACCGTCGGAGCCCAGTACGGGCCGGTGCCCTCGCCGGGATCGGGGTCCGGCATGCCCGCCGCGATCAGCCCGGCGGCGGCCGCGAGTTCCAGCAGAAGGCCGAGGCGGCCTTCGTCAATCCCGGTCGATTTGGCCAGCCGCTTGACGTCACGCACCCCCAGCCCGCCGCTGCGCAGCTCGGGAACGGGTGTGGTGCCGAGACTTTCGAGCACCAACTCGATTTCGCGCAGTAGATCGATGACCGCGCCGGCTGCGACGGCGTCGACGTCGCCGGCGGTCGTCGTGGAGGTCTTCAGTTCCGGCGCGGTCAACGTGGTCGGGCCTGGCACCTCACCGCGCAACGCCTGCCCCACGAGGCGGGGCAGGATCACCGTGTCGTTGTCGATCCGGCGCAGTAACCCGGCCGCCAACAGTCGCTGCACCGGACGATCGCTCGGAGCGTCGGGAGCCGCGTCGCGCGTGCGGCCCACCGGCGAACCCTCCAACAGTCGGGCCAGCAGGTCCCGTTGGGCGTCGTCGAGCCCGTCCAGCAGGCCGGCGAGGTCCTCGGCGCTGCGGTCCGGTACCTCCAAGACGGCCTGCCCGCTGTACCAGGGCAGTCCGGATGCGACCTCGGGAGCTACCCGCACCGACGTCTCACCCCACACCAGGGCGCGTTCGCGCAGATCGTCGATCGCCGCGAGCACGTCGGTCTCATCGGCCCGCTCGCCAAGCAGTTCGGTCACTGCAGAAAGAGGGACCGCCGCGGTGTCGGCGTGTAAGACCAGCAGCGCGTCGAGCACCGCGAGCCGCAGGAAATCCAGTCCGTCGGTGGCGGCCTTGACCGACTGCCGCGACGTGGCCCTGGCGGCGAGCGCCGCGATGGTGCCAGGAGGCGGCTGGCTCAGGTCAGGCCGCAACTCCAGTAGACGGATGAGTCCCTCGTCGGGGAGGTCGGCCAGCCACGCGCCCAGCGGAATTCCGGGAGTCGGTGCGGCGCTCATATCCTGACCAGCGTAAAGCAGCCCGCCGGTATCGCGACCGGCGATGGGGCCTGCCACAATATGGGGCGTGGCTGACAAGAAGAAGAAACAGTACGTCGACAACGGCTGGCCGGTGCTCTCCGACGGCGATGACCACGCGGTGAGTGAGCTCGTCTCCGATCGCACCGGTTCACTGTCTCCGTTCGGTGACATCACCTTCCCGCTGCCAGCCGAAGAGCTGCCATTCGTCCAGTCGGTCACCGTCGTCAACAGGTAACGGTGGGACTGTCGCATCTCGACGAGTCCGGCGCGGCCCACATGGTCGACGTCACGGCCAAGGACGTCACCAAACGCACCGCGGTGGCGCAGGGCACGCTGCTGACCCGGGCCGACGTCGTGTCGCTCATCGCGTCCGGCGGCTTGCCCAAAGGCGATGCGCTGGCGACCGCGCGGGTGGCGGGCATCCTGGCGGCCAAGCGGACTCCCGACCTGATCCCGCTGTGCCATCAGCTGGCACTCACCGGTGTCGACGTGGATTTCGACGTGCGCGAATCGGCGGTCGCGATCACCGCGACCGTTCGCAGCACCGACCGCACCGGTGTCGAGATGGAAGCACTGACGGCCGTGAGCGTGGCCGCGCTGACGCTTTACGACATGATCAAGGCCGTCGACCCCGCCGCACGCATCGACGACATCCGCGTCGTGCGTAAAGAAGGCGGTAAAACGGGTTTGTGGGAAAGACCAACGCAGTGACACGTTCTGCCCGGGTTGTGATCGCATCCACCCGGGCGGCCGCCGGTGTGTACGACGACCGGACCGGACCTCTCATCGTCGGCTGGTTGGCCAATCGCGGCTACGACGTCACCGAGCAGATGGTGGTGCCGGACGGCAGCGCGGTGGGCGAGGCCCTGCGCTCAGCGTTGGCCGAACACGTCGACCTCATCATCACCTCGGGCGGCACCGGCATTTCGCCGACTGATGCAACGCCCCAGGCGACCATGGCCGTCCTGGACTACGAGGTGCCCGGGCTCGCCGACGCCATCCGGCGTGCCGGCGTACACAAGGTGCCGACCTCGGTGCTCTCCCGTGGCGTCTGCGGCGTTTCCGGGCGCACATTGATCGTGAACCTGCCGGGGTCGCCCGGCGGCGTCAAAGACGGGCTGGGCGTGCTCGATCACGTGCTGGAGCACGCGTTGGATCAGCTCGGGGGAAAGGACCACAACCGGTGAGCGCAGCCGTAATCCGGGTAGAAGTGACCGACGCGCCGATCTCGCTGACCGAGTACGAAGAACTCGTCGCGCACGAGGCGGCCGGAGCCGTCGTCGGCTTCTCGGGTGTCGTTCGCGACCACGATGGCGGCCGTTCGGTGACCAGACTCGAGTACTCGGCACATCCCACCGCTCAGCAGATCCTCGAAGAGGTCGCGGCCGAGGTGGCCGCCCAGGCCGAGGGGGTGCGGGCGATCGCCGTGAGCCATCGCATCGGACCCCTGAATATAGGAGACGCCGCCCTGGTGGCCGCTGTGGCAGCGGACCATCGCAGGGCGGCGTTCGAAACCTGTGCCCGCCTCGTCGACACCGTCAAAGAGCGACTACCGGTGTGGAAGCACCAGCATTTCGCCGACGGCACCGACGAATGGGTCGGCTCCGCCTGACCTGACTCAGGCCGGCGGCGGAACCGGCGCGGGCGCGGCCGGGGCCGGAGCGCCCACCGGTGCCGGAGCCGGGGCAGGAGCGGCCGGATCTGCCGGCGGCGGCGTGCCGACCGGGAGGTTCGCTGCCTGCCCGCCGGGAGGCGCCGAGGTCAGCGGACGCTGGGTCAGCGCCAGCAAGGCGTCCTTGCCGCTGATGTCCTGGGTCTGGATCGCGTGCCAGATCTCCCGCAGGTACGTCATGTTCGGGCCCTGGCCGGGAATCTGCGCCGGGCTGTCCGTCGTGCCGGGCGGCAAGTTCTCCGGGCTGGCCAGGTGCGGGACGCCCTCCGGCGGCAGCGGGGTTCCGTTGGTCACGACCTGGTTGGCCACATCGAAGGCCGGCTGCGGAATGTCCACACCGTTGAGCGGGGCCAACGGATCCGGTGCGGGTGCGGCGACCGGGGCAGGCGCAGGTGCTGGGGCAGGAGCGGGCGGGGCCGGGGGAGCCGGCAGCGCGGGCTCGAGCGGCAACGGGGTGCCGGCGTGCAGTGCCCACGTCTGCGGCTGGTCGACCGGAGCGGGGGCCTGATCCCAGTTCTCCGGAGCCGGTGGGGCCGGAGCCGCGACGACATCGACGGGCGGGGCCGGGGGTGCCGGCGGAGCCGGGGGCGGCGGCACATCAGCGGGCAGCGGTGCGTCGAGCGGGGCGGGTGCGACCTGCAGTGCGGCGTCGACGATCTGGGCCTCTGGAGCAGGCGGCGGCGGAGGCGGCACGTCCACCGGAGCGGGCGCAACGGGGGCCGGTGCCGGCGGAAGTGCTTCCGGTGCGGGCGCCGGTGCCGGGGGCAGCGCCTCAGGTGCGGGTGCCGGTGCCGGGGGCAGCGCCTCCGGCGCGGGAGCGGGCGGCAGAGGCTCGGGGAGCGGGGCCGGCGGCGGTGCCTGCGGCATCGGGGCCGGGGCGGCCAGCATGTCGACCGGGGCCGGCGGGGGCGGCGGGGCGAACGGAGCGGGCGGCGGCGGAAGCTGGCCGTTCACCGCGGGGGCGTCGAGCGGAGCCGGAGCGGGCTCGGCGACGACGTTGCGCGGGGTGGCGCCGGAGAGGCCGCGGCCACAGGTGGGCCATGCGCCCTTGCCCTGGCTGGCCAGCACGCGCTCGGCGACTGCGATCTGCTCTTCCTTGGTGGCCATGTAGGCCGCGGGTGCGTACTCGCCACCACCGTGCGACGACCACGTGCTCGGCGAGAACTGCAGCCCGCCGTGGTAGCCGTTGCCGGTGTTGATGGCCCAGTTACCGCCGGATTCGCAGCGGGCTACCTGATCCCATTCGCCGTCGGTCGCAGCCATCGCCTGGCCGGCCATGGCGAGGCTGCCGCCACCGAGCACAGCGCCGGTGAAGGCGATTTTGGCGACGTTCTTGGCTGATGACGATGAAGTGGGCTTGCGGTGCCGTCCACTCATAAGCGTGAAGGTCCTCTCGTATGCGCCCACGAGGTCAGCTGTCGGGTTCGGGTAGGAGAGGTCACCCGGCCGTCGACGCCGAAACGACGACGGCTTCACCCCAAGGGGCCGCAAGCGGCTCCTGGTCCTTATAAATCGGTGGACCGGTTGGGTCCCCCGCCTCCATCCTTGTTGTTCGTCGTTACCCCGCCCGATGGATGGAGCTCGGCGCGATCGGAAGGGGTGGGTCAGCCGATTAGGGTCAGTTGACTTGGGAATGAACGGTAACCGGTCGTTGCAGCCGCGTCATCTTTTGCCCGCCCTGGCGTTTTCGGTCTCGGCAAAACCTAAAAGAGCATTAAAGGTCCAGGTTGCCGAAGCGTTGTCCCAGGTCGTAGACCCGCTCCACCGCGCTGTAGCCAGCTCGTGACTATTTCGTTATGTGATGCATATCACGTTATCCACCGGCGAAGGGGGGTAACACATCAAGGGTCTGCGGCGTTAGCACCGCCCGCTCAATGTCGCGCACCGCAACCCCGTCGCACAGGTATGAGCAGCGCTTTAGCACGCGCGCCAGCTCCGGGTTGCGGCCGGCGAGCCGTTCGATGAGCGCCGAAATCGTCGTTCCCGTTGCGATATCTAACGTTTCGGTCTCAACTCCGGCAGCGGCCGCCGCGGCCGCGAAATAACGGATGGTGACCTGAACCGTTGTCGTTGCTGTCATCTATCCGCCGATCGCGCTCATGGGCCGGTCCGGCTGCAGGAAACCAGAGTCGTTGATGCCGTGCCCCGCCGGTTTCCCCCACATCGCGGCGCGCCACGCGGCTTCGATCTCGTCGTCGCCCGCGTCGCCGCGCAGTAACGCCCGCAGATCGGTCTCCTCGCGGGAGAACAGGCAACTGCGGATCTGACCGTCGGCGGTCAGCCGCGTGCGGTCACAGGCCGAACAGAAGGCCTGTGACACCGAGGCGATCACTCCGACGGTGCCCGTCACCTGTCCCGCGCTGTCGAGCACCTGCCACAGCTCGGCCGGCGCGGACCCGCGCGGCTTCGGGTCGGGTCGCAGATCGAAGTGGTGCCGCAGCGTCTGCAGGATGCGCTCGGCGTCGATCACCTCGCTGCGCTGCCAGTTGTGCCCGGCGTCCAGCGGCATCTGCTCGATGATGCGCAGCTGATAACCGTGGGCCAGGCAGTAGCGCAGCAGTTCCACGGCGTCGTCGAGGCCAGACTCCGGGTCCAGCACGGCGTTGACCTTGACCGGATCCAGTCCGGCGGTCTTGGCGGCGGCGAGCCCGGCCAGGACATCGCCGAGGCGGTCACGGCGGGTGATGCGGGCGAAGTGTGCGGCGTCGACGCTGTCCAGCGATACGTTGATGCGATCGAGCCCGGCCTGTTTCAGGCCGGCCGCGCGCCGAGCCAGCCCGAGGCCGTTGGTGGTGAGGGTGATCTCCGGGCGCGGCGTGAGGGCCGCCGCGGCGGCCACCACTTCTTCCAGGTGACGCGTGACGAGGGGTTCGCCGCCGGTGAAGCGCACGCTCGTGACCCCGAGGCGGTTGACCGCGATACGCAGCAGCCGGCCCAGCTCGGCCGGGCTCAGCAGCGCGTCGCCGGGCAGCCAGTTCAGGCCTTCGGCAGGCATGCAATACGTGCAGCGCAGGTTGCACCGATCGGTCAGGGAGACCCGCAGGTCGGTGGCGACCCGCCCATAGGTGTCGATCAGCGGACCGGTGCTCGGTGCGTCGGTTGTCGGGCGCGCCACCGTCGGCAGGCCCAGCGCGGTGACCGTCATACCGCCACCCGCTGCTGATTGAGCCGATCAACCGGGACGATGTCCTTGCCCAGCGGCACGAGCGACACCGGGATCATCTTGAGATCGGCCAGGGCCAGCGGGATCCCGATGATCGTGATGGCCATGGCGACGGCACTGATCAGATGCCCGAGCGCCAGCCACCAGCCGAACAGGATGACCCAGATGATGTTGCCGATGAGGGCGCCGGGGCGCGTTCCCGGCTTGTCGACGATCGTGCGGCCGAACGGCCACAAGGCGTAGGACGCGATGCGCAGCGACGCGAACCCGAACGGGATGGTGATGATCAGGATGAAGCTGATCAGCGCGGCCAGCAGGTATCCCAGTGCCAACCACAGGCCGCCGAAGATCAACCAGATGATATTCAGTATCACTCGCATATCAGGCGCATCTCTCCTCAAGCGGTGGTCCAAGCCTACCGAGTAATCAAGGTGAAGGCCGCGCCCAGGGCCGAGTAGGATCACCACATCGCGTCCCGGCGCAGACGGGACGCTTTTGTGTTGAGCTGACAATGACGAGCAGGTGAGGACCAGTGCCGACCGGCAGGGTTAAGTGGTACGACGCCGAGAAGGGCTTCGGCTTTTTGTCGCAGGAAGAGGGCGAGGACGTCTACGTCCGGTCCTCGGCGTTGCCTGCTGGTGTCGAGGGTCTGAAGGCCGGCCAGCGGGTCGAGTTCGGTGTCGCTGCCGGCCGTCGCGGCCCGCAGGCATTGAGTCTCAAGCTCATTGATCCGCCGCCGAGCGTGAGCCGCAACCGGCGCGAAGCCGAGCGGCCCGAGCACAAGCACACGCCCGACGAACTTCACGGCATGGTCTCGGACATGATCACGCTGCTCGAGGACATCGTGCAGCCTGAGCTGCGCAAGGGTCGCTATCCCGACCGCAAGGTCGCCCGCCGGGTGTCCGAAGTGGTCAAGGCTGTCGCGCGCGAACTCGACGCCTGACCCACGCGTTGGCGCAAGATGTAGGTATGGCCCAGGGTTCCTACGTCGCCGACAAATCCTCGTCGGGGGGCGAATTCAACCGCGACACCAATTACATCACCACCCGCATCACGGCCGATGGTCGTGACGGCTATCCGGTCGAGCCCGGCCGCTACCGGTTGATCGTGGCACGGGCGTGTCCGTGGGCGAATCGCACGATCATCGTGCGCCGGCTGCTGGGGCTGGAAGATGTTCTGTCCATTGGCTTTTGCGGGCCGACGCACGACGAACGCAGCTGGACGTTCGATCTCGATCCGGACGGACTCGACCCGGTGCTGCGGATCCCACGGCTGCAGGACGCTTACTTCAAGCGCGACCCGAATTACCCCAAGGGCATCACCGTGCCCGCGATCGTCGAGGTGGCGTCCGGCGCGGTGGTCACCAACGACTTCGCCCAGATGACCCTTGACTTCTCCACGGAGTGGACCGCCTATCACCGCGAGGGCGCACCGCAGCTGTATCCCGAGCCGTTGCGCGACGAGATCGACGCCGTGGCCAAGCGCATCTACACCGAGGTCAACAACGGGGTGTACCGCTGTGGTTTCGCGGGCTCACAAGAGGCCTACGACGCCGCCTACGACCGGCTGTTCACCGCGCTCGACTGGCTGTCGGAGCGGTTGGCGACCCAGCGATATCTGGTCGGCGACACCATCACTGAGGCCGACGTGCGGCTGTTCACCACGCTGGCTCGCTTCGATCCCGTCTACCACGGGCATTTCAAGTGCAACCGGTCCAAGCTCGCCGAGATGGACGTGCTGTGGGCCTACGCCCGGGATCTGTTCCAGACCCCGGGCTTCGGCGACACGATCGACTTTGTGCAGATCAAGCAGCACTACTACATCGTGCACGCCGACATCAATCCGACGCAGATCGTGCCGAAGGGCCCCGACCTGTCCGACTGGCTCACTCCCCATGGCCGGGAAGCGTTGGGCGGCAGGCCGTTCGGTGACGGGACGCCGCCGGGCCCGACGCGTGAGGGCGAGCGGGTGCCGGCCGAGCATTCGGCCGGCTAGGGCCAGACCGTGCTGATCGACCATTCGGCGTGCGGCAAGGGGAATTCCTCGCCTGCCTCGTCCTGAACCAGCGTCAGGAGCTGCACGGCCAGGCCGGTGAGGCGCCCGCGTTGGGGGTCGACGGTCGGAATGGTCACGGCCAGCGTCGTTTCCGGTCGGTACACCGAAACCGTGGTGTCGATGGGATTCTCGTACACGCGAAGCAGGCGCCACGGCGCGCGGGCGATGGCTGACGGGACCGACAGCTGAACGGGGTTGTCCTCGTTGACGCGCAGTTCGCCCGCGTCACGCGGGTCCTGGCAATTGTTGAGATCGAGCACCGGGCAGTACCGGAACGGGCCGACCCGGACGAGATGACCGTCCGAGTACGCGCTGATCTGCGGCAGCTGTTCGCCGTGCGAACTGCTCAGGCGCCAAACTCCTACCGTGGTGCCGGCGATGGCCAGGACGACGACGACCGCCAGGATCGCGATGGTCCGCTTCACCGGGTCTCCCACTCGGCCGCGATCGGTGCACCGTCGCCCTCGCGTTCGGCCAGCACCGGGCGATTGCCGCCGAAGCCGGGGATCAGTGATTCGCCGCGGTAGCTCACGATGGTCTGGGCCAGCCCGAGTATCAGCACGGCGGTGATCGTAGTGAACCCGACTGAGAGGTCCGTATAGATGAGCACCCCGGTGGCGCCGCCGGCCACCCACGCGAGCTGGAGTACCGACTCCGAGCGGCCGAAAGCCGAGGCCCGCGACGCCTCGGGCAGATCGTCCTGCAGGGACGCGTCGAGCGAGGCCTTGGCGATCGCGCTCGCCGCCGAGGTCACCAGGGTCGCGCCCGCGGCCACGAACAGGTTGCCGGTCAGCGCGGCGGCCAGCGCGGCGGCCGTCACCGCGATCGCCGCGCGCACCACCATCTGCGCCGGGTGGCCCAGCTTGAGCCGCGCGGCGGTGACGTTCCCGGCGAAGTTGCCGATGCCAGCGGCCGCGCCGATCAGGCCGAGAATCAACAGCTGTTCCCAGCCGCTGGCATCGTGCGACTTGGCGACGAACGCCGGGTAGAGGAACAGGAATCCGACCATCACCTTGATCGTGCAGTTGCCCCACAGCGCGGTGATCGTGTTGCGGCCCAACGGCTGACGCGGAGCCTTGGACTTGCCGGGGCGGCGCAGCTCGCCGGTGGCCCCGTGGTAGCTCAGTGTCGTGGGCACCTCACCCTCGGTGACCTCGACCCATTTCGGGATCCGCATCGACAGCACCGCGCCCGCGACGGACACCGCGACGATCACGTACAGCGCACCGGGCAGATGGACCAGGTTGAACAGGTATTCGGCACCGGCTGCGATCCCGCCACCCACGACGGTGCCGCCGAGAAGACCGAAGGTGGTCAGACGGGAGTTGACCCGGACGAGGTCGATGGACGGCGGCAGCACCCGCGGCGTGACCGCACTGCGCAGCACCGAAAACGATTTGGACAGCACCATCATCCCGAGCGCGCACGGGTAGAGCACCCAGGACGGATAGCTGCCGGTGGTGCCGTCGTAGTTCGCGATCAGCACCACGATCAGCACCGTGCGCAACGCGAACGACGCCGCGAGCGCGACGCGTCGGCCGTGCTGCAACCGGTCGAGTGCAGGCCCGATCAGCGGTGCGATCACCGCGAACGGCGCGATCGTGATCAACAGGTAGAGCGCGACCTTGCTCTTGGACTCGCCGCTGGCCGCGGCGAAGAACAACGTGTTGGCCAGGGCGACGGCCATCGCGGCGTCGACGGCGAAGTTGGCCACCACCGGCCAGGTCAGCGCCGTCAGCCCCGATTTGTCGGCACCGTCCGCGGTGGCCGCGCGGTGCACCAAACCGTACATTCGCGAACCCATTTCACGGCTGCGGGCAGCCGCGGCACGCGTGACGGTCACCTTCTCGCCTGCCGCCTCGCCTGCCGCGTATCCGGCTCCACGCGGCGGGACCGAGCGCTCACGCGAGGTGTGCGCGGCGGTCGGCTGTTCGTCCAGCGGCGGCAGCCAGCGGTTCGAGCTTGCACCGGACGGCCTGCGCGGCTTGCGGGGCGTCTCGCCGCTCGGGTAATTGGCCATCCCGGGATGCTCCTCGCCACGATCGCCAGGCGGCCGCGGCGGGTAGTAGGTCACCCCACGATTCTCTCTTATCCGCGCCGCGCGCGACGCATAGGCGACCGGTGTGGCCCGCGGTCGGGCCGGTCAGGCACTATGGATGCGATGGAAAGTGTGACCGAATCAGCTGAGCAGGCCCGTGAAGCGGGTCTGAGTTCCGGCTTGGCGACCAGCGTGGAGCCCGAGCCGCGGTTGGAGTCGCTGCTTTTGGGCGCCGTCGAGCAGGCGCGCGCGGCGTTGAGCGAGTTCAGCGGTGAGGACACGGTCGGCGAGTACCTCGGCGCGACATTCGAGGATCCGAGCTCGGCGACACACCGCTTCCTCGCCAATCTGCCCGGCTATCGCGGCTGGCAGTGGGCTGTCGTGGTCGCTGCCTACCCCGGTGCCGATCACGCGACCATCAGTGAGCTCGTCCTGGTTCCTGGGCCGACGGCGCTGCTCGCGCCGAAGTGGGTGCCCTGGAACGAACGGATCCGGCCCGGTGATCTGAGCCCAGGTGATCTGCTGGCCCCGCCGCCTGCCGATCCTCGGCTGGTGCCCGGGTATCTGGCGACGGGCGATCCACTCATCGACGACACCGCGGTCGAGCTCGGCTTCGGCCGCCGCCAGGTGCTCAGTGATTGGGGCCGTGCGGGCGCTGCCCAACGCTGGCACGACGGTGACTACGGGCCGGCTTCGGCGATGGCCCGGTCGACCCGCCGGGTCTGCCGCGACTGCGGTTTCTACCTGCCCCTCGGCGGCGCGCTCGGCCCCATGTTCGGGGTGTGCGCCAACGAGTTGGCCGCCGACGGCCACGTGGTCGACGCCGAGTACGGCTGCGGTGCCCATTCGGACACGCCGCAGCCGCCCGGAACGGGCTCACCGATGTACGAGCCGTACGACGACGGCGTGCTCGACCTCGCCGACTGAGCGCCGATCAGCGCTCGGCGGCGGCCTTGATCCGGGCCAGCGACGCGTTCATGCCCTCGACGAGTTCGTTCTCGAAGCTCGGTACACCGCCGAACAACGCGTTGACCAATGCGTTCGACACCGCCGACGTGCCGTTCTCGGCGTGGCGGCTCTCGATCAGTTTGGTGCCCGTCTCGGTGGGCTCGAGTTCGTACGTCCAGATGGTGTTGTTGGCGTCGACGCGAAACGCCAGCTTCTGCTCCGGGATCACCTCGGTGATGCGGGACGTGGTCGGCCAGAACATGAACTTGCGGCGGTTGAGGTTGAATGTCCGCGCCCCGGGCCGCACCGGTCCGAGGGTCTTCATCAGCCGGCACTGTGGGCTCCACTCCGGCATCCGGCGCAGGTCCGACACCAGGGCCCAAACCCTGTCGACCGGTGCGTTGATGTCGATCTGTGCTTGCAACAGCGGCGCCGCCATACCGTCTCCTCAGGTCAATCCGCTTTGGGCGCCGCGAGATCCGCGTCGCACCGCACGACGTTGCCACAGGAAGATCGATGTGCCAAGGGCCCCGATGCCGAGACCGGCCACGGCGTATGGCCGCCAGCTGTGCAGATCGGGCACGGTGAAGGCCAGCACGGTCACGATGAGCCAACCGGTCGCGATCACGAGCACCACCGGCCACGGTTCCAGCAGCGCCGCGGGCAACGGCGGCGGCTGGGGCGCCGGGTCTGCTGTGCCGTTCGGGTCTCCGGTCATCGCCACCAACCTAGCCGACCGGCAGAACGTACAATGGCCCTGGTTTTAGCCCTTATCGTTGCCGAGGCTCAGTATTATTTGCTTTGTGAAAGATCCGGAGGCTCGGCTTGCGAGCGACCTCGCACTCGCCGTTGTCCGATTCGCCCGGCAATTACGGGTGCGGCGTTCCGAATCGCCGGTGTCGCTGACCCAGCTTTCGGCGTTGTCGACGCTGGCCAAAGAGGGTGCGATGACTCCAGGGGCGTTAGCTGTGCGTGAGCGTGTCCGCCCGCCGTCGATGACGCGCGTGCTCACTTCGCTGGCCGAGCAGGGCCTGGTGGCGCGGGCCGCACATCCGGTGGACGGACGCCAGATCGTCGTCTCCGCCTCACCGGCCGGTGTCAACCTGGTCGAGGCCGAGCGCCGCGCGAGCCAGGAGTGGCTGTTGAAGCAGCTCGCCCGGCTCGAACCCGAAGAACGCCAGACCTTGCTTGCCGCAGCGGATCTGATGTCGGCGATGGTCGACGAAAGCGCGTGAGCGCGCTGCACGTCATCGACATCGAGGATCCGGCGGATCCGCGCATCGACGACTTCCGGGATCTCAACAGCGTGGACCGCAGGCCGGATCTGCCGACCGGCAAGGGCCTGGTGATCGCCGAAGGTGTCCTCGTCGTCCAGCGCATGCTGGCGTCCCGCTTCGTTCCGCGTGCGCTGCTCGGTACCGATCGGCGGCTCGGTGAACTCGCCGCCGACCTCGACGGGGTCGACGTGCCGTTCTACCGGGCCAGTGCCGAGGTGATGGCCACCGCGGTCGGCTTCCATCTCAATCGCGGCGTGCTGGCGTCGGCGTCACGCCCGCCGGAGTTGGCCGTCGAGCAGGTCGTGTCCGGGGCACACACCGTCGCAGTGCTCGAAGGCGTCAACGATCACGAGAATCTGGGTTCGATCTTCCGCAACGCCGCCGGTCTGGCGGTGGATGCGGTGGTGTTCGGCGCGGGCTGCGCCGATCCGCTCTACCGTCGTGCCGTCCGGGTGTCGATGGGCCATGCCCTGTTGGTGCCCTTCGCTCGTGCCGCCTCGTGGCCGGACGACCTTGAGCTGTTGCGTACCAAGGGTTTTCGTTTGCTTGCCATGACGCCGGACGCGGCAGCGGCGACACTGTCGGATGCCATGGCGCAACTCGAGAAGGACCGGGTCGCCATCCTCGTCGGAGCCGAGGGGCCCGGCCTGACCGAACGCACCATGCGGGCCAGCGACGTTCGCGTGCGGATTCCCATGTCGCGCGGCACGGATTCCCTCAACGTCGCGACCGCGGCCGCCCTCGCGTTCTACGAGCGGTCCAGGCTCGCGCACTGAATTGACGCTAAATTGACATCGTGACCGATGAATCCACGCCGTGGGGGACAGGCCTGACGGTGGCCGGATTCGTGGCGGCCGTACTCGCCGCGGCGATCGTGGTGCTCGGGGTGGGCCTGATCCGGGTCCACCCACTGCTGGCGGTCGGTCTGAACATGGTGGCCGTCGGCGGGTTGGCGCCCACGGTCTGGGGATGGCGCACCCGGCCCGTATGGCGCTGGTTCGTACTGGGCGCCGGGATCGGCGTGGCCGTCGGGTGGGTGGCACTGCTCGCGGTCGCGCTCAGCCGGTAACTCAGGCCGATCCGAACAGCGTGCGGGCCAGCCGAGCGCGCCAGGTGCCCATATCGTCGACGCCCAAGATGCGCAGCACCACCTGATCGGCTCCCGCCCCGTGATAGTCCGCGATGCGTTCGGCGATGCGCTCAGGGGAACCCCAGGCTGCGATCCCATCGAGCAGCCGGTCACGGGCAGCGTCGCGGTCGGTGACCGGGATGACCATCAGCAGGACGGCCAGCAGCCCGTCGGGGCCGAGGGCCGCGCGGGCCGCCGAGACGTATGACGGCGTGACGAGGTACGGATACGCGCCTGAGGCGCGGTCCCGCGCGAGCGCCAGCATGTTGGGGCCGAGCGCGGCGAGAACCCTCGAATCGATCCCGGCGGCGTCCAGTTCGTCCAGATAGGCGTTGAGGGTGGCCATGGGCTGTGGACCGTGTGCGCCGCCGATGCCCACGACGAACCGGCCGGGATGCCTGCGTTCCAGCTCGGCGTGGGTGGCGATGACGTCGGCGGCGGATACGCGCACCACCGGGATGATGCCGGTCGCGACGGGTATCGACGAGGTCGCGCGCACGGCGGCCGCGAGCATCGGCAGATTGCCCGAACGCCACAGCGTCGCGAAGCCGAGGGCCTCGGCATGGCGCGCCTCGTCGGCCACCACGGCCGCATCATCGGTGAAGGGATTGCTGCTGGCCAGCCCGATCGGGCCGAGGGAGATCATGCGCACGACGCTATGACCTCAAGAACGCTTCAGGTCAAGACGTCAGCGCTGCGTGCCCGAGGATCGCACGCCGAGCAGAACGTCTTCCCAGGCCGGAACCGCGGGCCTGGCCTTGCGGCCGCGCTTGGGTGCCGGGGCGGCTTCGGGTTCGGGCTCGGCGGCGGCCGGCTCGGGCGTGGCCACCGGTGGCGCGGGAGCCTCGAAGTCCAGCTCGGGCACGGCGGCGACCGGGCGCAATGGCCGGCCGAAATCCGGGTTGATCAGCTGTTGTGCGGCGTCGTCCGACGCGGTGACGGTGCCGCCGTGCGCGCCGGGCGTGAACCGGAAGTGAGCCTGGATGTCGGACCTGCCGGCCTTCCACGTCAACTGCACGGTCCAGCGGCTGTCCTCGTTACGCCAGGCATCCCATGCGGCCGCGTCGGGATCGAGCCCGCGCGCCACGAGCGCCGTCGTCACCATCTCCAGCAGGGTCAGCACCGCGGGTCCGTCGGCGAGCACCGGATGCGCGGCGGTGGCGAGTTCGGCCGCACGTGCTCGCTCCAGCAGGACCGGATGGGCGAACCGCTCAACCCGCTCGACCGGAACTCCCGCGGCGGCGGCCAACTGCTCGACCGATGCGCCGGCGCGGATCTTTGCTTGAATTTCCTTGGGGCGCAGCACGCTTTGAACCTCTACATCGATTTGTGTCTGATTCGAGGCGACTTTGTCGCCGCGCACGGCGGCCCGCAAACGGTCGTCGACACGCAAACTGAACATCTCGGTGGAGTCGTCGGCCTCACAGATGATGCGTTTGCCGTCGACATCCAACCCGACGACCCTGAGTGCTCGCATACCGACCTCCTGCGCGAACCCTACTGCGTTATCGGCTCGTTACCGCGCTGACACGCGGGACCGGAGGCGTCTTCACTCAGAGATTTTCGACTACCCAGTCCACGCAGCTGGTCAGAGCACTCACATCGTCAGGGTCAACGGCCGGGAACATGCCGATGCGCAACTGGTTGCGGCCCAGCTTGCGATACGGCTCGGTATCGACAATTCCGTTTGCCCGCAGCACCTTTGCCACCGCGGCGGCGTCCACGTCATCGCTGAAGTCGACCGTGCCGACGACCTGCGAGCGCAACGCCGGGTCGGTGACGAACGGCGTGGCGAACGACGCCGCCTCGGCCCACGAGTAGAGCCGCTGCGACGAGTCGGCCGTGCGCTTGACCGCCCACTCGAGGCCGCCGTTGCCGTTCAGCCAGTCGAGCTGTTCGGCCAACAGGATCAGCGTGGCGATCGCCGGGGTGTTGTAGGTCTGGTTCTTGACGCTGTTCTCGACCGCGATGGGCAGCGACAGGAAGTCGGGCACCCACCGGTCCGACGCCGCGATGGCCTCGATGCGGGCCAGTGCCGCCGGGCTCATGACGGCAAGCCACAGCCCGCCGTCGCCGGCGAAGTTCTTTTGCGGCGCAAAGTAATACGCGTCGACGTCGGTGATGTCGACGGGCAGGCCGCCGGCCGCCGAGGTGGCGTCGATCAGGACGAGCGCGTCATCGGAACCGGCGGGACGCCGCACCGGCACCGCCACGCCCGTCGAGGTCTCGTTGTGGGCCCAGGCGATCGCGTCGACCGACGGGTCGGACTGCGGCTCCGGTGCCGTGCCCGGGTCCGACTTGACCACGATCGGATCGCCGATGAAGGGGTTCTTGGCGACGGCCGACGCGAACTTCGAGCTGAACTCGCCGTAGGTGAGGTGCAGCGAGCGCTTGTCGATGAGGCCGAAGGCCGCGGCGTCCCAGAACGCGGTCGACCCGCCGTTGCCGAGGATCACCTCGTAGCCGTCGGGCAGGGAGAACAGCTGACGCAGGCCGTCGCGCACGCGGCCTACCAGGTTTTTCACCGGAGCCTGCCGGTGGCTCGTGCCGAACAGATCGCCCGCAGCGGCCAGCGCACTCAGCTGCTCGGGCCGGACCTTGGACGGTCCGCAGCCGAAACGGCCGTCGCGGGGCTTGAGGTCGGCGGGAATCGTCAGTTCAGCCATGCCCACAAGCCTAAAGACCTGCTGTCGACCGGCCGAGCGTGGGCCCTGTGCACGCAAACCGGCCGGAATTCGTGCACGGACCACACGGTCGACACTAGAGCGTCAGAATTCGGGCGCCGTCGGCCGTCACGGCCACGGTGTGCTCGCTGTGCGCGGCGCGGGCGCCGGTCGCGGTACGCAAGGTCCAGCCGTCGGAATCGTGGAGGTAGTCGTCTGTGCCGTCGGCGATGAGCATCGGCTCGATCGCGAGCACCATTCCCGGTCGCAGCTTCATGCCCTTGCCAGGCCTTCCCTCGTTCGGGACGTGCGGATCCTCGTGCATCGTTCGGCCGATGCCGTGCCCGCCGTGGTCTGCGAGCTGGCCGTATCCCGCGCCGCGGGCCACCGACGCGATGGCGTGGCCGATGTCGCCGAGCGTGTTGCCCGGCCGGACCGCCGCGATGCCCGCGGCCAGCGCCGCATCGGTCGCCTCGATCAACGCGGTGTCGGCGGGGCGCGGCGTTCCGACGACGAAACTGCGGGCGGCGTCGCCACACCAGCCGTTCAAGATTGCTCCGAAGTCCACCGACACGAGGTCACCGTCGGCGAGCACCTGGCCGTTCGGCACGCCGTGCACGACGGCGTCGTTGACGCTCACGCACAGCACCGCCGGAAACGGGCTCGGCGCCCAGCGCGGGTGGTAGTTCAGAAACGGCGACGTGGCGCCGTGCGAGGCCAACACTTCAGCCGCGATTCGGTCGAGATCGGCGGTCGTGCGACCCGGAGCGCCGTGTGCGACGACTGCGCGCAATGCTTCGGCGACGACTGCGCCCGCGGAAGCCATGGCCTCGACCTCGTCTTTTGTCTTCAGCTCGACCACGGCGACCGATTCCTTAGCAAACTCTTCAAATCAGGCATGGACATTTACTCGATACCTGCGGTACCGTTGTACAACAAGTGGGTAGATGTAAACCTCAACACGAGAACGAGAGGTTCTGCAACATGGCTCGGACCAAGATGGTCAGGCGTTGGCGTCGGAACATGGATGTCAGCGACGACACCCAGTACGTTGACATGCTCACCACACTGTCCGAGGGGTCGGTGCGGCGCAACTTCAATCCGTACAAGGACATCGAGTGGGACTCGCCGGAGTTTGCCGTCGTCCCCAACGATCCCCGCTGGATCCTGCCGGCGACCGACCCGATGGGCGGCCACCCGTGGTACCAGGCGCAACCCCAGGAGCGGCAGATCGAGATCGGCATGTGGCGCCAGGCCAACGTCGCCAAGGTCGGTCTGCACTTCGAGAACATCCTCATCCGCGGTCTGATGGAGTACTCGTTCTGGGTGCCCAACGGCTCGCCGGAATACCGGTACTGCCTGCACGAGTCCGTCGAGGAGTGCAACCACACCCTGATGTTCCAGGAGATGGTGAACCGCATCGGCAAGGACGTCCCGGGCATGCCGCGGCTGCTCAAGTGGCTGCAGCCACTGATCCCGCTGGCGGCGGGCCCCCTGCCGATCCCGTTCTTCTTCGGCGTGCTCGCCGGTGAGGAGCCCATCGACCACACGCAGAAGAACGTGCTGCGCGAGGGCAAGTCCCTGCACCCGATCATGGAGCGGGTCATGGCGATTCACGTCGCCGAGGAGGCGCGCCACATCTCGTTCGCGCACCAGTACCTGCACAAGCGTGTTCCGCACCTGCGTCGCCGCCAGCGGTGGCTGCTGTCGTTGTTCGTGCCGCTGACCATGCGCATCCTGTGCTCGGCGATCATCGTTCCGCCGCGCGCGTTCTGGAAGGAGTTCGACATCCCGCGCTCGGTGCGCAAGGAGCTGTTCTTCGGATCTCCCGAGTCTCGGAAGATGTTGCGGGACATGTTCGGTGACGTCCGGATGCTGTGCTACGACACGGGCCTGATGAACCCGATCGCCAAGCTCATGTGGAAGATCTGCAAGATCGACGGGCCGCCGAGCCGCTATCGCAGCGAGCCGCAGCGCGAGCACCTGGTGTCGGTCGCCTAGAGGTCTCGCATGCCCCATGTGATCACCCAGTCGTGTTGCAGCGACGGGTCCTGTGTCTACGCGTGCCCGGTGAACTGCATCCATCCGTCACCGGATGAGCCGGGCTTCGCGACGGCGGAGATGCTCTACATCGATCCCGACGCGTGTGTCGACTGTGGTGCGTGCGTCAGCGCGTGCCCGGTCGGCGCGATCGCGCCGGACACCAAGCTGGAGCCCAAGCAGCTGCCGTTCATCGAACTGAACGCGTCCTTCTATCCGAAGCGTGAGGGCAAGCTGCCGCCGACGTCCAAGCTGGCGCCGGTGTTGCCTGCGCCGAAGATCACGCGGGGCGGCCCGCTGACGGTCGCGATCGTCGGGTCGGGGCCGGCCGCGATGTACGCGGCCGACGAACTGCTCACGCAGCGCGGTGTGCGCGTCAACGTGTTCGAGAAGCTGCCGACGCCGTACGGGCTCGTGCGTGCCGGGGTCGCGCCCGACCATCAGAGCACCAAGCGCGTCACGCGCCTGTTCGACCGCATGGCCCAGCAGCGGGGATTCAAGTTCTTCCTCAACGTCGAGGTCGGCAAGCATCTGTCGCATGCCGATCTGCTCGAACACCACCACGCGGTGCTGTACGCCGTCGGCGCCCCCAACGACCGGCGCCTGGAGATCGACGGCATGGGCCTGCCCGGCACCGGGACCGCCACCGAGATGGTGGCCTGGATCAACGGGCATCCGGAATTCACCGCGCTGCCGGTCGACCTGAGTCACGAACGGGTGGTCATCGTCGGCAATGGCAATGTCGCGTTCGACGTCGCGCGGGTGCTCACCACCGATCCGGATGCGTTGGCGCGCACCGACATCTCCGACCATGCGCTCGCCGCGTTGCGGTCGTCGCAGGTGCAGGAAGTGGTTGTCGCGGCCCGGCGCGGGCCGGCTTCCTCGGCGTTCACCCTGCCCGAGCTGATCGGGCTGACGGCGACGTGCGACGTCGTGCTCGACGCGGCCGATCACGAACTGGTGCAGCGCGATCTGGCCACCGCGTCGGATCCGTTGACCCGCAACAAACTCGAGATTCTGTCGAAGCTGGGCGACGCGTCCGCGCCGATCACCCGGCCGCGTATCCGGCTGGCCTACCAGCTCACGCCACAACGCGTGCTGGGCGACGGCCGCGTGACCGGCATCGAATTCGGAGTCACCGGCACCGATCAGGTTCGCACGATCGACGCCGGGTTGGTGCTCACGTCAATCGGCTACCGCGGCAAGGCGATTGCCGATCTGCCGTTCGACGACGCCGCATCGGTCGTGCCCAACGACGGTGGCCGCGTGATGGATCGGGCGACCGGCAAGCCGGTGCGCGGCGCGTATGTCGCCGGCTGGATCAAGCGTGGGCCCACCGGGTTCATCGGTACTAACAAGTCGTGCGCGGCCGAGACCGTCCGCAACCTGGTCGACGACTACAACGCGGGAACGCTGGCCGATCCCGCCCACAAGCCGTCCGCGCTCGACAAGCTCGTGCATACGCGTCAGCCTGACGTCGTCGACGCCGCCGGCTGGCAGGCGATCGACGCCGCCGAGATCGCCCGCGGCGGCGAGGACCGCCCGCGCGACAAGTTCACGACCGTCGACGCGATGCTCGCGGCCGCCGCGACCGCGCCGACACCACCGGTGCACCAGCGTCTGCTGGCCGGGCTGCTCCGCTAACTGGTCGCCGCGACGCTACGGCTGTCCGTCGGTCGGGTAGAACGCGTTGATCTCGTCGACGACGCGTTCGGGCTCGTCTTCGACCAGCCAATGCCCGGCGTTGTCCACCTCGGTTCCGGCGGCGTCGGGTGCACCGGCTCGTAGTGCCGCCAGCATCAGCTCCAGGAAGCCGTCCTGAGCAAGCAGGCGGACCGGGATATCCAGCGGCGTCTCCTGAAGACGTTTGTTGTCGGCTTCGTCCCGGGGCCAGGTCCGGTAGAGCTCGAACCCGCCGTGCAACACCTGGGGTCGTGAATACACCCTGATGTATTCGGCCATCGCGTGCGCAGGCACGGGGTGTGCCGGCGACGGTGGCTCGGATGTTGTTGTGGCACTGGATATCTGGCTGTGGTCGAAGAAGTAGTTCAGAAACGTGCCGACACGGCCGGTGACGAGGTCTTCGGCCAACCGATCCTGCCGGTTGAACGAGAAGTGCCAGGACAGGGGCTGTACGGCATCGAAACTGAGATTCCGCCCGACGAGAGGAAAGTCCATCAGCAGCAAGCCGGCGGCCTGCTGCGGGTATTCGGCGGCCAGGGCATAGGCCACGCCGACGCCGAAGTCGTGCGCCACGATCTGGACATCGCGCTCTTTGCCGAGCCTGGTGAGCAGGCCGTGGACATAGTCCGCCAGTGTTGCCTTGGCGTACGAGGCCGGTTCTCCGGTGGAATCACCCAATCCGGGTAGGTCGATCGCGATGACGGTGCGGCCGGGTAGGAGTGCCGGCATCACGCCGCGAAACTCATACCAGCTCTCCGGCCAACCATGGAGCAACACCATCGTCTGCGGCCCGGTGCCGCCGATGACGTAGTGCATCTGCACGCCGTCGACCGTCGTGAAGCAATGCCGGAAATCCCGGTTGAAGTCCACGTCGTCGCGGGTTGCCGAATCATGGCCGAGGCTCTGCGGTGCCTCCGGGCTGACGCACGAGGGTGCCGCCGACGGCGGCGACGCCGACGCGTGGATGAGGCTCGCGGTCACGACGACGACCGCGGCGAGGGCCACGAGAATGAGCGCGCCACGTCGCCGGATTCGGAGTGTGTGTAGAACGCGTGGAAGACCGAGCATGTGCGCACCTCTCGTCAAAACTGTACGTATATTGGCGTACATACGTACAGAATCGCAAGTCGGCGGCGTCGTCGGATTCCAGAAGCTCTGGTGCTGGCGGGAAGCCGGGCGATCATGAGTACTGCGGGCAACTGCAAACGGTTAGATCATTCACGTACAATGCCGTCGTGGAGCTTCACCATCCGACACGCGACCAGATCAAGATCGATCGCGTGTTGTCCGCGTTGGGAAATCCGCTACGGCTGGCCGTTGTGCGGGTGCTGCTCGGCGGGGGTGAGCAGAACTGCGGCAGTGTGCTGAAAGTGCTGGGCGTGACGTCGAAGTCGACGATGACACATCACTGGCGCGTGCTGCGCGAAAGCGGCGTCATCTGGCAGCAGCCGTCCGGTCGCGAGAACCTGCTGTCATTGCGCCGCGATGACCTTGACGCGCGCTATCCCGGACTGCTCGAAGCAGTTCTCGGCGGTATCCTGCGCGACGACGCCGCGCAGGCCGCCAGCGCCACGACGCGGACACGCCGCGGCGATATGTGACAAGAGGTTTCGAATTTCGGCGCCCGGCTACTCCCGACCGATAGTCACGTGAAGGGAGCATCGCCAATGCCGAATCCCATCGATGTGCAGAAGGCTCTGTCCGGGGCGAAGTACCCGTCCTCCAAGCAGGACCTGATCGAGCACGCCAAGACCAACGGCGCCGACAGCGAGATCATCGACGCCCTCGGCAAGCTGACCGTTACTGCGCTGACTTCATCGCCTCTTCGATCTCCTCCATGCTGACCTCGCGTACCGGCTGGCCCAGCGACCACTGGTGTCCGAACGGGTCGCGGACCACGCCGTAGCGATCACCCCAGAACTGGTCTTCGAGCGGGTGGACGACCTCGGCGCCGGCCTCGACCGCGCGGGCGAATTTGGCGTCGACGTCGGTGACCGTCAGGTGGATGGTCACGGGTGTGCCGCCCAGCGCCTTGGGTGTCGACGACTTGCCTTCGCTGAACTCGGGGAAATCGTCGTTGAGCATGACGGTGGACCCGTTGATGTTGACCGCCGCGTGGATGAGCTTGCCGTCCGGGCCGGGCACCCGGCCCAGCTCGGTGGCGTCAAAAGCCTTGACATAGAAGTCGATCGCGGCAGCCGCGTCGTCGACGACGAGGTGCGGTGACACTGCGGGAGTTACTTCGATCGCCATGGTTGTCTCCTGGTGATAGTGGGCGGACACAATGCAGACCCGTCGCGTGGGCGGATCTCATCGCTGCGGCATGACCCATGCAACCACGAGGGTCCGACAACCTCGCGAACATTGACATGCAAGTGGCCGCTTGCCTATCGTTGCCGGTGTGGGTGACGTCTTCAAGGCCTTGGCCGATCCCACCCGGCGGACAATTCTCGACGAGCTGACCGAACGCGACGGCCAGACGCTGTTCGAGATCTGTGCCCGGCTGCTGACCAACCACGGCCTGTCCTCGACCCGGCAGGCGGTCTCGCAGCACCTCGACGTGCTCGAGGGCGCCGGCCTGATCGAGACCAGGCGCGCGGGCAGGTACAAGTTCCACCACATCAACACCGCACCGCTCGAACCGATCGTCGAGCGCTGGCTCAAGCAGCCCCGTGACAAGCACACCGAAACCGATGGGGGAGAGGGACCGACATGAGAATCAATCTGACCAGCGTGCTCGTGGACGACCAGGAGAAAGGCCTCCGCTTCTACACCGACGTGCTGGGCTTCGTGCCCAAAACCGACATTCCGATGGGCGGGGCGAGGTGGATCACCGTGGTGTCCCCGCAGGACCCCGACGGCACCGAGCTGGTGCTCGAACCCGACGGCCATCCGGCGGTGAAGCCGTTCAAGGACGCCCTTGTGGCCGACGGTATCCCGTTCACATCGTTCGCGGTCGACGATGTCGCGGCCGAATACGAACGGCTGTCTGCACTCGGCGTGCAGTTCACGCAGAAGCCGACCGCGATGGGGCCCGTCATCACCGCGGTGTTCGACGACACGTGCGGCAATCTGATCCAGATCGCACAGCAGACCTAGCCCTGCAGCGCTAGACGACGGAGAACGACTCCGGTAATCCGGCTCGACCGGTGAGCGCCAAAAGCACCGTCTCACCGTCGCCCAGCGCCACGCCGATCCCGGCCGCCAGCGTCGTCGCCGCCGCCAGGACGTCGGCGGGCAGGCGTGCCGCCACCCCGGTCGCGCGGGCGATGTCGAGGCTGTGGACGGCCAGCTCGAAGATGCGGGTCTGCAGGTAGTCGCTCAACCGGATGCCGTAGCCGCCGATCACCGTGATCGGCGGGTCGCCCACCCCGTCGATATCCGAAAGCGCTTGCTCTACAAGCTGTTCCACCGCGGCAACGGGATCGTCGCCGAGGTCGCGGCCGGCCTGCCTGCCGCGCTCGACGATCGCCTCGGCGCCGGCTTCGGACATGAAGTCCCGGATCGCGACGTAGTACTCGACCGGCCCGGCGAGGGTGGCCTGCGCTGCGGGGGAGTGCAGGTAGGTGCTGACGGTGACCAGCGACCGCGAGGTGTGGCCGACGAGCGCACGCAGATCCCACTCGCCGAGCCCGGGGCCGTCGAACATGTCCGCGGGCAGTGCCCGCACCAGCCGGGCGAATGCGTGTGCCGCGGAAGCGAAGACGTCGGCGGTCATCGCACCGCGATCTTGTCCCACCCGGCAACGGATTCCGCGCTGCGTGGCTCGGGGCCGACGTAGATGGCAGATGGGCGCACGAGCTTGCCCAGCCGCTTCTGTTCGAGAATGTGCGCACACCAGCCCGCCGTGCGCCCGCACGTGAACATCGCGGGCATCATCGTCGCGGGCACCTGGGCGAAGTCCAGGATCACCGCGGCCCAGAACTCGACGTTGGTCTCGATCGCGCGGTCGGGCCGGCGTTCGCGCAGCTCGGCCAACGCCGCCTGCTCGAGTGCCACTGCCACCTCATAGCGTGGGGCGCCCAACCGCTGCGCGGTCGCCCGCAATACGCGGGCCCGCGGATCCTCGGCGCGGTACACGCGGTGCCCGAATCCCATGAGCTTGTCCCCGCTGTCGAGGATGGCCTTCACCACGGCGCGCGCGTCTCCGGACTTCTCGACCTCTTCGATCATCGGCAGCACACGTGCCGGGGCGCCGCCGTGCAGCGGGCCGCTCATCGCGCCGACTGCTCCGGACAACGCGGCCGCCACGTCGGCTCCGGTGGAGGCGATCACCCTGGCGGTGAAGGTGGACGCGTTCATGCCGTGTTCGGCGGCGGTCACCCAATAGGCGTCGATCGCCTCGACGTGCTTGGGGTCCGGGTCGCCTTGCCAGCGCGTCATGAAACGTGCTGTCACAGTGGGGCATTCGTCGATCGTGCGCTGCGGCACCGCGGGCTGATAGATGCCACGGGCAGACTGCGCGACGTAGGACAGCGCCATCACCGACGCGCGGGCCAACTGTTCGCGCGCCGTGGAGTCGTCGACGTCGAGTATGGGGGCGTAACCCCAGATCGGGGCGAGCATCGCGAGCCCGGCCTGGACGTCGACGCGGACGTCACCGCTGTGGATCGGCAACGGGAACGGTTCGGCGGGCGGCAGGCCGGTGCCGAAACTGCCGTCGACCAACAACCCCCACACGTCACCGAATGTGACGCGCCGGGTGACCAGTTCTTCGATGTCGACGCCGCGGTAACGCAGCGCGCCACCGTCCTTGTCGGGCTCTGCGATCTCGGTGGTGAAGGCGACGACGCCTTCCAATCCGGCGATGAAGTCGTCCGGTACGGCTGCCATGGGCAGATTCTCGCACCCGCGTGCAGGCGTAGCGTTATCGCGGTGGCAATACCGGATGACGGCAGAGAAGACGCAGACCTGGCGGCCATGCGCGTCGAATACGTGGAGAAGGACGGCCACGGCGATCTCGACGTGGATTGGCTCGGTGACGATCCCGCGACCGGCTGGCTGACCTTGCTGCGGACCTGGCTTTCCGAGGCTCATCAGGCCCGGGTGGCCGAGCCGAACGCGATGGTGGTCGCCACCGTCGACGAGCGGGGAAGGCCCGTGACGCGGTCGGTGTTGTGCAAGAGCGTGGATCAGACCGGCATCACGTTCTACACGAACTACGACTCCACCAAGGGCGAGCAGCTCGCCGCGAATCCGTATGCGTCGGCGACGTTCCCGTGGTATCAGCTGGGCCGTCAGGTACACGTACGCGGTCCGGTCACCAAGGTGACGGCCGAGGCCACCGCGGAATACTGGTCGAAGCGTCCGCGGGGGTCGCAGCTGGGTGCGTGGGCGTCGCAGCAGTCGCGCCCGATCGACAGCCGCGCGGCGCTCATGGAGCGGCTCGCCGAGGTCACCGAACGGTTCGCCGAACTCGACGAGGTACCGGTACCGCCCAACTGGGGCGGTTATCTGATCGCCCCGGAGGTCGTCGAGTTCTGGCAGGGCCGGGAAAACCGGGTGCACAACCGGATTCGCATAGAGGGCGCCGACGCGCCGGCAGATGGCTGCCGCGTCGAGCGGCTTCAGCCGTAACCTGTGCGGGGCTTCTTCGCCGACACCACACCGCTGCGCTCACCGGACTTCCGCCGGTTGTGGCTGGCCGGCATCCCGACCGTCATCGGCGCCAACCTGACGATCTTCGCGGTGCCGGTGCAGCTGTACGCGCTCACCCAGAACTCGGCCTACGTCGGGCTGTCGGGTTTGTTCGCCTTGGTGCCGTTGATCGTGTTCGGCTTGTGGGGCGGTGCGTGGGCCGACGCGATGGACCGCAGGCTGCTGCTGATCATCGCGTCGATCGGGCTGGCCGTGTCTTCGGTGCTGCTGTGGGTGCAGGCGGCCGCCGGGCTCGACAACGTCTGGGTGGTGCTCTGTCTGCTGTCGGTGCAGCAGGCGTTCTACGCGATCAACAGCCCGACGCGGTCCGCGGCGATCCCCCGAATGGTGCCGGGCGAACAGTTGCCCGCGGCCAACTCGCTGAACATGACAGTCATGCAGTTCGGCGCCATTGTCGGCCCGCTGCTGGCCGGCCTGTTGCTCAGCTGGGTGGACCTCTCGACGCTGTATCTGATCGATGCGATCACGTGCCTGGCGCCGATCTGGGCCACGGTGCGCCTCGCGCCGATGCCGCCAACGAGCACCGAACAGGGCTCGATGTGGGGTTTCGGCGCCGTCCGCTCGGTCTGGGAAGGCTTCCGCTACCTCGCCGGCAACCGCGTGGTGCTGATGTCGTTCGTCGTCGACCTCATCGCGATGATCTTCGGCATGCCGCGTGCGCTGTTCCCGCAGATGGCGCACGAGAGCTTCGGCGGCCCGGTCGAAGGCGGCACCGTGATGGCGCTGCTGGCCGCGGCGATGTCGGGAGGCGCGGTGCTGGGCGGGGTGTTCTCGGGTTGGCTGCCACGGATCCGCAGGCAGGGCCTTGCGGTCGTCGTGGCCATCGTGGCCTGGGGCGTCGCGATGGTCGGGTTCGGTCTCGCAGGTGGGCTGGCGGGCGGGACCGCCGGGACGTTCTTGTGGATTGCGTTGGCGTTCTTGGCAATTGGTGGCGCTGCGGACATGGTGTCGGCGGCGTTCCGGTCGACGATCCTGCAGCAGGCCGCCTCGGACGAGCTTCGCGGGCGGCTGCAGGGCGTCTTCACCGTCGTTGTGGCGGGCGGTCCGCGGCTTGCTGACACGTTGCACGGTGCGGCCGCGGCTGCGGTCGGTACGACGGTGGCGGCGGCAGGCGGCGGAGCGCTCGTGGTCATCGGCGTGGTGATCGCGGCGCTGGTCGTCCCGGCATTCGTGCGATATCGCGTCGCCGGGTTCGCGGCTCGTGACGATCGGTCCGAGCCGGACAAAGTCTGAGCACCGGCAAATTGCACCGGTTGTCACTTAGTTGCCCGTAACCCTCAGGTAATGGGGATAGCATCCGGTCGTGGCGCAAGATGTGCGGCAGACCGAGCCCGGTCTGCGCGAGCGGAAGAAGCAGCGCACTCGGGCGACGTTGATCGACGCCGCGGTCGAGCTGTGCAATCGGCAGGGATTCGAACAGACGACCGTCGACCAGATCGCCGCGGTCGCCGAAGTGTCGCCGCGCACGTTCAGTCGGTACTTCGCCACCAAGGACGCCGTGGTGTTGGCGTTCATCGACGAGGTGGTCGACATGGTCGCGGTCGAACTCGCCGAACAGCCTCCGGAAGTCAGCGACATCGAGGCCCTATACCGGGCGCACGTGCAGGCGTTCACCAAGACCAAGACCGCACCGCCCAGCCGGCTGACGGCCGACCGGCTGCTCGCCTCGGCTCGCATCATCACGTCGTCGGCCGCGCTCATGCACGCGGCGTCACAGTTCCGGATGGACGCCGTCAACGCCGCTCTCGCGAAGCGGATGGGGGTGTCCGGCGACGACCGCCGACTCCAGCTGACGGCCGCGGTGTGGGGTTCGATCATCATGACGTCGCTGGCGCAGCTGGGGCCGGACGTGGACTGGGCGACCATGACCGTCGACGGCATCGTCGCCCGCATCGAGAGCACCTATGCAGAGTTTCTGGAGGTAACCGCCGGGCTTCACCAACCGGTCGGCCAGTTGGTGTGACCGGTTGGTAACCCCCCGCGGGCACCGCCGACTGAATGCGACTACCTTTTGTAGAGCAGTTGTCGGTTCCCAGCGTCGATGAAGGGATTCCCGTGGCCGAAAACCCGTCGAGTGGGCAAGAGCACGCCACCCTCCAGTACCCAGGTGGCGAGCTCGATCTGGAGATTGTCCACGCCACCGAGGGCGCTGACGGAATCGCGCTTGGCCCGTTGCTGGCCAAGTCCGGCTACACCACGTTCGATGGTGGCTTCGTCAACACCGCGTCCACCAAGTCCGCCATCACTTATATCGACGGTGATGCCGGAATTCTGCGTTACCGGGGCTACCCGATCGAGCAGCTGGCCGAGAAGTCGACGTTCATCGAGGTCAGCTACCTGCTGATCTACGGCGAGCTGCCGACGGCCGAGCAGCTGGAGAAGTTCACCACCCAGATTCAGCGCCACACCCTGCTGCACGAGGACCTCAAGCGGTTCTTCGACGGGTTCCCGCGCAATGCGCACCCCATGCCGGTGCTGTCGAGTGCGGCCAACGCGTTGAGCGCGTACTACCAGGATTCGCTCGATCCGCTCGACAACGATCAGGTCGAGCTGTCGACGATCCGGCTGCTGGCCAAGCTGCCGACCATCGCGGCCTACGCCTACAAGAAGTCGGTCGGCCAGCCGTTCCTGTACCCGGACAACTCGCTGACCTTGGTCGAGAACTTCCTGCGTATGACGTTCGGCTTCCCGGCCGAGCCCTATGAGGTCGATCCGGAGATCGTGCGCGCGCTGGACATGCTGCTGATCCTGCACGCCGATCACGAGCAGAACTGCTCGACGTCGACGGTGCGGCTGGTCGGCTCGTCGCAGGCCAACCTGTTCACCTCGATCTCGGGTGGCATCAACGCGCTGTGGGGCCCGCTGCACGGCGGCGCCAACCAGGCTGTGTTGGAGATGCTGGAGAAGATCCGCACCGAGGGCGGCGACGTTCACGACTTCGTCAAGAAGGTCAAGAACCGCGAGGACGGCGTCAAGCTCATGGGCTTCGGCCACCGGGTCTACAAGAACTACGACCCGCGCGCACGCATCGTCAAGGAGCAGGCCGACAAGATCCTGGGCAAGCTCGGCGGTGACGACGAACTGCTCGACATCGCCAAGGCTCTCGAAGAGATCGCGCTGACCGACGAATTCTTCATCGAGCGCAAGCTCTACCCGAACGTCGACTACTACACCGGCGTGATCTACCGGGCCATGGGCTTCCCGACCCGCATGTTCACCGTGCTGTTCGCGCTCGGCCGGCTGCCCGGCTGGATCGCACACTGGCGTGAGATGCACTCCGAGCCGAACAAGATCGGCCGCCCGCGCCAGATCTACACCGGCTACACCGAGCGCGCGTACTCCGACATCTCGGGCCGCTAGCCCGCAAGACCTAGCGGACCGCGACGGCCTTTCCTCCGGTGAGGCTCAGCAGCTGGTCGTAGGTCAACGGCATCACCGAGTCGGCCGTGCCCGCGGCGGTCCAGATCAGCGGGTAGGACGCCAGCGTCTCGTCCACGACCGTCCGTAACGGGGCAGGATGGCCCGTGGGCGCGACACCGCCGATGACTTGGCCCGTTGCACTGCGCACGAGTTTCGCGTCGGCCTTGGCGATCGTGTGGGCTCCCAGGTGTTGTGCCAGCACGTCGGTGTTCACCCGTGCCGCCCCGCTGGCCATGACGAGCAGTGGCTCGCCGTCGCATTCGAATACGAGACTGTTGGCGATGGCGCCGACTTCACAACCCAATTGGGCGGCCGCCGCGGCGGCGGTCTTGGCGTCGGCGTCGAGGATCTTGATGGCCGGTTCGATGCCTGCGGCGGCGACAGCGGCCGCCACGCGGGAGTTCCGTTCGTTCACGGTGACGATTCTCACCGATGGTGGGTGCTTGCGAGAACAATAGTTGTAGATTCACAATCGTTGTGTGATTGAAACCGTCGAACCGCTCAGCGCTCGGCGCAAGGCGATCATCCTCGTCTCGTGCTGTTTGAGCCTGCTGATCGTGTCGATGGACGCGACCATCGTCAACGTCGCCATCCCGAGCATCCGCGCCGATCTCGATGCCTCACCGTCGCAGCTGCAGTGGGTCATCGACATCTACACGCTCGCGTTGGCGTCGGTACTGCTGCTGTCGGGTGCCGCAGGCGATCGCTTCGGCAGGCGGCGCACGTTCCAGATCGGCCTGACGGTCTTTGCGACGGCATCACTGCTGTGCAGCATCGCACCCAACATCGAAACCCTGATCGCCGCCCGGTTCCTGCAGGCACTGGGCGGTTCGATGATGAACCCGGTCGCGATGTCGATCATCACGCAGGTGTTCACCGGCCGGGTGGAACGAGCACGCGCCATCGGCGTGTGGGGCGGTGTTGTCGGTATCTCCATGGCGCTCGGCCCGATCGTCGGGGGCGCCCTGATCGAGTACGTGGACTGGCGTGCGGTGTTCTGGATCAACCTGCCGATCTGCGCACTGGCCATCCTCCTCACGGCGATCTTCGTGCCGGAGTCCAAGTCGGCAACGATGCGCGACATCGATCCGATCGGCCAGCTGCTGGGGGTGGCATTCCTGTTCGGTGTCGTCTTCGTGCTGATCGAGGGACCGTTCCTCGGCTGGGATCACCCGCTCATCGTCGGGATCGGTGTTGTCGCCGTGATCGCCTTCGTGGTGTTCCTGCGCTTCGAGTCGCGACGCCGTGATCCGTTCATCGACCTGCGGTTCTTCCGCAGCGTTCCGTTCGCGTCCGCGACCGGGATCGCGGTGTGTGCGTTCGCGACGTGGGGCGCGTTCCTGTTCTTGATGTCGCTGTACCTGCAGGATCACCGGGGCTTTTCGGCAATGCACACCGGGCTCATCTATCTGCCGGTAGCCGTTGGCGCCCTGATCTTTTCGCCGCTGTCGGGGCGGATGGTCGGACGGTTCGGGGCCAGGCCGTCACTGCTGATCTCCGGTGCGCTGCTGACCACTTCCACCCTGATGCTCACCCAGATCACCGGCACCACGCCGGTGTGGCAGCTGTTGATCGTGTTCGCGGTGATCGGCATCGGGTTCTCGATGGTCAACGCGCCCATCACCAACACGGCCGTCAGCGGGATGCCCACCGACCGGGCGGGCGCCGCCTCGGCCGTGGCGTCGACCAGCCGCCAGGTCGGCGTGAGCCTCGGTGTGGCGCTGTGCGGTTCGGCGTTGGGTGCGGCGTTGACCGACAACTCGATCGACTTCGCGGCCGCCGCCCGGCCACTGTGGTTGGTATTCGCCGGTTTTGGTGTGCTGATCTTCGTGCTGGGCATCGTGTCCACGTCGCCGTGGGCACTGCGTTCGGCGGAGCGGCTGGCGCCGTTGATCGGCCAGCACCATCGCAGCTCCGAGGTGGCACATGTCCGGTAATCCGGCGGCCGACGAAGTCTGGCGCGCCCTGACCGCGCTGGTGTTCGACAACCGTGACAGCTGGAAGCGCGCGGTGATCGAGCGCAGCGGTCTGCCGTTCAGCCGGATTCGCATCCTGCGCCGGCTGGCCCAGGCGCCGATGACGGTCAAACAGCTCGCGCACGCCGCCACCATGGACGCGCCCGCCGCGACGGTGGCCGTCAACGATCTCGAAGAACGTGGGTTGGTCGTCCGCAAGGTCGATCCGGCCAATCGCCGGTGCAAGACGGTGTCGATCACCGAGGCGGGCCGCGACGTGTGGAAAGCCATCGAGGCCGTCGACGATCCGGCGCCCGCGGCGCTCGGCGCGCTCGACGCGGCCGATCTCGACATCCTGCGCGAAATCCTGGCCAAGGTCTCGGGCTAGGCGCTCAGCCAAGACTCCGCGGAACTGCATTCCCGGTTGCTTAGCCGCGTTCTTTACAGCCCTGGATGCAGTTTCGGCGGGCTGGGCGCTCAGCCTTCCAGGACCGCCATCGCCGCGTTGTGTCCGCCGATGCCCGACACCGCGCCGCCACGCCGGGAACCGGACCCGCACAACAGGATCCGATCGTGCGCGGTCGCGACCCCCCACCGCTGGGCCGGGGTGTCGAGCGGTTCGTCGTCCTCGGTGAACGGCCAGCGCAACGCGCCGTGGAAGATGTTGCCCGCGGTCATCCCCAATGCCCGGTCCAGGTCGACGGTCGTCTTGGCCTCGATGCACAACCGGCCCGCGGCGTCCTCCATGAGAACGTCTTGTATGGGTTCGGCCAGAACGGAATTCAGTGAGTTGAGCACCGCGGAGGTAAGCCTGTCCCGCATCCGGTCCGGGTCGCCGGCAGCCAGTGCGTGCGGGGTGTGCAGGCCGAACACGGTGAGCGTCTGCGCTCCGGATGCCCGCAGGTCGTCGGACAGGATGCTCGGGTCGGTCAATGAGTGGCAATAGATTTCGCAGGGCAGTGGCTCGGGCACTCGCCCGTCGGCCGCGGCCGCATAGGCGTCGCCGAGTTGACTGAACGTCTCGTTGATGTGAAACGTGCCCCCGAACGCCTGCTGTGGCGTGACGCTGTCGTCGCGAAGCCGGGGCAGTCGACGAAGCATCAGATTGACCTTCACCTGGGCACCCGGTGCGGTGTCGGGCGCCGGTTCGCCGAGCAGGTCGGCCAGCACGGCGGGCGTGACGTTGGCCAGGATGTGCTCGGCGCTGAGTTGGTGCGCCTTGCCGTTGTGGCGGTAGCGCACCTGACCGTCCGGGTCGATCCCGTGAACCTCTGCACCCGTGATGATCTCAGCCCCGAACCCGGCCGCGGACGCGGCGAGTGCGCCGGTCACGGCGCCCATCCCGCCGATCGGGACATCCCAGTCGCCGGTACCGCCGCCCACGAGGTGGTAGAGGAAGCACACGTTCTGCAGCAGCGATGGGTCGCCGGTGTCGGCGAACGTGCCGATCAGTGCGTCGGTGGCCATGACGCCGCGCACCAGATCGTTTTGCACGGCGGCGGTTATCGCATCGCCGATCGGCCGTTCGGTCAGCGCCTCCCACGCCGCGGCGGCCTCGGCATCCTGCCCGGCGAGCACGTGGCCGCGCAGCCCGCTGCGAGTGCGCAACGGCTGCAACAGCGTCGGCCAGATCCGTTCGGTGACAAGGCCGCAGCGCCGGTAGAACTCACGAAAACTCGTGGCGTCGGCCTCGGCTCCCACGGCGGCGAACGTCGACTCCGGCCCGATCAGCAGTCCGGTGCGCCCCGCGGTGGACGGATCGGGCGTGTACGACGAATAGTGGCGGCGCGCCAGCCGGATCCGCGCACCGATGTCTTCGACGATGCGCCGCGGCAACAGGCTCACGAGGTACGAATACCGCGAGAGCCGGGCATCGACGCCGTCGAAGGCGTGCGCGGAGACGGCCGCACCGCCCACATGGTCGAGACGCTCGAGCACGACGACCCGGCGTCCGGCGCGGGCCAGATAGGCGGCGGCCACCAGACCGTTGTGTCCGCCGCCGACGATGACGGCGTCAAGCCGTGGTTGGGTCACGTCGAGCCGGCCCGGTCAGTTCTTGTAGCCCTCGACTTCATCGGCCGGGCGGACTTGGGCCTCCCGCGGGTCCTGGCCGGTCTCCCGCAAGGCCCGGCGTTGCCGCAACAGGTCCCAGCACTGGTCCAGCGCCACCTCCAGCGACTGCAGTCGCCGATGCTCTTCGTCCTCGTCGATCTCCCGACGCTGCAGTTTGGAGCGAAGCTCCTGCTCTTCTGCGACGAGTCGGTGAACTTCGGCGAGGATGTCCTGATCTTTAGCCACACCGCCAGTCTGCCCGACTACGGTTGGTCCGGTGAGTACAAAACCTGAGATCGAGTTCCCGGATGGACCTGCGCCCACCGAGCTGGTCATCACCGATCTGGTGGTCGGCGACGGTCCCGAAGCCGTGCCCGGCGGAACTGTCGAGGTGCACTATGTCGGCGTCGAGTACGACACCGGCGAGGAGTTCGACAGCTCCTGGAATCGCGGTGAGTCGATTGAGTTTCCGCTGCGCGGTCTGATCCAGGGCTGGCAGGACGGCATCCCGGGGATGCGCGTCGGCGGGCGCCGCAAACTCGTCATCCCGCCTGCCCAGGCCTACGGTCCGGCTGGTTCCGGTCACCGGCTTTCGGGTAAGACGTTGATCTTCGTGATCGATCTGCTCGCGGCGCGCTGACCTGCACAACGAGTTTCCGCGAGCCGTCCACACTCCTGTTGTTTGCTGCTACGGTCGAACTGTTTGGCCGCCGTAGGTAGTTGTTCAGTCGACTTCAGGAGTACCTAATGTCGAGTTCGGACGAAACTCGGACCATCACGGGCTGGCAAACAGCCTCCAAGTTCTATCGGCGACCACCTGGAATAGGTTGGTTGCTCGCACTTCTCGCCGTACCGCTGTTGCTGGGCCTGATCGGTTGGAGTTCGACCGACAGGTCCGGCGACGGCGCGGCAATGACTTTGCCAAGCGTTAACCCGTCGGCGACGTTGAGTGCACCGGACGTCAACGCGCCGAACCTCAACGCCCCCAACGCGCCTGACGTCAACGCACCGAACCTGTCGTTCGCGCCGTTGTCGATCACCCGCAACGGCAACGACATAACGCTCTCCGGTGACCTGCCCGACGACGCGGCGAAAACCGCACTGCTCGAATCCCTTCGGGCCCAGTTCGGTCCCGATGTGAACCTCGTGGACAACTTGAACATCAAGCCCGGTGTCAACACCCCGGATCCCGCTGCACTCGGTTCGGTGTTCCAGGCGGCGGCGGCCGGGATTCCGGATTTCGATTTCAAGCTCGACGGTGACCGCCTGACGCTCACCGGGACCGCGACCTCCGACGAGGTGCGGGCGGCCGTCGAGGCCGCCGTGAAACAGGGTTGGCCAAACCTCCAGTTGACCAACAACATCACGGTCGGCCCGGTGCCACCGGCACCCACCGCTCCTTCCCCACCATCGGCCCCAGCTCCGGCACCCGGCCCGTGCGCGGCGCTGCAGGACGATGTCTCCGCGTTGTTGCGCACGCCGATCAACTTCGACACCGACGGGTTCGGCCTGACCTCGGGATCCGAGCAGCTGCTCACCCAGGTGGCCGACAAATTGAAGACCTGCCCGGGAGCGCGGGCAGCGGTGACGGGCTACACCGACAGCTCCGGCAATGACGCGATCAACGTTCCGCTCAGCGCGAATCGCGCCAAAGCCGTTGCCGACTACCTGGTTTCGCAGGGTCTGGCACCGGATCACGTGACGTCCAGCGGCGCCGGATCGGCGAATCCGATCGCAGGCAACGACACCCCCCAGGGCAGGGCGCAGAACCGCCGCGTCGAGATCACGGTCAACTAGGGAGATTCGACATGGACTTCATCATTCAATGGTTTTGGTACCTGCTCGCATTCGTGCTCGGCGCGCTCGTCGCGTGGCTGCTGACGATCGTCACGATCAAGAACACCAGCGAGGACGAGGCGCTCGCCGCACTTCCCGAGTCGCGTGAGATCGGAGCGCAGTGATGAACAACGTGAACTGGTGGCTCATGGCCCTGTCATTCGTCCTCGGGCTCGTGCTGACCCTGGCGCTCACGGTGCGCAGGGTCAAACGGGAGGTGCCGGTCTACGGTGCGCTCGGCCGGCGTCCCGAAACCGGCGGCGGCGCAGCGACATTGGCGGGCGCCGACGACGCGACCACGAGGCTGCCGAAGGTCGACGACGCGACCGCCAAATTGCCGAAGGTCGGCACGCCGGGTGCCGCGGCAGCCGGGGTGGCGGCCGCAGGTGGTGCGGCGGGGGTCGGCGCCGCGAAGCTCAGCGGCCGCGGTACGGACGACGAACCGTATGGCGCCGGGTCGATTCGCACGGCCGCGGCTACCACGGCGCCGGCCGGCTACACCATCAAGGGCAACGAGAACTCGATGCTGTATCACTCGCCGGAAAGCCCGTCCTACGAACAGACCGTCGCCGAGATCTGGTTCCGCGACGCCGATACCGCGGAGCGCGCCGGCTTTGCCCGCTGGGACTCCGCCCGTGGCGGCGCGGGTGTCGCAGGTGCGGCCGGTGCGGCGGGTGCAGCCGGTGTGGCAAAGCTCGCCTCGACCGGTGAGACCGGCCAGGCCGAGCAGCCCACGGTCGTCGAGGAGGCGCCGTACGGTGCGAATTCGGTGCGGGTGTCGGGCCGCGGCACCCCGGCCGGCTACACGATCAAGGGCAACGAGGATTCGATGCTGTATCACTCGCCGGAGAGCCCGTCCTACAAACAGACGATCGCCGAGATCTGGTTCCGCGATGAGGAATCGGCACAGGAGGCCGGTTTCGCGCGCTGGGACAGCGGCAAATCGCAACGCGGGCGATAGCCCCGCTAGCGGGGCCCGGGAAGCCGCAGCAGCAGCCGGGCCCCGCCCAGCGGGCTCGACTCGAGCGAGGCCGTGCCGCCGTGCAGTTCGGCTTGTTGTGCGACCAGGGCGAGACCGAGACCCGATCCCGACCGGGACGCCGTCGAGCCTCTGGAGAACCGGTCGAAGACCAGCTTGCGTTCCTCTTCGGGCACCCCGCACCCGTCGTCGTCGACGGCGATCTCGACGCCTTCGCGTGAGCTGACCGCCGACAACTGCACCCTGGTCGCCCCGCCGTGCTTGACGGCGTTGGCGATCGCGTTGTCCACCGCGAGCCGCAGCCCGGTCGGCAATCCGACGATGATCACCGTCGGCGACGGCGCCAGCGACACATCGAGTTCGGGATACACGCGCATGGCGTCGTGGGCGGCCCGGTCGAGCAGTTCGGTGATGTCGACGGTCACATGGTCGTCGGTGGTGGTCAGCTCACCCTGCGCCAGGCGCTCCAGCGCACCGAGGGTGGCCTCGATCCGCGACTGCGTGCGGATGACGTCGTTGACCACTTCCTTGCGCTGTTCGTCGGGCAGGTCGAGGGTCGCCAGCACCTCCAGGTTGGTGCGCATGGCCGTGAGCGGCGTGCGCAGTTCGTGGGCGGACACCGAGGCGAAATCGCGTGCCGACGCCAGCGCCGCCTTGGTGCGGTCCTGTTCCTTCCAGATGCGCTTGAGCATGCCGTTGACCGCGTCGGCGATCTCGACGGCCTCGGTCGCGCCGCGGACCTCGACGTCGGGTGCCTCGTCGCCGGCCTCGATCTGGCGCGTCTGCTCGGCCAGCCGTTTGAGCGGGCGCACCGCGAACGCCGCGAGCACCCAGCCGAGCACGGTCGCCGCACCGACCGCGAACACACAGATCACGATCACGCGGCGGTGCAGGTTGTTGGTGTCGGCGATCGTGCCGTCGTAGGTCGCACCGACCGCGACCCACATCGGTCCTGGCGCCGGGATCTCGACCGTGCGCACACGCCAGCGCACGCCGTCGATGTACGTGTCGGCGTAACCGGCGGGCAGTTCGGGCAGCACGACGGTCGAGTTCGAGGTCACCGAACCGGTTTGGCGCACCGTGATGACCGCGTCCTGATCGTTGGGGGAGCGGGGGATCTGGTCGAGGCCGCGGGGCAGGAACGGGATGGCGAAGCCCGCGGCCTCGTCGAGGCGGCGGTCCAGCCGTTCCTTGCGGTCGTTGGTGATGCCGACCCACACGATCGTGCCGACGATGACGACGACGATCGCCGCGCCGATGGCCGTCGCGAACGCCACCCGGGTCCGCAGTGACGGGGTGCGGCGGAAGATCCGGGCGAGCAGGCTCATGGGAGGCGCTACTGAGTTCGCAACACGAAGCCGACGCCGCGCACGGTGTGCAGCAGCCGGGGCGCGCCACCCGCCTCGAGCTTGCGGCGCAGATAACCGATGAACACGTCGACGACGTTGGTGTCGGCGGCGAAGTCGTAGCCCCACACCAGCTCAAGCAGCTGCGCACGCGACAGCACCGCGGTCTTGTGCTCGGCCAGCACGGCCAACAGGTCGAATTCGCGTTTGGTCAGATCGACGTCGACGCCGTTGACCCGCGCGCGCCGGCCCGGGATGTCGACCTCGAGCGGGCCGACCTGGATGGTCTCGGACGAGAACGTCGCCGACGAGCCGCGCCTGCGCAGCAGGGCCTTGACGCGGGCCACCAATTCGGCGAGCACGAACGGCTTGACGAGATAGTCGTCGGCACCGGCTTCGAGCCCGGCCACGCGATCGTCGACACTGCTGCGCGCCGACAGCACGCAGACCGGGACGTCGTTGTCCATCGCGCGCAGCGCGGTGACCACGCTGACGCCGTCGAGCACCGGCATGTTGATGTCGAGCACGATCGCGTCCGGTCGGGTCTCGGTCGCGCTGCGCAGAGCTTCGGCCCCGTCCACGGCCGTCGACACGTCGAAACCGGACAGCCGCAGTCCGCGTTCGAGTGAGGCGAGCACGTCAGGGTCGTCGTCCACCACGAGTACGCGGGGGGAAGCCATACCGCTGGCAGTACTGTCCATGCCCGCCATCTTGCCCGATGAACAACCACGATTGGCGCAGGCACGTCCCCGACATGAATCGGTGCTAGCATCCGGCCCTTATGCTGCCTGTCACGCCGCGGGTCATGGTTCAACCGGACGACGGCGTGGCGCCGGTCCGCGAATTCATCGGCTCGGCCCAAAGCTCATTGCTCGTCAAGCAATTCACCTTCACCGAGCCGTCGCTCATCGATGCGGTGATCGACCGGCACCGCGCCGGGGTGGCGGTCCGGGTGATGTTGAATCCGAAACGATCCGGCGGGGACCGCGCGAACGACGAGACGTTCGAGCAGTTGGCCGCGGCCGGCGTGACGGTCCAGTGGTCCAATCCGTCCTTCTACGTGACGCACGAGAAGTCGATCGTGGTCGATGAGCGGGCGGCGCTGGTGGCCACGTTCAACCTGTGCGAGAAGTACTTCACCCGCACGCGCGACTACGGCATCGTGACCACCGACGGCTCGCAGGTCGCGCAGATCGTCGAGGCGTTCGACGCCGACTGGAACCACGCCGACTGGGAGCCGTCGGTCTATCGCGGCCTGTTGTGGAGCAACTCGAATTCGCGCTACCACATGGCCAAGTTCATCGACACGGCCCAGCACCGGCTCCGCATCCAGCACCCCAAGTACGTCGACGCGGTGATCCTCGACCACATCGCCGCGGCCGCGGGACGCGGCGTGAACGTGCACGTGCTGTGCGGCGGCAGGCACGGCATCAGCGAATGGGATGTGCTCGACACGTTCGCGTCGCTGCGGACGCTGCGCCGCTTCGGCGTGAAGGTGCGCAAACAGAAGAACCTGCGGGTGCACGCCAAACTGCTCATCGCCGACGATCACGCCCTCGTGGGCTCGATGAACATCGACCGCAGCGCCTTCGACCTGCGTCGCGAACTCGGCCTGACGGTCGACGATCCGGCTGCCGTCGAGCGGCTCCGCGAGGTGTTCGACGCGGACTGGGAGACGTCGCACCACTACGAGCCGCCGGATCCCCTGCACCCCGAAACCCACCACGAGGACGACGCGCCGCACGACTTTCCCGACGACGCAGATCTCGTCCATGAATGAGCGGCTCGACCCGCCCGTGCAGCGGGTCTCGCTCGCCGAGCTGGCCTGGACGTTCAACCACATCGCGCTGGCCTCGTTCGGCGGCGGGCTGTCGGCGTGGTCGCGCGAGGTACTGGTGGTCGAGAAGCGCTGGCTCGGTGAGGCGGAGTTCCTGTCCGCGATGACGATGTGCCGCATCCTGCCTGGCGCCAACCAGGTCAACATGGCGGTGTTCGCGGGGACCAAGATGCGCGGCCTGCCGGGCGCGGTCGCCGCGGTCGTGGGCCTGTGCCTGGTGCCGATGGTCATCGTGCTCGTCATGGCGTTCGCGTACTTCCGGTTCAAGGAGGTGCCTGCCGTCAAAGGAGTGCTGCACGGGGCATCGGCGGCCGCGGTCGCGCTGACCGTCGCCATGGTGGTCAAGACCGGCAGGCAGTGCCTGACCGGGCTGGTGCCGGTTCTGTTGTTCGCCGGGGCGTTCGTGCTCAACGGACTACTGCGCTGGCCGCTGCTGGGCACGCTCGCGATCCTGGCGCCGCTGAGCCTGATCTGGGCCTGGCCGCGCAAGCGGGCGGCATGAGTGCCGTGCAGACCTATGTCCAACTGATCGCCCTGTTCGGCACGCTGTCGCTGCTGTCGATCGGCGGCGGCAACGTGGTGTTGCCCGAGATGCACATGCGGGCGGTCAACGACCGGCACTGGGTGACCGACAGCCAGTTCGCCGATCTGTTCTCCATCTCGCAGACCGCACCGGGGCCGAGCATCCTGATCGTGACGATGGTCGGCTACGGGGCCGGCCTGCACGTCGGCGGGGTACCTGGCGCGATTCTCGGTGGCGTGGTCGCGACGGCCGCGATGGTGGTTCCGGCGGCGTCGTTCGTCTACATCGTCACGCTGTTCTGGCAGAAGGCCGAGAAGTCGCGGCTGCGGCAGGCGGTCGAGAAGGGCTTCGCGCCGCTGACGGTCGGCTTGATCCTGGCGACCTCGCTGGTCATGAGCCGCGCCGCCGACCACGATTGGCGCGCGTATGTGCTGACGGCGGCGTGTACCGCGATCTTCGTGTTCAGCAAGGTCAACCCCTTGCTCATCGTGGTCGCTGCCGGGGTGATCGGCTACTTCGGTTTGGTCTGAGCCACCTGCGGGAAGTCGTTGACCTCATCAATTGTTGAGGTTTTACGGTGAGGCTCATGAGTATCGAAACGGTCGCCAGGCAGACCCTGTACCGGCAGGCGCATGCCCGCGGCGGCGATCTGCACGCGCTGGCCGACCGTCGGTTGCTCGCGCGTATCTGGCGCTTCGCGGGCCGGCATCATCGCCGGCTCGGCGTGTTCCTGGCGGTCAGCGTCGTCGGTGCCGGGCTGGCGGTCACGACCCCGGTGCTGGCCGGGCGCGTCGTCGACGAGATCACCGGTGCCGGTTCGGCGTCGGTCGTGGTGCTGCTGGCGTGCGCGATCGCCGCGATCGCCGTGGGCGAGGCCGCGGTGTCACTGGTCACCCGCTGGTTGTCGTCGAACATCGGCGAAGGCCTGATCCTGGATCTGCGCACCGCGGTGTTCGACCACGTGCAGAAGATGCCGGTCGCGTTCTTCACGCGCACCCGAACGGGCGCACTCGTGAGCCGGCTCGGCAACGACGTGATCGGGGCACAGCGCGCGTTCTCCGACACGCTGTCGGGCATCGTCACCAATCTCGTGACCCTGACGCTGACGCTCGCGGTGATGCTGAGCATCTCGTGGCAGATCACGCTGCTGTCGCTGCTGCTGGTCCCGCTGTTCGTGGTGCCGGCCCGTCGCATCGGCACCCGCATGGCCGGGCTGTCGCGTGAGGCGGCCGCCCACAACGCCACGATGAACACCCAGATGACCGAACGCTTCTCGGCGCCCGGCGCCACGCTCGTCAAGCTGTTCGGCAGCCCGGCCCGCGAATCGGCCGAGTTCGCGGTGCGCGCCGACGCCGTCCGCGACATCGGCGTGCGCACGGCGATGCTGCAGTCGACGTTCATGAACTCGCTGACGCTCATGTCGGCGCTCGCGCTGGCCCTCGTGTACGGCCTCGGTGGGGTGCTCGCGATCGGCGGGCAATTGCAGGCCGGGGCGATCGTGTCGCTGGCTCTGCTGCTCACGCGGCTCTACGCGCCGCTGACCGCGCTGGCCAACGCCCGCGTCGAGATCGCGAGCGCCCTGGTGTCGTTCGAGCGGGTTTTCGAAGTGCTCGATCTGGCGCCGCTGATCGCCGAGAAGTCCGGTGCCGTCGCCATCCCGGAAGGTCCGGTCGGCATCGAATTCGACGACGTCCGGTTCGCCTATCCGTCGGCCGACAAGGTGTCGCTGGCCTCGTTGGAAGAGGTCGCGGTGCTCGACGAGCGCGGCGGCGACGAGGTGCTGCACGGTATCTCGTTCACCGCGCAGCCCGGCCAGATGGTGGCGCTCGTCGGCTCGTCTGGCGCGGGCAAGTCGACCATCGCGTCGCTGCTGGCCCGGCTCTACGACGTCGACGGCGGTGCGGTGCGGCTCAACGGCGTCGACGTGCGTGACGCGACGTTCGCCTCGCTCAAGGACACCGTGGGCATGGTCACCCAGGACGGGCACCTGTTCCACGAGACGATCCGGTCGAACCTGCGCTTGGCCGCGCCGGGTGCGACCGATGACCAGCTGTGGGAGGCGCTGCGACGGGCCCGGCTGGACGACGTGGTCGCGGCGATGCCCGACGGCTTGGACACGGTTGTCGGTGAGCGCGGATACCGTCTGTCCGGAGGACAGCGGCAGCGACTGACCATCGCGCGTCTGCTGTTGGGACGATCACGGGTGGTGGTGCTCGATGAGGCTACGGCGTCGCTGGACTCGGCGTCCGAGGCTGCGGTGCAGCAGGCCCTCGCCGAGGCGCTCGACGGCCGCACATCGATCGTCATCGCGCACCGCCTGTCCACGGTTCGTGCCGCCGACGTCATCTTGGTCGTCGAGGACGGACGCATCGTCGAACGGGGTACTCACGAACAACTGCTGGCCCGCAACGGCCGGTACGCCGAGCTGTACTACACGCAGTTCGCCGACGACGCTGCGGTCGCATGAGGTTATTCGCTTGCCGCACATGGGAAAATTGAGACGTTGTGACTGAACCGACCAGAGATGCCCTGCGTTCGGCGCCGGCGATAGCCCCTCGCCCGGCGCGGATGAGGGCTAGCTCGGATCTCTGGCGGCTGCTGCCGTACCTGTTGCCCTACCGGGCGCGCTGGACCGCGATGATCGTCGTCGCGATCGCGAGCCTCGCCGCCACCGTCGCGATCCCGTTGATGACCAAGGCCGTCATCGATGGTCCGGTACGCCATCAGGATCAGCAGGGCCTGTGGGTGCTCGGCGCCGCGGCGACGGCGGTGGGCATCTCCGAGGCGGTGCTGTGGTTCATCCGGCGCTGGCTCGTGGCGCGCGCGACGATGGGTGTCGAGGCCGACATCCGCAAGGATCTCTATGCGCGGCTGCAGATTCTGCCGATGAGCTTTCACGGCCGCTGGCAGTCGGGCCAGCTGCTGTCGCGGGTGATGAACGATCTGTCCACCATTCGCCGGTTCATGTCGTTCGGGCTGGTGTTCCTGATCCTCAATGCCCTGCAGATCACGGTCGTCACCGCGATCCTGCTGGCGATGTACTGGCCGCTCGGCGTGGTCGTGGTGGTGTCGATCGTGCCGATCGCTGCCACCGTCCTGCATTTCGAGCGTGAGTACACGCGGTTGTCGCGGCTCGCCCAGGATCAGACCGGCCATGTCGCAACACACGTCGAGGAGTCCGCGCTCGGGCTGCGGGTCGTCAAGTCCTTCGGCCGTGAGGACTACGTCTACGACAGGTTCGACGACCAGGCCTCCAAGCTGTTCGACACCCAGGTCAGCCGGGTCACCGTATCGGCGAAGTTCTGGACGCTGCTCGAAGTCATCCCCAGCCTGACGTTGATCGTGGTGCTCGGGTTCGGTGCCTACGCCGCAGGCCACGGGTATGTCACGATGGGCACGCTCGTCGCCTTCATCACGATGATGCTGTCGCTCGTGTGGCCCATCGCCTCACTGGGATTTCTGCTGTCTATGACACAGGAGTCGTTCACCGCGGCGAATCGGATCGCCGAGATCTTCGATGCGCCAAGGGAGATCACGGACGGCCCGTCGGCTTCGGCGCCCCGCGGCGGCCGCCTCGAACTGCGTGACGTCGGGTTCAGGTTTCCGGACAGCGACGGCGAGTGGGCACTGCGCCACGTCACCGTCACGGTCGAGCCCGGTGAAACGCTCGCCCTGGTCGGCTCGACAGGCTCGGGCAAGTCAGTGCTCGCCGCGCTGTTCTCCCGGCTCTACGACGTCACCGAGGGCCAGATTCTCATCGACGGCCGCGACATCCGCGAGTTGAGTCTGCCCGCGCTGCGCCAGGCCGTGGCCACCGCGTTCGAGGATCCGACACTGTTCTCGATGTCGGTGGCCGAGAACCTGCGGCTGGGGCGGCCGGACGCGTCCGACGAGCAACTCGCGCAGGCCATCGAGATCGCCGCCGCGCAGTTCGCCTACGACCTGCCGTTCGGCCTCGACACCCGCATCGGCGAGCAGGGCATGAGCTTGTCCGGCGGTCAGCGGCAACGTCTTTCGCTGGCCCGCGCGATCCTCGCCGCGCCGAAGATCCTCGTGCTCGACGACACCCTGTCGGCGCTCGACGTGCACACCGAGGCAGTCGTGACCGAGGCGCTCGGCCGCGTGCTCGACCAGGTGACCGGCATCATCGTCGCGCATCGCGCCTCGACCGTGCTGTTGGCCGACAAGGTCGCGCTGCTCGAGAATGTCGACGGAGCCGGCACCATCACCCACATCGGCACGCATGCCGAGTTGCTCGCCGAGGTGCCGCAGTACCGGTATCTGCTGGCCGCCGACGACGAGCTCGACGATGCGTGCGAGCGCAGCTGCGATTGGGAGGACGACGAAGAGCTGGCCCGGCTGCAGCGGGTCCATGACGAGCGGGCCGCGATCGATCAGGTCGAGCGGCCGGTTCCGTCGGAGGTGCAGCGCCGATGAGCACCACCGAATGGCGCGGCCGCATCAAAGACGAGCAGGACGACGACCTGCCGATCGACGAGAGCGTGCCGCGCCGCCGCGAAGCCAGGGCGCTGTTGGGCTCGTTGCTGCGGCCCTACCGCTGGACGGTCGGCGCACTCGCCCTCGTCGTCATCGTGGAAAACCTTGCGCGCCTGTCGGTTCCGATCCTCGTGCAGCGCGGCATCGACCGCGGCATCCCGCCGATCATCGACGGCGGCCCGGCCCGCGAGCTGATGCTGATCGTCGGCACGCTGTGCACGGTGGTGGTCATCCAGGCGGTCAGCCGGATGTTCTTCCTGCGCCGCTCGGGCCGGATCGGGCAGGAGGTGCTGCTGGAGCTTCGTCGCCGGGTGTTCCGGCATTTCCAGCGCCTCGATGTCGCATTCCATGACCGCTACACGTCAGGCCGTGTGGTCAGCCGGTCCACCAACGATGTCGAAGCCATCCAGGACATGCTGGAAACCGGGTTCGACAGCCTCATCACCGCGGTGCTCACGTTGTTCGGCACCGCGATCCTGCTGATCGCGCTGGACTGGCGGCTCGGCCTGATGTGCCTGGCGGCGTTCCCGATCCTGGTCGCGCTGGTGTGGTGGTTCCGCAACGAGTCGGCCAAGACCTACCGCCTGGTGCGCGAGAGTGCGGCGCTGGTCATCGTGCAGTTCGTCGAGACCATGACCGGTATCAAGGCCGTTCAGGCCTACCGCCGCGAACCGCGCAACCAGGAGATCTTCGAGGACATCGCCGACGACTACCGCGCGATCAACGAGAAGACGTTCAAGCTGCTGGCGATCTTCATGCCCGGCGTCAAACTGGTCGGCAACATCACCACGGGCGTCGTCCTGCTCTACGGCGGTTACCGCGTGCTGAACGGTGAGATGACCATCGGCACGCTCGCCGCGTTCCTGCTCTATCTGCGGATGTTCTTCGAGCCGATGCAGGAGATCTCGCAGTTCTTCAACACCTTCCAGTCGGCGTCGTCGGCGCTGGAGAAATTGGCAGGCGTGCTGGCCGAGAAGCCGGGTATCGCCGATCCGGCGCATCCGGTGGCGTTGTCGGAGGTGAAGGGAGATATCGAGTTTCACGATGTGCAGTTCTCCTATACGCCCGGCCGTCCGGTGCTGCCCGGTTTGACGCTGCAGGTGCCTGCCGGCCAGACCGTGGCACTCGTCGGCACCACGGGCGCGGGCAAGACCACGATCGCCAAGCTGATCGCCCGGTTCTACGACCCGACGTCGGGCGCGGTGACGCTGGACGGCATCGACCTGCGTGACCTGTCGCAGTCCGAATTGCGCCGTCATGTCGTGATGGTCACGCAGGAGAACTTCATGTTCGAGGGCACCATCGCCGACAACATCCGGTTCGGCCGCCCCGACGCCACCGACGAGCAGGTGCGGGCTGCCGCGCAGGCCGTGGGGGCCGACCGGTTCATCGCAACCCTGGCCGACGGCTACGACACCGACGTCGCCAAGCGCGGCGGCAGGCTCTCGGCGGGCCAGCGTCAACTCGTCGCGTTCGCCCGGGCGTTCCTCGCCGATCCGGCCGTGCTGATCCTCGACGAGGCGACGTCCTCGCTCGACATCCCGAGCGAGCGCATGGTGCAGCGTGCGCTGGAGACGGTGCTCGCCGACCGCACGGCACTGGTTATCGCACACCGGCTTTCGACCGTGCAGATCGCCGATCGCGTGCTCGTCCTCGAGCACGGCCGCATCGTCGAAGACGGTCCGCCTGCCGATCTCATCGAGCGTGCCGGCGGTGCGTACGCGGCCCTGCACCGGGCCTGGGTCGACTCGCTGGCCTAGATCTCAGCGTCGCTGCGCCGGCCCGTGCGCGCCCACACCACGCCGAAGAACACCAACGTCAACGTCAGCGGTATGAGGCCGATCGCCCAACTCAACGGCAGCGGCGGCCCGGGCTGCTTGAGCACGTCGACGGTCAGATCGCCGGTGCCCTCACCCTGGGGGCCGTCGATCGTGAACCGCAGTGTCCAGGTGCCGGACGAGTTGAGCGACTGCACGTCCAGTCCCCACACGTCGCGGTTGCGCGGGTGGCGTGCGAGCCGGTCGACGTCGGTGCCGCCGTCGGGTGCGATCGTGGCGATCGTCCCCGACTTGCCTGCGATGCCGCCCTCGGGTTCGAACGTGAAATCGAGCGATTGCATGGCCCGCAGCGGCCATACGGTGAAGCCGACGGTCACCGGATACGGCCCCACCTGAACGTGTTCGGTGTGCACGACGTAGTCGAGCGGATTGGCCGCGGCCGCAGGCGCCGCGCCGATCGCGAGCGTCACGCCGGCGCACAGCATCGCGAGAACCGCGCGTAGTGTCATGCCGCGACCGCCTCGGCGGCCGGGGCCGGCGCGGTGTTCGACGCCCGGAGCGCCCGGCCGAGTCGCCACGTCGCGCCACCCAGAAGCGCGGCGAGCACCCCGGCCGCGAGGCACGTGAGGAGCACGTTGGTGGTGTGTTCGCCGGGCCCCGCACCCTCGATGCCTTCGGACTGGGCACCTGAGCTGATCCACCAGGTGATCGCGATCGCGCCTGCCGCGCCGCAACCGGCCAGCAGCCAGGCGGTGGCGTCCTTCCAGCGCAGCAGCAGTTCGACGAGAACACCGAACACGCACACCACCGCGGGAATCAGCAGCATGTCGATGGGGAAGCTCAGCACGACGTAGTCGCGCAGCGACAGGTGTTGCAGTTCGGCGTACCAGCCCACCGCCCATTCCGCGAACGACCACATGACCAGGTTGATCAGGAATGTGACGAGTCCGGTGCCCGCGGCCCCGCCGCGGCCGATGACCTGTGAGCCCAGCAGGACACACACGAGCGGGAGGGTGATCCAGGTGACGGTGAACCAGTCGATGGTCGTGCCGAGGTTGACCTCGGCGAGCGCGGTGCTGGTGATCGACGCATACGACCCGAACGCCGCGATCGCCGTCATGAATCCCCATCGGCCCCAGCGATGTTCGCGGGCCGCGGCGAACACGATTGCGGTGCCGATCATCGTGACGCAGATCGAGGTCAGCCAGCCCTGGTGCGGCGGTGAGGCGATCGTGACGTCGAATCCGTAAAGGCCGTGCCACCATTCGTCCCACAGTCCGTACAGCAGGAACGACGCCGCGGCGATACCGCCGACGAGATAGCCGATGGGGGCGGCGAATACGCCGAGCACCTTGAACGCCCGGCCGCCGACTGCGGGATCGGGAGTCTGGCCGTTGCGCTGTGCCGCGGTCGCGCGCAACACCATCGCCAGGCTCGTCAACCCGGCGATCGCACCACCGGAATAGACGAACAGGTGCGGCAGCGTGAAGAAGCTGTCCGGTCCGACATCGCTGTGCCAGCCGATGTCCCACGTCAGCCCGGACAGCGAGATCAGCGTGCCTGCCAACATCACGAATGCCGGCAGCTTGCCCGGTGACTTGCCCGATGACTCCGTCATGGTGCCCTTCCTAGCCGTTGGTGGTGACGCTGAACACCGCGTTGTGTGTCTGTGTCCCGGAGGTGATTCGGACCGTGATCTCCCATTGCCCCGGCATCGACAGGTCCACGTCACCGCGGTACCGGCCGTCGCCTTCGGCGGTTGCGACCACAGGTGTTGTGGCATGACCCATTTGAGGCATGGCGGGTTCGAAACTCACCGTGTCGGGTGTCGGCGCCTCGTCGCCACTGCCGGTTATCTCGACCGTGACCGGACCGGTACCGACCTTCGGCGGATCGCCGATCAACCGCACCTGGTAGGGGCCCGCGGTGACAGCGGCGGCGCTCGGGGCCGCGGATGTGGGCCACAACAGCCACCCCACACCGGCCGCGACGGCGACGACCACAACGGTGGTGACGAGCAGACGTTGGCGGCTCACGGGACCTCGACTTCGGTTGGCGCGGTAAGGATGGCGTAGTCACGTTCGGCTTGCACCCACACCTTGTAGCGGCCGGGAAGCGCGAACGTGTAGGTGAATTCGACCTCGGGACCGTACCGCGCCACCGATTCGTCGGGCTGGCCGCCTGCGGCGCCGGGAGCGGGCGGCACCATGGCATGCGCATGTGACCACACCGGGGCGACGAGAGCGTGGTCGCCGATGTCGGTCGCGGCCCCCGCGGGTAGCGGACCGATCACCATCATGTGTCCGGTCATCCCGAGCCAGGGCTGCAGATCGGCGGTGTCCCCGAACCGCGCCCGGACAGTGCTGGGTGTCCCGGCCTTGGCGATGGTCGTGGTGATCTCGCCTTTCGAGATCGTTTCCACCCGGGAAGGTGCGTCGGGCGACCCGCCGGTCACCGAGGAGCGCACCAGTTGCACTCCGCCACCGCGACGGGCGATTTCGGCGGCGATTGCATAGGTGCCGGATTCGGCGGGATGGAACTGGACTTCGTAGCGGCCCGGCGCAACCCGCACGGGATGCAGGTGCGACATGGCGCCTGACGGCGAGACGACGATGAGGTGGATCAACGCTCCGTGGTGGATCAGAAGGTCGTCGACCGGTCGGCCGGTGGACGAGTCGATGAGGCCGAGCTGCATCGTCTGGCCGTGCATTGTCACGGCCAGGTTGACCGGCGGCCGCGAATAGTCCACTGGAGTCAGGGAATTCGATGCGATGCGGGCGTACGGGTCACGCATGTTGTCGAGGGTGGGGTCGAGATCCTGCCCCGGCTGCGGCGGTGGCGGCGAATACGCCGACAGCACCGCCCCGGTCACCGCGACCGTCAGTGCGACGACCATCCCGGTCGCCGGGATCAACGCGACCCAACTGCGGCGCGACCGCAGCGCCACGCCCAACGAAACGATGAGCAGCGCGCCCGCCGCGAAGAAGCCGTAGTCGCTGGCCTTCTTCCACGGCGGGATCACTTGCACCGGAACGAGAAACGGGATACGGGCCACCGTGGTTCCGTCGTCGACGAGCAGCTCCCACGGCCCGGCCCGGTCGACGTTCAGCGTCGTCGAATAGATGCCGGGACGCGGCCCGAGCTCGATCTGTCCACTGCTCGTGGCGGTTCCGCCCGAGGTGGCAGTGAGATGCAGTGTTCCGGGCGCGTCGCCCTGGTGGGTGACCACGTCGACATGCAACGGACCGAGAACCGGTCCGACGCGTCGGATGACGACCGTGAGTTCGCGGCCGCCAAGCGATTGCGCGACGTGGATATCGGTGTCCGACCCGGCGCCGTCGGCTCGCACCGTGGGAGCCCACAGCAGCAGTGTCATCCCCACCAGAATGCCCACCAACAGCACGCGTGTCAGTGGGGTTTTCCCCCAAGCGGATACCAGGCCCACCAAGCCAGTATTAGCAAATCGCTCGTGTTGCCTTCATTCTAGCTGGATTTCGGGGCGCTCATGAGACGCGAAATCTTGGTCCATAATCGCCGTTCGCAAGCCGAGAACGATGGGGGAGCAGCGGTAATGGCTTATGTGGTGAATCTTGACGAGGTTGACCGGACGTCGGTCGCGATGGTCGGCGGCAAGGGCGCGCGGCTCGGCGAGTTGTCCGGCATCGCGGGGGTGCAGGTGCCCGACGGCTTCTGCGTGACGACCGAGGCCTTTCGACGGTTCATGGCCGACGTGCCGCCGGGAGGGAGCATCGACGAGACGGAGATGCCCGCCGACATCGCGGCCGCGGTCATCGATGCACTTGAGCGCGTCGGCGTGGACGGCTCGTATGCCGTTCGCTCGAGCGCGACGACGGAGGACTCGGCGGCCGCGTCGTTCGCAGGCCAGCTCGACTCGTATTTGAACGTCGTCGGACCGGTGGCGGTGCTCGACCACGTCAAGCGGTGCTGGGCCTCGCTGTTCACCGAGCGGGCCATGGTCTACCGGCAGCGCACTGGCGTCGACCACCGGCAGGTGCAGATGGCGGTGGTCGTGCAGCGCATGGTGCCCGCGCAAGCGGCGGGCGTCCTGTTCACCGCGGATCCCGTGTCCGGTCACCGTAGGGTTGCCGCGATCGAGGCAGTATTCGGCCTCGGCGAGGCCCTGGTGTCCGGGCGGGCCGAGCCGGACCGCTACACGGTCCGGGACGGCGAGGTCGTGGCCAGGATCGCCGCAAAATACCCGACGCTCAACGATGCGCAAGCCCTACGTTTGAGCGAGTTGGGCCGGCGCATCGAAGCCCACTTCGGTTGTCCGCAAGACATCGAATGGTGCCTGCTCGACGATGCTTTCCACATCGTTCAGGCTCGGCCGATCACCACGCTGTTCTCGATTCCCGAGCAGCAGGACGGTCAGAACCACGTCTACCTCTCGGTCGGCCATCAGCAGATGATGACCGACCCGATGAAGCCCCTTGGTCTGTCGGTGTGGCAGTTGACGACGCCCCGGCCGATGGCCGAGGCCGGCGGCCGGTTGTTCGTCGACGTCGCGAAACTGCTGCAGTCGCCGCGCAGCCGCGCGAACTTCCTCGACGGTTTCGGCAGATCCGATCCGTTGATCGCCGACGCCCTGCGGACGGTTCTCGACCGCGGGTTCATCGACATCGTCCCCGATGTGGATCAGGGGCCGGCGCCGAGCGCGGCGCAGGCCGCGATCGAAATGGACCCGGCCGTGGTCGTCGAGCTCATCGAGGAGAACCAGGCCGCCGTCGCCGCACTGCGACGCGACATCCAGACGAAGTCCGGACCCGAACTGCTCGACTTCATCCGGGCCGACATCGCGGACCTGCAGCAGACGCTGTTCGCTCCACGCAGCCATCAGGTGATCGTGGCCGGTATGGACGCAGCCCAATGGCTCAACGACCACCTGCAGGAGTGGCTGGGGGAGAAGAACGCGGCCGACGTCCTGACGCAGTCGGTGCCGCACAACGTCACGTCGGAGATGGGCCTGGCGCTGCTCGATGTCGCCGACGCGATACGACCGCATCCCGAGGTGGTGGCGTTCCTGCGCCGCGTCGCGGCCGAGGGCAGCGACGACCTCGCCGATCTCACGACAGTCGCCGGCGGGCTCGACGCACACCGAGCGTTCGAGGCGTTCCTCGACAAATACGGCATGCGTTGCGTCGGCGAGATCGACATCACCAGGCCGCGCTGGCGCGAACGGCCGGCCACGCTCGTGCCGACGATCCTCGCCAACGTCGACAACTTCGAGCCGGGTGCGGCCGCGCGGCGCTTCGAGGAGGGTCTGCGGCAAGCGGATTCGAAGGAACGCGAGCTGTTGGCGCGACTGCGCGCGCTGCCCGATGGCGAGCGCAAGGCCGCCGAGACCGAACGCATGATCAGGCGCGTCCGCAATTTCGCCGGCTACCGCGAATACCCCAAGTACGGCATGGTCAGCCGCTATTTCAGCTACAAGCAAGCACTGCTCAGGGAGGCCGGCCGCCTCGTCGAGGCCCAGGTTCTGCACGCGCCGGACGACGTCTTCTACCTCAGGTTCGACGAACTCTACGAGGTCATGCGCACCAACTCAGCAGACCACGAACTCATCCAGGACCGCCGGGCGGCATTTCAGACCTACGAGGCCCTGAGACCGCCGCGGGTTCTGACGTCCGACGGCGAGGCCGTCGCCGGGTCTTACCGGCGCGCCGACCTTCCGCCGGACGCCCTGGTGGGCCTTGCCGTTTCGGCAGGCACCGTCGAGGGCCGGGCCCGGGTCGTCGTCGACATCGAACAGGCTCAACTCGAACCCGGCGACATCCTCGTCACGGCGTACACCGACCCAAGCTGGACGCCGCTGTTCGTCGGAATCGCGGGTCTGGTGACCGAAGTGGGCGGCCTGATGACCCACGGCGCGGTGATCGCCCGCGAATACGGGCTCCCCGCCGTCGTCGGCGTCGAGAACGCCACCACGCTGATCCGCGACGGACAGCGCATCCGGCTGCACGGAACCGAGGGTTACGTCGAGGTGCTTACCTAGCTGCCCTGGCGCGAGCAATAGCTCCTATGTCAAGCGGCAGCTGATTGTTGGGTGTGGTGTGGGATTTGGCGGTCGGTGAGCAGGGCTTGGTAGACGCGGCGGCTGATGCGGCGTTTGAGGCAGCGTCGGGCTTTGGCCTTAGTTTTGCCCTCGGCGATCAGTCGGTGATAGTAGGTATGGCCTTGGCTGCCTTCCATCCGGGCCTGGGTGACGGCGATGCGGTGGATGGCGGTGTTGAGTTGGCGGTTGCCTGAGCGGCTTAACCGCATTTGGCCGGCGTTGGCGCCCGACCATGCCGGGATGGGTGCCACGCCGGCATGGCAGGCGAAGGCGGCCTCGCCGGTGAACCGTTCGATGCCGGCGGCCTCGCCGACGATCTTGGCCGCGGTCAGCTCCGCGCAGCCGTCGATGGCCAGCAGTGTGGGAGCGAGGTCGCGGATGCGGGCGGCCAGGCGCTTTTCGAGGGCGTTGATCTCAGCGGTGAGTCGGATGATGTCGGCCAGCTCGTCACGCGCGATCTCGGCGATGAGCCCGGCAAGGGTCTGCAGCCAGTCCTGTAGGGCTTGCTGGTGTGTGGTCAATTTGAGCTTGCGCGCGGCTGGGGCCTGCTCGGGGTCGAGTTCATGGACATGCCAGCGCAGTCGATTGATCGCCGAGGTGCGTTGGGCGACAAGGATATCGCGGCGGTCGGTGAGCAGCTTGAGCTCGCGTGAGGTCTCGTCATGGCAGGCCACTGGAAGGTCGGGTTCACGCAATACCGCCCGCGCGACCGCCTCGGCATCGATGGGATCGGACTTGCCCCGGGTGCGTGCGGACTTGCGTGTCTGGGCTGGAGCCTGTCAAGTTGTTTGTGTAAGTGAGTGGTCGGTCGGGTTATAGGTAGGGGTTGATGCGGTCGGGGTAGACGATGGCGAGTTGGCCGAGTGCTTGTTTCCAGTTGGTGGTGACTTGGCCCTCGATCAGGCGGCTGGGTGCGGTGCGTTCGTTGGCCGGTTTTCCTCGTTGCTTTTCACGTTCTCGGGCGCGTTTGTCTTCGATGGTGCAGATGGCCAGCCACAGCAGCTTGACCACGGAATCGTCACCGGGGAAATGGCCACGGTTTTTGATGATTTTGCGCAGTTGGTAGTTCAGCGATTCGATGGAGTTGGTGGTGTAGATGACCCGGCGCACCATCGGGGGAAACGCCAGGAACGGAGTGAACCGTTCCCAAGCGTTGCGAAACGCTGCAACGGTATGCGGATTTTGTTGTCCGAGTTCGGATTTAGCGAAATCGTCGAGCTCAGCCAGGGCGGCCTCGGCGTCGGTGGCCTGGTAGATGGGTTTGAGTGCGGTGGCGACCTTTTTGCGCTGGTTATAGGACACGAACCGCATCGCGGTACGGATCAGATGCACCACGCAGGTTTGCACCGTGGCCGCCGGCCAGGTCGCTTCGATGGCCTCGGGAAAGCCGGTCAGCCCGTCACAGCAGACGATAAGCACATCGGCCACGCCGCGGTTGGCCAGCTCTGCGCACACTCCGGCCCAGAATTTCGCGCCTTCGGCGGCTTGCACCCAGATGCCCAGGACGTGCTTGATGCCGTCCATATCGACACCGACGGCGATATGAGCGTGCTTGTTACGCACGTGGGCGCCGTCGCGGACCTTGACGACCAAGGCGTCGAGGTAGATCACCGGGTAGAACCGTTCCAGCGGCCGGCGCTGCCAGGCCATGACTTCATCGCTGATTTCATCGACGATCTTCGACAGCGTCTCGCGGCTGATCTCGGTGCCGATCGTGGTAGCCAGGTGGTGTTCGATGTCGCGCAGCGTCATGCCGCCGGCATACAGCGAGATGATCATCTCATCTAGCCCGCCGAGACGGCGAGAACCCTTGGGTACCAACGTCGGTGAGAAAGTTCCCTCGCGATCCCGCGGGATCGACAGCTCAACGTCGCCGACCTGAGAGGCCACCGTTTTCGGATACGAACCATTGCGCGAATTGGGCAGCAAACTGGCCTGGGGATCACCGCGTTCATAGCCGAGGTGATCACTGAGCTCGGCCTGCAAGCCGCGTTCGAGACCAGCTTTGATCAGCTGCTGAATCAGACCGTCATGGCCCTCGAGCTCGACCTCGCCAGAATCGATCTTGGCGAACAAATCATCGAGAGCACCAGAGGCCTTGAGCTTGTCAGTCGCCGCTTTCATCTCACGACGCCGCTGCTCACGAACTTCAGGATCAATCACAATCATCAGTGTCGACTCTCCGTCAGGACACCACACCCCTTACACAAACCATCTGACACCTCCCTGGGCTGAGAGTTTGGTGGGTACCCGCACCACCTTCTGCCCGGCACCAAGCAGGTCACGTTCGAGCCGTGCCGACATGTTGCGGCAGTCCTCGATACCCCAGATCAGATCCGTGCCGAACTGTTCGCGTGCCCATATCAACGCCGCCTGGTGGCCCTCGGTGGTGGCCTTGACGGTCTTTTCGCCCAGCCGCCGGCCCACCTCGTTGACGGCGACAAAGGTGTGTGAGCGCTTGTGCACATCGGCGCCAACAACAATCATGAGAGTTGCCTCCTTCGCTCTGTGGAGAGGGTGTTGAGGTTGGACCGGTCGGCCGACACATCTCAGTCGGGGCGATGCCACGCTCCTATCAAGTCAGGTCGGCCGGTCCGTCTCACCTGATGCCGGCACTACTGCTCAACGCCAACCCCGAGGGCGACAGACGCGTAGGGAGCCAGACACCAGGTGAAACGTAACCAACCACCGCGCCACAGCAGCTGTCACGCAGACCCGCCGTAAACCCGGCACACTCACAATGACACTGAGACGCGGAAGTACCCTATTTCCAACAATTTTGGGTACCCCCGCGTCTGCTCGGCAGAAGAACTCAGCGCACGGTGTCGAAGAACGTGCGCACATCCTCGACGTACAGTTCGGGCTGTTCGAATGCCGCGAAGTGCCCGCCGCGGGGCATCGTCGTGAAGTGCGTGACGTTGTAGCTGTTCTCGCACCAACTGCGCGGCGCACGCAGGATCTCCTTCGGGAACGAGGCCACGCCGGTGGGCAGTGTCACGTAGTCGCCTGCCCCGAAGGTGTCGTGACTTTCCCAGTACAGCCGGGCCGACGACGCGGCCGAGGCCGTCACCCAATAGAGCATGACGTTGTCGAGCAGTTCGTCGCGGCTGAGCACGTTCTCGGGATGCCCGTCGCAATCCGTCCACGACCAGAACTTCTCGACGATCCACGCGAGCTGGCCGACGGGGGAGTCCACGAGCCCGTAGCCCACGGTCTGCGGCCGGGTCGACTGCTGCTTCATGTAGCCCGAATCCCACTTGCGGTAGTAGTCGATGCGGGCCAGCGCCTTCTGCAGGTCCTCGGTCATTTCACCGACGCCTTCTGCGGGTGGCTGCGCGATCGGCATATTCACGTGGATGCCAACACAATTGCCGACGTTGCGGCCGATCTGGGTCGTGACGGCCGCGCCCCAGTCGCCGCCTTGCGCGCCGTACCGCTCATATCCCAGCCGGGCCATGAGCGTGTCCCACGCCTGGGCGATCTTGCCGATGCCCCATCCGGTCGTCGTGGGCTTGCCGGAGAATCCGTAGCCCGGCAGCGATGGGCACACCACGTGAAAGCCGGCCTCGGTCAACGGTTCGATCACCTTGTGGAATTCGACGATCGATCCCGGCCAGCCGTGCGTGATGACGAGCGGAAACGCGTCCTCGCGCGTCGAGCGCTGGTGAATGAAGTGGATGTCGAGCCCGTCGATCTCGGTGGTGTAGTGGTCGAACCGGTTGAGCGCGGTTTCCCGCGACCGCCAGTCGTATTCGGTGGCCCAGTACTCGGCGAGGTCGCGCGTGTAGCTCAGCGGTATGCCCTGCGTCCAGTCGTCGACGCATTCCGGCTCGGGCCAGCGGGTGCGGGACAGGCGCTGCTTGAGGTCGTCGAGATCGGCGTCGGGTACGGCGATGCGGAATGGGCGGATCAACGAGTCGGTCATGGGTCAATACTGCACGGTATGACGCTCAATCAACTTCGGGCTTTCGTCGAAGCGCACCGCCTCGGCTCGTTCACGGCTGCCGCCGATGCGCTGGCCGTCGCCCAGGCGTCGATCTCCGAACTGGTGCGCCGTCTCGAAGAAGAGCTCGACGCTCAGTTGTTCGTTCGCGGCAGTCGCAAACTCGCGCTCACCGCCGCAGGTCAAGAGCTGTTGCCCTACGCGGAGCAGGCCGTGCACGCGGCCGACGGTGGCGTGCACGCGGTGCGGTCACTCGGCTCGCTCGGTGGCGGAACCGCAACCTTCGGTATGCCCCGCAATGCGGATTACTACCTGCTGTCGAGCCTGGTCCAGACCTTCCACATGCGCTATCCCGCGGTGCGCGTGCGGTTGGTCGGCCAGAACTCCGCCGAGACCGCCGCGGCGATACAGGCCGGCGAGATCGAAGCGGGCATGCTCATCCTGCCGATCGACGACGAGGATCTGACGGTCCGCCCGTTGCTGCGCGACGAGGTCTTCTACGTGACGGCCGATCCGGCGCGTGCCGCGAAACCCGTTACGATTCAACAGTTCTCCGAGGCCGACCTCGTGCTCTACGACGCGCATTACGGCTGGAAGGATCCGACCCGCCGCCAATTGGCGGAGCGTGCGCAACTGGCCGGTCTGCGGTTGGAACCGATGATCGAGATCGAACATGTCGAGGCCGCGCTGAAACTGGCCGCAGGCAAGGTGGGCGACACGATCGCCAGCGGTGCTGTCATCGACAGCGACGCGTTCCCGGCTGGCCTGTACACCGCACCGTTCGCCGAGCCGTTGTACGACGTCATCGCCCTCGCGCAGCATCGCGCTCGCCCGCTGTCCAACGCCACCCGCGAGTTCGCGCGTCTCGCCGAGGACACCATCCGGGAGTTGCACATCGAATCCGCGCTGTCCGGTCACAACGAAGTTGCTCCGCTGATCGCCCGCCGAGCACGCTGAGCCAGCATCTATAGGGTTATCCTTCGGTTAATCCAGGAGTTACCCATCTAGTCCTTTGTCTGATTTCGGCCTACCGTCGCCGGCATGCAGATCACGACCGAAGAAGCTCGCACCCTCGGACCCTTCACCTGGCTGAAGAAGCCCGCAGTCGACGGCCCGCCGGCGCAGCGCGATCCGAAGGTGGTCGAGCGGGTGTCGCAGATGCTGCTCGACATCGAACGCCGGGGCCTCGACGCGGTGCGTGCCTACGCCCAGGAGCTCGACGGGTGGTCGGGCCCGCTCGAGATCAGCGCCGACGAACTGCGCAAGAGCGGTGATGCGCTCCCGGCCGATGTGCGAGAAGCGTTGGAGCTGGGCTACGAGCGCACCAACCGGTTCGCCGTCGCGCAACGTGCGCGGCTGACCGACTTCGAGATCGAACTCGCGCCCGGAGTGAGCGGAGGCGTTCAGTACGTACCGGTCAACCGGGTGGGGGCCTACCTGCCCGCCGGTCGGTTCCCGCTCCTGGCCAGCGCGTTCATGACCGTCGGCGTCGCCAAGGCAGCCGGCGTTCCCACGGTGCTGGCCTGCACACCGCCGACGGGTGAGCACGGTGCCCACCCCGCGGTGCTGTACGGTGCCTACCTGTCGCGCGCTGACTCGGTTTTCGCCGTCGGCGGGGTACAGGCTCTGGGCGCCATGGCATTCGGGCTCATCGGCGACGGACCTGTCGACATGCTCGTCGGCGCGGGCAACGCGTTCGTCACCGAAGCCAAGCGCCAGCTTTTCGGCCGGGTCGGAATCGACCTGCTCGCGGGCCCGTCGGAAGTCGCCGTGCTCGCCGACGAGACAGCGGATCCGGAATGGGTCGCCGCCGACTTGCTTGGCCAGGCCGAACACGGTCCGAACTCGCCGGCCGCCCTGATCACGACATCGGAGACGTTGGGCCGCAAGGTGATCGAGGCCGTCGACCGGCAGCTTGAGACGTTGGCGACCCGTGAGGTCGCCGGGCCGGCGTGGCGCGATTTCGGATCGGTGGTCGTGGCCTGCGATGCCGAACAGGCCGCGGCGATCGCCGACGTTCTCGGACCTGAGCATCTCGAAGTGCAGACCGCCGACGACGACTACTTCCTCAAGCGGCTGCGCAACTACGGGTCCCTGTTTCTGGGCAGGTGGAGCACCGTCGCGTACTCCGACAAGGGCATCGCAGGCACCAACCACGTGCTGCCGACCGGTAAGACGGCGCGCTACAACGCCGGCCTCTCGGTTTCGCGATTCGTCAAACCGCTGACCTATCAGCGCGCGGCCCGTGAGGCGACCGCCGAACTGGCACCCGCGGTCGAGCGTATCTCGGCATTCGAAGGACTGGCTGCGCACGAGGCAACGGCCACGATCAGAATTGAAGAGATCGGTCGTAACTCAGCGGTTTTCGACGGCACGCCCGCGGCGAGCCGCCGATGAAGGGAAGGTCTGGATGAACAGGAAGCTACGCGTCTCGGCGGTCACGCCCGACATCGTGATCGGCGACCTCGATGGCAACCTCGCACGGCTGCACACCGCCCTGCGGGCGATCGAGTGGGTGCGCCCGCATCTGGCCGTGTTGCCCGAACTCGCGACGAGCGGGTATGTGTTCGCCGATGTCGACGAGGCCCGCGGGCTGGCATTGCGCGCCGACGACGCCCGGTTGACCGCGCTGGCCGATGATGTCCCCGCGGATTGTGTCGCCGTGGTGGGCTTCGCGGAGGCCGAAGGTGACACGCTGTACAACTCGGCGATCGTCATCGGTGACGGCAGGGTTTTCGGTACGTACCGCAAAGCGCACCTGTGGGCGGCCGAGCCCGAGGTCTTCGCGACCGGCGTCGAGGCGGGCACGGTCATCGACACCCCGATCTGCCGGCTCGGGGTCGCGATCTGTTACGACAACGAATTCCCGGAACTGCCAAGAAGACTCGCACTTCGCGGAGCCGAGGTGTTGGCTCTGCCGGTGAATTGGCCGCTGGCCGACCGGCCGGAGGGCGAGCATGCCCCCGAAACCATCCAGGCGATGGCTGCCGCGCGGTCGTCGCAATTGGCGACCGTGATCTCCGACCGCCGCGGCACGGAGCGCGGTGTCCGGTGGACCGGCGGCACCGCCGTGATCGGCCCGGACGGCTGGATCAAGGCAGCGCCACACGGCGACGAGACGATCGCGACGGCCGTCCTGGACCTGACTGACAGCAAGACGATCGGCGATCTCAACGACGCGCTGGCCGATCGTCGCCCCGACCTGTATGGCGACCTTGTCGAATCTGGCGGAGTCGTCACCGATATCCCTGACTAGGAACGAGATCTCATGGCCACCGACTCTGCATCGATCGAATCGAAGTCGATCGACTGGATTCCGCTCGGCGAACGCCGCGGCAAGCCCTCGATGCTGTTTCCGTTGTGGTTCATGTCGAATGCGAATCTCACGACCCTTGCCACCGGCATGGTCGGTGCGGCCCTCGGCGCATCATTTTTGACGTCTTTGGTTGCCATCGTTCTCGGCGCTGCCGTTGGGACGGTGTTCACCGCGTTCCACTCTGCACAGGGCCCGCAATTGGGCCTGCCGCAGATGATTCAGTCACGTGCGCAATTCGGGTATCGCGGCGTCGTGGTGATCTGCGCCGTCGTGATCTTCAGCATCGTGGGCTTCAACATCTTCAACCAGATCCTCGCCGGTGATGTGCTCACGATGACCACGGGCGTCGATGCCCGCAATCTGTGGTTCGTGCTCATCACCGCGCTTGCGCTCGCCCTTGCCATCTACGGCTACCACTGGATCCATCGCGTCCAAAATTGGCTCACCTGGCTGTTTTTGGCGACCTTCGGGGTGTTCACGGTCGTCGCGCTCATCACGCTGCACCTGCCCCACGGGCAGTTCGGTTTCGCCGGTTTCAGCTGGCCGGCCTTCCTCGTTCAGTTCGCCGCCGCCGCGGCATACGCCTTGGGCTGGGCCCCGTATGTATCCGACTACTCCCGGTATCTGCCGCCCCAGACGAGCCCGGGCAAGGCGCTGTTCTACACGTACGGCGGGGTGTTCGTCGGTAGTTCCTGGCTGATGGTCCTGGGGGCGTTCGTCGCAGCACTGTTCGCCGACGTCTCACCGCTGGAGGCGGTCAAGCAGGCGGCCGACGCCGTCCTGCCGGGTGCGGGCCTGTGGCTGCTCGTCGCGGCGCTGCCCGGCCTGATCACGGTAATCACGGTCAACATCTACGCATCGTCGATCGAGCTGATCACGATCATCGACTCGTTCCGTGCGGTGTCGCCGACCCGCAGGCTCAGGGTCGGCGCATGCGTGGTGATCGGCTTGGCCGGCTTGTCGGGCGCAGTGCTGAGCACGGGCGAGTTCCTCGACAACTTCAGCAGTTTCCTGGTGATCCTGTTGTACCTGCTCGTGCCGTGGACTTCGGTGAACCTCGTCGATTACTACTTCGTCCGCCGCGGGCGCTATGCCATCCGCGAGATCTTCGTGCCACGGGGCGGCGTGTACGGCACCTGGGGATGGCGCGGCCTGGCTGCCTACGCGATCGGAATCATCGCGATGGTCCCGTTCGTGGTCACCGTCTGGTACACGGGTCCGGTCGCCAAGGCGCTCGGCGACGTCGACGTCGCGCTGTTCGTCGGGTTGTTCGCCTCCGCCGTGGCTTATCTTCTGATGGCGAGATCGCTCGATCTGGCCGGAGAACAAGCCAAGGCACAGAGCGATGCACATGAGCACGGCTTCGAGGCGGTGAGCTTCGCGTCGGCCCGGACCGGCGATCAGGGAATCTGACGCAGCCGCCGCGCCTTGGACACGGCCTCGTGCCTGCTATGGGCACCGAGTTTGCTTGACGCACTGCGCAGATAGCTCTTGACGGTTTCCGGCTTCAGCGAAAGACGTTGGGCTGCCTCGGCGTTGGTGCAGCCCAATGCGATCTGTGACAGCACGTCGACCTCCCGCGCGGTCAGCGGCGTGGCCGTGGGGACGTCCCCGGACAGTGCGCGGGCCAGCCGGTCGGCCAGCTCGCCGAGCTGAGTGGCGAGCGGCTTGGAAGCGTGCGCGGCGATCCTGCGCAGATCGGCGTGCACCTCGCGGATCTGTTCGGCACTGGCGACGTTGTCGCCGAAGTGTGCGAGGTGCGCTTCGCGCATGCGCATGCGCCGGTCGACCTCGTCGCGCACGGAGAGTTCGTGGCTCAGCCGTCGGGCCGAGGCCACCATGGCGGCAGCCGTCCGGTCCCCGATCGGAGCCGATTGCCGGTACGCGCCGTACAGGACGGCCCGGGCCTCACCGTCCACGACAACCGGAACCGCCAGGATCGAACGGATGCCCTCGGACAGCACCGGGCCGTCGTAGTCATGGGTGATGGCCGAGGCGTGCCGGTAGTCGGCCACCGAGATCGGTCGCCGGGCCACCATGGTCGCCCCGCCCAGACCGGCGCTCGGCCGCACCGCGAGGCCGCGCATCGCGCTCGTGCGGGTCCCGAAGAACTCGCTGAGCAGCAACGTGTCGCCGTGTACCTCGCCGCCGAACGTCAACGGCAAACCCGTCTCACCTGCCATTTGACGCAGCTCGGCACGCACCGCGTCGGCATCGCGCGGTCGCAGCAACGTCGGTCGGACGGGCACGGGCAATACCCTCTTTCGGGGGTGGCGACGGACAAGTGTGACGTAGAGCATAGCTGTCATGAATGTCGACATGACCAACACGGACCGCTACCGCAGCGCCCGCGACGAGCTCGTCGCGAGCATCGCCGATTACGACAAGGCCGTCGAGACATTCGCCTGGCCCGAGCTGAGCGGGACCTTCAACTGGGCGATCGACTGGTTCGACACCATCGCCAGAGACAATCCGCGCACCGCGCTGTGGATCGTCGAGGAGGACGGCACCGAGCGGAAGGTCAGCTTCGCCGACATGGCCGAGCGCTCCGACCGCGTCGCGGCCTGGCTGAAAAACCTCGGCGTCGGCAAGGGCGACCGGGTGATCCTCATGCTCGGTAACCAGGTCGAGCTGTGGGAGGCGATGCTGGCGATCGCCAAACTTGGCGGCGTCATCATGCCGACCACAGGCGCCCTCGGCCCCGCTGACCTCGCCGACCGCATCAGCCGCGGTGGCGCGCGGTTCGCGATCGCCAATGCCGCCGATACGGGCAAGTTCGCCGACGTGCCCGGTGACTACACGCGCATCGTCGTCGGCGGTCCGGCCGAGGGCTGGCACGACTACTCCGATGCGTACGCGGTCGAGCCGGTTCTGTTCGAAGCCACCACGACTGTCGACGACACGATGCTCATCTACTTCACGTCCGGCACCACCAGTAAGCCCAAGCTCGTCGAACACTCCCAGGTCAGCTATCCGGTCGGGCACCTGTCGACCATGGCGTGGATCGGCGTGAAGCCCGGCGACGTGCACCTCGCGATCAGCTCGCCGGGCTGGGCCAAGCACGCCTGGAGCTGCTTCTTCGCGCCGTGGATCGCCGAGGCGACGATCTTCGTCTACAACTACAGCCGATTCGACGCCGCCGCGTTGCTGCACCAGCTGCGCCGGGCGAAGGTCAACACGTTCTGTGCCCCGCCGACCGTCTGGCGCATGCTCATCCAGTCCGACCTGGGTGACAAGCCCGAGGGGCTGCGCGAGATCCTCGGTGCCGGTGAACCGCTCAACCCGGACGTCATCGCGCAGGTCGAGAACGCCTGGGGCTTGACCATCCGCGACGGCTTCGGGCAGACCGAGACCACCCTGCAGGTCGGCAACACCCCGGGCCAGCCGGTCAAGCCGGGCTCGATGGGCCGGCCCATGCCGGGCGTCCCGGTCGTGCTCGTCGACCCGATCACCGGTGAGCTCGCCGATGAGGGCGAGATCTGCCTGGACCTCTCGGCGAATCCGCGCAACCTCATGACGGGCTACCTCGGTGATCCGCAGCGCAACGAAGCCGTCATGGCCGGTGGCTACTACCACACCGGTGACGTTGCCAGCCGCGACGCCGACGGGTACATCACCTACATCGGGCGCACCGACGACGTGTTCAAATCCAGCGACTACAAGGTGTCACCGTTCGAGTTGGAGAGCGTGCTCATCGAACATCCGGCCGTCGTGGAGGCCGCGGTGGTGCCCCAGCCCGACGACACCCGCCTGGCGGTGCCCAAGGCCTACGTGGCGTTGGCCGAGGGGTGGGAAGCCAACGCCGACACCGCGAAAGAGGTCATGGCCTACGCCCGCGACCACCTCGCGCCGTACCTGAAGGTGCGACGAGTCGAGTTCTTCGACCTGCCCAAGACGATCTCCGGCAAGATCCGCCGCGTCGAGCTGCGCAAGCGTGAAGACGTGGCACACCAAGCCGGCGAACAGATTTCGACCGAATACCGATACGAGGATCTGCTGGGATGACGATCTCCTATGACGCCGGGCCCACCGATGCGCCCCTGCTCGAGGACACCATCGGCGCGAACTTCGAACGGGCCGCCACCGGCCGGCCGGACGGCGAGGCGCTCGTGGACGTGGCCTCAGGCCGACGCTGGACCTATGCCGAGCTCAACGCCGAGATCGACACGGTGGCCCGCGGTTTGATGGCCCTCGGCATCGAGAAGGGCGATCGGGTCGGGATCTGGGCGCCGAACTGTGCCGAGTGGGTGATGGTTCAGTTCGCGTCGGCGAAGATCGGCGCGATCCTGGTCAACATCAACCCGGCCTACCGCACGCATGAACTCGCGTATGTGCTCAAGCAATCCGGCGTGCGAACCTTGGTCTCGGCCACGTCGTTCAAGACCTCGGACTACGTGTCGATGGTCACCGAGGTGCGCCCACAGTGCCCGGCCCTGACCGACGTCGTGTTCCTTGGCGCCGAGGACTGGGACCGGCTCTGCGCCGATCAGGTCGACGACGAACAGCTGCGCCGACGGCTCGCCGGCCTGGCCAACACCGATCCGATCAACATCCAATACACGTCAGGGACAACGGGTTTCCCCAAAGGCGCGACCCTGAGCCACCGCAACATCCTCAACAACGGGTACTTCGTCACCGAGCTGATCAACCTCACATCCGAGGACCGGCTGTGCATCCCGGTGCCGTTCTATCACTGCTTCGGCATGGTCATGGGCACGCTGGGCGCGATCTCGCACGCCGCGACGATCGTCATCCCCGCACCGGGGTTCGATCCCGGCGCGACACTGGCCGCGATCGAGTCCGAGCGTTGCACCGGTGTGTACGGCGTGCCGACGATGTTCATCGCGATGCTCGGACATCCCGACTTCGCGAGCTTCGATCTGTCCACCTTGCGAACCGGCATCATGGCCGGCTCGGTCTGTCCGGTCGAGGTGATGAAACGCGTTGTGGCCGACATGCACATGGCCGAGGTGGCGATCTGCTACGGCATGACCGAAACGTCCCCGGTGTCCTGTCAGACGTTGTTCGACGACGATCTCGAGCGCCGTACCGCCACGATCGGCCGGGCGCACCCGCATGTCGAGATCAAGATCGTCGATCCCGACACCGGCGAAACCGTGGAACGCGGTCAACCCGGTGAGTTCTGCACGCGCGGTTACTCGGTCATGCTGGGCTACTGGGACGACGAGACCAAGACCCATGAGGCCGTGGACGACGAGAACTGGATGCACACCGGCGATCTCGCGGTCATGCGCGAGGACGGCTATTGCACGATCGTGGGCCGCATCAAGGACATGGTGATCCGCGGTGGCGAAAACGTCTATCCGCGCGAGATCGAGGAGTTCCTCTACACCCATCCCGATATCGACGATGCCCAGGTGATCGGAGTTCCCGACGACAAGTACGGCGAGGAGATCTGCGCCTGGATCCGGATGAAGCCGGGCCGGGACCCCCTCGACGCCGATGCGGTACGGGCTTTCGCGACCGGCAAGCTGGCGCACTACAAGATCCCACGCTATGTGCACATCGTCGACGAATTTCCGATGACGGTCACCGGCAAGATCCGCAAGGTCGACATGCGCGCCGAGAGTGTGCGGATTCTGGGGCTCGATTAGGTTCCACCGGTCCGATCCGCCAAGCGTTTTATGCCAACAGCGGGCTCAACCTGGACGCGTACTCGGCCAGCGTCGGGACCTGACGCAGAAGCAGCTGATCCTGATCGGAACGTCCGGACATCGCGAGTGCCGCCACGAGCGCGCCGACCGGTGAGCGCACCGGCACCGCGATGCACGCGGAATCGCCGCGCAGTTCACCGGTTTGCGTGGCGACACCCCGGCCACGGATGGTCTCCAACTGCTCGGCGAGCGCGGACCGCGACGTCACCGTGTCATCGGTCAAGGCCCTCAAGGGGTATGTCAGCAGCTCGTCAACATCGCGCTTCTCGGCCAGCAGCAGCTTGCCCACCGCGCAGGCATGGAGATGGTGGTTCAGCACCGATTCCTCTGCGGGCGGCGGATATTCGTCATCGGAGTCGGCGATGCGCACCGACGTGTTGGTGAAATAGAACAGGTGCACCCCGAACCGCACCGACAGCCTGAGCTCGGCAAGCGCATCGCGGGCGGCCGTACAGACGTTGGGCGATACCGCGGCGTCGATCAACACGCCCATCCGGGGCCCGAGTGAGAAGCCCGAGAGGTCGGGCAGGCGCACGATGTAGCCGTCTGCGACAAGGAGATTGAGCAGACGGTAGGTCGTGGCCGACGGCATCGACAGTTGCTCGGCGATTTCTTTCGCCGTCACGCCAACCCCGGCGAGCGCGACGGCTTCCAACACCTGCAACGCACTCTGCACGGCCTTGGGCTGACGACCCGAGAGCGCACCGTCGGCGGGGCTCATCGGCGCACCTCCCACGGGTTGTAATCCGCGAACACGTCGCCGGCGACGGTTTCGTCGAACACGCCGACCCGCTCGGCAAGGTCGGGGACCGCGCGGTGCCGGACCGCGAAGACCACGAAACCTGTTGCCAGAAGCGCACAGTACACCGCGGTGGCGATCCACACCGGGGATTCGACAGTCAGTGCGGCCCAGCCGATGATCGCGACCATCATGGCCGCGGTGGCCAGCCCGATCACCAAGGGCGTCCGCGTGAGTTCGCCGATGCGCCGCAGGAATGCCGGGGTGGCAAGACACACGAGCAGGTAGGCGCCGATGTACCCGTGCGCCGAGACCGCGAGCAGCCCGATCAGCACCTCGCGGCTGGAACCGGAGAAGAACAGGTAGCAGACCGGAACCGCGACGATGACCGGCATGGCCAGGCACAGAGCGACATGCGGGGTGCGGTACGCGCGGTGGGCGTGACCGATCCGCTCGGACACCACCCCTTCGCGGCCCATCGCGAACAGCGTGCGCGACAGCGCGGTCGTCGACCCGATGACGCACGCGAACCACGATGCGGTGATGCCGAGCTCCATCACGATCGACAACACCACCGAGGCGGTACTCGCCGAATCCGGCAGCGTGAGCACGATCGGGACCGATCCGATGCCGGCGCGGATGCTGCCCGTGGATTGCATTGCCGCGGCGAAGGTATAGAGCACGCCGAGCGCGAGGGGCGTCCAGCGGATGGCGCGCGTGACGGTGAGAAACGGCCGCTGGGCTTCGCGGGCGACGGTGCCCGCGCTCTCGAACCCGACGTAGGAGGTGATCGCGAGCAGCAGCGCGAAGCCCAACGCCGGATGAGCCTCGGCGACGGATGTTTTCGGCGGGTCATGCCCGCCAGTCACCGATCCGGTGAACGCGATGATCAACACCGCCGCCGCGGCGGCGATCGCGAACACCTCGATAGCCAACGTGATTCGCGCCGACAGCCGAATACCGCGCACCATGAGGATCAGCGCCACGGCGCCGACGAGGACTGCCAGCACCGCGATGGTGACCTGCGTGCCGGGCACGCCCAGCCGGCTCAGCAGCGCCGTGAGATAGCTTGCCGCGCCGAGTGTGCTGGCCATGGCTGCCGCGGCGTAGCCGATGACGACAGACCAGCCGGCGGCGATGCCCGGGATGGGCCCGAGACCTTTGACCGTATAGCTGTAGAGTCCGCTCACCGCGACCATGCGCGTCGAGAACTGGGTGACGCAGTAGCCGACGGCGGTCATCAGCAGGGCCGTCACCACGAACACGGCCAACGTCGCGCCGCCGGCCGCGGGCATGACGAGCGCGGGCAACGTCACCATGACCGCCGAAGGCGCCACCGCCGACACCGACTGGCCCAGCACTTGTACGAACGACAACTGCGCGCGCCGGAGCCCCGAGACCGGCGAGCTGCTCCTCATCCCTTTTCGGGGTTGCCGTCCCATCCGTCGCAACGTAGCCGATCACCGGTGGCGGTCACAGCGTTGTCAGGTAAATCTTCGACAACTTCAAATGAGAATCCACGGCCGCCGCAGCCCCCGAATCGGCGATGTGCCGGACGCCGGCGCACGGTCAACTGCGAATACTCCGCACGTCGAATGAGAATTCGAAGACGTCGTCAAATGAGAATCCGGAATGGCCGAATACCCATTCGAAATAAGTGGTGACGCGCACCACAACGACGCGTAATTATGGCCTGCATGACAACTGCGCTCAGCGGGCCGACGCTTCGACTCCGGCTGGAGCCGAACTCGGCGAGGGCGCGATCGCCGAATACACCCAGACGAAAGCCGTCAACATCGCACTCTGAATTCCCGCTCAAATGAGAATCGGTATTCCGGCCATTCTCATTTGAACCCACAAAAGTCTTACCGCACCGCAACCACCGCACATTCAATTGCACCGAAAGTAATGCCATGACAACTGATGCAGTACTCGAGCCAGGCGTGGCCACCGGCGGTCAGGGTCGCCGGCTGGCGGGCCGGCTCGGCCCCACCGCGATCGTGTTCATGGTCGTGGCGGCTGCCGCACCGCTGACCGTCGTAGCCGGGACCTTCCCGATCGGCATCGCCGCGGGCAACGGCCCCGCCTTCCCGGCGTCCTACGCGGTGTGTACCGCCGTCCTGCTGCTGTTCGCGGTCGGCTTCACCGCGATGGCCCGCCACATCCGCGGCGCGGGGGCGTTCTACACCTACATCGCGCACGGCTTCGGTCGCCACGTCGGTCTGGGCGCAGCGTTCCTGGCCTTGCTGTCCTACACCGCGGTCCAGGGCGGGGTCTACGGCTACATCGGCGCGGCGCTCGACGGCTTCGTGACCGCGCACGGCGGGCCGTCGGTGCCCTGGTATCTGTACGCGCTGGCGATGCTGGCCGTGGTCGGCATGCTCGGCTACCGCCACATCGAACTGTCCGGCAAGGTGCTCGGCGTCTTGCTGGTCTGCGAGGTCGGCATCGTCCTGGTGATCAACCTCGCGGTGATCGGCCGTGGTGGCGCGGAAGGGCTGTCGACGGCGGTGCTGCACCCGGGCAACTTCTTCGCAGGCGCGCCGGGCATCGCGCTGATCTTCGCGCTCGCCGGCTACATCGGCTTCGAGGCCACCGCGGTGTTCCGGGACGAGGCCCGTGATCCGGCGCGCACCATCCCGCGCGCCACGTACGTGGCGCTGCTGCTGATCGGCGGCTTCTACGCACTGAGCAGTTGGGCGATGGTCAGCGCCTGGGGCGACGGCGGCGTGGTCGCGATGGCCGCCGACAACCCGGAGGGAATCCTGACCGAGACCGCGACGCGCTACGTCGGATCGGTGACCGGGGACCTCGTCCAGATCTTTTTGATCACAAGCCTTTTCGCGGCGTTGCTGTCGTTCCACAACGTGTTGTCGCGCTACATCTTCTCGCTCGGCAACACGCGGGCGTTGCCGCAGCGCTGCGGTCGCTCACACATCCGGCACTCGTCGCCGCACATTGCGTCGGTCGTGCAGACCGTCTCCGCGCTCGTGTTGATCGTGGCATCGGTGCTGGCCCACCTCGACCCCGTGACGCAGGTGTTCGCGTGGTTCGTCGGTGCGGCATCGGTCGGGATCGTCGTGCTGATGACGCTGACGTCCGCGGCCGTCGTCGTGTACTTCCGCCGCACGCGGTTCGACACGCGGGTCTGGCACACGCTGATCGCACCCGGCCTCGGCTTCCTCGGTCTGGCCGCACTGTCGGTCCTGACCGCCGCGAACCTGCCGCTGCTCGTCGGCGGCTCGGCCACCCTTGCCGCAGTCATCGGCGTGCTGCTGGCTGGAACCTTCCTCGGCGGCGCCGCGGTCGCGGTACTGCGCCCGCACGCCGGTCATCACGAAAACCCCGAAATCGCAAAGGAGATCGCACAATGACTGCCACCATCGAACCGGCTCAGAAGACCGACGCCCCCGATCACCCGCTCACACCGCTGAGCGCCGACGAGATCCGCGCCGTGCGCCGCATCGTCGCCGACAACGGTCTGCTCGGCGACAGCGTGCGCTTCGTCTACGTCGCGCTCGACGAGCCGCACAAGAACACCGTGCTCGCGTATACGCCGGGTGACCCGATCGACCGCAACGCCCGGGTCTTGCTGCTGGACCGGGCCACCGGGCACGGCAGCGATCTCGTCGTGTCGATCACCGGCGAGCGCATCGTCACCCAGGTGCCGGTCGACAGCGCGGTCGACGGCCACGTGCCCATCCTGGATCAGGAATTCGAGGACATCGAGTCGTTCCTGCTCGAGTGCCCCGAATGGGTTGAGGCCATGCGCAAGCGCGATCTGGTTCCGGCCAACGTGCGCGCGGTTCCGTTGTCGGCCGGGGTGTTCGGGCACGAGGACGAAGTCGGCCGGCGCATCGTGCGGGTGCTCGGTTTCTACCAGTACGACGCCGCCGACCTGCCGTGGGCACACCCGATCGACGGCGTGGTGGCCTACGTCGACCTCACCAAGCGCACGGTCGTCAAAGTGATCGACGAGATCGAGTTGCCGCTGCCCGCCGAGCGCGGTCAGTGGGATGCCGAACCGCACGCCACTCCCGTCCGCACGGATCTGAAGCCCATCGAGATCACTCAACCCGAAGGGCCGAGCTTCAGCGTCGACGGCAACCAGATCACCTGGGCCGATTGGAAATTCCGGTTCGGGTTCGACGTGCGCGAGGGGCTCACGCTGCACCAGCTGTCGATCGACGGCCGTCCGGTCGTCTACCGCGCGTCGATCGCCGAGATGGTGGTGCCCTATGCCGATCCCTCGCCGGTCCGCTACTGGCAGAACTACTTCGACCAGGGCGAGTACCTGTTCGGCCGCTACACCAACTCGCTGGAACTGGGCTGTGACTGCCTCGGCGAGATCAAGTACTTCGACGTGACGATCGCCGACGAGGACGGTCACCCGAGGCTCATGAAGAACGCGATCTGTTTGCACGAAGAGGATTTCGGGGTGCTCTGGAAGCACACCGACCTGTTCAACGGCATGGCCGAGGTGCGTCGTTCGCGTCGTCTGGTCATCTCGTTCTTCCTGACGATCGGTAACTACGACTACGGCTTCTACTGGTACCTGTACCTCGACGGCACGATCGAGCTGGAAGCCAAGGCCACCGGCATCGTGTTCTCGTCGGCCTACCGCGGTCCCGACGGGTACGCCACCGAAATGGCTCCCGGCCTCGGTGCGCCGTTCCACCAGCATCTGTTCTCCGCCCGCCTGGACATGGCGGTGGACGGCAACACCAACACCGTCGAGGAAGTCGACGCGGTGGCGGTACCCGTCGGCCCGGACAACCCGTGGGGCAACGCATTCCGCCCGCAGAAGACCAAGCTGACACGCGAATCACAGGCGATGCGCGTCGCCGACAACCTCAAGGCCAGGGTCTGGCACATCACCAACCCGACCAAGCAGAACCGGCTCGGCCAGAACGTCGGCTACGCACTGCATCCGGAGGGCCAACCGGTGTTGCTGGCCGACCCGTCGAGTTCGATCGCCAAGCGGGCGGCGTTCTCCACGAAGCATCTCTGGGTGACGAAATACGATCCCGCCGAACGGTATCCGGCAGGCCAGTTCGTCAACCAGCATCCGGGCAATGCGGGGCTGCCGTCTTACGTCGCGCAGGACCGCGACATCGACGGCGAGGACCTCGTGGTGTGGCACACCTTCGGCTTGACCCACTTCCCGCGGCCCGAGGACTGGCCGGTCATGCCGGTGGACTACGCCGGGTTCAAGCTCAAGCCGGTCGGCTTCTTCGACCGAAATCCCGCGTTGAACGTTCCGGCAGCGCCGAAGTCCCATTGCTGCGAGGATTGAGCCATGTCTACCGTCCACACGACCGCCGTCCTCGGGCGGCGGTCGTGTGCGGTGCTCGCGGCGAGTTCGGCGTTACTGCACGTCTACATGCTCACCCACGCCCCGAATCCGGTGGCCGGTGGTTTGCTCGCGGCGATGATCGCCGGATGTCTGTACTGCGCGCGTGATCTTTGGCGGCGCGGCACGCCGGGAATCTGGTGCACCGTGGCGCTGATGAACCTCGCGATGGTCGCGTTGCACACCCCGATGCCCGCGCACCATCACGGCGCCGGACCGGCCGCGCTGCCCGCACAGTCGACCGTGATGACGCTGACCGTGATGCTGGCCCTCGCGGAGGTCACGATCGCCGGGGTCGTGCTTTACTGCCTGACGCGCCATCGATCGGTCACCACCCCGCCGGTGCGGTGAACGGTCCACGGCCATAATTGGCGTACGTGTGGACTCCGACGCTCGTCCTGATCGCTGCCACGACACTTCTCGCCTGCGCGCTGCTGGGCGGGGGCCTCTACGAAGTCCTGGTGATCGACCCCGCCTGGCCGAAACGTCCCGGCATCATCCAGGCACATAACGGCGGAATCTCCCGACGGCGGTTCTGGATTCCCGTCCATACGGTCTTCGAGGTTCTGCTGATCGTCACGCTGATCGTCGCCTGGGGCCACCCCGACGTCAGGCTCGCACTCCTGATCGCGCTCGCCGCCCATGTGGTGATGCGGGTGTGGTCACTGGTCGACTTCGTGCCCAAGGCGGTGGCGTTCGAGAAGGCCGATCCGGTCGGCGTCGACGAGGCCGCGGCCGTCCGCTGGACCAGGCGCAGTGTGTTGCGGCTGCCGCTCGACGCGGTCACGTGTGTGGCGATGCTGACGGCGTTGGCCGTGGCCTGAAAACCGGTACCAAACCAGGTTGGGACGCCGGCGCCCTGGGAATGCATGGAATGGCCGGAGCTGGCTGGTTGCGTCTGTGCTCTCGGCAAGGCGATGTGCGGATGCAATCCGGCGTTAAGCACCTAGCGTTGATCCCACATTGCCGTCCCCGGTCGAGCTCACGGTGGCGGCGTCATGGAGTGCGGCATCGAGGTTCTGGTAGGTGTCGAAGCTGCTGCGGTGACCACTGATCTCCAGCAGGCGATCGGCACAGCGCACACCGGTGACCAGTCGGAATCGGCTTGAGGCGGCCCGGTTCTCAGTCCAGGTTTGGGCTTGTAGCAAAGCCTGCAACCCTGCAACACCGAGAAATTCGATGCGGGACAGGTCGACCACAACGGTCGCCGCGGCGGCGTCGAGTGCCTGAAGCAATTCGGTTCTGAACTGGTCGGCTGTGCACGCGTCCAGCGCTCCGGAAACGGAGCACAGCGTCACGCCCGGCCACGGCTGGCTGGTGGTGAAGCCGAAAACGGTGGATCTGGTCGGTATCGGCTGCTTGCTCTTGGTGTGTGCGATCAGGTGAGACATCCAGACCTCCGGTCATGGATCGTTTTGGTGTTCGGCTCCGCCCAACCCGATGTGTACACGGAGGCGGCCAGTCCCGGACCACGTCATCGGGGCCATAGCCGTGGACGGTTGCCGGTACCTCGGCTGTGTCTCAACCGTCCCTCATTCCTATCACGGACAGACCGGTCTGTACACCGCTGTGGCGCGAAGGTCTATGCTCGACGGATGGCGGGCGGGTGACCGCGATGAGCGCGCGTGAACGGATATTGGCGACGGCCTACGAACTGTTCGCCCGGCGCGGCATCCGCGATGTCGGCATCGACGAGGTGATCGCCCGGGCGGGCGTCGCCAAGGCCTCGCTGTACAAGCACTTCCGCAGCAAAGACGAGCTGGTGCTGGCGTTCCTGGAACGCCGCGAACAACTCTGGACCCGGGATTTCCTCGAGCAGCAGTCCGACCTCCGCGGCGTCAGCGCCGAAGAGCAGCTCCTGGCGATCTTCGACCTGTTCGACGAATGGTTCGCCGACGAGGAGTTCGAGGCATGTTCGTTCGTCAACGTCTTGCTGGAGATGAGGGCAGGTCATCCGGCCGGGCGGGCGGCCATCGCCTATCTGGAGAACATCCGAGCGATCGTGCGGGAGCGGGCGCTGAAGGCCGGCCTGCGGGATCCCGATGAGTTCGCCTGCAGCTGGCACATGCTGATGACGGGTGCGATCGTCGCCGCGGCCGAAGGCGACCGACGCGCGGCGCGGCGCGCCAAAGTGATGGCGCGAGCCTTGATCGAGGCGCACCGGACCGTCGCGGTGCCGGAGCCTGCACGCCCCCACGATCACGTCGTGAACTTCTACGACACCGACGACGATATGGTCGACGACGTCAGCCGCTTCCTGGGGGCCGGCCTGTCCGCCGGTGAGGCGGTGGTGGTGATCGCGACCGCTGAGCATCGAGAGTCGTTGTCCGCCAAGCTGACTGCGCACGGTATCGATTTGGCGGCGGCTCGTGGCGACGGCCGCTATCGGTGTCACGACGCCGCAGAGACGCTCGCGGCCTTCACCGTCGACGGTGCGTTGAGCCAAGAACGGTTCGTCGAAGTGATCGGCGGAGTCATCGCCGACGCCTCGTCGGGCGGTCGTCACGTGCGGGCGTTCGGCGAGATGGTGGCCCTGCTGTGGGCCGACGGCAACGTGCCAGGAGCGCTGGGGCTCGAAGCCATGTGGAACGACCTCGCCCGCACCGCGAAATTCTCGTTGTATTGCGCCTATCCGACGGGCATCGTCAGCCGTGCCGGTGATCTCGACGGCAGGCAGCGGATATGTGCCGAGCATTCCGGAGTCGTGGCCCCGCGCGGTTAGCGGATCAGGCCTCCAGCTCTCCGAGGATCTTGCGCTCGATGCTCGCCCGCGTCGTGACCGGGAGCACGACGAGGCCGTCGAGTTCCTTCTGCGCCCGCGTGTAGGCGTTCTGGCGCTCCTGCGGCGTGGCGCCGTCGTCGGATGCGAGCCGCAGGAGTTGTTGGGCCCGTGCCAGCCGCTCCTGGGCTTCGGCCGAGAAATCGCTGCGTCGCCGGCGGATCGCCTCGGCCTCGGCGATGTCGAAGGCCGTCACGTACTCGTGCACCGCATCGCGGTATTCGAGTTGCGCAGCGCGGTCGAGGTCGCCGACGTCGTCGGGCCGCAACAGGTCGGCCCGGCTTCGTGCCTTGTGGAAGGCGATCGTCAACGGGTCGCGCATATCGGTCATCACCGGGAAATCGAGGAGTTTGGCGATGTCGATCTCGTAATCGAGCCAGCGGGCATTGGTGCGATCGTGCTGCTCGAGGACCTTCGCCATCTCGCGCTGGTGCGCCGCATCGGCCGACTTCGCCGCCCCGGCCGCTCGAGCCATCTCGATCTTGGTCTGCTGCTTGATGCGGTACCGCTCGAGCCGCCGCTCAGCACGCCGCTCGTTGGCGGCTGCGACGGCCTTGATGCCGCCGCCGATCATCCCGCCCAGCGGAAAGATCAGCCACCAGAAATTCCCTGCGAAATGCAGCAGAGGCTCCACAAATCCCAGAATGCCATTCCCTGTGCGGGCCCTACGGATGTGTTGTGATTGGGCCATGTCGCAGCTAAGTCCCGAGCCTGACGCCGACGAGGACGAGCAAAGACCACCGGCCATCACAGCACGGGCGCTCACGATGCACGGGCCGTGGGGCCCGGTGTACGGCCCGATCGACCTCGACATCGCCGAAGGCGGCGTCACGGTGCTCGTCGCGCCATCGGGTTCGGGCCGCACGGCGCTGTTGATGACGCTTGCGGGTCGCATGCGCCCGGCGGGCGGTGCGCTGACGGTGTTCGGGCGCACCCGTGCCCGCGACATCTTCCGCGTCGCGGCGCTGGCCGGTATCGATGAGATCGACACGGTGTCCGAATCCGTGACGGTGCGCGACCTCATCACCGAGCAACGCCGTTGGGACGCCGCCTGGTACCGCCTGGTGCGCCGTGCCGACGAGAACGATCTCGCCGCACTGTGCGCGCCGGTGTTCGGTGATCTGCCGCTGCCACCGCTCGCGGAGTACTTCGACGCCCTCACCGAACTCGACCAGATCCTGCTGCGCGTCGCCCTGGCCAACACCGCCAGGCCGCCGCTGTTGGTGGTCGGCAATCTCGACCATCTCACCGATGACCGCAACCGGATCCTGCTGCTGGACCGGCTCGTCGCCCTCGGCGAGCAGCAAACCGTCATCACCGCAAACGTCAACGGGGTGGCCAACCCGGCCGTCACGCAACTGAATGTGCCCAACACGACGCCGGCCGAACTGGCCGCCGCGCAGAAAGGTGGCGAGTAGCCGTGCTAGCCGGAATGTCTCTGGGCACCGACCTCAAACGGTTCTCCCGCGGCACGATGCCACGCATCGCGTTGGTGACGGTGATCCTCATGCCGCTGCTGTATGGCGCGATGTATCTGTGGGCGTTCTGGAACCCGTTCGGCGAGGTGAACAAGGTTCCGGTGGCATTGGTCAACGAAGATCAGGGCACCGTCGCCGAAGGGCAGGAACTCAAGGCCGGCGACGAGGTCGCCGACGCCCTGGTCGATTCGGGCCAACTGCAACTGCACCGGGTGTCGGCCGCGGAGGCCGCCGATGGCGTCGCCAGCGGCAAGTACTACTTCTCGATCACCCTGCCGTCGGATTTCAGCGCCAACATCTCGTCGCCGTCGGGCGGCTCGCCCCAGCAGGCCAAGATCCGGTTCACCTTCAACGACGCCAACAACTACCTGGGCTCGATCATCGGGCAGAACGCCGCGCGTGAAGTGCTCAACCAGATCAACGCCAAGATCGGGGAACGCACCGTCGGGACGGTTCTGACGGGACTGACCGACGCCGGTGCCGGGCTGGTGAAAGCGGCCGACGGCGCACAACAACTCGCGGACGGGACCACCGCGGCCAACGACGGTGCGCACCGTCTGGCCGCCGGGGCCGACGCACTCACCACGGGTTTGGTGACCGCGCGAGACGGCTCCGCGCAATTGGCCGCGGGCACGCGCCAACTGTCGACGGCCGTCGACACCGCGACCGATCCGCTGCTCACGGTGCTCGACCGGGTCAGCGGCCTCGGCCTGGATCCCAACGAGGTCGGCATGGCCGCGCAGCGACTCTCTGGTGCGGTGCGCTCGACCACGGACCGCATCGCCGCGTTGAACATCGATCAGGCCCAGGCCGCCGCGATCGTCGACCAGGCGGTGGGCATCCTGCGCAACAGCCCAGACCCGACCGTGCGCGACACCGGCGAATTCCTGGCCGGCGCCCAGCGGCTGCTGAAGTCCCGCGGTATCGACCCCACGACCGATGACGGGCTGATCCGACTGCGTGACAACGCCGCTCAACTCGAGACCGAACTCGGCGACCCGAACAGCAAGCTGCGGACATTCATCACCAAGGCGCTCAACGGGGGCCTGCGCGCCGACGTCGTCAGGTTGCGCGACGGTGCGCATCAGCTCAACACCGGAGCGCAACAGCTCAACAGCGGTCTGGTCCAGCTGACCAACGGAAGCCGCCAACTATCCAACGGTGCAGACGAACTCGCCAACGGAACCGAACAGCTCCAAGGCGGCAGTCAGCAGCTTGCCACGGCCCTTCGCGAGGGCTCGACACAGGTTCCGTCATGGACGCCGCAGCAGCGCACCGAGGTCGCGCGGACCCTGGCGGCGCCCGTGGCGCTCGACATCCAGACCCACAACCCGGCCGCCACGTTCGGCACCGGGTTCGCGCCGTTCTTCCTGCCGCTCGCACTGTTCATCGGCGCCCTGATCATCTGGATGTTGTTGACTCCGTTGCAGGCTCGTCCGGTGGTCAACGGCCTCGGCGCGTTGCGGGTGGTGCTGGCGTCGTACTGGCCTGCGCTGCTCATCGTGGCCTGCCAGGTGGCGGTCATGTATGTGGTCGTGCACTTCGGCGTCGGCCTGCAGGCCAAATACCCGGTGGCGACGGTCGCGTTCCTGGTGCTCGTCGGAGCCGCCTTCCTGGCGCTCATCCAGGCCTTCAACGCGCTGTTCGGAGTGTCGGTCGGCCGCGTGGTCACACTCGCGTTCCTGATGCTGCAGCTCGTGTCGGCCGGCGGCATCTATCCCGTCGAGACCACGGCCAAACCGTTCCAGATCCTGCACCCCGTGGACCCGATGACCTACGCGGTCAACGGGCTTCGCCAACTGATCGTCGGCGGGATCGATTCGCGGCTGTGGATCGCGATCGCCGTGCTCGTCGGCCTGTTGGCGGTGTCGCTCGCCGCGAGTTCGTGGGCGGCCCGGCGAAACCGGCAGTACACGATGGATCGGCTGCATCCACCCATCGAAGTGTGAGGGGGCGCTCGCGTAGCCGTCACAGGGGAGCCGGGCCGGGGTAGCCTCCTGCCCGGCTACTAGCGACAATGTCGCGGAAATCGCCTCTGCTGCATCGGTTATCTCAATTGCCACACCGGTTTTGGGTTCATCGGCCACAGAAATCTCTGGCGCAACATCAACCTCAGCAGTTGCGTGCCCGCATACGAGCGACATTGTCGCTCGCCAGGTGTGCAACGGATGACCTTGATTGTCAACGACATTCGTTGTGACGTCTACGCCGAGGACCGCTGCCACATACTGACTGCAACCCTCGGCAGAGTGAACAATTAGCCGCAGGGGTGCTTCCCATGTTCCGGCCCAACGAATGTCGATGACCGCCTGCCAGCGATATTGTCGCTGTAAGGCGGGCACCGAAAAATGCGTTAACCAAGTGTCATTCGAGCATGGTGTGGCAGGTGTTATCTCCGGCGTGGGATAGCTGCGAATGCTGTTACGCAAGAGGCGGTTTCCGCGACATTGTCGCTGATATGCGGGCAGGACGACACCTGACGGGCTGAGCGCAGGATCAGCCCAGGCCGATCCTGCGATAGCGCTCGAGCCGGGCCTGCAGCCGTTGTTCACCGGGCACCGCACGGAGCGCGTGCAGCTCGGTGGCGATGGCCGTCGAGAGCCTCGACGTGAACGCGCGGGGCTCGTCGGCGGCGTCGGGAAGCTCGGGCACGACGACGTCGACGATGCCGTGCCGCAGCAGATCCATCGACCGGACCCCTTGCGCCGCAGCCAGTTCGGCCGCGTGCTCGGTGTCGCGGTACACGATGGCGCTGGCGCCTTCGGGTGGCAGCGGGGCCAGCCAGCCGTTCGAGGCCGCCAGCACGCGGTCGGCCGGCACCATCGCGAGCGCGGGCCCGCCGCTGCCCTGACCCATCAGCACCGACACCGTCGGGGTGTCCAGCGTGACGAGTTCGGCAAGGCAGCGCGCGATCTCACCGGCCAGCCCGCCCTGCTCGGCCTCGGTCGACAACGCAGGCCCCGCCGTGTCGATCACGAGAACCAGCGGCAGCCGCAGCTCTGCGGCCAAGGCCATGCCGCGTCGCGCCTCCCGAAGCGCCTCTGGCCCCACGAGACCGCCGACGATGCGCCGCTGGCCGACCACGACGGCGGGCTGACCCGAGAATCGGGCCAGGGCGAGCAACGTCGTCGCCGCCTCACCCCGCTCGGTGCCCGAAAGCAGTACCCGATCCGTCGCGCCATGCCGCAGCAGGAACCCGACCTCGGGCCGGTCGGGCCGTCGGGACGCCTCGACGGACTCCCAGGCCGGCACGTCGGGCAGCGGCTCCGGCGGCGCCGCCTGCGGTGGTGGGCCCGGTGGATCGGCAACGACCCGCAGCGTGCGGTCCAGCGTGTCGCGCAGCAGCGCGAGTGGTACCACGCCGTCGATGACGCCGTGGGCATGCAGGTTCTCGGCGGTCTGGACGCCGGTGGGGAACGGTTCGCCGTACAGGTGCTCGTACACGCGGGGCCCGAGGAAGCCGACGAGCGCGCCGGGCTCGGCCGCGGTGACATGGCCGAGCGAACCCCACGACGCGAACACCCCGCCGGTCGTGGGGTGGCGCAGGTAGACCAGGTAGGGGAGATGGGCCTGTTTGTGCAGCTCGACGGCGGCGGCGATCTTCACCATCTGCAGGAACGCGACCGTGCCCTCCTGCATGCGGGTGCCGCCCGAGCTCGGCGAGGCCAGCAGCGGCAGCCCCTCGGCGGTCGCCCGCTGTACCGCGGCGGTGATCCGCTCGGCCGCGGCCACGCCGATCGAGCCCGCCAGGAAGTCGAACTCACAGGCCACGACCGCGACACGGCGGCCGAACACCGTGCCCTCGCCGGTCAGCACCGATTCGTCGAGCCCGGTCTTCGACGACGCCTCGGCCAGTTCGCGCCGGTACTCGTCGCTGGTCGCGACGTCGAGCGGCGGCGCGTCCCAGCTATGGAACGAGCCCTCGTCGAGCACTGCATCACGAAGGGCCAGGGCGCCGATCCGACTCACGGTCTGAGCGTATATAGGCTGGCCGCATGATTGGTGTCACCCGAGACGGCAACGTCCTGACCCTGGAGCTCCAACGCGCTGAGCGGCGCAACGCGCTGAACTGTGAACTCGTCGACAGCCTGCGGGAAGCGGTGGAGAACGCCGCCAACGAGGATGTCCGTGCGATCGTGCTGACCGGCCAGGGCCCGGTCTTCAGCTCCGGCGCCGACCTGACCGACGCCGCCGGGATGGCGGAGAAGCTGCCCGACAAGGCGCTCGCGCTGAACCTGGCGATCGACAAGACGCCGGTTCCCGTCATCGGCGCGATCAATGGTCCGGCGATCGGCGCAGGCGTCATCCTCGCGATGATCTGCGATCTCCGGGTCGTCGCCCCGGACGCATACTTCCAGTTCCCCGTCGCGAAATACGGCCTTGCACTTGATAACTGGAGCATCCGCCGGTTGACCTCGCTGGTCGGCTACGGCCGCGCGCGGGGCATGCTGCTCGCCGCCGAGCGGCTCACCTCCGATGTCGCGCTGCAGACCGGGATGGCCAACCGCATCGGCACGCTCGCCGATGCGCAGAAGTGGGCTGCCGAGATCGCGGGGTTCGCGCCGCTGGCACTGCAGCACGCCAAGCGCGTGCTGAACGACGACGGCGCATACGAGGAACAGTGGCCGGCCCACAAGGAACTGTTCGACAAGGCGTGGGCCTCCAAGGACGTCATCGAGGCACAGGTGGCCCGCATCGAGAAGCGGCCGCCGAACTTCACCGGAGCCTGACGTGTTGCGCGCGGCGCTGCAATGGGGGGTCCGGTCGGCGTCCCTGCTGGCCGGAGGTTGGCTGTTGCGCGCGTTGAGCGGCACGTATGCGTCGGTCGGTGCGGGGCGGCGGGACATCCGCCCGGTGGCGGGGCGGTCGCCGCAGTACGACGGCGACGTGTTCGTCAACATCGAGCCTGCCTCGCCGGGCATCAGCATGAACCGCGAGGAGCGGCGGCTGCTGCTCACGGAGATGTTCGGCAGCAAGGGCGCGAGCTGGCCCACCGGGCCGATCCCGCTGGCCGAACCCGCCGACGGTGAGGCAGAGGCGTGCGCGGTGTCGTGGTACGGCCACTCCACCGCGCTGATCGAGGTCGACGGCTACCGCGTGCTCACCGATCCGATCTGGAGCAGGCGCTGCTCGCCGTCACGGGTGGTGGGGCCGCAGCGGCTGCACGAACCGCCGCTGCCGCTGGAAGCGTTGCCCGCGGTGGATGCCGTGCTGATCAGCCACGATCACTACGACCACCTGGACATCGACACCATCATCGGGTTGGCCCGCACGCAGCGGTCGCCGTTCGTGGTGCCGCTGGGCATCGGTGCGCACTTGCGCAAGTGGGGCATACCGGAGCACCGGATCGTCGAGCTCGATTGGAACGAAAGCCACCGCATCGGCGACCTGACGCTCGTGTGCACGCCGGCCCGCCACTTCTCCGGTCGGATGTTCCGTCGGAACTCCACGCTGTGGGCGTCGTGGGCGATCGTCGGGCCGACGCACCGCGCATTTTTTGGCGGCGATACCGGCTACACCAAGAGTTTCGCCGAGATCGGGTCGGACCATGGGCCTTTCGACCTGACGCTGCTGCCGGTCGGGGCGTATCACCCGGCCTGGCCGGACATCCACATGAATCCCGAAGAGGCGGTCCGCGCACACCTCGACATCACGGATTCCGGACTGCTGGTGCCCGTGCACTGGGCGACGTTCCGCCTGGCTCCGCACCCGTGGGCCGAACCGGTGCGCCGGCTGCTCGCGGCTGCCGGCCCGGCCGGCATCCAGGTCGCCGTGCCGAAGCCGGGTCAGCGGGTGGACCGGGACTCGCCGGTGGCTGACCCCTGGTGGCAGTTGTAGCGCCAATGCACGGCTCGGCGGCGCGTTTGCGGGCATACTCGCGTTCTGTGTCCACCTTCCGTACGTTGGCTCTCGCGGTGGCGATGGGTCTGGCACTGACGAGCTGCTCAGATGCCGCGCAGCGGGCGTCATCGTTCGCCGACGAGCCGCCGCCTCTTGTGCCCGCGATGCCGTTGCCGGAGAACGCTGTCGACAACGCGGTCGCCCAACTTGACCGTATCGCCGAGGAACTCATGCGCGATTCGGGGATTCCCGGCATGGCTGTCGCCGTCGTTCATGGCGGAAAGACCGTGTACGCGAAAGGTTTCGGGGTGCGCAACGCCGACGGCGGTGATGCCGAAGGCAACCGGGTCGATGCGGACACGGTGTTCCAGCTCGCCTCGCTGTCGAAGTCGTTGTCCGCCACCGTGGTCGCACATCAAGTGGGTGCGGGCGCGATCGGTTGGGACACCCCGATCGTGTCCGAGTTGCCGTGGTTCGCACTGTCGGACCCCGTCGTCACCCGGATGGTCACGGTGGGGGACATGTTCGCCCACCGGTCCGGGCTGCCCGACCACGCCGGTGACCGGCTGGAAGATCTCGGTTACGACCGCCGCCAGGTGCTGGACCGGCTCCGTCAACTACCGCTCGACCCGTTCCGGATCTCCTACGCCTACACCAACTTCGGGTTGACCGCGGCGGCCGAGGCGGTGGCCGCGGCTGCGGGCAAGAGTTGGGAGGACCTCTCACACGAGGTCCTGTACGGGCCGTTGGGCATGGAGTCGGCAAGCTCGCGGTTCGCCGACTACGAGGCCAATCCGGATCGCGCGGTCGACCACATCCGGATCGACGGTCGTTACGAACCCAAGTATGTGCGCGACCCCGACGCGCAGTCGCCGGCGGGCGGGGTGAGCTCATCGGTCAACGACGTGGCTCGTTGGCTCACCATGGTCCTGGCCGACGGTAGCTTCGAGGGCCGTCAGATCGTCGACGCGAAAGCACTTCTGCCCGCGGTGAGCCCGCAGATCGTGTCGAGCCATCCCACCGAACCCGCGATGCGGTCGGGTTTCTACGGATACGGCTTCAACGTCGGGACGACGTCTGCCGCGCGTACCCAGATCAGCCATTCGGGCGGCTTCGACACCGGCGCCGCGACCAACTTCGTCGTCATCCCCTCGGCCGATGTGGCGATCGTCGCGTTGACCAACGCGAGCCCGACGGGTATTCCCGAAACGCTGACCGCCGAGTTCGCCGACCTCGTGCAGTTCGGCGAGGTCCGCCAGGACTGGCGCAAGCTCTATGCCGACGCGTTCGCACCCATGGACGCTCCCGAAGGTGACCTGGTCGGTAAGCAACCGCCGGCCAAACCCGCTCCCGCCAAACCACTTTCGGAATATGTCGGCGTCTATCGCAACGACTATTGGGGGCCGGCCACCGTCACCGAGCGGGACGGCAAGCTGTCGTTGGCGCTGGGCCCGAAGTTGGTGGTACCGCTGCAGCACTGGGACGGTGACATCTTCACCTTCTCGTTCGTCACCGAAAACGCCCCGCCGGGGACGGTCTCCAAGGCGACGTTCGCCGGTGACAGACTGACGTTGGAGTACTACGACGAGGACCGGATGGGGACCTTTTTGCGATGAGCCGCTTGCGCGAAGAGAGATTGCACAGATGACGACGATCACTGCCACCGGCCTCACCGACGCCGAGGTCGCCGAGCGCGTCGCCGACGGCAAGACGAACGATGTGCCGACCCGCGCTGCCCGCACGGTCTCGGAAATCGTGCGGGCCAACGTGTTCACGCGCATCAACGCGATCCTCGGGGTGTTGCTGATCATCGTGTTGTCCACCGGTTCGGTGATCAACGGTGCGTTCGGGTTGCTCATCATCGCCAACAGCGCGATCGGCATCATCCAGGAGATCCGGGCGAAGCAGACGCTCGACAAACTGGCGATCGTGGGCCAGGCGAAGCCGACGGTGCGCAGACAGTCGGGCACCCGTTCGGTGATGCCCAGCGAGGTCGTGCTCGACGACATCATCGAATTGGGGCCCGGCGATCAGATCGTCGTCGACGGTGAGGTCGTCGAGGAAACCAACCTCGAGGTCGACGAGTCCCTGCTCACCGGTGAGGCCGATCCGATAGCCAAAGACGCGGGCGATGCCGTCATGTCGGGCAGTTTCGTCGTCGCGGGAACCGGCGCCTACCGGGCGACCAAAGTCGGGCGGGAGGCCTACGCCGCCAAGCTCGCCGAAGAGGCTTCGAAGTTCACGTTGGTGAAATCCGAACTCCGTAACGGCATCAACAAGATTCTGCAGTTCATCACGTATCTGTTGGTCCCGGCCGGCCTTTTGACGATCTACACGCAGCTGTTCACCACCGATGCCGACTGGCGCGACGCGGTGCTGCGGATGGTCGGTGCGCTGGTGCCCATGGTTCCCGAGGGCCTGGTGCTGATGACGTCGATCGCGTTCGCGGTCGGCGTGATCAGGCTGGGCAGGCGTCAATGCCTGGTCAACGAGCTCCCTGCGATCGAGGGCCTGGCCCGCGTCGACGTGGTGTGCGCGGACAAGACCGGCACGCTGACCGAGAACGGTATGCGGGTCAGCGATCTCAAGCCTGTCACCGAAAGTGCGGTGGCCGACGTGCTGGCGCAGCTGGCGGCCGACGACCCACGGCCCAACGCCAGCATGGCCGCGATCGCCGAGGCCTACAAGATGCCGCCGGGCTGGACGGCGACCGCGACGGCCCCGTTCAAATCGGCCACCAAGTGGAGCGGCGCTTCCTACGGCGAGCACGGCAACTGGGTGATCGGCGCGCCGGACGTCTTGTTGGACTCCACGTCTCCGGTGGCCGAGCAGGCCGAGGAGATCGGCGCCCAAGGCCTGCGGGTTCTGCTGGTGGGATCGTGCGACGTCGCGGTCGATGCGCCGGACGCGCCCGGCACCGTCACCCCGGTCGCGCTCGTGGTGTTGGAGCAGCGGATTCGGCCCGATGCCGGCGACACGCTGGATTATTTTGCGTCCCAGCATGTCTCGGTGAAGGTCATCTCCGGCGACAACGCTGTGTCGGTGGGTGCGGTGGCAGGCAAGCTCGGCCTGAACGGCGAGACCATGGACGCCAGGCAGCTGCCGCACGAGCCCGAGCAACTCGCGGACACGCTCGAGGAGTACACGACGTTCGGCCGGGTGCGGCCGGATCAGAAACGGGCCATGGTGCACGCGCTGCAATCGCGTGGCCACACCGTCGCGATGACCGGTGACGGAGTCAACGACGTGCTCGCCCTCAAAGACGCCGACATCGGCGTCGCGATGGGGTCGGGCAGCTCCGCGTCCCGTGCGGTCGCGCAGATCGTGCTGCTGGACAACAAGTTCGCGACGCTGCCCTACGTGGTGGGCGAGGGGCGCCGCGTGATCGGCAACATCGAGCGGGTATCCAATCTGTTCCTCACCAAGACGGTCTACTCGGTGCTGCTGGCGATCCTGGTGGGTATCGGCGGCCTGTCGGCGCGGTTCTTCGGCACCGATCCGCTGTTGTTCCCGTTCCAGCCGATCCACGTCACCATCGCGGCGTGGTTCACGATCGGCATCCCGGCGTTCATCCTGTCGCTCGCACCAAACAATGAGCGGGCCCACACGGGCTTCGTGCGGCGCGTCATGACGGCGGCGCTGCCGTCGGGTCTGGTGGTCGGCACTGCCACGTTCGTCTCGTACCTGATCGCGTATCAAGGCCGGGCAGCGACGCCGGTTGAGGAGACGCAGGCATCGACGGCGGCGTTAATAACGTTGCTGGTGTCGTCGGTCTGGGTGTTGTCCGTGGTGGCCAGGCCGTATGAGTGGTGGCGGGTTGCCCTCGTCGCGGTCTCGGTTGTCGCGTACCTCCTGATCTTCGCGATGCCGTGGACTCAGCACCTGTTCCTGCTGGACCCGTCCAATCTGGCGCTCACCGCGACCGCACTCGGCATCGGCCTCATCGGGGCCGTGCTCATCGAGGTGCTGTGGTGGGTTCAGGGCGCTGTACTGGGCGAACGGCGGCGCTTGTGGAGATAGCTGGCAACGGGAAGAATGGCGGCCGTTCCCAGAGTTATCGAAACGATAGGGTGGGCAAATGGGATTTCTGGACAAGGTGAAGGACACGTTGTCGAAGAACGCCGACAAGGTCGATTCGGCGATCGACAAGGCTGGTGACATCGTCGACAAGAAGACGCAGGGCAAGTACGCCCAGCATGTCGACAAGGCGCAGGACGCCGCCAAGAACGCCATCCGTAAAGACGATCCGCAGGCACCGCAGCAATAACACATGGCCAAACTTTCAGTCTCCGTCGAGGTTCCACTGCCGCCGGAGAAGGCGTGGGAGTACGCCTCTGACCTGTCCCGCTACCACGAATGGCTGAGCATTCACCGCGCCTGGCGGTCGAAGTTGCCGGAAACCCTGGAAAAGGGCACCGTCATCGAATCGATCGTCGAGGTCAAGGGCATGCTCAACCGGGTCAGGTGGACCCTGGTCCACTACAAGCCACCGGAGGCGCTGACCCTCAACGGCGACGGTCGCGGCGGGGTCAAGGTCAAACTGATCGGCAAGATCAAGCCTGCGGGTGAGGGCTCGACGGTCGGGTTCGATCTGCACCTCGGCGGGCCGGCCCTGTTCGGGCCGATCGGCATGGTCGTTGCAGCTGCGCTCAAGAGCGACATTCAGGAATCGCTGAACAAGTTCAAGGAGCTGTACGCCCCGAGCTAGTTCCCCGGGCGCAATTTCCCTGGGCGAGCAGACGCGTACGTACCCCAAATTGGCACTTTTCGGGTACCTCCGCGTCTGTTCGCGCTACAGGATGACCAGCATCCACACCGCCGCGAGCGAACCCAAAGCCGCTGCGCCGTAACAGCACACCGCGATCACCGGGTCGAACCGGCCGACCTGCAGCCCGTGCTCGAGCGTGAACCGGAATCGATGTGCCCAGTGGAACAGGGCCAGCACGAAGAGGCCGGCCAACGCGACCCGGGTGATCGGGTGGCGCACCACGGCCAGGAGGTGTGCCGGGTCGGCGTCGAGCAGGCCGAGTGGGAACACCACGCCGAACAACAGCATCAGCACCGGCAGGACCAGTGCGGACACCATGCCGCCCGCCGAGAACAGCAGCCAGAAGAACGGCTCGGGGGATCGTCGGGTGGGTGCGCTCATATCAGCACCACCCACGCGACGATCGCCGACACCGCGAGCCACGCCACGTAGTGCCCGGCCAACACGGTCCGCTCCGGCACACGCCGGCCCCGCACGTGAATCACGATCGCGTGGGGCGCCAACCCGAGCCAGGTGATGGTGTGCAGCAGCAAAAAGCACAGCGTGACGACGTTGAGCACGACCACCACGGGGTTCGCGCTGAAGTCGAGGAACTGCTGGTAGTCGCCGCCGCCCACCGCCCACACCCCGACCGCGAGATAGACGACGGACCACGCCACGAACACTGCTGAGTTCGCGCAGCATGAACACCAGGTAGGACCGGCGTTTGGCCCACCAGAGCATGGGCATCGGCGCACGGTACTCGGGCATCGAGGTGCTCATCGGACGGCCCGCCTCGACCGGAAGGGCATCACCAGGTCCCTGACCGAATGCTTTGCGGCAGTGAGCTTGTACTGCTGGATGGCGCCGGCGGGGTCGACGCCTTTCGGGCATGCGGTCGAGCATTCGCCGACGTAGGTGCAGGCCCATGCGCCGTCGGCGGCGGCCAGCACGTCGCGGCGCTCGGGTTCGCCTTCGTCGCGGGAGTCCAGGTTGTAGCGCTGGGCCAGTGCGATCGCGGCCGGTCCGAGAAAGTCCGGTTCCAGGCCGTATACCGGGCATGCCGAGTAGCACAGCATGCAGTTGATGCACATGCTGAACCGCTTGTAATCCTCCAATTCCGCTGGGGTCTGCAGGTATTCGCCGTCCTCCGGTGCGAGTTCGTCGTCGCGGATGATCCACGGCTTGACGCGGGGAAGCTTGGCCATGAAGTCGCTGATGTCGACCACCAGATCGCGGATCACCGGGAAGTTGCGCATGGGTTCGACGCGGACCGGCCCGGGCAGATAGTCGACGAGGAACGTCGCGCAGGCAAGTTTCGGATCACCGTTGATCGTCATGCCGCAGCTTCCGCAGATGCCCATGCGGCATGACCATCGGAACGTCAGGGTCCCGTCCAGTCGATCCTTGATGTAGTTCAGCCCGTCGAGCACCGCCCACTCGCGGGTCAGCGGCACTTCGTACGCCTGCAGCGTCGGCTCGGAGTCGGTCTCCGGCTGATATCGGGTCACTTCCATGACAATTCGTTCTGCGCTCATGGGTCATCTCCCGTAGACACGTTCGCCCGGTGGCCAGCGCGTGATGGTCACCGGCAGATACTCGACACGTGCCGAACCGTCGGACTGCCGATGTATCAGGCTGTGCGCGAGGTATCGATCGTCGTCGCGTTTCGGAAAATCGGTGCGTTGGTGCGCGCCGCGGGATTCCTCGCGGTGCAAGGCGGATTCGACGATCGTCTGCGCCACATCGAGCATCCCGGACAGCTCCAGCAACCCGGTCAGTTCGGTGTTGAACGTGAGGCTGTGGTCGTCGAGGCCGGATTTGAGGAACCGCTCCTGCAATTCCCGGATCTTGTCGGCGGCCTCGGCCAATGTCGGCCCGTCGCGGTAGATGCCCGCCGCGGTCTCCAGGATGGTCTGCATCTCGGTGCGGATGTCGGCGATCCGCTCGCCACCATCGTTGTGGCGCTGCAGTTCCCGTTCCAGCCGGCGTTCCTCGTCACGCGCCATGTGCTCGACCGCGGACGTGGCGGTGCCGGCGCTGCCGACGTACTCGGCGGCGGCCTGCCCAGCCCTGGCCCCGAACACCAGCAGTTCGGGCAGTGAGTTGGAGCCGAGCCGGTTGGCCCCGTTGATGCTCACACACGCCGTCTCACCCGCGGCGTAGAGTCCGGAAAGCGGTGTGGCTCCATTGATGTCGGTGTGTACGCCGCCCATCATGTAGTGCACCACCGGCCGCACCGGAACGAGCTCGCTCACCGGGTCGATGTGCTGGTAGTCGCGGCACAGCTCCCGCACGAACGGTAGCTTGGCGTCGATGAGCTGCGCGCCCAGATGTCGGAGGTCGAGGTAAACCACCGGGCCATAAGGGGTTTCCGCCGTACGGCCCTTGTCGAGTTCGTGTACGAATGCCTGTGACAGCCGGTCGCGCGGGCCGAGTTCCATGCTGCGCAGCTTGGGCTCGGGAGTCGGGGTGCCCAGGTCGTAGTCCTGTAGGTAGCGGTAGCCGTCTTTGTTGAGCAACCAACCGCCTTCGGCGCGTGCGGCTTCGGTGATCAGGATGCCGGTGAACGGCAGCCCGGTCGGGTGGTACTGCACGAACTCCATGTCCTTGAGCGGCGCGCCCGCCCGGAACGCGAGTGCCATGCCGTCACCGGTCTTGATGTTGGCGTTGGTGGTGAACGGGAACACCCGGCCGCATCCGCCGGTGCACACGATCACCGCGTCGGCCAGGATGGTCTCGATGCGACCGGTTGCCAGTTCGATCGCCACCACGCCGCGAACCACCCCGTCCTCGACGAGCAGCGTGGTGGCGAACCACTCGTCGTAGCGCGCGATGTCCCCGTAGGCGAGCACCCGCTGAAACAGCGTGTGCAACAGGTGAAATCCGGTCTTGTCGGCGGCGAACCAGGTGCGGAGCTTCTTCATTCCGCCGAAGGCGCGCACGGCGATGTGCCCGTCCGGTTTACGGCTCCACGGGCAGCCCCAGTGTTCGAGTTGCATGAGTTCGAGCGGCGCCTCGTTGACGAAGGCCTCGACCGCGTCCTGGTCACACAGCCAGTCGCCGCCGGAGATGGTGTCGTACGCATGCTCGTCGATGCTGTCGTCGGCGTCGGCCACGGCAGCCGCGCCACCCTCGGCCGACACCGTGTGACTGCGCATCGGGTACACCTTCGACACGATTGCCACCGACAGCTTCGGGTTGGTCTCGGCGATGGCGATCGCAGCACGCAGTCCGGCGCCGCCCCCGCCGATCACCACGATGTTGTGCGAGGCCGTCACGGTCGGAGCTCACTGCCGAGTCTCACACTTCCCAGGCCTCGTGCTCGCCGCAGCGTTCGTCGCGCAAAATCCTGCCGTCGTGTCGGATGGTCCGGACGCTGATGCATCCGTCGTGGTAGGTGTGCCGGGTCTCGCGGCAGCCGCACGAGAACTTGAGGTCGTCGTAGCTCAGGCCGTCGTCGTCGTTCTCGAGGTGGCGATCACCTTCGGCCATGCGTCCGCATGGCGCTTTCGTTCTGGAGAAATGCGTGGTCTGTTTCGTGGGGTGGGTGGCCATCGTCCCGCCTCCTCGGGTCTCAGGCGTGTGGTCTAGATCACATCAGCGTATGCCCGTCAAGGCGCACAGTCCATGGTTTGGACCACGAGATCGCCGATGCTGATCTTGCGGAACTCAGCCGTTGTGTGCCGGGAGGTGCGTCTTGAGAATGCGTAGCGGCAGCTCGGGCAGGCTGCATGTCGCCGACGGCCACGTGATCTCCGGAACGTAGCCGGGGGCAAGCTCGAATTCGGGTATGCGGGCCAGCCATTCGGTGACCACCAGTTTCAGTTCCATCCGCGCCAGGTGGGACCCGAGGCAGCGGTGTGGGCCGCCGCCGAAGCCCCAGTGCTTGTGCAGCTTGCCGTCCAGCACGAAGTCGTCGCCGGACAGTTCGTCGCTACCGTCGCGGTTGATCGCGCCGAGACACAGGCGGACTTCGGATCCGGCAGGCAATGTGACACCCGCGATGGTGACGTCGCGCGTCGTGACCCGTCCGACCACGGGAGCTGCCGGTTCCAGCCGGACCATCTCTTCGACAAACGCCGCGACGCCGTCCGGATTCTTCACCAGCGCCGCGCGCAGCGCGGGCCTGCGGGCCAGTTCCAGCAACGTGGTGCCGATGGTGGCGGTGACGGTGTCCAGGCCGGCGAGTACGAAGACCACCGATAGTCCGACGGCCTCGTTGTCGGTGAGTGGATCGTCGCCGTGCAGCAAGTGGGACAGAATGCCGCTACGTGGGTTGTCGCGTTGTTGGGCAATGGCTTCGGTGAGATAGGTATAGAGCTCCACCGCCGGTGCGAGGTCGACGCTGCCGGGATCGGTCGTCAGGCTGAACGCGATGATCGCGTCCTTCCACGCGATGAGCCGTTCGCGGTCCTCGAGGGGAAGCCCGAACAAAGTGAGGAATACCTGCGACGGATATGGTGTGGCCACGTCAGCCATCGCCTCGCACTCGTCGCGGGCGGCGATCGACTCGACGATCTCGATGGCCTGGGCCTGAAGCGACGGCAGCAGCGCGCCGAGCGTCTGCGGACTGAAGAAAGGCTGGAGTAGTCGTCGATACCGCGTGTGTTCGGGAGGATCGAAACCCAGCGGCACCAACGGAACCGGGCTGATCATGTCGTCGTACGGAATCCGCGACGAGAAGACTTCTGGATTGCGCAGTGCGGCAAGGACTTCCTCACGCCGTGTCAGGTAGTACCACCCGTCGCCGTAGAGGACGGGCCCGAGATCGCGCAGGTGCGCCCATCCTGTGCCGCGGTCACGGGCCATGGGCAGGTCGCCGTAGCGGACGTGGGGTAGTGCCGGAATCATCGGCGGACCAGTCCGCGGGGCCGGATGACCCGGTATGTCATGGCGTGCCTTGCTGTTCGGCGGCTTGACGCGCCTCGCGTTCGTCGTGGATCCGGACGAGCTCACGGAATCCGATCCGGTTGTACTTGGGTACCGGCTGGATGCCCCACTCGTCCTGCGCGGTGTCTTTGCCTTCGGCGCCTTCCGGAGGACCGAATGCCGGGTACGGAACCTTGCACTCGAGCGTGTCGTCGGAATAGCGCACTTTGAGCAGCTCACTGCAGATCTCGGTGAGACTCAAGGTGGGGTAGCCGTAGTAGACCGCCATGAAGGGCAGGGTGAACGCGCCCTCGATGACGAGGGCGACCAGGCACACGAGCACCGCGCGCTTGATCCACTTGTGCATCCTGGCGTAGTACGGCGTGGTGCCCGGTGGGAGGTCCTCGGACTTCTCAGTGGCTTCTGGTGTCGTTGTCACAGTTGCTCCTCAGTCGGTGAAGATTTCGCGATTCACCGTGTGCAGGTACGGGATTGCGAGGAAGGGCGTGATGTAGAAGATGTCGTAGAGCCACCACCCGATGACGGGGAACACGACTCCCGCGAAGCGCACATCGGCGAACATCGTCATGTTGAAGACGTAGAGACACCAGATGAGCACACCCATCCAGCAGGTGATGATCATCCACTGGTGGCCCCAGCGCTTCATCTGCAGGAATCCGATTGCGGCAGCGCACCGCATCGCGAAGACGGTGACGATCATGCCGAACACCATCGACTTCTCACCGGGCCCGGCGGCGCCGCCGATCCATAGTTCGTTGTAGTGCCAGAAGTAACCGGCGTCGAACATGGCGCCCCAGCCGACCATCAGCACCCGGTTGATGAGGGTGTGGTTGGCGACAAGGTCCAGCGCCCATCCGAGGCTGTTGAGCATACCGTCGATCAGCACGAGATAGCCGATGAGCGTGACGATCATCGGCCGCACGGAATACCCCGCGCGTAACGCCTGGCGCTGTAACCACACCCCACGCATGAAGATCGGGAAGCCGATGAGCCCGGGCGCCCACATGCCCATCAGTGCGGCGCCGGTGATCATCCACTTGTCGGCGCGGCGCTGCGCGAGCCGGGACTGCTCGTGATGTTCGTCGAGGCTGAGGGATTCCTTGCCGGATTCTGTTGTCGCCGTCACAATTCCCACCAGCCGCGTGCGAACGACATGTAGAGCTGGATGAGGAACATCGTCAGCAGATATCCGTAGATGACGATCTGCAGGACGATGAGCGCCTTCTTGCGGTTGCGTTCCTTCTGATCCACCATGGCGGCGTCTCCTTCCTAGGTACTTGTGCTTTCGGCGTCGGCGAGGCTCGCGGCGGCCACCTCGCGCAGGCCTTCGGTGATCGCGCCGTCGCTCGACAGCGGTGCGAGAACACAGGCGTCGGCGGCTTCGAGTTCCGTTGCGCCGGCGACGATCAGGTGCGCTGCTGTGACGAGCACCCGGGTCGAGGGCGGCTCGAAATGGAACGCCTCGTCCGCGGTCCGGATGGCGGTGGCACACCGGACCAGACGCTGCGCGGTCGGCAGTCCGACCCCCGACTCGGCGACGATCACCTCGGCTTCGCGCTCGGGCGGCAGATACCGCATCGGCAGCGTGACGAACCGCTGCCGAAACGATGGCTTGAGTTCCTTCAGTGAGCTGCGGTAGGCGGGATTGTAGGAGCACACCAGCATGAAAGTCTCTGGTGCATGGACGACTTGACCCGCGCGATCGAGGTAGAGCGTGCGCCGGTGGTCGGTGAGCGAATGCAGGACGGCCAGTGAATCGTGGCGCGCCTCGACGACCTCGTCGAGGTAGCAGATCGCACCTTCCTTGACCGCGCGCGTGAGCGGGCCGTCCGTCCACACGACGTCACCACCGGTGACCATGAACCGGCCGACGAGGTCGGAACTCGTCAGATCGTCGTGGCAGCTGATGGTGATGACCGGCCGGCTCAGTAACAGGCCCATGTGCTCGACGAGGCGGGTCTTGCCGCATCCCGTCGGGCCGGTGAGCATGACGGGCAGGCGCTGTCGATAGGCCTGCTCGAACAGCTGGACCTCATTGCCGTTGGCGAAATAGTTGTCTGTCATGCGGTGACCAGCTCTCGGTGGACGTGGGCGAGGACGCGGGGAAGTTCTTCGACGCGGCGGATACGTTGGGACCGTTTGGGGCCGAACACTTCCGGCAACGGATCGACGCGGGTGGGGCCGACGCCGACGTAGTACATCGCGACGCCGGCCTCGTTGGCTTCCTCGACCGCGTGGGCGGCGTCGGCCCAGGCGTAGCGGCCCTCATAGCCCTCGTCGGAGATCAGGCCGTCACCGATGACGATGAGCAACCGTCTCTCCGATGGTTGGGCGAGCAGGCGGCTCGTCATGTGCCGCAGCGGCGCACCGAGTCTGGTGTAGCCGCCGGTGGACAGGCCGAGGCTGCCGGGCGGAACGAATCGGCGCTCTTCGAAGTCCTTGAGACAACGCACTTCCACGCGATGGCGGGTGTTGCCGGTGAACGTGAATATGCCGTGGCGTTCGCGGGCCGATGTCATCGCGCGCGACAGCGCGTCGGCACACGCGAGTTCGAGTTTGAAGATCCTGCCCCCGTGCACCCCCAGCGAGGAGCTGCCATCGAGCATCAGGGCGGTGGTGACGTCGCGGCTTGCGGGCAACAGTTCACGGAAGAGGCGCGGTTCGACCGCCTCGCCCGTCGTCAGGTCGATGTAGTGGTCGACGTACTGGTCGACGTCAAGGTCGGAACCGTCCTCCAGCCGGTTCTTCATCGCCCGATGGGTGTTCTCCTCGAACCACTTCCGGACATCGACCGCGATTACGCCGGGCTGCCGGTGGCGCTGGGTGTATGTCTGCTCGAGAACGGCGACGTGGTCGGGCATGAAGCTCTTGGTCCACGCGTTCCATTCCGGGTAGGGGATACCTGGCCGGTGGTCGGGTGTGATGTCGAGGTCGTTGTCCTGGGGCCGGCTGGGCGGCGGCAGATTCGGGTTGCGCACGCCGCCGTCACCGCCGACGGGAACGGAATGCGCTCGGGGCAGCCGCTTCTGCGTGGATGTCCACGGCAGCCGTCCGAAGGCGCGGCGCATCTTGTCGGACAAGCCCTGTGGCAGTGTGTATGCCCGCGGCAGGCTGCCGAGGAGTGGGTCCAGTGGGAGTTGTTGTGCGGTGCGTGCCAGCGTGATTGCGCGGTTCAGCATTTCCGCGGCGTCCATGTCGGCGCGGGCGGGTTCGAGGTGCGGCAGGTTCGCGTGCAGGTCGGCCAGCAGTCCGGGCCAGTTCTCGGCGACCCAACCCAGAGCGACGCCGGCCTCGATGAGGGTGAGCGCGGCGAGTTCGCGGGTTGACAGCTCGTTGAGCCGATAGTCGACGATCCGGTCCTTGGACGGCGAGCACTGCAGTGCCACACCGCATGTCAGTGTTCGGCGGGTCCAATCGTGATGCGGTGGATACGGCACATGTACGACGTCGAGCAGCGAGCTCAGGCCGAAGCCGCGGTGATGGCCGCTGACCAGGCGAGCCCCGGTGCGGCGCTGACCGCTCAATGCCACCGCGGTGACGGCGCAACTGCGCTCGGTCGCCATGGCATGTGCGTCGCTGAGTTCCGACATCGCGTGCGTCCGGGCCTTCAGAACGTGCCGATGTTGGAGAACATCCAGTACCAGAACCAGATGATCAAGCCGGTACCGCCCCAGGCGACCACATAGCGCAGTATTTCCCAAACCCAGTCCATGTCATATCTCCAGTCCGCGTAGGGCCGTCGCGACGAGTTCCGTCAGCATCGCGTCACGCTTCTCGTTGTTGGCGGTGGTGGTCAGCACGCCATAGATCCCCAGCAGGAAGAACGCGGCGCTGTAGAACGCGTCGACCTCGGGGTGTACTTCGCCGTCGCCGCGGGCGCGCTCGATCTCGCGGACCAGCAGGACGATGAGGGGGTGGTCGGTCCACTCGTCCTTGGTGGGGCGTGAGGGCGAAAAGTGGAGCGCCAACACTTCTTTGAAGAGTATCGGGCCGAAGCGCTGCTCCAGGCGGGTCACGAGGCGGACGAGTTCGGTCAGCGCCGTCGCGAGATCATGATCGATGTCGAGGAAGCGCGCGAATTCGGTTGCCATGCGCGTCTCTTCGCGTCGCTGCAGCTCCAGCAGGACGTGCTCCTTGCTGGGGAAGTGGAAGAAGAACGTACCGTGGGCCACGCCCGCGGCAGTGACGATCGCGCCGACGTCTACCCCGCCCATACCCGACGCCTGGAACTCGGCGATGGCAGCGCCGAGTATCCGCTCCCGCGTCTGCAGGCGGCGCAAGTCGCGTGCCGTCGGCTTGAGCTGTGGCGCCATGTTCGTACTTTCTAGACTTATTACTGAGTTGAGTCAATGAGTTGAGTCATCGACTAGTCGGAGAAGATCTCGCGGTTGACCGAATGCAGGTAGGGGATCGCCAGGAACGGGGTGATGTAGAAGATGTCGTAGAGCCACCACCCGACGACCGGCAGTACGACGCCGGCGAATCGCACGTCGGCGAACATCGTCATGTTGAACACGTAGAGGCACCAGATGACGATGCCCATCCAGCAGGTGATGATCATCCACTGGTGACCCCACCGCTTCATCTGCAGGAATCCGATCGCGGCGGCGATCCGCATGGTGAAGACGGTGAGGATCATGCCGACTTCCATGGCCTTCTCGCCGGGCCCCGATGCGCCACCGAGCCAGAGCTCGTTGTAATGCCAGAAGTACCCGGCGTCGAACATCGCACCCCAGCCGTTCAACAGGATTCGGGCCAGGATGGTGTGATTGGCGACCAGGTCCAGTGCCCAGCCGACGGTGTTGATCGCGGCGTCGATGATGACCAGATAGCCGATGAGCGTGACCAGCATCGGGCGGACGGACAGCCCGTCGCGCTGCGCCTTGCGCAGCAGCCACACACCGCGCAGGAAGAGCGGCAATCCGAAGATGCCGAGGGCTGCGGTACCGATCAGCAGGCTCCCGGAAATCAGCCATTTGTCGGCCTGACGCTGCGCGCGCCGCGAGGCCGCCATGTGCTCGTCGAGCCCGCTCGCCGACGGGCGCCGTGCGGCTTCCCTGGTGCCGCCACGGCTGGGGCTGAACGTCGGCAGCTTCATGGACGCTGACTGTAGTCAATAATCGTCAGTAGTCAATCGGCTAGTTTCAGCACCCGCGAGCAGACGTAAAGTCGCATCTTTCGGAGCACTTCTGTGCGAGTCTGTGCCTGCTCGCCAACCAGTGAGGGTTATCTATGCGCAGAGTGGTGCAGTTCTCCACGGGCAATGTCGGTCGGCACTCGCTGCGGGCGATCATCGGCCGCCCGGATCTGAAGCTCGTCGGTGTGCACGCAGCCAACCCCGACAAGGTCGGGCGCGACGCCGCCGAATTGTGCGGGCTTTCGGAGCCGACGGGGGTGGTCGCGACCGACGACCTCGACGCGTTGATCGCGCTGACGCCCGACTGCGTCGTCTACACCGCTCTCGGCGAAACCCGGCCGATGGAGGCGATCGAGCAGATGTCGAAGCTCCTGGCCGCCGGGATCAACGTTGTCGGAACATCGATGGTGTGGCTGGTGACCCCACGCCAGGCCGACGACTGGCTGCGGGTCCCGCTCGAGCAGGCGTGCCAGGCGGGCAACTCCTCGCTCTATGTCAATGGGATCGACCCGGGCTATTCGGGGGACACCGCGGTGCATGCCGCGCTGAGCCTGGTGACGCGTGCCGAGTCGGTGACCGTCAAAGAGATCTTCGACTACGGCAACTACGATGACTACGAATACACCGGCACGGCAATGGGTTTCGGGACCACGCCGGACGATGACACACCGATGGCATTCCAGCCGGGAGTCATCACGTCCATGTTCGGTGGCTTGGTGCGCAATCTCGCCGGCCATCTCGGGGTGACTCTCGACGAGGTCCGTCAGCGGTATGAGCCGTGGTACGCCGACAACCGCATCGAATGCACGATGATGACCGTCGAGCCCGGACAGCTGGCCGGAGTGCGGTTCGGTGTCGAAGGCATGCGTGGTGGCGTGCCGGTCATCACCGTCGAACACACCACTCGCCTCACGCCCGCGGCGGCACCGGATTGGGACTATCCGCCCGACGGCCTGTCCGGTGTGCACCAGGTGATCGTCGAGGGCGAGCCACGCATCGAGGTCAGCACGCACCTGTCCCATCCGGTCCTCGACGTGACCGATGCCGGCTGCCTCTCGACGGCAGCCCGCGCGGTCAACGCGATCGACTGGGCCTGCCGCGCACCCGCGGGACTGGTTGCGGTCGAGGACATTCCGCCGACGGAGATGATCCGTGGGTTGATGTGGTGACGCCTAGCGCCCCAACCGCTCCCGCAACTCCCGCTTCAGCACCTTGCCGTAGCTGTTCTTCGGCAGCGCGTCGATGAATTCGTAGCGTTTGGGCCGTTTGAACCGGGCGATGCGTTCGAGGAGGTGAGCGTCGAGCTCAGCTGCCGACACCGAGCCGACGATGAACGCGACGACTATCTCGCCCCACTCGTCATCCGGCGCCCCGACGACACCGGCCTCGACCACAGCCGGATGCTCGAGGAGGACTTCCTCGATCTCGCGCGGATAGATGTTGCTGCCGCCGCTGATCACGACGTCCTTGGAGCGGTCGCGCAGGGTGAGGTAGCCGTGGGCATCGAATGAGCCCATGTCGCCGGTGTGCAGCCAGCCGTCTTTGAGGGTCGTCGCCGTGGCGGCCGGATTGTTCCAATACCCGGACATGACGACGTCTCCGCGGCAGACGATTTCGCCGATCTCGTCGATGCCGGCCGGGCTACCGTCCTCGCGGAGCACAGCGACTTCGACGCCGGATCGCGCGTACCCGACCGAGCCCAGAACCGCATCAGACGCGTCCACATGATCGGCGCGACGCAGCCCCGTGATGGTCATCGGCGCCTCACCCTGACCGTAGAGCTGCACGAAAACCGAACCGTACGCCGCCATCGCCTTCTTGAGGCTGTCGACGTACATCGGCCCGCCGCCGTAGACGATCGTCTGCAGATTGCGCGGCCGGGCGCGTCCGGTTGCCAACAGCCGCTGCACCATGGTCGGTGCGAGAAAGGCACTGCATCCCGGGTGGTGGTCACAGAGGTTGAGAAACTCGTCAGGCTCGAATACCGCGGATTCTGGCACGACTTGCCGAGCCCCGCGCAGGACATAGGGCGGGACGTACAGGCCGGAGCCGTGCGACATCGGCGCGCCGTGAATCAGGCTGCAGTTCTCGTCGGGGGAGTCGAAGTCCGCCAGATGTGACACGGTCATCGCCATGAGGTTGCGGTGAGATAGCATGGCGCCCTTGGACTTTCCGGTGGTGCCGCTGGTGTAGAACAGCCACGCGAGGGTAGCCGGGTCGGTCACCGGGACCGCGGCCGGCTCGGCGTCGAAGCGACGCGCATAGGCTTCGGAGCCGATGACTTCCACGGGTGCATCCAGCGACAGCCCGGCGGCGATCTTCGTCGACGCGAACACCTGAGACGCACCGGAATCGGCGACAATGTCGGCCATCTCGCGTGGATGAAGCTTGTAATTGATCGGGACATACACGCATTCGGCTGCCCAGATCGCGAACATGAGCTCCACGATCTCGGGGCGGTTCTCGCTGGCGACCGCGATCCGCGCGCCCCGATCACCCAGCGCCTGAAGAGACGTCGCCAGCCGCAGCACGCGGTCTCGCAGTTGCGACCACGTGCAGACCTGCTCCTCACCCAGGAACAGGGCCCCGCGGTCGCCGAATCGGGAGGCGGCCTGATCCAGCACCGCAAAGAGATTCATCGCGGCACCCACTCCGAGGTGAGTGCATGGTCGGACAGATACTTCGTGGAGCTCCAACCGCCGTCGACGACGATCGTCTGCCCGTTGATGAAACTGCCGCCGTCCGAGCACAGGAAGGCCACCGTGGAAGCGACGTCCTCGACCCGGCCGAGCCTGGTGTGTGGCGTCATCTCGGTCTGCATCTTGCGGAATCCTTCGTTCTGCAGCCGATGCTCGACCATCGGAGTCACCGTGACACCCGGGGCCACCGCGTTGCAGCGGATTCCCTGCGCGCCATACTGGCAGGCGATGTGCGTGGTGAGCGCAGTGAGCCCGCCCTTGGCCGCCGAGTACGCGCCGCCGCGCAACCCACCGACGACCGCGAAAGTCGAGGTGACGTTGATGATGGCCGAGCCGGGACCCATGTGCGGCAAGACATGCCGCGCCAAGCGGAAAGGCGCGCGCAGCATGATCCCGAGAAAGTAGTCCAGGGTTTCGTCGTCGGTCTCGTGCAGCGGTTTGGGGCTGCCGATACCGGCGTTGTTGATCAGGAAGTCGACATGACCCCAGCGCTGCACGGCGGCCTCGACCACCCGGCTCGGCCCGTCGTCGGCGGTCAAGTCGGCAGCGACTGTCTGCACGCGCTCAGGATCACCGATCGCGCGTTCCAGCGCAGCGAGGCGTTCCTCGTCTCGCCCGGCGCCCAGCACTGCCATGCCGGCTTCGGCGAGCTTGGTCGCACAACCGAACCCGATACCGCTGCTGGCCCCCGTGACGATCGCAACCTGCATGTCAGTCCACCTTCGTAAGCGTCGCCCGGATCTGGTGTTTCAGGACCTTGCCGGCGTCATTTTTGGGTAATGCCTCCCAGATCTCCACCTGCTCAGGCGTTTTGAACTTGGCCACTCCAGCCTTCTCCAGCACCTTGCCCAGCGCGGCGACGTCGGGACGGCGATCGTCGGCCGGCACGATGACCGCGCACGCTCGTTCGCCGGTGCGGTCATCTGGCACGCCGACGACGGCGATCTCGGCGATCCCCAGTTCACCGACCAAGATGTCCTCGACCTCCTTGGGGGAGATGTTCTCGCCGTTGCGGATGATGAGATCCTTCGCTCGGCCGGTCACCGTGAGGTAGTCGCCGTCGACCCAGCGGCCGAGATCACCGGTGCGGAAAAATCCTTGTGCGTCGAAGGAGTCGGCGTTGTCCTCCGGGTGTAGGTAGCCCAGCAGCATCTGTGGTCCTCGGGCCCGGATTTCGCCCGATACGAGGCGGATCTCGGCGACGCCGGGCCTGCCGTCGGTTTCGGCGGCGTGGTCGACATCGCCGGGCCGCAGTGAGCCGACCGTGGTGACGGGGACTTCGGTGGACCCGTACACCCGACTGACCAGCGCACGTTCGAAGTACCCGGACGCCCGCCGGATCAGCGACGGGGGCACCGACGCGCCACCGCAGATGAACACCTTCAAGTCGGGCAGCCGGGTGCCGGCCCGTTCGGCCGCATTCAGCAGTTGCTCCAGAAACGGAGTCGCCCCGGCCATGTGCGTGCAGCGGTGTTCGGTCATGAGCGCAACGCCGTCATCGGCGTTCCATCGTTGCATCAACACCGCCGTCGTGCCCAGCAGCAACGGACATTCGAAGGCGTAGATCGACCCGCCGATGTGCGCGATGGGGGAGGGCACCAGGAAGGTGTCACCCGGCTCGATCAACCAATGATCGCGCAGCTGGTAGATCAGCGCGTTGATCGACTTGTGGCTGTGCAGAACACCTTTGGGACGTCCGGTGGTGCCGGAGGTGTAGAGGATCATCCGGACGGCGTCTGGGTCGAGCGCGGGCAGATCGGCATCCGGTGAACCGCTCAGTCCATCGAACGCGATGTGCGAGTGTCCCCGGACCACCACCACATCGGGCGGCGACGCCATGTCGGCGCACACCCGCGTGAGCATACCCGCATAGTCGTGCTGGCCGAACTGCTCGGGGATGAAGATCATCCGGCTGTCGGCGTCCTCGAGGATGAAGCGTAGTTCGTGGTCGCGCAGCGACGGCAGGATCGGATTGGCCACCATCCCGGCCAGCGTCGCCGCCAGATAGATGATCGCGGCCTCATGCCAGTTCGGCAGCATGAAGGAGACGACGCTGCCAGCGGGCATCCGCCGAGTCATATGCCCTGCCAACGCCGTTGCCCGGTCGGACAGTTCGCGGCAGCTCAGCTCAACGTCGCCGTCGATCAGCAGCACCCGGCCCGGGGTGTTGCGCGCCGCATCGGCGAGCGCATCGGCCAGTGTGGTGTGCACCATGGCTCAGCCTTTGACCCGGCGCATCGTCATGGCGTGGCGGAACCGGTCCGAGGGGTGGGTGTTGACGGTGACCTGGGCGACCTCGCCGTCCGAAGTCGTATAGGTGCGCTGCATCTGCAGTGCAGCGCTTCCGGGTTCGACCTTGAGCAGCTCGGCGAGCTCGGCATCCACGAGCACCGCGGTGATTTCCTGGTGGACCTCGACGATGCTGACCCCGAACAAGTCCTCGATCAGCGGGAAGATAGGGCCGGTGTGGCGTTGCAGCAACCGCCCGACGGCGGCGAACGAGCGGTTGATGTAGTACTCGGTGCGGCAGACGGGTGGTGCGTCGCCGTCGGCCTGGCGATAGCCGCGCACCGCGAGCCATTGTTGGCCCACCGGAAGGCCCGTGCGCTCAGCCAGCTCGTCGTCGATCGTGACCATGGCGTTGGATTCGATCGTGAACTGCGCACCGGTCGCGAACGCCAGCAGGTCGTTGATCGACATCACGTCCTGCGCATAGGAATTCGTCGCGGCTCGGGGCACCACCAGAGTTCCGGCCCTCGGTCGGGAGGACACGAGGTTGTCGTCGCGGAGGCGACGCAGTGCCTCGCGGATGGTGTAGCGGCTGACCTCGAAACGTTCGCAGAGCTCGTGCTCGGTGGGCAGTTGCGAACCGACCGGATACACGCCGTCCACGATCTCCTTGCGCAGCGTGCGTGCGACTTGCAGGTAGCGGTGCTCGGCAGGGGTGACAGTCATAATGCTCCTAGCCGCGCCGCAGCGCCAGCACACTGCCGTCGCCGTCGGCCGAAACATAAAGCGTGCCGTCGGGTCCCGCGGTGATCCCGGCGAACGGACCCTGCGGACCGGAGAACGGTGGCATCCCGCGCAGCGGCTTGGGAACCACACCGGGCGGCGGGCCGACCGGCAGTCCGGTGGCGATCGTGGTGCGTGCAGCGGTGTCCAGGTCGTAGTTGATCAGTTCCTTGGTGCCGGCGTCGACGATGTAGAGCGCTCCATCGCGCACGAGAAGGCCCTGCGGCGTGTGTAATCCGTCGAGCAGGGGTGTGACGCCCACACTCGTCACCCGGACCACGCCGCCGGACACCGACACCAACGGCGCACCGTCGGGTCCGATCGCCACACCGACCGGCGTGTCCAGACCGGTCGCCAGCACCTCGATGCCGCCGGGCCGCACGGCGAGTAAGCGTCCGGCGCCCTGCTCCACGACCACGGGCGTGCCATCCGGCGCTAGGGCCACGCCATAAGGCTGATCCACCCCGTCGGCGAGAACTTCACTTTCGGAAGCTTCCGGACGGTACCGCACGACTTGGTCACCGGCCGTCGTGACGACGAATTCGCCTGTGTCCGAGCCTGTCACCCCGCGGAGGAAGCCGGGGTACCCCGGCGAGAACAGCATCCCGACCGTCTGCAGCGCGCCGTCGACGCGATAGAAGTACGTGCCGTCGGCGACGTACAGGCTGCCGTCGTGCCCGACCGTGAGATCGAGCGGCCAGTTCAGCCCGCCGTCGAGCAGGGTGCGGGTCTGACCGTCGAGGACCTCGGTGATCTGCCCGGTGAAGTTCGAGACGAACAACCGATCGCCGACGAACGTGAGGTTGTCCAGACCCGGGGTGAGCTGCGCCAGAAGCGTCTGTGCGCCGCTGCGTGGATCGATGCGCAACACCTGGCCACTGGCCACCTGAGTCGAGACGATGAACCCGTCGGCGTCGAACTTGACCGCATCCGGTACGCCGAGGTCGCCGGCGACCACCTCGGGTTCGACCGGGCCTGTTTGGTCAGGGTCGATACGCCAGATCTGATTGGCCCCCATGACGGGGAAGTAGAGGAGCCCGTCGGGGCCGACCTCCATGGCGTTGGGCGATGGCACGTCGTCGAGCAGGATCCGCGGAGCCCCGCCGTTGAGATCGAACTCCATGAGCCTTCCGCCCTCGCGGCATTCCCCGATAAATAGCCGCCCCTGATGGAACGTGATGCCGTTGGCCGACGGGACGTCGTCGCGCAGCACCCGCGACGTGCCGGTGGTGTCGCGCACGCTCACGCGGCCGTCCATCACCTCGGTCGCGTACAGGTTGCCGCGCGGGTCGAAGGCGACGTCGTCAGGCGCGATGATGTCGCCGCCCTTGGCGCTGACGGTCTCGATGCACCCGGTGTCGATGTCGAGCGCGCTGATCTGGCTTCCGGTCACCTGCGCGACATAGATACGGCCGTCTGGGCCGGTCCGCAGACCGTTTGCGCCGAAGAGCCGGCTCGGAGCGGTGACCTGCTGCAGCCGCCACCCCTCGGCGACGGAAGGGTTTGCGGTGTATCTCGCGTCCGATATCGACAGCGCACTCATGACCTCGGACGTTAGCAAGCGCATCTAGTCCAGACAATAGGCGTCGAATCGTGAATATCCGGCCTTGACGGCTGAATAATCCCTGCGGAATAGTGTTCTTCAATATGCAGAGCACCGTATGTTGTCCGGACAAATAGGACCGGCATGGACAATCCACTGAACCTGGACGGCCGCATCGTGGTGGTGTCGGGCGCCGGCGGCGGCGGCATCGGCACGACGGTGACCCGCATGGCCGCGGAGGCGGGTGCCACGGTCGTCGCGGTCAGCCGGTCGCAGGACAACCTCGACGCTCACGTCGGCCCGTTGGCCGACAAGGGCCTTGCGGTGATCTCGGTGGCCGCCGACGCATCGACCGACGAGGGCATCGCGACCGTGCTCGACGCCGTACGTCGTACCGACGGCAATCTCTACGGTCTGGTCAACGTCGCAGGCGGTGCCGCGCCGTCGACGTGGATGCCGTCGACCCGGGTGTCACGCGCCGACTGGCGCGAGCTGTTCACCGCGAACCTCGAAACGATGTTCTTCATGAGCCAGGCCGTGGCCGCCGAGATTCGGGCCGGCGGCAATCCGGGCTCGATCGTCTCGGTGTCGTCGATCAGCGGGATGAACACCGCGCCTTTCCATGTCGCCTACGGCACGGCGAAGGCCGCGATCGTCGCGGCTACCCGCACCATGGCGGCCGAACTCGCCGCGGCCGGTATCCGCGTCAACGCGGTGGCGCCGGGCGTGACCGAAACCGCGGCATCGGCAACATATGTCGATGCCGACCCGGAACGGGACCGCCGCGCCATTGCGATGGGCCGCCGCGGCACACCAGAAGAGCAGGCCGGGGCGATCCTCTTTCTGCTGTCCGATCTGTCGAGCTATATCACCGGTCAGACCCTGCTTGTCGACGGCGGTCTGAACCTGCGCTGGACCCACCTCGGCGGGGACAACACCTCGCTGTTCCTCAAAGACGAGAACTTCCGCGCGGCCATCACCCGGCCCTGAAGGAGGAGAATTCATGACCGAAGAGCTCGCCGACCCGATGGCGATCGACGTCGACGCCTACATCTCACCGGAGTACGCGCGCGCCGAACGAGACCGGTTGTGGCGCAAGGTATGGCAGCAGGTGGGCCGGGTCGAGGACATCCCTGAGATCGGCAGCTACCTGACTTACGACATCCTCGACGACTCGATCATCGTGGTACGCACCGGGCCGAACGAGTTCGCGGCCCACCACAACGTGTGCATGCACCGCGGCCGGCGTCTCATCGATACCCCGAAGGGGGCCAAGAACGCCTGCGCCCGCACCCGCAAGTCGTTCGTGTGCGGATTCCACGGGTGGACCTACGACCTCAACGGCGCATGCACCCACATCCGGGAACAGGACGACTGGAAAGGTGCGCTGACACCGCAGAACACCCACCTGCCACCCGTGACCGTCGACACCTGGGGCGGCTGGCTGTTCATCAACATGGACACCGACCCGGAACCCCTTGCGGATTACCTGTTTCCGGCCGCGAAGATCCTCGACCCGTTCGGCTTGGAGAACATGCGCTACAAGTGGCGCAAATGGTTGTACTTCGACTGCAACTGGAAAGTCGCGATGGAGGCCTTCAACGAGACCTACCACGTCTTCACCACGCATCCCGAGTTCAACCGATTCGGCGAGTTCAAGGGCTGGGCGAAAGCCCAGGGCCGGCACAGCAACATCGGCTATGAGGCCCCGAAGGGCATGGACGAGACCAAGTCCAAGATCCGGCTTGGCACCGGTGATCCGCGCATCTCGACCGCCGAGATGCAGGTCTACACCATGGAGGAGACCAACGCGACGACCACGCAGACGCTGGTCAATGCCGCCAAACGGCTCGTCGACGAACTTCCCGAGGGCACGCCCGCCGACAAGGTGCTCGAGCACTGGCTGTCCTCGGCCCGCCGCGACGATGAGGCTCGCGGCGTGATCTGGCCGACCATCCCCGCCGACATCCTCGGGCAGAGCGGTACGGCGTGGCAGATCTTCCCGAACTTCCAGATCGGCCAGGGGCTCACGAGCGCGCTGTGCTACAGCGCCAGGCCCGATCCGAGCTACAACCCGGACAAGTGCATCTTCGAGGTCAGCGTGTTCGAGCTGTATCCGAAAGGCGAAGAGCCGCAGACCGAGTGGCAGTACACCCCGGCCGACAGCCCCAACTGGCTCTCGGTGTTGCCGCAGGACTTTTCCAATATGGCCGCCGTCCAGCAGGGCATGAAGTCCATGGGCTTCCCCGGCACGAAGCCGAACCCGTACCGCGAACGCAGCACGGTCAACCTGCACTACCAACTGTCCAAATACATGGGTGTCGGAGAGCCCCGCGAAATCCAGTGATTTGTGCACACCCACCGGCGCCCACCGCCGCTGAAGGTGCACAAATCACTCCAGTTAGGAGCCGTAATGAAAGTCAATCTGGGTACGGGAGCACAGAACTCCCATGACTGGGATCGCGTGCTGGCCGGTGACTTCAGCACACCGCCCGCCACCCCCGACTACAAGTGCGTGCAGGCCGCGCTGGCGCTCGGCGATCTCGCCGAACCGCTGGGCTTCGACGGGATCTGGTTCCCCGAGCACCAGGGCACGCCATACGGCATGACTCCCAACCCCATTCAGGCGCTCACGTACTTCGCCGCGCGCACCGAGCGGGTGAGCCTCGGCACGTTCGTCGCGGTGGCGCCGTGGTGGCATCCGGTGCGGCTCGCCCACCAGATCGCCTACCTCGACATCGTCTCGAATGGCCGTTACACGACGATCGGCCTGGGCCGTGGCGTGTCCAAGAGTGAGTTCGACGCCGTCGGCGTGCCCCGCGAGGAGAGCCGGCAGCGGTTCAACGAGACCCTCGACGTGCTCAAGCTCGCGTTCTCCGGGGAGCGGTTCTCCTACGACGGTGAGATCTTCAAGTTCCCGGAGATGTCGCTGCGGCCTGAGCCGCTCAGCAAGGATCTGTTCGACCGCATCTACAGCTCGTCGTCGACGCCGGAGTCCCTGGAGATCCTGGCCCGGCGTGGCATGGTGCCGTTGTTCGTCGGCAACAAGCCCATCTGGGACGCCGGTGAGGAAGTCAAGAAGGTCAACACCTTTCGCGCCGAAGAGGGCCTGCCGCCGTGCCAGCCCAAGAACGTGATGTTCATGTACTGCGTGGCATCCGAGGACGACGTACCCAAGACCGAGGAATGGATCTACACCGCCAACCGGGACGTCACGGTGCACTACGGTTTCGCCGACGCGTCGAACTTCAAGGGCGTCAAGGGCTATGAGGCCTATGCGAATCGCGAGGGATCGGCGACGGCGTTGCTCGCCGAATCGGTGCAGGGCGACGGAACCGGCGGGCCGAAGCCCGGTGACAAGAAAGGCCCCCCGGGCTATCACGCGTCGAACCTGTTGATCGGCACGCCCGAGGAGATCTTCAAGCGGCTCAAGGCCGCTCAGGAGGCCTGCTCGTTCTCCGAGGTCACCATCGTGCCGCAGTTCGGCACCATGCCGTACGAGGACGCGATGGAGAGCGTCAAGCTGTTCGCCGCCGAGGTGCTGCCCGCGGTGCACGACATGGACGCGCCGCTGCATCCCGCGGTGCTCCCGGAAGGCGCCAAAGCATGACGGAAACGACGTGCGGTCCCACCGAAACCCCAACCGACATCGACATCGATGCACTGCGCGAGAAATACGCCGCAGAGCGGGCCAAGCGCCTGCGCCCCGAGGGCGGCGATCAATACCTGGAACTGGAAGGTGAGTACGCCGAGTTCTACGAGGTCGATCCCTACACAACGGTGACCGAGCGGGACCCGATCACCGAGGACGCCGACGTCGTCATCCTCGGCGGCGGCTTCGCCGGGCTGCTCGCCGGGGCGTACCTGAAAAAAGCCGGCGTCGAGGGCATCCGGGTCATCGAGATGGCCGGCGACTTCGGTGGGGTGTGGTACTGGAACCGCTTCCCGGGTATCCAGTGCGACAACGACTCCTACTGCTACATCCCGCTACTCGAAGAGCTCGGCTTCATGCCGTCGAAGAAATTCGCCGACGGCGCCGAGATCCTCCAGCACTGCCAAAACATCGGCAAGCATTTCGACCTCTACGACGGTGCACTGTTCTCCACACAGGTGCGTGAACTGCGGTGGGACGACGATTCACAGCGCTGGCAGATCAGCACGAACCGCGGCGACGACATCCGGGCCCGTTTCGTGGTCATGGCGCAGGGCTCCTACAACCGTCCGAAGCTGCCGGGCATCCCCGGCATCAAGGACTACCGGGCTGCTGGCGGCCACGTGTTCCACTCCGCCCGCTGGGATTACGACTACACCGGCGGGACTGCCGACGGCGGCCTGGACAAGCTGGCCGACAAGCGCGTCGCCCTTGTCGGCACCGGTGCGACGGGCATCCAGTTGGTGCCGCACCTCGGCCGCGATGCCAAGGAGTTGTTCGTCTTCCAGCGGACCCCGTCATCGGTCGACGCGCGAACCAACCCAGCCACCGATCCGGCTTGGGTGGCGTCGCTGCAACCGGGATGGCAGGAAGAGCGCAAGCGCAACTTCCACAACTGGTCGCCGTTCGTGGGGGTGGTGTTCGGTGAACCAGACCTGGTCTGTGACTTCTGGACCGAGCTCGGGCGCAACCTGACGGCCCGGATCGCGGCCACCGAGAACCCCGCAGAGGTGACCATCGAGCAGATCATGGCCTTCCGCGAGGAAGAAGACTTCAAGATCATGGAGCGGCTGCGTCGCCATGTCGCCGAGATCGTCGAGGATCCCGACACCGCCGAGGCGCTGAAGCCGTACTACCGCTTCATGTGTAAGCGACCGACTTCGAGTGAGCACTATCTGGCGACGTTCAACCGCCCCAACGTGACGCTCGTCGACGTGTCGGCATCAAAAGGTGTGGAACGGCTCACGGAGAAGGGAATTGTCGCCGACGGCGTCGAATACGCGGTCGACTGCGTGATCTTTGCGAGCGGCTTCGAGATCTCCACCGAGATCAGCCGCCGGTTCGCGATCGACCGCATCGTGGGCCGCGACGGACTGTCACTGTTCGACTACTGGCAGAACGACTACAAGACCCTGCACGGCATGACCAGCCGCGGATTCCCCAACCAGTTCTTCATGGGCTTCATCCAGGGCGGCGTGTCGGCCAACACCACGGCGATGTTCGAGCAGCAGGCCAAGCACATCGCCTACATCGTCGCCGAGGCGCAGAACCGGGGCGCCACCGTGGTCGAACCCAGCCAGGAGGGCCAGGACGCCTGGGTCGCGACGGTCCGCGAACTGGCGATCGACAACTCGGCATTCGAATTGTCCTGCACGCCCGGCTACTACAACAACGAGGGACGTGGCGGCGCGGTGCGCAACGGCGCGTTCCTTGGTGAGTTCTACTCGCCCGGCTTCTACGCCTTCGACGAGCTCATCGCGGAGTGGCGGGCCACGGGCGACCTCGAAGGTCTTGAGATCAAGTGACAACGCTGAGGTTCGACGACCGCGTCGCCGTCATCACCGGCGCCGGACGAGGTCTCGGGCGCGCCTACGCCCTGCTGTTGGCGTCCAGAGGCGCGAAGGTCGTGGTCAACGATTCCGGCGGAAGCCTGACCGGTGATGGCGCGGACGCCGCACCCGCGCACGACGTGGCTGCCGAGATCGCGGCTGCCGGCGGCGTGGCCGTCGTGTCGACGGACTCGGTGGTCACGCCCGACGGCGGCCGGGCGATCATCGACACCGCGATCGAGCACTTCGGCCGTGTCGACATCCTCATCCACAACGCCGGAACGGTGCGGCGCGGTTCACTCAAAGAGATGAGCTTCGCCGATTTCGAAGCGGTGCTCGACGTACATCTGCGGGGCGCATTTCACGTTGTGCGACCGGCATTTCCGATCATGTGCGATGCCGGGTACGGCAGAGTGGTGTTGACCTCGTCGATCGGCGGGCTGTACGGCAACCACAACGTCGCGAACTATGCCGTCGCGAAGGCCGGGCTGATCGGACTGTCCAACGTCGTCGCGCTCGAAGGTGCCGCCGAAGGCGTCACATGCAACGTGATCGTGCCCAGCGCAGTCACCCGGATGGCGGAGGGCATCGACACCTCGGCCTACCCGCCGATGGGGCCCGAACTGGTCGCTCCGACGGTGGGTTGGCTGGCCCACGAGTCCTGCTCGGTGTCCGGTGAGATGCTGATCGCCATCGGCGGGCGGGTGGCCAGGGCGCTGATCGCCGAGACCTCCGGCGTCTACCGGCCGTCGTGGACGATCGAGGACGTCGCCGAGAACCTCGGCGCCATCCGGGATCTCGAGAACTCGGTGATCTTTCCCGTGGTGCCCGACGGCCATGCCGATCACATCCGCTACAGCTTCGCAATGGCGTCACAGGGGGTCGGGACGTGACCGGCGGTCCGCTGCAAGGTGTGCGGGTGGTGGACCTCACCGCGATGGTGATGGGTCCGTACTGCACCCAGATCATGGCCGACATGGGGGCCGACGTCATCAAAATCGAACCCCCGCAAGGGGATAACACGCGCTACATCTCGGTCGGCCCCGCTCCGGGGATGAGCGGCGTGTTCGTCAATGTCAACCGCGGCAAGCGCAGCGTGGTGCTCGACCTGCAGGCCGAGGCGGGCAAGGAGACGCTTCGAGACCTGATCGCAGGTGCCGACGTGTTCATCCACTCGATGCGGGCCAAGGCGGTTGCCCGCCTCGGCTTCGGCTATGACGACGTCAACGCGATCAACCCGCGCATCGTCTACACCAACTGCTACGGCTACGGCCGCCGTGGACCGGACGCGGACCGCCCGGCCTACGACGACACCATCCAGGCGGAATGCGGATTGCCCGCGGTGCAAGAGCAATTGACCGGGGAGGCGGCCTACGTCGGCACCATCATGGCCGACAAGGTGGCCGGGCTGACGGCGCTCTACGCGACCATGATGGCGCTGTTCCATCGCGAACGTACCGGCGACGGGCAGGAGGTCGAGGTCAGCATGTTCGAGACCATGGCCTCGTTCATGCTCGTCGAACATGCCAACGGTGCGATGTTCGACCCGCCACTCGGGCCGGCCGTCTATCCGCGCACGGTCGCGCCCAACCGCAAGCCGTACGAGACCAAGGATGGTCACATCGCCGCGCTGATCTACAACGACAAGCACTGGAACGCATTCATCGACGCCGTGCAACCCGCCTGGAACAGCGACGCTTTCGCCACACTCGAACTCCGCGCCAAACAGATCGACACCGTATACGGCCTGGTGGCGCAGACCCTCAAGGAACGCACGACCGACGAGTGGCTGGATCTCTTCCGGGTGCTGGAAATCCCCGCCGCACCCATCAACAGCCCGGACGCATTGTTCGACAACCCGCATCTGAACGCCGTCGGGCTGTTCGAAACCGTCGAGACACCCCACGGTCCCGTCAGGTTCCCCGGTGTGCCGACGTGGTTTTCGCGAACACCCGGCCGGGTCGGCGGATACGCGCCGGAGTTGGGCGCGGACACCGCCGAGGTGCTCGGCGAGTTGAGCTCGCACGACAGAGCGGGATAGAGAGGCTTCGAGTGGATTTCGATCTGGGTGAGTCGGCCGACACGCTGCGCGGTGAGTTGCGTGAGCTGATCCGCGAGCAGGTACCCGCCGATTTTCTCGGTGCATTCACCGACGACCCGGCGGATCTCGCGGTGGCCCAACAGTTCTGCCGCATGCTGGCCCAGCGTCAGCTGTTGTGCATGTCCTGGCCCAAGGAATTCGGCGGCGGCGACGCGTCGGTGTGGGAGCAGACCGTCGTGCGCGAGGAGATGTGGGCGCACCACGAACCGCGCGGTGCGCAGTACATGGGCGTGAACTGGGTCGGCCCCATCATCATGCGCCACGGAACACCGGAACAGCAGCGCAAACACCTGCCGCCGATCGCCAACGGCGAAGTGATCTGGTGCCAGGGATTTTCCGAGCCCGAGGCGGGCTCCGACCTGGCGTCGCTGCGCACCTCGGCGCGCCGCGATGGCGACGGCTGGCGCATCAACGGCCAGAAGATCTGGACGTCGTACGCGACCATGGCGCAGTGGTGTTTCCTGCTGGCCCGCACCTCCAAAGGCGAGAAGAAGCAGCAGGGCATGACGATCTTTCTGGTGCCGATGGACGATCCGGCGATCACGGTCCGGCCCATTCGCACCATGATGGGTCCGCACCACCTCAACGAGGTGTTCTTCGATGAGTTGAAGGTCACCGAGGCCGACGTGTTGGGCACGGTCGACCAGGGCTGGTCCATCGTGCAGGATGTGGTGTCGTTCGAGCGGGTCGGCATCGCCAGATACGCCCGGTGTGAACGGCTCCTGCAGGCCGCGCCCGATGTGCTCGGCGACGCCTGGGAGGAGTTGCCCGCCGAACTGCGCGGCAGGTGGGCCCGGATGCTCACGCATTGCCGGCGCGCCCGCCTGATGGCTTACCGAGTCGTGGCGATGCAGGCCACCGGGCGGGTGAATCCCGGTGACGCCGCGGCCTATCGGATCGCGGTGACGCGCCTCGATCAAGACAGCGCCGAGGTGCTGATGGAGATAGCCGCGGTTCTACCGCGCGGTGACGGCGAGTACTTCCGCGCCGAGGTGGAGGATCACTGGCGCTATTCGCAGGCGTCGACGGTGTCGTCGGGCAGTATCGAGATGCAGCGCATCCTGTTGTCGCGCACGATGCTGGCGGGGGCGCGGGCATGAACCTCGACCTCAGCGACGACGCGAAAGAGTTTGGCCGCCAAGCACTCCGCGCGTTCGAAGCCGCAGGCGGAGATGCGCTGTTGCAACAAGCCGAGGCCAAACCCGAAGCCCGTGAGGCCCTGGTGACCCCGGTGCTCGACGGGCTCGGTGCACACGAACTCGACCCGCGCACCGATCCCGACTCGCTGGAGGCGGCCGCGGCCCTGTGCCGCAGTGCCGGGTACTGGGCATTGCCCTATCCGGTGGCCGAGCGGCTGGCCGGCACACTCGTCATCGCAGAAGATGCTCCGCAAGCCGCTGTCGCCGGGCTCGATACCAGTTGGGCTGCAGTGACACTGGATGGCCGATGCTTTCGCGTCGCCGGCACCTCAGGTGCCGGCCCGGCGTTCACCACGGCGCTGGAGCTCGCCGCGGTTGACGGTGACGCAGACGTGGCACTCGGCCTGGTACTGCCGTGCTGGACGCTGCTGGGCATGCTCGACCGCGCGATCGATCTCACCGTCGCGCACGTGAGCTTGCGAAAGCAGTTCGGCCAGACGCTGTCGTCGTTTCAGGGGGTCCAGTTCCAGCTGACCGAGGCCGAGGTGGAACGCAGCGGCGTCGACATGCTCGCCAAATATGCGCTGTGGAGCCTCGGCACACCGGATGCCGTCAATGACGCGCTCGCGCTGCGGATGGCCGCGGTCGAGGCTTCAGAGGTGGTCTTTCGCGTCTGCCATCAACTGCACGGCGCGGTCGGGTTCTGTGACGAGACGACGCTGTCGTGGTTGTCGCGCTACAGCCAGCCGTTGCGGCGCTTGCCGTTCGGGCTGTCGCAGACCCGCGACGCTCTGACGGCCCGCCTTGGCCGGCGCGGACTCACGGGATTGTTCTCGTGAGCGAGCTCGATGAATTCCGCGCAACCGTGCGGGACTGGTGTGACGCGCATGTGCCGACAGACTGGCGCGAAGCCCAGACCGGTGTCAGCGACGAGGAGTTCGTGACGTTCCAGAAATCCTGGTTCGCCGAATTGCACAGCGCCGGTTATGCGGTTCCGCACTGGCCGGCCGAATGGGGCGGCGGACTGCGGACGCGAGGAGCAACAGGGCCGATGCCGGTGCCGCAGCAGATCGTGCTCTTCCAGGAGCTTGCCGCGCACGACGCGCCGCGGCTCGTGCTGGCCTTCGTCGGGATCCACCACGCCGCCTCGACATTGTTGGCGGCCGGCACCGACGCGCAGCGACAGCGACACCTGCCGGCGATCCTCGACGGCGAGATCTGGGTGCAGGGATTCTCCGAGCCCGAGGCCGGATCGGATCTCGCCGCATTGCGGACGAGTGCTCGCGCCGATGGCGAGAACTTCATCGTCAACGGTCAAAAGCTCTGGGCCAGCGGCGCCATGCACGCGGACTGGTGCCTGCTGTTGGCACGCACCGACCCCGACGCGCCGAAACGCCATGGCATCTCGTACTTCCTGATGGACATGACGACACCGGGCATCGACGTGCGGCCCATCCGCAACGCTGTCGGCGATTCCCACTTCTGCGAGATCTTCCTCAACGACGTCGTCGTACCGGCCGCGAACCTGATCGGCCCGGTGAACGAGGGCTGGCAGGTCGCCCAAGCCACCCTGGGAGCCGAACGCGGCATGACGATGCTCGAGTTGGCCGAGCGGCTGAGCAACGCCGGATTCCGTTGGCTCGTGCAAGCGTGCTCACCCGTGGCCGATTCGGTTGTGGCAGATCGACTGGCACAGTTCGAGATCGAGCTTGCGGGGCTGCGTGGGCTCTGCCGCGATCTGGTCGAGCGGGCGGAGGCGGGTGCGGCCGGACCTGCCGATGCCTCGATTGTCAAGCTGTACTACAGCGAACTGCTACAGCGCATGACCGGCTTCGGTGCCGAGATCGGCGGTCTTGCTGCCCATACCGTGCTCGCCAAACCAGTGTCGAGCGGCTGGGAATCGGGTGCATGGATGCTTGACTTCATCGGCTCGTGGGAATGGACCATCCCCGGCGGGGCGAGTGAGATTCAGCGGACCATCATCGGCGAACGCGGACTGGGGCTGCCCCGATGAACTTCTCCGAACTCCATGACGAAATGCGCTCGGTTGCCGCCGATCTGCTCGCCAAAGACACCGTCGACTGGCCGCTGCTCATCCAGGCGGGCTGGGTCGGCCTCGACGTGCCCGACCACCTCGGCGGCGCCGGCGCCACGTTCGCCGAGGTTGCGGTGATCTGTGAGGAGATCGGCCGCGCGGCGGCGAAAACCGCATATCTCGGCGGGGCAGTGCTCGGCATCGGTGCGCTTCTTGGCCTGGAGCCCAACGAGTTCCGCGACGAGCTGCTGGCAGAGGCGGTAGAAGGCCGCCAACGGGTCACGCTCGCATTGCCAGGGGAAACGGCCGACGAACCGTTCGAGCTTGCCACCACGCGGCTCGGCTGGCGCGTTCACGGCCAGGCGACCTTCGTGTCCGACGCCGTGGGCGCACAGCGACTGCTGTTGCCCGCGCGCGACTCCGACGGGGTTGCGGTGATCGTCGACGTCACGGCCGATGCCGTCGGACTCACGGTCGCCGATCAGCCGGTGCTCGACGCGAGTCGCAGCCTCGCCACGGTGAGCGCGCACGGCGTCGAGGTCGACCACGCCGCGGTATGGCGCTTCGACGGTGATCCGGACACGCGGCTGCGCGAGCTGGGGGAGCGGGCCGCGCTCGCGGTCGCCTGCGACAGTCTCGGTGTCGCGCAGGCCATGCTCGACACCACCGTTTCCTACGTCGGGGTGCGCCGGCAGTTCGGCCGGCCGATCGGGTCATTCCAGGCCGTCAAACACGCCTGCGCCGACATGCTCGTGCAGATCTCGGTGGCTCGCCAACTCGTGACCGCCGCGGTGGCCGACTCCGACAGCACGGCGATCTCGATGGCCAAGTCCTATGCCTGCGACACCGCCGTGGACATCGCAGGCAAGGCCATGCAACTCCACGGCGGCATCGGTTACACGTGGGAGAGCGGCGTGCACGTCTACCTCAAACGAGCCGCGCTCAACCGGTCGTTGTTCGGATCCCCGGCAGCCCACCGCGCCCGGCTGGCCCAGCGTTATCGGTAGGTGCCGACCGTAGTGGGAGTACGGTGCGGCCTGTGCAAAAGCGACACCCGGGCTTCGCGACGACCGTCACGCGTGAGTTGGCCGAAGCCACCCTGCCCGACGTCGAAACGCTGATCGACCGGTTGCTGTCGGCGATCTTCACCGACAATCCCGAGTGGACCGATTACGGCAGTGTGCCCCGCGACGACCTGCGCGAAGGCTGCCGGGACTATCTCACCCGCGTGCTGGAACTGCTGAGTGGGCGGGTGCCGGGCCCGGATCCGGCCGACGAGGTGGTCGGGGCGATCGCCCGGCACCGGGCCGAGCAGGGCGTCCCGTTGGAGGTCATGCTGCGTACGTTCCGGCTCGGCGGCCGGATCGTGTGGGAGGCGCTGCTGGAGCGCGCCGAGCAGACGGGCGTCGCCCCCGACGATGTACTCGACGCCGGCACCGCCACATGGACCGTGATCGACGAGCTGTCCTCGGCGCTGTCGACGTCCTATCGCGACAGTGAGCAGGAGCGCGTCCGCCACGACGAGCAGCGGCGCAACGCCCTCATCGAGGACCTGCTCGGGCGGCGAGCCGGCGACACCGGTTTCGCCGCGCGCGTCGCGCGCGAGCTGGAACTGCCTGCGACCGGCGGTTATCTGGTGGTGGTTGCCGATGTCCGGCCGGACGGAACACCCGCGCTCGCCGGCCCGCGAACGGTGCTCGACGCGCTCGGCTTCCGGTCGGTCTGGCAGACCAAGGTCGACACCCGCATCGGCGTGGTGGCACTGGAGCAGCGCGACGCCGCCGACGTCGTCGCATGTCTTCGCCCGTTGGCCCGGGGGCGGTCCGCGGCCTCGCCCGCGGTGTCCGGGCTCGCCGAAGCCGCCACCGCCTACACGCTCGCGATGATCGCGCTCAGCATGGCGCCGTCGACCGCGACCGAGCTCGTATGCCTCGACGAGCACTACCCGGAGGCGCTGCTCGTGCGGTCGCCCGACCTGGCTCAGCGGCTGGTCGCCCGCAATCTCGGCGGCATCCTCGACCGGCCCGCCCGCGAACGTGAGGTCCTGCTCGAGACGCTCGTCGTCTGGCTCGAGGAGGACCGGTCGACCGCCAACGCCGCGGTGCGGCTGCACTGCCACCGCAACACGGTGCTCAACCGGCTGCACCGGATCACCGAGCTGGTCGGCAGAACACTGCACGGCAGAGCCGCCTACGTCGAACTGTCGCTCGCGCTGTCGGTGCTCGACCTCCCGCAGATTGGGCAGTCTGCCCAATCTGGGTGACTCAACGCTGGGCCGTCGCGCATGGTGGCCGCGCTCACACCGCAGCAGACTCAAGGGCGTGCGTGAGTTCGACCTTCTGGTTATCGGCGGTGGCCCCGGCGGCTATGTGGCGGCGATCCGGGCGGCCCAACACGGGCTCTCGGTCGGTCTGGTGGAAAAGGAACGTCCGGGCGGGGTGTGCCTGAACTGGGGCTGTATCCCCACCAAGGCCATGCTGCGGTCCGCCGAGGTGCTGCAGACCGTGCGCGACGCCGCCGAGTACGGAATACGGGCCGACAACGTCGGTTTCGACTACGCCGCGGTGCGTGGCCGCATGACCGAGGTCGTCACCAGCCTGACCGACGGTGTCGCCGGATTGCTGAAAGCCAACGGCGTCACCGTGATTGAAGGACACGCCCGGTTCACCGGCGCGACGACGGTCGACATCTACGACGTCGCAGCAATCGACGGACCGCGCTACGCGGCCACCCCGGGGCAGCTCGTCGACGCCGCCACCGCGCGCGACGTCATCATCGCGACCGGTTCCACGCCCATCCCGTTGCCCATACCGGGTGCCGACCTGCCCGGCGTGATCACGTCAGACGGCGCGTTCGGGCTGACCAGTGTGCCCGAACGGGTCGTGATCGTCGGGGGCAGCGCCGTCGGCGCCGAATGGGCCAGTCTGTTCGCGGCATTCGGCAGCACGGTGACCGTCGTCGAGATGCGCAGTACGCTCGTCCCCGCCGAGGACGCCGAAATCGGTGCGGCACTGGGCCGCTCGTTCAAGCAACGCGGCATCACGGTGCTCACCGAATCCACCGTCACCTCGATCGCCCAAGCGGACGCATTGCGCGTGACGGTCGACGGGCCGAAGGCCGCCGAAATCGACGCCGATGTGGTGCTTTTCGGGGTGGGCCGCAAACCGAACACGGCCGACCTCAGCCTCGACGCGGCGGGCGTAGCGGTCGACGAGCGCGGGTTCATCGCCGTCGACGACAAACTCCGCACGAACATCGAACACGTCTACGCGATCGGCGATGTCACCGGTAAGGCCTTGCTCGCCCACGTCGCATCGCACCAGGGTCTCACCGCGGCCGACGTCCTTGCCGGCCACGACAAGCAGATCGACTACAACGTCGTGCCCGCCGCCACGTTCACTCACCCCGAGATCGCCAGCGTCGGCCTCACCGCGGACGCGGCGAAGGCGGCCGGGCACGACCCGGTCACGGCGAAGTTCCCGTTCGCCGCGCTCGGCCGGGCCCGAACCTTCGGTGACACCGAGGGTTTCGTGAAGATCGTCGCCGGCCGGAAGTACGGTGAAGTACTCGGCGTGCACATCATCGGTCCGTCCGCCAGCGACCTGATCACCGAGGGTGCGTTGGCGATCACGCTCGAGGCCACGCTCGACGAACTCGCCGACACCATCCACGCACACCCGACGCTCGGCGAGATCGGCATGGAAGCCGCACTCGCCGCGCTGGGCCTGCCCGTACACATCACTCCGCCGAAGCGTTGAGGAGCACCCGATGACCGACACGATCGACCGGCCGACCCATGTCGGAGAAGATCTCGAAACCCTGTGCGGCTACTACCGCCAGATGGTGTTGATCCGGCGGTTCGAGGAGCGCGCCGCGCAGGGCTACACCCAGGCGAAGGTGGGTGGTTACTGCCATCTCAACCTCGGTGAGGAGGCAACGGTCGTCGGCCTGATGGCTGCGCTGCGCCCCACCGACTACCTGTTCACGAACTACCGCGAGCACGGCTACGCGATCGCCAAAGGCATCGACCCCAAACGGGTCATGGCCGAACTGTTCGGCCGCACCACCGGCACCTCCAAGGGGTGGGGTGGGTCCATGCACATGTACGACACCGAGACACGCCTGCTCGGCGGTTACGGCATTGTCGGCGGCCAACTTCCGCTCGCAGTCGGCGCCGCGCTGGCGATCGACTACCGCGGTGGCGACGACGTCGTGATGTGCCAGATGGGCGACGGCACCACCAACATCGGTGCCTTCCACGAGTCGCTCAACATCGCCGCGTTGTGGCGGCTGCCCGTGGTGTTCGTCGTGATCAACAACAACCTCGGGATGGGCACGACCGTCGAGAAGTCGTCGGCCGAACCCGAGCTCTACAAACGAGCCGCGGCGTACCGCATGACGGGTGAGCGGGTCGACGGCACCGATGTGCTGGCAGTCCGCGACGCCGCACGCCGGCTGGTCGAGGCGGCCCGCTCCGAAGGCAAACCCGCACTGCTGGAAGCCGTCAGCCATCGCCTGCGCGGGCACTCCGTGGTCGATCCGGCCAAGTACCGCACCGAAAGTGACGTGGCCGCCGCGCACGAGGCCGATCCGCTGACGCTCTTCAAACACACGCTGCTACATGCCGGTGCCTTCGACGAAGACGGCGCCGCGGCGCTGGAGAAATCCGCGCAGGAAGAGGCCGACGCCGCCGTCGCGTTCGCCGACGCCAGCCCGCACCCCGATCCGTCGACGTTGTTCGACTACACGTATGCGACCCCGGTTCCCGGTGAGTCACGCCGGCTGCCCGCTGACCCGTTGTTCTGACCGCATTCCCAGCAAGAAGGAAAACCGTTGTCTGTCATCAGTTATCGCGAAGCGCTGCGCGACACCCTGCGTGAGGAAATGCAGCGCGACGATTCGGTCTTCCTGATCGGCGAGGAGATCGGGATCTTCGAAGGCTCGTACAAGATCACCGCCGGGCTGCTCGCCGAGTTCGGCGAGAAGCGCGTGCGCGATACCCCGATCGCCGAGGAAGGTTTCGTCGGCGCTGCCGTGGGGGCCGCGATGCTCGGGCTGCGGCCGGTTGTCGAGATCATGACGATCAACTTCTCGCTGCTCGCGCTCGACCAGATCGTCAACCACGCCGCCAAGATCTACGGCATGTTCGGTGGGCAGACCAGCGTGCCCATGGTCATCCGGACGCCGGGCGGTGGCGGACAACAGCTCGGCGCAACGCATTCCCAGAACATCGAGCTCTACTACGCGTTCGTCCCCGGGCTCAAGGTGGTCGCACCGAGCACCCCGGCCGACGCACGTGCGCTGTTGCGGGCCGCGATCCGCGACGACGACCCCGTGCTGTTCCTGGAGAACCTCGCGCTCTACAACACCAAGGGTGAGGTACCCGCCGACCTCGCGCCCGCCGAGATCGGCAAGGCCGCGGTGCGCCGGGCCGGAACTGACATCACGATCATCGGCTACTCCCGGATGGCCGCTGTCGCAAAGCAGGTCGCGCGGCGGCTGCACGATGAGGACGGAATCGAAGCCGAGGTCATCGATCTGCGCAGCCTGCGTCCGCTCGACCGGGACACCCTGGTGGATTCGGTCCGCAAGACCGGCTGTGCCGTCATCGCCGAGGACGACTGGCTCACCTACGGCATCGGCGCCGAGGTCGCCGCGTCCATCTCCGACGGCGCGTTCGACTACCTCGATGCCCCGGTGCGCCGCGTCGCGGCCGCCGAAGTTCCCCTGCCCTACGCCAAACCGCTCGAGCAGGCCGCGCTGCCCTCGGCCGAATCGCTCTACACCGCGGCACGCGAAACACTGGCCGCCGTCGGCCGGCTCTGAGACAACCTGAGGAACACACGTGCCTGAAATCACCATGCCCCGGCTCTCTGACACGATGGAAGAGGGCGTAATCATCGCCTGGCACAAGAACATCGGCGATCGGGTGGAGCGCGGCGACATTCTTGCCGAGATCGAGACCGACAAGGCCATCATGGAGCTCGAGTCCTACGACGAGGGCATCCTGGAGCGCATGCTCGCCGGGGAAGGCGACCGGGTGCCCATCGGCATCCCCATCGCCGTCATCGGCGACGGCAGCGGCGCCTCGACCGAACCGGTCCCCGCACCCACGCCCGCGCCCGCTCCCGCCGCAACCCCACCAGCCCCGGCACCTGCGCCAGCCGCACCGCAGGCGTCCGGCGATCGGCCGAAAGCCTCACCGCTGGCTCGCAAGATCGCCGCCGAGAACGGTGTCGACCTGGCCGCCGTGACCGGGAGTGGGCCCGGAGGCCGGATCATCCGCAAGGATGTCGAGAACCTGCGCCCCGCCGAAACACCCGCCGCCCCAACCCCTGTCGAAGGCGACTTCGACGCGGTGCCGCTGACCACGTTGCAGCGGGTCGCGGCCAAGCGCCTCACCGAGAGCAAGCAGACCGCACCGCACTTCTATCTCACCGCGGCCGTGGACGTCACCGCATTGCTGACGTTCCGGGAGACCGTCAACGACAGCCTGCTGGCCGCGGACGGACCCAAGGTCAGCGTCAACGACTTCATCGTCCGGGCCGTGGCATCGGCTCTCCGCAGCAATCCCGGCGTGAACGTGTCGTTCGGCGGTGACGTGCTGCTGCACCACCACGGTGTGCACATCGGCGTCGCGGTCGCGGTGGAGGCCGGTCTCGTCGTGCCGGTGGTCCGCGACGCCGACCGCAAGTCCGTGTCGCAGATCGCCGTCGAGACCAAGGAGATGGCCGGGCGCGCCCGGATCGGCAAGTTGCGGGCCGACGAGATGTCCGGCGGCACTTTCACGATCTCCAACCTCGGCATGTTCGGTATCGAGCAGTTCGCCGCGGTCATCAATCCGCCCGAGGCCGCGATCCTCGCGGTCGGCGCGGCCAGCGACGAATTGCGCCTGATCGACGGCGAGGTGGTGGCCCGAAAGATCCTGCGGCTGACGCTCTCGGCAGACCATCGGGCGATCGACGGCGCGACCGGTGCGGTGTTCCTGCGTGATCTGACGACGCTGCTCGAAAACCCGTTGCGCATCGTCGCCTGACACGTCCGCGATGAGTTTTGTTCGCGGCTGCGGTCGGTACCCATGACCGACCGCACACCGTGAAGGAGACAACATCGTGGTTACCCGTCAGACCGCCCCGCTGGGCGCCCCCACCTGGATCGACCTGACCACCTCCGACGTCGAGCGGGCCAAGCGGTTCTACGGCGCGGTGTTCGGCTGGACCTTCGAAACCGGCGGCGAGGAGTACGGCGGCTACGTCAGTGCGTTCCTGGACGGGCGCGTGGTCGCCGGGATCATGCACAACGATCCGCAGTGGAATTCGCCCGACTTCTGGACCACTTATCTGCACACCGCCGACGCCGAGGCCACCGTGGCCGCGGCCACTGCGGCCGGCGGCAGCAACTGTGGTGGCGTCATGGACATCCCGGCCAAGGGCCGGATGGCGATGATCACGGACCCGGCCGGAGCGTTCTTCGGGGTGTGGCAGCCCGCGGGGCATCAGGGATCGGAGGCGTTCAACGAACATGGGGCGCCGCTGTATCACCAACTGACCACCCGCGACTATGCCGGATCGCTCGACTTCTACCGCACGGTGTTCGGCTGGACCACCAAGACGGTGTCGGACACCGACGAATTCCGCTACAGCACAGCAGCATTCGACGGTGAGGAACTCGTAGGCGTGATGGACGGCAGCGTGTACCTGCCGGAGGGCGTGCCGTCGACGTGGACCTGCTTCATGGGCGCCGAAGACGTCGACAAGACCATCGAGTTGATCGTCGAGAACGGCGGCTCGGTGGCGCGCGCGGCCGAGGACACCCCGTACGGCAGGCTGGCCGCGGTGGCCGACCCGACCGGAGCCGGGTTCAACCTGTCATCTTTGCAGGGCTGAGGTGTGTCGACGGGGTGGGTGCGGGTACCTCTGAAACCATGCCTCGTCACGAGATCTACCTCAAGGCGTGCATCAACGGCGCACGCACCCCGGATCAACACCCATCCCTGCCGGTGACGCCTGAGCAACTGGCCGACGCGGCTGTCGCGGTCCATCGTGCCGGGGCGGTGGCCGTGCACCTGCACCCCAAGACCGCAGACGGCGTGGACTCCCTGGCGCCCGAGCACGTCGCCGCGGCGGTGTCGGCGGTGCGCCAAGCCGTCCCCGGCCTACCGCTCGGTGTCACGACCGGCTACTGGGCACTACCCGATCCTCGGGCTCGACTGCGGGCCGTCGAGGCATGGGATGTACTGCCCGACTTCGCATCGGTCAACTGGCACGAGCCGGGTACCGAGGATCTCGCTCGGCTCTTGCTGAGCAAGGGCATCGGCGTCGAGGCGGGGCTGTTCGACGCCGAGGCAGCGCTGGCGTGGGCGGGGTCAGATCTCGCCGAGCACTGTATGCGCGCCATGGTGGAGCTGCCACCTGACAGTGACACGACCACCGCCGACGTGCTCCTCGGCGAGATCATGTCCGCCAACCTGCCGATGCCGGTGTTGTTGCACGGCGAAGACGAAAGCTGTTGGCCCCTACTGGAACACGCGGGCGCGAAACGCGTCCAGGCCCGGATCGGCTTGGAGGACACCCTCTTGCTTCCCGACGGCGCCCCCGCGCCGGACAACCCGGCGCTCGTCGCGGCGGCGATGCGGCTGCTCAGTCGGTAGACGCGGCCAGCGCGAAGTCGGCGAAGTCGAAGCCGGGCACCACGACACAACTGACGAGGGACGGTTCGTCGTCGCGGGGCCGGGCACGTTGCCAGTGCCCAGGCGGAACAAGCACCTGTGGTTGCTGACGCGCGGTGATGTCGGAGCCCAGCAGATGCGTTGTCGCACTGTCCTGTTGTGCGCCGATCTCCAACAACAGTGGGCTGCCGCGATGGTGGAACCACAGTTCGGCACTGCGCACGGTGTGCCACGCCGACTGCTGGCCCGGCATGAGCAGGAACAGGATCGCGGTGCCGGCGCTGCGCGGTCCGGTGTAGCCCGACGGCAGCGATGACTGGCTGATGGTCAGCTCGCTGCGCCAGGTCTCCCGGTACCAACCGCCTTCGGGATGTGGGGCGAGGTCGAGTCGCCTGGCCCAGTCGGGTAGTTCGGTCACACCCGATAGTCTCGTCGGTATGGTTCGTCTGCGTCCAGGATGGCTGGTGGCACTGTGTGCGGCGATCGTGGTGGTCGCCGCTTGGTTGCCCTGGTTGACCACCGGCGTCGACGGCGGTGGCCGCGCCAACGCGATCGGCGGAGCGGTCGGCAGCATCGTGCTGCCACGCGGCTTCGGGCCGGGTCAGCTCATCGTGCTGCTCGGGTCCACCCTCATCGTCGCGGGCGCGATGGCCGGGCAAGGCATCTCCGAACGCTGGGCATCGCTTGCCGGAGTGCTGATTTCATTGGTTCTCGTCGCACTGACCGTGTGGTACTACACGCTCAACGTCAAACCGCCGGTCGCGGCCGGGTATGGGCTGTATGTCGGCGGCGGGTTGGCGCTGCTGGCGGTGGTGTGCTCGGTGTGGGCGCTGGTGGCGACGGTGGGGCGTTGATGAGCGAGTTCGTGACGCCGGTGGTGCTGACCGGCGAACGGTGGGTCACGTTGGAACCGTTGACGCGTGCGCACATCCCGGAGATCGACGACGTCGCTGCGGACGGCGAACTGGGCACGCTGTGGTACACGATGACGCCGGCGCCCGGCGCGGCCGAATGGTGGGTCGAGCGGATGCTGCAATTGCGCGCGGCCGATCACGGGGTCAGCTTCGTCGTGCGCAGCCTCGACGGCCGGCTCGTAGGTTCGACGAGCTATCTGAACGTCGACGGCCCTAATCGACGGTTGGAGATCGGGCACACGTGGTACACCGCAGCTGCGCGGGGCACCGGAGTCAACGCCGAAGCCAAGCTGCTACTGCTGAGCCACGCCTTCGACGAGTTGGGTTGCGTCGCAGTCGAATTCCGAACCCACTTCTTCAACTTCGCGAGCCGGGCCGCGATCGAGCGGCTCGGCGCCAAGCAGGACGGCGTGCTGCGCAGCCACCAACTCGGGCCGGACGGCATACGCCGCGACACCGTGGTGTATTCGATCATCGACATCGAATGGCCGGCAGTGCGGTCCAACCTGAGGTTCAGGTTGGACCGCCGCGGCCGGCCTGTTTAATCTGCGTCGACGGTGTTGGTCTCGATCGACTTCCTGTCGGCGCCGTGGGCCACCTCGATCTTGCGTGGCTTGGCGCGTTCGGCGATCGGGATCGTGACCGTGAGAACGCCGTTCTCGTACGTCGCGGAAATCGCCGACGCGTCGACGCCGTCGCCGAGCGACAGTTGCCGTCGGTAGCTGCCGAAGAACCGCTCATTGGCCAGCCACTGCACGGACTGCTCCGAGCGGGCGGTCCGGTGTGCCGAGATGGTCAGTGTGCCGTTGTCGACGTTCACGTCCACCGAGCCCGGGTCGATGCCCGGAAGATCCGCGGTGAGGACGTAGTGGTCGTCGATCTTGCACAGGTCCATCGGCATGAACCGCGGTGTGCGAGTTGACCCGGCATCACCTGACAGCAAACTCCTGGTCAACGCATCAAGGTCACTGAACGGATCAAAACGAAGCACAGCAATCCACCTCCTGTGTCGACTCAAGGCCCGCCACCCTGGCGGGCAGCCAATCACTGTGCAACGCCGATGTTAGCACTCGCGATAGGAGAGTGCTAGTACATTTCCGGATCAAAATTGGGTACCTGAGCAGTGCGAAGATCGATTCTTCGGCAGATGATCGCGGCTTCTCGATGTGCTGATGTGCGTCAAGGGGCAGTCATACGCCGCTGGTCGCCGTTCGGGTAGTGGAACCTTCGCCCGTAGTGCCGAGCGGACAGGCGCGGCTGCGCTGCGGACCTCCAGCCAGCTACCTCGGATACCCAACAAGAAACGCCGTGGCGGACATCCCTTCGGACATCCGCCACGGCGTTGCGTGACTACTTCGGCTCAGTCGTCGTGGCCGTGACCATGACCGCGGCCGTGGCCCCGCCAGTGTGGGCCGTCGTCGTACCACGGGCGGATCCAGCCGGGACCTTCGACGCATGCGGTCACATAGCCGTACGGACCGGTCGCGCAGATCTCCGGACCTGCCGCCGCAGGTGCCGCGCCCGCCACTGCCACGCCCACCGGCACTGCCAGCGCGCCGAGCCCGAGCGCAGCGGCCCGCATCAGTTTCGAACGGTTCATTCCCCACCTCCGGGTTGTTTGCCATGTACGAGCTATAAACCCCCGTCTGTAAATAACCTTAGTGCATCTCAGCATCTTCCTGTGAAAGGGTTGAGAGCCTGCGCTGCAGTCACTTTGCTCTCGTGAAGCCCGTACCAGTCACGGCGTTGGAGGCGTTTGCAGTCAAGATCGACGACACGCGTCGGGCGCCGGGGTTGTGCGACGGGCGGGCCGGTAGCTCGGCGGGCTGGTTGGTTAGCCCGCGGTGTTTGCGCTGACGTCAGTTAGCGCGTGGTCGTGTGCCCGAAGCGAAGCCAGCCTCCGATGAGTTTCGTCGCACCCGGTGGTCTCTACCGTGGACCGAGAACGAGGAGGTGGCGCGGATGGGTGCGCTCGAGGGAAAGATCGCGCTGATCACCGGCGGTGCCCGCGGCCAAGGGCGGGCACACGCCACGACGCTGGCGCGCGAGGGCGCCGATGTGGTCGTGTGCGACATCGCGGCGGACGTGGACGACGTCGACTACTCGCTGGCCACGGCCGCCGATCTCGACGAGACCGTCGCACAGGTCAAGGCGCTGGGGCGACGTTGTCTGGCGATCACTGCCGACGTTCGGGATCTGGCGGCGATGCAGGCGGTGGTCGACGCGGCGATCGCGGAGTACGGCGGCATCGACATCGTGATCGCCAACGCGGGCATCGCCAGCAGCGCACCGACCGCGACGATGTCCGAAAAGCGTTGGCGCACCATGATCGACATCAACCTCACCGGTGTGTTCAACACCTTTCGGGCTGTTCTGCCGCACCTCATCGAACGTGGCGGGGGACGCATCGTCGCGACATCCTCGATCGTCGCCGGAACCGGGGCGACGAACTCTGGTCACTATGCGGCAGCCAAAGCCGGTGTGGTCGCGCTCGTGAAATCGGTGGCCTATGAGGTGGCCGAGCACGGCATCACCGTCAACGCAGTGCTGCCCTCCGGGGTGAACACACCGATGATCCACAATCCGGCCACCTACAAGGTCATCCGGCCCGATCTGGAGAATCCCGGCCTCGCCGATGTCGAGGAGATGTTCCAGCAGGGGCGTCCGCGGCCCGGTCTGCTGGAGCCCGAGGACGTCGCGAACGCGGTGCTCTATCTGGTGTCGGAGCAGGGCCGGCTGCAGACCGGCGAATCGATGATCCTGTCCAACGGGCTGAACTGAGGCGGCTAGCTGTCCGACGACAACGCGAGCAGCCGACGCAGGATCCACACGACACGCGCGATCGACGCGACCGCCGCGAAGGCCGCCGCGATGACCAGCGCCTGTACCCACCAATAACCTGTTGCGGTGTTCGCATCGGTCGTCAATCCGACGAGGGCCGCGACGAACAGTGCGAACAGCGTGGGCAACGCCGCGACGAACGCGGCGCCCACCCGCTGCTTGTCGCCGGCAGGCAACAGCCTGTCCACCGCCGTCATCGGCGTACGCAACAGGTTGACCAGGATCGAAATGCTGGTCAACGTGAACCCGCCCATCGTCGCCGCCACGGTCGCGAGTATCTGGTAGGCGGTGCGCCGCGCGGCCTCCGGAACCTCCGTCAACGCCACCGGCAGCCACCCGATCCTCCCGAACACGAGCCACCCGCCGACCACGATCAGTGCGAGCAGCCAGTCCGTCCATCGATGCCGAACCCAGTTGTGCTGCAGCCTTTCCGGGAGACTGAACTGCGTGACCGGTCGGCTACTGGCGTTCATCGTCGGGCAATTCGATCAGGGTGTCGGGAAACGGCGCGTCCTCGCCAGGAACCTCGGCAACGGCCGACGACAGGTACTCATGGTTGCGAGTCAACGACTGTGCCAAGAGATCTCGCGCATACGCGGTCGATTGGGCCGGGTCATTCAAGCGGTCGGCGTCGACTTCGGTCTTCTCCACGAACCGGTCTTCGAGGAGGTCGACCGACCGTTGCGATCCGCTGATCGATCCGACGACGTGGGCGCTGTCGAACTCTGACAGCGCGCCCGAACCGCGTAGGGCATCGATCAACTCGCGGATGCGTCGGCGCACGGCGTCCTTCTGCGACTCGCTGCCCCGCCGGCCCACCGACACTCCGACGCGGACGACGCCGTCGTGCGCGAGGGCGCGTGCGCCGTCGAGCGCCTGAACCCAATCGCCCCCGACGAGGTCGCGATTGATACGGCTCACGGGGATCGCCACATCGATCCTCGAAACGCTCATCTCGCTCAGCACCTGGTCGAGGTTCTGTGTGAGCACGGGCTCGATGCCGACGTCGATGTCGAGCTTGTGTTTGAGGTAGTCCACCAGCCGGCGCGCGCGTGGACCGTTACCGCTCGTCAGCATCGCGACGATGTTGCGCTCGGCGAACTGGCAATACGTCGGCTCCAGCAGGCTCTCGTCGGCGGTCAGCGCGATCGCGCGGCGGGCCCCGGCCGCGTCACCGACACTGGGCAGGTTCTCCCGCCGGACCTTGTCGAGGATCAGCAGGCTCTGGTCAGCCGTGGCTGCCCCGTGGCCGATCAACACCATGCCGTCCGGGCAGCGCCGGTACCGGTTGAGCCCTTCGGCCTCGGCATGCGCCAGCCGCTTGACGACGCGCTCGGCCGGAAACCTGCCGGACAACGGAGTGCCGTCGGGCTGCAGCAGGCGCCAGTACTGCACTGTTCGGTTCACCTGCCACCCCCTCTACTGCCTTGATCTGGGGCTCACGGTACTGGGACGGTCCGACAAGAGCCTGCACGTTCGGCACAGTGCCAACACAGGACGGGGCCGGCCCTTTCCGGGCGAGGGTGACCGTGCTCGTCGCGGCGGTGAATGCTTGGCAGAGTGCCCCCGGCAGGATTCGAACCTGCGACACCGGCTTTAGGAGAGCCGTGCTCTATCCCCTGAGCTACGGGGGCGGGGACCATGGCAGCTTACCGAAGCCGCGATGTGCCTGAACACCGAGTTAGCGCAGTGGCAGCCGGGCGAAGATCGGCCTGGTCGGGGTCGATGATCCGGTCCCGGGCTCGACGGTGAACGCGAGCGCAGACGCGTCGCCGAGATCGGGCAGGACCGCGGTGGTCGAGGGTGCGACGGCTGCGGAGTCCATCGTGCCTGCCGACTCCGGGCCGGTGTCGCGCATCAACCACATCTGGTAGACGGTGCCGGTCGCGGGTGGCGTGACACCGTTCATGACGAGCACGCCGGCGTTGCGGTCGCGGGAGAACACGACCGTCGCGGTACCGCCGGTGGGAATCGGACCGGAGACGGTCCGCACGTCCGGTGCGGCGAAGACCTGCTCGGCCGTCGACGGCGTGGCCGAGGGGCGCATGACGATCCCGACGCCGATACCGGCGAGGGCAATAACCACAGCTGCGGCGGCGGCTAGGAGGGCGGTGCGCCACCGCGGACGAGACGGCCGCAATTCGCGCACGTTCCCGGGAGCGACGGCTGCCAGCACCCGGTCGCGCAGATCGGTCGGCGGCTCGACGGCGGTGCTCGCGGCCACGCGGGCCATGGTCTCGCGCACGGCCCGCACCTCTGCGGCGAACTGCTCGGCGACTTCCGGTGGTGCGGCGGCCACGCGTCGTTCGATGTCGGCCAGCTCGGACTCCGGCACCGCGTGCAGTGCGTACGGTGTCGCCAGGGTAAGGAGTTCGGGATCGCCAGGGCTGGTCATGCCACTCCCAGACAATTGCGCAGGCCCCGGATGGCGTCGCGCATCCGGGATTTGATCGTCGCCAGGTTCGCCGCCAGCCGCTGCGACACCTGGCTGTAGGTCAGCCCGTCGTAGTAGGCGAGGTGGATGCACTCGCGCTGGGCGGCGGTGAGCGAGTCGAGACAGTCGGAGACCCGGCGCTGCTCGTCGAGGGTGATCACCGAATCGGCGACGTGGTCGGCGGGTGTCTCGACATTGGCCGCGCCGTAGCGGGACTCGCGTTGGCTTGCCGCCTGCTCGGAGCGCACCCGGTCGACCGCACGCCGGTGCGCCAGCGTCATCAGCCAGGCCAGCGGTGAGCCCGCGGCAGGGTTGTAGCTCCCAGCGGTGTTCCACACCTGCAGGTAGATGTCCTGTGTGGTTTCCTCGCTGTAGCCCGGGTCGCGCAGGACCCGCGTGACCAGGCCAAACACCCTCGACCGGGTGTGATCGTAAAACGCTGCGAAGGCGTCGACGTCGCGCTGGGCCACCCGGCGCAGGAGGGCGTCGAGGTCGGTGGTCACGTTCGGTAGCCTAGCCAGCCCGTCCAGCGTCGTCACACTAATCGAGATCTCAATGATAGCGGTGTGAAAAGCGAAGCGGGAGAGCAGTATTCAGCGAAACCAGATCGGCTGGCGACGAACTCCTGATCACTCCGAAACATCTGTTCCACACCAGGTATTCGGAGCCAGGCTCGCCCCGGATGGAACGTCGACTACCGAAGCTCGGCGATCACTTTCGCGAACGCCTCGGCATGGGCGGCCTGCACGATGAAGTAGCTGATCCCATAGGTTTCGCGGAGTTCGCGCAGCCGGTCTGCGATCGCGGTTGTCGACCCGGACAGCACTCCTGGGTGCCGCAGTAGCTGCTCGTCGGGAAGCCCGGGCAGGAAATGGCGCGGGATGGAAAGGTTGGGCATCTCCTCGCCGACGGCGGGCATCGCGGTGATGGCGATGTTCAGTTCGAGGCCTGAAAATCGGGCTCCGGCGGCGTTGCGTACGAACGTGATTCGCTCCGCCAGCGGATCGCCGTCGACGTGGTCGCCGCCGGTGAACCCGATGATGTCGGCGGTCTCGGCGGCCACCGTCAGCAGCCGATCGCCGTTGCCTGCGATGAGGATCGGCACATCGGGCAGGTACTCATTGATGTGCTCGGTCACGTGGCGCAGATACGCGATGCGTTCGCGTGCGCCGGGGAACGGTAGCTCGGCGGCTTCGAACTCCTCGCGCACGTATCCGGCGCCCAGCCCGAGATCCAGCCGGCCACCCGACAGGTCACGCAGGGCCTCGACATCGCGGGCCAACAGCGCCGGCTTGTAGAAGCAGGCGTTGAGCACGAACGTCCCCACCCGCAGCGTGCTGGTCGCGGCGGCCGCCGCGGTCAGGGTGGGGAACGGGGCCGGCGCGCCGAGGTGGTCCGGCACGTTGATGACATCGAAGCCGAAGTCTTCGGCGCGGCGGGCGGCGTCGGTGACCTGTGCTTGTGACTCGGCCGTACGCAGGCTCACGCCGAAGCGGAAATCGTTGGGCATCACCCGATCCTATGCACTGCGCCTGAATGTTTGGTGTGGTGAAACTCGGGCAATCTTCAGCCGTGAGCCGTCATCCCACCATGGGCGTCGAAGAAGAGTTCCTACTGGTCGATCCCGAACACGGCGAACCGGTTGCCCGCAACAGGGCCGTCGCCGGCTACGCCTCGACGCGCGGAGTGGAGCTTCAGCTCGAGCTCACGAGCTGTCAGGTCGAGACCAGCACCGACGTGATGAGCAGCAGCAGTGCGCTGCGCGACGAGCTCATCCGCCTGCGCCGGGTCGCCACGGAGGCCGCCGAGGCCAACGGTGCGCGCTTGCTGGCGGTCGCGTTGCCGCCGACCGTGCCGCACAAGTTCCCGATCACCCCGACCCGTCGCTACCGGAAGATCGGTGATCGATTCGGCATGATCGCGCACGAGCAAGGCATTTGTGGCTGCCATGTCCATGTGGCGGTGCCCAGCCGCGAAGCCGCCATCCACGTCAGCAACCGGATCCGTCCGTGGCTGCATCTGTTGCTGGCGCTGACCGCGAACTCGGCGATCTACCGCAACACCGACAGCGGCTACGCGAGCTTCCGGAGCATGGTGTGGACGCGCTGGCCGAGCGCGGGACCGCCGCCCTATTTCGATTCCCTCGAACAGTTCGACGCCACCGTCGGAATGCTGCGACAGGCCGGCGCGGTGCTCGACGACGGCATGATCTATTGGGACGTCCGCCCGTCGGCCAGCTTCCCGACCGTGGAAGTGCGCGTGTCCGATGTACCCGCCACCGTCGCCGAAACGGTGTTGCTGGCCACGCTGGTCAGAGCCAGCGTGATGACGGCGCTCGACGCGCAGGACAACGGCGAGCCGACACCGCCGATCACGGATTACGTTCTGCGCGCGGCATATTGGAAATCGGCCCACGACGGCCTTGACGGCGAGACGATCGACTTGATGGAAAGCCATGCGACCGCGCCGACCCGGGTTCTGCTCGGCGGTCTGATCGAACGCCTGCGGCCCGCTCTGGAGGACCTTGGGGACTACGACATGGTGCGCGACGAGCTGGAACGCATCGCCGGGCAGGGCAACGGCGCGATGCGGCAGCGACGGGCGTGGCGCTCGCACGGCGATGTCGCCGACGTCATCGCCGAACTGGCGAGTGCGACGACGACTGCCTAGCCGGCCGCGCTCCAACTGCGCGCCGCTGCCGCGAGGCCGTCGACCAGAGCCGAGGTCACCGGCGACAGCCCGTCATCGCCGGGCAGCGGGCTGCGCGGGCTCAGGCCGCGCACGCGCGAAGGCAGCTCGAGCTGAACACCGTTGGCGCGGTTCACGGGATTGTCGGGGTGCTGGCCGCGCAGTTCGCGGGGGATTGCGTCGAGGTCGGTGATGACGTGATACCCGGGTATCGCTACGTGTTGGGCAACGTGCTCGGCCAATGCCCGGTTGCGTCCACCGGCGAGCAGGTGTGTGCCGCGGCCCATCCGGCCGTAGCCGTGCAGCGACACCACCGCGTCGACATGGTGGAGAAATGCTGTGAGCCGGGAGGATTCGTGTGGAAGGTACTGGGCCGACGGCAGGTGGTGTGGATAGTGGTCGGGGTGGCGCACCACATACACCGAGGCATCCGATGCGGAGGCAGCACGTTCGGCGATCACGTCGGTCATCTGTTCCAGGCCGCCGCCGTGGATCGCCATGAACCCGAAACGGGAACGCAGCGTTGCGGATTCGACGATACCCGGCGCGGCGAGCAACTCCGAAAGCGATTCTGGCGCGGGCGAAGTCGTCGCAAGGGCGCGCTGCGGCCAGTGCATCGGGTCCCAGCGGCGAAGGAATTCGATCCAGCGGTGCGGCAACTCGTGATGAACGGCTCCGGCAAGGATGCGTTCGAGGTAGCCCGGACGCGGTGGCCCAGGGTCGACGCGGTGGTCGATGTAGACCCATGCCGGCGCCGCGCCGTCGGCGGTGTGCACCGTCAGCCGGTCCCGTCGATATCGAACGGGCACCCCTTCGGCGCTGTCGAGGGCGTCGAGATCGTGATCGGTCACGTGCCACAGCACTCCGTGCACGTGCGATCCGTCGAACGGCTCGATGGTGGCCACGCCGCGCTGGTTGATCAGCCAGTCGTGGCCGTCCAGGCGTGCTGGTCGTGGATCGACGGCACCCGGACAGCGTCTGGCCATCTGTGCCACGCACAGATTCGAGCCGTAGGCGAAGTACGGGTGAAGCATTCAGCCTGTGACGGTCAGATAAATCAGCACCACGTTCAGCACACTAATCAGTCCGGCCACCACCCAGCCAAGTGCCGTGGTCACACGATGGTTGGCGTCGGCGCCCATCAGCGCTTTGTTGCTGGTCAGGCGGACGAGGGGAATCAGCGCGAACGGTATGCCGAAGGAGAGCACCACCTGGGAGAGCACCAGGGCGCGGCTCGGGTCGACGCCGATGGCCAGGATGACCAGCGCCGGGATCAGGGTGACGAGGCGGCGCAGCAGCAGCGGGTAGTACCGCTTCAGCAGGCCGTGCATAATCATCGCGCCCGCGTATGCGCCGACGGATGTGGACGCGAGACCCGAGGCCAGCAGGCCGATCGCGAACAGTAGCGCGACCGTCGGGCCGAGCGTGTCGCGGACCGCGGCGTGTGCGCCTTCGATCGAGTCGGTGTTGTCGCGGCCCTGCAGGTTGGTCGCGGCGACCAGGAGCATGGACAGGTTGACCGCACCGGCCACGACCATCGCGATGCCGACGTCGAAGCGGGTGACGCGCAGCAGCATGCGCCGCCGCGGGCCGGCTTCGGGATGACCGTGGCGGTCGCGGGCAAGTCCGGAGTGCAGATAGACCGCGTGCGGCATCACTGTTGCGCCAAGCATGGCGGTCGCGAGCAGGATGCTCTCGGCGCCCTCGAAACGGGGGATCAGCCCTTCGGCGACCGCGGCCGCCGGCGGCGTTTCGACGAACAGACTCGTCAGGAAGCCGATCGCGATGACCAGCAGCAGACCACTGATGACCCGCTCGAACATCTGCTGGCCGCGCCGGTTCTGTACGGCGAGCAGAAGTAGTGAGACGACGCCGGTGATGACCCCGCCGATCAGCAGCGGCAGGTCGAACAGCAGGTACAACGCGATGGCGCCGCCGACGACTTCGGCGAGATCGGTTGCCATGGCGACCAATTCGGCTTGCACCCAGTAGGCGATCCGGCTCGGGGTCCGGGTGTGGTCGGCGACTGCCTCGGGCAGTGAGCGCCCGGTGACCAGGCCCAGCTTGGCGGACAGGTATTGCACGAGGCCGGCCATCGCGTTGGCGACGACGATCACCCAGACCAGCAGGAAGCCGAATTGGGCTCCGGCACTGATGTTGGCCGCGACGTTGCCGGGGTCGACGTAGGCGATGGCGGCGACGAACGCGGGCCCGAGCAGCAACCAGCTCGGCCTGGTGCGCACCTTGGTGTCTTCCAACAACTGTCCAACTCCCTATCCGGATAGGCGAATAGGAAAGTTAGGTTAGCCGAAACCTTGTCTTTGGGCTAGCGGCGGGGGTGTCGACCGCCGCCGCCGTGGTGGTCACCGCCGCCGCCGAAGTCGATGGCGATGCCGGGTAGATCGTCGTAGCAAAGTGCGGCGTACGCCGGATCACATCCGTATGGGAGGTAGGGCCCGCGCTGCGTCGGGGTGGCGTTGATCTGCACATTGCCGGGGCTCGAGCAGCGCGTCGCTCCGCCGACATCGGTGCACTGCGGATCGGCTGCGGCCGTCGGCGCTCCGACAAGTCCGAATACGGCAAGTGCTGCGGATGCGCCGACAAGGGTCCTAACGATCTTCGCGACGTTCACCATCCGATGACGACTCCTCCTACTCCGAATCCCCAGCCATACCAAGGCCCGTAGTTCATGGCCGGAGGCGACGTGACGATCTGGGTGCTGCCGCCGGTCTGACATTGCGTGGTGGTGGGTCCGGTGTTCGTGCACTGCGGTGCGGCCGTGGCCACGGATGCGGCGAATACTGCCAGGAATGGCACGGCCAGTACGGCGGCCAGGTACCGGGATTTATTTGTCATGACCTACTCCGATCGCTAGAGCAAGTCTACGTCCGAAAAAGCCGGGGTCAGAGGATGAAGAACTCGTCGTCCCAAGGGAACATGCCATAGCCGGGCTGGGGCGGCGTGGCGTCGATCTGAACGTTGCCCTCGGACGCACACTCGGTGGTCTGTCCGCCTTCGACCGAGCTGCCGCCGGTCACCTGGCACTGGGGCAGCAGATGCGGCTCTTTCGGCGCACTGGGTTCGGCGGCGGCCAATGGTGCCAGACCTATCGCGGCGGAAGCGCCGCCGACAAGCAAACATCCGGCAAGCGTGGTGAGGCGTGACTTCATCAGAGCGTCCCTTCCCCGGGGTGTTTTACCCGGCAGCGTACAGCCCTTTGCCAGTGATCAGTGGCAGATCGAGCGTGGTCCGGATTCCCGGGGCCGCGGCCACCACGGCGGGAATCGCGTTGACGACACGGGCTGCGGTGGCCACCAGACCGGCGTGGTTGTGATCGCCGTTCGGGCTGCTCAGGCACAGATCAAGGGCATAGGACGGCTCACCGGTCAGCTCGATCCGGTACGAGCCACCCTCCTGTGCGGGCTGCGGCCAGTCCGGGCAGAGGTCATCGCGCAGCCGAGTGACGTGTTCGAGCACCACGGCAGCTTTTCCGTCGCGCATGCCGCGAACCTCGAACCGCATCGCCGCGGTGGTGCCCTTCGGAATGTGTCCGGCGGCGATCTCGAAATCCTCGGGCGCGGGGATCCGCGTATGTTCTTCGGTGACCGCTTCGAGTTCGATACCCAAACCCGCGGCGAGTTGCCGGACCACCGAACCCCACGCCAGGCTCAGCACGCCGGGCTGCAGCAGCATCGGGGTTTCGTCGAGCGACTTTCCGAAACCCATCACGTCGAACATCACCGTCGCGCTGTCGTAGGTCGCGTAGTCGACGATCTCCATGCAGCGGATCTGCTCGACCTGCTGGCAGGTTCCGGCAAGCGCAAGGGGCAGAAGGTCATTGGCGAAGCCCGGATCGATGCCGTTGACGAACAGGCTTGCCGCGCCGGCCTTCGCCGCCTCTTCGATGGGCGTGACGAGCTCGTCGGGTAGCACCTGCCACGGGTACTGCAGGAACACTGCCGAGCTACCCACCACGTTGATGCCGGCCGCCAGGATGCGTCGGTAATCCTCAAGCGCGTCAGGCAGCCGGTTGTCGGCCATGGCGGTGTAGACCGCGCACTCGGGCCCGGTCGCGAGCACTGCGTCGAGATCGTCGGTGGCGAGGATGCCTGTCGAAACATCAAGCCCGGCAAGTTCGCCCGCATCCTTGCCGGCCTTGGCGGCCGAGGACACCCACACGCCGGTGAGCTCGTAAGCCGGGTCGGTGATGAGTTGCTTGAGCGCGTGCCGGCCGACGTTTCCGGTTCCGATCGCCGCGACTTTGATTGCCATGGGTGTCCTTACAGGTCGGGGATGGGCAGATCGAGGTTCGGCATGGTCAGGCCGCCGTCGACCTCGAGAGTCTTACCGGTCAGGTAACTGCCTGCGGGCGAGGACAGGTAGACGGCGGCGGCGGCGATGTCGGCCGGATCGCCGAGACGCCGCATCGGAGTTGCCTTCTCCATCGGTTCACGGAGTTCGTCGTTGGACGCGACGATGTCGAGCGCGGAGGTGAGGATCGAGCCCGGCGCGATCGCGTTGACGCGTATGCGCGGGCAGAGGTCGAGCGCGGCCAGGCGCGTGTAATGAGCCAGCGCGGCTTTCGCGGTGCCGTAGGCAACGAACCCGCGCCCCGCGAGCCGTCCCATCGTCGAGGTGATGTTGATGATGCTGCCGCCGCCGGAGTGTTCGAGCATGAGCGGTACGGCCGCCGCGGTCAGCGCGTGCGCGGTCGACACGTTGAAGGTGAAGGCGTCGCGAAGGTCCTTGGCCGACGTGTTGACCAGTGGCGCGGGCATGGTGCCGCCGACGTTGTTGACGACGATGTCTAGTTTCCCGAACGCCTCGGCAGCCGCGGTCGCGAGCTCGGCGGTGGACTCGGGATGTGCGAGGTCGGCGACGACGATGTGAGCGCGCCGGCCCGCCGCCGCCACCTGTTCGGCGACCTCTTCGAGTTGAGACTGCGTTCGGGCCGCGATGACCACGTCCGCACCGGCTTCCGCGAACGCCACGGCGATCGCGGCGCCGAGCCCACGGCCGGCTCCGGTGACGATCGCAACTTTGTCGTCGAGGCGAAATCTATCGAGAATCACGTGCGCTCCATTCGCTTACCGCGCGTCACGGTAGCAGTGCACGCCGCGGATTCGGGCGACTTTCTGAAACGCGTTCTAGTTCGGCGGGATTTGTCATACCCGTCTGGCATCATCGAACGTATGTTCGAAGAACTCGATGACGCAGCGCTAGCTGCCGGGATCGAGTACGAGACCCGCGCCGCGGCTGCGTCAGATTCACGCCGGCTGCAGATGATCGCCGAGCTGATCGGTCGACGGGTCGCTGAGCAAGACGACGAACTCCTGCACTGGGCCTGTGATTACTGGGATTCCGCGGCCGGGGAGGTGGCCGCGGCGATGAACGTCGGTCACCGTGCCGCTTCGCGGGAGATGCTGATCGCCGTGGCCCTGCAGGAGCGTTTTCCGCGGGTGGCCGCACTGTATGCCCAGGGCCGGTTGAGTTCTCGGCTGATCTCGACGGTCACGTGGCGGACGCGGTTGATCGAAGATGCCGAGACGCTGCAGATCATGGACGCTGCGCTGGTCGATCGTGTCGTCGAATGGGGACCGCTGTCGGTGGAGAAGCTCGAACAGTCCATCGACGCATTGATCGAGCGCCACGATCCGGAGGCCTTGCGCCGGACCCGGACCGTCGCGCGGGACCGCGACGTGTGTTTCGGAAAGCCGGACGACGCCACCGGCACGGTTTCCTTATACGGCAGATTGTTGGCCACGGATAGGGCGGCATTCGAAAACCGCCTCGCACACATGATCAGCGGTGTGTGCGAGGACGATCCGCGGACGCTCGGGCAGCGGCGGTCGGACGCGATGGGGGTGCTCGGCGCCGGCGGGGATCGGCTCAAATGCCAATGCGGGAAGTCGGACTGTCCGGCCGCGGATGTGGTGGATGCGCGCGCCGCCAACACCGTCGTCTACGTGCTGGCAGAACCTGCCGCGCTCGACGCCGAGCCGGATCCCTACCTGTCGGGTGACGACGAGTCGAATCCCATACCGCGCGATGAGCCGCCCCGTCCGGCCAAGAAGCCGGCCAGCGCCGTGATCATCGGCGGCGGAGTGGTGCCCACACCGTTGCTGGCTCAGCTGATCGCTTGTGGGGCCAAGGTCCGCGAACTTGCGCAACCCTGCGGTGAGCCGGAGCCACGCTATCGGCCTTCGACAGGGCTGGCCGCGTTCGTGCGCATGCGAGACATGACGTGCATGTTCCCCGGTTGTGACCGCCCCGCGGTGAACTGCGACATCGATCATTCGGTGCCGTACCCGGCCGGAGCGACCCATCCGTCAAACACGAAGTGCCTGTGTAGAACTCATCACCTTCTGAAAACCTTCTGGGACGGCTGGTCGGACCGTCAGCTGCCGGACGGAACGGTCGTGTGGACGACGCCGAGCGGCCGGACGTACACCAAGAAACCCGCGAGCCGGCTGTTCTTCCCGCACTGGGACACCACCACCGCGGCATTGCCGCCACCGCGAGGAAGGACGGTCGCGACCGATCGCGGCGTGATGATGCCGCGGCGTGCGCTCACACGCGCCCAGCGGGAAGCACGCCAGATCAAAGCGGAGCGTGCACTCAATCGGGCTTATCTTGCCGAACGCAACAAACCACCCCCGACGTAGCGCGCCCAGGCGCACAATTGGGGTGTCGCGTACCGACGTGGGGAGCCCCGATGAACGATCACGCCCATGATTTCTTCGGCGACATCTTCCAGCGCTACTTCAGACCTGCGGTCGACGAATATCCGGGGATGGGTGCTGCGCTGGTCCACCGACTGATGACGTCGACAGACGACGTCCAGGACCGGCTGGCCGAGGCCAGACACGCCGCACTGGCGTGGAGCAGGGAGGAGCGCAGCCCCGCCGGCATCACCTCGGAGCTGTTCGTCATAACCCAATGCGGGCTGATGTACGCCGCGGGCTTCGGCGATAGCCGGCACCGGCATTACTACCTCGCCACACCGGCCGCTCTGTTCGACCCGTTCGTCGATCAGGTCGAAAGTGTGCAGATGCATCCGGGTGAAGTGGTCGCAGTGGACCGGCGATGCTGCAACGACCTTGCCGCCGCCCATCCGATGGATGCCGCGCTCAGCCGGATTCTCGACGAGCACGAGGCGTTGCGGGTCAACGTTTCGATGTAGGACTGAGGTCCTATCCGCCCACAGGTTGTGTGGGCCTCTCGCTCATTTTCTTGAAGCACGAAGATTTTTCGAAAGCGTGTAGCAAACAGCCCGCCCTAAGGTCCTGTGAGGTTCCTACGAGGCGTGGGACGCAATGCTGGATCTACGGCTCGGGTCGCGATGCGAAGACGAATACACCGAGATGACCAATGCTTGGAGCGAGTTGCTGGCCCTCTACCTGAAGCAAATGGCACCCCGACTGGCAAGCGCTGTGGCGTCTGCGGTGCTGGCGTCCGTTGTGGTGGTCGGCTGTGGTGGGCCACCCGCTGACGACGCAGCGCATCGGGCGGCGAACGCCGCGACCCCTGCCGGTTCCGTAACGGCTGAACCCGACCCCGCGACACCTGAAGAAGTCGCGGCAGGACCGATTTACGGTGATCCGGTAGAAGCCTCCGAGCACTGGGCGAAGCAGAGTTTCGAGGACTGTGGCCTGATGGCGGTCGCCATTGTGGTGGGCCTGATGACGGGCGACTTCCCGACGGAGGACGTCGTGATCGATGTTGCCGCGAACACCCCGAGCCCCACGAGGTCAGGACCGATTTACGAGCCGCCGGACCCGGGTGACGACACCACCGATAACGGAACGTCGTCGGCCGATCAGATCCGGCTGCTCAAGCATTTCGGCGTCGATGCGACGGCGACCGATGACGACGCCTCGTCGTCGGGTGGAATTGCCACGGGATTACCGGCTTTGGAGCAGTACCTCGGTGCGGGCCGTAAGGTGATCGTCGGCGTTAATGCTGAAACCATCTGGGGCGAGGACGGCGACCATACCGAGGACGACCACTCGGTCGTCGTGGCGGCCGTCGATACCGATCAACGGATCGTGTACTTGTCCGACAGCGGAACCGACGACGGTGCGGGTGAACAGGTCGACCTGGATGCATTCGAAAGTGCTTGGGCTCCTGGAGGACACGATCTCATCGTGACGGACGCACCAGCATGAACGATCAGCTATCGGTCGGTCTACCCCAACAGTCGATCAGAGCCCCGACGACGGCGTGGGCTATCGCGGCTCTCATCTTCGGAATCATCGGCGGCGCGTTGGTGAGCATCGTGTGTGCGGCAATCGCCCTGGCCAAGACCAGGACTGGCCAGGTCGGCGGCCGTGGTCTGGCAATCTCCGGATTGATCCTGTCCGGAACCTGGATTGTCGTCGGGGTGATCGCGGTCGCGGTCTTCGTACTTCTTCCTGACGACAGTCCCGGCACTCGCTATCCCCCGGCGGTCGGCACCTGCTACGCATCCGAACCTGATGACGGCTTGGACGAGAGCGATGAGGTGGCATGCGATCAGCCGCATCGTTCAGAGGTTCTCGCGGTGTTCACCGTCCCCGGTGATACATATCCAGGTGACGATGTCCTCGAGAAGTACACCAGCAGGTGTAGTAGCGAGTTCGCCAAGTATGCAGCCGAAGATGCGGCCGGTTTTGATATCGACGATCTACGGCCAACTCGGGAGACGTGGTCATCGAGTAACCGTACGGTGAAATGTCTTGCCGTTGCCCAGGATCCTGTCACAGGTTCCGCGCAAGGTTGAGCCAACGTTATGTGTCGCAAAGGTTTTCGGGAGGTCTCTAGGTGAAGTTGCGTTCTGCGGTACTCGTCATGTTTGGGATGATTCTCATGGTGTTCGTTGTGGGTTGCAGTGAGGGGTTGTCGCCCACATCGACATCGTCGACGAGCGGTCGTCCGACGGCGTCGTCGCAGGCTCGGCCGGGGGGAGGGCCCGACGCCCAGTACTGCGCGCACAACCAGGACCCGAAATGCGCGGCAGGCAGCTATCTCGGCCCGTTCGTCTCGCTGACCGCCGGAGGCGGGCATTGGGATGCCAACGGCGCACCCGTCAACGGCGGACCGGTCGGCGCCGACGGTTCGACCGGCAACAACCTGACGCAGGAGTACTGCGCGCGCAACGAGGACCCGGCATGTCCGATCGGAAGTTATGTGGCGCCCAACGCCATTCGCAATCCGGACGGCAGCCATACCTATGTGGCATGTGAGGGTACGGTGTGCACCAACCCCAATCACGGCGGTGCGGATCCCGCCGGTACATGGGGGCCGGACGGCCAGCCGGTCAACGGTGGACCGGTCGGTGCGGACGGTTCGGTCAACAACAATCTGACGCAGGAGTACTGCGCGAAGAACCAGGATCCTGGCTGCCCCGTCGGAAGCTATGTGGCACCCAACGCGATCCAGAACCCTGATGGCAGTAACGGATACGTCCCGTGTGAGGGAACGATTTGCACCAATCCGAACCACGGCGCCGGCGACGCACCCGAAACCGCGGGGCCGCCGGTCGACGATGCGCCCGACGTCGATGCGCCGCCGCAGGGCGACGATTCCGGTGATGCAGGCGATGTCACCACCGATGCCCCCGAGGTCGGCGACGCGCCATGAATCTCAGTTGCCCATGCCGCATTTCGTTGATGCATGTGCGAATTCTTTGAACCAGCCCAGAATTTGGTCGGACACAGGTGTTCGTATGTGTTCCATATGAATTCGTGAAACGGTGGAATACCGCTGCTTAGGGTTAACGGACGTTGGCCGAAGCCCTAAGGAGCAAGAAACATCCGTGAAAATGACCGCAAAGTGTTCAGCCGCCGGTGTCGGATTGATCGCGAGCGCACTGGCGTGCGGACCGTCCGCCACCGCTGCGCCGTCTGAGGCGTCGGCAACGGAGACAATCAATCAACTGCAGAGCGAGGGATACCGGGTGATCCTGAGCAAGGTCGGCAATGGGGCGATCGAGAACTGCACGGTGAACGCGGTTCGGCCGGGCCGGACTGTTACCGGTCCGCAGCCGCCCGTCAACGGCAACTTCACGCTGATGGGTCCGGGCCAGGTGCTGCAGTACACGACGGTCTATGTGGATCTCGACTGTAAGCGGTGAGTGGCCGAGCGGCGGCCTAGGACGACTTCTTCGCCGCAGCTTTCTTTGCGGGAGCCTTCTTGGCGGCGGCCTTCTTCGCGGGCGCTTTCTTGGCGGGCTTGCTGTCTTCCTTGCCGCTCTTGTCGCCGTCTTTGTCGTCGGCGTCCTTGCCGCCGCGCCGAGCCTTCACGCTGGCCTCGAGCTTGGCCAGCAGGTCTGACACATCCTCGGTCTCGTCGAGCTCGGCCGGCTGCTGCTCCTCGACGGCGAATGCTTCGCCGCCTTCGAGTTTGGCCTGCACCAACTCGTGCAGCTGTTCCTGGTAGTCGTCGCGGAACTCGTCCGGTTTGAAATCGTCGGTCATCGACTCCACGACTTGACCGGCCATCTTGAGCTCGGCCGGTTTGATCTGAACTTCCTTGTCCAGTACCGGGAAATCGGGATCGCGGATCTCGTCGGGCCACAACAGGGTGTGGATCATCATGACGTCGCGCTTGCTGAAGTCCTTGACCCGTAAGGCCGCGAGCCGGGTCTTGTTGCGCAACGAGAAGTGCACGATCGCGATGCGGTCGGTCTCGGCGAGCGTCTTCGCCAGCAGTACATAGGACTTGGACGACTTCGAATCGGGTTCGAGGAAGTAGCTCTTGTCGTACAGCATCGGATCGAGCTGCTCGGCCGGGACGAACTCGACCACCTCGATCTCGCGGCTGCGTTCCTCGGGCAGCGTGGCGATGTCCTCGTCGGTGATGACCACCATCTGACCGTCGTCCGACTCGAAGGCCTTGTTGATGTCGCGGTACTCGACGACCTCACCGCACACTTCGCAGACACGCTTGTAGCGGATCCGCCCGTTGTCCTTCGCATGGACCTGATGGAACTTGATGTCGTGGTCCTCGGTCGCGCTGTAGACCTTGACCGGCACGTTCACCAGGCCGAAGGCGATCGAACCCTTCCAGATGGATCGCATATGGCCAGTATGGCCCACCGGCTCGCCGAGTCGCGGGAGTTGCTCCAGGGACACGGAGCCGTGGCCTTGCCGGCCGACCGCGGCCCGGTGGTGTCGGCGACGCCGACTGCTGGTCCGGCGAGGATCCGAGACATGTTTGCGGAGGTTCTATCCGCGGACCCGATGATGCGGCCGCCAGAGAGTCGGTGCGATGTCGGCAAGTCGCCGGGGCGGGACGCTGACGGCAAAGTCTTTCAATCCGCAAGTCAGGCGATTCTCCGACATTGGATTCAACTGATGATCTTGTGCAGTAGCATCCGGCGCAGACAACGGCGGGCGGGGTAGCAGCTGTGTAACCCGTTCTAGAACGACCGTGCGGCTCTGGACCAATACTTCTGGGAAGGATTCCTGGATGTCGGCAATGGTGGGAAACCCCGGTTTCGGTAAGCCCGGTGATTTATCGGGCCTCGACGAGGCCGAGATGCAGTGCTGGGATCAATTCTTTCAATCGGCGTGGCTGTTCTACGAGACGCTCAACCGCGAGTTGGTCGGCACGCACAACCTGAGCCTGTTCGATGTCCAGCTACTCGACCTCCTCGCCAAGTCGGAAGGCGGATCCGCGCGAATGGGCGACGTGGCCGAGGCGTTGATCCTGCAACCGAGTCGCGTGACCGAGCAGATCCGCCGGCTGGAATCCGACGGCTTGGTGCTGCGGCGAGCCAGCAAAAGAGACCGGCGAGGCGTGGTTGCCACCGTCACCCAGGAGGGTCGCGCACGGCTGAAACCCGCCCTCGTGACCTATTCGCGCGTCGTCCGGACGTTTTACCTGGGCCAGATGAGCCGCCAGCAGATGATTGCCCTCGGCGAAAGCAGTCGTCGAGTAGCGGTTGGCTTGAAGTCCCGAATGGCGGCAAAGATCGGCCGCATTTGATTTATGACGGCTCGTCGTCGTCGTATTCGGCCAGCGAAGCGCATAAACCTCGGCTAGTGGTGTGGCCAGCCGTTGTTCTCCTGGCTGCAACTGCGGCAACCCGGTGAACGCGTTTCAATTTCTGAATACAGTACTTGTGCACTGAAACTGTCCGCCGCTGCCACAAGTGTGCTGACCGGAGGCGGCTGGACACATGAGCTGGCATATTTGAATGCATTGATGTTGCACGGCTGCGGGCCGCGGAGCGGATTAATTGACACCTGCGGCAACCGCGGCTTGCTCAGGTTTTTCTCAGGTAGGTTCTGGTTTGCCCGGGCTCACATCCATCCGCCTCAGAAGGGGACAAACATGGAAACAGCGGCTCGCTCATGCCTGATGGCCGGCGTCGCCCTTGTCGGTGCCGGCGCCATCGCGGCGGCACCGATTCATCCGGTCCTGCCGGCTAGCCAAGCCCCGGCCATACCATCGTCATCGGCGTCGGTTGAGCTCAATGCCCTGGTCAACCCGATCGAGTTGTGGGCCGAGGTCCTGAGCACGACAGCGACCAATCTGGGCAGCATCGCCCAGACGGTGCTGGAGAACCCCGCCCCGATCCTGGGCAAGATCATCGACAATCAGCTGATCACCGCCCAGGTGTTCGCGTCCCTCGCGAGCACATTCGCCAGCGGCTTCGCCGACGGAGTGGGCCTGATGCCGCAGCAGATCGAGGATTCCATCCGCGCAATCCTGGCAGGCGACATCTATCAAGGCTCGATCAATCTGGCGACCGCCTTCCTGTCGCCGATCGTGAGAGGTGCATTCGGCGCGCTGAACCAGCTTCCCAATCTCATAGCCGTGCTGCAGAACCCGTTCGTCAACACGGCCGCAGTCATCGAAACCGCGATCACGCAGGGCATCCTGAACGTGGGATTCCCGCTTCTGACGCAGGTGCTCGCGCCGGTCGGTCAGATCGGCCTCACCGGACAGGCGATCTATGACGGGTTGCAGGCAAACGACTTCGAAGCGGTTGCCAACGCCATCATCAGTTTCCCGTCGGACATGGTGAACACCATCGTCAACGGCAATACCGAAATGGGCTTCCCGGGACTCATCGGGGCTGACTTCGGCCTGGTGCCCGGTCTGCTCGCCTTTGGTCGGGCGATCGCCGACTCCATCCAGCCGCCCGTGCTGACCAGTCCGCCTTCGCCCAGTGTGGCGCCCGACCTGAATGCTGAAGCTGTCACCATCGACACCAGCGAGATCGACGGTGCGCAGAACAGTTCGGCGGATGGGCTTGCCGCGGTTTCTGATGATGCGCCTGCCGAAGACGCCGCTGCCGAAGACGCGGCTGCCGAAGACGTCGGCACGGGCGATGTCGCCGGTGACATCGAGAGTGACGACGAGTCGGCGCCGCCGGCCGCCGAGGTGGCTGTCGTCAAGAACAACCCGCTGGCCAAACTCGGCAAGCTTGGTCCGGACTCGAACCGCCAGGGCCGGGCTGCGGCGGCGGTCAAGTCGTTGGGCGATGACGTCGGCAAGGCCGTCAAGAAGATCGGTGACGACGTCAAGAAGGCGCTCGGCGTGAAACCGAAGAAGGAGAAGGAAAACAAGGAGCAGAAGGCCACTGCTGACGCCGGGGAGGAGTAACCGCGGAAGGTGAGTACAGCAGACCCCCGAAACCCGGGGGTCTGCTGCTAGCAGCACCCGGCGTCAGTCTCGGGTCGCCTCCAGCGTGACCCGGTCCGGCAGATCGGCGCCTGGCCGGGCGACCGTCAACGCCGACGCCAGCACCGCCGTCGACAACACTTGCTCCAGCGCTTCGGTGCTGATTCGGGCCAACTCCCGTCGCCGATCGGCACCCAGCAGCCCGCGTGACCACAGCGCGTCGATCAACCCCGTCATGAATGCGTCGCCTGCACCGACGGTGTCCACCACCTGCACCGGCCGCGCCGGAATCCGCACCACACCGGCGGCACACATCGCGAACGCACCCCGATCACCCATCGTCACCGCGACGATCGAGGGCCCCATGCTCAGCCAGGTCTTCGCGACCTGTTCAGGATCGCGGCGCGGATCGAGCCAGCGCAGGTCCTCATCGCTGGCTTTGACCACGTCTGCTCGCTCGATCAGGCGGTCGATGCGGCCCCTGGCGGCTTCGTCGTCGGTGATCAACGCCGGCCGCACGTTCGGATCGAACGTGATGGTTGCCGACAGGTGATAGGCGTCGAGGAGCGCGGCGGTGGCGCGGCAACCCGGCTCGAGCACGGTCGCGATGGAGCCGGTGTGCGCGACGAGCGGGGGCGCCACCTCAGGCGTGCCCGCCAGCTGCCAGTCGATGTCGAACGTGTACCGCGCCTGGCCGGAGGTGTCGAGCACGGCCAGCGCCGTCGGCGTGCGCTTCGCCGACAGGCTTCCTGAAACCAGTTGAACCCCTGAGGCTTTCAGGTAGTCGACGATGCGCTTGCCGCGGTCGTCATGGGCGATGTGGGTCAGGAAATCCACGTCGCGGCCCAGCCTCGACAGGCCGACGGCGACGTTGAGGGGGCTGCCGCCGACGTGCTCGCCGCTGATGCGGCCGTCTCTCTCGACAATGTCGATCAGTGCCTCACCGATAACCAGAGCCCGGCTCATGGCCTCAATGATTCCAGGGTGGCCCGGGCGCCGTGGCGGTGTAGCGAATCCAGGGCCCACAGATAGTCGTCGACGAACCGCGGTGCGGAGGCGAGATCACCGAACAACGCGGTGTTCTCGATGAAGGCCGTCGGATTCTCCCGCTGGGACCGGGCCAGCGGCACGAGCGTCTCGGCAAGCTGATCCTGCACGTCGATCGGCTCGCCCTGCTCGTCGACGCCCTCGGCGTAGCGGGCCCAACTGGCCACCACAGCCGCCGACAGCCGCACCGGCGCGCCCGTCTTGAGGTTTTCCCGGACGACGGGCAGGAGCCATTTCGGGATCCGGTCCGACGAGCCGAAACACAACCGGGCAATCGTGTCGCGCACCCCCGGGTTGGCGAATCGTTCGATCAGTGTGCGCTTGTAGTCGGCGAGATCGATCCCTGGCACCGGCTGAAGCGTCGGCGTCGCCTCGGAATCCATGTAGGCCAACAGGAATTCGGCGAACAGCGGGTCGCTGGCGGCGTCGTGCACCAGGCGGTAGCCGGCCAGGTAACCGAAGTAGCACAGCGCTTGATGGCTCGCGTTGAGAAGGCGCAGCTTCATCAGCTCGTAGGGCGTGACGTCGTCGACGAGCATGACCCCGGCGTCCTCGTAGGGCGGGCGCCCGTCGGAGAACGAGTCCTCCAGAACCCACGACGTGAACGGCTCGGCCACCACCGGCCATTGGTCGGCGACACCGAATTCACTCTCGACCGTGGCGATCACGTCGGGTGTCGTGACCGGCGTGATCCGGTCGACCATCGAATTCGGGAACCGGACGTTGGCCGCGATCCAATCACCCAGACCGGGATGGCGCCGGTCGGCGTATGTGGTGAAGGCCTGGCGGGCGACCTCGCCGTTGCCCTCGATGTTGTCGCACGAGACGATCGTCGGCGCACCGAGGCCGCGGTCGCGGCGCCGGGACAGCGCCTCGGTGACCAGGCCGAAGACGTTCAGTTCCGGCACGGCCTCGATGTCGTAGCCGCCCTCGGTGATGGTCAGCGAGACGATCCGGGTGGATGGGCTCGCCAAGAGTTCGATGACGCCATCGGGGTCGTCGGGCGCGAAGCGGTAGTCGACGATCGAACCGATGACCCGTGCCTCGCGCTTACCGTCGGGGTGCACGAGCAGCAGCGTGTAGAGGCCGTCCTGGGCCGCCATCACGTCAGCCATCTTCCGATCGGACGGCAGCACGCCGACGCCGCAGATGCCCCAATCGGTGGCCAGGCCCTGCTCCAAGAGCTGATCGACGTACATCGCCTGATGGGCCCGGTGAAAACCGCCGACACCGAAATGGACGATTCCGACCTGGATTTCGTCGCGGTTGTAGCTCGGACCCGGAATGGGCAGTTCCTTGAGCGTCGAGGCGGCCAGCTTAACCGGAGGTGTTGTGTACGTCACAATCCTCATGTTAGCGTGTTGAGCATCTACTCGCGACCCTGAGCATCTGCTCATATCGGAAGTGGTGATCAGTGACCGGACCGACGCCCGAGGATCTGCGCCTCGCACTGCGTGCGGCGACGCTGTACTACCTCGACGGCCTCACGCAGGCCGAGATCGCGTCGCGGCTCGGCGTCTCCCGCCCGACCGCCGGTCGGCTCGTGGCCAAGGCGAAGGCCAATGGCCTGGTACGCATCGAGGTGGTGGTGCCGCCCGACATCTCCGACGACTTACACGCCGACGAGGAGCGCGAACTGGAACGGCGGTTCGGGCTGACCGAGGCTGTCGTCGCAAGCAATGCGAGCCGGGCCGGGGCGGCGCTGTTGATGCGCCGGATCGGAGCCGACGAGGTGCTCGGGTTCACGTGGGGGCCCGAGCAGGTCGGCGTGGCGAGCGCGCTCGTTCCCGGGGTCGCGAGCTGCCGCGCGGTCGTGCAGCTCGACGGGGCCATGTCGACCGCCGCGTACCAAACCGGCACCGAACAGATCCTCACTCGATGCGCCGACACCTTGCGCGCCGAGACGTTCCGGCTGCCCGCGCCGCTGTACGCCGATCCGGCGACCGTGGTGTCGATGCGCGAGGACTCGGTGATCTCGCGGACCCTCGACGCCGGCAGGCGCGCCGAAGTCATGCTCTTCGGAGTCGGTGCGGTGTCGACATCGACGACGCTGTTCGAGGGCAGCTTCCTCGATATCCGGATGCTCGACGAACTGGTCTCCCTCGGCGCCGTCGGCGAGATCGGCGGCCGGTTCTTCAATGCCTACGGCGAGCCCGTGCACGACGAACTGCAGCAGCGTGCGATGTCGGTCCCGCTCGAGGACATCCGGACCTGTGAGAAGACCATCCTGGTCTCCGGCGGCGCGAGTAAGCACCAGGCCATTCTCGGTGCCCTGCGGGGCAAGCTGGCTCGGCTGCTTGTCTGCGATATCGACTGCGCCCGTTGGCTGTTGACCCAATGAGAGGTGAGTACAGGTGAATCGGTTGAAAAGATTGGCGGCCTGCGTAGCAGCCGCGGGATTGCTGGCGACGGCCGGTTGCGCGGGCGCGGGCACGCTCGGCGCGACCGACCAGACGGTGACCATCGCAATGGTCTCGAACTCGCAGATGACGGACGCACGCGAGCTGTCCGCGAAGTTCGAAGAGGCCAACCCGGACATCAAACTGCGATTCATCACGCTGTCCGAGAATCAGGCCCGTGCCAAGATCACCGCATCGACGGCCATGGGTGGCGGTGAGTTCGACGTCGTGATGATCAGCAACTACGAAACGCCGCAGTGGGCGCAAAACGGTTGGCTGGTCAACCTTTCCGACTACGCTCGCCAGACACCCGGTTACGACGAGGACGACTTCATCCCGTCGTTGAAGGACTCGTTGTCGTACGAGGGCAACATGTACTCGGTCCCGTTCTACGGTGAGTCCTCGTTCCTGATGTACCGCAAGGACCTGTTCGAGCAGGCCGGTATCGAGATGCCCCGCAACCCGACCTGGCAGCAGGTCGCCGACGCGGCCGCCAAGCTCGACAGCCCGGACATGGTAGGGATCTGCCTGCGCGGCAAGCCCGGTTGGGGCGAGGTGCTGGCCCCGCTCGACACCGTGATCAACACCTTCGGCGGCCGCTGGTACGACGAGCAATGGAACGCGCAGTTGACCAGTCCCGAGGTCGTGAAGGCCGTCGAGTTCTACACCAACCTGGTGCGCGAGCACGGCGAGCCGAACGCCCCGGCAGCTGGGTTCGGCGAATGCGCAACACAATTCGCGCAGGGCCTGGCAGCGATGTGGTACGACGCGACGTCTGCGGTGTCGGTGCTTGAGGATCCGCAAGAGTCGAACGTCGTGGGCAAGGTCGGCTATGCGATGGCACCCACGGTCGAGAAGCCAAACTCCGGCTGGCTATATACGTGGTCGCTGGGCATCCCGGTCAGCAGCGACAAGAAAGACGCCGCATGGAAGTTCATCTCGTGGATGACCGACAAGAACTACATCAAGTTGGTCGGCGAGGAACTGGGCTGGGCGAGGGTGCCACCGGGTAGCAGGCTCTCGACCTACGAGATTCCCGAATACAAGGACGTGTCACAGGCTTTCGGTCAGGTGACGCTGGACTCGATCAACGGCGCCGACCCGCTGAAGCCGACCGTTGAACCCGTGCCGTACACCGGCGTGCAGTTCCTCGCAATCCCCGAGTTCCAGGACTTGGGCACCCGGGTGAGCCAGCAGATCAACGCCGCGATCGCCGGGCAGAAGTCGGTCAGAGAAGCGCTCGAACAGTCCCAGCAATACGCCGAGGTCGTGGGCCGCAGCTATCAGGAGAAGTCATGACAACTCTCGAGCGAGAAACCGAAACCGAAGCCCAGCACGTCGCCCGCATCAAACAGAAGCAGGATCTGGGTGTTTCGCGCGCCGAGGGTTGGCGGCGCCGCGGGCCGCTGCTGCCGGCGCTGATCTTCATGATCGTCGTCACCCAGATCCCGTTCCTGTTCACGCTGTACTACTCGACGCTGTCGTGGAACCTGGTCCGGCCCGGCTCACGCCAGTTCGTCGGACTGCAGAACTACCTGGATGTCGTCGGCGACAGCGTCTTCTGGCAGGTCGCCCTCAACACGGTGTGGATCATCGTGGCAACGGTGCTGATCTCGGTGGTGCTCGGCCTGCTCCTGGCGCTCCTGCTCGACCGCGCGTTCCTGGGTCGCGGCGTGGTGCGCACACTGCTCATCACCCCGTTCCTCGTGACACCCGTTGCGGGAGCACTGATGTGGAAGACGGCGATGCTGGACCCGGTGTTCGGCATCGTCAACTGGGTGCTGCCCGGCCCCGACATCGACTGGGTGAGCAGGTTCCCGGTGTCGTCGGTGATCCTCGCGCTGGTGTGGCAGTGGACCCCATTCATGATGCTGCTGATCCTCGCCGGCCTCCAGTCGATGCCGCGAGACATCCTGGAGGCCGGCCGAGTCGACGGTGCGGGGGCGTTTCAGCTCTTCCGCGAGTTGACGCTCCCGCACCTGCGGCGGTTCATCGAACTGGGGGCGGTGTTGGGTGCCATCTATCTGGTCAACACGTTCGACCAGATCTACATGATCACCCAGGGCGGTCCCGGTACGGCGAGCGCCAACCTGCCGTTCTACATCTACCAGCGCGCATTCCTGGGCTTCGACATCGGCCAGGCCGCGGCGATGGGTGTGATCGTCGTGATCTTCACGATGGTCATCGCGAGCTTCGCCCTGCGGTTGATCTTCAAATCGTTCACCGGCAAGGAGGAGGCGGCCTGATGACCACGACCGAGGTGCAAAAGCCAGTCGAAACGCCTGTCCGGAAGGCCAAGGTCAAGCGCCGCAAGTTCGATCCGTGGGGTGCGGTGGCCTGGATCGTGGGGCTGGGGTTCGTCTTTCCGGTGTTCTGGATGGTGCTGACGGCCTTCAAGCAGGAGGTCGACGCCTACACCGCCACCCCGAAGCTGTTCTTCGTGCCGACCCTCGACCAGTTCAAGGCGGTGTTCGAGCAGGGCGTCGGTACGGCGTTGCTGAATTCGCTTTTCGCAACGACGGTTTCGACCATTCTGGTGCTGGCCCTTGGTATCCCGGCCGCGTTCGCGTTGTCGCTGCGGCCGGTCCGCAAGACCCAGGACGCGTTGTTCTTCTTCATGAGCACCAAGATGCTGCCGATCGTGGCCGCGATCATCCCGCTGTATGTGATCGTGTCGAATATCGGCCTGCTGGACAATATTTGGGGGCTGGTCATCCTGTACACGGCGATGAACCTTCCCATCGCGGTGTGGATGATGCGGTCGTTCTTCCTCGAGGTTCCCGGCGAGCTGCTGGAGGCGGCGAGTCTCGACGGCGCCAGCACTTGGCGATCGGTTCGTGAGGTGATCCTGCCGCTGGTGTCGCCGGGTATCGCGGCGACCGCGCTGATCTGTGTGATCTTCGCCTGGAACGAGTTCTTCTTCGCGGTCAGCCTGACTGCGGTCCAGGCGCAGACCATGCCGGTGTACATGGTCGGCTTCATCGCCGGTCAAGGCCTGTACTGGGCCAAGCTGTGCGCGGCGGCGACGATGGCCGCGCTTCCGGTGGTTCTGGCGGGCTGGATCGCGCAGAACAAGCTGGTTCGTGGACTGTCGTTCGGCGCCATCAAGTAAGGGGAAATTCTCATGGCTGCAATCACTTATCGCAACGCTTCATGCATCTACGAGGGCTCGGACAAGCTGGCCGTCGACTCGCTCAACCTCGACATCGCCGACGGCGAATTCGTGGTGCTGGTCGGTCCTTCCGGATCCGGCAAGAGCACCGCGCTGCGCATGCTGGCCGGTCTGGAGGACATCGACGAGGGCAACATCGAGATCGGCGGCCGCGACATGGGCGGCGTGCCCTCCAAGGACCGCGACATCGCGATGGTGTTCCAGAACTACGCGCTCTATCCCAACAAGACCGTCGCCGAGAACATGGGTTTCGCGCTCAAGTTGCGCGGTGTGCCCGCCGCCGAGCGGCGCCGCAAAGTCGAAGAGGCGGCCAAGCTGCTCGACCTGGAGCCGTTCCTGGATCGCAAGCCCGCCAAGCTGTCCGGCGGGCAACGGCAGCGCGTCGCGATGGGCCGCGCGATCGTGCGCGAACCTCAGGTGTTCTGCATGGACGAGCCGCTGTCCAACCTCGACGCCAAGCTGCGCGTACAGACCCGCACACAGATCGCCGCGTTGCAGCGCCGGCTCGGCACGACCACGGTCTACGTCACCCATGACCAGGTCGAGGCCATGACGATGGGGGACCGGGTCGCGGTGCTGCGCAACGGCAAGCTGCAGCAGTTCGCCTCGCCCACCGACCTGTACAACAAGCCGGCCAACGCGTTCGTGGCCGGGTTCATCGGTTCTCCCGCCATGAATCTGGTGACCGGGCCGATCGTCGCCGACGGTGTGCGCATCGGTGACGACGCGACGCTTCGCCTGGAACGCGACCAGCTCACGCTTCTGCACGAGGCTGGTCTGGAAACCGTCACCGTCGGCGTGCGGCCCGAACATCTCTCGGTATCCGACAGCGGCGGCATCGACGTCGTCATCGACCTGATCGAGGATCTGGGCAGCGAGATCTACCTTTACACCCACGCCGGACCCGACGTACAGATCGTCGCGCGTGCCCTGTCCCGCGGCCCGATCAAGCTGGCCGACAGCATCGAACTCCGCAAGACACCGGAAGGCGTGGTCCACATGTTCCATCCGGAGTCGGGTGAGCGTCTGTAATCGGTCACCGAGACTGCGCACAGATCGCGATTTTTCGTCAAACGGCGATCTCAGCGCAGGGTCGGTGAAAGTGGGTACTTTGAGTTCATGGAGCGCTACGAACGGGTTCGCCTGACGAACCCTGACAAGGTGCTCTATCCCGCCACGGGCACCACAAAGGCGGAGGTGTTCGACTATTACCTGGCCATCGCCGATGTGATGGTTCCGCACATCGCCGGGCGGCCGGTGACCCGCAAGCGCTGGCCTAACGGCGTCGCTGAGGCCTCGTTCTTCGAGAAGCAACTCGCGTCGTCGGCGCCGGACTGGCTTGAGCGCGGCACCATCGTGCACAAGTCCGGGACGACGACCTATCCCATCATCAACACGCGTGAAGGTCTGGCGTGGATCGGGCAGCAGGCCTCACTGGAAGTGCATGTGCCGCAGTGGCGCTTCACCGACGGCGAGCAGGGGCCGGCCACCCGCATCGTGTTCGACCTCGATCCGGGTGAGGGTGTGACCATGCGGCAGCTGTGTGAGGTCGCGCAGTCCGTGCGGGAACTGATGGGCGACATCGGGTTGAGCACCTATCCGCTCACGAGCGGCAGCAAGGGCCTGCACCTGTATGTGCCACTGGCCGAACCGATCAGCTCGCGCGGCGCCTCCGTGCTCGCGAAGCGGGTGGCCCAGCAACTCGAGCAGGCCATGCCGAAGCTCGTCACCGCGACCATGACCAAGAGCCTGCGGGCCGGCAAGGTGTTCCTGGACTGGAGCCAGAACAACGCCGCAAAGACCACGATCGCGCCGTATTCCCTACGCGGACGCGACAATCCGACCGTTGCCGCGCCTCGCACGTGGGATGAGATCTCCGATCCCGACCTTCGGCATCTGCGGTTCGACGAAGTACTGCAACGGGTTTCCGATGACGGGGACCTGTTGGCCGAGCTCGACGAAGACGCACCGGTGGCCGACAAACTCACGACCTACCGCAGCATGCGCGACGCGTCGAAGACGCCCGAACCGGTTCCCAAAGAGATTCCCAAGACCGGCAACAACGACAAGTTCGTCATCCAGGAGCATCACGCCCGCCGGTTGCATTACGACCTGCGTCTGGAGCGTGACGGCGTGCTGGTCAGTTTCGCGGTGCCCAAGAACCTTCCCGATTCCACATCGGTGAATCACCTTGCGGTGCATACCGAAGATCACCCGATGGAGTATCTGACCTTTCATGGCACCATTCCGAAGGGAGAGTACGGCGCCGGGAGCATGACCGTCTGGGACACCGGAACATATGAGGCGGAGAAGTTCCGGGTCACCGACGATCCCGACGACACCCACGGCGAGATCATCATGACCCTGCACGGCAGCCGCATCGACGGCCGCTATGCGCTGATCCAGACCGAGGGCAAGAACTGGCTCGCGCACCGGATGAAGGACCAGAAGAACCCTCAGCCTCAGGACTTCGCGCCGATGCTGGCGACAGAGGGTTCGGTCGCCAAACTCAAGGCGACGCAATGGGCATTCGAGGGCAAGTGGGACGGCTACCGACTGCTCGTCGACGCCAACCGGGGCCGGCTTCAGCTGCGCTCTCGCCGCGGCCGCGACGTCACGGGTGAGTATCCGCAACTGAAGGCGCTGGCCGCCGACCTCGCCGACCATCACGTGATCCTCGACGGCGAAGCTGTCGCGCTCAATGAATCCGGGGTGCCGAGTTTCGGCGAGATGCAGAACCGCGCCCGCTCCACGCGCGTCGAGTTCTGGGCGTTCGACATCCTGTGGCTCGACGGGCGATCGTTGTTGCGCGCCAAGTACTCCGATCGCCGCAAGATCCTCGAGGCGCTTGCCGCCGGGGGTGGCTTGATCGTGCCCGACCTGCTGCCCGGGGACGACGGGCCCGCGGCGATGGAGCACGTGCGCAAGAAGGGGTTCGAAGGCGTCGTCGCCAAGAAACGCGACTCGACGTATCAACCGGGCCGGCGTTCGGCGTCCTGGATCAAGGACAAGATCTGGAACACCCAGGAAGTGGTGATCGGCGGCTGGCGGCAGGGTGAGGGTGGCCGGTCCAGCGGCATCGGAGCACTCATGCTCGGTGTGCCCGGGCCGGACGGCCTGCAGTTCGCCGGCCGCGTCGGCACGGGCTTCACCGAGAAGGAACTGACCAAGCTCAAGAAGATGCTCGCACCCCTGCACGCCGACGAGTCGCCGTTCGACCAACCACTGCCGAAGCTCGACGCCCGCGGCGTCACGTTCGTGCGACCCGAGTTGGTGGGGGAGGTCCGCTACAGCGAACGCACGTCGGACAATCGGTTGCGCCAACCGAGCTGGCGCGGGCTGCGGCCCGACAAGACTCCGGACGAGATCGTGTGGGAATCATAGGAACAGATGCACCATCGTGGGGACGACTGAGGAAGGCCGGCGCGGTCCGCGCCTGTCGAGATCTTTCAGCGTTCTTGAGCAAGCGATTCAAACGCATCAGCCGTCGCGCGATCGGCGGGAAAGAGCAACTCGATGGCCAATTCGGAAATCGTGACCTCGAACGGCATGTCGAATATGCCGAACATGCCGAAGAACGACCACTCGCCGCCGTCGGGTGCCCGGACTCTGACCGGACCGAGATTTTGAGCGAAGTCGGATTCGCTTGCCGCGCTGCGCTCTTCGCGGGGTAGGTAGTTGGCGAACTCCTCCAGAAGGTGCGCGAGCTGTTTGTCGGCGGTAGTGGCGAGCTGGCGCTCGATGCGATCACCGAAGTAGGTCATGACCTCGTGGGCGTTGATGATCTGCGGCATCAATGCCAGGCCAATGCGGAGAACGTTGACAGGCGGGTTGAGCAGGGCGGCATCGATGGTCGCGACGAGGGGTCGTATGGCGGTGTTTGCGGCGACCAGATTCCAGTGACGATCGAAGACGACCGCCGGATACGGCTCGTGGCTCTTCAGAATCCGCTGAAGCGCTTCCCGGACGGGAGCGAGTTCGGGTGCGCCGAATGGATGCTCGGGGAATGCTGGGGCATGCCCGGCGGCGAGCAGTAGCCGGTTGCGTTCGCGGAACGGGATTTCGAGCCGCTCTCCCAGGCGCAGCAACATCTCTCGGCCGGGCCTGGAGCGGCCGGTCTCGACGAAACTCAGATGTCGTGCTGATACGCCCGCGTCGAGCGCAAGCTCTAGCTGGGTCAGCCGACGCCGTTGCCGCCACTCCCGCAGCAGCGGCCCGACCTGAGGAGCAGGGCTAGTGGTCGCCATTCGCACCGACTGTAGCCGCACCGGGTTCGTTGCTCCATTACCTCTAGGTAATCGACAGCACGACCTCCGATCGTGACCATCACTGACACGACCTTAGGAGGATGACATGATTACATTGCCTCGACGGCTGGTCTGCGGCGCAGCGGGCGCCTTGATGGTCGTCGCAATGCTGCTGCCGTGGGCCCATGTTCAGGACGCCGATCGGATCGCGTGGGATTTGTGGAGGCTCACTTTTCCGCTCTGCGTGGCTCTTGCCGTGTGTGCGTTGACCACCGCGATCACCGGCGGACAGATCGGCCTCAACAGGCCGGATGTTTCAATCATCGGCGCGACTGATGGTCTTGGTGTGATTACCGCAGTGACGCTGGCCTGGCTGCTGTTGTACGACTTCCCTGCGCACGCGAGCCGCCAGCCGGCCCTGATCCTGGCGTTGGTATCGGCAGCCGCTGCAGCCTTTGCAGCGGCTGACTACCGCCCGCTGCGAGGAGCGCCGCTTTTTCCGCGAATGGTCGATGAGCGCGGCAGTAATCACCGTTCCAAAAGTCTTTCTGGATCTCGTTGACGACGGCATATGACGGCTGGGAATTCCGCACCCTTCGCGTATACATCTCCGCCAGTTGCGCAGTGTAGGCGATCGTCAGCCTGCGGTGACCATGCCGAGCAGCGCGTCGGTCAACTCGTCAGCAGTCGTTTGCCATTTGTCGGTATGTAGCAGGCCGCTTGCTTCGATGCCTGCGGCGCCGTGCACGCCCGTCAACAGGATGCCGGAGTAGCGCGCGGCGTCCTGTTCGCCGACGACTGCAGCGACGATGGCCAGGAATTCCTCGCACATCGCTTGCGCGGCCCGGACGACTGCCGACGGGTCGCTGTCCGGTGCGGTGAACATCAGTCGATAGAGGTGTGGCTGCTCGCGGCTGATCGCGATGACCGCGTGAAGCGCCGCGCGCAACGTCTCGGCGGGCAATGCTCTGCTGTCGGTGCGCAGCGTCCGCATGTGGTCGCCCAGGCGCTCCCAACCCTCGGCGGCAACGGCCGTCAGCAGGCTCTCTTTGTCTGCGAAGTGCCGGTACGGCGCGCCGCGGCTCACCCCGGCGCGGGCGCCCACCTCCCGCAACGTGACCGCGTCGGGACCGCCGCCGTCGAGCAACGCGCCGGCCTGCTGCAGCAGCGCGCGGCGGGTGGCCGCCGCCGATTCGACTCGATTCACTCGCCCAGCGTACCGGTTGAGTTGACAATGTCATCTGAAGAAGGTCAGATGACATTGTCATCTGAATTTGATCGAGAGGGACGCACGAATATGGCCGAGCAGCACTCGACCGCGCGGATTGCACTGCGCGCATTGGTCGACGAATACGCATTGGCGTCGGACACGGCCGACCTCGAACGGTTCGGTTCGCTGTTCACGGTCGACGGCGAATTCGTCACGTCGGCCCCCGGGTCGACCGAGCCCGTGACCCTACGCGGCCGGGAACAGGTGAAGTTCGGCCCGAGCGGAAATCAGATGTTCGAGCAGACCTTCCACGCGGTCCACAACCACATCGTCGATGTCGACGGTGATCGCGCAAAGGGCATAACCTATTGCACCGCAAGGCATCTGCTGCGCAACGCCGACGGCAGTCTCGAAGTCATCCTGGCTCCGATTCGCTACATCGACGACTATGCACTCACCGCGGACGGCTGGAAGTTCGCGCGCCGTGAACTCGAATGGACCTGGCTGGAGCGCAGGCCCGCCCAGCCACCCGAGCCCTGGTGGTGACCGATCACGGTCGTAAGCCGCGCCCGACGACGTCTGCGGCCAAGGCGAGCAGTTCGGCGAGGGCTTCGTCGCCCTGATGCAGGCCGTCGGTGCGCCAGGCGAGGCTGATGACCCCGTTCCAGCTCGCCCAGAGCACGGTTGCAGCCTTGCGGGCGTCGAGCGGACGGATTGTGCCGTCGTGGATTCCGCGCTCGATCGCATCGACCATGCGCGCGTTCTGCTCGTCGACCCGACGCGCGAGCCGTTCGGCGGTCTCCGCTGCCGCCGCATAGGGGCCGGGTGGCGGCGGGAAGGCGAGCATGCGGAAGAACTCGGGCTGATCGAGGTAGAACCGGAAATACTGCTCCGCGGCCGCCTCGAGCTGTTCGATCGGTGAGCGTTCGGGCGTGTATGCCTTGTCCATGTACTCGCGGTCGACGTCGAGCGCCCGCTCGATGACTGCCGCATACAGAGCGGACTTGGAGCCGAAGTTGTTGTAGATCGACCCGACTGCGACGCCGGCCCGCGCGGCGATCTCGTCGACGGTCACCTCTTCGAACGGCAGGACGGCGAAGACCGCCTCGGCGGCCGAGAGCAGTGCATCAACGGTCCGCTGCTTGCGGGGATCGGTGGAGTTCGAGGCGGCCATGGCAATCCCGACCATCGTAAGGCGGGCGTCCGCGTTCTTGTAATCGTTGCAACAAGTCGGTGGTCGCGGTAGTGTCGAGCATGGATCTTGCAACCGTTGCAATAGTTGCGCCGGATAGGTAAAAGGAGCGCTGACGATGTCGTCCCCCTCTTCCGAGTCCGAGCAGGTCGCACCGGTACCCGGGGCCGCTGACCTGGTCGAGCGGTTCGCGCAGGCCTGGGCCCAGATGGACCCTGACGCCTTCACACCGCTGTTCCGGCCCGATGTCCACCTGATTCACCCGATCGAACGTGACACACACGGGGTGCAGCAGGCGCGAGACTTCATGGCGCGGACCATGTTGTTGATTCCGGACCTGCGCTACGACGTTCAGGGCTGGGCGAGCGGATCGGACCACGTCATCATCTGGGGTCGGTTGTACGGCACGATCGGCGGCGGGCCGATCGAATGGCCTCTGGTTGACCGAATCAAGTTGGAAGACGGGCTGATCCGTGAGCGCGTCGCATACTTCGATCCGCTCGTGATTCTCGGCACCGTGGCTCGGCGGCCCAGCGCGTGGTGGCCGTTCGTCCGCGGTCAACTCCGTCGGCTGTCTGGCGGCTACACCCACCCGGCCGGTCGCCAGGACGAGCGTTCCTGAAGCGCTCGCATGTCGCGATTCACTATGCCCGGGTAACGCTTGCCGGGATACCACGGTTGCCGAGTGACCTCGTCGAAACCTGGTATGCCCTGCACATGTTCGAGCATCCTGGCGCGCATGGCAGCGTCCGGCATCGGGCCGCGCGCGGCCGCCATGTTGTCGACGACGTGGTCGGGCACCGACGTCGCCGGCAGCGCCACCGCGACGGCGGGGTGCGAGATCACCCACTTGAGGAAATACTGCGACCAACTCCGAATGCCAAGGTCGGCAACGAAATCCGGAAGTGGGCGATCTCCGACCAACTGATGTAGCCGCCCCTTCTCGAGCGGCATGTTGACCATGACAGTCACGCCGCGGTCCATCGCGACGGGAAATACCTGCTGCTCGGCACTCCGCTCGGCGATCGAATAACGGGTTTGCACGAAATCGACGTCGCCGGTCCGCACCCAGTTGGCCAGTTGCCCGAAATAGGCTGGGTCGTGGTGTGTCACACCGATCCGGCTGATCCGGCCTTCTGCCTTCCAGGCATGCAGGATCGGCACGACCGTCTCGACGTTGACGAGGGAATGGCATTGCATCACGTCGATCGGTTTGGTGCGCGACAGGCGTTGCATCGAGGTATTCAGGCTTTCGAGCGCATGCGATTCGTCCCAGAGATGTGCGCCCGTCGACCAGATCTTGTTGGTGAGAAAGATGTCGTTCTGGATCCCCGTGGGTACCGCGTAGCGCGCGATGTTCTCTTCCGACGTGCCGTACAGCGGTGACACATCGACGACCCGGCCGCCGGCTTCCCAGAACCGGCGCAAGACCTCGACCCGCTGCGCGCGAGCGTCTTCCGGCAACGCGTCGAAGGTTTGGAACGTCCCCAGCCCCACCGCGGGCAGTGAAATGTCGGATCCGGGGATGTTCGTTCGGATTTGCGTGCCGCTCGTCGGTGCCGGCAGCTGATCCGAGCCGCCGTCGGACACCGCTGCCAGCACCCCACCGCCCACGACGGTCGCTGCCGCCCCGAGCCCACCAATTTGCAGTACCTGCCGTCGTGTTGGCTGCCACATGCTTTCAGGATCGGCGTAAACCCGCCCGAACACACGGACCGATTGAGTACGCGGCAGTACCTTTGAGGTATGTCGATCGAACTGCGCACCATGCGCTACGTGATCGCCATCGCCGAGGCCGGCGGCTTTCAGCGTGCGGCCGAACAACTGCACATGGCGCAGCCGCCGCTGAGCCGTCAAATCCGGGAACTCGAACGCGAACTCGGCGTCGCGCTGTTCCATCGCAGGCCTACGCGTCTGACGGCCGAGGGACATGTCTTCGTCAAGCACGCTCGCGCCGTGCTGGCCGAGGTCGAGCGGACGGTGGCCGAGACCCGAGCGGCCGGCGGCGCGGCAGCGGGTGTGGTGCGAGTGGGTTGCGGGCCGATGTCAGGTTCCACTGACGTCCCGGCGTTGGTGCACGCGGTCGCGGCCAGGCACCCGGGAGTTGTCATCGAGGTGAGCGAATTATGGGACACCGCACTGTGTTCCGCGCTTGTCAGCGGCGACGTCGACATCGCGATCGGATGGCACCTGTCGGTCGGCGGCGAGCTGGCGCGCTGCGTTCTGCGGCGCGACCCGTACGTCGTCGTGGTCGCCGACGACCACCCACTCGCCGGCCGAACGGCCGTGAAGTTGCACGAACTCGCCGGCGATACGTTCCGGTTCCTGCCCCGACGGTTCGCGGCGGCGTACTACGACGCGGTGTTGCACGCGGTGCGCAGCACGGGCGTCGAATTCACACTCTGGGAGAACCCGCTGCCCGGGCTACGTCACTTCGGCGATCTCCATGCCGGCGGGTTCAACGTGCTACCCACCTCGATCAGCCGGTCTCTGCCTGCCGGTCTGACGTGCCTGACGATCCTCGACGATCTGCCTCCGGCGGAACTCGCGATGGTGTGGAGGCCGGGCGCGGGCAAGGCGGTCGAAGCGGTTGCGGCAACAGCGAGATCGCTGTGACGGTCAGGGAATCAGATCGCGAGACGCGTCGAGCGCTTCCCGCATCCCTCGGGTAGCCAGCTCGTCGGCCAATTCGTTGTCGCCGACCCCCGAGTGTCCTTTCACCCAGAACCACTCGACCTGGTGGCGCGCGCAGGCGGCCTGCAGCCGCTGCCAGAGGTCGACGTTCTTCACGGGTAGCTTCGCGGCGGTCAGCCAGCCGTTGCGTTCCCAGCCGAGCACCCATTTGGTGATGCCGTTGCGTACGTAGGTGCTGTCGGTGTAGAGATGCACGACCACGGGCCTCGTGAGCGCCTCGAGCGCCATGATGGGCGCCGTCAGCTCCATACGATTGTTGCTCGTGACTCCGGGGTCGCCGCCGCACATTTCACGCACGTGCTCGCGATGACGCAGCACGGCGCCCCAGCCGCCGGGGCCGGGATTCGGCCGGCATCCGCCGTCGGTGTGGATGACCACGACGTCGTTGTTCATGAGCTGTCCCTGGCCTGGCGCAGCACACGAACCGCCTTCGGGCCGACGCCGTGCAGGGCGAGAAGCTCATCGAGGTCCGCGGGCAGATCTGCGAGAGTTCGGTAACCGGCGTCGACGAGGGCGCCGGTTGCGGGACGGCCGATCTGGATGCCGTCGAACAGCGGGCCGCGGTCCGCGGGATCGGTCATGCGCAGAGAATAGGCAACCGCATCGAACGGCAGGCGTCCCGACACACGTCAGCGCTCGGGTATCGCCGAGATCATCGCGGTCCGGACCGACATGCCGAGATCGCGATGCCGCAGCGTCGTGATCCGCCGACCGGGCTGCACCGCGTCCTTGACCGGCCCGGTGTGCTCGCCGAAGAACGACGCTGTCGCGTCGATGTCCGCGACGACGTATGTGATGCCCCAGAGTGTCGACGGACCCTCGCTCGCGATCTCCGGCGAGCCGACGACCTCGACGATCACCTCCCCGAACCGAAAGAAGATCTGGCGTATTGGCCGCCCGCCGAGTTCGGCGTCGCGTTCGCGGCGGGGGGCCATGCCGATGGCGGCCAGCGATGCGACCGTGCGGTCGAGGTCGGGGGACATCAGAACGACGTGGTCGATCGAGGTGGCGCCGTTGGCGTGGGTGGCAGGCCGGACTGGGTCGGCGGTCGAGTGCGTGGTCGGGATGCCGTCGACATCGTCCGAGCCTGCGGATTTTGGCACGCCCCGCAACGACCACCCGACTATCCCGCTGCCCCGTTCGCGTCCGACCAGTCGGATTCGCACGCCACCAACCCGGCAGACCGGGTCGGCATCGACCGTGAAACCTGCCCGTGTCCAAGCGTCCGGTGAATCTGCGACTTCGAACTCGGCCACGGTGACGGTCATGGACTTCGCACCTTATCTTCACGGGAGTTGATGCGGCTCAGAGTACTTCGTGATGATTGACGTCCATGTGAAGCGACGGCCGCCTCGGCTCATCTAGAGGATCGCGCTCAGCCCCAGGATGATTGGCAGTGAGATCACCGACGCGAGAGTCATTGCACCACTGTGGGTTTTGAACGTGCCCCTGGTCGAGAATCCCAATAGCGACTGGAACATCCAAAAGAAATTGCTGCTCACGTGCGGCAGGAACAGTGCCCCCGAACCGGCGGCGAGGGCCACCAGGACCACGGGAACGCCTAGGGTTCCTGCGATTGGCGCAAGGATGCCCGCCGCCGTGATCCCCGCGACTGAGATCGATCCGAGCGCGATGTGAAGGATCGCGGCCACCAGCCAGACGAGCAGCAAGGGCGGCAAGAAGTCGGATCGAAATGCAGTGCCGAGTACGTCGGCCAGTCCTGAGCCCTCGATGACGAATCCGAGGGATCCGCTGATGCCGCTCAGCACCAGGATGGGGCCACACGAGGTCAGGGCCGAACTGATGGCGATCGAGATTTCTGCACGTTGCCTGACACGGCTCGCGAGGATGAATGCCAAACCGGCACCGACGAAAATTGCGACGACGGGATCGGTGATGAACGTGATGAAATCGGCGTCCCAACCGACGACCTGGGCGAGCGCACCACCGGCGATCAGTGCCAGCGTGAGCAGAACCGGGGTGATGGAGACGAACAGGTTCAATTCGCGGACTGCTGGCTTGGAGGTGGTTGCCGTAACGGTGCCGCCGCCGGTTCCAGCGGGCCGTGCATCGTTCGCCGCATGGTTCGGATCATGTTCGGCTGTGTCGTTCGTATCAAAGCTGTCGTCAACGTCGATCTCGTCGAGCTTGGTATCCCAGCCCATCACGGGAAGCAGCAGCTTGAAGGCGAACATCGTCAGTAGCGCAGTCGGGAGACCGACAGCGAGACCGAGGAGGAACATCTGACCGAGTGGGACATCGAGAATGCCGGCGATAGCCACGGCCGCGACCCCGGGCGCAACGAAGACCAGACCCACTTCGATTCCCGCAGTGAGTGCGCCGCCCATCAAAGCCAGGCCGCGGTCTCCCATCCGAGGCCCGAGCCGGCGGGCAAGAGGCGCCGAGAGAACGAGCAGCACGTCTGAATAGATCGACGAGAACAATGAACTGAGCGCCGCGGCGAATACATACGGAACGCTGCGTTCACCGAACAAACGCAGCATCGCCTCGACCAAGCGTTGCATCGTGTTCGTCACGGTCAGTAGTGCGCCGAGGATGACCCCGAACGTGACCAGAACACCGATGTCGCCCATGACGTCGGCGAAGCCGTCGGTGACCGCCTCTGGGGTGCCTTCGAATCCCAGCTTTGTCGTCACGCCGAGGTACAGGGTGCCCAGAAGCAGGGCGAATACGGGCGGAAACTTCAGCCACGTGATGCTGGCAACGATCCCGACGATGGCGACCGCGGCATTGAGGAACAACAGAACCTGATCCGACATGAAAAAAGGTGACCGCAGTCACTACCGCTTTGTCCAAGACGTGTTCTGAGTGAATTAGATAGTCTGCGTCTATCGGTTGACCCCACGTGCAGCTCGGAGGCTCTATGGACATCCGACACCTGCGCTACTTCCTGGCCGTGGTGGACCACGGCACCGTCCATCGAGCCGCCGAACATCTCTACGTGGCCCAACCCTCGGTGTCACACACGTTGCGCCGCCTCGAGGAGGAGCTCGGCACGGAACTGTTCATGCGGCGTGGCCGCGGTTTGGTGCTGAGTTCGGCCGGCCAGGCATTGGTGGATCCGGCGCGGGAACTTCTGCGGCTGATGGACGTGGCACGTGCCACTGTCGAGTCGATCGATGGGCTGCGCGGCGGGCGCCTCACCATTGCGTCGATGCCGTCACAGGCGGTGAGTCCGTTGACCGGGATGATCAAGGCATTCGCCGATCGGTATCCGGATGTCGAAGTAGCGGTCGTGGCCAGTGACAGACCGGAGGACGTCCGCGAGGCTTTGCGGACCGGGGCCGCGGAACTGGGCGTCTTGGCGACGCCGCGCGGATTTGACCAATTCGGCGATCTTCATGTGCTGCCGATCGAAACTCAACGATTCGTACTGGTTGCGCGCCCCGACGTCGAGCTGCCGGACGGTGAACCGATCGACATCTCGGTCCTGAGCGATTTCCGCCTGATCGTCGGCCAACCTGGTACCGGCATGCGCCGGGTGGCTGACGAGATCATCGCGGCAACCAACTGTCGGCTGGCGGTGGAAATCGAGCATCGAGAAGCGCTTCTGCCACTGGTCCTCGGTGGTGTCGGCGTCGCCGTTGTGGCCGAATCCTGGCAATCCCTGGCCCACGCTGTGGGATTGACCGTGCGCACGCTGCCGACAACAGAGGTGTTGCATGTGGGGCTGGCCTGGGAGCACCAACGCCTCAGTCCGGCAGCCGCCGCCTTTATAGAGACATCGCGGGATAACTGATAGTTATCGTCTATCGGATTGGTCGAATTTGAGTCTTGGACGTGCCCCTCACCGCGCCGTTAGATCGATCGCATGGCAGGAACCAAAACGCATCGAATCGCCGTCATCCCTGGCGACGGTATCGGCACCGAAGTCGTCCCTGAGGGTTTACGGGTCCTGAACGCCGTGGCATCGGAATTCGGCGTGAGTTTCGATTTCGAGCATTTCGATCACTCAAGTGCCGATTACTACATCAAGCACGGGAAGATGTTGCCAGACAACTGGTTTGACGAACTTCGCGGGTTCGACGCCATCTTCTTCGGGGCGGTCGGCTGGCCCGAGGTGGTACCAGATCACGTATCACTGTGGGGCAGCCTGCTGCAATTCCGCCGTGCCTTCGACCAATACGTGAACCTGCGGCCGGTCCGCCTCATGCCCGGCGTGCCCAGCCCGCTCGCCGGACGCCGCCCGGGTAAGGTCGACTTCTACGTCGTGCGGGAGAACACCGAGGGTGAGTACTCCAGCGTCGGAGGCAAGATCTTCGAAGGGACCGATCGCGAGATCGTGATGCAGGAGACCGTCATGACGCGGATCGGCGTCGATCGGATCCTGAAGTTTGCCTTCGATCTTGCGCAGCGGCGGCCGAACAAACACCTGACCTCGGCTACGAAGAGCAACGGCATCTCGATCTCGATGCCGTATTGGGACGAGCGAGTGCAGGCGATGGCCGCTAACTATCCCGACGTCGCGGTGGACAAGTACCACATCGACATATTGACGGCGAACTTCGTGATGCACCCGGACTGGTTCGATGTCGTCGTCGCGTCGAACCTGTTCGGTGACATCCTTTCTGACCTCGGCCCGGCGTGCACAGGAACCATCGGCATCGCGCCCAGTGGCAACATCAATCCGGAGCGTGCCTTCCCGAGTTTGTTCGAGCCGGTGCACGGCTCGGCTCCCGACATTGCGGGCCGGGGTATCGCCAACCCGGTCGGTCAGATCTGGTGTGCGTCAATGATGCTCGAGCATCTCGGCGAACCGGATGCCGCGGCAGCGGTGCTCGCGGCGGTCGAGACTGTCCTGGCACGCGGCGGTGAGAGCCTGACGCCCGACATGGGCGGTTCCGCTACGACCGAGACTCTGGGCAAGGCCATCGCCGATGCAGTGACGACGTAAAAGTCTCTCTCACTTGCGCGGCGGACGTAGCGCTTTCATCGCCAACCGCATGACCGGTGCGGGCACATTGTCTTTGGCCGACAGCGCGGCGTTGGCCGCGCGGGTACGCAACGGCGTGCCTCGACCGAACCACCGGTTCAGCGGTCCGCCGGACGGCTCCAGATCGACGTGCAGCGGCGGCTTTCCGTCGGCGGCGCCGAGGGCGTGCGCGATGACGATGCGCTGGATTTCGCTGGTTCCCTCGAAGATGGTGTACAGCTTGGCATCCCGATACCACTTCTCGACCGGATGGTCGGTGACATAGCCCCAGCCGCCCATCGTCTGGATCGCCCGCTCAGTGGTCCGGACCGCCACCTCACTGGCCGCGAGCTTCGACATCGATCCCTCGCCCCGGTCGAACGGAACGCCGGTCGCTGCCATCCACGACGCGCGCCAGGTCAGCAACCGCGCGGCGTCGAGTTGCGTGGCCAGGTCGGCGAGCGGAAACGCGATGCCCTGGTTGTCGATGATCGGCCCGCCGAACGCCACCCGACGGTTGGCGTATTCGGTGGCGTATTCTATTGCTGCCCTGGCGATTCCAAGGGCTTGCGCAGCCACCATAGGCCGGGTCTGCTCGAAGGTGCCCAGCGTCGCCGAACCGGAATGCCTCGCGCCCTCGATCACTTCGCGGGCCCGGGCGAGCTTGCGCTCGAGCTTTTCGTGCCCGCCGAGAAGGTGGTCGGCGGGAACCCGGACGTCGGTGAATTTCAGCTCGGCGGTGTGCGATGCGCGGCAGCCCAGCTTGTCTAGTTTGCGGACCATCTCCAGCCCAGGTGTGCCCCCTTCCACGATGAACAGTGCCTGCCCTTTGTGTCCGAGCTGTTCATCGACCACCGCGTTGACCACGTGCACATTCGCGATGCCGCCGTTGCCGATCCACATCTTGTGGCCGTTGATGATCCAGTCCGCGTCGGGTCCCGAGCCGTCGCGAACGGCCCTGGTGCGCAGGTTGCGCACATCGCTGCCGCCTTCAGGTTCGGAGATCGCCAGCGCGGCGAGCTTGAGGTCGCCCGGCGTCCCGAAGCATTCCGGCGCCCACTGCAGCATCTGCTCCGGTGATGCGGCCTGCCCGATCGCCGAGAGCGCGAGCGCCGGCATGACGACGGCCAAGCCGATGCCGGCGCAGCCCCAGAACAGTTCCTCCATGAACATCGGCAGGGACAGTCCGGTCGGGTCCCCGATCAGGTCGCGGTAGAACAGCGGACTGTAGAAGCCCTGGGCAGCCGCTTCTTCGAGAACCGGCCACGGAAACTCCTGGCGTCGGTCATAGTCCGATGCGACGGGGCGGATGACCTGTTCGGCGAACTCGTGTGTGCGCCGCGCCAGGTCGTGCTGGGCCGCGGTGGGGGTGATATCAAATGCCATCGACCGGTCGGGTACCCACTATGGCCCGCCCTGAACTCCCGACTGAAGCTCAGGCCGCAGGCGGGCCGGCGTCCGAGATCCGTCTCCTCGCTTCACCGAGCGATATCCGCAGCCGCCTCGCCAGTACCGCGGCAGGGTCGAACTGCGGCGGCGACGCGGTCGCGGTGGCGACCATGCGGCCGAGCAGCCGTTGCTGAACGGTCGCCAACCGTTTCTCACCGGCGTGCAGGCGGCTCAAGACCTCCTGGAGCTCGGACCGTGTCAAGGCGTGCACCGACAAGGCGTCGATCTCTTTGCACGCGGTGGCCAGATGTTCGAGAGCATCACCGAGGACGTCCCGTTCGGATACCAATATCGAACTCATGTTCGGAACGCTACGCCGACCCACCGACAACATTTGTGATGTCTCAGGACATCGGTGACAGTTCTGCATCAGGACATCGGTGACAGTTGATGTGTCAGGACATCGGTGACGTTTCATCACTCTTCGGGCGTTGGCCGCGGGGGCGTCCGTTGCCGACGTATTTCACTCCGGCTTGGGGTCGGGTGTGCTCGATGAGGACTTCGCCGTCCAGGTCGGCCACGATGATGCTCTCGGCGTTGGTGACGACCAGGACTTGTTGGCAGGCCAGTCGTCCGTCGACCTTGTAGGTGACGCCGGCGAGTCTGACCGTGCCGGCGGTACTCAGCGTCATGATGTGGGTCCCGGCGGGCAGGTCCTGTGGCTGCGGTGCTGGCCGCTTGGGCTTCGGGGCGAGTGGGACGAACCAGGGCAGATCGTGTTTGGGGCGTGGGGCCGGTACCTTCGCCGTGGACTCCCAAGCCGTGCGGGGTGTCACGCGCCCGGGCAGCCCCTGATGGGGGCGTTCGGTGTTGTAGATGTCGTCGAACGCATCGACTTGGGCTTGCAGTTCGGCCAGCGTGTTAGCCAGCGGTTGCTTGTCCAGGTAGCGGAACAAGGTCTGGTGGAAGCGTTCGTTCTTGCCCTGGGTGGTCGGCTTGTAGGGCTTGCCGGTGATCGCCTCGACACCCAGCCTCGAGACGTGTTCGACAAGCTTGCCCAGGTATCCGCGCCGTGAAGGGTTGAGCGCGATTCCGTTGTCCGACAACAGCCTTTGCGGCACACCATGGGCGGCGACAGCTTTGTCGAACACCGCGATCGCAGCCTCGGCCGTTTCGCTGCAGGCCACATGGGAGGCGACGGCGTAGCGGGAGTGGTCATCGATGAGTTGGAAGATCACACACTGGCGTCCACCGGTGAGCACGTACCCGGTGGCGTCGAGCTGCCAGCAAGCGTTCGGGGCTGGATAGACGAACCGCCGCCACGCCGAGCGGGGCTTCTTCTTCGGCTCGGCCTTGGCCACACCTTCCCGGCGGAAAATCCGGGCCAGCGATGCGACCGAGGGCACTGGACCCAGGCCGAGCGCACCCATCTTGTCATGGACGCTGATCGGCCCGTGGTCAAGGCCGGAAGCTTCCAGGGCGGCCCGCACCGCCACGGCTTGTTGTTTGACCTCATCGGTCAGCGCCGACGGGCTCGACTTCGGCCGTCGGGTTCTGGGCTCGAGTACGGCGGCCGGCCCGTCGGTCTTGACGCGTTTGCGTAACTCGTAGAACGACTTTCGAGAGATGCCGTGTTCGGCGCAGAACGTCGATACCGCGCCGCGGGGTGCATCATCGGGCCACTGCGAGATCGCGAGGCGGACACGAGGATCGATAGGTTCATTGACAGCCACCGCCCGAGCCTCAAGGCAGAAGTGTCACCACCAAGACGACCCGAACTGTCACCGATGTCCTGATGCAGAACTGTCACCGATGTCCTGAGACATAACACCCACCGACAACATTCAGTGCCGCGGAAGCGGGCACTCCGAAGGTGGCGCCGCGGCGCGCTCCGGTCCATCGGCCACGGCGCGGTCGGGCAGCCAGATGACGAATGTGCTGCCTTCGCCGAGCCGGCTGAACAGCGTTATCCGGCCCTCATGGCTTTCGACGATCTGGCGTGCGATGGCCAGGCCGAGCCCCGAACCCCGGCGAGACCCGTTGTCGCCGTTGGACGCGCGCTTGAACCGATCGAACACGTGTGGCTGTTCGTCGTCGGCGATGCCGGGACCGTCGTCCTGCACGGCTATCCATGCCCAACCTCGGGTGCTTCCCCCGGCAACTGTCACGGTCGAATCGGTCGGTGCGAGCCGAATCGCATTGGACAGCAGATTCGCCACTGCCCGGCCGAGCGACTCGGGGTCGGCATACACCACAGGTCCGGGGGAGCTGCGGGCGACGACGGCCAGCGGCCGCTCGGCGGCCAGCAGGCTGTGCTCGTCGACGACATCGCCGATGAATCCGTGTAGGTCCACGTTGCGATCGGCGAAGCTACCGGAGCGTCGTCGCGCCGTCGCGAGCAGATCCTCCAACAGCCGCGACATCCGTGCGGTCGCACGGGAGATCACCACGAGCGCATGTTCGCGCTCGGCCGCGGTGGCATCGGGGTTGGCCAGCACGGCCTCGACATTGGCCTGCACGACCGCGACCGGGTTCCGCAGTTCATGTGACACGTCCTCGACCAGTGCACGTTCAGCGCGGAACGCCGAGTCGAGGCGGTCGAGCATGCCGTCCAATGTGTCGGCGAGTGCCCGGAGTTCGTCGTGCGGACCCGTGGCGCCGATGCGCTGCGACAGGTCGGTGGCGCGCAGGCGGTTGGCGGTCGCGGTGATCTGCCCGATGGGCCGTAGCAGTCGGCCGGCGACGATCCAACCCACGAGCAGGCAGATGACGAATATCGCCGCCAGCGCGATCAGCGAGTAATTGCGCAGCAGGTCCAACGTCGACTGGTTGACGGCCTGCTGCACGCTGCGCAGATCGGCGGCCTGAAAGTTCTCCCCGGGCCGGTAGACCATGGTGCCGTCGGGCTTGCGTTCGAACCGCTTGACCGTCACCGCGTCGAGCGGTGCGGCGTCGATCGTGCGGGACAGCGCGAAGTAGACGCCGAGCAGGATCAGCGCCGACAACGCGAACAGCCACGCCGATGTGGTGATCGCCATGCGGGCCCGGATGGTGCGGGCCCACGCCGGCAGCTTCACGGACTGCTCGCAGGCGAAACCGGTTGTGCGGCAGGCTCCTTCAACCGGTATCCGCGACCGACGAGCGTCTGCAGCACCTGCTCCTCGGCGTCGACGGTGAGCTTGCGGCGCAGGGTGCCGACGGTTACCCGGACAGTCTGGGTGAACGGGTCGGCATTCTCGTCCCACACGTGTTCGAGGATCTGTTCGGCGGACACGACGTGGCCTGGCCTGGTCATGAGGAAGCGCAAAACGGCGAATTCCTTGAGGGTGAGATCGACCTCGCGCGGCCCACGGCGCACCGCCTGGCGTGCGACGTCGAGCACGATGTCACCCACGCGTAATTCCGTGGACTCACCCCGTACCTCGCGGCGCAGCACCGCGCGCAACCGTGCGGTGAGTTCGGCAAGGGCGAACGGTTTGACGATGTAGTCGTCGGCGCCGGCGTCGAGGCCACGCACCCGGTCGGGAAGGGTGCCATGCGCGGTCAACATCACGATGCGCAGATCACGCCCAGACCGGCAGTCCAGATCGCCGCTGCGCACGCGGCCCGCGAGCCGCATCCCGTTGCCGTCGGGCAGAGTCACGTCGACGAGCGCGACGTCGTATTCGTTGATCCCCAGACGCTCTTCGGCCTCGGCGTGCGACAGCGCGGCGTCCACTGCGTAGCCCTCGCGTTGCAAACCCACTCGTAGCGCGCTGACCAGGCCTTCTTCGTCCTCGACGATCAACACCCGCATGGTTGCCGAGGATAGCCATGTAGTGGGGTCGGTGCCTACAGCGCTTTCGGTCGGCTTTCGTTTCGCCTTGCGCTGGTTTTCGTGTGCCCCTGGTGAACTGACGTCCATGACCACTGCTGAAACCGCACCCGTGGAAGTCAGCGCCGTTGTCGAACGGGCGTTGTTCGAGATGAAACACGTTGTCGTGGGCCAGGATCGAATGCTCGAGCGGCTTCTTGTCGGCCTGTTGGCCAACGGGCACATCCTGCTGGAGGGCGTGCCGGGGATCGCCAAGACGCTGGCGGTGCGCACCGTCGCCACCGTCGTCGGCGGCAGGTTTCACCGGCTGCAGTTCACGCCCGACCTGATGCCGGCCGACATTCTCGGCACCCGGGTGTGGCGGCCGTCCAGGGAGACGTTCGAGATCGAGCTCGGGCCGATCTTCGGCAATCTGATCCTGGCCGACGAGATCAACCGCGCACCGGCCAAGGTGCAGTCGGCGCTGCTGGAGGCGATGGCCGAACGGCAGGTCAGCATCGGCGGCCGAAGCTTCGCGCTGCCGACGCCGTTCCTCGTGCTCGCGACACAGAACCCGATCGAGACCGACGGGGTGTACCAACTGCCGGAAGCCCAGCGGGACCGCTTCCTGCTCAAGGTCGACCTCACGCATCCCAACGAATTGGAAGAGATGGCGATCCTGGCCCGGATGGGGGCGAAGCCGCCGCAGCCGCGCACCTTGGTGACCACCGACGACGTGGTCGCCATGCAGCGCGCCACCGAAGACGTCTTCGTCCATCACGCCGTCGCGCACTACATCGTTCGTCTCGTGATGGCGACCCGCGAGCCTGCCGGCTACGGCGTCGGGAGTGTCGCCGGGTTGCTGGAATACGGTGTGAGCCCGCGTGGTTCGCTCGGCCTGCTGTCGGCGAGTCGCGCTCTCGCGCTGCTACGTGGCCGTGACTACGTGCTGCCCGGCGATGTCGCCGAGATCGCGCCCGACGTGCTGGCGCACCGCCTGGTCCTCACGTTCGACGCGGTCGCCGACGGGGTGGATCCGCGTCAGGTGATCGCCGAGGTCCTCGACCGGGTGCCCGCACCACAGATCGCGCCGCGTCACGCCGAGCTCGACGAGATGGCGTCATGAGCGCGAACCCGTGGCGCGCACTCGATCTCGACGTGCTGCGCCGGATCGACGGCCTGGTGCCCGGCGATCACGAAGGCAGCCGGCTCGGCCTGGGCAGCGAACGTGAAGAGGTCGTGCGCTACCAACCCGGCGACGACGTTCGGCGGATCGACTGGAACATCACCGCGCGCAGTACGGATCTGCACGTGTGGCGCCCCCGAGCGGACAACCAACTCGACACCTGGGTGCTGCTCGACACCACGGCGAGCATGGCGTTCGGCACGGTCACCGACGAGAAACGTGAACTCGCCGCCAAGATCGTGGCGGCCATCGGACTCCTGACGGACGCCCCGGGCAACCGGCTCGGGGTTGCCACGTTCGGCGCCGACGGTGTGCGGTGGCACCGCCCGGATTCCTCGCGCCTGGCGGCGCACCGCCTCACCCGCGAACTCGCCGGAGACGATCGGCGCACCGGATCCGCAATCACCCTGGCCGCGGCCATCGATGAGTTCGGCCGACGTCGCCACCGCCAGGGGCTGCGGATCGTGGTGTCGGATTTCTTCGACCCCGCAGGCGGTTTCGATCCGCCGTACGACTGGTACCGGCCGCTGCGCCGACTGGCCGCGCGCCATGACGTCATCGCGATCGAGGTCGTCGACCCGCGCGAGATGGCGCTGCCCGACGTCGGTTCGGTGTTGCTCATGGATCCCGAATCCGGCCGGCAGCGCCAGATCTGGACGTCGAACCGGACCGTGCGGCGCCGATACGAGGACGCCGCGGCGGCCTATCGGGCATCGGTGTCGGCGGCCATCCGGTCCAGCGGTGCCGAGCATCTTCCGGTCAGCACCGGGCGCGATTGGGTGCGCGATCTCGCGCGGTTCATCGCGGCGCGCAGGCGCACGATGCGCCGCCGTAGCCGAGGGACGCGGGCGCGATGACGGTTCTCTTTCCCGCTGCCCTGATGCTGCTGGTGCCGGTGGCGCTGCTCGCCGTCGGATATCTGGTCACGCTGCGGCGCAAGCAGCGCTACGCCGTGCGGTATGCCGCGCTTCCGTTGCTGGACAAGGTGATTCCCGAGCGACCGCAGTGGCGACGGCACGTGCCTGCGGCCCTGCTGCTCATCACGCTCGGATTGCTCGCGCTCACCGCGGCCCGGCCTGAGATGGCGGTTCGGGTGCCGTATGAACGGGCGACGATCATCGTCGCCATCGACACGTCGGAGTCGATGCAGGCCCGTGACGTCGAACCGGACCGGTTGACCGCGGCAATCGCGGCGGCGGGCGACTTCATCGATCAGCTGCCGCCGGCCTTCAACGTGGGGGTGATCGCATTCGCCGGATCGACGGTGGTGGTGCACGCGCCGGACACCGACCACGCCGGCGCCAAGGACAGCCTGCGGTCGATAGGCACCTCGTCGCGCACCGCGATCGGCGAAGGAGTCTTCGCGGCTCTCGCTCAAATCCGGACGGTTACGGGAGACGAGGGAACCGATCTGCCGGCGCATGTGGTCCTGTTGTCCGATGGTACGAACACCAGCGGCCGCAGTCCCACCGCCGCGGCACGCGCCGCTGTTGCCGCCGGGGTGCCCGTCTCGACCATCGCCTACGGCACCGAGGGCGGAGTCATGGAGAGCTATGGCTACTCGACTCCGGTGCCGGTGGACGCGGAAACGCTTGCCGAACTGGCGGATACGACCGGTGGGACGGCGTACGCCGCGGCCAGCAGCGACGAACTGGCCGACGTCTACCGAGACATCAGCTCGTCGATCGGCTGGCGCACCGAATGGCGTGAGGTGACGCCGTTCGTCGCCGCCCTGGCGCTCGTGTTCGGACTCGTCGCGGCGGGGCTTTCGCTGCGCTGGTTTTCCAGGTTGGTGTGAGGAGGAAGTGAGATGACCGATCAGCAGGGGCATCTGGGTGGCCGTGCGGGATGTCGGGCCGGGCCGGAATTCGTGACGCCGCTGCACCGGGCTCCGCCGGCTCGGCCGGTCCCGGCCGCGGTGCCGACTCGGATCCGCTTACCGCCGCCGGCGGCGGCACACGATGTGCCACCGACGCCGGCGCAGCCACCGGTACGCGCACCACGCCGTGCTCTGTTGGTGACGGCATGCCTGGTGGCGGGCGCGGTGGCCGGGGCGGGTGCGGGCTTGATGGCGGGCGGCGCCGACGTCGCGACGGTGATACGGCAACAGCCGCCCGCCACCGCGGGATCCGGTGCGGTGCCCGATGCGCAAGCCGCGGCAGCTGCGTTGCTGCCCAGCGTGGTGGACATCCGGGCGGGCAATTCCCGGGGTTCGGGCTTCGTGATCGACGACCAAGGTCGAGTGATGACGAACAACCATGTGGTACAGGGCTATTCGAGGGTATCGGTGGCCTATGCCGATGGTAGGGAGTCGGCGGCCCGGGTAGTGGGTACCGACCCCGCGACCGACATCGCCGTATTGGAGGTCGCGGGCTCCGCGCCGGCAGCGGCGGCACTCGGGACGAGTTCGGCGCTGCGCATCGGGCAGCCCGTGATCGCCGTCGGCGCGCCACTCGGCCTGTCGAGTTCGGTGACTGCGGGCATCGTCAGCGCCACCGACCGCACGGCTCGCCTGGGCGGGCAGCCGGGACTGCCGATGGTGCAGACCGACGCCTCGATCAACCCCGGCAACTCGGGCGGGCCACTGGCGAATCTGCAGGGGCAGGTGATCGGTGTCAACACCGCACTCGCAACCGTCGGTGGGGCCGAGGCGGGCAACATCGGGATCGGGTTCGCGGTTCCGATCGACCGCGCGATCGACGTCGCTCGGCAGATCATCGCGAATGACTGAAAATCGGCTGAGAAAATCTGGAATTTTCCGGCGCGATTCGAAATTGGAGCTTATAGGCGGCAACCGGAAGCAGCGGGACTTACGGGTCGCCAAAGATGAAGGGTTGGGAAAATGAAGAAGTATGCGTTGGCGGCGCTCGGTGCAGGTGCATTGGCATCGACTGCGCTCATCATGGGTGGCACTGCTGCCGCCGCGCCGACAGAGCAGTCGGTGGAACAGACCGTGAAAAGCCTTGAGACCAGCGGCTATCACGTCATCGTCAACCGTACCGGCGCCGCGCCGCTGTCGAGCTGCACGGTGGTCGGGGTCCGCCAGGGGCCGACCCACTCCACAAAGGACTCTCGGGGTGGCGGCTCCATCAACACGACCGTTATCTCGCAGACCGCTTATGTGGACGTGGCCTGCTGACGGGAATAAAACGCACCATCAATTTGTTTAAGGCGCTCGAACGATGAATTGCGGTTCGTCGATAAACCGCGCCTGCAATTGGCCGCACATCATGTGCGGCCAATTGTTTTTGGCTCGATGAACGGGTCAGCGTTTTCTGCCGAAACCCTCGAACGGGTTCCAGGACTGGCTGTTCTCGACGATGTGCAAGTAGTAGGCGTAGTTGGCGGTCGACATTGCGAGCGCAGCAACGCCGATCCCAACGGCGCGGCCGATCGAGTCGGGAACGTTGAGAAAGACCATGGCCACCGCGACCGAGACAGCCACGGCAAGCAGGGTCAGACCTTTGCGCCACATGCCCTTGACGAAGAAGTAGATGGGGCCGAAGAGGAACGCGAGGACGTTGGACGTGAGCCGCAGCTTGGTGCCGAACGGTAGGGCGCGGTAGGCGGCCTTCGATTGCGGTGTCGAGTTGGGCAGGCCATAGGTGTCGAAGAAGTCGAACCGCCGACGCCACGATGTTGAAAGATGGTCGACCGGTAAGTGTTCAGCCATGGGGTGACGCCTTCCTGTGGGAGCGACTCTCGCCGTCGAATCGTAGAGTCACGGTGTGTAGCCGACGATCTCGACGGTCGAGTCGTCATAGGTTTGCACGAACAGGGTGGCGCCCTGGCTGTCGGCGATGTAGCGCCCATCGGACTTCTTGTCCGACTTGACGGGCCACGGCAGGGTGACTTCGAGATGGCAGGTGTCGCGGTTGAGGGCCCGTACCTCAAGTTCCTCGCCGTTCGGCGTCACGGTCTGGATGACGAATTGATCGGTGAGCCACGTGGGGACGGCCCCGGCCCAGGGTTGGCTGGGGTATTGGCAGCGTAGGGAACGGTCGACGTTCATCAGGTCGGTGGTTCGGTCCTGGCTGAGCTCACCCGGGTAGGTCACACCATCGCCGCCCGGCGAGAATACGAAGTCACCGCGACCGTCATCGCTGGGGTAAACCGATCCCGGCGGCAGGTCGGCCGATTGGCCGGTGAGGTAGTTGACGAGCATGTGTTTCCTCTCGCCGAGAGTGATGCACGGTCCGTTCGCGGGGCGCCTCGGGCACGCCTTGTTCAGGGTCAGTGACACGCTGTCGTTGACGGCCCGGTCGACGCGCAGGTTTTCCCAGGTGTCTCGTGGTTGGTTGTCGGCTCCGGGGATCGGCTCGTCGGCGATCTGCGCACCTGTCGCCGGATCGTGGGTGAGGACCCGCAGTCTGATGGTGTCGGGCGTGGAGCAGTCGTTGACCGTGACGAGGTGCGTCGTGGTGTCGGCCTCGCGAACGGTGTAGGGCTCATCGAGGCTGGACAGTGTTTCCAGCGGTCCTGCGCCACAGCCCGCGGGGTTGGGTATCTGCCATGCCTGCCGACCGGTGCGGGCGTTGAAACCGGTCCAGGAATCCTTGCCGCGCACCATGAATGATGCGAACGAGCCGCCTTCGTTGATGTCGAGTGCCTTCCACATGGCAGCGTCGTGCGATGTCCACAACTGCTCGCCGGTGACGGCGTCGAGGCCCACCATCTCGGGGGCCCGGCCAAGGTCGTCGTTGCCCGCGAAGCCGACAACGACGATGCGGCCGTCGTCGTAGACGCCGACCCGGGAGAGGCGTTCGTCTGGGCCGGTGCGGCTGTAGTGCCACCGTTCGGCCCCGGCATTGTCGAAAGCGGCGATGTCGGGCGCGGCATCGTCCTTCGACCAGTACGGCGTCCACACGATGAACCCGGCGCCGGCGGGCCGGATATGCGGTCTGAAATACGGCAGCGCGAGCCGAAACCGCTCTTGCCCAAGGGTTGCCGGCCGCGCAGGAATATCGACAGGGTCAGCGGTCGTGGCGTCTACGGTGTCGCGTTCGCCGGGCGCAGTGAGCGTGGCCGTTACAGCGACCAGGATGGCGGCCGCGCAGCCGGCGAGCGCGGCGGCGATCCCGATTCTGCGGCGCTGCCGTGACAACCTCCGTCCGGATCGTCGGCCGGGGTTCTGGGCGTCGAGGCTGCTCATGCTGCGTCGATCCTATGGCCGCCTGATGGCGGTCAGGTGCAGCAGTTTTCAGCCTTCGAACAGCTCAGGCGGTCGCGCCCCGGCGCTGCAACGCCACCGACACCGTCAGCACGAGCAGCCCGCCGACGGCGAGCATCGCGCCGGCCGCCGCGGGAGCGGTGTAGCCGAAGCCTGCCGCGATCACGAGCCCGCCGACCCACGCGCCGGTCGCATTGCCGATGTTCAGTGCCGAGTGGTTGAGTGCGGCCGCGAGCGTCTGTGCGTCATGGGCGACGTCCATGAGCCGGGTCTGCAGCGCGGGACCGACCGCCGAACCGGCCGCCCCGATGCCGAACAGCACGAGCAGCGCCGTCCACGGATTGTGCGATGCGAGCACGAACACCGCCAACAGCACACCCAGCGTGCCCATCGACGAGTAGAGCGCACGGATCACCGACACATCGGCCAGCCGGCCGCCCACGAGGTTGCCCACGACCATGCCGAGCCCGAACACCATGAGCGCGACGGGAACCAGGGATCGGGAGAGCCCGGCAACGTCGGTCATCGTGGTGCTGATGTAGGTGTACACCGCGAACATGCCGCCGAATCCGATCATGCCGACGAGCACCGCGAGCCACACCTGGGGTCGGCGCAACGCGCCGAGCTCGGTCAGCGCACTGGAAACGTGCATCGCCCGCAACTGGTCGGGCAGCCAGAACCACAGCGCGGTCAAGGTGAGTACGCCGATGACGACGACGAGCCCGAATGCGCTGCGCCAGCCCAGGGCCTGGCCTAGCCACGACGCGATCGGAACGCCGAGCACCGTCGCGATCGTCAGACCGGACAACACGTGGGCGACGGCCTTGGCCCGGTTCTGCGGCCCCATCAGATGCGCGGCCGCGAGTGCGGCGATGCCGAAGAAGGCGCCGTGCGGCAGGCCCGCGACGAACCGCGCGACGACGAGTGTCGGGTACGACGGCGCCACCATGCTCGCCAGGTTGCCGAGGGTGAAGACCGCCATCAGTCCCAGCAGCAGCGCCTTGCGCGGAAGCCGGGCGGTCAACGCGGCGATCACCGGGGCGCCGATCACCACGCCGAGCGCATAGGCGGAGATGACGTGGCCCGCGGTGGGCTCGGTGATGCCGAACCCCGACGCGATGTCGGGCAGGAGGCCCATCGCGACGAACTCGGTGGTGCCGATGCCGAAGCCGCCGAGGGCCAGGGCGAAGACTGCGAGCCACCGCACCGTGGGGTCGGGTGCGACGACGGAAGAGGGGCCGGTCGGGCGTTCGAGTGAAGTCGTCATACGTTGCGGCTTTCCGATGGCTTGGGTGGGGCTGAGCTCTCGGGCAGCGTTGGCGAGAACGGCGTCTGCAACGCTATCGGGACTTCTGATGTTCCATCAACTTACTTTTGCATTTTGAATGCGTAAGTGATGGACGTTACGCTGTTGGTATGTCGACCGTCGGCGACGTCTTTGCCTTGATCAGGCGGCGTCGCGACATCACCCGCACCGAGATCGGCCAGGTCACCGGCCTTTCTCGCACCGCGGTGTCGGCTCGGGTGGCCTCGCTCGCCGCGCAAGGCCTGGTTGTCGAGAGCGAGCAGGCCCCCTCGACGGGCGGGCGGCCCGCGACGCTGCTGTCCTTCAACGCCGACGCCGGCGTGGTGCTGTCGGCGGCCATCGGTCGCAGCCGGACGCGGCTCGCGGTGTGCAACCTGGCCGGGGACGTGCTCGACCTCACCGACATCGACCAGCAGCCCGAGCTCGGGCCCGACGATCTCATGCCCGACGTGGTCAAGCGCCTCGACGCGCTGCTCGCGAGCCACCGCGGTGCCCACGTGTACGGCGTCGGCGCGAGCCTGCCGGGAACCGTCGACCGGACCCGCGGGGCGAGCCTGGACTCGCCGATCCTGCCCGGTTGGGACGGGGTCGAACTGCAGACGTACTTCCGTGAGCTGACTGACGCGCCGGTCGTCGTCGACAACGACGTCAACGTCATCGCGCTCGCCGAGAAGCACAGTGCCGTCGACGACATGCTGGTGCTCAAGGCCTCCACGGGCATCGGCACCGGAATCATCGCGGGCGGCGCGTTGCAGCGCGGTGCGATGAACGCGGCGGGGGAGTTGGGACACAACAAGACCCCTGCGGCGGCGGGATTACCCTGCCGCTGCGGAGATACCGGCTGTCTGGAGGCCGTCGCAGGCGGCTGGGCGCTGGTGACCGCCTTGCGGGAGGACGGCAAGCCCGTCAGTCACCTGCGCGACGTGGTGGCATTGGCCCACAGCGGCGATGCCGATGCCAGGCGGATGATCCGCGACAGCGGCCGCCATGTCGGCGAAGTGCTCGCGGCGGCGGTCAACCTGCTCAACCCCGCTGTCCTTGTGGTCGCGGGCGACATGTCGGGCGGCTACGACATATTCGTGGCCGGGCTGCGAGAGACGTTGTACGGCAACGCCACTGCGTTGGCGACCCGCACCTTGCAGGTGGTGCCGTCGACGTACGGGGACCGGTCGGGCGTGATCGGCTGCGCCACCATGATTCTCGACGAGGTGCTCAGCGCGGGCGCGATCGACCGGCTCTAGGCGACTACACCTTCGCGATCACGTTCTCGGCGAACCACTCGAGGTTTTGGATCTTCTTGTCGAGCGGTTCGGTGTCCTCGCCCATGATGTAGGGAATTCGGAAGCCGACGATGACATCCGTGACACCCTTGTCCTCCAGCCGTTTGATGCCGTCGACCGTGAAGGCGTCGGTCGAGATGACGTGAATCTGGAAGTCGTCCGTACGGGCCGCCTCCGGTTCTTCTTCCCGAAACTTGTTGAGCCGCCCCAACAATTGATCGAGTTCCTCGGGGCTGCCGCCACCGTGCATCCAGCCGTCGCAGCGGGCGGCCCGGCGCAGCGCGGCGTCGGCGTGCCCACCGATCAGGATGGGCACCGGCTTCGACGGTGCAGGCGTCATCTTGGTTTTGGGGATGTCGTAGAACTCGCCGTGGTATTCGAAGTACTCGCCGGTGGTGAGTCCGCGAATGATGTCGATGCACTCGTCCATCCGCTTGCCGCGTTTCGCGAACGGCACATCCATCAGCTCGTAATCCTCCGGCCACGGGCTGGTGCCAACGCCGAGGCCCAGACGATTGTCGAACAGCGCGGCCAGCGACCCGGCCTGCTTGGCCACCAGGGCCGGCGGCCGGATCGGCAGTTTCAGGACGAAGAAGTTGAACTTGAGTGTCGTGGTCGCCGCGCACAGCGCCGACGCCAGCACGAAGGCTTCGATGAACGCCTTGCCGTCGAGGAACTCGCGGTTGCCGTCGGGCGTGTAGGGGTATTTCGAGTCGGACTCGAATGGGTAGGCGACGCTGTCCGGGATCGTCATCGCGTAATAGCCGGCCGCCTCGGCAGCCTTGGCCAGCGGGATGTAATAGGTGGGATCGGTCATCGCTTCTGCATAGGTGAACCGCATGCCCCCACACTAGAACGTGTTCTAAAACTGAGTGGCTTATTGGTTGGCGCCGACGGGGTTAGTCTTGAAGACTGCATATACCTCTGCGACGACGGTCGCCGTGCGGGATCGGAGCCACGCCCATGTCGGAAAGCCGTCACCAGGTCATCGCCCTGCAGGTCGCTGACCTGATCCGCGACATTCAGCAGAATCCGCCCACCGACATCGACGCAGCGCTCACCGAGCTCACCGAAAGCGGCGTGACCTACATCCCCGCCGCCCAGCACGGTGGCATCACCATCGCCTCCAGCGACGGCAAGTTGCACACCGCGGCCGCGACGAGCGAGATCGCGACTCTTCTCGACAAGATCCAGCAGCGCTGCGGCGAAGGCCCATGCCTCACCGCGGCATGGGAACAACACGTCACCAAGATCGACGACGTCGAAACCGAACAGCGGTGGCCCGCCTATTGCCGGGACGCCCGTGAGGAAACCCCGGTCAGGTCGATCATGGCGTTCCAGCTCTACGCCGACAACAAGACCATGGGCGCCTTGAACTACTACGCCGAAGAGCCATATGCGTTCGATGCGGATGCGATCGAGGCGGGGTTGATCGTTGCGACGCATACGGCGCTCGCCTGGAACCTGCTGCGCCGTGACGAGCAGTTCCGGAGCGCGCTGGCATCTCGCGACATCATCGGCCAGGCGAAGGGGATGATGATGGAGCGCTACAAGATCGATGCCGTGCAAGCGTTCGAGGTGCTCAAGAAGCTCTCGCAGAGTGCCAACAAGCCTCTCAAAGAGGTGGCGCACGAGATCGTCCATTCCGAAACGTCGACGGGTGGGAGCGGTGACTGAGCCGGCGTCCGGCATCTCACCTGCCGTGCGCGCCGCGGCGGCCCGCAGGCGGGTTGACGAGCTTCAACAACGGCGTACCGATCTCGCCCGGGGCCTCGCCTCGACAGCAGAGGACGTCGAGGTCGCACGACTTCGTGCAGAGCAATCGCGCCAAGACGCGATGCGGGCCCATCGCTCCGCGGCGCGGCGGCACACCGAGGCCGGTCAGGCTCACCTTCGTGCGGCGGCGGCGCACGAGCAGGCCGCCATGGTTGCCGACACCGGAGAGACAGAAACGCATCAGGATGCCGCGGAAATGCACCGCTACGCCGCAGCATGGCATGAGGCCGCCGCAGCCGAGGATGCGAAGGCCGGGGGTTGTTAAGCCTGCTCCTCCATGAGGAGCAGGGCGCCCCTCAGGCTGCCATCGCCTGAACGAAACGCAGTGCAAGTGACCCGGACACGGGTCGGTCTGCCTCGGCGGTTTACTGCATCGACGACCGTCTCGCCGGTCTGTTCGGAATCGACGAACGCGTTGCCGAGGAGTGGCCGAACCGAGTCAAGGGGGAGCCCGATGTCCAACGAGGTCAGGGTCTTGCCGGTGGTCTCATCGGCGCGCAAGCCCCAAAGGTCCTCACAGTGCCGATTCCACACGACCACCCGCATCTCCCGGTCCACGACCACCATGCCCAAGTGGATGGAGTTGACGAGCGAATCAAGGAACGATCGGGCATCATCGAGTTCGATGCTGCGTTCGCGCAGCGTGTCATTGATGGTGTGCAACTCGTCGTTGGTGGACTGCAACTCCTCATTCATCGTTTCGAGTTCTTCGTTCGTGGATTGAAGCTCCTCGTTCGTTGTCTCGAGTTCTTCCACCGTCGATTGGAGTTCTTCGTTGGTGGTTTCCAGCTCTTCGTTGGTGGACTGCAGTTCCTCGTACGCGGCTTCGAGCTGACGGTTCGTCTGAACCACTTTGTCGACGAGTGCGCGTGTCGCGCTGACATCGAAGAACACGATCGAGACGCCGAGGAGGCCGTTCTCCGCGTCGACCAACGGGTTGACATGGATCTCGAACCACACCGTGTCGGTGCCTGGTCGCTGCCACTTCACATCCTGGATACGGGCCGGCCGTCGTTCGACCTTGGCTTGCTCGAGGTAGGCGCGTAGTTCGACCGGTCGGTAGGAGACTTCAAGGTCACGTAACAGCCGGCCGATGTCGCGCGCGGAAAGGCCGAATATGGATTCGGCCTGCTGGTTGATCATGGCGACGGTGTCGTCTCCGGTGACGACGATCTGTGCGACCGGACTCGCGCGGAATGCCATCTCACGCACGGTGGTTAGGCCGTGGAGCTCGCCGTGCCGGTCGTACATCGTTGCGGCCGCGTCGTAGCGATCAAGACCGGTGTGCGATCCCGCTGCTTTCCGAAACACCCGGTGCTTGAGATTCAGCGGGGTGAACCGGTCAGCGTGACTGAGCAGCATCTCGGCATGCCCGAGAAACAGCGTGCCTTGCGCAGCCATGGCGAAATGCAAGCGGCTCAGTACATTCCGCTGGGTCTCAGCATTCAGGTACATCAGCGTGTTGCGACACACCAGCAAGTCGACACGCGAGATGGGCGCGTCCTTGACCAGATCGTTGCGTCCGAAGATCACCGCTCGTCGCAGATCTTTGCGAAATACGTAGCGTCCGTTGACCTGTTCGAAGTAACGCGCGAGCAGATCAGGGGGAACCGATTCGATTGCTCGCGAGTCGTACGATGCGGCCCGCGCTTCTGTCAACGCTTCTTCGTCGATGTCCGTCGCGTATATCTTGACCCGCTGTCGGAACTCATCGGCGCCGAGGGCCTCGGCGAGCAGCATTGCGAGCGTGTAAGCCTCCTGACCCGACGCACAACCCGCGCTCCAGACGCGGATCGGGTCATCGGGTCCGCGCTCGGCAAGCAGTCGGGGAATCACGTCGGTGCGCACGAACTCCCATGCATCGGGGTCACGGAAAAATGCGGTGACATTGATGAGGATGGTGTTGAACAGAGCGGAGAATTCCTCGGAACTGGCTTGGAGGACATCGAGATACTGTTCGAAGGTTTCGTAGCCGGCATGGTCCATCCGGTGGCGGACCCGCCTCATCAGCGAGGTCCGCTTATACCCGGTGAAGTCGAAGCCACGTGAATCTCGCATGTATCGCAGGAGGGCCTCGAAGGCTTCATCGGTAGGTTCCATGTCGTCCCATTCGCGCGTCAACGTCGTGTGGGTGAACACTACCCGCGGCTAGATGCAGTTTTCGGGACCGATGACGGCCCACACCGTCTTCCCGGTGGATGTCGGCGTACTGCCCCATGTCCGAGCCAATGCGGCGACCACGGCGAGACCGGACACGGATTCGCTCCCGCGGTACGGGTCCTCACGACGGACGGCCGGCGCCACGCAATTGTCTGTCACCGCGATAGTGACACTGTCGGCTTTGGACTCCGCCACCAAGGCCGGCGCACTCTGCGTGTGTTCCAGGACGTTTTCCACCAAGACGTCGACCACCACGGACGCGACTGGTATGAGCTCCGCTCGTGACCAAGCCAACATCCATTCGGTGACGAGTGTTCGCGCCCGCCGCACGCTCGAGTGCAGCGCGGGCAGTTGCGCCTTCGCGCGCCGGCGTGGCGAATCGAGGCCGGCGCCCCCGAGCGCGGCTAGCGCCGACTCCACGCCGGCATAGACCGGGACGTATCGGGTGATGCCGTTGCGGACGACTGCGGCCCGGCCGGCTGGGTGGCCACACGCAAGCGCGAGCGGGACATCGGGCCACACACTGACGTGCCACCGTGCGCTCGTGAAGACAGCCAATGCCGATTCGGCCGGTATGTGCAGGTCAGTGATATCGATAACCACGGCGCGCGGCTCGTCGAGTGCGATCTTGATGATGGTGTTACGCAAATCGCGATAGGTGGTGCTGTCGAGCACGCCGTCGACCGCCAGGATCCGCACGCTGTCGAGGCTCCTGGTCGACATCAACAACGGACTCTGCGACCTAGCCACCGTCATCCTCCGCCTGCTGGCTCACTTCTGAAAGCCTTTCACTCAGAACCACAATCGCCCGCTCGGCCTCGTGGGCAAGCGCTGCGTACCGGTCGGCCAGAACACCGGAACCGGCCTTCTCGGCCAGGCGTCGCGACAGTCCAGCCTTCTCCTTGAGACTGCGGAGTGCGATCCACAGCGCGTTCTCGATCTCTTCGTCGCGCGCACGCAGCAAGGCGTCGGCCGTCCAAGCGTGGCCGACTCGGCAGCGGTACTGACCTTCCCCAACTGCGGCGAGTGAACCGTTGCAGTCCGGACAGATATAGCTCGACGGTGGACCCAACGTCTCGGTGTCGAAATCGGTGGCGAAGCGCCCGGCCATTGCGATCTTGTTCTCCAGCTCCATGGACTCGTCACGTTCCATTTCGCGCTCCTCGATGACCTGCGCGGTCAGCTGTTTGATCAATCCGCCCATTTCGGTGGCCGCAGCCAGGTGGTCGATCACGCCGGCCTCCAGCGCGTTGGTCGGCATTGCCGGGAACAGAGCGTCCTCAGGCGTCTGTGCGATGGTTGTGCCACCTCTGGCCCGGATGGCCCGGGCTCCCAGCACGCCATCATCGAGAACGCCAGACAGCAGCACGCCGATAGCGCGTGGCCCATAGGTGAGGGCTACCGATCGGAACAGAGCGTTGATGGCCGGGCGATGACCGCTCTCAGTCGGGCCTTCTGACAACACGACGTGGTGGTCGTCGACCAACAGGTGGCGATCCGGGACAGCTACATGGATGGTGCCGGGTTTGAGCGCGGCGCCGTCGCACGCGGCTTCCGCGGGCAACGGTCCCGCCCGATCGAGAATCTTGGCCAGCACGCTGGGCGCATTCGCCGGCATATGAAGCACGACGAGCACTGCGTAAGACAGGTCGGGCGAGAGGTTGGCAGCCAGGCGAGTGAGCGCCTCGACGCCGCCGGCGGAGGCGCCGACTGCTACCACTCCGAAAGTCTCGTTCACTTCTGTCCCCGTTCAACCCAACGGGAGTCGGATACCCAGTATGCGCTTGCGCAACCGTGTGGCGGGACGCTCGGCCGGAATGTGCACGGCATCATGTCCAGCGTGAGCACTGAGCCGCGTGAGACCTGGCCCGGCGGCCGCACGTGGCTCACCCGCAACGTCCGCGTGCTGTCGGCGGTGTCGTTTCTGCAAGACACCGCGAGCGAACTCCTCTATCCGCTGCTGCCAATCTATTTGACGTCGGTGTTAGGAGCCCCGCCTGCGGTGGTGGGTGCCGTCGAAGGCGCTGCCGAGGGCGCGGCCGCGATGACGAAACTCGCGGCGGGTCCGTTGGGTGACCGGTTCGCCAAGCGGCCACTGATCGCGACGGGTTACGGTATGGCCGCGCTCGGCAAAGTCATGGTCGCGGCGGCGGGCGCGTGGCAGGGCGTGCTGGCCGGACGCGTGGTCGACCGTCTCGGCAAGGGCATCCGCGGCGCGCCGCGCGACGCCCTGCTGGTCGCCGACGTCGATGCCGCGGCACGCGGCAGGGTGTTCGGATTTCACCGCGCCATGGACACTTTCGGCGCAGTGCTCGGGCCGCTGCTCGGCTTGGTCGGGTACGAGTTGCTCGACCACCGGATCGCACCGCTGTTGTGGGTCGCGATCGTGCCCGCGGTGCTGAGCGTCGCCCTGGTGTTCCTGGTATCCGAACATCGGCGAGAGATGCCGCGCAGAGATCGCCAGCCGGTCTTCGCCCGGGTGCGTGATCTGCCCGGTCGATACTGGCGCGTGACGGCCGTCCTCGTCGGCTTCGGACTGGTGAACTTCCCGGATGCGCTGTTGTTGTTGCGGCTCAACGGGATCGGCTTCTCGGTCGTCGAGGTCATCCTCGCCTACGTCACCTACAACGCGGTCTACGCGGTCGCGAGCTATCCGGCCGGCCTGCTGGCCGACCGGATCGGCCGGGTACCGGTGTTCGGAATCGGGCTCGTGTTCTTCGCGGTCGGCTACGCCGGTCTCGGGATGACGTCCGACCCTGTGCTCGCGTGGTTGCTGATCGGTGCGTACGGCATGTTCACCGCGTGCACCGACGGTGTCGGCAAGGCCTGGATCTCGTCACTGGTTGGCCCGGATCTGCAGGGCAGCGCGCAGGGAGTGTTCCAGGGCCTCAGTGGTTTCGCCGTGCTCGCGGCCGGGGTGTGGGCCGGGCTGCTGTGGAGCACCGTGCCCGGCGAGCCGGGGCAGCTGCCCCTGCTGGTCTCCGGAATCGCCGGGGGCGTGTTCGCCGTCGCGCTCCTCGTGGCCGCGGTGGTCAGCCCGCGACGGTGATCTCGACGTCGTCGAGCGGGAACGGCGGTTCACCCACCCCGGCGATCGAGAACGTGCCCTGCGCGGTGCGTTCGGTGATCCGCGCATCGACGGTCCGCGACCCGATGGTCAGCCGCACGGGCCCGGCACCGGCGGGCATGTCGCCGTCGAGGATCGAACCCTGCCAGCGGTAGCGGCCGTCGATCGGACCCAGGTGTCCGGTGAGCAATACCCGTACCGCGTGCTCACGCTCGGCGGCGTGCACAACGGCGGGCCCGTCGTAAACGTCCTCGTCCATCGACGGCTCGGCACCGGGCTCCAACGCAATCCGTCGCCGCCAGTTGATCTTCGACCGGTGACCGGCATCCAGCGGCAGGAAGCCGCTGCGCCGCCACATCCGGCGGCCGATGCGGCCCATCAGGCCGACCTCTTCGAGGAACGCCGCCAGTGGCGCGAACCCGGCGATCTGGACCTTCTGGCGATGTGCACTGGCGCGGGCCATGCGACGCGCGGCGCGTGCGTCCAGGCCGACGCGCTGGTACTGCACCTTGTTGGTGAACAGGTACCGGAAGAACAGCCCGCCGACGCCGTTGAGGTTGCTCACCCACACGCGGGTGATCCACGGCATCGTCGGCGTGCGCTTGCGCAGACCGTCGCGGGCGAACTGGATGTGGCGCGCCTCTTCGGTGACGTGAATGCGCATGAGACGCTGCACCATTGGCTGCAGGTCGGGATCGTCCATCATCTGGCGCTGCAGCGAGTCGAAGATCTCCTCACCGATCAACGCGGCCACCCACAGGACCGAGCCCTGGAACATGAACGGCAGCGAATTGATGATCATGCGCTGATAGAGCCGAGGCCGCACCGGCTTGGCGCCGATCTTGTCGATCGCCTTGCCGAACATCACCATGTGCCGGGTCTCGTCGCCGAGTTCTGTGAGCTCGTAGTGGGTCGACCGGGCCGTCGGATCCTGATGCATCATCTTGCGCAGCAGCGCCTGATTGAGGATGTTCTCGAACCAGATGCCCGCCGACAGTGTGTTGGCCAGTTCCTGACGGGACAGCTCGATCTGCTGCTCGCGGGACATGCTGTCCCACAACGGTGTTCCGTACAGGGATACCACCCTGGGCGGCAGGTAGAACTTGTCGGGATCCAGCGGCGCATCCCAGTCGATGTCGACGATCGGTGCGTATGACTTCTTGACCGAACCCTTGAGGAGGCGTTCGGAGAACTCGTCGCGCGTGGCGGCGTTGGTCGCCCTTACCGAGGCTGTCACCCTTGACGTCCCTTCGTTGACGTTTCGCCCTTCGAACGTAAGTACCCGCAACACAAGATGTCAATACCCGGGGTATCGGATACTTTGGGTACTTTCCGGCGGCGGCTAACCTTCGCATGTGCGTCGCATCCATGTCATCGGAATCGGGGCCGGCGATCCGGACTACGTAACCGCACAAGCCGTTTCCGCGTTGAACGACACGCAGGTGTTCTTCGCGATGGACAAGGGCCAGTCGAAAGACGAACTTGTCGCACTGCGCCGGCTGATCTGCGAGCGGTTCATTCGCGAACCCGGCTACCGATTCGTCGAACTGCCCGACCCCAAGCGCGCCGAAGAGGGCGAATACCGCCAGATCGTGGCGGATTGGCACGCCGAGCGGGCCCGGATCTGGGCGCACGCGATCGAGACCGAACTAGGCCCCGACGGCACCGGGGCTTTCCTGGCGTGGGGTGACCCGTCGCTCTACGACAGCACCTTGCGGATCCTCGAAAAAGTGGCCGAGCACGTGGACTTCGAGTACGACGTGATCCCCGGTGTCACCGCGATCCAGGCCCTCACCGCGCGCCACCGCATCCCGCTCAACGACGTCGGCGAGCCGGTCCTGATCACGACGGGCCGCCGGCTCCGCGAACAGGGCTTGTCGGGCAGTGCCGTGGTGATGCTCGACGCCGACTGCTCGTTCCGCACCTGCGCACCGCAGACCCGCATCTGGTGGGGCGCCTATCTCGGCACCCCCGACGAGCTGTTGATCGCGGGCACGGTCGGAGAGGTCGGCGATGAAATCGCCACGGTCCGCGCCGAAGCCAGAACTCGCCACGGCTGGATCATGGACACCTACCTGCTGCGGTCGGCAGACTGATCACCCATGGGCTCATTTCTGTTGCGCGCCGCATTGACCGGATTCGCGCTCTGGGTGGTCACTCTCATCGTTCCCGGGATGAGCTTCGTCGGCGGCGACTCGACTCTGACACGGGTCGGCATCATCTTCGTCGTCGCGGTGATCTTCGGTCTGGTCAACGCGATCATCAAGCCGATCGTGCAGATCCTGTCGATCCCGCTCTACATCCTCACCCTCGGCCTGATCCACATCGTGATCAACGCACTGATGCTGTGGATCACGTCGTGGATCACCGAGCACACCACACATTGGGGTTTGCAGATCGACGACTTCTGGTGGACCGCGATCTGGGCCGCGATCGTGTTGTCGATCGTGAGCTGGCTACTGTCCTTCGTCCACCGCGCGGCGCAGAGCTGACACCTCGTCGGCGAGCGCGGCAGCGGTATCGCCCGCAGCCTTGACGTCGCCGTCGTGTTCGAGTGCCCAGCACGCCGCCAGCGTGCGATAGGCGACCTGTTCGGCCGACACCACCGTCGGCCACATACGTTCGGCCGCAACGCGTTGCGCGGCAGAACCGCCGATCGCGGCATCGTAGGCCGGCAGTAGCGCCATCGCGCGCAGTTGCAGGTCACGGCGGTCGGCGCGGGCCGCAGGTGTCGTGGCGTCGCCCGCGGCGAGGTGGGGCAGTGCCGCGCTGATCGTGTCGACCGTCGCGGAGATGGTGGTGGAAAGCCCGCGCTGTTTGCGCAGGCGTTGGGTCGACCAATACACGAAAAGTGCCACCGCACAACCGATCACGGTGTCGCCGCCGCGCGCGAGGAGCAATTCGCCGAGCTCGGCGACGGGCGCACCGCCCGAGGCGATGGTCAGCGCGGCCGGCGTGATGAACACGACGGCGAGCGTGTAATTGCGCACGACGTACATCTCGATGACGAACTGCAGCGCGCCGATCGTCAGGGCCAGCCACAGCCCTTGCGGGTGTAGCGCGAGGATCACACCCGCCACACCGAGCCCGAGCAGGGTGCCCACCGCGCGTTCGATTCCGCGCACTACGGTGCGCAGCCAGTCGAAGCCCTGATGCAACATGAGCACCGCGGCGGCCATGGCCCAGTAGGCGTGGTTCATCGTCAGAGCGGACGCGATCGCGCCCGAGATCGCCACCGCGATGCCCGCCCGCACGGCCAGTTGCAGTGACACCGAACCGGGTGTGATCGCGCGCCGCAGCAGTTGCCACGCACTCGGCCTGCCGAGCGGAACCCCTTCGGCGCCATGCTCATCGGTGATCACATCGGCGGGAATTGTCGCGAGATGGCGGGCCAGGTCGGCGGCACCGGCCGGCCGGGCCTGGCCCGTGTCGGCGGCCCGCATCGCCGTGGCGAACAGCACGTGCAGCCGACGGTTCACGACCCGTAACCGGTACAGGGCGCGGTCCGGTTTGGGCTGCACCGGCTGGAAGTTCACGAGCGTGACCCATGCGGTGTGCAGCAGCATCGCGGCCCGGTGGCGGGCCTGTGCCTGTGCGTCCGCGTCGGAACCGACGCTGTCGACGTAAGCCGCGACGGCCGCCGCGGCCGCGGCCACCGCCGCCCTCTCCGGTCCGCGGGGCCGCACGAGCGCACCGACCATGTGGACACACCACGCGAACGCGCCGCCCGCGAGCACGAGCGCCGCCAGGCGGCCGGGGCTCAGATGCGACGCGGCCTGCACTCCGGTGCCCGCGGCGCACGCGAGCACGAACATGTAAGCACCTGGCGGTCCGACAGCCAGTGCATGGCATACGAGAACCGCCAACATCGCGATCACGGTCACGGTGACGACCGCGAGCCACGCTGTCTGCGCCGCCCAGTCGCCGAGTGCGACGGCGGCCGCGAAACACACCGCGATCACGCCGAGGTAGACACTGCGGTTGAGGTAGGGGCGGCCGCTGCCGTACAGCGACGTGAACCCACCGATCGTGGCGATCAGGCCGGCTGCGGTGTCGCCGGCCACCCAGCCGACAAGAACCGGAACGGCCATGCAGATGCCGGCTCGCAGCGCGAACGGCCACCGGCGGGGCACCTTGTTGATCACGAAGATGGTGCGCAGCGGGTTGGCAACCGGCTTGGGCGCTTGCCGATCGGACATGGTTACCAGCATGCTCGGCGACGGGCTGACACACTGGGAGGCATGCCCGAACTGCCCGAGGTCGAGGCGTTGGCCGACCATCTGCGCCGGCATGCGGTCGGACGGGTGGTCACCCGTGTCGACGTATCGGCACTCTCCGTCCTCAAGACATTCGACCCACCGATCACCGCGTTGCACGGCGAGACGGTCACCGACGCTGCCCGCTGGGGCAAGTACTTGGGGCTGCAGGCCGGATCGCAGTGGCTGATCACGCACCTGTCGCGCGCCGGGTGGCTGCGGTGGTCGGACAAATTGGCGCCGACGCCGCTCAAGCCGGGTAAGGGGCCGATCGCGCTGCGCGTGCATCTCGGGGACGGCGTCGGGTTCGATCTCACCGAGGCCGGCACCCAGAAGCGGCTTGCGGTGTGGGTGGTCTCCGATCCACTCGATGTGCCCCAGATCGCGTCGCTCGGTCCCGATGCGCTGTCATTGGATTCCACCGGGCTGGCCGCTGTGCTGGCCGGGCAGTCCGGACGGCTCAAGACCGTCATCACCGATCAGAAGGTGATCGCTGGGATCGGCAACGCCTACAGCGACGAAATCCTGCACGTGGCCAAGCTTTCGCCGTTCGCGACAGCTGGGAAACTGACCGACGCGCAGCTCGCCTCCCTGCACGACGCGATGATCTCAGTGCTCACCGACGCGGTGTCGCGGTCGGTGGGACAGCAGGCCGCGACGTTGAAGGGCGAGAAGCGGTCCGGACTGCGCGTGCATGCCCGCACCGGACTTCCGTGTCCGGTGTGCGGTGACACCGTGCGCGAGGTGTCGTTCGCCGACAAGTCGTTCCAGTACTGCCCGACGTGCCAGACGGGCGGCAAGGTACTCGCGGACCGCCGGATGTCACGTCTGCTCAAGTAGGCGAGTTCTTGACAGTTGTCTAACCCGGTTATCCTGCTGCGATGACCCGTCAGAAGATCCTCATCACCGGCGCCAGCTCGGGCTTGGGCGCCGGTATGGCCCGTCAATTCGCTGCCAAGGGCCGTGACCTGGCGTTGTGCGCGCGCCGAACCGACCGGCTCGACGAGCTCAAGGCCGAGTTGGCCGACCGGCATCCGTACATCAAGATCGCCGTCGCGGCGCTCGACGTCAACGACCACGAAGCCGTGCCACGGGTGTTCGGCGAGATGTCGGAGGAACTCGGCGGCATCGACCGGGTGATCGTCAACGCGGGCATCGGCAAGGGTTGGCCGCTCGGTGAGGGCAAGCCGTGGGCCAACAAGGCCACGCTCGAAACCAACTTGATCGCCGGGTTGGTGCAGATCGAATCCGCGCTGGAGATGTTCAAGAAGTCCGGCAGCGGCCACTTGGTGCTCATCTCATCGGTGCTCGGCAATACCGGTGTGCCCGGTGGCAAGGCCGCCTACTGCGCAAGCAAGGCCGGCATGACGTCCTTGGGCGAGTCCTTGCGTGCCGAATACGACAAGGGCCCGATTCGGGTCACGGTCATCGAGCCCGGCTACATCGAGTCCGAGATGACGGCTCGCGCCAACTCGACCATGCTCATGGTGGACAACGAGACCGGCGTGCGCGCGATGGTCGAGGCCATCGAAAAGGAGAAGGGCCGCGCGGTCGTGCCCCGTTGGCCGTGGGCGCCGCTGACACAGGTGATGCGGCTGCTGCCGCCGAAGTACACCAAGCGCTTCGCCTGAGTTCTCTCAGCGCGGATTCTCTCGGCGCAGAACTCTCTCCGCCTGGAGGTATTGGCTCTGCCCGCCTATGCGCGACAATGTCGCGGAAATCGCCTCTTGTGCAACAGAGGCCACGGCAGTCCCGCATGCCCGATCACTCCTGTCGCTCGGGCCTCATGGGCCACGGTGGCCTCGTGATTTCGGCTGCCCGGCTACCAGCGACAATGTCGCTGCGCAGGGCGGGCAGTGCCTCGGACGTATCGGCCGCCGTGGTGGCACCGCGTCACGGCGGTCCGGGGCGCCACCGCTCGCTTACGCACGCTGCTTACGCACGTTGCTTACGCACGCCGCTGACGCACGGGGGCGCGCACGCCGCTGACGCACGCTGCTTACGCACGCGGGCGCCCTTTGGCGGTCCGCGACCATCCCTACACACGCGGACGAGAACGTCCACGGCACTACTCAGCGACAAAGTCGCGCGTAGCCGGGCAGCCTGATTTCTGTTGTGCAAGTGACTGATTGGGCCTATGGGGTACGAGAGCTCAGCGACGCGAGGCTGCTGAGGCTGATGTTGCCTACGAGGCGGTTTCCGCGACTTTGTCGCGCATAGGCGGGCGGGACGACACCTCCCGCCCCGAGCCGGTCAGATCCCGCCCCGAGCCGGTCGCATCCCGCCCAGCCGAGTCGTGAGGCCGTCGTGCCGCCAACCGGTCTCGTCGGCCAGAAACCCCAGCGAAGCCGCACACAGCCTTGACATTTTGTTAGGTTTTCCAAACAATCAGTTGTATGAGTCCGGTGAGACGTGGGGACAACCTCCCGATTCACAACCGTATCGGCGTGCTGCGCGCGGAGCGGAGGATGACGCGCGCCGAACTCGCGGCGCTGATCAACGTGAATCCGCAGACAGTCGGCGCTTTGGAACGGGGCGATCATTACCCGAGCCTCGACCTGGCTTTCCGGATCTGCGACGTCTTCGGCCTGCCGGTCGAAGCCGTCTTCTCGCGCGAAGCGTTCACCCCACTCTCCGCCGAGGTCTACGGAAACCGAACACGAGCGGAAGGAAATGGCGAGAAAGATGTCTCGACCGAACACACAGGCTGACCCGACCCTGCTCGATCGCTATCAGGACTATCGCATCCAGCGGTTCCTCAAACACGAACGCACATACGCCAATTCGTTGCCCGGCTGGCGAAACAAACGCCGACGGCGAATCCTCGTCGGCTGGCTGGCCGCCACGTTCGCGTTCATGTTCGCCGTGGCGGTGCTGTGCGCGTACGGCGTGAAATGGGCTCCGTTGTTGTGGCTTCCGGCGTGCCTCGCGTTCTTTCCGGCGTGGATCGCACTGCAGATCGTGTCCGGGCGACGCGGCGACGCTCCGCAGGCCGCGTTGGACGAATACGAGATCGCGCAGCGCAACAGCGCCCGATCGATCGGGCTGACCGTAACACAGAATTTGATGTTGATCCCGATCGCGTACCTGATCTTCGGGGCGGTGATCACCGGCGGCGCCGATGTCGACATGGCCTACGCGGGTGGTCTCATGGCGCTGACGGTGTTGCTCGTCGGCGGTTGCACGCCCGCGATGATCCTGGGCTGGACGCGCACCGATCCGGACCTCGAAAATCTGTAAACCTGCTATCTATGTGGCCTGTGTCGCAGGAAAACAAGATCGCAGGGTGGTTTTGACTTCCGGGAGTCGTGGGTAGACGGGAGTCATGATGGCAAAACTTCTCACCCCAATGTTCTTTGCAGGCGCTGCCGCGGGAGCGGTGGCATTCGCACCCATCGCGATGGCTGAGCCGGCTCCGCCACCGCCGCCGTGCGTCAACGCCGACGGCACGCCGTGTGCGGATCTCGGCACTGCCGGACCGGGTGGGGCCACTGGCCAGATTCCTGGCGGACCTGGTGGCACTGCCGGCCCGGGCGGCGCCAGCGGCGCCATTCCCGGTGGACCGGGCGGTGCGGCCGGACCTGAGGGCGCGACCGGCGTGATCCCCGGTGGGCCTGGCGGGACAGCCGGCCCGGGCGGCGCAACCGGCTCGATTCCCGGCGGCCCTGGCGGCACTGCCGGCCCTGGCGGAGCCAGCGGCTGCATCCCGAACGTCGGATGCGCCACCATCCCCGCCCCGTAAGTCCTGAACGCGCTCAGGCGCTTCGACCGCGCTCCACTCGGTAGCGGCGGACCAGGGCATCGGTGGAACCATCGGACTGCTTGGCCGGTGACGCCTCAGCGGTGATCACCGGCAGCAGTGCCTTTGCCTGGGTCTTGCCGAGTTCGACACCCCATTGATCGAACGAGTCGATACCCCAGATGACACCTTCGGTGAACACCTGGTGTTCGTAGAGCGCGATCAGCTGGCCGACCACCGACGGCGTCAACTTCGTAGCGAGGATTGACGTCGTCGGGCGGTTGCCCGGCATCACCTTGTGCGGTACCACGTCGGCCGGAGTGCCTTCGGCCGCAATGGCTTCCGCCGTCTTGCCGAATGCCAGGACCTGGGTCTGCGCGAAGAAGTTGCTCATGAGCAGGTCGTGCATGCTACCGGTGCCGTCTGCGGTCGGCAGGTCATCAGTGGGCTGGGAGAACCCGATGAAGTCGGCGGGGATCAATCGCGTGCCCTGGTGCAACAGCTGGTAGAAGGCGTGCTGCCCGTTGGTTCCCGGTTCGCCCCAATAGATTTCGCCGGTGTCGGTGGTGACGGGTGTTCCGTCGGCGCGCACCGACTTGCCGTTGGATTCCATGGTGAGCTGCTGCAGATACGCCGCGAATCGCGACAGGTCGTTGGAGTACGGCAGCACCGCGCGTGATTGCGCGCCAAAGAAATTCGAGTACCACAGCCCGATCAGCCCGAGCAGTGCCGGGGCGTTCTCGCCCAAGGGTGCGGTGCGGAAATGCTCGTCGACGAGGTGGAATCCGGCCAGGAATTCGGCGAATCGCTCGCGGCCGATCACGGCCATCACCGACAGCCCGATCGCCGAATCCACCGAGTAGCGACCGCCGACCCAATCCCAGAAGCCGAACATGTTGTCGGTGTTGATGCCGAACTCGTCGACGAGCTTCTTGTTCGTCGACACGGCCACAAAGTGCTTCGACACCGCCGCGTCGCCGAGCTTGTCGGTGAGCCAGCGGCGCGCCGCCGTGGCATTGGTCAGCGTCTCCAGCGTCGAGAACGTCTTCGATGCCACGATGAAAAGCGTTGTGGCCGGATCGAGTCCGTCGAGCTTGGCCACCAGGTCGGCGGGGTCGACGTTGGACACGAACCGCGCCGAGATGCCCGCGTCGGCGTAGTGCCGCAGCGCGTCGTAGACCATCACGGGCCCGAGATCCGAACCGCCGATGCCGATGTTGACGACGGTCGTGATCCGCTCGCCCGTCGCGCCCGTCCACTCGCCGCTGCGCAGGCGATCGGTGAAGTCGCCCATGCGGTCCAGCACCTCGTGGACGTCGGTGACCACATCCTGGCCGTCCACGGTCAGCGAGGCATCGGCCGGGAGTCGCAGCGCGGTGTGCAGTACGGCGCGATCCTCAGAAGTGTTGATGTGCTCACCGGCGAACATCGCGTCGCGGCGCGCCTCCAACCCGGCGGCGCGGGCCAGATCGACCAGCAACTCCAGGGTCCTGCGCGTGACGCGGTGCTTGCTGTAGTCGATGTAGAGGTCGCCGACCGTCAGTGCCAACTCGGTTCCGCGCGAGGGATCCTCGGCGAACAACTCCGTCAGATGCTTGTTGCCGATGTCGTCGAAGTGGCTCGCCAGGGCCTGCCACGCGGGAGTTGAGGTGATGTCAGCACTCATTCTCTCGACCTTAGTGCGGTGCTCGTTTCGAAGGTGTACATGATTGATGTATGCACATTGAAGACCTGATTTCATCCGTGCCCACCGGATTGTGGATCGGCGGTGAGGAACGCGAAGGCTCGTCGACGTTCAACGTGCTCGACCCCAGTGACGATCAGGTGATCACCGCCGTGGCCGACGCCACCGCCGACGACGCAGTCGCCGCATTGGACGCCGCGTGCGCGGTGCAGGCGGAGTGGGCCGCGACCGCGCCGAGAGAGCGTGGCGAGATTCTGCGGGCGGTGTTCGAGAAGATCAAGGAACGCGCCGACGACATCGCCGCGCTCATGACTCTCGAGATGGGCAAGGTGCTCGCCGAGAGCAAGGGCGAAGTGGCCTACGGCGGCGAGTTCTTCCGCTGGTTCGCCGAGGAGGCCGTGCGCATCGGCGGCCGCTACACCCCGGCGCCTGCGGGCACGGGCCGCATAATCGTGACCAAGCAGGCCGTCGGCCCGTGCTATGCCATCACGCCGTGGAACTTCCCGCTGGCCATGGGCACTCGCAAGATGGGCCCGGCCTTTGCCGCGGGTTGCACCATGATCGTCAAGCCCGCCCAGGAAACCCCGCTGACCATGCTGCTGCTGGCCAAGCTCATGGACGAGGCCGGCCTGCCCAAGGGCGTGCTGTCGGTTCTGCCGACGAGCAATCCACGTGAGGTCACCGGTGCGCTGATCGACGACGGCCGGCTGCGCAAGCTGACCTTCACCGGCTCGACCGGTGTCGGCAAGGCACTCGTCAAGCAGTCGGCGGACAAGCTGCTGCGCACGTCGATGGAGCTGGGCGGCAACGCGCCGTTCATCGTGTTCGACGATGCCGATGTGGACGCGGCCGTCGACGGGGCGATCCTGGCCAAGATGCGCAACGGCGGCGAGGCCTGCACCGCGGCCAACCGGTTCCACGTCGCCAACGCGGTGCGGGAGGAGTTCACCGAGAAGCTCGTCAAGCGGATGAGCGAATTCACCCTCGGCAAGGGCATCGAGCCGTCGTCGACGTTGGGCCCGCTGATCAATTCCAAGCAGGTCGCCACGGTCACCGAGCTCGTGTCGGACGCGGTGTCGCGCGGCGCGACGGTCGCGGTGGGCGGCGTCGCACCCGGCGGCCCCGGCAACTTCTACCCAGCCACCGTGCTGGCCGATGTGCCCGCCGACGCGCGCATCCTCAAGGAAGAGGTGTTCGGGCCGGTCGCGCCGATCACCGGATTCGACACCGAGGACGAAGGCGTCGCCGCCGCCAACGACACCGAATACGGCTTGGCGGCATACGTTTACACGCGATCGCTGGACCGCGCCTTGCGGGTTGCCGAGGCCATCGAGTCCGGCATGGTCGGTATCAACCGCGGCGTCATCTCGGATCCGGCCGCGCCGTTCGGCGGCATCAAAGAATCCGGGTTCGGCCGCGAGGGCGGAACCGAGGGCATCGAGGAGTACCTCGACACCAAATACATCGCGTTGACGAAGTAGAAACGCAGGCGCGCCTTCCCGATCCGGCGCCGAGCCGCCCTTAGACTTTGGTGCTCGGACGCCAGACGGGAGGGCATGACGTGACTGCGCCGACAGTCCGTGCTGCCAGTCTTGCCGCTCGCCGAAGTCGGACCGTTCCCGCCCGTCGGGACATCCCCGCGCTCGACGGCATCCGCGCGATCGCCGTGCTGCTGGTGCTGGCCAGTCATGGGGGAGTCCCCGGTGTGGCGGGCGGGTTCATCGGCGTCGACGTCTTCTTCGTGCTCAGCGGGTTCCTGATCACCTCGCTGCTGCTGGACGAGTACGCCAGGACCGACCGGATCGACCTCAAGGGGTTCTGGATCCGCCGCGCTCGCCGGTTGCTGCCCGCGATGCTCGTGATGACGCTGGCCGTGGTCGCGGTGCGTGACCTGTTCCCGCCCGACGCCGTGACATCACTGCGCGACGACGCCGTCGCCGCATTCTTCTGGATTGCCAACTGGATCTTCGTCGCTCAACAGGCCGACTACTTCTCGCAGGGCGCCCCGCCCTCGCCGCTGCAGCACACGTGGTCGCTCGGCGTCGAGGAGCAGTACTACATCGTCTGGCCGGTCCTGTTGGTGGCGGTCGCGCTGCTGCTGCGTCGCCGCTCGGCGCGCACGGTCCGCATCGCGGTGTTCGTACTCGCCGCCGCCGGTGCGGCCGCCTCGGCCGCCGCGTCGATCCTGTTCGTCAACGACGCCACGCTCAATCGCATCTACTTCGGCACCGATACCCGAGCGCAGGCCCTGCTCATCGGTGCGGCGGCGGCCGCCCTGTTGGTCCGCGACTGGTCGGCGCTCACGGTCTCGGGCACGCTGATCCGTACCCGGTGGCGGCGCTGGATCGCGTGGCTCCTGCCGGTTCCTGGCATTGCGGTACTCGCGGCCGCCGCACACTTTGCGACCGGCGATGTCAGCGACTTCCGGCATGGCCTGCTGATCGCCGTCGCACTCGGCGCGGTTCTGGTCGTCGCGCCCGTCGCGCTCGATCAGGACGGGTACGTGGCCCGGGTGCTGGCGTGCCGTCCGCTGGTCGCGCTCGGTGCCATCTCGTACGGCGTGTACCTGTGGCACTGGCCGATCTTCTTGATCCTCAACGGTGAACGCACCGGGCTGACGAGCTGGTCGCTGCTGGCGCTGCGGTGTGCCGTGACGATCGGGGTGTCGTGGCTGTCGTGGTGGCTGATCGAACAACCCGTGCGGCGCTGGCGTCCCCAGCATGTGCCGATGCTCCCGCTGGCGGCCGCCACGGTGGCGACCGCGGCCGTCGTCACCATGACCGTCATGCCCGTCACCACCCGGTCCAGTGAGCCCGCGGGACCCGACGTCATGTCGACCGCGCTGACGCAGGCCGACGTCGGGGCCGAGGTCCCCGTTCCCATCGGAGCGCCACCCGTCCGTCGCGATCCCGGCACCCAGACCGTCGCCGTGTTCGGCGACTCGATCGCCTGGACGTTGATGCGCTACCTGCCGAAGACACCCGGCTTCAGCTTCAGCGACTACACGACGATCGGCTGCGGTATCGCGCGTGGCGGGCCGTACCGGTCAGCGGGCGAGACCCTCAACCAGAAACCGGAATGCGACACCTGGCCCGAACGCTGGTCGCAGCGGATCAAACACGACCGACCCGACACCGTGCTGTTGATGATCGGCCGCTGGGAGATCGTCGACCGCATGCGCGGGGGTGAGTGGACCCACATCGGCGACGACGACTACGACAAATACCTCAGCGGTGAACTACAACGTGCCCTGGACATCCTCGGCTCGACCGGCGCGCGCGTCGTCGTGACCACGGCGCCCTACACCAGGCGCGGCGAGCGGGCCGACGGCAGCCTGTACCCGGAAGACCGGCCGGCACGGGTCGAGGAGTGGAACTCACTGCTGCGTGACGTCGTGGGCAAGCGACCCAACGTCACGGTGCTGGACTTCAACGCCAAGCTCAACCCGGACGGCGAATACACCACGCGCGTCGACGGGATCCGGATGCGCAGCGACGGCGTGCATCCGACCGCCGAGGCCGTGAAATGGCTGACGCCGTGGCTGGTGGATTCGCTCAAGCCGAAGAAGCCTTCTCCTCCGCGGAACGGCATTCCCGGTCGTTAAATCAAGCTGGTAGCAACCCTCACGGCCGTTTCGGTGAGGTTGTCGGAGGCCGCCAGCAGGATCGCGGCATGGGACCTGTTTTCTTGGGCAGTGAAGCGCTGGCTCGCGGTGAACTGACCCGTGGACGGCTGCGGGCGGCGTACCGGCCGATCTTCCCCGACGTCTATCGACTGCGTATCGCCGAGCCGTCGCTGTACGCCAACACCATGGGCGCGTGGCTCTGGTCCAAGCGCCGCGGCGTCATCACGGGCAGGGCCGCCGCCGCGCTGCACGGCGCCAAATGGGTGGACGAGAATGCGCCGATCGAACTGATCTGGAAGAACCACCGCCCGCCGCAGGGCATCATCACCCACAACGATCGCTTCACCCGCGACGACGTCGTCGAGATCGACGGCATGCCTGTCACGACCATCCAGCGGACCGCGTTGGATCTCGGTCGGTTCTTGCCAAGGGGCGCCGCTGTTGCTCACCTCGACGCGCTCGCCCGCGCGACCGGTCTGACGGCCGATCATGTCCTACCGCTCGGCGAAGATTTTCGCGGCGCTCACGGCGTGCGGCGATGCCGCGAAGCGCTGAACCTGATGGACGCGGGCGCGCAGTCGCCCAAAGAAACGTGGTTGCGCTTGCTGTTGATTGACGCTGGTTACCCACGGCCCCAGACTCAGATCCCCGTACTCGACGACTACGGCTCGGAGTTCGCCTACCTCGACATGGGCTGGGAGAGCGCGATGATCGCCGTCGAGTATGACGGCGACCACCATCGCACCGACCGGGCGACGTATGCGTGGGACGTGGTGAGGCTGAGGAAGATCCAACGCCGGCATTGGTTGCACATCCGCGTCATCAAGGAGGATCGGCCGCGCGACATTCTCGATCGGGTGCGGGCCGCGTGGGCCCGCCGCGAGATGGAAGCCAGGGCTGCTTAGCGGCCGGTTAAACGACCGGGAATGCAGTTCCGTGGCGTGGCGCTAGTGCCCCAACCGCCCACGGCCGAGCCGCAGCAGCAGCATGGCCAGGTCTTTACCCTCGGGGCCGAGCACGCTGTAGCGCTCGATGACCTTCATCTCGCGGCTGTGCACGAGACGGGTCCCGCCGGAGGCCATGCGGGCTTTACCGATCTCCTTGGAGACCTCGGTACGCCGCTGGATCGCGGCCAGGATGGTGGCGTCGAGTTCGTCGATCTCCCGACGCAGGTCATCGATGTCAGGCACGGAGTCGATGGTCTCAGTCATGATGGGCTCCTCGTTGTGTGGGGGTCTCATCCGGTTTCGGGCCTCACACAAGAGACGAGCCCCGGATCCGGAATGCGGACCGCGGGGCTGATAGGGAGGCAGCTAGACCACGGGCACCGCTGGCCGGTACCCGTAGAAAAATCGCCTCTGCTCTGTGAGCACTCATCGAGTGTGCCATTTGCTGCCGCGCCTGCGCAAAGAATGTCGGAGCCCGGCGGTAAGTTTGAACACAAGATGACGCTCGCGACCGAAACCGATGAACTCCTCGACGGCCTGAACCCGCAACAACGCCAGGCGGTGCTGCATGAAGGGTCGCCGCTGCTGATCGTCGCCGGCGCCGGGTCGGGCAAGACGGCGGTGTTGACGCGGCGCATCGCCTACTTGCTGGCCGCGCGTGAGGTGGGCGTCGGCCAGGTACTCGCGATCACGTTCACCAACAAGGCCGCCGCGGAGATGCGGGAACGTGTCGTGCAGCTGGTCGGGCCGCGGGCGCGGTCGATGTGGGTGTCGACGTTCCACTCGACGTGCGTGCGCATCCTGCGCAACCAGGCTTCGCTGTTGCCGGGGCTCAACTCGAACTTCTCGATCTACGACTCCGACGATTCACGTCGCCTGCTGATGATGATCGGCAAGGACATGGGGCTCGACACCAAGCGGTATTCGCCGCGGTTGTTGGCCAACGGCATCTCCAACCTCAAGAACGAGCTCATCGGCCCGGAGCAGGCGGCCGCCGAGGCGTCGGAGGCGGCCGAGGAGATGGCCGGCATCATCGCCGAGGTCTACGGCGAGTACCAACGCAGGCTGCGCGCGGCCAACGCGCTGGATTTCGACGACCTGATCGGTGAGACGGTCGCGGTGCTGCAGGCCTTCCCGCAGATCGCCCAGTACTACCGCAGGCGCTTCCGGCACATCCTGGTCGACGAGTACCAGGACACCAACCACGCGCAGTACGTCCTGGTGCGCGAGTTGGTCGGCCATCACCTCGACGAGAACGACGGCGTGCCGCCTGCCGAACTGTGCGTGGTGGGCGATGCCGACCAGTCCATCTACGCGTTCCGCGGGGCGACGATCCGCAACATCGAGGACTTCGAACGCGATTTCCCCGACGCGACCACCATCCTGCTCGAACAGAACTACCGCTCTACGCAGACGATCCTCAACGCCGCCAATGCCGTCATCGCGCGCAACGCGGGCCGGCGCGAGAAGCGACTGTGGACCGACGCCGGGGAGGGCGAGCTGATCGTCGGCTACGTCGCCGACAACGAGCACGACGAAGCACGGTTCGTGGCCGACGAGATCGACGCACTGGCCGACCGCGAAGGCTTCTCCTACAACGACATGGCGGTGTTCTACCGCACCAACAACTCGTCGCGTGCGCTCGAAGAGGTCTTCATCCGCGCGGGCATTCCCTACAAGGTCGTCGGCGGCGTGCGGTTCTACGAACGCCGCGAGATCCGCGACATCGTCGCCTATCTGCGGGTGCTCGACAATCCGGGTGACTCGGTCAGCATGCGCCGCATCCTCAACACTCCGCGCCGCGGCATCGGTGACCGCGCCGAGGCGTGCGTCGCGGTCTACGCCGAGAACACCGGGGCGAGCTTCAACGATGCCCTGCAGGCCGCGGCCGAGGGCCGGGTGCCGATGCTCAACACGCGCTCGGAGAAGGCGATCGCATCGTTTGTGCAGATGCTCGACGGGCTGCGGGCCAAGCTCGACGACGAGCTCGGCGATCTGGTCGAGGCCGTGCTGGAACGCACCGGATACCAGCGTGAGCTGGAGGCCTCCAGCGATCCACAGGATCTCGCCCGGCTCGACAACCTGAACGAATTGGTCAGCGTCGCACACGAATTCAGCACCGACCTGGCGAACGCTCAGGCGCTCGCCGAGGACGAGCCGGTCGACGAGGACATCCCTGACACCGGCGTGCTCGCGCAGTTCCTGGAGCGGGTCTCGTTGGTGGCCGACGCCGACGAACTTCCCGAGGAGGGCGCCGGCGTGGTGACGATGATGACGCTGCACACCGCCAAAGGTCTGGAGTTCCCCGCGGTGTTCGTCACCGGCTGGGAGGACGGCATGTTCCCGCACATGCGGGCGCTGGGCGACCCGACCGAATTGTCCGAGGAACGCCGGCTGGCCTACGTCGGGATCACCCGCGCGCGGCAGCGGCTCTACCTCAGCCGGGCCAAGGTGCGCTCGTCGTGGGGCCAGCCGATGCTGAACCCCGAATCCCGTTTCCTGCGGGAGATTCCGCAGGAGCTCATCAACTGGCGACGGGTCGAACAGCCCTCGTCTTCGCTGAGTGCACCCATGGGAAATGCCGGCCGCTACGGCACACCCCGCCCGTCACCGGCCCGGCCCGCCGCGGCGCGCAACCGTCCGGTGATCACGCTGGAACCCGGCGATCGGGTCACCCACGACAAGTACGGTCTCGGTCGCGTGGAAGAGGTCTCCGGGGTCGGCGAATCCGCGATGTCGTTGATCGACTTCGGCAGTGCCGGTCGGGTCAAGTTGATGCACAATCACGCTCCGGTGCAAAAGCTGTGAGTTCCGACGCACTCGACTGCGTTGCTGCGGTTCGAAGCTGCGGGCTCTCGGTCGGCATCGCCGGCAACCAACCCGAAGGTGTCGAGAACCTACTACGTGCCGCGGGACTGGAGGCCGACTTCATCGGGTCCTCGGCCGCATGGGATGTGTCGAAACCTGATCTGGCTTTCTTCAGGCGATTGGTCGATGAAGCTGGGATGCCTGCGCCCGACATCCTCTATGTCGGTGACCGACTCGACAACGATGTCCTGCCTGCCCGTGCAGTTGGGATGCGAACCGCTCACATTCGGCGTGGCCCATGGGGCTTCATGCATGCGCAACGTCCCGAGGTCGCGCTCGCCGATGTGCGGGTGGATTCCCTGAGCGAACTTGCGGCTCTCCTTGTGCTTTGAAGACGTCCTGAGTCGGGGCACATATGGGTCTCAAACCCGATATCGCATGTGATATCGCATTTCAGAAGCGGTTGTGCTTTCGGGCGAGCGGTGCCGAGCGATTACCTCGTCGGATGGTTCCAGGGAGAATTCACGACCGCGGCGGGCACCGGTAGACGTGCTTCGGGCAGCGGCGGGACCGACGTCAGCACCGGGTTCTGGTCGCGACGGGAACCCGGCGTGCGGCCCCGGCCCCAGCCGACCAACTCCCGATAGCCACCGAACAGCCCGGCGCGGCTGACGGCGTCTTCGGAGGCGTGCGGGCTGCCCGGCTCGACTGGCACCGACACCGGCGAGACGTACAGGGCGTCGGTGGGGCAGTAGGCCTCGCACATGAAGCAGGTCTGGCAGTCCGACTGTCGTGCGATCACCGGTATGCCGTCGGTGCCGCGGTCGAACACGTCGGTAGGGCAGACCTTGACGCAAATGTCGCACGCGATGCAGGCAGTCGAGCTGACGATCTCGATCACGCGACCGCCTCCGACGAGATCAGTTGGGGTGCAACCGGATCGTCGGCAGTCCACACCGAATCCAGGCCGCCGACCAGGATGCGGTGATCGAACCGCTCGTCACTTCCGGTGATGTCCTCGCGGCGGTGCAAGCCACGGCTCTCGGCGCGGGCCAGCGATGCCGCGGTGATCCATCGGGCCGCCGCCACGAGCGCGACGGCCTGGCGCGGCTTGTACGAATCCCGTGGCGCCACCGGCGCGAACCCCTCGGCGATGTCGCGCCACACGTTGTCGAGGGCGGCCGCCGACGCCGCAAGACGCTCGGACGATTTCAGATAGCTGCGCAACGGCGGCAGGATGTGCGCCTGGACTGCTCGCACCACCTCCTCGACGGCCGGGGCGCCCGGGCGTGCCGGACGGCTGGGCCCATCGGAGGCCACCGGCCCGGCCGTGCGACCCCGACTGAACTCCGCCGCGCCGCGGCCGGCGAAGGTGCCCGACGCGATCGCCCATGACCCGTTGCGGCTTCCGCCGCCGGACAGCGAGCCGGTGATGAGCTCGCGCGTCGCGGCGTCGCCGGCCGCGTACAGGCCGGGAACCGTTGTCGCGCAATCGGGCCCGGTCAGGCGCAGCCCACCGGTGCCGCGTACGGACCCTTCGTAGACCATGCGGATCGGGTAGGCGGTCACGAACGGGTCGATGCCGGCCTTGTCGAGCGGCAGGAAGTAGTTGGGCTGCGCGTCGCGCATGGTCTGGCGGATGTGTTCGGGTGCGCGGTCCAGCCGGGCGAACACCCGCTTGCCGTGCGCCAGCGCCCACTGGGCGTCCTGTCGTCCGCCGAGCCCGAGTTGCGTCGGGAACGGCTGGCCGTCCTCGTCGTAGAAACTGGCCCACTGCAGCATGCGGCCCTTGGTGTGGGTGCCCCATTCGGGTGCGAGTGCGTAGGCCGAACAGAACTCCATGCCGGACAGCTGGGCACCGTGTTCGGCGGCCATCAGCAGGCCGTCGCCGGTGTTGACGTTGGTGCCGAACGTGCCGGACAGAAACGCCGTACCGCCGGTTGCCAGCACGACGGCCCCGGCGTGAATCCGCCACGGCCGTCCGCCGTCCTGTCGCGCGATGCCGATGGCGCCGTTGACGACACCGTCGGCGTCGGCGGTCAACTCGAGCGCGGGGTGGTGGTCGAGGATGCGCACCCCGCTGCGATGAGCCTTGCGCCGCATACGACGCATGTATTCGGGTCCTTGCAGGCTGCTGCGCATCGGCCGGCCGTCAGCTCCGATCGGAAACGGGTATCCCCATTGGGCCAACTGCTCGACGCGGTCCCACGACGTGGCGAGGACGCGAAACATCCACTCCGAGTCGGTGATGCGCCCGGCCGCCCGCTCGCGCTCGCGGATCGACTCCTCGCGGCGCGGGCCTGGCGCAATGAGCCACAGATTGTTGCCGCCCGCCGCCGTCGCCCCGCTCGTACCGCAATAACCCTTGTCTACGAGGGTGACCCGGCTGCCGGACTCCGCCGCCGAGATCGCGGCCCACGTCGCGGCCGGACCGCCGCCGACGACCAGGACATCGGCTCGGTGCTCATCGACTCCGGTCATGGCCGACCTCCTCGCGAACCCCGAGTTCGGCCAGCAGGGCGCGACGCAGCTCGTCGAAGCCCGCGTCGCCACGACTACGCGGGAACGGCAACTCGACCTGCCGGTCCAGCGACACGCGGCCTTCGGAGAGCACCACGACACGGTCGGCAAGCAGGATGGCCTCATCGACATCGTGAGTGACGTGCAGTACCGCCATGTGCCGGCGTGCCCACAGCTCGTGCAGCAACCGGTACATCTTGAGCCGTGTGAGTGCGTCCAACGCGCCGAACGGTTCGTCGAGCAGCAGCAGGTCGGGTTCACGGACCAGTGCCCGGGCCAACGAAACCCGTTGGGCCTCACCGCCGGACAGTGACAGCGGCCACGCCTTGACCTTGTCTGCCAGGCCCACCTCGTCCAACGCGGCCCGGCCGCGGTCCGTACGGCTGGGCGCATCGGGGCCGGCGTCGGGGAGTGCGAACGTGACGTTGGCCAGGGCGCGCCGCCATGGCAGCAGCCGAGGGTTCTGGAACACGACGGCTCGTGACCGCGGCACCACCACCGACCCGGTGACCTGATCGTCGAGCCCGGCCAGCACCCGCAGCAGCGTGCTCTTGCCGGACCCCGAGCGGCCCAGCATCGCGACGAACTCGCCGTCGTCGATGTGCAAGTCGAGATCGCGCAGTACCTGCTGGGCCCCAAATGCCCGGTGAAGCCCGCTGACCTTTACGACCGGCGAACTCATGAGACGCCGTCAAAGCCGTTGCGCCAGGACAACAACAGCCGTTCGAGAACGCGTACGAGGGTGTAGGAGAGCAGGCCCGCGACCGCGTAGATGACGATCACCAGGAGAGAGACGTCGAACTGCAGATTCGTCTGGGCGCGCGACATCAGGAACCCGATGCCTTCGGTGGTGTTGATCATCTCGGCGAAGATCAGGCTCAGCCACGCGCTGGACAGCCCGAGACGCAGCCCGACAAGGAAATTCGGCATCGCACCGGGCAGGATCACCTGCGTGATCAGCGTGCGCCGCGGAGCCTCCAGAGTTTGTGCCATCTCGACCAGTTGACGGTCGACGCCGCGGATCCCGGAATAGGTGTTGATGTAGATCGCGATGGCGACGCCCGTGGTGATGAGCACGATCTTGGGCCCCTCGCCGATGCCCATCCAGATGATGAGCAGCGGTGTGAGCGCGAAATTCGGTACGGCCTTGAGGATCTGCATGGTCCAGTCGAGCAGATCCTCGCCGGTGCGAGTGAGCCCCGCGACGACGGCGAGCAGCACGCCGATCACGATGCCCAGGACGGTCCCGGTGAGCACCCGTGTCGCCGATGCGCCGACATGCGTCGCGAGTTGGCCGTCGACGAGCAGCCGCCACGCGGTGGTCGCCACCTCGCTCGGCGGCGGAAACAGGTCGGGGTCGAGCAGTGCGGTGGCCGATCCGACGGTCCATGCCGCGAGGATCAGCACGGGGCCCAGCAGCCGGCGGACCGGCCGGGGAATGCGCGACCACAGCCCTTTTCGGCCGTGTCGTCCGGAGACGACCTCGATCAGTTCGGGCTTCGGCGCCGTAGTGACTTCGGGGGCGAGGGTCACGATTTCGCTCCCGCCCACTCGCGCACGGAGTACTCGTTGTCGAACGAGCCATCGGCGTTGAGGAAGTTGTAGGCCGCCTCCAGCTGGTTCAGCCCCACCTCGGGGAACGGCTCGGTGTTGAACTCCTCGGCACGGGTCGACTTCTGCACGAATTCGAGTTCGGTGCCGTCGGTTTCGGCAACCCAGGCGAGATAGTCGTCGAAGTTCTCGTTGATGTCGCGGTTGACCGCGGTGACGGCTTGCTGCCAAGCGCCGGCGAACTCGGGGTGCTGATCGGTGAATGATGTCAGGGTGATGTTCGTCCCGGTGCTGCCGAACCCGTGCCGCGACAGGCTGTCGATGACGGGAAAGCCCTTGGATTGCAGCTCTATTGCGCTGGCGCCTGTGACCACGGTCGCGTCGATCTGTCCGGAACTCAGCCCGGCGATGGATTCGGGCGTCGGCACGTCACGCACCTGGATCTTGCCCGTCAAGCCCGCGGTGTCGATGAGTTGGCGCGCGGCCCGGTCGCGGATCGTGCCTTGCGGCGCGGTGACGGATTTGTCGACCAGCCCCTGGATATCGGTCGGCCCGCCCTTCGCGCCGACGATCCAGGCGTCGCCGTTGATCGAATCAAGGGACAGCAGAACCACTTTCGCGTCCCTGCTGCGGGCGCGCAGCGCCGGGTTGTCGCCGACCGCCGCCACGTCGATCGCGCCGGCGAACAGTGCCGAGACCACGTCACTGCCGGACTGGAAGAACGAGTACTCGATCTTGTCGACGCCCGCGGCCTTGAGCTGTTCGGCGAGGATGCCTTCGCGATCGCCCCATCCCAGGGATCCCGCCGGGGTTCCGGTGACCGACGTGGCCCCGATCCGCAGGGTGTACCCACCGGGACCGCTGTCATTGCCGGAGCACGCGACAGCCGTTGCGGCCATTGCCAATACGAACACGATGCGCAACATGCGGCTGAACATGGGAGCGGGCCTCCGGAGGGGTGTCATGGCGTGAACACACGCGAATCCGCCCCAGTAGACGCCTGCGCCCGAATTCGGGTCGACGGTTTGGATCAGGCTGACCGGAAGCTGTGAACGCGGGCAGCGACGCCGACGCTAGTTCCGCGACCCCGCCCAGCGGCCCGTGGAGGGCAGCAAGGTGAGGCCGATGCTGACCGCCGGAAGGATCGGCATCGCGTAGACGACCGGATGAAACTTGGCACCTGCGATGAACAGGCTGCCGAAGATGAGCAGCCCGATGATCGCGCCGACGACGATCAGCAGCCGACCCATCCTGCGGCGCAGCAACAAGGCGATGAGCCCGCCGATGGTTGCTGCGGCTGAGATCGCGGCGAGAAATCCGATCGCGACACAGAACAATGCGTCGGTGCGCCACCAGCCGGCGATGAGGTCGGTGGCGATGACACCGGTCGCCCACCCGCTGAGGATGCTGACAACCGAGGCCGCTACGGCCGACCGGGGATTGGTGTTCGCTGACGTCCGCGGGATCGCGATCGGCCGAGCACGCGGGATGTAGCCGGTCCGTGCGTCGTCGGCGGGGCGGCCGATAAGGCCCGTCTGGGCGTCGCTGACGGCCGTTGGACCGATGAGACCGGTCTGTGCCTCACCGCCGGCGGGATCGCCGATCAGGCTCATCTGAGGCTCCGCGTCGGCGGCGGTGGGAATGGCGCCCGTGGGATGACGCCGGATGATGCTGGTTTTCGGGTCATCGGAACTTGGCAAAGGTTTCGAAACCGGACCGGAAGGGAATCCCTCGGGCTGGCGGCGGAGGATGCGGGTGTGGTCGTCCTGGTCGGGAGAATCGGCGTCGGAAGGACCTGGATGGCTCACTCAGCCAACATAGCCGCCGACGCTGAGACCACGTTTGGCCAGCCAACTCGTCGGGTCGATGCGGTCCGACCCGTTGAGCATGACCTCGAAGTGCAGGTGCGGGCCGGTCGAATTACCGCGGTTGCCCATGGTGGCGATCTGGTCGCCGGCCATGACGCGCTCGCCGACACTGACGAGCCACGTGTTGATGTGGCCGTAGAGCGTGACGGTGCCGTCCGAGTGCCGGATCTTGACCCAGGCGCCGTAACCGGCCGTCGGGCCGACGTCGATCACGACGCCGTCGGAGGCGGCGTAGATCGGGGTGCCGATCGAGTTGGCGATGTCGATGCCGCCGTGCAGAACGCCCCAGCGGTAACCAAAGCCGGACGTCCACACACCCTTGGTGGGCATCGCGAACAGCGGGCGGGCGAGCCGGGCCTCGCGCTCGGCGCGCTCCTGTGCGAACGCGGCGGCCTTGGTGATCTCCTCGGCGTGCACCGACGAGTCCGTGTTCGAGGCCACGGACACGATCTGCATGCCGTCGACGGAACCGGTGACGGCAGCGCCGTTCACCCGGGTCTGTCCGCTCGCCATCACGGTGTCGTCGGCGGCCTGGGCCTCGGTGCCGTTGCCGAACGAGTACGCACCCGCCGCGGTGGCGCCGGCGGCCATGGCCGCGATCATCAGACGGCTCTTGACGGCGCCGGTGCTCTCCTTGCGGTGCGCGCCGCGGCGGCCGGCCATGTCGATGATGTCGGTCGCGGCGACGCCGTCGCTGACGTCGGTGTGGCTGTCGCGGTACGCGTGGGCGGAGCTGCGCTCCTTGCCGGCATCGGGACGGAACTGCGACGGCACGGCGAGCCGGACCGGGACGAGATCGTCGGTGTCGTGCAAGTCGTCGAGCTCGGGTGCGTGGATGACGCGCGATTCCCGATCGAAGGCGCTCGAGGAGTGAAACTCCAGATCAGTGAGCTTGCCGAACTCGTTGAACGGGATGATGTCGGTGACTTCGGCAGCGTCGAGTTCGTCGGGCGAAGGGATGGTGCGGTGCCGTGCGTTCGTCGGTACTCCCTTGGGAGACGCGGAAGAACGATGCTGCGGCAACCTGGAAGATCCTTCTCGACGTGACCTGAACGTTATCTGGACCAGAGGCACGTTAACCAAATCCCAATGATGGTGGCAACTTATGCGACTATTCCGCGCCGGAATGTGATCTGTATCACCGACCGACCCCGGTGAGATCTGCCACATGAGTCGTAGGCGGTGCCTAAGCCTCACTCTTCGGTGGATAAAGTGCGTCCGGGCCCGTCAGAGAGGTACCGGACCGGGCGGCTTCGACGCGCGTTCGAGGCCAAGCAGACAGACACCGCCTAATTAGGAAGCAAATGGATCTCTTCGAATACCAGGCGAAAGAGCTGTTCGCCAAGCACAACGTCCCCACGACGCCCGGCCGGGTGACCGACTCCGCCGAGGACGCCAAGGCGATCGCCGAGGAAATCGGCCGCCCGGTGATGGTGAAGGCACAAGTCAAGACCGGTGGCCGTGGCAAGGCCGGCGGTGTCAAGTACGCAGCCACCCCTGATGACGCGTTCACGCACGCCGGGAACATCCTCGGCCTCGACATCAAGGGCCACGTCGTCAAAAAGTTGCTGGTGGCCGAGGCGAGCGACATCGCCGAGGAGTACTACATCTCGTTCCTGCTCGATCGCGCGAACCGCACCTACCTCGCGATGTGCTCGGTCGAGGGCGGCATGGAGATCGAAGAGGTCGCCGCGACCAAGCCCGAGCGGCTGGCCAAGGTGCCCGTCGACGCGGTCAAGGGTGTCGATCCGGCGTTCGCTCGCTCGATTGCCGAGCAAGGCCACCTGCCGGCCGAGGTGCTCGACGCCGCCGCGGTGACCATCGCGAAGCTGTGGGAGGTGTTCGTCAAGGAGGACGCCACCCTGGTCGAGGTCAACCCGCTGGTGCGTACCCCCGACGATCAGATCCTTGCGCTCGACGGCAAGGTCACCCTCGACGCCAACGCCGACTTCCGTCAGCCCGGCCACGCCGAGTTCGAGGACAAGGACGCGACCGATCCGCTCGAGCTCAAGGCCAAGGAGAACGACCTCAACTACGTCAAGCTCGACGGCGAGGTCGGCATCATCGGTAACGGTGCCGGTCTGGTCATGTCGACGCTGGACGTCGTCGCCTACGCGGGCGAGAAGCACAACGGCGTGAAGCCGGCCAACTTCCTCGACATCGGTGGCGGTGCCTCGGCCGAGGTGATGGCCGCGGGCCTGGACGTCATCCTCAACGACACTCAGGTCAAGAGCGTGTTCGTCAACGTGTTCGGCGGCATCACCGCGTGTGACGCCGTCGCCAACGGCATCGTCAAGGCGCTGCAGATCCTCGGTGACGAGGCCAACAAGCCGCTGGTGGTGCGCCTGGACGGCAACAACGTCGAGGAGGGCCGCCGCATCCTGGCCGAGGCCAACCACCCGCTGGTGATCCAGGCCGAGACCATGGATTCCGGTGCCGACAAAGCCGCCGAGCTGGCGAACAAGTAAGGGAGCCAACGAGAATGTCTATCTTCCTGAATAAGGATTCCAAGGTCATCGTCCAGGGCATCACCGGCGGTGAGGGCACCAAGCACACCGCGCTGATGCTCAAGGCCGGCACCCAGGTGGTCGGCGGTGTCAACGCGCGCAAGGCCGGCACCAAGGTGTCGCACAAAGACAAGGACGGCAACGACATCGAGTTGCCGGTCTTCGGGTCGGTCGCCGAGGCCATGAAGGAGACCGGCGCCGACGTGTCGATCGCCTTTGTGCCGCCTGCCTTCTCGAAGGACGCGATCATCGAGGCCATCGACGCCGAGATCCCGCTGCTGGTCGTCATCACCGAGGGAATCCCGGTGCAGGACACCGCTTATGCGTGGGCCTATAACGTGGAGAAGGGCCAGAAGACCCGCATCATCGGCCCCAACTGCCCGGGCATCATCACGCCCGGCGAGTCGCTGGTCGGCATCACGCCAAACAACATCACCGGCAAGGGCCCGATCGGCCTGGTGTCGAAGTCGGGCACGCTGACCTACCAGATGATGTACGAGCTGCGCGATTTCGGCTTCTCGACCGCCATCGGCATCGGCGGCGACCCGGTCATCGGCACCACCCACATCGACGCCATCGAGGCGTTCGAGAAGGATCCCGAGACCAAGGTCATCGTGATGATCGGTGAGATCGGCGGCGACGCCGAGGAGCGGGCAGCCGACTACATCAAGGCCAACGTCTCCAAGCCGGTTGTCGGCTACGTCGCGGGCTTCACCGCGCCGGAGGGCAAGACCATGGGCCACGCCGGGGCCATCGTGTCGGGCTCGTCGGGCACCGCGGCCGCCAAGAAGGAGGCCCTGGAGGCCGCGGGCGTGAAGGTCGGCAAGACCCCGTCCGAGACCGCCAAGTTGGCTCGCGAGATCCTCGAGTCGCTGTAACTTTCCCTGCGCGAGCAGACGTTAAGGTCCCCGAAATCACCCGATTTCGGGGACCTACGCGTCTGTTCGGCAGTTAAAGGCGACCGCCCAGGTGTTCGGCGAGGAATCGCTCGACCGCGTGGTACATGTCAATGTTGTTGTCGGGATTCAGGAATCCGTGTCCCTCGTTCTCCTTGACCATGTATTCCACTTCGACGCCGCGCTTGCGGAGTGCTTCGACGAGGTTGTCCGACTCGGCTTGGACGACGCGAGAGTCGTTGGCGCCCTGCACCACGAATAGCGGCGTGCGGATCTGATCGACGCGCGTGATGGGGGAGCGCGCCAGCATGTCGGCTTCTTGCTCGGGGTCCGACGGGTCGCCGACGTACAGATGCCAGTTGGTGGCGAGAAATCGCCGACCGACATTCGGCAGCGTGCGCATGAAGTTCGCGAGGCTGGAGATCCCGACGTAATCGATGGCCGCGGCGAACACGTCGGGTGTGAACGTGACGCCGACGAGCGCGGAGTATCCGCCGTAGGAGCCACCGAAGATCGCGACGCGATCGCGATCGGCGTAGCCCTGTTTGACGGCCCAATCGACGGCGTCGATCAGGTCGTCGTGCATCTTGCCCGCGAATTCACCGATGGCGGCCTTGGTGAACGCCTTGCCATAGCCGGTCGATCCGCGAAAGTTGACCTGCAGCACCGCATATCCACGGTTCGCCAGCATCTGGACATCGGGCTGGAAGCTCCAGCTGTCGCGGGCCCAAGGCCCGCCGTGGACCAGCAGAACCATCGGCAGATCGACTGGTTCGACACCGACCGGCAGCGTCAGATACGAATGCAACAGCAAGCCGTCGCGCGCGGTGATGGTCACCGGGGTCATCGGTGCCAGTTTCTCTGGATCGAGCTTCGGATAGGGCCGGAACAGCAGTCGGCTCTCGCCTGTCGAGTGGTCGTAGAAATAGGTTGCCCCGGGATCGCGATCGTGATTGAAGCTCACGACCCAGCACTGCTCGCTGTCGTCACAGGACATGCCGGTGAGGTCGCCGTCCGAGAGCTTGGTCAGATTCTCCAGTACCGCAGCGAAATCCGGGTCGAGCGCGTGAATCACCTGACGTTCCCCGTAGTAGCGGACACCGAGGAGCTCACCGGTTCGTCGGCGCAGGATCAGCGGCGCGACCGGAAGCCCGAGCGTCCAGGCCAGGTCGAGCGTCGGGTGGCTGTCCACCTCGGTTTCTTCGCCGGTCGCCACGTCGAGGCGGACCAACCGCGTCAGGTCGGTGCCCTCGTTGGATCCCAGCCAGATGCCGGTGCCGTCGGGCGTGACGGTGACGGGATTGATGCCGAGGGGGTAGTCGGTTCCGTCATAGACCTTGATGGTTCGCAGTGTGCTTGTGGCCGAGTCCCATTGCGATATCTCGACATCGCCGTCGGCGGTGAGCGTGTTGGTGAACAGGTCCCCGCTGGGCCCGCTGATCCACTGGACGACGTTGCCGGGATTCTCAGCGAGCAGCGTGAGCTCGCCGGTGGCGATGTCGAGTTCGTAGGCGTCGAGCAGTTCGGGATTGCGGTTGTTGATCTGAACGACAGCCTTTCCGGGGCGGCCCTTGAGAAGGTCGAATTGTGCTCTGGCGCCGGGGAACGGCGTGAGATCGACGGCCGAAGCATCCGGGTTGTCGGGGTCGACGCGGTAGACGTGCCAGTTCTCGTCACCGCCGCTGTCCTGCATATAGATCAGCCACCGCGAATCGTGCGTCCACTGGTAGATGTAGACGCTGCGGGTCTCGTCGGCGGTCACGCACCGCGGCGCGTCATCGGAGTCGATGCCCTGGACCCAGACGTTGAGTCGGTTGCGCCACGGCGCGAGGTAGGCGAGCTTGGTGCCGTCCGGTGAGATGGTGGCGGCCGCGCGTTCTGGGGCGCTGAAGAAGTCCTCGACGGTGATGAGTTCGGGGAGGGCCATTGTGGTCCTTTCTGGTTGGAAGGCAAGCTCGTTCGCCGGGCCTCCCGACGGGAGACTCGCTGTGTGCGTTTTCAGTTGTGCTATCGGGGTTCGACCGGGCCGCCCAATCGACCGTTGGTGGCTTCCCGGATGGCCCTGTCCATGAGCGCCAGGGCCTCGGACTGGCTGACCTTCTTTCCGTCGACGATGACGGCCTTGCTGACGTCTTCGTCGACGACGCGGAACGCGCCCGTAACGGCCGCCGCGCACAGGCGCACGGTGAGATCGTCTTCCGCGAGACCCAGCCGGTCGGCGATCACCGGGATGAGTCCCTGCTCCATGCGGTCGTGAACCATCAGATACGAAGTGCGCAGGGCGGGTTCGGACGACGTCATCGTGGCGAGCCGTATTGCGCTGATCTCGTCCTCGATGTCCTGCGGCGTGAGCGGGTGTTCGATGCTGTCTGCCGCAAGGTGTTCGGACAGGGAGAGCTCGTGGGGCCACCGACGCGCCGACGCGACGAATCGGTCGGCCGACTTGGCCAGCAGGGGCTCGACGCAACTTTCCTTCGTCCGGAAGTAGCGCCAGATGGTGCGGGTGGAAAGCCCTGCGGCAGCGGCGATGTCGTCACCACTCGTGCCGGCGACACCGCGTTCCCAGAACAGGGCACAGGCATGTCGGGATACGGCCAGCCGTGCTTCGGCCTGCTTGTCGCTGATACCCCTCACCTCCGCCCTGTCACTTAGTGACAACTCCAAGAGTGTCACTAAGTGACAGGCTCGTCAAGCGGGTCCGTGTGCACCGAATTCGCCCGTCAAAGACCCATCCGTTAGCCTGGCGAATTAACACGTGTCAGGAGGTTTGTCATGGTCGATCCCCGCACACCCGTCATCGTCGGCGTCGGGCAGTTCACCGAACGCATCGACGATCCGGGGTACCGCGGCATGTCGTCTGTGGAACTCGCCACCGAGGCGGCCAAGGCCGCCCTCCATGACTGTGGTGCCGACATCGACGCCGTAGCACGGGCCATCGACACCGTCGCGGGCGTTCGCCAGTTCGAGATCTCCGGGCCGACGCCGCCGCCGTTGGGTGCCTCCAACAATTACCCGCGTTCGGTGGCGCGCCGAGTCGGTGCCGAGCCGGCCAGGGCAATCCTCGAAGTGATCGGCGGTCAGGGCCCTCAGCACCTGGTCACCGAGTTCGCGGCGGCCATCGCGGCCGGAGACTCCGACGTCGTGCTGTTGTTCGGGTCCGACGCGGTGTCGACGGAACGATATTTCGCGAAGAGGGACGACAAGCCGGATTTCACCGAGACGATCGACGGTCAATTGGAAGACCGCGGCTTCGGCTACGACGGCATCTTCGACGAGTACACGGTCAAGCATGGATTGATCGGCGCACCCGTGCAGTACGGCTTGCTGGAGAACGCCCGCCGGACCCGCTTGGGCTTGTCGGTCGCCGCTTACCGGCAAGCGATGGCCGAGCTGTTCGCTCCGTTCTCGAAAGTTGCCTCCAAGAACCCGTTTTCGGCGGCGCCGGTGGAGCGCTCGGTCGAGGAGTTGGCCACCGTCACCGACAGCAACCGCATGATCTGTGACCCGTATCCGCGCCTGATGGTGGCCCGCGATCAGGTCAACCAGGGCGCTGCCACGCTGCTGATGTCGGTAGGGACCGCACGCCGGCTCGGGGTGCCCGACGAGAAATGGGTGTACCTGCGCGGGCACGCCGACATGAAAGAACAGAAGCTGCTGGAGCGCGCGGACATCGGCGCGAGCGCCGTCGCGGTGACGGCGGTGAACGAGGCGCTGCGGGTTGCCGGCATCGGACTCGACGACGTCGCGGCCTTCGATCTCTACAGCTGCTTCCCCTTCCCGGTGTTCAACATCTGCGACGGAATCGGTCTGGCCACGGACGATCCGCGCGGTCTGACGCTCACCGGCGGGCTGCCGTTCTTCGGTGGTCCGGGCAACAACTACTCGATGCACGGCATCGCCGAGGCCGTCAACGAAATGCGCGACAAACCAGGGCAATTCGCGTTGGTGGGCGCCAACGGCGGTATCGCGAGCAAGTACTCGGTCGGCATCTATTCGACCGAACCCGCTGATTGGGCACCCGATAACAGCGCCGAGCTGCAACGGCACGTCGCGGCGCTGCCCGCGGTATCCATCACCGAGAACGCCGACGGCGCTGCGACGATCGAGACCTACACCGTGCGCTACGACTGGCCGGTGCGCACGGGGATCATCATCGGCCGCTTGGATTCCGACGGCGGCCGGTTCCTCGCAATGACCAAGGACGAGGATCTCGTGGGCCTGTTGTCCGACGGCGATCCGCTCGGTGCGGCGATCGTCGTGCGCTCCGGTGACAAGGGCAACCGCGCGTCGCTCGCTTGAGCGATGTCCCGCGCAGCGGCCGAGCCCCAGGCGGGTATGTGGTCGCGCTGTGACGAACGTGCAACCTCTTGTGGCGTCGTCGCCCAGCGGGCACGAAAGCCTGCACGTTCGTCACAGTGCGTTGAAGAGGTGGGCTGCCCGGACGGGTATGCGCGTTGACACCTCTCAAAAGCACGTGTTGACCCGCTGACAGCACCCGATGGTCCGTAGGCTGACCCCATGACCCAGGTCTGGTACCCGGTGCCGAAACCGCCCAAGAAGTCGAGCACCGGACGAACCGTCGGCCTCGTCGCCGCCGCCCTGGTGGCGTTGGTTGCCGTTGTGGCACTGGTCATTTGGGGTGTGCAGCCGCGGACGGTCGACGGGCAGGCGGCCGCGGTGCAGGCCGGGGGCCCGGTTGTCGACGATTCCGATCTCGAAGGCCTCCTGCTGAGTCCGGACGAGATCTCGGACATCGTGAAGTTGCCGGGGATGGTGACTGTCGCGTCGTGGATGAATCCGGACGCGGCCGACGATCCCGGCAGCTACGACCCGCTGGATTGCCTGGGCGCGATGTACAGCGGCATGTCCGTCGTCTACGACGAAAACGGCTACGAGGCGATCTTCCAGACCAGAACGGGGCCGAGTAACAAGAAGGGCTTGCCTGCCGTCGACCAATCGGTGGCGACTTTCGAGAGTGCCAACGCCGCGCAATCGGCATTGGGCGACTACATCGAGCTGTGGAAAAGCTGCGCCGAGAAGAAGTTCACCTACACCGGGCCGGACGCGCGCGAGTCATGGACGTTGGGCACCCCGGAGTCGAACCACGACGGCATGACCACGCTGCAGAACGCGATGGACGGCGAAGAGCTGTACCTCGACAGAGCGGTGGCAGCGCGCGGAAACGTCTTGGTCGAAGTGCAGCTTCAAGACGCCAAGCCGGCCGGCGCTGTGGTCGCGATCGCCCAGGGGATCCTGGATCGCATCGGCGACTGACTACACCAGCGCAGCCAGCTTGCCCGCCAACCGCTCGACGTAGGCGGCGACCTCGGATTCCGACTTGTCGGGTAGTCCGAAGAGCACCTCGGTGACGCCGATCTCGCGCCAATGGGCCAGCTTCTCGGCGTCGGGCTTGAAGTCCAGCGCCACGATCTGCGGGGCGCCGTCGCGCCCGGCCGCCGCCCACGTGTCCTGCAGCAGCTTCACCGGTTCGTCGATGTCGAAGTCACGCGGCGTGGTGATCCAGCCGTCGGCGGAGCGGGAGATCCACTTGAAGTTCTTCTCGGTGCCGGCCGCACCGACCAACACGGGGATGTGCGATTGGACCGGCTTGGGCCAGGCCCACGACGGTCCGAAGTTCACGAATTCGCCGTCGTAGGAGGCCTCTTCCTCGGTCCACAGCGCCCGCATCGCCTCCAGGTACTCGCGCAGCATCGTGCGGCGGCGGCCGGGCGGAACCTTGTGGTCGGCGAGTTCATCGGTGTTCCAACCGAATCCGACGCCCAGGCTGACCCGGCCGCCGGACAGGTGATCCAGCGTCGCGATCGACTTGGCCAGGGTGATCGGATCGTGTTCGACGGGCAGCGCGACGGCCGTCGACAGCCGCACGCGCGACGTCACGGCACACGCCGTGCCCAACGACACCCACGGATCGAGGGTGCGCATATAGCGGTCATCGGGCAGCGACTCGTCACCGGTGGTGGGATGCGCGGCCTCGCGTTTGATCGGGATGTGGGTGTGTTCGGGCACGTAGAAGGTGGTGAAACCGTGGTCATCGGCCAGCTTCGCCGCCGAAGCCGGGGTGATGCCGCGGTCGCTGGTGAAAAGAACGAGCCCGTAATCCATGACCAGAATTAGAACGTGTTTCAGTCTGGGTAGCAAGACGCCGCGCCTCGTTGCGCGGACGGTGCGGAGAAAAGTTCAGCGCGAGCGATACCCGCGACGACCGGTGCGGTGTTTGCTGGGATCACTGTCCATGACGACCGAACGCATCGCCGACCACGTCAAGTTCGCCTACTGGGTGCCCAACGTCAGCGGCGGCCTGGTCACGAGCGACGTCGAGCAGCGCACCGACTGGAACTACGAGTACAACGCCAAGCTCGCGCAGACCGCCGAGAACAACGGCTTCGAGTACGCGCTGAGCCAGGTCCGCTACGAGGCCAGCTACGGCGCCGAGTATCAGCACGAATCCACGAGCTTTTCCCTGGCCTTGCTGCTAGCGACCCAGAAGCTCAAGGTCATCGCGGCCGTCCATCCCGGCCTGTGGCAACCCGCCGTCCTGGCCAAGTTGGGCGCGACCGCCGACCATCTGTCCGGCGGACGATTCGCGGTCAACGTCGTCAGCGGCTGGTTCAAGGACGAGTTCACCCATCTCGGCGAACCGTGGCTCGAACACGACGAGCGGTACCGCCGTAGCGCCGAGTTCCTCCAGGTGTTGCGCAAGATCTGGACCGAGGACGACGTGGACTTCCGTGGTGATTTCTATCGCATTCACGACTTCACGCTGAAGCCGAAACCCCTCAACACCCCGGAGCGGCCCAACCCGGAGCTGTTCCAGGGCGGCAATTCCACCGCCGCGCGGCGCAATGGCGGCTATTACGCGGATTGGTACTTCTCCAACGGCAAGGATTTCGACGGTCTCACCGAACAGGTGGTCGACGTTCGCGAACATGCCCGCGACGCAAATCGTGAAGTGAAGTTCGGGCTCAACGGGTTCATCATCGCGCGTGACTCCGAGGCCGAGGCGAAGGAGACCTTGAGGGAAATCGTCGCGAAGGCCAACAAACCTGCCGTCGAGGGCTTCCGATCGGCGGTGCAGCAGGCCGGCAACTCCACCGCGGACAAGAAGGGTATGTGGGCTGATTCGAGTTTCGAGGATCTGGTGCAGTACAACGATGGGTTCCGCACACAGCTGATCGGCACCCCCGAACAGATCGCGGAACGTATTGCGGCGTACCGCAAACGCGGTGTCGACCTGATCCTCGGCGGCTTCCTGCATTTCCAAGAGGAAATAGAGTACTTCGGCGCCAAGGTGCTGCCGCTCGTCCGCGAAATCGAGGCGGCCGAACAGGATTCGATCGACGCGCCCGTACTGGTATCTGCTTGAGACCTGTCTGACATACAGAGCGTGTGCCCTGCACCCATGCGGGTGCGCTAGCGTGGAAGCTCGAATCGCTCACGTGGTCCGTACCAGGTCCGCATCCATGCCTGCGTGGAATGCACGACGCGACGCTCGATCAGCACAGGAGAGGTCATGACCTACCCGCCTAGTAGCCCCGGATACCCACCCGCACCGCAGTCGGGTTCTCAATACGGCGCAACACAGCAGTTCGCGAAGACGGACGTAGCGCCCGGTGAAAGCAAGCTGCCGGAAATCCTGCTGGCGGTCGTCGCCGCCGCGGGCCCGATCACCTACCTGGTCAGCTTCGCGCTGGAAGCCGCGGCCGGGCTCGGTGCCCTGCCGGTCCTGCTGTCGTTGCTGGCCGGGTTGTTGGCCGGCGTCAGCCTGCTGCCCAAGCAGAAGAACTACGTGGCCGTCGTCAGTGTGATCGCCACCTTTGCCCTGCTGCTCGCGATCTCCGATCTGGTCGCGACCGGGGGAGAAGCGGGCTGGGCCCTCTACACGATCCTGGTGCTCACGCTGATCCAGGCCGGCTCGGCAATCGCGGCGCTCCTGTTCGACTCGGGCGTGCTCACGCCGCCGGCGCCCAAGCCGGCCTACGAGCAGCAGCCGCAGTACGGCCAGTACGGCGGACCTTCGCAGTACTACGGTCAGCAGAGCCAGCCGCAGGTCGGCGGCGGCCAGCCTTACGGGCAGTCCGCTCCGCAGCGCCCCGGCTACCCGTCGCAGTACGGCAGCTACCCCGGCAGCAGCGGTTTCCCGTCGCAGAGCCCCCAGGGCGCCCCGCAGGGCGGTCAGCAGAGCGGCCCGCCGACCCCGCCCACCGGCTTTCCGACCTACGGCCAGCCGCAGCAGCAGACCGGCTCGTCGGCGCCCACCACTCAGGTTCCGGCGCAGCCGCAGGCACAGCAGCCGTCTTCACAGCAATCTGGCCAGTCGTCGTCGTAAGCTGATCCGCGCGTGCGTGACCTGCGCACGCGCGATCACATGCGAGGAGCGGCCCAGCTAGTGGAATCCCGGCCAGTCGGCGCACGCCAGGCGCGTGAGCTGCTTCGGGTCGCGTTCGGGCCGTCCGTCGTGGCGTTGGTGATCATCGCCGCGGTCGTGTTGTTGCAGTTGCTCATTGCCAACAGCGACATGACGGGCGCGTTCGGCGCGATCGCGAGCATGTGGTTGGGCGTGCATCAGGTGCCGGTGTCGATCGGCGGGCGCGAACTCGGCGTCATGCCGTTGCTGCCGGTGCTCGCGATGGTGTGGGGAACCGCCCGCACCACCGCGGCGGCCACCGCACCCAACTCCTCGTGGTTCGTCACTCGCTGGGTCGTGGCCTCCGCTCTCGGCGGGCCGTTGTTGATCGCGGCCATCCTGCTGGCGGTGATCCACGACGCGGCGTCGGTGATCACCGAACTGCAAACCCCGAACGCACTGCGTGCGTTCTGCGGCGTGTTGGCCGTGCACGCCATCGGCGCGGTGATCGGGGTGGCGTCGAAGATTGGGCGTCGCACCCTGGCCGCGTCGCCGCTGCCCAATTGGCTGCCCGACGCATTTCGCGCGGCCGCTGCCGGCGTGCTGGCGCTGTTCGGGCTGTCCGGTGTGGTGACGGCTGCGTCGTTGGTCGTGCATTGGGGCACTATGCACGACCTCTATGCCATCACCGACACGGTGTTCGGGCAGTTCAGCCTGACCGTGCTGTCGATGCTCTACATACCGAACGTGATCGTGGGAACCTCGGCCATCGCGGTCGGGTCCAGTGCACACGTGGGGTTGGCGACGTTCAGCTCGTTCACGGTGTTCGGCGGCGACATCCCGGCGGTGCCCGTGCTGGCCGCGGTGCCTGCGCCGCCGCTCGGCCCGGTCTGGGTGGCGCTGCTGATCGTCGGCGCGGCATCGGCCGTCGCGGTCGGTCAGCAATGCGCCCGGCGGCCGCTCCCGGTGCTGCCCGCGCTGGCCAAGCTGGTCGTCGCCGCTGCGCTTGCGGCCGCGGCGATGGCGCTGCTCGGCTATGCCGGCGGCGGACGCCTCGGCAATTTCGGTGACGTCGGGGTGGACCAGGCGACGTTCGCGCCCGCGGTGTTCCTGTGGTTCGTCGGGATCGGCGGGCTGACGGTGTCGATGGCCGGCGGATTCGCGCGACGCCGCCGACCGGTGGTGGCTCCGGCTGCTCCGGCTCCCGAGCCAGAGCCCGAGCCCGAACCGGAGCCTGAAGTCGAGCGCGAGCCCGAGCCCGAGGACGAGGACGCCTTCGTCGATGTCGAGGAGGTTCCCCTCGACGCCGATGAGCCCGACCAACCGATCGTGTCGTGGCACTCCGAGGACACCGGTGCGCACCCCGCCGGGCCCGTCGTCGATCTGCATGACGACCCCGAAGATCACTTCATCGTGGACGAGATCGCCGACGAGGACGTGTCCGGCGATAAGCCGCGCGACAAGGCCGACTAGGCTGCTGCGCGTGCAGCAACCGCTACGTGTGCCCCCGAGTGCACCGGCACGGCTGGTAGTGCTGGCTTCGGGCACCGGATCGTTGCTCGCGTCGCTACTGGCCGCGGCCGTCGACGACTATCCGGGACGGGTCGTCGCCGTCGGCACCGACCGTAAGTGCGCGGCACTCGACATCGCGGCCGACGCCGGCGTGGCGTCTTACACCGTGCGCCTCGGCGATCACCCCGACCGGGCTGCCTGGGACGCTGCGATCACGGCCGCAACGGCCGAACATCAACCGGACCTGGTGGTCTCGGCCGGCTTCATGAAAATTCTCGGCCCGCAGTTCCTGAGCGCCTTCCCGGGCCGGGTGGTCAACACGCATCCGGCACTGCTGCCATCCTTCCCCGGGGCGCACGCCGTGCCGGAGGCGCTGGCCTACGGCGTGCGCGTGACCGGGTGCACCGTGCATCTGGTCGACGCCGGGATGGACACCGGCCCGATTCTGGCGCAACAGGTTGTCGAGGTGGCCGACGACGACACCGAAGAGACTTTGCACGAACGCATCAAGGTCGTCGAACGACGGCTCCTGGTGGACGTGCTGGCCGCGCTGGCGACCCGCGGCGTGACCTGGACTGGACGAAAGGCGACCTTCGGATGCTGAGGAGACTGCGATGAGCGACAAGAAACCGATCCGGCGGGCGCTGATCAGTGTGTACGACAAGACCGGCCTTGCCGATCTGGCACGCGGCCTGCACGAGGCGGGCGTCACGATCGTCTCCACCGGGTCGACCGCGAAAACGATTGCCGGCACCGGTGTTCCGGTCACCCCGGTCGAAGACGTGACGGGCTTCCCCGAGGTGCTCGACGGGCGGGTGAAGACCTTGCACCCCCGCGTGCACGCCGGGCTGCTCGCCGACACCCGCAAGCCCGAACACCTCGCCGCGCTCAAGGAACTCGACGTCGAGGCGTTCGAACTCGTTGTGGTGAACCTCTACCCGTTCAGCGAGACCGTGGAATCGGGAGCGTCGGTCGACGAATGCGTCGAACAGATCGACATCGGCGGCCCGTCGATGGTCCGTGCCGCGGCCAAGAACCACCCCAGTGTGGCGGTGGTCGTCGACCCGATCGGCTATGACGGTGTGCTCGCCGCGGTGCGTGCCGGCGGCTTCACCCTCGCGGAGCGAAAGATCTTGGCTTCGTTGGCGTTCCGTCACACCGCGGAGTACGACGTGGCCGTTGCGACCTGGATGGGGTCCACGCTCGCTCCCGAAGAGCACGCCCAGAAGCTGCCGCAGTGGTTCGGCGGCACCTGGCATCGCAGCGCGGTGCTGCGCTACGGCGAGAACCCGCATCAGCAGGCGGCCGTGTATCGCGATGACTCCGCCTGGCCGGGCCTGGCCCAGGCCGAGCAGCTGCACGGAAAAGAGATGTCCTACAACAACTACACCGATGCCGACGCGGCGTGGCGGGCAGCGTTCGACCACGAGCAGATCTGTGTGGCGATCATCAAGCACGCCAACCCGTGCGGCATCGCGATCTCATCGAAGTCGGTGGCCGACGCGCATCGCAAAGCGCACGAATGCGATCCGCTCAGTGCGTTCGGCGGCGTCATCGCCTCGAACACCCAAGTCAGTGTCGAGATGGCCGAGACCATCGCCGACATCTTCACCGAGGTGATCATCGCGCCCGCTTACGAACCCGGTGCGGTCGAAGTGCTGTCCCGCAAGAAGAACATCCGCATCCTCGTCGCGTCCGAACCGCTCGTGGGCGGTATCGAGCTGCGCCAGATCAGCGGTGGTGTGCTGCTGCAGCAGCGGGACGCCCTCGACGCCGACGGCGACGATCCGAACAACTGGACGCTGGCGACGGGGCAGCCCGCCGACGAGCAGACGCTGTCCGATCTGGCTTTCGCCTGGCGTGCCTGCCGCGCAGTAAAATCGAACGCGATCGTCGTTGCCAAGGACGGCGCGACCGTGGGAGTCGGCATGGGCCAGGTGAACCGCGTCGATGCAGCGCGACTCGCCGTACAGCGCGCCGCTGACCGCGTGCAGGGCGCCGTGGCGGCCTCAGACGCGTTCTTCCCCTTCCCCGACGGGCTCGAAGTCCTCACCGAGGCGGGCGTCAAGGCCATCGTCCATCCCGGCGGTTCGATGCGCGACGACGTGGTGACCGAAGCCGCCGCGAAGGCCGGCATCACCCTGTACCTCACCGGCGCAAGACATTTCGCGCACTAGCATGCGACTCGTCGCAGGAAGGCGGCAGCTATGAAGGCCACCACGCGTACTGCCGCCATCCTGGCGATGCTCACCCTGGTCACGGCGTCGTGCACGCGCGTCGTCGAAGACGCGCAGGCGGTGCCCGGCCAGGATCTGTTGGAGGCCGCGGCCACCGACAACCCGGACTGTGAAGAGGTCGACGCGCAGCTCGCGACGGTCGATTCGCGCAACCCCGACGAGCCGGTGCTCAAGGTCCCGCAGCCGGACGGCTGGGAACGCACCACGATGATGGACTCGGAGCTGATCCGGTTCGCGATGGCCAATCCCGCGCTCGGCACGCCCGAGTTCGCCCCGACCGCAGTGGTGACGCTGGAGAGCGGGCCGGGCAACGAAGACCCTGAGGTCGTTTTCTCAAGCCAGCGCGACGCGTTGGAATCCGGGCTCGGCGCCACCGACATCTCGGTCGAGAGCCACACCTTGTGCGGGTTGCCCGCCGAGACAATCCATTACCAGATGCCGCCGATGGGTCTGGTCGCGCCGCATCCGGCGATGGTGACCGCGGCGGTACTGCACACCGATGACATGACCTTCGTCGCGGCCGTCACCGTGCAGACCACCGACCCGGCGAATCCGGCGTATCAGCGTGACGCCGAGACGATCCTGTCCGGCTTCCAGATGCTGCCGCCGACAAAGGGCTAGGGCGTGACGGTGGCCTGCTGGTCGATGGCTTTATTGACATCGACGAGCGCCTGGAAATCGCGATACAGCGAATCGGCGTTGATCTGCAACACGTAGAAGCCCGTGGGTGATTCGATCACCACGGTCTTCTGAGTGATCGCGCGGCGCTTGCCGTCCTTGAAGTACGTGCCGCCCAGTTGCACCGCGGGGAACCCGCCGAGGTTTCCGCGCGTGACCCCGCCGATGGGCTCGTATTCGGCCAGGTTCTGTAGCTCATTGGGGGCGAACTCGAGCAGCTTGTTCGCGTCGGCGTTGCCCGCGAGCTTGGAGATCAGCGAGATGACCGACGGGGGATCGGTCGGTGAGATCGCGTCGTTGACGATCGCCGAGTAGGCCCAGGCCGGCGTGCGCGGGCCCGCGTCGACCCAGCCGGGCGGCGTCGGCATCGTGAACACCGGTGCACCCGGATCGCCACGGTGGATCGGGGTTTCGGTGATCTTGTTCTCGCGGATGTAGTCGGCGATCGTGTACGAGCGGCCGCCGGGCGGCTTCGGCGTGGTCGACACGGTCGTCTCGGTCGTGGTCTCCGACGTCTCCACCGACGTCGTGGTCTGATCGGCGGCCGCCGAATCGTCACCGCCCGACGTGACGGCCAGCGTGATACCGCCGACGAGCAGCACCACCGCACCGATCGCGGCGGCGGCCAGGATCAGCTTGCGTTTGTCGCCGGACTTGCGCGGCGGCGTCGTATAGGGCAGCGGCGGCGGACCGAAGTTCGTCGGTGGGGGCGGCGGCCCCGGCCGACTGGCCACCGGCTGTTTGCCGGACAGGTCGTCGGTGCCGGTCCACGAGGACTGGTACACCGGCGGCTGCGACGGCGCGGCCTGAGGTGGGTGCACTTGCGGATTCGACGGCGACATCGGCACCGGGAGCGGCTGGGCCTTCAACGGCATGGTCGGCGGTGCGGACGGCACCGAGGTCGGTGCCGCGGCGACGCCAGGGACGGTGCCGGTGGCCGCCTCGGCGAGTGCCACCGCGAAGTCGTGGCACGTGTCGTAGCGGTCCTTGGCGTCCTTGGCCAGTGCCTTCGCCATCACCGAATCGAACTTGGCGAGTTCAGGTTTGGTGTCGCCGAGCTTGGGCGGCGGCGAGTTGAGATGGTGGCTGATCACCACTGCCGGGTTGCTGTGGGAGAACGGCGGCGCGCCGGTGAACAGCCGGTAGGCGGTCGCGGCCAGCGAGTACTGATCGGCGCGGCCGTCGAGCGGCTGACCCATCAACTGCTCGGGAGAGGTGTAGGACATCGAGCCCACCGTGATGTTGGTGGAGGTGAGCCCGTTGACGTCGTCGGTGCGCCGCGCGATACCGAAGTCGGTCAGCATGATGCGCCGCTTCGTGCCTTGTTTGCTGGTGACGAGGATGTTGGCCGGCTTGACGTCGCGGTGCAGCAGTTGGCGCTGATGCGCGTAATCGAGCGCGTCACCGACGGCGGTGACGATGTCGATCACGTCCTCGGCAGGCATGCCGCCCGGGTACTGGTCGTGCAGCAGCCGTGCCGCGTCGTGCCCGTCGACGTAGTCCATCGAGATCCACAGCCGGCCTTCGAACTCGCCGCGGTCGTGGACGCCGACGATGTGCGGGTGCCACAGCGTCGCGGCCATGTCGGCCTCGCGGATGAACCGCTGCCGGAACTCGTTGTCCGAGCTGACACTCGTGGGCAGCACTTTGAGAGCGTCCTCACGTGGCAGCCGCGGATGCGTTGCCAGATAGACCTCGCCCATGCCACCGGTGCCCACCAACCGGACGATGGTGAACCCCGCGAAGACTTGACCGCTAGCCAACGGCATGGCCCGCAGACTACCGGTCGCACGGCGCTCGCCACGACTTTGGCGGGGGTATCGCAACCCCGAGTCAGGTAGGTGGCCATGCTTACTGGCGCACACAGTCGTAGCTTGGAGTGGTGAGTCAACCCAAGGATCTGCCCCGGACCGTCGGTGAGCTGCGTGCTTCCGGTCACCGCGAACGGGGCGTCAAGGCCGAAATCCGGGAGAACCTGCTGGCAGCACTCGCGGACCGCCGCGACATCTGGCCCGGGATTCTCGGATTCGACGACACGGTGATCCCGCAGCTGGAGCGGGCTTTGATCGCCGGACACGACGTGGTGCTGCTCGGTGAGCGCGGCCAGGGCAAGACCCGGTTGTTGCGGGCACTGACCGGATTGCTCGACGAGTGGACGCCGGTGATCGCGGGGGCCGAGCTGGGCGAGCACCCGTACAGCCCGATCACGCCGGAGTCGATCCGCCGCGCCGCCGATTCGGGTGAGGATCTGCCGATCGAATGGCGCCACCGCAGTGAGCGCTACACCGAGAAGCTGGCCACGCCCGATACGAGCGTGGCCGATCTCGTCGGCGACATCGACCCGATCAAGGTCGCGGAGGGCCGGAGCCTCGGGGACCCGGAAACGATCGCCTACGGGCTGATCCCGCGCGCGCATCGCGGCATCGTGGCCGTCAACGAACTGCCCGATCTGGCCGAGCGCATCCAGGTGTCGATGCTCAACGTGATGGAAGAGCGCGACATCCAGGTGCGCGGCTACACGCTGCGGCTGCCGCTGGACGTCCTCGTCGTCGCGAGCGCCAACCCGGAGGACTACACCAACCGCGGCCGCATCATCACCCCGCTCAAGGATCGCTTCGGCGCCGAGATCCGCACGCACTACCCGCTGGAGATCGATGCCGAGGTGGGCGTCATCCGCCAGGAGGCGCATCTCGCGGCCGAGGTGCCGGAGTACCTGCTGGCGATCCTGGCCCGGTTTGCACGCAATCTGCGTGATTCCAACTCGATCGATCAGCGTTCGGGTGTGTCGGCCCGGTTCGCGATCGCGGCCGCCGAGACGGTGGCGGCATCGGCGCGGCACCGCTCGGCCATCCTCGGCGAGGACGATCCCGTGGCGCGTGTCGTCGACCTCGCCACCGTGATCGACGTGCTGCGCGGCAAGTTGGAGTTCGAGACGGGCGAGGAAGGGCGCGAGCAGGCGGTGCTGGAGCATCTCCTGCGACGCGCGACCGCCGACACCGCACAGCGGCTGCTGGGCGGCATCGACGTCGGCCCGGTGGTGGCCGCGGTCGAGGAAGGCTCCCCGGTGACCACCGGCGAGCGGGTGTCGGCGAAGGACGTGCTGGCCGCGCTGCCGGACCTGCCCGCGGTCGACGCGATCACGACTCGGCTGAATGCGGTGTCGGTCGGACAGCGCGCCGCCGCGATCGAATTGGCGCTCGAAGCGCTGTATCTGGCCAAACGCATCGACAAGGTGTCAGGGGAGGGCGAGACCGTCTATGGCTGATCCCGGCCGCGGCGCCGGCCGGGGCCATGGGCATACCTCGCGGTATTCGAGGTACACCGGTGGCCCCGACCCGTTGGCGCCGCCGATCGATCTGCGCGACGCGCTCGAGCAGATCGGCCAGAACGTGATGGAGGGCAGCTCGCCGCGGCGGGCGCTGTCGGAGCTCATGCGGCGCGGCACCCGCGATATGCGTGGCGCGGACCGGTTGGCCGCCGAGGCCAACCGCAGGCGTCGGGAACTGTTGCAGCGCAACAACCTCGACGGCACATTGCAGGAGATCAAGAAGCTGCTCGACGAGGCGGTGCTGGCCGAGCGCAAAGAACTCGCACGGGCGCTCGACGACGATGCCCGGTTCGGTGAACTGCAGCTCGACTCGTTGTCGCCCTCGCCGGCCAAGGCCGTGCAGGAGCTCTCGGAATACGACTGGCGGTCACCGGAAGCCCGCGAAAAGTACGAGCAGATCAAGGATCTCCTCGGCCGCGAGATGCTCGATCAGCGTTTCGCCGGCATGAAAGAGGCCCTCGAGAATGCCACCGACGAGGACCGTCAGCGTGTCAACGACATGCTCGACGATCTCAACGACCTGCTGGACAAGCACGCGCGCGGCGAGGACACCCAGCAGGACTTTCAGAACTTCATGGATAAGCACGGCGAGTTCTTCCCGGAGAACCCGCGCGATATCGACGAACTGCTGGACTCGCTGGCGAAGCGGGCCGCCGCCGCGCAGCGGTTCCGCAACAGTCTGTCCGAGCAGCAGCGGGCCGAGCTGGATGCGTTGGCGCAGCAGGCGTTCGGCTCACCGTCGCTGATGAATGCGCTGAACCGCCTTGACGCACATCTGCAGGCGGCCCGGCCCGGCGAGGATTGGACGGGCTCGCAACGGTTCTCCGGTGACGACCCGCTCGGCATGGGGCAGGGCGCCCAGGCGCTGTCCGACATCGCCGAGTTGGAGCAGTTGGCCGATGCGCTCTCGCAGAGCTACGCCGGGGCCACCATGGACGACGTCGACCTCGACATGCTGGCCCGCCAGCTCGGCGACGAGGCCGCGGTCGACGCCCGCACCCTCGCGGAGTTGGAGCGCGCCCTTGTCAATCAGGGCTTTCTGGATCGCGGCTCGGACGGGCAATGGCGGCTGTCGCCCAAGGCCATGCGGCAGCTCGGCCAGACCGCACTCCGTGATGTCGCGCAACGCCTTTCGGGCCGGCATGGCGAGCGGGACACCCGGCGTGCCGGTGCGGCCGGCGAGCTGACCGGTGCGACGCGGCCATGGCAGTTCGGCGACACCGAGCCGTGGAATGTCACCCGCACGGTGACCAATGCCGTACTGCGCCAGGCCGGTACGGGCACGGTCGAGCGTCCGATCCGGTTCGCCGTCGAGGACGTCGAGATCTCCGAGACCGAGACCCGCACGCAGTCGGCGGTGGCGCTGCTCGTCGACACGTCGTTCTCGATGGTGATGGAAAACCGCTGGCTGCCGATGAAGCGCACCGCGCTCGCGTTGAACCACCTGGTTTCGACCCGTTTCCGATCAGATGCCTTGGAGATCATCGCGTTCGGCCGCTATGCCCGCACCGTGACCGCCGCCGAGTTGACCGGCCTGGAAGGCGTCTACGAGCAGGGCACCAACCTGCACCATGCGCTGGCCCTCGCGTCGCGGCATCTGCGTCGTCACCCCAACGCACAACCGGTCGTGCTCGTGGTCACCGATGGCGAGCCGACCGCGCATCTCGAGGGTTTCGACGACGGCTCCGAGGTCTTCTTCGACTACCCTCCACACCCACGCACCATCGCCCATACCGTGCGCGGTTTCGACGAGGTGGCCCGGCTGGGTGCGCAGGTGACGATCTTCCGACTCGGCTCCGATCCGGGGCTCGCCCGATTCATCGACCAGGTGGCGCGTCGCGTGGCAGGCCGCGTTGTCGTGCCGGACCTTGACGGCCTGGGCGCCGCGGTTGTCGGGGACTATCTGCGTTCGCGTCGGCACTAGGTTCGCGTTTGCGCCGAACCCGACGCTTTGGCTGATTCGACGGCGGCGGATCGACCTTTGCGTCGATCTCGATGACAGTGGGAGCCACGCCGGGCCTGGCTGCGTCCAAACAATGTGGAGATTCCATTCATCGGCAGTCACGCGATAGCCGCGGGCCACCTCACCAGGGCCCACCTGCGCAGCCAGTATCGGCCGCTGTACCGCAACGTTTACGTCCCGCGCCGGTATCAGGCGTTCGCTGCGCGACCGGATTGTCGGCGTGGGCCTCTCGTCGCCCGGAGCAGTGATCGCCGGGGTGGCCGCGTCGGCCGTGCACGGGGCGAAGTGGGTTGACGACGACGTTCCCGTCGAGCTGATCGCGGGCGTGCGACGCCAAAAGGGGCTGATCGTTCGCGACGAGACCCTCGATGAGGAGGAGGTGACCGACGTCGCAGGCATCCGGGTGACCACGCCGGCCCGCACGGCGTTCGACCTTGGCCGCCATCTCCCGCGTGACACGGCGGTCGAACGTCTCGACGCGTTGATGAACGCCCGGCCATTCGCCGTCGAAGACGTCGTGCTGTTGGCGAAGCGTCATCGCGGGGCGCGTGGCCTGCGGCGGCTACGGGCGGCGTTACCGCTTGTCGACGGCGGCGCCGAGTCACCACGGGAAACCTGGCTGCGGTTGCTGTTCCACGACGCCGGGCTGCCGCGCCTGACCACGCAGTTCGTGGTTCATGACGAGCGCGGACGCTACGTCCGGCGACTCGACATGTGCTGGGAGCAATTCGAAGTCGGAGCCGAGTACGACGGCGAGCAGCATCTCAACAGTCGCCGTCAGTATGTCCTGGATGTCCAGGTCAACCGGACGCTGCAGCGCCTCGGCTGGCACGTCATCCACGTGATCAAGGAAGATCACGGTTCCGACATCGTGGAGCAGGCGCGCACCGCTCTGCTGTCGCGCGGCTGGAAACCCACTCACCGAAGCCGACGCAATGGTCGTCGCGCCGCGAATATTTCAGCCAGAGCGTAGGTTTCGCGGACGGGAATGCTGCGCCACGCGGCGCCGGAGCACCTCGTGGGCCACCATAAGCGCGTGCGCCAAACCCCATTCGCACGGGAGGTAATCGCGGGCACGGACTAAACGCGCTGCCAATTCAGGTGATTCGTCCCGAAGGATGCGTCGGGCGCGACGGGCGTGGAAGGTGTTCGACGCAATCTTGACCGCCGGCGCGTCGGCCATCATGGGTATCGAGTTGGTGATGTTCTCGACGGTCGTCCTCGATTGGTCTTCGAGAGCGATGTTGGTGGCGGGAACACCGAGCGTCACGACCGCGTAGTTGGCCATCATCTGCGCTTCTGAAAGCTCTGAGCGCACCGCTCCGCCGGAGAAGATGAAGCGCGCACGCGCCGGGTCAGTCGACCGCACCGCGATGCGTACGCGCCACCGGTGCAGGGCCGGCCGCGGGCAGCCCAGCACCAGGATCACCTCACCGTCCTCGACACGGCCTGGGTCAAGGCCTTCGGCGGGCAGATCTTCCCGCGACGCCCGCCACGTCAACCACTCACACCAGGCCAACGCGGTGCCGACAACAATCGCCCCTCTCGTCCACATCCCCATGCCCCCATTCGACCATCCCGGCGATTGGGCGGCCGGACGTCACCCCGTCAAGAGCACGAAAACGACGCAGTGGTCGATCCGCCGCGACAACTTCGACCATTGCGTCGGTCCCGCGTGGGACGCCTCGGGCTGACTCTTGACCAAAATCGCATTTTGGTCAAAGCTGGAGTTGTGGATGCGCGACAGGAGCGTGCCGACCGGATCCTCGACACGGCCAAGGATCTGTTGTTGCGCTGGGGCTATCGGCGGATTCGGATCGACGAGGTGGCGAAACGGGCCGGCGTCGGCAAGGGCACCGTCTACCTGCACTGGCGGACGCGTGAGCAGATGTTGTCGGCTGTCGGCACCCGGGAAACCGCGGAGATGGTGGACGCTGTCGTCGCGGCGCTGCGGGTCGATTCGGCGGAGGTGGCACCGCATCGGTTGATGCGGCGCATCTTCGTGGAGGCGATGAGCCGACCGGTGTTGCGGGCGATCTACACCCAGGACATCGAGACGGTGGATGCCCTGGTTACCGATGGCGCCCAGAAGGCCATGGGTGCAACGAACTTCGCCGGCTGGCGGGAGTATCTGACGATCGCGCACGAATACGGTCTGCTGGGCGCGGGCCTGCGACCCGAAGATGTGCATTACCCGCTTACCGCGTCGGTCTTCGGTTTCTTCGCGGCCGAGCCCATGCTGCCCGACGAGCTCGGCCTCACCTTGGACGAGAAGGCCGACCAGTTGGCAAGCACGTTGCGCCGCGCATTCGAACCTGCACGATCTCCCGCCCGCAAGCACCTCGACGCTGCCGCCGCGAAAGTGATCGCCCACTACGAGCGGCTCGCCGAGGAATTCCGGGCGCTCACCTATGGAGGAGGCCAAGATGACCCGAAGTGACAACGACAGCTGGGATTTGGCGTCAAGCGTCGGTGCGACGGCGACCGTGGTGGCAGCTCAACGCGCCATCGCGGCTCGCGGGCCGGATCCGCTCATCCACGACCCATACGCCGAACCGTTGGTGCGCGCCGTCGGGTCGGACACCTCGATACGCATGCTCGATGCCTCCACCGACGAGGAGCCCGGTGCCTTCGGTCTCAAGCAGGTGGCCGAGGCGATGGCGGTCCGTACCCGCTTCTTCGACAAGCTGTTCGCCGACGCGGCAGCCGCGGGCGTGCGTCAGGCCGTGATCCTGGCCTCCGGGCTGGATACCCGGGCCTACCGTTTGGAGTGGCCGGCGGGCACGGTCGTCTACGAGATCGACCAGCCGGCGGTCATCGAGTTCAAGACCAACACGTTGGCAGGCTTGGGTGCGTATCCCACCGCTGAGCGGCGGACCATCAGCATCGACCTGCGCGACGACTGGCCGAAGGCCCTGCTGGACAGCGGATTTGACAGGAATCAACCCACGGCATGGATTGCCGAGGGGCTGCTGATCTACCTGCCGCCCCAAGCCCAGGACCGGTTGTTCGACAACATCACGCAGCTCAGCGCGCCGGGCAGCCACCTGGCCACCGAGTACATCCCCGACGCCGCGGCGTTCTCCGACACCCGGTCACGACGCGTCTCGGACGGCTTTCACCGATTCGGCTTCGACGGTCAGCTGTCCGAACTGGTCTATGAGGGCGAGCGCAGCGACGTGACCGACTACCTGAGCGCACACGGCTGGGACGTGACGTCACAGACCCTCGAAGAGGTCTATGCCGCCAATGGATTCGAGTTGCCCGGTGATGACATGTTCGCCGCGTTCGCCGACGCCCGAACGGTCAGCGCGACACTCCGAGCAACTGCGTCCTAGACGAGTTCGTCTGTGGTCCTGGCGATCTCAGCGTGGCGAAGCCTGGCGATGATGCCGTCGAGGTCACGGATGAACATGTCGGGCCGGAAGACGTGGCCGCCGGGCACCTCGTGCCATTCATGCGGGATGCCGGCTTGGCCGAGGCGTTCGCGGAACTCCCGCTGGCCGGCAAGCACCTGGGTCTCGTTCACGCTGTCGAACCAGTTGAGTGGGTCGGGGCTGGTGCCGGCAAGCAGGAAGATCCGTTTGTTGCGGTAACTCTCGATGCGCTCGACCGGATTGTCGGCACTTACCCTGGCCTGATCCCAGAACGGTGCGCCATAAACGGTGCCGCCGGCGAGGTCCAAAACGGCCGAGGTGATGTTCGCCCAGTGCACGACGAGTCCGAAGTCGCGGCGCAGACTCGCCGGGCCCGAATGGCTGCTCACCGAAGCGAAGTGGCCGAAGTACTTGGCCGCGTACTTCAGCGCGCCGAAACCACCCATCGAGAACCCGCACACCGCGCGGCCGTCATACTCGGCGAAGGTCCGGAAGTTCGCGTCGATCCACGGCAGTAGTTGGGCGATGTGGAATGTCTCCCAATTGCGGGGGCCGACGAACGAGGTGACCGGGTTGGAATACCAGCCCGCGTGCCCGCCGTCGGGCATCACGACGATGATCGGTTTGCCTGCGCTCCAGTCGCGGATTCCCATGAAGTCGAAGCTGCGGAAATCCGCGTCGGGGCCGCCGCCGTGGAAGAGATAGAGGACGGGGTAGGAGCGTCCGCTGGTGCGGTAGTCGTCGGGAAGCAGCACATTGACACCGGGATTCCAGCCCACCGCGGCGGTCTGGAATCGGTAGTACCACAGGCGCGGATCGTTCTCGTTGCGATCGACGATCCGCAGGCCGAATCCGTCGCTGCGGCCGGTGAATACGACCAGTACCTGCCCGACGTTGATGACATCCGGATTGGCGATTCCGTTGACCGTGGCAAGCAGCGGATGGAACGAGGCGTTGCCGTAGAACCGCGCCGCCAAGGCTGCCAGCGTGTCTCCTGCGACGACGCGGTGGCGCGCGATATCCGGGATGATCAACCGCTGCCCGGCCGCCAGGGACGCGGATGTGTTGGTGCCGCTGGCCCCTGCGATGAACCGTGCCAGTGCGGCGTCGCCGTAGAACCGCTGAGCCACTGCCGACAGAGTGTCGCCTGCCGCGACGGTGTAACGCGTGAAGTCGGGGAAGATCAGCGGTTGGCCGACATTCACCACATCGGGATTGGGCACTCCGCTCGCAGTGGCGATCAGCGGATACAGTTCGGCTTCGCCGTAGAAGCGCAGCGCCAGTGCAGAGAGCGTTTCCCCCGCGACGACCGTGTGTGTTCTGACCATCTCCACCCCTGAAGTTGAACCGGCAACTATCTCAATTGTGCGCCCGATCACACTCGAAGACGATCGATTCACCAATGCGACACCGGCAGTTGGGTCTTCTCCTCACCGCCCGTTGGCCGTCGCGTCGCCGAGACACCGCACGCTGACGCGCATGGCCCATACCGATCACCGACCGATGCTGCCCCGTCGTACCCTCCTCCGCGCTTCCCTGGCCGGGGCCTTACTGGTCCCCGCCGCGGCCGCGCTGCAAGCCTGCGGCACCTCGGCGACCGGAGGCCCGCAGACGACGACCGGTCTGATCACCAACCGCCCGCGTCTGACCCATGGCGTCGCCACCGGCGACCCGCGGGCCGACGGTGCGCTGGTGTGGGCCCGCTCCGACTCGACAGCCCGGATGATCGTCGAGACCTCGGCCACGGAGTCATTCTCGAATCCTGTGCGTGTCGAGGGGCCGCAGTTGACTCCGGCGACCGACGGAACCGGACGCGTGCGCATCACCGGTCTCGAGCCGGGACAGACCGTGCACTACCGCGTGACACTGGAGGGGGAGAACGGCGCCACGTCCGAACCTGTGGCGGGCATCTTCAAAACCGTTCCCGCACAACCGCAGGACATCAAGTTCGTCTGGTCGGGCGATGTCGTCGGTCAGGGCTGGGGAATCAACCGGCAGGGCGGAATGGCGATCTTCGGTGCGATGGCCGACCGCAACCCGGATTTCTTCGTGCATTCCGGCGACGCGATCTATGCTGACAACCCGGTGCCGGCGTCCCAGGAACAGAATGACGGCCGCATGTACGAGAGTGTCACCGCGCCGGCCAAGGACCATGTGGCGCAGACACTTGATGACTTCCGCGGCAACTATGCCTACAACCTCGGCGACGAGCACTACCGGCGCTTCAATGCCACAGTCCCGCAACTCGTTCAGTGGGATGACCACGAGGTGGTGAACAACTGGTTCCCCGGCGAATCGCTTGCCGGGCAGAACCGTAAGGGCTACACCGAAACCGACGCCGACAAGCTCGCGGGCTACGCCTATCAAGCGTGGCGCGAGTGGCAGCCGGTCGAGCCGTCGGAAGCCGTCGACGGCCGACTGCACCGAAAGATCTCATACGGCCCGCTGCTCGACGTCTTCGTCCTGGACATGCGGTCGTACAAGAACCCCAACACGCAGGCATGGGCCCAATCCGACGACGGCGGGGTCCTGGGACGCGAACAGACGCAGTGGCTGATCGACGGTCTCCGGCAGTCGAAGGCAGTCTGGAAGGTCGTCGCGAACGACCTTCCGATCAGCATCGTGGTACCGGACTCGGCCACCGATCCGGTCGACGGTCCCAAATCGATGGAGGCCGTCGCACAAGGCGAGAACGGGCGGCCGCTGGGACGCGAAATAGCCTTCTCCCGCATCCTGTCCGAGACCAAAGACGTTCAGAACGTCGTCTTCGTCACGGCCGACGTGCACTACACGGCGGCGATTTCATATCACCCGGAGCAGGCCGGGTTCACCGACTTCACGCCATTCTGGGAGTTCGTGTCCGGGCCGCTCAATGCCGGTTCGTTCCCGGAGAGCCCACTCGACGGCACGTTCGGTGCGCGGTACGAGTTCGTGCACGCGCCGGCCGAGAAGAACACGTCCCCGGCGGAGGGGTTTCAGCATTTCGGCGAGGTCGTGATCGACTCAGATTCCCGGACACTGACGGTGAACCTGTGCGATGCCACCGGAAAGCCGTTGTACACCAGGGAATTGCCGCCCGCATAGCGTGCGGGGGACGCCGACGGTGGCGTTGCCCTCACCACGAGATGCGTGAGTACTTGGTCGTTGCATTCGTGAAGATTCCCTCGTGGAAGTTGCTGGAGCGGGCGCGCGGGTGTCGCGGCGTCCGGTAATTTCTGCTCATTCTGGCGAAAGGCATGGGATGGCTAAGCGCACGGCATCAGTCCTGGGCGGCGTGGCGTTGACGATGGTCGCCGCGCTGGGCGTCACCCAACCCGTGACGACCGTCCAGCTCGCGGCGCTCATCATCGGCGCGAGTTCGACCAACCCGAGCGGCGACGGCGTCGAGGATTTCTACGGCGGGCTCTATCAACAGGGGCCCGGTGAAACCGTCGTCGCCAATTTCTTCACCGGACCACCCGGGATCTATCTTGCGATCTACGACAACCGCGACGACGACAACAACGTCGTGCTGTCGTCGGGATGGGGCGCGGCCAACACCAGCCTGCTGCTGAGTTATCTCAAAGCGACGAACGATCCGGTGCTGGCCGACCCCACGCTGTACGTGCTCGACAACAACGTCGCCAGTCCGAACGGCGGATTCGGAACCCGGCTGCCGGCTTTCGCGGTCATCGGCGTCAATCCGATACCGACGCCGACCGATCCGGGCGTGCCCGTCGTGAACGTGGTCTACGAGTACGACATCAATTCCAACATCCCGGCCTACCTCTGGAACGCGCCCGCGATGGCGAACTCATTGATGGCCTACTTCGAGCGGCGGCTCAACCAGGAAAGTCTGGACTTCCCGATCGATGCCGACGGACAGGTGCGGGACTGCGACGCGGCGTGCGAGGCCACCCTGGACTCGGGCGGGACGATCGAGCGCACCATGGCCGACGGTCAGACCGTCCGCATCAGCCGCGTCGACGACACCACCTACGTCGGCTACGAATCCACGAACCTGCCGCTGGTGGCGCCGCTGCGGGCGTTCGGCGAACCGGGCAACCGACTCGCGGATGCGATGACGCCTGCGCTGAGCGCTGCCGTCGACTACGGGTATCCCGACAACGACCCATTGGCCGACCCCGACAAGTACGTCTCAGCCCGGCTCGTGCCGACCCGGCAGGAGACCGAGCGATTCGTCGACGAATTCAGGGCCGGCATCGACGAGGGCGTCGAAATCCTTCGGGGCGACGACGAGCCATCGACAGTCACCCGACCGCTCGTCCGCAAGAGTCTCGACTTCTCGCCGAAGCCATCGCGCGATTCGAAACCGCGGCGGCCGGGGGCGACGATGGTCGAGTCCGTTGTGGAGGGTGTTCGCACCTTGGCCCGGCGGCTTCAAGCGAAAGCCGATGAGGCCCCCGAGCCTGCTGCTGGCTCCGCCGAAACATCGAGCGCCGGGCCCACTGAAGGCTGAGTGCCGCCGCTCCCGGTCCTTTCAGTTGAGCGCACCCGTGGTGTGCCTGCCGAGTTCCGCTCCGCCCGGAGCTGGCCCCGTTCGACGCATCAAGCAAACGATATGACTGCGCGGGAATAGCTCGACTCGCAACGTCAGGCCTGGTGACTGCGCATTGACGAGTAGTTAGCAAGCCGAGTTATTTCAGATGCAAATACTTTACGCCTACGGCCGCACAACCTGCGCTTTCAATGATCTTGATTGATCCATTCATATGTTTGAAAGTTCAACCAACTGGGATGGTAGTAAAGCGGTGAATCCAAACATGGCTAATTTTTTCCCCCATTTTCCTTGTGGGGCCGCAAATCCCGTCATACGCTTCTCAGGAACTTCTAAGTTCTTCTCAGCTTTTGCCGACTCTTGCGGGGGAAAACCATGGCTGTCCGTCCGATCTTTACTGTGGGCGCCGCGCTGCTCAGTGCAGGCGCCGTTGTTGCAGCGACGCCGGCGTTGCTTGTGCCGAACGATGAGGTCCAGATTGCTGCGCCAGCCGCCGTGGAACGGCAGACGCTCACGGCTGAGCAATACGAATTGCTCCGCGTGGCAACGTCGTTGGTGGGTGCTTTCTTGTTCGGCCACGGAGCGCTGGTGACCGGTGACGGGACGGGGAGCTGCAGCGCCGATGGTGCAGTTTGTCTCGAAGGCTTCACCGGCGCGGCGTACTACCTTGTTGACCAGTTCATTCCGGATATCGACGTACGTCCGGGCGATGGCCCGCCGAACAATCGCCCGATCGACCGAGTCTTCTTCGAGGAAGGCTTTACGGGAGTGGCGCACGACCTCACGGGCGCCTTCGCCGACGCTATCGACAACGCCGATCCGACGGGTCGTCTCGACTTGGGGGATCGTGTAGACGACTTCTTCGAGGGCGGGATTACGCAGCTCGTCGGAAATCTTCTGCTCGACAACCTTCCGGAGGACACCTTCGTCTACGGGATCACGGACGCCTTCTTCTTTGGTTACGGCACGCCCGGACTAGAGGATGCGGGCTTCGTGGGCGTCATCAACTATGTCGTCGATGCGTTCAGACAAGGGACCCCCACCCCTGTGCCCACAATCGCCGATGCACCCGAAGGTGCGACGCTCCTGTCGGAGGAAACGGACGTAGAAAGTGGCCAGGAATCTGGTCCGACTTCGACGAGAATGCCGTCCGGATCGTCTCTCGTCAGCGTTTCAACACCTTCGCTCGGAGCACCGCTTAAGCGGATGGCAGCTCCTGAGGAGGAACCCGAGGCCAAGGCCGATGTTGAGGAAGAAAATACCGTCGTCGATGGCGGCGTCTCCCCAGTGGCGAACCCCCAGCCGGCGGCGCCGACGTTCCCGAAGTTCGAGGTGCCCAAGCTTCCGGAGCTGAAGCTTCCGCAGCGCAAAGTGGTCGAGAAAGAAGAGGCCATCGTTGAAGACGGGACGGAGCCCGTTGACACTAAAGACGGCAATAAGGCCGAAGTAGAGCCAGTCATTCCATTCGGAAAGCCGAAGTCGAGCGAAGGCGGCGGGAACTTCTTGAGCAATCTGAATAAGGCCGTGAAGAAGGCTCTCGGCGGTGGCGCTGACAGCGGTGACACCAGTAGTGACGGCTCAGCTTCAGGAAACGACGAGTAACCGGGCGATAGTGGCCGATATGCCGCTTGCAATGGCCTCCTCGAAATATGAGGAGGCCGTTGTCAGCTCGAGACCGCGCCTGGGTCACTTGTATCTGTACGAGTTCCGCGATCTTATCGGTGAAGAACATGGTGTGGTCTGGCCAGAACGCATACATAGCCGTGCATCATTGATCTCTTGGGTCAGCGGCTCGGATGACCCGGGTATGGCTGGTAGGCGAAACTTCGATGAAGATTTCAACCGCAGCGGTTGGATGGCGGTCGACGGCTTGGCGAATTCTCGTGACCGCATGCGAGCACGACGTAGTCAGGTGAAGAGCGACGCGAGTGTTGCGGGCGCAGTTGTGAGCGATGACGTCACGCGGGGAATCGGCATGACGAACAGCAGTCCCTGGCAAACATTGTCACTGCTTGATTGGTTGCCAGATCGGCGATCGTGATCGATCCCAGCACGAAATTAACCTGACGGACAACGGGAGGTGGTTGCCGCAACATACGGGATGTGGTTAGTGGACGGACTTTGCCTGGATTTCTTGGGGAAACCCGCACCACGGGACATAAGTGGCCCTGGCCCGCTTCCAAAGGCGGATGGGGTTTTTGAGGCTCGGACGGCAGTCGAAACCGTGCGCGTTTTCGGCTTGCCGGGGGGCAAACTTGCCTTTACGATCTCTCAGGAACTTCTAAGTTGCGTCAGTCGAAGCGCTTAATCCACTGTCGCCCCGTCCCCCAGGGAGTACTGCATGGCACTCAAGCCATACATCACCACCGGCGCCGCGCTTCTGAGTGCAGCCGCGGTGGTTGCCGCGACCCCGTCGCTGTTCGTTCCGAATGAGGAAGTCGCGATTGCGGCACCTTCCGCCGCGCCGGCGCCAGCCACGAAAACGCTGACTGTCGAGCAGTACAACCTCTTGGCCGTCAGCCTGGCGGGCGCTTGGGATTCCTTCTTCGAGGGTTACGGCGGCTACTACTACCAGGGTGTGGTTCCTGCCACGACCTACTATGTCGAGAACGCCGAAGGCGAGCTCGTCGCCGCCACTGCCGCAGACGGAGACGCCCCTCTGCTGGATGCGGACGGAAACCAGGTCTACACACGTAACGCGAGCGGCCAGCTTGTTGCCGCCACCGCCGCGACGCTTGGCACGACGGGCCGGTTCCTCGACGCGGAAGGCAATCCCGTCGTCGTCGCCGATCCCGGCAACTGCAGCGCGACCGGCGCTGTGTGCCACCAGGGCTTCACCGGCCTGGCGTACTACCTGAGCAACGAGCTGCTGCCGTTGGGCCCGATCGATGACATCTTCTTCGAGGCCGGCTTCACCGAATTCGCGCGGATTGCCTCCGTGACCGTCGCCGCAACGATCGACGAGCTGGATCCGACCGGTCGCCTCGATCTCACCCGTCGTGTCGAGGATCTGTTCGCCGGTGGCGCTGCCCTCGTTGTGCAGAACCTGATCAACGACAACCTGCCCGACACTCCGCTGGGTGAGTGGACCAAGGGCCTCAACAACGCGTTCTTCGAAGAGGGCGTCGTCGGAGCGTTCAACTACGTCGTCGGTAACCCGTTCGAGGTTCCCGATGAAGAGGAAAGCAGCTTGGTCTCCACGCTCGTCGCCAATGTTGAAGGCGCCGAGGAGACCTCGACGGAAGACCCCGGCGTTGCGAAGCTCAACCTCGGCAAGCTGGTGTCGCTGAAGGCCGAGCCCGAGACCACCCCTGAGGCCACCCCGGCTGACAAGGTTGTGGAAGAGGCCGAGACGCCGGCCGAGACCGTCAAGGAAAACGTCGAGAACGCCGCCGCCACGGTCCAGGAGAACATCGAGAAGACCACGGCTGCCGTCCACGAGCAGGTCGACAAGACGGCGACCGCCGTCGAGGAGACCACCAACGAGATCCAGAAGACGGCCGAAGAGCGTCGGGCCAAGTTCCAGGCGCGCGTCGCGGAGCGTCGTGAGAAGGTTCGCGAGTCGCTCGGCCTGTCCTCGCCCAAGGACTCGGAGTCGGAGAGCGCCACGTCCGGTTCGGAGACCAAGGACACGGAGACCAAGGATTCGGCCACCAAGGACGCCGACACCAAGGACGCTGGGTCGAAGGAAAGCAAGCCGGAGAAGAAGACCGAGAAGAAGGCCGACACCAAGAAGGCTGAGAAGAAGAGCGACTCTGGCGACGAGTAATCAATAGCCATAACAACGGCCCCCTCCAAAATGGAGGGGGCCGTTGTGTTTTCGAGGATTGTGAAGTCGCTGTGGGTTGGCTGTCTGAATTTGTGAGCGACGGCGGAACACCGAATGAATATCGCTACCAGTACCTTTCGCGAACTCACCCGGTGCCATACGTTTCCTCCGGGTCAGCGGCAATGTCGCCGTTGGCCCCAATATGACTGTGGCGCAACGCCAATCATGAGAGGCAACGGGCATGGCAAAACATCGGAAGATCTCCGAGCGGTCGGTGCGGACCCGGACGTTGGTGGGCGGTGTTCTCGCGGGCGGTGCGTTGGCAGTGGCCGGTCCGGCGGGTGCGGCATTCGCGGTGCCGACCAACACCGGCAACCCGTCCGCTGACGCCGTGGGCAGGGCGTCGCTGGACAACCCTGCGCCGGGTGTCCGTGCGGCACAGGCCATCGGGGATCACGTCTTCAACCAGAACACCCCGGTCAACAAGGCTCTCGACGACAGCGGGCTGGGCCGCGTCTACCACCTCAACTTCGGGACCACGAGCGCAGACGGCATCACCCCGGGCAAGAACGGTGTCGTCGTGGGCGAGCTGAACGTCAACGCCGGCAAGTACTACTACGACCAGGCACAGGCCGCGGGGCTGCCGCTGCCGGGTGAGAAGGATCTGCCCGGTGTCGTGCCGAAGGTGCTGAGCGGCAACGCAAAGGCCGCCAAGACGGGATCCGCGGAGAAAGTGTCGAACACCTGCACCGCGTCGACCGCCAAGACCAAGGTCAGCGCTCAAGCCGCCAGCTGCTGACGTCCTCGAACAAAAATGGGCGGGCCCTCTCGGGCCCGCCCTTTTCGTACGCTCCTGTCGAGCTAGCCGATCTGCTTACGGCGTTTCTTGCGCTTGACGCCGACGCTGCCCCACAGGGAGAACCCGCGGACGTGGACGCGGGGAGCGCCGGGCGTACCTTCGCCGTTGACGCTGTGGTCGAAGTTCCCCATGACGCCGACGCCGTGCACGTCCACATTCACCTCCGGCGGCACGAGAATCGTCTGACCACCGCAGATCGAATAGGTGCGGATCTCGACGTCGGTGGCGGTGAAGTCGGCGTAGCGCAGATCGACCACGCCACCACCGAAGAGCGCGAAGGTCGTCAGTTTCTTCGGCACGTTCCAGCGGCCGCGACGTTCGAAACCGCTCATGATCGCCAGCAGCAGCGTCGACGGACAGGGGCGGCCGGCGCCGCGGGAGTAGTTGACGGCACCGGGTAGGTCCGCGCTGATTCGGGCGAGATCGCCGTAGGTCTCGGCCGAATATGCCTTTGCTAGCCGGTCCTCGTATTCGGTCATCGGCAGCCGGCCCGCAGCGGCAGCATCAGTGAGCAGCTGCGCCACCTGAATTCGATCGGTGTCAGCAGCCCGCAACGACCCATTCTGCGACGCTGAAGTGCTCATCACTGATGAGCCTACGACTATCGCTGGCACATGCAAGGCCGATGGCCGAACTGTGGCGCTACCTTGACGCGGCGAACCCAGTAGGCGGCCAAAGTTTATGCGGTAGAACCCAGATAATCCTGGAAAGTTGTGGTGCCGACGCTGTTCTCCGGGGTCAGATTGGCTCCAGATCTGTAACCCGCGACGATGCGCCCAGGCATCGTGAAACTGACCACGTGTCGCCCGCTATTGTGCGCTGAGAGATACAAGTGTCCCAATTCTGAGTGAGGGCGAACCTCCGGTCCGCCTATATCCGCGACGCGTCCGGACGGTTCTGTATCGATTAACTCGACGAGTCGGCGCGCGACATCACGAGTGTCGATCGGCTGGAATCTCACGTCACGCAATGCCCACAAAACGGGGGAGAACCGCTGGATCGAGAAGATCATTTCGATTAGCTCGTGGAACTGCGTCGCGCGCAGCACGGTGTAACCCAAACCCGACGAAGCGAGTAACTGCTCGACCCGCAACTTGGTCTTGTAATACGGCAACGGAATGTCGTCGATCCCCACGATCGAGATGTAGATGAGGTGCCCGACGCCGGCGCGGCGGGCGGACTCGATCAGGTTCCGGGTGGCCGTGACGTCCTTGCTCCCCGTGGGCTGGGTCGCACAGTGCACGACGACGTCGACGCCGTCGAGCGCGCCATCCAACCCGTCAGCTGCCAAGAGGTCACCACGCTGCCAGTGCACACCGGTGTAGCCCACGCGGTCCCGGCGGCTGAGCGCCTTGACGTGATGACCGGCTTCGGTCGCCTCGGGCACCACGTGATGGCCGAGGGTGCCGGTCGCGCCAGTGACGAGCACAGTGCGTGGCATGTGCGCCACGCTACCGATGCATCACCGATGCTGTCAGGTACTTCGGGTGGTCAGCCGATCACTGGCTGACCGGCGAGCGCAACCACACGAGTGTGTTGCCGCGGCCGACGTAGCTCAGTTCCAGCCTGTCCTTGGCGACCTTGAGCGGTACGTAGACGAAATCGCGATCGCCTGCGCCGTCGGTCCACTGCAACCACAGCACGCACGTGTCGGCGGCGGACTCGGGTTGGCGGTCCTTTGCCGGCGTCTCGTCCCAGCGCGTGAAACGCCAAGTGCCGAAGTCGATTACGCCGTCGGTGTCGGACTTCAGCGCGCCGTGCGCGCCCAGCGAGATTGTCGTGGGACTGTCCTGCTCCTGCCAGTCGCCGATGAACTGCTCGACGGTGAATCCGGCGCCGGGGCACTGTTGATCCGCGGACGTGGACGGGGTCTCTGGCGCGGGGCTGTCGCAGCCCGGGATCACCACCGTGACGAGTGCGATCGCCAACCAGATTCCGCGTTGCCACCGGCGTTCGCTCATGCGCCTCATCGTCCACGGCCCGGCGGGAACGTGGGTGCGGGTCTTCTCGATTCAGACGGAATCTTTACGGCTAGGCCGCTGCCTTGTCCTTCGAGGTCTCCTTGGCCGGCTTCTTCGACACCGAATCCTTGGCATCGTTGGCCGCCTTCTCGACCTTCTTCACCGCGTCCTTGCCGGCCTGCTCCACCTTGTCGACGGTGTCCTTCACCTTGTCCACCGTCTCTTGCACCGACTTCTTGACCGGATCGCCCGCGTCGGCGGTGTGCTTGCCGGGTGATGCCTTGAACGACTCCGTGATCTTCTTCAAGCCCTTCAGCGGCTCGCGGTCCTTCAGCGAATCCGTCTCGGCATCAAGGTCTTTCACCGCGTCCTTGATCGGCGTCGCCTTCGTGTCTTCGGTTGTCTCATCGGTTGTCTCATCGGCCTTCTCGACCACGGGGCCGACGTCCTCGGCCGACACGTTGAGGGTGCGCAGCGTGTTGTCGTCGGAGGGAACGGAAGTGGCCGACAGCGGGCTTGCCGGTCCGCCGGGCGCGGGCTCGTTGACCTTGAACACATTGTCGAGGGCCGCGGTGACCTGCGCGTCGATGTCGTCGAGCACACCGGTGACCGGTGCCAGCCCCGTCTCGACGGCGTCGAACATCGGGTTGGCCGCGTCTTGCATAGCTTCCAGCGCGGCCGAAAGCGCCGCTGCCGCAGTCTCGGTGAGCGGGTTCTCGAAGACCGGCGACAGGTCGATGCCGGGGATCGTCGGGGTCCACTTCTGCGGGTCCAGCGCATTCTCCTGGATACCGTCGATCAGCGCGTTGAAGATCGTCTGTCTCGCCGCGAGCTTCTGCGTCGGGGTGAGCGGTGAATCATAGAAATACGCTTGTTCACCCGCCATGTCGAAGCCCCGTTCGAGCGTCACCGGGTCGACATCCTGGTAGCCCATGTTGACCATCATCCGTAGCGCTTCTTCGAAGCTGTCGGTGATCGGCGTGGGAATGTCGACGCCAGGGAGCAGGCTGACGAGACGCGGCACCATCCGGAACGGCTCGAGCAACGGGAGATTGCCTGAGTCATAAGTGATGTACGTTGCGGTGCCGGGGAACTTGGTGGCGTTGGCGACCGCTTCCAACGCTTCATCCAGTCCAAGGTTGAGGATGTCGAGATCGTCGATGACATTCACGATCTCGTTCCAGCCCGGCACCATCTCCAGTCCCTGCCCGCCGGTGATGTCGACCATGACTTTCAGCCCGTCGAGGATCCCGGCCACTGCTTGCGGCAGCACATGGCTCGCGATGTTGTTGCCCTCGCTCGGGAGCAGGTACGTCAGGAACACTGCGCCGGTTGCTGCGTTGGCCCACGCCAACGGATTCAGCGTCGTCGGTGCATCCGACAGGATGTTGTAGGCCCAGCTGATGTCGAGGATCGAGGTGTTGAGGACCTTCGTGATGTCGCCGTCGGCATCCTCGTTGGTGTAGCTACCTGCCGGCGGTGTCGAGAGGTTCAACCCGAACAAGTTGGTGATCGGGGTGGCCAACGCGAAGAGACCGCCGCCGGGACGGCTCGGATTGTTGAAGAAGATCAGCCACTGACCCGTGACACCCTCGCCCCAGTTGGGGTCGTTCGATTGCACCGCTTTGATCATGTCGCGGTACGCGAGCGATGTGGTCAGTCCACCAAGGCTTTCCGAAAAGATGATCGCACGGCGCTGGTTGAGGATGGGTGCCTCGTTGATGATCTCGGCAACGAGACCATCTATCGCATTCCAGATGAGGTCGCCGACGATCGGAATCGCTTGGATCGGTTCCCCGAGGATGTCGGTGACGCCGTCCAGCGTGTACTCGAGGCCGTTGACGGCGTTGTACACATCGCTTGGCAGCGGACCTTTGATGCCCGCATCGACAGGCGAGATCGCGTCGAGCAGTTCCAGAAGGCCGGTTACCGCACCGGCGACTTCGCTGCCGCCGAGTAGACCGGCCGCGGCCTGGATGACGTCCGTCGGCGTGAGGCCCAAGAGCTGAGCGGCCCAAAAAACCGGGCCCACACCGTAGATGCCTACGAGGTCGGGCACGTTCAGGAGGTCGTCGAGGCCGGGCACTTCGGGCAATGCCGCCAACGCAACCTCGGCCTCGACCGTCCGCTTGTGGGCCAAGTAAGCCTCGGGCGCCTGTGAAGCGGCCCCGGCAGTGAGCGCAGCTGTCGTGGCGACGACGGCAGCGGTGACGGCGGCTGCTTTGGCTTTCTGGAGACGGGGAGGGGTTGGCTTGGACATTAAGCGCGCCGCCTTCGGTATGAGCTGGCCAACAGTGCTTGCACACGGTAGCAATTCGTACTCAGCTAAATCTTAGGTTTGCGGAGAAAACTTTCCGTGGCGTCAATCTGTGCAGTTCGGCCTGATGAAGCGCGGATGTCGGCACGCGGATACGCGAGTTACTGCATCCGCGGGTGCGCGATTTCTGAACTCGCCTGGGCGATCTCGCGGTGACCCCGAGTGTGCGTCAATCGTGCCCGGAATTCTGGCCGGCGCGCCAAACGCGCGAGGCGATAGTGGCAGTCTCTGCCAAGTTCGTTGCGAGATTCGCATGATCTTGGTGCGTCGCGAACCGCGCGCGATCGTCGATTCAAAAAACTCTGGCCACTTTGGTTGCGCGGATTAACTTCATGTACAGCTGTCACAACGCGGGCCATGAACGCACGCCGACTTGTCTGTCCTTCGCACTAATGTTCGAATCGTGAGCGCGACCGCCGAGCGAATGGATCGCGAAACGCTGCTCGCGCTCTATCAAGTCTTCGAAGAGACCGGTGCCCTCATCGCCGCGGCATCCCACGACACACTGACGTTGCCCGACCTGATGCGGGTGGCGATGCTTCGTGAACGGATTCAACGCGCCCACGGCGCGGTGGACAACGTGATCATCGCTCGTATGACCGCCGAGGCGACACCTCAAGCCATGGGCGGCAATTCGATGCGGGATGTGTTGGTGAACTGCCTGCGTATCAGCCGCGCCGAAGCCGGCAGGCGGATCGCCGATGCCGCTGACCTTGGGCCGCGACGGGCAGTGAATGGCGAATCGCTGCAACCGAAGCTGCCCAAGACGGCGGCCGCGCAGTCGCGCGGTGAGGTCGGCACCGAACACGTCCGGGTTATTCGTAAGTTCTTCGCGAGCTTGCCGGGATGGGTCGGCGCCGATGACCGGGCCAAGGCCGAGACGATCCTCGCTCGGTCCGCTCCGAGACTGTCGCCCGACGAGTTGCGTCAGGCCACCGACCGGATGCTGATGACGATCGACCCGGACGGAAAACCGCCGTCTGATGCGGACCGGGCCCGGCGTCGTTACCTGTACGTCGGCAAGCAGGGTCCCGACGGCATGAGCGAGGTCAAGGGCCTGCTCGACCCGGAGGCCCGGGCCGTGTGGGACGCGATCTCAGCCAAATGGGCCGCGCCCGGCATGTGTAATCCCGACGACGAAACCCCTTGTGTCGACGGCGAACCCGACAAAGAGGCCGTCGAACGGGACAGCCGTACCCAGATCCAACGTAACCACGATGCGTTCAAGGCGGTCGGCCGCGCCATGTTGGCTTCCGGTGAGTTGGGGCAACACAACGGGTTGCCGTGCACGGTCGTCGTCACCACCACACTCGCCGAGATCGAGTCGGGGGAGGGATGGGCTGTCACCGGCGGCGGCAGCATGCTCCCGATGGCCGACGTCATACGGCTGGCCAGCCACGCCCACCACTATCTGTGCGTCTATGAATCGCACACCGAGGTCCCGATGTACCTCGGCCGCACCAAACGCGTCGCCTCACCGGGCCAACGGATTGTGTTGTACGCCAGGGACCGCGGCTGCACGCGGCCGGGATGCACGGCGCCGCCGTACTGGTGCGAGGTTCACCACCGCGACAAGGACTGGATCGCCGGGGGTCATACCAACGTGGACGAGCTGACCTTGGCGTGCAAGCCCGATCATCGACTGCTCACCAACAAGGGGTGGAAAACGCGAATACGCAAAGATGGCCGCACGGAATGGATTCCACCGCCTCAGCTGGACACCGGCCAGGCGCGGGTCAACGAATACCACCATCCGGAGCGGTACTTCGACGGACCCGAATGCGCCTGAAGCATGGGTGCGCGCCCGAGATTGGGCGAGCGCAGGCGAATGGGCGCGCGTGCGCGCGGCTGCGTACCCGGCCCGAGAGGATGCGAAGGACGAGCAAGGGATCCCGCAGCTTGGTCGGCGGGTCGACGAGATGGATGACGCGAAGCAATTGCTCGGCCACCCGGGCGTCAGAACGGGCGGCGATGAGCGCGGAGGCGACAAACCATTTCTGAAGACGCTCGCCGAGTGTCGGGCGCTCCGTGGCCGGTGGCGGGACGCGGTCGTTGGCGACGTTCCGTGCCCAGGTTGGGCCGATGTGTTCGGCTGCCCGGGCGAAGAAGCCTCGCCACAGGGCATCTGGGCCGGCCTGCAGGCAATCGCGCAGCGCGAGGGCTTCGAGCGCGGCCATCGTCATTCCCTGCCCGTATAGCGGATTGAGGCTGCACAACGCGTCACCGATCACCAGATAACCCGCAGGGAACCGGGGCATCAGGTCGAAGCGCCGCCACACCGAGTCCGTCTTGCGGAACACCGCCACGTCGCCGACGGGTTGTGCACCGCGCAGCCCGGCTGCGATCCGCGCGGGGAAGGCATCCGCGACCGACGCGAGCATGCCTGCGAAATCCGATGGTGGCGCGCCGAACCGACCTGACCTTCCGACCGCCAGCATCCATCGGCCGTGCTCGTAGGCCACCAGCAACACTCGTGGCTTGTGATCGCCATTGTTGGCCATGAGCAACCGCTCGGCGAACCCGGGCTGCGGCAGCGTCATCAACTGACTCGAATAGGCCCACTCCGACACGCAGGTCTCCTCGGGAGGCGGGCCGTAACCGTGGTCGTCGAGAAATGCGGGCAGTCGCGCGGTGCGCCCTCTGGCGTCGATCAACAGATCGCAGTGCAGTACCGACTCGGTGCCGCTGGTGCGGTTGAGTACGCGCACGCCCGATACCGCAGCATCCGCTGTGACGACCGGCTCGAGCATGTCGTAGCCGTCCAGGAACCTGACATTGTCGAGCGCCTGAGCGCGCCGGCGAACATGCAGTTCGATGAACGGCCGACTGCCGAGGTACAACCGCAATGCCGCCGGATCGGCGAGCCGGCCCGACTGGTTGAACTCATGCCGACCGATGCGGGCATAGATGTGCGACAGGATGTCGTCGTCGACCACGACCGCTCCCGCCGCGCCAAGTTCATCGAGCAGGCCCGGGAAGAACTCCTCCAGCACTTGGGGTCCGCGGCTGAGAAAGCTGTGCAGGTGTCGACCCTGTGGCACGCCCTTGCGTACTACCGCGTTGTCCGGCAACGGATCTCGCTCGACGACGGTAACCGATCGGAAGAACTGCGAGGCGGCTCCGACCGTGAGCAGGCCTGCCATTCCGGCACCTACGACTACTGCGTGTTCGCCAACGATGCTCATGTTCCCCCTCGGCGTCGTACCGACACCGTACCTCGAGTTTAAGAAAAATAAGACAAAAATAAGGTCAAGTTAAGAAGAATCCATTGGGCAGAATCGGAGTATGAGCTTCACGTCTCCCGGCCAGGTGGTGCTTCTCAACGGGGTGTCCAGTTCTGGGAAGTCGACAATCGCTCGCCAACTACTGGCCGACTTCGAGAGCCCGTGGTTCCACATGGCCGTGGACATGTTCGGCGCGATGCGCGCCGAGCAGCGCACACACGAATGCAACCCCGCCGATCTGCGAGAGGTGCTGCGCCGCACTCGCGCCGGATTTCACCGCGCGGTCGCCGGGATGGCGCGGGCCGGCAACGACATCGTGATGGACCACGTGCTCAGCGAACCTTGGCGCCTGCGTGATCTGCTCAAGGTCATGGCCGGTATCGACGTCGTATTCGTCGGCGTGCATTGCGCAGTCGCCGACGCGCATGAGCGCGAAGGTCGTAGGCGAGACCGATCGTTGGGAACCGCGATCGGTCAGATCGCGACCGTCCACGCCCACCGGATCTATGACGTCGAGGTGGACACCAGCACTGACTCCGCCGAAAGCTGCTCGGCGCAGATCCGCAACTATCTGCGTCATCCCGCGCCGAGAGCGCGCGCGTTCGACCGCCTGCGTGAATCAGCCGCTGGGCGTTGACGGACAGCGTCGCGTCACTCAGGTGTGAGCCGCCTGCGGCCCCGTCGGGACGAGCCCCAATTGCTGCAACATCCCAAGGGTGTCCCAGGTGACCCACGATTCTTCGATCTTGCCGTCGACGATGCGGTCGGTCTGGGTGATCTGAATCCTGCTGTGCCTGCCGGTGGCCGGCCGACCCATGAGCTCGCCGGTGTTGTCGCCTTGCGCTTCGAGCAGTGTGCACACGTAATCGCCCTCGGAGATTTGCAGCTTGACATCGAAGCGCATGTTGGAGAAGGCATTTCGATACATCTGGATGAGGTTTCTCATGTGCTCGGGTCCACGCTGGCTCCCGAACGGATCTTGCGTGTCGTGAAAGGCGGCTCCCGGTGCGACGACATCGTCGAGCGCGTCGAGATCGCCGGAGGCGAATATCTCCCAAGCGCGCCGAGCCACAGCTTTGTTCTGGTGTTCGGCCATGATTCCGGCCTTTCGGTGAAACCGCGCGGCAGAGGATGTCCGCACAAAAAACGGTATGTCGCGCGCCACCGCTGCGACAGATGCGACGAGCCAAGTTCTGCCACTGGCAACAATTAACACACCACAACTACCTATGCTGAGCTGCATAAAGTGTGCCGATGCTTACTCGTCAGCATACGGAACTCGCACCAGTTCGCGGTCGGTCCGGCCAGGCGCATCTGGTTCGGACTGGTCGAAGGCCCGGCCCCGCCGCTCAGCCTCGGGATTGCCGGTGAACAGTCCGGAATCGGCCTGGGGCCGTCCGACAGTTGTTGTGCGCCTTGGCGGTTCGACTGGCTGCTCACGAGGAATTTCCAGCCGTTGGCGCGGCAGTGCGCCGGGATGGGTCCGTTGCAGCCACTCGACCATGCCCTCGCGGACATCGCAGCGCAGGTCGAACAACGCACCCGCATTAGATGCGCTCACCAACATCCGCACCCGTACCAGGCCCCCGACCGCGTCGGTCACCTGGAGCACGCCGACCCGCTCATCCCACAACGGATTGGCACGCAGCAGCCGGTCGAGCTCTGCGCGCATCTCGTCGAGCGGGACCGTGAAGTCGACGTCGAGTTCGGCCGTGCCCAGCAGTTCGGTGGCGTTGCGGGTCCAGTTCTGGAATGGCGTGGTGGTGAAGTACGTACACGGCAGCACGAGGCGCCGCTCGTCCCAGAGGTGCACGACGACGTACGTCAGCGTGATTTCCTCGATGCGGCCCCACTCCTTTTCGAGGACGACGACATCGCCCACGCGAATCGCATCCGAGAACGCGATCTGAATGCCTGCGAACGCGGCGCCCAGCGACGTCTGTGCCGCCAGGCCCGCGACAACCGACAGCACGCCCGCCGACGCGAACAGCGTCTTGCCGACGTCGCTGAACGACGGGAACGTCATCAACGCCGCTGCGGCGCCGAGGACGGCGACGATCGCGATCACGATCCGGCGCAGCACGGTCACCTGAGTGCGGATCTTGCGCCAGTGCCGATCGGCGTCGGTCAGGCCGGTGTCGCCGCCGGCGAAGTGGGCAATCGCGCGCCGCTCGGCGACCACGACCAAACTCGCGACGAGCCACGTGATCGTCGCGATCAGTGCGATGACCAAGATGTGGTCGATCCAGCCACGCCAACTCGCCTGCGCATCCGAAGTCCGTTGCAGCGCCACCGTTGCGGCGATGACCATGAGCGTGGCGCGCACCGGCCGTCGCGTCAGCTGCGCGACGTCGCGTAGGACCGCGCTGCGCCTGCCGAGGCGTTGCATCACCCACGACAGCATCAGGCCAACCCCATATGCGAGGGCGACGGCAGCGGCTACCCACGCCGCCGTGATGGCGAAATGGGTGGCGGACTCGAGCTCGATCGTCTCAGGCACGTACCGTGTCCTTCCCACGGCTCCCGGACGGCCAAACCGGATATCGACGCCAATTGCTATTTGAGAGTCAGATCACACCGTCGTCCAACTCGGCGGCCGCTTCTGCAGGAATGCCATCATTCCTTCGCGGGCCTCGTCCGACACGAACAGCCGCGCCGACTGCTGAGTGAGGTCCTCGGCGTGTTCATCGAAACTGCGCAGGATCGACGCAGTAGTCAAGGCTTTCGACGTGGCCAGCCCTTGCGGTGAACCCTTGGCGATCTCGCGCGTCAATGCCGCCACAGCGGCGGACACGTCGTCGGCGGCCAGCGTGATCAGGCCGATCGCAGCCGCCTCGGCGGCCCCGAACTTCTCACCGGTGACGAAGTAACGCCCCGCCGAGCGGGGCGTCATCTTGGGCAACAAGGTCAGCGAGATGATCGACGGTGCAACGCCGATGCGTGCCTCGGTCAACGCGAACGTGCTGTTGGAGCCGGCCACCACCAGGTCGCAGGCGCCGACGAGACCGAGGCCGCCTGCGCGGACATGCCCGTCGATCGCGCCGATCACCGGCAGCGGCAGCTCGAGGATCGTGCGCAGCAGCTTGGTCATCTCCCGCGCCCGGTCGACGGCGACATCGCCCGGATCCCGGCCCGCCGCTTCGCTGAGATCGGCTCCGGCACAAAATGTTCCGCCGGTGTGGCCGAGCACCACCACTCGCACACCGGGTTCGGCGGCGGCGCCGGCGAAACCCTCGTGCAATTGCTCGACGAGAGCGGTCGACAGTGCGTTGCGGTTGTGCGGTGAGTCGAGGGTCAGGCGAGCGACGGCGCCGTCGACCGTGTACTGAACGAGCTTGGACATCAGTACGACCGGGGCAGGCCCAGCGACGTCTGCGCGACGAAGTTGAGGATCATCTCGCGGCTGACCGGTGCGATGCGCGCGAGCTTGGACGCCGTCACCGCTGCCGCGATGCCGTACTCCTTGGTCAAACCGTTGCCGCCCAGGGACTGCACGGCCTGGTCCACCGCACGCACCGACGCCTCACCCGCGGCGTACTTCGCCATGTTGGCGGCCTCGGCCGCGCCGAAATCGTTGCCCGCGTCGTAGAGCGTCGCGGCCTTCTGCATCATGAGCTTGGCGAGTTCGATCTCGATGTGGTTCTGCGCCAACGGATGTGACAGGCCCTGGTGGCTGCCGATCGGAACTTTCCACACCTGACGGTTCTTGACGTACTCGACGGCCTTGTTGATGGCGAACCGACCCATGCCGACCGCGCTGGCCGCACCCATGATGCGTTCGGGGTTCAGGCCGGCGAACAACTGCGCGATAGCGGCGTCCTCGGAACCCACCAGCGCGTCGGCCGGAAGCCGGACGTCGTCGAGGAACACCTGGAACTGGCTTTCCGGGCTGACGATCTCCATGTCGATCTTGGTCCAGCTCAACCCAGGGGTGTCGGTCGGGACGACGAACAGCGCTGGCTTGAGGTTGCCGGTTTTGTGGTCTTCGGTGCGGCCCACGACCAGTACGGCCTGGGCTTGGTCGATACCCGAGATGAATGTCTTCTGGCCCTTGATGATCCAGTCGCTGCCGTCTTTGCGGGCCGTGGTCGTGATCCGGTGACTGTTGGAGCCCGCATCAGGTTCGGTGATGGCGAACGCCATGGTGATCGATCCGTCGGCGATGCCGGGGATCCAGCGCTTCTTCTGCTCTTCGGTGCCGAACTTCGAGATGATCGTGCCGTTGATCGCGGGGGAGACCACCATCATGAGCAGCGCGCAGCCCGTGGCCGACATCTCCTCCATGACCAGGCTGAGCTCGTACATGCCGGCACCGCCGCCGCCGTACTCCTCGGGCAGGTTCACCCCGATGAAGCCGAGTTTGCCTGCCTCGTTCCACAACTCGGTGGTGTGCTCACCGGCGCGGGCCTTCTCCAGGTAATAGTCCTGACCGTAGTTGGCGGCCATCGCGGCCACGGCCTGACGCAGCGCCTGCTGTTCCTCGGTCTCGATGAAGCCACTCATGACTGTTCTCCTTCAGGGGTTTGGACGCGGGCAAGTACGGCGCCGACTTCGACTTGTTGACCGGCTTCGACATTCAATTCGGCGAGCACCCCGTCCTCGGGTGCGGCGATCGTGTGCTCCATCTTCATGGCCTCAAGCCAGATGAGCGGTTGGCCCGCGGTCACGGTGTCGCCGACAGCGGCGCCGACGCGCACCACCGAGCCCGGCATGGGCGCCAGCAGGGAACCATGCGCGACGGCGGCGTCGGGGTCGGGGAAGCGCGGTTGGGCCGCCAATTGCACTGCACCGAGCGGCGAATCGACGAACACGTCCGCGCCGTAGCGAGCCACCTCGAACGGCCGTTCCACTCCGTCGACCGCGAGCACGACGTGCTCGGGCGTCGCCGATACCAGCGCGACGGCGGCGTTGTCGGGCAGATCGACACCTGTTCGGGTGAACCGGTACCGCACCGACAGGTCCTCGCCGGCGCTGTCGCGGAACAGCCGGGACTGATAGCCCGACGCCAGATTGCGCCACCCGCTCGGGGCGGCATCGAAAACTCGTGCGGTGGCGCGGTTGTGCGCGGCATCGGCGAGTGTGGCGGCGACGGCCGACAGTGTCACCGCCGCCGGATCGGTCAGTGGTGCCGCAAGGGCGTCCAGCCCATGTGTGTCGAAGAACGCGGTGTCAGTCGCCCCGTCGAGAAAAGCGGGATGCCGCAGCACGTTGACCAACAGATCCCGGTTGGTGCGCACCCCGTGGATCTTGGTGCGGGCCAGTGCATCGGCCAGGACACCGGCGGCCTGGCGGCGGGTCGGCGCATACGAGATGACCTTGGCCAGCATCGGGTCGTAGAAGATCGACACCACCGAGCCGTCGACGATGCCCGTGTCGACGCGCACGTCACCGGGAACATCGAAGCGGTGCACCGTTCCGGCCTGCGGCTGCCAATTCTTCGCGGGGTCTTCGGCATACAGCCGCGCCTCGATGGCGTGGCCCCGCGACGGCGGTGGTGCGGGATCGAGCCGTGCGCCCTCGGCGACCCGCAGCTGTAGCTCGACGAGGTCGAGGCCGGTGGTCGCCTCGGTCACCGGGTGCTCGACCTGCAGGCGTGTGTTCATCTCGAGGAAGAAGAAATCGCCATGATCGTCGGCCATGAACTCGACGGTGCCGGCACCGGTGTAGCCGATGGCCTCTGCAGCCAGTCGTGCCGCCTCGAACAGCTTGTCGCGCATGCCCGGTGTGCGTTCCACGAGAGGTGAGGGAGCCTCTTCGATGATCTTCTGGTGACGGCGCTGAATGGAGCATTCACGTTCGCCGACCGCCCACACCGTGCCGTGCGCATCGGAGAGCACCTGCACCTCGACGTGGTGGCCCGCGGCGAGGTAGCGCTCGCAGAACACGGTCGGGTCGCCGAACGCCGACTGTGCCTCGCGCTGCGCCGCGGCGACTTCGGCAGGCAGCTCGGCCAGTTCCCGCACGACGCGCATACCGCGGCCACCGCCGCCGGCCGAGGCCTTCACCAGCACCGGCAGCTGATCTGCCGTGACGGTGTCCGGGTCGAGCTCGGCCAGCACCGGGACACCGGCCGCGGCCATCATCTTCTTGGCCTCGATCTTGGAACCCATGGCCTGCACGGCCGGCACGGGCGGGCCGATCCAGGTCAGGCCCGCGTCGATCACCGCGGCCGCGAAATCGGCGTTCTCCGAGAGGAACCCGTAGCCGGGATGTATCGCATCGGCGCCGGCGGCGCGGGCCGCGGCGATGAGTTGGGTGGCATCGAGGTAGCCGTTGTTGCCATCCAGGCGCACGCGGGCGTCGGCCTCGGCAACGTGCGGTGAACCGGCGTCGGGGTCGGTGTAGACAGCGACGGTGCCGATACCGAGACGACGGCAGGTGGCGAACACGCGGCGGGCGATCTCCCCGCGGTTGGCGACCAGAACTCTTGTGATCATCGAGCCGCTCACATCCTGAAGACGCCGAAGTTCGACGTCCCCTCGATCGGGCCATTGGCGATGGCGGACAAGCACATTCCAAGCACGGTGCGGGTGTCGCGGGGGTCGATCACGCCGTCGTCGTAGAGCCGGCCGGACAGGAACATCGGCAGGGACTCGGCTTCGATCTGCGCCTCGACCGCGGCCCGCAGCGCGGCGTCGCCCGCCTCGTCAAAGGCCTGCCCGCGGGCCTCGGCCGCCGCGCGGCTGACGATCGAGAGCACACCCGCGAGCTGCGCCCCGCCCATCACCGCGGACTTCGAACTCGGCCACGCGAACAGGAACCGCGGATCGTAGGCCCGCCCACACATGCCGTAGTGGCCGGCTCCGTAGGAGGCGCCGATCAGCAGCGAGATGTGCGGCACCGTCGAGTTGGACACCGCGTTGATCATCATCGAGCCGTGCTTGATCATGCCGCCCTCTTCGTACTGCTTACCCACCATGTAGCCGGTGGTGTTGTGCAGGAAGAGAAGTGGGGTGTCGGCCCGGTTGGCCAGTTGGATGAACTGCGTGGCCTTCTGGGATTCCTCGCTGAACAGCACACCGCGCGCGTTGGCCAGGATGCCGACGGGGTAGCCGTACAGCGTGGCCCACCCGGTAACCAGTGACGACCCGTAGAGCGGTTTGAACTCGTCGAAATCCGAGCCGTCGACGATGCGTGCGATCACGTCGCGCGGGTCGAACGGGATCCGCAGATCGGCGGGCACGATGCCGATCAGTTCTTCCGGGTCGTACAACGGCTCGACGACGGGCGCGGGCACCGGGCCCTTTTTGCGCCAGTTGAGGCGGGCCACGATGCGGCGGCCGATGCGGATGGCGTCGTGCTCGTCGTTGGCCAGGTAGTCGCCGAGACCCGAAGTACGGGCGTGCATTTCGGCCCCGCCCAGCGATTCGTCGTCGGATTCCTCGCCGGTGGCCATCTTGACCAGCGGCGGTCCGGCCAGAAACACCTTAGACCGTTCCCTGATCATCACGACGTGATCGGACATGCCGGGCACGTACGCACCGCCGGCTGTCGAGTTGCCGAACACCAAAGCAATGGTCGGAATGCCCGCTGCCGACAACCGGGTCAAGTCGCGGAACATCTGCCCGCCCGGGATGAAGATCTCCTTCTGCGTCGGCAGGTCGGCGCCGCCCGACTCCACCAACGAGATCACCGGAAGCCGGTTCTCCATCGCGATCTGATTGGCGCGCAGAATCTTCTTGAGTGTCCACGGATTGCTGGTGCCGCCCTTGACCGTCGGGTCATTGGCCACGATCAGGCATTCGACACCTTCGACCGCGCCGATACCGCAGACCACACTGGCGCCCACGGCGAAATCGCTGCCCCAGGCGGCCAGCGGGCTCAGCTCCAGGAACGGTGCGTCGGGGTCGAGCAACAGTTCGACGCGCTCGCGTGCGGTCAGCTTGCCGCGGGAGTGATGGCGTTCGACGTACTTTGTGCCGCCACCGGCCAGGGCCTTGGCATGCTCGGTTTCGAGTTCGGCCAGCTTGGTGGCCATGACCTCGGCGGCCTCGGCGAACGCGGAGGAGCCGGGATCGATGGCGGACTTGAGGGTGGTCACGACTGGAATCCCAACGTCTTTGCCGCCAACGAGGTGAGGATCTCGGTGGTGCCGCCGCCGATGCCCAGGATGCGCATGTCGCGGTACTGCCGCTCGACCTCGGATTCGGCCATATAGCCCATGCCGCCGAACAACTGCACGGCCTGGTTGGCCGCCCATTCGCCGGCCTCGACCGCGGTGTTCTTCGCAAAGCATACTTCGGTGATCAAGTTGGTTTCACCCGCGAGCTGACGCTCGACCACGTTGCGCGTGTACACGCGTGCGACGTCGATGCGCCGGGCCATCTCGGCCAAGGTGTTCTGCACCGACTGCCGCGCGATCAGCGGCTTGCCGAAGGTCTCGCGGTTGCGGCACCACTCGACAGTCAGGTCCAGGCACCGCTGAGCGCTCGAATACGCCTGTGCCGCAAGGCCCACCCGTTCGGAGACGAAGGCCGCGGCGATCTGCAGGAAGCCCGAGTTCTCCGCCCCGACCAGATTCGCGACCGGAACCCGCACGTCGGTGTAGGACAGCTCGGCGGTATCGCTCGATCGCCAACCCATCTTGTCGAGCTTGCGGCTGACCTCGAATCCCGGCGTGCCCTTGTCGACCACGATCAGCGATACTCCGGCCGCGCCGGGGCCACCGGTGCGGGCCGCGGTGACGACGTAGTCGGCGCGGACGCCGGACGTGATGTACGTCTTGGCGCCGTTGAGAATGTAGTCATCCCCGTCCCGCACTGCCTTGGTGGTGAGGTGGCCGACGTCGGAGCCACCGCCGGGTTCGGTGATGGCCAAGGACCCGATCTTCTCCCCGCGCAGCGTGGGCTTCACATACGTCTCGATCAGCCGCTCGTCGCCCGAGGCGATCATGTGCGGAACCGCGATGCCGCACGTGAACAGCGAGGCGAACACGCCGCCCGGTGAACCGGCGTGATGCATCTCCTCGCAGATGATCACCGCGTCGGCGCCGTCCCCGCCGCCACCGCCGACCGATTCGGGAAAACCCGCGCCGAGCAGGCCGGCGTCGGCGGCTTTGCGGTGCAGTTCGCGCGGCAGTTCGCCGGTGCGTTCCCACTCGTCGACGTTGGGCAGCACCTCGCGTTCGGCGAAGGCGCGCACGGTCTTACGCAGCGCTTCGCGCTCGGGTGTGGTCCAAATGCTCATCCGATGAGTTCCTCCGGGATGTCGAGATGACGGCTGCGCAACCATTCGCCCAGCCCTTTCGCCTGCGGATCGAACCGGGCTTGATAGGCCACGCCCTGGCCGAGAATGCCTTCGATCACGAAGTTCACCGCCCGCAGATTCGGCAGCACGTGTCGTGTCACCGGCAATTCGGCGGCCTCGGGCAGCAGTTCACGAAGTTTGTCGACCGTCAGCGTGTGGACCAGCCACCGCCACTGCTCGTCGGTACGCACCCACACCCCGACATTGGCCGAGCCGCCCTTGTCGCCGCTGCGCGCGCCGGCAATCAGGCCGAGCGGTGCGCGGCGGGTGGGCCCGGCCGGAAGGGGCTCGGGCAGTGGTGGCTCCGAAACCGTTGACAGTTCGAGGGTTTCGGTCGCGGGCGCGATGTCGGTGCGCGTGCCGTCCGCGTGCACGGCAACGTGCGGCACCTGCGTGGCATCGACATATCCGGGCGTGAAGACCCCGTACACCTGGCCGTCGCCGGGCGGCGCGGTCGCGGTGAAGCCCGGGTAGCTGGCCAGCGCGAGCTCGACTGCGGCCGACGAGAAATGGCGGCCCACGTTGTTCGGGTCCGGGTCGCGGACCACGCAGTGCAGCAGTGCGCTGGCGGCCTCTTCGGTGTCGGCGTCGGGATGGTCGGTGCGGGCGAGCGTCCATTCCAGCTCGGCCGGTTTGACTTTCAGCGCGCCCTCCAGTTGGTCACGCACCAGTTGCGCCTTGGCCTCGATGTCGAGGCCGGTGAGCACGAACGTCGTCGCATTGCGGAAACCGCCGATGCTGTTGAGCGACACCTTGTACGTCGGCGGCGGAGCTTCGCCCTTGACCCCGGAGATCCGCACGCGATCATCGCCGTCCTGACTGAGCTTCAGGGAGTCGACGCGCAATGTCACGTCGGGGTTCGCGTACCGCGCGCCGCCGATCTCGTAGAGCAGTTGCGCGGTCACGGTGCCGACGCTGACCTGTCCGCCGGTGCCGGGATGTTTGGTGATCACCGACGAGCCGTCGGCCGCGATCTCGGCGAGCGGGAATCCGGGGTGACGTAGGTCCGGAACCTCGGTGAAGAACGCGTAGTTTCCGCCCGTCGCCTGCGCGCCGCATTCGATCACGTGCCCGGCGGCCACCGCGCCGGCCAGCGCGTCGTAATCCGTTCGGCCCCAGCCGAAATGCGCGGCGGCCGGCCCCACGATCACCGATGCGTCGGTGACCCGGCCGGTTACCACGACGTCGGCGCCGTCGTTGAGGCAATCCACGATTCCCCACGCGCCCAGGTAGGCGTTGGCGGCCAGCGGGTTGCCCAGGCCGAGTTCGTTCGCGCGGGCCACCAGATCGTCGCCCTCGACATGGGCGACGTTGACGGTCAGGCCGAGCCGTTCGGCGAGTGCCCGGACCGCGGCGGCCAGCCCGCCGGGGTTGAGGCCGCCGGCGTTGGCGACGATCTTCACGCGTTTGTCGAGCGCCAGTCCCAGCGATTCCTCGAGCTGGCGCAGGAAGGTCTTGGCGTAGCCGCGGTCGGCGTCCTTGGCGCGGTCACGAGCCAGGATGAGCATGGTGAGCTCGGCGAGGTAGTCGCCGGTGAGATAGTCGAGATCTCCGCCGGTGAGCATCTCGCGCATCGCGGCGAGCCGGTCACCGTAGAAGCCCGAACAGTTCCCGATACGGACCGTCACGCACACTCCCGTCGTCGCTGACCTCGGTACCCAACCAACCGGTAGGTTAGCGGGTACCGCCGGTCTCACGTCAAGGGGCGCTTCGGCGCGCCGAGCGGGGCGGCAGGCTGCGCATGTGGTCGCGAGCCCGGGTCATGATGTCGCCGAGGGTACGCAGATCCCGCTCGCTCAAGGGGTCGAACAGCAGACTGCGCGTGACATCGATGTGCCCGGGCAACACCTTGGCCACGAGCGCTCGTCCGCTCTTGGTGATGCTGACCAGGGTGGCGCGCTGATCATCGGTACTGTGCCGCCGCTCGATGAGCCCGGCTTTCTCGAGCAGCCCGGCCTGGTGCGTCAACCCGCTGCGGCTGTAGACGACCCCGTCGGCGAGTTCAGTCATGGTCAGCGGTTTGTCGGCGTCGACGAGTTTGGCCAGCAGCTGGAATTGCACGTAGCTGAGGTCTCCCTCGGCACGCAGCTGTTGCGCGACCGCGTGCTGGAGCAGACTCACGGCCTCCATCAACGCGAAGTATGTGTGTAGCTGCTCCGGCTCCAGTGCTTCGCCCACCGGTTCAGAATATTCGGCCGTTCCGGGAATTGCTTCGACATCGAAGCGGTTGTGCAAACCGTAGATGCTTCGAATTCGAAGCAAATCTGATGAAGGAGGAACCATGAAAGCAGTGCGTTACGACAGCTACGGCGACAGCAGCGTCCTGGTGTACGGCGACGCCGACCGCCCGGCACCCGGTGCCGGCCAAGTGCTGATCGAGGTGGCCGCCACATCGTTCAATCCGGTCGATGCCGCGATCCGTGCCGGCTACCTCACTGACGCGTTCCCGCTCGACTTTCCGCACGTGCCCGGCATCGATGTGGCCGGGTCCATCGCACAGCTCGGCGACGGAGTGTCGAACTGGCAGGTCGGCGCATCCGTGGTGGGCTTCCTGCCCATGAATGCCGACGGTGCTGCCGCCGAGTACGTCATCGCACCCGCCGCCGTGCTCGCCGCCGCGCCGAACACCGTGCCGTTGGCCGACGCGTCCGTCCTGCCCGCCGTCGGCCTGACCGCATGGCAGTCCTTGTTCGAACACGCCGGGCTCAAGGCCGGTCAGACGATCCTGATCAACGGTGCCGGGGGAGCGGTCGGTGGTTATGCGGTGCAGCTCGCGAAACAGGCCGATGCCGTCGTGACCGCGACAGGCGGGGCGCGCAGCGCCGACCGGGTGAAGGCATACGGGGCCGACCGCATCATCGGCCATCTCGATTACGCGGCTCTCGCCGTCGACGGTGCGCCGTTCGACGTCGTACTCAACCTGGTCAACACGACATCCGACGAGACGGCCGCACTCGTCGAGCTGGTCAAAGATGGTGGTGTTCTCGTCAGCTCCACAACCCCGGCGCCGGAGAATCGTCGGGTCCGCACCGTGCGGGTGTTCGCCAGAAGCGACGCCGAGCAGTTGGGCGGCCTCGTGAAGCGGGTCGACGCGGGGCAGTTGCGCATCGACGTGGCCGACCGCCGCCCGCTGACGGAATTGGCGGCGGTGCACGCCGACGCTGACGCCGGGCGGTTGGCCGGAAAGACGGTCATCGTCCCCTGATCATGCGGCGGGCCTGCGTCGGTACCCCGACGTTTTGGAGCCGACGCAGGTCAACCGTTACTCTGTAGTGCAATCGTCGCCGCCGGCGAGAGAACACGTTCGCGCGGCCGCACCACCCCAAGCAAGGAGATGCACGTCATGGCTGTGCCCAAGCGCAGAATGTCGCGCGCGAACACCCGTAGCCGGCGCGCGCAGTGGAAGGCGGAGGCCACGGGTCTCGTCAGCGTCAATGTCGCGGGTCAGCAGCGCAAGGTGCCGCGTCGCCTGCTCAAGGCCGCTCGCCTCGGTCTGATCGACCTCGACAAGCGCTAGCCTTCCGCACGCAACCGAAAAGCGCTATCACGTGTGATAGCGCTTTTTCGCGTGCGCGGATTCGGCAGGCTTTCGACGTGCGGGCACAAATGTTGGGTCAATTTGCGGCGCGCCTCTCAGGCCACTCTCAGATAGCAGGTTGAGACTGTGCCTGTGCGCATTCTTGTCGTTGATGACGATCGCGCTGTGCGCGAATCTCTGCGCCGGTCGCTTTCCTTTAATGGTTACTCGGTCGAGCTTGCCCAAGACGGTGTCGAAGCCCTCGATGTGATCGCGAATGACCGGCCCGACGCCGTGGTATTGGACGTGATGATGCCGCGGCTCGACGGGCTGGAAGTCTGCCGGCAGCTCAGGAGCACCGGCGACGATCTGCCGATTCTCGTCCTCACGGCCCGCGACTCCGTTTCCGAGCGGGTGGCCGGGCTCGACGCGGGGGCCGACGATTACCTGCCCAAGCCGTTTGCTCTCGAAGAACTGCTCGCCCGGATGCGGGCGTTGCTGCGTCGCACGGTCTCCGATGACGGCGCGGATTCGCAGATCATGTCGTTCTCCGATTTGACGCTGGACCCGGTGACGCGTGAGGTCACGCGCGGTCAGCGCCAGATCAGCCTCACCCGCACCGAGTTCTCGCTTCTGGAGATGCTGATCGCGAATCCGCGTCGGGTGCTCACCCGTAGCCGCATCCTCGAGGAGGTGTGGGGATTCGATTTCCCGACCTCGGGCAATGCTCTCGAGGTGTACATCGGATACCTGCGCCGGAAGACCGAAGCGGAAGGCGAGCCCCGGCTGATCCACACCGTGCGCGGGGTCGGCTACGTGCTGCGCGAAACCCCACCCTGATCGGTGATGGCCCTCAACTCCAATTTCTGGCGGCCCACCACCGCGCTGCCGAACACCAGCTCACTGTCGCTGCGCTGGCGCGTGATGATGCTCGCGATGTCGATGGTGGCCATGGTCGTCGTCCTGATGGCGGTGGCCGTCTACGCCGTGGTGTCGCGCGCGCTCTATGACGACCTCGACAATCAGCTGCACAGCCGGGCGCGACTGCTCATCGAGAGTGGATCGCTGGCCGCCGACCCCGGCAAGGCGATCGAAGGCACTGCCTACTCCGACGTCAACGCGATGCTCGTGATCCCCGGCCGGTCCATCTATACGGCCAACCAGCAGGGGCAGATGCTGCCGCTCGGGCAACCCGAGAAAGACGTCATCTCCGGGGAGCTGTTGATGTCGTTGCGCACCGCCAATCATCAGCGGGTGCTCGCGGTGCATCTGGCCAACGGCAGCTCGCTGCTGATCTCCAAGAGTCTGGCGCCCACCGGGCAGGTGCTGCGACGGCTCGGCACGGTGCTGCTCATCGTCGGCGGGATCGGCGTCGCGGTGGCGGCGATGGCAGGTGGTGCGGTCGCCCGGGCGGGCCTGCGCCCGGTCGGCAGACTCACCGAGGCCGCCGAACGGGTGGCGCGCACCGACGACCTGCGGCCCATCCCCGTCGTCGGCAGCGACGAACTCGCCCGGCTGACCGAGGCGTTCAACCTGATGCTGCGCGCCCTGGCCGAATCCCGTGAACGGCAGGGCCGCCTGGTATCGGATGCCGGCCACGAACTGCGAACACCGCTGACCTCACTGCGCACCAACGTCGAGCTCCTCATGGCCGCACAGGAACCCGGCGCGCCCCGGCTCCCGGAAGAGGAGATGGCGGGGCTGCGTGCGGACGTGATCGCCCAGATCGAGGAATTGTCGACTCTGGTCGGCGATCTGGTGGACCTGACGCGCGACGACGCCGGTGGCATCACGCCGGAACCGGTCGACATGACCGACGTCGTGGACCGCAGCCTCGAACGGGTCCGGCGGCGCCGCAACGACATCGAGTTCGACGTCGACGTGATCGGCTGGCAGGTGTTCGGCGACGGGCCCGGGCTCGGCCGGGCAGTGCTCAACCTCCTCGACAATGCCGCCAAGTGGAGCCCGCCCAACGGACGCGTCGGTGTGCGGCTGTACCAGATCGACCCGGTGCACGCCGAGCTTGTCGTGTCCGACCACGGACCCGGCATACCCCCACAGGAACGGCGCCTGGTGTTCGAGCGGTTCTACCGTTCGGCCGCGGCACGCGCGATGCCCGGCTCCGGTCTCGGGCTCGCCATCGTGCAGCAGGTCGTGCTGAAACACGGTGGCGCCCTTCGCATCGACGAAACCGTGCCGGGCGGCAACCCGCCGGGCACGTCGATCCACATGATGCTGCCGGGCCGACCGCTACCCGCAGGCGCCACGACACACGATCACAGCGACCATGACGAGGACACTGTCGGCGCCGAGAAAAGGTGAGACAGTTAACTCAGCCGGGGGGCGGTTCATGGGTGGGGCCGAATGATCTCTAAGTGGATTCTCAGTCCGCCTATGCAACCTGATGGCCAGCACCTTCGTTGGACGTAGTGAGCACGGCACAATCGCAGGACCCTTTAGAAGAGAGAGAAGCACCGCAGCGAGATGACGAACCATCCGAGGTACACACAGCAGCCGGACCAGCGTCCTGGCGCCGCGCCCGGTTACTCGGGTGGACGCCCTGACCCGTATCAGCAGCAGCACTATGACTGGCGCTACGCCCAGCAGGCCCATCAGACGCAGCAGCAGGCTTATCGCGCGCCCTACGATCCGTACCGGATCCCGGCAAGCCCACAGCCGCCGGTCGTGGTGACCAAGAAGCGGTCCAAGGCCGGACTGGCCGCCGGTGCGCTGGCCGTCGCGGTCGTCTCGGCCGGTGTCGGCGGCGGGGTCGCGACACTCGTGCATCAGGACAGCCCGCGCCTCGGATCGTCGAGCAGTGCGGCGCCGACGGTTCCCGCGGCGGCCCTGCCGGCCGGCTCGGTCGAGCAGGTCGCGGCCAAGGTGGTGCCGAGCGTGGTCAAGCTCGAGACCGACCTGGGCCGGGCCTCCGAGGAGGGTTCGGGCATCATCCTGACCGCTGACGGGCTGATCCTGACCAACAACCATGTCGTCGAGGCCGCGAAGCCGGGGCCCGGTGCGCAAACGGCAGCGCAGACCAAGGTGACGTTCTCGGACGGCAGCACCAAACCGTTCACGGTCGTCGGCACGGATCCCAGCAGCGATATCGCGGTGGTACGGGCACAGGATGTGTCGGGTCTGACCCCGATCACGCTCGGCTCGTCGGCCAACCTGCGGGTGGGCCAGGACGTGGTGGCCATCGGCTCGCCGCTCGGCCTTGAGGGAACCGTCACCACGGGCATCATCAGCGCGCTGAACCGACCGGTCGCCGCGGGCGGCGACACCCGCAACCAGAACACCGTGCTCGACGCCATCCAGACCGATGCCGCGATCAACCCGGGCAACTCCGGCGGTGCGCTCGTCAACATGAATGGCGAACTTGTCGGCATTAACTCGGCGATCGCGACCATGGGCGGCGATTCACCGCAGGCGCAGAGCGGATCGATCGGCCTGGGCTTCGCGATTCCCGTCGACCAAGCCAAGCGGATCGCCGACGAACTCATCCAGAACGGCACCGCATCGCATGCCTCGTTGGGCGTTCAGGTGGCCAACGACCGAGCCACTGACGGAGCCAAGATCGTCGAGGTCACCAACGGCGGCGCCGCTGCCGCTGCCGGTCTGCCAAGTGGCGTGGTGGTTACGAAAGTCGACGACCGCGTGATCAGCAGTGCCGACGCGCTCGTGGCCGCGGTCCGGTCCAAAGCTCCCGGTGAGAAGGTCACTTTGACCTACCTCGATCCGGCTGGCAAACCACAAACTCTGGAGGTCACCTTGGGTAGGGCCGAGCAGTGAGCACGCTGACACCGGGCCGTGGGACGGTCACGTTGCGAGTGACATCAACGGTGGATGGGCCGCTGTCCGTCCCCACATATACGGTTGCAGACATGGAACAGCCAGGGGAGTTGGTGGGGCGCGCGCTCGTCGTCGTAGTCGATGACCGCACAGCGCATGGCGAAGAGGACCACAGCGGTCCGTTGGTCACCGAGTTGTTGGGTGAGGCCGGATTCGTCGTCGACGGCGTCGTGGTCGTCGCGGCCGATGAGGTCGAGATCCGCAACGCGCTGAACACTGCCGTTATCGGTGGAGTCGATCTCGTGGTGTCCGTCGGCGGCACCGGCGTGACACCGCGCGACGTCACCCCGGAGGCGACCCGCGACATCCTCGACCGTGAATTGCTCGGGATCTCCGAGGCGCTCCGTGCCTCGGGGCTGTCGGCGGGCATCGTCGACGCCGGGGTGTCGCGCGGATTGGCCGGCATCTCCGGCAGCACGCTCGTGGTGAACATCGCCGGGTCGCGGGCCGCAGTCCGCGACGGGATGGCCACGTTGAGTCCGCTCGCGGTGCAGATAATCGGCCAGCTATCAAGCTTGGAGATCTAACCAAGACGAAACGGCGGCCAAACGGCCGCCGTTTTCGTAGGCGTGGCGAATGAGAATGGAGCGGGGTGCTCGTGGTTACCAGCAGGTTAACAAGTGCCTCGCTCGACGCTATGGTCGAATGTGATCTTCGTCACAAAGGGGAATGTCGATGACAGATCCGGACAAGCCGAGCCGCCACGCAGTTAACAAGATCTTCGGTGAGGAACTGCCGGGGATCGCGCCCGACGAACGTGATGCAGCTTCGCCAGACGACGACGCCGACCACGACCAGTGGTTGCAGAGCAATATTCCGCCTCATCACGATTGAGCTGCGACAGGGCAGTGAACGCCTAAAACGCATGGTCACGGCATGTGACATGCGTCGCTCGTCTTTAGCAAAGCGAACTACGTCACATCATTGCCAGGTGGGCCAAGTCGCACCGTGACGCTGCAGTAAGTGATCTCTCAGCGCAATCTCAGCAAAGTTCTTCCGGATGGCCATACAGGTCCACGCATGTGTGTCCTTGCGTTGCCGGTCGGATGCCTCCCCGTTATGTTCCTCGTGTCAACGATGAGCGAAACGTAAGAGCAGCATGTGGAGTCTTTAATTCGCACCACATGAGGGTCTTGCAGGGTGTGTGGTCTTGCATAGGGCCGGGCACCAAACAACAAAATCGGTGGACCTCCGGGATCCACCGGCGACATAGCTAGGGAGAACATGAAGGCAATCAGTCGGGTGCTGATCGCGTTGGTTGCGGCCATCGCGGCTCTGTTTACGAGCACTGGCACCTCTCACGCAGGTCTGGATAACGAGCTGAGCCTGGTTGACGGTCAGGACCGCACCCTGACCATCCAGCAGTGGGACACCTTCCTCAACGGTGTGTTCCCCCTGGACCGCAACCGCCTGACCCGTGAGTGGTTCCACTCCGGTCGCGCCAAGTACATCGTCGCCGGCCCCGGTGCCGATGAGTTCGAGGGCACGCTGGAGCTCGGCTACCAGATCGGCTTCCCGTGGTCGCTGGGCGTTGGCATCAACTTCAGCTACACCACCCCCAACATCCTGATCGACGATGGCAACATCACCCAGCCGCCGTTCGGTCTGGAGTCGGTCATCACCCCGAACCTGTTCCCCGGCGTGTCGATCTCGGCTGACCTGGGCAACGGCCCCGGTATCCAGGAAGTCGCCACCTTCTCGGTCGACGTCTCCGGTGCGGCCGGCGGCGTGGCGGTCTCCAACGCCCACGGCACCGTGACCGGTGCGGCCGGCGGTGTGCTGCTGCGTCCGTTCGCTCGCCTGATCGCCTCGACCGGTGACAGCGTCACCACCTACGGCGAGCCCTGGAACATGAACTGACATCTCCCAGGCAAAAAACAGCCCCCGGCTTCGGCCGGGGGCTGTTTTTGTGTGCGCCGTGTTCGGTCAGGTGCGGTCGGCGCTCGTGTGCTTGGCGGTGTCTGGGCTGGGCCCGGTGCCGGGGCCGGTGACGTGCTTGCCGGTGGATCCGTTGCCGTTCTCGGCGAGCAGATCGCGGATCTCGGTGAGGATGCTCAACTCGGTGTCCTGCGCCTGCTCGACCTCGCCGCGTTCGCGCAGCTTCTTGTAGGGCAGCACGATGACGAAGTACACCACCGCGGCGACGATGAGGAAGTTGATCAACGCCGACAACACCGCGTTCAGGTCGACGAACTGCTCCGGGTCGCCGCCGAGCGGAATCTTGAGAATGCCGTACTCGCGGTCACCGCCCGCGCCGACGCGATCGACCAGAGGCTGGACGACTTTCTCCGTGAAGGACGTGACGAGGCCGGTGAAGGCGGCACCGATGACCACAGCAACCGCAAGGTCGATGACGTTGCCCCGGGATAGAAACTCTTTGAAGCCCTTTAACATGCGGGGACCCTTCCTGCAGTAACGAGTGTGTTCGTGGGACAAGCGAACACTAACCGAGTTCGGCGTGCGGCATCAGGATTGGACTGCTACGGTCTTCGCGGACTTCCAATTGAGTTGTGTGCCAGTGATATCGGAACGGAGCCGAGATGAGCCCACGTAAAGCCCGCACGGTTGTCGCGGGGCTGGCGGTGGGCTTCGGAATCGGGCTCGCATTCGCACCCGCCGGCTGGGCGGAGCCTGCCACCCCCACGACGCCTGCCGTGCCGTCGGAGACGTCGACGACCGACGAGCTGACGGACATGGTGCTCGACGCGCTGGAGCAGGGTCCCGCGACGAGCACCGCGCCGGCGCCCCGGCCGGCTCAGTGAATCGTCAGCGTCACCGCCTGTACGAGGCTCGCGGCGGCCACCTCATTCGCTGAGCGAGCGGGCAGCGCCACGAGCGCCACTCGATCGCCTCCGGTTCCCTTGGGCTTGTCCGATACGAGCACGACCACCGCGTCGGTGGCCACCACCACCGGCCGCGCCGGCTGCGCGCCGGCCTGCTCGGCGCCCTCCGTCACAGTCAGTACGTCGACCACGTCACCCGGACGGATGAGGTCGAGCAGAGCGGCATCGCCGAGCTGTAGCGGCACGATTCGCGCGTCGGGCCCAGCGGCGGATTCGGCCAGCCGCGGGCCGAGTACTCGGACGTCGGTCAGCACCTCGCCGCGGCGGACCGGCCCGGCCAGGGTGGCGCCGACCAGGTCGGCCAGATCGCTACGGGTGCCGTCGGGCAGGGTGGCCGTGCTGCGGCTCTCCAGCGTTACGTCCGCAGCGGTCAATTCAGTGCCTGGGGCCAGGTCACGCGTGGCCACCGCGATGTCGGCGTGATCGCCGCGCGGGTCCGACCGAACCGCGGCAACAGCGGCAAGCACGACCAACCCGGCGGCGACTGCTCGGCGCGCGGCGACCGTGCGGGTCCAATCCGGGCGAAGGGCAGCAGTCAGCCGATGCAGTGCCGACGGATTGAGGGATTCGGCCATGGCGTCACCGTAGGCGCAACCGCGCCCGGCCAGAACGGTGAAATTGCCGGCCTGTGGATAACTCGGCTGTCAGCTCGAGGCGGCCGCGGCGGGCGTGGAGCTGGAGCTGCTCGACGAGCTGTCCGATGAGGAGGACGACGAAGACGAGGACTTCTCCGACAAACCGCTCTCCGAGCTCTTGGACGACGACCCGTTGGACGAGCTCTTGCTCGAGTCCCGGTTGTCAGTGCGGTAGAAACCGCTGCCCTTGAACACCACTCCCACCGAGCCGAAGAGCTTGCGCAGCTTGCCGGAGCACTTGGGGCACGTCGTCAGCGCATCGTCGCTGAAGGCCTGCACCGCGTCGAACCGATTTCCGCACTCGGTGCACGCATAGGAATAGGTAGGCACGAAAACCTCCGAGTTCGTCAAACTTGTTAGCACTCTACCGGCTCAAGTGCTAGAACCGCTACGTGGGCCATGTCATTCCCGCGGGCCGGCGGCGCAGGCGCTCCCGAAGGGTAGCGGTACTGGCAGTGGTCGCGGTCATCCTGGCCGTGGTCGCGCTACTGGTTCTGGCCCGCGCACGCGAGATCCAGACCCCGGCCGCACCCCAGCCGTCGACGGCGGCCCGGCCGCACGACCCCGGCTATGACCATGCCCGCGCATTGCTTGCCCAACTTCCGGTCAAGGGATGGGACCGGCACACCGACTACTCGCGCGCACTGTTCGGCGAGGCCTGGAGCGACGACGTCGACGTCGAGTTCGGGCGCAACGGATGCAACACCCGCGACGACATCCTGCGCCGCGACCTGGCCGATCTCGTGGTGCGACCGGGCACGTGTTTCGCCGATCGGGGCCTGCTGCACGATCCGTACACCGGCACCGCCATCGGGTTCGTCCGCGGGCCCGACACGTCGGGTGCCGTGCAGATCGATCATCTGGTGTCGCTGTCGGATGCCTGGTACAAGGGCGCTCGCGAGTGGGACCCGCAGCGGCGCAAGGATTTTGCGAACGACCCGCGCAACCTCGTAGCGGTGGCCGCGCAACCCAACTTCGACAAGGCTCTTCGCGACGCCGCGAGCTGGCTGCCGCCCAACCCGGCGTTCCGCTGCGAATTCGTGGCAAGGCAAGTCGCCGTCAAAGCCGCCTATCGACTGTGGGTTTCGGCCAAGGAGAAGCAGGCGATGACGGCGGTGCTGGCCGGCTGCTAGGCCCAGCCGGTCACGTCGGGTAGCGCGGCACGATCATCACCGGCACCGGCGAATGCCGCAGGATCTTGGCCGCGGCCGAACCGAGGAACACGTGCGCGGTCTGTGCGGCGGCCCCCGAGCCGAGCAGCAGCATGTCGCCGGTCTCCCACGTCACGTCTTCCACTGCCGAGTGCCAATCCGGCCCACTGCCGACGACCACGTCGACGTCGGGCACCGACGCGCGTTCACGAACACTGTTGAGCAGCTTGACGATGTCGTCGTACGTCCGACGCGACCACTGCTGTACGACCAAGTCCTCGGCCGCCGATTCGATAGTGCCGCTGAACGCCGCCACGTTGCGCACCGTGAACGACACGATGCGCAGCGTCGCCGACCAGGCCTTGGCCAGGTCGACGGCCGCCGGGATGAGCCCGTTGACATCGGATTCGCCGCCGTAGGCCGCGGTGAGCCGTCGGATCCGCCCGGAACTCTGCGCATATCCGCGGGGCGCGATCGCGACCGGTACTTCCGCGGTGTGCACCAGGCGCTCGGTCACGCTGCCGAGCGCCACCCGGCCCAGCAGACCCGACGAGGACGATCCGACGACCACCAGGCTGGCCCGGTGTGCCGTGGTCAGCTCCGCCAAACCCGTTGGGACAGATGTGGCTTCGTGGATGAAGGTCGGGATCTCGACATCGCGGGGCAACGCCCGGCGCAGCGCCGACTCGGTCTGGGTCGTGATGTATCGCAGGTATTCCTGTTCGACCGGATCGCCCCTCGGCGGCCACGGCCGTTCGATCACGGCGGCCGCGACGACCGTGTCGCCGGTGGCGCGCGCGATCTGAGCCGCCAGGTGCAGCGGTGCGCTGCCCTGCCTGCTGGCGCTGAACGCCGCCAGGATCGTCATGATGCGTGCTCCTCCGTGCGGATCCGCGAAACCACGTGGGTCACCGGAATCTTATGCTCGGCACGCGCCCGGTCGACGACGTCGAAGCGCTGCCACACCGACTCTTCCGGCGGCAGTGTGGATATCACGATCTGGTCGGGACGGAATGTGTTGACGGCCGTGGCCAGGGCACGCAGCGGCCGGTAGTCACCCACTTCGCCGTTCGCCTCGAGATCGTCCGAGCGCAACGTGGCCAGCGTGTGTTCGAGCCGGCGTTGTGCGGCCTGCTGGGTGGCTTCGGAGATGTCGAGCGGTCCGTGCGTGGCGGCCACGCCGGTGTCGATCGGGCTCGCGGGCACCACCACGTGATAGGTGGATTCGCGATCGGCGCCGATGCGGCGAAGCTCGTCGAGCAACTCGTCCGAGTGCACGGTCTGGTTGGCCAGCACGAGGACCCGGTGCGGGTGCGGTGTCGGCGCGACACCGGCCACCTCGGGCCGGCGTCGGATGAACCACCGGTTCGCCAGGAACAGCACGATCACCACCGCCCACGAACACAGACTCAGGATCAACGCCTTACGGTTCTCGCCGCCCTGCAGGAACATCTGCACCAGGATCGCCCCGATCGCCAGCGCGGTGAGCACCGACAGCACCGGGAACAACCACATCTTTACCTTGAGCTCGGAATCCGGTGTGCGGTAACGCAACACGATCTGCGAGACCGCGATCAGCAGATAGACGAACAGGATCACCGCGCCACTGGAGGCCAGCAGGAACGCGAAGATCGTGTCCTCGAAGAACGCCGCAGCGATGACGCAGATGAGACCGATCACCGACGAGGTCAGGATCGCCGCCGCAGGGACGCCGCGCCGGGTGACCGCGACGAGTTGGGCCGGCGCCTCACGACGCGCGGCCAGTACGAACAGCATCCGCGACGCGGTGTACATGCCCGAGTTCAGGCAGCTCAGCACGGCCGTGAGGACCACGGCGTTCATGATGTGGTCGGCGTAGGGGATGCCCATCTCGGTGAACGCCGCGACGAACGGCGACGCGGCGGTCTGCTCGCTGTTCCACGGCAGGATCGTCACGAGCAGGAACGCCGAGCCGACGAAGAAGATCGCGATGCGCAGGATCACCGAATTGGCGGCCTTGGCCACGGCGCGTTCGGGATCCGATGACTCCGCGGCGGCGATCGTCGCGATCTCGGCACCGACCATCGAGAAGATCACGGTGACGACGCCGACCGTGATGGCCGTGACGCCCAGCGGAAAGAACCCGCCGTGCGCGGTCAGATTGGAGAAATCCAGGCTCTTCTGAGGCCACAGGCCGAGGACGAACAACGAGCCGAGCCCGATGAACACCAGGATCGCGGCCACCTTGACCCCGGCGAACCAGTACTCGAACTCGCCGAACGACGCGACCGAGAACAGGTTGGTCGCCGTCATCGCGATCAGCAGGATCAGCGCCGTCAGCCACAGCGGCACATCCATCCAGTACTGGATGATCTTCGCGCCGGCGATCGCCTCGAAGCCGACCACGATGACCCAGAAATACCAGTACAGCCAGCCCACCGAGAAACCTGCCCAGTTGCCCATGGCGTTGCGTGCGTAGTCCGCGAAGGATCCGGTCGAGGGATTGGCCACGGCCATCTCGGCCAGCATCCGCATGACCATGATGATCAGCACGCCCGCGAGCGCATAGGTGATGAAGGTTCCCGGCCCGGTGTCGCCGATCACCACACCGGAGCCGACGAACAGGCCCGCACCGATGACCCCGCCGATCGCGATCATGCGCAGCTGCCGTTGGCTCAGCGCCTTCTTGAGTCCCAGGGTTTCGCCCATTTCGGTCACCGGCCCTCCGTGAGAAGTGATTGAAGTCACATACCCACTTCGGGGGCTTTGCCCACAGGGCTCTTCGTGGTCGATGCGTGTCAGCCGCCCAGTGCCACGATTCCGCCGTCCGGCGTCAGCGCATGCGTCATGCGGACGTCGTGCGGTTCGGCGGGCAACTCGTCGAGCAGTTCCTCGTCGCGCACCACCGCGACCAGCCGCGCGTCCGGCGCGACGCAGCCCAGCGTGCGGTCGTAGAAGCCGGCGCCGCGACCCAGGCGGGAGCCCGACCGGTCGACGGCGAGCGCGGGCACCAGGATGACGTCGGCCTCGCCTGCCGCCTCGGCGGGCAGCCACGGCGGCGGTGGCTCGCGCAGACCGAACTCCGCGTCGAGCAGGCCGCCCGGCCGGTAAGTGCCCCACTGCATCGGCATCGGCTCACCGTCGGAGTCGTTACGGGCTATCGGAAGCAAAACTCGCACACCGAGATTCAGCAAGGTGTCGAGCATTGCCGGCGAGCCCGGCTCGGAGCCGACCGGTACGTACGCGCACACCGTCTGGCCATGGGCGACCAGCGCGGGCAGCCAGCCGCGCAGTGCGGTGGCCTCGGCTTCGCGGATGTGCTGAGCCAGCCCGCGCCGTTTTCGCAAAAGCGCAGCGCGTAACTGGTTCTTCGTCCTTTGCACCACGACCTCCACCATTTCAAATTGGGCGTTAATGTGTGAACGATGACCACGCCTCCAAAGGCACCTGAGGTGCCTATTCCCTACACAGCGGTCGTCCCGGCTGCGGGTCTGGGGACGCGTTTTCTGCCGGCGACCAAGACCGTGCCCAAGGAACTGCTGCCCGTCGTCGATACGCCGGGCATCGAACTCGTGGCCGCCGAGGCCGCCGAGGCCGGTGCCGAGCGCCTGATCATCATCACCTCGGAGGGTAAGGACGGGGTGGTCGCCCACTTCGTCGAAGACCTCGTGCTCGAGGGCACGCTCGAAGCCCGCGGCAAGAAGACGATGCTCGAGAAGGTGCGACGCGCGCCGGCCCTGATCAAGGTCGAATCGGTGGTTCAGGCCGAGCCGCTTGGCCTGGGCCACGCCGTCAGTTGTGTCGAGCCTGCCCTGTCGCCCGACGAGGACGCCATCGTCGTATTGCTGCCCGACGACCTGGTGCTGCCGACCGGCGTGCTCGAGACGATGTCGAAGGTGCGGGCCAAGCGCGGTGGCTCGGTGCTGTGCGCGATCGAGGTGCCTGGCGACAAGATCAGCGCCTACGGCGTGTTCGACGTCGAGCCCGTGCCCGACGCGGCCAATCCGAACGTGCTGCGGGTCAAGGGCATGGTCGAAAAGCCCAAGGCCGAGGATGCGCCGTCGCCGTACGCCGCGGCCGGCCGCTACGTCCTCGACCGGGCGATATTCGATGCGCTGCGCCGCGTTTCGCGCGGTGCCGGCGGCGAGATCCAGTTGACCGACGCCATCGCGCTCCTCATCGAAGAGGGCCATCCGGTGCACGTCGTCGTGCACCGCGGCGCTCGACACGACCTGGGAAATCCCGGCGGCTACCTGAAGGCTGCGGTTGACTTTGCCTTGGAACGGGATGACTACGGCCCTGAACTGCGGCAGTGGTTGGTCGAACGACTGGGTCTGGCCGAACGTGAAGTAGGCGGTAGCACTAGCCAGTAGTGCACTACCCCTGGCCGCGCGCCGGACCCGGCTGACGGGTAGAAAGGCGTGTTGTGCGTTCGGTGGAGGAGCAGCAGGCTCGGGTGGCGGCCGCCGCGGTGGCACCACGGCCGGTGCGGGTGGCCATAGCCGAATCGCAGGGTCTGATGTGTGCCGAGGAGGTTGTCACCGAGCGGCCCATGCCGGGATTCGATCAGGCCGCCATCGACGGCTACGCGGTGCGCAGCGTGGATGTCCTCGGCGTGGGGGACGCCGACTCCGAAGACGGCGGCGGTGAGATCAGCCTGCCGGTGATGGGAGCGATCGAGGCGGGCGCGCGCACACCGAGCCGGCTGCAACCGCGTCAGGCCGCGCGTGTGCAGACCGGAGCGCCGATGCCGACGCTCGCCGATGCGGTGCTGCCGTTGCGGTGGACCGACGGGGGCCAGAACCGGGTTCGGGTGCTGCGTGGTGTGCGGTCGGGTGCCTACGTCCGGCGCACCGGTGACGATGTGCAGCCCGGTGACGTCGCGGTACGGGCCGGAACGATCATCGGCGCGGCGCAGGTCGGTCTGCTCGCGGCGGTCGGGCGCGATCGGGTGCTGGTGCATCCGCGGCCCCGGCTGTCGGTGATGTGCGTTGGCGGTGAACTCGTCGACGTATCCCGCACGCCCGGCACCGGGCAGGTCTACGACGTCAACTCCTACGCGCTAGCCGCGGCGGGCCGCGATGCCGGTGCCGAGGTCAACCGCGTCGGCATCATCAGCACCGATCCCGGCGAATTGCGCGAAACCGTCGAGGGCCAAGTCAATCGCAACGAGATCGTGGTGATCGCGGGTGCGGTCGGCGGCGCGGCCGCCGAGTCCGTGCGTACGGTGCTGTCGGAGCTCGGCGATATGGAGGTCACCCGGATCGCCATGCACCCCGGCTCGGTTCAGGGTTTCGGACAGCTCGGGCGGGACCGGGTGCCGGTCTTCCTGTTGCCCGCCAATCCGGTCAGCGCACTCGTGGTGTTCGAGGTCATGGTGCGTCCGCTGATCCGGCTGTCGTTGGGTAAGCGGCAGCCGATGCGGCGCATCGTGCAGGCCCGCACGCTGGCCCCGATCAGCTCGGTGCCAGGCCGCAAGGGCTATCTGCGTGGTCAGCTGATGCGCGACCAGGACACCGGGGAGTACCTGGTGCAGGCGCTCGGCGGCGCGCCGGGTGCGTCCACCCATCTGCTCGCCACGCTCGCCGAGGCAAATTGTCTGGTCGTGGTTCCCAGCGAGGTCGAAGAGGTCCGCACCGGCGAGACCGTTGATGTTGCGTTTCTGGCCCAACGGGGCTGAAGCGTCATGGGTCTCTTCCGCGCCGAGGGTCCGCATCCGGGCTGGCCCGATTGTGTGGGTCCACTGCGCGTACCCGCCGGTGTGGTGCGGTTGCGTCCCGTTCGGTTGCGCGATGCGGCGACGTGGAGCCGGATCCGGCTCGCCGATCGGGAACACCTTGAGCCGTGGGAACCGGTCACCGGAGCGGAATGGACTGTGCGCCATGCGGTTTCGTCATGGCCGGCGGTCTGTTCGGGCTTGCGTTCGGAAGCCAGACGGGGGCGGATGCTGCCGTATGTGATCGAACTCGACGGGCAGTTCGTCGGTCAGCTGACGATCGGCAACGTCACGCACGGGGCGCTGCGGTCCGCCTGGATCGGCTACTGGGTGGCCAGTTCGAAGACCGGTGGCGGCATCGCGACGGCCGCGCTCGCACTCGGGCTCGACCACTGTTTCACGGGTGTACGGCTGCATCGCGTCGAGGCCACGGTGCGGCCCGAGAACGCGCGGAGCCGGGCGGTGCTCGCGCGCGTCGGATTCCGCGAAGAAGGCTTGCTGCGGCGCTATCTCGAAGTGGACGGGGCGTGGCGCGATCACCTGCTCGTGGCGATCACCGTGGAGGAGTTGTCGCAGCCGGCCGCCCATGCGCTCGTGCAGGCCGGCCGCGCCAGGTGGGCGTGAGCTTCACGGCGCGCCGAGCGCCGAAATTGCACTCACGGTCGTGATTTCTCCGGATATACAGCCCTGGAAGCAAATTCGACGGGAAGCGATTTCCGAAGCTGTTACAAATGTGACATTTGTGACTGGTGGTGCTTGTCTCCAGCGAATTACAGGTGTGTAATTGTCCTCGGCGCGCCTCCATGGATGCGCTGGTCACAGACCTAGCCTGGAGGGGAAAGGAGCAGGCGTCATGCCAAGCATCCCCCAATCATTGCTGTGGATCTCCCTCGTCGTGCTCTGGCTCTTCGTGCTGGTTCCGATGTTGATCAGCAAGCGTGACTCGGTTCGTCGCACGAGCGACGTCGCCCTGGCGACGCGCGTGCTCAACAGCGGGCGCAATGCGCAACGGCTACGGCGCGGTCCCGCCGCCGGCCATCACAGCGACCCGCACTGGCAGCCCGAGGCAGACCACCTCGACGAGGACCTCGACGGCGAACTCGACGAGGTCGACGACGAACCGCGCCGCACCGTGGTCGTGGCGGCGGCGGTCGCCGAGGAGCCCGAGCCCGACTACCTCGACGTCGACATCGTCGAGGAGGATTCCGGAGCCCTTCCGGTCGGTGCGACTGTCGCCGACTCTGAACCCGAGCCTGTGGTCGAGCCGGAGCCTGCGGTCGAAGAGGTCGCCGAATCCGAAGAACCCGAGCCCGTCGCTGAGGCTCAAACCGGCCAGCTGCCACTGGATCTCGATGACCCCGAGGATCTCATCGATGACAGTGATGAGCATGAGGACCGTTCCGACCCAACGGACGACGAATACGAGTACGTCGACGACTCGTCGGGTCTGGAGGCCGAATCCGATGGCGATGACCGCGATCAGCGGACCGAGACTCCCGTCGCGTCGCTGAGCGCCAACCGGCAACGCCGCTACGAATCCAAGACCGCCGCCCAGGTGAGCGCACGCAAGTACAAGTTCCGCAAGCGCGTGCTCGCGGTGTTCGCGATCGTGCTCGTGGCGTCGGCGGTCATGGCGTTCCTGGTGAACCCCACGGCGTGGTGGGTGTGTGGCACCGCGGCCACCCTGACGGTGCTGTACCTGGCCTATCTGCGCCGCCAGACCCGCATCGAGGAACAACTGCGCCGCCGCCGCGCGCAGCGGATGATGCGGTCGCGGCTGGGCGTCGAGAACACCGACGATCACAAGCTCGACGTCGTGCCGGCACGGCTGCGCAGGCCCGGTTCGGTGGTCCTTGAGATCGACGACGAGGACCCGATCTTCGAGCATCTGGACTACGCGCCGTTTTCACGTGCATACGATCTACCACGGGCTTCCGGGCAGTAGGCCGGTCGGTTTCTGTAGTTGGGCACTCGGCTGGTAGCCTGTGCTACCGGTATCAGGGGCTATGGCGCAGTTGGTAGCGCGACTCGTTCGCATCGAGTAGGTCAGGGGTTCGATTCCCCTTAGCTCCACTTCAGTTCGACGTTCGCGGCGGCTCGGCTACGGCCGGGATGGAAACGCCCGCCGCGCGATCACGACCACGGCAAGTCCCGCGGAGATCAGCGTGATCGCACTGATCGGCAGGCCGCCGATCCCGGCGACGTTCAGCAATCCGCCGCCGATTGCCGCACCACCCGCGATGCCGAGGTTGGCGCTCGCGTTGACCCACGCGCCCGCGAGCTCCGGACCGACCGCGTGGCACCGGACGGCGCAGGCTTGATAGATCGACGCCATACCGCCGAACGCGCCGTTCCACAGTGCGACCGCGAGCAGCACCCACGTCAGTGCCGGGTACGTGAGGGCCAGCATGGCGAGCCCGCCGATGACGATCAGCAGGACGACGGTGGCCGTTCGCCGTGGATTGCGGTCCAAAGCCTTTGCGCTGCAGAACAGTCCGATGACCCCGCACGCGCCGCAGACCAGGAGCGCAGGCCCGACGAACGCCGAGCCCAGCCCGGACGACAGCAGCACCACGCTGATGTAGGTGTAGATGCTGAACTGCCCGAGCCACGTCAGCGCGTTGGCGCCGACGACCGCGGCCAGGCTGGCCCGGCTGCCGCGTACCGTGCCTGCCGGGTGGTCGCCGGAGACGCTCGGCAGCAGTCGTGCGACAAGAGCCAGGATCACCACCGCGACGCAGGCGAGTACGGCGAACGACACCCGCCAGCCGAAGGCCGTCCCCAGTGACGTGGCGAGTGGCACGCCGAGAACGATTCCCACCGATGCGCCGCCGCCCGCGATGGCGAGCGCGCGACCGACGTAGGCCGACGGCACGAGTCGCGGCGCGTAGCCGATGCACAGCGAGAAGAACAGGGCATGGCTGATGCCCCCGATCACCCGCCCGGCGGCAACGAGCGCGAACACCGGTGCCAGGGCGACCATGACGTTGCACACCGCATAACCGAGAAGCGTGAGCAGAAGCAGTGGTTTGCGACCGAATCGTGCGGTGACGACCGTCAGCGGCACGGCCAGCGTGGCGACCATGACCGCGTAGAGGCTGACCAGCAGGCCCGTCAGCGATGCTGACACGCCGAAGGCCTTCCCGATCTCGGGCAGCAGTCCCACCGGCAACAACTCGGTGGTGACGGCCAGGCAGGACGCGGCGGCCAATGACAGCAGGCCAGGCAGATTGGCCCGCAAACCCGCCGCGGAGCGCGTGGATTCGCCCTGTGTCAGAGGCGTGGCCGTCATGATGCCGAATATACTCAGAGGGCGAGTTAAATCAAATGGGATATTTGTTCAATGCCGACCGAGCACCGACCCGCGTCTCAGCTGCGTTGGTACGGCGCGGCCAAGATGATCGGGTTGGTGCGGTCTCAGCCGGGTATCACCCGAGCCGTCGCCGCCCAACGGCTGCGCATGAGCAGCGGCGGCGCGACCGATCTGCTGGCCCGATTGCGGCGCGTACACCTGCTCGACGAGACTCCGGCGCCCGCACAGGGCCGTGGCCGGCCGACAACGGTGCTCGGTCCGCACCCCGACGGGCCACTTGTTCTGGTCGCCGACCTACGCCCGGGGGACTGGCGGCTCGCGCAAGCCGGGTTCGACGGCGTGCCGCACATCGTGGCCGAGGGGAGCTCGGGCGAGCAGGCGCGGTTGCTCGACGACATCGCAAGCGAGATCGCCAAGGCCCACCGGAAACACGCCGGCCGAGTGCGGGCCGTTGCGGTCGCGGTGGCGGGGACGGTAAGCGATTCGCGGCTCGTGCAATTCACGCCACGCGGCTGGAGCGGCATCGACCTCTCGGCGATCATGTCGCGGCTACCGGCCCGGACCAGGCCGCCGCTGCTGCTCGGCAACGACGCGACACTGGCGGGGCTGGCCGAGGCACGCGCCGGATCGGCCCGCGATGCGGGCACCGCGCTGCATCTGATCATCACGGTCGGTATCGGCGGCACGCTGATCGTCAACGGCGAGCCCGTCACCGGTTCCCACGGTGCCGCAGGCGAATACGGGCACATACCGTTCGGTGATCCCGGCCTGCGCTGCCCGTGCGGCGCCCGCGGCTGCTGGGATCAGACTGTCGACGGACGCGCGCTGGCACGCCATCTCAAGCTGCCGCAGCCCCGCGACCCCATCGCGTTCGCCTATGAACAGCTGAAGGCCAACCCCGCGCAGCCGAAGCTGCGGGCCGCGTTCGATGCCGTGGCGACCGCGCTCGGCCGCGGCGTCGCGGGGCTCGTCAACATCCACGATCCCGACATCGTCACACTGGGCGGCCTGGCACCCCCACTGCGTGCGGCCGCGCCCGAAGCGTTCGAAACGGCATACCGCGATGGACTGATGACGTTCCGGAAGGCTTCGGCGCCCCCGGTCCGCGACGGACTCCTCGGCGAGGACGCCCCGATGTACGGGGCCGCGGCGCTGGCCATCGATCACGTGACAACCGAAGCGGCACTCGCGGATTGGGCCGAACTGCACTCGTGAACCACCGAGGTGGCCGACTCCGCGGGGCAAGCCGCGGCTAGTGTCCTCACATGGCATCTCGACCACGGGTGCTGATCGTCGGAGCCGGCATCGCCGGTCCCGCCGTCGCGTACTGGCTTGTGCGGCACGGATATCAGGTCACGCTCGTGGAACGCACGGCCGAACTGAGAACCGGCGGGCATGCGGTCGACATCCGCGGCACCGCGCTCGAAGTCGTCGAGCGGATGGGCCTGGCGTCCGCAATGAAGTCGAGACGGTATTCGGCGATTCCGTGCGTGCCATATCTCAGCCTGCCGATCGGCCGGCAGCGATCGAGTTCGCCAGCGGGCGCAGCGGCGAGTTCGATCTCGTGATCGGTGCGGACGGGCAACATTCGTCCGTTCGGTTGCTGGCCTTCGGCGACGAGGACCGATTCATCCGTCCGCTCGGGGCCTATGTCTCCATATTCACGATCGACAACGTGCTCGGATTGTCCGATCGCGCCATTCTCTATAACGAACCCAACCGTGCCGCGGCGGTGTTCACGGTGCGCGGCAATCAGCGGGCCAAGGCGTTGCTGCTGTTTCGGTCCGAACCCCTGGATATCGACCTTCGCGACGACGCCGCGCACAAGGCGCTGCTCGCGCGGCGGTTCGCGTCGATGGGCTGGCGCACCGCGGAACTCATCGACGCCATGGCGGGCGCCTACGACTTCTACTTCGACGAGATGAGTCAGGTTCACTTGCCGCAGTGGTCGACTGGGCGGGTGGCGCTGCTCGGCGATTCGGCGTTCGGCCCGTCGCCGCTGTCCGGTCAAGGTACGTCCCTGGCGTTGATCGGCGCGTACCTCCTGGCACATGCCCTGCGGGAAGGGTCAGGCAGTGTAGCCGCATTCATGCGGTGGGAGCGGGGTTTTCGGCCCAATGTGATCGAGAATCAGCGCCTGGCCGCATCCGGCATGCGCATGCTGCTTCCGTCCACTCGTGGCGCGATCGTGGCACGGAATCAGGCGTTGCGTGCCATGCCGATGTTGGTGCGTTTGGGCCGTGGATTCGGCAGCCGTATCGAGCGGGCGTCGCATGCCGTCCGGCTGCCCAGCGAATGAAATCGTGCCGGAATTTGCTGCTCGACGCCGTTATGGCGGGCAGGCGACACACTAGCTTTTGCCAGATTTGACGGTTCGTGTTGAACTGACGCGCCCGACAATGATTCGGCGAATGCGATCTGCGCCATGATTCTCAAATGCCGGACCCGGCAACTGATCTGCCATTTTCATTGCTGGAGATTTCGCAGTATTTTCGGAGCAGAATCAATACCCCCCTTAGTAGGGGAACGGGGTGCCGGTGGAGTAGCCTGCCTTGAGCAGATTGGCCAGTTGGGGGATTGTGGTGGCGAACGATCTGAGAGTCGACCCGGGCGGGCTCAGGGCAGGCGCTATAAGCAGCGAGATGATCGCTGCCGAATTGACGACGGCGTCCGTCGGTGTCGCCTCGGGCAGCCCTACCCACACGGGTGTGTCGGCGATGGACGCCGCCGTGTCCGCAGTCCGGATCCGCCAATCCACACGCGTGAGTGCACAGGCCGGAGGCATGCTGGCCGGCGCCAGCCGGTTCGAGGCCGTCGATGAGGAAACCGCTGGGGGCCTGGCGGAGTTGATGTGAGCTCGACTGACAACGCTGGGTCATCCGATGAAGAACTGACCCGCTCCCGGATAGAGGCCTGGGACACAACGCATCTCGACGACGCGGCGGCTCGCTGGCGTCAGATGGCGGCGCAGTCCGAGGAGTTGTTCGAGTGGCACCGGCAAAACGTGGCCGCCCCCGGTGGGACCGAATGGTCCGGTGACGCCGGGGAGTCCGCGTTGAATAGGGTCACCACCGATGCCGCCGTCGTCCGCAAGCAGGGCGACATTCAACGTGAGGCGGCCAACATCGCCGAGGACGGCAGCCGGGACCTTCGGCTCGCCGTGGGCCAGGTACTCGACGCCATTGCCGCGGCCGAGGCCGACGGGTTCGAGGTCGGCGAGGACCTGTCGGTCCGGGATACCCGCCGCATCGACGTCTCGACGATGGCCAAGCGCTACACCGCTTCCCGTGAACATGCCGAGGATATTCGGTGGCACGCCGAACGGCTCGTGCAGACCGACATCTATCTCGGCCAACGACTTCAAGGAAAAGCGCTCGAGCTCGACGGGATGCAGTTCGAGGCCTGAGCGGCTTGACCTGAACAATCATTGAGGTTCTAGGTTTCCCATCATGAACACGATGGGCCCGTTCGGGATAGCCGTGGATGTCGGCGCCGAGTACTTGGAAACCGCCCCGGAGATCGAAGCTCTCGGCTTCGGCACGCTGTGGGTCAACGGCGGCCAACTGGATCGCCTGGATCGGCTGCGTGAACTCATCGAGGCCACGAGCCGAGCGGTGGTCGCCCCGGCGGTCGTCATGCCGGACGGCTACCGCCCGGGCGAACTGGGTGCGTTCTACCGCCAGGTCGAAGACCGCACTCCGGGTCGACTGGTGATGGGATTGGGGCCGCTCGCCGGGGCGCACGCGTCGAGGCGGTTGGCCGAATACTTCGGCGATCCGGAGTTTTCGATCCCGCCGAACCGCCGGCTGCTGGCGGCCTTCGGGCCGAGCCGCCTCGCGCTGGCGCGCGAGTACTGCGCCGGTGCGGTGCCGATGCTGTTCACCCCGCAAGGCACCGCCGCGGCGCGACGACGGCTCGGTGAGGACCGCATCCTCGCGCTGGGCCAGTACGTCGTGATGGACGAGGACCCGGAGACCGCCCGCGACACCGCGCGCGTTCCGCTGCGCTTCCTGTTCTCGATGCCCAGCTACGTCAACTCCGCTCTGCGGCAAGGCTTTACCGAGGCCGATGTGAACAGCCTGAGCGATCGGCTGGTGGATTCGTTGGTGGCGTGGGGGACGCCCGGCCAGATCGCGGAACGGCTGCGCGAACAACGGGCCGCCGGTGCCGATCACGTCTACGCCACGGTGTTGCACGGCGGCGAACAGCCAGGAGTGCTGGACTCGGCCAGAGTGTTAGGGCCGCTGTTGTTCGGCGAGTAATCCGTACCTGCGGATCTATTCCCGTCATACATCCGCAGATGCGGTTGTATCGGGCCCGCTGGATCGCTACGCTGACGCGGTGCCGGAGATCAGGATCCGCGATGCGGCCGAATTGCTCGGAGTCAGCGATGACTCGATTCGGCGCTGGATCGACGACGGCGTGCTGCCCGCGCATCTGGACTCCTCCGGGCGCAAGGTGATCGAGGGTGCGGCGCTCGCGGCCTTCGCGCGCGCCCATGCCGCCGCCGCGCCCAAAGACCCGCTGCGTATCGGAAGTTCGGCGCGGAATCGGTTCGCCGGTCTGGTCACGAACGTCGTCGCCGACGAGGTCATGGCCGAGGTCGAGATGCAGTGCGGCCCATTCACCGTCGTGTCGCTGATGAGTAGTCGGTCAGTACGGGATCTCGGTCTCGAACCCGGCAGTGTCGCAGTGGCGGTGGTCAAAGCCACCACCGTAATCGTGGAAACCCCGAAAGGACAGTCATGACCCGTGTGCGGGCCGGTGTGGCGATGCTCGCCGCGATAACGCTCGTCAGTGCTTGTTCATCGGAGCCGTCCACGCCTGCCGGAGATTCGATCGTGGTGTTCGCCGCCGCGTCGCTGAAACCCGCGTTCACCCAGATCGGCGAACAGTTCAAGGCGGACAACCCCGATGTGAAAGTCGAGTTCTCGTTCGCGGGTTCCTCGGATCTGGTCACCCAGCTGACCCAGGGGGCCGACGCCGACGTGTTCGCCTCCGCCGACACCCGCAACATGGACAAAGCCGCCCAGGCCGGTCTTGTTGACGGCGCTCCCGTCGACTTCGCGACCAACACCCTCACGATCGCCGTTGCGCCGGGAAACCCCAAAGGCATCAAGAGTTTTCAGGATCTCGCCAAGCCGGGGGTGGCCGTCGTGGTATGCGCGCCGCCGGTGCCGTGCGGCGGTGCGACCGAAAAAGTCGAGAAGGCCACTGCTGTGACGCTGTCACCCGTGAGCGAGGAGACGTCGGTCACCGACGTCCTCAACAAGGTGACCACCGGACAAGCCGACGCCGGCATCGTTTACGTCACAGATGCCGCCGACGCCGGTGACAAGGTCACCAGCGTTCCGTTCCCCGAGGCCGCCCAGGCCGTCAACACGTATCCGATTGCGGTGCTCAAGGACTCGCAGAACTCCGAGCTCGCGAACCGCTTCGTCGATCTCGTCACCGGTGAGGCGGGCCAAAAGGTGCTCGCCGAAGAAGGATTCACCAAGCCCTGACCGAACGGGCGGTCGCGCCGTAGCCTGGGGGACGTGGCCGAACTGACCGAGGCCAGCGCCGCCGACCTCGCTGCTCTGGAGTTCTTCGCCGGATGTCGGCCGTCCAGTCTGGTGGAGCTCGCCGCCCAGCTACGTCCGCTCCACGCTGCTGCCGGCCAGGTGCTGATCCGGCAAGGCGACCAGGCCGTGACCTTCATGCTGATCGAATCCGGTCGCGTTCAGATCAGTCATGCGGTCCCGGACGCCGAACCCGTGGTCCTCGACATCGAACCCGGCCTCATCGTCGGGGAGATCGCCCTGCTGCGCGACGCCCCGCGCACCGCCACCGTCATCGCGACCGAGGCCGTCACCGGCTGGATCGGTGACCGCGATGCGTTCGACACCATCCTGCACCTGCCCGGGATGTTCGACCGGCTCGTGCGGATCGCCCGCCAGCGGCTCGCGGCGTTCATCACGCCCATCCCGGTGCAGGTGCGCAACGGCGACTGGTTCTACCTGCGTCCGGTGCTGCCCGGCGATGTGGAACGTACTCTCAACGGTCCGGTCGAGTTCTCCAGCGAGACCCTCTACCGCCGTTTCCAGTCGGTGCGCAAGCCCACCAAGGCCCTGCTGGAGTACCTGTTCGAGGTGGACTACACCGATCACTTCGTGTGGGTGCTGACCGAGGGTGCGCTGGGACCGGTGATCGCCGACGCCCGGTTCGTGCGGGAGGGCCACAATGCGACGACGGCCGAGGTCGCGTTCACGGTGGGTGACGACTATCAGGGCCGCGGAATCGGCACCCTGTTGATGGGGGCGCTGGTGGTCTCGGCGGGATATGTTGGTGTCCAACGTTTCTCCGCACGCGTACTGAGCGACAATTACGCCATGCGAAGGATTCTCGATCGGCTCGGCGCGACGTGGCAGCGCGAAGATCTCGGGGTGGTGGTGACCGAGGTGGACGTGCCGCCGGTCGATACCGTTCCGTTCTCGCCCGATCTGATCGGCCAGATCCGCGACGCCACACGCCAGGTCATCCGGGCGGTGAGCCAGTGAGGCCGCAACTCAACAAGGACACCAAGGTGTGCATCTCGCTGGCCGCACGGCCCAGCAACATCGGCACCCGGTTCCACAACTACCTCTACGAACAGCTCGGGCTGGACTTCTTGTACAAGGCATTCACGACCACCGACATCGCAGCGGCGATCGGCGGGGTGCGCGCGCTGGGAATTCGCGGCTGTTCGGTCTCGATGCCGTTCAAACAGGACGTGATGCGCCTCGTCGACGACATCGAGCCGTCGGCTCGTGCGATCGACGCCGTCAACACGATCGTCAACGATGACGGACATCTCACCGCGTCGAACACCGATTACGTCGCCGTGCAGACGCTGATCGACGGTCTCGATCCGAGCGACGCCGTGATCATCCGCGGTAGTGGCGGTATGGCGAATGCGGTGGGAACCGCTTTCCGGGACAAGGGGTTTCGTAGCGGCGTGATCGTCGCACGGAACCGTCAGGCGGGCCCTGCGCTCGCCGAACGCCTCGGCTACGACTACGCGCCCGAGGTCGGTGACCTGACCGCACCCGTCGTCGTCAACGTCACCCCGATCGGCATGGCGGACGGCCCCGACGAGCACCGCAACGCATTCGGGGCGGGCACGATCGAGGCCGCGCACACCGTGTTCGACGTCGTCGCCATGCCGGCCGAAACGCCCCTGATCTCGGCGGCCAGGGCCGCGGGCAGACGCGTGATCACCGGCGCCGAGGTGATCGCATTGCAGGCCGCCGAGCAGTTCGAGCGCTACACCGGCGTGCGGCCGACTGCCGAGCAGGTGGCCGCCGCGTCGGAGTTCTCCCGCTCCTGAGTTTGCCGCCGAGCTGACGGATTGTGCTGCGCGACGTGGCGCGACGCGGTTGGATGCTGGAGGAGTCACGCCGTGTGCCGCCTGCCGAACCGATCGGAGCCTGATGCACTATCTGCTCTTGGGCCCGATGTCGGTCGTGCGGGACGATCAATTGGTCGGGTTGGGCGGCCTTCGCCAGCGGGGTGTCCTGGCCGCTTTGCTGTTGGCCGGGGGACGGACGATCGACACCGACGCGTTGGTCGACATGGTGTGGGGCGACACCCCGCCGCCCAAGCCGATCGCGTCGCTGCGGGCCTACATCGCGAACCTGCGCCGCATCCTGAGCGGCGACCGGCTCGTCACCGATCACAACGGTTACCGCCTGAACTTGGGCTCGGATCTCGTGGACATCCGTGAGTTCGAATCGTTGGTGTGCGACGGCCGTCGCCTCCTCGCGGCAGGCGACGATGTCGCTGCCGCACGTGTGCTGGAATGCTCGCTGCGCCTGTGGCGCGGCACGCCACTGGCCGATTTTCGCGATCAGGCGTTCGTCCACCACGAGGTGCACCGGTTACAGGCGCTGCGGGTCGATGCGCTCGAAGCGCGGTTCGACGCGCAACTCGGTATGGGTCGCAACTGGGAGCTGATCGCACCGCTGGAATCCGAGGTGGCGGCCCATCCTTTGCGCGAAAAGCTGTGGGCCCAACTGATGTTGGCGATGTACCGGGCGGGCCGACGCGCTGACGCCCTGCAGGCGTATCGGCGGGCGCACGCTCTGCTGGACGCCGAGCTCGGTGTCGAGCCCGGTGCTGAGCTGCAACGGATCGCCGCGGCCATCCGTGACGAAGCAACCGAACTCCACTGGAGGCGAACGGGTTCTGCCGTTTCGTCGCCGAGTGCGCGGCCCAGCCACGTCGCGGGGCGCTCGCGCGAGGTGTTGCGCGTGCACAGTGCACTCCGTGCGGCCGGCCGGGGTGGCCGCTGACCTCAGGGCGTGATCGTGGTCTGCTCGTCGATGATCGCAGTGGCGTCGAGCAACGGACCTAGTTGGTCCTCGGTTCCATCGGCGTTGAGCTGCAACACGAACAGACCGTCCTGCCCGGGGACGACCACGGTCTTCTGTGCGATCAACCGGCGGGCACCGTCTTTAACGTAGATACCGCCGATCTGGTATGAGTCGAATCCGCCGAGCGTTCCGGCCGAGCCGTCGCCCTGATTCTCATAACCCGGCAGGTTCCTGATCTCGTTCGGTGCGTACTCGAGGATCTTCGCGGGGTCGACGTTGCCGGTCAGCTTCGACATCAGCGCGATGATCGACGGCGGGTCGGCGGCGAACGCGGGATCGGTCGAGACGATCGCACCCCACGCCCAGTCCGGGGCTGTTGCGCCGGCATCCTCCCACCCTTCGGGGATCGGGAGATTGACGGCGGGTGTTCCCGGATCGCCTCGGTGCACCGGGGTTTCGACGATCTTGTTGTCGCGGATGTAGTCGACGATCGTGTAGTTCGGACCGGACGCCTGCGCCGGTGACGTCGCTGCCGCGGTTGTTTCCTTCTCGGAGGTGGTCGTCTCACTGGTCGCGGTCGCCGACTCCGTGGTGGCATCGCCTTCGGTCGTGTTGGATCCACAGCCGGCCAGCGCGATGCCGAGCGCCATGGCGGCGACGGCGATACCGCCGGCGCGCAGCGATGTGGTCATGGGGTCTCCTATCCGTTGGAGAAATCGGCACGCACCGTAGCGGGCACCGATTGGAAACGGATTGGAACCGCCGCAGCCGCCGGTTCGACGTTTGCCAGCATCGGGTGTCAACGCCATCTGTTGAGACATCAAGCAACTTTGATTGCATGTTCACGGATTGCCCGTCGACCTTCGCGAATCTGCTTGACGGTTAGCCGAACGAGTGAAAAATACTGCTTTACCGGACACTCTGGATTGACGTTGGCGTAACTGATGAGGACTGTCCGGTCATTGCCCGGGCGGGGCGGGCATCGGGAGGAGGTCGACACCATGGTGCGTGCCCTACGTTCGCTGGGCTTGGCAGTGCTCGCAATGGTCGGAGTGGTGGCGCTTGCCATCTCGGCCTCCATGTCGACCGTCGTCCAACTCGTGTTGAACCAACCCCATGCCCTCGTCATCGGCGGCAACACCAATCCCGATCCGAGTCCCGAGTACGTCGACAACATGGTCGACAACTACATCGGGGTGGGGTTCCCGGATCAGTACCGCTACCCGGTGCACACGCCCCAGCAGTTCTGGCCGGTCAACGGCACCATGACGTTCGATCAATCGACCGCACAGGGCGTGGCGGACCTCGAAGCCGAGATGGCCAAGCCCGAACATCAAGGCGTGCCGCTGGTGATCCTCGGGTACTCGTCGAGCACGCGGCTGGTATCGGCCGAGAAGAACAAGCTGATCGCGGCCCAGGACTTCGAAAGGGACATCAGCTTCGTGCTGGTGTCTGACGTTAACAAGGGCAACGGCGGCGTGCTGGCCCGGTTCCCGGGATGGGAAATCCCGTTGCTCGGAGTGACTTTCGACGGCGCCACGCGCACCGACAGCCCGCAGGTCGGACCGGACGACTACGCGCTGGACACCAAGAGCATCACCATCGTCCACGACGGCTGGTCGGATTTCCCGATCTACCCGTTGAACGGTTTGGCGCTCGCGAACGGGATCGCCGGAATCGTGTTGCTGCACGGCACATATCCGGAGCTGGACCAGCCCGAGCTGGTACCGGTGGGCCGCACCGGCGACACCGAGTACTTCGTCATCGAAACCGAGATCGTGCCGCTACTCATGCCCTTGGAACAGATCGGCGTGCCCCGCCCGATCCTGCTCGCCGTCGACGAGCCCGTGCGGGTGCTCATCGAGGCCGGGTACCGCCGCGACATCGATCCCGGTGCACCCACGCCCGCGTACCTCGTTCCCGTCATCAACCCGGTATCGCTCACCACGAACTTCGTCGCCGCCATTCCGGTGGGCATCGACGACGGTTTGCAGGCAAGCGATCTCGGCCGGCCGCTGGGCACCACGCCGTCCGGCCCGTTCGGGGTCGGTGGCGAAGACGAGGACCTCGAAGGGGCACCACCCGGCTTCATACCGCTCGGGAACCCGGCCGCCGCCACCACGACCACCACCACGGCGTCAAACGATTCCACGACGACGACATTGGCCGCACCGGCCGCCGAACCGGTAGCCGACACTGACGACGCACCGGAACCCAAGAAATCCGATCGGCCAAAACGGGTGCGCCCCAAGGTTCGTGGACCTATATCCTTCGACGGTCCCAAGCTCTCGGTCAGCCGGCCGCTCAAGCGCGTGGTCAACGCATTGACCGGCCGTCAATCGGAGACCGCCGACCAGACGTCGCAGCCCGAGCCGGCATCAGCCGCAGAGTCTGGAGCGCAGGCGGGCGCGGACGCCGCCGAGTGATTCAGAAGGCGATGTCGCGCGGCGTGAAGCGTTCGGTGACGTTGCCGACCAGCGACTCGTCGTACGGGTCGATCGCGAGCGTTTGACCCCCGGCAGGCAGTGCCAGCCGGTCGAATTCGACCCAGAGGGTGCTCGGGCTGGTGCTGAGCTCGAAGAAATACAGCCGCTGCGTGAGGTCGCTGACGGTGCGGTATTCGGTGTTGTAGACGCCGAAGTCACCGTAGGGCGCGCCGAACGGCACCGACACGTTGCGCATGATCGCCATCACGCCGGCCACGGCCTGCCGGATGTTGGCCGGCTCGGGCAACAGGGCCGAGTAGTAGGCGGCCCGTTGGAACCGGTCGACCGGATTCACGTTGCCCGGCAACGGTAGTTCCCGGCTCGGGTGCGAGAAATCCTGCTCGGCCAACAACGCCAGCTGTTCGTCATACGTCGGGTCGTTGGTCATCAGGGTGTACTGCCTGCCGTGGTGCACTACGAGCTTGCCCGAAGCCATTTCGAGGATCGCCGAGTCGCCGGAGGCGTCCTCGATGGCCAAGTGCAGGGTCGCCTCGCGGCCGCGGGCGCCCACCATGACCAACTGGACGCCGTCCATGAGGGCCAGCGCCTGCTCGACCGTGGCCGCCTGGTCGAGCAGATACTGCGCCCACACCCCCGTGTGCAGACCCGGCAGGTCGGGATTGCGCGGGCCGACGTCAGTGGAGCGCAGGTACAGCGCATGGACGCCCAGGCCTTCGGAGTTGATGCCGTCGACCGTGCCGAGTCCGTACACCGTGGTGGCCAGGCTCGCGTAGCGGCTCGTCCAGCGCAACGGGTTCTCGGCCACCACCGGGTGGCCGGCCAGCAGCCCGCCGTCGCGCGAGCGGCCCGCCGGGAACGCGACGATCAGCGGTTCAGTCGATTCCGGCCAATCCATGCTGCGGCCGGTGAGGACGGCGAGATCGTTGCTGTTCCACAGAACCCGAGTGCACATGGCCGCAGACTAGTTCACTGGCGGCGGTACCGGTCAGCACCTGGCCGTGAGGTAAACCGTCTGCGTCACGGCCTCGCCCGGCCGAACCGAATCCACCGTGCAGCGGTCCAGCGGCGCAGGGCCCATCTTGTAGAGGACGACGCGGTAGCCGTCCTGCTCGAGTTCGTTCACGGTGTCCTGCGCCGACCCGATGCCGGACGGTGCGGCCAGCGTCTCAGCCGGGAAGCCCAGCGTCAGTGCGGACAACGCACTGCCGGTCAGCGCAGCGACTGCCAATTCGTACACCTGTCGTGCCTCTCGCAATGTCATCGCCGGGCTATCGCGACCTCGGCGCTCTGCTGGTTGAAACCGACCGTGCCGCCGTTAAATTCCGCTGTATCGCAACGCTTGCCGTGTTCCTGACGCCGGAAAACGGCTTGACATTCCCGCCGGACGGTTCCTCGGTAGCAAACTTTGTGATATCAACGCGCCGTGCGCCTGATTGCTGCCGGAGTGGCCGTTGCCTTGTGTACGGCGGCCTGCGGGCAGCCGCCGGCTCCGGCCCCGACGTCGACACCGGTCACCACCACAGCCCCGGACGGGCCGGTGAATCCCGCGAGAATCGACCGGGTACGCCAGGAGTTACCGGACGGGTATGAGGTGACGAGCATCGACACCCGAACCAGTCCGATAGCGCTGTGGGGTTTCGGCCCCGACTGGCAGGCCGAGCCGGAACCGTGCGCGACACTGGCCGCCGCGGCGGTGGACCCGGCAACCGCACGCGGCTGGTCGGCGTCGGGCGCGGGCGGGATCGTCTACGCCGTCGTTGCGCGCACCACCGCGCCCCCGGACCCCGCGCTTGCCGGTCAGTGCGGGCAGTGGACGCTGTCGGGCGGCCACGCCACCGCGATCGTCACGGGCCTCGCCGCCCCGACGATCGACGGGGCACAGACGGCCGGGATGGCGGCCGCCATCGACACCGTCGTCGAAGGCGGCACCGAGACGCGCTCGCACGCCGACACCTTCACCGCGGACCTCGGCGCGTACCACTGCTTCGTCACCGTCGTCACCGACCCGGGATCGCCGAATGCCGCACTCGGCGCGGACTTCGCGGCGGGCCTGCTGGTGAAAACGGTGTCGGCGTTACGGGGCTGAACCGGTTGCGGCGGGTACATTTACCGCGATGCCGAACCGGAACGTGCTACCCGTCGTGATGTGCATTGGAGCCTGTGCGGCCGCGTTGGTCGCCTGCGGTCAATCCGACGAACCGGAGTATCCCAACGGTGACATCGCCAACGTCAGCAAGGTTCGGTCCAACTTCGGCCCGGAGTACAAGGTCAGCGATGTCGCCCCGACGGGGATCGACCCGAAAATGCTCGCACCGCAGAAGTTGCCGCCCGGGGTCAAGTTCGAACCCGCCGACTGCGCGAAGTTCGCCGAAGGGCAGTCGATGCCGCCCGGGTTGAAGGGCAACATGGCCGCGACCGCGGCCGAAGGCGCGGGCAACCGGTTCATCGTCCTGGCGGTCGAGACCTCGGAGCCCATACCGCTCAGCGATCCGGGCGATGCGTGCAAGCAGGTCAAATTCCTCGGGCCGGGGTCGCGCGGGCAGGTCGACGTGGTCGAATCGCCCCAGATCGATGGCGCGCGCACGGTCGGCACGCATCGTGTCGTGCAGACGACGGTTCAGGGCAAGCCGCGAACCGGCGAGCTCTACAACTACGTGGCCAGCTTCGGGTCGTTCATGGTGATCGTGACGGCCAATCCGCTCGTGGTGCCCGACAAGCCGGTCGCCCCCGTCGACACCGCCCGGGCCCGCGATCTGCTGACGGCCGCCGTCGCCGCCGTGAAGGGGTAGGCGCTAACGCACGTCGTGCGGCCGGAACTGGATGCTGATGCGCGGCCCGATCAAGCGGCTGGTCTTCGGAATCGAGTGCTCCCACGTGCGCTGGCACGAGCCGCCCATCACCAGCAGGTCACCGTGCCGGTGCTGCAGCCGCAGCGCGTGCCCGCCGCCGCGTGGCCGGAGCGCGAAAACCCTTGTCGCTCCGAGGCCCACGATGGCCACCATGGTGTCCTGATCGCGGCTGCGCCCGATCGTGTCGCCGTGCCAGGCCACGCTGTCGTTGCCGTCGCGGTACAGGCACAAACCCGCGGTGGTGAACGGTTCACCGAGCTCACCGCCGTAGGTGTCGTTGAGCCTGCGGCGGATCTGCTTGAGCCGCGGGTGTGGCACCGGCTCGTTCACCAGATGGTGAAAGCTGACCAGGCGCGGCACGTCGACCACGCGGTCATACATCTCCCGTTGCTCGGCCCGCCACGGGATGGCGTCCATGAGCTCTTCGAACAGCGAATCGGCATCGGGCAGCCAGCCCGACCGCAGCTCGACCCACGCGCCACTGCCGAGTCGGCGACGTTCCGCGTGCTCGAACAGCGAGCCTTGCAGCGCCAGCTCCATGCGCGCGAGTGTATCGCACACACGTTCGATATGTCAGAGGCGAGCCGCACCCGGTCCCTGTTCGGCCAGGACGTCGCCCGGGTTGGTCAGCAGACACGTTTTCAGGCTCAGGCAGCCGCAGCCGATGCAGCCAGTCAGGTTGTCGCGCAAGCGTTGCAGGTGCAGGATCCGGTCGTCGAGATCCTGGCGCCAGCCCGCGGAGAGGCGCGCCCAGTCCTTGCTCGTCGGCACCCGGTCGGTCGGCAGCGTGGCAAGGGCTTCGCGGATTCTGGCCAGCGGTATGCCCAGGCGCTGCGACATCCGGATGAACGCCACGCGGCGCAGCGTCTCGCGTGCGTAGCGGCGCTGATTGCCCGAGGTGCGACGGCTCATGATGAGCCCTTCGCGTTCGTAGAAATGCAGCGCCGAGACCGCGACGCCGCTGCGCTGCGCCATTTCGCCCGGGGTGAGTTCGTGCATATCCATGACACCTAAACCCTACTTGAGGTGATGGATGGGGTTACCGTTCTAAACGTGACTGATGTGGTGTTGGGCTCGAACTCCGAGGTTGGCACGCTGCGCGTGGTCATCCTGCACCGGCCCGGCCCCGAACTGCAGCGCCTGACACCCCGCAACAACGACGCCCTGCTGTTCGACGGTTTGCCGTGGGTGACCAAGGCGCAGCAGGAGCACGATGCGTTCGCCGACCTGCTGCGCTCACGCGGCGTCGAGGTGCTGCTGCTGGCCGATCTGCTGACCGAGGCGCTCGCGCACAGCGGTGCGGCCCGCATGCACGGCATCTCCGCCGCGGTCGACGCACGCCGACTGGGCCTGCCCCTGGCACAAGAGCTTTCGGCATACCTGCGCACTCTCGAACCTGTCGCGCTGGCCCATGTCCTGATGGCCGGGATGACGTTCAACGAGTTGCCGTTCAGCGGCGCCGAGCTCTCACTCGTCCGGCTCATGCACCACGGCGGGGATTTCGTCATCGATCCGCTGCCCAACCTGCTGTTCACCCGGGACTCGTCGTTCTGGATCGGGCCACGCGTGGCCATCACGTCATTGGCGCTGCCGGCCCGTGTGCGTGAGACGTCGCTGACCGACCTGATCTATGCCCACCATCCCCGCTTCCTCGGCGTGCGCCGCGCCTACGAATCGCGGTCCGCGCCCGTCGAGGGCGGCGACGTGCTGCTGCTGGCGCCCGGCGTGGTCGCGGTGGGGGTGGGGGAGCGTACGACGCCTGCCGGTGCCGAAGCCTTGGCCCGCAGCCTGTTCGACGACGATCTCGCGCACACCGTGCTCGCGGTGCCGATCGCGCAAGAGCGTGCCCAGATGCATCTGGACACCGTGTGCACGATGGTCGACGTCGACGCCGTCGTCATGTATCCCAACATCGTGGATTCGTTGTCGGCGTTCACGATTCATCGCGATTCCGGTCAAGTCCGCATCGACGACGAGGTGCCTTTCGTGCGGGCCGCGGCAGAGGCCATGGGCATCGACAAACTGCGGGTCATCGATACCGGGCTCGATCCGGTGACCGCCGAACGCGAACAATGGGACGACGGAAACAACACCCTGGCTTTGGCGCCGGGCGTGGTCGTCGCTTACGAGCGCAACTCCGAAACCAATGCCCGCCTTGCCGATTCCGGCATCGAAGTGCTGCCGATCGCGGCGTCGGAGCTCGGCACCGGCCGCGGCGGACCACGCTGCATGTCGTGCCCGGCGGCGCGGGATCCGCTCTAGATCGCCGTTGGGCGTCGAGATTGCGGTGAGGGCTGTGATTTCGGCGAACTCACAACCCTGAGCGCAATTTCAACGCTTCGCGCACTCGGTGGAGGATGTAGGACTTGCTGTGCTCGGCTACCACGCGGATGTCGTCCCAGCCTTCGCGGTCGATCAGCTCGGCTCGCCCGATATCGAACACGTATTGCCTGCGGTCCTCGCTGTGATGTTTGCCCTCATAGTCGAGGCCGACCTTCGGCCCTTCGTAGCCCAGGTCAATGAACGCCTCGTTGAACCCGTCGGTCACCTGGATCTGCGTGCTTGGTCGCGGTAGACCGCCGTCGATCAGAACCAGGCGCAGCCAGGTCTCTTTCGGCGACTCGGCACCTCCGTCCATCAGGTCGAGAGCGATCTCGGATCGGCGCAGGCCACGTGCCCGTGGGTAACGGTCGGCCAGCATCAGCGCATCGACTGCCTTGACGTGGGTGGCGCGGGCGAGCGCGTCCAGGTAGCTGACCGCGAGGTCGCGGGGTAGATGCCGTCCCAGGTCCAACGCCGTGCGCTCCGGCGTCGTCACCGGCAATCCGTCGATCTCGATGACCTCGTCTGCGTCTAACCGCTCGTTCCGCACGACGATGCCCGGAGGTGGACGACCGTTGCGCCAGATCAACTCGACGGGTGTGGCGGCAGAAATCCATCGTGCACCGTGTACAGCGGCCGCCGCCCGTCCGGCGATCACGGCGTTGCGGCCCGACCACAGCCATGCGCCCACGGTTCTACGGCGCAGCGAAGGCGCTGCCGTCTTCGACACGTAGACGTCGGGAAATATCGCCCGGTAGTTCCACCGCAGTTCGCCACGCGTCAGAGCACCGGCTTTGAGCATTTCGCTGCCGATGAATACGTCGAGCATGGCGTGATGTTGCGCAGCCCGACCGACAATTCTCGGCGTTGACGTCGAGATTGCGCGTAGGGCTGTGGATAACTCGAAATCACAACCCTGAGCGCAATTTCAACGCGCAGCCACCGAGCACTACCGCCAGCTCGGCAACCAAATCTGCAGGTTCCACGTCGCCTGTGAGATCGGCAGGCCCGTGAGGATCGGATACATCCAGGCGAAGTTCGTGATCACCAGCGCCACATAGAAACACACCGTCAACAGGCCCAAGGTTCGTCGCTCGGGGTTCTGATTGGGTTTGTACAGAATGTCGCCGAGGATCAGTGCGATCGCCAGGACGAGGAACGGCGCCATCACGGTCGCGTAGAAGAAGTACATCTGCCGGTCGATGTCGGCGAACCATGGCAGAAAGCCCGCCGAGTAGCCGACGAGCACCGCGCCATAGCGCCAGTCACGCCGCACCACCGCGCGCCACAACGCCCAGCCGATTACCGGCACCGCGATGAACCACATCGCCGGCGTGCCGACGAGCATCACGGCCTTCACACACGATTGGGCGCCGCAACCCGGCACATCCTGGTTGTCGATCGCGTAGAGCACGGGCCGCAAGGACATCGGCCAGGTCCACGGCTTGGACTCCCATGGATGGTGGTTGCCGTCGGCGTTCGTGAGCCCGGAGTGGAACCGGTACGCGGCATACGTGTAGTGCCACAGCGACCGGATGGCGTCGGGCAGCGGGAGGATGCTGTTCTCGCCGATCGACTGGCCGACCTCGTGGCGGTCGACCCCGGTCTCGGACGCGAACCACGGTGCGTATGAGGCCAGGTACACCCCGAATGGAATCAACCCGAGGGCGTACACCGCGGGGCCGACATCGCGCCGGAGCATGCCGCGCCACGGTTGCGGCACGTGGTACTGCTTGCGCGCGACGGCGTCGAACACGAGCGTCATCACACCGAAGAACAGCACGAAGTACAGGCCGGACCACTTTGTCGCACAGGCCAATCCGAGGAGAACCCCGGCGCCGAACCGCCACCAGCGCACCCCGAGGCGCGGGCCCCACGGCGTCTCGGCGATGCGGCCCTCCATGAACGCGACGTGCATGCGTTCGCGGACCTGATCGCGGTCGACCATCAAACAGGCGAACGCCGCGACCACGAACATCGTCAGGAACGCGTCCAGCAGTGCCGTACGCGCCGAGACGAAGCTGACGCCCTCGGCGATGAGCAGCAGTCCGGCGATACCGCCGACGAGTGTCGAGCGGGTGATCCGTCGCGCGATCCGCACGACGAGCATCACGAGGATGACACCGCACACCGCGCCGGAGAACCGCCAGCCGAGCCCGTTGTAGCCGAACAGCCACTCACCGATGGCGATCAGTTGTTTGCCGACCGGGGGATGCACCACGAGTCCGTAGCCGGGGTTGTCCTCGACACCGTGATTGTGCAGAACCTGCCAGGCCTGGGGTGCGTAGTGCTTCTCGTCGAAGATCGGCGTGCCTGCGTCGGTCGGCGAGCCCAGGTTCAGGAATCGGCTCACGGCGGCGAGAGCGGTGATGACGGCCGTCATCGCCCAGCCCTGCAACCGGTCGACCGGACCGAAATCGGGTGCCGGTATGACCGGCGCCGGGCTGATCAGGGGGACCGAGCGTCCAGCCGTCGGCACATCGGTGGCGGGGGCGGTCACGCAAGCGATCGTAGGCTGTCGGTCGTGACACCCGGCAAACTGTTGATCGGCGCCACGCCGTTGGGCCAGCCTTCGGACGCGTCGGCGCGGCTGGTCACGGCGCTGAAGAGCGCCGACATCATCGCTGCCGAGGACACCCGGCGGATCCGGTCGCTCGCGCAGGCCCTTGAGGTCACCCCGCGTGGTCGGGTGCTGAGTTTCTTCGACCAGAACGAGGCCAGCCGAGTGCCTGGCCTGATCGACGACATCGCGTCCGGTGCGACGGTCCTGGTGGTCAGCGACGCCGGAATGCCGCTGATCAACGATCCTGGCTACCGCCTGGTGGGTGCCTGCATAGAGGCCGGCCTGCCGGTCAGCTGCCTGCCGGGCCCGTCGGCGGTCACGACGGCGCTCGCGGTATCGGGGCTGGCATCCGACCGGTTCTGCTTCGAAGGTTTCTCGCCGCGCAAGCACGCGGCCCGCATGACGTGGTTGCGGACGCTCGCGACCGAGCAGCGCACGTGCGTGTTCTTCGAGTCGCCGCGACGGCTCGCCGAGACGCTGCGTGATGCGGTCGACGCGCTCGGTCCGGCGCGTAGAGCGGTGGTCTGCCGCGAGCTGACCAAGACGCACGAGGAGATCGTGCGGGGAACTCTCGAAGAGCTGGCCGAGTGGGCCGCCGACGGAGTCCTGGGAGAGATCACCGTCGTGCTGGCCGGTGCCACGCCGACGGCCGATCTCGACACGTTGGTGGCCGAAGTCGAGGACCTGGTCGAAGGGGGCGCCCGCGTGAAGGACGCGTGCGCCGAGGTGATCGCCGCACATCCCGGCGCACCGTCACGGCGCGAGCTCTACGACGCCGTGCTTCGCGCGCGGGGCTGAGCCGGTTTTCCTCCTCGCGTCCGGGCCACGAGGCTCGATGCCTTGTGCAGACACTCGTCCCACTCGCGGTCGGGGTCGGAGTCCGCGGTGATACCGCCGCCGACACCCAGCACCGCGGCCCCCGAGGCGTCGAACTCCACGGTGCGGATCGCCACGTTCAGCTCACACCCCGCCACAGGTGACGCCAAACCGACTGTGCCGCAATAGACCCCACGCCGCGCGGGCTCCCACACCCGCAGTAGCTCGCGGGCCCGGCCCTTGGGCGTTCCGGTCACCGACGCAGGCGGAAACGTCGCGTCGAGCAACGCCGACATGGGCACCGCGGCGTCGACCTGCGCGCTGACCGTCGAGACGAGATGCCACACCCCTGGGGCGGGGCGCACCGCGAGCAGTTCGGGCACCGTCACGCTGCCGGTGCGCGCCACGCGGCCCAGATCGTTGCGGACGAGGTCGACGATCATGATGTTCTCGGCGACATCCTTGACCGACGCCAGCAGGCCGCCCGGATCGGCATCCTTCGGCAACGTGCCCTTGATCGGGCTCGACGTCACCGATGTGCCGCGCCGGCTCAGGAACAGCTCCGGTGACAGCGACGCCACCGCACCCCAGTCGCCCGCGATGTACGCCGCGCGGGCGGGTGCGGTCCGGGTCACCGCATCGGCGAAGAACTCCAGTGGCGGCCCCTCGATCCGGCCGGTGAACCGCGTGCAGACGCAGGCCTGATACACCTCACCCGCCGCGATGGCCTCAAGGCAAGCGAGCACCCCGTGCCGGTGGCGAGCGCGGTCGGGCGCGATCCACTCGAGGGCGTACGGCGCGGGCGGTGCGGGCGGCAGAGTGCCCAGCCAATCGGGAAGTGCCGCGCCGGTGAGGCTTTCGTACCACCAACTGCCGCCGCCGTCCTGGCGCAGCACGCAGTCCGACCAGCCACCGGCGGCCTCGGGGATACGCGGCGTCGACTCGTCGGCGCCTGGATCGGGATATGACAGGTAGCCGAACCAGCCGCCGCCGATCACGTCCGCGGTCCCCGGCGGTGCGTAGAACACCTCCGCCGGACCGACGGGCGTGGCCGCCAGTGACGGCGCGATCACCGCGCGGGAGCCGAACCAGTCGCCGATGAGTGCGGCGGGCGGCGGCAAGTGAGCGGCGGCCGCCGCGGCCGCGACGCTGCGCAGCACGGCGGGTGCCTCACCCAGGTCGCCGAGCCGCTCGATCCGCATGCCACCAGCGTGGCAGAACGTCAGCGGCTGATCGTTCGCGGGATGTCGACGCCGGTCAGCTTGTCGGGATTGCGCATCGCGTAGAAGTGGGTGATGCGGCCGTCGACGATCTCGACGGTGATCACGCCTTCGAAGCTGTCGCCGAGGTAGAGCTTGAGTGCCGGGGAGTTGTTGAACATCGCGGGCTCGACGCGCGCCGACTCGCCGCCCATCCGCACCAGGCCCATGACCAGCCGGGCCACCGCCACGGCCCCCGAAACCGGGCGCCGGGCTGCGCTGCGCTTGCCCGCACTGTCGGCCGTCCACACGACGTCGGGTGCCAGCACCTCGAGCAGCGTGTCCATGTCACCGGTCGAGGCCGCCGCGAAGAACCGTGCGGTGACCTCCATCGAGACCTGCGGGTCGACCGGCTCGAAGCGCTTGCGCCGCGACTGCACGTGCTCGCGAGCCCGGTGGGCCATCTGCCGCACGGCGCTCCCGGATTTGCCTATCGCCGAGGCGATTTCGTCATGGCTGAAACCGAACACCTCGCGCAGTACGAACACCGCGCGCTCGTCGGGCGTCAACGTCTCCAGCACCACGAGCATGGCCATCGACACCGACTCGGCGAGCACCGCGTCGGCCGCGCCGTCGCGGTGGTCGAGCAGCAGCGGCTCGGGCAGCCACGGCCCGACGTAGTCCTCGCGCCTGCGGGATTCGGCGCGCAGGGCGTTGAGGGCCTGGCGGGTGACGAGCTTGGCCAGATAGGCCTTGGTGTCGGTCACGGTCGCCAGGTCCACCTCGGCCCAGCGCAGGTAACTCTCCTGCAGCACGTCGTCGGATTCTGTTGCGGTGCCCAGTATTTCGTAGGCGATCGTGAACAGCAACGGCCGCAGCAGCGTGAACCGTTCGGCGTGCTCGGTCGAGTTACCCGCGCTGGGTGACGTCATCGGGCCACGGCCTCCTTGCGTGCCTCGGCGATCTGGCGTTCCCGGTCGCCGCCCTTGAACCAGAAGTACGAGCCGGGTTTGCGGGCTTCCTTGCGCATGAAGGTCAAGGTGGCCCGGCAGACCTGTTCTTTGACGAAAGCCGCGGTGCGCCCGCCGATGTAGATGCGTCGCGGAGTGTCGTCGGAATGCGAGATCTGCACGGATCCGAAGGTGCGGCCCACGCTGATGCACTGCCCGCTGAACGCCTGGTTCAGCTCTGCCGGCTTCTCGCCGGCGATGCGGGCGAGGACGGTGTTGGCGGCCTGCACGCCCATGGGCCCGGCGGCCTGGCAGCTCATCCGTAGCGGCACGCCCGACGGCGATGCGGCGTCGCCGGCCGCGACGATGCGAGCATCGTCGACACTGGTGAGGGTTTCGTCGGTCAGCAGTCTGCCGAGCCCGTCGGTGGTCAGACCGCTGGCCGCGGCCAGGCCCGGGACACCGAATCCGGTGGTCCACACCGTCACCGCACTGGGCAGCCGATTGCCGTCGGCCATGAACACCTCAGTCGCGGAAACCGATGCGACCAGAATGTCGGGGCCGTCGACGATCGTGACGCCGAGTTTCGTGAGCGCCTTGACCACCGAGCGCCGGGCCTGGACGCCGAGGGAAGCCCCGACCACATCGGTGACGAGGGTGACGTTGCGTCCCGCTTCGGCGAACTCACTCGCGGCCTCGATTCCGGTCAGGCCGCCACCGACCACCACCAGGGGCGCGGACATCGGCACGTCCTGCAGCCGGGCCCGCAGGCGTTGGGCCTGTTCGAATTCGCTGAGCGGATAGGCGAATTCGGCTGCGCCCGGCACCGATGCCGGCACGCCGCCGGTGCTGCCGACGGCGTAGATCAGATAGTCGTAGTCCAGCACGTCCCCCGAGGTCAGCTGCACCTGACGAATGTCGGCGTCGATGCGCTCGGCACCGTCGACCACGAGCCGGACCCGGTCGCCCAGCAATTCGGCGTAGTTCGCGGCGGCGTCGTAATTGCCTGCCGCCATCTGGTGCAGCCGGATCCGCTCGGTGAACGTCGGCCGCGGGTTCACCAGGGTGATCGCCACGCGCGGGTTGCTCTGCAGGTGGTTGGCGGCCAGGACGCCGGCGTATCCACCGCCGATGACGACTACGTGTGGTGTCTGGTTGGTCACGAGTGTCTCCTTTCAAAGGCTTGTGCCCTCAAGACACCGCGCGTCGCCGGAATGTGACAGCCAGGCCGCCCCTGTGGTCTACATCACCTCGATGATCGCTCAGACCAGGCCGAGCGCCAGCATGGCGTCGGCGACCCGGATGAACCCCGCGATGTTGGCCCCGGCGACGTAGTTGCCGGGTTGCCCGTATTCGTCGGCGGTCGACAGGCAGCGATCGTGGATGCGGCGCATGATCTCGGCGAGGCGCGCCTCGGTCTCGTCGAACGTCCACGAATCGCGCGACGCGTTCTGCTGCATCTCCAATGCGCTCGTGGCGACGCCGCCTGCGTTCACGGCCTTGCCCGGGGCGAACGTCACGCCGGCCTGGTCGAACAGCTTGACGGCCTCGGGTGTGCACGGCATGTTGGCGCCCTCGGCGACGATGCGGCAGCCTGATTCGATCAGCAGGCCGGCATCCGTCCCGGACACCTCGTTCTGCGTCGCGCAGGGCAGCGCGATGTCACACGGCACTTCCCACACACTGCGGTCGGCGACGAATTGCGATGTGCCGCCGCGGGCTTCGACGTAGTCATCGATGCGGCCGCGGTGCACCTCCTTGATCTCCTTGAGGATGTCGAGGTCGATGCCCTTGTCATCGACCACGTAGCCGCCCGAATCCGAACAGGCGACCACGATCCCGCCGAGCGCGTGGACCTTCTCGATCGCGTAGATCGCGACGTTGCCCGAGCCGGACACCACGACGCGCTTGCCGTCGAAGGATTGCCCGATCGCACGCAGGATCTCGTCGACGAAGAACACCGTGCCGTATCCGGTGGCCTCGGTGCGGACCTGCGATCCGCCCCACGTCAGTCCCTTGCCGGTGAAGACGCCCGACTCGTAGCGGTTGGTGATCCGCTTGTATTGGCCGAACAGGTAACCGATTTCGCGCATGCCGACGCCGATGTCGCCGGCGGGAACGTCGGTGTATTCGCCGATGTGACGGTAGAGCTCGGTCATGAAGGACTGGCAGAACCGCATCACCTCGGCGTCCGAGCGGCCCTTGGGATCGAAGTCCGATCCGCCCTTGCCGCCGCCGATGGGCAGGCCGGTCAACGAATTCTTGAAGATCTGCTCGAAGCCGAGGAACTTCACGATGCCGAGGTAGACCGACGGGTGGAACCGCAGCCCGCCCTTGAACGGCCCGAGCGCCGAGTTGAATTCGACGCGGAACCCGCGGTTGATCTGCACGGTGCCGGAGTCGTCGTGCCACGGCACGCGGAAGATGATCTGCCGTTCGGGCTCGCACAGCCGGCGGATCACCGCGTTGTCGGCGTATTCGGGATGTTTGGCGACGACCGGCCCGAGGCTCGTGAGCACCTCGGTGACGGCCTGGTGGAATTCCGTCTCGCCGGCGTTGCGGCGCGTCACTTCCTCGAAGATGGCCTGCAGCTTGGGATGTAGTTCGGCCACGTCAGTCCGCCTGGTAGCGCGGGAACACGCCGGTCGGGGCCGGGAGCGCGACGCCGGGCTTGATCCGGGTCGCGATCGCGGTGAAGCTGCGCTCGTCGGCAGGCTGGCCCAACAGGTCGAGCAGCTTGGCCGTCGACTCGGGCATCACGGGCTGGGTCAGCAGTGCCGCGATGCGGACCACCTCCAGCGTCGTGTAGAGCACGGTGCGGAACCGCGCCTGGTCGGCGGGAGCGTCGGACTTGCGCAGCACCCACGGCTCCTGCGCGGAGAAGTAGCGGTTGGCCGCACCCAGCACCGACCAGATCGCCTCCAGCGCAAGGTGCATCGCAGGCACGTCGTAGTGTGCGCGCACCTGCTCCAGCAGATCGTCTGCCGCGGCCAGCAGCGCGGTGTCGTCGTCGGTGAACTCACCCGGATCGGGTACGACACCGTCGAGGTTCTTGGCCACCATCGACAGCGAGCGCTGCGCGAGGTTGCCGAGCTCATTGGCCAGGTCGGCGTTTACGCGGCCGATGATGGCCTCTTCGTTATAGCTGCCGTCCTGGCCGAACGGCACCTCGCGCAACAGGAAGTAGCGCACCTGGTCGAGGCCGAACGTGTCGACGAGGTTCACCGGGTCGATGACGTTGCCGATCGACTTGCTCATCTTCTCGCCCTTGTTGAGCAGGAAGCCGTGTACGAATACCCGCTTCGGCAGTTCGATGCCCGCCGACATCAGGAATGCCGGCCAGTACACGGTGTGGAACCGGATGATGTCCTTGCCGATCATGTGCAGATCCGCCGGCCAGTACCGCTGGAAGGCTTCCGACGCGGTGTCGGGGAACCCGACGCCGGTCAGGTAGTTGGTCAGCGCGTCCACCCACACGTACATGACGTGATCGGGATGGTCGGGGACGGGCACACCCCAGTCGAACGTGGTGCGCGAGATCGACAGATCGCGTAGCCCACCCGACACGAAGCTCTTCACCTCGTTGCGGCGCACTTCGGGTGCGATGAACTCCGGATGCGCGTCGTAGTGCGCCAGGAGCCGCTCGGCGTATGCCGACAGCCGGAAGAAGTAGGTCTGTTCCTCGGTCCAGGTGAGCGGCGCGCCGGTTTCCGTCGCGATGCGCGTGCCGTCGGGCTGCTCGGTGGTCTCACCTTCGGTGAAGAACCGCTCGTCGCGGACCGAGTACCAACCCTTGTACGAGTCCAGGTAGATGTCACCGGCCTCGTTCATCCGCTTCCAGATCTCCTTGGACGCCTCGTAATGGTCGGCGTCGGAGGTCCGGATGAACCGGTCGAAGGAGACGTTGAGCTTCTCCTGGAGACGCTGGAACACGTCGGAATTGCGGTTGGCAAGCTCGGCGGCGGTGACGCCCTCGGCGGCTGCGGTCTCGGCCATCTTCTGGCCGTGCACGTCGGTTCCGGTCAGGTACCGCACGTCGAAGCCGTCGAGCCGCTTGAACCGCGCGACCGCGTCGGTTGCGATGTACTCGTAGGCGTGGCCGATGTGCGGCGCACCGTTGGGATAGGCGATGGCCGTGGTGATGTAGTAGGCAGGCTTGCTCATCAGGGCTCCCACTCTATTGTTCGGTGGTGAGTTCCAAACGCTCAGCCAGGGACAAGCCGCCCGCCCCGGATCCGTTGACGCCGTTGGTCGACGCGCACACCCATCTCGATGCGTGCGGCGCCGAGACGGCCGACGATGTGCGGGCCATCCTCGACCGGGCGGCCGCGGTCGGCGTGCAGCAGGTCGTGACCATCGCCGACGATCTCGCGTCGGCGCACTGGGTGACCACGGCGGCCGACGCCGACGAGCGCGTCTACGCGGCCGTGGCGCTACACCCGACGCGGGCCAATGCGCTCACCGACGACGCGAAGGCCGACCTGGAGCGGCTGGCCGCCCATCCGCGGGTGGTCGCGGTCGGCGAGACCGGGATGGACATGTACTGGCCCGGACGGCTCGACGGCTGCGCGACGCCGGCCGAGCAGCGCGACGGCTTCGCCTGGCACATCGAGCTGGCCAAGCGCAGCGGCAAACCGCTGATGATCCACAACCGCGACGCCGACGCCGAGGTGCTCGACGTGCTGCGTGCCGAAGGTGCGCCCGAGACTGTGATCTTCCACTGTTTCTCGTCCGGACCGGACATGGCTCGCACATGTGTGGACGCCGGCTGGGTGCTGAGCCTGTCCGGCACCGTGAGCTTCAAGAACGCGCATGAGCTGCGGGAAGCCGCGCGGCTGATCCCGGCCGGCCAGATGCTCGTCGAGACCGACGCGCCGTTTCTGACGCCGCACCCGTACCGCGGAGCGCCGAACGAGCCCTATTGCCTGCCATACACTGTCCGGGCACTCGCAGAGTTGCTGGACCGGCCCGCCGAGGAGGTCGCGTCCGAGACCGCGGCCACTGCCGCGCGGGTGTACGGACTTAACGGGAGTTGCCGGTCCTAGACCGATTCGTTACCGTCTTGTGATCAAACGCTCCGACTGGCCGGCGGTGAACTGTGCCGGCAGAACCGAAACGCGAGAACCGTGGACGCGCTGAACAAAATTCATGAATCCCGATCCCCCCTGCTTCGCGGCGTCGTCGGCGCCCTGTTGGTGACTCTCACCGCGGCCGGTGGTTACGCCGTGTCGTCGCACAAGACGGTGACGCTGAGCGTCGACGGATCGCCCATGACGGTGACGACGATGAAGTCCCGCGTGATCGACGTCGTCGAGGAGAACGGGTTCGACGTCGGCGAGCGCGACGATCTCTACCCGGCCGCCGAGCAGGCCGTGCACCAGTCCGACACCATCGTGCTCCGCCGTAGCCGGCCGCTGCAGTTGTCGCTCGATGGTCAAGACAGCAAGCAGGTCTGGACCACCGCATCGACCGTCGACGAGGCGCTCGCGCAGCTGCGGATGACCGACAAGGCGCCCGCCGCGGCGTCGCGCGGCAGCCGGGTGCCGCTGGCCGGCATGGCCCTGCCCGTGGTCAGCCCCAAGACCGTGCAGATCGACGACGGGGGAGTGGTCTCGACGGTGCATCTCGCGGCGCCGAACGTCGCGGGCCTGTTGCGGGCCGCCGGTGTTCCGCTCGAGCAGAACGACACCGTCGTTCCTGCCGCATCGTCGCCGGTCATCGACGGTATGCAGATCCAGGTGACGCGCATGCGCATCGAGAAGGTGACCGAACGCGTGCCTCTTGCCCCGGGCAACAAGCGAATCGAGGACGTCACCCTCAACATGAGCCGTCAGGTCGTCGAGGATCCGGGTGCGCCGGGCACCCAGGATGTAACTTTTGCCGTCGCAAAGGTAAACGGGGTGGAAACCGGCAGGCTGCCAGTAGCCAATGTCGTTATCAATCCGGCCCGCGACGGTGTGCTCCGAGTGGGAGCAAAGCCGGGCACCGAAGTGCCGCCGGTTACCAATGCGGCCGCCTGGGACGCGCTTGCGCAGTGCGAAGCCGGAGGTAACTGGGCCATTAACACTGGTAACGGTTTTTACGGTGGTGTTCAATTTGATCAAAACACTTGGGAGAGAAGCGGCGGTCTGCGGTATGCTCCGAGAGCCGACTTGGCGACTAGAGAAGAGCAGATTGCGATTGCTACGGTGACGCAAGCCCGGCAAGGTTGGGGAGCCTGGCCGGTTTGTAGCGGGAGGATTGGGGCGCGCTGACTATTCGACTGCTCGGGCGGACCGAGATAAGACGCTTGGCCAAAGAGATCGACTTTCGGCCACGCAAGTCATTTGGGCAGAACTTTGTCCATGATGCCAACACAGTGCGGCGCATCGTGTCTGCGTCCGGTGTCCATCGAAACGACCATGTCCTCGAGGTCGGGCCGGGACTCGGTTCTCTGACACTTGCGTTGCTGGATCGCGGGGCCCGCGTCACCGCAGTGGAGATCGATCCGCTGCTGGCACGGCAACTTCCCGCCACGATCGCCGACCACTCGCACAGTGAGATCAACCGTCTCACGGTGCTCAACCGCGACATCCTGACGTTGATGCCGGCCGATCTCACCGAGCAGCCCACGGCGCTCGTTGCGAACCTGCCGTACAACGTCGCGGTGCCCGCGTTGTTGCACCTGCTGGCCGAGTTCCCGTCGATTCGCACGGTCATGGTCATGGTGCAGGCCGAGGTGGCCGAACGCCTGGCCGCGGAGCCGGGCGGCAAGGACTACGGCGTGCCCAGTGCCAAGATGCGTTTCTACGGAAACGTGCGCAGGCACGGCATGGTCTCGCCGACGGTCTTCTGGCCCATCCCGCGGGTGTACTCCGGGCTGGTCCGCCTCGACCGGTACGAGAATCCGGCATGGCCGATGGACGCGGAGTTCCGCGACGAGGTGTTCAACCTCATCGACATCGGGTTCGCGCAGCGTCGCAAGACGTCGCGTAACGCGTTCGCGGAGTGGGCCGGGTCGGGCAACGAGTCGGCGGAGCGGTTGCTGGCTGCCAGCATCGACCCGTCGCGTCGTGGCGAGACCCTCGGAATCGCCGATTTCGTGCGGCTGCTGCAGCGGGCGAAGGAAGCGGCGGGCGACGCCTGGGAAAGCAAGACGGCCGAGACCATCCGCGCCACCTAGGGCGCTGAGATCGACGATATGGTCGTCCACCTTTCGCAGTGCGCGACCATTTCGTCGTTTTCAACGCAGCGCGTTGGCGATCAGGTCGATGAACTCGGCGCACGAGTCATAGCGCCGCTCGGGGTCTTTCGCCAGAGCCTTGGCGAGGATCGAGTCGACGGCGTGGGGTATCCAGTCGAGTTGCCGTGAGATGCGTGGCGGCGCGGCCTGCAGCTGTTGGTCGACCATGCCCATCGCGGTTTTGGCGGCGAACGGCGGCGACCCGGTGAGCAGCTCGACCGTCGTGCAGGCCAGGGCGTACTCATCGGTGGCGGCCGAAGGCGAACGGCCGCAAAGCAATTCGGGCGCCGAATAGGGCAGTGACGCCTGCACCTGCGGGTGCGGGCCCTGGGCTTGGCGGGCGATCCGTTTGGCCGGGTCGAGGGTGAGACGTCCGCCGTCGTGTGACAGGCGCATGGCCACGTCCTCGGCGACCGAATGCGCCACGCCGAAGTCGATCAGCACCGCCCTCGGCCGGTCAGCCGGGACCGATTGGTCCACAAGAATATTCGTCGGCTTGACGTCGCAGTGCACGATTCCGAGCCGGTGCGCGTGGTCGAGTGCGGCGGCGATCTGTCGCAGCGCGGTCAGGCGTTCACCGGTCGTCGGCAGCGCGCCGACGGTTCCGCCGTCGATCAGTTCCATGGCCAGCCAGGCCGGCCCGGCTTCGAAGACCTTGACGATGTTGGGGTGCTCGACGCGCCCGGCGAAGTCGAACTCGCGCTGCAACCGCGCGAGATGATCGGGTTCACGGTGCGCATCGTCGAGCACTTTGAGTGCGACCGCACGCCCGGCGCCGTCGCGGGCCCGGTACACCACGGCCCAGCCGCCGCGGCCCACGACCTCTTCGACGGCGTATCCCGCGATCGTCTCGCCGGGTGACACCACCATCACAGCTTAGGTTCAGCGACGGTATGGACCGGTCGGCGATAGTGTCGTGGCCGTGTCCGCATCCGACGGCAGTACCGCATCCGAGTGGGTTCCCACTGGGTCGGTGACGGTGCGTGTGCCCGGCAAGGTGAACCTGTACCTGGCGGTGGGAGATCTGCGCGACGACGGCTACCACGACCTCACGACGGTGTTCCACGCGGTTTCGCTGCTGGACGAGGTGACCGTGCGCAACGCCGATGTGTTGTCGCTGACGCTGTCGGGCGAGGGCGTCGAATCGTTGCCGACCGATGAGCGCAATCTGGCGTGGCGCGCCGCGGTGCTGATGGCCGAGCACGTCGGCCGTGCGCCCGACGTCGCGATCAGCATCGAGAAGTCCATCCCGGTCGCCGGCGGCATGGCCGGTGGCAGTGCCGACGCCGCGGCGGTGCTCGTCGCGATGAACACGCTGTGGGAACTCGGCGTGCCGCGGCGCGACCTGCATGCCCTTGCGGCCCAGCTGGGCAGCGACGTGCCGTTCGCGCTGCACGGCGGGACCGCGCTGGGGTCCGGGCGCGGCGAGGAGCTCGCGACGGTGCTGGCGCGAAATACGTTCCACTGGGTGCTGGCGTTCGCGCACCGCGGGCTGTCGACGCCGAAGGTCTTCGGGGAGCTGGACCGCCTGCGGGCCGACGAGAGCCGCGGTGAGCTACCGCGAACCGAGGAGCCCGAGCCCGTGCTCGCGGCGCTGGCTTCGGGCGATCCGGCCGAGCTCGCCGCGCTGCTCGGCAACGACCTGCAACCGGCCGCGCTAAGCCTGTATCCCGATCTGCGCCGCACGCTGCGGGCGGGCGTCGAGGCAGGCGCGCTGGCCGGCATCGTGTCCGGCTCGGGGCCGACGTGCGCGTTCTTGTGCCCGTCGTCGACCGCGGCCGTCGACGTGGGCGCTGAGCTGGCCGGGGCCGGCGTGTGCCGGACGGTCCGGGTCGCCAGCGGACCGGTGCACGGGGCCCGCGTCGTCCCTGCTCCGTCGCCGTCGGTCTGACGGGCGCGCGGTGTGACACAGACCTCAATTGTCGCGAGAGTTTGGCAGCTACTTAAGGGTCTCTTAAGATGATCGACGGTGAAAGCTAGCGGTCAAGCATCGGACGCGACTTCGCCCGCCGCAGGTGTGGGCGGGCGGTTCTACAGGCCTGTAGCCGGTACCGGTGCCCTTACTCCCGCAACGTTGCGGGCGGTGGCTGTGCCCTTACGGAAGTCATCACCGAACCGAGACATAACTGCTGCCCAATTGTGTGCGTGTGCCTACTTAAAAGCGCCGCGCACAGGGCGGAGCATGGATAGCCGGGCAATGACGCCGGCACCTAGGAGGTCGTCGTGAGCAGATTCACCGAGAAGATGTACCGCAACGCTCGTGAGAGCAAGCGCGGCATGGTGACCGGTGAGCCGCACGAGCCGGTGCGACACACCTGGGGTGAGGTGCACGAGCGCGCCCGGTGTATCGCAGGCGGTCTGGCCGCGGCCGGAATCAATCACGGCGACGCCGTCGGCGTCCTGGCCGGTTTCCCGGTGGAGATCGCGCCGACCGCGCAGGGCGTGTGGATGCGCGGCGCGAGCCTGACCATGCTGCACCAGCCGACCCCGCGCACCGACCTGGCGGTGTGGGCCGAGGACACCATGAACGTCATCGGCATGATCGAGGCCGACGCCGTCATCGTCTCCGAGCCGTTCCTCGTCGCGATCCCGGTGCTGGAGGAGAAGGGCGTCAAGGTCCTCAAGGTCGCCGACCTGCTGGCCGCCGATCCGATCGACCCCGTCGAGACCGGCGAGGACGATCTGGCTCTCATGCAGCTGACGTCCGGATCGACGGGATCGCCCAAAGCCGTCCAGATCACGCACCGCAACATCCACTCCAACGCCGAGGCCATGTTCATCGGCGCGGAGTACGACGTCGACAAGGACGTCATGGTCAGCTGGCTGCCGTGCTTCCACGACATGGGCATGGTCGGGTTCCTGACCATCCCGATGTACTTCGGCGCCGAGCTCGTCAAGGTCACGCCGATGGACTTCCTGCGCGACACGCTGCTGTGGGCCAAGCTGATCGACAAGTACAAGGGCACCATGACGGCGGCGCCCAACTTCGCCTACGCGCTGCTGGCCAAGCGACTGCGCCGGCAGGCCAAGCCCGGCGACTTCGACCTGTCGACGCTGCGGTTCGCGCTGTCGGGTGCCGAGCCGGTCGAGCCCGCCGACGTCGAGGACCTGCTGGACGCGGGCAAGCCGTTCGGGCTCAAGTCGTCGGCGATCCTGCCGGCCTACGGCATGGCCGAGACGTGCCTGGCGGTGTCGTTCTCGCCGTGCAACGCCGGCCTGGTGGTCGACGAGGTCGACGCCGACCTGCTGGCCGCACTTCGCCGCGCCGTGCCCGCCACCAAGGGCAACACCAAGCGGCTGGCCTCGCTCGGCCCGCTGCTCAAGGACCTCGAGGCCCGCGTCGTCGACGAGAACGGTGAGGTCATGCCCGCCCGCGGCGTCGGCGTCATCGAGCTGCGCGGGGAATCGCTGACCCCCGGCTACATCACGATGGGCGGCTTCCTGCCTGCTCAGGACGAGCACGGCTGGTACGACACCGGCGACCTCGGCTACATCACCGAAGAAGGCAACGTCGTCGTGTGCGGCCGCGTCAAGGACGTGATCATCATGGCCGGGCGCAACATCTACCCGACCGACATCGAGCGCGCCGCTGGCCGCGTCGAGGGCGTGCGCCCCGGCTGCGCCGTGGCGGTGCGCCTGGACGCCGGGCACTCACGCGAAACCTTCGCTGTCGCAGTCGAATCCAACGCCTGGCAGGATCCGGCCGAGGTGCGTCGCATCGAGCATCAGGTGGCCCACGAGGTGGTCTCCGAGGTCGACGTGCGGCCACGCAACGTCGTCGTGCTCGGCCCCGGCACCATCCCGAAGACGCCGTCGGGCAAGCTCCGCCGCGCGAATTCGGTTTCGCTGGTCACCGGCTGACTCGGCACCGCGAGCGACCGTGTCTGTACGCCGACACGCCGCTATCCGGCGGCATTTTGCGGTCGCTCGCGGCCCTCGGGCAGGCTGAAATCGGCTGCCGTAGCGAGCAGAACGCCGTTGTCCCCGTCAGGCGCTGAGAGCAGTAACCCGCTCGGCAATTCGTCGTCGACCCCCGGCACGGGCAGGGTAACCCCGCACGCGCCCAGATAGCTCAACACCATCGTGGTGCGCAGCGTCGACGCGTTGGCGGCGTCGTACGCCGCAGCGCCGGCGAGCAGGTCGGCAATGTGTGGCGGTTCGTGGCGCACCGTCGGACACAGCATTATCGCGCCTCCGAGTTCGGCACGGAATCGCAGGCGCAGCAACGGCATCGCCGCGCGCAAGGGGGCCACATCGGCACTGGCATTGCGGCGCAACCGACGTCGGGTCGCCGCCTCCATCGCGGCCGGATCGGCAAGCAGCGCCCCGAATGCCGCGTAGGCCTCGGCGCCGACGATCGTGCCGTGCGTGTCGAGTAGGCGCTGAGCCTGCCGCAGTGACGGCAACTCGCGGGTGGTGACGACGACTCCGTTGCGCCGTAACGCCTCGACGGCTGCCGTGAACGACGCGTGCACGCCGGGACTGCAGTCGTCGACCCATTCGCCTGCCGGGATGATCAGCTGCGATGCCGGTGGGACGGGATGTTGCCCGCGCACCAACAGCCGGTCGACGCGCTGGATGTCGCCGACCGAGCGTGCTATGAACCCCACACTGTCCAGGGTCGGCGACAGTGCGTGAAAGTCGTTGGGCCCGTAGCGGTGGTGGCTCGCCCGAAAGCCGACGCAGCCGGTGAATGCGGCCGGGACACGCACTGAGCCGGAGGTGTCGGTGCCGACGGCCAGCTTCGCGACCCCGACGGCGACGGCAACAGCGGCACCGCAGGAGGATCCGCCAGGTACGCGCGCCGCATCCAGCGGGTTGATCGGTGTACCGAAGTGCTGGTTGATGCCGAGCCCTGAGAACGCGAACTCGCTGAGGTTGGTCTTGCCGACCGTGACCGTGCCGAGCGCACGGAGGCGGCGCACGAGCGTGCTGTCCGCCTGCGCGGGCGGTTCATCGAGCCGCGAAGACGACCCGCAGGTGGTCACGGTGCCGGCGACGTCGAATAGGTCCTTCCACACCACCGGAACGCCGTCGACTGTGCTGCGCAGGGTGCCGCGCAGCCGACGGGCATCACTGTCGAAGGCTTCACGGCGGGCCCGATCAGCGGTCATCGTGATCATGGTCGATCGCGCAGCGGGGGTGTGGGCGCGGGCAAGGCTGAGCTCACACATCTGCTGCGCACTGGTGGTCTGCGGCATTACCGCAGGCTAGGCAGCCTCCTGAGGGCACCTGTATGGAGGAAGCTCCACTACGCGGCGGGTGAGAGTGTGTGAACAACCATGATGGTCGACACGGTGTCGCCCGTTGAATGCGTACATGAAGCTGAGAAACACCACCGGCTACCTCGAGGTGCCGGCCGGCGCCGGGCGCGCTGTGCAGATCTGTCGTGGTGACCGATTGCAAGTGATCGACGTTGACGGCGGGCAGGTGGGCGACCTATTCGCCTTCGCGACAGCCGATGTCGGCGAGTATCTGTCGGCCAGCCACACCCGCACGGCAACCGGCAGTCTGTTCCCGCAGATCGGCGATCAATTCGTCACCAACCGCCGTCGGCCCATTCTGACCCTGGCCGAAGACACTTCGCCGGGCACGCACGACATGCTGATCGCCGCGTGCGATCCCGAGCGCTACCGCAAACTCGGTGTCGACGACCACAATTCGTGCGCCGCCAACCTGCAAGCAGCGCTGGCCGAGCTGGGACTCGTCACGGATGTCGTGCCTCAGCCGGTCAATCTGTTCATGAATATCCCGGTCAGCGCGGAGGGCACGTTGAGTTGGCTGCCCGCCGTGAGTCGTTCCGGCGACTCCGTCACCCTCGAAGCGGAAATGGACTGCGTCGTCGTGGTCTCCGCCTGCCCCATGGATCTCAACCCGATCAATGGTGATCGGCCCACTCCGCTCGCCCTACGCATCACAACGCCCCACATCGACACCGAGGAGATTCGAGCATGGCCAACGCACACCCGGCACTGACGGCCCAGCGGGTCGGCACCCTGACACTTGACAACAAGTTCGCCGTCGCGCCGATGACACGCGTGTCGGCAACTCCGGATGGCGCTGCCACTACTGAAATGGCGGATTACTACAGAGATTTCGCGCGCGGGGGATTCGGCCTGCTACTGACCGAAGGTATCTACACCGACATCACCCACAGCCAGGGTTATCTCAACCAGCCAGGCCTGGCCACCGACGCCCATGTTCAGGCGTGGCGGCCGGTGACCGATGGTGTACACGCTCATGGCGTACCGATCGTCGCGCAACTCATGCACGCCGGCGCACTGTCGCAGGGAAATGCGCACGGCGCCGGCACGGTCGCGCCGTCGGCGATCACACCGCGCGGTACGATGCTCGACGAATACGGTGGCTCTGGTAGATGGCCAACCCCGCAGGAAATGACCCGCGATGAGATCGATACTGTGGTAAGCAGTTTCGGCGATGCCGCCGTCCGTGCGCAAGCCGCCGGTTTCGACGGTGTGGAAGTGCACGCGGCCAACGGCTATCTTCTCGACCAGTTTCTGACCGTCTACACCAACACCCGCGATGACGAGTACGGCGGCGGTGTCGCCAACCGGATCAAGCTCGCCGCACGCGTGCTCAGTGAGATCCGCAACCGGGTCGCCGAGGGATTCCTGGTGGGAGTCCGGCTGTCACAGACCAAGGTCAATGACTTCACCTACCGGTGGCCGGGCGGCGCGGCCGACGCGGAGATCATCTTCGCGACACTGGCCGGCACCGGTGCCGACTATCTGCACATCGCCAGCGAGGGCCGCGATTTCATCGACACCGCGCGGTTCTCGGATGGCAGGACCATCACGGCGCTCGCCCGCGAGGTCAGCGGGTTGCCGGTGATGGCCAACGGTGGTATGCACGACCTGCGACAGGCCTCCGACGTACTCGAGGGCGGACATGCCGATCTGTTGTCGGTCGGCCGCGGCGCACTGGCGAATCCCGACCTGCCGAGGCGGGTGGCGGCTGGGGAGGACCTGGAACGGTTCGATCACGAAATGCTCTCGCCGATGGCCACAATTGCCAACGCCCGCAATTGGCGAGCAGCCCAGAGCGTTCACTCATGACCACGCCTTGGCATCGCGGCGCTGCGGCCGTGGCGACACTGACGTTCGACCTCGACGCCGAAACGCCGATCCTCGCGCAGGGGCGTCGCTATGCAGACCACATGATGACCATGGCGCACCAGTCGTACGGGCCTGATGTCGGAGTGCCGCGCATTCTGGATATGCTCGACGAACTTCATGTGCCGGCAACGTTTTTCGTGCCCGGATGGGTGGCCGAGCAGCGGGTCGGGCTGGCGGCCTCGATTGTCGAGCGCGGTCACGAAGTCGCACACCACTCCTACAGCCACCGATCGCCTGTGACGATGACGGCGGCAGAGGAACGCGCGGACTTCGAGCGTGGAATGGAGGTTTTCGCCAAGCAGGACATCGACATTCGAGGACACCGTGCCGCCCTGTGGGGTGCGAGCTGGCAGACTCCGAGTCTGATCGCCGAGTACGGTCTGTCCTACGACTCCTCCCTGATGGGAGACGACCGGCCGTACCGCATCAACACCGACGTCGCCCCCATCGTGGAGTTGCCGGTGCACTGGTCGTTGGACGACTGGGAGCAGTACGCCTACCTGCCCGACCCGCACGTCGGTTCGGTGATCGAGTCACCGGTGAAGGTCGCCGAGATGTGGCGTGCAGAGCTCGACGGGATGCGCCGATACCGGTGTTTGTTCAACCTCTGTGTGCACCCGTTTCTTTCGGGCCGCCCCGGGCGCATCATGGCCCTGCGCGGCGTGATCGAACACGCGCTGGAACTGGGTGACGTCCGGTTCGCGCGGTGCCGCGACGTGGCCGAGGCAGTGGACGGGGACGGCGCGATCCAGCCGCGCACCCTCCGACCGCCGGTCGCGCAAGCGGACGTCTACCCGGACTGACGCAGCGTCGTCAACTCTTCGTCAACTCAAGGCATCGGCTTCCAGCGCCAGGAACAGATCGACCCGGTCCTCGAGTCGAGTCACATCACGTCCGGTCAGCTCGCCGATGCGAGACACCCGGTTACGGAGGGTGTTGACATGTACGTACAGATCGCCCGCGGTGGCCGACCAGTGCCCGTCGTTGCTCAAGAACGTGCGAAGGGTGCGCTCCAGCTCAGTGCCGTTGTGCTCGTCGTTCGTGCGCAACGGGCCGAGGATGTCGTCGGCGAAGCGGCGCAGCAGCGCCCGGTCGTGCAGTCCGAGCAGCATTCGATGGGTACCGACATCGGCGAAAGTGCCGACGCGCGAGTCTTTGCTGCGTCGGCGAAGGACCTGGCACACTTCTCGGGAGCCGATCAGCGGTTCGCGCAGTTCCCTCGAATCGGCCGCCGGTGCACCGATCCCCACCACGACACGGTGTTCCGGAAAGCGTCGGCGCACTGCGTCGGACAGCTGATGACAGAACCCGGCGAGGTCCTCGCCGGTGCTGCTCCAAGGGAACACGACCACAGTGTCCTGGCTGCCCGCCACCACCACCGCCGGGATGCCACGGCGCCGGAAGAACCCTTCGATCTCGTCGGTGGAACCGGCGGGTCGCACCGGCTCGTCGCCGACCACCATCGTGATGACGGCCAGCTGCGCGGCGGGGTCGATGCCGAACGCCCGCAATCGATCCTGAACATCGGCAGCCCGAGCGGCACCGGACAGGATCATCTCCAGCAGCTCGCTGGAGAAGCGTGACTCTATCGCATGCAGCGCTTGCTGTTTGGTGACCTCGAGGCTGAGGAATCGCGCGGCCTGATCGATCGCGTCACGCTCGACTCCGCTGAGTTCTGCCAGCGGACGCAGGCAGAACAGCCCGGCGTCGATATCGCCCATTGCGCCTTCGACGAGGTACACCGATGCCAGCCCGGCGCCTGGCAGATCGACTTCGAGCGGCGGTGGCCGACGAGCCAGCGCCTCGGCGGCCGCCCGGTCGGTGTCGGCGTCGGTACCGGGCGCATCGCCGGCCAGCCGCCTCCCCATCCTGTCGACCACCAGCAGCGGCAGTTCGTGGTCGCGTCGCAAGACCTCCAGGACGCCTTCGGCGCCGCCGCCGCGCGAGATGGACGTTGCCAGCGCATTGCCGCGGCGGACGAGACGAGCCAGCGCATCCTGTCGTGCCGCACCCTGTATCCGTGCCGCTGTCTCGGTGATGGCGGTGAACGGCACCCTGATCGACACCGTGGCGAGCGGAATTCCCGCGACGACACAGGCTTTGACGAGATCGTCTGGGGCGACTGGTGTTTGCGCGGTGAGACCGAAGATCAGTCCGGCGGCGCGGGCACGTTGCAGCGCGGCGACGAACTCGCCGGCGGTCACTGAATCGCGCCACAAGCCGTTGGTCAACACCAGTTCCGTGGGCCGGATGTAGGGCGACGGGTCGGGCAGTTCGGTGTTGTGCAGCCACAGCACCTCGCTGTCGAGCGCGTCGACCGGACCAGGCGTCAGCAGGGTGAGTTCCAAGGTGGTGTCCGCGAGGAGTGTCTGCAGGCTCAGCATCGGTGTATCTACATCCATTCAAACGGGCAGTTTGTGGATGTTTATACACTCGGCGCCTTCAGTTCGCGGTGTTTCGATGAGCGGTAGTCAATCAGCGAGGAGCCGCCGATGTCCACCAGTCCGCTTGAGACCAGGTCGCGCACTCAGGGGTCTGACCCAGCCGTACCGTTCGACGCGCATGGCATCGAACCCATTCCCGACGACAGTCGGGACTGTTCACCGTGGGAACTGTTCTGGATCTGGGCCGGCGCCAACATCGCGCCCATCAACTGGGTGCTCGGTGCACTCGGGATCACGCTTGGTCTGAGCCTCGTCGAGACACTCGCGGTCGTCGTGGTGGGAAACCTTCTCGGCTGCAGCGTCTTCGGCCTCTTCAATGTCGTCGGCCACCGCACCGCGGTGAATCAGATGGTGCTGGGCCGGGCACCGTTCGGCCGGCTCGGTGCCATCGTGCCGGGCGTGGCGCAGTTCCTGCTCACGATGGGCTGGGTCGGGGTGAACACCTGGGTGGTGCTCGACCTGGTGCTGGCCGTCCTGGCGGAACTCGGCGTCACCGGCGGGGCCTGGCTGGATTTTTTGGTAGCCGCGGGAATCATGGCGGTGCAACTCGGTCTGGCGTTGTACGGGTTCTATGCGATCCGCAGCTTTGAGAAGTGGACCGTGCCGGCCACCGTGGTCGTGATGGCGGCGATGACCGTGCTGGCGATCGCGACCACCGATATCAATTGGAGTTTCGCCGGAGCCGAGCTGCAGCCCGGCGAGAAGATCACGGCGGTGACACAACTGTTGACGGCCATCGGCATCGGCTGGGGTCTGACGTGGATCCCGTATGCGTCGGATTACAGCCGATTCGTTCGCGTCGGCGCGTCGGCCCGCGCGGTGTTCTGGTCGTCTTCGCTGGGCATGTACATCCCGACGGTGTGGTTGGCCGCACTCGGAGCGTGTCTGGCCAGCGCAGGCGGCGGCAGTGACCCGTCGGCCCTGGTGGTCGGGACGTTCGGCGTAATGGCCGTCCCCGTGTTGCTACTGCTGGTGCACGGTCCGATCGCAACCAACATCCTGAACCTCTACTCGTGCTCGCTCGCGGCGTTGTCGATCGGAGTGCGGGCCACGCGATGGAAGGTGACTCTGATCGCCGGATTGGTGGCCTCGGCGGTGCTCGCGGTGTTCGTCAACGCCGACAGCTTCGCGCATGCCTTCGACAACTGGATGGTCTCCATCTTGGTTTGGATCAGCCCGTGGGCGGCCATCATGCTGGTGGACTACTTCGCAATTCGCCGTGGCCGTCTCGACACCGACTCGCTGTATCTGCCGGCTGAGGCGTCTATATACGGAATGTTCAACTCCGCCGGGTTGACGAGCCTCGCAGCAGGCGTCGTCGCCGGCTGGGCATGGCAGTACGGTCTCGTGCCGGCAATGCAGGGCCCGCTCGCGACCGCACTCGGCAACACCGACTTCTCCTGGCTGTCAGGGAGTCTCGTCGCCGGCATCCTGTACTTCGTGCTCGCTCGGCGTACGGTGCGGGCATGACCGACGACAGCAAACTACCGCAGGTTGTAAGCGCAACGGAACTGTCGAACAGCTTCCTCGGCAAACTGATCGAGGTCTGCTTCGTCACCGCCGACCACCGGCGCACGATGGAAGGCCTCGTGCGGCTGGGCATCGGGCCGTGGCGGGTGTACACCTTCGACTCCGCCACTGTCACCGAGCGGACCTACCGCGGGGAGACGGCGGACTACGGCATCAAGGTGTGCTTCGCTGACGTCGGAGACCTGGCTGTAGAGATCATGGAACCGCTGTACGGGCCGTCGATCTTCCAGGAGTTCCTCGATACCCACGGCGAGGGCATCCAGCACATTGCCTTCGACTGCGACGAGAAGCCGTGGCAGGACCGGCTGGGCGAGTTCGGGCGTCGCGGATTCCCGCTGGTGCAATCGGGCCGGTTCGTCGACGCCAACGCCTTCGCCTTTTTTGACACCGAGTCGGCGACCGGCACCGTATTCGAAACCTATTCGATCCCTTCGGATTTCGTGTGGCCGGAGCCCGAGGAGTGGTACCCGGCCCCGCCGCCGCCCGGGCAGGCGCCGCCGGTGCGGCCGCAACGGCATTAGGGACACAGGCGCTGCCCGCTGGCACCCAAGGCGCACGCTCGCAACCATCGGCATCCGCTCAGCTTTCGCGGCGGCCCGGTTCTGCCGGACGATGTTCGCGCGCATGGCCAGCAGAAGTACGGCGGGCGCAGCCATCAACGCCAGCTCCTCGAACAGGTCGGCCATCACGCATGCGGTCCGGCGGCGACGCTGTCGGCCAGCCGGTCGTAGACCTGCCACCAGATCAGCTCGTGCTCGACGACGCCGATGTCACCGCGCGCGAGCCATTCGTCGGCCTCAAGTAGCACGGCCGCGAGCTCGGCGAGCCGGTCACGGTTCGCCTCGGCCGTCGCATCGGGGTAGCCGAGCATCGTCGTCACGAGCATGCTGCGCACGCGCGTGCGTGCGTCACCCGCCATCGCGAACGCGACGACGCCCGCGCCGAGGGCAACCGCGGTGGACGCGCCGAACACCGCCCACGACGTCATGGTCCCGGTCAGCACGATCTGGCACAGCAGCCACACCATGAAGCCCCACACCGGCCAACCCCGCGCGAGCCGCAGCCAGCGGCGTTCTGAGCGGCTCAACCCGGGCGGGTAGACCACCAGGCGGTACTGCACGATCCCGAATCGGCCGGGCCGGATCTCGACCGACCCCCACGCACGGGTGCCGTCGAGCAGGCGCTCGCCGAAGCGACGCAACGCCCCGGTGTTCATACCTCCGGTGTACCCCGGCCCGCGGCCCTCATACCCGGCCCGAACGGATTCTTTACGCCGCTGCCGCCTCCCTTTGCAGTCTGAGTATAGATCTCTATACTCAGCTGCATGGCCGAAAGACTCCCCGCCCGCCTCGCCGACCACCCGACAGTGCGCGCGGTGCGGGCCCGCAGTGCAGCGCCGCCGCCGCGCGTGATCGACGCCGATTGGCTGCGTCAGCTGTGCCTGGACGCGGGAGCCGACGACGTCGCCTTCGCCGGCGTCGACGATCCCGCGCTGGAATCCGAACGCGAGCATGCCGGCGTGGCGTTGCCCGGCGTGCGCAGCTACATCTCGCTCGTGGTCAAGATGAACCGCGACAACGTCCGGTCCACCGCCCGCAGCGTCGCCAATCAGGAATTCCACCGCAGCGGCGAGATCATCAACGAGGCCGCCCACCGGATCACCCGCGCACTGGAGGATGCCGGCCACCGCGCGGTGAACCCGTCGGCCACCTTCCCGATGGAGATGGACCGGTTCCCCGGCCGGATCTGGGTCGTCGCACACAAACCGATCGCGGTGGCCGCGGGCCTTGGCGTGATGGGCATCCACCGCAACGTCATTCATCCCCGCTTCGGCAACTTCATCCTGCTCGCCACCATTCTGGTCGGCGATCCGATCAGCAGTTACGGTGCACCACTGGACTATTCACCGTGCCTGGAATGCAAACTGTGCGTGGCGGCCTGCCCGGTCGGCGCGATCGGAAAGGACGGCGAGTTCGACTTCCTCGCCTGCTCGGTGCACAACTACCGCGAATTCATGGGCGGGTTCACCGACTGGGCGCAGACCATCGCCGACAGCGCAGACGCGGCCGACTTCCGCTCGCGGGTAAGCGATTCCGAGAACGCGTCGATGTGGCAGAGCCTGTCGTTCAAGGCGAACTACAAGGCTGCCTATTGCCTGGCGGTGTGCCCGGCGGGGGAGGACGTCATCGAGCCGTACCTCGACGACCGCAAGGGCTTCATGGACCTGGTGCTCAAACCGTTGCAGGACAAGAAGGAAACGCTCTACGTGCTGCCGAACTCCGCGGCCAAGGCGCACGCCGAGAAGCGGTATCCACACAAGACCGTGAAGGTCGTCGACAGCGGCATCCGCGGGCGGTGAACGGGAACTACCAGGCGTGCACGGTGTTCTGGGCCGGCTCGAGACCTTGGGCGATCAGCAGTTCGGTCGCGTCGGCGGCCTGTTCGCAGATCGTCGGAACCTCGGCCCGCTCGGCGGCGGTGAAGTTCTCCAGCACAAACGCTGCCGGGTCCTTGCGACCCGGCGGGCGTCCCACGCCGATGCGTACGCGCTGAAAGTCCTTGGTGCCCAACGCTGACGCCACCGAGCGGAGCCCGTTGTGCCCGCCTTCGCCGCCACCGAGCTTGAGCCGGATCCGGCCGAAGTCGATGTCGAGCTCGTCATGAAGAACCACGACGCGTGAGGCCGGAACCGAATAGAACTTCGCCAACGGCCCGACCTGGCGGCCTGATTCGTTCATGTAGCAGCGTGGCTTGGCCAGCACCACCGGTGCACCGGCGAGCCGGCCGGTCGCCACCTCGGCACCGGATTTCTTGTGCACCTTGAAGGCCGAGCCCATTCGCCCGGCCAACAGGTCGGCCACCATGAAGCCGAGGTTGTGCCGGGTCTTGGCGTAGGCGGGCCCGGGGTTTCCCAGGCCCACCACCAGAAGCGGCTCGGCCACGAAGGATTACTCGACCGACTCTTCGGCTGCCTCGGCCGCGGGCTCCTCGGCGGCCGGAGCCTCGGCGGTCTCGCCCGCACCCTCGGCCTCGAGGTCCTCGGCGCTCGGGGCCTCGACGACGTTGATCACCAGCAACTCGGGATCCGAGATCAGGTTGACGCCCGCGGGCAGCGCGATCTGGCCCGCGGTGAACTGCGTGCCTGCCTCGACGCCCTCGACCGAGACGGTGAGCTGCTCGGGGATCGACAGGGCTTCGGCCTCGATCTCGATGGTGTTGGCGTCCTGGGTGACCAGGGTCCCCGGCTGCGCCTCACCCTCGACGACGACGGTGACCTCGACGGTCACCTTCTCGCCGCGCTTGACCACGAGCAGGTCGGCGTGCTGGATGTTGCGGCGGATCGGGTGGATGTCGAGCGCCTTGGTGAGCGCGAGCTCTTCCTTGCCGTCGATGTCGAGCGTCAGGACGGCGTTGGTGCCTGCCTTACGCAGCACGGCGGCGAACTCGTGGGCGTTGAGCTCGAGGTGCTGGGGGTCGGTGCCATGGCCGTAGAGCACGGTGGGCACCAGGCCGGCACGGCGGGCCTGGCGCGACGCGCCCTTGCCGGTGCGGGTGCGGACCGTCGCGGTCAGCTTGTTGGTGGCATTGGTTTTTGCGGCCTTGGCCATTGTGTTGCTCCTCATATGCGGTACTGCGGTCATTCGTCAGCACGGCCAGGGTCGCAACACTTACAGAAGTTCCCGTCGATAACGGTGGTCCACATGGTCCACCCTCGCCGTGACGCCTGGTCAGGTTAGCAAAGGCAGGGCGCGGTTCCCAAAACGGCGTCAGCGGTCGAGCGGATAGGACACCCCGGTGAGCTGCTCGGACAGGTCCCACAACGCCTTCTGGGTCTCCGTGCGCTTGGCCAGTGGACTGCGCCCGACGGGCTGGGTCGGGCCGAACTGCCCGAACCGTGGCCCGATGAAGCTGTCGCCCGGCACGTCCTGGGACACGGCGTACAGCGTCTGGCGGGCCCCGAACTCGGGTTCGGTGGCCATGAACCGGTTGCCCGCCGCGGCCATCCGCGAGCCGAACCGGCTACCGGTGTGGCCCTGCAGGTTGGTGGCCGAGTAGCCGGGATGGGCGGCGACCGCACGCACCTGCGAACCGGACGCCGACAGCCGGCGCTGCAGCTCAGAGGTGAACATCAGGTTCGCGAGCTTGGACTGCCCGTAGGCCAGCCACGCCGAGTACGGGCGCGACTTCCAGTTCAGGTCCCGCAGGCTGATGACGCCGATCCAGTGCATGAGCGACGACACCGTGACCACGCGATCGGAGATCTTGGGCAGCAACAGATTCGTCAGCGCGAAGTGGCCGAGATGGTTGGTGCCGATCTGGCTCTCGAAGCCGTCGGCGGTGCGGCTCAGCGGGACCGCCATGATGCCTGCGTTGTTCACCAGGACGTCGACGGTCTCGACGGTGTCGGCGAACTCGTGGACCGAGGCCAGGTCCTGCAGGTCGAGCTTGCGCACCTCGACCGTCCCGCCCGTCATGGTCGCCGCGGCGGCCGTGCCCTTGTCCAGATTGCGGACGGCGACGATCACCTTCGCGCCGACGCGGGCCAGCTCGCGTGCGGTGATGAGGCCAAGCCCGCTGTTTGCGCCGGTGACGACGACGCTGCGGCCGGTGAACGAGGGCAGGTCGGCGCTGGTCCATTCGGTCATGCGGACAACTTACTTCTTCGCGACCGTGAACCCCGAGATGATCGATTCGATGTCGGCGGCCTGCGCCTCGGCTTCGTCGGCGTACGTGGTGACTGTCAGCTGGATCAGGTACCGCTGCGGAGGTGCCTCGACGGTCGTGGGGATCACGACGCGGTTGTAGCTCTGCATGCGCCTGCCGTTGAGGTCGTAGCTGCCCTCGATCATCGCCGACGGGAAACCACGCCAGTCGTCGGTCGAGGCGTTGAGCTGTTTGAAGTTCTCCGACAGTTGGGCATCGGCGTAGCCGTGGTCCTTGAGGGCCTGCGGCACGTCGAAGTCGCCGTGCAGTTTGAACACCAGCAGCATGGCCGTCGGATACGTGTCGCCCTTGGCGATCATCCGGGTGCGGGGCGCCAGGTTGGGATTGTTGTACGGGTGCCAGCCCGGCGGGGTCGGCATCGTGATCGTTAGGTCCGGGATGTCTTCCGGTGCGACCGGTTCGCCGACGACGCCCGAGTTCTCCAGGTACTGCCACAGCGGCACGGGCGGCGCGTCGGACGACGACGTGGTGGTCGTGGTCGTCGTCCAGATCGACTGGTAGTCGGGGGTCTCGGCGCCGCACCCGGTGAGCAGCACGGCCGCCGCGGCGCCGACGGCGATCAGCCGGTTCACAGAATCTCTTGCACCGAATCGATCGGCCGGGCCAGCCGGGTTCCCTTGGCGGTGACGACGAACGGACGCTCGATCAGGATCGGATGCTCGGCCATCGCATCGAGCAACTCGTCGTCGGACGCATCGGCCAAACCCAGCTCGGCATAAAGGGATTCGCGCTTGCGCACCGCGGTGCGCACGTCGATGCCCGCGTCGGCGATCAACTTCTTCAGCTCGAGGCGCGTCGGCGGCGTCTTGAGGTACTGCACGACCTCGGGCTCAATACCGTTGCCGCGCAACAACTCCAACGTCTTACGTGACGTCGAGCATTTGGGGTTGTGATAGATGGTGGCTTCGGTAGCCACTAGGCCGACCCGTCGAAGAGGCTGGTGACCGAACCGTTGTCGAACACCGCGCGGATGGTGCTCGCGAGCAGCGGCGCGATCGACAGCACAGTCAGCTGCGGGAACTGCTTGTCCTCGCCGATCGGCAGGGTGTTGGTGACGATCACCTCACGCGCCCCGCACGACGCCAGCCGCTCGCGGGCCGGATCCGACAGCACGCCGTGAGTGGCCGCGATGATGACGTCCGCGGCGCCGTCCTCCTTGAGCAGTTTGACCGCGCCGGCGATCGTGCCGCCGGTGTCGATCATGTCGTCGGTCAGGATGCAGGTCTTGCCCCTCACCTCACCGACGACGCGGTTGGACTTCACCTGGTTGGGCACGAGCGGATCGCGGGTCTTGTGGATGAATGCCAGCGGCACGCCGCCCAGCGAATCGGCCCACTTCTCGGCGACGCGCACGCGGCCCGAATCGGGGGAGACGACCACCATGTCGTGGTCGGAGTAGTTCTCGGCGATGTAGCCGCACAGCAGCGACTGCGCGCGCATGTGGTCGACCGGGCCGTCGAAGAAGCCCTGGATCTGGTCGGTGTGCAGGTCGACGGACACGATGCGGTCGGCGCCCGCGGTCTTGAGCAGGTCGGCGACCAGTCGCGCGGAGATCGGTTCGCGGCCGCGGTGCTTCTTGTCCTGACGCGCGTAGGGATAGAACGGCAGGATCGCGGTGATGCGCTTGGCGCTGCCGCGCTTGAGCGCATCGATCATGATGAGCTGCTCCATGAGCCACTGGTTGAGCGGCGCCGGATGGCTCTGCAGCACGAATGCGTCGCTGCCGCGCACGGACTCGTCGAACCGGACGAAGATCTCGCCGTTGGCGAAATCGCGCGCGGTCTGCGCCGTCACATGGACGTCGAGTTCCTTGGCGACCTGTTCAGCCAACTCCGGATGGGCTCGGCCGGAGAACAGCATCAGGCTTTTGCGATTGTCGGTCCAGTCCGTGGCCACTGTGTGCTGCCTTCGCGGTCGGGAATCGATACGGGCCAATCGTACGTAGCGTTTCCTGGTGCTCGTAGCCGGGTTACCAGATTGCCAACGGAAAACGTCGAGTTAGTCTCTTTCGCCCCGCGCTTTGCGCGCGGCTTCCGCGGCCGCCGAGCCGGGGCGTTTGCGCTCGACCCAGCCCTCGATCGTGCGTTGTGCGTTGTCGGAGACGGCCAGCGCACCGGGCGGGACATCTTCACGCAGCACGGTCCCGGCGCCGGTGTAGGCACCGTCACCGACGTTGACCGGCGCGATGAACATCGTGTCCGAGCCGGTGCGGACATGCGAGCCGACCGTGGTGCGGTGCTTGCTCTCGCCGTCGTAGTTGACGAACACGCTCGATGCGCCGATGTTGCTGTGGTCGCCGATGTCGGCGTCTCCGACATAGGTGAGATGCGGCACTTTGGTGCCGGTGCCGATCTTGGCGTTCTTGGTTTCGACGAACGCGCCCAGCTTGCCGTCGGCGCCGAGCGTGGTGCCGGGCCGCAGATAGGTGAACGGGCCGACGGTCGCGGCCTCGCCGATCACTGCGAGCTGTGCGTGCGTGCGGATCACCGAGGCGCGGTCGCCGACCTCGACGTCGGTCAGCGTGGTGTCCGGGCCGATCTCACAGCCGCTGCCGATCTCGGTCGTGCCGAACAACTGCGTGCCGGGCCGGACGACGGTGTCGCGCCCGATCGTCACGTCGACGTCGATCCACGTGCTAGCCGGGTCGATGATCGTCACCCCGGCGCGCTGATGTCCGGCGACGATGCGCCGGTTCAGTTCGGCACCGAGGTCGGCGAGTTGGACCCGGTCGTTAACGCCCGCGACGAGCGCACTGTCGTCGACGTGCTCGGCCTGCACCGGCAGACCTTGATTGCGGATCAACGCGATCGCGTCGGTGAGGTACAGCTCGCCCTGGGCGTTGTCGGTGCGCAACTGCGTGAGCGCCGAGCGCAGCGCGGCCGCATCGAAGGCATACACCCCGGAGTTGATCTCGGCGACCGCACGCTGCGCCTCGTCGGCATCGGCGTGCTCGACGATCGCGGTGACCGCGCGGTCGGCGTCACGGATGATGCGGCCGTAGCCGGTGGGGTCGGCCAGCGTGGTGGTCAGGATGGTCACACCCGCGCCCCGGTGGGCTGCGGCCAGACCGGCGAGCGTCGCACCGTCGAGCAGCGGAACGTCGGCGGTGGTGACGATGACGGTGCCGCCGAAATCGCTCGGCAGCCCGGCCATGCCGACACTGACCGCGTGCCCGGTGCCGAGTTGCTCGTCCTGCACGACGGCGGTGGCCACGCTGCTGACCCTGGCCACCTCGGCGCTGACCTGTTCACGACCATGTCCGACGACCACGACGATGTGGCTGGGCGTCAGCGCGGTGACCGCGTGCAGCGTGTGGGCCAGCATGCTGCGCCCGCCCACGGCGTGCAGGACTTTGGGGATGGCCGACCGCATCCGGGTACCCGCGCCCGCGGCCAGGACGATCACGGCGGTTTCGGTGGTGGACACCAATCTCCTCCTCCGCGAGCGACCGTGTCTGTACAAAAACACGCCGTCAACGCTGTCAGTTTGGGGTCACTCGCGCTGCTTGAGCTCCGTCGCCAGGACTCGAACCTGAACTATCTGAACCAAAATCAGAGGTGCTGCCGATTACACCACGACGGAATGTCCGGGTGAGACTCTAGTCGAAAGGGCTAGCCTGATACGCGTGGCAGCACCCGATAAGGAAGTGCGTGCACCTCGCGCCCGGATGACCGGTAGCGAGCGGCGGCAACAGCTCATCGAGATCGCCAAGTCGCTGTTCGCCGAACGCGGCTATGACGGCACCTCGATCGAGGAGGTCGCGCTGCGTGCGAACGTCTCGAAACCCGTCGTCTACGAGCACTTCGGCGGCAAGGAGGGGCTGTACGCCGTCGTCGTGGACCGGGAGATGTCGGCGCTGCTCGACGGCATCACGTCGTCTCTGACCAACAACCGGTCCCGAGTACGGGTCGAGCGGGTCGCGCTCGCGCTGCTCACCTACGTCGAGGAACACACCGACGGCTTCCGCATCCTCATCCGCGATTCGCCCGCGGCGATCACGTCGGGCACCTACGCCACGTTGCTCAACGACGCGGTCAACCAGGTGGCCTCGATTTTGGCCGGCGACTTCTCCCGGCGCGGTCTCGATCCCGACCTGGCCCCGCTGTACGCGCAGGCCCTCGTCGGGTCGGTGTCGATGACCGCGCAGTGGTGGCTCGACGTCCGGGAGCCGAAGAAAGAAGTGGTCGCCGCGCATGTGGTCAACCTCATGTGGAACGGGCTGACCCACCTCGAGGCCGATCCGCACCTCGAAGCCGACTAGCTAACCCATATCCCGCGCGAGCAGATCGGCCGTCGTCTCGCGGCGCACCAGCAGTCGCGTCGCACCGTCGCGCACCGCGACCACGGGCGGGCGGCCCACCATGTTGTACGTCGACGCCATGCTGTGGTGATAGGCGCCCGTCCCGGCCACCGCCAACAGGTCGCCGGGATGGATGTCGGCGGGTAGGTCGACGTCGCGCACGATCTCGTCACCGGCCTCGCAGTGCCTGCCCGCGACCGTGACCCGCATCGTCGGCCCTAGCGCGTGCCGGTTGGCAAGCGCCACAGTGTATTTCGCGCCGTAGAGTCCGACCCGCGGATTGTCGCTCATGCCGCCGTCCACTGCGACGAACGTCCGCCCGCCGGGCTGGGCCTTCACGGCGCAGACCCGGTACAGCGTGACGCCCGCGCGGGCGCTGATCGCCCGGCCGGGTTCGACCACCAGCCGCGGCCGCGGGAACCTTTCGGCGGCGCATGCGCTGTCGAGGGCTTCGTCGATGACGCCCGCAAGCGCGCCCAGGTCGAGCGCGGCGTCACCCCCGACGTAGGGAACCCCATGCCCGCCACCGATGTTCAGCTCGGTCAGCACCACGCCGTGGGCGTGGCGAATGTCGGCCATCGCGGTGATCAGCCGCCGGATCGCCTCGCCGTACAGCAGCGGATCGGTGACCTGTGAGCCGATGTGGCAGTGCAAGCCGACCAGGTCGAGCTGTGGTGTGGCCAGGACCCGCGCCGCGGCCTGCGCGGCCTGCCGGTCGGCGAGCGTGAAGCCGAACTTCTGATCGCACACGCCCGTCGCGACGGCCCGATGGCCCGCGATGTCGATGCCCGGCGTCACCCGGATCAGTACGCGTTGACGCTTACGTGCGAGCCCGGCCAGGTAGGCGATCTCCATCGACGAATCCAGCACGATGCGCCCGACCCTGACGTCGACCGCGTTGCGCAGGTCATCGCACGACTTGGCGTTGCCGTGCAGCACGATGCGTTCGGGGGCGACGCCGCCGGCCAGTGCCGTCGCGAGCTCACCTGCCGAGCACACGTCGAGCCCGAGACCCTCCTCGGCGACCCACCGCGCCACCGCCGTGGTCAGCAGGGATTTCCCCGCGTACACCACCTCGGTCCCGCGCAGTGCCTCGCGGTAGCGCTGTGCCCGCGTCCGGAAGTCGGTCTCATCGAGCACATAGGCGGGGGTGTGGAACTCGTCGGCGATGTCGGTCAGCGCCACCCGGCCGACGGTGATCCGGCCCTGCGCGTCGACTCCGGTGGTGAGCGGCCAGATCGCCGGATCGAGGCGCGGGGTGGCGGCGTATCGCAGCGACGGCAGGATGTCCAGCAATGTCATGACTTCACGGTGGACCGCGCTGGTGAGACGGTCAGCGGGCTTGACGGTCTCTTTACGTCACCGGGCCCAATCCTGACGAACTGACGCCGCCTAGGATGGAGCAATCATGACCGCACCGGGGCACACCCATGTCCAGACCCCGATCGCGGGTCTCGTCGAGCTGGCATTGTCCGATCCGTCCCTGCAGGACGTCATTCGTCGTGCCGCAGGCCGGCCCGCCGATCTGGCGTTGGTCGGACCGGCCAGCGCACGCGTGCTGGTGACTGCCGCGCTGGCCCAGAACGGCCCGTTGCTCGTGGTGGCGGCCACCGGGCGTGAGGCCGACGATCTGACCTCCGAGCTGCGCGGCGTGTTCGGCGACGCGGCCGCGCTGTTCCCGTCGTGGGAGACGCTGCCGCACGAGCGGCTGTCACCGGGCGTCGAGACGGTCGGCGCGCGGCTGCTGTTGCTGCGCCGGCTCGCCCATCCCGACGACGCGACGCTCGGCCCGCCGCTGCGGGTCGTCGTGACGACGGCCCGGTCGCTGCTGCAGCCGATGTCACCCGATGTGGTCAACGTGGAGCCGGTGCAGCTGTCGCTCGGGCAGGACGCCGACTTCGACGACGTGATCGCGCGGCTCGTCGACCTGGCCTACACCCGCGTCGACATGGTCGGCAAACGCGGTGAGTTTGCGGTCCGCGGCGGCATCCTCGACGTGTTCCCGCCCACTGCCGAGCATCCGGTTCGCGTCGAGTTCTGGGGCGACGAGATCTCCGAGATGCGCATGTTCTCGATCGCCGACCAGCGGTCGATCCCCGAGATTCCGGTCGAGACCGTGGTCGCGGTGCCGTGCCGCGAGCTGTTGATGACACCCGACGTGCGCGAACGTGCCGCCGCGCTGGCCGCGGAGCACCCGACGCACGAGAACACCGTGCCGGGCAGCGTGCCGGACATGCTCGCCAAGCTCGCCGAAGGCATCCCGGTCGACGGCATGGAAGCGCTGCTGCCGCTTCTGCATCCGGTCGAGCCGACGACGCTGACCCACCACCTGCCCGACGGCGCCCCGGTTCTGGTGTGCGACCCGGAGAAGGTGCGCACGCGCGCAGCGGATCTGATCAAGACGGGCCGCGAGTTCCTTGAGGCGTCGTGGTCGACGGCCGCGGTGGGTGGCGACGCCCCGATCGACATCGAGGCGCTCGGTGCATCCGGCTTCGTGCCGTTCAGCGAGGCGCGTGACGGTGCCCGCAAGGCCGGCCACCCGTGGTGGACGCTGTCACAGCTGTCGGACGAGTCCGCCACCGAACTCGATCTGCGTCCGGCGCCATCGGCCCGCAGTCAGCAGAGTCTCGAAGAGATCTTCGCGATGTTGCGGGCGCACGTCTCGACCGGCGGCTACGCCGCCATCGTCACGCCCGGCACCGGCACCGCGCACCGCGTCGTCGAGCAGCTCGCCGAATCCGACATCGCGGCAACGATGTTGGAGCCCGGCACGGCGCCCAAGGCCGGCGTCGTCGGCGTGCTCAAAGGTCCGCTGCACGACGGCGTGATCCTGCCCGGCGCCAATCTCGTCATCATCACCGAGACCGACCTCACCGGTAACCGCGTGACGGCCTCGGAGGGCAAAAAGCTTGCCGCCAAACGGCGCAACGTCGTCGACCCGCTGGCGCTGACCGCCGGCGACCTGGTGGTGCACGATCAGCACGGCATCGGCAAGTTCGTCGAGATGACCGAGCGCGTGGTCGGCGGGGCGCGGCGGGAGTACCTGGTGCTGGAGTACGCGTCGTCGAAACGCGGCGGCGGGTCGGACCGGCTGTACGTGCCGATGGATTCGCTCGACCAACTGTCGCGCTATGTCGGCGGTGAAGCGCCGTCGCTGTCCAAGCTCGGCGGCAGCGACTGGGCCAATACCAAAACCAAAGCGCGCCGGGCGGTTCGGGAGATCGCCAGCGAGCTCGTCGCGTTGTACGCCAAACGCCAGTCCGCACCCGGTCATGCGTTCGGCCCCGACACGCCGTGGCAGGCCGAGATGGAGGACGCGTTCGGGTTCACCGAGACCATGGATCAGCTGACCGCGATCACCGAGGTCAAGGCCGACATGGAGAAGCCGGTGCCGATGGACCGCGTGATCTGCGGTGACGTGGGCTACGGCAAGACCGAGATCGCGGTGCGGGCCGCATTCAAGGCCGTGCAGGACGGTAAGCAGGTTGCGGTGCTGGTGCCGACGACGCTGCTGGCCGATCAGCATCTGCAGACGTTCACCGCACGTATGGCCGGGTTCCCGGTCACGGTCAAGGGCCTGTCGCGGTTCACCGATCCGATGGAGTCCCGCGCCGTCATGGAAGGCATGAAGGACGGTTCGGTCGACATCGTCATCGGCACCCACCGCCTGCTGCAGACCGGCGTGACGTGGAAAGACCTGGGCCTCATCATCGTTGACGAGGAGCAGCGGTTCGGCGTCGAGCACAAAGAGCACATCAAGTCGATGCGCACCCACGTCGACGTGCTGACCATGAGCGCGACCCCGATCCCGCGCACCCTGGAGATGAGCTTGGCCGGCATCCGCGAGATGTCGACGATTCTCACCCCGCCCGAGGAGCGCTACCCGGTGCTGACCTACGTCGGCCCACACGACGACAAGCAGGTGGCCGCCGCGCTGCGCCGCGAGCTGCTGCGCGACGGGCAGGCGTTCTACATCCACAACCGCGTGCGCTCGATCGACCAGGCCGCCGCCCGTGTGCGCCAGCTCGTTCCGGAGGCCCGGGTCGTCGTCGCGCACGGTCAGATGAACGAGGAGACCCTCGAGAAAACCGTCGAGGGCTTCTGGAACCGCGAGTACGACATCCTGGTCTGCACCACGATCGTCGAGACCGGCCTGGACATCTCGAACGCGAACACGCTGATCGTCGAGCGGGCCGACACGTTCGGGCTCTCGCAGCTGCACCAGTTGCGCGGCCGCGTCGGCCGTAGCCGGGAACGTGGCTATGCCTACTTCCTGTATCCGCCCGAGGTGCCGCTGACCGAGACCGCCTATGACCGCCTGGCGACCATCGCGCAGAACAACGAGCTGGGCGCGGGCATGGCCGTGGCCATGAAGGACCTGGAGATCCGCGGCGCGGGCAACGTGCTCGGTGTCGAGCAGTCCGGACACGTCGCAGGCGTCGGCTTCGACCTGTACGTGCGGTTGGTCGGCGAGGCCGTCGAGGCCTATCGGGCGGCCGCCGACGGGAAAACCGTTGCCACACCTCAGGAACCGAAAGAGGTACGGGTCGACCTTCCGGTCGACGCACATCTGCCACCCGACTACATCGGCAGCGACCGGCTGCGGCTCGAGGGCTACCGGCGACTCGCCGCGGCCTCCGACGAGGATGCCGTGCGCGCCGTCGTGGAGGAACTCGTCGACCGCTACGGCCCACTGCCCGAACCCGCGCAGCGCCTGGTCGCGGTCGCGTTGCTGCGGCTGCTGTGCCGCGAGTACGGCATCACCGAGATCGGTGCGGTGTCGGCGTCGACGGTGAAGCTGTCGCCCGTGGTGCTTCCGGATTCCGCACAGTTGCGGCTCAAGCGCATGTACCCCGGCGGGCATTACCGCGCCACCACGTCGACGGTGCAGGTGCCGTTGCCTCGCGCCGGTGACGGCGTCGGCGCGCCCCGCATCCGCGATCTTGAGCTCGTGCAGTGGGTGGCCGGACTGGTGCTCGTGCTCAACGGACAGACGCCGGGCAGTGTCGACCTGACCGCGAAATTTAATTTCTCGGGCTGATTGCCTGGTAAGCGCGCATTTTGCGCGCCTGTGGCGGTCGAATCGGCGAAACGCTGATAACGCATCCGGGGTGCGGATTCGACATACACCACGGGGGGTCAAGGTGTTGCGTTGTCGTTGAGAAGAGACGGCAAGATCGTCAGCCATAGGGCGGTCATGCAATTTCCTAAACCGAACATCACGCGATTGCCACCGATTGGTGAGTTTTCGCATGACGCAAGGCGAAGGAGTGACCATGGACATCAAGAAGCTCGCAGTAACCACGACGACGGCCGGTGCACTGGGACTCGGCGCGCTCGGCCTGGGCACAGGTCTCGCGCAGGCGGAACCGAATGTGCCTGCGCCACCGCCGATTCCGGGTCCTGCCGTCCCGGATGTGGACGTGCCGGACGTGAACGTTCCCGACGTCGAAGTGCCGGATGTGAACGTTCCCGACGTCGACGTGCCGGATGTGAATTTGCCGGATGTCAACGTGCCGGACGTGAATGTCCCGGACGTCGAAGTTCCGACGGTGCAATTCCCTGAGGTAGACAACTTCTTCGGGCTCCCGAACGGCCACATCCCGCCGGGGCAGCTGAAGAATTCACGGACCATCAACGGTGTCGCGAATCCGTTCTTCGGAATTCCCCCTGGCGAGCTGAAGAAGCTTCCCACGGTGAACGGAATCGTCAACCCGTTCTTCGATGAGGTGCCGGGTCACTGGGTGATCCCGGACGTTCCGTTCCCGCCGGAGTCCTGACTCGCCCGGATGTGACATGATGGCCGCCTTGCCTTCGGGCAGGGCGGCCATCCCGTGTGACCAGGCGCGTCCGGGTCCGGCAACGTGTTGGTATAACCGAGATCAGCGGTCTCGTCGAAATGCGTGAGGGGGTGTTGCCCGATGACCGTCGTATTGGTCGACCCCCGCCGCCCGTCACTCATCCCAGTCGACGCGATCGATCTGCTCACCGGTGATGTGCAGTACACCGAGGAGATGCCGGTCAAGGTGCCGTGGTCGCTGCCTGCCGCGCGCCCCGCCTATGACGGCGACGACGCTCCCGTCCTGCTGTCCTCCGATCCCGAGCATCCAGCGGTCAAGGCCCGTCTCGCCGCAGGCGAACGCCTCATCGCCGCGCCCGAGGCGCAGCCCGGTGAGCGGATCGTCGATGCGGTGGCCATGATGGACAAGCTGCGCACCTCCGGGCCGTGGGAGAGTGAGCAGACCCACGACTCGCTGCGCCGCTACCTCCTCGAAGAAACCTACGAGCTGTTCGACGCGGTCCGCGGCGGCAACGCCGACGAGCTGCGCGAGGAACTCGGCGACGTGCTGCTGCAGGTGTTGTTCCACGCGCGCATCGCCGAGGACGCGCCACACCATCCGTTCAACATCGACGACGTCGCCGACGCGCTCGTCCGCAAACTCGGCAACCGCGTTCCGGCAGTCCTTGCGGGCGAATCCATTTCACTCGACGAACAACTCGCCCAATGGGAAGAACGCAAGGCCCAGGAGCGGTCGGTGAAATCCCGCACGTCCAGCATGGACGACGTGCCCACCGGACAGCCGGCGCTGGCGTTGGCGCAGAAGGTGATTGCCCGCGTGACACAAGCCGGCCTTCCCGCCGATCTGGTGCCGGCGTCGCTGACATCGGTCACGGTGTCGGGCGATACCGACGCCGAAAATGAGCTCCGCACAGCGGTGTTGGAGTTCATGGACACCGTGCGGCTGGTGGAATCCGACGTCGCTGCCGGCCGCCGGGGCGAGGACGTCCCCGAGGAACTCGATGTGACCCCATTGGGCACGATCACCGAGGACGAGTGGCGGACTTACTGGCCGACAGGTGACTTCGCTGCGGCAGAGCCGGAACCCGAAGTCGACGAAACCGCCGACGTCGACGAAGAATCCGCGCCCGACGAGACGCCGGCTGAGGAGCCCACGCCGGACGAGGAATCCGAGCCCGACGAAGCGCAGACCGAATCCGAGGGTCCCTCACAACCCGACCGCGCCGACGACTGAGCCCGACCTTCGCGCGGCTCTGGGCTAGGTGCCGTGCTGCCCGCCTAATAGCGACAATGTCGCGGAAATCGCCACATGCGCCGCATAAACCTCTGGTGTCTCAGCTGCCGGATCACACCGCTACCCTCAGCACCATCCACCACGTCCGTCGCACGTTTTCGGCTGCCGCGTTGACTCATCAAAAATGCCCGTTTTGCTGATTCGTTGCCTCATTTGAAAATGCCCGCGTGCGGTGTGTCGTGGGCGGTGAGGTTGCGGGGTGGGCTAGGGCCGGAGGATGGGGTTGACATTGGCTGAGCGCATGGCGGTGACCCGGGCGATCGCGGTTCGGTATCAGCGGGCCGGCAGGGCCACGATTCTGGATGAGTTGTGTGCGACGACGGGCTGGCATCGTGATCATGCCCGTAAGGCGTTGCGGGGTGCGCTGGTGCCGCGAGTGGTGCGGGCGCGGCGGCCACGACCGCCCACGTATGGCCCGAAAGTGGTTGAGGCTCTCGTGTTTTGTTGGGAAGTACTGGGTATGCCGGCCGGTAAACGGCTGGAACCGATGCTGGGTGAATTGGTGGTGGTGCTGCGCCGGTGCGGCGAGTTGGTCATCGACGACGCTGTGGCCGGGCAGCTGGTGGCGATGTCGGCGGCCACCATCGACCGCCGACTGGCCTCTGAACGCAAGAAGTACCAGCTCAAGGGCCGTTGTAGGACGAAACCGGGAACCTTGCTCAAATCGCAGATCCCGGTGCGCACCTGGGCGGCGTGGGATGACGCGGTGCCCGGCTTCGTCGAGATCGATCTGGTCAGCCACGACGGCGGCAACCCCGCCGGGGTGCATGCCTGGACGTTGACCGTCACCGATATCGCCACCGGCTGGACCGAGACCCGCAGCATTTTGGGCAAAGCGCAGAAACGGGTGATGGCCGCACTCAACGAGATCGTGGTGGTGATGCCGTTTCCGATCCGAGGGGTCGACTCCGACAACGGATCGGAATTCATCAACTTCACCTTGCTCGAGTGGTGTCGCAAGCGGCGCATCACCTTCACCCGGTCACGGGTGGGCAACAAGAACGATGGCTGTCATGTCGAGCAGAAAAACTGGACCACGGTGCGGGTGATGGTCGGCTATCACCGCTACGACACGGCCGCGGAGTTGGTGTTACTCAACAAGATCTGGGAACTTCAGTCACTGCTGGCCAATTACTTCTATCCACAGCAAAAGCTCGAATCGAAGGTGCGCACCGGCGCAAAGGTGACCAAGAAATACGAAAAAGCCCGCACTCCGTACCGGCGTGCGCAAGCGGATAAGACGACCACCGTCGAGGAGGTCAAACGCCTCACCGAGGTCTACGCCGATCTCAATCCGGCCGCCCTGCAACGCCACATCCAGGCGCTGTGCTCCGAGCTGCTCACGTTGACTACCAGCAAAGCTGGCCCGCGGCCAAAACCCCACCCTCGGCGGGCACCCGAATCTGAGGCAACGAATATTTCAGCCGCCGGCGCCTAACCCGCCAGCCCATCCGGGCACCCACAAATGAGGCAACGATCCCAGCCGGGCATTTTCCAAATGAGGCAACGAATCCCCCCGCGGGCATATTGACATGAGGCAACAGGCTGCCCGCATTACAGCGACAAAGTCGCTGGCGGTCGGCCGACCACTCGAAATTTATTGCCAGATACATCAACCATTCGAGCTCCACGTTCCGCGTTTGAAGCGTGATGGCGGTCCCGGGGCTCTTTTTGGCCATAGCGCTTCACGCGCGGGCCGGGGCCACGCGCCGCCGCTTGATGCGGCCAACAGCGACAAAGTCGCTCATAGGTGGGCACGCCGAATTCCGTTGCAGGAGAGGCGCTTGCGACTCAAGTGCCTGAAGGTGTTCACGGCGTGGTGCTTACGGGACCAGTGGGCTTCGTGAGGCGATTTCCGCGACATTGTCGCTAATAGGCGGGCACAACCCCACCGTGGGGACAGCGGCGGCGCTCCGGCTGGCGCAGGGGGACAGCGCCGGGGAACAGCGCAGGAGACAGCGCTCAGGCGAACAGCGTCGAACCCCAATAGCCCGATGTGTCGCCCTCCTTCAGCCCAGGCGGGCAGGCGAACACCGCGGTGCCGGTGTGGGTGATGTACTCGTTCATGGCGTCCTTGCGCGACATCTCGCCGAGCATCGGGATGAACTGTTTCTCCGGGCTGCGCACGAACGCGATGAAGAACAAGCCCGCGTCGAGATGGCCGAAACCGTCTGTGCCGTCGGTGAAGTTGTAGCCGCGGCGCAGGATCTCGATGCCGCCGAGATTCTGTGGTGAGACGAGCCGGACGTGGGCGTCGACGTCGATCAACGGTGTTCCCTTGTCGTCGGCGAGGTTGAGATCGAGTTCCTCGAATTCTTCCTGCAGACCGTTGGGGGCGCCGCTGCCCTTCTGGCGTCCGATGACGCGCTCCTGCTCGAGCAGGGTGGTGCGGTCCCAGTTCTCGATGCGCATGCGGATGCGTCGCGTCATGAGGTAGGTGCCGCCGGTCAGCCAGGCCGGGCCGTCACCGTCGGCGACCCACACGTGCTTGTCCAGCAGATCGGTCTGGTCGGCCTTGATGTTGTTGGTTCCGTCCTTGAACCCGAACAGGTTTCGCGGTGTGGCCTGATCGCGCGTGGTGGACGACGTGCGGCCGAACCCGAGTTGCGAGTAGCGCACTGCGACGGTCCCGAAACCGACGCGGGCCAGGTTGCGGATCGCGTGCACGGCAACCTGCGGATCGTTGGCGCAGGCCTGTACGCAGATGTCGCCGCCGGATTTCGCCGGATCCATCGTCTCGTTGGGGAATTTCGGCAGGGCGGCGAGCTCGGCGGGTTTCTGGTCGGCGATACGGAAGCGGTCCTTGCCGTCCTTGAGAAAGAAGGTCGGCCCGAAGCCGATCGTCAGGGTCAACTGCGAGGCGGGCAGGCCGAGAGCTTCGCCGGTGTCGGACGGTGGCGCGTAGGGATTGCCGTCGACCGCTCCGCCCGGCTCGGTTTCCTCGCCGCGGGTCATGCGCTCGGCCATCTCCGTCCACTGCTGCAGCAGCGCGATGACGTCCTCGCGTTTGTCGGTCGTGACATCGAACGCACAGAAGTGCATCCGGTCCTGCGCCTCGGTGATGATGCCGGCCTGCCGCTCACCGCGGAACGGCACCGGACCCTGCAGCTGGCCGTGGGGCGAGCTGGCCGCCGCCGAAGCGCGGCCGGCCAGCGCACCCGCGCTGGCCGCACCGACTACCGCCGCGGTGACCCCGGCCGCACCGAACAGCTTGCGTCGAGAAATGCCCGACGGCTGGGGTTCCCGCTTGTCGACGGACTCGTCGACGGACTCACTGTGGGGCGATGACACCTTGCACCTGGCTGACTTCTTTGCTCAGCGCGTCGATGGCGCGCGAGAGCTCCTGACGTTGCGGTTCGGTCACCTTGTCGTAGGAGACGAAACCATCGCCTTCACGATACTTCTCCAGCAAGGCTTCGACCTCGGCAAAGCGCTGATCGACGCGCTTGCCCAGATCGGGGTTGCGCTCGTCGAGGATCGGGCGCACCGAGGCGACCGCGGTCTGCGAGCCCTCGACGTTGGCCTTGAAGTCCCACAGGTCGGTGTGGCTGAAGATGTCCTCTTCGCCGCTGATCTTGCTGATCGCGACCTCGTCGAGCAGGCCCTGCGCGCCACCGGCGATCTGGGTGGAGTCGATGCTCCAGTCCGGCGCCTTGACCCCGGCGTCGAGTTCCTTGACGTCGGCCACGAGCTGGTCGGCGATCGCGTTGGTGTCGGGCTGCAGCCCGGTCACCCAAAGGTCCTTCTCCAGGCGGTGGAATCCCGTCCACTTCTGGCCCGGCTCGAGGTCGGCCTCACGCAGGTCGATGCGCGGGTCGAGGTCGTTGGGGAACGACTCGGCGACCGGCTCGATGCGCTCGTAGTACGTGCGCGACGTCGGGAACAGCGACTTGGCCTTGGCGATGTCCTTGGCCTTGATCGCGGCGACGAACTCTTCGACGGCCGGGATCAGCGCGTCGGTCTGGCTGTTGACGTAACGCTTGTAGCTGTCGGCGGCCTCTTTGAACTTGCCCTCGGTGTCGACCTGCACGGCTTCGCCGCTGACGACGAAGTCACCGCGGATGCCCTCGCCGACCATCCCGGGCCGGCACGAGGTCTGGTAGGTGCCGGGCTGGGTCAACTGGACGATGAGCTGACGCTTGAGCCCGGGGGAGATGTTCTCCACCTCGCCCATGACACGCTCACCCTCGCCGTAGACGTAGAACTCGGTGACCTTGGTGCCGTTGTTGGTGACGACGAATGTGCTCGGCCCGGTGGCTGCCTCGGTGCCCGACAGCTTGCACTCGGTGTCCGACGCGTCGACGGTGATCTGGGCAGGCTTGTCGCCGCCCGCCTCGCCGCTGGGCGCGGATTCTTTGGCCTGGCAGCCGGCCAGGGAGAAACCGGCAAGGACGGCGGCAGTGGCCGCAACTCCAGACTTCACAGCGGGGGTGATCTTCACTTGGGCGACCTTTCGGAGGAGGTGGAGGTCTCCGGGTCGACACTCGGCTCGGAGGATGTGGAGACGTCAGCTGAGCGGGCCGGCTTGAGGAACAGCGCGAGCACGATGACGATGTAGGCCAGCCACGCGGCGAACTGCAGCACCGTCGGCGTCGGGTCGATGTTGAAGATGCCCTGGATGATCTCGCCGTACCAGGCCGACCAGTCGAACGCACCGCTCATGTCGAAGGCCACCGAGCCGAGGCCGGGGATCCAGCCGACCGTCTGCAGCGCCTTGATGCCGTAGGCGAGGATCCCGGCCGCCACGACGATGAGGAACACGCCGGTGTACTTGAAGAACTTCGCGAGGTCGATCCGGACCGCGCCGGCGTACATGCCGTAGGCGATCGCAGCCGCGATCAGCACGCCGATGATGAGGCCCGTCAGCGGCCAGAGTGTCTCGGCTTCGGCGTAGCCCACCATGAACAGCGCGGTCTCGACGCCTTCGCGGCCGACCGCGAGGAACGCCAGCAGCGCGACCGCGGGCCCGCCGGTCTGCAGTGCCCGCGACATCTCGCTGCGTAGCTCGCCCGACATCGACGCGGCGGCCTTCTTCATCCACAGCACCATCGTGGTGACGATGACGACCGCGAGCAGTGAGGCGATGCCGGCGATGGCTTCCGCGCCGAGACCGCTGATCGTGTTCTCCCCGAACTGGATCGCCAGGAACACGATGATGGTCACAGCAATCGCACAGCCAACTCCCAGCCACACCCATTTGAGTGTGTCTCGGCGTTCGGATTTGACGAGAAACGCGACGAGAATCGAGACCACGATCGCGGCTTCCAAACCTTCGCGCAGGCCGATCAAACCGCTGCCGAACAGCTGCGATGTGACGTTGGATGCGGCCAGAAGGCTGGTCGGAGCGTCTGCGATGGCAGTCATCAAAGCGTCCTCGCTTGACCGGAGAAAATACGTAGCCTTGGCTTGCCATAGCAAGGCGTGGCTCACCTTAGCAGGGGGCGGTCAACGTTCGGTCGAGTTCGCGCTGGGGCTGTCGGTCACCGAGCCGGGCCCCGCGCATGGGACGATGGGCCACGAGTAGAGCAGGTTGAGGGAGTCCGGTGTCGCCAGTTCGTTGGCTGCGGGCTGTCGCGGTGATCGCAGCGACAGCACTGCTGATGGCTTCCAGCTGTTCATGGCAGCTCGGCACCCCCATCCCCGAGGGCGTGCCGCCGCCCGCCGGCGATCCGGTTCCCCAGATCGACACCTACGCCAAGGGCAGGCCCGCCGATGCGCTCCGCGAGTGGGCGGCCGAGCGGGCTCCCGCGCTGGGCATGCCCGTCAACGCCCTGGAGGCCTACGCCTACGCCGCCCGCGTCGCCGAGGTCGAGAACCCGAACTGCAACGTCAAATGGACCACGCTGGCCGGCATCGGCATGGTGGAGAGCCACCACGGCACCTACCGCGGCGCGATGGTCGCCCCGAACGGTGACGTCAGCCCGCCCATCCGGGGCGTGCAGCTCGACGGGACGGCGGGGAATCTGCGGATCGCCGACACCGACGGCGGCAAGCTCGACGGCGACGACGAGCTGGACCGCGCGATGGGGCCCATGCAGTTCATCCCCGAGACGTGGGGCCACTTCGGGGTGGACGCCAACAACGACGGCAAGGTCAGCCCCGACAATTTCGACGACGCCGCGCTCTCGGCGGCCGGCCTGCTGTGCTGGAACGGCAAGGACCTGTCCAACCCGCGCGGCTGGATGAAGGCGCTCAAGGCCTACAACAACTCCGAGCAGTACGCGCGTGCGGTGCGGGACTGGGCCACCGCGTACGCGTCCGGTCACCCCCTCTGACACGACTCCGGCTACCGCAGGCTCTAGGCTCATGCAGTAGCGCCAAGCACGCCAAGGACTCGATCAAGGACGCAATAAGGAGAAGCCAGTGCCCATCATCGAGCAGGTTGGAGCCCGCGAGATTCTCGATTCCCGCGGCAACCCGACGGTCGAGGTCGAGGTGGCCCTGACCGACGGCACGTTTGCCAGGGCGGCGGTGCCCTCCGGCGCGTCGACCGGCGAGCACGAGGCAGTCGAGCTGCGCGACGGCGGAGCCCGCTACGGCGGCAAGGGCGTCGAAAAGGCCGTCGAGGCGGTGCTCGACGAGATCGCGCCCGCGGTCATCGGGCTCGGCGCCGACGATCAGCGGCTGGTCGACCAGGCACTGCTCGACCTGGACGGCACGCCCGACAAGTCCCGCCTGGGCGCCAACGCGATTCTCGGTGTTTCGCTTGCGGTTTCGAAGGCCGCCGCGGAATCGGCCGGCCTGCCGCTGTTCCGCTACATCGGCGGGCCGAACGCACACATCCTGCCGGTGCCGATGATGAACATCCTCAATGGCGGTGCCCACGCCGACACCGGGGTGGACGTGCAGGAGTTCATGGTCGCCCCGATCGGTGCGCCTTCGTTCAAGGAAGCGCTGCGCTGGGGTGCCGAGGTCTACCACTCCCTCAAGGCCGTGCTCAAGAAGCAGGGCCTGGCGACGGGCCTCGGCGATGAGGGCGGTTTCGCTCCCGACGTCGCAGGCACCAAGGCGGCGCTGGACCTGATCTCGTCGGCCATCGAGGCCACCGGCTTCAAGCTGGGCAGCGACGTGGCGCTGGCACTGGACGTGGCCGCCACCGAGTTCTACACCGACGGAACGGGTTACGCCTTCGAGAAGGAGACCCGCACGGCCGACCAGATGACCGAGTTCTACCGGGGACTGATCGAGTCCTACCCGCTGGTGTCGATCGAGGATCCGCTGTCGGAGGACGATTGGGACGGCTGGGTCGCGCTGACCTCCGCGATCGGTGACCGGATCCAGCTCGTGGGCGACGACCTGTTCGTCACCAACCCCGAGCGGCTTGAGGACGGCATCGAGCGCGGCGCGGCCAACGCGCTGCTGGTGAAGGTCAACCAGATCGGCACGCTCACCGAGACTTTGGATGCCGTGGCGTTGGCGCACAACAGCGGTTACCGCACGATGATGAGCCACCGCAGCGGTGAGACCGAGGACACCACGATCGCCGATCTGGCGGTCGCGGTGGGCAGCGGCCAGATCAAGACCGGCGCGCCGGCCCGCAGCGAGCGGGTGGCCAAGTACAACCAGCTGCTGCGCATCGAGGAAACCCTCGGCGACGCCGCCCGCTACGCAGGCGATCTGGCGTTCCCGCGGCTCGAAGCCAAGTAGCCGAGCGCCCCATGATGCGGACCTGACCGGGTTGGCCTGACCACGATGCCCGATCCGAAGCGACGATCCCCGGCCTCCCGACCTGGAGGGCCGGGGAAGTCGGGCAAGTCGAATCGGCCGCGACCGGCGCAGGCCCGGCGCCGGGTGACCGACAACCGGCCTGCGCAGATCGAGCAGGCGCCCGACGAGGCTGTCACCAAAGCCATTGCGGTACAAGCGCAACAACAGGCCGAGCTGCAGTCCGAACAGCGGTTCGGCTCGGCGGCCCGGCGCGCTGCGATCCTGGCTGCCGTGGTGTGTGTGCTGACGCTGACCATCGCCGGACCGGTCCGGACATATTTCGCGCAACGCACCGAGATGAAACAGCTCAAGGCCAGCGAGGAGCAATTGCGAGCGCAGATTGCCGAGCTCGAACAGCAGAAGGTCAAACTGGCCGACCCGGTGTACATCGCGGCCCAGGCGCGTGAGCGGTTGGGCTTCGTCATGCCCGGTGACACCCCGTATCAGGTTCAGTTGCCGCCCACGGCTGCCGTGCCCGCCGAGCCCGGGGTCCCCGGCGCGCCCGGCTCCACGGTGCCTGCCGGGCAGCCCTGGTACACCTCGTTGTGGCACACGATCGCCGATCAGCCGCACGGAGTGACGCCCGCCGTCCCGCCGGTCCCGCCGCCTCCGGGACCCCCACCACCCCCGGCGCCCGGTGGTTGACGCCGCCGACATCGACGCTGTCACACGGCAATTGGGCCGTGAGCCGCGCGGTGTCCTCGAAATCGCCTACCGCTGCCCGAACGGTGAGCCCGGTGTGGTGAAAACCGCGCCCAAGCTGCCGGACGGCACGCCGTTTCCGACGCTGTACTACCTCACGCATCCGGTGCTGACCGCGGCCGCGAGCCGGCTGGAATCGTCGGGCCTGATGCGCGATATGACCCAACGGCTGCAGGAGGATCCGGAGCTGGCCGCGGCCTACCGGGCCGCACACGAGTCGTATCTGGCCGAACGCGACGCGATCGAGCCGCTGGGCACGACCTTCACGGGCGGCGGCATGCCCGACCGCGTCAAGTGCCTGCATGTGCTGATGGCGCACTCGCTGGCCAAGGGGCCGGGTGTCAACCCGTTGGGCGATGAGGCGTTGGCGATCCTCGCCGTCGAACCTGCCATGGCCGGAATACTGGATCGGAGTATCTGGGTATGAGTCGCGTCGGAGCAATTGACTGTGGCACCAACTCGATTCGCCTGCTGATCGCCGACGCCGTGGACGGCCGGCTGCACGACGTCCATCGCGAGATGCGGATCGTGCGGCTCGGTCAGGGTGTCGATGCGACGGGTGAGTTCGCGCCGGAAGCGTTGGCGCGCACCGAGTCCGCGTTGGCCGACTATGCCGCGCTGATGACCAAGCACTCGGTGTCGGCGGTGCGGATGGTCGCCACCTCGGCCGCCCGCGATGCCGGCAACCGCGACGAGTTCTTCGCGATGACCGCGCGCCAGTTGGGCGCGGTCGTGCCGGGCAGTGTCGCCGAGGTGATCACCGGAACAGAGGAGGCCGAACTCTCGTTCCGCGGCGCGGTGGGTGAACTCGACCCGGTGGAGGCGTCTTTCGTGGTCGTCGACCTGGGCGGTGGCTCCACTGAGCTGGTCGTCGGAAAAGATTCGGTTCAGGCCAGCTTCTCGGCCGACATCGGCTGCGTGCGGTTGACCGAGCGGTGCCTGCACAGCGATCCGCCGACCGCCGCCGAGGTCGAGGCTGCCCGCGCCGTGGTGCGTGACGGGCTTGCCGAGGCGCTGCGTGCGGTTCCCGTGGACGGCGCGCACACGTGGGTGGGTGTGGCGGGGACGATGACGACGCTGTCCGCGCTCGCGCAGGGGATGACCGAATACGATGCCGACGCTATTCACCTGTCGCGCATCGGATTCGATGATCTGCTGCGAGTGTGCGATGAGCTCATCGGCATGACGAAGCAGCAGCGCCTCGCGCTCGGGCCCATGCACGAGGGGCGGGCCGACGTCATCGGGGGCGGCGCGATCATCGTCGAGGAACTGGCTGCGGTGTTAGGTGACCGGGCCGGCATCGATCAGCTCGTGGTCAGCGAGCATGACATCCTCGACGGCATCGCGTTGTCTATCGCACCGGGCTGACGCGCCCGCCCGCGAGCAGGCGCCGCAGCATGGCCGGTTGCAACATGGCAGTCGGCGCGTCGACCAATTGCAGTGTACGGATGAAGGTTTCGGCAAGCACGATGTCGGTGGCCAGCGCTGCCCACACTCTGTCCATGCCACGATTGAGTAGCCGCCTGGGTTTCGTCCGCCAGTCATCGGTCGGCGTGAAGTTGAAATCGGTGAACCGGTTCGACCACCAGATCGGCGCGAGTTTCTTGGCGGCCGCGCGGAAGTACCGCGTGGCGAGGTCGGTGGTATCGGCCGAGGACAAGCATTGGCGCAGCGCCATGGCCTGCAACGCAGCCGAGGTCATGCCCTGGCCGTATACCGGGTTGAAACTGCATACCGCATCGCCGATCACGATGAGACCTTGCGGTAATCGGTTGAGCTTGTCGTAGCGGCGCCACACGCTCACGGGGTAGTGCTGAGCGGTCACTGCGCCGAGCGGTTGCGCGGCGCGCAGCGCCGAACTGAACTGCGGCGGCAGTAGTTCGGTGGCGGCGTCGAGCACACCCGGTAGGTCCGTGGGCAATTTGTGCCCCGCGACCCCGATCAGGGTGAGGATTGCCGTGCCGTCCTCGTACGCCAACACGCCGGCGCCGCAGCGTTTTTCGACGAGATCGTTGACCGCGGCGACCTTCTCGGTGAGCGCGCCGGACGGCAACCGGAAGAACTGGCTCGAGTAGCTGAGACCGACCGGGTACTTCCGCTCGCGTGGACGCTCGTAACCCCTCGCTTCGAGAAATGCGGGCGTGCGGCCCGCGCGGCCGGTCGCGTCGACCACGAGGTCGGCCTCCAGCATCCGTTCCGCACCCGTCTCACGGTTGGCCACCCGGGCAGCGCTGATCCGACCGGACGAATCCAGGACCGGCTCGATCACGTCGTGACCGTCCATGATCGTGACGTTGCCGAACGCCGAAACGCGCCGCCTGACGTGTGTCTCCAACAAGGGTCGGCTGGCCAGAACGATCACCACGTCGTCGGATCGGGTGAAGCGCCCGGATCGGCAGGCCACGTGCTCACCGACCCGCAGATAGAACAGTGACGGATCGTCGATGCCGTCCATGACATGCGCACCGGCGGCGGCGAGTTCGTCGAACAAGCCGGGAAACAAGTGTGCCAGACGCGACGACCCGCCGCTCAGCATCATCTGCAGATGTCGGCCGTGGGCAACACCGCGGCGCTGGATCGCATTGTCCGGCAAGACATCACGCTCGACAACCGTGACGGATTCGTAGAAGTCGGACAACACTCGAGCCGCGAGTAATCCGGCCATGCTTGCGCCGCAGACGACGGCGTGCTTGCGGAGATGGTGCCCTTCAGGCCCTCCCTGGCTGACTGACCACCCCGCACGGTCAGCCTGACATCGGCCCGAGGCGGTGTCCACCAACGACGGGTCACGAATTCATGAGAAGACCAGACGCCGGAAAAGCGAACGGCCGGAGGTGGTTTCCCACCTCCGGCCGTTGCCGTACTGCTCTGGGTTATGCCGCCGGGCCGTGATTGCTGGCCGGGGCGGTGCCGGGCGCAGGCGGAACCGGGACAACCGTCGTCGTCGGCTGCACGCCGGCGGGCACGAGCGCCGGGTCGGCCGGAGCGGCCGGGACGGCCTCGGTGCCTGCCGGAACCGGTGCGACCTCAGCGGGCGGAACAGCGGTCGCGGCGTTGCCCGCACCCGCGGGCACGGCTGCGGGCGCCGGTCCACCTTCGGCGACGGGGGTGCCGTGCGCGACCGGGGTCGGTGTGGCCTCGGCGCCCGCCGGAGCCGGAGCGGTCTCGGTGCCGACCGGGGTTGCGGCGGTGGCGGCAGGCAGGTCAGTCGCACGGGTGCCCGCGCCGGCCGGGACGGCCTCGGTGCCTGCCGGAGCCGGGGTGGCCTCGGCCGCGGCAGGCGCCGGGGTGGCTTCGGCGCCTTCGGCTTCGGCGGCCGCGGCAGGAGCGGCGGTGGCCGGGGTGGCGGCCGAGGTCGCCGGCCGGCTGCCGCTCTGGGCGGGTGCCGGTGCCGGTGCGGCCGGCTTGTCCCACGCGAGCAGATCGCGGCCACCGGCGTTGTAGACGACGGAGGTGGGCTGGGCACCGGTCACGTCGAAGTAGATCTTGCCGCTGGTCTTCTGGCCCTGCGGGATCGTGGCCGGGTTGACGCCCTGCGGGGTGGCGACCTGGAACAGCGCGCGGTAGTTCTCGCCGCCGGCCCCGCGGAGGTTGAAGTTGGAGACGATCGGGGTCACCGAACCCTGGATGGCCTCATCGGTAGCGGTGACCTCCCACAGGGTGCCGCGCACGTCGTAAGGAATGGCGTCGGTGCTGGGCTTGAGGTCGGTGACCGTCCAGCCCTGGATCACGTTTCCGTTGTCCAACTTCGCCTGGCTGCCCAGCGTGGCGGTGGTGACGGCGCTGGCGTCACCGAGCGCGACGGGCGCGCTGGCGAGGATTCCGGCTGCGGCGATTGCGGCCGCGGCCAGGGCGGTTCTGGCATTCGCGATCTTCAAGGCATTCACTCCTGAGTAATCCGATAGACGGCAGGCCCCCGACAGTGGGGTTGCCCACTTCATTAGCGAAGTTAGCAGTATTAGAGGAGTCTGTGAAACAGGTGTGGGCAGATTGTGGTGACGCCGCCCGGCGAAAACGTCACGGAGCAGGTTGTTGAGGAAGGTAGCTGACGACGATCCCAGCGATGGCAATCGCCGCGATGACTCCCAGGTACCCGATCACGAGCCGGGTATCGCGCAACACGCATTTGCTGTGCAGGAGGCCGGCCCGACGGGCGCGGATGTAGCCGGCCAGCCCCAGCACGGCGAACGCCGCGACCGCCCATGGGCCCAACAACCACGCCAGCAGCGCCACCGTGGCATACACGCACAGCCGCAGCGGATCGTAGGGCTCGCCCGCCTGCTGGCTCATGGAATCTCGATGAGCGGTAATAGCGGTAATTCGGCGCCTGCGCTCAGCGACAGCCGCTGGCGCCCGAGTGCGGGCCAGGCCTGGACCGCGCAGAACGGAGCGCACTGATCTTGAGACGAGCGCGTGCCGACGTGTACGCAGCACTGCACCAGGCGTTCCTCGATCATCGTCGACATGTCCATGAACGGTTTGACGGTCAGCCGCACGACCCGCTCGCCGAGCAGCTTTCGAATCTTGCGACGGCGGCCCGGCAGTGCCGAGGACGCCAGCGTCAGCAGCGTCGACATGCCGAGATCGCAGTTCTCGCAGATGTTGCGCCAGACGTCGCCGATCTGCGGATGCGATAAGGACGACTGTTCCGACAACAGGCCCAGTAGGGACTCCTGCACGGCGAGGCGTAGTTGGCGCGGAATCTCGGTGTCGGCGATCCGGTTCGCCACCAATCCCAGCTTGTCCTTGAGGCTCTCGGTGCCGATCAACGACACCAACGAGCGCCACTGCCCGCCGTCGTCGCGCACGAGATATCCGACCGAACAGCAGTGCGGGTGTGAGCAGGGCAGTGCGGTGAGATCGCGCCAGGTGACCGCACCGTCGGTCTGCGGCCCGAGCCGTTTGAGCACCCCGGTGTGCGTCAGCCGCTCGAGCGGGTCGATGCGTCCCGAGCGGCCCGAGCCGAACTGCGGCTGGATCGTCAGCCCGCCGACGTAGGGCGTGTCGAGTGCGAGCTGTACCATCGCGCCGATCTCGTCGTCGTTGACGCCCAACGCCGTCGTCATGACCAGCGTGGTGAAGATCTCGCGTTCGGAAAGCCTTTGTAATGCTTGGCTTTTCAATCTTCTCAAGTCGCCGCCGCGATGGTGGCGGTGGGCCTCGGCGGACAGCCCGTCGTACTGCAGATAGACCTCGACACGTTCGCGGTGTGTGGTCAGCAGGTCGAGCAGCGCGTCATCGGTGGCGATGCGGACACCGTTGCTGTTGACGAGGATTCGCGTGATCGGCCGCGTCACCAGTGCGGCGAGCAGGTCGGGGAGCGCCGGGTGCAGAGTGGGTTCACCGCCACTGAGCATCAGCACGTCGAGGCGGCCGTTCTCACGGGCCAGCCGCTGGTCGACATTGGCCAGAATGTCGGCGACCGGCACGACATCGCGCAGATCGGGCGAGCTGTCGGTGAAACACGTTGGGCAGCGCAGATTACACGTCTCGGCGATGTCTTCCAGGAGGATGCAGGTGTGCTGGGTCTGCATCTCGGGGAGCCCGCGCAGATATGCCGACGGGATGGGGTCGAAGTTGCCCGCGACATCCGGTGTGTGGGCCTTGGTGGGTGCGGTCCATTCCTCGAGATACGACAGGATCTCGGGGTCCTCGTCGTATAGCGTGCGGACCAAACCATGGGCGGGGCAGCCGCGCTCGAGCCAAATGTGTCCGTCGCGCTCGATCAGCATGCCGCTCAACCGCACGACGTCGGCCAGGGGCCGTTCGGGTGCCTCGTCGTGGCAGCGCGGGCAGAACGCGGTGACGTAGCGGTGCAGCCGGTCGCCGCGCAACCCCATCCCGGCGGTCATATCGTGTACAGCTGGGGGTTGACGCCAGTGCAGAATCCGGCGGTGAACAGTGAGACCAGGGCCCAGCCGATCATCAGGCCGATGCCGAGCCCTTTGGCGTACCGGCTGCTCTGACGAAGCAGGACGATGCCTCCGCCGAACGCGATGACCGCCAACACCACTGCCGCGGCTGCCAACACGATGTTCGGGTTGCCGCCCTGACTGTCATAGGAACCCGCGGCGATAAAGGCCATGAAGCCCAGTATCAGGTTGATCGTGGCGTAGAGGATCGGGCCGATGAACACCATGCCGATCGAGATGCGGGACTGGGGTGGCGGCGGCGCCCCGTAGGGATAACCCGGTGGCGGTGGCTGGTAGTTCGGCGGCGGAGTGCTGTATTGGTATGCGGGCGGAATGTCCTGCGGCGGAACGTCTTGTGGGGAGTCGCCCGGATTATCGCCGGGCGGCGTCCCTGGCGGTGGTGTCGTCATACCGGCACTTCCTGGTTGCGGGCTGCTGGGCGATAGTAACCGTGCCGGTGGCCGTACCACAGGCGAATACCGATGATCAGCAAAGACGGCAGCAGAAACCATTGCGGGCGCGTCAGATCCAGCCACACGGTGTCGTTGGCGCGGACGAACTCGACGAGGAAGCGGAATGCCGCGTAGCCGGCGATATAGATGACGAAGAGCTCGCCGGGATGGCTGATCCGGTTGCGCAACCACAGCAGGATGGCGAAAGCGGTGAGCTGGAAGGCGATTTCGTAGAGAAACGAGGGATGCATGGCCTGCCCGGCAATACATCCCGGGCATTCCGGCGTGGTGGCCGGGGCGTGGATGCCCCACGGCAGCGTGGTGGGCCGGCCGGGCGCTTCGGTGAGATGGCAACCGATTCTGCCGATCGCCATGCCCAGTGCGACCGCGGGCGCGAACAGGTCACCGGTCTTACCGCGGTAGCCGCCGAGCCGCTTGGCGACGAGCACCCCGAGGTAGGCGCCGAGCAGGCCGCCGAGAATGCTGCGTGAGCCGAACTGCCATGCCTGCGCGAGGCTTGGATTGGCGCTGAAATCCAGGTGCTGGGCCCAGCCCGACAGCCGCATCCCGATCGCACCGCCCACGAGCGCACCGGCGACGGCCACGACCGATTGCTCGTTGACCGCGCCGCGCCTGCGCGCCTCGGCGATGAAGACCAGCATCGCCGCGAAAACCCCGAGCGCGACGAACAGTCCGTGCACCGGGACGGTCACCGGACCGACCTGCCACACGGGTTCCATTTGCCGAACTTAGCGCCCGGCCGGTCAGTCGGCCAGCGAAAGACCGGCGGCCACGGCAAATCCGAGCACCGCCGCCAGTCCGGCGTTCTCGCGGGCCTTTTCCGTCGCCTCCGGGATCATCGAGCCCACCAGCATGACCAGCAGTGCGCCGGCCGCGAATCCGTTGATGCCGCCCTGCAGCGCGCCTCCCGCGACCTTCTGCAGCTGATACCCGCCGACGGTGGCCAGTGCACACACCGCCGCGATCGCGGTCCAGCCACCCACGATTCGCGAAACCGAGTGGCCCGCGGACTTCATGTCACTGGCCGATCCGATCGACTCGGGCAGGTTGGATACGAAGATCGCGACCACCAGGGCAAGGCTCACGCCCGCACCGCCGGCGATACCGATACCGAGGACGGCCTGTTCGGGTATGCCGTCGAGAAGTGCGCCGAGGAGCAGTGGGAGACCGGCTGTTTGGGTTCCGTTGGACGTGCCCATCCGGTCGACGGCGGTGTCGGCGACGTAGAAGACGACGGCTCCGACCGCGAGCCCGACCGCGACCGCGAGCGCGCCGCTGGCGCGAAAACCTTCCTCCGCCAACTCAAACGAGATGCTGGAGATCAACGCCCCGGCGCCGAAGCCCAGAACCAGGCCGACGAATCGGCGGTTCCAGTCGCGGACTACACCGGCGACCGCACCGATGACCAACGACGATGCGGCGACCAAGCCCCAGAGCAGCGCGGTGAGCACAGTTCGGAGCATACGGCCCGCAACGTAAACGAGCCCGATCGATCACCGCGATCGATGGGCTCGGATGTTCAGAACTGAATTGTGGTGGTGACCTGCCGCGGGACGTCCTGGCGGCAGGTCACCCACGCGTCAGCGTCGGACGTTGCAGTTCGGGGGGTTTCCGCAGTGGTGGCCGCCGTCGCAGGCATTGCAGCGACAGGTGCAGTTTCCCTTGGTTGCGATGCGCATCGTTGTTCACTCCTTACTCGCCCGGTCTTACCGGCGGTGGCCGGTAGCAAACGCCCGGGCACGGGCGGATATCAACATATAACGACTTCACAATAGTTCGGGTCATCTCGAAAATAAAGGAACTCCGGGATCATGCGAGCGTCGGCGCGCCTGCATCAGCAGTGATATGGCGCAGCGGTGAACAGCGTGTGAAACTCTTTGCCGGCAACGCTTTCTGAATTCACGCGGTGGTGTCGCGGGCCCCGAGTCGCAAGTGTTCGATGTGGTAGATGGCCTCGTCGAGAAGTTGTGCGACGTGATTGTCGTAAAGCCGGTAGACGATGTTGCGACCGGATCGGTCACCCGACACCAGCCCCAAAGCCCGCAATAGCCGCAGCTGATTGGATACCGCCGGCTGTTCCATGCCGACCGCTGCCGACAATTCGGTCACCGTGCACGGTGATTCCCGCAGCCGCGTGAGGATCAGCAACCGATTGGGGGATGCGAGGGCCTGCAGGGTCTCGGCGACCTTGGCCGCCGATGCGGCATCGAGGGATGCCGCAGGCGTAGCACGCCCCTCGACTCCGTGTCCCATGTGATCCATTCAAGCATGGCGGGCAAGTAACCGTTGATACATTTCAATCTCTACATGTATAAAGGTGTGCGTTGTTGCATCTGACAGGAGACGGTTGATGACCACACTGGCCAACGCGCCGGCACCCAGCCGGTCCGCGGCATCGGCTTCGAGCTCGGCCGGCTGGCTGTGGTCGGTGTCCTCGGTGCGATGGGCGGCAGGCGCCCTCGGACTGTTCCTCGCCGGGTTGGCGGCCCAGCTCGCCGGTGCACCCGAACCGTTGTGGTGGGGCCTGTATCTCGCCTGCTACGTCACCGGTGGATGGGAGCCCGCGTGGGCGGGCATCCAGGCGTTGAAGAACCGGACGCTCGACGTCGACCTGCTCATGATCGTCGCGGCCGTCGGTGCGGCGGCGATCGGGCAGGTCTTCGACGGAGCGTTGCTGATCGTCATCTTCGCGACGTCGGGTGCGCTGGAGGATGTCGCGACCACGCGCACCGAACGCTCGGTGCGCGGCCTGCTCGACCTGGCGCCCGACAGCGCGACCATCGTCGACGACGACGGCACCGAACGCGCGGTCGCCGCCGACGCTCTGCGGCCCGGCGACCGCATCGTGATCCGGCCGGGGGAGCGGATTTCCGCCGACGGCGCCGTCGTCGACGGCTCCTCGGAGGTCGATCAATCCTCGATCACCGGTGAACCGATGCCCGCCGTCAAACGACCCGGCGACGAGGTGTTCGCCGGAACGCTAAACGGATCGGGCTCCCTGCGCGTCGAGGTGACCCGCGATCCGTCGCAGACCGTCGTGGCGCGCATCGTGGCGATGGTCGCCGAGGCGTCCGCCACGAAGGCCAAGACACAGCTGTTCATCGAAAAGGTCGAGCAGCGTTACTCGATGCTCGTGGTCGTCGCGACGCTCGCACTGTTCATCGTGCCGCTGACCCTCGGCGAGGATCTGCGCTCGACTCTGCTGCGCGCCATGACCTTCATGATCGTGGCGTCGCCGTGCGCGGTGGTGCTGGCGACCATGCCGCCGCTGCTGTCGGCGATCGCCAACGCCAGCCGCCACGGCGTGCTGGTGAAATCCGCGGTGGCGATGGAACGGCTGGCCGATACCGGCGTGGTCGCGCTCGACAAGACCGGGACGCTGACCGCCGGCACCCCGCAGGTGTCGCGCGTGGTGACGTTCGACGGATCCGATGTGCTCCAAAAGGCGGCCGCTGCAGAGCAATTCAGTGAGCATCCGTTGGGTCGCGCGATCGTCGGCGAGGCCAGGGCACGCGGCATCACCGTCCCGGCCGCGACGGATTTCGCGGCACTTCCCGGCCGCGGCGTCCGCGCGGTGCTCGGCGGACAGACCGTCGAGGTGCTCAGCCCCGCGGCCTATGACGGCGGCGAGTTCGTCGCGGTGCGCGAGATCGAGGACTCCGGCGCCACCGCGGTCGTCGTCACCGTTGGCGGGGCGGCAGTCGGCGTGCTGGGCCTTGCCGACCGGGTGCGGCCCGACGCCGCGGCCGCCGTCGCGCGACTCCGTACCCTGACCGAGCGGGCGCCGGTGCTGCTGACCGGCGACAACGAGCGTGCGGCCCGGCGGCTGGGGCAGCAGGTCGGGATCGGCGATGTACACGCCGAACTCCTGCCCGATCACAAAGTCCATGCGGTGCAACGGCTTGAGGCCGACGGTATGCGTGTGCTGGTGGTCGGTGACGGCGTCAACGATGCACCCGCCATGGCCGCCGCGCACACGTCGATGGCAATGGGTGCCTCAGGCGCGGACCTGACCGTGGAGACCGCCGACGTCGTGACCATCCGCGACGAACTCGGCACCGTTCCCACGGTCATCGCGCTGGCCCGCCGGGCCCGGCGCATGGTGATCGCCAACCTGGTGATCGCGGCCACGGCCATCATGGTGCTGGTCGCGTGGGATCTGTTCGGGCACTTGCCGTTACCGCTCGGCGTGGCCGGGCACGAAGGATCGACGATCCTGGTCGCGCTCAACGGCCTGCGGTTGCTCAGTAACCGGGCCTGGCGCCGCGCCTCCCGTTAGTACCGCGAGCAGACGCGCGGGTACCGCAGAACGTGCGTTCTCGGGTACCTGCGCGTCTGCTCGCGGGGAAACTCAGCCGCGCAGGACATCCTTGAGCGCCTCGAGCACCGACGGATCCTCGATCGTCGACGGCACCGGCTCGTCACGGCCGTCGGCGATACCGCGCATGGTCTTGCGCAGGATCTTGCCGGACCGGGTCTTCGGCAGCGCCGCCACCACGTCGACCGCCTTGAAAACCGCTACCGCCCCGATGTTTTCGCGTACTGCCGCGACGAGTGCGTCGCTCAGCCCTTCGGCCGAAGCGCCGGACTTGAGCACCACGAAGCCACGCGGCACCTGACCCTTGATCTCGTCGGCGACACCGATCACCGCGCATTCGGCCACCGCCGGGTGCTCGGCGAGCACGGCCTCGATCGAACCCGTCGAGAGCCGGTGCCCGGCGACGTTGATGACGTCGTCGGTGCGGCCCATCACGAACAGGTAGCCGTCGGAGTCGAGGTAGCCGCCGTCACCGGTGAGGTAGTAGCCGGGGAACGCCGACAGATACGACGAGACGTAGCGCTTGTCGTCGCCCAACAGCGTGGGCAGCGTGCCCGGCGGCAGCGGCAGCTTGATGCAGATGGCGCCCTCCTCGTCGGCCTCGCACACCGAGCCGTCGGGCCGCAGGATCTGCACGTCGTAGCCCGGCATCGGCACGGTCGCCGAGCCCGGCTTGACCGGCATCGGTTCCACGCCCATCGGGTCGGCGGCGATCGCCCAGCCCGTCTCGGTCTGCCACCAGTGGTCGATGACGGGGATGCCCAGCTTGTCGGCGGCCCAGTGGTAGGTGTCGGGGTCGAGCCGCTCGCCGGCCTGGAACAGGTACTTCAGCCCCGAGAGGTCGTACTTGCCGATGTGGGTGCCGTCGGGATCTTCCTTCTTGATGGCGCGGATCGCGGTGGGCGCGGTGAACAGCACCTTGACCTTGTGCTCGGCGGCCACCCGCCAGAACGCCCCGGCGTCGGGCGTGCCGATCGGTTTGCCTTCGTAGAGAACGGTTGTCGCGCCGAGCATGAGCGGCGCGTAGACGATGTAGGAATGCCCGACGACCCAGCCGACGTCGGAGGCCGCCCAGTACACATCGCCGGGCTGCACGTCATAGATGTGGCGCATGCTCCACAGCAGCGCCACGGCGTGGCCACCGTTGTCGCGCACGATGCCCTTGGGCTTGCCGGTCGTGCCTGACGTGTACAGCACGTAGAGCGGGTCGGTCGCCGCGACCGGTACCGGGTCGACGGGCTCGGCCGCGGCCACGAGTTCGCGCCAGTCCCGGTCGCGTCCGTCGACGAGTTCGCACGGCCGCTGCTCGCGCTGCAGGATGACGCAGGCCTGGGGCTTGTGCTCGGCCCGGTCGAGCGCGGCATCGAGCATGGGCTTGTATTCGACGATGCGCGTCGGTTCGACGCCGCAGGACGCGCTCACCACGACCGTCGGCCGCGCGTCGTCGATGCGGGCGGCCAGTTCGTGTGCGGCGAACCCGCCGAACACCACGGAGTGCACCGCGCCGAGCCGGGCGCAGGCCAGCATCGCGATGACGGCCTCCGGGATCATCGGCATGTAGATCACGACCAGGTCGCCCTTGCCGACACCGAGTCCGCGCAGGGCCCCGGCGAACTGGGCGGTCGCGTCGCGCAGCTCGCGGTAGGAATACGTGCGCTGGGTCCCGGTGACGGGGGAGTCGTAGATGAGTGCGGCCTGGTCACCGCGCTCGTCCACGTGCCGGTCGAGCGCGTTGGCACACGTGTTGAGCTCGGCGTCGGGGAACCAGCGGTAGAACGGCGGGTTCGTGTCGTCCAGGATCCGTTCCGGGCTCTTGGTCCAGTCGACCGCTTTGGCGGCGTCGGCCCAGAACGTGGTCGGATCGTTGATGCTTGCATCGAACAAGGCACGGTAGAGGTCGCGATTGCCGGACATATCGCAAACCGTAATCCGCGTCACATGCAACGTTGGTGCAACCCCGCAAAACACTGCGACACGTTTGAGGTGGGCGCCTCCGGGTAGCCAGCCGTCATGGTGGAAACGCGACCACTGGCGATGGTGACCGGGGCTTCGAGAGGCATCGGATTCGAACTCGCGAAGCTGCTCGCCGACGACGGCTACGACCTCGTCGTGGCAGCCGACAACGGCGCGATCGACGCGAGCGCCGACAAACTCCGGGCGGGCGGCAGCGGCGTCCGCGCCGTGCAGGTCGATCTGCGTAACCCCGAAGACGTGCAACGCCTCTACTTCGCCGCGACCGACGACGGGCGGTCCCTTGACGTCGCAGTGCTCAATGCGGGCGTCGGGCGGGCCGGCCCGTTCGTCGAGGGGGACCTCGACTCCGACCTGTCGATCGTCGATCTCAATGTGCGTTCGACGGTGCACCTCGCCAAGTTGGTGCTGCGTGACATGGTGGCGCGGGGCTCCGGCAAGGTGTTGTTCACGTCGTCGATCGCGGCCACGATGCCGGGTTCGCTGCAAACGGTCTACAACGCCTCCAAGTCCTTCATCCAGTCGTTCTCCGAAGCCCTCTACGACGAGATGCGCGATACCGGCATCACGGTCACGTCGCTCATGCCGGGGCCGACGGACACGAATTTCTTCCGGCGGGGAAACATGCTCGACACCGTCGTCGGGCGGATGCCGAAGGACGACCCCGCCGAAGTCGCCAAGCAGGGCTACGAGGCGTTGCTGAGCGGGCAGCGCAAGGTCGTCGCGGAGTCGGTCATGACCAAGGCCATGGGCCTGGCCAACCGCGTGCTGCCGGATTCGGTCAAGGCGGTCACGAGTCGCGTGATTTCCCTTCCCGTAGACCGAATCCGGAAATGAAAGGGATATGAGCATGGAGTCAACACCGGCAGCTGTCGACAGTTCGTTGACGGTCAAACGCGATACCACCGCAACCCGGCAGCAGGTCTGGGACGTGATCGCGAACGGGTGGACGTACTCGCAGTGGGTCGTCGGCAACACCCGCATGCGGGCCGTCGATCCCAGCTGGCCGGCCCCGGGCAGCAAGATCCACCACACGATCGGCATCTGGCCCGTGGTGCTCAACGACGAGACGGTGGTCGAATCGTGTGTCCCGGGCGAGGAATTGGTGCTGCGGGCGAAGGGCCGGCCGTTCGGTGGCGCGCAGATCGCGTTGCGGCTGTACGACACCGAGACCGGTTCGCGGGTCGAGATGGCGGAGGTGCCGGTCGGCGGACCGCTCGACTGGGTGCCCCGCCGGCTCGCCCTGCTTCTGGCCTATCCCCGCAACCGCGAATGCACGGAGCGGTTGGTGGCCCTCGCCGAACGCCGGGCCGAGCCTGAATGAGCCGCGACAGCGCAGATGCGGTGGTGATCGGCGCGGGCCACAACGGATTGGTCGCCGCGGCGATGCTCGCCGACGCGGGCTGGGACGTCCAGGTGCTCGAGGCGCAGCCCCAGCCCGGCGGTGCGGTGAAGAGCGCCGAGCTCTTTCCCGGCTACATCAGCGATCTCTACAGCGCGTTCTATCCGTTGTCGGTCGCGTCGCCGGCCTTGACGGCGTTACAGCTCGAAGACCACGGCCTGCGATGGACGCATGCCCCCGCGGTGGTGGGCCACCCCCGTTCGCCCGGCGACGAGGACGCCGCGGTGATCTATCGTGAGATCGACCGCACCGCAGCGGAACTGGACCACCATCACAGCGGCGACGGTGACCGGTGGATTGCGCTGTTCGAGCAATGGCAGCGCGTCAAGGGCGGTCTCATCTCGTCGCTGTTCGCGCCGTTCCCTCCCGTGCGGGGCCTCGCGCAGCTGTTGCGCGCGCTGGGGACTTCCGACGCGCTCAAGCTTGCTCATCTCCTGCTGCTGCCTGCCGGCGTGATGGCCGAGCAGTTGTTCGACAGCGAGGCGGCCCGATTGTTATTGCTGGGCAATGCGATGCACGCCGATGTGCCGATCGACGCGCCGGGCAGCGGTGTCATGGGTTACCTGCTCATCATGATGGCCCAGGACGGTGGCTGGCCCGTACCGGTCGGCGGCGCCGGACAATTGACGGCGGCCCTGGTGAACCGGGCCAGTTCGGCGGGCGCCCGCATCGAATGCGGGCGGGACGTCGACGGGATCGAGGTCCGTGGCGGGCGTGCGGTCGCGGTGCGCACGACCGACGGGCAGCGCGTGCGCGTACGCCGCGCCGTGATCGCCGACACCTCGGCGCCGCGCCTGTTCCGCGACCTCCTGCCCGCCGACGCGGTACCCGACGCGATGGTGCGCGACATGAGCCGGTTCGTCTGGGACACACCGGTCTTGAAGGTCAACTACGCGCTCGACGCGCCGATACCGTGGCGGTCGAAAAACCTGAACGACGTGGGCACGGTGCATGTCGGCGCCGACCACGACGGCCTCATCCGCTGGATGGCCGACCTCAACACCGCGACCCTTCCCGACAAACCGTTCATGTTGTTCGGCCAGATGACCACGGCCGACCCGAGCCGCTCGCCCGCCGGCACCGAAAGCGCATGGGCCTACACGCATCTGCCGCGCGGGGTGTCCGACGACGCATCCGCGGACCGGCTTGCGGAACGGGTCGACGACGTGCTCGAGGAGTACGCACCGGGCTTCGGTCAGCACATCGTCGGCAAGACGATTCAACGGCCGTCGGACTTGGAGGCCGGTGATGCGAACCTGCACACCGGTGCCGTCAACGGCGGGACGTCTCAGCTGTTCCAGCAGTTGATCTTTCGGCCGGCACCCGGCTTCGGGCGCGCTGAAACACCGGTCGACAACGTCTATCTCGGCAGTGCGGGCGCCACCCCCGGCGGCGGCGTGCACGGTGTGTGCGGCCGCAACGCCGCGAAAGCCGCGCTGGCTGGCGCCGGCGTGCTTGGCTGGCCGCGCCGACGGCTCAATCGCACCGTGCTGTCGCTGATGACGCGATGAGCGGTCGGCGCTCGCTGGAATCCGTTGCCGCCGAAGTCTTTGGGTGGGACACGCTGCGGCCCGACCAGATCGAGGCGATGTCGGCGATCCTCGACAACCGCGACGTTCTCGCGGTCATGCCCACCGGAGCCGGGAAGTCGGCGATCTACCAGGTGCCCGCGGTGCTGCTGTCCGGGCCGGTGCTCGTGATATCGCCGCTGATCGCACTGCAGCACGATCAGATCGCGCAACTCGAACGCGCCGATGCGCCCCGTGCGGTGGCGATCAACTCGCGCCAGAAAGCGACGGTGCTCCATGACGCGTGGGCCGCAGTCGAGCACGGCGAAGCCCGCTACGTCTTCCTCGGGCCCGAGCAGCTGGTCAAGGACGACGTGGTGGCCCGCCTCGCCGACGCCGGCCCGGCGCTGGTCGTCGTCGACGAGGCGCACTGTATCTCGGCGTGGGGACACGAGTTTCGTCCGACGTATCTCCGCGTCCGCGATGCGATCGAGCGTCTCGGTCGGCCACCCGTCGCGGCGCTCACGGCGACCGCCTCGGCGGTCGTACGCCGCGAGATCGTCGAATTGCTGGGGCTGCGTGAGCCCGTCGTCATCGCCGGTGGCTTCGACCGGCCGAACATCGCATTGGAGGTGCGCCACCACACCGAGGATGCGGCCAAGCGCGAGGCCGTCGTCGACACGGTCGCAGCGCTCGAGCGCCCCGGGCTGCTGTACTGCGCCACCCGCAAGGACACCGCGTTCTACGCCGACAAGTTACGACAACGCGGTGTCGCCGCCGTCGAATACCACGCGGGCCTCGGCGCGGCCGAGCGCGACGCCGTGCACAACCGATTCCTCGCCGACGACGTGGACGTGGTGGTCGCGACGTCGGCGTTCGGGATGGGAATCGACAAGCCGAATGTCCGGTTCGTCACACACGCCTCGATCCCGGATTCGGTTGACGCCTACTACCAGCAGGTGGGGCGGGCGGGGCGCGACGACGCCCCGGCGCGGGCGGTGCTGTTCTACCGCGCCGAAGACCTCTCGCTAGGTACCTTCTTCGCCACCCGGCACGTCGACGAGGACCTGCTGCGCCAGGTGCACGCGGCACTGGGCGAACGGAAGCCGAAGCGGCTCAAGGAACTTCGTAACGAACTCGAGGTGCGGGGCCGCCCGTTGACGGCTTCCCTCAACCTCCTGGAGCAGGCCGGCGCCGTCGCATCGGGGCGATCGGGGTTCTCGGGCACGGGCCTCGCCGAGGACGAGGCGGTGCGCAAGGCCGTCGAGATGGCCGAGATCGGCGAACGCGTCGACCGGACCCGGGTGGAGATGATGCGCTCATATGCGGAGACACCGGACTGCCGCCGCCAGTTCCTGTTGGCGTACTTCGGTGACTATTTGCCCGAGCCGTGCGGGAACTGCGACCGTTGCCGCGACGGTGGCGCTGCGCCGACGTCGGAGAAGCCGGCGATCGCGGCGGGCACGCATGTCGAACATCGCGAATGGGGACCCGGCGTCGTGCTGCAGGGCGATGCCGACCGCATCACCGCGCTGTTCGACTACTACGGCTACCGCGTGCTGTCGGTCGACGCGATCGGCGACGTGCTGACCGTGCGGTGAACCGGCTATCCGTCGAGCGAATATACGCCCGGTGCCAAGTTCGCGTGCTCGACGAACACCTGCATCGCCACGAGCATCTGCCAGTGCAGTCGCTGCAATCGGGCGGCGAGTTCGGGACTCGGCTCGAACACCGGGGGCCCGTCCACCGGCGGTGGCGGCAGGACGTCGAGGACGCGCGCCATGTCGACTTCGATGAAGCTGAAGTCGCCGTAGGTTCGCTTCGGGTCTGCCGCGGCGGCCGGATACCGACCGATCGCGAGAAGGTCCTCGCAGTCGTACCCAGAAGGCCAGCGGATGTCGATCGCGCGTAACAACCGCACATGATCGTCGCTGATCGTGACCTGGCCGTCGGCGTCGAGCCCGAGGTCGGCATCGGTCACGTCGGGATAGCCGCGCATCGCGCGGCGCGCGTCGTCCGGGCCGATGTTGCCGAGCGGGTATCGGCCGGGCGCGAGTTCGCCGTGTCGCAACGCGCGGGCCAGCACGAAGAACATCTCCACGTGCCGGCGGGCGAGCTCGCGCGCGTCGTCCGACTCGAAAACCTCGCCGAGCTGCGCCAGCAGATCCGTTCGCCCGTACGGCTGTTTCGGGTCGAGCATCGGCGCGCCCCGCTCGGCGCCGTCCCAGCCGAACCTCATCTGCCGCAGCAGGCCGATGTGACGGCTCGTGATCTCGATCGACCCGTCGCCGAACCACGCGCCGTCGGCCAGGGCACACGTCGACTCCGGGTCCCGCCAGATCTCGGCGACCGGCTCGGGAAGCGTCTGGTCTGCCGTCGGCTCATCCCGATCGTCCAGTTTTCGCAGCATCATGTCGCGCGCAGCCGTGTCGAGCGCATCGAAGTGGTCGGCACCGGCGCTGCGCGACCGGCGGTAGGCGCCGGCAAAGCCGACCATGTATTTCACGCGTTCGAACATCGTCCGACTCCCTGATCTCCGCGAGCAGACGCCAACGTACCCGATACGCCTGACTTCTCGGCACCTCGACGACTGCTCGTCGGAGAAAATTCACTCCTGGAATCGGTAACCCATACCGGCCTCGGTCAACAGATGTACCGGGTGCGACGGATCGTCTTCCAGTTTGCGACGCAGCTGCGCGAGATAGACCCGCAAGTAGTGGGTCTCTTTGGCGTATGCCGGGCCCCACACCTCGCGCAGCAGCTCTTCACGGCCGACCAGCTTCCCGCGGTTGCGCACGAGCATCTCCAGCATGCCCCACTCGGTGGGGGTCAGATGCACCTCGGCGTTGTTCTTGGTGACCTTCTTGGCCGCGAGATCGACTGTGAACGACGAGGTTTCGATGACCGGCTGATCGGATTCCGTCACGGTCGCCCGGCGTACCGCGGCGCGGAGCCGGGCCAGAAGCTCGTCCATACCAAAGGGTTTGGTCACATAGTCGTCGGCGCCCGCGTCGAGCGCCTCGACCTTGTCGGAGGAGTCCGTGCGGGCCGACAGCACGATCACCGGGGCCGACAGCCAGCCCCGCAGACCCGCGAGCACGTCGATGCCCGACATGTCGGGCAGCCCGAGATCGAGCACGATGACATCGGGGCGGTGGTCGGCCGCACTGCGCAGCGCCTCGGCCCCGGTGGCCGCCGTCCTGACCTCATAACCACGCACCGACAGGTTGATGCGCAGGGCCCGCAGGATCTGCGGTTCGTCGTCGATCACCAGCACCCTGGTCTTGACCGTCATGCCGGTGCCGCCAAATCGATTTCGACGGTGAGCCCGCCGCCCGGGGTGTCGGTGGCCGAGATCGTGCCGCCCATCGCCTCGACGAAGCCCTTGGCCACCGAAAGCCCCAGCCCGACGCCGCTGCTGGTGTCGTGGTCACCGAGCCGCTGAAACGGCGCGAACAACGCGTCCTCGGTGCCCCGCGCAACACCGGGCCCCTCGTCGATCACCGCGATCAGGACGCGGTTTCCGACCCGGCCCGCGGTCACCCGCACCGGCCCGTCCTTGGCGTAGCGCAGCGCGTTGTCGATGAGATTGGCCAAGACCCGCTCCAGCAGGCCACCGTCGGCCAGGGCCACCGAATCCGCCACCTCGACTTTGACCCGGTCCAGGCCCTCGCGGCCAAAGCCGGTGGCGCCGCGACTGATTCCCAGCAGGGCCCGCTGCACGGTTTCCTCGAGGTACACCGCGCGCAACTCCGGCCGCACGACTCCGGCCGCCAGCCGCGACGAGTCGAGCAGATTGCCCACCAGGGCGGTCAGCGCGTCGACCGATTCCTCGATCGTGGCCAGGAGTTCGGCGGTGTCCTCGGGGGAGAAGTCGATGTCGTCGCTGCGCAGGCTGGACACCGCGGCCTTGGCCGCGGCGAGCGGTGTGCGCAGGTCGTGGCTGACGGCCGAGAGCAGGGAGCGGCGCAGTTCGTCGGCCTTGGCGATCGCGTTGGCCTTGCCGGCTTCCTCGGTGAGCTCGCGTTGCCGGACGAGGCCGGCGGCTTGTTTGGCCACCGCCGTCAACACGCGGCGGTCGCGGGCGGACAATTTGCGGCCCGCCATCAGCAGCCAGAACTCGTCGTCACCGGCCTCGATCGCGGTATCGGCGGTGTCGACCTGCACACACGGATCCTGGCCGACGCAACTGACGATGGCAGGGTGGCCGTCGGTCTCACGCAGCAGGCTCACCGCCCGCTGGCTGTACGTCTCGCGGACCCGTTCCAGCAGGGCCGCCACGTCGGCTCCCCGCAGGACCGACCCGGCGAACAGTGCCAGCAGTTCGGCCTCCTGCGAAGCACGCCTGGCTTCCCTGGCGCGTTTGGCCGCGCCGTCCACCAAGGCCGCGACGGCCACCGCCACGGCCAGCAGCACGACGATCGTCAGGGCGCTGTCGGGGTCGGAGATCGTGAACGTGTGTCTCGGAGTGATCAGGAAGTAGTTGAGCAGCAGCCCGGACAGCACGGCCGACAGCGCGGCGGGCGCGACACCGCCGAGCAGTGCGACGACCAGCACGCCGACGAAGAACAGCGCGCTTTCGCCGCCGACACCGAGTAACGGGTCGAGAAGCGCGACCGTCAGCGCGCAGATGGCCGACGGAACCACCAGGGCGGCAAGCCACGACGCGACGTGTCGCTGGCGCGGTGTGGTCGATGACCACCGGAAGCCTCGCTTGGCGGCCTCGTGGGTCACCATGTGGACGTCGATCTTCTCCGACTGCTGCACGACCGTCGAGCCGATGCCCTCGTCGAAGATCCGCGCCCACCGTGAGCGCCGTGAGGTGCCGAGCACGAGTTGGGTCGCGTTCATGTCGCGCGCGAAATCCAGCAGCGCGGTTGGCACGTCGTCGCCGACGACGGTGTGCAGCGTCGCGCCCAGGCTCGTCGCGAGCTCACGGACCCGGCCCATCTGCGGTGCCGACACCCCGGACAGCCCGTCACCGCGCACGACGTGCACCACCATGAGCTCGGCACTGGATTTCGAGGCGATGCGGGATGCCCTGCGCACCAACGTCTCTGACTCCGGACCGCCGGTGACCGCGACGACGACGCGTTCGCGGGCCTCCCAGGTGTCGGTGATCTTGTTGTCGGCGCGGTACTTGGCCAGCGCGGCGTCGACCTGGTCGGCCAGCCACAACAACGCCAATTCCCGCAGCGCGGTGAGGTTTCCGCGGCGGAAGTAGTTCGACAGTGCGGCGTCGATACGTTCCGGCGCGTACACGTTTCCGTGGGACAGTCTGCGTCGCAGGGCTTCCGGGGTGATGTCGACGAGCTCGATCTGATCGGCGGCCCGCACCACCTCGTCGGGCACCTTCTCCTGCTGCTCGATACCGGTGATGCCGGTGACGACGTCGTTGAGGCTTTCCAGGTGCTGGACGTTCACGGTCGAGATGACCGTGATGCCCGCGTCGAGGAGTTCCTCGATGTCCTGCCAGCGCTTGGCGTTCTTACTGCCCGGCGTGTTGGTGTGGGCGAGTTCGTCGACCAGCACGACCTGAGGCTTGCGGGCCAGCACGGCAGGTACGTCGAGTTCGGGGAACCGCCCGCCCCGATACTCGATGTAGCGGGGCGGGATGACCTCGATGCCGTCGAGCAGTTCGGCGGTCTTCTTGCGGCCGTGCGTTTCCACGACGGCGGCCACCAGATCGGTCCCGCGTTCCAGGCGGCGGTGGGCCTCGCCGAGCATCGCGTAAGTCTTGCCGACGCCGGGAGCCGCGCCCAGATAGATGCGCAGCTCCCCGCGTTTTGTGGCCGGCGCCGACGTACTCACCAGCCCATCATCCACCTGCGGACAAAGTGTCGAGCGCGATGTTCAGTTCCAGCACGTTCACCCGCGGCTCGCCGAGGAACCCGAGGGTGCGGCCGTCGGTGTGCTGCGCGACCAGTTGGCGAACCTGCTCGGGCGCCAGGCCGCGGGCCTCGGCGACCCGGTTGACCTGCAGGTCGGCGTACGCCGGCGAGATGTGCGGATCGAGTCCGCTGCCGCTCGCGGTGACCGCGTCGGCGGGCACTTGCGCGTCGGCACTGCCGTGGATCGGCACGATCTGGCCGGCGCTGTAATCCTCGCCGGCTTGTGCACATTCGACCCGCACGCCTTCGTAGGTGTTGAGGAACGGCGTCTTCGTCGTATCGCACGGCTCGTTGACGCTGACCACGCGGGTCGGGTGAATCACGTTGCCGCGGGAATCCCGCGGGCCGATCACCGAGAGCACCGCACCGACACCGTCTCCCGTGCAGAACGGGCGCGCTCCACTGACCCCGTCGAGTTCCCCGACGGCCTGGCTGCGCTGGCACACCAGGGTCAGCAGGCTCGGCTTGTCCGGTTGGTCGACGATGCTCTCGGGGCCGAGGTTGCTCGCGCTCGTCGCCATCGGGTCGTAGCCGTCCCCGGCCGCGGACGGACGGCCCTGGAAGTACTGCGGCAGGGGATTGCCGTCGGCGTCGGTGAACAACTGGCCGATCAGGCTGCTACCCACGGGCTTTCCGTCGGCTTCGATGATCGATCCGTCGGCTTTGTGGTTGAGGCCGGGCAGTTGCGCGACCAGCCAGATGAACACCGGGTAGGCGACACCGAGGATCACGGTGAGCACCAGCAGTGCACGCAGCGCGGCTGCATGCTGGCGGATCAGATTGGTGAATTGCATGTCAGGACATCCCAGGAAGGAGTTGGATAACCAGGTCGATCAGTTTGATGCCGATGAACGGCGCGATGATGCCGCCGAGGCCGTAGAGGTAGAGGTTGCGGCTCAACAGCTTTGACGCGCTGCTCGGCGTGTACCGGACGCCCTTGAGCGCCAAGGGGATCAGCGCCACGATCACGATCGCGTTGAAGATCACCGCCGACAGGATCGCCGACTGCGGGCTGTGCAGCCGCATGATGTTCAGCAGGTCCAGGCCAGGGAACAGGCCGACGAACAACGCCGGGATGATCGCGAAGTACTTCGCGATGTCGTTGGCGATCGAGAACGTCGTCAAGGCGCCCCGCGTGATCAGCAGTTGCTTTCCGATCTCGACGATCTCGATCAGCTTGGTCGGGTCGGAGTCGAGATCGACCATGTTGCCGGCCTCTTTGGCGGCCGAGGTGCCGGTGTTCATCGCAACACCCACGTCGGCCTGCGCGAGGGCGGGCGCGTCGTTGGTGCCGTCACCGGTCATCGCGACGAGCCGGCCACCGGCCTGCTCCTCCTTGATGAGCGCCAATTTGTCCTCGGGTGTGGCCTCGGCGAGGAAGTCGTCGACCCCGGCCTCGTCGGCGATCGCCTTGGCGGTCAATGGATTGTCGCCGGTGATCATCACCGTCCGGATGCCCATGCGGCGCATCTCGTCGAACCGCTCGCGCATGCCCTGCTTGACGACGTCCTTGAGGTGGATGACGCCGAGCACTTCGGCCTTGTCGGTCACCTGGCCGACGACCAGGGGAGTGCCGCCTGCCGCCGAGATGCCGTCGACGATGTTGCCCAGTTCGGCAGGCACGACACCGCCCTCGCCGCGCACCCAGTCCGCGACCGCGCTTGCCGCGCCCTTGCGCAGCTTGTGCCCGTCCAGGTCCACGCCCGACATGCGGGTGGTGGCGCTGAACTCGATCCACGTGGCGGTGGCGAGCTCGCCGGGGGTGCGGGCCCGCAATCCGTATTCCTGCTTCGCGAACACCACAATCGAACGGCCCTCGGGGGTTTCGTCGGCCAGGCTCGACAGCTGTGCGGCGTCGGCGAGCTGCTCGGCCGACACCCCGGTCAACGGGACGAACGCCGCGGCCTGCCGGTTACCGAGCGTGATCGTGCCGGTCTTGTCCAGCAGCAGCGTGTTCACATCGCCTGCCGCCTCGACCGCACGGCCCGACATGGCCAGCACATTGCGTTGCACGAGCCGGTCCATTCCGGCGATGCCGATCGCCGACAGCAGCGCGCCGATGGTCGTCGGGATCAGACACACCAACAACGCCACCATCACAATGCCGCTCACGCCGTTTGCGGTGAGCGCGAGGCTGTCCGGGACCCCGGGGTTGTTGGCCTTGGAGTAGATCGCCAACGGCTGCAGCGTCGCGACGGCGAACACGAAGATGATCGTCAGCGCCGACAGCAGGATGTTGAGCGCGATCTCGTTGGGCGTCTTCTGCCGGTTGGCGCCTTCGACGAGGGCGATCATCCGGTCGATGAAGCTCTCGCCGGGTTTCTGCGTGATCTTGACGACGATGCGGTCGGACAACACCGTGGTGCCGCCGGTGACGGCCGAGCGGTCACCGCCCGATTCGCGGATGACGGGCGCGGATTCACCGGTGATGGCCGATTCGTCCACCGAGGCAATGCCTTCCACGACGTCACCGTCGCCAGGGATCGTCTGGCCGGCCTCGACGACGACGATGTCGCCCTGTCTGAGCTGGGGTGCCGGGATGGATTCTTCGGCTCCGGAGTCGCTGAGCCGGCGGGCCATGGTGTCGGCCTTGGTCTTTCGCAGCGTCTCGGCCTGAGCCTTGCCGCGGCCCTCGGCAACGGCCTCGGCCAGGTTCGCGAAAATCACCGTCAGCCAGAGCCATACGACGATCAGCCAGCCGAACCACGTCGGGTCGACGACCGCGAGGATCGTGGACCAGACGGCGCCGACCTCGACGATGAACATCACCGGGTTGCGCCACAGCGTGCGCGGATCGAGCTTGCGCAGCGCATCGGGCAGCGAGCGCCACAGCACGGTCGGGTCGAGCAGGCCGCCCTGGACAGCCTTGGCGGGCTTGGATTTGCCTGGCGTGTGGGTCGCTTCGCCCGTGTTTGTCACGCCAGAGTGGCTCGCGGGCGCGGCTGCCACTCCAGCGTGACGCTCGAGGGGCACGGAGGTGCGGGGGTTGGACATGTCAGTGAATTCCTTCGGCGAGAGGCCCTAGTGCCAGCATCGGCAGGAAGGTGAGGGCCACCAGGATGAGAGTGACGCCCACGACCATCCCGACGAACTGTGGGCGGTGGGTGGGCAGGGTGCCGATCGATGTGGGGGTGGTGCCCTGGCTGGCGAGCGATCCGGCCAGCGCCAGCACCAGGATGATGGGCAGGAAACGGCCGAACACCATCGCCAGACCCAGTGCGGTGTTGTACCACTCGGTGTTGACGCTGATGCCCGCGAACGCCGAGCCGTTGTTGTTGGCCGCGGACGTGAACGCGTACAGCACTTCCGACAGGCCGTGTGGCCCGGTGTTGAGCATGCCTGCGCGTTGACCGGGCATCGCCATTGCCACCGCCGTTCCGGTCAGCACGATCAGCGGCGTGACCAGGAAATAGCTTGCGGCGAGCTTGATTTCGCGCGGTGTGATCTTCTTGCCGAGGTACTCCGGGGTCCGCCCGACCATGAGGCCCGCGACGAACACCGTGATGATCGCGAGGATCAACATGCCGTACAGGCCTGAGCCGACACCACCGGGTGCGACCTCGCCGAGCTGCATGTTGAACATCGTCATGAGCCCGCCCAGGCTCGTGTACGAGTCGTGGAACGAGTTGACCGCACCCGTCGACGTCAGCGTCGTCGACGCCGCGAACACCGCCGAATCGGCGACGCCGAAGCGTTGCTCGACGCCCTCCATGGCCGCGCCGACGGCGGTCGGCACCGTGCCGTGGTGCTGCAGCTGGAACAGCATGGTCAGGCTGACGCTCGCGGTGGCGATCACGCCCATCACGGCGGCGATCGCGTAACCCTGCTTCGTGCTGTTGACCATGCGGCCGAACGTGCGCGGCATCGAGAAGGGGATCAGCAGGATGAGAAAGATCTCGAACCAGTTGGTCCACGTCGTCGGGTTCTCGAACGGATGCGCTGAGTTGACGTTGAAGAAGCCGCCGCCGTTGGTGCCGAGTTCCTTGATGACCTCCTGGCTGGCCACCGGGCCGCCCGGGATGGTCTGCTGGGCGCCGCTCAGCGTGGTGATCACCTGGTCGTGCAGCGCGAAGTTCTGGATGACGCCGCCGGCGACCAGCACGAGCGCGCCGACGATCGAGATGGGCAGCAGGATGCGGAGGGTGCCGCGCACCAGGTCCACCCAGAAGTTGCCGAGCTCACCGGTGTGGCGGCGCGCGAAGCCGCGCACCAACGCGACCGCGACGGCCATGCCGACCGCGGCCGAGACGAAGTTCTGCACCGCGAGCCCGGCCATCTGCACGAGGTGGCCCTGGGTGGATTCACCGGAGTAGGCCTGCCAGTTGGTGTTGGTGACGAAGCTGACGGCGGTGTTCCACGCGAGCGCCGGGGTCATCGGGGTGCCCGGATCGTTGAGGTGCAGCGGAAGCCGGCCCTGGAGCAGCTGGAAGAAGAACAGGAACAGCAGGCTCACGGCCGAGAACGCGAGCACGCTGCGGGCATAGGAGCCCCAGGTCTGCTCGGACTTCGGGTCCGCGCCGATGGCCCGGTAGATGAATCGTTCTGCCCGCGAATCTTTTTGGCTGGTGTAGACGCGGTACATGTAGTCGCCCAGCGGTACGTGCACCAGTGCTATGGCCACGACGAGCGACGCGAGGAACACGATCCCCGCGGTGGTGGTAGTCACTAGAACCTCTCGGGAAACAGCAGTGCGGCGAAGATGAACACGGCGATGAGAATCGCGAGAATCAAGCCGACGACGTTTTCGATCACTGGCGTTCGACCAGCCTCTGCACCAGGCCGAGCAGCGCGAAGACCGCCACCGTCAGCACTGTGTAGATGAGTACAGACATCTCGTCTCCACGTTTACGGGCCTCCGGATTTCGGCGGCCTGAACCAGGATCTGCCCAGTTCAGGAGGGTGTACGGGTTCTTGACGGTTTCTTTACGCCCGGGCGGCGGTCCTTAACGGTCTTCGATCGCGCGGCTGCGTCAGTGGCTGTTTTACGGGCACCTGCTAAATTCCGGCCATGGCGATCATTGCGGTCTTGGCCTTCGACAACGCGCTCGGATTCGAGGTCATGCTTCCGGGTTTCGTGTTCGGGGCGGCCAACTCGGTCAGCGGAGACGATCACTACGACATCCGCGTCGTGACGATCGGCGGCTCGAGCGTCATCGCCCCGATGCACGGTGCGGTGCGACTGGAAACGGAGTGGGATCTCGATGCCGTGGCCGACGCTGACACCGTCGTCGTGCCCGGGCAGGTCGGCTTCTTCAGTGAACCGGCCGGCCCCGTCCGCGACGCGCTACGGGACGCCGCGGCCCGTGGCGCGCGGATGGCTTCCATCTGCGTGGGCGCGTTCACTCTTGCCGCGACCGGACTGCTCGACGGGCAGCGGGCGACGACGCACTGGGAATACGCGGCCGAGCTCGCGCGCCGGTACCCCCGTGTCGAGGTCGACGCCTCGGTGCTGTTCATCGACAACGGCGCGGTGCTCACCTCGGCCGGGGCCTCGGCTGGGCTCGATCTGTGCCTGCACATGGTTCGCCGGGATCTCGGTGCCACGGTGGCCGCCGATACCGCACGCCGGATCGTGATGCCACCGCAACGGGATGGCGGGCAGGCGCAATTCATCGCTCACACAGACCCGCAGAGCCCCGACACGCTGCAACCGGTTCTCGACTGGATGGAAGCCAACCTGCATCGTCCGCTCACCCTCGACGACATCGCCGCGCACGGGGCGATCAGTGTGCGTAGTTTGACCCGGCGTTTCCGCGCCGAGATCGGCACCACGCCGTTGCAGTGGTTGCTGCGCGCCCGGGTGCATCGCGCACAGCAGTTGCTCGAGACCACCGACCTGTCTGTCGATCGCATCGCCGAGGAGGCCGGCTTCGGCGCCGCGACCACGCTGCGCTACCACTTCGCGCGCCTGACGCACACGTCTCCGCTGGCCTACCGCAACAGTTTTCACCACGCCGGTGCCGCCAAGGCCGGCTGAACACGGCGGCATCTGACGCGGCCGACGCGGTGGCCAGATTTTGTCACTTATTGGCCATCTGGCCGCTGGGCGACCGCTCCTTCCGGGCACACACTGAGTGCGCACATTCCGGAAGGAGCACCATGACAGTTCAAGAAATCGAGCGGACCCAGTTCGGACTGCCCACCTCCGAGCTTGCCGTCGCGGCGGACGCGCTGGTGGCCGAGGTTTCGCCACCCCTGGTCTACAACCACTGCGTGCGCGCCTATCTCTATGCGCGGGAGCTGGCCACTGTCAACGGTTTTCGGGCCAGGGTCGATTACGATGACGAACTGCTCTATCTCAGCTGCATGCTCCACGATCTGGGGGCAGTGGACTATGCCAACGGAAGCCAGCGTTTCGAGCTCGACGGAGCCGACGCCGCTGCGGAATTCCTCAGGAGCAAAGGTGTGGACGCGGCACGTGTGCAGACGGTGTGGAACGCTGTCGCGTTGCACACCAGCGACGGAATCGCGCCTCGTTTCGGGATCGTCGAGGGCCTCATGCAGATGGGCACCGGAGCTGACATCGTCGGATTGAAGCGCGAATTGCTCCCGGACGGTTTCGCTGACCGGGTGCATGCCGTATGGCCACGCCACAATCTCGGGTACGTGTTCGGGGAAATGCTCGCCAAGCAGGTGAGCGACAACCCGGACAAGGGCAGTTGGTTCACGTTTCCCGGGCAGCTCTGTCAGCTGTACTACCCGAAACATGCGCCGACCACGTGGTTCGACGCCGTCGAGAACGCCGGCTGGAACGATCGCCCGGTGGCCACCGGCTCCGGTCGCGCCGGCGCCGCGCAACCGGCCGAGCTGGCGTCGTTGTTCATGCAGTACTTCAATGCGGGTGACCTCGCCGCGGTGATGTCGCTGTATGAGCCTGCGGCACTGGTGTTTCCGGCCCCCGGGGTCGCACAATCCGGCACGGCGACCGAGGATGCGCTCGGCGCGATGATCAACTCGGGAGCGAAGATCGAATTACGGACCCGCCGTGTGCACGTGGTGGGAGATCTCGCGCTGATCTCCAACGACGCCACGGTCTCGGGTGTGGCGTCGGGCGGTGCCACCACTTCCACTTCAACTGAGGTTGCCCGGCGGGGTAACGACGGATCCTGGCGTTACGTGATCGATGACCCCTACTTCTCGCTGTGATGACGGCGCTGGCCCGCGATGAGCGCACGTGCTCGTGAATCGGCGCGCGGTGTTGCGGGCAGGTGCCGGGTTCGGCGCTGCCACCGCCGCGGGATTCTTGGCCGGTCCGAATGCGCCCGCGTCGGGCCCGCCCACAGAGGGGCCGTGGCGGGTGCAGATCCTGGTGTTCGACGGTGTGGATGACATGGACATCTTCGCGCCGTTGGAGGTCTTCGGCTACGCCACGCATTTCGACCCTCGTGCCGAGGTCGAGCTGGTGACCGGTGCTGGTCCGGGCGCAGTTGTGCTCATGTCCGGCACGACAATTGAGGTCCGGTCCGGGTGGTCCCCGGAGCGTGCCGATGTGCTGGTGGTCCCCGGCGGTGGCTACGGCCGACCGCCGGGTTCGCCTGGTGTCCCGAGTGAGATCACGCGCGGGCACCTGCCTCGGCTGCTGGGCGCGGCACGACGCCCAGGCCTCACCGTGGCGTCGGTGTGCGTCGGCGCGATGTTGCTGTCGGCGGCCGGGATCACCCGAAACCGGCCATGCACAACGCATCACCGGCTGCTCGAGCAGCTCGAGCGGGAGGGCGGCGTCATCACCAAGGCGCGGATCGTTGACGACGGCGATCTCGTCACGTCCGGCGGTGTGACGTCTGGGCTGGACCTCGCGCTATGGCTCATACAGCGGGAGCTGAGTGCGGATGTGGCCATCGCCGTCGAGGAGGTTCTGGAGTATGAGCGGCGCGGGACGGTGTGGCGAAGGCAGAGCTAAGCAGATCGTCAAGGTCCGCACAGGGCGCGTCAAGAGTTCGTAAGGACACTGGCCGGTATGGCCCGTCTCGTGGACGGTCGAGTTGTGACATTCTCGGCGGCATTCCTGTCCAAGCGCTCCGTCTCATCCCGGCCCGCGGATCCCCCGCAGGACCGGGAAACCTTGCGGCGCTGTGCGGTCAGTCGCCGGTCGCTCGGCATGGTGGAGTTGGTGTTACCCGCCATGGCGCTGCGCAATGCGGTGGTGGCGCGGTGGGCACGGGATCACAGTGTGGCGGTTGATGTTCGGGATGGCCGAGAGCTCGCGGTGGCCGTCGGGGCAGGCATCCACCCGATCCGGATGACCGCGCACGGCGCCGGTCTGACCGCCGACGAGCTCGTGTTCTGCGCCGCCAACCTCGGGGTCGGTCGCGTCGTCGTCAACGGGCCCGCTCAGGTCGATGTGCTGGCGGCGACCGGCCGGCGTGGGCATCGGGTGCTCGTGAGCATGGGCCGCGGCGGCTTGGCTGCACCGGTTGCCGACTGCCGACGGTTCGAACTCGTGGGCTTGTACGGCGAGATCGGGCCCGACGAACATCATTTCGTGAGCTACTCCGCGGCGATCGGTGACATGCTCTTGGAGATGAGTCAGATCCGTCGTACTCACGGCGTCGTGCTCACGCGCATCGCGCTCGGCGGTTGTGGCCTGACCTTCGGGGCGGGCCCCGGCGATCTGTCCGAGGTGGCGAACGCGATCGACGAAACGCTCGACGACGCTTGCGCCACATTGCGTTTCCCGCGGCCGGTGGTTGTCGTCTCCGCTCAGCCGGGCAGTGTGCGGGTGTAGCGCCCGGCTCGTCGAACGTGGGCTTCTGTGCGAAGTTCTCGACAAAACTCGCACACAAGCTCACACTCGCGGTGTTGCCAAGGTGGCGACGAGGCGTGCTTTCTGGTGTGGGGAGTCGCCGAGCAGGATGCGTGGCTCGGTGAGGCGGTAGTGCTTGCCCCGGTGCACCACCCCGGCCGAGCCCGCCGCCTGCACATTGCGCACCCAGTCCGACTGCGTGCCGTAGTTCAGTACGACTGAGACGGTGCCGTCGCCGACGAACGCCATGACCGGGGTGCGGAACGACTTGCCCGACTTGCGGCCGGTGTGCTCGATGACTGCCATGTACGGCAGACGCGGTGCCCACATTCGCTGCAGCGGGTTGGTCACGTACTTGTTGAACCGTGCGATGAGCCGCATCATGCGTGGGCCGAGAAGCGACGCGATCCGTTCGGCAACTACAGCAATGGAATTCGCGATGGTGCTCGGCATTGTCATACCCCTCGATTCCTCATCATTCAAACAGGCATTCGCCCGACACGCACTAGGGTGGTCGTATGTCAGAAGGCGGATTTCCCGGCCCCGAGGCTGCAGCGACGGCCTACGACTATTTGGATCTCAACCGTGCGGTCGCGATGTACCGCTACTTCTATCGTTCGGTGTCGGGAGCCGCGATCTTCGACGGCACCGCCGCGGTGGGCGTGCGGCCCAACCACGCGTTCGGCTACATGGAGACCCTCCCACACCATGTCGGCTACACGCTGAACTCCGACACCCCGTACGGCGCGTTGCTGCTGGACCTGCACGCCGGTCCGATGGTCATCGAGCTACCGCCCGGGCCCTTCATCGGCGCCGCACTCGATCTCCACCAACGCTGGATCTTCGACATGGGCCTGCCGGGGCCCGACGGCGGCCGCGGTGGCAAACACCTGCTGTTGCCCCCGGGTTACCAAGGCGCTGTCCCGGCGGATCACCAAGTGGGACAGGCTGATTCGTATCGCGTCATCGGTGCGCTGCGCTCACTGCCCGAGCACGGCGACGTGAAGACGGCGATGGCGCGAATCCGCGAAGTGAAGGTGTATCCGCTGGACGCCGGACCGGACTGGACGGCACCGACATGGTTCGACATGACCGACATGCCGCAGGACACCACGCCGCATGTCTACGAGCAGACGATGAAGTTCTGGGAAGTGCTCCACCGCGTCGTCGACTCTGAGCCGGCACTGGCGGACAGCCGTCCGCACTGCGGCGACCTGGCTGCCCTCGGGATCGCCAAGGGGCTGCCGTTCGCGCCCGATGCCCGGATGACGGCGATCTTCGAGCAGGCCGCCCAGATCGGGTTCGCGCAGATGCGTGCGGAGGGATTCGCCGACCGGCGGCCCGACCGCATCGTGTGGCCCGACCGGCTGTGGGAATGGGTCAGTCTGCGGTTCGAGAACGGCACGTTCGACACTGCGGACTACCGCGACACCTATGCGCTCGACAAATGGTTCTTCCAGGCCATCGCCACCTCACCGGCGATGTTCCGCCGCGACCCGGGCGCGGGCTCGCTGTACTGGCTGGGCCTGCGCGACGGCTCCGGCGCCTACCTGGACGGTTCGAACAACTACCGGCTGACTGTGCCGCTCCCGGTCCCGGCCCACCTGTTCTGGTCGGTGACGGTCTACGACGCCGAGACCCGCAGCCAAGTCCAGACCGAGCAGGCCAACGCCGCACTCCGATCGTTGTTCGAGCTGAGAGACCTGACCGGCGACACCGTCGACCTGTACTTCGGCCCGACCGCCCCCGCCGACCATGCCGACCGGTGGATTCAGACGGTTCCGGGGCGGGGCTGGTTCGCGTACTTCCGCATCTATGGGCCCGACAAGCCGGCCTTCGACGGGACCTGGAAGCCCGCCGACTTCAGTCTGATCGACTGACTCTTCCGTGAGGTGGCACGGTCGGCTCATGTCGAACGCGATTCCATCCTGACCGACCTCATGAAATAAGGTCTCATCCGAGACAGCCCCCATAGCCCAATTGGCAGAGGCAGCGGACTTAAAATCCTCTGAACTGGGCGTTTGTTGTGTTTGCCAGTTCTGGAATCCGTCGGGAGATATGCCTCTAGCTGCGGATACGGTGTTGGCTGCGTTGGCCGGAGCTGAGTCTAAACGAAAGCACTGCGGTAACTACTGCGGTATGAGGGGTAGAAGTTCGTGATCCTGAGCATGTCCTCCGTCAGCTGGCACAGAGAAAAAGCAGTTACGAACGAGCCGAGTAAAAATTGCAGCGCTGACGTTATCGAACGTCGGGTGCGACACCCTGTGAGCAGATTCGCCGCGTTCGGGCAGGCGGCGGACGTTGGGCGGGACGCGTTCGATTATGCGAGCGAACGCAACAGTGAAGAGATCAAGCGGCGCGATGCTCCGTTGAGCACGGCGGTCGCCCCGCGTGGTTCTAACGGCTGCAACGATGGTGGTGGCGACCTGCTCGGCGGCATCGGAATGCTGCGCCGGCCGTAGGATTTTCGCTGAGTGCCGTCTGCCTCGCGTATTCAATTTCAGCATTCTTGCTGTCGTATCTGTGGACGCCGGTAATTGTTGTGTGTCTCTTCGAGGTCGCCGTAGGCGGTTGCTGCCGAGGGTAATACGATGACGCTGATTGACACGTATTTCAGCGCCTTGCGAGCTACTGCCGTTGTTCATCTGTCGGTGCTGCGGTTATTCGACAGTGTGCGAACTGACCACCGCGGGTCTTGGGCAAGAGTGATTCGCGCGATGGAGTCGGCACGGTTCGGTGACGAACTCAGGGCCCGGGCGAGAGCTTTTCTGACTCGGACATCGGGGTCGCGGCTCAATGCAATACCAACCTCGTCCGGCAACGTTGTCGATTCGACCCACAACATGGCCGCGAGACTTTTCAGGGTCCAACTTCCCTGAGCAAGCAGGCCGACACTTCCGTCAAGCTGAGACTGGACGAGCTGCAAGGTTTTCGTGACTCTGTAGTCTTCGTCCGTTCCGACACCAACGAGACGGAGAGCTGCATCTCGTACCCGCTGTTTCTCCTCGACTGTGTCTGCGAGCCTGCCTGCTAGATACACCGCCGCCGGTCTGCAGTCACTGCCGTCATTGACCCTCATTGCGCTCAAAGGACTGCTCATGGACGCTTGAAAAGCGTCGGCCTTCGAATGAGGCATGTCCGAAGCGAACGACAGCGCCTTCGTGAAGTATGTGCGGCGGGTATCCTCGGGAATTCCGTTAACGAGATTGCTGGCGGCGCGGAGGTAATCGTCGCGATTCGTGGCCGGTTCCCACGAGGACTCTGCCTTCTTAAAAAGCATCTCGATGCAGCTGATGCGTTCTGGCTCAGAAAGGGACGCGGCAAGCAGCGAGTCGTTGACTGCCCCAGTTCCGACGCCAAAACCATTTGGACCGCTCTTCGCAGGTTGACACAATCGTTGTGCAGCAGCTTGCGCAGCATCGGTCGTCGTGTCGGCGGGGTCTTGCCACGCGAGGAAAGCTGCAGCGTCGAGGTGGGTACCTTCCGCCATCTCATGGAGTCGATCGCGGACTTGGTCGAAGTTGGCCGCTAACGCTCTGCGAGCCGAATCGCCAAACGCGTGAGAGGCCCTCCCGTAGAGACCGATTAGTTGCTCAACGGCGGCGCCACGGAGCTCGCCGGTGTGTGTCTGAGCTATGCCGGCCGCGATGAGAACGTGGCTTTCGTCAGTGGGACGGTAGTGGTGCTTCTCGCACTCGACAAACCCAGATAGCAGCTTGAGGACGGTTTCCGCGTCACAGGCGGTAAGACGTTCAGACACGGCGGCCAGAAGGCCGTAGGCAGATCGGCGCATCTGAGGACTGAAGACGGGAGAGTCGAGCCGTGCACCCGAAGCGACGTCATCAATTGTCGATAGCGCCTGCGCTACGACGGAATTGAGATCGTTGTCAGGGATGAGATCGGCTTGCTGAGTTGTGAATTCGAGTGCGGATGCGCACACCCACGATAGTGGACTCTTGATGAGCTCAGTAACATCGTGGTAGGTGTCGCCAAAAGCTTTGGCAACGTCCCGAGATTCCTTATAGTTGCCGGCGCCGATGGTGTAGAAGGCAGCGAGGGGCAACTCACCGCACGCGAGGTAATGAGCTCCGAGTAGCCCGCGAGCGTCTCTTTCGTCAAAGAAGGACGCTGACCGTATTCCCTCAAGTAGATGCCGTCTTAGATTGATGGCGGCGATACGCGGGCTATTGAAATGCAAAGCTGCTAGCCCAAGTTCGCGAACGCTCTCAGCCCCAGCCACGATACGGGCTTTGGATGGCATGTTCAGCAGCGCCTGAGCGAGAGGGTGCCACTTGTCGTCGGCCAACACACCGAAGCGGTTCGCAACGAACCGCTGACTCAAGAGCCAGTCGGCAGCGTCCGTGTAGCGCTCCGACAGACATGCCTCATTGACTGCTGCGCGCCAGTCCCGGTCGGCTTCAATTGGCACGGCCTGCAGTAGCTTGTGGCGCGCATGTCGCGCGAGCACCAATGCCTTGAGGTTTCTCGCTATTCCAGAACTTGACGCGTGGAGCAGGTCGCCCCATTCTCCCGTCGCATCCGCAGATGCCAGTCTCAAACGAAGCGCGATTTCCGGGAGGGTATGCGCGATCTCGTCCGCGGCCGTCGTGATCACTTGGCGGTTATTCACGATCCAGGCCAGGTTGTCGTCGCCTAGCGCGCTCTCTGCTGCGAACAAGACGGTCCGTGCACGGTCTTCCGCATCGACCAGTGATATTGCCTCGGAGGGGATTTCGATTGGTAACGGCACAGGAGTTTGCAGGTGATCTGAGACGAATTCGGCGATCTCGACCGCAGCACCCAGGCGCGCAGTTAGGGGTTCTTCTGAGCCTTTCGGGAAATCGGGAAAACCCGCCAGATTCCTTAACGCCCCGAGCACCCGATCGGCGCGCATTGAGCTTCCAGAGATGTCGGCTTCCCATAGCGATTGCAGCATCAGCCGGACGGCGGTGTCTTCCTCCCCGGTACTGACGCACAGGGCCGCGACCCGATGGTCGAATTCTGCAGCGTGAATCGGGAAACCAGCAGCCACTAAACGTCTTTGAACCTCGCGGAAAAGCTCGAGCGCCGCACGTGGGTCGTCGGCAGCGAGCTGATTCGCTCTGTCGAGCAGGCCCTGGGCTTCAGTGCTGGCGAGAGGCCCGAGTGATACGGCATCTGCAGTGTCAAGGGGGCTCGGCCCAACTGCCTCTGCAATGGAGGAGCTGGGGGCCGGCACATGGAAATTCATATGCACCGTGCGTGCTTCGACATTCAGAGTGCCGAGAGATCCCACTTGGCCGATCGCGACGGAGTGGTCGTTGGCCGCCACTCCTTGCTGCTGCGCTTCTGATCCTTCCGATGGGGAGGTCACAAACGTCAGCGGTTCTTGGGATCGTCGCCCGTGGGTCGCTGCCCTCCAAGCGTGATGTCGCCGATTTTGTCCACGCGGTTTGCAGCGAAGGATCCGTTGTCGGCTGAAATATTCTGTCCTTTGTCACCGGCTGACTGCTGCGTTATCGCGCTACCGCCTGACACCGGGCCCTCCACCTTGTTGCTAGGGTCATCGCGGCCAGCGTCGTTTTCAGGCGCGCGCTGCACCAACACCGCACAACCGATTGCGCCAATGAGAGCGACGACGAGGAGTAACCACCACCACCAGGCCGGCGTCGAAGTGACCTTGTTGATGGCGAACGCCTCCGCGGCTCCGAACCCAACGACAGCAATCGCCGGCGCAGGTCGACGGCGGATCTTCGTTGTGACTGACATGGAGCTCGCCTTTCGTCGCGCGCACGCGTTCTGCTGCTTACGTCACAAACAGGCTAGCGTGTGACCCGTTGGCCGAAATGTACTGGTTGACGCGCTAGTGTTGGCAAACGCCCAAAGGAGGGGTGGGCAACATTCGCATCAAACGGAGCATCTGTGACGTTCAATTGCGGATCGCAACGCTCTCGCAAGTGTGAAGGGCGTGCTGATCGGTACGCGGCCGGTATCTGTCGTTGCGCGGGCGGGGACCCTCAGCGGTAGGCGGCCGCGTTGTCGACCTTCAGCCACCGTTCGGCGCGGGCAACGCTGAGGAGCGAAGGCATCGTCGTGTGATCAAGAGCCTCGGTCTTGCCTGGCCGCTCCGCCGGTGGTGCTGCCACTCGGAGCCGATTGAGTTCGGCCAATTCGGCGTCGGTCGTGTCGCCGGTGACGGGGCGGTTTGTCAGCCAGCCGAAGCGAGCGATCTGTTCAGCCGCGCGGAGGACCGTACGTCGTCGCCCCGCCGAGAGCTGTCCGAGAACGAGCGTTAATTCCGGCAGGAGTTCGGAGACGACGGCTCCTGATGCGACGGACCATAGGGCCAGTGCCCATTCCGCTTGGCCTAGGTCGCCGTCGTCGATGACCTCCAGCTGTTCCCGCCACCAGCCGGGATTGCGTGAGTGCGTGGTGGTCTGAGCAAGGAGCTCGGTCGGGTGGCTCATCGTTCCAAAGGCCGTAGCGTCAGCGCACTTCCTGTACGCGAGTCCGAACGGAGAGGCCGCGCCGATGATGGCGATCTCCGTAGCGATCCAACAACGACCGGCTTGCTCGTACACCGCTTTGGCGGTGTCTGCCCACGGAAATGTGCTCGCCTTATAACCGGACCTAAACGTGCGTTTCCTTCCGACTTGCTCCCACGGTGAGCGGGCCCTTCTGAGCTGGTTGATCGCCTCAGATCTGCGACGTTTCGCCCTCTCGTCGCCGGAGATGAAGCCTGTCGTGGAGCTGGTCAGGAACTCTCCGGGCGCCAGGGCGACCGCGACCTGCGCAGGCATCGAGCGCGTCGACGTGACGCAGGGACATTGCCCATCCAGCACCGCGGTGAGCAGAGCTGCCTCCAACGAACTTCCACGCTCCGGGGTTAGCCCGGTACTGAGGGAAGAGTTCGGCGGCGCCGTTGGACAGATCCAAGTTCTCGAATTTCGAGGTGATGCCGGCTCCAGCTTCACAGCAGGCACCGACAGCGAGCCACGCGTTCTGCTGGGTCGTGCCAATCGCTGCAGTGAGCTGCTGGTACCACCACGCCGTAAAGTCGCTGCATTGGTTAAGCAGTTCCCGCAGGACTCGCACACGCTGTGGGTTCTCGACATCGCTCGGATTCCTGCTGATTAGGGCCGTCAGCCGTGCCCAGGTCGGGTCGACACCGTCGTCGGCGGGTAGGTCGGGAAGTTCAGGGAGTGCAACGATGTCCCGGCGGTCGAGCGCGGATAGCAAGATCGCGCTTCCGGTGTCCGAACAAAGCGCGGTCAGCACCTTTCGAGCTTCACGCGGACGACGCAGGAAGACGCCATCGGTGAGCAGCGCCCACGCGGCGAGGTACGACGGGGCATTTGAGGTTTTCCCCAGTTCCTGCTCGATCCCGGCGGTCAACGAGTAAACGTCGCTGCCCTTAGCGTTTCCTCCGTAGAACCTTGCGGTGTTGAGCCAGTACGGGCGTCTCAGAAGTTCCCGAAGCACCGTTGTGCTGTCGAAATCAGCGTTGTCCTCGCCTGAAGTGCGGTAGAGGAACCGCGCAGCAAAGTACTCCCGCAGCGACAACACCTCGAACTCGTAGGTGCCATCCACCTTGCTCGTCAGAGCCCACAAACGGTCGCTCGCGCCCTCGAAGAGTTGATCGACAATCGACTCGCGGTTGCCGTAGGTGTGCTGGAAGTGGCGCATCGCCGCTTTCAAATCGCCGATGCTCATGCGCCCGTTGATCTGCGATTCTTCGGTGTGTGCGTGCAAGTACCAGCCGAGGAACGGGATGATCTCGAGGAGCTCTTCCTTGTGGTCGCGGACGGCCTTCGGGTGCTTGTTGGCTTCGCGGGCCAAGAGCAGGTCAACGTACTTGTCGTATAGGTCGGTCCGCTGTGTGGGGGTGGCAGCCCCCTGCTGGTGGAGAAGGTCCAACAGGATTGTGAGCTGCATTGGGTTACCGGCGAGCTCATGAATGTAGGGCTCGCGGCTCTTCTCTTGGAAGCTCCTGCGCAGCGCGCGACCGTCTTTGCTCTTGATCCCTCGGACGGCGCACCATTTGCGTAGGTAATCAGCCCGCTGGTCACCAGTGAGTTGGTTTAAGGTGACGATCCCGAACATGTGTGGCGACGGTTCCGCAAGCTCACCGGCGCTGGGGCGCGTGGTGACGACTACCTTCAGCGGCTCACTGTAAGTCTTCGCCCGGCTGGCGAACGCGTCGATCTCGTTGACCACCCTGCGCCGGATGCTGGCGCTGCCGACTTCGTCGAGACCGTCAAGTACGACGAGGCTGGGTACTCGCTCGAATATGTCCTGCACGGTTGTCGCGGTGGTGGTGATACCGCCGCTGTCATGGGTCAACAGGTCGGCGAGGAAGCATTCGATGGCCGCCTGCTCACCCTTGCGTGGCTTCTTCGTCGCCGGCCTGCGATCGTCGGAGTGGTCCCACACGTCGTTGCCGGCGAGCCAGAGCGCGTAGTCGCTGAGGTCCAGCCTGATCGGGAATCGAGGGTTCTTCAGCTCTGGAAGCGATTCTGGCCGCTCCGATTCCGGGATGAACGCGCTGCGGTGCACTTGGCAGATGTACTGGCTGAGAGTGGATTTTCCTTGACCGGGGGCGCCTCGCACCAATGTGAACGGTATTGGTGAGTGCAGCAGGTGAGCGGCCGCTCCGCCGAGTGGGGTCGGCGCGCTTGATCGCATCCGGGTTTCGGTCGGGGAATGCACCTGATCGGCGGTGACGTCGACGAAGAGGTCCACCACCATTTCGCGGTCGACGTCAGCCTGGCTGAACTTGACACGCTGGTCGTCGTCCCATTGCGCCGCGGCGATTTTGCGGATCAGCTTGCGGTCTGCCTGGTTCTTGGCGGTGCCGACCTGCTCAGCGACCAAGTATCGGATGAGATCCCAGCCTGCGAGCATGTCGGCGTAGGCCCACTTTGTCGAGTCCGGAGCGTTGTCGACCCACGGATTAAGCGCCTCACGCCAGATGCATGTCATTTGGTCAAAACCGACGTTCTTGGCGTGCTCCTTTAGCTTTCGGTTTAGCTGGGAGAACGTGCCGGTTTTTGGCTTGGCCGTACTTGCCACATTGGTCACCAGGACGTAGTTGCGTATGCCGTCCTTCGCTAGCTGGCGCAGGTTGTTTAGCTCCTTCTTCACGACCGCGTCCAGCCAGCTGACGGGGTTCTTCTCCGTGCCGCTGACCGACCACTTGACCTGATAGATCAGTAATGTCTCCGGATCGATGTTGCGGAGACCGTCGACACCGCCGTCGGTCTGCCTCAGCGCCATCGGGCAGTAGTCGGGGAACTGTATTGCCAACAGAGCGCTGACGAGCTGCTGAAAATCGTGATCGCCAAGGCGTTCGTAGAGGTATCGGTGCCGGCTTTCGGGCAATGGCTGACTCCTTCGATCCAACCCCGATCGTGCCGTTATCGCCGTCGGGAGCCGTCTTACGCTCGCTCTATTCAACCCGCTAGCGCCGACTGGATCGGGGAGGTTGCAGGTCGCATGCCTGACTGCATTCGCTGCCGAGGCCAGCTCCAGCCGCGAGCGTCGGCATAGCATCGGCGCATGGTCGACGAAGAAGTGCCTTCGTGGAAACAGATAGTCGTGCGAGCTGCGGTTGCTTCCGGCGCGGAGGTGCTCGGCTGGCAGGCTGGTGTGCCGGGTGTTGGCGCGGGAACCGGCGCCGTGGTTCAGGGGCTGATCGATTCTCGTCAAGGTCGTGCGGAAGAGTTCGTCGATGGTGTTGCCGATCTCGTGGATGCACACCGACTGTTGGAACAGGTCCGGGCAGATCCGGGGCTCCAGAATCTGCTCTGGGATGGCATCCAAGCCGCGATGTCGGCGGCAGACAGCGGTAAGCGCATCTATCTTGCGCGCGTGGTGGCGAATGCCCTAACGGACGACACGAAGATGGATGACGCTCAGTTCATCGTGGCCGCCTTGCGCGAGCTTGAGGGTCCGCACGTTCGCGCACTTGTCAGACTCATAGCCGCCGATGACGAGAACCGAAAAGATCCCGGCAATAACGACGAAACCCTGCAGACCGCACTTAGCAACGAGCCACCGGCGGTGAAGGCGGTTCTGGTAAGAACCGGACTTGTATTGGTGGGTTCACAGCCTGTATCCAGCGGCCTGTACAGCATCCCCCGAGCTGAGAACTACAGCATCACCGGAGTAAATGAATTCGGTCGCAGAATCATTCGTGAGCTGCAAGAGACTGAGACGAACTGATTTTGTCTGCCCAAGATCCGACTCGGGATGTGCATCGGCGCTGGATCCGTACTGAACCGGCCGAACGGGTTTGGGCACTGGTCTATTGGTGCCAGCTTGCGTCTCGTATCTTGCATTTCAGCGGGTAGCTTTAGCACCGCTGATTCCATGTCGCTTGATTCGGCGGCGATTCGAGGAGTCCTTGATCTCGAGATTCGCGTAAGGCAAGGGAAGTTCAGGATCGATCGTGCGTTCCCTCGCAACAGGCCCCAACGCTGACATGAAAGATTCCAACATCTTGCGCTCAGCGACCTTCACGTTGGCGCACTCACCGAAGTGCACCCAGGCGGTACTCAAGTCCTTGATGCACTTGAGGGGCCACCCGGGACTGCCCCCGGTTTAGTTGACTCCTGACCTGTGAGGATTCGTCCTTGCTGGAAGGATCAATCTCGTGCCGACACCGTTTCCCGCCGAGTTCCGAGCCGACGTCATCGCCGTGGCCCGCAAGGGCGAGGCTCCGCTGCGCCAGATCGCGAAAGACTTCGGCATCTCGGAGGCCTGCCTGCACCGCTGGCTCAAGATCGCTGACCGTGAGGATGGCCGCGGCCAGCCCGCCTCAGCGGCCGATGCTGACGACATGGCCGCGCAGCTGCGCGAAGCGCACAAGCGGATCAAGCTCCTCGAGCAGGAGGCTGAGGTGATGCGCCGCGCGGTTGGCTACCTGTCGCGGGATGCCAACCCAAAATGATGTACCCGCTGGTCCTCGACCTTGCCGCGGACGGCGTGCCCGTCACGGTGACCTGCCGGGTCCTGGGATTCTCCACCCAGGCGTTCTACAAGTGGCGCAAAGCACCCCTGTCACAGCGGGATTGGGACGATGCCCACCTGATCAACGCCGCCCGCGCCATCCACGCCGATGACCCCGCATTCGGCTACCGATTCATTGCCGACGAACTGCCAGGCCGCGGGATCACCGCCGGGGAGAACCGCGTCGCACGGCTATGCTCGCAGGAGCGGATCTGGTCGATCTTCGCCAAGAAGCGTGGGCTAAATCGTCGATCCGGCCCGCCGGTGCATGACGACCTGGTGCAGCGTCAGTTCAGCGCCCAGGCTGCCAACCAGGTCTGGCTGGCCGACATTACCGAGCACCGCACCGACGAAGGCAAGCTCTACCTCTGCGCGATCAAAGACGTCTACTCCAACCGGATCGTGGGCTACTCCATCGACTCCCGAATGAAGTCCACGTTGGCCGTGACTGCCCTGGACCATGCCGTGGCGCTTCGATCGCCTGTCGCGACGATCGTCCACTCCGACAGGGGTAGCCAATTTCGATCGCGAAAATTTGTCCATGCACTGTCGCACAACGGGTTACACGGATCGATGGGCCGCGTGGGCGCTTGCGGGGACAACGCCGCCATGGAGTCGTTCTTCGCTCTTCTGCAACGCAACGTTCTCGATCGGCGGCGCTGGTCGACCCGAGCCGAACTTCGCCTGGCCATCGTGACCTGGATTGAGCGGACCTACCACCGACGCCGGCGCCAACGCGCCCTCGGCAGGCTCACCCCGATAGAGTTCGAACTGCTTCACACACCGGTCGCAACCGCGGCCTGAAATTCACACCCTGCGAGTCAACTGAACCCGGGGCAGTCCCCCCTCCGGCGTGCGGCGACCTCGCGGCGAGGCGTGTCCGGTAGAACTGGCTCACGCGATTCCGCAGAGACGTGCTAGCTGTACTGACCACGGACGTTGGTGACGGCGTGGTGAGGTGACAAGACGAAGACCTCCGAGTGAAGTGCGAACTGCCTAGGAACGCACCAACTCACTTCGGAGGTCTTCGTGTCTCACCGTAATGCCCCTTTGTCCGAAACCGGTCGCCTGCGGCTGGCTCGTTGCGTCGTCGATGATGGCTGGTCTTTGCGTCGGGCTGCCGAACGTTTCCAGGTGTCGGTGTCCACGGCCTCGCGGTGGGCGGGCCGCTATCGCGAGCAGGGTGAGTCGGGGATGGCCGACCGCAGCTCACGCCCACACCACAGCCCCAATCGCACACCTACACGCACTGAGCGGCGCATCATTGGCGTGCGCGTCACCCGGCGGTGGGGGCCAGCCCGTATCGGCTATCTGCTCGGGATTCATCCCTCAACGGTGCATCGGGTGCTGAGCCGCTACCGGATCGCCAAGCTGCGCTGGCTCGACCGCGCGACCGGACGCGTCGTTCGCCGAATGGAGTCCGCAGGCTGCGGCGACCTGGTGCACGTCGATGTCAAGAAACTCGGCAAGATCCCCGCCGGCGGCGGCTGGCGCATGGTGGGCCGTACGAAGGGCAACCGCAACGCCAGGGCCGACAAGAGCAGCGGGGTGACCAACAAGTACGGCAACCCGGTCCGCGGTTACCACTTCATCCACACCGCCATCGACGCGCATTCGCGGCTGGCCTACTCCGAATTACTCGCCGACGAGGGCAAGGACACCGCCGCCGGCTTCTGGCGGCGTGCCAACGCGTGGTTCACCGATTGCGGCATCACCGTTCGAAAGGTGTTGACCGACAACGGGAACTGTTATCGATCGCACGTCTTCCGCGATGCCCTCGGCGATATCGAGCATCGTCGCACTCGGCCCTACCGGCCGCAGACCAACGGCAAGGTGGAGCGCTTCCATCGCACTCTGGCCGACGAGTGGGCCTATGCGCGGCTCTACACCAGCGACGCGCAACGCTGCGACGAATACCCGCGCTGGTTGCACACCTATAATCACCACCGCGGCCACACAGCACTCGGCGGTCAAGCACCAGCCAGCCGCGTACCTAACCTCTCAGGTCAGTACAGCTAGCCAGCCCGACGTGAGCAATGATCAGAACCTGTGGATGAGCCTCGGTGAGGGGGCGTGAAAGTGGGCGCACCTTCCCGAGGATGATCTGAATATCCGAAGGTCCGATCATGAGCCGGCGTTGGCGCGCTGGTTCGGGAAGGTACGCCCATGCTCACCGTAGTTCACGATGCCATCGAGGCCAACGAAAGCACTGGCGGTGCTGGTCGGTCGTTGTTGGACGAGATCGTCCGCGACGGCGCCCGTCAGATGCTGGCCGCCGCGTTGAAGGCTGAGGTCGCCGCCTACGTGGCCCAGTTCGCCGATCAGCTCGATGAGAAGGGGCATCGGCTGGTGGTCCGCAACGGCTATCACCAGGCCCGCGAGGTGCTGACGGCAGCCGGGGCAGTTGAGGTGAAAGCACCGCGAGTCAACGACAAACGCGTCGACCCCGACACCGGTGAGCGGAAACGGTTTTCCTCGGCGATCCTGCCGGCCTGGGCACGCAAGTCACCGCAGATGAGCGAAGTGCTGCCGCTGCTGTACCTGCACGGGCTGTCCACCAGCGACTTCACCCCCGCTCTGGAGCAGTTCCTGGGCTCGGGTGCCGGGCTCTCGGCCACCACGATCACCCGGCTGACCAGCCAGTGGCAGGACGAGGCCCGCGCGTTCGCCGCCCGGGACCTGTCGGGCACCGATTACGTCTACCTGTGGGTCGACGGCATCCACCTCAAGGTCCGCCTGGACCAGGAAAAGCTGTGTCTGCTGGTGATGCTCGGCGTGCGCGCGGACGGCCGCAAAGAGCTCGTGGCGATCACCGACGGCTACCGGGAATCGACCGAGTCGTGGGCTGATCTGCTGCGCGACTGTAAACGACGCGGCATGACCGCACCCGTGCTCGCCGTCGGCGATGGCGCACTCGGCTTCTGGAAAGCGGTACGCGAGGTGTTCCCGGCCACCAAAGAACAGCGGTGCTGGTTTCATAAGCAAGCCAATGTGCTTGCCGCCCTGCCGAAATCAGCGCACGCGTCGGCGTTGTCGGCGCTCAAGGAGATCTACAACGCCGAGGATATCGACAAGGCCCAGGTCGCGGTCAAGGCCTTCACGGTCGACTTCGGGGCCAAGTACCCCAAGGCGGTCGCCAAGATCACCGACGATCTGGACACCCTACTGGAGTTCTACCACTATCCCGCCGAGCACTGGATCCACCTACGCACGACAAATCCGATCGAAAGCACCTTTGCCACAGTACGTTTGAGAACCAAGGTCACCAAGGGGCCGGGATCACGTGCGGCTGGTCTGGCCATGGCCTACAAGCTCATCGACGCCGCCGCGGCCCGCTGGCGTGCCGTCAACGCACCACACCTGGTCGCCCTGGTCCGCGCCGGCGCGGTCTTCCACAAGGGCAAACTGCTCGAACGCCCCACCGAAATCACCCCACCGACACCGCCCTCAGACGGCGATCAGCAAGCCGGAACGGAGGTCGCCTGAAACACGCCGATCCACAGGTATTGACAATTCCTCGCCCGACGTAGATCGCAGGTTCGTCTGGTAGCCACATTGACATGAGCCGGTCGGACAGCGCTTCTGGCGAGGGTCGCTGCCCGTCTAGGGTCAACTCCTTGCGGATCTCCAACAGCTGTCTGACCGCGGATAGGTCGATGTCCGCGTCGCCTGAAACCTGCCCGGCGGGGTCGGAGACTCTGGCCACGACGTAAACGCCCGGACACACCGATGGCACGGCTGTCTGCCACGGAACGGCGCCGAGGCGCCGAACACCGGCCGCGGCGAACAGAGCGCCGACCGTCGATGCCATTGCTGCACGGTAGCGCGGACTTCTCTGCATTGGCCTGGTCGTTCAACCGCTTTCCGCAGGTCTTAATGATCGGGGCCTCCGAGATGCAATCCGTGCCCTTCGACGAGCGTCGCCGCGGCAGACGTCGGACGTCAGCGAGCCTCGCCATCCTCGCAGCACCGGGGGCCGATCGGCAGCCGTACCCGTTTTCGTCCGTCGATAAGCGGTCCGCTGTACCGGCGCAGGGGTCGTATTCATTCGGGGTGAATACGCCTTCACGCTGGTCGGCATGTAGCGCCGGGTATTGCTCTGTTCGCTTTTCACCTCTCCTGGACCAGCACGTGAGGTGCGTCCTTAATGCCTCCTGGGTTGGTCTGACCGGGTCGCGGGTTTGTTGCTTTGGTGGGCCACCAGCTGGCTTCGCGTAGGAGTGTGGCGATGGCGGGCACGGTGAGGGTGCGCACGAGGAAGGTGTCGAGCAGCAGCCCGAAGCCGATGATGAGGCCGGCTTGGATCATGATGGCGACTGAGCCGACCATGAGGCCGAACATGCTGGCGGCGAATATGAGGCCAGCGGAGGTGATGACGGCTCCGGTGTTTGCCACGGTGCGCAGGACGCCGACGCGGATGTTGGTTCCGGATTCTTCGCGGAGCCGTGAGACGAGCAGCATGTTGTAGTCGGCGCCGACGGCGACGAGGATGATGAACGCCAGCAGCGGTACGGGCCAGGCGATTTCGTGGCCCAGTCCCCATTGGAAGACTACGACGCCGATGCCGAGTGATGCGAGGTAGTTGAGCACGACGGTGCCTAGTAGGTAGAGCGGTGCTAGGAGTGCGCGCAGTAGTAGGACCAGGATGACGCCGACGATGATGATGGTGGCGATGGCTAGTTGTGCGAAGTCGGCCCAGAGGAGTCGTTGGATATCGGAGTTGACGGCGGGGAAGCCGGCTACGGACACGGTGGCGTCGGCGAGTGACGTGTTGGGTCGTGCGGTGTTGGCGGTGTCGGTGATGCGGCTGGCGAGGTCCATGGCTTCAACGCTGTATGGGTCGTGGCTGCTTTCGATCATGAACCGCGCTGTTTTGCCGTCCGGTGAGAGGAATTGTTCGGCGACGTCGGTGAATTGCCGGTTCTCGAATGCGTTGGCGGGCAGGTAGAAACCGCTCGAGGAGTCGGAGTCGGCCGCTGCGCGCGAGGAGTTCTGTAGTTGGGTGGCGATCTGGCTCATGCCGGACAGCATTTCGATGTTGCTGTCGGCGAGGGTGCGGACGCCGGTGGCGAGTGCTTGGGCGCCGGAGGCCAGCTGTCCGATTCCGTCCTGCAATCGGCGGAGATTTGTGGTCAGGTCGGCGGGGTCACCCAGGGCTCCGAATGCCTTGTCCAGTGAGGCGACTGCGTTCTGGACGTTGGCGAGGGTGCCACCAACGGTGGCATTGGTGGCGGGATCGTAGCGGTCCCCGAGGTCGGCGATTTGGTTGAAGAATCCGTTGTCGCGCAGAGTGACCAGGATCTGGACCTGGTTGCGGATTTGGGCGCATTGTGGGGTGGTGGCGCACCAGGGTGAGGTGTTGAGGGCGCCGACGAGTGGGTCGAGTTGAGTGATTGCGTTTTGGGCTTGGTTGGCCAGCGGTCGTAGTCCTGGGCCGGATTGGATGGCTTGGTCGACGGCGGGGGCAGTGGCGGAAAGTTGTTGCAGCAGCGGCCGGAATTGGTTGACCTGAGTTCCTGCGGATTGGGCTTGGGTGAGGATTCCGGCTAGTGGTGTGAAGGCGGTGCGCACGGTGCTGTCGAGTTGGGCGAGGCCGTCGGCGAGCTGGTCGGCGCCGTCGGTGAGTTTGGTGAGGTCGTCCTTGCGGGAGTTGCCCTCGGCGACGGCGCCGGCCATTTTGTCGCCGATCTGGCCGTTCTGCCAGGCCAGTTCTGCTTGGTCGAGGCGCTCTCCGGTGGGGCGGGTGACTCCGGAAACCTTGGTGACGCCGGGGATCTGGGAGACGCGGGAGGCCATCTCGTCAAGATCGGCCAGTCCTTTGCCGGTCCGCATGTCGGTCGGATTTTCCACGACGAGGAATTCGCTGATGACGACGTCTTTGCGGAAGTGGCGGTCCAGCAGGTGGTAGCCCAGGTTGCTGGCCGTGGTGTCTGGTTGGCCCTTGCGGTCGTCGTAGCTGATTTTGATGGTTGCTGCCGCTGCCGACAGGGCGAGCAAGATGACCAGGCTGACGATGAGTAGTGGCACGGGACGGCGGACCACGGCGACGGCGACGCTGTTCCAGTAGCGGCGGGTGCGATCGGGTTTGGGTTCACCGATGCCGCGTTTGGCGGCTAGCGACAGCACCGGTGGCAGCAGGGTTACGGTGGCCAGAAATCCGAACAGTACGGCGATGGCACACGCGGGGCCAAGGGCGGCGAAGACGCTGAGCCGCGCGAAGACCATGGCCAGGAACGCGAGTGCGACGGTGGCGGCGGAGGCGAGGATGACGCGCCCGATGCTGGCGGTGGCGTGGATGACGGCCTGATCGGCGGGTACTTGGGCGCGGCGCTGTTCGTGGTATCGGCTGATCAGAAATACGGTGTAGTCGGTTCCCGCGCCGAGCAGGATCGCAGTCATGAAGGCGACGGTGAACTGGGAGACGGGCATGCCCATCTCGCCGAGGGCGGACAGCACGCCGCGCCCGACTGCCAGGCTCAACCCGATTACTAGCAGCGGTAACAGCGCGGTGAACACCGACCGGTAGACGATCAGCAGGATCAGGGCGATCACGCCCGCGGTAGCGATTGAGATCAGCAGCAGGTCGTGCTCGGCGGATGCGATCATGTCGCTGAAGGTTGCCGGTGGTCCCGTCACTTGCACAGTCGTGGTCGAGCCGGTGAAGACCTCGGCGGCGATGTTGCGCACCGCGTTTACCGATTCGGCGGCCGTGGGGTCTCCGAGGGTGCCGGTGACACCTACGGGCAGGTACCAAGCTTTGCGGTCGGCGCTGACTGCCTGGGCTTCGGTAATCGGATCGGACAGTAGGTCCTGCACCAGCAGGACGTGGTTGCCTTCGCCCTGCAACCGGCGCACGAGTTCGCCGTAGCGCTGCCGTGCAGTCGGAGTCAAGCCATTGGGGTCTTCCATGGCGACGAACACCATGGTTTTTGAGCCTTCTTCGCCGAAAGCGGCGCTCATGCGGTCAACCGTCTGCAAGGACGGCGCATCGCGAGGGATGAGGTCCACCGACTGTTGGCGCACCACGGTTTCTAGCTGGGGGAACAGCAACGCGAGGACGACCGCGGCGCCTAGCCATACCCCGATGACCAGCGCTTTGTGTCGGAGGGTGAATCGGGCTAGCGCTGCCAACCGTTCGCTGTACTCGCGGGTTTCGGCCGGGTTGGGGGATCCGTTGTCCCGCTGGCCACGGCGCGTGGCCTGGCCTGGGGAATCTGCAGTGCCGTCGGTCACTGGGCCTCCACTAGTAGCGAATCGTAGCGATACTATCGGTATCGCTACGCTACCGCATGTAGTGCAAGTGGTGGCGGGGCCGTCGTCGCCAGGCCGCGCAAAGCGCGCGGCTGGCGAAGGGGCCGGCGACCGCTATCGAGTCGGGACCGGGCCGACGGTCGCAGTGGGCAGAGGAATGATCGAACACTCAGTGGGTTTCTGGAAGCCAGGGCTGACGCTGTAAGTCGACGACACTGGCCTTGGATGCCGTTCAGGGTCTTGCTGTTGCTGTTCTCGGACGTTGGTCGTCGGGCGCACGCACGGCCACATCGCGTAGCGGGGCCGCTAGCTCTAGGTTTGCGCTTCGGTTGTGGCCGACTGGCCCGTGTTCTGCAGCAGCACGTAATTGCCTAGGCTGCCCAGGAAACCTGCGCAGTGCTGAACGAGTTCATCTGTGGTGAATTCCAGTTCTCCGTCGAGTCGGCGGCGCAAGACTTCGAATAGCCCTCCCACGCCCAAGGTCGAAGCCAAATGGGCAACCCCCACGGCAGAGTCGGCGATGTCGAGGTGAAGTCTGGCTTCGCGCAAGACAAGGTCGGTGAAACCTGCCATTAGTTCGCTGCGTAGCTCTCGGAGCAGCGGCTCGGTTGCAGATTCCACGAACAGGATCCGACCCAGCCGCGGGTCGTTGTCGATCATGCCGACCAGCCTGCGGATTGGCGCGTACGCCAATACCTCCGGTGGCTCGCCGGCATCGGGGATCGCGTCGACTATCACCTCCTGGAAGGTGGCATAGAGCTGCTGGTAGACAGCCCGCAGGAGTGCGTCTCGGTCGGAGAAGTGCTGGTAGAAGTACCGTGACGTGACACCCGATTCAGCGCAGACGGCAGTCACAGTGGCGGCGGCAACGCCGCGCGTGCCGATCAACTCCGTTGCGGCCTCGATGAGACGGGTGCGCCGGTTCCGGTGACGCTCCTCGGCGGACATTCCGCTATACACCCGCGCCGAAACCACGTGGATAGCTTGCCATCTAATTCTGACAAGGCTTAGAGTCAGATTGACAGCGCGTCCTTGGCGAATGGGAGAACAACATGAGCGACGATTCGTCCACACGGCCCACCGCACGGGTCGTCCCGAAGCCCCGCCGTGTTCGATTCGATATGCCTGCTGGGACCAGTCGGCAGCACTTCGTTGATGGCGACTTGGTGATGAGCCACTTTGTGTCCACCTTGTCGGCCACGTTCCCCGAAGGCGAAGACTTCTTTATCCGGTCAGTCCGCGAGTACCGGGACCACATCAGCGACGCTGACCTCAAGGAGGCGGTCAAGGGGTTTATCGCACAAGAGGCCACCCACCGACACCAGCATCGGCTGCTCAACGATCGGCTTCAAGCAATGGGCTATCCCACCGAGGGGATCGATCGGCATGTCAAGAAGCTGGTTGGCCGACTTGAGAAGCGTTTTTCTCCCAAGATGCGCCTGGCTGTGACGGCCGCCCTCGAGCACTACACGGCGACATTCGCCGAGATCATTCTCACCAGCGACGAAGCTCAAGAACTGATCGGCGACACCGAAGTGCGGCCTATTCTGCTCTGGCACGCACTGGAAGAATGCGAGCATAAGGCCGTTGCTTTCGATGTCTACGAGACGGTCGGTGGAAGCGAACGCACCAGGGTCTGGGGGATGCGGATCGCCAGCCTCCTCTTGTTCAGCGAGTTGGTCATCCAGACCACCCGCTCTCTGGCTGGTGACCGTTCCGCCTACAACCCGGTGCGCTTGCTGCGCAGCCTTCGAGCCTTCCGTCATAACCCGCTATTCAGCCCAGCAGCAATTGCGCGCTTTCGCTCCTACACCCGCGCCGGATTTCATCCCGACGACTGGGACAGCGCAGAAATCCTCGAACGCTGGACCAAGGAACTCTTCGACGCCGATGGTGGCCAGCAAGTGCGTAGTGGCGTCTAGCTCGACCAGAGCCCGGCACAGTTCAAAGTCGGCCTTAACCGAAGAACACTTCATGGGCTCCGCTTCGCGCGCTGTGAAGTCAAGATCGGTTCTGACTACTGGCCGATCGATGGTGCTCGACCAACGTCGCGACCTACAGGAGGTTCCGGCCGAGGAACTCGGTGACGGCGCAGCCGAAGGCGTCGTTGTCGTCGCCGGCGATCATGTGTCCGGTGCCGGATACGTCGACGGTCTCGGCGTGGGGAACCAGTTGCTTGAACTCGTCGACGGTGGCTTGGGAGACCACGTCGGACAAGAGGCCCCTTACGAGAAGTGTTGGGGCATTGACCCGTCGGGCTCCGTCGATCAGCAGGTGGCTGATTGCGTCGAATTGCTCCGTTCCCGTGGTCGATTCGTCGCGGAGAAAGTCGAAGTTGGAGTGAATGAATGCCGGGTCCCACCGCCAGATCCAGCGGCCGTCGTGACGCTGCCGTAGCACCTTGCGCAGGCCGTCGACGTTGGCCGGGCGCGAGCGATGGGGGTTGTACGCGGCGATCACCTCTGCGGCGTCAGAGAGGGTGCTAAAGCCATCGGGATGTGCGGCCATGAACGTCACCACGCGACGGGCGCCCTGGAATTCAAGTCGCGGGGTGACGTCGACCAGGACGACCGCCGCCCACGACGCCCCGGATGTCAACAGATGCGTGCCGAGCACGGTCATGCCCCCAAGGGATGCACCTACGACCGCAGGGGCGGTATAGGCGCTGAAGTGCTCGCGCACGGCGAGAAGATCGGTCGCGAGTCGCTCGATGTCGTACCTGCCGGCTGGGTCCCAGTCGCTGTCGCCGTGACCGCGGGTGTCGTAGGCGACGACTGTGTATCCGCATGCGTGGAGGCGACGCGCTGAAGTGCTCCACGCGTGCCGGTTCTGGCCGCCGCCGTGCAGGAGCAGCACGACGGGACGGGCGTCATCGTGGCCGTAGCAGTCCGCAGCCAGGGCGATCCCGTCCTGGGTTCGGACCCGATGCTGCACGGCGGAGGTCATGACACCTTCCTGGCGAGATCGTCGTCCGCCCGAAGCGTGGGCCCGGCAGCAAGCGCCTTCATAGTGCGTTGCCCGCGGCGTTCACGATCGTGACCGTGCCCTGGGCTACGCAGACGGCTTTGTCGCCGTTGCTAATGTCGATGCGCGCCACTCCACTGCGCTTGCCCAGCGACACGATGTCGGTGACGGCGACACACACACCGGTGGACACGGGTCGCAGCAGGTTTAGCTTGAATTCGGTGGTGGCGACCCATGATCCGGCCGGAATGACGGGGTAGAACACGACTCCGAGACAGTGGTCGACCATCGCCGATAGACATCCGCCGTGCAGGGTGCCGAAGGGTGTGAGCAGTTCGGCACGGGTTTCCATCTCTGCCACCAGCCGACCGGCGGCGAGTTCGGTGTGCCGAAAGCTCAGAAACCTCGACAGTCCACCTGCTGTGTTCGGCGATCTGAGCAGCTGGTCGGCGATCTGCTCATCGAAGTGCGCGAATGTCACTGCCACCACCATGCCCCTTTCTCCTGTCCGGTCATGGGTCGATCACCGTTCGAGCCCGCGAATCGTTTGAGCATGTCGCCGAATGCGCCGAGGTCGCCGTGCGCGGCGGAGTGCTCGATATCGACGGCGATGAAGAACCTGGCCGCGCGGTGATGCACACGACGCGTCGTCGAGGAGGGGCACGGGCTAGACCGGTGTGGTCCAAGTGATGGGCAGCGATGTGTAGCCGCGGATCGGTCCGGACCGCAGCCGCCGCGCCGATTCAAGATCGACCTCCCAGTCGGGCACCTTGTCCAACAGAGCATCCAGAGCGATGCGGGCCTCCATCCGCGCCAGTGCCGCGCCCAGACAGAAGTGGATGCCGCGACCGAAGGCGACCTGGTGCTCACTGGTGCGCTCGATGTCGAACACGTCAGGATCGGGGAAGGCGCGCTCGTCGCGGTTGGCCGACCCGAACAGCAGCAGCACCTTCTCACCTTGACGCATGGTCGTGTCGTGCAGTGTGACGTCGCGGGTCAGGGTTCGTGAAAGTCCCTGTGCCGGTGAGTCGTAGCGCAGCAACTCCTCAACTGCCGGCCCCAATAGTGTTCGATCGGCGGCCAGGCGTCGGCGGGTCTGCCGATGCTGGGCCAGCACGACCGCGGAGTTCCCCAGCAGATTGGTGGTGGTCTCGTAGCCCGCGACGAGCAGCAGCGCGCAGAAGCCGAGGACTTCCTCGTCGGTCAGTCTGATCCCGTCGACTGTGGCGTTCGCCAACGCCGACATCATGTCCTCGCGGGGGGTTTGGCGGCGGTCGGCGAGGAAGTCGGTGAAGTAGGCGTAGATCGAGGTGGCGGCGGTCAGTGCGTCGGTGGTTTGTCCGTGGTTGACGTCGACCTGGACCAGTTGGCTCGACCACAATCGGAACTGATCACGATCGGTGGCGGGAATGCCCAGTAGATCGGCGATCACCGCGGCGGGCAGGATCGCGGCGAAGTCGGTCACGAAGTCCGCCGAACCAGAGCCCTCGTCGAGGCGCTCGAACAACTCCGCGGCCATCTGTGTGATGGCGCCCTGCAGCCCGGCCACCCGCCGGGGAGTGAACGCCCGGCTCACCAGGGCACGCAACTGGTCGTGGCGCGGAGGGTCCATCACGATCATCATCGGCAGGAACGAGCCGATGAAGTCCGATCCCGGTGGGGTGGGGAAGATGCCGTCCACCGAGGAGTACGTGCCGTGATCCAGTGCTGCGGCCTGGACGTCGGCGTGCCGGCTCAACACCCAGGTATGGGATTCCTCGGCGCGGTACACCGGAGCCGTGTCACGCAACGACCGATACGTCGGATAGGGGTCGTTGAGAATCGAGGCGTCGAACGGGTCGTAACGAATTTGCACCGAGACCACCAAGACCTCCGACCACCAAAGTAACGACGGTTTAGACTCGCAGTCTAAACCGGCCGAACGGGACAGGGGGGCAATGCGCAAGATTCCACGTCAGATCTCTGACCGGCTTCCCGCCGCGGCGGACTTGTTCGCCGAGAAGGGGCTCAACGACTCCAAGATCGAAGACGTCGCCGCGGTGACCGGTGTGCCGAAAGCGACGCTGTACTACTACTTCGCCGGTAAAGAGGACATCCTTGCTTTCCTGCTCGAAGACCTCCTCAAGGACATCTTCGATGCTGTGACCGCGATCGTGCACACCGGCGGCACCGGTGCCGAACGCCTCGAACTCGTGATCCGCGCACAACTGCGGGCAATGGCGCAGCGGCCAGCGGTATGCCGTGCACTCATCGGCGAATTGGGACGAGCGGCCCGCATGCCGGCTATCGCCGAGATGATCAATACCGCCTACCAACAACCCGTCGAAACCCTGCTCATCGAAGGGGCCCGCGACGGATCCCTCGTCGCTCAGCCCGATGCGCGATCGACGTCGATTGCGCTGTTCGGCGCGGTCACCATCAATGCACTCATGTACCTGGTCACCGATAACCACCTCGACGAGACGGTGGTCGCCAGCACCCTCAGCGCCGTCATGTTCGACGGGCTGCGCCCGCGCACAGGAGACCAGTCATGAGCACCTACGGCCTGTCGGTTCTCGGCGCGGATCTGAAGTCACTGGCCCAGACCGCCCAGGCCGCTGATGCGGCCGGGTTCGACGCCGTATGGGCCTCGGAGTTCTATTCTCGGTCCGGATCGATCTCCATGGCCGCGATGGCCAACAGCACCCAGAACTGTCGGATCGGTTCCTCCATTCTCTACGGCGTCGGCCGAAGCCCCCTGGTGCTGGCCACCGAGGCGCGCGACCTCGACGAACTCTCCAACGGACGACTGGTACTCGGCATCGGCAACGGCACCAAACGGATGATGGGCGACTGGCACGGCGTGCCCGACACCTCCGCACCCGCCCTGCGGATGGAAGAACTCGTGATGCTGCTGCGCCGGATATGGAACCTGCATGAAGGCCCGATCCATCACGAGGGCCGTTTCTACAGAATGAATCTCACCCCGACCGGCGACGTGGGACCCTCCAGCAGGCCGATCCCGATCGTCACTGCCGGTGTCCGGCCCCGGATGTGCGAGGCGGCCGGGCGGGTGGCCGACGGCCTAGCCGGACATCCGCTGTTCACAACCACCTACGTCGAAGAGGTCGTCCGGCCCGCTATCGCCAGGGGCGCCGCGCACACCGGCCGCGACCCCAATGACGTGGAAATCATTTCCATGGTGATGTGCGCCATCCACGACGACGCCGAGGTCGCCAGGCGCGAACTGGCGCAGCAGATTGCGTTCTACTCCTCGGTCAAATCCTACGAGACGGTACTCGATGTGAACGGCTTCGCCAGCGAAGGCCGAGCCATCCGGCAAGCATTCGCCCAGCGCGATTTCCCGGCGATGTTCGCCGCTGTGTCCGAGGAGATGATCGACGCCATGGGTGTCGCCGGGACGGCGCACGAGGTCCGTGAACAATTGAGACGGTACAACGGCGTCCTCGACCACATCATGCTGTATTCACCATCGGTCGGCATCACTGCCGAACGCGTGCAACAAAACCTCGACAGCATCATCCGGGAATGCTCGCCCGCCTCGATGTCGCCAGGGCGGTCCTGTCCACGTTCAACCTGATCCACGTATTGCCGCCCAAGTCGACCCGTCGCAGTGTCCGCGGCCGGATTAGTGGGTCTGCCGCGCCGACCCCGCCGATGATTGCCTGACGCTGTTGACGATGTTGGCGTCGTCGGTGTCGGGGAGGTCATGGCGGACCACGCGTACCCGTCCTTGAGGTAGACAGGCCATGTAGCCGTGGCGCATGCCATAGAGCTCCCACGCTGTCTGTTCAGCGTCGGGATCGACATCGATGCGATGTCCGCGCGAGAAGCTCAGGTGTAGCCCTCCATCGTCGCTGGACCAGGCCTGGGTGCACAGTGCGCCGGCGAGGTTCAGCAGCGGGCGTTCGTGGGTCGCGATCCTGAGGGGGTCAATACGCACCGCCTCGATGGGGTAGGTGCCGACGGCAGGAAGCGTCAATAGTAGGGGGCAGGAGATGACGATTTCGTTGTAATCATCGAAATCCAGAACCAGGCCGCCGTGCAGCGAGAGGCGTTGTACGACAAGGTTTTCGATCCATTGGGTGTACATGGCAGTCTCTTTTCGACGCATCGTTGAGCCGTATCCCCAAAGAGTACGCCAAGTATCGCTGCGATACCAGCAGTATCGTTACCGGTAGACGGCTGGCCTAGCAGCGCTGGTCACGACGCGCCTGGTGGCTCGGTCAATGCGGTCGCGGGTGTCGGCGGCTGTCGCGCGGTGGCCGCTGAAGGCCACGAGGTTGGCCAGCCAGATGTCGGAGATGATCCCAGCCACGTGCAGATCGGTAGGAGTGGGCTCGCCGCCCCTGAGCGTGCGGGCCAGCAGGATCTGGATCTCATCGGCCGCGCGGTCGAGTTCCGCGGCGGCGCGGGTATCTGCGACTGCGAAGGCCCGTGTCATGGCCGTCGTCAGCCATGGGTCGCGCTGCCAGCGGTCATGCAGATGTGCGGTGAGCCGTTCGAGCCGTTCCAGCGGTGTGCCCTCACCACTCGCCCAGTCCCCGGCCGAGTCGAGTCGACGGAACTCGCGCGTCAGCGCTGCCACCAGCAAGTGGGTTTTCGCCGGGAAATAGCGGTAAAGCGTGCCGACGGCGATGCCGACCCGCTCGGCAACTGTCCGCATCTGAACCGCCTCGTAACCACCCGCCGCGGCCACGACCAAAGCTGCATCAAGAATGGTCTCCCGGCGCCGTGCGGACGCGCGTGAACGCGACGCGTTAGCGGCTCGCTTCTCTGCAGCGACCGAGTTCGCTTCCGAAGGCGGGGTTTTCCCGTGGCTGCGCGCCTGAGGGACAGTCATGACGGCTCCGGGTCGAGGCCGCCGCGGCGCGAGAACTGCTCCAGAAGATCGCCGAAAGCGCTGACATCGCCGTGTGCGGCGAAGTGCTCAGGGCTGACGACAATGAACACTGCACTGGCGGTGAAGCGGGCGATCCCACCCTCACCCGTGCCTGTCGCCGTGACATGCAGCGCCCGCCCTTCACGAGAGACGATGTGGGCAGTAATCCGGTGGGTCTGATGCAGCGGCACCGGCCGCAAATATTCGACCGTCAGGGTGCGGGTCACCGCCGGGGTTCCGGCGATCCACAACGTGAAGCCCAGGACGTCATCACATGCCGCGGCCACTGCCCCGCCATGGGCCAGGCCCGGGGCCCCGATATGGCGCTCATCGAACGTCACATCGGTGTACACCGCGTCGCCGCTACGATGCACCACCAACCGCAGTCCGTGGGGGTTGTCCGGGCCGCAACCCATGCATGTCGTGGTGTGCGAGGGCAGCCGCTCGGGCGGCAACAGGCTTTCGGGCACCGTCACCCTCCAATACGATCGGTTTCGCTGCGCTACCGTTAGTACCACACTGCTAGACTGCCGTGACAGCATCGCGTGAAGATCGACCGCCGAGGTGAACGAGTGAGCGACAGTCAGGCAGTGCCCGTCCCTGACGACGACGTGGACCCTCGGCTCATCCGGTCACGCACCCGGCTGCTGGATGCTGCGGCAACGCTACTGAGCACCGGTGGGGTGGAAGCGGTCACTATCGATGCCGTCACCAAAGCATCCAAAGTGGCCCGAACCACGCTGTACCGCCACTTCCACAGTTCGTCGCATTTACTGGCAGCCACGTTCGAACGCCTACTTCCACAAGTGACCACTCCGGCACCGACCAGCGGACCCCTCCGTGAGCAGCTGATCGAATTGCTCAGCCGCCAAGCCGCCCTTTTCAACGACGCACCGCTGCATGTCACGACACTCGCGTGGCTCTCATTGGGGCCCACCGGCTCCAATGCCCAAGCGGAAGACCGCCACACATCCGGGGCGCTACGGACCCGAGTTGTCGATCAATATCGTCAACCATTTGACGCCGTACTCACCAGCCCAAAAGCTCAAGCCGAACTCAACGACTTCGACCAGGAACTGGCGCTTTGCCAACTCGTCGGACCACTCGCCTTCGCCCGAATGACCGGGCTTCGCACTATCACTCACAATGACTGCGCGAACATCGTCGATGACTTTCTCGCCGCCCACCGCAACACCGACAGCGACGCCATAAAATCGAACATCGCCACCAAGAAGACGGGCCGCCCGGCGCGCTCAGCTCGCTAGGCACAACGAAATCACAATGTCGAGCCGGCTGGTCTTCGGGCCCTTTTCGCCTCTCGCAAATCGCGTCGGTGATGGCATCGAAGGACCATTCGTCGCCATCATCGGCGAGGCCGTACGCTGGTTTCCGTTCCACAGCGAGGTGCGGAGACTCGCAGCAGGGTAGTGAGCTACCCGAAGTGCAGGTCACCCGCGGTTCGGCGTCTCAGACGCTTGAGGGCGCGCAACTGCTTGAACCCGTTTCTCGATTGCTTGACTTGTGGCGAGGAGGATTGACAAAGAACAACTTTGACGAGAGCAGGCGAATCGTGGCCTCGGCGGCATGGAGTGGTTACGACATCGCTGTTGCGAGTTAGCTCCGCCTTCGATGCGGCATTGATCTGCCGCGTTCGGTGACGTAATCGGTCCAGTCGCGGGCGGCGAGTTTGGCCCAGGCGGCTGCGTTCTTGGTGGTGATCGCGAGCAGTTCGGCCAGCACGGGTGCGGGCATGTCGCTGGCGAGCTGGAAGAGGGCGGCTTTGCGATGTTCGTAGGGTTTCACCCCGACCGCGACGAGCTGGGTGCGGATGTTCTCGGTGGACAGGTGGGTGCCGGGAAGTCGGCCGGGGAACAGCCAGCCCGTATGGGATGGGGTGTAGCGGCTTTCGCATTGCTGCTCCAGATGCTCGCGGATGAGGTCGTCGAGTAGGGGAGGCATTTGGATGGGGATGGCGGCGAAGACGACATGCACGGCGTGATCGTCGGAGATCGAGATTTGGCTTGATCGCAGGGCGACGATGCGCGAAAGAGGTTGGGCGAACAACAATGTGAGCAGTCCCGCGATGCGGGTTTTGCGGCGGATTGTGTCGTCGTGCAGCAGCCGCCCGACGGCGGCCCACCGCTGGGAATCCGAGACGGTTACCGAGGGAGGTGACCGTGGCGGATCGGTGACCCTCAGTGTGGTGTTGATGCGGGATTGGCGTAGCCAGACGAGGAAGGCGTACTCGGCAGTGAGCGGCCTCCGGTGGAGCGCCTGGTAGCGCTCCAGCATCTCCTGTGTCGCTGTCGCCGGAGTGGCGTCGTGGGTGTGCAGAAACGCCATGAACTGAATCGCCACGCGGACGCGACGACGGCAGGCATCGGTCATCGATCTCGTCAGCCGGTTCTCGTGGGAGGCCTTGCGCATCTGGCGCAGTACATGCCAATGCGCGAATCGGCGAACGATGGCGGCGTCTTCGGCCGGAAGCTCGGCTACAACGTCCTCGATCCAGGGCAGCATCCGTTCGACGCGGATGTCGATCGGGCCCAGAACGCCGACCGCGACCAGGAGGCTGCGCAAGTAATCGTGGGCTCGGTCCGAGGGAAGATCGCTGAAGGTGTCGTGGCTGATTTCACGCGTTCCGCAGGCCATGTCGCGAAGGAGCTGCGGGCCGGTACCGGGCTTCTTTCGCAGCCACCAGAGCACCGTCTGTGGGCGGTCGGCGTTGATCAGTTCGTCGAACACGGGCCGTAGTCGGTGATGAATCGTGCCGCTGATCGGGTCGGTGAGCAGCTCGGTGAGGCGCTCGCGTAGGAAGCAGCGGGCGCATCGGTAGAACCCGTAGGGGTGTTCTTCGCGGCCGCATTCGCTGCAGGTGAAGATCGATGCGACACCGGCGCAGGAGGCGCACACGATGGCATCGTCGAGCTGCCACGCCAGTGGCCGCACGGTCTCACACCGCGGGCATTTCTCGGGGTGATAGTGCCGTCTGCGACGGCATGCGACACAGATGCGACGCCCGTGCGTCAGTGGGGTTAGCCGGATGGTGCTTGCACACTCCCAGCAGGCCCGCTGAGTCACTGGTTGTCGTGGGGGCGGCGGATGGTGGCGCGGATGGGTCGCAGGTCGCCGATGCCGGGTCCGCTGTCGTTGACCGCGGGCGCCTCACGGACTTGTTCGGCGACGAGCTCGAGCAGGTCGTTGGGCGTGCACGACAAGATGTCGCAGAGGGCGGCGAGCAGGTCGAGATTGATGCGCTGCGGGGGCTTGGTCGCGATCCGGTGCACCATCTGTCGGGAGATCTCCACGCCACGCTCGTGCAGCGGTGCGACAAGGTCGGTGGTGGCGAACATTCCGTTCTGGGCCATCAGCTGACGCAGGTTCCACCGCAGCACGGTCCTAGTGCTCATCTCCGCCTTCACCTGTCGTCGTGGATGATCCGTAGACGCGGCGCAGCGCCGCCTGCAGTGTTTTGGTCTTGAAGTCGTCGGACACCGAGGTATAGATCGCGGTGGTCGAGGCATACGAGTGCCCCACCTGTTCGGTGACGAACCGCTCCGGATAACCGAACTCGATCAGATGGGTGACATAGGAGTGCCGCAGGCAGTGCAAGGTGAGCTCGGCAGGCAGTCCCGCTTGCACCCGTGCGACGGCGAATCGCCTATCCATGGTCTTGGTCGCCACGCGCCGTCGACGCTCGGTCAGCCAGAGCTCTTGACGGTTCCCGGGGCTGAGGAGTGGGCGGCCGTGGTCGACCCATTGGCGCAGTCCGTCGATCACCCAGTCGAACTCCGGAACGGCGAGCACGGTGCGACGCCTGGGAGAGCTGCCGCGACGTGATTTGGCGTAGCGAACGTGGACGGCGCCGAACGTGCCCCAGGCCGGCATCCGCGAGTTCGGACGCAGGTCGGCGAGATCGAGATAGCACAGCTCGCGGCGGCGTAAACCGAAGGCGTAGGCCGTCTTGATCATCTGTGCGTCGCGCAGCGCCGCGAACGCGCCTTTGTTCCTGGACCGAGCGAGAACATCGACGCGATCATCGAGGAAATCGAACAATGTTTCCAGTTCGTCGTAGGTGAACGGGCGACGCGCGGGCTTGCCCTCGTAGTCGACCAGATGCGCGGCGGTGTTGTAGTCGTGACAGACCTGCGATGGGATCCGTCCGAACCTGTTCTCGCATTGCGCGATCCAACCGTAGCGGCTATCGAGTAGGTAGTCGCAGAACATCCGCAACGACATGTGATAGCCGCGAATGGTCGACGGTGCTTTGCGTTCCGGGCCCGACATCAAAGCGGCCGTGAAGTCTTCGACATCGCCGGCAGTCCAGTCCCACGGAGGCGCCCCGGCGAACTCTGCGAACCGCCGCACCAACGCCAGCCGCGGCTCGATCGTGGCCTCAGCAGCGAGTAGCCGAGACGCCTGTTGACGACCCCACCCAGACAGCATCGCTTCGAAGACTGCGCTGGCCTCGTCCAGGTGAACCACGCCCGAGGCAAGAACCAAGTGCGCCGACCCCGGAACGCTCACAAGAGAACCTCCATCTATCGTCAACTTAGAGTTGTCAATGACAACCGCAAGTTACCACACCTGCGAGCGAAATCCGTCTACCAGGAGGAACACGAAAGTGGTTCAATGAAGCGCATCCGGCGCTGGTCCCATGCGCCAGATATACGCGTCAACTTCAGGTTGATTCGCGACCTTCCGACCCATAGTGCAAGAGGTGTGTGGTCTGTCGGCGGGCTGTAAACGGGGTGTGAGGTGGGCGGCTGGCGGTGGGTGCGGTGGTTGGCGAGTGGGGTGGGTGACGGTGGGTTGAGGGTGGCGACGGTGAAGCGGTCAGGAGGGCGGACGAAAAAAGTCGTGGGCGACGAATGTGGCTGTGGTGGTGGCCTGCACGGCCCGAACACTTCTAAGGTCCTCAACCATGACGGCAGCGAGAACATCCAAGGCGGAGGCCCGGCGCCGGGCTGTGGAAGCGGCTCGGCGCGCCAACGAGGAGCTTGCGGCGCGGGAGAAGGCGAACCTTAAGGACGCGACGATCCTGCTTCACGCGATCGACAAACTCGACGCGATTGGCGAGTGGAAGAAGCAGCGGCGCGCGGAGCTGCGCGCGCAGGCCGACGCGCAGTTGGCGCGCGAAGAAGCTAAACGGGTAGGCGACGATCGCGAAGCGGCGGGCGCGGCCGTCGAACGGATGCGTGAGCGGGGTGAGACGCTGACGACGATCGCCACCAAACACGACCTCGGGATCGCAATCGTTCGCGTGATGGCACGGCATGCGCCGAAAGCGGCAAATCCGGTATCGCGGAACGGTTCGCAGGCACTAGGTCGGAATGTGTCCGGAACGGGGGAGGCGGCGGCGGACGGGGAGGTCGGCCCGGACGCGGGCGAACCGCCGGCCGGAGCGGCGCCAGCGTGACGGTTCGGCGGTGGCGCGGCGACGGAAGTCTCAAGGGTGCGCTACGTCCTGAACCCGACGACAGAAGGGCGCTCGGCGCGGCGTTGCGACGGCGCAGGGCAGCGCGCAAGTTGATGCCGTCGCGGGGACGCTGCCGCGGGGCCGCGATCCCGCACTCCCGCCGGCCTGCTGGGCGCACTGAGCGATGCGTCGCCGCAGCGCGGCTGCGGGGTCGCGGTCGTGTCGACGCGGACGCTGTCTGATGGGGCGTGCGGCGTGGTGCGGTGGCCGAATACGCGGGCCGCGGTGAACGTCGGTGCCGGCTGTTAGGTTCACCGGTCCTTGAGGAGCGCGGCGAGGTTATCGTGGACCGGCTGGCGCACGCCTCGGAGATCGCGCGTTTCACCGCCATGTGGTGTGCGGGCCCACGGTGTCGGACTCGACATCTGGGACAGGTGCCATCGGTGCCGATGGCTAGGGCCGGTTTTATCTCAGGTCAGTCTTCGGTGAACGGCCACGCCGGCTTCGGGCTATGGGGTGACGATGTTGCACCAGAACGGGAAGGTGTCGAGTAGGCCAAGGAAATCGTTGAACGACGCTTCTTGGCCATCGATGGTGAGTTTGTTCTGCTTCTTGGCGTCGTCAAGGGTGATGGTGCCCAGCTGAATATCGTCCAGCGTGGCTTTAGCAGTGTCAGGCTGGCGTTGGCGTTCGGTACCGGCTCGGGAGCGTAGTGCAGCACCGCGTTCTCGACGGTGAGGCCGTACTCCTTATTGAGGTCGGTGAACTTGACGTTGAGCGTGAACGGCGATCACGGCCCGGGTGGGCTTGTCCTTGCCGACGGCCAGGCGGGTGCGTTCGGCGAGATCGACGTTCAGTCGTGCAGTGCGTTCGTCGGTGACGTAGAAGTGCGGGGCCGTGACGTGGGTGACGAGCTCCGGGTGCTTCTGCACCGTCAGGTCTACCAGCGCGGCGTGCCGATTGATCCTCGGCAAGGGCATTGATGCCGTAGGGACGGCCGGTCCACGGCAGCTTGTCGAGGCCGAAGCCCTCGTCGGCAAGCCGCTCAGCGGCGGGCTCCCAGTACACCCGCAGGCCCGCCTCCACGGCGGCTGCCGCCGCAGCGGCCTGGTGACGTGCAGCTTTGGTGTCCAGGGTGATGGCGTCGGTGCCAGCGTGCTCACGCGACAGGAAATCTTCGACCTGCTTGTGGTCGTTGGGTCCGAGCCGAAACTGAATGCCCATCGTGTGAAAACGTCCTCTCGACCTCGGGCGTTGTTTCATGACAGAATGCATGACACACACGCAGACAAAAGCAAGACAGGCAGACGATGTGGGAGCTAACGCGCTCGCCTCGACCGTGTCGAGTGCGATCGAGCGCTTGGGATTGACCTACGAAGAGGTCGGCGACATCGTCGACGCGTCGGCGCGCTCGGTGGCGCGCTGGACCTCGGGACAGGTCGTTCCACAACGACTCAACAAACAACGACTCATCGAACTGGCCTACGTCGCCGACGCGCTGGCCGAAGTGCTTCCCCGAGACCAGGCCAACGTCTGGATGTTCTCCCCGAATCGATTACTGGCCCACGCCAAGCCCGCCGACCTGGTGCGTGACGGCGAGTACCAGCGCGTCTTGGCCCTCATCGACGCCATGGCCGAAGGGATCTTCGTGTGAGCGATGCGCTCGACGAGGACCTGGTGCAGCGCATCGACGCGCGCGGCACCAGCCGGTGGTCGGGCACGTGCGCTCGCTACAGGGGCGCCCACCGTGACCCCTTGTCGGGGAAGGGGCGCGCAGATTCGGCGGAAGATGGAAACCCTGCCGGACTCTTCTCGGCGATCTATCTGGCCGACTCCACGCAAGCGTGCATGGTCGAAGTAGAACGCGCCGCGCGGGCGGCGTCGACGACCCGCGAGAAGATGCTCGAAGCTTCGTATCGACTGCACACCATCGAGGCCACCGACCTGGCCGTCCTGGATCTCATCACCTCTGACGCCCGCGAAGCGGTGGGGCTCGAGGACGACGACATCTATGGCGACGACTGGCCGGCGTGCCAAGCGGTGGGCCATGCCGCATGGTTCCTGCATGTGCAAGGCGTACTGGTGCCTGCCGCCGGGGGAATTGGCTGGTCATCACCGCCTACGAACAACGGACCCGCCCCGGTCAGCTCCACGTCAGCCACAGCGAGGATCTGACACCTATCCGCTACGGAGAACTGCGGCACCCTTAACTAGGGGCGGCGGCCTGCTCCCCGCCCCAGGGGAGCGTCTTGCAGCTCGTTCTTGTTGGACGCTCGCTCGGCTGGGGAATGTTTGTTGTCCTGACCGTGCGAGGATGCCAAATTCACCGGATGCAATGAGCAGACTAATACCGGTAAACCTGCATATTCGATTCCCGCATATTGTCGCATCGACTCGATCGGGTCGTGGGGGACAAGTCAACCGCGCTATGGATATCAGTCGTTATCCACGACGCTTCTCTATGGTGCCAACCGCCGGGTGGTGTTCTGGAATGCATCGGTCCGAGCAGGCCTGGACCGGCAAGCCCGTCATGTATTTGTAGCTTTGCCGATCCCCCGTGATGCTCACCCCTCGGCGATGCAGCCGCCCGTGAAAGAGGACATCTTCACTGAACCCTATGTATTGGACAGTCGCCGTCCGCGTCTCGCCGTCGAAGGTACCCCAATGAAATACTCGCATTGCCGCATAAGCACGCTTCTGCAAGGGATTGCACAAGATCGAACACCTTGCAGTCGATCCCCGCTGTCGTGTGCTCCCGGTGACTGCGCTTGGGCATCAGGCTAACTCTCATATCGTTATAGGCGCGTCAGCGTGGCGCCAAACCGTAACGTTATCGTGCATAACAACACGCCCCGGTAGGTGGCGGGACGCCGCACGGCTTATAGCAGCTGGCTGTCGTTACTTCGTTGTCTAATTAGCATTGAACGCCAGCTCTTCGCGATTGAACGGATCTGTTCAAGCGGTGGACATCTTTCTGCGCCGACGCTGTAATCATGGTTACAACGATCGTCCGATACGGCTATGCGCCGATCATGTTGATAGGCGTCAACGGCGCAGCCATCGCGTTGGCGCACGCCGCGTGGGCAGAGGTCTGCATGGCGGGGCTCATTCTGATTGCGATCGGCTTGTCGTTCGCGGCTGAGCGGGTGTTGCCCTACAGCGATGTTTGGAACGAGCCGATCAGTGACAGTCGGCGCGATGTCGCACATGCTCTGATCAACGAAACGTCGTTGCTGTTGACTGTGCTCGTCGTTCCCGTCCTGGCGATGCTTAATCCATTCAGTGCATGGTGGCCTTCGTCGTTGCCGTTTGTTGTTCAGGTTGTCATCGCAATCTTTGTCACCGACCTTGGAGTCACTTTGGTACATCTGGCAAGTCACAGAGTCGGGTGGCTGTGGCGCTTCCATGCTGTCCACCACAGTGTCAAGCGTTTCTACGGCTTCAATGGCCTCATGAAGCACCCGCTGCACGGAGCACTTGAACTGGCGGCAGGCATCACACCCCTGCTGATCCTTGGGTTGACGAAACCCGTTGCAGAGGTACTCACGGTGGCGATCGCGGTACAGCTTCTGCTTCAGCACTCCAACGCCGATTACCGCGTCGGACCTCTACGTAAAGTGCTGGCACTCAACGAAGGCCACCGTTTCCACCACCTCAAGTGGGCTGGTATTGGTGATGTCAACTTCGGACTATTCACGTTGACATGGGATCACGCTTTGCGCACGTTCTCCTTCGATCCTGACCGCCGTTTTCGCTCGGATGATCTCGGCATGGCGGCAAAACCCAACTACCCGGCGGGATATCTCGCGCAGCTGGCGGAACCGTTCCGGGCAAGTGGCGCATGCAAATTCGGTGCCATGAACGACGATGCGACCGTATCACCCGAGGAAGTCGCACGGTAGGCGATACCGAGACGCTCGGGATTGCGCATCTGAACCTAGCGATGGCGGCACACGGCATACTCAAGGACGTGACGTGGGCTGGCGAGGCGCTGATCGAGCCGGGGCGGCTCGTTTTCCGGGGACGGATCGGCTCGGCCCACAAGCACGCGCACGCAGCCCTTCAGATTGTGACTCTCACTGATGGTGCGGTATCCCTGTCCGACGCCGATGGCCAAAGGCTGTCCGCGTCTGCGGCGGTGATCGCCGCGGGCGCTGCGCACTCTATCGACACCGGCACAGGCTCTGGAGTGATGGTGTACCTGGAACCTACGAGCGTCGTCGGCCGGCAAGTGACGCGTCTCTTCGGCAGCACTATCCGCCCTGATGTCCACGAATGGGTGCGCCTCGGTGCCGGCATCCTCAACATCGATGCGAGACAACCTCTTTCCTCAGCTGCGGATGACGTGATTGCGCGACTGGTCGGGCCGAAGGAGCAGGCGAGTGGCGCGCTGCACCCCAGCGTCGAAGCGGTGGTCGGCATGCTGCCCGACATGCTCAGCGGCCCGGTCAAGCTGACCGACGTAGCCAAGGCGGTGCACCTGTCCGCCGACCGACTCGGACGGCTGATGGCGCAGGAGGTCGGTATGTCGTTTCCCGCCTACGTGCGGTGGAGTCGACTCATTCGTGCGATGGCGGTGGCCCGTGATGGTGGAACCATCACCGATGCCGCACACGCCGCCGGCTTTAGTGACAGCTCCCATGCAAACCGGGCTTTTCACGAGATGTTCGGCCTCGCACCCATCGATGCCCGACGAGGCGTTCGACTCACCTAGCGGTACGCGGTACCGGAGGTTCCGGTATGTTTCGTCCACGCGAATTACGGAGACAGTACGTAGGTGCTGATGCATGTCGTGGGGAGTCGCAGATGTTGAAGTTCGCCGCGGTTGATCGGGATGCGATCACGGCGACGAGGGAATCGGCTCGAAGATCATGAAGCCTCCCGTAGTCACATATCTCGCAACCGATGTAGGGCTGTGGATGTCCCTGCCCGCGTTTGCGCCCGCGCTGATCATTGTCGGCGTCGTGTTCTATATCGCGCGCCGAAATCGTCGTCGCGAACCCGCTGTAGATGCGGGTTCCGCCGAGAATCCCGTCGTTGAGAGGAACGAACGCCCATGACCACTGAACAGCCAGATCTGTCGTGACCCTCGCCCCGGTGGCGCTGTTCGTCCTGCTGGCCGGCTGCGGCTCGACGACGACCGATTCGGCATCGACCAGTCCGTCAGCGGCTCCCACGCCTTCTGCGGCCGGCGCTACCCAATCGCCGCGGGCTCATCAGGCGCCACTTCCCGAAGAAGCCACGATCGTCGAAATCGCCATCAGCGGCGGCACGGTTACCCCGACAAACGGGCAGACCCAGGCGACCATCGGGAAACCGATCGTGCTCCAGGTGACCAGCGACGTTGCCGACCAGCTGCACGTGCATTCTGTGCCTGAGCACACGTTCAATGTCGAACCGCGCCCGGACCAGAATTTCGAATTCACCGTCGACGTGCCTGGTCAGGTCGACGTCGAGCTCCACGATGTCAACCGCACTGTCGTCACCATTCAAGTTCGCCCGTGACCCCACGTGTCGACATCCTTGCCCATGGCGTCGGCGGGTCGACAGATCTCCCTGTACCGCTGTCTTTCGCCTTGATCGGCGCGGCGTGGGCGCTTACGGCGACGTTCGCCGTCGTCGCGCTCGCGTGGAAGAACCCGCGCTTCGACCCGGCGAAGCCGGGCCGCGAGTTACCAGAGTGGGTAACCCGGACCGTCGATAACGCGGTGCTGCGTTGGATCGCTGCGCTAGCGGCACTGACTTTCGCCCTCTGGGTGGCGGCGGCCGCCCTATGGGGTCCACAAGGCAGCGACAATGCGCTGGCCGGCGCGTTCTACGTCCTGCTCTGGGTCGGGCTGGTCGCGGTGTCGGTGTGCATCGGACCCGTCTGGCGCCTGCTGTCTCCCCTGCGCACCGTGTATCGGTTCTGCGGAGTCGTCCGCAAAGGGGACCTTGGACCGCTACCCCGCCCGTATCCGCAACGATGGGGTTACTGGCCGGCGGCTATGGGGCTCTTCGCCTTTGTGTGGCTCGAGCTAGCTGTACTGACCTGAGAGGTTAGGTACGCGGCTGGCTGGTGCTTGACCGCCGAGTGCTGTGATGGCCGCGGTGGTGATTATAGGTGTGCAACCAGCGCGGGTATTCGTCGCAGCGTTGCGCGTCGCTGGTGTAGAGCCGCGCATAGGCCCACTCGTCGGCCAGAGTGCGATGGAAGCGCTCCACCTTGCCGTTGGTCTGCGGCCGGTAGGGCCGAGTGCGACGATGCTCGATATCGCCGAGGGCATCGCGGAAGACGTGCGATCGATAACAGTTCCCGTTGTCGGTCAACACCTTTCGAACGGTGATGCCGCAATCGGTGAACCACGCGTTGGCACGCCGCCAGAAGCCGGCGGCGGTGTCCTTGCCCTCGTCGGCGAGTAATTCGGAGTAGGCCAGCCGCGAATGCGCGTCGATGGCGGTGTGGATGAAGTGGTAACCGCGGACCGGGTTGCCGTACTTGTTGGTCACCCCGCTGCTCTTGTCGGCCCTGGCGTTGCGGTTGCCCTTCGTACGGCCCACCATGCGCCAGCCGCCGCCGGCGGGGATCTTGCCGAGTTTCTTGACATCGACGTGCACCAGGTCGCCGCAGCCTGCGGACTCCATTCGGCGAACGACGCGTCCGGTCGCGCGGTCGAGCCAGCGCAGCTTGGCGATCCGGTAGCGGCTCAGCACCCGATGCACCGTTGAGGGATGAATCCCGAGCAGATAGCCGATACGGGCTGGCCCCCACCGCCGGGTGACGCGCACGCCAATGATGCGCCGCTCAGTGCGTGTAGGTGTGCGATTGGGGCTGTGGTGTGGGCGTGAGCTGCGGTCGGCCATCCCCGACTCACCCTGCTCGCGATAGCGGCCCGCCCACCGCGAGGCCGTGGACACCGACACCTGGAAACGTTCGGCAGCCCGACGCAAAGACCAGCCATCATCGACGACGCAACGAGCCAGCCGCAGGCGACCGGTTTCGGACAAAGGGGCATTACGGTGAGACACGAAGACCTCCGAAGTGAGTTGGTGCGTTCCTAGGCAGTTCGCACTTCACTCGGAGGTCTTCGTCTTGTCACCTCACCACGCCGTCACCAACGTCCGTGGTCAGTACAGCTAGCAAGCCCGGACCCCGGTTCGCTGACGGCCATCAAGCTGTGGCTATTGATCTACGCGGCGGTGGTGGGGATCGGTGCCTGGGTCTTCGGCGCTCGGTGGTTCGCACGCGCTGACCCCTTCGAGGTGTACAGCATGGCCGTGTCGCGGATGTCGCCTTTCCGACGTGCCCGAGGCACCGGACGCGTGGAGTGGGTCAATCCGCTCGACCACCTGCCGACGCTGCCGGTCCGACCTGGAACGGTGGCAGTTCTGGCGGTATTGCTGGGCTCCACGGCGTTCGACAGCTTCTCCCAGTCCCCGACATTTCGGAACTTCGTCGATCGCGCGGCGGCGGCAGTTCCACTCGTGGGGGATGCCGGCGGCGCGACAGCGTTGCGGACGGCGATACTGTTCGTGTTCGTCGCCGTCGTCGGACTGACGTTCTGTGGCGCCGCTCGGGCGACGGGGGGCATCAATCCACAGCAGCGACAGCAACTTCCGGGACAGTTGGCGCATTCACTTATTCCGATCGTCGTCGGCTACATCTTCGCCCATTACTTGTCGTACCTCGTTGAACGCGGGCAAGAGACGATCGTGCGCCTAGCAGATCCTTTCGGGCTGGGCTGGCAGCTCCTCGGGCTTACGCAGGACGACGTCAGCTACATCTTGTCTCAGCATCCCTCGGTGCTCTGGACGATCAAGGTCTCGTGCGTGGTCGTGGGACACATGGTTGCGGTGGTGTCTGCACATGATCGCGCTCTGCGACTGTTGCCGCGGGATCATCAGATCACCGGCCAAGTGGCGATGATGCTGACAATGGTCGGCTACACGTTCGCAGGGTTGTACCTGCTCTTCGGCGGTTGAGGATCACGCGTCCGTAAGCAGAACGTCAAACCATCTACTAAGTTGAATAGTAGATTATCCAGACGTCGGGAGCGGCGCCGCGTATGGGCTGATCCCGGCGAAGGCGCTATGGCGGAATCCTGTCGGGGGATTCCGCCATAGTCATCCCGGGTCGGGCCTTGCCTATGCTCTGCGGGCTGATTGTTTGGACAAAAGTGTGAGCGTTCTCTAGTGTGATCCGTTATCTACGTACCAACTACGTAGATCAAGGTCACCGGAGGACAGTCGCTTTGAGACACGGGCGCCCGCCGCAGATTTTGCGAAGCGTCATCGCTCTACTTACCCTTGCAGTCTTGACGGTGGGTGCCTCCAGCGTCGCGGGCGTGGTCAGCGCAGACCCTGCCGCGGACGCGCTCGCGCGAATGGCGGAGCTCTCGCGACAAGCCGAACAAGCCAGCGAAGAGTTGTATTCGGCTGAATTGGATCTCGACCTCAAAGTCGAGGCGCAGCGAGCCGCTGAGGAGAAACTGGCGGAGGATCTTGGTCGAGCGGAGGCCGCCTCGGCGGATCTGCGTAGTTATCAAGCTGCTGTTGACCGCGTCGCTGTCGCCGAGTACGTCAGTGGACCTTCCGGAAATATCTCTGCGACGCTGGGTGCCGGCTCACCCCAGGAGCTGCTCGACCGGCTGTCTGTGCAGCGAGTGATGTCCGGGCAGATGAGAGACGCGATGACTCAGTTCAGCGCAGCGCGCACCCGTGCTGCCGCGGCCGAAGACGAGTCTCGTGTCGCTGCCGCGCAGGCGCGTGCAGCGACCGATGCCACCGCGAAAGTGCGCGCCGACATTCAACGTCGGCAGGGTGATCTGCGCACTCAGATCTCAAGTGTCGAAGCACAATATGCGGCTCTGACCACGGAGCAGCGCGCCGTTCTCGCTGCGCCCGGACCGCCCCCGCCTTCTGGGGCCGCACCGCCACCGCCGTCCGATATCGTCGCGATGCCGAACCCTGACGGCGCCGTCCCGGGGCCGCCGGCAGGAACCGGCGGCGGAGCTGCAGTAGTGCAGACGGCCTTGAGTCGAGTGGGCTCCCGTATGTGTGGGGCGGGAATGGGCCCAACGCATTCGACTGCTCGGGACTCATCAAGTGGTCATTCCTGCAGCAAGGCAAATCGTTACCCCGCTCCAGCCAGGCATTGGCCAGTGGCGGCCAGCCTGTGGCGCTGGAAGCCCTGCTTCCAGGCGACATCGTGACCTTCTACAGCGACGCCTCCCACGCCGGCATCTACATCGGCGACGGCATGATGGTGCACGCATCCACCTACGGGACTCCTGTCAAAGTCGCCCCTATCACGATGGCGCCGATCTACAACGCGCGTCGGTACTGAACCTGTGTGGCGACTCGTTCCGCTGGTCGTCGCGCCGTCGCACCTTCACCGCATCGACCAACTACTATGTGGATACGTAATTTGACGAGGTACCACCCCGACGGATAGTTGTGATGAAAGTGTTGGCTGGACACCGAAAGATAGTTGCGCTGAGCGTATTCGCCGTGGTCGGCGTGCTTGTGACCGCATCGCAGACAAGCGCGCTCAAGTCTCGGCTGTCTGACGCAGTGGTGGCTCCCAGCGCTCTGGAGGCTGAACAGAAGCCCAAGGCCGTGCCCGAACCGCCCGCGGTCGACATTCTTCCGCGAACTGGCGCGAGCGATGTTGTGCCTGTCGGCGCGGTAAAGGTGACCGCGACATCAGGCACGCTGACCGACGTGCGCATGCAGAACGAACACGGTCGAGTAGTCACGGGTCGGTTGACGGCGGGCGGCCGCGCCTGGCAGCCCGACGAGCCGCTTGGGTATGGACGGACATACACCCTCAGCGCAACCGGCCAGGGCAGCGGCGCCACCACAGTGACCACTGTCTCGGAGTTCTCCACCGTCTCGCCACAGGCGCAAGTCGGCGTCACACTCGGGATGACCAATGGCGCTTCCCTTTCGGAGGGCGGCGTCTATGGCGTCGGAACTGTCATCGTGGCGACATTCGACAGGGCAATATCGGACAAGGCTGCCGCCGAGCGTCGACTTCAGGTCACCACGGCGCCCAAGATCGAGGGTGCCTGGACGTGGATCAACGACCGAAAGGCACACTGGCGCCCGCGCGAATACTTCCCCTCCGGCACCGAAGTGACGGTCAAGGCCGGTCTCTACGGCACCCCCCTGGGGGATGGCCTTTTCGGTGAAGAGGACAAGCAGGTCAGTTTCCGGATCGGGCAATCGCGGATCGCGATCGCCGACGACACCACCAAGCAGGTGAGCGTCTACGAAGACGGCGTCCTCATACGGACGATGCCGACGTCGATGGGCAGGGGCGGCACGGAAACCGTCGGCGGCAAGACTATTGCGTTCTGGACGCAACCCGGTGTGTACACCGTGATGGAGAAGCAGAATCCCGTCCTGATGGACTCGTCGACGTACGGGCTACCGGTGGATTCCGCGTCCGGATACAAGATCAGCGTCCCGCACGCGGTTCGGATCAGCCCCGACGGCATCTACCTCCACGAGCGTGAGGCAACAGTCTGGGCGCAGGGCAACACAAACGTGTCAGCGGGCTGCCTGAATCTCAGTGCAGAGAACGCCGAGTGGTACTACGAGTTTGCCAACCCGGGTGACGTGGTGGAGATTCGCAATACCGGCGGCGCACCGCTGGAACAGTGGCAGAACGGAGACTGGTCCGTGCCTTGGGAGAAGTGGATCAGCGGAAGCGCCCTGCGCTGACCGACTGTCAGTAGTCGATGAGTCGCACGACGTGCGAGGTCATCCCGCTGGTGCGGACAGGAGCGATCCGCACTTGGGAGCCTGTGAACGGTGACTCCAGCATCTGGCCCTGACCCAGATAGATCGCAACGTGCTGACTGCCGTTGGGGCCGTAGAAAATCAGATCACCTCGACGCATTTCTCCCACAGGCACCCGGCGGTCCTTTTCATACTGCGCGCCAGAGTATTTCGGAAGGCTGATGCCAACCCCGGCAAAGGCGAAGACCATGAGCCCGGAACAGTCGAAACCGACTGTGCCAGCACCTCGATCGACGCCACGGGTGGCCCCGCTGGCGTTCCCGCCGCCCCAGGAATACGGGACACCGAGCTGGGTCATGCCTCGGCGAATGACGAATTCCACTGCCTGCTGGCCGTATACGCGCGGAATCTGCCCAGGAACGGCGGCAACAGAGGGCGAGGGTTCGGCTATCAAGCCAAGCTTGACAAGGAACTGCCGCCCGAGGCTGGCTGTGACTTGTGCGGACGCTGCCGAGATCTGCAGCACCGAGTTGACAATCGCCACCGGATCCGAGAGGTCCGCGGCGGGAACCGCCGGCACGGCGGTGTCCCACTCTGTGCCAGTGACCTGGGTGTCGGGCGCAGAATCCCAGCTACCCGGCTCGGACGGTGGTGGGGTACTGCGGGCCTTCTCGAGTCGCCCCCGCGCCGTCCGCGCTTCGTCGGTGGCAGAGTCGATTTCGCTCCGTGGCGCGATAAAGGCATCCTCGGAGGCGCGCACAGCGTCGACAGCTTCGTCGTAGCGACTCTGCGCCAGACGTTCTGCGATCTCGCGTCGGATTGAGCTCGACGAGCCGCGGATTCGAGATTCGTGTGTTCGGTTCTCGCTGCTTTCAGCTCGTTACGGGCTTCGAGTGAAGGCCAACGCGAGCGTCTGCTGTGTTCGCGCGACGGAAACGACCTCTTCTCGGCTTGGGGCCCAGATCGTGTTCTCCGCGGGTCCACTCATGTACTGCGTGGCGGTGAACTCGTCGACCGACGCTGGGCGTCTTCCATCCGGGTGGTGGCGTCTTGGGCCCGGCTGCGGGCAGTCTGGACAGAAGTCTTGTCGGCGCGGGCGCTTTCGACCTGGACGAGCGCTCTCATGACTGGCTGTGGACAGAGGCCTGCAGATCGGCGAGGCGTTGATCGGCGCGCGCAACATCTCCGCCCAGTCGCGCGATGGAATTGTCCTGCGCTGAGCCGGGTTCTGCAGTGGCGGTGCCGACCCAATTGAACGCCAGCTTTGAAGCCATGGACAGCGCTAGCACCCATCGTGCCGGTCTTTGCGCCGGATCCATTGGGATATACCTTTCGCCTCCGCGGTGAGCCAATCTACTACGCAGCTACGTACGTGGACGCAACGTATATCACTTTGGTCTCTCAATTCACGTTTGTCACAGACCTGGGACCTCGACGCGGGGGTTTAGTGGCCAATTGAATGCGGTGACGCTGTACGTAAGTGGTCCCCGTGCGGTTAACTTGTTAGCGGCGGGCATATTGAAGGAATCATCGTTGTGACGACATTCGCGGTAGGAGTGACGGTGCAGGAGCGGGGCTTTGGAGACCTGGAGTCGGCGGTGATGGATCGGGTCTGGGCAACGGGGGGCCCCGTGTTGGTCCGCACAGTGTTCGATGATTTGGTCGCGAGCCGAGACATCGCGTATACCACGGTGATGTCGACGATGGACAACCTGCATCGGAAAGGGTGGCTCGCGCGGAAGCGGATCGGGAAGGCCTATAGCTATTGGCCGACGATGACGCGCGAGGAGAGGTCGGCTCACCTGATGGCGCATGCGCTGCATTCCGGAGGCGACGCCGATCAGGTGTTGAATTTCTTTCTGCGTCAGATGAATGACGAGGAGTCGGAACGACTTCGGGTTGCGGTGCGCAAGGCGCCTCGGCACCGGGCGTCATGAATTTCGCCCTCTGCATTCTGCTCTACGGCTTCGTTCTGGCCTGGCTATTGCCGCCGGTCCTTGAGAAGGTGACTCGTAGTGGACGCAATCCGCGCCTGTCCGTGGCGGTCTGGCTCACTGCCGTGGGTTGTGCCCTCGCCGCCTGGATGGCGGCCAGCGTCAATGTCATGGCCGAGCTCCTGATCAAACACGCGGCACTGCCCGCGCAACTCTGTGTGGATATGTTTCTCGCGCTCAATCACTTCGGTTGGCGTGGGCACGTCGTCTTTGTCGCTTCCGCGCTTCTTGTCCTGGGAGTGTCCATCTTGATCGCCAAACGTGTCTTCCTGACGTTACGGCGATTTCGGGAGCGAAGCAGTGAGATCTCTAGAGAAGCAAGGATTCTCGGATCAGTAACCGAGCATCCGGGAGTCTTTCTCATCCAGGCCGATCAGCCCGCGGCATATTGCGTAGCAGGGCCCCCGCATGCCGTGGTGGTCAGCACCGGCGCGGTGGCGCGTTTGAAGGAGACCGAGCTTGCCGCTGTCTTGGCTCACGAAAGTGCTCATCTATCGAGCCGTCACCCTCAAATCAAGATGACTCTGCGTGCACTGGCGTCATCAGTGCCGCGAGTACCGCTATTCCGGGCTGCTGCGGCTACCGTCGAGTTCTTGGTCGAAATGTGTGCCGACGACCGCGCCGCCCGTAGCCATGGTCGCGATGCTCTGTTGGACAGTCTGCTGGTTTTCACCGCGCCGTATCGACTGTCGCCCGGCGGCGCTCTGGGAGTCGCCGACCAGGGGTTTACCTTGCGTGCCAGCCGACTCAGCACCTCTGGCGGAGGAGTCGGCGAAACCCTCAACCGTGTTGTGCTGCTGGCATTGATGGCGCTCATCATCTCGGCACCAGCCGTGGTCATCGCGCTCTGCCAAACGTGAAAGTGGGTGGGTGGAGGTGGCGTGAGTGCTACCTCATGCAGCCGTCTGTGTCTTGAAGGCCACGATGTGGTGCATGCGAGGATATGTGCCTACGTCGGAAATGGCGAAAGCGGCTGTCAAAATCGCGGATTTGAGGTCTGGCCGAGGGTCGTGCGTGGCTTGCTCGCCTCCGACAGATTTCAATAACTTCTGCGCCCAGCGGCGCTCGGGCGGACGGTAGTCGGCCAGGAACAGTCGGCCACTTGGTCGTAGAACGCGAAATATCTCACTGAGGGCCTGGGGCCAGAGTTCTTCGGGAATGTGGTGGAATGCGAGGCTTGACACGGCCAGGTCGAAAGCTGCGTCCGGGAACGGTAGATTCTCAGCGCCCGTCACGGTGAAGCCGCAGTTCACGGGAGTGTGATCGTCGGCGTACTGGATGAGCTGCGCGGACGGATCAATACCGACGACGAAACCGCCGCTACCCACGATGGGTGCGAGTGTCGCGGCGAAGTAGCCGGTCCCGCAACCGATGTCGATGACTTTCTCGCCGAGGGTGGCGCGAGATGCTGTTGCGAACTGTCTCCATATCCGTCGCCGCTTGCCGAGGAATTGCAGGTTGGCGAGCATCTCGTACGTGCGTGGGTTGTGGATTATCCCCGCGTGATGTCCGGGTTGGCTGCCGAGCATTCGATGCGAAAGTGACACTCCGCAAGTCTCCTCTTGATGTCCGCGCGCAATGGGTCGTGGCCGAGGCCACCGGCTACTAAGTACAATAGTACGTAGGCGGATAGTAGATGATGCTGTGGGCGGGGCAAGGTGCTCCCGTCGGGGATCGATCGCTCGTGCAGCCGCGTTGTGCAGGTGGATCAGGCGCTCGGTCGTTGGCATGCGCGGGGACTCCGCCTTTGGCGGCTTGTCGCTTGACGCACTTCGACGAGGCTGGCAGCTAACATAAGGTGCAGATATTGTCCGACGGGTAGGAGCCAGGGCGGTGCAGCAGCGGGGATTCGGCGACCTGGAGTCGGCGGTGATGGATCACGTGTGGGGCTACGGCGAAGAGGTCACCGTACGGGAGATCTTCGATGACATGGCTGCTGAACGGGATATCGCTTACACAACCGTGATGTCCACCATGGACAACCTCCACCGTAAAGGCTGGTTGGAGCGTCGACGGGTTGGCAAAGCTTATAGCTACTGGGCGGCAATGACCCGCGAAGAACGGTCCGCTCAACTCATGCGTGACGCGTTTCAGCACGGGGGAGACGTCGACGTCGTCTTGAGCTACTTTCTGCGCCAGATGAACGACGACGAGTCGGAGCGACTCCGTGCGGCGTTGCGCAAAGTCAGTCGTCGCTCTCGTAAATCATGAGCGCGGCACTCTGCCTGCTGGTCTATGGGGCAGCACTGGTGTGGATGGGGCCGCGACTTCTTTCCTGGCTGTCACGCGGTGGTGGAGCGCCTCGGTTGTCGGTCGTGCTGTGGTTGGTGACCATTGTGATCGCTATTGCCGCGTGGCTCGTTGGCGCGGTCGGCATGCTTGCTGAAGTTTTTGGCCCCCACCCCGCCGGCCCTTTGCGCTATTGCATGGACGCACTGCTGGCGCTCAACCATCTGGGGTGGGCCGGCCACGTTGCCATCATCGTGGCCTGCGCTGCCGCATTGATCGCGACGTCAGTGGTGGCGCGCCGGTCGCTGGTCGCGGTCCGTCGATTCTGGCGGCGCAGCCGGGAGCATGCGCACGCCGCGCACATCCTCGGGTCGCCGTCGACACATCCGGGAGTTGTCGTGCTCCAGGAGCGAAGCGCGGCCGCATATTGCGTCGTGGGACGTCCGGACGCGATCGTAGTGACCAGCGCAGCGATGTCGACACTGAACGAGGCAGAGCTGGCGGCAGTGCTGGCCCACGAGCGTGCCCACCTGGCGGGCCGTCATCCTCAGCTCATGATGGCATTACGAGCATTGGCAACCTCGATGCCGAGATTCCCGTTGCTTCCCAACGCCGTTGCAGTGGTAGGTCGGTTGCTCGAGATGTGTGCCGACGATACGGCGGCGCGCCGTCACGGACGTGAGACTGTTCTGGATGGCTTGATTGCTCTCGCGGGAGCCCCTCGAACTGCAGACGGCGCGCTCGGAGCGGCCGACACTGCCGTGCTAGCCAGGGCTGAGCGTCTCGCCGTGCCGGCCGTAGCCGGCGCCCTCCTGCGCGAGCGAATCGCAACGATCTCAGCCCTGGCGGCGGTGGTCCTCGCCCCAGTGCTCATCGCCGTCATCTGTCATTCCTGAGTGGTCGAATGGCGCCCGCCAGAGGCGTTATGCCGAATGAGGAGTGTGGCGATGAGCGCGAGCCCCCCGACGGCGCCGACGAAGATCCACAACGCCGGCAGCGATTCGCTGCGGTTCTCCGACGTATGGGAGTCGTCGTAGGAATGAGTTGTCGGAGCGGCGGGCTGCGAGGTCTGCGCTACTGCGATTGATGGCACGCTGATGGCTAGGCATGCGACTGCGGCGGCGGCCGCCAGCCAACGCTGGAATCTCATCTCACGAAGTAGATGACAGCGAAAAGGGCGATCCACACGACGTCCACGAAATGCCAGTAGTAGGACACGACGATCGCTGACGTCGCCTGGGCGGGCGTGAATTTGCTCATCTTGGTGCGCGCCAGCAGCATGACGAAGGCGATCAGACCGCCGATGACGTGGAGACCGTGGAAACCGGTGGTCAGATAAAAGACTGACCCGTAGGCGCTGCTCGCGATTGTCGTGCCCTCTTCGACGAGCTTGAAGTACTCGTAGCCTTGGCCGAGCACGAAGAACAGGCCCATGAAGAATGTGACCGTGTACCACCGGCGTAATCCGAAGACGTCGCCTCGCTCGGCTGCGAATACCCCCATCTGACAGGTGAACGACGAGGCGATCAGAACGAGAGTCACCGGCACTGCCAGAGTGAGGTTCAACTCAGTCGGAGGCGGTGGCCACTCCTCGGCCTGAGCCCTGGCGGTGAAGTACATCGCGAACAAGCCGGCAAAGAACATCAACTCGCTCGAAAGCCACACGATGGTGCCGATGCTCACCATGTTGGGACGATTGAGCGAGTGCACCCGCGAGGTGATCGCAGTACCAGTTGCCATCGTCCGCCTCTTGCTCGATCAGCTTATCTACGTACTAACTCAGTACTATCTGAGATAGTAAGGCATTGGTGCTAGCGGGTCTGCCGGAGGCTGAATGCGCGAGGAGTTTGCACTCGCCGAATTGATGTGGGAGGTCGCTGACTCATGTCTATCGGATACCGAGCGTTCAACGATGTGTGTGGCACTCAACGCTTCGGAGTCGGTCCATGTCATTCTCGCGTCAGTGCGCGCCTTGGTGCGGTGTCGGATACCGCTGCCGCGGAATCTATTTGACGAGTTTCACGAGTGGTTCGTTACTTCGCCGCCATTGGATCCGTGCGACCCGTGGATGCCCGTGTGGTTGGAGCTCCACCTGGCCGCAATGGACCTGCGCTGTGCCGACTACACGATGGAACTCGGGGGCTATGGGCGGGAAACGTTGTGCTATTTCATCCTCGATGACGCCGGCGCCGCGGACGCGCCGCACGGCAAGCAGGCAGAGGTCTTACGTCAATGGCTTGGTGCTCACAGGCCAAGTCCGGCACTGCGCGCCGATCTCGTTTCTAGTGGATTTGGATATCTGCTCGACGGCTGGCGCAGGCCATCTTCGGACGACTCAGGACTCCGCGGTGAGGCGTTGGAGTAAGGGCCGCAGATCCTCGGCAAGTACCGCCGTCAAGTACACCGCAGCCACCCGATGTTGTCTGTCGAGGACGACGGTGGTCGGCACGACGCTGGTCGGATAGCGGCGCCCAAACGCGATGAGTGAGCGCATCTCGGGATCGAATATCGATGGGTACGTCACATTGCGATCGGTGACGAAATCGCGTGCCGATTCACGGTTGTCGCGAACATTGATCCCGAGAAATTGAACGCCACGTCTCTGGAACTCGGCGTGGACGGTCTCCAGTTCCGGTGTCTCCGTGCGGCAGGGTGCGCACCACGACCCCCACACGTTGATCACGACGATGTCGCCGGCGAAGTCGGCCACGCTGACAGTGGCGTCGTTCATCAAGTCGGGACCGGACATTGCGCCAATGGATCCACGGTCCGTCGGCGGGTCGTAGAACAACACGGTTTTTCCGCCGGGCGAGACGAAGTCGAAGCTTCCGCTACCCGGCGATGTCTGTCCGGACTCCGTGCACGCGGCAAGCACCACGGTGGTGACAGCCGCGGCGAAGAGGGTTCGGAATGGGCGTGGAAGCGAGAGCATCCATCTCCTGTATCCATCTGACGATAGGGGCTTTCAACCCCAGACGTTTATCTACTAAGCTCGATAGTAGATGGACGGGCTGTGAATACCCGGCCCGTAGCTCTGGAGGTCGGTGTGGCACTGGATGTCTCCGCTATCGGTGAGCTTGAGGCCCGGCGTCCGTTCCCGGCGCGGATCGGCCCCAAGGGCAACTTGATCTACAAGCTGATCACGACCACCGATCACAAGCTGATCGGCATGATGTATTGCGTCGCGTGCTTTGCGTTCTTCCTCATCGGTGGGTTGATGGCGCTGTTCATGCGCACGGAGCTCGCTTCTCCCGGCTTGCAGTTCTTGTCGAACGAGCAGTTCAACCAGTTGTTCACGATGCACGGCACGGTGATGCTGCTGTTCTATGCCACCCCGATCGTGTTCGGGTTCGCGAACCTGGTGTTGCCGCTGCAGATCGGCGCTCCGGACGTGGCGTTCCCGCGGCTGAACGCCTTCTCGTTCTGGCTGTTCCTGTTCGGTGCGTTGATCGCCACCGCGGGCTTCGTCACCCCTGGTGGTGCTGCCGACTTCGGCTGGACCGCCTACTCGCCGCTGACGGACGCGATCCACTCGCCGGGTGCGGGTGCTGACCTGTGGATCATGGGTCTGGCCGTCGGTGGTCTGGGCACCATCCTCGGGGCGGTGAACATGATCACGACCGTGGTCTGCATGCGGGCTCCCGGTATGACGATGTTCCGGATGCCGATCTTCACCTGGAACATCCTGGTGACGTCGATCCTGGTGCTGTTGGCCTTTCCCATCTTGACGGCGGCCTTATTTGGCCTGGCCGCCGACCGCCATCTCGGCGCCCACGTCTATGACCCCGCCAATGGCGGTGTGCTGTTGTGGCAGCACTTGTTCTGGTTCTTCGGGCACCCCGAGGTGTACATCATCGCGTTGCCGTTCTTCGGCATCGTGAGTGAGATCTTCCCGGTGTTCAGCCGCAAGCCGATCTTCGGCTACACGACGCTGATCTACGCGACGCTGGGCATCGCGGCGCTGTCGGTGGCGGTGTGGGCGCACCACATGTACGCCACCGGTGCGGTGCTGTTGCCGTTCTTTTCGTTCATGACGTTCCTGATCGCCGTGCCCACGGGTATCAAGTTCTTTAACTGGATAGGCACGATGTGGAAGGGGCAGTTGACGTTCGAGACACCGATGCTGTTCTCGGTCGGCTTCATCATCACCTTCTTGTTGGGCGGTCTGTCCGGCGTGCTGCTGGCGAGTCCGCCGTTGGATTTCCAGGTGACGGATTCGTATTTCGTTGTGGCCCATTTTCATTACGTGCTCTTCGGCACCATCGTGTTCGCCACCTATGCGGGCATCTACTTCTGGTTCCCGAAGATGACGGGCCGGCTGCTCGACGAACGCCTGGGCAAGGTGCACTTCTGGCTGACGTTCATCGGCTTCCACACCACGTTCCTGGTGCAGCACTGGCTCGGCAATGAGGGGATGCCCCGGCGCTATGCGGACTACCTGCCCACCGATGGGTTCACCACGCTGAACATCATCTCGACGATCGGTGCTTTCATCCTGGGTGCGTCGACGCTGCCGTTCCTGTGGAATGTGTTCAAGAGCTGGCGCTACGGCGAGGTCGTCACGGTCGACGACCCCTGGGGCTTCGGCAACTCGCTGGAGTGGGCCACCAGCTGCCCACCGCCGCGGCACAACTTCACCGAGCTGCCCCGGATCCGTTCGGAGCGTCCGGCATTTGAGCTGCACTACCCGCACATGATCGAGCGGATGCGTCGAGAAGCGCACGTCGGCCGTGCCCACGGACCCGAAGACGGCGACGTGACGAGGATCGACGACGTCGAAGTCCGAAGCTGACCGGGTCGGACAAACAGGCGTGTGCCCCGCTAACGAGCGCATAGACATATGCGCATATATGCATGTATTGTGGGTTCGGTGACCGTGACGGGAGGTGTCGGGTGAGCGGCTTCGAGCATGCAGACGCGAAGGCCGTCGTCATTTTCGCCGACATGTCAGGCTACACCGCACTCAACCGAGGTCCATGGGGATCACCGCGCTGCGGAACTGGCAGATCAATTCGGCTCCATCGCGACGGAAGTCCTGGGCCCTGGCGATGCTCTCATCAAAACCATCGGCGATGCCGTCATGGTGACAGCGCCGGATGCCCACGCGGCTCTTGCCTATCTCACTCGTCTCGGCGAGGCGGCCCGTCGCACTCCCGGCTTCCCGTTGGTACGTGCCGGCCTCAGCGAAGGCCCGGTGATTTGGCGCCGCGGTGACATCTTTGGTGCCACGGTGAATACCGCAGCGCGCTTGGCTGGACTCGCCCACGGCGGACAAGTCGCGACGACACGCGACGTCGCCTCGCGTGCCTGTGTGCCTGCTGACCTCGTGAGGGACATCGGCTCGACCACCATCCGTAATGTGCGTGCGCCCGTCGATGTCGTCATCATCGACTCAGGGTCCAGCCACCAAGATCACGTCGACCCGGTCTGCCGCGTACACCTTTCGGCTGACGCCAGGCATTCAGCGGCGACGCATGAGGACCGCTTGTACTGGTTCTGTTCCCCGCTCTGTGCTGAGCAGTTTGTCCGGCGGCCGCAAACGTATGTGCCCGAGGGAGCTGCCGTCTCGGCCCTGCGTGACAACGCCGAATCTCCGTGTTGCTGAAACACCGCTGATCTTATCGACACACCGCGGTTGCGCCGCCGCTCACGGTGTTGTCCGTGCTACACCTACCTACGTACTGAAGCAGTAGAAGCGATGACAGGTCGGTGGCGTCGCGGCTGGAATCGAGTGGTGTAGTGGCTCAATCGTTCTGCTGGAGGTTGTTGGCGACCGTCGTCGCCGTGAGTGGATCCCTGACCGTGACCGCCGGTGTCCAGGCTCAGCCCGACACGAGCTCGTCCTGTGCCTCCGTTGATGTCCAATGTGTGTTGCGTGATCGCTTCGCCGCCGCTGAGCGATACATCGCCACCCGGCCAGGAACAGTAGGATTTGTCCTCCGGGATCGCGCGACGGGGGCTCGATATCGCAATGCCGAGGCCGGCACGCCGATCTGGACCGCGTCGACGATCAAGCTTGCGATGGTCGCTGACCTTCTTTCGCGCGAACAGGCTGGTGCCCTTCGCCTGCCCGCCGCCGACCGGCAGCAGATGGCCGACATGCTGCGCAGTTCTGATAACGCTGCGGCTGACGCGCTGTGGTCTCGCTACGGTGGTTCGATACAGGTGTTCAACACCAATTTCGCGCGCTATGGCATGCCAAACGTGCGACCACAGCCTGGTTTTGGTGATGTCTATCCGTACTGGGGATATCAGAAGGCAACTGCCGACGATTTCGACGGACTGATGAACTACGTCCTGACCAAGCTCACACCGGCGAACGCAGCCGCCGTCGTCGCCGAGATGCAACGCGTCGTCGGTGATCAGCAGTGGGGAGTGTGGGGAGCGGGAAAGGCCATGAATCCCGGGAGTAAGAACGGCTGGTCCCAGGAGGAAGGTGGATGGGTCGTCAACTCCGTTGGCTTCGCCGGACCACAGCAGCGATACACGTTGGCCATCATGAACTCACTCGGCGGCGAGGGCGGATACGAGGACGGGGTCACTACGACCACCGAACTCAGCCGAATTCTCTTGAGTCTTTAAACGGATCAGACGGGCGCCGCCATAGCGCCGACTACGACCCGCTCAGTTCCCGCCGATAGGGATCAAGGAGTTGGTCTACTGGCGCATAGTCATCGGTGAGCACCCGGGCATTACCGATCCACGTCGAGAGTTCGGCACCAGCTGTCGTGATCCACTGCGTCTGGCGGGTGTCCAAGATGCTCTGTATCGCGCGACGGTCCACGGGGCGATCAGAGGCCACTACGACCACATTCCCGCCGTTGGGTTCCGCCGAATTCATGCCGATGTCGTTGGGTTCACCGCTGAGGACGACATGGTCGAAAACCTCTGTGAGTGTGGCAACTTCAGCGCGGGCGAATGCCATGCTGCCGTAGTCGATAAGGTTTGCGACGTAGATGCCATCCTGCTTGAGGACCCGGCGTACGTCGGCAAGCGCCTCCACAGTAGTCAGATGCCACGGCACACTGACGCCGCCGAAGGCGTCACCGACGATCAGATCGCGGCTGTCGTCGGCAAGTTGTGCCAGCCCGCGCCTACCGTCCTCGACGCGGACCTCAATACCCGAGTCGGAAACCAATCCCAGCTGTTCGCGATCGATGTTCACCACACCACCGTCGATTTCCGAGACGAGGCTCTGGGTTCCCGGCCGTGAGTCGGCGAGGTACCGCGGGAATGTTAACCCGCCCCCACCGAGGTGGTGGGCCTGAAGCGGCTCGCCTGCCGGGAAGGCCCCGTCGACAACCGCTGCGAAGGCGCGGATGTACAGGAACTTCAACAGTGTCGGGTCCAGTACATCGACGTAGGAGTGACGCGCACCGTCGAGGACGAGCGTGCGGCCAGTGTTTCGTTCGGAGTCGGAAAGAACCCGGGCGCAATGGTATTTGGTCTCCACATCGCATCCGCCAGGAGCCGTATAGCCGGCCAGTCCGGCGCCGAAGACAGCGATGGTGAGCACGATGGCGGTCCTGGTGTTCCAGCGGCGTAGGCGCCATTCGATGAGAATGCCACCGAGAACCAGCAGGAGGCCGAGCCCGATGAGAATGACACTGACTGGCACTCGCGAAATGAACACGAACCCCGTGAGGACGGTGCCCGCGATAGCGCCCATCGTGCCTAGTCCGGAGAGTTGTCCCACGACGGTCCCGGTCTGCGCCAGGGTGAGCAGGCGCATCTTGGTCACCATCGGAGTCACCGCGGACAGCAGAGCGCCGGGCACCAGGATCGCCAGCGCAGCGACGAGCAGCAGCGTCGGAGGCGCCCATTCGGCCGCCATCCGAATTCCGGCCGGCGTGAACGCCACCACGGCGCCGGATACTCCCAGAGACAACCCGAGGTAGCGGCGAGGATCGCCGCGGTCAGCAAGCCGTCCTCCTGCCCAGGAGCCGAGAGCAATTGCTGCCAAAGCGATCCCGATAACCAGTGTGCTGGTCTCCAGCGTCAGCCCCAGGTAGGGCGCCAGCAACCGCAGCGCGGTGATCTCGACGACGAGCACCGCGGCCGACGAGGCGAATACAAGGACCGCCGCAGTCCGCGCACCGATGCCGGGTAGTGCCGCAGAGGAAGGAAGGTTAGCGCGATCGGGGTCGGGATCGTTCACGGCGTCAACGTCGGCATTTTTTCGTCAACGCTGATCGCGCCGTTCGCTGTTGCTGATCTCTAGCTGTTGTGGCGCTGAGGATTCAACCGCGGAGCAGCAGTCACACCCGTCATCTGGCGAGCCCTGAGGGGCAGGTTCGATCAGGGTCAACGGCAGCGATGAGCGTTGCGGTGCGACGACGGCAGGACCGCAGCACGCGTCAATGGGGGTAGGCGCCTGACCGATATTGAGGTGATGCGCTGCCGAGTTGTTAACGGGCGCCGCTGTCAACCCGGGCAATGATGGGGTGCGTGCAGCTCGAATTGCGTTTAGGATCACCAGAATTTCGGCAGCCTCATGGATGAACACCACGGTTGCTAGTCCGAGCACGCCGAACGCCGCCAACGGAATCAAAGACCCGATGATTGCCATCGAAAAGCCGATGTTCTGCACCATGATTCGCCGTGCACGGCGGGAATGGGCCAGGACCTGCGGGAGGTGGCGCAGGTCCTCACCCATCAGCGCGACATCAGCGGTCTCGATGGCGACGTCAGTGCCCATCGCCCCCATCGCGATCCCGATATCGGCAGTGGCCAAAGCTGGGGCGTCATTGACGCCATCTCCGACCATGGCGATGGGGCGACCGCGCGACAATTCGCCGAGCATTCGCGCCTTGTCCTCCGGCAGGAGCTCAGACTCGACTCTCGTGATCCCCGCATCCCTCGCAAGCGCCTTGGCGGTCAGCGCATTGTCGCCGGTGAGCATCGCCACCTCGATACCGATCTTGCTCAGCAGTCTCACCGCCTCGGGAGCTTCGGGGCGAAGCTCGTCGCGTACGGCGATCGCAGCCTGCGTTCGGCCGTCCCGTTCGAGCACCACCACGGTCGCGCCGGCACCCTGCATGCGGGCGACGTCATCGGCGAGGGAGAGCGGGGCTACCCAGCTGGGTTTACCGAGTCGCAGTTGCGCTCCGTCGATGCGGCCCTCGATGCCGTGGCCGGCGATCGCGGTGACGTCGGAAGCGGGCGGCACGTTGGTTGTGGCAGCCAAAATCGCTTGTGCGAGAGGGTGTTCGCTGCGTGATTCGAGGGCTGCAGCTGCCCGCAAAGCCTCCGATGCGGTCGTCCCTTCGACGGTGACGACCTCCACCACTTGAGGCTTGTTCCGCGTCAACGTCCCGGTTTTGTCCAGGGCGACGACTTTGATGCGCCCAAGTTCTTCGACCGCGGCGCCACCCTTGACAAGGGCCCCCTGGCGGCTGGCGGCACCGATGGCCGCCACCACCGTGAGAGGAACCGCAATGGCGAGCGCACACGGTGAGGCGGCGACCAGAACCACCAGCGCCCGCTCGATCCACAGCATCGGGTCACCCAGTAGCGCCCCGAGGGCCGCGATGGCTGCGGCCAGCGCCATGATGGCCGGAACCAGGGGGCGTGCGATCCGATCCGCCAGTCGTTGCCCGACGCCCTTGCGCTCCTGCGCTTCCTCGACGATATGAACGATGCGGGCAAGAGAACTGTCGGCGGCCAAGGCGGTGACCTTGACCTCGATCGCTCCACCTCCGTTGATCGCACCTGCGTAGACATCGCTGCCCGGGCCAGCCTCCACAGGGACGGATTCACCGGTGATGGCTGACAGATCGAGGCTGGTCCGGCCTGTAGTGATCGTTCCGTCGGTGGCGGCGCGTTCGCCCGGACGCAGGACCATGACATCACCAACGACGAGGTCCTCCGGCGACACCACCACTTCGTGACCGTCGCGGATGACAGAGGCCTGCGGAGGCACTAGTGACAACAGCGCGCGAAGACCCCGGCGGGTACGGGTAACGGCGTAGTGCTCCAGCCCCTCGGCGATCGAGAACAAGATGCCCAAGAGGGCCGCTTCTGCAATCTGGCCGAGAGCAATGGCGCCGATCGCGGCAATGGTCATCAGTGTCCCGACCCCGATGCGGCGGTGCCATGCGTTTCGAATCGCGTCGGGGACAAACGTCGATGCCGCGACGACCGCGGCGATCAGCTCGGTCGCCAACGCTATGCGCTCATAGCCGGCGGGCCCGATCAGCCAGCCGACGGCGAGCAGCGCCGCCGCGGCGGCTGACATTTGCAGTTCGCGGACCCGCCAGAGCCGTGCGGGCCCTGACTCTGGATCCTTCACGTCGGTCGCGCAGCATGCATCAGACATGATCAACCTCCTCGGCGCGTATCGGAGCCAGTACTGCCGCGGCGAGCTGGCGGCCACGTTCGGTCAGCCGGTACATCACCAGCTTGCCGCTGCGCCGCGAGGAGACCAGGCCGGCGATCTTCAACTGCCTCAGATGGTGGGAGACGAGATTCTGTGCCAACCCGACTACCCATGCCATGTCGCAGACGCACAGCTCGTCCCCGTTGCTCAACGCGGTCGCAATGGACAGACGTGTGGGATCGCCCAGGGCGCGGGACGCCGCGGCGGCGGACTCGACCGCCGCCAGGTTGGGGAGTGATGCGCGGATTGATTCCGCGTGAGGCAGATCGAGGCAGAGGAGATCGCAACTGTCCATTGACTCGGTCATCTCGACATACTAACGGACGTTGTAATGACTTTCTAGGGTGTGCGGTCCGACGAGGAATCCGGGTCAGTGGCTGAAGGATTGTGCAGACGTTGCAGAAAGGCGTTGTACGCCGCCAGGTCTTCATCATGGGTTCCGCCTTCGATGTCGTGCCGCACTGCCGTCTTCTCCTCGTCCCGCCGCCATCGAATGGCGAAGATCAGGACCGTCAACAGTGCGATGGGCTCCCCGTATGACCAGGCGAGGGCCCCGGCGACGGCCTGGTCTGCGACGGGATCGATGCCCCATTCCGGAGGCGGCGAAGCGAAGGTAGTCGTCAATGCCCGTGGCGCCATCATCAAGATCACGCCGATGAACACGTGCAGCGGCATCTCCAGGAAGATGTCGAAAAATCTGCCCAGGTTCGACTGCCGCACCGGAAGTGGATCCGCAGACAGGATTGGCACGATGAACAAGATTCCGGAAGCGAGGAAGAACGCTTCCAGGGCAGTGTGGCCGATCCACGACGACGCCACGACGTCGAAAAGGCTCGATAAGTACAGGCCGTAGTAGCTGAACAGGAATAGCGGGATCGTGACGCCGGGGTGTAGCAGGATCCGCGCAGCTCGGCTGCGCAATGCGCCGAGGGCGACGATGAGTGCGAACCGGCCAACACCGTGATGGGGCGTCGACCTGAGCAGCAAGGCCCCCGGGCTGCCCAGCACGAGCAGCGGCGGCACCAGGATCGACAGCGTCAGGTGCTGAAACATGAAGGCGCTGAAAAGCCGAAATCCGTATCCCTCGATCGCCAGCCCGGTGACCGCCGCCAGGGCGAGGCATCCGCAGAGGAAGCTCACCGTGCGCGGCCAGGGCCACGGCCGCTCCAGCCTGTGCAAGCGAAGTACACCAACAAGGTAAAGGGTGGCTGCCAGGGCGGCCAGCGCCGGGAACAGCGGGACGGCGGTCGGGTACCAACCGATCAACGTGCCGAGTGTGGGCGGCTCTAACGGGAGCGTGCCAAGGCCGTCAAACATGCGCGGCGAAGCCGGAGGACGTGGAATCGGCCACGCTGCAGCCTCCCGATCGCAATCTACTAACGAAGTACGTAGGACAGACGGTACCTGTCTGCGCTGGGATGTCGCACTGCGGTGTTGGACAAGAACTTGCCAGTGTTCGTAATGTTACTAACCTACGTAGTAGATACGTAGACATTCTGGTGAGGACACTCTTTGGGCGTTCGCAGTCACGGCGTGACGTGTTGGAGGCGGCAGTGAACGATTTCACCGAGATCGCCACCACTGGGCCGGTGGCGCTCGCCCTCCTGGTGTCTGTATTGGCGGGGTTAGTGTCGTTCGCATCGCCGTGTGTCGTGCCGTTGGTGCCGGGCTACCTCTCGTACTTGGCCGCGGTGGTCGGCGTCGATGACCGGTCGGCCGACCGCGCGTCCAGAAGCGCTCGACTCCGCGTGGCGGGGGCGGCCGCGCTGTTCGTTGCGGGATTCACCGCCGTCTTCCTGCTCGGAACGATCGCGATTCTCGGGCTGACGACGTCCGTCATCGCCAATCAGATTCTGCTGCAACGTATCGGCGGCGTCGTCACCATCCTCATGGGATTGGTGTTCATGGGGTTCGTCCCCACTTTCCAACGGGACATCAGATTCACCCCTCGATCCTTGTCCACGGTCGGCGGTGCCCCTCTGCTCGGAGCAGTCTTCGGTTTGGGGTGGACACCCTGTCTGGGGCCGACGCTCACCGGTGTCATCGCCGTAGCGTCGGCGACCCAAGGCGCGAACATTGCTCGCGGAATGGTGCTCGTCATCGCCTACTGCATGGGGCTCGGCATCCCATTTCTCTTGCTCGCCTTGGGTTCTGCGAGTGCAATACACGCTCTGAGTTGGCTGCGCGACCACACGCGCACCATCCAGATCGTCGGGGGAGTGATGCTCGTCGCGGTCGGTGCCGCGTTGGTGACCGGACTGTGGAATGAATTCGTCACGTGGGTCCGAGACGCATTCGTCACGAACACGACGTTGCCGATATGAAACGCGCTCGCGCCTTGGTGCGTAATACGTGGCGCACACTCACCTCGATGGGTACCGCACTGGCCCTGCTGTTTTTGTTGGCTCTTGCAGCGATTCCCGGGGCGTTGTGGCCGCAGCGCCCCGTCAGCCCGACGACCGTAGACCGCTACATCGCTGACAATCCGAATCTCGCCCCATGGCTTGACCGCTTGCAGATCTTCGACGTGTTCTCCAGCGTGTGGTTCACCTCGATCTATGTCCTGCTCTTCGTATCGCTAATCGGCTGCCTGGTGCCGCGGTTAATCGATCACGCGCGCAGTCTTCGCGCCACGCCCGTGCGCGCTCCGCGCAACCTCAGCCGACTCCCCAAACATCAGAACCCCGCTGTTATAGGGGATCCGCAGACGGTCGCCGACGAGATGTCGCGCCGACTCCGCGGGTGGCGCACCGTCTTACGCAGAGACGGCGATGTTCTAGAGCTATCCGCGGAACGCGGCTATCTGCGCGAAGCGGGGAACCTCGTCTTTCATTTCTCGCTGATCGGCCTCCTGGTCGCGATGGCAGCGGGCAAACTCTTTGCCTACGAGGGAAACGCCATCGTGATCGCTGACGGACGGCCCGGGTTGTGCTCAGCGTCGCCCGCCGCGTTCGACGCGTTCCGGCCAGGAACTACCGTTGACGGCACATCGCTCTATCCGATCTGTCTGAGAGTCAACAACTTCGACGCCGAGTTTCAACCCAGCGGTCAGGCGACCTCATTTTCCGCGGACGTCGAGTATCAGGCGGACGAAGACCTTATCAACGGCACCTGGCGGTCCTACCCGCTACGGGTCAACTACCCCCTTCGGGTCGGCGACGTTCGTGTCTACCTCCTGGGGCATGGCTACGCGCCAACCTTCACGGTCGTCTTCCCCGACGGGCAAGAACGAACCCAGACATTGCAATGGCAGCCCGAAGAGCTGCAGACGCTGTTGTCCGCGGGCGCACTGAGATTCGATCCTCCGGCCGGTACGTTCCCTGATCCTGGCGAGCGACGCAAGAACCAGATCGCGATTGAAGGGCTTCTCGCGCCTACGCAGCAGCGCGACGGCACGCTCTTGTCGTCAGCATTCCCGGCCGCGAATGACCCCGCAGTGGCTATCGACATTTACAAAGGTGACACGGGGCTCGACACCGGTAGGCCGCAATCAATCTTCGCGCTCGACAGACGCATGATCGACCAGGGCCGCCTCGTCCGGATGGCGCGCGTCAATCTGAGTCTCGGAGAGCAAACGCGACTCGACGATGGCACCATCATCAGATTCGACGCCGTCACAGATTTCGTGAGCCTCCAGGTCTCCTACGACCCGGCGCAGGTTTGGGTGCTGGTCTTCGCCATCACGATGATGGGGGGACTTCTGGTGTCGCTGGTCGTCAGACGCCGACGATTGTGGATCAAGATCCGGCAGGGACTGGATTCGGAGCACGCCGAGGTCGAGATGGGGGGATTGGCGCGCACCGACAACGCGGGCTGGGGCGAGGAATTCGATCGACTCGTGGAACGGGTGACGGCCATGCCGGCGGATACCCGCACTCCTGCAGTCGCTGAGCGACGCTCGCTGACGTAGAAACATATAGACATATGCGAATGTCACTATGTATGGTGTGGTGAACACGGAAGGGCAAAACAGCATGAGCACGTCGTCACGGTGGACGCGGAACAGACTGAAGTTTCTCCTCGCCGGGCCATTGCTGGAGGCCGGCAATCGGTTCATGCTCGGTCGCCCGCACCAGCGCCTCGCCCAGGAGGTCGCGGCCGAGCGGCCGCGCAGAGTGCTCGAGCTTTGTGGCGGTACCGGCTACGCGTCACGGTTGGTCGCCGAGCTCAGGCCCAATACAAGAATTGATTCGATTGACATCTCGCCGGAAATGCTCGCCGTCGGCCGCTCTCAACTGCGGCGCAGCGGAGTTGGCAACGTCACACTTCACCGAGGAGATGCTGCGATACTCCCATTCCCCGACAACACCTTCGACGTGGTGATGAGTGTCTTCGGCTGGCATGAATTACCCACGGATACCCGCCGCGAGGCAGTCAAGGAGTCCGTTCGGGTGCTTCGACCCGGTGGCGCCATTATCGCGATCGATCACGACGCGCCGCCCAAACTTGGCCGGGCTTATCGGGCGTACATCGGACTGATTGAGCGCGCGCATGCGCGAGAGGTTCTGGGGAGCGGCCTTGCGGATCTGTTCGTCGACCATCGCCTCGTCGTCACTAACCATCACCCTGCCAGCAGCTGGTCCGTGCCGTTTCAGATCGTCCGCGCCGAACTTCGCGACCCGCGAATGAATTGAGTCGTACAGAGGAATGGCAAGCAAGCGACTTTCACCGAAAGGCGGCAGACACCATGATTCGACCCTCAGCTCACGTTCGTGAACTGTATGACCGAGAGATGGGCTCGGCCAGAGCAGCGGCTTCAACCGATGACCGCTGGCTGCACCTAGAACGTGCTCACATCGTGTCGCAGCCCTACCCCTGGCTTCACACGCGCAACCACGCTGCGATGCTGTATCTCGCGGTGTGCCAGCGGGATAGGCGCGAAGCACTCGGACAACTGCTCCGGGTGACCGTGGCGGCGCCAGGCTCGCTGAGCGGGCGCTATCCTCCGGGAAACACCGGCCGGGCCACCGTCGGCCTGATGACTCCCATGGCGATTCCGCCCGACCTGATGGCGGAACTATCGGGACGAGCGACGAACCGCCATCCGGCAACGGCGTTGGAGCCGCCAAGCAACCGTTAGGTAAGGCGTCTTTGAGTTCGGTTCTATTCGCGGTCTGCCTCAGTGCCGGAACGCTGGTGCTGGGTTTGGTGGCATTCGGACCATTGACCATGCTGATCTTCACTGTGGGATTCGCCGGCGGGTTGGTGTTATGGCTGGTGACACCATCCAACGGAAACTGGGCCGATGTGAAGGCGCCATACTGGATCGCGTTGTTCTTGTTTGTCCTCCACCGCGTCGAGGAGAAACAGTTCGGCTTCTTCGACTTCCTATCGAATGTCACTGGGGCCAGCAAACCTTCGACACTGTCGCCGACGGTCCTTGCGTTGGTGATCGTTTCGGTCGGCGCGTGGTCATTGATCCCGCCGTTGATGAAGCGCGAGAGCCCATTCGGAACTTATCTCGCGTGGACGTTCTTCACTTCCATGGGCATCACCGAGTTGGCCCATTACCTCGTCTTTCCGTGGTTGAACGATCGCGTGTTCGCCTATGTTCCTGGCATGTGGACGGTAATCGTGCTTGCTCCGGTCGCTTGGTGGGGCATGAAGCGACTGGCGCTCGGACGCCGATGATCGTCACCATGGTAGAACTATCTACGTAGATACACCGTAGATCGCTCCGCGTGCGAAGTGCTACGGAGCGAAAGGAAACGCACCATGAACCCAATGACGCGAATTTTGCTGACCGCCTTCCTCGCCATAACGGTCGCCATTGGCGCGGGTGTGTACTTCTCGACCCGGGACGGGGGATCTGCACCGACGTCGCAGGCAGAAGGCGGGCCGCAGGTGGTCCGCGAGAATAGCCATCGCCTGAGCTCGGCTCCGGACAGCGATGTGACGTTTGTCGAGTTCCTCGACTTCGAGTGTGAAGGCTGCCGCGCAGCCTTCCCTGCCGTTGAACAACTGCGCACCCAATATGGCCAGCAAGTCAACTTCGTTGCGCGCTACTTCCCGATGCCCGGCCATTTCAACGGAGAGCGAGCAGCCCGCGCAGTCGAGGCGGCCGCCCAGCAGGGCCAGTTTGAGGCTATGTACAAGAAGATGTTCGAGACGCAAGACCAGTGGGGCGAGAAGCAGGTACCGGCTGACGACGTATTTCGCGGATTCGCAACGGAACTCGGCCTCGACATGGCCGCGTGGGACGAAGCCTACAACGCGCAGGCCACGCTCGATCGGATCCAAGAGGATGTCGCAGACGGCACGGCACTCGGCGTCCAGGGCACACCCACCTTCTTCCTCAACGGCGAGCAACTGCAGATCCAAACTTATGCAGACCTCGGCACCGCGATCAAGGAGGCACTCTCTAAATAGAACCAGCTCGGGATGCAGTTCACGCGTGATCAGCTGGTCCGCGCCACCGTGGGAATGCCGTGGAACACCTTTCTGATGCCGCGACGCTTAGAGAGCTAGCATGCCCGGCGCTGCGCAGCCTCCTAGGGATGACGACCGTCGACCCGCTGACGTCCGTCTGTCGGTAATTGAGGAAGATCCGCCTGGTGCAGTAGCTGCGGCGCCTTATTTTGCTCAGGGGTGTAGGGGCAGTATTGAGTTGCCACGTAAAGCTGCCGTTCGACGGGTTGATGTCAAGGCCGTGGATGTGCACCATTCCAGTAACAACCCGAGGTTCAGGCTACGTAAGTCAATAATAGAGGGGCGGTTTTCGGCTACCGCGTGACGCGGCAGTGGGTAGCTCGAACACTTCTTCGCAGCTGGAAACGTCTTCATCAAATCTTCATCGGATCACGAGCCGACCCATACCCGGCTTGCCGACGCTTGAGTGCGGCGGCGCGAGGGCGTGCCGTTGAGGCACGGTGTCACGACGATGTTCGAGGAAGGATGTGCGATGCAGCACAAGCGTTTTGGATTCGGGGTTGCGGCGCTTGCGGTGTCGGCCCTGTTTATCAGCGGCTGTTCGAATGCGGGAAACGAGTCTCCGTCATCGATGAGCAGCACCTCGGCAGCAGCGTCGGCGTCGGCTTCGCCCAGTACTGCTAGCCGCGACGCTGCCCATAACGATGCTGACGTGACGTTCGCTCAGGGCATGATCCCGCACCATCAGCAGGCGATCGAGATGAGCGACATGCTGCTCGGCAAGCAGGGAGTTGATCCTGCCGTAGTGTCACTCGCCAACGAGATTAAGAACGCTCAGGGTCCTGAGATCGAACAGATGCAGGGCTGGCTGCAGGACTGGGGAGCCTCCTCGTCGACAACTGCTTCCACCACCGCCGCAATGCCCGGCCATGACATGCCCGGCCATCAAATGCCCAGCGGAGACGCGGGTGACATGCCGGGCATGAGCGGCGGGGGTATGGGCATGATGTCGGAGGCCGATATGGCTGCACTTCAGAACGCGCAAGGCGCTGAGGCAAGCCGACTCTTTTTGACGCAGATGATCGAGCATCACAAGGGCGCGATCATGATGGCGCAGCAGGAAGTTGACAACGGCAAGTTCCCGGCGGCGGTCGAGATGGCGCGCAACATCGTGTCTTCTCAGCAAGCGGAGATCGACACGATGCAGGGAATGTTGGACAAGTAGCGCGGAGGGGGCACTCGTCAGGGACGCGTTGAGTCAGCCGTCGCAGGGTGGTGCTCGCTGCGTATCGGGGTGATGGGCAGGGCGATGGTGAATGTTGCGCCGGCGCCGGGTCCAGCGCTGGCTACCGAGATGGATCCGCCGTGGGCTTCGATGAGCGCTTTGGCGATGGCGAGACCTAATCCGGCGCCGCCGTGCTCGCGGTCGCGGGCGGTGTCTGCCCGGTAGAACCGTTCGAACACTCGGGTGACGTGCTTGGCGGGGATCCCTTCTCCGGTGTCAGCGACAGCGATTTTTACTCGGTCGCCGTCACGAAGACAATGAAGGTGTACCGACCCGCCGGGCGGTGTGTGCCGTAGCGCGTTCTCCAACAGGTTCCCCAACACTTGAGACAGTCGTTGTTCGTCGGCCCACAGCGGCGGCAGCGGTTGCTGGAGGTGTACGTGCAGTCTGACCCCCTTGGTGTCATAGCGTTCTTGTGCTGCTGCGACGCACTGGCGGGTTAGGCGGTCCACGTCGAGGGAGGCGTAGGACATAGACACCGCACTTTCCTCCGCCTTCGCCAGCGCGGCGACGTCATCGGAGAATCGCACCAGCCGACGGGTTTGGTCGCGCAGCATGGCTGCTGTCTGGGGTGTCAAGGAGCGCACACCGTCTTCGAGTGCCTCGATGTAGGCCTCGAGTACTGCCACGGGTGTGCGGATCTCGTGCGCGAGGTCTCCGAACAGTTGCTGCCGTGTCGAATCGACGGCTTGAAGCCGGGAGGCCATTTGGTTGAATGCGGTTGCGAGGGCGTCGAAGTCATCGCCGAGGCGCGGCGGTGACACGCGGATGTCGTAGTTCCCTTCAGCGACATCGGTGGCCGCGGCGGCGACTTCGGTGACGGAGCGTTGGAGGCGTCGACTGACGTAGAAGCTGACCGCGAGGGCGGCCAGTGCTGACACCGCTAGGGCGCCTCCGATGGAGATGACCGTTGCGTAGCCGTAGGCCTCTTCGGCGTGGACTTCTTCCAGGGAGTCCATCGGGACACCGGCGCGGTGGAGGTGTTCGCGGAACAGCGGTGGGCCGACCACGGCAGCGACCACCGCGGTCGTCGCCGTTCCGGCCGCCAGCACGATGGCTTGGGCCGCCAGGAGTCGCAGGCCGATACCGGGACGGCCCGGCCGTCGACGCCGGCGAGGGGTCGACGTAGGTGGGGGAGTCACTGTCCGGTTCCCATCCGGTATCCGACACCTCGAACCGTGGCGATGTAGCGGGGGCGTGCGGCGTCGTCGCCGAGTTTGCGTCGTAAGTGTCCGATGTGGACGTCGACGAGGTGTTCGTTGCCGACCCAGGGTTCGTCGCGGATTATTTCGAGAAGTTGTCGGCGGCTCAGCACGATTCCTGGCCGCGCGGACAGGGCTTCGAGAATGTCGAATTCGGTGCGGGTCAACAGGATTAGTTCGTCGTCGATATGTACCTCACGGGCGGCGACGTCGATGCTCAGTGCGCCGAAGCGGCGCGGCGGGGCTGTCTCTCGTTCGGCGGGTGCGGCGGCTGTTTGCAGGATGCGGGGTCGCCGCAGCATGGCGCGGATGCGCGCTACCAGCTCGCGGGGACTGAAGGGTTTGGTGATGTAGTCGTCGGCGCCGATGGTGAGGCCGAGCACGGTATCGAGTTCGGTGTCACGGGCGGTGAGCATGACGACGTAGGCGTCGGAGAAGGTCCGCAATTGCCGGCAGACCTCGAGTCCGTCGATGCCGGGTAGGCCGAGGTCGAGGATGACGACATCGGGATCCAGGTCGCGTGCGACGGCGATTGCGTCGACACCGTTGCCGGCGACGACGGCTTCGAACTGCTCGCGTTCGAGGTAGCTGGCTACCACTTCGGCTAGGGGGAGTTCGTCGTCGACGACCAGCGCGCGGTATCCCTTCGCGCTCTCAGGCGCGCCCAGGTGGTGGTGCTGCATGTCCCATATGGTGCCTGCTGGTGCGCCCGTAACGAGGCGTGGCTGCCCGAGCGGCTCGATCTTCAGCAGATCTTCACAGGACTCATACCGTTTTCCTCCTGCGGTGGGGTGAGGCTCACTGTGGAGGAGGGCCTGACATGCGTTGGCTGATGGACGTGTGCCCGAACGGTCTCGGGTGGCAAGCGTGGCTGATCCTGTGTGCCGTGGTCGTGGTGCTGTGGGCGGCTGCGATCGCCGGCGCGACGGCGCTATTCAATGCGTCTCGCTGGCCGCGTCGTTCGGGGCGGCCTGACGTGCCCGAGGAGGCCGATCCGCAGCGGCCGCACCGCGGCGCACTGACCGGTCCACCGGCTCGACATCGCGGCGATGTCAATATTCGATCAAGCGGGTGACGTAGGGCGTCATGCCGGAGGTGCGCACGGGCGAGATCTTGACGACCGACCCGGTGTAGGGGGCTTCGATCATCATGCCGTCGCCCAGATACATCGCTTCGTGCTGGCTGGCGTTGGGGCCATAAAAGATAAGGTCACCGCGCTGCATCTGTGACGAGGGAATTTTGCGGCCTGCGTTGTATTGCGACCCGGAGTAGTGGTCGAGTTTGATGCCGACGCCGGCGAAGGCATACAGCATCAGGCCCGAACAGTCGAAACCCACGGTGTTGGCGCCCTGGTCGATGCCTCGTGACGGGCCGTTGGCGTTGCCGCCGCCCCAGGAGTAAGGCACCCCCAGTTGTGACATGGCGCGGCGAATCACGAACTCTGAGGCCTGGCGGCCGTAGAGGCGGGGGATGCGTCCGTTGGTGATGCCGGGATCTGCGGCGGCGGTGACAGGAGACAGAATGCCGAGTTTGGTGAGGAACTTGCGGCCCATGTCGGCCGTCAGCTGCGCCGAGGTCGCCATGATCTTGAGGACGGCATTGATGATGGCCACCGGGTCGCCGGCCACGTTAGCGCTGGGCACCATCGGCAACGTGGTGTCCCACAGGCCCCCCTTGGTGGCGCCCCCCGGCGACGTGGTGCCGCGGTCCCACGGAGCACCGGATGCCGGCACAGTGCCGGGTTGCGCGGCACTGGGCGCGGCGGCTGTCGCCGCCACCGGTCGGGCGGCTTCCAGTCGAGCTTGAGCGGAGTCGCGTTCGGTAGCGAGCCGTTCGACCTCGCGTTGCTGTGCGGTAAACGTCTGTTGGGCGTCCCGGAGTGCGGCTACCGCGTCGTCTTGGCGGCGTTGGGCGTCCGCGGCGGCGCTCTCGGCGCGCGCCCGCGCTGCCGTCGCAGCAGAAAGCTTGTTGGCCTGATCGGTCTGCCGGCGCAGGAGGTTGTTGCGGACCCGCTGAAAGCTGATAGTGAGGGTCTGCTGGGTCGATGCCCCGGCCAGGATCTCCTCGGGACTTTGCGCCAGCGGCAACGCACCCGACGGCCCGTTCATATAGGTCGACGCGGCGAAGCGGTCGAAGCGCTCTTGCGCGGCCTCGATTGCGTGTTGGCTGTCGGTCAGGGCTTGGTCGCTGGCAACAACGTCGCGCCGGGCCTGCGCGAGGGTGTCGCGGGCGGCCGCGACCTCGACCAGGGCACGGTTGACGCCCTCCTGCTTGATCTGAATGTCGCTACCGACGTCGGCCATCCGCTGGTTCGCGTCGGCGACCGCTGCAACCAATGAGGGAACGTCGTCGCGGTCGGGGGTGCCGTCGTGACCGGCAACAGCGGTACCCGGGGCGCTGATTACCAGTGCCGGCGTCAGTGCGCAGAGACTCAGAAAAGAAGTGAGGCGCAGCATCGAATCTCCTCAGCTGGGGTGAGCGTTGTCGAGCCGCGCACCTAAGCCGAACGGCGCCCGCGGCACTTCTACTATCGAGCTGAGTACGTAGCACGATAGTACTCAGTCGGAACGTACATCACTTTGGTATCAGGAGGAACGTCTGTCACAGTCTCAGATCGGTTACGACTGTGCGCCACGGGCGCTAGTTTCACGCGCCGCGGCCGGTAGTGCAGAGATGCTGGCCTATGCGGTCGAGGTGAGGCGTATCGCGGCTTTTGCCAGCTCGGCGGCTACATTGGGGGCTGAAGGGGCTCGGGGCGCGAGGAGGCCAGCTCGTCGCGGAGAGCGGGAGAGGCGCAAATGGAACAGCGAGGATTCGGCGACCTCGAAGCGGTGGTCATGGATTGCGTGTGGGATTACGCCGAGCCTGTCACGGTGCGTGAGGTTTTCGACGAGATCTCTCAACGGCGCCAGATCGCGTACACCACCGTGATGTCGACGATGGACAACCTGTACCGCAAGCGCTGGTTGCAACGTCAGCGCGATGGGAAAGCGTACGTGTATCAGGCGTCCATGAGCCGCGAGGAGCGTTCCGCGCGTTTGATGAAGGCCGCGTTCGACGCCGGCGGGGATACCGATGCGGTGCTGGCCTTCTTTGTTGAGCAGATGAACGCCGAGCAGTCCGCTCAATTGAAGGCGGCTCTGCGCAAGGGGCGTCGGTGATGACCGCCGCGCTGTGGCTGCTCGTCTATGGCAGCGCGCTGGCCTGGTGGGCGCCACCGGTTCTGAGGCGGATGACCAGTCACGGCATCAGCCCCCATATGGGAGTGGCCGCCTGGCTGGCCACCGTCGCCGCGACGTTGGCGGCGTGGCTCGTCGCGCTGATCTTGGTCATCGGCGCAACGACGGATAGTATTCGTACGGGCGCGGTCGTGACGCTGTGCCTGGAGCTGTTTGGCTTCTCCGAGCACACACCCATGGCCGGACGAATCGGTTCTGTTGTTCTCATCGCGGTAGGAACCCTGACATCAGGGTTCGTCGTCATGCGGATCGGTCGCTGCTTGTCGCGGCTGCGGGCGCGAAGTCACGAGCACGCGCATGCCGCGCGGATCGTCGGCCGACCCACCGACCATCCCAATGTGGTGGTCGTGGAGGCCGACCGGCCTGCTGCCTACTGCGTGGTCGGACGCCCGAACGCCATCATCGTTACCTCCGCGGCGATGAAGTCGTTGAACCGATCACAGCTCAAAGCGGTTCTGGCGCATGAAAACGCGCACATCTCGGGGCGCCACCACCACATCCTCATGGCGCTCCGCGCTTTGGGGGGCACACTGCCGTGGCTTCCGCTTTTCGCGACGGCCCCTCATCGTGTGGGTGAACTGCTGGAGATGTGCGCTGACGACACCGCCGTGCGCCGCGTCGGCACGCATCCGCTGTTGGCTGGATTATCTGCTCTGGCCGGAGAACACCCGCCTGCACGGGAAGGCCTCGCCGCGGCGGGAACAGCGGTCATCGCGCGAGCGCAGCGCCTGCTCACCCCGACACGTCGGCACGTGCGATGGCGCCACCGCATCTGCCTGACAGCCGCGATCACCGCCATGCTCGCCACACCCGCTCTCATTCAGGTGCTCTGCCACCACTAGCGCCTCAACGCCCGCCGCACGTTCCGCAGGTGAAGCCAATGCGCGTAGGCCGTCAGCAAAGGAAACACCGCTTGGCGCGCGGGCCGATAGAGAGCAGATTATCTACGTAGTAAAACCGTAGATGATCTGCGGTACAGGCAGCGCACTGGTCTATTGCATCTCCTTCGCGGAACCTCAAAAGGGCGTATTCGCAGGGGCATCGGGCGAAGTCGATCATGCGACGGAACGGCCGGTTGGCTCGGCGCAACGGCGGTCGCTGTCTGATCACAACCCGGCATCGGCTCAGGGGCCGAGCCTGAATTCGCCGATCCGCTGCTACAGTCGGCAACATCGTGAAGTACTTCGACGCGAACTCTGAGCAACGCCGCCGCGCCATCGTCGCGGCGTTGATCGCGTTCTGGACCGTCATCGTCGGAGCCGAGTGGGCACTGCCCGGCGTGAATGCGGCACCTGCGCACGGACCGCACACACTGGCCGCCAGTGCGGTCGGCGCGCCGATGTCTGTCGAGCTCGACCACCCCCACGTCTCCCAACCCGACGCCGAGTGCACGCCCGACACCCTGGCCGAAGCGATCCTGCCGCGGGGAACGGTCTCCCTGATCGCGCTCGCGTTGGGCCTCGTCGTGGCTGTGCTTCCGCTGCTGTGGTGCCAGGCGGCGAAGGCGCCTATCCGCGGTCCACCACGGAACGCCCGCGCCCTGCGCACCGGCCGCGACGTGCTCGCCCACCTGTGTATCGCGCGCCGCTGATCGGCTAGCGTCAGGCCCCGTCGTCTTCGACGGTGGCCGGTGACCGCTACCTGCCGTCAGTCGCCGCGCATCGTCGCGGCCTCACAGAAGCGACATTCATCGATGAATCCTGCCCTGCCAATCCGCCATGCACGCACTTCCCACACCCGATCGGCACAGCCACAACGCGGCCGCAACGAGCGGCCGGCCACCATGGTCGGCCAGACCCCTGTCTTGAGAATCAGCGCACCGTTCACGTCAGAAGAGCGGGGCTTTTGGGCCAAACTCGAAGGCTTCAACCCGGGAGGAATGAAAGACCGACCCGCGCTACACATGGTCGAACGCGCCCGCTCCCGCGGGGCACTTGCCCCCGGCGCCCGCATCGTCGAATCCACGAGCGGCACACTGGGATTGGGTCTCGCACTAGCCGGAACGGTCTACGGGCACCCCGTCACGTTGGTCACCGACCCCGGGATGGAGCCGATCATCCAGAATATGCTCGCCGCGTTCGGCGCCGACATCGAATTGGTCACTGAACCGCACCCACAGGGAGGCTGGCAGCAGGCCCGCCGTGACCGCGTGCAGAAGATCTTGGCCACCGACCCACGCGCCTGGCATCCCGATCAATACAGCAACCCCGATAACGTCGAGGCCTACCGCGGCCTGGCAGTGGAACTGAACGAACAACTCGGCGCCGTTGATGTCCTGGTGTGCTCGGTGGGCACCGGAGGCCACTCGGCCGGCGTCGCACGCGTCCTTCGTGAATTCAACCCGCAGCTGCGGCTGATCGGCGTCGACACGGTGGGCTCGACGATCTTCGGCCAGCCCGCGGCTTCTCGGCTCATGCGCGGCCTGGGATCGAGCATCTATCCCGGCAACGTCGACTACCAAGCGTTCAACGAAGTGCATTGGGTTGCCCCCGCGGAGTCGGTGTGGGCATGCCGCACCCTGGCGGCCACCCACTACGCCAGTGGCGGCTGGAGCGTCGGTGCGGTCGCCCTGGTTGCAGGCTGGGTCGCACGCAATAGCCCTGCCGGAGCCACTGTCGCAGCGATCTTCCCGGACGGTCCGCAACGCTACTTCGACACCATCTACAACGACGACTACTGCCGCGCCCACGGCCTGCTCGACGCAGCGCCCCCACGGCATCCCGCCACCATTGAGGACCCGATGACCCAGACAGTCACGGCGTGGACGCGATGCACCACCGTTGTCGACCCCACCGAGGTGCAGCCACGATGACCCTGCTGTCAGCCTTCCGCAGTTTTGGTTGGCCCAGCCGGATGCTGATGATCAACCAATTCGGCATCAACCTGGGCTTCTACATGCTCATGCCTTACCTGGCCGGCTACCTCGCCGGCCCGTTGGGGCTGGCCGCGTGGGCCATCGGCCTGGTGCTGGGTGTACGTAACTTCTCCCAGCAAGGCATGTTTCTCATCGGCGGCACTCTGGCAGACCGGCTGGGCTACAAACCGCTCATCGTTTGCGGATGTGTCCTACGGACAGCAGGATTCGGCCTGCTCGTCTTCGCCGAATCGCTGCCGGCGGTCCTGATCGCCTCGGCAGCAACCGGCTTCGCCGGCGCCCTGTTCAATCCTGCGGTGCGCGCCTATCTGGCGGCCGACGCGGGCCCACGGCGCGTGGAAGCCTTCGCGGTGTTCAACGTGTTCTATCAGGCGGGCATCCTGGCCGGACCCCTTGTCGGGCTGGCCTTGATGTTCGTCGATTTCCGAATGACAGCAGCCGCCGCAGCGGTCGTGTTCGCAGCGCTGACCGTGGCCCAACTCTTAGCATTGCCCCACCGCGCCGCGGGGACGCCTGATGAGAAGACATCGGTGCTGCAGGACTGGCGAACAGTAGCGGCCAACCGCTCCTTTCTGCTCTTCGCCGCGGCCATGATCGGGTCGTATGTTTTGTCATTCCAGGTCTATCTGGCATTGCCGCTTCAGGCGCGAGACCTGTTTCCGCGCAACGATTCCGTTGTCACCGCCATGATCTTCGTGGTCTCGGGTCTGGTTGCCGTCCTCGGCCAGATGCGGATCACCCGATGGTTCGCCCACCGCTGGGGCGCCGGCCGCTCCCTGGTGATCGGCATGCTGATCCTCGCGGCGTCGTTTTTGCCGCTGATCGTGCTGCCCGATGACACCAGGGCAGGCAGAGTCGCCGCCGCGACCGCGCTACTCGTCGCCACGGCGGTGCTGGCGGTCGGGTCGGCGGCCGTCTTCCCGTTCGAGATGGACACCGTCGTCTCATTGGCCAACAACCGTCTCATCGGAACGCACTATGGCTTCTACAACACTATCGTCGGAGTCGGCATTCTTGTCGGCAATCTGGCCACCGGCTCGCTGATGCAGGCCGCCCGAGATCTCGGGCAACCCTGGCTGCTGTGGGTTCTGCTGTCGGCAATCGGGCTGGCCTCCGCAGCGGCCTTGTTCCGGCTGGACCGACGCGGCCGACTTCAACCCGAACAGCTGACATCCTCTGGCCCGCAAACCCCCCGCTGAACACCCGAAGACGCGAACATGCCCGACACCCCATATCGCCATCTACGTAATAACTACGTAGATGGCGATATGCTGGTTCCAGCATCCGCGCGAACACCTTCACGCCGTGAATGGCCCACGCTGGCAAGGAGACTGCCACGACCATCGAGCCGCACCCCGCTTCGGGCAGCGTTGCCTCTCCGGCGATAGCTGCTGGGCGCATTCGCGTTCTGCTGGTTGAACCTCGGCGCATCTACGCCGACATGTTGGCCCGCACCCTGCGCGCCGAAGAGTTCGCCGTCGACGTCGCACGCTCACACGCTGCAGCGCTCACCGCGGTGCGCGACGATGACCCCGACGTGGTGGTGGTGTGCCTGGGATCATCCGCGCACGGCGCCGTCGTCCTTGACCGTGTTCGCCAGGCTGCCCAGTGCGGCGTCGTCGCGCTCGCCGACACAGAGGTGGCGCCTCTGGTATCGCGCGTCGGAGTGGTTCCCATCGGCTCCCGCGACATGCTCAGCACGCGAATACGGCGGACACTCAGGCATTCTCACCAACGCAGCGAGGACGGCGGCGCGCAGCGACGCCACGTCGACGATCTGGTGATCGACGTGGGGGTCCGGCGGGTCTATCAGCGCGGCAACGTCATATCGCTGACTCGAACGGAGTTCGCGATCCTCCGGGTTTTGTCCGATGATCCAGGGGAGCCCGTTACGTGCCGACGACTTCAGGAAGCCCTTTGGGGGGCAACGCAGCCCGGCGGGCGGTCGGCACTGGGTGTGCACATCGGCAATCTTCGTCGCAAGCTCGGTGACGCCCCGTCTTGTCCGCGCTATGTCCGGACGGTCCGCGGCATCGGCTACTGTCTGGCCGGCTGAACCGTTACCCGGTGCGGACAAGGCTTTTGGTGGGAGGAGCTGTGGCGAAAGCGTTCGGTCAGGTCTCGATAATCCGTACGACGTAGGGTGTCATCCCGGCGGTACGCACCGGTGAAACCTTGATGGGAACGCCGGTTTGTTGCGCTTCGATCATTTTTCCGTTGCCCAGGTAGATCGCTTCGTGTTGGCTTCCGCCGGGCCCCCAGAACAGGAGGTCACCGCGTTTAGCTTGCGCGGGAGGTACCTTGCGGCCAGCGTTGTACTGGTCGCCGGACCATCGCGGCAACAGTACTCCGACGCCGGCGAAGGCGAATCGTGTCAGTCCTGAGCAGTCGAAACCGACGGTGCCTGCGCCTTGGTCGACACCGCGACTAGGGCCGGTGAGGCTGCCCCCTCCCCAGGAGTAGGGAACGCCGATCTGCGTTCCTGCCCTGCGGATAACGTATTCGATCGCCTGGGCACCGTAGAGGCGGTTGCCGCGGACGCTCGTTTGGGGGCTTGCCGCGGGACTGACGAGTCCGAGACTGCTCAGGAAGCTACGCCCCAAATCCATCGCAGTCTGGGTGGCAACGGCCGTCGCCTGCAAGGACGCGTTGGCGATGGCAACCGGATCGCCGGGCGCTCCCGCACTCGGGATCTTGGGCAGGAGTGGATCCCACGGACCGCCTGTCGGCTCGGCGGAGGCTGCTGGCGTGCACGCCAGAAGTACCGTCGCGACGACGGCAACGATCACCCCAGTCAGGCGAAAGCCGAACGCAGATACGCGGCCTTCCTCCGGGCGGACGCATCGGGCCATCGGTTCCATATGGCGTTCTTTCTTTCGGCTGTCGGAGCGCCGGTGATTGGTTTCGCCAACAAAGGCGAAACAGAGCGTTCCATACTGCGCAGCAACGATATACGTAGCAAATACGTAGATCAGCCTAACTCACATATGCCTCATTAGTAACATCAGCAACATAATTACAATGCTGGAATTTCGGCTGAAATTGCGAATGGTGTTTTGCGATGGGTGCCTGAAAGAGTCGATCGTCGATGGCGGGACTACGAAGTAGCGGTGGTCCGGACATGTGAAAACGCCGTTACCTGGGGGCGGCAAACCAAAGGTGTCGTAGCGGAAAGGGCTGCGCTACCTGTGCGGCGTGGGCCCCACGGCGCGCGATGCTTGGGTGACACTCGGCATGCGAAACCCGGTTCGGTGGATGCGAACGTCCTGCTGACACGCGTAACTGGTGCCACGAGGTGACTGGGAGGCGGCGGTTGTGAGTCTCCGCTTCTGATCTGATTTCAGAGGTTGGCGTTGCCGACTTTCCACTGATCCCAAGGGATGTTCCAGTCACCTAAACCGTCTGTTCCCGACAGCGTGGGGCCGGTGGTGTTGATGACCTCAACGATGTCGCCGCGTCGGGTGTTGTCGTAGAACCATCGGGCGTTGGCCGGATTGACGTTGAGGCATCCGTGGCTGACATTGGCGATGCCTTGGCTGCCCACCGACCACGGTGCAGAGTGCACGTAGATCCCGCTGTAGGACATCTGGGTCGCCCACTCCACCTCGGTGCGGTATCCGTCGGGAGAGTTGACTGGAACTCCGTAGGTGGACGAATCCATCACCAGAAACGAGTAACGATCTCCGATGATGTAGGCGCCGTTATCGGTCGGGGTCTTGGCTTTGCCCATGGAGATGGGCATGGTCTTGACGGTCTGACCATTGCGCCGCACAGTCATCGTTTTGGTGGCGTCATCGGCGGTGGCGATGACCTCGTCACCGATGGTGAACTGGGTAGTGACGTCATCCTGACCGAATAGCCCGTCACCGAAGTTGACGCCGTAGGCGTTGACCGCCACCTCTACTGTTGTTCCCGGTTTCCAGTATTCGGCTGGGCGCCAACGTACTTCGCGATTATTGAGCCAGTAGAAGGCTCCCTCGACCGGGGGGGTGGTGGTCACGTTGATCGCTTGCTGCGCCGCAATCCGGTCGGTGATGTTTTCATCGAAGCGGATCGCGATGGGTTGGCCCACGCCAACCGTCTCGCCGTCGTTGGGCAGGACGTAGGGCATCGTTAAGTTGTCGGGCGAGTGGGTTTCGAAGGTCGCTGTCGTAGTGGTCGCGCCGCCCAGTCCAAGGGCCTGGGCATGAAGGGTGTACTGCTTGTTGTAGCCCAGCGGCTCGGCAGACGACCAGGACACGCCATCGGGGCTGAGCTGTCCGTCGACGAGATCGCCGGCTTCGTTGGTCAACGAGACTTGGCCGAGAACGCCGTCACCGGCGGACACGGTAACAGGGGAGTCCACCGCGACACCGATCGCTCCGTCGGTCACCGACGCCTGCAATTTGGGCACTAGCAGGTCGGCGAACGGGGTGCCTTTATCAGTGATGACCTCGGGCTGGGGCGCGGCGGCCGGCGACGAGCTGCACGCGGCCGCGATCAGCAGCACCGCCATCGCCAGGACGGCCGTCCGCAGCCACTGCGCCGTCCTGCGAAACGGTGGGAGGCAAGTCGCCTGCGGCATCAGTGTGGTCTCCGTATCCGAATGTTGACATCGCTGATGAGCGGGCACTGCGTGCGCCGCGACAGCCGTTCGCGGGCGGCGGTGCACCGTTCACGGATATGGTTCAAGTGTGCTGATGCGTCATTTGGCTTTCTTAGTCCTTCGATGAAGATTCAGTAAAGACGCAGACTTGCGCACTGGTCTGCCCGACATGGCATCCGGCTAGCTCTGGCAGGCGCCGAACGGGCTGCCGATCCTTTGTTCGTCGATCGTCGGACCGTGGCGCGCAATAGGCCACGTAGAAGGCTATGGGTCTAGTACGCGTTCTGGGCTGATCGGGAACGCTTGAGGCAATCACGGTCCGGGAGCGCTAGACGCTGGTCCCTCTCAGCCCTGCTCCGGTGTCGGTCTCGTCGCGGTGGGGTCCTTCGTCGCGGTGGTGGACTTGAGGCTGCACCCTCCGGCGGGGGTGAAGGGGTGTATCAGCTGCCGCCCGTACGCGGTGGGGTAGTCGGGGTGTGCGGCCATGCCGAGCTGGGTGGAGTCGAATCGGCGGGTGGGGTTATAGGAGTAGGTGCGCATGAGGTGGTCCCAGACCAGGGTGAACAGCCCGAAGTTGACGTCGCCGATGCCGGCCCACTTGAGGTGATGGAAGCGGTGGCCTTCGTTGAGAGCCAAGACGTGCTTGGCGGGGCCCACGCGGTAGTCGGCGTTGGAGTGCTGCAGCAGCAGCTGGATCGCCACCGCGATTGCGAGCAGGGAGGCGACGTTGACGGGCAGACCGATCAGGATGAGCGGTGCCACACCAGCGGCTCCCGCGAACGATCGCACCGTTCCGTTGGGAAGCCGTATCGTCCTACATCGACAGGCTGGCCCGCGCCAACCATATCGGCGTCTCCACACTGCGCGGCCATGTCGCCGAATCATGCGCAGCCCGGCCGCGACCGGACTGGTTGGCCGTCGTCAGCGGCCAACCTGAGCAGGTAATCCGGTCCCGTCTCTGCGGGCTTGCTGGCGACCCCACCGCGCTCAAGCAATATCTCCGCCGCCCTTTGTGTCAAAGATGTATGGCACGCAAGGGAATACACGAACCCGTCTACTGCTACCTGCCTGCACATGTCTCCGTATGCCACCGTCACCGACGCTGGATCGGTTCACCAACGCGCGTTCTTGACGACCAGGTGGATCTTCGTGACCGGCCCACGGTGCTCAGTGCCGGGCGCACGCATCGGCGCTTGGCCCGTCAGTATTCAGAGGTCGACCTTCATGACGCCTTGGGCGACGCCCGCCACATCCTGGTCTTCTGGGCTCACGCAGAGCGTCACGTGGCGGCGGGGATTCTGCAGAATGGCCTAGAAGCGCACGTGGTGGCCTACCCCGATGTGATCGCCGTAGCCGCAACATTGCTCACAGCTCGCCCTCGGGTTGAACAGCCCAGGACGCCAACGGAACCCGCCTGGCCGACGCTACTGCTCGACCGCATCAACGAACGCACCGGCGCCCACCATGCCGACGCCACCCCCGTCGAGCAATGGGCGCAGTACCGACGCCTATTCGCCACTGCCGTATTGACGACACGCTCAGACGGCGCAGAACTGGCGTGTCGCGCTTAGGGGTCGGCAGTCTTGAATGTGCCTTATCAGTAAGGCACTTGTGGTGTGCATCTGACTGTGTCCGACGGTTGTATCTATCGGCTTTCTAATCGTTAGGGACAGTGGTATCTGGCTGGGTGTATCGGCCGGTGAATCATCACCGGCGGCGCTGCTTGCCGGTGATTGGCCGGCGGTGGGTGGTCCAGCACGCGGCCACCGCGCTGACCACCACAGCGAAGGCGGCAATGACGCTGGCCGGGAGGGCGTGGTCCTGCAGCCATCCGGTCGCGGTGGCCGACCAGCCGGTGAGCAGGTTGCCGCCGCTGGCGGTGTGCCCGGTGGCCGCGGGCAGCCAGTACCACGCGAGGTAGGCGCCGGTGGCGATGAGGACAACGGCGGTGACGCGGGTCCCGTGGCGGGCGAGGATACCCAGATGCCGGGTCAGGGCCGTGCCGGCGATGGCGGTGCCGACGCTGACCAGCATCAAGATGGTGGCGGCACCGGCTGTGTATGCGGTGAACACTGCCAGCAGACCGCCCCATCCGCTGGTGGCCTGGGCCTGGGCGATCACCGCGAGCAGTACCCCGAAGGTGCAGGACAGTGACGCCAGGGCGTAGCCGATTCCGGCCGCGAGCACACCACCGGCTGTTGGGGAGTCCGGCCGATGACGCGTCCGGGCAGGCATACGCAGACCGATGGTGCGGCCGGTGAGCATGAAGCCGCCCAAGATGGCCAGGGTGAGCCCGATCGTGATCCCGAGCCAGGGAGCAGCCGTCACCAGGGTCCGGGCACCGGCACTGATCGCGATACCGGCGAGGGTGAGGGTGCCGGTGAACCCGATGGTCAGGACGGCCCCGGTGCGCAGTGCCCGGGCCAGCCGCACGAGCACCGCATCGGTGCCGCCGGTGGCGATGGTGCCGGTGATCCACGCCGGTAGCAGCGCGAACCCGCAGGGGTTGACCGGGGCGAGCATGCCAGCGGTAAACGCGAGCGCGAGCAGGTTCACCGTGCGGCGCTGCTGCCGAGGGCGGCCAGGATCTGATCCTGGGACGGGGCGTGGCCGCGGTAGCTGATCTGCCCGGACGGGTCGATGACGAGGGCGGTGGTCGGCGCGGTCACCTGGTAGCGGCTGGTCAGGGCCCCGTTAGTATCGACGACCGCGGGCAGGCTGGTGCCGCCGATCTGGTCCAGGAAGTGGCGAACATCGGCGGGTTTCTCGGTGGGGACGATGTCGACGGCTAGGAACTTGGCGCTGCCTCTGGCTTTCTCCACGGCCGCCCGAGCAGCGGCCAGGGATTTACCGCCGCCGACGCATTCGCCGCACCCGTAGGAGAAGAACAGGATCGCGGTCGGGGCGGCAGCGGGCAGTTCGACGGTTTTGCCGTCCACCGTGGTCAGTGTCGCCGCCGTCGCCTGGGTTGTGGCGTTGGCGTGTGGCGGTGAGGTCGGATTGCTGGTTGTGGCCGATTGGCCGCACGCGGTCAGCGCGCCCGCTGCCAGCATCACAGCCGTAACGCCCGCCCACCTGTGGGGTGTAAACGAACGCGTTTCAGACATTGTCGATGCTTCCTTTCGTCAGGTCGTCGAGCGTGTGCGTCGCGGGTGAATGGCTGTCGGCGGGACAGCAGTGATCGCCGCGTTGACCGCGGCGGGCGAAGGCGACCACAGCCGCCAGCAGCAGCGCGACGGCTGCCCCGATGACCCATGGATTCTCGAGCAGTCCACACACGGCGGCGAGCGCGCCGCCGGCGATCAGGACTGGCGCGGCGCAACACAGGGCCGTCACCAGCACCGCTGCCGCACCCAGCAGCACGGGATTTCTTCGTGGACGTTGATTCATTGATTTCTCCTCATCAGGTTGGGTGCGGCTGGTCAGCTGCAGCAGCCGGGGTGGGCAGTTGGCGGGGTATGGAGCTGGGTAAGGATTTGTGTGGTCAGGGCTGCGCCGAGTTGGTGGGCCTCAGCGACGCTGACGATCTGACCTTCGGGGTGCTCGGCGAGCCACGGCGCGGCGTCCTGCGCGCAGGTGAAGTAGTGCACCTGGTTGCAGAATGAGGACCGGATCGAGGTGAGGTCGTCGGGGTTGACCAGCGAGACCACCGCGGTCTCGGGCTGCACGCTGGTGACACCGTTTTCGCCGACCGAGACCCTGATCGGGTGCCCGCTGACGGGTGATTCGGATTCGATGCTGGCGGGCCGGTCCAGGATGGTGGGAAAGATGAGGGTGTCCAGGGCGCACCAGGTGTAGAGCTCTTGGCCGGCCACGGTGAATCGGTGGCGGGTCGGGCGCAGGGTCAGGCCCTGGCCGACGATGCGGCCCTGCTCGTCGTATTCGGTGTCGGGTACCGCGGCCAGACGCCGGGTCACCTCGTCAACCGGGAGGCCGACGGCCGCGGCGAGCGCCTCCACGGTGACCGGCTCGCCGGCGGCGAGCAGCCGCAGCAACGGCACCAGCATCGTCGGGTCGAGCCCGGACTCTTCCGGAATGGTCAGGCGGTCAAGGAAATTGGGCATCAGGAACCTTTCGAGTGAGCCATGCGTCAGGATGCGCAGCAGGACAGTCGGGACATATCGGCGCTGAAGGACTGGGCGGCGATTTTGATGCCTTCGGCCATGGTCAGATACGGGGCCCAGGACCCGGCGACCTGGTCGACGGTCATCGCGGCGTCGAGGATGTAGACCGCGGCGGCGGCGATCTCGCCAGCATCCTTGGCGACGGCGGTGATGCCGTGGATGCGGCCGGTGCCGGCGTCGGCGACGAGTTTGATGAAACCGCGGGTGTCTCGGTTGACCACCGCACGCGGCACATGTTTTAGCGGCAGCACCCGGCAGTCGCACCGTGTCCCGGCGGCGAGGAGCTCGGCCTCGGTCGTCCCGGCCGCACCGACCGCGGGGCTGGTGAACGTCACGCGGGGCAGATGGCGGTAGTCGACCCTGCGGCCGGCGTCGGTGAAGATGTTGTCGGCGACCATCGCGCCGTGATGGGCGGCGACGTAGACGAACTCGCGGTGCCCGGTCACGTCGCCGGCCGCCCAGATCCGTGGGTTCGACGACTGCAGCCCGTCGCTCACCACGACCTCGTTGTTCTCGCCGGTTTTGACCTGCACCGCTTCGAGATTCAGGCCGTCGGTGTTCGGACGGCGGCCGGTGGCGACGAGGACTTTCGCGGCACGGAACTGCTGCGTTCCGCCGGTGATGGTCGCGGTGACCGTGACCTGATCGTCGGCCTGCTCGACCTCGCTCACCGTGGCGCGGCGCACCACCCGGATGCCGTCGTCGGCGAACACCTCCAGCAGCGCCATGCCGACTTCCGGCTCTTCCTTCGATGCCAGCGTGGAGCGGACCAGCACCGTCACCGTTGACCCGAGCCGGGCGAACAGTTGCGCCTGCTCCAACGCGACGTAGCCGCCGCCGATCACCAGCAGCGACTCCGGGACCTCGGTGACTTCCATCGCGGTGGTCGAGGTCAGGTAGGCGACGCCCTCGAATGCGGGCGGGATGACTGGGTTCGCGCCGGTGGCGATCAGGTAGTGCTCGGCCTCGATGGTGGCATCGCCGACCTCGATGACGGGCGCGTCCGGGGTTCCGGCGAACCGCGCTTGGCCCTGAATGCGCTGCCAGCCATACGATTCGGCCACGTTGAGGTACTTCTCTGAGCGCAGCGACTCCACCAGATCGTGCGTGCCGGCGATCAGGGCCGCCATGTCCACCGGGCCGGCCGTGGTGGCGATCCCCGGGAACCGGGCAGTGTCGGCTGCGGTATGCCGGGCCTCGGCCGCTGCGATCAGGGCCTTTGACGGCACGCAGCCGGTGTTGACACACGTGCCACCGAAGATGCCGCGCTCGATCATGACGACGGACTTGCCGAGCGCGGTAGCGCGGATCGCCGCGGCCATCGCCGCGCCGCCGGAACCGATGACCGCGAGGTCCAATCCCTGACTCATGCACCCATCCTTGACCTTCAAGTAGGCTTGAAGGTCAAGTGTTCTGAGGAGACATCGTGAGAATCGGGAAGCTCGCCGAGGCGACCGGGGCCACCACCGCGACGCTGCGCTACTACGAAGACGAAGGCCTGCTCCCGCCCGCCGAACGTTCCCCGGCGGGGTATCGCGACTATGCCGCCGACACGATCGCCCGGGTCGGCTTCATCCGACGGGGACAGGCCGCCGGGTTCAGCCTCGCCCAGATTCGGCAGATCCTCGACATCCGTGACAGCGGCCACGCGCCGTGCACGCACGTGCGCGACCTGCTCGACATCCGACTGACCGACCTCGACGAGCAGATCAGCGCACTGGTGGCACTGCGCGAGACCATCGCCCGGCTGCGGCAGGGCGCCGAAAGCGTCGACCCGGAATCATGCAGCGCCGATGACGTATGTCGATACCTCTAGGAGCCACCTCCGTGGCACCGGAGGCATGTATTTCGTCAAGTCCGTTGACCCCGGCAGTCGTCATGAATTTCCGCCCCACTGGAGGTCGTTGGTGCGCGGGAGCGCGGGGCCTGCTGAGCAGTAGGCTCACCCGATGCGGTGGGATTTCACTCGAAGCTGGTCGCATTGGCCGTGCTGAGCCCAGCCACACTCGTTCAGGCGATCGCCACCTTCGCCATCACCAATATCGACGACATCGTGGTCCTCGCGGTGATGTTCGGCCAGGCGCCCGGTCATCGTGGCGCAGCCATCCGAGTGACCGCCGGTCAGTACCTCGGCTTCACCGCCATCTTGGCAGTTTCGGTCGGCGGCGCACTCCTGGGTGCCACGCTGCTTCCTCCAGCCGCACTGCCGTACTTCGGGCTGCTGCCCATCGTGTTGGGGCTGCGGGCGGCATGGCTGGCCTGGCGGGATCGCCGCACCCAACCGGCGCCGACCGATGATCCCGCAACACTGTTGACGCCTGGCACCTGGCAGGTCGCAGTCATCACCTTCGCCAACGGCGGCGACAACATCGGCGTGTACGTTCCGATCTTCGCCGTCTCAACGATCGCCACCATCGGTGTTTACATCATCGTGTTCCTCATCGGTGTGGCCATCTGGTGCGCGGCCGGCCGATATTTCGCCTCCCACCCGATCATCGCCAAAGCACTCTCACGCTGGGGCCACATCGTTCTGCCCGTTGCACTGATCACAATCGGGGCCCTCATCCTCATCAAAGGCGGAGCGTTCGCCCTCTAGCTCGGAGCAACTTCACCACTCAGGGCCAGGAGGCGCTCCTGCATCGGCATGTGTTGGCGTTCAACCACTTTGGTGATGTCCCGGCCCGTATCCGCTATGACAATCTAAAACGGGCGGTGGCCAAGGTGCTCAAAGGCCGCAGCCGGCACCCGAACTACCAACACGAGCGAGCGCACCACAGAATCATGATCGTGTGTCACGAGAGACACGATCACAGTAGTTATACCGAAGACGTACCCGAGCCAACGGAATCGACAGGAGACCATTCCGGCTACCCTGCTGCGCTCGCAGCCGGGCGCGGAAGCAGGGTAGCCCCAGATTCAATGAGAAACGTCGCGATCGAAATTCTCATCCAATCTGGGGCAATGCAGGTCAGACTAGTAAATGTGCCCCAGATTCAATGAGAACGGACATCGATCAGCTCGTCGACCACGACGGCCAACGGACGTCGGCGGGTGAACGTCAACACCGGAGCAACAGTCCAGCCGGACCGAAGCGCGCGCAGGTGCGCCGAGCGCCCTGGGGCAGACTCCGGTTCCAAGAACACTACGGTGCCCTCCGGCGCGCCGACTTCGACTCGGTGTGGCGCATCGGCGGGCACGACCACCTTGGTGCCGCGATGCTGGTTGCCGTGCTCGTCACGCATCGTGAAAGGTGTTGTTGCGGTGACAATCTGGACGGCATGGTGGGCGTGTAGGTCGGTGGTGCCAATCGATCCGGTGAACGCCAACACCCCAGGTCGCAGCAGTGCAGTCCCGCCCCAGTGCGGTTCACCGGTGATACCACCGCCATCCCGCATCATCGCCACGAATCGATGCTACGGCCTTCCATTAATCGACTTACCGCGGCGCCAGCAACGGGGAACATCGAATCAGGCGTGGAGCCATCCGCCGCCACGGGTAATGCAGGATATGCGCCGTGGGCCAGTCACCCACCGCCGCGCCTAGCTCGGGCTGCCCTTGTACCGTATACCCCTCAGGGGTACCTTCGTTGTATCACCCGGGGCGGGTAGCCCGACGACTGGAAGGCGTATCGCTGGTGAGCGTACAAGAAAGATTTCGGCAGCTCGTGCAAAGCCAGACCGCACGGTCGATCGCCAAATGCATCGCTTTGTGCGCGGTGGGTCGTGTCACTAGTGGGCGCCGCTCAGGCAAGGCCGGCGAGGGAAAGTCCTGCTGCGGCTGACAGCACCGCGACAGGCTGCCCCCGAGCGGCTTGCCGCCGGAGCGTGAGGCCCCTCACTGCTGCCGCCGTCCTTAGTGCCTAGTCTTTATGGACCCGAGTGTCCCGGTCCGATGTTCTGCGAAGGAAGTTCTCGATCGCTGGGCCGAAAGCGTGTGCCATGTCCTCAGCGTTGACGAATTGGCGGGACATCGAAACTTCGGCGAGGACCCCTCGTGGAAGGACATCGGCGAGGCTGTGGGCCAAGCACTCGGGGTGACGGATGTCGTCGCCGGCGATGACGAGCGTCGCAGTGTCGATGCGCCGGAGGTCCTCGACCGTTGCAAAGGCGCGGTCATGACCGATTGACGCCGCGGCCGCCGCACTGTGGGCGTCAGCGCGCGGAATAGCCTCAGCGACCAGGTTGGCGATCAGCGGCTGAAGATCAGGAATGAACAATTCCCAGGCGGCCTGCAGACCGCGGGAACGGGCATGCTCGGCGAAACGATCCATCAGATCGGTGTCTGCGGCTTTGTCCGCATCGTCCTCTATCGCTTCAGCACTGATGACCACCGCCGACCGGGCGATACGGGGGTGCTGGAGGCACGTCCGCAAAACGATGGTGCCGCCCAGTCCGGCGCCGACAAGGTGGGCGCAGGTGTCATCGAGCGCGTGAACGATCGCAATGACGTCGCTGACGTACTGATCCCATCGGTGCAACGTCGGGTCGGGACAACGCGATGCTCCGTACCCTCGAATGTCAGGCAACGCAACGCGATACCGGCCAGCGAGCCGGTCAGCAAGCGGTCGCATGCTGTAGTGATCCGGACCCCCACCATGAAGCATGATGATCAGTTCGCCGCGCCCGACGACCTCCCCCATGAGGGGCCAGCCATCATCTCCGACGTGCAACGCGCGCACCACCAACTGATCCCTCCCGTCGTTCCGGGATAGTGATACGCGCGTCGACACCAAACCAATGACCCCGGAAAGTAACCCTTGAAGCATACCCCCAAGGGGTATATGCTCTCTTACGTATACCCGGTAGGGGTATCTACACCCGTCGAGGATAGGAGATTGGTGATGAGCACGAGCACGTACGCCGTCACAGGAATGACTTGCGGACATTGCGAGCTGTCGGTGCGCGAAGAGGTCAGCGAGGTCGCCGGAGTTGAAGACGTCGAAGTTAGCGCCAAAACCGGCACCCTGATCGTGACGTCGAGCCGTCCCGTCGACGACGCGCAGATCCTCAACGCCGTCGACGAGGCCGGCTACTCGGCGGTGCGTGTCGCATGAACGCCGCGGGACGATTGACAGCGTTTGGCGCCGGACTGGCAGTGGCGTTCACGGCTGCATACGTCACCGCCGCAGCGGTCGTCCCTGATACCGCGGCGACATCTCCCCAGACCCAAACTTCCGATGCTGCAGCGGATCACAGCGCGCCGCCGACCGAGCAGGCGTCGCCAGTCGATCCCTTCGCCGACCCGCCGGGGTTGTCGTTGGCCGAAGACGGATACGTCCTGAGCCCGGTGCGGTCCCCCAGCGCACCCAACGATCGGGGAACGATGAGCTTCACCATCGTCGACCCGGGCGGCACGCCGCTGCTGGACTACGCGACCGTGCACGACAAGCAACTGCACCTCATCGTGGTCCGTTCCGACGGCCAGCACTTCGCCCATGTACACCCAAGGCTGGACGCGGCCACCGGCACGTGGTCAACGCCGTGGACGTGGAACGCCGCCGGCACCTACCGCGTGTTCGCCGACTTCCAACCCGCAGGGGCGGGCAGCGCCAAACTCACCCTCACCCGAACCGTGCAGGTGGCCGGCGCGTTCGTCCCGGCGGTGGCGAGTGCCACACGCACCGTGGATGACATCGCCGGATACACCGTGAAACTGGACGGTGCACTCACCGCGGGCGTCTCCCACCAACTCACCGCGACAGTCACGCGCGACGGCCGGCCGGTGATGACCTTGCAGCCCTACCTGGGGGCTTACGGCCATCTCGTCGCCTTGCGTGAGGGAGACCTGGCGTATCTACATGTGCACCCTGAGGGGGCCGAGCCGGTACCGGGCGGCACCGGTGGGCCTGCGGTGTCGTTCGCGGCAACCGCACCCACAGCGGGGCGCTACCTGCTCTACCTCGACTTCAAAGTCCAGGACACCGTGCACACCGCCAGCTTCGTCGTCGACGCCGCACCCGGTGGCACCAACGAGCCCGCGCCAGAGCCATCGCGTGACGCCGGCCATGCCGGCGGGCACTGAGCTATCCCGTCCGAATCAGAAACTGAAAGGCAGTGGCTTCATGACGACATCGACACCGGTGTCTGGCCCGAGTGTGGAACTTCGCATCGGGGGAATGACCTGCGCCTCCTGCGCCAACCGCATCGAGCGCAAGCTCAACAAGCTCGACGGCGTGGCCGCGACAGTCAATTACGCGACGGAAAAGGCCACCGTCACGGTGCCTGACGGATACGATCCGGCGCTGCTGATCGCCGAGGTGGAGAAGACGGGCTACACCGCCGCGCTCCCGACACCGCGCACGCCGATGCCCTCCGACGCATCCGGTGACACCCCGCACGCCGCGGACACCGCCGACCCCGAACTGGCCTCGCTGCGGCACCGCCTGAGGGCCTCGGCCGTCCTGACGGTGCCGGTCGTCGCGATGGCGATGATCCCGGCGCTGCAGTTCACGTACTGGCAGTGGGCGTCGCTCACGCTGGCGGCCCCCGTCGTCGTGTGGGCAGCATGGCCATTCCACCGGGCCGCCTGGGCCAACCTGCGACACGGCACCGCGACCATGGATACGCTCATTTCGCTGGGCACCGTGTCAGCGTTCCTGTGGTCGCTGTATGCGCTGTTTCTGGGCAGCGCCGGCACGCCGGGTATGAAGCATCCCTTCGCGTTCACCCTGGCGCCGTCGCATGGCGCCGCCAACATCTACCTCGAAGTCGCCGCCGGCGTAACCACGTTCATCCTGGCCGGACGCTACTTCGAGAAGCGGTCCAAACGGCAGGCCGGAGCGGCACTACGAGCCCTACTCGACCTAGGCGCCAAAGACGTATCCGTCCTGCGCGACGGGACGGAAACCAAGATCGCCATCGAAGAACTCGTGGTTGGCGACGAGTTCATCGTGCGCCCGGGGGAGAAGATCGCCACCGACGGCGTGGTGGTGTCCGGTTCCTCGGCTGTCGACGCCTCGATGCTGACCGGCGAAGCGGTACCCGTGGAAGTCGCTACCGGCGACACCGTGGTCGGTGCCACCGTCAACGCCGGCGGTCGGCTGGTGGTGCAGGCCACTCGCGTCGGCTCGGACACCCAGCTCGCGCAGATGGCCCAGCTGGTCGAACGCGCCCAGACCGGCAAGGCCGAAGTGCAACGCCTGGCCGATCGCATTTCCGGCGTCTTCGTACCGATCGTCATCGCTATCGCCGTGATCACCCTCGGCGCCTGGCTGGGCGCGGGATTCTCAGTCGCCGCCGCGTTCACCGCAGCGGTCGCGGTCCTCGTCATCGCCTGCCCCTGCGCCCTCGGGCTGGCCACGCCCACCGCCCTGCTGGTGGGCACCGGTCGCGGCGCACAAATCGGCGTGCTGATCAAAGGTCCCGAGGTGCTCGAATCCACCCGCAAGGTTGACACCGTGGTGCTGGATAAGACCGGAACCGTCACCACCGGCAAAATGACGCTGGTCGATGTCATCACAGCGCCGGAAACCGAACGCGCGGAGCTGCTTCGACTGGCCGGCGCCCTGGAGAACGCCTCCGAGCACCCCATCGCCCAAGCCGTCGCCGCCGCGGCGGCCGAGGAACTCCAGGCCCTGCCCGTTCCGGAGGACTTCGCGAATGTCGAAGGTAAAGGCGTCCACGGCATCGTGGATGGACACGCCGTCATCGTTGGGCGCGAATCACTGCTGTCCGACTGGGCGCAACACCTCAGCCCGGATCTGTCCCACGCCAAGGCCCGCGCGCAAGCCCAGGGAAAGACCGTGGTAGCGGTCGGGTGGGACGGGCAGGCGCGCGGTGTACTCGTCATCGCTGACACCGTGAAATCGACGAGCGCACAGGCAATCTCGCAGATGCGTGACATTGGGCTGACCCCCGTGTTGCTCACCGGCGACAACGAAGCCGTCGCTCGACAGATCGCCGCCGAAGTCGGCATCGACGACGTCATCGCCGAAGTCATGCCCGAAGGCAAGGTTGACGTCATCGCACGCCTCCAAGCCGAAGGCAAGACGGTCGCCATGGTCGGCGACGGAGTCAACGACGCGCCCGCCCTCGCCCAAGCCGACCTCGGTCTGGCGATGGGCACCGGCACCGACGTCGCCATCGAGGCCTCCGACATCACCCTGGTGCGCGGTGATCTGCGCAGCGCCGTTGACGCGATCAGGCTGTCCCGCGAAACACTGTCGACGATCAAAACCAACCTGTTCTGGGCGTTCGCCTACAACGTCGCAGCGATCCCCGTCGCAGCACTGGGCATGCTCAATCCGATGCTGGCCGGAGCCGCAATGGCATTCTCCAGCGTCTTCGTGGTGGGCAACAGCCTGCGCCTGCGCCGCTTCAAAACCACTTCCGCCGACACCACCAGTTAAATCACCGCCACCTGTGAGGAGAACCAATGTCCGAGAATCAGAACCGCACGTCAGCCTGCTGCTGCAGCGGCGCAGCCGACAAAATCGATACCTCAGCCATCGACCCTACGGCGAGGAACCTGCTTGACCTCGGATCGCAGAACGAGACCACCTGCCCCGTGATGCCCGGCACGCCGGTGAACAAGACGATCGCCGAAGCAGCGGGACTATTCCGTGACTATCGCGGTCGGCGTTACTGGTTCTGCTGCAAGGGATGCGGACCACGCTTCGACCGCGACCCCGACAAGTATGCCTCCGCCGCATGACCGCGACCCTCGTCGCGCACTCCTCGCCGGGCACCCAAAGTTAGTCACCACCACGCACAAGGAAAGCGTCATGACCCACGCCGACAACACCAGGCACTGCCCCTCAACAGGCACCACCCACCACGGCTACATCACCGATAGAGACAAATACCTCAAGCGGTTGAAGCGCATCGAAGGCCAAGCCCGCGGCATCAGCAGAATGATCGAAGAGGAGCGGTACTGCATCGACATCCTGACCCAAACAGACGCGCTCACCAAAGCCCTCCAAGGCGTCGCGCTGGCACTGCTTGACGACCATCTTCGCCACTGCGTCCGTGACGCCGCCGCCACCGGCGGACCGGCCGCTGACGCCAAACTCACAGAAGCCTCTGAAGCCATCGCCCGCTTGGTGCGTTCCTAACACCCACATCATCAATGCGCGTCGACTGAAACGCGAAGTCCCCTAAGGAAAGAACATGACAAACCGCGATGACCACGGCGTAGCAACATCCCACCCTGGCGGGCACGCCCACCACCAATTCCCCAGCGCACACCCTGACACCCACCCACACGGCGAACACCACGGCCATGACAATCACACCGGCCACACTGGCCATAGCGGCCACGGCGGTGACCACGTGGCCCAATTCCGCAAGCTCTTCTGGATCAACCTGATCATCGCCATACCGGTCGTCGCGTTCTCAACCATGTTCGCGATGCTGCTCGGTTACGACGTCCCCGACTTCCCCGGCGCACGCTGGATCGCGCCCCTGCTCGGGACAGTGATGTACGTCGTCGGTGGCCGCCCCTTCCTCACCGGTGCGCTGAACGAGATCCGTTCCCGCAAACCAGGAATGATGCTCCTGATCGGACTGGCGATCACCGTCGCCTTTTTCGCGTCCTGGGGCGCGAGCTTGGGCCTGCTCCACCACGAGCTGGAATTCTGGTGGGAACTCGCCCTTCTCATCGTCATCATGCTGCTCGGCCACTGGGTAGAAATGCGCTCGCTGGCCCAGACCACCTCAGCGCTGGACTCACTGGCCGCACTACTTCCCGACGAAGCCGAGAAGATCGACGGCGACCGCACCGTCACCGTCTCGCCGACCGACCTGCACGTCGGCGATGTCGTTGTAGTCCGACCCGGCGGCAGCATCCCTGCCGACGGCAAGATCGTCGACGGACGCGCCGACATGGACGAGTCCATGGTGACCGGCGAATCCCGGCCCGTTACCCGCGGCGTCGGGGATCCCGTCACAGCCGGCACCGTCGCCACCGATTCCGGGCTTCGGGTCCAGATCACCGCCACCGGCGACGACACCGCCCTAGCAGGCATCCAACGCCTAGTCACCGAAGCACAGAATTCGTCCTCGCGTGCCCAGCGCCTTGCCGACAAGGCCGCCGGCTGGCTGTTCTGGTTCGCCCTGATCACCGCCGCGATCACCGCGGCGGCATGGACAATCGTCGGCAACCCCGATGCCTCGGTGGTACGAGCGATCACCGTGCTGGTCATCGCCTGCCCTCATGCGCTGGGCCTGGCGATACCACTGGTCGTGTCCATCGCCACCGAACGCGCCGCCAGAGGCGGCGTCTTGATCAAAGACCGGCTGGCCCTGGAAGGTATGCGCACTGTCGACGCCGTGCTGTTCGACAAGACCGGCACCCTGACGAAAGGCGAACCCACCGTCACCGCCGTCGAGGCGACCGGAGACGACGACGGCGACACCGTGCTCGCGCTCGCCGCCGCCGCCGAGACCGACAGTGAACACCCCCTGGCGCGGGCCATCGTGAAAGCCGCCGAGGATAGGGGATTAACCGTGCCGCGCGCCAGCGGCTTCTCGTCCTCTCCTGCCGTCGGTGTGACTGCGACGGTCGACGGGCACGAAATCCGAGTGGGCGGCCCCCGACTTCTCGAAGAAGTCGGCGCCCAGGAGGTCCCCGCGGCCACCGCGTGGCGCGGCGAAGGCGCCATCATTCTGCACGTCATCCGCGACGGAGAGGTGCTCGGCGGCCTGCGCTTGGCCGACGAGATCCGCCCCGAATCCCGCGAAGCCGTCGATGCGCTGCACAAGCTTGGCGTGCAAGTCGTCATGATCACCGGCGACGCCGAAGCCGTCGCCAATAGTGTCGGCCACGAACTGGGCATCGACCGGGTGTTCGCGGGGGTGCGCCCCGAAGACAAGGCGTCGAAAGTTGCTGCCCTGCAACACGAGGGCAAAAAGGTTGCCATGGTCGGCGATGGAGTCAACGATGCCCCCGCCTTGGCGCAGGCCGACGTCGGCATCGCCATCGGTGCCGGCACTGACGTCGCCATCGCTTCCGCCGGTGTCATCCTGGCCAGTTCCGACCCCCGCTCGGTGCTGTCGGTCATCGAGCTGTCCCGCGCCAGCTACCGCAAGATGAAACAGAATCTCTGGTGGGGCGCCGGGTACAACCTCATCTCTGTGCCCCTGGCTGCTGGTGTGCTGGCACCCATCGGCATCGTGCTGCCCATGTCGGTCGGCGCCATCCTCATGTCACTGTCAACGATCGTCGTAGCGCTCAACGCGCAACTTCTGCGCCGCCTCGATTTGGCGCCCGAGGCGAGCACCCGTGCCGTTCTCAACCGTTAGGGGACGGCCCACCATGTGGAGCATCCGGCGACCATGGGAAGTTCGAATCGCCGCTCCCCACCATGTGGAGCTTCGCACGAAGAAAGCAAATGCAGTCGCCGGTCGAATTCTCAATTATCCGTCGACCGCCGGTACCTTCGGATGCGCCGTAGACGGCGTGTAGCTGAGCGACAAGCCACCCAATCGGAGCCGGGGAAGCGGAGGAAGGAGCACCAGTGACCGACCTCGCCACTGTCGAAAATTCGATTCGACGACGGTCGTTCGGCACCCTGTCGACGCTCGATAGCAGCGGCAACCCCCACGCGACGGCCGTCACGTACGCAGCGGCCGGTGAAGGCACAAACCTGACGTTGTACATCACGACCCGGACTACGAACGTCAAGGTGGGAAACATCCGACGACGCCCACAGGTAGCCTTCGTCATTCCCGTGCCGCACCGCTTTCTCCCCATGATGCCGCCGGCAGCTGTCCAGTTTGCGGGGTCGGCCGAAATACTGAACCACGAAAACGCTGACGCGCGAGGGGCATTCCACGCGGGCTGGTTCCTCCGTCGCATTCTCGCCGCCGAGGAGCGCATCGTCTCTCAGCGTGCTGAGCTGTGCTTCATCGCGGTCCGGCCGAGGCGATGGTTATCCACCTACGGCATCGGAATGTCGGCCCTCGACATCGTGCGTCATCCGGGCGACGCCATCGGGCGGGCAGACCTGACGGGCGGAAACTAGCCGTCAGGCCGTGAATTGGCCACCCAGGCGTAGGTCAATGCACATGGTCGTGGTCTTGGTGGTCGTCTAGCGGCGTCGCCGTTGGAAGCGGCTCGCTGATGGGCACGGGCGTAGACTGCTCAGGCGCGCCGCCAGAGCCAGCGCCGGGCGCAGGAGCTTCGGCTGGGCGCACGGCAGGCGGGGGAGACGTCGGCTCCGGATCGTGGCTGTGATAGTCGTCGACGTGTTCTGCACCGGTTCCGTGATCATCGGAGGCGGGCTCCCCAGCGGGCGCTGCAGGGGATGGTTCAGGATGGCTGTGATGGTCGTCAGTCTGCTCTGCACCAGGTCCGTGGTGATGAGCCCCTGCTTCAGCGCCGGCTGGGGCGTGGTGGCCGTGCCGTAGACCAGAGGCAGCGCCCACTGTGGACGCCAACGTGACGATCCCAATCGCGCCCAGGAGCACCATGGCACTGCCGAAGGCGGGCACCGATTCTCCTTGAAGGCCGCGGTGCCAGACCCAGCCAGCGCCCATGACGACATAGATCTGAAGCAGCAACGCGCATAGATCCGCGGCTTGGATCAGTTCGGCTTGACCGGCGTGGGGCCCAAGCGGCGCTCCCGCGGTTCTCGACACGGACCAAAGCGCAATAACGGCAAGGTTGACCATGATGCCGAGAGCTAGCACCGGGGTGGTGGTACGGGTGAGTACTAGCCGCGCCCACAACAGTTGGAACAGCGCGATGCCAGCGAAAAACAGGCCCGCTGGCATCCATTCCTGCCAGTGCGTGGGAACGACGGCGAAATGGATGACAGAAGCGCCTAGTGAGGCGAGCGCGGCAAGCCGAGCCGCTAACCGGCTGTCGGTCTTCTTCGCTGTCCTAGGCGCCACCGAACCAGGATGACAGCGCCACCCTCGACACTGGCGGCATGAGGCCACATCTCAATACGAACGAGATTCATTCGTCATCAACTACTGCCGTCCTACGTAGATGGCTCGATGCGACCCTTCGTCTGCGCGTCTCAACCACCGCCGTTCGGCGATAACCAACACCGGCTTCTCTTGAGACCTCGCCGATGCGGCAGTAGCGCACGTCGCTGTTCGCGTCCGGAAACGGCTCAGAGTGTCGCCGGGACTACGCGTGTCACCGTGTCCTGGTGCGCAGTCGTATTTGCAGTTGTTGACGAACGTCCTGGTGGATATCAGCACGAATGGTTGGGGCAACTTCAAGTGTCGCCGCCAGTCCGTAGCGAATTGGTGCCGCCAGGCGTCCTACGTCGACGCGACAGTCGACGTTGATCTCCAGCGCATCGCTGGCAGTGAACACGACGGCCCGCTGACCTTCAAGAATCTCGTGTTGAACCGTACCGTTGCGGGACACGCGCGCTTCAGCTTCCAGGCGCTCGACTCCCAGTGGCTGACGCGGCGGCTCGAAAGATAAACGGGCCATACGATGTCGGCGCGTCGCTGTGTTGACCGGGGAAAGCCAGGCCAGGGTTATCGTCAGCCGTCGCCAGTCGGTCGTCGCAGCCAGGCTGGCCGGCAGAGGCAGTGCAAATGTCTGGCGTTGGTCGGCTGTGATGGACCCGGCGCCGAGGAGGAGAACTCTGTTGGTCGCGGCTGTGACGATCCGTTCGGCGTCGATGGCGCCGTAGCCAAGTAGCTGAGAGATGTCACGACGGTTGAGATCGGCGCCGCCGCCTATGGTGCGGGTCAGCCCCTCGCGCATGGCGCCCCAGGATGCGGCGTGAACAAGCAAAGCCTTGGCAAGCACAGGATGGTATTCGGCGGTGGCGAACGGTGGTTCGCCGTCGGCGGACTGTAGGGCTTCAAGCACATCGAAGATGTGGTCGGCGGTGCGCGTCGCGAGGGCGGTGGCATTGCTGGTTCCGTGCAGATAGGCCGTTCCGTTGAGCGCGCCGCCGTGTCCGGGTGCGGCGACGCGCATACCGGGGCCGGTGATCGTTGTTTCCGCCGGATACAAGGTCGTGGTTCCTTCGGCCGAAGTCGGACGCTGGTGCAGACTTCGACCGCCGGGCAGCAGTATTTCCGGTTTTACCGAGTTGCGGTGGCCGAAACCCACGGGACTGTAGAGCGCGGGCATTCCCGCGTCGGCGGTGTCGAGCACCGTGTCGCTGGTTGGGGTGGTCGCGGCGTCTGCATGCAGGGCTCCCACGGAGATGACGTTCACTGCCTCAGCGGGGGAGAGGAGTCGTCGACGGCGCGCCTGCGCGTACATGGCGGTGCCCACCGCGCGCCGTAGTTCGGATACATCGAGCAGCGCTGCTGCGGGGATGTCGGCGTCAATGGGATGGTTGCCCGCGCTGACCAGGATGAGCACGTTGTACGTGTGGGCGAGCCAGTCCAACAATTTCGCTAGGGGGCTGATACGGCGCACGAACATCTGGATGGGGTCGCCGATGGAAAAGTTGACGATTCTCACGCTGGGAGCCGCAGGATCGTGTTGGCCGTGTCGCTCGAACAGGCGTCGAAAGGCTTCGTGGATGAGGTCGACTAATAGCCGGTCCCTCAGCACGGTTTCGCCTTGGCCACTGAATGGGTGTGGCTGCATGATCGGCCGCACGTACACGCGGCGCTGTGTTGGTCTGCCGGGAGCGTTGAGGTCGCCGTGGCAAATCAGCGACGCCATGGCGGTGCCGTGCTGCATCTGTGATGCGGTATAGGACGCAGCGATCTGGTCAGGATCGTCGATGATCAGTCGTTCGGAGAGGGCGATGTGACCGGCCATCGGCAGGCCATCGAGCAGGGCGATCCGTGGACGTCGGTCGGTGGGCTTCACCGAAAACACTTCGGGTTCAACAGGTTCGTCGGAGGGCGCTGCTGACGGAATGGTCATCGGCCGTGCCGGGGACACATACATGATGGTGTCGGTAGTCAACAGTGCGATCGCGTCGGGCCCGCGATCAAGGACCGCTTCGACCTGACTGTAGGGGATATCAGCGAGAATGGCGTGATAGCCGATGCCGGTGAGTGTCGATTGAGTGATGACTTGGCCGCCGGCTGCGGTGATGAGTTCCCGTACAGTCGTTTCGGCAACCGCCCGGCGGGCGGCATCGCGGCGGAACCACAGCTCGACTTCGACGCGGGCCGTGGTGGCTGACTGTCCCACGACGGCGACGTCTTCGCGCCAGCGCTCCAGCAGACCAGTCTCACGGACCCGATCTTGGGGTCCCCAGCGCCTCACCTCGCGCAACAGCGAAAAGACATCGCGTAAGGGAGCTAACCCGAAAGGCATTGCTGCATCGCGGTTCTCCTGCCATCGCGCGAAGAGGGTGAGGAGCTCAACGACGGCCTGGCTGTTCGACATCACAACATAGAGACTGTCGGTCACGGCATCGTCGCTCGGTTCGCCATCGCGTACGGCGTGGAAGTCGTCGTCGGCGGCGAACTCGTCGCCATCAACTTCGAGGAGGAACTCCAGGCCGGGCACACGGCCTGCGGCTCGCGCGAACTCGGCTACGGGCGCGGCGAGGTCGAAGACCACCACAAGCTCGGGATCGGCTTCACTGGTGTCACCGTCCACGTCGACGCGCCCAGCCTGCAAAGCCTCTTGGAGAGCGGCGAACTGTGGTGCTAGCCGCTGCCCTTGCCGGGCCGGTTCCGGTCCGGCGATGCGAGTCCCAGGAAAGCGGGGCGCGCCGGTAGGTATAGGCCCGGTCACCGGGGCGCCGAACGACAGCGGTGGACGCGGAGAGGTCACATCTCCCTCATGGCGTTGCGCTGCTTGAGCCGTTCGCGCACCACATCCTCGACACGGCCATCGGGTAGCGACAACACATAGCGCCGCATGACATCCAGCGCGAACTCCTCAATGTCGGCGTAGCTGGCGCCGGCAAGCTTGTCGGCGAGGGTGCGCGGCGCCATACCGAGGTTCCCGCCGAGCCGCATACGCAGCTGCTCGAGAAAAGCCGTGGCCTGTATGCGCGACGGGGGAGGCAGCGTTAACCGCACCTGAAAGCGGCGCCATGCCGCGCGGTCGAGCAGTTCGCCATGGTTGGTCGCGCAGACGGCGACGACGTGGGAGGGCAAGCGATCGATCTGTAGGAGCAACGTCGAAACGACGCGCTTGATTTCGCCGGTTTCGTGCGCGTCGGAGCGCTCCTTTGCGATGGTGTCGAACTCGTCGAAAAAGAGCACGCAGCGCCGAGTCCTTGCGAACTCGAAAACGTGATCGATTCGACTCGTTGTCTCTCCAAGAAAGCTAGATACAACTCCCTCGTAACGCACGGCGTAGAACGGCACCATCAACTCTGCTGCCAACGCTTCAGCAAGCGAGGTTTTACCGTTACCAGGCGGACCTTCCAAAAGGATGCGGTTACGCGGTTCCAGGCCGTGGCTGCGGAGAAGCTCGCTACGGTGATGCTCCTCGATGGTCTCGGTCACCGCCGCCGTGACGGCCGGCGCCAGATGCACCTCTGACAATCGCCGCTTAGGCACAATTTCGGTGACCAGATCAGCGACCTGGCGGGCGGTGTCATCACGGGCGAGCAGGCTGCGAGCACCGGCAGTGGTGATCAATTCAGACAGACGATCAGCCACAAGATGGTGCTGATTATTGCGCTCCTCGGCGATGATCGCCTCCACCAGCATGCGAAAGCGGGCGACGTCGCCACGCTGCTGCGCCTCGACCAGATCAATCACCAGGTCAGACCTCGCCATGGCCCCCTCCTTGCACAATGCCGCTCGCTCGATCATTGCAGATGCGCTCACCACCGCGGGTGCAGCGCCGCACAATGTCGTGCCCCCTAGCAGCGCCAACAGCCTCCAGATAGCTGTCCGAGGATTCCTTGCCCGCTCGGCCACCGGCCGCGCGCTGGCTGGCCCGCAAGCTGCCCGCAGGTGTCTCTGGAGGCGCAGTGGTGTGCCGCTAGCGATCGTCGGCGCCGGTTGCTAGCTGACTGGTGTGGACGCGACACCCGTTCCAATCGGCGGGATGATCATCGAGTCTTAGAGTGCGGCGACTGGTGCGGGGTCGGTCCGGCGTCGAAGGCGGCGATGTCCAGGGAAGGCCGGTTACTGTCAGCCCAACCGGAAACAAGTCCTTGACCGGAGGTATCGACGTGGCAGTGCGAGGCGAGCGATTCCTGGCAGCAGCGCTGGCAGCAGCGGGAAGGCGGCGATTCCGGAACCGGATCGCCGGGCAAGCCGCCCGCTACTGGTCTGCGCCCACAGGATCGGCCTGGGAAGCGAACTCACACTGGCGCAACGGAATCGGCGATCAAGCCTGGCTAGAGGTTGGTGACGACCACTGGAAGATCTATGAAACCTTCGCCCGAGCCCTTAATTCGCTCAGCCCGAACACGGTGATGGAGTGGGGCGCCGGCGGCGGGGCCAACGCCGTGGCTTTCGCCACCCATGCGCAGCGCTTCATCGCCGCCGACATCTCCCAAGAAAACCTCGACGAATGCGTCCGACAAGTCCGCGCAACGTGCACGACACCCGTCGAGACACGGCGCATCGACCTCGCCTGCCCCGAACAAGCCACCGTCGGATTGGCGGGCAGCTGCGATGTCTTCCTGTGTCTATACGTGATCGAGCTAACGACGGGCGCGAACGCGGTACGGGCCATCCTTAAAATCGCCCGCACCGTGTTGGCCCCCGGAGGCATGGCGCTGGTCCAAATCAAGTACCACACCAGCGATCGTCGGACCCGCGGCTTCGCCGGGATAGCCTACGACCGAAACCTCGCATCGACCACCACCTTCACCATCGAAGGGTTTTGGAACCTGGCGGCAGAGTGCGGCCTCACCCCACGGTTAATCACCTTGGTGCCGGAAAACCGTCTCGACAGCCGCTACGCCTACTACGCCCTCACAAATCCAGCCGCCGTGCAACCCGCGCCGCCTGACGAGCACCTGCTCGACGTCAAGTACACAGAGTTCGCCGCCACGTTCAACGCTGACGTCGCCGACGCAGAGAGGCGCGCGGCGCGCGGCAACTACATAAGCCGCCGTGAGGGCGAAACAACCGTCGACGACTGACGGTTAATCGGCTTGCCGCTGACTGGTGTATTAACCGACTCTCCCTGCGTAGACGGCGCGGTGGCATCGTAGGCAGTTCGGAGATTCCGAGCAGCCAGCCCTAGTTGCTCGCGAATGTGGCTGTGGTGGTGGACGATAGCGCGCGGCCCGTCCTACGTTTGCGTCTATGAGCGGAAGTGAGAAGTTGCGGGCGCGCAAGCGTGCGGTGGAAGCGCAGCGCAGGGCGAACGAGAAACGCGCGAACCTTGAACGTGCCAACGTAGACGATGCCGCCTCGGTTCGTGTACTGCTCCAGCGGCTGCGCGCCGTTGACGCTTGGGAGAGTGTGCGCCTCGATCAAGTGAATGAAAACGTGCGCATGGACGCAGCCCGCAAGCGTGTGAGTCACTTCGTCAACCTGCAAACGGTTACCGGGCGGATGAGGGACCGCGGTCAGACGATCGCGTCGATCGCTACTCTTGCGGAGGTCGAGGTTCGCGACCTCCAAAATGTCCTTCGCAGAGCGCGTGCTGACGAGGGCGGCGCGCAGCGTGCAACGGAGTCTCGAAACGCCGCGGCTCTAAGCGCAAACGGCGCAAGTTTGGTGAGCCATAGCGCAGTTGGCGTTGACCATCATCAACCGATCGCAGCGGACAACTACCCGACATCCGATCCGAATCGGTGCGTCCGTTGCGATGCGGTCATGCTGGATCCCGAAGTCACTTCCCGGCGAGGGCGTCCGCGTCGCTATTGCTCTGACACGTGCCGCAGAGACGCCTCGGCGGCGCGTACAGCAGCACAGCGGCACGGAGAACCGATTCGCATCGTCGAGGTTCCTCGTGCTGCCGTCCGAAGTGCATCGAGTACACAGCAACACGGCGCCACCGCTCCGGTAATTCGTTCCGCATGCGACGCGGTAGAATTCGCGCTCCAAAACGCGGATGCCATGAAGATACTATTGTCGAGTGTGGCTGAGCGGGCACGGCGTAAAGAGCTGGACCGCAGCACATTTGAGGCCGCCCGAGAACTCGCCAAAGTGGTCTATCCAAATAGGGGTTAACGCCGCATACCCTGGCTCGGCGCTACCCCGTCAGATGCGAAGCATGTCGTGTTCCGCCTTCACTTGATGAGGCATGGCTGGCCATGCAAACAGGCGCCGGCGTCAATCCCAGCGTGACTGATCCTGACATATGAGAGTTCGGTTGGAATCAAACGTTTTGGACATGACGCGGCTGCCAGTGTCCTGTTTGCGTGAAATTGCAGATCAGCCTACTGAACTGGGATTATCCGCTGAACAAATGTGTGCTCAACTGTGGCGAACTGTCTGTGCGAAGCGGTACTTTATGAGTCATGGAGCGTCTAGATCTGCAGCCGGCGCCCGCATGGGGCGGAATTGCGGCAGCTGCCGTGGCCGGTTCAGACGCCGCGTCTGTTGAACCGGCCGGTCCAATCGCTAGCGGCAGACTGTCCATCATCGACGCCGCAGCCGGCCTCGCAGACTTCACTTCTGTCGCTGCCCAGCAGGGTCACGCGGCGGGGCTTCTTCTGCGTGTTGAAGCGTTGAGCACTGCAGCGGCCGCAGCAGTTAATTCCCTTGTTGTCGTTGATGAACTGAACGCGACACAGCTTCAATCCGTGGTGGAGTGACTGTGAGCAAGCTGGCGTTCTACCTCGCGGTCGTTAGCACCGTCGTTGCCATCATGTCACTCGCTGTGAGTCTCAATATCTTCCCACGTGGGCAGACTGAACACGCGATAAGGCCGTCGACCTCGTCCACGTCTGCTGCGGAGCCCTCAGAAAAGCACGACGCAGCAATTGAGGCGTGTGTTGGCCTGAGGAACTTCAAGAGCGGTGTTGGGATTGCGCGTGGCGCCTTCATCGATCGCGTCGACCGGGCCAATGACTGGGAATCATCACAAAGCCTGGGGGTGCAGGGCTACTACTTCGGCGCGGTGGGTGCGGAGTTGAACTATATGGCCACCCGGCTAGGTCCAGGCGTACCACGAGAAATTGTTGATGCGCTCGCTGGTGTCCGGCGGTCGATCGTGGCTGTGGTCGACGCAGATTTGCGCCGTGAACCCGCCTCCGTTTCCAACGACATGGTTGATCAGTACTCGAGTGCCCTGCGGGCCGCTGAAAGTGCCTGCGAAGCAACGGGGGTCGGCTAATGGCCGCTTCACCACCCGCTCGTAGCTATTCACGCTTCATCGTGGCGCCCGATGTATGGCCGGTCACCCGCGAGCAATCTGAAGGGCGGGCTGCTGCTCAACGTCGTCTGGCGATGGCGACTGCGGCTGCAGTAGATGCTCATCGGATCGCCTTGCACGGCTTGCAGGTTGTCGGTGTGGCGCAGTCAAATGGCTTCGAAGCAATGCACGCTGCCTACAGGCGTATTCAGGTTCGGGCCGACGATAAGGCCGACGCGGATATGGCTGCCGCTGATCTGATGCAGAGTGTTGCGGCGATCCAGATGAGTGCTGAGCTGATGATTGACACGATTGATGCTGAGGCACATCAACAACTGGTACACGTGCCGAGCAGAAGTCCCACCGCTATCAACATCATTACCAGTGCTGCCGCGCGGGCGCGAGGAATCGCAGTAGGGGCCGCCGATGAGATCCGCGCTTTAACTGTGCAATTCGTCCAGGGGTTTACGCCTCTGCCGGAGGGACCCCCGAATGGCGATCCGTTTAGTACCGGCGATGACGATCGGTCGACCGATAAGCGATCCGACGAATCGCCTGAGCGTCCACCCGAGGCAGCAGTGGAGACCGGTGATACGCAGCCCCGTCTTTCGGTGCCAGACCCGTCTGATGCCGAATCCAGGTCTGGTAACACTGCGCCGCGAGTCAGCACCGGGCCTACCCCTGGTCCTTCATCGCTGTCACCGCACCCCCCGGCGCAGAGCGCCAGTCCTGCGTCCGTAGCCGCGGTTGGTGACATCGGAAGCAGTGGGGTAGGCCTCGCCGGACCAGGACGTTCCTCATCCATAGGCTCGTTGGCCGCGTTCGGAAGTTCGGCATCGCCGCTACCGGGAGCGGGCACTGGAGGAATGTCGCAGTCGGGTTTGGTACGACCGGCAGTATCTGCATCGCCGTCTCCTGCTGTCGCGCTGCAAGGGGTCATGCCTGCAAGTGGTCCTGCGCCGCTGTCATCGGTCACCGGCGCTCAGACGACTAGCTTTCCTGCTGTCATAGCCACTGCGACGCCGGCGCAGCCGACGGCATCTCCGAGTGGAATCTGGCATTCGTTAATAGGAGCGACCACGGGTGCCGTGCCAGCGTCTATTGCCGGGCCACAGGTAGTGTCGAGTACTAATCCCTATCCAGCGGTTTCAGCACCCTTGCTGCCCCCGGGGCCGCTGGGTCCGCCGCCTTCAGTTCCGGCCGCAATTCCACCGGCCGCCGGTGCTGTCCCATTGATTGGCGGCGCTCACACCTCAATGGCGCCTGCCGCCGCATCGGTCGCGACGGCAGCGTTGACAACTCCCGCCGCGACGCTGCCGTCCCGGGTAGCGGCCGCGGCGGCCCGGGACTTGGAACGGCGGCGCAACGAGTCGAGCGATCTACAGACGGTTAAATGGTTGGCGTGGGAACTGTTGTACGCCACCGAATCCTGCCGAACCTTCGCACTGTGGGCCGTCGGCCTGATGTATTCAGCGGCTGGCGATCGGCATGTTGTGGCGCTGACACATCACGGTGCGGGTTACGTCCCCGCGGGGATTGTGGTCCCTAAGGGCGTGCGGATGCTCTGGTCTGACCAAGCTATTGGAGAGGGCTTTCGTAGCCGATGGATCGGAAATCTCGATCCGGCTGCGACACTGATCGCCTTCGCAGAAGTCAAGGCCGCGGAGCCGGCTGGCTGGCGCTTAGCCGCTGCAGCGACCACCTGGTCTGACGTAACAGCGCTCATGACTGCCGCGCAACGCTGGGGCACTGAGTGGGCCACCTGCTCCGGTATGTCCATGCCCGCCTCAATCGGAAAACGGGACGCTATCGCCAACGCGAATACTCCGCACCGATTGGAGCGGGAGTACCCCGACCTTTTCGAACGAGTATCGCAACTTCGTGCCAGAGGGCTTACCCAGCGAGCCGCCAAACTGGTCACGGAAGCAATCGTTTCCGACGCGCGCCTTGCGATCGTCGCCGACGGTGGCCCCCGAATTCCGCCGAACTTCGACTCGGTATGGCCGGCTGCAGCAGACGGCAGAGTAGATGCTTCGGACCGCGCCCGTTTCGCCGAAGCGGTTCAGCAGCAATGGTTCAGCATTGGAATGGTGCAGCCGGGTTGGGAAGATGAACGCACTGACACCGTCTGTGCAGAGTACAGGGGGCAATGGCTTATTTGCCGGGCGCTTGAGGTGGTCCTGGGGTGGCTAGCTGACGACAACTGCGGGGCAATGCAGGCGGACCTGCCGCTGGAAGACATGATCTACGCCGCAGCACATGCCTACCTCGACAGTCGGGGAACCGGCTGGATCACTGCAATTTTCGACGCTGCAGGCGGTTCATCCTGATAATGGATTCGCTGCCTCATGAGGTAAATGGTGAAGCTTGGCGCGCCGAGCTCGCGCGGCAGCATACGTATCTGGCGAACGTTGTCGATCAAGCATGTGCCTGGACGCGCGAGTTCCACGTTCAAACTGAGGTTGAGCTGTGCGGCAACTACACCTCAATAAAGAGTTATCCCCTGCTGGACTACGCCAACAGGCTGAGACAGCTCAGCTCAGCACTAAAAAGAGTGTGCGCAATTGCTTCGCTACAGCCTCCGCCGCCGACCTGGGACCGCACGACCCTGCATGCGCCCCCGGCTATAGCGGTGCCCGGGCGAGACCCAGATTGGCGACGGGCCGATTACTCGGAAGGCGGTCGGTACCTGCTGATGCTTCAGCCCACTTCGCCACACGGATACCCGGCTACCGCTCGGGAACAGTGGAGCGCTGCCCTTCGCCTTGCGAGCCCAAGCGTCATCGAACGCGAAATCGGTGTGCCGCAACTAGTTGCGTACGGTTGGATGGCTCGATCGGAGTTCGACAAAGCATATCGGGTGGTGCACAGAGCGTTTCTCGACAGTGCGGCCGCCACGTTTGGTCGTGCGTGGGCTGCCGGATCTTCCGAGGATGGAACTCGTTCAATGACCGTGCTGGTGAGTTGGATGAAGGCACTGACCGACCATGGGTGCTCCTTGGGTGATTGTGATTCCGTGCTTCGCGACATCGAGGTCGTAGACCCGCAAGCTGTCGCGGATTGCAGAGCAGTCCAGGAAGTTTGGTGCCCTCCCACGCCCTGACCTGCTCCGCCGGCTGATACTAGGCCGACGCAAATGCGAGAGTGGCGCCTGCGGCAGTCTTTGGCCTCACGGTGCTTCACTGCTCTCGGGCATGTAACCGGTGACCTCATACTCTTGGACCAATCGTGAAGATCATTGCAATGCAGGACCTCCTAGAGAACTTCGACGAAGTGCTCTTGAGCGTCGGTAGGGAATTCATTCGAAATCCGGGCGGAGGATGGTCACGCCATCGCCCTGCTGCTGCCGATTCAGGATGAGCTCTAGGACCCAGCCGACCCACCGAGGCGAGCTGCCACTCGTCGACGCTTCGCCGGCGTTGACGCATCATCGAACCGGATGAAACGGTATGCGATCAACTATCTGGGCACCTGATTCTCTGCACCACAGCGCACGGTCACGACGCTGCCGCCGTGCGACCCTCGCCAGCCTTCGCGTCGGCATTCAAAGCTTTCTGCTGACTCCGGTCGAAGTTCGCGTTCTCGCTGGTCTGTGTAAGCGAGAGACGCGAGGGTTGCGAGGCTCGCTGAGCCACAACATCTTTGTACGGCGGATAGATTGTCCACAGCAGTACGTTCCTGCGGTTGCGCGCGCCATCATCTTCGATCACCCATCCGAGGTTGCGTAGAGCGGGTGCGTGCCTACGCAGCAGCCCAGAAACGTCGCGACCGTTCTTCGGCCAGTCCCTCGGTCGTTGCCAGTCGTCGTTGACCGGTGTGAGCAGCATCAGCAAATCACTGCCGGATTGACCAACAGCAGGTTCTAATGTCCGCGAGCGAAGCTGTTCGATAAACGGGTCGACGGACAAACTGTCCTCAGACAACTGATTGGCGCGCGACATGTACCGGCGTACGCCATTAGTCGACAAGATCTCGTCCACGGCCGCCAGCGTGCGACAGAAGTCCGCCATCCTGGGCGAGTCCTCAACTTTGATGGTCTCCAACCGATGGTGAACGGAGGCAGCCAAGTCAAGTAGTCCGCCAAAAATACCTGGTAGAGCTGTTTCCCACCGCTGTCGCATCTCGGCCTCTGACTGTCGCATTCTGGGGTCGATGCGTCGCAGCTCGACTATCGCTAGCCGCTCTGCCAGATCGGGTCGGATGGCGCCGACGTCGATTCCGTTAATAATCACGCATCGACGAAACTTGATGACAGCCAGATCGGCATCGGTGTATAGAGACCGTTTCACCATGGCGTCGCCTGTCGCAGCGCGGCATAACGAGTCCGACAGCCACGGCGGGATGGCCGACAGGTTGTCCAGAGCAACGACCCACGATCCAGACGCGGCAACCGCCCATGAGTCCGCGTCCCGCGGCGCCTGACGAAAGGGGGCGGGCGAAGGATCGATGAGTTCGACCAAGCTCCGTGTCGATGTCGTTTTAGCGCTACCTTGCTCGCCAAACAGGGCTAGTACCGGATGCGGGACGTCGCACTGAACCAAAGCAGCTACTAGGAACGCGAGAAGAACTGGGCGGTCCTCAACGGCGACATTGACGAACTCCCAGAGCTTCGTCACATCCCCGCGGGAGCTTGGTGCCGGCATCGCCCCCGTCAGCTTCGTATTTCGGAGGAACCGCACCGGCGCAGTGGGAGCCATCGACCACCTTCCGTCGCAGACTTTGATTACTTGACCGTTTGGATCTCCGGTGTCGATGTAGATCGTTCCGTGGTGGTCGGCAACGCGTAGGTTCAACTTGTCGGGTGCCTGCGTGGCCGCCAGACCTTCCAAAATCAGTGTGGCGTCGGTAAGTGCTTGGCCCCCGGCGACCGCACCGGTCTCGGTGAAGTAGCGAGCGGCGAGATCTGCCCGTAGGCCAGCCCTCCCACCACGCAGGAGTATCGCGAGGTGGGGTCGACTGCGTTCGGCGCCAAATGGTTCGCCGTCCTTGGAGACTCCGAGAACATAGCGTTCCCGGGCCATATCGACTAAGCGTGCCGCGACTGACTTCTTGTCCCCTTCCCCCCTGCCGCTCAAGGGGTTTCCTGCCCGTGGTGCTGTCGCTTATGGGCATGCTGCGCTAGTCTCATGAGGAACTTCCGTGTGGCGTGATCGGGTGGTTCGAACGAAGGCCTCGGCTAGTCCCCGAGGTCTTTTTCGTGCGCAGGCACTAAGCGGCGTCGCCGCCTCCGCGGCGGGTTGCGCTCTCTCGCTCCGATATCCAGCGCAATACCTCGGCCCTCCGATAAACGACTCGGCGTCCCAAGGTGAAACTCGCCGGCCCAATATTCGAATGCCGCCAGTACCTCAGCGTTCCCATCGGAACTCCAGTAATGTCCGAAACTTCCTTCGCTCCCAGCAAATCCATCAAATTCCTCCTCAGCTATGGTCGGTTCGCCTGAGCCAACAGTGACTGGTTACATGACGGTCTGTCCACGACCACAGCCACATTCGCTTGAAGAAGAGTTTTTCAACGTCTCGGGGGTCGTGACGTCTTCGGCGGGCTCATAGTCCGGCCTCCAGACAACGAAGCGGATGGGGGGAGCGGAGTACTGCGGTACTTTCAGCGTATGACGACTCGAAACGAGCGAGCGGGAATTGACGACCGCTGGCACAAACGAGTCAAGGCGCCGGACGGCGCGATGCGCACTGAGCGGTCTGCGGTATATGGCAAGGTGTCGCGATGGCGTGTCAGGTGGGTTGACGCCAGTGGAGCCGAGCGCACCAAGAGTTTCCAGCGTAAGCCGGATGCGCAGGCCTACCTAAATGGGCTGACCGCCGATGTGCAGCGCGGCGAGTATGTCGATCCGCGGAAGAGTGCGGAGACTTTCGGATCGGTGGCCGAGCAGTGGTTCGCCACCAAACAGCACCGCAAGCCGAAAACCGTTGCCGGATATCGCTCGTTGCTCGACACTGTGGTGCTGCCGAAGTGGGAAAGTGTTCAGCTGAAAAGGATTGACTATGAATCATATTCAACGTGGCTAGGGGCGCTGTCAGTCAACGGCGGGCAACGCGGAACCGGCCTGTCGGCAAGTCGGATCACCCAAGCTCATCAGCTGGTAGGCGCTGTCCTGAAGTACGCCCAACGGACTGGCAAGGTGGCGAAGAACGTCGCGTTCGAGATCAAGCGGGACGAAGATCTTCCCGAGCAAGGCGAGCGTGAGCGGCGCTATCTGACCCATGCCGAGCTCCTAATGCTGGCGAAGGCTGCTGATCGGTTCGAGACGCTGACGCTCGTTCTCGGGTACTGCGGACTGAGGTTCGGCGAAGCCGTTGCGTTGCGCCGCCGGCATGTGGGGGATCGGATGCTGACGGTGCGCTCGTCCGCAACAGCCGTCACCGGTAAGGGCATCGTGGAGTCAACGACTAAGACGAAGCGGGATCGTCACGTGCCTGTGCCCGAACCGGTTTGGAAAAAGCTCAAGGCCGAGCTGCCCGCCGACCCCAACGCGCTGGTCTTTCCCAGCCGAAAGGGCGGGTTCCTTCCACTCGGCGAATACCGCTGGGCGTTCGACAACGCGTGTGCTGATATCGGCATCGACGGGCTGGTACCGCACGGGCTGAGACATACCACGGCGTCACTGGCGATCAGTGCAGGCGCTAACGTCAAGGTCGTGCAGAGACTGCTTGGGCACGCGACCGCCGCGATGACGCTCGACCGCTACGGCCATCTTCTCAATGACGATTTGAGCGGTGTGGCGGACGCCCTGGGGAAGGCTATCGATAGAACTGCGGTATCACTGCGGTATTCAGAGCATCGTGACGGGGCGGAAAGGGCCTAAATTACGCGCTGAGCTGCAAGGCCCCCATAGCCCAATTGGCAGAGGCAGCGGACTTAAAATCCGCCAAGTGTCGGTTCGAGTCCGACTGGGGGCACAGGCCTTCTGGCAGGTAGATGCAGTATTCACGCCGAACACGCAAGCGCTTGTTGGGCCTTGAAAGATTCGTGTCAGCACCGCGTGAGCGAGGAACTTCGACCAATACCTAGACTCCGAGAATGCGCGTGCCTCGCCGAATTGCAGAGTTCAACAAGCGAGTCACCAATCCGGCGGCTCGCACGATCGCACCGTGGCTTCCGAACCTCGGGACTCTCGAGCACGTCGGGCGGAAGTCGGGTAAGCGATATCGAACGCCCCTGTTGGTATTCAAGACCCATGATGGCTACGCCATCCTTATCGGCTACGGCCTACAGACGGACTGGTTGAAGAACGTGCTGGCCGGCGGACCGACGGTGCTGCGCAAGCGTGGACGGGCTGTCGCGCTCGTCAACCCACGTGTGGTGAGCAAGGCCGAGGCCGCGGCCCTCGTCATACCGCGTTCTCGGCCGCTCTACCGCGTGTTTCCCTACAACGAGGCAGCCGTTCTGCTGACGAATGCGGGCTCTGCGGGCTGACCTCTGTACCGCACCGGACTCAGAGCCGGGAAGCGGCTCAAGCACAGTGTCGGTCCGAGTCCGACTGGGGGCACCGACATCAGGACAGGTTCAGAGCGTGCGGGGCCGTGTCAGTTGATATTGGCGATGAGCACGGCCATGCGCCGGCTTCCGAGTCGGGCGATCCATGGCAAGCCTTCAGCGCGACTGCCCATCGGGACCACGCGTGGTTCGGTGATATGTAAGTCGTGGTTTGAGCGGCGCACATGGGCCTCGCCTGCGGCCAAAACGTTTCTGACCCAATCTGTTTGACCGTGACCGAGCAGGATCGCCAGGACGTTGCCTTTTCGGTAAGCCTGAACAACTGTCTCGTAGGGACGGCCCGACTTGCGGCCCCGGTGGTAGATCACCGCGAACGTTGGTAGGAATCGCGCGAACCGCCGTGCCACCGGATTCATGTATTTCATCTGCAGCCGGTCGATCCAAGCTGGAAAGAGCATCGGCATGCCAGGAGCGTTGTTGGGGTGATCCTTGACCGGCATCGTGACTCCGTTCGGAAGGCGCGAGTATGCGGTACCGCTGGTACCGATCTGGTACCTCACCGTACTGAAGCTGGAGCGTTGCGACAAGCGCGATCGCGATTAGAGCACCGTATGGGCGCCGGGCTAGGGCCCGGTCACTGAGACGGGTTCAAGTCGGAGCGTCACTCGTCGTCGGAACCACCGGTGTTGGCGTCGGACTTCGTCGACTTCTTGCCGGTGACCTTGCTGACGGCGTCGCTCACCTTCTTCTTGGTCTCGCTGAACCGAGTCTTGAGCGACTTCGGTGCGGACGGTCCCTGGTCGCTGGCCTTCGACGTGCTGTCACTCCGATCCGCGTCCGCCTTGGCGCCTCCGCTGAAGTCGAGGCTGGATCGGACGAGGCTTCGCTGTTGGTTGCCCTTGACGCCATCGCTGGTGGACTTCGGCGCTGACGCTGTGAGCGTCGTCGTCGACGTGCTGTCAGCGGCAAGCTCGTTCGTGACGGTCGGAGGCGGATTGAATGGGGTGTTGATCCGGATGCCCGGTCCGATTTGTTCGACGACCCGATTGACCAACCCGACCGCTCCCGCGATGGACAGGTAGCCGTTGCCGACCGTCACGGTGTTGCCGCATTGCCCGGTGTCGCATTCCTCGGTGATGAAGGGTGGCTGGATATTGAACGCCAGGCTCAGGCTTCCGCCGGATATCCCCTCAACGAAATCGCCGACCCGAACGATGCTGTCGCTGCCGTTCGGGAACCCGAAGGGATTGCCCACGGCGATGGCCGCAACGCCAGAGCCGAATGCCTGCACATCGTTACGGTTGCCGAAGAGATTGAGTGCCGCGGAACCGAAATTCTCCTCGCCTTCCAAACCGCCGGCCCACACGCGCAGGTCTTTCGTGGTTCCCTCTACGGCATTGGCATTTCCGCCGAGGTTGGCTGCGAGGTTGAAGCTGCCGTAACTCGCGTCGACGTTGCTTGTTCCCAACTCTTCGTTTTCTCCGCCGAGCCATGGCTCCACGGCGTTGCCGAAGTTGAAGGCGAAGTTGGCAAAGTCGCTGTTCTGCCTACCTGCGACTGCGGACGCGTTGGTGCCTTGTGCCACAGCCCAATTGAAGAAGCCGTTGGTGTATGACTCCGAACCGGTGCCGCCTGCCCACGCGGCGGTGAGAGTGCCCGCAGACGCGGCAAAAGCGTCTCCGAAGGCGATGGCGCCGGTGATGAACCCACTCGAACTCGCCACCGCGTTCGGCCCTAGGCCGAGTGCGAAGTTGCCCAAGGTGCTTGAGCAGCCCCCACCGATATTGATGCCGCTGATTCCGACGCACCATGCGTGCGCGGGTGCGGTCGCGCCGAACGCTCCGACTGCCATGGCCGAGGCCACCGCACCCACTATTCCCGCCCTCGTCACCTTGTCCATCGAGATACTCATGGCTACCTTCCTCCCCAGGAAATTGACGCGAACGTCGTTTAAGTTATGCCCAGAGATGACGTGTCGAGTGCGATTGCCGAAACTTGCGTCGGGAAATCTTGACGATATTTTCGAAGTGCAGTAACGGCCGATGTTGTGGTGAACGAAATGACGCCGGTTTCGTTCACCGGACTGATTGACCGGCAGGCCGGAGTTCAGAGCATTTCCATAACGAACGCTTCACACCTTCTCAGTCAGCAACGGGACAGTGGATCTCATGACCACGCCGATCGAATCTCCGCGCCGGGCTGGCGCCCAATCCGCATTTGGCATGCGGCGCCGGGAGTGGTGGCGAAGCGCGTTGACCGCCGGATGGGTCATCGCAGGCGCGGTGGTGGCCATCCTGCTCGGCGCCGGCACCAGCGGGGAGTGGGCGGAAGTGCTCGCTTCACTTCTCGGCTTTGCCACCGCCATCACACTGATCGCTGCCGCGGTGGTCAACTGGGAACACATAGTCGGCGACGCACAGAGTGCCGGCCTAATCGTTGACCGCGGCGAGCGTTGAGATTGCGTCCACGGTCGTGATTGGGCAGCGACCACAGCCCTGAGCGCAATCTCGACGCCGCGCCGAACGCGACTGAACAGCCCATTCGGGCACTCGACATTACCCCTTTGGCGCGCCTCGCGACGTCGCGACCAACCCGGTGAGCAACTCATACTGTGAGTGGCCCCGGGAAGGAAGTCGTGGCGTGAACCAACGCGTTGCTCGCAGCGAGAAGGTTCAATCAGACCGTCCAGGTGCGGCCCCACGGTTGCCGCGCAAGCGGCCGATTCCCAAGCGGCCCATGCCCTCCCAGGACGCAGTGCAAGATCTGCAGCGGCTGGTGGGCAACGCGGCGATGGCGTCATGGCTGCAAACCACCACCACGTCAACGCCCGCGCAGAACGGCATCGCCCATGTCCAGCGGCTGGCCAAACCCGGTGACCTCGACGCGGCGGTAACCGATCTCCACGAAGCGTTGGTGTTGAAGAACGTCGTGCCCGTCGAGAGCGTGCTGCAGACACTGCTGTTGCAGAAAGGAAAGGGCGCAGAGCTCAAGCAGAAGTACGCCGACAGCAAGAAGCGTGACCTGATCAAGGATCTCGAGAAGCTTGGCGGGAACGATGCTATCCGCGGCCAGGTGTATCTGGAGCACGGTGGATTGCGGGCCGCCGACAAGATTTACTTCACCATATCCGGGTGGGGAGTGGACCTGACCACCATGGAGACGGTCCTGACCCAGCTCCGTGGCTCCTTCAAGGAGGCAGAGACAGACTTCTCGGCGAGCTACTCGTCGAAGTACGGCAACCGCAACGAGAAGCTGCCCGATGGCAATTCGAGCACCATCGCCGGTGCGGTGATCACACAGATGGAGCGGGCGTCGCTGTCGCTGGACTGGCACTTCACCAAGGCCAAGGCTCTGCTCGCGTACGGCAGTTTGCGGCCGGCGGACCGGGCCCGCATCGCCGTCGCGGGTCGGTTCATCAATGAATCGCAGATGCTCATCGGCGCGCTCGTGCAGGACCCGAAGGTTGAGACCATCAAGGCCCAGTACAAGGCCTCGTACGGTGAGGAACTCGCCGACAACTTGAACCGTGAGATGTCAACGGTTTTCAAGGATCGGGACGTCGCGGCCGCACTGTTGGAGGGCAACCGCTCACCGGCCGAGCGTGCCGTCAAGGTCATCAAGATCTGCACGTCGGGCGTCAAGTCCGCACCCGAGATCATCTGGCAGGTCCTCGGCGCGCTCACCGATTTCGGCCCGGTGAAGACGGCCGTGGAGGCCGGTCTCCGCGGCGAGGGCGAGCTGAAGGGCATCAAGGACTTCTTCGGCGGTCTCGGCGAGGAGGACTTGAACAGGCTGAAGGCAATGGTCGGGATCGGGGGAGCCGGCATCCTCGCCGACCCGCTCGTTCAGGAACTGCAGAAGGCGGGTGGCACCGGCAGCGGCAGCGTGTTCGACGTGCTCAAGATGTCGACACCGCCACAGTGGGAACGGTTCAAGAACGGCTATCGCGACGTCAAGTCGCCCTTGAATCAGTTCGTCAGCACGTATTGCGTTGCCGCCGAGAAGGGTTGGCTCGACAGCCAGGTCTTCGCCGACCCCAAGGCGCGCATCGAGTGGACCTTCGCGAACCCGGGCAACACCGACTATCTCGTGCATATCATCAACAATTTCACCGACGGCACGACGCGGCGTGAGCTGTCTCGCGATGCGGCGTTCATGTCCAAGGTCCGCGGGCAGGGCACTGCCAACGCGAACAAGGTGCTCATGGCGCTTGCGCCACCGGATATGGCGCCGCTGGAGAAGGCGAAGTGGCTCAATGACGCCGTCGGCCGTGAAACGAGCAGCGGGGTTGGCTCGGTGACCAACGCCGCCGACGCCGTGGCGGACGAGAACCGTGAACTACAGGCGGCGGTCGCTCGGGCACAAGCCGCGGGTAAGCCACTCGACGAGAAGCAGCTTGCCGAGATCGCCAAACTCGCAGCGGCGACCGAAGGTTCGCTGCGTGCGTTCGTTCGCTACCGCGACGAACTGGAGGCCACGGTCGACGCCGTCGTCAGTGCCGCGGTCGGGCTGATTCTCGGACTCGCGACCGGCGGTGCGAGCGTCGAGATGGCGGTGGCGGCGATCGCCCGGGCAGCGGTGGCTTCCGCGATGGCGAAGGTCGTGACCAAGAAGGTGGTGATGGGCGACCGATTCGACGTCATCGGTGACGACGGCGCGGGCGCTTTCGTCGCCGGCGCCGTGGACGGCGCGCTCAACGTGATCGCCGGCGTCGTCACCGCCGGGGTCGCCACAGGTGCGCTGAAGGAGGCCGCGACGGATGCCGCCCGCGCCGCGGCTCCCGCGTCGTTCCGCACGTTCGCTGCCGATACCGGCAAGAAAATGCTCGAAAACGCCGTGACCGGCGCCCTCTCGACGGCCGTGGAGGCGTCGGTGCACAACGAGACGTGGGCGCAGGGCGGCGACCGCGGGCTCGCCCACATCCTCAAGACCAGCATCGCCAACGCGGCCATCGGCGCGGGCATCACCGGAGCGGTGTCCGCCGTCATGGCCGGGCTGAGGCTCACCGAACGCCTGGCGAAGATAAAAACCCTGCCCGAGAACGAACAACGCGCGCTGATCGCCGAGGCGATCGACAAAGAGGGCGTCGGGCCGACCGTCCACAAGACCAACCGCCCTGCAGAGGAACTGCGGGACCTGGTCGGCGCCGAAAGCCCCAGTGGACGAAGGATTTCCGAGTATCTCGCGTCCGGGGTGAACACCCTGGACGCGCCCGGGATCCGGGAGCGCCTCATTACGATCGACAAGCAGCCGACCGCGCAGCGCCAACAGCTCATCCAACAGGCCCTCGACGTGCTCGGGCCCGCGGAGACGGTCAAGCGACTGCCATCGTGGGAGATGACGGCGACAATGCTGGGCGAGGGGCCTGCGCTGACGCGGCTCGCGGCTTGGCGTGACAGTGTCGTAGCGCAGGCCCAAAGTTGGGCCAGCCACGCCGACCTCGCCGACCCGGTGTCGGCCACGCGCGACTACCTGGCCAAGGCCGCCGGCTGCGCACCCGCCGTCGCGGAAGCCGCACTGGGCGTGACCGTTTCGTTGGTCATGGAGGGTGGCGGGATGGCACAGGACGTCGGCGTCGGCATCGGTGGCAGCGCCGCATCAATCGACCTGGCAAGTGCGTTCAGCGTCGTCGCGGGGAAGAAGCCGGTGGCGCAGAAGATGGTTCAGCGCGAGCCGGAACCGCCGATGCCTCCGTTACCGCCGCTTCCGCAGTTGGCGCCCGGCCTGGCGGGCTTCTCCGGTTCCGATTTCGAGCTCGCGGTCGCCGAGGCATTGCAACGCGGCGACTTCGCGGGCAATGGACTGCCGAAGATGCGCGTCGTCCCGGGCATTCACAACGAGTCGGGCAACGGCATCGATCTCCTCGGCGTGTCACGGAACGGCGATCAGGTCACGTTCTGGGTGATCGAATGCAAGTACGTTCGGGAAGGCAGTTCGTGGCAGATTCAACTCGGGCAGACGGGATCCGGGACTCAGCTGAGCAACACGTGGATCCGCAAGGGTATGGAAGAACTGTTCTTCGGCGAGGGCGAAGCGGAGGTGAACCGGATCGCGCTCGAGAAGGTCCTCAAACAGACCTACGGACGCGATTACCACCCTTCGATGATGAGCGACATCCTCATCGACCACATCGTCAACACGGCCCAGCGCCGTGTCGTCGTGCCGTTCTATGCCGAGCGGTCACGATTGCGGGCCAGTGTTGCGCACGTGAACACGGCCGAGGCCCGACGTGCGGGCAGGGCAGTCATGATCGTGCCGGTCGGAGTACGTCACTGAGACACCATTCCGTTCCGTCTCAACCGTGCCTGCGCCGATACTCGGCGGCCGCCCCGGGATGCAGTGGGATAGGCCCGGTTTGGATGAGTGATTGGGCGTCGAGGAATTGGCTTCCGATGGCCTGTGTCGGGACGAGTGATGACGGGTCGTCGAGAAGGAGATCGACGATGGCGGCGACGATGTGGTCGGGGACATCGCGGCGGGCCAATAGCAGATTGGCGACCCCCACGGTGACCACCGCGGGGTGGTGACCGTACACGTCGGGCGGCACCGACACCGGCTCGTAGGTGGTCCCGTGCGTCTGTCGCAGTATGGGCACCACCGCTGCGAGGTCGAGGAGTCGGATGCCGACACTCAACTCGTCGAAGGCGGGGGTGGGCAGGCCTCCTGCCCACATGGCCGCGTCGATGTCGCCTGCGACGAGGGCGGCCGCGGCGTCGCTCATCGTCTGTTGCACTTGGCGAACAGCGCCCGGCTCGGCCAGACCGGCAGCGTCGAGCACGCGCTGCGACAGCGACGTCGCCCCTGAACCAGGTGCACCGACGCTGACGACGCGTCCCCGGAGGTCCAACGGCGACGTGATGGGGGAGTCGTCGCGCACGGCGACCTGAAAGTAGTTCTCGTAGACGCGGCCGACCGCCGTCAGCGCGTCGGCGTCGGGACTGTCCTGCGCGGTGTCGAGCAGACTCATCGCGAGCTCGGCACGTCCCGATCTCAAAGCCTCGATGTTGTCGGCTGACCCGTTGGTCTGCAGTGGTTCGATGCGCGCGGTCGCCGATCGGGCGCCTGCCGCGGCGAGCAGACCGGAGAACTCCCAGAAGAAGCCGCCCTGCTCGCCCGCCGCGAGACGTACCGGGGCGTCGTCCCCGGTGCGGCAGGACGCGATCGACACGCCGGCCGACAGCATCGCGATGCCCCGGAGGACAGACCTTCGGGACATCGACGACACAGTCGGCAAGCCTAGAACGTCACACGAACGCGCGGCCCTGTTCGCGATCGAGCGCCGTCTCGGACTTGTTCTTCAACACGAACAGGTAGACGAACAGCGATACCGCGATGACGACGGTGACGTAACCGATGAACCACGGAACGTGACCACCGTTCTTGGCCGCCTGGTAGATCAGCGGCGCGGTGCCACCGAAGGCCGAATTCGCCAGCGCGTAGCCCAGACCCACTCCGAGGGCCCGTACGTGCGACGGGAACAGCTCTGCCTTGACGATGGCGTTGATCGAGGTGTATCCGGTCAGGATCACGTAGCCGACGCACACCAGCGTGAGAGACATTGCCACCGAGGTGGTTTGGGGCAGGACGGTGATGAGTACGTAGGTGTAGACCACCGCTCCGAACCCGAAGAACAGCAGTACCGGCTTGCGGCCCACCTTGTCGCTGATCAATCCGCCGATCGGCTGGATCACCATCAGGAAGGTCAACCCGATGAGATTGATCCACGTCGCCGTCATGCCGTGGTCTTCGTAGGTGGACTTGACGATCGCCGGGGCATTGACGCTGTAGGTGTAGAACGCGATGGTGCCGCCGATGGTGACGGCGAAGCACGTGAGCAGGGCCCGCCAGTGATGTACCACCAACTCTTTCATCGAGCCCGAGCCGTCGTCCTCGCCGCGCCGTACCGCATCGAGCTGTTCGCGGGTCAACGACTCGTCCATGCTGCGCCGCAGCCAGAACACCACCACCGCGGCTACACCGCCGATGAAAAAGGCGATGCGCCAACCGAACTCCTGAATCTGTTCCCGATCGAGGAACACCTGCATCACGAGCAGGGTCAGCTGCGCCAGGACGTGACCGCCGACGAGCGTGACGTATTGGAAAGAGGAGAAGAATCCGCGCCGCTCGCGGGTCGCCGCCTCCGACATGTATGTCGCCGACGCTCCGTACTCCCCGCCGGTGGCGAAACCCTGTACCAGGCGGCACAGCACCAGGATGACCGCGGCCCACACGCCGATGCTCTCCCTGCCCGGCGTCAACGCGATCACCAGTGAGCACGCAGCCATCAGCGACACGCTGAACGTCAACGCCGCACGACGGCCCCGGCGGTCGGCGAAACGGCCGAAGAACCACGAACCGACCGGACGCATCAGGAAGGTGACCGCGAAGATCGCGTAGACGTAGACGGTCGAGTTCTTGTCCGCGGAGTCGAAGAACTGGCTTTCGAAGTAGGTGGCGAAGACCGTGTAGACGTACACGTCGTACCACTCGACGAGGTTGCCCGAGGACCCGCGCAACGTGTTGAAGATCGCGCGGCGGGTGGCTGCCGGGGACGACACGGGTGTCGTCGACCCGGCGCCGCCGTCGAGCGGCTCGCGGATGGCCGAACTGGTCATGGCTGCTTTCTCCTTGTCCGCGACGGGGATGTGGCGGAACCGGAGTCGCCGACATCGCCGTCGCAAGGACACTGTGGTAGCAGTCACAGGGTCTTAGGAAGGCTCGGGCGCGATTCCTAACACTCCCTTAGGACGAAAGCCGTTCGTCGCGATCGGCAGCCGGTAGCCGCAGGTCGATGCGTAGACCGCCGCTGCGGCCGGGGCCGACGCCGAACACCCCGCCCGCACGTTCGGTGAGTGCCCGAGCGATGGACAGCCCGAGCCCGGTGCCCTGTCCGACGGTGTTGGCGGCGCGGTAGAAGCGCGTCGAGATCAACGGAAGATCCTGCTCGGAGACCCCGCGACCGTTGTCCTCGACCCACACCACGATGTCGTCGCCGATGCGTCGGGCGCCGAGATCGACGTGGGCGCCTGCGCCTGCGTATTTCACCGCGTTGCTCAGGGCGATGTCGAGGATCTGGGTGAGGTCGCGGTCGGGGATGGTTGCGTACAGCGGGTCATCAGATTCGTCGGTGACGCCGGCTTCGATGCCGGCTTCGGCCAAGGCAGCCGACCAGAACTCGTGGCGATCGGCGATCGCGGCCCTCACGTCGGCGCTGCGGATCTCGCCGTCGGGGTCGGGACGAGTCTCGGCGGTGGCCAACGCGAGTAGGTCGGCGACGATGCCTTCGAGCCGATCGACTTCCGCCGCTGCCTTGCGGTGCGCGGCAGCCGAGGATTCCGGCAGTGCCATGCCGAGGGTGTCGAGTCGAATCCGTAGCGCCGCCAGCGGGTTTCGCAGTGCATGTGCCGAGTCGGCGACCAGCCGACGCTGGGCGGCGGCGGCGGCTTCCACATCACGGGCCATGGCGTCGAAGACGGCCGAAAGCCTCCGGACCTCCTGCGGGCCGGCGTATCTACCCACGGTGGCGGGCTGTCCATTGTCATGGTCGCCAGACGCGGGCGCGTGATCGAGTACGCGATGGCCAAGGGAGGATACTCGTGCGGCGAGCTCGGTCAGCGGTCGGATCGTCCACCGCGACAGCGCAAGAGCGATCAATGATGCCACGGCCAGCAATGCGGCCGCTCCGGCGACGATCATCAGCCACGCGCGGGTCACGTCGCCTTTGGCGGCGGCGGTCGAGGCGGCCAGCACGACGGCGCCGTCGACCTGTGTGCCGGTTCCGACAGGTACGGCGATCAGTACCTGTGCGGGCGACCACGGAGTCAGGGTGCCCGGAACGCGGCTGCGCTGATTGCGGAGGGCCTCGGAGACGGCGCCCGCGACGTCTGGTGAGTTGGTGCCCGGACCTGCCGATGCCCGTGGATTGCCGCTCCTGTCGACGATGACAACGGGCTCGCCATAGAGCGCGTAGTAGCGGTCCACCGCCTGCTGGAGATCGACGTCCTGGTAGCCATCCCGCCGCGAAGCCAGGTCGGCGAAGTGTGAGGCGGCGGCAAATCTGTTCTCGCCGAACCGTTGCAGCCGTTCTCGGCCGAGGGTCGCTGCCAGTGGAATCGCGAGGCCGAGGACGGCGATCGCGGAGTAGATGACGAGGACCAGCAGAACACGCCGCCACATGTCATGTGCTCCACCGGTAGCCGTATCCGCGGATGGTCGTGATGGCCTCCGGCCGGCCGAGCTTGGCGCGCAGCGACGTCATGTGCACGTCGAGACTGCGGGAGATCGCCACGTAGGCGTCGCCCCAGATCGCGTCCATCATTTCCTGCCTGCTGACCGCCTCGCCCCGGCGGGCCACGAGGTAGGCCAACACCTCGAACTCTTTGGGCGCGAGCGAGATTTCCTCGCCGCCGACTTCGACCCGCCGGGCATTGAGGTCGACGACGATGTCGCCGGACTCGACCGTGTCGGGCTCCTCGTCGGCGGCTGCCATCCGCCTGCGCGCGACGACCTCGATGCGGGCGCGCAGTTCGCCGAGGCGTGCGGGTTTGACGACGTAGTCGTCGGCGCCACCGCGCAGGGCTCGGACCACCGACCGCTCGTCGTCGCGGGCGGTCAGCACCACTACGGGGATCTGGCTGACCGCCCGCAGCTGCCGAAGGACGGTCAGCCCGTCGGCGTCTGGCAGGCCGAGGTCGAGCAGGACGAGGTCGACGTCGCGATGGCCGAGCAGAAGGTCGGCGCCGCGGCGCATCCGGACCGGCGAGTGGCCGACCTCGGCGAGCGCGTCGACCAGCGCCTCACCGACGCCGTCGTCGTCCTCCACCACTGCGATCCGCATCGGGTCAAAGGTACGACAGCTGTGTCGGCTATCGGCGCGCCAGCGCAAGCATCCGAGCTAAGTGAGTGATGATACGCATGTGTCTGCTGAGGCAAATGTGACTGGCGTGGAACCGACCGTCGAAACGTCGGCTGAGCAACAGGCGGGGCACGCTCCGTCGAATCAGCAGCGCACGTGGTCGATGCCGAAGCCGCCGATCAACCGCAAGCAGGTCGACGACATCGGCCGCCGCGTGCTCAAGGCCATGGCCGGCGTCGCGGGGTTCGTTGCGACCGCTGCTCGGTATGGCGCGATCAGTGTCGCGAAAATGTGGCGTCGGTTCGAAGCGGTGCCCACAGCGGGCAAGCTGTCCTCGCTCACGCTGCTCGCGTTACTCCTCGGAATCTCCGGCGCCATCGCGCTCGACAACGCTCTGGGTGTGCTGTGCACGGTCGCGGTGGTGCCGGTGTGCGCAGGCGTTCTCGGCGCGCTCGGGCACCGCTGGTACAGCAGACTCGGCGAGGAAACGGCTCAGCGCACCGATGCCCGCCCCGCTGAGCCGGCCGATTCGGAACTGCAGAAGTCGGTGGAGTACGTCGACCGGAAGCTCACGCTGGCTCTCACGTCCTTCGGCACCGAACATCATCAGCAGGCGGTGATCGCGCTCTTCCAGGCCAAGACCGCGGTCGAGCTCACCCTGGGCACCGAACAAGACCTCGCAAGCTACGGCGACATCGCGCTCCGCCCAGACGACTACGGCCTGCGGCCACGGATCCGGGGCGGGTCGACCTCGACGCCGCGAGAGGGCAACTCGCTGGCCTCGTGACCCGGCTCAAACCGGTCCCGTCAGCGTGGGGCTCCTACGATCGGTCGGTATGACGATCAAGCCCGCATGGATTTTGGTGTTCGCGGCATTGGCTGCAGCTGCTCCGACCGTTACACCTGCGCCGGCCTCAGCTGCGCCATGCGCCGATGTCGAGGTGGTGTTCGCGCGCGGCACCAACGAGCCGCCTGGCTTGGGGAGTGTCGGTGGTCCGTTCGTCGAGGACCTGCGTGCGCGGGTCGCACCGCGCACGGTCGACGCGGCCGCGGTCGAGTACCCGGCGAGCAATGACTTCAACGTCAGCACGCCGGCCGGTGTCGACGCTGCGCGATCCCTCATCGAGTCCATCGCCGCCGACTGTCCGAACACGAAGATCGTGCTCGGTGGCTACTCGCAGGGGGCTGCGGTCATCGAACTGGCCACCAACGAGGCGTCTCCCCAGGTCGCCGATCGGGTGGCAGCGACGGCGCTGTTCGGTACCCCGCGCACCGGATTCGCCAACATGCTCGCCGGAAGGGCGCTACCGACGCTGGCGCCGCAATTCGCCGGCAACTCCATCGACCAGTGCAACCAGGGCGACCCGATCTGTTGGGAAGGCGGCTGGGACATGGGCGCCCATGTGTCCTATGTGCAGTCCGGAAAGGTCGCGCAGGCAGCTGATTTCACGGCCGGCCGGCTCTAGCGATTCCTGGGACGCTACTTGTCGCAGATGGTCTGAATTGATCCGTCCTTCGCAGCGACCTCTGCGGGGCTGAGCCAGCCGTGACCCTCGAAGTAATAGGTGTCGGCGGGATGTTGTGCGGACTCGGCGATCGGAGTGGCCAATTCGGTGGTCTTGCTCCACACAAGTTGGTTGGCGCGATTGGTTGCCGTATCGGTCTTGACAAGCCGGAAGAGGACCGATTTGGCCGTGCGCCAGTCGAAGTCGTTCGGCAGTGGGCGAGTGACTGTGAACTGCGGAGCCGGCTCGCCGAGATTGAGGTGTTCGAAGTCGGGGTCCAGCTCGGTGTTTTTCAGGGTCGTCTCGACCTGCCCGGGTTGGAAGGTAAGGACCACACCGGAGTCGAACGGACATGGTGTGCCCGTCCAGAATCGGAGCGTCCCATCGGTGACGCGGACCCCGACGGTCGCCGCAACGGCCTCGTCCCCGGCAGGGTCGGGTGTGCAGACGGTCATGAACTCTTTGCCGTCTTTCGCGGCGACCTCTGCGGGGCTGAGCCAGCCGATGTCGGGGAAGTAGTAGGTGTCCTCAGGGTGCTCGGCCGAATGCTCGCTGATCTCGGTGGCGATCGGGGCGAAATCGATCCCGATGCCCTGTGAGTGCGGGGGTCCGTAGATGAGCAGATCCAGACGCTGTGCGGTGTGCCAATCGAATCCCTGTGGCAGGGGCTGCTTGACGCTGAAGCCGGGATAGGGCCCGTCGAGGGTTAAGTGCTCGAGCTCGACTCCGGGCATGAGCCCTTCGTCGTAGGACGGCGTGGACAGCTCGAGGGTGGCATCGTCGGTCTGTGGATTCGAGAACTCGAGGGTGACCCCAGTGGTGCCGGGACATGGCGCCCCGGTCCAGAAACGCAACTCACCGTCGGTGACGCGCAGACCAAACTTGGCGGACGGCAGTGAGGTTTCCATCGGATTCTCTTGCCGGAATGGTCCACAACCGGTCGATGAGACGATCGCTGCGGTGATCGCCAGGAGCGCGCCAACACGACGGAGCATCAGTGGTACCCGCCGTCGCCGGCGCCGGCGTTGGTCTCGAACGGATTGTGTTCGGCGCCGGTCGGTGTGAAGTACTCCTGCACAAATTTCAGAAAACCCTTTTGGGCCCATTGCTGAGAGTGCCGCTCCTCGTGGTGCAGGACTCGGTCGAGGTCGAGATCCACGTTCCGATGGACCTTTCCATCGTCGGACTGCCATGCGGGCGTTCCCGTTTGGATGATCTTGCGCAGCTCCTCAGCGGCGCCACCGGGCGGATGGTCCATGTTGACTGCGAAGACATCGCCGACACATGTGCCGGCTTGTGCGCTGACGGTCTGCTGAATTAACTCGCCGCCGACGCCCATCACCATGCCGTTCGGTGTGGCGGCGAATGTTCCGGTCGCCCGTTCGAGTAAGTCGTAGCTCCAGCTGTTGGCTTCCTGACGGTCCTTGATCCGCTGCACCTCCGCCGCTGAGTAGGGCGTCTCCGCGAAGTCGTTGTTGGCGTTGCCTCGCGAGGACCCGTACCCGGTGCCCGCGTTGAAGATGTAGGTCATCAGCGCCGCCTGACGCGCCTGCTCCGCAGTGACATTCTCGGGCAACATGAAGTAGTCGGTGTCGTCCTTGGGATCGTCATTCTGGTTGTCGTTGGTGACGCGTTCCAGGCCGTTGAGCACATCGAAGCTCGCCGGCGAGATGTTCTGCTGGCGGGCGATCTCGACGATCGTCTCCGGGGGCACGTCGTTGTCGGCGGCGTTCTGAAGCCATTCGCGGTACATGCCCGAGCTCGGGCCGTTGAGCAGACCCGCATTCTGCAGTGCCTGCTCGTACTCGTTGACCGGGTCGTATCCCGGTTCGCCGGGATCGTCTCCGACTTCGAGTTCGCGTTCCTCGGGCGGATCGAAGTCGATCGATTCGGCGGCCGCGGTGTCGCCTCGTTCGTAGTGGCCGGCGGCGGCGCTCAGCTTGCCGGCGTGCTCGGACACACCGTCGCCGAGGGTCTGCGCATAGGCCAGCAGGATGTCACCCACCTCGCCGCAGGCCTTCGTGCTGTCGAGTTCGGTGTCCGCGCTCGTGACACTCTTGAGGATCGGCCCGCCACCGTCGTTGTAGAACCCGCTCGCGATGTTGTTCATCACCCCGGAGGTGGCACGCAGGTCGTCAATCACCACCGTCATGGTGGTCGGCTGTGTCATGCCAGCTCCCTGCCGATCTGGCGGATCGCGTTGCCCGTGGCGAGGTCTTCGGCCTCGAACTGAGCCAGCAGCAATTTGATGTTGCACTCGATCTCGATCCGCATAGCCTCGATCCTCAACGCCTCCGCGGGGCTGGTGAACACATACCACGCCAACCAGAAGCCGGGCGACACCGAGCCGTCGTCGGCGACATCCCATCTACCCTCGGCGTCGTTGACCGCGGTGTCCAACTGGGACCGCAATTCGACGAGCTTCGGGCCTCGCTCTGCGAGCACCTTTTTGAGCGCCCGCAACTGGTCGCGGTAGGTCTGCTGATAGCCGATGAGCTCGCCGTACTGCTTGCCGGCGGCGTCCGACGCGGTGCCGATCCAGTCCTCACGCAGCGTGTCCATCTGCTCGCGCCCCTGGGTGATCTGCGCGTCGACCCGCAACGCCGACTGCTCGGCATCCCGAGAGGCAGCGTTCAGCAAGTCTGGTTTCGAATTGCGAACCTTCGACACCGTGTACGCCACACCGCCCCCCAACCTGGTGGCTCCATTCTCTCCCGAATCGACGACGCTGGTGCACACCAACTGATCTCGTCGAAACTCGCCCGCAACCCCGGTCGCATCCGTTAGCGTCGCTAAAGTTCGACACGCAAGGGGGCGGGGGAATGACACGATTAGCAGCGTGGGTTGGTGCTGGAGTTTTCACGGCGGGGTTGTCGGCGGCCGTGCTCGCCGGGGCGGGAACCGCGAACGCCGATGAGGACGGCGGACCGAAGCAGGAGGCGAAGCCGTCGTCGTCGCAGAACGAGAATCAACGGCCCAACCGCAGCAACACCCGCTCGGTGAAACAGCGGGCGAAATCCGAAGCGGCCGACACCGCGACCGCAGACAAGGCCGACGACACCGAACAACAGAAAACCCGGACCGAGAAGTCCGAGCGGCCGGCGCGTCCGGTCGGTGAAGCGGTTCGGACGAAGGTACGCAACGCGATTCAGGATTCCACCCGCGACGTTCGGAACGCGGTACGCGACATCGGTGACGCCGCTCGCGAAGCCGTCGAGGATGCGACCACCAACGTCACAGCGAATACCCCGCGCACCGCCGAAGTCCGGGTCCGGCCTCCGATCAGTCTTCGGTCGGCGCTTGCCGCGCGGTCGGAGGACATCAGTTCGGCGGCCACGCCACCGGAACACGTTGCCGACCAACGCGATATCCCGGTCGGCAAGACGCAGCGCAACGCCTTGGAGTCGGCCACCCCGACGCCGCACGATCCCGTCGAGACCATTCACGACGTAATCCGCAGTCTCGGGGCGTTGGTGCTCAATCCCGAGCCGCAGAACTATCCGAAGCCGTTGTCGGCGATCGGCGACGTCGTGTTCGACACGCTGGCCACGCTGGAACGCGCCGTCGGCGGCGACCCGGTGGTGCCGCCGGCGCTGCGCGACGACGTCGAGGTCAGCACGTCCACGCTCGTCGTCTCCGAAGGCCATGAAGTCGAATCCAATTGGTATTTCCCGAATACCGCGGAGGGCGAACCAGCGCCGACCCGGATGATCTATCTGCAGCACGGATTCCTGGCGAACGGGCCGATCTACAGCTATACCGCGTCGTATCTGGCCCACCAGACCAACAGCATCGTCGTCACCACGACGTTCACATCGAACCCATTCGAGGCCGACGGCATGTGGCTGGGCGGCGACAACCTGCACGAGGCGGTCGCTCAGCTGTTCCTCGATCCGGAGCGCACGGCCCTCAACGCCAGCATGGACACCGCGGAGTTGAAGGCGGGCCGCACCGGCGACGTCGACGTGCCGACGCAGTTCGTCCTCGTCGGTCACTCGTTGGGCGGCGGCTTCGCGCCCGGGGTTGCCGGGTACTACGCGGAGGGGTTGATCGCGCGGCGTCAGGCCGGCGAAGACGCGCCCAATGACCTTGCGGGCGCGGTGATTTACGACGCGGTGCCGATGGGCTCGATCGTGCCCGACGCCATGGGGCGGTTGGATGAGCTGGAGACGAACGGAACCCTCGACCCCAGCGACGACGACCCCAACGACTACATCCCGATCTACGAGATCGGCGCACCGCTGAACTACCTCAACGTGTTCAGCGACGTCAACGATCAGCTGTCGGAGGCCCGCCCGGGCCAGTTCACCGGTGTGGTGCTCGAAGACGGCGTGCACATGGATCCCATGCAAGGCGGTAACCCGCTCATCCAGGTCGCCGCCTACGTCATCGCCGGATTCCCGCAACCGCAGAACCCGCTGGCCGTCCGCGAGCTGTCCGCCGGATGGATCAACGACATGTTCGACGAGAAAATCGATCCCACCACCGGGGAATGCGAGAGTGACTGCGCGGGGCAATACGGCGACGGCGGCGACTCGTTCACCATCACCACGCCGGAGGGCGACGCAGTCGCGGTGGTGATCGGCTCCCAACGAGCCAGAGATCTCACCTCGTTGCGCGCCATCAGCGTCACCGACTTCATCTCCGCCATCCCGGCCGGTGTACTCAACGGCCTACAGACCACCTGCGATCTGTTCACCGGGGGCAACTGCCCGGTGTAGCTCGGCATCGAGCCAGTCGAACATGACCTGATTCGCGCGGGACGCCGCACCCATATGGCAGTGCTCGCCGGCGCCGTCGGCCTCATGGAGCGTCACCAGGGTGGTCTTCGCGTTGACCATCGCCGCGGCGGCCTGTTCGGGCTGCCCCTTGAAGAACTGGTCGTTCTCGGCGTCGAGCACGAGCGTCGGGGTGGTGATCTTGGCGGCGACGTCGGCGATCGTGTAGGCCTTGAAGGCCCGCGCCAGATCGGGAATTGTGTCGATTCCCAAGGCCCACAGACCGTTTCGCACCGCCCAGCGGGTTTGGGTGTTCACCGCCATCAACAGTCCGATGACCGCGTCGGCGGCCTCGTCGCGGCCCTGTTCGATCCAGTCGATGAGGAACGGCGGCATCATGTTGGCCAACGCTCCGTAGAAGTCGTAGACGCCGTCGTTGAGGATCACCGCGGCGAGCCTGGTCTCGAAGGCGGCCGCGCGGGCCGCCAGGTAACCGCCGAGGCTGTAGCCGAAGAGCGCGATCGCGTCGGGTGCGATCTCCGGGCGGGTGAGTGCGAAGTCGACCACCGGGGTCAGCACGGCCTCCCAGTCCGGCCGGAAGGTCAGGCCCTGCTCGCGTAACGCCGCACCCTGTCCGGGTCCGTCGAACGCCAGCACGTTGTACCCGCGGGCGAGTGCTCCGGCGGCGAGCGCGACGTAGGACTCCTCGAGTGTCGAGTCGTATCCACCGTTGAAGATCACCGTCGGCCGCGGACGCCCGGAGTCATCGGCCCGATAGAGGTAAACCCGGCAGCGCGGTGTCCTGGTAGGGGATGGCGATGCGCTCGAAACCGAAGTCGAACAACGGCATTGCGTCCAGGAAGGTCTCGCGCGAACGCGCGAACAACTCCTTTGCCTCAGGATCGTGGGCGGGATTCTCGCGGAGATAGAACTCGGCGGTGCGGTAGTAATTCGAAGCCCGCAGCAGCGCCTCACGCGCGCTGACCGCGCGGCCGGCGGCCAAGGATTGACGGCCGAGCGCCTCGACGCGCTGCGCGGTTGCCTTCCATTCCCGATGCCATGCCGCCTCGTCGCCCTCGGGGATGGCGCGCGCGGTCACCAGGATCTCGCCCAGATCGGCACCGCCGGCGTTCGCGTAGCCGGCCGCGCGCAGTGTCTCAAACGAGAACGACTCGTCGTCGAACAGGAACTTCATGGTGTCTCCTCAACGAAACGGAACTGCATCGTCTCGTTTAGAGTAGGCGTGACTTTAACGGAACGCAACCGTTCCGTCTCGTACAATCGGGGCGTGGCCACACCAGCGCGACGGACGTCGGGCGGTCCCGTCCTCCTCGATGACGTGACCGCAGCGATCGAGTCGGCGTTCTTCGAGGAACTGGCATCCGTCGGTTACGGCAGACTTTCCGTCGATGCCGTGGCCAAGCGCGCCGGCGTCGGTAAGGCCGCGATCTACCGCCGCTGGAAATCGAAACAGGACTTGGCCGCCGACCTCGTGACCAAGGTCGCTGTCGCGGCGATCGACGTCCCCGACACCGGAACCTTGCGCGGGGACATCAGGGCGTATCTCGCCAATGGCCGTGCGGCGCTCACGCATCGGCTGGCCCGCACGATCATCCCGGACCTGCTCGCCGAGGCCGCCCGCGATCCCGAATACGCCGCCACGATCGCCGCCCAGATCCGAGAACCTCGGCGGCTCAAAGCGGTTCAACTCTTCGAACGCGCCAGACGGCGTGGCGAGATCGCCGACGATGTCGACCTCGAGGTCGCACTCGACATGGTCGGGGGAGCGCTCTATTGGCGCCAGTCGGTCATGCAGGTCGACGCTGACGATGACTATCTCGATCGGCTCACCGAAGCGATCTTCACGCTCGTCAGCCGCTGACGTTCTGCGTTGAGATTGCCGTCAGGGCTGCGCTTCTGCGGGAATCGCAGCCGTGACGGCAATCTCAACGCTCACCGGTCATCGGTGATGTCGGCGTACTCCGGATGTTTGTCGATATATTCGGCCACCATCCGGCACTGCGGCACTACCCGCAGGCCGGCGGCACGCGTGGAACGCAGGGCCTCGGCGATGAGGATCGTCGCGAGTCCGCGGCCCCGGTACTGCGGCAGGACCTCGGTGTGCGGAAAGATCCGGCGGCCGTCTCGGTCGTGGTAGTCGGCGAGTCCCACCGAGCGGCCCTCAACCTCGATCGTGAACCGGTCGGGGTGTTCGGTCACGGTGGTGGCAGCGCCGGTGCGGTCGAGTTGCGTCATATGGCCTCCAATCGCCATTCCCACCATAGCTCTCGGTGTCAGGGCGCCGTTGCAGCGGTAAGAAGCTGTTCTCCCACAACCAATTCCATGGCCCGGACGCGAGCCGACCTACACTTGTGGGCATGGCAGACAGGCGTCTCGCATTCGCCGGACTGGCGTTCGGCGTCCTGGCTCTGGTCGCAGGCAGTCTGCAGTTATGGGCGTTCGTCGACACCGATCGCCCCCGCCACGTGGTGGTCGCGGTGTTCGCGTTGAGCGTCGGGGGATCGGTGGTTGTCGCGGCCGCGCGAGCGCTGTGGCGAAAATGATGAGGCGACGGTGTGACTGATTCACCAGGCCGCGGCCTGTTCGCTGGAACCGCTTGGCATTACGCGCAATACCGGCCCGGTTACCCGAAGCGGTTCTTCGACAGCATCGTCGCCCGGTTCTCCTTGGACGGAACGGGCCGACTCCTCGACCTCGGCTGCGGGACCGGCCAGCTGACGCTCCCACTCGCCGAGCATGTCGCGCAAGCAGTCGGCATGGATCCCGAGCCGGAGATGCTCGCCGAAGCGGCCAGACAAGCCCAGACAGCCGGCGTCACCAATGTGGCCTGGGCACAAGGCAGTTCGAACGATCTGCCCGACGGCCTCCGACGATTCAAACTGGTGACCATGGGCCGCTCATTCCATTGGATGAACCGCGAACAGGTCCTCGCCGACCTCGACAGAATGGTCGACGACGACGGTGGCCTGGTGATCGCCAACGACGGCTGCCTCGTTCGCCCAACGACCCGATGGCAACAAGCTATCGAGGACCTCCAGAGCCGCTTCCTTCCGCCCGAAACACTCAGGACCCCCGCCGGCACCCCGGAACCCCATGAGGCGATCCTGGCCCGCTCACCGTTTCCGGCATTCGACCGCACCACCTATGAATACGACCGTCCATGGACCATCGAACAAGCCATCGGATACCTCTACTCGACCTCGCTGCCGCTTCGCCGGCTACTCGGGGAACGGCAAGCTGCCTTCGAGCAGGCGATAACCGACACGTTGCTCGCGATCGACCCGAGCGGACTCTTCACAGAACCCGTCACCTTGGAAGTTCTGACTGCCACTAGGGGGTAGGGCACGGCACATGCAATGCTCATGCCGCGCATCTGTGGGGATGTGGGTCGACGCCAACTCAGGAGGGCGAAGTTGAGGGTTGTTCTGGGCGTGCTCCCGGCGACGGTTCTGGCCGCAGCGGCAGTGGGTTTCGCAAGCCCGGCCGCCGCGGCGGACGATTTCGCCGGTTCCTACCGCTATGACGTGGGCGGGCCATCGACGTGGAGCACCTGGACCGTGACGTCGTGCGGGCCGGGATGCGCCGAAGTGGCCGCAACCGGTGGCGCGGGGTGGGAACCATACGGAGGCCAGGCCCGGTTGGACAGCGGGCGGTGGACGATGGTGAGCCCGTGGCCCGATGCGGGGACGTGCGACGGCGTTCCGATGACCGGCACCCGCACCCTCTCATGGGACGCCGCAACATTGGAAGGCAGCGGATTTGCCGATACGGAAGCCAGCGCATGTGGCCCCGCGGAGCGAAGCGATCCGTGGTCATTCACCTTGACGAAGCTGTCATAGCGCGCGGCCGGCTACGGCTGCTCACGACGCCGTAACCACGCGAGCACGACGTCGTCGCGCAGGTCGACGTTGGTCTTCTCCTTCACCTGCGCCTTCACCGAGCGCAGACGTGCGTTTTCGTTGCTGGTAGCGGGCACTTGGATGGCCGGTCCGACGCGATCGGCCAGAGCGCGCTGACGTTGGGTGTCGAATTCCACGTTTGACCGCATAACCCACCTGCGGCGAGCCCAAAAGTGAATGCCCTCACAGACTGCACGGCGGGCTCCGTTTGAGCATCCACGGTCAGGGCAATCAACCACCATGGCCTCCGACACCAACGTCGATCTCGATGAACTGCAACGCGACATCGACGCGCTGCTCGGCCGGCTCGACGACGCCGAGCGCCAGTGGGCGTCGTGGATCGAACGGACCGTGCCCGAGCATCGACGCAGCGCCGTCAACCTCGCGCACTACTGGGCGATCAGGCAATCCGACCTACGGGACCTGCAGGGCCGGCTCGCGGAGTTGGGTCTGTCGTCACTGGGTCGCAGTGAGGCGCATGTGCAGGCGACGCTGAAACTCGTCTCGGCTGCGCTCAAGTCGATTGCGGGTGCTTCTTATGTGCCGCCCGACGACGTCGTCGTGCGTGTCGGGGAAGGCGCCGAACTCCTCATGCACAACGCGGCCGAACTGTTGGGACCATCGCCCGCGGAGCGCAGTGTCCGCATCATGGTGACGTTGCCGTCGGAGGCGGCCGATGACCCGCAACTCATCGCCGACCTCGTCGACAACGGCATGAACGTCGCTCGCATCAACTGCGCGCATGACGACGCTGCCGCGTGGCGCGAAATGGCTGCGCACGTGCGCAAGGCCGGCGAGTCGTGCGTGATCGCGATGGATCTCGCCGGACCGAAGCTGCGCACCGGCCCGCTGGAGCCCGAGGACGGCGCGCTGCGCCTGCAGCGCGGCGATGTCCTGCGGGTGGCCCGCGACTGCTCGCCCGCCCCGGTAGAGACCGACGATCCGTGGATCGGCTGCACGCTGCCCGAGGTCTTCGAGCGCGCGGAGAAGGGGGAGCGGGTGCTGTTCGACGACGGCAAGCTCGCAGGCACCATTGTGGAAGCCAAGCCTGATGTCCTCGAGGTACGGATCGACCACCCGGCGCTGAACTCGGCAAAATTAAAGGCCGGCAAAGGAATCAACGTCCCCGACACCGAACTGCCGATCTCGGCGCTGACCGACAAGGACATCGAGGACCTCGGCACGGTTGCCGAAGTGGCTGACGTGGTGGAGTTTTCGTTCGTACGGACCGCCGACGACATCGACAAGCTGTTCGCCGAACTGGATCGGATCGGCGCCGACCACCTGGGCGTCGTACTCAAGATCGAGACACGGCCGGCCTTCGAGAACCTGCCTCAGCTGGTCATGGCGGCAATGGCGCGGCGCAAGGTCGGCGTGATGATCGCGCGCGGCGATCTGGCCGTCGAGGTCGGCTACGAACGCATGGCCGAACTGCAGGAGGAGATGCTGTGGTTGTGTGAGGCCGCGCATCTGCCGGTGATCTGGGCGACCCAGGTGTTGGAGCAGCTGGCCAAGAAGGGCCAACCGGCGCGCTCGGAGGTCAGCGATGCGTCGATGGGTGTCCGAGCAGAGTGCGTGATGCTCAACAAGGGGCCCTACATCGTCGACGCCGTGCAGACGCTGGCGGGCATTCTCGACCGCATGGAAGAGCATCTGTACAAGAAGAACACGCTCTTGCGCACGCTGCGGTCCTGGCGACCAACCACGAATTGAAGTGATTCGTCGTTCGCTGGTAAACGCCTGGTGAGGGCCGCTGCATGCGGCTAGCAAACTACTTGTCTGAGGTATCGCGTCGGACTTTTCGCGCGGAATCCCAGATTTGGGCTTGTTGTCCCAAGTGTTCGGTCAGGTGCTGACGAAGCGCGGGCCTCGGTGTTACGTTCGGCAAATGAACGCAAAGCTGATGAAACGCACAGGTGCGGTAGCTGCAGCTTTAGCCATCTCCGGCGCAGCTGCCGTCGCATGCTCGCAAGCAGAAGATGCCACCAAGGACACGCTGTCCAGTGCATCGAGTGCCGCGTCGTCGGCCGTCGATGCCGGCACGAGCGCAGTGGAATCGGGGGCAAGCTCGGCATCGAGCGCGGTGTCGTCGGCCATCGGCGGCGCGCTCAGCACCATCAACGCGCCCGGTGTCGGTGAGGTGACACTTGACGGCCCCACCGCCGAGGCGTTCGCGAAGGCGGGCGGCGAGGCCACCCTGGGTCTCCCGACGGCGCAGCCGGAGAAGGTGGGCGATGGCACGGTTCAGGCTTTCGCCAACGGCACGATCTACTCGTCGCCCTCGACCGGCGCCCATGTGGTGCAGGGTGAGATCTTGCGGGTCTATACCGAAAACGGCGGACCGGCAGGCCAGTTGGGTTTCCCCACCACCGACGAGGCGGAAACGGCCGGCGGGCCGGACGTCGCCAACGGGGGCTGGATCAGCGAGTTCCAGCATGGCACGATCACGTGGTTGAACCACGGTGACGGGACGTTCGCAGAGACCATCACGCCGAAGTAGTCGTGAGCGGCTCCGTCACCGCGCACACGAGAGGTGGCCGAGGTGGCCCAATCGGTGACGACCACAGACGGCCGCAAGCTCACGTACGCCGAAGTCGGCGATCCGCAGGGCCCGCTCGTCATTCACAACCACGGCGGTCCGGGCAGCAGGTACGAGGCGCAGTTCTTCGCGGAAGCGGCAACCACGAACCGCCTCCGGCTGATCTGCGTCGACCGGCCGGGTATGGGCGGGTCCACGCCCCAGAAGGCGCGCACGTATGCCGGCTGGGCCGACGACCTGACCAGCATCGCCGACGCGATGGGTTATCGGGAATTCGGCGTGACCGGTTGGTCGGAGGGTGGTCCGTGGGCTCTTGCCGCGGCCGCCTACATCGACCCCACGCGCCTGCGACATGTCACGAGCATCGCGCCCGGCAGTTACGGGGCATTCGGTGACAATTCGGCGGCGCAGTATCTGTCGAAGATCGATGCCTTGGGCGCGACTCTCGCGCTGCGGTTCAAGCCCGGGTTTCGATTGATGTACGCCGGTCTTGGCCTGACCGCCAAGCACTTTGGCGCGAGCTTCGTCAAGCAGACGCGTGCCGCCGTCAACGACTACGACCGGCAGATCCTGCTTCAGCCGGAGAACGAATCCGTGTTCGTCGACGAACTGGCCGAGTGCTTCGCACAGGGCAGTGCGGGGCTGGTACGCGACGCCGAACTGCTGTACCGACGCTGGGCTTTCGATGTGGCGCAGATCGACCGGCCGGTACATATCTGGCAGGGCCTCGACGATCGAATGGTTCCCGATCCCATCAATCGGGCGGTGGCCGACCACATGCCCGGGGCCATCTGGCATCCCGTCGAGGGCGCGGGTCACTTCGTCGCGATCGGCTGCGCTGACGAGATTTTCGGGATTGCGGCCAGAGAACTCGGGTCAGTCTGACGCCGAACGTTGGCTTGTGTGCGAGATTGTGGTGAGAACTCGCACACAAGCCAACGTTGGAGACGCAAGAGATGGTTCGAGTCCTGGCGCTGTTGTCGGTCATCTTCCTCGTCGCCGGCTGCGGCGGAGGCTCCGGGGACGCGTCCGACACCGCACAAGGCGAGCCCGGCGCGGGAACCGTCGTCGCAGAAGCGCCGCTGGACCATCTCGACCAGGCGCTGCGTGATGCGGCCTCGTCGGCCAGGGGTATGACGTATCGGTCGCGCTCCGGAATCGACGATGACAACACCCATGTCACCGGCTCGGTGTTCGTCCCGAAGGGAAACGCACCCGACGGCGGGTTTCCCGTCGTGGCGCTGGCGCCTGAGGTCAACGGCACGGCCGCCGATTGCGCTGCATCCCTCTCACCGAACCTGGGCGGCAACTCCGGGACCGTGCAGGAGTTGTTGAAGGCCGGCTTCGTGGTGTTCGTACCCGACTATCAAGGGCTGGGAAAGCCGTCGGACGGCAAGGACATTTATCACCCTTATCTGGATTCCACCACGGCCGGTTACGTCATCATCGACGGTGTGCGGGCGGCTTTGACGATGGTCCCCGAAGCCTCGACGTCGTGGGCCGCGTTGGGCAATTACCAAGGAGGACAGGCGGCCTGGGCGGCCAATGAACTCGTGGCCAACTACAGAAGCGGCATGGAACTGATGGCCACCGCGAGCCTGTCGCCGATCGCCGACTTCGAAGGTCTCGCCGACGCCGCCATGGCGGGCACGTTGACCCCCGAGCAGAAACTCATCTACGTCGCGTTCCTGGCTGCGGTGAAAAACGCGTACCCCTACGACTTCGAACTCGACGACTACCGGCGCGGCAGCGCCGAGCAGCACTGGGATGCGCTGATGTCCTGCAACGAAACCGAACGCATGGGACTGGCCGCCCAGATCGGCCCGGATGACCTCAAGCCGGCGTCCCCGGAGGCGCTCGCCGCCATTCGCGGCTATCTACAGAAAACGACCCTGCCCCAAGGCCCCACGGACGCCCCGATGTACATCATCTACGGTGGCCGGGATCCGGCGATCCCCGCCGCGTGGACCGACAGTGCGCTGACCCGCGCCTGCCAGATGGGCGACACCGTTCAGATCGCGTTCTGGCCCGATCAAGCCCACCAAGGAACCAGCCCCGTCGCCGCACTGGGCTGGCTCGGCGAACGATTCAAGTCGATACCGTCCGCCAACGACTGCGAAGCGTTCCTCGCGAGCCACAAACCATAACGTTCGGCCCGCCAACAGATTTTCTGCTTCACGCGCGAGCGGCAGCGCAGCAGGCTACAGTTCGCGTGACCTTCAGGAAATTCTCAGGATCGGGGTTGGAGACATGGACGTTTCGCTACGACCGTTGCTCACCACCGGAGTCGCGTTCGTCGGTGCGAGCGCAGTGGCGATGGCCCCGATCACGCCCTCGTGGCCGGCGGAGAATGTGCACGTTGCGACACCCACGATTTCGACAGAAGTTCAACTCACCGATATCGACATCCCTTACATCCTCACGTTTCCGATCGTGCGGCAGGCGCTCTACAACTGGGCTCAAAACTGGGTGGTCTACCTGCGCGGGCTCGCGCAGTCCGGTATCGGGCTGGCCCAATCCGTGGTGGCGATACCCGGCATCGCCGTCGAAATCATCCAGGAGCTGTTCAACCTCGACTTCGTCGGTGCCTTCGACACATTCACGACCGCGGTCCGTGACACCGTCGTCGCAGTGGGACAACCACTGCTGGACTCGGCGATCTGGCGCAATCAGAAGTACCTCGTGGTGCAGGCAGCGCTGTCAGCCGCATGGCCGCAGGCGGTCATCGATGTGGCCAACGGATTCCTCGACGCCGGCGGCGGAGTCGCGAACGCCTTCATCCAGGGCACGCAAGATCTCGTTGCCGCCGTGCTCACGTTCGACCTCGGCAACATCGTCGATGCCGCGATCGACGGCACCCGGAACTTCCTGATCTCCCTCGGCGACGGCGCCCGCTTGATCGTCGATGGCATCGAGGCGGCGCAGCTCGGCATCTCCACCGCACTCGCGACCGAACCGCCACCGCCGCCCACGTTCGGCACATCTGAAGTGAGCACGCCCGCGGTAGACGCAACGTTCGGTCTCGGCGCGCCGGTAAAGACCGTCACACTCGACACCCCCGCAGTGAGCGAGGAGAAGGTCGAGACCGTACCCGAGGCTGAACCGGAAGCGCCGGTCAAAGCGGTTGAAGAACCGGATGTTTCACCGGTGGCCGATGTTCCCGAGACGGAGCCGTCCGCCGATGCGCCGAAGAAGCCGGTACGAGCCACTCCCGTCAAGGACGCGGTGAAGCGCATCGAGGCGTCCGTCAAGAACCTGAGTGACCGAGTGACCGCCGGTATCAAGAAGCATGCCGAGGACAAGAGAGCTTCGAACGCGACGCAGGACGCTGGCGACGATGCGAAGGCCGCCTCTACTGCACCTTGATTCAGGGCGGATGCAGCCGTTTAAACGCAGCTCACATGTAAAACCTGGATAAAAACTGCACTGAAGTTCAGGAAAGTCCAGCGGCCAGCCGCCGAGCTTGGCACCATGGGCGCGTGCCTGTGAGCCGAGCCGAACGCCGTGAGCGATTGCTGCGTGCCGCGCAGACCGCGGTGATGAAGCACGGTGTCGACGTCCAGCTCAAGCAGGTCGCCGCGGAGGCGGGCCTGACGCCGGGGGCGGTGCTCTATCACTTTCCCGACATCCAGACCCTGCTCGTCGAGGCCAATCGGGCCGGCATCGAGCGGTTCTATGACGCGCGGCTGCGTGCGATCGACGGCGTCGCCGAGCCTGATCGAAAGCTCGTGATCACCATCGAATCCGGTTTGCCCACCGATTCCGACGACCCCGACGTCAAGCTCATGTGCGCGCTCGGCGGGGCGGCGGCGCGCTACCCCGCATACGCGGTCATGCTCACCGCGCTCTATGACCGCCAGGTGGCGATGTATCAGATCATCCTGGAAACCGGTGCCGCCCAAGGTGTTTTCACCCTGACATCGTCGTCGCTGACGACCGCGCGCAACATCGTCGCACTGGAAGATGCGTACGGCTATCGCATGGTGGCGCGGCACCCGAGCCTCGATGCCGAGGCGGCGATCGAACTGATCTGTGACTACGCGCGGGTGGCGACCGGCCATCCGCTTCCCCGTCCCGTCCGAGCATGAAGGGCTGCCCATGACGTCATCCAACACCCGGCCATTGACCATCATGTTCTGGCCCGAATCGGCTTACGGGCCAACGAATCAGTGCATCGGGCTGGCAGCCGTGCTGCGCGACCGCGGCCATAGGATCGTGTTCGCGGCCGAGAGTTCGTGGGCGGGCAAGCTCGCTCCGTTCGGCTTCATCGAAGAACTGGTCGATCTGGCCGAGCCTGCCGCGGGAGGCGAAGACGACGACGCGGGCAAATTCTGGACTGAGTTCATCGCCGAGACCGCACCGGAATTCCGCAAGCCCACGATCGAGCAACTCGAAACCTTCATCCAGCCCACGTATCAGGCGCTCATCGACGGGGCCAAATACTGTGAGCCCCGGCTGCGGGAGATCATCGCCACGCACCAGCCCGACGTCATCGTCGAGGACAACGTCGTACTCTTTCCGGCTCTGGCCACCGCGGGTGCCCCGTTCGTGCGGATCGTCTCTTGCAGCCCCCTTGAGATCTCCAGCCCTCGCGTGCCTCCGCCGTTTTCGGGCCTGCCGAGCGCGGATTCATCGCACTGGGAGGCCTACCGCGCCGAGCTGAATCGGACGCACCGGGAGATGTGGACAGACTTCAACGCGTGGGTACAGGCGCAGGGCGCAGACCCGTTACCCGACCTGGAATTCATGCCTCGCGCGAACGCCGCGAACCTCTATGTGTACCCCGCCGAGGCAGACTATCTGCAGGCCCGCCCGCTTGATGACAGCTGGATCCGGATGGACTCGAGTGTCCGCGAGACCGACGACGAGTACGTCGTTCCCGGGCAGATCGCCGATCGGCCCGGTGACAGTGCGCTCATCTACCTGTCGCTGGGTTCGCTCGGCGGAGCCGACGTGGAACTGATGCAACGTCTCGTCGACGTGCTCGGTAAGACCCGGCACCGCTTCATCGTCAGCAAGGGGCCGCAAGCCGATCGAATCACCCTGGCCGACAACATGGTCGGTGAACAGATGCTGCCGCAGACGAAGGTGATCCCACAGGTCGATCTGGTGATCTCCCACGGCGGTAACAACACTGTCACCGAAACCCTGCACTTCGGCAAGCCGCTCATCGTGTTGCCGCTGTTCTGGGACCAGTACGAAAACGCCCAGCGCATCGATGAACTCGGTTTCGGGATACGGCTCGACACCTACGCGTTCGACGACGCCGAACTCACCGACGCGGTCGACCGTCTGCTGGCCGACACCGAGCTACGCGCCAAACTGGCCGACATCGGCGCCGCGATCCGGGCGCGTGATGGGCTGCGTGTCGGGGCCGACGCCATCGAGCGTGTCGGCCTGGAACACCAGGCGTGATCGACCTCGACCACCTCGATCTCGGACCGGGCCGACGGTTGGTCGTCACCACCAGCCCCGAGGGTCTGGCCGCCGTCCCCGCAGTGCGCGATCCAGACGGCGACTGGCGCCGCGCGCGGCCTGGCGACGGTGCCGCCGAAGCCATGCTGGACATGTTGTGCAGCGTGAACGGTTCAGCAAAAAGCGGTGCCTTCACGGTGATTTCGTGGACCGGGCGCAGCGCCGCGGGGGAGCGGCCCATCACGGTCGACCAGACCAATGAGTCGGTCATCGTCGGCGATGCCGCGGTCGTCAAATGGGCAACCCACCTCCAGAGCGGCCCGCACCCGGCGCCCCACCGCATCAGCGCGTTGCGCGCCGCCGGTTTCCGCGGCATGCCCGCTCCGTGGGGTCTGGTGACCTGGCAGCCCGCGGACGGGGCCGAAACGCTCGTCGCGACGATCGACGAGTATCTGCCCGGTGCCGTCGACGGCTGGACCTGGGCCGTGGATTTCGTGACAGATGCAGCGCGGGCGGGCCGCCCAGAGCGGATCCGGGACGCCGCGGCTGACGTGGGCGCCCTCATCGCCGAACTCCATGCGGCGCTGGCGGGTACCGCATCGGTCGCCGATCAGACAGAGGTGGCCCGATGGCGCGACGCCGCATTCGAGACGCTGGAAACCGCGGTGTCCCTGAGTGCCTCCGTTTGCCGGGCGGTGCTGCGCGACCGGCGCGCGGAGATCGAGCAGATCCTCGACGGGCTCGGCGATCTCGGCGGAACGCCGGTGATAGAAGGGCACGGCGACCTTCATGTCGGCCAGGTGCTGTTGGCGGACGGCCGGTTCGTGATCACCGACTTCGATGGCAATCCCGTGCTCGCGGCCGAGGAACGGATGAAACCGATACCCGCCGCGCTCGACGTCGCAGGCATGGTTCAGTCGTTCGCCCACGTCGCGATCGTCGCCCGCAAGTACACCGAGCTCGATGGAGCCACCCTCACCGAGGTGAACACGCTCACGCGGAGCACACTCCTGGACAGTTACACCACCCGGCTCACCGAGCTGGGATATGCAGAGAGCTACGATCCCGCTGCGCTGCGGGCGCTTCGCCTGCAGCAGGTGCTGCGTGAAATCATCTACGCAGCACGGCATTTACCGCGCTGGATGTATGTGCCCGACGCGGCGTTGCCCGCATTGCTCGACGAAGGGAGCGCCCCGTGAATCCGGATGCCTTCTACACCGACCTGCAGCGCAAACCGGAAACCCTCACCCGGCTCGCCGACACGCTGACACAAGGCAATCCATGGGCAGACGTCGTGCCGTCGGACGTCGAGCGCGTCGTGCTGCTCGGCATGGGATCGTCGGCCTACGCCGGCGGGGTGGCCGCAGCGCGGATGCGGACGCGCGGGATGGTCGCCGTGTCGGAGATCGCGTCGTCGCAACTGTTGCCGACCTGGGGGAGAGGCACGCTCGTGGTGGCGATCTCGGCCACCGGGGGTTCGGCGGAAACCCTTGACGCGCTTGACCGTATGCAAAGCGTGAACGACGAAGCGGTCTTCGTCGCCCTGACGAACACGCCCGGATCGGTGCTCGCGGAGCGTTGTGGTGCCGTCGTCGACCTGGCGGCCGACAAGGAGGAGGGCGGCGTCGCCTGCCGCAGCTATCAGCACACCCTCGCGCTGCTGCTTGCCCTCGAATACCAGCTGGCAGGCGAGGACAGCCATCCGCTCGTGGCCGCCATCAGTGCGGCGGCCACCGCGAGTGCGCATCTGCTCGACACCGAATCGGACTGGCGGCCAGCGGCTGCCGATCTGCTGCTGGGCCCTGCCGGCACGCACCTCGCGGCACCGGCGCACCGGTTCTCCTCCGCCCAACAGGGCGCTCTCATGCTCCGTGAGGGACCCCGGCTCGGTGCGGTGGGCTGTGAGACGGGCGACTGGAGCCACGTCGACGTGTACCTGACGAAGACGACCGACTACCGGCTGCTCGTGTTCGCCGGATCTCCGTGGGAGGCTCAGCTTTCCGAGTGGACCACGATGCGGAACAGCACCGTTGTAGGCGTCGGCGGTGACGTGCCGGGCACGCAGTTGACGCTGCGCTATCCCGGCGACGACGCCGACGACGTTCGGTTGTTGTCCGAGACGCTGGTGCCGGAACTGATCGCGGCCCGAGCGTGGCAGGCGCACAGCCAGTGACTCGACCGGCTCGCGCGCCGTAGTGAAATCCACCCGGATCGACCCGCATTCCATGGCAAAGTCGGCACCAGGCTGCCGTCGGAAGGGGGAACGTGGCGAACCGGGAGAACCACTATTGGCGGCGCGCCTTCTGGGCGTTCGTGGGGGTCGCCGTGCTGGGATTCGGGTCTGCGGTGTTGCGCGTCGCGCAGGTGGGCGTCGACCCTTACACCGCCGCCAACATCGGCATCAGCAACACGATCGGCCTCGACCTGGGCACCTATCAACTCATCAGCAATGCGGTGCTGCTGATCCCGATCCTGTTGTTCGGCCGGATGTACATCGGGATCGGTTCGGTCATCAACATGGTGATGACCGGCTACTTCATCCAGTGGTTCTCAGCGTTTTTGACCCCGCTGGTTCCCGGCGAGCCGACCCGGCTGGAGCAGACCGTGATGTTCCTGATCGGGATCACGCTGTTCGCCGCGGGCGCGTCGATGTACATGACCGCCGCCCTTGGCAACTCCCCATACGACGCGATCGCCCCGATCATCGTCGACCACAGGCGACTGCCCTATCGAGTGGTGCGCGTGGCCCAGGACCTCACGTTCGTGGCGCTGGCCCTGGCGTTCCACGGGCAGGTCGGCATCGGAACCGTCATGACCGCGTTCTTCGCCGGTCCGCTCATCGATTTCTTCACCGAGAAAGTCAACAAACCTTTGATGAAAAAGGACCTCGAAGCTCTGAGCGCGTTCCAGGAACGCGTCGCGACAACCCGCTGGCATTTCTGACAGCGGGACGCCGCCGCGTCACACGCAGTCGACGCAGACTTGCTCGTTGCCGCGCTGCAGGGCGAGGCGGTTGCGGTGCTGCACGAGGAAGCAGCTCGAGCACGTGAACTCGTCGGCCTGCTTGGGGATCACCCGGACGGTGAGTTCCTCACCGGTCAGGTCCGCGTCGGGCAGATCGAACGAATCGACGGTCTCGTCCTCGTCGATCACTGCCGTGTCGACGGAAGCCCGTCGCTGGGTGGCCAGTTCCTCGAGTGACTCGTCGCCGACCTCATCAGCTTCTTTGGTGCGAGGCGCGTCGTAGTCGGTAGCCATTGGTGATCCTCCCTCTATAGGCCGGTGCTTGGGCAACGTCGCTGAGGCGTCCGTTGTTCCCCGTGCGGACCGGATGTAAACGTGGATAGCTGTCAGACGATGAATCAGGGCGTCAGGTTCACCATCGCCTTGCCGAATTCGAGGTGTGCGGGCACTGACACGTGGTCGTGCGTGACGAGCCAAACTCCGTCGACACGCGTGAAGCACGCCGTCCACCGAACCCACATGTCGGTCACGCGGCCGTTCACAAGAGTCCCGCTGACGTGATTGAGGCTGTGAACGAAGGCGACATCTCCCTGTGTTGTGACGTTCAACTCATGGACGTCATAGGCGATGGGTCCGACGTAGGCGGCGAAGAATTCGGCCCAGGCGCGTCGCTTGTTGTCCCGCCCGGTGTACCGCAGCGGTGCGCCGAGGTCGAACGACACGACATCCGGCGCATACAGGGACGTGAGCGTGTCGATGTCGCGCGAGCGGACGGCGCCCACGGCGTCGTCGATGCGCTGACGAATGGCGGCTTCAGCCATGAGATCCTCCCTTCCGGCCGGCATGCAGCAGAGACACCGTAGGCGATGGCCGCATGGCCGCTACAAGCAGGGCATTGACGTCGTCGTCAGTTCGAAACGCGCCGATGACGTTGCCGGACCCATTCGGTCGCGCCACTCGTACGTCTGCGGCTTGCCTCTGCAAGCCCCTGTCCGGCAACGTGTTTGCCGATTCGGCTCGCGGAAGCGGGAGGTCTCGGCAACGATGACACCGTACTTCTTGGTTTCGCTGGACTCGCCCCGCAGAGAGATGAGGCTCCCTCGTGCCGTACCAGGATTTCCGGGAGTTCCTCGATGCGCTGCGTGCGCGGGGCGAACTCATCGACGTCGACCGTCCCGTCGCACTCGAACTCGAGGTGGCGAAGGCCATGCGCAAGAGCGCAGCGGTGGCCGGCCCGGCGATCGTGTTCACGAACAACGGCAGCGAGTTTCCGTTGGTCGGTGGGGTGTACAACTCGCGGGCCAAAGCCCTGATTGCCTATGGCTGCGACGAGGACACGGTCGTGGAACACATCCTGCACGGACTCGCCCAGCGCATCCCACCCGTGGTCACCGAGCACGCGCCCGTGCACGAAAACGTCATCCTCGGCGACGACGTCGACCTTGCGACGCTGCCGGTGCCGAGGTACAGCCCCGACGACGGGGGCCCCTACATCACGGCCGGCATCGTGGTCAGCCGTGACCCGGACAGCGGCACACCCGACATCGGCCACTACCGCTTCGAGATCATCGACAAGCACACCATGTCGTTTCTGGCCATGCCGAATCACCGATTCGGAAAGAACCTCGCGAAGGCCGCTGCGCGGGGGCAAAAGAGCTTCCGGGCGGCGCTGGTAATCGGTGTCGACCCGATGCTGGCCTACACCGGCCCCATCCAAGTTCCCGAAGACACCAACGATTTCGAGGTTGCGGGCGGATTGCGCGGTGCGCCGGTCGAGTTGGTGAAGTGCCGCGCGATCGATCTGGAAGTGCCCGCGCACGCCGAGTTCGTCATCGAGTTCGAGGTGAATTTCGACCACACTGTCTTCGAGGGACCCCTCGGCGAGTACACCGGCTACTACACGCCGGGCTCGATGAAACCGATCGCCCGTCCGCTTGCGCTGACGCATCGGGACAAACCGTATTTCCAGGCGCTGCTCACCGGGAAGCCGACAACCGAGAACCACGTTCTCAAGCAGCTGGCGTTCGAAGCCTCGTTTCTCGACTCGATGCGAAAGACGTTCCCGACGATCGAGCGAGTCGCCATTCCGCCGTCCGGCGGGGTGAATTTCCGAGTCGTGATGGCCATGCGGCCGCGATTCGCCGGCGAGGCGCGCAACGCCATCCTGACGGCGATGGGATCCAACGTGCGGCCGAAGACGGTCATCGTGGTCGACCCGGACATCGACGTACAGAATTCCGGAGAGGTGGAGTGGGCGTTGGCCTTTCGGACGCAGCCCGCGCGCGACGTCATCATCGTCGATGACCTGCCAGGCGGGCCGCTCGATCCGACGCTCGACGACACACTGCCACCGGACCGCCGTACCGGATCGGCACTCGGCATCGACGCGACCTACCCATATGGAACGGCCGTCAAGGTGGCCGGTGAAGCATGCGGCCCCGCGCAGGCCGAGCACGGCCGGGAGTTCGTCGAGGTGGCCGACGTTCCCGGATGGCGTGACTATGCATTCCCAGAACTCGACGCGAGGTAGGAGAACAGTGCCCGAAATCGACCACGAGATCAAAGTTTCCGCCCCTCCGGAGCGCGTGTTCGCGGCTCTGACGACACTCGAGGGCGTCAAGGGCTGGCATACACCGAACGCATCGGGCGACGGATCGGTCGGCAGCGAATGGGTGTTCGCCTTCGCCGACCATCCGGAGTTCAGATGGGAGATCACGCAATCGGATGCCCCGGGCCGGGTGGCCTGGCGCTGCACGCGAGGGCCCGGCGATTCAGTCGGCACCACTGCGACTTTCGTCATCACGCCCGTCGCCGACCGCACGCTGTTGGAGCTTCAACACGCGGGCTGGCCCGGCACGCATGGAAACTTCCGCAAGTGCAACACGACGTGGGGCGTGCTGTTGCACCACCTGCGCGACTATGCCGAGACCGGTGACGCCGTACCGGCATTCGACTAGGGGGCGGCCGTGCCACAGCAGAACCTGCGCGACTTCGTCGACGACATGGAAAAGGCGGGCATGCTCGTCCGCGTCACCGAAGAGAAGCGGGTGGACGAACTGCCCGCGGTCATGGAGGCCAACCCGCTCACGGCCGTCCTGGTGGAGAACGTCAAGGACTGCGAGTTCCAGTTCCTGGCCAACGCGTACTCGAACCAGGATCAGACCGCGTGGGCGCTCGGGTGCGACAAGAGCCGCAGCGGGCTCGTCATGAGTGAACTCGCCAAGGGGCGTGTGAAGCCCGAGATCGTCGACACCGCACCGTGTAAGGAGGTCGTCCTGATCGGCGACGAGGTCGACCTGACCCGACTGCCGCTGTTTTTGCATCACGACCGGGACGGTCACGCATTCACCAACGACAACCTGGTGATCAGCAAGCATCCCGACACCGGTGTCTACGACTGGGGCATCTACCGCAGCATGTTCCGGTCGAAGAACGAGAAGATGTTCGACATGACGTGCACGTCGCATCGTCAGCGGCTGAATGCCATTGCCGCGCAAGATAAAGGCGAGAATCTGGAAGTCGCCATCGTGATCGGCGGTCCGACCGTCGACAAGATCGCCTCACTGACGGGCGTACCGCCGGACACCGACGATTTCGAGGTGCTCGGCAGCTTCTACGGACATCCCGCCAAACTGGTGAAGTGCGAGACCATCGACGTCCTCGTCCCCGCCAACGCCGAGATCGTCCTCGAATGCGAACTGATGGCCAGCGAGGGGCTGACGCACGACGAGGGACCCTACGGCGAATTCACCGGAATGTACGGCGGTGGCATCAAAAAGAACTACCGCGCGGTCGTCAAGGCCATGACGTACCGCAAGGGCGGTATCTACCAGCACGCCACGATCGGTGGAACCCACCCGTGGTACACCGACAACATGCTGCAGCTGCCTGCGCTGGAGGCCGACATCTTCGGGGCGCTCAAGTTCGCCGGCATCGACGTCAAGGAAGTGCGCTGCGATCTCGGCGGTTTGTCGAACATCGCCTACGCCAAGATCAAGCCCAACGGGGCGGGCGACGGCAAGCAGGCGCTCGGCATCATGCTGACGTGCTCCAAACTCGCATTGCCGAAGATCGCCATGGTGTTCGACGAAGACATCGACATCTGGGACGACAACGCGGTGAAGTTCGCGATGGCCTTCCGATTCATGCCACATCTCGACACGATCATCATCCCCGGCTGCAACACCATGACCGTCGACCCGATGATCGGATCGGACGTCGCGCCGGGTACGGCGTCCAAGATGGGCATGGACTGCACGATTCCCATGGGGCCGCAGTTTTCTCGCGAGCATTTCGACCGCAGCACGGTCTTCGTCCTCGGTGATCCGCCGCCCGACGTCGTGGCGATGACCGAGGCCGAACTGACGTCTGACATGGAGACCCTGATCGGCGAGGCGCCCCGCACCTGGAAGGAGATCCTGCAGCACTACAACGGCCAGCCGTACCAGGTCATCTACCGAGCCTTCAGCAATCTGCGCCCGCGGCTCGGCCGCTGCGATGACGCCCCGTGGTACCGCTACACATTCTCCGACAGCGACTTCGCCGCCGAGGTCCCCGATCCCAAGCTCTCGAACTTCGACCCACGGCATCGCATCTGAACAGTGGCTGCCGATATTCGGCCCACCAGAACCTTTGTTTCTTCGCGCGATTCACAGAATCAGAGTCGATCCATCTCACGCGACATCAGCGAGTGCTCCAGGTAGCCGAGCCGCGAGGGGCGATCATGGCGAATCGGCTTGCGTTCGGCGCTGGTCTGCCACCGCGCCCGGGCGGAGGACAGCGCGCTCGTCACAATGTCGATGGGCCGGCGCCGCCGTAACGGAGCGGCGGCCGCGGTGCCGAACAGCACTTCCTGTTCGGTGATGAGTACATGCGTCCCGCTCGCGCGTGCGGTGTGTTCTCGGGTCTCGCGTTTCGTGGCGGAGGCCCCAGAAGACACGGAAGACGTTGTCAACTTGGCCATTTCAGATTCCTCTGATCGCAGCGCCGGAATATCTGACGCTTGATGAGTAGAAACCTACGGCGAACGTTGCACCAGTTCACGAGTAGTGCACTACCTCTCTATCTGGCTATCGCCGGTGTCGTCATCAGTGCAGTTGTGGGATTGGAAGGTGGCGGATGGCAAAGATCGTTGGCTGTGCTGGACCTGCGATTTCGTGACCGGTTGCGTGTTGTCGCCGAAGCGGCGACAGGTAGAGGTAGGTACAGTCGTCGGCGTGCATGACGACGCCACCGGGCTGGACACCGAGATCGCTGATGAAATCGAGCTGGAAGAGTATGAGGCGGAGTTGGACGACCAGGACCTCAACGGCCAGGTGATCTCGATCCGGCGCGCGAATGGTGACGAGATCCTGACGATCGTCGCCGAAGACGACGAGTGGAATGTCGACCTGCAGCCGGGCGGCGCCGTCCAGGCCGCGTTCCTCGGCTCGCGCCGCGATACCCCCGTCTGGGTCAACGCTCTGGACCATCAGATCGAACGCGACGACGACGGTACCTACGTCATCCGAATCGACTGAGCACGGCCGATTCCGCATATCGCACGAGTGTGATTCGGCTCCTCATCGAGGAGACAAATCGCTTCGTGTTTCTGCTTTTTCAAGCGGTATGGCCCGTGAAGCGCCGAGTTCGGCTCGTCGCGCTGACACGTAGCTGCGCTGACTGCTGTCGGGCGATCGGGGGACAACAGATTCATCCGGCCGATCCTCCGATCGCCCGATATATCCGAGCGCTCCTGCGCGTCACAGTGATTCAACGCTGTTGACGAAGGAGCGATCAGATGACCAACCTCACCACTCTGCTGCCCACGAAGACCGCGACGCCGCGTTACAGCGTGCGGTTGACGACAGACCCCGATCTCATCGATGGCGCACAGCGGTTGCGCTACGCGGTGCTTGCCGAGGAACGCGGCCGCACCGCATCCGGTTTCGGGCTCGATGCCGATCGTTTCGACGAACACTGCGTGCACGTGCTCATCCAGGACAATCGACATGGCGAACTTGTGGCCTGCTGCCGGATGCTGCCCTCGGGTGGGGCGATCGCGGCAGGGGATCTTTGCACCGCAGCGTCATTCGACATCTCCGCACTCGAACCGCTGCGGCTCTCGATGCTCGAGTTCGGGCGCGCCGTGGTGCGCGCCGATCACCGGAACGGCGCCGTGGTGCTGATGATGTGGTCGGCCGTCCTCGAGTACGCGTACCGGTACGGCTACGACCATGTCCTGGGTTGTGTGACGATGCCGGCTTTCGAGACGAGCGGTCGCGGCAGAAACGTGATGCACCACGTATGGAGTCACCTGCGGCGCAACTACCGCGCGCCCGATTGCTACACGGTGCGCCCGCACCGGCCGGTCGTGATCGATGCGCTCTGTCTGAGCGATTTGGCGCCGCACCGCCAACCGGAGCTGCCTGCGCTCATGCGTGGATATCTGCGGGCCGGCGCGAGAATCTGTGGCGAACCGGCCTACGATCCGGTGTTCGGTTTCGCGTGCTTCCCGACGTTGCTCAGCACGACTGGGGACACCTACCGGCCGGCAACGGAATCCGCGCTTTACACGTGACGCGAAGACGCCAGCGAACTAGACATGTCGCGCGATTTGTACACGGCTCATTGCTGGCCGCTTCGTGTCTGAAGGTGCCACTCTGTAGCTGGCACTCCAGGACGTGACCGCGGGCACGTTGAAGTAGCAAAGTGAGCCGCGACATAGTCGAAGCTAGTTACCAATCGGTAAGTAGAGCCTGACGTCCAGTTTTGTCTTCAGCTCAGTTAATTCGCGGGCGGGATGCACCGCACGGCCGGCTTCGTTGGCGAATGTTTGCGCGACCGTCAGCTACTTGCCAACAGAAGTAGTTAGCTGAACCGTAATCACGCGTCGCTAATGAGCAAACTTCGAATTGGATACAGTCCGAGGCGCACGAACGCTTGCGATGACAAACAGGGCAGTTGATCTGCGAATTTTGCTTGCTTTTAACTTACTAAGGGGTAAGTTCTCCGGCTGGGAACGTAAACCAGCAAAAGGAGTACCCATGCAGCTAGCTGTTCGCTCGTACTTGGCTACGGGCGTGGCGGTCGCGGGTGTCGGCGTCTTGGCCGCCAGTCCCGTAGCGCCGCCGATGCCTGACCTCAAGGTGCAGGCAGCGCACTCGTCGGCAGCCGTCGAGCTGTCCGCGTTGGCCAATCCGATCGCGGGCTATGCCGACGCCTTCAGCCTGGCATTCCAGAACGCGGTGGCTTTGGGGCAACGAGTCGCCGACAACCCTGCCCCGATCCTGTCGCAGATCGTGCGGAACCAGCTCACCAGTGCGGCCGCAATCGGCGCCTTCGTCGATGCCTTCGGCGGAAGCCTCAGCGAGGGCTACGCCGAAGTGCCTGCGCACCTGAAGGTCGCGGCGCAACAGTTTGCCGACGGCGACGTGACAGCTGCACTCACGACGGTGCAGAATGCCCTGCTGGGGCCGGTCGTGCAGGCGGTGTTCGACACGCTGTTCCTCAACCCGGAGGTCTGGGAAGGCTTCCAGAACGCGCTGCGCCAGCCCATCGCGAACACGCTCGCCATCGTCGATCTGCTCCAGCCGGCCAACATCATCAACTTGCTCGGGCCGTTGCTCGCCCCCGTACAGGTCATCACCGACGTGGTGAACGTCGTCGGCGGTGCCGGTGACAACATCTTCGCCGGCATCAAGGACGGGGACCTGGAGCAGGTCGCGAACGCCGTGCTCAACTTCGGCCCGGACCTGACCAACGCCATCCTCAACGGCAATTCGATGGGCGGCGGTTTCGCGGCCGGTCTGCTCGGCCCCAACGGCATCGTGGCCGGCCTGATCACCATCGGCGAGATCGTCGCTGACGCGATCACTCCGGCGGCGGCCAAGTCCGCGCTCGCCGGGGCCACCCTGCTGAAGACCGAAGCCGCCTCGACGACCGTCACGCTGGACGTGGCGCCTCAGGCGATCGAGGCGCCGAAGGCTCAGGAAGGCACTGCGGTCGAACAGGTTTCGTCGACGGAGACCGCCGGCGAGTCGACCACCAAGGACGCTTCCGCAGAGGCCTCCGCGCCGCAAGCACCGGCCGAGACCCCGGCCGAGGCTCCGGCGCAGGAGACCGCGGCCGAGCCGGCCGCCCCTGAAGAAGCGGCCGCCGAGGCGCCTGCCGAGGACGCGGTGAAGGAGAGCCCGAAGGCTGTCCCGGGCAAGACCGGCACTGACACCTCGACCAAGAAGGCCAACCCGCTCAAGGATGTCGGCGACGGCATCCGCGGCGCGTTGAAGAACGTGGGCAAGGGGTTCAAGGACGCCGTATCCGGTGCGAGCGGCAAGACCGCCAAGCCCGCCAAGCCGGCGAAGGCTGAGAGCACCAACTCCGGCGGGGCCTCCGGCAGCGCCGGTGGGTCCAGCTCGGCCGGCGGATCGGAATCCGGCGGAGCCGAGTAGTAGCTCGACCCAGTGGGCCCCTTTCCTTCGGGAAGGGGCCCACTGTGGTCGAGAGGGTCAGCGCAAGAATGCACGTGAACGGTTAGCCGGCCGCGTATCCCACCCAGCCGCGGAACGTGAATGCCGCGTAGAACTGGCTGACATCGGTGAAGCCCGCGTCGCGTAGCACCTGCTCGTCCTCGTCGGGCGTGAGGATGTGCAGCTTTGTTTCGATCGCCGTGCGCGCGGAGGCCATCGCGGCGGCGTCGATGCCCGATTCCGTTGCGAATGCGCTGTACCGCGACAGCCACAACTCGCGTTCGTCATCGGTGGAGTACGGAAAACTGAAGTGTGCGACGACAAACGGTGCACCGGGCCGTAGTCGACGCCGTACCTGCTCGGCGGTCCGCCTGCGCTCAGCCGGGTCGAGGAATTGCAACGTCAGCAGACTCGTCGCGCCGTCGAACGGGCCAGTCGGTGCGTCGTCGATGTAACCCTCGTGCAGACGCACCCGCGGCAACAGCGGCCCCAACGTGTTTTCGGCCAGGCGCAGCATCTCGCGAGCCGGATCGACGCCGTCGAATGCCCAGCCGGCGCGAGCCTGCGCGAACGTTCTCAGTTCGAGGCCACCTCCGGCGCCGAGCACGAGAACGCGGCCGTCGTCCGGCACGTGTTCGGCCAGCAGCACCGTGGCCATCTGCTGCATGGCTGCGTACCCCGGCACCACTCGCGGTGGGCGGTCCGCGTACGTCGCAACCGTTTTCGGATCGCTGAACGGGTTCATGCCGTCGATGGTGGCTTCTACATCGCCTCTTTGGCAAGAATGATTGCCAAACTGGCAAAGGGCCGCTGGCGGGCGCACCTGGCAGTCGACGGCTGACCGCGCACGTGAAGCCGCCGTTGCCGAGTCGGCCCGCCGAACGGCGTCCATACTGCTGACATGCGTGGTGTCACGGCGGGAGCGGCGGTTGCACTCGCCGCAGCGCTCCTGTCGGCTGCGGGCTGTGCCTCCGGCCCGGTTTCCGACGTCACCATCGTTGTCGACGGCCGCACGCACACGGTGAGCGCACGGGTGAGCTGCACCAAGTTCCCCGACGGCAAGCTGCTGATCTACGCGGCGCCGTCGAAATTCGACGCCACGAAACGCGTACGCGTATTGCTCGGGACCGAGCACCGGCTGGTCGTCTACGCCGCGGGTTTCCGGCTGCCCGAGGTTCGTCGTTTCGGCGACGACCCGGGCGAGATGGTGGCGACAAAGGTCGACGACGCCTACAACATCAGCGGTCGGCTGCCGCCAGAAGACGGTCAACTCGAATGGCGGCAGTTCGAGATCGACGTCACGTGCCCAGGCTATTCGCAACCGGCGCGCGACCAGCACCCGCGGCTGGGGAGTCCCTAGCGGTCAGCCCTCCGACGCACCGGGCATGGGGGTGACGGGCACGCCTGGCGTGCCGAGCTTGCCGGCCAACCACGGCAGCGCTGCCGCGAAACCTTTTCCCGCCGAGGGGAAATCGTGCGAGCCCGAGTAACTCGAAACCGAACATTCCACGCCGTGCCCACTGAGCAATGCGCACAACTTCTTGGTGTTCTCGGCATGCTCCTCGGAATACGGATCCCAATCCGCGATCTCTTCGGGTGGTGGCGGCCTATCACCGGCAGGCCGGTAGACGGTGGGCGTGTCGTCGGAGACTCCGAGCCACGCCGCCATGCCGGGGAACTGGCCATGTTCGAGGATCACGGTCTGGGGGTCGAACGCGGCCCACGCCTCGGCATCGCCGCCGTACAGGCGCGCGATCGTCTGTTGTTTGGTTCCGGTGTTCGGCCCGAGTTGACCGTCGAGATCGACGAACGCACTGAACAACTCCGGATGGGTGACGGCGAGTGTCAGCGCGCAGGTGCCGCCGGACGACCACCCGACGAGGCCCCAGTTCGCCGGGTCGGTACTGACGCCGAACTTCGAGACCACGTAGGGCACAACCTCTTTGGTGAGGTGGCCGGCGGCGTTCCCGCGCGGCCCGTTGACACATTCGGTGTCGTTGCTGAACGATCCGGTGGAATCGGGGAACACCATCACGGGAGCGTTGCCGTGGTGTCGCGCCGTGAACTCGTCGAGGGTCTTCAGTGCCCCACCGGACTCGGGCCAATCTTCTGGATGGCTGAACTCGCCGCCCAGCGCCATGACTGCCGGAAGCTGTGGCGGGGGATCGGACGCGAACCAAGCGGGTGGCAGGTACACCAATTCCTGGCGGTGCTTGAAGCCCGAGACGTTGTCGGGCGTCGTGGTTTTCACGATCGTGCCACGAGTCGGGCGCTCGCCGTCGCGTCGCATCGCGGCCAGTGTCTCTTCGTCGATCCACTGAGGCGACTCGGTCCCGGTGAGGCGCTGCCATGCCGATTGGACCGTCGGGAAGTACCCGGTGGCGGTGTTGAGCGCCGCTGCCGCGCACACCACGCTCAGCGGCACCGCGAGTATCGACAGCGACCGCCGCCACCACGCCGCATTCCGCCACCCGAGGACGGCGATGGCGATCGCGACACCCGTGATCGCGACCCAGACGACCGTGGCGGTGGAGGCAGCCCGGTCCGACCACCCCTGGAACTTCACGAACAACCGGACGATCACGGCGAACGCCACGCCGGCGCCGATCGCAATCGGCACCCAGCGCGTCCGCCACCGCGGCGTGCGCCAGCCGATCGCGGCCACCAGCACGACCAACGTCGAGATCTGCAGTGTGATCGGCAGCCAGCCGCTGGTCAGGTTCATGTCGGACGCCCCCAGCCCCGGACCATGAGGTGATGGTATCGGGGCAGGCCATCGTCTGGCGGTAAGTCAGCGCGAGCAGTCCAGCGACACCGTGATGGTGCGACGGACGACCACCGGAACGAAACGGTCGCGGCCGCCGGGCCCGTCGAACCGCACGATCCTGGTTTGTTCCTGTGGGTTTCGGACGCCTGTGACGATGCACTGGTCCAGTGGTGCACTGCCGATCCGGTCGAGCCGCACATCGAAACCCTGCGCTTCGAGCTGACCGATGGTCAGCGCGGCGGATTCAGCCTGTGCCGGCGCGGCGAGCGCGAGCAACGCGCCGAGTGCTGCCGCACTGCTGCCCACTGCTGCGACGAGGATGTTCTTCATCTGAAACTCCCTGATGGATGAGCCGTTGTGATGCCGGCGTTTCTTGTTATGTCCTCGATGGTGTCGCGGTGGGACACGTGGTGCTTGAAGGTTGTATGGAGATCAGGTGGAGATCACCGGTAGTCGTCGGCAGGAGTGCACATGTCCATTCGCCCAGCCCTGAACACCGCGTTGCCCGAGGCGTACAAGTCGGTGCTCGCACTCAACGACCAGTGCGAAAAGGCGGTCGCTGACGCCGGCCTCAATCCGCTGACCGTCGAGTTGGTGCGAATCCGCGCATCGCAGCTCAACGGGTGCGCCTTCTGTTTGCGGATGCATGTTCGCGACGCGCTGGAGAAGGGTGAGAGCACGGACCGGATCGCGGTGATCCCGGCCTGGCGTGAAACGTCGTACTTCACCGCGGAGGAATGCGCCGCACTGGCCATCGCCGAGGAGATCACCCACATCGCCGATCGCGCCACCGCGCAATCGGACGCCGAGCGACTGTCGGCGCTGACCGCTGCGCAGATCGCGGCGTTGCGCTGGGTTGCCATTGTGATCAACGCGTTCAACCGGATCGCGATCAGCAGCCACTACAAGGTCGCTCCATGACCTGACAGTCGCTTGCCGCGTTTGCGGAGCTAACCGCAACTGGCCCGAAATCTCCCATCCCGCTGCGGGGTGGCGATACGGTGGGCTGTCCTGCACTGCCGTAACGATGGGAGTCGCACCATGCGAGCCGGTTGTCCACAGCACGTTCCCAGTCGACGATCAGGTTCGCGATTATCGGCCCGTGTTCTCGCGCTCTGCGCCGCCGTACTCGTCGGCCTGTTCGGGACGGCGCTGCTCGCTCCCGCGACCGCGTCGGCGGAGGGCGAGACGTACGTCATCGCGACCGACATCACGTTCGCGCCGTTCGAATTCCAAGATGCGAGCGGCAAATTCGTGGGCATCGACATCGATCTCATCAACGAGATCGCGGCCGACCAGAAATTCAACGTCACCATCAAACCGTTGGGCTTCGACGCCGCCCTGCAGGCGGTGCAGGCCAACCAGGCCGACGGTGTCATCGCCGGCATGTCGATCACCGACGAACGCAAGAAGGTGTTCGACTTCTCCGATCCGTACTTCGAGTCCGGCGTCCAGATGGCGGTGCTCGCCACCAACGAGGACATCAAGTCCTATGAAGACCTGCGCGGCAAGCGCGTCGCCGTCAAGAACGGCACCGAAGGCGCCGAGTTCGCCGAGTCGATCAAGGACAAGTACGGGTTCACGACCGTGTACTTCGCGGACTCGGCCTCGATGTTCGACGAAGTCCGTACCGGCAACTCGCAGGCGGTTTTCGAGGACTATCCGGTGCTTCAGTACGGCATCGCGCAGGGCAACGGGTTCAAGACCGTCACACCCAAGGAGAAAGGCGCGAGCTACGGGTTCGCGGTGAACAAAGGCCAGAACGGGGAACTGCTGCAGAAGTTCAATGCGGGGCTGGCGAGCCTCAAGGATTCCGGCCGCTACGACGAGATTCTCGAGACCTACCTGGGCGAGGACGCGGTCGAAACCGACAACTCGTTCTTCGGCCTGCTCAAGAGCACCTTCCCGATCCTGATGGTCGGTCTCAAGATGACCATCATCCTGACGGTCGTCTCGATCGCCATCGCCTTGGTGCTCGGCATCATCTTCGGTTTGTTCCGGGTGTCTCGAAACATCGTGCTACGCGCGATCGGCACCACCTACGTCGACATCTTCCGCGGCACACCGCTTCTGGTGCAGGCGTTCTTCATCTACTTCGGCATCCCGTCGGCGCTCGGCTTCCAGATGTCGGCCTTGACCGCAGGCATCATCACGCTGTCGCTCAACGCCGGCGCCTACATGACCGAGATCGTGCGCGGCGGAATCCAATCGGTGGACAAGGGCCAGATGGAAGCGTCCCGCAGCCTCGGCATCGGCTACTTGCCCACCATGCGGAAAGTGATTCTGCCGCAGGCGATCCGGACCATGATCCCGTCCTACATCAACCAGTTCGTGATCACGCTCAAGGACACGTCCATCCTGTCGGTGATCGGCATCGCCGAGTTGACGCAGACCGGGCGCATCATCATCGCCCGCAACTTCCAATCCTTCGAGATGTGGTTGATCATCGGCATCATCTATTTCATCGTCATCATGGCGCTCACCAAGCTGTCGGATCGTGTTGAGAAGAGGCTCGTCAAATGACCCAGCTCGTACCGGAAGCCGCCGCATCCGAGCCGGAAGGCACGGTCAAGATTCGAATCGAAGGGCTCAAGAAGTCCTTCGGCGACCTGGTGGTGCTCGACGGCATCACCACCACGATCAGCAAGGGTGAGGTCGTCTGCGTCATCGGACCGTCCGGTTCCGGCAAGTCGACGTTCCTGCGCTGCCTCAACAAGCTTGAGGACATCACCGGCGGCAAGGTGACCGTCGACGAGTTCGACCTCACCGACCGCAAGGTCGACCTCGACAAGGTGCGTCAGCACATCGGCATGGTGTTCCAGCACTTCAATCTGTTCCCGCACATGACCGTGATCGACAACGTCACGCTGGCACCGCTGCTCACCAAGAAGATGGACAAGGCCGCCGCGGAGAAGCGCGCGATGGAACTGCTCACACAGGTGGGCTTGGCCGAGAAGGCACACGTCAAACCCGCGACCCTGTCCGGTGGCCAGAAGCAGCGCGTCGCGATCGCCCGCGCGTTGGCGATGAACCCGTCCATCATGCTGTTCGACGAAGCCACCAGCGCGCTGGATCCGGAGATGGTCGGCGACGTGCTCGAAGTGCTGCGCGAGCTCGCCGAGGGCGGCATGACAATGGTGGTGGTGACCCACGAGATGGGCTTCGCGCGGGAGGTGGCCTCACGGGTCATCTTCATGGCCGACGGCAACATCGTCGAGGACGACACTCCCGCCGAGGTGTTCGACAACCCGAAACACCCTCGGCTGCAAGAGTTCCTGTCGAAGGTGCTCTAACCCTGCTCGACGCTGTTGTCGTGGCCGGACTTCGAGATCTCGGGTTGTCCGGTGTGAAAAGTGACCCGGTTCTCGAACCCTGACACCCCGATGGTGTCGGCAGAGTCGACCGTGATGGTGTTCTGGATGCCGGACACCGCGATATTGGCGCAGTGGCCGGTGATCGTCAGGGTGTTCTCGATGCCGCTGACGATCACCGCGTTGCCATTGCACGCGACCGTCCGGTTCTCGTTGACGCCCGACACGATCACCGTTTCGCCGGGTGCGGTCACGGTCGTGCTGTCCGTGGTGACTCGCGGCGGCGCGATGACGGGGGCTTGCACAGTGGGGTTGGGCGGCGACGCCGTCTCGTCGGTGCTGGTGTCACCGCCGCTGCCGCTGAACATGACATAGGCCGCGATGCCCGCGGCGAACAAGGACACCATGATGAGGCCGAGCACGACCAAGATGCGTGCGCCGGACCCGCTGTGCGGTTGCGGCGGCGGCGGCGCGAACTGATCGGCATATCCGGGCCACGGCGCCGGCGGCCCGGGCGGGGGCGGCGGGAAGGTGTTGCCGTGCGTCCACGGCTGCGTCGGACTGACGTCGTGACCGGTGCCGAGCTCGGATGCGCGCGCGACGTCGGCGAGCGGGCGTTCCAGCTCGCGGATGCGGGCCTCGGGGTCGTCCTGCGGGTCCATGCGCAGATGCTCGCACATCCGGCGGGCGGTGGGGGACAGGTACGACAAGCAATCTATCGCCGCAGGCGTGCGGAGTTTGCGGCGCAGCGTCCTGGCGAACCCGGATCGGCGGCTGACCGGCCCGCCTTCGTGGCGAGTAGAAATATTGACGCGTCACCAGTTTGGGGTGCGGACGGGTGTCGTAGGCGCTGCGTAACATCAAAGTTCCCAAGTGTTTGCTACGACCGAGAGGATTCACCGTGCCGCAGACGGGACCATGGACCGGAGATCCGGTTTGGCTCGCCGATGTACTTCGCGCCGAAGGCGTCGATCTCGTCGAGTATCCCGGCTGGCGTACCCGCGGGCACGGTGACTTCAAGGACATCCGCGGCGTCATGGTGCACCACACCGGATCTGACAACGCGACCGCGGCCTCGATCGCCGACGGCCGTCCGGATCTCGCAGGCCCGCTGTCGCAGTTGCACATCGCGCGCGACGGAACGGTCACGCTCGTGGCGGTGGGCGTCGCCTGGCATGCCGGGGCTGGTATGTATCCGTGGTTGCCGACGAACATGGGCAACTGGCATCTGATCGGCATCGAATGCGCCAACAGCGGAACCAGCCCGACCGCGCCACACCGCCAGAACTGGCCCGACGCACAGTATTTCGCGATGGTGCGGTGCTGTGCCGCGATCAACCGGCGCCTCGCGCAGAGTTCGGCGCGCACGATCGGACACAAGGAGTACGCGGGCCGCGCCCAGGGGAAGTGGGATCCGGGCGCCATCGACATGGACACTTTGCGCGCCGATGTCCAGGCGCAGATCGGCACGATCGCCAACCCCGCTCCGACCCCGCGGCCCCCGGTCCCGGTCGGCGAGTATGCCGACGTTCTGCTGTTCCGCCCGATGGAGGGGCCTCAGATCGCGGAACTGCAACGCCGGCTCAACGCGGTCAACGCCCCATCCGCGGCGGATCTCGCGGTCGACGGAATGTTCGGGCCGCTGACCGAGGCGGCGGTCCGCGCTTTCCAGCGTCGGACCGGCGGGCTGAAGGTGGACGGAATCGTCGGCCCCGCTACCGCGGCGGCGCTCAAGCTCAAGGTCGCGCCCGCGGCCGCTTAGCGCCCCTGCCCGATGTGCGGATCCATCCGCGACATGCCGTCTCTGCCGTATCGGGCCGCACGCTCGGTGCGAACCCTTGGGGGTGGAGCTGTGACCCATGCCGTGCTGTGCGCGCGGTGTGAGGGTTATCAACGGGTGAACAGCGAACAAATGGCCAACCGCGACTCATCTTTCACAGCTGTAACATGGGACCAGGCCGATTCCAGATGGCCGCCGCCCTGACGCTGGAGAAAGTTTGCTGGCGTGTCGGGGTGTGATTTACCGCTCATTTTCGACGGGAATGGTAAGAATCCATTCTGGCAACACCGCCGGGTGAAACCGGAAAACCGGTTGCCGGCCGTGGCGTTGCCCCAGGTAACCCGCATTTAACGTATTGCGACAAAAACATAACAAATGGATAACGAAGAATTTCTTAAGCGCAGTCTGAGAGAATGTCGCCACATGCGACTCATTCGCTGTCGAGCCGTCCTGGGCTGGCTGTTTCCGTCGCTAGACTCGATGCAACCGCGCCACCCCGGCGCAGACTGACCTGGAATCTAGTGCCGGTGAACGCCATGCCGGCGGAGGTGCCGATTGATCATGGCAAAGAACTTTCTGCGTGCGTTGAGCCGCGTCGTACGACATGAGACCGCTGCCGAGGAGCCGTCGGCCGGCAGCGTCACGTTCGACGGTGCGCTCGATGACGTGGACGTGGCCGGTCTGGTGGAAGTGGGGCGCGGGCCGATCGGCGACATCGCCGTCGACGCCGAGCGCGACACCATCGTTGTGACGAACTCCGCGACCGACTGCCTCACCGTGATCAACCCCTACACCCTCGCCGTGGTCAGGTCGGTCCGGCTTGGCGGCGAGCCGTTCGCGGTAACCGCGGCCGATGACCGCGCCTACGTGAGCGTGACGTCCGCCGGACACGACGCGATCGTCGTCGTCGACACCATCACGGGTGCGGTGCTCGCCGAGTATCCACTCGCCCTCACCGTGACCGCGCTCGCGATGAGCCCGGACGGCAAGCGCGTGTTCGCCGGCCGCAGCGGTGACGACCGTATTGATATCGCCGTCATCGACACCACCGCGCAGCGAGTCGGAACCATCGACATCGCGACGGGCGTGGGCGTCAGCCTCGACGCGCTGCACGTCGATTCCACCGGCAAGCGGCTGTATGCGGCCACATCGGACGCGCGCGGCAGCCGCGTCGTGACCGTCAACGCCGAGACCGCCCAGATCGAATCGACAGTTTGGATCGGCGCGCCGATCCGCGACCTGGCTCTCGGTGCCGACGGCATCGCGTATGTGTTGACATCGGACCGGCAGTACCGCGGCGTCGTACACCTCGTCGACCTCGCGGCCGCCACGGTCGTGGGTGCCGTCCAGATCGGCGGCGCACCTACGCAATTGGTGCTGAGCCCCGATGCCACCCGCGCCTATGTGGTCGATTACGACCGCGTCATCGTCCTGTGCACGCTGACCAACGAGGTTCTCGGCAGCGTCGTCTTGCACGCGCAGCCCGCGGCGGTCACCGTGCGTGACGACGGTGCGCGCGTGTACGTCGCCGATTACACCGGCCACGTCAACGCGTTCGACGTCGCCGCCCCGCTGCCCGCGCTGTACTCGCAGCTCGTCGCCACGGAGCCGGCTCCGCTGCCTGAACTGCCCGCACTGGCACCTGCCGGCGCCTGATCTACTGGCCGAGCTTCGCGAGCGACCGCGAATGCACGCCATTTGCGGCGTGTCGAGGTACAAACACGGTCGCTCGCGGTGCGGGGTGCGACGGGATCAGCTCAGTGCCACTGGTAGCGCGTGCGGGGTCGGCCAGTTTTGCCGTATTCGGTGTTGCGGGTGACGGTTCCGTCGTCGGCAAGCCGCTCCAGATAACGCCAGGCCGTCACGCGTGATACGCCCACCAGCTTGGCGACCTGTTCCGCGGTGAGTCCGTTTGGTTCGTCGCGAACTGTCCGCGCGATCTCGTCGGTGGTTTGCGGCGCCGCGCCTTTGGGTGCGACCGATTTGTCTGCAGCAACCCGTAACTCGGCCAGCGCGCGGTCCACCTCGGCCTGGCTGGCGGCATCGGTGCCGGCAGGCAGCGCCGTGCGGTAGCGGCGATAGCGCTCAAGCCGATCGCGGAACGCCGCGAACGTGAACGGCTTGAGGAGATAGGCCAGCGCGCCGTGGGCCACCGCCGCACGCACCATCTCCAGATCCCGCTCCGAGGTGATCGCGATGATGTCGGGCGCCGGATGCAGCCCCGACAGCCCGGATGCCAACGATATTCCGCTGGCGTCGGGCAGGCCGATGTCGAGCAGCACGAGATCGATCGGCTCGTCGGCCGCGGCGGCCTCGGCCGCGGCCCGCATGGCGTCACGTGCCGTGTGCACGACGGCTGCCGCGGAAAACCCTTCCAGCCGACCGAGATAGGCGTGATGGGCCTCGGCAATCAGCGGATCGTCTTCGACGATGAGCACTTTGATGCTCATCGCGGCCTCATGCTCTTCGCGCAAGCGCTCATCGCTGCCCCATGCTCTTCGCGCAAGCGCTCATCGCTGCCCCATGCTCTTCGCGCAAGCGCTCATCGGCGCGGCACCGTCACGGTCACCACCGACCCGTACGTCACGTCGGCGCGCAGCGTGCCACCGTGCTTGTTGACCACCTGCGCCACCAGGGCCAAGCCGAGCCCGTGGTCCGCACCGTCCCCGCCCTTGGTGGAATAGCCGCGCTGCATGGCCCTTTCGAACGTCGCGGGGTCCATCCCGGCTCCGCTGTCGGCCACCCGGATCAGCAGTTCGGTGTCGTCCTGACCGACCGTGACCTCCACCCACGGATCGTCGCGGTCGCAGGCGTCCATCGCATTGTCGATGAGATTGCCCAGCACGGTGACCATCTCCGGTCCGGTCAGCACGGTCTCGGCCGGTAGCTGGGTGTCCTCGGTGACCGTGAGCGCGATCCCGCGCTCGTCGGCCTGCGCGGTTTTCCCGAGCAGCAGCGCCACCAGTGCGGGCTCGCTGACGGCGTCCGACAGTCGGTCGACCAGTCGCTGCGACAGCTCGAGCTCGCTCGTGGCGAAGCGCACCGCGTCCTCGGGCCGGCCCATCTCCACCATGGTGATCACCGTGTGCAGTTTATTGGCCGATTCATGGGCCTGGGCCCGTAGCGAATCGGTCAGCACCTGCAGTGAGCTGAGTTCGCCGAGGGCTCCCTGCAATTCGGTGCGGTCACGGATCGTGACGACTTCGGAGCGGGAGTCCGCGACGCGGGCCCGGTTCACGACGAGCACCCGCTCATCGGTCACGTGTACCTCGTCGCGGACCCCGGGATCGTGACTGCGCAAGAACTCCGGAAGATCGTCCGGCCGAACGGGTCCGGGTGGCAAGCCGAGCAGGCGTCGCGCCTCGTCGTTCACGAGCGCCACGCCGTTGCGGTCCAGCACGACGAGCCCCTCGGACACCGAATGCAGGATCGCGTCGTGATGGTCGTACATCACCCGCAGTTCATCAGGCCGCAGACCGTGCGTCTGCCGCAGCAGCCTGCGCCGGATCGCCCACACGCCGACCAGCGAAACCGCGAGGGCGCCAGCCGTTATCGCCGCGATCATCGGGATCTGCGCGCGCCAGCGCTGCGCCAGGGTCTGCTGCGTGATGCCGGCCGACACCAGCCCGACGATCCGCCCGTCGCGGTCGCGTACGGGTGCGACGGCGCGCACCGAGGGACCGAGCGTGCCGGTGTAGACCTCGCTGAAAGTCTCACCGCGCAAGGCCGGTTCGACCGTGCCCAGATACTTGCCGCCGATCTGGCTGGGGTCGGTGTGGGTGAACCGGGTGCCGTCGGGCGCCATGATCGTGATGAACGCGATGTCGGTGCTCGTCCGGACCGCCTCGGTGACCGGCTGCAGGACCTGCGTCGCCCGCCCGGACCGGATGGCCTCGGCCGTCGACGGCGAGTCGGCCAGCGCGGTCGCGATTCCGATCACCTGCTGCCGCGCGGCGGCGTCACCGTCGCGGCGCGCGTCCAGCAGTGCCAGCGCAGTCCCGGCCAACACGACAACCGCGACGACGATGACCTGCAGGGCGATCGCCTGACCGGCCAGTGAGCGGGGCCACCAGCGCGCCACAACACCTCCGGTTCTGAACGTAATGAACTAAAACGTGACCTGGCTCACGTCATCGCCGAACCTACTTCCAGACCGCATTCGATGTCGAACTGGAGGTAGTCCCCGATGAGCGTCACCCTGGACCGTCAACCGGAGCCGGCGCCGCCGCGGCGCCGGGACCGCACGCACTGGCTCTACATCGCGGTGATCATCGCGGTGCTGGCCGGTGTGGCGGTCGGGATCTTGGCACCCGAGGTCGGCAAGAGCGTCGGCGTGCTGGGCACGATGTTCGTCGACCTGATCAAGATGATGATCGCGCCGGTGATCTTCTGCACGATCGTGCTCGGCATCGGATCCGTACGTAAAGCTGCGACCGTCGGCAAGGTCGGTGGCCTGGCGTTCGTCTACTTCCTGCTGATGTCGACGTTCGCACTGGCGATCGGCCTGGTGGTCGGCAATGTTCTGCATCCGGGCACCGGCATGCAGCTGTCGGACAGCGCTGCGGGCAAGGGCGCCGAGCTCGCCGAAACCGCGCATGAGGCAGGCGGTTTGATGGACTTCGTCCGCGGCATCATCCCTGAGACGCTGCTGTCGTCACTGACCGCCGGCAGTGTCCTGCAGGCGCTGTTCGTCGCGCTGCTCGTCGGATTCGCCCTGCAGGCCATGGGCGATGCGGGTCAGCCGATCCTGCGCGGCATCGAGCACCTGCAGAAGCTCGTGTTCAAGATCCTGGTGATGATCCTGTGGCTCGCGCCGATCGGCGCGTTCGGGGCGATCGCCAACGTCGTCGGCCAGACCGGTTGGTCCGCGGTGACGCAGCTCCTGGCCCTGATGCTCGGGTTCTATCTCACGTGCGTGGTGTTCGTGTTCGGTGTGCTCGGGCTGCTCATGCGGACCGTCGCAGGCGTCTCGATCTTCAAGCTGGTCCGGTACCTCGCCCGCGAGTACCTGCTGATCGTGTCCACGTCATCCTCCGAGTCGGCGCTGCCGCGGCTCATCGCCAAGATGGAGCACCTCGGCGTGGATCGCAGCACGGTCGGTGTCGTGGTGCCGACGGGCTACTCGTTCAACCTCGACGGCACGGCGATCTACCTCACGATGGCGTCGCTGTTCATCGCCGGTGCGCTGGGCGACCCGCTGTCGGTGACCGAGCAGATCGGCCTGCTGGTGTTCATGATTGTGGCCTCCAAGGGCGCGGCCGGGGTGACCGGTGCCGGCCTGGCCACGCTGGCCGGCGGTCTGCAGAGCCACCGCCCCGACCTGCTCGACGGCGTCGGCCTGATCGTCGGCATCGATCGGTTCATGTCCGAAGCCCGCGCGCTGACCAACTTCTCGGGCAACGCCGTGGCCACCATCCTGGTCGGTTCATGGACCAAGACGATCGACAAGGACCGCGTCGACTCGGTGCTGCGCGGTGACGATCCCTTCGACGAGCTCACGATGGTCGACGACCACCGCCCGTCGGTTGTCGAGGAACCCGCCCGCGTCTAGCTGACGACGACAGGCCCGGCCGGTGAACCCGGCCGGGCCTGTCGCCGTTGAACCCTTGCCGTGCCCTGCTCGTAACACAGGTGAACCGATTCACGACAACGTTTACGAGAAGGTAAGGAAGACACGGCCATGCGAGTTTCAATCGTCATGCTGGCCGCGTCGGGGGCGGCAGTGGGAACCATCTTGGCACCCGCCGGGCACGCAAGCGCAGAGTCGCCGATCGTGACGATCGGCCAACTCGAGGCGCAAGGGTTTTCCGTCAACATCGACCGGGTGGGCAGTGCGCCGCTGGATCAGTGCATCGTCACGAGCGTCCGCAATCCGCAGACGCAGACCAAGCTCATCCGCGTCGAGCGGATCGGCAAGAACGGCAAGCGCGATTTCGATCTGATCCCGGTCGTCGTCCGCCGCACGATCACGGTGTCGCTGGACTGTTCGCGCTAGGGTCCCGACGGTCAGCGGTGTCCACCGCCAAGCCGTGCGAGTAGCGAGAAGACCGGGTACTGCTTCAGCATCCGTCGCGGTGGCCTGCGGTGTGCAAGCCTGGGGGACAGCGATCCCAGAAAGGCTGAACATCATGAGTTCCACCGCAAGGCACGACGGGTTTCACCCGGACCTCACCGAAGCCGCGCATGGTCATCGGCCGCAGCGCACCCGAGTACATCATGTGAGGGCAGCGGAACTCAGCTCGTCCACCGCTCAGACCGACGGTATGCAGCGGTTCGCCGCGATCAGTGGTGGGTCCGTCGGATCGGAGAAGATCTGGATGGGTGAGACTCATGTTTCGCCGGCCACGGCCTCGGACAACCATCACCACGGCGAGTCCGAGACGGCCATATTCGTGCGCAGCGGCAACCCTGAGTTCGTCTTCCATGACGGTGTTCAGGAGGTGCGCATCGCCACCGCGCCAGGCGATTACGTGTTCGTTCCGCCCTATGTGCCGCATCGGGAGGAGAACCCGGATCCCGACAATCCGGCTGTCGTCGTGATCGCACGCAGCACCCAGGAGGCCATCGTCGTCAATCTTCCAGCGCTGTATGCACTCTCAGACGACCCGGATGGCAGCTAGTCGCCGGTGAGCGCCTGCCGGAACCAGCCGGTGATCGTGGTGGGATGCGTTATTGCGGTCCCGACGACAACCGCGTACGCACCCGTGTCGAGCGCGGCGCGGGCCTGTGCGGGAGTATGCACACGGCCCTCGGCGATGATCGGCACGTCGGGTAGCCGAGACACCAACTGCGCCAGCAGATCCAGATCGGGGCCATCGGTCATCGGCCGGTAGTCGGTGTATCCGGCCAGCGTCGTGCCGATGATGTCGGCACCGGCGTCGCGTGCGACAAGTGCGTCGTCCAGCGATGCGCAGTCGGCCATCACAACCGTCGGAGCACTGTCTCGCAGCCGCGTGATGGTCGTGGTGAGGGTGCGGCCGTCGGGTCTGGCGCGACGAGTACCGTCCAGTGCGACGATGTCCGCCCCGGCTTCCCGGACTGCCGTGGCGTGGCGGAGCGTCGGTGTGATGAAGACACCGTCGGTGCCCTCTTTCCACAGGCCGATCAGTGGAACTGTGGTGTGGCTCTTGATGGTTGCGATGTCGTCGACGCCCTGGGCGCGGATGCCCACCGCGCCGCCCGCGACGACCGCATCGGCCATCCTGGCCATGGTGTCGGGGTGACGCAACGGCTCGCCGGGATAGGCCTGGCAGGACACGATCAGCCCACCGGCGAGTGCGTCGATCACGTCGGTCATGGGCGTTCGGCGCCCAAGCTGAATGCCGCTGCGCCGAGAATGGCCGCCTGCGTGCCGCGTTCGGCGGGCAGTAGCGGACATTCTGATACGGCGTCGATGTAGTGCGACCGGGCGGCCTCGGTGACCATCGACCACCACAGCGGACCGGACTGGGCCAGCCCACCGGAGATGATGACGGCGTCGGGATCGAGGGTGTTGACCCATCCGCCGACGGCCTCGCCGAGGGCACGGGCGGCCACGGCCACACAGTCGAGTGCGAGCGGATCACCCGATTCGGCCAATGCGATGAGACTCCGGTTGTCGGGCGCGCTACCACCACGGCGGTGATACATCGCGAGAAGTCCCGTCCCCGAGGCGATCGCCTCGAGGTGGCCGGTGCGGCCGCAGGTGCAGAGCAGCCCGGCCGCTGCATGTGTCGGAGTGTGGCCGAGGTGACCGGCGGCATGCCGGGCGCCGGCCACGTGGGCACCCTCGACGAGCAGCGAGCCGCCGATGCCGGTACCGACCGCGACCATCAGCAGCCTCTTGAGACCTCGGCCCGCACCGTGGCGGGCTTCGCCGATGGCATGCGCATGGACGTCGTTCACGACGCGTACCGGCAGGCCGGTGCGCGCCGAGATCAGATCCGCCAGCGGCGTTCCGCCCCAATCGGACAGGTTGTGGGTCGCCGACAACACCGTCCCGTGATCGGAGTCGATCACGCCGGCCGATCCGATGCCGATCGCGGCCGCCGTCGGCAACCCGCTGTGTGCGGCTTTGTGGCGGATCTCCGTGACGAGGGCGACGATGTTGTCGATCATCGCCTCGGGCCCTTCGGCAGCTGGAGTCGATGCAGTGCAATGCAATTCGACATCGCCGCCCGGTAGAACCAGCCCGGCGGCCGTCTTGGTGCCACCGAGATCCACACCGATTGCGACCGCGTCGGTCATCGTCCGCCGGCGGGCAGCGGCTCGCGTGGGCCGACCGCGGCGAGGATCGCGCGGACAGCGTCGACGTCGTCGCCGCTCAGGGCATCGAACGGTTCCGGCACCTGATTGGTCGAGATGATGCCCTGCAGCATGAGCGCGGTCTTGAAGGCGCCAACGCCGGCACCCCAGCCCGTTACGGCCTTGGCGGACAGGCAGATCTCCATCAGAGCCGCCAAACGATCCTGCTCTTGGCGCATGGTCGTCCAATCGCCGGCCAGGAACGCCCGGTGTAGTCGCACGTAGCCGTCGGGGTCGACGTTGGACAGGCCGGGGACCGAGCCGTGCGCACCACTGAGGTAGGCGCCGTCCACGACGAACTCATGCCCGGTGAGCAATGTCAGCGGTTCGCCTGCTGCCCGGTTCTTCAGGCACAGCCTGCGAAACGAGATGTCGTCTCCCGATGAGTCCTTGACGCCCGCGATCGCGCCCGCGTGGCCGAGGTCGACGAGCATGTCGGGATCGAGTTTGGTGTGCACCGCGACCGGTATGTCATAGGCGTACACCGGAACCGGCGAGCGATCACCGAGGATCTCGAAGTGCCGCCTGATCTGTTCGGCGTGCGTGACCGCGTAGAAGGGTGCGGTGGCGACCACCGCGTCGACCCCGGCGGCCGTGGCCGCGGCGACGTGGTCGAGTATCCGTGGTGTCTGGGTGTCGATGACACCGGCGAGCAACGGGACGCGGCCGTCGATGATCCGTGCGGCCTCCTTGATGATCTGCGCCCGTAGGGAATCGGTGCAGAAGGCCACCTCACCGGTGGATCCGAGTACGAACAGCCCGTTCACCCCGGCGGTGATGAGTCGGTTTATCACCCGCTCGAACGACGCGATGTCGAGGCGGCGGTCGTCGGTGAGTGGGGTCACGACCGGGGGGATGACTCCGGTCAGCTTGCCTGCGGTGCTCATGTCGGTGGCTCCTGGAACGTGTTGAAGGTGTTACTTGTCGGCGGGCGCAGCATCGGGCATCGTCTCGGTGCTGTCGGTCGGCCAGACGTGTTTGGGTTTGACCAGTCGTTGGACCCGCAGCGGGGCGTTGATGCCGATCAAGACGATGACAACGGCGGTGAGCCCGAAGGACAGCACGGCCAGAGCGGTGCCGAGTGGCATCTTCGTGGCGAGGCCTGCCCCCAGTACCGGGGCCACCGCACCGCCCAATGCGCCTACGTTGTAGGCGAATCCGAGGCCGGCCGCACGCTTCTCGACCGAGAAGTAACCACCGATCCACTTGGGCAGCAGTCCCGAGATGCCTTGTCCGAACACCTGCTGCAGGAACAACAGCAGGCCGAGAACGAGAAGATTGTGGCCCCCGACAAGGAACACCGGGAAGATCAGCACCTGTGAGATGACGAGACTCATCCAGTACGCCCGCCGGGTGCCGAATCGGTCGCCGGTGAAGCCCGCGACGACGCAGCCGACCGCGGCGCCGAAGCCGGAGAAGAACAAGATGTTCGCGACATCCGCCGGGTCGAGTTCGAGATCGGTCTTGAGGTAGGTGGGCAACAACGCCTGAATCGGCCACGAGTACAGGAATGCGGTGAAGATGACCACCATCACGGTCAAACCGGTTGGCCAGCGGGATCCTTCGAACTGCACCATGAACGACACGAACACCGCCGCGGCAAGAAGCGCGAGCGCGGCCACCGCGAACGGGTTGCCGACGGTGTGGGTGAAGATGAGCAACAACGCGCCGAACGCGAGGATGGTTGCCACGACGTTGAACACGGACCGGCGACCCTTGTAGAGCGTGCTGAACATATCGGGTGCCGCGGTGCGGGTGCCGGCGTGGTGTTGCTCCCTGGCACGCTCCCAGTCGTCGGACTCGGGCAGGGTCCGGCGCAGCCACAGCGCGAGTGCGATGGGGACCAGGCCGATCGCGAACAGTGCGCGCCAGCCCCATTCGGGCACCACGAACCGGTACGCCTGCGCGGACAGCACGGCACCGATCGAGAAACCGCTGATCAAGAACCCGGAAGCTTTGTTACGCATGTGTTTTGGCCAGGACTCGATGACATACGTCGAACTGGAACCGTATTCGCCCGCCATGCCGAGGCCGATCAACAGCCGCGCGGCGAACAGAACCCAGTAGCCGGGCGCGACCGCACACAGTACGGACCCGAGCGAGAACAACGCGATGCTCACGACCATTGCGTTCTTTCGGCCGAACCGGTCACCGAACGCACCGAGAGCCAATCCGCCGAACCAGCGGGAGATGAACGCCGCCGACACCAGCGTTGCGCCCATCACCGGCGTGAGCTGGAATTCGCGGATCACCTCGGTGAGGACGAGCGTGATGATCACGAAGTCGAAACCGTCAAGCAGATATCCGAGCCACGAGGCGACGAACGCCTTCCACTGCCGTCGCGTGAGTTGCCGATACCAGACAGTGGGTTCTTTGGTGCTGCCGCCGACCGTGCTCACCACATCGCTCTCCCTTGAACGTCGGATGTCTGATGTCCTATGTCGTGTAGACCGTAGAGCGCAGTGACGCTCAGCACAAGACCCGTCTTCAGGCCTGGTAGATAACTCGCGCCAGCGCTGCCAAGGACATCTGATGTAGTACCTTCGTTGCCAGGACGTGGTCTGTTGACCCGAGCGAAACCCGTCGAGCCCTGGAAGGACCGGATCCGTCGATGCAGCACGATGTGTCGAGCCTCATTGCTCCCGCAGATCTCGGGGGCGGCACCGTGGTGAGCCGCATCAAGGAGTACATCCTCGCCAATCGGCTGTCTCCAGGCGATCCGCTGCCCACCGAGAACGAACTCAGTCAGCAGCTCAACGTCAGCCGGTCCCGCATCCGGGAGGCCATCAAGACGCTGTCCGCGCTCGACATCGTCGAGGTACGCCACGGCTACGGCACCTACGTCGGGCGGCTGAGCTTTCGCGCCATGGTGGAATCGCTCGCCTTCCGGGGCATGCTGAACGCCGAGGACGGCCTACACGTCTTCGCCGAGCTGGTCGACTTCCGAGAGCTGATCGAAACCAGCCTCGCCGGACAGATCATGGAGCGCCTCACCCCGCAGGCGGCACTGAGCATGCGGCGCCTCACCGAGACGATGGCCGAAAAGGCCGCGCAGGGGCAGGAGTTCGCCGCCGAGGACAGAGAATTCCATCTGCTGCTGATGGAGACCACCGGCGCGCTGGCAGTCGGTATGACAGGTGCGTTCTGGGACGTGCACGCATTGGCCTCCCGTGCGGTCGGCCCGCCGGATGATCTGCAGGCCACCGTCAACGCGCACGTCGCGATACTCGACGCGATCGAGATGGGTGACGCCGAGCAACTGCGCGCCGCAATCCGCGCGCACTACGTCCCTATCCGGGAACGCATGACCCGGCAGCGACCGGGGCGCGAGTGACGCGGAGTTCGAACGGTTCGCTCAGCGCTGGCAGTTCAGCGAGACGGACACCGTCTGGCTGGTGACGACCTCGACCAGGGCGCGGTCGTTGTTGAAGCCCGGGCCGATGTAGGGCACCCACTGCTTGACCTGCTGGGGGTTGCGCACGCTGGTGACGACGCACTGGTCCAGCGGCGCGGTTCCGACCCGGTCGATGTTGACCGTGTAACCCTCGGACTGCAGCCGGCTGATCACCTGCTGAGCCGTTTCCTCGGCGGAGGCGAGACCGGCAGGCGCGCCCATCACCCCGATCGCAGCTGCAGCGACTGCAACCAGGGACCACTTCACGCGCATTGACCGCACCTCTCCTCAGTTACTTCACATCTTCCTCTCCATACATCGTTTCGGAAACTCCTTTCGTTCCCGGTTCTGCGGCCGAGTTTGTGTGACTTACACCTGGCCGGACAGCAAAGTGCGCCAGATGTGCGTTCGGCGGGCGCTCGACCGCTTTCGTCGAACCGGAACACGGTGGCAGTGTGCGGGTTTCGTACCGGTGTCACCGGGTGTATCGATGTTTGCTGACAGGGCTGGCGGTTCATGTAGTAATCGAGTCAAGCGGCCCGGATAGATGCTCCCGGCCGGAAACGAAGCCCCCACCGGGAACGGTGTTTCGTTCTATGTTGCTTGTGATTCGGCGCAGGGGCGGTGGGGAGTGCTGAGTTCCGTCCGGTGCCGAGTTCTGTCGACGCATGCTTCCTGTGAGCTTGCTGAATATTTGCTGTACGACGAAGGAGGGGTGGCCGATGTCGGCGCCAGTGCTGCAGATCGACCGGATCGACAGTTCCGACGAGCGATTCGGACGGGCGAAACGCTGGGAGTATCAGGTCTTCGGCCAGGGGAACGGATATGCCGGCGCAGACGACGACGCGGCCGGCGAGATGTGTCACTTCCGGCGCTGGGAGCAGTCATCGGAGTTCTTCGTCGGGCTCGGCGGGGACGAGCAGCCCGTCGGTATCGCGCGGGCGCTGCGGGCGACCCCCGACCTCGGCATCGACAGCTTCAGCACGGCCTACGTCGCCGGGCAGGCGAACCTGATCTACCGCGACTGGCAGGCGTTCTTCGCCACCGTCTCGCCGAACCGCGTTGCCGAACTCGCCACGCACGCGGTGGTTGCGTCACACCGCAAAACAGGTGTCTCCGAACAACTTTGGCGCCATCTCGCGCAAACGCTGTCGTCCGACGGTGTCCGCTTTGTCACGGTCGCGCTGGCCGCGCCGCTGTTCGATCGGTACCGGTCGAGATTCGGCGACGCCATCGAACAGTTCGCCGACATTCTGCCCGGCTATGTCGGGGTGGACAGCGTTCCTGCGGTCATCGACCTGGAGCTGCTCAAGCCTGGCGCATAGCTGCCGAATCGCCCCGGAGCGGGCGCCGCCGCGGATAGCATCGCGCCCGTGGACAGCACTATGCAGAAGTGGCCATTGACGATTACGGCGATCCTGCGGCATGCCTGCGGCGTCAACGGTGACCGCACGGTCACCACCGCGACCGGCCAGGGCGGCTACCGCACCACCAGCTACCGCGAGGTCGGCGAGCAGGCCGCCAGGCTGGCGCATGCACTGCGTGGGCTGGGTATCACGGGCGACGAGCGCGTCGGCACGTTCATGTGGAACAACACCGAGCACCTGACCGCCTACCTCGCGCTGCCCGCGATGGGCGCGGTGTTGCACACGCTCAACATCCGCCTCTCCCCGGAGCAGATCGCCTTCATCGCCAACGAGGCCGAGGACCGCGTGATCATCGCCGACTCGTCGCTGATCCCGTTGCTGGCTCCGGTGCTCCCGCTCGCGGAAACGGTGCACACCGTGCTCGTGGTGGGTGACGGTGACCTGGCGCCGCTGACTGCCTCCGGCAAAACCGTGCTGCGCTACGACGAGGCGCTGGCCGGGCAGTCACCGCAGTTCGACTGGCCGGACATCGACGAGAACTCCGCTGCCGCAATGTGCTACACGAGCGGAACCACGGGCAACCCCAAAGGAGTCGTCTACAGTCACCGGTCGAGCTATCTGCATTCGCTCAACACCTGTACCGCCAACGCACTCGACGTGAGCACCACCGACGTGGTGTTGCCCATCGTGCCGATGTTCCACGCCAACGCGTGGGGCCTGCCGTATGCGGCGCTGATGGCGGGCGCGAACCTGGTCATGCCCGACCGGTTCCTGGACGGGGCGTCGCTGATCGAGCTGATCGAATCCCAACGCCCGACCGTCGCGGGTGCGGTGCCCACGATCTGGAACGACGTACTGAACTGTCTGGAAAAGGCTTCGGGCCATGATGTTTCGTCACTGCGACTGGTCGCCTGCGGTGGCTCGGCGGTGCCGGTGTCGCTCATGCAGAGCTTCCAGGAACGCCATGACGTCTACATCCAACAGGCGTGGGGGATGACCGAGACGTCACCGCTCGCGACGGTCGCCAAGCCGTTGTGCGATGTGTCCGACGAGCGGCACTGGTCGATGCGGGCGACACAGGGCAGGCCCATGTGCGGTGTCGAGATCCGCATCGTCGACGACGAAGGCAATCCGCTGCCGGCCGACGGCAAGACCGTCGGCGAGCTAGAAGTGCGTGGGCCGTGGATCACCGGCAGCTACTACCTGGGGCGCGACGCCGGGAAATTCGATTCCGGCTGGCTGCGCACCGGCGATGTCGGCGCGATCGACGAGCTCGGCTACGTCACGCTCACCGACCGGGCCAAGGACGTCATCAAGTCCGGCGGTGAATGGATCTCGTCGGTGGAGCTCGAAAACCACCTGATCGCCCACCCTGCCGTGCTCGAGGCCGCCGTCGTCGCAGTGCCCGACGACCGTTGGCAGGAACGCCCCCTCGCGGTCGTCGTACTACAGGAGGGCGCTTCCGCGAGCCCGGAGGAACTTCGGGAGTTCCTGGCTGACAAGGTCGTTCGCTGGTGGTTGCCCGAACGATGGACGTTCATCGACCAAGTTCCACGCACGAGTGTGGGCAAGTACGACAAGAAGACCATCCGCGCCCGCCACGCCGAGGGCGTCTATGAGGTGATCACGCTCTAGGAGTTGGGTGTGGCGGGTGTGGCGGGGGTGCTGGCCCGCGATTGTCACGCCAGAGTGACGCTTGGCTTCTGCAGCCACTCCAGCGTGACAAGCGTGGGGTGTGGCGGGGTGTGCCGCCCGTCATTGTCACGCCAGAGTGACGCTTGGCTTCTGGTGCCACTCCAGCGTGACAAGCGTGGGGTGTGGCGGGTGTGTGCGCCGGTCATTGTCACGCCAGAGTGACGCTTGGCTTCTGCAGCCACTCCAGCGTGACAAACGCCAGCGTGACAAACGCCAGCGTGACAACCCCTGGCGTGAACCGGATTCAGCGCTCGGCGCGCTGATACGCCGTCACGACGGCCGCCCCGCCCAGGCCGATGTTGTGCTGCAGCGCAGCGGTGACGCCGTCGACCTGACGTTTGTCGGCGGTGCCTCGCAATTGCCAGGTGAGCTCGGCGCACTGGGCCAGGCCGGTCGCGCCGAGCGGGTGGCCCTTGGAGATCAGCCCGCCTGAGGGGTTGACGACCCAGCGGCCACCGTAGGTGGTGTCGTCCTTGTCGATCAGCGCGGGCGCCTCACCCTCGCCGCACAGGCCGAGAGCTTCGTACAGCAGGAGTTCGTTGGCGGAGAAGCAGTCGTGCAGTTCGATGACCTGGAAGTCCTCGGGCCCGAGGCCGGACTGGTCGTAAACCTGCTGTGCGGCTTTGACATTCATGTCGTAGCCGATGAGATTCTTGGCGGTGCCGTCGAACGTCGAGGCGAAGTCGGTGGTCATCGACTGGCCGACGATCTCGACCGCCTGACCGGCCAGGCCGTGCTTGTCGACGAACGCCTCGCTGGCGAGGATCGCCGCACCCGAGCCGTCGGAGGTGGGGGAGCACTGGAGCTTGGTCAGGGGGTCCGAGATCATGCGGGCGCCCAGGATGTCGTCGAGTGTGTACTCGTCCTGGAACTGGGCGTAGGGATTGTTGACCGAATGCTTGTGGTTCTTGTAGCCGATCTTCGCGAAATGCTCAGCCGTGGAACCGTACTGCTTCATGTGCTCGCGACCCGCGGCACCGAACATCCACGGTGCCACCGGGAAGCCGAACTCGTTGATCTCGGCCATCGCCTTGACGTGACGGGCCATCGGCGACTCCCGGTCTTCGGCGCCGCCGCCGAGCGATCCGGGCTGCATCTTCTCGAAGCCCAGCGCGATCGCGCAGTCGGCCAAGCCGCCCCGAATCGACTGGGCGGCAAGGTAAAGCGTGGTCGAACCGGTCGAGCAGTTGTTGTTGACGTTGACGATCGGAATGCCGGTCATGCCGAGCTCGTAGAGCGCGCGCTGGCCCGACGTGGAATCCCCGGCGACGTAGCCGACGTAGCCGGCCTGCACCTGCGAGTAGTCGATGCCGGCGTCGGCCAATGCCTTGGTGCCCGACTCGTCGGCCATCTGCGGGTAATCCCAGCCCTCGCGGCGACCGGGCTTCTCGAACTTCGTCATCCCCACCCCGACAACGAACACTTTGTTAACCATGTCGAGGAACATACGACGCTAACGATTCGCGGACAAGGACACGTTCTTGAGCCGCAGCTGACGCATGCGGACCGCCAGCCCGGCGGCGGCAAGCAGAGAGAAGATGCCCAGCTGCCACCAGTCGGCGGCGTTTCCGCCATCGCGGTCGACGAAGTGGTTGATCGCATGCAAGGTGTTGGCCACCACGAACCCGGCCAGCACCACCGCGATCACGTCATGCCACCACAGCGCGAACAGCATCGTCGCGCCGATCCCGATCTGAAACGCCCCCGCATCGTGCAGAAAATGTTCGTGGTTGGGCCAGTTCGCCCACTGTGCGAAGGATGCCGGGTCGATCCGCATCCACACCCCGGTCACCAGCATGCTCAGCGCGGCCACAACGACGACGATCTGGATGAATCTCATTTGCATACTCACCAGACGACGCAGCCCGCCGGGATGTGACAGTCACAATCGCGCGTGCCATCTCGTCCAACCGGTATGGCCTATCTCGCCGACCATTCGCTGCTGCTCACCGTGCCGGCATTCCTGCCTGCCGTCCTCGTGGCTCTTGTCGTGTCGTACGTGGCGCGACGGGATCGCACTTCTCCTGACGACGACGGTGGTGTAGACCTAAAGTAGAACGCGTTCTAGTTTCACCGAGGAGGTCGCGTGGCGCTCAAGGTCGTGCAATGGGCAACCGGGGGCGTTGGCGTGGCCGCCATCAAGGGCGTGCTCGAACACCCGGACCTCGAACTCGTCGGCTGCTGGGTGCATTCGGAGGCCAAGAACGGTCGCGACGTCGGTGACCTCATCGGAACGCAACCACTCGGCGTCATCGCGACCAACAACGTCGACGACATCCTGGTGTTGGACGCCGATGCGGTGATCTATGCGCCGCTGCTGCCCGATGCCGACGAGGTGGCCGCGTTGCTGCGGTCGGGCAAGAACGTGGTGACCCCGGTGGGCTGGATCTATCCCGGCGAGCGCCAAGGCGCGGCGTTACGCGAAGCGGCGCAAGCCGGCAACGCCACGCTGCACGGCACCGGCATCGCGCCCGGCGGCATCAGCGAGAAGTTCCCGCTGCTGTTCTCGGTCATGTCGACGGGGGTGACTTTCATTCGGGCCGAGGAATTCTCGGATCTGCGCACCTACGATGCGCCCGACGTGGTGCGCCATGTCATGGGTTTCGGCGACACCCCGGACAAGGCGCTCAGCGGGCCGATGCAGAAGCTACTCGATGGTGGATTCATCCAGGCCGTCAAACTCGTGGTGGATCAAGCCGGATTCAACGCCGATCCGCGGATACGGGCCTCACAGGAGATCGCGGTGGCAACGGCCCCGATCGAGTCGCCGATCGGCGTCATCGAGCCCGGGCAGGTCGCTGCCCGGAAGTTCCACTGGGAGGCGCTCGTCGACGGCGAGCCCGTCGTCCGGGTGACCGTCAATTGGCTGATGGGCGAGGAAAACCTCGACCCGGCATGGACTTTCGGTCCTGAGGGCCAGCGCTACGAGATGGAGGTCCGCGGCAATCCCGACTTCACCGTTGCGATCAAGGGATTCCAGGGGGACGTCGGCGATGACGGCCCAGAGCCTGGCGTGGTGGCCACCGCGGCACACTGCGTCAACTCGATTCCGGCGGTGTGTGCGGCCGAGCCCGGTATCGCGACCTACTTCGATCTGCCGCTATTCAGCGCGAAGGCCGCGCCCGGATTGCGGTGAGCGCGGTCAGGGCCGCACGAGAATGCGGATCGGATTGCCTTCCTGACGTTCGAGCTTGTCGATTCCGGCCGCGATGTCTTCGAGGGACACGACCTCGCTGATCGAGCGGGACAGATCGAGCCGGCCGAGGGACACCAGTGTCGCGAGCGTCGAAATGTCGACGTTCTGATAACCCAGGTGGCCGAGCACCTGCTTCTGCGTCAGACCGAACATCGACGTCGGGCCCACGGTGGGGGATTCGGCGCTCATCCCGACCGCGACCAGCCGCCCGCCAACGGTCAATTGACTCAACGCCTGTTCGAACGTCGACCTCAAGCCGACCGCGTCGAACGCCACGTCCAGCCCACGGCCGCCGGTCACCTCGGCGATCTCGTCGCCGAGATTCTCGTCGCGCGCGTCGAAGGCGTAGTCGGCGCCCAGCTCAAGCGCACGTTCGAGCACTTCGGGTTTGATGTCGACAGCGACAACGGGCACCGCGCCGACCAACCGTGACAGCTGCACGATGTGGGTGCCGACCCCGCCGAGTCCCCAGACACCGACGGATTCACCGATGCCGACCTTTCCGGTGCGCACGACGGCTCCGTACGGCGTCGACACCGCGTCGGCCAGAATCGCCGCCTGCTCGAGTGGCACGTTGTCGGGCACCCGGGTGAGTCCAACTGCTTGTGCGACGGTGTATTCGGCCCATGCCCCGTCATAGGCGAAGGCCATCAACTGGATCCGCATGCAGTTGGCGATGTCGCCGCGGCGGCAGTTCGGGCAACTCATACAGGGCCGGCCTGCCGCCACGATCACCCGGTCGCCCTCCGCCCAGCCGGTCACGTCGGGGCCGAGCTTCGCGATGACGCCCGACGCCTCATGCCCCTGCGTCACCACCGGTGCCTGCGCCGGGAAGGTGCCGTTGATCAAGCTCAGGTCGGAATGGCAGATCCCGCAGAACGCGACCTTGACCAGAACTTCGCCCGGTCCCGGCTCGGGAATCGGAACATCTTCGACCACAACTGTTTTGGTGTCGGCATAGAAGCGCTCTGCCCGCATGGTGGATGCCATATCGCTCTCCTCGCTCGAGCTACTAACATCAGCGTTCATGTGCCGACTGTTCGGCTTGCATGCCGGGCGCCGTGTGGTGACCGCGACCTTCTGGCTGCTGGATGCACCGGACAACCTCGCCGAGCAAAGCAAGCACAACCCCGACGGTACCGGTCTCGGGGTCTTCGGCGCCGACGGCGCTCCGGTGGTGCGCAAGGAGCCCGTGGCGGCGTGGCAGGACTCCGAGTTCGCTACCGAGGCGCACGATGTCTCGGCGACGACGTTCGTCGCACATGTCCGGTATGCGTCGACGGGTGCGCTGGACGTGGCGAACACCCATCCGTTCCTGCAGGACGGCCGGATCTTCGCGCACAACGGCGTTGTCGAGGGAATGGACGCGCTCGACGCCCGGCTACGTGAGTTGGGTGTCGACGGGCTCGTGGCGGGCCAGACCGACTCCGAACGCGTTTTCGCACTGATCACCGCGGCGATCCGGGCGCGTGACGGTGACATCGGTGCCGGCATCGTCGACGCGATCGGCTGGTTGGCCGACAACGTTCCCATCTACGCCGTGAACATCCTGCTCAGCACGGCCACCGACATCTGGGCACTGCGCTACCCCGAAACCCACGAGGTGTACGTGCTCGATCGGCGGCGCGCCGTCGAAAAGCGCCTGCGGTTACACAGTCGCCGCATCCACGCCGAATCCGAGCACCTGACCACAATGCCGTCAATCGTGTTCGCCAGTGAGCCGATGGACGGTGAACATTGGCGACTCATCGCCCCCGGCGAACTCGTGCACGTCGATGCCGACCTGGAGATCCACCGGCAGATGGCGTTCCCCGACCCGCCGCGTCGTCAACTGCGCCGCGACGAGCTCAGCGCCAAGGCGGCCGCGTCGCAGCACACCTAGCCCTGGCACACTCGGGCCATGTCGAAACGTGCGCTGGTACTCGCGGGTGGCGGTATCGCGGGAATCGCTTGGGAGACCGGAATTCTGCGAGGCATCGCCGACGAATCGCCGAACACGGCACGCGCACTGCTGGCGAGTGATGTGTTGGTGGGCACCTCGGCGGGCTCGACCGTGGCCGCTCAGCTGGGCAGCGGACTGAGCCTCGACGAGCTCTATGACCGCCAGATCGACGCGGTCTCAGCTGAGCTGAACCCGGGCGTGGGCATCGACGGCATCACCGAGCTGTTCGTCACGGCGATGCTCACCCCGAACACCACCAAACAGCAGAAGTTGCAGCGCATCGGCGAGATCGCGCTCGGTGCGCCGACGGTTGACGAGCCGGTCCGTCGCGAGGTCATCGCCGCACGGCTGCCCTCGCACCGCTGGCCCGACCGGGTGCTGCGGATCTCGGCGATCGACATCGCGACGGGCGAGCTGGTCGGGTTCGACCGCGACTCCGGGGTCGAGCTCGTCGACGCGGTCGCGGCCAGCTGCGCGGTGCCGGGCGCGTGGCCGCCGGTGACGATCGACGGCCGCCGCTACATGGACGGCGGGGTCGGCAGCAGCGTCAACATGGAATTGGCCGACGACTGCGACAGCGCGGTCGTGCTCGTGCCGTCGGGCCGCTCGGTGCCGTCACCGTTCGGTGGGGGTGGCACCGCCGCGGAAATCGAGGAGTTCGACGGACCTGCGTTCGGCATCTTCGCCGACGACGACGCACTCGAAGCGTTCGGAGCCAACCCGCTCGACCCGGCCTGCCGCGTGCCGTCGGCGCGGGCCGGCCGCGCTCAGGGCAGGCAGGTCGCCGCCGAGATCGCGGCTTTCCTGGCCTGATCAGCCGTCGAGTGCTCGGGCCGTCAAGTCCTGGCCGACGGCGATCACCTCGGCAGCGCGGTTGAACTCGAGGCTGCGGCACACCGTGCGCGGCACTTCGATCATCAGGTCGGGCGGGTAGGCCGCCAGCGTGTGACGCGCGAGCGCGGCCTGCGCGATGTCGATGGTCCGGTACATCACCTCGAAGCTTCCCAGCCGCGGAACTCCTGTGGCCTCCGGGATCTCGGGCAGTTCGCCGTCCGGCTCGGCCTCGTCACCGGGTTCGGGTACCGACGCCCCGAACCGGCTGAGCACGGCACGCGCCGTCGGCCGGTCGAGCACGTTGCGCACCGACGCGGTGTCGAGCACGGCCGAGGTGCTGCGCATCATGCGGCTGAGCCATTCGGTGGTGGGACGCGGGCCGGGCTCGGTCGCGGGTGTCTCGGGCTCGCTGCCCGAGACGCTCACCGCGATCGTCAGATCCGCGTTGACCGCGGCGATCGGTGCCATGGGAAGCGGGTCCAGGATGCCGCCGTCGCCGAGCAGCCGGCCGTCGAGCACGTGCGGCGCGATCACGCCGGGAATGGCGATCGACGCGCGGATCGCGGCGTCGACCGGCCCGCGCTGCAGCCACACCGACTTCCCGGAGATCAGATCCGTCGCGACCGCGGTGTACGGGATCGGCAGTTCCTCGATGGTCGCCTCGCCCAGGATGTCGCGCACCTTGTCGAGAATCTTCTCGGCCCGCAGGATCCCCGCGGCCGTGATCGACGGATCCAGCAGACGCAGCACCGCACGCTGTGTCAGAGTGCGTGCCCAATCGGCGAAGTCGTCGAGCTTTCCCGCCGCGTACAGGCCGCCCACCAGTGCGCCCATCGATGAGCCGGATATGCCGACGATGTCGTAACCGCGTTCGCGGAGTTCGTTGATGACGCCGATGTGCGCATAGCCGCGCGCGCCACCGCTGCCGAGGGCCAACGCAACTCGCATGTCTTCATTGTGCGCTGACGACGGCGCTACGGGATCACCGGCACGAGAAGCCGAGCCTGTCGGGCCGGGCCCCAGTGCAGGGTGCAGACGCCTCGTGAACGGCGTTCATACCAGGCCGGGAATTGACCGGTGAGTGGATTTCTGGGCCACAGCCAGCGCCCGGCGACCACCAGGCGCAATTGCTCACCGGCTCGGAACAACGTCGACGATGGCCCGAGCGGAATATCCACGGGCACAACTTCTCCGGGCTGCATCGGCTGGCTGTGAGTGAACGCACGGACCGGTTGGAAGGGGCGGGACGTCGATTCGTCGAGCGCGCGCAGCGACAGCCGCGCCCAGCCGGTGGTCACCCGGTCGCGGCCGAAACCGTAGGACCCCTCGAACGGCACGTAGTCCGGGCCACGCCATTTCTCCACGCCGACGAACAGGTCGGCATCCCCGGCCTCGGTCGAGACGAAGAGTCGTAGCGCCATCGGGCCGGTGATCTCGGTGTCGGTCGACATCGTCCAACCGAAACGAACTGCAGCTGAACGCAAGTCGAATTCTCGTGAGCCCGGTGCGCCGGCCGGCTCGGTGACCAGACCGGCTTCGGTGAGATAGCGGGGTGTCCACTGCGTGGACTCCAGTGGCCAGGCGGTCTCGGCGCGCACACCCGCGACGCGGTCTCGGCTTTCCCGCACCTCAAGTCGCACGCGGGGGAGTGCTGGGCGGGTGCCGCCGCGCAGGTGCCGGTCCAGGAAATCGAATTGTGCCTGCAGGGCTTCATCGGAATAGAACGCCGCCCACTTGCCGTCCCGATGTGTGAACAGGTGGCGTTCGACCGAGCTGATCCGTTCGAAGCCCCGGATCGATCCGCGGCTGTGGAGGTTGTTGTCGGAGAAGCTGCCGCAGATGAGGGCGGGCACCTCGATGCGGTCCAGCGCCGGTACGAGTGAGCGCCACCAGTCGTCGTACCGCGGCCGGTTCGTATTCTCCTTGCCGAGTTCATATTTCAGCCGCGCGGCCTTGAGCCCGCGACCCCACATCTTGACGAAGCCGACTTCTTGGATGCCGCCGGGCCGCAGTAGGTCACGGTAGGGATCGGTCATGCCTTCCCACGGCACGATCGCCTTGAGGTGCGGGGGCTTGAGCGCGGCCGCTTTCCACTGCGAGATCGCCAGATACGACACCCCGACCATGCCGACCGCCCCAGTGCTCCATGGCTGTGCGGCCGCCCATTCGATGAGGTCGTAGACGTCCTCGCCCTCTTGGTCGGACAGCAGTGAACCCACCCCGCCCGAGGTGCCCGCACCTCTGAGATCGCAGTTCACCGTGGCGAACCCGCGGCCAGCCCACCATGCGGGGTCCGGCGCCTCCCAACTCGTCAGCGTCGAAAACCGGACCGGGCTGGGCTGCCGAAGCACGCGGTACTGGAACGGCAGTGCATAGCCCGTGCCCCGCTTTCGCTTGGTGGGCAGTTTGTCCTTGCCGTACGGATGCGCGCACAACAGCACCGGAAAGCGATCGTCGGAGGCGGGCACGTGAACGTTGACCTTCAGCACGGTGCCGTCGCGGGTGGGCACCTCCGCGTCGTGGTGGACCCGGACGGCGCCGGGTGCCGGCTCATAGACCTCGACGGGCGAACGCACGATTCCACGCAGGCGCGTCAGCGCATAACGCGCGGCACCAGGACGTTTCCACGGACGATCCAGTGCGACGGCATCGGGCGGCATAGTGCGTCACGCTACGGCCGCCGGAAATTCAACGCAAGGGGAAATTCAGTCTTCGGTTCCGCCGAGGCGGTCTCGAGTGACTCTGGTCGTCGAGCGCAAGCTGATCGCCCAGTGTCACAGCGCTATTCGCGGTTACCCTGCCGCCCGATCACCGCACGATCCGGTGGCTGCGGGCAGCCACTGGCCGAGTATCGCCCGCCGAGCGGCCAACCGTGGCAAGGTTGTTCAGCATGAGCGTGCCAGCAAGGGCAACGGCGGCCGTGCGCAAGCTCGGCAAACCCACGCCTCGCGACGCGATCGCCGGCCTCGTGACCGGGTTGTTCTCCATCCCCGAAGGCATGGCATACGCGAGCATCGGCGGATTCAACCCGGTGGCCGGGTTGTACGCAGGCGTGGTGCCGGGGATCATCGGCTCGCTGTTCGCCCGCACCGTGCTGATGGTGACGACGCTGACCAGCGCGATCGCGCTCACCTCGCGCAGTGTGTTGCACGACGCCGGACTCGATCCCGCCGACCCGGCCAACGTCGCCGCGCTCGCCATCGTCGTCGGCATCGTGATGCTGGTGTTCGGGCTGCTGAAGTTCGGTTCGATCATGAGTTTCGTGTCGAACGCGGTGATGACCGGGTTCTCGACCGGCATCGCGCTGCAGATCATCGCCGGCGTGCTGGGCGACGCCACCGGCTACAAACCGCAGAGCGGCAACACAATCGGCAAGTTCATCGATTCGCTGGCCCACATCGGACTGTGGTCGGGCGCTGCGGTCGCGGTCGCGCTCGGGACCGTTGCGGTGTGGGCCGTCTTCCACTTCATCAAACCGCTGGAGTCGTTCGCGACTCTGCTTGCGCTGGTGGTTGTCACCGCCGTGGTGGCGATAGCAAAAGTCGATGTGGAAACCGTCGGCGACATCGCCTCGATCATGAATTCGCTTCCACCGGTGACCGTTCCGAACTTCGCGGCCATGCCGGAGTTGCTCATGGGCGGTGTCGCGGTCGCGCTCGTCGCACTCGCCCAGGCGGCAGGTATCTCGGCCGCGGTACCCAACCCGGATGGCAGCCGCACCAACATGAACGGCGACTTCCTCGCACAGGGTGCGGCCAACGCGGTCGGCGGTTTCTTCGGGGCGCTGCCGACCGGTGGGTCGCTGTCACGCACCGGAGTCGCCACGTCCGCGGGCGCTCAGACGCGGTGGGCCGGCATCTTCGCCGGCATCTGGCTCGCCCTGCTGGTGCTGATCGCCGGTTCGGCCGCAGAGATCATCCCGATGCCGGTGATCGGCGGACTCATCCTGGTGATCGGCGCCGAACTCGTCGTCGGCCGGTGGAAGGACATCAAGCTGGTGCTGCGGGTCGCCCCGCTGTCAGCGCTGGCCATGCTGATCACATTCGCCGCGACCACGCAGCTGCCGCTGCACACCGCCATCCTCATCGGTGTCATCACCTCTCTGGTGCTCTACTGCGCCAAGGCGGCGAAGTCCGCACAGCTGATGGCGTTGGAGCCCGACAACGGCGGCTGGCGCAGCGTGCCCGTGCCCGACCAGTGCGCAAGCAACGACGTCACGATCCTGCACTACGCCGGTGTCGGGCTGTTCGCCGAAGTGGCCCGCATCGACGAGGATTGGCCGCGTGCCGAGGGGAGCACCAACGCCGTCGTCGTACTGAGCATGCGTGCGCTGCCCGATGTGCCGTCGTCGGTCGCGATCAAGGCACTGCGCCGCTGGGGCGGCGAGCTCAAGGCCAACAACGGGCGACTGATCGTCAGCGGCGTCGACGCGGCGACCGCAGAGGTGCTGCGACGCGGCGACCTCGACGATCTGCTCGGTCCCGACGGCATCGTGCCCGCCACCGATCGCGTGTTCGGGGCGCTGGACACGGCCGTCGCGCAGGGCCGCGCCTGGATCGCCGCCCAGCGGGGCGAGCCCGGTGATTTAACGCAACGTGATTCGAACTAGCTGCACAGCTGGTCGGCCGCGGCCTGGACCGCAACGATGACGGCCGCCTGCCGCGCCGGCTCGAGCTCCGCCCATGGCTTGTTGTAGGTGCCAGGACCGGGGGCAGCGTCCGGCGCCTGCAGGCTCGCGAGGTACGGCTCGATCTGGGCTTTGGGATCGCCGCCCTTCTCGTCCATCCACACCTTGGCGGCGTGACAGGCCTGGAAGTACTCCTCTTCCGTGGACTGCGCGTCCGCGCCGACCGCCGTCGTGACCCCACCGGGCGACACCGCGACCTCACCCGGCGCAGCCGTCGGAGTCGGCGACTCGGCCGTGGTGGTCGCTGTCGTCGCCGGCGCCGAGGACTCCTGCGATTGGTCTTTGTCATCCCCCGACGAACATCCGACGAGCAGGCTGAGACCGGCCGCCGCGACGGCTCCGGCGGTCGCCCGCGACACCCACGTGTAACTGCGCATGCCGCCAATCTATGCAACACTGGCGGCCGTGACGGAAAGGACCGGATATCAGGAGTGTTGTCGGGCTCGGTAGAGCACCGACCGACCTCCCTTTCCACCCGTCATTCCTGGAGTCCTTCCATGCTTTCCACCGTTCCTACGGTTGCGCCCAGTTTTGTCCCCGCGGTGTCCGCGCCCACCCGGCTGCGGTTGCCCGATCTGTTGAACACCACCGACCGCGCGGCCGACGACGTGCTGTCCGGTCGTTACGACCGGATGCTGCGCGGGCTGCCCGAGGACGAACGTTGGTACACCCGGCTCGTCGGTAACGACGAGCTCGATGTCTGGCTGATCAGCTGGGTGCCCGACCGGTCGACCGAGTTGCACGATCACGGTGGCTCGCTCGGTGCGTTGACGGTGGTTTCCGGCACATTGACCGAAACTCGCTGGGACGGTGAGGGGTTGAAGCGCAGGCAGTTGTCCGCCGGAAGTCAGGCGGCGTTCCCGCTGGGCTGGGTGCACGATGTCGTGCGGGCACCTGGCCCGGTCAGTGGGCCGACGCTGAGCGTCCACGCCTATTCGCCACCGTTGACCGCGATGTCGTATTACGAAGTGACTTCGCGAAACACCCTGCGCCGCAGCCGCACTGAACTCACCGACGCGCCGGAGGGATGACGATGAGCCGCATCGACGCAGTGCTGGAGGCGGCGCGTGCCCGCTTGGACCGCCTGCCCGCGGCCGACGTGCCCGCCGCGCTTGCGGACGGGGCCGTGCTGGTCGACATCCGCCCCGCCGCGCAGCGTGCCCGCGAAGGGGAGGTCGACGGCGCGCTGGTGATCGAACGCAATGTCCTGGAGTGGCGGTGTGATCCGACGTCTGATGCGCGGATCCCGCAGGCCGTCGACGACGATGTGTACTGGGTGATCCTGTGCTCGGAGGGCTACACGTCGAGCCTGGCCGCGGCGTCGCTGTTGGACCTGGGCCTGCACCGGGCCACCGACGTCATCGGTGGATATCACGCGCTGGTCGCCAACGGTCAGGTGTGACGGGCGGTTTCGCGGTCGCGTGGCGCGCCGGCGGATCTGAGCATGGGTGCCTTCCTGCCCGCCTATGCGCGACTTTGTCGCGGAAATCGCCACACGGGTCCCAGCGGTAGCTGGCGCAACACGCCTGGAATCCCAGCGGGCGCAATGAACGCATTGGCAACTCTGGCAACGGTTTTCGAGCTGCCCGCTTGTCAGCGACTTTGTCGCTGATAGGTGGACAGCCCAAAACCTGTGACGATCGTGGCCAACGTCGTCAGAGGTGCCGGTGTGACTACCGGTCTGGGGCCTACGTGCCGGATGTGGCCCAAGGGGTGTTTTCCGCGACTTTGTCGCTAATAGCCGGGCAGACCGCCAGTGGCCACCCCCGGCGCCCGAAACGCCGAGCGCTCAAGCATTTTCGTTACTGGTCAGCAAAGGCCGCAGCTTTTCGGTTTTCTCCGGCGTCCAGCCGGGCGGCTGCATGATCGCCGCCCACGCGTTGGCGACATCCTTGACGAAGACGTGGCCGTGGCCGTCGGGCACCTCGACCGCAACCGCCATGTCAGCAGACACCTGCAGGAACGTCACCACCGGAATCCACTCCATGCGGGGTGACACGTCATAACCGCGGGGTTCGCGCAGCCAATCCGGTTTGGAGAACAGCAGATCCGGCGTCCACCACGAGATCGGATCGGACGCGTGCTGCAGATACACCACACGCGGGTTGCCCCACGGCTTGTCGGGGCGGTCCAAGTTCTGGGCCTCAGCGCTGAAACGCACGTTCTCGCCGTTGTCGTAGATCGGCAACCACTCGGGCGACCCGGCATCGCGCTCGCGGGTCAGGGTGGTCCAGATCGTGTTCTTGAACGTCGGGCCCGAGAACAGGGCCCCGTCGGTGCGGGCAATGAGGTTGTTGAGCGCCAGGAACGGGGCCTCGCCACCGAATGAGCCGAGACTCTCGCCGAACACCACGAGCTTGGGGCGGCGGTCCTCGGGCAGTTCACGCACGAGCGCATCGATCGCCTCGAACAGCGCCTGGCCGGCCTGGCGGGCGTTCTCCTGGTCGACGAGGAACGACAGCCAGCTCGGCAGGAACGAGTACTGCATCGACACGATCGCGGTGTCGCCGTTGTACATGTACTCCAGGGCCGAGGCTTCGGCCTCGTTGATCCAGCCGGTTCCCGTGGTCGTCGCGACCGCGATCACCGCACGATCCAGGCCACCCATACGCTGCAACTCCCGCGCCGCGAGAGCCGCGGTGGCCTGGATGCCGTCAGCGGAATGCAGGCCCGCGTAAGCCCGGATGGGTTCGACGGCGGGAGTTCCGTTGAATCGCGAGATCTGCTCTGCACTGGGACCGCCGGAGACGAAGACACGGCCTTGATGGCCCAGCGATTCCCAGCTCGTGAGCGATTGCGGGCCACCGGACCGCAGCACCGAATTCGGTGCCGCGAAATCCGGGTCGGTCTCGTCGTTGATGGCGGCGAAGGTCTTGTTGATGGTGTCCATCGCGACGCGTACCACCACACCGTTGAGGAGTGCAATCGACAACGCGAGCAGCAGTGCCACCACGACCACGGCCGAAACACGGGGCGGCAGAAAACGATCCAGCTTCTGGTCGAGGAAACGCACCAGCTTGCCGATCAACTGGCCGATCTCGACCAGCACGAACAACACCACGATCGACAGCACGGCCGTCAGCGGGTGATCCCAGAACCCGAGGCGGGGCACCCCCATGAGGTCGCGGACGTCGTCCTGCCACACGTGGAACCAGATGATCATCAGGATCTGGCCGACGATCCCGACCACGACGAGGGCCACCCAGGCCCACCTCGGCGCTTTGGGGCTGGTCTCGGCCGAGCGCATGTACCGCACCAACCACACGCCGAACACGCCGAGCCCGTAGCCGATCGCCCCGGCGCCGCCGCTGACCAGTCCCTGGAACAACGGACCGCGCGGCAGCAGCGACGGAGTCAACGACAACCAGATGAATACCAAGCCCACCGCGGTGCCGAAGAACGTGTAATGGCGCACCCACCACATCGGCTTTTCGGGAGGTGCGGGTGGCGCCTCGTCCTCGGAGATTTCGGCAGTGTCTGCAGTGCTTTCCCCGGCGGTCACCCGTCGACTTTAGCGATGGGTGAAGTTGGCGGCGCGCTTCTCGGTGAACGCGGCCATGCCTTCTTTCTGATCGGCAGTGGCAAACGCCGAGTGGAACAGCCTGCGCTCGTAGAGCAGGCCCTCGGTAAGGCTCGATTCGAACGCGCGATTGACCGCCTCCTTGGCCATCCGCGAGGCCGAAAGCGACATCCCGGCGATGGTTTCGGCGACGGCGAGCGCCTCATCGATCAGCGAGTCCGCGGGAACCAAGCGTGACACCAGACCGGCGCGCTCGGCTTCGGTGGCGTCGATGGTGCGCCCGGTCAGGATCAAATCCATGGCCTTGGCCTTGCCGATGGCACGGGTGAGGCGCTGTGAGCCGCCCATGCCGGGCAGGACGCCGAGCTTGATCTCGGGCTGGCCGAACTTCGCGGTGTCGGCGGCGATCAGGATGTCGCACATCATCGCGAGCTCGCAGCCGCCGCCGAGTGCGTACCCGGCGACCGCGGCGATCGTCGGGGTGCGGGTCGCGGCGAACTTCGACCACAGCTCGAAGAAGTCGGCCGAGTAGACGTCGGCGAAGGACAGCTCGGCCATTTCCTTGATGTCCGCGCCCGCGGCGAAGGCCTTCTCGTTGCCCGTGACGATGATCGCGCCGACGCCCGGATCCTTGTCGAGTTCGGCTGCGGCCGTGGTGACTTCGGTCATCACCTGGCTGTTGAGGGCGTTGAGCGCCTTGGGCCGGTTCAGCGTGATGGTGGCGACCCGGCCGGTGCGGGTGACCAGGATTGTCTCGAAGTCGCTCATTTCTTCTCCTCCTCGAACGTTAGGTCGGGATCTGCCGGAACGAAGTATGCGTCGACATCGGCCTGGGTCACGTCTGCGATCGACGATGGCGACCACTTCGGATTCCGGTCCTTGTCGACCAATTGGGCGCGAATGCCCTCCACCAGGTCATGCGAACGCAGCGACGCGCACGACGTCCGGTACTCCTGGCGCAGCACATCCTCGAGCGTGTCGAGTTTCGCGGCGCGACGCACGGCTTCGAGCGTCACGGCGAGAGATACGGGGGAGCGGGTCGCGATCAGGTTGGCCGCGTCATTGGCGGGGCCCGCTTCGTGGCTCTGCAGCGCAGCCATGATGTCACCGACCGTGTCGCCGGCGTAGCAGTCGTCGATCCACTCGCGTTGTGCGAGTAGCGGGCTGGGTGGCGGTTCGATGGAGTAGCTCGCGAGTGCCTTGTCGACACCCTCGTCGACGACGGCCTCGGTGAAGTCGGCGAGTTTGTCGTGGGGCACAAAGTGATCGGCGAAGCCCATCGCGATCGCGTCGGCGCCCGAGAACGGCGCACCCGTGAGCGCCGCGTGCAGGCCGAGCGCACCGGGCGCGCGCGACAGCAGGTACGTGCCGCCGACGTCGGGAATGAACCCGATACCGACCTCGGGCATCGCCATCTTGGTCGTATCGGTCGCGACGCGCACGCTGCCATGTGCGGCCACGCCGACGCCGCCGCCCATCACGATGCCGTCCATGAGTGCGACATACGGCTTGGGGTATTTCCCGATCCGCGAGTTGAGGAGATATTCGTCGTACCAGAACCGACGTGCGTCGGCGCCGCCCGTCTTCGCGCTGTGGTAGATCGCCACGACGTCGCCGCCGGCGCACAGGCCGCGTTCACCGGCGCCCGTCAGCAGCACGGTGTGCACCGAGTCGTCGTCCTCCCAGGCGCCGAGCGCCTCGGCGATGCCGGCGACCATGACCTCGTTGAGGGAGTTGATCGCCTTGGGACGATTCAGCGTGAGGATGCCGACGCCGTTGCGGACATTTACTAGGACGTCCTCGTTTTCTGTCACGGTTTGCAATCTAGTTCGATGCCCACCGGTCGCGTGCGCCGGGTAGGGTTTGCCTCAAGATCAAACCTGGAAGTTTCCTGAGAGATATCTGGCGTCGACGGGAACCGCTCGGGATCATTGATCGTTGAACCCGTAGTTCTTAACCGAACACGTCTCATAAGAGAGGAACCCGACGGTGCGCGAGACCAGCAACCCGGTATTCCGCAGCCTGCCGAAGACGCAGGGCGGATACGCACAATTCGGTACCGGAGCCGCCGGCTTCGGTGCGCAGCAGGTGCACGCACAGCAGTATGCACCTGAGTACCTCGACCAGCAGCAGACGGGCGTGTCGCGGCCGCTGACCATCGACGACGTCGTCACCAAGACCGGCGTCACGCTGGGCGTGCTGTCGATCGTCGCCGTCGTCTCCTACTTCCTGGTGTCCGGCAACATGGCGCTGGCCGCGCCGTTCACCCTGATCGGTGGCATCGGCGGCCTCGTCCTCGTCCTGATCGCAACCTTCGGCCGCAAGCAGGACAACCCGGCGATCGTGCTGACCTACGCCGCTCTTGAGGGCCTGTTCCTCGGCGCGGTGTCGTTCCTGCTCACCTTCAACATCCAGGGCGCCAGCGCGGGCGGGCTGATCAGCCAGGCCGTCCTCGGCACCTTCGGCGTGTTCTTCGGCATGCTCGTCGTCTACAAGACCGGTGCCATCCGCGTGACGCCGAAGTTCACCCGCATGCTGATCGCCGCCATGATCGGCGTCGTCGTCCTCGCCCTCGGCAACTTCGTGTACGCGCTGTTCACCGATGGCGCGGGCCCGCTGCGCGACGGTGGCCCGATCGCGATCATCTTCTCGCTCGTCTGCATCGGTCTGGCAGCGTTCAGCTTCCTGCTCGACTTCGATGCTGCTGACCAGATGATCCGTGCCGGTGCGCCGGAGAAGGCTGCGTGGGGCATCGCCCTCGGCCTGACCGTCACCCTGGTGTGGCTGTACATCGAGATCCTGCGGCTGCTGTCTTACTTCAACAACGACTAGCAGCCCTACCCCGAGAAAGGCGTCCGCGATTGCGGGCGCCTTTTTCATATGGCTTTGACTCTGCGGTGATGGCGCACCCTTCTCGCACTTTTGCACCGTGCGTGCAGAGTCGATTCGGTGGCCATCCACAGAACGCGTTTCGTCCACAGTTGATGGCCCAAGAACCGTGGGGCCGACATCGGCGTCGGCGTCAATAATCAGCCTGACGCCATGGAAATTGGCACAGACCCTTTCATTGGCACCGAAGTGCTGGCTTCGGGTGCGTTGACCCGCTACGAGCTACGTCGCTATTACCGCGCCGTGATGCCGAATGTGTACCTGGACAAACGGATTACTCCAACGCTGCGTCAGCGCGTGCAGGCGGCGTGGCTGTGGTCAAAGCGGGAGGCCGTGGTCGCCGGACTTGCTGCGTCGGCGTTGCATGGGGCCAGGTGGATCGACGCTCAAGCCCCGGTTGAACTGATCTGGGCGAATGCCAGGGCACCGAAAGGCGTTATCACCCGTGCCGATCGACTGCCGGCAGGGGAGTTTCAATCGATCGAAGGACTGAACGTGACGACGCCCGAGCGGACCGCGTTCGACCTCGGCAGGCGTGGCCGACTCAACGAGGCAGTGGCTCGACTCGACGCGCTCGGCAATGCGACCAGGCCGAAACGTGCTGACGTTTTGAGCCTGGCCGCACAGCATCCTCACGTCCGTGGTCTTCGTCAGCTCGAAGCCGCGCTCGACCTGTACGACCCGGGCGCACAATCACCGAAGGAAACGTGGTTGCGGCTCGTGGTGATCGACGAGGGTTTCCCGCGGCCGCGGACACAGATCCCAGTGCCCGGCCCTGACGGATCGCCGCTGTATTACCTCGACATGGGTTGGGAGGACATCCCGTTGGCTGTGGAATACGACGGTAAGCAGCATGCCGGCACACTCGCGTATGACATTGCCCGTCATGAGTACATCGCCGACGCTGGTTGGACGACCATCAGAGTGGCCGCGGGCGATCGCAGGCCCGGCATCATCGCTCGCCTGCTTCGGGCGTGGAATCGCCTGACTTCGCCGTTGACTCTGCGCTGAGGGCGTTGGCTTCTCGCACTTTTGCGCCCTCCGCGCAGACTCAACAAAAACTAGCTCAAGCGCTCCACAACCATCGCCATACCCTGGCCGCCACCGACACACATGGTCTCGATGCCGAAGGTCTTGTCGTAGGTCTGGAGGTTGTTGAGGAGCGTGGCGGTGATGCGGGCCCCGGTCATGCCGAAGGGGTGGCCGAGGGCGATGGCGCCACCGGAGACATTGAGCTTGTCCTCGTCCATGCCGAGTGCGCGGGCCGAGCCGAGCACCTGGACCGCGAACGCCTCGTTGATCTCATACAGGTCGATGTCGCCAATTGTCATGCCCGCGTTGGCAAGCGCCTTCTTGACGGCTTCGATCGGGCCGAGGCCCATGATCTCGGGGGACAGGCCCGAGACACCGGTCGAGACGATGCGCGCGAGCGGGGTGAGGCCGAGGTCGCGGGCCCGCTCGTCGCTCATCACGACGAGTGCGGCGGCGCCGTCGTTGAGCGGGCAGGCATTGCCCGCGGTCACCGTGCCGTTGGGCCGGAACACCGGCTTGAGCTGGCTGATCTTCTCGTAGCTCGTGCCGGCACGCGGGCCGTCGTCCTTGGACACGATCGTGCCGTCGGGCAGCGTCACGGGAACGATCTCGCGCTCGAAGAAGCCGTTGTTGATGGCCTCCTCGGCGCGGTTCTGTGACCGCACGCCCCAGTGGTCCTGATCTTCGCGGCTGATGCCGGTGTGCAGGGCGACGTTCTCGGCGGTCTGGCCCATGGCGATGTAGACGTCGGGGATGAGGCCGTCCTCGCGGGGATCGTGCCACTCCTCAGCACCCGCCGCGGCCTGATCCGAGCGCGCCATGGCGTCGGCGTATACCGGGTTCTTGGTGTCGGGCCAGCCGTCGGCGTTGCCCTTGGCGAATCGCGACACGGTCTCGACGCCGGCCGAGATGAACGCGTGGCCCTCACCGGCCTTGATCGCGTGGAACGCCATGCGGGTGGTCTGCAGCGACGACGAACAGTAACGGTTGACGGTGGTGCCGGGCAGGAAGTCATAGCCCAGCTGCACCGCGACGGCACGGCCGATGTTGAATCCGGACTCGCCGCCGGGCTGACCGCAACCCATGATGAGGTCGTCGATATCGCGTGGATCCAGCGCGGGCACCTTGTCCAGCACGGCCTTGACCATCTGGGCGGCGAGGTCGTCGGGCCGCATATCGACGAGCGATCCCTTGTTGGCCCGGCCGATCGGCGAGCGGGCAGTGGCGACGATGACGGCTTCAGGCATGACGGGCTCCTAGATCGAGTAGCTAGCTAGAACCTAGCTCGCAGACACCACGACGGGCGCGGGCACCCCGGTCGAGCGCCGCCACAGCCTGCTCATGCTGCCGAGCCGGGTCAGCAACGTGCTGGTATCGGCCGCACCGGTTTCGAGCGCCGCGTCACCGTCCCACTCGCCCAACGCATTACACAACGCGGGCAGCAGCTGTTTGGCCGCCAGCGCATAGCCGGCCGCCGACGGGTGGAACATGTCCTCGGAGAACAGCAGCTCAGGCGCTTTGTAGAACTCGGGCGCCAGCAGGTCGGAGAACGGCACGGGGACGCCACCGGCGGCGCGCACGGCCCCCGCCTGGGCCCGCGCCAGGCGCAACCCGCGGCCACGCGTGTACCAGCGCAGCGGCTGGGGGATCGCGGTGATCACGCCGAAGTCCGGGCAGGTGCCGACGACGACGACCGCGCCCGCCGCACGTAACCGGCGCACCGCGGCGCCCAGCCTGCGCGCCGACGCCCCGATGCCGTTCGGCCTGGTGATGTCGTTGGCGCCGATCATGATGACCGCGGCGTCCGGTGGCGGCCCCGCCACGAACATCGCGTCGATCTGGCCCGACAACCCCTTCGACGTGGCGCCGACAATCGCCTTGGTGCTCAACCGGATTCGCTTGCCGAGCTGTTCGGCGACACCGCGCGCCAGCAGCACGCCGGGCACCTCGTCGGCGACATGGCAGCCGTACCCGGTGGCGGTCGAGTCACCGAAGATCATCAGGTGCACGTCGAACGGGACACCGCGCTCCCACCGTTCCACGGGACCCCCGCCCGGTGAGTACACGCCGTCCGCGCGCGGCGGGATGTCCCAGGACTTCGGGATGACCTGGCGAGCCTTGTCGGCCTGCCCGGACAGCAGGTTGCGCGCCCCGATGTACGCGGAGCCGGTCGACGCGAGCATGGCTGCGGCCGCCAGAGCGACAGTTGACCGACGCACGCGAGGAGCATCACTGCTTGAGCCCACGGGGCCATTTTAGGGGTGAAGGAGAGGGTTCTCCGCGTGGCGAGGCGGCTCGCGGATCACGGTGCGGTATCAACTGCGGTATCAAAACAATCTATTTGATTGTTGAACAGATTAGAGATGTCAAGCTAAGTTACCCGGGTTGTCTGAGTGACTTTGCACACCGAGCACTACAAAGGCGTAGGAAGTGGTGGCGATGACCGCACCGAGTAAGGTATCCAGGTCTCATCATGCTGGCATAAGCCCAGCTAGAGCCTATCGCGGGCGCAAGTATCCAGTCAGTGACTCGGCGCCGGTCGAGGTCGTGGAAGACGGCACGAGCATCGGCGGCCGGCTCGCTTCGCTGGCAGCCATGCTGACAATCCGTCCGACACTGGCAATCGGTAGCCATGTTCCGCATCTGCCGTGGCCGTTCGGAGTCGTCAACTTCGCCGCGCGGCTCCTGCGCCCGGTGCCCGGCACCATCAAGGCCACGATCTCGCTGCCGAACTGCACCGCGCAGCTCGTGCGCGCGGCGGGCGTGCTGCCCGCGGACGGCAAGCGCAGCGTCATCCTGTACCTGCACGGCGGCGCGTTCCTGGTGTGCGGGGCCAACACGCACTCGGGCATCGTGACGTCGCTGTCCGAATACGCCGACAGCCCGGTGCTGGTCGTGGACTACCGCATGGTCCCGAAGCACTCGGTGGGCACGGCTCTCGACGACTGCTACGACGCGTACCGCTGGCTGCGGCTCACCGGCTACGAGCCGGATCAGATCGTGATCGCGGGCGATTCCGCGGGCGGCTATCTCGGTCTGGCGCTGGCCGAACGGCTGCTCGACGAAGGCGAATCGCCGGCAGCTCTGGTCACCATGTCGCCGCTGTTCGAGATCGACAACCGGACGCGCGCGAATCATCCGAACATCCGCCGCGACGCGATGTTCCCGGCCAAGGCGTTCGACGCACTGGTCGAACTCGTCGCAGCCGCGGCCACCCGCAAGGGCGAGGAGATCTACGAGCCGCTCGACCACATCGAGCCGGGACTGCCGCGCACACTCATCCATGTGTCCGGGTCCGAGGTGCTGATCAGCGATGCGCGCAAAGCCGCGCACCAGCTCGCCGCGGCCGGTGTTGCGGTCGAGGTCCGCGTTTGGCCCGGTCAGATGCATGTCTTCCAGATCGCCGGGCCGATGGTGCCGGAAGCGAAGCGCTCGCTGCGTCAGATCGGTGAGTACATTCGAGAGGCGACCTGGTAGGCCGAACGCGGGCCTGAGACCATGGACATATGCGCATCGCCCGCCACGTCAGTGAGCTCATCGGCAACACCCCTCTGGTCGAGCTGAACTCCGTTGTCCCAGAAGGCGCAGGCCGGGTTGTGGCCAAGATCGAGTACCTCAACCCGGGCGGCAGCGCCAAAGACCGCATCGCGGTCAAGATGATCGACGCCGCCGAAGCCAGCGGTGAACTCAAACCCGGCGGCACGATCGTCGAGCCGACTTCCGGCAACACCGGTGTCGGGCTGGCTCTGGTCGCTCAGCAGCGTGGTTACAAATGCGTCTTCGTCTGCCCCGACAAGGTCAGCGAGGACAAGCGGAATGTGTTGCGCGCGTACGGCGCCGAGGTCGTGGTGTGCCCGACGGCGGTGCCGCCCGACCACCCCGACAGCTACTACAGCGTGTCCAACCGCCTGGTCACCGAGATCGACGGCGCCTGGAAACCCGACCAGTACTCGAACCCGATGGGGCCCGAGTCGCATTACGAGACGACGGGTCCGGAGATCTGGGCCGACACCGACGGGCAGGTGACGCACTTCGTCGCGGGCGTCGGCACCGGCGGCACGATCACGGGCGCGGGGCGCTATCTCAAGGAGGTGTCCGACGGGAAGGTCCGGATCGTCGGCGCCGACCCGGAGGGTTCGGTGTACTCGGGCGGCACCGGCCGCCCCTATCTCGTGGAGGGTGTGGGGGAGGATTTCTGGCCGTCGGCCTACGACCCCGCGGTGCCCGACGAGATCATCGCGGTCTCGGATGCCGACTCGTTCGACATGACCCGCCGGCTCGCCCGCGAAGAGGCCCTGTTGGTGGGCGGCTCGTGCGGCATGGCAGTGGTGGCCGCGGTCGAGGTGGCGAAGAAGGCCGGTCCCGACTCCCTCGTCGTCGTACTGCTGCCGGACGGCGGACGTGGTTATCTCTCAAAGATTTTCAACGACGCATGGATGTCGTCGTACGGATTCCTGCGCAACCGGCTGGACGGTTCGATCCAGCAGCCGACGGTCGGCGACGTGCTGCGCGGCAAGTCGGGCGCCCTGCCCGACCTGGTGCACACCCACCCGTCGGAGACCGTGCGCGACGCGATCGGCATTCTGCGCGAGTACGGCGTCTCCCAGATGCCGGTGGTCGGTGCCGAACCGCCGGTGATGGCCGGCGAAGTCGCGGGCAGCGTGTCCGAACGCGAACTGCTTTCGGCGGTGTTCGAGGGCCGGGCGAAGCTCGCGGACGCGGTATCCGAGCACATGAGCCCGCCGTTGCCGCTGATCGGTGCGGGCGAGCTCGTGAGCACCGCGGCCAAGACACTGCGCGAGTGTGACGCGGTGATGGTGGTCGAGGATGGCAAACCCGTTGGCGTGCTGACGCGGCACGACCTGCTCGGATTCCTCTCCGAGGGCAGCGGCCGCCGGTAACGAACGCCCCGGAAATTGCAAAGGCTGGACTTCCGGGCTGTGAACATCGCGTGGAATCCCGTGCTGTCAGCGGCTTCTCAGGTAAGGTGAGCTGGCTCAAGGCCAGCAAACTCAATACCGGAAGGCATCCATGACCGGTCGATGTCCACCATCCCCGGATACGACGCACTTGTCGAGCACGCATGTGGTCGTGTCAAAAGGGGTCCGCGGTGCGTAATCTGCCTGTTGAGCCGTTCCGCTCGCGCAACATCTAGGTGCTGGCAGCAAGTAGCGGCCGTGTTGCGGTCGCCATCCGAGATGAGGAGAGCTTTCAACGTGACTGATCAACCGCCGCCTCCTGGGAACTACCCCCCGCCGCCCGAGGGTGGGTACCCGCCGCCTCCTCCGCCCGGTGGTTATCCGCCGCCGCAGCAGCAGGGCGGTTACCCGCCTCCGCCGCCCGGCGCCGGCTACCCGCCGCCTCCGCCGCCGCAGCACGGCGGTTACCCACCGCCCCCGCCGCCGGGAGCACCCGGTGCCTATCCGCCTCCGCCCGGCGGTTACGGGCAGCCGGGCGGTTACCCGCCTGCCGGCGGCCCGGGATTCGGTCCCGGTGCGGGTTACAGTGTGGGCGAGGCGTTCTCGTGGGCGTGGAACAAGTTCACCAAGCACCCGGCCGAACTGCTCGTGCCGACGCTCGTCTTCGGGCTGATCTACGGTGCCCTGCAGGGCATCATCCAGCTGATCTCGAGTTCGTTCGCGACGACTGAGACCTCGTCGTACGGCGATTACGGCTACTCGGCCAGCTACTCGATGGGCACCGGCGGCATCGTCGTCTCGATCATCGGTGGCCTGGTGATGCTCGTGGTCATGGCCGTGATCCAGTCCGCCTACATCGGCGGCATGCTCGACATCGCCAACGGGGCGCCGGTGACGATCGGGTCGTTCTTCAAGCCGCGCAACGTCGGCAACGTCATCATCGCGTCGGTCGTGTCCGGCATCATCGTCGGCGTCGGCATCCTGCTGTGTGTCATCCCGGGCATCATCGCGATGATCATGTTGATGTTCACCACCGTTGCCGTGCTCGATCGCAACGTGTCGGGCATCGAGGGCATCATGACGAGCTTCAACATCGCCAAGGCCAACTTCGGGCCCGTCGCGCTGACCTGGCTCGTCACGATCGCGATCGCGATCGTCGGTGTGCTGGCCTGCCTCGTCGGCCTGCTGGTCGCCTACCCGCTGATCTCCCTCATCACGGTGTACGCCTTCCGCAAGCTCACCGGCGGTCAGGTGGCTCCGCTCACCCCGTAATACGCACTCACGTCACGGCGCCCACGGCGCAGAGCCGAAGCTCTGCACCGTGGGCGCTGTTCGTCATAACCCCATTTGAGCTAACCTGCCGATGCCGATTCCACATGGATTTCGGTGTATTCGAGAAAGTCGGGGCCGCGATGTCGATGCCAAATCAGCCCGGAGACATGTACGGTGCGCCTTCCCACGGTGTTCCGCCGCAAGGGATTCCACCGCAGGCGGCTCAGCCGTACGGAGCTCAGCCGTACGGAGGCTATCCGCCCCAGGGACCGTCGTACGGGTACCAGGTACCGCCGCAGCCTTACGGCGCCTATCCCGCCGATCCGCAGGCGCCGTTCGGTCGTGACCCGGCCACGGGGCAGCCGCTCTCCGACAAATCCGCCGTCGCGGCCGGCCTACTGCAGTTGTTCCTCGGCGGTTTCGGAGTCGGGCGGTTCTACATCGGTTACACGACGATCGGCGCGATCCAGCTGGGCCTCACGATCGTCGGCATGATCACGTCGATATTTCTCGTCGGACTGTTCTTTTTGGCCGGTGTCGGTATCTGGGCGCTGGTGGATGCAGTCATGATGTTCACGCGATCACTGCCCGATGCGCACGGACGACGGCTGCGCAGCTGAGCCGGCGCGGCCCGATAGGCTCGAAGCGTTATGAGTGAACAGCGCAAGTGGCACGGCCTGGCCACAAAAGCCATCCACGCCGGCTACCGGCCCGACCCGGGCACCGGGGCCGTCAACACCCCCATCTATGCCAGCTCGACGTTCGCGCAGGACGGCGTCGGCGGGCTGCGTGGCGGGTTCGAGTACGCCCGCACCGGCAATCCGACGCGCCAGGCGCTGGAAGCCGCCCTCGCCGCGGTCGAGGAGGCCGCGTATGGGCGTGCGTTCGCCTCGGGGATGGCCGCCACGGACTGTGCGTTGCGCGCCGTGCTGCGCCCCGGCGACCACGTGGTGATCCCCAACGACGCCTACGGCGGCACGTTCCGGCTCATCGACAAGGTCTTCTCGCAGTGGGGCATCACCCACACCCCGGTGCCGCTGTCGGATCTCGACGCGGTGCGCTCGGCACTGACCTCGCGGACCCGCATGATCTGGGTGGAGACGCCGACCAACCCGCTGCTCACCATCGCCGACATCTCGGGCATCGTGCAGATCGCCTCGACATCGGGCGTGAAAGTGTTGGTGGACAACACATTCGCGTCGCCTGCGCTGCAGCAGCCGCTGTTGCACGGTGCCGACATCGTGCTGCATTCGACCACCAAATACCTCGGGGGACATTCCGATGTGGTGGGCGGCGCACTGCTGACCAATGACGAGGAACTCGACGCGGCGTTCGCGTTCCTGCAGAACGGCGCCGGTGCGGTGCCCGGCCCGTTCGACGCCTACCTGACCATGCGCGGGCTCAAGACGCTCGTGCTGCGGATGCGCCAGCACAGCGAAAACGCCGCGCTGATAGCGGAATTCCTCGAAGGGCACCCGGCGGTCGAGACCGTTCTGTACCCGGGTCTGGCCAGCCACCCCAATCACAACGTGGCGGCCCGGCAGATGACCGGGTTCGGCGGCATGGTGTCGGTGCGGCTCAAGGGCGGCCAGCGTGCTGCCCGTGAATTGTGCTCGCGCACCGAGCTTTTCATCCTCGCCGAATCGCTCGGCGGGGTGGAGTCGTTGATCGAGTACCCGGGCGCGATGACGCATGCGTCGACCGCGGGATCTCAACTCGAGGTACCCGACGACCTGGTGCGTCTTTCGGTCGGTATCGAGCACGCCGCCGATCTGCTTGCCGACATCGAGCAGGCGCTGTCCGCGGGCTGACCGCTACATCAGCGCCGGGCGCAGGGTCGACGTCGTCACGGCGAGGTTCATCTCCGGCAGCGCGGCCGCGTTGTCGTCGACCCAACTGCCGGTCGAGATCTCGGTGGCCCGCGCGTGCACCCAGCGCCACCCCCGCTCGTTGAGGCTGAGCACCGCGCCGAGACCGTCCACCGCGTGCAGCAGGCAGATGATCGCCGCGATGGGCGGCACCGGGGTGTGCCCGTCGAACAGGGCGGCCAACAGGGCCGCGCGGGCTTGGCTGACCCGCTCTCGGTTGGTGAGCGGCCAGCAATACACGCTGCGGCCCGGGAATCCTTTGCCCGGTATGCGGACCCGGCGGATCTGCCCGGCGCGTTCGAGAAACGTCTCAAGGCTGGGCTGGACGTGCTTGCTCAGTTTGCCCAGGGCGGCCTGCGCGGACAGGGGCCGCCGCTGCAGCAGTTGAAACGCCGGGTCGGCGACCGGATCGGCCGGCCAGTTGCCCGCGAGCGCGATCAACAAACCGGGCTCGACGGGCTCACCGGCCATCGCTGGGCGGATCCGGCACGAGTAGGCCAGATCCAACAGCACCGCGGCGCTCAGGACCCGTTCCCGGCGACGCCGATCCAGCCCCGGCTGTGCGGACGCGTTGTCCAGCAACAGCAAAAACAGATCTTCGGCGATTTGCGCCATTGCCCCGACTGTAGTGCTTGCCCCCGCGCGCCCAGCGTCAGGCGTGGTACGGCTCGGCGCTCACCAGAGTGACCTTGACCGTGTTGCCGTTGGGCACCGTGTAGGTGCGCGATTCCCCGACCTTGGCGTCGATAAGAGCGCCGCCGAGCGGTGAGTTGGGTGAGTAGACCTCGAGTTTGCCGTCACTGATGCCCTCCTGGCGCGTGGCGATCAGGAAGGTCTCGGTGTCGCTCTTGTCGTCGTCGTAGTACACCTTGACTACCGAGCCGGGCAGCGCCACCCCGGACTGCTTCGGTGCCTCGCCGACCTTGGCGTTGTTGAGCAGTTCCTGCAGCTGCCGGATGCGGGCTTCCTGCTGGCCCTGCTCCTCGCGGGCGGCGTGGTAGCCGCCGTTCTCGCGGAGGTCGCCCTCTTCGCGGCGGTCGTTGATCTCGGCGGCGATGACCGGCCGGTTGGCGATCAGCTGATCCAGCTCAGCCTTCAACCGGTCGAATGCCTCCTGGGTGAGCCAGGTGACCTGAGTGTCGGTCATGTCTTCGCGCTCCTGTCATCTATGTCTTGCGGTGCTCTCGCGCCTTCGTACGAAAAGTTCTCAGTTTCGGGCCGGGAGCATGCGCGTGTACTGCTGCGGGCGCAAGCGCTTTTCTGAGCGCTAATGCAGCAATACACGGCCCCAGCGAGGAACCGTGTATCGCACAATCGTACCACCGCGTAGACAGCGGATCTTCACGTATTCGCTGTTCGGCGTTTGTTGCGCCGCGCAGAATCAGGGTGCCACCAGGTACGACGGCACGTCTGTGCCGCAGCCGTAGATGTCGCCGACGACGGGTTTGCGGGTCGATTTCACCTGGGTGGTCACCTGCACCACTCGTTGGTCGGACGGTGCGACCAGAACCTCGCGCCTGCCGGTCTCGCCGCCGTCGATCGAACGGGCCCGCACGATACACACCACGGGCCGGGACGGATCGGGCCGAGTGACCCCGATCGTCACCTGAACGGTCTCGTCGTCGATCAACTCATAGGCCGTGAGCTCGCCTTTTACGTCGCGACTACCGAACCGCTGGAACGCGATGACCGCGACGACGACGCCTGCCACCACCACGAGCGCGGCGACCGCGACGAGAATCCAGCGACGGGTTCGGCGAGGCAGTTGCCGCGATCCGTAGCGGGCGGCGGGACGTTCGATCATCAGAACTGGAACTATAGGGTCCGACAGCACAGCCACCGGCTTGGGTACAGGAATTAGGTAAGAGGTCACCGTAGTTAGATGGAACGAAATGAGTGAACTGCGGTTGATGGCGGTGCACGCGCACCCGGACGACGAGTCCAGCAAGGGGGCGGCGACCACCGCGCGCTACGCGGCCGAGGGCGCACGCGTCATGGTGGTGACGCTGACCGGCGGCGAGCGCGGAGACATTCTCAATCCGGCGATGGACCTCCCCGAGGTGCACGGCCGGATCCACGAGGTCCGTCGCGACGAGATGGCCAAGGCCGCCGAGATCCTCGGCGTCGAGCACCACTGGCTCGGATTCGTCGACTCCGGGCTGCCCGAGGGTGACCCTCCGCCGCCGTTGCCGGAGGGATGCTTTGCCCTCGTGCCGCTGGCCGAGCCCGTCGAGCGGCTGGTCCGGGTGATCCGGGAGTTCCGTCCACACGTCATGACGACCTACGACGAGAACGGCGGCTACCCGCACCCCGACCACATCCGCTGCCACGAGGTTTCGGTCGCCGCGTACGAGGCCGCCGCCGACCACCTGCTGTACCCCGATGCGGGTGAACCGTGGGCCGTGTCGAAGCTCTACTACAACCACGGCTTCCTGCGGCAACGCATGCAGCTGCTGCAGGACGAGTTCGCCAAGCACGGCCAGCAGGGACCCTTCGCCAAGTGGCTGGAACACTGGGACCCGGACCACGACGTGTTCGCCAATCGGGTGACCACCCGGGTGGAATGCTCGCAGTACTTCAGCCAGCGCGACGACGCACTGCGGGCACACGCCACCCAGATCGACCCGAAGGGTGACTTCTTCCACGCGCCGATCGAGTGGCAGCAGCGGTTGTGGCCGACCGAGGAGTTCGAGCTGGCCCGTTCGCGCGTGCCGGTGAGCCTCCCGGAAGACGACCTGTTCACCGGGATTGAGAGATGATCGAGACACTGACGGCCGTGGTCACGCTGATGGCCGAGGAGCCCCGCAACACGGGCCCGGAGTTCGGCAAGGCCGCACCTTTCGGGCTGCTCATCACGGTGCTGTTGTTGGCAGGCACGTTCGCGTTGGTCTGGTCGATGAACCGGCATCTGCGCAAACTCCCGGAATCCTTCGATCGCGAACACCCCGAGCCCGACCAGGCCGCCGACGAGGGCACGGTGGACGCCGAGACCGAGGCCGAGTCCGAGAACGGAACCGCGAAGGGTTCGGGCTGACGCCTACTGTGGACGTGTGGCCAACCGACTGAGCAGGTCCACGAGCCCATATCTGCGCCAGCACGCCGACAACCCGGTGCACTGGCGCGAATGGTCGGCCGACGCGCTGGCCGAGGCCGCGCAGCGCGATGTCCCGATTCTGCTGTCGATCGGCTACGCCGCCTGCCATTGGTGCCACGTGATGGCGCACGAGTCGTTCGAGGACGCCACAGTGGCCGCGGCGATGAACGACGGGTTCGTCTGCGTCAAGGTCGACCGGGAGGAACGCCCCGACCTCGATGCGGTGTACATGAACGCCACCGTCGCACTCACGGGTCAGGGCGGCTGGCCGATGACCTGCTTTCTGACACCGGACGGCCGCCCGTTCTTCTGCGGCACGTACTACCCGAAGCAGAACTTCCTGCAACTGCTGGCGGCGGTGGGCGAGACGTGGCGAGACCGCCGCGACGAGGTCGAGCAGGCGTCGGACCAGATCACGACCGAGCTGCGGTCGATGGCGGCCGCGCTGCCCGGAGGTGGCGCACCCGTGGGGCCCGAGTTGTGCGACCACGCGGTGGCGGCCGTCCTGAGCGATGAGGACGCCGTGCACGGCGGCTTCGGCCGGGCGCCGAAGTTCCCGCCGTCGGCATTGTTGGAGGCCCTGCTGCGTCACCATGAGCGCACCGGGTCCGGCGACGCGCTCGGTGCCGTCGAGCGCACCTGTTCGGCGATGGCCCGCGGCGGTATCTACGATCAGCTGGCCGGTGGATTCGCCCGCTACAGCGTCGATCCTCGTTGGGTGGTACCGCATTTCGAGAAGATGCTCTACGACAATGCGTTGCTGCTGCGCGCCTACGCGCACCTGGCCCGCCGCACCGGGAACTCGTTGGCCCGCCGGATAGCTTCCGAGACAGCGGATTTCATGATCCGTGAACTCGGTGTCGACGGGATGTTGACGTCGTCGCTGGACGCCGACGCCGCCGGCCGCGAAGGGCTGACATACGTGTGGACCCCCGACGAGCTGCGAGAGGTCCTCGGTGCGGACGACGGCGATTGGGCCACTTCGCTTTTCGGTGTGACCGCGGCCGGCACGTTCGAACACGGCTCGTCGGTTCTGCAGCTTCCCGCCGATCCCGGCGACGAGGCCCGCTTCGCGTCCGTGCGCGCCCGGCTGCTGGCGGCCCGTGCCGCACGTCCCCAGCCCGGGCGCGACGACAAGGTGGTGACCGCATGGAACGGTTTGGCGATCACCGCGTTGGCCGAGGCCTCGGTGGCGCTCGACCGGCCCGAATTGCTCGATGCCGCAATGGAATGCGCGCGTCGAGTGTGGGCTCTGCACATCGTCGACGGACGGTTGCGGCGCGCGAGTCTCGGCGGCCAGGTCGGTGAGAGCGCCGCGATCCTGGAGGATCACGCGGCGTTGGCGACCGGACTGTTGACGCTGTATCAACTGACCGGATCGTGGCTGGCCGAGGCGGTCCACGTCTTGGATGTCGCGCTCGACCACTTCGCCGATGCCGAGCAGCCCGGACGCTGGTTCGACACCGCCGACGACGCCGAGAAGCTCATGGTGCGGCCCGCCGACCCCATCGACGGGGCCACCCCGGCCGGGGCGTCGTTGATCGCCGAGGCGCTGCAACTGGCAGCGCACCTGACTTCGTCGGAGCGCTATGCCGATGCGGCACAGGCGACTTTGGCCACGGCTACCCCGATCCTCGCGCGGGCCGCGCGCTCGGCCGGGCATTGGCTGGCGGTGGCCGAGGCCGCGGTGCGCGGGCCCATCCAGATCGCCGTCGCGTGCGAACCGTCCTCGCAACTGCTGGCCGCGGCGCGGTCCCTGGCGCCGGGCGGGGCAGTGGTGGTCGGCGGCGCGGTCGACTCGTCGGAATTGCTGATGGGCCGTGACCGCGTCGACGGTGCCGACGCGGCCTACGTGTGCCGGGGCAGAGTGTGCGATCTGCCCGTGACGAGCGTCGAGGATCTCGCTGCCGCACTCGGTGTGGCCGTGTAGCCTCGCGGCCATGAGCCACGACGCGGCAGCCTTGGAAACCTTCGTCAAGCGTTACCTCGACACCTGCGCGAAAGGCGTTGCGGCCGACATCGCGGCGCTGTACGCCGAAGACGCGACTCTCGAAGACCCGGTCGGCAGCGGTGAGGTCCACATCGGGAGGCAGGCCATCGAAGGCTTCTACAAGAACATCGAGGCGGCAGGCGGGATCTCCACCGAACTGCTGAGCTTCCGCCCGGGCGGTACCGAGGCCGCGTTCGTGTTCGCCATCACCATCGGCGGCGCGATGCGCATCGAACCCATCGAGGTCATGACCTTCGACGACGACGGTCAGATCACGTCGATGAAGGCCTACTGGTCACCCGCGGACATCAAGCAGCTCTGACTCGGAAGACGATTCAGAAGACCGCGAACCACATCGCGATGTAGTGGCAGATCGCCGCGACCGCGGTGCAGGCGTGGAAGAACTCGTGATGTCCGAATGTCGTCGGCCACGGGTTCGGCCATTTGAGCGCGTAGAGCACGCCGCCGATGCTGTAGAGCGCACCGCCGACGATTAACAGCACGACGGCGGCCACCCCGGCGCCGTGCATGATCGGTCCGATGAACCAGGCCGCCACCCAGCCCAGCAGGATGTAGAGCGGCACGCCGAGCCAGCGTGGCGCCGACGGCCAGAACATCTTGAGCAGCACACCCGCGATCGCGCCGCCCCACACGATCCAGAACAGCACCATGCCTTTGGATTCCGGGAGTGCCAGCAGCGCGAAAGGTGTGTAGCTGCCTGCGATGAAGATGAAGATCATCGAGTGGTCGAGCCGCTTCATCCACTTGCGGGCATTCGCCGAGGTCCAGTGCACTCGGTGATAGGTACCGCTGACCGCGAACATCGCCACGATCGTGAACGTGTAGAGCAACGTGGCCAGCCCGGCCCGCGTCGACTCCACCGACCACGACACCGACACCAGTGCGGCACCGGCGATGAACGCGATGACCGCCGAGTACACATGGATCCAGCCACGCGCTCGCGGCTTGCCGAGAAACTGCGCGACACCCTCTGCCACTGCCTCCGGCAGATCCTCGGCGGGCCGGTTCACCACCGCCGCTGACCGGTAAGGCTTGGCGGCATCGATCGGCGCGGACATGTCACCTCCATCAACAGCCATGGGGTACCCCGACGATCACAGTAGTCTTGATTCTCGTGGACATCATTCCCCCGCGTCTCAAGGAACCGGCCTACCGGCTCTACGAGATGCGGTTGCGCCAGGAGCTGGCGCGGTCCAAATCCGAGCTGCCACGCCATATCGCGGTGCTGTGCGACGGCAACCGGCGATGGGCGCGTGACGCGGGTCACGACGACGTCAGCATCGGGTACCGGATGGGTGCGGCGAAGATCGCCGAGATGCTGCGCTGGTGCCAGGCCGCCGGCATCGAGATGACGACGGTGTATCTGCTGTCGACGGAAAATCTGCAGCGCGACCCCGAGGAACTGTCCGCGCTGATCGAGATCATCACCGATGTCGTCGAAGAGATCTGCGCGCCGGCCAACAAGTGGAGCGTGCGCACCGTCGGCGATCTCGAACTGTTGGGGGACGAGCCTGCCCGGCGCCTGCGGGAGGCCACCGAGCGGACGGCGTCGACGGCGTCCGGGACGTTCCACGTCAACGTCGCGGTGGCTTACGGCGGCCGCCAGGAGATCGTCGACGCGGTCCGCTCGCTGCTGTCGAAGGAACTCGCGAACGGCGCGACGGCCGAGCAACTCATCGAAGCCGTGACCGCCGACGGCATCTCGGAGAACCTCTACACGTCCGGGCAGCCTGATCCCGACCTGGTGATCCGCACCTCGGGTGAGCAGCGGTTGTCGGGATTCCTGTTGTGGCAGAGCGCCTATTCGGAGATGTGGTTCACCGAGGCGTACTGGCCCGCGTTCCGCCGGGTCGACTTCCTGCGCGCCCTGCGCGACTACACCGCGAGGCACCGCCGTTTCGGCAAGTGACAGCGCAAGTGACAAACTGAAGAGATGGCTGCGCTGTCGGCAGTGGTCTTCACACTCAGCTGGTGGTTGGGTCTCTATCTGCTGGCCCGCGACCCGCGCAAACCCGTGCTGGTGTTCGCCGCGATCGGGCTGACGAGCTTCGCAGCCGTCGTCGCACTCGACGCCGTTCGCGTCACCTCGGGTTCGGAACTGCTCAGCCGCATCGAGATCTACCTGGTCGCGTTGCCGGGTATCGCGTGGTTCGCGGTGATGGTCGAGCTGGCCCGTCCCCGCGACACCTGGCGGGCACGGGCAGGTGAGATCGCCGCGATCTTCGCCGTCGCCGTCCTGGCGCTGGCCGGGGCCGCCATGGCGGGCAGCGTCGACGGCCCGCTCCGCACCGGGCACTGGGTGATGTTCGCCGTCATATCCCTGTCCGCGCTCGGCGCCATGGTCAAGGCGGTCCTCGGCGGAGCCAAGCCCGGTTCGGTCGTGGGGTTCATCATCGTGGCGACGCTGTTCTTCGCGCTCGGCAACGCGATCCTGGTCATCCCGCTGGGCTTGGTGCCGAGCTGGTTGGCGTTGGCGTCCACCGGTTTCGACGTCGCACTGCTGGGCATCGCGGTCGCGATATGGGACGCGTTCGACGAAGGTCAGGCCCTGCGCGCGGACATGCGCAGGTCCATCATCGGCACGCTCGTGATCGCGGTGCCGTTCGGCGCCCAAGCCCTGATCGGCCTAGCGGTGCTGGACACCGGGGACGGGCGCGTCGCGATGACGGTCCTGCTGTTCACAAGCCTGGCGGTCGCCGTGGCCGTCGAAGTGCTGGCCGGCCCGCTCGCGGGGGTGTTCGACCGTCTGGCGTTCTCGCGCTCACCGGGTCTGCGCGCCGATCGCGAAGCGCTGCGACAGACCGAGGCCGCGCTCCCGTTGCGCTCGGGCAGCCCGCTCGACGACATGGACGACGAGGCCTTCGCGCGGCTCACCCGGCGCGCCCTCGGCCACTACGGCGATCTGTCCAAACTCGTCGCGAGCCCGTTGACCGCGCTGCCCGCCATCGACGCCCGCCTCGCCGAGCGCGGCGCACCCGATCAACCACTGGAGCGCGCCAACGAACTCAAGGCGTTGCTCGCCGACCGCATCGCAGCGCTCAAACCGCGCGACGGCGGCGACTTCGGCACCACCGAGGAATGGCGCCACTACAACTCGCTGTATTTCCCGTACGTCGTCGGCGTGCGGGCCTACGCACAGAACGCGACGGCCGCCGGGCTGGATCCGGTCGCCCGGCAGGCCTGGCAATGGTTCGTGACCGAGGTGCCGCAGCGCTCGCTGCACAACTGGCAGAACGCCGCGGCCAAAGTGATCGCCGCTGATCTGCGCGGCACCCTGGCCCCGGCGATGGATTCCGCCGGTCGATAGACCCGGATCGCGCCCCTGGCGTTGACTTCGACATCCCGGCTGTGGCCGGACCGCTTTTCAGCGCAGTCCACGACCCTCGTGTCGATATGAACGACAGGCGGTCGCAACCGCCCTGACCTGGGGCTGGCAGTGCTTGGCAGTGTCTGGCGTCGATCTGGCAGTGCTTCGTGAACAGTGTTTGAGGTGTTCGAAGCGTTCGACCATCGCCTCATCGCCGAGGAGCCGACATGACCGCCATCGTCACCCCGCCACTGTCCGACTCGACCGACTCCCTGCTGCGGTTCGCCCTGCGCGCCGACGCCACCCTGTGTGCGGGCGTCGGGCTGCTCGTCGCGATGGCAGCCGATCCGCTCGCCCGGATCTCCGGCCTGTCCGCCACCGCGGGCTGGATCGGGGGCGCGGCGCTCGTCGGCTACGGAGCTCTGCTCTATGTGCTGGCCGCGCTGCCCGACATCCGCAAGGTCGGCGTCGCCGTCGTCATCGGCAATGTCGCCTTCGCGGTCACCACGGTGACCGCGATCGTCGCCGATTGGTTGCCGCTGAGCGAGATCGGCGCCGATCTGGTGTTGAGTTTCGTCGCTGCCACGGCCGCGCTGGCCTGGCTCCAGTACCGCGGAGTGCGCCGTCTGGCGTGACTCCCTCCCGAGCCGGTGCGGGGCACCGCCGCGAGAGGTTACGGCGCCCCCGCACCGTGCTCATTCTTCCGCAGTGAAAACACCACCACCAGAAGGAGAATCATGACCGCCATCACCGCCAGGTCCGCCACCGGCACCGATTCACTGTTGCGCCTTGCCATGCGCGTCGACGCCGTGTTCGTCGGCATCAGCGGCATCGCTTTGCTCGCCGCGGCAGGCTGGTTCTCGGAGCTCACCGGCCTGCCGAAGTCCGTCGAGTACGGCGTCGGGGTCTTCTCGGTCGTCTACGGTGTCGTTGTGTTCGCGCTTGCCGCGATCGAACACGTACGCCCGGCGGGCATCGGCACCGTGATCGCGAACGCGCTGTGCACGGTGATCGCGATCGTCGCCGTCCTCACCATGTCGCTGACCGCCGCGGGCGTCGTGCTCGTCATCGGCACCGGCATCTACACCGCGGTGATGGCGGAATGGCAGTACGTCGGCGTACGGCGCATCAAGGCCTGACCCGCACGGTCGGCGATGCGGCGTCACCCGGGGACACGGGTGACGCCGCTCGCGCAATTCGGGTAGTCGACTACCTAAGACTTTCGCGGCCCGCGCGACAAGACTTGGCGGCAACAGATCGCGAGGAGGTTGCCGTGACCGCTCAAGCAACATCAGCTCCCACCCAGATCGACACGTGCGACGTGTGCATCGTCGGGGCCGGTATCGCCGGGCTCAACGCGTTGTTCGCCGCGAGCCGGTATCTGAGCCGCGACCAGAAGGTGATCCTGATCGACCGCCGCGCCCGTGTCGGGGGAATGTGGAACGACACGTACTCCTATGTGCGCCTGCATCAACCACACCCGATGTTCACGGCGGGCAACATCAAGTGGACGCTGGGCCGCGAGCCGTCCTACCTCGCCACGAAGGACGAAGTGCTGGACCACTTCCAGCACTGCCTTCACGAGATCAAGAAGCGCGTGACGGTCGATGAACGGTACGGGTGGGATCTGCAATCGGAGGTGGAGACCGGTGGCAATGTGCGGATAACTTGCCGCACCCCCGACGGCGGACAGCGGGTCATCGAGGCCAACCGGTTGATCAAGGCGTACGGAATACGGGTGATGCCGAACGACCCGCTTGAGCTGTCGAGCGCGCGTGTCCATTCGGTGTCACCCGACTACTGCGACGTGCGGAGCGGCCCGATGCGCGACAGCGACGCTCCCGTGTGGCTGATCGGTGGCGGCAAGACGGCGATGGACACCGCCCACACGCTCATCACGGCCTACCCGGGTCGCGAGGTCAACCTGGTGGCCGGCTCGGGGACGTTCTTCGCGAGCAGGGAGAAGTTCTTTCCCGTCGGCGCCCGGCGGTGGTGGGGCAGCACGTTGCTCAGCAGCATGGCCATCGACATGTGCCGGGAGTTCGACGGCACCAACGAGAATGAGCTCGCCGACTGGTTCCGCACGAGGTACGGCACGTGGCTGACGCCGCAGACCGGCAACTTCCTGTTGGGTGTGCTGTCCGAGACCGAGAACAAGGCGATCGCGGCCGGTCTCAACGACGTGATCATGGACCACCTCGACGACGTCGTCGACCGCGACGGCTCCACCGAGGCGGTATTCCGCAGCGGCGCAACGAAAACGATCCAGGAGGGCAGCTGGATCGTGAACTGCACCGGCTACCTGACGAAGGGCGACCACCCCTACGAGCCGTACCTCTCCGCCGCCGGCTCGGTGCTGTCGATCCAGCCGCGTTCGGCCACAATGCATCTGACGTCGTACATGGGGTATTTCCTCACCCACGCGATGTTCTTGGACAAGCTTGCCGACCTGCCCCTCTACGAGCTGGACATGCAAGACCTGTGGGACAAGCACAGATCGGTGCTGCCCTACACGCTGTTCACGCTCGCCCAGTACAACCTCGGGCTCATGGCCGATGCCATGCCCGCCAAGGTGTTCGGTGAATGCGGCCTGGACTACGACCGCTGGTATCCGTGGCCGCGCCGCACCGCGGGCGTGGTGAGATTCATGCGCGTACACGGTCGCGAACGCGAACATCTTCGCCGCAGCCTGGACACCGTGCGGGATCGGTTCGCCGTGCGGTGCGGGCCGCTGAGTTCGGGCGAGGCTACAACTTCCGAAGCCGCAGCCGGTTGATCGCGTGGTCGGCGTCCTTGCGCAGCACCAGGGTCGCGCGCGGCCGGGTCGGCAGGATGTTCTCGATCAGGTTGGGCCGGTTGATGGAATGCCAGATGTCGCGTGCGGCGAACACGGCCTGCTCGTCGGTCAACGTCGCGTAGTGATGGAAGTGTGACGCCGGGTCGGCGAACGCCGTCGACCGCATCGTCAGGAACCGGGAGATGTACCAGTTCTCGATGTCCTCGATGCGGGCGTCGACGTACACCGAGAAGTCGAACAGATCCGACACCATGAGCGCGGGGCCCGTCTGCAGGACGTTGAGGCCTTCCAGGATGAGGATGTCGGGGTGGCGCACCACCTGGTGCTCGTCCGGCACGATGTCGTAGAGCAGGTGCGAATACACCGGTGCGCTCACTTCGTCGGACCCCGACTTCACCGCGGTCACGAACCGCATCAGGCCACGCCGGTCATAGCTCTCGGGGAACCCTTTGCGGTGCATCAGGTTCCGGCGGTTCAGCTCGCGATTCGGGTAGAGGAAGCCGTCCGTGGTGACCAGGTCGACGCGCGGATGATGCTCCCAGCGGGCCAGCAGCGCTTGCAGCACACGCGCGGTGGTGGATTTCCCGACCGCCACACTGCCCGCGACGCCGATGACGAACGGCACGGGACGGTCCGGATTCTGCTGCGGCTCACCGAGAAACTCCGCGGTCGCGGCGAACAGCCGCTGCCGGGCGGCCACCTGCAGGTGGATCAACCGGGCGAGGGGCAGGTAGACCTCTTCGACCTCGAGTAGGTCGAGCTTCTCACCCATACCGCGCAGGCGCACCAGCTCGTCTTCGGTGAGTTTGAGCGGGGTCGACATGCGCAACGAACGCCATTGACTTCGGTCGAACTCCACATAGGGGCTCGGCTCGCTTGGCCGCGGCATTCGGTCAGTCTTGCATTTACGGTTGAGGGCATGCCTAACGGGATGGACATTCGGGTGAACAGCACAACCGACTCCGACAGCTTCGTCCGTGAATATCTGCTGCTCGGTTTGCGCTTCGACCGGGTCGAGGAAGGCTACGTCGATTCCTTCACGGGCGATCCCGCGCTGCGTCGCGCCGTCGAGAACGAACCCGCACCCGACCCGGCCGACCTCGCCCGCCAGGCCGACCGGCTGCTCGGCCAGATCCCCGACGACCTGGATCGTGACCGGGCCGCCTACATCGCCGCGCACCTGCGCGCGCTGAACTGCGCGGGCCGCAAGTTCGCCGGTGAGGACGTCGGGTTCGTCGACGAAGTCGAGGCCTACTTCGACGTGCGGATCGCGAAAGGCGACCCGGACAGGTACCGCGCCGCGCACGCCAAACTCGACGAGGCGCTGGGCGGCAGCGGTCCGCTGGCCGACCGTATCCAGGCCCACCGCACGGGCGACGAGATCCCGCCCGAGCGGCTCGAGGAATGCATCCACGCGTTCTCGTCGGCGCTGCGCGACCGTGTGCGGGCCGAATACCCGCTGCCCGAAACCGAGACCATCACATACGAGGTCGTCACCGACAAACCGTGGTCGGGGTTCAACTACTACCTGGGCGACTACCGCTCGACCGTCGCCGTCAACGCCGACCTCAAACAGCAGATGGCCAACCTGCCTCGGCTCGTCGCGCACGAGTCCTATCCCGGCCACCACACCGAACACTGCCGCAAGGAGGCCGGTCTGGTGGCGCGCGACGGTCAGCTCGAACAGACGATCTTTCTCGTCAACACCCCGCAATGCCTGATGGCCGAGGGTCTGGCCGATCTGGCGCTGTATGCCGCGATCGGGCCCGGCTGGGGCGCCTGGGCGGCCGAGATCTACGCCGACCTCGGGCTGCGTTTCGACGGCGAACGCGCCGAAGCGGTGTCGGAGGCCATGGCCGGGCTGGCCGACGTCCGTCAGGACGCCGCGCTGATGCTGCACGACGAGCGTCGCGACGTCGACGACGTCGTCGCATTTCTCAAGCAATGGCTGCTGGTCAACGACGAGCGTGCCCGCCAGATGCTGCGGTTTCTGTCCTCGCCGCTGTGGCGGGCCTACACCAGCACCTACATCGAGGGCTACCGGTTGCTGCGAGGCTGGCTCGATGCCCGCCCGGCCGACGAATCACTCACACAGCGGTTCGGCAGGCTGCTCGACGAGCCGCTGATCCCGTCGACGCTGCGCGGATGAGCTCCGACTAGGCTGAATGCCATGGCAGCAGACCCGTCATCCTCCTTGCCCGCGTCTTCGGGCGCCGACTACGCCGACACCGCAAGCGCCGCCTATCAGGCCGCCCTGCAGGTCATCGAATCCGTCGAGCCCCGGGTCGCCGCTGCCACGCGCAAAGAGCTTGCCGATCAACGTGATTCGCTCAAGCTGATCGCCAGTGAAAACTACGCGTCGCCGGCCGTGCTGCTCACCATGGGCACCTGGTTCTCCGACAAGTACGCCGAGGGCACCGTCGGGCACCGGTTCTACGCGGGCTGCCAGAACGTCGACACGGTCGAGGCGCTTGCCGCCGAGCACGCCCGCGAACTGTTCGGCGCGCCCTACGCCTATGTGCAGCCGCACTCCGGGATCGACGCCAATCTTGTTGCCTTCTGGGCGATTCTGGCCACCCGGGTGGAGGCTCCCGAGCTCGCGAACTTCGGCGCCAAGCACGTCAACGACCTGTCCGAGGCGGATTGGGAGACGCTGCGCAACAAGCTGGGCAACCAGCGGCTGCTCGGCATGTCGCTGGACGCGGGCGGCCACCTCACGCACGGGTTCCGGCCAAACATCTCCGGCAAGATGTTCCATCAGCGCAGCTACGGCACCAATCCGGAGACCGGGTTCCTGGACTACGACGCCGTCGCGGCCGCGGCTCGCGAGTTCAAGCCGCTGATTCTGGTCGCCGGCTACTCGGCCTACCCGCGCCGGGTGAACTTCGCCAAGATGCGCGAGATCGCCGACGAGGTCGGCGCGACCCTCATGGTCGACATGGCCCACTTCGCGGGCCTGGTGGCGGGCAAGGTGTTCACCGGTGACGAGGATCCGGTGCCGCACGCCCACGTCACCACCACGACCACGCACAAGTCGCTGCGCGGTCCGCGTGGCGGCATGGTGCTGGCCACCGAGGAGTTCGCGCCCGCGGTGGACAAGGGCTGCCCGATGGTGTTGGGCGGGCCGCTGAGCCACGTCATGGCCGCCAAGGCCGTCGCGCTGGCCGAGGCGCGCCAGCCCGCGTTCCAGACCTACGCGCAGCAGGTCGCCGACAACGCCCAGGCCCTGGCCGACGGATTCGTCAAGCGCGACGCGGGCCTGGTCACCGGCGGCACCGACAACCACATCGTGCTGCTCGACGTGCGTTCGTTCGGGTTGACCGGCCGGCAGGCCGAGTCGGCCCTGCTCGACGCCGGTGTCGTCACCAACCGCAACGCCGTGCCGGCCGACCCCAACGGGGCCTGGTACACGAGCGGTATCCGGCTCGGCACGCCCGCGCTGACGAGCCGCGGCTTCGGTGCCGACGACTTCGACCGGGTCGCCGAGCTCATCGTCGACGTGCTGTCCAACACGGCCGCCGATGGGACGTCGAAAGCCAAGTACAAACTGGCCGACGGCACCGCGGAACGCGTCCACGCAGCATCGGCCGAGCTGCTCGACGCCAACCCGCTTTACCCGGGTCTCACGCTCTGAGCTTCGCTATCAGCGAATCCACAGCAACCTGACAGGGTAGGCCCCAATACCCCGGCCAGGTATGCCAGACTCGGGCACCGTGACAGCCTCAACGAGCCTCGCCACGTCCGTGATGTCCGCATCTCTCGCCGAAGTCGATCCCGACATCGCCGAGTTGCTCGACAAGGAGCTCGGTCGCCAGCGCGACACGCTCGAGATGATCGCGTCGGAGAACTTCGCGCCGCGCTCGGTGCTGCAGGCCCAGGGCAGCATCCTGACCAACAAGTACGCCGAGGGCCTGCCCGGGCGGCGGTACTACGGCGGCTGTGAGCACGTCGACGTCATCGAGAACATCGCGCGCGACCGCGCCAAGGCGCTGTTCGACGCCGAATTCGCCAACGTACAGCCGCATTCCGGCGCGCAGGCCAACGCCGCGGTGCTGGCCGCGCTCATGGCGCCGGGGGAGCGGCTGCTCGGTCTGGACCTGGCCAACGGCGGGCATCTGACCCACGGCATGAAGCTCAACTTCTCCGGCAAGGTCTACGAGTCCGGGTTCTACGGCGTCGACACCGCGACCGGCTTGATCGACATGGACGCCGTGCGGGCATGCGCGCTCGAATTCCGGCCCAAGGTGCTCATCGCCGGCTGGTCGGCCTATCCGCGCACGCTGGACTTCGCCGCGTTCCGCTCGATCGCCGACGAGATCGGCGCACACCTGTGGGTCGACATGGCACACTTCGCCGGCCTCGTGGCCGCGCGCATGCATCCGAATCCGGTGCCGCACGCCGACCTGGTGTCGACGACCGTGCACAAGACGCTCGGCGGCGCACGCTCGGGCCTGATCCTGGGCCGCAAGGAGTTCGCCAAGCAGCTGAACTCGGCGATGTTCCCCGGTACACAGGGCGGCCCGGCCATGCAGGTGGTCGCAGGCAAAGCCATCACATTCAAGATCGCGGGCACGCCGGAGTTCGCCGACCGCCAGCAGCGCACACTCTCGGGTGCCCGGATCCTGGCCGACCGCTTGCTGGAAGCCGACGTCGCGAAGTCCGGCGTCTCGGTCGTCACCGGCGGAACCGACGTGCACCTCGTGCTCGTGGATCTGCGGAACTCGCCGCTGGACGGCAAGGCCGCCGAGGACCTGCTTCACGAGATCGGCATCACGGTCAACCGCAACGCGGTTCCCAACGACCCGCGCCCGCCGATGGTGACCTCGGGTGTGCGCATCGGCACGTCCGCGTTGGCCACCCGTGGGTTCGGTGACATCGAGTTCACCGAGGTCGCCGACATCATCGGTACCGCGCTCGCCCAAGGCGCGGCGGCGGACGTCGCCGCGCTGCGCGACCGCGTCACGCGCCTGGCGCGGCAGTTTCCGCTGTACGACGGGCTGGAGGACTGGCAGCTGCACAATCGGTGACACGCCCGACCCGATTTCGAGAAATGTGTGAACTCGGGTTACAGTTACTTTCATGGCACAGAAACCTGTCCCTAACGCGCTGACCCTGAGCTCGAGCCGGTTGTCAACGCCGAACTGCGTCGCCACCTGGACACCGAGGACCTCTGGTACGCACACGATTACGTGCCGTTCGACCAGGGAGAGAACTTCGCCTTCCTCGGTGGCAAGGACTGGGATCCGTCGCAGGTGACGTTGCCGAAGAACGTCACCGACGCCTTGGAGATCCTGCTGATCACCAAGGACAACCTGGCCGGTTACCACCGTGAGCTCGTCGAGCACTTCATTCTCGAAGAGAAGTGGGGCCGCTTCCTCGGCCGGTGGACCGCCGAGGAACACCTGCACGCCGTCGCGCTGCGCAACTACCTCGTCGTCACGCGCGAGATCGACCCGACCGCCAACGAGGACGTGCGCGTCGAGCACGTGATGAAGGGCTACCGGGCCGACACCTACAGCCAGATCGAGACGCTGGTGTTCATGGCGTTCTTCGAGCGGTCGCACGCCGTCTACTGCCGCAACCTCCAGGCGGAGGTCGCCGAGCCGGTGCTGAAGGCGATGATGGGCCGCATCGCCGCGGACGAGGAGCGCCACGAGGAGTTCTTCGCCAACCTGGTGACGCATCTGCTGGGCACGCACCGTGACGAGACCGTCGCGGCGATCGCCGCACGCGCGGCCGAGCTCGACGTGATTGGCGCGGACATCGACGCCTATCGGGACAAGGTCGCGCTCGTGGCCGAGACGGGCATCTTCGACAAGGCCGCGCTGCGGACCGTGATCTCCGATCGCATCGCGGCCTGGGGCCTGGCGGGCGAACCTCAACTCCAGGAGTTCACGAACCCGTAACGCGCCGGGCGCCAAACACCCGGCGCGCCAGCCAGCAACCCCGCCGTGGCGGGAGTAGCGTCGAATCCGATGGCTAGCGACATGCTCTGCTGTCCGGGCGGTACCGATCGTTTCGATCACGAGAGGACCGGCCCCGGTCCTGGTGCCGCAGTGTCCACCGAGAAGCTCGGGTGGGGCCGCGCGAGTTCTAGGAGCGCCACGTGACTGATAACGCTGTCCGTACCTATGTGCTCGACACGTCGGTGTTGCTGTCCGATCCATGGGCATGCACCCGCTTCGCCGAGCATGAAGTGGTGGTCCCGCTGGTCGTCATCAGCGAGCTCGAGGCCAAACGGCATCACCACGAGCTGGGTTGGTTCGCCCGGCAGGCGCTGCGGATGTTCGACGATCTGCGGCTTGAGCACGGACGGCTGGATCAGCCGATTCCGGTTGGGACACAGGGCGGTACGCTGCATGTCGAGCTGAATCACAGCGATCCTTCGGTGCTGCCTGCAGGTTTTCGCACCGAGAGCAACGATTCACGCATCCTGACGTGCGCGGCCAATCTCGCCGCCGAAGGCAAGCACGTCACGCTGGTGAGCAAGGACATCCCGCTGCGCGTCAAGGCCGGCGCGGTGGGCCTGGCCGCCGACGAGTACCACGCGCAGGACGTCATCGTGTCCGGCTGGACGGGTATGGACGAGATGGACGTCGCCGCCGAGGACATCGACACGCTGTTCGCCGATGGTGAGATCGATCTGGCAGACGCGCGGGACCTGCCGTGCCACACCGGTATTCGGCTCCTTGGCGGTAACTCACATGCGCTCGGCCGGGTCAACGCCGCCAAGCGGGTGCAGCTGGTCCGTGGCGATCGCGAAGTGTTCGGCCTCCGGGGAAGGTCCGCCGAACAACGCGTCGCCCTCGACCTGCTGCTCGACGAGTCGGTCGGCATCGTGTCACTGGGCGGCAAGGCCGGCACCGGAAAATCGGCACTGGCGCTGTGCGCGGGCCTGGAGGCGGTGCTGGAGCGGCGCACCCAGCGCAAGGTCGTGGTGTTCCGTCCGCTGTACGCCGTCGGTGGCCAGGACCTCGGGTACCTGCCGGGCAGCGAGAGCGAAAAGATGGGGCCGTGGGCGCAAGCCGTCTTCGACACCCTCGAAGGCCTGGCCAGCCCGGCCGTTCTCGAAGAGGTGCTGTCACGCGGCATGCTCGAAGTCCTGCCGCTGACCCACATCCGGGGCCGCTCGTTGCACGACTCGTTCGTGATCGTCGACGAGGCTCAGTCCCTGGAGCGCAACGTGCTGCTGACCGTCCTGTCGCGCCTGGGCGCGGGATCACGGGTGGTGCTCACGCACGATGTCGCGCAGCGCGACAACCTGCGGGTCGGCCGGCACGACGGTGTGGCCGCGGTCATCGAAAAGCTCAAGGGTCACCCGCTGTTCGCCCACATCACGTTGCAGCGCAGCGAACGCTCACCGATCGCGGCGCTGGTGACCGAGATGCTGGAGGAGATCAGCCCCGGCGCCCTGCCGTGAGTGATTTGTGCACCTCCCGTAACGCCGGCCGTTACGGGAGGTGCACAAGTCGCCAGCCGGTAGGCTGCCGGAGTGGCAGGCACCGCTAACCGGCAGGCGTGGCGATGGACCGTCTTCGGTGTTGTCGTCGCCGTGGCGGTGCTGGTCATCGGGGCTCTCACCGGCCATGTCCGAAAAGCCGGCGCCGACGATGTCGACTGTGCGGTCGAGAAGTGTGTCGCGTTCACGTTCGACGACGGCCCCGGCCCGTACACCGACCGTCTGCTGCAGATCCTGAACGACAACGACGCCAAGGCGACGTTCTTCCTGATCGGCAACAAGGTGGCGGCCAACCCCGACGGTGCCAAGCGCATCGCCGAGGCCGGCATGGAGATCGGCAGCCACACGTGGGAACACCCGAACATGACCACGATTCCGCCCGAGGACATCGCGGCACAGTTCAGCAAGGCCAATGACGCGATCGAGGCCGCGACGGGCAGCCGACCCAAACTCGTCCGCACCGCGGGCGGTCTGATCAACGATCGGGTACTCGCCGAAGCCGGCAAGCAGGGTTTGGCCGACATCAATTGGGACGTCATCCCGTTCGACTGGGCCAACGACGCCAACACCGCCGCCACGCGCTACATGCTGATGTCCCAGATCAAGCCCGGCTCGGTGGTGCTGTTCCACGACACCTATTCGTCCACGGTCGATCTGGTGTATCAGTTCATCCCGGTGCTGCGGGCCAACGACTACCACCTCGTGACGGTCAGCCACCTGCTCGGCGAGCGTGAACCCGGCAGTGCCTACGGCAGCCGCGAAAATGGCCCGCCCGTCAACGGGCTCACCGACATCCCACCGGCAGACATCCCGTCGCTGCCCAACACCCCGTCACCGGCACCCATGCCGAACTTCCCGATCACCGACATCCCCGGGGCCAACTCGGGCGGCCCCAACAACGGTGCGTGAGACGCACATCGCACCGGGTTGAGGACCAAAGACCCTAACCCGCACTGGCGTGCGCGACGAGGCTGGTGGCATGCCCGACACCATGATCGATACCGCAACCATCACCGCCGCCGTGCAGTTGGCGTCGCGTGCGCCGTCGTTGCACAACACTCAGCCGTGGCGCTGGGTGGCAGACGATGAGGGTTTGAAACTGTTCCTCGACACCAATCGGGTGGTGCATTCGACGGACCGCTCGTCGCGTGAGGCCGTTGTCAGCTGTGGGGTGATGCTCGATCACCTGCGCGTCGCGCTGGCGGCTTCCGGCTGGGCGACCTCCGTCGAGCGGTTCCCCAACCCGAACAACCGCGACCATCTGGCGACCGTGCATTTCAGCCCGATGCAGTTCGTGACCGACGCGCATCGCCGGCGCGCCGACGCGATCCTCGCGCGGCGCACCGACCGGCTGCCGATGGCGGCGTATGCGGACTGGGATTCGTTCGAGCCGTTGCTGCGTGCCCGGCTCGCCGACGGGCCGGTGCACTTCGACGTGCTCAGCGACGATGACCGGCCGGAGCTGGCCGAGGCCGCCGCGCTGACGGAATCACTGCGCCTCTACGACTCGGCCTACCACGCTGAACTCGCCTGGTGGACAACGCCGTTCGCCACCGAAGACGGTATCCCGCAGAGCTCGCTGGTTTCCGCGGAGGAAAGCGAACGGGTCGGGTTGTCGCGGGCCTTCCCGGTCACCGCGCACAGCGAACGCCGCGCAGGAGTCAACGAAGACTCCGCGACGATCGTGGTGCTCTCGACCGACGGCTACAGCCGCGAGGATGCGCTTGACGCCGGTGAGGCGCTGTCGACCACGCTGCTGGAATGCACGCTCGCCGGACTCGGCAGTTGCCCGGTGACCCACGTGACCGAACTGCACGCGAGCCGCGACATCATCGGCCGACTGATCGACCGGGATGCCTGCCCCCAGGTGCTCGTCCGGATCGGCATCGCGCCATCGCTCGAAGACGTGCCGCCGCCCACACCGCGCCGGCCCGTCGAAGCCATCCTCACTTTCGCCTAGGAGATTTTGATGTCGACTGCACATGCGGTGGTTGTCGGAATCGACGGATCGCAAAGCGCGTTGGATGCCGCCATCTGGGCGGTCAAAGAGGCTGTCAGCCGCGACATTCCGTTGCGCCTGGTCTATGCCATCGACCCGGCTGACAACGGAACCGACCACGAGTGTGCCGCCCGCGCACTGGCGACGGCCGAACTCGCGATCCGGCAGGCCTTCACCGCAGTTGAAGCGACCGAACAACCCGTCAAGATCGAGCTGGAAGTGGTGCAGGACAAGCCGATCGAGGCACTGGTCGAGGCATCGCGGTCCGCCGCGATGCTGTGTGTCGGCGCCACCGGCCGAGACGATGCCGCGCACGGCCGCATCGGCGCGACGGCGTCGGCCGTCGCCAAATCGGCGCACTGCCCGGTGGCCGTGGTCCGCACACCCGCTTCCGGAGGCGGAGGAATCCTGGTCGAGTTCGATGGGCGGCCCGCCAGCAGCACCGCGCTGCAGGCCGGTGTCGACGAGGCCCGGCTTCGCGGTGCGCCGCTGTGCGTGATGACGACGTGGCAGCACCGCTACAGCGACATGTACGACGCGACCGCGCTCGCCGATCGCAACCGGCTGGCACAGGCTCAACTCGACCGCAGGCTCACCCGCTGGCGCCGGCGCTACCCGGAGCTGACTGTGCAGACTGTCGCCGGCGACGGCAGCACATTGGATTATCTGGCAGCGCACCGCGATTCGATTCAGCTCGTGGTGATCGGCCCCGAACACGGCCGGGTCGGTGAGTTGGCGGACTCCGACTGCTCGCTGCTCACTTGCGATCGGCAGCAGCGGTTGTGAGACTCGGGGGATGATCAGGGTCTTTCTCGTCGACGACCATGAGGTGGTGCGGCGTGGTCTGATCGACTTGCTGAGCGCCGATCCCGAACTCGACGTGATCGGGGAAGCCGATTCGGTGGCCCAGGCGCTGGCCCGGGTGCCCGCGCTGAAGCCGGACGTCGCAGTGCTCGACGTCCGGCTCCCCGACGGCAACGGGATCGAGCTGTGCCGGGATCTGTTGTCGCGGATGCCGGATCTGCGGTGCCTGATGTTGACGTCGTACACGTCCGACGAGGCGATGCTCGACGCCATCCTCGCCGGCGCGAGCGGGTATGTGGTCAAGGACATCAAAGGCATGGAGCTCGCCCAGGCGATCAAGGATGTCGGCGCGGGCCGCTCGCTGCTCGACAACCGGGCCGCGGCGGCGCTGATGGCCAAGCTGCGCGGCGACGCCGAGCGCTCCGACCCGCTGTCGGGGCTCACGCAGCAGGAGCGGGTGTTGCTCGACCTACTCGGCGAAGGCCTGACCAACAAGCAGATCGCGGCGAGGATGTTCCTGGCCGAGAAGACCGTCAAGAACTACGTGTCGCGGTTGCTGGCGAAGCTGGGGATGGAACGTCGCACGCAGGCCGCCGTGTTCGCGTCGAAGCTGGACCGCAGGGGACTTTAGTCCCTACAACCGGGGCTTTTCGCCCGTGGTCGCGGCCTGCGGCGCTCAATAATCTCGGATACATGAGCTATGAACTCGGCACAGTGGTGAGCCCGGCCAAGCCGGCCGGGAATGATGCGGTCACGATCCTCTCGGAGCGGGAGAGCTGGGAACTGCTCGGGAGCGTCGCGCTGGGACGGCTTGTCACCACGGTCGACAACGAGGCACACATCTTCCCGGTGAATTTCGCGGTGCAGGGCCGCACGATCCTGTTCCGAACGGCGGAGGGCACCAAGCTGATCAGTGCGGCGATCAACCATCAGGTGCTGTTCGAGGTCGACGAACACAACGTGGCCGAGGGCTGGAGCGTGATCGTCCGCGGTGTCGCGCACACGCTGCGCACCGACGACGAACTCGACGCTGCCGAGCGGGCGCAGTTGCTGCCGTGGACCGCTACCGCGAAGACCCACTGGGTGCGGGTGACGCCGACGCGAATCACCGGACGGCGATTCCGTTTCGGCCCCGAGCCGGCCGCCGTGTGAAGGTTGGTGCTCGACAGGCAGCAATGCCAGCATGGGGGACGTGACTGGGCAAGGGCCTGCGCCCGACGAGGAGCAGCGGATGGCGCCGTTGCGTGACACGCTCTCGCAGCTGCGGCTGCGCGAACTGCTCAGCGAGGTCCAGGACCGCGTCGAGCAGATCGTCGAAGGGCGCGATCGGCTCGACGGTCTGGTCGAGGCGATGCTCGTGGTGACATCGGGCCTCGAGCTCGACGTCACGCTCAAGACCATCGTGCACACCGCGATCGAACTCGTCGACGCCCGCTACGGCGCCCTGGGTGTGCGCGGCGAGGGCCACGAACTCACCGAGTTCATCTACGAGGGAATCGATGAGGAGACCCGGTACCAGATCGGACCGCTGCCGGAGGGGCGCGGTGTCCTGGGTGTGCTGATCGATGACCCGAAACCTATTCGGCTCGAAGACATTCGGCTGCATCCGGCGTCGGTCGGCTTCCCGTCCCACCATCCGCCGATGCGCACGTTTCTCGGGGTGCCCGTGCGCACGAGGGACAAGGTGTTCGGCAACCTTTACCTGACCGAGAAGATCAACGGCCAGCCGTTCAGCGAAGACGACGAAGTCCTGGTGCAGGCGCTGGCTGCCGCCGCGGGTATCGCCGTCGACAACGCCCGGCTCTACGAGCAGTCGCAAGCCCGTCAGTCGTGGATCGCCGCCACGCGCGACATCGCCACCGAGTTGCTGTCCGGAACGGATCCCGCCACGGTGTTCCGGCTGGTGGCAGCGGAGGCGCTCAAGCTCACCGACGCCGAAGGCACGCTCGTGGCCGTTCCGGCGGATCCCGAGGCCGCGGACGTCGACGAACTCGTGGTCGCCGAGACGGCGGGAGTGGTGCCCGACGGTGCACTGTTGTCGACGATCGCGGTCGGTGGGACACCGATCGGCCAGGCGTATCTGGATCGCACGCCGCGCCGCGTCGACGGGTCGGAAGTCGGTGTCGCCGGCCTCGCGGGCCCGGCCCTGGTGTTGCCGCTGCGCGCCACCGATGCCGTGGCAGGCGTTCTGGTGGCACTGCGTGGTGAGCACACCCGGCCGTTCACCGCCGAGCAGTTGGAGATGATGGCCGCGTTCGCCGATCAGGCCGCGCTGGCCTGGCAGCTGGCCGGCTCACAGCGGCGGATGCGCGAACTCGATGTCCTTACCGACCGCGACCGCATCGCCAGAGACCTGCACGACCACGTGATCCAGCGGCTGTTCGCCGTAGGCCTTTCGCTGCAGGGCACGATCCCGCGGGCGCGGTCCGGCGAAGTGCAGGAGCGGCTCGCCGCGAGCGTCGACGACCTGCAGGCCGTCATACAGGACATCCGCACGGCCATCTTCGATTTGCATGGTTCGCAGGTCGGAAGCACCCGGCTGCGCCAGCGGCTCGACGAAATCATCGCGCAGTTCTCCGGTGCCGGGCTACACACCACCACGCAGTTCGTCGGACCGCTGTCGGTCGTCGATCCCGCGCTGGCCGACCATGCCGAGGCCGTGCTGCGCGAAGCCGTCAGCAACGCGGTAAGACATTCGGGCGCAACCGAACTCACTGTTCGAGTGAAAGTCGAAGACGATCTGAGCATCGAGGTCGCTGACAACGGCCGCGGTATCACCGGGCCGGTCACCGAGAGCGGGCTGGTGAATCTTCGTGAGCGCGCCGCCCAGTCCGGCGGGCGGTTGACGGTCGAGAACCGTTCGGGCGGAGGCACTCTGCTGCACTGGGTGGCGCCGCTACCGGCCTAGCGTCTATGCCGGTTGGCGGCGCGGGGCGTCGGGCAGCGGGGCGACATCGTCGAGGGCCCAGCCCAGCTGGATGAGCACTTGCGGATGCTCGCGGCCATCGAAGATCTCGTCGCGCAACGCCGCTCGCGTGTGCGCCACCTCGAGGGGCTCGGTGAGCGGGCAGGTAGCCAGCCCGAGTGCGGTCGCGGTGAGCAACACGAGACTCGTCGCCTCCCCGGCGCGCAGCCGTGCCAGATCGTCGTCATCACGGGTGCCCAGCGCGACCACCACACCGCGGTCGGAGATCTGGCGAGCCACGTCCATGATGGGGGTGAGATCGGTGAACGACTCGACGCGACGCAACGTCACCCCGGCTCGCGCGGCCCTCGCGCCCATCAATGCGATGTCGGCGGGGGAGACCTCGCGGTCGAAGTAGGGCCGGCCGTCGATGGGGCGACGGCCGATGGCCGCCGCCAGCGTCACGTCTGCGTCGGTGGGGACGCGGGGCTCGGCGGTGAGCGCGGCCACAAGATCTGGGTCGGCCCGGTCGGGCAACCGGTGAACGGTGGCCTGGTATCCCAGCCTGGCCAGCGCGACGACGCAGTGGTGCAGGGTCGCGCCACAGCTCAACAGCAGGTCGCGGCTGTCGGCGTCAGGCAGATGGTGCGTACGGTCGGCATACAGGCACAGGCTGTCGGCACCCATCTGCCAGCGCCACGGTTGCGAGTTGTGCACCGATGGCGCGCGAACCGCCAGAGACAGTGCGGTCCGCACGGCGTCGGGAAAGCCGGTGGTCACCGTTCCACGATGCCGGTGCGCGATGTTCAGCGGTAGAGCAGAAAGTCACTTACGGCGAGCAGTCCCGCTTGCGGGGACTGCTCGCCGTAAGGAAAAGGAAGGGTCAGTCGCCGTCTTTGACCTTGGCCATGGCGAGCACGTCGAGGCGTTTGTCGAGCTCGGCCTCCGACAGCTTGTCGCCGATCAGCCCGCGGTCGATCACGGTCTGGCGGATGGTCTTCTTCTCCTTGAGCGCCTGCTTGGCGACCTTGGCGGCCTCCTCGTAGCCGATCGCCGAGTTCAGCGGCGTCACGATCGACGGCGAGGACTCGGCCAGCTCACGCAAATGCTCCTCGTTGGCGACCAGGCCGTCGATGCAGCGCGCGGCGAACAGCTTCGACACGTTCGACAGCAGCGTGAACGATTCGAGCAGGTTGCGCGCCATCATCGGGATGTACACGTTGAGTTCGAAGGCTCCCGACGCGCCGCCCATCGCGATCGCGGCGTCGTTGCCGACCACCTGGCACGCCACCTGTGTAACCGCTTCCGGCAGAACGGGATTGACCTTGCCCGGCATGATCGAGCTGCCCGGCTGCAGATCGGGGAGCTGGATTTCGGCCAGGCCGGTCAGCGGGCCCGAGCCCATCCAGCGCACATCGTTGGCGATCTTGGTCAGTGACACCGCGATGGTGCGCAGCGCGCCGGACGCCTCGACCAGCCCGTCACGGGCGGCCTGGGCCTCGAATGAGTCCACGGCCGTACGCAATTCGGCCAGGCCGGTCTGGTTGACCAGCACCTCGACGACCTTGGCGCCGAAGCCGTCGGGCGCGTTGAGCCCGGTGCCGACGGCGGTGCCGCCGATGGCCAGCTCACCCAGGCGCGGCAGGGTCGCCTTGACCCGCTCGATGCCGGCCTCGATCTGGCGGGCGTACCCGCCGAACTCCTGGCCCAGCGTCACCGGGACGGCGTCCATCAGGTGCGTGCGGCCTGACTTCACCACGGTCCGCCACTGCCGGGCCTTGGCGGCCAGCGACTCGTGCAGCACCTCCAAGGCCGGAATCAGGTGGCGCACAGCGGCTTCGGTGGCGGCGATGTGGGTCGCGGTGGGGAACGTGTCGTTGGAGCTCTGCGACATGTTCACGTCGTCGTTGGGATGCACCGTCACGCCATTGCGGGCCGCGATCGAGGCGATCACCTCGTTGGTGTTCATGTTCGAGCTCGTACCCGAGCCGGTCTGGAACACGTCGATCGGGAACTGATCGTCATGCTGCCCGTCGGCGATCTCACCGGCCGCGGCGATGATCGCGTCGGCCTTCTCGGGCGCCAGCAGGCCGAGGTCCTTGTTGACCTGGGCGCAGGCCGCTTTCAGCAGGCCGAGCGCGCGGATCTGAGTGCGCTCCAGACCGCGGAACGAGATCGGGAAGTTCTCCACGGCCCGCTGGGTCTGTGCGCGCCACAGGGCGTTGACCGGAACCCGGACCTCGCCCATGGTGTCGTGCTCGATGCGGTACTCGCCTTCACCTGATGCGTCGACGGCTTTGTCGGACATGTGCTCCCTTTGAGATGTGTGGGTTGTCAGGGCAGGGGTTGGATCGCCGACGAGTCCCCGGTGAAGTCGATCGCGGAGTACTCGTTGAGCTTGGACAGCCGGTGATAGGCCTCGATCATGCGGACCGTTCCGGACTTCGAGCGCATCACGATCGACTGCGTGGTGCAGCCGCCGCTCGCGTAACGCACACCCTTGAGCAGGTCACCGTCGGTGACGCCGGTGGCGCAGAAGAACACGTTCTCACCGGACACCAGGTGCTCGGTCACCAGGACCTCGTCCAGGTCGTAGCCGCGGTCGACGGCCTTCTGCCGCTCCTCGTCGTCCTTGGGCGCCAGCTGAGCCTGGATCGCGCCGCCCATGCAGCGGATCGCGGCGGCGGCGATGATGCCTTCCGGCGTGCCGCCGATGCCGGCGAGCATGTCGGTACCGGAGTGCGGGCGGCATGCCGAGATCGCGCCCGCGACGTCGCCGTCGGAGATCAACCGTATGCGGGCGCCGGTGTCACGGACATCGGCGATCAGTTGCTCGTGACGCGGGCGGTCCAGGATGCAGACGGTCATGTCCGACACCGACAGGCCCTTGGCCTTGGCGACCTGGCGGACGTTCTCGCCGATCGGGGCGGTGATGTCGATGGCGTCGACGGCTTCGGGCCCGACCGCGATCTTGTTCATGTAGAACACCGCCGACGGATCGAACATCGCGCCGCGCTCGGCGACCGCGAGCACCGAGATCGCGTTCGGCATGCCCTTGCTCATCAGCGTGGTGCCGTCGATGGGGTCGACCGCGAAATCACATTCCGGCCCGTCGCCGTTGCCGACCTCTTCGCCGTTGTAGAGCATCGGGGCGTTGTCCTTCTCGCCCTCGCCGATGACGACGACACCGCGCATCGAAACCGAGTTGACCAGCTCGCGCATGGCGTCGACGGCGGCCCCGTCACCACCTTCTTTGTCACCGCGGCCGACCCAACGGCCCGCGGCCATGGCTCCCGCCTCGGTTACCCGGACGAGTTCAAGGGCAAGGTTTCGATCCGGGGCTTCGCCGCGCGTGGGACTCATGGCGGTGATTCTCCCAGAACAGGCTCGTCAATTGGGAGGCGGGATCCGAGGGCCGCACTCAGGCCCGGCCGGGCCCGATGATCGATGCGAGCTCGGCGATCAGCTCGCGCACCCGGTCGAAGTCCGGGGAACCAGGAGCCGCCGGATCGGCCGGCGCGTCGACCCTGGTCTCCACCTTTGCATCGACATCGAAAACAGTTGACGGCTGGTGCCACAACGTGGACCACTCCAGGCCGCGGCCCTGGTCGTCGTTGGTCAATGCCTGCAGCAACAGCACCGGAGTGCCGACGTCGATACCCAGATGGTCGGCCACGGTCGGATCCGCGGGCACTGCTCGTAACTGGCGCGGGCCGCCGACCGGAACGACCCCCGTCGACCGCATGTAGCCGAGCAGCGACCCCTCGATCGCGTCGGCAGTGAGGTCGGGGAACAGTTCCCGGGACACCCACGACCGCATGAAAACCAGCGGCTCCTCGTCGACGAAGCGCAGGCGCTCGATGCGCCAGGCGTCGGCGGTCCGGAGCGCCGGGACTGCGGCGTCCGGTGCGGTCGCGGCCCTCAGGTCGAGCACCACGGTCCGCAGGTGCTCGCCTGCCGCCGCCAACTGTCGGCTCAGGCCGCCCGCCTGTTCTGCTCGCCGGTGATGCAACCGTGTGGGGACGACGACACTGCCCCGGCCGCGTTCGCGCCTGATGAGTCCGGCGTCCGCGAGTTCGGACAGCGCCTGGCGGATAACGCTGCGCGCCACGCCGAATCTCTCCTGGAGTTCCAGCTCGCCGGGCAGATGCTCGCCCGGGGCGATGTGCTGACCGAGTATCTGGCCGCGCAGAACGTCGCGGATCTGCGCATAGAGGGGGACACCGCTGTCACGGTCCAGTAGCGGCTCTGACACCACGGTGCCCCCTATCAAAATCGGTCAGCAAATAGAGGCTAAGTCAGGGCTCGCAGTCACAGTTGACACGCAATGTGCCCCACATCATACTTGTACGTATCAATTGTACGTACAACCTACGTCTTCATCGACGACGCACGGAGGATGCCCCATGGTCCGGACTGGCCCCGCTCGATCTCCCTTGCCCCGCTTGGAGTGGTCCGGACCCTCGACCGTGAAGGCGCGCCGATGAAGGCGGCTGTCCTCACGGCGCACCGCAGCGTCGAACTTCGCGATATCGCCGAACCGCAACCGCGGGCCGATGAGGTCGTGATCGCCGTCGAGGCCTCCGGCATCTGCGGCTCCGACTTGCACGCGTGGCACGGCCGTCACCCCTTCCGGCAGCCGCCGGTCGTGCTGGGACATGAGCCTGCCGGCACGGTGTACGCACGAGGCTCCGGCGTCACCTCGGTCGAAGTAGGGGAGCGGGTGGCCATCCAGCCGCACCGAATCTGTGGGACCTGCCGGGCATGTCGGCACGGAGACAACGAAATCTGCGAGCGCAAGCAGTACCCGGCCACCCATGACTGGACCGGTAGCCTTGCCGAGTACTTCGCCGCGCCCGCGAACATGGTTCATCGTGTGCCGGACGGTGTTCCGCTCGACCTGGCGGCGCTCGCCGAACCCTTGGCGGTCGCTAGCCACGCGAATCGCCGCGGCGGCACCGGCCCGGGCATGACGGTGAACATCGTCGGCTCGGGCACCATCGGACTGCTGTGCCTGATGGTGGCGCGCCACCTCGGAGCCGAGGTCGACGTCGTAACCGACATCGATGATGAAAAGCTCAGAGTTGCAGGACAACTGGGCGCACACAGGCCTTCTGACGTACGAACGTCCGACATCGTCGACTCGTTGCGGGCCGACCGGTTCGGCCGATCGGACATCACGATCGTCGCCGCCACCGCGCCCGGCAGCCTCGTCGATGCGGCGGCCCTCACGCGACCCGGGGGACGGATAGTGTTGCTCGGCCTGTACGCCGACACTGCCCAGATCGCAGCATCGGCGCTGGTCACCGACGAACAGACCGTGGTCGGGTCGCTGACCTACAACAGCGCCGACTTCGACTCGGCGCTCGGTCTGCTTGACAACGACACCGAAACCTACGCCCGCTTCGTCACCAAACGCATTGGGCTGCACGAGGTCGGCGCAGAATTCGCTCGCCAGGCCGAAGGTGGCGTGGCCATCAAGACGCTGGTCGTCCCGGGGTTGACCGTATGACCGCGCGCCTGGTCACCTCGCTGAAGACGCTGACCGCGGTATTGGCGCTGTGCGCCTTGATCGGCGCAGTGACGGGCTGCTCCGGCGGCCGTCACGACACCATCCAACTGCGCCTCGGGCATGTCAACTCCGCGACCGATCCGTGGCAGACCTCGGCCCAGGAATTCGCAGATCTGGTGAACCAGAACAGTGGTGGCTCGGTCGAGGTCAAGGTCTATCCGGGCGCACAACTCGGTGGCGACCGCGACATGGTCGAGGGTATGCAGATCGGCTCGGTCGACTTCACGCTCGTCGCCGGTGTGCTGTCCTCGGTCGAGCCCGCGATGACGATGCTCGAAATCCCGTACATGTTCACAAGTCAGCAGGCGCTCAATCGTGCGCTCGCCGGACCAGGCGGCCAGCAGCTGTCGGAAGACCTGCTGGAAAAGGGAATTCGTAACCTGGCCTGGCTCGACCGAGGGCCACGGGAACTGACCGCGAACCGCGAGATCATCACCCCGGCACAGCTCGACGGCGCCAAGATTCGAGTACCCGAGATTCCGGCTTCGATCGACGCCTGGCGCGCCATGGGTGCCAACCCCACCCCGATGGCGTTCTCCGAGGTTTACGGCGCCCTGCAGCAAGGCGTGATCGACGGGCAGGAGAACCCCTACGCCATCATCGCGTCCTCGAACCTGTTCGAGGTCCAGCGCTATGTCATGCAGACCGACCACGTGTACGGCTATGTCATGTTGGCGATGTCGGAACGCGCCTGGAATCGGCTCTCTCCGGACCAGCAGAAGGTCGTCACCGAGGCTGCCGAGACAGTGCGTTCGCATCACAACGAACGCACCGCAGCAGACGAACAGAAGTATCAGGACACGCTGCGCGAGAACGGGATGGCGTTCGTCGAGGTCGACAAAGACGCGTTCCGCCAAGCGGTCCGGCCAGTGCATCAGCACTACGCGCAAGAGTTCGGCCAGCAGCTCTACGACGATCTGGTGGCGTCCAATGACTCTTAGCGCGCCGTCGGCTCAGCTCCGATCCTCCGCGGCGTTCCACCGCATCGCAGACGGCCTAGACTTGGTGGCTCGGGCCGTTGCCGGCGCCGGCCTCGTCGGCATGGTGGTCGTCATCACGATGCAGGTGTTGTACCGCTATTTCCTCGACCAGTCCCTGGCGTGGACCGAAGAAGTCTCGCGATTCCTGTTCATCCTCACGAGTTTCATCGCGATCACTGTGGCTCATCGCAGGCAGATGCACGCCGGTTACTCCAGCCTCGTCACGAAGTTTCCGGTCGCGGTGCGCCGCGTCGTGATCATCGGTGTCGACGTCGTCAGCATCGTGTTCTTCGTCGTGGTCGGCCTGTCGAGCCGCAACCTCATCGACATCGGGTTCGACTCGGCGGCCCCGGCAACCGGGATGCCGATGGCCTGGATCTACCTGGTGTTCCCGATTTTCGCGGTGCTCGGTGTGGTGTTCAGTGTCGAGCACATCGTGCTGCATCTGAGCGCCGACGCCGAAGGCCTCCTGTCCGCTGACGAGGACCGCGCCGTGGCAGCGGAAGCCGAGGGCGCCATCGCAGACACCCCGAATCACGAACGGAGCGCATCATGATGATCGGTTGGCTCTTCGGCGGTTTCGCGGTGCTCGTCGCCCTCAACGTCGCAGTGGGAATCGCACTGCTGATGGCCGTCGTCGTCGCCATGATGGCGACCGGCACCGACCTGCCGCTGGCCGTCATATCCCAACGAATGTTCACCGGCATGGACTCCTTCGCGCTCATCGCGATACCGGCCTTCCTGCTCGCGGGCGAGATCATGGCCCGCGGCGCGATGGCCAGGCGCATGGTCGAATTCGCCGCCACGATGGTCGGACACCTGCGCGGCGGCCTAGCAGTGGTCGGCGTGTTGTCGACGATGCTGTTCTCCGGGGTATCCGGATCGTCGGTGGCCAACACGGCCGCGGTCGGGAGTGTGCTGGTGCCCCAAATGCGCCAACGCGGTTACGATCCGGCATTCGCGGGCGCCGTCGTGGCCAATGCAGGCGTGCTCGGCTCGGTGTTCCCGCCGTCGATTCCCATGGTGTTGTACGGAATCGCTGCAGGTGTCTCCATCAGCGCGCTGTTCATCGCGGGCATCGTGCCCGGCATTCTCATGGTGGTGCTGCTGATCGCCGTCGGTTACTGGCAGTCGGTGAAGGCCGGCTACCCGGCCGGTGAGCGCGCCTCGGTACCAGAGTTCTTCCGCTCCTTCGGCCGTGCGTTCCTGGCGCTTCTGACCCCCGTCCTCATGGTCGGCGGAATCGTCTCGGGAATCCTGACGGTCACCGAGGCCGCGGTCGCCACGGTGCTCTACGCGCTGGCTGTCGAACTGCTCGTCTACCGTGAGCTGAAACTGCGTGACCTGTCCGCGGTCATGACTCGTGCGATCACTGCGACCGGCATCGTGATGCTCATCATCGCGGCCTCCACGCTGTTCGGCTGGATCATGACGATCGAGCAGATACCCCAGACGATCGCCGAGTTCATGCTGAATCTGACCTCGACCGTATGGATTCAGTTGATTCTCATCAACATTCTGCTGCTGATCATCGGTACCTTCCTCGACGTCGCACCGGGCATCATCATCGCCGTGCCCATCTTGGCGCCGCTGGCGGATGCCCTCGGTATGGATCCGGTCCACTTCGGCGTCATCGTGGTGATCAATCTGCTGGTCGGGCTGGTCACTCCACCGGTCGCACCGACCCTGGTCGTGGGCGCGTCCATCGCCGGCGTCAGCCTCGACCGGATCACGACCGCATCGTGGCGATTCTTCCTTTCGCTGATCCTCACGCTGGTCCTGATCACATTCGTCCCCGCCCTGTCCACGTGGCTTCCCGGCCTGTTCGGCTGAGCGACACCACATCTCCGTTGAGAGGCAATCCTTTTGAACGACACCATCGTGGTCACCTATCGCATCCTGAGCTACCTCCCGCTGGATCAGGCGGCAGAAGCCATCGCGGGTGAGCAGACCACCGGAACCTTCACCAAGGTGGCCGGTGAAACGCCGGAACTGCACCGCAAACACCGGGCGCAGATACTGGACATGACGCCGCTGGCGGGGGATCTCGGCGGCCCGCTGCCCGGCGCGCGTGGCCGCGAAAGCGGTTTGCTGCGCGGAGGTCTGGTCCGAATCGGCTACCCGCTGGCCAACAGCGGACCCTCACTCACCCGCATGCTCGCGTTCGTCTCCGGCAATTTGTACGAGCTGAGTGAGCTGGCCGGGATCAAACTCCTCGACATCGACTTCCCCGAGCAATTCGGCGCTGTCTACCCACCCGCTCCGCACGGCGTCGCGGGAACCCGTCGGCTTGTCGACCGTCCAAGGGGCGTGCTGCTCGGTACGATCGTGAAGCCGAACATCGGCCTGACCGGACCCGACTACTACCGCGTGGTGCGCGAACTCGGCATGGCCGGTTTGGATTTCATCAAAGACGACGAGGTCAACGCGGATTGCCCACCGTCACCGCTGCGGCAACGAGTGCCGCACGTGATCCGCGCACTCGACGAGGTGGAGAGCGAAACGGGTCGCCGCCCGCTGTATGCGTTCAATATCAGCGACGAACTCGACCACATGCTCGATTCGGCAAGCTATGTGGCCGAGGCCGGAGGCAAGTGCGCGGTGGTCAATACCGCGCTCGTCGGGATCCCCGCGCTGTGTGCGGTGCGCAGGCAGACTGATCTCGTGATCCACGGGCATCTTGCGGGCTTCGCGGCGGCATCGCGTCACCCCAATCTGGGAATGGGCTACGCCGCGTTCCAGAAGCTGGCCCGTTTCGCGGGGGCGGACCATCTGCATGTGGGCGGGTTCAGGTCGAAGTTCTTCGTCGAGGACGAGGAGACCGCGGCCAACGTCGAAGCCGTCCGCACGCCGCTGCTCGGCGGCCGGGAATGTCTTCCGGTCATCTCCTCCGCACAGTGGGCGGGCACCGCGCCGACGACATGGCAGCACACCGGCACCGACGATCTTCTGGTGCTCGCCGGCGGGGGCGTCCTCGGCCATCCGGGTGGCGCGGGGGCGGGCGCGCGCAGTATGCGACAGGCCTGGGATGCCGTGACGGCGGGCATCTCCCTCGACGAGGCGGCCAAGGAACATCGCGAGCTCGCCGCCGCGCTCGCGCACTTCGGCTGATGGTGCTCGCAGCTTTTGTCGCAGACGATTTCACCGGCGCCACCGATGCGCTGTGGCAGTTCCAGCGGTATGGCCTGCGGGCGCGGCTGCTCACTTCTGCGGCTGAATTGGCCCAGGAGAACCTGGACGCCGACTACGACGTCATCGGCATCGCGACAACGGCCCGTTCGACGACCGGTACCGGCGCTGCCCGGGTGGCGTTGCCCGCGTTGCGGGCACTCGCCGGGCTGAAGCCGGAACTGCTGCAGTACAAGGTGTGTTCGACCTTCGACTCGTCACCCGAGCGCGGCAATATCGGCTCTGTCATCGCCGGGGTCCGTGACGAACTCGGCTTGGCGTGGCCTGCTCCGGTGTTGCCGGCTCAGCCCGAGTTCGGCCGATGGACGGTTTTCGCGAACCACTTCGCCAGTTACGCCGGAAAGAACTATCGGCTGGACCGGCACGAACCCATGCGCCGCCATCCGGCCACGCCTGTCGATGAGGCCGATCTCCGGCTGCACCTCGGCCGGCAGTTGGCCGGGGAGATCGGCGTGCTGCACGTCCCGCTGCTCGCTGACGACAGCGAGTTGTCCGTCGCTCTCGACGAGCGAATGCACTCTGCGGAAACAGCATTCATCGTCGACGCGGTCACCGACACCGATTTGGCCCGCTTCGGCGTATCGCTGCGCGATCTGCAGGCACGAGTCGGTCACCCGTTGTTCGCGGTCGGATCGGGCGGACTTTCGTACGGATACGCCGCGGCCCTCGTCGGCAGCGGATCGCGGGTTGCGCCCGCACCCGCACACGCCGACGTCGCGCCCCCACAAGGTCCGGTTCTGGCCGTGTCCGGTAGTTGTTCGCCGGTGACCGACCGCCAGATCCGTACCGCCGAGGACGCCGGATGGTTCAGCGCTCATATCGACGAGGCCGGTGTATCGGAGCGGGCACGTGCGGCACTTCAACAGGGCAGGCACAGCGTCGTATACACGGCGCGGGGTGCCGGCACGGGTGCAGCCGCGGCGGATCTGAGCCGCAGGCTCGGCACTCTGGCGCTCGGTGCGGTCGGCGACGGATTGACGAGTCGGCTGCTCGTGGCGGGAGGTGACACGTCCGGGGACATCATCGGGATGGCCGGTGTGACCGCGATCGAGATCAGCAGCTCGATCGACGTGGCAGGCCTGCTGTGCCGGTCGTTCGGCCGGAATTCGGTGCTCGACGACGCCGAGGTCGTGCTCAAGGGTGGCCAAGTCGGCGGCGACGACTTCTTCCTTCGCGTCGCCGGGGAAGCGGAGATGCGGCAGTGAGCGCATTGCTCGATGACCTTGCCGGGGCTGTTTCGACACTGGTCACCGATCCGGCTGCGATGGAGGGCTACCGGCGGGATCAATGCCTTCTCACCGAAGCGGGCAGGCCTGGTGCGGTCGTCATCGCCAAAGCCGTCGAAGCGGTTGCCGCGACAGTGCGCGTCGCCAGAAAACATCGCGTCCCGCTGGTCACGCGCGGCGCGGGCACAGGGCTGGCCGGCGCCGCCAATGCGATCGACGGTTGCATCGTGCTCGTGTTGTCGCGGCTCGATCGCATTCTCGCCATCGACCCGATTGCACGGTCGGCCGTGGTCCAGCCGGGTGTGCTCAATGGAGATCTCGACCGCGCTGCCGCCGCGCACGGTCTCTGGTACGCGCCCGACCCGGGCAGCCGCGCGATATCGACGATCGGTGGAAACCTCGCGACCAACGCCGGCGGCATGTGCTGTGCCAAATACGGTGTCACCGCAGACCATGTCCAGCAGTTGACGGCGGTGCTCGGCACGGGCGAGACGGTGCATACCGGAGCGCTCACCCGGAAGAACGTCGCGGGCCTCGATCTCACCAGGCTGCTCGTCGGGTCGGAGGGCACGCTCGGCATCATCGTCGAGGCCACCGTGCGGTTGCGGCGACGTCCCGCCGCCGTGGCGACGGTGGCGGCCTCGTTCCCGACTGCGCAAGATGCCATCGCCACGGTCCTGGAACTCGGCGACGGCGCGGCTGCAGTGGAGTTGATGGACCGGACCACTGTGCGCGCCGTCAACGCAGCCACCCGCATGGACCTCGACGAGCACGCCGGCGCAGTAATGCTGGCGCAATTCGACGGTGCCGACGACACGGCCGTCGGCGCACAAGCGCAGCACTGCGCGGTGCTCGCGGAGTCCAGAGGGGCCGAGGTGTTCCATACCGTCGACATCGCCGAGGGGGAGGCGCTCATGGAAGCCCGGCGCGCGGCGTATCCGGCCTTGGAGCGACTCGGAGCCACGCTGCTCGACGACGTTGCGGTCGGCGTACACCGGATGCCTGCGCTGCTGGCGCAGATCGAACAGATCGCGGCCCGCTACGACGTGATCATCGGCACCTTCGGGCATGCGGCGGACGGGAATCTGCATCCCACCATCGTTTTCGACCCGGCCGACTCGGGGCAGCGGGACCGGGCCCGGATGGCCTTCGACGATATCGTGGCGGCCGCCATCGAGCACGGCGGCACCATTTCCGGCGAGCACGGTATCGGCGTCCTCAAACAGGACATGCTCGACCGCCAGGTGGGATCCGTCGAACTCGCGCTGATGCACCGGATCAAGGCGGCGTTCGACCCCGACGGGATCCTCAACCCAGGGCGGGCCTATTAGCGGTCACGCACTGTCACGCATGCGGATCGTGTAACCGACGTCGAGTTGGCGAGCCGGAGGCTCTTCGCCGCGCATGCGGTCGAGGAGTATTTCGGCCGCGCGGGCGCCGATCGCCTCGGCATCGATCGCGACGGTGGTGAGGGCCGGCTCGAGCATGGCCGAGATCTCGAAATCGCCGAATCCGGTGATGGCGAGGTCTGCCGGCACATCGATGCCGAGCCGCTTCGCCGAGAGCACCGCACCCGCGGCGAAGATGTCGCTGGAGAACACTGCCGCGGTGACGTCTGGATGGTCACCGACCACGCGCTCGAGCAACTTGCGGCCGGTACGCATCGCGACCGGCTCCTCGGCCATGTTGACGATGCGCAGCGGCTGCCCCGGAAAGAGCTCCTCGACGACTTCGGTGAACCCCGCCCGGCGTTCGGCGGCGCGCTCGTCGCCGGGAGCCAGCACGCCGGCAAAGGCCAGCTTCTCGTGGCCCTTGGCGACCAGGGCCCGCACGAGGTCGGCGACCGCTCGGCGATTGGAGAAACCGACGAGCAGATCGAGTGGTTGGTCGCTCCAGCCCCAGGTTTCGACGATCGGGACATCGGCCGAGCGCAGCATTGCCGCGGCGGCCGGCGTGTGCAGCGCACCCACGATGAAAAATCCGTCGGGACGCCAGCCGAGGAAATTGCGGATCAGATCCTCTTCGGTTGAGGTTCGGTAATCGGTGTAGCCCAACTGGATCTGGTAACCCGCCGGGCTCAGGACGGCCGAGGCGGCCTGCATGGTGTCGGCGAACACCGACGCCGACAGCACCGGAAGGATGGCCGCCACGGTGTGGCTCTGGTTGGAGGCGAGGTGGCTGGCAGCGCGATTGGGCACGTACCCGGACGCTCGAATGGCTTCGTGGACCTTGCGCCGCGTCGTCTCCGATACCGAGTGTGGTTGGCGTAGAACGCGAGAGACGGTCTGTGCCGACACCCCGGCGAGCTCGGCGACATCGGCCATGGTGGCTGTGCTGGTCGCTGCGGCAGCGCGCCGCCGACGTTCTTCACCGCCCGCCATCGCCGGCCTCCGTTCGCTCCACTCACCGGAGCTTAGTTGCGGTGCCGGGCCTTGAGTCACATGACTGCGGTGACGCCGCCATCGACGTAGAGGATCTGGCCGTTGACGAAGTCCGAAGCCGGCGAGCACAAGAACACCGCCGCCCCCGTCACGTCGTGTGCGCTACCCCAGCGACCGGCAGGGGTGCGTCTGCGCAGCCAGGCGTCGTAGTCGGGATCGGCCGTCAGTTCGGCGGTCATGTCCGTGGCGAGCACACCGGGCCCGATCGCGTTGGCCTGCAGGCCGTGCGGTCCCCACTCGGCGGCCATGGCGCGGGTCAGCATCAGCAGACCGCCCTTGGACGCCGCATACGCGCCGACGCCGGGACGGGTGATCGAACTGGTCAGTGACGCGATGTTGATGATCTTGCCGGGCCTGCGCTGCGCGATCAGCCGACGAGCCACCTGGGCGCCCATTCGGAACGCGCCGGTGAGGTTGGCGTCGAGCACGCTGGTCCAATCCTCTTCGGTGACCTCAAGCAGCGGCTTGCGCAACTGCACGCCGGCGTTGTTGACCAGGATGTCGATGCGACGGTGTTCGCGGTCGAGCGTGTCGAACAACGCCGACACGCTCTGGGCCGACCGGACGTCGAGTGGGTACCCGGCCGCGGATCCACCGGCTGAGCGGATCTGCTCGACGGTCTCTGCCACGTGCGTGTCGCGGCGGCCCGTGACGACCACCTCGGCGCCCGCTCCGGCGAGTGCAGCGGCGATAGCCCGCCCGATACCGCCGGAGGATCCGGTGACCACCGCGGTCGAACCACGGAGGTCGAATGAACCATGCTGTGTCACAGCAATTTTCGCGTGGCGAGGTTGCGGAACAGGTCAGCGGTCCCGAACGTCCACGGCGCGACCTGATCGCTGGTCCGGACGCGGTTGACCAGGGTTCCCAATGCGGGCGTGCTGATAGTCACCAGGTCGTCGACGTGATGGGTGAAGCCCTGGCCGGGCACGTCACGATCGTCCGTCGGTGCGAACATGGTGCCCAGGAACAACACCGCTCCGTCGGGGTACTGATGCGTCGCGGTCAACTGTGCCACGAGTTCTTCGGGGTCGCGGCTGATCTGCTTCATCGACGACCGCCCGTCGAGCACGAATCCGTCACGGCCGTGTACCCGGAGCTCGACGTCGCAGTTGCGCACGGTGTCGAGGTCGAAGCCGTCGTCGAAGAGCCGCACGAACGGTCCGATGGCGCAGGATGCGTTGTTGTCCTTCGCCTTCGTCAGCAGCAGCGCCGACCGGCCTTCGAAGTCACGCAGGTTGACGTCGTTTCCGAGCGTTGCGCCGACAATGCGACGCGTCGACGAGACCAGAAGCACCACTTCGGGTTCCGGGTTGTTCCAGGTCGATCGTGGATGCACGCCGATGTCGACGGCCGTGCCGACCGAGGACATCGGCGCCGTCTTGGTGAAGATCTCGGCGTCCGGGCCGATGCCGACCTCCAGGTACTGACTCCAGGCGTCCTCGGCAACGAGCAGTTCCTTGATCCGCGCCGCCGCCGCAGAACCGGGCGCGATGTCGGCGAGGTGAGCGCCGGTGAGTTCGACGATGTGCCTGCGAAAATGCTCGGCCTTCTCGGCATCCCCGCGGGAGCGCTCTTCGATCATGCGCTCCAGCATCGAGGCGACGAAGGTCACACCGGCCGCCTTGACGCATTGCAGATCGATCGGACTCAACAGTCGATCCTGTTGAGGCGAAGCATATTCCGGAGGAGTGGTCGCCAACGCCTCGGCAAGCGGGCCGATCCGCTCACCTGCGGCGCTGTTCACCGCGCCGGCCGGGTCGGAATGTTCGGCCACGTCGCGCATCGTCGGGAACGTCGCCGTGATGTCCACCAGTTCGCCATCGCGTACTGTGACGACCGACGGGCCGCCGACGTCGGCGCGGAACAGCCGGCCCACCAGGGTCGCGCGCTGGTGATCGGCAGGCAGAGTGGTGGCTGCCGTGGGCGGCCAAGGCTGGGTAAGGGACATGGGGATCACCGTCTCCGGAATTCAGGTGTGCGTTTCTCGGCGAACGCCCGACGGCCTTCTGCGGCGTCGTCGGTGGCGAAACAGATTGTCTGCAAGTCACGTTCGTATTCCAGGGCCTGGTCTTCTGGCATGCTCGCGGCGGCGCGCAGGTTGATCTTCGCGGTCTCGGCTGCGATCGGGGCGCGGGCTGCGATGGTGGCCGCGATGTCGATCGCACGTTCGATGAGCTCGTCGGGTTCGACGAGCTCGCTGACCAGATGCCAGTCCAGTGCACGTCGCGCGTCGATCGGGTCGCCCGTCATCAACATGAGCGCCGCATTGCTCGGGCCCGCGGCCCGAGCAAGGAACGCCGACATGCCGCCACCGCCGATCCAGCCGAGCTTCACTTCGGGTGCACCGAATTTTGCTGTGGTGGAGGCGATCCGGATGTCGCATGACAGTGCGGTCTCCAAACCGCCGCCAAGGGCGTAACCGTTGACCGCGGCGATGGTCGGCTTGCGCAGGCGTCGGATCGCGTCACAGTAATCGGTTCGATTGCGGAAATCCCACGGCGTCGCATACGAATCGAGCGCCGTGATGTCGGACCCGACGCTGAACGATTTGGTGCCTGCGCCGGTCAGCACGACGGCACGGACATCGTCGGAGTCGTTGCAGTAGCGGACGGCGGTGACCAGATCCGCGGCCATCACCGGGGTCATCGCGTTGAGCTTCGCCGGGCGGTCGATCGTGATCACCGCGACATACCCGTCGACGTTCAACGAGATCTCGGCAGAGAGTACGGGAGATGTCATGCGGGCACCCTCCGGGATGCGTTGTGGTGCAGGGTCGTCAACCTCTCGGACAGCTCGCGTGGTGTCATGTCACCACGTACGGCTTGGCGAACATGCTCGGCGCCATGCGATTGCACGGCGATGAAGCCGTGGTATCGGGGACGGACCCAGGCGGCGTCGACCGTGGCGCGGGTGTTGCGGTAGAACTCACCGAATTCAGCGTTGAGATCGGGGCTTTCCCACGCCGCCCGATGGCACGGTTGGCCGTGATGGCGCGGAACAAAGACCGTCTGCGTGTCGGATGCCACCAACCACCGGAGATGCGCGGCCAGCTCTGCTGTCGGAGCGCACCGCGCACTGACCGCGATGCCGGTGCCGCCCAGCACCGAACCGACACCGGCCGTGCCGCGGGGCGCGTCGGCGAAAGTGAGCGGCCGGTCAAGGGTGGCCAAGGCGTAGTTCACGTAGCCGTACACCAGCGGGCAGTACTGAGGACCGGTCGAGGCGCTCATGCGCTCCAGCAATCCGATCGGGTTGATGTCACCGTCGGCGCTGCCGACGATCTGCCGCATGGTCGTCACGGCCGTGGCGACCACGTCCTCCGGCAGAAAGCAGTCGGGCGTGGCCGCGGGCGCGGCGCCTTCGGAGATGGCGATCGCGCAGAGGGTCAGGAACGGATGTGGTCCGCCGAGCGGCAGCGATGTCGGGACGTCGCGCGCGAACTCGACGGCGTCGGTCCAGGTTGCCGGCATGTCGCCGGTGATTTCCGGCGTGCCGACCGATACCTGCGTCGCGGCGTCCAGCGGCACTGCCCACTGTCGGTCGTCGGCGAAGTATGAATCGAACGATGCACCGACGGTGCTTGCGCGCCATTCGGCGAGTGTTGCGGCATCGACGAATTCATCGATGGGCCGCAACGCTGCGGTGTCGATCGCCTCACCGATATGCGGATGGTCGAGCACGATCAGGTCGTAGTGACTCGCGGTCTCGGCGATCGGTGCGGATTCGAACCCTTCCAGCGGCTGACACGACCACCTGATTTCGCATGCGGGCGCGGCGTCCTCCGACTGTGCCGCAGCCAGGGCCGCATATCCACGCGGGTGATCCCACGTGATCCCTTCGAGTGCGGTCAACGGACTCGTTCCTTGATCGAGGTCCGATCGGCGACCGCCCCTGCGTCGATCAGCGTTTCGATCCGCTCGGCATCGATGCCCATCTCGGCCAGGACTTCCCGGCTGTGCTCACCGACCATCGGTGCGCCAAAACGAATCTTGGCCGGCGTCTTCGAGAAGCCGTACGGGAATCCGGGTGTCACTACCGAGCCCTCGGTGGGGTGCTGGTAGTGAACGAAGGTTTCGTTGTGGATGATCTGCGGGTCGGCGAGCACGTCGGCGTACCCGTAGACCGGCGCGCACCAGATGCCGGCGGGCTCGAACAGTGCCAGCCACTCTTCGGTTGAGCGGGTGCGCAGCCGGTTCGCGGTCAGTGCGAACACGCGGTCCCGTTCGGCCGCCGACTGCGGCCACGCCGTGTCGGCGGCGATCAGCGGCTCGTCGAGCAGTTCGGCCAAGGTGGGCAGGTCTGGCATCGACAGTGCGAGGAAGCCGTCGGTCGTCGCGAAAGTTCCGTAGGGAGAACGGATGTAGACGTGGCCGTGGGGCTGATCGCTGCGTTCCTGAGGCACGCCGCCTTGCGCGAACACCGACAGTTCCTGCATCTGCAGGGTCACGATCGCGTCCAGCATGTTGACCGTGACCTTCTGCCCTTCGCCGGTGCGTTCACGGTGCAGCAGGGCGGCCAGCACACCCTCGAACGCCGTAGACGCCGTGACCGCGTCAACCAGGTACTGCCCGGCGGCCTGTGGTGGATCGCCTGCTCGGCCGGACGACAACATCGCGCCGCTCATCGCCTGGAGGAGCAGGTCCTGTCCGGGCCGCTGGGCATACGGACCGTCTTCGCCGTAGCCCGAGATCGATACGTAGACAAGCGCGGGATTGATCTCCCGCAGGGTTTCGTAGTCCACACCCAGGCGGTCGGCCACGCCCGGCCGATAGTTCTGCAGGAAGACGTCTGCGGACGCCACCAGTTCGCGCAGAAGTTGTTTGCCTTCAGGGTGTTTGAGATCGACGGCCAGCGACCGCTTGTTGCGGTTGAGCGACAGGAACGAGACGTTGATCTCGTTGCCGACCGCGCCGCCGGCAGGGGCGTGCCGCTGCCATTCACCGCTGGTGGGCTCAACTTTGATGACGTCGGCGCCGAGGTCGCCGAGCCGCTGGGCGGCGAACGGGCCGGCCATGGCGATCGAGCAGTCGAGCACCCGGTAGCCCGAGAGGATGCCGGATGGTGCAGACATTGCGTGTCCTTTGCTTGTCGTGTTCGTCAGAGTCGAGCGTCGGCGGGTTGGGCCAATGCTGCGGATGTGTCGTCACGATCGGCGTCATAGCCGCTGATGGCAGCGTTGGTCTCCGGTGCCTTCCAGGTCGAGAACGCCGAAACCCCGGCGAGAACCGCCACCAAAGAGGCCACCGCCCACGGGCTTCCGCCGCTCGCTGCCACCATCGCGGTGGCGATGAGCGGCAGGGGGCCGCCGACGAACGCCGACGTGAGCTCGCGTGCCGCGGCGATCCCGGAGAACCGCACCGAGGTGGGGAAGTACTCGGCGTAGAAGGACGCCTGGACGCCGAAGATCGCTCGGTCGGCGATGTGGGCGACGATCACCGCGAGGTAGAGCAACCAGATCGATCCGAGTTGCAGCAACAGGAAGAACGGTACGACGAACACGATCAGGAACAGGGCTCCACCGATGATGACGGGGCGGCGGCCGACGCGGTCGGAGAGGTAGCCCCAGAACACCGTGGCGATGGCGCCGATGAGGCCGCTGAGCATGATGCCGACGAGCGAGGCGACTTTCGGATATCCCAGGTTGTTGATCGCGTACGCGAGCGCGAAGGTCTGGAAGATGTAGGTCAACGACCCGCCGAAGTTCACGCCTGCCGCGATGAAGAACTTGCCGCGGTGGTACTTCATCAGGCGGTGCATGGGTGAGAGCTCAGACTTCCGCGCGGTGCCTTCGATCTGCTTGAAATCCTCTGTCTCATCCATGCGGAGCCGGATGAACACTGCCACCACCAGGCCAACGATGCTGAGCAAGAACGGGATTCGCCATCCCCATGCGTCGAAATCCTGCTCCGGCAGCAGTGCGAACAACGCGAACATGCCGGTCGCGAGCATCATCGCGATGTCAACTCCCGCAGCGGGAATGGACGTGAAGAAGCCCCGTCGAACGGTGCCCGACTCGCCGGCGACGACGACCGCGCCGCCGTACTCCGCACCTGCGCCGAAGCCCTGGACAACGCGCAACAGGATCAGCAGCGCGGGTGCCCAATAGCCGATGACGTCGAACGTGGGCAGCAGGCCGATGAGAATCGTGCTGACCCCCATCATGGTGACGGTTGCCAGCAGGATGGGTTTACGGCCGACGCGGTCGCCGAGATTGCCCAGCACCAGGCCGCCGAGCGGCCGGACCACGAAACCGATCGCATAGGTCGCGAACGCGATGATCGTCCCGACCGTCGGGCTCACGTCGCCGAAGAACTGCTTGTTGAACACCAGCACGGCGGCCGAGGAGTACAGGAAGAAGTCGTACCACTCGATCACGGTGCCCATGGCGCTGGCCGATACCGGCACCCATCGGCTGGGGGTCTTGGTGCTTTGCATAAGGGAACCTCGGGGGTTTCGTTCGGATGTTATGTTAGCGCTAACATCGGTGCATCGAGGAGATTAGTGGCCCCGCTCACAGTTTGTCAACGGGTTCAACGGCCGATGAGCAGCAAACCGGAAATGCGACGAAAGGTTCATGTATGACGTCCGTGATGAGTATCGATCCCCGAACTGGCCGCGCGACCGGCGCTGTGGCGGAAGAGACTTCGCCAGACGAGGTCGCGGCATGCGGGGCCGCGGCCGAGCGCGCTGCCCCTGGCCTCGACGCAATGGGCAGGAAGGGGCGCGCGCAGCTTCTCGAATCGATCGCCACCGCGCTCGACGGCGCACGTCAAGACGTCGTGACGATCGCTGACAGCGAGACTGCGATCGGATCGGACCGGCTCGGCATGGAGCTGACACGAACGGTTCTGCAGCTGCGGATGTTCGCAGACGTGATCTCTGAAGGCGGGTATCTGGAGGCGGCGGTCGACCATGCCGCCGACACCCCGATCGGGCCCGCTCCCGACATCCGGCGGATGCTTGTGCCGCTGGGCCCGGTGGCGGTTTTCGGCTCCAGCAACTTTCCCCTCGCGTTCTCGGTGCCCGGCGGGGACACCGCTTCGGCACTGGCGGCGGGCAATCCGGTGATCGTCAAGGCCCACGGCTCACATCCGGCGACGTCGCAGCGAGTCTTCGACATCATGGCCGAGGCCGCACGTGCGGCGGGTGCCCCGGCCGGAAGCCTCGGCATCGTGCACGGGCAGGCCGCCGGTGCCACGTTGGTCGGCCGCCCCGAGATTCAGGCCGTCGGATTCACCGGATCCTTGGACGGAGCGCGGGCGCTCATGGATGTCATCGGCCGCCGCCCCGATCCGATCCCGTTCTACGGCGAGCTCAGCAGTATCAATCCGGTGATCGTCACCGCGGCGGCAGTGAATGCCCGTGGGCCCGAGATCGGTGCAGCAGCCGCGGCGTCGTTCACGACTTCGGCAGGCCAGCTGTGTACCAAACCGGGTCTGATATTCGTGCCTCGCGGCAGTGCGGGCGACGAGCTCGTCGCTGCGCTGTGCGCCGCCGCTGAAAATGCGCCAGCTGCAACGCTTCTCAACAGTCGTATCCACGACTCGTTCGTCGACTACCTCGACTCGACCGAAGATCCGTTCACCGTGTTGGTTCGCGGGCTCGCCGCCCAGGCCGGCTACGCCGTATCTCCCGCGGTGCTCGGCATCGATGCTGCCGTGATCCGCGACGGGTTGATCGAAGAGTGCTTCGGACCGCTCACCGTGGTCGCGCGGTACGACACAGAAGCCGAGGTGATCGCCGCAATTCGCACGTTGCCATCATCGCTGACCCTGACCGTTCACCACGAACCCGGCGACGTCGCGCAGCTGAAGGAGACGCTGCGTGAATTGCGTGACTGTAGTGGGCGCATAGTGCTGAACGGTTTCCCGACCGGCGTGCGGGTGTCGTGGGCCCAACATCACGGCGGTCGGTGGCCGGCCACCAACACGCTGCACACGTCGGTCGGGGCGACCGCCATCCGGCGATTCCTTCGGCCGATGGTCTGGCAGAACGCTCCGGCCGAACTGTTGCCTGCGGAATTGCACGATGGCGACCCCGTAGTCCCGATCCGGATCGACGGCCGCCTGCACTTACCGCGCTGATGACCCCGGTCGGTGGGCTGGGATACTGGCAATCATGACCACCCAGCCCACCCCGGCGCCCAAGCCGGCGAAGTCACGGCTTCTGCAAGACGGCCGTGACATGTTCTGGTCGATGGCTCCGCTGGTGGTGGCGTGTATCGTCCTCGCCGGGCTCTTGGGCATGTGCTCGTTCCAGGGCAGTGGCCCGGGCCCCGGCCCGGTGCCCGAATTCGACGCCCCCGCCGCACTGCAGGCCGATGCCGATGCGCTCAAGATCCCGATCCGGCTGCCCGCGCTCCCCGAGGGCTGGCAGGCGAACTCCGGCAGCCGCGGCGGCATCGACGGCGGCGTGACGTTGCCGAACGGCCAGCACGGCCGGGCGGTCCTGTCGCGGGTCGGATACCTCGCGCCGAGCGGCATGTACCTCAGCCTCACTCAGAGCAACGCCGACGAGACCGCGCTGGTGTCCTCGATGAAGCCGGACTCGTATGCGTCGGGCACGCAGGACGTCGACGGGGTGACGTGGGTGGTGTACGAGAGCTCCGACCCCGAGTCGGTATGGACCACGCGGCTGAACGGCCCCGGCGGCGCGGCGCAGATCGCGATCACCGGTGCCGGCGGTACGGATGAGTACCGTACGCTTGCGGGTGCGACGCAGAAGCAGTCGCCCTTGCCCGTCAAGCGCTAGGTGCCGAACGTGAAGTAGATCGCGAGAATTGCCGAGAATCTCGCGATCGTCTTCACGTTGGGCCCAGAAGGATGAGTGATGACCGCAGCTCCGGAAGCTGATCTCACCGGTTGGACCGCCGCGCCGTTCACCGCCGCCGGCCAGACCCATGACGTCTACCGCAAGGGCGAGGGCCCGGGTGTGGTGCTCATCCCCGAGATGCCCGGCCTGCACCCCGGCGTGCTGGCCCTCGGCAACCACCTCGTCGACAACGGGTTCACCGTCGCCGCACCGTCGCTGTTCGGCACACCCGGCGCCCCCGCGTTGCGGCCCGGCATGGTGCCGGTGTTGGTCAAAGGTTGCGTGACAAGAGAATTCGCGGCGTTCGCGACCAACGCCGACCGGCCCGTCGCGCACTACCTGCAGGCGCTCGCACGTGACCTCAACGCGAGCACGCCGGGCAAGGGAGTCGGCGTGATCGGGCAGTGCTTCACCGGTGGATTCGCGCTCGCGGCGGCCGTCGACGACAGCGTGCTGGCCCCGGTGCTCAGCCAGCCGTCACTTCCGCTTCCGTTGACGCCCAAGCACAAACGCGACCCGGGACTGTCGGAAGCCGAGCTCAAGATCGTCGAGCAGCGCGCCGCCAACGACGGCCTGTGCGCGCTTGGCCTGCGGTTCAGTCAGGACTGGATGGCGCCCGGTGAGCGGTTCACGACGCTCAAGGCCAGGCTCGGCGACGCGTTCGAGGTCATCGAGATCAACTCGATGAAGGGCAACGAGCACGGCATCCTGCCGTCGGCGCACTCGGTGCTGACCGATCAGGTACGCGAGGTCGACGGCCACCCCGCCTACGAGGCGCGCAAACGCGTCGTGGAGTTCCTCACGGAACGACTGGCGGGGTAGTCGGTTCGGGCTTGTCCTCGTCAGCTGATTCCGGCTCGCTCTCGGCGGCCGGCTCGGATTTGCGTCTGAAGGGCCACCAGAACTTTCTGTGGGGCTTGTCGGGCTCGGGTGCCTCGAGCTCGACACCCTTGAACACCGCCAGGTAAACGCTGACGGTGGTCACGATGATGATCATCAGCACCGGCCCGATCACCAGGCCGAAGAACCCGAACATCGCGATACCGGCGAACACCGAGAGCAACATGAGCGCGGAGTCCAGCCGCGCGGCCTTCGGCACGAGGATCGGCCGCAGCACATTGTCGATGTTGGTCACCACCAGCAGGTGCCAGACCACCACGAAGATGCCGCCGATGACGTTGCCGAAGAACATCATTCCGATGCCGAACGGGATCGACAGGATCCCGCCGCCGAGCGGGATGACCGACAGCGCGGTCAGCAGGATCGCGAAGATGAAGAACCCGTCGTGGAAGCCGCCGATGTAGATCGAGACCGCGCCCGCGACGCCCTGACACAACGCGATCACGAACTGGCCCTTGACCGTGCCCTTGACCATGGCGCCGACCTTGGCGAGGTACAGGTCGGTGATCTCCTCACCGAGCGGATTGAGCCGGCGGATGAGGGTCGCCACCTCGTCCTTGTTGACCAGCAGCGAGATGAACACGTACAGGAAGATGACCGAGGCGGTCAGCGCGCCGACGATGCCGCCGACCGCACCTTGCAGGACACCGAGCAGCCATTCGCCGACGCGCTGCGACACCGTGACGATGGTGCCGCGCAACGATTCCGGCGTGACGTGGATGTCGAGGAACGGCACGCGTGCGGCCAGCGAGTTGATGAGTTGCAGGGTGCGGTCCCCGAGCGTGCTGAGGTCGGTTTCGGCGACCCACGCACTCACCGCGTTGACCATCTGCGAGATCTGCACGATCGCGAGGAAGACGATCAGCGACACCGGGATGATGACCATGAGCAAGGCCGCGAACACGGTCAGCGTGGCCGAGATACCGGTGCCGAATCGGCGCCGAAACCGTTGGTACAGCGGCGAAAACAGGTATGCGCCCACCGCGGCCATCACGATCAGGATGAAGAAGGTGCGCAGGAAGTACGCGCCGAGCAACAGCGCGAGCACGGTGACGACCGCCAGCGCGCGCTTCTGGCTGACGGTGAACTGGCTGTCCATAGGCCCCTTCCCTTGCTGCGCTGACCTTAGCGTCACTCTGGCGTGACACTCGGCATTCAGCGTCACTCTGGCGTGACAGTGGGGACGAGAGGGGAATGCGGCAGAGTTAGACGCGGGCCTGCGCGGCACGCTGTGACGCGACGAACCGCATCGACAGCCGCTGCATGAGGCCGGGGGCCAGCCGCGCGAACACCCATGACGCGTGTGCGCGACGGGGTTTGACGAGGATCGCCTTGTTGCGTTCGATCGCGCGGAGCGTGTCCGCGGCCAGCCGGTCGGCGTCGTAGGCCGTCTTGACGCCCTGGCCCTGCAGGAAGTAGTCACGGCCCACGAAGCCGCCGATCGCGCCCTTGTCGAGGATCGGTGTCTCGACCGCGGCCGGGCACACCGCCAACACGCCGACGCCGTGGGCGGCGGCTTCCGAGCGCAACGCCAACGACAGCCCGACGACGGCGTGTTTGGTCATCACATAGCTCGTCAGCTGGCCCGCCGCCGCCAGGCCTGCCATCGATGCGGTGTTGACGATGTGGCCGTGGCCCTGGCGGATCATGACGGGATAGGCCGCCGCGACACCGTGTACGACGCCGCGCACGTTGACGTCGATGATCGCGTTCCACTGCTCGAGCGTCAGCAACTCGGTGTCGCCGCCCCACACGATGCCCGCGTTGTTGAACATCAGGTCGAGCCGGCCGGCGCGCTCGACCACATCGTCGACGGCGGCCTGCACGGCTGCCGCGTCGGTGACATCGAGGCGAGCGGATCGCGCGCCGAGGGCGTCGCCGGTCCGGGCGGCGGCCTCCCCGTCGATATCGGTGCACAGCACCTGTGCGCCCGCGCCGGAGAGTGCGCGGCACAGCGCCGCGCCGATACCGGACCCGGCGCCGGTGACGATCGCCTGCTTGCCGGCGAAGGGGTTCACTGGGCCAGCTTCATGACGTGTCCGAGCACGTCTGGGTAGCGCTTGAGGTGGGCGCCGCCATTGAGGTCGAGCACCTCGCCGGTCATCCACGACGCCTGCGGTGAGCAGACGAACACCACCGCGGCGGCGATGTCCTCGGGGGTGCCGGCGCGGCCCAGCGCGGTGTTCTCGACGTACTCCTCGACGACACCGGGCACCATCGCGGCAGGCTCGGTCAGCGGCGTGTGCACGAAACCCGGCGCGATCGCGTTGACGCGGATGCCCCGCGGCCCCATCTCCAGGGCAGCCACCTGTGTCAGCATCGACAGCCCGGCCTTCGCGGCGCAGTAGGCGCTCATGCCGGCCGCGGGCTGGCGCCCGTTGAGGGACGAAATCGATACCAGCACACCGCCTTCGGACAGATGGGCACCGGCGTGCTTGGCCACGATGAAACCACCGGTGAGGCATACGTCGATGACCGCGCGGAACTGGTCGGCCGGCATGTCGGTGATGAGCCCGACATTGCTGAACCCCGCGCAGTTCACCACGACATCGACGGCGCCTACCTCGGTGAACAGCCGCTGCACCGAGTTCTCGTCGGTGACGTCGACGTAGTTGCTCGAGTGGGGTGTGCCGAGTTCGACAGCCCGTTCGGCCGCGCCCTCGGTGTTGCGGTCGGCCACGACGACGCGGCAGCCGTCGGCTGCGAGTGCCTGCGCGCTGGCCCAGCCGATTCCGGACGCCGCGCCGATGACCACCGCGACGCGCTGTGTGCTCATGCCGGGCCCCCGTCCGGGCGGTGGTCGCCCCACTTCTTGTCGATGGCGTTCCACACGTCGGCGTACTCGCCGGGGTAGTCCTTGTAGGCCGACTTCGACCGCAGGAACGCGCGGATCAGCGGTGCGGCCAGGCCGATCGGGTAGCGCTTCCATCCCGCGTTGGCCCTGGTGTCGGCCAGCAGTTGCGGCCAGGTGTGGCGCTGGAATCTGAGCACTTCCTGCGAGCGGCTCGTGTCCATCCAATCCGTGGCGAACCACGCGGCGTCGTCGTCCGGGTTTCCGGGCCTGCCGATCGGAAGCCCGCCGCTGATTCCCATCGCGGCGGCCGCCTGCGACCCCACCACGGACTGCGTGTGTCGGTGCGTGGCGGAGTCGCCGCCGATCAGCAGCACCTCGCGGGTCGTCTCGACGGTGGTCGCGGCCATGAATGCGGCCGCGACGTCGCGCACGTCGACCGTCTGCAGCCGCCCGTCGGCGGGCAGCACGCTCTCGAACGAGATGAGGTCGACGTCCATGTCGACGCTGAACTGCGAACTCATCACCCCGCCGAGCCGCAGGATCAGCCAATCCAGCTCGGATGCCCGGACCAGCCCCTCGGCCTCGACCTTGTGTGCGCCGTAGATGTCCGACGGGTTGACCGGGGTGTCGGGCCTCAGCACGTCGCTGATGCGATGCGGGTTGCGGGCGCCGTAGACCGCCACGCTGGACGCCTGGACGAAGCGGGGCGGTTCGGGCTGGGCCGCCGCGGCGCGCAGCAGCGAGGCGGTGGCGTCGACGTTGACCTTGCGGGCCAGCCCGCGGCGCATGTAACAGAACGGCGGGATGATCGCCGCCAGGTGGATGATCGCGGCGGGGGAGACCGCGGCGACCAAAGCGTCGACCGCGGCCGCGTCGGTCAGATCGGCCCACCGCACTTCGACGCCGGCCGGTAGCTTGGCGGCGGCCTTGCGGTTGGCGGGCACATCGAGGTCGGTAGCGACGACGCGTCGGCCGGCATCGGCGAGCGTCTTGACGACCATCGACCCGACGAGCCCGAAAGCTCCGGTGACCAGTACGGCGTCCGGCTTCGGCGTACTCACTGCCCTCCTCGTTTAGAACGTGTTGCAACACTAGCCAACGACACTGTGGTGTGTGTCACCGTCCGGCCGGTCGAATTCTGTGCCGAATCGGCCATCGGTTCGCCTCAGAGGTTCTCAGCAATCGGTATAGCTCGCTTGTACTGCTACAGCGCGGAGTGGGCGAATCGTGTTGGTGTTGCCTCAAAAGCACTCGCCGATGGCGGCGTCGACGCGGTGAGTGTGACTCGAATCTCATGGCACCCGCCGCTGTGACGAGTTTGCCTGACGCACATTCATATTCCGATTTGGAAATTTGCCTGAGGCTTATGCATTGTGTGGCTGTTGGAATCAACGAAAACGAGCCGATTGCAGGCGCATGTGGTGTACTCGGTTGCACGCGTCAGCAATTGGGGAGGTGCGAAATGTCAGAAGACGTAACCGTGGGGGTTAACGGTGACGAGTCCGGTGAAGTTGCCGGTGACATAGCTGTGGATACTCGGGTGGTCGTCTACCCGGGCAGCGATGAGGAATTGCACGGCACGGTGGTCGAGGATTTTGCCGACCTCGCGGGGACCGCGGTCGAGATCGCCGGCGAGCGTATCGTCGGACCGGCGCGGCGGTGGGCCGTCAACCTCGACGACGGTGGCCTGGTGTTCGTCGACGACGACAGCCTCGTCCTCGAGGCGCAGCCGGCCTGAGTTCAGCGCACGGTCAGCGGTAGCCGACGCAATCGCCGCACCAGCAGGCTGGGCAGCCACTCGGCAGGCCCGGCCGGTTGAATGTCGGTGCGGAGCGCCAGCAGCCGGGATATGACGATGCGGGCTTCGAGTCGGGCCAGTGCGGCACCGACGCAGAAGTGCGCGCCTTTTCCAAACGCCAAGTGACTCTTGGCATTCACGCGGTCCAGCCGGAACTCGTGCGGATTGTCGAAGGCGGCGGGGTCGCGATTGGCCGCGCCCCACAGCAGTAGTAGATGTGAATCTGCCTGCAGTGCAACGCCTCCCAGCTCGGCATCGACCGAGACGTGCCGGTAGTGCCCGCGGAACGGCGACTCGAGCCGCAGCACCTCCTCCAGAAACGCGGGTATCAGGCCGGGCGCGTCGCGCAGCTGTTGCGCGAGAGCGGGCCGCGACGCGAGTTCCCGTGCCGCACTACCGATCAACGACGCGGTCGACTCCGCGCCCGCACTCACCAGCTGGATCAGCATGAACACCGCCTTGTCGGCCGCGACCTTCTCCGACGCGCAGTACGAGGCGAAGTCCCCGAGCAGGTTGTCGCCCGGGTCTGCCTGAGCGCGGTCGAACTGCTCGACGAGGTACCCGCCGAGTTCGGTGGCGGCAATGCCCGCCGCGGTGAGTTGGTCGGCGTCGACGAGACCGTCGAGAAGCTGCGTGGCGCCGTACGCCCAACCCACTAAACGGTCGACGTCGGCTGCCGGCAACCCCAGCAACCGCGCGACCACGAGCATCGGCAGCCGATCGGCCATGGTCGTCATCCAGTCGAGTTCATCGGTGGCGGCGGTCAGCAGGTTGTCGGTGGTCGAGGTGATGAACGGCTCCAGATCGCGTATGCGCTTGGCCGCCAGGCGGGGCAACACGAGTTTGCGGTGCGCGGCGTGCGCCGGATCGTCGGCGGTGGCGAGCACGTGTGTGGGACCGCCCGGGCCGTCCATGGCGAACGTGGTCACCGAGCCGTCGGAGGTGTCGGGTTGATGCCACATGGTCGCGGTGAGATTCGACGAGAAGTGCTGCATCCGTGCGGTCGCCTCGGTCACCGCGTCGAACGACGTCACGACGAAGAACGGCGAATCGTCCACTTGATGCACTGGCGCGTCTTCCCGTAGCCGGTCGTAGAGGGGGTATGGGTCTTGGAGGTGGGCCGGGGCGAACAGGTCGTGTGCGCGGAGCATAAGCCCAGGTTGACGGCCTGTTCGGGGCAGGTCAATGCCGCCAGGCGAAGTCGATACGGCCCGGTGGGCGCCGCTTCGCGGGCTCGTCTCAGCCGATGGTTCTGACCAGCGTCGTACGTGAGAACCTGTACGGATTTTGTCTCAGCGTGAGATACCGTTAACTCCATGTCTCCACACCGCGAGGACTGGCTGATCGGCGATCGGCGGGCGGAGGCAGCCGAACGCATCTACTCGGCGGCGGCCGATCTGGCTGCCCGTGAGGGCCTGGATGCGCTTGACATCGACGCTATCGCGGCGCGGGTGCACTGCTCTCGGGCGACGGTGTACCGCCACGCGGGCGGCAAGACGCAGATCCGCGATGCCGTACTTTCCCGGCTCGCCATGCAGATCGTCGACGAGGTCCGGCGTCAGGTCGACGGCCTGACCGGATCGCAACGCGTCGTCACAGCGGTCACCGTCGCGCTGCGCCGCATTCGCAGCGATCCGATGTTCGATCTGCTGCTCGGCTCACTGCGCAGTGGAGGTGGGATCGCCGGCCTCGGTCAGTCGCGAGTGCCTGCGGGGTTCGCGACGGAGCTGACCGGGCTGGCCGAGGACGATCCGGTGGCCGCCGCGTGGATCGTGCGGCTTGTGCTGTCGCTGCTCGTCTGGCCCGGCGCCGACGAAGCGGCCGAGCAGGAGATGCTGCGCCGGTTCGTGGCCCCGGCGTTCAGCTAGGCCGTTTGACGCAGCGAAAACCGATGTGGCTCATGCCGGTATCGACCATCTGCGGTCGCCGGGCAGCTGGCCGGTAGCGCATGCAATAGCTGTCGGCGCACAGGAACGATCCACCTTTGATCACTCGGCGGGCAATCTTGAACTGCGGCTGATTGGGATCGTAACTATCTGTCGCACAGCAGGATTCGACGGAATGGTCCCCGGTGTAGAAATCGGTGGTCCACTCCCATACGTTGCCCGCCATGTCGAACAGGCCATAGCCGTTGGCCTCGAAACTCCCAACGGGCTTCGTGGTGCCGTAGCCGGTCTCGGGCAGGTACGGGAATTCGCCGTGCCAGTAGTTGGCCAACCGCTGCCCGGGCTGCTCGGGTTCATCGCCCCAGGTGTATGCCGCGGCAGGCAGCCCGCCCCGCGCGGCGGTTTCCCACTCCGCTTCCGTCGGAAGCTCCAAGCCCGCCCAGTGTGCGTAGGCCTCGGCGTCCTCGTAGGCGATGTGCACCACCGGGTGGTGGTCGCGGTCCGTCAGCGAGGACCGCGGCCCACGCGGGTGATTCCAGCACGCCCCCGGTGTCCAAGCCCACCACAGGTTGATGTGGCGCAGGTCCACCGGGCCCGCAGTGCGCCGGAACACCATGGAGCCCGGCACGAGATTTTCCGGTGGGGCACCGGGAAATTCAGCGGGATCGACCGGGCGTTCGGCGACCGTGACATAGCCTGTCGCCGCGACGAACTCGGCGTAATCAGCGTTGGTGACCTGATGGCGCTGGATCCAGAACCCGTCGACCGCGACCTCGCGGGCCGGCGCCTCTTCGGGGTAGTGCGCGTCGGACCCCAGCACCGAGGTTTGTGCCGGGATCCAGACCAGGTCGTCAGCCGTCATGCGTTGAGTCTGCGGTGAGGGCGAGGAGTACTCGCACTTTTACGCCCTGAGCGCAGAGTCGATGCGAAAAGCTCAGGCAAAGACCGTCGTCCAATCGTTGCGGATGCTGACCACCGGCCAGCTCTCGGACTTCGCCAGTGCCAACGCCTTCTCCGCGCCTGCGGTGTAATCGAATTCGCGGTCGGCGTCGTCGTGGAGCACCAGCATGGACAGGGAGGGACCCGGGCCCGCCGCGGCGTACTGCAGCATCTCGATGTCCCCGTTCGAGTTGCCCGCCACGAAGATCGGTCTGCGCCCGACCCGGCCCCAGATCCGCACGGGCTTGACCGGGCCGTCGTCCATGAACTCCGGTGTGGCAGTCGTCTTGAGGTGCCCGTCGACGAAGTCCAAACCCACCGAACTGCCGACGACCCGCTCCGGTGGTATGCCGTACATCTGGGGCGTGACCGGGCGCATGAAGTCACGGCCGCCGCCCGAGGCGATGTAGTTCGTGAAGCCGTTGTCCTCCAGATAGCGCAGCAGTTCGATCATGGGCTGATAACCGCAGTGCGTGTACGGGCGCCCCAGGGTCGGATGCTGCGCTTCGGCGAAGAACGCCTTGACCCGTTCGGCGTGGTCTTCGACGGGCAGGCCGGCGTATGCCGAAAGAATGCCGCCGGCAAGGACTTTCAGCGCGGAATCATCGCCGTTGTAGTGCTTGGTGACGGCGTCGCCGAACCAGGCGAGATCGCCGGCGGCAGCGGCCTGATACGGCTGCCGGGCGGCGAGCTCGGCGTCGGCCGCCGCCTGCTCGGCCAGCCGGCGGACCAGGAAATCGAGCTGAATGTAGGCCGGTTTCTCGACCCACAGCGTGCCGTCGTTGTCGAACACTGCGACCCGCGCTTCGGGCGCAACGAAATCCGGACCGTCGGTGGTGACGCGCCCCACGAAGTCGACGATTGCCGACTTCGTGGGGCCGTCATTCCATGACTGCAGCATCGGGGAATCAGCCGCCCACCGATTGCAGGAAGTCGTTGAGCTTCTCCACCGCGTTGGTGACCGTGAAGGATGCCGGCTCACGCCGCGGCGGGAATTCCTTGAAGGTCTCCAGGAATTCGAGGACGACAGCGTTGGCCATGAACGCGATGTAGTCGTGGTCGAAGAACCAGTCCCAGTAGGTGTTGGACGTGATGTCGGCCCGCTCATACGGATCGGTGCGCAGGTTGAAGATCTTCGGCGCGCGCAACGGCGTGAACGGCTCGAACCAGACCTTCAGGGTGCCCTCGCAACGCTGCTCCATGAACACGACTTTCCAGTTGTCGATGCGGATTCCGAGCACATCGCAGTCATCGGAAAAGTAGATCAGGCCGCGGCGGGGGCTTTTGTCGACCTCACCGGTCAGGTAGGGCAACAGGTTATAGCCGTCGATGTGGACATGATAGGTCTTGTCGTCGATCGTGTGACCCTGCTTGAGTTTCTCGACGATGTTCGGCTCACCCGCGGCCGCGAGGAACGTCGGAAGCCAGTCGTGGTGCTGGACAATCTCGTTGGAGATCACGCCGGCGGGAATCTTGCCGGGCCAGCGGATGATCTCGGGTACCCGGAAAGCGCCCTCCCAGTTGGTGTTCTTCTCGCTGCGGAACGGCGTGGTCGCACCGTCGGGCCACGTGTTGGCGTGTGGGCCGTTGTCGGTGGAGTAGATGACGATCGTGTCGTCGGCGATGCCGAGTTCGTCGAGCGCATCGAGCAACAGACCTACATGGCCGTCGTGATCGATCATCGTGTCGTGGTAGGGCGACTGCCAGCGGCCGGCCTGCCCGACGCTTTCCGGTTTGGTGTGCGTGCGGAAGTGCATGTGCGTCGTGTTCATCCACACGAAGAACGGTGTGCCCGCTTCGTTCTGACGTTTGATGAAGTCGATCGCCGCCTCGGTGGTCTCGTCGTCGACGGTCTCCATGCGCTTCTTGGTCAGCGGCCCGGTGTCCTCGACACGTTGCTTGCCCAGTGGGCCGAACCGTTCGTCGACCTCGTCCGAGGCGTCCTCGGTGGCCCACGAACGGATGACACCGCGGGGGAGCAGCCTCTTGCGCAGTCGAGGTGCCTCTTCCTCGGTGGGGTAGTCGGGATGCTCGGGCTCCTCTTCGGCATTGAGATGGTAGAGATTGCCGAAGAACTCGTCGAAACCGTGGGCCGTCGGCAGGTACTTGTTGAGGTCGCCCAAGTGGTTCTTACCGAACTGGCCGGTGGCGTAACCGAGCGGCTTGAGGAGCGTGGCGATCGTCGGGTCGTCGGGTGACATGCCGACGTCGACACCCGGCATGCCGACCTTCGAAAGCCCGGTGCGATAGACACTTTGGCCGGTGATGAACGACGAGCGGCCCGCAGTGCAACTCTGCTCGCCGTAGGAGTCGGTGAAGATCATGCCCTCGCGGGCGAGCCTGTCGATGTTGGGGGTCTGGTAGCCCATCAGTCCCATGCTGTAACAGCTGAGATTGCTGATCCCGATGTCGTCGCCCCAGATGACCAGGATGTTGGGCTTTCCGTTCGGCATGTGCTCGCTGCCTCGCTTTCAGTTGAGAATCAGGTCCACTACGAACGCTATGCGCTCGTAATGGACCATTGCCGAGTTATCGAGGTCTCTCAGCGAATATTCATGGGATGGCCAAACACCGACTCAATCTTTGGCCAGGAATTCCTTGAGCTTCTCCACTGCCTGGTCGACGCTGAAGCTCGCCGGTGGGTGCCGGGGCGGGAACTCCTTGAACGTCTCGAGGAATTTGGTCGCCATCGCCGTCGCATAGAACACGAAGAAGTCGTGGCGAAGCAGCCACTCGTAGTACGTGTTCGACGTGATGTCGGCGTACTCGTAGGGATCGGTACGCAGATTGAACAGCTTGGGCACCCGCAGGGGCGTGAACGGTTCGGCCCATACCCGCAGCGTCCCCTCGCACCGCTGCTCCTGGAACACGATCTTCCAGTTCTCGAAGCGCATGGCCACGAGATCGGCGTCGTCGGAGAAGTAGAAGAAGCCGCGCCGCGGGCTGGTGTCCTCCTCGCCGGTGAGGTACGGCAGCAGGTTGTAGCCGTCGATGTGCACCTTGAAGTTCTTGTCTCCGACCTGGTAGCCGTTCTTGAGCTTGTCGCTCACATCGGGATCGCCCGCCGCGGCCAGCAAGGTCGGCAGCCAGTCGTGGTGCTGGACGATCTCGTTGGACACGGTGCCCGCCTTGATCTTTCCGGGCCACCGGATCAGTTCAGGTACGCGGAAGGCGCCCTCCCAGTTGGTGTTCTTCTCGCTGCGGAAGGGTGTCGTGCCGGCATCGGGCCACGTGTTGCGGTGCGGGCCGTTGTCGGTCGAGTAGATGACGACCGTGTCCTCGGCGATGCCGAGCTCGTCGAGCACATCGAGCACGGTGCCGACGTTGCGGTCGTGATCGATCATCGTGTCGTGGTAAGGCGACTGCCACAGGCCGGCCTGGCCGCGGCTTTCGGGCTTGGTGTGGGTGTAGACGTGCATGTGGGTGAAGTTGCACCACACGAAGAACGGATTGCCTTCGGCATGCTGGCGTTTGATGTAATCGACTGTGGCATCGGCGACCTCGTCGTCGATGGTCTCCATGCGCTTGGTGTTGAGCGGGCCGGTGTCTTCGATGGACTGCTTGCCCACCGGGCCGAACTTCGGGTCGTCGGGTTCGGTCGAAACCTCGTCGGTCGCCTTGCACTTGAGCACGCCACGCGGCTTGGCCAGCTGGTAGAGCCGCGGGTATCGGTCCTCGTGCGGGTAGTCGAAGTTCTCGGGTTCCTCTTCGGCATTGAGGTGGTAGAGGTTGCCGAAGAACTCGTCGAAGCCGTGCACGGTCGGCAGGTATTTGTTGAGATCGCCGAAATGGTTCTTGCCGAATTGGCCCGTGGCGTAGCCGAGCGGTTTGAGTAGCTCGGCGATCGTGGGATCCTCGGCGGCCCAACCGATGTCGGCGCCTGGCACGCCCACTTTGCTCATCCCGGTCCGGTACACGCTTTGTCCGCTGATGAACGCCGCCCGGCCCGCCGTACAGCTTTGCTCACCGTAGGAGTCGGTGAATCGCATGCCCTCGTCCGCGAGCCGGTCGATGTTGGGAGTGCGATAGCCCATGAGTCCGTCGCTGTAGCAACTGAGGTTGCTTATCCCGATGTCGTCGCCCCAGATCACCAAGATGTTGGGTTTGCCGTTCGGCATGTCAAAGCCCCTCGCTCGATCGGAATTGCCTGTGCCCCTAGGACCCTATGCGGGTTGGCCGCGGACGTGTGGAGGTTCGGCAGTGCGCCCGGCGATATTTACGCCGAAGTTCAGCCCCGGCCGGGCAGAGTTGCGTATGCGAACTCGAACAGATAGTCGTTCAGCGCGATCGACGCGGCGTGGGCGGTATCGGCGTCGCCGTCGGCGATCGCGGCGAGGATGTCGTGGTGTAACCGGGCAGCCCGGCCCAGGTCGTCGGCAACGTTGCCGAGATGACCGAACCAGAATCGCCGTGAGAGCCCCTGGAGGGGTGCCATCGCTGCGTCGACGAACTCGTTGTGGGTCGCGGCCACCACGAGCGCGTGTGCACTGCGCAGGAAAACGGAGAACTCGCCGACGGACTTACCGCCGCCGATGACGTCGTCGGCGAGTTCACGGGCCGTGCGGCGTTGGTCGTCGGTCGCGCGCGATGCGGCCAGCCGTACGGCGAACGGCTCGAGTGTGCGTCGCAGCTCGAGCAGCTTCAATTGGACTTCGATCGAGGTGGCGGGGACGAGCACGCCGCGATTGGGATGAATCTCTACGAGGCGTTCGCGAGACAGTCGCTGCAGCGCCTCTCGCACCGGCGTCCGGCCCAGGCCGGTCAGCTCCATCAGCTGTTTCTCCGAGACCAGGCTGCCCGGCGCGATGTCACCGAGCACGATCATCCGCTCGATCTCGATGAACGCCTGATCGCTCTTGTTCTGCGGCTCCCCGCTCATGTCCCCCCTTCCAGTGGGCTAGACAGTATCGCGACAGTGGATGTACGGTCCACATATGACCAATATATCGGCTGCATGGCGGTTGGAGACGGGTATCGATGAGCGCCGGCTTCCGGTCGTGGCCGATGTGGACGTCGCCGTCGTCGGCGCTGGGGCGGCCGGTGTCGCGGCGGCGACGGTCGCCGCCGAATCGGGCGCAACGGTCGTCGTCGTGGAGAAGTACGGGTTCGCCGGTGGCGCCGCCGTCGCGGGCATGTCGGGGACCATCTGTGGCATGTACTTGGCCTCCGATGACGGCGCGAGGCCCGAGCAGATCATCCACGGTTTCACCGAACGCTTTTCCGGCGAATTGCGGGTGCGCGGCGGCCTGACCGCGCCGCAGCCCTACGGCAAGACGTTCACCGCGGCACACGATCCGCTGGTCTGGCGCGAGGCCGCCGATCATCTGCTCACGTCCGCCGGCGTCCGAATCCTGTTCCACACCCAAGTCATCGACGTGGTGGCCGAACAGGGCACGTACCGCGGCCTGGTCATCGCGTCCAACGCGGGGGTCGGGATCATCCGCGCGGCACGCGTGATCGACGCGTCCGGCGACGGTGCCGTGGTGGCGCGCGGCGGAGGCGCATACCGGTTCGGCGCCGACGGGCGTATCCAGAACCCGACGATGTTCTTCCGGCTCGGCAACGTCGATTGCGCGGCGTTCTGGGCCGCCTGGGGTCCCAACACCATTTCACCGCAATGGGTTTCCGACGCCATCGGCCAGGCGCGACAAGCCGGCATGGATCTGCCGCGCAACAAGATCTGGATCTTCGGCACCACGCGGCGCAACGAGCTGCTGGTGAACGCGACCCGGCTCACCGCGCCGGACGGACGCATGCTCAACGTGATCGACCCCGAGGACTTCACGATCGCCGAGATCGAGGGACGCCGCCAGGTCCGCGAGTATGCCCGCTTCCTCGCCGAATCCGTGCCGGGCTGCGCGCAGGCCTTCGTCGTCGACACCGGTGTGGAAGCCGGCATCCGCCAGACCCGCACCATCGACGGCATAACGACGCTGAGCGACGACGACGTGGTCAACGGCGTCAAACGCCACGACAGCATCTGCCGGTCGCCGTGGCCGATCGAGCTGCACGACGGTGAAAAGCCCAAGCTGCACTGGCTTCTGGACGATTACTACGACGTCCCTTACGGGACGCTCGTGCCCGAACGTGGCGAGAACATCATCGTCGCGGGCCGCTGCCTGAGCGCCGAGCATCAGGCCCTGGCGTCGGCGCGCGTGACCGCGCAATGCTTCGAATACGGCCACGCCGCCGCGGTGGCCACGCTGTTGTCGCTCGACCGCGACACGGCATATCGCGACCTCGCACCGCGCGACATCCAAGCCCGGATGATCGCCAACGGCAGCGCGCTGCAGACCCCGGAAAGGCAGGAAGTCCAGTGACCGACAACTTCGAACGCGCCTCGGTACCAGGCGAATTACGGAGCAACTTCACGCCGGGCAGCACGCGCTGGGCCGTGCGGCGTGCGCAGTGGAGCGCCATGGGCATCGACTGGCAGGATCAGCAGAAGCCCAAGATCGCGATCGTCAACACGTCGTCGAAGCTGTCGGTGTGTTTCGCCCATCTCGATGACGTCGCCGTCCGGGTGGCAGACGCGGTGCGGGAGGCCGGCGGGCTGCCGTTCGAGATCCGTACCACGGCGCCAAGCGATTTCGTCACGAGCGCCGGACGCAAGGCGCGGTACCTGATGCCCACGCGCGATCTGATCGTCAACGATGTGGAGGCCGCCGTCGAAGGTGCGGTGCTCGACGGCATCGTGTTCCTGTCCTCGTGCGACAAGACCACGCCCGCACATCTCATGGCCGCGGCCCGCCTCGACCTGCCCGCCATCGTCGTGATCGGCGGCTATCAGCGCGGCGGCACCTGGAGTGGCTGTTCGGTCGACATCGACACGGTCTACGAATCCGTCGGCGCACTTGCCGCGGGCACGATGACCGTCGACGAACTCGGCGACCTCGCCGACAGCGCGATCCAAGGGCCGGGCGTGTGCGCCGGCCTAGCCACCGCCAACACCATGCACTGCCTGGCCGAGGCGCTCGGCATGACGGTGGCGGGTTCGGCTCCGGTGCGGGCGAATTCGGAACGGATGCTGACCAACGCGACCGCGGCCGGGCATCGCATCGTGCGCATGGTCGAACAGGATCTGACTGCGCGGCAGGTCATCACGGCGAAGTCGGTCGAGAACGCGATCGAGGTGGCGCTGGCGCTGGGCGGATCGGTCAACTGCATCCGTCACCTGGCCGCGATCTGTGCCGAGGCCGATCTCGACATCGACGTCGTCGGCCTCTTCGAAAAGCATGGCGGGGACGCCGTGCAACTCGCCGCGATCCGGCCCAACGGCAGCCACCAGGTGTGGGACCTCGACGGCATCGGCGGTATCCAGACCGTCATGCGTACCCTGCTGCCCCGGCTGCACGGCGACGCACTCACGGTCGACGGCAGCACCGTCGCGCAGCGGGCCGAGCGCGCACGACAGGCCGACGGCGAGGTACTGCGCACGCTCGACAATCCCGTCAACGACGAGCCCGGTCTGATCATCCTGCGCGGCTCCCTGGCCCCGGACGGATCGATCGTCAAGGTGGCCGGTGTCGGTAAGGCGACGCGACGCCAATTCTCCGGACCAGCAAAGGTTTTCGTCGGCGAGGATGACGCCATCGCCGCGCTGGGCGACGGCCGCATCGAGAAAGGCGACGTCATCGTCCTGCGCGGGATGGGGCCACGCGGCGGGCCGGGCACGGTGTTCGCAGCCAGTTTCGTCGCCGCGCTGAACGGGGCGGGCCTCGGCGGTCACGTCGCCGTGGTCACCGACGGTGAACTCTCCGGGCTCAACCACGGCCTGGTGGTCGGCCAGGTCATGCCCGAGGCCGCCGACGGCGGACCGCTGGCCGGGCTCGAAGACGGCGACATCGTCGCGATCGACCTCGATAGCCGCCGGATCGACAGCAGCCCGGCGCGCATCGGCGAACCGGTGCGCGCAGCAGGCGAATACCCAGAACGCGGCTGGCTCGGCCAATACGCCGCGCTCGTCGGTCCCGTCCAACGCGGCGCGGTACTGCGCCGCCCGAGCAACTGAATACCCGGCAAAGGAGCCACCCCATGACCAGAACCCCCAACCAGGCGCGCAAGGCCGGTATCGCCGCGCTCGTCGGAACTACGCTCGAGTGGTACGACTTCCTCATCTACGGCACCGCCGCAGCGCTCGTGCTCAACTCGCAGTTCTTTCCGAGTGTCAATCCGACGGTCGGAACGTTGGCCGCATTCGCGTCCTACGCGGTCGGATTCCTTGCCCGTCCGCTCGGCGGCATCGTGCTCGGCAACATGGGGGACCGGTTGGGGCGCAAGCGAATGCTCGTCTTCACCATCGTGCTGATGGGCGTCGCCACCACGCTCATCGGGGTGCTGCCGAACTACGACACGATCGGCGTGCTCGCCCCGATACTGCTGATCGTGCTGAGGTTGCTGCAGGGCTTCGGGGCAGGCGGCGAGTACGCGGGAGCGGTCGTCTTGTCGGTCGAACACGGTGACCAACAGCGGCGCGGCATGGCCGGGGCTTGGGCACCAACGGGTTTCGCGATCGCCACGCTGCTGTCCACCGGGGTGTTCCAACTCGCGACGCTGTTGCCCGACGAGGCGTTCCGCAGCTGGGGCTGGCGCGTGCCGTTCCTGCTCGGCGCTGTGCTGCTCGTGGTCGGTTACTTCATCCGCCGCAACATCGACGAGACCCAGGCCTACGAGAACGCGGTGCAGGCCGAAGCCCGCGGCGCGGCCGAGGAAACGAAGATCCCGGTGCTGGAAGCCATTCGGCGCAATCCGCGCAACTTCCTGGTCGTGGTCGGCTCCCGGCTGGCCGAGAACGGTTTCGCCTATCTGTTCCCGGTTTTCGCGGTGGGCTTCGCCGTCAACACGCTCGGCGTGCCGAGCAGCACGACGCTGCTGGCGGTGGTGATCGCGTCGGCCGTGCAGATCTGCGCCATCCCGGTGTGGGCGCATGTCAGCGATCGCATCGGCCGCAGGCCGGTCTACGCCGCAGGCGCCCTGGCGTCGGTGCTGTGGCTCGTGCCGTTCTTCCTGATGCTCGAAACCCTGAGCCCGGCGCTGCTGATCCTCGGCTTCGTCGTCGGCCTCGGCATCCTCTACCCGGCGATGCTGGCGCCGCAGGCCGCGTACTACGCCGAATTGTTCGACACCCGTACGCGGTTGTCGGGTTTCGCGTTCGCCCGCGAGATCGGCTCAGTCCTCGCCGGTGGATTCCTGCCGCTCATCGCGACGGCGCTGATCGCCGCGTTCGGGCACTGGTGGGTCATCATCGTCTACCTCGGGGTGCTGACGGCCATCACGCTGGTGGCGCTCGCCTACGGTCCCGAGACCAACCGCAAGGACATCGAGGAGGTTGGCCCGCCCTGGGAGGTTGTCTCCGACGAGCCCGCGGTGCACCCTTGAAGACGGAAGGTGATCGCCATGTATGACAAAGATCTGACCAACAAATGGCACGTCGACATCGAGTTCTCCGAGGATGACGTCCACACCCACGCATCGGCCCGCGTCCACATGAGCGGCGACGAGTCCTTCGCCACGACAGGGGATGCCTACCGCAACCCCAGAGACCCGAGCCTGCCGATGATCGGTGAGGAGATCGCCGCGGCGCGTGCGCTCATCGCGCTCGGCACCGAACTGCTCCACGCCGCCTCGGCACGGATCGAGCAGGGCACGCACCATCCGGTGCACCTGTACCGCTGACACGTGGCGCTGGCGGTCTGCCTGCTGTTCGACCGGCGTTCGGAGCGTGCGATCCGGGCGCTCTGGGACCGTGTCGAGCAGCAGGGTGTGGGGAGCCTGTGCTCGCACACCCATGGCAGGCACGTGCCGCACGTCTCGTATGCGGTGCTGCGCCGCTGGGATCTGTCGGCGGTGTCGGACGCGCTGGCGGGCATCCGGGCCGGCGCCCCGGTGCAGTTGAGTTTCGACGGCGTCGGCTTGTTCCGGCGCGGACGCGTCTGGCTGGTGGCCGGAGTCAGCGCGGATTTCGTTGCGCGCCAGGAACGTGTGGTCGACGCGGTCACGGCCACCGGCGCCGAACTGCACAAGCATTACCGGCCGGGAGTGTGGCTACCGCATTGTTCGCTGGCGCCGCGGGCCACCTTGGCGCAGGTTCCCCAGGTGGTGGCGACGGTGCTCGACGTGCTGCCGCTGCGTGCGACTCTCGACCACGCTGCCCTGATCAACAGTGCGACAGGGGAAATGAGCCCGCTGCCGGTGCTGCCATAGCGACTCCGCGAGACCGACGCAATGGTCGAAAAACCCATGAGGGATCGACCATTGCGTCGGTTTCGGCGCGCTTTTGACCCTACGCGTGCACCGGCTGTTTCTGCGCGCGCATCTTGTCGAACAACTCGATGTAGTACGGCAGGCAATGGTCGACCGCCTGCTGCGTGGTGTAGAGGGGGCGGTAGCCGAGGTCGCGCTTGGCCTTCGCGATGGAGAAGTAGTTGTTGAGGTAAAGCCGTTCCACCGCAAGCGGTTCCAGGAGCGGCTCGGGGATGCCGAAGCGGAAATGCAGCCGCTGCCAGGCGGTCATCGCCGCATGGACGAGCCGCCCCGGCACGCGCACGCGGGGGAGTTTGTGCCCGCACGCCTCGATGACGGGACGGGCGAACTCGAACATGTTGACCGGTTCGCCGTCGTTGATGAAGTACGCCTGGCCCGGTGCGGTGCCACCGGGAACGAGATGCTGTGCGGCGAGGATGAAACCGTGAATCAGGTTGTGCACGTAGGAGTTGTCCAGCAGCGTGCTCTTGCGGCCGACCAAGACCTTGACGTGCCCGGCGAGCACGCTCTCGAACACCTTGCGGAACATCGTCTGGTCGCCCCGCCCCCAGATGCCGCTGGGCCGGATCGAGCACGTGAGCATATCGCTCACGCCGTTCTGGCCGAGGACGAATTTCTCGGCCACCACCTTGGTCTCGGTGTAGAGGTCGTTGAACCGGTCGGTGTATGGCAGGGTCTCGTCGCCGTCGACGATGTGCTGGCCGCCCATCACGACGCTGTTGGATGCGGTGTAGACGAACCGCTTGACCCCGGCCTGCTGTGCGGCGTGCACGAGGTTCTCGGTGCCGCCGACATTGACCGCGAAGCTGCGTTGCCGGTACTCCTCGGTGACCGACGCGCCGCCCATCAGGTCGATGATCGCCGCGGTGTGGAACACCGTGTCGATTCCCTCGACGGCGGCCGCGACGGTGTCCGGGTCGCAGATGTCGCCGGTGACGACCTCGAGACCGGCGTGGTCGGGCAGCGGTGACGGGGCCCGGTCGAACGAGCGGACCGCATGGCCGCGGTCCAGCAGCTCGGTCACCAGGTTGGCGCCGACGAAGCCGGAACCGCCGGTCACCAGCACTCGGCCCAACTCAGTGGTCAGCGATGAGTCACCCATGCCCGGCAGCATAACTGAAACACGTTCCAGTTTCGAGCGTCAATGTCGAATCCGACCGCTGGCTCAGTCATCCTCCGACTCCCTCGCGGCCAGTGCCTGCTCCACCCGCTCGCGCGCCCCCGCTAAATGTTCTTCGCAACGTTTGGCCAGCGCTTCGCCTCTTTCCCAGAGCTTCAGCGAAGAATCGAGATCAAGCCCGCCCTGCTCCAGTTGCTGCACGACCTCGATCAGTTCGTCGCGGGCATCTTCATAGCCCAGTTCACTAATAGGCTTCATGCTGAACTCCCTGGGGTGCTTTCCTCTTCGCCTTCGCTGACCGCCGTGACCACACCGTCGGACACCCGGACCCGCAACCGGGCGCCGCTCGGCGCGTCCGTCACCGAGCGCAGCACGGTCGGGGCGCCGTTCTCCGGCACCGACTGCACCACCGCGTAGCCGCGGGCCAGTGTCGCCGCGGGGCCCAGTGTGGTCAGTCGCGCCGACAGGTGGCCGATGGTCTCGCTCTCGGCATTGATCAACCGGGTGATGTCGCGCTGCGCGGTGGTGCGGGCGCGATGGATCTCGTCGCTGCGTGCGGTCAGCGTCGCGAGCGGCTGTGCGAGCACCGGCCGGCTGCGCAACTGGTCGAGGTGATGCTTCTCGCGGTGCACCCAGTTGCGCAGCGCACGCGCGCTACGCCGGTGCAGATCGGCGATGAGCGCCTGCTCGGCGGCCGCGTCGGGGACGATGCGTTTGGCGGCGTCGGTCGGTGTCGCGGCCCGCAGGTCGGCGACCAGATCGCACACCGGATTGTCGGGTTCGTGGCCGATCGCGCTGACCACCGGGGTGCGGCACGCCGCGATCGCCCGGCACAGCGTCTCGTCGGAGAACGGCAGCAGGTCTTCGACGCTGCCGCCACCGCGGGCGATGACGATCACGTCGACTTCCGGCATCGCGTCCAACGCTGCCAACGCCTCGACGATCTGCGGGACCGCGTTGGGTCCCTGCACGATCGTGTTGCGGATCGCGAACCGTACGGCGGGCCAACGGGTGGCCGCGACGGTCGTCACGTCCCGCTCGGCGGCCGAGGCCCGGCCGGTGATCAGGCCGACGGTGTTGGGCAGGAACGGGATCGGGCGTTTGAGTCGCTGGTCGAACAACCCTTCGGCATCCAGCAGCCTGCGCAGCCGGTCGATGCGGGCGAGCAGCTCACCGATGCCCACCGCGCGAATCTCGTTGACCCGCAAGGAAAACGTGCCACGGCCGGTATAGAACATCGGCTTGCCGCAGATGATCACCTGTGTGCCCTCGGTCAGCTTGACCGGGGCGTTGCGGACCAGATCGCGCGGGCACGTCAGGGTCAGCGACATGTCGGCGGCCGGATCCCGCAGGACCATGAACACGGTCTTGGAGTCCGGGCGGACCTTCAGTTCGGTCAGCTGACCTTCGACCCAGACCACGCCGAGCCGGTCGATCCATTTGGCGACGCGCGTCGCGACGGCCCGGACCGGCCAGGGATTCTCCGGCGACTGACCCGGCTCGGTCACTTCGCGGTCGCGCGCGTGATCCTGTTGGCGAGCAACGTCACGAACGGGGCTCGGGCCCGGCCGGCTTCCTCGAACGCCAGCAGCGCCTCCAGGTCGGCGACCCGCAGCGAGCTCAGCCTGGCCCGCAGCTGCGCCAGCGTCAGCGACTCGTATCCGAGTTCTTCGACGATCGCCGGTGCCTCGGCCGGTTCGGCCGGCGTCTCGGGCTCACTGTTCGCGGACTCGGGTTCCCCCGAGCTGTACAACGCGAACCGGCCTTCGGTGCGTCGCTCACCGTCGGGCGTGTTGCCGGCTGCGGGCTCGTCGTCTTCGAGGTCCTCGTCGAACGTCGCCCACTCCGCCTGCTCGTCTTTGGGCGGGAACAGTTGTTCCAGTGTCTCGTCGCCCTTGATGACCAACTCGGCGAGGTTCTGCTGAACATGCATCACGATGTTGGCCGCCTGGCTGGCCACCGTCATCGGGTAGGTCAGGATGGTTTGGGGCAACTTGCGAGTTTCCTCCAAGGCGGTCACCGCTGCACCCACGAGCAGCCGGACCCCATACGGTGCAGTTCCCATGGCCAACAGACTACGGCTGGCTGCATTCCGCCGTGGCCCCGTACCCTGGTGACATGCCGTCGACGATCAATATGGGTATTCCGGGTGCCGCCAGCTCGGTCGTGTCCGGCGGCCGGTCCGAAAGCTTGAGCAAGCGCGTCCTGCTGGCCGAGCCGCGTGGTTACTGCGCCGGCGTCGACCGTGCCGTCGAGACAGTGGAACGGGCGCTGGAAAAGCATGGCGCGCCCGTCTACGTCCGGCACGAGATCGTGCACAACCGCCACGTCGTGGAGACCCTCGCCAAGGCGGGTGCGATCTTCGTCGACGAGACCGACCAGGTGCCCGAGGGCGCCATCGTGGTGTTCTCGGCTCACGGCGTGGCGCCGACGGTGCACCAGACGGCCGCCGAGCGCGACCTCAAAGTCATCGATGCGACGTGCCCGCTGGTGACCAAGGTGCACAACGAGGCCAAGCGATTCGCGCGTGACGACTACGACATCCTGCTCATCGGCCATGAGGGCCATGAGGAGGTCATCGGCACGGCAGGGGAGGCGCCGGACCACGTTCAGCTGGTCGACGGTCCGGATGCCGTCGACAACGTGCGGATCCGCGACGAGAACAAGGTGATCTGGTTGTCCCAGACCACGCTGAGCGTCGACGAGACCATGGAGACGGTCCGCCGTCTGCGCGAGAAGTTCCCGACGCTGCAAGACCCGCCGAGCGACGACATCTGCTACGCCACCCAGAACCGTCAGGTCGCGGTCAAGGCGATGGCTCCCGAGTGTGAACTCGTGATCGTGGTGGGTTCACGCAACTCGTCGAACTCGGTGCGGCTCGTCGAGGTTGCGCTGAACGCCGGCTCGGATGCCGCCCATCTGGTCGACTATGCCGAGGACATCGACCCGGCCTGGCTCGACGGCGTCACGACCATCGGCGTGACCTCCGGGGCCTCGGTGCCCGAAATCCTGGTGCGCGGTGTGCTGGAGCGGTTGGCCGACTACGGCTACGACACCGTGCAGCCCGTCACCACGGCCAACGAGACGTTGGTGTTCGCACTGCCGCGTGAGATCCGGCCGCCGCGTTCCTGACGGCGCGTTCTCGCTGATCTAGCTGTCGTACTCCCACGAATGACGGCCGCGCGACGACTGCCGCGGTCGCGTCCGGTATTCGGCGCGGTGATCTTCGTCGTCTGAGCCGCGGTAGCGCACGCGCGACACCGGATGGTGCGTCGAGCGCCCGGGATGGCCGTTCTTCGGCGGCTCAAAGCTCGATTCGAACGGATCCTCGAACGGCTCGTAGTCGTCGAAGCGGCGGCGGCGCTGCGGCCGGTCATGCGATGCGGCGCCCCGCCGCTCGCCGGGCGGCTGCTTGCGCGGCTCGCGCGGCTGGGTGCGGACCCGGCGCCGCGGCTCGGCGGGTGGCACGAGCGGCGGCTCGGTCGCACGTGGGCTTCGGGGCCGTCGTGGACGGTCGGCCGCCACGTCGTCGAGATCGACCTCCGGCGGGCGGGCGGCCCGTGAGCGTGGCGGTGTCGACCGCTTCGTCGGCCTGCGTCCCGCACGCGCGCCTGCATCGGCCGCGCCGGGCTTGCGGCGGCGGTCGGTCGGACGGCGCCGCGGCGGCGGATCCGCGGCCGGGTCGTCGTCCTCAGCGGTCCGGGTGGCGGGTTTGCGGAGGATGAGCCCGGAGAATTTCGATGTGATGGATGACACAAACCCCGCGGCGGCGGGCGACTGTGTGCTTCCGGGGCTTGTCGCGGTCTCCGCCGGGCGTCGGGTCGCGAGGCCGAAATACCACCGGGCCAACCCGATCAGCAACACCGCGGCCGACGTGAACAACATCAGCGGGAAACGTTCAATGAGCGGATACCCGCAGTTAATCGCCAGGTCTTTCATGCCGCCGAGCTGCCCGCCGTGGAACAAGAAATACGCACCGGGCACAGCTACGAACAAGATCAGTGGAGGCTGGATAACTGCGGTGAACACGCCCACCTGCCGGACCGCGAGGACTGCCAACAGGCAACCCAACGCGTAGCAGACGGCGAACACCGAACTGAGTTCTCGATTACCTGACCCCGCATCGAAAGCAAACCCGATTGCGGTAGCCGTGACGGCCAGCAGCACAGCGCCCCACCACGGCACACCTGCAAAACGGGGGTGTACAGAGCGAAGGTCAGCCGGCACTGCCGACTCTGCGCGCTGTCCTGACACAGGTAGACCGTACCGGCTCTCGCGGGTGGCGTGCTGCCAGCGCGCGCTGGCGTGCCTGTCACACTCTGGCAGACTGTGTTCCCTGTGAGCCTGAACCTGGGAATCGTCGGTTTGCCGAACGTCGGTAAGTCGACCTTGTTCAACGCCTTGACGCGAAACAACGTCCTGGCGGCCAACTACCCGTTCGCGACGATCGAGCCGAACGAGGGTGTCGTGCCGCTGCCGGATCCGCGGCTCGACGAACTCGCCAAGATGTTCGGTTCGGAGAAGATCGTCCCGGCGCCCGTGACGTTCGTCGACATCGCCGGGATCGTGAAGGGCGCGTCGGAGGGCGCGGGCCTGGGGAACAAGTTCCTGGCCAACATCCGCGAATGCGACGCGATTTGCCAGGTGGTCCGGGTGTTCACCGACGACGACGTGACCCACGTCGACGGCCGGGTCGATCCGAAGTCCGACATCGAGGTCATCGAGACCGAGCTCATCCTGGCCGACATGCAGACCCTGGAGAAGGCGCTGCCGCGGCTCGAGAAGGAAGCGCGCACCCACAAGGACCGGCGGCCGGTCTACGACGCCGCGGTCGCCGCGCAGGAGGTCCTGAACTCCGGCAAGACGCTTTTCGGCGCGCGTTTCGACGCCGCCGTGCTGCGCGAGCTCAACCTCCTGACCACCAAGCCGTTCCTGTACGTGTTCAACGCCGACGAGCCCGTGCTGACCGACGAGAAGCGCAAGAGCGAGCTCCGCGAGCTCGTCGCACCGGCCGACGCGGTGTTCCTCGACGCCAAGATCGAGGCTGAGCTTCTCGAACTCGACGACGAGTCGGCCGCCGAGCTGCTCGAATCGATCGGGCAGACCGAGCGCGGGCTCGACGCCCTGGCGCGCGCGGGCTTCCACACCCTCAAGCTCCAGACCTATCTGACCGCCGGGCCCAAAGAGGCACGCGCCTGGACCATCCACCAGGGCGATACCGCACCCAAGGCCGCCGGCGTGATCCACACCGACTTCGAGAAGGGCTTCATCAAGGCCGAGGTCGTCTCGTACGACGACCTCGTCGCCGCCGGGTCGATGGCCGCGGCCAAGGCCGCGGGCAAGGTCCGGATGGAAGGCAAGGACTACGTCATGGCCGATGGTGATGTCGTGGAGTTCCGGTTCAACGTGTAGCTGGTGGCCGAGCGTGGGGCATATGCACGCCAAATGCGCCATTCGCGTACACAAGGCCCACGCTCGGCTTCGATAATGAAAAGTCGGGTCAGCGCCTGAGGAGGCCAACACACGATGGGAACACTGAATTTCACCGCGACGGTGTCCCTCGACGGCTACGTCGCCGACGCCGACGGTGACTTCGACTGGTCAGGCCCGAGTGATGAGGTGTTCGCGGTCCATCTCGCGCGGATGGCGGAAGTGTCGACCGAGGTCTTAGGGCGCAAGACATACGCCCTGATGGATTACTGGGAGACCTATCCCGACGAGGAAGACCGTCCGGTCGCCGAGCGCGAGTTCGCGAAGCGTTGGCAGGCCATCGACAAGGTGGTGGTGTCGTCGACGCTGACGGACGACGACCTCGGGTCGGACCGGGCCCGCCTCGTGCCCGACCTGAGTCTGGACGAGTTGCAGCAGATCGCTGACCGTGCGTCGGGCCTGGTCGAGATTTTCGGGCCCACCACCGCGGCCGCGGCGATCCGTGCCGGCCTGGTCGAGGACTTCCAGTTCTTCGTCGTCCCGAAGATGGTGGGTGGCGGCCTGCGGGCACTTCCCGACGATGTCCACCTCGACCTGCGCCTCGTCGAGCACCGAGTGTTCGACGACGGCATCGTTCACCTGCGTTATTCACGTCGCTGAATCTGGCGGTCGGCGACGTAGCATCCTCTCGTGGGCTTCATCGTCCCGCCCGACGCCTATACGCGTTTCATGGGCCGGTACGCCGCGCCTCTTGCCGAGGTATTCGTGGCGTTCACCGGGGTCGGCGCCGGCGATGAGGTGCTCGATGTGGGATGTGGGCCCGGCGCTCTGACAGCTCGTCTACTCGCGGTCGGGGCCGACGTCGCGGCCATCGATCCTTCGCCGCCGTTCATCGACGGCATCCGCGAGCGGTTCCCGGATATCGACGCACGCCTCGGCACCGCAGAAGAACTGCCATACGACACTGCCTCTTTCGACGCTGCACTCGCGCAGTTGGTGGTGCACTTCATGGCGGATCCAGTCGTCGGCGTCAGACAGATGGCACGCGTGACTCGGCGTGGCGGCACGGTCGCGGCCTGTGTCTGGGATGGACCGACAGGCGCCCTGGCGCCGTTCTGGGATGCGGTCCACCTGGGCGACCCTGAAGCCAGGGATGAGGCATTGCTCTCCGGGGCGCGTGCCGGGCACCTCACCGAGATCTTCGAAGCGGCCGGGTTACGTGAAGTTAAAGAAGGTGCTATCTCGGTCGACGTCGTGCATCCCACCTTCGAAGAGTGGTGGGAGCCCTACACCTATGGCGTCGGTCCTGCTGGCGACTACGTGCAGAAACTCGACGACGACGGCCGCGCGCGGCTCGAATCGGCGGCTCGCGATCACTTGGGGAGCGGCCCCTTCACCGTCACCGCCACGGCGTGGGCCGCGCGCGGGACGGTGTGACGGCTGGCGGGTGTTCAACGGACACATCGTGGGAACCCTTGGAGAAGTCTCGCGCTTCAGATCAACGGCAAGGGAGCCAATGTGCGTCATGGATCAGACCCCTCGGACATCGACTGGGTCAATCAGCAACTCGGTCAGCACTTCGTGGGTCGATCGTTGGCGCAGATGCGCGTCGGATCCGGCATCCACCTCGAACTCGGAGACTCCTACGAGATCAGCATCGAGTCGCCGGTGTCGGTGGACCGCACCGAGGAACAGTGGGAGGGCGAGCCGTTGAACGTCGACGCGGCCGGTGCGGTGACACCGCTGCTGCACGCCGAGCTCACGTCGGCGACGGTCGGCGCCGACGGCAGTTTGCGTCTCGAGTTCGGAGACGACGTGATCGAGGTGCCCGCCGACGATTCGCATGAGTCGTGGCGATTACAGGGACCCGACGATCTGCTGATCGTGTGTGCGCCCGGCGGTAGCGTCGCGAGGCTCCCGGTGGGGGAGGGCTAGTGATCGTGCCGTTCCCACCGCTCGCCCGTGGTGGTCAAGCTTCCGGCCGTGAGCGACAACCCATTTCGGACAGAATCAGTCGGAGTCTCTTGAGGGCGTAATGCAGCCGGGATTTGACTGTACCTTCGGCGATGTCGAGGTCTTCTGCGATCTGACCGGTGCTCCAGCCGAGATAGAACGACCGGCTCAGCACGGCTCGATGCGCTTCGGGCAGTTGTGCCATGGCGTCGGCGATCAGCATCCGATCCAAGGCGGAGTTCACCTCGTCGGGGCCCATACGATCCGGCACCTCCGATGTGTCGGGAGAACAAACCTCGTAGCGAAATCGTGCTGATCGGCTTCCGTCGATCACGATGTTGCGGGCAACGGTGAAGAGCCAGGACCGTAACGGCAGGTCTCCGTCGTTCTGCTGCAGGTGACGCCAAGCGCGCAGCAGTGTTTCCTGCACGACGTCCTCGGCTTTGGTGCGATTGCTCGTCAGCCGGAATGCGTAGCGTCGCAACGGTTCGACATGGTTGGCGTAGAGCTCGAGCATCTGATCGGTTGGTTGTTCGACGGTGAGCATCCGACACCTCCAGGACCGGTTGGGTTGCTCAGATCAGCCTTGCCGGTGGAGGCGGTGAATTCCTCACTGCTGGCCACAATCCGCGATACCGGCCAGCAGGTATAAACCGTCACTCAGTCTGCGATGACAGCAATCTCGTCTCCGAGCTGGTAACCGGCAGTGAGTGGTAGCTGATCGCCGCTCCAGAACGAGCCGGGATCGAACCAGTTGTAGTGCTTTTCCGTCGTCAACAGGCCCATTTCCTCATAGGTGATGGCCACCGTCTCCGCGCAGTACGCGGTTTCCAGGCCCACCTGGCGTTTGCTGGCCTTCTTGCGTTCGGCGGATTCGCGAACTTTGCTGTGTACGAACGGTATTCCCCGGGTGAAGTCGCTGACGACGGGTAGCCGACCGCGCAGCCAGCGGCCGGTGAGCCGTGCCGTGGTGGGAAACGCCGTGCCGTTCATCCTGGCGATGACCTTGAGCAGGGCGTCCTCTTGCTCACGAGTGGCGTATGGGGTGAGTTGACGGAGCCAGCAGCGCTGCCCGTAGTTGTGCATCCACCGTTCGACGGCTTGGCGGGCGTCGTTGAGCTGCACACCGCGGTGGTTGGTGCCGGTCCACATGTCGAGCAGCTTGTCGCCGAGTTCGGCATGCCAGATCAGTGGCGGCAGGTCGTCGATTGCGACGGTCATCCCGACGTGGTTGACCGGGCTGTTCGTCAGCGTCTGGATCGCCCGGTCCGGCCCGGACCCGCCGCGAAACAGCCAGATGTCACCGGTCCGGGTTTCCTCCAGCGCCTTCGTCAGCGGCACCGTGTTCGCATTCACGTCCGCAGCTTAGGCACACTCTGTGCATGCGCAGTATCTGGAAGTGGATCGGGCTTGCCGGTGTCGCCGGCGTCGTGGCGGGTGGCGTGATGGTCGCCCGCGATCAACGCCGCCGCAATGCCTACACCCCGCAGGACATCCGCGAGCGGCTGCATCAGCGGCTGGCCGAGGCGGAAAGTTCGCCGGGCTCGGCAAGCCCGTAGCGCCTCCCTTGCGCGAGCGCGCGTGTTTGTACGGCGACACGCCGTGAATTGGCGGCATTTTGCGGACGCTCGCCGATGTAAAGCCTTCTGCTACAAGGCTTGTCGGTAGTTCGTACTAGTGTTCGATACATGGACCCATCCGCGGCTGACCGGCTCGACGCGTTATGCGCGGCACTTGCCGGTGGTGCGCGACCTGCCCTGGGGAGCGTTGTCCGAAGCCGATCTGTTGGATGTATGCGCCGGGGTGCAAGACATCCGCAATGTCCTGCCGGTCGTGGAACATGCGGCGATCAGTGCGCTGTCGGAATGCACGACGCCGGCCGCGATCGGGGCCAAATCGTGGCCCGAGGCGTTGCGGATCCGGTTGCGGATCTCGGGGACAGAGGCCCGGCGGCGGTGTCGCGATGCGATGAATTTCGGGCCACGCCGGGCGGTGAGCGGCGAGGCGTTGGCGCCGGTTCGGGCGGCCACTGCGGTTGCGCAGGCGGGTGGCTGGTTGACCCCCGATCACCTTGACGAGTTGGAGACGTTCTTCAAGAAGTGCCCCGATTGGGTGGTTGCGGCCCGCCGCGCGGCGTTTGAACGCAAACTCGTGGCGGTGGCGGCGCAGGAGACGCCGGAGACGTTGCGCCAGACCGTCGCCGAAGCCCTCTACCTGTTGAATCAGGATGGTGACGAACCCGTCGACGCCGCGGAGCGTAAGCGAGGCATCGTCGTTCATCCGCAGCAACCCGATGGCACCTCGAAGGTATCGGGATGGCTCAACGCCGAAGGCCGCGCCGTCGTCGAACCGCTGCTGGCCAAATACGCCGCCCCGGGCATGTGCAACCCCGACGACGAATCCCCGTGCGTGACCGGAACACCGTCCGAGGAAGCCATCGAGGCCGATACCCGCACCGCGGCGCAACGCAATCACGACGCGTTAGTCACCATCGGGCGCAACGCGTTGATGTCAGATGATTTGGGTCAGCACAATGGGTTGCCGGTGTCGCTGATCGTCACCACTACCTTGCAGGAATTGGAGGCCGGCGCGGGGGTTGCGGTCACCGCCGGTGGATCGAAACTTCCCATCCCCGACCTCATCCGCCTCGCCGCCCACGCCTGGCACTACCTGGCGGTGTTCGACGACGCCACCCTCGTGCCGCTGTACTTCGGGCGGACCAAACGTATCGCCACCCCCGCCCAGCGGTTGGTGTTGTTGGCCCGTGACCGGGGCTGTACCCGGCCCGGTTGCACCGCCGGCGGCTACCTCTGCGAAGCCCATCATGCCGAGCAGGACTGGACGGTTGGCGGGCAGACCAACATCGATGAACTCGCGTTGAGCTGTGGTCCCGACAATCGGTTGGTGGCGAAGGGTAAATGGACCACCACCATGCGCAACGGCCGCTGCGAATGGACCCCACCACCCCTGCTCGATGCGGGGCAAAACCGCATCAACAATTACCACCACCCCCAGCGCTACCTCACGGAATCCGACGAAGACGATGAAGCCGGATAGCTAGCGGTTACCAGCCTTCGGTGAGCACCCGGTCCAATGCGTCGACGTAGAAGTCAGCGGACTCGGTGTCGATGCACAGTGGCGGTTTGGTCTTGAGGATGTTCTGGTGATCGCCGGTGGGCTGGATGATCACGCCGAGCTCCAGCATGCGGTCGCAGATCAGCCCCGTCTCCTCGGTCGCTGGCTCCAAAGTGTCTGGATCGCGGACCATTTCGACACCCAGGTACAGGCCGACACCGTGCACGGTTCCGATGATGGGGTGCTTGGCGGCAAGCGCCTGCAGCCGTGACTTCAGATGCGCGCCGACGCGGGAGGCGTTTTCCTGTAAGCGCTCGTCGTGCAGTACGTCGAGCACCGTCATGCCGATCGCGCACGACAGCGGACTGCCGCCGGTGGAGGAGAAGAAGTACCCCTGGCTGCGGAACGCCTCGGCGATCTCGCGGCTCGTCACCACCGCGCCCAGCGGGTAGCCATTGCCAGTCGACTTCGCCATCGACACGATGTCGGGCACGACGCCCTGCTGCTGAAATCCCCAGAACCATTCGCCCAGACGGCCATAGCCCACCTGGACCTCGTCGGCGACGGCATATCCGCCGTTGGCGCGCACCGCCCCGTAGACCTGTTCCAGATAGCCATCGGGCAGGGCCATGCCTCCGGCATTGCCGTACACGGTCTCGCAGATGAACGCCGCGGGAGCACGACCGTCGGCCGTGAGTTGTTCGATCTGGGCAACTGCCTCGACGGCGTAGCGGCCGACCTCGGCGCCCCGGTACTTGCCGCGGAAGCTGTTGGGTGATTCCACGGTGTGCACCCAATCCGGCCGGGTGGCAAGGGCGTTCGGGTTGTCGGCGGTCGAGGTGGACACGGCGTCGGTGCCGTAGGTCCAGCCGTGATAGGCCTCGCGCATCGCCACGACATCGGGGCGGCCCGCGGCCGCGATGGCCAACCGCAGCGCGAGGTCGCTGGCCTCGGAACCGGAGTTCACCAGGAACACCGTGTCGAGCGGGTCGGGCAGCAGCTCGGCGAGCCGTTCGCTGAACTCGACGACGGCGGCGTAGTTGAACCGCGAGTTGGTGTTGAGCTTGCGCAGCTGGCGTGCGGCCGTGTCGGCGACACGAGGATGGGCGTGCCCCAGCACGGTCACGTTGTTGACCATGTCGAGGTAGCAGCGACCACTCGTCGACATCAGGAAATGTCGCCAGCCGCGTTCGATGCGCGGTGGCTGCCGGTAGTAGTGCTCTTGGACCGGCGCGAAAGCCCGGTCACGGCGCGCCACCAGATCGGCGTCCGCGGATTCGCTTGCCAGCATGGGTAATCCGAGCAGCGGTCGCGGGTCCGCGCTCAACGCCAGCCAGCCCGGAGCCAAACTCGGAGTGCTCAGCGGGGGAGCCGCCGGCGACCCGACCGGGCGAACGGCAAGCTCGATGCGGTGACCGGGCTCGATGACGCCGAGCGCGCCGCCTTCCGCGGCGGCGATGCCGGTCACCGTCAGCTCGTAGTCGCGGCCGCGGTACGTCACCGCATCGGCCGACCTGTCGACGACCTCGCCGTCGAACGGGGCGACCAACTCGACGGGTTCGGCGGTCCAGACGCTGATGCCGGTCGGCACCACCGCGGGCTCGTCCTGGCTCAGCGCAGGCGCACAGCCCGGCCGCGGCTGACCGAACTGCGTCACCACCACGCGCGCCCCGTCGACGATTGCGGCCCTGGCCAATTCGTTTTCGACATCGGCCCGCACCCAACCGCCGGGCTGGAATGCCGAATCCAGGGTGTCCGAGGTCGCGGACAGATCAAGCGTCACCACGGATTCGGCGGTGAGCCCGGTGATCATCGGCGTGGTGACTTCGACTCGCGCCGGCGCGGGGTTCATGCCGAGCTCTGTCTTGATCAGTGCCGTCATCACCTCGACGGGAACCGACGTGGCCTGCTCGAACATGCGCCACTCGCCGTCCGATTGTTCGGTGACGTAGTCGTTGTCCGGATCGAGGTTCGCCTGCTGCGCTCCGCTGACGATCAACACCGCGGTTCGCAGTACGAGCAACGGCCAAAAGGCTTCCACCTCGGCGACACTGAGCGGCCGGATGTCATGGAATGCCCGGATGCCGGGAAGCACCGAGGTGGGATCGCTGCCGGGGTGCTGCAATACCGACGACAGCGTGATCGCCAATTCGGCGACGGCCCAGCTGTCGGTCAGATCGCCGAAGTCGATGATCCCGTTGGGATGTACGACGCCGCCGGTCGCCGGCGACACGACGACGTTCGCGTCGGTGAGATCCATGTGGATCGCCTGCCGGGGCAACGCGTCGGCCAGCGGTTCGATGCGCGCCCATGCCTCGCGGGCCGCGGTCTCGAGTCGTTCGCGATGCGTCGCGTCGGCGACGTGCGAAACCAGCGTCGTGACCACATCGGCCCCGTACCGCAGGTCCCACTGCAGGATTCGGTCAAGGCCGGGATGGCTGAACTCGGCCAGCGCGCGGGTGACCCGGCCGGCGAGCGCACCCAGTTCGGCGACGACAGCCGGCCGCAGATATCCGGATTCCAGCAACGCGCCGCCGGGCAGGTAACGCAGCAGCCGCACGTAGGCGGTCCCGTCGACCAAACCCGTTACCGCCGTGCGGTTGTCGCCATTGCTGTTCGGCAGCGATACGGCGATCCGCAAGGTTGGCTCGGCCTGCGCGATCAGCTCGGCCGCCAGGTCCTGAGCCTCAAGCTCGGTCTCGTTGAACGCCGGGTTGGCGATCTTGAGCACGCCGAGAATCTCGTCTTCCTGGCAGACCAGGAAGTTCTTATCCTGTTGGCTGCCCAGTGATTTCACCTGTGCGCGAATGCCGTAATGCGTGGCGAGAATGTCCGCCGCCTGTGATTCGGTGACGTGCGGTGCCGGTAGTTCCGGTTCGGCCAGGAAGTTGAAGCCGACAGTGCGGCGATCAGTGGTCATCGGCCCACGAATTCGACGACGACTGCGGAGAATGCGTCGTTGTCGTCGCCGGCGGCGGTGTGCCCGGCATCGGACAGTTCGACGAACTCTGCTGCGGGAACCTTCTCCAGGAAGTCCTGGACACCTTCGGCGCTGACCACATCGGACAGTTTGCCTCGGATCAGCAGGATCGGGATAGTCAAATTCATCGCCGCCTGCTCCAGTTTCTCCACGCGGACGAACGGATCGTCTTCTGGCTTCGTCAGGAACGCCGGATCCCAATGCCAGTACCAGCGACCGTCGCGCAAGCGGAGATTCTTCTTCAGCCCCTCGGGGCTGCGTGGCTTGGTGCGGTGGGGCAGGTAGGCCGCGACGGCTTCGGCGGCCTGCTCCAGCGAATCGAAACCATGCACGTGGTTGAACATGAAATCGCGGATTCGCGCACTGCCGGACTTCTCGAACCTCGGCACAACGTCGACGAGCACCAACTTCGTCACCAACTCCGGCCCGGCTTCGTGCGCCGCGAGAATCCCGGTCAACCCGCCCATGCTCGCGCCGATCAGCACCACCGGACGCCCGACCTGATAGAGCACCTGCAGGATGTCCCCGCACAGCGCTTCCACCGAGTAGTTGGCGCTGGGGGAGCGGTCACTGTCCCCGTGCCCGCGAGAGTCGAGTGCGATCACGTGCAGCCCCCGGTCGGCCAGGATCTGCCCCGTGTTCTTCCACGAGTGCCGGTTCTGCCCGCCACCGTGCAGCAGCAGCACGGTGGGCCGGTCGGCGGCCGACTCAGCATCCTTGTTCCACTCGTCGCCGACCAGGTTCAGGTCATCGACACCGCGGAATGTGACGGTCTGCGATTGGCTGTTAGCAGTGCTCACGAACTTCCTCTCGGCGCGCCCCCGCAGTCACGTTACTAAGGGCAAGCGGTGCCGAGAATGTGGGCAGGGGGACTTCGGAGGGCGGCGCGGGTGCCGCCGATGACGATGTGACGGGCGCCACGTACTTTGGATCGCACGCGTGTTTACAGCAGGCGTGTGTTTCGTAGTGCATCGAGGAGCAGATCTATGGCAGACGAGAGCCCCGACGACGAGTCGATCGAGTCGCCCGAAGACGAGGACACAGCGGATGAAACGGCTGGTGACGAGGCCGAAGCCGAGCCTGAGCCCGAGGCCCGGCCGATGTCGCGGATCAGGCTGGGCGCGCTGGTCGGTTCTGCCGTGGCCGTGGTGCTGGCCGGGCTGACGGGTTGGCTGGGGTACCTCGCGTACCAGTCGCAGAGTGCCGAGCGGCACCGCGACATGATGCTGGAGGCCGGCAGGCAGGCTGCGTTCAGTCTGACGAACGTCGGCTGGGAGACCGCCGACGCCGATGTCCAGCGGGTGCTCGACTCGGCCGGCGGCAAGTTCTACGACGACTTCGAGAAGCGCGCCGAGTCCTACCGCGAGGTCGTCAAACAGGTGAAGTCGAAATCGGAGGGCACGATCACCGGTTCGGCTCTCGAATCGATCTCCGATGGCCAGGCCAAGGTGCTCGTGTCGGTGACCGTGAAGTCGAGCAACGCGGGCGTGCCCGAACAGGCGCCGCAGTACTGGCGAATGGTGTTGACGGTCCAGGAGAACGAGGGCACGGCAAAGGTTTCCGAATTGGAGTTCGTGGAGTGAGCGGAAGGCACAGCCTCAAGGCGTTCGACAAGGCCGGCGCGAAGCCCGCCGAGGATCCGATCGAGGAGAAGCCGGTCGAGGATCCGGTCGAGGAAACCACGGAAGACGCACCCGAGGCCGAGCGCGTAGACGACGAGCCCGAACCGCCGGCCGAACCCGCGCGGCAGACGGCGTGGTCGCGGATCGTCGTCTTCGCGGTGCTACCTGCGCTCGCACTCGTGCTGGCGGCGGGATCTGCCTTCCTGAAATGGCAGATCGTGTCGGAGCGGGAAAGTGCCACCGCGCGAACCGAATCGGTCGAGGCGGCCAAGGACATCACGGTCCAGATGCTGTCGTATGAACCGGACACGGTCGAACAGCACCTCAATTCGGTGCTCGACCGGTTGACCGGTGAATTCCTCGGCACATACACCACGATGATCCGCACGACCATCATCCCCGGGGCGACCGCGCAACGTGTCACCGCACACGCCGAGGTGCCCGCGATAGGCTCGGTGACGGCGAGCCCGGATCGCGCCGAGGTGATGCTCTACCTCAACCAGTTCGTCGCCGTGGGCGACCAGCCGCCGCAGAAGACCCCGTCGACCGTACGGGCCACGATGGTGCGTGAGGATGGACGTTGGCTGATGTCTCAGTTCGAGCCGGTGAAGCCGTGACGGAGCCGCGTTGGCTCGACGTCACCGCGCCTGCGGTGCAATTACGCGCGCTGGTGTGGGGGCCCGATGACGGACCGGTTGCCTTGTGTCTGCACGGTTTTCCCGATACTGCGTACGGTTGGCGCAAGGTCGCCCCGGTACTTGCCGACGCGGGCTGGAAGGTGGTCGCACCGTTCCTGCGTGGGTACGTGCCGTCGTCGATCCCGACCGACGGCAGCTATCACGTCGGCGCGCTCATGGACGATGCGCTGCGCGTGCTGGAAGCATCCGGGCGCACCGGACGCGATGTACTCGTCGGGCATGACTGGGGTGCGATCGCCGCGTCGGGGCTCGCCGCCATGTCCGACAGCCCGTTCGGCAAGAGCGTGATCATGTCCGTGCCGCCTGCCGCGTCGTTTCGGCCGTTGGGCCGGGTGGCCGACAGCGGCAAGCTCGCCAAGCAGTTGCCCCGCCAGCTGCTGCGCAGTTGGTACATGGTGTATTTCCAATTGCCCTGGCTGCCAGAGCGTTCGGCGTCGTGGGTCGTCCCCCGGTTGTGGCGGCAGTGGTCACCGGGGTTCAACGCCGCAGAGGACATCCGCCACGTCGACGCCGCCATCGGCGCACCGGAGCGGTGGCGGGCCGCCATCGGCTATTACCGGGCCATGTTGCGCTGGACGACCCCGCCGGCCGCATACGCAAAACTGCACGAGCAGTGGTTGTCGCCGCCGGCATTGCCGACGCTGTATCTGCACGGCACCGACGATGGCTGCGCCGCACCCGATTACGCGCGCTGGGTGCAAGACGTCCTGCCCGACGGCAGCGCGGTCAGCATCGTCGAACGGGCCGGCCATTTCATGCAACTCGACCAGCCGGAAGTGGTCGCGGGCCGAATCCTCGACTTCATCGGCAGCCCCAAGGAGCAGTGACGCGTGCGCCGACTGGCGGCAGTCGACGCTCAGACCTGGTGGATGTCGGCGAAACTTCCCAGTGACCAGTTCCTGCTCTATGGCTTCGCCGGCTCGCCGGCCGATCTCGGCCGCGCGCTCACCGAGGTGCGCAACCGTGCCGAGGCGTGTCCGGAATTGGCGCTGCGGGTGCGCGACGAGTTCCGGCTGACCTATCCCGCCTGGATGCCCCGTCGGGTCGGTGACGACCAGTTCATCGTGCACAACCTCGATGCCCCCAGCTGGAACGACTGCCTCGACGCGGTCGCCGGGCTGGCCGATCACCAGCTCGATGCGACGAGCGCAACGTGGCGACTGCATGTATTCCCCAGTGTGCGTGGGATTCCCGGCGCTGACGCAGAAGGAACCGTGGCCGTGCTGCAGGTCGCACACGCCCTCGGCGACGGTATCCGGTCATCGGCGCTTGCCGCCTGGCTGTTAGGGCGTCCCGAACCGGTCCCGGCCGTGCCTGCGCAGCTGTTCGTCGGCGCCACGCTGCCGTGGCGGGCCGCTCAAGCCGCGCGCACGCACCGGCAATTGGTCGCCGACGAGAAATCCGGCGCGGTACCTCTGCAGGCCCCGTCGAGGCCCGCACGGCGCAGCAACTCCCGGCCCGCTGGAGCGCGTTGGGTGCGCACCATCGTGCGGCCACGCGCGCGGATACCGGGACCGACGGTGACGGTGGCGGTGCTGGCCGCGGTGTCCGTTGCGCTCGGCGATCATCTGCGGGCACTGGGGGAGGACGTTGTTGATCTCGGCGCCGAAGTGCCGATGGCCAAATCCGGGGTTCGGCACGCGCACAACCACTTCGGCAATGTCGGCATCGGGTTGTATTCCGAACTCGACCATGCCGACCGCGTCGCCCGCATCGCCCAGGACCTCGCGCAGCGGCGCACCCGTGCCCGGCATCCGGCGATGGCGGCCGCCAGTCGCGCGTTCGCGGCCACCCCGGCGCCGCTGCTGCGCTGGGGCGTCGCGCAATTCGATCCGACGCTGCGCTCCCCGGTGGTCACCGGCAACACCGTGGTCTCGAGCGTCAACCGCGGTGCGGCAGATCTGCGCTTCGGTGCTGCGCCGGTGGTGGTGACGGCGGGCTACCCGGCGTTGTCACCGATGATGGGCCTGACCCATGGCGTGCACGGCATCGGCGACACTCTCGCGATCAGTGTGCACGCGGCCGAGTCGGCGGTCGGTGACATCGATTCCTACGTCGAGCGATTGGAGCAGGCGCTCGGCTAGCCGGTGAGGTCATCCGATCGTCCGGCCGCCAGCCGCGACCACTGCGGTATCGGTCTGCCGTCGATCCGCGTGTTGCTGCCGTCGACCGGCCACGTCTGTGGCCAACCAGGCGGGGAGTCCTCCCACGGTTCCTGGCGTCCGTACACGGTGAGGTCCATGAGCGCATAGCTGTAGTCCATGGCCTCGACGCCACGGAGTGTGGTCCAGTACGTCTCGAAGACTCGGTCACCGTCACGCAGATAGCAGACGATGTGCATCATACCGGCGTGGCGGCCGACCAGGAGTGCGTCGAGCGACGGCAGCGCGGAGTACCACGGCACCTCCCAGCCCATGAACTCGCGGTATCGCGCGCTCTCGGGGTAGGGCCCCTGGGCGAAGACTGCGTAGGTGATGTCGCGGGAATGCAGGTATGAGAGTTCCGTTACTTGTGTGGTCACCCACGTGCAGCCCTCGCACTGCTCCGGTGCGGGATGCCCGGCGTGCCACATGAAGTAGTACGCCAGGAGTTGACGTCTGCCTTCGAACGCATTCAGCAGCGTGGTAGGCCCGTCGGGTCCGGTCAGCTCCAGTGTCGCGTCCACTTCGACCATGGGTAGCCGTCTGCGCGCGGCGGCTATGGCGTCGCCCTCCCGGACATGCGCCTTCTCCCGAACGCGCAGCGCGGTGATGCCGGCTTCGAACGCCGCGCGGTCGACGATCGGTGGCTGACTTGATGATTCGGCGTTCACGTGTCCTCCCACCCGGCGCGCCGGCCGATTCTTCAACAGTTTTGTTGAATGTTTGTTCGCCCAGCACACCATGCCATCACGCCCATAGTCAACATATTGGTTGAAGATTGAACGAACCGTCAGGATTTCCGTAGATTTCCGATACCGGTATCGAGCGCCGCCTCCAAGTAGCTCAGGTCGCCCGTGGCCAGCATGATTCCGACGCCGCCCTGGATACCGGCCAGCAACGCGGCGCCCACCCGGTCCGCGTCCACATCGCCGGCTACCTTGCCTTGTGCCTGCATCGACTGGATGCCTGCGGTGATCTCGTCATGCCATTGGCGCAGTAGGGCTTTGGTGACCGCTTGGGCGCCCGGCGTGGTGCGGCCGATCTCCGACATCAGCATGCTGAGCGGACAACTCTGGCCTTGCCGCCGGTAGCGGTCGACCACCGCGTCACGCCAGCGCTGCCACGCCGCCCACGACGTCAACTCACCCAGGTAGGGCTGTTGATCTTCGAGCACCATCTTCGCCTCGTGCTGGGCCACCGCGAGCAGAAGCTCGTCCTTGCCGTCCGGGAAGTAGTGGAACAGCTGGCTTTTGGAGGTCTGCGTGCGGGCCCGGATGTCGTCGAGCGTGGTCTCGGCCACGCCCAGGCTGCGAATCTCGGCCGCCGCGCCCTCGATGATGCGCCGCCGGGTGGCCTCGCCTTTGGCGGTGAATTTCTGGACTTGCAGGTCCATTTTCATGGCAGTACACCTGGACTCATGAGTCCAAACATTACGCGGCTTGCGGGCCACACCGCATTGATCACCGGGTCCACCGGAGGCCTTGGCGTCGCTGTCGCGGCGGCGTTGGCGGCCGAGGGTGCGTTCGTCGTCGTCAGTGGCCGTGACAAGGAGCGGGGCGACGCCGTCGTCGCCGATATTCGCGCCGCGGGCGGCCGGGCCGAATTCGTCGCCGCCGACCTCGGTGCCGGGGAGCCCGAGGTGCGCCGGCTGGCCGAGCAGGCGGTCGCGGCCGCGGGCGGGCAGCTCGACATCCTGGTCAACAACGCCGCGTTGTGGGCGATGCCGGAGCCGTCCGAGGAGATCTCCGAGCAGACCCTGCTGGCGTCCTACCGAACCAACGTCATCGCACCGTTCCTGCTCACCGGTGCGCTGGCGCCGGCGATGGCCGAGCGTGGCCACGGTGCCGTCGTCAACATCGGCTCGATCACCGGCCTCATCGGTGGTGACAAGTCGGCTCTGTACAACTCGACGAAGGCGGCCGTGCACTCGCTGACGAAGTCGTGGGCGGCCGAGTACGGCCCACGGGGTGTGCGGGTCAACGCGGTGGCTCCCGGCCCGACCGCCACCGAACGTGCCGCCGACGTGGCCGACGAGGTCGCCCCGGTTCTGGCTCGCATCCCGTCGCGGCGGATGAGCACGCCCGAGGAGGTCGCCGCTGCCGTGGTGTTCTTGGCCGGCGACGACGCCGCGAACATCCACGGCGTGATCCTCAGTGTGGACGGGGGCTGGGCAGCGACTTAACACATGGCCTAAATTCTGTTACATGGCTGCTGATGCTGCGATCCTGATTCTGCGGGTGGTCCTGGGGCTGACCATGGCCGCACACGGCTACAACAAGTTCTTCGGCGGTGGGCGGATCCCCGGCACCGCAGGCTGGTTCGAGAGCATCGGCATGAAGCCGGGCATGTTCCATGCCCGGGTGGCCGCCACCACCGAGATCACCGCTGGTCTGGGCCTGGCGCTCGGCCTGCTGACGCCCGTGCCCGCGGCGGGGTTCGTCGCGCTCATGCTGGTGGCGGCGTGGACCGTGCACCGTGCCAACGGCTTCTTCATCGTCAAGGAGGGCTGGGAGTACAACCTGATCCTGGCGGTGGCGGCGGTCGCGATCGCGGGCACCGGTGCGGGGCGCTACAGCCTCGATTACGTGTTGTTCGCGGGTACCGGCTTCTACGACTACCTGCACGGCTGGTGGGGCCTGGCGATCGCGGCAGTGCTGGGCCTGGCCGGCGGCATCGGCCAGTTGGCGATCTTCTTCCGCCCGCCGGTCAAGTCCTGACGCCCGGGCTCGCCGAGACTACGGTTTCTGACGAATTACGGGCGGTTTCCGTCACAAACCGTAGTCTCGTCGGCTAGTGAAGTGCAGTGGCCGCGAGCAAGACATGCGTGGCCGGCCAGTCCAGCCGGTTGCCGTCGTCGTCGCACAGTGCGGCGGCCGGATCGAAGACGTTTTGCACGAGCCAGTCGTTGCGCCACGCACCCGAGCGCGGGTCGACATGCAATCCCACCTCGCCGGCCAACGCCACCCAGTCCGCCCACGACAGTGCGCAGAACTGCTCGTGGGTCTCCGACAGCCAGTTGTCGACGTAGGAGAACCGCGTCAGGAACTCCATCGCATCGGCGAGGCGCAGCGCCACGGTGCGGTCGTCGACGACGTCGTAGTCGAACGGCACACCGGAGTTGCGCCGGAAGTCGTTGGCGAACTGCTCGAATCGGGCGGCCGGTGACAGCGGGGTCAGATAACCGGGCACATCGTCGAACGTTGTCAGATCGACCGCGGCGTGATCGAGGCCGGGTTGGTGAAAGACCAAGCGCACCGGTCGATCCGGATCGTCCGGACCGCACACGTCGGAGTTGATCCACACCCCGCCGGGCGCGGTGTGCTTGGCGATGGTCTCGGCGAATGTGCGCAGCGACGCCATCCCGTCGCCGTAGCTGTAGATCTCGTGCGTCAGCGCGAACGTGAGCGTGGTGTCGATGCTGGCGTCGCCGAAGACCGGGCCGGCCAAGATATTGCGTTGGTAGAAAAAGGTGTTCGGGTTGGCGAAGACGCCCTGAGATTTGCGGTGCTGGCACTCCTCGAACAGGTGCCGCGCCACCTCGATGCCGTACAGATCGGATTCGCGTAACTCGGCGTCGGCCGCGATGAGTTCGAGCATGCCGCCTGCCGCGCAGCCGATGTCGACGATCCGGCCCGCCCGCACGTAGGGCCGGGCCTGCGCCCACTTGCGTTCGGCCGCCGCGTCGAATGCCGCGCTGTAGGAACGGTAGTCGCGGGTCTCGGTCAGCGATCCCTCTGAACTGACGATCGGGTCCGCACTGATCGCGGCGATGTGGTCGGCCAGGCCATAACGGTCGAACACGTCCAACGTGGCGGGATGGGCCTCGTCGCGCCACACGCCGCCGGTCGCGACCCGCTCCAGAAGCTGCCACGGATACGGCGGGCTGTCGGGATGATCGCGCTCCACCGGTGCGATCGAAAAGCCCAGCCGCGCATACAGTTCGGCGACCGCCGGCGTTGAGCAGGCCACCACGGTGTCGGTCGGTTCGGGTTCGATCCCGGTCGCGTGGGCGATGGCCTTGAGCGTGATCTCGGCGAACCGGTCGTCGGGCGCGACGTCGACGATCGGTACGACGAGCGAGCGGATGCCCTCGATGTGGGAGAACAGTTCGATCGCGGCTTCGCGGCGGTTCGCCGGCACCGGATTGCGGCGGGTGTTCTGGTGATTGGCACTGGTGACGGCCCAGATCACGGTCGCGTCTGGCGCGAGCTCGGCCAGGTACCGAGCCTGGAACCGGGTCAGGACATGATGACGGCCGGGGAACACGACGTAGCGCACCGGCCCATCGTGCCTTGTGGCGATCAGGAGTGCACGAGCCGCAGCCGCTGCTCGGCCACGCGCACCGAAACCCGTTGGCCCCACGACAGCGTGAGCGTGTCGGATTCGATTCCGTCTCCGAACGCCACCAACCGGTCCGATTCCACGTCGACCGTCAGTTCGGCGGCGATGAGTTCGCCTTCGACCAGCCCCGTGCCCGTCGCCGGAGAGGGCCAGGCCTCGCGGACGAACCACGCCAGCCGGGGCTCGGCGGGCTCCGGCAGGACGACGTCGCTGCGCCTGGCCTGCCACACCGAGCGGCACCACCCGGTGGCGCCGGTGCCCGTGGAGACGATCAGCCCCGACGACGCCTGTCGCTCGGCCCGGCCGTCGGGCAACCCGAGCCGGTAGCGCGCGGTCTGATGGCTTGCGTGGCCGACGAAGATCTCGTTGACCGCGAGCAGACGCTGACCGTCGTCGGTGGCGGCTTGCACCATGGTGCGCAGTTCGACGTTCGCGCCCTCGTGCACCGCGGCCCGCATCAGCGGGCCGGCCGACTCCGGCGTGTGCGGCACCAGAACCCCGGCGTTGCGGTCCGGCTCGGGGTTGACGCCGATGACGGGCTGGCCGTCGAGGTACTTCGCGACGTTGGCCACCAGGCCGTCCTGCCCGACGACGACCACGATGTCGCCGGGCTCGAACAGGAACCGCGAGAGATCCGCGCGCTCGACCCGGCCACGTCGCCAGTCCGCCGGGATGGCGGCGGCGACGGTGGCCAGGGCCGATTGATTGCGGCTGTGCCGTGTTTCGAGTTCGTGGATGCTGCGGCCGCGGGTGGACAGGAAGAACGCGGCCTGGCCGTGCGTGCCGTGCCGGGCGAGGGCATCGTCGAGTTCGGTGCGGCGGTGCACGAGCACCACGCGCGGCGGCAGCGTCATGACGCACCGAGCCGGGTCAGAACCGGTGCCAGCAGATCCGGCGTCAGCACCAGGTGCTCGATCTTGGGCAGATTGGCGGCCAGTTCTTTGACCGCCAGACCCAGCATCGTGGCATCGCTGAGATCCCGGTACGCCGCGAGCCGGGCCGTCTCCGCCGCCGCTTCCGCCTCGCCCACCAGCCGGGCGGCTTGTGCCTTGGCTTCGGCCAGGGCCACCTCGCGCTTGGCTTTCGCCTCGGTGGCGATCGCGTCGGAGGCCCACGCCTCCTGCGTCTTGAGCCGGTCGTTGGCGCCGTTCTGCGCGACGAGCTCCTCCTCGCGGCGGGCCAGCTCGATCTTGGTCTGCAGCTCGTTCTCGCCGATGGCGCGTTCTCGTTCCACCGCCAGCGCGCGCCGCTCGAACGTGGCCTTGTCGGCCTCTTGCTGCACCTGCTCCCGCGTCGGGGTCTGGAGCGCGCGTTCGACCTCGGGCTCCGGGCGGATCGCCACGACCCGAACCCCGATCACGGTGATACCGGTCTCGGCGAGCCGGGTGTCGGCGGCCAGCCCGTCGACCATGCGCTTGCGCACCGCGCTGATGCCGTCGACCAGCGCCGAAGTCAGCGTCGTCCGGGCGAGTAGGTCGAGGCCGTGCTGCTGCGCGGATTCCGTCAGCAACCCGGCCACCTGTTCCAGCGGAGCCGCTCGCCAGGCACCCGTCTCGGTGTCGATCGAGAAGTCGATGCGCTGGGCGGCCAGCGTGGGATCGACGATGCGGTAGGTGACGGTCGCCTGTACCGCGACATCTTGGAAATCGGCAGTCCTGGCATGGAACAGCACGGGCAATTCCCGGTCGTCCATGGGGATTTCGGACATCGCCGCCGTGAGCGGGCGGAACCAGAACGCCAGGCCCGGCCCGTCCTGCACGAGCTTGCCGCGGCGCAGTGCCCGAATGTGGGCGGTGGGTTCCACGCGCAGGTGACGTACGAGCGGATAGCGGGTGATTACGGCCATTGTGGCCACCTCCTTGTTTTCGTCAGATTGACGATAAGCCCGTGTCTGGCTTTTCGTCAACATGACGATTAGCGTGGCTGTGTGTCGTACGACCCGGGGAGCTATCCGTCCGTCGCCGTCACCGTCGACCTGGTGGCGCTGACGATCCGCGACGATGAGTTGTGTGCGCTCGTGATCCGGCGAGGGGAGGCGCCCTACGCGGGCCAATGGGCATTGCCGGGCGGGTTCGTCCGGCCGGACGAAGATCTGGACCAGGCGGCGACGCGCGAACTCGTCGAGGAGACCGGCCTGGTCGCCGAGCGCCTGCATCTCGAGCAACTGGCGAGCTATGGTGCACCGCAACGCGATCCACGTATGCGGGTGATCACGGTGGCCTATCTCGGGCTCGCGCCCGACCTGCCGCTGCCCACGGCGGGCGGCGACGCCGCCGGTGCGCGGTGGGCGCCGGTGGCCGACCTGTCGCCCGGGCGGCTGGCGTTCGACCACGATCGAATCCTGGCCGACGGCATCGAGCGAGCCCGCGCCAAGATCGAATACACGCCGCTGGCGACGACCTTCTGCCCCGACGAATTCACCGTCGCCGAACTACGCCGCGTCTACGAGATCGTCTGGGGCACAACACTGGACAGCCGGAACTTCCACCGCAAGGTCACCGGGGCCGACGGATTCCTGGTGCCGACCGGCCACACCACCACCCGCGACGGCGGCCGCCCGGCCCAGCTCTACCGGCGTGGCGGCCTGCGATTGCTGCATCCGCCGATGATGCGCGCGGCCGACATGCCAGAACGACTTCCCCGAGACTAGAACACGTTCTAATCTGACCGGCATGGGGTTTCTCAAGCAGGACGCGCCCGTCGTCGATTTCGAGGAGTGGAGCAAGGGCACGCGCGCCGAGAAGATCCGTCCGATGGCCCGGCACTGGGCCGAGGTCGGCTTCGGCACACCCGTGGTGCTGCACCTGTTCTATGTCGTCAAGATCCTGGGCTACATCCTCGCGGCGTGGCTCGTGGTCCTGACGACGGACGGCATCGACGGATTCACCGACGTCGCGCACTGGTACACCGAGCCGATCGTCTTCCAGAAGGTCGTGCTGTTCACGATGCTCTTCGAGGTCGTCGGGCTGGGCTGTGGTTTCGGGCCGCTCAACAACCGCTTCTTCCCGCCGATGGGCTCGATCCTGTACTGGCTGCGGCCGGGAACCATCCGGCTGCCGCCGTGGCCCGACCGGGTTCCGCTGACCAAGGGGGATACGCGCACCCCGTTCGACGCCGCGCTGTACGGGGCGTTGCTGGTGGTTTTGGTGATCGCCATCTTCTCCGACGGCACCGGCCCCGTCCCCGCACTCGGCTCCGAAGTCGGCGTGCTGCCGATGTGGCAGATCTGGGCGGTGCTCGGCCTGCTCGCCGTGCTCGGTCTGCGGGACAAGGTGATCTTCCTGGCGGCCCGCGGTGAGGTGTACGGGTCGTTCACCGTGGCTTTCCTGTTCGCGGGCGTGGACATGATCATCGCCGCCAAGCTCGTGTGCCTGGTCATCTGGATCGGTGCGGCGACCTCCAAGCTCAACAAGCACTTCCCGTTCGTCATCTCGACGATGATGAGCAACAACCCGGTGTTCCGGCCCCGCTGGATCAAGCGGAAGTTCTTCGAGCACTTCCCCGACGACCTGCGGCCGGGGCGGGCATCGCGGTTCCTGGCGCACTTCTCGACCGTGATCGAAGGGCTCGTGCCGCTCGTCCTGTTCTTCTCGCACGGCGGCTGGGCGACCGCGATCGCCGCGTTCGTCATGCTGTGCTTCCACTTCGGGATCCTGTCGTCGATCCCGATGGGTGTGCCGCTGGAGTGGAACGTCTTCATGATGTTCTCGGTGCTGACGTTGTTCGTCGGCCACGCTGGCATCGGGCTCGGCGACCTGCAGAGCCCCTGGCCCATCGTCCTGTTCGTGGTGGTCGCGGGCACCGTGGCGATCGGAAACCTGTTCCCGCGCAAGGTTTCCTTCCTGCCTGGGATGCGGTACTACGCCGGCAATTGGGACACCTCACTGTGGTGCGTCAAGCCGTCGGCCGCCGAGAAGATCGAGAACGGGATCGTCGCGATCGCCAGCATGCCGGCGGCCCAGATGGAGCGGTACTACGGCAGCCCGGAGACCGCGCAGATGTACCTGTACATGGGATATGCGTTCCGCTCCTTCAACACTCACGGCCGCGCCCTGTTCACCCTCGCGCACCGGGCAATGGCAGGCCAGAACGAGGACGACTACACGCTCACGGACGGCGAACGCATCGTGTCCACCGCGATCGGCTGGAATTTCGGCGACGGCCACATGAGCAACGAGCAACTCGTGGCGGCGCTGCAGAAGCGGTGTGGATTCGAGCCGGGGGAGGTGCGGATCGTGATGCTCGACGCCCAGCCGATCCATCGCCAGACCCAGCAGTACCGGCTCGTGGACGCCGCGACCGGCGAATTCGAGCGCGGCTACGTCAACGTCGCCGATATGGTCACGCGGCAGCCGTGGGACGACACTGTGCCCGTGCACGTCGAACGAGATGACCACGCCACCGCCTGACCCGGTCGCGGTGTGGATCGACGAGTCCGGGCGGCTGACAAGCGATCTGGGCAGTGTCGACACCCGTTGCACTGCCACCATCCGCGCGGGCCACTGCCCGCAACGCCGGCAGTGCGTGCTGCTCCATCGGGCACCAGGGCCCCGGCTGCTGTTCGGTGAGCTGATGCCCGACCTCGACGACGAGGCCGGCATCTACCTGGAAACACACGCCAAACACCTTGCGGCCGACCTCATCTCGATCACCGTCGATCACGTCGGTCCGGACGGGCCGCCGGGCAGCTGGCGCTACCGGCTACTGCCGATGCGTTGGAAGACCGCCAACGGTTGGCGCGACACCGACGCACGGCTCGCGATATGGCCGGACTAACCCATCTGGTCGGGGCTGATCCGCAAGCTACTCAGCCCATCACATCCCGCACCTTCACCGTCTCAATCCCCTGCAACAGCAGATCGCGAGCGGTGTCGAGGTGCTTGCGCCAGTGCGCTTCGGCGGCGTCGCCGTCGCCGGAGCGCACGATCTGGATGAGCTTGCGGTAGGACCGCATGAGCTTCTCGTAGTCCGCCTTGGACACCGGGCGTCGTTCCTTGAACAGAAACGCGGTGTGACGCACGGTGATCTCGTACAGCATGCCGGCGATGATGCCGAGGGTGGCGTTGCCCGACAATTCGACGACGCGGCGGTGAAAATCGCCGGTGGTCTCGGCCAGCCGATCGGACTGCCAGTCGGCCGGGATGTGTTCCTCCAACATCCGGTCGAGCTCGGCGAACGCCTCTTCGGTGCCGTTCTCGGCCAGCAGCCGGGCGGCCATCGGCTCGATCGCCGCGCGGGCCACCATGAGGTCGGCGATGTCGGCGCCCGACAGCTCGAGCAGCAAGCCGGCCGGGCGGGCGACGATTTCCGGGCCGGGTACCCGAACGCGGGCGCCCGTGCGCGAGCCGCGCCGGACCTCGACCAGACGCTCCGACTCGAGCACGCGCACGGCCTCACGCAGGGTCGGGCGGCTCACGCCGAAGTGGCTCATCAGCTCGGCTTCGTTGGGCAGGAAGTCGCCGTCCTTGAGCTGTCCTTCGACGACCATGCGCCGTAAGGTGCCCGCGACGAGTTCGGCGGTCTTGGGTGACCGGACGGCGGCCCGGGACGCGACAGCGTCCGGCCCGATCATCGGGGCCAAGGGTGTACTGCGAGCCACTGCACCTCCTTGTCGGTCGTCTTCGCTGCAGCTCAGCTGTGCAACTCAGTAAACCATGTGCGGCGGGTGCGGCTGGATGGAACGGTATGGCCGGGCGGAAACCGGCAGGCGCCCGAGGCGTTGCCGGCGACGGCCACCCTTGCTGGCCACAGTACGTTGCTGGGCTGCAGCGGCGCGTGCGTAACAGCAACGCCAACGGCGGAGAAACTACTCCGCAAATTCGCTCACGTCGCATGCGGGCATGGCAGGGTGTCGGCCATGCCACAGGAGTTGACCCCCGAAGAGGCCGCCATGCGGCTGGAGTCCACCGACACGCTGGGCATACCGCTCGGCCCCGGTCAACCGCCCGCCTTCCTGCGCGCGCTCGGAACGCGCACGGATTGGACGGACTTGCGGGTCTACGGCGCGCTGCTGGCGGTGGGCACAGAGCTGTTCTCCCGCAAGGGTGTTCACTATCTGTCCGGTTTCTATGGCCCGCTGGAGCGGGCACTGTGCGACAGCGGTGCCGACATCGAGTTCACCCCAGCGGATTTCCGTCGTTTCGGTCCGTTGTTGCAACAGCGGTCGCCGCGGGTCATGACGACGGTGGCCACGCCGCCCGATGCCGACGGGTGGTGCTCGTTGTCGCTGCACGCCGGTGGCACGGTCGACGAATTGCGCCGTGCCGGAGCCGATCCCGAGCGGATGCTGGTCGTCGAGGTGTCCGACGGCTACCCCAGGACTTACGGATTCGGTGAGCAGCACCGCCATGCGCTGCACGTCGACGAGATCGACGTCATGGTGCACTCGACCGACGCGCCGCTGGCCTTGCCCGGACCCCCGCCGACCGACGACGACAAGGCCATCGCGCGCCACGCCGTCGGGTTCATCCACTCCGGTGCCACCCTGCAGACGGGTATCGGCTCGATTCCGAGCCAGATCGCCACGCTCTTGGCCGAAGGCGACGGCGGCGACTACGGGCTGCACAGCGAGATGTTCACCGACGGGTGCATGCAGCTGCACCGCGCGGGCAAGGTCAGCAACTCCGCGAAGGGACAGTACGACGGCGTGAGCGTCACGACGTTCGCGTTGGGCTCGCCGGAGCTCTACGAATGGCTCGACGGCAACAAGTCCGTCGCGTTTCTGCCCGTGGAGATCGTGAACGCGCCGGAGGTGATCGGCGCCAACCACAACATGATGTCGATCAACGGTGCGCTCGCGGTGGACATCCAGGGCCAGGTGGTGGCGGACACGATCGACGGCAAGCAGTTCAGCGGTATCGGTGGCGCCGAGGACTTCGTCGCGGGCACCGGACTCGAGCTGTCGGATCGGTCGCTGATCTGCCTGCCGTCGACGTTTTCAAAGGACGGCGTCCTGCGCTCGCGGATCGTGACGCAGTTCGGGCCGGGGGCGGTCATCACGACGCCTCGCCACCACGTCGACGTCATCGTCACCGAGTACGGCGCCGCCGAGCTGGAAGGCCTGTCGGTGCGGGAGCGCGGACATGCGCTGGCGGCCATCGCGCATCCCGATTTCCGCGACGAACTCGCCGCGGCGGCGGACGGCGCGTAGGCGCACATTCCGCGAGCTCAAGCTCTACCAACCAGTAGGTTGACCTAGTAAACCATGTTCGTTTACGTTGGGCGTGAAGCCGATCCAATGAAGGAGAAGTCATGGCTGAAGCCGTCATCGTCGAGGCCGTCCGATCACCCGTTGGCAAGCGCAATGGCGGCTTGTCGGGTGTCCACCCCGCCGAGCTCTCCGCGCAGGTGCTCAATGGTCTGGTGAGCCGAGCCGGGGTCGATCCGGCGCTCGTCGACGACGTCATCTGGGGTTGCGTGATGCAGGCCGGCGAGCAGGCGCTCGACATCGGCCGCACCGCGGTGCTGACCGCCGGGTGGCCCGAGTCCGTCCCCGGCGTGACCGTCGACCGCCAGTGCGGATCGAGCCAGCAGTCGGTGCACTTCGCCGCGGCGGGCGTGGTCGCAGGCCACTATGACATCGTGGTCGCCGGTGGCGTCGAGTCGATGTCGCGCACCCCGATGGGCGCGTCGCTCGCCAACGGCGGGCATCCCTACCCCGAAGCGTTCCAGGGCCGCTACAGCCAGACCCCGAACCAGGGCATCGGTGCCGAGATGATCGCCGAGCAGTGGGGCTTCGACCGTGCCACGCTCGACCAGTTCTCCCTCGACTCGCACGAAAAGGCCGCCGCGGCACAGGATTCCGGCGCATTCGATGACCAGATCGTGGCGATCAAGGACCAGGACGGCAATCCCGTGCTGAAGGACGAGGGCATCCGCCGCGGCACGACGCTGGAGAAGATGGGCCAGCTCAAGCCGGCGTTCAAGGAGGACGGCGTGATTCACGCCGGTAACTCCAGCCAGATCTCCGACGGCTCGGCCGCGCTGCTGTTCATGTCGGCCGAGAAGGCCAAGGAACTCGGCCTCAAGCCGCTGGCCCGCGTGCACACTGCGGTCCTGGCCGGCGCCGACCCGGTGATCATGCTGACCGCGCCCATCCCGGCGACGCAGAAGGCACTCAAGAAGTCGGGGCTGAGCATCGATCAGATCGGCGCCTTCGAGGTCAACGAGGCGTTCGCGCCCGTTCCGATGGCCTGGCTCAAGGACATCGGTGCCGACGAAAAGAAGCTCAACCCCAACGGCGGTGCGATCGCCCTGGGCCACCCGCTCGGCGGATCCGGTGCGCGCATCATGACCACGCTGCTGTACCACATGCGCGACAACGGAATTCAGTACGGCCTGCAGACCATGTGTGAGGGTGGCGGCCAGGCCAACGCGACTATCCTGGAGTTGTTGTGACCGAATCTCAGCCCGGCGCCATCGTCGAGCGCAATGGCAACGTCCTCATCATCACGATCAACCGGCCTGAGGCACGCAACGCCGTCAACTCGTCGGTGAGCATCGCCGTCGGCGACGCGCTGGCGGACGCTCAGAACGTCCAGAGGTGCGCGCGGTGATCCTCACCGGTGCGGGCGACAAGTCGTTCTGCGCGGGTGCCGATCTCAAAGCCATTTCCCGTGGCGAGAACCTTTTCCACCCCGACCACCCGGAGTACGGATTCGCCGGCTACGTCAGCCACTTCATCGACAAACCGACGATCGCCGCGGTCAACGGCACCGCACTGGGCGGTGGCACCGAGCTGGCCCTGGCCAGTGACCTCGTGGTGGCCGAGGAACGCGCGAAATTCGGCCTGCCAGAGGTCAAACGGGGGTTGATCGCGGGTGCGGGCGGGGTGTTCCGCATCGCCGAACAACTGCCCCGCAAGGTCGCGATGGAGTTGCTGTTCACCGGTGAGCCGATCACCGCGGCCGACGCGTTGCGGTGGGGCCTGATCAACCAGGTGGTGCCCGACGGCACCGTGCTGGACGCGGCACTCAAACTGGCCGAACGGATCACGGGCAACGCACCGCTGGCCGTCCAGGCCAGCAAGCGCGTCGCATACGGCGCCGAAGACGGCGGCGTGCCCGGCGATCAGCCGGGCTGGAAGCGCACCAACCGCGAGTTCGCGACCCTGCTGCAGACCGAAGATGCCAAAGAAGGACCGTTGGCGTTCGCCGAGAAGCGTCAGCCTGTTTGGAAGGCGAAGTGACACCGTGAAGCGACAGATCTACACCGCCGAACACGAGGCGTTCCGCGAGACCGTCAAGGAATACATCGAGCGCGAGCTCGTCCCGCACTCCGAGAAGTGGGAAGCCGAGCGCATCGTCGACCGGTCGGCCTACACCGCCGCGGGCAAGTACGGCGTGATCGGTTTCAACATGCCCGAGGAGTTCGGGGGCGGCGGCTCAGATGACTTCCGCTTCAACGCGATCATCGACGAGGAGATGGCGAAATCGGGCGTGCACGGCCCGGCGCTGAGCCTGCACAACGACGTCGTCGGCCCGTACTTCAAAGAACTGGCCAACGACGAGCAGAAGAAGCGGTGGCTGCCCGGCATCGCCAGCGGCGAGCTGATCATCGCGATCGCGATGACCGAGCCGGGCGCGGGCAGTGACCTGGCGGGCATCCGGACCTCGGCGGTGCGCGACGGTGACGACTGGATTGTCAACGGCTCCAAGACATTCATCTCCTCGGGCATCAACTGCGATCTGTGCGTCGTGGTCGCCCGCACCGATCCGGAAGCCGGGCACAAGGGATTCACGCTGCTGGTCGTCGAGCGCGGTATGGAGGGCTTCAGCCGCGGACGCAAGCTCGACAAGATGGGCCTGCACAGCCAGGACACCTCCGAGTTGCACTTCGAGAACGTGCGCGTGCCGAACGCCAACGTGCTCGGCAAGGAGGGCCGCGGCTTCTACCACCTGATGACCAACCTGCCCTCGGAGCGGCTCTCGATCGCCATCTCGGCCGTCGCGGGCGCGCGGGCGGTATGGCAGGAGACGCTGCAATATGCCAAGGACCGCAAGGCTTTTGGTCAGCCGATCGGCAGCTTCCAGCACAACCGGTTCCTGCTCGCCGAGATGGAGACCGAGCTTGAGGTCACCGAGACCTACATCGACCGCTGCCTGCAGGCCGTCGTCGACGGCGAGTTGACCGCGGTCGAGGCGGCCAAGGCCAAGTGGTGGGCGACCGAGGTGGCCAAGAAGGTCGTCGACAACTGCGTGCAGTTGCACGGCGGATACGGCTACATGATGGAGTACCGCGTCGCGCGGGCCTACGTCGACGGGCGCATCCAGACGATCTTCGGTGGCACCACCGAGATCATGAAGGAGATCATCGGCCGCGACCTGGGCCTATAGCCGGCTCGCCAGCGTGGCCTATAGCCGGCCCAAACGCCCGAAAGCCCCCGAAACAGCGCGCGCGGTTTCGGGGGCTTTTCGCGTGTGAGAACTCAGCCGATGGGGGCGTCGGCCGCAGGCGTCGGCGCAGGCTCGGTCGTGGTGGTCGTCGTGGTCGTCGTCGTGCTGCTCGTGGTCGAGACACCCGGGGTGATCGGGGCGGGCGGGGAGTTGGGATCCAGCACCGTGTCGATCAGGTAGATGCGGGCGTTCTGGGCCTGGATGGGACCGCACACCAGCTTGGCGACGTCGTTGATCTTGATGTCGCCGCCCTTGCCGGTGACCTTGACCTCGGCACCCTGCTGGGTGGGCCGCTGACCCTTGACGTCGTCGGCGCCGAGCAGGCCGAGGAACGCGTGGTAGTAGTCGAGGCTCGTCAGCGCGGCGGGATCGGCCTTCAGCGCGTCGAGCTTGCCGGGCTCCATCGCCGCGAACGCCTCATTGGTGGGCGCGAAGATCACGTACGGGCCATTGTCGAGCACCGGCACGATGTTGACTGCCGGGTTCAACCCGCCGGAGATCGCGGCGTTGAACGTGCTGATCTCAGGGAGGCTGGCCAAGACCTGGCCGGCAGGCTGCTCCGACAGGTTCTTCCACTCGGGGTGTGCCGTCTTGAAGGCGTCACAACCCGAACCGTGCGGATCGGGAATCTCGACCACGGGCGCCGCCGTCGTGGTGGTGGGCTCCGCCGGTTCGGCGTAAGCGGTGATCGCCAAGGGCAGCGAAGTGGCAATCGCGGCGATCGCCGCGGCTACCCCCAAGGTCTTGGTGCGAGTGTTCATTGCTGGGTTCCTCCCGCTCATGCCGGCCTGTGTACGTCGGCTGCCGGTGACGCGCCATTCAGCCGGAACGCGAGCACCTGCAAGCACAAAATGCCTCGGCGTTCCCCGCGGCGCCGCATCGGATGTTAAAGGCAACGTTACGGTTACGGCAAAGCAGAGCTGTCGGCAGATACCGGTTCTGTGGCCTTGACCTGGGCTTTCCCAATACTGGCAGAGAATGCGGCTGCGACGAAGCACAGCCCCGCAGCCAAATAGAAGGCCATGTCGTAATTGCCGTTCAAATCGCGCAGCCAGCCGGCTCCGGCGGCGGCGATGGCGGCGCCGATCTGATGGGAGGCGAACACCCAGCCGAACACCACGGGTGTGCGGTCGCCGAAGTAGTGCCGGCACAGCACGATCGTCGGCGGCACGGTCGCGACCCAGTCCAGGCCGTAGAAGATCACGAACACCCACGTGCTCGGTTCGGCTTGGGGTGAGAGCAGCGATGGCAACAGCAGCAGCGACACACCCCGGCCCGCGTAATAGATGAGCAGCAGGAGCCTGGGGTCGACCCGGTCGGTCAGCCACCCCGAGAACACCGTGCCGACGACGTCGAGGATGCCGATCGTGGCCAGCAGGCCCGCGGCGACGGTGGTCGGCATGCCGTGGTCGTTGGCGGCCGGGATGAAATGGGTGGCGATCAGACCATTGGTGGTCATGCCGCAGATCGCGAAGCTGGCCGCCAGAAGCCAGAACGCCGGCACCCTGGCGCCGATCCGCAGCCCGTCGAAGGCGGCCTTGAAACTGCTCGCCGGAACGGCCGGTGGTGGTCCGACCGCAGCTGAACCGTAGGGGGCGAGGCCCTTGTCGCTCGGGTAGTTGCGCATGAACACCGCGACGAGCGGCACGACGGCCAGCGCGGCGGCCGCCACGATCAACGAGGCCCACCGCCAGCCGTGGCTCGTGGTCACCGCCGCGACGATCGGCAGGAAGATCAGCTGCCCCGTCGCGCTTGCCGCGGTGAGCACGCCGGTGACCAGGCCGCGGCGCTGTTCGAACCAGCGGGTCGCGATGGTCGCGACGAACCCCATCGAGATCGAGCCGGTGCCGACGCCGACCAGCACGCCCCACAACACCACGAGTTGCCAGCTGGCGGTCATCGTGATGCTCAAGGCCGAGCCCGTCGCGATCATGAGCAACGACGCCGTCAGCACCGGCCGCACGCCGAAGCGGTCCATCAGCGCAGCCGCGAACGGCGCCGTCAGCCCGTACAACATCATGTTGACCGACATCGCGAGCCCGACCGTGCCGTGCGTCCAGCCGAACTCGTGGTGCAGCGGATTCATCATCACGCCGGGGATCGACCGGAAGCCGGCCGCTCCGAGGATCGCCACGAAACTCACCGTGGCCACGACCCACGCCCAGTGAATGCGGTTCAACGTCAGACTCACCCGATCACTGTCGCCGACCGCAGGCAGGTGCGGCCAGTGGCATAAATGACATCAATCGTCAAAAACATGCCAGAATGCGGGTGTGCATCGTGTCGTCGTCCTCCTGCTCGAACCGGTGATCGGTTTCGACGCGACCATCGCGCCGACGCTGTTCTCCAACGCCACCGATACCGACGGCGCACCGCTCTACGAAGTGGTGACGTGCGGGCTGACGCCGGGCCCGGTCGCGACAACGAGCGGCTTCGCGATGGTCCCGGCGGCCGGCCGGGAGGCGTTGGCCACCGCCGACACCGTGGTGATCCCGGGCACGCGCTATCCGCGGGCCCGGTTCGAGGGGGTGCTCGGCGAGGACGTGGCGGCCGCGCTGAACACGATCCGGCCCGGTACGCGGCTGGTGTCGATCTGCACCGGGGCCTTCGTGTTGGCCGCGGCCGGATGGCTCGACGGCAGGCCGGCCACCACCCACTGGCAGCACGCCGAGACCCTGCGCTCGATGCATCCGAAGGTGAGGCTCGACGAGAACGTGTTGTTCGTCGACGATGGCGACCTGCTGACGTCGGCGGGTCTGGCCGCCGGAATCGACTTGTGCCTGCACATCATTCGGTCTGACCACGGCGCCCAGGTCGCGAACACCGTTGCCCGCTACTGCGTGGTGCCGCCGTGGCGCGAGGGCGGTCAGGCTCAGTTCATCGACCGCCGGATGCCGGTCACCGATCAGGCGTCGACCGCGGCGACCCGGGAGTGGGCGCTGAACCATCTGCACGAGGACCTCACCGTGCAGCGGCTGGCCCGCCACGCGCACATGAGCGCCAGGACGTTCAGCCGCCGCTTTCAAGAGGAGACCGGCCAGGCGCCCGGGGCGTGGATCCGCAACCGCCGCCTCGATCGGGCCAGGGAGTTGCTGGAATCCCACGACCTCGCGGTCGAGGAGGTGGCACGGCTGTCCGGTCTTGGTACCGCGGGCAACCTGCGCCACCACCTGCGGCGCGGGCTCGGCATGTCACCGTCGAGCTACCGCAAGGTCTACCAGGGGGCGTGACCGCGCCATCCGGCTGTTTACGATGGCCCGCATGCCTGAGCCGCTGATCGTCACCGTCCTTGGCCACACGCCGCACCTGGATTCCGACTCCTGGGTGGCGCCGAACGCCACTGTGATCGGGCAGGTTTCGCTGGCCGCGGGGGCCAGTGTCTGGTACGGCGCGACGCTGCGGGCCGAGTCCGAGCCCATCGAGGTCGGCACGAACAGCAATATCCAGGACGGTGTCACCGTCCACGTCGATCCCGGATTTCCGTGCCGCATCGGTGCGGGGGTGACAGTGGGACACAACGTGGTGCTGCACGGCTGCACCGTCGAGGACGACAGCCTGGTCGGGATGGGTGCGGTCGTGCTCAACGGCGCGGTCATCGGTGCCGGATCCCTGGTCGCGGCCGGTGCCGTGGTGCCACAGGGCATGGTGGTCCCGCCGCGATCATTGGTGGCCGGCGTGCCGGCCAAGGTGCGCCGCGAGCTGACCGACGACGAGGTCGGCCACAACCAGTTCAACGCGAAGGCCTACACCCACCTCACCGATTTGCACCGATCGGCGGGTTGAGCCGCGCGAACCCCTCCTGCCGGAAGTAGGGAAAGTACGGGTAGGGCGCCTCTCGGCGGCTCGCCGCATCGAGCCGCGCGATCTGGTCGGCATCGAGCCGCCACCCGCCCGCTCCGAGGTTGTCGCGGAGCTGGCGCTCGTCCCGCGCTCCCACGATGACCGATGACACAGTCGGCCGGCGCAGCAGCCAGTTCAGCGCGACCTGGGGGATGGTCTTGCCGGTTTCGGCGGCGATTGCGGCCAGTACGTCGACGACGTCGTAGAGCAGTTCGTCGTCGACCGGTGGTCCGGCGTCCGCGGTGGCGTGCAGGCGGCTGTGCTGTGGCAGCGGCTCGCCGCGACGGATCTTCCCGGTCAGCCGGCCCCAGCCCAGCGGGCTCCACACGAGCGCGCCGACGCCTTCGGACATGCCGAGCGGCATGAGCTCCCACTCGTAGTCGCGGCCGATCAGCGAGTAGTACACCTGGTGCGCGACATACCTTGGGCGATGGTGCTTTTCGGCCAGGTCGAGAGATTTCATCAGTTGCCAGCCCGAGAAGTTGGACACGCCGGTGTAGCGCACCTTGCCCTGTTCGACGAGCACGTCCAGCGTCTGCAGCACTTCGTCGATCGGGGTGAACGCGTCGTAGGCGTGCAGCTGAAACAGGTCGATGCGGTCGGTCTGCAAGCGTTGCAGCGCATCGTCCACCGCGCGCAGCAGCCGCGACCGCGACGTGCCCCAGTCTTCCGGACCGGTCGGCAGGGCGGCCTTGGTGGAGATCAGGACGCTGTCGCGGCGCCCGCGCAAGGCCGCGCCGAGCACCTCCTCCGACGCGCCGTCCGAATACACGTCCGCGGTGTCGAACATCGTGATGCCCGACTCCAGGCACAAGTCGACCATCGCGCGGGCCTGCTCGACGCCCGTATCGCCCCAAGCTCCGAAGAACTCTCCGCGACCACCGAAAGTTGCTGCACCGAAACTCAATTCGGACACCGTCAGGCCCGAGTTGCCCACCCTGCGATATTCCATGCCGACTCCTTAATAGAACTATTTTCCCGTTAGCAGACAGTAGCACTAATGGGAACGACGTCCTATTAAGATGGTGGCGATGGCTGGCGAACGACCGGGCGGACGCACCGCGGCAGTGCGTGAGGCGGTGCTCCGCGCGGCCGCCGACCTGCTGATCGAGACGGGCCTGGAGGGCCTCGAGCTCACCGCGGTGGCCGAACGCGCCGAGGTCGGCAAGTCGACCGTCTACCGCCGCTGGGGATCGGTGCCGGCACTCGTCGCCGACCTGCTCGCCGACATGGCCGAACAATCATCGCCACGCGCCCACAGCGGATCGCTGCGCACCGACCTGCGGGCCAACGCCACGTTGGTGCGGCGGACCTTGACCGACCCGCGTCAGGGCCCGCTGTTCAAGGCCATCATCGCGGCCGCGACCTGTGACCGGCGCACCGCCGACGCGCTGCAGGTCTTCTACGACCGGCGCATCGCGGAGTGGGCCGGCTGCGTCGTCGATGCCATCGACCGAGGTGAGGCGCCTCCCGGAACCGATGCGGCCGCCGCCATCCGGCAGGTTTCCGCCCCGCTGTACTACCAGTTCCTCACCAGCACAAGACCGCTCACCGCCGCCGACGCCGAGCGTGCGGTCGACGCGACGATTGCGGCGATCGCGGCCGGGGTATACGTCGCGCCGACATGAGCTCGAAGACAAGGCGGGATATGCGGATACTCGTGGCCGGTGCGACCGGTTATGTGGGCTCGCGGCTGGTCACGGCGCTGCTCGCGGACAACCACGACGTCGTGGTGGGCAGCCGTAGCCCGGCCCGGTTGACGGACTTCGGGTGGTATCCCGACGTGACCGCGGTGGCGCTCGACGCCGATGACCCGGACTCGGTCGCGTGTGCCTTCGCGCAGGCCGGTCCGATCGACGTTGTCTACTACCTCGTGCACGGCATCGGGCAGCCCGGGTTCCGTGAAGCCGACAACCAGGCCGCGGCCAACTTCGCGACTGCCGCGCGCGACGCGGGGGTGAGCCGCATCGTCTATCTCGGCGGTTTCGTGCCGGACGACGATGCGCTCTCCGAGCATCTCGCCGGCCGTGCCGAGGTGGCACACGCGCTCACCGTTGACGGCGGGCCGGAGGTGGTGTGGCTGGGCGCGGCGATGATCATCGGTGCGGGTTCGACGTCGTTCGAGATCCTGCGCTATGTGGGGGACCGGTTCCCGGTGATGCCGATGCCGCGCTGGATGGCCAACCCGATGGACCCGATCTCGATTCGCGACGTGCTGTATTACCTCGTGGCTGCCGGGGACGCCGAGCGACTACCCGCTGGCGCCTACGACATCTACGGGCCGCAACGCACGACGTATCGCGACTTGTTGGCCACCTACGCCCGCTTGGCCGGCAAGCGGCGGATCGGGATCCCGGTGTTCGGCGTGGCGACCGGTTTGGCGTCGCGCGTGTCGGCGATCGCCCTGCCGGTTCCCGACGGCTTGGCGGCCGATCTGACTGCCTCCCTTGATCATCCGATGACGGCCGCCGGTGACGGCATCCGTGCCTTCGTGCCCGATCCGCCAGGCGGCCTGCTCGGCGTCGACGACGCGCTGGCCTCGGCGCTCGCGAGCCGGCAGCGCCGCCCGGTCAACGAGCTGGCCGACCCGCACCACTTGGCCGACACCGACCCGGACTGGGCCGGCGGCGACCGGTCGCGGATCCGACAGTTCACGCCGCCGTTTGTGCGTCCCGCGCTCAGCCTGCTCCCGCCGATGCCCGGTCCGGTGGCGGCCGTACTGCGCTCGGGACTCGATGTCGTGTTCAGCCTGGTGGTGAAACGGGTATGACGGTGGCGATGGCCGACCAGGAAACGCGCACCGTGGTGCTGCGCAGGCGGATCGTGGTCGGCGTCGTGTTGGTCGCCGGTGCCATGCTGCAGGCGTATTCACTGGGACGTGAGCCCGGCGACACCTCGTTCTACTGGCTGACTTTGGCGATGGCCGCGGTGTGGACTGTGGGCGCGATCGTGTCCGGGCCGCTGCAGCTCGGCCGTGACCGGCGCCCGATAGTGCTCGGCACGGTCGTCGGACTCGGGCTCGGCGCGATGTTCGCCGTCGGCGGCCTGATCGCGAGGCTGATCCCCGGCCTGCGCGAATATGTCACTGCCGTACTCGAATTCGCCAATCATGGGCCCCTGCTGGTCATCGTGTTCATCACGGTGATCAACGGGGTGGCCGAGGAGTTGTTCTTCCGCGGCGCGCTCTACACCGCTCTGGGCAACCACTATCCGGCCGTCATCTCGACGGTGATCTACGTCGCCGCGGTCATGGCGGCGGGCAACCCGATGCTCGGCTTCGCGGGCATCCTGCTCGGCGCGGTATGCGCCTATGAGCGCAGGATGACCGGTGGCGTGCTCGCCCCGATGCTGACCCACTTTTTCTGGGGCCTGATCATGGTGCTCGTCCTGCCACCGATCTTCGGCGTCTAACGCAGCGGGTGCGCCAACTCGTCGCGGGGCATGCGGGCGGCCGTGAGCGCGACAAGCGCCAGCAGTGCCGGCGCGATGCCCGATACGAGGAAGATCGTCTCCATCGAGATGACTTTCGACAGCGGGCCCACGATCGCGAACGACAACGGCATGAACGCCAGCGAGACGAAGAAGTCCAGGCTCGACACTCGGCCCAACATCTCTCGCGGCACCCGCCGCTGCAGCAGCGTTCCCCAGATCACCATGCCCGCACCGTCGGTCACGCCGACGACGAACGTCGCCAACGCCATCAACGGGAACGACGAGGTGTAGCCCACAACCACCAGCGGTGCCGAACCGAGGCCCCACATCACCATCATCGTCGTCAGATACCGCCGCGGCATCCGGCGTGACGACACCGTCAATGCGCCGAGCGCGCTGCCGAAGCCGAAGAACGCCAGGATGAATCCGTAAGCCCGGGCTCCGTCGGCGAATCGGTCCTGCGCGATGAACGGCAGGAGCACCTCGATCGGTCCCAGCACGACGAGCACGAACATGCTCGCGAACAGCAGTGTCCACAGCAGCCATCGGGTGCGCAGCATGAACATGAACCCGTCACGCAGATCGCGCAGGACATGAGGCTGTTCGGTAACCGGCTGTGCGGCATGCGAATCCGCCTCCGGCCGGGTCGCGACCAGTAGGGCCAGCCCAAGGCCGAACAGCACCGCGACGACGATCGCGCCCACGTACGGGATCGTCGCCCCGATCACCATGCCCGCGACGGCCGGGCCGACCGAGCGCTGGAAAACCGGGCGGACCACACCTTCCACGCCGTTGGCGGCCAACAGCTGTTCGGGCGGAAGGATGCGGGGCAGGATCGCGCTGTACGCCGGAAAGAAGAACGCCGCGGCGATGCCGAGAATGGCTGCAGCGACTGCCATATGCCAGATCTTCAGCGCGCCCAGCAAGCCCAGCACGGCGATGATCGACACGGTGACGAAGTTGACCGCCTCGACGGCGATGATGATCGTGCGCTGATTGATCCGGTCCGCGGCGATACCGCCCACGAGCACGAACGCAACCAGGCCCGCGCCCAGGCACGTCGCGACCAACGACAGCGACGCCGGATCGTTGTCGATCGCGATGACCTGCAACGCCATCACGACCGACCACATGCCCTCGGCGAAGATCGACAGCGTCACCGCGGCGATGAGCAGCCGGTACTCGCGGATCCGGAAGGGGGCGAGCACACGCCACCCGCCGGTGTCGCGCACCGGCCGCTCGATGTCGTGTTGCATGCTCACAACACTCGATGGTGCCCACCCGGCACCGGTTCAGTCCAACGATTTTCGGCCGCGAGCAGACGCAGAATCGCACGAAACTGGGTGCGGTAATGCGATTCTCTGTCTGCTCACGGGAGAAACGTCAGGAGTCGGTGAACTCCGGGCGCCGGTTCTGCTGGAAGGCCTTGGTGCCCTCACGGAAATCGTTGGACACCAAGAGCTGCAGCTGGCCTTCGCGCTCCCGGGCGAACGCGCCGTCGAGTTCGGTCAGCGTGGCCGCGTTCACGGCCTGCTTGGTCTTGCGCAACGCCACCGCGGGCCCGGACCGAAGCTTCGAGATCACCTTGTCGACCGCGGCGTCGAACTCGGCCGCCGGATACACCCCGCTGATCAGACCCCAGTCGTAGGCGTCGGCGGCGGTGAGCCGATCGGCGAGCAACGCCAGACGCATGGCCCGGATGCGGCCGATGTTCGCCGCGACCAACGCCGAGGCACCGCCGTCGGGCATCAGCCCGATCTTGGTGAAGGCCAACAGGAAGAACGCCTGATCGGAGGCCAGCACGATGTCGCAGGCCAGCGCCAGCGACACCCCGACGCCGGCGGCAGGTCCCTGCACCACGGCGACAACGGGTTTCGGCAGCGCCACGATGGACGCGACGGCACGGTTGGCGGCGTCGAGCACGCCCGCGGCGTCGTGGCTCTTGGCGTTCTGATCCTCCTCGCTGATGCCCGCGCCCGAGCTGAACCCACGGCCGGCGCCGCCGAGCCGCACGACGCGCACCTGCGGGTCGGTCGCGGCGAACTCCATCGCTTCGGCGATCGCGGTCAACATGTCCTGCGTCAGCGAGTTCAGGCTGTCGGGCCGGTTGAGGGTGACCGACAGCACGCCGTCGGCGAGCGACACCGAGACGGCGTCGATGCGGGGATAGGAGGCGGTGCCGGAGTCCCTGGAGTCAACAGTGGTCATTGCTGCACCCTAAATCTGGCGACAAGGTTATACAAGTAAGCTATGTCGCGGTCAACTGAGGCCTAACACGCGAAGGGGCGGTAGAGCATGACAGGACCATTGCACGGTTTGCGCGTCGTCGAGTTGGCCGGCATCGGCCCCGGCCCACACGCGGCGATGATTCTCGGCGATCTCGGCGCCGACGTGGTGCGCATCGAGCGCCCGAACAGGGGTGGGGGAGTGCCCGCGGGTGACCGCGATTCGATGCTGCGCAACCGTCGTTCGGTCGCGGCCGACCTCAAGAGCGACGAGGGCCGCGAGCTTGTGCTGCGGCTGATCTCGAAGGCCGACGTGCTGATCGAGGGCTACCGGCCCGGCGTCACCGAACGCCTCGGCCTCGGCCCCGACGACTGCGCCAAGGTCAACGACAAACTCATCTACGCCCGCATGACGGGCTGGGGCCAGGACGGTCCGCGCGCCCTGCAGGCCGGCCATGACATCAACTACATCTCGCTCAACGGGCTGCTGCATGCGGTCGGGCGCAAGGGTGAGCGACCGGTGCCGCCGCTGAACCTGGCCGGTGACTTCGGCGGCGGGTCGATGTTCCTGCTCGTCGGGATCTTGGCGGCGCTGTTCGAGCGTCAGACGTCGGGCAAGGGTCAGGTGATCGATGCCGCGATGGTCGACGGTTCGTCGGTGCTGATGCAGATGATGTGGGGCTTTCGCGCCAACGGCATGTGGTCCGACGAACGCGGCACCAACATGCTCGACACCGGCGCGCCGTACTACGACACCTATGAGACCGCGGACGGCAAGTACATGGCGGTCGGCGCGATCGAGCCGCAGTTCTACGCCGAGCTGCTCAAGGGGCTGGGGCTGGACTCCGCCGATCTGCCGGGCCAGAACGACATCGCCCGCTGGCCCGAGTTGCGCGAGGTGTTCACGAAGGCGTTCGCCGCCCACGACCGCGACCACTGGGCCGAGGTGTTCAACGGCACCGACGCGTGTGCGACGCCGGTGCTGAGCTTCGCCGAGGTGCTCACCGAACCGCACATCGCCGAACGCGACACGTTCTATGACGACGCGGGCGACCTCCAGCCGATGCCCGCCCCGCGCTTCTCCCGCAGCACCCTGGCTCAGCCCACCCCGCCGGGCGAACGCGGAGCGGACACCGACGCCGTGCTGCGCGACTGGGTATAAAGTCCCAACCAACCAGTAGGTCGGCATAAGGCCGGCCGGAAAGGAATGCGGTAAGTGGAGATCAAAGACGCGGTAGCCGTCGTCACCGGGGGCGCATCCGGCCTGGGCCTGGCCACGACCAAGCGGCTGCTCGATGCGGGCGCGCAGGTTGTGGTCATCGACCTCAAAGGTGAAGAGGTGGTGGCCGAACTGGGCGATCGCGCCAGGTTCGTGAGCACCGATGTCACCGATGAGGCCGGGGTGAGCGAGGCGCTCGATGTGGCCGAGTCGCTGGGCCCGGTGCGGATCAACGTCAACTGCGCCGGCATCGGCAACGCGATCAAGACGCTGAGCAAGAACGGGGCGTTTCCGCTCGACGGCTTCCGCAAGGTGGTCGAGGTCAACCTGATCGGCACGTTCAACGTGCTGCGGTTGGCGGCCGAGCGGATCGCCAGGACCGAGCCGCTCGGTGAGGAGCGCGGCGTCATCATCAACACCGCCTCGGTGGCGGCATTCGACGGCCAGATCGGCCAGGCCGCCTACTCTGCGTCCAAGGGCGGCGTCGTCGGCATGACGCTGCCGATCGCGCGTGACCTGTCGCGTGAGCTGATCCGGGTGTGCACGATCGCGCCGGGTCTGTTCAAGACTCCGCTGCTGGGTTCGCTGCCCGAGGAGGCCCAGAAGTCGCTGGGGCAGCAGGTGCCGCATCCGGCCCGGCTCGGCGATCCTGACGAGTACGGCGCGCTCGCCGTGCACATCGTCGAGAACCCGATGCTCAACGGCGAGGTCATCCGCCTCGACGGCGCGATCCGGATGGCACCGAGGTAGACCATGGCACTCAACACGAAATTCACCGAGACGTTCGGGGTCGAGCATCCCATCGTGCAGGGTGGCATGCAGTGGGTCGGCCGCGCGGAACTCGTTGCCGCCGTGGCTAATTCAGGTGCGCTGGGCTTCATCACGGCGCTCACCCAGCCCACGCCCGCCGATCTGGCCAAAGAGATCGAGCGGTGCCGCGAACTGACCGACAAGCCGTTCGGCGTCAACCTGACGATCCTGCCGACGATCAACCCGCCGCCTTACGACGAGTACCGCCAGGTCATCGTCGACTCAGGTGTCAAGATCGTCGAGACCGCGGGCTCCAACCCGGCTCCGCACCTGCCGATGTTCCACGACAACGGCATCAAGGTGCTGCACAAGTGCACGTCGGTGCGGCATGCGGTCAAGGCGCAGAGCCTGGGTGTGGACGGCATCAGCATCGACGGGTTCGAGTGCGCGGGGCATCCGGGCGAGGACGACATTCCCGGTCTGGTGCTGATCCCGGCCGCGGCCGCCAAGATCGAGATCCCGATGATCGCCTCGGGCGGTTTCGCCGATGCGCGCGGTCTGGTGGCGGCGCTGGCGCTGGGTGCCGACGGCATCAACATGGGCTCGCGGTTCATGTGCACGGTCGAATCGGCGATTCATCAGAAGGTCAAGGAAGCGATCGTGGCGGGCACCGAGCTCGACACCGAGCTGATCTTCCGGCCGCTGCGCAACACCGCCCGCGTCGCGAGCAACGCAGTTTCGCGTGAGGTGGTGCAGATTCTCAACAACGGTGGCCAGTTCGAGGACGTCAAGGATCTGGTCGCTGGCAAGCGCGGCGTCAAGGTCTACGAGATCGGCGACCTCGACGCGGGCATCTGGTCGGTCGGCACGTCCATGGGGCTGATCAACGACATTCCCACGGTCGGCGAGTTGGTATCGCGGATGGTGGCGGAGGCCGAGATCCTCATCAGTGGGCGCTTGCTCAACATGATCGGCGCCGACGAGGACGACCTGAAGAAAGAAACAGTCCTCGCGTAACGCGAGGACTGGGGCCGGGCTCGGCTAACTCACCGGCAAACTGCATACGGAAAACGCGCGCCGCGAGGCGCGCGTTTTCTCATACTGCCGTCGGAAGGGACTGGTAGTCGTCAAACTGCTCCGACGTGTCACCCTCGACCAGGACATCGCCGTGGTAGAGAGCGTCGAAGTCGACCTTGATGACATCTGCACTGGTGTCGTCGATCCACATGACACTGAGCGTATGGGTCACCATTAAGGAATCTTTGAGTCACGATTCGGAAAATGGTGGCAATACTACTTTTGGGTAGGTTTCCGGCGAGTAGCTCGAGTCGGGGTGCCACGAGCGTGGGCCTTGTGCCCGGCTTCGGCGCAAAAACCGTGCATACGGCCCACAGTGGGCGTCAGCTCGGCGGCGCCGTGAAGTGAATCGGGTTGACGCCGTTGAGTGCGATCCAGGTCACGACGGCGGCGATCACGCCCACGGCCAGCAGGCCGATGGCCAGCGGCATCGAGACGCGGGAGCGGCCGAACACGCGGTGGTCCACCGACAGCGTCCCCGCGCCGGTGAACAGCAGGGCCGCCGCGGCGAAGGCCACGAGGAACGGAACGTTGAACGGCTGTGACCAGAAGGCGTCCGCCGACACATTGACGGCCCAGGCGTCGACCATCGCGCCGATCACCGCGCAGGCCGCGAGCGGAGTGAGGATGCCGAACAGCAGGCCGATACCGCCGAGCGTCTCGGCCGCGGTCACCATGAAGGCCGCGAACTTCGGCAGGCGCCAGCCGCTGGATTCCATGAACCCGGCGGCGGTGGAGAAGTCGAAGGCTTTGATGAGTCCGGCCTGCAGCATGGTCGCGCCGGTGGCCACGCGCAGGATGAGCAGGCCCGTGTCGGTCATCGTCGACACCGGCGTCGTGTGGGTGAGCTCGGTGGTGTTGGTCGTCATGAGCAGCTAGGCCCTTCGTCGCAACAGAACTCATCGCGCGTGATGCGGAATTCAATGTGAACATTTCGCCGCCGCAGATCGTGCCTATCGGTGAGGTCGGCGTTGACGTCATCAGATTATCGCTGTTAAGTTAACGTTGATATTGTTCGGTCGCGGAAGGACACCGACGTGCTGCACCGAATCGCCCTGCTGGCCATCGCCGCGCCGCGGCGCATCCTCGTCATCGCCGCGCTCGTCATGGCCGCCGCGGGCATCTTCGGTGTCCCGGTGGCAAAGAGCCTGTCCGCAGGCGGCTTTCAGGACCCCACCGCGGAATCGGCGAAGGCCACCCAGTTGCTGGCCGAGAAATTCAACCGCGGTGACATGCAGCTCGTCATCAGCGTCACCGGGGACCGGGCCGACAGCCCGGCGGCACAGGCCACCGGCACCGAGATCGCCAGGAAACTGGAGGCGTCGCCCTACGTCACCGAAGTGACTTCCGCCTGGACCGTGCCGCCGCCCGCGTCGTCGGCCCTGATCAGTGAGGACGGTAGGACGGGCCTCGTCGTCGCAGGCATCACCGGTGGGGAGAGCGGCGCGCAGAAGCACGCCAAGGAACTGACCGACGAACTCGTGCACGACCGCGACGGCGTGACCGTGCGGGCCGGCGGCGAGGCGATGATCTACGTCCAGATCAACGGGCAGAGCGAAAAAGATCTGCTGATGATGGAGTCGATCGCGATCCCGTTGAGCTTCCTGGTTCTGGTGTGGGTGTTCGGCGGACTCATGGCCGCGGCGTTGCCGCTCGCGGTCGGCGGGTTCGCGATCCTCGGATCGCTGGCCGTCCTGCGCTTGTTCACCATGGTCACCGACGTGTCGATTTTCGCGCTCAACCTCACTGTCGCAATGGGTTTGGCGCTCGCGATCGACTACACGCTGCTGATCATCAGCCGGTTCCGCGACGAACTGGCCGAGGGCATGGACCGCGACCAGGCCTTGATCCGCACCATGGTGACGGCCGGGCGCACGGTGCTGTTCTCGGCGATGACGGTGGCGCTGTCGATGGTCGCGATGGTGCTGTTCCCGATGTACTTCCTGAAGTCCTTTGCGTACGCCGGGATCGCGGTGGTGGCGCTTGCCGCGCTCGCCGCGATCGTGGTGGCGCCGGCGGCGATCGTGCTGCTCGGGGATCGGCTCGACGCCTACGACGTCCGCCGGTTCGCCAGGCGGGTCCTCGGCAGGCCCGAGCCGGTGCGCAAACCGATCGAGGAGACGTTCTGGTACCGCACGACCAAGCGCGTCATGCGCCGGTCGATCCCGGTCGGCGTCGCGATCATCGCGTTGCTGCTGATGCTCGGTGCGCCGTTCCTCGGTATCAAGTGGGGCTTCCCCGACGACCGCGTGCTGCCGCAATCGGCGTCGGCTCGCCAGGTCGGTGACCAGATGCGCGACGACTTCGCGGTCGACTCGGCGACCAACGTCACGGTCGTCCTGCCCGACGTCACCAAAGTCGCGCCGAACGAGCTCGAGCAATACGCGAGCAGGCTGTCGGACGTGGCCGACGTGTCGTCGGTGTCGGCACCGGGTGGCACCTACGTCGACGGTCGCCGCGTCGGTCCACCCTCGGCCGCGACCGGGATGGCCGAGGGCAGCGCCTATCTGACGGTCGGCAGCGATGCCCCGTTGTTCAGCGACGCGTCCGAGGCGCAACTCGATGCGCTCCACGCGGTTCCCGCACCGGCCGACGTACAGCTGGCCGGGGTGGCGCAGATCAACCGGGACAGCTCACAGGCGATCACCTCGCGGCTGCCGTTGGTGCTCGGAGTGATCGCCGCGATCACGTTCGTGCTGCTGTTCCTGCTCACCGGCAGTGTGGTGCTGCCGCTGAAGGCGTTGGTGCTCAACGTGTTATCGCTGTCGGCGGCCTTCGGAGCCCTGGTATGGATCTTCCAGGACGGCCACCTGGGCGCGCTGGGCACCACCCCGACCGGAACCCTCGTGGCGAACCTGCCGGTGTTGTTGTTCTGCATCGCATTCGGCCTGTCGATGGACTACGAGGTGTTCCTCGTGTCGCGGATCCGAGAGTACTGGCTGCAGTCGGATCGGACGCGCGCCGCGAACGACGAAAGCGTCGCACTCGGGCTTGCCCGTACCGGGCGGGTCGTGACCGCGGCAGCGCTGCTCATGTCGATATCGTTCGCGGCGCTGATCGCCGCGCAGGTGGCCTTCATGCGGATGTTCGGCCTCGGCTTGACCCTCGCCGTCCTCGTCGACGCGACCCTGGTCCGGATGCTGCTGGTGCCTGCCTTCATGCACGTGATGGGCCGGTGGAACTGGTGGGCGCCCGCGCCGCTGGCCCGGTTGCACGAGCGGATCGGTATCAGCGAGTCCGGTGAGAAGCCCGCGGACGCGCCGCGGGCCACGGCGGGCGTGACGGAAACTGGTTAGCGTGTCGATCCCACCTCTCAAGCCGCTCAAACGCCGCCGTGCCCCACGTGGGTCGGGCGAGTTGTTGCGCGAGCAGATTCTCGATGCCGCGACCGAGCTGTTGCTGGAAACCGGTCACGCCAAGGCGGTTTCGATCCGGTCGGTCGCGCAGCGGGTCGGTGTCACGCCGCCGTCGATCTATCTGCACTTCGCCGACAAGGACGCACTGCTCGACGCGGTGTGCGCGCGGTATTTCGAGAAGCTCGACGAAGAGATGCAGCGCGTGGCCAAGGACCAACCCTCGACGATCGACGTGTTGCGCGCGCAGGGACTGGCCTACGTGAGCTTCGCCCGCCAGACGCCCGAGCTCTATCGCCTGGCCACGATGGGCGAGGGCAGGCCGGGCAGCGATGTCGACGTCACGCTCAACAGTTCGGCGTTCGTCCACATGCGCACGTCCGTGGAAACACTGATCTCCGAAGGCATCTACCCGCCCGGCGACCCCACGTCGCTGGCGCTCGAACTGTGGACGGCGGCACACGGCGTCGCGGCGATGCTGATCGCCAAGCCATACCTGCCCTGGGGCGACGCCGAGGAATTCACCGACCGGGTGCTGCGAGCAGTGTGTACCGGCCACATCGTTTCGGGAATGATCGGAACAGACCTCTCCCCGCAGGAGGCCGTCGCCCGGCTGAAGGGATTCGCCCATGAGTAACGCCGACAAGCTGGTGGACAACCCGTTGTTCGCGCGGTTGTGGAAAACCCTGTCGAACTACGAACCCGAATCGGTGCGCCGCCTGCGGATCGAGAATCTCGCGGGTTTGTCGGGCCGCGTGCTCGAGGTTGGCGCGGGAACCGGCACGAACTTCGAGTATTACCCGTCGACGGTCGACGAGGTGGTCGCGATCGAGCCCGAACGCCGGCTCGCCGAGGTGGCCCGCCGGGCCGCCGCCAACGCGCCCGTGCCGGTCACGGTCACCGGTGACACCGCTGAACGGTTCGCCAGCTCGCAACCGTTCGACGCGGTGGTGTGCTCACTGGTGCTGTGCTCCATCGAAGAGCCCAACAGCGTTCTACGGCAACTCTTTTCGCTACTCCGCCCGGGCGGTGAGCTGCGTTACCTCGAACACGTCGCGGGCACCGGATATCGGGCTCGGCTGCAGCGGCTCGCCGACGCGACCATCTGGCCGCGGCTGCTCGGCAACTGTCACACGCACCGCGACACCGAACAGACCATCGTCGACACCGGGTTCCAGGTACGCGACAACCGCCGCGAGTGGGCCATGCCGCCGTGGGTGCCGATGCCGGTCTCGGAGTTCGCGATCGGGAAAGCGGTGCGGCCTGCTTAGCCCAGCAGTACCGGAAGGCGTTGCAGCAGGCCCGGTAGCGCCGTCGCCGCGGTCTCGCGCAGCGACACCGTCGCGCTGTCGGAAAGCGGAGTGCGCTCGGGGTTGATCTCGATGACCGGCTTGCCCGCGGAGAGCGCGGCCTCGGGAAGACCGGCGGCCGGATAGACGATCGAGCTCGTGCCCACCACGATCACCACGTCCGAACCGCTCACCGCGAGCACGGAACGCTGCCATGCCGCATCGGGCAGTGCCTCGCCGAACCACACCACGTTGGGCCGGATCAGCCCGCCGCACGGGCACACCGGCGGTTCGACGGTCTCGACCGGTTCCGGCATGTCGGGCAGATCACCTTCGAACCGTGAACCGCAAGCGTCGCAACGGAACTCGAAAAGGCTGCCGTGCAGGTGGTAGACGTTGGTGCTGCCGGCCCGCTCGTGCAGGTTGTCGACGTTCTGGGTGACGACGTGGACGTCGGCGTAGTCCTGCCAGGCGGCCACGGCGCGGTGACCGTCATTCGGCTCCACCCCGGCCATCATGTAGTGGCGCCACAGATACCACGCCCACACCTTCTCCGGGTGACGCTGCCAGCCGTCCGTGCTGGAGATCTCGTAAGGGTCGACCTTGGCCCACAGGCCCGTCTCGACGTCGCGAAAAGTGGGCACACCGCTCTCCGCCGAGATCCCGGCACCGCTGAGCACAGTCACTTGCACAGCACCAACGTAGCGGCTTTGGGTGATACTGGGCACGTGGCCGAATTGGGGGATTGGGTTCATATCGATCCGGATGCCGAGAAACCGTTGTTTGACCAACTCCGGCTTCAGATCATCGACGGCATAAGGGACGGGCGGTTGTCGCCGGGCACGAGGTTGCCGACCGTCCGTGAACTCGCAGGTCAGATCGGTCTGGCAGTCAACACCGTGGCCCGGTCGTACCGGGAGCTGGAGTCGGCCGGGGTACTGGAGACGCGCGGTCGATACGGCACGTTCGTCGCACGCGCCGATCCGGCCGACGCGGCGATGGCCGCCGCCGCGAACTCGTTCGCCGAAGCGGCGCGGGCACTGGGGATCGGGAAATCTGACGCCCTGCGCTACCTGGACGGCGCGTTCGACTGATCGCGGGCTTCGGGTTGGCCGTGCCAGCGCAACACGTCGAGCGCGATGGCCGCGTTGACGGTGCAGTCGGCCAGCGGGCGGGGTAGTAGTTCGTCTGCGCGGGCCAGCCGCCGCAACAGGGTGTTGCGGTGCAGGTAGAGCCGTGCTGCGGCGCGCGAGGCGTTGCACTGCTCGGCGACGAATATCCTTACTGTCTCCTGCAATTCAGTGCCTGCCGTCTCAAGGTCGCCGAGTGTGCGCTTGACGAAGCCGGCCGCGCGGTCCGGGTCGGCGGTGATCAGCGCGACCAACTCGATCTCGGCGAACCGGGCGATCTGCTGCGGTGAATGCAGGCGCGCCATCATCTGCTGGGTCGTGATCGCGTCGAAGTGGCTGCGCCGGAAGCCGTCCACGCCGTCGTCGGCAGGCCCGATGGCGATGCGGACATCGCCGGTGTCATCGATCGCGTGCTGCAGGGCCGCGGCATCGACAGGGCCCGGTGCCCACACCCACCGGGTGGCGGTACTCGCCAGCGCACTGAGTGGCCGAGCGCCGCCGCACGCCTGGCCGAACGCATCGGCGGCGCGGTCCAACTGGGACAGATCCCCGTCGGGCTGGTCACTCCAGATGACGGCGGCGGTGTGCGGTCCGGTGAGTGCGTAGCCGAGCCGCGCCTCGGCACGCTGGCGGGGGATCGGGGCACCGTCGAGGAGCAGCGCCACGGTCTCGCGTCGTTCGGCATGCGAACCTCGGGTGAGTTCGTCGCGCTCCAGTTCGATCTGGGTCGTGATGCCTGCCAAGGTGGCATCGACGAACGCGCTGATGGAGCGCGAGCAGACGTCCAGCAGCTCGTGCAGTTCGGTCGGGTCGGAGGTCAGTTCGAACGCGATCTCCATGAGGCGGCGCCAGGCGACGCCCTCACCGACCCGGTACGCGTCGAGCGGGAACGCGTTGACCCCGCGGCGCACCAGTTCACGGGCGATGTTCAACGGCTCGGGCCCGGTGTTGGGCGGCACCGGCGCACCCGGGTCCCGCACATTGGCGGTGCCCCAGAAATACAGATTCGCCCGGTTGCTGCGGCTCACGGCCGCGGCGAGCTCGGGGTCTGCCGCGATCACCGGGTTCGCGGCCGCCAGCACGGCGCGATCGAGTTCGTCGAGCCATTCCGGGCGAGCGTTGACCACGATCTGCGCACATTGCCGGATCAACTCCCTGACCCGAGGTGACGGCGGGTTCCAGGCCATGCGCACACGGTAGAGCAGCGGTGCAGAGTGCACCATCGTCGCCGCGGAAATGAGACGTTCTGACCTTGGGCGACGGGACCGTGGCGGCGACGATCGATCACAACAACTTCGCGAGTATTCCGGCCACCGACAGGAGTCACGGACATGGCTGACACCGAACACGTCGACGTTCTCATCATCGGCGCCGGTATTTCCGGGATCGGCGCTGCCTATTACCTGCAGCGCGAACACCCGGGCCGCAGCTACGCAATCCTGGAGGCCCGCGGCGCGACGGGCGGCACCTGGGACCTGTTCCGCTACCCGGGGATTCGTTCGGATTCCGATCTGCACACGTTCGGTTACGAGTTCAAGCCGTGGCGCGACGAGCACGCCATCGCCACCGCGGACAAGATCCTGGCCTATCTGCGGGAAACGGTGTCGGAGAACGGCATCGACGGAAACATCCGCTTCCACCACCGGGTGCTCGGGGCGGACTGGGACAGCGCCGAGGCCCGCTGGATCGTCGACGTCGAGCGTGCCGACAGCGGTGGCGGCGACGCCGAACTGATTCAGCTCAGCGCCAACTGGCTGTTCTGCGGTGGCGGTTATTACCGATACGACGAGGGCTACTCGCCGCGGTTCGAGGGCAGTGAGCGATTCACCGGCCGCATCGTGCATCCGCAGCACTGGCCCGAGGATCTCGACTACAGCGGCAAGAAGGTCGTCGTGATCGGCAGCGGGGCGACCGCGGTGACGCTCGTGCCCGCGATGGCGCCGACCGCCGGGCACGTGACGATGCTGCAGCGGTCACCGACGTACGTGATGCCGGTTCCGGCCAAGGACTCGTTCGCCAATCTCGCCAAGCGGGTGCTCGGCGACGAGCGTGGCTACGCATTGACCCGGCGCAAGAACATCCTCAAACAGCGTGCCGTCTATACCTTCTGCCAGAAGTACCCGACCGCCGCGCGCAGGCTCATCCGTCGCATCAACGCAAGCCAGCTGCCGGCCGGCTATCCCGTCGACGAGCACTTCAGTCCCCGCTACAACCCATGGGATCAACGGCTGTGCGCCGTCCCGGACGGCGACCTGTTCGCGGCCATCAGCGACGGAAGCGCATCGGTGGTCACCGATCGCATCGCCACGTTCACCGCGAACGGTATCCGGCTGGAATCGGGGCGCGAGCTCGAGGCCGACATCATCGTCACCGCGACCGGATTGAACATCCAGCTGTTCGGCGGCATGTCGCTGACCGTCGACGGTGAGCCGGTGAACTTCGCCGAGACCGTGGCCTACAAGGGCATGATGCTGTCCGGCGTGCCGAATTTCGTCTTCGCCTTCGGGTACACGAACTCGTCGTGGACACTCAAAGTCGGCCTGCTGTGCGAACACTTCTGCCGGCTGCTGACGCACCTCGATCAGCACGGCTACGACGTGGCGCGGCCCGTGCTCACCGAGCCCGGCATGAAAACCCTTCCGCTGCTGGACTTCGCGGCCGGCTACGTGCAGCGGTCGGTCGACGAACTGCCGCGCCAGGGCGTCGACGGACCGTGGGTGATGTCGATGAACTACACCTACGACGCGGAGATGCTGCGCGACGGTCCCGTCGAAGACCCTCATCTGGAATTCGGGAAGGCGCTCAGCCGAACTCGAGCAGCGTCATCACCGGCCGCACCGGATCCAGCAGCGGAAGCCGCTGAGCTGCCCATATCAGCGCATTGAGCACCTTGCCGCGGCCGGCGGGCAACGGCAGATCGCGCACGACCCGCACTCCTGGCACAGTGTTGACCAGATCTGCCACCTGCGCCGGGGTCAGGCTGAACGGCATGGGCGGAACCCGGTAGCGCCGGGAGGTCCGCATGCCCCGGCGCGCCCACGCGGCGAACCAGGCCGGTGGCAGGTCGAAGATCATCTGCCCACCGGGAAAGCGTTGTGCGCATTCGCGGATCAGGCTCATGGCCTCGTCGGGCTGCAGATACATCAGCAGGCCTTCGGCCGTGATGAACACGCCGTCACTCGGGTCGACCTGATCCATCCAGCTGAAGTCGAGCGCGGACTGCGCGCACGTCCGGATCCGCTCAGAGGGCGGCAGCAGCTTGTTGCGCAGCTCCATCATCGGCGGCAGATCGACTGTCAGCCAACGGAACTCATGACCGACGCCAGCGTTGTCGAGTCGGTAGAAGCTCGTCTGGAAACCCTCGGCCAGGGCCACCACGGTGGCCTTCGAATGGTCGTGCAGATAGTGACGCGTGGCGCGGTCGAAGATCTTTGCCCGCAGTGCCATGTCCTGGCGGCGCGTGTAACCGAACTTGGCGAAGTCGAAGTCGATCGAGTCGACCAGCTGCACGGCCATCGGGTCGTCGATGATCCCGTCCGGGCGGCGCGCCTCGTGTGCGCGCACCTGCAGAGTCAGCAGGGCGGTCTCAGAAACCCCGGTGAGTGAGACCTTGGTGCGCGGCGCCGCTGGCGGATTCGTCGGCGAGTTCGTCGTCATTGGCCCGAATGTACCGAACCTGTGTCAACGCAAGACTTTCTCCAGCGTGCGCAGGTTTCTGGTGGTGGTCGACGATTTGTACCGCTTCCTGCCCATGGTCTTGCCGATCGTGCTGCCCAGCGTGGCGTTTCGCGCGATCTGCCAGTAGAGCACCCCGTCACCCCGCTCGATCTTCTCGTCAGGCGCCGCGGGCAGGCCCGCCAGCTCGTCGAGTACATCGGGGTCGCTCACGAACGTCACATACGAATGGTGGCCCTCGACCTCACGCTCGAACGGGTAACCGGCCGAGATCGCCGCCACCGTCTTGAGGTCGTACACCAGAACCCACGCCTCGTACCCGAAGCCCGCGCGCAGCGCCTTCTCCGCGGTGCTGCGAACCTTCTTCGCCGGGGAACTGCTGTCCAGCAAGACATTTCCGCTGGCCAGAATCGTGCGGACGTCGGTGAAGCCGGCGTCCTCGAGCGCTTTGGCCACCTCGGCCATCTTGAGATTGACTCCGCCGACGTTGACACCCCGGAGGAATGCGGCGTAGCGCGTCATGACTGATCAGCGTAGCTCCGATGAACCGGGCCCGGCCGATGCTCAGCCGAATTCCAGGACGGTGTTGCCGTCAATCACAGTCATCGAGTCGATGGTAAAGACGTACGCTCGGATTATGGGGCGCCAGGTTTTCGACGACAAGCTATTGGCTTTGATCAGCGGCAATTCGATGGGGGTGCTCGCGACCATCAAGCAGGATGGCCGTCCGCAGCTGTCGAACGTGTCGTACCACTTCGATCCGCGGGCGGTCACCATCCAGGTGTCGATCACCGAGCCGCGCGCGAAAACCCGCAACCTGCGCCGTGACCCGAGAGCGTCGATCCACGTCAGCTCCGACGACGGCTGGGCATACGCGGTTGCCGAAGGCGACGCGATTCTCACCCCGCCCGCGGCCAACCCACACGACGACACCGTCGAGGGCTTGATCGCGTTGTATCGCAACATCGCCGGTGAGCATCCGGATTGGGACGACTACCGGCGCGCCATGGTCGACGATCGGCGGGTGTTGCTGACCCTGCCGATCTCACATCTGTACGGGATGCCGCCGGGGCTGCGATAAATCCCGGTGACGCTGACGCCGGAACCGCGCTACGCTGCGGCTTATGGCTGAGACACCGGAAGACGACAACAAGCGTAAGTTCCGGGAGGCGCTGGAGCGCAAGAAGGCGAAGTCGGCCGGCGGAGCCGACCACAAGGACGGTGGGCGCGCGCAACCACGCGCCCACGGGCCGGTGGAAAACCGTCGGGAGTTCCGCCGCAAGAGCGGTTAGGCCGCGGTTAGCCGTCAACGCCGAGGATCCCTGTCAGCATGTGGCAGTAACTCTCGGCGCAGTCGGTTATCCACAGATCGCCGAAGAGTGCTGGTGGTCGCCGTACCTGGTCGACGAGTATCGAAGCGATGGTCGTCGATGATGTGCTCCGGCAGCAGGATGGGGTGATATCGCGTCGGCAGGCGTTGGACGCGGGTTTGCAGGAGCACGACATCCGGCGGTTGCTCAGACGCAACGAGTGGGCACGGGTTCACGCAGGTGTGTATGTGAATCACACCGGGCCGTTGACATGGCTGCAAAGAGCGTGGGCCGCAGTGCTTTACGCCGCTCCAGCGGCCCTGTGCTTCGAATCGGCTCTGGGAGACGAATCGTCTCCGATCCATGTCGCCGTCACGCGTCAGCGCGCGTTATTGGCTGAGCCGGCGGGAGTCCGTATTCACCACTTGGCGCACCTGGATGAGCGGGTGCTCTGGAACGTCCGTCCACCGCGTATCCGATACGACGAAGCCGTGCTCGACGTCGCGTGCCGTGCCGCGCGCGAACTCGACGCCATCGCTGTCCTGGCCAACGCGTGCCAATCCCGGCGCACGACGGCACGGCGGCTGCTGCAGGCACTCGATACTCGTGAGCGAGTTCGCCGTCGCGGATGGTTGCGGGCGGTTTTGGTCGATATCTCCGAGGGCACCTGCTCGGTTCTCGAGCACGGATATCTCGTTCGCGTCGAGCGGCCGCATTGTTTACCCCGGGCCGCGCGGCAGAAGCGGTCCGCCACATCCGTCGGCGTCTGCTATCGCGACGCCGAGTACGGCGAACGGGTCGTGATCGAACTCGACGGCCGGGTGTATCACGACTCGGCGACGCGGCGAGACGCGGATTTCGAAAGAGACCTAGACGCCGCGGTCGACGGCCGGTCGACAGTGAGGCTTTCCTACGGGCAGGTTTTCGACCGACCGTGCCAGACAGCTTGGAAGGTGGCTCAAGTGCTGCAGCGGCACGGGATTGTCGTACCCGGTCAGTCGTGCGGTCCACGGTGTGGGTTCGCGGGGTTCGACCGTGCTGCTTAGCCGTCAACGCCGAGGATCCCTGTCAGCATGTGGCAGTAACTCTCGGCATTGATGCGGTCCACCGAGCGGCGATCAATGCGGCGACCATGACCGCCACGTAGTACACGCCTTGGTCCTTGAGGCCCCACGCGACCGAGGTCAGGGTCGCCGCACCCGCCACGCAGAGCAGCAAACCGACTGCGGCGCTGCGCATTCCGGGCGTGCTCACCGAACCGCCGTCCCACAGCGGCAGCGGGGAGTTCTCAAGTGGCCGTAGTGCGACGAACGCGAGACCGACCAAACCGGCCATCAACACCAGCTGCACGATCGACAGGACCACGAAGCCCGGAGCGGTCGGGTCGTAGCGATCGAGCCCCAGGTAGTCGAACACCAGGTGCATCGCGAGCAACAGCGGCATGTGCCACAGATACAGCGTCATCGCGCCGGAGTTGCCGATTGCCGCCAGCCACCACACGCGCGGGCGCTGCGCCCACCGCGAGATCGCGGGGGCCGCGGCAATCGCGAACGCGCACATCATGATCGCGTGCCCGGCCAGCAGCAGGGACGGCGGCGTCATGTTCTTGAGCTGCTGGGTCTCGATGCCGACCAGGCTGAGCTCATACGGGCCGAAGTACAGCAGCGCCAGGTTGACGCCGAGCATGCCGAGGCCGACCTTGAGCGCGGCGGGGGCGGGCAACAGGTTGCGCCGGTAGGCGACACCGAACATGCCGGGGATCAGCCACACGACCGTGTTGAGATAGCCCAGCGAGGCGTAGCCGGCCCCGTCCGTGGTGATGCGAACCGCGTCGATCAGCGCGATGAACGCATAGGTACCGACGACGGCGCCGACCAGCTGGGCCGTTGTGGTGATGCGGGCCAGCAGCGGCACGGCCGCCAGCACGAGCACATACGCGCCGAGGAACCACAACAGCTGGATGGAGATACCCGCGACCGGTTCGTATACATGCTCGGGCAGCAGGAATCGCAGGATTGCGAGCGCCGCCGTCCAGAACGCCAGGTAGTAGAACACCGGGCGGTACAGCCGCGTGCACCGGCGCAACAGCCAACCGCCCCATGATGTCCCGGGCCGCCATGACTGCACGCACGCGGCGACGCCCGCGAAGAAGAACAGCGGCATGATCTGGAACACCCAAGTCAACGCCTGGAAGACGGTCGACGCGGTGAGCAGGTTGCTCCAGATGAACACGTCATCGCGGATCGTGCTCGTGGCCATGACCGTGTGACCGAACACCACACCCACCAGGGACACGATGCGGATGACGTCGATGGCCCGGTCACGGTCGGGCGGGGTGCTGGCCGCGACCTCGGCCGGGCTGGGGAACAACGGTGCTGTCATGGCTGAAACCGTATGGCCGCAGCGCTACGTAGTCCCTAGGTAGAAGCACTCAAATTCGCGGTCAGGGCCGGGCGTCCATATGGTTCGTGAACGTTTGCTGGGTACCCGGTCGCGCTGGGAGTGCGGTTCGCTGCCTGGGCGTATCCGCTCTCGAGGGAGACCCGACGGTCGAGGCCTGAGCAAGGGTGAGCGGCGCCTCGCGTGTTTGACACTGCGAATCCCTGTGGGTGGCCACACGTCGATAGGTGCCGAAACACAGCGGAAACGCCCCGTCGAGAAATCTTAACGTTAAGACTTGACACCGGCATGCCTTCAGTATTTAGAATGCTATTTCATGTTACCCAGCTCACAACATGAACTGAGAGGGGAGTCGGCAACGCATCCGGGCAGTTAGCTGCCACAGTCACCCAGCGCCGACGGCGGGTGCCGACTCCGAGCGACGACCGCACTCGGTGGGCCATCGCATTCGGCATATGTCAGCCCCTCAGCAGAAAGCAGAATCATGATCGAATCCACGACGCCCGCCACGCGCGAGCGTCCTTCGCGCGTTGTGGCGGCCAGCCTCACCGGCACCGTCATTGAGTGGTACGAGTTCTTCATCTACGGCACGTCGTCTGCGCTGGTGTTCAGCAAGCTGTTCTTCCCGAACTACGACTCCTTCGTGGGAACGCTGTTGTCCCTGAGCACGTTTGCGATCGCGTTCGTCGCTCGGCCGGTGGGAGCCGCCGTGGTCGGCCATTACGGCGACCGGGTCGGCCGCAAGACTCTGCTCATCGTCACGTTGTGCATGATGGGCGGCGCGACGTTCTTGATGGGCCTGCTGCCCACCTATGCGTCGATCGGCATCGCCGCACCGATCGCCCTGGTCGTTCTGCGGCTCATCCAAGGCGTCTCTCTGGGCGGAGAGTACGGCGGCGCGGTGCTGATGAGCGTCGAGCACGCTGAGCCCAAACGGCGTGGATTGTTCGGCGGCATCATCAACACAGGCGCCAGCTGCGGCTTGATACTGGCGACCGCGGTGTTTTTCGTGTTGTCGTACCTGCCGGAAGAGTCGTTCATGGCGTGGGGATGGCGGGTGCCGTTCCTTCTCAGCGCAGTGCTTCTCGTCCTGGGCTTGGTAATCCGGCTCAAGATCGCCGAAAGCCCAGAGTTCGAACAGGCGAAAAAGCGTGGCAAAGTGCAGAAGCTCCCGCTTTGGACAGTCATCACCGAGCATGGTGGCTTGGTCTTGCTGATGGCGATCTCATACCTTCCGACGGGCGCGGTGTTCTACCTGTCTGCTGTCTTCTCCCTGAGTTACGGCACTGAGACACTGGGCTTCTCACGCTCCGTGATGCTTGGGCTGGTTTGTGGATCGAACATCATCGGCATCGCCGGGATTGTCTACGGCGGAGCGCTTTCCGACCGGATCAGCCGGCAGCGCGTGTTCATGCTGGGCGCGCTGGGAATGGTGTTTGTCCCCTGGATCTGGTTCTTCATGATGGGCACGGCGAACCTCTGGGTGATGTTCCTCGCGTACCTCGTGCTGTTCGCGCCTTTCTGCTTGTCCTACGGTGCGATGCCGGCCTACTACGCTCAGGTGTTCCCCGTACACATCCGCTACAGCGGTATGTCGGTCGGCTACGGCATCGGCACCGTGTTGGGTGCCGGCCTGTCGCCGCTCATCGCCACCGCGCTGTTGGGCACCGATGACAACTGGCCTGCCGTCGCGATGTTCCTGAGTGTGCTGGCACTCGCGTCGTTCTTCGCCACGAAGATGATGCCCACCGTCGCAAGCGATCGCGACGTGGTGGTGAAGTCGCCGCAGCCCGCTCAATAGCCAAGGGCCGCAAGGCGCTACAACGCCACGTGCCGACTCGGATGCTCGACAACCGGAACCGCCTCGCCTACGCTGCAGTGATAACAGAAAATAGAATACTAAATACAGAAGGGATGAACTCGTGATTCGACACGTCTTCGCATGGAAGGTCGTCGACCAGCAGGACGCCGGCAAGGTGATCGAGCTGCTGACCGAATACTCCGCGTCACAGGAAGCCGTGCGCCACTTCGAGATCGGTGGTCACACCGGCGATCCCGGAGACAACGGCGATCCCTGGGACGGGGTGTTGATAACCGACTTCGATGACTGGGAAGGGCTGCAGGTGTACTCGGACCATCCCGACCACGTCAAGCTCGTGGAGGTCCTGCTTCCCATGGTCAAGGAGCGCGCTGTGATCGACTTCGTGCGCCAGGAAGGAGTCACCCGGGCATGACCGCCGAGACGCTGGGCAAGCGCGCCGATATCCAGGTCGCACAGAGCCCATACGGACCAGACGACGAGCGTGGAGCGCTCAATCTGCTTACCCCGCAACGTGCTGCGGCCATCCTGGCGCGAGCGGACGCCAGCACCGTGTACGACCTGAGCATCGACTACTTCGTCGGGATGCCGAGCTTTCAGGCGGCCGGTGATCCGTCGTACCAGATCTATATGAGCCACACGCCCGGCGGCACCGCGGTGGACAACCTGAATGGTCAAGGAGAGCAGATAAACCGCCACGTGTGCTACTCCGGCGACGTGATCTTCATGTACACCCACACCGGAACCCACATCGATGCGCTCAACCACTTCGGTGTCGACGGCAAGATCTACAACGGGTTCACGGCAGAGGAGCACCTGGGCAGCCGGCATTGGATGCGCGGCGGTGCGGAGACCATTCCGCCGATCATCACCCGCGGCGTGCTGATCGACGTCGCCGGCTCGAAGAATGTCGACTGTCTTCCTGACTCGTACGCCATCACCGTCGAAGACTTGCAGGACGCGTTGTCGCACAGCGGATTGACGCTGGAAGAAGGTGACGTCGCGTTTGTCCGGACGGGCCGCATGCGGTACTGGCCCGAGGGCACCAAGGTGTTGGGCAACCCGCCCGGGCTGGGTTTGGAGGCCGCGCGCTGGATCACCGCGCAGAGCATCAGCGCGATCGCCTCCGATCAGGAGTGCGTCGAAGTGGGTCCGTCCGAACACGAAGACAATTGGCTGCCCGGGCACTGTCACTTCCTGGCTGAGGCAGGCGTGCCGATGATCGAGTTGGTCAACCTGGAGGAGCTTGCCCGCGACGGGATTCACGAGTTCTGCCTGGTGGCCGCACCCATCCGGCTGCGTGGTGCGTCTGGTGCCCCGCTGCGGCCCTTGGCTATTCCGTTGCGCGCGTGAGATTGCCAACGGCGGAGGGGCGGCGCCGTCGGCTCCGTATCGCGCTGCTACAACTCGCGTTCGACGAGACCGAGGATCTGTCGAAGCGTGTGCACCGCGTTACCGAGATGGTTGCCGCCCAGAGCGAGGCCGATCTGGTTGTTCTTCCCGAGCTGTGGGCACACGGGGCGTTCACCCCTCATACGTGGGGTGAATGTGCCGAACCCATCGACGGAGAGCTGGTGCAACGGCTCGGCGCCGCGGCACGGCGCGCCGGCGTGTTCCTTCACGGCGGGAGCGTGATCGAATCGGCGTCGGCGCGGTCCGATCGCGGTGGACAGGGCCGTGGATTGTGGAATACATCTGTGGTGTTCGGACCGGACGGCCGAATGCTGGCCTTCTACCGGAAGATTCATCGATTCGGTTTCGGTGAGGGTGAGCCGTTGCTGCTCGAGGCCGGGGAATCGCTGACCACCGTGCGGTTGGGCGAAGCGACGGCCGGGCTGGCCACCTGTTACGACCTGAGATTCCCAGAGCTGTTTCGTGCCTTGGTCGTAGATGGCGCGGAGTTGTTCGTGGTACCCGCGGCGTGGCCGGCGGTGCGGCGTGCCGACTGGGAGATGCTGGGTCAAGCACGGGCATTGGAGAACCAGGCCTTCGTCATTCAATGCAATACGGCTGGTGAGCACGGTGGCCTGGCGATGGGCGGCTCCAGTCGAATCGTCGACCCATACAGCCGCGTCACCGCCTCCGTTGGTGACGGCGAACAGGTTCTCATTGCCGAGATCGACCTCGACCTGGCGACGGAATTCCGGCGCCAGTTCCCTGTACTCGACGACCGGCGAATTTCCGTCAACCAACCGAGGCTCACGCCGACGACCGTGTCAACAGGAGGCCAGAGATGACAAACACCGACGGCGCGACCACGGTGCTCGCGGTGGTGGGCAGCTTGCGATCGGCATCGATCAACAAGCAGATCGCCCAAGTGGCAGTCGACAACGCGGAAGACGGCATCGCCGTGCGCCTCTACGAGGGGCTCGGCGAGCTTCCGTTCTACAACGAAGAAATCGACACGGCCGCATTGACCGGCCCGGCACAGACCTTGCGGGCCGCGGTCGCCAGAGCCGACGCCGTGCTGGTGGTGACTCCCGAGTACAACGGCACCATCCCGGCAGCGGTCAAGAATGCGATCGACTGGCTGTCGCGCCCGTACGGCAACGGTGCCCTCAATGGCAAGCCGGTCGCGGTGATCGGTGCGTCGCAAGGCCAGTACGGTGGCGTGTGGGCGCACGACGAGGCCCGCAAGTCACTCGGGATCGCCGGGGCAAGGGTCATCGACGGGTTGACGATGTCGCTTCCCACGCAGGTGCTGGAGGGCAAGGATCCCCGCCAGATCGCCGATGTCGTGAACGCGGTCGGCGAGGTGGTGCGCAAACTCGCCGTCGAATCGAGCTAGCCGATCTTCGAATCCGCCCGCGGAGACACCCCCGACGTCGGTGTCGGGGGTGTTTCCCGTGTTCGCACACGCCGACTAGCGTGGCGCAGTGGAGGGATTCGGGGAGAGGCGACGATGAGTGACCAAGTAGACGGCATCCTGGACCAGTGGGCGCACGAGTACCCGCAAATCGATGCCTCACCGATGGGCATCGTCGGGCGTATCTGGCGATTGTCCCGCCACCTCGAACAGCAAGTCCACGCCGTACTGGCTCAGTTCGACTGCTCCCTACCGGATTTCGACGTCCTCGCCACACTGCGGCGTAGCGGACCGCCATACTCACTGACCGCCGGACAACTCATGGAATCCGCGATGGTCACCTCGGGCGCCATCACGAACCGGGTGGACCGGCTGATCGAACGCGGCCTGGTCACTCGCGAACCCAACGCCGCCAACCGCAGGATCAAGCAGATCTCCTTGACGGCCGCCGGTCTGGACCTGATCGACAAGATGATCCCGGTGCATGTGGCCAACGAACGCCGGATGCTCGCGCCCCTCACCGACGCTGAGTACGACAACCTGCTGGCCGTGCTGCGAAAGCTGTTGCACGCCTACGAAACATGAGCCGCCACCGGTGCAGCGGTGGGGCCATTGGTCAGCTCGGAGTGGCGGACTCGGCGATGCCCATCGCGCGCAGGCTGGCCATGGTCGCGGCCATCGACGCATGAATGTGCACCGCCAGCGCCTCGGCGACAGCGTCCGGATCGCGAGCCTCTATTTGACGGGCAATCTCGTCGTGTTCGCGCGCCGCGGCGATTCGGCGTTCGGGGGTATGACTCTTGATCACGTACCGCTCGCACGTGTTCCACAGCATTCGAAGGTGCCGCTGTAGTACGCCCTCGCCGCCACCGCGGAACATCGCGAAATGAAAAGCCCTGTGCGCGTGCAACATCTGCTCACTGGCTTCGGGCACGCCCTGTTCGGTCAACGCCGACATCGTGTCCAACCAGTACCGCATTTCCTTGGCGATGGAGGCATCCCCGCCGGTGGCCGCCCGTTGGGCGGCGATCACCTCGATCCGCTCGAAGATCTGATACGCATCAGTGATGTCGGCGATGTTCAGTGGCCGGACCACGGTGCCGCGGCGCGGCAGGTTGTCGACGAGGCACTCGGCCTCGAGCTGACGGACCGCCTCGCGCAGTGGGACGCGGCTGACGCCGAACTCCTCGGCCAGCGAATAGACCGACAGCTTCTGCCCAGGCTGGATCTGGCCGAGCACGATGCGATCGCGCAGTTGCTCGACGACGAACTCGGTGACGGTCTCCGGCGGAGTGGCCGTGGGCGGCTTCCCGCCGGGGGCAGCAAATGATGAGGGCGTTGTCATCGCCGGTCACTCCATTGTCCCCGCATGCGACTAGCATATCGTATTCAGTTGTCAATCCGAGGTTTTCCTCGATGATCGAACTGTTGCGGCAGCGGTGCGATACCGGCGCTGACGCTGTCGGCCACCGGGTTCGGCGATGTGGCAGCCGGGTCGACAGCAGCCGCCGGCAGCCTGGATTCGGCGATGTGGTCGAGTTCGCGGCCCCTGGTCTCCGGGCCGGCTACGAGCATCCAAGCCACGCTGGCAGAGACGGCGACGGCCAGCACGACGAAGGTTCCCGGCAAACCCAGGTGTGGCCACAGCACGGCACCGAACAAGATCGGGCTGAACCCGGTGGCGATCCGGCTGACTGTCGAAGTCCAACCGAAGCCGCTGGCCCGCAGCTCGGTGGGGAACAGCTCGGAGGTGTAGGTGTAGAGGACCGGCATGGTGACCTGGATGAGGAGGCCGAACAACACCAGCCACAGGACAGCTTCGCCGCGCAACTCGAGCATGAACGCGAAGGCGATCAGGGCCAGCGACGCGGCAGGCGCGGTGATGGCGATCAGCCACCGACGTCCCACGACGTCGACCAAGGCGATCGACAGCAGAACGGCAACGATGCCCACCGCTGTCATCATCGTGGTACTCGCAAAGGCGCTCTGATGGTCGTAGCCCTGCGCCCGCAAGACCGTCGGCATCCAGCTCAACGCGGCGTAATAGACGACCAGGATGCTGATCGACAGGAACCACGCCACCGAGGTCACTCTCGGGTTGACCGTCCAGACCAGTTTGAGCTGCTGGAACGCCACGACAAGTTTGGATCCCCTGCCCCGGTCGGCCTCGATCGGCCGGGGCGGCACCACGTAGGGCTCGGCGGTCGCGCCGGTGCGGCGCACCAGGTCGTCGATCACGCGTCGCGCTTCGACCTCGCGTCCGCGCCGCGCCAGATACAGCGGAGACTCGGGGATGCCCCGCCGGATCCAGACCAGCAGCAGTGCGGGCAGCACCATGGTGGCCAACATCCATCGCCAGTTCTGCTCGACCGGCAGCAGCACGATCGATGTGGCCCCGGCCAGGGTCGCGCCGATGGGCCACCAGAGCCCGATGGAGGCAACGGCACGGCCGCGCTGCTTACGTGGGGCGAATTCGCTGACCATCGCGAAGTCGACCGGTACACACCCACCCAAGCCCACCCCGGCGAGGAACCGGAGCAGCAAGAACACCTCGTAGTTGGGCGACAGCGCACCGAGCACCGAGAACAGACTGAAAGTCAGAATGGTCAGGCTGAAGGCCTTCTTGCGGCCCAGTCGGTCGGCGATGGTGCCCCATACTCCGGCCCCTACTGCCATGCCGATGAGATTGGCGCCGGCGACCAGGCTGCGGTCACTCGCCGACAGGTCGAACTGCGTTCCCACCAGTGGGGTCAGGTATCCATTGAGGGCGACGTCCCAGGCGTCGAACATGTAGCCGAGGCCGCCGATGATCGTGATCTTGCCCTGGACCGACCACTTCCACGGGAGATCTTGGACGACTTGCTCACTCGATTTCATACATGCCTTTCACGCCTGGACTTGGCGGGTCAGAACCGCGGCCGAGGCTCGTCTGATCCGCGGAACTGCCGAGCAAGTTCCATGGCGAAGGGGTACAGCGCGGCGAAGTCGGGCGTCTGCTGATCGGCTTGGCGGCTGCCGCGGGAAAGGATGCGACCGATGATCAGGCCGATGATGAGGGCGATCAACGCGGGAGCGGCTCGCTTCACCGTCGGCAGTCCGAGGCTGATCAGGTCGAGTTCTGAATCGGGGTTCTGCGCCGCGGATGGAATGCTGGGTTTCGCGGTTGCCGCGCCGCCGACAGCTTCCGAAGTGGGTGTCCTGCCGAGCAGGTGCTCGATGTTGGAGGCGAACTGGCCGATGAGGCGGGCGCCGACGTCGGCCATGATCGACCGGCCGAACTGGGCGATGCGCCCCGTCACCTGGAGTTCGGTCACCACATCGACCAGCGTCGCGTCCGGGCCTTTCTCCGAGAGGCTCACCCGCACCACTGCCGCGGCCGATCCCTTGCCGTTGGTTTCCGAGCCGCGGGCATCGAGCACCATGACGTGCCTGTCCTCATCGATCTCGGCAAATGATGCGATGCCCTGGTAGCCGGCTTTCATCGGGCCGACCTTGATCGAAACCGTCCCCTCGTACGTGCCGTCATCGAGCGGGCGGACCTGTGCGCCGGGTAGGCACGGAGCGATGGTGGGTACGTCGCACAGCAGCTTCCAGGCGTCGGCGACGGGCGCAGGCACGACGAACTGGTTGACGAATTCCATGAATTCTCCTGACGGTTGGATCTTGCGGTGACGGGGGAGAGGTATGCGAACAGAAGAGATCAGTTCGACTCGGAGGCGATGCCACTTTCGTTGGCGTTGAGCACCGCGCGCACGATGCCGTTGTATCCCGTGCAGCGGCAGATGTTGCCCGACATGGCTTCGCACACCGCTTCGCGCGACAGATCGTCCTCGCGTCGGCGGATCAGTTCCCAGCCCGTGATGACCATGCCGGAGGTGCAGAACCCGCATTGCAACCCGCCTTTGCGCGAAAATTCTGTTCGCAGGCGCTGAGCGTCGGCGTCGTCAAGGCCCTCGATGGTGATCACCTCGGCCCCTTCACAGGAACCGGCAAGGGTCAGGCACGACCGCACCGGTAGCCCGTCGACGAGGACTGTGCAGGCGCCGCACACGCCCTGTTCGCAGCCCAAATGCGTTCCGGTCAAGTCCAATTGGTCACGCAGCAGGTCGGCCAAGCTGGTGCGCCCCCGGGTGCGGATCTCGCGGTGCTCCCCGTTGATCTTGAGGTTGACGGTGAGGTCAGTCATCGGTGCCTACCCTTCGGGCGTTGAGCAACGCACGCTGGACGGTGACCGCGTGCAGTTGGAGTCGGTGACGTTCGGCGGGATCGGCCGGCTCGGGTGAGGCCGCGATGTCTGCGGCGACCGGGCCCAGCAAGTCGGTGACGGTCAGCGCGTCGGGTCGACGCCCGACGACGGCTTCTTCGGTGCGCGACAACCTGATCGGAACGTCGCGAGCGGCGCCCAGCCAGAGTCGAGGTTCGGCGACGGTGCCGTCGACACCCAGGCCGAAGGTCCCCACGGCGAGCGACTCCGCGAACTCGCCGGTCTTGCGATTTGTCTTGTGCAGTGCCCACATCCGGTCGGGGGACACGCGGGGAACCCGCACCGCGGTGATGATCTCGTCCCACTCGAGGCTCGTGGTGAAGAAGCCGAGCAGCAGGTCGGTCAGCGGGATTTCGCGGGACCCGCGTACGGAGGTGGCGGTGACGCACGCACCGAGGCTCGACAGGATGGTCGGCCACTCGGCTGAGGAGTCGGAGTGCGCGAGGCTGCCACCGATGGTGCCGCGGTTTCGAATGGCGCGGTAGCCGATACCGGCCGCGGCGCGGCTGAGTAATCCGCCGCCGGCGTCGGGAACAAGTCGATTTTCGACCATCATGTGAGTCACGGTGGCGCCGTAGGCGACGTGGTCGCCGTGATCGTGGTACTGGCGCAGGTCGGTGATCGCGGTGATGTCGATCAGGTCGCTCGGCTCCGCGAAGCGCATGTTCATGATCGGCAGCAGGCTCTGTCCGCCGGCGAGGACCTTGGCATTGTCGCCGCATGCGGACAGGGTCCGCACTGCCTCGTCGACGGTGCGCGGCCGATGCAGGGTGACGTCGGCGGGCTTCACCGGGTCACCGCCAGTGCATCGGCAGGCGCAATCGCCCGTTGTATCGCGGTCCAGATCCGAGCGGGAGTCATCGGGGTCTCGTTGGCCTCTGCGCCGCAGTCACGTAGTGCGTCGGTGACCGCGTTGGCGATAGCGGCCGGAGGGGCGATCGCTCCGCCCTCCCCGGCGCCTTTCATCCCGAAAACCGTGAACGGCGAAGGGGTCTCGATATGTTCGAGTCTGATTTCCGGGATCTCGGCGGCCCCCGGCAGCAGGTAGTCGAGGAACGACGTGGACTTGGGTTGGCCGTCGGCGTCGTAGACCAGTTCTTCCAGCAGCGCCGTACCGATGCCCTGGGCCACTCCGCCGATGATCTGCCCGTCGACGATCAGGGGATTGACGATCGTGCCGCAGTCCTCGACCACTCCGTAGTCCAGGAGTTTGATCGCGCCGGTGTCCAGGTCGACCTCCACGACCGCGGCCTGCGTGGCGTAGGTGAAGGCACCGGTCTGAACCTCGGGACTGTAGTAGAAGGTGGACTCCAGGCCGGGCTCCACACCCGGCACATGGTCAGGGGTGAACAGGAACTCACGCGCCAGTTCAGTGAGGGTGATACTTCGTGTGGCGCCGTGCACTGCGCCGTCGGCGAACTTCAACCCGGCGGGGTCCTCGCCGAGCAGCACGCCGGCGATTCGCAGGACCTTCTCGGCGAGTTGGCCGGCCGCACCGAAGGTTGCCCCGCCTGCCATCACCATCGAGCGGGAGGCAAACGTGCCGTCGCCGCGCGGGGTAAGCGCAGTGTCGCCGTGGCTGACGGTAACGGAGTCGGGATCGACGTCGAAGACCTCGCTGACCACTTGGGCAAGCGTGGTCTCGGAGCCCTGGCCGTGGCTCTTGATACCCACACTGAGGGTGAATGCGCCGGTGGAGTCCAGCACGAGGCGGGCGCCTTCGATGCCGATGGTGATGGCCAGGCCCCGTGAAGCCCATTCGATACAGCCGTGGGCGGTTTGCTCGGTGAAAGACCCGTATCCGACCCCGATGCGGGTGCGCGAGGCCGGGTCGGTTTCGCGCTGCACGCGACGCCAGTGGTCATGGTTGATCAGAGTGGCCGCACGGCGGACCGCCTCGGGATAGTCGCCGCTGTCGTAGACCTTGTTGGCCACCGAGGTGTAGGGCATCTGCGCGGCGGTCACCATGTTCTTGATCCGCATCTGATAGGGCTCGATGCCGAGCTGGTGGGCAAGCTCGTCGACGGTGCGTTCGATCGCGAAGCACGCACCGGGCCGCGCAACACCGCGGTACGGGCCGGTCGGAGTGCGGTTGCTCGCGAAGCTGCGAGCGCGGAATCGGTAGTTGCGGATGTTGTAAGGGCCGGGAATCATCGCCGCGGCCATCGAGGCGTCCATGGTCGCCGTCCAGGGGTGCACCGAATATGCACCGGCGTTGACCATGATGTCGGCCTCGACGCCCAGGATGGTGCCGTCGGCGGCGGCCCATGCGGTGATCTCGTAGTCGTGGTCGCGAGACTGCGTGGACGCCACCATGGCCTCCCAACGGTCCTCAACCCAGCGGATTGGGTATGGCACGTTCATCGCTATCGCCGCCAGGGTGATCTCCTCGGGATAGACCGAGCACTTCGCGCCGAAGCCGCCGCCCATGTCTGGGGCGATGACTCGCACTCGGCGGCCCTCGATCTGCAGCATCTCGGCGATCATGTCGCGGATCATGTGCGGGGTCTGCGTGGACGACCAGACCACGAGTTGATCTGCGGAGCGGTTGTAGTGCGCCACGACGCCACGAGTCTCGAGGGGCACCACGGCCTGGCGGTTCATCCGGTACGTACGGGTCACGCTGACCGCGGCATCCCGAGCCGCCGCTTCGACATCGCCGAAGCTGCCCGAGGTGGTCGCGAACACGTTGTCCGGCCACTCGTCGTGCACCAAGGGCGCATCGTCGGCAAGGGCCGAGGCCATATCGGTCACCGCGGGCAACGGCGTCACATCGATGCGGATGCGATCGGCCAGGTCCTCGGCTTCAGCGCGGGTGGCGCCGATTGCCAGAGCCACCGGCTCACCCACGTAGCGCACCTTGTCGCACGCGAGATTGGGCAGCGGGGCCACCCGAAATCCCGGCAGCGTCGACGTCGCGGTACATGGCAACGCGTGCGGTGCCAGTGTCTCGGCGGTCCAGACGGTGGCAGGTGCAACGTCACCGGGGACTTCCACAGCGTTGATCCGGCCGTGTGCGACCTGGCTGCGGACGAACGCGACCTCGCGCAGGCCGGGCATCTTCAGGTCGGCGATGAAACTGCCGCGTCCGTGGAGATGGCGATTGTCTTCCCTGCGTAACCGGCGCGCACCGACACCGTTTTTGCGGTTGGAACCCGGTTTCGTCGTGCTCATCCAGCCTCCCTTCGTCCTCTGGAGCGTGTCTCGGGGCTAGCTTGACAGCGCTTTGTGAACCGTAGCACACTCGCCGAATATAGAATTCTATTTTCTAGAAAGGTGGGAGCCGGTGGCCGGGACGAGTCGAGTGGCCGTGCTGTACGGACCTGGAGATCTGCGCATCGAGGAGCTGGCGCTGCCGGCCTTGGGCGCCGACGACGGCCTGCTGCGCGTGGAAGCCACCGGAGTGTGTGGGACAGACGTCGCCGCCTACTACGGGGTGAACCCGTACTACGAGTTGCCTTGTGTACTCGGCCACGAGCTGGTGGGCCGGGTCGTCGAGATCGGCGACCAGGCCAGCGAGCGGTGGGGTGTGCAACAAGGCGATCGCATCGTCGTGGAGGAGTACCTACCGTGCGGCACGTGCCGGTCGTGTCTGGCCGGTGCGTACCAGATGTGTCGCGTGTACCGATACGGCGGCAAGTCGATCCACGCCGGCAGCGGCTTGTACGGGGGCTACGCCGACTACATGTATCTGCATCCGCAGGCACTCGTGCACAAGGTCGCCGAAGACGTCGACGCCGACCTTCTCCAGCTCTACATCCCGATCTCCAACGGCCTCGATTGGATGAGCCGCATCGGCGCGCTGCCCATCGGCGGCACCGCCGTGATCGTCGGTCCTGGCCCGCACGGGCTGGCCTGTGTCATCGGTGCGGTCGAGGCAGGTGCGGACAAAGTCATCGTCGTCGGACAGGACACCGATGCCCACCGGCTGTCGGTGGCCACTCAGCTGGGCGCCACGCACACCGTCACTGGCGACACCGACGACGTGGTGGCCTCCGTTTCCGAGATCACCGGCGGGTTGCTGGCCGACACCGTTGTCAACGCCGCGGATTCGAGCGCCGCGTTGGAGACCGCACTCGCGGTCGCCGGCGATCGCGGCACGCTGGTGCAGGTCGGTCTGCCCAAGAGCGGCGGCGGCAGCGCCGAGCCGGTGCTCGCCGCGCTCAACAGCAAGGTGCTCACCATCCGCGGCGTACGCGGGCGACCCAGCAGCGCAGTGCCGCCGACTCTCCGGCTCATCGAGTCCGGGAAGTATCCGCTGCACCTGCTGTGTACCGGTCAATTCACCATCGAGCAGACCGAAGAGGCGCTCACGACCAACGGACGTGTGCCTGAGGCCATCCGCTCAAGCGTGATCCCGGCGCTGGGATGAGCAACCCATCCGTCGACGCGCCCGGCTCGAGACCGCGAAATCAACCTGAAAGGACGCCCGCCGCCATGACTGGAGTCAAAGAACGGCTGTCATCGCCGTTGATCACCGACGATTGGAAGGTCAGTGGACAGATCTACCGCGACCCCGCGATCTTCGCCAGGGAGATGGCCACCGTCTATGCCCGCACCTGGGTCTATGTGGGCCATGAGTCGGAGATCCCGTCCAACGGCGACTACAAGACCGCCCACATCGGTCTGCAACCGGTGATCGTCAGCCGCAGTTCGGATGACAACACGATCAACGTGATGTTCAACCGATGCCGCCATCGCGGCTCGGCGGTCTGCCAGCAGGAATTCGGCAACGCGAATTTCTTCCGCTGTGCCTACCACGGCTGGACCTACACGTCCGCGGGCAAGCTGACCGGCGTTCCGTTCGACGACGGTTACGGGTCCGACTTCAACAAGGAAGAAATGGGTCTGGCACACGTGGCCCAGGTCGACACCTACCGCGGCTTCATATTCGCCACCTTGTCGCCGACGACACCCGCCCTGCACAGCTACTTGGGCAACGCGCGCAAGTACCTGGACTTCATATCCGACCTTTCTCCCGAGGGCATCGAACTCTCCTCGCACGCCCACAAGCTCGTCTTCCGCGGAAACTGGAAGTTGCAGATCGAGAACACGATCGACCCTTACCACTTCTCGTTCACGCACCAGAGTTGGCTGGACATCCTGCGCGAGCGCAATGGGAAGAGCAGCCCGTGGGTGAAGAACGTCAAGACCAACCGGAGCTGGCGGGGAATCGACCTCGGTGGCGGGCATGCCGTGCACGAATACGGTGACCCCACTGCCGAGAAGGACACGCACGGCATCGCGATCGGTGAGCTGATCCCGTTCAATCTCAACGTGTTTCCCAGCCTTGCGTTCGTCGGCGCGCACCTTCGCCTGGTGGTGCCCCGCAGTGCCAATGAGACGTGGGTCTACCTGTATCCGATCTTCCCGCGCGGTGCCGATGAACAGACCCGCAACCGAATCCTGCGCGACCACGAGAGTTTCTACGGCCCGGCCGGGCACGGCTCGGCCGACGACATCGAAGTCGGCTTCGACCGTGTCACCGCCGGACTTGAGGCCACCGCCAGCCCGGCCGACTGGACCCTGATGACGCGGGGACTGGAACGCGAGGAGATCGACCCGGAAACCGGTATCCGCGTTGGGCGTTCGACCGACGAGGTACCCCAGCGCGCCTACCTGCGGCGCTGGCTTCAACTGATTGAGGATCGTGATGACAACCACTGAACTGAACGTCTCTGCGGCACGGATCGATGTGCCCCGCATCGACAAAGACACCGTTGAGGCCTTCATCTACCACGAGGTTGACCTTCTCGACCAGCGTAAGTTCATCGAGTGGTTGGCCCTGTTCACTAATGACGCCCACTACTGGATCCCGTCGGGTTTCGATGACCTCGACCCGAGCCGGAGCGTGTCGATCGTCTACGACGACCACCAGCTTTTGACCGAGCGAGCGCAGCGGCTCACCGGAACGCTTGCCTACGCGCAGATTCCGCCGTCACGCACCGCTCACGTCGTCGGCAACGTGCAGCTGTTGGAAGTCGCGACCGCCGACGACGGAACGGCCACCGCGCGGGTACAGGCGAAGTTCGCCGTTGCCGAATTCCGTAGGAACACCCGCTTTCTGCACGCGGGTCGCGTCAGCTACACCTTGGTCGACTTCGGAGCGGGTCTGCGGATCAGGCTCAAGAAGGTCGAGCTGATCGACAACGACGGCTACCTCGGCAACTTGAGCATGCCGTTGTGAACGACGATGCCGCGTGGAAGAGCCTGCAATCCGGCACCACCTCGTTCGCGCGAGCGGACGGCGACCGGATCGTGCTTCGTAGCGAATTCGCCTATGTGCAGGTGCGTTTGCGCGATCCAGGCGGCCGACCCCGTCTGGTGGTTGAGGATCTGCGCACGGGTCAGGCGATCGAACTGGACGCCATCGAACTTGAATCGCTTGCCTGGGCGCGTCACGACGACCTCGCACCGCTGCTCGACCCCAGCCAGACCCGCTGGATTCCCGATGACATTCCGAACCCGATCCCCGACCCAGGAAGGCACCACAACCATGCCAGCAACGGCTTCCCTCACGCAGAAATGGATCTGCATCGCATGCGGCGAAATCTACGACCCGATCGAGGGTGACCCGGAAGGTGGTATCGCGCCCGGCACTGCCTTCGAGGACATCCCCGAGTCCTGGGTTTGTCCGGTGTGCGGTGCCCGCAAGTCGGAGTTCGAGCCCTACGACGACGAGGATTAGGACATGACCGACGTCGGACGGATCGCGTTGATCGGCGGCGGGATCGCTGCTGCCAGCGCTGCCGAGGAACTCCGTCGCCAAGGCTTCGATGGCGCCATCACCTTGTTGACCCGGGAGCTGGACGCGCCCTATCACCGCCCGCCGATCACCAAGGCGCTGCTGTCGGATCCAGCGCACGACGTCCAATTCGCCAGCCCCGATTGGTGGTCGGACCACGACATCGAGGTGCGCACCCGCAGTGCGGTGTCCGCGCTGGACGTCGGCGCGCACGTGGTGACGCTGACCAACAAGCAGACCCTCGACTATGACAAGGCCCTGATCGCCACCGGGGCGATGGTGCGCCGCTTGGCCATCGAGGGTTCGGCGTTGTCTGGCATCCATTACCTGCGCACGCCGGCCAACGCGCACAAGCTGCGCGAGGAGGCCGCGGTCGCCGAACGCATCGTGCTCGTCGGCGGGTCGTTCATCGCAGTGGAAGTAGCCGCCTCGATGACCGCCCAAGGCCGTCAGTGCACTTTGGTGATGCAGGAAAACCTCTGCCTGGAAAGGACATTCGGCCCGACGGTCGGAACATTCGTCGACGAGCTGCTGCGCCGCCGCGGCGTCGAGATCATCAGCAGATCCGACGTCGCGGCATTCATGGGCACCGACGTACTGTCCGGTGTGCGTACCGCCGGCGGCGCCGAGATCCCCTGCGAACTCGCCGTGGTCGGGGTCGGCGCGGTTCCCGATGCCAAGCTGGCCACCAAAGCCGGTCTGCAGATCGGCGAGAGCGGCGGTGTGCGCTGCGATAGTCAACTGCGTACATCGCACCCCGACGTCTACGCTGCCGGCGATGTCTGCGAGTACTACAGCGTGGCGCATGGCCGACAGTTGCGCGTGGAGCATGAACGCCACGCCGCGGCCCAGGGGGTCACCGCTGCGCAGAACATGATCGGCGCCGGTCGCGATCACGTCGAGGTGCCATATTTCTGGACCGATATCGCAGACTGGGCGCGGCTGGAATATGTGGGCGCGGCCCGTCATTGGGACGAGGAGGTCGTCACGGGATCGCCGGAAGATGGTGCCTTCACCGTGTGGTACTTCGACGGCGGACGGCTGGTGGCGGCCCTGACCAACGGGCGTTCCGACGACCTTGACCTCGCGCGCTCGATCTTGACTGCCGGTCCCGATGACAAGGTCTGCGCGCGAACGCTGATCGGACAGACCGTTTGAGCAGACGCAGACTCGCACAATTCGGGTCGCGAATGTGCGAGTCTGCGTCTGCTCGCGCAGGGGGCTAGTGCGCGCTGGCCTTCTCGGCGCCGACGCCGGTGAGCGAGCGGACTTCCATTTCGGCGGCGATCTCGGCGTTGCCGCGATCGGCCGGTGAGGTCAGCGTGCCGATGATGCCGAGGATGAATGCCAGCGGAATCGACACGATGCCGGGGTTGGCCAACGGGAACCAGGCGAAGTCGACGTTCGGCAGCATCGCGCCCTTCGCGCCGGACACGGCGGGGGAGAACACGATCAGCACGATCGTCGAGATCAGGCCGCCGTACATGCTCCACAGCGCTCCGCGGGTGTTGAACCGCGGCCAGTACAGCGAGTAGAGGATGGTCGGCAGGTTGGCCGCGGCGGCGACCGCGAACGCCAATGCCACGAGGAACGCGATGTTCTGCTCGGCGGCCAGGATGCCCAGGCCGATCGCCAGGATGCCGAGCACCACCACGGTGATGCGCGAAACCCGCACCTGCTCGTCCTCGGTCACCTTGTGGCTCTTCATCACGCTCGCGTAGATGTCATGCGCGAATGACGTTGCGGCCGTGATGGTCAGGCCCGCGACCACCGCCAGAATCGTGGCGAATGCGACCGCCGAGATGACGCCGAGCAGGATCACGCCGCCGAGTTCGAATGCCAGCAGCGGTGCTGCCGAGTTCTGCGCGCCCGGCGCGGCCAGGATCGCATCCGGCCCGACGAGCGCGGCGGCGCCGTAGCCGAGCGCCAGCGTGAACAGGTAGAAGGCGCCGATCAGCACGATCGCCCAGACGACCGAGCGGCGGGCTTCCTTGGCGGTGGGCACCGTGTAGAAGCGCATCAGCACGTGCGGCAGACCCGCGGTACCCAACACGAGCGCGATCGCCAGCGAGATGAAGTTGATCTGCGACGTCAACGATGCGCCGTACTGAGCGCCGGGGGCCAGCACATCGCGGCTCGCCACCGCCTCGGTGGCCGATCCGGACACCGCGGTCTGGGCCGAGCCGAGAATCTCGGAGAAGTTCAGCCCGAACTTGGCCAGCACCATCACGGTCATCAGTGCGGCGCCGCCGATCAGCAGGACCGCCTTGATGATCTGCACCCAGGTCGTGCCCTTCATCCCGCCGATCAGCACGTAGACGATCATCAGCAGGCCGACGACGGCGATGACGACGGCCTGGCCCACATCGCCCGTGATGTTGAGCAACAGCGCGACGAGACCGCCCGCGCCGGCCATCTGCGCCAGCAGGTAGAACAGGCAGACCGCGAGCGTGGTCGTGGCGGCCGCCATCCGCACCGGGCGTTGCTTGAGCCGGAAGCTCAGCACGTCGGCCATCGTGAATTTGCCGGTGTTCCTGAGTAATTCGGCTACCAGCAGCAGCGCGACGAGCCAGGCGACCAGGAATCCGATGGAGTAGAGGAACCCGTCGTAACCGTAAACCGCGATGGCTCCGGCGATGCCGAGGAAGCTGGCGGCCGAGAGGTAGTCGCCGGATATCGCGATGCCGTTCTGCGGGCCGGTGAATGCCCGGCCCGCCGTGAAGAACTCGGCCGCGGTGGCGTTGCGCTTGCTGGCGCGGATCACGATGAACAGCGTGACCGCGACGAACAGCGCGAAGATGCCGATGTTGGCGATGGGGTTACCCACCCCGCCCTCGGCGGCAAGGATGCTCAATTGGCTGGTCACTTGGCCATACCTTCCAGTTCATGCCGAAACGCCTCGGCGCGCGGGTCGAGCTCACGGTTGGCGAACCGGACGTAGATGGCGGTGATGGCGAAGGTGGACACGAACTGGCCGAGCCCGATCAGCAGGCCGACGTTGATGTTGCCCCACACCTTGGTGGCCATGAAGTCCGTCGCGAACACGCTCAACAGCACGTAGGCGAAGTACCAGACGAGAAACAGTGCGCTCATCGGGAACACGAAGCGGCGCAACCTGCTTCGCAGATCTTGAAATTCTGGGCTGGCCTGTACGGCCAGGTATTGCTCGCCGCTCAATTGCGGCATCTCGTGGGGTGGCAGATGGGTCTCGGGCACCGTGTCTCCTGACCTCGAATGTGAACCGGCTCCTACGGGGACCGTAGTTGAGACATGAGTCACATACCCACTGCTCTGGCGGTTGACACGCCGAAGCCCGGGGCGGCTGCGCTGAACGGTCGGTCGGTGACGACGAACGGCGGCCACATTCCTGGACTGTTCGGCGGAGAAACTAACCCCGTGGCACGCGTTCGATCCCCATGCCGAGCCGCTCCGGCACGTGCATGCGCGCGAAGATCTGGGCCACGCCGGGCGTGGGCCGGGTGAATCGGCTGACGAGGATCATCGTCAGAAACGCCAGCGGCACACTGACCGCGGCGGGATAGCCGACCATGACGGCGGGCCAGCCGCCCGCGACGTCCTCGTCGACGCCGCCGGCGATCGCGGCGATCACCGCGCTGCCGCACACCAGGCCGCCGACGACGAGCCCGCACGCGGCCCCGGCGGCGGTCAGCCCGCGCCACCAGATCCCGAGGACCAGCAGCGGGCACAGGGTGGACGCCGCGACCGCGAACGCGAGGCCGACACTGCGGGAGAGTTCGAGGCCGGATACGACGAGTGACAACGGAATCGGGATCAGGCCGCCGACGATCGCGGCGAGCCGGAAGTCGCGCACGCGCCCGCGCATGACGTCCGTGGCGAGCGCGCCGGCGATGCTGACCAGCAGCCCCGACGAGGTGGCGAGGAACGCCGCGATGGCACCTGCCGCCACGAGCGCGGCCAGGAGCTGCCCGAGCGCCCCGCCGATGGCAGCGCCGGGCGCCAACAGCACTGCGGCGTCGGCGGTTCCGGTGATGAGCAGCTGCGGGACGTACAACCGCGAGAACACCCCGAGCAGCGTCGGGAACAGGTAGAACAGCGACAGCAGCGCGATCACCGCCAGCGCGGTGCGGCGGGCCGCCCGCCCGTCGGGGTTGGTGTAGAAGCGCACGAGCACGTGCGGCAGGCCCATCGTGCCCAGGAAGGTCGCGACGATGATCGACAACACCTGGTAGAGCGGGTGCCCGCCACCCAGTCCGCCGCCCGAATCGATCCACTCCGAGCCCGTGCTCGGGGTTCCGGCCACGACCGGGGTCGCGGCACCGGCGTCGAGCGTGAGCGTGGTGCCCGGGCCGAGCGTGTGCTCGCCGGGCGCGCCGATGGTCGCGGCCTCGACCTCGCGACCGTCGAGCAGGCCCGACACGGCGATACCGCGCGGTTCGGCCACCTGGACGACGACGTCGGTCTCGATCGCGACCGTGGTCTGCTGCTGCACGCTCGGTGGCAGCGGGCCGCCGAGTTCGCCGCGGTCGTTGATGAACAGCCCGAGCAGCGCCAGGGCCGGGATGGCGATCGCCGTCAGCTTCAACCAGTACTGGAATGCCTGCACGAACGTGATCGACCGCATGCCGCCCGCCACCACGTTGGCGATCACGATCGCTCCCACCAACAGCGGCCCGATCCAAACCGGAACGCCCAGCAGGGTTTTCAGTGCCAGCCCGGCGCCTTGGTACTGCGGGGCCAGGTAGAACACGCAGATCACCACAACGACGAGCATCGCCACTTTGCGCAGACGTGCTGAGCCGAGCCGGAATTCGGCGAAGTCGGGAACGGTGTACGCGCCGGATCGGCGCAGCGGCGCCGCCACGAACAACAGCAGGCCCAAATAGCCCGCGGTGAATCCGACCGGGTACCACAATGCGTCGGCACCGTATTTGGCGATCAGGCCGGCCACCCCGAGAAACGATGCGGCCGAGAGGTATTCGCCGGAGATCGCGGCGGCATTCCATCGTGGGCCGACGCTGCGGGACGCGACGAGGAAGTCGGAGGTGGTGCGGGAGAACTTCACCCCGTAGGCCCCGATGGCGACGGTCGCGACGGCGGCGGTCAGCAGCGCCGCGGCGGTCAGCGGTGAACCGGTCATGGCTCGCTGTCGACGACGCGGACGAAGTCGCGCTCACCCTGTTCGGCCAGCCGCACATACAGTCGGCCGACGCCGTACAACAACGGGTAGATGAGACCGGCCAGGATCAGCCAGTTCAGCCGGATCCCGAACACGCTGAGGCCGGCCACCTCCGGCAGGGCGGTGGTCAGCAGCAGCACCGCCACCACGATCGAGACCACGACGGCGGCGAGCCGCAGCGCCAGGCCGAGCTGCGCGCGGACCAGGCCACGCACCAACGCGTCGCCGACCTGCGTCTGTTCCTGGACCTCGACGCGGGTGCGCACCATCCGCGCGCCGCGGCGGTGCGCCAGCACGACCCGTTGTCGCGCCGCGGCGGGCCGCGCATTGCTCCCCGGTGGGCGTTCGTTACTGGTCATCGGCGCCCGTCGGTTTGAGGTTGCGCATCGGATCGCGGACCAACCGGTCCCGGAGCTCACGGGCCTGGCGTCGGCTCACCGGCAGTTCGACCGCCGGCGACGCGCCGTTGGCGCGCAGCCGCACCAGCACCGCCCCCTCGGCCGTGCGCAGTCCGGTCACCTGCCGCAGCGACACCAGATACGAACGGTGGATGCGCTGGAATCCATGGTCGCGCCATCGGGTTTCCAACGTGCTCAACGGGATCCGGACCAGATGGGCACCGGTCGCCGAGTGCAGGCGCGCATAGTCGCCTTCGGCTTCGACCCAGCCGATGCTGTCGCGCTGCACGAGGTGGGTGATGCCGCCGAGCTCGGCGGGTATCACGGCGGAGTCCTGGTCGTCGGGCTCGTCCGGCTGAGCCGGCGTCGCGGTCTCGCCTGCGGTCGCGACGCGACGCACCGCCTCATCGAGCCGGTTCTGCCGGATCGGCTTGAGCAGGTAGTCGATGGCGCCCACATCGAACGCCGCGACGGCCTTGTCGTCGTGGGCGGTCACGAACACCACCGCGGGACGGTGGGCGAAGTTCGTGAGCACACCGGCGAGTTCGATGCCCGACAACCCGGGCATGTTGATGTCGAGGAAGACCGCGTCGATCGGGTGGCGGTTGAGTTCGCGCAGCGCCGAGGTCGCGTCGGCGGCGGTGTGAACCTCCGCGACGTCGGGGTGACGTCCCAGTAGATAGGCCAGCTCGTCGAGGGCGGGCGCTTCGTCGTCGACGGCAAGCACGGTCAGCTTCCTGCTCACCCGTACGCACCTCCGCCGGCCCGCACACCCGAACGGAATTTCGGCACTCGCATCACGACCTTGGTACCCGCTCCGATCGCCGTCTCGACCACCAGACCGTAGTCGTTGCCGAATGCCGCGCGCAGGCGATGGTCGACATTCGTCAGTCCGACGTGTGCGGACTGGTCGGTGCGGTCGGCCAGTGCGTCGCCGTGGCCGGCCCGCAGCGTGTCGGGATCCATTCCGGCTCCGTCGTCTTCGACGGTGATGACGCAGTCCGCACCCTCGTCGCGCGCGACGATCTCCACCGCGCCGCCGCCCTGCCCGGCCAGGCCGTGGCGCACCGCGTTCTCCACGAGCGGCTGCAGCGCCAGAAACGGCACCACCACATTGAGCACCTCGGGCGCGACCTGCAACCGCACCGTCAGCGCCGCGCCGAACCGGGCGCGCTCCAGAGTGAGATAGCGGTCGATGTTGCGCAGTTCCTCGGCCAGCGTCGTGTACTGCCCGGCCGCCCGGAACGAGTACCGGGTGAAGTCGGCGAACTCCAGGATCAGTTCGCGCGCCCGGTCGGGATCGGTGCGGACGAACGACGCGATGGTGTTGAGCGCGTTGTAGATGAAGTGCGGGCTGATCTGCGCGCGTAATGCGAGCACCTCGGCGCGGTCGAGCCGCGCACGCGACGCGTCGAGCTCGGCCAGCTCGATCTGGCTCGCGGCATACCGCGCGACTTCGCCGATGGCGCCGAGCATGCCGGGTCCCGGCGTGCCCGCCGTCACCACGACCAGCGCGCCCAGTACGTCGCCGCTTTCGGTGAGCAGCGGTTGGGCAATGACGGCGGCGAGCCGCCAATCGGACACCGCGGTGGCCCGGACACTTTTCAGCACCCGGCGTTGGCCGGCGATGGAATCGCGAGCCGTCACCGCGCATGCGTCGACCACATCGGCTTGCCATAGCGGCTCGTCACCATCCCGTGCGAGCAGTTCCCCGTCGCCGTCGAACAGCGCGAGCCCGTCGGTCACCGTCAGCCCGCGCAGGAACGGGGCGGCGGTCCGAGCGGACTCGGTGTCCAGACCGCGACGCAACGCGCGGGCCGCCAGCGAAGCGGTGTGCAGGGCGGCGTGCACGGCCCGTTCGGTCGGCGTGGCGACCACGCGGCGGGTGCGCACCACGAAGACCGCGGCCACTGCCGTCAACATCAGCGCCAACGCCAGCGCTATCGCTACCTCAGCCGACATGTGCTCGCCGGTTCGCCTACTGAACGGGGCAGGCGTACTTCCTGGCCACGTCCATCACCCGCTCCTGTGCTCCGGGGCCGATAACCCCCTGAGCGGCCAATTCCAAACCGATGTATCCAGGTATGCCGCCGACGCACGCCTGATGGGCAACTCGCCACGCCGTGTCCGGGTTCAGGTTGTAGCCATTGCGTTGCAGGCCCTGCAGGTATTCGTCGAATGCCGGGGTGCCCTGGTCGGGGATCGCACTGGCCGTGCCGGCCAACGCGATGGCGGCAACCACCGCTGCAAAACCAGCCGTAACCACACGTCTCATGTTCGTCTCCTACGGGCATATCCACCGGTTATCGCGTACACGTTCGCACACTTCACCGACGCAGATCGCTGAACCGAACCCCTTAGACTGGCGACGTGGGAAAACTGCAGCTTGTCCAAGACCCGGAGGCCGACGCGTTGCTGGAGGCCAACCCGTTCGCGCTGCTGGTCGGCATGCTGCTCGACCAACAGATCCCGATGGAGACGGCGTTCGCCGGGCCCAAGAAGATCGCCGACCGCATCGGCGGCGTCGACGCCCGCCAGATCGCCGACTACAACCCCGACGAGTTCGTGGCGCTGTGCTCGGAAACGCCTGCGATCCATCGCTTTCCGGGTTCGATGAGCAAGCGCGTGCAGGATCTCGCGCGAGCCATCGTCGACGACTACGACGGCGATGTCACCGCACTGTGGACCGAGGGTGACCCGGACGGCAAAGAGGTGCTGCGCCGGCTCAAGGGTCTGCCCGGGTTCGGTGACCAGAAGGCGCGGATCTTCTTGGCGCTGCTGGGCAAGCAATACGGCGTGACGCCGAAGGGCTGGCAGTCCGCGGCCGGTGATTACGGCAAGGCAGGCACCTATATGTCGGTGGCCGACGTCGTGGATGCCGGCTCATTGCAGAAGGTGCGCGCGTACAAGAAGGACATGAAGGCCAAGGCGAAAGCCGCCAAGGCCTAGCTGGGCTCGTCGAGTCTGCGGTGAGATCGCTCTTTTGGGCCAGAAGGCGATCTGTGCGCAGTCTCGGCGCCTAGAACGCGGGCCCGTCGAAGCGCTCACGTGTGGCGATCTCGGACACCGGTTTGCGCGTGAGCTTGGTCAGCTGTCGCACCGGCTTGCCGAGCGGCAGCACCGCGGCGACCGCGAAATCGTCGGGTATGCCCAACAGCGCCTTCACTTTCGGTTCCTCGGCGACCATCATCGTGGTCAGCACGCCGCCATAGCCCTCGTTGCGGGCAGCCAACAGGATGTTCCACACGAACGGATACACCGAGGCGCCGGACACCACGCCGATGCGGTCGAGATCCTGGTCGAACGCGGCCACCACCCCGAGATCGACGCACACCACGAGCACGACCGCGGCGTCGAGCAGTTGCGTGGCCCGCGGCACTTGCACTGCTGCCAGATCGTCGGCTGTTACGCCCATGGGATGCAATGGGTTCCATGGGTTCTCGCCGTTGCGCTTCTGCGCGATGTAGCGTCGCGCACCGGTGACGCTGAGGTCGGCGAGCGACTCGCGGGTGTCGCGGTCGCGGACCACCACGATGCGCGTGCCCTGCCGATTGCCTCCGCTGGGCGCGAAGCGGGCGTGGCGGAGGATCCGTTCGAGCACCTCGTCGGGGAGTGGATCGTCGGTGAACTGCCGGGTGGCCCCGGTGGTGCGCATGACGTCGTAAAGCTCCATGCCTACATCCTTTTGTCGGTAGACGACCTATGCAATTGTGAAGATATGGCGAAGACACATCTCAACTGCCCCTGCGGTGAAGCGATCACCGGTACCGACGAGGACGACCTCGTCGAGAAGGCACAGACCCATCTGGCCGAGGCCCACCCCGGCCGCGAATACGACCGCGAGATGATCCTGTTCATGGCGTACTGATCGGCCCATCTGACAAACAACAAAATTCCCGGTCGCCAGCCGAGGCCGGCGACCGGGAATTCCGTTTCCCCATTTTCTACTGTGGTCAGGGCACCACCGTCGAACCGATGGTGGGCATGAATTGGCACTGCTTCTCAGTGGTCGTGACCTGGCCGAAGATCGTCGACATGATGCTGCCCGAGCCGGTGTCGGCGATGGCGGTCAACGTGGTCGGCCCCTGAGGGTTGATGTCCGAGCGCGGCTTGAGCGTCGCGCTGCCCGACTTGCCGGTGGTCAGGTTCACCCACGTGACGTTCAGCGGCAGCTTCTGCTCAGCGGCCGGGCCGGGCGTTCCGACGGCGGTGAACACGTAAGCGGTCTGGCCGGGGCCGGGGCCGGGTGCCGGTATCTTCGCCGGGCCGGCGACCGAAATGGCCGTCGCCAGAACGTTTCCGCCGTCCTTGAGGCAGCCGTTGCTGATGGACGGGTACATGAAGTCCTGCGTCGGCGGCGTGTCCGGTCCGAATCCGGGCGGGGGAGTCGGCCCAGGCGCCGGCGCGGCGGCGCCTTCGGGTGCGGGAGCGGGCGCAGGTGCGGCCTCCGGCGCGGGGGCGGGAGCCGGTGCGGGGGCGGCCTCCGGGGCAGGAGCCGGTGCGGGTGCTGCCGCCTCGGGCGCCGGCGCCGGCGGCGCTGCCTCCGGCACGTGCAGCGCCGGCCCGACCGCATGGGCCGGGTCGACGCCTGCGGGCAGGTGCGCGTCGAGGCCCGCGCCGGCAGCCGGAATGTGCTCTGGTGCCAGGGCCACCGGCGCCGCCGCGGCCGGTTCGGTGACGAACTGGTTGACCGCCGTCGCGACATTGCGAGAGTCGGCCGGTGCCTCCTTGTTGGCGGCGAAGGCCTGCGCGGCCGCCATCAACAGCTGTGCCGCCCCGGCCGGGTCGGCTGCCGCCTGCTGGATGATCGGGCTCAGCCCTTCCACCGCCGACAGGCCGGGCGCTTGCAGCCCGTCGATCGGCAGCGGCGCCGGGTCGGCGTTGGCTACGCCGCTGCCGAACAGCAGCGCGGCCGAGGAACCGATCGCGACGACGGTGGCGAACAGCTTTTTCGATGACATGGCTCTCCCAATGCGTTTCGGGCGGTCAGACCAGTTGGGTGATCAGGGCAAGCCGGCGGTCAGCAGCGGCGCGAGGGCCAACGCCCCCGGAGCGCTCGCGGCAGAGGCGGTCGGCACGCTCGCCGCGGGTGCGGCTGCACTTGCCACCGGGGCCGTCGCGCTGGTGGCCGTCGGGGCGAGGTTGGCGAGCTGGCTGCCGACCGGCGCGAGCGACGCCAGGTCACCCGGGATGTTGATCTGCTGCGGCAGCGGGACCGGCATGCCCGGCACCTGCGGGATCTTCACCTCGGCCGACGGAATCAGGTTGGCGACGCCGTTGGCGGCCGGTGCACCCGCGGTGGTTGCGGCGGGAGCGGTCGGAAGCGCGGGCTGGGCAACGGTCGCCGGAGCCTGCGGCAGGGTCACCGACGCGGTTGCCGACGGGGCCGGGGCCGGCGCGGCCGCCGGGGTACCGGTCAGCGCCGACGCGACACCTTGCAGCAGCTGCGGCGCCGCGCCAGGCACGCCGGCGAGCTGGTTCACGATCGGCACATTCGGCACGCCGGGTGCCGGCGGCGCCGGCACGGGCTCCGCGTTTGCCGTGGCGCTGAGCGCCAACGCGACCGGGAGGGCGCCCGCCGCCGCGATCATGCTGGTGGAAAATGCTTTCCAGGTGAGTTTCATGGTTCTCCCAATCGGTTGACTGCACGTCTGTGCCCGAAACTATCGAGTTACTGGTGTTACTCAAGTGACACGTGTGGCGGTTATTCAACCGTTACGGCAGTGACTGGAATCGGTTATCCGGCCGCGGCGGGTGCTCCCGGCGCCGACTGTCACGCTGGCGTGGCTCCCGGGGCCCAGCGTCACGCTGGCGTGACAGCGGCGGGCCGGCCGCTAAAGTCGGGCCGGTAAACACGACATCGGCTACCACCGTCACAGCATCGGCGCGGCTGCAACGCCTGGCGCCGATGTTGCTGATCGCCAGCATCGTGGCGCGGCTCGCGTGGACGTACCTGGTGCCGAACGGGGCCAACTTCGTCGACCTGCACGTGTATGTCGGCGGCGCGGATGCGCTTGACGGGCCGGGCGCGCTCTACGACTACGTCTACGCCGACCAGACACCCGACTTCCCGTTGCCGTTCACCTATCCGCCGTTCGCGGCAGTGGTGTTCTATCCGCTACACCTGCTGCCGTTCGGCGTGGTGGCACTGCTGTGGCAGATCGGCACGATCGCCGCGCTGTACGGCGTGGTGCGGATCAGTCAGCTTCTGCTCGACGCGCAGGCCGACCGGCGTGTCGGCATGCTCTGGACGGCCGTCGGCATCTGGACCGAACCGCTGCGCAGCACATTCGACTACGGCCAGGTCAACGTCATCCTCGTGCTCGCGGTGCTCTACGCGGTGTACTCGACGCGGTGGTGGGTGTCGGGTCTGCTGGTCGGCCTTGCCGCGGGCGTGAAGCTCACCCCGGCGGTGTCGGGGCTGTACTTCCTCGGCGCGCGCCGCTGGGCCACCGTGGTGTTCTCGGCCGCGGTGTTCTTCGCGACGGTCGGGGTGTCGTGGCTGATCGTCGGGGAACAGGCCCGCCGCTACTTCACCCAGCTGCTCGGCGACGCCGACCGGATCGGGCCGATCGCCACGTCGTTCAACCAGTCCTGGCGCGGCGGCATCTCGCGCATCCTCGGCCACGACGCCGGATTCGGACCGCTGGTGCTGCTCGGCATCGTGGTCACGGCGATCCTGGCCGTGTTGGCTTGGCGCGCCATCGGCGGCAGTGCCGACCGGCTCGGCGCGATCGTGGTGGTGAGCCTGTTCGGGCTCCTGTTCTCCCCGATCTCGTGGACGCATCATTGGGTGTGGCTGATCCCGTTGATGATCTGGCTGCTGCACGGACCGCTCGCCGACCGTCTCGGCGCGCGGATTCTGGGCTGGGGTTGGCTCGCGTTGACGCTCATCGGGGTGCCGTGGCTGCTCAGTTTCGCCCAGCCGAGCATCTGGGAGATCAGCCGACCGTGGTATCTGGCCTGGGCCGGCCTGGTCTACATCGTCGCCACGTTGGCGACGCTGGCATGGATCGCCGCGGACGCGAGGAGCAAGCCGGCAGACGCTAGCTCGCCCCGTCGGCCAGTATCCGGTTGATCTCCTCGGCCATCTGAACGTCCTTTTCGGTGATGCCGCCCGCGGAGTGCGTCACCAATGCGAAAGTGACTGTCCGCCAACGGATATCGATATCCGGATGATGGTCCTTCTCCTCGGCGAACTCGGCGACGCGGCGGACCGCGTCGATACCGTCGAGGAAGGTCGGGAACTTGACGGATCGGCGCAGCGCACCGGCCGCACGCTCCCAGCCGGGCAGGTCGGGTAACGCGGCGTCAACCTGATCATTCGATAACACAGCCATGGGTTCGACCGTATACCGTCGGGCGCGATGGATGAGCAGATCGTCGTTGCGGGGGCACTCATTTCGGGAGCCGCCCTGCTGGTGGCCCAGCGGGACCGGCCCGCGGCACTCGCCGGGCTGTGGGAACTGCCGGGCGGCAAGGTGGCCGCGGGGGAGAGCGATGCCGCGGCCCTGGTTCGAGAGTTGCGCGAGGAACTCGGTGTCGAGGTGACGGTGGGTGCGCGCCTCGGCGCCGACGTCGCGCTGAGCGACGCCATGACGCTGCGTGCCTACCGGGTGTCGCTGACCGCGGGCAGCCCGCAGCCGCATGACCACCGTGCCTTGCGCTGGGTGAGCGCCGACGAACTCGACGGATTGGCGTGGGTTCCGGCGGATCGGGCCTGGGTCGCCGACCTGGCGTCCGCGTTGCGATCGCCTCTCCCTTGACCGGTTTGCTGTTGTAGCCACAGTTAACTGTTGTGGCACAAGGGATCAATTCCGACACAGCCATGTTGCGAATTACGTTTCCGTGAAGGTGCCCGTAACGTTTGCGCGAAAATCACGCGGTTGCTGGTGGGTGATGTTTTCCTGGACTGGTGAGCACGGCCACCACGCCGTACACCGGTCGGCGCCAGAGCTTGAACCTTGTGCTGGCGACTTGGGTATCGGCCATCAACTTCTGGGCCTGGAACATGATCGGGCCGTTGTCCACGACCTACGCCGGAGACATGAGGCTGAGCAGTACGGAAGCCTCGATGCTGGTCGCCACGCCGATCTTGGTCGGATCGCTGGGGCGGATCGTGATCGGTTCGCTGACCGACCGATTCGGCGGGCGAACGATGTTCATCGCGGTCTCGCTCGCCTCGATCCCGCCCGTCGTGGCGGTCGGGTTGGCCGCCGAGGCCGGCTCATACCCGCTGCTGCTGGTCTTCGGGTTCTTTCTCGGTATCGCGGGCACGATCTTCGCCGTCGGTATCCCGTTCTCCAACAACTGGTATGAACCGTCGCGCCGGGGCTTTGCGACCGGCGTGTTCGGCATGGGCATGGTCGGCACCGCACTGTCGGCGTTCTTCACGCCCCGGTTCGTGAACTGGTTCGGACTCATGGCCACTCACATCATCGTGGCCGCGGCGCTCGCGTTGACGGCAGTGCTGTGCATCATGGTGATGAAAGATGCCCCGGCCTTCGTGCCGAACACCGACCCGGTGCTGCCCAAGCTCAAGGCCGCCGCGAAACTGGCTGTCACGTGGGAGATGTCGTTCCTGTACGCGGTCGTGTTCGGCGGATTCGTGGCGTTCAGCAACTACCTGCCGACCTACATCAAGACCGTCTACGACTTCCCGGCGGTCGAAGCCGGTGCCCGAACCGCCGCGTTCGCCCTCGCCGCCGTGCTGGCCCGGCCGATCGGCGGTGCCCTCTCGGACCGGATTCCGCCCAAATACGTGGTCTTGGTGTCATTCGCCGGTACCGCACTGATGGCTTTCGTCGCGGTGTTCGAGCCGCCGCCTGATGTGTGGTCGGCGGCGACATTCATCACGCTGGCAATATTCCTCGGCATCGGCACCGGCGGCGTGTTCGCCTGGGTGGCCCGCCGCGCGCCCGCCAAGTCGGTTGGCTCGGTCACCGGAATCGTCGCCGCGGCAGGCGGTTTGGGCGGCTACTTCCCGCCGCTCGTGATGGGCGCGACGTATGACCGGGTCGGCAACGACTACACCGTCGGCCTGCTGTTGCTCGTGGCGACCGCGCTGGTGGCGTTGGCCTACACCGCACTTCGGCTGCACGCGCACGAACCCGTCAAGGAGCCCAAACCGTGACCAGACCACACGTCGGCGGACCCGTCGAGGAACTGCTGGAACGCAGCGGCAGGTTCTTCACGCCGGGCGAGTTCTCGCCGGACCTGCGCAGCGTCACCCGTCAGGGCGGCCGTGCGGGTGATGTGTTCTATCGCGACCGGTGGAGCCACGACAAGGTCGTGCGTTCGACTCATGGCGTCAACTGCACCGGGTCGTGCTCGTGGAAGATCTACGTCAAGGACGGGATCATCACGTGGGAGACACAGGAAACCGATTACCCGTCGGTCGGGCCGGACCGGCCGGAATACGAACCGCGCGGTTGCCCGCGCGGCGCGGCGTTCTCCTGGTACACCTACTCACCGACACGGGTGCGCTATCCCTACGCGCGCGGTGTGCTCGTCGAGATGTACCGCGAGGCCAAAACACGGCTGGGTGACCCCGTACAGGCCTGGGCCGACATCCAGGCCGATCCGCAGCGGCGGCGCCGGTACCAAAACGCCCGCGGTAAGGGCGGTTTGGTGCGGGTGAGCTGGGCCGAGGCCACCGAGATGATCGCCGCCGCGCACGTGCACACGATCAAGACGTATGGGCCCGACCGAGTCGCGGGATTCTCGCCGATCCCGGCGATGTCGATGGTCAGCCATGCCGCCGGCTCGCGGTTCGTCGAATTGCTCGGCGGTGTGATGACGTCGTTCTACGACTGGTACGCCGATCTGCCGGTGGCCTCCCCGCAGGTATTCGGGGATCAGACGGACGTGCCGGAGTCGGGCGACTGGTGGGATGCCGCGTATCTGATGATGTGGGGGTCCAACGTCCCGGTCACGCGAACGCCGGACGCGCACTGGATGGCCGAGGTCCGCTACCGCGGAACCAAAGTCGTTTCGGTGAGCCCGGATTACGCCGACAACACCAAGTTCGCCGACGAGTGGATGCCGTGCGCCGCGGGCACCGACGGTGCGCTCGCGATGGCGATGGGCCACGTCATCCTCTCCGAATGCTTTGTGCAGAAACGAGTTCCGTACTTCGTCGACTACGTCCGCAAGTTCACCGATCTGCCGTTCCTGGTCAAGCTCGAGGAGCGCGACGGCGCACTCGTGCCTGGCAAGAACCTCACCGCCGCCGACCTCGGCCAGGACACCGAGAACGCGGCCTTCAAACCCGCGCTGCTCGACGGCGCCAGCGACAGCGTCGCGATACCGCAGGGGTCACTGGGATTCCGCTTCGGCGACAGCGGGATCGGCAATTGGAACCTCGACCTCGAAGACCTGGTGCCCACGCTCACGGTTGCCGCCGAGGGCGGTGAGACCGCCGCGGTTCGGCTGCCCCGGTTCGACACCACCGACGGTCACGGCGAGACGATGGACCGCGGCGTCCCCGTCCGGCGCGTCGGCGAGCACCTTGTGTGCACGGTGTTCGATCTGATGCTCGCCCAGTACGGTGTGGCCAGGCCCGGCCTGCCGGGCGACTGGCCGGCCGGCTACGAGGACACCACGCAGCCCTACACGCCGGCCTGGCAGGAGGAGATCACCGGGGTTTCTGCCGCCCAGGCGATCCGGGTGGCCAGGGAATTCGCGCGCAGCGCAGAGGAATCCAACGGCCGGTCGATGATCATCATGGGCGCGGGCATCTGCCAGTGGTTCCATGGTGACGCGACTTATCGCGCGGTGCTCGCGCTCCTGTTGCTGACCGGCTCGATGGGCCGCAACGGCGGTGGCTGGGCGCATTACGTCGGGCAGGAGAAATGCCGCCCTGTCACCGGGTGGGCGACGATGGCGATGGCCACCGATTGGACACGACCGCCACGGCAGATGGCCGGAACGTCGTACTGGTATGCCCACACGGGCCAGTGGCGCTACGACGGATACCGTGCCGATGCGCTGGCCAGCCCGCTGGGGCGCGGCCGGTTCCGCGGCAAGCACACCATGGACGTGCTCGCGTCGGCCGCGGCCATGGGCTGGAGCCCGTTTTTCCCGCAGTTCGACCGCTCCAGCCTCGACGTCGCGGACGAGGCGCGTGCAGCCGGACAGGAGATACCGGCGTACGTCGCGAGCAAGCTGGCCGACGGCACGCTCAAACTCGCGGTCACCGATCCCGACAACCCGGCCAATTGGCCACGCGTGCTGAATGTCTGGCGCGCGAATCTGCTCGGCTCGTCGAGCAAGGGCAATGAGTACTTCCTGCGTCATCTGCTCGGCACCACGTCCAATCTGCAGGCGCAGCCGACGCCGGAGAACCTGCGCCCGGCGGGCATCACCTGGACCGAGGACATCCCGGAGGGCAAGCTCGACCTGTTGATGTCGATCGACTTCCGGATGACGTCGACGACGCTGCTCTCCGATGTCGTGCTGCCCGCCGCGACGTGGTACGAGAAGGCCGACCTGTCGAGCACCGACATGCACCCGTACGTACACGCCTTCAGCCCGGCAGTGGACCCGCCGTGGGAAACCCGGTCGGATTACGAGGCGTTCGGAGCGGTCGCCCGTGCGTTCAGCGTCCTGGCCGCCGAGCATCTGGATGTGCGTACCGACGTGGTGCTGGGCACTTTGCAGCACGATACCCCCGGTGCGATGGCCTATCCGTCTGGTACCGAACGGGATTGGCGCACCACCGGCGAGGCGCCGGTGCCGGGGAAGACCATGGGCCCGCTGGCGGTGGTCGAGCGGGATTACGGGGCGATCGCCCAGAAGTGGGCCACGCTCGGCCCGCTCGTCGACACGCTCGGGGTCACGACCAAGGGCGTGACGACGCATCCGACCGAGGAGGTAGGCGAGCTCGCGGCGAAGTTCGGGGTGATGGATTCCGGTCCTGCGCAAGGCCGTCCGGCGATGACGACAGCCGAGCGCATGGCCGACGTGATCCTCGCGCTTTCGGGCACCTCCAACGGCAGACTGGCGGTGGAGGGCTTCCGTGAGCTCGAGCGACGCACCGGTCGCCGGTTGGTGCACCTGGCGGCGGGAAGCGAGGAACGCCGCATCACCTACGCCGACACGCAGGCCCGCCCGGTGCCCGTGATCACCAGCCCGGAATGGTCGGGCAGCGAAACCGGCGGCAGGCGCTACGCACCGTTCACCGTGAACATCGAAGAGCTCAAACCGTTCCACACCCTCACCGGCCGCATGCACTTCTACGTCGACCATGACTGGCTGGAGGAACTCGGCGAGCAACTGCCCGTCTATCGTCCGCCGCTCGACATGTCGCGGTTGTTCGGTGAGCCGGAACTCGGTCGCGACGGGGTGGGGCTCACGGTGCGCTACCTCACGCCGCACTCGAAGTGGTCGATCCACTCCGAGTACCAGGACAACCTGTTCATGTTGTCGTTGTCGCGGGGTGGTCCGACGATGTGGATGAGCCCGGCCGATGCCGCGAAAATCGAAGTACAGGACAATGATTGGGTCGAAGCGGTCAACCGCAACGGCGTGCTGGTGTGCCGCGCGATCGTCAGCCACCGCATGCCCGAGGGCGTGGTGTACGTCTATCACGCGCAGGAACGCACGATCGACGTGCCGCTGACGGAAACCACCGGTAACCGCGGCGGGATCCACAACTCGCTGACCCGGCTGCTGATCAAACCGAGCCATCTGGCGGGCGGATATGCGCAGCACTCCTACGCCTTCAACTATCTCGGCCCGACCGGAAACCAACGCGACGAGGTGACGGTGGTGCGCCGCCGCAGCCAGGAGGTGACCTACTGACATGAAGGTCATGGCCCAGATGGCGATGGTGATGAACCTGGACAAGTGCATCGGGTGTCACACCTGTTCGGTGACGTGCAAGCAGGCCTGGACCAACCGCTCGGGCACCGAGTACGTGTGGTTCAACAACGTCGAGACCCGGCCCGGACAAGGTTATCCGCGCACGTACGAGGATCAGGAGAAGTGGCGCGGCGGTTGGCGTCTCGACGGGCGGGGCCGGCTGCGCCTGCGTGACGGCGGCCGGTTCTCCAAGCTGGCGCGGATATTCGCCAACCCGAAGCTGCCGTCGATCGACGACTACTACGAGCCGTGGACCTACGACTACGAGAACCTCACCTCGGCACCCCTCGGTGAGCACATGCCGGTCGCGCCGCCACGCAGCCTCATCAGCGGTGAGCCGATGAAGGTGTCCTGGTCGGCGGCCTGGGATGACGATCTGGGCGGGTCCCCGGAGATCGTGCCCGGTGACCCGGTGCTGCAGAAGGTCAGCGAACAGGTCAAGCTCGAACTCGAGCAGACCTTCATGTTCTACCTGCCGAGAATCTGCGAGCACTGCCTCAATCCGTCGTGCGTCGCCTCGTGCCCGTCGGGCGCGATGTACAAGCGGTCCGAGGACGGCATCGTGCTCGTCGACCAGGACCGGTGCCGTGGCTGGCGCATGTGCGTCTCCGGATGTCCTTACAAGAAGGTCTATTTCAACCACAAGACCGGCAAGGCCGAGAAGTGCACGCTGTGCTACCCGCGCATCGAGGTCGGCCTGCCGACGGTGTGCTCCGAGACGTGCGTGGGCCGGCTGCGTTACCTGGGCCTGGTGCTCTACGACGTCGACCGGGTGCTGGAAGCCGCATCGGTCCCCGACGACAAAGACCTCTACGAGGCGCAGCGCGGAATCCTTCTCGATCCGACAGATCCCGAGGTGATCGCCGGTGCGCGAGCCGAGGGCATCTCCGACGAATGGATCGAGGCCGCGCAGCACTCGCCGATCTACAGGCTCATCCACACGTACGGTGTGGCGCTGCCCCTGCATCCGGAGTTCCGCACCGTTCCGATGGTCTGGTACATCCCGCCGTTGTCACCGGTGGTCGACGCGGTCAGCCGCGACGGGCATGACGGCGAAGACGTCGGCAATCTGTTCGGCGCGCTTGAGGCGCTGCGCATCCCGATGGAGTATCTGGCCGGCTTGTTCACCGCGGGTGACACCGCCGTGGTCGAGGGAGTGTTGCGCCGGCTCGCCGCGATGCGCTCCTACATGCGCGACATCAACCTCGGCCGCGAGACCCAGCCCCACATCCCGCAGGCGGTCGGCATGACCGAGCAGCAGATGTACGACATGTACCGGCTGCTCGCCCTCGCGAAATATGAAGAACGCTATGTCATTCCGACGGCCTACAGCACCGAGGGGCACGCGGTCGAGGAGCCGGGGTGCTCGTTGTCGTTCGACGGTGGGCCGGGCATGTACGAGTCGGGTCCGTTCGGTGAGGCCAGCGGTGGGCCGGTTCCGGTGGCGATCGAGACATTCCACGCCCTGCAACACCGCCAGACCACCGGCGGCATGGCGGCCAACGCCGACAACCCGTCGCGCGTGAACCTGCTCAACTGGGACGGCAGGGGAGTGCCCGCCGGGATGTTCCCGGAGGAGTAGCCATGAAGCTCCGGCGCAGACCAGATCTCACGCTGCAGGACCGCGTGGTGTGGCAAGCGGCCTCGCTGCTGCTGGCCTATCCCGACGAGCGGCACCAGGCCCGCCTCGACACGGTCGAGGGCCTGCTTGCCCACATCGCCGGTGAGCAGGCGCGGCTTATCGCCGAAACCCTTACGGCGCTCCGTGATACGCCCGCGATGGCATTGGCGGCCCAGTATGTCGACACATTCGACCTCAAGAAATCCACCACCATGTTGTTGACGTACTGGACCGGCGGCGACACCCGCAACCGGGGTGCACAGATGGTGGTCTTCACGCAGGCCTATCGCGACGCCGGGGTGCAACCGCCCAGACAGGAAGCGCCCGACCACCTTCCGGTGGTGCTGGAGTTCGCCGCCACGGTCGACCCGGTCGCGGGCCGGCGGCTGCTGGCCGACCATCGCGTACCGATCGACGTTCTCCGGCATGCGTTGTCCGATGCCGGATCGCCGTACGCGCCCGCGGTGGCCGCGGTGTGCTCGACATTGCCCGCCGTGTCCGGCGGCGATGCCCGGCATCTGCTGCGGTCCGGACCGCCCACGGAATCGGTTGGCTTGCAGCCGTTTCAATTGACGGTGCCGCCCCGGCGCGTTGAGGAAGGGGTCTGATGTCTGGTTGGGAGATCTTCTGGGACGTCGTGCCGTACGTGACGCTGGCGATCGTCGTGGTCGGCCTGTGGTGGCGCTACCGCTATGACAAGTTCGGCTGGACCACCCGCTCGTCTCAGCTCTACGAATCGCGGCTGTTGAGAATCGGCAGCCCGATGTTCCACTTCGGCATCCTCGTGGTGATCGTGGGACACATCATCGGGTTGGTGATCCCGGAGTCCTGGACCAGGGCGGTCATGAGCGACCACGTCTATCACATCCAGGCGGTGACCCTCGGCGGTCTCGCGGGCGTCACCACATTGGCAGGCATCGCGCTGCTGGTGTACCGCAGGCGCACCACCGGACCGGTGTTCATGGCCACCACGGCCAACGACAAGGTGATGTACGTGGTTCTGGTGCTGGCCATCGTGGCCGGAGTGTCGTGCACATTCATCGGCGCGAGCCCGGCGGGTGCCGAACACGATTACCGCGAGACCGTGGCGCCGTGGTTCCGGTCGATCTGGATTCTGCAGCCCCGCGGCGACCTGATGGTGCAGGCACCGCTGTACTTCCACATCCACGTGATGATCGCGCTCGTCCTGTTCTGCCTGTGGCCGTTCACGCGTCTCGTGCACGTGTTCAGCGCGCCCATCGGCTACCTGTTCCGGCCCTACATCGTCTACCGCAGCCGTGACGTCGCGGGGCGCGGTGAACTCGTCGGTTCCCAGCCGCACCGCCGCGGGTGGTGACTGAGGACTTTCGGCTCTGTCGTATCCGCACCCTGGCGCGGCATGCTGGGTGTGTCGAAGGAGGTTGACCTCATGCCCAAGGGACAGGAACTCGACGTGCTCACCCGCAGGCAGTGCCTGGATCTGCTGCAGCGGGTCAGGGTGGGTCGCCTGGTGTTCACCGAGGACGCGTTACCGGCCGTGCAACCGGTCAATTTCCGGCTGACGCACGACGACGTGGTGATCCGGGTCGCGGGCGGAGCCAAGTTGACGGCCGCCACCGAGAACCACGTCGTGGCGTTCCAGGCCGACGAGCTGGATCCCGATCTGCGCACCGGCTGGAGCGTGACCGTCGTCGGCCATGCTCAGCCGATCACCGACGTCGACGAGTTGGTGGAAGTGGCCGGGACGTTCGTCCAACCATGGGTCGACGGCCGTCGGGACCACTTCGTCCGCATCCGCGCCGAGAAGGTGACCGGACGGCAGATCCGGGAACAGAGCGTTCCGCACTACCAGGGCGAGGCTCAGTAACGCAGCCGGTCCCCGACCACCCGGACCGCGTTGTCATGATGCTGCGCGGTGTACAGCGGATGCAGCAGCATCGGATGACGGCAGTGCGCGCACGACTCCTGCGGGCGGTTGACCGATGCGAACGTCAGGTGGTGGCATTCGCTGCACCGGACCACGTAGCACGCGCCGATCCAGTTCGCCATCCCGACGTAGATCGCCACCGTGGTCGCCGTGGCCAGCACCATGATCAGCGCGACGGTGAGCACTTCGTAGACCGTCATGTTCGGACCTCCAAGCACGCAAGACGCACCCTGACGGATACCTCAAACGGTACTCGCGAACCTTAGGATTTCCTGGCCCGTTTGAAGACTTTGTCGAGTTCGCTGCCCCGCAGCCCACTCAGCTCGGCCTTGCGGACCTTGTGCAGGACGACCGGGCACCGTTTGCACCGAGGCTTGCTGCGGCAGCACTTCTTTTTGGGCTTCAGGCCGGCGAGCTTGGCGGACTTCAACGTGACGGGGCTCTCTCGTTTTCGTGATCGGGTCGACTGCCTGCGAGAATTGTGGCGTGGATTCGCACCCAGACTTTCGCAACGTCGCCATCGTGGCCCACGTTGACCACGGCAAAACGACCCTAGTCGACGCGATGCTGCGGCAATCGGGTGCGTTGACGCACCGTGGCGACGACGCTACCGAACGCATCATGGATTCCGGTGACCTGGAGAAGGAAAAGGGCATCACGATCCTCGCCAAGAACACCGCGGTGCATCGCCACCACAATGACGGCACGGTGACCGTCATCAACGTCATCGACACCCCTGGCCACGCCGACTTCGGCGGTGAGGTCGAGCGCGGGCTGTCCATGGTCGACGGCGTGGTGCTGCTCGTCGACGCCTCTGAGGGCCCGTTGCCGCAGACCCGGTTCGTGCTGCGCAAGGCACTTCAGGCGCACCTGCCGGTGATCGTGGTGGTCAACAAGACCGACCGGCCCGACGCGCGCATCAGCGAGGTGGTCGAGGCCAGCCACGACCTGCTGCTCGACGTCGCATCCGACCTGGACGACGAGGCCGCCGCGGCCGCCGAGCGCGCGCTGGACCTGCCGACGCTCTACGCGTCGGGCCGCGCAGGCATCGCGAGCACTGTGCAGCCCGCGGACGGTGAGGTGCCCGAGGGCGACAACCTCGACCCGCTGTTCGACGTGCTGATGAAGCACATCCCGCCGCCATCGGGTGACCCCGAGGCGCCGCTGCAAGCGCTGGTGACCAACCTCGACGCCTCGGCGTTCCTGGGCCGGCTCGCGCTGATCCGTATCTACAACGGCCGGCTGAAGAAGGGCCAGCAGGTCGCGTGGATGCGTGAGGTCGACGGATCGCCCGTGATCACCTCGGCGAAGATCACCGAACTGCTGGCCACCGTCGGCGTCGAGCGCAGCCCCACCGACGAGGCCGTCGCCGGAGACATCGTCGCGGTTGCGGGCCTGCCCGAGATCATGATCGGCGACACGCTGGCCGATCCCGACCACGCGCACGCGCTGCCCCGCATCACCGTCGACGAACCCGCGATTTCGGTGACGATCGGGACCAACACCTCGCCGCTCGCGGGCAAGGTGTCCGGACACAAGCTGACGGCCCGCATGGTCCGCAACCGGCTGGACCAGGAACTCGTCGGCAACGTGTCGATCCGGGTGGTCGACATCGGCCGCCCGGACGCCTGGGAGGTCCAGGGGCGTGGCGAGCTGGCGCTGGCCGTGCTGGTCGAACAGATGCGGCGTGAGGGCTTCGAGCTGACCGTCGGCAAGCCGCAGGTGGTCACCAAGAACATCGACGGCAAGTTGCACGAGCCGTTCGAGGCGTTGACGATCGACTGCCCGGACGAGTTCGTCGGCGCGATCACGCAGCTGATGGCCGCGCGCAAGGGCCGCATGGAAGAGATGACCAACCACGCGGCCGGATGGGTCCGCATGGATTTCATCGTGCCGAGCCGCGGGCTGATCGGTTTCCGCACCGACTTCCTCACCGAGACACGTGGCACCGGCATCGCCAACGCGGTGTTCGAGGGCTACCGGCCGTGGGCGGGGGAGATCCGGGCCCGGCACACCGGATCGCTGGTGTCCGACCGGTCCGGCACGATCACCCCGTTCGCGATGATCCAGCTGGCCGACCGCGGGCAGTTCTTCGTCGAACCCGGCCAGGACACGTACGAGGGCCAGGTGGTCGGTATCAACCCGCGCGCCGAGGATCTCGACATCAACATCACGCGCGAGAAGAAGCTGACCAACATGCGGTCGTCGACGGCCGACGTCATCGAGACGCTGGCCCGGCCGCTGGAGCTGGACCTGGAAAAGGCCATGGAATTCTGCGCGGCCGACGAGTGCGTCGAGGTGACACCGGAGATCGTGCGCGTGCGCAAGGTCGAGCTCACCGCGAGCCTGCGGGCCCGGGCAAAGGCACGGGCCAAGGCCAGGGGCTAGCTCTCTGCACGTCGAGTCTGCGCTCCGGGCGCGAAAGTACGAGTAACCCACGCCCTGCACGCAGACTCGAATGCCGAACCGGCCCCCTCCCTGGCTGAGAGGGGGCCGGCCGAGCGGAATCGGGTTATCCGCTCGCCCCCGACCCATCGGAGTCGTTGTCGCCCTTGGCGTCATCGTCGGCGCCGGACTTCTCGTCGTTCTTCTTGGGCTCGCTCTTGTTGCCGCCGAGGGCTTTCTTGACCCCGTCGGTCACCTTCGCGACCGTCTTGTCGACGTCTTCGCTGATGTTCTTGAGCGCGGTGCTCAGCTTGGTGGGCTTGCGGTGCTTGGGAGTTCCGGTGCTCTCGCCCGGTGTCACCTTGTTGCCATCGTCGGCCTCGGTGCCGTCAGCCGAATCTGACTCCGCGGACACCGTTTCGGCTTGGGGTTCGACGGCGAGGGTGACCGTCTTCTCGGGTTCGACCTTCGACGGCGTAGCCGCCGCAGGCGTGATCGCGTCGGCCAGCATGCGCGGTACATCGACCACGAGCCGGGCGATGATGCCGTTGTTGCTCAGCAGGCCGCCACCGAACTGGCCGCCGTTGAGTACCGCATCGGTGATGTTCCCGGGAGCGGCGATGAGTGCGCTGAGTGCGGCAGCGGTGTCGCCCTCGATCAGGGCATCCGATATCGCCTGCGCCGATGTGCCGGTTGATTGGAAAGCCATCCCGACGGCGGAGATGGCCGCGAATCCCAGTGAAATCGGCAGCGATGCAGCGGTTTCCAGCACTTTGTTGAGATTTGCCGACATCTGGACGGGAATCTGCAGCAGATTTGCCATCGGGAACAGGCCGAATGCGGTGCCGATGAGCCCGCTGAAGAGCGCATTCGATGCGCCGATGAAATCGTTGGCCTGGGCCAGCTCGAACGCCTTGACCAGGCCGCTGGCGAACCCGTTGGGATACGACGGGTCGAAGAGTGCGCTCAGCGTTGTCGGGATGACGCTGCCCATGGTGTCGGCGACCATGGTCGCGTAGCCGATCTGATTCATCAGGGCCTGCCGCAGGAACGGAGCCGGATCGGCAAGCCACTGCTCTCCGATCCAGGCGACGTTTCCGAACGCTGTCGTGAAGATGTCGGCCCACTGCGCGATGGGATCGAACACGATGCCGAGGTCCGGCGGTGCCAGCGCTTGCGTTCCGGTGTCTGCCGAGACACCTTGCAGCCCAGGGCTTCCCGTGGCACCCAGTGCTTCGGCGATCGCCTTTCGGGCGAGAACCAGATTCTCGAGTGCACCGTTGATCGGCGTCGGGTTGCTGACGATCGGGGCGATGGCGTCGAAGGCGTAAGCGGTCGTCAGCTCTGGCGACATGGCGCCGGCGGAGACGTCGGGCGTCTCGAGGTTCTGCACGGCGGCCGACAGTTCGACCGAGCGAGTCTGGGCATCCGGTGGCGGTGCGGTGATGGGGGTGACCGCGATGACGCTCGCGCCGGCGATGGCAATGCCTGCCGTCGCGTATGGCCGCAATGCTGATCGCAACTGTGTCTCCTTGTTCCGTGGGCTGTGACGACGGTCATAGCGACCGACGGGCGAGACGGTATCTGAGATTCAGCTGAGATAGATGCAAAATAATGAAACACGTTCTAACTTAGCCCCGGTTCTCCGGCTTACCGCGCTTGCGCAAGGCTGGTCAGCTGGCGCGCGCCAATGGGTGAAAGAGGTGTCTGGCAGCGGCGATATTTTCGCAAACATCCACATAGACAACGTTTTCATCGCGGTATTGACGCCGGTCTCGGTTTTGCTGCCGTCCGCGGGCGGCGTGGCGGTGTCAGATCGCTAGACCGCATTCAGGATCAATTCAAATAGAAAGTACTTCTGGTGGTGTCCGCCCGTATGAGTGGGGATCGGTGCGCTTTTTCGTGCGATCGGTACGGGTCGATACCCTGAGTGGCGTGCCGACAACCTGCCGCCGCGCCCGCATGACGATCGGCGCGCTCGTTTCGGTACCCGCGCTCCTGCTGGGCGGATGTACGGTCAGTCCGCCTCCCGCGCCGCAGAGCACCGAGACCACGGAGACCACGCCGCCGCCTCCGCCCAAGGCCACGCAGATCATCATGGCGATCGATTCGATCGGACCTGGCTTCAACCCGCATCTGTTGTCCGATCAGTCCCCGGTGAACGCCGCGATCGCGTCGCTGGTGCTGCCGAGTTCGTTCCGCCCGGTGGCCGATCCGAAATCTCCGACCGGTTCGCGTTGGGAACTCGACCCGACCCTGCTGGAGTCGGCCGAAGTGACCAATGAGCAACCGTTCACCGTCACCTACAAGATTCGGCCGGAGGCGCAGTGGACCGACAACGCGCCCATCGCCGCCGACGACTATTGGTATCTCTGGCGCCAAATGGTCAGCCAGCCAGGAGTTGTCGACCCAGCGGGCTATGACCTGATCACGGGAGTGCAATCGGTCGAGGGCGGCAAGACCGCGGTCGTGACGTTCTCGCAGCCGTATCCAGCGTGGCGCGAACTCTTCAACGACATCCTGCCCGCCCACATCGTCAAGGACATCCCCGGTGGTTTCGGTGCCGGGTTGGCCCGCGCGATGCCGGTCACCGGCGGACAGTTCCGGGTGGAAAACATTGACCCGCAACGGGATGAGATCCTGCTGGCCCGCAACGACCGGTACTGGAGCGTGCCGGCGAAACCTGATCTCGTGCTCTTCCGCCGCGGCGGTGCGCCCGCAGCGCTGGCCGACTCGATCCGCAACGGTGACACCCAGGTGGCCCAGGTGCACGGGGGCGCGGCAACTTTCGCGCAACTGAGCGCGATCCCGGATGTACGCACGGCCCGCATCGTCACGCCGCGAGTCATGCAGTTGACGTTGCGTGCGCAACAGCCGAAGTTGGCGGATGTCCAAGTGCGCAAAGCACTCCTGGGATTGGTGGACGTCGATCTGCTGGCGTCGGTCGGTGCCGGTGACGACAACACGGTCACTCTCGCGCAGGCACAGGTGCGCTCGCCCTCTGATCCGGGCTACGTGCCCACGGCCCCGCCCGCTATGGGCCGCGACGCCGCACTGGACCTGTTGCGCGCAGCCGGCTATCAGATCGAACCGGCCGCGACGCCGGCACCGGACGGACCGCCACCGGCGAACGACCGGCAGCGCATCACGAAAGACGGTGTCCCACTGTCTCTGGTGCTCGGCGTCGCATCGAACGATCCGACGTCGGTGGCGGTGGCCAACACCGCGGCGGACCAATTGCGCAGTGTCGGCATCGACGCATCGGTGCTGGCGCTCGATCCGGTCGCACTCTACGGTGATGCGCTGACCAACAACCGCGTCGATGCGGTGGTCGGTTGGCACCAGGCCGGGGGAGACCTGGCGACCGCGCTGGCGTCCCGATACGGTTGCCGCGCCTTGGAGGCCACCGCCGTCGCAACCGCGGCGCCGGGTACCCCGGCGTCGGCCCCGCCGAAGCCCACCACGACGGCCGCGCCCGCACCGGCTACCACCACCCCGACCACCGCGGCGCCGCCCCCGTCACCTGACTCGGGTGAGCTCGTGCAGGCGCCGAGCAACATCACCGGCATCTGCGATCGCAGCATCCAGCCGAGAATAGATGGCGCACTGGATGGTAGGGAAGACATCGCGGAGGTGATCGAGGCCGTCGAACCACGGTTATGGAACATGTCGACAGTGCTGCCGATCCTGCAGGACACCACCATCGTCGCGGCAGGCCCGAGTGTGCAGAACGTCAGCTTGTCGGGGGCCGTTCCGGTTGGGATCGTCGGCGACGCCGCGAACTGGACGAAGACGCGGTGAACAAAACAGTGGACCCCCTCGAAGAGGAGGTCCACCGCGTTGTCGGTGAATCAGGCTGCGTCGCTCGAGCCTGAGCTCTCACCGGAATCGGATGAGCTGCTTGAGCTTTCGCTCTTGCTCTTCGTGCTCTTGCCCGACAATCCCTCAGCAGCCTTCTTGAACCCGTCACTGACGTTCTTGACGGTGTTCCGGATGTTGTCGCGGACCTGCTTGAGCGGGTTCGCGCGATCCGACTTGGTGATCGTCCCGGTCTTACCGGGCACGGCCACCGGGCTGTCCTTCACGACGTCGGTGGCGACCGGCGATGCGGTTTCGGCGGCGGGCGCCTCGACCTCCTCGGCAGGCGCTGTCGCGTCGCTCTCCGGTGCCGACGCTGACGTCTCCTCGGTTCCCCCGGTTACCGCGGTTTCCGTCGAAGTGGTTGCCGCATCCGCCGTTTCGGCCGGCGCGACGTCGAGCGTCACCACCTTGGCAGCCGAATCCAGCGTCGCGTCCGCAGCGGCGCTCGGCGCTTCCACGGGCGGCTTGATCGCCGCGGCGAGGGCCTCGCGTGCTTGCCGCAGACTCGACAGGAGACCCAGGTTGGGGCCGAAGATCCCACCACCCAGCTCGTTGCCGTTGAGGAACGCATCGGTGATGACGGCAGGTCCACTGAGTATCGCGTTGACGACACCGAGCGGGTCACCATTCTTGAGCGAGTCGACGATGTCCTGGCCGACGTTGCCCGCGACGGTGATCGTGGTGTAGGCGACGTTGATCGCACCGAGCAACGGCATGACCACGATGAGCGGGTTGTTCAGGATGTTCAGCGTGTTCTGGACGGGCTGCTTGACGGCGTTGATGATCGGCTCCAGCAGGGGAAGGCCGACGTTCAAGACCGGACTGAGAAACGCGCTCCATGCATTGGCCACCGCGCCGTTGATGTCTCCCTCGAGGAGGTCGGACAACGCGAGCTGCAACTGTGCCGGAATGCCGTAGGGGTTGGCCGGGTCCAACACGTTGATGAGTCCCTCGCCGGCCCCCTGTAGGCCCTCGAAGAGAGACTCGGCGGTCGCGAGCTGGTTCGCGATGATCTGCCTCAGCACCGGAGCCGGATCGTCCAGTTCTGCGCTGATTGTGGCGCCGACGTTCGTGACGGTGTTGGTCACCAGCGCCAGATAGGCCTCGAGCGGATTTGCTGACGCCGACAGTTCGACCTGGGGTGACGAAATCGCCGAAACCGTGACGTCGGGTATCGGCGGAGCGACCGGGCTGATCGCGATGGCACTGGCCCCGACCAGTGCTACGCCTGCCGCCAGATAAGAACGTGCAGCGACTTGCATGGGGTCTCCTTACCTCGATGTAAATCCCCCGGCGAGGCAGAAGCTACCTGAGAGTAAATTAATAGTTCGGCAAATTTCGGAAACTTGCATTCAAGCCTCCAGCGCCGGTTACTGCGATCGTTAACAACGGAAACTAGCTCCTGAAGTCGCATGTCATTGGCCATTCTCGATACCTGTTCACCCGCCGGCCGCACAGTAGTGGGGCCGTTTGGATTGAAAAATGCCAGGGCGGGCAACGTCGCTCATTAGTGATCGCCATTTGCTATGTGGTGCACATCACACAAGAATCCCAGGTTGATCCCGCGAACTTAAGGCGGCCTAACATTTGCGCGATGTCGCACGCTGCACCAGCCACCCGGAAACGGCCGCGCGGGGCGGCCAGGACATCGGCGAAGTGCGGTCAGCCTGCCGTGGTGAGAGGAGGTAATCCCGTGCCGGCGAGTTCGCCAGATCATTGCGGTAGCAAGCGCTTGTCAGCGCCCGCCACTTTCGCGTTCGGCCAGTGCGGCGGCCACATCAGACCTTCGATCGGGGGTCGACCTGAGTAACGCCTGAGAGTTGTCAGCAGGCCGGATCGCCAACGCGCAGACCGACGGTCGCGCGGTAGCGTCACAGGCGATGCCAACGCATGTGAAGCCCCGTCTGCTGTTCGTCCACGCCCACCCTGACGATGAAACCCTCACCACCGGCGGAACCATCGCGCATTACGCAGCGCTGGGGGCTGAGGTCAAGGTCGTCACCTGCACCCTCGGCGAAGAAGGTGAGGTGATCGGCGACCGGTATGCCCAGCTGACCGTCGACAACGCCGATCAGCTCGGGGGATACCGGATTACTGAGCTCACCGCGGCCCTGCAGGCTCTTGGGGTCGACGGTCCGCATTACCTTGGCGGAGCCGGCCACTGGCGCGATTCGGGCATGGCCGGGACGCCCTCGCGCGGGCCTCAGCGGCGTTGGGTCGATGCCGACATGACCGAGGCGGTAGGAAAACTGGTGACCATCATCGGTGAACTCCGGCCACATGTCGTCGTGACCTACGACCCCAACGGGGGATACGGACACCCCGACCACATCCAGACCCATCGCGTCACGACCGAAGCCGTCGCTGCCTCGGCCGACGCTGTTGGCTGGGCCGTGCCCAAGTTCTACTGGACTGTGATGGCAACGAGCGCGATGGGTGCCGGGCTGCAGGCGGTGAAGGAGTTACCCGAAGGTTGGATCCGGATCAATGCCGACGACGTTCCATTCGGTTTCTCCGACGACCAGATCGACGCCGTCGTCGACGTATCCGCATATCTGCCGGCCAAGGTGGCCGCCATGCGGGCTCACGCCACGCAGGTCACCGTCTCGCCCAAGGGCGATGCCCTCGCCTTGTCCAACAACATCGCGTTGCCGCTCATCGGCGAGGAGCACTATGTACTCGTGTCCGGTGACCCTGGACCGCGCGACGCCCGCGGTTGGGAAACCGACCTACTCGCCGGATTGAATCTGGAATAGGCGAAACCACACGCGGTAAGCTCCGGTCAGTCGTCGAAGGGATATCCATGGACCCCGATCTGGATCCGAACCTCCAGCACTGGCAGGACCGGGCAGACAACTTCCAGTGGGTGGTGGGCTCGCTGGTGTCGCTGCTCGACAGCATCCCGACCTGACCTCGACCAAGTCCCGCGTCGTCGAAACCGATGACGCGGATCCGGTGCTGGCCGGAATCGTTCTGACCCTGCTCGCCGTCGACGGCATCATCTCTGCCGTCGTCGGCGCATTGTTGTTGCCGTCGTACATCGGCGGAATCCCGTTCCCCATCAGTGCGGTCATCAGTGGGGTGGTCAACGCCGCGCTCGTATGGGCCGCGATGCAGTGGTCGGATTCCTTACTGCGCGGCGGGCTGCCGCTGTGGACCTGGCTGGCCGCCGTCGTCGCGATGACGTTCGGCGGACCAGGCAACGATTACATCTTCGCCGGATCGGGGATCTTCGCCTACAGCGCGCTCATCTTCATCGCCGTAGGCGCCTTACCGGCAGCGTGGCTGTTGCGGCGGAGGTACCGCCGCTAGCCCCGCTAGTCGGACTTCTCCGACTTTTGCTTCTTGTCAGCTTTGTCCGCTTTGTCGGCGCCGGCCGGCTTGTCCTTCTTGGCCGGCTTCGCGGCTTCGGACTTCTTCTCAGTGGTCTTGTCGGACGCGGTCTCGGAGTCCTTGTCGGACGTCTTGGTGCTGGAGGCGGCCTTCGTCGCATCCTTCACCGCGTCACGGACGTTCTCCGACACCTTCTTCACGTCGGCCGCCGTCTTGGCGACTGTCTTGTCGACCGCCTCCTGAACGTTCTTGGCCAGCGTCCGCGCGGGCTTCGGCGCAGCGGTGTCCTCGGTTTCCGTCGCCTCGGTGTCCGGGGTGGTCACGGTGTCGGTCGCGCCGGTCGTGTCGGTCGATTTCACCAACGTGCGCACCGATTCGGGGACGCTGGTGACTACCGCCGTACCGGTCTTCGTGGCCAGGTCCGGCGTGAAGAAATCGATCTGGTCGCGAACATAGTTCCCGAGCGCATCGACCGACGCGGACCCATGGTCAACCGCGCTGTCCACCACGAACCGGGCCTGGGTGCCGAGCGCCCGCAACGGACCCTCGCCGTTGCGCAGCACGTCGGTCAGGAATCCCTCCGGGACACCGATGAGGTCATTGACGAATCCGACCTCCTGGATGGACAGAGCATTGAGGAGGTTGTAGTTGATGTCGATCTGCTGGTTGACCAAGCCCAGCCCGAGGCCGTCGAAAACCGGCTCGATGGCGTTGATGACGCCCTCGGTGACGGCTTGTGACGTGGCCAGCGTCAGGTTGTTCGCGGCGATGGCGGCATTTGTGGCTGCTTCGACCGGCGGCAGGATGAGGTCACCGATCAGCGACGGTAGCGACGCGATACTGGGCGCCGCGGCCAGGTTCGCAGTCGGTGCGGCAAGATCCGCCGCCAGGAACGGCCCCTGCAATGGCGGGCGCGGGGGGAGGGGGAGGGGCGGCAGCGGAATGAAGGTGTTCGCGACGTCGATTCCGAGCCAGACGAACGACAACGCGACATCCACGCCGAAGTCGACGAGGTTCTGAGCGATGCCGCCGTCCCCGCGAAGCCAGTCGGTGAAGTTGAAGACCGCACTTGCGACCAGCGAATTCCCGAAGTTGTAGCCGTCCATGAGCAGGCCACCGGCCCAGCCGCCGACCCACGGAACCCAGCCGAGTGCGTAGGCGCCGAGTTCGAACCCGTACCGCACCCACGGCTCGAAGGTCAGATAGATGTTGTCGATCGTGTTGGCCAGGTTGGGTGCGATCGCCAGGGCGGTCGGGGCTGCGGTCACCGCCGCGGCCGGGGCCGATTCGACCGCGCCGGACGCGCCACCCGACGGCACCTTGGGCACCGGCACGGCCGCCGTCATGCGGCTCGCCGCCGCGAGCAGGTCGACCATGGCCTGCGACAACTGCGGCTCGGTGGAAACCGAGTGCGCCGGCACTGCGATGTCGTCGGGGGTTACCTGGATCGGAGTCAGGGCAAGAGTTGTCGCAGTGGCCGCGGCGGCGCCTGCCATCAGGTATGAGCGGACAGAAACGTTCATGACGGCACCCCTGAGATCCCTCCCCGACCCACAACAAATCTAACGTTGATCTTGACCTTACTGGCAGAAATGGCCAAGTCCGCGTGCTGGTGGCAGCGCGTCATATAACGGCTTGAAAACAAGCATCGAACACATCAGGAGCAGCAGGGCGCCACGTCGCCCGATGCTGGGACTACTGTGGCTCCCATGTCCTGGCTATGGCAGGCTCCGTTGGTTTCAGAATGTGAGACGCGTGGATGATTGTGGACAACGGCGGGGTTACACGGAAGTGGCTCTAGACCCCCAGCACGGCGCAGATCTACCCAGCCCCGTGGTTCCACCGAAAGCCGGAGTGTCCAGCCCTGCCGCGCTGCGGCGTGTCTTGCGGCGGGCGCGTGATGGTGTCGCCCTCAATGTCGACGAGGCCGCGATCGCGATGACGGCCCGTGGCGAGGATCTCGCTGATTTGTGCGCGAGTGCGGCGCGAGTGCGTGATGCCGGGTTGAGGACTGCGGGCCGGCTCGGCGCGAATGGCAGGTTGCCGGTCAGTTACTCGCGCAAGGTGTTCATCCCGGTCACTCATCTGTGCCGCGACACGTGTCATTACTGCACGTTTGTCACGGTGCCCGGCCGGCTGCGCAGCCAGGGCATGGGCATGTACATGGAGCCCGACGAGATTCTCGATGTCGCGCGTCGCGGCGCCGAACTGGGCTGCAAGGAGGCGCTTTTCACCCTTGGCGATCGCCCGGAGGCACGCTGGGAAGAGGCGCGGCGGTGGCTCGATGAGCGTGGCTATGACTCGACGCTGGATTACGTGCGCGCGATGGCGATCCGGGTTTTGGAGGAGACGGGGCTGCTGCCGCATCTCAATCCCGGGGTGATGAGCTGGTCGGAGCTCTCGCGGCTCAAGCCCGTCGCCCCGTCGATGGGCATGATGCTGGAGACGACGTCACGGCGACTGTTCGAGACAAAGGGGCTCGCGCATTACGGCAGCCCGGACAAGGATCCGGCGGTGCGGCTGCGCACCCTCGACGACGCCGGGCGGTTGTCGATCCCGTTCACCACCGGTCTGTTGGTGGGTATCGGTGAGACGTTGACCGAGCGTGCCGAGACCATGCATGCGATCCGGAAGTCGCACAAGGAGTTCGGGCACGTTCAGGAAGTGATCGTGCAGAACTTCCGGGCCAAGGATCACACCGCGATGGCCTCGACCCCGGATGCGGGTATCGAGGACTTCTTGGCGACGATCGCGGTGACGCGGCTGGTGCTCGGGCCGAAGATGCGCATTCAGGCGCCGCCGAACCTGGTGTCGCGTGCGGAGTGCCTGGCGCTGATCGGCGCGGGTGTCGATGACTGGGGTGGGGTGTCGCCGCTGACTCCCGATCATGTCAATCCCGAACGGCCGTGGCCTGCGCTCGACGATCTCGCCGAGGTGACGGCCGAGGCCGGCTACGACTTGGTGCAACGGCTGACGGCGCAGCCGCAGTATGTGCAGGCCGGTGCGGCGTGGATCGATCCGCGGGTGCGGGGCCATGTCGATGCGCTGGCCGATCCCGATACCGGGTTCGCCCTCGACGTGAATCCGGCGGGTCGGCCGTGGCAGGAGCCCGATGAGGCCTCGGAATCGTTGGGGCGTATCGATCTGCATGCCGCGATCGACTCCGAGGGCCGGTTGACCGAGACCCGCAGTGACCTTGACAGCGCGTTCGGCGACTGGGAGTCGATTCGGGCGAAGGTGTCCGAGTTGGCGGCGCGGGCCCCGGAGCGCATCGACACTGATGTGTTGGCGGCGTTGCGGTCGGCGGAGCGTGATCCGGGCGGGTGCAGCGACGACGAGTATCTGGCGCTGGCCACGGCCGACGGCCCGGCGCTGGAAGCCGTTACCGCGCTGGCGGATTCGTTGCGGCGCGATGTCGTGGGCGATGACGTGACGTTCGTCGTCAACCGCAACATCAACTTCACCAACATCTGCTACACGGGCTGCCGGTTCTGCGCGTTCGCGCAGCGCAAGGGCGATGCCGATGCGTATTCGCTGTCCACCGACGAGGTCGCCGACCGGGCGTGGGAGGCGCACGTGGCCGGGGCGACCGAGGTGTGCATGCAGGGCGGTATCGATCCGGAGCTCCCGGTCACCGGGTACGCCGATCTGGTGCGGGCGGTCAAGGCGCGGGTGCCGTCGATGCATGTGCATGCGTTCTCGCCGATGGAGATCGCCAACGGTGTCACCCGCAGCGGGTTGTCGATCCGGGAGTGGTTGACCTCGCTGCGTGAGGCCGGGCTGGACACCATCCCGGGCACTGCGGCCGAGATCCTCGACGATGAGGTGCGCTGGGTGCTGACCAAGGGCAAGCTGCCGACGTCGCTGTGGATCGAAGTGGTCACCACCGCACACGAGGTGGGGCTGCGGTCATCGTCGACGATGATGTACGGCCACGTCGATCAGCCCCGGCATTGGGTGGGGCATCTCAACGTGCTGCGGTCCATCCAAGATCAGACCGGTGGGTTCACCGAGTTCGTGCCGCTGCCGTTCGTGCATCAGTCCTCGCCGCTGTATCTGGCGGGTGGCGCGCGGCCGGGTCCGACGCATCGTGACAACCGGGCCGTGCATGCATTGGCGCGGATCATGTTGCACGGCAGGATCTCTCACATCCAGACCAGCTGGGTCAAGCTCGGCATCGAGCGGACCCAGGTGATGCTGCGCGGCGGCGCCAACGACCTCGGCGGCACGTTGATGGAAGAAACCATCTCACGCATGGCAGGCTCGGAGAACGGATCAGCCAAGACCGTCGAAGAACTCGTCGCGATCGCCGAGGGCATCGGCCGCCCGGCCCGCCAACGCACCACCACCTACTCGCCCCAGGCCGCTTAACTCGGCCTCGGGGCTTGGCACCGGGCCTTGGGGCCTCGGGGCTTCGGCACCGCGAGCGACCGTGTCTGTACGCCGACACGCCTCAAATTGGCGGCCTTTTGCGGTCGCTCGCGGGCTACGAGAGTGCGCTCGCGCGCGTCAGGCAGTTGACATCATGCCCGTCACCCGCGGTGCCCGAATCCACGAGTCGGCCATCGAGAATCTCGCACGCGAGTGTCCCGGCGTCGCCCATCACCGGGTCGGCGCCGACCATCTGCTCGCCGCTGCCGCTGCTGGTCAACCTCGCCTGCCCGCCGCAGTATGAAGCGGTTTGCAGGGTTCCGGCGTCGGCGGCCGGTGCGGTGATGTCGATGCAGTCGGTGCCGGTCCAGTTGACGACGGTCGTGAAGCCGGCGCCGGCGATCGGCGGCGCGGCGGGCGCCTGATTGGTCGGGGCTGTCGCGACCGGCGCCCCGCCGTACAGCGGCAGTCCACCGCCTGCGTATCCGCCACCACCGCCACCACCGCTTTCGCATGCGACGCCATCGCCGTCGCGATCCAACTTCGAGCTGTAGCCGGGCTGGCCCGCATAGAGCGGGGCGGCGCCGGCAGCTCGGGCCGCCGCGCAGTTGGGGTACGCCCCAGCCGTCGGCGCGGTGAACACAGTAAGAAGAGGCACGACGACTGCGCCGCACGCCAGTCCCACGATGAAGGTGCGCATCGATGTTCCGATCTTGAAATTGACCTCGACGACAATTGCCGTTGTCGGCACATCATGCACGAAGTGGGATCGGTCGGGTGCAGGTTTCGGCCGGACCGAGCGACCGCAAAATGCCGACTATCGCGGCGTGTCGGCGTACAAACACGGTCGCTCGCGGTGCAAGGGGAGGGCTAACTCAAGCCGAGGTTGCCCCGCAGTGTGGTGGCCTCGTATTCGCGGCGGAAGAGGCCGCGGCGCTGGAGCTCGGGAACGAGCTGCTCGACGATCGACCGCAAGCCGTCGGGAAAGAAGTCGGTGTTGAGGTTGAACCCGTCGGCCGCGCCGGCCGTGAACCACTCTTCGATCGAGTCGGCGACCTGTTCGGGTGTGCCGACGATGCTGCGGTGTCCGTTCGGATTGCGTTGGAGCAGTTGGCGAACCGTGAGCTGCTCGGCGCGGGCGAGTGCGAGCACAGCAGAAGCGAATCCGATCCCGGCGCGGCTGGAGCCGATCGAGTCGATCTTGTCCCACGGCAACTGGGCATCGAGCCGGAGGTCGCCGACGTCGAGACCCAGTATGGCGCTGAGTGATTGGAGCTCACTGTCAAAGCCGACGACTTCATCCAGCCATTGCTTGCGGTCGTTTGCCTCCTGCTCGGTGCTGCCGAGAACCGGGAACAAGCCGGGCAGGATCACGATGTCGTCCGGTTTACGGCCGTACCCGACGGCTTTCGACTTCAACGTCTGATAGAACTCGCGCGCCGCACCCACGGTGTGATGCACCGTGAAGACCGCGTCGGCGTGCCGGGCGGCGAGCTCGACTCCTTGTGGCGAGCCGCCGGCCTGCAACAACACCGGACGGCCCTGTGGTGACCGCGGCACGTTGAGCGCACCGTCGACGCGAAAGTACCTGCCGCGGAAGTCCACCGGACGTATCCGCGTGGCGTCGGCGAACTTGCCCGACGCCTGATCGGCGATCAACGCGTCGGCGTCCCAGGACTCCCACAGTGCGATCGCGACACGCACGGATTCCTCGGCACGGCCGTAGCGTTCGTCGTGTCCCGGCTGTTCGTCGTAGCCGAACAGCCGGGCCGATTCCGGCGCGCGGGTCGTCACCACGTTCCACGCCGCCCGGCCGCCCGACACATAGTCGAGTGAGGCGATCTTGCGGGCGATCGTGTACGGGTGCTCGAAACTCGACGACACCGTCGCCACCAGCCCCACGTGCTCGGTCACCCGGGCCACCGCTGTCAGCGGGACGATCGGGTCGAGCGCCTGCCACGGCCGCGAGACCGACGGCGCCCCGTAGTCGAACTCGTCGGAGAAGAAGACCGCGTCGAGCCGTCCGGCCTCGGCCAGCCGGCCGATCTCCTCGTAGAAGCCGAGGTCCAAGAACCCCAGCGGATCGTCGGCCACCCGCCATGAAGCCGGGTGGCGCCCACTGCTGTTGACGTTGATGTTGAGATGCAACTGCCGTGTCATCGTTCCTCCGGGCTCAGTCGTCGGCGAGGGCCGCGAGTGGACGCAGCGGATGGGCCAACGTCCACGGATCGGCCACCGACTCGTCGATCAACCACTTGCCGACCGCATACGGCTTCCAGCGCACCGCGTCGTGCAGGGTGTGGGTTCGAGCGTCGCGCCAGTACCGGTCGAGGCCGAGCGCGGGTTTGGTGGAACTGGCGCCGCCGATGTCGAACAACGCCGACGTCACGGCCAGCGCGGCCCTGGCGGCGACGACTTTCGCCTGCGCGACTTCGTAGAACGCCTCGACTACGGCCGAAAGTGCGGAGGTGTCGGTGAGTTTCGCCAACTGTCTGGCGGCTGACTCCACGGCACGGCGTGCGGTCCAGGTGGTGATCCGCAGTTCGCCGAGGGCCGCCACACCGATCGCGTCGTCGCGGAACTCGCGGTGCTCGGCACCCCGCCCGGCGTGCACCTTCCTCGCCAGAGTGACGGCCTCCTGCAACGCGCCCTCCGCCAGACCGACGTCGATTGCGGCGTGCACCACATGGTTCAGGCCGGAATGCCGGTACTGGGCGCGAGTGCCCGGCAGCGGTGCCAGGATCTGTGTGGCCTCGACAGTGACATCGTGGAACTCGACGGTGCCCGAGCCGGTGGTGCGCTGCCCGAAACTGTCCCAGTCGTCATGGATCTCGACACCTGGCGTGGTTCGGGGTATCACCACGGTATACGGCTGGCCGTCATCCCCGCGGGCGATCACGGTGATCAAGTCGGCAAGCAGCGCACCGGTCGAGTACACCTTGCGGCCGGATAGCGTCCAGGTTCCGTTGCGTTGCAGCACAGTCGTTTCCGACGCGCCGGGTGGGCGCTCGCCGGGTTCGGCGGCGGCGTTGCCGAAGAAGGCGCCCGAGCCGATGGCGGTCAGGAACCGCCTCCGTTGCGGTGACGGCGACAACCGCAGCCGCTCGACGGTGCTGAAGTGGTTCTGCGGAATCTGCCCGAGGCTGCCGTCGGCAGAGGCGACCGCAATGATCGCCTGGGTCAACACCTCCTGGTCGAACCCGAGACCGCCGAATTCCACCGGGGTGGTCAACGCCCAGAACCCGATCCCGCGCAGACGTTCGATCTCGTCGATGGCGTACCGGCGATTCCGGTCTCGGTCATGGGCGCCCGCGCGGATCTCGTCGACGGCTCCGCTGAGCTCGTCCAGAAATGCCTCGGGTGTGCCCGTCTTGGTGGACGTGTGCGTGGCGACCATGCCTACTTCACCGGCGCCGCGGCTTGTGGACCCTGGGCCTTCTGTGCGTCGTTGTAGCGCGGGTCGTACTCGATCGCCACGGCCACCGGCTTCTTGAGCACTCCGGCGGCGTGCAGTTCGTCGGCCACGGCCTGCTCTTCGGCCACCAGCGCGGCGTCAAGCCTGCGGAACGGGCCGCTGCGCACCTGGTACTCGAATTCGGTTCGCGCATCGCTGAGTTTGAGCGTGGATTTCAGGGTCTGCTTGACCGTGTCCGGGTTGTCGTCGTACCAGGTCCAGAATCCCGACAGCCGGGTGAAGAAGTCGCGCAGTGCCTCGTCTTTGGCGGGATCGGCCAGCACATCGGTGCGCGCGGTCCACACGTTCAGTGCGGGGATCTTGGTGTCCCGCTCGGACAGCAGGATCTTGGCGTCGCCCTTGGTGATCGAGTCGAGGATCGCGGCCTGCCCGCCGGAGTACACGTCGACCTGACCGGAGTTGAACGCGGCGGCCGAGGCGTTGCCGTCGTTGAATTTTACTGGCTTGATGTTTGATTCGGTGAGTTTCGCGCGCGACAGCGACACCAGGTACTGGGCGTGGTTGTAGCCACCGAAGTTGTAGGCCCATGTGTGGCCGCGGAGGTCGGCCAGGCTGTTGATGCCTGAGTTTGCGCGCACAGCTGTCACCAGCGGCGTGTAGCGGGGGTCGAAGCCGTTGCGCCAGCCTGCGACGATCTTGAGCGGAACGGTCTGCTCGGTCCAGTCCTGCGCCGCGTTGGCCTGCTCGATGGTCAGCGACGTATCGCCCATGTGGCCGACGTCGATGGTTTTGCCGTACAAGGCCGACAGGTTGGCGGCGGGCCCGGCGAGGATCGCCCACTCGACGTCGTACGGCGCGCCGTCGAGCACACCCGATTCCTTCACCAGCGCGGGTATGCCGTTGTCCTGGTAGGCGATCACCAGTTTCGTCCGGCCGCCGTCGTCGCCGGACGAGCAGCCGGTGAGCAACGCGATGACAAGCGCGAGAACGGTCAGCGGGGCCAGTATTCGGGTCATAGGGGTTCTTTCACGTTCGTGCCGAGGCTGTCGAGCACCTGGCGTTTGATGGCGTTGAAGGCGGGGGAGGTGACGTCGCGCGGGCGGGGCAGGTCAACGGCCAGGTCAGCCTGGACGAGCCCCTTCCCGAGCACGACGATCCGGTCTGCCAGGAGTACTGCTTCCTCGATGTCATGGGTCACCAGCAGCACGCCGACCTGATGCTCCTGCCACAGCGTGGTGACCAGATCCTGGGCGGTCCGCCGTGTGAATGCATCGAGCGCTCCGAAAGGCTCGTCCAGCAACAGCAATTCGGGTGAGCGAACCAGCGCACGCGCGAGACCGACGCGCTGGGCTTCGCCGCCGGAGAGGTTCTTGGGCCACGACTGTGCCTTGTCCGCGAGCCCGACCTCGTCGAGTGCTGCGAGTGCACGACGGTAGGTGTCACCGCGTCTCGACGTGCTGAGCGCGACGTTCTTCCACACGCGCTGTGCCTGGATGAGCCGAGGTTCCTGAAAGACCACCGAGGTACGGGATGTGATGCTCACATGTCCGGCCGTGGCGTCCTCCAGTCCGGCGAGGATGCGCAACAGCGTCGTCTTCCCGGTGCCGGACCGGCCCAGCAGTGCCACGAATTCGCCTTTGCGCACGGTCAATTGGAAGTCGTCGAGGATGACCTGATCGCCGTAGGTCTTCGAGAGGCCGGTCAGGTCGATGACATCACTTGCCGTCATGGGTGGACCTCCACGGCAACAGCAGGTGCTCGAGCAACCGCATGATGACGTCGACGACGATACCGAGTGCCGCGTACACCAGGATTCCGGCCAGGATGATGTCGGTGCGCTGAAACTGGTTGGCGGTGTTGAGGATGTAGCCGATGCCCGATGTTGTGTTGATCTGCTCGGCGGCGACCAACGCCAGCAGCGCGGTACCCGCCGCATACCGCCATCCGACCAGGATCCCCGGCATGGCGAGCGGGACGACGATGAGGCGGATGGCTTCGGTACGGCTGAGTTCGAAGGTCTGGGCGACCTCCAGCAGGCGGCGGTCGATGCCGCGGATGCCGTGATAGGTGTTCAGGTACACCGGAAAGATCGACGCCCCGACGATGAGGGCGACTTTCGATTCCTCGCCGATACCGAACCACACGACGAACAACGGCACCATCGCGATGAACGGGATGGTGCGCAGCATCTGCAGCGGCGCGTCATACACCCGTTCGGCGACCGACCACAACCCGGCCGCGACGCCGAGGATCAGCCCGGTGAGTCCGCCGATCAGCAGCCCGAGCCCCGCCCGCTGCAACGAGATGGGAAGCGCGGCTTGAAGATCACCGGTCGACGACAGCTCGCCGTAACTCTCCAGGATCGTCAGGGGCCCGGGCAGAACGGTCGGGCTCAGCCAGCCCTGCCCGGACACCAGCTGCCACGCGACGAGCAGCAGGATCGGCACGATGAAGCGCACACCGAGCGTCCGGGTGACCGACCGGCGGGGCCGGCCCGATGCGGCGGACGGCCGGTAGTCGCGTTCGACGATGGCCGGCGCGTCGGGCGATGCGGTGCCCTGTGGCGCGGCGACGGTGGCCGTCATCGGTCGTCGACGCTGTCGAAGTCGAAGAACGGATCGCCGTCCGAATCACGCAGCAGCGAGAGCTCCCATGCGAAATAGGCCTCGTACCAGGAAGCCCGTTCTGGGCCGAAATCCGGTGGGCCCGTGCGGTCGACGATCGCGCCGGCATACTCGGGATCCTCGGTGGTCAGCGCATCGGCCGCCGCCTCGATGCCGCCTTCGAGGACCGAGACCGCCGACGGCAGCGTCGCCGCGACATGTTCGGCGGCGTAGTCGGCGTCTCCGACCAGCACGACGCGCGCGCCGTCGGCGTCGGTGATGAGGTCGTCGAGGTGCTCGCGGCGGGCGTGGATCGACCCGGGCAGGTGGCCGGCGTCGTACCGCGTCGAATCGCGCAGATCCACGAGCCGGACCGGTTGGTGCTGCACGTCGCTCCACGAGATCCGGGCGACGTCGGGCAGCGGTATCTGGAAACGGTTGGCGGGCAGCACATCTTCATCGGGCGTGTAGGCGACGACCGCGAGCGGCCCGTCGTGCAGGAACCGCAGCCACTGCGCGGTGTTGGCGGCACGTACGAAATCCGGGGTGTCGACCAGAACCACCCGTGCGCCCCGGACCGCGATGAACTCGTCGGTGCCCTGTACAAGCTGCCCGCCGGGTGCCGAGACGGCCGCGGTGAAGTGCTGATCGGCGAACTCGCCCGGCGTGCGCACGTCGAGCAGATAGGTGGTGGCCGTGGAGTCGTCGAGGTGGTGGGCGACCTCGGCGACGGTGAGAACTTCGGCGCCGGCCTTCGCCAAGGTGTCGGCCGCCCACTGGGCGAGCCGCGGGGTCACCGATTCCGGAGCGGGGATGTCGGATTCCGCGCCGAACGCCAGCGCGCGACCGGACTTCTCCCACGCCGGGGTGCCATTGTGCAGCGAGAACACCGGATTGGGAATCCCGGTGTTGATCAGCGATTGGGCACCGACGATGCCGCGGGTACGGCCGGCGCAGTTGATCACCACCTTGGTCTGCGGATTGTTCACCAGTTGCGTGCCGCGGTAGGCGATCTCGGCTCCGCCGCCCGTGTTGTAGCCGCCGGGGATGTGGTGGTGGAGATACTCGGTGGCCGGACGGCTGTCGAGGACGATGACGTCTTCGCCGGCCTGCCGCCACTGTTGCAGGGTGTCGCTGTCGATCGTGGGTGTCGCGTACTTGCGCTCGATCCACTCGCCGAGCGTTTTGCTGCGGACATTCGTACCGGTGTAGATCCGGCCGCCCGCGCTCTTCCAGCCGTCGACACCGTTCTCCAGGACCTCGACATTGCGGTAGCCGAGCCGCTTGAGGAGTTCGGCGCCGCGCTCGTCCACCTCGGGCCGGCCGGCGAGCACGATCAGCGTGTCCGGATGTGGGACGAGAGCAGTGATGCGCTGCTCGAGGTCATGGAAAGGGAGGCCTGCGCTGATCGCGATGTGGCCATTGCTGCGGTCGAGGGGCGTCCGCAGGTCCAGGATGGCGATCTCACGGTCGCGGTTGGCGAGGAGATCCAGCAGGTGATGGGCGGTTATGGGCACGTCGGCCAACAATGCTCCGCACCCGCGGGCCGGGCGACGGTTGTAGTCAGCCCGATTTGAACCCGAAATCCGGGAATGAATGCGGACCGTGGTCCGGTTACTCTGTGGTGAAGGCGCCGGACGGGCCGGCCCTCGAAGGCAAGGAGACGTCATGACCGTTGCAGTAGCCACCGACCTGAGCGCAGGCACCTGGGCGATCGATCCGGTGCACTCGTCCATCAGCTTTTCGGTCCGCCACCTCGTGGTGAGCAAGGTCCGGGGCAAGTTCGACACGTTCAGCGGAGCCATCACGGTCGCAGAGGACGGCACCCCGTCGGTGACCGCCGAGATCGCCGTGGACTCCATCAATACCGGCAACGAGCAGCGCGACGCCCACCTCAAGTCCGCCGACTACTTCGGCGCCGACCAGTTCCCGGTCGCGACATTCAAATCCACCTCGGTCACCGCGAAGGGCGACAACTACGTCCTCGACGGTGAATTCACGCTCAAGGGCGTCACCAAGCCCGTCAGCCTGGATCTGGAGTTCAACGGCGTCAACCCCGGCATGGGTCACGGCGCGGTCGCCGGCTTCGAGGCATCGGTTGTGCTCAACCGCAAGGATTTCGGCATCGACATCGACATGCCGCTGGAGACCGGTGGCGCCGTCGTCGGCGACAAGGTCACCATCACCCTCGAGATCGAGGCTCTCAAGCAGGCCTGAGCCGCCGTTGTCACGCTGGAGTGGCGCCCGGCCTCGAGTGCCACTCCAGCGTGACATTCGCGGCTTTGAGCGGCCTAGAGCCAGCCCAAAGCCTAGAGCCGCGCGGCCAACTCGGTGCCCTGGCGGATGGCCCGTTTGGCGTCGAGCTCGGCGGCGAGTGCGGCCCCGCCGATGACATGCGGTGAGATGCCTTGCCCGCGTAGGCCTTCTTCGAGATCGCGCACCGACTCCTGCCCGGCGCAGACCACGACGTTGTCGACGGCGAGAACCCGGGCGTCGACACGATCGGGCCCGAAGCTGATGTGCAGACCGTCGTCGTCGATGCGTTCGTAGTTGACGCCGGAAAGCTGATGCACGCCTTTGGCCTTCAACGACGCGCGGTGCACCCAGCCGCTCGTCTTCCCGAGGTTGCGGCCCTGCGGACCTTTGGTGCGCTGCAGCAGGTACACCTCGCGGACGGCGGGGGCGGGCAGCGGCGTCACGAGCGCGCCGCGGGCCTCTTGCGGATCGGCCGCACCCCACTCGGCTTTCCATTCCTTGAGGTTCAACGTGGGGGATTGATCGGTCGTCAGGAATTCGCTGACGTCGAAGCCGATTCCGCCGGCGCCGATGACGGCCACCGACCGGCCCACCGGAGCGCCCATGATGGCCTCGGCATAAGTCAGCACCTTCGGATGATCGATTCCGGGAATGTCGGGCATCCGCGGTGTGACGCCGGTGGCGAGCACCACGTCGTCGAATCCCGCAAGCTCATCGACGCCGGCGCGCACGCCGAGCCGCACGTCCACACCGTGCTTGCGCAGCATCGTGGTGTAGTAGCGGATCGTCTGGTCGAACTCTTCCTTGCCGGGAATCCTTCTCGCCAAATCGAATTGACCGCCGATTGTGGACCCGGCCTCGAACAACGTCACCCGATGGCCACGTTGGGCGGCGCTCACCGCGGTGGCCAGCCCGGCGGGGCCGGCGCCGACGACGGCCACAGATCGGGCATGGCGCGTCGGACCCAAGACCAACGACGTCTCACGACCGGCCCGCGGGTTCAGCAGACACGAGACCTTCTTGTGCACGAAGGCATGATCCAGGCACGCCTGATTGCAGGCGATGCACGTGTTGATCTCGTCGGCATGGTCGGCGGCGGCCTTGCGAACCCAGTCCGGATCGCTCAGCAACGGCCGCGCCATCGAGATCAGTTGCACGTGGGTATCGGCGAGGATCTGTTCGGCCGTCTGGGGCATGTTGATGCGGTTGGACGCCACCACCGGAACCTGGACGTGCTCGGCGAGCGCACTGCTGATGTCGACGAATGCGCTGTTGGGCACCGACGTGACGATCGTCGGCACCCGGGCCTCGTGCCAGCCGAACCCCGAGTTGATGATCGTCGCCCCGGCCGCCTCCACTTCGGTTGCCAGCGCCACGATTTCGTCCCACGTCTGGCCGTCCTCGACGTAGTCGGCCATCGACATGCGATAGCAGATGATGAAGTCGGTCCCGACGGCCGCCCGAACGCGGCGCACGATCTCGACGGGGAACCGGCGTCGATTGGCCGGTGAACCGCCCCACTTGTCCGTGCGCTTGTTGGTGCGGGGAGCCAGGAACTGGTTGAGCAGATATCCTTCGCTGCCCATGATTTCGACGCCGTCGTACCCGGCTTCGCGGGCCAGCAGTGCGCACCTGACGAAGTCGTCGATGGTGCCGTCGACGTCACGCAGCGCGCGCGGCCGGAACGGATTGATCGGCGCCTTGATCGCCGACGCGCTCACCGAAAACGGATGGTAGGCATAACGTCCGGCGTGCAGGATCTGCAGCAGGATCTTGCCGTCCGCGTCGTGGACGGCGGACGTGATCTTGCGATGACGCCTGGCCTCGGTCGAGGAAACGAGCTGTGAGGCGAACGGCAGCAGCCAACCTGTCTTGTTGGGTGCGTACCCGCCGGTCACGATCAGGCCGACCCCGCCGCGGGCCCGCTCGGCGAAGTACTCCGCGAGCTTGCCGGTGTCGTGTGCCCGATCCTCCAGGCCGGTGTGCATCGAGCCCATCACCACCCGATTGCGCAGCGTGGTGAAGCCGAGATCCAACGGCGACAACAGGTTCGGATAGCTCATCGAGACTCCCTCAGTGCGGCTGAAACTTCGGAAAGCCAGTCGATGGCGCTCTCCTCGGCCCGGATGCCGCCGCGCAGCACCAAGTACTGATGTAATGCGCTGCCGCTGAGCCTCGCCGGATCGGGGAACTGCCGCTTCTCGTATCCCCGGTAGGTGTCCAGCAGGGCAGCGCGTTCGGCGCGCAGCGCGTCGACTTGCGAACGCAAAGCGTCGACGTCCCCGTAGGCGGCCGCACGTACTTTCACGGCCAGGTCGCGCGTGCGGTTGTCGGCTACCGAACCGCCCCGGCCGCTCAGGGGTTCGGCGATCCAGCGCGCCAGTTCGGCCCGGCCGGCGTCGGACACCGTGTAGACCTTCTTGTCCGGGCGCCCGCGTTGAACGACGGGCGTGACGTGCACCCAGCCGTCGTTCTCCATGGCCCGCAGGGTGCGGTAGATCTGCTGGTGCGAGGCCGCCCAGAAGTAACCGATCGAACGATCGAACCGGTGGGCGAGTTCGTAACCCGAGCCGGCCTGTTCACAGAGCGACACCAGGATGGCGTGCGGCAGTGCCATGCCCGCAGAGTAGGCGGTACCGGAGGTCCTATGCAACAAGTTGCACTGCAGCCAAGTGCATAGCGGGTGGCTACTAGGCGAGGTGTATCTGCAACGTTTAGTATCAGTAACCACGCGCCACCCTTAACTGGGCGGCGCGTGAAGTTAGGGCACACTGAGACGCGCGTCCAAGTATGGGCAACGCATACTGTCGCGACGGACTCACGAGTCCTGACCCACACCTACCCGACCAGCAGCCCACTGGACAGGAGAGACATCAGTGACGTACGTCATTGCCGAACCCTGCGTCGACGTCAAAGACAAGGCATGCATCGAGGAATGCCCCGTCGACTGCATCTACGAGGGTGCACGCATGCTGTACATCCACCCCGACGAGTGCGTGGACTGCGGTGCATGTGAGCCGGTCTGCCCGGTCGAGGCCATCTACTACGAAGACGATGTGCCGGACCAGTGGAGCAGCTACGCGCAGAGCAACGCTGATTTCTTCTCCGAACTCGGCTCGCCGGGCGGCGCCTCCAAGGTCGGCCAGACGGACAACGATCCGCAGGCCATCAAGGACCTCCCGCCTCAGGGTGAGGACTGATCACGGTCGCGACTGACCTCGAGCCCGTGCGCCAGCGCCGTTCAGCGATACTGCCGGAGTTCCCGTGGGACACCCTGGCCGACGTCACCGCACTGGCACGCTCGCACCCGGACGGCATCGTCGACCTTTCGGTAGGCACTCCCGTCGACGATGTAGCCCCGGTCGTCCAGCGCGCCCTGGCCGCCGGGAGTGCCGCACCCGGCTATCCGACAACCGCGGGCACGCCGGCGCTGCGTGAGGCCATGGAGATGGCCTTGCGGCGCCGCTACGGCATCACGGGGCTCGCGCCGGATGCCGTGCTGCCGGTGATCGGTACCAAGGAGCTCATCGCCTGGCTGCCGACCCTGCTCGGCCTCGGCCCGGACGATCTCGTCGTGGTGCCCGAGCTCGCCTACCCGACCTACGAGGTCGGCGCGCTTCTGGCCGGGACACAGATCGTGCGTGCCGACTCGCTGACGCAACTCGGCCCTCAAGTGCCTGCCCTGATCTATCTGAACTCGCCGAGCAATCCGACCGGCCGGGTGCTGGGTGTCGATCACCTGCGCAAAGTGGTGTCGTGGGCGCGGCAGCGCGGCGTGCTGGTCGCCTCGGACGAGTGCTATGTGGGGTTGAGCTGGGACGCCGACCCGCTCAGCGTTCTGCATCCGTCGGTCTGCGACGGGGACCATACCGGGCTGCTGGCCATTCACTCACTGTCGAAGACGTCCTCGCTGGCCGGCTACCGTGCCGGGTTCGTCGCGGGTGACCCGGCCGTGGTGGCCGAGCTGCTCGCGGTCCGTAAGCACGCCGGGATGATGGTCCCGACGCCGGTGCAGGTAGCCATGATCGCCGCCCTCGATGACGACGACCACGAAGTGGTGCAGCGCGAGCGGTACGCGCATCGGCGCGAGCTGCTGTTGCCCGCCTTCCGCGCGGCCGGTTTCACCGTCGAGCACTCCGAGGCCGGGTTGTATCTGTGGGCCACGCGCGGTGAGCCGTGTCGTGACACCGTGAAGTGGCTGGCCGAGCGGGGCATCCTCGTCGCGCCAGGCGAGTTCTACGGGCCGGCCGGTGCGCAGTACGTGCGGGTTGCGCTGACGGCCACCGACGAGCGCATCGCCGCCGCGGTAGAGCGCCTCACCTAACCCGCCGAGCAGACGCGAAAGTTCCCTGGAAGGCGCTTTCCGGGGTACCGCGGCGTCTGCTCGCGGGAGAACTACGGCAGGAGCCCGAGCGACATCGCAGTCGTGACCGCCGCGGTGCGGTCCGAGACGTCGAGCTTGTTGAACGCGCGCAGCAGATGGGTCTTCACCGTGGCCTCGCTGATGTGGAGTTCGCGGCCGATGTCGGCGTTGGTCTTGCCCTTTGCAACCAACGCGAGCACCTCGACCTCGCGCGTCGACAACGACGCGGGCGCGCGCATGAGGCCGAACAGTCGGCTCGCGACCGACGGTGCCAGCACGGTCTTGCCTGCCGCGGCATCACGCACCGCGGCCGCCAACTGTGCGCGTGAGGCGTCTTTGAGCAGATAGCCTGCCGCGCCGGCCTCGACGGCGCGCAGGATGTCGGCGTCGGATTCGTATGTGGTGACGACGACGACGCGAGTCGACACCGAGGAGGCCAGGATGCGTTCGGTCGCAGCGACCCCGTCGACACCGGGCATCCGCAGATCCATGAGAACCACGTCCGGGCGCAGGGATTCGGCCATCGTGATCGCTTCGGCGCCCGAGGCCGCCTCGCCGATGACCTCGAGATCGTCCTCGGCGTCGATCATGCCGCGCAGCCCTTCCCGGACCACCGGATGATCGTCGACCAGCAGCACTGTGGTCGTCATGCCGGAACCTCGATGTCGATGCGCACGCCGGGATGCGATGACACATCCACCGTGCCGCCCGCCTGGCCGACGCGCGCGCGAATACCCTGCAATCCGAAACCGTCATGGTGGTCATGGGGAAGCCCGATCCCGTTGTCCGACAACGTCAACCGCACCGAATCGGCCTCGGCGCGCAGCGTCACCTCGACTGCGCTGGCGTGGGCGTGCTGACGGATGTTGGCCAGTGCCTCCTGTGCGGCCCGCAGCAGGACGACGTCGGTGGCCATGCCGAGCGCGGGCAGCTGCTCGTCGACGTGCACCGTCACCGGTATGCCGGTTTCGGCGGTCAGCCGCCGGCATTGCCTGCGGATCGCAGCGGGCAGCGAGTCGTCACCGAGGGCGGCCGGCGTGAGGTCGGCGACCATGATCCGGGCCTCGGCGAGGTTCTCGCGGGCCGTGGACTCGATGAGTTCGACGTGGTCGACGGCGGCGGCGCGATCGGTCTCCAGCTCGACCTGCACGGCCTGTGCGAGCGCGACGATGCTGGTGAACCCTTGTGCGAGCGTGTCGTGGATCTCGCGGGACAGGCGCTCGCGTTCGGCGGCGGCGCCGGCCAGCCGGGACAGCCGTGCGGATTCGGCGCGGCTCGCGGCGAGTTCGGACACCACGTCCGCGAGCATCCTGCGCTGCTTCATCGAGGTCATGATCACCGTGCCGATGACGGGTGCGCTCACCACGCCGATGGCGGTGATCGCAATGGCCAGTGGGAGATTGGGGGAGCGGATGTCACCGAGTAGCGTCAGTGACAACGGGACCAGATTCACGACGGTGGTGACGGCGAGCGCGGCCGCGAGCGGCAGCGTCGCGAAGAACAGCGGGTACAGCGCGGGTATCGCGGCGACCGCAACGGGCGACGCCCACATCGCGAGCACCCACAACGCCACCACGACGACGATGAAGAGGACTGTGCGCCAAGTGGTCTCGTCGCTGCGGATGATCTGGTCGCCGACGGCCGCGATGATCACCAGGATCGCCGCCAGCGCAGCCACGGCCAGCACCACATGGCCACCGAACCGGCCCTGCAGCAAGACCACCGCGACCATGGCGACGACCAGCAGGCCCGCGACATAGGCCTTCCACAGCCAATGCCACTCGCTGCCGCGGGCCTTGGGCGCCGTCATCCTGCCGATGCTAGCGCTCAGCTGTCCACCCAGTTGCCGTGAAAGCCGTGTGGCACGCGGACCGGGATGTGCACGGTGGCGACCGTCTGCAGCGTCTGCCCGTCGAGCAGAACCAGATCGCTGCGGTCCGAGGCGCGGTCGTAGACGAACCCCATCAGCACGCCGTCATTCTCGGCGGCATCAGGGCTCGACGGGACGAACACGAACTCGCCCGGTTCGCGCCCCGGCCCGAACGACACGGGTTCGCTGGCGCCGGTGGCCAGGTCGTGGCGCAGAATCGTCTCGGGCGCAGTGATTCCCGGTGCCTGCGGGGCATAGCCGACGGCGTAGCCGAACCGATGCCGAAGACCGACGCGGCGTTCGTCGACCCGCGGGAACTCCTGGGCCGTGTCGTCGAGCCGCTCCTCGCGAACCTTGCCGGTCGTGAGGTCCACCGTCCAGCGGTCGAGCGTGCGGGTGTTGGTGAACTGTTCCTCGGGGGCGAACACCGACTCGTGGCGCACCACGTCGAGCACGATCCGCTCACCTTCCGGCCCGGATTCGTCATAGGAGTTCAGCGGGTGGAACACGTAGCAGGGATTCACCTCGAACCACCGGATGTCGGCTGCCGTACCGGCCCTGGGCAATACACCGACGCGGGCCTGCCGCTCGGGGGCCCAGCGGTACGGAAACGCGCCGAGCGCCGAGGTGCCACCGTTTTCGGAGCCCCGAATGACGGTGCGCACCACGAAATCGGGAGCGGCGTGGCGGGCGGCGAACCGGCTGAGCCACCGGGCAGCGGCCTTGGCCGGCCGGGTGGTCATCTGACCGGAGAAGTCAAGGGCCACCGGCAGGTCGTAGAGCACGACGTAGTGCTCGGTCAGCGAGAAGTCGTGCATCATCGTCTGGGCACGCAGCGGGATGTCGACGGCCCGGCGCACCTTGCCGTCCACATCGGTGACGGTGTACTGCACCAGGTTGCCGCGCATGGGGTGGTAGGACACCGCGTGCAGCTCACTGGTCTTCGGGTCGCGTTTGGGATGGGCGGTATAACCCGCCATCAACGTCCCGCAGAAGTCCGAACCCCCAACGGTTTCCAGCTCGTCGTCGAGTTCGTAGGGCCGGACACCGGCCTCGGTGAGGGCCAGCGTGCGACCCGCATGCCCGATGACGTTGGTGTTGGCCGCGAAGTCGAAACCGGCGCGCCGCGCGCCGCCGGGCCAACGCTCGCCGAGCGCGCGGGCCACGTCGGCCGAACGTACCCAGCGGTTGCGATACCACTGCGCCTTGCCGTCACGCAGCCGAAGCCCGTGCACCATCCCGTCACCGAGAAACAGGTGATAGCGCGCCGGGTCGGGATCGCCCACCGCATTGGGGCCGTTGCGAAGGTAACGCCCGTCGAGATAGTCGGGAATCGTGCCGGTGACGGCCAAGTCCAGGGCCGTCGTTTCCTGGTGGACCGGTGCGTAGTTACCGGCGAGATAGAGGTTCTCGGATTCTCGTGCCGACAGTGTCGTGGTCATGCGTTCATCGTGTGCGCCGCTGCACGATGCCCGCGACGACCTGGTGGCTGATCGTCGTGTCAGTCGAACGGTTGACAGGGTTCGGCGGGTCTCACGCCGTCGCCCGCAAGCTCAGCGAAAGTAGCAGCCGCACATCGGGATCGGTCATCGGCGTGCCCAACAGCTGCTCGAGGCGGCGGACCCGATAGCGGACGGTGTTGGGGTGAACGTGCAGCCAGTGCGCGGCCGCGGCGATGTCGCCGAAACTGTCCAGATACGCGCGCAGGGTCTCGGCGAGCACGGGTTCGTCGGCCCGCAGCGCGCGCACCCGTGGATCGATCAGCCGGTCGTCGGCGGCGATCGCGGTGACGATTTCGTCGAGCAACACGGTGGTGCGCGCCTCGGCCAGTGACGTGACCTGGCCGATCGCACCGGGGTGGCGTTCGGCGCTGTCCAGCACGCGGTCCACCTCGGCACGGGCAGCGGCCGCACCGGCCAGACCGGTCACGGGTGCGGCGATGACGGCGTGCACTTCGAGTCCGAGCTCGGTGCGTAGCGCGGCCACGGTCCCGCGGATCCACGAGGTCACCGCGGCCGGTTTTCCGGTGCTGGGGAACAGTACGTAGACCCGCGTGCGAACCGATGCCACCTGGGCGTCGTGACGAAAAGCGCTGGCGCTCAACGAGAGTACGTCGGCCAGGCGGGCGCTCGCCGAACCGCCGTCGAATCCGATCAGCGCCGCCCGGCCGTCGACCGGGATGCCGAGTTCACGGGCGACGAACTCGATGTCGACGGGATCGTCGTCATCTCGCAGCCCGAGCAACTCCTGCACCCGGAGCGCATGAGTCGACGGGGTGGCGGCCAACCGGGCCATGATGCGTGCGGCGAGCACGGCCGCGCCGCGCAGGACGTCGTCGGCGTCCTCGGCCAGCGGGCGGCTGCCCTGCTGCACCCAGATCGTGCCGGCGAACGCGGGCGCTCGGCGCTCGTCGGCGGCCGGCTGGAAGATCCCGATCGCCAACCGCGGCCGCAACCCCAACTCGGGCCGCTCGGCGACACGCACCACCTCGGGTTTGGCGCGCAGCGCATCGAAGATGCCCCACTGGGCTATCCACGCGAGGTGCTCCGACGGCCCGGCGCGGCCCAGGATCGACAGCCGCCGCAATTCGTCGGCCTCGTCGTTGGAAGCCGAATACGCCAGCACGTGCGACTGTGCGTCTTCGATGCTCACCATGCCGTGCGTACGGTCGGCGATCGACTGGGCCAGCCCGAACAGGTCGGTTCCGGAATCGTGCAGCGCACGGTCACCGTGATGGTCGAAGACGTGGTTGACCAGCCGGTAGAGGCGCTCCCAGCGCGCCCGCGGGTCCACGGCAACCACCGCGGTGCCCGCGGCCGCCGCGCGGGCCACCACGGCCGGTGACGGCTCTTTGATGAAGATCGCCGCCGGCGGTCGCCGCGCGGTCTGATGGTCGACCCAATCCAGCGCGTCGTTCTCCGGAATGCCGAGCAGGAAGAACAGATCGGCCGATCCCGCGGCGGGCGCCAGGCCGAGCCGCACGTCGTCGGAGTCGATGAGCGCCGCCGACGCCACCGCCAGATCGAGCCCGCGCGGGGCCTGCACGAGCTGGACCAGCGTGGCATCCAGCGCCAACAGCAGTTGGCCGAGGCTGACACCGGTGGCCCGCATGTTGTCCGATTCTACCGATGGACATTGACACTGTTGTCCGATCGAACAAGAGTTACTTGGATCACGTCAGGGATTCTTAGGGGTATGGATGCCATCACCGACGTGCCGATGCCGGCGAACGAGCCGGTCCACAACTACGCCCCGGGCTCGGGTGAGCGCGCCCGGCTCACCGCGGCCCTGTCCGAACTCCAAGATGCACCGATCGACCTGCCGCACGTCATCGGCGGCGACCACCGGATGGGCGGCGGCGCTCGCATCGACGTCGTCCAGCCCCACCGTCATTCGGCTCGCCTCGGCACCTTGACCAACGCCGAGCACGCCGACGCGTCGGCGGCCATCGATGCCGCGCTCGCCGCCAAGCCCGAGTGGGCCGCGCTGCCCTTCGACGAGCGTGCCGCGGTGTTCCTGCGCGCCGCCGATCTCCTGTCGGGCCCGTGGCGGGAGAAGATCGCCGCGGCCACGATGCTCGGGCAGTCCAAAACCGCTTACCAGGCCGAGATCGACGCGCCATGCGAGCTGATCGACTTCTGGCGTTTCAACGTCGCATTCGCCCGTCAGATCCTGGCCCAGCAGCCGATCAGCAGCCCAGGCGTCTGGAACCGCACCGACCACCGGCCGCTGGAGGGTTTCGTCTACGCGATCACGCCGTTCAACTTCACCGCGATCGCCGGCAACCTGCCCACCGCACCCGCACTGATGGGCAACACCGTCGTGTGGAAGCCGTCTCCCACCCAGACCTTCGCGGCCTACCTGACCATGCAGCTGCTGGAGGCCGCGGGACTGCCACCCGGTGTGATCAACCTGCTCACCGGCGACGGGATCGCGGTTTCCGAAGTGGCCCTTGCCGATCCGCGCCTCACCGGCATCCACTTCACCGGTTCCACCGCGACGTTCCAGCACCTGTGGCGCGAGGTCGGCGCCAACATCGACCGCTACCACACCTATCCGCGGCTCGTCGGGGAGACCGGTGGCAAGGACTTCGTGCTGGCGCACGCATCGGCGCAGCCCGATGTGTTGCGTACGGCGTTGATCCGCGGCGCGTTCGACTACCAGGGCCAGAAGTGCTCAGCAGCCTCACGCGCCTTCATCCCGCGGTCGGTGTGGCACGAGATGGGCGACGACTTCCTCTCGGCCACATCGGAACTGACGTACGGCGATGTCACCGACCTGACCAACTACGGCGGCGCGGTGATCGACGAGCGGGCATTCGCCAAGAACGTCAAGGCAATCGAGCGGGCGAAGAGCGCGGCCGGGGTCACCATCGCGGCAGGCGGCGAATATGACGACAGCGAAGGCTATTTCGTACGGCCTACCGTGCTGTTGTCCGACGATCCGACCGACGACGCGTTCTGCACCGAATACTTCGGACCCATCCTGGCCGTCCATGTCTATCCCGACTCCGACTACGACAAGATTCTCGACGTTGTCGACACCGGGGCACGCTACGGGCTGACCGGCGCGGTGATCGCCGACGACCGCCACGCCGTCCTGCAGGCGCAGGATCGGTTGCGTTATGCCGCTGGCAATTTCTACATCAACGACAAGCCCACCGGTGCCGTCGTCGGCCAACAGCCGTTCGGTGGCTCGCGGGCATCCGGCACCAACGACAAAGCGGGCTCGGCACTCAACCTGTTGCGCTGGACCTCGGCGCGGTCCATCAAGGAGACCTTCGTGCCGCCGACCAACCACACCTACCCCCACATGGAGGCCTGAGATGGGCGTCTTCGATCGCGTCGCGCGACCGGCGATCTTGGCTGCGTCCCGCTCGCAGCGCCTGCGCCGGACCGCCGAACGGCTGCCGGTGACGCGTAAGGTGGTGGACCGGTTCGTCGCCGGCGAGACCATCCCCGATGCTCTCGACGCCGTTGCGGTGCTGCGTGGTTCGGGACGCCTCGTCACGATCGACTACCTCGGCGAGGACACCACGAGCAGCGAGGATGCCGAGCAGACGGTCCGTGCCTACCTGGCGTTGCTCGACGGACTGCAGCGGCGGGCCGAAACCGTGACGCCGGTCCGCCCGCTGGAGGTGTCGCTCAAGCTGTCGGCGCTCGGTCAGGCACTGCCGCGCGACGGCGAGAAGATCGCGCTGGAGAATGCGCACACCATCTGCGCCAAGGCGCGCGACGTCGGCGCGTGGGTGACCGTCGACGCCGAGGATCACTCCACGACCGATTCCACACTGTCGATCGTGCGGGACCTGCGTACCGAGTTCGACTGGCTGGGAACCGTTCTGCAAGCCTATCTCAAGCGCACACAGGCAGATTGCGAGGAGTTCGCCGCCGCGGGTGCCCGCATTCGCCTGTGCAAGGGCGCCTACGACGAGCCCGCCTCGGTGGCCTACCGCGACGGCGCCGAGGTCACCGACTCCTACCTGCGGTGCCTGAAGACGCTCATGGGCGGCCGCGGTTATCCGATGGTGGCCTCGCACGATCCGGTGATCATCGACGCAGTGCCAGGCCTGGCCCGCGAGTTCGGCCGTGGGGTGGACGATTTCGAATACCAGATGCTCTACAACATCCGCGATGCCGAGCAGCGGCGGTTGGCCGATGCGGGCAACCACGTACGGGTGTATGTGCCGTTCGGGTACGAGTGGTACGGCTACTTCGTGCGCCGGCTCGCCGAACGCCCGGCCAACCTCACGTTCTTCCTGCGTGCGTTGGCCGAGCGCGGCTGAAAGGGTCTGCCCCCGAACACGATCCGCGTGCGCTCGTCAGCTCCGGTGAAGTAAGAACATCGCCCACGCCGCGATACTCTGCGCGTCGGTGATACCGCCGTCGCGAATCATGCGCTCGACCTCGGCCCGGGTGAACCACTCGCTGTGCATGTCCTGCTCTTCATGTTCGCGTTCGTGTTCGCCTTCGGTGAGGCCCGTCGCCAGGAACACCCAACCCCGCTGGCTACTCATCCCCGGCGCGACGTCGAGCTGGCCGAGCCGCACCACACTGGCCGCACGCAGCCCCGTCTCCTCGCGAAGCTCACGCTCAGCCAGTTCGGCCGGTTCGAGGTGCTGCTGTTCGGGTGCGGTGCCCTGCGGGAACTCCCAGCGCCGCAGTCCCAGCGGATACCGGAACTGCTCGACAAGGTGAAATCGGTCACCATCACACGGAATCACGAGTGCATAGGTCGGTTTGTCCACCACCGCGTAGACCCCGGTGCTGCCGTCGGGGCGCACGATGTCGTCCTCCCGCAGCGTCAACCAGTTGTTCCGGTACACCTCACGCGTAGAGACCTGCCGGATTACTCCCATCGTTCCATTATCCCGGCGGAGTAGCCTCACATGCGTGTTGCTGGCCTCCTTGAACCCCGCGGCAATCGCTGCCGGCGCCGATATCGGCGATGCGATCCGCATCGACGGTGCGGTGCTGAGCCGCAGCGATATCGTCGGCGCCGCCACGTCGGTCGCCGAACGGGTTGCCGCCGCCCGACGGGTCGCCGTCCTGGCGACACCGACCGCGACCACCGTGCTGGCGATCACCGGATGCTTGATCGCCGGTGTGCCCGTCGTGCCGGTACCCGCCGACGTGGGAGCGACCGAACGGCGTCACATCCTGACGGACTCGGGCGCCCAAGCCTGGCTGGGGGAGCGGCCCGAGGAAACAGAAGGGCTGCCGCACATTCCGGTCCGGCTGCACGCACGGTCCTGGCACCGCTATCAGGAGCCGGCGCCGGATGCGACTGCGATCATCATGTACACCTCGGGCACCACCGGACCGCCCAAAGGGGTGCCCATCAGCCGGCGGGCGATCGCCGCGGACATCGACGCGCTGGCCACGGCCTGGCAGTGGACGGCCGACGACACCTTGGTGCACGGGCTGCCCCTCTTCCACGTCCACGGTCTGGTGCTGGGGCTGCTCGGCTCACTGCGGATCGGAAACCGCTTCGTACACACCGGAAAACCCTCACCCGCCGCCTATGCCGAGGCGCAGGGCTCGCTGTATTTCGGTGTGCCGACCGTCTGGTCGCGTGTGGTCAACGACCTCGACGCGGCGCTGGCCCTGTCCTCGGCACGTCTGCTCGTGTCGGGCAGCGCGCCGCTGCCGGTGCCGGTGTTCGAGCAATTGACCAAGCTCACCGGCAAGCCTCCGGTGGAACGCTATGGCAGCACCGAGTCGCTCATCACCTTGAGCACGTTCGTCGACGGTGAGCGCAGGCCGGGTTGGGTCGGACTGCCGGTGGCCGGCGTACAGACGCGCCTGGTCGACGACGACGGAGCTCCGGTGCCACACGACGGGGAAACCATTGGGCGGCTGCAGATCAAGGGGCCCATGGTGTTCGACGGCTACCTCAATCGACCCGACGCCACCGCCGAGGCATTCGACGTCGACGGGTGGTACCGCACGGGCGATGTCGCGGTGATCGACGGGGACGGCATGCACCGCATCGTCGGCCGGGAGTCGGTCGATCTGATCAAATCCGGTGGTTACCGCATCGGCGCCGGGGAGATCGAAACGGTGTTGCTCGGCCATCCCGGTGTCCGCGAGGTCGCCGTCGTGGGCGTCGCCGACGATGATCTCGGTCAGCGCATCGTCGCGTTCGTCGTCGGCGATGCCGAACCGGCCGCCCTGATCGACTATGTCGCACAGCAACTTTCAGTGCACAAGCGGCCGCGTGAAGTGCGGCTCGTGGACGCCTTGCCCCGCAATGCGATGGGCAAGGTGCTGAAAAAGGAGCTCGCGCAATGGGGTTGAGGTTCTCCGAGATCTGCATCGATGCTCGCGACCCCGAGGCACTGGGCGCCTGGTGGGCACAGGCGCTCGGCTGGCCGAAGCACACCGACTCCGACGGTGACGTGGTGCTGACCCCGCCGCCGGGTGCCGGCCCCATTTGGCTGTTTCTCGCGGTACCGGACGACAAGGTGGTCAAGAACCGCCTGCACCTCGACTTCACGCCGGACGATCAGCAGGCCGAGGTGGACCGGCTGATCGGCCTCGGTGCCCGGCATGTCGACATCGGCCAGGGCGAACAGACCTGGGTGGTGCTGGCCGACCCCGAGGGCAACGAGTTCTGTGTGCTGGCCGCCGACTGATCGGGGGTCTGGTGATCCCTGGCCGGCGGCCTGGTGCGCGGTGACAATGGGCTGATGGATCAGGGACAGCTGGCCGACTTCCTGCGCACCCGGCGGGAAGCGCTCACTCCCGAGGACGTGGGGTTGCCCGCGGGCCCGCGCCGGCGAACCGCCGGGTTGCGCCGTGAAGAGGTCGCGGCACTCGCGCTGATCTCGACGGACTACTACTGCCGCATGGAGCAGCGGCGGGCTCCGCAGCCGTCGACGGAGGTGTTGGCCTCCTTGGCGCGGGCGCTGCGGTTGTCACTGGACGAACGTGATCACCTGTTCCGCCTGGCCGGGCACAACGCCCCGGCCCGGATTCCCACCGGTGAGCATGTCAGCCCGGCCACGATGCGGATTCTTGATCGCTTGCAGGACACACCGGCTCAGGTGATGTCGGCGTTGGGCGAGACGTTGGTGCAGACACCCCCGGCGCGCGCTCTGCTGGGTGAAGAAACCACCTACCAAGGCTTCGCGCGCAGCGTGGTGTACCGGTGGTTCACCGACGAGGCGTCCCGCGAGCTGTACCCGGTCGAGGATCGCGCCGCCATCGGGCTGTCGTACGCCGCCGGCGCCAGGATGGCCTATGCGCGCGACGGGGCCGGATCGCGTGCCGCCCAGATCGTCGACGATCTGTTGAGTCGCAGCGCAGAGTTCGCCGAACTGTGGAAGCGCCACGACGTCGGACATGCTCCCGAACTGGCCAAACGCATCGTGCATCCGAAACTCGGCGTGCTTGAGGTGCAGTGCCAGATCCTCCACGATGCCGTGCAGATGCACACGCTGTTGGTGTTCACGGCCGAGCCCGGGACGCCCAGCCACGCCAAACTCACCGCGTTGGGCGCCGACCCGCAGTCCTACCTGCGCGATCTGCACGCCGATGCGCGGGTGAGCCAGTGAGGTTCACCCGTCGAAGAATCGGTGGTGGCCGATGACCGTCGAGAGTTTGATCTTGGTATGGCTTTCCGAGCCCGGCACGGCCAGATAGATCACGACGCGCCGGTTGCGGTCGGTGTCGAACAACACCTCGCGCTGCAGTTGGATCACACCGAGTGCGGGATGAACGATTCGACACTGACGGTTGATCCGGACCGCGTCCACGAGTGGTGCACGCCGCCAGATCTCGGCGAATTCGTCGCTGCGGCGCAACAGGAGCTTCACGAGATCTGAGGCCGGGCAGGCGTTTTCACGGTCCATCAGACTCCGGCGTAGATCGGCTACGATCTCGTCACCGATCGTCGAGTGCTCGGTCACCTCGTGGCGCAGCCGTTCGCCGGGGTCGGTGAACCACCGGTAGTAACCACTTCGCGACCACCCGCTGAAACCGGTCAACTCGCCGAAAAGCACCTTTGCCGAAGGTGTCTGGTGCAGAACCTCGCCCATCGCGTCGACGGCGATCGCCGGTGTGTCGGCCAATCGGCCGAGTACATGCATGGCACCGGGGTCCACATGCGCCGTGCCCAGAACCTCTCCGGCAAGGTCGTAGCCCGCCGCACTGAACAATCGGTCGCGGTCGGCTCGGTTGAATCGGAGGCCGCGCGCGATGCTCGCCAGCATGGCCGGCGACGGACGCGGACCACAGCGCCGTTCCAGCCTGCCGTAATAGGCGGACGACACCGAACACAGTGCGGCGACCTCGTCGCGACGCAAACCAGGCGTGCGTCGGCGCCTGCCGCGCGGGAGACCGACGTCTTCTGGCTGCAATACTCGCCGGCGCGCACGCAACAGATCGGCCACGTCGGAGAGATCGCCATCAGCGGATGTCACGACTCGATGGTCGATGAGGCCACGTTCCTGCGGAAGGGCCCGGCCATCGGGGGATCGGCGATCAGTGGATAACCCGCCCCTGAATGTGTTCCCAGGACACTGGCAGCTTGGAATCACAGACCTGACGACGCACCGAGGAGAACGTGATGCCGCGCAATGCAGAAGTGGACGTGCCGGACCTGAGCGGCAAACTGGCCGTGATCACGGGTGGCAGCGACGGCATCGGTTTCGGGCTCGCAGGGCGGTTGGCGGCGGCCGGTGCCGAGGTCATTCTGCCGGTGCGCAACACCGACAAGGGTCGTGACGCCGTCGCCCGTATCGGTGCCGCGGTGCCCAACGCCCGGGTCGGCATCCGGCGCCTGGATCTGTCGTCGTTGCAGTCGGTCGCCGACCTTGCCGGTGAGCTTGTCGACGAGGGCCGGCCGGTGCACCTGCTGATCAACAACGCCGGCGTGATGAGCCCGCCGAATCGGCAAACCACCGCCGACGGTTTCGAACTGCAGTGGGGGACCAACCATCTCGGGCACTTTGCGCTCACCGCGCGCCTGCTGCCCGTGCTGAGGGCGGGCCGGGCGCGGGTGACGACGCAGTCGAGTGTCGCCGCGGAACGGAACGCCATCAACTGGGACGATCTGAACTTCGAGAAGTCCTACTCGCAGGGCAAGGCCTACAGCCAGTCCAAGATCGCCAACCTGATGTTCGGCATTGAGCTCGACCGCCGCAGCGAGCGCGCCGGATGGGGCATCACCAGCAATGTCTCACACCCCGGCGTGACGCCGACCAACCTGCTGGCCGCCCAACCGCAGATGGGTCGCAGCCGCGACACGCTTCAGGTCCGCGTGGTCCGGCTGATGGCCCGGCTCGGGTTGGTCAACAAATCCGTCGACGAGGGCATGCTGCCTGCCCTGTATGCCGCCACCAGCCCCCACGCGCAGGGCGGCAAGTTCTACGGCCCGAGCGGGTTTCGGCATCTGGCGGGCTCACCTGCCGAACAGGACGTCTACAAGCCCGCCCGCGATGCTGCGGAGGCCGCCCGCCTGTGGGACGTGTCCGAACGGCTCGTCGGCGTCGACTTCGCCGTGCGATAGGGATCGTCAGCCCGCGAAGCAGTCGTCTTCCCCGCCGGCCGGAAGGGCGGCGTTCTCGGTCGAAAAATGCGCCACCACACCGTTTTTCTCCACGGCCACGCTGTCGGCGTGCACGCCGAGCGGGAAGTTGTCGGTCTGGCTCGCCAGGAAGTCGTCGAGCATCGGCTGCAAGTCGCTGATCGCGCCCATCCCCGGCCCGGTGGCGTCGACGATCTGCAACGCGAGACCGCCTTTCGCGCTGACCTCCGGTTTCACGGTCACGCTGGCCAGCACGCTGTTGAGCTCGAGGGTGCCGTCGTCGGGATTGCTCGTCACGTCGGTGACCAACTGACCGAGCACCGGGATCGCCGATTGGATCGACTCTTTGATGCCGTCGGCCGGCCAGGTCACGTCGGCGTCCAACGAGCCCATCGTCCCGGCGCTACCCGGACCGTCTTCGAGCCGCAGATTCCGGATGGCGATGTCGAACCGCATGCCCTTGGCCTCGCGGATCTGCTTACCGGCGGTCTGGATGTCGATGGCGGTGTAGTCCCCGGTGAAGTGCTGCCACAGGAACGGCGGCATCGACGCGAGTTGCACCGTGGACGTATCGCCCATCAGGCATTGCAGCGTCGCGGCGATGATGCTCTTGGCGCGGTCGCGCGCATACCACTCGGCCGCCCCGAGACCGGCCACGACCAGGACCAGGACGACGGCAGCGCTCACCAGGATCTTGAGCCCGCGGCGGTTGGGCGGTGCCGGTGGCTCGGGCGACGGCAGGGCGCTACGCGCGAACTGGATGGTGGCGTCGTCGAACGGCGAAGGCGCGCTGCCGGGTCGGTTCCACGGTTGATCGCCCCTCGGCGGGTATGTCACCCGCCCGATTCTGCCTCACCGGCCATGAGTCAGTTCGCGTGCAGGGCCTCGTTGAGGGTGATGCCGGTGCCGTCCCGCTTGACGACCTCGACCGCACCCGAAAGCGAGTTGCGGCGGAACAGCAGGTTGCTTGCGCCCGACAGGTCCTTGGCCTTCGTCGTCTGACCGTCTGCGGTGGTCACCTTGGTCCCGCCGGTCACGTAGAGGCCGGCTTCGACGACGCAGTCGTCGCCGAGCGAGATACCGAGACCCGCGTTGGCGCCGAGCAGGCAGCGCTTGCCCACCGAGATGACCTCGGTGCCGCCGCCCGACAACGTGCCCATGATCGACGCGCCGCCGCCGATGTCGGAGCCGTCATCGACCACGACACCGGCCGAGATACGACCCTCGACCATCGACGTGCCCAGGGTTCCGGCGTTGAAGTTCACGAAGCCCTCGTGCATGACCGTGGTGCCCGAGGCCAGGTGCGCGCCCAGCCGAACCCGGTCGGCGTCGGCGATGCGCACGCCCGTCGGCGTCACGTAGTCGACCATGCGCGGGAACTTGTCGATCCCGTACACCGCGACCGCGCCGCGACGCCGCAGCCGGGCGCGAGTGGTCTCGAACCCGTCGACCGCGCACGGACCGAAGTTCGTCCACACCACATTGGCCAGGACCCCGAAGATGCCGTCCATGTTGGCGCCGTGCGGCGCGATGAGGCGGTGTGACAGCAGGTGCAGCCGCAGGTAGGCATCATGGGTGTCGGCCGGCTTGTCGCCTAAGTCGGCGATCGTCGTGCGCACCGCCACGACCTCGACGTTGCGGTCCTCATCCTTACCGGTGAGGCCGGCGAACTCGGCGGGCACGTCATCGCCGCTGAGCCGGACCGTTCCGGCCGGAGCGTCCGCGCTCAGCTCGGGGGCGGGAAACCAGGTGTCCAGGACGGTTCCGTCGGCGGCGATGGTGGCCAGGCCGACGCCAGATGCTGCAGTCACGGAGCTACACGCTACTGGACTAGCCTCGGTGTCCATGGGGCTAGACCTGCGCGCCGATCCGATCGCACTGACCGCGGCGCTTGTCGACATCCCCAGCGAGTCGCGACACGAACAGCGCATCGCCGACGAGATCGAGGCGGCACTGCGCGCGCAGGCCCCGGCGTTCGAGGTGATCCGCAATGGCGACGCCGTGCTCGCCCGCACGAATCTGGGCCGGCCGTCGCGCGTGATGCTGGCCGGTCACATCGACACGGTGCCCGCGGCCGACAATTTGCCCAGCCGCGTCGTCGACGGGGAGATGTACGGCTGCGGCACATCGGACATGAAGTCCGGTGACGCGGTGTTCCTGCATCTCGCGGCCACGATCGCCGAGCCGTCGCACGACATCACGCTCGTGATGTACGACTGCGAGGAGATCGAATCGAGCGCCAACGGCCTCGGCCGCATCGAGCGCGAGCTACCCGACTGGCTCGTCGCCGACGTCGCGATCCTGGGTGAGCCGTCCGGCGGCTACATCGAGGCAGGTTGCCAGGGGACCATCCGCGTCGTCGTCCGGGCCGCCGGGACGCGGGCACACTCCGCGCGATCGTGGCTCGGCGACAACGCGATCCACAAACTCGGTGCCGTTCTCGACCGGTTGTCGGCCTACCAGGCGCGTTCGGTCGACATCGACGGGTGCGTGTACCGCGAGGGCCTGTCGGCGGTCCGTATCGACGGCGGCGTCGCAGGCAACGTCATTCCCGACGCCGCGGCCGTCACGGTGAACTTCCGGTTCGCACCGGACCGCAGCATCGACCAGGCCGTGGCTCACGTGCACGAGGTGCTCGACGGGCTCGATGTGACCATCGAACTCACCGACGCCGCGGCCGGGGCGCTGCCCGGGCTGTCGAAGCCCGCCGCGGCCGCACTGATCGCCGCCGCAGGCGGCCAGGTGCGTGCCAAATACGGCTGGACCGACGTCGCGCGCTTCGCCGCCCTGGGGATCCCGGCGGTCAACTACGGGCCCGGCGATCCCAACCTCGCGCACCGCGTCGACGAGCGCGTGCCGGTCGAGGCGATCACCGCCGCGACCGGCATGCTGCGCGGCTATCTGACGAGCTGACCGGGCTACCGTTGAACAGGTGAGCAGCGTTCGCGTCGACAGCTGGATCTGGGCCGTGCGGATCACCAAGACCCGCTCCGCGGCAGCAGCGGCCTGCCGGGGTGGTCATGTTCGCGTCAACGACGTCGCGGCCAAGCCGGCACAGCACGTCAGCCCCGGTGACGAGGTGCGGGTCCGGTTGGACGGCCGCGAACGGATCGTCGAGGTGGTGCGGCCGATCGCCAAACGAGTCGGGGCGGCGATCGCCGCCGAATGCCTGATCGACCGCAGCCCGCCACCCCCGCCCAAGGAGATACTGGCCGCCGTACCGGTGCGCGACCGGGGCGCCGGCGGCCCACGAAACGCGAACGGCGAGAACTGAATCGGTTGCGCGGCTATTCGTGACCGGATAATCGGTTGCACCCGTGGCTATCATGGGTGATTGCAACTGCTGTCGACCGAGGTGGGCCGAAAACATGCTGGGAGACGACGAGATCTCCGGGTAATACCCGCGAGCCGATTCTGTCGTCCTGTCCTCACTGCGGCCGTATGCCGCAGACTCTTTGGAGTTCCAGCATGTCTATTGTCTGTTCGAATCTGTCGTTCTCGTGGCCCGATGACACCGAGTTGTTCTCGGAGCTGTCGTTCACCGTCGGCCCTGGCCGCACCGGACTCGTCGCACCCAACGGCGCCGGAAAGAGCACGCTGCTCAAGTTGATTGCCGGCGAGCTCAAACCGACGGCCGGTTCGGTGACCGTGAACGGAACCGTTGGCTACCTGCCGCAGACCTTGCCTTTCGTCGCTGACCTCACGGTGTCTGCCGTGCTCGGCGTGGCGCCGGTGCTCGATGCGCTCGCGGCGCTGGCCGCCGGTGACGCGAGCGAGGAGATCTTCACGATCATCGGCGATGATTGGGACATCGAGGAGCGGTCACGTGCCCAGTTGGATCGGCTCGGCCTCGAAAAGCTCGAGCTCGACCGGACGTTGGGAACGCTGTCCGGTGGGGAGGTGGTGTCGTTGGGTCTTGCGGCGCAACTGCTGAAGCGGCCCGATGTGCTGCTGCTCGACGAGCCGACCAACAACCTGGATCTGGATGCGCGGCAACGTCTTTACGCAGCTCTCGACGACTATGCCGGGTGTCTGCTGCTGGTCAGTCACGACCGCGTGCTGCTGGACCGGATGGATCAGATCGCCGAGCTGTATCGCGGTGAAATCATGTTCTACGGCGGGAATTTCACCGCGTACCAGGAGATCGTGGAGGCCGGTCAGCGGGTGGCCGAGAGCAACATCCGCAACGCCGAACAGCAGCTCAAGCGCGAGAAGCGCCAGATGCAGGAGGCGCGCGAGCGGGCGGCGCGGCGGGCGAGCAATGCCGCGCGAAATATCAAGGACGCCGGGTTGCCGAAAATCATTGCGGGCAAGCTCAAACGCGATGCGCAGGAGTCGGCGGGACGGGCCGACGACGTGCATTCGCGGCGGGTGGACGATGCGCGGTCGCGGCTCGACGACGCCGAACGCGCGTTGCGCGACGACAAGGTCATCGTGCTCGACCTGCCCGACACCGTCGTGCCCGCCGGCCGGACCTTGTTCGTGGGCGAAGGATTGCAGATCGCCCGTGGCGGTCGGAAGTTGTTCGCCGACACGGGAATCGACGTCTCCGTACGTGGCCCGGAGCGGATTGCGCTGACCGGCGCCAACGGTGCCGGGAAGTCGACGCTACTGCGGATCATCGACGGGCAACTGGAGCCGGATTCCGGGACGGTGCAGCGTGCCGACGGGCGAATCGCCTACCTGTCGCAACGGTTGGACCTGCTCGATCCGGAGCGGACGGTCGCCGAGAGTCTGGCTGCCGCGGCCCCGAGCCTGTCGCACACCCGCAGGATGCATCTGTTGGCGCAGTTCCTCTTCCGGGGCGATCGCATCCACCTGCCGGTCAAGGTGCTGTCCGGCGGCGAGCGGCTGCGGGCGACGCTGGCCTGCGTGCTCTACGCCGAGCCGGCGCCACAGCTGCTGCTGCTCGACGAACCGACCAACAACCTCGACCTGGTCAGTGTCGGGCAGCTGGAATCGGCGCTCAACGCTTATCGAGGCGCGTTCATCGTCGTCAGCCACGACGAACGATTCCTGGACATGATCGGCATCGACCGTTCGTGGCGCCTCGAGGGCGGCGAGTTGACGGTTACAGGTTGACCGGGTTGATGCCCGGGCGCTCCTGACCCACCGGGGCGTGGTCCATGCGCTGCATCTCCTCACGCTCGCCCTGCAGTTCGCGCATGCGCTCTTCGCTCATGATGCCCGACTGCACGGGAGCCTTCTCACCGGTCTCCGGGGCTCCGGCCCCGGCCGGTGCCGCTCCTGCCGGTGCTTCGCCCGCTTGGGCCGCACCGGCATTGGCGCCCTGTGCCGCCGCCGCCGCGGCGCCGCCGCCCGCTCCGGCGGCGCCTTGCGTGGCGGTCTGCACAATGCCCTGAACACCCTGGAACACCTGCTGCGGCATCTGGCCGAGAGCCTGGGCCATACCCTGCAGCGGCTGGGTGACGCCTTGCATCATCTGGCCGGCAATCTGGCCGAACTGGCCCATCATCTGGCCGGCGGACTGGGCGCCGCCGTCGTGGCCACCTGCGCTCGGCGCGCCTCCGGCCGCACTCGGCGCACCGGCGGCGCCCTCCATCTGCTGGGCCTGCGCCTTGAGCTTGTCGGCCGAGGCCATGTCACCACGTTCATAGGCCTGGGCAGCCTGCCGGAGCAGATCGGAGATCTTGGCAGACGCGGACTGCGTCGCACCCATGGCACTGCCCCGCGCCGATTGCGCTGCGTCGAACGCGGTCTGCATCGGATGGCCGATCGTGCCGTGGCTGTTGAGGACCGTGGAGACGCCCGGGGCGCTGTTGATGAAGTTGCCGACGTCAGTGCTGAGATCGGTCAGCTGCTGCTGCCAGGTGTTCATGGCGCCGGTGTTGGCGACGAACTGGTTCATCGAAGCCCCTTGTCATGCGTCGAGCTCATGCGGTCTAGCTAAGGATTTTACGGTCGGTACGGGTGGGTGCCGTGCGGAAGTTCCTGCGTTATTCGGGCGGTAGCTGGCCGGGTGGCAGATCCACGACGCTCTGCAGGAGAAAGCAGTCTCCGGTGATGTTGAGCGTGGCGAACTTGGATTGGCCGAGGTTGAATTCGTAGCCGTTGCCCTGTATGTCGAAGTCGCGCTTGGCCTGCTCGTTGAACAGCGATGATTCCCCGGTCGCACCGTATTGGGCGGCTTCTTCGCGAACGACGTCGTTCGCAACGGCGAACTCTTCGGTGCTGAACGTCCTGCCGAATTTGACGGAGTCGGACATCGGACGTTTTGCGATATCGCCGGTGAGTTTCTCGCACGGCAGTCCGCTCGCCTTCACCTGCTGGACGTTGGGGTCGTCGCTGAACTTCCACGTCTGGCCGGGGACAGCGGCAACGATGCGTTCGGCGATGACTTTCGCGGTGGCGTTGAGGCGCTCGCGGGCCTGCTCGTACGAGCCCTTTTCGCGCATGCTGTCGATGAGCTTGACCGCTTCCTCACCCTTGACGGTCTTGGACTCGTATGGATTCTCCGTCATGGAACAGCCGCCTATCACCATGGATGTGGACACCAGAAAAGTCAGCGCGATCGCGTGACGCCGCGCTGATCGAGCCCGCCGCCGGCTCACCATGTCAGGCGTCCTTCCGGCGGTGTTGCCTTCACGGTGAGATCCGGGCGGTCGAGCAGGATTGCCGCCAGGTTGTAGCCAGTCATTCGATCTCCTGCGTTTTGGGGATACTCCGAGTGTCCGGACGCTCCGGTCTTGGATTCATAGTCCGCGATAGGTGTGTTGCCGGCAGCGGTTTCCAGGTGCTCGAACCGATACCGAAGGTGTCCGTCGCCTTCTCGGATGATGTCGTTCGGGTCCGACCCCCACCCGTGCAGCGGCGCGAGTGCCCCGATCGTATTGATCGGGTCGTCTGGCGCGGACATCACGAAGAAGTTGTCGTCGTTCATCCCGAGTTCTGCCGGGGTGTCGGCCTGGAAGCCGGGAGAACCGTACAGGACAGCGTTGTCCAGGTACTGGCTGGCGCCTTCCTTCATGGCGATGCCCGACGTCAACGAGCCGTAGGAGTGTCCGAACAGGGCGGTGGTCTGGCCCGGATTTCGGGAGGCGGCGTCGAGGTCGTGCAGGAACGAGGTGAGCTTCGGTGCCCCCGCCTGGGCGAGATCATCGTTGAGTACCGATGACTGGCCGAGGTTGAGCGGGGGTTGGTAGCCGACCCACGACACGGTCGCGATGTTGGTGCTCTCGCCCTCGCGTTCGGCGATCTCGATCGCTTCGTTGCGAAGCGCGGCGGCCTCACCCGTCATCCCCGCAACAGCGTCGCGGGTCGTGCTCCCCACCCCGGGAACGGTCACCGACACGTGGTCGGCCTTGAACGGGTCACCGACGGACGTGGCCGCGGGAATCATCTGCGAGGGATCGGCGGGCTTCTCCAGGTAGACGAGATGCGAGCCGTCAACCTTGAGGGCTTCCTCGATGGCGGCGATGTCGGCGAGCCGATCGGTCTTGACCTGCCCGTCGGGAAGCTGCTCGTATTCCTGCCGCATCTGATCGAGCAGTGCCCGGTTGGCGTTGTCGATGGCTTCGATGTCGCCCGACGACATATCGGTCTTGGTTTCGTCTCCTTCGCCGTCCCGCTCCTCTTCATCGGTGAGCATGTCGGCGTCACCGGGTTTCTTGTCCCCATCCGGCCCGAATTTCTGTTCGGTGAGCGTGTCGTACTCGCCCTTGAGTTTGTCGACGTTGCCTTTGATGGTCGTCATGTCGTCGGTCGCCGACTTGACGATGTTGTCGACTTTGGTGATGCCTTCTTTGGCGATGGGCACCAACTTGTTCTCACGGTCTTGGGCTGACGTGGCGGGCAGTGAGTTGACCATGCTCTCTACCCAGCCTTTGGCGGTGTCGAGGTTGGTCCGTCCGATATTCACGACGTCGGCGGCCTTTTTGACCTCGCCGGCCATCTTCTTGTCGAGTTCGGCGAGTTTCTCGTACACCGCGGCGTGTTCTTTGTTGGCCGCCGCGTAGGCCTGGGATCCGGAGCCTTGCCAGCGGTCATCGGGTGCGGCGGCATCGACGCTGGCCTTCATCTGCATGAGGCGTGAGCTGCCGTCGAACTGGGAGCCGTCGTCGGGAGTGCCTTGTCCAAAGGTCTCACGGGCCTTGTTCCACGTCGAGTAGAACCCGTCAAGCGCACTCACACTGCCACCTCCACAGTCTGTGCGATCCAACCAAGCTTATGGCCGGGTGGCGAACGCTCGACGCAGGAATTCAGGCCGAGGCTTGACGGGCGGCGTCGTCGGCGGCAGCCCCGAACCCATGGTCGCGATAGCGCGCAGACACCGCCAGAAGCGCGGCACGGTCGCCGTCGGCCAACGCGCGGGCATGGTCTCGGGTGAGTTTTCCGAAGAGACAGTCCATGTCGATGCGGGCCAGGCCGTCGACCGCGCGGGCATCGCCCAACCGGACCGCGTCGTGCAGGGCCCGTAGCGCGATGGCCTGCTGTCCGCCGCGTTCGGCCGCTTTGACGGCATCGCGCGCCGCCGAGATGGCGCCCGTGGAATCCTTGCGCGCGAAGCTGGTCCAGGCCCGCGCCAACGACAGCTCCGGCGCGAACAGCATCGACTTCAAGCCGTGGCGGGATTCCGCGCGTGACAACGCCTTCACCGCCTCCACCGGCATACCGCGTTGAGCGAGTGCCTGCGCCAACAGCATCCACGCCAGCGGCCCCCAGGAGTAACCGGTCGGCGCCAAAGCGCTTGTCGCCCTTCGCAACAGCGTCACCGCCTCCTCAAGCTCACCACGGACCATCAGCACATCGGCCACCAGTACGTCGCCGATGGCCCGGCCCGGCTGCAGCAGCTGTGCGAAATCGGTCAGCTGTCGCGCCAGCGCCTGCGCCCGGCCCAACTCACCGGCGAGGATGAGCGTCGTCGTCTGACCGAACCCACTCGTGAACCGCAGCAGCCCCGGGTGGCCGGCGTCGATCGCCCGCTGCGCCATCGCGTCGACCTCACCGAACCGGCCGATCCGGGCGCAGCTCAACGCAGCGGCAGAGGCCGCCCACCCGATAGCGGTGTCGTCGGCGGCAGGGGAGGCCAGCACGCCGGCGGCGATCTCCGACGCGCGTTGCGGTGCACCGGAATTCATCGCGAACGTGGCCGAGAGCGCGTCCAGGGTCACGCGGGCGCACGGCGAGGACACCCGGTTGCTGGTGGCCCGAAGAAACGCGGTGGCCCGCTCGGGTTCCGACAGCATCCAGAACTGGTTGGCCGCCCGCGGCAGTGCCCACGCCATCAGCTCCGATTCACTCAACGCGGCCGGATCGACTTCGGCGAGCACGGCGTCGGCCTCCCGCCCGCGGCCCTGCCAAGCCAGCGCGTACGCGAGCGTCATCCGCGCCTCGAAACCGCCGTCGGCGGCCACCGCGGCCCGGCCGAGCCGCTCGCTCAACTCCAGATCGCCGAGCCGTAGCGCCTCGGCGCCCGCCGCGGTGAGGTCGGCGGCAGGGAACGCCACGTCGCTGTCGAGGGCCAGCACCGCGAGCCGCAGCCGGTCGACCACCCCGGCGGTCGGCTTGGCGGCCATCCGTTCGACCAGTCCGGTGCGCAGGCGACGCAAACCCGGCCCGCCCACCACCGCGCGGACCGCGTCGAGAAACAGCGGATGCGCGCAGTGAACCATCCCGTCGTCGACTCGCACCGCGCCGGACTCGCATGCCCGCTCAACGGCATCCGGGCCCGCCAACGCCGTCACATCCGACAGCGGCAGCGGATCGTGCACGGCGAGATATTGCAGCGTGTGCATGGCACCGGCCGGGAGATCGGCGATGAAGGCCGACACCTGCTCGGCGAGCCGGACGTCATCGTGTCCCGCGGGCTGCACTTCGATGCGGCTCAGCAATCCGTCGTTCCACAGCGCCGCCACCTCGTCGGGCACCGGCCGTTCGGCCGAGGCGGTGACGACGAGCTTCGCGGCGCCGCTGACGGCCAGCTGGTACACCAGCGCGGCCGACAGCCGGTCGAGCAGATGCGCGTCGTCGACCACCACGAGCAGGTCCGAACCGAGTGAATCCCGGGCGGCGCGCAACACATCGGCGGTTCTGCCGGTCGCCGGGACGTCGATCAGATGCGCGACCGCTGCGAACGGAATGGCGGCCCCCGACTCGGTGCCCGAAACCCAGACGACCCGGTGGAAGTCCGGGCCTATCCATTCCGCGGCGGTGCGGGCCAGGAACGTCTTGCCGACCCCGTCCGGTCCCAGCAGAACGGCTCCGGAGCGCTTTCGCAGGCCGGCTTCGACGCCGTCCAGGGCTCGGTCGTGGGGTGCGATCACCCAATCGACTGGCATGCTGCCGAATCTAGTCGGGGACTCGATGGCATCCGGCCGGAAATCGCTCGTTCACCCAGAACCCTTAGGTTGGATGAGTGTCAGCTGTATTCGACCGCCAGTGGGCGGTGTGTGTGTATTGCGCGTCCGGCCCGACGCACCCTGAACTGCTCGCATTGGCCGGCCAGGTGGGTTCGGCAATCGCCGAGCGGGGCTGGACCCTGGTCTCCGGTGGCGGCAACGTCTCGGCCATGGGGGCGGTGGCCCGTGGTGCCCGTTCCAAGGGCGGCCGCACCGTCGGCGTGATTCCCAAGGCGCTCGTGCACCGCGAGCTGGCCGACGTCGACGCCGCCGAACTCGTCGTCACCGACACCATGCGCGAACGCAAGAAGGAGATGGAGGACCGCTCCGACGCGTTCATCGCGCTGCCCGGTGGCATCGGCACGCTCGAGGAGTTCTTCGAAGCGTGGACGGCCGGCTACCTGGGTATGCACGACAAGCCATTGATCCTGCTCGACCCGTTCGGGCACTACGACGGGCTGTTGACGTGGCTGCGCGGTCTGGCCGATACCGGCTATGTCTCGCCGGGCGCGCTGGACCGGCTCGTGGTGGTGTCCGATGTGGACGCCGCGCTCGACGCCTGCGCGCCGTAGGCAGAACCGGCGGTAACGCGGAGCGTGGCGCGTGGTTAAGGTGTTGCCCACATCGACGGCCACACAGCGTGGAGGGGGACCCAGCGCATGACCGACCAGAAACCGGGCACCAGGAGCAGTGTCGGGCTGCTCGACATCGCCACCCAGGTACCGAGCCTGATCATGGACGCTCCGGTCATTCTGCGTGGAGTGCTCACGGGCTTTCTGGCCAGGCCGACGACCAAGACGTCGATCGGCAAGGTCTTCCAGGAGCGTGCCGCCCAGTACGCCGACCGGGTCTTCATCAAGTTCGATGACGAGCGGCTGACCTACAAGCAGGCCAACGAGACGGTCAACCGCTATGCCGCTGTGTTGGCCGCGCGCGGTGTGGGCCACGGCGACGTGGTGGGGGTGATGCTGCGCAACTCGCCCGACGCGGTGCTGTTGATGCTCGCGATCGTCAAGTGCGGTGCGGTCGCAGGCATGCTGAACTACCACCAGCGCGGCAAGGTGCTGGCGCACAGCATCGGCCTGCTCAACGCGAGGGCCATGGTCGCGGAATCCGACCTCGTCGACCCGATCAACGAATCCGGCGCCGAGACAACGGGTCTGATGACGGTCGAGGAGCTGCAGCGGCTCGCGGCCACCGCGCCGACCGGTAACCCGGCCAGCGCGTCGGCCGTGCTCGCCAAGGACAAGGCGTTCTACATCTTCACGTCCGGCACCACCGGCATGCCCAAGGCCAGTGTCATGACGCACTACCGGTGGCTGCGCGCGCTGGCCGGGTTCGGCGGTATCGGGCTGCGGCTGCACAGCAACGACACCCTGTACTGCTGCCTGCCGCTCTATCACAACAACGCGCTGACGGTGTCCGTCGGCTCCGTGCTGAATTCGGGTGCTGCTCTGGCCCTTGGCAAGTCGTTCTCCGCGTCACGCTTCTGGGACGAGGTGATCGACTACGGCGCGACCGCGTTCGTCTACATCGGGGAGATCTGCGGATACCTGCTCAACCAGCCGCCGAAGCCGACCGACCGCGCGCACAACGTGCGCGTGATCATCGGGAACGGTTTGCGGCCGGCGATCTGGGACGAGTTCACCGAGCGGTTCGGCATCGACCGCGTGTGTGAGTTCTACGGCGCCAGTGAGGGAAACACCGCGTTCGTCAACGTGTTCAACGTGTCGAAGTCGACCGGCATCTGCCCGAGCCCGGTCGTCTTCGTCGAGTACGACCCCGACAGCGGTGAGCCGGCGCGTGGTCCCGACGGCCGGCTGCGCAAGGTGAAATCCGGTGAGCCGGGCCTGATGCTGTCCAAAGTCAATGCGCTGCAGCCGTTCGACGGCTACACCGACTCGTCGGCGACCGAGAAGAAGTTGGTGCGCAACGCTTTCAAGGACGGCGACGTCTGGTTCAACACCGGCGACCTGATGCGGTCGCAGGGTTTCGGCCACGCCGCGTTCGCCGACCGGCTCGGCGACACGTTCCGCTGGAAAGGCGAGAACGTCGCCACCACCGAGGTGGAGGCCGCCGTTGCGAGCAGTCCGCTGGTCGAGGAGTGCACCGTATTCGGTGTCGAGGTGCCCGGCGCAGGCGGGCGCGCGGGCATGGCCGCGGTGCAGCTCAAGGAGGGCAAGGAGTTCGACGGCAAGGCGCTTGCCAAGGCGTTCTACGACCACCTGCCGCCATACGCGGTGCCGCTGTTCGTGCGCGTCGTCGGCGAGCTCGCCCACACCTCGACGTTCAAGAGCCAGAAGGTCGACCTCCGTAAGGAGGGTTTCGGATCGGAGGTCTCCGATCCGCTGTATGTCCTTGCCGGCCGCGACGAGGGGTACGTGCCGTTCTACGACGAGTACCCCGAGGAAGTCACGGCCGGCAAGCGGCCCAAGAATTAGCGCGGCCCGTCAGGGCCCCGGTGACACCCGCTTCCACAGATCGTCGAATGCGATGGAGTCGAAGAATGCCGACGCCTTGACGATCGTGTCGTCATGCAGGGTCAGAAACCACGCGTAGGTGTTGCGGTACGGCAGACCGTCGCGAGCCGTGCCTTCGGCGTCGAAGAACACGATCACGGTGTCGCCGTCGGTGTACATGTCGCGAATGGTCGGGATCAGCCGCTGTGACATCCGCGCGTTGAACGGCGCGATGACGTTGTCGATGAAGTCGGCCTTGCTCGTATAGACCCGGGAAGCAACGGAATTGCCGACGATCTCCCATGTCACATCCTGGGCGAGGGAGTCATACGGGCTGCCCGTTCCGTTTGCCCAGGCATCGAAGCCGGCCCGCACGGTGGCGAGGTTGGACGATTCGACGGCGTCATCTGGTTGTGCCATTGCGGTTCCCATCGGCAGTGTGAACATCAAGGCAAGGGCCACAGCCAGGCCCAGCCGGATTCTGTTGAGCATCAACTGTTTCCTCAGTCGTAGACGATGACGGCACGGCCGAGCACCTCGCCGCGGCCGATGGCATCCAGGGTGTCGTTGACGTCCTCCCACCGGACCCGGGTGACGGTGTCCTTGATCTGCCCGGCTTCGGCAAGCGCCAATACCTCGGTGAGGTCGTTGAAGTTGCCCCAGAACGAACCGAAATACGTGTACTCCCTGGCCACCAGCGGGAACAACGGGATGTCGACGCGATTGCCGATGAGCCCAACCGACGCGACGGCGCCCTCGGCGGCCAGCAGGGCGAAGGCGAGTCGCAAGGCGTCCTCAGATCCCGCGCATTCGATCACGGCGTCGAGTTCGGCACGGCCGGTGAGGGTCTCGAGTTCCTCACGGACCGCGTCGGCATCCTTGCCGCGGACATTGATGCCGTGGTCGGCCCCGTTCGTCTTGGCGATCCCGAGCTTCTCGTCGCTGCGGGCGAAAGCCACCACGTCGGCGCCGCCGGAGAGCAGTTTGGCGTACTGGACGCCGTAGCTGCCCAATCCGCCGATACCGCTGACACCGATGGTGCCGCCCGCCCTCAGATGTCCCGCGTCGCGCAGCTTTTTCAGGCCGCGGTAGGGAGTCAGACCGGCGTCGGTCAGCGGCGCCAGGTTCTCCGGGGACAGGCCAACTCGCCCCGGCATTTTGATCAGGTACCGGTAGTTGACCGGCAGGTACTCCTGGTATCCGCCGTGCCGCCCGAAGCCCGCCCAGGTGCCGTGCGCGCAGAGTTGCTCGTTGCCGTTGTGGCACTGCCGGCATGCGCCGTCACCCCAACTGCCGTACACCACCACCTGGTCACCTTCGGACAACCCGGCCGACGCCGGGACCGCAGAACCCACACCGTCGACCCAGCCCGCCACTTCGTGACCAGGCGTGATCGGGTAGTCCATGGCAAGACCGCGATCGAAGTAGCCGTCGATGAGCTGGTAATCGGTGCGGCACATACCCGCTCCGCCGACCTTGACGAGTATTTCCTCCGGGCCGATATGGGGCACGTCCACTTCCTCAAGCCGCAAGGGTTGGTGGTACCCGTACATGCGTGCCGCCCGCATCTTCATCCGATGTGCTCCTGTCGTCTGCCGTCAGCGCCATCGTTGGGCCACGATGGTGGCCTTCGCATCTGCCACCGGCCAGTCCGATTACCCGCCACTGTCGGTCAGTGCATCATCGAGCTGGCTGCGCGACCGGATGGCGAGCTTTGCGAACACCTTGGCCAGGTGGTACTGCACCGTGCGGGCGCTGATGAACAGCCGGGCGCCGATCTCCGGGTTGGACAATCCTTCTCGCGCCAGACGGGCGATCTGGGCCTCCTGCGCGGTGAGTTCTCCGGCGGTGTCGGGTGCCGCCCGGCGCCTGGCCTTCTCTCCGGTGGCCGCCAGTTCACCGCGGGCCCGCTCGGCGAACGCCGTCATCCCCATCTCTTCGAAAAGCTCGTGCGCGCAACGTAATTCCAGCCTGGCGTCGACCCGGCGGCGCTGCCGTCGCAGCCACTCGCCGTAGAGCAGATGTGAACGGGCGAGGTCGGGACGTAGGCCGGCCCGCCGGCAGCGTTCGATGGCCTCGCGGTAGAGGAGTTCGGCGGTGTCTCCCTCGCTGAGCAGTGCACGCGAGCGGGCTTCCACGCCGAGACCCCAATCGGTCGCACTGGGCGTGGTCATCTCGGTCAGCCGCGCAAGCGCTGCGGTCGCGGTAGCGGTGTCTTTCAGCCGGGACGCCGCCTCGACGAGTTCGGTGAGCGACCACCACGAGGCCGCAGCATCCCCGCGACCCGCCGAGGCGTATTGGGCGGCTTCGCGCGCGGTGCGGTAGTCACCGCGTGAATTGGCGATCAGTGATCTGCACCAGGCGACCGCTGTCAGGCCGAACCCTTCACCCCGCCGCAGTGCGTCGCGTTGCGCGGCGTCGCACCGGGCGTCGACCTCCTCCTGCCTGCCCCGCAGCGCTGCCAGGATGATCGCGCTGAACGGCGTGAGGGTCTTGCCCATCGCGTCGATGGCGGCGCACATCTCGTCGATTCCGGAGGCTGCCGCGTCGAACTGTCCGGTGAACAGCAGGGGCACGACGAGGGCGCTGAGCGCCAACGGCAGTTGGGTGACGGCCCCGTTGTCCCGGACCAGTTGGACGTAGCGCTCGGCAAGTGTGGTCTGCCGGTCGATATCCCAAACCCGTGCTGCCGCAAAGCAGGCAAGAAACATCCACCGGAGCTCCTGGTCGGTGGTCATGCCGTGGCCGTACTGGCGCAGCGCAGCGTGAATGGCGGGCAGGCCGGCAACGAAACCGACGCTGTACTGAGTCGCCAGGCCATCCAGTAACAGGTCGGCCGGTCCCGGGGTGCTGAGCGGCCGGGTGGCCGAACGGGCCAGCTCCGAGATTTCGACCATCCCGGCGTCGACCGCCAAACGACCCGCGAAGATGGCGGCGGACAACGCGTCGAGGTAGGTCTCACGGGCGAGCGTCGCGTCGATGTCTTCGAGCCGCCGAGCGGCGCTGAGCAGCAGTGGAGCGGCGGCGTTGCCGTGGCTGCTGATGAGGGCCAACTGGGCTCGAACCAGATCGGCGCGAGCGCGCTGTAGTTCGGTCAACGGAGTGGCCTCGGCGATCTTGAGCAGATCCCGCGCTGCGTCGAGCAAACCTGCCCGCGCCTTGGCGGACGCGGCGGTGATCGCGCGGTCGCTCCTGCGTGCCGGGTCGATGGTCAGTGCCGCGGCGCGCTCGAGGAACGACGCCGCGGCGCTCACTCCGCCGCGGGCTTGAACTTGCTCTGCCGAGCGCTCCAGTTCTGCGGCCACATCCTCGTCGGGGCCTGCGGTGCCATGGCCGAGATGCCATGCGCGGCGGACAGAATCGGTCTCGGGATCGATGACGGCCGCCAGCGCGCGATGAATACGCTGCCGGTCCGATAGCGCCACACAGCGATAGGCCGCCGACCGCACCAGCGGATGGCGGAACCGGACCCGGGTACCGAACTCCGCGAGCCCGGCCTCCATCACCGGTTCGGCGGCGTCGGCCGGGATACCGAGCGCTGTGGTCGCGGCCCACAACAACACCGGATCACCCGACGGCTCGGCGGCTGCGAGCGCCAGCAGAGTTCGGCTAGGGGCGGGAAGCGTATCGAGCTGATGCCGAAACGTGCCGTCCAGACTGCGTGCCAGTGCGCCCGGCAGCCCGAACCCGCCCGCCAACTCGGCCGGGGTGAGTGCGCGAGGTAATTCCAGCAGTGCCAGCGGGTTCCCTCGTGCCTCCGCGACGATCTGGTCGCGGACCCGGACGTCGAGCGGGCCCGTCAACACCGTGCGAAGCAAGGACCGGGACTCATCGTCGGTCAGCCGGTCGACCCGCAGCGCGGGCAGACCGGTCAAGTCGGCGCTCGGCACCCGGGTGGCCAGCACGAGGCCAACGGCCTCGGCGGCGAGTCGGCGTGCGACGAACGCAAGAATCTGCGCCGAGGCCTGGTCGAGCCACTGCTGGTCATCGATGAGCACAAGGAGCGGTTGCGTCTGTGTGGCCTCCGAGAACAGGCCGAGCACCGCAAGTCCCACCAGGAACCGATCGGGCGCCGGTCCCGGTTGCATGCCGAATGCCGTCAGCAGCGCATGGCGCTGCGGGGCAGGCAACCTTTCGGCACGATCCAGGACCGGCGCGCACACCGCATGCAATGCCGCAAACGCCAACTCGGTCTCGGCCTCGACGCCTGCAGCCCGCACGACCCGGCAGTCCGGAGCCCGATCGGACAGATAGTCCAGAAGCGCCGTCTTGCCCATGCCGGCGTCGCCGTGTACGACAAGCGCCCGGCTCGAGCCCGTTCGCAGAGCCGCCACGATGGCGTCGAGCATGGCGCGTTCGGCGCTGCGGCCGATGAGCTGCATCGTCACTCCGGGTGTTCATCCCCCTGGAGAGGACACGCTATCGGGCGTGCGGCCGGACCGCTCGCTCATCCTGAGCGCACCCGACAGCAAGGCGGCCAGGCACTATGGAGGCGTGTTGTCGACGTTTTGTGGTCGCCCGGTCGCCGGTGACCGGGCGCTGATCATGGCGATCGTCAACCGGACCCCGGACTCGTTCTACGACCGTGGCGCCACGTTCACCGATGAAGCCGCCAAGGCCGCCGCCGCCCGCGTGATCGACGAGGGCGCCGACGTGATCGACGTCGGCGGCGTCAAAGCGGGCCCGGGCCACGGCGTCGACACGCAGGAGGAGATCGCGCGCGTCGTGCCGTTCATCGAATGGCTGCGCACGACCTATCCGAATCAGCTCATCAGCGTCGACACCTGGCGCGCGGCGGTGGCCAAACAGGCCTGCGCGGCGGGCGCCGATCTGATCAACGACACGTGGGCCGGAGCCGACCCGGGCCTGCCGGAGGTCGCGGCGGAGTTCGGTGCGGGTCTGGTGTGTTCGCACACGGGCGGCGCGGTGCCGCGAACCCGGCCGTTCCGGGTGAACTACGGCATCACCGAACGGGGTGTGGTCGACGACGTCATCGCCGAGGTGACCGCGGCGGCCGAACGTGCCGTGGCAACGGGTGTGCCGAGGGACCGGATCCTCATCGACCCCACCCACGATTTCGGCAAAAACACTTATCACGGTCTTAGTTTGTTGCGTCACGTAAAAGATCTTGTTAAGAGCGGATGGCCGGTCCTGATGGCCCTGAGCAACAAGGATTTTGTCGGGGAGACTCTCGGTGTGGACCTCACCGAACGCCTCGAAGGGACGCTCGCCGCGACGGCACTCGCCGCAGCGGATGGAGCGGCCATGTTTCGGGTACACGAGGTGGGACCCACACGGCGCGTGCTGGAAATGGTCGCGTCGATCCAGGGAGTGCGGACACCCGCGCGAACAGTGAGGGGACTGGCATGACAGCAATGCCTGAACTGGCCATCACCGACGGTGTCGCCGGGCACCGTTGGCTGAGCGATCACAGCTGGAACCGGCCCACCTGGACGGTGGCCGAACTCGAAGCGGCCAAGGCAGGGCGAACCGTATCGGTGGTGTTGCCCGCCCTCAACGAAGAAGAGACGGTCGGCTCGGTCGTCGAGACCATCACGCCGCTGCTCGGCGGGCTGGTCGACGAGTTGATCGTGCTCGATTCGGGTTCCAGCGACGACACCGAGATCCGGGCGCTCGCGGCCGGTGCTCGGGTGATCAGCCGTGAGGTCGCGCTTCCGGAGGTCGCACCGCAGCCCGGCAAGGGCGAGGTGTTGTGGCGTTCGCTGGCCGCGACGACGGGCGACGTCATCGCCTTCATCGACTCGGACCTGATCAATCCCGATCCGATGTTCGTACCGAAACTGCTCGGCCCGCTGCTGACCACCGACGGCGTGCACCTGGTCAAAGGCTTCTACCGGCGCCCGCTCAACGTGAGCGGCCGCGAGGACGCCAACGGTGGCGGCCGCGTGACCGAGCTGGTCGCGCGACCGCTTCTCGCCTCGCTGCGGCCAGAGCTCACGTGTGTTCTGCAACCGCTGGGCGGCGAGTACGCAGGCACGCGAGAGTTGCTCACCGCCGTGCCGTTCGCACCCGGCTACGGCGTGGAGATCGGCCTGCTGATCGACACCTATGACCGCCTGGGACTTGACGCGATCGCGCAGGTGAATCTCGGCGTGCGGGCGCACCGCAACCGGCCGTTGACCGAATTGGCCTCGATGAGCCGCCAGGTCATCGCCACCCTGATGTCGAGGTGCGGAATCACGGACTCCGGCATGGGCCTGACCCAGTTCTTCGCCGACGGGGACGGGTTCACACCGCGGGTGTCGTCGGTGTCGCTGGCCGACCGGCCGCCGATGGTGACGCTGCGCCCGCGCTGAGCGCGTGCGGGCCCCGCGGCGTAAGCCCTTGTCGGGGGTGTGAGGCAGTATCGAAGGTGTGACACTGATACTGCTGTACCTGGTGGTGCTCGTTCTGGTCGCCACCGTGCTGTTCGGCCTCGGCAGCGTCATCTTCGGCCGGGGCGAGACGCTGCCGCCGCTGCCGCGGGGGACCACCGCCACGGTGTTGCCCGCGTCGGGCGTCACCAGCGCGGACGTGGAGGCCTTGAAGTTCAGCCAGACGGTGCGGGGATACAAGACCAGCGAAGTGGACTGGGTGCTGGACCGGCTGGGCACCGAGCTCGACGCGCTGCGCGGTGAGCTCGCGGCGGTTCGCGCGGCCTACGGCATTGCCGACGAAGAGGTTGCAGAAGACGGCGAGGCCGACGATGTCGAGGTGTCGGCGACCGCCGGCCAGATCCGAACCACGACCGACGAGCCGTCGTGACCGACGACGGCAAGACCCGGTGTGGTTGGGCGGTCCAATCGGCCAAGGCCGGCGACACGCTGTATCGCGACTACCACGACACCGAGTGGGGTCGCCCGCTGCGTGACTCCAAGGCGCTGTTCGAGCGCATCAGCCTCGAGGCGTTCCAGAGCGGGCTGTCGTGGCTGACCATCCTGCGCAAGCGGGACAATTTCCGGCGTGCGTTCGACGGGTTCGACGCCGAGCTGGTCGCGCGCTACACCGACGCCGACATCGAGCGGTTGATGGCCGATGCCGGCATCGTGCGCAACCTCGCGAAGATCGAGGCGACGATCGCCAACGCCAGGGCAGTTGCCGACCTCGACGTCGACCTGGCCGAACTGCTGTGGTCGTTCGCGCCGCCGCCACGTCCCCGCCCCGCCGACTTGTCACAGGTCCCCGCGGTGACCGAGGAGTCGAAGGCGATGGCCAAAGAACTCAAACGGCGTGGCTTCAAATTCGTCGGTCCGACGACTGCATATGCGTTGATGCAGGCCACCGGAATGGTCGATGACCACATCGCCTCGTGCTGGGTTCCGGCCGCCGGATAGCCGCCACGCCGTCGGCCTTAGACGGGTCTTTGCACACCCATTGACGTGGATAGGGAAGAATAGGGCTAGATCAGTAGCAGTTCAGTGCCGGGTGCCGCCAACGAGTGGGCGGCGTCGGCCCCGACCTGGCCCGCTCAAGCGGACCGGCTCAGTTGGAGGGAGCACTCGATGGCGGCGATGAAGCCCCGGACTGGCGACGGTCCACTGGAAGCAACCAAGGAGGGGCGAGGGATCGTGATGCGAGTACCGCTGGAAGGCGGTGGACGCCTCGTCGTTGAGCTGACTCCGGACGAGGCGGCTGCCCTCGGCGACGAGCTCAAGGGCGTAACCAGCTAGTCAATCCGGCGCGGCTGCGTGCACATCGCACGGGCCGCGCCGGAGTCCGCTATGCGGACACCTTGCGATAAATCTCCAAAGTTTGCTCGGCGATGTGCGCCCAGGAGAACTCCTCGATGCACCGCTGGCGTCCTGCCTCGCCGTACTTGCGTGCCGTGTCGGGTTCGGCCACGAGCGAGTTGACGGCATCGGCCAGTCGCGTCTCGAAGAACTCCGGATCGCTCGCGTCGTAGTGCACCAACAGACCGGTTTGATGGTCGGCCACGACCTCCGGAATGCCGCCGACGTCGGAGGCCACCACCGGTGTGCTGCATGCCATCGCTTCGAGGTTGACGATACCGAGCGGTTCGTACACCGACGGGCAGACGAAAACTGTTGCGGCGGAGAGTATTTCGCGGATCTTGTTGATCGGCAGCATTTCTCGCACCCAGAACACGCCGGTGCGGGCACGGGCGAGCTCTTGCACGGCCGATGACACTTCGGCGGCGATCTCGGGCGTGTCCGGGGCGCCGGCACACAACACCAGCTGCACGTCGGCGCTGAACTTGTGCGCGGCGGCGACCAGGTGCGCCACCCCTTTCTGACGGGTGATGCGCCCGACGAACGCCACGATCGGCCGGTTCAGATCGACGCCCAATTCGGCCAGGACCGACTCGCCCGGCACCGGGGGCGTCGGGTACCAGACGTCGGTGTCGATCCCGTTGCGCACCACGTGCACCCGATTGGGGTCAAGGGCCGGATACGTGTGCAGGACGTCGTCGCGCATACCCGCACTCACCGCGATCACCGCGTCGGCGGCCTCGATCGCGGTGCGTTCGACCCACGACGACACCCGATACCCGCCGCCGAGCTGCTCGGCCTTCCACGGCCGCAGCGGCTCGAGCGAATGCGCCGTCAGCACGTGCGGGATGCCGTAGAGCAACGCGGTGAGGTGGCCGGCCATCCCCGAGTACCACGTGTGGGAATGCACCACGGTGGCCTGCGCGGCGTTGTTGACCATGTTGAGGTCGGCCGACAGCGTCGACAGTGCCGCGTTGGCGCCGCGCAGCGCCGGATCGGGCTGTGCGACGAACGCCCCGTCACGCGGGGCGCCCATGCAGTGCACGTCGACTTCGCACAGATGACGCAACTGAGCGACGAGCTCGGTCACATGTACCCCAGCACCGCCGTAAACCTCGGGTGGATACTCCCGAGTCATCATGGCCACCCGCATATCTGGAACGGTAGTGGTCGCTTCGCCAAGACGCATGCTTGTGGACAACGTTTGCGGAGTTGTTCATCACCCCAAGCCACTTGACGCAACGCCGTTGACCAATCGTGTCATTGGCTAGCCGCGGTGGTGACTGGCGGATAGGTTTGATTCATGAGGGAGTTGCCACATGTGCTGGGCATCGTTCTGGCCGGCGGAGAGGGCAAGCGGCTGTACCCGTTGACGGCGGATCGCGCCAAGCCCGCGGTTCCCTTCGGTGGCGCTTACCGACTGATCGATTTCGTGCTGTCCAACCTGGTCAATGCCCGGTATCTCCGAATCTGCGTTCTCACGCAATACAAGTCGCATTCACTGGACCGTCACATCAGCCAGAACTGGCGGCTGTCGGGTCTGGCCGGTGAATACATCACGCCGGTGCCCGCACAGCAACGGCTCGGGCCGCGGTGGTACACCGGTTCGGCCGATGCCATCTACCAGTCGCTCAACCTGATCTACGACGAAGATCCGGACTACATCATCATCTTCGGGGCCGACCACGTGTACCGCATGGACCCCGAGCAGATGCTGCAATTCCACATCGAGAGCGGTGCGGGTGCGACCGTCGCCGGTATCCGGGTGCCGCGCGCGGAAGCGAGCGCGTTCGGCTGCATCGACTCCGACGAGTCGGGCCGCATCCGCGGGTTCATCGAGAAGCCGGCCGATCCGCCGGGCACCCCGGACGATCCCGAGCAGACGTTCGTGTCGATGGGCAACTACATCTTCACGACGAAGGTGCTCATCGACGCGATCCGCGCCGACGCCGACGACGACCATTCCGATCACGACATGGGCGGCGACATCATCCCGCGGCTCGTGGCGGACGGGATGGCCGCGGTGTACGACTTCAAGAACAACGAGGTGCCGGGAGCGACCGAACGCGATCACGGTTACTGGCGTGACGTCGGGACCCTCGACGCGTTCTACGACGCGCACATGGATCTGGTTTCGGTGCACCCGGTGTTCAACCTGTACAACAAGCGGTGGCCGATCCGCGGTGAGTCCGAGAACCTCGCCCCCGCCAAGTTCGTCAACGGCGGCTCGGCCCAGGAATCCGTCGTCGGCGCAGGCAGCATCATTTCGGCGGCGTCCGTACGCAATTCGGTGCTGTCGTCCAACGTCGTGATCGACGATGGCGCCATCGTCGAAGGCAGCGTGCTGATGCCCGGTGTCCGGGTGGGCCGCGGCGCCGTGGTGCGGCACGCGATTCTGGACAAGAACGTCGTCGTCGGCCCGGGGGAGATGGTCGGGGTCGACCTCGACAAGGACCGTGAGCGTTTCGCGATCAGCGCGGGCGGCGTCGTTGCCGTCGGCAAGGGCGTGTGGATCTGAGACTCACTCCCACGAGTCGACCCCTGCGGCCGGGGCCGCGGTCTTGGGCTCCGCGCGGCGCCGTCGCCACCGCCACAGCCGGAACACACCCCAGGCCAGGGCCAGCAGCGCCACCAGGACCAGGACCGGCACCAGGATCGCGACGAACACGAGCCCGACACTGGTGACGTCCTCGACCGTCGACAACACCGGCGCGGCCATACCGGCCGAGGCGACGTTGGCCGCGGGCCGCACCGCCGACTTCGTCAGCGACACCACGAGTGCGGTGACCACCCCGATCGCCACCGGAACCCATTGACCGGATTGGGCGAATGCGCCCGGATCGGTCACCGCGGCGGTTTGCGACGCGGTGCCCGACCCGAACACGATGCCGCCCGCGGTGGGCCGCACGAACGTCTGGATCGTGTCGTTGACGGTGTCGAGGGCGGGGATCTTGTCGGCGACGACCTCGACGACGAGCAGCACCGCCACGATCGCCATCACCCAGCCGTTCTTGAGCCAGGCCCAGCCCGCAGGCAGCGCCACCAGGTCGGTGAACCGGGACAACAGGCCCAGCGCCAGCAACGGGATGTAGGCGTTCAATCCCGCCGCGGTGGCCAACCCGAAGCCGGTCAGCAGTTCCACATCGTCATTATTGCCCTGGGAAGCGCCGGCGGTCGGACACTTCCTACGATGTCGCCGGTCGCGTCGCCCTACGCCACGCCAACGGGTTCAGTTCGCGGTACGGGTCGTCGCTGCGGATCTTGAGCAGCTCGGCCAGGCTCTGCTCCAAGGATTCCTTGGTGTTCTGTCGGACGGCCGCCCATTTCTCGGCCGACATGCGCGCCGGCTTGGTGGTGTCGACGGGCGCCGCGAACCGGACGTACATGCGTTGCGGCCGCGGGATCAGCGTGGGGCCGACGCCGCGCAGCAGCGGCATCGCCATGTCGGTTCGGCCCGAGAGCTTCTCGCTGACCGTCTGGCTGAGGCGGCCCAGCCAGTGGTCACGCGTCGTCACGCTCACGTACACATCGTCGCCGCCGACGAGCGCGACCGGAACGATCGGATACGCGTGCTCGGCGGCGATGCGCGCGAACCCGGCGCGGCCCTCCCAACGCAATGTGTGCTGCTCGCCTTTGAATTTGGGGATCTCGCGGCCGCCACCGGGAAATACCAGGATCGGTTCGTCGTGTCGCATGAGTTCCCGTGCGCTCTCGGGTGCTCCGACCACGGCGCCGCACGCGGCCAGCAGATCGCCTGCCGGCCCGGGCATGTCGCCGAATCTGCGGTCGGTCAGGGGTCGCACCCGCATGCCGATCTCGCGGCGCACCACATAGGGAATCAACAGTGCTTCCGCTCCGAACTGGGTGTGGTTGCCCACCAAGAGAAATCGGCCGTCGCGGGGCAGATTGTGCAGTCCGTCCACGTAGGGCCGGTACAGGTCGACCAGCGGTTCGATGGCGTCGGCGACGGTCTCCACGGCCCGCCGCATGACCTGTATGTGGCTGGCGGGCTTCATGATCGCGTCGATCTTCGTGACGGTCATGGCCGGGAGAACACCACGACCGTCGGAGTGGGTCCGAGCCGGAACGCCTGCGGCAGGAACCGAATACGCATCTGTGGGTCGGCGGACTTGCCGAGGGCGATGAAGGCCGAGCGGCTGTAGGACCGCAGTGTGCTGATGAATCCGTCGTGGACGACCGGTTTCACGAGTGCGAAGGGCGCCATGGCCGCCAGTGTCAGGAGCAGGCCCACCGGTCGCGGACGTTTGAGGTCGATGACCAGGAATTGCTTGCCGACCCGGGTGGCTTCCGCGATCGCCCGGAACGCGACCGCGGGCGGGAGGTGATGGAATGCCAGGGCGAACACCACCAGGTCGAAGCTGTTGTCCTCGGCGTCGATGTCGGTCGCGTCGACGACCCGGGTGGTCACCCGCGGGTCGGCGCCGAGTGCACCGGCGGCGACGTTGGCGACCGACGTCGGGTCAAGATCGCTGACCGTCACGGTCGCGGTGGGATGCAACTCCAAGATGCGGGCGGAGAGCTTGCCGTGCCCGGCGCCCAACTCGAGGATGCGCGGATGGGGGATGTCGGACACGAGATCCAGTGCGATGCGGGCGTTCTTGTCGTGCTGCTGCGTGCGGGTGCCCATGCGATCGAGGCCGGCGATCACCTTCTGCTTGACGTCATCACCGACGTCGTCGCGGTCGAGGTACTCCAGCGCATCGGTCTGTAGCCGCCGGTCGAGCCAGGACGCATCGGGTCCGCCTCGCGGCATCCGGGCGATCTTCAAGTTCAACTGTCATGACTCCACCGTACCGAACGAACTAGTTCGTCTGGTTATGATTCTCCTGTGAGAACCACGACCGAACTGCGCGAGGAGATCCTTACCGCAGCGCGCGCCGAGTTCGCGCAGTACGGGCTGGCCGGCGCCAGGATCGACCGCATCGCACGAGCGGCGCAGGCGAGCAAGGAACGGCTGTACGCGCACTTCGGTGACAAGGAGACGCTGTTCCGCGAGGTGTTCGCCGCCGACGGCGCGGAGTTTTTCCGCTCGGTGACCCTGCGTCCCCAGGCCGTCCCCGAGTTCGTCGGCGATGTCTACGACCTCGGCCTGCGCAGGCCAGAACACCTCCGCATGATCATGTGGGCTCAGCTGGAAGGGTTCGTGCTCGACGAGCCTCAGTCCGATGGGCAGCCCATCCCCGCACACGCGGTCGCGGCGATCGAAGCCGCGCAGGCCGGTGGCTACGTCGACTCATCTTGGGACTCAGGGGATCTGCTCGCCCTGCTGTTCTCGATCGGGCTGGCTTGGGCACAGTCACCGCACCCCGACGCCGTGACCGATGATCCGGCGGTGATCTCGCGCCGCCGCGCCGCGGCGGTCGAGGCGGCCACTCGCATCGTCGCCGTCGCGCGCTGAGTCACCACACGTACGGCATCAACCGGTACCGCACCTGCTGCGTGTACTCGGTGTACCCGGCGAGCTCATGCCGCAGCGCCTTCTCCTCGTCGAGGATTCGGAGTGCGAGGACCGGGACGCCAGGGGCAATCAATATCAGCGCCCAGTAGGAGCCCAGCGCAATCGGCAAACCGATCATCATGATCAGCGCACCGAAGTACATCGGATGACGCACCAGCGCATACAGCCCCGTCGACACCACTTCCTGTCCGGCCTCGACTGTGATGGTGGCCGCGGCGTAACTGTTCTGGATGACCACCAGCATCGTGATACCCAGACCGATCGCCACCAGGGCGTTGCCCAGTAATGCCACCGCGGTCGGCACCTGAGACCAACCGAAGCGATGGTCGAGGGCGCTGAGCACCGCGACCCCGAAAAACCACACATAGATGCCCAACACGATGAGCTTCTGCGCCGGTCTGGTCTCGGCTGTCGGTCCGGAGTGCATGCGCCGTCGCAGTACCTCAGGATTCTTCAGGCTGAGATAGATCGTGTAAACGGTGCCCAGGATCGCGAACACCGCGATGAAAAGCCATGCCTGCCAATAGTCGAACGTGCCTGCCGGCCCGAACAGCAGCGCGGCGATCAGCACGAATCCGACAACCGAGAACGCGAGCGCTTGCACAACCGTCTTCATCGTTCCTCTTCTCGTTGGTGGGTGCGGGCCGTCACCACACGTACGGCACCAGCCGATACCTGACCTTGCGCGTGTAGTCGTCGTAGCCGTCGAGTTCGGTGCGCAGCATCTTTTCCTCATCACTGATGCGCACGCCCAGGATCGGCGCCGAGGCGATGGTCGCCAGCATCGCCCAGTAGGAGCCCAACGCCAGGGGAGTGTCGAACATCATCAACAGGGCACCGAAGTACATCGGATGCCGCACGAGGCCGTAGAGGCCCGTGGAGACGACGTGTTGCTCGTCCTCGACGCGAATGCTGGCGCCGGCGAAGCTGTTTTGGAAAACCACGGCCTGCGCGAGGATCAGGCCGACCGCCACCAGGACGTCGCCGAGGATGACGACCGCGGTCGGTACATCCGACCAGCCGAAGCGGCGGTCGAGGGCGCTGACGATGAGCACCGCGAGAATCGCGACGGCGATCGCCCAGATCGCGATCTTCTGCACAAGCCGGGTTTCGGCCAGCGGGCCACCGTGCAGGCGCCGCTGCAGTGCCGCTGGATCTTTGACGGCCAGATAGAAGCTGGGAATCAGGGTGGCGACCAAGAACACGCCGATGAAAACCCACGCCTGCCAGTAGTCGAACGTGCCCGCGGGTCCGAACAGTGCCAGCCCGAAGAACACGAGACCGAAAACCCCGGACGCCACTGCTTGAAGTACCAGCTTCATGCCTTCTCCTTTCCGCCTCACACCGCGTCGCGGCGGCGGTAGATCCATCCGGCGCCAAATGCCAAAAGCGTTGCTACCGAGAGCATCACGATCAGTGCGACGACCGGGTAGTCCATCGGGGCCGTGGTCTGCCCGACCGGTGACAAGTCGATCAGCCAGCTGGGCAGCCGTAGCAGGGCTCCGAGATAGAGCGCAGTGATCACGAATGTGACGGCCAACCAGCCGATCCAGGGGGCACGCAGCGCGACGGCCAGTGCGGCGATCGCGGCCATCACCGCGAGGGCGGGCACGTAGGCCAGCCCGGCGAGCGTCAACCGCACGATCGTGCCGGGCTCGCCGAGCGTGAGCCCGGCACCCAGCCCGTTGCCCAGCCCGGCGCAGAACATCAGGATGACCGACCCGATCACGGCGGACACCGCTGCGCCGAGCAGCCACTGCCAGCGCGACACCGCGCCGGCGAGCACGGCTTCCCCGAGACCGTTCTGCTCGTCGCTGTGCACCCGCAGGACGGCGCCCACCGCATACGCCGTGGCGGCGGCCGCGAGAAACTGCGTCATGGTGGTGTACACGCCGTCGTTTCCTTGCGCGGCGAACACCCGGGCGATCAGCTCGTTGTCAAGCGCCGCGTCCATGAGCGATTTCGTCATCGAGCCGAATGTGAGGCCACCAAGGAACAGGCCCACGCTCCAGCCGATCGTCTGACCCCGTTGCAGAGTCAGGTGCAGGCTCAGCGGCCCGGTGATCTGCGGCGCGTTCGGCCGCTCCCCGGTCGACGGGATGGTGCCGTCGTCGTATTGGCGACGCTTCTCCAGTACACCTGCCACGGCCATCAGCGCGACTGCCAACCCGACCAGCAAACCCAATGGCCACCAACGCAATTCGACAAACGCACGCATCTGCTGCGCCCAGGCGATCGGGGAGAACCAGCTCAGCGCACTGCCGGAGTTGTCGATGACATCGCCCACTCCGCGCACCAGCGCGGCCACGGCGAGCGTGGCCATCGCCGCACCGGTGGCGGTGCGGGCCTGCCGCCACAGTTGCGCGGTCACGGCGGCGACGGCACCGAACACCATGGCGACCGCGGTGACACCCAGGCACATGCCCGCGGTGTCGACAAGCCCGAATCCCGTCGACGCCATCGCGAGCGTCATCGTCAGTGCGAGAATCGCGTTCAGACCGCCGACCAGGATGAGTGCCGCCGTCGTCCGGGCATAGCGCCCGACGACCGAAGACAGCACGAGTTCGGCTGCGCCGCTTTCCTCCTCGGCCCGGGTATGGCGGATGACGGTGAGGATCGCCAGAATCGACGTGGCAACGATGAGCGTGAGCATCAACTCGTTGGCCATCATCACCCCCAGGTCGGTCTCCTTGGTGCCGAACATGGGGCCGCCCAGCATCATTCCGGCCGGGGTCTTGAGCAGGTTGACCCGTGCGAGGCGCTGCGGCTCCTCGGGGTAGGCGAGCCGTATCGCGTACGGCGCGTACACCATCATGAGCGTAAGCACCGCGATCCACACGGTCAGCTGCACCCGGTCGCGTCGAATCGCCAGCCGCAGCAGGTTTCCGACACCGGTGAACGGAGAGTTTCCGGTCGCCGTGCGGCGATGGGCGGCCGTGGCGGTGGCCGATGCGCTCACGGCGTCACCCCCTGATATTCCCGCAGGAACATGTCCTCAAGTGAGGCGGGTGTGACGGTGAGGTCCTCGATGCCGAGATCGGTCAGGTGTTCCATGGCGAACTCGAGGTCGCCGCGGTCCACCGAGAATTTCACCTGTCCGTCGTCGGCGCTGAAGTCGTGGACGTAGGGGACGTCGCGCAGCGCCCGGCCATCGGAACGCGTGCGGACGGTGACCGACGTGCGCATGAGATGGCGCAGCTCGGCCAGCGTGCCCGAACGTACGGTGCGGCCCGTCCGGATGATCGTCACGTTGTCGCAGAGCTTTTCGACCTCGGCCAGGATGTGGCTGGACAGCAGGACTGCTGCGCCGCGTTCGGCCACCTCCTTCACGCACTGCTGAAAAGCCTTCTCCATCAACGGATCCAGCCCGGACGTCGGCTCGTCGAGGATGTAGAGCTCGGCGTTGCAGCTGAATGCCGCGACGATCGCGACCTTCTGCCGGTTGCCCTTCGAGTACGTCCGCGCCTTCTTGTGTGGATCGAGCTCGAAGCGGTCGATCAGCTGATCGCGCCTGCGCGTGTCGATGCCGTTGCCGCGCAGTCGGCACAGGAAGTCGATGGCCTGCTGCCCGGTGAGATTGGGCCACAACGTGACATCGCCCGGTACGTAAGCGATCCGGCGGTGCAGTGCGACCGCGTCATGCCAGGGGTCACCACCGAGCAGACGCACGGTGCCGCGTTCGGCTCGCAGCAGCCCCAGCAGGACGCGGATGGTCGTGGACTTGCCTGCCCCGTTGGGGCCGAGAAAGCCCGTGATATGACCGTGCGACACGGTCAGGTTCAGGCCATCGAGTGCTTTGGTGCGGCCGAATGATTTTGACAGACCGCGGATCTCGACGGCTGCGGAGTCGTTCGTCATCGTTGTCCTCACGCTGGTTCCTTGTTGTCGACCGATTCGGCGGGGGCACTGAACGGGATGCCTTGTTCGCGCTGGGCAAGAAATGCGTCGTACATCGTGGAGTCGGTCAGCATGCCGTTGGTGTAGAGCTCGAGCGCGGGCAGCACCATGTCCTCGCCGTAATCGCGCAGCACCGCACGCAGGTCGGTCGGGTTGTCGTGCATCTGCAGGTACAGCAGGAACCCGCCGCCGTTCGTGATAGCGACGTACTTGGCCCGCGCCCGCGGATCGCGGCTCGGCTTGAGCGTGCCTGCCCTGACCCCTTCTTCGAGGTACTGCTCGGCGTTGTCGGCCATCCGGCGCCAGAAGGTCTTGGCGAGCTCGCTGCCGGACTGCATGCTGCGCACGAGGTAGGCCATCAACGGTGCGTACGACTCGATCTCCGACATCTGGGCCAGCCAGGTCGCCGGATCGGCCGTCTGCAGCGACTCCGACTTCGCCTCGCGGATCACCTCGGCCACGTAGTCGTCGCACGCTTTGCGCAGGCCGTCTTTGGAGCCGAAGTGGTGGATCACCAGGGCCGCACTGACGCCCGCGGCGTCGGCGATCGCCCGCAGACCGACGCTGAAACCGTGTTGCCCGAATTGCTCGATCGCGGAATCGCGGATCCGGGCGATTCCCGTTCGATCTTCGACTGAACGCATGTTTAGTACGCTAAACGCGCGTTTAGTCGGGCGTCAAGGGTGTGGCCCGTCAGGAATCCGTAAAGATGTCGCAGGCCGCCCTTGCGCGGGAACGCAGTCCCGCGGAAAACGGGAAGGGTCAGTCGCGGACGGCGGCGAGCAGTCCGTCTCCGAGTGGGATCAGGACCGGGGTGAGGCGTTCGTCCTCGGCGATCAAGCGGGCCGCCTCACGAACGGCGGTGACCTCGGTGTCATGGGCGGACGCATCGCCCGCGCGGCCGCCGAGTGCGGCGCGGTGCACCACGATCGCGCCACCTGAGCGCAGCAGTCGCACGCCCTCGACCACGAATTGCGGTTGGTCGACCGGCTCGGCATCGATGAACACCAGGTCGTAGGACTCGTCGGCGAGCCGGGTGAGCACATCCTGTGCGCGCCCACTGATCAGCCGGGTGCGTCCGGGGCCGACCCCGGCCTCGGTGAAGCCCTGCTTGGCGATGCGCTGGTGCTCGGGTTCGACGTCGATGGTGGTCAGCACGCCGTCGTCACGCATGCCCGACAGCAACCACAGCCCGCTCACGCCGGCCCCGGTCCCGACCTCCACGACGGCCCGGCCACCGGTGATCCGGGCCAACACGCTCAGCAACGCACCGACCGCCGGGGTGACGGCCCCGGCGCCGATGTCGTCGGCGCGTTCCCTGGCCGCGGCCACGATCGCATCTTCCGAGATCGACCGTTCGGCGTGCGTGACGATCGCCTCGGCGCGGCCGGGTTCGGAGCTGACCATGCCCGCAGCGTAGGCCAGACGGGTGCGCCGACGTTGCGACACGCCCGCGCCCGGCGGCAAATGGCCGCCCGATAATCGCTGGTTTCTGCAGGTTGTACGCCGTATCCTCGGATTTCTCAGGGAAAGTTCAGTTTGCTCATATGCCAACCACACCGGCATCGGGAACGGTATCTCCCATGGAACACGGCGGCCGCCGGCGCACAGCGCAGCGCGATCGGAATAACGAACTCGTCAGTCGTGTTGAGCGGAGTGAAATTTGTGAGCAGGAGGACCTCGCCACCATCGCATCTCAGCAGATCACCACAGCCCAGCCCGCCCCGGTGTCCATGGCACATCTGGAGCAGTTCACCGAAGGAGACTGGGTGGAGCCCTCTGATGAATTGACCGGCACCGCGGTGTTCGACGCCACCGGGGACAAGGCGGCCATGCCGTCCTGGGATGAACTGGTCCGCCAGCATGCCGACCGCGTGTACCGGCTGGCCTACCGTCTGTCGGGCAATCAGCACGACGCCGAGGACCTGACTCAGGAGACGTTCATCCGGGTGTTCCGATCGGTGCAGAACTACCAGCCCGGCACGTTCGAAGGTTGGTTGCACCGCATCACCACGAACCTGTTCCTGGACATGGTGCGGCGCCGCGGACGCATCCGCATGGAAGCGTTGCCCGAGGACTACGACCGCGTGCCGGCCGACGATCCGAACCCCGAGCAGATCTATCACGACTCGCGCCTGGGCGCGGATCTGCAAGCCGCGCTCGACTCGCTGCCGCCCGAGTTCCGCGCGGCCGTGGTGTTGTGCGACATCGAGGGTCTGTCCTACGAGGAGATCGGCGCCACGCTCGGCGTCAAGCTGGGCACCGTGCGCAGCCGTATCCACCGTGGCAGGCAGGCGCTGCGTGACTACTTGGCCAAGCATTCCCCGGAAACGGCTCAGTCCGCCTGAGCGTTGGCGGGTGTCGAACACAGCGTCGCGCGCTACATTCAGGACAGGACGTTGTGAGTACCGAGAGGAGCTGGGTGATGGTCGACCCGGGACATGTGTTCCGTCGTGCTTTCTCCTGGCTACCGGCGCAGTTCGCGTCGCAGAGTGATGCCCCGGTAGGCGCGCCGCGCCAATTCGGCTCCACCGAGCACCTGTCGATCGAGGCCATCGCCGCGTTCGTCGACGGCGAGCTCCGCATGAGCGCGCATCTGCGCGCCGCGCACCACTTGTCGTTGTGCCCGGAATGCGCGGCTGAGGTCGACGCCCAGAGTCAGGCCCGGGCGGCGTTGCGGGACTCGTGCCCGATCGCCATACCGAATTCTTTGCTGGGGATGTTGTCGCAGATACCGCACCACATTCCGCAGCCGCCACCCGAGGTGCCGGACAAGGCCCAGTTTGCTGAGGACCCGGCGCGGGGCCGGCGCAAGCGCCGGTAGGGTGAACCAATAGGCGATCAGTGACCGGCACCGGCCTACCTGGCTGGGGCGGGCGCTCCGATAGAGAGTGATACACCGGTGACCAACCAGGACCAGTCCGGCGATAGCGGCCGCCTGGCGCCGCGCCCTGTTGAGCGGCCACCCGTCGACGCCGCGTCGCAACGCACCTTCGGCCGGCCATCCGGTGTCGACGGTTCATTCCTCGGTGCCGACAAGTATCAGGACCAAGGGGAGTACGCGCCCAAGGATCAGCCGCCGGACCCGGTGCTCGCGGAGGCCTTCGGACGCCCCAAGGGCGCCGCCGATTCGTTGCAGCGTCATCCGACCGACGCGGGCGCGCTGGACGCCGAGCGGGCCGGTGTCGACGACGACGTCGACGATCCGTGGCGCGATCCCGCGGCCTCGGTTGCGTTGGGCACGCCGGCGCAGGCGCCGTCGGCCCCGGTGATCGTCTCGGCGCCCGCGGGCAAGCTGGGGCTGCGCGAGGTCCTGTTCGGCGGGCGGGTGTCCTGGGTCGCCCTCGTCGTCCTGATCCTGACCGCCCTGCTCGTGTCGTTCGTGGGTGGCTGGGTGGGCCAGAAGACCGCGGGCACGGTCGAGGCGTTCACGACGTCGAAAGTCACGCTGGAGACCGGCGATCTGCCCGAGCCAGAGGCAGGCCGGATCGCCTCGGTGGCGGCCGCCGTGGCCGATTCGGTGGTCACCATCGAAGCCAAGAGCAACAACGAAGGTTCCCAGGGATCCGGTGTGGTGGTCGACGGCAACGGCTACATCGTCACCAACAACCACGTGATCTCCGAAGCTGCGGGCAAACCTGCCGACTACAAGATCACCGTCGTGTTCAACGACGGCAAGGAGGTGCCCGCCAACCTCGTCGGGCGCGATCCCAAGACCGATCTCGCGGTGCTCAAGGTCGACAACGTCGACAACCTCACCGTCGCGCGCATGGGCGACTCCGAGAAGCTTCGTGTCGGCGAGGAAGTCATCGCCGCGGGCGCCCCGCTCGGCCTGCGCAGCACGGTCACGCACGGCATCATCAGCGCGCTGCACCGGCCGGTGCCGCTGTCCGGTGACGGGTCGGACACCGACACCGTCATCGACGGTGTGCAGACCGACGCCTCGATCAACCACGGCAACTCCGGTGGCCCGCTGATCAACATGAACTCCGAGGTCATCGGGATCAACACGGCCGGAAAGTCGTTGTCCGACAGCGCAAGTGGTCTGGGCTTCGCAATCCCGGTCAACGAGGTCAAGCAGGTCGTCGAGACGTTGATCAAGGACGGCAAGATCGCCCACCCGACGTTGCAGCTGACCGCCAAGTCGGTCAGCAACAGCGTGGCCTCCGGCGCCCAGATCGCCAACGTGGTCGCGGGCGGTCCCGCGGACAAGGCCGGGATCCTGGAGAACGACGTCGTCGTTAAGGTCGGGGACCGCAAGGTCGCCGATGCCGACGAGTTCGTCGTGGCGGTCCGGCAGCTCAAGATCGGTCAGGAAGCGCCCATCGAGGTCGTCCGCGAAGGACGCCCGATGACGTTGATGGTGACGCCCATCGGCGACGACCAAAAAGCGCAGTAACTCATGTTCGCCAATATCGGGTGGGGCGAGATGCTGCTCCTCGTGATCGCCGGGCTGGTGATCCTGGGGCCCGAGCGCCTACCCGGTGCGATTCGCTGGACCTCCGGCGCGCTGCGGCAAGCCCGCGATTACGTCACCGGGGCCACCAGCCAGTTGCGGCAGGACCTCGGCCCCGAATTCGACGATCTGCGTGAGCCGCTGGCCGAACTGCAGAAGCTGCGCGGTATGACACCGCGCGCTGCGCTCACGAAGCATCTCCTCGACGGCGACGACTCGATCTTGACCGGCAAGTTCGACGACAAGCCGGCTCAGCAGCCGCCTGCCACGCCGCCGCCCAACAACGACAAGGCGCCCGAGAAACCCGCGGAGAAGCCCGCGGGGACGGTGTTCGACACCGACGCGACGTAGGGTCAGCGCCCGGCGGGATCGAGGCCCAACGACATACCGGCCAGCCCGCGCTTGCGCGCCGACAGCGAATCGGCGACCTTGCGCAACTCCTTGCCCGCAGGCGAGTCCGGCGCCGACAACACCAGCGGAACCCCGGCGTCGCCCGCGTCCACCAGCGCCTTGTCGATCGGAACCTGACCGAGCAACGGCACCTCGGCACCGACCGAGCGGGTGAGCGAATCGGCGACCAGCCGGCCGCCGCCCTCGCCGAACAGCTGCATGATCGTGCCGTCGGGCATCAAAAGCCCCGACATGTTCTCCACGACGCCCGCGATGCGCTGGCGGGTCTGCAGCGCGATCGCGCCGGCCCGCTCGGCTACCTCGGCGGCGGCCAGCTGCGGCGTCGTCACCACGAGGATCTCCGCACCGGGGATGAGCTGCGCCACCGAGATCGCGACGTCGCCGGTGCCCGGTGGCAGATCGAGCAGCAGCACATCCAGATCGCCCCAGTAGACGTCGGCCAGGAATTGCTGCAGCGCCCGGTGCAGCATCGGGCCGCGCCACACCACGGGCGTGTTGCCCTGCGTGAACATCGCGATCGAGATGACCTTCACGTCATGCGCGGTGGGCGGGATGATCATCGAGTCGACCTGGGTGGGTCGATCGGTGGTGCCCATCATGCGGGGCACCGAGTGGCCGTAGATGTCGGCGTCCAGAACGCCAACGGTGAGGCCGCGAGCGGCCATCGCCGCCGCGAGGTTGACCGTGACGCTCGACTTACCGACGCCGCCCTTGCCGGAGGCCACCGCGTACACGCGGGTCAGCGAGTTGGGCTGGGCGAAGGGGATCACCGGCTCCCGCGAATCGCCGCGGAGCATCTTGCGCAGTTCGGCCCGCTGCTCGTCGTTCATCACGTCGAGAGTGACTTTGACCGCGCCGGTGCCTGGCACGTCGGTGACGGCGGCCGACACCAACTCGGCGATCTCGTTCTTCTTCGGGCAGGCCGCGGTGGTCAGGTAGATCTCGACGTGCACACCGTGATCGGGCTCGATCGAGATGTTCTTGACCATGCCGAGTTCGGTGATCGGCCGCCGCAGTTCGGGGTCGATCACCTTGGCCAGCGCGGAGCGGACCGCGGTTTGCAGCTCATTGGCAGATTCGGACATCGCCGCCGAGTCTACGGCGGCTGACGGGCGTCGATTCGTCAGGCCGGGCCGGGCGCGGGGCCCGGAGCGGGTCCGAGCGCTGGGCCCGGTGCCGGCGCCATCGGCACGATGGGCGGCGCGGTGGGTGCCGGAGGCGCCGCGGGCGCAGGCGGTGCCGCCGGTGCGGCAGGCGGCGGTGGGGGGCCGGGCAACAGCGGCGCTGGGCCGGCCGGCGGCGGAGGAGCCTGTTCACCGAGGCAGAACACGACGCACGTCGGCTGCCGTGGCGGCTGCTCCCACGGCGGAATCCACCGCGGCGGCTCGGCAGGCGCCGGTGTCGGAGCGGCCTGCGCCGGCCCGGGCAACGGACCGAGGATCTGGCCCGGCGCGAACCCGGGAACGTTCGTCGACGGCACCCGGCTCGCGGTCTCGTTGTTGTTCAGCAACGGGATCAGCGCCAGCGGGTCGCCGGCGGGCAGGCCCAACGCACTTGTCGGCAGGCCGGGCCCCAGGCCTTCGGGATCGTCCAGATGCGAATCGCCGATCGGCGGGATCGAGCCCGTGATCGGGGGCAGGTCGACGGGTACGACGCCGGTGGCGTACGCGGCGGCCCAGCCCAGCACGTTGCGGGCATACGCGACGGAGTTGTTGTAACGCAGGATGGCCGTCATCACCTGGGATTGGTCGCGGAGGTTGAGCCCGCCGCTGCACAGGTAGCGGGCGGCCGCCAGTGACGCGTCGAAGACGTTCTGCACGTCGGCCTTGCCGTCGCCGTCACCGTCGGACGCGTACCGGGCCCAGGTGCCGGGCAGGAACTGCATCGGGCCCATGGCGCGCGCGTAGACCACCCGGCCCGCCTGCGCGCTCTGCACGATGATCTCGTTGCCCGGCAGGGTGCCGTCGAGCGCCGGTCCGTAGATGGGCCGGACCGCGGTGCCGCGTGCGTCGGTGGCGCCGCCGTTGGCATGCATGGATTCGATGCGGCCGATGCCGGCGAGCAGGTTCCAGCTGACACCGCAGCCGGGGTAGGCGGCGCCCATCATCCGCTCGGCGTTGCGGTAGGCGTTCAGCGCCATGCCCGGAATGCCAAGGGCGCCAGGGGTATTGACCACAAAGGCCGGCGGGGGAGCCGATGCCGTCGAGGCGGCGATACGGAACATCGTCGGCGCTTTCGCGGCCGCAACCACCGCGGGCCCCGTACGGTCGATCTGCGGTTCGACCGCGGCCAGCGGCGTGACCGAGGCATTCGTCGAGCCGGGATGCGGCGGCGCGGCGGCGCCGACCGCGCCGGCGAGGATGAGGGGTGTCAGCGCCGCGACGCCGACGACGCCCCGTGCGCTGGGAGCGGAGATGCGTGGCACCTGGCCGAGGCCGCCGAAGCGGGGCTCGGGAAGAAAACCGCCGAGCGGAGTGGCGGCAGGCGGGCGCATGAGCCGGCCCGCACGGCGTCGAGCAGCCAGGAAAGCCGCTCCTCCCCCTACGCGCACTTGACCGTCCTTAGCTCCACTCCGACCGCTATGTATCTCACAAACACGTTGTGAACCAAGTCACCATACCTAGTACAGGTTCCTTTGTTGCGACAATGGCCGACCCTGCCCTCAGCTACTGCGTTTCGACCGGCGCTCGGCACTGTCGGGTTTGCCTGACTTGGGGCGTTCGCCGTCCACCGGCGGTTGCTGCAGTGCGCTGATCATGTCCCGCAGCTCGTCCAGCTCGCGGCGAAGGTAGTCGCGGGTCGCGACCTCGCCGACCGCCAGCCGAAGCGACGCCAGTTCGCGGGCCAGGAACTCGGTGTCTGCCTTGGTCTGCTCGGCCCGCCGCCGATCTTCTTCGAGTGCGACGCGGTCGCGGTTCTCCTGGCGGTTCTGGGCGAGCAGGATCAGCGGCGCCGCGTAGGCCGCCTGCGTGGAGAACGCCAGGTTCAGCAGGATGAACGGGTAGGGATCCCACTGCAGGCTGACCGCGAACAGGTTCAGGGCGATCCAGACGATCACCACGATGGTCTGGATCGCGAGGTAGCGCCCGGTGCCGAGGAACCGGGCGATGGATTCGCTGAACCGGCCGACCGCCTCGACGTCGAAGTGCAGCCCGAGGCCACGCGTCGCGCGCGGGGTGTCCAGCCGCTGGCGCGCTGAGGTTTCCGTCATGACCCGGTCACCGGCAGCTCGGGCTCGTCACGTTCGCGCCAGTCGTCGGGCAGCAGATGGTCGAGCACGTCGTCGACCGAGACCGCGCCCACCAGATGACTCTCGGCGTCCACGACCGGGCCGCACACCAGGTTGTACGCCGCGAAGTAGCGCGTCACCGCGGCGAGTGAGTCCTGCGGGCCCAACGTCGGCAGGTCGACGTCGACGATGCCGCTGACGAGCGTGGCCGGAGGTTCGCGTAGAAGCCGCTGCAGGTGAACGCAGCCCAGATAGTGGCCCGTCGGCGTCGCGGTCGGCGGGCGCGCGACGAACGCCAACGACGCCAGGGCAGGTGTCAGGTCGGGATCGCGTACCCGGGCCAGGGCCTCGGCGACCGTGGTGTCGGGCGCCAGGACCACCGGCTCGGAGGTCATCAGACCGCCCGCGGTATCGGGCGAGTGGCTCAGCAGGCGACGCACATCCTCGGAATCTTCGGGGTCCATCCGGCCCAGCAGCACCTCGGCGTCGGCCGGCGTCAGTGTTCCCAGCAGGTCGGCGGCGTCGTCGGGGTCCATCGCCTCGAGCACGTCGGCCGCGCGTTCGGTGTTCAGCTGTTGCAGCACCTCGGCCTGTTCGTCCTCGGGAAGCTCCTGCAGCACGTCGGCGAGCCGCTCGTCGTCGAACGCCCGGAACAACTCGTATCGGCGCTTGGCGGGCAGCTCGCGCAGTGCCTCGGCCACCTCGACCGGGCGCTGGCCTTCGAACTGCTCGAGCAGGGACGCCACGCCCTGGTCGGGCATCGCCAGACCCGAGGGCGTCAGGCCGTGCACGTTCTGCCAGTCGACGACGTGGATGTTGCTGCGCCGGCCCAGCCGACGTTGCGGGCGCACTGCGACGCGCGTGACCATCCAGTCCCTGGTCCGGGTCTGTTCGATACCCAGATCGACCACGACGACATCGATCCCGGAGAGCTCCGGCAAATCCGGGTCGACGACCTTGACCCGGGTCTCCAGCACCTGGCCCAGTACCAGCACCTCGCCGGGCCGTTGCGCGAACCGGCGTAGCGACACGCTGCCGGTCGCCAACGTCACCGAGCCCGGCTCGATCGCCGTCACCCGCAGGATCGGTACGAAAATCCTTCTCCTGGTGAGCAATTCGACAACCAGTCCGAGGACTCGGGGCTGTTGCCGAACGATGCTGATGCTGATCACCACATCGCGGACGCGGCCGATTGATTCACCGTCGGGGCCCAGCACCACCAGCCCCGCGAGCCGGGCTGCGTACACCCTGTTCACCGCCGCCATGAGTCAAAGGGTAGAGACTGTGGTCGTGGACAACACGTATCGGCCCCGCAGAACGTGCCTCTCCGTTCCCGGCAGCAGCGCCAAGATGATCGAGAAGGCGAAAACCCTGCCGGCAGACGAGGTGTTCCTCGACCTCGAAGATGCCGTCGCGCCAGACGCCAAGGCGCAGGCTCGCACCCAGGTGGCCGTCGCGCTGGCCGAGGACGGCTGGGCGGGTCAACTGCGCGGCGTGCGGGTCAACGACTGGACGACACCGTGGACCTACTCCGACGTGATCGAGGTCGTCTCGACTGCCGGTGCGGCCCTGGACCTGATCGTGCTGCCCAAGGTGACCGATGTCGCTCATGTCCACGCACTGGATCTGCTGTTGAGCCAACTGGAGACCACGCACGGACTTCCGGTCGGCCGGATCGGTATCGAAGCTCAGATCGAGAACGCGCAGGGGTTGACCAACGTCGACGCGATCGCCGCGGGCCCGCGCGTGCAGGCGCTCGTGCTCGGGCCCGCCGACATGATGGCCAGCCTCAACATGCGGACTCTCGTGGTCGGCGAGCAACCCGACGGCTACGACGTCGGAGACGCGCACCACCACGTGCTCATGCGCATCCTGATCGCCGCGCGTACCCACGGCATCAACGCCATCGACGGGCCCTATCTGAAGGTGCGCGACACCGACGCGTTCCGGCGCGTCGCCGGGCGGTCGGCGGCGCTGGGATACGACGGCAAATGGGTGCTGCATCCCGATCAGATCGAGGCGGGCAACGAGATCTTCAGCCCGCGCCAGGCCGACTACGACCACGCCGAGCTGATCCTCGACGCCTACGAATGGCACACCTCTCAGGCCGGAGGCGCGAGGGGTGCGGTGATGCTCGGCGACGAGATGATCGACGAGGCCAGCCGCAAGATGGCGCTCGTGATCGCGGGCAAGGGCCGGGCGGCCGGGATGTCGCGCCAGGCCGAGCCGTTCCGTCCGCCCAGCTGATCGGGATCAGGTGCTGCCGACGGCCGCCATCACGAGCAGGACCAGCACGTACAGCACCGTGCCCGCGGTGACGATCCCGCCGATGATGGTGCCGGCCAAGGCGAGTCCGTATCCGTCTTGACCGGTGCGGCGGGTTTCGCGCATGCCCATGAAACCCAGAATCAACCCCACCACGGCGGGCAGGCAGCAGATCAGCCCGGCGACCGAGCAGGCCAGCGACGCGATGGCCATGCCGTTGGTTCCCATCGGCCGGGGCTGGCCGTACGGGTCATACGGGTCGGTCTGGTAGCCGTAGCCCGGATATCCGGGATTCGGGGGATAGTTCGGCGGCGGGAAACCGGCACCTGGCTGCGGATAACCCGGCGGCGTCGGCGGTGGGAACGCCGGCGGCGGCAACCCGGCACCGGCCGGATAGTCCAGCGGGGCAAGCGGATCCGGCGTGGGCGGGGCGCCGTAGGGCGGCGGCCCGGCGGGCGGCTGTGGTGCCCAGCCCGGGGGCGGCGGGGGATAGTCGGCCGGGTAATTCACCGGCGGGTACGCCGGCCCCGCCTCGTAGAACGGTTGCGTTTCGCCACCCTGCGGCCGATCCTGAGACTGCTCGATGGGAGGTGCTTCGTAACCGCTCGACGACGGCTCCGACGGCCCGGTGCCGGGCTCGGATGGTGACGTTTCGCCCGCGTTACCGCCCGGGTTTGTCATGCTGTTCAACCTAGCGCACGGACGGTGGGCCGCAGGTCACGTCATGGTGGCACCAATTCCCGGGACGGATCGTTGCTGTAGGTAGAGAAGTCGCGCAGAACCGGCGGCACAGAGGAGAGTGAAGATCGATGACGAGCCCATTCCAGCCCGGACAGGCGCCGGGCAATGCGTCCAGCAGTGCGATGCGAGGGGCGTTGCCGACGCCGCCGAAGGGGTGGCCGATCGGCTCGTACCCCACGTACGCCGAAGCCCAGAGGGCGGTCGACTACCTGTCCGATCAACAGTTCCCGGTACAGCAGGTGACGATCGTCGGGGTGGACCTGATGCAGGTCGAGCGGGTCACCGGAAAGCTGAGCTGGCCGAAGGTGCTGGGCGGCGGCGTGCTGTCGGGCGCCTGGTTGGGCCTGTTCATCGGCCTGATCCTCGGCTTTTTCAGCCCCAGTCCGTGGAGTGCGCTGCTCACCGGCCTGATCGCCGGCGTGTTCTTCGGTCTGATCACCTCGGCGATCCCGTACGCGATGGCTCGCGGCACAAGAGATTTCAGTTCGACCATGCAGCTCGTCGCCGGCCGCTATGACGTGCTGTGCGATCCGCAGAGCGCAGAACAGGGCCGGGATCTGCTGGCGCGCTTGACGATCTGATCCGCGAACGGCGCCCGCGCCGGACGCGCTGGCAAAGCTGCGCAGGTCACGATCGCGACGCGCAGTGCCGAAAGTGTTGCATATCACGCGTATCTGGCTCTACGGTTTGCGCGCGGGAGGTTGCCCGCCCGGAGTCGCTTCGACGGCGACATCGGAAGTGGACGGGAGGCGGAGCGGTGCACGCTCGGCGGCTGTGTGCTGCGGCAGTGGCCGCGCTGACGACAGCATCGGTGGTTTCGGCCTGCGGCTCGCAGACCGGTGGCACCGTCATCAACTACTACACGCCGGCCAACGAGGCGGCCACCTTCACCGCCGTCGCCAAGCGCTGCAACGAGCAGCTCGGCGGGCGGTTCCGGATCGAGCAGCGCAACCTGCCCAAGGGCGCCGACGATCAACGGTTGCAGCTCGCTCGCCGGCTCACCGGCAACGACAAGTCGCTCGACGTGATGGCGCTCGACGTGGTGTGGACGGCAGAGTTCGCCGAAGCCGGCTGGGCCCTGCCGTTGTCCGACGACCCCGCGGGCCTGGCCGAGGCCGACGCGATGGAGAACACGCTGCCCGGGCCGCTGGAGACGGCCCGCTGGCAGGACAAGCTGTATGCCGCCCCGATCACCACGAACACCCAATTGCTTTGGTATCGGGCCGATCTCATGCCAGAGCCGCCCAGCACCTGGGACGACATGGTGGCCACGGCGACCCGGCTGCACGCCGCGGGGGAGCCGAGCTGGATCGCCGTCCAGGGCAAGCAGTATGAGGGCCTGGTGGTGTGGTTCAACACGCTGCTGGAAAGCGCGGGCGGGCAGGTGCTCTCCGACGACGGACAGCGGGTGACCCTCACTGACACCGAGGAGCATCGTGCCGCGACGGTCAAGGCGTTGCAGATCATCAAGTCGGTGGCGACCGCGCCGGGAGCCGACCCTTCGGTGACCCAGACCGACGAGACGACCGCCCGGCTGGCTCTCGAGCAGGGCAAGGCCGCGCTGGAGGTCAACTGGCCCTACGTGCTGCCTTCGCTTCTGGAAAACGCCGTCAAGGGCGGCGTGTCGTTCCTGCCCCTCAACGAAGATCCCGCCCTTGAGGGCAGCATCAACGATGTGGGCACGTTCGCACCGAGTGACGAGCAGTTCCGGGTCGCATTCGAGGCGAGCAAGAAGGTGTTCGGCTTCGCCCGGTATCCGGGTGTGCAGCCGGGTGAGCCGGCCCGGGTCACGCTCGGCGGCCTGAACCTGGCCGTGGCCAAGACCAGCCAGCACAAGGCCGAGGCGTTCGAGGCGATACGGTGCCTGCGCAATGTCGAAAACCAGCGCTACACCTCGATCGAGGGCGGTCTGCCCGCGGTGCGCGAATCGCTCTACGACGACCCGGCCTTCCAGATGAAGTACCCGCAGTACGACATCATCCGCCAGCAGCTCACCGACGCGGCCGTGCGGCCCGCGACGCCGGTGTACCAGGCGGTGTCGACCCGGATGTCGGCGACACTCGCGCCCATCTCCGACATCGATCCGGAGAAGACCGCCGACGAACTGGCCGACGCGGTGCAGAAGGCGATCGACGGGAAGGGCCTGATCCCGTGACCACAACGGAGAACCGCAGATCCGAGCGCAGGCTCGCGTTCGCCCTCATCGCTCCCGCGGTCCTTCTCATGCTCGCGGTGACCGCCTACCCGATCGGGTATGCCGTGTGGCTGAGCCTGCAGCGTTACAACCTTGCCGAACCCGACGACACCGCATTCGTCGGGTTCGCCAACTATCAGACCGTGCTCACCGACCGGTACTGGTGGACCGCGTTCGCCGTCACGCTGGCGATCACCGTCATCTCGGTCGCCATCGAGTTCGTGCTCGGTATGGCGCTGGCATTGGTCATGCACCGCACGATCTTCGGCAAGGGTGTCGTGCGCACCGCGGTCCTGATCCCGTACGGCATCGTGACCGTCGCGGCGTCCTACAGCTGGTACTACGCCTGGACGCCGGGCACCGGGTACCTCGCCAACCTGCTGCCCGAGGGCAGTGCGCCGCTGACCGAACAACTGCCGTCACTGGCGATCGTGATCCTGGCCGAGGTCTGGAAGACCACGCCGTTCATGGCGCTGCTGTTGCTGGCCGGGCTCGCGCTGGTGCCGCAAGACCTGCTCAACGCGGCCCAGGTCGACGGTGCGGGTGCGTGGAAGCGTCTGGTCAAAGTCATTCTGCCGCTGATCAAACCGGCCATCCTCGTCGCGCTGTTGTTCCGGACCCTTGATGCGTTCCGGATCTTCGACAACATCTACGTGCTGACCGGCGGCGCCAACAACACGGGTTCGGTGTCGATCCTGGGTTACGACAACCTGTTCAAGGCGTTCAACGTCGGCCTCGGCTCGGCGATCAGTGTGTTGATCTTCTTGTCGGTGGCCGTCATCGCGTTCATCTACATCAAGATCTTCGGGGCCGCCGCGCCGGGAGCCGAGCAGGAGGGCCGCTGAAATGTCAGGTGCAACGAGCGCCCGGCGCGTCACGTGGTGGACGATCGTCAACATCCTCGTGGTCGTCTACGCGCTGGTTCCGGTGCTGTGGATCCTGAGCCTGTCGCTCAAGCCGACGTCAAGTGTCAAGGACGGCAAGCTCATTCCGGCCGAGTTCACCCTCGACAACTACCGCGCCATCTTCGAAGGCGACGCGTTCAGTTCGGCCTTGATCAACTCGATCGGCATCGGTCTGATCACCACATTCATCGCGGTCGTCATCGGCGGCATGGCCGCCTACGCTGTCGCGCGCCTCGATTTCCCCGGCAAGCAGCTGCTGATCGGCATCGCACTGCTGATCGCGATGTTCCCGCACATCTCGCTCGTCACGCCGATATTCAACATCGAACGCGCCCTCGGCCTGTTCGACACGTGGGCAGGCCTGATCATCCCCTACATCACGTTCGCGCTTCCGCTGGCGATCTACACGCTGTCGGCGTTCTTCCGGGAAATCCCTTGGGATCTCGAAAAGGCCGCGAAGATGGACGGGGCCACGCCGGCGCAGGCGTTCCGCAAGGTGATCGCGCCGCTGGCCGCCCCGGGCATCGTCACCGCGGCGATTCTGGTGTTCATCTTCGCGTGGAACGACCTGCTGCTCGCGTTGTCGCTGACCGCCACGCAGCGCGCGATCACCGCGCCGGTGGCGATCGCGAACTTCACGGGCAGTTCGCAATTCGAGGAGCCGACCGGTTCGATCGCGGCCGGCGCTATGGTCATCACCATCCCGATCATCATCTTTGTTCTGATCTTCCAGCGACGGATCGTCGCTGGCCTGACATCCGGTGCGGTAAAGGGGTAGGCGATGGCCGAAATCGTGTTGGACAGGGTGACCAAGAGTTACCCCGACGGCGCAGGCGGTGTCAGGGCGGCCGTCAAAGAGTTCTCGATGACGATCGCCGACGGCGAGTTCATCATCCTCGTCGGCCCGTCCGGCTGCGGAAAATCCACGACGCTGAACATGATTGCGGGACTCGAAGACATCACGTCGGGGGAGTTGCGCATCGGCGGTGAGCTCGTCAACGACAAGGCGCCCAAGGACCGTGACATCGCCATGGTCTTCCAGTCGTATGCGCTCTATCCGCACATGACCGTGCGCCAGAACATCGCCTTCCCGCTCACGCTGGCCAAGCTGAAGAAGGACGAGATCGCGGCGAAGGTCGAGGAGACGGCCAACATCCTCGATCTGACCGAACTGCTCGACCGCAAGCCGGCCCAGCTGTCCGGCGGGCAGCGCCAACGTGTGGCGATGGGCCGCGCAATCGTGCGCAGCCCCAAGGCATTCCTGATGGACGAGCCGCTGTCGAACCTCGACGCGAAGCTGCGGGTGCAGATGCGCGCCGAGATCGCCAGGCTGCAGAGCCGGCTGGGCACCACGACCGTCTACGTCACGCACGACCAGACCGAGGCGATGACGCTGGGCGATCGGGTCGTCGTGCTGCTGGCGGGTGAGGTGCAGCAGATCGGCACGCCCGACGAGCTGTACAGCAACCCGGCCAACCTGTTCGTGGCCGGTTTCATCGGATCCCCGGCGATGAACTTCTTCCCGGCGACGTTCACCGATGTGGGGGTGCGGTTGCCGTTCGGCGAGGTCACCCTCACACAGCAGGTGCACGATCTGTTGGCGCGCCATCCCAAGCCCGACAACATCATCGTGGGCATCCGGCCCGAGCATCTCGAGGACTCGTCGCTGCTCGACGGGTATGCGCGGATCCGGGCGCTGACCTTCACGGTGCGGGCCGACATCGTGGAATCCCTCGGCGCCGACAAGTACGTGCACTTCACCACCGAGGGTGCGGGCGCGCAGGCCGCGCAGCTGGCCGAGCTGGCCGCGGATTCGGGTGTCGGCGTCAACGAGTTCGTCGCGCGGGTGTCGTCGGAATCGCGCGTGACCACGGGCCAGCAGATCGAGTTGGCGTTCGACACCTCCAAATTGGTGATCTTCGACGCCGATACCGGGCTGAACCTCACGGCGGCCGCTGAGGCGGCCGAGGCCGCCGAACCGGCCGAAAAGTCCGAGGAAGCCGCACCGGAGGCGCCCGCCGAGCCGGCCGGCGAAACCGAGCCGGCCGAAAAGCCGGAGGAACCGACGAAAGAGTGATCGACGTCCTGGCTGCCGTTCGGGCCCGGCTGGACGCGCATTTCAGCGCGGCGGGAATCACTGCCGAGCCCGTCAGCGCCAGCATCACCTTCCTCGGCACCGAACGCATCGACGTGCTGCGGTACGGCCCCGACCTGCGCAGCGACTTCGCCGAGGTGTATCACTATGTGACACTTGGCTGTTCGCGTCACCCGATGTTCGACCCGACCGAGCTGGTGTCCGATCCCATCCACGGCCCGCGGGCCGAGGTCGTGGTGTCGCTGCGAGGAGCCACCCCGACCGGGCTGGCCAAGTCGCTCGCGGTGCTGGCCGCGGCACCGGCCGTCGAGGGTCTGATACTCGACGCCGACGCGCTCGTCGACCTCGAGACCCCGTTGTTCGAATCGGCGCCGTTCACCGCATTCTTGTTGGGCGACAGCGATATCGACGACATCGCGCTGCCCGAGCCGCTGTCGCCGGTGCGGGTGCTCTCGGCCACTCCGATAACCCCCACCGAGGCCGCGTGGGTGCGGTTGAAGGGTGCCGACGCGATGCGCGAGGCATGGCAGGCCGACGGCGTGGACGTGCAGGACCCCACCCGAAGAGCCGCCAGCCCAAGCTGAACGCTAGAGCCAGTTGTTGTGCCGGAACGTGCGGTACAGCAAGAAGCACACCGTGGCCATCACGAGCAGGACCATGGGATAGCCCCAGGTCCAGCGCAATTCGGGCATGTTGTCGAAGTTCATGCCGTAGATGCCCGCCATCGCGGTGGGCACGGCGGCGATCGCGACCCACGCCGAGATCTTGCGCATGTCGACGTTCTGCTGCATCGCGACCTTGCCGAGCGCGGCCTGCACGAGCGAACTGAGCATCTCGTCGTAGCTCGTGATGCGCTCGGACGCCTGCACGTTGTGGTCGTGGACATCTCGCATATAGCGGCGCACCTCGACCGAGATGAGATCGTTGTGGTCGGTGAGGAGCCGGGCCAACGCCAGCGTCAACGGGCCGACGGAGCGGCGCATCTCGACGACTTCGCGCTTGAGCAGGTAGATGCACTCGATGTTGGTCTGCGTGCGGGGCGAGAAGATGTCCTCTTCCATCGCGTCGATGTCGGTTTCCATCAGGTCGGTGACATCGAGGTAGCTGTCCACCACGTGGTCGGCGATCGCGTGCATCACGGCGAACGGCCCGAGCTTGAGGATTGCCGGCGACGCGTCGAGGCGTTTGCGCACCCCGGCTAAGCCGCCGTGTTCGCCGTGGCGGACCGTGACCACGAAGTCCGGTCCCACGAAGATCATGATCTCGCCGGTCTCGACGATCTCACGAGCGTTTGACACCGATTCGTGCTCGACGTAGTTGACGGTCTTGAGCACGAGAAACAGCGTCTTGTCGTAGCGCTCCAGTTTCGGCCGCTGATGCGCGTGCACGGCGTCTTCCACGGCGAGTTCGTGCAGGCCGAACACGTCGGCAACCGACTGCATCTGGAACTCGTCGGGCTCGTGCAGACCGATCCAGACGAAGGCTTTCTTGTCGGCAGCCTGCAGTTCACGCACCTTCTCGACCGCACCGGCGTGTGTGAACTTGCCGGGCAGGCGTTGCCCCTCGCTGTACACACCGCAGTCGACCATCGCCCGCGCGACCGGGACGTGGATGTTCGTGGCGTCCGCCGGGGAGGTCCGGTCGCGCGCACCCGGGCGCAGCAACGACGGTGGCAGTGCACGGAATGACGGCATCTGAGCCTCCCTTCACTGCGGTGGAACCGGTTGCTCGGTACCTGCAAAATGCTACGCGGTCCGCACGGCGCGCACCGTGGCAAATCCGGCCGGTTGACATTCTTTCCGACTGAGTCTTCAATGATCGCGGCACTGACTCCGATGTGCCGTCGAGCCGACACAGGAAGCGAGGTGAGCGGCATATGCCCGGCGACAGTACCGGCGCCCAGTTCGAAGCTGCCCTCGTGGATGGGCTCTCGTCAACCTTGCGCTGACACCGGTCTTACCCGATCCGGACCTGTCTGACATCAGTGGCGCCGACCGCTGATCTGACGGGTTAGTTGTGTCGCCACAACAATTTTCGCGCGTCCGTTCATGGGTTCCTTGTGGGCTCCTGGCTGGGCGCTTGCTGGCGTGCGCCTGTAGTCCCATGGCGCACAGAGTGATTGGAGAACCGAAAGTGATCACCCTGTTTCCGTCCCGTGACCGTCGGCGGCGTCGTACGCCGAACCTCGAGCGGCAGGTCATCTGGTTCACGGTGGGTTTGTATCTGCTGATCTGTGCCGGGCTGTTGGCGCTGCACTATGCCCATCCGCAGCACGAGGTCGGATCGTCCTCAGTGTCTCCGGCTCACCAGTCCTACGGGCAGTAAACCGCACCGACAACACGCCCTGGAGGGAACCATGACGACTCTTCGTACTGCCGACCGCTCAGATGTGTTGGGCCGGCACTGGATTGCGCTTTCGGCCGCCGACAGCTCAAAGGCCGCCGAGTTGCGCGAACAGATCGGGGTCGACTTCTCGGTCGCCGCGGCGAAGGGCCGCGTCTGGGAGACCGACAACTTCATCTACCTGCCGGTCGTGGTGAATTTCAAGCGCCGCGAGAAGATCGAGCGTGAGGCGATCATGTTCGCCCTCGGCTCCGAGTACGTGGTCACGTTGCAGCCAGGCGATCATTTCGGTCCCTTCGACAAGGCGATCGCCAAGATGCGGCGCCAGCCCGAACTGGCCGAGTTCTCCTACGGGGTGATGTATGCGTTGCTGTGGGCTCTCAACGAAGCGTCCGAGCGGGTCATCGAGTACGCGAGCGATGCCCTCGAGGCGATGAACGACGAAATCGAAATGGCCACGGAAGGCTATGACGCCAAGGGACGGGAGATCGGCGTCGGCGACATGCGCGGCGTCCTGTCACGCATGAACGAGGCCGAGGAGATCGTTTCGCGCACCCAGGAATCCCAGCTGTTGCTGGCTCGCGCGGCCCGGCACCTGATGGCCGAAACGCCGAAGGAGGCAACGAGCCTCGACGCGCTGATCGGCATTCTGTTGGCCGACATCGACGGGGTTAAGGAACATGCCGGATTCGAACACGACAAGGTCCGCTACCTCCAGCAGTCGGTCATGACGTGGCTCGACGTCAAGCAGAACCAGATCGTGAAGGTGTTCACCATCATCACGGCGGTTTTCTTGCCTCCCACGTTGATCGCGACGTTCTACGGGATGAACTTCACCTGGATGCCGGAACTGGAGTGGCAGCACGGTTTCCTGGTCACGACGCTGTTCACGTTGGTGGCGGCGGTGATCCCGCTCGCCTACATCAAGCAGAAGGGCTGGCTGCGCTGATTTGCCGAGGTCATGTCACGGGCGTAAAGCACCGCTCACCAACGGGGAACCCGCCCCTGTGAGATCTGGCCTTGAAGTACCCTGACGCCGTGTCGGAATCCACAGTCGCTTCCTCGCGTGAGCGCGAGTCAGAGGTGCGCACCCCGCAAGTAGTCGTCGAAGACGCCGAGATCTTCGCTGCTCACGAAGGCGGAAAACTCTCGGTCGAATTGAAGTCGCCGCTGGACACCCAGCGGGCATTGTCGATCGCCTACACACCCGGGGTCGCCCAGGTGAGCCGGGCCATCGCCACCGACCACACCCTGGCCGCCAAGTACACGTGGGCCAACCGCCTGGTGGCCGTGGTCAGTGACGGCAGCGCGGTGCTCGGCCTCGGCGACATCGGCGCGGCCGCCTCGCTGCCCGTCATGGAGGGCAAGAGCGCGCTGTTCAAGACGTTCGGCGGGCTGGACTCGATCCCGATCGTGCTCGACACCAAAGATCCCGACGAGATCGTCGAGACCCTCGTCCGGCTGCGGCCGACGTTCGGTGCGGTGAACCTCGAGGACATCTCGGCACCGCGATGCTTCGAGATCGAGCGCCGCGTCATCGAGGCGCTGGACTGCCCGGTCATGCATGACGACCAGCACGGCACCGCGATCGTCGTGCTCGCCGCGCTGCTCGGCGCCACCAAGGTGCTCAAGCGTGACATGCACGAGTTGCGGGTCGTGGTCTCGGGGGCCGGCGCGGCCGGCGTGGCGTGCACCAACATCCTCCTGGCCAAGGGCATCACCGACATCACGGTCTTGGATTCGCAGGGCATCGTGTCGACAGGCCGCGACGGCCTCAATCCGTTCAAGGCCGAGTTGGCGGGGCGGACCAATCCGCGCGGGCTGACCGGAGGCATGGCCGAGGCGCTCAAGGATGCCGACGTGTTCCTCGGGGTGTCGGCCGGTCTGGTGCCCGAGGAACTCATCGCGACGATGGCGCCCAACTGCATCGTGTTCGCGCTGTCGAATCCGGATCCCGAGATCCACCCGGATGCGGCCCGCAAGTACGCGTCCGTCGTCGCGACCGGTCGCAGCGACTTCCCGAACCAGATCAACAATGTACTGGCGTTCCCCGGGGTGTTCCGCGGTGCGCTCGACGCGGGTGCCCGCCGCATCACCGAGAAGATGAAAGTGGCCGCGGCCGAGGCGATCTTCTCGGTCGTCGGCGACGACCTGGCCGTCGATCACATCGTGCCGAGCGCGCTCGATCCCCGCGTCGGTCCGGCTGTCGCCGCCGCGGTCGCGGCGGCATCCGAATCCTGAGTCGGCGCATGCGCCGTACCCTGGCGTTGGCGCTGTTGGCGCTACTGATCGCGGGTTGCGGTGCAAATCCAGCCCCGGCCGCGATGGCGGTCGGGGCGGCCCCCGGCCCGGACTCCGCCGTCATCGGCCATCTCTATGCGGCCGCACTTCGGTATTACGGAACCCCCGCCCAGGTCATCGACACCGACAAGGCGATGGGTGCCCTGGATTCCGGTTCGGTCACGGTGCTGCCCGGGTTCACCGGCCGGTTCCTGACGGCGTTGGATCCCGCGGCCACCGCGCGGGCCGACGAACAGGTGTACCGCGATCTGGTGTCGGCGCTGCCGGAAGGCGTCGCGGCCGGTGACTACACCATGTCGGCACAGGACAAGCCCGCGGTCGTCGTGACCGAGGCGACCGCAGCGCAATGGGACGGCACCGACCTCGCGGCGTTGCGGCGCAACTGTGCGGCGGTCCGCCCCGGCTCGGTCGCCGGTGCGCGGGTGCCCGCGTCCGTCGGCTCGTGCGAGCTGCCCAAGACGCGGGAGTTCCCCGACGACGAGAGTCTGTTCGCCGCGCTGCGCGCCGGGAAGATCAACACGGCCTGGTCGACCACGGCCGACCCGGCCATCCCCTCCGAGCTCGTGGTGCTCGCCGACGAGACGGCGCTCATCCGGGCCGAGAACCTGGTGCCGCTCTACCGCCGCAACGAGCTCGACGAGCGCCAGATCCTCGCGCTCAACGAGATCGCCGGCGTGCTCGACACCGGATCCCTGGCCGACATGCGCCGCCAAGTCGCTGAGGGCGCCGACCCCGGCGCAGTCGCCGACGCCTTCCTACAGGCCAACCCCCTCGGCCACTGAGTCCCCTTGCACCGCGAGCGACCGTGTCTGTACGCCGACACGCCGCAAAACGCGTACGTCAGCGGTCGCTCGTCAGGCTTGAGGGACCCACGAGCGCCAATTAGCGCGGCATCGTCTTGCCGACGACGGACTGGAACAGCCGCTGGTAGCCCGACCCGGTGATCCGCACGATGACGTCGAGGACCTTGGCGTCCGGGCCCACGAGCACGCGTGCCTTGTTCTTGCGCACGCCGTCGAGAATGATCGTCGCGGCCCGCTGCGGGCTCGTGTTGGCGAGCTTCTTGTCGAAGGTCTCTGCCAGTTCCTTGGGGTCTAGCCCCTCGGCGGCGGTGGCGTTGCGCGCGATCGCGGTCTTGATGCCGCCGGGATGCACGCAGGTCACCTTGACCGGGTGCTTGGCCAGTGCCATCTCCTGGCGCAGCGCCTCGGTGAAGCCGCGCACCGCGAACTTGGCCGAGTTGTAGGCGGCCTGACCGGGGACCGAGAAGATCCCGAACAGGCTGGAGACGTTGATGACATGGCCGTCGCCGGAGGCGATGAGATGCGGCAGGAACGCTTTCGTGCCGTTGACGACGCCCCAGAAGTCGACGTCCATGACCCGCTCGATGTCCTTGAACTGACTGACCTCGACGTCGCCGGTGAACGCGATACCCGCGTTGTTGTAGATCTGGTTGACCTTGCCGAAGTGTTCTTTGACGGCGTCGGCGTAGAGCAGGAACGCCTCCCGCTCGGTGACATCGAGCCGGTCGGCCTTCACCGGGGCGCCGATCGCCTTGAGGCGCTCCTCGGTTGCCGCGAGCCCCTCGGTGTCGACGTCGCTGATGGCCACCTTCGCACCTGACCGGCCCAGCTCGATGGCCAGCGCCTGACCGATACCCGATCCGGCACCGGTGACGACGGCGACCTTTCCGGCGAAGCCCTCCATACCCACACTCCTCGTGTCCGTTGGTTGGCACCGAGATTAGCCGGTACCCGCGGTCTCGCGTACGGGGCCCTAGCGGGCGGCGGAAAGTGACGCGTCTGTGACGGCGGCGGATGAGCGGTGCGTAACGCATCACCGGATCCGTATCACTACACGTCCGCGTTGATCGACGAAAGGGTAAATCATGGCAGTTGGCTCGGTGACTCGAGTGGGGCAGACCGTCAGCCGCTACGGCTTGGTCGTAGTTCTGGCGTGGATCGGCTTCGGCAAGTACGTCAAGATGGAGAGCCGCGTCCTCATCGAGCACAGCCCGCTGATGTCGTGGATCTATCAATTCCTCAGTGTCGGGACCGTCGCAGCGGCGCTCGGCACCATGGAGATCGTCGCGGCCGTGCTGATCGCAATACGACCCTTCTGGCCGGCCGTGTCGGCGTATGGTTCCGCGCTCGCCGTAGTGCTGTTCGTCGGCACATTGAGCTTTCTCTTCACCACGCCCGGGGTCGTCGCCACGTACGCGGGTCCACTCCCGGTCCTGAGCGGCATGCCGGGTCAATTTCTGCTCAAGGATCTTGTGCTCATCGGCGTCGCGTTGTGGACGCTCGGCGACTCGTTGGAGGCGGCCAGGCGTAGATCGTCCGCCGCATCTCGTCCGGGCCCGGCCTCAGCCGTCCGCTAGCTCGCGACTGCGGGTGCGCCCGCGTCGGACCACGCATCGGCGAGCGCCTGCAGGTCGATCCCGAGCGCCGCGCTGAGACCCACCACGGTGCCGAACGCGGGGGAGGGCAGCCGCCCGGTCTCGATCTTGCGCAAGGTCTCCGGCGAGATACCGGCCTGCGCGGCGACGTCGTCGAGGGTGCGCGATCCGCGGGCGTCCCGCAGCGTCTTGCCCAGTCGACGGCCTGCGGCGATCTGTTCGGGGGTGAGCGGGGTGCGGACCACGTGACCACCGTAGCCGTTGGTATATAAATACCGCTAGTGTTGGTATTTAAATACCGAGGAGGAAACGTGATCGAGCTGAAAACCGCCGACGAGATCGAACGCATGCGGGTGACCGGGGCATTCGTCGCCGAGGTGCTCAACGAACTGAGCGGCATCGCCGACATCGGGGTGAATCTGCTCGACCTCGAACGGCACGCGCGCGCCATGATCGAACGTCGCGGCGCGGTGTCGTGCTATTGGGATTACCATCCGTCGTTCGGCTCGGGGCCGTTCCGCAACGTCATCTGCCTTTCGGTGAACGACGCTGTGCTGCATGGCCTTCCGCACGACTATCAACTACGCGACGGAGACGTGTTGACGATGGACTTCGCGGTGTCGATCGACGGCTGGGTGGCCGATGCCGCCCGCACCGTCATCGTCGGAACCCCCGCGCCGGAAGACGCCCGGCTCGTGCGGGCCACCGAGGAGGCCTTGGCCGCGGGCACCGCGGCCGCGCAGCCCGGCGGCCGGCTCGGCGACATCTCGGCGGCGATCGGCGCCGTCGCCGCCGACTACGGCTATCCCGTCAACCTCGAATTCGGCGGCCACGGCCTGGGCCGCACGATGCACGAGGACCCGCACGTGCCCAACAAGGGCCGCGCGGGCCGCGGCATGCGGCTGCGGCCGGGTATGACGCTCGCGCTCGAACCGTGGTTCGCGCGCACGACCGACCGCATCGTGTTCGACCGCGACGGCTGGACGATCCGCTCGGCCGACGGATCGCGCACCGCCCACACCGAGAACACCGTCGCGATCACCGAGGGCGGCCCGCTGATCCTCACGCAGTGATCAATGCTCGGGGCGTAACAACAACGTCGCGACGACGCTGATCGCGGCGGTACCCGCCAGGTAGGCGCACGCGTACCACGGCGTGCCGCCGCCTGCTGCGATCAGCGCGGTCAGGATCAGCGGCGTCAGGCCCGACGCGTACACGCCCGACAACTGGTAGACCGTGGACAAACCCGTGTAGCGGCTGCGGGTGGGGAACAGCGATGCATACAGCGTGCCCTGGGCACCGTAGAACCACGCGTGAATCACGCCGAACGCCAACAGCATTCCGATGGCATAGGCCGCGATGCTGCCGGTGTTGAACAACGCGAACGCCGGAAACACGATCAGGCCATAGGCCGCGATACCGGTCGCGTACACCGTTTTCGGGCTGAACCGATCGGCGAGCAGACCCGACACGGGCAGCAACACCGCCATCAGCAACGCCGCGACGGTGACCACGACGAGCACCGGAACCTTGCCGAGATGCAGTGTGGCAGTGGCGTAGGAGATGGTGAACACGCCCCAGGTGTTGAACGCCGCACCCTCGCCCCAACGGGACAACAGGCCGAGGACGGTCGAGCGCAGCACGGGCGGTTTGAAGATGTCGCGCACCGGAACCGCTGACCTGTCGTCCTCTTGGCGAACCTTTTCGAACGCGGGCGTCTCGGCGACCCGGAAGCGCACGACCACACCGAAGATCACCAGTGCGATGCTGATCAGGAAGGCGATGCGCCAGCCGTAGGACTGAAAGTCCTCGGCGGACAACGCAAGTTGCAGCACCACGAACACGCCGGTGCCGAGTGCCAGGCCGAGCGCCAATCCGACCTGCGGGATGCTGCCGAACAGCCCGCGCCGGTTGCGGGGGCTGTGCTCGACGGCCAGCAGCACCGCGCCCGCCCACTCACCGCCGAGCGCGAAGCCCTGCACGACGCGCAACAGCAGCAGCAGAATCGGTGCCAGCACGCCGATCTGGGCGGCCGTCGGCAGCACGCCCATCAACGCCGTCGCGGCGCCCATCAACAGCATCGTGAGCGCGAGGGTTTTCTTGCGGCCGATCCGGTCACCGATGTGGCCGAACACGAAACCGCCGATGGGCCGCACGACGAAACCCACGGCGAACGTCGCGAACGCGAGCATGGTTCCGACGAACGAGCTCTGGTCGGGGAAGAACGCGTGATTGAAGACGAGGCTCGCGGCCGTCGCGTACAGGAAGAAGTCGTACCACTCGATCGTGGTGCCGACCAGGCTTGCCAGTACCGCGGTACGTACGGTCTTGTCCGACGTGGGTGTCGCCGCGGGTTCGGCGACCTGGGTCAAAGTCACCCTAAATGGGTAGCCGCCGCACCGTGACGTGCCCAGTGTTGTGCGCGCGGTGATTCGAACCCGCGCCGCGAGCGACCGCTAAAAGCCCGATGTTGACGGCGTGTCGACGTACAGACACGGTCGCTCGCGGTGCGAAGGCTCTAGGCGAACGCCTCGTCGATGATCTCCTGCTGTTCGACCGCGTGCACCTTCGACGAACCCGAGGACGGGGCGCTCATGGCGCGCCGTGAGATCCGCTTGATGCCCGTGAAGTAGTCGGGCAGCACCTCGGGCAGCGTGAGCCCGACGGACGGCCAGGCGCCCTGGTTGGCCGGCTCCTCCTGCACCCAGAACTTCTCGGTGACATTCGGGTACCGGTCCAGCGTCTCGGCGAGCCGGCGCCGCGGCAGCGGTGCGAGCTGTTCGATGCGGACGATCGCGATGTCCTCGCGGTTGTCCTTCGCCTTGCGGGCCGCGAGCTCGTAGTAGAGCTTGCCGCTCGTCAGCAGGAGCCGGGTGACCTTGTTGCGGTCGCCTTCGCCGTCGGTGTAGGTCGGCTCCTCCAGGACTGACCGGAACTTGTTCTCGGTGAAGTCGCGGATGTCGGAGACCGCAGCCTTGTTGCGCAGCATGGACTTCGGCGTGAACACGATCAGCGGACGCTGAATGCCGTCGAGGCCGTGGCGGCGCAGCAGGTGGAAGTAGTTCGCCGGGGTCGACGGCACCGCGATGGTCATCGAACCCTCGGCCCACAGCTGCAGGAAGCGCTCGATACGGCCCGACGTGTGGTCGGGGCCCTGACCCTCATGGCCGTGCGGCAGCAACAGCACCACATCCGACAGCTGGCCCCACTTGGCCTCGCCCGAGCTGATGAACTCGTCGATGATGGACTGCGCACCGTTGACGAAGTCGCCGAACTGCGCCTCCCACAGCACCATGGCGTCGGGATTGCCCACCGAGTAGCCGTACTCGAAGCCCACGGCCGCGAATTCCGACAGCGCGGAGTTGTACACCAGGAACTTGCCGCCGGTCGGCGTGCCATCGGAGTTGGTGGCCAGCAGTTGCAGCGGGGTGAACTCCTCGCCGGTCTTGCGGTCGACGATCACGGCGTGGCGCTGCGTGAACGTGCCGCGCTGGGTGTCCTGACCGCTCAGCCGCACGAGCTTGCCCTCGGCCACGAGCGACCCGAGTGCCAGCAGTTCGGCGAACGCCCAGTCGATCTTGCCCTCGTAGGCCATCTCGCGACGCTTCTCCAGCACCGGCTTGACGCGCGGGTGCACCGTGAAGCCCTCCGGCAGCGCAAGGTGCGCGTCGCCGATGCGGGCGAGCAGTGACTTGTCCACCGCGGTCGAGAGCCGTTGCGGGATCTGCTGATCGGCCTCGACCGATTCGCTCGGCTCGATCGCGTGCTTCTCCAGCTCGCGAACCTCGTTGAACACCCGCTCGAGCTGACCCTGGTAGTCGCGCAGGGCGTCCTCGGCTTCTTTCATCGAGATGTCGCCGCGGCCGATCAGCGCTTCGGTGTAGGCCTTGCGAGAGCCCCGCTTGGTGTCGATGACATCGTACATGTACGGCTGGGTCATCGACGGGTCGTCGCCCTCGTTGTGCCCGCGGCGGCGGTAGCACAGCATGTCGATGATGACGTCCTTCTTGAACGCCTGACGGAAATCGACGGCGAGGCGGGCCACCCACGCGCACGCCTCGGGATCGTCGCCGTTGACGTGGAAGATCGGCGCGCCGATCATCTTCGCCACGTCGGTGCAGTACTCGCTGGAGCGGGAATCCGTTGGCGCCGTGGTGAACCCGATCTGGTTGTTGACCACGATGTGGATCGTGCCGCCCGTGCGGTAACCGTCGAGCAGCGCGAGGTTCAGCGTCTCGGCCACCACGCCCTGGCCCGCGAAGGCCGCGTCGCCGTGCAGCATGAGCGGCACCACGGAGAACTTGGGCGAGCCGCCGGCCTCTTCACCGGTGTCGAGCAGGTCCTGCTTGGCGCGGACGAGGCCCTCCAGCACCGGGTCGACGGCTTCCAGGTGCGACGGGTTGGCCGTCAGCGACACCTGAATGTCGTTGTCGCCGAACATCTGGATGTAATTGCCGGACGCCCCGAGGTGGTACTTCACGTCACCCGAGCCGTGCGCCTGCGACGGATTGAGGTTGCCCTCGAACTCCGAGAAGATCTGGCTGTAGGGCTTGCCGACGATGTTGGCCAGCACGTTCAACCGGCCGCGGTGCGGCATCGCGATGACGACCTCGTCGAGCGCGTGCTCGGCGCACTGGTCGATCACGGCGTCCATCATCGGGATGACGGTCTCCGCGCCTTCGAGTGAGAAACGCTTCTGCCCAACGTATTTCGTCTGCAGGAAGGTCTCGAACGCCTCGGCCGCATTGAGCTTGGACAGGATGTACTTCTGCTGTGCGACGGTCGGCTTGTCGTGCTTGACCTCGATCCGTTCCTGCAGCCACTTCTGCTGCTCGGGTTCGAGGATGTGGGTGTACTCGACGCCGACGTGGCGGCAGTACGCGTCGCGCAGCACCGACAGGACGTCGCGCAGCTTCTTGTATTCGGCGCCGGCGAACCCGTCGACCTTGAACTCGCGGTCGAGGTCCCACAGCGTCAGACCGTGCGTCAACACGTCGAGGTCGGGGTGGCTGCGGAACCGCGTGTTGTCGAGGCGCAGCGGGTCGATGTCGGCCATCAGGTGACCGCGGTTGCGGTATGCCGCAATCAGTTCGATGACACGCGGGTTCTTGTGTTCGATCGAATCCGGGTTGTCGACGCGCCAGCGCACCGGCTCGTACGGGATGCCCAGTTCGCGGAAGATCTCGTCGAAGAACTCGTCGTCGAGCAGCAGCTGGTGGATGGTCCGCAGGAAGTCGCCCGACTCCGCGCCCTGGATGATCCGGTGGTCATAGGTCGAGGTCAGCGTGATGAGCTTGCCGATGCCGAGCTCGGCGATGCGCTCTTCGCTCGCGCCCTGGAACTCGGCCGGGTACTCCATGGCACCGGCGCCGATGATCGCGCCCTGGCCGGCCATGAGCCGCGGCACCGAGTGCACGGTGCCGAGCGTGCCGGGGTTGGTCAGCGAGATCGTCACGCCCGAGAAGTCCTCGGCGGTGAGCTTGCCGTCGCGGGCGCGCCGCACGATGTCCTCGTAGGCCGCGATGAACTGGCCGAAACGCATTGTCTCGCAACGCTTGATGGCCGCCACCACGAGTGAGCGGTTGCCGTCCTTGCCGGGCAGGTCGATCGCGAGGCCGAGGTTGGTGTGAGCCGGCGTGACGGCATTGGGCTTGCCGTTGATCTCGGCGAAGTGCCGGTTCATGTTCGGGAACTTCTTGACCGCCTGCACGATCGCGTAGCCGAGCAGGTGGGTGAAGCTGATCTTGCCGCCGCGCGTGCGCTTGAGGTGGTTGTTGATGACGACGCGGTTGTCGATCATCAACTTGGCCGGGATGGCACGGACGCTCGTCGCGGTCGGCACCTCCAGCGACGCGTTCATGTTCTTGACGACGGCTGCCGCCGCACCACGCAGAACCTGGGATTCGTCGCCGTCGGCGGGCGCCGCGGCCGGGGCGGGCTTGGCCGGTGCGGCCTTCGCTGCGGGCGCGGCCTGCTTGACAGCGGGGGCCTGCGGCGCCGCGGGCTTGGCGGGGGCCGGCTTCTCAGGTGCGGGCGCGGGTGCCGGGGTGGGTGGCGCGACGGGCGCCGACGTCTTGCCGTTTGCGACGGCGTTGTCGGTCGTCGGTTCGGGGGAGTAGTCGACCAGAAATTCGTGCCAACTCGGATCCACCGAAGAGGGATCCTCGCGGAACTTGCGATACATCTCCTCGACCAGCCACTCGTTCTGTCCGAATGGGGAAGGTGAACTGCTCACGGCAGGCACTCGCCTCGATTCTTGTGTCCGGCAAGCCGTGACAAGGAGGCTCGCCGCTCTTGTTTTTCTGTTGGCGGTTTACCCCGCACGACCGCCGCATAAAGGCTATCGCCTTTCGGCGCGCGCCGACCACGGCACCACATTTAATGGGCTGGGAGGTTTGCGCGGGTCGTCAGGACTCAGCGGACGGCAGCACATGCAACGTTGCGGGCCACCGCGGCGGGGCTGCGCCGAACGCCTTGCGGGCGTTGGCGACGATCTTCTTACCCATCAGGCGGTTGCCGACACCACCGATGACAGCGCCGATGCCCACCGGCAGCATCTTGCCGAACATCATCGCGCCGCGCTTGAGCGTATACCTCTTGACGAAGTACTTGAGCAACCGGTTGTTGAGTTGTGACACGGCGGGCAGCGGAAGCGTCGCCGCGCCTTCGGACAGCCAGGCCCCGCTCGTCCGGCCCGAGCCGAGCAGGTCGGCGACGGCACGCTTGCTGTCGTCGCCGACGAGTACCGAAAGGACCAGTGCACGGCGCCGTTCGCGGTGTTCGGCGGGTATGCCGTGGACTTCGGCGACGGCGAGGACGAACACCGAGGTGGCTTCGAGGAACACCATGGTCTCGCCGGTGACCGCCGACAGCGCGACCAGGGTGCCGATGCCGGGGAACGCGGCGGCCGACCCGACCGCGGCGCCGCTCGCCATGACCGCGGCGAGGTAGTGCTTCTCCAGCTTGGTCACGATCTCGGCGGGGGTCGCGTCCGGCGAGTGACTGCGAAGCCGGTCCACATAGGCCTTGACCGCGGGCGCCTGGACGCGCGCGCTGCTCGCGATGATGGCCGACAGCACCTTGGCGGCGGTGCTTGGGTCGTCGGCCGCCCCGTTTGCACCGTTGACGGTGGCCGGCAAATGGCTTTTCGACCGAGCGCGCACTATCGGGCCTCTCTGTGTAGAACCCAGCGGTTGACTGTCAGGCTAACGCGTCACCTGGCGCCCAGAGAACGAACAGCGCCCTGTCGTGAGTGCCCGACAGTGACGGCCATCACTGCCGCATCCGGGAACAAAATATTGATATGCGCAGCTAATAAATTCCATGGCATCATCGCCCGACGTGGGCCAGTCGAATTCCGCGAGCGTGCCAAGCCGCCTCAAGATGATCCTGGTGCTCGGCGCGCTGATCACGCTCGGTCCGCTCACCATCGACATGTATCTGCCCGCGTTGCCGAAGATCGGCGAGGAACTCTCCGTCTCGTCGTCGGTCGCGCAGCTGACCCTCACCGGAACACTCGTCGGGCTCGCGCTCGGGCAGCTGATCGTGGGGCCGCTGTCCGACTCGCTGGACCGTCGGCGCCCGCTGATGGTCGGCATCGTGCTGCACATGGCCGCGTCGGTGCTGTGCGCGCTGGCCCCGAACATCGTCGTGCTCGGTTTGGCGCGGGTGTTGCAGGGGATGGGCGCGTCGGCCGCGGCGGTGGTGGCGGTCGCCGTCGTCGGTGACCTGTTCGCCGGTTCGGCCGCCGCGACCGTGATGTCGCGGCTCATGCTCGTGCTCGGTGTCGCCCCGGTCCTCGCGCCGTCGCTCGGTGCGGCGGTGCTGTTGAAGGGTTCGTGGCACTGGGTCTTCGTCGCGCTCGTCGTGCTGGCCGGCGGGCTGTTGGTCATGGGCGCGCTTGCTCTGCCCGAGACTCTGCCCGCGCCGCATCGCCGCCCGCTGAAGGTGCGCGGCATCGTCGCGACCTACGGCGAACTGCTGCGCGACTCGCGGTTCGTGATCCTCGTGCTCGTCGCGGCGCTCGGCATGTCGGGTCTGTTCGCCTACATCTCGGCGGCGCCGTTTGTACTGCAGGGCGGCTACGGCCTCGATCAGCAGATGTTCGCGCTGGTGTTCGCCGCGGGCGCGATCGCGCTGATCGGTGCGACACAGTTCAACGTGGTGTTGCTACGGCGGTTCACCCCGCAGACCATCACCCTGACGGCACTGGCCGCGGCCTCGGTCGCCGGCGTCGTGTTCGTCGGGCTGACGGTCGCCCGGGTCGGCGGTCTTTTCGGCTTCCTCGTGCCGGTGTTGGCGATCCTCGCCGCGATGGGTCTCGTGATTCCCAACGCGCCCGCCGTCGCGTTGTCGCGGCACCCGGACGCTGCGGGGACAGCGGCCGCGCTGCTGGGCGCCGCACAGTTCGGCCTCGGGGCGTTGGTCGCGCCGCTGGTCGGTGCGCTCGGCAACGGTGCGCTCGCGCTGTCGGCGGTGATGACGGTAGGCATGATGATCGCGTTGGTGGCGCTGCTGCTCGTCGGGGTGCGCGGGGGTGGCGCCGATCGCGACGACGATTCGCAGGCCGGCGATGAGGAGCGGGTGTCCGAGGCGGTTGCCGAACCGGCCTGATGCGGCCGCACCACCCCGGACTTGTCCGGATAGCGGCGGGTCCGTAGCGTCGGCTGGGCAGTCGAAGCCGGCACTGCCCAATTGCTGTACCTACTGATTTGCCATGTTCTCATCGCTGACCGCCCGCATCGAGGCCCACAACCCGTGGCACGCGTTGTGGGCCATGATGGTCGGCTTTTTCATGATCCTCGTCGACGCCACCATCGTGGCCGTCGCCAACCCGACGATCATGGACCAGCTCGGCGCCGACTACGACGGCGTCATCTGGGTCACGAGTGCCTATCTGCTGGCCTACGCCGTCCCGCTGCTCGTCGCGGGCCGGCTCGGCGACATGTACGGGCCCAAGAACCTGTACCTGGCCGGGCTCGCGGTGTTCACCGCTGCGTCGTTGTGGTGCGGGCTGGCCGGCAGCATCGAGATGCTCATCGCGGCGCGCGTGGTGCAGGGCATCGGCGCGGCACTGCTGACTCCGCAGACGCTGTCGACCATCACGCGCATCTTCCCGGCCGACCGGCGCGGGGTCGCGATGAGCGTGTGGGGCGCCACCGCCGGGGTTGCGACGCTCGTCGGGCCGCTGGCCGGCGGCGTTCTAGTGGGCGGCCTTGGCTGGCAGTGGATCTTCATCGTCAACGTGCCGATCGGCGTCGTCGGCCTCGCGCTTGCGGTCTGGTTGGTGCCGACGCTGCCCACCCGACGTCACCACTTCGACTGGCCCGGGGTCGTGTTGTCGGGCGCGGGCATGTTCCTGATCGTGTTCGCGCTGCAGGAGGGCCAGTCGCGGCACTGGGCGCCTTGGGTCTGGGGCACCGCCGCGCTGGGCGTCGGACTCATGGCGGCGTTCGTCATCTGGCAGTCGGTCAACACCCGCGAGCCGCTGATACCGCTGCGCATCTTCAGTGACCGTGACTTCAGCCTCGCCAACCTGGGCGTCGCCACGATCGGGTTCGCGGTGACGGCGATGATCCTGCCGCTGATGTTCTACGCGCAGACCGTGTGTGGGCTGTCGCCCATCCGGTCGGCGCTGCTGACCGCGCCGACCGCGATCGCCAGCGGTGTGCTGGCGCCGCTGGTCGGGCGCATCGTCGACCGCGTGCATCCGATGCCGATCATCGGTTTCGGGTTCTCGGCCATGGCGATCGGGTTGACCTGGTTGTCGATCGACATGACCCCGACCACCCCGATCTGGCGGCTGCTGTTGCCGCAGCTGCTGATGGGAATCGGCATGGCGTTCATCTGGTCGCCGCTGGCCGCGACCGCGACGCGCAATCTGCCGCCGGACCTCGCGGGCGCCGGTTCGGGCGTCTACAACACCACGCGCCAGGTCGGCTCCGTGCTGGGCAGTGCCGGCATCGCGGCATTCATGACGTCGCGGATCGGTGCCGAGATGCCGGGTGGCGCAACCGAGATGCCGCGCGGTGAGGGAGCGGCCGCCGAGCTGCCGGACTTCCTGCACGAGCCGTTTGCCGCGGCCATGTCGCAGTCGATGTTGTTGCCCGCGTTCGTCGCCCTGTTCGGTGTGGTCGCCGCACTGTTCCTGCTGGGGTTCGGCGACGGGTCCGCCGCGCCCGAGCCTGAGCCGGACGTCGACGACGACGCCGAGGAACAGACCGAGGCGCTGCGCGTCGTCGGTGAAGCCAACCGGTTCCTGCCGGCCTATCCCGACGACGACGAATATGTCGAGGTCCTGCTGGCCGGCCATGAGCCGCCGGACGAGGTCACCGAACCGTTGGCGCCTGCACCCACCACCGTGCGGGAGGATCGCTGGGAGCACATCCTCGCGCAGCTGATGGAAGAGCCGCCGAAGACGTCAGCTGAGCCGATCGGGCACGCCCACAACGGTTTTCACGTCGAACATCAGCGGCACTTCCGCAAACTGAACGGAAGCCCCTATGACGAGGATCCCGACGACAACCCGTCCTACGGCAAGCATTTCCGCCCCGGCGACGAATGACGCACGTTCAGACGCACGTTCAGCGGAAGAGCACCGCCGGATTGAGATATCCCGACGGGTCGAATGCGGCCTTGACCGAACGCATCGCCGCGATGTCGGTCTCGGTGCGTGACATCGAGAGATAGTCGCGCTTGCGGCTGCCGACGCCGTGCTCGGAGCTGACGTTGCCGCCGCAGTCCGCGATCAGCGCCATCATCGCCGTGTACAGGCCGCGTTCGGCTTCCAGCGCGCAGCGCAGCACGTTGAGGTGCAGGTTGCCTTCGCCGACGTGGCCGAACAACACCGGGATCGCATCGGGGGCGTGCTCGGCCACGAGCTCGCCCGCCGCCGTCGCGAATCCCTGGATGGCCGACAGCGGAAGCGACACATCGAATTTCAGCGGCGGCCCGAATAATCCGAGTACCTCGGCCACCGATTCGCGCACCTGCCACAGCCGCTGCTGGGCGTTGACGTCCACGCCGACCGCCGGTTCACCACACAGCGCCGCCCCGTCGAGCGCGTCGGCGAGGCGTTCGGTCTGATCGGTGTCGCCCGCGAGTTCGATGAGCAACTGCCAGGCTCCGTCGACCGGTGCGGGCACCCCCAGATGCTCCGCGGTGAGCGCGCTGGCCCTGGCGTCGATCAGCTCGAGTGCGGCGATGCCGCCGATGTCGCGGAACTCACGACCCGCCTCGACGAGCGCGTCCAGATCGGCGAATCCGCAGACCGCGGTCACGCGGTGGGTCGGAATGGGATGCAGCCGCAGGTCGAGTCCGGTGATCACCCCCAGGGTGCCCTCGGCGCCGACGAACAGCGAGGCCAGGTCATAGCCGGTGTTGTCGCGGCGCACCTGGCTGTGCCGGTGCACGACCGACCCGTCGGGCAGCGCCACATCGAGCCCCAGAACCTGTTCGCCCATGTTTCCGTAGCGGACGGTGCGCAGGCCGCCTGCGTTGGTCGAGGCCATCCCACCCACGGTCGCCGAATCACGCGCTGCCAGGTCCACACCGAACACCAGGCCTGCCGCCGATGCGGCCCGCTGTACGGCCGCGAGCGTCACACCGGCGCCCACCCTGATGCGGCGGTCGACGGTGTCCACCGCGCCGATCTCGGTGAGTCGCTCGGTCGACAGCAACACGTCGTCGTTCTCGGGCACCGTCCCCGCGACGAGCGACGTCCGGCCGCCCTGCACGGTCACGTACGCCTGCGCGTCGCGGCAGGCCCGCAGCACCGCGGCCACCTCGTCGCCGTTTCCGGGCCGCACGAGCACGCTGGCGCGGCCGCGGTAGCGCCCGGTGTGGTCGACCGACCGGCCCGTGAGCACATCGGAATCGGTGGTGACGTAGCCGGCGCCGACGATTGCGGCGAGCCGTTCGGTAAGCGTTTCGGTCACACCGTGGGTGTATCACACGTCCGCAGGAACGCACCGAGCTCGACCACGCCGGCCGGGGTGGTCGGCAGGTACTCGGTCAGCGCCGCCGACCGGACGATCACCGCCGCGTACTTGGCCCGGCTCACCGCGACATTGAGGCGATTCCTGTTCAGCAGGAACGAGATTCCGCGCGGTACATCGTCGATCGACGACGCCACCATGGAGATGAACACCACCGGTGCCTGCTGGCCCTGGAACTTGTCCACCGTGCCTGCCCGCACCTCGGTGAGCCCCGCCGCGTCCAGGCGCTGACGAACCGCCACGACCTGGGCGTTGTACGGCGTGACCACCAGGATGTGCTGTTGGGTCAACGGAGTGGTGCCGTGCTCGTCGGTCCACGGCGCGCCGAGGAGGCGGCCGATCTCGTCGACGATCACCTGCGCTTCTTCGGGGCTGTCGGTGCCGTTGCCGTCGTGGTCGACCAGCAGCACCCGCACGCCCGGCTCGTAGCCGTCGAGGCGGCGGGCGCCCGTCACCGCGTCGACCGAACGCAAACGCCCGTCATAGGACAGCCGCGACACCGCCGAGCACACCGCGGGGTGCATGCGGTACGAGCAATCGAGGAAATAGCCCAGTTCGGCGGGCAGGGTGTGGCGGCCGTTCACGAGCCAGCCCAGCGCCGAGGTGTCCACCGGTTCCGGGTGCGTGCCCGCGCTGACCTGGGGCAGCTGCTGGGGGTCGCCGAGCAGCAGCAGATTGGCCGCGGCCGGCGCCACCGCGATCGTGTTGGCCAGGCTGTACTGTCCGGCCTCCTCGACTACCAGGAGGTCGAGACTGCCCGGCTCCACTCGCGTGGGATTGGCGAAATCCCATGCGGTACCGCCGATCACGCACCCGGCGTGGTCCGAGATGAACGCCGGATAGTCCTTCTCGTCGAGTTCGGTCCAGCATGCGTCGGCGCCGTGCGGCTTCTTGGCGACGACGGCCGCGTCCACTCCGGCGGCGATGACATCGCGAAACAGGTTCTCCACCACCGCATGTGACTGCGCGACGACCCCGATGCGCCAGCGGTGGTCGTTGACGAGGCGCGAGATCACGGCGGCCGAGGTGAAGGTCTTGCCGGTGCCTGGCGGCCCGTGTACCGCCAGGTACGACGAGTCCAGCTCCAAAAGCGCCGCGGTGATCAGGTCTTCGACGCGGTCGCCGCCGTGCGGCAACGGTCCCGCGCTGCGGGTGCGTGGCGGCCGGCGCAGCAGGATGTCGATGACGGCGGTGTCGGGCAGGCGGGGGAGCCCGGCAGCGATCTGGTTGGCGGTGGCCTCGATCGACTCGCGCAGCGCGGTCGTGCGGATCGGCGGACCGGGCGTCAACGCGAACGGCAACTGGTCGAACACCGTGCCGCCCTTGGGTTCCCGTTCGCAGATCAACACCTCGGTCGGCGCGGACGGGTCGTCGGCTTCGAGTACCTGCGCCGAGCCGAACGCCCGCCGCTCGGGATCGTCGCGCAGACCCTCCGGCGCGGGTGGCTCGTACAGCGCGTACATCTCGCGGCTCAGTTCGCCGGTGGCCAGCGCGCCGGTCAACCGCACCCGGCGCTGCGGCTTGCGGGCGCGCGGCGGCGTGTGCCAGTCGGTTTCGACGACCGCGGTGTCGGCGACGAACACACCGGTGCCGTCGGCCCATTCCTCGACGGGATGGTTGAGCCGGTCGAAGTGGCTCCACCAGAACGGTTTGTCCTCGCGGCGGTGATAGCCCCTTGCCGCCGCGATCATCGCGACCGCCTGCTGTTCGGGGCTGCGATCGGCGTCACCGACGAATCGGCGCAACGTGCGCGCCAGTTGATCCTCGGGTTCCACCGCGACACTCGGGCCGACCGGTTGCGCGCCCAGCGGCGGGACGCTGCATTCGATGGCGCGGTTGATCAACCAGTCGCGCAGTTTGCGGGTCGACGTGCAGTCGTACCGGTTGTAATCCTCGATCTCCTTGAGCACGATCGCGGCGTCGTCCTCGCGGCCCTCGGCGCGCAGCGCGCAGTACTGCGCGTACTGGGTGATGGAATCGGTCGCCGTGGTGACGTCGCCGCTGCGCAACTGCGCGCCCATGTAGAGCGGTTCGAGCGACTTCAGGCTGTAGTTCTCGGTGCCGACGCGAATGCTCTTGCGCACCAACGGATACAGGTCGACGAGGACGCCGTTGCGCAGGAGTTCGTCGACGGCGTCCTCACCCTCGCCATAACGCCCGGCCAGCCGCAGCAGGGCCGTTTTCTCGTAGGCGGCGTAGTGGTAGATGTGCATGTGGGGGTAACGCTTGCGCCGCTTGCGGACCATCGCCAGGAAATCGCGCAACGCCTGGCGCTCCTCGGGGCGGTTGTGTGCCCACAGCGGGTGAAAGTCGTCCTGCCCCTTCGTGCCCGTGCCGAGCACCCCGAACATGTACTCAAGGCCCCACTGCACGCCGTCGTCGGTCCACAGCGGGTCACCCTCGAAGTCGAAGAACAGATCGCCCTTGTCGGGGTTCGGCAATCCCATGAGCGGCTGTGCGTCGATGACCTCGTACGGCGGCTTGCCGTCGATGCGCGGTGCGCGTTGCAGCCGGGCCTGCGCTTTCAGCCCGGTCAGGATGCGTGGATGCAGCCCGTCGACCGGGCCTTCGTGCGCGGTGAGCTCGTCGACCCTGGTGATCCCGGCATCGATCAACCGGGCGCGCTGGGTGACCCGCATCCCGGCCACCAACAGGAGATCGTCATGACTGCGGACCTGGATGGTGCACTCGGGGCAACGGAAACAGGCCCGCACGCCGGTGTCGGCCCAATTGACCGGCGCACCGGAGGCCAGATGGGTGTCGAGCAGCCGCTGCAGCGCCGCACGCCGGGGCCGATACACCGGCAGCAGTTCGTCGACGGGGTAGCCGGCGGTGGCGCCGTCGCCGAGCACGAGTTGCACCTCGGGCGCGACCGGCACACCCGCAGCCGCGAGGGTTTCGCTGTAGGCGGCCAGCTGCAGCAGCGCCTCGACCTTGACCGACCGGGCGAGCTTCGTGTCGCGAAGCGTGTAGCGCTCGCCGTCGTACACCAGGAAATCGGCGAAGCCGGCGAACCTGCCGTCGAACATCGCGGCCTGATAGATCACCGCTTCGCGGCGCTCCACGGCGGCCAGGGTTGCGTGCGCGGCCGCGGTCAACCCGGGCACGGTGTAGGCAGGCCTGCCGATCACCGTGATACCGGAGCCGGAGCGCAGCTCGTCGAGATGACGTTGCTCATGCTCACCACCCAGTTGTGCGGTGCGGGCGAGCAATTCGTCTTCCGACGCCACGGCCGGGCCACGGCCGAGTTGAGCGTCGAACGAGCGCAACAGCGCGTACTCGCACCGGGCGGCCGCTGCGAGATCCGACGCGCTGTAGATCACAACGCCGTCGTCGGTGACGAACACGCTGCCACTGTAGGCGAGCGGCCCGACACTTTCGGCCTGCGAAACGGCCGCGGGGACGATCAGCCGGTATTGCCCATCAGCTCAACGCCGTTGCCGTTCCACCGGAACTTCACGACGCTGGCGAGGCCGTGGAAGCCGCCCGAGTACTGCAGGGCCACCGTGTCACCGGTGGTGGCGGACTTGTCGATGCCGTTGAAGCCGTACGTGTCGGGCACGCCGGTCGGGATGAACTTGCCGAGGTGGAACATCACGGCCCTGGTGTTGGGGTGTTCGGCATTGGTGTTGGCGCGCACGATCACCGCTGACAGCTGTGCGCATTCGTTGTAGTTGCCGGCGACCGGTTCGGGGCTCCAGGCCTGATTGCTGCGCGGGTCGCGGGGCAGCTCGGAGACGGCCCTGGCGATCTCGGGGGCGGCGAGGTTCACCGCGCACGGGTCGGCCTCGGGCGCCGCGGACGTCGGCGCGGCCACGATCGGGGCCGCACTGGGGGTGGCCGCGGCCGGCGGATTCGCGGTGGCGTCGGGGGTCTTGGAGACGGTGGAATCGCCCGAGCCGCATCCGGTGAGCGTGACCAGAGCCGTTGAAACGGTCACGAAAATCAGTCCGACCTGTTTCACAACTGGGCAACCTACCGCGATCGGGTGCCGGGTCTGGGCAGGCGCGCGGCGCCGGGGCCCGTATCGGCGTTGCGGGTTAACCGCCGGATTGGCACTAGACTGCAGATCCTGATGACCTCGCAAGAACCGGACCCGAGCCCGGAAAACAACTCGGATCCGGCCGACACCAACCCAACCTTTGCCGACCTGCAGATTCACCCCGCGGTGCTGCAGGCAGTCACCGACGTCGGATACGAGTCGCCGTCGGCGATCCAGGCCGCGACGATCCCGCCGATGCTGGCCGGCTCGGATGTGGTCGGGCTGGCCCAGACAGGTACCGGCAAGACCGCGGCGTTCGCGATCCCGATCCTGTCGAAGATCGACGTCACGAGCAAGGCCACGCAGGCTCTCGTGCTGGCCCCGACGCGGGAGCTGGCCCTGCAGGTCGCCGAGGCGTTCGGCCGGTACGGCACACATCTGCCCGAGGTCAATGTGCTCGCGATCTACGGCGGCGCGTCCTACGGTCCGCAGCTGGCCGGGCTCAGGCGAGGTGCGCAGGTCGTCGTCGGCACACCCGGCCGCGTGATCGACCATCTGGAAAAGGGCACCCTCGACCTGTCGAATCTCGACTACCTCGTGCTCGACGAGGCCGACGAGATGCTCACGATGGGCTTCGCCGAAGAGGTCGAGCGGATCCTCGCCGACACCCCGGAGTACAAGCAGGTGGCCCTGTTCTCGGCCACGATGCCGCCGGCCATCCGCAAGATCACGACCAAGTACCTGCATGACCCGGTCGAGGTCACGGTCAAGGCCAAGACGGCGACTGCCGAGAACATCACGCAGCGGTTCATCCAGGTGGCCGGCCCGCGCAAGATGGACGCGCTGACGCGGGTTCTCGAGGTCGAGCAGGGCGACGCGATGATCGTGTTCGTCCGCACCAAGCAGGCCACCGAGGAGGTCGCCGAGCGGCTCAAGGCCCGTGGTTTCGCGGCGGCCGCCATCAACGGTGACATCCCGCAGGCGCAGCGCGAGCGCACGATCACCGCGCTCAAGGACGGCACGATCGACATCCTGATCGCCACCGACGTCGCCGCGCGCGGGCTCGACGTCGAGCGCATCTCGCATGTCCTCAACTACGACATCCCACACGACACCGAGTCCTACGTGCACCGCATCGGCCGCACCGGACGGGCCGGCCGGTCGGGTAACGCGCTGTTGTTCGTCACGCCGCGCGAACGCCATCTGCTCAAGTCGATCGAGAAGGCCACCCGGTCCAAGCTCGTCGAGGCCGAACTGCCGAGTGTCGAAGACGTGAATGCGCAGCGGGTGTCCAAGTTCCGCGATTCGATCTCCGAGACGCTGAACGCGCCCGGCATCGAGCTGTTCCGTCGCCTCATCGAGGACTACGAGCGCGACAACGATGTGCCGCTGGCCGACATCGCCGCGGCGCTGGCGCTTCAGTCGCGCAACGGCGAAGAGTTCCTGATGACCGAGCCGCCACCGGACAAGCGTCGCGAGCGTGAGGACCGCGGGGAGCGCCCGCCGCGCAAGGAGCGGCCGCCGCGTGAGGGCATGGCCACCTACCGCATCGCGGTGGGCAAGCGGCACAAGGTCGGGCCGGGCCACATCGTCGGCGCGATCGCCAACGAAGGCGGCCTGCATCGCAACGAGTTCGGCCACATCACCATCCGGCTCGACCATTCGCTGGTGGAGCTGCCGGAGAAGCTGCCGAAGAAGACGCTCAAAGCGTTGGAGAACACCCGCATCTCCGGCGTCCTGATCAATCTGCAACCGGATCGTGCGCCGCGGCGCGAGCGGCCGGAGCACCGGGACCGGACGGGTGGGTCGGGCAAGCCTCGCCGGAAGGCGAAGTGACGCTTTCGAAAGACGTGAACGAACCGCCCGTGCAGGGCGGCCTGGAATCAGCTGACGTACCGCGATCCCCGTCCGGCCGGGTCGCGTCTCTCACGGGCATCCGCGCGGTCGCGGCGCTGCTCGTGGTGCTGACGCACGCGGCCTACACCACGGGCAAATACCCGCAGGGCTATCTGGGTCTCGTGTACTCGCGCGCCGAGATCGGCGTGCCGATCTTCTTCGTGCTCAGCGGGTTTCTCTTGTTCCGGCCGTGGGTGAAGGCGTCCGCGACGGGCGGACCCGCACCGTCGGTGCGCCGCTACGCCTGGCACCGCGTGCGACGGATCATGCCGGCCTACGTCGTCACGGTCCTGATCGCCTACCTCGTGTACCACTTCCGCACGGCGGGGCCCAATCCCGGGCACACGTGGGAGGGCTTGTTCCGCAACCTGACCCTGACGCAGATCTACGCCGACAACTACCTGTATTCGTTCCTGCACCAAGGGCTTACGCAGATGTGGAGCCTGGCCGTCGAGGCCGCCTTCTACGTGGTGCTGCCCGTGCTGGCGTACGTGCTGCTGGTCGTGTTGTGCCGGCGGAAGTGGCGGCCGTGGCTGCTGTTGACGGGCCTGGCCGTGACGGCTGCGGTGTCGCCGGTGTGGTTGATCATCGTGCACCACACCACCGGGCTGCCCGACGGTGCACGCCTGTGGTTGCCCACCTATCTGGCGTGGTTCGTCGCGGGCATGGCGCTGACGGTGCTCGCACAGATGAAGCTGCGCGGGTACGCGATGGTGTGTGTGCCGCTGGCGGTCGTGAGCTACTTCATCGCGTCGACACCGATCGCGGGGGAGCCGACGACATCACCCGCGGTGCTGAGCGAGGCTCTGGTCAAGACCGGCTTCTACGCGGTCATCGCGGCCCTGCTGGTGGCTCCGCCCGCGCTCGGCGACCGTGGCTGGTACACCCGCTTCCTGGCCAGCCGGCCCATGGTGTTCCTCGGCGAGATCTCGTACGAGATCTTCTTGATCCACCTGATCATCATGGAACTCGTGATGGTCGAGGTGATGCGAACGCCGGTCTACACCGGGTCGATCGTCAACCTGTTCGTGCTCACCATGGCGTTCACTCTTCCGGCGGCCTGGCTGCTGCACCGGTTCACGCGCGTTCGGTCCTGACCCGCAACTGCAAGGTTAGGGTAAGCTAACCTAAGAAAGCGGTGAAAGGTTGTGAGGGTATGGCCGAGCAGAAGGCGTCGCGCGGGATCGAAGGTGCGCTGGTCAAGTTGTGGCGGGGTGGCGACTATCAGCTGACGGTCACCGGCCGCACCGAGCTCACCCCGCACTACCTGCGACTGCACTTCAGTGCGGAACGGCTCCTCGCCGAGCAGCGTCTGCATCCGACGATGTGGGTGCGTGGGTGGTTCCCGGACGGAGCCAGGGCGCATCAGCGTGGCTACACGCTGGCCAATCCCGACCGGGAGGCGGGCACCGTCGACATCGATTTCGCGATGCACGACGGCGTGGCCACCCGCTGGGCGCGCGCAGCACAGCCTGGCGATGTCCTTGAGGTGACGGTGCTCGGCAGCAACTTCGCGCTGCCCGATCCGCAGCCCGCGGGCTACGTCATCGTTGGTGACACCGCATCGCTGCCCGCGATCAACTCGCTGCTCGACGCGATCGGGGACGCCCCGGCACGGGTGTTCCTGGAGGCCGGGCATGACGACGATCGTGAGCTTCCGGTGGCCGGTGGCGCCGACATCACCTGGGTCGACCGCGACGACGAGGCGCTCGTGGAAGCGGTCAGTTCATCGGCGTTCGACGCGGCCGACCACTTCGGCTGGGTCGCGTGCAACAACCGCACCACCCGCGCAGTCGCCCGCGTGTTCCGCGAGCAGTACAACATCCCGCGCAAATCCATCAAGGCACAGGCCTACTGGGTGGCCTGAGCTGCCGGCACCACGAGCGGTGCGACGAATTCCGAGAGCATCGCGCGTTCGTCGGCCTCGTCGCCGCCGGGAAACACGAGCAGCGACACCATGACCCGGACGAGCCACCGCGCTCGCCGGCCGATGCCGTCGTCGGTGTTGTCGGCGCCGAGGGATCGGACGAACCCTTCCACGAGCGCCCTGATCACCTCCGAATGCTCGGCCATCTCACCGCCGATCGGCGGCTGGGCGGTCGCGAACCACGACGACAGCGCCGGGCTTTCGCGGACTGCCCGCAGCGCGGTGACGACGCCTTCGATCAACCGCTGCGCGGGATCGGTCACGCCGCCGACCTGCTCGCTGACCTCCTGGTAGAGCCTGCGGGCCTCGCGGTGCACGTATGCGGTGTAGAGGGCTTCCCGGTTTTCGAAGTAGCGGTACAGAGTGGCCCTGGAACACCCTGCGGCGGAGGCGATTTCGTGCATGCCGACGGTCGCCGCGTCCTGGCGGGTGAACAGCTCGTCGGCCGCGTCGAGGATCGCGTCGGCGGCGACTTCGGTGCGCTTGGCGGCCAGCCAGTCACGGGCCATCAGGTACCCACCCGGAACGGGACGGACAACGGCCGCCGGACGTAACTGCCGCCGGCCCACACCACAGCGTCCACATCGACCTCGAAATCCGGATAGCGCGACAACAATTCGGTCAAGGCTACCCGTGATTGCATGCGTGCGGCCGCGGCCCCCAGGCAGAAGTGGGCGCCGTGGCTGAAGGTGAGAATGTTGCGTGGCTTGCGGCGGACGTCGAGTTCGGCTGCGTCCTGGCCGAATTCACGCTCGTCGCGATTGCCCGAGCCGTACAGCAGCAGGGTCTTGCGTCCGGCGGGAATCGTCGTGTCGCCGATCGTGACGTCGCGCGTGGTGGTGCGGGCCAGGCCCTGCACCGGGGAGGTCAGCCGCAGGAACTCGTCGACCGCGTCGGTGATGAGCGTGGGATCGTCGACCAGAAGCTGCCGCTGATCGGGCCGCTGATGTAGCAATTGCACTGCGCCGCCGAGCATTCCGGTGGTGGTGTCATTTCCGCCGGTCACCATCGTGAAGGTGAACGCGAGGATCGACAGCACGCCCGCGATGTCACCGTCAGCCCCAACCCCGGCTGCCACCAGGTGCGAAATCGTGTCGTCCTGCGGTTCACGGCGGCGGCGCTCGATGAGCTCGGAGAAGTAGCCCATCATCGAGGCGACGGCTTCACCCGCGGTACCCATCGCCGCCGTGATACCGCCGGAGGCAGTGTTGGCTGCGACGATCGCCTCGGTCCAGCCGTCGAACTGCGCGCGGTCCTCCTCGGGCACCCCGAGATAGTGCGCGACGACCATCGACGGCAGGGGCTTGAACAGCTCGGTGACGATGTCGCCGCCCCCGTTCGCCCGCAACCGTTCGAGCCGCTCCACCACGAACTCGCGCACCTTGGGCTCGACCGCCTCCACCTGGCGCGGCGTGAAACCCCGTGACACCAACTTGCGGAACTGCGTATGCACGGGCGGGTCCTGCATGACGAACGGTGGATTGTCCGCGAGCCCGATCATCTCCAGCTCGCCGTAGGTGACCGTGAGGCCCTGGGCCGACGAGAAGGTCTCGTGATCACGCGCGGCGGCCCAGATGTCGGCGTGCCGGGACAGCACGTAATAGTCCCGATCGGGCTGCTCGGCCGGGACCACGTGATGAACGGGATCGTGGTCGCGCAGCGCGGCATACATCGCCCATGGGCTCGCCCAGGTGTCGGCGTTCGCGAGCTCGAACTGGGCCGGGGCGTCGGAGGCGGTGTGAGACAAATAAGCCGTCATGTCTTATTGCTACGACAGTCAGCGGTGGAGTGTCAATAGGGCAACGAGTTATTCGTGTCGTCGCATTAGGCTCGGGCCGGTGAGCTACCCCTACCCGCCGCAGTCACCTGCCGAGACGCCGACGTGTTACCGGCATCCCGACCGGCAGACCTACGTCCGCTGCACGCGCTGCGGCCGCTACATCTGCCCGGAGTGCATGCGGGCGGCGGCCGTCGGCCACCAATGTGTGGAGTGCGTCAACGAGGGCGCCAAATCCGTGCGGGCGCCGCGCACGCAGTTCGGCGGAGTGCAGCGCTCCGGCGCGCCGCTGCTCACGTACGGCCTCATCGCCGTGAACGTCGTGATGTTCGTGCTGCAGATGGCCTCGGGCAACTTGGAGAGCCAGTTCACACTCTGGCCGCCGGGAATCGCGTTGCACGACCAGTGGTATCGCCTGGTGACCTCGATGTTCCTTCACTACGGCGCGATGCACCTGCTGTTCAACATGTGGGCGCTCTATGTCGTCGGACCGCCGTTGGAGGCGTGGTTGGGCCGCCTGCGGTTCGGCGTGCTCTATGCGCTGAGCGGGCTGGGCGGCTCGGTGTTGGTCTACCTGCTCTCGCCGCTGGAGTCCGCGACCGCGGGCGCGTCGGGCGCGATCTTCGGCCTGTTCGGCGCGATCTTCATAGTGGCCCGCCAACTCAATCTTGACGTGCGCTGGATCGGTGCGGTCGTCGTCCTCAACCTGGTGTTCACGTTCGCCGGGCCGGCGCTAGGGGCGGGCGCGATCAGCTGGCAGGGGCACATCGGCGGTCTGGTCACCGGCGCGCTCGTCGCGGCGGCCTTCGTATATGCCCCGCGCGAACGCCGCAACGTCATTCAGGCGGGGGTGTCGGTGGCCTTTGCGCTGCTGTTCGCCGCGGCCGTGTGGTGGCGCACCAACGACCTGCTCACGACGTTCGGCTACGCATGACGCTCAGAGCGCGGCGCCCGGATTGAGGATGTTGTCGGGATCGAGCGCGCGCTTGATCCGCTGGTTGAGTTCCATAGCGTCCGGGCCGATCTGACCCGCCAGCCATGGCCGCTTCAACCGGCCCACGCCGTGTTCGCCGGTGATCGTGCCGCCCAATCCGACGGCGAGATCCATGATTTCGCCGAACGCGAGCTGGGCGCGGTCGGCCATGTCGGCATCGGCCGGATCGAACACGATCAGCGGGTGGGTGTTGCCGTCGCCGGCATGCGCGATGACCGAGATGAGCAGATCCCGTTGTTCGGCGATCTTGGCCACTCCGCTCACCAGATCGGCCAATGCCGGCAGCGGTACACCGACGTCCTCGAGCAGTAGCGAGCCTTTGGCCTCGACTGCCGGGATGGCGAACCGTCGTGCCGCGACGAACGCTTCACCCTCATCCGGATCGGATGTGGAAAACACCTCGGTGGCACCGCATTCGGTGAACACCTCGGCCATGAACGCGGCGTCGTCGGCACCGGCGGCGCCGCGGTCGTCGGAGGCGGCCACCATCATCGCGGCCGCGGTGCGGTCCAGCCCCATCCTGAGCTTGTCCTCGACGGCGTTGATCGCCACCGCGTCCATGAACTCCAGCATCGACGGCCGGATCCGGCCGGTGATCTTGACCACCGCACCGGCGGCGGCCTCGACGGAGTCGAACGTGGCCACCACCGTGCACGGCGAATGTTGAGGCGGCAGCAGCCGCAGCGTGACCTCGGTGACGACGCCGAGCGTCCCCTCGCTGCCGACGAACAACTTCGTCAGACTCAGCCCCGCCACGTCCTTGAGTCGCGGCCCGCCGAGCCGGACAGCGGTGCCGTCGGCCAGTACGACCTGTAGGCCGAGGACGTAGTCGGTGGTGACCCCGTACTTGACGCAACACAGTCCACCCGCGTTGGTGGCGACATTGCCACCGATGCTGCAGATCTCGTACGACGACGGATCGGGCGGATACCACAGGCCGTGTTCGGCAACGGCTTTCTTTACCTCGGCGTTGAGCAGCCCGGGCTGCACCACGGCAGTGCGCGTGACGGTGTCGACGGTGATGTCGCGCATCTTCTCGGTCGACAGCACGATGCCGCCGTCGAGGGCGGTCGCGCCACCGGACAGGCCGGTACCGGCGCCGCGCGGCACCACCGCGATCTGGTGCTTGCTCGCCCAGCGCAACACCGTCTGCACTTCTTCGGTCCGGCGCGGCCGGACTACCGCCAGGGGAGTGCCTGCGTCCGGGTCGGCGGCCCGGTCCTGCCGGTAGGAGGCGAGGATGTCGGGATCGGTGACGACGACGCCGTCGGGCAGTTGGGCGATCAGACCGGTCAATGCGTCGTTGCTCACTCCTCGATGCTACGAGCGTGAATGAACTGTTCGTTAACGAAGTATGTCTAGTATCTCTGCCCTATGGTCACGATCTCCCGTGCCTTCAGCACACAGGGCGCGGTCACCATCGACGCTGTCGCCGAGGCATTGCAGCCGAAGTACACGCTCAACGCCGAGCCCGCCCGGGCGGTCTCGCGCACGTGGATCGACACGTTCGACTGGCGATTGCACGATGCGGGTATCTCGCTGCGGTTCGTCGACGACCGTCCGCTGACCGCTCAACTACCGGATGGCACGCAACTGCAATGTCCGGTGGCGCCGAAGTGGCCCGCGATGGCCGAGAACCTGCCCGCCGGGCGGCTGCGTGAGGTGCTGTCGCCGATCATCGAGCCCCGAGCGCTGATACCGGTGGTCGCGGTACAGGGGACCGTGCAGGAGTGCCGCGTGCTCAATTCCGACGAGAAGACGGTCGCACGGCTGCTGATCGAACACAGCGACAACGGCGTGGGCTGGCTTCAGGTCCTGCCGTTGCGCGGCTATGACAGCGACGGTGAGCGCATCGCCGCGGGGCTGTCGGCTGTCGACGGTCTCACCCCGGCGCAGTCGACGTCGTACGACGACGCGCTGGCCCACGCCGAGCGCAAACCGCAAGGCCGGGCCGAACAGTTCACGCCGGAAACTCCCGCGGCAGTGGCGGTTGCGGCCGTCCTGCAACGCTTCGCCGAGGCCATCGCCGACAACGTCGACGGCACCATCGCGGCCATCGACATCGAGTTCTTACACGACCTGCGGGTCGCGGTGCGGCGCACGCGGTCGATTCTCAAGCTCGTCGGCGATGTGCTTCCAGACGGTTTGGCAGAACGGTTCGTGCCCGAGTTCAAGTGGCTCGGTGACCTCACCACACCGGTGCGCGATCTCGACGTCTACCTGCACGATTTCGACGGGATGGCGGCTGGGCTCACCTCGGCCGATCCGGCAGATCTCGCGCCGTTCCAAACGTTCTTGCGCAAGCACCGCACGGCCGAGCGCCGAATCCTCGTGCGGGGTCTGCGTTCCCGCCGCTTCGAGCGGCTGATGCAGGACTGGCAAGCCGAGTTGGCCCGGGTGGCCGAGGAAACGTCTTCCGGCCGAACCGTTTCGGACCTGGCACAGGAACGTGTCGGCAAGGTGTTTCGCAAAGTCGCCAAGCGCGGCGAGGCCATCACTGCCGAATCACCGAGCGACGACGTGCATTCGCTGCGCAAGCGATGCAAGGAGCTGCGATACCTGCTCGAAGTTTTCCGGCCGCTGCACGCCGAGGAACCGCATCGCCGGCTCGTGAAAGAACTCAAGGCGCTGCAGGACACCCTCGGGGATTTCCAGGACGGCGAGGTGCAGCGTGAGGCGGTCCGCGAATTCGCGGCCGCCATGATGGACGAAGGCTCGGCGCCTCCCGCCACCGTACTGGCGATGGGCGAGTTGGCCGCTCAACTCGATGCGCATCAACTGCGCGCACGGTCGGCCTTGGTGGGCCGGCTGCAGCCATTCCTGGCAAAAGAGAACAGAGACCGAGTGAAAGCGCTGATCCGCCGGTGAAAATCTACGCGACCTACAACATCAAGGGCGGCGTCGGCAAGACATCGGCTGCGGTGAACCTGGCTCACCTGTCGGGGCGCGACGGTAATCGCACGCTGCTGTGGGATCTCGATCCGCAGGGTGCGGCGACGTATCTGTTCCGGATCCGGCCGAAGGTCAAGGGCGGCAGCAAGGCGCTGGTGCGGGGGACCAGAACTCTCGACGAGGCCATCAAGGCAACCGATTTCGATCTGCTCGACCTCGTGCCCGCGGATTTCACATACCGCAACATGGACGTGCAATTGGACAGCGCCAAGCGGCCGACGCGCCGGATCCGGCAGTTGCTCGCCCCACTCGAAGACGAGTACGACGTCGTGTTCCTCGACTGCCCGCCGAGCATCTCGCTGGTGTCCGAGAGCGTCCTGCACGCGGTGGACACGCTCCTCGTCCCGATGATCCCGGCGACGCTCTCGGTGCGTACATACGACCAATTGGTCGACTTCGTCGGCGATTTCGACGGCAGGCAGCCGGCGGTCAAGGCGTTCTTCTCGATGGTGGACCGGCGCAAGAAGCTTCACCGCGACGTCGTCGCGCAACTGTCGCAGGAACGCCAGGGGATCTTGAGCACCGACATCCCGGCGCTTTCGGTCATCGAGCAGATGGCCGAAAAACGGGCTCCGGTCACCGCTTTCGCGCCGCAGAGCTCGGCTGCCCAGCAGTACGAAGCACTTTGGAAAGAGATCCGCTAGTTCCGGTCGAGCTGACGCAGCGCGGGCAGCCCGACGGCGACCAGGCCGAGCACCAGCATGGGCAGCGACAGCGCGAGGAACGTCGCGTGCAGACCGACCGAGTCGGCGAGCGGGCCCGCCACGATCAGACCGAGCGGGCCCGCGGCGTAGGCCAGTGAGCCCATCACGCCGACCACGCGCCCTCGCAGATGCTGCGGGGCCTTGGTCTGCATCACGTAGTTGTAGATCGGGGCGATCGGTCCGTACACGAAACCGACCACCGCGCACAGCAACAGGATCAGGGGCAGCGGCGGCAGGAACGCGATGACCGTCATCGCCACGCCCAAGGTCAGCAGCGCCGTCAGCATCGTCGCGCGCCGGCTCATGTACTTGCTCATCACGGCGTAGCCCAGCGCACCCAGCAGGCCGCCGATGCTGAGCGCCATCAGCACCCAGCCCAGTTCTTGCGGCTCATCGCGATCGGTGAAGTACTTCGGGAACAGCACGCTCTCCATGGGCATGTACAGTCCGGTCGCCACCAGATCGACGATCGCCAGCGTGCGCAGCACCGGTGTGCGCCAGACGAATTGCAGGCCTTCGACGATGCCCGACCACACGCCTTCCGGCAGTTCGGTGCGATCGGGCTTACCGGCGCCTTCCAGTCGCAGCACCGAGATCGCCGCGATCGAGAACAGGAACGCGAGCGCGGTCACCCACATGGTGTTGATCCCGCCGACCGTGGCGATGAGCAGGCCACCGATTCCGGGCCCGACGATGTAGGCGAGGTTGAACACCGCCTCGTACACGCTGTTGGCGTGGTCGAGGGTCCAGCCCGCGCGTCCGGCGGCTTCCGGGAGCATGGTCTCGCGCGCTGTCATCCCGGCCGGATCGAAGAACGCGCCGAGCGCGGCCAAGACCGCCAGCACCGCGACGTTGACCCCGTCGACGCCGAACGTCAGGGCCAGCACCGGCACGGCGGCCACCGACAGCGCCGACAGCAGATCCGAGATCATCGACACGCGTCGGCGGCCCAGATAGTCGACTGCGGCGCCCGCGATCACGGTCGCGACGAGCAGCGGCAGCGTGCCCGCCATCGCGACGATCGAGGCGTCGAGCGCGGATCCGTTGCGCTGCAACACCAACCACGGAAAGGCGACGATCGAGATACCGTTTCCGGCGCCTGCCATCAACGCGGCGAACAGAATCAGCAGCAGTGGGCCGCGTTTGGTGTCGGTCATGGGGTATCGCGGCCGAATCTAACAGCGCACCTACGCGTCTTGCGACGGATTTTCGGGCAGAGTGGACGGGATGCAGCTGGCTCACCCCCGGACCGGGGACTTGTTCACCTCGCCGGTTCCGCCCGGCAGCGGCTGGCCAGGTGATCCGGCGAGCCCAGCCACACCGCAGGCGAAGACGGCCGCCCAGGTGCGCCGCCTGGCCGCCCGGGCGAACTCGGTCGACGAACTCGATGCCCTGGTTTCGGTGTGCCGGGCCTGCCCGCGGCTGGTCGGCTGGCGCGAAGAGGTCGCGGTGGCCAAGCGCAAGTCCTTCGCCGACCAGCCGTACTGGGGGAGGCCGGCGCCAGGGTTCGGAGCCGAGGCGCCCCGCATCATGATCGTCGGCCTGGCCCCGGCCGCGCACGGTGCCAACCGCACCGGACGCGTCTTCACCGGCGACCGGTCCGGTGACTTCCTGTTCGCCGCGCTGCACCGGGCGGGGCTCGCGAACCAGGCGGTGTGCGTCGACGCCGCCGACGGAATGCAGTTGATCGGCACCCGGATGGCGGCCGCGGTGCGCTGCGCCCCGCCGGCCAATGCGCCCAACCCGGCCGAGCGCACCACGTGCGCGCCGTGGATGGCGGCCGAATGGCGTCTCGTCGGGCCGTCGGTGGCGGTCGTCATCGCGCTCGGAACCTTCGCCTGGCGGGCCGCACTGGACCTGATCGCCGACCGTCCGAAGCCCGCGCCCAAATTCGGTCACGGGGCCACCGCGACGTTGACCACCGCGCACGGCGAGGTCACGCTGCTGGGCTGCTATCACCCCAGCCAGCAGAACACCTTCACCGGCCGGCTCACCGAGGCGATGCTCGACGACATCTTCACCACGGCCAAATCGCTCGGCGACCTCGGGAACGAACCCGGCGGGCGATGACGTTGACGCTGTCATGCGGCTTTCTGTCCTCGACCTCGTCCCGGTGCGTACCGACCAGACCACCGCCGACGCCCTGACCGCCACGACACACCTCGCGCAGACCGCTGACCGGCTCGGATACACCCGGTACTGGATCGCCGAACACCACAACATGCCCGCGGTAGCGGCCACCAGCCCGCCCGTCGTGATCGCACATCTGGCCGCGCACACCGACCAGCTGCGGCTCGGTTCGGGTGGCGTGATGCTGCCCAACCACGCGCCGCTGGCGGTGGCCGAGCAGTTCGCGCTGCTCGAGGCCGCGCATCCGGGGCGCATCGACCTCGGCATCGGGCGGGCACCGGGATCGGATCCGGTGACCTCGCTGGCCCTGCGCGGGGCCGCAGGCCGTGACGATCGCGATATCGAGGCGTTCCCGCAGTATCTCGACGACGTTCGCGCGCTCATGAGCGCGCGTGGTGTTCGAGTGCCGCTGCCGCGTGATCTGCTGCGGGAGAACTATGTGCTCAAGGCCACTCCGGTTGCGGTCACCGAACCGCGGCTGTGGCTGCTCGGCTCGTCGATGTACTCCGCTCACCTCGCGGCGGCGAAGGGCCTGCCGTACGTGTTCGCCCACCACTTCTCGGGGCACGGCACGGCCGAGGCGCTGGCCGTGTACCGCGACGAGTTTCAGCCGAGTGACCTGGCGGCCGAGCCCGTCACGTTCCTGACCGTCAACGCGGTCGTGGCCGAAACCAGCGAGGAAGCCAAGGCGCTACTGCTGCCGCAGTTGCAGATGATGGGCCGGCTGCGCACCGGGCAACCGCTCGGCGCGCTCGACCTCGTCGAGGACGCCGAGGCGACCACCATGACGCCGCAGGCGCAGGCCGTCGTGCAGGCCGGCCTGCAACGGGCCGTCGTCGGTTCGCCGACCGAGGCCGCTGATCAGGTGCGGGCCCTGGCCGAGGAATTCGACGTCGACGAGGTCATGGTCAACCCCGTCGCGTCAGCTCGGCGCGGTGCCGACCCGGCCACCGCGACCGCACGTGACACCACGCTCGAGCTGTTGGCCAAAGAGCTGTTCTAAGGCGTCAGCACCACGATCGGGATCGGCCGCGAGGTCTTCTTCTGATACGCCTCATAGCGGTGGGAGTTGTTCTCGTTGACGATCCTCCACAGCCGCGCGTAATCCGGATCGTCCGGAAGGATCGGCTTCGCGGTAACCTTCAAACGCTTTGTGCCCACATTGATTTCGATATTGGGATTCGCTTTTAGGTTGTGATACCAGCCCGGTGACCGGGGTGCGCCGCCCATCGACGCCACGACGACGTAGTTCTCGCCATCGCGTGCGTAACTCAGCGTGTTGATGCGCGCCTGGCCGGTCTTGGCGCCCGTCGTGTGCAACAGCAGACTCGGCGGCACCCCGGGCATCCGATGCCCGATGCGCCCGCCGGTCTTCTGATAGATCAGATCGTGGATGTGCAATAACCGGAGGCCGACGAACTCGACCTGGGACCGAAGGCTCATGGGCTCAATCCTGCTCGGCGCTGTCGAGTTGTGCCAGCGCCGCCCGCAGCAGGCGCCCGGACTCTTCGCGGTCGGGGTCGCGCCGCAGCACCATGCCCTTCGCGAACGAGAACTTGTCACCGGCGCGCCGCGGCACCACGTGCAGGTGGATGTGGAACACGCTCTGGAACGCGGATTTGCCGTCGTTGATCACGATGTTGTTGCCGTCGGCATGCAGACCCGACGTGCGGGCGGCGCGCGCGATGCGTTGGCCGATCGCGGCCATGTCGGCGACGGTGGCCGCGGGAGTGTCGGTCAGATCGACCGTGTGCTGCTTCGGAATCACCAGGGTGTGGCCACGCGTGAACGGCCTGATGTCGAGGATCCCCAGATACTCGTCGTCTTCATACACCCGGATCGCGGGAGCCTCACCGGACACGATGGCGCAGAACACACATGACATTCCGTCACGTTAGCCGTTGGCGCGGGCGGTTAAACCGGTGGAGCGGTCGAACCCCGAATGCTCAGTGACACGGGTAGCAGGATGGTCCGGGGCAGGCGGTCGCTGTCGTCCATGCCCGCGAGGAACAACCGGGCGCCCTCCCGCCCGATGTCGAATTGCGGAACGGCGACGCTGGTCAGCGGGGGAGCCAACCGGTCCATCAACGGCATGTCGTTGTAACCGGCAACGCTGAGGTCGGCGGGGCAGGACAGGCCGCGTTCGGCCATGGCGTCGTAACAGCCGAGCGCGATCAGATCGGTTGCCGCGACGACGGCGGTGAACGAGATGTTCTCGTCGAGCGCCGACGTGAGCTGGATGGCGCCCTGTTCGGTCGTCCACGATTCACAGATCCGGATGAGCTTCTGGTCCCGGTCCAGCCCGTGCGATTCGACCGCGGAGCGAAATCCGCGCAATCTCGCCACGCCGGTGGAGGTGTCTTGTGGGCCGGCCAGACAGAGGATGCGCTCGTGGCCCAATTCGGCGAGATGGCGTATGACCAAGCCCATTCCTGCTTCGTCGTCGGCCGTCACGGAGTCGAGATCTCGTCCGCCCAGACGCCGGTTGATCATCACGATCCGGGTGCCCTGATCGGCGAGCCGCTCGAAAGTCGGGTCGTTCAGCCGTGCGGTCGCGACGATGAGGCCGTCGACCTGCCTGGCCAATAGCGCCGAGATGGCCGCGGCTTCGCGCTGGGGGTCGTAGTCGGTGCTGACGATGAGCGGGCTGAATCCGCGGCTGTCGAGCACTGATTGGATGCCGCGGATCATCGGCGGAAACAGTGGGTTGGTGAGGTCGGGGATGACCACGCCGACGGTGTTCGACGTCGCGGTTCGAAGGCTGCGGGCGATGGGATTGGGGACATAGCCGAGATCGCGCACGGCCTTGTCGATGCGGCGAAGGGTGTCTGCGCTGACGCGGTCCCTTGTTGCCTCGTTGAGTGCGCGCGACACGGTGCCGGTGTGGACGCCTGCGGCGCGTGCCACATCCTGCATCGTCACGTTCGGCGTCATCGTCACCTGCCCCTCCTTGGCGGTCGATTGCATAGATCGTGGCATCTCGCTGCCCGCGGTTCAAGCATCCACCCCTATTGACGTGCCGTGGGACCCGCCTTACGATTCCTGCAATCGATTGCACAAGGAGGTTGTGAAAGCCATGGAATTCATCACCGCGGGAGCGGACCCGGCCGAAATGCCGTTCATGCCGGCGATCGTCACGAGCGGCGGGCGCCACATCTGGCTGTCGGGCGCCACCGCCTTTCCGCTCGTGCACAAGCACCCGCACGACGAGGACGAGCTGCGCGTGCCCGATGGCATCGCCGATCAGACCCGGGCCTGCCTGAAGAACCTGAAGATCGCGCTGGAGGCCGCCGGTGGCACTGTCACCGACATCGTCGAGGTGACGATCTACAACACCGACATGGACGCGCAGGACGCGGTCAACGAGGCGTACATGGAGTTCTTCGGCGACCACCGCCCGTGCCGGACGCACATCGGCGTCGACCGCCTGGTCGGTTCCCAGTTGAAGATCGAGATCAGCGCACATGCCGTCATCGCCTAGAACCGGAACACGTTGGGCCGTCGCGATGTTCGCGGCGCTGCTGGCCGCCTACACCGTGAACGCCATGGACCGCATGGTTTTCCCGGTCTTGTTGCTCGACGTTCGCGCTGAGTACGGGTTCACCCTGGGCGAGGCAGGTCTGCAGTCCACGCTCTTCGCACTCGGCATGGGGCTCACCGGGATCCCGGCCGGACTGCTCGTCGAGCGGATGCGCCGGAAGGACGTCGTGGTGCTCGGCACGGTGATCTTCTCCGCGGCGACACTGCTCACCGTCGTGTCGGTCGGCTTTGCCGACATGTTGGTGTGGCGCGTCCTGTCCGGCGTCGGTGAAGCACTGCAGCTGACGGCGATATTCGCCATCGCGGCAAGCGCATTCACCCGGCACCGCGGTGCCGCCGTCGGCTGCGTCAACATGGCCTTCGCGATGGGCTCGTTGATCGGGCCGACCCTCGGCAGTGCCCTCGTGTCGCACTACGAGACGTGGCGTGCGCCGATGATCGCCTTCGGCCTGATCGGCCTCGCCCTGGCAGCCTTGGTGATCGTCGCCGTCCGGCCGTGGTTCAGCGAAGCCGTCACCGCTGTCGGCGCGGCGGCCACCCAGGTCGGCGGTGCGACGCGGCTGCTGAGCCGAAACCCGATGGTGCTCATGGTCATCACGATCCTTTTCGGGCTGGCGGACTTCGGCTTCATCGGCATGTACGCCAGCTATCTGCGTGACCAGCTCGCCTACACCACCGGCGCGGCTGGGCTCGTCGTCGGATTGTCCGGCCTCGCGGCCTTCGCCTCGATCGTCGGCGGCCACCTGGTCGACCGGATCGATCCCCGCTTGGCGATCGGCGGCGCGCAGACGCTCGTCGCCGTCTGCGCCGTCGCCCTGTTCGTAGGGCCGGATCAGCTGTGGTGGCATGCCGTCTGGGCATTCTTGTTCGGTCTGTTCGCCAGTGCGGGCAGCTATGTCATCCTCGCCGGCTGCCTGGTGAAGTCGGTGGATGTACGGCACGCCAGCCGGGCGGCCGGGCTCTTCGTCTCGGCCGTTTACGTACCGGCAGGCCTCGCGGGTTACGTGTTCAGCGTGCTGGTCGAGGTCACCGGCTGGCAGGGTGCGGGCCTCATCCAGCTCGCCGCGCTGTCGCTGATCGGCGCGGCGCTCGCTCTCCTGCTGCGGCCCCAAGAATTCAGCCGCCCAGCCGATTCCGCCTTCGTCCACCAACCACAGGAAGCCACGACATGACCATTCCCACCGCCCCGACCAGTAACCCCGTACAGATTCCCGTGGCTGGGCAGCCCACGTCGTTGCCGGTGCGTCGAATCTACTGCGTGGGACGCAATTACGTCGACCACATCCGGGAGATGAAAGAAGGGGACGAACGGGACGCACCGTTCTTCTTCCAGAAACCGACCGACGCCGTCGTCGGCGACGGCGCGGCGGTGAGCTACCCGTCCGCCACGAGTGACTTTCAATACGAAGGTGAGCTTGTGATCGTGATCGGCGAAGGCGGACAAGACATTCCAGTGGAGGCGTCAGTCGACCACATCTTCGGGTTCGCGGTCGGCATCGATCTCACCCGCCGCGACCTGCAACGCGAGCTGGCCCGTGCCGGGCGGCCGTGGGAGGCCGGGAAATCGTTCGATCAGTCCGCGCCGGTGGGGACCGTGACCAGGCTGGCCGATCTGCCAGCCTCGCTGGTGGCCGACGGCGAACTGTCGCTCTGGGTCAACGACGAGTTGCGTCAGCACTGCCGGTTCGCCCAAATGATCTGGAAGGTGCCCGAAATCGTGTCGAACCTGTCCGCTCAGTACCGGCTGGAATTCGGCGATCTGATCTACACCGGAACCCCGGCCGGCGTCGGCCCGCTGGTACCCGGGGACCGTGTGCGGGCTGCGATCAGCGGCCTGCATGACCTGACCATCACGATTGTCTGAGGAGTACGCCATGTTGCCCAACGAACGAATCGACTACAGCGCCATCACCGACCGGCCACGCCTTCAACTGCCCGGCGGAGCCCGCCTCGCCGTGTGGATCATCGTCAACGTCGAGGAATGGTCGCCGCTCGAACCGATGCCCCGCACGGTTCTGACCCCGCCCGCCGGGGGCACGCCGACGCCGGACGTGCCCAACTGGGCGTGGCACGAATACGGCAACCGCGTGGGGTTCTGGCGCCTGCTGCAGGCGATCGACGCGCACGAGGTCCCCGCGGCCCTGGCGATCAACGGCAGTGCCATCGCGAGTTATCCCGAGATCACACAGGCCGCGATCGCACGCAAGTGGGAGCCGATCGGCCACGGCTACACACAGAAGAACATGCAGAAGGTGACCGACGAGCGCGTCGACATCCAGCTCACGACACAGGCCATCGAACGCGCGTGGGGCCGCCCGCCGCGCGGATGGCTGGGGCCCGGTCTCACCGAAACATGGGAAACACCAGAGCTTCTCGTCGACGCCGGCTACAGCTATGTGTGCGATTGGGTGCTCGACGACCAGCCGGTGGAGCTACGCACCGAGCGCGGTCCGCTCGTCAACATTCCCTACACGCAGGAGTGCAACGACGTGGCGATGATGCTCATCCAGCATCATCCCGCACAGGAGTACTACCAACGGGCCATCGATCAATTCGATCAGCTCTACGCCGACAGCGCCGACTCGGCGCGGGTGATGGCGTTGGTCGTCCACCCGTACATCATGGGAGTCCCGCACCGCGCCAAGTACTTCGCCGACGCACTCGCGTACATGCGCCGCCGTGACGACGTTGTGTTCTGGACCGGCGAGCAGATCCTCGACTGGCACCTCGAGAGCCGCAGACCCGTCTCACATGCAGGCAGCTGACCTTCTGGTGGTGGCCGCTGCGGTGGTGGCCGGTGCCGTCAACGCAGCGGCCGGATCAGGGTCGCTCGTCACTTTTCCCGCCCTGGTGGCGGCCGGGCTGCCACCCGTCGGCGCGAACATGCTCAACACCGTCGGACTCGCACCCGGAATGATGCTCGCCGCGTGGACCGACCGCCGCGTGCTTCGCGACATCGCCGGCCTGGTGTGGCTACTGCCGATCGGTGTCCTGGGGGCGGTGTGCGGCGCGGGCTTGCTGCGAATCGCCCCGCCGGACCTGTTCCACGCCGCTGTGCCGTACCTCATCGGTGGCGCCGCGGTTCTGGTGGCCGCGCAACCCGTGCTGGTGAAACGGCTACGCCGCACCGGAAATGGCGGGTGGCTTTATCCGTGCGTGTTCGCGGTGAGCGTGTACGGCGGCTTTTTCAGTGCGGCACAAGGCATTCTGTTGCTGGCAGTGGTAGGCCTGTGCCTCGACACCTCCGTACCTGAGCAGAACGCGATCAAGAACGTTATGCAGGGTCTCGTCAGCCTGGTGGCGGGCATCTTCTTCCTGATGACCTCGGCCATCGACTGGAAGACCGCGCTGATCCTCGCCGCCGGATCCGCCGCCGGTACACCGCTCGGTATCCGGCTGGTGCGCCACATCTCACCGAACGTCTTCCGGATCGGCGTGGCGGCATTCGGCGCGACGGCGGCCATCGTGTTCTTGCTCAGGGGCTAAGCGTTCGAGGACGCCCATTCGGCCACGCGGCGTTCCCGCTCCTCGGCTGACAGATCTTCGACCCGGGTCATCACGGTCCAGCGCTGGCCGAACGGGTCGAGGATCGATGCGAAGCGATCACCGGTGACAAAGGTCTGGGCCGGCTCACGGATCATGGCACCCGCCTGTTCGGCCCGCGCGACGACGTCATCGACGTCGGGGCAGTACAGGCCGATCGAGTGTGTCGCGGCGGCGCCCGGGGTCGGTGCGGCGATCTGGAATGCCTCCTGGGGATCGCCGAGCTGCAGTCGGCCCGCGCCGAAGTCCAGTTCGGCGTGCGCGACCGTGCCGTCGGGACCGTCCATCCGTTCGACGACCTTCGCGCCGAACACCCGCTCGTAGAACTCGATGGCCGCGGCGGCCCCGTCGACGCAGATGAATGGGGTCAGGCTCGTGTAGCCCTCCGGAATCGGTTTAACGCTCATGTGGCCAGTTTCGTAGCCTGGATCTCGTGGCCGCTTGGAAAAACGCGCCAGTGCGCGGCGTGGTCGGCCGCGCGGGCAGCACGTCGGCGTTCGACCTACACCGCTGGTTGCCGTCGCAGGACAGTGCCCGGTTCGTCGAGCACTTCTGGTCGGTCAGTTGGGACCGCCGCGAGGACGGGCCGTTCGACAGCACCGTCATCACCTTCCCTTCGGTACACCTCACCCGCGAGTGGGGCGATGACGACGCGCGCCACGGCCATCCACTGCCGAACACGCTTGTGCACGGCGTGGTGCAACGGGTATTCCGGACCACCATCAGTCAGCGCGGCACCGTCGTGGGCGCTCGGTTTCTGCCGGGCGGTTATACGGCCCGGTTCGGGAGGGACGCCGGTGCCATCACCGGACTCGTCGTGCCCGTCGACGACGAGTTGTTGGGGGCGCCAATTTCTCTCGGGGAGGACGTGACCACGGTCGGAGCGCGACTCGACGCCGCGATCGCGGCCTACTCCGGCCCGACGGATGAGGTCTTTGATCGGCTGACCCCGTTGATCGAGCGCATGCGCGACGACGGCACCCTGCATCGCGTCGAGCAGGTCATGGACCATTCGCCGTGGAGCGTTCGTACCACGCAGCGGGTGTTCCGCCGCTATGTCGGAGTGCCGGTGAAGTGGGTCTTGTGCCGGTATCGGTTGCAGCAGGCGGCTTTGGAGATCGAAAGCAGCCCCGATGTCGACTTCGCCGACTTGGCAGTGCGTCTGGGCTGGTATGACCAGGCCCATTTCATCAACGACTTCCGGTCCATGTTGGGCTGGACGCCGGGAGAGTACGCCACCAGGCACGGGGCGTGAGCCGACTCAGAACGGTGGCGGTTCGTAGTTGTCGGCAAGCCAGGCTTGGTGTTGGCGTTGCCGTTCGGCATTGAGCTCGGCGCGTTGACGCCGTTCGGCGGCGATGCGGGTTTGGCGGTCGTGTTCGCGAGTGTGCTTGCGAGTGGGCATCATGATCGCCCGGTTGGCATCGGGTGCTGTGGTCTCTGGGATGTGGAGTTCGCCGGTGGGCCTGGCGAGGGCAGGAAAGAGTGCCGCGCCGTGGGGTTCGGTTGTGTAGATGTGGCCGGTGGGAGCGGTGAACTCGATTGTGCCGTCGGGCAATTGGCGGTCGGTCCAGCCGTTCGGTCCGGTGTGGAAGGTTTTGAGCAGGTGGTGGGAACGGCAATACAGCTTGGTGTTGGATGGGTGGGTCGGCCCGGCTGGGTAGGGCGCGGTGTGATCGATGTCGGCCCTGACGGCCGGCGCATCGCAGCCAGGGAATCGACACGTCAGGTCGCGCCAGCGCACGAACTCGGCCAACGCCACCGACGGCCGGTACCCCGGTTCTGGCGTATCGCCGGGCACGGTCAGCGGTTTGAGTGCCGCCGTCTTGGCGAGCTCGCGCACCGTCTCGGCGGGCTGGATGCCGAAACCTGGCAGGTAGCCGGGTGCATCGCTGGTTCCGTCGATGGTGGCTTGTTCGGCCAGCACATGGATCACCGCCGTGCCCGCGCCGGCGTGGCGTTCGGCGGCGGGGCAGTCGGGTTGCCCGCATTGGCAGGCCAATTGGTCTTGCATGTGCGCGATCGGTCCCAGCGCGTCCGAGCGGCGTTGGTCGCGTGTGCGCGGGTCGTTCTCGCAGACGGTGTCGACCATGGCGTCCAGGCGTTGGTCGATGGCAGCGGCGACATCCGCGCGGACCGTTGCCCATATGGTGGCCACGCCGGGGCAGAAGGGCTGGATGGTCACGTGGCGACCCTCGTCGACTTTGGGGGCGACACGCACGCCGTTGGGATCGTGGGTCGCTACCCATTCATCGATCCGGTCTTTCAGTTTGGGTTCGGACAGCTTCATCCACTTCGGAGCGTTACATGCCAGGGCCTCGTCGAGGTCGGGCCAGACTGCCGGGTCGACGAGATCAGTGCGGGCGATCAGCGTGCCCAGGAGCCGGAAATCGATGCCGCCGGCCGCGAACACGGCTGCGACTTTGGGGAGTTTGTCGCGCAGCACGCGCGCGTAGTGGATGAGGGTCCGGGAGCGCGCCCGGCTGATGTTTAGTGCGGCCGATACCTCGGCGGCGACGGCTCGAACGGATCGGTGCGCCAGAGCTTCATTTCCGCCAGCTCCACCGCCCTGCGGGCATCGAGCTCGCCGATCATTTCCAGCCGCCACGCTATCTGGGCTGATTCACCCCGCGATGTCTCGCCCATCCCGTCGATCAGGTCGGCATCGGAGAATGATTCGAACATATGTGCGATTATTCCACGAGGCGCCGACAAGTCGATTCGTGTCACACTTCCTCAATGGGACTCTTCGGAAGCTCCGACGGCGACCTGCAGCGCCGTATAGATGCATTGGAGCGGCGAGTCGCCGCGCTCGAACGTGCCGCCTCAGCCGCGGGTCATCCGGTCGCGCCGACGCCCGTCGGAGGGTCTACCGAGGTGGTGGCCAGCCACATGGTGCGCCAGCTTGCACTGCAGGGCAACAAGATCGCGGCGATCAAGCTGCTGCGTGACGAGACCGGGTTAGGTCTCAAGGAAGCGAAGGACGTCGTCGACGGCCTTGCCTAAGTTGCGAGCGCGGCGCGCCATGCGGCCAGCTTGTCCGCATACCGCATGGTCTGAGCTGGGCTCGTCGACGGAACCCGCACCGTCGGCATCGACGGCTCGGCCACCAGGCGACGATAGTTCGCCTCGGCAGCGGCGCCGTTGAACACCAGCCTTGTGATTCGGTCATGTTTCGCGAAGAAGGCGTCAAAGTCATTGGGTACCATGCTGTCCCGCTCGACCGCCGAGTCCAGGCTGCCGACCCGCCGGCAGGATCGCAGGACATCCCAGACGGCGATGCCGTGGTTCTGCAACGCCGCAACACGTTCCAAATATGGTGCCTGGTGATCGAATCCGAGGATATCGGCGGTGATCCGCCAGAACGCGTTGCGCGGGTTGCCGTAGTACTGCTGACTGGCCAGCGACATCGCACTCGGCATGTTGCCGAGGATCAGCACGCGCGATCGCGCGTCGGCAATGGGCGCCAGCCCGTACAGAATGTCAGCCACCGGACTTCAGCAATTCGGACACGGTGACGAATCGGTAACCGTCGGAGCGTAATTCGTCGACGATGCGGGGAATCGCGGCTCGCGAGGCTTCGCGGCTGCCGTACATGACGTGCAGAAGGATGATCGACCCGGGCCGAACCTTCTTGAGTGTCTGCGCCACGATCGCGTCCGCGTCAGCCCCGGTTGCAGAATCGGGTTCGACGTCCCAGGTCACCGAAATACGACCGTGCTCGGACAGATAATGCGGTAGGGCCCAGAGCTTCTTGCCGTATGGCGGCCGGAACGTGATGAGGTCTTTGTAGCCAGTGGCCCGGATCGCGGCATCGGTGCGTTCGACTTCGTCTGCCACTGTGCCCGGTGACATCAACACCATGCGCCGGTGCGAATAACTGTGATTGCCGATTTCATGGCCGGCGGCAGCGATGGCCATGCCCTGCGCGGGTGCTGCTTCCAATTCACGGCCGGTGAGGTAGAACGTCGCAGGCACATGGGCGTCGGCAAGAATCTTCAACACCTCGGGCGTCAGATCGGTTGGGCCGTCATCGAGCGTCAGCGCCACCACCTTGTCCGTCGTATCGACCCGGTCCACCAGTCGGCCGGCCAATTGGAACGTCCGCGCATTCGACACCCAATACCCGCCGGCCGTCACCGCGATTATCACGACCAGAACCAGGGCCACACCCCACAACCAACGACGCACCTTGTCTGTATACCCGGGCGCGCGTTTGTCACGTTGGAGTGGCGCTCGCTTGTCACGTTGGAGTGGCGCTCGGCTGCGACAGCCACGCTGGTGTGACAGTGGGCGGTGTGGCGGGGGTTTGGCTGTGGGTGTGGTGCGCGTTTGTCACGTGGGAGTGGCGCTCGGCCGCGATAGCCACGCTGGTGTGACAGTGGGCGGTGTGGCGGGGGGTTGGCTGTGGGTGTGGTGCGCGCTTGTCACGTTGGAGTGGCGCTCGGCCGCGATAGCCACGCTAGCGTGACAAACGGCGGTGTGGCGGGGGTTTGGCTTTGGGTGTGGTGCGCGTTTGTCACGTGGGAGTGGCGCTGGGCTGCGATTGCCACGCTGGCGTGACAATCGCGCGCCCGACAATCGGCGGCCAACACAACCACCCACCACAACCCACCACACACGCGGGCGCCCCGAACGGAGTGGGGGTGTCACGTCCGGGGCGCCATGTCGTGTGGTCGTCAGCTCAGGTGATGGACCTCCTGCAGGCCGTACACCGGCGTCGCGAGCCCTTCATGGCGGGCCTTGAGCTGCAACGCCAAATACAGTGAGTAGTGGCGTGATTGGTGCAGGTTGCCGCCGTGGAACCACAGGTTTTCCTGTTGGGTCGGCTTCCACATGTTGCGTTGTTCGCCTTCCCAGGGGCCGGGATCCTTGGTGGTTCCGGAGCCGAGCCCCCAGACCTTACCGACCTTATCGGCCACGTCTTGACCGATAAGGTCGGCGGCCCAGCCGTTCATCGAGCCGAACCCCGTCGCGTAGACGACGACGTCGGCAGGCAGTTCGGTGCCGTCGGCGAGGATCACCGAGTTCTCGGTGAGCCGGTCCACCTGCCCGTGCGCCAGTTTGATGCTGCCGTCGGCGATCAGGTCCGAGGCGCCGACGTCGATGTAGTAGCCCGAGCCGCGGCGCAGGTATTTCATGAACAGCCCGGAGTCGTCGTCGCCGAAGTCGAGGTCGAAGCCGGCGGCTTCCAAGCGTGCGTAGAAGTCTTTGTCTCGCTGGCGAATTGCGTCGTAGATCGGCCGTTGGAAGTCGGCCATGATGCGGTAGGGCAGTGACGCGAACGTGAGATCGGCCTTCTCGGTGGTCATCCCGGCAGCGACTGCGCGCTCGGAGTACAGATCGCCGAGGCCGATTTCCATCAGTGAGTCCGACTTGACGATGTGTGTCGAGGACCGCTGCACCATCGTGACGTCGACGTCGTTCTCGTAGAGCGCCTTGCAGATGTCGTGTGCGGAGTTGTTGGAACCGATGACGACGGCGCGTTTGCCCACGTACCGATCGGGACCTGGGTGGTGGCTCGAATGGTGCTGATCGCCGCGGAACAGCTCTTGCCCGGGCAGCACCGGGATGTTCGGCTTACCCGACATGCCGGTCGCGAGCACGAGGTGGACGGGCCGCAGCGTGACGCGTTCGCCCTTGCGGTCGACCTCGACCGTCCAGCGCTGCTCTTTCTCGTCGTAGGACGCGGACAGGCACGTCGTGGAACTCCAGTACGGCACCTCCATGACACGCGTGTAGAACTCCAGCCAGTCGCCGATCTTGTCCTTCGGCGCGAACACCGGCCAGTTGGCCGGGAACGGCAGATAGGGGAGGTGGTCGTACCAGACCGGGTCGTGCAGGCACAGCGACTTGTAGCGCTTGCGCCACTGGTCGCCGGGCCGCTCGTGCTTGTCGACGACGATCGCGGGCACGCCGAGCTGACGGAGCCGGGCGCCGAGCGCGATACCGCCCTGGCCGCCGCCGATCACCACGATGTAGGGCTGCTCGGTGTAGCCGAGCGTCAGTTCTTCGTCGAGCCGCTTCTCGGCCCACGACCGGGTGTCGGGGTCGGAGCCGTGCACGGCGCCCAGCGGGCGGGTGGCGCCCTTGCGCTCCTCGTGACCCTTGAGTTCCTGCAGCGTCGTCAGCAGCGTCCAGGCCTTGTCGTCACGGAGCCGCAGATGTCCGTTGCCGCGGCCGGTTGCCGTCTCGAACTCGATGAACGCCGACGTGATGACGGAGTCGCCGTCGAAATCCTCGGTCGGGGTCTCCCTGGTGCGAAAACCCGACGGGTCGGTGTCGTGCAGGCGTGCCGTCAGCATGTCGCCGATGCCCTCGTGTCCCTCGACCGTCTTGATGTTCCAGGTGAACGCGACGAGGTCCCGCCAGAAGCTGTCGGTGGCGAACTTGTCGACGACACGGTCGATGTCCCGTGCGGCGAGCGCGGCCTCGAATTCGGCCAGCCAGGCGTCGACCCGCTCTTGCGGTGACAGTGTGGCCAGCGGTGCAACGGTGGTCTGAGTCATGTGGCCTAGCGCACACTGCGCGGCAAGGTTGCGACAAGGGTTGCACGGGGTTGCAGGGAGACGTCTGTTTGCTTGCGGAAACAAGGCGCAACGGGTTGCAACTCTTACGGCGTGTGTTGCCCGTCACCTAGAACAGCCACATGAAAGCAGCCGTGTACTACGGACCGAACAAGGTCGAGGTCGCCGACGTTCCCGAGCCGCAACCGAGGCCGGGCACCGTCAAACTCAAGGTCGGATTCAATGGGATTTGCGGCACTGACCTGCATGAATATTATGCGGGCCCGATCTTTGTGCCGACCGAGCCGCATCCACTGACCGGCCAGCAGTTACCGCTGACCATGGGGCATGAATTCTCGGGCACCGTCACCGACGTCGGCCCGGGCGTCACCGACTTCGCGCCGGGGGACCGGGTCGCCGTCGAACCGATCTACCGGTGCGGAAAGTGTGGACCTTGCCGGGCCGGCACGTACAACATCTGCCAGCAGATCGGCTTTCACGGGCTCATGTCCGACGGCGGCATGGCCGAATACACCGTCGTGCCCACCAACATGCTGCACCGGTTGCCGGACAACGTGTCGTTGGAGCTCGGTGCGCTCGTGGAACCGATGTCGGTGGCCTATCACGCGGCCACCCTCGGCGAGGTGGGTCCGCTGCACACCGCGGTAATCTTCGGTGCCGGCCCGATCGGCATCGGACTGTGGTTCGCACTGCGCGGCAAGGGTCTCGACTCGGTGTTCGTGTCCGAGCCGTCGCCCACCCGGCGCGCGGCGATCGAGGCGCTGGGAGCCAAGACCCTCGACCCCACCCAGATCGACGTCCCCGCCTTCATCGCCGACCACACCGATGGCCGCGGGGCCGACGCGGCGTTCGACGCCGCCGGGGTCGCGCCGGCCATCGAGGCGGCGACGGCCAGTGTGGGTGCCCGCAAGCCCACGATCAGCGTGGCGATCTACGAGAAACCGCTCACCACCCCGCTGCTGAACCTCGTGATGAACGAGTCCCGGATCCAAGGCTCGCTGTGTTACACATCCGCCGACTTCGAAGCCGTCATCGAGCTGATGTCGCAAGGCGTGTATGACACCACGGGCTGGGTGACGCCGATCGGCATCGACGACGTCATCGACGAAGGGTTCGAGGCCCTGCATGCGGGAACCAAGATGAAGGTTCTCGTCGATCCCGCCAACTGATCCAGAAACCAAATAGGAGAACACATGTCACTTGAGGGCAAGGTCGCGCTGGTCACCGGCGCGGGCCGGGGGATCGGACGCGGGATCGCGCTGCGGCTGGCTCGGGACGGCGCCGACGTCGCGCTGGTCGACGTGGCGAGCGACGGCATCGATGCGGTGGCCGACGAGGTATCTGCGATCGGTTCCAAGGCGACGACGTTCGTCGCCGACGTCAGCGACCGCGACGCCGTGTATGCCGCGGTCGAGCACGCCGCGAACGCACTCGGCGGGTTCGACGTGATGGTGAACAACGCAGGCATCGCCCTGGTCGGGCCGATCGCCGATGTCACACCGGCCGAGGTCGCGCGCGTGTGGTCGATCAACGTCGACGGCGTGCTGTGGGGCATCCAGGCGGCCGCGGCGAAGTTCATCGAGCTCGGCCGACCCGGCCGCATCATCAACGCGTCGTCGATCGCCGGTCACGACGGTTTCGGGATGCTCGGCGTGTACAGCGCGAGCAAGTTCGCGGTGCGCGGGCTGACCCAGGCCGCGGCCAAGGAGTACGCGTCGGCGGGCATCACGGTGAACGCGTACTGCCCGGGCATCGTCGGCACCGACATGTGGGTGGAGATCGACAAGAGGTTCGCCGAACTGACCGGCGCCGAGGTCGGCGAGACGTTCAAGCAGTACGTCGGCGGCATTGCGCTCGGTCGGCCGGAAACCCCCGATGACGTCGCCGGATTCGTCTCCTATCTGGCCGGGCCCGATGCGGCGTACATGACCGGGCAGGCCGGGTTGATCGACGGCGGCCTGGTGTACCGGTAGGGCGAGTCGGCATTAACTTGTGACGTGGAGCACAATCGTGGGTGATGGCCGGTTCATCAGTACCTGAGCCCGCGGTCGCGCCCGGCGACGACCCGCGGCGCTACGCCATGCTGCTGTCCGAGGTGTACGACGCCACCATGTCGGGAGCCCGGGCGCCGGCGCGGCCGCGCGCGCTGATCGCCGACTCGTGGAATCGGCTGCTGGGCAAGGGTATTCATCCCGAGCATCATTCTCCGCCGGATATCGACACGAGCGGGCTGGACATGCTGCGGCAGTCCTCGGGGTTGCTGACGGTCCTCGACGACGTTTCGCGCGGGCTGGAGTCCGTGATCGAGGAGGGTGACAACATCCTGGTCATAGCGGATGCCAGGGGCCGGGTGCTGTGGCGTTCCGGCTCGCCGCGCGTGCTCAATTTCGCCGACCGGCTCGGCTTCATCGAGGGCGCGTCGTGGAGTGAGAGCTCGGTCGGTACCAATGGCATCGGAACGGCGCTGGCCTCCCACCGCGCGGTACAGATCTTTTCCGCCGAGCATTTCCTGCGCAGCCACCACCCCTGGACGTGCGCGGGTGCGCCGATCCGCGATCCGCGCACCGGTCATGTGATCGGGATCGTCGACGTGTCCGGCCCCGCCGCGACAGTGCACCCGACGACGGTCGCACTCGTCGATCTGGTGGCCCGGCTGGCCGAGTCGAAACTGCGTGAAGCACACGACCGCACCCTCAACCGGTTGCGTACGGTGTCGGCGCCAATCCTCGCCCGGATGGGCAGTCCCGCGCTCGCGGTCGATCCGCACGGGTGGGTCGCGGCGGTGGACTCACTACCGCTGCACAACCGAATCCTCTTGCCGGAGAACGGCATGCCGGGGCGGGTGTGGATCCCGCCGCTGGGCATGTGTGACGTGGAGTCGCTGCCGGACGGCTGGCTGGTGCGGGTCACCAGTGACGCCGAATCCAGCCCCATGGTGTCGCGGGTGACCCTCGATCTACGGGACGGGAACGAACCGTCGCTGGAGATGGTGGGCCAGTTCGGCAGCTGGCGGCGGGGCATCTCCACGCGACACGCCGAGATCCTGCTGGTGCTGGCCACCTGTCCGCAAGGGCGGTCGGCGCCCGAACTCGCCGAGGACCTCTACGGTGACCGGTCGCGCGTGGTGACGGTCCGCGCCGAGATGTCGCGCCTGCGCAAGCAGTTCGTCGGTCTGGTGGCAGGCAAGCCGTACCGCTTCGGGGATTCGGTGGCCGTCGACGTGCGCTATCCCCAAGACCTGTCAACGCTTCTCACCTCTTCGACGGCGCCGGCCGTGCGGGCGACCCGCGGGATACCGTGACGGGGTGTCTGAACAGACCGAGCTCGATACGGCGGGGTTGCTCGACGGCCTGGAGGGCGACGCGCGTGCCGAACGCGCCGAGCTGATCGACTGGCTTCTGGCCCGCGGCATATGCGCCGACCAGATCCGCGACGCCATCAACCCGATGCTGCTGGCATCACGACGAGTTGCAGGCGATGACGGGAGCTATGTCTCGGCGCGCGAGATCAGCGAGCAGAGCGGCATCGACCTCGAACTGTTGCAGCGGCTGCAGCGGGCGATGGGATTACCGACGGTCGAGGATCCGGACGCCGCGGTGTTGTTGCGCGCGGACGCGGAGGCGGTGGCCTTCGCGCAGCGATTCATCGAACTCGGGGTCGACCCCGACCAGATCGTCCTGATCAACCGCGTGCTCTCCGAAGGCCTGAGCCGCGCCGCCGAGGTGATGCGCTATGCCGCGCTGGCAGCCGTGCTGGAGCCGGGGGCCACGGAGTTGGAGACCGCGCAGGCGTCGGAAGCCCTGGTGGCCGAGGCGGCTCCGCTGCTGGGGCCGATGATTCAGGATCTGCTGTTCGTCCAGCTGCGCCACGCGATGGAGACCGAGGCCGTCAACGCGACCGAGCGTGAGGAGGGCATGCCGCTGCCCGGCGCGCGGCTGGTCACCGTCGCGTTCGCCGACATCGTCGGGTTCACGCGGCTCGGCGAGGTGGTCCCACCGGAAGACCTTGAGCGACTGGCCAATCGGCTGGCAGAGGCCGCGCGGGAGGTTGCCGTGCCGCCGGTGCGGTTGATCAAGACGATCGGGGATGCCGTCATGCTCGTGAGCCCCCGTCCGGCCGCGCTGCTCGATGCCGTGCTGGCGCTCGTGGACGCCACCGAAACCGATGAGGATTTCCCGCGGCTGCGCGTGGGTGTGGCATCGGGGCTCGCGGTGAGCCGGGCCGGCGATTGGTTCGGCAGCCCGGTGAACCTGGCCAGCCGCGTCACGGGTGTGGCCCGGCCCGGCACGGTGCTGGTGGCCGAGTCCACGCGCGAAGCAATCGGCGATCCCGACCGGTTCACCTGGTCTTTCGCCGGCGCGCGCCATTTGAAGGGCATCAAGGGCGACGTCAAGCTCTTCCGCGCGCGATCGCAGACCTGAGCCTTTATCGAATCTTCACAGAACGACGAGGGCAGCCACATCGACAGTCGGCAGGCTCGGAGTCATGTGGAAACGAACAACTTTGGTCGGCGCAGGCGCACTCGTCGCGGTCGCCGTGGCAGCCGGCTGTAGCAACACCAGCGAAACCCAACCGACGGCGGCCGGTCCCTCGGCATCGGTCACCGCGTCCAGCGAGGTCAGCGCGCAGTCCCAGGCGCACAACGACGCCGACGTGATGTTCGCCCAGCACATGATTCCGCATCACCAGCAGGCCGTCGAGATGAGCGACATGCTGCTGGCCAAGCAAGGCATCGACCCGCGGGTGACAGACCTGGCGACCCAGATCAAGGGCGCGCAGGGTCCCGAGATCGAGCAGATGCAGCGCTGGCTCGACGAGTGGGGCAACCCGCCGATGCCGCCCATGTCACCGTCGTCGGGCGATATGGGCCACGGGAACATGGACCACGGCAACATGTCCGGGGGAATGGCCGGCATGCAGGGGATGATGTCGGAGGCCGACATGACCGCGTTGCAGAACGCGCAGGGTGTCGAGGCCGCCAAGCTGTTCCTCACGCAGATGATCGCGCACCATGAAGGGGCGATCACCATGGCGCAGGACGAAATCGACGGCGGTCAGTTCCCTGATGCCGTCGAGATGGCTCGCACGATCGTCACCACGCAGCAGCAGGAGATCGACACCATGCGTGGCCTGCTCGGCTCGCTTTAGCCGTCGGCGGGCAGGGTGATGGTGAATGTGGTTCCAGCACCCGTGCTTTCGACGCTGATGCGGCCACGGTGGGCTTCGACGAGTGCCTTGGCGATGGCCAGGCCGATGCCTGAGCCGCCGTGGTCGCGGTCGCGTGCGGTGTCCGTCCGGTAGAACCGCTCGAAGATGTGTGGGAGGTGTTCGGCGGGTATGCCTTCGCCGGTGTCGGCGACGCTGAGCGTGACGGTGCCGTCGTGGCCGCGGGCTTCGATCGAGACGCGGCCGCCGGGCGGGGTGTGCCGCAGGGCGTTGTCGAGCAGATTGCCCAGCACCTGCCCGAGCCGATGTGGATCTGCCCACAGCCGTGGCACTTCCGGTGCGATGTGAGACTCGAGTGTCACGCCCTTGGTGTCGAACCGGTCATGTGCTGCGGTCACCGCACTGTCCACCACGCTGTGTACCGAAACCGCGACGGGGGTGAAGGTGGCCTGGCTCTCCTCGGCGTGCGCGAGCGCGGCGGCATCGTCGGCGAATCGGACCAGTCGGTGGGTTTGTGCCCGCAGCATCGAAACAGTTTCGGGGTCAAGCGTTCTCACCCCGTCTTCGACCGCTTCGAAGTAAGCCTCCAAAACCGAGATGGGAGTGCGTATCTCGTGCGCCAGATCGCTGAACAGTTGCCGACGGCCGGCATCGACCGCCTCGAGGCGGCCGGCCATCTGGTTGAACGCACGCGCCAGGGTGTCGAAGTCGTCACCGAGGTGTGGGGGTGGCACCCGCGAGTCGAAGTGCCCGTCGGCCACGGCGGTCGCCGCGCGGGCAACGTCGGTGACCGACCGCTGCAGCCGCCGACTGAAGTACCAGGTGACGACGAGCGCGGCGAGTACCGATACACACAGGGCGGCGCCGACCGAGATGAGCGTGGCGTAGACGTAGGCCTCTTCGGCGTGCATCTGCTCGGCGGACGGCCCCGAGACGCCGGCCCGGTGCAGATGTTCACGGAACAGCGGCGGCCCGACGATCGCGGCCACGAGCCCGATCGTCGCAGCCCCGATGGCCAGCACCAGCGCCTGCGCGAGCAACAGCCGCGCACCGAGGCCGGGGCGGTGTCTGGCGGTCATTGCCCGCTACCCATGCGGTACCCGACGCCGCGGACCGTCGTCACGAAACGCGGCGCGGCCGGATCGTCACCGAGTTTGCGGCGCAGGTGACCGATATGAACGTCGACGAGGTGCTCGTTGCCGACATAGGTCGGTTCCCAGACGGTTTCGAGGAGTTGACGACGGCTGAGCACCACGCCGGGCCGGGCCGACAACGCGGCAAGCACATCGAACTCGGTGCGCGTCAACATGATCGGCTCGTCGTCGATGAACACCTGACGCCCGGCCACGTCGATGCGCAGGGGTCCGAACACGCGGGCGTCGGCGGCCGGCGTCGTGGTGCGGGGCCGGCGCAGCATCGCGCGGATGCGGGCGACGAGCTCACGCGGACTGAACGGTTTGGTCATGTAGTCGTCGGCGCCGACGGACAGGCCCACGATCGTGTCCATCTCGGTATCGCGCGCGGTGAGCATCACCACATAGGCGTCGGAGAACGTGCGCAGTTGGCGGCAGGCTTCGACGCCGTCGACGCCGGGCAGGCCGAGGTCGAGCACCACGACGTCAGGGTCGACTTCACGCGCCAGCCGCACGGCGTCATGTCCGTTGTGGGCGATGCTGACCTCGAACTGTTCGCGCGTGAGGTAGCTCGCGATGACTCCGGCGAGCGGGACCTCGTCGTCGACGACGAGGGCACGGTAGCCGCCCGGTATTCGATCCACTCCCTTATGGTGCATGAGAGCCCACGTTAATACCCTAGGGGGGTATAGTATGAATTGGACAACGAAGATCGGACTGCAGAAGGGAACCGCATGAGCACCCAGACCGTCACCGTCACCGGCATGACCTGCGGACATTGCGCAAGCTCGGTGCGTGAAGAGGTCGGCAGCATCCCCGGCGTGACCACGGTCGACGTCGACCTCGCAACCGGCCTCGTGACCATCGCCAGCGACACCGAGCTGGACGAAGGCGCGATCGCCGAGGCCGTCGCCGAAGCCGGCTACCAGGTAGCGAGCTGAGTCACGCCATGAACGCGCCCCAGAAGATCGCCGCGTACAACGCGGCCCTCGCGGTGGTGTTGCCGTCGCACTCGGGCTCGGGACGCTGTGGGGGCCGGTCGACGCACCGGTGAGCACACCGGCCGATCACCCCGAGCCGGTGGCCACCGACGCGCAAGATGCCTACACGCTGGAACTCGCGCAACCGCTCGTGCAAGCGGGCAAGCAGGTGCCGGTGCGGTTCCGGATCACCGACGGCTCGAACGCCGCGGTGACCGAATACGTCGAAAGCCATGAAAAACAACTGCACCTCATCGTGGTGCGACGCGACCTCGCCGGGTATCAACACGTACACCCGACCATGGATGACACCGGCACCTGGAGCATCCCGTTGAACTTTTCCGAGGCCGGCGACTATCGCGTATTCGCCGATTTCGTCCCGCGGGGCGGCGACGCGACGACCCTCGGTGCCGATCTGCGTGTCGCAGGCGACTATCGGCCGCGTCCGCTGCCGCCGCCGGCCACGACGACGACCGTCGACGGCTATACCGTGTCCCTCGCCGGTGCGCCGACGGCGGGCGAGTCGTCCGAACTCACGCTCTCGGTCAGCCGTGACGGAAAGCCCGTCACCGACCTGCAGCCTTATCTCGGGGCGTACGGTCACCTCGTCGCGCTGCGCGCCGCAGACCTCGACTACCTGCACGTGCATCCGATGGGTGACCCCGCCGACCCGGCCACCCCGGCCGGTCCGGGGATCGGGTTCCACACCAGTTTCCCGAGCGCCGGTGAGTACCGGCTCTATCTGGACTTCAAGCACCGCGACGTGGTGCGAACGGCCGAATTCACCGTATCCGTGCCGGCCACCGGGCAGCAGGAGACCGCGCCCGACGGGCACGACCACAGCCACTGAGAGGAGTCGCCATGACGGTCGAACTGCAGATCGGTGGGATGACCTGCGCCTCGTGCGCGGCCCGCATCGAGCGCAAGCTCAACAAGCTCGACGGGGTCACCGCGACCGTGAACTACGCGACCGAGAAGGCGCACGTCGACGTCGCGGGCGAGATCACCCCCGAGCAGCTGATCGAGGCCGTCGAAACCGCCGGCTACACCGCGCAACTGCCCGAAGCGGAGACAACCGCCGAGGCGGCTGACGAGGACGACCCCACCGGGGCATTGCGGGCACTGCGGACCCGGCTCGTCGTGTCGGCTGTGCTGACCGTGCCGGTGATCGCCATGGCGATGGTTCCGGCGCTGCAGTTCACCAACTGGCAGTGGCTTTCGCTGACGCTGGCTGCGCCGGTGGTGGTGTGGGGCGCGCTCCCGTTCCACCGCGCGGCGTGGCTCAACCTGCGCCACGGTACGGCCACCATGGACACGCTGATCTCGATGGGCACGATCGCGGCGTTCGGGTGGTCGGTGTATGCGTTGTTCTGGGGAACCGCGGGTGTCGCCGGTATGACACATCCGTTCTCCCTGGCGATATCGCGTACCGACGGCAGCGGCAACATCTACCTTGAGGTGGCCGCGGGCGTCACCACGTTCATCCTGGCCGGCCGGTACTTCGAGGCCAGATCAAAGCGCCGCGCGGGTGCCGCGCTGCGGGCACTGCTCGAACTCGGCGCCAAAGACGTCGCGGTGCGCAGAAACGGTGCGGAGCAACGCATCCCGATCGACCAACTGGCCGTCGGCGACGAGTTCGTGGTGCGGCCCGGTGAGAAGATCGCCACCGACGGCGTGGTGGTCGACGGGTCATCAGCCGTGGATGCGTCGATGCTCACCGGCGAATCCGTGCCCGTCGAGGTGGCGCCCGGCGATCAGGTGGTTGGGGCGACCGTCAACGTCGGCGGCCGGCTCGTGGTGCGCGCCAACCGGATCGGGTCTGACACCCAGCTCGCGCAGATGGCCCGCCTCGTCGAGGACGCGCAGAACGGCAAGGCCCAGGCGCAGCGGCTGGCCGACCGGATCTCGGGCGTGTTCGTGCCGATCGTCATCGCGCTCGCAGTGGGCACCCTGGGCTTCTGGATCGGCACCGGGGGATCGGTCGCCGCGGCGTTCACCGCGGCGGTGGCCGTGCTGATCATCGCCTGCCCATGTGCGCTCGGACTCGCCACACCCACCGCGCTGCTGGTCGGCACGGGCCGCGGCGCGCAGCTCGGCATCCTCATCAAGGGGCCCGAGGTCCTGGAATCGACTCGCCGGGTCGACACGATCGTGCTCGACAAGACCGGAACCGTCACCACCGGCACGATGACACTGCTCGACGTGATCGTCGCCGACGACGAGGAACCCGGCGAGGTTCTCCGCCTGGCCGGTGCCGTCGAGGACGCCTCCGAACATCCCATCGCCCGCGCGATCGCCAAGGGCGCCAAGGACAAAGTCGGTGACCTGCCGCAGGTCGAAGGCTTCACCAACGTCGAAGGCCTTGGCGTGCAAGGGGTTGTCGACGGACACGGTGTCGTGGTCGGCCGCAGCCGCCTGCTGTCCGACTGGTCACAACCGCTCGGGCCGAAGCTCACCGACGCGCTGAACGACGCGCAGGCGCAGGGCCGCACCGCTGTCGCCGTGGGGTGGGACGGCAAGGCGCGCGGTGTCCTCGTGGTGGCCGATGCGGTCAAACCGACCTCGGCAGAGGCGATCAGCCAACTGCGCGCACTCGGGCTCAAGCCGATCATGCTGACCGGAGACAACGAAGCGGCGGCCAAGGCCATCGCCGGCCAGGTCGGCATCGACGAGGTCTACGCCGAGGTGCTGCCCAAGGACAAGGTCGATGTGGTCAAGCGGTTGCAGGCCGAGGGCGACGTGGTCGCGATGGTCGGCGACGGGGTGAACGACGCCGCGGCGTTGGCACAGGCCGACCTCGGCCTTGCCATGGGAACCGGAACCGACGTCGCCATCGAGGCCAGCGATCTCACCCTCGTGCGTGGTGACCTGCGCGCCGCCCCTGACGCGATTCGGTTGTCGCGCAAGACCTTGGCCACCATCAAGGGCAACCTGTTCTGGGCCTTCGCATACAACGTCGCCGCATTGCCGCTGGCCGCGGCCGGTCTGCTGAACCCGATGCTGGCGGGTGCCGCGATGGCCTTCTCGTCGGTGTTCGTGGTCAGCAACAGCTTGCGGTTGCGTCGATTCAAATGATCGCGGTCGTGGCGGCGATGGCGTGCTTGATCCTGGCCATCGCAGGAGAGTGGAAGCCTGCGTCGCATGAACATGCGGTACACCATCCACACGCCGTTGCGGCAGCCATCGGCGATCATCTAGCAGTCGTCGTCGACCACCCGCACGCTGACGACAACAGTGCTCCACACGCACCGGAGACGTTCGCCAATGTCGTACTTCCACGTGCGGCGACGGTTCTGTCGCTGCTCGTTCTGGTGGCCATCGGTATCGGTTGCGCTCTGCTTACGGGTTGCCTCGCCGTAGGACCGTCACGGGGGCCGCCCGATCGCCAGGCCCCCACCCTCACCGGCCGAGCGCGACTCGTCCGGTTCTGTATCTCGCGCCGCTGATCGGCAGCGCCGGGCACGTGCCAAGCGGCACACCGCCCAACGCTGTCCAGACGGGCTGCCACGCGCGCCGTGGCACGAATACAGAAACGATGACGCATGAACCACGTCCTGTTCAAAGACCACCGCACAACACATGCCGGCCTGCGGCGAAACCGCGGCCCCAACACCATGGTCGGACACACTCCGGCCCTGTGGATCTCCGCGCCCTTCACCGGCGACGGCCGCGGATTCTGGGCCAAATTGGAGGGTTACAACCCCGGCGGCATGAAAGACCGGCCCGCCATGCACATGGTGGAACGCGCCCGTAGCCGCGGCGACCTGAAGCCCGGCGCCAGGATCATCGAATCGACCAGCGGCACACTCGGACTCGGCCTGGCGTTCGCCGGAACCGTCTACCACCATCCGGTGACGTTGGTGACCGATCCGGGTCTTGAGCCGATCATCGCGCGCATGCTGACCGCCTACGGCGCCGACATCGAGCCGGTCACCAGGCCACACCCTACGGGTGGATGGCAGCAGGCCCGCCGCGACAGGGTCGCCGAGCTGCTCGCGGCACACCCGGGCTCGTGGTATCCCGATCAGTACAACAACCCCGACAACGTCGACGCATATCGCCCGCTGGCGCTCGAGCTCGCCGCGCAACTCGGCCGGATCGATGTGCTGGTCTGCTCGGTGGGCACCGGCGGTCATTCCGCCGGGGTGGCCCGCGTGTTGCGGGAATCCAACCCACGGCTCAAGTTGATCGGCGTCGACACGATCGGTTCGACGATCTTCGGCCAGCCGGCGGCCACGCGGATCATGCGCGGCCTCGGCTCGAGCATTTATCCCCGCAACGTCGACTATGCGGCGTTCGACGAAGTGCACTGGATCGCGCCTGCCGAGGCGGTGTGGGCATGCCGAACCCTCGCGTCGACCTACTACGCGAGCGGTGGCTGGAGTGTCGGCGCGGTCAGCGTGGTCGCCGGCTGGGCCGCGCGAAACCACCCGGCCGACACCACGATCGCCGCGGTCTTCCCGGATGGCCCGCAACGTTATTTCGACACCGTCTACAACGACGACTACTGCCGCGAACACGGCCTGCTGGACGGTCCGCCGCCGCGGGAGCCCGAGGTGATCGACCGGCCGGGTGACCGGGTGGTCGGATCGTGGACGCGATGCACGACGGTCGTGGATCCCATGGCGGTGCCGCGATGACCGGTCTGATCACCCAGTTCCGCAGCTTCGACCTGCCCAGCCGGTTGTTGATGGTCAACCAGTTCGGCATCAACCTCGGCTTCTACATGCTGATGCCTTACCTGGCAGGCTACCTCGCCGGTCCGCTCGGGCTGGCCGCGTGGGCGGTGGGGCTGGTCCTGGGCGTGCGTAACTTCTCCCAGCAGGGCATGTTCATCGTCGGGGGAACCTTGGCCGACCGGCTGGGGTACAAGCCGCTGATCGTGGCCGGCTGCCTGCTGCGCACCGGTGGATTCGGCCTGCTCGTGGTGGCCGACACGCTACCGGCGATGCTGATCGCGTCAGCGGCAACCGGATTCGCCGGCGCGCTGTTCAATCCGGCGGTGCGGGCCTACCTCGCGGCCGACGCAGGCGAGCGCCGCCTGCAGGCATTCGCCACGTTCAATGTCTTCTATCAAGCCGGCATCCTGCTCGGCCCTTTGGTCGGAATGGCACTGCTGGCGTTCGATTTCCGCGCGACAGCCGGTGTGGCTGCCGGGGTTTTCGCGATCCTTACGGTGGCACAGTTGTTCGCGTTGCCGGGGCACCGGGCCGAACCTGTGGTTGAGCGCAGCTCGGTCCTGCAGGATTGGCGCAGTGTCGTGGCGAACCGATCCTTCCTGCTGTTCGCCGTCGCGATGATCGGGTCGTACGTGTTGTCCTTCCAGGTGTACCTCGCGTTGCCGTTGCAGGCCGCGGTGCTGTGGCCCGGATCCGAATCCGGCCTCGTCGCAGCGCTCTTCGTGGTGTCGGGTCTGGTCGCGGTGGCAGGGCAGTTGCGTATCACGCGATGGTTCTCGGCCCGCTGGGGGCGTGGCCGCAGCCTCGTGGTCGGGTTGTTGCTGCTGGCCGTGGCATTCGTGCCCCTGGCGGTGGTGCCCGATGCGGGGCGGTTCGGTTCACCCGTGGCCGTGGCGGCGCTGATCCTCGCCGCCGCGCTGCTGGCGCTCGGTTCGGCGGCGGTGTTCCCGTTCGAGATGGACACGGTCGTGGCGCTTTCGGGTGACCGTCTGGTCGCCACGCATTACGGCTTCTACAACACGATCGTCGGCGTCGGAATCCTGCTCGGCAACGTGGCGACCGGAACCGTCATCGGCGCCGCCCGTGCGGCCGGTTTGGCCGAGCTGGTGTGGCTCGGCCTGATGGGAGTCGGCGTGGCTTCTGCCCTGGCGCTGTACGCGCTCGACCGTGGGCGACACCTGGACGCTCGACTCGCGGCGAGACTCTAACCGGCGGAAGGGAATTCGGCCGCCAAGGACTTCTTGTCGATCTTCTCACCGGCCAGTGTGGGCAGCGGCGTGGTACGGATGAGCCAACGAGTGGGGATGGCGAAGGACGACAACAGGCCGGACAGATGGTGGCGCAACACATCCTCGGTGGGCGGCGTGTCGCCGTCCCGGTAGACGACGACGGCCGCGAGCTCCTCCCCGAGGTCGGGATGTGGCAGCCCGATCGCCGCCGCTTCGACCACCGCGGGATGTGTCGTCAGCGCGGCTTCGACGTGCGGGCAGGCGATGTTCTCGCCGCCCCGTATCACGATGTCCTTGCGTCGACCGTCGATGTAGAGATAGCCGTCTGCGTCGAGATGGCCGAGATCGCCGGTGTGCAGCCAACCTTCGGCGTCGATGATGGGTTCGGATCCGCCCACGTAGCCGCGCATGACGGTGGGGGAGCGGGCCAGCACCTCACCTGTCCCGGTCTCGTCAGGCGCGTCGATCCGCAGCTCGACGACCGGGTACGGCCTGCCGACCGTTCCGGGCCGGTCCAGGAGATCGCGCCCGTCGGCGACCGTGAGAAACCCGCCGGCCTCGGTCATACCCCACGTGTTGCTCAGGCCGCGTCGGCGCAGGTTGGGCAGCTTGACCCGGATCCGATCCAGGAGCTCTGGTGACACCGGGGCGCCGCCCAGCGGCCACGAGCGCAGGCTCGTCAGATCGAAGCGATCGAAGTCCGGGTGCTCCAGCAGGCGTACGGCCATGGTCGGGACCGCGCCCCAGATCTGGATTTTCTCGGCTTCGATCAGCCGCAGGATCTGCCCGGGGTCAAAGCGGCCCTGCCCCAACACGATCCGGCCGCCGGTGTGGAAGTGCGTGACGAGGCTCGACAGCCCGCCGATGTGGAACATCGGCGTGGTGGCCAGGCTGACCACCTGTGGGGCGTCGGCTGGAATCAGATCCGGAAAGCGATTGGTACGGCCCAGAATGTTCTGCTGGTTGCAGATCACCGAACGACCACTCAGTTCAACGGCTTTCGGCATGCCCGAGCTGCCGGACGTGAACAGGATGAGGGCGGGGTCGTCGGGATCGGGCTGCGGTCCCGGTTCCGGTTCCTGTTCGGTGGGATTGTCGATGGCCGCCGCGAGGTCGCTCAGCGCGCTCGTCGGCGCGGTGAACACAGACCCGCTGTCGGTCAGCACGTGGCGTGGTTGCAACAGCGTCACGGCGTGCTCGATCTCCGCGGCGCCCCACCACCGGTTACCGAGCACGGGGATCGCGCCGGTGAGCCACAGCGCCCACAGCGAGACAACCCATTCGGGGCTGTTGAAGCCGAACAGCAGTACTCGGTCGCCGGGCCGGACGCCCAGGCCCGTCAAGTACTCGGCGGCAGGCCCGAGTGCCCGGCGAAACCCGCTGTAGGTGATTCGCCGGGCACCGTGCACCAAGAACGTGCGATCGGTGAAATGAGCAGTGGCGCCGATCAACTCGGCCGGTGAGCCCGGTGCGCCGCGGTAGCGCAAGCCGGGATGCCCGGCATAGCCGTCGCTCTCGACGCCGGTGTCCCAGGCGGACGTCGTCACTGAACCGGGATGGTCAATCCCTCGGAAGGCTGGACGATCACGAAGCCGTTGCCATGGAATGCCACCTGCAGTGCTTCGCCCGAGCCGCGCCCGATCAGCGCGCCTGCCTTGAAGCTGGTCTTCAGCTGGGTCTGCAGGTGCGACGACCATGCCACCACGGCGTTGGTGTCGGCGAACGTGGGCGCCTCGCCGGCGTTGAGCACCACCGGGGGACCGTCGGTGGTCAGCGCGACCCAGCCGCTGCCGCGCAACGTCGTGTTGAACAGACCACCCGTTGCGATACTGCCGCCCTTGACGCGCTCGATGTTCCAGTCGAGGCTCGACGAGAACGCGAGGACGTTCTTGCCGCTGATCGACAGGCCTGAGTTGGTCAAGTGCAGCAGGTGTACGTAATTGGCCTGATCGGCGAGGAACACGTCGCCCTGCCCCTGGCAGCGCATGAGCGGCAGACCTTCGCCGGTGAGGGCTTTCTTGAGGAACTTGCTCGCGCCGCCACCTTCGAACGCGAAGTCGACGTTGCCCTGGTAGGCCACCATCGAGCCCTGGCGGGCCATGAAGGGCTCACCGAGGCGGACCCGCAGCATCCGGTCGTTCTGGTTCGCGATCGCGGCCGACTCTTTCTCGCTGAACCGGCCGTCGATGAGATCGCCGGTGATCCCGGCGAATCCGTCGCCGCCCTGCGGCTGCGGCTGGGCCTGATGCTGGGCCTGGTGCTGAGGTTGGTGCTGAGGCTGCTCGGGTGCGGCCGGCGACGCGGGCGCGCCGCTTCCCGGCGGGGGCCCGCCCAGCGGCGCCCGGCCGACCTGGCCTTGGTGTGACACCTGGTCGGTCCAGGCCTGCCCGTCCCACCAGCGGTACTCGTAGCGGCCTTCGGGATCCGGCAGCCAGCTACCAGGGCGGGGACCGTTCACGGATTCACTCCTTGGGTTGGGGTACGACGGGACCGGAATCGACACTAGGCCACCGGCGCCGGTGCGAACACCCTTCATCCGTGCCCAGGGCGTGCCGAACGCTGGCATTCTGGTGGCATGGCAAAGGAAATCGACCCGATCCGTGCTCAAGGCGCGCTCGCGGTCTTCAAGCAGCACCCCGGCATGGTGCTGTTCGCCGCTTCACCGGTGCTCGTCGCACTGGGCGTGGTGTGGTGGGTGTTCGGTGCGGGCTGGGCGGGCCTGCTGCTGGTGGCCCTCATCCTGGCCGGCGGCGCAGCGCTGTTGATGAAGCGAGGCTGACCGGACACCATCGTGTTCGCTCATGGCGAACGTCACCCTACCAGCGGTGTAACGGTGTAATCATGTAATCATGAAGCGTCAACATCATCGCCACGACGCGGGCGAAGCGGCGGAGTGGTTTGCCGGACGCCTGCCCGAAAATTGGTTCGCCGGCGATCCCACCGTGATCGTCGACCGTGAAGAGATCACCGTCATCGGCCGCCTACCCGAGCCTGCCGACGGTGAAAGCGAGGCCCGCGCCTCTGGGCGGGCCGCCCGATTCCGTGAAGAGACCCGCGGTGAACGGATGCGCATCGCCGACGAGGCACAGGACCGGTTCGGCCGCAAGGTCTCCTGGGGTGTCGAGGTCGGGACGCCGCCGGAACGAATCCTGTTCACCCACATCGCCGTTCCGGTGATGACGCGGTTACGGCAGCCTGAACGCCAGGTGCTCGACACCCTGGTCGACGCCGGTGTGGCACGGTCGCGGTCCGACGCGCTGGCCTGGTCTGTGCGACTGGTCGGCGAACACACCGAAGAGTGGCTGGCCAAGCTGCGCGAGGCGATGAAGACCGTCGACGACCTGCGTGCCGAAGGGCCGGAAGTCTAAACGCGCTCGACGCCGACGTAGACCGATCCGAGCGTGGAGGTCTGCGACAGCGGATCCACCGACGTGCCGTCGGCGAGCACGTTGCGGTTCACCCCGTAGGACTGCGGTGCACCGCAGTACGGATCGAAAACCCTTGAACCCCAGCCATGGTCGATCACCACGACGCCTCGGCGCGGGCGGTCGCTGATCGCCACGGTCAGCTCGACCGCCCCGACGGCGGAAAACACCCGCACCCGGTCGCCGCCGGACACACCCAGATCGGCGGCGTCGTCGGGATGGATCAGGACGTCGTTTCCCTTACCGGCCGGGTGCAGTCCCGGCAGTTCGTTGAGCCAGGAGTTCATCGAGTGCCGGTGGCGACGGTTGCCCAGTTGGTACGGGTAACCCGACGGCGCGGACGGCCGTGGCGCTGCCAGTAATTCGCGGGCACGCGCGACGAATTCCTCGGGGGCGGCGTGGACTTTCTTGTCCGCGGTCCGGAGTGCGGCGCGGAAATGGCCGAACTCGCGCGGCCCGAGGACGAGGCCGTGCGGGTTGGCCATCAGCTCGCGCCACGTGAGTTTGTGGCCGTTGACCTTTCGCGATGTCGCGACGATGATCCGGTCGATCCACCTGGGCCCGAATTCCAGGCCCGGCCTTCCGGTCAACCGCGCCAGCCGCCGGCTGGCCCGGATGAACGTGTTGAGACCTTTCACGCCGAACAACGGCCGGCGCATCGCCAACGCGAGATCGGTGAAAACACGCCATTCCTCGCGGACTTCGGCAGGTGGTTCGACGACCTTGGCGCCGTATTGCACGTACGGTTCGTCGTGCATGCTGCTGGTGAACGCCAGCAGGTCGTCGCGTTCCAGCCAATGGGCGGCGGGCAGCAGCCAGTGGGCGTGGCGGTGGCTTTCGCGCTGGACGAGGTCGATGGCCACCAACAGGTCGAGTTGCGCGAGCGCCTTGTCGAGCCGGGCGCCGTCGGGTCCCGAGATCACCGGATTGCCGCAGTTGAGCACCAGGGCGCGGATCTGCCCGCGGCCCGGAGTGGTGATCTCGTCGGGCAATTCGGCGAGCGCATGGGCCCCGGCGACCAGTTCGCGTCCGGCCACCCGGCTGCGGTGCGGCTTGCCGCCCGCCAGGCTCGCGAGCCGTAACGTGTCGACATATCCGGGCTCGAACCGGCGTCCACCCGGCCGGTCCATCCGGCCCGTGATGACGTTGAGCACGTGCCCCAGCCATTCCGCGACCGTCCCCGCGGCGTGCAGCGATATCCCGGTGCGCGTGATCGCCATCGCGGCGGGCGCCGCGGCGAACTCCCTTGCCACCCGCTCGATCACGTCGCGAGCGACATCGCAACGCGCCGAGAGGTCGTCGAGGTCGGCCTCGCCCGCCAACGCACGCAGCGCATCCATCCCCGTCACCAACTCCGCGCAGTCCGCGCGGTGCTCGAGCCCTCCGTCGAGGATCACCTTCACCATCCCCAGCAGCAGCGCCCAGTCCTGGCCCGGCCGCACCGCGATGTGCAGATCGGCCTTGTCGGCCGTCTCGGTGCGGACCGGGTCGACCACGACGATGCGTGCGCCCCCTTGCTGTCGCGCGAGCGCGCGGCGCCAGCCGCCCGGCACCGACTCCACCCAATTCCACGCGCTGACCGCGGGATTGGCACCGACCAGTAGGAAGTAATCACAGTTGTCGACGTCGGACACCGGGACCATGAGTTGCGAGCCGTACATCGCCTGCGCCACCACGTGCAGCGCATTCTGGTCGACCGACCCGACCGCGTAACGGTTGCGGGTGCCGATGGCGTCCAGCCAACCGTTCATGAACACCAGATTCGACGCCGAGTAGCCCGCGGGATTGCCGTAGTACGCGCCGACCGCGTCCGGACCGCCCGCCGCGATGATCGCGTTCATCCGGTCGGCGATGTCGCGGAGCGCATCGTCCCAGCCGGCCTCGACGTAGGTGTCGCCGACCCGGCGCATCGGGCGCAGGATGCGCCGCGGATGCTCGACGACCTGAGCCGCGGTGCGACCCTTGGCGCAGAAGTCGTGCCAACTGTGCGGGTTGAGCTTGTCGGCCGAGATCTTGTGCACCCGGTTGTCCTCGACCGTCACCTCCAGGCCGCACGACGCCAGGCAGTACCGGCAGAACGTGTGCACGGTCCGGGGCGTCATTACACCGACACTACGGTTTGTAACGGCTCGTGGGTGCTATATCTGCGTCATTTCCCAGTATCGGCCGTGCCGCTCCATCAGTTCCTCGTGGCTCCCGCGTTCGACGATCTTCCCGGCGACCATCACGAGGATCAGATCGGCGTCGCGGATCGTCGAAAGCCGGTGAGCGATGATGAAACTCGTGCGGTCGCGGCGCAACTCGGTCATCGCATGCTGGATCAACAGCTCGGTGCGGGTGTCGACCGAGCTGGTCGCCTCGTCGAGCACCAACAGGCGGGGCCGGGCCAGGATCGCCCGGGCGATCGTGATCAGCTGCTTCTCGCCGGCGCTGATGCTGCCACCGTCGTCGTCCACGCGCGTCTCGTACCCGTTGGGCAATGTGTGCACGAACCGGTCCACGTAGGCCGCCTTCGCGGCTTCGATGACCTCGTCCTCGGTGGCATCCGGCCGGCCGTAGGCGATGTTGTCGTAGATCGTCCCGCCGAACAGCCAAGTGTCCTGCAGCACCATGCCGATCGAGGAGCGCAGCGATTGGCGGCTGACGGTGGAGATGTCGACGCCGTCGACCAGGATGCGCCCGGAATCGACCTCGTAGAAGCGCATCAGCAGATTGACGAGGGTCGTCTTGCCCGCGCCGGTGGGCCCGACGATCGCCACGGTGCTGCCCGGTTCGGCCACCAGCGACAGATCCTCGATCACCGGGGTGTTCGGCAGGTAACTGAAGCTGACGCGTTCGAATTCGACTCTTCCCGTGCGATTGTCGAGTTCGGCTGGGTCGTCGGGGGTCTGCTCGTCGGCGTCGAGCAGGTCGAAAACCCGTTCCGCACTGGCTATCCCGGACTGCAGCGTGTTGTACATCCCGGCAACCTGGGACAGTGGCTGGTTGAACTGGCGGACGTACTGGATGAACGCCTGGATGCTGCCCAGCGTGATCTGTCCGGTGGCCACCTGCAATCCGCCCACGACTGCGACCGCGACGTAGCTCAGGTTGCCGATGAACATCGTCGCCGGGCCCACCAGACCGGAGAAGAACTGCGCGCCGAAACTGGACTGATAGACCTCGTCGTTGAGCTCGGCGAACCGCTGCTGTGCGGCCGCGCGGTGACCGAAGGTCTTCACGATCGTGAAGCCGCTGTAGGTCTCCTCGACGTGGGCGGCCAGCCGGCCGGTGTTGCGCCACTGCGCGACGAACAGTCGTTGCGAACGCCGGGTGATCCATCTGGTCACCCACAGCGACAGCGGCACCGTGACCACGGCGAGCAGGGCCAGCAGCGGCGAGATGGTCAGCATCATGACCAGCACCGCAAACACCGTCAGCACCGCGGTCAGCAGCTGGCTGATCGTCATCGACACCGACGTCTGGATGTTGTCGACGTCGTTGGTGATACGGCTGAGCACTTCACCGCGCTGGCGGGAGTCGAAGTAGGACAACGGCAGTCGGTGCACCTTGTCCTCGACCTCGGCCCGCAGCGCCACCATGGTGCGTTGGACCGTGACGTTGAGCAGGCGGGCCTGCAACCACACCAAGAGTGCGGCAAGCAGATACAGGCCGAGCGCGAGGGCCAGCGTGCGCGCCACCGCACCGAAGTCGACGCCCTGCCCCGGCACCACGTTCATGCCGGACAACAGGTCGGCGAACGTGGAGTCGCCCCGTGCCCGCGCCGCATCGATCGCCTGTTCTTTGGTGAGCCCCGCGGGCAGTTCGCGCCCGATGACGCCGTTGAACAACAGGTCGGTGGCGTGCCCGAGGATTCTCGGGCCGATGACGCCGATCGCGATACCGGCCACACCGAGCAGGATCACCGTGATCGCCAGCGCACGTTGCGGCAGCAGCCGTTTGACCAGTCGCAGTGCCGAACCCTTGAAATCGCGCGTGCGTTCGGGCGGGGCCTGCGGCAGGGCGCCGCGCCGCAGCATCGGGCCCGTCATCGGTGATCTCCGGCGGCGATCGACTGTGATTCGGCGAACTCGGCGTAGGTGGGGCAGTCGGCCAGCAGGCTGTCGTGGGTTCCGATGCCGACGACGCGTCCGTCCTCGACGACGATCACCTGGTCGGCCTCGACGACGGTCGAGATCCGCTGCGACACGATGACCTTGGTCGCGTCGGCTGACACGTCACGCAGCGCAGCCCGCACCTGCGCGTCGGTGTGGACGTCGAGCGCGGAGAACGCATCGTCGAACAGATAGATCGCCGGCCGGCGGATCACGGCCCGCGCGATCGCGAGTCGTTGGCGTTGTCCTCCGGAGAAGTTGTTGCCGCCCTGCGCCACCGGCATGTCGAGGCCGAGGGCGTGGGCACGGACGAAGTCGTCGGCCGCGGCGACCCGCAGCGCCTCCCACATGTCGTCCTCGGTGGCGTCGGCCTTCCCATACCGCAGGTTTTCGGCGACCGTGCCCGAGAACAGATATCCACGTTGGGGTACCAGGCCGATGGCCGACCACAACTGTTCGATGTCGAGATCGCGCACGTCGGTCCCGTCGACCCGGACGGTGCCGGATGTGACGTCGTACTGCCGGCAGATCAGCGCCAGCAGCGTCGACTTGCCCGAACCGGTTGAGCCGACCACCGCGGTCGTGGTGCCGCGCGGCACGGTGAACGAAACATCTTGCAGCACCGGGCGGTCGGCGCCGGGATAGCTGAAGGTCGCGCCGTCGAGCGTGATGTCACCCGCGATGGCGGGCAGGCGCACGGGTTGCGGCGGACTCGCGATCTCGGCCCGCGTCGTCAACACCTGCGTGATGCGGTCCGCGCACACCGACGCGCGCGGGAACATCACCAACATGAAGGTCGCCATCAGCACGGCCATGAGGATCTGCATGAAGTAGGCCAGAAATGCGATGAGCGATCCGACCTGCATGTGACCGGCGTCGATGCGCAGACCGCCGAACCAGATCAGGGCGACGCTCGAGATGTTGATGACCAGCGTCGTGACCGGCAGCATGAGCGCCTGCCACCGGCCGGCGTCGAGCGCGGTGTCCGACAGTGCCTGGTTGGCCTCGGCGAACCGCTGCCGTTCGAGCGGTTCACGCGCGAAGGCCCGGATCACCCGGATGCCCGACAGCTGATCGCGCATGACGCGATTGATGCCGTCGATGAGGCGCTGCATGCGGCGGAAGATCGGCATCAGATGGCGAATGATCCAATAGTTGGCCAGCGCGAGCACGGGCACACTGACCAGCAGCAGCCAGGACAGCCCGGCGTCCTGGTGCAAGGCCATGAAGATGCCGCCGATCGACATGATCGGCGCGGTGATCAGCATCGTGCACGTCAACTGCAGCAGCTGTTGCACCTGCCCGACGTCATTGGTGGTGCGGGTGAGCAGCGACGGCGCGCCGAACCTCGCAGTCTCGGCCGCCGAGAACGTCGTGACGTGGTTGAAGATCGCCGACCGCAGATCGCGGCCGAAGCTCATCGCGGCCCGCGACCCGAAATAGACGGCCCCCACGGCGCACACCACCTGCAGTGCGGTGACGGCCAGCATCACGCCGCCGAGTTCGACGATCCGACCGGTGTCTCCTTTGGCCACGCCGTCGTCGATGATCGCGGCGTTGACCGTCGGCAGGTACAGCGAGGCCAGGGTGCTGATCACCTGCAGCGTGGCAACCACGGCCAGCAGCCGCCGGTACGGCCGCACGTACTGTCGCAGCAGCGCCCAGAGCATCCCGCTACTGTCGCACACCAGACTGTGTCGGCTCATGTTCGGCCGCTGACGTGTCGGAAGGGCTGAAAGTCCAGGTCAGTCGGCATGTCGGTGGTTGGGCTGTCACGCTGCCGCTACAGTGCATGGCGTGACTGTCAGCACGGCCGCCATCGCACGCACGCGCGGCGCCAGAACCCTGGCGGTGTTGGCCACCGCAATGGTTCCGGTGTTCGCTGCGTGCTCCACTGACGAGCCCGCTTCCCCGGAGGTACCGCAGACCGGGGCGCCGGCCGCGGCCGACGCCAAGCACGGCCCGTTCTTCCCGCAATGCGGGGGTGTGACCGATCAGACCGTGTCGGAGCTGACCCAGGTTCAGGGGCTCGTCAACACCGCGACCAACTCGTCGGGCTGCCAGTGGCTGCAGGGCGGCAGCATCCTGGGCCCGCACTTCTCGTTCACGTGGTTCCGCGGCAGCCCGATCGGCCGCGAACGCAAGACCGAGGAACTGTCGCGCACCAGCGTGGAAGACATCAACATCGAAGGGCACAGCGGCTTCATCGCAACCGGCGAAGACCCGTTGGGCAGGCCCGGCGACATCAACCTGTGTGAGATCGGCATCCAGTTCGACGACGATTTCATCGAATGGTCGATCAGCTTCAACCAGAAGCCGTATCCCGATCCGTGCGAGGTGGCCAAGGAGCTCACCCGTCAGTCGATTGTGAATTCGAAATGAGCTCGCAGAACAAGGTGGGGCGGGGGATCGCGACCGTTGCCGCGGCGCTGGCGGTGTTTGCCGGCTTGACCGGTTGTACGCGCACGGTCGACGGCACCGCGGCCAGAGAAGGTACGGGCGGCGGACCGAGCAACAACAACTCGGAGAAGCAATACCCGAACCTGCTCAAAGAGTGCGACGTGCTGACCGACGACATCCTCGCCGAGACGGTCGGTGCCGACCCGCTCGACATCCAGAGCACATTCGTCGGCGCGGTGTGCCGCTGGCAGGCCGCCAATCCGGCGGGCCTCGTGGACATCACCCGGTTCTGGTACGAGCAGGGCAGCCTCGACAACGAACGTCAGACCGCGCAGCAGCTTCAGTACCAGATCGAGCAGCGCCGCGTGCAGGGCGTCGAGTCCATCGTGATGAAGCCCAACGGGCTCAACGGGGCATGCGGTGTGGCCAGCGATGCCGCCGGTGTCGTCGGCTGGTGGGTCAACCCGCAGGCGCCGGGCATCGACGCGTGCTCGATGGCGATCAAGCTCATGGAGCTCACGCTCGCCACCAACGCCTAGCTGCTAGCGCGGCACGTGGAAGGTGACCAACTCGGCGCCGCCGAGCGTCAGGTCCTCCCACGTCCCCGACGGGCGCAGCACGGCGATCGCCGACGTCGGGAACTTCAGCGAAATGTTCTCGGCCGCCGCGGTATTCGTCCCATCGGACAGGCCGAGCGCCACTGCCGACATCGCCGGCTCATGACCGATCACCAACACCGTGGCCGGCTCGGTGCCGAAATGTGATCGCACGGCGTTGATCTCGCCGATGACCGTGCCGGGTGTCGCGTCGTAGAGGCGTTCGACGTACTCCACCGGTGCGTCGATCCCGGTGCGGGCCAGCGTCTCGCGGGTCCGGGTCGCAGTCGAGCACAGCACCGCGTCGACCTTCGGAGCGTTCGCGCGGATCCAGTCACCGGCCAGCGCACCTTCCCGCACCCCGCGCGGCGCCAGCGGACGGTCGTGGTCGACGACCCCATCGGGATAGTCCGATTTGGCGTGACGCAGGAGCAGCAGGGTGCGGGTGGTCATGAGGTAACGGTAACTACCAGCCGCGTTGGGCGAGGCGGCGTGGGGTGGGGATGTCGTCGACGTTGATGCCGACCATGGCTTGGCCGAGGTTGCGGGAGACTTTGGCGAGGACGTCGGGGTCGTCGTGGAAGGTGGTGGCTTTGACGATGGCGGCGGCGCGTTGGGCGGGGTCGCCGGATTTGAAGATGCCTGAGCCGACGAAGACGCCTTCGGCGCCGAGTTGCATCATCATGGCGGCGTCGGCGGGGGTGGCGATGCCGCCGGCGGTGAACAGGGTGACGGGTAGTTTGCCGGCGCGGGCGACCTCGGCGACGAGTTCGTAGGGGGCTTGGAGTTCTTTGGCGGCGACGTAGAGTTCGTCGTCGCGCAGGGTGGTGAGTCGGCGGATTTCGGCGCCGATGTGGCGCATGTGGGTGGTGGCGTTGGAGATGTCGCCGGTGCCGGCTTCGCCTTTGGAGCGGATCATCGCCGCGCCTTCGGTGATGCGGCGTAGTGCTTCACCGAGGGTGGTGGCTCCGCAGACGAAGGGGGCGGTGAAGTGCCATTTGTCGATGTGGTGGGTGTAGTCGGCGGGGGTGAGGACTTCGGATTCGTCGATGTAGTCGATGCCGAGGCTTTGCAGGATTTGGGCTTCGACGAAGTGTCCGATGCGGGCTTTGGCCATCACGGGGATGGTGACGGCGTCGATGATGGCTTCGATCATGTCGGGGTCGGACATGCGTGCGACGCCGCCTTGGGCGCGGATGTCGGCGGGGACGCGTTCGAGGGCCATGACCGCCACGGCGCCGGCGCCTTCGGCGATGCGGGCTTGTTCGGGGGTGACGACGTCCATGATCACGCCGCCCTTGAGCATCTCGGCCATACCCCGCTTCACCCGCGCGGTACCGGTCTGGTCAGTGTTCATACCGCATCAGGCTCCAGGTTGCGTGCTTGGTGGGAGGGGCCGGCTTCGACGTGCTGGCCGAGGGTTCCGGGCCGATGGCGCAGCCGGAAGTGATAGAGAAGCAGACCGCCCACCGTCACCGCGAGGAGGAACAGAATCCCCGACCACGCGTAATACCAGTGGAACGGCGGCTCGGGGTTGTACACCTCGCGGCGGGGCCACAGCAGGTTGATCGCCATGGCGATACCCCACGCGATCGCGATCACGTTGATCGCCGTACCCCAGCGCCCCAATGAATAGTCTTGCGGGCCGGCGTCTTTGCCCGGCCATCCGCCACGGATACGTTGCCGCAGCATCGGAATGGTGACGAGCAGATAGGCGCAGTAGATGAGCGCCACGCCGACGCTGGCCAGCATCAGGTAGATCTGTGGCTGGGTCAGCATGACCACGAGGATGAGTATCGCCATCACGCCGACCGCGATCGAGGCGTTGGTGGGCGTCCGCCGCGTCGGATGCACATAAGCGAGCTTGGCCGCCATCGGTGTTCGGTTGTCGCGGGCCATCGCGAACACCATGCGGATCGCCGCGGCCTCGAGTGCGATGACACACACCGTGATCGCCACCGCCACCGAGATCAGGAACAGCTTGCCGAGCGTGCCGCCGAGCACGGACAACACGACGTACTGCAACCCGCCGGACGATGAGCCGAGCGCAGGGTCGGAAAGATCTGGGGCGGAAAGGATCCCGAACAGCAGGATGAGGCCGCCCAGAATGAACGATGCGGTGACGGCACGGATGATGGCCCGCGGCGCGGTTCGCTTCGGGTCCTTGGTCTCCTCGCCCAGGGTGCTGGCCGTGTCGAAGCCGTACATCACCCAAGCCGATGCGATGGCCGCGATGAGAAAGACGCCGAAGTAGCCGAACGAATGGTCCGATCCCAAACCGTGGGTGTTCAACAGCTCACCGGGTCCGCGCACGACATGGAGGGCCAGGATGATGATCAACAGCACGGCGGCGACGAGCTCGACGAACACGCCGATGCTGTTGATCAGCGTCGCAAGTCGTACGCCGAACGCGTTGACCATGGTGGTGACCGCGATCAGGATCCCGGCGAGCAGCACTCCGTTCAGCGCGAAGTCATGCGGGCCGGTGCCGTCGCCGATGATCTGGAAACCCGACCAGATCTGGGGCAGGGTGACCTGATACGTGAGCGCGACGGCGGACACCGTGACGATCGAGGACACTGCCATCAGCCAGCCCGCGAGCCACGCGGATGTCGGGCCGGACAGCTTCTTCGCCCAGTTGTACACCGAGCCCGCCACCGGATACCGGCTGGCGAGTTCGGCGAAACACAACGCCACCATGATCTGACCGGCGAACACCATCGGCCATGACCACGCGTAGGCCGGACCGCCGGTGGCGAATCCGAAGTAGAAGAGCCCGAACACACCGGTGAGCACCGAGATGTAGCTGACACCCGCCGCGAAACTCGCGAACTGACCGATACTGCGTTGCAGCGTCTGGGTGTAGCCGTAGGCGTCACCCCCGTCATTGATCTCAGATTGTGCTGTCATCACAAATCCTCACGGAATCGATGGCCTCGATCTCCCAGTCCCGGATGGCCTGTGGCGTATCGAGTTCCATCGGGTCGGAGCTGAACTGCGGTATGAGCCCGGCGAGTTCCTCGACGATGGCCAACACACAGAACGGCACGTGGTCGACGCTGTAGCCGCCTTCCTGCACGGCGATCAGTCTGCCCTCGCAGACATCGTTCGCGACGTCGGCCAGGCGGCGGGTCATGCCGCGGAACCCTTCGGTCGTCACACTCATCCTGCCGAGCGGATCCGCCGCCGACGGGTCTTGACCGGCCGAGATGAGGATCAGGTCGGGTGCGAAAGAGCGCAGGGCCGGCACGACGATTCGGTCGACGGCGGCCAGATACCCCGCATCGCCCATGCCCGCGGGCAGCGGGATGTTGACCGTCGTACCGGAGCCCGCGCCGCGGCCCCTGTCCTGAACCAGCCCTCGGCCGGGCGGGTAGAGCCCGTCCTGGTGCAGTGAGAGGTAGAGCACCGAAGGGTCTTCGTAGAATACGTCCTCGGTTCCGTTGCCGTGGTGGACATCCCAGTCCACGATCGCGACCCGGCCGAGGCCGTGGCGGCGCTGGGCGTGGCGCGCGGCGATCGCCACGTTGTTGAACAGGCAGAACCCCATGGCGGTATCGGACGACGCGTGGTGGCCGGGCGGGCGGGCCAGCACATAGGCGTTGCGTTCGACCCCGTCGAGCACCCAGTCCACCGCGGCGACCGAGCCGCCGGCCGACAGCAGCGCCGGTTCCCAACTACCGCGGCCGGCCCGCGCCTCCGGGCCGACGAAAACCGTTGCCTCCGAATCGCATGCGGCACGGACGCGGTCGATGTGCGCGCGGGTGTGCACCAGAGCGAGATCGTCGACAGCGGCCTCCCGCAGCGGGAACCAGTCCAGCTCGCGGGCCACGCCCGACGCTTCGAGCACCGTCACCGCTCGCGCCAACCGTTGCGGGTTCTCGGCGTGGGTCACCCGGAGCCAGGATGCGGCCCGCTCATCGAGGATCATCGAGCCGTTGTCGTGGGCCAGGCACCGCTCGTCGTACCAGAAACCGGTTGCCATGTCGTCGCCTACCAGTTCACCAGGTCGGTGGTGGTGAGCAGTTCGTTGCCGTTCTCCCAGACGATGAAGTTCTGCTCGACGCCCGCGCTGCCGACATCCGACCAGTGCAGGAAGGTCTCGGTGCTGTAGGTCTGTCCCTCGTGGAAGACCGGGTCCGGACCGGTCGGGTTGGCCGCCGCGGCGGTCAGCCACGGATCCTCCCAGAACAGGCCGACGCCGTGCCCGTAGATCGGCCACATCTTGCCCGGCTGATCCTCTTCGGTGTCCATCGAGGCCCGCAACTCGTTGCCCAGCGCCGCGATCTCGGAGAACTTCCGGCCCGGCCGGATCTCGTTCATCAACGTGGTGATGATGTGGTTGGCATTATCGATCAGCTGCCGCTGCCGTGCTGTACCGCGGCCGCCCACGATCACCGTACGTCCGGGGTCGGACCAGTAGCCCTGGAAGGCGGGGCCGTAAATCCACATGCGCACCATGTCGCCCTTCTCCAGCATGACGTTCGGGGAGAACCCGAGGATCGGGTCGCCACAATGCTGGAACATCGTCGGCCCACTGGACACCGGCACCATGTGCGGCACCCCGCCGTGCCGCATGAGCTCGGCGGCGCCCAGTGCGGCGACCTCGGCCTGGGTGACACCGCCCTTGGTGGCGGCATGCACCATGACGTCCATCGCGGCGGTCACCTTCACGCCGATCTCGCGGTAGCAGTCCAGTTCTCGTGGGCTCTTGTGCTTGCGCACTTCCCGGACCAGGTCGTCGGCCTCGACGAACTCCACCCCGGGAAGCTCGGCCTCCAGCAGTCGCGCGTACTTGACCGGCAGGAAGTCGGTTCCGACCATCGCGATGCGCGAGATCGGTTTACTGCGAATGAGTTTGGCGACACCCTCGATCAGCTGCGGCTCCCACGTGACGTTGCTGGCCGGCAGCGGCAGCAGGTCGGCGGGGAAGTCGGGTTCATCGACGATCATCTCGGGCAGGTCCTGGCCGCCGAGCAGCATGGCCGAGAAGCTCACACCCATCCACTCGCTGCTGTCGTACTCGTGACCCGACTGGCTGGAGTAGTAGTTCGACAGGTAGAGAATGTCGTTGCAGCGCTCGAACGTTCCGCCGCTGCGGCCCCAGATCAGCGCCCAATCGAAGCCGCGCTGCCGCATGGCGTCCAGCACGGTGTTCCAACGGCTTTCGTATTCGTCATAGGGGAAGTACATCGTGGTCTCCTTTGGTTACCGGGGGGCTGGGTAGAGTTCGGCGATCGCCTCGGTGAGGATTTCCTTGTGTCGTTCGACGTCCTCGGCGACGTTCGCCGGTGACATCAGCGTCATGTTGTGGAACGGGGTCAACAGCACGCCACGGTTGAGCATGTAGAGGTGGATGAGCTGGTCGAGTTCGAAATCCCCGGCGTTGGCGGCCTGCGTGCCGTTGCGGGCGCGTTCGGCGCTGAACAGATACTCGACGCGGCAGCCGAGCCGCGTGACGTGCCACGGCAGGTCGTTGGACTCGATGAGGTCGTTGACGTCCTGTTCCAGCCGGACCGCCAGATCGGTCATGCCGACGAACGCCTGCTCGGTCAGCACGTTCGCGAGTGTTGCGCGAATAGCCGCCAGGGACAATGCATTACCTGCCAGGGTTCCGCCGACCCCACTGACGTCGGCATCTTCCACCGACACCTGGTGTTCGATCCGTTCGGCGATCTCGGCGGTGAAACCGTAAGCCGCTGAAGGCACGCCGCTTCCGATCGATTTGCCGATCGTGACGAAGTCGGGCTGTAGACCGTGTGCCTTGGTGTAACCACCGGGGCCCGCGCAGATCGTATGGGTCTCGTCGATTACCAGAAGCGCACCGTACCGGCGGGTGAGCTCGCGCAGTGCATCGTGAAAGCCGGGTTCCGGCAGCACGATTCCGATGTTCGTCAGCGCGGGCTCGGCCAGCACACAGGCCACGTCGCCCTCGGCGAGTGCCCGCTCGAGCGCGGCGATGTCGTTGAACTCCACCACCTGTGTGGTCTCGCTCGGGGGTACGGCCGGGCCGATGTTGCCACGTCGTGGGTGGATTGTGCCTGCCACGAGGGTGGCGAGGGATTCGTCGACGCTGCCGTGGTAGCAATGGTTGAACACCAGCACTTTTCGGCGTCCGGTGATCATCCGCGCGAGCCGCAGCACGAAACGGTTCGCGTCGGTGGCCGTGAGGGCGAATTGCCAGAACGGCACCCCGAATCGGCGGGTCATCTCCTCACCGACCCAGATCGCATCCTCGGTCGGCAGCATGAAGGTGATGCCGTCGGCAGCGCGGTCGGCGATGGCGCCGACCGAACCGGCAGGTGCGTGCCCGGCCATCGCGCCCGTGTCGCCATAGCAGAAGTCGATGTACGCATTGCCGTCCACGTCGACCAGGCGGGCGCCGCGGGCACTGGCGATGAACGGCGGGAAGCCGCCGGGCCATTTCGTCATCCAGTTCATCGGCACGCCGCCGAGCAGTGAGCGCCGTGCGCGCTGCACGAGCTCGAACGACTTCGGCCGGTCGTGCGCGAACCGTTCCTCTTCGCGCTGCCGGATGGCGCGGATCTGGTCGCGGTCGGCCGTACGTGTTTGCCGGGGCAAGGTGGCTTCGGCCGTGCGGGCGTGGTCGAGCATGGTCCTCCGTCGGTGGGGTTGGGTGAGAGCCGGTCACGAGCCCTGAGCTGTGGTGGGCCCTGCCGTGCGTACGCATCGATCATGTGCGCCGGACCGCAGCCGGAGCCATACGCCAACTGTCTGGTTTCGGGCCGATGGTTTTGACAGGTTGTCGGCAGCCCCTCGACGTGTGCCCGAGGCCGGACTCGCGGTTCCGGCGCGCCCGTCGGACGACGATCTAGCTGGTGCGCTCCTGAGTGACCCGACGGACTGTCACAACAGTCGGGCTTTCGTCTTGACAGGTTCGGGGCACTTCCCACAGATTCAGTGGGATGAGCGACCATCTCGGTGTCACCGTCTGGACGGTGTTGCACCTGCCCGCGCTACAGCGCGGCGCGCCGGAGATCCTGGCCGGTGACGACCCGGCGCTCGACCGCCCGGTGCGGTGGGTGCACGCCGGGGAAGTGCCCAACATCGCCAGCCTGCTGAAGGGCCGGGAATTGTTGCTGACGACGGGTATGGGCATGGATCGGACGCCCGCCGGTCTGCGCGAGTTCGTCGACGATCTGGCCAACCGGGATGTCGCTGGTCTGGCGATCGAATTGGGCCGGGTTTTCGACAGCCTTCCGCCCGAGCTGATCGATCAGGCGCAGCGCCGCAACCTGCCCCTGATCGCGCTGCACCGTGAGCTGCCGTTCGTCGAGGTCACCGAGGCGGCCCATCAGGAGATCATGAGCCATCAGCTTCGACTCATGGAGCAGGGCAACGAATTCCACCGCCGATTCACCGAACTCATGCTGAACGGTGCCGGGGTGGCGCAAATCCTCGAGGCGCTGTCGGAGGCCATCGGCAACCCCGTGGTGCTGGAAAATGCTCGTACGGGCGCAATTTCGCATGTGAGTTACTGCAGCAGCGACTCCATCGTGTTGGCATCGTGGGAGTCGTTCCGGCGCGGGGCCCATATCGAGTTCGAGACCATCAGGCGGACCATCCCGATGGGTACGGGCGAGACCTGGGGCACGCTGACCGCGATGGGTCTGGATTCCCCGCTCGCCGAACTCGATGCGGTGGCCACCGACCGGGCCGTCGGACTGCTCGCCCTGGCGTTGCGGCAGCAGCAGGCCGAGACCGTCCTCGCGCTCCGCGAGCGCGGCGACTTCCTGGAACGGGTCATCACCAGGGACATCGACGATGCCGAGGCCAGTATTCGGCTGGCCGCCATGGGTTTTCCCCGCCGGATGGGCACCGTGCTCCCGATCGCGATCGCCCACGCGTCGTCGGCGAATCCGCTTGCCGGCGAAGAAGCGGCCTGGGCGCTGGTCTGGCGAGACGTCCGCAAGACTGTCGGTCAGCGCGGCCGGTCCATGGTGGTGGGCGCCCGCGGTGACGGCGGGCTGACTGTCGCCCTGGTGGCAGTCGACGAAAATACGTCCCGCACAGACGAAGCCGATTCGATCGCGGAGACCATCGAACGGTTCGCCAAGCAGCGTTTCGGGGCGCCGGGGCTCGCCGTCATCGCGGTGGGCCGCATCGCGCGCACGTGGAACCAGGTGCGCCACAGCCTGGCCGAGGCCCAGGACACCGCGTTGGCCGCCGCGCACGGCCCGAAGCGGCCGTGGCACGACGCGGCACGGGCCGATGTGGACCGATTGCTGTGGTCGATCCGCGACCATTCGGCGCTCAGGTCATTCGTCAGGACCAGCCTGGATCCGCTCATCGAGCACGATCAAGCGCACGGCACCCAGCTGGTGGCCACCCTGCGGGCTCTGTGCGACAACCCTGGTCAGAAGAGCGAGGCCGCCCGCAAGCTTCACGTCGAACGGCAGACGCTGTACTACCGGCTGGCCCGCATCGAGGCCCTGCTGGGGATGGACCTTTCGGACGGTTCGAACATCTTCGCTCTTCACCTGGCCCTGCGAGCCCGCGACTATGTGCGATCGGAGTCGGTCGAAGCCTCCGCCAGCTGACTGCCATCCGCCCACGCGCCGACGCAGGTCCCCGGACTTGTCGGGGCCCAGACCTACACTCGCCTTGCCTGATACAACGCACGGAGAGGACGGGCCCGCGATGCGATTTCTGCACACCGCCGACTGGCAGCTCGGTATGACCCGTCACTTTCTCAACGGTGAAGCGCAGCCCCGGTACTCGGCCGCGCGCCGCGACGCCGTCGCCGGCCTGGGTCAACTGGCGCGCCGGACCGACGCGGAGTTCGTGGTGGTGGCCGGTGACGTGTTCGAGCACAACCAGTTGGCGCCGCGTGAGGTCAGCCAGTCGCTGGAGGCCATGCGGGCCATCGGGGTCCCGGTCTACCTCCTGCCCGGCAACCACGATCCGCTCGACGCGTCGTCGGTCTACACCAGCGCGCTGTTCGTCGCCGAATGCCCGGACAACGTCGTCGTCCTCGATCGAGCAGGCGTACACGATGTGCGGCCCGGTCTGCAGATCGTCGCCGCGCCGTGGCGTTCGAAGGCTCCGACTACCGACCTGGTCGGTGACGTGCTGGCCGATCTGCCCGCCGACGGCGTCACGCGGGTGGTGGTCGGGCACGGCGGCGTCGACATCCTCGACCCCGGCAAGGACAAGCCGTCGTTGATCCGGCTGGCGCCGGTGGAGGCGGCCCTGGCCCGTGGTGCGGTGCACTATGTGGCCTTGGGGGACAAGCATTCTCGCATGAAGGTCGGCAGCAGCGGCCGGGTCTGGTACTCCGGTTCGCCCGAGGTGACCAACTACGACGACATCGAGTCCGATCCTGGGCATGTGCTCGTGGTCGACATCGACGAGGCGGATCCGCGTCGTGAGGTCCGCGTGAGCTCGGAACGGGTTGGCCGCTGGCGGTTCGTGACGCTGCGCCGCTCGGTCGACAACGACCGCGACGTCGCCGACCTCGACATCAACCTCGACCTGCTGGACGACAAGGAGCGCACCGTGGTGCGGCTTGCGCTGACGGGTTCGCTGACCGTCACCGACAAGGCCGCCCTCGACGCATGCCTGGACAAGTACTCCCGGTTGTTCGCGGCGCTCACGCTGTGGGAACGCCACACCGAGATCGCTGTTCTGCCTGCCGACGGGGAATTCGACGATCTCGGTATCGGCGGATTCGCGGCGGCGGCAGTCGACGAGCTGGTGGCCACGGCGCGCTCGGACGCCGACGACGCCGACGATGCGCGCGCAGCACTGGGCTTGTTGTTGCGGCTGGTCGACCGGGGGAGCGCGGCATGAAACTGCACCGGCTCGTCTTGACCAACTACCGCGGTATCACGCACCGCGAGATCGAGTTTCCCGATCACGGCGTGGTGGTGGTCAGTGGTGCCAACGAAATCGGCAAGTCGTCGATGATCGAGGCGCTCGATCTGCTGCTCGAGGCCAAGGACCGCTCGACCAAGAAGGACGTCAAGCAGGTCAAGCCGACCCATGCCGATGTCGGCGCCGAGGTCACCGCGGAAATCTCCACCGGCCCTTATCGTTTCGTGTACCGCAAGCGCTTCCACAAGCGTGCCGAGACACAGTTGACCGTGCTGGCTCCGGCGCGTGAACAGCTCAGCGGCGACGAGGCGCATGAGCGCGTGCTGGCCATGCTCGCCGAGACCGTGGACACCGATCTGTGGCAGGCGCAACGGGTGCTGCAGGCGTCGTCGACCGCGCCGGTCGATCTGTCGGGCTCCGATGCGCTGGCCCGCGCCCTGGACGTCGCGGCCGGTGAGGCGGTGACGCTGTCCGGTGACGAACCGCTCCTCGTCGAGCGCATCGAGGCCGAGTATTCGCGGTACTTCACCGCGACCGGCAGGCCAACGGGGGAGTGGGCCGCCGCGGTCAAACGACTGCAAGCTGCCGATGCCGAGGTGGCACGGTGCGCGGCCGCGGTCGCCGAGGTCGACGACGCGGTGCGCCGTCACCAGGAGCTCAGCACCGAGGTGACCGGACTGGCGCAGGAACGTGAGCAGGCGGTGGTGCGGTTGACGGCCGCGCGCACCGCAGCCGAGGCGGTCGCCGCACTGGTCCAACGGCTCAAAGAGGCCGAGGTCGTTGCCGACGCGGCACAGGTCGCCCACACCGCGTCGGTCGCCGCACTGACCGAGCGTCGCCGGCTCCGCGCTGACATAGACGAACGCACGGCGTCGATCGCCGCATTGGAGGCCGAACTCGTCACGGCCGGTTCGGATGCCGAGACCGCGCATGAGGTGCACGAGGCAGCCGAAACCGCGGTCGAGGAGGCGCAGGCCGCGGTGCACGCCCATGCGGACCGCGTCGATGCGGCTCGCGCGGCTGTACAACGGCTTTCCGACCGCGACGAGGCGGACCGGCTCGCAGCTCGCCTTGCCAAGATCGACGCCGCGGCAAGAGATTTCGAGTGGGTCGACGCCGAACTCGATCACATCACGATCGACGACACGGCGATGCGGGCCATCGAAGCGGCCGCCGCAGCGGTCGACCGGGCGGCCGGTCAGGCCGAACTTGCCTCGGCGCATATCGAACTCGTCGCCGAGGCCGACCTCGATGTTCGGGTGGGCGACACCGAGGTGGCCCTGCAGGGCGGGGTGGCGTGGTCGGTGGCCACCACCGCCCAGACCGAGGTCGACGTGCCTGGCGTACTGACCGTGCGGGTGCTGCCCGGCACGCCGGCGGCCGAAACGCGCGCCAAGCTCGACAAGGCGCAGGGTGTGTTGGCCGCCGCGCTGGCATCGGTGGGCGCCGAAAGTGTCGAAGGCGCACGTGAACTCGACACCCGCCGCCGCGAGCTGCTCGGAAGCCTGGACCGGTTGCGTGCCACGCTGGACGCGTTGACGGGCGATGACGACGTGGCGGCGCTGCGGTCACGGCTGGCCGTGCTGCGTGAGGACCAACCGGCTGAGGCCGGATTGTTCGAACTGGACGGGCCGGCCGACATCGCCTCGGCCCGAACCGAACTCGATGCTGCGGTGGCAGCGCACCGCCAAGCCGTCGCGGACTGCGAGACCAGCCGCAAGGTGGTCGCCGCCGCGGCCCGGCGGCTGACCGAGAAGAACACTCGGCTCAGTGTGCTGCGCGAGAAGCTGACTGCCGCGCGGGCCGAGTTGACGGTCTGCAGCGGCCGCCTTGAGGTGCAGCGAGCCACGACCACCGACGACGACCTGGCCGTCAAGGCCCAGGCCGACGACGAGCAGGCCAAAGCCACGGCGGGTCGGGTCGCCGCGCTACGCGACGAATTGTCCTGCACAGCACCGGATTCGGTGACCGCCGAGCTCGACGACGCCACGCGCAGTGCCGAGGTGCTCAAAATCCGGCACGAGGCGGCCCTCGAGGGCCTGCGGGACGTCACGGCACAGCTGAAGGTGTACGGAACTCAAGGACGCAAAGGGCTTCTCGACGCCGCAGAAACCGAACGCGAGCGCGCGAAATCCGAGTATTTGCAGGCTCATCGCCGGGCGCGCGCGGCTGAACTGTTGCGGTCGGTGATGGCTCGGCACCGTGACGCGACCCGCCAGCGCTATGCCGATCCGTTCCGGCTCGAGGTGCAGCGCCTGGGCCGCCTGGTGTTCGGCGAGGACTTCGAGGTCGACGTCGACAGCGATCTGCGCATCTGCACACGCACGGTGTCCGGTCGCACCGTGCCCTATGAATCTCTGTCGGGCGGTGCCAAAGAACAGCTCGCGATCGTTGCACGGCTGGCCGGTGCGTCACTGGTCGCCAAGGAGGACAGCGTGCCCGTCATCATCGACGATGCGCTCGGCTTCACCGACGCCGACCGGCTGACGAAGATGGGCGCGGTGTTCGACGCGGTGGGCGGTGACGGTCAGGTGATCGTTTTGACCTGCAGCCCTGAGCGTTACGCAAGCGTCGGCGGTGCCCACCACATCGAATTGATCGCCTAGCGGGGCCGGTTACGCCACTGCGTGCGCGACGCCGTGGGGTTGTGAGAGGTCCGTCAAGCCCAGGTGATCCCGAAGGGTGTCACCGGTGTACTCGGTGCGGTACAGGCCGCGGCGCTGCAGCTCGGGCACCACGTAGTCGACGAAATCGTTGAAGGTGCCCGGGGTTTGAGCCGCCGACACCATGAACCCGTCGGCCTCGCCTGCCCGGAACGACTCCTCGATCTGATCGACCACCTGTGCGGCGGTACCGACGAACTGCGGCAGCAGCACGCCCTGGGCGTACCAGTTGCCGACATCGCGCAACGTGAGATTGTCGCGGTTGGCCACCCGGCGGGCAGTGTCGAACAGGCCCTGCGTACCCGTCACCTGAATGTTCTCCACGGGGGCATCCAGGTCGTATCGGGAGAAGTCGTGGTCGGTGTGCACGCTCAAGGTGATGAGCCCGGAGATCGGATCGGCCAACTCGTTGTGGAAGGCCTGCTTCTCGCGGGCGATCGACTCGGTCTCACCGATGAACGGGATGAACGCCGGGAAGATGAGCACGCCGTCCGGGTTGCGGCCGAAATTCGTTGCACGGGATTTGATGTCGTCGTAATAGGCTCGCCGGCCCTCCGGCGTCGGGTCGATCTCGAATATCGCCTCGGCCCATCTGGCGGCGAAGTCGCGCCCGGTGTTGGACGACCCGGCCTGGATCAGAACCGGCCTGCCCTGCGGTGAGTGCGGCACGTTGAGCGGGCCCCGGCTGCGAAAGTACTGACCGTCATGGTCGACCTGCCGTACCCGCGACGGGTCGGCGAACACCCCGTCGGCCTTGTCGAGAACCAACGCGTCAGGATCCCAGCTGGACCACAGTTCCAGTGCCGTGCGGACGAACTCCTCGGCCCGCTCGTAACGGAACTCGTGGTCGAGGTGCTCATCGTGCCCGAAATTCTGCGCCTCGCCCTGCGTCAACGAAGTCACGATGTTCCACGCCACCCGCCCGCGGGTGATGTGGTCGAGGCTCGCGAAGATGCGGGCCAGTTCATACGGGTGAAAATAGGTGGCGGACTTGGTGATCGCCACACCCAGCTTCGAGGTCACGGCGCCGATGCTGGCCGCGACGATCGACGGGTCGAGCGTCGCGGTGGCCTGGGTGCCGCGCCGCAGCGGTTCGCTGATGTCGTCACCGAACCGGACCGGGGCGGCCAGCAGATCGGCGAAGAACACGAAGTCGAACTTGCCGCGTTCGAGGATCCGCCCGATGCGGTGGTAGTACTCGGGCGTCGTGAACGCGGTGTCACTGCCCGGATGACGCCAGGCGGCGTGGCTGTGGGTGACCTGCGAGGCGATCTGGAACCCGCCGAGGTGCAGTTGCCGTGTCAAAGTCGTTCCCTTTCTTGTGATTTGTGCACCTCCAGCGGCGCTGACCGCCGTGTGCTGTTTGGGGACATCGCTGACACATGGATGTCTCGGGACATCGCTGACACCTGAGTAGGGCTTAGACCAGCATGGTTCATGGCCCAGAAGGTGACGGCGATGGACATTCGCATGGCTGCGGCGTTGGCCGGGCAGGTGAACAACGTGGCGGAGTTCTGCCGTCGTGAGCAGATCAGTCGGCAGACGTTCTACAAGTTTCGCCAGCGCTTCCGGGACGAGGGGATCGCCGGGCTGCAGGATCGTTCCCGCCGCCCGCTGACCTCGCCGGGGCAGACCTCGGCCTACGTCGAGGACATCGTGGTGCGCCGGCGCAAGCAGTTGATCGAGAAGGGGCTCGATCACGGCGCCCAATCGATTGTGTGGTCGTTGCAACACGACGGCCTGCAGGCCGTGCCCTCACCGTCGACGGTGTGGCAGATTCTGACCCGCCGCGGAGCGATCACGCCGCAACCACAGAAACGCCCGAAGTCAGCGACGAAGCGTTTCGTATTCGATCGGCCCAACGAGTGCTGGCAGTCGGATTGGACTGGATGGTCGCTGGCCGACGGGACGCCGGTGGCCATCGCGGGCAGCCTCGATGACCACTCCCGCTATGCAGTCAGCTTGCGTGCGGCGGCCGGCGATGCCGACGGTGAGCTGGTCTGGTCGGTGATACTGGCCGGTGTCGACGAGTGCGGAATACCATCGATGTCGTTGTCGGACAACGGGATCGTCTACACAGGCAGATTCCACGCACATGAATCGGCGTTCGAGATCAACCTACGCGCGCTCGGTGTGCACACCATCAACTCGGCGCCCTTTCATCCGCAGACCTGCGGCAAGATCGAGCGGTTCTGGCAGACGCTGAAGAAGTGGCTGGCCGCCCGCGACCCGGTCTCCACCATCGCCGAACTCAACGACCTCCTCGAGCAGTTCCGCAATTTCTACAACCAGCACCGACCCCACCGAGCGCTACGCGGAGCCACCCCCGCTGAGGCATTCCACGCCACCGTTAGGGCCCGCCCAGCCGACCGTCCACTGCCAGCCCCGGTGTTCATATCCCGCCACACCGTCGACGAGGTGAGCGGAAACCTCTACGTGCCGCCCTACCGCGTCAACGTCGGACTCCGATGGGCCGGCCACGAATGCGTCAGCATCCGCGACGGCAACCACATCACGATCTTTAGCGGCAACCGACTCGTCCGCGAACTCACCGCCGACCCCACCCGCAGACACCAACGCGGCGACAAAGCCACCCGCACCTATCGCACACGTGAACCCAAACCGGCACCATGACTGTCAGCGATGTCCCGAGACATAAGTGTCAGCGATGTCCCGAGACACCACACGGCGCTGACCGCCGCCGGAGGTGCACAAATCGCTGGGTGGTGATCAGAAGTAGGCGTTGGCGGGAACGGGGGTGCCGTGGAGCAGGTTCTGCCCGATCACGCGGGCCTTGTATGCCACGGGGTTGTGCAGGGTGATGGTGCGGATGTTGCGCCAATGCCGATCGAGATTGCGCTGCCTGCTGGCCGCGCTGGCACCCCCGAGCTCGAGCAGCCGCGTGGCGGCCTCGGGCGCGACGTCGTCGAGGTGGACCTTGACCTTGGCCACCTTGAGTTGCGCCTCCGCCGCGAGCTGAGCGTCGGGCACCCCGTCGACCGCCGAGTCCGTCGCCGCGCCGATCGCGGCGGCCGCGTCGAGCACGGCCGCGCGGGCCACATAGGCCGTGCTGGCCAGCACGCCGAGCTGGCGTTGCAGCAGCGGATCCTCGGTGGGCTTCTCGGCAATCGCGTGGTTGAAGTTGCGGGCGCGCGAGCGCAGCAGGGCCACGCCGTCGTCGACGACATTGGCCAGGATGCCAGCGACCACGGCATGGATGAACAGCTGCAGTGATGCGTACTGGACGGTCGGCGTCGGCTCGGCGTCGTAGGGCGTGTCCACCAGCACCTCGTCGGCCGCGACCGCGACGTCGGTGAACGTCGTGGTGCCGGTTCCGGTCCGGCGCTGCCCGAAGCCGTCCCAGTCGTCGACGAGCCGCACGCCGTCGCGGTCGGTCGGCACGAGGACGCTGGCCACCGAGTCATGGTCGGTGGTCGCGGCCACGGTCAGATAATCCGAGAACAGCGTTCCGGTGCTGTAGTACTTCTCGCCATTGAGCCGGAAGCCGCCGGCCGGGTCGGGCAGCAGGCGAGTGTTGAACACCAGGCTGCCGACGGCCAAGGAGCCTTTCTCACTGAACGCATTGCCGAAGATCTTGCCCTCGGAAACTTTGCGAAGCCAGTGTGCCGAGATCGGGTCGTCAGCTGTGCGCAGCCGCTCCTCGGTGAACCAGAAGTGGGTTCGGAAGATGTGGGCGACAATCGGGTCGGCCTGCGCCACGTCGATCACGGCCGAGAACAGCTGCGGCACGGTGAATCCCGCGCCGCCAAGGGATTCCGGCAGGCGCAGTGCGCCGAAGCCGGCTCGCTTGAGCGCGTTGACCTGGTCGAAGGGATTCTCGTCGTTGAGGTCTCGGTCCTTTGCGCCCGCGGCGATCTTGGCCAGCAGATCTGACCACTCCGGGGTGCCGGGCAGGATTCGTATCACGTTCTCAACGGTCGTCATAGCAACGTTGTATCGACCCCGGGTACACCGAGCACTGCTTTGGATCAGCTCGAACGAAAGGCTCTCGCCCGAGGTTGCCCCGCGCGGGCAGAATGGAGCGCGATGACGATGAACGCCAAGCGCAGGCGAAGGCACGACAAACTCGCCGCGCTACCGGGGGTGCGGGCGGTACGTCGGCCGGTTTCGCCGGGATCCGACGAGCAGTTCGACCTGTATTACGTCCGCACCGGCCGTAAGTCCGCGCGGCCCGTGGTCATCATTCCCGGTGGTCCCGGCGTCGCGTCCATTCAGCAGTACCGGGGGCTGCGGCGCCGTGCCGCGACCGCCGGCCTCGACGTGATCATGGTCGAGCACCGCGGGATCGGGATGTCGCGGCACACCGATTCCGGTTCGGACCTGCCGCCTGCGGCCATCACGATCGATCAGGTCGTCGACGATGTCGCCGCGGTGCTCGACGATGCCGGGGTGCGGACGGCAGTCGTCTACGGCACCTCCTACGGCACGTACATCGCCGCCGGCTTCGGCGTGCGTCATCGTGAGCGGGTCGCCGCGATGGTGCTGGATTCGCCGTTGCTGTCGACCGACGATATCGAGGAGATGCGCACCGCCATACGCGATCTGTTGTGGGACGGGTGCGATCCGCAGACCGCGAGGATGGCGCCCAAGGTCCGCCGTTTGGTTGCCGACGGAGTGTTCAAGTCGTCGGGTGGTCAGCTCGCCGGGTTGCTGTATGGCTACGGCGGTGCGCGGCTGCTCGACCGCCAGCTCGATCTGCTGTTGTATGGGCACACACTGGTGTGGTCGGCCTTGCGCCGGTTGGGCCGATTGTCGATGCGCAAGGCCCCATATCGCAACGAGGCCGATCTCGTCGGACGGATTGCGTTCCGCGAGTTGAATTATGCCGGCGTGCCGGATGGGCTGCCGCTCGACCCCGCGATCGAGTTGGGTGAGATGGCTAGCAGCACAAAGTTCTACGAGCCGTTCGACACCGAGCCCTACGATTTGATCGCCGAGATGCCGAAGTTCGCCTGGCCCACGGTGATCGTGTCCGGTGGGCGCGATCTCACGACGCCACCTGCGGTCGCCGAGCGGGTCGCGTCGTTGATTCCCGATGCCGTGCTGGTGCGCCTGCCGTCCGCCGCGCACAGCATTCTCGACACGCGCGAACGGGCCGCCTTCGCAGTGCTGCGCGCGATATACGACGACGCCGCAGAACAACTTCCGGCCACGGCCCCCGAACTCGACGCCCTGCCGGGGCGCACCCCGGTACGGCTGCTCGTGTCAGCGATCTCCGCGGCGACCGCACTCGAATCGATGCTGCCCGTCCGGCGGTCCGCTACTTCATGAACCCGATCTTGGTGTAGTCGAGGTCGCCGATGCCTGCCGGCCCATAGTTGGCCAGGTTGCTGCGCACCGCGAGGTTGCCCGGCGACTGGAACAGCGGGAGGCTGAAACCCTCGGCCCAGATCAGCTGGTCCATCTCGTTGGCCAGGGTCCGGGCTTTCGCCGGATCGAGTTCGTTGAACGTCTCCTCGGCCTTCGCGTCGATCTCCGGGCTGCTGATCCTGCCGAAGTTGCTCTCCGCGCCGGTGGTGTAGATCTGGTTGAGGCAGCACAGGGAGAACGCGTCGCCGACCCACGAGAACTGGGCGATGTCGAAGTTCCCGGGAATGATCCAGTCGGTGAAGAAGCCCGCGCCCGGTTTGGCGTCGATCTCCAGTTTCACGCCGATCTGCGCGAGCCCGTTCTGGGCGACCTGCGCGATCTGGCGGGTGCTCAGCGAGTCGTAGAGCACATCCCGGATCACGAGCTGCTTGCCGTCCTTCTCGCGGAACTGCCCGTTGAGTTTCCAGCCGAGCGCGTCGAGTTCGGCTTTCGCCTTCTCCGGATCGAACGCCACCACCTCGCTGTTGTCCTGGTAGCCCTCTTGCCCGGCGACGTAGATGTGGTTGTTGAGCGTCGTCGGGGTGTCGACCAATCCGCGCTGGCTGATGTTCGCGATGGCCTGGCGGTCGATGCCCTTGGCGACCGCGAGCCGCAGCGCCTTGTCCGCGAGGATCGAACCGGGCGCGCCGTTGAACGTGAAGTGGTACCAGCTCGGTGAGGGGGCCCGCCGGATCGAGATTCCCGGGGTGTTGCGAGCGATGGTCAACTCGTCCAGCGAGGCCACGCCCGTCGCGTCGAGTGCGTTGTTCTGCAGTGCGGGAACTCGGGCCGCATCGTCGAGCACCGAGTAGGTGATGCTGTCCAGCAGCGGCGGGTTGCCCCACCATTTCGGGTTGCGGGTCAAAGTGATTCGCTGTGCACCCCGGTCGAGATTGGACACCATGAACGGGCCTGCCGACGGGCCGGGGCCGTTCAGCTGACCTTTGTTGAACACCTCCGGGTTGGCGGTGCTGCTCTTGGGCAACAGCATGGCATTGCCGGCGAACATGCCCCGCCACTCCGAGTACGGCTGGGCGAACGTCATGACCGCCTGCCGGTCATCGACCCCGCGGGTGACCGAGGCGACTCGATCGGCACCGAGCGGGACGGCGGAGATGAAGGCTTTGTCCTTACCGCTCGTGGCGTGGATCTGCGAGGCGATGTCCTCCCACGTGATCGGGGTGCCGTCGGTCCACACCGCCTTGGGGTTGATCGTGTAGGTCACGACCTGCGGGTTGGTGCTCGTCAGTTCGATGTTGGTGAAGTAGTCGGTGTTGACCGTGGTCGAGCCGTCCGGTCCGACGCGGAAGGCGCGGGGGAGGGTCACGCGCATCAGCGCCCCGAGGGTGGCTTCGTTTCCGTCGATGTGCAGGGTGTTGAAGTTGGGCGGAAACGCGGGCAGTGCCAGGCGCAGGTTGCCGCCCTGCCGCAGGTTCGCCGGGTCCTGCGGATTGATGTCGTTGGTCGCGCCCACCTCGGCCTCGCCGCCGGCGGACGGGACCTCCTGGTTGCCGCCCGTACACGCGGTCAGGGTGAGTGCGCTGACGAGGGCCGCGACGGCGATGCGACGGAGTTTGATCCCGTTCATTCCGCCGATGCTAGAGGCAACCGCGGCCGGCGTGCGGCATTACCCGGACGTGGAGTCGCCGTCGCCGGGCTTCGGTTGCGGCACCGCGGCCAGCAGCCGCCGGGTGTACTCGTGGCGCGGGTTGACGAAAACACTGTCGCCCGAACCGTGCTCGACGATCGCCCCCTTGTACATGACCGCGACGTCATGCGCGAGGTGCTTGACCACCGACAGATCGTGGGAGACGAACAGGTAAGACAGTCCGAATTTGTCCTGCAGATCCAGCAGCAGGTTGATGATGCCGGCCTGGATCGAGACGTCGAGCGCCGACACCGGTTCATCGAGGGCGATGATCTTTGGTCGGGTGGCCAGCGCGCGGGCGATGCCGATGCGCTGTTTCTGACCTCCGGAAAATTCGGCCGGATAGCGGCTGGCATCGGTCGCGCGCAGGCCTACCACGTCCAACAGCTCGGCCACCCGGTCCCGGATCTCGGTCTTGCCGAAACCGTTGGCCGCCAACGGCTCTGACAGCACATCGAAGACCGGGAGCCGGGGATCCAGGGACGCCACCGGATCTTGGAACACCACCTGCAGGTCGGTGCGCAGATTCTGACGAGAGCGCCGGTCCAGGGCGGCGACGTCAGCGCCGAGCACTTCGATCGAACCAGCCTGCGGCGCGGTCAAGTTCAGGATCTGATGCAGCGTGGTGGATTTGCCCGAACCCGATTCCCCGACGATGCCCAGCGTGCGGCCCTGGCGCAGTTCGAAGCTGATGTTGTCGACCGCTTTGACCTCGCCGACCTGACGGCGGAACACCACGCCCTTGGTCAGCTTGTAGGTTTTGACCAGGTCACGAACCCGCAGGACCACCTCGGTGTCTGCGGGCGGCCTGCGGTCTTCGTCCTCGGCCGCGGGCACCTGGTAGATCTCGGCAGCGGTGTGCCGGGCCACCTCGTCGGTGCGGATGCACGCGGCATGGTGGTTCGGTGAGACCTCGATGAGCGGCGGTTCGCCGGCCTCGCACTCCTCGATCGACAGCGGGCAGCGTGGTGCGAAGGGGCACCCGTGCGGTAGGGCGGTCAGGGCGGGCGGCGATCCGGGTATCGGCACCAGCCGGGCGCCCTGCGGCGCGTCGAGTCGCGGTACCGAGCCGAGAAGCCCGACGGTGTAAGGCATTCGGGCGTGCCGGTACATCTCGGCAACGGTCGCGTCCTCGACTGCCCGCCCGGCGTACATGACGAGCGCCCGGTTGGCGAACTCGGCGACCACGCCCAGGTCATGGGTGATGATCAGCACGCCCGCGCCCGTCACATCCCGGGCGGTCTTGAGCACTTCGAGGATCTGCGCCTGCACCGTGACATCGAGTGCGGTGGTGGGTTCGTCGCAGATCAGCAGATCGGGATCGTTCGCGATCGCGATCGCGATGACGACGCGCTGACGTTCGCCTCCCGACAGCTCATGCGGGAACGCGCGGGCGCGCTTCTCCGGCTGTGCGATGCCGACGAGCTCGAGCAGTTCCACGGCCCGGGTCTGCGCCGCGCGCTTGCCGAGTTCGCGGTTGTGGATCTGGAGTGCCTCGGCGATCTGGTCGCCCACGGTGTAGACCGGGGTCAGCGCCGACATCGGGTCCTGGAACACCGTGCCGATGGCCTGGCCGCGAATCCGCGACATCTCCTGATCCGAGCGGCCCACCAGTTCCTCGCCGCGCAGCCGGATCGACCCCGACACCTCGGCGAACTCGGGCAGGAGACCGACGACGGCCATCGCGCTGGCCGACTTCCCGGCGCCGGATTCGCCGACGAGCGCGACGACTTCGCCGGCGTCGACGTGAAAGTTCACCCCCCGCACGGCATGCACTGCGTCGGCGTCGGTGGGAAACGTCACGCGCAGGTCGGCGACCTCGAGCAGCCGGCTCATGAGCGCCGCCTCTTGCGCCGCAACTGGCCGCTGCCCGGGTCGAGCGCGTCACGCAGGCCGTCGCCGACCAGGTTGGCGCACAGGATGATCAACACCAGCACGCCGGCCGGGAACAGGAACACCCACGGGAACGTCGTCGCCGACTTCGTGCCGTCGGCGATCAACGTGCCCAACGACACGTCGGGTGGCTGGATACCGAAACCCAGGAAGCTCAAGCCGGTTTCGGCGAGGATCGCCAAACCGACGTTGAGGGCGGTGTCGATGATCAGCAGGGACGCTACGTTCGGAACGATGTGGCGCACGATGATCCGCCAGCTGCTCACACCCATATACCGTGCCGCGACGACGAATTCGCGCTCGCGCAGGCTCATCGTCATGCCCCGCACGATCCGCGAGCTGATCATCCAGCTGAACACCGAGAGGAGGATGATCAGCCAGAAAACCCGATCGGACTGACTCAGCCGGGGCGTGACGATCGCGATCAGGATGAAGCTGGGCACCACCAGCAGTACGTCGACGATCCACATCAGGGTCCGGTCGCGCCAGCCGCCGAAGTATCCGGCGATCGATCCGACCGTGGCCGCGATGATGGTCGAGATGAAGGCCACACACACGCCGATGAGCATGGATTTCTGCATGCCACGCAGGATTTGGGCCAGGATGTCCTGACCAAGGGCGTTCGTGCCGAACCAGTGGTCGGCCGAAGGCGGTTGTTGCAGCGCGTAATAGTCGAGGTCGGTGTAGCTGTAGGGCAGCAGTGGCGGCAGCGCATAGCAACTGACGAACATCACCGCCAGCACGATGAGCGACACCACCGCGGGCCGGTTGCGCAGGAAGCGGCGCAGCACCAGCGTGCGACGCGTGGCGAATTCCTCGGTGTTCAGGCCGGAGCGGGCCGACGTGGTGGAGGCATCGGTCATGTCAGCCCACCCGTACTCGTGGGTCCAGCATCGCGTAGATGACGTCGGACAACAGACCGGCCAGCAGCACGACGGTGCCGGTGAAGACCGTGATGGCGGCGATGATGTTGGTGTCCTGGGTGGCGATGCCCTGAACCACCCATTCACCCATGCCATGCCAGCCGAAGATCTTCTCGACGAACACCGAACCGGTGACCAGACCGGCCACCCCGTAGGCGAAGAGCGTGGCCATCGGGATGAGCGCCGTGCGCAGGCCGTGCTTGAACAGCGCTTGGCGCCGGGTCAGGCCTTTCGCTCTAGCGGTGCGGATGAAATCTTGGCTCAGCACGTCGAGCATCGCGTTGCGCTGGTAGCGGCTGAAACTGGCGATGGCACCAAGGGCGAGCGTCAGCGTCGGCAACACCAAGTGCTGCAGCCGGTCCACGAACCGCGGCCAACTACCGCCGATCGCATCGGGCGACGTCTCGCCTGTGTACTCGAACAGCCGAAAACCGAGGATCGAGTTCACGTCCAGCGCGGCCAGGATCAGGAGGTTGGCGATCACGAACGTCGGGGTGCTCAACACCAGCAACGACACCACGGTGACCGCGCGGTCCGAGAGCCGGTACTGCCGGATCGCGCCCCACGCGCCGACGACGACACCGATCACGGTGCCCGCCACCGAACCGAGCACCAACAGCCGCAGGCTCACGCCGATCCGCCGCCACAGTTCGTCGGCCACCGGCTGGCCGGTCACCGTGGTGCCGAAATCACCGCGGATCGCCCCGGACGCCCAATCGAGATAACGGACGGGGATCGGTTTGTCGAGGCCCAGCTCGGCGGCCTTCGCGTCGATCGCGGATTGAGGTGGCCGCGGATTGCGCGACAGCAGGCTGTCGAGGGGTTCGAACGAGAACGAGGTGAGCGTGAACGTGAGGAACGATGCCAGCGCCAGCAGCAGGAGGTAGTTGAGCAGCCGACGCGCCAGGAAACGCGTCATGCGGTCGGTCCTGCCATGGGAGACAGGGTAGAGCAGCCGGTTGTCGCCGGCTGGCAACGGCGTGCTGGGCAATTGTCAGCCGACACCCAGGTCGGGCGGAGAAAGCCCACGTTCACTGATGCCATGAACGTCTTCGAACGCAACAACGTGAAATTGCTCGCGGCGGCCGCGGGCGGTGCGGCGATCGTCGCGCTCGGCGTGTTCGGCGCCGCCGCCGGCGGCTCGGCGGCAAACGTGGCCGGTTCCAAGATGAACATCGGGCAGACAAGCGTCGAGTCGACGCCACCGACGGCGCCGATGATCTCGATGGCAGTACCGAAGATCAAGGGTCCGGCGCCGTTGCCGTCCGAGGAAAAGGCCGCCGAGTAACGGTTTCAGCTCCGGCGGTTGCGGCTACCCGGTCACCAGACCAGGGCGAAAAGCCGAAGACGAACTGCCGGAGGTGAATCTCAGGTGAATTCAGCAAAGAATCGTCGGAAACTGAAAGTGGCATCGGCCGGTGTCGGGGCCGCCGCGGGGTTGGCGATGGCCGTCGTGGGTGTCGGGCTGAGCGGCGGCTTGGCCGGCGCGCAGAACGAGGTCGAGCCCCCCGCACTCACCACGGGTGAGACTGTCACGGAGACGGTTCCCCCGACCTCGCCGGAAACGTCAGTGGCCACCCCGTCGGTCAGCGCCACCACGCCCTCCGGGTTTGCTGAACCGCACTGATCATGTCGAGTTGGGACTCGTGTGGGCTGGACAGCCCGCGCTCGGCCTGCTTATGGTGGCGGCCGAGCGCCCGGGGGGATACCGCGCTCGGCGTGAAACTGTTCGACGGGCCATCCCGCTGAACGGGGGGCCCTGACCGGAATCCGAAATGGGTGGTCAGAGTGACTGGAGAACAACGCAAAAAGCAATATCGGCTTGTGCTGGCAGGTGTCGGCGCGGCCGCCGTGGTGGCCATGGGCGCGTTCGGTGCGCTGTTTGGCCAAGCCTCGGGCCTCGGTGCGGAGCCGGGCGGTGAGATCGGCGAAACCATAACGGAGACAACGGCTCCGACGGAGCTTGAGACGTCGGTGGCCACACCGCCGGTCGAGGTCGAGCTGCCTGACGGCTACGGTATGGGCTAGCCCCTTTCGAGGGGTTCACCGATGCTTGTCACGGTGGCCGTCGTGCCGGTGCGGGTGGCTCTGACCAATACCTGGTCGGCCACCGCGAACGGTGGTGCGGCGGCCGCGGGCAGCACATAGGTCTGGCTGAAACCGTCAGCGCTGCGGACGGTTATCGACGCGGTCGACAGCGCGGTGATGGTCCCGGTCTGGGTCAGCGAGGTCGTGTAACCGCCACTTCCGTCGGCGAGCACGGCCTCGCTGTGCACCGTTGCTGGATCGGCGTCGTCGTGTCCGGCGGCCGCCATCGGCGGTGGGCCGCCGTGGCCGCCGGGTGGGCCGCCGTGCCCACCCATCCCCGGGGTGTCGGTGGCGGCGTAGATCGCTGCGCCGCCCAGTCCGGCGATCGCGACCGCCACACCCACCGCTGCGAGGGTCTGTCGGATACTCATGTGACCAACGGTGCCGATGTCGCCTGTGAACCCGCTGTGTATCCGGTCAGCATGCGATATGTCGGGCAGCCTGCGGGTTTTTCACAGCCCGCACATAGAAACGGCACAGCCTGAGCCCATCGGCTGGGCGAATAATCGGTGTCGTGGTGACGACCAACAGCTCCGAGACCGAGTCCGGGCGCGCAATCATGCGTCGGGCGGACGGAAATCCCATCCGGGTTCTCGTGGTCGACGACGAACCCGTGCTCGCCGAACTCGTGTCGATGGCGCTGCGGTACGAGGGCTGGGATATCGCCACCGCCGGGGACGGGGCCAGCGCCATCGCCTCGGCCCGCGAGAACCCGCCGGATGTGGTCGTGCTGGACGTCATGCTGCCCGATATGAGCGGCCTGGACGTTCTGCACAAACTCCGCGAACAGATCCCCGGCCTGCCGTTGCTGTTGCTGACCGCCAAGGATTCGGTCGAAGACCGGATCGCGGGGCTCACCGCGGGTGGCGACGACTACGTCACCAAGCCATTCAGCCTCGAGGAAGTGGTCCTGCGTTTGCGTGCCCTGCTGCGGCGTACCGGGGTGACCAGTGAGGACGGCGGCGCCAAAATCGTCGTCGGCGATCTCGTGCTCGACGAGGACAGCCATGAGGTGACCCGTGGCGGCGATCCCATCTCGCTGACGGCAACCGAGTTCGAACTTCTTCGGTTCATGATGCGCAATGCCAAGCGCGTGCTGAGCAAGGCCCAGATCCTCGACCGGGTGTGGAGCTATGACTTCGGCGGCCGCTCCAACATCGTCGAGCTGTACGTGTCCTATCTGCGGAAGAAGATCGACAGCGGCCGCGAGCCGATGATCCACACGCTGCGCGGTGCGGGGTATGTCCTTCGACCTCCGCGCTGACGCGCCCGGCGGCACCCGGTGGTGGGCGCCGCGCACCTGGACGCTGCGGGCCCGTCTCGTGGTCACGCAAGTCGCCCTCCTGGCGGTGGTGTGCGCCAGCATCGGCGTGGCGACAGAGTTTGCGCTGCAACGCTTCTTGATGCACCAGCTCGACGATCAGGTCCTCGAGGCGGGGCGTCGATCGGCGGCGATATTCGAATTACCGCCCCCGCCAATGGGTTTCCCGCCGCCGATGGCCGGGCCGGATAGAGGGCCGACGCGCGTGATAATCGCGCCGGGGCCGTCCGATGGCATGCCGCCCGGCCACCACGTGCGCGTGCTGTTCGACCCCGAACAAGGCCCAGGGCCAGGCTTTCTCAACGCACCCGGCCAGGCCGCGCGCACCGTCGGCGCGGTGATCGTCCCGGGCCGCCCGGTCGATGCGGGCGTCATCACCGCGGACGGCGAGCGTGAGGTAGTCAGTGCGGCCGCGGCCGAACAGCTCGCACAGATAGCTCCCGACCGTACGCCCGAAACGGTCGACCTCGATGGGCTCGGGCGGTACCGCGTGATCGGGTTGCACCCGCGGCACGGCGGCGCGCAGACGATCGTGACCGGACTGCCGACGGCGGTGGTCGACGACACGCTGCTGTGGGTGCTCGGCATGTTCTGCGTGCTGGCCGCGGTCGCGTTGATCGCCGCGACCACCGGCGGAATACTCATCATCCGCCGCCAACTCGCGCCGCTCTCAAGGGTTTCGGCGGCAGCGCGGGAGGTCGCCAACCTCGAGCTCGACCGCGGTGAGGTGCGGTTGCCGACGCCCATCGTCCGGGTCGACCCGGCCGTCGCGCACACCGAGGTCGGCCAGCTCGGCACCTCGCTGAACCGGATGCTGGACCGCATCGCCAGCGCCCTGTCCGCCCGGCACGCCAGTGAGACCCGGGTACGCCAATTCGTCGCCGATGCCAGCCACGAGCTCCGCACCCCGCTGGCCGCGATCCGCGGGTACACCGAACTGGCGCAGCGCAAGAGCGATGAACTACCCGGCGACGTCGCCCACGCGATGAACCGCGTCGAGTCCGAAACGGCGCGGATGACCCAGCTGGTCGAGGACATGCTGTTGCTGGCGCGACTCGACGCCGGCCGTCCGCTGGAACGCGAAACCGTGGACCTGTCCCGGCTCGTCGTGGACACGGTCAGCGACGCGCACGTCGCGGGTCCGGAGCACCAGTGGGCACTGGATCTGCCGGAGGATCCGGTGGTCGTCGACGGCGACGAGGCCAGACTGCATCAGGTGCTGGCCAATCTGCTGGCCAATGCGCGCACGCACACCCCGGCGGGCACGTCGGTGACGGTCGCGCTGGGCACCGACGATACGGGTGCGGTGACGCTCACCGTCGCCGACGACGGTCCAGGAATTCCGGAGACGCTGTTGCCCGAGGTGTTCGAGCGATTCGCCCGCGGTGATTCGTCGCGCTCGCGGCGCGAGGGCAGCACGGGGCTCGGTTTGGCGATCGTCGCGGCCGTCGTCAAGGCCCATGGCGGCACCATCGACGTCCGCAGCAAGCCCGGCGCCACCGAGTTCGTCGTGCGGCTGCCGGGCAAGCCTCACAGCTGACACACAGTTCGGCCCAATCCGGCACCTAGTCACCGCCGCGACGATGAAGTGGTGACTCTGGTAGCCGCCGAACCTGTCGTGCGGGTCGACGCGGCCGCGCCTCGACCGGCGAAGCCGATGGCCGAACGCATCGCGTTGGCGGCACTGCTGGCCGGCACCGCCGTGCTGTACCTGTGGAATCTCTCGATCAGCGGATGGGCGAACGCCTTCTACTCGGCTGCGGCGCAGGCGGGGGCTCAGGACTGGACGGCGATGCTGTTCGGGTCAAGCGATCCGGCGAACGCGATCACCGTGGACAAGACCCCCGCAGCGCTGTGGATCATCGACATCTCGGTGCGGGTGTTCGGGCTGAACCCGTGGAGTGTGCTGGTGCCGCAGGCCCTCATGGGCGTCGCCGCGGTCGCAGTGCTCTACGCCGCCGTGCGCCGGGCCGCCGGCCCCTGGGCCGCGGTGCTGGCCGGTGCGGTCCTGGCGCTGACACCGGTGGCGGCACTGATCTTCCGGTTCAACAATCCCGACGCCCTGCTCGTACTGTTGCTCGTCGTCGCCGCCTACTGCGTGCAGCGCGGCATCGAAAAGGATGCCAGCCGTTGGTGGTTCGTCGCGGCGGGCGCCGCCGTCGGGTTCGGCTTCCTGGCCAAGATGCTGCAGGCGTTCCTGGTGCTGCCCGCGTTCGCGGCGGCGGCGCTCGTGGCGGGTGACCGACCGCTCGGGAAGCGGATCGTCGACGTCGTCGCGGCCGGTGCCGCCCTCGTCGTGAGCGGCGGGTGGTACCTGGTCCTGGTCGAGCTGTGGCCGTCCTCGGCGCGGCCCTACATCGGCGGCTCTCAGCACGACAGCATCGTCGAGCTGGCCTTGGGCTACAACGGTTTCGGGCGGTTGACCGGCGAGGAGACGGGCGGGCTCGGCAACCTGAACTTCGACGTCGGTGCGGGGCGGTTGTTCGGATCGCAGATGGGCGCCGACATCGCTTGGTTATTGCCTGCCGCGCTGATCTGCCTGGCGGCCGGGCTCTACCTCACCCGTCGCGCACCGCGCACCGACCGCACGCGGGCCGCGCTCATCCTGTGGGGCGGCTGGTTGTTGGTCACCGCGGTGGTGTTCAGCTTCATGAACGGCATCGTGCACCCGTACTACACCGTGGCCCTCGCACCGGCGATCGGCGCGGTGATCGGCATCGGCGCGTCGTTGTTGTGGAAGCAGCGCAAGGACATTCGCGCCGCCACGGCGCTGGCAGGCGCGGTACTGGTGACCGCGATCCTGGCGGCGGTACTGCTGGCACGCCACGACGATCCCTACCCGTGGTTGCGCGCGGCGGTGGCGGTCGGCGGGGTGGGTGCCGCGGTGCCGCTCCTGTTGGCGGCCCGGCTGGGCGATGGTGTGCAGCGGGTCGTCGCCGCGATGGCCGTCGTGGTCTGCCTCGCCGCCCCGGCGGCGTACTCGGTCGCCACCGCGGCAAGCCCGCACAGCGGAGCCATCCCGTCGGTCGGCCCGTCGCGCGGCGGCGGCTTCGGCGGGTTGTTCGCGGCACCGGAGCCGGGGAAGATGCTCACCGCGACGTTGGCCGCCGACGCGGAGGACTACACCTGGGTGGCGGCCGTGGTGGGATCCAGCAACGCCGCCGGATACCAATTGGCAACTGACGCACCGGTTATGGCGGTCGGAGGCTTCAACGGCACCGATCCCGCGCCCACGCTCGACGAGTTCAAGAGCTACGTCGAGTCGCACCAGATCCACTACTTCATCCGCAGCCGGATGATGATGGGTGGATTCGGCGGGCACACCCCGAGCGGTAGCCGCGAGGCCGCCGAGATCGCGCAGTGGGTCGAGACTCACTTCACCCCGATCACCATCGAGAACGTCACCATCTACGACCTCACACAGCGTGCGACGAACACATAGCAGGCGCATAGCTTCGCCCCACGCCGGTCACACGCCACAGCAGAACGATGGAGATATGACAGAGATCGCCGAGCGATTCGACACCGAAGACGCTGACACCGACGCACAGGATCGGTTCCATTTCGCATCGCGTCCCAATGCCGCGGTGGCGGCAAGGGCGGCCGGGGTACCGGTGCTCGACGTGGTGGTGCCGGTATACAACGAGCAAGCGGCACTGGCACATTCGGTGCGCCGCCTGCACCGCTATCTGCAGGAGAACTTCGGGCTTCCCACCCGGATCACCATCGCCGACAACGCCAGCGTGGACGCCACCCCGCGCATCGCCGCCGAACTGGCGGCGGAACTGGACGGCGTGCGCGTGGTCCGCTTGGAGGAGAAGGGTCGTGGCCGGGCACTGCACGCGGTGTGGTCGACGTCGGACGCTCCGGTGCTCGTGTACATGGACGTCGACCTGTCGACCGAGCTGACGGCGCTCGCGCCGCTCGTGGCCCCGCTGATCTCGGGCCACTCCGATCTCGCGATCGGCACTCGGCTGGGCCGCGGCTCGCGCGTGATCCGCGGTGCCAAACGCGAGTTCATCTCCCGCTGCTACAACTTCATCCTGAAATCCACGCTGGCCGCCCGATTCTCGGATGCCCAGTGCGGGTTCAAGGCGATTCGCGCCGATGTGGCCGAGCGCCTGCTGCCGCACGTCGCCGATACCGGCTGGTTCTTCGACACCGAGCTGCTGGTCCTGGCCGAGCGCAGCGGGCTACGTATCCACGAAGTGCCCGTCGACTGGGTCGACGACCCCGACAGCCGCGTCGACATCGTCGCCACCGCGACGGCCGACCTCAAAGGCATCGGCCGACTGTTGCGCGGGTTCGCCAACGGCTCCATCCCGGTCAACACCATTGCCGCGCAACTCGGCTCGTCCCGGAACTCAGCCGCACCGGGATCCCTGTTGCGGCAGGTGGTGCGGTTCGGCGCGGTCGGTGTGGTGTCCACGCTGGCGTACCTGCTGTTGTTCGTCGCACTGCGGTCCGGCCTCGGCGCCCAGGCCGCCAACCTCGTCGCCCTGCTGCTGACCGCGATCGGCAACACCGCCGCCAACCGGCGATTCACGTTCGGCATCGCCGGAGCCCGCAACGTCACCCGCCATCACCTGGAAGGGCTGACGGTCTTCGGGATCGCCCTGACCATCACGAGCGGCTCACTGGGTCTGCTGCACGCACTGACGCCGCAGCCGCACCCAGCCGTCGAACTCGCCGTGCTCGTGGCAGCGAACCTGGCGGCCACCGTCGTCCGCTTCGTGTTGTTGCGCGGATGGGTTTTTCACCCCTCCCGGACACGACGCTGAACCTTCGAAACCGAAAGCTGCTGACATGACAACCATCGCTGACATCGGCCGCGACCCCATCGTGGTGTCGGCCGATCCGCCCCGAGCCGCCCAGCCGCGCTGGGTCCGGCCCGCCTACTGGGCGCTGCTGGCCGGCACCGCGGTGCTGTACCTGTGGGGTCTCGGGTCCTCGGGCTGGGCCAACAGCTACTACGCCGCCGCGGCGCAGGCAGGCACCCAATCCTGGAAAGCCTGGCTGTTCGGCTCACTTGACGCCGGCAACGCCATCACGGTGGACAAACCGCCCGCCGCGATGTGGGCCATGGGACTGTCGGGCCGGCTGTTCGGCTTCAACGAGTTCACCATGCTGTTGCCGCAAGCCCTGATGGGCGTGGCGGCGGTGGCCGTGCTGTACGCCACGGTCAAGCGGACAAGCGGTCCGGGTGCCGGTCTCATCGCGGGTGCGGCGCTGGCCGTGACGCCCGTGGCGACCTCGATGTTCCGCTACAACAATCCCGATGCCCTGTTGGTGTTGCTGCTCGTGGTGGCCGCGTACTGCATGGTGCGCGCGATCGGACCGGTGTCGGCAAGGGCCAGCACGCTGTGGGTCGCGCTGTCGGGATGTGCGCTGGGATTCGCGTTCCTGACCAAGATGCTGCAGGCGTTCCTCATCATCCCCGGCCTGGCGTTGGTGTTCCTGGTCGCCGCGCCCATCGCGTCGGTGTGGAAGCGCTTGGGCGCGGTGCTGATCGGCGGGGTCGCGATGGCGATCTCGGCCGGCTGGTATCTCGCCCTCGTGGCGCTGTGGCCCGCCGACTCACGGCCCTACATCGCCGGCTCGACCGACAACAGCTTGTTGCAGTTGGCATTCGGCTACAACGGCATCGACCGCATCGTCGGGCAGAACCAGCCCGGTGGCGGGCCGGGCCACGGCCCGGGCGGCGGTGGGCCCAACCTGTTCTTCGGCGGCGAAGCCGGCATCGGCCGCATGTTCGGACTGTCCATGGGCACCGAGGCCTCGTGGCTGCTGCCTGCCGCGTTGGTCGGCCTGGTCGCCGTGTTGTGGTTGACCCGCCGCACCGCGCGCACCGCGGGTGTTCGTGCCGGGGCGCTGCTGTGGGGCGGCTGGTTGCTGGTGACGGCGGCCGTGTTCAGCTTCATGGACGGCACCATCCACCCGTACTACACCGTGGCGCTGGCCCCGGCGATCGCGGCGCTCGTCGGCATCTCGGTCGTCGAATTGTGGCGGCGACGTGAGCATCTCGCCGGCCGACTGGTGATGGCCGGGATGCTGGCCGGCACCGGAGTGTGGGCTTTCGTATTGCTCAACCGCACTCCCGAGTGGCTGCCCGCGCTGCGCTGGGTCGTGTTGATCGGCTCGATCGTGGTCGCGGTGGCGCTGGCTGCCGCGGCACACCGGCCGGGCCGGGCCGGTGCGGCCGTGGCGCTCGCCGCGATCGTCTTCGGGCTCGGCGCGCCCACCGCGTACTCGATCGAGACCGTGCTCAACGGGAACAGCAGTGGTCCGATGGCGATGGCGGGCCCCAAGCGCGACTGGGGTTTCGGTGGCCCGGGTGGGCACGGCGGCCCGGGCGGACCTCCGCCGGGCATGGAGAACCGGGATGACTCGGCACTGGCCGACCTCATCGCCGGTGCCGACAACCGTTGGGCCGCAGCCAGTGTCGGGTCGATGATGGTCAGTGACCTCGAGCTCAAGACCGGTGAGTCCCTGATGGCGATCGGCGGGTTCACCGGTGGCGACAACTCACCGACCCTCGCGCAGTTCCAGCAGTACGTCGCCGACGGTGACGTCCGGTACTTCCTGGATCGCGAAGGCGGCTTCGGTCCGCCCCGCGAGGAGCGCGGCAGTGCCGGTGAGATCACCAACTGGGTCAAGCAGAACTTCACGAAGACCGAGGTCGGCGGAACCGCGGTGTACGACCTGCAAGCACCGCACGCCTGACCCCCAGACCGCGGCGGCCGTCCTGCTACCCCCCCGAGCAGGACGGCCGTCGCCTTGGCGAGGTTCAGCCCACCTTGTACGTCGCAATCGCTTTCGCGACCGCGTCGCCGCCGGGCGTGACGATGTCGACATCGCAACTCACGAGCGACCTGCCCTGACGCAGCACCCGGCCGACGCCGAGCAGGTCGGTGGCCCGGGCCGGGGCCAGGTAGCTGATCGACATCGAAACCGTCACGCCCCGAAGTGAACCCGGCACGTCGGCCCCTACCCAGGCGGCAGCCATCACGGTGACATCGGCGAGCGTGGCGATCGCGCCGCCGTGCACCATGTCGGCGAGGGTGACGTTCGACGGATCCCACGGCATTCGCAGTCGCACCTCGGGTCCGTCGAGCGACTCCGCGACGATGCCCAACTTTGTGACAAACGGTGACTGGGGCAGGAATTGCGCCATCACGTCAGATCCGGTCTGGGTGGTCATTCATCGAAGTCTGGCCACCGGCGTGCGGCGGTTCAATTACCTCCGGGGTAGTCCTTTTCTCGGAGTCAGCCGCGCGCCAGCACGACCAACGCGTCGGCAGTGCGGTCGCAGTACGCATCGCGGTCGACGAGCCCTCGCGTCATCGCCCGCACCACGGTGGAGGCCACGAGGAAATCGAAGACGACGTCGGCCCGCGCGGCGTCGCCGAGCAGATCGGCCATCAGCGCCCGCACATCGGTCTCGGCGCGCAACACCAGCCGTTCGTAGATCGTCTCGTCCCGGTGATAGGCCGTCAGCAGGCCCGGCAGCGCCGCCCGGGTCACCGGGTTGGCCAGCCAGTCGAGGAACACCGCGACCCACCCTCGCAGATCTGCCCGCAGGTCGCCGGACGGGCCGGGTACCGGCACGGGCGCCGCGTGACCGAAAGCGGCATCTTCCACCAGGGCCTCTTTGGTCGGCCAGCGCCGGTAGATCGTCGGTGCGCCGACACCCGCGCGCCGGGCGATGGCCAGCACGGTCGTGCCTTGGTAGCCCTCCTCGACCAGCAGCTCACGGGTCGCGGCCAACACGGCGACATCCTTGGCGGGGTCGCGGGGCCGTCCGGCTGCAGTGGTCATCGCAAAAACCTATCCTCATCGGCTCGCGCCTGTTACGTTACGGCCTATAACGTAATTATCTCCGGGAGGCCGCATGCTCACGCCGCACGACGAACTGCTCTGTCACCAGTTGCCGACCACGTTCGACCACGTCGCCCAATCCGACTTGCGGTGGACCGAACGCATCGTGATGTACGGATTCGACCGCTCGGGCGAGGTCAACGTGATGACGGGCCTGGCGCGCTATCCCAATCGCGACGTCACCGACGCGTACGCGATGATCACCAAGCGCGGCGGCGAGGCCCGCGTCGTGCGCATGTCGACCGAACTCAATCCCGAATCGGGCGCTCTCGGAACATATTCCGTTGGCCCGTACACCTACAGCGTCGAGGAGCCCCTGCGAACGGTGCGAGCCGTGCTCGAACCCAATGAGCAGGGGGTGAGTCTCGATCTTCGGTTGCGCGGTCAGTTCCCGACGTATGAGCAGACGCCCGCGTTCCACCGCAGCCGCGGCCGCGTCAGCGAGGATGCGCGCCGGTTCTACCAGAACGGCGACCTGGAGGGCTGGATCGAGATCGACGGCGAACGCATCGAGATCGACACGTCCCGGTGGTGGTTCGGCCGCGACCACTCGTGGGGCATCCGCAACGGACCGGGTGGCGGAGGCTTGTCGGAGGGCGCCCACCTGCAGCCCCAGGAGATTCCCGACGGCACCCTCTACTACATGGGGATCTTCGAATTCGATGACCAGCTCGTGCATTTCGCGCAGCGCGAGACCAGCGCAGGGGAGCGGTGGCAGTTCGAGGGCGAGATTCTCTACCCGCTTGCGACCGAACGTCCGGCAGCCACCATTATCGACGTCGAACACGACCTGAAGTTCCGCGACGAGCTCCGGGTCATCAGCGGCGGCACCTTCACCGTGCACCGTGGGGACCGCAGCACGAGCACCATCGAGGTCACCCCGATCACCGACTTCTGGCCCGGGCTCGCCGGCTACATGGAAGTCGGCGGGTACGCATCGGGACATTGGCGCGGAAAGGATTTCATCGATGGATTCACAGCCGACACCACGGATCTGAGCGTCATCAAGCCCGTCAGCTTCCTGTCGGAGACACTGTGCGAGGTTCGGATGGACGGAAAGACCGGCCATGGCCTGGTGGAGATGGTGTTCGTCGGGGCCTACCCGCACTACGGTTACACCGGGTGGTGAGGCCAGCTGCCGAGGAGCTCCCCGCAGCCCTCGAAACCATTGCCCGCCAACGTGTTCCCGGTGCCGCGCAGGCGCGGGTGAAGAACTGGTGCCCGAGCCCGGGCGGCTTTTCCACCGAGACGTTCCTGTTCGAGCTCGACGGGCTCGACGACGGAGGCAGTCTCGGCCTGGTGTTCCGGCGCCCGCCGGAATTTCAGATCCTGCCTGACTACGACCTGCGTCGGCAGTATCTCGTCATGCAACGGCTGGCGCCTTCGCCCATTCCGGTGCCGACGGTGCGCTGGATCGACGCCGAGGGCGACGCCCTCGGCACCCAGTATCTCGTGATGGATCGCATCGACGACGTGGTCGGCGTCAGCGACGTACCGCCCTACCACGGGGCCGGAATCTTCGCCGAGACCGACGACGCGGGCCGGGCCGCGCTGTGGAACGGGTGCGTGGACATGATCGCGGCCGTGCACCGGCTCGATCCGCAGGAGTACCGGCTGGGGTTCCTCGGCAAGTCGAGTCCGGCTGCACTGCGCGACTTCCTGCGCTATGCGATCGGCTGGGCCTACGGCGACAAGCCGATCCACCCGACCTTCCGCCGAGCGCTGGACTGGCTGGATAACCATCTCTACACGCCTGACCGCGTCGGACTGTGCTGGGGTGACAGCCGGATGTCCAACGTCCTGTACCGGCCCGATCTGTCGCCGGCTGCGGCGCTGGACTGGGAGATCGCCTACCTGGGTGATCAAGCCGCCGACGTCAGCTGGCTTCTAATGACCGATTGGGTGAGCAGCCCGCTGCCCGACAACGCTCCGGCGCCGGGAACGCCGAGCCGCGAGGAGACCATCGACCGCTACGAACGTGCAGTGGGCCACGAAATCGGCAACATCGCGTTCGGCGACGTCACCGCGCCGCTTTTGCTGGCTGTCGCGCTGATCCGGCTCAATCACCGGTTCGATCTCCCTGGCGTGGACCTCGCCGACATTTGCGCGCGGCGTATCGACTTCGTGCTCGGCAGCTGAGGAAGCTCAGGGAACTGCTTTAGATTGCTCGGGTGTCCACGCCCGAGCATCCACCCTTTCCCCGCGGTATGGCTCTGCTGGTGGCGGGCGCGTTGTTCATGGAGATCCTCGACGCCACGATCATCACGCCGGCCATCCCGCTGATCGCGTCGTCGTTCGGTGTCGATGCCGTCGACGTCAACGTCGCGATCTCGGCGTATCTGGTCACCGTGGCGGTTCTCATCCCAGCGAGCGGCTGGATGGCCGATCGTTTCGGTATCCGTCGCGTATTCATCGCCGCCATAGCGGTTTTCACGCTGGCGTCGGTGGGCTGCGCCCTCTCGGCGTCGTTGCCCATGCTCGTCGGCATGCGGGTGTTGCAGGGTGTCGGTGGCGCGATGATGGTGCCCGTCGGCCGGCTCGCGGTCCTGCGCTACAGCGACAAGTCCGACCTGGTGCGGGCAATCGCGTTGCTGACGTGGCCGGCCTTGGCCGCGCCGATACTCGCACCGGTGCTCGGCGGGGCCATCGCGACGCTCGGCAGCTGGCGGTGGATCTTCGCGGTCAACATTCCGATCGGGCTGATCGGATTCCTTCTGGCGCTGCGGCTCATTCGGGGCGAGCCGGCTGCCGCACCGCGATCCTTGGACTGGCCCGGGCTCCTGGCACTCGGTTGCGGGATTGCTGCCGCGCTGATCGCACTGGAGAACGTCCGGGTGTCCGGCACCGATCGGCTGCTGGTCGGCCTGTGCGGGGTGGGCGCTGTGGTGCTGTTGTCGGCCGCCGTCTGGCGGCTGCTGCGGGCAGAGAACCCGCTCGTGCAATTGCGTGTACTCAAAGTCCGCACGCTGCGGATCACCGTGCAGGCGGGGTCGCTGTACCGGATGGTGATCACCGCCGTGCCGTTCCTGCTGCCGCTGCAGTTCCAGCTGGAGTTCGGCTGGACGCCGTTTGCCGCCGGTCTCATGGTGGCCGCACTGTTCGCGGGCAACCTCACCATCAAACCGCTGACGACCCCGATGATGCGGCGCATCGGAATTCGCAACGTCCTGCTGATCAATGGCATCGCGTCGGTCGGCTGTTTCGGACTGCTGGCGCTGTTGCAGCCGGGCATGCCGGTCGCCGTCATGGCCGTCGTTCTCTATGTGAGCGGCGCACTGCGGTCCATCGGCTTCACGGCTTACAACAGCCTGGCGTTCTCCGACGTCGACGGAGATCAACTGACCCACGCCAACACGCTCAACGCGTCCGTGCAGGAACTCGCGGCCGGCCTCGGCATCGCCATCGCCGCGCTGTTGCTCACTCAGCTGACCTCATATTCAGCGACGTTTCTCGTCCTCGGCGCCTTCCTCGCGTTCACCCTCATCGAAACCCTGCGCCTCCCACGCAATGCCGGCGCGCATGTGAGCGGGCATCGCTGACGTGGCCGTCGCTTGGTGCTGGGCTTTGGGCTTTGGGCGCCGCGCCGGCCCGCGATTGTCACGCTGGCGTGGCTGTAGGGGCCAGCAGTCACTCTGATATGGAGGCCAGTTTGTCAAGGGGGCAGGGTGAAGCGGCGGGCCGTAACCGTCGTCGCGGCCCGCCGCTTCGTCGGCCAGGTGAGGATTGGGTCGGGTTGCGGCGTGTCGAAGGGGGTTCTCGACGCGAATGGTTTGGTCAGTCTGATATGCGCGGGTTGGTTACCAGCAGGACGGTACTTTCGGCTGAGTGGGCCGCTTGTCTGGCAAGAACGAGCGTGAATCATCCTGCGGGACAGAAGGATTTGCTCACAGAGTGGGCGCGGATCACTCGGGTGTTTTCGTGTGCCGGCAACTGACCTGACGCCACCTGGACGTGGGGAGGGGTGTTTAGTTGTCGTCGAGGACGGCCAGTGACCACGACCAGCCGGCCAGTTCGCGGGCGATGGCGGCGTTGGCGACCACCGGCCGCTTCTTGCGCTGATCGAAGTGTTTCCACCGGGTGTGCAGGCGCCGGTTAGCGGCCTGACCACGAGCACGGGCGGCCGGGCTGGCCGCATCCCAGCGTCGCCGCATCACCTGGCTGGGCCGGTAAGGCTTGCGGTGATGCCAGGCCGCCTCGATCAACAACCGTCGGGCGTGACTGTTGCCGGTCTTGGTGATCGACCCTTGCGAGCGGGTGGCGCCTGTGGAGTATTCGGTGGGCACCAAGCCGAGGTAGGCCCCGATCGAGCGGCCGGTCAACCGGTGCCAATCGCCGATCTCGACGGCGAGCCCGAAGGCGCTCAGCGTCGAGATCCCGCGAATGCACCCCAACCGTGTCACCACCGGGGTGAACTCCGAATCGGCGGCCATCTGGGTGATCGCCGCATCAAGCCGGTCACGGCGGTCGGCGTTGGCCAGCATCGCGTCGAAGGCGCTGTCGTAGGCGTCCTGCAGCCCGGGGGTGGTGAAGCGCTGAGCACGTAGCCACAGTTCATGCTTGCCAGTCCAGGCGTTGCCGCCGTAGTAGACGATGCCGTGGCGTAACAACATGTGCGACAACCGCAACCGGGCCGCCATCAAATCACCACGGCAATCCTCACGCGCCCGCACCAAATCCCGGGCGGCTTCACGCTCAGGGCTTGGCACCTCCACTCCGACCACTTCGCCCAGATGCACCAGGCGGGCCAGATGCCGGGCATCGCGGGCATCGGTTTTGACCCGATCCCCAGCAGGACGCTGCAGCTTTGACGGGGCAGCCACCACCACCTCGATCCCGGCCGCGGTCAATGCCCGGGCCAACCCGAACCCGGTCGGACCCGCCTCATAAGCCACCATCACCGGCGGTGGCAACGACCGTATCCACGCGATGATCTCGCCATGATCAGGGGTCAACCGCCGCTCGAGGACTTGTCCGGTCTCAGCGTCAAACCCACACCCAAACACCGATCGTGCGTGCACATCCAAACCAACACTCGTACGCTGACGTATCACTGGGGCCTCCCACATCTTGTGGCTCTACCGGCCAGGACCCGTTTCCTGTCGGCAACCCACGTTCACATGTGAGCGAGGCCCCAGCCCCCCATACCGTCTGGCGTGACAGTGGGCTGGGTTGCTGCGGGTCGAGCTCGTGATTGTCACGCTGGCGTGGCTCTCGAAGCCCGCAGTCACTCTGGCGTGACAGTGGGGATGGGTTGCCGCGGGTCGAGCTCGTGATTGTCACGCTGGCGTGGCTCTCGAAGCCCGCAGTCACTCTGATATGGAGGCCAGTTTGTCAAGGGGGCAGGGTGAAGCGGCGGGCCGTAACCGTCGTCGCGGCCCGCCGCTTCGTCGGCCAGGTGAGGATTGGGTCGGGTTGCGGCGTGTCGAAGGGGGTTCTCGACGCGAATGGTTTGGTCAGTCTGATATGCGCGGGTTGGTTACCAGCAGGACGGTACTTTCGGCTGAGTGGGCCGCTTGTCTGGCAAGAACGAGCGTGAATCATCCTGCGGGACAGAAGGATTTGCTCACAGAGTGGGCGCGGATCACTCGGGTGTTTTCGTGTGCCGGCAACTGACCTGACGCCACCTGGACGTGGGGAGGGGTGTTTAGTTGTCGTCGAGGACGGCCAGTGACCACGACCAGCCGGCCAGTTCGCGGGCGATGGCGGCGTTGGCGACCACCGGCCGCTTCTTGCGCTGATCGAAGTGTTTCCACCGGGTGTGCAGGCGCCGGTTAGCGGCCTGACCACGAGCACGGGCGGCCGGGCTGGCCGCATCCCAGCGTCGCCGCATCACCTGGCTGGGCCGGTAAGGCTTGCGGTGATGCCAGGCCGCCTCGATCAACAACCGTCGGGCGTGACTGTTGCCGGTCTTGGTGATCGACCCTTGCGAGCGGGTGGCGCCTGTGGAGTATTCGGTGGGCACCAAGCCGAGGTAGGCCCCGATCGAGCGGCCGGTCAACCGGTGCCAATCGCCGATCTCGACGGCGAGCCCGAAGGCGCTCAGCGTCGAGATCCCGCGAATGCACCCCAACCGTGTCACCACCGGGGTGAACTCCGAATCGGCGGCCATCTGGGTGATCGCCGCATCAAGCCGGTCACGGCGGTCGGCGTTGGCCAGCATCGCGTCGAAGGCGCTGTCGTAGGCGTCCTGCAGCCCGGGGGTGGTGAAGCGCTGAGCACGTAGCCACAGTTCATGCTTGCCAGTCCAGGCGTTGCCGCCGTAGTAGACGATGCCGTGGCGTAACAACATGTGCGACAACCGCAACCGGGCCGCCATCAAATCACCACGGCAATCCTCACGCGCCCGCACCAAATCCCGGGCGGCTTCACGCTCAGGGCTTGGCACCTCCACTCCGACCACTTCGCCCAGATGCACCAGGCGGGCCAGATGCCGGGCATCGCGGGCATCGGTTTTGACCCGATCCCCAGCAGGACGCTGCAGCTTTGACGGGGCAGCCACCACCACCTCGATCCCGGCCGCGGTCAATGCCCGGGCCAACCCGAACCCGGTCGGACCCGCCTCATAAGCCACCATCACCGGCGGTGGCAACGACCGTATCCACGCGATGATCTCGCCATGATCAGGGGTCAACCGCCGCTCGAGGACTTGTCCGGTCTCAGCGTCAAACCCACACCCAAACACCGATCGTGCGTGCACATCCAAACCAACACTCGTACGCTGACGTATCACTGGGGCCTCCCACATCTTGTGGCTCTACCGGCCAGGACCCGTTTCCTGTCGGCAACCCACGTTCACATGTGAGCGAGGCCCCAGCCCCCCATACCGTCTGGCGTGACAGTGGGGATGGATTGCCCCGCGTTGAGCCCGCGATTGTCACGCTGGCGTGGCTGTCAGGGCCGGCGGTCACTCTGGCGTGACAAAACGCGGGCGAGCGCGACAAACGCGGGCTGGCATCACCCCGCCGGCCCACGCAATTGCACTGCTCACACACCGAGCGTTGACACTGCCGCGCCGGGCCGGTTACATTCCAGGTCATGCTTGCAATTCTGGCCATTTCTACCAACTTAATGGGGAAGCAATGACCACGGCAGAGCCGATCGAGACACAACCCGGCACGTACGAGCTCAGCCATCTGCGCTCGCTGGAAGCCGAGGCCATCCACATCATCCGCGAGGTGGCGGCCGAGTTCGAGCGGCCGGTGCTGCTGTTCTCGGGCGGCAAGGATTCGATCGTCATGCTGCATCTGGCGATCAAGGCTTTCGCCCCCGCGCGGCTGCCGTTCCCGGTAATGCACGTCGACACGGGACACAACTTCGACGAGGTCATCGAGACCCGTGACCGCCTGGTGGCCGAGAACGGCGTGCGCCTGGTCGTCGCGTCGGTGCAGGACGACATCGACGCGGGCCGGGTCGTCGACAACGGCCCCTCGCGCAACCCGCTGCAGACGGTGACGCTGTTGCGTGGGATCCGCGAGAACAAGTTCGACGCCGCATTCGGCGGTGCGCGCCGCGACGAGGAGAAGGCGCGGGCCAAGGAGCGGGTGTTCAGCTTCCGCGACGAGTTCGGGCAATGGGACCCCAAGGCGCAGCGCCCCGAACTGTGGAACATCTACAACGGCAGGCACCGCAAGGGTGAGCACATCCGCGTGTTCCCGCTGTCGAACTGGACCGAGTACGACATCTGGGCCTACATCGGCGCCGAGAACATCACGCTGCCCGCAATCTATTACGCCCACACCCGCCCGGTGTTCCAGCGCGACGGAATGCTGCTCGCGGTGCACCCGTTCATGCAGCCCCGTGACGGGGAAGAGGTCTTCGAGACGAGCGTGCGGTTCCGCACCGTCGGCGACGTCACGTGCACCGGATGCGTGGAATCGACCGCGGCGACGGTCGAGGACATCATCGCCGAGACCGCCGTCTCGCGTCTGACCGAACGCGGCGCCACACGCGCCGATGACCGCATCTCCGAGGCCGGGATGGAAGACCGCAAGCGCGAGGGATATTTCTGATATGGCGACACTGCTCAGGATCGCGACCGCCGGTTCGGTCGACGACGGCAAGTCCACGCTGATCGGCCGGCTGCTCTATGACTCGAAGGCCGTCATGGAGGACCAGCTCGCCGCCGTCGAGCGCACCTCCAAGGAACGCGGCAACGACTACACCGACCTCGCACTCGTGACCGACGGCCTGCGCTCGGAACGCGAGCAGGGCATCACGATCGACGTCGCCTACCGCTATTTCGCCACGGCCAAGCGAAAATTCATCATCGCCGACACCCCCGGCCACATCCAGTACACGCGCAACATGGTGACCGGAACGTCGACCGCGCACCTGGCGATCGTGCTTGTCGACGCGCGGCACGGGCTGCTCGAACAGTCCCGCCGCCACGCCTTCCTGGCGTCGCTGCTGGGTGTGCAGCACATCGTGCTCGCCGTCAACAAGATGGACCTGATCGACTGGAATCAGGAGAAGTTCAACGACATTCGCGACGAGTTCCATGCGTTTGCGGCCCGGCTGGACATCCACGACGTCACCACCATCCCGATGTCGGCGCTCAACGGCGACAACGTGGTGACGAAGTCGGACAAGGCGCCGTGGTACGACGGTCCCGCGCTGCTGAGCCATCTCGAGGACGTCTACATCGCCGGCGACCGCAACCTGGTCGACGTGCGGTTCCCGGTCCAGTACGTGATCCGTCCGCAGACCGTCGACCATGCCGACCACCGCAGCTATGCGGGCACCGTGGCGAGCGGCGTGATGCGCGTCGGCGACGAGATCGTCGTGCTGCCAAGCGGAAAGTCCAGCACGATCACCGCGATCGACGCACCGACCGGTCCGGTCACCGAGGCGTTCCCGCCGATGGCGGTGTCGGTCAGCCTGGCCGACGACATCGACATCTCCCGCGGCGACGTGCTCGCGCGGGTCAACAACCAGCCGCACGTGTCGACCGAGTTCGACGCGACCGTCTGCTGGATGGCCGATGGGTCGGCGCTGGAGCCGGGGCGCGAGTACCTGGTCAAGCACACCACGCGGACGACGCGGGCCCGGGTGGCCTCACTGGACTACCGCCTCGACGTCAACACGTTGCACCGGGACAAGTCCGCGACGGCGCTCAAGCTCAACGAGCTCGGCCGCATCACGCTGCGCAGCCAGCAGCCGCTGATGCTCGACGAGTACTCCCGCAACGCCGCTACGGGGGCGTTCATCCTGATCGATCCCGACACCAACGGAACGGTCGCCGCGGGCATGGTGCGTGATACCACGCCCGTCGCGAACCGCGCGGCGAGTCCCAACACCGTTCGTCACCAGTCGCTCGTGTGCGCCGACGACCGCCTGTCCAAGGGCCGCACCATCTGGTTCACCGGCCTGTCGGGTTCGGGCAAGTCGTCAGTGGCGATGCGCGTCGAGCAGAAGCTGCTCGAACGTGGTTGCCCGGCATACGTTCTCGACGGGGACAACCTCCGCCACGGGCTCAACGCCGACCTCGGTTTCTCGATGGCCGACCGGGCCGAAAACCTGCGCCGGCTGGCGCACATCGCCACGCTCATGGCCGATTCCGGTTTGACCGTGCTGGTTCCCGCGATCAGCCCGCTGACCGAGCACCGTGAGCTGGCCCGTGCCGTGCACGCCAACCAGGGCTTCGAGTTCTTCGAGGTGTTCTGCGACACCCCGCTGGAGGACTGCGAGCGGCGTGACCCCAAGGGGCTGTACAAGAAGGCCCGTGCCGGTGAGATCACGCACTTCACCGGCATCGACAGCCCGTACCAGCGGCCGAAGAGCCCCGACCTGCGGCTGGTTCCCGATCGCGACGTCGACGAACTCGCCGATCAGGTCATCGAGATGTTGGACAGTCGCCGGTGAACGACCACGAACTGGCTGCCCGGCTGGCGACGCGCGCCGGAGATCTGCTGCTCGACGTCCGCGCCGACTTCGCCGACGCGTCTGCCGAGGAGCGAAAAGCCGCCGGAGACAAGCAGTCCCATGATTTCCTGATGGAAGAACTCGCGGCGAAGCGTCCAGGCGATGCGGTGCTGTCCGAGGAAGGCGTCGACGATCCGGTCCGCCTCACCTCCGAGCGGGTCTGGATCGTCGACCCGCTCGACGGCACGCGCGAGTTCTCCGAACTCGGCCGCGACGACTGGGCTGTGCACGTCGCGCTGTGGGAGAACGGTGAACTGGTGGCCGGCGCGGTGGCCCTGCCCGCGCAGAACACCACGCTCTCCACACCCGAGGTCGCCGCGCCCCGCGCGTTCGACGGCCCGCCGCGGATCGTGGTGTCACGTACCCGGCCACCGGCGATCGCACTCGCGGTGCGCGATGCGCTCGGCGGCACATTGGTCGAAATGGGCTCCGCTGGTGCGAAAGTCGCGGCGGTGATCCGCGGCGTCGCCGACGTGTACGTGCACGCCGGCGGTCAGTACGAGTGGGATTCGGCCGCACCGGTCGCGGTGGCTCGGGCAGCCGGCCTGCACACCTCACGCATCGACGGGTCGCGCCTGGTCTACAACTCGGCCGACCCGCTGCTGCCCGACCTGGTGGTGTGCCGCCCCGAGCTCGCCGAGCGGGTACTTGCCGTAACCGGGTAGGTCGTTACCGAGAACAACGAAATGGCTGGTTTCCCAACGGGTACGCTGGCTTGATGACTCGTCCAACGCTGCGTGAACTCGCCAGTCTGCCGACCGCGCCGGCCCGGCTCGCCGACTCCACGCTCGTCCTCATCGACTGCCAGAACACCTACACCCAGGGCACGATGGAACTCGAAGGCGTGCAGGCCGCACTCGTCGAGGCCGCGCAACTGCTGGACCGGGCTCGCACGGCGGGCATCCCGATCATCCACATCCAGCACTCCGACGGGCCGGGCTCGCTCTACGACATCGAAGGAGAGAGCGGCGCGATCGTCGCGTCGGTGGCACCCCGCGAGGGTGAGCCGGTTGTGGTCAAGAACTTCCCGAATTCCTTTGTGCAGACCGATCTTCAACAGCGGCTGCAAGAGGTCGACGCGTCGAACCTGGTGCTTGCGGGCTTCATGACGCACATGTGCGTGAACTCGACCGCACGTGGCGCGTTCAACCTCGGTTACGCGCCCACGGTCGTGGCGGCTGCCACCGCCACCCGCACGCTCGCAGGCCCGGACGGGGAGCCCGTGCCGGCCTCCGCGCTGCAGGCGGCGAGCCTGGCGGCGTTGTCGGACCTGTTCGCGGTCGTCGTGCCGCAGACGGTCGACATCCCCGACTAACTCGTCCAGTTCGCATTGAGCGCAGCGATCCGGTCGATGTTGTCCTCAGCCCAGGCGCGAAGCCGGCCCAGCGGCTCGGCGACGTCGCGGCCCAGTTCGGTCAGCGCATACTCGACGCGGGGCGGCACCTCGGCATAGACGGTGCGCCGCAGCAGTGACGCGGCCTCCAGCCGGCGCAGGGTCTGCGTCAACATCTTCGGCCCGACGCCGGGGAGCGCGGCGCGCAGTTCGGTGAACCGGGCCGGCCCCTGCTCCAGCAGCCCGATGGTCAACGCGGACCACTTGTTGGCCAGCAGATCCAGCAGTGCCCGGCACGGGCAGGCCTCGGCGTACACGTTGTGCTCGTCGTGCCGACCGGTCGGGCAGGTCGTGGCCACAGCTGGTTCTCCTCACTCCGTCTAGCTGCAAGTATTCCCTTGAGGGGAGTAGGCGTCCTTGCAGGAAACTGCCGGTGCGCGATTAGCATCCGTCGTCGTCAGCAATGCCAACAGATGAGGAGTGGCCACTATGCCCGATATGGCCGCGATCGGTTCCTACTCCGCCTTGCCGATCGACGATCCGGAAGCTCTGAAGGATGTCTCGGTTCCGGTGCCCGAGCTCCGCCCGCATGACGTGCTCGTGCGGGTGGCGGCCGTCTCGGTCAACCCCGTCGACGTCAAGCGCAGGCGCGGCCTGTCGCCCAGCACCGATCCGGTGATCCTGGGTTTCGACGCGGCGGGAACCGTCGAGGCGGTCGGGTCGGAGGTAACGACGCTTTCTGTGGGCGACGAAGTCTGGTACGCCGGGGATGTCACGCGGCCCGGTACGAACGCCGAATTCCACGCGGTCGACGAGCGTATCGTCGCGCGGAAGCCGAAAACGTTGTCGTTCACGGATTCTGCCGCACTACCGTTGACCACCATCACGGCTTGGGAGACATTGTTCGAGCGGTTTGCCCTCACGGCGGAGTCGCGGGGTGACCTGTTGGTGCTCGGCGGGGCCGGTGGGGTGGGATCGGTGTTGATACAGCTGGCCAAGGCGCTCACCGGGGTTCGCGTGATCGCGACGGCGAGCCGCACCGAATCCCGAGACTGGACGCTGCGTATGGGCGCCGACGAGGTGATCGACCATCGCGACCTGGGCGCCCAGGCGTTGCAGGTGGCACCGGACGGAATCGACTACCTGTTCTCGCCGCACTCGGCAGGCAACATCAGCACCTACGCCGACATCATGCGGCCGTTCGGGCATATCACAGCCATCGACGAGCCGGAGGGTCTCGATCTCGTCGAACTGAAGGCCAAAAGCATTGCCTGGCATTGGGAACTGATGTTCACCCGCCCGATGACGGGTTACGACATGATCGCCCAGCAACGAATGCTCGGCGCGGCCGCCGATCTGGTCGACGCGGGGACGCTGCGCAGCACGTTGACCAACGCGGTCGAAGGCTTCGACGCGGCCGGGCTTCGTGAGGCGCACGGTCAGGTGGAGTCCGGGCGCATGGTGGGCAAAGTGGTGGTGACGCGCGGCAAATAAACCGGTGGGCGGCCGGCTGACCCGCCTGGCAGAATCACGCCATGCGGAGCGATTCATGACGCAGCCTTCCACGCGCATCACCCGGCTCGACGAGAAGCAGAGCACCTCGCGAAGCCAACTGGACGAGCTGCTCGACAGCACCCCACTGGCCACCATCGCGCTCGTGCGCGACGATCACCCCGTCGTGTTCCCGACCGGATTCGCCCGCGTCGGAGACGAATTGGTGATCCACGGGTCCACGGGCTCGCCATGGCTGCGCGCACTCGCCGACGGCGTGCCCGCCGCGGTGTCGGTGACCGCGCTCGACGGTGTCGTGGTGGCGCGCAGCAGCTTCGAGTCGTCGTTTCATTACCGCAGTGCCGTCCTGTTCGGCTCGTTCGAGCGCATCCCCGACGACCACAAGGTCGGATACCTCGAAACCCTCACCGACTCCTTCATCCCCGGGCGGGTCGCCGAGTTGCGGGCCAGCACCCGCAAGGAGTTGGCCGCCACGATGGCGATGCGCCTGCCGATCGGCGCGGACAACTGGTCGCTCAAGGTCAGCGACGGGTGGCCGGAAGACCCTGACGAGGACATCGCCGCGGGCGCATGGGCCGGTGTGGTGCCGTTGACGGTGCAGTACGGAGCACCTCGGGCGGCGCCGGATGTCGTGGCGGGGACGCCGGTACCGGCGTCGGTGCGAGCCATGACGGGGCCCCTGCGGAACACGCCGTCGCGGTAGCCCTGGGCTGCCCGCGTGGCCCGGCTGGCAGAATCGGGCCTATGCGGATGTCGGCGAAGGCGGAGTATGCCGTCCGAGCCATGGTCCAGCTGGCCGCCGTCGGCGACGGCGATCTGGTGAAAACCGACGATCTGGCCAAGGCTCAGGGCATACCGTCGCAGTTCCTCGTCGACATCCTCTCCGACTTGCGCACCGATCGGCTGGTTCGCAGCCACCGGGGTCGCGACGGGGGATATGAGCTGGCTCGTGCTGCGGAGGAGATCAGCATCGCCGATGTGCTGCGCTGCATCGACGGTCCGCTGGCCAGCGTGCGCGACATCGGCCTGGGGGACCTGCCGTATTCGGGCCCGACCGCGGCACTGACCGATGTTTGGCGGGCACTGCGGGCCAGCATGCGTTCAGTGCTTGAGGAAACCAGCCTGGCCGACGTGGCATGCGGCAAGTTGCCGTCGCACGTGGCGAAATTGGCGGGTGCATACCTCAGTCAGGAAGAGCAGCGCGGGCACGGTTAGCCCGCTCGCTCAGCCGCCGTACGGCCGGGTGATGATCTCCAGGTAGTGGCCCGAGGGATCCTGGAAGTACACCCCGCGCCCGCCGTCGTTGTGGTTGATCTCGCCCGGCCGCGTACCGCGCGGATCGGCCCAGTGCTGCAGACCCCAGTCGCGGACCCTGCCGTAGATCGCGTCGAACTCGTCTTCGGACACCAGGAATGCGTAGTGCTGCGGACGGATCTCCTCGTCGGGGGACGCTTGCGCGTAGTCCAGGGTGACGCCGTGGTTGAGCGTCACGGCGAGAAACGGGCCGAATTCGCGCGGGCTGGGCAGCCCGAACAATTCGGTGAAGAAGACCGCGGACTCCTGCCGATCCTTGGCGGCGACGATGGTGTGGTTGAAGGTGATTGCCATATGTAGCCAGTAAACCCTTGGCTCGTCGCGGTCGGCAAGGTGCAGGATGAGGGCCATGCCGACCGTCGAAACCCTGACCGGTCCACGGCTGAGGCTGCGGGCACCGGTCGTCGATGACGCCGAAGCACTGTTCGCCCGCATCGCCTCCGACCCCGAGGTGACCCGCTATCTGTCGTGGCGCCCGCACCCCGATGTCGCGGAGACCAGGCGGGTCATCACGTCGCTGTTCAACGTCGGTGCGGAACGGACGTGGCTGATCGAGGTCGGTGGCGAGGTCGTCGGCCTGTGCGGCAGTCGACGCGTGCAGCCGTACGCGGTCGAACTGGGCTACTGCCTGGCCCGGTCGTACTGGCGTCAGGGTTTGATGACGGAGGCGGTGTCGATGGTGCTCGACGAGGAGAGGCGCGACCCGTCGGTGTACCGCGTGTCCGCCTACTGTCATGTCGACAATGCGGGCTCGGCGGGTGTGCTGCGGCGGTGCGGTTTGTCACTGGAAGGAAGGCTCGCGCGCTACGCAGTGTTTCCCAATATCAGCGAGGAGCCCCAGGATGTGCTCCTGTTCGGAAAGGCGGTGCGGTGATGAGTGGATTCGACCTGCGGGGCCTGGCGCGGCCGGTGATCGTGGCACCGATGGCCGGCGGGCCGTCGACGCCCGAACTCGCCGCGGCGGGCAGCAATGCGGGTGGGCTCGGGTTCATCGCGGCGGGCTACCTCACTGCTGACGCACTCGCCGATCGGATCTCGGCGGCCCGCGGTCTGACGTCCGAGCCGTTGGGCGTGAATTTGTTTGCGCCCCAGCCCAGTGCGGGCACACCCGACGGGATCGAGGCCTACGCGCGCGCATTGGCCGGTGAGTCGGACCGCTACGGTGTCGCGCTCGGCGAGCCGCGCTACGACGACGACGCATGGTCGGCGAAGCTCGAGGTGGTCGGGGATCTGCGGCCCGAGGTGGTGTCGTTCACGTTCGGCTTGCCGACGGCCGAGGAGATTTCGCGGCTGCGCGACGCCGGGATCACCACGGTGGGCACCGTGACGACGCCGGACGAGGCGCGGCTGGCGGTGGATCGTGGCGTCGACGCCCTCGCCGTCCAGGGGCCCGCGGCGGGCGGTCATCGCGGCACGTTCGACCCGGCCGCGCCGCCTGCGACGCAGCCGCTGGATCAGCTACTTGCCGAGGTGCTGGCGGCCGTGGACGTCCCGGTCGCGGCGGCCGGCGGGCTGGTGACGGCCGCCGATGTCGCGGGCGTAGTGGCCGCCGGTGCGGTGGCGGCGCAACTCGGCACCGCGTTCCTGCTGGCCGACGAGGCGGGCAGCAGTCCCGTGCACCGTGCCGCGCTGCAGAGTGCCGAGTTCACCGAAACCGTTGTGACGAGGGCTTTTTCCGGACGCTATGCGCGCGGCTTGCGCAACCGGTTCGTCATCGAGCACGAGGAACAGGCGCCGTTCGGCTATCCCGAGATCCACTATTTGACGAGCCCGGTGCGCAAGGCGTCCGTGACTGCAGGCGACCCGCAGGCCACCAACGTCTGGGCGGGTACCGGGTGGCGCAACATTCGCACGGGTTCGGTCAAGGACATCATCGGCGCACTCACCTGAGTTCATCCCAGCTGTCCCCGCCGCGACATCCGCGACGGCGGCAGCCCGAACTCCGATGTGAACGCCGCCGTGAACGCGGCAGGCGTCGCATAACCGAGCCGGCCCGCGACATCGGTCACCGAGGCACTGCGCAGCATCGGTACGGCGGCCAGCAGCCGCGCGCGGCGGCGCCAGATCGCGGGGCTGGTGCCGGTCTCGGCCCGGAAGCGCCGATTGAACGCGCGCTCACTGAGATTCAGCCGGGCGGCCCACTGCGCGTTGCCGATCCGCACATCCGGTGAGCCCAGATACTCCCGGCACAGCAGGGCCAGATCCGGTGCCGCGGGCAGCGCCACATGCAGGGCCAGCGGTGACAGGGCGGCGATCTCGTGCAACAACAGACTGGTGACGGCGCCTTCGCGACCCGCCGGGTCGTAGTCCACGTCGAAATCCACTGCGACGAGGAGCAGCTCGCGAAGCAACGGCGTCACCTGCACCACGGTGCACCGGCTTGGCCACCACGGCACCGCCGCGGGTTCGATGTAAAGGCTTCTGGTGCTCACGTCTTGTGTGCGCATCAAGTGCCGCACGCCGGGCGGTATGAGAACAGCGAGATCGGTGGGCACGGTCCAGGTGCCGTCACGTGTCTCGACCACCATCACCCCGGTGGCGCTGTAGAGGAACTGGGCGCGACGGTGGGAATGCCAGTCGAGGACGAACCCGTCCGGATAGTCCGTGCCGACCGGTAGTACCGCGCGGTCAGCCGCGTCGTAGTCATCGGCCGTCACATTGCGCATGGCACGACTCTATGGCCGAAAGTCGAAAAGATCATTCCTACCTTCGATTGTCGGTCCCTCGTGCATCCGGTGGACTCGAGTGGTGGGTTTCTGGATCCTGGCCGTGGTCGGCGCTCTGTCCGGCGTGACCACCGTGCTGTTCGGATTCGGCGGCGGCTTCGTCACGGTTCCCGTGATCGTCTGGGCCGATTCCGAACTCGGAGACGACGCGATGCGCACCGCGGTCGCAACTTCGGCGGTCGTCGTATTCGTCGGCGCGGCCATCGCCACGGCGTCCACCCGCCGAGAGATCCTGGCCGGTCTGCGCGGCGGGAGCGGCCTGGTGGCATTACTTGCGGTGGGCGGGCTGGTCGGTGGCATCGCCGCCCGACTTGTGCCCGCCGTGGTGGCCCAGTGGGGTTTCGTGGCCTACCTCGCCCTGACTCTCGCCGACGCCGTTATTCGCCCCGGCTTCGTTCGGCCTGCGGCCGCTCGGGCCGAACCCCGCACTGTCAGTGCGCGCTACGGCCTTCCGGTCGGCGCTGTCGCAGCCTTTCTCGGCGTCGGGGGAAGCGTTCTCACCGTGCCGTTGCTGCGGCGGGCCGGTCGGTCGATGGAATCGGCTACGGCGCTGGCCAATCCGCTCACGCTCGCGATCACCGCCCCTGCGGTGGTGCCACTGGTCGCATCCGTCGACATCACGTCCGCGGCGGCACTACTGCTCGGCGCCACGCCCGTCATCGTCATCCTGCGACGGACGAGAATCGGGATGCCCGACGCCGTCCACGCTCGGGTCTACCTTGGCCTGATCGCCGCGGTGACCCTCGCGATGGCAGCGGCGGCGCTGAGCTGACCTAGCCGCGATCGAGTCCGACTTCCTCCACCACGACCTCGCCGTTGTCGGAGCGCGCGGTGATCTCACCAACAGCGTTGTCGGGATTGGTGGTTTCGGGCACCCGCACCCTGGTGGAGGATCCCGACTGGGCGCGCACGAGGTACGGCCCGGGTTCTGGCAGGCCGATCACGACGGTGCCGTCGCGGCTGATCGCATTGACCGTGCGCGGGGCGGCATCGCGGAAATCGACGGTGATGTCCGCATCGGATGTGGTCGCGCTGAACTCCTCGGTGACCGCGATTGGATCGCGGGAGACGATCTCACCGTTGACGGTGTGGGCTTCGATACGCCGGGCCGCGCCGCTGAGGATGATCGCGCCGTCGGTGGTGCGCGCGATGAGCTGATCGACATCGGCCTGTGCGAACACCGCGCCGATCTCCTGTTCGGTGCGCACGGTGAGCCTGCGCGCCTGCTCGGGCGGCAGCGAGATGACGATCTCACCGCCGCGGGCCCATTCCAGCATGGGAGAGGGGTTGCCGGAGATGCTGATTCGGGCTTCGCCACCGGTGGTGCTCACCGCGAGCCGGTGCTCGCCACTGCGGGTGGTGTTGACCAGACGCAGATCGGCCTTGGCTTCGCGGGTTTCGCGGTCGGCCGTGATGCGGATCGCGACGGGCACCTGCGCGGTGTCGATGACCAGCGTGCGCATGGTGGCAGGCAGGGCCTGGTGATCGGTGACGACACGCAGGGCGCTGACGCCCCACGCCGCGACGCCGAGCCCGGCCAGTGTTGCGACGACCACCAGCGCGGCCGCTGCGATCAGAAACAGCCGGAACGCGGTGCGCCCACCCGGGGTGAGTTGAGGCGGCGGGGCGACAGGCGGCGGGGTGGTGATGGTGGTCATGATGGAAATCCTTCCGGGAATGGAGATTTCGGCTACGTCTCGAGGTAACGCAGGACCGCCAGGACGCGGCGGTTCTCGCTCTCGTCGGGGGCGAGATCCAATTTGGTGAAGATCGATGCGATGTGTTTCTCGGCCGAACCGACCGAGATGTGCAGGGCGGTGGCAATCGCCGAGTTGGTCTTGCCCTCGGCCATCAACTGCAGAACGTCTTGCTCGCGCGGGGTCAGCTGATCCAGTGCGCTGCGTCGGTGGGAACGAACCAAGATCTGTGACACCACCTCGGGATCGAGCACGGTTCCGCCGCCGCCCACCACCTCGACCGCGTCGAGAAAGGCAGGCACATCCGCGACCCGATCCTTCAGGAGATAACCGAATCCCTTGGTGTCCGAAGCGATCAGATCGGCTGCGTAGCGTTCTTCCACGTAGTGGGAGAGCACCAGGACCGGCGATTCGGGGTTCTGGCTGCGCAGCAGGGCTGCGGCCCGGATGCCCTCGTCGGTGAACGTCGGCGGCATCCGGACGTCGAGGATGGCCAGGTCGGGCCGGTGCTCGTTGACGAGCCGCAGCAGGTTGGTGGCGTCGGGAACACCGGCGACCACCTCATGGCCGGCGTCGGCGAGGATGCGCTCGATACCCGCCCGCAACAGGGCGGAATCCTCGGCGATTACGACGCGCATGGCAGCACCGCCGTGACGATCGTCGGCCCGGTCACCGGACTCGTCACCCCGAACGATCCACCGGCGGCCCGGACCCGTTCGTCCAAACCGCGCAGGCCGGTTGCGTTCTCGCCGGCATCGATCACCGCGCCGCCCCTACCATCGTCGAACACCGACACGTGCAGCACGTTGGCGGCATCGTCGAGCCGAACCGTCACCACCGCCTGCGTGGCCTCGGCGTGCTTGGCGATGTTGGTCAGCGCCTCGGCCACCACGAAGTAGGCGACCGATTCCACCTCGTCGGGCAGCCTGCGCGGCAGATCGACATGCAATGTTGTTGGCACTCCGGAGGTTTCGGCACGCTGCACCACCGAGGACAACGCCGCGTCCAGACCGCGGTCGGCCAGGATGGTGGGGGCGATGCCGCGCACCACATTTCGCAGCTCGACCAGTGCGCTCTTGGCGTCGTCGTGAGCCTCGGCGATCAGCGATTTCGCGGCGGGCAGATCAGAGTCCAGCTTGGTCTGTGCCAGCCCGATCGTCATCGCCAGGGACACGAGGCGGGGCTGCACGCTGTCGTGCAGATCGCGTTCGATGCGGTGGCGTTCGGTTTGGGCCGAGGACACGGCGCCTTGCCGTGCGTCGGCGAGTGCACTGACCTGATATTGGAGTGCCGCGGTGGGAGAGGGGGACAGCAGCCACCGGTCGATTGCGGCATCCAGGGCGGGCGCGAAGACCAGGATGGCCGCGGCAGCCGCGACTGCGACGATCGCCAACAGCCAGGCAATCGGCGGTGAGACGAACATCAGACCGGCATCGCCGTCACTCTGGCGGATCGCGGTGGCCGCGGCCGGCCCCACGAACGCGAACAACAGCAACCCGAACGCGATACCGGCGGCCAGCATGTCGTAGAGCATCCGCAGATAGTGGTGGGCGACGCCCTTCCAGAATCGTGCACTACTGATGTCGAGCCACTGTTGATGCGCCCAGCGCTGCAAGCCCGTGTAGTGCGACAGCCGGCGCGGCGGAATACCGATCTCCAAGCCGAAAACCGCCTCACTGCGAGACCGCTCGACCCACTCGACACCCCGCATCAGGTAGATGAAGACGATTGCGGCGAGCACGAATCCGATCACTGAGGGGATTGATGACAGCCCGATGATCAAGATGGACAACGGAATCCAGAACCACACCAGGGCCAGGGCGGCTCCCGTGATCAGCGAGGCCGTCGGTACGACGCCGATGTTGCGGGGCTTCGCCAGGGGCTCGGCAGGGGCGGGAGCGGCCGGTGGGCCGGTTTCGCTGATTGCGACCATGCCTTCAACCTACGAAGTCGGCGCGCCCGGCGACACAGCGTTTTCCCGCGAACCTGGTGGGGGATAACCACCCCCCGATGAGTTTCCCCGTCGTCGCCGGTCTACCCACCGTCAGCTTCACCACGCCCTAGGAGTACGCCATGACCGTTCTGACCGCACCGCGAGCCGACGACAAGGTCGGTGCAGGCAAGTCGTCGAGCCGTCGAATCGGAATCGGGATCAGCGTGCTGGTCGGCGCGTTTCTCGTGTTCGACGCCGTCGGCAAACTCACCCTGCCTCAGCAGGTCGAAGCCGGTACGGCATCGCTCGGCTTCCCGGTCGAACAGGCGCTCGTGATGGGCATCGTCCTGGCGGTCTGTGTCGTCGTCTACGCGGTCCCGCGCACCGCGGTGCTCGGGGCCTTGGGCCTCACGGCCTACCTCGGTGGCGCCGTCACCGCGAACATGCGTGTCGAAGCTCCGCTGTTCAGCCATACGTTGTTCGCGGTCTACCTCGGCACCCTGATGTGGATCGGGCTGCTGCTGCGTCGCCCCGAACTGCTCAAAGTGTTGGGGTTGCGGCGCTGAATCTCATTTCGGCGCCGTCAGCTCGAGCGCGATGTTGTCGGGGTCGCGGAACTCGAGGATGTAGGACGGCCCGATGTCCTTGACCGGTCCGTGCGCGACGCCCAGATCGTCGAGATGGCGTGCGGCGTCGTTGAGTTCCGCGACGCTTCCGACCCGGAAGGCCAAGTGGTCCAAGCCCGTTCGGTCCTCATCGAAGCGATCCTCGGCGACCGGTCGAAGCCCGATCAACGTGCCTCCGAGGTCATAGATCACGCCGCCGAACAGGAAGCTCAACCGCTCCCGGATGGTCGCGTTGGCGTTCTCGGGAAGCTCGAGCAGAACCGGCCAGCCGAAGACGCTTTCGTAGAACTGCCGCGACCGTTCGATGTCGGTGACCGTGAGCCGGACGTGCGCGATGGAAGACGTTGCAATCGCCATCCGCTCATGCTGCCACCGTGCCCCAAAACGCATCAGTGGTGACCCGCAGGGGCGGATCACCACTGATGAGGGGAAAGGTCGGATTACTCCGGTGCGTCGGCGGCCTCGGCGCCTTCATCGCCGGGGGTCCAGCCATCCCTGAGCTTGTCGGGGAACTCTCTCCAGTTCGTCTCGAGTTCGCTGGGGAAGCTCTTCCAGCTGGTTTCGAGTTTAGTGGGATAGTTCTGCCAGTCTTCTCTGAGCTGGCCGGGGAACTGCTCCCAAGCGTTGGCCTGAATCTGGACCGCGCAAGTCCAAGATTCTGTCGAGTTCGGCGTGTAGCCCTTCGGGCTGTTGATCTTGTCGATGACTTTGGAGCAGTCCGTAGCGGAAGCCGGTGCGGCGAATGCGATAGCGCCCCCGAGTGCCCCGGCGGCCAAAGCGCCCACGCTGAGTTTGTTCATGGTCTGTGTCCCTCGGCTGAAAAGCTGACTTGAGTGGACTGTATACCTAAACACACCAGTTTGCTGAAGTTTTTACTACGCGTCTTTTCCGGTCATGCGCCGACAAAGCGTCGCCGCGGACGGCGGCACGCATCCATCGGCTCGAAAGATCGAGTTGACCTGGGAAATTGTGATCTGTGACCCGGCTGCGGCCGACCGCGTCGAGCGCGCCGACGTCTCAGCCGCGCGATCCGACGATTAACTTTTGCCACACGTGGCCTGTCACGGGCCGTGCCAGAATCACTTCGTGCGGGTTGGGATGACGATGCCGGTGATGGAACCACAATTGGATGCCGCGACTTTGCGAGCCTGGGCGCACGTCATCGATGGAGGTCCGTTCTCCTCGCTGTGCTGGGGTGAGCGGATCGCGTTCGACAACCCCGACAGCCTCACCCTGCTCGGAGCGTTGGCGGCCTGGACCGATCGGGTCCGGTTGGTGACGACGGTCGTGGTGCCCCAGCTGCACGACCCCGTCATGCTGGCCAAGGGCCTCGCCACGGGCGATCTGCTGAGCGGCGGCCGGTTGACGGTCGGCATCGGAATCGGCGGCCGTGAGGAGGACTACCGGGCCGTCGGAGCCGACCCCGCCACGCAGACCCGACAGGGACTGGCCGAGCGGGTCGCGGTGATGAAGCGCGTGTGGGCAGGTGAGAAGGTCACCGATTCGACGCTGCCGGTGGGCCCACCGCCCGTGCAGACCGGCGGACCGCCGCTGCAGATCGGAACCATCGGACCCAAGACCGTGCGGGATGCGGCCGCGTGGGCGGACGGCGTGGCGGGGACGACCCTGGACCTGGATTTGGACAAGCAGGGCGAGTTGTTCGACATCGCACGAGCGGCGTGGGCCGAGGCCGGTAAACCGAAGCCGCACCTGGCCACGTCGTTCTGGTTCGCGCTCGGTGCACCCGACGAGGCGCGCGCGCAGGTGCACCGCCATCTGCGTCGGTACATGAACTGGATTCCCGCCGAGTACGTCGACGCCATGGCTCTCACTACCGGCTGGGCCGGCAGCGAGGACGAACTGGTCGAGGTGCTGGGCAAGTTCGAGGACATCGGCACCGACGAGGTGCATCTCATCCCCACGAGCGCCAACATCGACCAGTTGCGCCGCGTCGCCGACGTCGTGAAGATCTTCGCCTGACGGTGGGGCGATGGCAGGCTGAGAGCATGGCTGCCACCCCGCTTCCGCCGATCGTCTCCCGCGCCGAGTGGGAGGAGCAACGCGCGAAACTTCTTGTCCGCGAGAAGGAACTGACGCGCATGAAGGATGCGGTCAGCGCGGCGCGACGGCGCCTGCCGATGGTCGAGATCACCGAGAACTACGTGTTCGACACCGAGAGCGGACCGCTGTCGCTGCTCGATCTGTTCGACGGGCGGCGGCAGTTGATCGTGCAGCACTTCATGTTCGGGCCCGACTGGGACCAAGGCTGCGACGGCTGCTCGATGATGGCCGACCACATCGGACCGCTGTCACACCTGCACGCCAAGGACACGTCGTTCGTGCTGGTGTCGCGGGCACCGATGGGCAAGCTGCTGGCGTTTCGCGACCGTATGGGATGGGCGCTGCCGTGGGTGTCCTCCGGAGCGACGACCTTCAACGAGGATTTCCACGTCACGGTCGACGGTGAGGAACGTCACGCCATCAGCGTGTTCCTGCGTGACGGCGCACGCGTGTTTCACACCTGGTCGACCTACAACCGCGGCGAGGAACCGTTCATGGTGGTGTTCGACCTGCTCGACCTCACGCCGTACGGGCGACAGGAGACCTGGGAGGACTCGCCGAAGGGCTGGCCACAGCAACCGCCCTACGAGTGGATGCGGCTTCACGACTCCTACTGACCTGGCTGTTTAACGCTCGCGAGGAGTAGAACGATAGATAGATAGAGGCCGCAATTCGGCTGATGAGGAGCTAGAGATGAATTTCGTGAAGAAGATCGCCACGACAGCCGCCACCGTCGGTGCGCTCGGCTTCGCCGCCGTCGGAATCGGTGCAGGTCAGGCCAATGCCGATGAGCCATGGTGGTGGGAGCCCGTGCCGCCGCCAGGACACTTCGTGCCGTCCCCGGGCCACATCAGCCACCTGCCGTTCGTCCCGCCGCCAGGGCACTGGGACAAGCCCGGCAAGTGGTTCAAGTAGGGCCGGCGTCAACCCGGTTACTTGCTCGCCTTCTTCAGCGCCTGGAATTTCATGACGATCTCGTCGCTGATGCGGAAGGCATCGTTTTCCTGCGGTAGGTCGTAGTAGGCCGCCTCGGCGGCCTTGAAGCGTTCGACGGCTGCCTCGTACCTGCGCTGGTTCTCCGGCGTGGGGTTGGCATCCTTCGCCGCCTCTGCGGCTTCGAATGCCTTTGCCGCAGCGTTCAACTCGGCATAGACCTGATGGGTCTTGGGGGAGTCTGCGCCGTTCTGTGAGTCGTACCAGCCCTCGGCGATCGCCGCTTCCATCGTGCCTGGCTTGAGTTGGTTCTCCGGCTTGAGGGCTTCCTTGATGACGTCCTTCTTCGTGCTGGTCTGCCAATAGATCTGGCCTTCGGTCAGCCCGCGGCCGGCGAGCATCGCCGCGATGCGGAACGCCTGTTCGGCGTGCCGGGCTTCGTGATAGAGGGTCGAAGTGAGTGCGGTGGTGTGACGATCGCGCTCAGCCGGCTCGGTGGGCAGTTCTTTGAAGGCCGACGCCCTGATGAAGATCGTCCACGTGGTGCTGTCGAACTCGTTGCCCTCACCCGTGGTCAGCTCGACGTCGGGTACTCCGACTTCACCGAGATGTTTGTTGATCTCAGCCTTCAACGCCAGTCGCCGCGCTTCGGGGGTCTTGAGTTCGTCCCACTTGTCCAGAATCGTTTTCATCTCTCCGACGTAGACGGTGATCCGGGCGCTGACCCCGAGACCGCCCTGGAACATGCGCGGCAAGGTGCGGGGACCGGCCATGCCGTCGACCTTGAGGTGTGGCTCGAATTCGCTGCCTTTCGTGCGCTGCCATTCGGCGACTGCCTGCACGTCGGCGGCATCCATCTCATCCTTCGGCGGGGTGCCGACCGCGACTTGGATCTGGTTGATGACTTCCTTGGTGTAGCGCTTGGGTTTCTGTTTGTAGTAGAAAATCGCGCCGGTGACCTGCTGGGGATCGAGAATGCCCTCGACTTCGATCACCGGTTGACGCTGTACGTGCAGCAGGTCCGCGGTGGCGCGATTTCCGGCCAGGCGCTGCAGCCCGAGTATTCCGCCGGACATCTTGACATCGACGCCGATGGCCCCGGCGCGACGTGATGTGTTGGCGCAGCGTCGCGTATCGCGCGGCAACCGTTCGAACATGCGATCTCGCCCCCTCATGCGAGACGGATACGCCGAACCTACGAAGTGCGCGGGACGAAAGCAATGGACAAAAGGGCAGATTCGCGACGGACGCCCTCCGATGTCCTTGCGTAGAAAAACGACCGAAAGGCATTTCGAAAAAGGCGTCCACTCACGAACCCGCGTGGTGCCACACTTGGCGAAATTCGCAGTGCGTCAAGCGATGGGGTAGTGATCATGAATCCGTCGCATATCCGAGTCGTCGCGTATACATGCGTGCTCGCAGTCGGAGTCATGATCGGCACCCCGGCGATCGCGTTCGCAGAACCAAGTATTGACGGCAGTGTCACCGCAGGCGGTGAAACCCCCAGTGGCTCACCCGAATTAACGTCATCGACAACCGGTTCCGATGCAACCGCAGCATCGCTGGAGCCAACTGCCGCCGACAGCGCCGAAGACAGCGCCGCCGCGGCGGAACGAAACGCTGTCGAAGGTGTCGAGAGCACCGTCGGCTCCGGTCGTGAACCCGGGGACCCGCCGCTCGCCGAAGAAGGCGGATCGACCGAAACGTCGACAACCGAACAGCCTTCGGCGACCACCAGCGCGACGGACGAGGAGTCCGTCACTGCCGATGCGGACGCGGGTTCGGCCAACTCGGATTCCGACTCGAACACGGCCACGTCGGAGTCAAACGAGTCGGAGGGCTCTGGAGCCGCTCCGGCCGCTCAAACACAATCCGCGGGCAGTACCGCCGCGCCGCCTGACGACACTCCGAGCCTGCCTGCCACCGAGACCGTGCCGGCTGCGGCATATGCGATGGCCGTGCCCTATCTGGCCTTGTTGGGGGTCCAGGCAGTGGCGGCACCGATCGCACATGTCCTCGCCGCAGTGACGTACCTGCTCGCCGAGGTTGTGGTCGTCCCGCTCCTACACCTGCAACGCGATCTTGCGATGTTGTTCTCGATCGCCGGTGTCGAACCCGTGGTGGACAGCCTGGCGCGAATCGGCGTCGTGCTGTCGCCATCGGTTCAGGACGCATTGGCCTCGAAGTTCGGCGAACCGGCGCCCGGCGCTTCCCCGTTGGATGCGGCATCGATCGCCGCGTCCGCGCCCGAAGCGATATTCCCTGCCGCGGAGACGCCGCCGCCCGCCGTCGCACCGCACGAACCGAGCGAGTCGGTGCTGTCCCGGGTGTCGTCGTTCATCGGCGACATCACCCGCAAACTGCTGGAATCCCCGACCTTGATGGCGCTGGCCATCGCAGCCCTGCCCGGCCTCGCCGGGCTGTTGGTGCTGACCGCCGGCGGCGTCCGGCTCGGCTACCGTCAGGCCAAGGCCAGGGTCGCCATACAGATGCACGGCATCGCCCGCTTCGTCGCGATGGAGCCGACAGTCAGCGCTCGGTGCGGGGCATTGGTGTTGTTGCGCCCACGAACGTGGTCGGCGCGAGAACCGGATGTCACGGCCATGCTGGACGAAGCGGCATAGGCGCTGAGAAATTTCTCACCACACGGATGGAATAACCGCGCGGCGTAATTGATTCCACACATTGGGACCGCCCGATCCGGTGCGGTTGACCCGAGACCGAGTGGAAGTGGTCAGAGGTGGATTCGAACAGAAAACGCAGGCAGTTCAGGGCAGTGTCGGCCGGCATCGGCCTGACGGCAGCTGCGGCGATGGCGGTGCTCGGCGTGCTGATGAGCCAGACACCTGCCGGAACGCAGAATTGGAGCCAGGCTCCGATGGAGACTGGAGCGACGGTAACGAAATCAACTGCGGCAACCGAGCCGGAAACGTCAGTGGCCAAGCCGCCGTTCACCTTTACGACGCCAGAGGGGTTTGCGGTACCGCACTGAGCGCCGGGTGTGAACATTCACACGGCGACAACTGACGGCTGACCAAGGCGGGTCGAGATATGCGAAACGCCTTGGCTGAAGCGTGTTTACGTCGCAGGTTGCTCAAACCCTAAGGCGAGCAACGCTTTCTCGTAGTGCGCGAATCATGTTGAATGACAGTGTCATTCACCGGGAGATCGTATGCGCGCGTTATTTCGCGCCGGGTCATCGGTGTCGGCACAGGTCATGAGGCAGGGGCACGGGTTTGTGGTCTTCACGCGTCGTTCTCGTTGTCGTCGAACGCGGTCTCTTCACCGATCTGGCCCAGGGCCCGGCCACCGCCAAGGAACTGATGGGCAGGCTCGGCTGGCATCCGCGGGCCACTGCCGCACTACTCGACTGTCTCGTCGCGCTCGGGCTGCTCAAGTGCGACCGCAACGGCCGGTACTCGAACTCGTTGCGGGCAAGTCTGTTCCTGGACCGCAACAGCCCAGCTACATCGGTGGGCTCATGGAGTTGTCGAGTAGGCGTCTCTACGACCCCTGGTCGGGGCTCGGCGGACTGATGAGCACCGGAAAACCCGCCGCCGAGGAAGGGAGCAGCGACAACGAGTTCTTCGCCACGCTCTACCGGGACCCCGATGCGCTTCGGCAATTCCTGTCCGGGATGACCGGTATCTCGACAGCCGAAGCGACGTTGATCGCCGCGCGGTCCCCGTGGAAGCGTTTCAGGTTTCAGTACGTCCGCCGATATCGGGGGGCGCAGCGTGCGCTGGCGGTCCGCGTCGCGCTGACCCATCGACACCTGAGCGGCGTAACTACGACACTACGACCTGGCCGCGGCCGGCCCCGTCTTCACCGAGTACGTCTCGTCGTTCGGATTGCAGTCTCGGCTGTCGTTCGTCGACGGAGGGGCGCTCATGGTCTACGACGCCGAGTATCTGCGGTGGCTTGGCGATTCCGGCTTCCGCGACGTCAATGTCACGCATCTGGTCGGGCCGACATCGATGGTTTATCGGGTTCAAGCCGGGGGAGTAGGCATATTTCTGTTGCCAGGGAGCGGGCGCTAAGGCCTGGTCAGAGGCTATTTTGGGGTGCCGGACCGCGCTATGAGCGATTCAAGGCACTTGTCCTGTGGGCGGGTTGGTGCGGCCTGCGCATCGTGAAGCGACAGAGCTACGGCGCAAAGACCTCGATGCCGATTGCACGGTGGTTTTCATCGCGGGCGGTGTCACTCATCGCGGCGGCAATTGTCTCTTAGGGCCGACGAAAACAAAAGAACCGCGTCATGTCGACATTCCGCCACACATTCAACGGAACTTTATCGACCTGAGCCGGTACCTGAGCAAGAGTCCGGACGCGTTGTTGTTCGAGCCCGCCAGGGGTAGGTGCCACTTGAATGACCTGTGTTCAGCAAAGACATCTTTCAGAAGGCCGCGAAAGATGTTGGTCGCGAGGACTTGACCGCACACGACTTACGTCGGTTCGCCGGATCGAATCACGCGCAAGTTGGTGCGACGCTGGCTGAGAACATGAAGCGGTTGGGGCATTCGACAGTCAAAGCCGCATTGCTCTATCAGCATTCCTATGACGACAGTGGCAAAAAGCTTGCGGCGAACTTGAGCGCCAGTGCGTTGGCTGAGATCGCGGCTGCTGCTGACATCGTCGCTGAGGCCGCCGACTCGATCGCTGCTGTCACCGATGACATCTAGCGGTAGGGCTTGGTACCGTTCATCTCAGCAAATCTGCGAACGAGGGGGATCGGTGGTAGGTCAGCTCGAGGCAAACTCCGGGGTAAGCGTGTGAGCGCTGTGCCTACCGGTGCGGCTGGTTTGCCGTCGCGCTCGGAAATCGAGAACTGGGATACCGACGATTTGACCAACGCGGCGGCGAGCTGGCGCGCGTCGGCCACCGAGTCAGAGAACGTGTTCGAGCAGCACCGCCAGAACATTGCCTCACCGGGCGGGACAACCTGGGAGGGCAACGCGAAAGATGCCGCGCTGGACCGTGTGACCGCCGATGTTGCGGTAGTTCGCACCCAAAGCGGAGTGCTTCGAGAAGCTGCCGCGATCGCTGAAAACGGCAGCCAAGACATCCAAGCAGCACAGCGCAAGGCGCAAGAGGCAATCGCTCACGCCGAAGCCGATGGCTTTTCGGTTGGTGAGGATCTCACTGTCACCGACACTCGCCGTGTTGACGTGTTCACGATGGCGGCTCGTCACACCGCCACCACCGAACACGCCGAAGACATCCGATGGAACGCCGAGCAGCTCGCTGCCACTGATGCCCTTGTTGGAGAACGACTGGCAGCGAAAGCTGTTGAGCTGGACGGGATTCGGTTCGACGGTGAAGGCGACGGCTCCACGGTGCAGGCAGTCAGCTTTAACACAATGCCACAGTCGCCGCAATTTCCGTTGCCGCAGAAGCCGTGGGAGTACAACAACGACTACACGGCCAATGTCAATGTGCGAGACGCAAACGGAAATATCGTTAGTGCAGGGACATTGGTTTCGTTGGATGACGTTTGGAATGAGTTGAATCGGTGCTTCAACTGCAACTTTCCGATAGGCGGAGCGCCGAAAGAATTCCCGAAGGTTGGCGACGAATACCCGCTGGAAATGCGAATCGCTGGCGTCAAAGCGGCCAATCTTCCCGTGAAGGTAACAGAGGTAAGTCGGACCGAGGATGCTATAGACATCGAATTCGCCACTCTGCCAGGCCATGCTGATGGTGACGGAAGTACGATCCACTTCCGATGGTCGGAAGAAGCCGGACAGTTGCATCTTGATATTCGCGGTTACATCACCGAGGGGCCGGGATCGGGTGAAAATCCGTTCTCTGCCGGTGCTCGCGTGGGTTACACAGCTCTGGCCGAAGTCGTTTGGCAACCGTACATAGATCGAGTCGCGACCCACGTTGTGCAATCGAAGGGGTATGAAGCGCTGCCCCAAGGTGTCGTGCTGGGCGGGCATTAAGGTGGAGCTATGAGGCGCAGACTGACGACCATCGGCCAGTTAGGTCTGGGTGTCCTGGCAGGTATCGGTCTCTACATTCTTTGTGTTCTCGTGATGCTCATTCTCGGCGGATTGACCTACTCCATCACTTTGGGCGCGCTTCTTGCGGGTGTCGTTTCTATCATCATCGCCGCGTATCTCGTTGTGCGAAAACGCGATGCCACGTCGTGGCCGATTATCGGTGGCTTGGTGTCCTTTTCGGTGACGTGGGCTGTTCTTGCGATACTTGACAGCCCGTCAACCGCGTTCATGTGGTTCCGCTAGTCGCATCGGACTTATCGTCGATATCGACGCCGTTTCCGTACGGATTTGGCGTGCTGTCGGTAGTTCTTGCTGAGCTTGCGCCGGGTCACTGGTGCGGTACAGGGCACCCGCCCGGCCCTGGTTTGTGGCCCTCGCGCGTCGGCCTCATTGCCGTCGAACGCGGTCTTTTCACCGATCTGGCCACAGGCCCGGCTACGGAGAAGGAATTGTCACCTTCGACCCCGTGCGAGCGACGGCCTCGTGGACTTGCGTATTCGAAGCAGATGCCGGTGTCGCCGTCGCCTGGCCGCCGAACCCGCGCCAGGGTCCAAAGCTTGATATTGGAATGTCGCCCCCTGGTCGGCCACTGCCTCAGCTTTCAGGGACATCAAGATGGACTCTCGTCTTTCCACGCTTGCGGCTCACGCGGCCGCATTACGGCGTCAACCTTCAGCCGCTTGCTCGTCCAGTGCTCGAGCACGACCTCCCGGTCAATGTGGAAATAGGGTTCCAGTTCCGCCAGCGTCGCGTCCACGAACGCCTTCTCGCTTGGGTATCGAGGCAGCTCCGCGTAGACCTTCCGGCTCAAACTCACACAAACCATCATCCGCCCCATCGCGCGCAGGGCGGTGCAAATAGGGGCAAATGCTATCGGCGTTCCGTCCAGAAACTTGGGTGTGACAGCGGTACCCCGGGGGAAGCCGTCCAGGGGGCGCACTTCCACGGCACGCACAGCAGATTGTGCTGGCTACGAGGACTTGAGTTTTGGAATAGTAATTGTCTCCACGCGGGCAAACGCCTTCCAGGCTGCGGGGCGTGTCAGCGCACGAAGGAATCGCCAGGGGGTGATAATCCGGAACGTGGCGGATGGGGGCGGCAGTGCAGGTGGCGCACCATCACCCATGCGCTTTCTCCTGGATACAAACGCTTTTATCGCGTTAGAGCCATTCGCTGGCCAAATGGAAGCGGGCATGGGTCCTGCCGCCACTTTCATGCGCTTGGCGATGAAGCAGGGCCACCGCGTTTTCGTACACCCTGCTAGTCGAGACGAACTGGCAGAGGGCAAGGATCCCGTCCGCGTCCAACAGCGGATGGCGGAACTGAACAAGTTCGACATGCTGGTCGAATCACCGATCAGCTCGCAGATCGACATTGAGCTCGGCCCTGTTGTGCCTGACAGTAATGATCATCGCGACCGCCGAATCCTCGCTGCGCTGTACTCGAACGCCGTCAACTTTCTAGTAAGCGATGATGGCCGTCTTCGGCGTAGGGCCAAGCGTATTGGTGTTGGCGAGCGTGTCTTGACGCTTGCTGATGCTGTCGCGATGCTCGAAGGCCTCGAGCCGACCGTCGCCCCTCCTCCGCCCCGGGTCAAGGAGGTGCCGTCCTACGCGCTGGATCTCGACCAAGAAATCTTCGAGAGCATCCGTGGCGACTATCCAGAGTTCGACGATTGGATTGCCAAAGTGCAGGGGGATTCGGCGAACCGAGAGTGCTACGTCGTCGAAGAAGACGACGGGACCTATGCGGCGATAGCAATTCTGAAGATCAACGAGGAGGACGGTAGCTACGGCTTGGCCATGCCGGTCACCAAGATCTCTACTTTCAAAGTGGCACCGTCATATTCGGGCAACCACTATGGGGAGCTTCTACTCAAGGCTGTCTTGCAGTCCCACCACGACCACGACGTAGGGAGCGCCTACGTTGAGGTCTGGGACCACCACCAACGCTTGATTGACTTCCTCGGCTTGTTTGGATATTTCGACGGCGGCCAGTCGGCGAGGGGTGAAGTTGTATTGGTCAAGGTCTTCCGGCCGCGAGAGGCGTCGCTGAGCCCTCTCGACTTCCACGTTCGCCATGGGCCGCCAGCGGTTGCAAGCGGCGCATCGGTGTTTGTCATACCGATTCAGAACAATTGGCACAACCAGCTGTTCCCCGAACGCGCTTCATTCGGAGCTGGTGGTCAGCTCGCGCTACCCGGAATTACCGGACAGACCACCCGCCCCTGGGGAAACGCTTTACGAAAGGCATACCTATGTAACGCGTCAACCAAGCAGATACAGCAGGGTGACGTAATTCTCTTCTACCGTTCCGGGTTCCAGACGGTCGAGGTGATTGGCGTTGTGGAGGACACGCACCGCACGTCTTCACCCGAGGAAGCGTTGAATCTGGTCGGTGGACGGACGGTTTACAGCGCGACCGACATTGAGGCGCTTGCCCGGCACCCATCGCAAGTACTCGTTATCTTGTTCCGCCAGGATCGGGTTATCGATCCGCCGTGGACACTGGCCGAACTAGTGTCCAACCGCGTGCTCAGGGCACCACCACAAACTGTTCAAAAGGTGAGGGAGGATGGCACCCAATGGGTTCACCAGCAACTGGCAGACAGGTAGTGATGTCTGTCCATCCGCGGTATGCGGAGGCCATCATGGACGGCCGGAAGAAGGTCGAGTTTCGCAAACGGCCGCTAGCCAGCGACGTGTCCGTGGTGTGGGTGTACGCCACAGCACCAGTTCAGCGGATAATCGGCTGCTTCGAGGTAGATGCAACTGTCACCGCGTCACCTCGCAACCTCTGGCGTCGATTCGCGAGCGTCGGTTGTATAGACCGGGCCGACTTCGACCGGTACTACGCGGGAAGCAGCGTTGGATCGGGCATCCGAATTGGAAATGTGATCCGACTTGAGGAGCCCGCCCCTATTCGTGAGCTTCTGCCCTCCGGCGTACCTCCGCAGAGCTTTGCCTATGTCGAGCCAACTGACCCATCGTGACGGCGTGCACCTGTCGTTGCGGCAGGTTGACCTCATCGAAACGCATGTCGGACCAGTCTGGGGTGAGCGCTACACGCGCCGCGCTTTGCTGGCCGACCATTGGGAAGAATCCGTTATCGCACGGTCGGCACCCGGATTATCTGAAAAACGTAGCCTGACCTGCAAAAATGAAAGTGCCCCCGGCAGGATTCGAACCTGCGGCCTTCTGCTCCGGAGGCAGACGCTCTATCCCCTGAGCTACGGGGGCGCGATGGATAAACCAGCTGCGCCGATTGGGCGTGGATAGCGTAGCGCATTCGGCGGCGAATACGGATTCGGGGCGTGAGCACCCCAGACCATAGGATGGACCCTCGTGACCCCCGCCGACCTTGCTGAGCTGCTCAAGGCCACTGCTGCGGCAGTGCTGACCGAACATGACCTGGACACGGCCGCGTTGCCCGCGACCGTGACGGTCGAGCGCCCACGCAACCCGGAGCACGGCGACTACGCGACCAACCTGGCGCTGCAGGTCGCCAAGAAGGTCGGGGTCAATCCGCGTGAACTCGCGGGCTGGCTGGCGACCGCGCTCGCCGCCGCCGACGGCATCGCCGCGGCCGATGTCGCCGGCCCCGGCTTCGTCAACCTGCGCATCGAGGCGTCCGCGCAGGGCGTCATCGTCACGAACGTGCTGGACGCGGCGGCCGGGTACGGCGCGTCGGACGCGCTCAAGGGGCAGAACGTCAACCTGGAGTTCGTCTCGGCCAACCCCACGGGCCCGATCCACATCGGTGGCACCCGCTGGGCCGCTGTGGGTGACGCCCTCGGGCGGCTGCTGGCCACGCAGGGCGCCGAGGTCACGCGTGAGTACTACTTCAACGATCACGGCGCGCAGATCGACCGGTTCGCCAACTCGCTCATCGCGTCGGCGAAGGGCGAGCCGACCCCCGAGGACGGCTATGCCGGCGCCTACATCGTCGACATCGCGCAGCAGGTGCTGGCCAAGGCGCCGGACGCGCTGAGCCTGCCCGACGAGCAGCAGCGCGAGACGTTCCGCGCGATCGGCGTCGACCTGATGTTCACCCACATCAAGGAGTCGCTGCACGAGTTCGGCACCGACTTCGACGTGTACACGCACGAGGATTCGATGCACACGTCCGGCCGGGTACAGCAGGCGATCGCCAAGCTGCGCGAGACCGGCAACATCTACGAGAAGGACGGCGCGACCTGGTTGCGCACCACCGAGTTCGGTGACGACAAGGACCGCGTCGTCATCAAGAGCGACGGCAACCCGGCCTATATCGCCGGCGACCTCGCCTACTACCTGGATAAGCGCCAGCGCGGCTTCGACCTGTGCATCTACATGCTGGGCGCCGACCACCACGGCTACATCGCGCGGCTCAAGGCGGCCGCGGCGGCCCTCGGCGACGACCCGAACACGGTCGAGGTGCTGATCGGGCAGATGGTCAACCTCGTGCGCGACGGTCAGCCGGTGCGGATGAGCAAGCGGGCGGGCACGGTCATCACGCTCGACGACCTGGTCGAGGCCATCGGCGTGGATGCCGCACGGTACGCGCTGATTCGCTCGTCGGTGGACACCCCGATCGACATCGACCTGGCGCTGTGGTCGAGTGCGTCCAACGAAAACCCGGTCTACTACGTGCAGTACGCACATGCCCGGCTGTCGGCGCTGGCCCGCAATGCCGCTGGTCTGGGCGTGGCCGCCAGCACCGACAAGCTGGACCTGCTCACGCACGACAAAGAGGGCACGCTGATCCGCAACCTGGGCGAGTTCTCCCGGGTGCTCAAGACGGCTGCCGCACTGCGCGAACCGCACCGCGTGTGCCGCTACCTGGAGGATCTGGCCGGCGACTACCACCGGTTCTACGACTCCTGCCGGGTGCTGCCGCAGGGTGACGAGCAACCGGGCGATCTGCATGGAGCGCGGCTTGCCCTGTGCCAGGCCACCCGTCAGGTCATCGCCAACGGTCTGGCGATCCTCGGCGTCACCGCCCCGGAGCGGATGTGAACGCGCACCCCGCCGGTCCCCGGCATGCCGAGGAAGTTCACCACACCGCAACCCCCGCCAAACCGCAGACTCCGGACGAGATCCTGCTGCTGGCGCCGAATGTGTGGCCGCGCAACCTGGTTCGCGGTGCCGACGGCGTGGTGTCGATCGCCGGAGTCTCGGTCACGGATCTGGCGGCCGAGTTCGGCACGCCGCTGTTCGTCATCGACGAGGCCGACTTCCGGTCCCGCTGCCGCGATATCGCGGCAGCCTTCGGCGGCGGTGAATACGTGCACTACGCGGCCAAGGCGTTCCTGTGCTCCGAGATCGCGCGCTGGGTGAACGAGGAAGGTCTCGCGCTCGACGTGGCAACCGGGGGCGAGCTGGCCGTCGCGTTGCACGCGGGCTTCCCGGCGGAGCGAATCACGGTGCACGGCAACAACAAGTCCGTCGAAGAGCTGACCATGGCGGTCAAGGCCGGCGTCGGCCACGTGGTGCTGGACTCCGAGATCGAGATCGAGCGCCTCGACGCGATCGCCGGGCAGGCCGGTGTCGTGCAGGACGTGCTGGTGCGCGTCACGGTCGGCGTGGAGGCCCATACGCACGAGTTCATCTCGACGGCGCACGAAGACCAGAAGTTCGGGCTGTCACTGGCCACCGGTGCCGCGATGGACGCGGTACGCCGGGTGTTCGCCACCGACAACCTGCGGCTCGTCGGCCTGCACAGCCATATCGGCTCGCAGATCTTCGACGTGGCCGGGTTCGAGCTCGCCGCGCACCGGGTGATCGGTCTGCTGCGCGACGTGGTCGCCGAGTTCGGCGTGGAGAAGACGGCACAGATTTCGATCGTGGATCTCGGTGGGGGCCTGGGCATCTCGTACCTTCCTCACGATGACCCGCCGCCCATGCAAGAGCTCGCCGACAAATTGCTCGCCATCGTGCGCAACGAGTCCGCCGCCGTCGGGTTGCCCGCGCCCAAGCTCGTCGTCGAGCCGGGCCGGGCGATCGCCGGGCCGGGGACCATCACGCTCTACGAGGTGGGCACCGTCAAAGACGTGGCCGTGAGCCCGACCGCACATCGCCGGTACGTGAGCGTCGACGGCGGCATGAGCGACAACATCCGCACGTCGCTCTACGCGGCCGAGTACGACGCCCGGCTGGTTTCGCGCGTCAGCGATGCGCCGGCCGCTCTCGCGCGGATTGTCGGAAAGCACTGCGAGAGCGGCGATATCGTCGTTCGCGACACCTGGGTCTCCGATGACATCGCGCCGGGCGATCTGCTCGGGGTGGCCGCGACCGGTGCGTACTGCTACTCGATGTCGAGCCGTTACAACCTGCTGTGCCGTCCCGCCGTGGTGGCGGTGAAGGACGGCAAGGCGCGGCTGGTACTGCGACGGGAGACCGTCGACGATCTTTTGAGCCTGGAGGTGAGTGGTCAATGAGTGAAAAGCCCATCGGCATAGCGGTATTGGGCCTGGGTAACGTCGGTAGCGAAGTGGTGCGCATCATCAACGAGAGCGCCGCCGACCTGGCCGCCCGCATCGGGGCACCGCTGGAGCTGCGCGGCATCGGTGTCCGTCGGGTCTCCGACGATCGCGGCGTGCCAACAGATCTGCTCACCGACGACATCGCGGGCCTGGTGTCGCGTGACGACGTCGACATCGTCGTGGAGGTGATGGGGCCGGTCAAGCCCGCCCGCAAGGCCATCCTGGCCGCGCTCGAGCAGGGCAAGTCCGTCGTCACCGCCAACAAGGCCCTGATGGCGCAGTCGACCGGTGAGTTGGCGCAGGCCGCCGAAAAGGCCCGTGTGGACCTGTATTTCGAGGCCGCGGTGGCCGGGGCCATCCCGGTCATCCGCCCGCTGACCCAGTCGCTGGCCGGTGACTCCGTGCTGCGGGTGGCCGGCATCGTCAACGGCACCACGAACTACATCCTGTCCGAGATGGACAGCACCGGAGCCAATTACGAGGCGGCGCTGGCCGACGCCAGCGCGCTCGGCTACGCCGAGGCCGACCCCACCGCCGACGTCGAGGGCTACGACGCCGCGGCCAAGGCGGCGATTCTGGCCTCGATCGCATTCCACACCCGCGTGACCGCCGACGACGTGTACCGCGAGGGCATCACCAAGGTCACCGCCGCGGACTTCGTCTCGGCACGTGCACTGGGCTGCACCATCAAGCTGCTCGCGATCTGCGAGCGGCTCACCACCGACGAAGGCAAGCAACGGGTTTCGGCACGCGTGTATCCGGCGCTGGTCCCGCTGTCGCATCCACTAGCCGCGGTCAACGGTGCGTTCAACGCCGTCGTCGTCGAAGCCGAAGCGGCCGGCCGCTGATGTTCTACGGCCAGGGCGCAGGCGGCGCTCCGACCGCGTCGGCCGTGCTCGGCGACGTCGTGATGGCCGCCCGCAACCGGGTGCAGGGTGGCCGCGGGCCGCGCGAGTCGAAGTACGCCAAGCTGCCGATCGCGCCCATCGGCTTCATCCCCACCCGCTACTACGTCAACATGAACGTCTCCGATCGGCCGGGCGTCCTGTCCGCTGTGGCAGCCGAATTCGCCAAGCGTGAGGTCAGCATCTCCGAGGTGCGCCAGGAAGGCATGGTCGACGAAGGTGGCCAGCCGTGTGGCGCGCGCATCGTCGTGGTCACCCACGAGGCCACCGACGCAGCGCTGTCGGAGACCGTCGAGGCGCTGGCAGATCTCGACGTGGTGCAGACCATCAACAGCGTGCTCCGCATGGAAGGAACGAGCGCATGAGTTCAACAAAGGCCGGTCAAGTTGCCCGGGTGCACCAGCCCTGGCCCGGCCTGATCGAGGCCTACCGCGACCGGCTGCCGGTCGGTGACGACTGGACGCCGATCACCCTGCTGGAGGGCGGTACGCCACTCATCCACGCCAAGCGGTTGAGCGAATACACCGGCTGCACAGTGCATCTCAAGGTCGAAGGACTTAACCCGACGGGTTCGTTCAAGGACCGGGGTATGACCGTCGCGGTCACCGAATCGTTGGCCCGCGGGCAGCAGGCCGTGCTGTGCGCATCGACCGGCAACACCTCGGCCTCGGCCGCGGCTTACGCAGCGCGTGCCGGAATCACGTGTGCGGTGCTGATTCCCCAGGGCAAGATCGCGATGGGCAAGCTGGCCCAGGCGGTCATGCACGGCGCCAAGATCATTCAGATCGACGGCAACTTCGACGACTGTCTCGAACTCGCGCGCAAGATGACCGCCGACTTCCCGACCATCGCGCTCGTGAACTCGGTCAACCCGTACCGCATCGAGGGCCAGAAGACCGCGGCGTTCGAGATCGTCGACGCGCTCGGCACCGCGCCCGACGTGCATGCGCTCCCGGTCGGCAACGCGGGCAACATCACCGCGTACTGGAAGGGCTACACCGAGTACCACCGCGACGGCCTCACCGACCGGCTGCCGCGCATGCTCGGGACCCAGGCCGCAGGCGCGGCCCCGCTGGTGCTCGGCGAGCCCGTCAAGGAACCCGAGACCATCGCGACCGCCATTCGCATCGGATCGCCTGCCTCGTGGAGTTCGGCGGTCGAGGCTCAGCAGCAGTCCGAGGGGCGGTTCCTCGCGGCCACCGACGAGGAGATCCTGGCGGCCTACCACCTGGTGGCGCGGACCGAGGGCGTGTTCGTCGAACCGGCGTCGGCGGCCAGCATCGCGGGCCTGCTCAAGTCGGTCGAGGACGGCTGGGTCAAGCGCGGCTCGACCGTGGTGTGCACCGTCACGGGCAACGGTCTGAAGGATCCCGACACCGCGCTCAAGGGCATGCCGGCCGTCACGCCGGTTCCGGTGGATCCGGTGGCCGTCGTCGCCAAGCTCGGCCTGGTCTAGCGGAGAGTCTGGTGACACACACTCTGCCCGTCGGGATCACGGCCACCGCCGTCGTCGCCGCGTCCAGTGCGAACCTCGGTCCGGGGTTCGACAGCCTCGGCCTGGCGCTGAGCCTGTATGACGAGATCGTCGTCGAGACAACAGAATCCGGACTCCGGGTGGAGGTCGAAGGCGAGGGTGCCGGGCAGGTGCCCCTGGACGCGACGCATCTGGTGGTGCGTGCGATCGAGGCCGGCCTGCGGGCGGCGGGGTACTGGGCTCCCGGGCTGATTGTGCGTTGCCGCAACGACATTCCGCATTCGCGCGGCCTTGGTTCGTCGGCGGCCGCCGTGGTGGGCGGCTTGGCTGCGGTCAACGGCCTTGTGACACAAGCTGGTTCGGAGCCGATGACGGACACCCAGCTGATCCAGTTGGCCGGCGAGTTCGAGGGGCATCCGGACAACGCCGCGGCCGCGGTGCTCGGCGGCGCCGTGGTCTCGTGGACCGACGCGGGGGAGGACGGCGGAGCGCGCTACTCGGCCGCGCCGGTGCGGTTGCATCCCGACATCCGACTGTTCCCCGCCGTGCCGCAGCAGCGGTCGTCGACCGCCGAAACCCGGGTGCTGCTGCCGGAACAGGTCAGCCACGTCGACGCGCGGTTCAACGTCAGCCGTGCGGCCCTGCTCGTGGTCGCGCTGACCGAACGGCCGGATCTGCTGATGGCCGCCACGCAGGATGTCCTGCATCAGCCCCAGCGCGCGGCCGCGATGCCGGCCTCGGCGGAATATCTGGGGATTCTGCGTCGTTGTGGCATTGCAGCGGTGCTTTCGGGGGCGGGTCCCTCGGTTCTGGGGATGAGCGCGCAGGTGGGACTACCTGCCGAGGCCCTGGAGTTCGGCACCGCCAACGGGTTCACCGTCAGTGAGATGTCGGTCGGTTCCGCCGTACGCTGGACTTCAGGTGTGGCGGCCCGGAACTGACCGCCCGGGGTGGGTATGCACGAGGAGTGTGCGCGCAAACACAACGCGCGGAGCAATTGACGTTGCTTGATTCCTGCACCGAAGCGGGTTATTCTCGCTCTCGTCCAGCAATCGCAGGGTCTCTGCCTGCGTCGACACCAGGACGACCACCCAATCTTCTTGTGTTTCACTCGTGGACTGACGGTTCGCCGTTTGACGGTGAACCCTGGCGATCGCCGTTGCGCAGGCGACGGCGTGAACCACGCGTTCAGCGGTTCGGCTGAATGCGCATTGACCTTTGGGGAGCCCTCGCACGACGAAATCAGCGAGGGAAAGAAAGGAAATCCGTGACAGATACGGACCTCTTCACGGCTGACAACGCCAATGACACCGGTGACTTGTCCAATGCCGTGACAACAGACAGCGTTGCGCCCGCTGCCACCAAGTCGGACACCGCGCCGCGCGCTTCGAGCGCCCGGCCTGCGTCGCTGTCGACGATGGTGCTGCCGGAGCTGCGCGCGCTCGCCAAGGAAATCGGTGTTGAAGGTGCGTCCGGTCTGCGCAAGAGTGAATTGATCGCAGCCATTCGCGCCCACCGCGGCGAAACCAATGGCCGGACCGCTGAGGCCAGCAGCCCGGCGGCCACCGATGCGCCTGCAGACGCCGGTGCCGAGGCTGCCGAGCAGCCCGCCCCCCGTCGCCGTGAGCGGCGTGGCTCGTCCCGCCAGGCCGGGGCTCCGGCCGGTGGCGAGGCCACCAAGGAGGACGCGAAGGGCGCCGACGCGCAGCCGAAGACCGCCGAGCCGGAGCCGGCCAAGACCGCCGAGCCGGAGCCGGCCAAGGCCGCGGAGGCCGAGCCGGCCAAGACCGTCGAGGCCAAGGCCGCGACCGCTGAGCCGGAAGCCAAGCAGGACGTCGCGCAAGATCAGCCCAAGCAGGAGACCCGCAACAAGGGTGACCGGCGCCGGGACGATCAGGCCAAGGGCGACCGGAACAAGGACGACCAGGGCAAAGACGACCAGGGCAAGCAAGACCGGCAGGACAAGCAGGACCGGCAATCCTCGGGCGATCAGTCGGATCAGCAGTCCGACCAGAACCGCGGCGGCGGCAATGCCGATGACGACGGCGAGGGCCGCCAGGGCCGGCGTGGCCGTCGGTTCCGCGACCGCAGGCGCCGTGGCGAACGCGGCGGCGAAGGCGGTGGCGACACCGAGATTCGTGAGGACGATGTCGTCCAGCCCGTCGCGGGCATCCTCGACGTCCTGGACAACTACGCGTTCGTCCGCACCTCGGGCTACCTCGCCGGGCCGAATGACGTCTACGTGTCGATGAACATGGTCCGCAAGAACGGGCTGCGCCGCGGTGACGCGGTCACCGGTGCGGTCCGCGTGCCCCGCGAAGGTGAGAACACCGGCCAGAATCCGCGCCAGAAGTTCAACCCGCTGGTGCGGCTCGACACCGTCAACGGCGGATCGGTCGAGGACGCCAAGAAGCGGCCCGAGTTCAGCAAGCTCACACCGCTGTACCCGAACCAGCGCCTGCGCCTGGAGACCACTCCGGAGCGGCTCACGACCCGCGTGATCGACCTGATCATGCCGATCGGTAAGGGTCAGCGCGCCCTGATCGTCTCCCCGCCGAAGGCCGGTAAGACGACGATCATGCAGGACATCGCCAACGCGATCACCCGCAACAACCCGGAATGCCACCTCATGGTCGTGCTCGTCGACGAGCGCCCCGAAGAGGTCACCGATATGCAGCGCTCGGTCAAGGGTGAGGTCATCGCCTCGACCTTCGACCGGCCGCCGTCAGACCACACGCAGGCCGCCGAGCTGGCCATCGAGCGGGCCAAGCGCCTGGTTGAGCAGGGCAAGGACGTCGTGGTGCTGCTGGACTCGATCACCCGGTTGGGCCGTGCGTACAACAACGCGTCGCCCGCCTCGGGCCGCATCCTGTCCGGTGGTGTGGACTCGACCGCGCTGTACCCGCCGAAACGGTTCCTGGGTGCGGCACGCAACATCGAGCACGGTGGCTCGCTGACGATCATCGCCACGGCAATGGTCGAGACCGGCTCGACCGGTGACACCGTGATCTTCGAGGAGTTCAAGGGCACCGGTAACGCCGAGCTCAAGCTGGACCGCAAGATCGCCGAGCGGCGCGTGTTCCCGGCCGTCGACGTCAACCCGTCGGGCACCCGTAAGGACGAGCTCCTGCTGTCGCCGGACGAGTTCGCGATCGTGCACAAGCTGCGCCGTGTTCTCTCGGGTCTCGACTCGCACCAGGCCATCGATCTCTTGATGAGCCAGTTGCGCAAGACCAAGAACAACTACGAGTTCCTGGTACAGGTCTCCAAGACCGCGCCCGGCTCGATGGACGTCGACTGACACGTCGACTGCCACGCAAGGCCCTCGCTTCGGCGGGGGCCTTTTGCGTATCCGAGCCATACTACTCAACATTGACTACCATGGACCTCATGGCCACCACGACGATTCCGCTGCTGCCCTGTACCGACCGGGACCAGACCGTCGAGTTCTACCGGGCGCTCGGCTTCGACACGTCCGACCAGCAGACCAAGCCGTACCTGTACCTGGCATTCGCGCTGGCCGACATCAACGTGCACTTCAAAGAACCGGCGCCCAGCCTGAATCCGGCCGAGGAACTGTCCGGTGGTTGCGTGATCTTCGTCGACGACGTGCGTGGCTTCCACGCCACCTTCAGCGACGGCCTGCGCAGGCACTACGGGCGCCTACCCATCACCGGACTGCCGCGGATCGCCCGCCTGCGCCCCGGGCAGTCCAGGTTCAACCTGTACGACCCGTCCGGGAATTGCCTCGTGTTCATCCGGCACGACGAGGCCGATATCACCTACGGCGGCGCGCGCAGCCTGTCGGGCCTGGCCAGAGCCCTCGACAATGTCGCTATCTTCCGTGATTTCAAGGACGACGACGTACTCGCCGCGCGGGCCCTCGACACGGCGCTGCGCAGATACCGGGACAGCGCACCGCGGGTTGACCTGGCCAGGGCACTCGCGGACCGGATCGAGCTGGCCATCGTATTGGGGGACAGTGCGACCGCGGATTCCGTTCGCGCCGAACTGGATTCGATGCACCTGACGCCGGACGAACGTGAGGGTGCGGCGACCGAACTGCAAGCGATCACGGACCTTGAGCGATGGCTGGGGTAGCCGCGCCGACCGTCCGGCTGCTCGTGCTCGGCGTCGTGCGGACCCGCGGCGAGGCGCATGGGTACGCCGTCCACCGCGAACTGATGTCGTGGCGCGTGGACACCTGGACCGCGGTCAAACCGCCGTCGATCTATCACGCAGTCAAACAGCTTGAGCGCGAAGGCAAACTGCATTCCGTGCGCGCCGAACCGAGCCCTCGCGGACCGGCCCGGGTGGTGTACGGCATCACCGAATCCGGCGTCGAGGAGTTCTTTCGGCTGCTCGAAGCGGCGCTCATCAGCCCCGACATCGAGGAGTTCGGAGCCGGGATCGCCTTCATGCGCAGCCTGCCCCGCGACCGCGTCGTCGAGTTGCTCACCCGGCAGTTGACCGTCGGCCGGAAGATCGGCGTGGAGCTACAGGACATGAAGCCGCAGTGGCCCGATGCGGCCGAGCCGCCGCACGCCCAGCATCTGCTCGATCTGTGGACCGGTGTCTTCGATGCCAACGCCCGGTGGACTGCGGCGATGCTCGGCCGGGTGCGAGCGGGTGAGTTCTCGTTCGCCGACGATCAAACCGCCGGATCTGCTTTCAGGCCGGGCATCACGTAACGGCGGAGATGAGTCAGGACTGCGTCGAAGTCGCCGGCGTCCAACTGTTCTCCCGGCACCGTCGCGAACGTAAGAAGAACGCGCGCAACCCATTCCGAAGCCTCGGCGATGTCGGTGTCGGGGTGGATCTCGCCGGCGTCGCGGGCCGCGACGAGGTAGCGTGACCAGAACTCCGCGAGGTCGGGCACCAGACCCTGCACGCCGGCCCCCGCGCACGCGGCGAACTCGTCGGGCTCCTCGACCCGCAGCTTCATCAGAAGCGCGCCAGGATCGTCGTAGGCCGTGCGGCCGTGCCGGATACCCGCGGCGATTTTCTGGTCGAGCCCGTCGAACTGTTCGAGCATCGCGTGCGCTTCGGACCAATACGCCTCGTTGAGGCGCACGATCGCAGCGCCCAGCAACGTCACCTTGTCCGGGAAATGGCGATAGAGCCAGCCGCGTGACACCCCGGCGGCCTCGGCCACCTCCGACACCGTCGTCGCACGAATCCCCTTGGTACGCAGACAAACCTCGGCCGCGTCGATCAAGCGATCGCGCACACTTCGTGGGGTCGTGGTGCTGGTCAACTCCGGTGGCTCCTGGTCATGGGGTTCGGATAGGTACATGATTCTGCCAAGGCATGACGCTACCGGGTCGCGGCACAACCGTGGTAGACAGTTTTCGCAATCTGTTCACTTGCCCAGGGGAGTCGTTGGATGGCCGATACGCTGCAGCAACTGCTCCGGGAACGGGCCGAGCAGGACACCGTCGCGGTCAAGCACGGCGACCAGAGCTGGACGTGGCGGCACCACATCGCCGACGCATCGCGCCAGGCCGCATCCCTGCTGGCCGTCGCAGACCATGACCGTCCGGTCCACATCGGCACACTGCTCGGCAACACGCCCGACATGCTCACCGCGATGGCGGCCGCGGGGCTCGGGGGCTACGTCCTGTGCGGCATCAACAACACTCGGCGGGGTGAGGCACTGGCCCGCGACATCCTGCGTTCCGACTGCCAGATCCTGCTCACCGACGCGGCACACCGCGATCTGCTGACCGGCCTGGACTTGCCCGGTGTCCGGATTCTCGACACCACGTCCGACGAGTGGGCACAGCTGACCACGGACGCGGGACCGCTGACACCGTTGCGCGAGGTCGGGCCGACCGACACGTTCATGATGATTTTCACGTCGGGAACCAGCGGTGATCCCAAAGCTGTGCAGGTGGCGCACATGACGGTGTTGTTCGCCGGGCTGGCGCTCGTCGAGCGCTTCGCCATCACCGCAGCCGACGTCTGTTACCTGTCCATGCCGTTGTTCCACTCCAACGCGCTGCTGGCGGGCTGGGGCGTGGCCGTCGCGTCGGGCGCCGCGATGGCGCCTGCGACGTTCTCGGCGTCCGGACTGCTGCGCGATCTGCGCCGTTACGGCGCGACCTACCTGAACTACGTCGGCAAACCACTGGCCTATGTGCTCGCCACGCCCGAACAGCCCGACGACAGTGACAATCCGCTGCGTGTGGCATTCGGCAACGAGGCCAGCGATCGCGACATCGCCGAATTCGGCAGGCGATTCGGCTGCACGGTGTGGGACGGTTTCGGCTCTACCGAAGGCGCCGTGATCGTCACGCGCGAGGACAACTGCCCGCCCGGATCGGTGGGCAAAGGGTTCCCCGGGGTGGCGATCTACGACCCCGAGACCGTCACCGAGTGCGCCGTCGCGGAATTCGACGCGGGCGGTGCATTGGTCAACGGCGATGAGGCCATCGGCGAGCTCGTCAACACCACGGGCGCCGGACTGTTCCAGGGCTACTACAACGACCAGTCGGCGACCGACGAGCGGTTACGCCACGGAATGTACTGGTCGGGCGATCTGGCCTACCGCGACGCCGAGGGCTGGATCTACCTCGCCGGCCGGACCGCCGACTGGATGCGGGTGGACGGCGAGAACATGACGTCGGCGCCCATCGAACGCATTCTCGTGCGTCATCCCGCGGTCAACATCGTCGCGGTGTACCCGGTGCCCGACGAGTTCGTCGGCGATCAGGTGATGGCCGCCATCGTGCTGCAGGACGGCGCGTCCCTCAGGCCCGAGGACTTCGAGGAGTTCCTCGCCGCGCAGCCCGATCTGTCACCGAAGGCGTGGCCACGCCATGTCTGGATCGCCGACGATCTGCCGATGACCGCGACCAACAAGATCCTCAAACGCGAGCTCATCGCGCGCGGTGCCGAGCCGGACGGACGATGCCTGTGGCGGCGCGAGGGCACGCGATACACCGACGCCGACAGGACGCCTCACCGCTGATCGGGGTTGGTAAACGGTGAGGCGTCGATCATCGGATACCCGGAATATCGTCCGTTCATCACGCGTTTAGGAGACTGGCGGTTGACCTGGCATAATGGACCGCTGACCCTCGGTCCCGGTTCACGTCCGCGCACGTGAGGAGCGAAATAGCTCCTGGCACTTCGGGCGACCCGGGCCCACGAATGAAGAGGAACCATGAAAACAGGCATTCATCCTGAGTACGTCGAGACCACCGTGCACTGCGGTTGTGGCAACACCTTCACCACGCGCAGCACGAAGCAGAGCGGACAGATCGTCGTCGAGGTCTGCTCGCAGTGCCATCCGTTCTACACCGGCAAGCAGAAGATCCTCGACAGCGGCGGCCGCGTCGCCCGCTTCGAGAAGCGCTACGGCAAGCGCAAGCCCGCCGGTGACAAGGCCGCAGCGGACAAGTAGCTACGTCAACAGCGCCCGATCTGTCGCATCCGCGTCGGATCCGGGCGCTGTTTTCGTTTCACGGAGGATTCGGGAAGGAGCGGGCAAGTGACCGACACAGATACCGCGCCGGCGATCGAGGCGTTGCTGGCCGAGCACGCTGACCTCGAGCGCCAGCTCGCCGATCCCAATCTGCATTCCGACGCGGCGGCCGCCCGCAAGGTGGGCCGCCGGTTCGCGCAGGTCTCGCCCGTCGTCGCGACGTACCGCAAGCTGGAAGCCGCCCGCGGCGACCTCGAAGCGGCCCGTGAGCTGGCCGCCGACGACGCCAGTTTCGCCGCCGAGGTCGACGAGCTCGCCGCCACGGTCGCCGAGTTGGACCGACAGCTGACCGATCAGCTCGCCCCACGCGACCCGCACGACGCCGACGACATCGTGCTCGAGGTGAAATCGGGCGAAGGCGGCGAGGAGTCCGCGCTGTTCGCGGCCGATCTGGCGCGGATGTACATGCGGTACGCCGAACGTCACGGCTGGAGCGTGACGATGCTCGACGAGACGACGTCCGATCTCGGCGGCTACAAGGACGCCACGCTGTCGATCCGGAGCAAGGGCGATTCCGCCGACGGTGTGTGGGCGAGGCTGAAGTTCGAGGGCGGAGTGCACCGAGTTCAGCGGGTTCCCGTCACCGAATCGCAGGGCCGCGTGCACACCTCGGCGGCCGGCGTGCTGGTCTACCCCGAACCCGAAGAGGTCGAGGAAGTCGCGATCGACGAATCGGATCTGCGCATCGATGTGTACCGGTCGTCGGGCAAGGGCGGCCAGGGCGTCAACACCACCGACTCGGCCGTGCGGATCACGCATCTGCCCACCGGCATCGTCGTCACCTGCCAGAACGAACGCTCACAGCTGCAGAACAAGGCGCGCGCGATGCAGGTGCTGGCGGCCCGGCTGCAGGCGCTGGCCGAAGAACAGGCCCAGGCCGACGCCTCGGCCGACCGGGCGAGCCAGATCCGGACGGTCGACCGCAGCGAGCGCATCCGTACCTACAACTTCCCGGAAAACCGGATCGCCGATCACCGCATCAACTTCAAGGCCCACAACCTCGACCAGGTGCTCGACGGCGACCTCGACCCGCTGTTCGACGCACTCGCCGAAGCCGACAAGCAGGCCCGCCTGCAGCAGGCCTGACCCGGTACGCCGGGGCGGTATGACCTCCATGCGACAAGCGATCGAGGCTGCGACGGCGACACTCGAGGCGGCGGGCGTCGGTTCGCCGCGCATCGACGCCGAACTGCTCGCCGCGCACGCCGCGGGCACCGACCGCGGCCGTCTGATACTGCTCGACGATCCCGGGCCCGACGTCCTGCAGACATTCCACGACCTCGTGGCCGCCCGGTCCCGGCGCGTGCCGTTGCAGCACCTGATCGGAACCGCGGCGTTCGGCCCGCTCACCCTCGCGGTGGGCCCCGGGGTGTTCATCCCGCGGCCGGAAACCGAGTCGCTGCTCGAATGGGCAGTGAATTGGGTTGACACGCATGACGTTCCACGCGGAGCCGTGATCGTCGACCTGTGCACGGGCTCGGGGGCGCTTGCGCTTGCGCTGGCCCGGCACCGGCCCGACGCGCGCGTGATCGCCGTCGACGACTCGCCTGCCGCGCTGGAGTACGCGCGCCGCAACACCGCGGGGACGACGGTCGAGGTGCTTGCCGCCGACGTCACGGCCCCCGGGCTGCTGCCCGAACTCGACGGCGCGGTTGACCTGGTGGTGTCGAATCCGCCCTATATCCCGGACGGGGCCGAGCTCGAACCGGAAGTCGCAGACCATGATCCGGCCCATGCGCTGTTCGGTGGGCCGGACGGCATGGCGGTGATCGGACCGCTCGTGCGGCTCGCGGCGCGCTGGCTGCGCGACGGCGGCGCATGCGCGGTCGAGCACGACGACACCACGTCGCACCGCACCGTCGCGGCACTCGCCAACGACGGCAGCTTCGGCGACGTGACGGCCCACCGCGACCTGGCGGGACGACCCCGCTTTGTCACGGCGACCCGAATTGGGCGAAGCTGACAGTATGAGCGAGCTGTTCGACTGTGCCGATCCCGTCGCGCGGGAAACCGGTATCGCCTCGGCGGTCAGCGCGGTCAAAGGCGGCCGCCTCGTCGTGATGCCCACCGACACCGTCTACGGCATCGGCGCCGACGCGTTCGACCCGGAAGCGGTCGGGGCGCTGCTGTCGGCCAAAGGTCGAGGGCGTGACATGCCCGTCGGCGTTCTCGTCGGCTCCTGGACCACCATCGACGGGCTCGTCTACTCGGTGCCGCGGACCGCTCGCGAACTGATCCGGGCGTTCTGGCCCGGCGCGCTGAGCCTCGTGGTGCAGCAAGCGCCGTCGCTGCAATGGGATCTCGGCGATGCCCACGGCAGCGTCATGCTGCGGATGCCACTGCACCCGGTCGCGATCGAACTCCTGCGTGAGGTCGGCCCGATGGCGGTGTCGAGTGCCAACATCTCCGGCCGACCGGCCGCGGTCACCGCGGCCGAGGCGCGCGATCAGCTCGGCGATCTCGTCGAGGTCTACCTCGACGGCGGGCCTGCCGAACAACAGGCCGCGTCGACCATCGTGGACCTGACCGGCGCACAACCCCGCATCCTGCGCAGCGGTCCGATCAGCGCCGAGGACATCGCGCGGGTTCTCGAAGTGGAAGTCTCGACACTCGCCCCGCCATTGACGGAATGATCTCAGCTTTCTGCAGTACGGTGCACCGGTGATCACGGCCGACGGGGTTCTCGCGTTGTCGGACCGGGGAGCCGGTGTGCCGCTGCGCGAGCTCGCGCTCGTGGGCCTGACGGCCGCCATCATCACCTACTTCGCCACCGGCTGGGTGCGCGCGCTCGCCATCCGGCTCGGCGCCGTCGCGTATCCACGCGAACGCGATGTACATGTCCACCCGATCCCGCGGATGGGCGGGCTGGCCATGTACATCGGGGTGGCCGCGGCCGTGCTGCTGGCCTCCCAGCTGCCCGCGCTGACGCGGGGTTTCGTCTATTCGACCGGCATGCCCGCGGTCGTGGTCGCCGGCGGGCTGATCATGGCGATCGGGCTGATCGACGACCGCTGGGGCCTGGACGCGTTGACCAAGTTCGCCGGTCAGATCACGGCCGCCAGCGTGCTCGTCACGATGGGCGTGGCCTGGAGCGTGCTCTACATCCCGATCGGGGGAGTGGGCACGATCGTCCTCGACCAGGTTTCGTCGATTCTGCTGACCTTGGCGCTGACCGTGTCGATCGTCAACGCGATGAACTTCGTCGACGGGCTCGACGGGCTCGCGGCGGGCCTCGGACTGATCACGGCGCTCGCCATCTGCGTGTTCTCGGTCGGGCTGCTTCGCGACCACGGCGGCGACGTCCTGTTCTACCCGCCTGCCGTCATCTCGGTCGTGCTGGCCGGCGCGTGTCTGGGGTTCCTGCCGCACAACTTCCACCGGGCCAAGATCTTCATGGGCGACTCCGGATCCATGCTGATCGGCCTGATGCTCGGAGCGGCGTCGACGACGGCGGCAGGCCCGATCTCGCAGAACGCCTACGGCGCCCGCGACGTGTTCGCGCTGTTGTCGCCGTTTTTGCTGGTGGTCGCGGTGATGCTGGTACCGGCGCTCGACACCTTGCTCGCGATCGTGCGTCGAACCCGGGCCGGGCGCAGCCCGCTCAGCCCCGACAAGATGCACCTGCATCACCGGCTCCTGCAGATCGGGCACTCGCACCGGCGTGCGGTCCTGCTGATCTACCTGTGGGTCGGCATCATCGCGTTCGGTGCGGCGAGCACGATCTTCTTCGATCCGCGCCACACCGGTGCGGTGATGGTGGCCGCCATTCTGGTCGCGATCGTCGTCACGTTGATCCCCTTGTTGCGCCGTGACTCGGAGGCATCCGAGGAGCAGTAAAACCGGCCAATACGACAAAAAGTAGTAGGCCCCGTTTAGGGGTGCCTACCATGTGGTACGGTGCTGGCAGAACCCGAAAAACCTCGCGGGTTGCCGGCCCGGCCCATCGGTTCTCAGAGCCGATCGGAGCCGATCAACGACCGACAAAAGGGAGCTACCCCTTGGGTGATTCCAGCGCGCCCGTCGCCCTTCGATACGCTCGTCGGGCACGCACAGGGTTTTGCCAGTGAATTGTGGTAGTTCTCGTGACCGCGGGATTGAGGTGAAGCAGTGACGACACCAGCGCAAGATGCGCCGTTGGTGTTTCCGTCGGTGGCTTTCAGGCCGCTGCGCCTGTTGATCGTCTGCGTCGCGTTGACCGGAGTCGCAACTCTCGCGGCCGGGTTCACCGGACACATTTTCTTCGGACTTTTCTTCGGGGCCGGTCTGGCCCTCGGGCTGATCAACGCCCTCCTGGTGCGCCGCGCGGTGGAGTCGATCACCGCTGAAGAGCACCCTCTCAAGAAGAAGATGGCGGTCAACTCGGCGACCCGGTTGCTGGCCATCACCGCGATCGCGCTCGCGATCGCGTTTGTCTTCAGAACCTCGGGCGGCATCGCGGTGCTGTTCGGGCTGGCGGTGTTCCAGGCGCTGCTGGTGATGAGCACCAGCATCCCCGTGCTGCGCAAGATCCGCACGAACGGCCTGGACGTCTTGGATTCGGAATCGAAGGGTTGAGCTGACCTCTATGACTCAGACGACGACCGTGCTGGCCGCCGAAGAAGGCGGTGCCGCCATCCACGTCGGACACCACACCATGGTGTTCGAGCTGTTCGGGATGACGTTCAACGGTGACACCATCCTCGCGACCGCGATCACCGCGGTGATCGTGATCGGGTTGGCGTTCTTCCTGCGCGCCAAGGTCACCTCGACCGGGGTGCCGGGCGGTGTCCAGCTGTTCTGGGAAGCGCTGACCATCCAGATGCGCGGTCAGATCGAAAGTGCCATCGGCATGAAGGTCGCGCCGTTCGTGCTGCCCCTGGCGGTCACCATCTTCGTGTTCATCCTGATCTCCAACTGGCTGGCGGTGCTTCCGCTGCAGTACGGCGGATCGGACGGCGCCGCGGGCGAGCTGTACAAGCCGCCGGCCTCCGACATCAACTTCGTGCTGGCGCTCGCGCTGTTCGTGTTCGTCGCCTACCACGCCGCGGGCGTCTGGCGCCGGGGCATCATCGGCCACCCGCTCAAGGTGGTCAAGGGTCACGTCGCATTCCTCGCGCCGATCAACATCGTCGAGGAGCTGGCCAAGCCCATCTCGTTGGCACTCCGTCTTTTCGGCAACATCTTCGCCGGCGGCATCCTGGTGGCGCTCATCGCGATGTTCCCCTGGTACATCCAGTGGGCACCCAACGCGATCTGGAAGACCTTCGACTTGTTCGTCGGCCTGATCCAGGCGTTCATCTTCTCGCTGCTGACGATCCTGTACTTCAGCCAGTCGATGGAGCTGGACCACGAAGATCACTGACCAAAGCCATTAGTCCCAACAACCGCACCACACGAACCTCTGGCGGCACAGCCACCAGTTATCAAGGAGGATAAAAGGAATGGAACTCGATCCAAACGCCATCATCACGGCCGGCGCTCTGATCGGCGGTGGATTGATCATGGGTGGCGGCGCCATCGGCGCTGGTATCGGTGACGGCATTGCGGGTAACGCGCTGATCTCGGGCATCGCCCGGCAGCCCGAGGCCCAGGGCCGGCTTTTCACCCCGTTCTTCATCACCGTTGGTCTGGTTGAGGCCGCGTACTTCATCAACCTGGCCTTCATGGCGCTGTTCGTCTTCGCCACGCCGGGCCTGCAGTAGTCCGTCGGTATGAGTGACCTAACCATCCTCGCGGCGGAGGAAGGCGGTGGGGGCCAGAGCAACTTCCTGGTCCCCAACGGCACCTTCTTCGCCGTGCTGATCATCTTCCTGATCGTGCTCGGCGTGATCGCGAAATGGGTTGTGCCGCCGATCAGCAAGGTGCTCGCGGAGCGGGAAGCGATGCTGGCCAAGACGGCAGCGGACAACCGCAAGTCGGCCGAGCAGGTCGCCGCGGCACAGGCCGATTACGACGAGGCCATGGCCGGCGCACGTGCGCAGGCGTCGTCCATCAGGGACGAGGCCCGCGCGTCGGGTCGTCAGGTTGTCGACGAAAAGCGCGCCGAAGCGAGCGGTGAGGTAGCCGAGACCGTACGCCAGGCCGATGAGCAACTGTCCGCGCAGAGCGATCAGGTGCGCGGTGGCCTCGAATCGTCCGTGGATGGACTGTCGGCCACCCTGGCCAGCCGCATCCTCGGCGTCGACGTGAAATCAGGTGGGACGCAGTAGATGTCGATATTCATCGGACAGCTGATCGGCTTCGCCGTCATCGCATTCATCATCGTGAAGTGGGTAGTGCCGCCCGTGCGGTCCCTGATGCAGAAGCAGCAGGAAGCCGTGCGCGTCGCTCTCGCTGAAAGTGCGGAGGCGTCGAAGAAACTCGCCGATGCCGACGCGATGCACGCCAAGGCGCTCGCGGATGCCAAGGCAGAGTCGGAGAAGGTCACCGACGAGGCCAAGCAGGACTCCGAGCGCATTGCCGCGCAGCTGGCCGAACAGGCCGGTACCGAAGCCGAGCGCATCAAGGCCCAAGGCGCACAACAGGTTCAGCTGATGCGCCAGCAGCTCATCCGTCAGCTGCGCTCGGGTCTCGGCGAGGAGTCGGTGGCCAAGGCCGCCGAGCTGGTGCGGGCGCACGTGTCCGATCCGCAGGCGCAGGCGGCAACGGTCGACCGCTTCCTGGCCGAGCTGGAGGAGATGGCTCCGTCCACGGTGGTGATCGACACCGCCGCCACGTCCCGGCTTCGGGCCGCCAGCCGTGAGTCGCTGGCTGTCCTGGTGGGCAAGTTCGACGAGATCGCGGGCGGTCTCGACGCGAACGGTCTGACCACGCTCGCCGACGAACTGGCATCGGTGGCCAACCTGCTGCTGTCCGAGTCGGTGCTCAACAAGCACCTGGCCGAACCGGCCGACGACGCCGCGCCCAAGGTGCGGCTGCTCGAGCGCCTGCTGAACGGCAAGGTGGGCGCCCCCGCTCTGGACGTGCTGCGGACCGCGGTGTCGCAGCGCTGGTCGACCGAGTCCAACCTGGTCGACGCAATCGAACACACCGCGCGTCTGGCTCTGCTCAAGCGGGCCGAGACCGCGGGTGAGGTCGACGAGGTGGAGGACCAGCTGTTCCGGTTCGGCCGCGTCCTCGACGCCGAGCCGCGACTGTCGGCTCTCCTGAGCGACTACACGACGCCGGCCGACGGTCGAGTTGCCTTGCTGGACAAGGTGCTCACCGGTGGCTCCGGGGTGAACGGGACCGCAGCGGCGCTGTTGACCCAGACCGTCCGACTGCTGCGCGGCGAGCGTGCCGACGAGGCCGTCATCGACCTCGCCGAGCTCGCGGTGGCACGCCGCGGTGAGGTCGTCGCCCATGTGACGGCCGCCGCCGAGCTGAGCGATGCCCAGCGCACGCGCCTCACCGAGGTGCTCAGCCGTATCTACGGCCACCCGGTGTCCGTCCAGCTGCACGTCGACCCAGAAGTCCTCGGTGGTCTGTCGATCACCGTCGGCGACGAGGTGATCGACGGCTCCATCTCGTCCCGACTAGCCGCCGCTCAGACCCGGTTGCCGGACTGAGTCGAAACTCACGAACCACCCTAAGAACAAGGTAGGAAGACGAAAAACCATGGCAGAGTTGACAATCTCGGCTGCTGATATCGAAGGTGCCATCGAGGATTACGTATCCTCGTTTTCCGCCGACACCGAGCGCGAAGAGATCGGCACCGTCGTCGACGCCGGTGACGGCATCGCCCACGTCGAGGGCCTGCCCTCGGTCATGACGCAGGAGCTGCTCGAGTTCCCAGGCGGTGTCCTGGGCGTTGCGATGAACCTCGACGAGCACAGCGTCGGCGCGGTCATCCTGGGTGAGTTCGAGAAGATCGAAGAAGGCCAGCAGGTCAAGCGCACCGGGCAGGTGCTGTCCGTGCCGGTCGGCGACGCCTTCCTCGGCCGCGTCATCAACCCGCTCGGCCAGCCGATCGACGGCCAGGGCGACATCGCCTCGGACACCCGTCGCGAGCTCGAGCTGCAGGCACCCACGGTGGTTCAGCGCCAGGGCGTCGGCGAGCCGCTGCAGACCGGCATCAAGGCCATCGACGCCATGACGCCGATCGGCCGTGGCCAGCGCCAGCTGATCATCGGCGACCGCAAGACCGGCAAGACCGCCGTCTGCGTCGACACCATCCTCAACCAGCGCAAGAATTGGGAGACCGGCGACCCGAAGCAGCAGGTGCGCTGCGTCTACGTCGCGATCGGCCAGAAGGGCACCACGATCGCCAGCGTCAAGCGCGCGCTGGAAGAGGGTGGCGCGATGGAGTACACCACCATCGTCGCCGCCCCCGCTTCCGACGCAGCTGGCTTCAAGTGGCTTGCGCCCTACACGGGTTCGGCCATCGGCCAGCACTGGATGTACGACGGCAAGCACGTCCTGATCGTGTTCGACGACCTGTCCAAGCAGGCCGACGCCTACCGCGCGATCTCGCTGCTGCTGCGCCGCCCGCCGGGCCGCGAGGCGTTCCCCGGCGACGTGTTCTACCTGCACTCGCGCCTGCTGGAGCGTTGCGCGAAGCTCTCCGACGAGCTCGGCGGCGGTTCGATGACCGGCCTGCCGATCATCGAGACCAAGGCCAACGACATCTCGGCGTTCATCCCGACCAACGTCATCTCGATCACCGACGGCCAGTGCTTCCTGGAGTCCGACCTGTTCAACCAGGGCGTGCGGCCGGCCATCAACGTCGGTGTCTCGGTGTCCCGCGTCGGTGGCGCCGCGCAGATCAAGGCGATGAAGGAGGTGGCCGGCTCGCTGCGTCTGGATCTGTCGCAGTACCGCGAGCTGGAGGCCTTCGCCGCGTTCGCCTCCGACCTGGACGCGACGTCCAAGGCTCAGCTGGACCGCGGTGTCCGCCTGGTCGAGCTGCTCAAGCAGCCGCAGTACAGCCCGATGGCGGTCGAGGACCAGGTCGTCGCGATCTTCCTCGGCACGAAGGGCCACCTGGATTCGGTTCCCGCCGAAGACGTCTCGCGTTTCGAGGCGGAGCTGCTGGAGCATGTGAAGGCCAGCCACTCCGACATCCTTGACGGGATTCGCGAGACCAAGAAGCTCTCCGAGGAGGTCGAGGAGAAGCTGGCTTCGGTCATCAACGAGTTCAAGAAGGGCTTCTCCGCATCCGACGGCAGCTCGGTGGTGGTCAACGAGGCTGACGCCGACGCGCTCAATCCCGAGGACCTGGAGAAGGAATCGGTCAAGGTCCGCAAGCCTGCTCCCAAGAAGGCCTAGGTAACAGATGGCAGCCACACTGCGCGAACTACGCGGGCGCATCCGCTCCGCCGGGTCGATCAAGAAGATCACCAAGGCCCAGGAGCTGATCGCGACGTCGCGGATCGCCAAGGCGCAGGCCCGGGTCGAGGCGGCCCGGCCCTACGCCACCGAGATCACCAACATGCTCACCGAGCTCGCGGGTGCCAGCGCGCTGGACCACCCGCTGCTCGTCGAGCGTGAAGTCCCGAAGCGGGCCGGTGTGCTGGTGGTGTCGTCGGACCGCGGCCTGTGCGGCGCCTACAACGCCAACGTGCTGCGGCGGACCGAGGAACTGTTCTCGCTCCTGCGTGACGAGGGCAAGACTCCGGTGCTGTACGTGGTCGGCCGGAAAGCGCTGGGCTACTTCAGCTTCCGGCAGCGCACGGTCACCGAGTCGTGGACCGGGTTCTCCGAGCGGCCGACGTACGAGGACGCCAAGACGATCGCTGACACCCTGGTGACCGCGTTCATGTCCGGTGCCGACGACGAAGGTGACGACGCCGGAGCCGACGGGATCCTCGGTGTCGACGAACTGCACATCGTGTTCACGGAGTTCCGCTCGATGCTGTCGCAGACCGCGGTGGCACGGCGGATCGCGCCGATGGAGGTCGAGTACGTCGGCGAGGCCGAAACCGGGCCCCACACGCTGTATTCGTTCGAGCCGGATCCAGAGACGCTGTTCGACGCGCTGCTTCCGCGCTACGTCGCGACGCGCGTCTACGCAGCGTTGCTGGAAGCCGCGGCTTCGGAGTCGGCGTCACGCCGGCGCGCGATGAAGTCGGCCACCGACAACGCCGACGATCTGATCAAGGCGCTCACGCTGGCGGCCAACCGCGAGCGTCAGGCACAGATCACCCAGGAAATCAGCGAAATCGTCGGCGGCGCCAACGCGCTCGCCGACGCCAAGTAAGCCCCGTAGGAAGCGAAGAGAGAATGACTGCTACTGCAGAAAAGACCGCGGGTCGCGTTGTCCGCATCACCGGCCCGGTGGTGGACGTCGAATTCCCGCGTGGCGCTGTGCCCGATCTGTTCAACGCGCTGCATGCCGACATCACGTTCGGTGCGCTCGCCAAGACCCTGACCCTTGAGGTCGCCCAGCACCTCGGCGACAACCTGGTGCGCTGCATCTCCATGCAGCCCACCGACGGCCTGGTGCGCGGCGTCGAGGTCAGCGACACCGGTGCCTCGATCTCCGTCCCCGTTGGTGACGGCGTCAAGGGCCACGTGTTCAACGCCCTCGGCGACTGCCTCGACGATCCGGGCTACGGCAAGGACTTCGAGCACTGGTCGATCCACCGCAAGCCGCCGGCCTTCTCGGACCTGGAGCCCCGCACCGAGATGCTGGAGACCGGTCTGAAGGTCGTCGACCTGCTGACCCCGTACGTGCGTGGCGGCAAGATCGCCCTGTTCGGTGGCGCCGGCGTGGGCAAGACGGTTCTGATCCAGGAGATGATCAACCGCATCGCCCGCAACTTCGGTGGTACCTCGGTGTTCGCCGGCGTGGGGGAGCGCACCCGTGAGGGCAACGACCTGTGGGTCGAGCTCGCCGACGCCAACGTGCTCAAGGACACCGCGCTGGTGTTCGGCCAGATGGACGAGCCGCCAGGCACCCGTATGCGCGTCGCCCTGTCTGCCCTGACCATGGCCGAGTTCTTCCGCGACGAGCAGGGCCAGGACGTGCTGCTGTTCATCGACAACATCTTCCGGTTCACCCAGGCCGGTTCCGAGGTCTCGACCCTGCTGGGCCGCATGCCTTCGGCCGTGGGTTACCAGCCGACGCTGGCCGACGAGATGGGTGAGCTGCAGGAGCGCATCACCTCGACCCGTGGTCGCTCGATCACCTCGATGCAGGCCGTCTACGTGCCCGCCGACGACTACACCGACCCGGCCCCGGCCACCACGTTCGCCCACCTGGACGCCACCACCGAGCTTTCGCGTGCGGTGTTCTCCAAGGGCATCTTCCCCGCGGTGGACCCGCTGGCCTCGTCCTCGACGATCCTCGACCCCGCGGTCGTCGGCGACGAGCACTACCGCGTCGCCCAGGAAGTCATCCGGATCCTGCAGCGCTACAAGGATCTTCAGGACATCATCGCGATCCTCGGTATCGACGAGCTCTCCGAAGAAGACAAGCAGCTGGTGCAGCGTGCGCGTCGTATCGAGCGCTTCCTGAGCCAGAACATGATGGCGGCCGAGCAGTTCACCGGTCAGCCGGGCTCGACGGTGCCGCTCAAGGAGACCATCGAGGCGTTCGACAAGCTCACCAAGGGCGACTTCGACCACCTGCCCGAGCAGGCGTTCTTCCTGATCGGTGGTCTGGACGACCTGGCGAAGAAGGCTGAAAGCCTCGGCGCCAAGCTGTGATGAGCGCGGTAGATACTCGAGTGCGAAAGGTGGTGTGACATGGCTGATTTGAACGTCGAGATCGTTGCCGTAGAGCGTGAGCTCTGGTCCGGCCCCGCCACGTTCGTCTTCACCCGGACCACCGCCGGTGAGATCGGCATCCTGCCGCGGCATATCCCGTTGGTGGCGCAGCTGGTCGACGACGCCATGGTCCGCGTCGAGCGTGAGGGTGAGGACGATCTACGTATCGCGGTCGACGGCGGCTTCCTGTCGGTGACCGAGGAGACCGTCCGGATCCTGGTGGAGAACGCACAGTTCGAATCCGAGATCGACGCTGATTCGGCCAAGCAGGATTCGGAGTCCGACGACGAGCGGACTGCAGCATGGGGCCGGGCGCGCCTGCGCGCCCTAGGCCAGATCGACTGATTGCCGATGAGCGCGTCCATGATTGCCATGGTCGCGCTCGTCGGTGTGCTCCTACTGCTGGTCATCGCGCTGTGCTACCGGCTGTGGAAATTGCGTCAGGTGGGCGGAACCGCCGCGATCCTGCGTGATTTCCCCGCGGTCGGTGGCCACGGCTGGCGGCACGGGGTGATGCGGTATCGCGGTGGGGAAGCCGGTTTCTACCGGCTCTCCAGCATCCGGTGGTGGCCGGATCGTCGGCTCAGCCGTCGCGGGTTGGAAGTGGTTTCCCGCCGCTCACCGCGCGGCGACGAATTCGACATCATGACCGACCAGATCGTCATCCTGGAATTGCGCGACACCGGCTCCGAACGCCGTCAGGGGTACGAGATCGCACTCGATCGCGGTGCGTTGACGGCGTTCACGTCCTGGCTGGAGTCACGCCCGTCACCACGGGCGCGCCGCCGGTCCTACTGACCCGCGCCGCCACCGGGCTTCCAAAGCACATCGCCGTCCGGGTTCGCTGCCCGCGACAGGATGAACAGCAGATCCGACAGCCGGTTGAGGTATTTGGCGGGCAACACGCTCACCGAGTCACCGTGCTGATCGATCGCGGCCCACGCCGACCGTTCCGCCCGGCGCGCAACCGTTCGCGCGACATGTAGGAGCGCGGACAGCGGAGTGCCGCCCGGCAGGACGAACGAGTTGAGCGCAGGCAGCTCCTCGTTGAACTCGTCGCACCACTTCTCCAGCCGGTCGATGTAGGGCTGGGAGATCCGCAGCGGCGGGTGCTCGGGATTCTCGACAACCGGGGTGGAGAGATCGGCACCGGCGTCGAACAGGTCGTTCTGGATCTGCCGCAATACCGCTGACATTTGCTGGTTCGGGCCGCCCATGGCAATCGCAACGCCGATCGCGGCGTTGGCCTCATCACAATCGGCATAGGCCGCCAGCCGCGCATCATTCTTCGAAACGCGGCTGAAATCGCTCAGCCCGGTCGTCCCATCGTCGCCGGTGCGGGTATATATGCGGGTGAGATGAACTGCCATGACTGAACCGTACCGGGCTCGGCGGCAGGCCATCTCGGGCTCGCGCGTTATCACGGAAGCGTTCTGAATCTGGGCCGAGGGCTGTCTACACTAGCCGCGTGAGCGAGCGTTTCGTGGTGACCGGCGGCAACCGGTTATCGGGCGAAGTTGCTGTCGGAGGCGCGAAGAACAGCGTGCTGAAGCTGATGGCCGCCTCGCTGCTGGCCGAGGGCACGAGCACGATCACCAACTGCCCGGACATTCTCGATGTTCCGCTGATGGCCGAGGTGCTGCGCGGGCTCGGGGCGACGGTCGAGTTGGATGGCCAGACGGTTCGGATCACCTCGCCGGATGAGCCGAAGTACGACGCCGACTTCGCCGCGGTGCGCCAGTTCCGGGCATCGGTGTGTGTGCTCGGCCCGTTGGTCGGCAGGTGCAAGAAGGCCAAGGTTGCGCTGCCGGGCGGTGATGCGATCGGCTCCCGGCCGTTGGACATGCATCAGGCCGGCCTTCGTCAGCTCGGTGCGACCTGCAATATCGAGCACGGTTGTGTGGTCGCCGAAGCCGACCATCTGCGTGGTGCCGAGATCCAGCTGGAGTTTCCGTCGGTCGGCGCCACGGAGAACATCCTGATGGCCGCCGTTCTGGCCGAAGGTGTGACGACGATCCACAATGCGGCGCGAGAGCCCGACGTCGTCGATCTGTGCGCGATGCTCAACCAGATGGGCGCACAGGTCAGCGGTGCGGGTACGTCCACCCTGACGATCACCGGCGTCGACCGGCTGTATCCGACCGAGCACCGGGTCATCGGTGACCGGATCGTCGCCGCGACGTGGGGGATAGCCGCGGCGATGACGCGCGGCGACATCTCGGTCACCGGTGTCGACCCGCAGCACCTCCAGTTGGTGTTGCACAAGCTGCACGATGCCGGCGCCACCGTGACCCAGAACGACGACGGTTTCCGCGTTGTGCAGTACGAACGCCCGAAGGCCGTGAACGTTGCGACGCTCCCGTTCCCGGGATTCCCCACCGATCTGCAGCCGATGGCGATCGGCCTGGCCTCGGTGGCGGATGGAACTTCGATGATCACCGAGAACGTGTTCGAGGCTCGGTTCCGGTTCGTCGAGGAGATGATCCGGCTTGGTGCCGACGCCAGAACCGATGGCCATCACGCCGTCGTCCGCGGGATTCCTCAGCTGTCGAGTGCCCCGGTCTGGTCGTCGGATATCCGCGCGGGCGCCGGCCTGGTGCTCGCGGGGTTGGTCGCGGACGGCGACACCGAGGTTCACGACGTGTTCCACATCGACCGGGGCTACCCGCTGTTCGTGGAGAACCTGGTGAGTTTGGGCGCCGAGATCGAGCGGGTAACCTAGGTCGAGTTGCAGCCGATTCGAGTAAAACGCCTCTGACCAGGGGATTTGACTCGCGGCGGACAGAAGTTCTAATCTAATCGAGTTGCCCCGGCAGCGGGGAGACAAAGCCGCTTGACTCTCTAACCAAGATAGTTTAAGCTGGCAGGGTTGCCCTGAAGAGGGGCAACCACAACAATCTGGTCTGTTGTTTGAGAACTCAATAGTGTGTTTGGTGGTTTTTGTTTGTTGTTTTTTGGCCACGTTCTTTTTCCCGTTTAGGGCGTGGTTGTTTTTGGATGCCAGTTTTGGTGTCTGTTGTTTGTGATCGGATTTTTCTGATTCGAATTCCACCTGGCCTTGTTTGGTTGGGTTGTTTTTGTTTGGAGAGTTTGATCCTGGCTCAGGACGAACGCTGGCGGCGTGCTTAACACATGCAAGTCGAACGGAAAGGCCCTTCGGGGTGCTCGAGTGGCGAACGGGTGAGTAACACGTGGGTGATCTGCCCTGCACTTTGGGATAAGCCTGGGAAACTGGGTCTAATACCGGATAGGACCACGGTCTGCATGGATTGTGGTGGAAAGCTTTTGCGGTGTGGGATGGGCCCGCGGCCTATCAGCTTGTTGGTGGGGTGATGGCCTACCAAGGCGACGACGGGTAGCCGGCCTGAGAGGGTGACCGGCCACACTGGGACTGAGATACGGCCCAGACTCCTACGGGAGGCAGCAGTGGGGAATATTGCACAATGGGCGCAAGCCTGATGCAGCGACGCCGCGTGAGGGATGACGGCCTTCGGGTTGTAAACCTCTTTCAGCACAGACGAAGCGCAAGTGACGGTATGTGCAGAAGAAGGACCGGCCAACTACGTGCCAGCAGCCGCGGTAATACGTAGGGTCCGAGCGTTGTCCGGAATTACTGGGCGTAAAGAGCTCGTAGGTGGTTTGTCGCGTTGTTCGTGAAAACTCACAGCTTAACTGTGGGCGTGCGGGCGATACGGGCAGACTGGAGTACTGCAGGGGAGACTGGAATTCCTGGTGTAGCGGTGGAATGCGCAGATATCAGGAGGAACACCGGTGGCGAAGGCGGGTCTCTGGGCAGTAACTGACGCTGAGGAGCGAAAGCGTGGGGAGCGAACAGGATTAGATACCCTGGTAGTCCACGCCGTAAACGGTGGGTACTAGGTGTGGGTTTCCTTCCTTGGGATCCGTGCCGTAGCTAACGCATTAAGTACCCCGCCTGGGGAGTACGGCCGCAAGGCTAAAACTCAAAGGAATTGACGGGGGCCCGCACAAGCGGCGGAGCATGTGGATTAATTCGATGCAACGCGAAGAACCTTACCTGGGTTTGACATGCACAGGACGCCGGCAGAGATGTCGGTTCCCTTGTGGCCTGTGTGCAGGTGGTGCATGGCTGTCGTCAGCTCGTGTCGTGAGATGTTGGGTTAAGTCCCGCAACGAGCGCAACCCTTGTCTCATGTTGCCAGCACGTGATGGTGGGGACTCGTGAGAGACTGCCGGGGTCAACTCGGAGGAAGGTGGGGATGACGTCAAGTCATCATGCCCCTTATGTCCAGGGCTTCACACATGCTACAATGGCCGGTACAAAGGGCTGCGATGCCGTGAGGTGGAGCGAATCCTTTCAAAGCCGGTCTCAGTTCGGATCGGGGTCTGCAACTCGACCCCGTGAAGTCGGAGTCGCTAGTAATCGCAGATCAGCAACGCTGCGGTGAATACGTTCCCGGGCCTTGTACACACCGCCCGTCACGTCATGAAAGTCGGTAACACCCGAAGCCGGTGGCCTAACCCCTTGTGGGAGGGAGCCGTCGAAGGTGGGATCGGCGATTGGGACGAAGTCGTAACAAGGTAGCCGTACCGGAAGGTGCGGCTGGATCACCTCCTTTCTAAGGAGCACCACGAAAAACATCGTCCATTGGGGATGGTGTAGCCGTGAGGAGCTGGAGCGCTGTAGTGGCGTCGGCTTGGTGCACAACAAACGTTTGAAAACTGCCAGGCACACTATTGGGCTTTGAGACAACAGGCCCGTGCCCCCTGGTGTGGGGGTGGCATCCCGGTGGGGGTGTCGGCGTGTTGTTGCCCTGCTTTGGTGGTGGGGTGTGGTGTTTGATTTGTGGATAGTGGTTGCGAGCATCTGGCACGCAAGGGTGTGGCATCGGCCTTCGGGTGGGGGTCGCGTTGTTGTGTGCGTTTGATGTGCAATTTCTTTTTGACTCATTTTTTGGTTTTGTGTTGTAAGTGTTTAAGGGCGCATGGTGGATGCCTTGGCACTGGGAGCCGATGAAGGACGTGGGAGGCTGCGATATGCCTCGGGGAGCTGTCAACCGAGCGTGGATCCGAGGATGTCCGAATGGGGAAACCCGGCACGAGTGATGTCGTGTCACCCGCTACTGAATACATAGGTAGTGGGGGGGAACGCGGGGAAGTGAAACATCTCAGTACCCGTAGGAAGAGAAAACAATTGTGATTCCGTGAGTAGTGGCGAGCGAAAGCGGAGGATGGCTAAACCGTATGCATGTGATACCGGGTAGGGGTTGTGTGTGCGGGGTTGTGGGATTCGTCTGTCCGGTTCTACCTGGCTGGAGGGCAGTGAGAAAATGTTGTGGTTAGCGGAAGTGGCTTGGGATGGCCTGCCGTAGACGGTGAGAGCCCGGTACGTGAAAACCTGACATCTGCCTTGGACGGTGTTCCCGAGTAGCAGCGGGCCCGTGGAATCTGCTGTGAATCTGCCGGGACCACCCGGTAAGCCTGAATACTTCCCAGTGACCGATAGCGGATTAGTACCGTGAGGGAATGGTGAAAAGTACCCCGGGAGGGGAGTGAAAGAGTACCTGAAACCGTGCGCTTACAATCCGTCAGAGCCTTCGACTTTGTCGTGGGGTGATGGCGTGCCTTTTGAAGAATGAGCCTGCGAGTCAGGGACATGTCGCGAGGTTAACCCGGGTGGGGTAGCCGCAGCGAAAGCGAGTCTGAATAGGGCGTATCCACACAGGAGTGTGTGGTGTAGTGGTGTGTTCTGGACCCGAAGCGGAGTGATCTACCCATGGCCAGGGTGAAGCGCGGGTAAGACCGTGTGGAGGCCCGAACCCACTTAGGTTGAAGACTGAGGGGATGAGCTGTGGGTAGGGGTGAAAGGCCAATCAAACTCCGTGATAGCTGGTTCTCCCCGAAATGCATTTAGGTGCAGCGTCGCATGTTTCTTGTTGGAGGTAGAGCTACTGGATGGCCGATGGGCCCCACAGGGTTACTGACGTCAGCCAAACTCCGAATGCCGACAAGTCCAAGAGTGTGGCAGTGAGACGGCGGGGGATAAGCTCCGTGCGTCGAGAGGGAAACAGCCCAGATCGCCGGCTAAGGCCCCTAAGCGTGTGCTAAGTGGAAAAGGATGTGCAGTCGCGAAGACAACCAGGAGGTTGGCTTAGAAGCAGCCACCCTTGAAAGAGTGCGTAATAGCTCACTGGTCAAGTGATTGTGCGCCGATAATGTAGCGGGGCTCAAGCACACCGCCGAAGCCGCGGCAACGATTTATCGTTGGGTAGGGGAGCGTCCTGCATCCGGTGAAGCAGCAGAGTGATCTAGTTGTGGAGGGTGTGGGAGTGAGAATGCAGGCATGAGTAGCGATTAGGCAAGTGAGAACCTTGCCCGCCGAAAGACCAAGGGTTCCTGGGCCAGGCCAGTCCGCCCAGGGTGAGTCGGGACCTAAGGCGAGGCCGACAGGCGTAGTCGATGGACAACGGGTTGATATTCCCGTACCCGTGTATGTGCGTCCCTGATGAATCAATCGTGCTAACCACCCAAATGGTGGCCCATCCACTCCTTCGGGAGCGGAGGGTTGCCGGCTGCGTGGGACCCCGGTTGGTAGTAGTCAAGCGATGGGGTGACGCAGGAAGGTAGCCGTACCAGTCAGTGGTAATACTGGGGCAAGCCTGTAGGGAGAAACCTAGGCAAATCCGGGTTTCACATATCCTGAGAGGTGATGCATAGCCGAGTGAGGCGAATTCGGTGATCCTATGCTGCCGAGAAAAGCCTCTAGCGAGGACATACACGGCCCGTACCCCAAACCAACACAGGTGGTCAGGTAGAGAATACTAAGGCGTACGAGTGAACTATGGTTAAGGAACTCGGCAAAATGCCCCCGTAACTTCGGGAGAAGGGGGACCCACATGGCGTGATCCATCCTTGCGGTGGTGAGCGTGAGTGGGTGGCACAAACCAGTGAGAAGCGACTGTTTACTAAAAACACAGGTCCGTGCGAAGTCGCAAGACGAGGTATACGGACTGACGCCTGCCCGGTGCTGGAAGGTTAAGAGGACCCGTTAACCCCTCGGGGTGAAGCGGAGAATTTAAGCCCCAGTAAACGGCGGTGGTAACTATAACCATCCTAAGGTAGCGAAATTCCTTGTCGGGTAAGTTCCGACCTGCACGAATGGCGTAACGACTTCTCAACTGTCTCAACCATAGACTCGGCGAAATTGCACTACGAGTAAAGATGCTCGTTACGCGCGGCAGGACGAAAAGACCCCGGGACCTTCACTACAACTTGGTATTGGTGCTCGATACGGTTTGTGTAGGATAGGTGGGAGACTGTGAAGCAGCCACGCCAGTGGTTGTGGAGTCGTTGTTGAAATACCACTCTGATCGTATTGGGCCTCTAACCTCGAACCCTGAACCGGGTTCAGGGACAGTGCCTGGCGGGTAGTTTAACTGGGGCGGTTGCCTCCCAAAATGTAACGGAGGCGCCCAAAGGTTCCCTCAACCTGGACGGCAATCAGGTGTTGAGTGTAAGTGCACAAGGGAGCTTGACTGCGAGACGTACATGTCGAGCAGGGACGAAAGTCGGGACTAGTGATCCGGCACCTCTGAGTGGAAGGGGTGTCGCTCAACGGATAAAAGGTACCCCGGGGATAACAGGCTGATCTTCCCCAAGAGTCCATATCGACGGGATGGTTTGGCACCTCGATGTCGGCTCGTCGCATCCTGGGGCTGGAGCAGGTCCCAAGGGTTGGGCTGTTCGCCCATTAAAGCGGCACGCGAGCTGGGTTTAGAACGTCGTGAGACAGTTCGGTCTCTATCCGCCGCGCGCGTCAGAAGCTTGAGGAAATCTGTCCCTAGTACGAGAGGACCGGGACGGACGAACCTCTGGTCTACCAGTTGTTCCACCAGGAGCACCGCTGGATAGCCACGTTCGGACAGGATAACCGCTGAAAGCATCTAAGCGGGAAACCCCCTCCAAGACCAGGCTTCTCACCCTTTTAGAGGGATAAGGCCCCCCGCAGACCACGGGATCGATAGACCAGACCTACACACTTAGCAATAAGTTCAGGGAACTGGCACTAACCGGCCGAAAACTTACAACACCCCACACCCGTGGGGAAACATGTAAACCAAAATAATGCTGACGCACTCGCAACCACACATCCACGGATGATCAAACCGATCACCCCACCACCAAAACACACCATAGATTTGCACTCAGAAACGAGTGAATAGAGTTACGGCGGTCCATAGCGGCAGGGAAACGCCCGGTCCCATCCCGAACCCGGAAGCTAAGCCTGCCAGCGCCGATGATACTACCCACACGGGTGGAAAAGTAGGACACCGCCGAACACAAATTAGTCCTGAGCCCCCCAATTCCGATTGGGGGGCTCAGGCATTTGTGCGCTCAACGCATTTTCAGTTGAAGAGCGCCGGCCTCATGCGGCTTCTCTCCAATTCCAGTAGTGCTCTTTTGCGCTCCAGGCCGCCGCCGTAACCGGTGAGACTGCCGTTCGCGCCGATGACTCGATGGCAGGGCACGATTATGCCGATCGGGTTATGACCGTTGGCCAAGCCGACCGCCCGAAATGCACCGGGCGATCCGATTTCGCGTGCGATATCGCCATATGTACACGTCTCGCCGTACGGAATGCTCTGCAGCGCATTCCAGACCCGGCGCTGAAATGGCGTCCCGAGCATTTCGAGCTCGAGGACGAACTCCGTCCGTTCGCCAGCGAAGTAGGCGGCTAACTGTTCGACCGCCTCGGGAAAAGCGGACTCGTCGGGTGCCCACCCGTCGCGGCTGGGTTCGTAGGTTTGATCGACCATTCGCAGGTGCATCAACCGTCCGTCCCGGCCGGCCAAGGTCAACGGTCCGACTGGGCTGTCCACCGTGCGGTACTGCAGCGTTGTCATCATTCTCCTTCTACCGGTTCGCATTCGGTGGCCAGTGGTTGACCGCGTGGTCCAGCGTCGTCCACAGGTGTTGCGTGGCGTATGCGCGCCACGGCCGCCACCGGGTGCTGTGCGCGATCAATGCGCCAGGTTCGGTTGGCAGGCCAAGCTGTTCCGCGGCCAGCTTGACCCCGAGATCCGTCGCCGGGAAGGCGTCGGGGTCACCCAGCCCGCGCAGGGCGATCACTTCCGCGGTCCACGGGCCCACACCCGGTAATGCCAGAAGCTGTTCGCGCGCACGATGCCAGTCGCATCCCGGATCGAGGACGAGTGCGTCCTCGGCCAGCGCGCTCACCATGGCGCGAACCGTCCGCTTCCGCGACTCCGGCATCGCCAGGTGACTCGGGTCGACCTCGGCCAGATCCGCGACGCTCGGAAATACGTGCGTCAGGCCGCCCTGTTCATCGCGGACGGCAGACCCGTAGGCGGCGGCGAGCCGCCCAGCGTGAGTGCGGGCAGCTTTGATCGATACCTGCTGACCGATCACGACCCGAAGGGCGAGCTCGGCTTCGTCGACGGTCCGGGGGATACGTTGGCCGGGCGCCTTGGCGACCACGGCGCTGAGATCGGTGTCGGCTCCGAGCGCGTCGACGACGGCTTCGGGGTCGGCATCAAGGTCGAGTAGCCGCCGGCAGCGCGCGATCGCGGCGGACAAATCGCGAAAGTCGTCGAGCACGAGCTGGCAGCGGACATGGTCGGGCTGCGGCTCCAGCCCGACGATGCCGTTGCCGTGGGGTAGGCGCAATGTGCGGCGGTAGATACCGTCGCGGACTTCCTCTACGCCGGGCACGGCACTGGCAGCCAAATGACCGAACAGGCCTTCGTAGGCGAACGGACTGCGAACCGGCAGCCGCAGCGACAGCATGCCCGGGGATGCGGTGTCGTCCATGGCGATCCGGGTTCGCGCGCGGCGACGCAGCTCCGACGGCGGCATATCGCACACGGCTCGGATGGTGTCGTTGAACTGGCGGATCGAGGCGAAGCCCGCGGCGAAAGCCACGTCGCCGAACGGCAATTCGGTGGTCTCGATCAACACGCGGGCGGTTTGGCTGCGCTGGGCCCGGGCCAGCGCGAGCGGGTTGGCGCCCAGCTCGGCCTGCAAGATCCGCTGCAGCTGGCGGGTGGTGTATCCCACCCGGGCGGCCAGGCCGGTGACGCCTTCGCGGTCGACCGTGCCGTCGGCGATCAGGCGCATGCACCGGGCGACGACATCGCCGCGCATGTTCCATTCGGGAGATCCAGGCGATGCGTCGGGTCGGCATCGCTTGCAGGCCCGGAAACCAGCCGCCTGCGCGGCCGCGGCCGTCGGATAGAACCGCATGTTCTTCGCGAACGGCGGCCGTACCGGGCAGCTGGGCCGGCAGTAGATGCCGGTGGTGAGCACGGCGGTCACAAACCAGCCGTCGAACCGCGCGTCCTTCGACTGGACGGCGCGGTAACAGCGGTCGAAATCCTCGTGCATACGTCCACGTTTACACGGATGCACCGACATCACTGGCGGAAAACCGACATCGTCGTCGCAGGACCCGCCGGGGCTAGACTGCAGACCGTGGCCGACCTGGTGCAGCGGTACCTGGATCAGATCCGTGCCGAGCACGTGGCCCTGCGCGAGGGTGCGCTTGCGGACTATATCCCCGAACTCGCCACCGTCGATCCGGATGGTTTCGGTGTGACATTGTCGTCGTCAGACGGTTTCGTCTACGAATCCGGCGACACCACAGTCGAATTCACCATCCAGTCGATATCCAAGCCGTTCACCTATGCGCTTGCGCTCGACCAGATCGGCGAGCGGGCGGTCGATGCGCGAATCGGCGTCGAACCGTCGGGGGAGGCCTTCAACGAGATCAGCGTCGACAAGACCACCAAGACGCCCAAGAACCCGATGATCAACGCGGGAGCCATCGCCGCGGTGTCGCTGGTGCCCGGCGCCACGCCCGACGAACGGTTCAACCGAATCCACGAGTTCTACTCGGCATGTGCCGGGCGGCGGCTCGACGTCGACCTCGACGTGTATGCCTCCGAGAAGGCGACCGGCAACCGCAATCGGGCGATCGCGTACATGCTGACCAGCTTCGGTGCGCTTCAGGGCGATCCCGACGAGGTGCTCGACGTGTACTTCCGGCAGTGCTCGATCAAGGTCACCAGTACGGATTTGGCCCGGATGGCCGCCACGCTGGCCCGTGGCGGGCTGAACCCGTTGACGGGGCGGCGAGTCACCGACGGGCAGGTGGTACGGCGCACGCTCAGCGTGATGGTCACGTGTGGCATGTACGACGCGGCGGGAGACTGGGTCAGCGCCGTCGGTATGCCCGCCAAGAGCGGGGTGGGTGGCGGTATCGCCGCGGTGCTGCCGGGGCAACTCGGAATCGGTGTTTACTCACCGCGTCTGGACGCCAAGGGCAACAGCGTGCGCGGGGTCGAGGTATGCCGCAGCCTGTCGACGAGGCTGGGGCTGCATTTCCTCACAGTCAGCCGCGAGACCTCGGCGACGCTGCGAGCGGTCTACGACGGCGGTCCGCGTATCCGCGTGTACGAGATCCAGGGCGACCTGTTGTTCGCGGGCGCCGAGCAGGTGCTGCGCACGGCCGCACGCGAAAGCGCGGGCTTCGACGTCGCGATCCTGGACGGCACCAGGGTTGACGACATCAACGACACGGCCCGCGACATGCTCACCGGCATGCGGGCCGGCCTCGCCGAGGACGGGAAGGAGGGCTACCTCGTCGACCCCGACGGACGGGTGGTGCCCGCCGAACGACGCGGCGACTACGACGCCGTCGTGTTCCGGGCGGTCGACGATGCCGTCGCCGCCGCGCGGCAGTTGCTCAGCGGCTAGATCGGCACCGCGATGCGGGTCGGCTCATCGAGCCCGCGAAGCGTCACCGTTTCACCGAATGTCCAATGGGCGCTTTCGGTTTCGGTGGCGTTGGCAATGGTGTCCGACGACGCGACCAGATGGCCCGATACCGATTTGGAGAACTCGCACAGTCTGGCCGCCTCGTTGACGGGCTCGCCGATCACGGTGTATTCGAAGCGCTGCTTGGCGCCGACATTGCCGGCCACCACCTGACCGGCTGCCACCCCGATGCCCGCGTCGAGCTCAGGCACCTCGGTGCGCAGCCTCGCGGCGATCGCTCTGGCCGCCGCAAGCGCCTCGTCCTCGGCGTTGTCCAGCGAGGCCGGCGCGCCGAACACTGCCAGCACGGCGTCGCCCTCGAACTTGTTGACCAGCCCGCGGTGGCGGTCGACCTCGTCGACGATCACGGCGAAGAACCGGTTGAGCAGCGCGACCACCTCGACCGCGGGCCTGCTCGTCACCAGTTGGGTCGAACCGATCACGTCGACGAAAATGACTGCCGCATGGCGTTCTTCACCGCCGAGCACGGGTCTTTCCTTCTCGGCCAGCGCGGCGACCTCACGGCCGACATGGCGGCCGAACAGATCGCGCACCCGCTCGCGTTCGCGTAGCCCGTGCACCATGGAGTTGAACCCGCGCTGCAGCTGGCCGAGTTCGGTTCCGTCGAACACCACCAGATTGGTGTTCAGGTCACCTTTCTCAACGCGATTGAGCGCCGCACGGACGACTCGGATGGGGGTGGCCGTCAGCCACGACAGAATCCACATCAGGATGAACCCGAACACCAGCGCGAACACCGCCAAGGTGATCACCGCGAACGCGAACTGGGTGGGGGTGAGGTTCTCCAGGGTCAACGCGAAGATGGCGGCCAACAGGATCCCGAGAACCGGAACACCAGAACCGAGCGCCCACACCATCATCGTGCGGCCCATGATCCCCGGCGCGAACCGCATCGGTGGCGGGCCCGCCTCCAGCGCCTGGGCGGCCACCGGCCGCAGGGCGAACTCGGTGAACAGAAAGCAGCTCGTCGACACGACGATTCCCGGAAAGCTGATGCCCAGCAAGAACTTCGGAATGTAGTTGGTGTCGACCAGACCGTAGAGCGTGGTGAGCAGCGCTGTGCCGATCGCCCACAGCACCAGCAACACCCGGGTGAGCCGCAACGGAGCGAAGAACGTGTTGCGCTGATCCTCCTGAGTCGGCGTGCGCTCCTCGATGGCCCACCGCACGCTGTTGATCACCCTGGTCGTGGCCCAGAAGACGCCGACGATCAGCGCCAGCGCGATGTAGGCGGGCGCGACGCCGAACGTGATCCAGAGGACGTCCGGCGCGAACACCTCGGGCGAGGGGAAGGTCAGCGTGACCACGAGCAACGACACACCGATGCCGAGCAGATTGGCGACGATCACGAACGTCGTCAGGATCAGCTGAATGCGGATCCGCCGTCTGGGCTGGCTTTCGGATACCCGTCCCAGCACCCATGAGCCGTATTCCGGGGTGGTGGACGGAAGCTTGCTGCTCTGCCGGGTGACGGTCTCCAGCACCCGGCCCAGCCGCCGCGCGACCGATTTATCGGCGTTCATTGTCGCCTCAGCCTAGTTCGTCGGTGGTGCCCTTAAGGTGGATCGGGTGCGCCTTGTCATAGCCCAGTGCACCGTCGACTACGTCGGGCGGTTGACCGCCCACCTTCCGTCGGCTCGCCGGCTGCTGTTGTTCAAAGCTGACGGATCGGTCAGCGTGCATGCCGATGACCGCGCCTACAAGCCGCTGAACTGGATGAGCCCGCCGTGCTGGGTCACCGAGCAGGAGACCGATGCTGGAGATCCGCTCTGGGTCGTGGAGAACAAGACGGGCGAGCAACTGCGCATCACCGTCCAGGACGTCGAACACGACTCCAGCCACGAGCTCGGTGTCGACCCCGGGCTGGTGAAGGACGGCGTCGAGGCGCACCTGCAGGCGCTGTTGGCCGAGCACGTCGAATTGCTCGGTGCCGGTTACACGTTGGTGCGTCGCGAGTATCCGACCGCGATCGGGCCCGTGGATCTGCTGTGCCGCGACGAGCTAGGCCGGTCGGTGGCCGTCGAGATCAAGCGCCGCGGCGAGATCGACGGTGTCGAACAGCTGACCCGCTACCTGGAGCTGCTCAACCGCGACACCGTGCTGGCCCCGGTCGCAGGCGTGTTCGCCGCCCAACAGATCAAGCCGCAGGCCCGCACGTTGGCGACCGATCGCGGAATCCGTTGTGTCACTTTGGACTATGACCAGATGCGCGGCATGGACAGCGACGAGTATCGGCTGTTCTGATGTCCCGTCGGCGCAGGGAACCCCGGCGGTTGCCGCCGTTACCGCCGCCGCGCCGGATCGAGACCGGGCCCGACGGCTACGAGTACGAGGTGCGCGCCGTCACGGCGGCGCGGGCACTCAAGAACTATCGGTGCCCGGGCTGCGATCACGAAATCCGTTCGGGCGTCGCGCATGTGGTGGTGCTGCCGGTGGAACTCGGCGATGTCGACGACCGCAGGCACTGGCACACGTCGTGCTGGACGAATCGGGCCAACCGCAGCCCGACGCGCCGGTGGTCCTAGTGGTCTGAATCGGCGGCGGGCTCGACGAGCTCGACCAGCACGCCGCCGGTGTCCTTGGGGTGGATGAAGTTGATCCGCGAGTTCGCGGTGCCCTTGCGGGGTGCGTCGTACAACAGGCGCACACCGTCGGCGCGCAACCGCTCCGACAGGGCGTCGATGTCGCTCGTGCGGTAGGCGAGCTGCTGCAGGCCCGGGCCACGCTTGTCGATGAACTTGGCGATCGTCGAGGTTTCGTCCAGCGGCGACATCAGCTGGATCTGAGCGCTGCCCTTCGGGGCGCCCCGCACGGAGAGCATCGCCTCGCGCACGCCCTGCTCCTCGTTGACCTCTTCGTGCAGCACGATCATGCCGAGATGATCGTGGTACCACTTGATCGCGACATCGAGATCCGGCACGGCGATGCCGACATGGTCGATCGCGGTCACCAGCGCGCTGGCGAGCGCTGGACGGGCATCAACGTGCTCGGTGGTCATAACGTAAAGGTAACCTGATACCGCGATTTTTATGCATGTGTGATCGGCCACACTGGCCGTTACAGAACTGTTGGAGGATGGAAATGACGACCTCGGTAATCGTTGCCGGAGCCCGCACCCCGGTCGGCAAGTTGATGGGTTCGCTCAAGGACTTCTCCGGCAGTGACCTGGGCGCGATCGCGATCAAGGGCGCTCTGGAGAAGGGCAATGTCGATCCCTCGCTCGTCGAGTACGTGATCATGGGCCAGGTGCTGACGGCGGGCGCCGGCCAGATGCCGGCCCGGCAGGCCGCGGTGGCCGCGGGTATCGGCTGGGACGTCCCGTCGCTGACCATCAACAAGATGTGCCTGTCCGGCATCGACGCCATCGCGCTGGCGGATCAACTCATCCGCGCCGGCGAATTCGACGTTGTCGTGGCCGGTGGTCAGGAGTCGATGACCCAGGCTCCGCATCTGCTGCCGAAGAGCCGCGAGGGCTACAAGTACGGCGATGTCACGGTGCTCGACCACATGGCCTACGACGGGCTGCACGACGTCTTCACCGACCAGCCGATGGGCGCGCTCACCGAGCAGCGCAACGACGTCGACAAGTTCACCCGCGCGCAGCAGGATGAGTTCGCTGCCCAGTCGCACCAGAAGGCCGCCGCGGCATGGAAGGACGGCGTGTACGCCGACGAGGTCGTGCCGGTCTCCATTCCGCAGCGCAAGGGCGATCCGATCGAGTTCGCCGAGGACGAGGGCATCCGCGCCAACACCACCGCTGAGTCGTTGGCCGGCCTGCGGCCCGCGTTCCGCAAGGACGGCACCATCACGGCCGGGTCGGCATCGCAGATCTCCGACGGTGCCGCCGCGGTCGTGGTGATGAACAAGGCCAAGGCCGAGGAGCTGGGCCTGACCTGGCTGTGCGAGATCGGGGCCCACGGGGTGGTGGCCGGTCCCGATTCCACGCTGCAGTCGCAGCCCGCCAACGCGATCAAGAAGGCGATCGCGCGGGAAGGCATCACGACCGATCAGCTCGACGTCATCGAGATCAACGAGGCGTTCGCCGCAGTTTCGCTGGCATCGACGCAGGAGCTCGGTGTGGACCCCGCGAAGGTGAACATCAACGGCGGTGCGATCGCGATCGGCCACCCGATCGGCATGTCGGGCGCCCGCATCACCCTGCACGCCGCGCTGGAACTCGCCCGCCGGGGCTCGAGCTACGCGGTCGCGGCCCTCTGCGGTGCGGGTGGCCAGGGTGACGCACTGGTCCTGCGTCGCTGACAGCTAAGCCCCGTCATTTACGACAGCCTGTAGTAGCTGGCCGGCGGGTCGGGCACAATGGCGCCCATGACAAGCTCTTTTGACCTGCGCTCGATCCCCGGTTGGTTCCGGCTCATCGGCCTGGCCGAGGCCGTCAGCTGGGCCGGCCTGCTGGTTGGCATGTATTTCAAGTACCTGGGCACACCGCGTACCGAGATCGGCGTGAAGGTCTTCGGACCGATCCACGGCGGCGTCTTCATCGCATTCGTCGTGGCCGCCTTGCTCGTCGGAATCGCCCACAAGTGGGGCATCGGCACCTGGATCCTGGCGTTGCTGGCGAGCATCGTGCCATTGGGCAGTGTGATCTTCATCATATGGGCTGATCGGACGGCCCGAATGGGGTCGTCGTCGGGTTCGGCAGGTGCCGCTTCGTTGACCGCGCAACCGGGACGGGCCGCACCCGAAACGACGTGACAGACTTGACTGCGTGACGCGTCCACGACCTTCCATCGGCCCGGCGCTGGCCGGCGCGGTTGACCTCTCGGCACTCAAGCAGCGGCCCGCCGCGGGCGGCGACGGTCCGGCACCGGCCGGGCCGGGCGGAGTCGAGGTCACCGAAGCCAACTTCGAAGCCGAGGTGCTTGTTCGGTCCAGCCAGGTGCCCGTGGTGGTACTGCTGTGGTCGCCGCGCAGCGACGCCAGCGTCCAGCTCGGCGATACGCTGGCCGGTTTCGCCGCGGCCGACGGCGGCAAGTGGTCGCTCGCCGTCGTCAACGTCGACACCACCCCGCGGGTGGCCCAGATGTTCGGCATCCAAGGCGTGCCGACCGTGGTCGCGCTCGCAGCGGGCCAGCCGATCGCGAGCTTCCAGGGCGCCCAGCCGGCCGAGCAGCTGCGGCGCTGGGTCGATTCACTGCTCGAGGCCACCGCGGGCAAGCTGACCGGGTCCGGTGAGGCCGAGACCGAGGAAGTCGACCCCGCCGTCGCGCAGGCGCGGGCCTACCTGGACGAGGGCAACTTCGCGGCCGCACTCGACGCGTACCAGGCGATCCTGGATGCCCAGCCCAATCACACCGAGGCACAGGGCGCGGTGCGCCAGATCGCCTTCCTGCAGCGCGCGAGCGCACAGCGGCCCGACGCCGTCGCGGTCGCCGACGCCGCGCCGGGCGACATCGAGGCCGCGTTCGCGGCCGCCGACGTCGAGATTCTGCAGCAGCAGGTCAGTGCTGCGTTCGACCGGCTCATCGCCTTGGTCAAGCGGACGGCCGGCGACGAGCGGACCGCGGTGCGGACCCGGCTCATCGAGCTGTTCGAGCTGTTCGACCCCACCGACCCCGAGGTGGTCGCGGGCCGGCGCAATCTCGCCAACGCGCTGTACTGATCTCCCGCCGAGCAGACACAGAGTCGCACGTAACGGCGTTCGGTAACGCGATTCTCCGTCTGCTCGGCGAGGAGACTACGCGGGCTCGAACCACAGCATCGCCAGCGGCGGCAGCACCATCACGGCCGACGCCGGGCGGCCGTGCCACGGCTCGTCGGTGGCCTCCACCGCGCCGAGGTTGCCGATCCCCGAGCCGTTGTAGAGCGTGGCATCGGTGTTGAGCACTTCGCGCCAGGTCCCGGCGTGGGGGAGTCCGAGCCGGTACTGGCTGTGCTCGCTTCCGGCGAAGTTGACGACGCAGGCGAGCATCGACCCGTCGCTGCCGAACCGCAGGAAGCTCAGTACGTTGTTGGCCGAATCGTTGGCGTCGATCCACGAATACCCCTCGGGGCTCGTGTCGCGGCTCCACAACGCCGGGTGGCTGCGGTAGATCTCGTTGAGGTCGCGCACCAGCCGCTGCACGCCGCCGGAGAAGCCCTGCTCGTCGAGCTGGAACCAGTCCAGCCCACGTTCCTCGGACCACTCGGCGCGCTGTCCGAACTCCTGGCCCATGAACAGCAGCTGCTTGCCCGGATGTGCCCATTGATAGGCGAGCAGGCTGCGCAGGCCTGCCGCCTTCTCGTGATCTCCGCCGGGCATCCGGCCCCACAGCGTGCCCTTGCCGTGCACGACCTCGTCATGGCTGATCGGCAGCACGTAGTTCTCGCTGAACGCGTAGAGCATCGAGAACGTCATCTCATGGTGGTGATAGTTGCGGTACACGGGATCGCGGCTGATGTAGTCGAGCGTGTCGTTCATCCAGCCCATGTTCCACTTCATCGAGAAGCCAAGGCCGCCAAGGTTTGTCGGGCGAGTGACGCCCGGCCACGAGGTGGATTCCTCGGCCACGGTGACGATGCCCGGTGCGACCTTGTGCACGGTCGCGTTCATCTCCTGCAGGAACTGCACGGCTTCGAGGTTCTCGCGGCCGCCGTGGATGTTGGGTGTCCAGCCGCCTTCGGGGCGGGAGTAGTCGAGGTAGAGCATGGAGGCGACGGCGTCCACGCGCAGTCCGTCGACGTGGTATTCCTGCAACCAGTAGAGGGCGTTGGCGACGAGGAAATTGCGCACCTCGGGGCGGCCGAAGTCGAAAACGTAGGTGCCCCAGTCGAGTTGTTCACCGCGGCGCGGGTCGGAGTGCTCGTAGAGCGCCGTCCCGTCGAATCGGCCCAATGCCCAGGCATCCTTCGGGAAGTGGGCGGGCACCCAGTCGACGATCACCCCGATGCCGGCCTGGTGCAGCTGATCGACCAGATAGCGGAAGTCGTCGGGACTGCCCAACCGCGACGTCGGCGCATAGTACGACGTGACCTGGTAGCCCCACGACCCGCCGAACGGGTGCTCGGCCACCGGCAGCAATTCGACGTGGGTGAAGCCTTGCTCCACAACGTATTCGGTGAGCTCGGTGGCCAGCTGCCGGTAGCTCAGCCCCGGCCGCCACGACATGAGGTGCACCTCGTAGGTGCTCATCGGCTCGAACACCGGGTTGAGCCCGGCCCGGCGCGTCATCCAGTCGTCGTCGTTCCAGGTGTAGGCACTGCTGGTGACCCGGGACGCGGTCTGCGGCGGCACCTCGGTGGCGAAGGCCATGGGATCGGCGCGGTCGCTGACTGCCCCGTCGGCGCCGTGGACGCGGAACTTGTAGAGGCCGTCGACGGGAAAGCCCGGCCAGAACAGCTCCCAGACCCCCGACGAGCCCAGCACCCGCATCTGCGCCTCGTTGCCGTCCCAGTGGTTGAAATCGCCGATCAGGCTGACGCCCTTGGCATTCGGGGCCCACACCGCGAACGACACGCCTTCGACCACGCCGTCGGGCGTCGTGAACGTACGCGGGTGCGCGCCGAGGATCTCCCAGAGCCGCTCGTGGCGGCCCTCGGCGAACAGGTGCAGATCCAGTTCGCCGAGCGTCGGCAGGAACCGGTAGGCGTCGGCCGTCGTATGGGTGTGGATCGTGTCCTCCGCACCGGGATAACCGACTTCGAGCCGGTAGTCGACGAGGTTGGTGAACGGTACGGCCACCGCGAACAGTCCGGATTCGACGTGTTGCAACGGATAGCGCTCACCGCCGATCACGGCCTCGACCTTGGCCGCATGCGGCCGGTAGGCGCGGATGACGGTGTGGTCGCCGTATTCGTGCGCGCCGAGCACCGAATGGGGATCGTGGTGCTCGCCGGCCACCAACCGATGAATATCCGACGGGTCGGGCCGCAGTCGTGCGTTGGTGAGCTGATTGGTTCTCGTCATCTCGCCCTCATTCCCTGCGTAGCAAGCCGAGTCGTTTCTCGTACGGTACGAGCGGCATGTTCAACACGTGCGCGACCGCTTTGGCCGGGTCGATGCGGACGTAGTTGGACTGCCCCCACTGGTATTCCTCGCCGGTGATCTCGTCACGCACCCAGAACCGGTCATATGACTCCATACCCAGTGCGGCCATGTCCAACCACAATGTCGCCTCTTCTGGCGCGAATGCGTTGAGGGTCACGACCACGAGCACGGTGTCGCCGGTGATCGGATCGAACTTGCTGTAAGCCAGCAGGGCGTCGTTGTCGAGGTGGTGGAACTTGATGGTCCGCAGTTGACGGAGCGCGGGATGCAGCCGTCGGATCTCGTTGAGCCGGGCCAAAAACGGCTCCAGCGACTCACCGGCGGCCAGGGCGCCCTCGAAATCGCGTGGCCGCAACTCGTACTTCTCGGAGTCGAGATACTCCTCGCTGCCCTCGCGCACCGGGCGGTGCTCGAACAGCTCGTATCCCGAGTACACCCCCCATGACGAGCTCATCGTCGCCGCGAGGACCGCTCTGATCGCGAACATGCCGGGGCCGCCGTGCTGCAGGCTCTCGTGCAGGATGTCGGGCGTGTTGACCCACAGGCTCGGGCGCGCGCAGTCGGCGTACTTCGCGATCTCCTCACCGAACTCGGTGAGCTCCCACTTCGCGGTGCGCCAGGTGAAATACGTGTAGGACTGGGTGAAGCCGAGTTTGGCCAGGCCGTAGAGCCGGGCCGGCCGGGTGAACGCCTCGGACAGGAACAGGACGTCGGGGTCCTCGTTCTTGACCTCCGCGATCAGCCAGGCCCAGAAGTTCGGCGGTTTGGTGTGCGGGTTGTCGACCCGAAATACCTTGACCCCGTGCGAGATCCAGAATCGCACCACGCGGAGCACCTCGTGATAGAGGCCGGCCGGGTCGTTGTCGAAGTTCAGCGGGTAGATGTCCTGGTACTTCTTGGGCGGGTTCTCGGCATAGGCGATGGTGCCGTCGGGCAGCACCGTGAACCACTCGCGGTGCTCTTTGGCCCATGGGTGATCCGGAGCGCATTGCAGCGCGAGGTCCAGTGCCACCTCGAGACCCGTGTCCCTGGCCGCGGCGACGAACGCGTCGAAATCGTCGATGGTGCCCAACGCGGGGTGCACCGCGTCGTGCCCGCCTTCGTCGCTGCCGATCGCCCACGGCGACCCGACATCACCGGGGGCGGCGGTCACCGAGTTGTTGCGCCCCTTGCGATGTATCTTGCCGATCGGATGGATGGGCGGCAGGTAGACGATGTTGAATCCCATGCGCGCGATGCGGGGCAGCGCGGCCGCCGCGGTGGTGAATGTGCCGTGCACCGGGTGGCCGTCGTCGTCCCAGCCGCCGGTGGACCGCGGGAACATCTCGTACCACGAGCTGAACCGGGCCAGCGGCCGGTCCACCCACACGCCGTATTGGTCGCCGCGCGTTACCAATTCGCGCAACGGGTACTGCATGAGCAACTCGGACACCTCGGCCGACAGCGCCGCGCCCGCGCGCGTGAACGGGTCGCCGGGCGTGCGGAGCGCGGCCGCCGCCTCGAGCAGCGGATCCCGTAGTTTGCGCGGCATCCCGGCTGCGGCACGTTCCAGCAGGCGCGCCCCGACGAGCAGGTCGTTGGACAGCTCGCCCTCACTCTGCCCGGCTTCGAGTTTCGTCTCGACCGCGTGTCGCCAGGTGGCCAGCGGATCGCCCCAGCCGTCGACCCGATACGTCCACAAACCGACGCTGTCCGGTGTGAACTCGCCGTGGAACACATCCGGGGTGCGGCCTTTCGACATCCGCAGGGCCTGCGGTTTTATCCGCTGGCCGGGCCGGACGACCGACTCGATGGGCACCGCGGGGCTCGCCGTACCCGGCCCGGTCGCCAGCCGCGGAAAGTCCGTGCCGAGATAGCGCACCACCAGCGTGGCGGCGACGGCGTCGTGGCCTTCGCGCCACACCGTGGCCCGCACCGGCACCACCTCGCCCACGACGGCCTTGGCAGGGAAGCGTCCGCCGGAAACCACAGGCGCGACGTCGTCGATTCCGATACGACCGGCCACCCATCCACTCCTCACGTCAACGCGGCGCCGTCGCTGCACTGGCCGCTGTCCCGTTTCACTGTCGTTTTCACTGCCCGTGTCGCGTCTCATACCCACCGTAGTGGGCTGGCCAATCACGCGCGGGTGAAGCGCATGCGTGCCGGGTCACAGCACCATCGCCGTCTGCTGCGAGTACAGGATTTGTCAGTAAGGTTGTGTCGCGTGAAAGCCCTTCGCAGGTTCACCGTCCGCGCCCACCTCCCGGAGCGATTGGCCGCGCTGGAACGACTGTCGATCAACCTGCGCTGGTCCTGGCATAAACCCACGCAGGACCTGTTCGCGGTGATCGATCCCGATCTGTGGCGCCAGACCGACGGAGATCCGGTCGCGCTGCTCGGCGCCGTCAACCCCAAGCGGCTCGACGAACTCGCCGGCGACGACTCGTTCGTCGCGCGCCTGGGTGAGCTGGCCGCAGATCTGGACAACTACCTGACCCGCCCGCTGTGGTACCAGCAGCAAGCCGACAGCGGCGTCGAGATGCCCAAGGGCATCGCCTACTTCTCGATGGAGTTCGGCGTGGCCAAGGTGCTGCCGAACTACTCGGGCGGTCTGGGCATTCTCGCCGGGGATCACCTGAAGTCCGCGTCGGATTTGGGACTGCCGCTGATCGCGGTCGGTCTGTACTACCGCTCCGGTTACTTCCGGCAGTCGCTGACCGCCGACGGCTGGCAGCACGAGAACTATCCGTCGCTCGATCCGCAGGGTTTGCCGCTGCGCCTGCTCACCGACAAGGCAGGCGATCCGGTACTGGTGGAGTTGGCGTTGCCCGACTCGACAGATCTGCGGGCGCGTGTCTGGATCGCCCAGGTCGGCCGTATTCCGTTGCTGCTGCTGGATTCCGACATACCGGAGAACGAACACGATCTGCGCAGCGTCACCGACCGGCTCTACGGCGGTGACCAGGAACACCGAATCAAGCAGGAGATTCTCGCCGGCATCGGTGGGGTGCGCGCCATCCGTGCCTTCATCGAGGCCGAGGACATCCCGGCGCCCGAGGTTTTCCACATGAACGAGGGACATGCCGGTTTCCTCGGTGTCGAGCGCATCCGCGAACTGGTCTCGGCCGGGCTGGACTTCGACACCGCGTTGACGGTCGTGCGGTCCTCGACGGTGTTCACCACGCACACGCCGGTGCCCGCCGGTATCGACCGGTTCCCGGTCGAGATGGTCAAGCGATACTTCGGCAGTCCCGCCGGTGGTCCCGCGGACTCCCGGCTGCTGCCCGGTGTTCCGTTGGAACGCGTTGTCGCGTTCGGCGCCGAGGACGATCCGTCGAAGTTCAACATGGCCCACATGGGTCTGCGGCTCGCGCAGCGGGCCAACGGGGTGTCACTGCTGCACGGCCGGGTCAGCCGGTCGATGTTCAACGAACTGTGGCCCGGGTTCGACCCGAACGAGGTGCCGATCGGCTCGATCACCAATGGTGTGCACGCCCCGACCTGGGCCGCGCCGCAGTGGCTGGAGCTCGGGCGTGAGCTGCTCGGCGCAGAGGTCGCCGAGACTGCGGCCGAGACGACGGTGTGGGAGAAACTGCAGCAGGTCGATCCCGGTCACCTGTGGTGGATCCGGTCCCAGCTGCGCGAGACGCTGATCGCCGATGTGCGGGACCGGCTGCGCCGATCCTGGTTGGAGCGTGGCGCCTCCGATGCCGAATTGGGATGGATCGCAACGGCTTTCGACCCCTCGGTGCTCACCATCGGCTTCGCCCGCCGGGTGCCGACCTACAAGCGCCTGACCCTGATGCTGCGCGATCCGGAACGCCTGGAGAAGCTGCTGCTCGACGAGAAGCGGCCCGTGCAGTTGATCGTCGCGGGCAAGTCGCATCCGGCCGACGACGGCGGCAAGGCACTGATCCAGCAGGTGGTGCGCTTTGCCGACCGGCCGGAAGTCCGCCACCGTATCGCGTTCCTGCCGGACTACGACATGTCCATGGCCCGGCTGCTGTACTGGGGCTGCGACGTGTGGTTGAACAACCCGCTGCGGCCGCTGGAGGCGTGCGGCACGTCGGGCATGAAGAGTGCGCTCAACGGCGGGTTGAACCTGTCGATCCGCGACGGCTGGTGGGACGAGTGGTACGACGGCGAGAACGGCTGGGAGATTCCCACGGCCGACGGTCTCGCCGACGAAACGCGCCGCGACGATCTGGAGGCCGCCGCACTGTACGACCTCCTCGAGAGCACGGTGGCGCCCAAGTTCTACGAGCGTGACGAGCACGGCGTGCCGACCCGCTGGGTCGAGATGGTGCGCCACACGCTGCGGGTGCTCGGCCCGAAGGTGCTGGCCTCGCGCATGGTGCGGGACTACACCGAGAAGTACTACCTGCCCGCCGCGCAGTCGCTGCGCAAGACCGTCGAGGCGGCCTCCGGCGAGCCGTTCGGCGCGGCGCGCGAGCTGGCCGAATACCGCAACCGCGCCGAGGAGGCGTGGCCCAAGATCGAGATCACCGATGTCGACAGCTACGGGTTGCCGGACACGCCGCTGCTCGGCTCGGAGTTGACGCTCACCGCGACCGTTCAGCTGGCCGGGCTGCGGCCCCACGAGGTCGTGGTGCAGGCCGTCCTGGGCCGCGTCGATGCCGGGGACTCGATCGTCGACCCCGTGACGGTGCCGATGAACCACACCGGATCCGGCGACGGCGGCACCGAAGTGTTCTCGACCACTACGCCGCTTCCGGTGGCCGGGCCGGTCGGGTACACCGTGCGGGTGCTGCCGCATCACCCCCTGCTGGCCGCCGACACCGAGCTCGGTCTGGTGACGCTGGCTTGAGCAAGTCACTCAAGGTCTCGATCGACGGTGGGCCCTACGCGCTGACGGCCGGGCCGGACGGCGCCATGTGGGTGACGCTCGTGCACGCGGGTGCGATCGCGCGAGTCTCGCCCGACGGTGAGGTCACGACGTATCCGGTCGCGGCAGGGGCACGGCCGTCGATCATCACCGCAGGGCCCGACGGCGCGTTGTGGTTCACCCGTGCCGGTGACGACCGGATCGGCCGGATCACCACGGCGGGGGAGTTGAGCGCCTACGAGTTGCCCGAGGACAGTGCGCCGTTCGGCATCACGGCAGGCACGGACGGCGCGTTGTGGTTCACCGCGATGACGTCCGGAGCGATCGGCCGGATCACCACCGACGGCGAGATCACGAGCGAGATCGTGGTGGGCGGAATGCCGTCGATGATCACCACCGGTCCTGACGGCGCGCTGTGGTTCACCATCAACCAGGGCAACGCCATCGGCAGGCTCGACACCGACGGCAGCCTCAGCGTGCGTGAATTGCCCACTGCCGCAGCAGGTCCGGTGGGTATCGCGGCAACACACGACGATGCGGTGTGGTTCACCGAGATCCAGGCCGACAAGGTCGGCCGCATCCCGATGGACGACGCCATCCAGGAACTCGACCTGCCCGGTAAGCCGCATGCCGTCGTCGCCGACCCGGCCGACGGTGTGTGGGTGAGTCTGTGGGGCGCCGACCAGCTCGCCCGGATCAGCGGTGACGGTGAGGTCGTGACGATCGACCTACCCAGCGGCAGCGAGCCGCACGGCCTGGCCATCGGTCCCGACGGTGCCGCCTGGGTGGCGCTCGAAGCGGGGTTCGTGCTGCGAATGCCGACCTGACCTTCCGCGGAAATCGACGGTCGGGTAATCACATAGGCGATACGTTCCCGTGGGGAACTGTAACGAGAGGCCGCCTGTGTTGATTCGTCCGTTGGCACTGTTGACCGTCGTCGTCGCCTACGCGGTCTGCGCACCGCAGGCGTCGGCCGATCCGGAAGCCGACGTCGCACCCCCGCAGGCCGAACCGGCGATCGTCGTGGGGCTCGTGGAATCGACCCCGCCCGCCACCACGAAGACGCCGGACGGCTGGGAGCTCACCGTATCGGCACGCGACGAGACCCAGGCCGTCGTAGCTCCGCTGACCACCGCGGTGTCGTCGCGCGAATACGTCGTCGGCGGCACCTACGTCGGGAAGATGTCCGGGCCCGACATCGGCGAAGAGGCGCGTGGCGCGTTGGAGGCCGGCTATCAGATCGGCTGCGGTATCGACATGAGCACGTCCAACGGCGTCTCGCTGACGGGGACCGCAGGCATCAACCCGTCCATCGGTGTCATCGGCACCGACGTGATCTCCCCGCTGCCGGAGGGCATCCTCCCCGGCATCGGCGGCAACATCGGCGGCGGCATCACCGTCGGGCTCAAACCCGGCATCATCAACGTCGTCCCGGTCGCGGAAAAGCAGTTCGAAGGGACCGATCCGTGGGTGATGATCAGCAATTTCCGGGTGAAGATCGACGGCTGCGTCGGCCAGTCGTTCATCCGCTCCTACGCGATACTCACCCGGTCGACCGACGAGTCCGAGGCCGTCTTGGCCTGGTACGGCGTGACGAAGGTGGTCTGACTACCGGTGCATCTCACGCGAAGCGTTTGAGGCAGCGCTCCTCGTCGCCGAGGATGCCGACCCGGAACGCGTCGATCCTGGAGAATCCCGACGGCACCGACTCGCCGTTGACGTCGCTGGCCACCATGCCGTTGGTGAGGATGCCCGAGACCGCCTCGTCGAGATCGCCCGCCGTCAGGACGATCGTGTTGCCGTCGGGCGTGGTGACGGGCTGGGTGATCTTGGCGGTCGCCACCCCCGCCAGGCATGCCGTGCGCAGCGCCGCCTCCGCGTTGTTGAGCACCAGGCCGCGTTCGTGCTGCAACGCGAGCATGTACCGCGATATCAGCACCGAGTAGGCGGTGTTGTCACCGGCCGCAAGGCCGCCGGCCTCCTGCTCTTCGGGACGCAGGCCGAGCACCTCGAGCTCGTCGAGGTCGACGACGATCGTGTTGGTGTCCGGGCAGTACGAGACCGGCGGACTGGGCCGCGCGCTCGGGCAGTCCTCGGCCGCGGCGGTGTCGAAGCTCAGCTCGGGCCGAACGCGCGGTTTGAACAGGACGTTGAGCGCGTCGATCATGGACCGCACCGACTGCTCGGTGATGGGCAGCTCCCCGGTCTGGTCCTCGGGAAGGAGCACCGGGAGGTCGCCGCGGCGCTGATTGATCTCCTTGACGTCGATCGTCGCGCACGCCGACGCCCCGTCGGTGAATCCGAACTGGAAAGCCGAAATCCGTTCGAACGCCGAACCGTGTTCGTCGACCCCGACTTCGACGTCGGCCTCGCTGAGCAACGGGTCGCGGAACCCGATGACCGACGCGAGCAGATTGTTGAGACCGTCGCCGGTGCTGAGCGTGAAGCGCGGCGAATTGCCCTCGGCCACCCAGCGCATGTACGTGCCGGCCAGGCAGTCGGCCTGCTGTTCGGCCACCAGCGTGGGTGTGTTGCGCCGAACCAGCTTGGCCTGCTGCTGGATCGCGTGCCCGTACTCGTGGGCCAACACCATCACGACACCCATGTCGCCGTTGAGCTGGCGCAGCGCCGGTAACAGCACACCGCGGTCCCAGCCGATGGTCCGGTCGGGTTTGCAGAACGCGGCGTTGACCAGACCGTAGGTCTCCAGCCCGCAGAATTCGCCGTCGAAACTCTCGGCGTCCCACGAGATCAGCTCTTCGACCGGTTCGAACTCACCCTCGAACGTCTCGCTGTACGCGGTCGACCAGAACTCCTCGACGTCGCTGACCGCGCTGACGGCCAGATTGTCGATCTTGCCGCCGTCGGTGTCGGTGGCATCCCGGGACGGCTCCGAGGCATCCGGGCGCAAACCGCTCGGACCGTCGGTCGCGGGCATCCCGGCAACCGAGAACGGGTCGTCGAACACCGAGACGGCGGTGCCTTCGACCAGCGTCGAGCAAGCGGCCAGCGGCAGTACCACACACGTTGCTATCACAGCGCCGAACAGGTGCCGTCGGCTCATGGGTGCCGCCTTCCGGTGCACTCGAGCGGCCAGGATGGCTCGCGGACGTTGCCGTCAGAATAGTGAATACCCGGACGGCGGGCCGTGTTATCAGCTCGCGCGGCGCAGCCGCAGCAGGGCCTGCCGCACTCGGTCCGGGTCGGTCGTCGCCCAGAACGGCGGCAGTGAGGCGCGCAGATAACCGCCGTAACGCGCGGTCGCGAGCCGCGAATCCAGCACCGCCACCACACCACGGTCGTCGGTGTGCCGCAGCAACCGACCGGCCCCCTGCGCCAGCAACAGCGCGGCGTGGTTGGCGGCAATGGCCATGAACCCGTTGCCGCCACGTGCGCTGATGGCCCGTTGTCGTGCGGTCAGCAGCGGATCGTCGGGGCGCGGGAAGGGAATCCGGTCGATGATGACCAGTGACAGTGATGGCCCTGGCACGTCGACGCCCTGCCACAGCGAGAGGGTGCCGAACAACGATGTCTCCGGATCGGCCGAAAAGCGTTGCGCCAAAGCCGAAGTGGTGTCTTCGCCCTGACACAGAACCGGCGTGGTGAGCCGTTCGCGCATCACCTCGGCAGCCGCCTTGGCCGCGCGCATCGACGAGAACAGGCCCAGCGTGCGGCCGCCGGCCGCCGTGATCAGACCCGCGATCTCATCGAGCGCCTCGGCGCCGGTGCCGTCGCGGCCCGGTGCGGGTAAGTGCTTGGCGACGTATAGAATCGCCGACTTCGCATGCTCGAACGGCGACCCGACGTCAAGGCCGCGCCAGCCCGGTTCGGCGTTCTCCTCGAAACCGGCCAAACCCCAGTTGCGCGCCATTGCGTCGAAGTTGCCGCCCAATGTCAGCGTTGCCGACGTCAGCACCGCGGTGGTGTGGGCGAACAGCCTCGTTCGCAGCAGGCCCGACACTGACATCGGCGCGACGCGGAGGATGGATCGCGTTGTCCCACGCGATTCTTCGTGGTCGACCCACACGACGTCGGTGCGGTCCGGGATCGCGGGGACGAACGACGTCAGGACGCGGGTGGCGGTGTCGCTGACGTCGTTGAGGGCGGTGACCGCCTCGGTGCGCGCCGACGCGGCCTTCGGGTCGCTCGGCGACGTGTCGATCGCGGTCCTGGCGGCGTTCGCCGCATCACGCAGTGCGGTCAGATACGTCGCGAATTCCTCGTCGAGAACGTCGATGCGGCCGGCGGGAATGTCGAAGAGCATCGAGGACAGCGTTGCGGTCGCGGCTTCGAAGCGCTGGGCCAGTTCGGCATCGACGAGCCGGGCCATGCGCCGGTGCGCGACGCCCATCGACGTCGGGGACAGTTCCCCGGTGGCCACGCCGGTGACCCGGTCGGCCAGTTCGTGCGCCTCGTCGACCACGAGCAGTTCGTATTCCGGCAGGACCGCGAAGTCCGAGAGCGCGTCGATGGCCAGCAGGGCGTGATTGGTGACGACAACATCTGCCGCGCCGGCGGTTGCCCTGGCTCGCTCGGCGAAGCAGTCGGTGCCGAATGGGCAGCGCGACACCCCGATGCACTCGCGCGCCGACACGCTGACCTGACCCCATGACCGGTCGGGCACACCGGGAACCAACTCGTCGCGGTCGCCGGTCTCGGTGTCCGACGACCATTCGATGAGCCGCTGGACGTCGCGCCCCAGTGCGCTGACCGCCATCGGCGAGAACAGCTCGTCCTGCGGGCGATCGTCCGGTTCGGTCGCGGCCCCGTTGTGAACCTTGTTGAGGCACAAGTAATTTCCGCGACCCTTCAGCAACGCGAACCGGGGGCGGCGGGGCAGCACATCGGTGAGCGAATCCGCGAGCCGGGGGAGGTCACGGTCGACGAGCTGGCGCTGCAGGGCGATCGTGGCCGTCGACACCACGACCGGCTGCTCGGTCTGCAGGGACCGCGCGATCGCCGGTACCAGGTAGGCCAGCGACTTGCCGGTCCCGGTGCCGGCCTGCACGGCCAGGTGCTCACCCGATTCGAAGGCGTGGGCGACGGCCTCGGCCATCTGGATCTGGCCGGTGCGGGTCGTGCCGCCAAGACCCTCGACGGCGACGGCGAGCAGTTTGGTGACGAGATTGGTGGTGGCAGAGTCGGGCGTGGTCGGCTCCTAACGGTCTGCGCCGCGGTGTTCGACGACGCTCGGCACCATGCGCGTCGGAATGGCGGCCTCACCGCGGGAGAGCTTGAGGCCGTCCCACGGCAGGCTGTGCAGGCCGGCCGCCACGCGGTCGCGGGCGGCGGCCAGTTTGTCGGCCGCGTCGGTGTCGTCGACGGGCCTGCCGCCCTTCACGAGAGGCACGCTGAGTTGCCGCGCCGTCAGGCCGGGCGGCGGCTCCGGCGGTTGCCCATGCGGATACACCACTTCTTCGACGATGGTGCCCGAGGCTTTGGCCAGGCGCAGCGCCTGCTTGCGGCCGCCATGGGATTCCTTGTGGCTGCTGCGTTTGGCCACGGGCATACCGTCGACCTCGACGAGTTTGTAGACCATGCTCGCGGTCGGGGCGCCCGACCCGGTCACCACCGACGTGCCGACGCCGTAGCTGTCGACGGGCTCGGCGCGCAGCGCGGCGATGGCGAACTCGTCGAGGTCGCCGGAGACCACGATGCGGGTCTTGGTCGCGCCGAGCTCGTCGAGCTGCTGGCGCACCTGGCGGGCCAGCACACCCAGATCGCCGGAGTCGATGCGTACCGCCCCGAGCTTGCAGGCCGGCCGCGGCGATCGCGTTCTCCACGCCTTTGGTGATGTCGTAGGTGTCGACGAGCAGTGTCGTGTCGACGCCGAGCGCGGCGACCTGCCCGCGGAACGCGGCCTGCTCGTCGGGCCCCGCTGCCGTGGTGTGCAGCAGCGTGTAGGCGTGCGCCGCGGTACCCATGGCCGGTACCCCGTAGCGGCGCTGGGCCTCCAGATTCGACGACCCGGCGAAGCCGGCCAGGTAGGCGGCACGCGCGGCGGCCACCGCAGCCTGCTCGTGCGTGCGCCGCGAGCCCATCTCGATCATCGGCCTGCCCTGCGCGGCGCTGGCCATCCGGGCCGCCGCCGAGGCGATCGCCGTGTCGTGGTTGAAGATTGACAGCACCAGAGTCTCCAGCACCACGCACTCGGCGAATGTGCCGTGCACGGTCAGCACGGGGGAGCCGGGGAAGTACAGCTCGCCCTCGGCGTAGCCCTCGACATCGCCGGTGAACCGGTAGCCGGCCAGATAGTCCAGGCTCTCGGAGTCCAGGAAGTCCGCGAGCGCCGCAAGTGACGGCTGATCGAACCTGAACTCTGCCAACGCTTCCACGAAGCGGTCGGTGCCCGCGACCACGCCGTAGCGCCGGCCCTCGGGTAACCGGCGCGCGAAGACTTCGAACGTCGTCTGCCGGTGTGCGGTGCCGTCGCGCAGCGCAGCGGCAAGCATGGTCAGCTCGTATTTGTCGGTGAGCAGCGCGACCGTCACATGTGCAACCGTAGAGCAACGACGGCTGATTTAAGATCACCGGATCGCGCCGGTATTGTGGGCGCATGGTTACACCGGCGAAGGCCCGACCGGGAACCCGTGAGGAATCCGATGTCGCCACCGTTGAGTCCACCGAAAACCCGTGGGTGACCATCGTCTGGGATGATCCGGTCAATCTGATGAACTACGTCACCTACGTCTTCCAGAAGTTGTTCGGCTACAGCGAGCCGCATGCCACCAAGCTCATGCTGCAGGTGCACAACGAGGGCAAGGCCGTGGTGTCCGCGGGCAGCAGGGAGTCGATGGAAACCGACGTCTCCAAACTTCACGCGGCAGGTCTGTGGGCGACCATGCAGCAGGACCGCTGATCACCGGTGCGGAAATGGAAGCGGGTCGAGACCGCTAACGGCCCGCGGTTCCGGTCGGCGCTCGCAGCGCACGAGGCCGCGCTGCTGTCGAGCCTGGTCGGGTCATTGGTGGGCATGCTCGACGAGCGCGAATCATCCGGCCCCACAGACGAACTCGAAGCGATCACCGGGATGAAGACCGGTAATCCGCAGCCGCCGCAGGACGCCACGATGAAGCGTCTGCTGCCTGACTTCTACCGGCCGCAGACCGAGCACCCGGCCGGCTCGGGTACCGCCGAAAGCCTCAACAGCGCGCTGCGCGGCCTGCACGAGCCCGCGATCATCGACGCCAAACGCGAAGCGGCCCAACGCCTGCTCGACACCGTGCCGGACGGCGGCGGCAAGTTCGAGCTGAGTGAGGACGACGCGCAGGCCTGGGCGAGCGCGGTCAACGACGTTCGTCTCGCGCTCGGCACCATGCTCGACATCGGACCCGACGGGCCGGACCGGTTGTCGCCGGAGCATCCGATGGCCGGGCATCTCGACGTTTACCAGTGGCTCACGGTTCTGCAGGAGTACCTGGTGCTCGGCCTGATGGGGAAGTAATGAGCGCTTGCGCGAAGAACGGACAGTGCTGATGGGCTCGATCACCGACGTCGGCGGCATCCAGGTCGGCCACCATCACCGGCTCGACCCGGACGCGGCACTCGGCTCGGGATGGGCGTCGGGCACCACGGTCGTGCTGGCCCCGCCCGGCACCGTCGGCGCGGTCGACGGCCGCGGCGGCGCGCCGGGAACCCGGGAAACCGATCTGCTCGACCCGATCAACACCGTCCGCCACGTGGACGCGGTGGTTCTCACCGGCGGCAGTGCCTACGGCCTTGCCGCCGCCGACGGCGTCATGACGTGGCTCGAGGAACAGGGCCGCGGTGTCGCGATGGACGGCGGCGTCGTGCCGATCGTCCCGTCCGCGGTGATCTTCGACCTTCCGGTGGGCGGCTGGAGTTGCCGGCCGACCGCCGAGTTCGGGCGGGCGGCCGCGGAGGCTGCGGGCACCGAGTTCGCCCTCGGCACCGTCGGTGCCGGTGTCGGAGCGCGGGTCGGTGTACTCAAGGGCGGGGTCGGCACCGCGTCCGTGACGCTGGCATCCGGCGTGACCGTCGGCGCGCTCGTGGTGGTCAACGCGGCAGGCGACGCGGTCGACCCGGCGACCGGCCTGCCGTGGATGAGCGAGTACGTCGAGGAGTTCGGGCTCATCGCGCCGCCGGCCGATCAACTGGCCGGATACGCCGATCTGCGCTCCGAGCTCAGCCCGCTCAACACCACCATCGCGGTGGTGGCCACCGATGCCGCGCTCAGCCCGGCCGCGTGCCGGCGCGTCGCCGTGGCCGCGCACGACGGGCTCGCGCGCACCATCCGGCCGTGTCACACCCCGCTGGATGGGGATACGGTGTTCGCGCTTGCCACGGGCGCGATCACGGTGCCGCCGGATCCGAGAACGCCGGTCGCGATGTCGCCCGAGACGGTGCTGGTCACGCAGGTCGGCGCGGCCGCGGCGGACTGTCTGGCGCGCGCGGTCGTGGACGGATTGCTGGCCGCCGAGTCGGTCGCCGGAATACCGACCTACCGTGACATGTTGCCCGGAGCGTTCGAATGAAAGGTGCAAACAGGTGCTCGTGATACGCCGCGACCTCGTCGAGGCCATGGTGGCGCACGCCCGGGCCGACCACCCCGATGAAGCCTGCGGGGTCATCGCAGGCGCCGACGGCTCCGACCGGCCCGAGCGGTTCATCGCGATGGCCAACGCCGAACGATCGCCGACGTTCTACCGGTTCGACTCCGGTGAGCAGCTCAAGGTGTGGCGCTCGATGGACGATGCCGACGAGGTGCCCGTCGTCATCTATCACTCGCACACCGCGACCGAGGCGTACCCGAGCCGCACCGACATCTCCCTGGCCCAAGAGCCCGACGCGCATTACGTGCTGATCTCCACGCGTGACCCCGACGAGCATGAGCTGCGCAGCTACCGCATCGTCGACGGCGTCGTCACCGAAGAACCCGTCGATATCGTTGAGCAGTACCAATAAGGAGCAACCCGTGACAGTTACCGTCTCGATCCCCACGATCCTCCGCCCGCACACCGGTGGGCAAAAGCGCGTGAGCGCCTCCGGCGACACCCTGCAGGCCGTGATCACCGACCTGGAGAACAACTACTCCGGCATCTCCGACCGCCTCGTCGATAACGGCAAGCTGCACCGCTTCGTCAACATCTACGTCAACGACGAGGACGTGCGGTTCTCCGGCGGCCTCGACACCGCGATCTCCGACGGCGACTCGGTGACAATCCTGCCCGCCGTCGCCGGTGGATAGCTGATGGCGCGTTACGACTCGCTGCTGCAGGCCCTCGGCGACACCCCGCTGGTGGGGCTGCAGAACCTGTCGCCGCGGTGGGATGACGGCGACGACGGCACGCCGCACGTCCGGCTGTGGGCCAAGCTCGAGGACCGCAACCCCACCGGGTCGATCAAGGACCGGCCCGCACTGCGGATGATCGAGCAGGCCGAACGCGACGGCCTGCTGGCACCGGGCGCCACCATCCTGGAACCCACGAGCGGCAACACCGGCATCTCGCTCGCGATGGCGGCCCTGCTCAAGGGCTACAACATGATCTGCGTGATGCCCGAGAACACCTCGATCGAGCGGCGCCAGCTCCTCGAGCTCTACGGCGCCCGGATCATCTTCAGCCCGGCCGAGGGCGGATCCAACACCGCCGTCGCGACCGCGAAAGAGCTTGCCGCAGAAAACCCTTCGTGGGTGATGCTCTACCAGTACGGCAATCCCGCCAATACCGACGCGCATTACTACGGCACCGGCCCGGAACTGTTCGCCGATCTGCCCGAGATCACCCACTTCGTCGCGGGCCTCGGCACCACCGGAACCCTGATGGGCACCGGCCGGTTCTTGCGCGAGCATGTGCCCGGCGTGCAGATCGTGGCCGCCGAACCGCGCTACGGCGAGGGCGTTTACGCGCTGCGCAACATCGACGAGGGGTTCATCCCCGAGCTGTACGACGCCGACGTGCTCACCACCCGGTTCTCGGTGGGGTCGTTCGACGCGGTGCGGCGCACGCGGGAACTGGTGACACGCGAAGGCATCTTCGCCGGTATCTCCACCGGAGCCGTGCTGCACGCCGCGTTGGGGATGGCCGCCAAGGCGGTCAAGGCCGGTGAACGGGCCGACATCGCGTTCGTGGTGGCCGACGCCGGTTGGAAGTATCTGTCGACCGGCGCATACGCCGGTAGCCTGGATGACGCCGAGGACGCGTTGGAAGGGCAGCTATGGGCTTGAGTGGCTCCGCCGGATTCCCCGTCGCCCCCACGCCGAAGAACAAGAAGCCGCCGGCGTGGAAGGTGGGCGGAGCCACCATCCTTACTTTTGTCGCCCTGCTGTACGTCATCGAACTCGCCGACCAGCTGTCCGGGGGGCGCCTGGACCGCAACGGGATTCGCCCGCTGGAGACCGACGGGTTGTGGGGCATCCTGTTCGCCCCGCTGCTGCACGCCAACTGGCAGCATCTCGTCGCCAACACCGTGCCCGCACTGGTGCTCGGGTTTCTCGTCACCCTGGCCGGCATGTCGCGGTTCGTCTGGGCGACGGCGATCATCTGGATCCTCGGCGGGATCGGCACGTGGCTGATCGGCGACGTCGGTGGCTGCCCGCTGCCGACCAACCACATCGGTGCCTCGGGCTTGATCTTCGGCTGGCTGACCTTCCTGCTGGTGTTCGGCTGGTTCACCCGCCACGTCTGGCAGATCGTCGTCGGCATCGTGGTGCTGTTCGTCTACGGCGGCATCCTGTGGGGTGCGGTCCCGGTGCTCAACACGTGCGGCGGGGTGTCCTGGCAGGGGCATCTGTGCGGGGCCATCGCCGGCGTCGTCGCCGCCTACTTCCTGGCCGGGCCGGAACGCAAGGCGCGCGAGGCACGCAAACGGAGCCAGCCGTATCTGAACTCATGACCGACCAACTCGCGCCGATCGGCATCTTCGATTCCGGAGTCGGCGGGCTCACCGTGGCCCGCGCCATCATCGACCAACTACCCGACGAGGACATGGTCTACGTCGGCGACACCGGCAACGGGCCCTACGGCCCGCTCACCATCCCGGAGATCCGCGCCCATTCGCTGGCGATCGGTGACGACCTGGTGTCGCGTGGCGTCAAGGCCTTGGTGATCGCCTGCAACACCGCGTCGTCGGCGTGCCTGCGGGATGCGCGTGAGCGCTATTCGCCCGTCCCGGTGATCGAGGTGATCCTGCCCGCGGTGCGCCGGGCCGTGGCCGCGACCCGCAACGGGCGCATCGGCGTGATCGGTACCGCCGCGACCATCGCGTCGGGCGCATACCAGGACGCGTTCACCGCGGCGCGCGACACCGAGGTGATCGGGGTGGCCTGTCCGCGGTTCGTCGACTTCGTCGAGCGTGGGGTCACGAGCGGGCGCCAGGTCCTCGGGCTCGCGGAGGGCTATCTGGAGCCGTTGCAGCGGGCCGAGGTCGACACCCTGGTGCTGGGCTGCACGCACTATCCGATGCTGTCGGGGCTCATCCAATTGGCCATGGGCGACAACGTCACTCTGGTGTCGTCAGCCGAGGAGACCGCGAAGGATCTGCTGCGGGTACTGACCGAGCTGGATCTGCTGCGGCCACACGAGACCGGGCCCGCGCGGCGCGTGTTCGAGGCGACGGGCGATCCCGAGGCTTTCACCGCATTGGCGGCCCGGTTCCTTGGCCCGAGCCTGGACGGAGTATGCCCGGTGCGGCGTCACGCCGGCGCCGGAAGATGATCTCTGTCGCCAAACCGGGCATGTCTTGGCCAGGTGCATAGCAAGCATGGCAAGCTAGACACTGTGCGATTGACCGTACTGGGATGCTCCGGCAGCGTTGTCGGCCCAGATTCGCCAGCTTCTGGCTACCTCGTCACCGCACCGGACACGATCCCGATGGTTATCGACTTCGGCGGCGGTGTGCTCGGTGCGCTGCAGCGCTATGCCGATCCCAATTCGGTCAACGTCCTGCTGTCGCATCTGCATGCCGACCACTGCCTGGATCTGCCCGGCTTGTTCGTGTGGCGGCGGTATCACCCGATGCCGGCGACCGAGCGCGGGCTGATGTACGGGCCGGCACACACCTGGTCTCGGCTGGGCGCCGCATCCTCGCCCGAGGGCAACGAAATCGACGATTTCTCCGACATCTTCGAAGTTCGCCACTGGGAAGACGGCAAGACCGTCGAGCTCGGCACACTGAGCGTGACGCCGCGGCTGGTGTGTCACCCCACCGAGTCCTACGGCATGCGCTTCACCGATCCGTCCGGCGCCACCCTGGTCTACAGCGGCGACACCGGGTACTGCGATGCGCTCGTCGACCTGGCGCGCGGCGCCGACCTGTTCCTGTGCGAAGCGTCATGGACGCACGACCCATCGCGACCACCCAAGCTTCACCTTTCCGGTACCGAGGCCGGCCGCGCGGCCGCCGCTGCCGGCGTCGGTGAATTGCTGCTCACCCACATTCCGCCGTGGACCTCACGCGAGGACGTCATCAGCGAAGCCAAGGCGGAGTTCGACGGCCCGGTGCACGCAGTGGTGTGCGGCGAGGTCTTCGATGTCACTCGGGGCGGTGTCTGAGAGGGAACGTCGTACCGACCCGATAGGGTTGGCGCGTGTCCAGACGAGAAGATGGGCGGCTCGATGACGAGCTGCGTCCGGTGGTCATCACCCGCGGCTTCACCACACATCCGGCCGGGTCGGTATTGGTCGAGTTCGGCCAGACCCGGGTGATGTGCACGGCATCGGTCACCGAGGGGGTACCGCGCTGGCGCAAGGGGTCGGGGCAGGGCTGGCTCACTGCCGAATACGCGATGTTGCCCGCGGCAACCCACGACCGCTCGGACCGCGAATCGGTCAAGGGTCGCGTAGGCGGGCGCACCCAGGAGATCAGCCGGCTGATCGGGCGGTCCCTGCGCGCATGCATCGACCTTGGGGCATTGGGGGAGAACACCATTGCCGTCGACTGTGATGTGTTGCAGGCCGACGGTGGCACCCGCACCGCGGCGATCACCGGCGCCTACGTCGCGCTCGCCGATGCGGTGACATACCTGTCGGCGGCCGGGCGGCTGTCGGACCCGCGGCCGCTGTCGTGTGCCATCGCGGCGGTGTCCGTCGGCGTGGTCGACGGGCGCGTGCGCGTCGACCTGCCCTACACCGAGGACTCCCGCGCCGAGGTGGACATGAACGTCGTCGCCACCGACACCGGCACGCTCGTGGAGATCCAGGGCACCGGTGAGGGCGCGACGTTCCCGCGCTCGACGCTCGACAAGCTGCTGGATGCCGCACTCGGGGCCTGCGAGCAGCTCTTCGTCCTTCAGCGCGAGGCGCTCGAGCAGCCGTATCCGGGCGTGCTGCCGGAAGGCCCGGCGCCGAAGAAGGCCTTCGGAAGCTGATATCGGGGTGACTCAGCTACTGGTCGCCAGCCGCAATCCCAAGAAGCTGGCCGAGCTGCGACGCGTGCTCGACGCCGCCGGGGTGTCCGGGCTTGAGCTCCTGTCGTTGGCCGACGTGGCGCCGTTCGACGAGGCGCCCGAAACCGGCGCCACGTTCGAGGAGAACGCGGAGGCAAAGGCGCGCGACGGGTATGTCGCGACCGGAATAGCCTGTGTCGCAGACGATTCCGGCATATCGGTCGACGCGTTAAACGGTATGCCCGGGGTGCTGTCGGCACGGTGGTCCGGCGTACACGGGGATGATGCGGCGAACACTCGGCTACTGCTCGCGCAGCTGTCCGATGTGCCTTCCGAGCGGCGGGGCGCGGCGTTTGTCTCGACGTGCGCGCTGGTGTCCGCCTCGGGGTCTGTGGTGGTGCGCGGGGAGTGGCCCGGGACGGTCACCCGCGAGCCCCGCGGTGACGGCGGCTTCGGCTACGACCCGGTGTTCCTGCCGGAAGGGTCGACACGTACCGCGGCCGAGCTCACGCCCGCCGAGAAGGACGCGGCCTCACATCGTGGGCGTGCGCTCGCCTTGCTGGTGCCCGCGCTGCGGGAGTTGGCTGCCCGTCGAGTGTGAGCTTGTGATCGACTTTTCAGCCGCATCTAGAACACAAGCCAACGTTCGGCGGGTTACAGACCGAAGCGCTGCTTGATGTCTCGGGTGTTGAAATGCTCGACGATGATGCCGAGGAACGGGATCGTGCCCGACAGCAGGACGCCGATCGTCTTACCGATGGGCCAGCGGATCTTGACCGCGAGGTTGGCCGTGAACATCAGGTAGATGAAGTACACCCAGCCGTGCACCACGCCGATCCAACCCGGTGGATTGTCAACCTGCACGATGTATTTGAGCACCATCTCGTAGCAGAGCGCGATGAGCCACAGGCCGGTCGCCCAGGCGAACACGCGGTAGCCGAGCAGCGCCTTGCGGATGGTCTCCTTGGGGGTCGAGACCTCGCCTTCGGCTTCGGCGGGGGATTCGGGTGACGTCATCTATCGGTCCCTGTCTTTCTTCTCGGGCATGGCATCCGACTTCGCCAGCTCGGCAAGGTATGCGTTGTACTCGGAGAGAGTCCGGTCGCTCTCGTCGCGGGGCGCGGGCTTGGGCCGTTCGGGCAGCAGGCCCGCGGGAATCTCGGTGACCTCGTTCTTGGGCCGCTCAGGCGGAGCCTCTTCATACCGGACGAACTTGTAATAGGCATAGAAGCAGAAGCCCGCGAACATCGGCCACTGCAGGGCATAGCCGAGATTCTGGAACGTGCCCGACGCCGACTCATAACGGGTCCACTGCCACCACGCCAACCCCAGGCAGCCGGCGGCGCCAAGGATCACCAGCAGGATGAGCGCTGGTCTCCTACGGCGTGTAGTGGACATTCGTCCATGGTACGGCGAGGTGCTTGGGTTGCTCCCGTGCGCTCAGACTTTGGGACCGATGAACTCGTCGAGGCGAGCGGTCGCTGCCTTGCGGTACACGGCGACGTCGTACTTGCTGGGGCGGGTCCACGGAATTCCCAGCTCATCGAGTGCCTCGCAATACAGGCCGCGGATGTCGTCGGATCGATTGGAGAAGTGATAGCGAATGCTCTTGACGCCCCGATCGTCGGCGACCACACGGCAGCCGTCACTGTGGATCAATCCGCGGACAAACTCCTCGGTGGCTTCTTTGACGAGAGTTTTCTGCCACGGTTCAAGCCGTATTGGTCTCGTGTGCTTCTTGCCTGGACCGTGCTGCGGAAGCAAGCACGGCCAATGGTTCGAGCAGTGAGAAACATCGGCACAGTTATCTTTGCGGCGGACGATAGCGGCATGTTGCCCGGGCATGAGAACATCGATCGCTTCACGGCAGCTATCGATGATTCCCGGGTACTTCGTGCCAAGCGTGATCCTCAGACGCCACGTCCGAGCTCCTCGCGAGATGCAGCCGTCGCCGAGATACAGCCCGAGGACATAGCAGTAGGCCTTTGGAGGAAGCGCGGAAAAGTCATGGACGGCGCAGTGGCCCGAAGAATCAGTGGCATACCTGTCTCGGACGCCGGGCTTGCACCGCCACTGCCAGACCGTCTTACGAGGGATTCCGGTGCGACGTGAGATCTCGCAGTCGTTCAGTCCGGCCGCGATAAGCGTCATCACGTTGCTGAATTCCTCCGCCGATCGCATGCGGCATGCCCTCTCGCTGGGTGGTGCCTCGACGATATTGGCGCCGTCCGACACAATCAGTGGCGACAGTGGGCGGTACCATCGTGAGCGCCGCGGGCGTGATGAAATTGGCAAACATGCGGGCTTTAGGTGCCCGTGCTCGGAAGAGTTTGTGGGTTCGAGTCCCACCGCCCGCACTCAACTCACATGTGCCTCGCAAACGCGCTATCGCATGCGATACCAGGTTTCAAGACCGGTACTGGCTTTCGGAGCCGTCGATGACCGGCGCGCCCCGTAACTCCTCCCGCAGTGACGCGATCTCGGCTCGGAGCTGATTGATGTGGGCGGCTGTGGCCGCCGCGGTGGCGGTTTCGTCGACCGTGACACTCTGCACGATCCACGACGCGATCGTCGCGGTGATCGAGCCGACCAGGCTGATCCCGCCGATCATCAAGAGCGCCGCGATGACTCGACCCGTCGTCGTGACCGGGTACATGTCGCCGTAGCCGACGGTCGTGATGGTCGTGATCGCCCACCAGACCGCGTCACCGAAGTCGGTGATGTGGGCGTCCGGTGCCCCGCGCTCGGCCTGCAGGACGGCCAGCGATGCGACGTACACAAGTAGGACCGCGCCCGAGATCGTGTACAGGACTACCTTGCCGCGAATGGCGTTGCCGACGGCTTTCTGCAGCACGCTGATGAGCACGATGAGGCGCAACAGCCGCAGCGGCCGCAGCAATGGCAACAGGACGATCATGAGGTCGAACAGGTGCGTCACGAACCACTGCTTGCGGTCCGGCGCCAGATAGAGCCGGGCGACGTAGTCGGCGGTGAACACCGCCCACGTGAGGAGGGTCGCCATGTTGATGGCACGAGCGGCCAGCCCGTGGGGCTGGACGAGGACCTCAACCGTGTATGCCGCCAGGAACACCGCGGCCACCGCCGCAAGCGGCCACTCGGCACGGTGTTCCCAATTGTCGAGGCGCCGTTGCTGCATCGTCACGTCAAGGAGTGTGCGGCACGGCGCCTCGGTTTGTCAGGCGACCCCGGCCGGCATCGCATTGCCTTCACCGTGTTGAGGATCGCGACGATGTTGTCGACGTCGGAATCGGGGAACACGCCGTCGGGTCCGGTTGGCGAATGATCGGTGTAGGGGGCTCCTAGCGGCGGGCGGGCTCAGCTCCCAGGGCCCAGCCAAAAGGACGGGGCCGGAGTCCGCACGCCGGCACGTTGTCGCGTTGTGAACCGGTAAAGGCCGCCGCACAACGGGTGCGGCGCAACGCTGACGTTGGTCAGGGATTCGCCTGGGATTTTGACCCGTTTAGCTGTGCGGGCACATTGTATTGGCATGGCCTTGGTAGCCGCTGAATGTGCGAGACGCGTAGGCCGTCGACTGAGACCAGCCCGACTCGCCCGTTCAACGCGGCCAGCTCAGTGACGTCCCTGGCCAGGGGTGACAGCGTTAGGTGAAGATGTTGATAGCGAGCAGTACCAAGCCATAGATCGCGAAGCCGATTGGGGTGGCCAGCACCGCGGCGACTGCCAGCTTTACTGACCATGGCTGGCGCTCCTTCAGGCCGAGCCTCTGTGCCACCAACCGGATCAAATCCCTGCCTTCTCTTGAGTTGAACCGGTAATTGCCAACGGCCTCAATGCGGCCACGGTCGGTCAATGTCCAGATTTTCTCCCGAGTGAACGCCGGTATCCGTCCGCTTTGCATCTCCCACGAGAAGGCGAACCGAGGAACTCCAGCCGCAAATTTCAGTCGGACCTTTCGGTCAGTGATCGTGAAATACGAGGCGTGCTCGACTACCCGCCAACGAAACGTCGACGTCAATCCTGTGTGGTGGAACAGGCCCCACCACTGAGCGTTGTCGACGTCGAGTTGCACATCGAAGCCTTTTTTGGTGTCGATCACCCTGTAGGGGGTGTCTTGGGTAGCAGCTGCGACAGCGTCGCGAAAGGCGCTCACCGAGTCCTTCCTGCATTATTACCTGCATCGCACGGGATTTCGTTGTTCTGAAGTTGCTGCTGACCACGCCGTGAGTGCAACTCCGACAGGGTGGCGGCCCTTTGTGAAGTCCTCAGTACCTCGTTAACGCTGGCACGAGATCGCACCGAGGAAGCCGATAAAATTGATTGATAACTGGACGGACACGTGCGGGCAAACATTCGTATTCCAACCATGCGATTGCCAGTCGGCCAATTATCCGGCTGGTTTGTCGTCAACCTTGAAGTCATATTTAATATCCGACTCGTCTACGGATGTCGTGGTGACCGTTACGCCTGCACGTAGACCGTCTTTCGTCGCGAACGAAGCGATGCACCGCTCAGTTGCGCCAACAATCCCTTCCAATGGGCCGTCGCACGAGACCGACTCGATCGGAGCGCCCGTTTTCTCCGTGATGGCTTTTTTCACACCGCTTTCAAGTTCGGCTTGGGGAATCTTCGGTGTTGCGTCCCCAGGCGTGCTCTTCCCGCCGACAGTTACGGAGCATCCAGGAACGCTCGATAGTGCGACGCCTACTACCAAGGCTGCTACGAACAGCGCCGGACGGGAAGGGCCAGCGGAAGTCATCAAGTTCTCCGATCGGGTAGTGCTCTCGATGTCACAGGCAATGCCCGGTATCTTAATCGCACGTCGTCGCCAACGTTATGCGACTATCTCCAGCTGTAGATTATGATGCGCCGCTGAGCAGTCCCAACAAGGCCCAGCACTAGGCCCCTGAGTGTAACTAGCGTCGCTATAAGTCCTGCCCTCTGGGGCCGGATGTTTGCAGGACGGCTACGGATAGAGCGCCGGTTTATCTTTTTCATCAACGGAAATCTCTTTCCATCGCACTAGCCTAGGCGAAGTCGTGATTCGTGCCTCTCTTGCTGCCCGAATTGGATGGTCAGAATCTAAGCACTCGCGCATTGTCTAGCCGGTGACGACTCGTAGAGACTTCAGGAACTCGGCAAATTCACTACTGCACGAGGAGTATTGTTGTGTGGATGCGCTGAAAGTGATCTCTAGAATGTGTGTTTTACCTTCTGTTGTTGGTGTCGCAATTGTCATGTGAGTTAGTTTGACTGCAGCACCGCTAACCAGAATGAACTGCATGTCCTGGCCGAATTCGGCGGGTGACTCCTTCGTTATATATCCCGACCTTGTGATCTCCAATGCGATCGTGCTGGCTCGTTTGCGTTCGGCATACTCGAATGCAAACTCGTTGAGGTCAATATCGGAAGAAGGGAGGAGGTGTTCGGTGATGACGATAACTGGTGTCTGGTGAGTGTAATGATCCGCAGTCCGAACGAATACCGCTGATGCGTTCCCGCTGCCGAACTGTGCGGGATCTACACTCGACCATCCGACAGGGACGTCTGCATCGAAGCGAATAGTGTGCGTCGTCATTATCGGCCTATCCCGCGAACCATTCCAACAGCTTCTTGAGGTTTCCAGTCACTTCCTTCGGGTCGATGGTTACCTCAAACAGCGCCGTAGCGCCGAAGCCCCACGCTCGGCCGTAATGTCCTCCGATAGCGAACTTGCCGTCATCGGTCGTTCCGACGTGGAAGTCGCTTGCTGCACCAGCTCCCGCGATTTCCGTGATGCCACCGGTAATGCCAACGCCATGTGAATTAAACTCAATCTTTTGCGACGAGTGGATCCCAGCTGCCACATCGCCGCCAACTTGACCTCCCGACGGGCCTGCGGTGCCGGAAAGGCTTCCTCGCGCACCGATCGCGCCATCTAAATGGCCTTTTACTTCGACAGGACCGAGATTCGTCGTGGCGTTGGCTTCGCCCTCCGCCAGGCTTGCGCGTCCCTGTGCCGATCCCGTCGCCCCGTCTTTGCGCAATTCGTAGCCGGCTTCGCCATGGGCCCCGAGCACCTCTGCGCGCCAGTCGTATTCCCCCACCGGCCCTTCAGCGCCGCCAACCTTCTCCCAGAGTGCACCTCCGTGTTCACCGGTCTCGCCTTTGGCGATCAGGGGACCTTTGGGTTTATTGACCCTGATATCTTCGCCCCACGCGCCCACTTTGGTCCCTGGTGGTGGCTTTTCGTGCCGCCCATCCGGCGGCTTGAGGATGTCTTTGCTTTGCGGAGTCCCCCGAGACCCTTCGATCGACCTCTTCTGTTCGGGAATCGGAAGGCCAGGATGCGGTTGCTCGTCCTCGTTGCCTGGTTTATCGTCCTCGGGGTTCAGCTTGATTGTGTTGTCTACCAGGTGGACCGTGGCGTCCCCTCCCTGGTCGTCACCGTCGAACCGGATCCCTTCCAGCTCACCGGCTTTCGTCTGTAGCCGCTGTCCGACGAGGGTATCGGTCTGCATCAGTCGCTCGGCGTACCAGCGAATGTCCTCTGCGTGCTCAGTGGCGGCCTTGTTCCGCTCGACAACCGTGTTGACGTCATAGCGACGTCCGTCGGTGACCGATAAGTCTTCGCCGACCGTGAACCCGTCTTCCTCGGCTGCGTTGATCGCGTCCAGTGCTTCGCGCTTAGCCGCGTTGATGTCGTTGACACCGTTCTCGGCGATGCCCGCAGCCTCGAGCAGCGCGCCGTTCTGACTGCCGACTACACCAATGTCAACGGTCACCCGAGTCAGCGCGGCGTCCTTCGCGTCGCCCTCCCACGTGGTGCCTCCCGGCGAGACGATGTTCTTCCGGTGCTGGTCGAATGCCTCCGAGGACGCGGCGGCGGCCGAGCGCCAGGCCGCGGCGGCGTCGGACAGGTGAGAGGTGCTCCACTCCTCGAGCCCCGAGCGCGAAGGTAGAGCGCCGCCAGAACCCGAAGGGACTGCGCTCACACGCTCACCGTCGTGATGGCGTCGGAGCCGTCTTCGTCGGTGGTGTCGTAACGTGCACCGCTCACCGACAAGTCGTCGGCCTGCTCGCTCATCCGCCTCGACTGGCGGCCCTGCACCACGACGAGCGCAGCGTTGACCACGGCAACGCCCGCACCGCTGGGCTGCGACGCGGAAGGTCCGCCCAGGACTGCGCCTGTGAGAGCCGCGGCTGTGACACCGCTACTCGCAGCCGCCGCGCGCAGACCGTCAGCGTTCGCGTTCAGTTCGTTTGCCATGTCAATCCCCCAACACACTAACTCGCCGACAATCGAGGCTACCGCAGCTTTGCCAGCGAGCGTCACACCAACCAGTCCACCTCGCCACAGGTCCTCGGCATCGTAATGCCGGCGCTAGCTTCCAGGTCATCGGTAATTCGCGACCACGCCTCACCAGTATTAGCTCATGGGCGGTCAAAGCAAGCCTGTATTTATAAGTGCTTTGAAGCGCACTCAGTACCGCGGACCAGCTTGGTCCGGCGGCATCTCCAATCCGCGGGAGGTGATCAAACCGACCCAGCCCGAGCGCTACCGCTCGAACTCGCCGGCCAGGTACTCGTTCCGGCACGCGTTGCGCGCGAGTTTCCCGCTCGTGGTGCGCGGGATGACACCGGCCGCGACCATCCGCACGTCGGCGACCCGGACCTGATGCTGACGCGACACCGCGGACCGGATCGCATCGACGATCGGCCCGGGCTCGGCGCGGCCCGCACCCGCCGCGCGCTCGGCGACGACCACGAGTTGCTCACCGCGCTCGCCGGGTACCGAGAAGGCCGCGACGTATCCCGAGCGCACCGCACGCGATGACAGGCTGACCGTGGTCTCGATGTCGGTGGGGTAGTGGTTGCGGCCGTCGATGATGATCATGTCTTTGATCCGGCCGGTCACGTACAGGTCGCCGTCGACGTAGACACCCAGATCGCCGGTGGCCAACCACAATCCGTCGTCGCCGACGCCTTCGGCGTGGCTGCCCGTCTCGAGGCGGGTCTGCAGCTTGTTACCGAACACTCGCTGCGACTCATCGGGACGGCCGAAGTAGCCGCGGCCGACGTTGTTGCCGTGCAGCCAGATCTCTCCGACCGTGCCGTCGGCCATCTCGTCGCCATCGGGCCCGGCGATCACGACCCATTGGTTGGGGATCGCGCGGCCGCACGACACGTGCGCGACCGCACCCTCGGCGCTCGCGTCGACGATGACCGCCTGCCCGGCGTTGAGCTGCTCGCGATCCAGGTAGATGACGCTGGCGGTCTCGTGCGGGGCGATGCTGGCCACCGACAGCGTGGCCTCGGCCATGCCGTAGGACGGTTTGACGGTCGTCGCGGGCAGCCCGTATGGGGCGAACGCGGTCGTGAACTCCTCGATCGAGGACATGGTCACCGGTTCGGACCCGTTGAGCAGCGTGACGACATTGCTCAAGTCGATCGACTCGCCCGTCGGGGGCAGCCCGCGTTGTGCGCACAGTTCGAATGCGAAGTTCGGCGCCGCGGCCAGGGTCGGCCCGGTGGCGGCCTCCTCGGCGAGGCGTTTGATCCAGCGGTAGGGCCTGCGCACGAACGCCATGGGGTCCATCAGGGTGATGTGGTTGCCGCACAGTGCTGGGAACATGATCATGATCAAGCCCATGTCGTGATACAGCGGCAGCCAGCTCACGCCGCGGATGCCCATCTCGAGGTCGCCGGCGAGAATCATCTGGATCACGTTGGTACACACGTTGCGGTGGGTGATCTCCACGCCGGCCGGGGTACGGGTCGAACCCGACGTGTACTGCAGATAGGCGATGTCGTCGGTGTCGCGGGCGACCTCGGTGAACATCGGTGCGAGTGAATCCGGAACCGCGTCCACCGCGATCATGCGTGGCCGCTCCGCAGCCGGCAGGGTGCGCAGGAAATTGCGCACCGACTCCGACGCGGCGGTCGTCGTCAACACCACGGTCGGCTTGGCGTCGGCGAGCACGGCGGCCAGCCGTTCGGCATGGCCGGCAAGGCTCGGCGCGAACAGCGGGACGGCGACATTTCCGGCGTGCACGGCGGCGAAGAACGCCGACACGTAATCGACGCCCTGCGGCGCAAGAATCGCGACCCGGTCGCCGGGCGAGGTGACCTGCTGCAGGCGTGCACCCACCGAGCACACCTGCGACCACAGCCCGTTCCAGCTGAGCTCGATCACGCGCCCGTCGGGATCGGTCGAGTAATCCACGAAGCGGTACGACGGTGCATCGCCGAACCTCGCGCGGTTGCGATCCAGGAACGACGTCAGCGTCACGCCGTCGGGCACCACGATGGTGCCGTCGGCATTGACATAGTCCTCAATGCTGGACTCAACGGCAGTGTTACCCAAGGCATCCCGACCCATAGCACAGACACTAGTAGTGGTGCTAAGTAACCAAGGAACCGGAGCGGCATGACAGTTGTCACCGCTTCGGCATATTTGTGATCTTGATTACAGATTGAGGCGTTATCGCGGCCCGTCGACGGCATAGGTGCCGCTGTCGTCAATGAATTCGACGGTCACCTGCCGCACGGTGGCGTTGATGTCCACCGCGCACGTGAAGGTGGCGCCGACCTTCACTTCCGGGTTGCGGCCGTTGTTGCACGCGACGGCTGCCACGTCGTTGGCCCCGTACCCGTGGATCGGGTTCGACAGGATCTCGGCGACGCCGGCTTCCGCTTGTCGGACGTCGAGGCGCGTACCGCTCGACTCGCCCAACTGCCAGACCGCCAGCCCGACGGCGACGAGCACGACTGCGCTTGCCGCGGCCCCGGCGATGAGCCAGCGACGCGAACGGCCGCGCGGCGGGGTGCGAACCGGGTGCTGCGGTGGGGGAGGGACCGGCGCAGGCGGCCGAGGGGCGGGCCGCGGTGCGGCGTGCTGCGGTCGGTGGCCGGTGGGTCGCGGCGGTTGCCACGCCGGCGGGCGACCCGACGGGGCACCTGGCGGCGGCGCGCCGCCGGGCCTGACCCACCAGGGCTGCTCGGGACCGCTCATCGTTTCTCCTCCGCTGCGCTCACGGGAACCGCTGGTAGCACTGGGCGTCGTCACCTTGCAGGCCGGACCGATACGCGAGGATCCGGCTGAACCCCGCCCCCAGGAGCGCGCCGTTGACATCGCTGGCGGCCAGCCCATTGGTGAGCAGGCCGCTGATCGCCTCGTCGGTGTCGCCGGCAGACAGCCGGATCGCCTGGTCGGGTTCGGCCATCTTGGCCTGCGCCACGCCCGTCAGGCATCCGGTGCGCATGGCCGACACCGGCGTATCGATCGCGAGCCCTCTCTGGTGCTGTACGGCGAGCGCATAGCGCGACGTCAGCACCGATATCGCGGTGTTGTCACCCTGCAGCAGTTCCTGTTCGTCGTTTTCGTTCTTGGCCTCGCCGAGGGCTTTCAGGCCAGGCAGGTCCACCGTGATGGTGTTGGCCGACGGGCAGTACGACGCCGGCGGCGAGGGTTTGGCGTCGGGGCATTCGGCGGGTTCGGTGCTCAGCTTCGGCGGAGTGGCCGGAGCATAGATCTGCCCGAGCACCTCCATCAGATCGGTGAGCAGGTCGGTGGTGATCGTGGTGTTGCCGGACTGCGTCTGGCCGAAGAACTCGGAGTCGAGGAACTTCGGGAGGTCTCCGCGCCGCTTCTTGATCTCGGTCATGTCGATCGCCGCGCATTGGTCGACGTTGCCGCTGAACCCGATCTGGAACGCGCTGACGCGGTCGAGTGCCGACCCGTGTTCGTTGCCGGTCATGACCGCGTTGAGTTGTGTCATCAACGGATCGCGGATGTAGATCAGGCCGGCGAGCACGTGGTTGAGTCCGTCGCCGGTGCTTAGCTCGAAGCGCGGTGAGTTCCCCGCCGCGACCCAGCGCAGATACACCCCCGCGAAGCAGTCGGCCTGCTGCTCGGACACCAGCACGGGCGTCGAGCGGTCGACGAGTCTGGCCTGGTGCTGAACGGCGTGGCCGTACTCGTGGGCCATCACGCCGACGACGCCCATCTGGCCGAAATACTGTGCCGCGACCGGGATCGCCACACCGCGGTCCCACGCCATCACGTCGGCGTTCGTGCAATAGAACGCATTCGTCAGCCCCTGTGTGTTCTGGCCGCAGATCTCCAGCCCCGGTTCTTGGTCGGAGTTGAACGACACCACGCGCTCGACGGGCGTGAACTCGCCGAACAGCGACCCGCCTCCGTAGTTCTGCGACCAGAAGTCTTCGATGTCGTCGATCGCCAGCAGCGCCAGATTGTCGATCTGGCCCCCGTCGGTGTTCTCGGCGCTACGGGCCGGCGCCGGCGCATCGGGACGGACCCCGCTGTGGCCCTCGGTCACCGGCAAGCCGCCGACACGGTTGGGATCGAACAACATCGAGGTCGCCTTACCCTGAACCACTGTGCCGCTGCCGCACCCCGCCAGCAGGACCGCGCAACACGCCAGGCTGACCCACCAGCAAAGCCGCCCCAACTGATCCGCCTTCCCTGCGTTCACCCATGCCAGTTCTACCCGCTCCCGCCGGTGTCCCGCATTCCACCGGGGCGACAATGGCACCGGTATGAACACTTCCGACGAGCTTGTGGCCCGACTCGTCTCGCGCGCCGATCTCGTCGTCTCCGGCGACATCACGGTTCTCGCCGTGACGCCGAGCGCACGCCGATCCGTTTGTGCGGACAATCACGGCTCGATTCGGTTGCCACAATGGCCCTTCACCAGCCAGAATCAAGATCGTAAATTCTGGAATGATTCCAGAAAATCAAGACGATGGGATATGTTGCGATGGCAATTTTGTCGATTGGTGCTCAGTTTCCGGAATATGACCTGACCGCCGTCATCGGTGGAGATCTCTCCGAAGTCGACGCCAAGCAGCCCGACGACTACTTCACCCGCGTGACCGACAAGGACCACGACGGCAAGTGGCGGATCATCTTCTTCTGGCCCAAGGACTTCACGTTCGTGTGCCCGACGGAGATCGCCGCGTTCGGCAAGCTGAACGAGGACTTCGAGGACCGCGACGCCAAGGTCATCGGTGTGTCGGTCGACAACGAGTTCGTGCACTTCCAGTGGCGCGCTCAGCATGAGGATCTCAAGAAGCTGCCCTTCCCGATGGCTTCGGATCTCAAGCGTGAACTCGCGCTTGCGACCGGCGTGCTCAACGCCGACGGCGTCGCCGACCGCGCGACCTTCATCGTCGACCCCAACAACGAGGTGCAGTTCGTGTCAGTGACGGCCGGTTCGGTGGGTCGCAACGTCGACGAGGTCCTGCGCGTGCTCGATGCGCTGCAGTCCGATGAGCTGTGCGCGTGCAACTGGAAGAAGGGCGATCCGACGATCAAGGCCGGCGAGCTTCTGGCCGAGGCGGTCTGACGATGAGCATCGACAACATCAAGGAAGCGCTCCCGGAGTACGCCAAGGATCTCAAGCTCAACTTCGGCAGCATCGTCAAGTCGACCGAGCTGACCGAACAGCAGCTGTGGGGTGCGCTCGTGGCGACGGCCGCCGCGACCAAGTCCCAGCAGTTGCTGCGCGAGATCTCCGAGGACGCACTCGACGTGCTCAGCGCGGAGGCCTACCACGCCGCACTCGGCGCGGCCTCGATCATGGGGATGAACAACGTCTTCTACCGCACCAAGGGCCAGTTGGACGGTCGCTACGACGATCTGCGGGCCGGTCTGCGGATGAACATCATCGCCAACCCGGGCGTCGAGAAGGCCGATTTCGAGCTGTGGTCGCTCGCGGTGTCGGCGATCAACGGATGCGGGCATTGCCTCGCCGCACACGAGACCGTGCTGCGTGACGCCGAGGTGTCCCGGTCGACGATCTTCGAGGCCATTCGCCTGGCATCGATCGTCTCGGGTGTCGCCCAGGCGCTCCTCACCGCGGAGACGCTCGCGGCGGTCTGACCCCGGGATTGCCGACGTTTGTCACGCTGGAGTGGCTGTCGAAGCCGAATGCCACTCCAGCGTGACAATGGCGCCGCAAGGCATCCCGCCGAAGCCGCTTACGCGCATAACCAAGGCGGTAAACTCCCTTCTCGCATCACGAGAGGCGGGTTTCTGTGACAGCCACCGGGAACGAGGCCGCGGTCCGCAAGGCCATCACGGGCGCTTCCATCGGCAACGCCGTGGAATGGTTCGACTTCGCCATCTACGGCTTTCTGGCGACCTACATCGCCGCCAACTTCTTCCCGGCCGGCAATGAGACGGCCGCCCTGCTGAACACGTTCGCGATCTTCGCCGCGGCATTCTTCATGCGCCCGCTCGGCGGGTTCGTGTTCGGCCCGCTCGGCGATCGCCTGGGCCGCCAGCGCGTGCTGGCGGTGGTCATCCTGCTGATGTCGGCGGCCACACTCGGCATCGGCCTGCTGCCCACCTACGCCACGATCGGTGTCGCCGCGCCACTGCTGCTGTTGCTGCTGCGCTGCCTGCAGGGCTTCTCGGCCGGCGGTGAATATGGCGGTGGCGCAGTCTATCTCGCCGAGTACGCCACCGAACGCCGACGCGGCCTCACGGTCACGTTCATCGCATGGTCGGGTGTGCTCGGTTTCCTGCTCGGCTCGATCACCGTCACGCTGCTGGCGGCGTCACTGTCACCCGAGGCCATGGACAGCTACGGATGGCGAATCCCGTTCCTGATCGCCGCACCGCTCGGATTGGTCGGCCTCTACATCCGGCTGCGACTCGACGACACCCCGGAGTTCACCAAGCTCCACAAATCGGACCGGGTCGCCAAATCGCCACTGCGCGAAGCGGTCCGGACCGCACGAAAGCCGATACTCCAAGTCATCGGCATGTTCATCGTCTTCAATGTCGGCTACTACGTCGTGTTCACGTTCGTGCCGACCTACTTCATCAAGTCCCTGCAGTTCAGCAAGACCGAGTCGTTCGTCTCGATCACGCTGGCCAGCCTGACCGCGCTCATCCTGATCTTGCCGCTCGCGGCGTTGTCGGACCGCATCGGGCGCAAGCCGCTGCTGATCGCCGGTTCGGTCGGCTTCATGGTCTTCGCGTACCCGCTGTTCCTCCTGATGAATTCGGGCTCGGTCGTGGCGGCGATCGTCGGGCACTGCCTGCTGGCCGCGATCGAATCCGTGTACGTGGCGACGGCGGTGACGGCCGGGGTCGAACTGTTCGCGACCCGGGTCCGCTACAGCGGCTTCTCGATCGGCTACAACATCGCCGTCGCGGCGTTCGGCGGCACCACACCGTACGTCGTCACCTGGTTGACGGCCGCGACCGGCAACCATCTGGCGCCCGCGCTCTATCTGATCGCCGCCGCGATCGTCTCGGTCACCACCGTGTTCACGCTGCGCGAAAGTGCGGCGCGCCCGTTGCCCGGTTTGGAACCCGCGGCCGACGAGCAACGTGCCACGATGTCACCGTGAGCACCACCAAGGGGCGACCGACGAAGGCCGACGTCGCCAGACTTGCCAACGTCTCGACCGCGACGGTCAGCTATGTGCTCAACAACGTTGAAGGGCAACGTATCTCAGAACAGACCCAGGCCGCGGTGCGCAACGCCGCGGCCCAGCTCGGCTATCGGCCCAACCTCGCGGCACGCAACCTCGCGGTCGGCGGCAGTGGCGTGGTGCTCTACATCGTCGGCCGGCTGTCGCTGGGCAACTTGCCGATCGAAGTCGGTAGCCGGCTCACCACCGCGCTCGCCCGGCACGGCATCGTGTTGTCCCTTCAGTTCGAGACCGACGATGACCGCAACGTCGTCGACGCCATCGCCGACCTCAATCCGGTGGCCGTCACCAGCACGTTCCCGTTGACCGGCAATGCGCTCGCGGCGGCCACCGCGGCGGGCATACCGCAGATTCACCTCGGCAGCTCGCAGTTGCATGCGATCGGCGCGCTGGATCGCAGCATCGGTGAGATGCGCGTCGAACACCTGGCGTCACGGGGCCACACCCGGCTCGCGTTCGCCTACACAACCGACGAGGAACTGCGGCCGCTCGGCGACTACTGGCTGGTGGGTCTGCGCGCGGCCGCGCAACGCCGAGGGCTGCCGGAGATCGGTGTGGCCAGCTTCGCCGCCGACGGTTCGAATGCCGCCGAGATCGTTTCGGGCTGGGCCGCCGACGGCGTGACCGCGATCTGCGCGCAGAGTGACGAGACGGCGTTCGTCGTGCTGCACGGACTCCGTCGTGCCGGGTTGCGGTGTCCACAAGACATGGCGGTGATGGGCGTGAACGCCATCGAACTGGGCGCGGTCAGTGCGCCACCGCTCACGTCGGTGTCGTTCGACGCCAAGGCAATCGTCGACGTCGCGGTCGCGGCGATGATGTCTGAGCTGGGCTATCCCGCCGACCAGGAACCCAGTAGCGCCGGTGTGGCGACCCTCATCGTGCGCGATTCCACTTAGATTCCGTCCTCGCCGACGTTGATCCGACCAAGTCACTTACGCGCATAACCATCCGTGTGTAAACTCCGCTCTCGGACACAGAGAGGCGGATTTTCGTGACAGCCAGCGCCACCCGGAACGTGTACTTCGACCCCTACGACGTCGAAATCAACGCCAACCCGTACCCGACGTTCGCGCGTCTGCGCGAAGAAGCACCGCTGTACTACAACGAGCAGCACGACTTCTATGCGCTTAGCCGCTTCGCCGACGTCAACAAAGCGCTCATCGACCATGAGACCTTCAGCTCAGCCCGCGGCGCGATCATCGAGTTGATCAAGGCCAACATCGACATCCCATCGGGGGCACTGATCTTCGAGGATCCGCCGATCCACACGACCCACCGCAAGCTGTTGTCGCGGATGTTCACGCCCCGCAAGATCAACGCGCTCGAACCCAAGATCCGGGAGTTCTGCGCACAGTCGCTCGATCCGCTCGTGGGTGCCGGAAAGTTCGACTTCATCACCGACTTCGGCGCCGTCATGCCGATGCGGGTCATCAGCGCGCTGCTGGGCATTCCGGAAGATGACCAGGAGATGATCCGCGACCACGCCAACGAACAGTTGCGCACCGAAGCCGGAAAGCCCATGAAGGCGGCTCAGGAGGGGCTGGTCGACGGGTCCATCTTCGAGACCTACATCGACTGGCGTAAGAACAATCCCTCCGACGACATCATGACCGAGCTGCTCAACGTCGAGTTCACCGACGAGCACGGTGTGACGCGTCACCTCACCCGCGAGGAACTGCTCATCTACATCAACGTCGTGGCCGGTGCGGGCAATGAAACCACGACCCGGCTGATCGGCTGGGCCGCAAAGGTTCTGGCCGAACATCCCGACCAGCGGCGCCAGCTCGTCGAGAACCCGGCCCTCATCCCGCAGGCCATCGAGGAGCTGTTGCGGTACGAGCCGCCCGCACCGCACGTCGCCCGCTACGTCACCCGCGACGTCGAGTACTACGGCCAGACGGTGCCGGAGGGGAGTGTCATGATGATGCTCATCGGTGCCGCGGTCCGCGATAGTCGCCAATTCCCGCCGGACGGAGAGGTTTTCGACATCCACCGCGAACCACGCCAGCATTTGGCGTTCAGTGTGGGCACCCATTTCTGCCTCGGCTCGGCGCTCGCGCGCCTTGAGGGACGGATTGCGCTGGAGGAGATCCTGAAGCGCTTCCCGGAATGGGAGGTCGACTTGGACAACGCGGCCTTGTCACCGACTTCCACGGTCCGTGGCTGGGACTCGATGCCGGCGTTCGTGAGGTGACCGCCAGTCTGACCGTCCCGAAGGACTGGGACGAGATCACCCCTGGCTGGATGACCGCGGCGTTGTCCGGGCACCATCCGGACGCCGTCGTCGATGCGGTGAGGATCGACATGCGCGACGACGGGACCAACCGCCGTGCCCGCCTCGCGGTGACGTACTCCTCGGGCATCGGCCCGACCACCGTGTTCGCGAAAGCTGTTGACCCCGACCACAAGATCCTCATCAAGATGACGAGTGGTCTGCTGCACGAGCCGCGGCTGTTCAACTGCGGCGTGGATCTGCCGCTTGAGCACCCGACGGTGTACGCCGCGCCGATCGACGAGGCCGACGAGGATTTCCTGCTGGTCATGGAGGACCTCACCGCGCGCGGGGCAGATCCGCGCGATGCGACCCGGCCGCTAACCGTCGACGAGGCGGCCAGCGGAGTGTGCGGACTGGCGCGCATGCACGGAAAGTACTGGGATAAACGGCTTTCGGACAATCCGGCGCTCGGCTGGCTGGAACCGTTCCTGCCGTGGGGCGGCATGGAGATCGCACCGTTGCCTGCCGCGCTCGAGCGGTTGGGCGACGATGCCCCCGACGAGGTCATGGCGCTGACCATCGAGGGTCTCATCGACGAGATCTGGAAGCCCTACATCCGTAGCCTCACCCGTTCACCGCAGACGCTGCTGCACGGTGACCCGCACATCGGCAACACCTATCTGTTGCCGAGCGGGGAGGTCGGCTTCCTGGACTGGCAGGTGGCCCGCCGCGGCAACTGGTCGCTCGATCTCGGCTATTTCCTGCAGGGCGCGTTGACGATTGCCGACCGGCGCAGCAGCGAACAAGCGCTGCTCGTCGAGTATCGCGATGCGCTCGGGCTGCCGGCCGACGAGCTGCCCTCGATGGACGAGATCTGGCTGCGGTACCGCGCCTCGGTCGCGCACGGCCTGACGCTATGGCTGTGCACCGCGAGCGCGGGGGAGTTGTGGCAACGGCCCGACATCGCGCTTGCACTGGCACAGCGTTATTCGGCGGCCTACGCCGACCTGCACACCGCTGCCGCGATCGCCGACATCGCGTAGTCGGCCCGGCAAGACCGACGACATCGCAGAGCTACCCGGCCGCGCGTACGCCCGGTTCGTCCGCGTCGGCTGGCTCGTCGGTGATATGGCGCCACTGTTCGAAGTGCGCCGCCATCGTCGCCGCCGCGAGGTCCGGATCACGCAACCGCAGTGCGCCGACGATCTGTTGATGGATGAGATCGGTCCGGTAATGCCCGTGCTCGTCGGGCTCCTCGGAATTGATGGCGCGAACCCGTCGCTGGGTGAGCAGTTCGCGCAACACGTCCACCAGCCCGTCGGCGATCAGGTTCAACACCGGGTTGTCGACGATCCGGTAGAGGCAGCGATGAAAGTTGTAATCGGCGGCATCGGCTTTCTGGTGGTCGCCTGATGAAGAACCGTCGACCATCTGCTCGACGTAACCTTCGAGTTCGGCCAGATCGGCAGGCGTCGCCCTGACTGCAGCCGCACGAACGACGGTCTCCTCCAACATCTCCCGGCCGCGCTCGAGCTGATCGGTCGTGATGAGGCCGAGCCGCACGCTCAGATCGAAGTACAACCGCACGGGCGTCGGGCTGGTCGGGGCGAGGTGAATTCCGCTGCCCTGCGTGCGCGTCACCAGACCGAGAGACTCCAGCGCGGCGAGTTGCTCGCGGAGTGCTCCACGGCTGATGCCAAGAGTCTCGGCGAGCTGACGTTCGGTGGGCAGCCGCGCGATCGAGCCGTCCGAGGTGCGCGTCGCAGAACTCATGATCTGCTCGACCACGCGTTCCAGGGCGTCCATCGTTCACCTTCCACGATTGGCCGACCAATGTGACCGGCGTCTCCACTGTAGCGGAGTGACCGGTCGCGCGGTTGTCGGCCGCAGCGGGAATCCCGCACTTCAGCGCCGTCCTTCCGTGTGCTCGGCAACCGGGTTGACATGAAGTGACCCACGCCATACCGTATTGGTTCAACCAATTTGGTTCGACCAATGTGGAGGCAGTGTTGAGTTCCGTCACGTTCGTCGGCCTGGGCGCGATCGGCCTTCCCATGGCCGCAGTGCTCGCGAAGGCCGGCCATCGGGTCGTCGGTGTCGACCCGTTCGAGCCGGCGCGGCAACGGGCCGCCGAAGCCGGGATCGACGCTGTCGCCGCCATCGGCCTCGCCTCGAAAACGCCGATCGTCGTGGTCATGGTGGCCACGCCAGAGCAGTTGGACACCCTGGTGTCGGAGGCGGGGCAGGAACTGGGCGGCCAGACCTGGATCGTGATGTCGACGATCGGTCCCGACGCGCTGACTGCTGCCGCTGCGCGGTTGGCGGCCGCCGGGGCACGTGTCGTCGACGCCCCGGTTACCGGCGGAGTCGCCCGGGCCCAGACCGGCGAACTCGTCATCTTCGCGGCAGGCGCCCGAGACGACGTCGACGCGGTGCGCGATGTGCTCGACACACTCGGCACGGTCCGGTTCATCGGCTCCGATCTCGGCGGCGGGCAGGCGATCAAGGTGGTCAACCAACACCTGTGCTCGGTCCACATCGTGGCCGCGGCCGAGGCGTTGCACCTCGCCGATGCGCTGGGCCTGGACAAAGCCGCCGTACTCGACCTGGTTCAGCACGGTGCTGCCGGTTCGTGGATGCTCTCGGACCGCGGCCCGCGCATGCTCCTGGCCACCGACGCGCCGGTCACCAGCACCATCAACATCTTCGTCAAAGACAGCGGCCTGGTCGCCGATGCGGCCGCCCGCGCGGGCGCTCCGGTTCCGCTGCTCGACGTCGCTCGCTCCCGCTATCAGCAGGCCGGCGAGCTCGGCCTCGGACTCCGCGATGACAGCCGCGTCATCGAGACCTACGAATAACCGCATGCCACGTCCCTTCGACCCAGGAATACGATGACCGCACCACCGAACGACACCACCGAATCCCCTGCGCCGGTGAACAATCCACGCCGTGTGTCGATCGCCTCGATGATCGGCTCCGCGGTGGAGAGCTACGACTTCTTCATCTACGGCACTGCCGCGGCCGCCTACTTCGGCAGTGTGTTCTTCCACGCCGACGAGCCGATCGTCGGCGTGCTGGCATCCTTCGCCACCCTGGCCGTCGGGTTCGTCATGCGGCCGGTCGGTGGCTACCTGGCCGGCCACTTCGGTGACCGGTTCGGCCGCAAGGCCGTGCTGTTCTGGTCGCTGGTGGTCATGGGCATCGGCACCGTGCTCATCGGTGTGCTGCCCACCTATGACCAGATCGGCGTTCTGGCACCGATTCTCCTGATCGTGCTGCGCATGGTGCAGGGCGTGGGATTCGGTGCCGAGTGGGGCGGCGCGGTGCTGATGGCGGTCGAACACGCCCCGGCACATCGCCGCGGGTTCTTCGGGGCCATCCCACAGATCGGCATCCCGCTCGGGCTCGTGCTGGCGAACGGTGCATTCCTGTTGTCGAGCGCGTTGTTCGACGGCGACTGGGTCTGGCGCGCGCCGTTCCTCGCGTCGGCTGTGATGGTGGCCGTCGGCATCTACGTCCGGCTCGGCGTCAGCGAATCACCGGCGTTCGAAAAGATCAAGGACGCCAACGAGATTCACCGCCAGCCCGCGCTCGAGGTCATCCGGTCGGACTGGCGGATGATCCTACGGATCATCGGCCTGCGGCTCGCCGAGACCGGCGGCTACTACGTCGCCACCAGCTTTGTGTTGTCCTACGTGGGCCTCGCCTCGATCTCGTCGAAGACCGACGTTCTCACCGGCACGCTGGTCGGCTCCGCACTCGGTGTCGCGAGCCTGCCGCTGTTCGGCGCTCTGAGCGACCGCATCGGCCGCAAGCCGGTCTTCCTCATCGGCTCGGTCTTCACCATCGCCTTCGGCATCCCGATGTTCCTGCTGATCAACACCGGTGCCTTCATCATGATCGTCGTCGCGGTGGCGCTCGCACTTCTGCTCAGTCACGATCCGATCTTCGCGGTCGAATCGAGCTGGTTCTCCGAGCAGTTCCCGGCCAACGTCCGGTCCTCGGGAATCTCGTTGGGTTACAACGGTGCATCGGTGATCGTCGGCTTCGTGCCCTTCGTCGCGACGCTCGTCTACGGCGCGATGGGCTGGCTCGGCCCGGCACTGCTGTTCGTCGCGATGGGCATCATCTCCACCGCGCTGGCCGTGCGCACCCGCGAGACCGCACCGGCAAAGGCAACGTCCGAAACCCCCACCCCTCAAGTACAGGTTGCGTGACCGACATGACCACACTCACTGATCACCCCGCCGTGGCGCCCGAGCGGGTGCACCGCATCCGCGAAGCCGCTCTGCGCATCCGCCATTACGCATTGACCCAGGCCGAGGTCCAGGGCCAGGGCTACATCGGCCAGGCCCTCGACATCGCCGACGTGTTGGCGGTGCTCTACACCGACCAGCTGAATCTGCGCCCGGCGGAACCGGATTGGGAGGGGCGCGACCGGTGCCTGCTCTCGATCGGCCACTACGCGATCGCGCTGTACGCGGCGCTGGCCGAGGCGAAGTTCATCCCCGTGGAGGAACTCGACACCTACGCCACCGACGACTCCCGGCTACCGATGTCCGGCATGGCCGGATACACGCCCGGTATGGAGATCTCCGGCGGCTCGCTCGGCCACGGGCTCGGCATCGCGGTAGGAAAGGCATTGGGATTGCGCCGCAAGGACAATCCCGCGTTCGTCTACAACATCCTGTCGGACGGTGAACTCGACGAGGGCTCCACCTGGGAGGCCGTCCAGACCGCGGCGCATTTCCAGCTCGACAACCTCATTGCCGTGGTCGACATGAACAACCAGCAAGCCGACGGTCCGGCCCAGTCGATGCTGGGCACCGAACCGGTGCACGACAAGTTCACGATCAACGGGTGGGACGTGCGCCGCGTCGACGGCCACGACATCCCGGCGATCGTCGAGGCTCTCGAGGATCTGCGCGCACGCCGCGGCAAGCCCAAGGCGCTGATCTGCGACACGATCCTCGGCAAGGGCGTCGCGATGTTGCAGAGCCGCGACAAATTGCACTTCATGCAGGTCGCCCCGCAGGAATGGGCGCTTGCTCACCAACAGCTCGATGAGGGGTTCCGATCATGACCACCGCCACACCGAAGAAGCGGCTCACCTCCGACGCGATGATCGCCTCGATTGCCGAGGGCGACAAGGTCGTTCGCGCGCCGTTCGGGCATGCGCTGCTCGCCGCCGCGAAGGACAACCCGCTCATCGTCGGGTTGAGCGCCGATCTCGCGAAATACACCGACATGCACATCTTCCGCGATGCGATGCCGGACCGGTTCTATCAGGTCGGCATGGCCGAGCAGGTGCTGATGGGCGCGGCCGCCGGGCTCGCCGAGGAAGGGTTCGTCCCGTTCGCGTCGACGTACTCGGTGTTCGCGACCCGGCGGGCCTACGACTTCATCTGCCTCGACATCGCCGAACGCATGCTCAACGTCAACATCGTCGCCGCGCTGCCCGGTCTGACGACCGGTTACGGTCCCAGCCACCAGGCCACCGAGGACATCGCGATCCTGCGCGGCATGCCGAATCTGACGATCGTCGACCCGTGCGACTCCGTCGACATCGAACAGGCGGTGCCGCAGCTCGCGGCGAGCCCCGGACCCACCTACCTGCGGTTGCTGCGCGGCGCCGTGCCGACCGTGCTCGACGAGTACGACTACACGTTCGAGCTCGGTAAGGCCGCCAAACTCCGCGACGGCAACGAGGTGCTGTTCATCTCGTCGGGTCTGATGACCGAACGTGCGCTGCAGGCCGCGGCACAGTTGGAGGCCGACAACATCGGTGTCGCGGTCGTGCACGCACCGACGATCAAACCGCTCGACGAGGCCACGATTCTCGCCGAGATCGCCAAGGACCGCCTGGTGTTCACGCTCGAGAACCACTCGGTCGTCGGCGGATTGTTCGAATCGGTCGCGTCGGCCCTGGTACGCAACGGCGTATCGCGTCAGGTGTCGCCGATCGCGTTGCCCGACGAATTCCTCGTCGCCGGAGCGCTGCCCACCCTCTACGACCGCTACGGCGTCTCGACCTCCCGAATCGTGGAACGGGTGAAATCCGCCCTCTGAACCGCCCCCGTCCTCCGGGGCGGGCAGGCAAGATCGAGCCGTATCTACTCGATCGGTGAAGCGAGGTCTGCATGGCGGGTGTGGTGGTGACGGGTGCGGCGTCCGGGATAGGCCGGGCCAGCGCAGCGGCATTGATCGCCGATGGCCGTCGGGTTGCGTTGTGGGACATCGCACCCGACGTTCGTTCGGTGGCCGAGGAATTCGGGATGCCCTGGGCCGTGGTCGACGTCTGTGATACCGAAGCGCTGTCCGCCGCGGTCGACGAGGCCGCCGGTGCGCTCGACGGGATCGATGGTCTGGTGCATGCCGCCGGGCGCGTGATCCCCGAACCGGTGGGCGCCTACACGCAGGAATCCTGGGACGCGGTGCTCGATGTGAACCTGCGTGCGCAGGCGTTGCTCATGCAATTGCTGCTGCCGCATCTGCAGAAGTCCGCGAGCGACGGTGCAGCGCCCGCGGTCGTCGGTATCTCCAGCATCGAGGGACTTTCGGCCAACCCGTTCATACCGGCCTACTGCGCGTCCAAGGCCGGGTTGCTCGGCATGACGCGGTCCATGGCTGCGCAGTTGGGGCCCTTGGGTATTCGCGTCAACGCGGTATGCCCGGGCTTCATCCAGACGCCGATGCTCCAGATCGCCCTTGACGTCGAGGAGGTCCGCGTCGGCTTCGAGCAGGCCGCACCGCTGGGCCGGCTCGGCCAGCCCGACGAGGTCGCCGCCGCGGTGGCCTTCTTGATGTCGCCGAAGGCGTCGTTCGTCACCGGAACGTATCTCGTGGTCGACGGGGGAGTGACCAGCCGTCACGCGTAGGTCTACGGCTCCGGTCGGCCGTCCGCCAGGGCGGTGACCTCCGCACGGCGTGCGCGCTGGGCGAGGACGAGCGTCCACGCGCTGAGGCAGCACAGCGCCGCGGCCGTCACGAAAACCGATTGGAAGCCACCGAATCCGGTGCCTGCGACACCGGCAAGCAGCGGGCCTGCCGCGCGTGCGGCGACGACGAATGCGCCGAGCACGCCATTGATACTCGGATAGTTCGCGGGGCCGTAGTATTCGGCCACCAGCGTGCCGCGCACCAGCGCTTCCAGTCCGAATCCGAGACCGAACAACACCACGAACACCACGACGGTGACGGTGGCCGTCGCGTCCGTACCCGTCACGAACAGCAGCAGGGCGATCGCCACGCCTTGGCCGAAGAACAGCAGTGCGGTGATCAGATGCTGTGACATCCGGCCACGTAAGGCGATGACGATCAGCCGGCCTGCCACCTGGAACAACCCGACACTGCCTGCGGCCAGCGCGGCGGTGGACAACGAGTAGCCACGGTCGGTCAGAAAGGCGACAAGCACCACACTGACCGCGAACTTCGCGGCGGTGCTCATCACCAGGCACAGTGTCATCCACCGGAATGACTTGCTGCGCAACGCCACCCGTGAGCTTCCGGCGACGTGGTGCGGTTGGGGTGGCCGTGGCACGCGGGCGCCGTCAGGGTGGAGGCCGAGATCGGCCGGTCTGCGGCGAAGCAGCATGCCGTGCACCGGAAATCCGATGAGTGCGGCGATGCCGGCCAACACCACAAGGGACTGTCGCCAACCGAACGTGTCGACCAGAACGGCGGTCAGCGGTACGAACATGACGCTGGCCAATCCGCCGAACACCGTGAGGATGAGGACGGCGCGCGGGCGCAGTCGGTCGAACCAGGCCGCGGTCACCGCGAATGCCGGTTCGTACAACGTCGTGGCCATCGCGAAACCGCCGATGAAGAAGACGGCGTAGAACACCGGCACCGAATCGACCGCGGACCACAACAGCAACATGACCACGGTGGCGACGGTGCCCGCCGTCATCACGCCGCGCGCTCCGTGTACCTGCAGAACGCGCCCTACGGGGATTGCGAGCAGTCCGGAGATGAACACGCCCGTTGCGTACGCGGCGTTGAGTTCGGCCAGCGACCACCCGAGTTCGGCGCGCATCGGCACGATCAGAACCGAGAACGCATAGATCAGCACACCCCACGACACGAGTTCGGTGACGCTGAGCCCGCCGAGCATCAACCAGCCGTAGAAGGGACGAAATCGGCGTTGTCTCATCGCCTCAGGTCTTCTGTTCGCTATAGCGAATTAATTGCGTACAATAGTATACGTGAATCTTGCGGTGCTGGGTGAGCGGATTCAGTCATTGCGTGCCGACCGCGGGCTGACGTTGCGCGAGCTTGCCGATCGCTGCGACGTCAGTGTCAGCATGTTGTCGTCGGTGGAGCGCGGCGACAAGGCTCCGACCGTCTTGGTCCTGGACCGAATCGCCGGCGGTCTCGGTGTCACGCTCGCGGATCTGGTCGCCGAGCCCGACGCCACGCGAATCGTGGTGCGCCGCGCCGCCGATCAGGATCGCGTCGACGAGCCGGGCGGGTGGCAACGCACCATCCTCAGCCCGGTCGTGCCGGGCGTGAACTTCGAGTGGATTCGCAGCACGCTGCCCCCCGGCTGCGATGCCGGTACATTCCCCGCGTACGCGTCAGGTTCGCACGAGTTCGTCGCGGTGCAGAGCGGAACGCTGACCATGACGGTGGGACCCCACGAGGTCACCCTGTCGGCGGGTGATTCGATCTACTTCGCCGCGGATTGCCCGCACGGTTACGCCAATCACGGCCAAACGCGGTGCGACTATCACGTCGCCGCGCTCATCATGCGGCCACGTGGGCCGGGTACCGGCCGGGCGGTCACCCGACCTTCTGCGCAGTAACCTCGGCGCGCACGCGGTCGGACGGCAACAGGCTGACGCTGACGACCGAGATCACCGAGACCGCAACGAGATACCACGCGATCGCGTCGCTGGAACGGGTCGATGCGTACAGCGCCGCGGCGATCGTCGGTGCGAACGCCGAGCCGACCACCTGTGACAGGGTGTAGCCGATCGACACCCCGCTGTAGCGCACGTCGGTGTCGAACACGAGGCTGAACAACGCTCCGGTGACTCCGGCGGCCGGAGCCATCGCAAGGCCGAACACCAGCACCAGCGCGACGCCGAAGAGCACCGGGCTGCCGGTGTCGATCATCGCGAACACCGGGAACACCGAAAGCGCCATGAGGACGACGCCGATCAGGAACAGCCGTTTACGGCCGACGGAATCCGACCACGCGCCGAACACCGGATAGGCCACGACGGCAACCAACGCCGCGACGAACACGCCGAAAAGTGCTGCCGTCCGGTCGATTCCGGCCGCCACGGTCGCGTACGACACCAGGTACGCGACACAGATGTAGGCGAACACGCCCTGCGACAGATAGGCGCCGGCGACCAGGACGATCTGGCGCCAGTGCCGGCGGAACGCCGCCACGATGGGCATCCTGGTGACCGCTGAATCCGCGACAACCGCGACGAATTCGGGGCTTTCGGTGAGTTTGAGCCTGATCACCAGGCCGATCACGATGAGTACCGCGCTGAACAGGAACGGTACCCGCCAGCCCCACGCCAGGAACTGGTCGTCGGACAGCTGTGACACCAGGAAGAACGCGAGCGTGGCCGATGCGGTCCCGGCGGGCGCGCCCATCTGCGGGAACGCGCCGTAGAAGCCGCGCCGTCCGGCCGATGCGTGCTCGACGGCCATCAGTGTCGCACCGCCCCATTCACCGCCGACGGCAAACCCCTGGCACAGCCGCAGCAGCGTGAGCAGAAGCGGAGCGGCCAGCCCGATCTGGGCGTAGGTGGGCAGGATGCCGATCAGCACGGTCGAAACACCCATGCCGACAAGGGAGTACACCAGCATGCGTTTGCGGCCGATGCGGTCGCCGAAATGCCCGAACACGATGCCGCCCAGTGGCCGGGCGATGAACCCGACGCCGAACGTGGCGAAGGACAGCAGAACTCCGGCGGCAGGCGAGGCCTGCGGGAAGAACAGCTTGGGAAAGACGAGCGCCGCCGCCGTGCCGTAGATCAGGAAGTCGTAGAACTCGACGGTGGTGCCGATGAAGCTGGCCACCGCGACCCGCAGCGGCGACACCCGCGAGCCCATGTCGCCGTGTTAGTCGCTGGCCGGCAGTGGCTTGGCCTCTTTGAGGCTCAGTGCGGTGGACCCGATCGACAATGTGCCTGCGCCGGCCTTGGTGACGAGCACCTCGGCGCCGTTGTCGTCGACATAGCGCTTGCCCATCAGATTGCCGTCGGCGAACGCGGGATCGAGTGTTGCGCCAGAATCTTTTTCGGCGTCCAGCGGGACCATCGCGACGCCACCGGCGCGCAGGTCGTCGAGACTGTCGGCGCTGCGCACGACGATCACCTGGGTATCGCACACCTGGCTCTGCAGGCGGGTGCCGTTCTTGATCACGATGCTGACTCCTTTGCGATGGGCTGAAGTTCGTCGACGAGTTGACGGCGCAGCACTTTGCCGGTGGCGTTGGTGGGCAGTTCGTCGCGGAACACCACCCGGTCGGGTGTCCGCGATCCGCGGAGCTGCTTGCGCACGTGCTCCCGCAGCTCATCCGTATCTGGCGCGGCGCCCTCGGCCGGCACCACGACGGCCACGATGATCTGACCCCACTGCGGGTCCTCCGGCCCGACGACGGCCACGTCGCGCACGTCCGGGTGTTCGACGAGGACGTCTTCGATCTCGGCGGGCGCGATGTTCTCGCCGCCGCGGATGATCGTGTCGTCGGAGCGGCCGCCGATGAACAGGTAGCCGTCTTCGTCGAGCATCGCAACGTCTTTGGTGGGGAACCAGCCGTCGGCGTCGAGCACCGAACCGATCTCGGTGTACCGGCCCGACACCTGCTCGCCACGCACGAACAGCTCTCCGGTCTCGCCGGGACCCAGCACGGTGCCGTCGTCCGCGCGGATCTGCACCTCGATACCGGGCACGATCTGACCGACCGATCCGAGTCGGCGCGCGACGGCGGCGTCGTCCGCCGCCAGCGCGGCCCGGTGATCGTCGGGGCCGAGAACCGCGATGGTGGAACTGGTTTCGGTCAACCCGTAGGCGTTGACGAAGCCGACCCCCGGCAGCAGCTGCAGAGCCTTGCGGACCAAAGGCAGCGCCACCTTCGAGCCGCCGTATGCCAAGCTGCGCAGCGAGGGTAGCTCGGTCCCCGCCGTTTCGAGCGCGGTCACGATGCGGTCCAGCATGGTCGGCACGACGGTCGCCGACGTGACGCCTTCGGCCCGAACCAGTTCGACCCACCGGCCTGCGTCGAAGTTGCGGAGGTACACCATCTTGCGCCCGGCGTAGAGATTCGACATGGCCGCGCTCACGCCCGCGATGTGATACGGCGGAACGCAGATCAGGGCGGCGTCTTCGGGTGCGGCGGAATCGAATTCGACGGTCCCGGTGATGTAGCTGGTGAGGTTGTTGTGGGTGAGCTCGACGGCCTTGGGTCGCGATGTCGTGCCCGACGTGAAAAGCACGACTGCGACGGCGTCGGGGTCGGCGAACTCCGCTGCCGGCTCGGACGAACGCGCGGCGGCCAGGAACTCCTCGGAGGTGATCACCTGCTTACCCGCCCCGGCGACCACGTCGGCGTATTCGGCGTCGGCCACCACCAAGGGTTCGGGCAGGCGGTCGATCAGCTCGCGCAGGCCCTCGGCGCTGAGGCGGTAGTTGAGTGGCGTGAACGGCACACCGGCACGGGCCGAGGCGAACAGCAGCAGCGGCAGCAGCACGCCGCCGGTGCCCACATAGGCGACGTGTGCGGCGCCCGATGCGGCGATCGTGCCTGCGCCGCCGTCGGCCAGTTCGCTCAATTCGCCGACAGACACGCGGATGTCGTCGGACACCACCGCGGTGCGGTCCGGGTTGCCCGACGACGCCATCTCGAGCAGCAGCGAGATACTCATAGGCCTTGTCCAGGTGCGTCGATGAAGATGTCGATGATCGGGTCGTCCCCGCCACCGTAGCGGGACAGGTCGGTCGCGCCTGCGGCGTTGAGCACCTCGGAGTCGATGAAGGTCTGGCCGGTGACCTCGGCGGCCGGCCGCGACAGGATCTCGACGGCCGCGTCGGCCATGATCTCGGGGTCACGGGAACGTGACGTCATCTTGTCGCCCTCGGCCAGATTGGTGACGGCCGCGGTGGCGATGTAGGTCTCGGGCCACAGGCAACTGAATCCGATGCCCGGGTATTCGGCCGCCCAGCCCAGCGACAGCAGCGTCATCCCGTACTTCGACAGCGTGTACGACGGGTGGGCGCCCAGCCAGTAGGGGTTCATGTTCAGCGGCGGGGCGAGCGTCAGCACGTGCGCGTTCGTGGACTTCTTGAGATGGGGCAATGCCGCTTTGGTCAACAGGAACGTGCCGCGCACGTTGATGTCCATCATCAGGTCGAACTTCTTGACCGACAACGTCTCGGTCGGTTCGGTGGCGATCGCGCTCGCGTTGTTGACGACGATGTCGACCCCGCCGAAGTGGTCGACCGCGGTGTCGACCGCGCGCGCGACGTCCTCTTCCTTGCGCACATCGCCGACCACGGCGACGGCCTTGCCGCCCGCGGCCTCGACGTCGGCCACCGCGGTATGGACGGTGCCGGGCAGCTTGGGATGAGGCTCGGCGGTCTTGGCCAGCAGTACGACGTTCGCGCCGCGGCGGGCCGCGCCGAGCGCGATGGCCTTCCCGATGCCGCGGCTGCCGCCCGATACGACCAGCGTGCGGTCGGTGAATGACTCCTGCTGGCTGGACATGGGCCTCCTTGTTGCCACGCTACCCAAAGGGTATTGCCATTCTCATTTTTGGCAAGTGACGTAATCATAAGCTGCGTGGTTCCGGGAATCGGTGCCGACCTGATCTTTCGGGCGACGGTCCGCGCCTCGTCGGCCAGGCGGGTCAAAGCCTTCCGGCCTGTACACGGCGCACATTTCCACCGCGCGGTATTGGCATTCTCATTTTTGGCAAGTACGTTATCGAGTGATGAGCGAGCAAGACGACCCTCGGGTAGAGACCCCATCGGGCATCCCGCTGGAGCCTGTCTACGGACCGGATGACCGGGCCGGCGATCCGCCGGCGCCCGGAACCTATCCCTTCACGCGTGGCAACTTCGCGTCCGGCTACCGCGGTAAGACATGGACGTTCCGGCAGTACTCGGGCTTCGGCACCGCAGAGGAATCCAACCGCCGCTACCGCTACCTGCTCGACCAGGGCGGCACCGGATTGTCGGTCGCGCTGGACCTGCCCACGCAATGCGGGTACGACTCCGACGACGAGGAGTACGGGGAAGAGGTCGGCCGGGTCGGCGTCGCTGTGGACACGCTGGCCGACGCCGAGATCCTGTTCGACGGCATCCCGCTCGACAAGATCAGCACGAGCTTCACGATCAACGGCACCGCGGCGATCTTGCTGGCGTTCTATGTCGCTGCCGCGGAGAAGAAGGGCGTGCCGCGCGAGAAGCTCACCGGCACGATCCAGAACGACATCCTCAAGGAATACGCGTCGCGCGGAACCTGGATCTGGCCGCCGGAACCGTCGCTGCGGCTGATCGCCGACACCATCGAGTTCTGTGCCGCGGAAGTACCGCGGTTCAACGCGATCTCGGTGGCGGGCGCGCATTTTCGCGATGCCGGGGCCAACGCCGTGCAGGAGATGGCGTTCACGTTGGCCGACGGGGTCACCTACTGCGACACCGTGGTCGAGCGCGGGCGGATGAGCATCGACAAGTTCGCGCCCCAGATCTCGTTCTTCTTCTACACCCATGGCGACTTCTTCGAGGAGATCGCGAAATACCGTGCCGGCCGGCGGCGCTGGGCCACGATAGTGCGCGAACGCTACGGCGCGACGACCGACAAGGCGTCGATGTTCCGGTTCGGCTGCGTGTCCGGCGGCGCGTCGCTCTACGCCCCGCAGGCGCAGAACAATCTCGTGCGGGTGGCCTACGAGGCGATGGCCTCCGTACTCGGCGGCGTGCAGTCGATGTTCACCGCCGCCTGGGACGAGCCGTTCGCGCTACCCAGCGAGGAGTCGGCGACGCTCGCGCTGCGCACGCAGCAGATCCTGGCGTACGAGACCGGCGTGGCCAAGGTGGCCGACCCGCTGGGCGGGTCGTACTTCGTCGAAGCACTCACCGATGCCACCGAGGCCAAGATCATCGAGATCATGGACGATCTCGACAAGCACGGCGGCATGGTGCGCTGCATCGAGGACGGTTATCTGCAGGGTCTGATCGCCGACGAGGCGTTCAAGATCCACCAGGAGATCGAATCGGGGGAGCGGGCCGTTATCGGGGTCAACCGATTCGTCGCCGATGAACCACCGCCCGAGATCGCGACCTACGAACTCGACGCCGAAGGTCGCGACCTGCAACTCAAGCGGCTGACCAAGGTGAAGGCCGAGCGTGATTCGGCGCTCGTGAAACAGACGCTCGCAAGTCTTTCCGCAGCGGCCGAGGGAGACGACAATCTGATGCACAAGCTGATCGACTGCGCCAACGCCTACTGCACGGTGGGGGAGATGGTGTCGGCGCTCAAGGCGGTTTGGGGCGAGTTCCAGCAACCGGTGGTGTTCTAGCGATGCCGACACGAGTATTGGTCGCGAAGCCCGGTCTCGACGGGCACGACCGGGGTGCCAAGATCGTCGCCCGCACATTGCGCGACGCCGGATTCGAGGTCATCTACACCGGTATCCGCCAGCGCATCGAGGACATCGTCTCGATCGCGCTGCAGGAAGACGTTGCCCTGGTGGGCCTTTCGATCCTGTCGGGCGCGCACGTGGCGCTGACGACCCGCACGGTCGAGGCGTTGCGGGCCGCCGATGCCGGTGACATCGCCGTCGTGGTGGGTGGCACGATCCCGCAGGGCGATGTGCAGAAGCTGCTCGACGCCGGAGCCGCCGCGGTGTTTCCGACCGGCACCGGCCTGGACACGTTGGTGACCGAGGTCCGTGCCCTGACCGAGAAGGTGAGCTGACATGCGATTGGGCGTGATGATCGGGGCCGAGCGCGGCGACATGGCCCGCAAGGTCAACAAGCTCGCGGCCGACATTCAGTGGGCCGAGGCCGCGGGCCTGGACAGCGCATGGATGCCGCAGGTGCCCGACGACTTCGACGCGCTCACGATGGTGACGCTCATGGCCGCGCACACGTCGACGATCGAACTGGGCACCGCGGTGGTACCGCTGCAGGCCCAGCATCCGATTGCCTTGGCGCGCCAGGCATTGTCCGTCCACGCTGTGACGGAGGGACGGCTGGCGCTCGGCGTCGGGCCGTCACACCACTGGATCATCCGCGACATGCTGGGCCTGCCGTACGAGAAGCCGGCCGCCTACACGCGTGACTATCTCGAAGTGCTCAACGCCGCGCTGGCCGGGCCGGGGCCCGTCGATGTCGAGAACGACACGTTCACCGTCCACAATCCGACCGCGCTCGCGGCGCAGACCCCCATGCCGGTGCTCGTCGCGGCGCTCGGTCCGGTGATGCTGCAGATCGCCGGCGAACTCGCCGACGGCACCGTGCTGTGGATGGCCGACGAAAAAGCCATCGGCGAGCACATCGCACCCAAGATCACCAAGGCCGCCGCCGACGCGGGTCGGCGGGCACCGCGGATCGTGGCGGGAATCCCGGTGTGCCTGTGTGCCAACTCGGAGATCGACGCCGCGAAGGAGCGCGCCAACCGGATCCTGGCGGAGGCCGAGACCTCACCGAACTACCAGCGCCTGCTGGATCGCGGCGACGCCCGCAATGTCGGCGACCTGTGTGCGGCCGGCGACGCTGAAACGATCCTGCGGCAATTCCGCCGCTTTGCCGACGCCGGTGTGACGGACCTTTCGGTGCGGCTGCTGCCGATCGGGGACAACCGCGACGAGCTGATCGCGTCGAAGTACCGGACGCGTGAGGTGATCGCCGAGCTCGCCAAGCAGGTGCGATGAGCGCTTGCGCGAAGAGCCGAGGGCACAGATGACCGCCCCGCTGGCCGGTATCCGCGTGATCGAGGTCGGCGTCATGCTGGCCGGACCCTACGCCACGATGATGCTGGCCGATCTCGGCGCCGAGGTGATCAAGATCGAGCCGCCAGGCGGTGAGATCTCGCGCCAGGTCAGTGACAGTTACTTCGCAAGCCTCAACCGGGGCAAGCGCAGTCTGTGCCTCGACTTGGCGTCGGAAGCCGGGCAGGCCAAACTCGGTGAGCTCGTGCGAGATTCGCACGCGCTGCTGGTGAACATGAAGCCATCGGTGATCCGCCGGCTCGGGCTCACCTATGACGCGCTGCGTCGCCACAACGAGAAGATCGTGTGTGTGGCCATGACGGGTTTCGGCCTGGACGGCGGCGACGACCCGGCGTTCGACTACGTGATCCAGGCCGCGACCGGGGTGGCGGCGATGACCGGTGATCCCGACGGCCCGCCGACGCTGCCCGGATATTCTTCGGCCGACAACTCGACGGGCCTGACGGCCGCGCTGGGCCTGTTGGCGATGATCGTGGCCGGGCAGGGCGGCCAGGTCGACGTCTCACTGCGTGACGTGATGCTGTCGCAACTGAACTACCGCGCGTCGGCCTTTCTCAACGACGGGGCCGAGCCGCGTCGGTACCCGAACGGTGCTCATTCCTATTACGTTCCGGCGCAACTTTTTCCGACGGCCGACGGCTACCTGGCGTTGTTCATCACCCACGATGGCTTCTGGAGGTCGTTCGCGGCCGAGGCCGGCGTGGCGGGCTTCACGACCATGGCCGAGCGGGCCGCCCGGCGCGACGAGGTGCTCGACGTCGTGACCGCGGCACTGGCGGCCGACACCGCAGCCGGCTGGGAGGCGCGGCTCAAGCCGCTCGGAATACCGGCCGCGGCGGTGCGCACCCTGCCCGAGGCGCTGACGGCCACACCGGAGGTGCTCGTCACCGCTGGCGATTTCCGGTTGGTGGGCAACCCCATTCACGTCGCCGGATACACGCCGGATTACCGGCCGGCGCCGGTGTTCGATGAGTACGCCGAACAGGCTGCGGTTCAATCCTCGTCGTAGGACACCGTGATGCTGTCGCAATCCGGCACGGCCTGGCAGGTCAGCACGTATCCGTCGGCGACTTCGTCGTCGTCGAGTGCATCGTTGACCCGCATCGTCGCGGTGCCCTCGAGAAGCTTGGCCATGCACGTGCCGCAGTTACCGGCCTCGCACGAGAACGGCGGGGTCATGCCGGCCCGGCGGGCGCTCTCCAGGAGCGTTTCCCCCTGCCGCCGCGGCACCGATGCCTGCTCGCGGTCGAACACGATCGTGACCTTCCCTCCGGTTTCGCCGGCGGGCGTCGCTTCTGCGGTCATCTGACTCCCCTGCGCACTATCATTCTGACCTAGCGAGAATATCATTCTCCAGAAATGATAGTATCTTCTCGGTCGGGTTTCCAGGTCGCTGCTGTCGTGGTGCGCAGTTCGGAGAGGGGTTGCGGCTCTTGACTCAAGACGCAATTGCTCCTGGCGTCGGCACCGATGTCGCGCTCGCCTTCGAGGACCGTGAGTTCACCCTCGGCGAGCTGGACGCACTCACCAGTGGCATGGCCACCACGCTGGAGCACCGCGGTGTGAAGCCCGGCGACCGGGTCGCGATCATGTCGTCGAACCGGCCGGAGTTCGTGGTGGCGTTACGCGCGATCTGGCAACTCGGCGCCGCTGCGGTTCTCATCAGCCCGGCCTGGAAGGCCGCCGAGGTGGGCCACGCCCTGACGCTCACCGGCGCCACACACGCCGTCGGTGACAACGCAGTGCTCGCCGAGCAGATGCCGATGTTGCACCTGGACGAGCCGATCACACCGGGCCTGCGGCAATTCGAACCACCCGACCCCGCTGCCGACGCACTGTTCGTGTTCAGTTCTGGAACCACCGGGATGCCGAAGGCGGTGCGGCACACGCACGGCGGGTTCGCGGCCGCGATCCGGCATTGGCGGGACGCGCTCGGCCTTACCGCCGCCGATCGCATGCAGATCATGACGCCGCCGTCGCACATCCTGGGCCTGCTCAACATCGCCATGGCGCTCGACACCGGCGCCTGGATGCGGCTGCACCGCCGCTTCGACGTCGACCAGATGCTGCGCCACATCGAATCCGACCGCATCACCATCGAGATGGCCGTCGCACCAATCGCTTTGGCGCTGGCTGCGCATCCGGAGCTGGAGCGCTTCGACCTGTCCTCGCTGCGGTACGTCATGTGGTGCGCGACGCCGGTGACCCGAAGTGTTGCCGAGGCCGTCACCGAGCGGGCCGGCGTGCGGTGGCTCACGGCGTACGGCACCACCGAACTTCCCGTCATCGCGTGCAACCCGCTCACCGGAACCCGTATCGAAACGGTCGGCATCCCGGTGCGGGGAGTCGAGGTCCGGATCGCCGACGACGGCGAGATCCGGGTGCGTTCGGATTCGGTGATGGCGGGCTACCTGCCCGAGTCCGCGACCGCAGATGCGTTCGCCGACAACTGGTATCGCACCGGCGACATCGGTCATCTCGACGACGACGGCTATCTGCACATTACCGACCGCTCGAAGGAGATGGTCAAGGTGCGCGGTTTTCAGGTGGCCCCGGCGGAGGTCGAAGGCGTCTTACACGGCCATCCCGCGGTCGCCGACTGTGCGGTGTTCGGCGAGCCGCACCCGGTCGACGGGGAGGCCATCGTCGCGGCTGTCGCGACGAGTACGCCGGTGTCAGCGGACGAATTGATCGGCCTGGTCGCTGCCCGCTTGGCGTCATACAAGCGGCCCAGCCGCGTGGAGTTCGTAACCGAAATACCGCGGTTACCTTCGGGAAAGGTATTGCGACGAGTGCTGAAGGAGCGGCATGGACGTCCGTCTGACGGCTGAACAGCAGCAGCTGCGAGAGGCCGCAGCGAAACTGGCCGACGATCTGGGACCGGGTTCGGTCCAAGAACTGTCGGATGAAAGCCGGATCGCCCGGTTGGAGAGCACCGTCGCCGCCACCGAGTGGCGCACGCTGCGGGCCGACGGAGCCTCCGGGGTTGAGGTGGCGATCGTCGCCGAGGAATTCGCGCGCGGTCTCGTCGACGTGCCGTTCCTCGGCCCGGTGCTCGCCGACGATCTGGGCCGCCGGCTGGGCCGCGAGATCGCGGTCGGGACGGCTGAAGCCGCTGCCCCTGGCGTCGACCTGACGCGCAGCACCGTCGGCGTCGACGAGTCACCCGCGGCGTTGACCGAGCTGTCGGCCGACGCCGCGCTGCGCTGGCACGCGCTGGCCCTGGCGACCACGAGTGCCGACCTCGTCGGCGCGGCTCGCGGCGCGCACGCGCTGGCGGTCGATTACGCGAAGGTGCGCGAACAATACGGCTCGACCATCGGGTCGTATCAGGCCATCGCGCATCTGCTGGCCGAATCGCTCGCGTTGATCGAAGGTTCGGTGAGCGTGCTGCGCCACGCCGCCTGGGCCGTCGACGAACTGCCCGCCGAGGAGACCGTGCGGGCCGGGCGGATCGCCAAGATCTACTGCGCCCGGGCGGCTCGGACAGTGTGCGAGACCGCGATCCAGGTGCACGGCGGCATCGGGAACACCTGGGAATGCCTCGCGCACGTCTATCTGCGGCGCGTGCTGACTTCGACCGAGCTGTGGCCCGTCGTATTGGAGGAGATCGATCTTGGATTTTCGTGATTCACCCGAGGAAGCGGCATTCCGGGACCGGCTGCGGGCCTGGCTCGCCGACAACGCGGCGTCGTTCAAGACGTCGGGTGACGACTACTGGGCCCGGCAGGGGGAGTGGCATCAAGCCCTCTATGCCGCAGGCTTTTTCGGTACGTCGTGGCCGAAGGAGTTCGGCGGTCAGGAATTACCGCCCGTCTACGACGTGATCGTCGACGAGGAACTCGCGCGTGCCGGTGCACCGCCGCGGCCCAGCCTCGGCTACCTCGTCGTCGGTTTGGGACATCACGGCAGCAAGGAACTGCAGCAGCGGTTCCTGCCCGGCATGATCAACGGGACCGAGCGCTGGTGCCAAGGCTTCTCGGAACCCGGGGCCGGCTCGGATCTGGCGTCACTGACCACCACGGCCACGCGTGACGGCGACAACTACATCATCAACGGTCACAAGATCTGGACGAGTTACTCCGATGTCGCCGACTGGTGTCTGGTGCTCGCCCGCACCGACAGGGATGTGCCGCGGCACAAGGGCATCTCGGCGTTCATCGTCTCGATGCATCAGGACAGCATCGAGCAGCGGCCACTGCAGATGATCAACGGCGTCACCACCGAGTTCGGCCAGGTGGCCTTCGACGGCGCGGTCGTGCCGGCGTCGCAGATGGTCGGTGAGCCCGGTGACGGCTGGCGGCTGGCCATGACCGTCGTCAGCCATGAGCGCGAACCGTCAACCCTCGGCTACTCGGCACGTTACGGAAAACTGGTGCGCGAGATGGCCTCTCGGGTTGACGGCAGGGCGCCGGAAGAGTTGGCGTGGGCCGCCGTTCAGGCCGAGATGCTGCGACTGCACGTGCGCCGTCGGCTGTCCGAACAGCTCGACGGCATCAAGCACGGCCCGCAGGGCTCGCTCGACAAGCTGCTGATGACCTGGGTCGAGCAGTCGGTCGGGCACGCCGCGCTCGCGGTGACCGGAACGAAGGACCCCGAGCTGCTCAGCGCCTACCTCTACAGCCGCGCGCAGAGCGTCATGGGCGGCACGTCGCAGATCCAGAAGAACATCATCGCTTCGCGAATCCTGGGATTGGGGGTCTGAAATGTACGGAATGCCAGACGAGATCGACGTCCAGGCCGACGGCGGGTTGCGCATCATCACGCTGAACCGGCCCGATGCGCTCAACGCCGTCAACGACAACTTGCACGTCGGTCTCGCGCATCTGTGGGAGGCGCTCAACGAGGATGCCGACGCGCGTGCGGCCGTGATCACCGGTGCGGGCCGCGCGTTCTCGGCCGGCGGTGATTTCAACTATCTCGACGAGCTACGGCGCGACGAGGCCCTGCGCCAGAAGACGATCAAGCACGGGCGCGATCTGGTGATCGGCATGCTGCGGTGCCGCATCCCGGTTATCGCCGCGGTCAACGGTCCGGCGGTCGGGCTCGGCTGCAGCCTTGCCGCGCTCTCCGACATCGTCTACATGGCCGAGACGGCACACTTCGCCGATCCGCATGTGCAGATCGGGTTGGTGGCCGCCGACGGCGGCCCGCTCGTGTGGGGTTCGCAGATCAGCCTGTTGCAAGCCAAGGAGTTCGCGCTCACCGGGGTGCGGATCAAGGCCGAGCGCGCGGTCGAGCTCGGGCTGGCCAACCACGTCGTCGCCGACCCGCTGGCCGAGGCGATCGCATGCGCCAAGAAGCTCATGGACCTGCCGAAGCAGGCGGTCGAGGCGACCAAGCGGTTGATGAACATCCAACTCGAACAGAGGGTGATGGCCTCGCTCGACTACGCCAACCTCGCGGAGTACGTGTCCTTCGGCACAGCCGACTTCAACAAGATCGTCGACGGCCTCATCGCCCCCCAGTCCTGACTGTTTTTTGGGTGGTCCTTTTGCACCGCGAGCGACCGTGTTTGTACACCGACACACCGAGGCGGCGTGGCATTGCGCGGTCGCTCGTGGCGGGTGAGCGACCGCGTCTCGGTGCATTTGGCGGCGTGTCGGTGTACAAACACGGTCGCTCGCGGTGCAAGGCAACCCGCAAAGTGATCAGAGGGTGAGGGACTCGGAACGCTGCACGGTTCCGGTCACGCCGGCGGCGTTCTGGCGGGCCAGCAGTACCGCGGCGTGCGCCATGGCTTCGGGCGGTTCGACCATCTCGGGTGGGATCTGAAGCCCGCCGCCGCCGGCTTGCCAGCCTTCGGTGAGGACGACGCGGGACGGGCTGAGGCAGTTGACTGCGATGTTGTCGGCGCGCAGGTCGGCCGCGAGCCCGAGGTAGAGCCGCTCGGCGGCGGCCTTGGACACCCAGTAGGCGTTGGCACCGTGTTCGATCATGTCGACGCCGGTGGTGGTGATCGCGATGAGCGACCCGCCACCGCGGGCCCGCACGTGCGGGATCACGGCCTTGGTCACCAGGAACACCCCGGTGAGGTTGACGTCGAGGCACAGCTGCCAGCGTTTGAGCGGCGTGGTCTCGATCGGTCCGAGCCACAGCACCCCGGCGTTGGCCACCAGGATGTCGATGCCGCCGAACGCCGAAACCGTCGCGGCGACAGCCTTGTTCACCGAATCCTCGTCGGTGACATCGCATGCCACCGGTAGCGCACGCCCGCCGGCGTCGTTGATCGCCGACGCTACCGACCCGATCGTGCCGGGCAGCTTGCCTCGCTCCTCGGAACGTGCGGCCACCGCGACAGCGGCGCCCTCGGCCGCGAGCGCGGCCGCGACCGTCGCGCCGATGCCACGGCTGGCGCCCGCGACGAATGCGACCTTGCCGGCGAGCGACGTCACGCCCGGATCACTTCGGCGGGAACCGGAGCGCCCCGTCGAGGCGGATGACTTCGCCGTTGAGGTAGTCGTTTTCGACGATGCTCTGCGCCAGTTGTGCGTACTCGACCGAGCGGCCCATGCGCTTCGGGAAGGGCACCTGCGGACCCCAGTACTGCTCCAGCTGGTCGGCCGCCTTGCCGTACGCCGGGGTGTTGATCGTGCCCGGCGCGATCGTCACGACCCGGATGCCCAGCGGCGAAAGATCGCGCGCGGCAACGAGAGTCATACCCAGCACACCGCCCTTGGCCGCCGAGTACGGCAGCTGACCGATCTGCCCCTCGTACCCGGCGATCGACGCGGTGTTGATGATCACGCCGCGCCCGCCCTCGTCGAGCGGCTCGGTCTTGGCGATCGCGGCGGCCGACAACCGCATCACGTTGAACACCGCGGTGAGGTAGAACTCGATGGTCTTCTTGAAACCGTCGAGGTCGAGTGGCGAGCCGTCCTTGCCGACCAGCCGGCCGCCGCTGGCCGGGCCGCCGTGTGTGTCGACCGAAATGCGCAGTGGGCCGAGCGATTCGGCCTCGGCGATCGCGGCGAGCACCGACTCTTCCGAGGTGGCGTCGGTGCGGACATAACGGATGCCGAGCTCTTTTTCGAGTTCGGCGCCCTTCTCGTCGGCGACATCGGCGACGACCACCTTCGCGCCCGCACCGTGCAAACGGCGGACGGTCGCCTCGCCAAGGCCACCTGCGCCACCGACGACGAGCGCGGAGCTACCGGTGATCTGCATATGGTTCCCCTTCTTGCAACGCGGACTCTCGGACTGAGAGAATATCATTCTCATACCGGGTGAACCAGGGAGTGATCAATGCCTGAAGCCGTCATCGTGTCCGCGCTGCGCACGCCCATCGGCACCGCCAAGAAGGGCACGCTGCGCGATACGGACGCCTACGCGCTGGCCGATCACGTGGTGCGCGCCGCGGCTGCCGACATCACCGCGCCGATCGACGACGTGATCCTGGGCGAAGGTCTCTACGGCGGCGGGGTGATCGCCCGGCACGCCGCGATCACCGCGGGCTTGACGTCGGTGCCGGGCCTGTCGAACAACCGGCACTGCGCGGCCGGGCAGGCTGCCGTGCAGAGCGCGGCCGCGAGCATCCGGGCCGGGATGGACCAGTTGATCCTGGCCGGCGGCGTGAACTCGGCGTCGACCTCGCCGCGGTTCATGCGTGCGACGAGCAGCGCCAAAGATGCCGAATGGGCGGGGTGGTTCCCGCCGACCCATCCCGACCGGCCGGACGCGCCGAACATGGACATGTCGATCACGGTGGGCTGGAACGCAGCGGTCAAGGCCGGTGTCAGCCGCGAGGATATGGACGAGTGGGCGCTTGGCTCTCACCAGAAAGCCATCGCGGCGATCGACGAGGGCCGGTTCAAGGAGGAGATCGTCGCGATCGAAACCCCGCACGGGCTCTTCGACACCGACGAACATCCGCGCCGCGACACCACCCTGGAGAAGCTTGCCGCCCTCAAACCCCTGCATCCCGAGATCGAGGGCTTCTCCATCACCGCGGGCAACGCGTGCGGCGCCAACGACGGGGCGGCGCTGTTGACCGTCGCGAGCGACAAGCTCGGCCTTCCGGCACTGGCCACGATCAAGGCGTGGGCGTCCGTAGGCGTCGACCCGGCTTCGACCGGCCTCGCCCCGGTCGAGGCCATCACCAAAGCGCTTGGCCGCGCGCGGCTTTCACTGTCGGACGTGACCCTGTTCGAGATCAACGAGGCGTTCGCGTCGATGTGTGTGGCCACGATCAAGCTGCTCGACATCGATCCCGCGATCGTCAATGTCAGCGGCAGCGGTTGCTCGCTCGGCCATCCGGTGGCCGCGACCGGGGCCCGCATGCTGGTGACCCTCGTGCACGAGTTGCGTCGCCGCGGCGGTGGCATCGGCGTTGCCGCGATGTGTGCGGGCGGGGGGATGGGATCGGCGACGGTCATCGAGGTGGACGGAGCGGCGGCGTGGGGCACTGCTCCGTAGAGTCAGGCCGCATGACCATCGAAGAGCTCATCAGCGCGGCACGAGACGGATCGATGCGCGCCGTCGGGCGATTGCTCAGCCTGGTCGAAAGTGACCGTCGCGCTGAGGTTCTCACCCACCTCGAGCCGGCGGCGCCACGTGTCATCGGCGTGACCGGCCCGCCCGGTGCCGGAAAGTCGACCACGGTCGGGGCGATGGTCGGGGCGTATCGCGCGCGCGGGCTGCGGGTGGCGGTGCTCGCGGTCGACCCGTCATCGCCGTACAGCGGCGGCGCGCTGCTCGGTGATCGCATTCGGATGGCCGCGCACATCAACGATCCCGACGTCCTGATCCGCTCGATGGCCACGCGCGGGCACCTCGGCGGGCTGGCCGCCGCGGTGCCTGCCGCGATCCGGCTGTTGGCCGCGTTGTCCTACGACGTCATCGTGTTGGAGACGGTGGGTGTGGGGCAGTCGGAAATCGAGATCGCCGCGATCGCCGACCCGACCGTCGTGATCCTCAACCCCGGCGCCGGTGACGCAGTGCAGGCCGCCAAGGCCGGTCTGCTTGAAGTCGCCGATCTGGTGGTGGTCAACAAAGCCGATCGGGACGGTGCCGACCAGACCGTTCGCGATCTGCGCGCCGAGACCAGTGCCCCGGTCCTCAAACTCGTTGCGGCACAGGGGGAGGGGCTGACCGAACTGGTCGAGGCGATCGATGCCCACCACCGAGCCGACACCGCGCAGCGGCGTCAGGCCCGGGCCCGCAGCCAGATCCTCTCGCTCGCGCAGACATTGCTGAGCAACCACACCGAACTGGACCGGCTTGCGGCGGCCGTCGCCGATGGTTCCAGCGACGCCTATACCGCCGCAGAGCAGTTGTTTGCCGGCTCAGTCGGATGATTCCGGAAGCGCGAGGATACGCCGCATCGTCTGCACCAGTTCGGTGCGCAGCGTGTCGTCGTCGATATCGGCCACGAGTGGGTGCATGACGGCGACGCTGATGACGCCGGACAACATCGCGGCGTGGACGCGCGCTGTGCTGCCCGACTGATCGCCGAGCATCGCGGCGTACAACCGGTCGATGAACTGCTGGAACGGTTCGTGTTCGGCCAGCAGGCGCACCACGACGGGGTCGAACTGCAGCGTGCTCGCCGCGCGGCGCCGCTGCACGGCCATGTCGATCACGCGGGTCAGCAACACCTCACGGGCGCGGGTCGGCGAACCTTCGGCCTCGGCGGCTTCGAGTGCTTCCTCCAGTTGCCCGAGTTCGCGCTCGGTCAGCGCGATGACGATCGCTTCTTTGGTTTTGAACTGGTGGTAGACAGCGGCTTTCGTGACCCCGATCGCATCGGCGATCATCTGCAGCGAGGTACCGCCCACCCCGTGCTCGGCGATGAGCTCGAGCGCCGCATCGAGAATGCGGGTCTGCGCGGGGCTGCGCGGCGTCCAGATCACGACACGACAGTAACCGTTCAGCTCACCGACTTGCCGGTGGCCGCGGCGAAGCCGCTGCGATAGCCGAACACCATCGCGGGCCCGAGCGTGCCACCCGCGCCGCCGTAAGCCTTGCCGGTCACCCCGGCCATGGCGTTGCCCGCGGCGAACAGACCCGGTATCGGAGCGCCGCTCACGTGCAGGACACGGCCGTCGCGGTCGGTACGCGGGCCACCCTTGGTGCCCATCGCGCCCACCTTGACCGGCACCGCGTAGTACGGCGCGGTGTCGATCGGCCCGAGCGTCTGACCGGCCGGGGTGGCCGCCGTCGTGTCACCCCAGTACCCGTCGTAGGCGCTCGAGCCGCGCCCGAAGTCGGGATCCACCTCGGCCGCGACGTTGGCGTTCCACTGCCGCAGCGTGGCGGCGAGCCCCTCGGCGTCGATACCCGTCTTGGCCTCGAGCTCGGTGAGATCGGCCGATTCGCAGAACCACTCCGGTGCAGGCTCGCCCGGTTCGACTCCCAGGAACCCGTAGCGCTGCAGGTGCACGGAGTCGAACACGATCCAGGCCGGATCGTTGGCGTAACCGGCTTTCGGGTCGAGGTACTGGAACGGGCCGGCCATCGAGTTGTATTCACCGGCCTCGTTGACGAACCGTTTACCGGCCCGGTTGACGATGATGCTGCGCGGGCGGGTGCGCTCCAGTCGCACACTGCGGCTGCGGGGATGGCCGCCGATGGTGTCGCCGGGAATCTGCACGACCGGAACCCACCACGCCTCACCCATGTTCGCGAGGTCGGCCCCGTGCGCCATCGCCATGCGCAGCCCGTCCCCGGTGTTGTTCGGCGGCGATACCGGCCCGTGCATGGGTCCGCGCAGGTACGCCTCGACGAGCTTGGGATCCCATTCGAAGCCACCGGTCGCCAACACGACGCCACTGCGGGCCCGCACGCGAATGTCGGTGCCGTCAACGCTGATTCGCACGCCGGTGATTCCCGTCGAGTCCGCGAGCAGTTCGATCGCCCGCGCTCCGGTGACCGGCTTGACCCCACGATCGAGCAGCCCGCGCAACAGCCCGGCGATCAGCGCGGTGCCCGCGACGCACAGGTCGGCGTTGGGATCGTCGAACGCCGCGTGAATGCGGGCCCTGGTCTCCGCGTCGATGCCGACATTGCTGAAATCCGCTGGGAACGAGGTGATCCGGTCTCGCCATTCCTCGAGCCGCGCCAGATCGACCGGGCCTGCGCTCAACGAACGACCGCCACCGGGCCGTCCGCCGGGAAGCTCGGGCTTGTAATCGGGGAATCCTTCGGCGACGGCGAACCGCAGCTCGCTGTGTGCCTCGACGAAGTCGAGCATGGCCGGACCCGTGCGGACGAAGGTCTCGACCAGTTCGGCATCCATGTAGCCGAGTGATTGGGCGCGTAGGTAGGCGAGCGCATCGTCGACTGGCAGCGGTTCGTCGGCGCGGTCGTGTGCCGGGATCCAGACGATTCCGCCCGACACGGCGGTCGTCCCGCCGACGGTCGGCGCTTTTTCGTACACCGCGACCGACGCGCCGCTGACTGCGGCGGTCAGCGCGGCGGTGAGCCCGGCTCCGCCGCTGCCGAGTACTACGACGTCGACTTCGTCATCGAACGAGACGTCCCGATCGGTCATGTGCGCATAGCCTTTCAGTGCAGGATTGCCGAGAGTTCGTGTGCGGCCCGGACCACCGCGTCCTTGCCGTCGAGTACGACGTCTTCGCGGTGCGAGATGAGATTGATGCATGTGGGCGGTGACGGCGGGCGTCTCCGCACCGGCACCGCCAGACCGTAGGTGTTCGGCTCGATCTCGCCGTGGGTGATCACCCAACCCTGTTCCCGCGTCTGACGGACGAGGTCGCGCTCACCGGGCCGCGGCGGCATGCTCGCCAGCAACGCGACCCCCGCTGCACCGCGGTCGAGCGGATGGCGGCTGCCCTCGTGGAACGACAGTTGGTAGAACACCTGGGTCGGCACGATGACCGCGATCGCCACCTGTTGGTCGCCCTCGGCGACCAACAGCGAGACCGTCGTGCCGAGTTCATCGGCGAGGGCCCGCAGCCGCGGCACGCTGAGCTGGCGCAGGTTGTTGTCGTACGACGAGCCCAGTACGGCCAGTGCCGCCGCCGGCCGGTAGCGGCCGTCCTCGCCCTTTGCCACGTAACGGAATTGGCTCAACGTGGCGAGCAGCCGATACGCGATCGTCCGGTGTGCCCCGAGGTGGTCGGCAACCTGTTGGACGGTCAAACCGGTTGGTGCGCTGGCAATGGCCGAAAGTGCGCTCAACCCACGCGCCAGGGTCTGTGAACCCGGAGCGCCGTTGGGTGCGCCGTCAGTGCTCGACTGGCTGGCCTTCGCCGGCATCGCGCCCCTCCTTGACAGATAGATCTACGAGAGTGATGCTCTGATAATAATGCACGCAGTTGTGCGATAAATGAGCAAAGTGCTTACAAAATTGGAGAATGAAATTCTCCTGTCGATCTCCAGAGAGGGGACCATGACAAGCACTGCCGTCGAGTTCGAGAGCGTGTGGAGTGATCTGCAAGGCGTCGCGTTCTCGCAGGGCTACCTGGACGTTGGCGGGGTGCGCACGCGGTACCTCCATGCCGGTGATCCGAATCTTCCCGCGCTGGTGTTGTTGCACGGATCCGGCGGTCACGCCGAGGCATACGTGCGCAATCTCGAATCCCATGCCGAGCACTTCTCGACGTGGTCGATCGACATGCTCGGACACGGCTACACCGACAAGCCGGGGCATCCCTTGGAAGTGGCGCACTACGTCGCGCATCTGGTGGGCTTTCTCGACGCGATCGGCGCACCGCGCGCTCATATTTCGGGCGAATCGCTCGGTGGTTGGGTGGCGGCCCGCGCCGCGGCCGACCATCCCGACCGGATCGACCGGCTCGTGCTCAATACCGCGGGCGGGTCGCAGGCCGACCCCGAGGTGATGAAACGCATCATCACCCTGTCGATGGCCGCGGCCGAGAACCCGACCTGGGAGACCGTGCAGGCACGCATCAAATGGCTGATGGCCGACAAGAGCAAGGACTATGACGACATCGTCGCGAGCCGTCAGCGCGTCTACCGCCAGCCCGGGTTCGTCTCGGCGATGAGCGACATCATGGCCTTGCAGGATCCCGAGATCAGGGCGCGAAATCTACTGGGGGAGAAGGAGTACGGGTCCATCACCGCACCGACCCTGGTGGTGTGGACGAGTGACGACCCGACCGCCGACGTCGCGGAGGGACGCCGGATCGCGTCGATGATCCCCGGTGCCAGGTTCGAGGTGATGCCCGGATGCGGTCACTGGCCCCAGTACGAGGACCCCGCGACGTTCAACCGGCTGCACCTCGACTTCCTGCTGGGGCGCGCGTGACCGCAACTCAAGTCGATGTCGTGATCGTCGGCGCCGGCCCGGTCGGCCTGACGCTCGCGAACATTCTTGGCCTGCAGGGCGTCTCGACGCTCGTGGTCGAGGAGCGCGACAGCCTCATCGACTATCCGCGCGGCGTGGGTCTCGACGACGAATCCCTGCGCACGTTCCAGTCGATCGGTCTGGTGGACGCGATCCTGCCCCACACCGTGCCGAATCAGATTCTGCGTTTCTATGACCGCAATCGGCGTCTGCTCGCCGAAATGGCGCCCCCGGACGCACGGTTCGGCTGGCCCAAACGCAATGGGTTCGTCCAGCCGATGGTCGACGCCGAACTCCTGGCCGGGCTCGACCGGTTCGGCCATGTCGAGGTGGCCTGGGGCCGGCGGATGGAGTCTGCCGGGGAATGCGATGACGGGGTCACGGTGGAGTTCGCCGGCGCCGTCCCCGCCGTCCGCGCGCGCTACTTGGTCGGGTGCGACGGTGGCCGCAGTGCGACGCGCCACCTGATGGGGGTGTCGTTCGACGGCACCACCTCGGCCACCCGCTGGGTGGTCATCGACCTCGCCAACGACCCGCTCGGCCATCCGAACAGCGAGGTGGGCGCCGATCCGGAGCGGCCGTATGCCTCGATTTCCATCGCGCACGGTATCCGGCGTTTCGAGTTCATGATTCACGCCGACGAGACCGACGAGCAGGCCGAGGATCCCGAGTTCGTCGCGCGGCTTCTGGCCCCGTTCGTCCCGCACCCCGACAAGGTGGACGTGATCCGCCGCCGCGTCTACACGCACCATTCCCGGATCGCGGGCGCATTCCGCAAGGGCCGGATGATGCTGGCCGGCGATGCCGCGCACCTCATGCCGGTATGGCAGGGCCAGGGGTACAACAGCGGTATCCGGGACGCGGCCAACCTCGGCTGGAAGCTCGCCGCGGTGGTCAACGGGCACGCCGGAGATGCGCTGCTCGACAGCTACGACACCGAGCGTCGCAAGCACGCGCGCGCGATGATCGACCTGTCCACCATGGTCGGCCGGGTGATCTCGCCGACCAACCGCCGCGTCGCGGCCCTGCGGGACAAGGTCATTCGAGGTGCGTCGGTCGTGCCGACGCTCAAGCGCTACGTGCTGGAGATGCGGTTCAAGCCGATGCCCCGCTACGACCAGGGCGCGGTCTACCACGCGAAACCGCCGACCCCGACCGCACCCGCAGGCACGCTGTTCATCCAGCCGCGCGTGGACACCCGAACACAGTCCAACGTGCTGCTCGACGACGTGATCGGCCCCGGGTTCGCGGTGCTGTGCTGGAACAACAATCCACGCACGCTGCTCGGTGCCGAGGCCTTCGACCGCTGGAAAGCGCTGGGGGCGAGCTTCATCGCCGCGCGGCCGTCGACGCAGCTGCACTGGCCCGGGCACGACGACCCGGAGGTCGTCATCGTCGGTGACCGCACCGGCGCGCTGAAAGGCTGGTTCGACGCCCACACCGAATCCGTTCTGGTGCTTCGTCCCGACCGGTGTATCGCGGGGGCCGACATCGCCCAGCGGGCACCGGAACTGAGCACCGCGCTGTTCGACGTTCTGCATCTGACCAAGGGAGGAGATAACGGTGCCAGTAGCCCTGTGCTGTATGTCCCACAGCCCACTGCTGAATCTTCCGGGACCGTCGGCCGAACTCCTTGACGAGATCACGACGGCACTGGACGGCGCGCGAAAGTTCGTGGCGGACTTCGATCCCGAACTCGTCGTCACGTTCTCACCCGACCACTACAACGGCTTCTTCTACCGGCTCATGCCGCCGTTCTGCATCGGCACCGCGGCATCGGGAGTCGGTGACTACGGAACCCACGCCGGGCCGCTCAACGTCGACGCCGACATCGCCGACCAATGCGCACGGGCGGTGTGGGAATCCGGTGTCGACATCGCGATCTCGTCCAGCATGGACGTCGACCACGGCACCGTGCAGCCGCTGCAGGAGCTTTTCGGCGACGCGACCGCGCGCCCCATCGTGCCGATCTTCATCAACTCCGTCGCCACGCCGCTCGGGCCGCTCGCCCGGTCGCGCGCGCTGGGCGCCGCGGTCGGGTCCTACCTGGCCACGCTGAACAAGCGGGTGCTTGTGCTGGGATCCGGTGGACTATCCCACGACCCACCGGTCCCCACCCTGGCCACCGCGCCGCCCGCGGCACTGGACCGGATCGTGCACGGCGTGCCGATGACGCCCGAACAGCGGATGGCGCGGCAGGCGGCGGTCAGCCAGGCCGCGCATGACTTCGCGCACGGCGACAGTTCGCTACGCCCGCTGAACCCGGACTGGGACCACAGCCTGCTGGAGATTCTCGACGAGGGCAGGCTCGCCGAGCTCGACGGGTGGTCCAACGAGTTCATCGCCGGGGAAGGCGGCAACTCGGCGCACGAGATCCGAACCTGGGTCGCGGCGTTCGCGGCACTCGCCGCCAATGGGCCGTATCGGACCGCCGACCACTTCTACCGCGCAGCACCGGAATTGATCGCAGGCTTCGCAATCAGAACGGCGGTATCCAACGCATGACCGATACGTACGACCAGACCGTCGACCTGCTCGTGGTCGGCTCGGGCGGTGGCGGCATGACCGCCGCCCTGACCGCCGACGCTTCCGGGCTCGACACCCTCGTCGTCGAGAAGTCACCACAGTTCGGCGGTTCCACCGCCCTGTCCGGCGGCGGCATCTGGGTACCGGGGGCGCCCGCACAGCGCCGAGCCGGATACGTGCCGTCACCCGACGGCGTGTTCACCTACCTCAAGTCGATCACCGAAGGCACGGTCAGTGACGCGCGGCTGCGCGCCTACGTCGACACGGCCCCGGAGATGATGGACTTCCTGGAGCGCACCAGCGACTGGTTCGAGTTCGTCTGGAAGCCCGGGTACGCCGACTACTACCCGGAGCTGCCCGGCGGGTCAGCGCAGGGCAGCACGATCAACGTCCCGGCGATCGACCTGCGCAAGCTCGGCGACGAAGAACGCAACCTGTTGACGCCGCTGGCCCTGGCGCCGAGGGGAATCTGGTTCGCGCCCAAAGACCTTCGGTTGTTCTACCAGATCAGGCAGAACTGGCGCGGCAAGGCCGTACTGGTGAAGCTCATCTGGCGGATGTTCCGGGCCAGGGTCTTCGGGGACCGCATGGCCGCCATCGGGCAGTCACTGGCCGCGCGGATGCGGCTGGCGCTCAAGCAACACGGAATTCCACTGTGGCTCAACGCCCCCATGACCGAGTTGATCACGGGGGACAACGGCGCCGTGCTCGGCGCTGTCGTCGAGCGCGACGGTAGGCCGCTGCGGATCCGGGCCCGGCACGGTGTCATCCTGGCCTCCGGCGGCTTCGACCACGACATGGCGTGGCGCAAGGAACATCTGCCGGTGCTGGAAAAAGACTGGAGTTTCGGCAACCCGGCGGCCACCGGCGACGGCATCCGGGCCGGTGAAAAAGTCGGCGGGTCGACCGATCTGCTCGACGAGGCATGGTGGTTCCCGGCCATCTGCTGGCCCGACGGCCGCCTGCAGTTCATGCTCAACGAGCGGATGATGCCGTCGCAGTTCGTGGTCAACGGTGCGGGCAGGCGGTTCATCAACGAGGCCGCCCCGTACATGGATTTCGCGCACGCGATGATCGAGGGCCAGCAGTCCGGGGTGACCCACATTCCGTGTTGGCTGATCACCGACATCGACTCGTTCCACCGGTACGTCGTGGCCGGTCACCTGCCCATCCCCAAGATCCCGTTCGCCCCCGTTCCGACCGGGCGCAAGGTGCCCAAGGCATGGCTGGAATCCGGTGTCGTCAAAGAGGCCCACAGCTGGGAGGAGCTGGCTCGCCAGATCGGCGTGCCAGCCGAGAACCTGCGGGCCACCGCCGAACGGTTCAACCAGTTGGCGCACGCGGGGCACGACGACGATTTCAACCGCGGTGACAGCGCGTATGACAACTACTACGGCGATCCGACGCTGCCGAACCCGAACCTGCGCCCGCTCGGCAAGCCGCCGTATTACGCATTCCAGATCATTCTCGGCGATCTCGGCACGTCGGGCGGTTTGCGCACCGACGAGCACGCCAGGGTCCTGCGTGCCGACGAGACCGCGATCGATGGCCTCTACGCCGTCGGGAACGTGTCGGCGGCGGTCATGGGCCGCAGCTATGCGGGAGCGGGGGCGACCATCGGCCCGGCCATGACGTTCGGCTACATCGCTGCCAAACACGCTGCGGCGCAGGCCGTGAGCCACAAGTCGCACGAGACCGACTCACTTCAGCACCGGATTTCCTAGGAGGGTTAACGCATGAAGATTTCGCTGTTCTACGAGTTCCCGCTGCCTCGGCCGTGGTCGGAAGACGACGAACATCAGCTGTTCCAGCACGGGCTCACCGAGGTGGAGGCCGCCGACAAGGCCGGCTTCTCGACGGTTTGGCTGACCGAGCATCACTTCCTCGAGGAGTACTGCCACTCGACCGCACCGGAGATGTTCCTGGCGGCGGCGAGCCAGCGCACCAAGGACATCCGCCTCGGCTTCGGTGTCATGCATCTGCCGCCGCCGATCAACCACCCGGCGCGCATCGCCGAACGCATCGCGACACTCGACCACCTGTCCAACGGACGCGTGGAATTCGGTACCGGCGAAGGGTCTTCGGTTGCCGAGCTGGGTGGCTTCAACATCGATCCGGCCGACAAGCGTGCGCAGTGGGAGGAGGCCCTTGAGGTCGCGATCCGCTGCATGGTCGAGGAGCCGTTCAGCGGTTTCAAGGGTGAGCACGTCGAGATGCCGGCCCGCAACGTCATCCCCAAGCCGCTGCAGAAGCCACATCCGCCCGTCTGGGTGGCCTGCACCCGCCCGTCATCGGTGCAGATGGCCGCCCAGAAGGCCATCGGCGCATTGAGTTTCGCCTACACCGGGCCTGAGGCGCTCAAGGACCGCGTCGACGGTTACTACAAGGAATTCGAGGAGCAGGGCACGCCGGTCACCCCCGTCATCAACCCCAACATCCTGGCCATCGGCGGTGACCTGTCGATGATGGTGGCGAAGTCCGACGACGAGGCGCTCAAGCGGCTCGGCATCGGCGGCGGGTTCTTCTCGTTCGGCATCATGCACTACTACCTGACCGGTATGCACACCCCCGGCCGCACCAAGGTGTGGGAGCGCTACGAGCAGGCGGTCGCCGACGATCCGACGCTGGCCTACGGCCCCGGGCGCGGCGCCATCGGGTCACCCGACACCGTCCGCGAGTTCCTGCGCGGCTATGAGGCCAGCGGTGTCGACGAGATCATCCTGCTGCTCAACCCGCGCAGCCACGAAGGCACCATGGAATCCATCGAGATCATGGGCAAGGAGATCCTGCCGGAGTTCATCGAGCGCGACGCGAAAGCGGTTGCGGACAAAGCGAAGCGGCTCGAACCGGTGATCGAGAAGGTCGAGGCGCGCAGGCAGCGGTCGGACGCCCCGCTGTTCGACGAGACGTATGCGTTCGGCGGCCTGCCGACCGGCCGCGGCGGCAAGTTCACCGCGGGCGAGATCCCCGAGGCCATGGCCGAGATCAACGAGGGCCGTGTCAAGGCCGCCCAGCAAGAGAAGGTCGCGCGCGAGCAGGCCGGCTGAGCGTGACCCCACTCAGCGAGCTCGTGCGCTACGACGGCAAGCACGTCGTGGTCACCGGCTGCGCGTCGGGTATCGGAGCCGAGGTCACGCGGCAGGTGCGTGGCCTCGGGGCGCGGGTGACGGGCCTGGATGTCCGTGCGCCCGAACAGATGCCCGACACGTTCATCGAGCTGGACCTCGCCGATCCGGTGGCGGTCGACCGCGCGGCGGGCGCGGTCGACGGACCGGTGGACGCACTGTTCAACGTCGCGGGCGTGTCGTCGGGCATCGGTGACCCGCTGCTGGTGGTGCGGATCAATTTCCTCGGCACGCGACAGTTCACCGAGGCGATGGTCGACCGCGTTGCCCACGACGGGTCGATCACCATGGTGTCCTCGCTCGCGGCGTCGGCATACCGCGAAAACCGCTCAACCACAGCGGGGTTGCTGCACACCGCCTCGGTGGACGAGGGTCTGCGCTGGTGTGGCGAGCACCCCGAGGCGCTGGCCGATGGCGGCTACCGACTCTCCAAGGAGGCGACGATTCTCTACGTGATGTCCAAGGCCGTCGAACTCGGTGCCCGGGGTGTCCGGGTCAACTGCACCGCACCGGGCGTGACGGAGACGCCCATCCTCGACCAATTGCGGTCGGCATACGGGCAGCAGTATCTCGACTCGTTCACCACTCCGCTGGGCCGCAACTCCGAGGCCGGGGAGCAGGCTGCGGTGCTGCTGTTCCTGGGCAGCGCGGCCGCCAGTTACGTCACCGGCCAAGTGATCTGGGCCGACGGCGGAATCCTCGCCAAGCGCGAGGCCGACGTGATCGCCGCCGCCGACGCTACGCAGAGGAGCTGAGTGTGCCCGCAAGCATGAGCGAGTTCCGCCGCGTCGCCGATGACGTGCGCAATTGGGGCCGCTGGGGTGACGACGACGAGCTCGGAACGCTGAACTTCATCACCGCCGACAAGGTCGCCGGGGCCGCCGCACTGGTCAAGCAGGGCAAGGTGTTTGCGCTCGGCGGCGATTTCGGCTCCGGCGGCCCGCAGGGCGCCTTCCAGTTCCGGCAGAACCCGACCCACGTGATGACCGTCGACGGCGGTGACGCCAACACGCTGGCCGAGTATGGCCCGCAGTGGCTGCGCAACTCGGTGGCCAACCAGGTCAGCGCGTACTTCGCCGACAATCCGTTCCGGTTCAACGACGACATGATCGTGATGCCGTTGCAGGCCGCCACCCAGTGGGACGCGTTGTCGCACGTGTACTACGAGGACAAGCTCTACAACGGATTTCCCGCCGACTCGGTGACGAGTTTCGGTGCCTACCGCTGCGGCATCGACAAGGTGGACGGCAAGGGCATCACGAGCCGGGGTGTGCTGCTCGACGTGGTGCGTCACCGGGGAGCCGACGTATACCTGGAACCCGGAAAGCCCGTGACTCCGGGCGAACTCGACGAGGTGGCCGCCGCGCAAGGCGTCACGATCGGGTGCGGCGACATCGTGGTGGTGCACACCGGGTGGTGGACGCGCTTCCTGTCGACCGGCGACGGCACCGAACCCGGCTCCGGCCTGGACTGGACATGTGCGTCGTGGCTGCACGACCACGAGGTCGCGGCCGTCGCCGCCGACAACCTCATGGTCGAGGATCCCGATCCGGCCAACGGGGTGGAGGGAACGTTTCTGCCCATGCACATGCTGTGCCTGCGGGACATGGGGCTGATGTTCGGTGAATACTGGGACCTGACCGCGTTGGCGGCCGATTGCGCAACCGACGGCGTGTACGAATTCCAGCTCATCGCACCGCCCCTGCGCGTGATCGGCGCGGTCGGTTCACCGGTGAATCCCATTGCGATCAAATGAGGAGACCATGACGTCAACTGAGAAGGTTCCGTTCGTCGTCGGCCTCGGCGGCACACTGCGCGCCGATTCGTCGACCGAGCGCGCGGTCCGGTACTGCCTGTCGTCGGTCGAGCGTCAGGGTGGCACGACCCGCATGTTCGCCGGACCCGATCTCGATCTGCCGATGTACGCGCCACATTCGCTGGACCGCACCCCGGCGGCCCTCGAGTTGGTCAAGGCGCTGCGAGACGCCGACGCGGTGGTCGTGGGTTCGCCGGGCTACCACGGCGCGATCTCCGGGCTTGTGAAGAACGCACTCGACTACATCGAGGATCTTCGCGAGGATCCGCGCGTCTATCTCGACAACACACCGTGGGGCTGCATCAGTTGTGCGTACGGGTGGCAGGCCGCGGTGGGCACCCTGGGCCAGCTGCGCTCGATCGGACATGCGTTGCGGGCGTGGCCGACCCCGCTCGGGGTGGCGATCAACTCCGCGGACAAGATCTGGTCCGACACCGGTGAATTGGCGGACGGGCCGGTGCGCGACCAGCTCGACATGCTGGCCAACCAGGTGCTCACGTTCGCGCGGTCGAGCGGGGCGACCACGTGACGTACCGGCGTCACATCGTCGACATCGACGGCCTGGCGACCAGTTACCTGGAAGCCGGTGCCGGCGACACCGTGATCCTGTTGCACGGCGGTGAGTTCGGGGTGAACGCCGAACTCGGCTGGGAGCGCACCATCGACGCCCTGGCCGAGGACTACCGGGTGCTGGCGCCGGACATGCTGGGCTTCGGCGGCAGCGCCAAGGTCGTCGACTTCAACGACGGCCGGGGGATGCGGATCCGCCACATCGCCCGGTTCTGCGCCGAGCTGGACGTGGACACGGCACATTTCGTCGGCAACTCGATGGGCGCGATCAACCTGCTCGTCGACGCGACCTCGGACGCTCCCCGGCTTCCGGTGCGATCGCTCGTCGCGATCTGCGGTGGCGGCGAGATCCAGCGCAACGAGCACATGGCCGCCCTCTACGACTACGACGCGACGTTCGACGGGATGCGGCGCATCGTCGCGGCGTTGTTCGCCGACCCGGCGTATCCCGCCGACGACGAGTACGTGCGCAGGCGATACGAGTCGAGCATCGCACCGGGTGCGTGGGAAGCGTTGGCAGCAGCCCGCTTCCGCCGTCCCGGGCTGGATCCGCCGCCGGCCCCGTCGTCGGCCCGTGCCTACGAACGCATCGGTGTGCCGACGTTGATCGTGGAGGGCGCGTCCGACAAGCTGCTGCCCGCCGGCTGGGCCGCCGAGATCGCAGCGCAGATCACCGGTGCGCGATCAGCGGTCATCGAGAACGCGGGCCACTGCCCGCAGATCGAGCAGCCTCATGCCGTCAACGGCCTGCTGTCGGAATTCCTGGCCGGTCAACGCGCCCGCATCGCGCGATAGGCGGCCGGGCCGACGATCGCGGCCAGCCGCTCGGGTGTCCAATGGTCGGGGTCATTGAGCAACATGCGGATTGCCGACTCGCAGATCGCGAGGAACACCTCGGACAGCGGCGGTAGCACGACGTCGATGTCTTCGACCTGCCAGCGCTGCATCAGTGGGCGCATCACCGCGGCCACCTGTTCGCCGATCTGGGCCCGGCCACGCACGATCGCGGCGTCGAGCACCGGGTCGAGGTCAACGGTGAACATGATCTGCCACGCACTGGGACGCTCGCGGACCGTGGTGAGCAGCGCGCAGAACCCGTCGACGAACATCTGCTCAACCGAACCCGTGCGTTCCGGCGGGAGCATGGCGAGCAGATTCGCCAGCGTGACCTCGGTTTCGCGCTCCAGCAGCGCGGCGAGCAGTTCGCCACGCCCGCCGTAGCACGCGTAGACGACCGGCCGCGTGACACCCAGCCGTGCTGCCACCGCACCCATGGTCACGTTGGCGACGCCGTCGCTCGCGGCGATCTCGAGCGCGGCGTCGAGTACTTGCGGGCGGCGACGATCCGGCCCGAGGTGCTCGGCGCGGGTGCGTTTGGCGGTCTCGGTGGTCAGGGTGATCCTCAGGTCAGGTGGACATCGGCTATGACCAGCACCGGCCAGGCCACTATCTCTCCGAGGATAGAGAAGAACCGGTCCAGGCCGGTGAGCCTTTCCAGATGCTCGTGCCGGCCGAACGCCCAGACCACCCCGACCGCCAGGTACGGCACCGCCAGCGTCGTGGCCACATAGGTGAGCTGGCGGACACTGAGGTGGTGGTCGAGAACCCTGCGCAGCAGCGACATCACCCGATCGCACCCAGGATGGGCTCGGATTCGATGAGGCCCTGCTCGCTTGGCGGCCGCCCCTCGCCGAACACCCGGGCCAGCTGCCGCTCCCGGAATTCGAGGTGGGCCTGGGCGGGAATCTTGTAGCCGTACTGCTGCTGGGCTTCGCGTGGCGTCAGGGTGACACGGCAGTGCGGCGGGATCTCGCGCAGCACCCGCGTGCCGATGGGCAGTGTTGCCGGGGAGATCAGCCGCAGCAGGATCAGCTGAAGCCGCGTGCTCATCGAGATGACCGTGAATGCCGCACTCATCGGCGGTACGATCGCGGCGTCCAGCAGCCGGGAAGTGCTCAGCCCACCCATCTTTCGCATCCAGCGCGGCATCGTCGACAACGTCGCGCGGCGCAGCATCGCCGTGATCACCAGGGTGGCCGGCCGGAGCAGGAGGGGCATCTGCGGCAACATCACGTCCGCACGCAGCAGATGGCGCATGGCCTTCTGGGCGATGTCGGAGCCGATGAGCTGCGGGCGCATCTGCTCGAAGTACTCCCGGACACCCTCGCGAGTGCGGGGCACGTCGGCCGGGTCGAAAGTCTGCAGCTCGGCGGCACGTGCGCACTCGGCCCAGTACCGCTCTTCTTCCTCGGGCGAAAGCCTTCCGGGACCGAACTTCTCGTACGCGCACAGGATCGAATGCCATGCCGTCAGGTGGATCCACAGCTGTGAGGCCGGATTGTTGGCGTCGTAGGCCTGTCCGGTCACCGGATCGGTGCCGACGGCCTTCGAGTGGATCTTCACCAGCACGTCGGCGGCCTGCGTCGTCGAGACGCCGTCGTCGAAGGCGACCATGGCGAAGTAGCGCAACGTGCGGTCATATCGAGTTCGGGGTCGTTGGTAGATGCCCTGGGTCCGGTCGACCGCGGCGACGAGCGCGGGGTCGAGTTCCTCGATGACGACGGCGCGCTGGAAGCCGATCGACAGTGAGGTCGGGTAGCTCCAGACCTTCCAGGTCACCGAGCCCGGCCCGAAGAACCCGTAGTCCTCGGCGGGTTCTGCGGTGGGTAGTGACAGCCAGTCGAACCTGCCGGCAAACGCGCTCAATGCCCTATCGCGGAACTTTCTCATGTTTCCCCCATTTCCTACACGGTGTAGGAATTCTGACCCCGGCTCGTGCCCGGCGTCAAGAGGCAAGAGGGCCAATCTTTCTCGGTTAAATCAGTCGCTTGACTGAACTCCTTCGAGGGGGTTGAGTCGAAGCGTCGCCCCCGGTGCGGCCGATGAGAAAGGGCTTGCGGCCTACATGAGCAATGAACTGGCAGGAAAAGTCGCGGTGATCACCGGCGGTTCGGCCGGCCTGGGTGAAGGCCTCGTGCGGAGGTTCGTCGCCGAGGGGGCCGCGGTGTTGATCGGTGACGTCGAAAAGGACCGGGGCGCGGCCCTCGTCGAGGAGCTGGGCGGTGACACGGCGTTCCTGCCGACCGACGTATCGGATCCCGAACAGGTCACCGCGCTCGTAGACGCCGCGGTCGAAAGATTCGGCGGCCTGCACGTCATGGTGAACAATGCCGGCATCTCCGGCACGATGCATCGTCGCTTCCTCGATGACGACCTCGCCGATTTTCATCGGGTCATGGGAGTCAACGTGCTCGGTGTGATGGCGGGTACCCGCGATGCCGCACGGCACATGGCCGAACACGGCGGGGGCTCGATCCTCAATCTCACCTCGATCGGCGGAATCCAGGCCGGCGGGGGAGTGATGACGTATCGCGCGTCCAAGGCCGCCGTCATACAGTTCACCAAGTCTGCGGCGATCGAACTCGCGCACTACGAGATCCGGGTCAACGCGATCGCCCCCGGCAACATCCGGACCGCGATCGTCGCCAAATCGGCCTCTGCGGAAGACCGGCAACGCCTCGAGGAGTTCGAGGAAGGGATTCGCGCCCAGATGCGCAATGATCGCCCGCTCAAACGCGAAGGGACGGTCGAGGATGTGGCGGAGGCGGCGCTGTATTTCGCCACCGACCGCTCGCGCTACGTCACCGGAACAGTGCTGCCGATCGACGGGGGCACCGTTGCGGGCAAGGTTCTCGTCCGGAAAGAGAAGCCCGCGCGCTGACCGGGTGAGACTGCGTCCACGGTCGCGATCCGCGCATCGGAGCGACCCTCGACGCAGTCTCGACGAGAAACCGGCCAAGCGCGCATCTCACTTAAATCAGTCGCTTGACTTAAAGGGTGTGACACGGTTCACTGGAACGGTGACGACAGCCAGCCGGATGGCTCGGGCCGACCGGGCCAGCAGTACCCAGGAGGCGATTCTCAAGGCGGCGGAACGGCTCTACGCCGAGCACGGCGTATTCGCGGTGTCCAACCGGCAGGTCAGCGAGGCGGCCGGGCAGGGCAACAACGCCGCGGTGGGCTACCACTTCGGCACCAAGACCGATCTGGTGCGCGCGATCGAACACAAACATCGCGGACCCATAGAGTTTCTGCGCGAACGGATGGTCGACACCATCGGTGACTCGGCCGACTTGCGGGACTGGGTCAGCTGCCTAGTCCAGCCACTGACCGATCACCTTGCCGCACTGGGGAATCCGACGTGGTACGCGCGGTTCGCCGCGCAGGTGATGACCGACCCGGCGTATCACAACATCGTGGTCCGCGACGCGCTCAGCTCGCCGTCGCTGGTGCAGGTCATCGACGGGATGAACAACTGCCTGCCGGATCTGCCCGCCGAGATCCGCGCCGAACGCAACATCATGGCCCGAAATTTGTTGATGCACAGCTGCGCCGACCGGGAACGTGCGCTGGCCCAAGGCTCGAGCGTGCCGAGGGCATCGTGGCAGGGCGCGGCCTCCGGCCTGATCGACGCGATCGTCGGTCTCTGGTTGGCGCCCGTCACCGAACAAGGCGATCTGCCATGAAAGTCACCGTCGACCAGGAAAAGTGCGTCTCGTCCGGGCAATGCGTGCTCAATGCCGGCGACCTGTTCGACCAGCGTGACGAGGACGGCGTCGTGGTGCTGCTCGACGACAGCCCCGGGCCCGACCAAGCCGACAACGCCCGTCGCGCCGCGGCGGCCTGCCCAGCCCTGGCCATAGACATCGAGGAATGAACGACACGATGACCGAAACGCTGACACACACCGAGATCCCCGACTACCCGATGGAGCGCGACGCGCGGTGCCCGTTCGCGCCGCCGCAGCCGATGCTCGGTAACCCCAAAGGCCTGTTCCGCGTGCGGATCTGGAACGGCGACACCCCGTGGCTCATCACCGGACACGAAGAGGCCCGCACGCTGTTCTCCGACTCCAGGGTCAGCGTCGACGACCGTCGCTCGGGATTCCCGCACTGGAACGAACACATGCTCGCCACGGTCGACAAACGGCCGCGTTCGGTGTTCACCTCAGATGCCGAGGAGCACACCCGGTTCCGCCGGATGCTGTCCAAGCCGTTCACCTTCCGCCGCGTCGAAGGATTGCGGCCGGCCATCCAGAAGATCACCGACGACTGCATCGACGAGATTCTGGCCGGACCGCAACCGGCCGACATCGTCGCGAAGCTGGCACTCCCGGTGCCGACGGTGGTGATCAGCGAAATGCTCGGCGTACCTTACGCGGACCACGAGTTCTTCCAGGAGCACGCCAATGCCGGCCTGGCCCGCTATGCGGCAGCCGACGCCATGCAAAAAGGCGCGATGAGCCTGCATCAATATCTGATCGATCTCGTCGAGGAAAAGCAGGCCAACCCCGCCGAGGACGCGGTCTCCGATCTGGCCGAGCGCGTGACCGCCGGGGAGATCAGCGTCAAGGAAGCCGCACAGCTCGGCACCGGACTGTTGATCGCCGGGCACGAGACGACGGCCAACATGATCGGCATCGGCGTGCTGGCACTGCTGGAAAATCCCGAGCAGACCGACTTCTTGCGCAACGCCGAGGATCCCAAGGTGATCGCCAACGCGGTCGAGGAGCTGATGCGTTACCTGTCGATCATCCAGACCGGGCAGCGTCGGGTCGCGATCGAGGACATCGAGATCGGCGGTGAGACCATCCGTGCCGGCGAGGGCATCATCATCGACCTGGCACCGGCCAACTGGGACGCCAAGGCCTACCCCGAGCCCGACAAGCTCGACCTGAGCCGCGACGCCGGCCAGCAACTGGGCTTCGGCTACGGACGCCACCAGTGTGTCGGGCAGCAACTCGCCCGGGCCGAACTGCAGATCGTCTTTCACACGCTGCTGCGCCGCATCCCGACCCTGCGGCTGGCCATTCCACTCGAAGACGTGCCGTTCAAGCATGACCGGCTCGCCTACGGCGTATACGAACTTCCCGTGACCTGGTGATCCACAACGACTTTCAGCCCTGACCGCCGAATGGAGATTTGACATGTCCACCGCGACACAGACCCTCTACCCACCCGAAGGCTTCGGCGCCCCGAAGAACCGCCGCGGCCATGCGACCGGTGACCTCGGGCTACCCGAAGGCACCGAGATCTTCTCAGCCGACAACCACATCTCGGTGGCCGACGACATCTTCTACGATCGCTTCCCCGAGGAACTCAAGGGCGCCGCGCCACGGATCTGGTACGAGGACGGCGCCTACATGGTCGGCATGAAGGGCAAGGCCTGGACCGGAGGCGATTTCGGCCGGGTGCTGATGCAGTACGACGACCTGGCAGGCGCCGCGTCGAACAACATCGAGGCCCGCATCCGCGAACTCAAAGAGGATGGCATAGACAAGGAACTGGCGTTCCCCAACGCGGTGCTGGCCCTGTTCCACTACCCCGACAAGGGGCTGCGGGAGCGGGTGTTCCGTATCTACAACGAGCACATCGCCGCCCTGCAGGAACAGTCCGGCGGGCATTTCTACGGTGTCGGGCTGATCAACTGGTGGGACCCCAAGGGCGCGCGCAGCACGCTCGACGAACTGAAATCGCTGGGCCTCAAGACGTTCCTGCTCCCGCTCAACCCGGGTAAGGACGACGACGGCAACATCTACGACTACGGCAGCACCGCGATGGACGCCGTCTGGGACGAGATCGAGGCGTCGGGCATCCCGGTCAGCCACCACATCGGCGAGACGCCGCCCAAGACCCCGTGCGAGAACAACAGCGTCGTGGTCGGCATGATGGTCAATGTCGACTCGTTCCGCGAGCAGTTCGCCAAGTATGTCTTCTCCGGCATCCTCGATCGTCATCCCAAGCTCAAGATCGGCTGGTTCGAGGGCGGAATCGCCTGGGTGCCAACGGCTTTGCAGGACGCCGAACACATGCTCGCGTCCTACCGGCACATGTTCAACCACGAACTCCAGCACGATGTCCGGCACTACTGGGACAGGCACATGGCGGCCTCGTTCATGGTCGACCCGCTCGGGTTACGGCTGATCGACGACATCGGCGTCGACAACGTGATGTGGTCCAGCGACTATCCCCACAACGAGAGCACGTTCGGGTATTCGGAGAAGTCCCTGGCCACCGTGGTGGACGCGGTCGGTGCGGAGAACGCCGTCAAGATCGTCAGCACGAATGTGCAGAAGTTCCTGGGGGTTCTGTGACGACGTCGACTCAGTCTGGCGTCACCCAGATCGCCCGGACCGGGTTCACCTGGCTCGACATCCCCGACGAGCCCGACTTCGCCCGGATGCGCCGGGAGGTCGGTGCGCGCCTGCGCGCCGCAATGGCCGACCAGGGCGTTGACGCGCTGGTGCTGCTCGGCAACGGCAGCGTCATGTACGCGACGGGTATCAGCTGGCCGCTGGCGGACGCGGGGCTGTCACACGTCGAGCGGCCGGTCGCGGTCGTGCTTGCCGACGATGAGCACCCGCACCTGTTCCTGCCGTTCCGGGAGGGTGCGGCAATGGAATCGGGCCTGCCCGACGATCACCTGCACGGGCCGGTCTATCTCGAATTCGACGAGGGTGTGGCCGAATTCGCGAAGATCCTCGCCGGGCTCATCCCGGCCGGTGCGACGATCGCGACCGACGAGTTGACCGGCGCGATGCGCCGCGCAGGCAGCGCATTGTTTCCCAGCGCGCCGGTGGACGCGGCCCCGGTGGTCGGTGCGGCGAAGCTCGTCAAGACGATCGACCAGATCGCCTGCGTGCGGCGGGCGTGTCAGATCACCGAACACGCCGTCGCCGAGATCCAGAAATCTCTGGCACCCGGTGTGCGCCAGATCGACCTGTCCGCCGAATTCGTCCGGCACGCGTTCGAACTCGGCGCCACGACCAACATGTTCGACTCGATCTGGCAGGTCATGCCGGCGTCGCGAGCCGAGGGCGCCTGGACCACCACCGGTGACCTCGCGCTGCCGCTGCTGACGACCGAGCGTGAACTGCAGCAGGGCGACGTGCTGTGGACCGATGTGTCCATCGCGTACCACGGCTACTGCTCCGATCACGGGCGCACATGGATCGTCGGCCAGGACCCGACGGCAGCTCAACAGGAGCAGTTTGACAAGTGGCGCCGGATCGTCGACGCGGTGCTCTCGGTGACCCGGGCCGGCGCCACGTGCGGTGACCTCGGGCGGGCGGCGACCGCGGCCGCCGGCGGACAGAAGCCGTGGTTGCCCCATTTCTACCTCGGCCACGGTATCGGCACGAGCGCGGCCGAAATGCCGATGATCGGAACGGACCTCGGCCAGGAGTGGGATGACAACTTCGTCTTTCCGGCAGGCATGTTGTTGGTGTTCGAGCCCGTGGTGTGGGAGGACGGCACCGGCGGCTACCGCGGCGAGGAGATCGTGGTCGTCACCGACACCGGCTGGATGCCGCTGACCGCGTATCCGTACGACCCCTACGAGGTGTCCAGTGGGAACTGATATCGAGGCCGACGGCCGGGCCTTGCGGGTGAGTCGCCGGGAGCGCGCCATCGCACAGATGGAGGTGTACGACCTCGACGTGCTGGTACTGGGCCGGCAGGCCAACGTGCGTTACATCTCCGGTGCGCCGCAGTTGTGGGTCGTGGGCACCCGGCCGTTCGGGCCGATCTGCACGTTCGTGCGCGCCACCGGTGAGATCCACCTCAACAGCACATGGGACGAGGGCATACCCGAGGAGATTCCGCACGAGAATCTCTATGGGCTGGCCTGGAACCCGATGACGCTGATCGGTGTATTGCAGAACATCAAGGGCACCGACACCGCATGCCGCGTCGGAACCGACGCGCTGACACCGACTTTCGCCAAGCTGCTGCCGATGGCCTTTCCGCAGGCCGAACTCGTCGACGGCGAACAGGCCATGCGCGACGCCCGTCGGATCAAGACACCGGAAGAAGTCGAGGCCCTGCGGCGCGCGCTGCGCGTTGCCGAGGAGGGTTTGGCCAAGGCGTCGGCCGAACTGACCGATGGCACCACCGAGCAGTCGTTGGCCGGCGCCCTTCTGGAGGCCGAGGCCGCCGGTGGCGTGAGTACTCCGGCGACCCAGGACGCGGCGTGGGTGACCTCGAAGGAGCATCCATGGCGCCGCGCGGACGGCGACGGCACGGTACGTGACGGTGATTTGGTGGCGTTGTCGGCCGGTGTGCTGGCCGACGGGTATGTCGGCGAGGTCGCCCGCACGCACTACGTCGGTGAGCCGACGGACGCGGTGCGTGCGCTGTACGGGCGCCGAGATGATCTGTGGGACAGGCTGCTCGACGTCTGCCGACCCGGCACTACGACGAGTGCGCTGCTGGATGCCTACCAGCAGGCCGGTGAGAGACTGCCGGCCATGCCGGTCGCCCACGGTCTCGGCCTCGGCTTCGATCCTCCGGTGGTGTCGCCGGATCTGCGGGTCACCGCCGAGCGCGATGCGCTCGAAGACGGCATGGTGCTCGCGTTGACCGCATACGTGTGGGAGCCGGGCGTCGGTGCGGTGTTCACCCGCGACGCCGTGGTGATCGGCAGCGACGGTCCCCAGGTCCTGACCCACACCCCGTCGGTCAGCGGCGCCGCCGCCCTCGGCTGACCGCACGCCGGTCCGTCCACGAATTCGTCACTGCTGCAAAGGAGCCCGTTGATGGCGGATCGCCCGAAGCCGGAAGAGATCATCCTCTACGACAAGGATCCCAAGACCAAGATCGCCACCATCACGTTCAACCGGCCGGAATTCCTCAACGCGCCGACATCGATGGCGCGGCTGCGCTATGCCGACGTGCTGCGCGCGGCCAATGCCGACAACGACGTCAAGGTGGTGATCATCCGCGGCGTCGGCGACAACCTGGGCAGCGGTGCCGACCTGCCGGAATTCATGGAGGGCAACGACAATCCGGCAGTGCGGTTGGCGGAGCTGCGGCTGGAGGACGAGGGCGTCGGTGAGGTGACCTACCCACCGAAGGGCACGTTCCGCAACGGAGCCACCATCAGCGCCTGGTACGCCAACTCGCAGGCCGGTAACCGGGCCCTGCAGGACTTCAAGAAGATCAGCATCGTCGAGGCCAAGGGATACTGCTACGGCTGGCACTTCTACCAGTGTGCCGACGCAGATCTGGTGATCTCGTCCGACGATGCCCTGTTCGGGCATCCGTCGTTCCGTTATCACGGCTGGGGCCCGCGCATGTGGACGTGGGTCCAGATGATGGGGCTGCGCAAGTTCCAGGAGATGGTGTTCACCGGCCGGCCGTTCACCGCCGCGGAGATGTACGACTGCAACTTCCTGAACAAGGTGGTACCTCGGGATCAGCTGGAAGCCGAGACGGAGAAGTATGCCCGGGCGTGTGCCCGAAACCGTCCGGTTGACACCGTCTTTCAGCAGAAGCTGTTCTTCGAGGTGTTCAAGCAACACCAGGGCGAGTACATGGGCAGCCTGCTGAGCGCCTTCTTCGAGTCGATGGGCAACGGGGTGGCCAATGACGGTGACGACGACCTCGACATGTTCGAGGCGATCGACAGCGGGTTGTCCGGCGCGGTCAACGACAACGACAGCAAGTTCCCGCCGGATTTCCGCTTGAGCAAGAAGAATCGCAACAAACCCGAATAGGCACATGAGCTCACCACTGACCGGCTACACCGTCATCGACCTGACGAGCGGGATCGCCGGGGCGTACGCCATCAGGATCCTCACCGACGGCGGCGCCGACGTCGTCAAAGTCGAATCACCCGAGGGCGATCCGCTACGCCGGTGGTCGGCATCGGGCGCGGCGTTCGACGGCGACAGCGCGCTGTTCGGCTTCCTGGCCGGTGGCACCCGCAGTGTGGTGGTCGAGCCCGACGATTTCGCATTCCTAGACCGTCTCGTCGCGTCGGCCGATGCCGTCCTGTGGTCCCCGGAATCCACGGTCGCACAGCGGGTGGCACCGGAGGATCTCCACCGTCGCCACCCGCACCTGATCGTCACGACCATCACGCCGTTCGGGCTGGACGGGCCGTGGAGCGACAAACCGGCGACCGAGTTCACCCTGCAGGCCTGGTCCGGTGGCGCGATCGGGATCGGCCGCGGCAGCCAGGACCGGGCGCCGGTGTCGATCGGCGGTCAGGTGGGGGACTGGCTCGCGGGTGCTTACGCGGCCGCGATGACGCTGGCCTTCCGCGCGCGGGCCCAGCGCGACGGGCACGGCGAGCTCATCGACCTGTCGAAGCTGGAAGCCCAGATCCTCGGCTTGACCTACTATCCGGTCACCTATTTCGAAATGCTGGGCCGGCCCTGGCGCACCGAACGGCGGCCCACCGTGCCCGGTGTCGCGCAGGCCGCCGACGGTCTGGTCGCGCTCGGTTGCGGGACGGCGCAGCAGTGGTGGGATCTGTGCGCGATGTCGGGCCACGACGAGTGGATCGACGAGACCACCGAGCTCACCATCACCGAACAGGCGAACCTGCACGCCGAGGAGTTGTACGAGTGGCTGCGCGACCAGAAGGTCGACGACGTCCGCGACCTCGCCTCGGCGTTTCGGATCCCGAATTCGCCCGTCGGCAATGGCGAGAACGTCGCGACGATGGATCATTTCGTCGAACGCGGTGCGTTCGTGCGCCATCCGGACGGGTTTCTGCAACCCGCGCACCCGTATCGGCTGAGCGGGGTCGCGCTGACCCCGCCCATGGCGGCCCCTCGCCTGGGTGAGCACACCGCCGAGGTACGTGCACAGGGGTTGTCGCCGCGGTCGGTGCCCGACCGGGCCCCGGACCGTGACCGTCTCCCGTTCAGCGGCCTGCGGGTGCTCGACATGACGACGTTCTGGGCAGGCCCATCCTGCACGCACCTGCTGGGCATGCTCGGTGCCGACGTGATCCACCTGGAATCGACGGCCCGGCCCGACGGTACGCGGCTGATCGCCGGAATCCCGGCCAGTGAGGAACAGTGGTGGGAGCGTTCGCCGATATTCAGTGCGCTCAACACCAACAAGAAGGGCCTCACCCTCGACTTCCAGACCGAGCAGGGGCGAGACGTGTTGCGGCGCCTGATCGCCCGGTCAGACGTGGTGGTGGAGAATTTCACGCCGCGGGTCATCGACCAGATCGGGCTGGACTTCGAATCCGTGCGCGCATTGCGTGACGACATCGTCATGCTGCGCATGCCCGGTTTCGGGCTGGACGGGCCGTGGCGCGACAATCCGGCATTCGCCTACATCATCGAGGATGCGTCCGGCCTGAGCTGGCTCACCGGCTTTCCCGACCGGACACCGTTCGAACCCTATTCGGTCGGCGACCCGAACGCGGGCATCCACGCGTTCAACGCGCTGATGCTCGCGCTTGAGCATCGGCGGCGCACGGGCGAGGGGGTCCTCATCGAAGCGGCGATGGTGGACGCCGCCCTCAATATCGCCGCCGAGCAGGTCATCGAGTACACGGCGTACGGCTCGCTGCTGCAGCGCGATGGCAATCGCGGGCCCGCGGCCGCGCCTCAGAACCTCTACCAGACAGCCGATATCGACGAGTTCGACCGCGCCGACAGCTGGATCGCGATCGCGGTGAGCACCGATGCGCAGTGGGAGGCTCTGCGCGAGGCACTCGGGCGCCCGGACTGGGCGGCCGATCCCCGACTGGCCACCGCCGCGGGCCGCCGCGCCCGTCACGATCTGATCGACGAGAAGCTGGCTGCCTGGTGTCTGCCGCGGCGCGGCGACGACATCGTCGACACGCTGTGGGCCGCCGGTGTTCCGGTCGCTAAAGTGATGCAGCCACATCGACAACTGGAGTTGGCGCAGTTGCGACATCGTCGATTCTTCGAACACGTCGGGCACCCGCTGAACCTCGCCGCTCCGCACAGCACCGTGCCCGTGCGACTCGCGAACGGACCGCGGGAATTCCACCGGGCCCCGGCGCCGCTGCTGGGCGAGCACAACCACGAGATCCTCACGGCGCTGGGCATGACGGGCGATCAGATCGCCGCGCTGATCGACGATGGGGTCATCGGAACCGAGCCGGGTGTGCGTGGACGCCGTAAAGCCGCCCGCTGACGCGAATTACCGCTAGCCTCAAACATTGTGGCCATCAATCCTGCTGACATCCTCCTCACCGGACAGGTCGCCGTCGTCACCGGTGGCGGGGCCGGGATCGGACGCGGTATCGCGGCAGGGCTCACGGCCTTCGGTGCGACGGTGGCGATCTGGGAACGCGACCCCGAAACGTGCGCATCGGCAGCAGAAGTCGTCGACGGACTGGGGATCGTCACCGATGTCCGTGACTCCGAACAGGTCGACGCCGCACTGGCCCGCACCGAGACCGAACTGGGCCCGGTCAGCATCCTGGTGAACAATGCCGGCGGTGTGTTCGCGTCCCCGCTGCTCGAAACCAGCGAGAACGGGTGGGATGCGTTGTACAAGAGCAACCTGCGCCACGTGCTCCTGTGCACGCAGCGGGTCGCCAGGAAGCTGGTCGCTGCCGAAAAGCCCGGCAGCGTCATCAATCTCACGTCGATCGAGGGCGTGCGGGCCGCGCCGGGTTATGCCTCGTATGCCGCCGCCAAGGCCGGCGTCATCAATTACACGCAGACCGCTGCATTCGAGCTGGCGCCCCACAACATCCGCGTCAATGCGTTGGCGCCGGACCTCACGGTCACCGAGGGTCTGCTGCGGTTGTCGCCTCCTGGCTTGCCGCCCGGCATCGCCGACGGCATCCCGATGGGACGCCCCGGACATGTCGATGAAATCGCCGGGGCGGCAGTCTTTCTGGCCTCGGGGATGTCGAGCTACATCACCGGACAGACCATTCACGTCGACGGCGGCACACGGGCTGCGGGCGGCTGGTATCACCACCCGCAGACCGGTGCCCCCACGTTAGGTCCGGGCTAGGGATCCGGGCCTATTTGAGGCAGCTACCCGCATCTACCGGCAGCGTCACACCGGTGATGTAGCGCGCCTCGTCGGAGGCCAGGAAAAGCACCGCGTTGCTGATGTCGACCGCCTCGACCCACGGGATGGGCAGGGTGTGGAACATCTGGCAGATCGGCGCCATGTCGTCCGGACCCGGATTCTCCAGATCGGGCCGGAACATCTTGAAGGTGCCTTCGTTGTGCAACATCGGCGTGGCCACGTGCGTGGGGTGCACCGTGTTGACGCGGATGTTGTGCTGGCCGAGCTCGACTGCGAAGCCGCGCATCAGGCCGACGACACCATGCTTGGCCGCCACGTAGTTGCCGCAGTGCGGGTAGGCCTTGAGACCGCCGACCGAACTCGTCAGCACGATCGAGCCGCCACGGCCGCCGGCGATCAGATGGGGCACACCGGCTTTCACCGACTTCCAGACACCTGACAGGTTGATGTCGATCATCTCGTCCCAGTCCAGCTGGCTGGTCTCGTGCAGGACATCGCCGCCGTTACCGATACCCGCGTTGGCCACGATGATGTCGAGGCGGCCGAGTTGTTCGACACCGCTGTCGACGGCGGCTTTGACGGCGTCGGCGTCGCGCACGTCGACCTCGGCGGTGACGACGCGGCGGTTGAGCCCCTTGATCAGGTTCGCGGTCTCGGCCAGATCATCGGAGGTCGACGCCGGGATGGCGGTCTCCACCCCGGGCCGCACCGGGCCGCAGATGTCGAGCGCGATGATGTCGGCGCCCTCCTGGGCCAGCCGCACCGCGTGGCTGCGGCCCTGCCCGCGGGCCGCGCCAGTGACGAAAGCGACCTTGCCTTCCACCCGTCCAGACATTGGTTACCTCAGTTCTGTGCTCGTGAATTGATGCGTCATCGGCGATAATCTGTGCACCTGCTCAGCACTCTGTCACCGGCTTACCCATTGTGTCAACGACAGACTCGTTTCGGGCAATTTCTACTCTCCGTCTAGAAGAATCAGGTTCTCGCGAGGTCGCACGCCACGCGGCCGTCGATAGGCCACGCATCAAATGAAGGATGGAGGACGCGGCACCGGCATCCGGCACTGCGGCGAAGGGCCCCAATTCGCCGGCGCCCACACCGATTTTGTCGGCACCGTAAACAGGAACATCGGCCGGCGCCGGTGCGGTCGGACCGGAGATCAGCCAACGGGCTGAGAGTTAGGAGAGCTCTACGTGGCGGAGAACGAAATTCTCAGCTAGCTGGCGGCGAATCCGTGCGCGCAGAAGTCCCAGACTTCGTCGGCGGTGATCGGATGCTGCGAGTTCTCGTCCGCGCCACCGCTCGACTGGGCGACGAACATCACCGTCTGCATGGTCATCGCCGCCATGCGGCGGGGATTGATGCCGTCGCGGAGCAGGCCGGCCTCGGAGGCCTCCTCCATCAACTCCGTGAGCAGTGCCAGCAGCGGCGCGTGAGCGACCTTCACCTCGGACGGATGCGACACCAGCAACCGCGGCGCGAAGTCGGTGAACAACGGCCGCTTCGCGGCGGGATCGGGCCGCGAGGACTCGAACAGCAGCTGAATCGCCACTTTGAGACGTTCCAACGGATCGGTATGGCTTGCGGTCGCGGCCCGGATCTGGTCGGCCGAGCGGCTCAACGCATCTTCGAACAATGCCAGCAGCAGCTCGTGCTTGCCGTCGAACTGCAGGTAGAAGCTCCGCAGCGACTGACGCGAGCGGTCGACGACCTCTTGCACCGTGAAGTCCGTGCTGCCCTTTTCGATGATGATCGCCTGGGCGGCGTCAAGGAAGCGCTGCACGCGCTGAGCGGCGCGCAACTTGGCGGTTTTGATCGACCGCTCGACAGCCCGCTGCTTCCAGGCGGGTTCTTCGCCAGCGCTGGTCACAGGCAGCTCAGATGCGTGCCGAGTCGGGAGAACATGAACTGACTGTACCGGAGAACGCCTTGCCATTGTGGTGCCAGACCCCCTCGCGGCCAACGTGTCGGAGATTGTAACTTTCGAACTGTGAGAATAGTATTCTCACGAAGGGAATTATAGAAGTCCTTCGAGAAGAAGGGCATCTCGTCTTCTCCGCGCCGTCGGGCCCAGCGCGTCGGCCTCATGAAGGACAGGAACCCACGTGTACATCGACTACGACGTCGCCGATGCGATCGCGACGATCACGCTCAACCGGCCCGAGGCCGCCAACGCGCAGAATCCAGAATTGCTCGACGAACTCGACGCCGCGTGGACCAGGGCCGCCGAAGATGCCGCGGTGAAGGTTATCGTGTTGCGCGCCAACGGCAAGCATTTCTCGGCGGGCCACGACCTGCGCGGGGGCGGGCCGGTGCCAGACAAGGTCACGCTCGAGTTCATCATCGAACACGAGTCGCGCCGGTATCTCGAGTACACCCTGCGCTGGCGCAACGTGCCGAAGCCGTCGATCGCCGCGGTGCAGGGGCGGTGTATCTCCGGGGGATTGCTGTTGTGCTGGCCGTGCGATCTCATCCTCGCCGCCGACGACGCGCTGTTCTCCGACCCGGTCGCGCTCATGGGGATCGGCGGAGTCGAATACCACGGGCACACCTGGGAACTGGGTGCGCGCAAGGCCAAGGAGATCCTGTTCACCGGTCGCGCGCTGACCGCCGAGGAGGCCGAACGCACCGGCATGGTCAACCGCGTCGTGCCGCGTGACGAGTTGGACGCCCAGACCATGGAGTTGGCCGGCCAGATCGCGAAGATGCCGGCGTTCGCACTGCGCCAGGCCAAGCGTGCGGTCAACCAGACCCTCGATGTGCAGGGCTTCTACGCCGCGATCCAGTCCGTGTTCGACATCCACCAGACCGGGCACGGCAACGCTTTGAGCGTCAGTGGCTGGCCGGTACTGATGGACATCAACGAGATGAAGGCCAACATCAAGTAACTCGAGCCGATGGGCGCCATTCGGCTCAGCGTGCGGTACGCCGCGGGGCTGATCTACGCACAGATCACGGCGGCGGCGGCCGTGACGCTCGTGGTCGTGGCGTTGAGCCGCAACACGATCGGCGACGTTCGACAACTGCTGACCGAGGCGAATCTGATCGCGCTCGTCGCGCTGATGACGGCGGCGGCGATCGTCGATACCGTCGTCGGTTACGTCAACATCTACCCGACCTTCAAATGGTTTGCCGCGGGCAGGCATCCGACACCGCGGCAACAACGGGCGGCGATGCGCATCGGGCCGCGCCAGACCATCATCCAGTTCAGCACCTGGGCGGTCAGCGCAGTGGTCTATACGGTGGTCAATCTCGATCTCGGCGGGGGAGTGGCCTACGTGATGGGCGGGGCCATCTTGTTCGGCGGGGTGGCGGCGGCGTGTATGGGATTTCTGGTGACGCAACGGATGTTGCGGCCCATCGTCGCCGCGTCACTCACGACAGCTTCGGCGGCCCAGGTGACCATGCCCGGAATCCTGGGCCGGCTGATCACGATCTGGGTGTTGTTCAGCGGCTTGCCCACGGTCGGCATCGCGATGATCGTGCTGGCCCGGTCCAACGGCTGGTTCGTGCAGAAGACGGCTCCGGTCGAGGCCGCGGTGCTGGTGCTGGCTGTCATGTCGCTGCTGTTCGGGCTGCGGTCGATGGTGCTTGTGGCGCGGTCGATCTCAGACCCCGTCCGCGAGGTGGTGCTTGGGATGAAAGCGGTCGAGAAAGGTTGGTCGGCGGTCTCGGTGAAGGTGTACGAGCCGTCCGAGATCGGCCGCCTGCAGTACGGGTTCAACCGGATGGTCAGCGGGCTTGCCGAACGAAACCGACTGCGCGACCTGTTCGGCCGCTACGTCGGTGCCGATGTCGCCCGGCACGCGTTGGAGCAGGGCGGGGCGGTGAGCGGCGACGTGCGCGAGGTCGCCGTTCTCTACGTCGACCTGGTGGGGTCGACGGCGTTGGGCGCATCCCGCCCGCCGCAGGAGGTGGCCGAACTGCTCAACGGCTTCTTCCGGATCGTGGTCGACACCGTCGAGCGCAATCACGGCCTCATCAACAAGTTCGAGGGCGACGCGATCCTGGCGGTGTTCGGTGCGCCGCTGAGACTGGACAACGCGGCGTCGTCAGCGCTCGAGACCGGACGCGCTCTCGTACCCAGGCTTCGCGAACTGCCCGATGTCGAGTTCGGGGTTGGCATCTCGTGTGGTTCGGTGTTCGCGGGCAACATCGGCGCCGAGAACCGCTACGAGTACACCGTGATCGGGGACGCGGTCAATGAGGCCGCGCGGTTGGCCGACCACGCCAAGGACCGGGAATCGGCAGTGCTGTGCTCCGGCAGTGCCCTGGCGAGCGCCGATGCCGACGAAGGGCAGCACTGGACGGTGCGGGGCTCGACGGTGTTGCGTGGCCGTTCGACGGCAACGGTGTTCGCCGAACCGCTACCGCAGTCGCCCTGATCGCCGGCTCACGGCGCAGCGGGTGTCAGAGGTGAGCGAGGCGGGGCACCGAGCCGCGGGCCCGTAACCCCGCTCCGGCGCGGCGGGTGAGTTCCCTTGAGCTGCCCAGCAATCCATCGAGCACGAGGGCGCGCTTCACGTGGCGGTGCAGATCGTGCTCTTCGGTGAAGCCGATGCCCGCAAGCACCTGCTGGCAGTGTTTGGCCGCGGTCAGCGCCGCCTTGCCCGCGGCTGCTTTGGCCAGCAATGCGGTGAGGTCAGGATTGTCCGCGCCGGGCAGGGTGAGCGTCGCCTCGGCGCCTTCGATGGCGACGAGGGTTTCGGCAAGCCGGTGCCGGACGGCCTGGAACGACGCGATCGGCCGGCCGAACTGGACGCGGTCGAGGGCGTGCTGACGGGCCAGGGCCAGCATCGCCCGGGCCGATCCGACCAGCCACCAGCCGACGGCCAGGCGGGCCTCGGCCACCCGAATGGGGTAACCCTCGTCCTCGCGGCGCAGCGGCAACCCGCCGAGCGTCGGGTCGGTGCTCTGCGCGGTCGTCCGGTCCCACACCACCCACGTGTTGCCCGCATAGGGCAACGGCAACTCCAGGGTCCCGCCGATCTCGTTGCCGGTCGCGTTCAGTACGACGTCGACGAGAACAGAAGCATGCGAGCCGGTTTCTCCGAGCAGCCGGAACACCAGCGGCACCGCGACGTCGGGCATGTCCGACAGCATCTCGGCCCAGCCGAGTTCCACCAGGGCCGCGTCGAGTTCGGGGCCGGAGGTCGTGAGCATGGTCTTGCGCAGACCGTCTTCGAGCAGTTCGAGCGACTCTCGATCCATGGTCACTCCTTCCCGAGATCGAGCAGGCGGCGGGCGATGATGTTGCGCTGCACTTCTGCGGTGCCGCCGTAGATCGTGGCCGCGCGCGAGTACAGATACTCGGTGCGCCATTCGGTGTCGTCGAGTTCGATGACACCCGGCAGCAGATCGCGCGCGGTGTCGTAGAGGCGTTGTTCGGCACCGGCCAGCAGCACCTTGTCGATCGAGGTGTCCGGACCCAGTTTGTGGCCGTCGGCCAGCCGGTGCTGAGTGGCCCGCGAGCGGCAGCGCAGCGTGTGCAGGGCCAGGTATGCCTCACCCATGTCGGAGTCCACCACCTGCCCGAGATTCTTGACCTCACCGACCAACGCGTCGAACCGTGAGTACAGGTAGGCGATGCGCTGCCAAAAGCACGTCGAGCGTTCGTACGGCAGCAGATCCATCGCTAGGCGCCAGCCGTCGCCGGGCTTGCCGAGCATCCGGCCGGCGTCCACCGCGACGTCGTCGAAGTACACCTCACAGAACTCGTCGACATCGTGCATGGTGCGCAACGGGCGCACCGAGATGCCCGGGGTGTCGAGGTCGACGAAGAACGCCGTGATCGCCTCGTGGTTGGGGGTGTCCGCGTCACCGGTGCGGGCGAGCAGGATGCAGCGGTGTGAGTACTGGGCGAAACTCGTCCAGACCTTCTGTCCGTTGATGATCCATCGGTCGTCCTGCTGTACCGCGCGGGTGGTCAACGACGCCAGATCGCTGCCCGAGCCCGGCTCGGAGAAACCTTGGCACCATTGCTCTTCGCCGGACAGCAGTTTCGGCACCATCTCGGCCGCCAGTTCGGCGGGCGCGTAGTCGATCATCGTCGGCGCCAGCACTTCGAGCATCGAATACGGGCCGGGCTCGGCGAGCCGGCGACCCACGACCTCTTCGCCGACGATCGCGCGCAGGATCTCCGGGCCGCCCAGGCCCCCGGCGTGCTCGGGCCAGCCGTAGCGGCTCCAGCCGCCGTCATAGAGTGCCTTCTGCACCCGGGCGAACTGCCGCATGTGCCCTTCGAGCGTGTGGTCGCCGGGTGGGGTCAGGTCGTTCTCGGCAAGCCAGGCCTGCAGTGCGGTGCGGAACTGACCGGGGTCGTGGAGGTCGGTCATGCGGACGGCCGGCCGATCGCGTGTGGCTTGCCATGGTCGTGCGCGCCGCTGCGGCGGATGAACGTCATGGCCCTGGTCTTCAGCCGCCAGCCGTCGGCGGTACGCACGTAGGTGTCGTTGTAGTACCCGATGCGCATGTCGTGGGCCGAGTGCTCGATGAAGCACAGCGGCTGCGTGCCGCTTGCGACGTCGGGGTTGTCGGGGTCGAACGTCACCAGTGCCGTCCCGGTCAAGAACAGACCTTTGGGTGCGGCATCCACCAGCACCGGAAAACGTTCCAGCGCATAGGTTTCCCCGAACGCGCTGTATGTGCCGTCGGGCGTGAACACCGAGACCAGCCCGTCGATGTCGCCCTGGGTGATGGTCACCGCGTACTTCGCCAGCACCTGCTGGATCTCGACGAGGTCGTCAGTTCTCGCTTGCGTACTCATTGCGAAAGACCCTACCCCCCTTCATTACAAATTTCACATCTCTTGTAACGCTGATGTCCTGCAGTGGATCGCCGGGCACCGCGATGATGTCGGCGAGGTAGCCCTCGGCGATGCGGCCGAGGTCGGTCCGGTTGATCAGGTCCGCTCCCACCACGGTCGCCGCCCTCAGCACCGCAGCCGGGGGCATACCCCACTCCACCAGGGTCACGAGCTCGTCGGCGTTGCGGCCGTGGGGGATGGCCGGCGCGTCGGTGCCGACGGCGATCTTCACGCCGGCCTCGTACGCGGCCTTGATCGACGTCTCGGCCTTCGGGAACATCTCGGCAGCCTTGTCCTGCAGGACCTTCGGCGCGTTGGAGACATCCATGGCCTGCGCGAGCCGGCGCGTGGTCACGAGGAACCGGTCGTTGTCGACGAGCATCTGGATGGCTTCGTCGTCCATGAGGAATCCGTGCTCGATGCAGTCGATCCCACAGGCCACCGCGTGCTTGACGGCTTCGGCGCCGTGCGTGTGCGCCGCGACCCGCAATCCGCGCCGATGCGCCTCGTCGACGATGACCCGCAGTTCCTCGTCCGAATAGTGTTGGGCCCCAGCCTCTCCGGTGAGGGACATGACGCCGCCCGAGCAACACACCTTGATCAGCTGGGCGCCGTGCTTGATCTGGTAGCGCACCGCCTTGCGGATCTCGTCTACGCCGTTGGCGATGCCTTCCTCGATCGTGAGCTCCAGCACGCCGGGCATGAAGGCCGCGAACATCGTGGGGTCGAGATGGCCGCCGGTCGGCGTGATGGCATGGCCCGCAGGCACGATGCGCGGCCCTTCGATCCAGCCCGCGTCGATGGCCTTGCCGAGTGCGACGTCGAGCAGGTAGCCGCCCGTCTTGACGAACAACCCGAGGTTGCGCACCGTGGTGAACCCGGCGCGCAACGTGCGACGGGCATTGCCCACCGCGCGCAGCACCCTCGTCGGCGGATCGTCCTGCACCTGGGACAGTCCCGGGTTCTCGCCCCGGCCGCCCATCAGCAGGTTGACCTCCATGTCCATGAGGCCGGGCAGCAGTATTGCGTCGCCCAAATCGACGATCTCTCCCGCGGGCTCTCCGCCGAGCCCGACGATGCGGTCGCCGTCGACCTTGACGATGCCGGGGCGAATGATCTCCCCGGCGTCGACATCGACCAGACCCGCGGCTTTGAGGGTCAGCATGGCTGCGCCGACACTACGGTTGCTGACGGATTTCGGGTGATTTTCATCAGAACCCGTAGTCTCGGCGATGCGTTGGGCACGTTCAGACCACCGGCTCCTTGACGAGCTGGATATAGGCCGCGCCGCTGTCGAGCACGCGGGGCTGCTTCCACACTTCGACCGGGAAGCTCACCATCACGATCGATTGCCCGAGATGCACCAGGGCCTTGGCGTCTTCGGGCATGCCCTTGAGCGGGAACCGCGCGTCGACATAGACCATGATGTCCTCGAGCCGTGCCATGCCTGCGTCGTAGAGGTCCTGCATCTCCTCCATCGTGGAGTTGAGACGCTTCTGATAGCGCTCCTCTTCGGTGGGCAGGCACCAGTCGCTGAACCGCTCGAGGTCGGCGAATTCTTCGGGCAGCTTAGACATTTGCGGGATCCTTCGTGGTCTTCGTGTGGGCCGCACCGTTGGCGGAACCGTTCCCGTTGGCCAGTGATTCTTTGTACCGGTCGACGTACTTGTGCGCGGTGTGGTGCAGGTGGCGCAGCAGGATCTCCTGGTCGCACAGCGGGAAGTCGAGGACGGCGCGGGTGCCGATCTGCGTCTGCGTGGCCTCCAGCGTGTTGGCGTCCTGAAACGCGTACTCCTTGAACGTCACCGCGGCAAGTTCCTGAGAAAGCCGTTCGCGCAGGTTCTTCGGCGGTACGAAGTACAGGTCGGCCTCGAAGATGTGGGTGTCCACACCGGTAGGCCAGTAGTTGTAGGTCAGATACCAGCCCGGCACCCAGAAGAGCAGGGTGAAGTTCGGGAAGAACTCGAATGAGTCCTGGCCCCAGGTCTTGTGCCGACCCGGATTGATCGCCGGCGGCAGCTCATCGGGCAAGATGCCCTTGATGTCGGGGCGATCCCACGGCCCGAACAGGCCACTGTGCAGGATGCGCTCGATGGGCTTGACCATCTTGAGGTCCTTCGGCGGGCTCATGCCGCCCCAGGACGAGATCATCGAGTGATCGCCCTTGATGTCGTAGTGCAGCGCCTCGAAGCCGAACTTGGCCAGCTTCTCGGCCTCCTCCTTCTCTGCTTGCTTCATGTGCAGGATCGGCGCGTGGTAGAACTCGACGAACGCATCGATGAACAGCTTCCAGTTGGCTTTGATCTCCGAGCGGTAGCTGTAGTGCTCGGTCATCTCGTGGAACGGATAACCCTTGAGGCCTTGGCCGAACTCGCCCAGGTACTCCTCGAGCGACACCGCGTCGTCGTCGAAGTTGACGAAGATGAAGCCCTCCCACACCTCGCAGCGCACCGGCTTGAGCGGGTAGTCGGCCTTGTCGACATCGAAGAACTCCTGCTCCTGCTGGATGAAGGTCAGGTCGCCCTTGAGGTTGTAGCGCCAGGCGTGGTACTTGCAGACGAACTGGCGGCAGCTGCCGGAAACCTCCTCGCCCGGGTAGTCGTTCCACACCAGCTTGTTGCCGCGATGGCGGCACAGGTTGTAGAAGGCCCGGATCTGGTCGCCGTCGTTGACGATGATGATCGACGTGCCCGGGCCGACCGACGGCAGCTCACGGGTGATGTAGCTGCCCTTCTTGGGAATCAGCTCCACCCGGCCCATTTGCAGCCAGGTCTTTCGGAAGATGGCCTGCTGCTCCAGCTTCCAGTGTTCGGGATCGATCGAATCCTCGTAGTTGACTGGCCCGGTGCCCAATTCGGGCCAGTTCTCGGTCCAGCTGCCGGCGGCCGGCTTCGGGAAAAACGCCACGGGATTTACCTACTTTCTTTCCGAGATTAGTGGCCGGACTCCGGCGCGATTCCAAAAGTGTTGTAAGCCATGGCCATCAGGCCATAGCCGCCGACGGTGAAAACCAGGTCCATGCGCTGGCGGTCGTCCAGTTTGTCGCCGAGGGCTGCCCAGGTCTCGTCCGAGATGCGTGACTGCTCGTCGAGTTCGTCGACCGCATCGAGCACGATTTGGTCGAACGCGTCGACGGCCGTGCCTTGCGCGACACCTGCGATGTCGTCGTCGGTGAGACCTTCGGCCTTGCCGATGAAGGCGTGGTGGGCCCACTCGTACTCGCAGTGCCTGCGGTGGGCGATCCGCAGGATCGCCAGCTCGCGAAGCCTGGGGTCCAGGGTCGAGCGGAACAAGAGGTGGTTGCTGAACCGAAGAAACGCCTTGGTCAGTGCCGGATGACGGGCCAGTGTCGACAACGCGACCCCCGCTCCCTGGGGGTTGAGTCGTTCCTCGGGCAGCATGACCGACAGCGCGCGACGTACGTCGTCATCCCACTCGTCGGCGGGTAATGGGGCCAGGCCCACGGACGCTTCTCCTCTCGGCGGCGCTCCGATGACTCTCGCGTGCGAGAATCAGGTTCTCATTTCCGACTAACAGGTTTCCATCTTTTCTCGAAGCGGTCAATGGGAAGACCTCGTAGCGGGTCATGACCAGCGTGTATCCGCTCGTCAACGATGGCAGACATTGATTCTCTCTACGCGAGAAGCTAGTTTTCTGTACTAGAGAACCTGGTGAGCACACGGGAACGGAGCACCGCCATGCAAAAAGACGACATGATCTTGATCAGCGTGGACGACCACATCATCGAGCCGCCGAACATGTTCAAGAACCATCTGCCTGCGAAGTACCGCGACGAGGCGCCGCGGCTCGTGCACAATCCCGATGGCAGCGATACCTGGCAGTTCCGCGACACCGTGATCCCCAACGTGGCGCTCAACGCCGTGGCGGGCCGGCCGAAGGAGGAGTACGGCCTGGAGCCGCAAGGTCTCGACGAGATCCGTAAGGGCTGCTATGACCCCGACGAGCGGGTCAAGGACATGAACGCGGGCGGAGTGCTGGCGACGATGAACTTCCCGTCGTTCCCGGGCTTCGCCGCGCGGCTGTTCGCCACCGAGGACGCCGAGTTCTCGCTGGCGCTCGTGCAGGCCTACAACGACTGGCACATCGACGAATGGTGCGGGTCGAATCCGGGCCGCTTCATACCGATGGCGATTCCGGCGATCTGGGATCCGCAACTGTGCGCCGACGAGGTGCGGCGGGTGTCGAAGAAGGGCGTGCACTCGCTGACGTTCACGGAGAACCCGTCGACCCTCGGCTATCCGAGCTTTCACGACCTGGAGTACTGGAAGCCGTTGTGGGAAGCCCTCGTCGAGACCGACACGGTGATGAACGTGCACATCGGGTCGTCGGGCAAGCTCGCGATCACCGCGCCGGACGCGCCGATGGACGTGATGATCACCCTGCAGCCGATGAACATCGTCCAGGCCGCCGCGGATCTGTTGTGGTCGGCACCGATCAAGGCCTACCCCGACCTCAAGATCGCGCTGTCCGAAGGCGGCACCGGGTGGATCCCGTACTTCCTGGACCGGGTGGACCGCACCTACGAGATGCACTCGACCTGGACGCATCAGGACTTCGGCGGCAAGCTGCCGTCCGACGTGTTCCGTGAGCACTTCATGACGTGCTTCATCTCCGATCCGGTCGGCGTCAAGAACCGGCACCTGATCGGCATCGACAACATCTGCTGGGAGATGGACTACCCGCACTCCGATTCGATGTGGCCCGGTGCGCCCGAGGAACTGTGGGCGGTGTTCGACACCTATGACGTGCCCGCCGACGAGATCAACAAGATCACGCACGAGAACGCCATGCGGCTCTACCATTTCGATCCGTTCAAGGACGTTCCCAAGGACCAGGCCACGGTCGGCGCTCTGCGAAAGTCCGCCGAGGGCCATGATGTGTCCATCCGGGCCCTGAGCAACAAGGAGAAGACGGGCACGAGCTTCGCCGACTTCCAGGCGAACGCCAAAGCCGTGTCCGGCGCCAAAGACTGACGAGGAGACCGCGAGTGTCGGGTGGTATGAACTTCGAGCTGACCGAGGACCAGGAGCTCATCCGGAAGTCCGTGGCCGAGCTCGCGGGCAAATTCGATGACCACTACTGGATGACCAAGGACCAGGCGCACGAGTTCCCGCAGGAGTTCTACGACGCCATCGCCGGCGGCGGCTGGCTCGGGATGACGATCCCCGAGGAATACGGCGGACACGGTCTGGGGATCACCGAGGCCACGATCCTCGCCGAGGAAGTGGCCCGATCCGGCGGTGGCATGAACGCCGCGAGCGCCATCCACATGTCGATCTTCGGCATGCAGCCGGTCGTGGTCTTCGGCTCGGATGCGATGAAGGCCGAGACGTTACCGCGGATCGTCAACGGGGACCTTCATGTGTGCTTCGGTGTCACCGAACCCGGTGCGGGCCTGGACACGTCGCGTATCACGACATTCGCCAAGCGAGACGGCGACAGTTACCTGGTCAACGGACGCAAGGTGTGGATCTCCAAAGCCCTTGAGTCCGAGAAGATCTTGCTTCTCACGCGGACGACACCCAGGGACGAGGCGGCCAAACCGACCGACGGGCTGACGCTGTTTCTCACCGACCTCGACCGCGACCACGTCGACATCCGGCCCATCAACAAGATGGGGCGCAACGCCGTCTCGTCCAACGAGTTGTTCATCGACGACCTCCGCGTCCCGGCCGAGCACCGGATCGGCGAGGAGGGCAAGGGGTTCAAGTACATCCTGCACGGGCTCAACCCCGAGCGGATGTTGATCGCCGCCGAAGCGCTGGGCATCGGCCGGGTCGCGCTCGACCGGGCGGTCAAGTACGCCAACGAGCGCGTGGTGTTCGACCGGCCGATCGGCATGAACCAGGGCATCCAGTTCCCGCTTGCCGACTCCCTGGCCCGCCTCGACGCCGCCGAACTTATCCTGCGCAAGGCCACGTGGCTCTACGACAACGGCAAGCCGTGCGGCCGAGAGGCCAACATGGCGAAATACCTCTGTGCCGACGCGGGATTCGCGGCCGCCGACCGTGCCCTCCAAACACATGGCGGGATGGGCTATTCGGAGGAATACAACATCTCGCGGTTCTTCCGGGAATCGCGATTGATGAAGATCGCCCCGGTGAGCCAGGAGATGATCCTGAACTTCCTGGGCGCCAACGTTCTCGGCCTGCCCAAGAGCTACTAGAGGAAGCGTTACGCATGAGGACCTATTTCGACCTGACCGGGTGTTCGGCGCTCGTCACGGGGGCAGGTGCCGGCATCGGCGCCGCCGTGTCCGAGGCGCTGGCCGCCGCGGGCGCCGCCGTACTGGTCACCGATATCAGCGGTGACGCGGCAGCGGGGGTCGCGGAACGCATCAATGCCGCGGGCGGGAAGGCCGACAGCGCACCGCTCGACGTCAGTGACCGCGACGCCGCCGTCGCGGCCACCGAGCGCGCGGCGGGGCTCGGCGAGGGCAAGCTGCACATCCTGGTCAACAACGCCGGCGTCACCTCGCCTGCGATGTTCCCCAAACTCACCGACGAGACGTTCCGGCTCACCTTCGACATCCACGTCATGGGGACGTTCCACGTCACGCAGGCCGCACTGCCGCACATTCCGACCGACGGCACCGGACGCGTCGTCAACGTCACCTCGTCGGCAGGCATCACCGGGACCCTCGGCCAGGTCAACTACTCGGCGGCCAAGGCCGGCCTCATCGGGTTCACCAAGTCGCTCGCACGGGAACTCGCGCCCAAGAACATCATGGTCAACGCCTTGGCGCCGTTGGCCGCGACGCCGATGACCGAGACCATCCGCACCAACGAGAAATTCGCGGCCAACATGATGAACCGCATCCCGCTCAAGCGTTGGGCCGAAGCCGACGAAGTTGCGGGCGCGTTCGTCTTCCTGGCCTCCGATGCCGCGTCGTACATCACCGGCCAGGTGCTGCCGGTCGACGGCGGCATGGTTATGTGACGGGCATGCCCCACGACACACCAGGTAGTGCAGGTCCGCTGGCCGGGATCACCATCGTCGCGCTCGAGCAGGCGGTATCCGCGCCGATGTGCACGCGGGTGCTGGCCGACTTCGGCGCCCGCGTCATCAAAGTGGAAAACCCCAAGGGCGGGGATTTCGCGCGGGATTACGACGAAGTTGTCAACGGCCTTGCGGCGCACTTTGTCTGGGCCAACCGCGGCAAGGAATCCATCACGCTCGACCTGAAGTCGACCGGTGGCATCGATGTGCTGCACCGGTTGCTGGACCGGGCCGACGCTCTGGTGTCGAACCTCGCACCCGGTGCGATGGCGCGGATGGGGCTGTCTCCTGCCGAGCTCTCGCAACGTCATCCGCAGGTGATCCCGGTCGAGATCGACGGGTACGGCACCGGCGGACCGCTGTCGCACAAGCGTGCCTACGACCTGCTGGTCCAGGCCGAATCGGGGGCCTGCGCGGTCACCGGCTATCCGGACATGCCGGCCAAACCCGGCCCGCCCGTTGCCGACATCTCGACCGGCCTGTACGCCGCGCTGTCGATCATGGCGCTGTTGATCGGCCGGACCCGGCAACCGTCCGATGCCCCCGCGCCCGCGGTGGCCGTGAGCCTGTTCGACACCATGACCGACATCATGGGCTATCCGCTCACCTACACCCAGCATTCGGGCATCGACCAACAACCCCTTGGCATGAGTTCGCCCGCGGTGTCGCCGTACGGCGCGTTCCCCACCCGCGACGGCCAGACGGTCGTGCTCGGCACCACCAACGACCGGGAATGGCAGCGGCTGGCCCGGGAGATCATCGACCGGCCCGATCTGGCCGACGACCCGCGCTTCGCCACCAACTCCGACCGCTGCGCGAGCCGCGACGTGCTCAACGACGCGATCGGAACCTGGTGTGCGCAGCACGATCTCGCCGACATCCAGCAGATCGCCGACGAGGCGGGCATCGGGAACTCGCGGTACAACCGGCCCAGCGAGGTGATCGCACACCAGCACCTCAAAGACCGGGACCGGTGGCGGACCGTCGCCACACCCAGCGGCGACATCTCGGCGCTGCTGCCGCCGCCGGTGATCTCCGGCCACGAACTGCCGATGGGCGGGGTTCCCGGCCTCGGCGAACACACCGATGCCATCCTGGGCGATATGGGCCTGTCAGCCGAGGACATCGCAGCCTTGCGGGAGCAGGGCGCGATCGGCCCGGCCTACCCGACGTCCCAGATACCGAGAGCGGAGCACTCCAATGCGTGAAACCGTCATCGTCGAAGCCGTCCGCACCCCCGTGGGCAAACGCAACGGCGGACTGTCCGGCATGCATGCCGCCGATCTGTCCGCGCTGGTGCTCAACGCTCTGGTGGAGCGGGCGGGCATCAGTCCCGAGATCGTCGACGATGTCGTCTGGGGGTGTGTGTCCCAGGTCGGCGACCAGTCCAGCAACATCGGCCGGTACTCGGTGCTCGCCGCGGGCTGGCCCGAGCACATCCCGGGCACCACGGTCAATCGAGCCTGCGGTTCGAGCCAGCAGGCCCTGGACTTCGCGGTGCAGGCCGTGATGTCGGGGCAACAGGATGTCGTCGTGGCCGGGGGAGTCGAGGTGATGAGCCGCGTGCCGCTGGGCGCGGCCCGCGCGACCGGACAGCCGTATGGCCCGAAAGTGCTTGACCGGTACCGGGATTTCTCGTTCAACCAGGGCATCTCGGCCGAATTGATCTCACAGAAGTGGGGATTCGACCGGACCCGGCTCGACGAGTACTCGGCCGGCTCGCACGAGCGTGCCGCGGCCGCGCAGGACGCCGGCGCGTTCGAGACACAGATGATCACGGTGTTTCCCGATGACGGCGACCCCGTGATCGCCGATGAGGGCGTGCGGCGGGGAACCACCGTCGAGAAGCTCGCGGGGTTGAAGCCGGCCTTCACCGAGGACGGCGTGATCCACGCTGGCAACTCGTCGCAGATCTCCGACGGAGCGGCCGCGCTTCTGGTCATGACCGCGGAAAACGCTGTGACGATGGGCCTTTCGCCGATTGTGCGCTACCGCGCGGGTGCGGTCACCGGCGCCGATCCGGTGCTCATGCTGACCGGTCCGATTCCGGCCACCGAGAAGGTGCTGCGCAAGGCCGGTGTGCGTCTCAACGAGATCGGCGTCTTCGAGGTCAATGAGGCGTTCGCGCCGGTGCCGCTGGCGTGGCTGGCCGAAACCGGGGCAGACGAAGCCAAACTCAACCCGCTGGGCGGCGCGATCGCGCTGGGTCATCCGCTTGGGGCGTCGGGGGCCGTCCTGATGACCCGAATGATAAATCACATGCGCGACAAGGGAATTCGTTACGGCCTGCAGACCATGTGTGAAGGCGGGGGCACCGCCAACGCGACGATCGTCGAACTTCTCGCCTAGTAAGGGGCCAACGCATGCAGCGAAACCTTTTCACCGAAGACCACGAGGCATTCCGCGCCCTGGCGCGCGACTTCGTCGAGAAGGAAGTCGTGCCGCAGTACCCCGAGTGGGAGAAGGCCGGCCGCATGCCGCGCGACGTCTTCAAGCAGATGGGTGAGCTCGGCATGCTGGGCATGGCGATCCCCGAGGAGTACGGGGGTGCGGGCATCTCCGACTATCGCTACAACGTGGTTTTGCAGGAGGAGGCCGCCCGGGCGCTGGTCACCCTGTCGACCGTACGTACTCAGCTCGAGGTGATCCTGCCGTACTTCCTGCACTACGCGAACGACGAGCAGCGCCAACGCTGGTTCCCGGGACTGGCGGCCGGGACGTTGTTGACGGCGGTCGCGATGACCGAGCCGGGAACCGGCTCCGATCTCGCCGGCATGCGCACGACCGCTGTGCGGGACGGTGACTCCTATGTGCTCAACGGTGCCAAGACATTCATCACCGGCGGCATCCAGGCCGATCTCGTGGTCGTCGTGGCCCGGACCTCCACCGACCCGGACAATCGGCGAAAAGGCTTGACGCTGTTGGTTGTCGAGGACGGCATGCCGGGTTTCGAGCGTGGCCGTGAGTTGGAGAAGATGGGCTGCAAGGTCCAGGACACCGCCGAGCTGTCCTTCACCGATGTCCGGGTCCCCCTGGCCAACGTGCTGGGGGAGGAGGGCGAGGCATTCAGCTATCTGGGGCACAACCTGCCGCAGGAACGGTTGACCGTCGCCGTCGGATCAGTGGCCCAAGCGCGGTCGGCGATCGCCGCGGCGATCGACTACACGAAGGACCGCAAAATATTCGGGGCCTCGGTCTCATCTTTTCAAAACACCAAGTTCGAACTCGCGGCGTGCTCGGCCGAGGTCGAGGCCGCGCAGGCGATGCTGGACCGGGCGGTGGCCCTGCACGTGGACGGCGAGCTGTCGGGGGCCGACGCGGCCCGCGTCAAATTGTTCTGCACCGAGATGCAGGCGCGGGTCATCGATCGTTGCCTGCAGCTCTTCGGCGGGTACGGCTACATGATGGAGTACCCCATCGCCCGGCTGTACACCGATGCCCGGGTCGCGCGCATCTACGCGGGCACCAGTGAGGTCATGAAGGTCATCATCGCGAAATCTCTCGGGCTGTGACCTGCGCCATTCACGCCATGTGACGGCTGTCAAGATTTACCCTCTCTGAGACACTTGTCACAGCGCCCAAACCAACCTACTGTGTGTTCACTAGGTTGGTTGGACGAAGGAGTTCGGTGACGCCTCCCGATGGATCGTCTGAGGCCGTAAGGCCCTACGCGACACTGCTCGCCAAAGGGGAAGACCGCAGGCAGCGGATCCTTTCGGTGGCCGAGAGGCTGCTGGCGCGCAACGGGTGGCGAAACACCTCGCTGGCACAGATCGCCAAGGAAGCCGGTGTCACGCCGGCTGGTCTGCTGCATCACTTCGAGTCCAAAGAGCAGTTGCTCAACGCGGTGCTCGATGCCCGTGACGACGACGACGATGCGCACGCCGACCGGTCGGGCGACCTCGCTGACGAGATCAAGCGGGTGGCCGAGCGGTTTGTCCGGGCACCTGAACTCGTCGGCACGTTCACCGTGTTGTTGGTGGAGAACATCCAGCCCGATGCTCCACTGCACGATCGTTTGCTGAAACGTCAGCAGGATGCGCGGGACATCGTCGCTGACATCATCCGCCGCGGTCAGCTCAGTGGCCGCTACCGCACAGATTTCGACCCGGTCACCAAGGCCGTGGAGATACTCGCCTTCGTAAATGGAATGGAGACCTCATGGTTACTCGATCCCTCACTGCCGCTGGCGGACGTGTTCAAGGGGTACGCCGAGATGCTGGCCCGCGAGATCGAGGCGCCGTCCGGCCGCAGCGCAGCGGCCGGCCTGTGAGATTGGAGGACGACATGAGGTATCGGCTCGACGTCGTCGCACCCTGTGTGGTCGACGCGGTGCGGTTCGCGGGTGGCTGGCTCGTCGACCGGGTCATGGCGGGGTGGGATGTCACGGTGCTGATCGGTGCTGACGAAGACGTCCGGCCGCTGGAGATCCTCGGCGTCGACACCATGGACCTGGAGAGCGTGCTGGTGTCCTGGCAGGACCGGCCACACCCCCAGACCGTGGCGGTGGCGGCCGATCTGTTCAACTCTGACGAGCGCGTCCGGCGGGGAGTTCTCGGAGCGCTCGAGCAGGGACGGACCGAGGTGACGCTGTGGGGCGAGCAGTGCCCGGCCGATCTGAGTGTCGATCCCGTGCGTCACGAATTATCCGCGGCTGCACGGGCTTTCAAAGCCCAGGCGCTTGCCGCGGTCCAACACCCCGAGGCCGCGGCCGTCGGCTACACCGAAGCTTTCCGGTGCGGCACGATGATCAGCCGGTCGGTTCCGGCAGATCTCATTCCCGCCAGCTGACGCCTGCCGCTTGCAGTCGAGCGGCAAGGTGTGCCGGATGAAGGCGATCGGGTCGCGACGGCGGAGCCAGCCCGCACCGCCGTGGGCGATCTTCGCCGACCTGTGCGATCCGAACCGGCAACCGGTACGTCCCTGGCTGCATCTGCGCGACGACGAAATGCCACCCGCCATCGTCGAGTCCGCCCGCCCACACCGTGTGGTCTGGTCATCACTGTGGGTCCGAAGGCCGGACGCACAGGTCCGTTTCGACCTTGAAGCCGAGCCCGGCGGAGGCACGTATCTGCGCTGGACGCTCTACGTCGATGACCCGGTCCCCGACGCCGAAATGACTCGGCACATGTGCAAGCGGATCGGTGAACTCGTCAACGCCAACCTCAGACACACCTACGGGCAGTGAATCTCGATACGGTCAGGCGACAAATGTGGGCATCGCAGCCCAGCCGCGGACCGCGGCGGTTTCCGACGGTACGGCGTTGGGCCAGTCGACCTCCCACTGTGGGAAGCGTTTGAGGATCTCCTCGAGTGCGATGCGGCCTTCGAGCCGGGCCAGCGCGTTGCCCATGCAGAAGTGTGTGCCGGCGCCAAAGGTCATGTGCGAGCGCTGCTCCCGGTGGATGTCGAAGACGTCACCGTCCGGCGCGAACCGGCGGTGGTCCCGGTTGGCTGCGCCGACGAGCATCAGCATCGCAGACCCCTCGGGCACGGTCTGGCCGTAGTACTCGACGTCACGGGTGACGTATCGGGCGATCTGCAATGCCGGTGGCTCCCAACGTAGGATCTCCTCGATTGCCTGAGGAATCAGGGATGGATCCTCCACCAGCTGCCGGCGCTGATCCGGATAGTCGGCCAGCGTCTTGCCGGCCCAGCCGATCAGCCGGGTGGTGGTCTCAGAACCGGCGGTGGCGATGACCGTCAGATACAGCAGGAGCTCATCGCGGCGAAGCTTGCGGACGGTGCCTGTCTCGTCCGCGAATTCGGCGTTGAGCAGGTCGGTCATGATGTCGTCGGACGGGTGTTCGGCGCGCCAGTCGATGAACTCCGCGAACACCTCACCGGTGGCCAAAGCGTCGACGGTCTGTCCTTGCAGGATTTCCTCACCGTGGTCGGTGATCTGGCGCTGCCGCTCCTCGGGGATACCCAGCAGCATGCCGATGACGCGCATCGGCATCTGCTCGCCGAGATCGTTGACGAAATCGAACTTTTCGGAACCGACCAGTGGATCCAGGCAACGCGCGGTGAACTCGCGGATCTGCGGTTCCAGCGCGAGCACCTTCCGCGGGGTGAACATGCGCGACAGCAGGTTGCGGTGGATGTTGTGGATCGGTGGATCCTCGAAAATGAGAGTGCCCGGCGGGATCTCCATGCCGGATTTGATGATCTCCAGCACGGCTCCCCGGCCCGAGATGAACGTCTCGTGGTCGATGACGGCTGCGTTGACGTCGTCGTAGCGGCTCAGCGCATAGAAATCATGCTGCTCGTTGTAGTACAACGGCGCTTCTTCTCTGATCCTCGCGAAGACCGGGTAGGGGTTCATGTTGAGGTCGACGTTGTACGGGTCGTAGTAGACGTCGGATTCGGTCGGTGCCGTCGGCACGGCCATGGGATCTCCATCCGGTGGGCTTGAGCAAGTCGTGTCGAGTGGGTTCGGGCCAGGGGCACTCGGCGGTTGGTGAGGGCTACTGTGCACCTGCTTAGCAGGTGAGCTGACGCTCGGTCAAGGTTTCTCGCTCGAGGCGGTGAACTGGGTGAAAGACTCGGTCGCATTTACGATCAGTCGAAAGAATGTAAACATGGTGTCACGCCAGAAGGACCGAGGACAATGACCGCTGAAGAAATCGTCCGCGCCGAGATCGCTGCGTGGGGCAGCAACGACATCGACGAAGTCATGAGCCACTTCGCCGAGGAGGCCACATTCGACATCGGCCCCGACTGGCCGAAACTGTCCGGGCGGGACGCGATCCACGAAATGATGAAGGTGTTTTTCGCCGGCGGTAAGTGCGTCGACCTCGAGATTCGACATCTCGCCGTCGATGGGGATGTCGTGTTGATGGAGCGCCGCGATCACTGGGTTGTGGACGGGAAGCAGATGAGCTGGCCGGTCATGGGAGCCTACGAGGTGAAGGGCGAAAAGATCACGGCGTGGCGCGAGTACTTCTATCCGCCGAAGGACCCCAGCGCCGACGGCAATGGATAGCTCATGTCGATGATCACCTTGCCGATCGCCTGCCCATCGGCGACGTGCCGCAGCGCCGCGGCGGTCTCGGCCAGGGGATAGACCGCGCCGATGTGTGGCTTGACGCCGCCGGTGGCCAACAACTCGCGCAACTCGGATTCGTTGCGCGCGAACTCGTCCGGCGGGATGTCCTGGAACTGGAATCCGACGATCTGGATGCCCTTGACGAGCACGAGGTTGAGCGGGATCTGGGGAATGCTGCCGGATGCGTAGCCGACCGTGACGAACCGGCCACCGCGGCGCAGCGATCGCAACGCGGGTTCGGACAGCTCGCCCCCGACCGGATCGATGACGGCATGTGCGTCGGCGGGCAGCGCCTCACGCAGCGTCGTGCGCAGGGGGCCTGCGGTGTGATTGACCAGTACAGAGGCTCCGTAACGAGCTGCTACGCAGAGCTTTTCGTCGGATGACGCCACGGCCGTCACCCGCGCGCCGAGCACGACCCCGAGCTGAACCGCGGCGAGCCCCACCCCGCCGCCGGCGCCCAGCACGATCAGGTCGTCGCCGGACCGAACCTGCGCCACCGACCGCAGCGTGTGATAGGCCGTGCGGTGCGCGACGCCGAACGCCGCCGCGGTGCGGTCGTCCACACCGTCGGGAATCCTGGCCAGCGCTGCGCTGCCGACGCAGACCTCCTCGGCGAACGCGCCGAACATTCCCGTGCCGGTGACGCGGTCACCCACCGCGAAATCGACGGTGTCCGGCGCGACTTCGGTGATCACCCCGGCGAATTCGCTGCCCGGCACAAAGGGCACCGGCACGTTCACCTGGTACTGGTCGGCCACCAGAAGCACGTCGGGGAAGTTGACCGCCGCCGCGCCCACACGGACACGAAGCCGCCCCGGCGCCAGAACGGGTGAGGGCAATTCCTCGACACGGACCGCCTCGGGTGGCCCGTACTCCCGGCAGACGGCGGCTTTCACCGGTAGTCGGTGGACTCGGCGAGTTCTGCGGCCGAGGCCATCAGGTCGGTCACGACCGGTCCGAAGGCCAGCAGCTTCTCGTCGTCACCGGCGCGCTGGAAACCCTGTTCCAGCACGATCGCAAGCTTCCACTTGGCCAGCACGAGGTAGTAGTCCAAATCGTCGACCTGGCGTCCCGAAACGTCGGCATAGTGTGCGACGACCGCGTCACGCGACGGCATGCCGCGCATGTCGACGTAGCTCATCTCGGAGGCGGCCGGCACATCGGTATCGGCGGGCCAACTCTGCACCATCCACGCGAGATCGAGCTTGGGGTCGCCGACCGTGCCCATCTCCCAGTCGACGATCGCCGCCAGACGAGCAGGCGCACCGTGACGGTACATGACATTGGCGAACTGATAGTCGCCGTGCATCAAGCCCGGGATGAAGTCGAGTGGCCGATGGGCCCGCAGCCAGCCGGTGGCCACCTCCAGCCCCGGGAGCTCGCGCTTCTTGATCCGTTCGAGGAAGCCGATCCAGCGGTCGACTTGCCGTTCGTGATACCCGTCCGGCCGGCCGAGGTCGGCCAGACCCCGCGCCTTCCAGTCCACTTTCGACAGGAGCGCGATGCCTTCGGCGAGTTGGTAACTCAGGCCGGACCGGGTGCTGACGTCGCTGTCGAACGGTTCGGGCCAGGTGCCGTGCCGGTCCATCGGCGACCAGCCGTCGACGAAGCCCATCAGGTAGAACGGCCGCCCCAGCACGTCGGGATCCGCGCACACGGCCACCGCGGCGGTGTGCGGGACATCGGTCCCGTCGAGCGCCTCGATGATGCGCCACTCCCGCAGGATGCCCTTGTCGCGGTCGGGCGGAGCGCCCGGCGGTGGCATCCGGATGACGCACCGCTCCTCGCCGCGGCGCAGCTCGTAGATCACGTTCTGGGTTCCACCCGACAGGAAGCGCGCGGTCAGCGGTTCGCCCTTGCCGGGCAGGCCGGCGTTGTCCATCCAATCGGCAAGGCGCGCAACGTCGATACCGCTCACAGATTGCCGACCTCGGCTTCCAGATAATCGGCGAAGCGCGCCCGCGCCGCTTCCCGCTTGCGGGGTATCCACTCGGTGGGCCACGTGTCGTCGGTGGGCTCGTAGTCGCGCAACACCTGCCGGGCGACCGTGGTCTTGTGCACCTCCGTCGGCCCGTCGGCCAAGCCCATCACGGCCGCGCCGGTGACCATCCCGAGGAACGGCATCTCATTGGTGACACCCAGCGCACCGTGCACCTGCATTGCGCGCCAGGCGATGTCGTGCAGAACGGTCGGCATCACGACCTTGACGGCGGCGATGTCCTTGCGAACCTTCTTGTAGTCGTTGTACTTGTCGATCTCCCACGCGGTGTAGAGCACCATCAACCGGAACTGCAACAGCTGTGCATACGAGTCGGCGATGTAGCCCTGCACGAATTGTTTGTCCGACAGGCGGCTGCCCTGTGTCTCGCGGCTCAGCGCACGTTCACACATCATGTCGAGCGCCTTGCGGGCGAGACCGATGGTGCGCATGGCATGGTGTATCCGGCCACCGCCCAGCCGGGTTTGGGCGATGACGAACGCTTGCCCCTCGCCACCCAGCAGCGCCTCGTTCGGGACCCGGACGTTGTCGTAGTGGATCAGCGCATGCGAGCCCTCGTCGTCGCGTTCACCGTACAGGCCGACATTGCGGACGATCTTGACGCCAGGGGTGTCGGTCGGCACGAGGAACATCGACATGCCCTGATAGGCGCTGACGTCAGGGTTGGTCACGACCATCACGATCAGGAACGATGCGGTTGCGGCGTTGGACGAGAAGAACTTCCAGCCGTTGATCACCCAGTCATCCCCGTCGCGCACTGCCCGGGTGGTGAACAGGGTCGGGTCGGCGCCGGCGTGCGGTTCGGTCATCGAGTAGCACGAGAACAGCTCACCGTCGAGCAGCGGCCGAAGATATCTCTGCTTCTGCTCGTCGGTGCCGTAGTGCGCGATGATCTCGGCGTTGCCGGTATCCGGTGCCTGACAACCGAATACGATCGGAGCCCATTGCGAACGGCCCAGGATCTCGTTGAGCAGTGCGAGCTTGAGCTGACCGTAACCCTGGCCGCCGAGTTCGGGACCCAGGTGGGTGGCCCACAAACCTCTCTGGCGGACTTCGTCTTTCAGCGGGGCGATCGCCTCGCGGCGTTTGCCCTCGAGCGGCGTGAACTGCTGGTGGGGCCAGACGAGGTCGAGGGGTTCGACGCGGTCGCGAACGAAATCGTCCGCCCAGTCGAGCACCTGCTGATACTCGGCGTCGGTCTCGAAATCCCAAGCCATATCGCCTCCTTGCGATCTAGGGTCTGACGGTGTTGAAGCCTGCGACCAGCGCGGCGATATCGCCGGTTACCACGTCCGAGAACGACCGGTCCCCGTAGCTGCCGCCGGCCCAGTGCCGCACGCCTTCGCTCACGAGGATCTGGGCCAGATGCGACAGGTGAGCCACGTCGACATGGGCCGCGAGCTTGCCGTCGGCCTGCGCCCTGGTGAACAGCTCACCGAACATGTCCGCGCTCAGCGCATCCGGATCGGCGTCGCTGGTCAGGATGCGGTGCTCGTGGCGGTAGCCCTCGAGAATGGTCTCGATGATCAACTCCGGCGGGTTGCGCGCCATCGACCGCTCCAGGCTGCGCAGCGCCTCGGCGATGACCGGCACCACCTCATAGTCGGAGCTCAGCAGCGATTGCACGCGCTTCTGCGCGGCGCGGGTCGACAGCAGCCCCACCTCGAAGAGCACGTCCTCTTTGGCCGGGAAATAGAAGTAGAACAGCGCGCGGGACACGCCGGCGGCCCGGCAGATGTCGGCGACGGTCGTGCGCGCGTAGCCGTTGGTCCGCCACAGCGCCGTCGCCGCCTGCACCAAACCGCGTTTGGTCTCGTGAGAGCGGGCCCGTTGATACGACGCGCGACGCTGACCCCCGTCAACGGTCGTCGGTGCATCAGCTTTGGGCATACGCGAACTGTAACAGCGGTTTTGTCCGGTGGAAATAGTTGACGTTCGTCTAACTAACTCCGGCTTACCCCGCGAGCGTCCGCGCGGATGCGCACGGCCCGGCGCGGCCGCATTGACGCAATACAGGTGCTATGGAAATCTAATACTCAAGAATGAGAGCCGCATTCTCGCGACGGCGGCTGGAACGGGAGAAACACATGGCGATCGACCCAACCGGTATCGATTTCTTCCGCGATGAACGATTGGTCGACAACCCGTACCCGTTCTTCGAGGCGTTGCGTGACAAGTGCCCGGTCACGCGCGAGGACCACTACAACGTGACGATGGTGACGGGCTGGGACGAAGCCGTCCAGATCTACAACGACGAGGAGACCTTCTCGTCGTGCATCTCGGTGACCGGCCCGTTCCCGGGGTTCCCGGTACCGCTGGAGGGCCGCAGCGGTGAGGAAGTCACGGCGCTCATCGAAAAGCACCGCGACGAATTGCCGTTCAGCGACCAGCTGCCGACGCTCGATCCGCCGACGCACACCAATCACCGGTCGCTGCTGATGCGGCTGATCACACCGAAGCGCCTCAAAGAGAACGAGGACGCGATGTGGCAGCTTGCCGACGAGGTGCTCGACAACTTCCTCGCGCCCGGCGAGGGTGAGTTCATCAAGGGCTTCGCCGGACCCTTCACGCTCTTGGTGATCGCCGATCTCCTGGGCATACCCGACGAGGACCGTGAGTCATTCGTCAGCGGCATCAAGCAACACTCCGGCGGCGGTGTCGGCAGCACCAGCAAGGAATCGTTGTCGCACAGTCCGCTGGAGTTTCTTTACGGGCAGTTCGCCGACTACGCAGCGGATCGCCGGGCCAACCCCCGCGATGACGTCCTGACGGGTCTGGCCACCGCGACGTTCCCGGACGGGACGCTTCCCGATGTGGGCGATGTCGCGCGCGTCGCGACGAACGTCTTCTCCGCCGGCCAGGAAACCACGGTCCGACTGCTGAGTACCGCGCTCAAAGTGCTCGGCGAGCAACCCGAGATCCAGCAGCGCCTGCGCGACGACCGCAGTCTCATACCGAATTTCATCGAAGAGGCCTTGCGCATCGAGAGCCCGGTGAAAGGCGACTTCCGGCTATCGCGCTGCCCGGTCACCGTCGGGGAGACCGAGCTGAGTGCGGGCACCACGGTGATGGTGCTCAACGGGGCGGCCAATCGCGACCCGCGCCGATTCGAAGATCCGGACACGTTCGACCCGGCACGTAAGAACGCCCGCCAGCACCTCGCATTCGGCCGCGGCATCCACAGCTGCCCCGGTGCGCCGCTGGCCCGCGCCGAGACTCGCGTCGGCCTCGAGCGTCTGCTCGACCGCACGACCGACATCCGGATCTCCGACGCCAAGCACGGCCCGGCGGGGGAGCGCCGCTACACCTACATCCCGACGTTCATCCTGCGCGGCTTGACCGAACTGCATCTGGAGTTCGACACCTGATGCGGGTCAGGGTCGACGAGGACCGTTGCGCCGGCCACGGTATGTGCCTGACGCTGTGCCCCGAGGTCTTCGAGATGTCAGACGATGGTTGGGCGGTCGCCGACCCGGAAGACGTGCCCGCCGGACTCGAGGACGCCGCCCGCGAGGCGGTCGAGAACTGCCCAGAACGGGCGATCAGCGAGATCAACGACTAGAGAAGGATATTCGATGGCAAAAGGCTATGTAATCATCACCGAGGACATCAAGGATCCGGCGGGCATGGGCGAGTACGCGAAGCTGGCGCAGCAAGCCATGGCCGGCGCGACCATCGTCGCCGTCGACCAGAAACCGGAAGTCGTCGAGGGCACCTGGCACGGCACCCAGACCGTCGTGCTCGAGTTCGAGTCCGTCGACGCCGCCCGCGAGTGGTACTACTCCGACGCCTACCAGAAGGCGGCCAAGGTCCGCCAGAGCGCGGCTGACTGCAACGGCGTGATCATCTCCGGCTTCCCCGCCTGACCACGGCGGCCGCAGTGCACTACAGCATCACGCACCCGATGCACACCCATCCGTATCATCCGGATCTGGTGAGCGGCGACGGGATCGCGGCGGTGGCGGCTGCGGCCGAAGCCGCCGGCTTCGACGGGTTCGGGTTCACCGATCACCCCGCCCCGTCGCAGCGCTGGCTGGACGCGGGCGGCCACGACGCGCTCGACCCCTTCGTGGCGATGGCGTTCGCCGCGGCCGGGACGACGACGCTGCGCCTCGTGCCCAACATCGTCGTCCTGCCGTACCGAAACCCGTTCGTGGTCGCCAAATCCGGCGCAACCCTCGACCTGCTGTCGGGTGGTCGGTTCACGCTTGCGGTCGGCGTGGGGTATCTCAAGCGCGAGTTCGCGGCGCTCGGCGTGGCATTCGACGAGCGCACCGAGCTGTTCGATGAGGCGCTCGAAGTCATCCGTGCCGTGTGGACCACCGACGACCTGACGTTCGAGGGCAAGCACTTCAGCGCTCGGGGCATCACGGCCCACCCGCGTACGGTGAGCCAGCCGCATCCACCGATCTGGATCGGCGGCAACACCTCCGCCGCGCGGGCACGCGTCGCGAGGCACGGTGACGGTTGGTGCCCGTTCGCCGCGCCGCCGGGCCTGGCGCAGACGGCAGGAACCGCGGCCCTCGATTCCCTGGACAAGTTGGCAGCCGGGATCGACGATCTTCGTGTCCGGTTGGATGCGGCCGATCGAGACGCCGCGTCGATCGACATCGTGTTCAACAACTTCGACGGCGGCAATCCGGGTGATGAGGATTTCAATGCCGACGCCTACCTGGCCGGCGTGGAGAAGCTGTCCGCACTCGGGGTGACCTGGCTACATGTTTCGCTCCCGGGCGACAGCTTGACCCACGCGCTTGAAACCGTTGAAAGTTTCGGGAAATCCGTCATCGCGGCGTAGCTCGCGAGGCGCGTCTCCGGGTGCTGTGTCGGTCGGCCCGCCTAGTAGCGACATTGTCGCTGAAAACGCCTCCTGCGTAACATCCTTCGCCTCCGTACCATGCCGTCGGCACCAGCATGCACTCTGGCCCCTCCAGCCTCCTGCGGATCGCGAATTGTGTTGCCCGCCTTGCAGCGACAATGTCGCTGATAGCCGGGCACGCAACCACCGGGGCTGGTTGGGAACAGGATGTCTTTGTGTCTCTTGTGGTTTAGCATTCCGGGACGGGTGCTGCCCCTGAGGCATATGTGGCGGTTTCAGCGACTTTGTCGCTAACAGCCGGGCCGACCGTCACCATTCCCGTCCGGCGCCCCGTGGAGTGAAAACCGCCGCGTACGAAGACGAACCGCAGCGACTACTCGTCGTCTATCGAGATGGCCTGGCGCGGGCACTGTCGGACGGCCTCGCGGACCGCGGCCTCGTTCTTCGGCGTCACGTCCTCCTGCAGGACGTGCAGGTAGTCTTCGTCGTCGAGATCGAACACCTCGGGAATCACGCCCATGCAAACGCCGTTGCTTTCGCACAGGCCGAAATCGACATGGATTTTCTTGGTCATGAGCGCAATACCCTCACTGGCACATGCGAATAACCCGCCACGTTCTGCATGTGCACGCGCTGCAGCCCGTCCCACTGCACTTCGTAGCGCGGCATGAAGTCGAGGAGTTTCTCCAGCGCGATCGCGCTCTCCATGCGGGCCAGCGCCGCCCCGAGGCAACTGTGGATTCCGTAGCCCAGCCCCAGATTCTGCGCTTCGGTTCGGTTGCGGTCGATGTCGAAGGCGTCGGCATTCGTGAACGCATCGGGATCACGGTTGGCCGCCGCGCTGATCAGGAATACCGGCTTGCCCGCCGGGATGGTGCCGCTGGGAACGTGTGCCTCTTTCAGCGTGTAGCGCACGTTGTACTGCACCGGGCCTTCGTAGCGAAGGAGTTCCTCGACCGCGGCCGGAACCTTGTCGCGGTCGTCGAGCAGCTTCTGCCACTGCTCGGGGTGGCGCGCGAACAACACCATCGCCGTACCGACGAGCTTGGTCACGGTCTCGGCGCCCGCGCCGCCGAGCAGGGTCGCGAAGCCCGTGATCTCGATGTCGTCCAGACGGCGCATCTGGCCGTCCTCGCCCGGGATCTCGGCGGCGATCAGCCGACTGATCATGTCGTCCTGCGGGTGCTCCCGCCGCTTCTGCACGAGCGAGTAGTAATAGATCGCGGTGTCGATGTTGGCCTGTATCCCGGCCTCGGAGTAACCGATCTGGCCCGGTTCGCGCGACAGGCTCGTGTCGATCCAGTGCCGGACCTGCTGACGGTATTCCGGGTCGACACCGGCCATCCGGGTGATCACCTCGACCGGGAACGGGCCGGAGAAGTCCTGCACGATGTCGAACTCGTCGGAGTCGATCATGCCGAGGTAGTGGTCGATCTGCTCGACGATGGTGTCCTTCTGCGCCTGAACGGCCCGTGGCGTGAAGGCCTTGTTGAGCAGGCTGCGCATGTGCCGATGGTCGGGCGGATCCATGAAGATGATCGATTTCTGCGGCGGCTCATCGCCCTGGACCATCGCCAGATCGCAGCCGCGCGACGACGAGAACGCCTCGTGGTCCTTGAGTGCCGCCGCGACGTCCTCGTGGCGCGTGAGGGCGTAGAAGTCCTGCTCCGCGCTGTAGTGCAGCGGGGCCTCCTCGCGCATCTGCCGGTAGATGTCGAAGGGGTTGTTGAAGTAGTCCTCCGAGAACGGATCGAATATCACCTGAGGCTTGGTCATGGGCTCCTCCTCCACGGCGGGCTGTGCCGGAAGCGCACTGAGAGGCGTTACGGGAAACTGCTGAACTGTAACGGTAACAGTAATCCGTTTGAGAGTCGTTGAAAAGCACAAAATAGGTGTTGATCAGGTCGCGATCGGCGCGCGGCCTTACTTCAGTGCCGCGCTGACCGTCGCGTCGAGCAGACCCAGATCAGTGCCCAGCTCAGCGGCTGTCGTGCGTACCACGGCGACGTCCTTGCCGATGAACTCACCGACCCTGGTGATGAACGCATCGGCCGATCCCGTCGCGGCGATGCCGCTGAGCGCGCGGCTGCCCGCACTGCCGTGCGTGAGTGCGGTCAGCAGCGTGGATTCGTCGATGCCGAGCTCACCGCCGAGGCGGACGCCTTCCGCGACCAAGCCGATCTGGGCCGCGAACAACGTGTTGTTGACGAGCTTGACCCGTTGGCCCGCTCCGATCGGGCCGACGTGCAACAACGGATCGGCGTATGCGGCCACGGCCGGCCGGGCTCGCGCGACGGCATCGTCGGAGCCGCCCATGAAGACCGTCACCGTACCGGCGGCGATGTCGTGCGGACCTCCGCTGACCGGGGCGTCGACGACGGCGACGTCGTGTTCGGCTGCCCGGCGCGCGATCTCCTCGGCAGTGCGCGGACTTCCCGTGGTGTGCAGCACGATGACCGATCCGGGCCGCATGGCGCCGACCAGGTCGTCATCGAGGCAGATCGCGCGCACCTGCTGGTCGGTGAAGACGCACACGATCACGACGTCGGCGTCTCGGCCGGCGTCCGCGGAGCAGGACACCGGATGCGCACCCAATTCGGCTGCGGCGGCGCGTTTGTCGTCGGTGCGGCCCACCGCGTGCACGTCATGCCCGGCCCCGACGAGGCGCTGCACCATCGGGGTGCCCATCCGGCCGACACCGATGACACCGATACGCATCAGCGCGGGTGGTTCATGAGCGCCAGCGCCGCATCGGCCGCGTCGAATACGGCGCCCTGAGGCGCCGATGCGGTGTCGGCAAGACTTGCCGCGTGCCGGCAATCCTTCTGCAACAGCGCGCCGGCGATGGGTGCCAGGTTGTCGAGCGTGCCGCCGAACATCGCGATGCTGTTGAGCGCCTTGCTGGTCGCCGAGCCTCGCGTGATCACCTCACACAGCGCCGAACGTGGAACACCGAGGGCCTCACCGAGTTCCAGTGCGCTCATCGCCGCACCCAGATTGGCGCTGAACAGCAGATTGTTGAGGATCTTGGCGACCTGGCCTGCGCCGACCCCGCCGAGGTGCACGATGGGATCGGCGTAGGTGGCGAACACCGGGCGGGCGCGTTCGACAACGTCGGCGTCTCCGCCGACCATCACGAGCAACGTGCCCGCCGTGGCCGCGGGTTCGCCACCGCTGACCGGTGCATCGATCACCGAAACACCCTGAGCGGCAGCCTGTTCGGCGATCTCGGCGCACGTGTCGGGATGCACTGTCGAATGGATGGCGATGATCCCGCCGGGCGCCAGGCCGGCCAGGACACCGTTTTCGCCGCCGAGCACCTGCCTGACGTCGTCGTCGCCGACCACGCACAGGCACACGAGGTCACTGGCCGCGGCCAGTTCGGCGGGGGAGCCGGCGACCTTGGCCGCGGTGTCGGCGAACGGTTCGACCGAGGCCGGTCGGCGCGCCCACAGTGTGGTTTCGTAGCCGCCCTCGACGATCCGGCGAGCCATCGGGGCTCCCTGGCTGCCCAATCCGATAAATCCGACTCGCATCAACCTGCCTCCACTTCCGTTGCGGTGCGGGCGGAACCTGCCACGCACTCATCGGCAAACGACAAAACCCTGCGGTGATACGTGCTGGCGGTCAGTCCGACACTCAGGTTGTGACCGCTTTCGGCGACCTCGCCGACATCCACCCGCGGTGCGGCACGAAACAGCGCGGCGATCTTGGCGAGCGCGTCGGCGTCGGACTCCCAGACGTTTTCGTGATCGCCCGCCAGGAACTGCACCGGCACCGTGACTTGCGCTGCAAGCTCCGGAAAGTCGTGGGATGCCCAGGTTTTGACGACGTCGGCCTCGTACAGCGTGCCGCCAGCCGACAAGCCGTTGCCCAGCACGTCGGTGGGGTACAGGCGCTGCGGTTGCCACAGCAGGTCGCGGAGCCCGCGCGGACGGCGGTCGACGGCCGCGTTCTTGAGGATGTCACGAGCTCCGGACCGATACCGCAGCCCGGTGCCGGCCAGCGACACACCCAGAACGGATCCGGTGACCGCCATCCGCACCGCCAGTTCGCAACCCATCGAATGGCCCAGCAGAAACACCGGGTCCGGGCCCGCGATGCGCTCGACCGCACCGAAGGCCAACGCGACACGTTGATCGGGGTGTGCCATCGAGTCGGGATAGGCGGCCGACGCGCCGTAGCCGGGGCGATCCAGCGCGACCACGGTGAACCCGCGCTCCACCGCCGCCCGCAGCAATGACAGCTCGGGATGGCCGGGGCAATCGAAATAGGCCGACGTGGTGGCGCCGCCGTGCAGTGCGACGACGACGGCGCGCGGGTCGGCCGCCTCGGCGACCAATGCCGACATCGGCACGCCGTCGACCATGACGACTCTGGGGTGCGGGGCGCTCCTGGCCATGGTCAGTCGTCCGTCCGCAGCAGCAGCACCCCGCTTGGGGTCAGCCCGCCCGAACTCGCCACGGCCACCTTGGCGTTCGCGACCTGCCGGTCGCCGGCCTCGCCGCGCAATTGCGTGACGGCCTCGTGGATCAGGCCCATGCCGTGCGTGCGGCCGTGCGACAACTGACCGCCGTGGGTGTTGAGCGGGATGATGCCGTCGCGCGCGATGTTGTGGCCGCCGTCCAGAAAGTCCTTGGCCTCGCCGATACCGCAGAAACCAAGTCCTTCTAGCCAGGACAGGCAGTTGAAGGTGAAGCCGTCGTAGAGCTCGGCAACGTCGACATCGCTGGGCCGCAACGAGGTTCGCGACCACAGGTGCGCGCTCTGGCCGAGCACCTGTGGTTCGTGGGTCAGTGTGGTCTGGTCCCAGTCGAGGCGTTCGATGATCTGAGTGCCCACCGCCTCGAACCGGATGGGCGGCTTGGCCAGATCGCGCGCGGCGTCGATGGCCGACACGATCACGGCCACCGCGCCGTCGCACGGCACGTCGCAGTCGTAGAGGCCGAACGGCGTCGTGATCGTACGGGCCGACAGGTAGTCGTCCATCGTCATCGGATCGCGGTAGATCGCGGTGGGGTTCAGCGCGGCGTTGGCTCGCTGGTTGAGCGCGATCCAGCCGAGTGTTTCGCGGGTGGTGCCGTATCGGTCGAAATGCCTTCCCGCGTTCTGCGCCAACGTGTGTGCGGCCGAGGTGGCGCCGTACGGGTGTTGCCAACTGTTGGTGCGGCCGCCCATGGGCGGCGACATCTTGCCTTCCTTGACGAGCTGGCCGAACGTCGCCTCCCACAGCGTGCGGAAGCACAGCACGTGCCGGGCCATGCCGGTCGCGACGGCCATCATCGCGGCGATGACCGAGCCGCCGGGACCGAACGTGTCCATGCCGCCGTTGATCCACGTCGGCCGCAGTCTGAGCGCGCCCTCCAGCGCGCTGACGCCGCCCTCGCCCATGCCGGCCATGTCGAGGCCGGGATAGGTCGACAGCCCGTCGATGTCGTCGAACGTCAGGCCGGCGTCGGCGACCGCCTCCGCGGCGGCTTCGATGGTCAGCGACAGCGGCGGGACCATCAGCCGGCGGCCGATCGTCGACATCCCGATGCCGGTGATCGCGGAGTGGTCCTCGAACTTCTTCTCGGTCAGCATCGGCCGGACGTACTTGCCGATGTCCTGGGGCGCGATCTCGTCGACCGGGGAAGGAACGGGGGTGGTGTCGGCGGACGGTTTGAACACCGGCAGCCAGACGTCCTCGACGTGCTGGAAGTCGACCTCCACCGGCTGCCCGAGCTTCAGGGTCTCGGGGTCGCAGTCGACGATGTTGGTGGTCAACCGGACTCGCGGATCCTCGGCGACGGCGACCTCGGCGACCACATACGGCGGTGGCAGGTCTGGGAAGCCGAACCGGTGGTTGATCGTGAACCCGGCCAGCGAACCGCGTCCCGACACCTCGCGCACACCCAGGTCACGACTGCGGCAGTAACGGCACACCGGCTGCGGTGGATGGATGAGCGCGTTGCAGTCCTGGCACTCCTGCAGCCGCAGCACGCCGTCCGCACCTGCGGTCCAGTAGTACTCGTTCAGCGCGGTGACGGACGGGAGCGGACGCCCGGGTATCTCTGCCAAGTCGGCCTATCCCTTCTCGCCGGCGGGGCGCCGCCGCTTGTCTTTCAATTCGATGATCGCGTGCACCGGGCAATCCAGTAACGCACGCTTGACGGCATCCTCGTCCTCCGCGGGCACCGCGCCGGTGCCTTCGAGCGACGCGTATCCCCAATCGTCGAGCGGGAAGTACTCCGGTGCGTGTTTCGCGCACAATCCGAAGCCGTCACACATCGTGCGGTCGAGCTTGACCTTCATACCGCCATCACCGCCTCCAGTTGCTCCACCTCGTACGGTCGCACCGCCGTGAATGCCGCGGAATCACAAGTGCGGCAAGAATTATCGAGATGGCGTTGCACGATGCCCGGGAACTGTGCGAGCAGGCTCGCAGCGACGTTGGCCGCCCCGTCGAGAGTCGCGCAGGCCCCGCGGCCGCGCAGCACGACAGACCACCGGCGCAGCCGCGCCACGTCGTCCTCGGTGGCGTCGCCGTCCCGCAATGCCGTCGCGACCGCGGCCATGGCCGCCGTGCCGTTGAAACAGGATCCGCACTGGCCGGCGTTCTCACGGTCGAAGTAGGCCAGCACGGCCGCGGCGACGGCCACCGGGCAGTCGTCGGTGAGAATGCTGATGGCGCCGCATCCCAAACCGCTGCCGAGCCCGCGGACGGTCTCGTGATCGAGGCTGGCGCCGAGGATGTCGCGATTGAGCAGGCCGGCGAAGTAGCCGCCCATGAGCGTACCGCTGACCTTGTCGGGCGAAACACCGTGCAGCGTCAGAAGATCGGAAAATGCGACACCGTGCGGCAGCTCGTACAGAGCGGGCGGGCGCCCGCCTCCGGTGATCGTGGCGAGGAAGGTTCCCGGGGAATCGCCGGTTCCCACCGACCGGAATTCGGCGGCGCCATGCTGATGGAGATAGGCGAGGTGCGTCAGTGTCTCCACGTTGCTGATCAGGGTGGGCAGGCCGTCGACACCCTCCTCGAACGGCCGCGGCGGCTTGTCGGTGGGTTTGGCCGGCCCGCCGTTCACGACGTGCACGGCAGCGGTCTCCTCACCGGCGACATAACCCGGGGCGACTGTGACCAGTTCGACTGCGGTGGAGCCGAATTCGCCGCTCAGCTCACCGAGGGCATGCTGCACGCAATGCGCGGCCGCGGCGTCGGACACGTACACCACAGCACGATCGGCAGCGACGATACCGGCGGCCAACCGCAACCCGTCGAGGACGGCGTGCGGGCGGTTCCGCAGCAGCCACCGGTCCTTGACCGATGCCGGCTCACCTTCCTCACCGTTGGCGATCACGACGGCCCCGCCCGCATCATGGCCGTTGTCACGCACCGTGCGCAGCTTCACCGCAAGGGGAAACGCCGCACCGCCACGCCCGAGCAGCCCACTGGCGGTCACGGTGTCGAGAAGCTCCTGCGGGTCGTCAAGGGGGCCATAGCCTCCCGCCGTCGTGTAATCGGCGAGGGTCTCGGGCTCGGTGCGCAGCAGCCGCGGCGTCAACCCGGGCCAGGCCGCCACCGTCAGATCGGTCGTCATGGTCACATCCCGTCCCCGGCTAGGCTTACCGGCATGAGAACTGCGGTGGTGCGAGTCGGAGTGGACCCGGCGGGGGAGCTCGGGCCGCAGCAGCTAGCCGACGGCATGGCGGTGCTCCGGGAACTGCTCGTCGAGCGTGGTGCCGACGTGCTGGACAACCAGCTGGCCGGCCTTCCGGCGCACCGACGGGAAGTGGAGGTCCTCATCGCCGGAGAGGATGCGCGGCAGCTGCAGACTGTCGCGATCGATCTGTGCGCCAAGGCCTTCGGTACGACACCCGCGGCGGGCGTGGTGACTTTCGTCAGCCGCGGTACCGACGAGGATGCCCGCGGGGTGCTCGCCGGGTTCGGGCTGTCCGGCGAGATCGCCCGGTCGGTCGATCAGGACGGCTGGGACGTCGTGAGCGTGACGCTGCGCAAGGCCGACCTGGAACGCATCCCGGAAAGCCGCATCCACACCGCACTGGAAGCCTCGCTCAACTGCGAGGTGCACATCCGAACGGTCTGAGGCCGTCACGACTTCAGGAATTCCAGAATCGCGGGTGCGGCCTGCACCCACGTGTCGAACATGTTGAAGCGCTTGACCTTCCCGGATGCGCGTGCCTCGCCGGCCCGCTCCCAGGCGTCCTCGGGCCACGGCGGATCGATCAGCTTGGAGCCCTTGATCAGGCAGCTCACCTCCAGTGAGGTGCGCTTGGGATGGTCGAGGTCGTTCTCGCCGCCCCGGATGATCAGCGTCGGAACCTTGATGTTGTCGAACATCTCGTCTTCGACGCCGGGGATCGTCTGACCCGGTTTCGGTACGAAGGCATTGAGCCAGCGCAGCATCAGCTTGAGGAACTCGTCGGAGTCCTGGGCCAGGATGCGCTCGCGGTTCGCGGGGTTCTCGGCGATCCGTTCCTTCCACTCGTCAATGTTGGCAACGGCTTTCATACCGGCGCCGCGTACCGCGAGGATGCTCGGAACGATGTAGTAGGAGCCCAGGACGAACGAGCCGTACACGCCTCCGACGATGTTCCACACCACGAGCTTGGTGACGATTTCGGGATAGAGCATCGTCGTCAGCATCGAGTCCCGAGCGCCGCCCGAGCCGCCCGCGATGATGCACGGCCCGATACCGAGTTTCGAGATCAGCGTGTAGAGCGTCTCGGCCCGCATGTGGGATTCGCTCTGGCCGTAGAACTGCACGTCGGACTTGCCGCAGTTGGGGCGGTCCCACAACAGCACGCGATAGCCGCCTTTGACGAGCGCCTGCGCCAGCGGCCGCAGCCCGGGGATGTCCTTGCTGAACCGACCGCCCGGGGTGAGCGCGATGAAGTCACCCTCTTTGCCGAGGATCTCATAGACGACGTTGCCGCCGTTGATCTCTATGGACTTCTCGCCCCGCTTGAGGTCCGGGGTGCCAAGGATCGTCGCCGTATCGCTCATGCCATCACCAACACTTCATCACCCACGACCCGCACCGGGTAGGTACGGATGCTCCATTCCGGCTTGACCGCGGTGGTGCCGGTTGCCAATTCGAAACCCCATTGATGCCAGGGGCAGTAGATGTACTCCATGTCGCGCACCATGACCGCATCGCCCGGTGCGGTCTCGTCGACGACGGTGCGTCCCCGCGCCCGGCCCGCGCACAACGGACCGCCCTCGTGCGGGCAGTAGTTCGCGATGGCGTAGAACGTGCCGTTGACGTTGTACACGCCGACACCGTGGCGGCCGATCGGCACCAGTTTATGTGTGCCGGGCGGGATTTCGTCGACGGTGGCGACGACGTGCTCGCGTCCCTGTGCGAGCCGGGGCGGTTTCTGCTCGGCCAATTTCAGAACACCCGCACCTGGCCCTCGAGGACCGGAACGGTCTCGGGCAATTTGTAGGTCTCAATCCCGTTGCGGAACATGATGGCCTCGCGGGCGTGGTCGGGGAGATGTTTGACGAGCCAGCGCGGATCGTCGAACGTCCAGTGCGGGTAGTCGCTGCTGTAGAGCAGGATCTTCTCGCACTCCATCCATTCGAAGGCCCGCGACAGTTCGGTCTTGTCCTCGGGATAATCGAGAGGCTGGGTGGTGAACTTGATGTGGTCCTTGACGTACTCGCTGGGTTTGCGCTTGATGTCCATCCACGACTTGCGCGCCTCATAGATCGCGTCCATGCGCCACATGAGCGGCAGGATCCAGGTGAACGCGTGCTCGACGAACACGATCCGCAGCGTCGGGAACCGGTCGAACACGCCGTCGAAGATCAGGCTCATCACCTGATTGGCCGCCAGCAGCGAGTAGGTGACCATGAAGTCGTGGTTGTAGCTCGGCAGCCCCACAGGCGGAATCGGGAGTGTCTCGTACTCGCCGCGCGACAGGTGGCAGCTGACGGTGATGTCGTGTTTGGTTGCCGCGGCCCAGATCGGGTCGTATTTCGGATCGCCCCAGGATGGGCGCGGTTCGGCCTTCATGAGAACCTGCGCCATATAGGGATGTTCGGCCCACTTCTCGATCTCGGCCACCGCGGTGTGCGGTTCCTCGATCGCGACACAGATCGAACCCCGCCACCGCTCATGCCAGTTGTTGTGGCTGTCGAGCCAGTGGTTGGCCAGCCATTGGTTGATCGCGGTGCAGTACGCCGCGGTGGCCTCACCCAGCCTGGCCTCGGAATGGGTGGGCTCCAGGATCGCGATGTCCGAGCCGGCCTCCATGACGAGCTGGCGCAGGGCCATATCCGGGTCACTGCAGGCGAATTCGCCGTCCGGCGGGAATGCGTCGACGCGCATCGCGTAGGCGTGCGCGTAATCCGGTGCGTCGTAATAGATCTGTTCGCCGACGGGGTGGCTGCGGAAGTACTTGCTGCGCCAGGGTTCGGGAATGTACTCGAGCAGTTCGCCACGCTTGGGCATGGGGTGGACGTCGGAATCCACGCACCGCACAGCGATTCGCTCGGCCGCGGGCACCCGCGGGTTCGCCGTAATCGTCATCTCACAAGCCTCCCTCTACTGTGCCGCCACGGCCGACGATGTGAGTGCGCTCTGCAGGCCGTAGAGCTCGGCCGCGTTGCGCCACAACAACTTTTCGCGTTGTTCGGTGGTGAATGCGGCCGGTACGCGGGGTTCGTTGAGCTGCCAGTGCGGGTAGCTCGACCCGAACATCACCATGTCTTCCTTGCCGGTGAACCCGAACCATTCGCCGGCGAACTCGACATCTCCGGGCCCGTCGAGCGCGCCTTGCACGAAGTAGACGTGCCCGGGCAGGTAATCGCTCGGCATTTTCGGCGCCCACGGCGTTTGCTCAAGGTGGGGACGGCCGAAGCAGTCCATGCGCCACATGAACGGCGTCAGCAGATCGGCGGCGCCGTCGGCCCACACGAATTTGAGCGTCGGTGTCCGTTCGAACACGCCCTCGGCGATCATGTTCATCAGGTGGTAGAGGTAGTTGAGCGCCATGAAGCCGAGGTACTGCTCGTAGGTGCGCGTCTTGCCCGACGGCGTCGGCGCGAACTGGATGCCCGCACCGCCTTCGATGTGGACGGCCACCGGCAGTCCGGCGTCGGCGGCAGCGTCCCACAGCGGCCAGAATTGCGGCTTGCCGTACAGCTCGCGCGATTGCATCGGAATGCCGATCTGCACGACGCGCGGATGGTCCTGGTACTTCTTGATCTCGCGCAGCGCCCCGGTGATGTCGTCGGGGTTGACGCGGATCGTGCCGCGGAACTTCTCGCCGTGCTCGTCGTGTTCGAGCCAGCGCGTCACCATCATCTCGTTGTGTGCGCTGGCCAGCGCGGTGCCCAGATGACGGTCCGGCATGATGCCGCGCGTCATCGGGTGCAGGATCGCGATGTCGACGCCGCGGTCGTCGAACAGGTGCTGAGCCGCCAGATCCGGGTCCGATCCGGGGTACTGGCGGTCCGGTCCCTTGGTGCCCTTGGCGTACTCGCCGCCGGGCGCGCCGTACCAGTTCATCTCGTAGTCGGGAAAACCGCGGCTGGCGAACGGTTCTCGTAGGAAGTTCTGCCGCAAGTCCTTGTTGGACCCGAAGAAGATGTGCACGCTGGTGTCGATGACGGGGGATTGGGTTCCGTCGCTGTGCTGGATCACCAGGGCTGCCTCCAATGACGGTGTGCCGACGACACCGGATCTCTTTGCAGTTTAGATCGATATTCTTCAATAGCAAGAACATTGTTCTCGGGCGCGAGCTTCGTTCCGGTGCAGGTGAGCGCCACTGCTGATCAGCTGCGCGGCGTCGGTGCAGGGAGAGTCCACGTCTGCATGGCGAGAACGACAGATCGTCTAAAGAGAATGCTATTCTCATCGCGACGTGACAGTGCAGCAGGAGGCGGCGGGTGCTACTCGAATTCGATGCCGATCAGCGGCTATGGCAGGAGACCGTGCGCGATGCGGTCACCAAGCAGTGCCCGGCCACGCTGGTCCGTGAAGTTGCCGAACAGGATGTCGATCCGACGCCCCTGTGGAAGAGCTATATCGACCAGGGCTGGACGGAGCTCACCGATCCGGAGAACGCCGTCGAGCTCGCGATCGTCCTGGAAGAACTCGGGCGCGCCACCGATCTGACGCCCTATCTCGCGACGATGACGCAGTTCGCGCCGCTGGCGGGGGACCGGTTCGACACCGCGCATGCCGGCACTGCCGTCTACAGCGGGGTGGCCGCCCACCGCGACGCCTCGGGCTGGGTGCTGACCGGCACCGCCCATCACGTCCTCGACGGTGACCGTGCCGAGTCGCTCGCGGTCGTCACCGACGCCGGTGTGTTCCTGATCGACGCGGGCAAGGCCATCGTCCGCCGCAGCCCGATATTCGATCCGGTACTGCATGTCGCGGAGGTGTCGTTCGACGACGTCCACGTGCCGGACACCGACCGTGTGCACGCCGACACCGACAAGGCACGGCATCTGGCGTTGACCGGGATGGCGGTGACCACCGTCGGCGCCTGCCAACGCGTCCTCGACCTCGCGCTCGAGCATGTCAAACAGCGTCAGCAGTTCGGGGTGGCGATCGGGTCGTTCCAGGCCGTGCAGCACAAGGCCGTCGACATGCACGTCGCGATCGAACGTGCCCGCGCCCTCTCGTACTTCGCCGCACTGACCATCGCGGCCGACGATCCCCGGCGCCGGCTGGCTTCGGCGATGGCCAAGGCCGCGGCGGGGGAGTGCCAGGCAATCGTGTTCCGTCACGGCCTGCAGTTGTTCGGGGCCATGGGCTTCACGTGGGAGAACGACGTGCAGTTCGCGTTGAAGCGGGCCAAGGCAGGCGAGCTGCTGTTGGGCGGCGCGGCCGAACACCGCGCGGTGATCGCCGCCGAGTACCGCACGAGCTACAGGGGTCTGTAAATGCAGCTGACATTCGATTCCGACGTCGAGGAGTTTCGCGCCGAGTTCGCCGCGTTCCTCGATGCCAACCTGCCCTCCGAGGCGCAGACTTTGGAGCGGCCCCGGTCGGTGTCGCACATGCCGCAGTGGGCACGCGACTGGCAGCGGCTGCTGTTCGACAACGGTTGGCTGCTGCCGGCCCAGCCGCCCGAGTTCGGCGGACGCAACGCCAGCGTGGTGCAGACTTTCGTCCACCTCGATGAGCTGTGCCGGCGGCGGATCTACCACAGCTTCAATCCGCAGGGCGTCAATATCATTGCGGCGTCGCTGCTTACATTCGGCTCGGACGAGCAGAAGCGCCGCTGGGCGGTGCCGGTGCTGCGTGGTGAGCGGACGGCGTCCCTGGGTATGAGCGAACCGAGCGCCGGCTCCGACCTGGCGTCGCTGCGGACCCGCGCGGTGCTGGACGGCGACGAGTTCGTGGTCAACGGACAGAAAGTGTGGACTTCTGGCGCGCACGACGCAGACTTCCTGCTGACCTTCGTCCGTACCGACCCGGATGCACCGAAGCACAAGGGAATCAGTGCGCTGATCATCCCGACCGACACCCCTGGTGTGGTGTGCCGGCCATTCGCCGACATGACCGGTCAAGAGAACCTCGACTTCAACGAGGTCTTCTTCACCGATGCCAGGTTGCCCGCCGAGAACCTCGTCGGGCCGCTGAACGGCGGCTGGGGTGTGGCCAACGGATCGCTCGGCCATGAGCGCACCATGATGTGGCTGGGTTTTGCCGACCGCATCGACAACATGCTCGCCGATTTCGAGCCGCGCACAGAGCTTGAGCGTGACCAGTACGCCACCACGATCATGGACTACCAGGCGTTGCGGGCCATGGGTTCGGCCGCACTCGCGAAGGCGTCGCGTGGCGAGGCGGACACCGCGTCGGTGTCGGTGCTGAAGCTGTTCGGCTCCGAGGCTGAGCGCAACGCATTCGAAAACGCCTTGACCGCAGCCGGTCCCGACGGGTTGATCCATCCCTCGACCACCGGCCCGTACGAACACATGAACCTCGACCACTATTTCGCGAGCTGGTTCGAGCGCTACGCCCGCAGCTTCGGCGGCACCATCGCCGGTGGCACCTCGGAGATTCAGCGCAACATCATCGCGACGCAGGTGCTAGGCCTGCCGCGGCACTGACTTTCCTTGCGCGAGCAGACGCGTGGGTACCGCGGAAAGCGAATTCCGGGGTACCCACGCGTCTGTTCGCGCTCATGAGGTCAGCGGCGGACGGCGATGCCCCGGAGTACGGTGTCGCGAGCCAGGATCAGCGCGTTGCGCGTGCCTATCTGCTGAAGGATGTTCTCGGGGATCCACTGCTCACCGATGATGCACCGGGTCAACATGTCCGCTGTTGGGCTGTCGACATGTATCTCGCCGGCGCGAATTCCTTCGCCCAGCAGAGCTTTCATTTGACGGATCCGGGTGGTGAAGGACCATGCGGGGTTGGCCGTGTCGGGCGGGGAGTGACGCAGCCACGCCAGTTGGATGCGGAATTCGTCGGGAAACTGGTCGAGCGCGTTGATGTTCAGCCAGCTGAGGGCATCGAGCTTCTGCACCGTCGTGGAGTCCGACCGGACGATGTCGGTCCAGGCCCCGCCGACCTTGTGGCCGAACTCGAGCATGATCGACATCAGCAGTTCGTCTTTCGAGCCGATGATGCGGTAGACGGTCCCGGTACCCAATCCCGCCGCGGACGCGATGTCGCGGATCGTCGTCATCTCATAGCCACGGCGACCGAACTCCGTGCGCGCCACTGCACGCAGATGGGCGGCCTTGAGGTCGGTGTCGTCCTCGGTGTCGTCCCAGCTGTCGATGACGGCTTGCGCTGCGGCGAAGGCCTCCGACCGATCGAGCTCGGTATCCGACGGAGGATCGACGGCGAGACCTTGCAGGGCGATCCGGCTTTTCAGCGTGGCCAGCTGGTCGGGGGAGGCCTTGTGCCGGATGACGTCGAGGCCGACATGCAGCATGCTCTGGCACAGCCGGTCTGCCAGGGTGGGAAGGTCGACGTCGGACCGGATGTCACCGCTCCAGCGGCCGGCACGTAGGGCCTGCAACATCGCCGCCTGGATCTTCGACGGTCGGCGGGCAGTCAGTTCGATGAGTTCGGGGTCTGCGCTCGGCCCCTCGAAGAACGACATCTGCAGGGCGGCCCGATGTTCGACCGCGCACCGGGCGATGGCGCATCCGAGCGCCGTGATCTGTTCGGTGGCGGGACCGGTGTCGGGCTCGTCGAGGCGTTCCAGCGCGAAGTCGCCGATGCGATCCAGATCGGCGTGATAGAGCCGGATCAGCTCGACGAGGATCGCTTCCTTTGATTCGAAGTGGTGATAGAGGCTGCCCGCGAGAATGCCTGCCGCATCGGCGATCTGCTGCAGCGAGCTGCGCAGTCCGGTGGTGGCGATGACGGAGTTCGCGGTCTTGAGGATCTCGGTACGTCGCGTGGGATCGGCTGCGGCGGCGTCGGGAACGGCGGTGAGCTTGGCCGCGGCCGCGCTCTTCTTGGTCGACGGACGGCCGCGTTTGGGGTTTCGCCCTGCAGCCACGGCCATCGCCCCTCCTTCGTGTGCGCCGACAGAGACCGGAACTCGATCCTACCGATCGGCCACCGAACTGCGGGGTTTCGGGAACGCGACGTCGGCGTTGTCGGGCATGGCACTGATGCCGCGTCGGTCACACACCTGCAATACCTCGTCGACGATGGAGTCCGGCACGATGAAGGCGTCGGTGGAGGACAGTTCGTCCAAGTGTTTCTCGATGTCTTCGGCCGAGGGCTCACTGTCCGCGTCGGCCAGCCAGCCGTCGCTCAGGCCGACGAACACCCGAGCGTAGCGTCCGGCGCACGCCGAGTAATTGCGGTGCGTGAAGGTGCAGCTTCCGCTCGCCAGGAACGTCACCAGCGGCACGACCAACTCGGGACGAATGGCACGCATGAAGCCGGACTCCGCGAGAAACCTCTCGTCTCCGACCGTCTCGGTGACCATTCGTGAAAAGCCCGTCGGTAGAACGGTATTTGAACTGATTCCGTACGCTGCCCCTTCGATCGCGATGACGTTGGACAGGCCGACGAGCCCGGTCTTGGCCGCGGCGTAGTGGGCCTCCATCGGTTGTCCGAAATTGCCTGCCGACGAAGAGATGAACACGAATCGCCCGTAGCGCTGCCTCATCATCACCCGGTATGCGGGTTGGCTCAGATAGAAACCGCCGTCGAGATGCACCCGAAGCATGCGCCGCCAGTCGTCCACGCTGAGTTGTTCGAACGGAATGCTGTTGAAGATGCCTGCGTTGCTGATCACGGCATCGAGCCGGCCGAAGTTCTCGATGGCCGAGTCGACGATCGCCTGTCCACCTTGGGCAGTGTCCACCGACTCGTACGATGCAACCGCCCGATCGCCGGCTTTCGTTATCTCCTCCACGACCTGGTCGGCGACGCTGGTATCCGAGCCTTCGCCGTGCATGGTGCCACCGATGTCGTTGACGACCACCGACGCGCCGCGGCGAGCCAGATCGATGGCATAGAGCCGGCCCAGCCCGCGTCCCGCGCCGGTCACCACGGCAACCTGGCCGGTGAAGTCGATCATGTTGCACTCCTCGCTCATTCGCATTCCGCAGGCCTGATGATTGACTTCCGGTCGGGCCGAACTCTACGGTGGAACAGATATTTGGTCAACGTCTTGGTGGAGGTGGTCGGTGCCCGGCGAACACTCCGGTCTCGGCTTGCTGGCCTCTGCTCTCGCCGGCCGCCCGGTGGCGGTGGCCCCACTTGAGCCAGGTGAACCGCCATGGACCGACGGTCAAACCATCTTCGTCGACCCCTCGGAGCCCGCGCGTGACCAACTCGAATCGGTGGCGGTGCAGGCGTCGCTGATCGCCGCGGGGAGCCTGGCCCCAGAGGTCGTCGGCGCCATGGTTCGCCATCCACGTCTGACGAAGCGTTATCTGGCCGTGGAGGGGCATCGCGCGCTGCTGGCCAACGGTTCGCTGCTGCCGGGCATTCTCGGGTCTCTGACCGACCACGAGATCGGCAGTCGAAGTGATTCGGCCACAACGTCACTGGCGATCGCCTCGGGCAAGGACGCGCTCGACGATCCTCCCGCGGTGTTCGGTGTCATCCGGCCGAATAAGGTGCTGGCGACGAGCAGTCGTGCGGACCGCCAGTCCGATCACGAGACGCCCGGACACGTCCCGCGCGGACGCGACAGCAAGCAGGCGCTTGAGGAACTCGACGACGGCGAGGTCGACGACACCGACGAACCCGATTTGTTCACCAGCCCCGTCGGCGGCGGTGGCGCGATCGGCACATGGCTCAAGAAGCTGTTGTCCTCGGCGCGCAAGACCGGCAAGGGCGGCGGACCGCCCGGCGCCGATTCGCCGACGCATCGCGTCAACTCGGCCAAGCGTGGCTCGAACGCAGTGGCGTCGTTGGCATCTGCGCCTACCGAGGAGACCTCCGATGTCGAAGCGGACGGCTTCACGTATCCCGAATGGGACGTTAACCGAAAGAGCTACCGGCCGGACTGGTGCACGGTACGTGAGGTCGAGCCGCGGGTGTTGGCGTCCGCCCCGCAGGCCATCGACGCCGCCATTGGTGTGCGACGGCCGCTCGCGCGTCTCGGGATGGGCCTGCACCGTCGTCATCGCCAGTCCCAGGGCGACGACATCGACATCGATGCCGCGATCGAGGCGCGGGTGGAAGCGCGGGCGCGGTCGGTGCCGGACGAGGCCGTCTACTTGGACAGCCTGCGCCGCCGTCGTGATCTGTCGGTGCTCGTGCTGCTCGACGTTTCGGGTTCCACGGCGGAGCCGGGCACCGTCGGGCGCACCGTGCATCAGCAGCAGCGGGAGGCAGTGGCCAACTTGACGGTCGCGCTGCACGACCTCGGTGACCGGGTCGCGCTGTACGCCTACTGCTCGCAGGGCCGCAAGGATGTGACGATGGTGCCGGTCAAGCGGTTCGACGACCACCTCGACGCCCGGACCATCAGGCGGCTCAACAGCCTTGAGCCCGGGGCGTATTCGCGCTTGGGCGCTGCGATTCGCCACGGCTCGGCGGTGTTGGAGTCCCGTGGTGGCACCTCCCGGCGACTTCTCGTGGTGGTGTCCGACGGCCTGGCCTACGACCACGGCTACGAGCGGGCCTATGGCGCCGCCGACGCGCGCCGGGCACTGACCGAGGCGCGGCGCCGGGGAACCGGCTGTGTGTGCCTGACCGTGGGGGCGAGCACCGACGTCGTATCGCTGCGCAAGGTGTTCGGCAGCGCGGCCCACGCGACGGTCGGCCGCCCCGACCAGCTCGCGGGTGTGATCGGCCCGCTGTTCCGGTCGGCCCTGCACGCAGCTGAGATCCGACGGAGGGTGGCTTGATGGCACTGTCCCGCAATGGAGTTGAAGAAGTGAACATTGCACCGCTTCAGGCTGAAACGGCACGTCCCTACTACACGCCGGTCGGGAACGAGGAGTCGGTCTTCAAGGCCGCCTACCGTCAAGGGCTTTCGATCGTCCTGAAGGGTCCGACCGGCTGCGGCAAGACTCGTTTCGTCGAGGCGATGGCTCACGACCTCGGTCGGCCGCTGATCACGGTCGCATGCCACGACGACCTCACCACCGCCGACCTCGTCGGCCGCTACCTGCTACGCGGCGATGAGACGGTGTGGGTGGACGGTCCGCTGACCCGCGCCGTGCGGGACGGTGCGATCTGCTATTTGGACGAGGTGGTCGAAGCCCGCCAGGACACGACCGTGGTGCTACATCCGCTCGCCGATCACAGGCGGCAACTGCCCATCGAGCGCCTCGGTGTCACGCTGGCCGCCGCGCCGGGGTTCGGCCTGGTGGTGTCCTATAACCCGGGCTACCAAAGCGTCCTCAAGGATCTCAAGGACTCGACGCGCCAGCGGATGGTCGCGATCGAGTTCGGTTTCCCAGCAGCCGACGTCGAGGAGACGATCGTCGCACACGAAGCGGGTGTCGATTCTGCGACGGCCGCCGAGCTGGTGCGCTTCGGTCAGGCGATCCGGCGACTGGAGACCGGGGGACTGCGCGAAGTCGCGTCGACCCGGGTACTGATCGCTGCGGGCCGGCTGATCGCCGAGGGTTTGTCCGTGCGTGAGGCGGCCCGGGCGGCGATCGCCGGCCCGCTCACCGACGATGCCTCGGTGAGTCGCGGTTTGGCGGAGATGATCGAGGTCTACCTCGGCGCGGCCGGTCATTGACGCTGCACAGCAGCGCCGTTAGTGTCTGAACAAATATTAGGTTTCTCGATCCACAACCGAACCGGCCCAGGAGGTTGGATGTCGTACGAGAGCACCGCGGAGCCAATCAAGGTCGGCTACCTCATGGACTTCAAGCTGCCGCCGGGGTTCCCGGAGGTACTGCAGGCCTCATTCACCCAGACTTTCGACCTCGTATTCGCCGAGGCCGTCGAGCAGGGTCTGATGGACCGTCCCGTGCAGATGGTCTACCGCGAGGTGGAGGGACTGCCGAAGGGTTCGGTCAAGGCGGTCATCGATGCCTACGGCGAACTCGTCGACGAGGGTTGCCTGGTGGTATTCGGGCCGAACATCACCGACAACTGCGTGCCGGTGCGCGAGGCGATCGAGGAGCGCTTCAAGGTGCCGGCGATCAGCGTCACGGGAACCGACGACTGGCTCGGGGAATGGACGTTCGCCTTCCCTCAAGGGTCGATGACCGACGAACCGATCTTCATCGCCGACCTCGTCGCCAAGCGGGGCCTTACCGATGTCGGTGTACTGGTCGAGCAGAACCTGATCGGCGACAGCTATCTGAAGAATCTGCGAACTGCATGCGCCCGCAAGGGTATTCGCATCGTCGCCGAAGCCGCGATCGCGCAGACGGCGCAGGACATCAACGCCGCGGTCAGCGCACTGCACGAAGCCAAGGCCGAGGCGATCGTGCATCTCGGCTTCGGTTTCGGAATCGTCTTCATCAATCCGGCCCTCGAGGCAGTCGACTGGGATCCACCGCGCTTCACCACCACCGCATTTCAGAACGCGTGGGTCAATCCGATCATGTGGCAGGCGTTCCTCGGCTGGGTCGGGGTCGACCAGTACGACGAGGGCAACCCGATCGGACAGGCCTGGCTCGACCGATATGCCAAGCGGTACAACGGAAGCCGCCCCGAGTACTGTGTGTCCGTCGTCAACCATGACGTCGCCGCCACGCTGGTGCGCGCCTTCACCGACGCGCATCCGCTGAGCCCGCGCGGGGTCAAGGAGGCGCTCGAGCGCGTCAAGATGATGCCCGCCGCTTCCGGGGCGCCCGGAACCCGGGTGTCCCTGGGCAAGTGGACGCGACGCGCATGGATGGGCTCGGGATATCTGGTCGCCCGCACCCTGGATCCGGACGGGGTCAATTCGCATCTCGTCGACCGCTTCGGTGCGGAGTGACGGCATGACGGTCCAGGAAGAGCGAGCGCCGGCGGGAGCCAAGAAGAACCGCGGCAGCCTGGGATCATGGCTGGCGGGCATCGGCTTGCTGGCGTTCGTCGGGCTGTTCCTGGCCGTTTCGCGCACCGAACTCGACCCTCGCGTGGCCAATCCGAACGTGGAAGGCAGACCTCGTCCGGTCGAGTATCTGTTCGGGTTCGACCATTGGATGTGGTTCGTCCAACTCGGAACCGCGCTGCTGCTGGTGACGCTCGTCGTCGTCTTCATCATCGGGTGGCGGCGCAACCCGGGCAGTCCGGTGATGCTGATGTTCCTGGTCACCACGTTGATCGTGTGGCAGGACCCGATCATGAACTGGGCGCCGTTCGCGGTGTACAACCCCGATCTGCTGCACTGGCCGGAATCGTGGCCGCTGATCATGATGTCGCCGACGGTCGAACCGTTCATCGTGTTCGGCTACGTGACGTTCTACTTCGGCCCGTACTTCGTCGCGGTGTGGATTCTGCGCAAGCTGCAGGCGAAGCGGGATCCCGGGGCGTTCGTCTGGCGGCATCCGCTGATCAGCCTGGGGCTGCTGATCCTGGTGATCGGGTTCGTGTTCGACGCGGCACTGGAGATCGGTTCCATCCGCACCGGCATGTACATCTACTCGCAGGTGATCCCGTTCGGCTCGATCTTCGTCGGTACGCCGTTCCAGTTCCCGCTGATCTGGGAATCCCTCGCAGTAACCTTCGTGATGATTCCGGCGGGCATCCTGGTCTACCGCGACGACACCGGAAAGTCGGTCGCGGAGAAGCTCGCGGCCAAGGCGAGAATCTTCCCGACCAGACCGGTACTCGGCACGTTCCTGGTGATGTTCGCGATCATCAACGTCGCGTACTTCGCCTACGGTGCCTGGTTCTGGGCCATCAAGGCCAGCGGCCAGGCCACGGCGGTCGCGTGTCCCTGGCCATATCCCGAAGCGAAAGTCTATGACCCGCAAGGGTATTACCGGGCGAATGGAGCAGAAGGTCCCTACTCGGTAGGCAAGTGGTCCACCTGGCAGCAGGGGCCGTTCGGCAACGTCGACGTCGAGCTGGGTTCGACGAGCGACCGATGCGCATCGGAGAAGGCGCATGGGTGAGCTTCGCAGCGTCGTCATTACCGGCGCCTCTCGCGGGCTCGGTTTCGCCTCGGCCACGCGCCTGTATGGCGAGGGGTGGCGCGTGGTCGCGGCGATGCGGAACCCCGACCGGGGCATGCCACTGTTGCGCGAGGCGACCGGAGCCGTCGAGGACGACGACCGCCTGATCGGGGTCCAATTGGACCTCACCGATGCCGCGTCCGTCACCGCGGCGGCCAAGTCGATCGAAGCGGCCGTCGGCGCGCCGTACGCCGTCGTGCACAATGCCGGAATCTCCGCCGCGGGGATGGTGGAGGAGACGCCGGCCGATCTGTGGGAGCGGATGTTCGCGACGAACATCTTCGGCCCGGTCCAGTTGACCAAGGAGCTGTTGCCGTCGATGCGGGCCGCGGGTACCGGACGCATCGTGCTGGTGTCCAGCCAGGGTGGTGTGCGGGGAATGCCCGCGACCGCACCGTATTCCGCGGTCAAGGGGGCGCTCGAGCGGTGGGGCGAGTCGATGGCCGGGGAGGTCGCACCGTTCGGGATCGGGGTGACGGTGATCGTCACGGGCACCTACGACACCGAGATCATCACCGATGCGGGGACCACCGACTGCCGTCAACTCGACGGACCGTATGCCCGTCATCACCAGACCATGGACAAGCGCGGCCGTGCGGCCATGCGGATGGCGGCACGCTCTCCCGACAAGTTCGCCGCCGGGCTGGCGAAAGCGCTCGACAGCTCGAAACCGTTCGTCAAGACCGCAATCGGACCCGATGCACGAATGTTGTTGATTGCCAGCCGGTTACTCCCTTCAGCGGGCCTGCACCAGATGACACGCCTGATGATGGGGATTCCGCGGTTCGGTGCTCTGCGACCGAAAGGCAAGAGTGATGGCTGAATCGAGGATGTTGATCGACGGCAAGCTCGTCGACGGCGAGGCAGGGACGTTCACCAACATCAACCCGGCCAATGAGCAAGTGCTGGGGGAGGTGTCGGATGCCTCGAAGGCCGACATGCACCGGGCCGTCGACGCCGCCCGGCGGGCATTCGACGAGACCGACTGGTCCACCAACCACGGGTTCCGCAAGCAGTGCCTCGAACAGTTGCACGACGCGATCGAGGGCGAAATCGAGGAGCTCCGCGAGGAACTCATCGCCGAGGTCGGTGCTCCACGAGCCGTCACACACGGCCCGCAACTCGACGCCCCACTGGTCGACGGACTCAAGTACCCCGCCCGGCTCATCGAAACTTTCCCGTGGGAAACCGATCTAGGCGACACCGTGGTCTCGGTCACCGGCGTCAACACCACCCGCAAGGTGTGGCGCGAGCCCGTCGGCGTGGTCGGCGCCATCACGCCTTGGAACTTCCCGTTCGAGGTGACGATCAACAAACTGGGTCAGGCCCTGGCGACCGGCAACACCGTCGTGCTCAAGCCCGCGCCCGACACTCCGTTCAACGCCACGCGACTCGGCAGGCTCATCGCCGAGAACACCGACATCCCAGCGGGTGTGGTGAATGTCGTGACCGCTTCCGACCACCTCGTCGGCGAGGAACTCACGTTGTCTCCCAAGGTGGACATGATCTCGTTCACCGGCTCCACGGCCGTCGGTAAGCGGATCATGGAGAAGGGTGCGGCAACGATGAAGCGGCTGTTCCTCGAACTCGGCGGCAAGTCGGCGACCATCGTGCTGGACGATGCCGATTTCAACACCGCCTGCCTGATCGGCATCGGCCCGCTGATGCATGCCGGGCAGGGCTGCGCGGCGCCCACCCGGATGCTGCTGCCGCGGTCCCGCTACGACGAGGGTGTCGCGATCCTCAAGACCATATACGAGAACGTTTCCGCCGGCGACCCGCAGGATCCCGGCACCATCTGCGGCCCGGTGATCTCGGCCAAGCAGCAGGCACGCATCCTCGGCTACATCCGCAAAGGTGTCGACGAAGGCGCCACGATGCTCGTCGGCAGCACCGAACCACCGAAACGGTTCGACAAGGGGTTCTGGGTCAACCCAACGCTTTTCACCGACGTCGACAACGCGATGACCATCGCCCGGGAGGAGATCTTCGGACCCGTCCTGGTCGTCATACCCTACGAGGACGACGACGACGCGGTCCGGATCGCCAACGACAGCCCGTACGGGCTCGCCGGCAATGTCATGTCGGGCTCCCTGGAGCGTTCGCTTGCCGTGGCACGTCGGCTTCGTGCCGGGTTCATCGGGTTGAGCGGCACCGCGGGTTACGGCGCAGATACCCCGTTCGGCGGCTACAAGGAGAGCGGTGTCGGCCGTCAAAACGGGATCGCCGGATTCGAGCAGTACACCGAAATCAAATCCGTCGCGTATCCGGCCGGCTAGGAGCAGCATGGAACAACTTTTTGACGACCTGGAGGACTTCGGGTCCTTCGACGATGCCGTCTCCGGTGATGTCCGGGACCCCTACCCGGAACTCGCCAGGCTGCGGCGCGAGGAACCGATCCAGCGGATCGACATGTCCGCGATGCCCGGGGAAGAGGGCAAACCCGTCTTCATCGTGTACCGCTACGAGGACGCCCAGCAGATGCTGCGGGACAACGTGACGTTCTCGTCGTCCGGCGTCATCGCCGCCTTCGGCCCGGTGCTCGGTGAGCGCGTGATGCTGGGCATGGACGAACCGGTACACGGCCGGCTCCGCTCGCTGGTATCGAAGGCGTTCTCGCAAAAGGCCTTGGCGCGCTGGGAAGACGAACTGGTCGGGCGCGTCGGCAACGAACTCATCGACAGGTTCGCGGACAACGGCAAGGCCGACCTGGTCAAGGAGTTCACATTCGACTATCCGAGCCGGATCATCGCGGGCCTGCTGGGGCTGCCGGAAGAGGACTATCCGCAGTTCCAACGCTGGTCCATATCGCTGTTGAGCTGGATCATGAACCCGGAACGCGGACTGGCCGCGTCGACTGCGCTGTGCGAGTACTTTGCGCCGATCCTCGAGGCCCGTCGCGCCGAGCCGAAGGAAGACATGATCAGCCTGCTCGCCGAGGCCGAGATCGACGGTGAGAAGCTCACCGACGAGGAGATCTTCTCGTTCCTCCGGCTGCTGCTGCCCGCGGGCGTGGAGACCACGTACCGCTCACTGGGCAACCTGCTCTTCGGATTGCTTTCGGACACAACGCAGCTGGACGCGGTCCGCGCCGACCGGTCGCTGCTGCCGCAGGCCATCGAGGAAGCAGTGCGTTGGAATCCGCCGCTGCTGACCATCACCCGCACCACCACCCGCGATACCGAACTCGGCGGCGTTCACATTCCCGCGGGGTGTTCGGTGCTTCCGATGCTCGGTTCGACGAACAGACAGGAAGATCGATGGGAAGACCCGGACGAGTTCGACATCTTCCGCACGCCGAAGGGCAACCTCGGCTGGGGACACGGTGTGCACGTGTGCCTGGGTATGCATCTCGCGCGCCTCGAAATGCGCACTGCCGTCAACCTTCTGCTGGACCGATTACCCAACCTGCGGCTGGACCCGGACGGCGACGATCCCCATATCCGCGGGCAGGTGTTCCGTTCCCCGACGTCGCTGCCGGTGCTGTTCGACCCGCGAGCAGACGCGTGTGTACCCGGGTAAGCGTCTTCCAGGGTACCTGCGCTGGGGGCTCCTCCCGCTTGCGGGGGACTGCTCGCGCAGAGAAAGGATGCCGCACATGACCGACTTCGACAACGTGGATTTCTTCACCGACGCGGCGCTCATACCCGACCCGTACCCGTACTTCGATCACCTGCGCTCGAAATGCCCTGTCACCCAAGCCACCCCGTTCGACGTGCTGGCGGTCACCGGCTACGACGAGGCGCTGGCCGTCTACAAGGACCCGGCGTTCTCGTCGTGCGTCTCGGTCGCAGGACCGTTCTCGGGATTGCCTTTCGGGCCGGGGGACAGCGACGACGTCTCGGACCTGATCGAGCAGCACCGCGGTCAGGTTCCGATGGCCGAGCACATCACCTCGCAGGACCCTCCGCTGCACACCCGAACTCGCGGCCTGCTCAGCAGGCTCATCACGCCCAAGCGCCTCAAGGAAAACGAAGACTTCATGTGGCGGCTGGCCGACCAACAGCTCGATACCTTCATAGAGAAGGGTGGCTGCGAGTTCCTCGCCGACTACGCCAAACCCTTCTCGCTACTGGTGATCGCCGACCTCCTGGGTGTGCCGCACGACGATCACGACGAGTTCAAGTCGGTCTTCGCGCTCGAGACGGTCGGGGAGTTGGGCAAGGACGCACCGACATCGCACAACCCGTTGGAGTGGCTCAACGACAAGTTCTACGCCTACATCGAAGGCCGACGGCGCTCACCGCGCGAGGACGTGCTGACCGAACTGGCGCAAGCCAAACATGAGGACGGATCGACGCCCGACGTCGAAGACGTGATGAACCTGTCGACGTTTCTGTTCGCCGCGGGCACCGAGACGACGACGAAGCTGGTCAGTTCGGCGGTCAGATTCATCGGCGACAACCCGGGAATCGAGAAAGAGCTTCGTGATGACCGCAGCAAGATCCCCGCTTTCCTGGAGGAGACGCTGCGGCTGGAGAGCCCGGTCAAGTCGCATTTCCGGATGGCGCGCACCACCACGAAGATCGGGGAAGTCGAGGTGCCGGCGGGGACCACCGTCATGCTGCTTCCCGGGGCATGCAATCGGGATGAACGAAAGTTCGACGATCCCAATATGTTCCGCCCGGACCGGCCCAACGTTCGTGAGCAGATCGCGTTCATCCGCGGGGCCCACTCCTGCCCGGGTGCGCCGCTCGCGCGCACCGAGGGCCGGATCTCGCTGAACCGGATCCTCGACCGCATGAGCGATATCACGATCTCCGAAGAGCACCACGGCCCACCCGGCAACCGCAACTACACCTACGAGCCCACCTTCATCATGCGCGGGCTGAGCGAATTGCACATCACCTTCACGCCGATCACCTGAACCGGCGAGCAGACGCAGACTCGCACAGAATCGCCGCTGATTGTGCGACTTTGCGTCTGCTCGCGAGAAGAGAAGGAGCACAATGACCGGAAAACTCGACGGCAAGGTCGCGTTCATCACCGGCGCGGCCCGCGGGCAGGGACGCGCCCACGCGATCGCGATGGCCAACGAAGGCGCTGACATCATCGCGGTCGACATCTGTCGCGACATCCCGTCCAACCCTTACCCGCTGGCCACACCGGAGGACCTTGCCGAGACCGAACGGGCGATCAAAGAACTCGGGCGCCGTATCGTCGCGCGGGTGGCCGACGTTCGTGAGCGCCACGAGTTGCGCGATGCCGTCGAGGCGGGAATCGCGGATCTCGGCGGGGTCGACATCGTCGTCGCCAACGCCGGCATCCTGCCGATGGCGATGGGCAATCCTGATCCGATGGGATTCGTCGATGCGTCGGACGTCGATCTGGTGGGCGTGATGAACACCGTCGCGGTGGCGATCCCGCACCTGCCCGACGGTGCGTCGATCATCGTCACCGGGTCCACCGCCGGGATGATCCGCGGCACGACCACCAGTCCGGACATGGGCCCCGGCGGTGCCGGCTACGGTTGGAGCAAGCGCATCGTCATGGAGTACGTCGACGAGATGTGTCTTCATCTGGCGCCGCGGATGATTCGCGTCAATGCCATCCATCCGACCAACTGCAACACTCACCTGCTGCAGAACGAGGGCATGTACGGCGTGTTCCGGCCCGACCTCAAAGCCGAGGGCAAGACGCCGACCCGAGAGGACGCCGAACCGCTGTTCTCGCTTTTCCAGGCGATGCCTATCCCCTACATCGAACCTGAGGACACGGCCAAGCTCGGTGTGTTCCTGGCCAGCGACGACAGCCGCTACATCACCGGGCAGCACATCCGCGTCGATGCCGGCTCACTTCTCAAGTGGCCCAACGGACCTGGGGGCTAGCGGTCAGTCGGGTCGGTGCAGGAACCCGTGCAGGACCGCCTGAACGAGTTCATCGACGATCGCCTCGCGCGACGGGGGTGTGTTCCCGAAGAACGTCGACCGCAGTGCAACCATGCCGACGATCATCGCGACCGTCGAATGGGCGGGCAGATCGGGCTGGCCCGAATGCAATCCGCGCAGGCGCATGCCCTCGGTGCTGATCTGGCCGAGCACCTGCAGTGCTCGCCGGATGTCGGCGATGCCCGCGCTCTCGATCTCGTCCTCGCTGAGTCCATCCGACGCGACGAGTGTCAGCAGGAGCCCTTTGTGCTCGACGAGTACGTCGTAGAGCCGGCCGACGAACTGTCGGGACAACTCTTGTTCGTCGGTCTCCTCGGGGTCGATAGCTTGCCAGGTCTCACCGAACTCATCGACGAACTGGGTGAACGGCAGCACCAGAGCTTCCCGGAAAAGCCCGGCCTTCGAGCCGAAGTGGCGAAACAACAGGTACTCGGTGACGCCGGCGGCCTCGGCGATCTCGCGGGTTGTCGTCGCGCGGTAATCCTGGCGGGCGAACCGCTCACGAGCGGCGTCCAACAGGAGTCGGCGCACCTCGCCGCGCGGCCGCCGGACGGCCTGGACCTCGACGGCGGTCTGCTTCTTCGACGAACTTCGCTGGGACACCGACATTCACCATAGTCCGCCCTTGACCGTTCCATTTGTAATAGTGTCCACTATTAATGCTGGTTTCGGCGTCCGAAGGAGGCAGGTGTGGGCGCAATCATCATGCTCGGCACCCTTTTTGGTTTGATCGCCCTGATCGTCGGCCTGGTGCTGTATTTCGATCCCGAGGCGCGTCGTCCCGACTCGGAGGAGGATCGGTGAACGTCCAGTTCCTGATCAACGCCGGGGTCGCATTCGCCTACGTCACCGGTTTGGGATTTCTTGCGACCGGTATCTACTTGAGCTACCGGCGCGGACGGCTGCATCCCTTGCTCCTGCTGTGCATTTCGGCGCTCTCGTTCTCCTGGATCGAGGCGCCGTATGACTGGGCGATGTATGCGCAGTTCCCGCCGGCGCTCCCGCGCATGCCGTCGTGGTGGCCACTCAACATGACGTGGGGCGGCCTGCCGTCGGCGGTACCCGTCGGCTATATGGGCTACTTCGTGCTGCCCGCCATCATCGGTGCGGCACTGGGGCGCTGGGTGTGTCGGACACGGCAGTGGCATCGTCCGCAGACACTACTGGTGGTGGGCTTCGCGGTCGGGTTCTGCTGGGCGTTGTTCTTCAACGCGATCATCGGGGCACGGCTCGGCCTGTTCTATTACGGCTATGTGATCGAGGGACTGGCGCTGTGGGAGGGCACCAAGCACCAGTACCCGGTCTACGACGCCATCGCGATGGGTGTGCAGATGATGGTGTTCACCTATCTGCTGGGCCGCACCGACTCCGACGGCCGCAACGTCATCGAGATGTGGGCGGACAAGGTCTCCAAGACCCGCCTGCAATCGGCGCTGGTGTCCGTTCTCGCGGCGATCGTCGTCGGACACGCCGTCTACGCATCGGTTTTCGCGCCGCATCTGGTGACGAAGCTCGGTGGGTGGGTGACGGAAGGCCCCACCGAGCAACTGTTCCCCGGCGTCCCCAATCAACCCAGATAGCGAGCAGGCTGTGTCAGTCGACCCGACGACCGAGTTGTATTACGACCCATTCGATTACGACATCGACGATGATCCCTATCCGGTGTGGAAGCGGATGCGAGCGCACGCCCCGTTGTACTTCAACGACAAGTACGGGTTCTACGCGCTGAGCCGCTACGACGACGTCGCGCGCGCCCTGCCGGATTGGGAGACCTATCGGTCGGGTCGCGGCACGACCGCCGACATCTTGTTCAGCGGCATCGACGTGCCGCCCGGGATCCTGCTGTTCGAGGACCCGCCGCTGCATGATCTGCACCGGCGCCTGTTGTCGCGCGTGTTCACTCCTCGCCGGATGCTGGCCGTCGAAGACCTGGTACGCGGATTCTGTTCGCGCGCATTGGATCCGCTACGCGATGCCGATGGCTTCGATTTCGTCACCGACCTGGGCGCCATCATGCCGATGCGCACCATCGGCTACCTGTTGGGCATTCCGGAAGACGGCCAACAACAAATTCGCGATCTCACCGACCGCAGCATCACGTATGAGTCCGGCGATGTCAGCGCGACGGTGTTCGCCGATTCGCTCGCGATGTTCGCCGACTACATCGAGTGGCGTGCGACCCATCCCTCCGACGACTTGATGACAGAGCTGCTCAATGCGGAAGTGGAGGAATCGGACGGAAGCCGGCGTCGGCTCGAGCGCACCGAGGTGCTCGCGTACACCGCGATGATCGCCGGCGCCGGAAACGAGACCACCGCGCGGCTGATCGGGTTCATGGGCCAACTGCTCGGCGAACATGCCGAGCAACGGCATGAACTCGTCGCGGATCCGTCGTTGATCCCCGCGGCGGTGGAGGAGACGCTGCGGTATGAGCCGCCGTCACCGGTACAGGCGCGGTACGTGGCCATCGATGTCGAACTCTACGGACACACGGTCGCCGAAGGGTCGTACATGCTGCTGCTCAATGGATCGGCCAATCGCGATGACTCGCGGTATACCGACCCGGACCGCTTCGACATCCACCGCAAAGGCGGTCATCTCAGCTTCGGGCAGGGGCTGCACTTCTGCCTCGGTTCGGCTCTCGCCCGGCTGGAAGCCCGCGTCGCATTCGAGGAGGTCTTCAACCGGTGGACCGATTGGGATGTCGACTACGACAACGCGCGCCGAGCGCGCACGTCGAGTGTGCGAGGGTGGGCCCAACTGCCGGTCAAGACCCGGTGAAAACAGATGTCCCCGGAATCAGGCGATCCCGGGGACATCTGGAAATGCACGGCTCAGTAGTTGTTACAGCTACCCGCGATGGACTGGATCGGGCCGAAATACTGCGCAGCCATGGGGCTGCCCTGCAGCTGTGTCACAGTCCGCTGGCGTTCCGCGGGTCCCGAGGCCAGGAAGCTGCGCAGCGCACTCTGTGCGAACGGCGACGCGTTGAACTGCTGGGCGAGCGCGGGCTCTTGCGCGTTGAGCGCGGCCATGACCTGTTCGTACGTGCAAGTCGTGTTGACGACCGCCCCGAAGTCGGGCTCCGCGGATGCGACACCGACCGAGAAGGGCAGGGCCGCCAAGGCGAACCCACCTGCCGCGATTGCCAGTTTCATGCGTGACAGCTTCACCATGTGTCGCCACCCCCATTCCGTCCGCCCGCAGGCGGTGAGTTTGCTCAGACGTCTACGAGACCCGACCTCGTTCGAGGTTAACAGGCCGCTGCGACAATCCGCTGACTCTCGATCTTGACCAGGGAGGATGGCTTCAGTCGATGACGGCGCGGTCCTTGCGTTCGGTGATCGGCCGGGCGAGTTCCTGCTCGTCGCAGATCCGCTGAAGCTTCTCCAGCGTCTCGTCGAGCCCGGGTCCGAGCGGCTTGCTGGGGGTGAAGGTGGCAGGCAGATTGCGCATGCCCTGAATGACGCCGATGGTGTCGTAGTGCACCGTGCCCTCGGGGTCGCACACGTAGTCGGGCATCCGGTCGAGTACCGCGGTGAGCATGGATTTGAACACTGTGCGGGCCACATTGGACCCCACGCAGCGGTGCACACCGATGCCGAAGCTGAAGTGCCGGTTGCCCTTGCGATCCATCACGATCTCGTTGGGCTTTTCGAACACCGACGGGTCCCGGTTGGCCATGGCCCACGACAGCCACAGGCGTTCGTACTTCTTGAACTTGTGGTCTTCGACCTCGACGTCCTCGGCGAACGTGCGGCCGTCGCCCGGGGCGGGGGTGAAGAACCGCAGGAATTCCTCGGTGGCGGGATGCAACAGCGTGTCCCGTTCCCGGCTGAGCCGTTCCCGTTCGTCGGGATGCTCGCCGAGCCATTCCAGGGCATGTGCCGTGAGTGCGGTGGTCGTGTCGAATCCGCCGCCGATGATCAATCCGAGGTTGCCCAGGATCTCCATGTCGGGCGCGGGCTCACCGTCGATGCGCAACTGCAGCAGGGCGTTCACCAGACCCGGACGCGGGTTCTGGCGGATCTCCATCATGTTGTTGATGAGATCGATGCCCATCTCGCGGTGCTGCTCGTTGATCTTTTCCCGTTCGGGCGCGTGTTCTGGGGTGTACACCGAGGCATGGGTGGGCTCGCTGTAGACGTTCCACTTCTTGAGTTCGATGCCCATCATCGCCAGGGTGAACACCGCGGGCACCACGTTCGCGAGGTGTTCGACGAAGTCGATGTGACCAGACTCGATGTGCTCATCGAGTGCGGCGCGCGTGATCTCGTCGACGAACGGTTCCCACCGTTTGATCGCCGCGGGGGAGAGGTACGGGTTCAGCGCACCCCGGTAGGCACTGTGTTCGGGCTCGTCCATCTCCAGGATGCCGCCGCGAACCACCGTGGCGCGGCTGGCCTTCGGGATGGTGATGCCCTGGAAGGGCGTCTCGCCGCTGATGTCGTGGTGATTGGAAACCACGGGACAGCGCGCCAACTCGAACACGTGCTTGCTGTCGGCGGCGACCCAGTGCCCGTTGTACGCATCGGTCCACGCCATCGGGCACCGGGACTGCATCTCCTCGGTGATCTTCTCGAACTGCAACCGGTATTCCGGCGTGTGCCGGTCGAAGTGATAGGTGTTCTTCTTGCGGTCGTCGTCGGTCGTGACATCCTGGATGCTCACGGCGTTGTCTCCCTTGGTATTCGGGCGGGCATAGGACGGCGATCTGTTGCCCTCGGCTATTCGAGGACGATGGCCTGCTCCGGGCAGGAGTGTGCGGCTTCCTTGACGGCGTCTTCCTGATCGGCCGGCACCACCTCGGAAACGGGGGAGGCGTGGCCGTCGACGTCGTCGAGCTCGAACGAATCAGGCGCGATCATCGAGCACAGGGTGTGGCCCTGGCAGCGTTGTCCGTCAACTGAGACCTTCACAATCGTCAACTCCTTCTACACCGGTGAAATCCGTTGCGGCGCATCACACGTGGTAGTCGTACCACTTGAGGTAGCCGCCGGCGTCGACCCGCAGCTGCATGCCGGTGACGTACCGCGACTCGTCGGAGGCCAGCCACAGCACCGCGTTGCTGATGTCCTGCGGCTCGATCCAGGGCACCTTCATGGCCTGCTGGACGTAGAACACCGGCTCGGCATCGGCTTTCGTCGGGTGCTCCAGGTCCGGCCGGAACGAGCGGTACATCGGTTCGCTCTGCAGCATGTCGGTGTTGCAGTTGGTCGGATGGATGACGTTGGCCCGGATACCGCGCACCGCCACCTCGGTGGCCAGGTAGTGCACGTATTCGGAGATCATCCGCTTGGAGACCATGTAGCCCATGCCTCCGGGATCGCCGCCCGGGTTGGGCTTGTTGTGGGCGTCCATCAGGGCCGCGGCCGACGCGGTCGCGATGATCGACGCGCCCTCGTTCAGGTGGGGCAGCGCGACCTGGATGGCGTTGATGGTTCCCACCAGGTTGGTGTTGATGCCGTCGGTCCAGGCCTGCAGCGGGGGCTGGCCCTTCATCGCCGCGACACCGGCCTGGGCGACCACGATGTCGACCTTCCCGAATTCGGCGAGCCCGGCGTCGAGCGCTTCCTTCAGTTGGTTCTCGACCCGCACGTCGGCCTGCGCGGTGACGATGCGGCGGCCCGTCTTCTCGACGAACCGGGCGGTTTCCTCGAGGTCCTCGGGTTTGGCCATCGCATAGCCGACCGTGTCGACGTCCTTGCACATGTCGACGGCGATGATGTCGGCGCCCTCTTCGGCCAGCCGGATCGCGTGGCTGCGGCCCTGGCCACGCGCGGCCCCGGTGATGAACGCGACCTTGCCTTCTACACGTCCCATGTAAATGTCCTCCCTGCCTGTCGGTTAGGTGTTGCGGCCGCCGTTGACGCCCAGAATCTGCCCGGTGATGTATCCGGCTTCCTCGGAGATCAAGAAGGCGCATGCGGCGGCGATGTCTTCTGGCCTGCCGATCCGGCGCACCGGTGTCTGTTGGATCTGCTGCTCGGTGTCACCGAGGAATCCGCGCTCCTCGGCTTTCCGCAGCATCGGGGTGTCGATGAAGCCGGGTGGTACGGCGTTGACCGTGATGCCGTTGGGCCCGTATTCGAGCGCAAGGCTCTTGGTCAGCCCGTTGACCGCAGATTTGGCCGCGACGTACGGCGACATGAAGGGCTGGCCGGAATGCGTGCTGGAGGACGAGATGTTGACGATGCGGCCCCAGCCGGCCTCGATCATGTCCGGCAGTACTGCCTGGACGCAGTGGTAGACGCCGTTGAGGTTGACGTCGATCACGCGTTGCCATTTCTCGAACGAGATGTCGGTGAAGCGTTTGAAGCAGTCCAGCCCGGCCGCGTTGACCAATACCGAGATCGGGCCCAATTGCGCACGGACGGCGTTGAGCGCGGTATCGACCGCGGCGCGATCGGTGACGTCGGCGACATGGGCGAACTCGTCGTCTGACGGCTGCAGATCCAATGTCGCCACATGAAGCCCGTCGGCGCGCAGGCGCGCTGCGATGGCCGCGCCGATCCCCGATCCCCCTCCGGTCACGACGGCGTTCTTCACGACAAACCTCCGGGCGCTGGGGGGAACCCGGGTCTCTCAACCATCAAGAATCATCCTTCCGATTATGAGAACCGTACTCTCGGAGCTGTAGATCTCGCAAGATCTGAGCCCGTCCCGCATGGCACCTGGATATGGGCGGGAACGGCCCCGAATAGGGCATGACTAGCCGGTCTAGCTTTCGCTTGTGTTCTCATGTGGCGAATGTATGATTCGCCGGTGATGAGAATGAAGTTTCCATCACACTCGCTGATCGGCTGAGGAGGATGATGCAGGAAACGCCGACGATCGCGGACGTACGCCAGGCTGACCGGAGGCTGTTGATCGGCGGTGAGCTGCGGGATACGCCGCGGACGTTCCCCTCGATCAACCCGGCAACCGGAGACGTTCTCGGTTACGCGCCGGACGCGACCGTCGCCGACGCCGCGGCCGCGGTCGCCGCGGCACGCGACGCCTTCGACAACACGGACTGGTCGACCAACACCGAACTGCGCATCCGCTGTCTCGAGCAGTTCCATCAGGCGCTGATCGACCATCGCGACGAACTGGCCGCACTGACCATCGCCGAAGTGGGGGCCACCGCCGCGCTGTGCGCGGGTGCGCAACTCGATCAGCCGGTCGACATCGTCCGGTACTACGCCGAACTGCTCAAGACCTATCCGATGACCGAGGATCTCGGCAACATCGAGAGCCGGGGCGCTCAGCACCACCGCTGGGTAGAGAAGGAAGCAGGCGGCGTCGTGGCCGCGATCATCGCCTACAACTACCCGAATCAACTCGCGCTCGCCAAACTCGCTCCGGCACTGGCCGCGGGATGCACGGTGGTGCTCAAGAGCGCCCCCGACACCCCGCTGATCACGCTGGCGCTCGGTGAGCTGATCGCCAACCACACCGACATCCCGGCGGGCGTCGTCAACGTCCTGTCCGGCGCGGACCCAGAGGTCGGCGCCGTCCTCACCACGAGCCACGACGTCGACATGGTCACCTTCACCGGTTCGACGCCGACCGGCCGCCGGATCATGGCCGCCGCGAGCGAGACGCTCAAAAAGGTGTTCCTGGAGTTGGGCGGCAAGTCGGCCGCGATCGTGCTCGACGACGCCGACTTCAACACTGCCGCACTGTTTTCCGCGTTCAGCATGGTCACGCACGCCGGCCAGGGCTGCGCACTGACCTCGCGGCTGCTCGTCCCGGCCAAGCACAAGGACGAGATCGTCGAGCTGATCAAGAACAACTTCGGCCTGGTCCGATACGGGGATCCGGCCGATCCCAAGACCTACATGGGCCCGCTCATCAGTGAGAAGCAGCGCGACAAGGTCGACGGGATGGTCAAACGCGCGGTCGAGGCCGGCGCGACGCTCGTGACCGGAGGGGAGAAGGTCGAACCCGGGTTCTTCTACACCCCAACGCTTCTCGCGGACGTGGATCCCGACAGCGAGATCGCGCAGGAGGAGGTCTTCGGGCCGGTCCTCGCGGTCATCGCCTACGAGGACGACGACGACGCGGTCCGGATCGCCAACAATTCGATCTACGGGCTGTCGGGTGCGGTGTTCGGCAGTGAGGACCGCGCACTCGCGGTGGCTCGCCGGATCCGGACGGGAACGTTCTCGATCAACGGCGGGAACTATTTCAGTCCGGACAGTCCGTTCGGTGGCTACAAGCAGTCGGGCATCGGGCGGGAGATGGGCAAGGCCGGTCTCGAAGAGTTCCTCGAGACCAAGACGTTCGCACGGGTGGTGTCGTGACCGCGCCGCTGGAAGGCATCCGCGTCCTCGAGGTCGCGATGTACGGCTTCGTACCGTCGGCCGGAGCAGTTCTCGGGGAATGGGGAGCCGACGTCATCAAGGTCGAGCATGCCGTCACCGGCGATCCCCAGCGCGGCCTGCGCCAGACGGGTCCACTGCGGGTCGAGGGCGATCCCAACCCCAACATCGAACATGCCAACCGGGGCAAACGCAGCATCGGGCTGGACATGTCGGTGCCAGAGGGACGCGAGGTCCTGCTTGAACTCGCGCGGCGCGCCGACGTGTTCCTCACGAGTTTCCTGCCCGGGCACCGGCAGAAGTTCGGCATCGACGTCGACGACATTCGCGCGGTCAACCCGAACATCATCTACGCCAGGGGCAGTGCGCTCGGCCCGCGTGGCGAGGAATCGGTCAAGGGTGGCTACGACATGACCGCCTTCTGGTGCCGGGCCGGCACCGCGGCGACCATCACCCCGGCGGGGATGGAGGGGATGATCGCGCCGCCGGGACCGGCGTACGGCGACACGATCTCGGGAACCAACCTGGCAGGCGGCATCGCCGCGGCCCTGCTCAAGCGCGAACGGACCGGTGAACCTTCAGTCGTCGACGTGTCGCTGCTCGGCAGTGGCCTGTGGTCGATGGGCCACACCGTGGCGCTGACCCAGCACCTGAACCAGCTGATGGTCACACCGCCACCCGGCGTGCACGGCTCGCCGATCAACCCGCTCGTCGGGCTCTACGGGACCGCTGACGACCGCTACATCTCGTTCGTGATGATGCAGCCGACCAAATTCTGGGCCGACGTGTGCAAACACATGGATCTCGAGCGCTACATCGACGATCCGCGGTTCGCGACGGCGGAATCCTTCGCCGAAAGCACTCCGGCCGCAGTCGAGATCCTCACCGAGGCGATGAAGAAGCGGACTTTGCCGGAGTGGAGCGAGCGATTTGCGACACTGGCCGGGCCGTGGGCACCCGTGCAGGACACCTTGCAGGCCGGGCAGGACGCCCAGATCCGGGCCAACGAATATCTCGTGCAGGCAGGCGAACTCGAACTGGTGACCAACCCGGTGCAGTTCGACGTCACCGCGCCGCGCACGGGACCGGCGCCGGGATTCGCCGAGCAGACCGACGACATCCTGGTCGAACTCGGACTGGATTGGGACCGCATCATCGAGCTCAAGACGGCCGGCGCCGTCACCTAGTCCAGGTTCGTCATGCCGTACATCACGTCCATCGGGACTTACCTGCCGTGCTGGGGCACCCAGCACCGGCGGTCAGCCGGCGATGACGAAGACGCCATCACCCTGGCCGTCGAGGCCGGCCGGGCGGCGTTGAGTCCGGGTGGTGCCGTCGAGCGGGTGGTGCTGGTCAGCCGTGATCTTCCGCTGGTGGAAAGCAGTAACGCGGCCGTGCTGCTCGCCGGTCTCGGCCTCGATCCGGAGCTCGAGGTGAACGAACGTCTCGGCGGTGCGCCCGCCACCCTCGACGCGGTGAGCTCGGCGCGACCGCGCACGCTGATCATCGGCGTCGACCTCGACCCGGCGGGGGCGGCGGCGATCCTCACCGCGGAGGACGGACTGCGGGTGCGGACCGCGGCACGGGTTGCGCGCAGCCTGCCGGTGCGAACCCGCAATGTGGGCGGCGTCGTGCACGATTACGGCGATCCGCGGCTGCTGCACGAGCGCGGCCTGTTGACCTCACTGGCGGCGGCCTGGCTGGACACGCCGGTGCAACTGGCCGGGGTTGATCATGACAAGGCCGTGGAGTTGTGTCAGGGCACTCCGCGTCAATTACCAACTACCGGAGCAAGTTCTGGCTTATTTGCCCTCGCGTCATTGGCCGAGTCGGATACCATCGGCCCCTTGGTTGCGGTCGAGCAGGCAAGCCTGTCAGGTGTCACCGTCGCGGGCGGCACGGCACAGGTGATCCGAAATGAGCGGGAGGTGCGCCAGATGCCCGAGGGCACGGTTACTCCCGGTGCGGACCTGCAGATCTCGCTTGCGGCGTACGAGCGTGCGTTCGAGGCCAAAGTTCGTTGGGAGGCAGGGCAATACGCCGGATCACCGGGTGATCTGGACTTCCCGCCCCGCTTCCGCGTCGGCGCGGACGGGACGCTGAGCACCGAGTACGAGCTCGTACCGCTGCCGCGGACGGGGACGGTCTACACCGAGGTGACCGTCCAGATCCCGGTTCCCGGCCTGCGCACGCCGTACTCGCTCGTCATCGTCGAACTCGACGGTGTCGGCGTCCGTGCGCTCGTGAAAGTCACCGGGGCCGAGCCAGGTTCGGTCGACATCGGCGACCGGGGCCGAATGGTGTTGCGTCGCATCGCCGTCCGGTCCGGTGTGCCCGACTACGGTTATGCATTCCAGCCGGAGATGGCGGCGTGAGGCGCGTCGCCGTGGTCGGCGCCGGGATGACGCCCTTCGCCGAGCATTTCGCACTCGGCATCAAAGATCTGTTGCCCGTGGCGTTCTCGGAGTGTGCTGCCAGTGTCGACAAGGGCATCGACCGGGACGACATCGACGCGGCGTGGTTCGGGGCGATGGGAACGACGGACGGGTTTCCGTCCGGTGTCCTCGCCGACACGCTCGGGCTGACCGACATCCCGGTCACCCACATCGAGAATTCCTGTGCCACCGGCAATGATGCGGTGCGCAACGCGTTGTACGGCATCGCGTCGGGTGCGGCGGACGTCGCGTTGGTGATGGGTGCCGACAAGCTGCGTGAGGTTGCGACCAACAGCATGCTGTGGGGCTGGGAGGCCCAGACCCGCGACATGGCGTGGGACTACCCGCTCGGGCTGGTCGCCCCGGCCGGCTTCGCCATGCATGTCCGGCGCTATCTGCACGAGTCGCCGGCCACCCGCGAACATCTCGCGATGATCGCGGTCAAGAACCACCGCAACGCGGTCGACAATCCGAAGGCGCGGTTGCGTTTCGAGATCACCGTCGAGCAGGCGCTGTCCGCCCCGATCGTGGTGAACCCGTTCGGGCTGTATGACTGTGCGCCGCAGAGTGACGGTGCGGCGGCCCTGGTGCTCGCCGCCGAGGACGTCGTCGACAGGTTCACCGACCGCCCGGTGTGGGTCCGTGGCGTCGGGCTCGGCCTCGACTCGGTGATGTATCCGCACAAGCCCGACATGACGACGTTTCCGGCCACCGTCCGTGCGGCCAAGCGGGCGTTCGGCATGGCCGGTCTGACACCGGGCGACATCGACGTCGCCGAGGTGCACGACTACTTCACCGGTATCGAGCTGATGAGCTACGAAGATCTCGGATTCGCCGACCGCTTCGAGGCGCACAAGCTCGTCGAGACCGAGGTCACCAGCATGGGCGGAGCGCTACCGGTGAATACCAGCGGTGGGCTCAAGGCCAAGGGTCACCCGCCGGGTGCGACGGGCGTAGCGCAGTGCGTCGAACTGTTCGAGCAGTTGCGCGGGGAGGCGGCCAACCAGGTCGACGGGGCACGAATCGGTCTGGCCCACAACATCGGCGGACCGACAGCGGTGTCGGCGGTCACCATCTTGGAAGGACCACACGCCAATGGCAGATAGATGGTCGATCGGCGTGCCCCTGGTGCGTAACATGTCCGGGCCGATGCAGGCCGTCGGGGCCCTGTTCGCGATGTCGCTCGACGCGATCCGGTTCGCGTTCCGACGGCCGTTCCAGGGCCGGGAATTCCTGGACCAGTGCTGGTTCGTCGCGCGGGTTTCGATGGCGCCGACACTTCTGGTGGCGATCCCGTTCACGGTGCTCGTGTCGTTCACGTTGAACATCCTCTTGCGCGAGCTCGGCGCGGCCGACCTGTCCGGTGCGGGTGCGGCATTCGGCGCCGTCACCCAGCTGGGGCCGATGGTGACGGTGCTGATCGTGGCGGGCGCCGGCGCGACCGCCATGTGCGCCGACCTGGGGTCGCGCACCATCCGCGAGGAGATCGACGCCATGGAGGTGCTCGGCATCAATCCGGTGCAGCGGTTGGTGACACCGCGGATCCTCGCCTCCGGCCTGGTCGCGTTGCTGCTGAACAGCTTGGTGGTGATCATCGGCATCTTGGGCGGCTACGTGTTCTCGGTGTTCATCCAGGATGTGAACCCGGGAGCGTTCGCGGCGGGCATCACACTGCTGACCGGCGTGCCCGAGGTGATCATCTCCTGTGTCAAGGCCGCGTTGTTCGGGCTGATCGCGGGTCTGGTCGCGTGCTATCGAGGTCTGACGATCGTCGGTGGCGGCGCGAAGGCGGTGGGCAACGCGGTCAACGAGACGGTGGTGTATGCGTTCATGGCGCTGTTCGTCATCAACGTGGTGGTCACGGCCATCGGCATCCGGATGACGGCGAGCTAGCGCATGGGTACGACGACGATTCTGCGGAGCACCTACCCGCGGCTGGCCCGGCAGTTCACCAAGCCGGTCTCGACGTTGAGCCGGGTCGGCGACCACACCCTGTTCTATGTCAAGGCGCTTGCCGGCACGCCGCACGCCGCGATCCACTACCGCAAGGAACTCGTGCGGTTGATCGCCGAGATCTCCATGGGTGCGGGCACATTGGCGATGATCGGCGGCACCGTCGTGATCGTGGGGTTCTTGACGCTCGCGACCGGTGGTGTCCTGGCGATCCAGGGTTACTCGTCGCTCGGCAATATCGGCATCGAGGCACTGACCGGATTCCTCGCGGCATTCATCAACGTCCGGATCGCAGCCCCCGTGGTGGCCGGCATCGGCCTGGCCGCGACGTTCGGTGCGGGCGTGACCGCGCAGCTCGGTGCGATGCGGATCAACGAGGAGATCGATGCGCTCGAATCGATGGCGATCCGGCCGGTCGAGTATCTCGTGAGTACGCGCATCGTGGCCGGAATGATCGCGATCACCCCGCTGTACGCGATTGCGGTGATCCTGTCGTTCCTCGCATCGCAGTTCACGACAGTGGTGCTGCTCGGCCAATCCGGTGGCCTCTACGACCACTACTTCAACACCTTCCTGAACCCGATCGACCTGTTGTGGTCGTTCCTGCAGGCGGTGCTGATGGCTCTCACAATCCTTCTGATACACACCTATTTCGGGTACTTCGCCTCGGGCGGACCCTCCGGTGTGGGGGTGGCCGTGGGTAACGCGGTGCGCACGTCGCTGATCGTCGTGGTGTCGGTGACGCTCCTGGTGTCACTGTCGGTCTACGGCTCCAACGGAAACTTCAACCTGAGCGGCTAGCGGGCAGGGAGAACACAGTGACACGTAACATCGGCCCGGGCCCGGCCCACCGGTCCGAAACCACCAGCGCGGCAGCGCCGGTCGCGGCGCGGCCGGGACGCAGCTTCGGGGCGAGCGGTTATGCGCGTCCGCTGGCGGGTCTGGGGACGGTGGTCGTCGTCGGCCTGATCATCGCGCTGGCGGTCGCCCTGTTCCGCGGGAGCTTCACCAAAACCGAACCCGTCACCGTGATCTCGGATCGCGCCGGTCTGGTGATGAACCCGGACGCCAAGGTCAAGATGCGCGGCGTGCAGGTGGGTACGGTGTCCTCGATCGAGTCGTTGCCGGACGGCCGGGCGGCGCTGCGCCTGGAGATGGATCCCTCGCAGCTGCGCCTGATACCCGGAAATGTGCGGGCTGACATCGCGTCGTCGACCGTATTCGGTGCGAAGTTCGTCAATCTCGTCGCACCTGAGAATCCGTCCGGGACCATACAGCCGGGACAGGTGCTGGAGGGCGAGCATGTCACCGTCGAGATCAACACGGTGTTTCAACAGCTCACTCGGGTGCTGGACAAGATCGATCCCGCCAAGCTCAACGAAACACTTGGCGCTATCTCATCGGCCTTCTCCGGGCGTGGCGAGAAGATGGGGCAGACGCTGACGGATTTCGAGGCCTTGCTCGCGAAGCTGGAACCGAGTCTGCCGAACCTGTCGCATGACATCGAGGCGATGTCTACGGTGTCCAACGCCTATGGCGACGCAGCCCCCGATCTGTTGCGGACCGTCGACAACACCAACCGCCTCAGCGAGACCATCGTCGACCAGGAGAAGAACCTCGACAGTTTCCTGGTCAGCATGATCGGGTTGGCCGACATCGGCAACGAGGTCGTCGGCGGAAACCGGCCCGCACTGAGCAAGACCCTTGAGCTGCTGACGCCCACCACCGATCTGCTCAACGAATACTCGCCGGCGCTCGAATGCTCGCTGCAGGGCATGATCACCGTCAAGAATCAGCCGCCGGCAATGGATCCGGGCATCGTCGTCCAGTTGGCGTTCACCCTGGGCGTCGAACGCTACCGGTACCCGCAGAACCTGCCCAAGGTCGCGGCCAAGGGTGGACCACACTGCATGGGGCTGCCTAATGTCGGCTTCGGGAACCGAGCGAAATACCTTGTGACCGACACCAATGCCAACCCCTGGCAGTACGGCAACCAGGGCATCCTGCTCAACTCCGACGGTCTCAAGCAGTTGCTGTTCGGGCCGCTGGACGGTCCTCCGCGCAACACCGCACAGATCGGACAACCGGGATGACGCGCGGCAGAAGCACATTCCTGAAGTTCGGGGCGTTCGCCATTGTGATGGCGGTACTCACAGCGTTCCTGTTCATGACGTTCTCCGAGTACCGCGGTGGCACCTACTCGAGCTACTCGGCGGTGTTCAAGGATGCCTCGCGACTGGAGGCCGGTGATTCGGTGCGCGTCGCCGGCGTTCGGGTCGGCACGGTCAAAAGTGTGTCGCTGCAACCGGACAAGTCGGTGCTGGTCGAGTTCGACACCGACCGCAGTGTCGCATTGACCACCGGAACCAATGCCGCCGTGCGGTATTTGAACCTGGTTGGTGACCGCTACCTGGAGTTGCTCGACACGCCTGACTCGACCCGGCTTCTGGCGGCTGGTTCCCAGATCCCGGTGGAGCGTACGCAGAGTGCGCTGGACCTGGACCTGCTGCTCGGTGGCCTGCGCCCAGTGATCCAGGGGCTCAACCCCCAGGACGTCAATGCGCTGACGTCCTCGCTGGTCAACATCTTCCAGGGCCAGGGGGACACCCTGGATTCACTGATGAGCAAGACCTCCTCGTTCTCCAACACCCTGGGCGACAACAACGAGGTCATTCAGCAACTGATCGACAACCTCAACCAAGTGGTCGGCACCCTGAACAAAGACGGCGACAAATTCTCGGCCACCATCGATCGGTTGGAGAAGTTGGTCAGCGGCTTGTCGGAGGACCGCGATCCAATCGGCAATGCGATCACCTCCATCGACAACGGCACCGCATCCATGGCCAGCCTGCTCACGCAGGCGCGCCCGCCGCTAGCTGGCACCGTCGATCAGCTCAATCGGCTCGCGCCACTGCTCGATGACAATAAGGCGGTCCTTGATCGTGGTCTGCAGAAGGGCCCCGACAACTACCGCAAGATGGCGAGGCTCGGGGCATACGGCAGCTGGATCATGTACTACGTCTGCGGGATCAACTTGCGCGTCACCGACCTTCAGGGTCGGACCGCAGTCTTCCCCTGGATCAAACAAGAAGGCGGGAGGTGCGCAGAGCCCTGATGCTCAAGTACCGCGAATCCAAACTGATCAAGGCCGGCTTCATCGGCACCGTACTGATGATCTTGGTGATCGCCGTCGGCCTGCAGCCCGAGCGGTTGGCCCAGTGGGCGACATCGGTGCGCCACCAGGCGCTGTTCACCGAGGCCGGCGGGATCGCAGTTGGTAACGACGTGACCCTGTCGGGTATCAAAGTCGGTTCGGTCACGGGCATCTCGTTGGACAACGGCGATGCGCTGATCACCTTCACCATCGAGGGGAAACAGGAACTCGGCTCGCTGACCACCGCGCACATTCGCACCGGCTCGCTGCTGGGTGAGCGGGTATTGACGCTGGAGCCCGCGGGCAGCGGCACGCTGCGGTCGACAGACGTCATACCGACTTCGCGGACCTCGTCGCCCTATTCGCTGACCGATGCGGTCAGCGAGTTGACCACCAACACCGCGGGAACCGACACCGCGTCGCTCAACCAGTCGCTGGACACCCTCTCGGGCATCATCGATCAGCTGGCCCCGCGGCTCGGCCCGACGTTCGATGGTCTGAGCCGGTTGTCGAAATCCATCAACGGCCGCAACGAGAGCCTGGCCAGCCTGCTCAAGAGCGCCGCCGATATCACCGGCGTCCTCTCCGCGCGCAGCCAGCAGCTGAACACGTTGATCCTGAACGCAAACGACCTACTTGGCGTGCTCAACGATCGTCGGCAGGCAATCGTGGACCTACTGGCGAACACCGCGGCCGTCTCCCAACAGCTCACTGGGCTGGTCGCCGACAACGAGCAGGAGCTGGCGCCCACCTTGGAGCGGCTCAACCGGGTAACCGAGATCCTCGAGAAGAATCGCGACAACATCAACAAGATGCTTCCGGACATGAAGAAGTTCTGGCTGGCTCAAGCCGAAACACTGGCGAATGGCCCGTACTACAACGCGTTCGTGCCAAATTTGTTGGTAAGTCAGGCCATGCTGCAACCGTTCATGGACTACGCCTTCGGGTTCCGACGCGGCAACAACGCCGGTCAACCGCCGGACAATGTCGGACCGCGAGCGGAGTTCCCGTTTCCCTACAACGGAATTCCCGGAGGTTCGCGCTGATGAACCGCAAGCGACTGATCACCGGTTTGGCGGTGGCGCTGGTGGCGTTGCTTGTCGCGGGGACGGCAGTCCTGGTGCGCCAGTTGTTCTTGGCGCCGAGAACCATTTCGGCCCTGTTCACCTCGGCCACCGGCATCTATCCCGGCGACGACGTCCGGGTGTCGGGGGTGAAGGTCGGCACCATCGAGGCGATCGACCCGGAGGGCACTCAGACCCGGTTGACTCTCAGTGTCGACCGGAGCGTGGACATTCCGGCAGAGGCGAAGGCCATCATCGTCGCGCAGAACCTGGTCGCGGCCCGGTACGTGCAACTCACACCGCCCTATCGGTCGCAGGGGCCGACGATGTCCGACGGCGCGGTCATCGGGCTGGACGACACCGCGGTGCCGGTGGAATGGGACGAGGTCAAAGAGCAGCTGATGCGCTTGTCCACCGAACTGGGCCCGAAGAACGGTGTGGAAGGCACCTCGATGTCGCGCTTCATCGACAGCGCCGCCAAAGCCATGGATGGCAACGGGGTGAAGCTGCACGAGACCATCTCGCAGCTGTCCGGGGTGGCGCGAATCCTCGCCGAAGGCAGCGGCAATATCGTCGACGTCATCAAGAATCTGCAGATCTTCGTCACCGCGCTTCGGGACAGCAACGTTCAGGTGGTGTCATTCCAGAACCGACTGGCCACACTGACCAGTGTGATCGACGGCAGCCGTTCGGATCTCGATGCGGCGTTGAGAGAACTGTCGACTGCGGTCGTCGAGGTGCAGCGGTTCGTCGCGGGCAGCCGCGCCCAGACCTCCGAGCAGGTGCAACGGTTGGCCAACGTGACCCAGATCTTGGTCGACAACAAGATGAATGTGGAGAACCTGCTGCATATCACACCGAATGCGTTGGTCAATGCGTACAACATCTACAACCCCGACACCGGAAGCCCGGTGGGCCAGTTCGTGTTGCACGGTTTCTCCAACCCAGTGCAGTTCATCTGCGGTGCCATCGGGGCCGTGGAGAACACGACGGCGCCCGAGACGGCGAAACTGTGCGCGCAGTACCTCGGCCCGGCGTTGCGGCTGTTGAGTTTCAACAACTTTCCGTTTCCGATCCAGCCGTACCTGGCACCGTCAGCCAATCCGGAGAACATTGTCTATTCGGAACCTGGCCTGGCGCCCGGCGGTGGCGGAGGGTCGCCGGAGGTGCCCGACAATCCGATTCCGCCGTCTCAGTCGGCCTATGTGCCGGGACCAACGCCTCCACCGCCGTTCACGGGTCGCCCACCGGGAACCCCGCCACCAGGTGCCCAGCAGATGCTTCCGGGCGCTCCACCGGTGGTCCAGCCCAATGTGCCGTCCTCGCTGCGGGACATGCTCAATCCGGCGACCGTTGCACCGGGTCCGGCACCCGGGCCGTTACCGGCCGAGGCTCCGTTCGCGCCGGCGGCAGGTTCGGCTCCTGGCGCTGACACCGGGCTTGCCCCGGCCGATACACCGCCACTTCCGGCAGAGGGGATGCCACCGGCATGATCAGCGGAAAGCAGCTGCGGTTGTCGATCATTGCTGGCTCCTGCGTTGCGCTGGCCAGCGGTTGCGCCTTCCAGGGCGTCAATTCGCTGCCGCTGCCCGGCGCGGTGGGGCGCGGGCCGGAGTCCACCGTCTACCACGTCGAGATCGCCAATGTGGCTACGCTGGAACCGAATTCGCCCGTGATGATGGACGACGTCGTCGTGGGCAGCGTGCGCAGCATGTCGGTCAGGGACTGGCATGCCGACGTCGAATTCTCGGTGCAACCCGGTGTGGTGGTGCCGGCCAACGTGGTGGCCAGCATCGGGCAGACCAGCTTGCTGGGTTCGATGCACCTCGCGATCAACGCACCGCTCGGGAAGGAGGCGGAGGGCAGCCTGCCGCCGGGCTCGACGATTCCGTTGAACAACGCCTCGACCTACCCGACCACCGAGCAGACGCTGTCCTCGTTGGCTGCCGTGGTCAACGGTGGCGGGCTGGGTCAGGCCGGCGAGATCATCCACAATTTCAGTGCCGCGCTCAACGGTCGAGACACCGATATCCGCAACCTGCTCACCCGGTTGGATACGTTCGTGGGGACCCTCGACGCGCAGCGCGACAGCATCGTGGACTCAATTCACTCGCTCAACCGGCTGGCATCGACGTTCGCCGGTCAACGTGACGTCATCACCCGTGCGCTGCAGAAGATCCCGCCGGCGATGGATGTGCTGATCAAGGAGCGGCCGCGGCTGACCGCAGCCCTGCAGAAGCTCGGAACCTTCAGCGACACGGCCAACAGATTGGCCAACGAATCGCAGGAGGACCTGGTGCGTAACCTGCGCAACTTGGAGCCGGCGATTGCGGCGCTCGCCGATGTGGGACCGGAACTGCCCAGCGTTCTCGAGTTCGCAGCGCACTATCCCTTCACCCAGGGCTTCATCGATCGGGATATCCGCGGTGACTACTTCAACCTGTTCGCCACCATCGACCTGACCATCCCGCGGCTGAAGCGCAGTCTCATGCTCGGAACCCGCTGGGAGCAGGAGAACGCCGAGCTCGTTCCGGCTCCGGGCGATCCCTCCTGGCTGAACTACACCTACGACCCGCTCAAGACCGGCGTAAATCCACCACCGCCGGATGCATTCCCGCCGGAGCCGGAACCGGCACCGGTTGATACTGCGGCTGCGGCGGGCCCACCGCCCCCGTATGCGGGCCCGGTGCTCCCGGTGGTCCCGCAGCAACCGCTCGCGTTGACGGGCGGCGCACCGCCGCCGCCGACATCTCCATCGGGTCAGCCGGGGCAGATATTTGCCGGACCATATGCAGCCCAACCGAATTCGTCGGTTCCGGCTCCCGCAGCCCCACCGGCTCCGACGACAGGGGGTGGCGGATAAATGCTCACGCGTTTTGTCCGAACTCAGTTGATTCTGTTCACCATCGCGTCGGTTGTCGGGGTCGCAGTGATGTTGTTCGCCTACATGCAGGTGCCGACCCTGCTCGGAATCGGCCGGATCACGGTGAAGTTGGAACTGCCCGCCACAGGTGGGCTTTACCAGTTCAGCAACGTGACCTATCGGGGTTCGCAGATCGGTAAGGTCACCTCAGTTGAACTGACCGGGAGAGGCGCCGAGGCGACGTTGTCGCTGGATCGCTCTCCGAAGGTCCCGGCCGATTTGAAGGCTGCCGTCCGCAGTATGTCGGCGGTCGGTGAGCAGTACGTGGACCTGCTGCCGCGTACCGATTCTGGCCCGTATTTGCAGGACGGCTCAGTGATCTCGGTGGACAACACCGAGGTGCCGCAGCAGGTCGGTCCGATGCTCGATCAGCTCAGTGCGCTGGTGGACACCATTCCCAAGGATTCGCTGAGCAAGCTGCTCGATGAGTCGTACAACGCGTTCAACGGCACCGGCTACGACTTCGGCTCGCTGCTGGACTCGGCATCGACCATCACCAACGACGCCAACAAGATCTCCGACCAAACCCGCCAGCTGATCGACGATTCCGGGCCGTTCCTGGATGCGCAGGCGCAGACTGGCGATTCAATCCGCACTTGGGCCGCCAGCCTGGCCGGCATCACCGGCCAGATGGTTGCAAACGACGCGCAGTTCCGGTCCGTTCTGCAGAATGGTCCGGGCTTCGCGCAGGAGACCTCTCGTCTGCTCGACCAGATCAAGCCCACTTTGCCTGTGTTGCTGGCGAATATGACCACCCTGGGACAGGTGCTCGTGACCTACAACGCATCGGTCGAGCAAGTGCTGGTACTCTTCCCGCCGTACGTTGCCCAGACACAGACCTATCTGCCGGGCAATAGCCCGTCGGGTATGCCTGACGGCGAATTCTCGTTGGGCCTGGGTGATCCGAACTCGTGCACGGTCGGATTCCTGCCGCCGTCGGCATGGCGGGCGCCGACCGATGAGTCGATCATCGACACCCCGGACAACATCTACTGCAAGCTGCCGCAGGATTCTCCGATCGCGGTGCGCGGTGCACGTAACTATCCATGCATGGAGCACCCGGGCAAGCGCGCCCCCACCGTGGAACTGTGCAACGACCCTAGGGGCTACCAACCCTTGGCGCAGCGTCAGCACACTCTCGGCCCGTACCCCTTCGACCCGAACCTCGTCTCGCAAGGGATTGCACCAGACTCCCGAGTGGAACTGGACGACAACACCTTCGGGCCGCTGGAGGGCACGCCGCTGCCACCGGGTGTGGCCGTGCGGCCGAACGCGCCGCTGCCGGAACCGCAAGGGCCCCCGAGCTTCCCGGCCATGGGTCCGGGACCGCTTCCGCCGGGACCGTTGACCTTTCCAGAACCCCCGGTCCCGGGGCAGGCGCCACCGCCTGCGCCGAATCTGGATACCGTACCGATACCGCCGGCGGATCTACCGCGGGAGGTTCCGGTGCCACATGGTCCGCCGGCGGGTACGCCGATCGACCCTTCGGCTCCACCGACGTCCATGGACCCGGTGATCGCACCCTCCGGATTCTCCGGCGGTCAGCCGAGCGGACCGTCGTTAGCGATTAGTAAGTACAACCCACGCACCGGTCAGTATCAGGGTCAGGACGGCCTGCTCTACAAGCAGACCAACCTGATCGGCGAGGCGAACACCTGGCAGGACATGCTGCCGATCTAGGAGTCTGCTGAATTAGTGGGTTTTGGGGGCGGGGCGTCTCAAGCGCTCAGTGGCGCGTGGTTGAAGTCAGACCCGGAGGTCGACATTGACGAGATCGCCCCGCCGATATCGAGGGTGACATCCGTAGTTGGGGGTGACAAGACAACCCGCGGTGTCAGGCGATTGCCCATGCAGTGCCGGTGTGGTTCAACCCCATCGTGAGCAGGCGGCGCAGGTTCAACGCGGCGCTGCGGTGGTGCAGCCACTGATCGTTCTTCGCCACGCCGCGGTAGCGAACCTTGCGATTGTTGCGGGTCAACCAGGCGATCGAGCGTTCCACCATGGGTCGGTGCTGGCGGTACTCGGCCTGCCATTTGGGTGTGCGCGCCATTGCCCGTGCTGCGCGTAGATGATGTTCGTGTTCACTGATGGTGAGTTTGCGTCCACGCTTGGCGGTGGTGTACTGAGTCCGTAAAAGACATGAGCGGCAGTGCTTTTCAAATTTGGCGCCGCCGCTGGGCGTGATCGCGACGGTGTGCTCGGCTGGGCAGGTCACGGTGCGGGCGTCGAAGTCGATGCTGAAGTCGTCGCTGGTGAATCCGCCGGGCACCGGTGTCCGCAGCGGTATCGGCTTGATCACCGCGAAGTCCTTACGTGCGGCCAGTGCGGCCCGCGCGGCCCCGGTGCCGTAGGCCGAATCACCCAGCACCCGCACCGGAGACTGCTCGTCGTCGAGCAGGGCCAGTCCGACGACCGCTTCGTGGTTGTCTGGGCCATTGGCCCTGGTCAGGACGCAGTCAGTGATGATCCCGGTGTCGGGTTCGACGGCGATATGGGCCTTGAAGCCGTCCTGGCGGCGATGCACCGTCTTATGGGCATGGCGGGCTTCGGGATCCACGGTAGAGATCACCCGATCCGGGGCCACCTTCTGCGCGATCTGCCAGTGCCCGTCGGTGCCATCAGATCCCTCCACGGGTTCGACATCTTGGCCGGCGATCAACGCCAACAACGCCACCGCCTGGGCGGCCCGCGGCCCGAGTTCCTGATCAGGCAGATGCCCCAGCAGCCGGTGCGCGTCGCCAACCAACCCGTCGACCAGCAGGTCGCGGGCAGCCTTGTCGTTCCACGCGATCGCCGGTTTGCCTGGATCGTCGTAATTGTGGGCGCTGCAGTGAGCCTCGATGACCGCAGCGGCGGCGGGAATCTCACGGCGCACCTGGCGGATCGCGGCGATCAACTGCGTCACGGTGTCTTGAGTGGCCACCGCGTCGTCGAGGACCGTGGAATCCAAGGCTCGCCGCGTCTTGCCCGCCAGCACCCCGGTCTGCGCCACGACGGCTTTGACCGCCTCAAAGATCCGGTTCGGCCGCTGCGAGGCCGCCAGCCGGCGCCGCCAATAGGTCAACGTCGTGGAGTGAAACGCCGGCGCGGTAATCGGCAACCCGCAGGCGGCTTTCCAGCGCAGATCAAACGTCACCGCCTCCACGGTCTCGTTATCGGAGAGCCCGTGCAGGGACTGCAGCGTGATCACCGAGGCCATCACCTCAGCCGGCACGCTGGGTCGGCCCCGCCGCGACGGGAACAAATCGGCGAACATCTCCTCGGGAAACAACTGGCCCCGATGAGCCGCCAGGAACGCAAACATGCTGTCGGACTTCAGAAGATGCCCGGCAACCGACTCGGCATCCAACAACTCACGCTGATCATCAGATCGACCCTGCACCCACCAATCATCGGCGAAAACCCCAGCACAACCACCCCCGCCACGCGGGATTAATTCAGCAGACTCCTAGTCGACGCCGACCAGAACCGGCCACGGCCTGGCCCGCGGCCGGTTGTGTTGTGCAGAAGCGGTTTTCGCTAGATCTTCTTCATGTAGAAGGGCGCGCGGATGGCAGGCCACTGATTGCGGCCACACGATCCGCTGGGGCCGGTGGTCTGCTGCTCTCCGGTGTACTCGTTCGACGACAGGTCCACATGCCCGTCGAAGCCCACCGGATAGAGCTTGTATACCTGCAGGCCTTCGATGGGTGTGCCGTCGGCACAGAACCGCCATTCCGGGACCGAACGCTTGACGTAGTAGAGCCCGTTGACCGTGTAGATCGGGGCCGACCAACCCTGGTCGCTGGTGACAGTGCCGGCACAGTCGGTGGGGGATATGCATTCGGTGGCGACAGTCCAGTTTTGCCGCTCCGAGGGTTGGTCCTCATAGCGTTCGTTGACCTTGGCCCAATCGCCGTTGACCGATGTGGCGAATGTTCCGTTGATACCCCAGCTGCCGGGGTCCGCGCCGGCGGGTGCGGCGCCGAGACCGACCATCGTGGTCGAGGCGACGACCGCTGCGGTGGCGATTCTCGTAGCTGCCGGCATGCACCAACTCCTCTGCTCGAAAGCGCTATTCTCAGATTTGGAGAATATCAGTCGCGCCAGTGGCGGCCCTTCGATTCGAGGGACGTTTGTCAGCTTCACGAGGCGGCCGCTTAAACTTGCTCTCATCCGCGTGAGTAATCTTCTCAGAGATAGAGAATTTCGTTTCCAAGTGTGGGAAAGTGGCAGGGTGCGCGTGATAGCGGCGGCGACGGCCGCTTCAGCAATTTTCGCCGGAATGATGGCTGCCCCGCCGGCGAATGCCGGACCTCAAGCCTGCAACGACGCGTATTGCGTGCCCGGTATCAGGCCGAACGTGGTGCTGGGCTCCTATTGCGACAACACCACCTATTTCGTCTTCGGGGTGGCCGTGGCCGGCCCGTCGATCCGGCCCGGCCGACTGGTGTTCTGCGGTTCGCCCCGCCGGTACGAGCCACGCTGGTTCCGTTCTCCTCCGATGGCAGGAATCCGGGATGAGAACACGCCCTGCTCGACCGAGCTGAATATGGTCGCCCAGGCCCCTGATGGTCTGTTCCTCACCTGCGTTCCCATGAACGGCGACGCGCTGTGGCGCCGTGGGGACTGAATTCTCTGGCAACTGGAACCACAACGCGAGTACAAGCACTGAGCCAGAGCCTTGAGGCTCAGGCGTTTTGGTGCCCGGGTCGTGCATTCACCAGTTGCGTAGCGAGCACAGCGCGCCCTTGTTGCCGCTGTTGGTCTTGACGACAGCACCGTCGACCTCGAGTCGGCAGTGGAACCGTGGCGGTTCAATACTCGGCGCGTCGCCACTCTGCACGGTGACCATGGCCCAGGAGTCTGGATCGGCCAGCATCGCGTCGTACACCCAGGGCTGGTTCGGCCCGATGTCGGCTTCCGCCTTTGGGCTGAACTGGTAGGGGTTGTGGCTGTAATCAGACCAGGTGGGCGGATCGGTGGCGCGGTAGTAGATCTCGGCCCAGAATGGGGCGTCTGCCGTCACGGTATATCGGACGTGATGTAGCGCCGGGGTATCGGCGGCCGCCGGGACCGCGACCGTCAATCCACCGCCGATCAACGTCAGCGCACCAGCGGCTGTGGCGAGGGCTGAGACGGGCCGCATCGATCACATCCTCGTCAGGGTGATGGGATAGGTGAATGAACCGCCCGGTGCGTTGTCGCACCCGACGTCGAAGGTTGAAACCATCTCGCCGGCCAGCGTATTGGCGTCCCAGCTGTAGACATCGTGGGTGGGAATGGTGGGACCGTAATAGATGTCGCCGCAGCGCAGCCCGAAGGGGTCATTGACAACAAAGGTGTAGCGACCGTCGACCAGATTGGCCTCGCCGGTGGGCTGCACGGCCTTGGCAATCGGCCTGGGGATCAGTCCCACGTTGAGGCAGTCGTGCCGTTTCGAGTTGTTCTCTCCTCGACACGGGGCAATGGCCGACAACACCCAGGTGTGGAAATCCCGCCGATCCGGGATGTGCAGGTCATAGTTGCCAAACGGCATGGCGGCGGAAGCGGGCGGCGCGAAGAGGACTGCTGCCGATACGAGAACGGCGCTCATCGCTGTGCTGAACAAGCCGGACTTCACGGGCCCCCTCCAGGTTTCGGAGCTGCTCGGCTGACTATAGAACGAGAACCAGCTCCAGCAGGCCGGAACCAGAATCTCACCCTCGCGGTGTGAGAGTCACATTCTCACTGTCGGAGAATAGCAACGCGACGCTGGCGAGATTCCGAACGGGTCGGCCGGCTACCGCACCGGGTCGAACGTGATGTGCAGGTCGGTGAGGCCGCGGAGGATGAAGGTCGGCTCGTAGGTGTAGCGACGGTCGTCGGCCGGGCCGTGGTACTCCTCGTCGATCGAGATGTCGGCCATCCGGTCGAGAATCCGCTCGATGGACACCCGGCCCTCGACCCGGGCCAGCGGCCCGCCTGGGCAGCTGTGTACGCCACGGCCGAAGGCGATGTGCTCACGGACATTCTTGCGGTCCAGGCTGAACGTGTGCGGGTCTTCGAAGCGGACCGGATCGCGGTTGACCGCGCCGGGGCACACCATCAACGTCGTCCCGGCAGGCACGTCGACCCCACCGAGTTGGGTGTGCTTCTTGGCCAACCGGAACTGGCTTTTGACCGGGGCATCCATCCGTAAGGCCTCCTCGACGAATGTCGGGATGCGGCTGCGGTCCTGCCGCAGTGCCTCCTGGACGTCGGGGCGGTCGCCGAGCACCCGCAGCGACGCCGACAGCAGTTTGGTCGTGGTCTCCTGACCGGCCGCGAAGAGGAATGTCGCAGACCGAACGACCTCGATGACGGGTGGTACGGAACCGTCCGGGTAGTTCGCCGTGGCGAGTGCGGTGAGCACGTCGTCGCGGGGTGTCTTCCGACGGTCTTCGAGGTAACCGATGAACTTCTCGTCGAGCCATTCCAACGGGTTGCTCGACACGAGGTCGCCGTCGAGGGACCCGACCTGCGCACCGGGCCGGGGCGCGCCCAGCACCGTGCGGAACTCCTCGTGGTCTTCCTCCGGGACGCCCAGCATGTCGGCGATCACCAGCAGCGAGAACGGCTTTGCGTAGGCGCTGAGGAATTCACACTTGCCGTCGGCGATGAAATCGTCGAGACACTGGTCGGCCAGTCGCCACATGAAGTCCTCGTTCTCCTTCAACCGCCGCGGTGTGAGCAGCCGATTGAGCAGGGAGCGGGCGTTGGTGTGGTCGGGCGGATCCATGGTGACCATGTGTTCGAACATCGGCATCTGCGGGCGATGCTCGGCGATCTGCTCGGTGATGTCGTCGCCCTCGGGGGTGAAAGGCAGCGGCGGGAAGGGACCGGCCACCGCGATGCAGGACGAGAACGTGTCGGTGTCCTTGAGTACGTGGGTGGCTTCTTCGAAGCTGGTGATCGCGAGGACACCGTAGTTGGGCTCGCGCACCACGGGGCATTTGCTGCGCAGGTGGTCGAAGTACGGATGCGGGTCGGGCACCAACGACGGGTCGGTGAAGTAATCGATCGAGTCGTAGTCGGGCGTCGCGGCCTCGGTCATGATGCACTGCCTCCGAATTCAATATGCGCTGCGGCGTTTTCGCGGCGGGCTGCACCGCGCGAATGGAAAAACACGAAAAGTGCTGAGCACCTGCTTAGCATGGCGCTAGAGTCGTGGTCAAGATCACTCGGCGCGCCGAAGTTACGATCTGGCTGAGGCATCGTTCGAGTTGCGAGGAGAGGGGCCGGGGTATGGCATCGGCGCGAAGGATCGGGGCGCCGGACGCGAAGAACCGCATCGTCCTGCTCGACGCCGCCGAAAAGTTGATGATCGAAGAGGGCTATGCCGCGGTGACGTCGCGCCGCGTCGCCGAGCACGCCGGTCTCAAGCCCCAGCTGGTGCACTACTACTTCCGGACGATGGACGACCTGTTCCTCGCAGTGTTCCGCAGGCGTGCCGAGGAGGGCCTCGTCGAACAGGCGCGCGCACTGGATTCGGCGCAACCGCTGTGGGCGTTGTGGCGGTTCGGCACCGACCCTGGCGCCACGCGTCTGACGATGGAGATCATGGGTCTGGCCAATCATCGGAAGGCGCTGCGCACCGAGATCGCGCACTACGCCGAGAAATTCCGCGAGGAGCAGACCAAGGCGATGACGGCTGCGCTTCGGCGGTACGGCGTCGACTCCTCCGACGTGCCGCCTATCGTCTGGACGATCTTCGCGACGAGCGTCTCGCGCGTGATGGTCATGGAGCAGGCCCTGGGCATGTCCGCCGGTCACGCCGAGGTCCTGGAGTTCTGCGAAAGCTGGCTGCGCCGCCTGGAGGGCGAACCGCAGCCGATCGAAGTGTCTGCCTGAGCCGCTCATCCCGCCGGCGCGGCAGCGTGCGGAAACATCATTTTCGTATTGTAGAACGTCATTTCCGTACGGCGTTACGGTAAGGCCGATTTTTATCCGCCGAGACGTTGACTCCCGGGTAGCCGTGCGGCTACGGTCGCCGAGAGTAGCCGATCGGCTAGGGCCCTGCCGACGCGAAGGGACGTGGTGCACCGATGAACACCACCGCGCAGCGAATCAGCCTGTGGATCACCCCGTTCTTCGGTGGTGTCCTGCTCATCGCGGTCCTCGCCTTTCCTGGCTTCTGGCCCCCGATGTCACCGCAACTGACCGCCGAGCAGGTTGCCGAGTTCTACCGGCAGAACAGCACGATGATCCGGTTCAGCATGATCACGCTCAACCTGTGCGCCATCATGCTGGTCCCGTTCTTCATGGTGATCGTGGTGCAGATGAAGCGGATGGCGACACCGAGCACGGTGCTGGCCTACAGCTATCTTGCCGCGGTCTCCACCGGTGCCACCATGTTCGCGATCGCCGACATCTTCTGGCTCGTCGCCGCATTCCGGCCGGAGCGCGATCCGCAACTGACCATGCTGCTCAACGATTTCGCCTGGTTCATATTCGTCGCACCGGTCGGATTCGTCGTCGTCGCTAATCTCATTCTGGCACTGGCGGTCTGGCTCGATGCCCGGCCTGAGCCGGTGTTCGCCCGGTGGGTGGTCGTTGTCAATCTCGTTGCGGCGGCTGCGATGACGCCCGCGGTCGGCTCGGTGATCGTGCAGTCCGGTCCGTTCGCCTGGGACGGAGTGGTCTCGTTCTGGCTGCGGTGGGGCGCGTTCGTCGTCTATCTGGTGCTGATGTTCGTCGCCGTGCACGGCGCGATCCGTCGACAGCGTGCCGAGGAAACCTTGCCGGACAAGGCATCCGCGGTGGTTGCGTCGTGAGTGCCACGCTGGCGCTGTCCACCGGGAACGCCCGCTCGGACTGGGCCGACCGGCCCAAGCTCGACCTGTGGATCTGCTGGTGGACACTGCCGGTGTTCTACAACCTGTTCGGGCTCATCTTCTGCGTCCTCACCCGCGTGATGCCGCCCCCGCGGCCCGACATCGGCCCGGATCAGATCGCCGGCTTCTTCGATGACCATTCGCTGACGATCCGGATCGGCTTTGCGCTGTTGATGTTCCTGATCGGATTCACCGGCGTGGCCAACGGCCTCATCGCCTATCAGATCAAACGGATGTCGGTCGCACCGGTCTTCGCCTACGGCTACATTGCCGCTCTCGTCGTCGGAGCGGTACCCGGGTGCCTGATCCCCGCGTTCGCATTCCTTGTGGCGGCGTTCCGGCCGGATCGCGACCCGCAGATCATCGCGATGCTCTACGACTTGGCACTGCTGTCCTTCGTCGGGTCGCTCGGCTGCTTCGCCACGCAGAACATGGTGCTCGCCCTGGCGATCTTTCTGGACCGCAACGAGATCTTCCCGAAGTGGTTCGGCTACATGTGCATCTGGATGATCGTGACCGAGATCCTGGCCGGCCCGGTGTTCATCTTCAAGGCCGGACCGCTGGCGTGGAACGGCTCGATCAGCTTCTGGATGGGCACCGCAGTGTTCGTGCTCTGGGAGATCTGCATCATCCGGTTGCTCTACTCCGCGATCAAGACCCAGCCCGTCGATGAACAGGTTCAGGACTAGCCATGACGGACACTCAAACGCCCGAACTGCACCAACAGTCGACGGGCACCCGTACGCCACATGTGCCGGGCGGCAAGGACATCTGGGTCTTCGTCCTCGGCGACCTCGTGATCTTCTCGGGCTACTTCGTCGTCTTCATGGTTTACCGGGCCCAGCAGCCCGAGCTCTTCCTGCAATCCCAGCAGCATCTCGATCTCACCGTCGGCGCCGTCAACACTCTTGTGCTGCTGACCAGTTCATGGTTTGTCGCGCGCAGTGTGATGGCCGCCCGCGACGGCGACATCGCCCGCGCGACACGCCTCACGGTCTACTGCGGTCTGTGCGGCGTGTTGTTCCTGGCGGTCAAGGCCTTCGAGTGGTCGACGAAGATCGCCGAGGGATATACGTTCCCCAGCAACGATTTCTTCATGTTCTATTACCTGCTGACCGGAATCCATGGTTTCCATGTGGCGCTCGGCCTGGTGTTCCTCGGGGTCAGCTGGTATCAGCTGCGAACCTCGACGCGCAATCGGATGTCCGTGATCGAGACCGGCGCGACCTACTGGCACATGGTCGATCTGCTGTGGGTCGTCATCTTCGCGCTCGTCTACGTAATGAGGTGACCGATGAACGTGATTCGGCGTATCACCGTCGTCTGGGCAATCCTGTGCGTGGTCACCGTGGTCTCGTGGTGGCTCGGTCACGGCGCGGCAGTGGCCAGCGTCCCGATCACCGTGTCGGTCGTGGCGCTCGCGGCGATCAAATGCCGCTTGATCATTCGCGAGTTCATGGAGGTGCGCACCGCACCGGCATGGCTGCGATTCGGTACCGACGCCTGGCTCGCGGCGCTGTCTGCGACCGTGCTCGCCATTTACTTGTGGTGACGCTCTTTCCGCGAGCAGACGCAGAATCGCACTATGGCAAGCGTTCTGGTGCGAGTCTGCGTCTGCTCGTGCAAGGAATTACAGCGACAGGATCGTGGCCGACGCGGTGCCGGGCGCCCCGTACACCTGAGCCAGGCCGACGCGCGGATTGCCGGGCACCTGGCGGTCGCCGGCTTCGCCGCGCAATTGGCGCACCAGCTCGTGCATCTGGCGCAGGCCCGACGCGCCGATCGGTTCACCGTTGGCGATGAGCCCGCCGTCGGTGTTGACCGGGATCGACCCGTGGATCTCGGTGGCGCCGTCGGCCAGGAGTTTCTCTTGCTCGCCGTCGGCGCACAGCCCGGTCTCGGCCATGTGGATCACCTCGGCGCCGGCGTCGGTGTCCTGTAACTGGGCGATGTCGACGTCCTCAGGCCCGATGCCCGCGGCCTCATAGGCGGCCTTGGCGGCGTACACGGTCGGTGAGGCGTCTTCGTCGAGCGGGGCCGAGGTGGCGTGCACCTCGTAGGCGCCGAATGTCCGGGTGCGAATCTCACTGGCCCGCACATACACCGGTTTGTCGGTGTAACGATGCGCGATGTCGGCGCGGCACATGATCACCGCGGCGGCGCCTTCGTCGGGTGCGCAGAACATGTACTGCGTCAGCGGATAGTTCAGCACGGTCGAGTTCAGGATCTCGTCGACCGAAATCTCCTTGCGGCGGAAAGCGTTTGGATTCAGTGCGCCGTTGCGGAAGTTCTTGTTGGCCACGCGCGCCAGCGTCTCCTGCGAGATGTTGTGCTTGTGGATGTAGTGGTTGGCTTTCATCCCGAAGAACTTCGTGGTGACGAACTGGCCGTTCTCGGCATACCACTGGGGGAGGGCCAGCTTGGCCGGATCGTCGGTGAACGCCCCGCGGGGATGCTTGTCGAGACCGATCGCGATGCCGATGTCGTACTTGCCCAGCCGGATCGTGTCGGCGGTCTGCTGGATCGCGCTGGCGGCCGTGGCGCACGCGTTGAACACGTTGGTGAAGGTGATGCCGGTGAGCCCGACCAGGCGGGTCACCGCGTCGGGGTTGGACACCTCATAGCTGCCGCCGAACCCGAACTGGATGTCCTTCCATTCCAGCTTGGCGTCGGCCAGCGCACCCTGGATCGCCTCGGCGCCCATCTGCATCGCGGTCTTGTCGAAGCGGCCGAAGGGGTGGATGCCGACCCCGATGATGGCAACATCGTTGGTCATTGGGAGACCTCCGGGGTGAAGGCGAACGTGACGATCTCGTTGCCGTCCTCATCGGTGGTGAACGGGATCATGGTGAGTTCGACGGGTTGGCCGAATTGCAGTTTGGCGGGGTCGTTTTCGGTGAGTCGGCCTTCGACTCGGATGGTGTCGCCGAGTTGGACCAGGCCGACGCCGAAGGGGACGAAGTCTTTTCCGGTGGGGCCTTTGTAGGGCGGTCCGGGTGGGAAGCCCTGGGTGGTCCAGGCGATGAGGGTGCCGCGGCGGGGCAGCAGGGTCTCGGTGGTGTTGGCACTGCTGCAGCGCGGGCAGCGGGCCTGGGCGGGGAAGGTGGTGGCCGAGCAGTCCGCGCAACGGCTACCGATGAGCTGGGGGTTCTCCTCGGGCCAGGTGGAGATCTCCGGCGCCAGAGCTTTCTGTGTTGACACGTCGCTGACGATAATGGGAAATGCAATTCTCGTCTAGTGAGAACCGACTACCAATTAGGCTGCACGCATGGGTTCCGACAAGTCCGTCCTACCCGGGACGGTCTGCCAGATCGGCTATGTGGTGCCCGATCTCGATGACGCCATTTCCGGCTGGCTCCAGATGGGCGTCGGCCCGTGGTTCGTCATCCGCGGGCTGCCGCAGCGGGTCACCTTCCGTGGCGAGCCCTGCGCGGTGACGCTGTCGATGGCGCTGTCCAACAGTGGCGATCTCCAGATCGAGCTGATCCAACAGCTCGACGACACCAGGAGTGTCTTCACCGAGTTCCTCGACACCACGGGCGGTGGGTTTCACCAACTCGCCTATTGGGCACCGGATTTCGACGGCGCGATGGCCAAGCTCGACGACGCGGGCTGGCCAAAGGTGTGGTGGGGCGGCGAAGAGGACGGGGTGCGTTTCGCCTACTTCGAGCCGCCCGCCGGGGCGGCCATCGTCGAGATCATGGAACTGACCGACGCCTCACAGGGCATGGCCACATTCGTGCGTCAGGCCGCAGCGCGGTGGGACGGCAGCGATCCGGTCCGCGAACTGACCGCCGGCTGACGCGCCACTCGGCGAGGGTCTGTCACTTCCCGCGGTTCATCACCTTGTCGGCGGCCGCCCAATGCTCGTCGGCGACCCACAGGCGCGCGAACGCGGCCACCGCCTCGGTGGTCGGCACACCGGCCATCACGCGCTTGATCTCCCCGGCCGGCCTGCTCGCGAGCGAGCGTGCGATGGCCCGCCAGCCGTCGGCGAACTCGGCGCGCGGCAACACCTGGTCGATCAGGCCGAGGCGCTCGGCCTCGGCGGCGCCCAGTATGCGCCCGGTGCCGGCGAGCAGCAGCGCCCGGCTACCGCCGACCAACTTGGTCAGGCGCTCGGCGCCGCCCCAGGCCGGCATGATCTCCAACGCGACCTGATTGAAGCCGATCTTGATGTCGTCGGCGGCGATCCGGATGTCGGCTGCCACCGCCACTTCGGCGCCGCCGCCCAGGGCGTGGCCGTTGAGGGCCGCGATCACCGGTCCAGGAAACCCGGCGATGCGGTCGCAGATCGCGCGCATGCGCCACGCCATCGACGCCGCCTCGAGCTCGGTGCGCAGGGCGGCCAGTTCCTTGAGGTCGCCTCCGGAGACGAAGGCCCGGTCGCCTGCGCCGGTGATCGCCAGGGCGCGCGATCCGACGGCGCCGTCCAGCGCCTTGTTCAACTCGTCCATGGTGTCGAGCGAGATGGCGTTGCGGGCATGGGGCCGGTCGATGGTGACGACCGCCAATTCACCGTCGAGTTCCAGGTCGACCATCAATCGTTCTCCAGTTCCGGTATTGGCATTCTCGCTGGCTGAGAATAGCATCACCGTCGTGCGCGACATCCCCGTTGAGCTGACCAAACGGTACGTCGAAGAAGGATGGTGGACGCCGGAGACGCTCGGCCAGATACTGGCCGACGGCTTGGCGGCCAACCCCGACGCCGCGTTTCACGTCCACTCCGACGTGCGGCCATACACCGGGACCTTCCACGATGTCGAGCTGATCGGCCGCCGGCTCGCCGCCGGACTGCGGGACCGAGGCGTCGGACCCGGCGACGTGGTGGCGTTGCAGCTGCCGAACTGGATGGAGGCGGCGGCCGCATTCTGGGCCTCGGCCTTCCTCGGTGCCGTGACGGTGCCGATCGTGCACTTCTACGGTCGCAAGGAACTCGGCCACATCCTGGCGACCGCCGAGCCGAAGGTCTTCCTCACCACTGAACGGTTCGGTCGCATGACGTTTCACCCCGACCTGTGTGCCGAGGTGCCGATCGTCGGGCTCGTGGGCCAACCGTCGTTCGACGAGCTGCTCGCCGACGAACCCATGACAGGCACCGTCGCCACCGATCCGGCCGCCCCGGCACTCATCGCATTCACCTCCGGTACGACGCGCGATCCCAAAGGTGTTGTGCACAGCCATCAGACGCTCGGCTTCGAGACGCGCCAGCTGCTGGAGAACTACCCGCCGGACCGGGGCAGGCAGCTCACCGCGACGCCCGTCGGACACTTCATCGGCATGCTGGGTGCCTTTCTGATCCCCGTGCTCGAAGGCGCGCCCATCGACCTGTGCGACGTATGGGATCCGGGCAAGGTCCTCAAGCTGATCGAATCCGACGGCTTGTCGATCGGCGGCGGGCCACCGTATTTCGTCACCAGCCTGTTGGACCACCCGGATTGCACACCCGAGCACATGGCGCATTTCAAGACCGTCGGCCTGGGCGGGTCCACCGTGCCCACGGCGGTCACCCGGCGCCTGGCCGATCTCGGGATCTTCGTGTTCCGGTCATACGGCAGCACCGAGCACCCGTCGATCACCGGCTCGTCCCCGTCCGCACCCGAGGCCAAACGGCTGTACACGGACGGCAATCCGCGTCCGGGAGTCGAGATCCGGCTGGGCCCTGACGGCGAGATCTTCAGCCGCGGACCGGATCTGTGCCTCGGCTATACCGATGACGCGTTGACCGCCAAGGTGTTCGACGACGAAGGCTGGTACCGCACAGGCGATGTCGGGATTCTCGACGACGACGGCTATCTGACGATCACCGATCGCGCGGGCGATCTCATCATCCGCGGCGGCGAGAACATCAGCGCGCTCGAGGTCGAGGAGGTGCTGCTGGCCATGCCGCAGGTGATCGAGGCGATCGTGGTCGCCGCTCCGGACGCGCGTCTCGGCGAACGCGTCGCCGCGGTGCTGAGGATCAAGTCCGGTGAGGCCATGCCCACGCTGGAGCAGGTGCGGGCGCACTTCGAGAACACCGGGGTCGCCCGGCAGAAATGGCCGGAGGAACTGCACGAGGTGCCGGAGGGTCAGGACTTCCCGCGGACGGCCAGCGGCAAGGTGCAGAAATTCCGCGTCCGCCAGGCCGTACGGGAGTCGGCCGCCGCGGGGGATATTGCGACATCCGTACAATGAGAATACGATTCTCGTGATAAGAAAAGGAGTGTTTCATGGGGCAACTGTCGCATCGGGTTGACATCCCGTTCCCGCTGTTCGACGCGGACAACCACCTGTACGAGCCGCCGGAGGCGATGACCAAGTACCTGCCCAAGGAGTACAAGGACGTCGTCCAGTACGTCGAGGTCAACGGCCGCACCAAGATTGCGCTCAAGGGCCAGATCAGCAACTACATCCCCAACCCCACGTTCTCGGTGGTCGCCAAGCCGGGAGCCTGGGAGGAGTACTTCAAGTACGGCAACCCGGACGGCAAGAGCAAGCGCGAACTGTTCGGTGAGCCGATGAAGGCCATCCCGGCATTCTTCGAGCCCGAGCCGCGCATCAAGGTCATGGACGAACTCGGCGTCGACCGCAGCCTCATGTTCCCGACGCTGGCCAGCCTGATCGAGGAACGCCTCTCCGACGATCCGGTCGCCATCCATGTGCTCATCCACGCCCTCAACCAGTGGCTGGACGAGGTGTGGGGCTTCAACTACCAGAACCGCATCTTCACCACCCCGGTCATCACCCTGCCCATCGTCGAGAAGGCGATCGAAGAGCTGGAATGGTGCGTCAAGCGCGGCGCCCGTGCCATCCTGATCCGTCCCGCGCCGGTGCCGGGCTTCCGCGGGCCGCGCTCGTTCGCGCTGCCCGAGTTCGACCCGTTCTGGGAGCGGGTCGTCCACCACGACGTGTTCGTCGGCATGCACTCCTCGGACAGCGGCTACTCCCGGTACACGTCCGAGTGGGACGGCGCCGCGCAAGAGATGCTGCCGTTCCAGACCAACGCCATGGCGATCCTCAACGAGTGGCGGCCGATCCAGGACGCGGTGGCCTCGTGGGTGATCCACGGCGCGCTGTTCCGGCATCCGAAGCTCAAGGTGGGCATCGTCGAAGCCGGGTCCAAGTGGATGTTCCCGCTGCTCGACTCCATGGCCGAGGTGTGGAAGAAGGCACCGGAAGCGTTCTTGGGCAACCCGATCGAGGAGATCAAGAACCGCATCTACGTCAGCCCGTTCTATGAGGAGGGCATCGACGATCTGATCAACCTGATCGGCGTCGATCAGGTGCTGTACGGCTCGGACTGGCCGCATCCCGAAGGCCTGGCCGAACCGACGCATTACGTGACCGCGCTCGAGCACCTGTCCGTCGAAGATCAGGCCAAAATCATGGGTGGCAACCTGGGTCGTCTCGTCACGACGTGACCGGCGTTCCTTGGCAGACCATCCCCGAGATGGTCCTGAGCGCAGCGGACCGGTTCGGCGACGCCGAAGCCGTCGTCGACGGTCCGCTGCGCTTGACCTTCAGCCAGCTCACCGAGCGGGTCCGCCGCGCGGCGGGCGCGTTCAACCGGCTCGGCGTCGACCGGGGCGATCGGATCGCCATCTGGGCGCCGAACTCGGCGGAGTGGATGATCGCCGCGTTCGGGGCACTGACCGCCGGTGCGGTGGTGGTACCCGTCAACACCCGGTTCAAGGCCGAGGAGGCCGGCGATGTCATCCGGCGCAGCGGCGCGAAAGCCGTTCTGCGTCAACAAGGTTTTCTCGGCCAGGAGTTCGAGGTGCCCACCGGGGTACCGGCGATCGAGTTGAAGTCGGACTTCCTCGAAAGCGGGCCCGCGTATGAAGCGCCGGACCTGAGCGGCACCGACATCGCCGACATCATCTACACCTCGGGAACCACCGGCCGCCCCAAGGGCGTCATGATGAACCATCGGCAGACGCTGCGGCTCTACGCCGAATGGTGCGATCTCGCCGATCTGCGCGAGGGCGACCGCTACCTCATCGTGAACCCGTTCTTTCACACGTTCGGTTACAAGGCCGGCTGCATCGCCTCGCTCATCCGCGGCGCCACGGTGCTGCCCGTTCCGGTGTTCGACGTCGACGCCGTGGTGGAACTGATCGCGGCCGAACGCATCACGATGCTGCCCGGCCCGCCGACGTTGTATCACTCGCTGCTTGCGGTTGCGGACAAGACCAAGCTGGCCACCCTGCGGGCCGGCGTGACGGGCGCCGCCGACATACCCGTCGAACTCGTCCGCCGCATCCATGAGGAACTGCCGTTCCAAACTCTGGCGACCGGATACGGCCTGACCGAGGCCGGAACCGCAACCCTGTCGCGGCCGGGGGATTCGTTCGAGGACATCGCCACCACGGTCGGCACCGCGTGCGACGGCGTTGAGGTCACCGTGGCCGAGGACGGTGAGGTACTGGTCCGCGGCTACAGCGTGATGCAGGGCTACTTCGACGATCCGGCCGCCACGGCCGAAGCCATCGATGGCGACGGCTGGCTGCACACCGGAGACCTCGGCACGCTCGACGACAACGGTCGGCTGCGCATCGTCGGACGCAAGAAAGACATGTTCATCGTCGGCGGTTTCAATGCCTACCCCGCGGAGATCGAAGGTTTCCTGCTGGAGCATCCGGACGTTGCGCAAGCCGCCGTCATCGGCGTCGACGACGAACGGCTCGGCCAAGTCGGCAAGGCCTTCGTGGTCGTCAAGCAACGGCCGGATGCGACGCGGGATTCCGTTTCGGCCGAGGATCTGATTGCCTGGAGCCGTGAACGCATGGCCGGCTACAAGGTTCCGCGGTACGTGGAGTTTCTCGACGAGTTGCCCCTCAACGCCACGGGCAAGGTCATGAAGGATCAGCTGCAGACCCGGTTACGGACGGAAGACCAATCAGAATCGGCTGAGCGTTCGCACAGCATGTAAACATCATTTCCGCAGTAAGAACGGCATATCCGTGCCCTTTGTGAATGATGTATGGTCGGAACACTGTCAAAAACTGATAACGTGATTCTCATTAAGCAGGCTGCTGAACGGACAGGAGGTCGACATGCCGTCCCGCAAGCCTTCGCCGCCGGTACTCGATACCGGAGACGACATCGATGTCGACGCGGCGTCGCCGAGCGACCCGCTCGCGTTGGCCGAGCAGGCCGAGGCCGAAGCCGAGGAGGCCGAGGCGATAGCCGCCGCCGCGCGGGCCAGGGCCCGTGCCATCCGGTTGCGCCGGGAAGCTGAGCAGGCGGCCAAGAGCGAACCTGACCCGCCGTCCGACGGCGTTGAGACCGCGCAGGTGGCCGCCGACGCCGACGCCGACGATGCCGTCGTCGATGAGATCAAGGAAAGCGCGGCCGAGGAAGCGCCTGCGATCGAGCATGATCGCCGACTTCGTGCACCGGGGAGCCGCTTCTGGAAGCGCCTGGCTGTCGGTGTGGCAGCCCTTGCGACAATCGCCTTGCTGTCGGCCAGCGGCTTCATGGTCGTCAATCACCGCCAGGTGCAGGCCGAGCAGCAACGGGCCGCGGAGTTCGCCGCCGCAGCACGGCAGGGCGTCGTCACGTTGATGTCGCTGGACTTCAACCACGCCAAAGAGGACGTCCAGCGGATCATCGACAGCTCGACCGGACAGTTCAAAGCCGACTTCGAGGCGACCGCTGACGACTTCACAAAGGTGGCCGAGCAGTCCAAGGTCGTCACCGATGTGACCGTCAACTCGACGGCCGTCGATTCGATGACCGACGACTCCGCCGTCGTCCTGGTCGCCGCGACGTCCCACATCACCAATGCCGCGGGGGCCAAGCAGGACCCACGCAACTGGCGCCTGAGTGTCAGCGTCGCCCGCGACGGTGACCAGATCAAGTTGTCGAAAGTCGAGTTCGTACCGTGACCGTGGATCAGGACACCGCAGACACCGCCGCCTTCGAGGACACTGCAGTCGACGACGCGGTGGACGAACCGTCCACCGCCAAGTTCGAAGACGGTGAAGGACGGGACGAGCCGGCAGGTGCCGGCACCGACGACGACGAATCACCCCAGCGGGGAAAAGGGATCGCCGCACGGCGGATCAAGGGCAAGCTCGTACCGATAATGGTTGCGGTGGCGTTGATCGCGTCGGCGGCAGTGACGGCGGTGCTGTACTTCACCCAGTTCCGGGTCGATCAGCAGACCGACGCCGCAGCGGCGGAGGTGGCCGTCAAGGCGGCCACCGACGGCACCGTCGCGTTGCTGTCGTACGCCCCGGACACGTTGGACAAGGACTTTGCCAACGCGAAATCGCATCTGACCGGGGACTTCCTGTCCTATTACACCGACTTCACCACCAAGGTCGTCACGCCGGCCGCCCAGCAGAAGAAGGTGAAGACGAACGCCACGGTAGTCAATGGCGCGGTCGCGGAAATCACGCCGGATTCCGCAGTGGTTCTGCTGTTCATCAACCAGACGACCACGAGCGAAGAAAACCCGGACGGGGCGTTTGCGGTCAGCAGCGTCAAAGTCGGCTTGAGCAAGATCGACGGCAACTGGTTGATCTCGACGTTCGACCCGGTGTAGAGCCGAATCGCGGCTTCAGTCCTCCGCGTGGCGTTCGTACTCCCAACGCTCGAGCCGGGCCTGCAGTTCATGGAGCCCGAACGCGATGAGCGGGACGCCGACAATGGCCATGGCGACGAGTAACGCAGTCATGGCATCGCTCCGCAATTCGGATGTCGTATCGCGGGTGACGCCAGCGCCGCCTGCTTGAGCGCGCGGAAACGAGCGCGTTCGGTCACACACCACGGTTCGGTCCAGCCGTCGAGCAGATCGCCGTCGCCCAGCAGGCGGCGCAGTCGCGGATCCGAATCCGGGCTCATGCGTCCGGCCAGGTGCAGCACCTCGTGCCAGTCGACCCACACGTGCGGTGCGAGCCCCAGGTGATGGCGATTCACCACCAGCAACGGGTCGGCGCCCAGCGGGCGCAGGCGCCACAGCGCCGAACGCAACGACGCGACCGCTTTGGCCGGGGGACTGTACGGCCACAGCGTGGCGCACACCCAGCTACGGTGCAGCTCCCGGCGTTTCACGGCGGCCAAAGCCACCACCCGGCGACACGACGGTGGTAACACCAACGGCTTCATGTCACGGTATACGGCGAACTCACCCACCAGGTTCAGCGCGAACTGCTTGGACATGCGTTCAATCGTCGAGCGCGGCAGTCGCTGTGACACCAGTAGTGCACTACTCGTTTTTCGTCGGCGGGACCCCATCCGGCGGCAACCGTGTGGGCGCGGCAACTATGCGGTGAAATGGAGCGGTTGCGGGGGCCTGACGGCTGAGGGCGGCCGCCTTCCCGCGGGCGAACAGAAAAGGGACGGAACAGGTGAACGACAGCGAACCGAAGCTCCCCGTGCGTGCACACCGGCTCAACCGGATGGCCGGACGCGATCCACACGAGCAGCACCGCGTGGCCACTCCGTTGGAGCTGCTGTTCGACCTGACGTTCGTGATCGCCTTCGGCGTCGCCGCGTCGCAGTTGGCCCATTTGATGGCCGAAGGACATGTCGGTGCCGGGTTGGTGGCGTTCGGGTTCGCGTCGTTCGCGATCTGGTGGGCGTGGATGAACTTCACCTGGTTCGCGTCGGCCTTCGACACCGACGACTGGGTGTACCGGGCGATGACCATGCTGCAGATGGTCGGCGTCATCATCCTCGCGCTCGGTCTGCCCCAGATGTTCGCCTCCGTCGAGCACGGCGGGCACGTCGACAACACCGTGTTGGTGGCCGGCTATGTGGTGATGCGAGTCGCCTTGGTGGGGCAGTGGTTACGCGCGGCCAAACAGGATCCGGAACATCGGTCGGCGTGCCTGACCTATGCGGCCGCGGTGGTCGTGGCGCAGATCGGCTGGATCGTTCAGATCTTCGCCCATACGTCGGTTCTGGTGTTCTTCCTGTCCGCGACGGTCCTCGTCGTGGTGGAGATGTCGGGTCCGTTCCTGGCCGAGCGGCGCATGGGCGGCACGCCGTGGCATGCCCATCACATCGCCGAGCGGTACGGGTTGCTCGCGATCATCGCGCTCGGTGAGGGTGTGGTCGGCACGGTCGCCTCGTTGACGGCCGCGGTCGGGGAGCAGGGCTGGTCCACCGATGCGATCCTGCTCGTGATCGCCGGAACCGGCCTGACGTTCGGCATGTGGTGGGTCTACTTCCTGGTGCCGGCGGCGGAACTTCTGCATGCGCACCGGAGGCTGTCGTTCTGGTACGGCTACCTGCATCTGGTGGTGTTCGGGTCGATCGTGGCGACCGGCGCCGGCCTGCACGTGGCCGCCTATTACATCGAGGATCATTCCGAGCTGGATTCGGTTGCCACGGTGCTCGCGGTCGCGATACCGGTCGGGATCTACCTCGTGGGGATGTTCGTCATCTACTCGGTCCTGGTCGGCGAAATCGACGTCCTGCACACCGGGCTGCTGGTGCTGGCCGGCGTGGCGTTGGGGGCAGCGGTCGCGATGGCCTCGGCCGGCATCTCGATGGCCCTGTGTCTGCTCGTGGTGACGGGTGCGCCGGTGGTGGTCGTCGTCGGTTACGAGGTGATCGGCCATCGGCATGCCCGGCGAATCGTCGCAAGGCGGCTGGCGGATCAACGTGAGGGGTGAGCCTCGAACCCCTCCAGCAGCATTCGTTCCTGCTCGGCCTTCATCAGTCGGCGGGCCTTCATCCGCGTGATGAGAATGCCGATCGTGGCCAGGACCCACACCGCGTACTGCACGGTCCAGGCCACCCGGAACGACTCGAACGAGTAACTGCCGGCGCGGGACAGGATCACGCCCATCGCTTGCATCACCAGCAGCGCGGCCAGGAATCCGCCCATGTTCACCATGCCCTGAGCGGTGCCGAGGGTCGCGCTCGGATTGAACGTGCGGGCGAAGTCGAATCCGACCATCGAACCGGGGCCACCGACGGAGATGACGACGATGAGCACCAGCAGCAGCCACAGCGGAGCCGGGCCGGGCAGGGCCAGCACCACCGTCCAGGCCAGTGCGTTGCTGGCGATGATCGCGAGCACCAGGCGGGATCTGCGGTGCGGATGGCGGCCGGTGAAGATCCCGATGACGATGCCCGCGGAAATCGCCGTGACCACGGAGATGGTCAGCAACGTGCCGGCCGCGGTTGTCGAAAGTCCCTGCGCGACGGTCAGATACGGAACGCCCCACATGAGCGCGAACACCGTGACCGAAAACTGGGTGCCCATGTGGGTGAAGAAGCCCAGCCGGGTTCCCGGGCGCAGCCACACGGTCCGCACGCTGGCCAACGTGTCGCGCACGGTGGTGGTCTCAGCAGCCACCACGGAGCCATGCGGGGTGTTGCGCACCAACGCGAACGCCAACGCCATCGCCAGCAATCCGAACGCGCCCACCGACAGATACGCGGGGGTCCAGCCGGCCGCGGTGAGCAGCGCCAGGAACGGCACCGCCGAGAGCACCTGGCCGAGTTGTCCGCAGATGCCGGTCAGCTGGGTCAGCAACGGCACCTGGGCGGGTTTGAACCAGTGCGGTACGAGGCGTAACACCGAGATGAAGGTGACCGCGTCGCCCAGGCCGACGATCGCGCGCGCAGCGAGTGCGGCCGGCAATGACTCACTGAGTGCCAGGACCAGTTGGCCGGCGGCCATCAACGCCGCACCGGAGACGATGAGCACTCGCGAACCGAACCGGTCCAGCAGAACCCCGGCGGGTACCTGGGCGCAGGCGTAGACGACGACCTGGAGAACGACGAACGTCGACAGCACACTCGGGTTGGCGGCAAACCTGTCGGCGGCCTGCAGGCCGGAAACGCCGAGAGTGGTCCGGTCGAGCACGGCGACGATGTAGGCGAGTAGTCCGGTGGTCCAAACGATCCAGGGACGCACACGGAGCCTTTCGCCGAGCAGATTTGTCTTAATGTCCTGATCCATCGTCGCCCAGGACCGGCCCGGGATTCCAATTCGGCCGGGGTGAATTCACTCACCGTGCCTGGGGCAAATCGCTTCGCGAGTTGGCTGGAATTGCACGACGATGTGGAGCTAGGTGCGGATAAATCTACATTCGTGCAGATAAAAGCTTTGCCTATTGGTCAGCGAGGGGATGGCCTAGAGTGGTAGCAAATTCGCTCGCAACGTTCGGCCGAAGGTAGGGTGTCGGTATGAATTGCTGTTCAAGTCGGCGTGGGCGGCGTCGGGTTGGCTGAGTATCGCCTGGAGGACCTGGCGCGCTTGTCCGGCGTCAGCCCCCGCAATATCCGGGCATACCGGGAGCGCGGGTTACTCGATCCGCCGCGTCGCGTCGGACGCTCGGCCTATTACGGCGAACCGCACCTGGCGCAGTTGAACGCGATCAGTCAGCTACTGGGCAAGGGATACAACTCCGCTCACATCGCCGAGTTCTTCGACAGTCTGCGCCGCGGCCAGGACCTCGCCGACATCCTCGGGATCGAGCGCACCGAGCTCGGCACACAGACGGTCACGCTCGAGATGGACCCGGCCGGAGACGATGCCCGCGCGCTCGTCGACTGCGGACTGGCCGAGGTCTCCGACGGTTCGGTGGTGCTGACCGATCCGGCATTGGGTGACCTCATCGAGCATGCGAGCGATCGGCGGTCGTATGTCCGCACCATGGTGCAGGTCGCCAAATCGACCGTCGCCGCGGTCAACGGTCTGGCCGACCTGACCGCGACAGCACTCACGCAAGGCGCGGCACCGCCCGGCAGTCGCGAGCTCGCGAAGACCGTCGTCGCCGACAGCCTCGACCGAGCCCTGAAACAGCGGCTCGCCGCGGCCGAATAAGCCCCGCAGATTCCGTTCGGGTATCGGCCGAACGGTCTACGCGCCCCGCGTGCCGGGATCGCCGCCGAACCGTCCGGCAAGCCACACCGGAATGATCGCCAGCACAGTGAGCGCGGCGGCCACCACATTGATCACCGGAGCCTGGTTCGGCCGGAACAAATTCGAGAAGATCCAGATCGGCAGGGTCTGCACGGTAGGTCCCGCGGTGAACGTCGTCACCACGATTTCGTCGAACGACAAGGCGAACGCCAGAATGGCGCCGGCCACCAGCGCGCCACGCGCCATCGGCAACGTGACGAACCGGAACGTCTGCCAGGACGACGCGCCCAGATCGGCAGACGCGTCCTGCAGGCTCGTGCCCATCTGGCGCAGCCGGGCCGCGATGTTGTTGAACACGATGACGATGCAGAACGTGGCATGGCCGATGATCACGGTGGCCAAACCCAGTGTCATCGCCAGCCCCGAGGTGAACGTCGCGTTGAGCGCGATACCCGTGACGATGCCGGGGAGCGTGATGGGAAGCACCACGAGGAAACTCACCGCGCTGCGGCCGAAGAACCGGTAGCGCTGCACCGCGAACGCGATCATCGTCCCGAGGACCAAGGCGATGGCGGTCGCACCCAACCCGACCACAACGGAATTGGCCAGCGCCTTCCACATTCCGGTGCTGCGCGCGGCATCGGCCCACCACGCCCAGGTGAAGCCGGTCGGCGGAAAGGCAAACGTCCGGGATGCGTTGAACGCATTGACCAGAACCAACAGCAGCGGCGTGTAGAGGAACACCAGGACCACCGCGGTCCAGATCCGCAACGCCCGGCGCCCGGTCGGCGAGAACATCAGACGTTCTCCATCGCGCCGGTGCGGCGTATCGCCAGCAGATAGGCCACGATCGCCACGAGCGGGATGATCGACAGCGCAGCCGCCAGCGGCTGGTTGTTGGCGGTGACGAGTTGTCCGTAGATGATGTTGCCGATCAACTGGGTCTTGCCTCCGACGATGGTCACGGCGATGTAGTCGCCCAGCGACAACGAGAAGGTGAAGATCGACCCGGCGGCGATGCCGGGAAACACCAATGGCGCCAGCACCATTCGGAGGGTCGCGAAGTCCGATGCGCCCAGGTCGGCGCTCGCGTCGGCGAGAGTGTCCGGTATGCGTTCGAATGCGGCGTAGACCGGAATCACCATGTAGGGCAGCCACAGGTAGGTGAGGGTGATGACGGTGGCGATCAATCCGTAGCCGGGGGTGTAGCCCGTCGCCCACGACAGCGGCCCTTCCGGGGACAGCAGCATGCGCCACGCGTAGGCCTTCACCAGGTAGCTCGCCCACAGCGGCGTGGTCACGGCGATCACCAGCATCAGCCGCAGCCTCGGCGTGGCGACCTTGGCCATGTACAGCGCGATCGGCACCGCGAGCACCGCGCAGACAACGGTGACCGTCAACGCCACGCCGACGGTGCGAAGCGCCGCGGTGCGGAACACGTCGTCGGTGAGGACTCGCACGATGTTGTCGCCGGTAAACGTGCGGACCACGGCGCCGGTGAACTCATCGGTGCTCCAGAAAGCCGAAACCAGGAGAACCGCAAGCGATCCGAGGTAGGCCACGACGAGCCAGGCGAGCGGCGGCGTCAACAGCAACGCGAGCCGCACGCGGCGGGTCACCCCTTGATCTGCTGCCACTTGTCGACCCACTCGCTGTAGGCCGTGCAGTCGTCGCCGCTGCCGTCGACGCACTGCGTCTGCGGGGTGGTCCAGTAGTGGATCCGGGACGCGAACTCGGCGTCGGTCGCGTGGTAGATGTCGCAGAAGTCCTTCTGCGTGGTGTGTTCACAGGCCTTGGTCTGGGCCGGCGCCTCGCCGAAGTACTCCGCGACCTGGGCGTTGATCTCCGGCGACGAGATCCAGTTCATCCACTTGTACATGCAGTTCGGGTGGGCGGCCTTCGCCGACACCATCCAGGTGTCCGACCAGCCCGTGGATCCTTCCTTGGGCAGCACGGTGTTGACCTGAACCTTGTTGTCGGCGCCGATCGTGTTGGCGATCACCTGCCAGCTCGTGCCGATCACCGAGGTCCCGGATTCGAACGCCTGCACCTCCTTCGTGTAATCCGACCAGTACTCGCCGATGTTCTCCCGCTGGGCCTTGAGCAATTCGGTTGCGGCATCGAGTTGTTCGGAGGTCAGCGAGTACGGGTCGGTGATACCGAGTTCGGGTTTGGTCTTCGACAGGTACAGCGCCGCGTCGGCGATGTAGATCGGCGAGTCGTAGGCGGTGACCTTGCCCTTGTACTTGCTCGCATCGTCGAACACCGCCGCCCACGAGTTCGGTGCATCGCGCACCACGTTGACGTTGTACATCAACAGGTTTGCGCCCCAGCCGTGCGGGATGCCGTACATCTGCCCGTCGACCGAGTTCCACGGCTGGTCTTTCAAGAACGACGAGATCGTCTCGTAGTTGGGCACCAGATCGGTGTTGACCGGTGCCACGTCACCGGCATAGATGAGCCGGAGCGTCGCGTCGCCCGATGCCGATACCCCGTCGTACTGACCGCTGCGCATCAGCTGCACCATCTCGTCGGAGGTGTTGCCGATCTTGACGTTGACCTGGCAGCCCGTCTGCTGTTCGAACGGCGTCACCCAGTCGACGGCCTTGTCGTTGGAACCGTCCTCGGCGTAGCCCGCCCACGCCACCAGGTTGAGCTGTCCCTCGCCGTCGCCGACGGCGCTCAGCGGTTCCAGCTCCGGGGGAGATCCGCTCTCACCGCCCGGGCTCTGCGATCCCGCGCACGCGACCACCAGGGTCGCACAGGCCGCGAGAACCAGACCGGTGTGCAGGGCAGGCCATTTCATCGTCGGATCCTTTTTCGTCGTCGATCAATCGTCAAGGTGGTGAACGGCAGATTCCGGCCACGACAGCGTGATCGGTGAGCCGTGGGCGAGACCGGCCGGAAGCGCGGTGTTCGCCGTGAGCACGCTCGCGCTGAGCGCGATGCCGCCGGCGGTGGCGGCGACGACGCGGGTGAGCGGGCCGGCGTAGATGATCTCGGTGACCGTCGCCGCAACGGTCCGGCAACCGGCGGCGGGCGGGGATTCGTTGTCCAGCACGGCAATCCGCTCGGGACGCACCGCCAGCGTGCCGGACGTGCCGAACACCGCTGCGGCGGCTGGCCCGTCGAGCACGTTGGACGTGCCGACGAAATCGGCCACGAAGCGGTTGGCTGGATGTTCGTAGACGTCACGTGCCCTGCCGACCTGTTCGATCCGTCCGTTGTTGAACACCGCCAAGCGGTCGCACAAGGTCAGTGCCTCGTCCTGGTCGTGGGTGACGATGACGAACGTGATCCCGACCTCGCGCTGGATCGACTTGAGTTCGACTTGCATCTGCTCGCGGAGTTTGAGATCGAGTGCGCCGAGCGGCTCGTCGAGCAGCAGCACCCGCGGACGGCCGATGAGCGCCCTGGCCAGTGCCACGCGCTGACGCTGACCGCCCGACAGCTGCGCGGGTCGCCGGGCCGCCTGATCGGCCAGCCGAACCATGTCGAGAGCATCGGCCGTGCGGCGCCTGCGCTCGGCCTTCGCGACCCCCCGCACCCGCAGGCCGTACTCGACGTTCTGCGCGACCGTCATGTGCGGGAACAGCGCGTACTCCTGGAACACCGTGTTGACGTCGCGGTGGCGGGCGGGAGTCGTCGTCACGTCATGTCCGCCCAACCTGATCGTGCCCGCGGTGGGTGCTTCGAAACCGGCGATCATGCGCAGCACCGTGGTCTTGCCCGAACCGGACGGCCCGAGGATCGCGAACAGTTCGCCGTCGTCGACCTCGAGGTCTGCGTGATCGATGGCGACCACGGGGTGCCGGTGCTCGCCGAACACTTTCCGGACGCCGAGCAGTTCGATGCCGGGTGTCGTGTGCGTGGTCTCGGCGGCCGGGTCGAGTGGTGAGCTGACCGTCCCCGAGGGCATGGCTCATCGTATGAATCCCGGGGCGTTTGATGTGGTGATTGTGGCGATCGCCGTAACCAGCGCCGGTGCCGTCGCGGTGGACATCAACTTCATCCTGAACCCGCGCCATGGGCGGTGGGACCGAAAAACTTACCGACGAGTAAGGCTTGCCAGCAAACTATGGCTGAGAACCAGTACGGTTCGCTAGACAGTTCGAGCCCGAATGTTGACCCGTCACGGCCGTCTTCCAGGCGTTCTGCCGAGGGAAAAATTTAGATAACGATTCGATAACAATACTGCTTTGATCTGCGCTGTTGTGGCTACTCGACCGTAACCACCTGCATGCAGGACGTTTGTCCCGAATGGCTTCGATCCCCACTCGGCGCGGTGTTACGTTACCGGCGGTTACCCATGCGTAGAACTCGCCAGTAACCAATCTGGGCGGAAAAAGCCCGTGTGCTCTTATGCCACTCTTAGTACGGCGGGAATGCGAGCGGAACCCACCCACGCCCGGGCGGACCTCGCCCCGCCGGATTCGACGCTGAATCGCCGTTGGCCTGACGCCCGGGGAGCAAGGCCGCCCCCTGAGACAACGCCGCAGACACACGCAGACACGCGACAAGGCAGACGCGACAAAACGAGAGCAGCACGAGGAGATAGCGCCAGTGACGATCTACGAACACGACCGGGTGTCCGCCGGTTGGAGCGACGAGTCCGGATCTGACGGTTCGCAGACCGAAGCCACCCACGCACTCGTCGATCGGCTCAGTGCCGGCGAGCCGTATGCCGTCGCATTCGGCGGCCAGGGCAGCGCCTGGCTGGAGACGCTTGAGGAACTCGTGTCCTCGGCAGGCATCGAAGCCGAACTGGCCACCCTGGCCGGCGAGGCCGAACTGCTGCTCGAGCCGGTGGCCAAGGAGCTCGTCGTCGTCCGGCCCATCGGGTTCGAGCCACTGCAGTGGGTTCGCGCGCATGCGGCCGAGGAGCCGGTGCCGTCCGACAAGCAGCTGACCTCGGCCGCCGTGTCGGTGCCGGGCGTGCTGCTGACCCAGATCGCCGCCGTGCGCGCGCTCGCGCGCCAGGGCATGGATCTGGTCGCCACCCCGCCGGTCGCCGTCGCAGGACACTCTCAGGGCGTGCTGGGGGTCGAGGCGCTCGCCGCCAAGGGTGCCAAGGACGTCGAGCTGCTTGCGCTGGCTCAGCTGATCGGCGCCGCGGGCACCCTCGTGGCCCGGCGCCGCGGGATCACGGTGCTCGGCGACCGGCCGCCCATGGTGTCGGTCACCAACGCCGAGCCCGAGCGAATCTACGAACTGCTCGAGGAATTCTCCGCCGACGTCCGCACCGTGCTGCCCCCGGTGCTGTCGATCCGCAACGGCCGCCGCTCGGTAGTGATCACGGGCACACCCGAGCAGCTGTCGCGCTTCGAGCTCTACTGCAATCAGATCGCTGAGAAAGAAGAGGCCGAGCGCAAGAGCAAAGTCCGCGGCGGCGCCGTTTTCGCTCCGGTCTTCGATCCGGTTCAGGTCGAGGTCGGGTTCCACACCCCGCGGCTGTCCGATGGCATCGACATCGTCGGCCGCTGGGCCGAGGCGGTCGGCATCGACGTCGAGCTCGCCCGGCAAATGACCGAGGCGATCCTGGTCAGCCAGGTCGACTGGGTCGACGAGATCACCGAACTGCACGAGGCCGGCGCCCGCTGGATCCTGGATCTGGGTCCCGGCGACATCCTGACCCGTCTGACGGCGCCGGTGATCCGCGGCCTCGGAATCGGCATCGTGCCCGCCGCGACCCGCGGCGGCCAGCGCAACCTGTTCACCGTCGGTGCGGTGCCCGAGGTGGCCCGCCCGTGGTCGAGCTACGCCCCGACCGTGGTGTCGTTGCCCGACGGCTCGGTGAAGCTCGCCACCAAGTTCACGCGACTCACCGGACGGTCCCCGATCCTGCTCGCCGGCATGACGCCGACGACCGTCGACGCCAAGATCGTGGCCGCGGCGGCCAACGCCGGTCACTGGGCCGAGCTCGCCGGCGGCGGCCAGGTCACCGAGCAGATCTTCAACGACCGCATCGCCGAGCTGGGCACCCTGCTGGAGCCCGGCCGTGCCATCCAGTTCAACACCCTGTTCCTCGATCCGTACCTGTGGAAGCTGCAGGTCGGCGGCAAGCGCCTGGTGCAGCGGGCCCGCCAGTCCGGCGCCCCGATCGACGGCGTCGTTGTCAGCGCGGGCATTCCGGACCTCGAAGAGGCCGTCGAGCTGATCGACGAGCTCAACGAGATCGGCATCAGCCACGTCGTGTTCAAGCCCGGCACCGTCGAGCAGATCCGTTCGGTCATCCGTATCGCGGCCGAGGTGCCCACCAAGCCGGTGATCGTGCACATCGAGGGCGGCCGCGCCGGTGGCCACCACTCGTGGGAGGACCTCGACGACCTGCTGCTCGCCACCTACTCGGAGCTGCGGTCGCGGTCCAACATCACGATCTGCGTCGGCGGCGGCATCGGCACGCCCGAACGTTCCGCGGAGTACCTGTCCGGCCGCTGGTCGGCCACGCACGGCTACCCGCTGATGCCGATCGACGGCATCCTCGTCGGCACGGCCGCCATGGCCACGCTCGAAGCCACCACGAGCCCGCAGGTCAAGCAGCTCCTCGTGGAGACCCAGGGCACCGAGGCGTGGGTGGGTGCCGGAAAAGCCGCCAACGGCATGGCATCCGGCCGCAGTCAGCTCGGCGCCGACATCCACGAGATCGACAACACCGCATCGCGGTGCGGTCGGCTGCTCGACGAGGTCGCCGGTGACGCCGACGCGGTCGCCGCACGGCGCGACGAGATCATCGCGGCGATGGCCAACACGGCCAAGCCGTACTTCGGCGACGTCGCCGAGATGACCTACCTGCAGTGGCTGCGCCGCTACGTCGAGCTGGCCATCGGCGACGGCAGCAGCACCGCCGACACCAAGCGCGCCGACTCGCCGTGGCTCGACATCACGTGGCGGGACCGCTTCGAGCAGATGCTCAAGCGCGCCGAAGCACGTTTGCACGCACAGGATTTCGGTCCGATCGAAACGCTCTTCGACGACGAGCGGCTGCTCGAGGACCCGAAGGCCGCGCTGACCGCACTGGTGGGCGCCTACCCCGACGCCGCATCGGTCCAGCTGCACCCGGCCGATGTGCCGTTCTTCGTCGAGCTCTGCAAGACGCTCGGCAAGCCGGTCAACTTCGTCCCGGTCATCGACAAAGACGTGCGCCGGTGGTGGCGCAGCGACTCGCTGTGGCAGGCCCACGACGCCCGCTACGACGCCGACCAGGTCTGCATCATCCCGGGTACCGCTGCCGTCGCGGGCATCACCCGTGTCGACGAGCCCGTCGGCGAGCTGCTCGACCGGTTCGAGCAGGCCGCGATCGACGAGGTGCTGTCCACCAACGGTGATCCCCAGCCGGTGATCTCGCGCCGCCAGGGCCGCACCGATGTGACCGGGCCGCTGGCCGTGCTGCTCGACGCCCCAGATGTGTTGTGGGCCGGGCGGATGGCCGTCAACCCGGTGCACCGGATCGCTGCGCCGGGTGAGTGGCAGGTGAACGAGAACCGTTCGGCCACCAACGCTTCCACCGGCGCCCGGCTCGAGGTCGCCGACGATTCACACGTCGTGCTGAGCGTGCCGCTTTCGGGAACGTGGATCGAGATCCGGTTCACCCTCACCGACGCGATCCGCAGCGGCGGTGCCCCGATCGTCGAGGTCGACGACGCCGCGCAGGCGATGCGTGCGGTGTTGGCGATCGCGGCGGGGGTCGACGGACCGGATGCGCTGCCGCCGGTTGCCGACGGCACCGCCAAGGTCACCGTGGCGTGGGATCCCGAGCAGGTCGCCGACCACACCGGTGTCACCGCGACGTTCGGCGCCCCGCTGGCGCCGACGCTGACCGTGGTTCCCGACGCGCTCGTCGGCCGCTGCTGGCCTGCGGTCTTCGCCGCGATCGGGTCGGCCGTGACCGACAGCGGTTTCCCCGTCGTCGAGGGTCTGCTGAGCCTGGTGCACCTCGACCACGCCGCCCACCTGCTGGCGGCGCTGCCGACCGAGCCGGCCGAATTGACCGTCACCGCAACGGCTTCGGCTGCCACCGACACCGAGGTGGGACGCGTGGTCCCGGTTTCGGTGACCGTGGCTTCCGCTGACGGCACCGAGCTCGCCAAGCTCGAGGAGCGGTTCGCGATCCGCGGCCGCACCGGCGAGGCCGAGCTCACCGACCCCGTGCGGGCCGGTGGCGCGATCTCCGACAACGCGACCGACACCCCGCGCCGCCGCCGGCGTGACGTCACGATCGGTGCACCCGTCGACATGCGGCCGTTCGCCGTCGTGTCCGGTGACCACAACCCGATCCACACCGACCGTGCGGCCGCACTGCTGGCCGGTCTGGAATCGCCGATCGTGCACGGCATGTGGCTCTCCGCAGCCGCTCAGCACGTCGTGACCGCCACCGACGGCAAGCCGATCCCGCCTGCCAAGCTGGTCGGCTGGACCGCCCGGTTCCTCGGCATGGTCAAGCCGGGCGACGATGTGGACTTCCGCGTCGACCGCGTCGGAATCGACGTCGGCGCAGAGGTTTTGGAGGTCGCCGCGAAGGTCAACGGCGAGCTCGTGATGGCCGCGACCGCACGGCTGGCCGCGCCCAAGACCGTCTACGCCTTCCCCGGACAGGGCATTCAGCACAAGGGCATGGGCATGGAGGTCCGCGCCCGGTCCAAGGCTGCCCGCAAGGTCTGGGACAGCGCCGACAAGTTCACCCGCGAGACCCTCGGGTTCTCCGTGCTGCACGTCGTGCGTGACAACCCGACGAGCCTCATCGCATCCGGTGTGCACTACCAGCACCCCGAGGGCGTGCTCTACCTGACGCAGTTCACCCAGGTCGCGATGGCCACCGTGGCGGCGGCGCAGGTTGCCGAGATGCGCGAGCAGGGCGCCTTTGTCGAGGGCGCGATCGCGTGCGGCCACTCCGTCGGCGAGTACACCGCGCTGGCGTGTGTGTCAGGCGTGTACGAGCTTGAGGCACTGCTTGAGGTCGTGTTCGCGCGCGGCGGCAAGATGCACGACATCGTGCCGCGCGACGAGCTCGGGCGCTCCAACTACCGGCTGGCCGCGATCCGGCCGAGCCAGATCGACCTCGACGACGCTGACGTCAAGAGCTTCGTCGCCGAGATCTCCGAGCGCACCGGCGAGTTTTTGGAGATCGTGAACTTCAACCTCCGTGGTTCGCAGTACGCGATCGCCGGTACGGTGCGCGGGCTCGAGGCTCTGGAGGAGGAGATCGAGCGTCGTCGCGAAATCACCGGCGGCAAGCGGTCGTTCATCCTCGTGCCGGGTATCGACGTGCCGTTCCACTCCTCGGTGCTGCGGGTCGGTGTTGCCGACTTCCGCCGCAGCCTGGAGCGGGTCATGCCGCGGGACAAGGATCCCGAGCTGATCATCGGCAAGTACATCCCGAACCTGGTGCCCCGGCCGTTCACGCTGGACAAGGATTTCATCCAGGAGATCCGGGACCTCGTGCCCGCCGAGCCGCTCGACGAGATCCTCGCCGACTACGACACCTGGCGGAACGAGAAGCCGGCCGAGCTGTGCCGCAAGATCGTGATCGAGCTGCTGGCCTGGCAGTTCGCCAGCCCGGTGCGCTGGATCGAGACGCAGGATCTGCTGTTCATCGAAGAGGCCGCAGGCGGTCTCGGTGTCGAGCGGTTCGTCGAGATCGGCGTGAAGTCGGCGCCCACCGTGGCCGGTCTCGCGACCAACACGCTCAAGCTGCCCGAGTACTCGCACAGCACGGTCGAGGTGCTCAACAGCGAGCGCGACGCCGCGGTGCTGTTCGCCACGGACACCGATCCCGAGCCTGAGCCCGAGGCCTCGGAAGAGCCGGCAAGCCCGTCCGCGGAAGCCGCTCCGGCTGCCGAGGCAGCACCGGCTCCCGTGGCGGCTCCGGCCGCCCCGTCCGGAGGCCCGCGCCCCGACGACATCGTGTTCGACGCGGCCGATGCCACGGTCGGACTCATCGCCCTGAGCGCCAAGATGCGCATCGATCAGATCGAGGCGCTGGACTCCATCGAGTCCATCACCGACGGTGCGTCGTCACGGCGTAATCAGCTCCTGGTCGACCTGGGCTCCGAGCTGAACCTCGGCGCGATCGACGGTGCGGCCGAAGCCGATCTCGGCGCGCTCAAGGGACAGGTGAGCAAGCTCGCCCGTACCTACAAGCCGTTCGGTCCGGTGCTGTCCGACGCGATCAACGATCAGCTGCGCACGGTCCTCGGGCCGTCGGGCAAGCGTCCGGCCTACATCACCGAGCGCGTCACCAAGACGTGGGAGCTCGGTCCGGGCTGGGCCAAGCACGTGACCGTCGAGGTCGCGCTCGGCACCCGTGAGGGCAGCAGCGTGCGCGGCGGCGATCTGGGCGGCCTGCACGCCGGCGCGTTGCCGGACGCGGCAGGTGTCGACAAGGTCATCGACGCCGCGGTCGCAGCCGTTGCCGCGCGGCGCGGGGTGTCGGTGTCGCTGCCGTCGGCGGGCGGTGCCGGTGGCGGTGTGGTCGATTCGGCCGCGCTCGGCGAGTTCGCCGAGAAGGTCACCGGACGTGACGGTGTGCTGGCTTCGGCGGCCCGGCTGGTCCTCGGCCAGCTCGGCCTGGACGACGCCGTCAGCGCGCCGGAAGCCGCGACGGACGCCGAACTCGTCGACCTGGTCACCGCCGAACTCGGTTCGGACTGGCCGCGTCTGGTCGCACCCGCGTTCGACGCCAAGAAGGCCGTCGTGTTCGACGACCGCTGGGCCAGCGCCCGCGAGGACCTCGTGAAGCTGTGGCTCGCCGACGAGAACGAGATCGACGAGCAGTGGCCGCAGCTGTCGGAGCGCTTCGAAGGTGCCGGGCATGTCGTTGCGACGCAGGCCAACTGGTGGCAGGGCAAGTCGCTGGCGGCCGGCCGCAACGTCCACGCGTCGCTGTTCGGCCGGATTGCGGCCGGCGCTGAAAACCCCGGCAGCGGTCGGTATTCCGACGAGGTCGCGGTGGTGACCGGTGCGTCGAAGGGGTCGATCGCGTCGGCGGTCGTCGGGCAACTGCTCGACGGCGGTGCGACCGTGATTGCCACGACGTCGCGGCTGGACGACGACCGGTTGGCGTTCTACAAGAAGCTCTACCGCGACAACGCCCGCTTCGGCGCGACGCTGTGGGTGGTGCCCGCCAACATGGCGTCGTACTCCGACATCGACTCGCTGGTCGACTGGATCGGCAGTGAGCAGATCGAAAGCCTTGGGCCGCAATCGATCCACCTCAAGGACGCGCAGACCCCGACCCTGCTGTTCCCGTTCGCCGCGCCGCGCGTGGCCGGGGACCTCTCGGAGGTGGGTTCGCGTTCCGAGATGGAGATGAAGGTTCTGCTGTGGGCCGTGCAGCGGCTCATCGGCGGGCTGTCCACGATCGGCGCCGAGCGCGACATCGCGTCGCGTCTGCACGTGGTGCTGCCCGGCTCGCCCAACCGCGGCATGTTCGGCGGTGACGGTGCTTACGGCGAGTCCAAGTCTGCGCTCGACGCACTGGTGAACCGGTGGAGCGCCGAGGCCTCGTGGGCCGAGCGGGTCAGCCTCGCGCATGCGCTGATCGGCTGGACCAAGGGCACCGGCCTGATGGGTCACAACGACGCCATCGTCAGTGCCGTCGAAGAGGCCGGCGTGACCACCTACACCTCCGCGGAGATGGCGGCCATGCTGCTGGACCTGTGCACGGTGGAATCCAAGGTGGCCGCGGCGAATTCGCCGATCAAGGCCGATCTGACCGGCGGTCTGGGTGACATCAAGATCGACATGGCCGAGCTGGCTGCCAAGGCCCGCGAGGAAATGTCGGGGTCCGCTCAGGTCGAGGATGAGGACGACGCAAGCGGAACGATTGCCGCGCTGCCGTCCCCGCCGCGCGGCTACGATCCGGCTCCGCCGCCGGTCTGGGACGATCTCGACGTCGACCCGGCCGATCTGGTGGTCATCGTCGGCGGCGCCGAGCTCGGGCCGTACGGTTCGTCGCGCACCCGCTTCGAGATGGAGGTCTCGGGCGAGCTGTCGGCGGCCGGTGTGCTGGAGCTGGCGTGGACGACGGGCCTGGTCAAGTGGGAGGACGATCCCAAGGCCGGCTGGTACGACACCGAAACCGGTGAGCTGGTTCCCGAGTCGGAGATCGTGGAGCGCTACCACGACGCCGTCGTGGAGCGGTGCGGTATCCGCGAGTTCGTCGACGACGGCGCGATCGATCCCGATCACGCGTCGCCGCTGCTGGTGAGTGTGTTCCTGGACAAGGACTTCTCGTTCGTGGTCTCCAGCGAGGCCGACGCGCGGGCGTTCGTGTCCTTCGATCCCGAGCACACCGTCGCCCGGCCCGTGCCGGACTCCAGCGACTGGCAGGTGATCCGCAAGGCGGGCACCGAGATTCGGGTTCCGCGCAAGACCAAGCTGTCGCGCACGGTCGGCGCCCAGATCCCGACGGGCTTCGACCCGACGGTGTGGGGCATCACCCCGGACATGGCCAATTCCATTGACCGCGTTGCGCTGTGGAACATCGTGGCGACCGTCGACGCGTTCCTGTCGTCGGGCTTCACGCCGACCGAGCTGATGCGCTGGGTGCACCCGAGTTCGGTGGCCTCGACGCAGGGCACCGGCATGGGTGGCATGACCTCGATGCAGACCATGTACCACGGCAACCTGCTGGGCCGGGCCAAGCCGAACGACATCCTGCAGGAGGTGCTGCCGAACGTCGTTGCGGCACACGTCATGCAGAGCTATGTCGGTGGCTACGGCGCGATGGTCCACCCGGTCGGCGCGTGCGCCACCGCGGCGGTCTCGGTCGAGGAGGGCGTGGACAAGATCCGCCTCGGCAAGGCCGACCTCGTGGTCGCAGGCGGCTTCGACGATCTGACGCTGGAGGCCATCATCGGCTTCGGTGACATGGCGGCCACCGCCGACACCGAGATGATGCGGGCCAAGGGCATCAGCGACTCGAAGTTCTCCCGCGCCAACGATCGTCGCCGGCTCGGCTTCCTCGAGGCACAGGGTGGTGGCACCATCCTGCTGGCCCGTGGTGACCTGGCCGCGAAGATGGGTCTGCCGGTGCTGGCCGTGGTCGGCTACGCGCAGAGCTTCGCCGACGGCGTGCACACCTCGATCCCGGCCCCCGGTCTCGGTGCCCTCGGCGCCGGTCGCGGCGGCAAGGATTCGGTGCTGGCCCGGTCGCTGGCCAAGCTGGGCGTCGGAGCCGACGACATCGCGGTCATCTCCAAGCACGACACCTCGACGCTGGCCAACGATCCCAACGAGACCGAGCTGCACGAGCGGCTCGCCGACTCGATGGGCCGCTCCGCAGGCGCGCCGATGTTCATCGTCAGCCAGAAGACGCTGACCGGGCACGCCAAGGGCGGCGCGGCGGTGTTCCAGATGATGGGTCTGTGCCAGATCCTGCGCGACGGCGTCATCCCGCCGAACCGCAGCCTGGATTGCGTCGACGACGAGCTGGCCACCTCCGGCCACTTCGTCTGGGTGCGCGAGACCCTCGACCTGCGCGGCAAGTTCCCGCTCAAGGCCGGTCTGGTGACGAGCCTCGGCTTCGGTCACGTGTCGGGTCTGATCGCACTGGTGCACCCGGAGGCGTTCATCGCGGCACTGGATCCGGCGGAGCGCGACGACTACCGCAAGCGGGCCGAGCAGCGCACGCTGGCCGGTCAGCGCCGGTTGGCCTCGGCCATCGCCGGTGGGCGCCCGATGTACGAGAAGCCCGCCGATCGCCGGTTCGATCACGACGTGCCGGAGAAGCGCCAGGAAGCAGCGATGTTGCTGAACGTCGACGCCCGCCTCGGCGAAGACGACCTGTATGTCGGCTAGGGTCGGTGCGTGGCGATAGTCGGAGTTGGCATCGATCTGGTTTCCATACCGGATTTCGCCGAGCAGGTGGATCGGCCGGGAACGGTTTTCGCCGAGACGTTCACGCCAGGTGAGCGCCGGGACGCCGCGGACAAGAGTTCGTCGGCGGCCCGGCACCTGGCGGCTCGGTGGGCGGCCAAAGAGGCTGTCATCAAGGCCTGGTCGAGTTCGCGGTTCTCCAAGCGTCCGGCGTTGCCGGAAGGGATCCACCGCGACATCGAGGTGGTGACCGACATGTGGGGACGCCCGAAGGTGCGATTGTCCGGCGACATCGCCAAGCACCTGGAAAGCGTCACCATCCACGTGTCGCTCACCCACGAGGCCGACACCGCCGCCGCGGTCGCCATCATCGAGGAGCCCTAACCCCCCTCCGCGAGCGACCGTGTCTGTACACCGACACGCCGCGTTTTCCGGCATTTTGCGGTCGCTCGCGGTGGACGAGGAACCCACTACGCTCGTCACCATGAGCGATCTCGTGGAACGGGTGCAGCGAGTACTGCCGTCGGTGCGATCCGATCTGGAGGATCTGGTCCGCATTCAATCGGTGTGGGCCGACCCGGCCAGGCGCGACGAGGTGCACCGCAGCGCCGAAGCAGTGGCGAAGCTGTTGTCCGAGGCGGGTTTTCCCGACGTCCGGATCGTCAGCGAGGGCGGCGCGCCTGCCGTCATCGCGCACCACCCGGCACCGGACGGGGCGCCGACCGTGCTGCTGTATGCCCATCACGATGTACAGCCCGAAGGCGATCCGACGCAGTGGAACTCCGCGCCGTTCGAACCCACGGAACGCGACGGCAGGCTCTACGGCCGCGGCACCGCCGATGACAAGGCCGGTATCGCAACACATCTCGCTGCGATCAGAGCCTTCGACGGCAAGCCACCGGTCGGCGTGACGGTCTTCGTCGAAGGCGAAGAGGAATCCGGCTCACCCTCGCTGGGTGCCCTGCTGGCCGCGCACAAAGAGGCGCTGCGCGCCGATGTCATCGTCATCGCGGACTCCGACAACTGGAGCACCGACATCCCGGCCCTGACGGTATCGCTGCGCGGCTTGGCCGACTGCGTGGTCGAGGTGGCCACGCTCGACCACGGCCTGCACTCGGGCTTGTGGGGTGGCGTGGTGCCCGATGCGTTGAGCGTGCTCGTGCGTCTGCTGGCAAGCCTGCACGACGACGACGGCAACGTCGCCGTCGCCGGCCTGCACCAGGGGACCGCGGCCGACGTCGATCGTGGTGACGACTGGGTGCGCGACGAGTCCGGTCTGCTGGACGGCGTCGCCCAGATCGGTTCCGGCTCAGTGGTGCAACGTCTTTGGGCCAAGCCCGCCATCACCGTCATCGGCATCGACACCACGCCGATCGACAAGTCGTCGAACACTCTCATCCCGCGAGCCCGGGCCAAGGTCAGCATGCGGGTGGCGCCCGGCGGCGACGCTCGCGCACATCTGGAAGCGCTGACCCGCCACCTCGAACAGCACACGCCGTGGGGTGCACACGTGACGGTCACCCCCGGCGATGTCGGTCAGCCCTACGCGATCGATGCGACGGGCCCGGTGTATGAGGCTGTGCGCGCGGCGTTTCGCGAGTCGTGGGGCACCGATCCGGTGGACATGGGGATGGGCGGGTCGATCCCGTTCATCGCCGAGTTCGCGACGGCCTTCCCGCAGGCCACGATCCTGGTCACCGGCGTGGAAGATCCAGGCACCCAGGCACACAGCATCAACGAGAGCCTGCACCTCGGCGTGCTGGAGCGGGCGGCGACGGCCGAGGCGCTGCTGCTGGAGAAGCTCGGGCGGCTAAACCGATAGGTCCCGACGAAGCTTGGCAACGTGACCGGTGGCGCGCACGTTGTACTGTGCGACCTCGATCTTGCCTTTCTCGTCGACGACGAACGTCGAGCGGATCACGCCCTGAACGGTTTTCCCGTACATCGTCTTTTCGCCGAATGCACCCCAGGCCGTCAAGACCTCGCGATCGGGGTCGGACAGCAACGGAAAGGTGAGGCCCTCCGCGTCGCGGAACTTGGCGAGTTTGGCGGGCTTGTCGGGAGAGATCCCGATGACGTCGAGCCCCGCGCCGTTGAGTTCGGCGAGACTGTCCCGGAAGTCGCAGGCCTGCTTGGTGCAACCCGGGGTGGACGCGGCCGGGTAGAAGTACACGATGACCTTGCGGCCCTTGTAATCGGCGAGCTTGACGGTGTTGCCATCGGCATCGGGCAGACTGAACGCGGGGGCGGTGTCACCCACCTGCAGGCGGGGGGTTGGCGGCATGCGCGGTTATCCCTTCTTGTCGGCCGGTGCCGTCGACACGGTGCCGGCTGATCTAGGGTAGTGCGGCAGGGCAGCACGACATGGAGCGGCTTGGAGGAGCAAACAGTGGCGAACCGCGATCCGGAGACCATCAAGCAGGAGATCGACAAGGCTCGCGATCAATTGGCGTTGACTGTCGACTCGCTGGCCGAGCGTGCCAACCCGCAGCGGTTGGCTGACGACGTCAAAGCGGCGGTGATCAGGTTCGTCAAGAAACCTGTTGTCGCGGCCTCGCTCGCGGGTGTCGGCGCTCTGGTCGTCGTCGTGGCGATCCGACGGGTCAAACGCTGACGATCTTTCAATCAGCAGTTAGCCCAACGGCCGGTGCGGTGTGATCCGCCACCGGCCGTTGTCGTTATTGACGATCTTGTCTCAGCGCCGTCTGCCGAGCAGCAGCCAGTCGGTCAGCGAGAAACTCGGGGGATTGGCGACGCGTCCGAGGCGTCGGCAGCTGTGCACCATGAGCGGCTGGCCTGCAGCAACAAAGGAGGAGGTTGACGACGGCGTGGGGTTAGCGCCCCCGGCGGTGGTCATCAGCTAATACCTCGTATCTCGGCATCACTGCCGCACAGTGCCGAATCATCAGGGCTCAGCTAACTTGATCTTAGCAGCTTGTTTGGTGTCTGACCAGCGTATGTAATCCGCCTCGCATTGTATGCAGTAACTTACGTAACCGTCAACGGTTTGGATGTCGCGAAACCTTGCCTTACGGCATGCCGGTTAACAGCACATTCCATGACGTGTCAATGGCTGTCTGGCGGAACTTAACCAAAGGCGTCCTCTGCAAATGATCCGGACGCGGTGGAAGAGGCGGCGCACCCGGTCGCTTTGCCGGTGGTTACGACGGACGCCAGCGAACCCGTGGTATTTGAGAGTCGGGCAGTGCACCCGCACCCTCCCTGCGGGCCGCCAGGGACGACCCGCTAGGGTGATCTGCGAGTCCGGGTGCCCGGCAAGAAGTTTGCTGGGCGCGAGCCGCAGGCCTGCGGTGAAGCGGTTTGACCAATTTATTGACACAGACATCAATCCATTGGCAAACCGGTGTTCGTCTGGTATGCACGGCTTTTCCGTCGCTACGTGGCGAAGCGGCGGCGAATCTAAGATTCGTCGCAGAATATTGTATGAACGGCTCTTATTCCGAGATCGGTTGCTACCCCATAGGTGTACAGCTAAGGTCGGGATCAGGTCTGGGTCGGGGAGTCGGGCCGAGATCTGATCGGAACCGCAACACGAATGAATCGTGTGACTAGGGGGATTTTGCCGTGCAGCAAACGATCTGCGAATTTGCCGCCGTCATCACTGGTGCGACCACAGGCGAAGCCGGGCTCAACGTTCGCCGGCAGTAGACGGGCCGTTCGCAGCGGGTACCCAATGCGAGACGCCTTTCACACGATCCTGGAGGTCATATGGCACACGTGAGCGATGAAACCCTCAACGATTTACGTAGGGAACTCGACCGCTTCAAGAGCGAGCAGTACCGAGATCGCGGCTACGCGGCGGCCCACCTGGCCGGCGCGGTGGAGATGTTGTTGGAAGAAGCCGAACAGAGCGTCGGCGACCACTATCGGGCCGGCTGAGCCGGCCGACGCCGTGCCTGGCCCGGAAACACCGAAGGCCAGGCATCGCGTGCCTGACCTTCGGTATGTGGTGCGCCGTCAGGGTTTCGAACCCCGGACCCGCTGATTAAGAGTCAGCTGCTCTACCAACTGAGCTAACGGCGCGCGTGTGAGACAATAACAGGACTCGTGGCCAAGCGTGAAATCCGCTGGCCACGCGCCGTTAAGAGACGCTGTTGTCGGACTCTGGTCGCCGTAGCCCTTAGACTATTGCCAAGAATTGGTTGATCGACAGCCAACGTTATGAGGGGTGGAGCAAAAATGGGGCAGGTGCAGACGGTGGCCCGTCCGCACCGGAATCTCTTCCGGTGGGCGATTGTCGCCATGGTGCCCGCTGTGATGGCTGGTCTTGTGGCCTGTGGCCGGGACGAGCCGGAGGGGCCGCCGCCGGTGATCACGGACAAGGGCACGCCGTTCGGCGACCTTCTCGTGCCCCGGGTGAACGCGTCGGTGACCGATGGGGCGGTCGGCGTGACCGTCGAATCTCCGGTCACTGTCACCGCGGAGAACGGTGTGCTCGGCGCCGTGTCGATGACCGACGAAGACGGTAACCCCGTCGCGGGCAAGGTCAGCCCTGACGGTTTGACCTGGTCGACCACCGACCCGTTGGACTACAACGAGCAGTACACGCTCAACGCGTCCTCGCTCGGCCTCGGAGGCGTGGCCAACCGCAGGCTGACGTTCGAGACGCACTCGCCCGAGAACCTCACCATGCCGTACGTGTTGCCCAACGACGGCGAGGTCGTCGGCGTCGGACAGCCGCTCGCGATCCGCTTCGACGAGAACATCACCGATCGGGTCGCCGCGCAGCGCGCCATCACCGTCAAGACGACTCCGGCTGTCGAAGGGGCCTTCTACTGGCTCAACAATCGCGAAGTCCGTTGGCGCCCCGCGCAGTACTGGAAGCCCGGCACGCGCGTGGACGTGACGGTGAACACCTACGGCGTCGAACTGGGTGACGGGCTGTTCGGCCAGGGCAACGTCGAAACTCACTTCACGATCGGTGACGAGGTCATCGCCACCGCCGATGACAACACCAAGACGCTGACCGTGCGGCGCAACGGTGAAGTCATCAAGACCATGCCGATCTCGATGGGCAAGAACAGCACGCCCACCAACAACGGCACCTACATCATCGGCGACCGCTATGAGCACCTGGTGATGGATTCGTCCACCTATGGCGTTCCGGTCAACTCGCCCAACGGTTATCGCACCGAGGTCGACTACGCCACCCAGATGTCCTATAGCGGCATCTACGTCCACGGTGCGCCGTGGTCGGTCGGCAGCCAGGGCTACAGCAACGTCAGCCACGGATGCCTCAACGTGAGCACCTCCAACGCGCGTTGGTTCTACGAGAACACCAAACGTGGCGACATCGTCGAGGTGATCAACACCGTTGGCACGGTTTTGCCCGGCACCGACGGGCTGGGGGACTGGAACATCCCATGGGAACAGTGGCGGGCCGGTAACGCCAGCACCTGATCGGGCCGCGTTCAACTACCTGTGCGGTAATCGACAGCACGCACCTATCGCGGCGAATCTGGTTCTGTACCAGTTCGATACCGCGAAAGAGGCGACATGCCCGAACTCAATGACACCGTCACGGCCTACCTGAACACGTGGAATGCCACCGACGAAACCGACCGAAAGCAGTTACTGCACCAACACTGGTCACCGGACGCCACCTATGTCGATCCGCTGGCCGAGGTCAGCGGGCACGATGAGATCTCCGGGACCATCGCAGCTGTGCATGCGCAGTTCCCGGATTTCGTGTTCACCCTCGTGGGTGAACCCGACAGTCACCACCGGCAGGTTCGCTTCCAGTGGGGCCTCGGTCCGCGCGACGCCGATCCACTGGTGATCGGATTCGATGTGCTGACCACCGATGGTGACGGCCGGATCGACACCGTGCTGGGATTCCTCGACAAGGTCCCGACGTGAGCGCTAGCGCACTGAACGGTCCAGCGCCGCAAGCGATTCAACGATGAACTCTTCCGGGAACGGTGGCATGCCACCGATCTGATCGGCGAAGCTCTGTGGCGTGTTGGTCCAATCGTAGGTGAGGGTCACGTCGGTGCCCGAGTCGTTCGGCGACAGGTCGTAACGCCATGTCCAGCCGCCGGGATCGTGGTTGCCCGATTCGTCGAGTTGACCGGGCAGCCACTCGATGGCGCGGTCCTTCTCGAAATCGGTGACCAGATTGTGCATCACGTAGTGCCCACCGGCCGCGTCGAGGAACATGTTGATCGCGAAGATCTGGCCGGTCCCGGTGATGGGTTGCGGGTCGATGGCGTCGCGCACCCAATCACCGGGCTCGGTGTCCTGGTGGCGGGCCGGGTCGGCCAGGACTGCGAACACTTCGCTGGGCGGTGCGGCGATCGTGCGGGTGACGACGTAGCGGGTGTCGGTCATGCGGTGTCCTCTCCGTAAAGGCGGGCGATGTCGGGGCTGTCGAGCCAGCCCGAATAGGTCGGTCGTTTCGGCCAACCCTCGGGCGAATCGAGCCACTCTTCCTGCCGGCCCCAGGGCAGCAGGTCGATGAGCGCGAATGTGTGGCTGAGCTGTTCGGTGCCGCGGCCGTTGGTGTGCCATGTCCGGTACACGGTGCCGCCGTCCCTGAGAAAGACGTTCACCGCGAAGCCCTCATTGGGTGGGGCGTCGACGTCGGCTCCGAACGAGCTCTCCGACGACGAATACCAGTCCATCTTGTTGCCGACCTTCGCGCGGTAGGCCAGTGCTTCGTCGATCGGACCGTTGGTGACCACGACGAAACGCGCGTCGTAATTGTCCAAGAAATCGAGCCGGGTGAACTGCGATGTGAACCCGGTGCAGCCACCGCACTGCCATTCGGCGCCGTCGGTCCACATGTGGTGGTAGGTGATCAGCTGCGACCGGCCCGCGAACACGTCGACCAACCGCACGGGCCCGTCGGCCCCGATCAGCGTGTAATCCGGCAGTTCCACCATCGGGAGCCGCCGCCGTGCGGCCGCGATCGCATCGAGTTCCCGGGTGGCGGCCTTCTCGCGCTTGCGTAGCTCGTCGAGCGCGGCCCGCCAGGTCGCCTGGTCGACCACCGGGGGCATTCCCGTCGTCATCCCTACCTCCTCATCCCGCGGAGTCAACTGTCGTTCCCCTGTACTGACCCACCACGCGACCGAAACTCATCGCGCACGGTACTGTCCGACGCACGAAGGGTGGCCTAACACTTTCACGAGAAAATGGAAAGCAGGTGGATCCAGAATGAGCGGCCAACGCACCGACGCCGCAGGATTGCGGCTCCTCGTCATCGGGGCTTCGTCGGGCATCGGACATGCGGTGGCGACGAGTGCCGCTCAGCGCGGCGCCAAGGTCGCGGTGGCGGCGCGTCGAATCGATCTCCTGAAGTCTTTGGCCGACGCTGTCGGAGGTTCGGCATTCGAACTCGACGTCGAGGATGCCGCTGCCATCAATCGGGTGGTCGGCGCGGCCGCAGACGCGCTCGGCGGTCTGGACGCGGTGGTGTTCACGAGCACGGTGGTTCCATTCGCGTACATCGAGGACACCGACGTCGCGACATGGCTGCACGCGTTCAGTGTCAATGCCGTCGGCGCCAACAACGTGTTGCGTGCCGCGCTGCCGCACCTGACCGACAACGGCGTGGTCCTGATCGCCTCGAGCCATGATGTCGGCCGTCCCCGAGCGGGTGTGGCCGCGTACAGCGCCAGTAAGGCCGCGCTCGACGAGATTCTGCACTCGTGGCGCAGCGAGCATCCCGAGCTCTCGATCCTGCGCGTCGGTATCGGACCCACCGACGACACCGAGATCCTGCGCGGCGCCGACCGTGACCTGCTGGCCCAGCTGTTCGAATCGTGGGTCGAGCACGGCCAGCTGCCCGCACGGATGTCGGCGCTCGACGACGTCGCCAACACGCTGGTGTCATTGGTGACGAGCGCGCATGAGAACCCCAGTGTCGTCGCGGAATTCGTGCAACTCGCGCCGCGCATCAAGAAACCGTCGGCCGAGACGTCGTAATCGGGGAGCGTTCACCGGGACCAACGCAATGGTCGATCCTCGCAACGGATTTCGACCTTTATGTCGGTTTCAACGCTCGGGCTGCAGGCGTGCGACGCCATCGCCGGTCAACTCGTCGGCGACCGCCGCGATCCGCCCCGTCATGGCCAGCAGCAGCGCCTCGCCGGATCCCCGTATCTCGGCACCGCGTCCGCCGGCCCAATCGACATCCGTGGCGACCAGCCGCATTCCCCGCGTACGCCGGGCACCGCCGATCACCGGGCTGACCCGGGCGTAGGTCAACGATGTGCGCAGCGCATCAGTCGGGATGGTGCGGGTGAGGCCGAGCGGACGCCGGATGTCTTGCTGGTGGACCAGGCATTCGATCACCGCCACCCGCCCGCCGTAGAGCGCGCCCGCCCCGGACGGCTCACTGTCTCGCATGAGCGCGACGAGCCGTGCGGGGTCGACATCAGAGAGTGCCTCGAGGGCGCGGGCGTTGAGCTTGTCGACGTCGCCCCGGCACACGGTCATGTTCAGCACCAGCCGGGGGAGACTCTGCCCCAGGTAGGAGATCGTGTGTGCGGCCACGTCCCGCACGGTCCACTCGCCGCAGAGTGTGGGGGACTGCCACTGCACCGGCGAAAGCCCGGCCAATAGTTCGGCGAACGCATCGCGTTCGGCACTCGCCAGGCTCCGGACTTCGTATGGCACGGGGTCAGTGTGCCTGATTGTGGAACGACCATCAGTTCGGGGCGTTTCAACGCATTCGGTCGACACGGCACTAGTCCCTGGCAAACAACAAGGGCGCTGTCGGTCTCCGGTTGAGGTAGGAAACGGTCGATACGCCGTGAGGAGGGATGTTCACAGCAAATGCCGGTAGGCTGCCGTCCAAAGAGTGGCCAGTTGGGGGATTGGCATGGCAAACGAGCTCGAAGTCAACGTTGATGGTCTGCGTATGGCGGCAGCCGCCAGTGAGATCGACGCAGCGACGATAGCGCCCGCCACTACCTACCGAAACACCTCGGTGCGACCAAGCAGCGCTGGTATCTCCGCTATCGAAGCAGCGGTAGCCTCCGTCCGTCGCCGCCAAATCAGGCGGATTTCCGGGCAGGCCATCGACCTGCGCGAAGGTGCTGATAGTTACGACAGCGCGGACGAGGTCGGCGCTGACGCCATCACGAAAACCGTGTGATCGTCAACATGCCCGCTGGCTCTGCCTCTCAAGGAATTCCTTCTCGCACAGAGATCGAAGAATGGAACACGTCCGATCTTGATAGTGCAGCATCGAGCTGGCGGCAGCGGGCGATCGAATCGGAGGAAGTGTTTGAGCAACACCGCCAGAACATTCTTTCGCCGGGCGGCACGGATTGGGAGGGCAACGCCAAGGACGCTGCGTTGGACCGCGTTGCCTCTGATATCGGTGTCGTTCGAAGCCAAAACGTCGTGCTGCGCGAGGCCGCGGGAATCGCACAGGACGGTGCTCACGATATCCGGGCCGTACAACGCAAAGCGCTGGATGCGATCGCTGAAGCCGAGGCGGATGGGTTCAGGGTCGGTGCCGATCTTTCGGTGACCGACACGCGGCGAATGACGGTCTCTACCATGGCGGCCCGGCAGACCGTTGCCACCGAGCACGCCGAGAACATTCGATGGAACGCCGAGCAACTTGCCAACACAGACCAGTTGGTTGGCCGACGCCTTCAGGCCAAAGCCGCTGAGCTCGAAGGTATTCGGTTCGACGGTGAAGACGACGGCGACGGCTCAGTTCACCTCGTGGATAACGAAATCAGGGAGAATCCGCCACTGAATTCCCCGCCATACCCGATGTATGACGTGATCGCCGACGCCACCGACCTTGACGGCAACCATGTTGTCCTGCGGCGTGGTTACTACGACGCAGTTACGGGAAGGGGATTCGGTTGGGATAAGGCGTACTGGAAGCACGGCATCATCAACCCTAATGTGTTCAAAGACCTAATTTCACACAGCCGACCAGTGAGCAACGACAACGGAACCCTCGTCTACGACGTTCCGATCAACCGTGCCCATTGCACGAAGGGTGCCTTCGGGATGATCGACTGTCAGGACACCGGTGAGAGCGTGACGATAAGAATCGTGGTGAATAGCAGCGAAGGAAATCCCGTGGTACCAGATGGCGGACAGAAAGGTGTGATCACGATGTATCCGCTTGCGGGCGGGAGTGGAGTCGTGGAAGTGCAACCGGGCTGGACGCTGACACCGCCGTGGGTGAACAACAATGTCCCGATCAACTGAGGCCACCCCCGCGGAGCGCGAGTTCGCTTCCGACGTGCTGAGAAACTTGTTGCGCCGCATCGACTCTGAGAACCAGAAGCACGAACAGCAGACGGTTCTTGTCTCGCACGCTTGGACCGAGGGGGCGGTGTTCTACGTGGTGTACGACGCTCCGCCGTCCGACATCACGTGGGGATTGACACGTGACACCAGGGAGTCGATCGTCGACCTCGGTCCATGGACCGATCTGGATGAGGCAGTGCTCTACTACTACCTGTTGGATTTCGAGGAGAATTGGCCGGGTCGTTTCTCTCGTCAGCCTGGAGAGCCAGACGTCATCCGTTGGTCGGGGGACCTAAGCGAAGACCTTGTAGAGCACCCGTCAGATATCCCCGATGGCTATCGTCATTCACCGTCGGCAGGAGATACGGCCGTGGAGTCCGAGCCGCCTGGGCAAGGGCCTGTCACAAACGAACCTCGCCAATACGGAGACCCGCTGTAGCACTGTCTGTCATCGCGCCCGAAAGTACGGATGCAATCACACAGGTGCCGCGCTATGTGGCAAGCGCATGAGCGGAACGCATTGACCGAACCAAAACAAAGGTGGGGGCCGAAAACGGCCCCCACCTATTGGGGTGGCTGACGGGACTCGAACCCGCGACAGCCAGGATCACAACCTGGTGCTCTACCAACTGAACTACAGCCACCATCGCTACCAAGCCTATCGGCACAAGCAGCGTCGTAGATACTAACCGCTCGGACGCTCTACAGCCGAATCGGTTGCCGTCGCGTCGGCCGACCGTGGCCCGAGCTCACTCGCGATTGCGGCGATTTCGCTGGTAGAAGGCCCGGGCTGGGGGACGAACGCGGTCGCGCGGTAGTACTTCAGTTCGCGGATCGATTCGTGGATGTCGGCGAGCGCGCGGTGGGCGAGGCCTTTTTCGGGCTGGCCGAAGTAGATGCGTGGGTACCAGCGCCGGCACAGCTCCTTGATCGAGCTCACGTCGATCATTCGGTAGTGCAGGTAATCGTCGAGTTTGGCCATGTCACGGGCGATGAACCCGCGGTCGGTGGCGATCGAGTTGCCGGCCAAGGGTGCGGTCTTGGCTTGCTTGACGTGGCCGCGGATGTAGTCGAGGACCATCTCCTCGGCAGTGGCGAGGTCGACGGTCGACTTCCGCACCTCCTCGATCAGCCCGGATCGGGTGTGCATCTGCTTGACGACGTCGATCATCGAGGTCAGCGCCTCGTCATCAGTGTGGATCACCACGTCCAGGCCGTCACCGAGGATGTTCAGATCCGCATCGGTGACCAGCACCGCGATCTCGATGAGACGATCGGACTTGAGGTCAAGGCCCGTCATCTCGCAGTCGATCCACACCAGTTCGTCTCGCACGAAGATCCACAGTATGCCCACGCCCGCCAACCAGCCGCCCATACCCACCGGTTGACGACTAGTGTCAGATGCCGACTTGATCGCGCAAACGGGAGGACGCGGCATGACGACCGAATCGACAGCAAACCCCGCGCAGCAGATCGCTGCCGGCTACGCGGTCGAAGGCCAGGCACTGGAGCTGGGCACCGTACTCGTCGACGGAGTCGCCGACCCGGCCGCCCAGGTGCGCATCCCGCTGGCCACCGTCAACCGGCATGGCCTGATCGCCGGCGCGACCGGTACCGGTAAGACGAAGTCCCTGCAGGTGATCGCCGAGCAGCTGTCGGCCGCGGGCGTCCCGGTGTTGATGGCCGACGTCAAAGGTGACCTGTCGGGCCTGTCGAAGCCGGGGGAGACCAACGAGAAGATCGATGAGCGCGCCAAAGACACCGGTGACAGCTGGGCTCCGACGGCATTCCCGGTCGAGTTCCTGTCGCTTGGCACCAGCGGGATCGGGGTCCCGGTGCGGGCCACGATCACCAGCTTCGGCCCGATTCTGCTGTCAAAGGTGTTGGGGCTCAATACCACTCAGGAGTCAACGCTGGGCCTGATCTTCCACTGGGCGGACCAGAAGGGCCTGCCGCTGCTCGACATCAAGGATCTGCGCTCGGTCATCCAGTTCCTCACCAGCGACGAGGGCAAGCCCGAACTCAAGGCACTGGGTGCGGTGTCGACGACGACCGCCGGTGTCATCCTGCGCGCGCTCGTCAACCTCGAAGCCGAGGGCGCCGACACGTTCTTCGGTGAGCCGGAACTGGAACCGAAGGATCTGCTGCGCGTGGACGCGCAGGGCCGCGGCGTCATCACGCTGCTTGAGCTCGGTGCGCAGGCCGCGCGGCCGGTGATGTTCTCGACTTTCCTGATGTGGGTTCTGGCCGATCTGTTCACGACGCTGCCCGAGGTCGGTGACGTCGACAAGCCGAAGCTGGTGTTCTTCTTCGACGAAGCCCACCTGTTGTTCAACGACGCGTCGAAGGCATTCCTCGAACAGGTGGAGCAGACCGTCAAGCTGATCCGCTCCAAGGGCGTCGGGGTGTTCTTCTGCACCCAGCTGCCCACCGATGTGCCGAACGAAGTGCTGTCGCAATTGGGGGCGCGGATCCAGCACGCGTTGCGCGCCTTCACACCTGACGATCAGAAGGCACTCACCAAGACGGTGCGCACCTACCCCAAGACCGATGTCTACGACCTGGAGAAGGCGCTGACGTCGCTCGGCATCGGTGAGGCCGTCGTCACGGTGTTGTCGGAGAAGGGTGCGCCGACGCCGGTCGCCTGGACCCGCATGCGGGCGCCGCGGTCGCTGATGGACACCATCGGGCCTGAGGCCATCACGGCCGCGGCCAAGGCGAGCCCACTGCAGGCCACGTACGGCCAGACCGTCGACCGGGATTCGGCCTACGAGCGGCTGGCCGCCAAGCTGGCCCCGCCGCCCGCCGAGGGTGGCGACGCCGGCGGGTTCGCCGGTGTCGAAGCGTCCGGTGACGTGGCGCCCATGCCGGCACCGGCTCAGCCGGAGGAGCCCGGCTTCTTCGACAAGATGATGTCCAGCCCCGCGTTCAAGAGTGCGATGCGCTCGGCGGGCACCGTCATCGGCCGCGAGATCACGCGCAGTATCTTCGGGACGGGCCGCCGTCGCCGCTGACCCTTGCCGCGGAACTGCATTCACGGTCGTTGACGCTGACGTTTGACGACCGGGAATGCAGTTCCGGCGAAATCGAATTATCCGCCGCCGAGCTTCTTGTAGACGGCGCCGACGATGGGGGTGACGATGGCCCGCGGCGCGTAACCGCTGGCGACCGACATCGCCTTGGACGTCACCCCGGGCACCACGCGCATCTTGTTCTGTTCCAAGCCATCCAGCGACAGCTTCGCGGTGTGCTCGGTCGAGATCCACAGGAAGTCCGGGATCAGTTTCTCGACGAGCGACTGCTCGGAGGCGTCGGGCAGCGTCTCGCGAACCGGGCCCGGTGCGAGCAGCGTGACGTGCACGCCGTCCCGCTTGAGCTCGCCGCGCAGCGACTCGCTGAACGTGTTGGCGAAGGCCTTGGACGCTGCGTAGGTGGCGTTGTTGGGGATCGGCGAATTGCCCGCCGCCGAGCCGGAAATCAGGATGCCGCCGGCCTTGCGGGCCACCATGCCGGGCAACACCGCGAGGACAAGGTCATGTACGCCAAGGACATTCAGCTGAACCTGGGCCTTCTCGCCGGCCGGGTCGAGGTCTTTGACCGCACCGAACGTCGCGGTGCCCGCGTTCGCACACAGGATCGAGATCTCGCGAGTCGACAGCTCATCGCACAGTTCGGTCCTGGCCGTCGGGTCGGCCAGGTCGACCGCGCGCACCTCGACGGTGACGCCGTAGCGCTCGGTGAGCCGCTGCGCCAGCGCGGTCAGCACATCCTCGCGCCGCGCGGTGACGATCAGGTGGTGACCCCGGGCGGCGAGCTCGGTGGCCAACGCTTCGCCGATGTTCTGCGAGGCGCCGGTTACCACGGCGCGGGCGTTCGGATTGGGAGCGGGTACTGGCATCCCGCAATCGTAGAAGCCATAGGGTGGCGGTCATGACCAACCCCGGCCGGGCGCGGGTGCTCGCATGGGCATTGTGGGACTGTGGCGCGACCGGCCTGAACGCGGTCGTCATCACGTTCGTGTTCGCGGTGTACCTGACGGGGACCGTCGGGGCCGACCTACCCGGCGACACGACCCCGGCCAGCTGGCTGGGCCGGGCGATGACGATCGCAGGTCTCGTCGTGGCGTTACTGGCGCCCGTCACCGGAATCTGGGTCGACTCGCCGCTGCGGCGACGCCGAGTGCTCGCGGTGACGACCGGTGCCGCGGTCGTGTTGACCGCGGCGATGAGCCTGATCCGCGACGACCACCGTTATCTGCTGCCGGGACTGGTGTTGTTGGCGTGCACGGCGGCGTGCAACGAGCTGGCGACCGTGCCCTACAACGCGATGCTGCGTCAGTTGTCCACCCCGGAGACATCGGGGCGGGTGTCCGGGCTCGGCCTGGCATTGGGTTACGCAGGCAGCGTCGTGCTGTTGCTGCTGGCCTACGTCGGGTTCATCGCCGGTGACGGTGACACCCGCGGGCTGCTCGGCATCCCGGTGGCGGACGGGCAGAACGTACGCGCGGTCATGTTGCTCGTCGCGGTGTGGTTCACCCTTTTCGCGCTGCCGCTGTTCATCGTCGTGCCGCGGGTGACCGACGCCGGGCCACCCGAACGGGTCGGGTTCCTTGGCGCCTACCGCAAGCTGTGGACCGAGGTCCGCGGGGAATGGGAGCGCGACCGCCACGTGGTCTATTACCTGGTCGCCAGTGCGGTTTTCCGCGACGGGCTGGCCGGTGTGTTCGCCTTCGGTGCGGTGGTCGGCGTCAACGTCTACGGCATCTCGGACGCGAACGTGCTGCTGTTCGGGATCAGTGCCTGTGTGATCGCGGCGCTCGGAGCGGTCACCGGCGGGCTGCTCGACGATCGGCTCGGTTCCAAACCCGTCATCGTCGGATCGCTCGTCAGCATGATCGTGGTGGGCCTCACGCTGATGGCGCTGTCCGGGCCGGTGGCCTTCTGGGCGTGCGGGTTGCTGCTGTGCCTGTTCATCGGGCCGACGCTGTCCGCGGCACGCAACCTGATGTTGCGCATGTCGATCGAAGGCAAAGAGGGCGTGGCGTTCGGTCTCTACACGACCGTGGGCCGCGCGGCGTCGTTCCTGGCGCCGTGGCTGTTCTTCATGTTCATCGACATCTTCGGCACGGACCGGGCCGGCTTGGGCGGCATCATCGTGGTGCTCGCGGCGGGCCTGGCCGGCATGCTCGCGGTGCGTACGCCCGCCCGCGCGGGCGCCGAATCCCGTACCCGCTAGCCCGAGCCCACGCAGATCGTCAGGCCCGACCCGGTGCGATGCTGCGTCTGGACTCCGTTGACCGAGACGGTGCACGACACCTCGGGGCCGAAGTTGAGCACGCTCACACTGGCGGTTTCACCGGCAGGCTCGGCGAGCTCGACGGTTTTGCTCCAGGGCAGCAACACGTTGAACTCCGTCTGGAACATGTTGCCGGTGTCCAGGTAGGTGATGTTGATCGCCCGGCCTTCGCCGGCGACCTCATACGTGACCGTCTCGGTCGCTCCAGGTGTCGTCGTGCCGGTGGGCGGGGTGGTGGGCGGTGGGACGGGTATCGGCCGTGGGGCGCGCGATGTCGTCGTCGGAGTGGTGCTCGGGGTGCTGAAGCTCGGTTCCGGGGCGATCGGCGGTGCGACGACGGTCTCCTGCCGCGAACCGTTCGCGATCACGAGGGCGATGACCAAACCGACCACGATCAGTACCGCGAGCGCGGCCAGCACCCACAACCACATGCGGGGTTCGCGACCGTCGGGCTCCTGCTGCTGCGGCGGCTCACCGGGTGGCGGATACCCCGCGCCGTACTGACCGGTGGCGTACGGGTCGTAGCCGTAGGGCGGGTACGACGGGAGCTGACGGGTGGTATTCGGCGCAGCGGGGTAGACGCCGTTGTACGGCGGCTGGTTCGCATACGCCGGATCCGGATAGTCCACGGGATAGCCGGAACCGAGCTGTTGGGTCGGTTCGGACCCGTCACGGCGTGGTGAATCAGTCATGCCCACCTCATGGCTGCAGGGTACCTGTGCGGGTGCTCAGTGCGCTGCGACCGAGGTGGGTCTCGATACCCTTCCATGGGGTGACACAGGACGGAGGGAGGCTAGTGGCCTCGGCGAATCGGCACGTGCGGGTGAATTACGGCGCATCGCTGTCACCGGATGCGACGGCGTTCGCGCACCTGGTCGACGACGGTGGCTATCCACGCGCCGTTCAGCGGTTCCTGCGCGGCTGGCGGGCGAGTTCGTCGCGGGACGTGGAACTGCCCGTGGTCGGCGCGGTCACGCGGGTGATCCACTCTGCCGATGGCCATTGGCTCGCGTGCGAGGTGTCCCCGGAGGGCGGTACCCGTAGCCAGATCTGGGTCGTCACCACCGATCCCGATGATCGTGACGCACGTCGCATCGACTCATGGCCGGCCGACGCCGCCGAGGGCACGGCGGAGCTGATCGGGTGGGACGGCATGCAGGTGGCCGCGATCCTGACCGGTGACGACGGTGTCGGCAGCTCGTGTCTGATCGACCCGGCGACCGGCAACGTCGTTGTCCTCGACCGCCGGTCGGGCGGCCGGCTGGTCGACTCCTGGGCGGGTGCCTCGCTCGTGCGCGTCGGCCCGCGCGGCTATCGCGAGCTGATCATGTTGTGGGGCCAGACGGAGATGGCGCTGCTGCCATACGACCCGGGCTCCACGACCGATGTCGGCGTTATCCTGGACGACCACCAGCCGCGGCGGTTGCGCAGCGGTTTCGAAGGCGATGCGACCACGCTGATCGAGCCCGCCAAGATGTATGGCGCCGGCAGCACCGATGGCTATGTCCGGGCATTGATCCGCAGCGAGAACGGGGCAAGCCATGCGCGGCTGCTCGAAGTCACGGTCACCGCCGACGGTGTGTCCTACCACGTGGTGGCCGAGCGTCCTGGGTACGAACTCGACGAGTTCGTCGTGAGCGACGATCTGTCCACCGTCGCACTGTTGTGGAACATCGACGGCTGCAGCGAGTTGCAGATCTTGCAGTACGCCGATGAGACACTGTCCGAACCGATTCCGCTTCCCGGGATGGTGGCCAGTGAGCTGAGCATCAGTGCCGGCGGCTCCATGGTGGCGCTGACCGTTCAGGGCCCGTCGCTGCCGCCGACGGTCGAACTGGTCGATCCGCGCACGCGCGAGTGGGAACGGATCGACCGGGAACCGAGCCACGGACCACTCACCGGCACACCGACTTTGGCGCGGATCACCGCGCGCGACGGGCTGGAACTCAACGCGTGGCTCTACGAGCCGGACGTCGAGCCCATCGGGGCGATGATCTTCCTGCACGGCGGACCGGAAGGCCAGTCCCGGCCCGACTACAACGAGTTCTACCCGAAGCTACTGGATGCCGGTATCACGGTGCTGACCCCGAACGTGCGTGGATCCGGGGGATTCGGCCGGGCTTTCATGCACGCCGACGACAAGGAACTGCGCTTCGCGGCGATCGACGATGTCGCGGACTGCGTGCACTATCTCGTCGAGCGGGGCCTCGCGCGCGCCGATCGCATCGCCTGCAGCGGTTGGTCCTACGGCGGATATCTGACCCAGGCGGCGTTGACGTTCCACCCCGAGCTGTTCGCCGCGGGGATCAGCATCTGCGGCATGAGCGATCTGAATACGTTCTACCGCAACACCGAACCCTGGATCGCCGCCGCGGCCTACCCGAAGTACGGGCATCCCATCGCCGATCGCGAACTGCTGGAGCGGCTTTCGCCGTTGTTGCGGGCGCATGCGCTGACCGCGCCACTGCTGCTGGTACACGGTGCCAACGACACCAACGTGCCGCCGAGCGAATCGCAGCAGATGTATGACGCGCTGCGTGCGCTCGGCCGCGATGTCGAGATGCTGGTGTTCGAAGACGACGGCCACGAGATCATCAAGCGCGAGAACCGGGCAATCCTCGTCGACGCCATGGCGCGTTGGCTCACCAAGGCGTTCAGCGGTTAGACCGTCGCGGTCAGGGCGGCGATCGTCATGCGCCGCAGCACCTCGCGCGATTGTGCTTTGGGCGCAGCGGGTCTCACGCTGTGCGGCGTGGAGTTGAGCAGGCCGAACGCGGCGTGTGCCATCACCCTGGCGTCGTCTTCGGGCAGGTCTCGGTTGAGTCGGGTGAGCACCGACACCCAGATCTCGACGTATTGGCGCTGAGCCCGGCGCACCTGCCGCTTGGCGGCGTCGGGCAGGTGGCCGAGGTCGCGGTCCTGGATGCGGATCAGATCCGATTCCCCGAAGGCGAAATCCAGATGGAAATCGACCAGGCCGTCGAGCGCCTCGGCGGGATCGTCGGTGCGTGCGATGACGTCGCGCGCACCGGCGAGCAGGCGGGTGCTGATACCCACGAGCAATTCGACCAGCAGGGCTTCCTTGTTGGGGAAGTGCCGGTAGATCGCCGGCCCGCTCACGCCGACGGCAGCGCCGATGTCCTCGAGCCGGACCGCGAGGTACCCGCGTTCGGCCACCAAGCGTTCGGCGGCGGTGATCAGCTGGCTGCGGCGATCCGACTTGGCCTGGCTTCGGCGCGTCACGGCGCTGGCGGACATGGCGTCTCCGGAGGGTAGACAACTCGGTTAATCGTGACTAACATACCACGAGTTAGTCGCCATTAACTCAAATGGAGCTGCATGTCATCGCACCGCGACGAGCATCTGGCGTTGGTAGCCCAGCTGCGCGCCAAACTCGCCACCGCCGCCCTCGGCGGGCCCGAGCGGGCCCGCGAACGCCACGTCAGCCGGGGCAAGTTGTTGCCACGGGACCGCGTCGACGGGCTGCTCGACCCGGGCAGCCCGTTCCTGGAGATCGCTCCGCTGGCCGCCGACGGCATGTACGACGACGAATGCCCTGGCGCCGGGATGATCGCTGGCATCGGGCGCGTGTCTGGCCGCGAGTGTCTGATCGTCGCCAACGATGCGACCGTCAAAGGCGGCACCTACTACCCGATCACGGTCAAGAAGCACCTGCGCGCACAAGAGATCGCGGCGCAGAACCGTCTGCCGTGCATCTACCTCGTCGACTCCGGAGGCGCCTTCCTGCCGCGCCAGGACGAGGTGTTCCCGGACCGCGAGCACTTCGGCCGGATCTTCTACAACCAGGCCACCATGAGTGCGGCGGGCATCGCGCAGATCGCCGCCGTTCTCGGTTCGTGCACCGCGGGCGGCGCCTATGTGCCTGCCATGAGCGACGAAGCGGTCATCGTGCGCAACCAGGGCACGATCTTCCTCGGCGGCCCGCCGCTCGTGAAGGCCGCGACCGGGGAAGTGGTGACCGCTGAAGAACTCGGCGGCGGTGACCTGCACTCCAAGACCTCCGGGGTGACCGACCATCTGGCCCATGACGATCGCGACGCACTGCGCATCGTGCGCAACATCGTGTCGACGCTCGGCCCTGCCGAGGCCCCGCCGTGGAACGCCGAGCCGACGGTCGACGCGGTCGCCGACCAGACCGAGCTCTACGACGTCGTGCCCGTCGACGCGAGGGTGCCCTATGACGTGCACGAGGTCATCATCCGCATCGTCGACGGCGAGCAGTTCAACGAGTTCAAGGCCGAATACGGCGCCACCCTGGTCACCGGGTTCGCCCGCATCCACGGCCACCCCGTCGGAATCGTCGCCAACAACGGTGTGCTGTTCGGCGAATCCGCGCTCAAGGGAGCACATTTCATCGAGCTGTGCGACAAGCGCAAGACACCGCTGCTGTTCCTGCAGAACATCTCGGGCTTCATGGTCGGCCGTGACTACGAGGCGGGCGGCATCGCCAAACACGGCGCCAAGATGGTCACAGCCGTGGCCTGTGCGCGGGTGCCGAAGCTGACCGTGGTCATCGGCGGGTCCTACGGCGCGGGCAACTACTCGATGTGTGGGCGCGCGTATTCGCCGCGGTTCCTGTGGATGTGGCCCAACGCGCGGATCTCGGTGATGGGCGGTGAGCAGGCCGCTTCGGTGCTGGCCACGGTGCGCGGCGAGATGACCGACGAGCAGGCCGAGGAGTTCAAGGCGCCGATCCGCGCACAGTACGAACACCAGGGAAACCCGTACTACTCCACGGCGCGGCTCTGGGATGACGGCGTGATCGATCCCGCGGACACCAGAACCGTGCTCGGGCTGGCTCTTTCGGTTGTGGGCCAGGCTCCGCTCGAGCCGGTCTCCTACGGCGTATTCCGGATGTGAGGCATGAGTTCTTCGGTATTTGACACTGTCCTGGTGGCCAACCGCGGCGAGATCGCCGTTCGGGTCATCCGCACGTTGCGCGCCATGGGAATTCGTTCGGTCGCGGTGTTCAGTGACGCCGATGCCGGTGCGCGCCATGTGGCGGCCGCCGACGTCGCGGTCAACATCGGCCCGGCAGCGGCTCGGCAGAGCTATCTCAAGATCGACGCCGTCGTCGACGCCGCCCGCCGTACCGGAGCGCAGGCCGTGCATCCCGGGTACGGATTCCTCTCCGAGAACGCCGATTTCGCGGCCGGACTGCAGGACGCCGGCATCGTGTTCATCGGACCGCCCGCATCGGCGATCGCGACGATGGGTGACAAGATCGCGGCCAAGGCCGCCGTGTCAGCTTTCGGGGTGCCCGTCGTCCCCGGAATCTCACGTCCCGGCCTCACCGACGATGATCTGATCGCCGGGGCCGAAGAAGTCGGCTACCCGGTGCTCGTCAAGCCATCGGCAGGCGGCGGCGGCAAGGGCATGCGGGTGGTCGAGCGGGCGGCCGACCTGCCCGCCGCCCTGGTCAGTGCCCGCCGCGAGGCCGGTGCCGCGTTCGGCGACGACACGCTGTTCCTCGAACGATTCGTGTTGCGGCCCCGCCACATCGAAGTCCAGGTGCTCGCCGACGGTCACGGCAACGTGATCCACCTCGGCGAGCGGGAATGCAGCCTGCAGCGGCGCCACCAGAAGGTCATCGAGGAGGCACCCTCTCCGCTGCTCGATGCGGCCACTCGGGCCAGGATCGGCGCCGCGGCCTGCGACACCGCGCGTAGTGTCGACTACACGGGTGCCGGCACGGTGGAGTTCATCGTCTCCGCCGACCGGCCCGATGAGTTCTTCTTCATGGAGATGAACACCCGCCTGCAGGTCGAGCATCCGGTGACCGAGATGGTCACCGGCATCGACCTGGTCGAGCAGCAGATCCGCATCGCCGGCGGCGACAAACTCGCGATCGACCAGGACGACATCGTCATGTCCGGTCACGCCGTCGAGGCCAGGGTCTACGCCGAAGACCCCGCCAACGGATTCCTGCCGACCGGAGGGCCGGTGCTCGGGCTCGGTGAGCCGACCGGGGTCGGGGTGCGGGTCGATTCCGGGCTCGCGGCGGGCACGGTGATCGGCAGCGACTACGACCCGATGCTGTCGAAGGTCATCGCCCACGCCGACGACCGAGCGGCCGCGCTGCAGCGGCTCGACCGGGCGCTCGCCGACACCGCGGTGCTCGGCATCACCACCAACACCGAATTCCTGCGGTTCCTGCTGGCCGATCCCGACGTTGCGGCCGGGCGGCTCGACACCGGTCTGCTCGATCGCCGCGCACCGGACTTCAGCCGGACCGCGCCCGGGGATCAGGAACTCATCGCCGCCGCGGCCTACAAGTGGGTTCGGCACTGGACAACGGCAGGCGACGATCTCTGGCGGCTGCCATCGGGCTGGCGAATAGGCGAACGCGCACCCGCGGTCTTCCGCCTGCGCGCGGCCGACCGCACCGATCACGTGTACCTGACCGGCACACCCGGCCACGCGACCGTCACCGTCGAACACGGCGAAACCCACACGGTGAGTGCCGCTCTCGGCGACGGCCGGTTGACCCTGACGCTGGACGGGCTCCGCACCGACTACGTCGTCGCGGTGACCGATGGCCAGATCTGGCTGTCCGGTGGTGGGCGCACATTCCTCATCGAGGAAGTACGCGAGGCGCCCGTTCGCCCCGACGACGAACACAGCGGCGACGCCGAACTCGTCAGCCCCATGCCGGGATCGGTCGTCGCGGTGGGGGTTGACAGTGGTGCCGAGGTGGCCGCCGGAACCGTCGTCGTCACCGTCGAGGCCATGAAGATGGAACACGCGTTGACCGCACCCGTCGACGGTGTGGCCGAACTACTCGTCGCCCTCGGCGACCAGGTCAAGGTGGGTCAGCCGTTGGCCCGAATCACCGCTCGCACACAGGAGAACCAGCCATGAGCGATTTTATGTCAACCGGCTCGCTGCCGGACCACTATGAACAGTTGGCCAAAACCGTCCGCGACTTCGCGCAGAGCGTGGTCGCACCCGTGGCCGCGAAACACGATGAGGAACACTCGTTCCCGTACGAGGTCGTGGCGGGCATGGCCGACATGGGTCTGTTCGGTCTGCCGTTCCCCGAAGAATACGGCGGGATGGGCGGCGACTACTTCGCGCTGTGCCTCGCGCTGGAGGAACTCGGCAAGGTCGACCAGAGCGTGGCCATCACGCTGGAGGCCGGTGTGTCGCTCGGTGCGATGCCGGTGTATCGCTTCGGCAATGACGCACAGAAGCAGGAGTGGCTGCCGCTGCTCGCGAGCGGCAAGGCGTTGGGCGCGTTCGGCCTCACCGAGGCCGGTGGCGGCAGCGACGCCGGCGCCACGAAGACCACCGCGCGCCTCGACGACGGTCACTGGGTGATCAACGGCTCCAAGCAGTTCATCACCAACTCGGGTACCGACATCACCAAGCTTGTCACGGTCACCGCGGTGACCGGCGAGAAGCCCGACGGCAAGAAGGAGATCTCGTCGATCCTCGTGCCCGTGCCGATCGAGGGCTTCACCGCTGAACCGGCCTACAACAAGGTCGGTTGGAACGCCTCGGACACCCACCCGCTGAGCTTCGACGACGTCCGGGTGCCCGCCGAGAACCTGCTCGGGGAACGCGGCCGCGGCTATGCCAACTTCCTGCGGATCCTCGACGAGGGCCGCATCGCGATCGCCGCCCTGTCGGTCGGTGTGGCGCAGGGCTGTGTCGACGAATGTGTCCGCTACGCCAAAGAACGCCAGGCATTCGGCGCAGCCATCGGCACCTACCAGGCGATCGCCTTCAAGATCGCCAGGATGGAGGCACGTGCGCACACGGCCCGCGCGGCCTACTACGACGCCGCCGCGCTGATGCTGGCCGGCAAGCCGTTCAAGAAGGCGGCCTCGGTGGCCAAGCTCGTGTCCAGTGAGGCCGCGATGGACAACGCGCGTGACGCCACCCAGATCTTCGGCGGCTACGGCTTCATGAACGAGTACCCGGTGGCCCGGCACTACCGCGACAGCAAGATCCTCGAAATCGGGGAAGGCACAACGGAAGTGCAGCTCATGCTGATCGCGCGGGAGGCGGGCCTGTGACCGAACCGAGAATCGTCGAGCAGCGGGGGCTGTGGTTCGAGGAATTCGAGACCGGGGTGCGCTACCTGCACCGGCCCGGGCGCACCATCACCGAAGCCGACAACGTGCTGTTCACCACGCTCACCATGAACACTCAGGCGCTGCACCTCGACGCGGCCTTCTCCGACGCGCTGCCGCCGTTCAACCAACGGCTGGTGAACTCGATGTTCACGCTGTCCACGCTCGTCGGGCTTTCGGTCGCCCAGCTGACCCAGGGCACCATCGTCGGCAATCTCGGATTCTCCGAAATCTCGTTCCCCAAACCGCTTTTCCATGGTGACACGCTCTACGCCGAAACCGAGATCACCGACAAGCGGGCGTCCAAGAGCCGGCCGGGGGAGGGCATCGTGACCTTCGCCCACACCGGCCGCAATCAGCACGGTGACATTGTCGCCACCGCGTCGCGCAAAACCATGGTTCGGATGCGTCCGGCGGAGGAGGCATAGTGGCACTGGCGAATACCGGACCCGGCTGGCTGTTCTGCCCGGCCGACCGGCCGGAGCGGTTCGAAAAGGCCGCGGCGGCAGCCGATGTGGTGATCCTGGACCTCGAAGACGGCGTCGCGGCCAAGGACCGGGAGGCCGCGCGGCAGGCGCTGCTCGAAACCCGGCTCGACCCGTCGCGCACTGTCGTGCGGGTCAATCCGACCAGCACGCCCGACCACGAACTCGACTTGAAGGCCGTCGCAGCCACCGACTACACGACGGTCATGCTCGCCAAGTCCGAGCACCCCGACCAAGTGCGGGCGCTGGCGCCGCTGGACGTCGTCGTGCTCATCGAGACACCGCTCGCCGCGCTCAACGTCGTGCCGCTGGTGCAGCCCGACAACGCGTTCGCGGTGATGTGGGGCGCCGAGGACCTGTTCGCGGTCACCGGCGGCACAGCAAACCGGCGTGACGACGGCAGCTACCGCGATGTCGCCCAGCACGTGCGGTCACAGACACTGCTGGCGGCCAAGGCGTACGGCCGCATGGCGCTCGATTCGGTGTACCTCGACATCAAGGATCTCGACGGGCTGCGCGCCGAGGCCGACGACGCGGTCGCGGTCGGATTCGACGCCAAGGTGGCCATCCATCCGACCCAGGTCTCGGTCATCCGGGCGGCGTACGAGCCGACGGCTGAGCAGGCCGAATGGGCGCGACACGTACTCGCCGAAGCGCGCGTTCAGCGGGGCGTGTTCCAGTTCGGGGGCATAATGGTGGATGCCCCAGTGCTGCGACGTGCCGAGCGGATTGTCCAGCTAGCGCCACACCCAGGCGACTAGCCGGCGGCCCCTCACCAGGGGTTTTGCTCGTACCGCCGCTGCGCTGAGCACCTCACGGAATGACGGCGCAACATGCCGTCACCGACAAGGAGGCGGTATGGCCATCGGTGTTGAGCCTGTTGAGCTCGAGCTGGATCCGGTGCGGCTTGTCGATGCCGACGGATCACCCACCACGGAGGCTCGCTACAGCCGCGAGCTACCTCCCGAAACTCTCGCGTGGCTCTACGAGTCGATGGTCGTCACGCGCGACCTCGACTCCGAGTTCGTCAACCTGCAACGCCAGGGTGAGCTCGCGCTGTTCGCGTCGTGCCGAGGGCAGGAGGCCGCCCAGATCGGTGCGGCCGCATGTCTGCGCAAAACCGATTGGCTGTTTCCGCAATACCGCGAGATCGGCGCGTTCCTCCTGCGCGGCATCACCCCGGGCCAGATGGGCGCGGTGTGGCGCGGCAAATGGCACGGCGGCCTCGAGTTCACCAGCAAGTGTGTCGCACCGATCGCCATCCCCATCGGGACCCACGGACTGCACGCGGTCGGCGCGGCGATGGCCGCGCAACGCCTCGGTGAGGATTCCGTGACGGTCGCGTTCCTCGGTGACGGGGCCACCAGCGAGGGTGACGCCCATGAGGCGCTGAACCTCGCATCGGTGTTCGGCGCGCCGTGCGTGTTCTTCGTGCAGAACAACCAGTGGGCCATCTCGGTGCCCGTCAGCCGGCAACAAGCCGGACCTTCGATCGCACACCGCGCCATCGGCTACGGCATGCCCGGCATCCGGGTCGACGGTAACGACGTACTGGCCTGCTATGCCGTGATGGCCGAGGCCGCCGAGCGAGCCCGCCACGGCGGCGGGCCGACCCTGATCGAGGCGATCACCTACCGGATGGGACCGCACACCACGTCCGACGATCCGACGCGCTACCGCTCGGCCGACGAGGTCGACGAGTGGCGAGCCCGCGATCCGATAGCGCGGTACCGAACGTATCTGGAGTCTGTCGGCGTCTGGTCGGAGCGACTGCAGGAGCGGGTGGCGGCGCGATCGGCGCGGCTGTGCGCGGACCTGCGCGAGGCAATCGCCGGAGCGCCCGACTTCGACCCCGCCGAGATGTTCGACAGCGTCTACGCCGAGATCACCCCGGATCTGGCGCGGCAACGCGATCAGCTGCTCGCGGAACTGGCGAAGGAGGCATAAATGACCCAGATCATCGACCGGCCTGCCGCTCAAGGTGATTCGCCCGAGCCGTGGGGTCCGATCCTGACGCAGGTGCCGGTTGCGCGCGAGCTGACCATGGTGCAGGCGATCAACCAGGCCCTGCACGACGCGATGGCCGCCGACGACCGCGTGCTGGTGTTCGGTGAGGATGTCGCCACGCTCGGCGGGGTCTTCCGGGTCACCGACGGCCTCACCGAAACCTTCGGCACCGAACGGTGTTTCGACACTCCGCTGGCGGAATCAGCGATCATCGGGATCGCGGTCGGATTCGCGATACGGGGCTTCATTCCCGTTCCCGAGATCCAGTTCGACGGGTTCAGCTACCCGGCGTTCGACCAGATCGCCAGCCATCTGGCCAAGTACCGCATGCGAACCCACGGCGATGTCGACATGCCGGTGACCGTGCGAATCCCGTCGTTCGGCGGGATCGGTGCGGTCGAACATCACTCCGAATCCACCGAAAGTTATTGGCTGCACACCGCGGGTCTCAAAGTCGTGGTGCCCTCGACGCCGAGCGACGCGTACTGGCTGCTGAGACAGTCGATCACCAGCCCGGACCCGGTGATGTTCCTGGAGCCCAAGCGTCGCTACTGGGCCAAGGAACCCGTCGACACCGATACGCCGGGTCTGCCGATCGGGCGGGCAGCGGTGCGGCGCACCGGCACCGATGTCACGGTGCTCACCTACGGCGGGCTGGTCGCGACTGCGCTCAACGCGGCGGAGCTGGCCGCCGAACGTGGCTGGAGTATGGAGGTCGTCGACCTGCGCTCGCTCAACCCGCTCGATTTCGACACGGTCGCCGATTCGATTCGTCGCACCGGCCGCGCCGTCGTGATGCACGAAGGCCCGCGGACGCTGGGCTTCGGCGCCGAACTGGCCGCACGGATCTCCGAGGAGCTGTTCTACGATCTGGAAGCTCCGGTGTTGCGCGCCACCGGTTTTGACACCCCGTATCCGCCGGCCAGGCTGGAGAAAGTGTGGCTACCCGGCGTCGACCGGCTCCTCGACTGTGTCGAGCGCGCCATGGGGCAGCCGTGAGCGCCAAGGAGTTCCTGGTTCCCGACCTCGGCGAGGGACTCCAGGACGCCACCATCACGAGCTGGAACGTAGCGGTCGGTGACACCGTCGAGCTGAACCAGACGCTGTGCACGGTCGAGACCAACAAGGCCGAGGTCGAGATTCCGAGCCCATACGCCGGGCAGGTACTCGAACTCGGCGGTGCGGCCGGCGAGACGCTCGCCGTCGGCTCGCTGCTGGTGCGCATCGGCACCGTTGAAAGCTCGGCAAGTCCGGTACCTGCGGCCACGAATGGCACTGGCACGCACCGCAAACCGGTGCTCGTCGGCTACGGCACCGACGACGCCATGGACGTCAGCCGCCGCGCGACGGCGCCGTCCACGCCACCGACCGTGCGTGCCAGAGCCAAGCCACCGGTACGTAAACTGGCCGCCGAACTGCACGTCGACCTGGATGCCCTGAGCCCGGGATCCGGTCCAGAAGGCATCGTCACACGCGATGATGTGCTCGCCGCCGCGGGCAGCTCGGAACTGCGTGCTGTCAGTGGGGTGCAGGCGGAGATGGCGCGCCGAATGGCGTTGTCCCGGCACGAGATTCCTGACGCCCATGCCCGGGTCGACGTGGACGGCGCGGCGCTCCTGCGGCTCCGGGATTCGATCCGGGCCACCGATGCCGAGTTGCCGGTCACGCCGTTTGTGCTCACGCTGCGGTTGCTCACCATCGCGCTGCACCATCATCCGATCTTGAACTCGACCTGGGTGGAGACCACCGGTGGCCCGCAGATTCATCGGCACCCCTCGGTGCACCTGGGGTTCGGCGTGGCCGCACCGCGCGGCCTGCTGGTACCCGTCGTGCGCGACGCGGACCGGCTCACCACGCGGGAGCTCGCCGGCGTGGTCGCGCGACTGGTGGAGAGCGCCCGGGCCGGCACACTCAAGCCGCCCGAGCTGACCGGATCCACCTTCACGGTGTCGAACTTCGGCGCGCTGGGAATGGACGACGGGGTGCCGGTGATCAACTACCCGGAGGCCGCGATCCTCGGAATGGGGTCGCTGAAACCGCGGCCGGTCGTCAGCGACGGGGCGGTGGTTGCGCGTCCGACGATGTCATTGACCTGTGCGTTCGACCATCGCATCGCCGACGGCGCGCAAGTGGGTGCGTTCTTGCGCGAGTTGCGGCAGTTGATCGAAGAACCGGAACTGGCGCTACTCGAGCTGTAGTGAGGTGCTACTTCCGTTTGGCGGCAGCCAAACGCTGTGCGAACTCAGGCGATTCGATCGACCGTGCCTGCGGGCCGAGCTCGGTGTCCACGGCGATGCGGTGCTGATCCGAATCGACGACACCGGGATTCGCGGTGGCCCGCATCGACGCCTTGGTGGCCAGCACCACCTCGCGCGGCGCACCGGCCGGCCCGGCGGCGAGTTCACGTGCGGCGGCCACCGGATCGTCGGCAACGCTGAGCGCCAGGCCGTGGCGCACCGCCGCTTCGGCATCGAATCGCATGCCGAACAGCAGCGACGCCCGGGCCACCTGGGGACCCGCCGCGCGCTGCAGCATCCACGTCGCACCACCGCCGGGATGGATGCCGAGCTTCTGGAACCGTGGATCGAACAACGCGGCCGGCCCGGCGATACGCACATCGGCAGCCAGCGCGAGGTTCAGGCCGGCCCCGACCGCCGGGCCGTTCACCGCCGCGATCGTCGGCAACGAACAGTGGGCAACGGCAAGGAAGCCGTCGTAGATCTTGCGCAGACCCTCCTCGGTCGCCGCACCGAGCGCCGTGAGGTCCGCACCCGCGCAGAACGCTTTGCCTGCGCCGGTGACGATCACCGCGTGTACATCCGAATTGGCTTCCGCTGCCTGCACCGCGGCGCGCAATGCGGCCGACATCTCGAACGTCACGGCGTTGCGGCGGTCGGGATCGTTGACGGTGAGCACTGCGACACGGTCGACAAGATCGACCAAAACGGATTCTGACACGGCACTGAGCCTAGTTCCCGTTGCACCACCGCAGTAGGTAGCGGTAGTACAGGGCACGCCGAATCGTGGCTCCCGGCAGAATCTCGTCGGCGGCACGGCGGATCTCGTCGAGGCTCTCCGCGGGCTCGGCGACGGTCACGCCGATGTCCCTGGTCTCGCGATGCCACCACGAACCCGCGCGGGCCGCCGGCAGGCACAACGCCGACCACAGCCAGTCCCGAACTGTCTTGTTGGCCGACAACCCCACCACTGCGATCTCACCCGACGGAGTCAGCAACCCGCGCGCCTTCGTGAGCGCACCGCGCAGATCCATGTGGTGCAGGCTTGCGACCATCGTGATGAGGTCGAACCGGCGTGGCCCGGGATCGAAGTCAGTGAAACCGGCTTGGGTGACGGTCGCGTTGGGGTGGTCGGCAAGTCGGAGCCACGCGCGTTGCAGCGCCGCGGGTTCCGGGTCGATCGCGGTCACCGAGCGCGACACCGGAGCCAACCGCTGTGCCAACAGGCCGTCGCCGCAACCGACGTCGAGAACGTCACCGCGCCGCTGTGCGGCGATCTTCACCAGCCACGGGTGATAGGCGGTGTTGTGATTCCAGTACGTGTCGCTCGGCGGTGTCACCCCTCCGACTGTGCCATCAACCACGGGGTGAGATTTCACCTGGCCGTCAGCTGCCGTCTGACGAAACACGTATCCCGTTGGGGGACAATGTCTTTATGCTGGATACCCGTCCCGACCAGGATGCGCCGGAGCGGACGCCATGGCACGAGTCGGACTGGGCCGTGGTTGTCGCGGGCATCGGCGGTCTGCTGGTTATCGGCGCGCTCGCATTCGCCGTCTTCATGACATCGCACCAGTCGACGCTGCCGGCGCTGCCGCACGAAACGACGACGTCCACGCTGACCACAGCGTCTACCACACGACACACCCTGTCCTCGTCGACGACACGTCCGGTTCCCGTGACCACCAGCGAGCTCACCGAACCGGCGATCGTGCCGCCCGCACCGGAAGAGTCGCCGGCAAGCACGTCCGAGCCCGCGACCACCACGATGACGAACCCCTACGCGACGACGACCGTCGCGAATGCGGGGGCCGTGTGAGGATGCACGGCGGCTCCGGCCGGCTCCTGCAACCAATGCCTGGTCACAGGAGCGGCCGGTCGGCCGATCAGGGGATGGGCGGCGGTGCCGGAGCCTGCGGCGCCGCCGGGTCGGCGGGCGGCGCGGGCTCGGGCAGGTATTGCACGAGGCCCGGTGGGACGTTGGTTCCTGGTGGTGGTGCCGTACCGGGCAGGGGCTGACCGAGCTGCTCCTTGGGAAGCTGGCCGAGCAGCGAACCCCGGAGGTTGCCGTTCTTGTACAGCTCGTGCAACTGCTTGATGTAGTCGATCCCGGAGATGTCGGCGTTCTCCTGTCCGGGTGCCACGCCCACCACCGAACCCTGGCCGGGGGCCGAGGGTACTTCGTTCTGCGGCAGCACGTAGCCGTTGCTGAACGCCCTCAGGTTGGGCGGCGTGCCGGGCGGCCCGCCCGGAGACGCGTTCTGGGCCAGCAGACTCTTGGGGTCGAGGCTCACGCCTTCGGGAAGGCCGAGTGGGCCTGCGGTCGGTGTGCCGGTCTGCTCAAGCAGCGCAAGTCCGTTGGGCCCCAACGGAGCACCGATCCCGGGAACCGTCGGGCCGGGCGGGGGCGGTGGTGGCGGTGGCGCGGGAACCGCCGGATTGGCGGGTGCATCCGGAGCCGGTTCGGCGCCGGCGGCCGCCGCTGAGGCGACCGCCGCGCCGAGAGCCAGGATGCCGGCCGCCACGACGCGGTGTGTCGGCTTCACGGGGTTACCTCAGACTGCCTTGGTGACGCCGTAGTACGCGACGACGTCGTCGGTGTCGGTCGTCGAGCTGGTCAGGATCGCGTAGGACCGCAGGAAGGACTGGCCTGCGCAGCCGTCGAGCTTGATGTGGACGTCTTTGATCGTGACCCGCACCGGTGCGGCCTTGAAGGACTTCTTGGTCACCGAAACGTTGTTCACGGTACCGGGCTTGAGGTGGATTTCGAGGGTTCCGGACAGCGGAACGCTCAGTCCGGTCGGGATCAGGCCGCCGAGCGTGGATCCGGAGGTGCTGAGGCCGACCGAGCCGATCAGGCGGACCTGGCCGAGCTCGATACCGCAGCCGATCTGGTAGCCGGTGTCCAATGTCCCGCCGGTCAGCGTGGATTCGCCCGAGCCCGACACACTGCCGGTGAAGGTGGCCGCGACCATGTACTCGCGCGAGGACACGGCGGTGGTCAAAGGCGCAACGGGCAATTGGCTTTCGTTGGATGCCGCGACCGTCAGAGTCCAGCCGTCAGGAGTGGTGACCACGCCAGGCGCCGCAGACGCGACGACGCCATTGTCCGGTGGCGGCGGAGCGTCGGCCACCGGCGCGGCGGGATCCGGTGGCGGAGGTACGGGTTCGGCTGACGCAAGCGGGGCCACCGCAATGGGGGCCAACATGCAGACTGCAGCCAGTTTGGCAAAACGATTCAACATGCGTGAACTTGCGCCTCTCATGGGGTCTGAATCCACTGGATCAACGAATTGTCGGAGAAGCCAAGGGATTCAAGGAATCTGTCGCGACGAATCATGAACGGATGGCATTGCGAGACGGTGAACTGTCGGGCAACAGATCAGGCCGTGCGACCGTCCAATGGGCATGCTGGAGCTGTGATGTTCCTGCAAACGCACTGCGGCGGGTGGCAACCAACAGACTCGACCGAATATTCCCGAATATCAATGCATTCAAATACGATCAACAAAAAGCGTGGTCGAGCCAGGCAAACCCGGCTCGACCACGCTTTCCGAATCCCGGTGTGTGTCAGACAGCCTTGGTGACACCGAGGTAGGTGATGACGTCGTCGGTGTTCTCGGTCGATGCGGTGAGCGTCGCGTACGAGCGGATGAACGACTGGCCGGCGCACTGGTCGAACTTGATGCGGACACCGGTGATGGTGACGCGGGTGGAATCACCCTTGAAGGTCTTCTTGTCGATGGGGACGATCGTCACGGTGCCCGGCTTGAGGTACACCTTGCCCTGAAGGTTGATACCGGTACCGAAACCCACATCGGTGGCCGCGCCGGTGAACGGCACCCTGATGGACGGGGAAAAGCTTGCGCCCGGGTTGATCTCGGTCTCGTCAGAGACAATTCCGCAGCCGATCTGCTGGCCGGCTTCGAGCGTCCCACCGGTCAGTTTGGTCTTGCCGGAACCGGTGATCGTGCCGGTGAACGTGCCCGCCACCAGGTACTCGCGCGAGGACACCGCGGTGGTCAACGGCGCCACCGGCAACTGGCTCTCATTGCTGCCCGCGACGGTCACGTGCCAGCCGTCGGGGGTATCGAGGACGCCCGGAGGGGCCGACGGCACCGCGCCGGTGTCCGGCGCAGGCGGTGCCGGTGCGGCGACCGGCGCTGCGGGATCCGGTGGCGGAGGTACGGGTTCGGCTGACGCAAGCGGGGCCACCGCGATCGGGGCCAACATGCAGACTGCAGCCAGTTTGGCAAAACGATTCAACATGCGTGAACTTGCGCCTCTCATGGGGACTGAATCCGCTGGGGCCGACACAACTTCGGAGAAGCCAAGGGATTCAAGGGATCTGTCGCGACGAATCATGAACTGATCGCATTTCGAAACGGTGAACAAAGCGCCAACACATCGCGCCACATTCCCATCCGGCAGGGTTTTCCGGAAACTGTGAACTTCCTGGTAATTGACTGCGCACCAACGTAATACATTCAACTGTGGCGTGCCAGGCCCCGGACATGCAATGGACGGCAGGTGGAGCGGGAGCATTTGCCGGTCGTTCACCTTTGAGACACATGTTGCGCCGACGGTATGGGAGCAATGGCCGGCGATGCCCGATTGCGTGCTGGCAGTTGGATTTTTGGAGGACTAGGTGAGGTCGTCAAACCTGTGTGGGCGAGGTCTGGCGGTGCTCGGTGTCGCACTGGGCATCGGAATCGCAGTGGGGCCAACGGCGTCTGCCGATCCCGACGCGGTCGTCCAGACCGAGGCGGGCGCGGTTGCCCCCGCGCCTGCAGCACCCGCGGCACCGGTGGCTGTTCCGGATCCGACGGCTCCGGCGCCCGATCCGATGGCCGCGGGCCCGGTGTCTGCCGGTGACGCCAGCCCGGCAGCGGTCGCGGCGTGCTCACTTTTCGCCGAGGCGCTGGACAACGCATCGGTGTTCTACGGGGATTTCGCGGACACGATCGACGGCAGCACCCGTCCCGACTACTCGGACCCGATCGTCAATACCACCAACGTGAGCGGTCGTACCGCACTGCGGGAATCGGCTGCGAAGGCGATGAATGCGGCTGGGACACCGGGGTTGTCACCCGATATCGCCAGCCCGATGCGTGCCTGGTCGGTGGACGCGACCAAGCTGTTGCTGAAGATGGGGTTGCGGGGCAGCGGGGACACGCTGAATGTGACGGCCAGCGAACTCAACGACGATGCCCACAATGCCCAGATGGCGTGCGCGCTGGCCGGTACGCATGCCTGAGCGCCGCCTGCTGCGCTGTGTGACCGCCTTCATTGCCCTGCTTGTCATGCTCACCGGGTGCGCGGGCCACGGCAACGTCGATGCGGAGCCCACCGTTGTCGGCGACGCCGACCTCAACGGCCTGCTGCTCAGCACCGATCAGATGAACACCCTGATGGCGACCACCGGGATGACGTCGCATCCGATGGTGACCACGATGGGTGATCACCGCAATCTGCTGCCCAACCTCAATTGTCTTGGGGTATGGCAGGTTAACGAGGCGGCGATATACGGCGACGGGTGGAACGCGCTGCGTCAGCAGCTGTTGCGTTCACCGGACACCGACAACTGGGACAACCTCGTCGTCCAATCGGTGGTCTCCTACCCGTCCGAGCAGGATGCCCGTGACTTCTATCGAGAGTCGGCCGATCGGTGGTCGAAGTGCGCCGACCACAACGTGAACATCAATCTCAACGGTCAGCAGTTACCCAAGTGGAAGAGTGGGGCGCTGGCGGAGACCGACACCGAGCTGTCGATGCCGTTCACGCGTGGAACGGGTGTGCAGGCGCGGTCATGCCAGCGTGTGTTGGCGGTCGAGGCGAACGTGATCATCGATGTCCAGGCCTGTAAACCCGCGTCGGAAACCGTCACTCAGGCGGCGATGGTCGCCGATACCATCAAGGCGTCGCTGCGCAGGTGAGCCGGTACTGCGCCGGCGACGGCGAGTAACCTGGTCGTCGCAGCTGGTTTGTCGATGCCGGCCTCGGCCGGTGTCGACATCGAGCGTCGCACGCTTGAAGAGGTGCGACGTGAGAGGGAACCCGGTGAGAATCCGGGACTGTCCCGCAGCGGTATGCAGGAACGACCGCCGTCATCAGCACTGGCACGCAGAACACTGCGGCTGGGAAGCGACGGCCACTAGGTGCACGAACATCGTGCGTGCCTGCGAGTCCGAAGACCTGCCGGTTGTACCGGGCGCGCCGCGCCCGGTGGTTCATCGCCTCGTGGAATGGGCGTGTGGCCGACGCGGTCCGCTCGTGGCGGGTGACCGTGCTCGGCTCGGGCGTCCGCTGGCGGTGACCATCCCGTCGCAGTTCGAAGGACGTCGTCATGAGCACAACCGCTACACCGTTCACCGCCACCGTTCTCGGGTCACCTCGCATCGGCCCGAACCGCGAACTCAAGCGCGCGGTCGAGAAATACTGGGCCGGTTGCATCGACCGCGGCGAGCTCGAAGCCGTCGCGGCCGGTCTGCGCCGCGAAACCTGGCGCGCGCTAACCGCGGCGGGCCTGGACTCGGTCCCGGTGAACACCTTCTCCTACTACGACCAGGTACTGGACACGGCAGTGCTGTTGGGTGCGTTGCCGTCTCGGGTCGCGGTGATTCCAGACGAACTCGACCGGTACTTCGCCGCGGCTCGCGGGACCGATGTGATCGCGCCACTGGAGATGACCAAGTGGTTCGATACCAACTACCACTATCTCGTTCCCGAGATCGGTCCGGAGATCACCTTTGCGCTGAATCCCGCCAAGGTGCTCGCAGAGTTGGAAGAAGCCGCGGCACACAATATTCCGGCACGTCCCGTGGTCATCGGACCGATTACCTTCCTGGCGCTGTCGAAGGCGGGGAACGGTGCGCCGATCGACCGGCTCGACGAGCTCGTCGGGGTGTACGCCGAGCTGCTGGAGCTGCTCGCGGACAACGGCGCGCAGTGGGTGCAGCTCGACGAGCCCGTGTTGGTGACCGACATCCTCGACAACGGTGCCGAACTGGCCGAGCGCACGTACGCGCGGCTAGCCGGCCTCGCGCACCGCCCCGCGCTGTTTGCCGCGACATACTTCGGCGAGTTGGCCGACGTGCTGCCGGCACTGGCCCGTACGCCGGTCGAGGCGATCGGGGTCGACCTCGTGGCCGGGCGTGCCGCAGCCGTCGCAGCCGTGCCGGAGCTGGCCGACAAGCTCGTCGTCGCCGGCGTGGTCGATGGCCGCAACGTGTGGCGCACCGATCTGGAAGCCGCGCTGGGCAGTCTGGATGCGCTGTCGGAATGCGCCGGCCGCGTGGCCGTTTCGACATCCTGCTCGACGCTGCACGTGCCGTACAGTCTCGGCGCCGAGCCGCAACTCGACGACGCCCTGCGTAGTTGGCTGGCGTTCGGGTCCGAGAAGGTCACCGAGGTGGTCGTGCTGGCGCGCGGCCTGAAGGACGGACCGGACGCGATCGCGGCCGAGGTCGCGGCGTCCAACGGCGCAATCGCGTCGCGCAAGAACGATCCCCGGCTCGACAACGGCGAGATCCGCGCGCGCATCTCATCGATCAGGGCGTCGGGCGCCGAGCGTGGACCTGCTGATGTGCGTCGTGCCGCTCAGAACGACCGATTGCGGCTGCCGTCGTTGCCCACGACGACCATCGGGTCCTACCCACAGACGTCGGCCATTCGGCTCGCTCGCGCCGACCTACGGGCCGGCAGGATCGACGCGGCCGAATACGAGCGCCGGATGAGGGCCGAGATCGCCGATGTCATCAAGCTTCAAGAGCAGCTGGGACTCGACGTGCTCGTGCACGGGGAACCCGAACGCAACGACATGGTGCAGTATTTCGCCGAGCAACTGGACGGATTCTTCGCGACGCAGAACGGCTGGGTGCAGTCGTACGGCAGCCGCTGTGTACGCCCGCCGATCCTGTACGGCGATGTCGCCCGGCCGAAACCGATGACGGTCGTGTGGATCACGTACGCACAGTCCTTGACCGACAAGCCCGTCAAGGGCATGCTCACCGGACCGGTGACCATCCTGGCGTGGTCGTTCGTCCGGGACGATCAACCGCTGGCCGATACGGCCGCTCAGGTGGCACTCGCGATCCGCGATGAGACGGTAGACCTGCAAGCAGCGGGCATCGCGATCATCCAGGTGGACGAACCCGCGTTGCGCGAACTGCTGCCGTTGCGGTCAAAAGGCCAGGGGGCCTATATCGAGTGGGCGGTCGAGGCGTTCCGGTTGGCCACGTCCGGCGTCGCGGACGCCACCCAGATCCACACACATCTGTGCTATTCGGAGTTCGGCGAGGTGATCGGGGCGATCGCCGATCTCGATGCCGACGTGACCTCGATCGAGGCGGCGCGTTCACATATGGAGGTGCTCGGCGATCTCAACGCTGCGGGTTTCGCCAACAGCGTCGGCCCGGGCGTCTACGACATCCACTCACCACGCATACCGGGCGTGGATGAAATCGCCTCGTCGCTTCGAGAGGCACTCAAAGCGGTTCCCGCTGAACGGCTCTGGGTGAACCCCGACTGCGGGTTGAAGACCCGGACGACCGATGAGGTGACCGAGTCGCTCAAGCATCTGGTGGCCGCGGCAGCAGAGGTGCGCGGGTCAGAGTCGGGCTCACGCTCGGGCTAGAGCACCGGCGGATACGGGAGATCGCTGCTGGTCTGCGGATCCACCTGGACCGGCCTGCCCACATACGGGAACGCCCGCTGTGGGCAGGCCGGCCGGTCACAGATCCGGCAGCCCGCTCCGATGGGCACCGTGGCCGCGGGATCGCCGAGGTCGATGCCGACGGAGTAGACGAGTTTGTCCGCATGGGCCAGGTCGCAGCCCAGGCCGATCGCAAAGCGCTTCGGGGTCCCGAGGTACCGGACGGGCGTCGAGGGCGACGTCTTGGCGACCCAGAAATAGCTGCGCCCATCGGGCATCTGCGCGACCTGGGTGAGAAACTCGCCCGGCCGCGAAAATGCGTGGTGAACCACCCACAGCGGGCAGTTCCCGCCCACGCGGGAGAAGTGAAAGGCCGTGGCGGACTGTCGTTTTGAGATGTTTCCCGCGCTGTCGGTACGGACGAAGATGAAGGGCACCCCGCGAGCGTCCGGCCGTTGGAGCGTGGACAGGCGATGGCAGACGGTTTCGAATCCGACCTCGAACCGGCGTGCGAGCTGGTCGATGTCGTACCGCAGTTCCTCGGCGGCCCTGAGAAACATCCCGTATGGCAAAAGTACGGCGCCCGCGAAATAGTTCGCCAACCCGATCCGTGCGACGTCGCGAGCCTCTGGGCTGAGCTTGTCGTCGGTGGCCACGATCGCGGCGATCAGATCCGAGTGCATCAGCAGTGCGAGCTGCGTGGCGAGCTGAAATGCGCGTTGGCCGGGATGTAACCACCGGGCCACGTACAGTGCCCCAACGTCGGGTCGATAGCGGCGTTTCATGTTGGGCGCCAACACATCACCGTCGTCGATCACCACCGTGACGCCGTGCGTCTCGTACAACACTTCCGCGAGCTGGCCATCGAGACCGCCCGTGCGTAGCCGGTGGCGGGCGAACAGTTCCTCGGCAGCGCGGTCGAGTTCATCGATGTAATTACGGCGGTCGTAGAAGAAATCCCGGACCTCCTCGAACGGCATCGGCGGTTGCCCGCCCGTCGCGGTGTCGAGGTTGGCCCGCCCGTGCACCGCCTCGAGCTCTGCGGTCGCGTCGTGCAGGCGGCGGTGCAAGCTCACCAATGTGTGCCCGATTTCGGGCATCCGAGCCACGAGTTCCTCGATTTGAGCCGCGGTGGCGGGATGTTCGGAGAGTGCCTCGCGCAGGTCGGACACCAAGCGGGCGTCGGCGTCGGGGGCGAAGTAGTGCGTGGGCAGGTCGAACCGGTCGGCAAGCGCCAACAGCACCGGGACGGTGATAGGGCGTTGATCGTTCTCCAGCTGGTTGACGTAGCTGGTGGACAGCCCGAGGGCACGCGCAAGCGCGACCTGTGTCAGGCCCCTGTCGTCCCGCAGCCGCCTCAGGCGGGCGCCAGCGAAAGTCTTCGCCATCGGGGACGAGGTTACTCCGCCTCGCTTTCGCAACATTCGCAAATCCGGCGAGGTAAGGATGCAAAGTTACGCAGTTACAGGTGCTTCCGCTGATCATGTGGTCTGCGTACCGTGCGAATCATGCGTGAACATCACGTCAGAAGCCGGCGCAGCGCCGAAGAATTTCCGCGCTCCCAACACCTGGCCTGGAAGATCGCCGAGGTCGCTGCGGACCCGGTGCCCGTACTGCCGGAGACCGAGGCGATGGTGCTCAACCGCATCATCGACAACGCCGCGGTGTCGGCGGCGTCCGTGCTCCGCAGGCCGGTCACGGTCGCCCGCGAGCAGGCACTGTCGCACCTGCGCCGTCAGGGTGCCGCCGTCTTCGGTGTCGACAGCACCGTTTCGGCGGAATGGGCCGCATGGGCCAACGGGGTTGCGGTACGTGAACTCGATTTTCACGACACGTTCCTGGCCGCGGACTATTCACACCCGGGCGACAACATCCCGGCACTCGTCGCCGTCGCACAACAACTCGGTGTGCGCGGCGCCGACTTGATCCGCGGGATCGCCACGGCCTATGAGGTGCAGATCGACCTCACCAAGGGAATCTGCCTGCACGAACACAAGATCGACCACGTCGCCCACCTCGGACCGTCCGTGGCGGCCGGGCTGGGCACCATGCTGCGCCTGGACCCCGAAACGATTTACGCCGCAATCGGTCAGGCGCTGCACCTGACGACCGCGACGCGGCAGTCGCGCAAGGGTCTCATCTCGAGCTGGAAGGCATTCGCGCCTGCCTGGGCGGGCAAGGTCGCGATCGAGGCCGTCGACCGTACGATGCGTGGCGAGGGTTCGCCTGCCCCGATCTGGGAGGGTGAAGACGGCGTGATCGCCTGGTTGCTCGGCGGTCCCGAGCACACCTACCGCGTACCGCTGCCCGCAGCAGGTGAGCCCAAACGCGCGATTCTCGACAGCTACACCAAGGAGCACTCGGCCGAGTACCAGAGCCAGGCGCCGATCGACCTGGCCCGTCGGATGCGCGACCGCATCGGCGACCTCGACCAGATCGCCTCGATCGTGTTGCACACCAGCAATCACACCCACGTGGTGATCGGCACGGGATCCAACGATCCGCAGAAGTTCGATCCCGCCGCCTCGCGCGAAACACTCGACCACTCAGTGATGTACATCTTCGCGGTCGCGTTGCAAGACGGCACCTGGCATCACGAACGCTCCTACGCCCCGGAACGCGCCCACCGGCCAGACACCGTCGAACTGTGGAAGAAGATCTCCACCGTCGAGGATGCGGAATGGACCCGGCGTTACCACGCCGCCGACCCGGCCGAAAAGGCATTCGGCGCCAAGGCCGTTGTGACGCTCAAGAACGGTGACACGATCGTCGACGAACTCGCGGTCGCCGACGCACATCCACTGGGCGCCCGGCCGTTCGAGCGCCCGCAGTACATCGCGAAGTTCACCGAACTCGCCGACGGGATGGTCGAAACCGCCGAACAGCAGCGGTTTCTGGCCGCCGTCGATGGACTCGCGGCGATCAAGCCGGGCGGATTGGACGCCTTGAACGTCAGGGTCGATCAACGGGTGCTCGACAAGGCGCCGAGCGTGCCGTCGGGGATCTTCCGGTGAGCGGGCTGCTGGCCTCGGCGATCACCGCTGCCGAGAAACGTCGGCGACTTCGGGTCGCGCTGGAATCCGGTCGGCTGCAACGCTTCCCGGGAGCCTTCTCGCCGCTCGTGGCCAAGCTGACAGCCGAGGTCGGGTTCGATGGGGTGTACGTGTCGGGTGCGGTGCTGTCGGCAGACCTCGGCCTGCCAGACATCGGCCTGACCACCTTGACCGAGGTGTGTGGCCGCGGAGCCCAGATCGCCTCGGCCACTGATCTTCCGACGCTCATCGATGCCGACACCGGGTTCGGCGAGCCGATGAATGTGGCCCGCACCGTAACGCTGCTCGAAGACGCCGGCCTGGCCGGGCTTCACCTGGAGGATCAGGTCAACCCGAAGCGCTGCGGCCACCTCGACGGCAAGTCCGTGGTCGACACCGCGGAGATGGTCAAGCGACTGCGGGCGGCGGTGTGTGCCCGGCGCGACGCCAACCTCATCGTCTGCGCCCGCACCGATGCCGCGGGAGTCGAGGGGCTGCCCGCCGCCATCGAGCGGGCAAAGGCGTACGCCGACGCCGGAGCCGATCTCATCTTCACCGAAGCTCTGCGAACGCCAACGGAATTCGAGCAGTTCCGGGCTGCCGTCGATACGCCGCTGCTGGCGAACATGACCGAGTTCGGCAAGTCCGAACTGCTCACGGCGCGTCAACTCTCCGACATGGGCTACAACGTCGTTATCTACCCGGTGACCACGCTGCGCCTCGCGATGCATGCCGTGGAGGCCGGCCTTCGCGACATCATCTCGTCCGGTACCCAGGCGGGCCTGGTGGACCGCATGCAGAGCCGCAGCCGGCTGTACGGGTTGTTGCGCTACGCCGACTACAACGACTTCGACTCCGACATCTACAACTTCGCGCCGCAGGAGGCGAGACCATGACTGCTTCGACCGGAGAGGCGCCACAGATCCGGAAGGGTCTTGCCGGCGTCGTGGTGGACACCACCGCGATCTCCAAGGTGGTACCCGAGACCAATACTCTGACCTACCGGGGTTATCCCGTGCAGGAGCTTGCCGCGCAGTGCAGCTTCGAGCAGGTCGCGTATCTGCTGTGGCACGGTGAATTGCCCGACGATCAGGAACTGGCGTTGTTCAACCAGCGGGAGCGCGCCTCCAGGCGGCTGAACCGGTCGATGTTGTCACTGCTGGCGAAACTGCCGGACAGTTGTCATCCGATGGACGTCGTGCGCACCGCGATCAGCTATCTGGGTGCCGAAGACCCCGACGAAGACGACAGCAGTGTGGCGGCGAACTACGCAAAGTCGTTGCGTATGTTCGCGGTTCTGCCCACGATCGTCGCCGCCGACATGCGCAGGCGGCGCGGGCAGGATGTCATCGCGCCGCACTCGCACCTGGGGTATGCGCAGAATTTCCTCAACATGTGTTTCGGTGAGGTGCCGGACCCGGTTGTGGTCGAAGCGTTCGAGCAATCGATGATCCTCTACGCCGAGCACAGCTTCAACGCGTCGACGTTCGCCGCGCGCGTCGTCACGTCGACCCGATCCGACATCTACAGTGCGGTAACGGCTGCGATCGGCGCGCTGAAAGGGTCACTGCACGGCGGGGCCAACGAAGCCGTCATGCGCGACATGCTGGCGATCGGCTCGGCCGACCGTGCTCCGGAATGGTTGCACGCCAAGCTGTCTCGCAAAGACAAGGTGATGGGGTTCGGGCATCGTGTCTACCGCAACGGGGATTCCCGCGTGCCGACCATGAGGGATGCGCTCTACCGGGTGGCTGCGATACGCGACGGCAGGCACTGGCTGGACATCTACGAGTCGCTGGAACAGAACATGCTCGCCGCGACGGGAATCAAGCCCAACCTCGACTTCCCGACCGGTCCGGCATACCACCTGATGGGCTTCGACATTCCGAGCTTCACCCCGATCTTCGTGATGAGTCGCATCACCGGCTGGACGGCGCATGTCATGGAACAGGCCGCCTCCAATGCGCTCATCCGGCCGCTGAGTGACTACAGCGGCCCTCCGCAGCGTGCGCTCGTCCGTGACCGGGTCAACGGCCCGTCGACCCGTCGATGAGCTCCCGCAGGATGTCCATGTGTCCCGCGTGGCGGCCGGTTTCTTCGATCATGTGCGTGAGTGCCCACCGCATGGACGGCGGTTGGCCTTGACGGGTCGGGCGCGCGCACGGTGATTCCAGATCGGCGCAGGACGTGATCGCCTCGTTGGCCTGGGCGATAGCCCGCTCGTATTCCGCGGTAAGCGACTGCACGTTGCTGTCCGCGGCAGCGTGGAACGTCGCGGGCCAGTCGGCGACCGCCTCGCCCAGGAACGTGAACCGCTCGACGTTGACCAGATGGTTGAGCAGCCCGAGGAGATTCGTCCCGGACGGGACTGCGGGTTGGCGCACGTGCGGTTCGGACGCGCCCTGCACCTTCGCGATCACGCACTCGCGCAGGTAATCGAGAAATCCGAGTAGAACGTCGCGTTCGCTGCCGCCCGTCGCGGGCGGTGGCATGTCTTTTCGCCGCCGTGCCATGTGACGACAGTAGCCATTCCGCGGCGCACCGCGAACTAGTCATGACACTTGTTGGAACAGCCGCAGTGCCGCGCGGTCGATCTTGCCGTTCATGCTGAGCGGGATACGGTCGAGCACGATGATCTCGTCGGGCAGCGTCGGCGGATGCAACCGAGTGGTCAAGTACGCACGGAGTGCATCGATGTCGATCCCGCTGTCGCTCTTGGCTTCGACGAAGGCGACAAGGTTTCCCTGGCCGCCGGCGACGGTGGGCGGTTTGAACACCACGACAGCTTCTCCGACGGCCGGATGGTCGTGGATGGTGGCCTCGATCTCCGCCGGTTCGATCCGCAGGCCGTTGATATTGATCTGTGAATCGCGCCGCCCCAGCCACACGAAGGTGCCGTCGATACGCCGGCGAACGAGATCTCCGGTGCGGTAGTACCGCGATCCGGGAATTGGATCGAATGGGTTGTGTCCGAACCGTTCCGCGGTCTTGCCCGGCAGGTTGCAATAGCCGCGGGCAAGTCCCGCACCGCCGATGAACAGTTCACCGACCTCGCCCGGTTCCACCAGCTCGCCGTCGTCGCCGACGACGTATGCAGTGACATTGTCAAGGGGTGTGCCGATCGGCATCAACGCTTCGTCACGCAGATCGTCCCGCGCTGCGGTGAGATACAGGAGCGAGGTCACGGTCGCTTCGGTCACGCCGTAAGCGGCGACCCACCAGACATTCTCGGCGCCCGGCAGCGACATCCACTCCTCGAACTTGGCGGTGTAGATCTTGTCGCTGCCGACGATCACCAACCGCAGCGTATGGGGTACCGCAAGGCCGGTCTGCTGCAGATATGTCGTCCACCGGTGCCATAGCGGCGCGGAGATGTTGAGCACGGTGTAGCCGTCGTCGAGGATGTCCTCGGTGAATTCGCGCATCGACGGTGCCCGGTGCGGCGCGTCCACCAGCGTGCACCCCGACACCAGCGGCGGCAGTATCTCCTCGGTGGCCATGTCGAAGGCGGCAGGCGCCATCATCGGCAACCGGTCACCCGGCCGCAGCTCAAGGTGCTTGCGCATCGACGTCGCGTGGTTGCTCACCGCGGAATGCGTGATCAGGACGCCCTTGGGGCGACCGGTCGAGCCTGACGTATAAGCAACGTACGCGAGGTTGTCGGGAGCGACGCCGGCAGCGGGGACCGGGGTCGTAGCGCGTGAAAGTCCTTGCGTGAGATCGGACATCAGCACCGTCGTGCGTTCGCCGGTCAAGCTGATCGGCAGCGGACTGTCGGACAGGATGCACATCGGATCGCTGTCGTCGATCATGTAGCGCACGTGCTCAACCGGCAACTGCGGATCCAGCAGCAGATAGGCGCCGCCTGCCTTCAGTACGGACAGCAGCTGGACCACAATGGTCAGCGAGTCATGCGCCCAGCAGCCGACCACGGTTTCGGGATGCACTCCGCCGAGTTGAAGCCGGTATGCGATCGCGTCGGTGAGTCGATCGAGTTCGGCGTACGTGTAGGCGGTCTGGCGGCCGATTATCGCGATGACGTCCGGGGTGCGGAGCGTTTGTGCCCTGAACATTGCATGGATCAGCACTGATGTCCTTTGATGCGGAGATTTTGCGCACGGGAATTCGTGGTGGCGGAACTGCGAATTCTCGCCAAATGGCATCCGCTTGTCCGATACCGGCCGCCCGGTGAATGCGGAATACGAATTACGGATGGTCCTCGATATTTCGACGTCAAAGGCCGGTGTCGAGGTGACAGTCAGCTGTCAGGTGCGGACAGCCCGAGAGTGGTTACCGACTCTGCACGCGCGTGCTCCTTGTGCCACACGGAAACTGACAAGGCTACCGTAGCTTAGCCGGTGACTTTATGTCGAGTATCGAGGTCATTCGCTACCGCATCTAATTCGCCTTGCTAATGATTGGCCTTTTTGCTGCTTTACAGCAATTCATCAGGCGGTACGTCGGCGCGTTTCCAGTGCATGAAATGAAAGCGTGCCGGTGCTTCAGCAACAGGTCGGACAATTTCTGTCAGGCTCAACAAAAGGTATATACCGTCAGTCGCGGGCTCGCACCCAGCGGTCGAAGGTGCGGATTACCGCGGGCGCGGCCGGACCGATCCGGCGCCCAACGTTGGCTTGTGTGCGAGATTTCGCCGAAATGTCGCACACAAGCCAACGCTCGCCGGCCAGTGCACATTAAAAAGCGCCCCCGGCAGGGATCGAACCTGCGACCAACCGCTTAGAAGGCGGCTGCTCTATCCGCTGAGCTACGGAGGCAGCGCCGGATGAGTGTATCGTGCCGGGCTCCCGTGTCCGGCCACCTGTGACACCCGGCAAAGGCGACCCGTGACCGTCGGTGGCGGACTAGCGTGGACGCTGCACTTGGCGGCCAGGTGAGGGGAGAGGGACCACGCTATGAGCGACGTGCCGGAGCTTGACGCGGCCGGACTGCCCGAGGAGCTGAGTGCAGTCGACCAGCTGCTGCATCGCGGGGAGGCCAACCCGCGGACCCGCTCGGGCATCATGGGCGTCGAGATCCTCGACACCACTCCGGATTGGGAGCGGTTTCTGGCCCGCTTCGACATCGCCTCGCGCAAGGTCCTGCGGTTGCGCCAGAAGGTCGTCATGCCGACCCTGCCCACCGCGGCACCGCGTTGGGTCGTCGATCCCGACTTCAACCTTGACTATCACGTACGCCGCACGCGCGTACCCGAACCGGGCACCCTGCGCGAGGTTCTCGATCTCGCCGAGGTGGCGATGCAGTCCCCGATGGACATCTCCCGGCCGCTGTGGAGCGCGACCCTCGTCGAAGGTCTTGCCGGCGGGCGCGCCGCCACGATCCTGCATCTCAGCCACGCCGTGACCGATGGTGTCGGTGGTGTCGAGATGTTCGCCAGCATCTACGACCTCGAGCGGGATCCCGAACCGAAAGCGCCGCCGCCGCTGCCGATCCCGCAGGATCTGTCACCCAATGACCTGATGCGGCAAGGCATCAACCGGTTGCCGGGCTCGATCGCGGGCGGTCTGCTAGGCGTGCTCGGTGGCGCGGCCCGCGCCGCCACCCGCGTGGTGCGCGATCCGGTGTCGGCGGTCAGCGGCGTTGTGGATTACGCGATGTCGGGCGCACGGGTGATGGGGCCGGCCGCCGAGCCGTCGCCGCTGTTACGACGACGCAGCCTCGCGTCGCGCAGCGAAGCGATCGACATTCCGTTCAGCGATCTGCACCGCGCGGCCAAGGCGGCGGGCGGGTCCATCAACGACGCGTATCTGGCCGGCTTGTGCGGTGCGTTGCGGCGCTACCACGACGCCAAGGGCATTCCGGTGCAAACGCTGCCGATGGCGGTGCCGGTGAATCTGCGCTCCGAGGACGATGCGGCGGGCGGCAACCGGTTCGCCGGGGTCAACCTGGCGGCGCCAATCGGCATCATCGATCCCGAAACGCGCATCAAGGCCGTCCGATCCCAGATGACCAGTAAGCGGGAAGAGCGGGCCATCGATGTGGTCGGTGCGATCGCACCGGTGCTCAGCCTGCTGCCCGACACGTTCCTGGAATCGATGGCCGGTTCGGTGGTCAACTCCGACGTGCAGGCCAGCAATGTCCCGGTTTTCGCGGGCGACACCTACATCGCCGGGGCGAAGATCCTGCGGCACTACGGCCTTGGGCCGTTGCCGGGCGTCGCGATGATGGTCGTGCTGATCTCGCGATCGGGCTACATCACGGTCACCGCCCGCTACGACCGGGCCGCCATCACCGACGAACCGTTGTTCGCCCGGTGCCTGCTGGAAGGGTTCGACGAGGTGCTCGCACTGGGCGGCGACGGCCGCGCGACGCCCGCCTCGTTCACCGCCCCCACCACGGACGGGAGTTCCGCGCAGTGAGTTCAGCAGGGACACCGGGCAATTCGAGGCAGATGCGGTTGCCGGGCACATTGGCCGAGATCGAGGCGAGCCCGGAAGGACCGGAGATCGGCGCGTTCTTCGATCTGGACGGCACCCTCGTCGCCGGCTTCACCGGCGTGATCATGACGCGGGATCGGCTGCGGCGCAGGCAGATGGGCGTCGGCGAGTTCATCGGAATGGTCCAGGCCGGGCTCAATCACCAACTGGGTCGCTCGGAGTTCGAAGACCTGATCGGCAAGGGCGCCAGGATGCTGCGCGGCAACTCGCTCAGCGATCTCGATGAACTGGGAGAGCGGCTGTTCGTCCAGCACGTGCAGAGCCGCATCTATCCCGAGATGCGCGCGATGGTGCGTGCGCACATGGAGCGCGGCCACACCGTGGTGCTCAGCTCGTCGGCGTTGACGGTCCAAGTCGAGCCGGTCGCCCGGTTTCTGGGCATCGACAACGTGCTGAGCAACAAGTTCGAGACCGACGACGAGGGTCTGATCACCGGCGAGGTGAAGACGCCGATCATCTGGGGGGCGGGAAAAGCCCATGCCGTACAGAAGTTCGCGGCGGCCAACGGCATCGATCTGGCGAAGAGCTACTTCTACGCCGACGGCGACGAGGACGTCGCGTTGATGTACCTCGTGGGCAATCCGCGTCCCACCAACCCGGCGGGGAAACTGGCCGCCGTTGCCGCCAAACGCGGTTGGCCGGTTCTCCGGTTCACCAGTCGTAGTGGCAGCAGTCCGATGGCGCAATTGCGGACGGTGGCAGGTGTGGCGTCACTCATGCCCGTGGCGGCGGGTGCGATCGGCTGGGGCCTGCTCAATCGCAATCGACGCAGCGGCGTCAACTTCTTCACCTCGACGTGGAGCCGGGTGCTGCTGGCGGCCACCGGTGTGAACCTCAACGTGCTGGGGGAAGAGAACCTCACGGCGCAGCGGCCCGCGGTGTTCATCTTCAACCACCGCAATCAGGCCGATCCGATCATCGCCGGGACACTGGTCCGCGACAACTTCACCGGGGTCGCCAAGAAGGAACTGTCGAATGATCCCCTGGTGGGCACGCTCGGGCGGGTGATGGATGCCGCGTTCATCGATCGCGAGGATCCGCAAAAGGCCGTCGAGGGCCTGCACAAGGTGGAAGAGCTTGCGCGCAAAGGCTTGTCGATCCTGATCGCCCCGGAGGGCACGCGGCTGGACACCACGGCGGTTGGGCCGTTCAAGAAGGGCCCGTTCCGCATCGCGATGGCCGCGGGCATTCCGATCGTTCCCATCGTGATCCGCAACGCCGAGGTGATCGCCGCCCGCGACTCGAGCACGTTCAACCCCGGCACCGTCGATGTCGCGGTGTACCCGCCGATTCCGGTGGACGACTGGACCGTCGACAATCTGGCCGAACGCATCGACGCCGTCCGGCAGATCTACCTCGACACCCTCAAATCCTGGCCGCACGACGAACTTCCGCAGTTCGACATCTACGCGCGGCCCAAGGCGGCCAAGAAGGCGCCGCGTAAAGCCGCCAAGAAAACGCCGACGAAGGCCGGCCCGAAGCCCACTCCGAAGGGCCGGCCGTGAGCGCCCCCACCGACTATTTCGCGAGCTTCACCACGACCGACGACGCGCTGGTGCTGGCTTCGGTGTCCTCGCAGGCCGAGTTGCAACTGCTCAACGACTGGCTCAAAAAGCAGCGGCAGGAGCATCCGGACTCCAAAGTCGAGGTGCTGCAACTGCCTGCGGCCGACGAGCCGACGCCGGGCATGCTGGCCCGGCTGGTCGAAGAGCTCGAGGCCGACGAAGACCGGCTCGTCGTCCCCGTGCGCGTGTTCTGGGTGCCCGCCGGGTTGCCCACGCGGCTGAAAGTGGTCGCGTTGATGTCGGGCCGCGACACCTACCGGCCGCCCGAGATCCTGCAGCGCCGGATTCTGCGCAAAGACCCGTCACGAGCCAGGATGGTGGCCGGCGAACCGGCCAAGGTGTCCGAGCTGCGCAAGCAGTGGAGCGAGACGACGGTCGCCGAAAACCCAAGAGAATTCGCGCATTTCGTGCTCCGTCGGGCTGCGCTGGCGATCGAACGAGTGGAGCTGAGGCTGCTCGGACCGGAATACAAGTCGCCGCGGCTGGTCAAGCCCGAGATGCTGGCCTCGGCCCGGTTCCGGCAAGGGCTCGAACAGATTCCCGGTGCGACGGTCGAGCAGGCCGGCGAGATGCTCGACGAACTCGCGACCGGATGGAGCCGGTTCTCGGTCGATCTGATCCCGGCGCTGGGCCGTGCGATCTTCAGCCGGGGCTTCGACCCGCGCATCGACTACGACCGCACCGAGATCGAGGCGATGCGCCATGCGCTGGAGCTGCATCCGGCGGTGCTGCTGTTCTCGCACCGCTCCTACCTCGACGGCGCGATCGTGCCGGTCGCCATGCAGGAGAACCGGCTGCCGCCGGTGCACACGTTCGCCGGCATCAACCTGTCGTTCGGCTTCATGGGTCCGCTGCTGCGGCACTCCGGGGTCATCTTCATTCGCCGCAAGCTCGACGATCCGCTCTACAAATACGTGCTGCGGCAGTACGTCGGCTACATCGTCGAGAAACGGTTCAACCTCAACTGGTCCATCGAGGGCACCCGGTCGCGGACGGGAAAGATGTTGCCGCCCAAGCTCGGACTGCTCGCCTACGTCGCGGACGCCTATCTCGACGGTCGCAGCGACGACATCCTTCTGCAGCCGGTGTCCATCAGCTTCGACCAGCTGCACGAGACCGCCGAATACGCCGCGTACGCCCGCGGCGGGGAGAAGACTCCCGAAGGCCTGAGCTGGCTCTACAACTTCATCAAAGCCCAAGGGGAACGCAACTACGGCAAGATCTATGTCCGGTTCCCCGAAGCGGTTTCGATGCGCGAGTATCTCGGTGAACCGCACGGCCCGATCGCGCGGGACGCGGCGGCCAAACGCCTGGCCATGCAGAAGATGGCGTTCGAGGTGGCATGGCGGATCCTGCGGGTGACCCCGGTCAACGCCACCGGTCTGGTGTCCGCGTTGCTGCTCGCCACGCGCGGAGTCGCGCTCACGCTGGATCAGCTGCACCACACCCTGCAGGACTCGCTCGACTACCTGGAACGCAAGAACACCCCGATGACCAACAGTGCGCTGCGGCTCCGCACGCCCGACGGGGTGCGTTCGGCGGTCGACGCCTTGTCCAACGGTCACCCGGTGACTTTGGTCGACGGCGGACGTGAACCGGTCTGGCGCATCGCCCCCGAGGACGAACTCGAAGCCGCGTTCTATCGCAACTCGTTGATCCACGCGTTCCTGGAGACGTCGATCGTCGAGCTGGCACTCGCGCACGCCGCGCGCGTCGAAGACGATCCGCTGCAATGCTTCTGGACGCAGGTGATGCGGCTGCGCGACCTGCTGAAGTTCGATTTCTACTTCGCCGACTCGGCGGCGTTCCGCGAGAACGTGGCCGAGGAGATGTCCTGGCATGAGGATTGGGAGTCGCATGTCGCCGCGGGCGGCGAGGAGATCTACCAACTGATGCGCGCCAAGCAGCCGCTCATCGCCGGGGCGATGTTGCGTCCGTTCTTCGAGGCCTACGAGATCGTCGCCGATGTCCTGCGCGACGCACCGCCCGAGATCGCCGAGAAGGACCTCACGAAGCTCGCGTTGGGGGTCGGCCGCCAGTACGCCGCGCAGGGCCGGGTGCGCAGCAACGAGTCGGTGTCAGCGCTGCTGTTCGCCACCGCCAGGCAGGTCGCCGCCGATCAGGACCTACTCGAATCCGGTCCGGACCTCAGGGCACGCCGTGCGGCGTTCCGTGACGAGCTGCGCGCCATCCTCGCCGACATGGACCAGGTCGAGCAGATCGCGCGCGACCAGTTCTATGCGAGGGAGGCGGAGCGGCGTCAACTCCGCGGTGAGCCTGCGTAGCCCGTGGGCCTTCGGCTGTGGTCTGAGCCACGCCATACCCTGAGAACATGACTTCGCCCGGCCGCGTGGCCTCCGACGTGCGCAACAGCGCGGTGTGGCCTGTGCTCGTCGGAGTCGGCGTGCTTGCCGGAGCCGTCGCGGCCGGTATCGGTGCGTTGTCCCTCGCGGACGCGCTGACCGCCACCGGCTTGCCCAATCCCGGCCCCGTCACCACATACGGCCTGCCGTTCGTGCGGGCGGCCGGCGAGATCGCCGCCGTTGTGGCTGTCGGGTCGTTTCTGTTCGCGGCCTTCCTGGTGCCTCCGCAGACCAACGGCGTGCTCGACGTTGCGGGCTATCGGGCGCTGCGGCTCGGATCCGCGGCATCGGCGGTGTGGACGGTGTGTGCTGCGCTCCTGGTTCCGCTGACGATCTCCGACGTATCCGGCCAGCCGTTCCTCGACCACGTCGGCCCGGTCGAGGTGTGGTCGGCCACGAGCCTGGTCGACATTGCCGGGGCGTGGCGTTGGACGGCCATCCTGGCCGCGGCCGTGACGATCGCCAGCCTGCCGGTCTTGCGCTGGGCATGGACGCCGGCGCTGTTGGCGGCGTCGATGCTCACGTTGGTGCCGCTCGCGCTCACCGGGCACTCCTCGGCGGGCGGTGCCCACGATCTCGCGACCAACAGCTTGTTCATCCACCTCATGGCCGGTGCGCTGTGGGCCGGCGGCCTGTTGGCCCTGCTGGCGCACGCGCTGCGCGGCGGTGAGCACGCCGACTTGGCTGCCCGCCGGTTCTCGGCCCTTGCCCTGTGGTGCTTCGTCGCGATGGGTGTCAGCGGCGTGCTCAACGCCCTGGTGCGCATGCAGGTCGCCGACCTGTTCCGGACGCCCTACGGCCTGCTGATCGTCGGCAAGATCGTCGCCCTCGTCCTGCTGGGAGCTCTGGGCTGGCAGCAGCGGCGCAGCGGGGTGGCCGCGCTGGCGGCCGACCCGACCGCACGCCGCCCGCTCATCCGGTTGGCGCTCACCGAGGCCGTACTGTTCGGCGTGACGTTCGGCATCGCCGTCGGGCTGGGCCGAACACCGCCGCCTCCCGAACGGGCCGAGCCGAGCGCGACGGAGGTCGCGATCGGATACGACTTCTCCGGGCCGCCCACGGTCGCGCGGGTGCTGTTCGACTGGCGGTTCGACCTGCTGTTGGGAACCGCGGCGATCGTCGGTGCGCTCGTGTACCTGGCCGCGGTGTACCGGCTGCGTCGCCGCGGGGATGCCTGGCCGATCGGGCGGACGGCCGCCTGGCTGCTGGGGTGCGCGGCGTTGTTGTTCACCACGTCGTCGGGCCTTGGCCGATACATGCCCGCGATGTTCAGCATGCACATGATCGCCCACATGCTGCTGTCGATGCTGGTGCCGGTGCTGCTGGTGCTCGGCGCGCCGGTGACGCTCGCGCTGCGGGCGCTTCCGGCGGCAGGCCGCGACGGCCCGCCCGGCCCCCGAGAATGGCTGCTGGCCGCGCTGCACTCCCGGGTGTCGCAGTTCCTGACCCACCCTGTGGTCGCGACGGTGTTGTTCGTCGCCGGGTTCTACGGGTTGTACTTCGGCGGGATCTTCGACGCCGCGGTCAGCAACCACGCGGCGCACGTCCTGATGAACGTGCACTTCCTGCTGTCGGGCTACCTGTTCTATTGGGTGGTGATCGGAGTCGACCCGACCCCGCGCCCGATACCGCACATCGGCAAGATCGCGATGGTGTTCGCGTCACTGCCGCTGCACGCGTTCTTCGGTGTGGTCATGATGGGCATGCAGAACGTGCTCGGGGAGTCGTTCTACCGTTCGCTTCAGCTGAGCTGGCACACCGACCTGCTCGCCGATCAGAAACTCGGTGGCGGGATCGCTTGGGCGGCAGGCGAAGTGCCGCTCGTCATCGTGATGCTGGCGCTGTTGATCCAGTGGCGGCGCAGCGATCAGCGCACCGCCAAACGCCTGGACCGGGCCGCCGACCGCGACGACGACGCCGACCTCGCGGCTTACAACGCGATGTTGGCCGAGATGGCGCGGCGGGATAACCCGCCGCGTTGAGCACAGTCACTGGATTGCGGGGCTATCTACCTCTTGGCAGATGTGTGGGCGCTCTCGTACAAATCGCGTTCGTACTTTGATGCCGGAATAGTGACACCCAACTTCTTTTCCGCGGCTTTGCGTCGAGCTGTGACCTGTTGAGCAGTCAGCTTGACCCGTTTCGGGTGGAGTTCGTCATCGATCATGCTGCCCATTTATGCCTCCTGGTCTACCAGGCCAAAAAGCCGCCAGCGACGCTGGGCTCGATCGTACCTCGCGCCGATAATCTGATATCGCCTTGCGTCGATGAGCAGCATTTCTCGTTCCAGCGGATACTCGGACAGTTGTTGGACTGCCAGCGCAGGTGTACCGGCCGGCACGAGGAGGTCTAAGGTCAGCGGATCGTGGTGCCGGGCGGAGTGCGCGGGCGTTGGCGCCATCGATGCCGACATGAACCCATACTCGTCAAACACCTGTCCGATGAGTGCTTCCACTGCGCTGCCCGCGTTCGCCGCGGTGATTCCGTATACGGCACCACCTACCTCGCGCGTAACGCGTACATCATGGTCGAGCGGGTACTTTCGCAAACCCGACCGGATGGCGTTGATGTCCCGCCGGATGTCCGGGGTTATTTCACGTTGCCCCCGTAGCGCTCCGTTGATGCGTTCATAGTTATTGAGAGCAAACGATTCGATCGCCGCCATCTCACCGTCTGTCAACCGACTGAGTGATCGCAGTTCGCGTGCGGGATTGGCATAGTCCCACTTACCCAGAGGATCGTTCTCGCCGGGATCGTCAGCCGCCACGCCCCTATTGTTCGGTCAGCTCCAACGCACCACGCCAACATATTCAGCCTCACCCTCGGAACACAGGACTTATCCCCAACTTGGACTTCATCCACAACCACGCGTTCCCGCCGCCCGCCGGACCCCGCCGATGTCGGGGCGCCGACGGTCAATGACCGGGTAGGACGCGCCCGGATTCCCACCGGGTGCCGTCGCAACCAGGTAGCGAAAGGGAATAGAAATGTTCGAGACACCGTTCACTGTGGTCGGCACCATCGTCACCAATCCGGTTCGGCTGCGCTTCGGCGAGCAGGAGTTGTACAAGTTCCGCGTCGCGAGCAATTCGCGCCGGCGCACCCCGCAGGGCACATGGGAGCCGGGTAACTCCCTGTATGTGACCGTCAACTGCTGGGGGAACCTGGCCACCGGGGCCAGCGCATCCCTCACGAAGGGCGACGCCGTCGTCGTGGTCGGCCACGTCTACACCAGCGAGTACGAGGACAAGGAAGGCGTGCGGCGGTCATCGGTCGAGGTGCGGGCCACCGCGGTCGGGCCGGATCTGTCGCGGTGCACCGCCAAGGTCTCACCGCTGCCGAAACCGAACGCGGTGGCTGAGCCCGAGCCCGCAGGCACGGCGGACGACGCGGACATCCAGGCCGATACCGAACCCCTGGACGAGGAGGCGCTGCCACTGACGGCTTAGCCGTATCCGGCCACGCCTAGGATGGGCCGCGAGCACGTACGGGCTTGCCGCGACTTTCGCGCGAGCCCCGCTGGACGACCCGATAGCTCCCGATAGCTTCAGAAAGGCACATCAACGGCATGGCCGAATTCATCTACACGATGCGGAAGGTCCGCAAGGCGCACGGCGACAAGGTCATCCTTGACGACGTCAGTCTGAACTTCCTTCCCGGCGCGAAGATCGGCGTCGTCGGCCCGAACGGTGCCGGCAAGTCGAGCGTCTTGCGGATCATGGCCGGTCTGGACCACGCCAACAACGGTGACGCGATCCTCGCCCCAGGCGCTTCGGTTGGCATCCTGCAGCAGGAGCCGCCGCTCGACGAGACCAAGACGGTCCGCGAGAACGTCGAGGACGGCGTGGCGATCAAGGCCAAGCTCAACCGGTACAACGAGGTGGCCGAGCTGATGGCCACCGACTACACCGATGAGCTCATGGAAGAGATGGGCAAGCTCCAGGAGGAGCTCGACGCCGCCGACGCCTGGGACATCGACAGCCAGCTCGAGCAGGCGATGGACGCGCTGCGGTGCCCGCCGCCCGACGAGCCGGTGACCCACCTGTCCGGTGGTGAACGCCGCCGCGTCGCGCTGTGCAAGCTACTGCTGTCCAAGCCGGACCTGCTGCTGCTCGACGAGCCAACCAACCACCTCGACGCCGAGAGCGTGCTGTGGCTCGAACAGCACCTGGCCAGTTACAAGGGCGCGATCCTGGCCGTCACGCACGACCGGTACTTCCTCGACAACGTCGCCGAGTGGATCCTCGAGCTCGACCGCGGCCGGGCCTACCCGTACGAGGGCAACTACTCGACCTACCTGGAGAAGAAGGCCGAGCGCCTCGAAGTCCAGGGCAAGAAGGACCAGAAGCTGCAGAAGCGGCTCAAGGACGAGCTGGCGTGGGTCCGTTCGGGTGCCAAGGCCCGGCAGGCCAAGAACAAGGCCCGTCTGCAGCGCTACGAAGAGATGGCCGCGGAAGCCGAGAAGACGCGCAAGCTCGACTTCGAGGAGATCCAGATCCCGGCTCCGCCGCGACTGGGCAACGTCGTGGTCGAGGTCGAGCACCTCGACAAGGGCTTCGAGGGCCGCACGCTGATCAAGGACCTGTCGTTCACCCTGCCGCGCAACGGCATCGTCGGCGTCATCGGTCCCAACGGTGTCGGCAAGACCACGCTGTTCAAGACGATCGTCGGGCTCGAGCAGCCCGACAGCGGCACGGTCAAGATCGGCGACACGGTCAAGCTGTCCTACGTCGACCAGAGCCGTGCGGGCATCGACCCCAACAAGACGGTGTGGCAGGTCGTCTCCGATGGCCTGGACTACATCGAGGTCGGCCAGAACGAGATCCCGTCGCGGGCATACGTCTCGGCGTTCGGGTTCAAGGGCCCCGATCAGCAGAAGCCCGCGGGCGTGCTGTCGGGCGGTGAACGCAACCGCCTCAACCTCGCGCTGACCCTCAAGGAGGGCGGCAACCTGATCCTGCTCGACGAGCCGACCAACGACCTCGACGTCGAGACGCTGTCGTCACTGGAGAACGCGCTGGAGAACTTCCCCGGCTGCGCCGTCGTGATCTCGCACGACCGGTGGTTCCTCGACCGCACCTGCACGCACATCCTGGCGTGGGAGGGCGACGACGACAACGAGGCCAAGTGGTTCTGGTTCGAGGGCAACTTCGGTGCCTACGAGGAGAACAAGATCCAGCGGCTGGGCGCCGAGGCGGCGCGTCCGCACCGCGTGACCCACCGGAGACTGACCCGGGACTGATCCGGGACCGGGGGTAGGAGCGGAGCGACTCGAGGGGGCGACCGCTCCGGCGGGGTAGGAGCGGAGCGACTCGGGGGGAGACTAAGGTCGCGGTTACGTACCAGTGCCGGTACGAGGACGTGAGTCAGGAGTGATCCGTATGACGGCGTATCCGGGATCCGTTCCAGGACAGGAGAAAAGCGAACGGGAAGGGCAGGACGCCACGTCGGCGGTGATCCGTCGCCTCGCCGTGGCTTTCCTCTCGACCTATCGGGCTCCGCAGGCCGACGCCCCCGGCGTCGCGGCGACCGGGCCGCTGTCCGTCGGCGCTCCCGAGCAGCTGGCCTCCGACGCGACCGTGGCAGCTCATTACGAGCTGGGCAGTCGGCGGGCGCCGGGGGAGACCAAGGTCGCGGTGTACCCGGGCGATGTCGACACCGGTCCGGCTCTGCAGATCGTCACAGACCAGGCGCCGCTACTCGTCGATTCCGTGACGGTGCTGCTGCACCGCCACGGCGTGGCGTACACGGCCATCATGAACCCGGTGTTCCGGGTGCGGCGCGGCGCCGACGGGCAGTTGCTCGACATTCGTCCCGCGGCCGAAGCGGCCGGGGCCGAGGGTGTCGACGAATGCTGGATCCTCGTCCCGATCACCGGCGCGGCCGACGGTGGGGCACTGACCGAAGCGACGCGCCTGGTCCCTGGCATCCTCGCCGAGGCGCGCCAGATCGGGCTGGACTCCGGTGCGATGGCCGCCGCACTCCACGGCCTGGCCAACGACCTCGCCACCGACGTCCGAGGGCACTTTCCGAACGCCGACCGCAAGGACGTCGCCGCGCTTCTGCGGTGGCTGTCCGACGGGCACTTCGTGCTCCTGGGCTACCAGCAGTGCGCCATCAGCGACGGGCAGGCCTCCGTCGACCCGGCCAGCAGGCTCGGTGTGCTGCGGCTGCGGGAGGACGTGTTGCCACCGCTGACCAACGCCGACGATCTGTTGGTCCTGGCGCAGGCGACCATTCCGAGCTACCTGCGGTACGGGGCATACCCGTACATCGTCGTCGTACGGGAGAACGCCGCTGCGTCGCGGGTGATCGAACACCGCTTCGTCGGGCTGTTCACCGTCGCGGCGATGAACGCCAACGCACTCGACATCCCGTTGATCTCGCGGCGTGTCGAGGAAGCCCTGGCGATGGCGCACCGCGACCCGAGCCATCCCGGTCAGCTTCTGCGCGACATCGTCCAGACCATTCCCCGTCCAGAGCTGTTCGCGCTGAGTTCCAAGCAGCTGCTGGAGATGGCGCTGGCCGTGATCGATCTGGGATCGCGGCGCCGTACGCTGCTGTTCCTCCGTGCCGACCAGCTCGCCCATTTCGTGTCGTGCCTGGTGTATCTGCCGCGTGACCGCTATACGACCGCGGTGCGGCTGGAGATGCAGAACATCCTGGTTCGCGAACTCGGCGGCACGAGCATCGACTACTCGGCTCGCGTGAGTGAGTCTCCATGGGCCGTGGTGCATTTCACCGTCAAGCTGCCCGACGGGACGCCGGCGAACACCGTGGACACGTCCACCGAGAACGAAGCCCGCATCCAGGCCCTGCTGACCGAGGCGACCCGCAACTGGGCCGACCGGATGACGAGCGCGGCCGCTGCCGCCGAGCTCAATCCCGCAGCGGTCGAGCACTACGCCCGGGCCTTCCCCGAGGATTACAAACAGGCCGTCGTGCCGGCCGACGCGATCAAAGACATCGCGATCATCGAAGCGCTGCAACCCAATTCGGTGAAACTGGTGTTCACCGAGGGCGATGAGGATCCGATCGCCAAGCTCACGTGGTATTTGGGTGGGCAGTCGGCGTCGTTGAGTGAATTGCTGCCGATGCTGCAGTCGATGGGTGTGGTGGTGTTGGAGGAGCGGCCGTTCACGGTCGCTCGGGCCGATGGTTTGCCGGTGTGGATCTATCAGTTCAAGATCTCGCGCCACCGCAGTATCCCGGCTGCTACCGATGCCGCCACGGCCGAGCGGTTCGCCGATGCGGTGACCGCGATCTGGCATGGCCGGGTGGAGATCGACCGGTTCAACGAGCTGGTGTTGCGGGCGGGGTTGACCTGGCAGCAGGTGGTGATCCTGCGGGCGTATGCGAAGTATCTGCGGCAGGCGGGTTTTGCCTACAGTCAGTCGCACATCGAGTCGGTGCTCAACGACAATCCGCATACGTCGCGGTCGCTGGTGGAGTTGTTCGAGGCGCTGTTCGATCCGTCCGAGGACGGCTCGCAGAGCCGTGATGCCCAGGGTGCGGCCGCCGCGGTGGCCGCCGATATCGATGCGTTGGTCAGTTTGGACACCGACCGGGTGTTGCGGGCGTTCGCGTCGTTGATCCAGGCGACATTGCGTACCAATTACTTTGTGCAGAGCCAGGATTCGGCTCGGGCGCGTAATGTGTTGGCGCTCAAGCTCAACCCCGGTTTGATCGATGAGTTGCCGCTTCCGCGGCCGAAGTTCGAGATCTTCGTGTACTCGCCGCGGGTGGAGGGGGTGCATCTGCGGTTCGGGTTTGTCGCGCGGGGCGGGTTGCGCTGGTCGGACCGCCGCGAGGATTTCCGCACCGAGATCCTGGGCCTGGTCAAGGCGCAGGCGGTCAAGAACGCCGTCATCGTGCCGGTCGGGGCCAAAGGCGGGTTCGTCGTCAAACATCCGCCGGTGGCCACCGGCGATGCCGCGGTCGATCGGGAGGCCACCCGCGCCGAAGGGGTGGCGTGCTATCAGTTGTTCATCTCGGGCCTGCTCGATGTCACCGACAACGTCGACAAGGCCACCGGTGCGGTGGTGACCCCGGCCGATGTGGTGCGTCGCGACGGGGAGGACGCCTATCTGGTGGTGGCCGCCGACAAGGGCACCGCGACGTTTTCCGATATCGCCAACGAGGTGGCCAAGTCCTACGGGTTCTGGCTGGGTGACGCGTTCGCCTCGGGCGGGTCGATCGGCTATGACCACAAGGCGATGGGCATCACCGCCAAGGGTGCCTGGGAGTCGGTCAAACGCCATTTCCGCGAGATGGGCGTCGACACCCAAAGCCAGGATTTCACCGTGGTCGGCATCGGGGACATGAGCGGGGACGTGTTCGGCAACGGCATGTTGCTGTCCCAACACATCCGGTTGGTGGCCGCGTTCGACCACCGCCACATCTTCCTCGACCCCAACCCCGACGCGGCCGCGTCGTGGGCCGAACGTCGCCGGCTGTTCGAACTGCCGCGCTCGTCGTGGGAGGACTACGACCGCGCGTTGATCAGCGAGGGCGGCGGCGTGTACAGCCGCCAGCAGAAGTCGATCCCGATCAGCCGCCAGGTGCGTACGGCGCTGGGGATCGAGGCCAACGTGGAGGAGTTGACGCCGCCGGCGTTGATGCGCGCCATCCTGCGCGCACCCGTGGATTTGTTGTGGAACGGCGGCATCGGCACCTACGTCAAGGCCGAGTCCGAGGCCGACATCGACGTCGGTGATCGCGCCAACGACGCGATCCGGGTGTGCGGTAATCAGGTGCGGGCCAAGGTGATCGGTGAGGGCGGCAACCTCGGGGTGACCTCGCTCGGGCGCATCGAGTTCGATCTCGCGGGCGGGCGGATCAACACCGACGCGCTGGACAACTCGGCCGGGGTGGACTGCTCCGACCACGAGGTCAACATCAAGATCCTCATCGACTCGCTGGTGACTGCGGGCAAAGTCACCCCCGATGAGCGCACCGAGCTGTTGTTGTCGATGACCGACGAGGTCGGGCAGTTGGTGCTCGTCGACAATCAAGACCAGAACGACCTGATGGGCACCAGCCGCGCCAACGCCGCCAGCATGCTGTCGGTGCACGCCCGCATGATCCGCGACTTCGTCGCCAACCGCGGGCTCAACCGCGAGCTGGAGGCCTTACCTTCGGAGAAGGAGATCCGTCGCCGCACCGAGGCGGGGATCGGTTTGACCTCACCGGAACTGGCCACGTTGATGGCCCATGTCAAGCTCGCCCTCAAAGAGGACGTGTTGGCCAGCGATCTGCCCGATCAGGAGGTGTTCGCCTCGCGGCTGCCGTCCTATTTCCCGGTCAAGCTGCGCGAGCAGTTCGGCAGTGAAATCCGGGCGCATCAACTGCGCCGCGAAATCGTGACGACCATGCTCGTCAACGACCTCGTCGACACCAGCGGCATCAGCTACGCCTACCGCATCACCGAAGACGTCGGCGTCGGCCCCGTCGACGCGGTACGCGCCTACGTCGCCACCAACGCCATCTTCAACGTCGGCACCGTGTGGCGCCACATCCGCGCCGCCGCCGACACCGGGGTGCCCACCTCGGTCACCGACCGCATGACCCTCGACCTGCGCCGCCTCGTCGACCGCGCCGGCCGCTGGCTGCTCAACTACCGGCCCCAACCCCTGGCCGTCGGCGCCGAGATCAACCGATTCGCCGCCAATGTCGCCATGCTCACCCCACGCATGTCCGAATGGTTGCGTGGCGACGACAAAGCCATCGTCGCCAAGGAGGCGGGCGAGTTCGCCGCGCACGGCGTCTCGGAAGACCTGGCCTACACGGTGGCGACCGGGCTGTACCAGTACAGCCTGCTCGACGTCATCGATATCGCCGACATCGTCGACCGCGATCCGGTCGAGGTCGCCGATACGTACTTCGCGCTCATGGACCACCTCGGGGCCGACGGACTGCTCACCGCGGTGTCCCGGCTCAGTCGCGACGATCGGTGGCATTCGCTGGCACGGTTGGCGATACGCGACGACATCTACGGCTCGCTGCGGGCCCTGTGCTTCGACGTGCTCGGTGTCGGCGAACCCGACGAGACCGGCGAGGAGAAGATCGCCGAGTGGGAGATGACCAACAGCTCCCGGGTGACACGTGCCCGCCGCACACTCACCGAGATATACGAAGATGGGGAACGGGATCTGGCCACACTGTCCGTCGCGGCCCGCCAGATCCGCAGCATGACGCGAACGAGTGGAACGGGAACGACTGGGTGACGAGCTTTGTAGCGCCGGTGCACGTGCGCTGGTCCGACATCGACATGTACCAGCACATCAACCACGCCACCATGGTGACCATCCTCGAAGAGGCCCGGATACCGTTCCTGCGTGAGCCTTTCGGCGAGGAGATCACGACCATCGGCCTGCTCATCGCCGAGGTCAACATCGTCTACAAAGGACAGTTGCGGCTCGTGGATTCCCCGCTGCAGGTGACCATGTGGTCGAAGCGGGTGCGTGCGGTCGACTTCACGATCGGTTACGAGGTGCGGTCGGTGGCCGCCGCGCCGGACTCGAAGCCTTCGGTGATCGCCGAAACGCAACTGGCTGCCGTGCACATCGAAGAGCAACGGCTGCAACGACTGTCACCCGCACAACGCGCATATTTAGAGCACCATCTGCGATGACCGCCCCCGAACGCGGCCTCTGGGTGGAGGATCCGCGTCATCGCGAGGATCTGATGGCGTTCGTCGAACGCGCACTCCGTCTCGACGAGGCCGCAGTGGTCAGATTGCGTGAGCGTGCTCCCGAGCTCGTGGTGGCTTGGGTGGCAACGGGTTTCGACGTGCTTGCCAGCCGCGTGGTGTCGGCGCGGGTGCGGCCGTCCGACCTGTCGGCGGGGGCCGATGCCCTCGCGGCGGGATTGTCGGCGCCTGGCGGCTATGTGGATCCGGGCTTTCCGATGGATTCGGCGTGGCGCGGCGGGTTACCGCCCGAGGCCGGGTTCGCCCATCTCGACGACGTCCCGGCCCGGGTGATGCTCGACCTGGCACAGCAGGGCATCGCGCTCGCCAGGGAGCACAGCAGCGCCCACGGCCCGCCGGCGTCGCTGCTGGACCAGGAGGTGGTCGGTGTCAGCGCGGACGACGTCAGTGTGGGCATTCCGATGCGATGTGTATTCGCCTTGACGGCAATGGGTTTCCTGCCCCAGTCGGGTGACGAGGTCAGCGCCGACGAGATCGTGCGGGTGCGTGCGCATCCGGCGTGGCTGCGAATCGACGCGCGTTTCGGTTCGGTGTACCGGCGCCGCGGCGGCGACCCGGCCTTACTTCTCTAGCGCGAGCAGACGCGTTGGTACCCAAGAACGCTCGTTCTCGGGTACCTACGCGTCTGTTGGGCGGGGGATCAGACCACCCACACCGCGGTGTCGGGCGGCAGCACGCCACCGGTGAGCGGACCGCTGGCCAACAGGATCTCACCGGCGGGCAACGGCAGGGGATCGGGTCCGGTGTTGAGTGCGCATACCAGCCCGCCGGGCCGCCGGAACGTTGCCGCGTCGAGCCATTCGATGCCGTCGCCGTCGAATTCGGCACGGCCGGAACGCAATTGCACGGCCTCACGGTAGAAGTTCAAGGTGGAAGCCGGGTCGGCAAGCTCGTGTTCGACGGTCAACGTGGCCCAGTCCTCGGGCATCGGCAGCCAGGTGTCGGCGGTGGTGGAGAAGCCGAACGGCGGCGCGGTACCCGACCACGGCATCGGCACCCGGCACCCGTCGCGGCCGCGCTCGGTATGTCCGGACCGTTCCCAAACCGGATCCTGCAGGACCTCGTCGGGCAGGTCGACGTTGGCCAGGCCGAGTTCCTCGCCGTTGTAGATGAACATCGCGCCCGGCAGCGCGAGCATCACCAGTGCCATCGCGCGAGCCCGCGCCAGGCCGAGCGGGCCGCCGCCGTAGCGGGTGACCTCACGTTCCACGTCGTGGTTGGACAGCGTCCACGTCGGCGTCGCACCCTCAAGGGCCGCCGCGGCCATCGCGTTGTCGATCGCGTCGCGGATCTCGGTCGCGTCGAATTCTGCTTGTACCAACCGGAAGTTGAACCCCAGGTGCAGCTCGTCGGGCCGCAGGTAGCGGGCGAAGCGCTCGTTGCCGTGCACCCACACCTCGCCGATCGCCACGGCGCCCGGATAGTCGTCGAGCACCGTGCGGATGAACCGGTGGATGTCGTGCACGCTGTCGTTGTCGAAGCGGGGGTCGTCGTCGCTGTTGCGCAGCAGCGCGGTGTCGGTCACCGACATGTCCGGCAGGTCGGGCGGCTTGGCCATGCCATGGGCGACGTCGATGCGGAACCCGTCGACCCCACGGTCCAGCCAGAACCGCAGCGTCTTCTCCAGATCCTCGAACACCTCGGGGTTTTCCCAGTTCAGATCCGGCTGTCCAGGATCGAACAAGTGGAGATACCACTGCCCGGGTGTGCCGTCGGGTTCGGTGACGCGCGTCCACGCCGGGCCGCCGAACACCGACACCCAGTTGTTGGGTGGTGTCGCACCGTCGGGCCCGAGGCCGTCGCGGAAGATGTAGCGATCGCGGCGGCCCGGGTTGGCCAACGCTTCGACGAACCACGGATGAGCCGAGCTGGTGTGGTTGGGCACCAGATCCATCGTCACGCGGATGCCTCGGGCGTGCGCCGCGTCGAGCAATCGGTCCAGGGACTCCAGATCACCGAACAGGGGATCGACGTCGCGCGGGTCGGCGACGTCGTAGCCGTGGTCGGCCATCGGCGACACCATCACGGGATTGAGCCACAAGGCGTTGACTCCGAGCGCCGACAAGTAGTCGAGTTCGGCCCGTATCCCGTCGAGGTCCCCGACGCCGTCCCCGTTGCTGTCGCGAAACGAGCGCGGGTAGGCCTGGTAGAACACGGCCTGCGACCACCACTCGGCCATCAGAACGCCGAGTTGACCATCGAGTCCGCGGCCATCTCCAGATAATCCAGCAACGCCTTGCGATGCGGGTCGTCGAGCGTCGCGGAATCGATCTCACCGACCGCGATGTGCATGTTCCGCAGCCAGGCGTCGCGTTCGAGGTAGCCGATGCGGAACGGGGCATGCCGCATCCGCAACCGCGGATGGCCACGCTGATCGGAATAGGTCCGCGGCCCGCCCCAGTACTGCTCGAGGAACATTCGCAGGCGCTCCTCAGCGCCGTCGAAATCGTCCTCGGGATACAGCGGATGCAGGATCTCGTCCTCGCGCACCAGTTGGTAGAACCTCGACACGATGGCGCGGAACGTGTCGTGGCCACCGACTTCGTCGTAGAAGGATCGTTGAGCGGCCGTCACACCCTCCATTGTGCCGATCAACCGCGGGCGCCGCGTTCCGGTGGTGGGCCGACGACCTCCAGGTCCAGCTCGGCCCTGGCACGGGCAAACCCCGCGGCGGGAAACTCCTTGCCGCTTCCCTCGACGTGGATGTGCGCGTCGGTGGGCGTGTTCATGTATTCGAAGAACTTCTCGAACACCCCGGTCGTGAGCAGTCCCAGCATCTGGGTGTTGTGGCTGTCGAACGCGAACGCGTGGACGGTGCCTGCCGGCGCGTGCACGAAGTCGCCCTTGGTGAGCAGGATCTCCTGCCCGTTGACATGCAGCAGCAACCGGCCCTCGAGACAGAAGAAGTTCTCGGTGTGCTCGCGGTGGAAATGGCGGGGGATGTACGCCGTCTTGGCGCCGATGGTGTGCACGGCGAAGTAGTTGCCGTCGGTGTTGTGCGGCCGGGCCAGGTAGGTGTTGAGTTCGTCGACGCCGGCCCAACGGTCGCCCTCACCGGCGAACAGCACATACGGTGACGCGTTGCGCGGCAGCGTCGTGCCGGTCACAGCAGGCAGGACCTTCTTCTCCAGATCGAGAATGCGCACACCGAACCGCTCGGCCAGTTCGGACTGGCGGGCGGTCGACGCGCGGGCAGTCGCGTCGAACACGTGCGACGCCGTGGCGGTACCGCTGGCTTGGGCCCACCGGTGCGCGTCGCCGACCGTCAGCCAACTCAGAAACCGGTTGCGGTGCGCCAACATCCGGTACGCGTACGGTGTGCCTGCCGGAATCGTGACGCTGTCGCCGGAGATCAGCCGCTGCGTTTCGCCAGGCAACCACAGTTGCAGCGCTCCGTCGGTGACGTAGAGGAAGCGGTGTTCGTGGTCGTGGGTGAAAAACGGGGTCTCGACGCCTTTGCCGCCGTAGACGTAGGCCGCGCCGAACTGCCCACCGGTGTCCTCGGGCCTGGCGATGACGGTGACGAGCTGACCGCCGAGCTCATACCGTTGCCCCTCTCCGGCGGACACGTAGTAGGGCAGGCATCGGCCGGGCAGGGTGTCGCGCTGAGGTGGCGCGGATTGGACTTCGTCGATGGACGGGACGTCGAACGTGGTCATGATGCTGCTTTCAGGGTGCGGGCGAAGAAGGTTTCGACGGCGCTGAACGATGCCGACGGGTGGTCCTCGGCAAGGCTGCGTAGCGCTGGGGTGGCGCGTATCCGCGCGGTTGCGTTCGGGTCGCGATCCAGGTGGCCCTGGTCGAGAGCCTGTCCGGGGCCCAACTCCAGCACCTCGCCGGGATTGAAGAACCCGTGCCCGAACCCGTCGATCACATACAACGCGGCCTCGGCACCGTGCGCGGCGAGCGCGTCGTAGAGCGCCTCGCTGTGCGCGGGCGGAACGAGATCGTCATCGGCCCCGTGCATGATCAGAAACGGCGGCGCGGCAGAGGCGACCTGCAATGCGGGGCTCGCATCGCGGGCTGCGTCGAGCCAGTCGCGGATGGCGCCACCCAGGAGCGCCGCCTCGGGCGTGTCGGTCGCCTCGGGTTTCGCGGTGGCGGTCAGGTCCGCAGGACCATAGCCGTCGACGACGGCCTGCACGGCTGCGCTGGTCGGCGTGGGCGTTTCGCCGGGAAACTGCACGACGTGGGAATGCACGCCGGCCAGTGCGGCCAGGTGGCCGCCCGCCGAAGACCCCCACAATCCGATGCGGTCGGGATCGACGTGGTGTGCGTCGGCGTGCGTGCGCAGCCAGCGCACGGCGGCCCGGACATCGTGAAGTTGACCAGGATGTCGCGTCGCGGGCGCCAGCCGGTAGTCGATGCTGGCCATCACGTAGCCGTGGACGGCGAAGTGCCGGTTCAGGTCGGGGCGGCCGGTGCGGTCGCCGAGTCGCCAGCCTCCGCCGTGCAACCAGATGATCGCGGGGTGCGGTTCGGTTGTCGACGCAGGTTTGACGATGTCGATGAACAGGCCGGGGGCGAACTCATGCGTGGAGGTTCGGGTGTCCAAAGGGGATCACTCCTACAGATGCAGTGCCCGGGCCTGGGTTGCCGCTGACGCGGTTGTAAGGCCCTCCCAAGTGCGACTGCGTTAGCCAGTCTAACAGATTCGTCATGCGGTGTTCACTCAACCGCCCAGGAAACTCACTCAGAATTGTCGTGCGATTGCACGAGATCCGTGGTGGACTGTGTCCTCGGAGGCTCTATGGCGCACAGCAAAAAAGGCCACTCACGACGGACCGGTCACTTATCCGGCCCATCGGGACCTCACGCGCCGAACCGCCCGCTGCACAGCGTCGAAACCTTCGCGACGAGCAATCCCGAAGCGTCACTGTGGGGTCGCCGCCGGGTTCTCCTGCTCAATTCGACCTACGAACCGCTGACCGCGCTGCCGCTGCGCCGCGCGGTCATCATGTTGATGTGCGGTAAAGCCGACGTCGTCCATGACGACCCCGCAGGCCCGCTCATCCACTCGGCGACCAGGACGATCGTCGTCCCGTCGGTGATCCGGCTGCGCACGTTCGTGCGGGTGCCCTACCGGGCCCGCATCCCGATGACCCGTGCGGCGCTGATGCACCGCGACCGGTTTCGCTGCGCCTACTGCGGCGGCCGGGCCGACACCGTCGACCACGTGGTGCCGCGCAGCCGCGGCGGTGAGCATTCGTGGGAGAACTGCGTCGCGGCGTGTGCGTCGTGCAACCACCGCAAGGCCGACCACCTGCTGGCCGAGCTCGGGTGGACGCTGCGGGCGGTGCCGATGCCGCCCAAAGGTCAGCATTGGCGCTTGCTGTCGACCATCAAAGAGCTCGACCCGGCCTGGGTGCGCTATCTCGGCGAGGGCGCGGCGTGACGGACGCCTTACTGTCGGCGCGCCGACACATCGCGACTGATACGGTTTGCGCGTGAGCACAGCACTTACCCATTCCCTCCTCGGAGGGGTTCCGCTGGTGTTGTTCGCGGTCCTGGCGTTGATCTACCTCACCCGTAAGGGACCGCACCCGGACACGTACAAGATGTCCGACCCGTGGACCCACGAGCCGATCCTGTGGGCCGCCGAGGAGCCCCGCGATCACGGGCATGCAGGGCACGATTCGCACGGAGTCACGATCGGAGGCGGCGCAAGTGGCAAGTGGTAGCCATACAACGGAACTCGCGACGGCCCCGCCCGCTGATCTCGAACTGCCCTACGGCTACGCGCTGACGTCCAGCGGGCGGATCTCCGGCGTCACCGAACCCGGTGAGCTGTCGGTGCACTACCCGTTCCCGACCATGGACCTCGTCGTGCTCGACGACGCCCTGAAGTATGGGTCGCGCGCGGCGAAGGCCCGGTTCGCCGTCTACATCGGCGGGCTCGGCGTGGACACCGCGGCGACCGCCCGCGAGATCCTCGCCAAGGTGCCGACGCCCAACAACGCGGTGCTGCTCGCGGTCTCACCCGACCAGCACGCGATCGAGGTCGTCTACGGAGCCGACGTCAAAGGCCGTGGCATCGAAGAGGCCGCACCGCTCGGCGTCTCGGCGGCCGCCGCGTCCTTCAAGGAAGGCAACCTGATCGACGGGCTGATCAGCGCCGTGCGCGTGCTGTCCGCCGGCGTCTCACCTGCCTGAGCCTGTTTTCTTTGCTGTTTGCCTTGCACCGCGAGCGACCGTGTTTGTACGCCGACACTCCGTGATCGGCGTACAAACACGGTCGCTCGTCGCATCTCAGCGCTATAGCGCCATCAGGCTCGCACGAATCTCCACGTAGCGCGTCAAGAATTTCCGCTCGTCGAGGCGTTTGCGGCGCAGCCACCCGGTGACCTCGTCATTGCATTTGCTCGCATTGCATGACGCGCACGCGGGCACCACGTTGTCGACGGTGTAGCGCCCGCCTCGCGATATCGCCATCACGCAGTCCCGCTGAAACGGGCCCTCCGTTGCGCAGCAGTAGGCACACCCACCCCACGCGGTCTTGATCGCTTCCCATTGCGCGTCGGTGAGGTCGTTGACGACGGCATCGAGCCGACGCTTACGCCTGCGCGAATACCGGGCACTACGAGTTCGACTGACCGCCACGGGCCAAGCGTATGAGCCCGGCGAGCGACCGCGTTTGTACAGCGATCACGGCGTGTCGCTGTACAAACACGGTCGCTCGCGGTGCCAGCCAACCCGCGCGGGCGCCAAGGGGCCCGCGCGGGCGCCAAGGGGCCCGCGCAGGTGCCAAAGGGACCCGCGCAGGTGCCAAGCCTGCTAGCTCACGTCGAAGGCGCGGGCGCGGAGCGAGCGCTCGACGCCGGCGCGGCCTTCCAGGACGAGCCGGCGGAGTGCGGGTGGCACCTCCGGATCGGACAGGAAGCGGTCGGCGGCATCGAGCCCGTCCTGGCTGATGTCCCAGGACGGGTAGAGCCCGATCACGACGGTCTGGGCGACCTCGCTGGACCGCCGCTCCCACACCCCGGAGATCGCGCCGAAGTAGCGGTCCCGGAATGGCGCGAGCAGCTGCTCCTGTCCGGGCTGCACGAATCCGCCGACGATCGCGCGGGTGGTGATGTTGGCGATGGTGTCGTCTTCGATCACCTGCTCCCATGCCCCGTCCTTGACGGCTGCCTGCGGGCGCGCGGCAGAGGCCGCCGCGGCGTGGCGTTTGCCTGCCGCCGTCGGGTCGCGCTGCACTTCGGCGTCGATGAACGGGGTCTCGGTACCGTCGGCGTCGATCTGCCCGGAGCGGGCGAGCGCGGTCACGATGCGCCACCGCAGGTCGGTGTCGACCACGAGGCCGGGCAGGCCGAGCGAACCCGGATCCTTGTCGAGCAGATCGGCCAGCAACACCGCGTGATGCGTCGACAGCACCGAGGTGGTCAGCGCGTTGACGAACGCGAGCTGGTGATCGGAGCCGGGCTCGGCGCCGCGGGCCAATTCCACCAGGCGGTCGGCGAAGGCCGGCCAGCCCTCGGCGTAGGCCCACCCCGGATCGGCGTATGCGCCGAGCGCGGTTTGCGCCTGCAGCAGCAGCCGCTGTGCCACCCCGACCTCGGACTCGGCGTGGATACCGCCGGTCACCAGCGCCACGAAATCGCGGGCCTTCATCTCGGCTTCGCGCGTCATCTCCCAGGCCGCAGACCAGGCCAGCGTGCGGGGCAGCGAATCGGCGATGTCGGCGATGCGGGTCAGCACGGTCGACAGCGAGTCGGGGTCGAGCCGCAGCGAGCAGTAGGTCAGGTCGTCGTCGTTGACCAGGATCAGCTTGCCGCGTGAAACGCCAACGAGCGCAGGGACTTCCGTCGACTCGCCCTCGACGTCGAGCTCTTCGCGGTGTACGCGCACGAGCTTGCCGTCCACATCGTCGTACACGCCGACCGCGAGGCGGTGCACCCGGGTCTCACCGGCGCCGGGGGCAGCGCCCGACTGCGCGATCGCGAAGCGGGTGAACGCCCCGGACGAGTCGACGTCGAAGTCGGCGCGCAACGTGTTCAAACCCGTTGTCTTGAGCCACTGTTGGCCCCAGCCCGACAGGTCGCGGCCGGACGCCTTCTCCAGCGCGCCCAGCAGGTCACCGAACGTGGCGTTTGCGAAGGCGTGATCGCGGAAGTAATCGCGCAGCCCGGCCAGGAACTCCTCGAGCCCGACGTAGGCAACGAGCTGCTTGAGCACCGAAGCGCCCTTGGCGTAGGTGATTCCGTCGAAGTTCACCTCCACGGCGGCCAGGTCGGGGATGTCGGCGGCGACCGGGTGCGTCGAGGGCAGCTGATCCTGCCGGTAGGCCCAGGATTTCTCGACGTTGGCGAACGTCGTCCACGCCTGCTTGTACTCGGTCGCCTCGGCCTGGCACAGCACCGACGCGAACGTCGCGAACGATTCGTTGAGCCACAGGTCATCCCACCACGTCATGGTGACGAGGTCGCCGAACCACATGTGCGCCATCTCGTGCAGCACGGTCTCGGCCCGGCGCTCGTACGAGTAGCGCGTGACCTTCGACCGGAAGACGTAGTCCTCCAGGAAGGTCACCGCACCCGCGTTCTCCATGGCGCCTGCGTTGAACTCCGGCACGAACAACTGGTCGTACTTGCCGAACGCGTACGGGGTGCCGAAGTTGGCGTGGTAGAAGCCGAAACCCTGCTTGGTCTCGGTGAACAGCCGGTCGGCGTCCATGAACTCGGCGAGCGACTTGCGGCAGAACAGGCCGAGCGGGATCTTGCCGTGTTCGTCGGAGTACTCGTCACGCCACACCGCGTACGGGCCGGCGATCAACGCGACGAGGTATGTGCTCATCCGCGGAGTCGTGGCGAAGGTGCGCGTGCCGCCCTCGGCCGAGATCGTCGCGCCGTTCGAGATGACCTCCCAGTGCGGGGGCGCGGTGACCGCGACGTCGAAGGTCGCCTTGAGGTCGGGCTGGTCGAAGCACGCGAACATGCGCTTCGCATCAGCGGTTTCGAACTGCGAATACAGGTAGACCTCGTCGTCGACGGGGTCGACGAACCGGTGCAGGCCCTCGCCGGTGTTGGAGTAGAAGCAGTCGGCGTCGATCACGACGACGTTGTTCTCGGCGAGCCCGACGAGCGGGATACCGGTCGATTCGTCATATGCCGATACGTCGATGGGTTTGCCGTTGAGCGTCGCGCTGTGGATCTTGGCGGCCGCGAGGTCGATGACGGTGTCAGCACCGGCCAACGCGGTGAACTCCACGGTCGTCGTCGAGCGGAAGGTGCGCTCGCTCGGCTTGCCTTGTCCGTCGGTGAGGTCGAGGACGATCCGGTAGTTGTCGACGGTGACCAGAGCCGCGCGCTCGATGGCCTGATCGCGAGTGAGATTGGGAAGTACCACCCGTCCAACCTAATGGCTGGCCGCGGGTCGGGCCCGGCTACGGGCGCAACCCGGTGAACCCGCCCAGCCCGGGGACCGTCAGCATGCGCAACAGGGTGCCGTCGCCGATCTGCGACATCATCTGCGGGCAGTACATCGAGATGGCGATGCCGGCGAAGAACGACGCCATCTCGGGGGACAGGCCGCCGTCGCCGCGCAGCTTGGTGGCGACCGATGCGAAGTTCTTGCCGGGCTCGACCAGCATCGGGCAGACCTGCTGGCCCAGGTTGACGGCAGTGGCCGGATCGTTGTACCCCACGCCGGCGTTGTTGAGCGCGCTCAAAAACGAGTCGTCGACGGGGTCGGCGTTGGCGGGTGCGGAGGTCAACACCCCGGCGGCGGCGACGGCTGCGATCAACGGCACGACGGTGCGAGCGATCATGATTTCTCCTCAGTTGTCACGGAGAGCACTCAGAGCGCTCTAGTACCTTGAGCAACGTTGGTTTACCAGGGTCACAGTGGCAACACGATTCGGTAAAGATCCGCACACTATGCGTTTCCTGTGCCCGGTTTCGACGCCATATGTGTCAGGGCAGCGGCATCTCGGTGCTCAAACCCCAGACGTACACGGCGCCCGCGAGAGCGACGAGGGCGACCGCCTCCAAGGGGCGGCCGGCGCGCTGTGCCGGGTTCGGGCCGCGGGCGCGTTCGGTCAGCAGCAGCACTGTGACGCAGGCCATGACGATCAGGCTGTGCCCGACAGCCATCACCGCCATCACCGGCCCACAGGTCAGCAGACACTTCGTGCCGTAATTCCAACCGTCGGCCACGCAGTCCCGGTCGGCGCGCCATCCCCGCACATTGACGAACCCGCTGCCTCGGCACCGGGCCAGCGCCCTGCGGCGCACCGGATACACCTGCCACAGCGCGGCGATGAGCAACGCCACCGGAACGGCTTGCGGCGGTGCGCCGTCCGGCCACCCTGCCGTGACGGCGACGATCGCGACCAAACCGGCGATCGCCCACACCGACAGATACCCGACGAGGTACTCGCCGATGGCGAGATGCCTTCTGCGCCAAAGGCTTGCCAACGCGATACGGCGCGCGCCCGCCGCGGCCAGCGGGAACATCATGGCCACGGCCATCACCGTCCACCACAACCACGTCGATGCGAGCGTGTTCGCTGCCTGATCCGGCATCGGCGCACCGGGCATGTGGTGACCGTGCGCGTGGTGGTCAGGTGCCGCGACCGGATGCGGCATCGACCCGGCCACGTGGTTGGCCACCAGCAACACTATCGCCGCGCCAGCCACGACGTACACCCAGGTCTGCGGCGCACGGGCCAGCCGGTCGTGGACCGCCGTCGTGACCATCAGGCGACCAGGACGACGATCCGGGCCGCGTGCAGATCCGGCGTGACGGGCGCCGCGCCCGCCGCGATCGCGTCGAGAGCTGCCTGGTTCGAGGTGGACGGGACGAGCGGGACGAACGAGACCCGCAGATTGGCCGGATCCCACTGCCCGGCATCGGCGAGCGCGTCGCGTACCGAGGAGATGTCGAAAACCGCGTTCAGTCCGGTGCCGTCGTGCTCGTCGGTGCCACGGCTGGCCTCGGGAACCCCGAAGGTGGTTAGGGTGCCGGCGCGGCGTTCCGGGAAGTCGGGCGGCGAGGCGCCCTCGGGCACATCGATGTAGACGTCGTAGGCGGGCGCGGCGATAGTCCCGGTGATGCCTTCGAGCCGGAGCAGCAGTCGCTCTGCCGCGGCGCGTTCGCCGAGTCCGATGTCGGCGGGTTGCGACATCGCGACGTCGACACGCTCATCACCCACCATCGGCACGTCGACTGTCGCGCCGATCACCTGCGGCGGCAGGGGCGGTATCGGCTCGCCCTCACCCAGACCCAAATCGATTCGCCCTCCTCCCGCGGGCTCCGGTGGCTCAAGTCCGCTGGGTGGCTTGACGTTCTCATACTTGTAGCCCAATGCGGTGGTGTCCAGCACGTCGCCGATCTCCCACGTGACAGTGCCCCCACCGGGTTTGGGGAACGAGAACTTCGTGCGCATCCACGCCGGGTCGCCGGTCGGGTTGCGATGGGTGTCGTCGGCATCCAGCCAGACCTGCCACAGCCGGTCGATGTTCGAGTGGTGCAACCAGAAGATCGGGTCGAGTGCGGCGGTGCCGAAGTTGCCCATCCAGCCGAACCGAATCGGGTTTCCGATGGCGTCGTAGTCGTTGCCGACGAGCACGTGCACCAGGCCGTGGGGGACGCCTTCGAGCAGACCTTGCTCGCCGCCGTTGTAGGCCGGGGTGGCGCGCTCGCCGCCGCCGAAGGTCTGGATGCCGTCGGCGGTGTTGAACAACGGGGTACCGAGGGCCTCGATCAGGGCCGGATTTCCCGGCTCGACGAATGCCAGCGGATCGCCGGAATTGGCGGGCACCGAACGCATCTCGGTGAACAGCGCGTTGCCCGGGGTGTTCTCTCGAAAGGCCGGCGGCAGCACCGCCTTGTCCTCGTCGTCGGGATCGATGGCGTACCAATAGGGCAGCGACCAGTCGTCGTCATCGAGGAAGTGCTGCACGATTGTCTCGAACGCGCTCAGATACATCCGGTGCCACGCGAGAAAGAACCAGCTGCCGTGCTGGCAGTTGCTCCAGAACCGGTTGCTCGTGTCCGGCCCGCCCGATGGCCGGTTGCGGCCATGGATCGCCGCCTGAAACGACCAGGACAGCGGATCGGTGGGTTTACCGTTGCCAGGCGGATCGAGCTGTCGCATCGCCGCCACCGCGTCGCGGTACTTCGTCAGTTCCTCGGGCCAGTCGGCGCCGGCCGCGGTGGTCAATGCCGACACGTCCTTGCGAATTCTCATGACGTCACCTCAAAACTCGATCGTGTGGAAGTTCTGGTCGTCGGCCAGTACGCGCACGGACACCATGTCGGGGTGGTCCTGTTCGGCCTTGGTGGCCTCGGCGATCGCGTCGCGCATGACGGCGCGTTTGGTATCGGTGCTCGACCTCGTGGCCGACGTGGTGAACCAGAGGGTGAACGGTTTCGACGGGTCGGCATCGAGGCGGGTCTCGATGATGGTGCGCACCACCGACGGGTTCGGATTTCCCGATGCGCCGTCACCGCTGAGCACGTAATGATCGGCCAGGACGCGCTCGGTGAACTCGGCGCTGACGTTGTGTTCGGCGCCGTGATGCTGAACCTTGAGCACGTTGCATCGGAATGGTTCGCGGCCAAGGAGTTTGGCGGCTTTGAGACCGTCGATGATCTCCGGTTCGGCGGCGTCACCCGTGAGCAGGCACGTGCTGCCGTTCTCTTCGGCGAGCAGAATGATCGATGCGCGGTTGGGTACGGTCACTTTTGACGCGTCGGCCTCTTTGATGATCTCGGCCCGGGCGGTCACATCGTCGATCAACGCGCGCGACGCCTCGAGCGCCATCTCCAGCGGGATACCGCCGAGGTCGAGTGCGTGGCCATCGCCATGGCCCGCATCCCGTCCATGCTGCGGGACGGCGTCGACGAGAACCTGGAACTTCTTGCGTAGCTCGGTGATGTGCTTCTTGGCCGGTCCGAGGACGCTGAGCTTGAGCGTGCCCAGCTTCTCGACGTGAATCGGGCTGCGCAGCAACACCATTCCGCCGAACGGCTCATTGAACGGGATCGGCACGCGCGCGCCCTCGATCTTGAGCATGAGATCTTCACCCTGCTGCACGCTCGTCGCGAGGTTGGACATCGTGAGCGCGGGTTCGCCGATGTCGGTGTCGCCGGCGCCGTATGCCAGGTTGACCGCCGAGGCGACGGCCTGCGCCAGGTTGCCTGCCGGGTCGGCGAGCTTGCCGAGCTGGCTTCGCCATGAGTTGTGCCAGATACCCTTGATCTCGGGCGGTTTGGGTAGCTTGGGCGGCCGCAGCCCGTCGCGTTCTTCGGCGTCCTGGGCCTGGTGCTCGAAACTTGCCCACTTCTCCACGGCGTCGAGCAACGGGATGATGCCGCTGATGTGATCGGCGTCGATGTGCGATACCACCACGAGGTCGAGTGCCGTGCCGTCGGCCGCCAGCCCGTCGAGTACGGGCTGGGTGCACTGGGCGAAGCTCTTGGTGCGGCCGCCGTCGACGAGTACCCTTCTCCCGCCGTCGGATTCGAGCAACAGGCAGTCGCCGTCGGTGGCGTGGAACGCATGCAGTTTCATTTCGCGACCTCCGCGTTGTAGCCGGCCGCGGCTTCGACGCAGCCATCCGGGTTGATCAAGCCGAAACCGGAGTCGTTGCGCCAGTCGAAGTTGTGTCCGATGAGGGGTGTCGACGTCGCGCGGATGATGCCCTGAATCTGCGCCGCGGTGAGCCACGGGTGCGCGGCCAGCATCAGGGCAGCCACCCCGCACACGTACGGACTGGCCATGCTGGTGCCGGTCATCGCGGTCCACAAGCTCCTGGGGTGGAATCCGCAGGCGGCCACGACATCGGTTCCGTCGGCGCCGATGTCGGGCTTGCACCGGCCGTCGCGGGTGGGTCCGCGACTGGAACTGACGTTGACCTGCTCGCGATGGGCGTCGATGTTGGCCACCGCGATCACGCGGTCCGGGCAGGCCAGCGAGTTGATCATGCGGTCGGTGGTGTAGGAACCCGGCCCGAAGTAGGACGGGAAATCCCACAGATTCCCGCTGCCGGGCCTGCGGCGGGGGTCGTCGCGTTCGATCCAGGCGTCGAACGATCCGTCGCGCACCACGATTCCGCGCAACCGCACGGTCCACTGCCCGGCGGTGATCGGTTTCGGGCGCTGTTCGACGCCGTCGACCGGATCCGGGAATCGGGGTGAGAGCATGATCGAGATCCGGTTCAAACCATTTGCCGGGTAATAGGTTTCATTGATGATGCTGACGCGTGTGCCGTCCCCGAGGCGTTTGTTGACCGCGCGCCGGTTGGGTCTTATGTAGGAGCTCCACGTGCCGCCGGGAGGCCGTATCGCCACCTCGAACCTGTCCTGGGCCTGATACCAGATCTCCATCTCGTTCTCCGAGACGTCGGCGACGTGCTCGCTGCCCTCCACCATCCAGAAGAGGTCCCGACGCAGGCCGGTGGCACGCAGCGTGCCACTGGCATGGATGCGCCCCTTGATGTACCCGCGGTCGTCGGCGGTTTCCTGCTCGGTCTGCCCGGAGTTGCCGCTGGCCACCGCTACGCTGCGGCCGCGGGTCGACAGCGCATGGTCGATCCATTGAGCCGTCGGGCTCGTGGAGTCGTGCGCGTGACCGTTGGTGCCGAGGCTGATGTTGATCGACACCGGCAACGGCGTGCCGTCCCCGCCGAGTTCGGCCGCGAGGTCGAGCAGGTAGTCGACGGCGTCGGTGACGCGCGTCGAATCGTAGAAGCCGCTCGCAGACTCCTCGGATCGATCACCCAGGTCGATCAGCACGCCCGCCAACCGGGCGTTGCGCGCAACGCCCCGGTTGCCCGCGGCGATCGACGCCACGTGCGTGCCGTGCGATCCCGGCACCATCTGCGACTGGGGCTCCAGCGCGGTCGGCGCCATCCGCCCCGACTTCGCGGCGTCGATCGCCGCGTCCATGTGACGCTTGCGGATCAACGATCCGTACTCGAAACCGCTCTTGTCGCCGGCCCGCCGGGACGGTGGCGGGGGACGGGTGCCGCCGCCCTGGTCCCAGATCGCCTCGAAGCGGGTGTGGCCCGTCTTGTCGAGGAAATCGGGATGCGAGAAATCGAATCCGTTGACGTCGATGATGCCGACGAGGACACCCTCGCCGTTCTTGTGTTGCTGCTGGCATTTCGTCACCCGGCGCAGCCCGGCGTCGGGGCCGCGGTCGACGCGGGTCTGCACAGGCTTGGGGGCACTGAGGCTCAGCCCCGCTTCGACGTAACCGACTCCCGGTATGCCCGCGAGCATGCCGACATCGCGAGTGCTGACCTCGACCATGGCGGTGTTGGACTTCCATCTGACCCGGTGCGCGGTTTCGGCGAGGGCCGCGGTGACGATGCTCTTGCTGGTCTCGTCGAGCTCGGCGTCGACGTGGACGTAGACGCTGATCATGGTGTCGCCGGAGTCGGTGGCGGCCAGCGCCACCGACGAACACTGGCGAGCCCTGGCCCGGTTGGTCTGCGGCGCGGTCTCGGCGATCACCTCGACCCGGGGCGCCAGCCTGGTCGCGACCGGTTTGCTATCGGCGCCGATCATGCGTGCCTCCTCTGCCGACCCGAGTGAGGTCACGTTAAAACCGGAGTAGGCCTGCGCGAATGAGTAGTTGACTACTCGTTTTCCGCCGCTTCGACACCGCGTGCCGGTTGCGCGACACCGATGACGGGAACAGGGTGGGGGTGCATGGAGTTGTGCTGAACGGAGTTCTGTCCAGTTCGCATCGAGAGGACGCGTTGAATGGCCAACAAGGATGGCAAGAACACCGCAGGTTTCTGGTTCGACCCGCTGTGCCCGTGGTGCTGGATCACGTCGCGTTGGATCCTCGAAGTCGAGAAGGTGCGCGACATCGAGGTGCAGTTCCACGTGATGAGCCTGGCCGTGCTCAACGAGGGCCGCGATCTGCCCGAGGAATACCAAGAGGCGATGAAGAAGGCCTGGGGTCCGGTCCGGGTCGCGATCGCCGCCGAGCAACTCAAGGGCCCCGAGATCCTGTCGCCGCTCTACACCGCGATGGGCTTTCGCATCCACAATCTCGAAAACAAGGACTTCGACGAGGTGATCGCGCAGTCCCTCGAGGAGGTCGGCCTGCCCGCCGAACTCGCCGAGGCCGCCACGACCGACAAGTACGACGAAGCCCTGCGCAAGAGCCACCATGCCGGAATGGATGCGGTGGGTGAGGACGTCGGCACACCGACCATCCACGTCAACGGCGTGGCGTTCTTCGGCCCGGTCCTCTCGCGCATCCCGCGCGGTGAGGAGGCGGGCAAGTTGTGGGACGCGTCGGTGACGTTCGCGTCGTATCCGCATTTCTGGGAGCTCAAGCGCACCCGCAACGAGCGCCCGGAATTCGACTAACGCCGCACCGGGTCCGCCGCACCCTCGCGTAGCCACCGCAGGTCGTCGCGCGTGGGTGCGGATTCCCAGTCGCCTTCGCCGGTGCAGGCGAATGCCCCGCAGGCCAGCGCGGTGTCCAGACACTGTCGCGGATCGGCGCACCGGGCGCGCTCCGCGAGCCATCCGGCGACGAACGCGTCACCGGCGCCCACGGTGTCCACCACCGGTACCGGCACGGCAGGCGCCGAGTGCCGCCAATCGACGGTCGCAGCGATGGCGCCCTGGGCGCCGCGCTTGACCACCGCACACTCGACGCCCATGCCCAGCAGGGCGTCGAGCTGCCGGTCGGGTGTCTCGACGTCGGTCAGCAGGTGTGCCTCGTCCTCTCCGGCGAACACGATGTCGGCTCGGCGCGCCAACTCGCGGTAGGCGGCCGCGGCGGCGTCGCGGTCGACCCACAGCGCGTCGCGGTGGTTGACGTCGAACGACACGACGGTGCCTGCCGCGGCGGCAAGGTCTATCGCGGCGTGCGCGGCGGCCAACGGGGCTTTGCCCAGTCCGGCTGAAATCCCGGTGATGTGAAGGATTTTCGTGTCGCCCACGACGGTGGCCGGAATGTCGCAGGGCTGCAGACGGCTGCCGGCGTGCCCGCGGCGGTAGTAACTGATCTGCGATGCGCCCGGATGGGGTCGCTCCTTGATCATGAGCGCCGTCGCGGCGTCGTGGTCGAGCGCCGGGAAGGTGTGGACGGCCTCGGCGCGCAGTTCGCGCAGAATCAACTCTCCGAGACTGTCCGCGCCGATCCGCCCGATCCAGGCCGCCGACCCGCCCAGGCGGGCGACACCGATGGCGACGTTGCTTTCCGCGCCACCGAATCCCAGGCGCAGCGCGGGGTTGTGGTGCAGGCGGCCGGGCCGTGGTGCGGTCAGCAGCCCGAGACTCTCACCGATCGCGACGACGTCGAAACTCATCGTCACACCCCCGCGGCCACGGCGACCGCGTCTCGAGCCGCGGCGGCGACCGCGGCAGCACCGTCGGCCGCGCGTGCGGTGATCCAGCTGCCGCTCACGGCGAAAACCGCCTGCTGGGACAGGAATCCGGCCATGGAAGCGGCCGTGACACCGGCCGACGGCATGAACCGGACGTCGGGAAACACCGCGGCGTAGGCGCTGAGCAGAGCCGAGGCATCGACGGCCGTGGCCGGGAACAGCTTGACCCGACGCAGACCGAGACGTGCCGCGGCACCCACTTCGGTCGGGCTGAGCACACCTGGAATGATGGGCAGCCCGGCATCCGTCACGAACCGGACCACGTCGTCGTCCAGACCGGGCGACACCACGAACTGTGCGCCCGCATCGATCACCTCGCGGGCTTGGGGCACGGTGCGGACGGTTCCGGCGCCGACCAGGAGGTCGCCGCGCGCCGACAGCCGGCGGATCGCGTCGAGGCCGTGCGCGCCGCGCATCCCGACCTCGACCACGGGCAGGCCGCCGTCGACGAGTCCGTCGCCGATCACGTCGATGTGACTCGGCTCCTGCACGGTCGCCAGCGGGATCACGCGGTGATCGAACACCTCACTCATCGCGCATCGGCGAACGTCGGGTGAGTGCCGTAGCGCTCCAGAGCGGTTCGGTCCAGGGTGACGCCGAGCCCGGGCCCGTCCGGCACCGCGAGCATGCCGTCGTTGTCGAGATCCCACCCGCCGCTGACGAGTTCGTCGATGTAGGCCGATCCGGTCTTGTACTCGACGAAGTCGGTCGCGGCCAGTGCCGAGGCCAGGTGCAGATCGGCGGCCAGGCCGATCGCGGTGTTCCAGCCGTGCGGGATGAGCCGCACCCCGCGGTCCTGCGCGGCCCAGCCGATCCGTCGGGATTCGCTCAGGCCGCCGCCTTTGGTGGTGTCGGGTTGCACGATGTCGAAGGCCCCCGCATCGAGGAACGGGAGGAACGTCTGCCGACGGGTCAGCACCTCGCCGCCACTGATCGGCACCTTGGAATGCCGTCTCAACTCCACGAAACCGTCGACGTCGTCGGGTGCCAGCGCCTCCTCGAACCACGCGACGCCGTAATCGGCCAGCATGTCGGCCGTGCGTTTGGCCCACGACAATCCGCCGGGGAAGAAGGCCTCTGAACCACCGGCGTCGACCGCCAGCATGTGATCGCCGACGGCTTCACGGGCCGCGGCCACCGTGCGCTCGTCGGTCTCGCTGTCCACGCGGCCGAACTTCCACCAGCCGATCTTGAACGCCGTGAAGCCCTGATCCGCCAGCTGCGACAGGTTTTCGGTCATGACCGGCGCCTCGTCCATGAGCACCGAGGCGTACGGGCGGACCCGGTCCCGATAGCGGCCACCGAGCAGCCGCCCTACCGGTTGACCGAGCGCCTGGCCGGCCAGATCCCACAGCGCGATGTCGATGGCGCTGGTCGCGTGGGTCAAGGAACCGCCGCGCCCCATCCAGAACGCGCTCTGGTGCAGTGTCTCGGTGAGCCGCTCGGCTTCCAGTGCACTCTGCCCGATCAGTTGCGGTGCAAGAACATCCACGGCGGCGGCCACCAAACCCTCGGTCGTGAAGGCACTGCCGATGCCCACCTGGCCGCTGTCGGTGTGGACGGCGACCAGGGTGTGCACGACGTCGTCGGGACGCAGTTCGTTGGACCAGCCCCCTTCCGGGGTGGCGCCGCGCAGCCCGCACGTCTGAATGCCGGTGATTTTCATGTGGTTTGGTACTCCTCGGGATGATATGGCCGTGCGGTCACGGCCGGTGGGTGAGCATGAGTCCGGGCCTGCGGCCCGTGTGGGTGGCGTCGGTGACGACGGGTACGCCGTTCACCCAGACGTGGCGTGCGGCGTCGGCGTATCGGGTCGGCAGCGTCCAGGTGTCGGTGCGGTCGATTACCGCCGGATCGAATACGACGACATCGGCGAACGCGCCCTCGCGCAGTTCACCCCGGTCGCGCATGCCGAAGTGTTCGGCGACCATCCCGGTCATCTTGTGGATGGCCGTCTCCAGCGACAGCGTGCGTGCGGGCACATGATGAGCCAGGTAATGCGTATGCCCGTGGTAGAACAGCGGATTGCGGGTCCGGCCCTCGAGCGCGCCGTGCCGGCATGTGGTGAACGCGTCGACCCCGAGCAGGAAGTGGTCGTGCGCGATCGCCTCGGCGAGATGGCCCGCGGTGAACAGGTCGCCGATCAGCTGCACGCTGCCCATGTCGGCGCCTGCCGCGGTGAGGATGTCGAACAGGCACTCCCATTCGTCGGCGCCGTGCTTCTCGGCGATCTCGGGGAACGACAGGCCTTCCCAGTCGGGATGGGCTGGACTGACACCGAGCCGCACGCGGTGCCATTGGCCGCGGTGCACGAACCGCCAGTAGCGGTCGCTGTCGCGGCGCACCCGGTCGCGGACTTCTCGGTCCTTGAGCAGCTCGGCGGCCTCGGCGCCGGGGCGTTCGGCCAGCCATGCCGGCAGCAATCCGGTGGCCATGCCGATGCCGTGCGGGTAGGGGGTCATGTCGGCCAGCACATCGGTTCCGCGCTGTCGTTCGGTGACCACGCGTTCGGCCGCGCGCTCCCAGGCGCCTTGTTCGGCCCCGGTGTCATGGCGCACGTTGAGGTGCGACAGCTGAGCCCGCACGCCACCGCCGTCGACGACGGCGAAGAACTCGTCCACGGCGGTGTCGAGACCGGCGTCGCGATTCCGGATGTGGCTGGCATACATGCCGTCGTGCCTGCCGACCACCGAGGCGAGCGTCACGAGTTCCTCGGTCGGCGCGAAACGTCCTGAACCGTACTCCAGCCCGCTCGTGAAACCGATCGCGCCGGCCTCCATCGACTCCTCGAGCAGGCGGACCTGCGCTCGGAGTTGGTCGTCGGCCGACCGCGCGGCGGAGCGAATCGCGGTGTGCCCGACGAACCACATGAGGTTCTGGGCCGTCGGACCGGAGTGCACCCGCTGCACGAGGTCACCGAAGCTGCGCCAATCGACCGGGCCGTCGTAACCCATGGCCCGCAGCGCGCCTGCAGTCGGGTCGACGTCGTCCTCGCCGATCGGGGCATAGGTGACACCACAATTGCCGACCACCTCAGTCGTGACACCCTGGTGGATCGTGCTCAACGCGTCGGGATTGCCCAGCACCGACCAGTCGCTGTGGCTGTGCGGATCGATCAGCCCGGGCGTGATGATCATGCCGGTGCAGTCGAGCGTGCTGATCGCCCGCACGTCCGGCGACAACCCGACGAAGGCGATGCGGTCCCCACGCAGGCCGACATCGGCACGGCGCGGGGGAGTCCCGGTTCCATCGACGATCTCGGCACCCGTCAGCAGGTAGTCCAGGGCAGGCATTCAGAGCACCTTGCTCAGGAACTCCCGGGTACGGGTTTCCTGCGGTGAACTGAACAGCGATGCCGGACTGGCCGTTTCGACGATCATGCCCTTGTCCATGTACATCACCCGGTCGGAGACCTCACGGGCGAATCCCATCTCGTGGGTCACCACGACCATCGTCATGCCGTCGGCGGCCAGGTCTTTCATCACCGCAAGCACCTCGCCGACGATCTCGGGGTCCAGCGCTGAGGTCGGTTCGTCGAACAGCATGATCTTCGGGTCCATGGCGAGCGCCCGGGCGATGGCCACGCGTTGCTTCTGGCCGCCCGACAGCGAATCGGGATAGACGTCGGCCTTGTCGGCCAGACCGACTCGCCCCAGCAGCGTGCGGGCTCGTTCCTCGGCATCGGTCTTGGTGCGCCCCAGCACCCGTCGCGGCGCGAGCGCGATGTTCTCGATGACGGTCATGTGCGGGAACAGGTTGAAATGCTGGAACACCATGCCCACGTCACGGCGCACCACGGCCAGGTCGGCGGTCTTCTCCTGCGGCCCTAACGTGTGCCCGTTGATCACGATCGTGCCGTGCGACGGCCGTTCCAGGCCGTTCATGCAGCGCAACAGCGTGCTCTTGCCCGAACCCGACGCGCCGATGATGCACACGACTTCGCGTTCGGCCACCCGGCACGAAACCCCGTGCAGCACTTCGGTGTCGCCGAAGCTCAGCCGCAGTCCATCGACATCGATCATTTGTTCGCTCCTGTGGTGAGGGTGAGGGTGTCGCCGACCGCGGGCGCCTTGACGTGAATGCCGAGCCGTCGTTCGTAGCGGCGGCCCAGGGACGAAAGCGCGTAGCAGATGACGAAATAGCCGGCCCCGACGATGAGGTAGGTGGTGATCGGATCGGCGGTCAGCGAGCTCACGACATTGCCCGCGCGGGTCAGCTCGATGAGCCCGATGACCGCGACGAGCGAGCTGTCTTTGATCAGGATCACCAGGAAACCGACACCGGGTGGCACGATCACCCGTGCTGCCTGCGGCAGGATGACCCACCGCATGCGTTGCGCGTAGGACAATCCGAGTGCGTCGGCGGCCTCGAACTGCCCGCGGGGGACCGCTTGGATGCTGCCACGCACGAGCTCGCCGATGTAGGCCGACGCGAACACCGACAGCGCGATGACGGCGGCCCAGTACTCCGAGAGGCTGCTTCCGGGGGCCAGCAGCGGTATTCCGAAGTAGACGAAGAAGATGATCAGCAACACCGGGATGCCGCGGATTACCGCGACGTAGATGGCGGCCACCCATCGCAGGGTGCGGATGGGGCCGGTGGACATCAGCCCGATGACGATTCCCAGGACGCCGCCGAAAAGGACTGACAGCGTGCATATCTGGAGCGTCACAAGCGCCCCGTGCCAGATCAATGACAGATGTTGGGTGCCGAGTCCCTCGAACATCACGCCACCTTCCACTTGATGAACCGGGTTTCGACGATTCGCGACAGGCTCGCGATGAGGAATGCGACCGCGAAGTAGAGCAGGCCGCCGACGGTGAACGCCTCGATGGTGCGGAACGTGGTCGAGGTGATTCCCATCATCACGTGCATCAGGTCGGGCAGGGATACGACCGACGTGATCGACGAGGCCAGAAACAGCAGGATGGTTTGATTGGTGATGGCCGGCAGGACATTTCGCATTGCCGGTGGAAACAGCACACGCCAGAACGTGTCACGTGGGCTGAGCCCGAGCGCCGCGCCCGCTTCGCGCAGGCCGGCGGGTACGGACTGAAAGCCGGCGCGATAGATCTCGGCCATGTATGCCGCGTTGTTGATGCTGAGCGCGAGGATGCCCGCCGCGACCGGGTCGAGGTTGACGCCCGCCTGCGGCAGCGCGAAGTAGACGAGGTAGAGCTGCAACAGCAGTGGGGTGTTGCGGATGATCTCGATGTAGGCCGACGACGCGGCCCGGAAGACACTCACCCGGGAGGTGCGCCCGGCGTAGAGCAGGATTCCGAATGCGCCGCCGACAATCGCGGCGACCAGGCTCACCCCGATGCTGACCGCGAGACCTTTGAGCAGTGCCGGGAGGTAGGGGATCAGGTCCCCGTAGTAAAGCTGCATGTGTTGTCCTGAAAGATGTTGGGATGCAGCGAGTTACTTGATGAGATCGGGGACGTCCATGCCGAGCCACCTGTTGTAGGAGTCATTGGCGGCCTTGCTGATGTTGTAGTTCATGATGAAGTTGTTCAGGTAGTTGAGCCAGAGCTGGTCGCCCATCTTGACGCCGAAGGACACGAACGAGGGGGCAAGCGCGGGCGCGTCGAGCACGCGCACCGCACCGCCCTCGCTGGCCCGGATGTCGGCCACCACTGCGGTGCTCTCCATCAGGGCGTCGACTTTTCCGCTGCGCAGCGCCTGGATGGAGTCGGCCACGGCCTCGAACAGGCTGGGCTTGGCCTGCGGGAACTCGGCCTCCAGGATCGTGGCGGGCACACTGCCGCGCGTCGCGGCAACCGTGCGGCCGGCGAGGTCGTCGTAGCTGCGGATCGGGCTGTCGGCCGGTACCACGACGAGCTGGCCTTCGGACGCGTACGGCCTCGTCAGCGCCACCACCTGGGCGCGTTCGTCGAGGTTGGTCAGTGCGGCGATGACGACGTCGGCCTTGGCGGTCTCGAGCATCGGAATCCGGCTGGCGTTCGTGGTGCTGACGAATTCGACTTCCGCGCCGAGTGATTCGGCAAGTGCCCGCGCCTTGTCGATGTCGAAACCTTCGTACTCGCCCGAGCTGTTCATCACGCCGTACGGCGGTGCGTCGGCGAAGACGCCGACGGTGAGCTTCTTGGTGGTCAGGACTTTCGACAAGACGCTGTTCTGGGATGAGGCGGGGCCGGCCTGGTCGGAAGATGTACAGCCCGCCGTGATCACCGCGGCGGTGGCGGCGAGCGCGGCGATCGCCGCACGGATACCTGTGCGCATGAGTGTCCTTTGTTCAGGGGAGGTTACGGCTACCGGATGGGCGTTTGTCCGTCGGTCCGGAGCCGGGATGGCGTGGATCAGAGATTATCTATAATCTGTAATCAACGCAACAGTGCGTCGTGTTTGTCATCTGGCCGCCTAACGCGGCTGCATAGGATTAGGGCGGCGGGCAACCGTCGCGAAGGGAGAGATACGTATGACGGAGGATGTGTTGGGGGCCATCGAACCGCTGGCCGCCGCTGCCCCGTTCGCTTCCTCGCGGCGGCATCAGATCGCGGACTGGTTGCGCGAACAGATCGTGAAAGGCGTCTTGGCTCCGGGTGCCCAGCTCAAGCAGGACGTCCTCGCCGCGCATTTGTCGACGAGCCCGGGGCCGGTGCGAGAAGCGTTGCGCCAGATGGAAAGTGAAGGGCTGGTTCATCACATCCCCAACCGCGGGGCGTTCGTCGCGGCGGTGAGTGCCGATGAATTGCTGGGCGTGTTACTGCCGGTGCGGCTCGCCATCGAGCAGTTCGCGGTGGAGAAGGCCAGCGCCGCCCCCGCGGTGCTCGCCGAACTCGGGCGCCTCGTCGAGCTCATGGACAAGGCGGCGCTCGTCGATGACCTCGAACAGCTCAACGAACTCGATGTGCAGTTCCACGAGACCATCGTCAAGAGCGCCCATTCCGAGCACGCCATGCAGCTGTGGACCAGCGTGCAGCCACGCATCCGGATGCAGATCCACCGGCTCGCCAAACGACACGACAGCCCGTTCGCGATCCCGGAGGAGCACCGCGCGCTGCTCGAGGCGATCACCACCGGAGGCCCGGACACCCGGCGGGCGGCTCTCGACGACCACATCGTCGCGAGCGCGCGGCAGTTGCTCGCGGCTGCCCAGCCGGACTGACCGCGACCGTATTGTCGCGTTCAGGTTGCGTTACACCGCGGTTCACGCCACGGTGTAACGCATGACTGCGCCCGAGCCCACCACCGACGGTTCCTATCGCGACCGCATCGCAGCCGTCGAGCCGGGCGGCAACGAGTACATCGCCGAGGCCGACCGGCACGGGCGCCCCAGCCAACTGCTGTGGACGTGGGCGTCGCCGAACCTCGAGTTCGCGACGATCTTCCTCGGCGTGCTCGCGGTCTCCTATTTCGGCATGAACTTCTGGCAGGCCGCGGCGGGCATCATCGTGGGCGCCGGCCTCGGCGCGCTGGCGCACTTCTTCCTCTCCGCGCGGGGGCCGCAGCTCGGTGTGCCGCAGATGGTGTTGGGGCGCTTGCCGTTCGGCTTCCGGGGCAATGCGGTGCCGTCGACGCTGATGGCGGTCACCGCAGGCGTCGGCTGGTTCGCCACCAACAGCGTCAGCGGAGCGTTCGCGCTCTCGACGCTGTTCGGGATCGGCCCGCTTCCGGCGCTGGTACTCGTGGTCGCCGTGCAGACCGCGCTGGCCTTCTTCGGCCACAATCTGGTGCAGGCGTTCGAGCGCTGGGCGTTCCCGGTGCTCGCGGTGATCTTCGCGATCACCTCGGTGATCATCATGTCGAAAGCCGATCTGGGTGCGCCCGCGGTCGACGGCGGCGTGGGCGGACTCGGCGGCTTCCTGCTCACGGTGGGGACCACATTCGGCTATGTCGCGGGCTGGGCGCCCTATGCCGCCGACTTCAGCCGCTACCTGCCGAGCACGGTGTCACCGGTCCGCACCGGCCTGTTCGCCGCCACCGGGCTGTTCTCGGCGTGCACGATCCTGGCGATCGTCGGTGCGGCCTCGGTGACCATCGTGACGGCGCCGACGGACAACCCGACGGACGCGTTCACGAGCTCGCTGCCAGGGTGGCTGGCCGGCGCCACGCTGCTGGCCATCGCGATCGGGGCCATCGCCGCCAACGCGATCAACGTCTACTCGGCAGGCATGGCATTCGTCACCACCGGCGTCAAGCTGCCCGCCCACATCGCGCGGGCGCTGGCCACGGCATTCTTCGGGGTCGCCGGATTCCTCGTCGCCTGGTGGGCGTTGGCCGATGCCGCCACCAGTTACAAGGGCTTCCTGTTCCTGATCGCTTATTGGGTCGGTCCCTGGCTGGGCGTCGTCTTCGCCGATCAGTATCTGCGCCGCGGTCACCGAGTCGACGGATTTCTCTATGACCGCGATTACTCCAACTGGCCGGGGCTACTGTCGTTCCTGATCGGTCTGGTGGTGTCGGTACTGCTGTTCTGCAACCAGGAGTTGTTCGTGGGTTATGTGGTCCGGGCGCTGCCCGAACTCGGTGACATCGGTTTCTTCGTCGGATTCGCGCTCGCCGCGGGTTGCTATCTGGCGCTGTGCCGCACCAAGGTCCAAGCTGAGAAGGTGGCAGTGTGACGCCGGAACAGATGCTCGACGTCGCCGTCGACGAGGCCCGAAAGGGTTTGGCGGAAGGCGGTATTCCGATCGGGGCGGCGTTGTTCACCACCGACGGGGTGCTGCTGGGCAGCGGGCGCAACCGCCGGGTGCAGAACGACGACCCGTCGGTGCACGGCGAGACCGACGCGTTCCGCAACGCCGGCCGCCAGCGGGACTACCGGTCCACGGTCATGGTGACGACGCTCTCGCCGTGTTGGTACTGCAGCGGCCTGGTGCGCCAGTTCAACATCGGCGCGGTGGTGATCGGCGAGGCCAAGACATTCTCCGGCGGCCACGACTGGCTTGCCGAAAACGGTGTGAAGATCACACTGCTCGAGGATCAGCGGTGCGTGTCGATGATGGAGGAGTTCATCGCGGAATGGCCAGAACTATGGAACGAGGACATCGGGGTGGCTGAATGAGTGCCATTGCGACAGTGGACATATCGCGCTGGTATGCCGGCGGTGCCGAAGCGGACGCCGTTGCCGCCGAGGTCGACGCCGGCCTGCAACGGGCCGGCTTCATCGTGGTCACCGGCCACGGTGTGGACACCGACCTGGCGGCCCGGGTGCGTGCGGCGAGCCGGGAGTTCTTCGCGCTGCCCACCGAGGTCAAGCAGCGCTACTCGGTGCCGGTCGGTGGGCACGGCTGGATCGGGCCCGGCGCCGAGGCCAATGGCTACGCAGAAGGCACCGAGACGCCACCGGACCTCAAGGAGAGCTACAGCCTGGGCGCCGAGACCGCGACCGGCGACCCGGATGTCGACCGGATCTGGTTCGCGCCCAACGTGTGGCCGGCCGAGGTACCCGCATTGCAGCCGCTGGTCGCCGAGTACACCGCGGCGATGCGCAAGCTCTCCGACGACCTGCTCGCGCTCTTCGCCCACGCGCTCGGGCTTTCGGTGAATCCGTTTGTGGCACTGGCCGACCGGCCGACGTGGACGATGAACATCAACCACTACCCGCCCGTGAGCGTGGTGGGAGAGCCCGAGCCCGGCCAGTTCCGGATCGGGCCGCACACCGACTTCGGCACCGTGACCGTCCTGGATCGCGAACCCGGCGCAGGCGGCCTGCAGGTGTACTCGGAGGCGGCGGGCTGGGAGGACGCACCGTGGGAGCCCGGCGCGCTCACGATCAACATCGGCGACCTCCTCGAATACTGGAGCGGCAGGCGCTGGCCGTCGGGACGCCATCGCGTGCTGCCACCGCAACCCCATGCGCCGGAAGAAGATCTGGTGTCGCTGATCTACTTCTACGAGGCCAACCACGATGCATTGGTGACACCGCTTGAGCCGCCGGTCGGCCGCGTATCGGGACTGGAGCCCGTGACGTCGTCAGCGTTCATCAAAGAACGCCTCGACGCCATCACCGTGGGGTGACGCACCCGCCCACACCGCGTCGAGTTCGGCGAGGTGATCGGCCGACAGGCTGATGTCGCCGGCGCGCAGGTTCTCTTCGAGGTGTTCGACAGACGTGGTGCCGGCGATCAGCAGCGTGTTGGGTGCGTGCGCCAGCATCCAGGCCAACCCGACCTGGGCGCCACTGGCACCGAGGTCGCCCGCGATACGTTGCACCACAGGGTTTTCCGCGACCTTCGGAAAGCCCGGGAACGCCGAGCCGAGCGGGAAGAACGGCACCCATGCGATGTCGTGTTCAGCGCACAACGCCAGCTCGGATTCGCGTTCGCGGTTCAGCACGCTGTAAGCGTTCTGCACGCACACGATGCCGGCAGGCAGTGCACGCCGCAGGGTGGCGAGATCGACGTTGCTGATGCCGATCGCGCCGATCTTGCCCTCGTCGCGCAGCGTGATCATCTCGGCCAGCTGATCGTCGAGGTCGACGATCTGGTCACCCTCGGCGATCACGCCGGGCCCGATGTCGGCGCGCCGCAGGTTGACCACCGGGATCCGGTCGAGGCCCAGCTGGGTCAGATCGAGTTCGACGGCAGAACGCAGTTCGGCAGGGTGCTGGGCCAGTGCGAGCGGGATCCGACCGGTGGCGGGCCGCGCGCCGACCTTGCTGACGATGACGAGGTCTTCGGCGTACGGCGACAGCGCGTCACGGATGCGGCGGTTCACCTCGCCGTCGTCGTAGAACGACGCGGTGTCGATGTGGTTGACGCCGAGTGCCACGGCGCGGCGCAGTACCGCAACGGCATCGGCCCGGGGGAGTTGATGCCCGAGTCCCATGGCGCCGTAGCCGATCCGCGCGACCGTGTGCCCGCCCAGGGTGCCGATGCCGCCGGGATGCGATGTGCCCATGATGTGCTCCTGACCTGCGATACTGGAAACCGATGCGGAGGGGCCTCCGCTTCTTGTCACGATAACAAAACGGAGGTGCCTCCGCTATGGCGGAACGGGCTGATGCGAAACGCAACCGCGAGCGGCTTCTCGCGGCAGCTTCGGCTGCGTTCGCGGCTGCGGACGGCGTCGTCACCCTCGAGGCGATCGCCCGCGACGCCGGCGTCGGCATCGGCACGCTGTACCGGCATTTCCCCAGCCGCGAGGCGCTCATCGAGGCCGTCTACCGTGCCGAACTCGCCGAGGTGTCGGCCTCGGCCACCGAGCTTCTGGCTTCCCACCCGCCCGCGGTGGCGCTGCGCCGGTGGATGAACCGCTACGCCGAATTCGTCGCGGCGAAGCGGGGGATGGCCGAGTCGCTTCGGGCGGTGTTCGAATCCGGCGCCGTCGATCACAACGACACGCGGGCGAGCATCTTCGGGGCGGTCGAGCTGCTGCTCGAAGCGGGGGCCGCCGACGGCAGCCTGCGCGCCGACGTCCGTGCCGAGGACGTGGTGTCGAGTCTGCTCGGGATCTTCCTCGCGAGCGGCTCGGCCGAGCAGGCGCAGCGAATGCTCGACCTCCTGGCGGCCGGCGTCAGAGCGGGCGCGGAGCCGGACCGCTGACGCGTTAGGGTTACCGCCATGCGCGTCTACCTCGGTGCCGATCACGCCGGACTCGAATTCAAGAAAACGATCATCGAGCATTTGGAGAAGACCGGCCACGAGCCGATCGACTGCGGGGCGTACACCTACGACGCCGACGACGACTACCCGGCCTTCTGCATCGCGGCGGCCGAGAAGACCGTGGCCGATCCCGGCAGCCTGGGCATCGTGCTCGGCGGCTCGGGCAACGGTGAGCAGATCGCCGCGAACAAGGTGCCCGGCGCACGTTGCGCGCTCGCGTGGAGTGTTGAGACCGCGAAACTCGCCCGTGAGCACAACAACGCGCAGCTGATCGGTATCGGCGGCCGCATGCACACCACCGAGGAAGCGCTCGCGATCGTCGACGCGTTCCTGTCCACGCCGTGGTCGGACGCCGAGCGTCACCAGCGCCGGATCGACATCATGGCGGAATACGAGCGCACCCACGTCGCGCCCCCGGTTCCGGGCGCCCCGGCCTGACACGTGCCGGAAGGGCACACCCTGCACCGGCTGGCCCGGCTGCATCAACGCCGCTTCGGCCGCGCCCCCGTCGTCGTGTCCAGCCCGCAGGGCCGGTTCAGCGATGGGGCGGCCGCGGTGAGCGGCCACATCCTCAAGCGTGCGTCCGCCTGGGGTAAGCACCTGTTCCACCACTACGACGGTGGCCGCGTGGTGCACATCCACCTCGGGTTGTACGGAGCGTTCACCGAGGCTCCCGTGCCGTTACCCGAACCGGTCGGCCAGGTGCGGATGCGGATGATCGGTGCCGAGTACGGCACCGATCTGCGCGGTCCGACCGTCTGCGAGCTCATCGCCGAACCCGAGATCGTCGACATCGTCGCCAAACTCGGGCCCGACCCACTGCGGGCCGACGCCGATCCTGCGTTGGCCTGGAAGCGAATCGCCAAGTCCCGCAGGCCGATCGGAGCCTTGCTGATGGACCAGGCGGTGATCGCCGGCGTCGGCAACGTCTACCGCAGCGAACTGCTGTTCCGCCACCGCATCGACCCGCACCTGCCCGGAACCCGGTTGGACCAGGCCGAGTTCGACGCGATGTGGACCGACCTGGTCGAGCTGATGAAGGTCGGGGTGCGCCGCGGCAAGATCGTCGTCGTGCGGCCCGAACACGACCACGGTGCACCGTCGTACCGGACGGGGCGACCTCGCACGTACGTCTACCGCAGAGCGAGCGAGCCGTGCCGCGTGTGCGGGACACCGGTGCGCACCATGGAGTTGGAGGGCCGCAACCTGTTCTGGTGCCCCACCTGTCAGGCCTGAGCCCGCCATCGGCCCGTCCGGCACGTCACGGAGTTTGACGGGACAATCTCGGGGTGGAACTGATCCTCGTCGTCGTCGGAGCCATCGTCGTCACGGCCATCGCGCACCGGCGCGGATTGGAACCCGCGCTCATCATCGTCGTCATCGGCAGTGCGGTGTCGTTCCTGCCGGAGTTCGAACCGCCCGAATTGGATTCGCACATCCTGCTGACCGTGGTGTTGCCGCCGCTGCTCTATTCCGCCGCGCTGGACTTCTCGTTCCCGACGTTCCTGCGCAACATCCGCCCCATCCTTGGCCTTGGTGTCGGTCTCGTGGTGGTGACGGCCTTCGCGGTCGCCGCGGTGTCGTCGTGGTTGGTGGTGGTGCCGTTGACATTCGCGACGGCGCTCGTGCTCGGCGCCATCGTCGCGCCACCCGACGCGGTCACCGCCGTCGCGGTCGGACGCAAACTCGGTCTGCCCAAACGGGTCATGGCGATCCTCACCGGTGAGAGCTTGATCAACGACGCCGCGGCGCTCACGCTGTTCTCGATCGCGGTCGCTCAGGTCGCGGGCAGCCACACCTTCATCGAAAACCCGTTCCTGTTGTTCGGTTACAGCGCGACCGTCGGACCCATCGTCGGTGCGGTGCTAGGCGTTGTGACGTTGTGGATCCGCAAGCGGCTGGCCAACCCCGGCCTGGAGACCATCCAGGGTCTCGTGGTGCCGTTCGCGGCGTTCCTCGCGGCGGAGGAGCTGCACGCATCGGGTGTGTTGGCGGTCGTGGTGGCCGGATTCGTGGTCGGCAACGGAAATCTGGGCGCGGGTTATCAGACCCGGCTGCAGGAGCGCTATGTGTGGAACTCGGTCGACGTGCTGCTGGAGGCGTTCGTGTTCGCCTACATCGGACTGCATCTGCGGTTCGTGCTGGAGGATCTTCGGCAGGCCCACGAGTCGCTCGCCGAGGTCGCGGTCGCGTCGACCATCGTGCTGTTGATCGTCCTGGTGATCCGGCCGCTGTCGGTGTTCGCGATATTCGGGCGTAACAAGCTGTCCCGGCACATGGAGAACAAGTTCAGCGTGCCCGTCCCGATGCGCGGCGGCCGCGGCGCGCTCGGCGTCAAGCCGCGCAGCAAGACGAAGGCCAAGTGGCGCACCATGATCGATCGACGGGCGCTGAGTTGGCGCGAGAACGTCGTCGTGTCCTGGACGGGGATGCGCGGTGTGGTGACGCTCGCCGCCGCGGCGGCCATCCCGGCCACCACCGTGACGGGCGAACCGTTCCCCGAGCGCGCCACCATCCAGGCGATCGCCTTCGTGGTCAGCGTCGGCACGCTGTTGATCCAGGGTTGGTCACTGCCGTGGCTGATCCGGCGCCTGCATCTGTCGCGGTTCTCCGACGATCACGCGGCCGACCGCGAAGAGGAACTCAAGGCCGAGCGCGTGGTCCACGACGCGGCGGACGTCGTCCTCGCGGAGTTCCTCGCGAACCCGCCTGCGGGTTTGAACCCTCGTGTGGTGGCCGAGATTCACGCCATGATCGCCCGGCACTCGCAGGACGCCGACGAGATGCCCGACCCCGACGCCCTCACAAAACGGGCCGCGGTGTTCTCGGCGCTCTACCGCGAAGTGCTGTCCGCGCAGCGGGCCGCGCTCATCGCCGAGCGCGATGCCGGCCACATCGAAGACGAGGCGGCGCGGGCCATGCTCGAACGCCTCGATCTGCAGGAGGCCGGGGTGTCCGCGCGGCTCGACAGCCGGTTCTGATCCTCCGCGAGCAGACACTGCGGTACCCGAAAACGCGTGCTGACGGGTACTTACGCGTCTGCTGGCGCAAGGAACAGGCGTCAGAAGCCGCCGAAATCTCCACCGAAGTCGCCGCCACCGAAGTCGCCGCCGCCATCCCAGCCGCCGGTGTCCATGCCGCCCCAGTCACCGGCGCTGTCGCCGCCGCCGTCCATCCCCGAGTCCTGCCCGGCCGCGAATCCGTCGGAATAGCCGTCGCCGTAACCGCTTTCGAAGCCCTGCGCGCCGTAGTCAACGCCGTGCATGCCGGAGAACAGTGCGTCGAACAGCAGGACCGATCCCAAACCCCAGGCGCCGGCGATCAGCGCGGGCTTCCACCACGGCTCGGAGTACCAGCCCGCGGGCACCGGACGCCCGGCGACCCGGCCGCCGGGGTAGTAGTTCGGCGTGCGCTGCGACGGCGTGGGGGAGGCCTCGATCTCACGGCCCTCGAAGTTGATGCGCCGGTCCTCGGTGACCGCGCCCGCAGTGCGTTGGCCGGCCAGCGACTCCAGTTCCGGCCCCGGATCCATACCCATCGCGGTGCGGGCCGCGCGGACGTAGTACAGGCCCTCGATCGCGCTTTCCTTGGCGAGTTCGGCCTGCTTGACGGTCGTGGCCTGGTCGATCTGGGACGACGCGGCGGTGTAGCGCTCCGACGCGTCGGCAAGCGCCTGCTTGGAGGCGTCGTCGCTGCCGGTCAGGTTGAGCACCTGCCCGCCGAGCCGCTCGATGAGGCGCCGCGCATCGGCCTTGGCGTCGGCCAGGGTTTCGGCCGAGCGGCCGTTCGCCTTCGACGAGCTGTAGACCGCGAAGGCGATCGCGGCGATGACGAGGATGATGAGTACCAGCACGAAGCCGTTCATGGCGTCCAGCGTACCTACAGGAAACGGGGTTTCCGGGTCTGTGAGCAGGCCCTTAAATTACGCCCAGAGCGGAGTAGACCTCGTTGGACAGTGCGACCGTTCGCGGATCGGCATTGCACTTCGTGGCGTCGAAATAGTTCATCACGTACGCGTAGCCGATCCGGTGCTCGAGATCGACGAACGCGAACGACCCACCCGAGCCGCCGTGGCCGAATATGCGGGGGTTGGGGCCTGCCACGCCGCGCTGGTTGAGCATGTAACCCAGCCCCCAGCCGTGGTCGGCGACGCGCGGGCCGAGCACCACGTCGGTGTCGAACCCGCCCTGCGAGACCCGGCACAACTCCATGTGCTCGCGGCTCAGCAGTTTCTCCTGCGCCAGCGCGTTGTAGAACGTCGCCATGCCCAACGCCGACACGTGCGCGTTGGTGCTGGGGAACTCGGCCGACCGCCACGTGTCGAGATTGTGGACGCCGAGCTCGTCGTCGGGCACGAAGTTCATCGACACCGCCCAGCCGGCCATCGGGTGCACGTCCAGGGTGTCCGGCGGTACGACGAACCCGCTGTCGGCCAGCAGCCCCTGCACCGTCGGCTTGTTGACCATCTCCGCGCAGCGGTGGTGTTCGGCAGCAGGAAGCCCGATGTGCACGTCGATGCCGAGCGGCTCGGCGATCTCGGTGCGCAGGTACTGGCCCAGCGTCCGGCCGGTGACCCGGCGGATCACCTCACCGAGGATGAACCCGAACGTGACCACGTGATAACCCTGCGCGGTGCCGGGTTCCCACCACGGTTCGGCGGCCGCGATGCGCTCGCACACCCCGTCCCAGTCCGTGACCTCACGCCAGTCCATCGGTTCACGCGGGCCGATCACCCCCGACCGATGCCCGAGGACCATCGCGAGGGTGATGTCTTCCTTGCCGGCCTGCGCGAACTCGGGCCAATACCGGGCGACCGGAGCGTTCAGGTCGAGCTCGCCCCGGTCGGCGAGCAGATGCACGCACGTGCTGGTGAGACCTTTGGATCCGGAGAAGACGCTGGCCAGGGTGTCTTCGCGCCAGGGACGGGCGCCCGCGGCGTCGGCCCGGCCGCCCCATAGATTGACCACCAGGTCGCCCTCGACCCACACCGCGACGGCGGCGCCGATCTCACCGCGCTCGGCGAAGTTCTGCTCGAACGCGTCGCGGACGGCGCCGAACTCCGGTGCGCAGCTGCCTGCGATGGTGCTCATCTCGGGCATTCGACTCCTGCACGGGTGTGGCGGCAATGGGCGCGTTTTCGACGTCGACGCGCGCCGTCGGTTTCAAGATCGCTCGGTGATCCCCGCCTGTTACTCAATGTAAGGGCGCGTCCAGCACGACGCAGCCCCGCTGTGCCGATCGAAAGGTGTTCGAGACTTGCCCGTGACCGGTGTGGGCGCGCCGGTCGGTCAGGCACCGAAATCGGGCGGCAAAACAAAAACCGCCCGGTATGGGCGGTTCATTGGAGCGGGCGACGGGAATCGAACCCGCGTAGCTAGTTTGGAAGACTAGGGCTCTACCATTGAGCTACGCCCGCATGTGCACCAGCACTGTACCGGTGCGCCCCGAATCAAATCCAATTGAATGCTCCGTGTCGTCAGCACGTAGTATCTCGCGTGGTCCTTTTCGCGGGCGTGTCGGCCGGCGGATCGACCAGGACACGGGGTGTAGCGCAGCTTGGTAGCGCATCCGCTTTGGGAGCGGAAGGCCGCAGGTTCAAATCCTGTCACCCCGACTCACCCGTCAGTACGACAGAACTATCTAGGAGCAAGAAGAGTGAAGAGCACCGTCGAGCAGTTGAGCCCCACGCGGGTGCGGATCAATGTGGAGGTGCCCTTCACCGAGCTTGAGCCGGACTTCGATCGCGCATTCAAGGAGCTCGCCAAGCAGGTCCGGCTGCCCGGTTTCCGCCCGGGCAAGGCTCCGCGCAAGCTGCTGGAGGCCCGCATCGGCCGTGGCGCCGTGCTGGAGCAGGTCGTCAACGACGCGCTGCCGAGCCGCTACAGCGAGGCCGTCTCGACCCAGGACGTGAAGCCGCTCGGCCAGCCTGAGATCGAGATCACCAAGCTCGAGGACAACGAGGAACTGGTGTTCACGGCCGAGGTCGACGTCCGCCCCGAGATCACGCTGCCCGATCTGGAGGCGCTGAAGATCACGGTCGACCCGATCGAGGTCACCGACGAGGAGGTCGACACCGAGCTGCAGAACCTGCGGGCCCGGTTCGGCACCCTGACCGGTGTCGAGCGCGGCGCGCAGGACGGTGACTTCGTCTCCATCGACCTGTCGGCCACCGTCGACGGCAAAGAGGTACCCGAGGCAGCCACCGAGGGCCTGTCGCACGAGGTCGGTTCCGGTCAGTTGATCGAGGGCCTCGACGACGCCATCAAGGGTCTGAAGGCTGGTGAGTCCAAGGTCTTCACCACCAAGCTGGCCGCCGGTGAGTACGCCGGTCAGGACGCCGAGGTCACGGTGACCGTGAAGTCCGTCAAGGAGCGCGAGCTTCCCGAGCCCGACGACGAGTTCGCCCAGCTGGCAAGCGAATTCGACACGATCGAGGAGTTGAAGAACAACCTCGTCGATCAGGTGCGCCGGGTGAAGAGCGTGCAGCAGGCCGAGCAGATCCGCGACAAGGCGATCGAGGCGCTGCTGGAGCAGACCGAGGTCCCGCTGCCGGAGAAGATCGTGCAGGCCCAGGTCGACGAGACCCTGCACAACGCGATCCACGGCCTCGACCACGACGAGGACAAGTTCGCCGAGCAGCTGACCGAGCAGGGCAGCAGCCGCGAGGAGTTCGACACCGACAACCGCAGCAACGCCGAGAAGGCCGTCAAGACCCAGCTGCTGATGGACGCCGTCGCTGACAAGCTCGACATCCAGGTCGGCCAGAATGACCTCACCGAGCGGCTCGTGCTGATGTCGCGTCAGTACGGCCTCGAGCCGCAGCAGCTGATCCAGATCCTGCAGCAGAACAACCAGCTGCCCGCGATGTTCGCCGACGTGCGCCGTGGCCTGACCATCGCCGCGGTGGTGCACGCCGCCACGGTCACCGACACCGACGGCACCGTGATCGACACCGCGGAGTTCTTCGGCCCGTCGGGTGAGCAGGCCGTTGAGGGCTCCGACGAGGCGGCCGACGACAGCGCCGAGAACTCCGACAGCGACAACGCCGACGAGGCCGACGACACCGCCAAGTGACGCTGTGAGCGAACGCGGGCCTCTACGGGCATGCGCGGCGGCCCAGGTTGGTTAGTGTCGTCAGTACCAAGACGTAAGAGAAAGCAGGTATCCAGTCGTGACTGACATGCGTGGCGCCGGACAGGGGCTCAACCTTGTCGACTCGGTGTACGAGCGGCTGCTCTCCGAGCGGATCATCTTCCTGGGTTCCCAAGTGGACGACGACATCGCCAACCGGCTGTGCGCGCAGATCCTGTTGCTGTCGGCGGAGGATCCGACCAAGGACATCCACCTCTACATCAACTCGCCCGGCGGCTCGATCAGCGCCGGTATGGCGATCTACGACACCATGGTGTTGGCGCCGTGCGACATCGCGACCTACGCCATGGGCATGGCCGCTTCGATGGGCGAGTTCCTGCTCGCGGCGGGCACCAAGGGCAAGCGCTACGCCCTGCCGCACGCGCGCATCCTGATGCACCAGCCGCTCGGCGGTGTGACGGGTAGCGCGGCCGACATCGCGATCCAGGCCGAGCAGTTCGCGGTGATCAAGAAGGAGATGTTCCGGCTCAACGCGGAGTTCACCGGTCAGACCATCGAGCGCATCGAGGCCGACTCGGACCGCGACCGCTGGTTCACCGCGCAGGAAGCCCTCGAGTACGGCTTCGTCGACCACATCATCACCAACGCCAACGTCAACGGCTCAGGGCCAGGAGCAGGACTCGACAAATGACCGACCACACGGACCCCCGTCTTCAGCCGCAGGCGCGCTACATCCTGCCGTCGTTCATCGAGCATTCGAGCTTCGGCGTCAAGGAGTCCAACCCGTACAACAAGCTGTTCGAGGAGCGCATCATCTTCCTCGGCGTGCAGGTGGACGACGCGTCGGCCAACGACATCATGGCTCAGCTGCTCGTGCTCGAGTCGCTCGATCCCGACCGTGACATCACGATGTACATCAACTCGCCGGGTGGCTCGTTCACCTCGCTGATGGCCATCTACGACACCATGCAGTACGTGCGTGCCGACATCCAGACCGTGTGCCTGGGGCAGGCCGCCTCGGCCGCCGCGGTGCTGCTGGCGGCCGGTACGCCGGGCAAGCGCCTCGCGCTGCCGAACGCCCGGGTGCTGATCCACCAGCCCGCGCTGTCCGGCGTGATCCAGGGCCAGTTCTCCGATCTGGAGATCCAGGCCGCCGAGATCGAGCGTATGCGCACGCTCATGGAGACCACCCTGGCCCGCCACACCGGCAAGGATCCGGCCGTCATCCGCAAGGACACCGACCGCGACAAGATCCTGACGGCCGAGGAGGCCAAGGAGTACGGGATCATCGACACAGTGCTCGAGTACCGCAAGCTGTCGGCCCAGACCGCCTGAGTTCGACGTTCCACTGACACGGCCCCCGGTTCAACCGGGGGCCGTGTCAGTTGCGTTGGGGCCCTTAGGGATTCACCAGACCGTGGCGCAACGCGTACATGCTGGCGCCGATGCGGTTGGACACGCCGATCTTGGCGTAGGTGCGCTCGACGTGGTTGCGTGCCGTCTTCTGGCTGATCACCAGGGACTGTGCGATCTCTTTGTTCGACGCGCCCCGGGCGACGAGGCGCAGCACGTCGATCTCGCGCGGGGTCAGACCGTCCGGTCGCACGTTCGGTCGATCGGCGCGGTGCCCGGCCGCGTGCAGCACCGCCTCGACCGCGACCGCGTCGAGTTCACCGGCACTCACCCGCTCGCGTAACCGGCGCGCTGCCGCCGCCGGTGTCAGTTGCGCACGGTACGGCCTTGGCTCACAACCGGATTGGTAGCCGACCGCCGCTGCCAATACCCGGTCGGGCAGGCCGAGCGCACTCTCGGTGAGACCGCGTGGATACCCCGACCCGTCGAGACATTCGTGATGATTGCCGGCGAGCTCGGCCACCGGCCGCAACCCGCGAACCTGGCTGAGGATCCGCACGGTCAGGTACGGATGCAGGCGCACCCGCTCGAACTCCGCGGCCGTCAACGGCCCGGCCTTGGACCAGATCTGGTTGGACACCCCGATACGTCCGAGATCGTGGACGTGGCCGGCCCGGCGCACCAACGCCACGGTGTTGGCGTCGAGACCGGCAACCCTGGCCGCCTCGGCGGCCAGTGCGGCCACGGCTCGCGAATGGCCAAGCGTGAACGGGCACTTGAGATCCACGAAATCGCCCAGCGCCATGAGCAACGAATCCAGGCCCGGCTCGTCGAGATTCTGATGGCGGTCCGGCGCCTCTCGCAGCGCGACGGCCCACGCGTCGCCCGCCGGCGGACCGGCCAGGATCGCGTCCGCATCGCGCACGAATACGTCGACCACCCGTGGGTCGAACTGGCCGCCGCGCCTGCCGCGCACGAGCGCCACCGCACCGGCCACGCCGCGCGTGCGGTGATGCACTTCGGCCAGTTCGGCCAGCTGGGCGACCCGCATGTGGATCGGAATGTCGTTACCATGCGCACCGACGGGCATTCCGCCGCCGTCGTAACGCTCGAACGTGTAGGCCAGCGCCGCCTGCACCTCCGGCCCGAGCCCCATCCGGTCGGCCAGCAGCGCCGCCGACGTGCAGTGCGAGTGGATCATGCGGGACAGGTGACCGCGCGCATCGACGAGCAGCGTCGCCATCACGCTGAGCCGGTGTGCCAGCGGTTCGCCGCGGGCGGCATTGCTCATCAGGAAACGCAGGAACGGCAGGCCGGACGTGTCGACGTGGTAGCTGTCGCGGCGCACCGCGATGTCGTCGCCGAACCACCGCGCGTATTCGTGAGAGTCGGCGTGACATCCGATCCACATGATCAGCGTCGTGTAGTAGACGCAGTCGCGTTGCGACCCGGTCAGGCCCAGCCGGTCGGCCAGTCTGGTCGCGATGAGCGCCGAACGCAGCATGTGCTCGCTTGGCTGGCCCAGCCCGAGGTCGACGGCCACCGACAGGGCAGCCAGCAACTCGGCTCGACTCGGTGACCCGGTCGACGGCTCCGGCGGAGCCGGCTGCGAAGCCATTCGCCGATTATGCGCGCGGGTCGGGTGCAGATCCGTCGAACAGCACGGTGCGATCCGCGGCGCGGTGGCGGGTCGCGTCGAACGTGTCGAAGTGCCCCGAACCGACGACGAATATCCCGCGCTGCGGTGGCCGGAAGTCGGCCAGGACGGCCTGCTCGGCAAGTGGCCCCGGCGGGCCCAGGTCGGTGCCGTCCAACACCGCGTGCCCGTCCGCCAACCACACCTGGGTCGGCGCGATCATGAAGCGCTGGCCGTTGGGTGCCTTTCCGGCGAGCTGAACGGTGCCGGCTCGCAGCAGGGTTCCGGCGGTGCGGCCGATGAGGTCGAGCATCGCCGGATTGGTCCACGACCGGGTGGGCAGCGCTCTTCCGATGGCGCTGACCAGGCGGCTCGACACGGTAGACCGGATGTCGACGGTCCATTCCAGCAACCCCGGGATGGCGACGAGCAGCGTCCACGGGTTCACCCATGCGACGTCGATCTCGCATTGCACCGCGTCGTTCGGGGTGGCCGAGCTGAAGTACCGGGCACAGCTCTGCCGGCCGGGCGTCGTGGCGTAGAACGTCCAGACGCCGTCGGGGCTGCGGTGCCACACCGATCGGTAGCCCGGCGAGAACGTGGTGGCCGGAAAGTAGCGCAATGCCAGATAGTGGCCGCTGGTGAACGGAAAGCCCATGACGCCGAAGCCGACGAATCGTTCGTCGGCGCCGGTGGGCAGGGTCGGATCGGACAGGACAGCGGTTGCGGCGTCCAACGGGGTACGTGGTTTGGTCATGGCTCCACGCTGCTCCGGATGTTCGCCCAGAGCATGGGGCGTTTGCCTCAAATCGCTGACCGTTGCCTACGCGGCGCACGGTATCGTGGTTGCCGGCGAACACCACGGTTCGGATGCCGTGACTTGACTTCTGTCGCATCACCGTGGCGACACGCCAAGGACACAGACAGCGTGCCGACGGGTGGGATGCCACCGGGAACGATATGTTCTCCTGCACACGGATAAATACCACCGGAGCGATTCGGCCTTAAGGTCGCACCGTGACGGAACGAACGGGTAGCGTCGGGTTTACGCCCGGGGTGACCCACCGAGTGGCGTAACGACCGACCGCGAACAGGAAGTAGGACCTCCCCACATGGCGCGCATTGGAGACGGTGGTGACCTGCTGAAGTGCTCGTTCTGTGGGAAGAGCCAGAAGCAAGTCAAAAAGCTCATCGCGGGTCCTGGCGTATATATCTGCGACGAGTGCATCGACCTGTGCAACGAGATCATCGAGGAGGAGCTCGCCGACGCTGACGACGTCAAACTCGACGAGTTGCCCAAACCCGCGGAGATCCGCGAGTTCCTCGAGGGTTACGTCATCGGTCAGGACACGGCGAAGCGGACGCTCGCGGTAGCGGTTTACAACCACTACAAGCGGATTCAGGCGGGGGAGAAGTCCCGCGACTCCCGTTCCGAGCCGGTCGAGCTGACCAAGTCCAACATCTTGATGCTCGGCCCCACCGGTTGCGGCAAGACTTACCTCGCGCAGACGCTGGCCAAGATGCTCAACGTTCCGTTCGCGATCGCCGACGCGACCGCGCTGACCGAGGCCGGCTACGTCGGTGAGGACGTCGAGAACATACTGCTCAAGCTCATCCAGGCCGCCGACTATGACGTCAAGCGCGCCGAGACGGGCATCATCTACATCGACGAGGTCGACAAGATCGCCCGCAAGAGCGAGAACCCGTCGATCACCCGCGACGTGTCCGGCGAGGGTGTGCAACAGGCCCTGCTGAAGATCCTTGAGGGCACGCAGGCCTCGGTGCCGCCACAGGGCGGGCGCAAGCATCCGCATCAAGAGTTCATCCAGATCGACACCACCAACGTGCTGTTCATCGTCGCGGGTGCGTTCGCCGGGCTGGAGAAGATCGTCTCCGATCGCGTCGGCAAGCGCGGCCTCGGCTTCGGTGCCGAGGTGCGGTCGAAGGCCGAGATCGACACGCAGGACCACTTCGCCGAGGTCATGCCCGAGGACCTGATCAAGTTCGGTCTGATCCCCGAGTTCATCGGCCGGCTCCCGGTCGTCGCCTCGGTGACCAACCTGGACAAGGACTCGCTGGTCAAGATCCTCTCGGAGCCGAAGAACGCGCTCGTCAAGCAGTACGTGCGGCTGTTCGAGATGGACGGTGTCGAGCTCGAGTTCACCGGTGACGCGCTTGAGGCCATCGCCGATCAGGCCATTCACCGCGGCACCGGCGCCCGCGGGTTGCGCGCGATCATGGAAGAGGTCCTGCTGCCGGTGATGTATGACATCCCGAGCCGCGACGACGTCGCCAAGGTCGTCGTGACCAAGGAGACCGTGCAGGACAACGTGCTGCCGACCATCGTGCCGCGCAAGCCCTCTCGCACCGAGCGGCGCGACAAGAGCGCCTGAGACTTTCCCGCGAGCAGACCGCGCAGGTACCCGGAATCGGCCGCGATGGGGTACTCACGCGTCTGCTCGCGGTCCTAACGTCGCACTGATGCCGGCGAGCACGACCGTCAGGCCCGCTTCGAACGACGCGTCGGCGTCGGGGTTGAACAATACGTCCCGGACCTGGGCGCCGAGGGGAAAGTGCTTGGCGTTCAACAGGTATGCGTTGCGGTAGGGATTGTCGTCGTAGTCGAGGCCGCGGCGCGCCTGTTCCTCGATGGTGCTGCCGGTGACGTAGTGCAGCAGGGTCAGCACGGCGCGCGCTGCGGCGTCCAGATCGAATCCGGCGGCCTGTAATTCGCGCAGCGCCAACTCGTTGGCGGGCCGGGCGGACGGGGTCGCCGAGCCGACGAACACTCTGGCGCCATCGCGGTAGGCCAGCAACGAGGCCCGGATCGCCCTCGCTACATCGGCGAGCCAGTCGTGCGCCGATTCGTCGGGCCGCCGTGGCCTGAGCCGCTCGCCGATCTCGCCTGCGATGACGTCGGCCATCATGTCGAGCAATTCCCGCTTGTTCTTCACGTGCCAATACAGCGTGGGCGCCTGAACGCCGAGGGCGGTGGCGAGGATGCGCATCGACAACCCGTCGAGCCCGTGCTCGCCGAGCAGATCGAGCCCGGTGCGGGCGATGACATCGCGGTTCAATTTGGGCGCCACACGGTTCACCCTAACACTGTTAGAGTTTTCCCTAACATCGTTAGAGGGAGGTTGAGATGGCGGATGTGGTTGTTGTCGGAGCAGGGCCGACGGGTTTGATGCTGGCCGGTGAGCTCGCCCGCGGCGGGGTGTCGGTCGAACTCGTCGACCGCGCCCGAGAACGCGCCGGGACGTCCCGCGCCGCCGGCGTGAACGCGCGAACCATGGAGGTGTTCGACCAGCGCGGCATGCTGGACGCGTTCGAAGCGCAGGGCACACCGATGGACGCCGGCCATTTCTCCGGGATACGGCTCGACATGTCCGCGCTTCCGACCCCGCGGGGTTACACGCTGGCCATCATGCAGACCGAGACCGAGAGTGTGCTGGAGCGGTTCGCCGCCGAACTGGGCGTGACCGTGCAGTGGGGAGTGGAGGTGACCGGACTCGAGCAGGACGCGACCGGTGTCGTCGTCACCACCGCAGGGCCGGACGGCCCGCAGCGACGACGTGCCGATTACGTCGTCGGATGTGACGGCAGCCGCAGCGCGGTCCGCGGGCTCGCGGGAATTCCGTTCGAGGGCACCGACGCCGAGTTCGTCACGCTGCTCGGTGATGTCGAAGTCGGTGACCCGCCGCCGGGGCGGACCTTCCTGGAGCGCACGGACACCGGCGTGGTCACGTTCCTGCCGTTCGGGCAGTTGTCAGGGCAGACCTGGCAGCGCGTCATGGTGACCGAGTACGAGCCCTCCGAACAGAAGGGCGAGCTTGGTCTCGACGACCTACGAACGGCGCTGAACACCGTGGCGGGCAAGGACTTCGGCGTCCACTCACCGGTGTGGTTGTCGCGGTTCGCCGACGTGTCCCGCCAAGCCACGAACTACCGCGCCGGGCGGGTGTTCCTGGCCGGCGATGCCGCGCACATCCATCCACCGCTGGGTGGGCAGGGCATGAACCTCGGTATCCAAGACGCCACGAATCTGGGCTGGAAGCTTGCGGCCGTCATCCGGGGTGACGCGAGCCGCGAACTCCTCGACACCTACCACGATGAGCGGCACCCGGTGGCGCAGCGGGTCCTGGAGAACACCAGGGCGCAGACGGCGTTGCTGGCCGGCGGCGCCAATGTGACCGCGATGCGCGATACGTTCCGCGGGCTGCTCGACATAGACGCGGTCAACGAGCGTGTCGGCGCGGCGATCTCAGGCCTCGATGTCAGCTACGGGTCCGACGCCGACCACGTGCTCGTCGGGCGGCGAATCCCGGACTGCGACATCAGAGTCGGCGGCACGCTGCGCCGACTCTACGAGCTGCTGCACGACGCGCGGCCAGTGCTCATCGACTTCGGTGCGGGGCTCGGCCGCGACGCGGTCGAGGCCATACCCATCGGCGCGAGTTGGCGCGTGCCACTCTTCGGTCGCGTGCCGATCCCGCCCGCGGTGCTCGTACGGCCCGACGGGCACGTCGCCTGGGTTTCGGTCGACGGGTCGGACAGCGGGCTCGAACGGGCGGCAGAACGGATCGGCGCAACTCATGTCGCAACGGGCTGCCGCTCGGCGATGACCTCGTCCACAAGCACGCCGATCTCGGCCACACCGTCCCGCTGGGCGAAAGCCGCCTCGAGCCCGCGCGCCCGGTTGCGATAGCGATCGTCGGTGAGCACGTCGCGGACCGCGCGCCGGATGACATCCGGGGACGGGGTGCCGGTGCGCAGATTGATGCCCGCGCCCGTCCAGGCCACCCGTGCGGCCACCTCGGGTTTGTCTTCGGTGTTGCCTGCCACCACCAGCGGCACGCCGGTGGACAATGCGCGCTGGACCGCGCCGTAGCCGCCGTTGGTCACCATCACGTCGACCTTCGGCAGCAACACGTCATGTGGAATGTACTCGGCGACAAAGGTATTCGACGGGACCGCGACCTTCAGCAGGTCGATGTCACGCCCGCCGGTGGCGGCGACCACCGTGACGTCTTCGTCGCGGAGTGCCTCGATCGTCGGTTCGAGTAGCCGGCCGAGGTCGGCATTGTCGATGGTGCCCTGCGTAACGTGCACGACCGGCCGGCCGGCATCGAGCTGTCCCCACCAGGTGGGCGGCTGGAAGGCATGGCTGGGCGCCGGATGCACGGCGCCGACGTAGCGCACGTTGGCCGGCAGATCGCTACGCGGGTAGTCGAATTCGTGGACGGTGGGAACGATCAACCGGTCGGCGAGCACCGCGGCGTCGAATACGAAAGTCGGCAATGCGCGGGAGTTCATCCGGTGAAGCTGCTCCTTCACCGCGTTCTGCGCCGGGCGCAACAGCACCCGCTGCGTCAGGAGATTGAGGCCACGATTGCGCAGCCGTCCGAGCCGCGTCGATGACGGCGGAAGTCCCAGTCCGCTCGGCGCGGTGTCCCGGCTGCTCACCATCAGCGGCGTGGTCGTATAGGCCAGGATCGGCGGCGTGTTCTTCCGGTCGCCGAGGAGGAACGGCATGATGCCGAAGAAGCCGTAGTCGGCGATCACCGCGTCGTAGTGGTTGCGCGCCAACAGTTTTGTCAACGCATCGGCTTGGTGTGCCATCGGGGCCACGAAGAAGTGGATGATGTCGAAGTTGACGCGTTTGATACCCGATGTCTGCGCCCTGCCGGGATTGTCCGCGTCGAGTCGGGTGTCGTCCAGGTCGGCCTCGGCGGGCAGCGCCGATGAGGCGGCTCCGGCGGCCCGGATCGCGGGCGCGTGTTTGGCCGATGTCAGCACGGTCACCCGGTCACCCCGATCCACCAACCCGCGCGCCACCGTCAGTAGTGGTCCGATATGTCCGAGTGGTGAAAGTGCGGCGATGAGAATGTCCGCCATCGTGGGCTCCCCTTTGCGGTGATCTGTGCGGTCCGACGTTGATCCGATCGTCGGCGATCACCGGGTGGGCGAGCTTGGAGGTTTCGTGGAGAACGGGTGGAGATTGCAGGTAGAGGGCGGTTTTCGCGTCAGCCCTCGGACGGCCTTTCCGTCAATGCTTCACACGGTCGGGACGCGTGTAGACGTTCATCGACTCGCCACGCAGGAATGCGACCAGCGTGAGGCCGGACTGGCTGGCCAGATCCACGGCAAGCGACGACGGAGCCGAGACGGCCGCGAGCACCGGGATGCCGGCCATGACCGCCTTCTGGGTGAGCTCGAACGATGCGCGGCCGCTGACCAACAGCACGGTGCCGGTCAGTGGAATCCGGTTCTGTTCGAGCGCCCAGCCGATCACCTTGTCCACCGCATTGTGCCTGCCGATGTCTTCCCGGACGACGAGCATGGTGCCGTCGACGGTGAACAGTGCCGCGCCGTGAAGTCCGCCGGTGCTGGCGAAAACCTTTTGCGCATCGCGCAATTGGTGGGGCATGGCCGACAGCGTCTCGGCCGCCACGGTCGAGGGGTCGTCGCCCGGGCAGTGCCGGCTGATGAGCCGCACCGCATCGAGCGAGGCTTTCCCGCACACACCACAGGACGAGGTCGTGTAGAAGTTGCGGGTGACATCGACATCAGGCTTGGGGACGCTGGGTGCCAGCGTCACGTCGAGCACGTTGTAGGTGTTCTGCGATACCCCGGATTCCTCGGTGGCGCCCCGGCAGTACCGCACCGTCAGCAGATCGTCGCGCTGCCGGATGATGCCCTCGGTGAGCAGAAAGCCTTGAGCCAACTCGATATCGGAGCCGGGCGTGCGCATGGTGACGGTGATGGGCGTGCCGTTGAGCCGGATCTCCAGCGGCTCCTCGACGACGAGGGTCTCCGGCCGGGCGACGGCATGGTCTGCCGTGACGTGATGTGCGCGGCGGCGCGCGGTCACGCGGCCCACTACCGTGCGCCTCCCTCGCGCCGTTCGAGCCTGATGACGACCGCCTTGGACACCGGGGTGTTCGATTTCTTCGCGGTGTGGTCAAGCGGCACGAGGGGATTGGTCTCGGGGTAGTAGGCCGCGGCGTTGCCCGCCGGGGTGGAGTAGGGGACCACGAGGAAGTCCTTGGCCCGGCGCTCCTGGCCGTCGAACTCCGAGATCAAATCGACCCGGTCATCCGGCCGTAATCCGAGCCGCTCGATGTCGGACGGGTTGACGAACACCACGCGCCGGCCGCCCTTCACACCGCGATAACGGTCGTCGAGACCGTAGATGGTGGTGTTGTACTGATCATGGCTGCGCAAGGTCTGCAGCACCAGCCTGCCCTCGGGCACCTCGACCCACTCCAGTGGGTTGACCGCGAAGTTGGCTTTACCTGTGGTGGTGGGGAATTCGCGAGAGTCCCGCGGCGGGTGTGGCAACTGGAACCCGTCGGGCCGGCGCACCCGCTTGTTGTAGTCCGTGCAGCCAGGCACGACGGCGGCGATCGCATCGCGAACGGTGTCGTAGTCGGCGGCGAAGGTCTCCCACGGCACGGGGTGATCGGGGCCGAGGAGGGTGCGCGCGAGTTGGCAGACGATCGCGACCTCGCTGCGTAACTGGTCGCTGGGCGGATGCAGGCTGCCGCGGGACAGATGCACCATCGACATCGAGTCCTCGACCGACACCTGCTGCTTACGTCCGTCGATGATGTCGCGGTCGGTGCGGCCCAGGGTCGGCAGGATCAGCGCCGTGCTGCCGTGCACGAGATGGCTGCGGTTGAGCTTCGTCGAAATCTGAACGGTGAGACTGCAACTGCGCAGCGCGGCCTCGGTCACCTCGGTATCGGGGGTGGCCGAGACGAAATTGCCGCCCATGCCGATGAACACCTTCGCCCGGCCGTCGCGCATGGCGCGGATCGCGTCGACGGTGTCGTAGCCGTGCTTGCGCGGGCTTACGATGCCGAATCGACTGTCGAGCGCCGACAGGAACGCCTCCGGCATCTTCTCCCAGATGCCCATCGTGCGGTCGCCCTGGACGTTGGAATGGCCGCGCACCGGACACACACCGGCACCGGGCTTGCCGATCATGCCGCGCATCAACAGCAGGTTGGTCGCCTCACCGATCGTGGCGACCGCGTGGGTCTGCTGCGTCAGCCCCATGGCCCAGCACACCACCGTGCGCTGCGATGCGATGAGCATGTCGGCGACCCGTTGCAGTTGGCCCCGGTCGATTCCGGTGGCGTCGGTGACGACGTCCAGGTCGACCGCGCGGGTCTGGGCGGCGTACTCGTCGAAACCGGCACAGTGCGCGGCGATGAACTCGCGGTCGACGACGGTGCCGGGCGCATTGTCCTCGGCTTCCAGGAGCAGCCGGCCGAGCCCGGCGAACAACGCCATGTCGCCGCCGATGCGGATTTGCACGAACTCGTCGGCGATCGGGACACCGTGCCCGACAACGCCGTTGACCTTCTGCGGGTCCTTGAACCGGATCAGCCCGGCCTCGGGCAGCGGGTTCACGGCGATGATCTTGGCGCCGTTGGCCTTCGCCTTCTCCAGGATGGACAGCATGCGCGGATGGTTGGTTCCGGGATTCTGCCCGGCGATGAGGATCACGTCCGCCAGCGTGAGGTCCTCGACCGTCACCGATCCCTTGCCGATACCGATCGATTCGATCAGCGCGGTGCCCGAGGATTCGTGGCACATGTTGGAACAGTCCGGCAGGTTGTTGGTGCCATAGCTGCGGACCAGCAATTGGTAGAGGAACGCGGCTTCATTGCTCGTGCGGCCGGAGGTGTAGAAGAGGGCTTCGTCCGGTGAGCCGAGCGCGTTGAGTTCGTCGGCGATCATCCGGTAGGCGGCATCCCAGGAGATCGGCCGGTAGTGGTCGTCTCCCGGCGCGAGCACCATCGGATGGGTCAGCCGGCCCTGCTGCGACAGCCAGTACTCGGGTTTGGCGTCGAGTTCGGCGATGGTGTGGCGCGCGAAGAACTCCGGCGTCACGACGCGTTTGGTGGCCTCTTCCGCCACGGCTTTCGCGCCGTTCTCGCAGAACTCGGCGAGTTTGCGGCCGCCGTGTTCCTCGGGCCACGCGCAGCCCGGGCAGTCGAAGCCGTGGCGTTGGTTGAGCCGGGTCAGCGCGGCCGCGGTCCGCAACGGCCCCATCTGCTCGATCGCCCGCTGCATGGACACCATCACGGCCTTGACGCCGGCCGCTTCGTCCTTGGCGCCGGTACTGATGACGTCGTGGTCGTCGTAGTCGGCTTGGTAGTCGGTGCCGCGGCTCATATTCCAAACTTAGCCGTCCCGAACGCGGGCCCGCACTCAATGGCAGGTGGTGGGGATTGGTATTTCACATGCAGTGATAGATGCTATCTATCGAGCGACCGAGAGTGCAGGTGACCGATGGCCAACGACGTGCTGCTGCAGCACCTCGACTACCTGCTCGCGCTGGCGACCGAGCGGCATTTCGGGCGAGCGGCCGCACGGTGTCACGTGAGTCAGCCGACGCTGTCGGTGGCCATCCGCCGGCTGGAGCGCGAGCTGGGCATCGTCATCGTGCAGCGGGGACACCGCTTCGAGGGTTTCACCGAGGAGGGACGCCGGGTCGTGGCGTGGGCGCAGCGGATCGTCGCCGAACGCGACGACATGCTGGCCGACATCGACCGCATGCGCGGGCGGTTGACGGTCACCGCCCGACTGGGTGCGATTCCGACGGCCGTGCCCGCCAGTCCGTTCGTCACCGCGGAATTCCTTCAGCGCAACCCGGCCGCCTCGGTACGTATCGAGGCATTGTCGTCACGCGAAATCGCCAGGCGGCTGGCTGATTTCGAGATCGACGGCGGCCTGACGTATCTCGACGACGAAGCGCCTCCCGGCACGAAACTGGTCGAGATGTACCGGGAGCAATACGTTCTGGTGGCTCCGGCGGATCATCCGCTGATGGGCGAGTCGAAGGTCGCGTGGTCGGATGCGGCGACGCTGGAGCTGTGCGTACTGACGCCGACGATGCGCAACCGCCGCATACTCGACGCCAACATGGCCGCCGAAGGCGTCAACTTCCGGCCTGCGGTCGAGGCGGATTCGGTCGACGCGCTCTACGCGCATGTGGCAAATTCACAGCGCGCGACCATCGCGTCGACCGCATGGCTGCCGCAGCTGGGCGTGCCACCGGGTTTCGTCGCACGGCCGATGGTCCAGCACGGCCCGCGCCCGGCGATCGGACTGGTCGTACTCGACCGGGCGCCGGCGTCCATCGTGGCTGCCGCGCTTGTCGAGGTGGCCGCCGACATCGACCTCGGCGCCCGCATCGACGGCGTCTGGGCGCAGATGTGTGGCCGGGCAGGCCGGTGACGGCGACCGACGGCACGCTCGGCCGCGCCGGCGTCGCACCGTGCCACAATCATCGTTCAGGACGGTGTCGGCGCCGCGCGTCGCCGATGCCGGTGGCTACCGGGGGAGAGGTGCTCCGTGAAATACGGAAACGGTTGGCGGCCGGCTCCGGTTGACTGGTCGTCGACGCGTGGCCGCATTCTCCTCGCCGCCTCCGCGCTGTTCGCCCAACGCGGGTACTTCGGCACTTCGACCCGCGATATCGCCGAGGCCGTGCACATTCGACAGCCGTCGCTGTTCCACCATTTCGACGCCAAGCAGACGATCTTCCGGACACTGATCGAGCTCGATCTCGGACCGTCGATCGACCGGCTCCAGGAGCGCATCGGCGAGGATTCGACGTGGGCCGAAAAGCTGCACCTGACCGCGGCACTCGACGTGCAGGACGCGCTTTCGCAGCCCTTCGATTCCCGCGGTCTGTACCAGGACGCCGTCCTGGCGCAGGAGGGATTCGACGACGAACGCGACGGCATCGAGCTTTTCCACCGGCTCGTCGAGAATCTGATCATCGGCGGGCAACACAGCGGGGAGTTCGTCGAAATCGACCCGACCTTCTTTCAACGTGCGCTCAACGGCGTGCTGTTCGAAACCATCAGGGAACAAGGGGGGCCCGACGGTCCGATCCGCCGGGGCCGCCCGCTCGACGCCGCCGACTTCCTGCTGCGCGCGGTGCTCGTCGATCCGGGGGTCTTACCTGTGGTGCGGGAGACCACGAAACGACGGCTCGCCGACATGACGGCGCCGTCCCGCATGGCGCGCTGACGGCCGCGCTCACGGCGTAGTCGCCGCGCGGCCCCTGTCGGATCGGATTTTTCTCGGCCGACACATGAATTAACCCATTCGGCACACAAGACGCCTATCGTTCGATAGCCTCACGCCTATCGGTCGATAGGCACCCCGTTCGCAGTTCCGGCCGCCCCACAGGAGGAACCCATGAAGAAGATCACCATCGCCCTTGCCGCTGCCTGCCTGGCCGTGCTCGCGGGCTGTTCGTCGTCGGAGTCGGCCGCGCCTTCCGAGTCGGCCGGCCCGCCGAAGGTGCAGCCGCCGGCGATCCTGCAGGCCGGCACGCTCAAGGTGTGCGCGCCCAATGACGGAACCCCGCCCGGGGTGTATCACGACGAGACCGGGAACCTGGTGGGCAGCGAGGTGGACCTCGCGAACGCGCTGGCCGGGCAACTCGGGCTGAAGGCGGAGTTCGTCCAGTCCGGCTTCGCCGCCGTCATTCCGACCCTGCAGGGCAAGCAATGCGACGTGATCATGGCGCAGCTCTACATCAAACCGGAGCGCGAAAAAGTCGTCGACTTCGTTCCGTATCTCTACTCGGGCACCGGGATCGCCGTCGCTGAAGACCAGGCGACCGACATCACCGGGATGAACGAGAGCCTCTGCGGCAAGAAAGTCATGGTTGCCGTCGGCACCACCGCCGAAGCGCTGTCCCTGGAACAGTCCGAAAAGTGCACGGCGGCAGGCAAAGAGCCGGTCGACATCAGCCGGAACAGCAACGCGGCGGTATCGCTGCAGCAGGTTCAGACCGGCCAGGTGGATGCCTTCCTGGACACTGCGGAAACCCTCGGCTACTACGAGACCAAGACCGGCGCCAAGATCCAGATGGCCGGCGAGCCGTTCGGCACGATCAAGATCGGTGCCGCGACGCTCAAGGGCAACACCGCCCTTCACGACGCGATCCAACAGGCGCTGACCGAACTGCAGAACAGCGGCGCCTATGACGAGATCCTTGCGCAGTGGGGTCAGACCGACCTGAGCATCCAGAAGTAACCGGCAGGCAGCACAGTGAATTTCGATTGGGATTTCTTCTGGAAGAGCCTGCTCACACCGAGTGAGCCCTTCCTGGACGGCCTGGTACTCACCATCGTCATCTCAGTGGTCGCCATGGTCTTGGCGACGGTGTTGGGACTCGTCATCGCGCTCATGAGGCGGTCTCATATCGCCGCGTTGCGGTGGTTCGCCGGCTTTTACATCTGGGTCATCCGGGGCACGCCGTTGCTCGTCCAGCTGGTGGTGATCTACACCGGCCTGGCCGCCGTGGGCCTCTACGAGTTCCATGACGTCAGCTTCGTCGGTATCTCGGTGAAGGCAGCCGTCCAAGCCGCCATCGTCGGGTTGATGATCCACGAAAGTGCCTACATCGCCGAAATCGTTCGCGCGGGCCTGGATTCGGTGCCCAAGGGGCAGTTCGAGGCGGCAGCCTCGCTGGGTATGCGCCCCAGCAAGGTGATGCGGTGGATCATCGTCCCGCAATCGCTGCGGGTCATGGTCCCGCCGCTCGGGAACACGTTCAACGGCTTGATGAAGACGACGTCGGTGTTGAGCGTGATCGGTGTCAGCGAGCTGTTCCTGGTCACACAGTCGATCAGCTCGGCGACGTTCTTCACCTTCGAGATCTTCATGGTGGCGGCGATCTACTACCTGGCATTGACGACGATCTGGACGTTCATCCAGGCCGCCATCGAGAACCGGTTGGCCCGCCAGCTGGGGATCGACCAGCCGGTGCGCATCACACAGCGATTGCTCGGCGGGCGAAAAGGCAGCAATGCAGCGACATTACAGCCACAGGCGTGAGGCGGGAATGAGTACTCAGATGAGTTCGACGGTCGAACAGCCCATCGTGCAGGTGCGCGACGCATGCTGCACCCTGGGGGGACGGCGCGTCCTCGACAACGTGTCGCTCGACGTGATGCGCGGCCAGGTCGTGGTTCTGATCGGCCCCTCCGGAGCCGGAAAGACCACGCTGCTGCGGTCGCTCAATCATTTGGAGGAACTCGACAGCGGCGAGATTCTCATCGCCGGTGTGCCGATCGGCCACCGCGGCCTGACCAACCGGAAGCGGGTCGGCACGGCCGAGCTCGCCCGGCGCCGGCGCGAAATCGGTTTCGTCTTCCAGCATTTCAACCTCTTTCCGCACATGACAGCGGCCGAGAACGTCTGGAATGCGCCCGTGCGGGTGCTCGGCACCCCCAAGGACAAGGCGCTGCAGGACGCCATCGAGTTGCTTGATCGCGTCGGTCTCGCGCACAAGGCGGATGCGCGCCCGAGCCAGTTGTCCGGAGGCCAGCAGCAGCGCGTCGCGATCGCCCGCGCACTCGCGATGCGCCCGAAGGTGATGCTGTTCGACGAGCCGACGAGTGCGCTGGACGTCGAGATGGTCGGCGAAGTGCTCGCCGTGATGCGCGAATTGGCGAAAGAACACATGACGATGGTTCTGGTGACCCACGAGATGCGCTTCGCGCGCGACGTGGCCGACCGGATCGTGGTCATGGACAACGGCCGCATCATCGAGGACGCCTCGCCTGAGCTCGTTTTCAGCAACCCCAGCAGTGACCGAACGAGGGCATTTCTCTCCACGTTTCACTGACGAGTCCAGCAGCGGGCGCCAGTAGCGCCGAACCGAGGTCCTCATGACGTCCGGCGGTTGCCGGACCCCACCGGCTGTCCCTTGCGACCAGCCATGAAGGAGAAGTCCATCGTGCCGTCATCAACGAATCCGATGTCGTTCACCGGTGCACTGGCCACGCCGCACGCACTGGCCACCGACGCCGGGATGCGGGCAATAGCGCAGGGCGGCAATGCGATCGACGCCGCCATCACCGCGGCCGCGGTACTCACCGTGGTGTACCCGCACAACGTTGCGCTGGGCGGAGACCTCATCGCGCTGGTGCGTACCCCCGACGGTGCGGTGCGCTGCATCAACGCCTCGGGGTGGTCCGGCGCGGCAGCCGATGCCGCGGCGATGCGTGCCCAGCACGGCACCTGGCTACCCGCACGGGGTGCCGACGCCGTGACGGTCCCCGGCGCGGTGCGCGGTTGGCAGGCGCTGCGCAAGCTGGGCAGCCAACTCGCCTGGGAACGCACCCTCGCACCCGCACAGCACTATGCCGAACACGGCGTTGCCGTCGCGCCGTCGCTGACCGCGCACATCAACCACCCCGAGAACGTCGATCTGTTCGGCACCGCGGATTTCGACCGCGTCTTCCGGCCGGCAGGTAAGCCGCTGCGCACCGGTGAGACCTTCCGGCAACCCGCCCTGGCCGAGACACTGGCGCAGTTGAGCGTGTCCGGCCCGGATGGCTTCTATACGGGTGCTCTCGGTGAACGGATGGTCAGCTACCTGCGGGCGCACGGATCGTGCCTCACCGGTGCGGATTTCGCGGATTTCGAACCCGACATCACCGATCCGATCGCGATGAGCTTCCGCGGGCTCACCGTGCTGACGAGCCCGCCGAACTCGCACGGGTTCATTCTCCTGCGTGCGCTGCACGCAATTGACAAGCTCGGCCTGACCGACCCCCTCGGGGCCGGACTGGGTACGCTCATGCAGATCTTCCAGCGTGGAAACCAGCTCCGCACAAGTGATCTGGCCGATCCTCGATGCGTCGACGTAGATGTCGAGCGGCTTCTGACGGTTGGGCCCGACGTGGTTGAGGCCGAAGTCGAGGCGGAACGTGATCGCGCGCTCGTGCCGTACGGCGACACCGTGGGCATCGCCGCGGCCGACAGCGACGGGTATGCCGTCTCGTTGATCCAGAGCGTGTATCACGCCTTCGGCTCCGGGCTGATCGACCCCGACACCGGCGTGCTGTTCCACAATCGCGGGACGAGCTTCTCCCTGGATCCGGCGTCCCCCAACGTGCTCGCACCCCGTAAACGTCCGGTGCACACGCTGATGCCGGCCATGACGACACACGAGGGCAGAGTGCGCCACGTGCTTGCGACGATGGGCGGGCAGGGCCAGCCCCAGATCCTCGCGCAACTGCTGCTGCGCGCGCTGGCAGGCGAGAACGTCGAGTCGGCCGTGGCGGCACCGCGAGCGATCGTCGGATTGCAGCATGAGGGAACGACGCGTGACACCGTGAGCTGGGAGGCTGATCTGTCCGGCTCTGCGCGGGAAGCGTTGACCCGCAGCGGTTTACCGGACATGGAGATGGCCCCGCATTCGGAGAGCCTGGGCCAGGCCAACCTCATCTCCATCGGCGCCGAAGGCGCGATGACCGCGGCCTCGGACCCACGTTCTGACGGAGCCGCCGTCGTCGCGAACTATCCGCGGCACCGCTGGGAGCAGGTGCAGAGGTAACCGAGCGCGTCATCGAGAAAGGAGTCGGTCATCGTTCTGAAATCGGTTTCCCGCCAGCGTCATCTGCGACTGTGGTTGATGATGACGTTGACGTTCGTGACCGGTGCGCTCGATGCCGTCGGCTACCTCGGCCTCGACCGCATCTTCACCGGAAACATGACCGGCAACATCGTGATCCTCGGTATGGGCGTGGCGGCGGAAGACGATCTTCCGGTCGTCGGACCTCTGCTCGCGCTCGGTGCATACGTCGCGGGAGCGGCACTCGCGGGCCGCATCCTGCGCGAGTACTCCGGCGTGTGGCCGCCGGCCGTCACCAAGATCCTGCTCGGCAGCGCGGGAATACTGACCGCGGTCGGGGTGGCGATGGCAGTCTGGGATATCGCGGGCGCCGGGCCCGGTGGCATCGTGTGCGCGGGCACCATTGCACTGTTGATGGGCGCGCAGGCGGCGACCGCGCGGGTACTCGCGGTCACCGACATGACGACAGTGGTTGTCACGTCGACGATTACGGCGTACGCGAGCGAAACGCTCTTCATGCCCGGGTGGGCCTGGCTGAAACATCGACGGCTCTGGGCGATCCTGGCGATCTTCGCCGGCGCGCTCACGGGCGCCCTGATGATGAAGATCCACATCAGCATCCCGGTGTTCACCGCGGCCGCAGCCACGGCTGCCGTCGCGGTGATCGGACACCGCGGTTGGCTACAGGACTGAGCGGGCATCGGTCTCGAATGTGCGACTTCATACGCGGCTGACGGCGCGTCGCGTATGAAACCACACGGTCGGCGGCAGACCCGCACACTCGCGCTCGTGCGTCAGGCGCCGGGGATGGTGACACGGTCCACCATCGACACCTCGACGCGGTCACCGCTGTTGAGCGATTCGACCCCGGCGGCGCACACCGCTGCCGCGGCATAGCCGTCCCATGCCGTCGGGCCGTCGGTGTAGTCGCCGGTCGCAGCACCGGCTCTGACCGCATCGACCCAGCGCTGGAACTCGATGTCGTAGGCCAAGCCGAAGCGCTCACGGAAGCCCGGGGTGATCTGGCCGCCCCAGGTACCTGGCGCACCCTTGCGGATCAACCCGACATCGAGGCCGATGAAGGCCGATCCGTTCTCACCGACGACCTCGGTGCGTACCTCGTAACCGACGCCGGTGGTGACGAACAGCTCCACGTCGACGTGTTTACCCGACGCGGTTTGCATGATCGCGATCTGCGGATCCTGAATGCCAACGGGTGCACCGGGATTGGGTGCCGGCCGCAGGATCTGGATCGAGGTGATCTCCTCGTCGAACAGAAAACGCGTGACGTCGACCTCGTGGACGAGTGAATCCTTGACGATCATCGAACTGTCGAAGCTCGGTGGGACGGCCGGGTTGCGGTGTACACAGTGCAGCACGAGCGGCGTGCCGAATTCCCCTGCGTCGAGCAGGGATTTCAGCTGCATGTACTCGGGATCGAAGCGGCGCATGAAACCGACCTGGATGAGCCGGGTACCCAGTTCGGCCTCCCGGCGCACGACCTCGAGGGACGACTCGACGTCGGTGGTCAACGGCTTCTCGCACAACACCGGCTTGCGGTGTTCGAGACACGCGAGCAATTGCTTGTCGTGGGTCGGTCCGGGGGTGGCCAGCACGACGGCATCGACATCGGCGTCGGCGATCGCGTCGAGCGGGTCACCGATCACCCGGCAGCCCGGGATGCCCGCCGCGATCTGTTCGGCTTTCTCCGTGATGAAGTCGTTGACGACCGTCACCGTGGCCCCCGAGATGCGGGAAGTCAACCGCGACGCGTGATCGGCGCCCATGATGCCGACACCGAGGACGGCGACACGTAGATCAGACATGGTTCTCCTGTTCGGTCGGCAGGCCGAACTTCACCGACGGGACGCCGCACGACCCGAGGTAGGCGCGGGTGCGTTTGGCGATGGGCAGCGGAGCGTCGACGTCGCACGGATACATGTCCTGCTCGACGATCGCGAAGACGTCGATGCCGAGCTTCTCGACCGCGGCGAGCAGCGGTGGCATGTCCGGGATCCCGCGCGGCGGCTCGGTCATCGCGCCGAGCTTGACGGCCTCGCCGAAAGGCAGATCCTCGGCCTCGACCTTGGCCCGCACCTCCCGATCGACCTGCTTGAGGTGCAGATATCCGATCCGCTCCGGCGCCCGCTCGATGATCGCGATGTTGTCGCCACCGCAGTAGCTGATGTGTCCGGTGTCCAGGCACAGGTTGACGAACTCGCCGTCGGTGCCGTCGAGGAAGCGGTAGACGTTCTCCTCGGTGTCCACGTGGCTGTCGGCGTGCGGGTGGTATTGCGCACGCACACCGTACTTCTCGAACATCGCCTTACCGAGGTCGTTCATGCCCTGGGTCTTCTTCTTCCACTGCTCTGGTGTGAGGTTGCGGTCCTCCAGCACGGCGCCGGTCGCGGGGTCGCGCCACATCTCGGGAATCACGACGACATGCTTACCGCCCACGGCCGCAGTCAGTTTCGCGACATCTTCGATCTGCTTCCACACTGCCGACCACGAATCGTCCTGATGCAGATGCTCGAACACCGTTCCGGCGGACAGCTTGAGGTTGCGTGCCGCGAGCTCGTCGGCAAGCCGTTCGGGATCGGTGGGCAGGTAGCCGTAGGGCCCCAACTCGATCCATTCGTAGCCGGATGCCGCCACCTCGTCGAGGAATCGGGTGTAGGGCGTCTGCTGTGGATCGTCGGGAAACCAGACGCCCCACGAGTCGGGGGCGGACCCTACGAGAATTGTGCTCATCGGTTCTCTCTTCAGCGATCGGATGGATTGATCAGGGGGCGTTGGACTTTCTTCCACTCGGCGTAGCGCTGATAGGCGTCCTTGGTGGAATCCAGCGTCGATACTTCACTGACCGGGACGTCCCACCACGAGTGGCTGTCCGGCGCGAAAACAAGAGGATCGGTCTCGACGTAGATGACCGTGGTGCGGTCGCTCGCCTTCGCGGCCTTGACGGCGTCGGCGAACTCGGCTGCTGTGCCGGCCTTGATGACGTCGGCGCCCAGGCTGGCGGCATTGGCCGCCAGGTCCACCGGGAGCTTGGCGCCGTCGAGGCGGCCATCGGCGCCGCGGTACCGGTAGGCCGTGCCGAAACGTTGCGAGCCCACCGACTCCGACAGTCCGCCGATCGACGCGAATCCGTGGTTCTGCACCAGGACGGGAATGACTTTGACGCCCTCCTGAACGGCGGTGACGAGCTCGGTGGCCATCATGAGATAAGAACCGTCGCCGACCATGATGAACACGTCGCGATCCGGGGCGGCCATCTTCACGCCGATTCCGCCGGCGATCTCATATCCCATGCACGAGTACCCGTATTCGACGTGATAGCCCTTGCGGTCGCGGGTCCGCCACAGTTTGTGCAGATCGCCCGGCATGGAGCCGGCCGCGCACACCACGACGTCCGCCGGCTCGGACAACGTGTTGACGAGGCCGATCACCTGGTTCTGATTGAGTGCCACACCGTCCTCGGTGGCGTAGGCCGCCGACACGGTGTCGTCCCATTCCTTGGCGAGTGTGGCCGTGCGCGTGCGGTATTCGTCGCTGACGGCGTAATCGTCCAGTGCGGCGCTCAGCGCGTCGAGCGCCTCCCGCGCGTCGGCGACCACGCTGATACCGCCCTGCTTCACCGAATCCAGTGACGCGACATTGATGTTGACGAACCGGACGTCGGAATTGTTGAACGCAGTGCGGGATGCCGACGTGAAATCGCTGTAGCGCGTGCCGATCCCGATGACGACGTCGGCCTCGGCCGCCAGCGCGTTGGCGGCAGTGGTGCCGGTCGAGCCGATCGCGCCCACCGACTGTGGATGATCGAACCGCAGTGAGCCCTTGCCCGCCTGGCTCTCGCCGACGGGAATACCGGTCTGTTCGCAGAACGCGGCCAGGGCTTCGGTGGCGCCGGAGTAGATGACACCACCGCCTGCCACGATCAGGGGCTTGGTGGCCGAGCGGATGACGTCGGCCGCGTTGGCGATCACCGCGCGTTCAGGCAGCGGACGGGCCACATGCCAGGTGCGTTCGGCGAACAGGGACTGCGGCCAGTCGTGCGCCTCGGCCTGCACGTCCTGCGGTATGGCCACCGTTGCCGCACCGGTTTCGACGGGATCGGTCAGCACCCGCATGGCGCCGAGCAGCGCCGCCGGAAGCTGCTCGGGTCGCCACACCCGATCGAAGTATCGCGACAACGGCTTGAAGGCATCGTTGACCGTGACGTCGCCCGACGAGGGCAGCTCGAGTTCCTGCAACACGGGCGCGCTCACCCGCGTGGCGAAGGTGTCGGCGGGCAGCAGCAGCACCGGCAGGCGGTTGATCGTCGCCAGTGCCGCGCCGGTCAGCATGTTGGTGGATCCGGGCCCGACGCTGGCGGTGACCGCCCAGGTCTGCAGGCGATCTTTCTGCCGGGCGTAGGCGACGGCACTGTGCACCATGGCCTGCTCGTTGCGGCCGAGCACATACTTCAGGCCGGGCTCGCGGCCGGCCTCGTGGGCCTCGACCTCGTCCTGCAACAGGGCCTGGCCGAGCCCCGCCACATTGCCGTGGCCGAAGATTCCGAAACAGCCCGCGAAGAACTTGGACCGCTCGCCGTCACGTTCGACGTACTGGTTGGCCAGGAACCGAACGGTGGCCTGCGCCACGGTGAGTCGCACGGTGGGCTCGGTGTCGACGAACTTCTCGGTCGACTTCGGTGCGGTGGAGACCATCCGGTCAGGCTCCTTTACGAGGTTGGTGCAGGGGGAGACGTGGATCGATGTCCTGGCCGTCCCAGGTGCCCCGCAGCCACGTATGTTCGGGATCGTCGACGATCTTCCAGGCCCGTTCGGCGCCCGGCCCGGCCATCACGTTGAGGTAGTACATGTGGTAGCCGGGTGCGGCGACCGACGGGCCGTGGTATCCGTGCGGCACCAGCACGACATCACCGGTGCGGACCTCTTCGAGTACCTCGATCGGGCGGTCGGGGGTGCCGTACACCCGGTGATAGCCGAAACCTCTTGATCCGTCGGGACCTTCGGCGATCTCGAAGTAGTAGATCTCTTCGAGCGCGGTCTGCGTCGGCGTGTTTTCGTCGTGTTTGTGCGCGGGATAGCTCGACCAGTTCCCACCGGGTGTGATGACCTCGCACGCGATCAGCGAATCGGCCTCGAACGTGTCGGCGGTGCCGAAGTTGTGCACCTGACGGCTGCAGTTGCCCGCACCACGCAGTTCGAGCGGTACGTCTGCCGCAGCGACCCGCCGGTTGGGAAAGGACCGCTTGGCCCGTGCCCCGCAGATCGCGAAGCGCCCGCCGCCGGACAACACGTACTCCTGGTCGATGCCGACATACACCATGTCGGCTGGGCCGTCGAAAACCGATGCGCGCGGGGACAGTTCGAACGTCTCACCGCCGCAGCCGACGGTGCCCCCGCCGGTCAGCGGCAAGATCATCACTTCCGTTCCGCCGGTGTGAAGCTCGGCGGTCTGCGAGTCGTCGAGTTCAAGGACCCGCAACGAGGACTCGGTCCAGCCTGCACTTTCCGGCGTGACGTCGACGGTGAACGGTAGCTCAGCGCTGCGGGCCGGGATGTAGAGCTTCGAATGCATTCGGTCACCTCACCAACTTGACGGCGGTCGAAACGGCCGAGCTCACATCGTCGTCGGCCGGGTACAAGAGGGTGCGTCCGACGATCAGGCCGCGCACCGACGGCAGCGCCAGCGCCTTCTCCCAGCTGGCGAATGCCTCGTCCGGATCGGTCGGGTCGCCGCCGAGCAGCAGCGTCGGCAGGGTGGTCGCGTCCATCACCCGGTCCATCTCCTCGACGACCGGCAGTTTCATCCAGGTGTAGGCCGAGGTCGAGCCGAGCCCCTGGCCGATGTGGATGGACTTGATCACCGCGTCGGCGGTCAGGTCGTTGCGCACCTTGCCGTTCACGCGCCTCGACAGGAACGGTTCCACCATCGCCATCAGTCCGTGGGCGGCGAGCTCGTCGACGGCCTGCGCGCACGCCGCGAGCGTCGACACGGTGCCCGGATCCTCAAGGTCGATGCGGCACAGCATCTTTCCGCCGTTCATGCGGGCGGCCGCGGTCGAAGCGGCGGTGGCGCCGGTCATCCGGTCGTCGAGCTCGAACGCCGAACCCGCGAGCCCGCCGCGGTTGAACGACGAGATCACCACCTTGTCGTCGAGCGCGCCCAACAGCAGCAGGTCGTCGAGGATGTCGGCGGTCGCCAGCACGCCGTCCACCCCCGGGTCGGCCAGTGCGGTGCACAACCGGTCGAGCAGGTCGGTGCGGCTGTTCATCGCCGTCGGCCGGGAACCGACCGCGAGGGCACCCCGGGCGGGGTGATCGGCTGCGACGATCATCAGCCTGCCGTCACCACGCACGGTCGGGCGCGTGGCTCGCTGCTGCCACGCCCGCGCCACCGCGTCGGGATCACCCGCGCGGACAGCGGTGATCTCTGCGTAGTTGGTGCACACGGCGTTAGACATTGACGGCCTCCACGGCGGTTTGTTCGGCGAGACTTGCAACCTCCGCGGCGGTCGGCATCGCGGTCGAGCATTCGAGCCGGGACGCGACGATCGCCCCGGCAGCGTTGGCGTAGCGCAGCGTCTTCTCCAGCGGCCAGTTGTGCAGCCAGCCGTGGATGAGGCTGCCGCCGAAGGCATCTCCGGCGCCGAGGCCGTTGACGACGTCAACCTCGTTGGGCGCTACGGTGACCGAGCTGTGCCGGGTCTTGCCCAGCACGCCGCGCGGCCCCTGCTTGACGATCGCGAGCTCGACACCGAGATCGAGCAGTGCTTCGGCGGCGCGGTGGGGGTTGGTCTCGCCGACCGCGATCTCGCATTCCTCGCGGTTGCCGACGGCGACCGTCACATGCTGTAGCGCGCGTTGCACCTGTTCGGTGGCCGCGGCCGGGGTCTCCCAGAACATCGGCCGGTAGTCGAGGTCGAGCACGGTCAGCGGCGCCCTTGCCCGCGCCTCCCAGGCGGCGAAATGTGCACTACGGCTGGGTTCTTCGCACAGCCCGGTGACCGTCGACCAGTACAGCCGGGCGTTGCGCACGGCCTCGGTGTCGATCTCGTCCGGCTGGATCTGCAGATCGGGCGCGGACGGCTTGCGGTAGAAGTACAGCGGGAAGTTGTCGGGCGGGAAGATTTCGCAGAACGTCACGGGCGTCGGATAGGCATCGTGCGTCGTGACGAACCGGTTGTCGACGCCCAGGGCGGCGAGTTCGTTACGCACGTACCGGCCGAACGGATCGTCACCGACTCCCGAGATCAGCGCGCTGCGGTTCCCCAGCCGCGCCGCGGCGACCGCGACGTTGGCGGCGCTGCCGCCCAGGAACTTGCCGAAGGATTCGACATGTTCGAGCCCCACTCCGATCTGCAGCGGGTACACGTCGACGCCACAGCGCCCGATGGCGAGAACGTCGAAATCCTGGTTGGGGGTATCGGTCACGGTATGACTCCCGGGTGCGGTGTGCGTATGTGGCTGGCAGATGCGGAGCGGCGACGAACGCGCCTGGCGTCGATGTCGACTGTGCGCCCCGTCACCGGTCGCTGTCAAGACTTTGTTCGGACATTCTTACTTGCCGTCATTTGCATGTACCCTATGTCACTACTCCACGCAAACCGGGCGCGGAGCACCCGAGGATCGGAGCGAGAGTGACCCCGACGCTGTCCGTCGAACTCGACCGTTCGAGTCCGGTGCCGCTGTACTTCCAGGTTGCCCAGGTCTTCGAAAAGGCCATCCTCGATGGACAACTCAAGCCGGGGGACCGGTTCGAGAACGAGCTCGCGTTGGCCAGTCGGCTCAACTTGTCGCGCCCGACCACCCGGCGGGCCATCCAGGAACTCGTCGACAAGGGACTACTCGTCCGCAAGCGCGGGGTGGGCACGCAGGTGGTGCAGACACCGGTCCACCGGCCCGTCGAGCTGACGAGCTTGTACGACGATCTGGCGCGCGGCGGCCAGGAGCCGGCCACCAAGGTGCTCGAGTACAGCGTCGGTCCGGCCACCGACGACATCGCCGAGCGGCTCAACCTCACACCCGGGGCCGAGGTCGCCAGGATGCGTCGGCTGCGCACGTCGAACGGCCAGCCGCTGGCGCTCATGACGAACTATCTGCCGGCGGCATTGGCGCCCGACGAGGACGAGCTGGAACGGGCCGGGCTCTACCAGTCGCTGCGCACCCGCGGGGTGCACATCCGGCTGGCCCGGCAGCGGATCGGTGCCAAGGCCGCCGACCGCGACGAGGCGCGGCTGCTCGATGAGAAGCCGAAGGCCCCGCTGCTGGTGATGGAACGGACCGCGTTCGACGATTCTGGCCGCATCGTGGAGTACGGCAGCCACGCGTACCGCGCATCGCGGTACTACTTCGATACCACCCTCGTCGATCGGTAAGCACCTCTAAGGGATTATCTGCCAATGGCTTTCGCTCCGTGCACCCGAACTCTCGAGATGGTGGCCGGCGCGGTGTCCGGTCCGTCCGCGATTTGATATGCAGTCCTAATGTCCGAACAAAGTCTTGACTTTCCGATGTGAGCGGTATTACATCAGGGACGAGGCCGTGCCGCTTGTCACTGGACTCCAGGCGGACAAGCACCGGTGACGTCGAGGCAAGGAGAAACAATGAGGTTGAGTCGGCTCGTGGCGGTCGCCGGGGCGAGTGTGCTCCTGTTGGGCGCCAGCGCGTGCTCCAGCACCGGAGGCAAGCCGGAGAGCAGCGGCGGCGGCACGGATGCGGGTACGGCCGACACCCCGCGGATGACCATCGCGATGATCACCCACGAGGTGCCGGGCGACTCCTTCTGGGACCTGGTACGCAAAGGCGCCGAGTCCGCGGCCAAGAAGGACAACATCGAGCTGCGCTACTCGAGCGATCCCGAGGCGCCCAACCAGGCCAACCATGTCCAGACCGCAGTGGACAGCGGCGTCGACGGCATCGCGGTGACGCTGGCCAAGCCCGACGCCATGAAGGCGGCCGTGCAGAACGCCGCGGCCAAGGGCATTCCGGTGGTCGCATTCAACGCCGGCCTCGATACCTGGCAGGGGATGGGCGTCAAGGAGTACTTCGGTCAGGACGGCTACATCGCCGGACAGGAAGCGGGCAAGCGGCTGGCCTCCGAAGGCGCCAAGAAGGTTGTCTGCGTGATCCAGGAGCAGGGCCACGTCGACCTCGAAGCTCGGTGCGCAGGTGTGAAGAACACGTTCCCCGCCACCGAGGTCCTCAACGTCAACGGCAAGGACATGCCGTCCGTCGAGTCGACGATCACCGCAAAGCTGCAGCAGGATCCCGCGATCGACACCATCTTGACGCTCGGCGCACCGTTCGCACTGACCGCCGTCCAGTCGGCGAAGAATGCCGGTAGCTCCGCCAAGATCGCGACCTTCGACACCAATGCCGCACTGGTCGATGCGATCAAGAACGGCGACGTCCAGTGGGCCGTCGACCAGCAGCCGTTCCTGCAGGGCTATCTGGCCGTGGACTCGCTGTGGCTCTACCTCACGAACGGCAATGTCATCGGTGGCAATCAGCCGACGCTGACCGGCCCGTCGTTCATCGACAAGTCGAATATCGATGCGGTGGCCGAGTATGCCAAGAACGGAACGCGTTGATGATGAGTACGCGGGCAGATCTCGACCTCGAGAGTCACAAGGTCGTTCACGACGAACGCGTCAAGGAACAGAACAAGCTGCAGCGCTTGATCATCCGCCCGGAGATGGGTGCCGCGGTCGGTGCCGTCGGAATCTTCGTCTTCTTCCTCATCGTCGCGCCGCCGTTCCGCTCGCCCGAGTCGCTGGCGACCGTGCTGTATGCCAGTTCGACCATCGGCATCATGGCTGTCGGTGTGGGGTTGCTGATGATCGGCGGCGAGTTCGACCTGTCGGCCGGCGTCGCGGTCACGACCAGTTCGCTGGCTGCGTCGATGCTCGCCTACAACCTGCACCTCAACCTGTGGGTGGGCGCGGCGCTGGCGCTCATCGTGTCGCTGGCCGTGGGTTTCTTCAACGGCTACCTCGTGATGAAGACCAAGATTCCGTCGTTCCTGATCACGTTGAGCACGTTCTTCATGCTTGCCGGAATCAATCTGGCGGTGACCAAACTGCTTTCGGGTCAGGTGGCCACCCCGAGTGTGTCGGACATGCAGGGGTTCGATTCGGGGCGGACGGTGTTCGCGTCGTCGATCTCGGTCGGACCGGTCGAGGTCCGGATCACCGTGTTGTGGTGGATCCTGTTCACGCTCATCGCGACGTACGTGTTGTTCAAGACCCGGGTCGGCAACTGGATCTTCGCGGTCGGCGGTAACCAGGACAGTGCCCGGGCGGTCGGTGTGCCGGTGACCAAGGTCAAGATCGGCCTCTTCATGGTGGTCGGGTTCTGTGCCTGGTTCGTCGGCATGCATCTGCTGTTCTCGTTCAACACGATTCAGTCCGGGCAGGGCGTCGGCAACGAGTTCTTCTACATCATCGCCGCGGTCATCGGTGGCTGCCTGCTCACCGGTGGGTACGGCACCGCGATCGGCACCCTGATCGGTGCGCTGATCTTCGGTATGACCAACCAGGGCATCGTCTACGCCGGATGGAACCCGGACTGGTTCAAGTTCTTCCTCGGCGCGATGCTGCTGTTCGCGGTGATCGCCAACAATGTCGTCCGCAATTACGCAGCGAAAAGGTAAGTGAATGAGCACAACTGCTGAAGCGCCGATTGCGGAGTCACCGTCGGGCGGCGAGGTGCCGCTGGTCGAACTGCGGAGTGTCGGCAAGAGCTACGGAAACATCATCGCGCTCAAGGACATCAACCTGCGCGTCGGTGCCGGCGAGGTGACCGGCGTGCTCGGTGACAACGGTGCGGGCAAGTCGACGCTGATCAAGATCATCGCCGGCCTGCACAAGCCGACCGAGGGCGAACTGCTCATCGACGGCAAGCCCACGGTGTTCGAATCGCCGAAGGACGCGCTGAAAGCCGGCATCGCCACGGTGTATCAGGATCTGGCGGTGGTGCCGCTCATGCCGGTGTGGCGCAACTTCTTCCTGGGCAACGAACTCCGCAAGGGCATTCTGAAGTCGCTGGACATCAATGGGATGCGCTCTACGACGATCTCGGAGCTGCAGAAGATGGGCATCGACCTGCCCGACGTCGATGCGCCGATCGGCTCGCTGTCGGGCGGGCAGCGTCAGTGCGTGGCGATCGCGCGGGCGATCTTCTTCGGCGCCCGCGTACTCATCCTGGACGAGCCGACGGCCGCGCTGGGTGTCAAGCAGTCCGGCATGGTGTTGCGTTACATCACCGCGGCCAAGGAGCAGGGCTTCGGGGTCATCTTCATCACCCACAACCCGCACCACGCGCACATGGTCGGCGATCACTTTGTCCTGCTGAACCGCGGCAGGCAGAAGCTGGACTGCACGTACGACGAGATCACGCTCGAGCATCTGACCCAGGAGATGGCCGGGGGCAACGAACTCGAGGCGCTGTCGCACGAATTGGGCCGCAAGTAGTTCTTCCGCGCCGAAACTACGCTTTGTGACGGATTCCGGCCGAATTCCGTCACAAAGCGTAGTTTCGGCGCGGTGGGTCGTCGCGCAACCGCGCGGCATCCTCACCAGGCGGTGCGCCGAACAGTCGCCGGTACTCGCGAGTGAACTGTGACGGACTTTCGTAACCCACCTCGTGTCCGACTCCTGCGATGTCACCAGGGCGAGCGACGAGAAGAGACCTGGCCTGCTGCAGGCGGATTCGCTTCTGGAACTGCAGCGGGCTCATCGCCGTCACCGCGCGGAAGTGGCGGTGAAAGGCCGACGTGCTCATACCGGACATCCTGGCGAGGTCCTCGATCCGCACCGGCGCGGCATAATTGTCCCGCATCCACCCGATGGCCCGATTCACCTGTGTCAGATAGCTGTCGGCAAGGCCGATCTGGCGGACGGTGTCACCGTGCGGCCCAGTGAGCAAGCGCCACAGGATCTCCTGCTCGATCAAGGGCGCGAGTACCGGTGCGTCTCTGGGGCGGTCGAGTAGCGCGAGAAGCCTGGCGACGGCGTCGAGCAGGTCTCGGTCGGCATCTCCGGTGGCGATCGCCGGACCGCTGCCCGCGACGCGCGCCGGCAGGTCCGATCCGGCCTGCAGCATCAGCGCGGCCAGGGCGGCTGGCCGCAGCACAAGCCCCATCGCCAGCGACGGTTGTGTCGGTGTTCCGAGGTAGTGGCCGGTGACCGGAAGGCTCGCGGCGACGAGCAGATACTGCCCGGCCCGATACTCGAACACTTCCTCGCCCAGATGGAGCCGTTTGCCGCCCTGTGCCATGACGACGAGCAGCGGTTCGGTCAGCGAGTAGTCGGGACTTGCCGAACCTCTGACCTTCGACAGCAACAGTCCGTGAATCGACGTGCCCATGTCCGGCCTGGCGTGTCGGTCGATGCGACGACACATCTCGGAGAGGAGATCGATGCGAGCGCGCATATCCGTAGGAAACCACGGCGGACGCCGGTCTCGGACCGATCCGATCGCATTGAGCAGGATCGTGCAAGAGCATGCGAGTAACGATCTACCGCGGGATCGGATCCTGAACTGTGATGGAGATGTCCAATTTCCTTCTCCAAAGGAGCCTTCAGTGCCGCTCGACAATTACCTCACCCTCGGCCGCTCGGGTCTTCGGGTCAGTCCCTTCGCGCTCGGTGCCATGACATTCGGAGAGGATCCCGGTGCCGCGGGTACGAGCGTCGAGGAGTCCGAGCGCATTCTCGCGGCGTATCTCGACCGAGGCGGGAACTTCGTCGACACCGCCAACTTCTACACCAACGGCCACTCCGAGAAGATTCTCGGCGACTTCTTCGGCCGCAGCCCCGGTCGGCGCCAACGCGTGGTGCTGGCGTCGAAGTTCTTCACCAACCTGTACCCGGGTGATCCCAACGGCGGTGGTGCGGGCCGCTCGGCGATCATCGCCCAGCTGCACGAGACCCTGCGCCGGCTCCAGACCGACTACCTCGACGTCTATTGGCTGCACAACTGGGATCGGCACACACCCGTCGAGGAGACCATGCGCGCCCTGGACGACCTGGTGCGCGCCGGCACCGTTCGCTATATCGGATTCTCGAACACGCCGGCCTGGTTCACCGCACAGGCGCAGACCATGGCACTGCTGCGGGGGTGGACACCGCTGATCGCTCTGCAGGTCGAATATTCTCTGCTGGCCCGCACCGTGGAGGGTGAGCTGGCACCGCTGGCGGCCGATCAGGGTATGGCCCTGGTGCCGTGGAGCCCGTTGAAGAACGGCTTTCTCTCCGGGAAGTACCGGCGCGGCGGCGAGGTGTCGGATTCGGCGCGCGCGGCCTATGTCGGCGGCCCCAGTGATGACCAGTTCACCGTCATCGAGACGGTGGACGCCATCGCCGCCGAGCTCGGAACCAGTTCTGCGGCAGTGTCCTTGGCGTGGTTGCGGGGACGGCCGGGCACCGTCGTCCCCATCATCGGGGCCAGGCGGCTCGCACACCTAGAGGCCAACCTCGCCGGTTTGGAGGTCGAGCTCACGGCGGAACAGTGCGACCGCCTGGACCGGGTGTCCGCGCCCGCGCTGAACTACCCGGCCGACCTCAACGGGGCCACGCGTGCCACCCTGCAGTTCGCCGGCACCACCGTCGACGGGCAGCCGTCCGGGGTTTACCCGCCGTTGCTGGCCGGCGTGGTCCGGTACTGAGCGCGGGTAGCTCAGAGGTCGAAGATCAGCAGCGAACTGGTCGCCGTTGCGATGACCGCGCCTGCGGCATCGGTGACGACACCCTCGGCGAAGCTGACGCGCGCACCGGACTTGACCAGGGTGCCGGTCGCCGTCAGCTCGCCGATACCCGCGCGAACGGCCTTGAGGTAGTTCACCTTGATCTCGATCGAGGTGTAACCCTTGCCGCAGGGTAGAGCGCTGTGCGCGGCACATCCCGTCACCGAATCGAGCAACGTGCACACCAGCCCGCCGTGTACGGAGCCGATCGGGTTGTAGGCGGATTCGTCCGGGGTGCAGGTGAACACCACGCGTCCCGGCTCCGCGGAGATCATCGCGAAATCCATCAGTCCGGCGATCGGCGGCGGCGACAGTGTGCCGTCGATCACCGCGTTCAGGTAGTCGACCCCGGCCATCGACAGGCCGATCGCGGTGGTCGGTGCGGGATCGTGCCAGCTGACGGTCTTGGTTCGTTTCTGGCCCCAGCCGTCGGTGTGCGCGTTGGTGAGCTCGGCGGTCATCGTTCCTCCATCCAGAGTCTGGGTTGACAAAACTATACTCAGAGGGTGATGGTGATCTGGCACGGGGTACACCGGCACCGGGAGGCACCATGGCACTGCTCGACGACATCGTGAATGCGGCTGGCGGACTGGACCGTTGGCGGGCCGGCCGACAGGTGCTGGGCACGTTGGAGAGCAGCGGCTCGTTGTTCGAGATCAAAAAGACGCCCGGCCGGTCGAAGCGGAAGTTCGCCGTCGCCATGCGCGAGGTCTGGGCGGCGGTGTGGCCGGCTGGTGACACGTCGCATGTCGTATTCACCGCGGACGGCACCGCGCTGGTCGCCGAGGACGGCACCGTGCTGGCCCGGCGGCACAACGTGCGGGATACCTTTGCCGGGCACATCCTCGAAAGCCCGTGGAATCCGTTGCAGCGCGCGTACTTCAGCGGATACGCGCTGTGGAACTACCTGAATCTGCCGTTCCTGCTGACGCTGCCCGGGGTGCACACGTACGCCATCGAGCCGATCGGCACCGGTAACCGGCGCCTCGTCGGCCTCGGCGCCACCTTGCCCGCCGGCCTGCCCAGCCACTGCCGGCGCCAGCAGTTCTACTTCGGCCCGGATCTGCTGCTGGCCCGGCACGGTTACCACCTCGACATCGCGGGCCGGATCCCCGTGAACCAGTACGTCGAGGACCACGTCGACGTGGACGGACTGAAGGTCCCGGCGACGCGGCGAGCCTACCTACGCGATGACCGGTGGCAACCACGGTCGCAGCTGCCGCTGGTGTCACTGCGCTTCACCGACCTGCGTGTGACTTCCCGTGAGGCGGCTACCGCGGTGCGAAATCCCTGACAACCCACTCGCTCTACTCGCAGGAGGACCCGTGCAGCATCTCGTACTGACCGAATTCGGAGATCCCCAGGAGTCCGTTCAGCTGGTCGACGGCGCAGATCCGGCCCCGGGCCCGGGGGACGTCGTGGTGCGGATGGAAGCCGCGGCCATTAATCCCTCGGATCTGTTGTTGATCGAGGGACGCTACCTGGCGCGCCCCGCGTTACCGGCCACCGTCGGTGCCGAGGGTGTCGGCATCATCGAAGCCGCGGGGCCTTGTGCGGACGACGCTCTCGTCGGCAGGCGGGTCGTCGTCCTGCCCACCTTCAAGTACGGCACGTGGTCGCAGAAAGTGGTTGCCGCCCATGACGATGTCGTCGTGGTGCCGGGAGACGACCCCGTGCAGTTGGCGATGTTGTCCATCAACCCGGTGACCGCCCACCTGTTACTGGAGCGGATCACCACCCTCGGCATCGGGGACTGGGTGGGGCAGACCGCCGCCAACTCGGCGGTCGGGCTGCACGTGATCACGCTGGCCAGGCGGCGCGGCATCAAGACGCTCAATGTCGTTCGGCGTGCCGACGCCGTCGACGACATCCGCCGCGCCGGTGCAGATGTCGTGTTGGTCAGCGGACCGGACCTCGCGGCAGAGATCACCAGCGCACTGGGCGAGGAGAAACTGCGACTGGTTCTCGACCCACTGGGTGGTCCGGCCGCGGCCCCGCTGACCTCCGCGTTGGATTTCGGCGGGTCCGTCGTCAGCTACGGCACCCTGACCGGTGCGCCGCAGGGTTTGACGTCGGCCGACCTGTTCCAGCGCGAACTCCGCCACACCGGGTTCTGGCTCGGCAATTGGTACTTCCGGGCACCGGCCCGCGAAATCCGCGCCGTGTTGGGTCATTTGGCCATTCTGATGGCCGACGGCCTACTCCACGTACCGGTCGAAGCGACCTACCGGCTGGACGACCACCGCAAGGCCTTCGAGCACGCTCAGACGACACAACGCGGCGGGAAAGTCCTGTTCACGTTCGACTGAGTCAGCACCACCACGAGAGGAACACATCTTGACCAACCCGATCCTCATCACGGGCGCCACCGGACGTCACGGTAACACCGGGGAATACCTGGTACGCCGCCTCCGCGAGGCGGGCCACCCGGTACGGATCCTGGCGCGCCGGCGCAGCGAGCGAACCGAGCGGCTCGCGGCGCTCGGTGCCGAGATCGCGGTGGGCGACCTGCATGATCGCCGCACCCTGGTGCTTGCCCTCGCCGATGTCGAACTGACCTACTTCACCTATCCGATCGACGCCGGCGTGGTGAGCGCGGCGTCGAATTATGCTGCCGCCGTGCGGGAAGTGGGCCGCTCACCGCGCACCGTGGTGATGTCGATGGGACCCGCACATCCGGACAGCCCCTCCGATCTCGGGCGTGCCCAGTGGTTGGCCGAGCAAGTCCTGGACTGGGCGGGCCTCGATCTGCTGATCCTGCGGGTCGCGGCCTTGTTCCACGAGAACCTGCTTATCCTGCACAGTCACTGGGTGCGTGAGCACGGAGTCATCCGCAACTCGTTCGGCCCGGGGAAGATCGCGTGGATCAGCGCCGGTGACGCCGCGGAACTGGCGCTGGCCGCCCTGCTGCACCCCGAACGTTTCCCCGACACCGTGTACTTCGCGAAAGGCTCCGAGGAGTACAGCCACGTCGAGATCGCCGATCTGCTCACCGAATCCTCGGCAGGCACGATCCGCTACGAGCCGATCAGCCGGGAGCAGTGGCGCGATGATCTGCTGGCCCTGTCCCGCTCCGCGGATGCCGAAGCGGTCAACGCCGCGATGGCGCAGCACATTTCGGCGGTCGGCCAGATGGTGGCCCAGAGCGGCCGGACGCTCCCGGCCGACCCGGACGCCCTGCGTGCGCTCACCGGTCGGGAGCCGGCGACCATGCGGGAGTTCCTGCTGAGCAATCGGGAGGCGTTCGCGACGAACTAGCGCACCGGCAAGCCCAGGGCGGTACTGAGCGTTGCGGCGAGCGTGCGTGTTCGTACGTCAATTTTGGCGTATCGGGCAAACAGACCCGCACGCTCGCGGTGTTGGTGACCTCGCCGGGGCTAGGTGACCGAAAAGGCCGCGCGGAACGCTTCGAGGGCGGCGACGCTGTCGCCCGCAGCGTAGGCCTCCATGCCGATGGTTCCGGTATAGCCGCTGTCGCGCAACGCTTTTGCCACGGCGGGGTAGTGGATTTCGCCGGTGCCCGGCTCACACCGGCCAGGTACGTCGGCGACCTGGATCTCGCCGATGGCCTGCCCCGCGCGGTGCACGAGATCGACCAGATTGCCCTCGCCGATCTGGGCGTGATAGAGGTCCAGCATCATCTTGACGTTGGGGTGCCCGACCGCTTCGACGAGTGCGAGCGTGTCCTTGGCGCGGGCGAGCGGGACACCGGGGTGGTCGACGATAGTGTTGAGGTTCTCCAGGCAGAACGTGACGCCTGCTGCGGCGCCGAGTTCGCCGAGGGCTTCGAGCCCGCGCAGCGCCGACAACCACATCTCGCCGGTGGCGCGGTACCGCGGCCGGGCGGCCTGGCCGTCGACGAGTTCTCCGGGGTGCACGACGAGTCGCGGAACCCCGAGAACCGCCGCGGCTTTGACGGCTTGCCCGGCGGTGCGCACCACTTCGCGTGAGCCGGCGGGATCGTAGAGATCGCCGTGCAGATAGCCGGTCATCGACGAGAAGCGTGCGCCCGTGGCGGCCAGGGCGTTGAGGTCCTTGTCGTGAAAGCTCCAGATCTCGACCGCGAAACCGAGTTCGTCGATGCGCCGGGCCCGGTCGACGATGTCGAGGTCGGTGAACACCATCTCCGAACAGACGGCGAGTTGGAAGGTCATCGGCGCACCGCTCCGGCGAGCGCGACCGGGGCGCCGGTCCGTACCGATTCTGCGGCGGCCAACGCTATTTCGAGTGCGACGCGGGCGTCGTGCCCGGTCACCGAAGGGGTGGTTCCGGTCCGGATGCTGTCGACGAAATGGGCGAACTGTGCGACGTAGGCGTCGGCGAACAACTCGGTGTTGAGCCGCCCGGCCTGCTCGGGAGCCCGGCCGGCGAGCAGCACACCGTCGGAGCCGAAGATCTCACCCCGCACGTCGTAGCCGTAGACCGCTTGGAAGCTGGCCTCGGCGGTGCCGAATGCGCCGTTGTCGAACCGCAGTTGGACCACCGAGGTGTCCAGGAAGCCGGCTTCGGCGAACTGCGGGTGAATCAGTGCGGCGGCCTGCGCGTAGACCTCGGTGACCCGCGCACCGGGGTTGAGCCAGCACAGCGTGTCGAAATCGTGGATCAGGGTCTCGTTGAAGATCGTCCACGGCTTCACGCGTGCGGCCACCTCGGCCGAGATCCCCGGATCGCGAGTCAAAGACCGCAGAAGCTGCGGCGTGCCGATGGTCCCCGCGGCGATCGCGTCGTGCGCGGCGGCGAAGTCGGCGGCGAATCGACGATTGAACCCGACCTGCAGGGCGACGCCCGCGTCGGCCGCGGCGGCGATGGCTCGGTCCGCGTCCTCGAGCGTGAGCGCCATGGGTTTCTCGCAGAACACGTGCTTGCCGGCCTGCGCGGCCGCGACGACGAGGTCGGTGTGGGTGGCCGCGGGCGAGCTGATCGCCACGGCCTGCACCGCGGGATCACCGATGAGTTCCAGCGGGTCTGCGTAGGCGCGGGGCGCACCGATGGATTGTGCCGCTTCGATATTCGGATCTGCGACCGCCACCAGGCAGGCATCCGGAACTCGTCGGACCAGGGATTCGGCATGGAAGCGGCCGATCCATCCCGTGCCGATGAGACCGAACCGCAGCTGATCCGCCATGAGGACTCCCGTTTCTTCTAGAACGTTCTAGAAGAAAAGTAAAGCCGTCGGGCGCAGACTTCGTCAAGACGAATTCCTAGAACGTTCTAGAATGGCGCCATGCGGGACCGGCCGACCCTCCACGACGTGGCGCAGCGGGCAGGAGTTTCGCGCGCCCTGGTGTCCATCGTGATGCGTGACGCCCCCGGTGCCAGCGAGGCCACCCGCGAGCGAGTCCGTCGGGCCGCCGACGAAATCGGTTACCGGCCCGATCCCCGTGCGCGCATGCTGCGCTCAGCGCGCACCAACCTGCTCGGCGTGGTCTTCACCGCGAGCCAGGAATTCCACGCCGGTTTGGTCGACGGCGTCTACCGTGCGGCCGAATTGCGTGGCTATGACGTCCTGCTGAGTTGCGTGACGCCGCACCACGGTGAACGGCAGGCCGTACGTACCCTTCTCGACAACCGCGTCGAGGCGCTGGTGCTGATCGGCCCCGAACTGCCCACAGGCGCACTGATCGAACTCGACACCCGGCTGCCGGTCGTTACGGTGGCACGCAAGCTCCGCGGTGTCGACGCCGTCCGCAGCGACGACGCGGTCGGTGCCGGACTCGCGGTCGACCACCTGGCTGGGCTCGGCCATCGCACGATCACTTATCTCGACGGCGGCCGAGCCGCTGGCGCCGCGGAACGCCGCAAGGGACTTCGCAAGGCCGCCGACGCCGCAGGCGTGGCCGCGGCCATCGCCGCCGGCGGCATCACCGAACGCGAAGGCGCAGCCGCCGCCACTGCGTTGCTCGCCACCGAATCAGCGCTGCCCACCGCGGTGTTCGCGTTCAACGACCGCTGCGCGCTCGGGTTCATCGACGTCGCGATCCGGGCCGGCGTGCGAGTGCCGTCCGACGTGTCGGTGGTCGGATTCGACGACAGTCCGCTGGCCGGCCTCGCCCACGTCGATCTCACCACCGTCGGACAGGACAGCGCGCAGCTCGCAGAACTGGCGGTCGGGCGTGCCGTCGAGCGCATCGACGGCACCGGCTCCCGGGTCGATCTCGTGTGCGAGCCCAAGTTGGTGGTGCGAGGCTCGACGGCGGCCCCCAGGTGAGACCGCGGTGAGTCACCGCGGCGGCAACCCTGCCGCACGGTAGGCCGCATCGACATACGCCATGTTCGCGACCGCGTCGGCCAGGCCGAACGGCAGCGGTGCCCCATGCTGTACGTGGTCGGCGAACGCCTGCAGTTGATAGGTGTAGCTGGCGCGGGTGCCCAGGCGCTCGACCCGGGTTCCTGCCGCCGAACGGACAGTCAATCGATCGTCGTCGTTGGGTCGGATGAAGTCGTGGACCAACGCGTCCCCGTCAGTTCCGGCGATGTGGATGGTGAACGAATAGTCTTCGGCCACCATCGAATTGGCGCTCAGCCCCGTACACCCACCGGGAAACGCGAGGTCGACGTCACAGGACGCGTCGACCCCAGGCGTCCGCTCCTCGGCACGCGCCCGCACGACGGACGGTTCTCCGCCCAGCCCGTCGATGTCGCGTCGGCCCAGTGCCCGCATGACGTGCATGCCGTAGCAGCCGAGGTCCATGAGCGCGCCGCCGGCGAGATCCAGCGACCAGCGAGGATCGTCATCGGCGGGACAGGGCATGGCCATCCGAACCTCGACGTGCGTGAGCGTGCCGAGTTCGCCGCTTTCCGCCAGGGCGAACGCGCGTTGGGTGACCGGATGGAAGTAATAGTGAAATCCCTCGAACACGGTGACGCCGGCGGTTTCCGCCGCCTGGGCGACGGTGGCTGCCTCGGACCTGTTGCGTGCGAACGGCTTCTCGCTGAGAACAGGCTTGCCGGCGGTAACGGCAGCTGCGTTCCAAGGCGCGTGCAGGGCGTTGGCCAGCGGGTTGTAGACGACATCCACCTCGGGGTCCTCGATCACCTCGGCGTAGGAGCCGAGCACGCGTTCCACCCCGTACTTCTCGGCGAACGCCGCAGCCCGCCGCGGATCGCGGGCAGCCACGGCCACCAGGCGGTGCCCGAGTTCCTGCGCGGGCCCGACGATCGCCTTCTCGGCGATGCGGGATGCGCCGAGCACGCCGATGCGAAGGCCCGTCATGCGCTCGCAAGCTTCGGTCATGCGCTGACGGACTTCAGATAAGCCACGCTCGCGACCACGTCGCGCACCGGCCCCTCGTCTGTCGGCTCGGCTTGCAGAATCGTGTCCTGCTCCAGCACGAACCAGCCGTCGAAGCCGTTGTCCCGCAAGACCGAGACGATCCCGGCGATGTCGACGTCGCCGGTGCCCAACGGGGTGTACATGCCGGCCCGCACCGCATCGGTGTAGGTGAGTTCACCGGCCTGGACGCGCGCCGCCAGCGCGGTGTCCACATCCTTGAGGTGCGTGTGCTTGATGCGGTGCGGCACGGCCTTCGCCAACTCGAGCGGATCGGTGCCACCGATCAACAGGTGACCGGTGTCCAGGCACAGCGGGATCGACGATCCGGCCAGCACCCGATCCACATCCGACCGCGTCTCGACCATGGTGCCGACATGCGGGTGCAGCACCGCAAGCAATCCGGCCTCGGCGGCGATACGCGACAGCCGGTCGAGATTCGCCAGCAGCGTGGCCCATTGGTCGGCGTCGAGTTCGGGACGCGAATCGTAACCGTCGGACCCGGTGGCCGCGGCCAGCACGACCACACCGGCGCCCGCCGCCCGCAGCGATGCCAGCGGGCCCTCGACGTCGCGCGCCGGATCGTGGTTCGCGTCGTGCAAGACCACCGGGACGAACCCGCCGACACACGAGAGGGATTGCGCGTCAAGCACTTCGGTGAGCTCGGCAGGGTCGGCGGGCAGGAACCCGTCCGGCCCGAGTTCGGTCGCGGTCAGCCCCGCACCGCGCATCTCGGTCAGCACCCGGTCGCGGTGCAGCTGGTAACCCCAGCCGGGTACCTCGCACACCCCCCAGGAAATGGGCGCCCCGGCAATGTTGATTCCCCGGTCGCTTCGCTCCTGCCCGCCGATCTTGATGGTCACGAGTTCCGGACCTCCTCGATGCGCACCGGCGTACCCCGGCGCAGTGATTCCGTGGCTGCCTCGGCGAGCCAGGCCACCTCGACCGCATCGGCCACGGTGGCTCCGGGGATCGCCTCGCCCTTGACCACCGAAACGAACGCGGCGAGCTCGGTGCGGAACGCCTCGGTGAACCGGTCCATGAAGAAGTGGTGATACGGCCCGGCCGGAAAATCGTTGCGCGGGTCCATGTTCTGCATCGGTGCGCCTTGGTCCCAGCCGGCGACGACCGTGTCGTTGAAGCCGTGCACCTCCAGGCGGCAGTCGTAACCCCGCGCGTTGTAGCGCGCTGCCGAGACGATGCCCAGCGTGCCACCGTCGAATTTCACGACCACCGCTGCGGTGTCGACATCGCCGTACTCGGCGAATCGTGGGTTGCCCTGCACGGTCCCGGTGGCATAGACCTCCACGGCGTTCTGCCCGGTGATCCACCGCAGCACGTCGAAATCGTGGACGGCGCAATCGCGGAAGATCCCGCCCGAGCCCTTGATGTAGTCCATCGGTGGGGGAGCGGGGTCCATCGTCGTGCTCCGTACCGTGTGCAGGTGCCCGAGTGAGCCGGAGTCCACCGCACGCTTGGCCGCGGCGAACGCGGCGTCGAACCGGCGCTGGTAGCCAACCTGGACAGGTACCCCGGAGCCCGCGATCACCTCGGCGACATGCGCGCTCTCGGCGGCCGTCGACGCGATGGGCTTCTCGCAGAACGTGGGCAGGCCCCGGCCGACCGCAGCCAGCGTCAGCTCGGCGTGGGCCGGGGTGGCGGCCGCGACCACCACGCCGTCGATGCCGGAGTCCAGCAGGTCCTCGACCGAATCCGCCGGTTTCGCACCGTGTTTGGCCGCGACCGCGGCCACCACGTCAGCGCGCTCGTCGGCGACCACGAGACCGTCGATGCCGTCGAGGCCACTGAGCGTGTCGACGTGGAAGGCGCCGATGCGCCCGAGTCCGATCACACCGAGCGTGGTCATGGGATTCTCCGTTCGTTCTGCTGGTCCAGGATGGTGTCGAGTTCGGCGGGCGCGATCGCGTCGGCGAGCGCGGCCAGCACGGTGTCGACCTGGCTTGGCGGTGCGAGACTGCCGGTGGGTTGATCGCTGTCGAGATTGGTCGGGAACGCATAGCCCTCGGCGGTGGCATTGACGACATTCGCCAGATCCCGCTCCGGACGCCCGGCCGCCTTCAACGCCAACAGTTCGGGATAGACGGCACGGATCATCGCTGTGCGATCCAGTGATTCCATCGCCCTGCCGAACGGCGAGGAGATCTGCAGCAGATTGGCCATCCGCCGGATATCGGTCGATGTGTTGGCGCCCGCCCCGTGGTAGAGGGCCGGATTGAAGAACACCGCGTCGCCCTTGCGCAACGGAATCTGCACCTGGTGTGCGGCGAAGAACTCGATGAACTCGGGCCGGTAGAACGCGATGTAGCCACCGGTGAACGTCTGTGAGTACGGCAGCAGCATGGTCGGGCCGCTCTCCAGCGGCATGTCGCAGTGGGCGACGGCGCCCTGCAGTGTCAGTGCGGGCGACAGCCGGTGCATGTGCGCCGGATAGTCCGCGAGCTGATCCGGTGTCACGAAACCGAGGTGGTAATCGCGATGCGGAACCTGCGCCGCGCCACCGGGATTGACGACGTTGACCTGAGAGGTCACCTGATAGCGCGGGCCCAGCCAGGCTTGTGAGACCAGCGCCAGCACGTCGTTGGCGTAGTACTCGGCGTACACCCTCGGGTCGTGCATGGCCAGCTTCTGTGCGGCGTTCCAGATGCGGTCATTGGCGCCCGCCTTGCCGAAGTGGTCACCGGCCGCACCGCCTTTGGCATGTTGCGCCTCGATCAGGGCGGTGAAGGCCGCGCCGGCCCGGTCGATCACGTCGCTCTCGAAGGCGCCTTCGAACACCACGACGCCGGGCCCGCCGGCGAGAGCGGCGATGAGCTCGGCCTGCAGGGCACGACGGTCTGCATCGGCGAGGCTTTGCGCTGCGTACACCGGCACATTGGCCCGGACGGCGACGGCATGCGGATAGTCCGCGGGATCGGTTCGGCGTGAGACGGACTCGCGAAAGTCGTCGAGGCTGCAGTCGGAGTCCTCGATCCAGGCGCGGTGCGCTGTGCCCAGTGAAGTCATGGCTGAAAGTCTTGCTGTGCGGTGTGCCACAATCAACCGCAAAAAGCCATCAAAAACCCATCACCATCCTTGCGCGAACAGACGCGTCGGTACCCCGGAATGCGCTTACCCGGGACCCCAGCGTCTGCTCGCCGGAAAAGGGGGCACACCCACATGGCGCACCGATACAAGGTTCGCGAGATCGCCCAGCAGTGCGGCTTGAGCGAGGCGACCGTCGACCGGGTGCTCAACAACCGGCCCGGGGTGCGGGAGAACACCCGCGACGAGGTGCGCCAGGCGATCGCGGATCTGGACAAGCAGCGGGCGCAGTTGCGGCTCAACGGCCGTCGTTACCTGATCGACGTGGTGATGCAGACGCCGCAGCGGTTCTCTGACGCGTTCCGCGCGGCTGTCGAAGCCGAGCTGCCGGCGTTTGCACCGGCCATGTTGCGGGCACGGTTCCACCTGTGGGAATCCGGGTCCACCGCACAGATGGTCGACACCTTGACGCGCATCCGCAGCAGCCACGGCGTGGTGCTCAAGGCAGCCGACGAGCCCGAGGTGGCCGAGGCGGTCGACCATCTTGTCGCGTCGGGCGTGCCGGTGGTGACGTACGCGACCGACATCCCCACGAGTTCGCGGTGTGCGTACGTCGGCATCGACAACCACGGTGCCGGGGTGACGGCGGCCTACCTGATCGAGCAGTGGCTCGGGCCTGCGCCGTCGGGGGTCCTGATCACCGTGAGCCGCACGGTCTTCCGGGGCGAGGGCGAGCGCGAGGTGGGGTTTCGGTCGGGCCTGCGGGCTTCCGGGCGCCCCGTCGTCGAGGTGACCGACAGCGACGGTATCGACGCAACCAACGAAGGGCTCGTCCTCGACGCCCTGCAGCGCCATCCGTCGGTGGAGGCCGTCTATTCGCCCGGCGGTGGCAACCTGGCCACCGTTTCGGCGTTCGACAAGCTCGGTCGGACCTGCAAGGTCTTCGTCGCCCACGACCTCGACGCCGACAACCGCAGACTGCTGCGCGACGGCAGGATCTCGGTGGTGCTGCACAACGACCTGCGCGCCGACGCACGGCTCGCGATGCGCTTGATCCTGCAGCAACACGGTGCACTACCAGCCGAAACCGTCCGTCCGGCGCCCATTCAGGTGATCACCCCCTACAACCTGCCCGCGTGACTACCTCGACGCGCTCGCAGCTTCTCCAGCTACCATTTCGCCCCACGGCCACATGGGTATGTGTGGACCGCCGCCAGACTGTGACCGAATACGACCGGGGGACTCATTCATGCCGCGAGAGCTAGTCCCGGGCGTGACCGTGCTCGGCAACCTGGCGATCGACATCATCAACGGGGCCGAGCCGAGCCCCGGTGGTTGCGCATCGTTTGCGGGTGTCGCGCTGCAAGCCGCCGGTGGCGCGGGGCGGATCGTGGCGATGGGTGCCGAGGACGACCATGCGCTGTTCGATCCGCTGCTTGAGCGGTTCGGGTCGCTGGTCCAGATCCTGCCGTCCGGCGTGACGAGTTCGTTCAGCCTCGATTACGACGACACCGACCATCGCCATATGGGGGTCGAGGCGATCGGTCCGGTGTGGACCCCCGACGACATCGACGCCGCCGATCCCGTCACGACGTGGGTGCACCTCGCTCCGTTGCTGCGAACGGATTTTCCGGCCGACACCCTCGCGGCGCTGGCCGCCCGCGGGCACCGCGTCGCATACGACGGGCAGGGCCTGGTGCGGGCCGACCGGCTTGGGCCGCTCGTCGAAGACCGGCATTTTCCCGCCGAACTCCTCGCCCATCTGGACATCCTCAAGCTCGCCGAGGACGAGGCCGTCATCGTCGCCGACGGCCCCTTCGACGCATCGACCGCGCAGCGCCTCGGCGTGCCCGAGATCCTGGTGACCTACGGATCCGAGGGCTGCGACATCTACGTGGACGGCACGGTACTGCGGGTCCCGGCCGCCTGGCGGGTGCTCGGCGTGCAGACGACGGGCGCGGGCGACATGTTCACCGCTTGCTACGTCGCGCACCGGGCCGCCGGGGCCGATCCGCGCCGCGCCGCGGAATCGGCCAGCGCACTGGTAGCCCACGAGTTGGACAAGCGCGTACACGTCGGCTCGGCCGATCGCGTGTAATCGCAGGTGGCACGGTCAAACTCGACAGGTGTCAAGTTTGATCCGACGGTGCTAGCCGCGGGCTACTGGCGGGTAGCCTTTTCCTTAGAGAATGACATTCTCCTAAACGTGACGAAAACCACACTTGTGTCTCAAACCGGCCGCCTTCACGTCAGTGAACAGCGCCTTCGGTGACGACTCGCCCGCGTGTCAAGCCCCACCGCGGTGAAGTGGAGCCTAAGAACAGTGCAATAATCGGTACTGGTAGTGACATCAAAATTTGGTGGACGTTGAGCCGGCGGCGCATCGTATGGAAGCGCCGTTGTACAGAGCGGTGAAACGTGGCCGAAGAACGCGTGAAAGGCGGGAGCCGTGGGTGAGAACGGCAACGGCACTGGCGCCGCGCCGCGGCAGAAACTTGAAAAGGTTGTCATCCGCTTCGCCGGCGACTCCGGCGACGGTATGCAGCTGACCGGCGACCGGTTCACGTCAGAGGCCGCGCTGTTCGGCAATGACCTTGCCACGCAACCGAACTACCCGGCCGAGATCCGCGCCCCACAGGGCACGCTCCCGGGCGTCTCGTCGTTCCAGATCCAGATCGCCGACTACGACATCCTGACCGCGGGCGACCGGCCCGACGTCCTGGTCGCGATGAACCCGGCCGCGCTGAAAGCCAACGTGTCGGACCTGCCGCGTGGCGGGCTGATCATCGCCAACTCCGACGAGTTCACCAAGCGCAACCTCGCCAAGGTCGGCTACGACGCCAACCCGCTGGAGACCGACGAGTTGTCCGACTATGTAGTGCAGTCGGTCGCGATGACCACGCTGACTCTCGGCGCGGTCGAGGCGATCGGCGCCACCAAGAAGGACGGCCAGCGCGCCAAGAACATGTTCGCGCTCGGCCTGCTGTCCTGGATGTACGGACGCGAGCTCGAGCACAGCGAGACCTTCATCCGCGAGAAGTTCTCCCGCAAGCCCGATGTCGCCGAGGCCAACGTGCTGGCATTGCGCGCGGGATGGAACTACGGCGAGACCACCGAGGCGTTCGCGACCACCTACGAGGTGTCGCCGGCCAAGCTGAAGTCGGGCGAGTACCGGCAGATCTCCGGCAACACGGCGCTCGCCTACGGCATCGTGACCGCCGGCCATCTCGCGAATATCCAGGTGGTGCTGGGCACTTACCCGATCACGCCGGCCAGCGACATCCTGCACGAGCTGTCCAAGCACAAGAACTTCAACGTCCTCACGTTCCAGGCCGAGGACGAGATCGCCGGAATCGGCGCCGCCATCGGCGCGTCGTACGGCGGTGCGCTGGGTGTCACGAGCACCTCGGGCCCCGGTGTCTCGCTCAAGTCGGAGGCCATCGGTCTCGCCGTGATGACCGAGCTTCCGCTGATCGTCATCGACGTGCAGCGCGGTGGCCCGTCCACGGGCCTGCCCACGAAGACCGAGCAGGCCGACCTGCTGCAGGCGCTGTTCGGGCGCAACGGCGAGTCGCCCGTCGCGGTGCTCGCGCCGCGGTCCCCGTCGGATTGCTTCGACATCGCCGTGGAGGCCTCGCGTATCGCGGTGAACTACCACACCCCGGTCATCATCTTGTCCGACGGTGCGGTCGCCAACGGCTCGGAGCCGTGGCGCATCCCCGACGTGAGCAGCTATCCGCCTATCGAGCACACGTTCGCCAAGGAAGGCGAGCCGTTCCAGCCGTATGCGCGTGACCCCGAGACGCTGGCGCGGCAGTTCGCCGTCCCGGGGACGCCCGGCCTCGAACACCGCATCGGCGGTCTCGAGGCGGCCAACGGTTCGGGCAACATCTCCTACGAGCCAAAGAACCACGACCTGATGGTGCGGCTGCGCCAGGAGAAGGTCGCCGGAATCTCCGTGCCCGATCTCGAGGTCGACGATCCGAGCGGCGACGCCGAATTGCTCATGCTCGGCTGGGGCAGTAGTTACGGCCCGATCGGTGAGGCCTGCCGGCGCGCCCGGCGCAAGGGCATCAAGGTGGCACAAGCTCACCTGCGGTACCTGAACCCGTTCCCGGCCAACCTGGATGAGGTTCTGCGTCGCTACCCGAACGTCGTGGTGCCGGAGATGAACTTGGGACAACTCGCGCTGCTGTTGCGCGGCAAGTACCTGGTCGACGTCCAGTCAGTGACCAAGGTCGAGGGCATGGCCTTCCTGGCCGACGAGGTCGAGGGCATCATCGATGCCGCGATCGATGGGACGCTGGCCGAGAAGGAAAGCGACAAGGCGAAGTTCGCGCGGTTGGCCGCCGCCACCATCGAGACCGAGACTGTGGGAGCGAACGCATGACTGACCTTATTGGGGCGGACCTGGGACTCACGGAGTCGGGCCTGAACAAGACCAGCCTGGTGCCCAAGACCGACCAGCCGCAGAAGGGCAAGGACTTCACCAGCGACCAGGAGGTCCGCTGGTGCCCCGGTTGCGGTGACTACGTCATCCTCAACACCATCCGCAACTTCCTGCCCGAGCTCGGGTTGCGGCGCGAGAACATCGCGTTCATCAGTGGCATCGGCTGCTCGAGCCGCTTCCCGTACTACCTGGAGACCTACGGTTTCCACTCGATCCACGGGCGTGCCCCGACGATCGCCACCGGCCTGGCGCTGGCCCGGCCGGACCTGTCGGTGTGGGTGGTGACCGGTGACGGTGACGCGTTGTCGATCGGTGGTAACCACTTGATCCACGCGCTCCGCCGCAACATCAACATCACGATCCTGCTGTTCAACAACCGGATCTACGGTTTGACCAAGGGCCAGTACTCGCCGACCTCGGAGGTCGGCAAGATCACGAAGTCCACGCCGATGGGCTCGCTGGACTACCCGTTCAACCCGGTGTCGTTGGCGCTGGGTGCCGAAGCCACCTTCGTCGGCCGGGCGCTGGATTCCGATCGCAAGGGCCTGTCCGAGGTGCTGCGCGGTGCCGCGGCCCATCGCGGCGCGGCGCTGGTCGAGATCATGCAGGACTGCCCGATCTTCAACGACGGATCCTTCGACGCCCTGCGTAAGGAAGGCGCCGAGGAGCGGCTGATCAACGTCACGCACGGGGAGCCGATCACCTTCGGTGCCGACGGCGAGTACTGCGTCGTCAAGTCCGGGTACGGCCTGGAGGTCGCCAAGACCGCTGACGTCGCGGCGAGCGAGATCGTCGTGCACAACGCCGAGGTCGACGATCCGGCGTACGCATTCGCGCTGTCGCGCCTGAGCGAGCAGAACCTCGACCACATGGTCATGGGCATCTTCCGCCAGGTGAATCGGCCGACGTACGACGATGCCGCGCGCGAGCAGGTCAACACGGCCATCGAATCGAAGCCCCATGACACCGCCGCTCTGCAATCCTTGCTGCGTGGCAAAGACACCTGGACTGTCGACTGATCGCGCTGACCTGACTTCCATCCCGCTTGCCGGCGTCGTGCTGGCGGGCGGGGCCTCGCGCCGGATGGGGCGCGACAAGGCGACATTGCCGTTCGACGGCTCGACGCTGGTCGAGCGCGTCGTCGCCGCGGTCAGCGTCCGATGTTCGCCGGTGTTCGTGATCGCCGCACCCGGCCAGCCGCTTCCACAACTGACCGCGCAGGTGTTGCGCGACGAGGTCCGTGGCGTCGGTCCGCTGGTGGCGACCGGCCGTGGCCTGCGCGCTGCCGCCGAGGCGGGGCGCGACATGGCTTTCGTGTGCGCGGTCGACATGCCGTTTCTATCCGCCGATCTGATCGACGAGCTTGTCGGGCCTGCGATGCGGCTGCCTGCCGATATCGTGCTGCCCTGGGACGGCCGCGACCACTATCTCGCGGGGATCTACCGCACGCGCCTGACCGACCGGATCTCGGCCCTCGTGGATGCTGGGCAGCGCAGCATGCGCGCGCTCGCCGAGTCCGTGGACACCCAGCGGATCGTCATGGCGCCACAGCGCGCGCTGACCAACGTCAATAGCGAAGCCGACCTTCCCTGAGTCACCGCAATTCGGTGCGAGTGACGCCAGCAAATTTCGAATTCGACCCCTGAATCTGCTGTATTTATCGTTTCGAGATTGTTTGTCCATTTTTTCGTCATCAATAGGTGAGCGGAGTTTGACCGGCCGTGCGTAATGGGCGGCGTCTCATGACGGCCCGAATTGGCGAGACCTGTTGAGTACGTTGAGGATTGGCGCGTGACAACGTTGGGCACAATGTCGAAACAGTTGGCGCGGTTGGCTGAAACACTTTTCGTTAGTTCGTCAAAACAGTTCTGACCTGTAGCTTTGGCTGTCGTGACGCCCTGCCGGAGGCCTTGGTGACCCGTCGGGGGCGGGTCTGGCCCTGATATGAGTGTGCTTAATGGCGCTGCAGTGCAGTGGATTTCGGTGCGTAGCGGGTGGTCGCGACGGAGGGGTCGCTCTCGCGGTGCCGGTTGGCATATTCCTGACGAAATTCGAAATGTTTTCTGCGGCAACGCCTTTGGTGGACCGACCGCTTGGTCGAGCTGAGTGGTCGCATAGCGAACGATTTCGGGGCATCGTGACACCCGCCGATGGCATCTACCTGCGTGTTTGGTCTATGCGGGCCGGTGATGGCCCATTGACTGGCCCAATTCAAGTAACCGGGGTCACAAAAATCGCGTGAGCTGCCTCACTTTTCGGCGCCGAGGGGTTTAAGGAGCGATCGGGCCGAATTCGCGAGTTGACCTGCATAAACGTTTCTCTCATCGTCTCGTTATCTGACCGTGACATTTCCGCGATCGCTTCTACATCGATATGACTTCTGTTCGAGACCTTTGTACGGTCCCTAACGACTCCGAACGGAGCAAAACAATTTCAAACCCAAGAACCTGCGTGTGAGTGGGCCGCGGCGGCGAATGCGCTGCGCGGCGCCGGGATCGACACCCGGCTGGGCGTTTCTTGCTCCCCCTTCCGTGCCTGACCGAGACGGCACGGACCAACCCCTCCTGCCTGCTTCAGGTAGCCACGCCCGCGTGAGCGGGTGTCGATGGCGCGCGCTTGGCGAAAGGAACGAAGTGAAGAACATCCGCAAGACGTTTGGGCTTGGCATCATCGCCGGGGCGCTCGCTGTGGCTCCGGTGGCGCTGGGTGCCGGCACCGCCAATGCGGACAGCGTTAACTGGGATGCGGTCGCGGCGTGCGAGTCGGGCGGCAACTGGTCCATCAATACTGGTAACGGCTATTACGGCGGCCTGCAGTTCAATCTCGGCACCTGGCGTTCGCACGGTGGCTCGGGCATGCCGCATCAGGCTTCGCGTGCCGAGCAGATCCGCGTGGCCGAGAAGGTGCTGAACACCCAGGGCATCGGCGCTTGGCCGGTGTGCGGGCAGCGCGGCTAGAGCACCACAACAGCACTGTTCAGAAGCGGTGCCGGGCATTGCCCGGCACCGCTTCTGTTTCCTCATGAAACTCTCGGGTTACTCCAGTCTCCGGAAGAACTTCAGCCTCCTGTGTAACGCGTGAGGTTGGTCACACGAACTCATTAGTGACCGCACGGTTGCAGGTTTGTGACCGACGTTTGTTCCGCGGTCCTGGTGTCGAAGGTCGGGGAAGGGCCGCGATGAAGAACATCCGTAGAGCGATGACGAGGAGTGTGTGGATCACAGCGCTGTCGGGGGCGCTCGCGATGGGGCCGATGGCCCTGTCGACGGCGACCGCAGGCGCCGACTCCGTGAACTGGGACGCGATCGCCGCGTGTGAGTCCGGCGGCAACTGGTCCACGAACACGGGTAACGGCCACTACGGCGGGCTCCAGTTCAAACAATCCACCTGGGCCGCGCACGGCGGCATCGGTTCACCTTCGACCGCGCCGCGCGAAGAGCAGATCCGGGTGGCCGAGAACGTTCTGCGCACGCAAGGGCTCGGCGCCTGGCCGAGGTGCGGTGCGGCGGGCGGCGCACCGGCGGTGTGGGGCGCACCGGCCGCCGGTTCCGGGTGCCAGGCCGTCCGGCCGGGTGCGGTTCTCGGCATCCTCGACCTGCGCCGGCTCTGCGCGACGCTGCTCAATCCTCTCGGGGCGTTCGGCCGCTGAGTCTCACCGCGCCGGCTTGAAGGCCGCGCGCGCTGCGATCGAGGCGAGGTGTCGGGTCAGGGCGTTCCCGCGAACCAGCGCAGCGCACCCGCGGTGACCCGTTCCCTGCGCATGCATTCGCTGCGAACTCGCTGTGCTACCAATATGTGCCCCGAGTGAGCGCGCGCGCCCGCCGACGAAGTTCGCTGCTGAAGTTGTGATCGGTAGCGGGCCCGCAGCGGCACGCTCGGCTTGCGTCCACACCGGACCCGGTCGGGACGAAACCCAGAGAGGATCAGATGAACCCCACCCGTTTCGGCGTCGTCATCGCCGCTGCAGTCATCACGGCGGCGACCCTGAGCGGCTGCTCGAAGGTCACCGAGATCAGGGATGCCGCCTCCAACGCGGCCGAACAAGTTGTCGCGTCGGGTACCGAGAAGATCACCGAGGCCGTCTCGGGCAACTTGTTCACGGCCGAAGGCATCGACGCGGCCTACGCCGCGATCTCGGAGAAGGTGGGCGCCAATCCCATGCAGGTGGTCGAGATCAACATCGCGCCCGGTGTGTTGACGGTCGAGGCCATCGACCCGAACGCGCCGACCGAGCTCAATCAGTGGAGCTACACCTCCGGTGCGGTCGGCCCGTCACGTCCCATCGACTACGACGACGACACCGAAGCGTTGCAGCAGAACCTGTTCGCCATCACCGACGTGCCGACCACGGCGATCGCCAATGCGATCAACGGGGCAGTGGCGGCGAGCCAGATCGCGGACGGCAAGGTGCAGACCCTGAGCATCAAACGCAACATTCCCTTCGACGCGAACGTGCTCATGTTCATCAACGTCGAGGGCGAGCGCAGCAGCAAGCAGGTCCGGGCGGACAGCGCCGGACAGATCACCGACGTGGTCTGAACCGTCGACATCAGCGGCCCGCACCGGATCCGGTGCGGGCCGCGCCACTACGGTGGGACGACATGACCCCGTTTCACGATCTCGACGAGTACCTCGCGCTGCCACGGGTATCCGGCCTGGCGGTATCGCCCGACGGCTCGCGGGTGGTCACGACGGTCAGCACACTGAACGACAAGCGAACCGAATTCGTCACCGCGATATGGGAGTTGGACCCGGCCGGTCAGCAGCCGGCTCGACGGTTGACCCGTGGCGTCAAGGGCGAATCGTCGCCGGTGTTCGCTGCGGACGGTGACCTGCTGTTCCTCGCGGTGCGTCCGACACCGGACTCCAAGCGAGCCGCCAACAGGCCGCCCGCCGCCCTGTGGCGACTGCCCGCGGCCGGTGGCGAGGCATACGAAATGCTCGCGCTGCCCGGCGGTGTCGCCGGAGCCGTCAGCGCTCGCGCGGCCGACGTGACCGTCGTCAGTGCACCGCTGTTGGCCGACACCGTCGACGACGACAAGAACCTGCGCGAACAGCGCAGGGACAACAAGGTGTCGGCGATCCTGCACACCGGCTACCCGGTCCGGCATTGGGACCATGATCTCGGCCCCGAGCAGCCGCACCTTCTCGATGCCGACGGGCGGCGCAATCTGACTCCCGGACCGCGTGCGGCCCTGCAGGAGACGACATTCGACGTCAGCGCCGACGGCTCGTTCGTGGTGAGTTCGTGGCACGAACCCGCGCCGGGCGCGGCGATCCGCTCGACCCTCGTTCGCATCGACCGTGCCACCGGGGCCCGGACCACGATCGCCGACGAGCCCGGTGCCGACCTGGACCATCCGGTGCTCGCGCCGGACGGTAGCGCTGTCGCGTTCACCAGGGAGACGCATTCCACCCCGACGACTCCGCCGCGAATCACGTTGTGCTGCCTGCGCTTCGGTGCCGAGCCGGTGGAACTGACCGCCGATTGGGACCGGTGGCCCAGCTCGGTTACGTGGTCGGCGGACTCGTCGACGCTCATCGTGACCGCCGACGACGGTGGCCGCGGACCCGTCTTCGCGGTCGATCCGGTCACCGGTGCCGTGAGTCGGCGCACCGACGACGACTACACCTACACCGACGTGCGCAGCGCGCCTGGCGGCGTGATCTACGCGTTGCGCAGTTCGTATGCCGCGCCGCCACACCCGGTGCGAATCGACCCCGACGGCACCGTGACCGAGCTGCCGTGCGTCGACGCCCCGCAGTTGCCCGGCACGCTGACCGAGGTGACGGCGACAGCGGCCGACGGCGCACAGGTCCGGTCCTGGCTGACGCTGCCGACCGGGGAAGAGAATGTGCCACTGGTGCTCTGGGTGCACGGCGGCCCGTTGGGCAGCTGGAACAGCTGGCACTGGCGGTGGAATCCGTGGTTGCTCACCGCACAGGGCTACGGCGTGCTCATGCCCGATCCCGGGTTGTCCACCGGCTACGGGCAGGATTTCATCGCCCGCGGGTGGGGCGCATGGGGTGCCGAACCGTACACCGATCTCATGGCGGCGACGGATGCGGCCTGCGCACACCCGCGGATCGACGCTTCGCGGACGGCGGCGATGGGCGGCTCATTCGGCGGCTACATGGCCAACTGGATCGCCGGTCACACCGACCGGTTCGACGCGATCGTCACGCACGCCAGCCTGTGGGCGCTCGATCAGTTCGGCCCGACCACCGACGGCGCCTACTGGTGGGCCCGCGAGATGACGGCCGAGATGGCGCAGCGCAATTCACCCCATCTGTCGGTCGGCCAGATCCGGACCCCGATGCTCGTGATCCATGGCGACAAGGATTATCGGGTGCCGATCGGCGAGGCGTTGCGGCTCTGGTACGAGCTGCTGACGGATTCTGCGTTGCCCGCCGACCAGAACGGTGAGAGCCCGCACCGTTTCCTCTATTACCCGACCGAGAACCATTGGGTGCTGGCTCCGCAGCACGCCAAGATCTGGTACCAGGTGGTGCTCGCGTTCCTCGGCGAGCATCTGCGCGGCGAACCGGTTCAGCTACCCGAACTGCTCGGGTAGCGTCGGGAATGTGACGCAGCGTGAGTTCGACCTGGTTCTGTACGGGGCGACGGGTTTCGCCGGCAAGCTGACGGCCGAGTATCTGGCCAGAGCGGGCGGTGCCGCACGGATCGCGCTGGCCGGACGCTCGGAGCGCAAGCTCGAGGCGGTGCGCGCGACCCTCGGCGACGCCGCGCAGTCCTGGCCGTTGGTGATCGCCGACGCCAACGATCCCGCGACGCTGGACGCCATGGCCGCGCGCACGCAGGTCGTGGTCACGACCGTCGGGCCCTACACCCGTTACGGGATGCCGCTCGTCGCGGCGTGCGCGGCGGCCGGTACGGACTATGCCGATCTCACCGGCGAGACGATGTTCATCCGCAACAGCATCGATCTGCACCACAAGCAGGCCGTGGACACCGGCGCGCGGATCGTGCACTCGTGCGGATTCGATTCCGTCCCATCGGATTTGACGGTGTATGCGCTGTACCGCCGCGCCGCTGCCGACAAGGCCGGGCAACTATGCGACACCAACCTGGTGGTGCGGTCGTTCGCCGGCGGGGTCTCGGGTGGCACGGCCGCCTCGATGCTTGAGGTGCTGCGCACCGCGTCGAGCGATCCCGAGGCCCGCGAGCTGATGAACGATCCCTACACTTTGAGCCCCGATCGCGGCGCCGAGCCGCAGCTCGGCGCGCAGCCCGACGTGCGGTGGCGCCGCGGCGCCGAGATCGCACCTGAGCTGGCCGGCTACTGGACGGGGGCGTTCGCGATGGCCGCGCCGAACACCCGAATTGTTCGGCGCAGCAACGCTTTACTGGACTATGCATACGGGCGGAAGTTCGAGTACGGCGAGCAGATGAGCGTTGGCCGGTCGGTCGTCGCGCCGATCGCCGCGGCAGTGGTGACCGGTTCCAACGCCGCCACCCTGGGCTTGGGTGGCCGGTATTTCAACCGATTGCCCGCCGGCCTCATCGAACGCGTGCTGCCCAAGCCGGGAACCGGACCAAGCGAGAAGACCCGCGAGAACGGCCACTATCGGGTCGAGACGTACACGACGACCACGTCGGGTGCGCGTTATGTCGCGACGATGGCCCAGCGTGGCGACCCCGGTTACAAGGCCACGGCGGTGTTGCTGGGGGAGTGCGGCCTGGCGCTGGCGCTCGACCGCGACAAACTCTCGGATCTGCGTGGCGTGCTGACGCCGGCCGCTGCGATGGGTGACGCACTGCTGACGCGGCTTCCGGCAGCGGACGTGACGCTGGAAACCACCGCGCTCGGCTGACGCGGTATCGATCTCGCCGCACAGAACACCTGAGGACAAGATCAGTTTGGACTAGGGTCGACGGCGAGGACTTCAAGTACGCCAGCAACGAAGGTGGGTTAAGAAATGGCCGGTCTCGACGAACTCTTCGCGCAGATCCCAGTGGCGGATATTGCCAACAAGCTCGGCGCAGATGAAGGCGAGGTGAACGCCGCGATCAAGACTCTGGTGCCCGCGTTGGTCGGCGGCGTGGCGGAGAACGTCAAGGCGGACAACATCGACTCAAGCGATCTCGAGTCGACCGTCACCGCAAAGGGCGCCAGCGGTCTGCTCGACGGCGGTGTGAGCGTCGACCAGGTCGACGCGAAAGAAGGCGATCAGATCGTCGCCAAGATCTTCGGCGGCAACGACAGCAACCAGGTCGCGTCGGCGTTGGCGGGGACGGGCGCGGGCGGCGGCGATCTCATCAAGAAGCTGCTGCCGATCCTGGCCCCGATCGTGCTCGCCTACATCGGCAAGCAGTTCTCACAGCAGAACGCACCCGCGCAGTCCGCGCCGCAGCCGCAGGCTTCCGGCGGCGGCCTCGGTGACATCCTCGGCAGCATCCTGGGTGGAGCCGCGGGTGGCTCGGGCGGCGGTAACAATCCGCTGGGCAGCATCCTCGGCAGCGTGCTCGGTGGTGGTGGCGGCCAGAACAACGCGATCGGCGAGATCCTCGGCGGCCTGCTGGGTGGCAAGAAGTAGCCAACCGCGCCACATCGCCAGAGCCCTCGACGCCCAGCGAACGCACCGGGCGTCGGGGGCTTTCGCTTATCCGGGGCCGGTCTTCTTAGAATGGCGCGGTGACTCCCAGTCCTGATAACCGCGCCGATGCCCTCCCCAAGTCCTGGGATCCGGGTTCGGTAGAGGCTGACCTGTATCAGGGCTGGGTGAACGCGGGTTACTTCACGGCCGACCCGACGAGCGACAAGCCTGCGTACTCCATTGTGCTGCCGCCGCCGAACGTCACCGGCAGCCTGCACATGGGCCACGCGCTCGACCACACGTTGATGGACGTGCTCACGCGGCGTAAGCGGATGCAGGGCTTCGAGGTGCTGTGGCTTCCCGGCATGGACCACGCCGGCATCGCGACCCAGACCGTCGTGGAAAAGCAGCTCGCAGTCGACGGCAAGACGAAGGAAGACTTCGGCCGCGAGCTGTTCATCGACAAGGTGTGGGACTGGAAGCGCGAGTCCGGTGGCACGATCGGTGGCCAGATGCGCCGCCTCGGCGACGGCGTCGACTGGAGCCGCGACCGCTTCACCATGGACGACGGTCTGTCCCGCGCGGTCCGCACGATCTTCAAGCGGCTGTTCGACGCAGGCCTGATCTACCAGGCCGAGCGGCTGGTCAACTGGTCGCCGGTGCTGGAGACGGCGATCAGCGACCTCGAGGTCAAGTACGAAGACGTCGAGGGCGAGCTGGTTTCGTTCCGGTACGGCTCGATGAACGACGACGAACCGCACATCATCGTCGCGACCACCCGCGTCGAGACGATGCTCGGCGACACCGCGATCGCGGTGCACCCCGACGACGAACGCTATCGCCACCTCGTCGGCAAGACGCTTCCCCATCCGTTCGTCGACCGCGAGATGATCGTCGTCGCCGACACGCACGTCGACCCCGAATTCGGTACCGGCGCAGTCAAAGTCACCCCGGCGCACGATCCGAACGACTTCGAGATCGGGCTGCGGCATCAACTCCCGATGCCCACCATCATGGATGCCAAGGGCCGGATCGCAGACACCGGAACGCAATTCGACGGGATGGACCGTTTCGAGGCGCGCGTCAAGGTGCGCGAGGCACTGGCCGAGCAGGGCCGCGTCGTCGCGGAGAAGCGCCCGTACCTGCACAGCGTGGGACATTCCGAGCGCAGCGGTGAACCCATCGAGCCGCGCCTGTCCCTGCAGTGGTGGGTCAAGGTCGAAGGGCTCGCCAAGGCGGCCGGTGACGCGGTGCGCAACGGCGACACGGTGATTCATCCGCCGAGCCTGGAGCCGCGGTGGTTCGCCTGGGTGGACAACATGCACGACTGGTGCATCTCACGCCAGCTGTGGTGGGGCCACCGGATCCCGATCTGGCACGGACCCAACGGCGAGACCGTGTGCGTTGGCCCGGACGAGACCCCGCCCGAGGGCTGGGAGCAGGACCCCGACGTCCTCGACACCTGGTTCTCGTCGGCGCTGTGGCCGTTCTCGACCATGGGCTGGCCGGACCACACCGCCGAACTGGCCAAGTTCTATCCGACGTCGGTGCTGGTGACGGGCTACGACATCCTGTTCTTCTGGGTCGCCCGGATGATGATGTTCGGCACCTTCGTCGGCGACGACCCGGCGATCACCCTCGAAGGCAAACGTGGCCCGCAGGTCCCGTTCGAGAATGTGTTCCTGCACGGCCTGATCCGCGACGAGTTCGGCCGCAAGATGAGCAAGTCCCGCGGCAACGGCATCGACCCACTGGACTGGGTCGACAAGTTCGGCGCCGACGCGTTGCGCTTCACCCTGGCTCGCGGCGCCAGCCCCGGCGGTGACCTGTCGATCGGCGAAGACCACGCCCGCGCGTCGCGCAACTTCGCCACCAAGCTGTTCAACGCGACCCGCTTCGCGCTCATGAACGGGGCCGCTCCCGCGCCGTTGCCTGCTGCGGCAGAGCTGACCGATGCCGACCGGTGGATCCTCGGCCGGTTGGAAGAGGTTCGCGCAGAAGCCGATTCGGCCTTCGACAGCTACGAGTTCAGCCGGGCCTGCGAGTCGCTCTACCACTTCGCGTGGGATGAGTTCTGTGACTGGTACGTGGAGCTGGCCAAGGTGCAGTTGAACGAGGGCGTCACGCACACGACCGCGGTGTTGGCCTTCGTCCTCGATGCGCTTCTCAAGCTGTTGCATCCGGTCATGCCGTTCGTCACCGAGACGTTGTGGAAGACGCTCACCGATGGCGAGTCGGTGGTGATCGCGCAGTGGCCCGAGCCCTCCGGGTTCGCCCTGGATTCGGTTGCGACACAACGCATCATCGACATGCAGAAACTGATCACCGAGGTGCGCCGCTTCCGCAGCGACCAGGGTCTGGCGGACCGGCAGAAGGTGCCGGCCCGGTTGTCCGACATCGCGGCCGCGGGCCTGCAGGCACAGCTTCCGGCGATCAGCTCGCTGGCCTGGCTCACCGAAGCAGGGGAGAGGTTCACCCCGTCGGCCGCGGTCGAGGTCCGGTTGTCGCAGGGCACCGTCGTCGTCGAGGTCGACACCTCGGGCACCGTCGACGTCGAGGCCGAGCGGCGCAGGCTGGAAAAGGACCTCGCCGCCGCGCAGAAGGAATTGGCAACCACGACAGCCAAACTCGGCAACGACGCATTCCTGGCGAAGGCACCCGTGGAGGTCGTCGACAAGATCCGGGGTCGCCAGCAATTGGCGAATGAAGAGGTCGAACGCATCACCGCACGCCTGGCCGGGTTGCGATGAGCGCCCGCGCGAGGGGCAGGGAATCCGGTGACTGACCCCGTTCCTTCGCCGGACGAAATCGCCGCGCTGCTGCAGGTCGAGCATCTGCTCGACCAGCGGTGGCCGGAGACCAAACTGGAGCCGAGCACCGCACGCATCGCGGCACTGCTCGAACTCCTCGGCTCACCGCAACGGGCTTATCCGTCGATCCACGTGGCGGGCACCAACGGCAAGACGTCCGTGTGCCGCATCATCGATGCGCTGCTGACCGCACTGCACCGGCGCACCGGGCGCACCACGAGCCCGCACCTGCAGTCAGCGGTCGAGCGCATATCGATTGACGGCAAACCGATCTCACCGGCTCAGTACGTGCAGACATACACCGAGATCGAGCCCTTCGTGCAGCTGCTCGACCAGCAGTCGGAGGCGGCGGGCGGACCGGCCATGAGCAAGTTCGAGGTGCTCACGGCCATGGCTTTCTCGGCATTCGCCGACGCGCCGATCGATGTCGCCGTGGTGGAGGTCGGCATGGGCGGGCGCTGGGACGCCACCAACGTCGTCAACGCACCGGTTGCGGTGATCACCCCGATCGGCATCGACCACACCGACTATCTGGGCGACACCATAGCCGCGATCGCGGGCGAGAAGGCCGGCATCATCACCCGCCAGGAAGAGGATTTGGTGCCGACCGACACTGTCGCGGTGATCGCCAAACAGGACCCCGAGGCCATGGAGGTGCTGCTCGCCGAGGCGGTCCGCGCCGACGCCGCGGTCGCCAGGGAGGATTCCGAATTCGCGGTTCTGGGACGCCAGGTGGCCATCGGCGGTCAGCTACTGGAACTGCAGGGCCTCGGCGGGGTGTACTCCGACATCTTCCTGCCACTACACGGTGAGCACCAGGCCCACAACGCCGTGGTGGCGCTGGCCGCGGTGGAGGCGTTCTTCGGAGCCGGCGCGGACCGGCAATTGGACGTCGAGGCGGTACGGGCCGGGTTCGCCGCGGTGCGCAGCCCCGGCCGGCTGGAGCGGATGCGCAGCGCACCAACGGTTTTCATCGACGCCGCACACAATCCGGCAGGCGCGGCGGCGTTGGCGCAGACGCTGCAGCAGGAGTTCGATTTCCGGCTTCTGGTCGGCGTCGTGTCGGTCATGGCCGACAAGGACGTCGACGGCATTCTGACTGCGCTGGAACCGGCATTCGACCAGATCGTGGTGACGCACAACGGGTCGCCGCGCGCTCTGGACGTCGAATCGCTGGCCCTGCGGGCAGAGGAACGATTCGGCCAGGACCGTGTGATCACCGCGGCGACCTTGCCCGATGCCATCGAAACGGCCACCGCCCTGGTCGAGGAGTCCGGTGCGGAGGGCGAGGGGTTCTCCGGGGCGGGCGTCGTGATCACCGGTTCGGTGGTGACCGCGGGCGCGGCCCGGACCCTGTTCGGACGGGATCCCGCATGAGCACATCTCCGACACCGCCGGATCCCTGGAAGAGCTTCCGCGGAGTGATGGCGGGGACGCTGATCCTGGAAGCCATCGTGGTGCTCCTGGCGCTACCGGTCGTCGCCGTCGGCGAGAGCGGTCTCACCTGGACCGCCGGCGGCTACCTCATCGGGTTGGCCGTCGTGCTGATCCTGATGTGCGGCGTGCAGGGCAGACCGTGGGCGATCTGGGCCAACCTCGGCATCCAGGTTGTCCTGATCGCCGGGGTGGTGATCCACGGTGCCATCGGCTTCATCGGAGTGGTGTTCGCCGTCGTCTGGCTATTGATCGTGTACCTGCGCGCAGAGGTCAAACGCAGACAGGAACGTGGTCTGCTGCCGGGCCAGCAACCACCTCCGGAATAGCGGGGGGACCTGCTGAGCGGCGCCGGCTACCGACCGGTACTCTTTCTGCCGTGACTGAGCGGACCCTCGTGTTGATCAAGCCCGACGGCGTGAAGCGCCAACTCGTAGGGGAGATCCTCAGCCGGATCGAACGCAAGGGTTTGACGCTTGCGGCCCTCGAACTCAAGAACGTCAGCGATGACCTGGCCCGGCAGCACTATGCCGAGCACGAAGACAAGCCGTTCTTCGGGTCGCTGCTGGAATTCATCACCTCCGGGCCGGTTGTCGCGGCCATCGTCGAGGGCCCGCGTGCCGTGGCCGCGTTCCGTCAGATCGCCGGCGGCACCGATCCCGTGGAGAAGGCCGTTCCCGGCACGATCCGCGGTGACCTGGCACTTGTCACCCAGGACAACCTCGTGCACGGCTCGGATTCGCTCGAATCGGCCGCCCGCGAGATTGCTCTCTGGTTCCCAGGCGAAGCCACTTCTTCCTGATCCGCCGCGCGGTCTCTCTGGCCGTCTGGTCAGAACCGCGTCAGTGATGTGGGATACTGGTTCCGGGTAATCGGCCTCAACCGGGGCTGATCACCCGAATGAAGACTTCGACGAGCGCGACCACCGCAATCCGGTGTGGCGCCGACCGTCCAGCCATCATTCAGCCAGGCACCGGGTGGGTTCGGTAGACGAGCCGCTCGGAGCGAGACCACAACAAGCCCGGGGAACGTATCCCGGGCCAATAGCGGAAGCCCTCGCGTGGCCGCGTCGCACGACGCGCCCGGGGGCTTGAGGAGAATTCGTGGCCGAAGATGCCCATACCGAAGACCTATCACCCCAGACTCCGCAGCAGGAGGGACTCCCAGAGCGGCTGAGAGTCCACTCGCTGGCGCGAGTTCTGGGCACCACCAGCCGGCGGGTGCTCGATGCACTCGCCGAGTTCGACGGCCGGCAGCGCAGCGCCCACTCCACGATCGACAAGGTCGATGCCGAGCGCGTGCGCGAGGCGTTGGCCGTCGAGCCCGCCCAGGCCGGTCAACCCGTCGAGGCTGCCGAGCCGGTGCAGGTCGAGTCGGTCGCCGTGGCGGTGACCGAGTCGGTAGTGGTGGCCCCGGCCGAGGAGCCGTCGTCGGCCGAAGAAGCACCCGCCGAAGAAGCACCGGCCGAGGCTGTCGAGGCCCAGCCGGAAACCGCGGAAGCCGACGAGCCCGCGGCAACCGCGCTTGTGGGTGATGAGCCGGAGTCGCGGCTCATTCTCGAGACCGCGAACATCCCGCCGGCGCGCGAAGCCCACACCGAGCGGGCTGATTACCTGCCGCTCTTCGTCGCCCCGCAGCCCGTGTCCTTCGAACCGGTCGACATCGACGATGACGAGGACGACGAGGATGACTCGGAGTCCGACACCGACGAGGAACAGACCGACAAGCCGGCCGCACGCAGGCGCCGCCGTGGCCGTCGGGGCCGTGGCCGCGGACGTGGCGAACAGAGCGACGGCGACGCGGGCGAGGGCGACGACAACGCCGACGAGCAGGGTGACACCGGCGATCAGGACACCGGCGACGAGTCCGACGAATCCGACGAGGGCGGCGACGAGGACAGCACCGGCACCGACGGCAGCACTCGCCGCCGTCGGCGGCGGCGCAGGCGCAAGGCCGGCTCGGGCGATGACGACGGGTCGGCGGTGTCTCCGGACGATCCGCCCAACACCGTCGTGCACGAGCGTGCTCCGCGCGCGGACAAGTCGGACAAAGAAGACGAGATCCAGGGCATCAGCGGATCGACCCGGCTCGAAGCCAAGCGGCAGCGGCGGCGCGACGGCCGCGACGCCGGCCGGCGCCGTCCGCCGATCCTCAGCGAGGCCGAGTTCCTGGCCCGCCGGGAAGCCGTCGAGCGGACGATGATCGTGCGCGACAAGGTGCGCACCGAGCCGCCGCACGAAGGCGCCCGCTACACCCAGATCGCGGTGCTCGAGGACGGCGTCGTGGTCGAACACTTCGTCACCTCGGCGGCCTCGGCGTCCCTTGTCGGCAACATCTATCTCGGCATCGTGCAGAACGTGCTGCCCTCGATGGAAGCCGCCTTCGTCGACATCGGCCGCGGCCGCAACGGTGTGCTCTACGCCGGCGAGGTCAACTGGGAAGCCGCCGGGCTCGGCGGGCAGAACCGCAAGATCGAGCAGGCCCTCAAGCCAGGCGATTACGTCGTCGTGCAGGTCAGCAAGGACCCGGTCGGGCACAAAGGCGCCCGGCTCACCACGCAGGTGTCGTTGGCCGGCCGCTACCTGGTCTATGTGCCGGGGGCATCCTCGACGGGTATCAGCCGCAAGCTGCCCGACACCGAGCGGCAGCGGCTCAAGGAGATCCTGCGTGAGGTGGTGCCGTCCGACGCGGGCGTGATCATCCGTACCGCCTCGGAGGGTGTCAAAGAAGAGGACATCCGTTCCGACGTCGAGCGGCTGCAGAAGCGGTGGACGGAGATCGAGGCCAAGGCCGCCGAGATCACCGAGAAGAAGGCCGGTGCGGCCGTCGCGCTCTACGAAGAGCCCGACGTGCTGGTCAAGGTGATCCGCGACCTGTTCAACGAAGACTTCTCCGGGCTCATCGTCTCCGGTGACGACGCCTGGAACACCATCAACTCCTACGTGAACACCGTTGCGCCCGACCTGATGGGCCGGCTCACCAAATACGAGCCCGCCGGGGCCGACGCGCCAGACGTGTTCGCCGTGCACCGTATCGACGAACAGCTGGCCAAGGCGATGGACCGCAAGGTCTGGCTGCCGTCGGGCGGCACGCTCGTCATCGACCGCACCGAGGCGATGACCGTCGTCGACGTCAACACCGGCAAGTTCACCGGCTCGGGCGGCAACCTGGAGCAGACCGTCACGCGCAACAACCTGGAAGCCGCAGAGGAGATCGTGCGGCAACTCCGGTTGCGCGACATCGGCGGCATCGTCGTCATCGACTTCATCGACATGGTGCTGGAGTCCAACCGTGACCTCGTGCTGCGGCGGCTGACCGAAGCGCTCGCCCGTGACCGCACGCGCCACCAGGTGTCCGAAGTCACGTCGCTCGGCTTGGTGCAGCTGACCCGAAAGCGGTTGGGCACCGGGCTGATCGAGGCGTTCTCGACGGCGTGCACGCACTGCGGTGGCCGCGGGATCGTGTTGCACGGCGACCCCGTCGACTCCGCATCGACCAACGGCGGCCGCAAGGCCGAGTCCTCGGGCGGCGGCGGGCGTCGCGGTAAGCGCGGCAAGAAGGGCGCGGCTCGCACCGAAGAAGTGCATGTGGCCAAGGTGCCGGCACACGCGGCCGGCGAACACCCGATGTTCAAGGCGATGGCTGCCGCCAACGGTCGCCACGACGAGGACTCCGACGAAGACACGGCCGGCGAGGACCGCGAGGTTCTCGAGACCGAAGGCGACGACGAGCAGACCGCCGCCGAACACACCGAGCCCGAGACCGCCGGCGCACTTGGCGATGACGACTTCGAGGACACCGAGGACGAGGACGACGAGTCCGACGACACCGAGGACGAGATCGACCTCGATGACGACGAGGACGAAGACGACCTCGACGAGGACATCGAGGTGATCAACGGCTCGGATGACTCCGACGACTCCGACGACTCCGATGACGATGAAACCGATGACTCGGACGAGGATTCAGACGACGACGAAGACGACTCGGACGAGGACTCGGACGACGACGACTCCGACGACGAGGACGAGGACGACGAGCCGGGTGTCGCGGTCTACCAGCCGCCGGTAGCGGTGGCCCGTGGCCGCGTCCGCCGCCGGGCAGCCGCGCGCCCCGCCGGCCCGCCCGCACACGAGGGGTGACTCGGTGGCGTTCACCGACGACGAGCTCGCGTACCTGAGGTCACAACCGGTGGCGCGGCTGGCGACGGTGAACGCCGACGGGCAGCCCGATGTCGTCCCGGTCGCCTTCGAGGTGGACGGTTCCGACATCTGGGTGGGTGGCGTAGGTGCCGACGTGCTGCGGACCCGCAAGCTCGTCAACATCGCTCAGGGCCGCACCCAGGTCTCGCTCGTCGTCGACGATCTCGTGTCGATGGACCCGTTCATTGCCAGAGCAATCCGCGTCTACGGCGACGCGCAACCGCCCGTCGAACGCGTCGGCATGATGGGGCCCGGCTGGTACACGCGCATCACCCCACGAGTGTCGTGGAGCTGGAATCTGGCCGGTGAACCCGCAGGCGAGCAGTGGTACGGTGCCCGGCGCGCCGTGCACTAGGGCCGGTTTGACCCTTTACCCGCTGGTCACGTACCCTTGACCAGTTGTCGTCAGTGCCTGTGGTTGCAGGCTGGCGACGGCGGGGCACCCCGCCACCCAAGACCCGCGCACGCACCGACCGGTAGCGCGCGCCCGCAGAGCAGCAAGAGCAGAGGACACGATGGCGACATACGCAATCGTCAAGACCGGCGGCAAGCAGTACAAGGTTGCCGTCGGCGACGTGGTGAAGGTTGAGAAGCTCGACTCCGAGCCCGGCGCGTCGGTATCGCTGCCCGTCGCTCTTGTGGTCGACGGCGCGAAGGTCACCAGCAAGGCCGACGACCTGGCCAAGGTCGCGGTCACCGGCGAGGTGCTCGAGCACACCAAGGGTCCCAAGATCCGCATCCACAAGTTCAAGAACAAGACCGGTTACCACAAGCGCCAGGGGCACCGTCAGCAGCTGACCGTGCTCAAGGTCACGGGCATCAAGTAATAGGAGGCGTTTCGACATGGCACACAAGAAGGGCGCTTCCAGCTCACGCAACGGTCGCGAATCAGCCGCCCAGCGGCTCGGCGTCAAGCGGTTCGGCGGCCAGGTCGTCAAGGCAGGCGAGATCCTCGTCCGCCAGCGCGGCACCCATTTCCACCCCGGCGTCAACGTCGGTCGTGGCGGCGACGACACCCTGTTCGCCCTGGCCCCCGGCGCCGTGGAGTTCGGCTCCAAGCGTGGCCGCAAGCACGTGAACATCGTTCCCGTGCCGCGCCCGGAGGCCTGAGACATCGAGGATTCTCCGCGAATGTGAAGCAGCTGCGAGTTCTCGATAGAACTTTCGCGATAGCTTCACATTCGACGGAGAGGATGTCCGATGCCCCGGTTTGTCGACCGCGTCGTCATTCACGCGCGGGCAGGCAACGGCGGCAATGGCTGCGCGTCGGTGCACCGCGAGAAGTTCAAACCGCTCGGCGGTCCTGACGGCGGCAACGGCGGTCGAGGTGGCAGCGTCATCCTCGTCGTCGATCCGCAGGTGCACACCCTGCTGGACTTTCATTTCCATCCCCATGTGGTCGCGCCGTCCGGCAAGCAGGGCGCAGGCAGCAACCGCGACGGTGCCGCGGGCACCGACCTTGAGGTTCGGGTTCCCGACGGCACCGTGGTGCTCGATGAACAGGGCCGGATGCTGGCCGATCTCGTCGGCGCCGGAACCCGGTTCGAGGCGGCGGCCGGCGGACGCGGTGGCCTCGGCAACGCCGCGCTGGCCTCCCGGGCGCGTAAGGCCCCCGGCTTCGCACTGCTCGGGGAGAAGGGCCAGGCCCGCGACCTCACGCTCGAGCTCAAGACTGTCGCCGACGTCGGGCTGATCGGTTTCCCATCGGCAGGCAAGTCCTCGCTCGTCTCCGCGATCTCGGCTGCCAAACCAAAAGTCGCCGACTACCCGTTCACCACGCTGGTGCCCAACCTCGGTGTGGTGTCGGCGGGGGACAACACCTACACCGTGGCCGACGTGCCCGGGTTGATCCCCGGAGCCTCCGAGGGACGCGGTCTGGGCTTGGAGTTCCTGCGCCATCTCGAGCGGTGCGCGGTCCTCGTGCACGTCGTCGACTGCGCGACCATGGAACCCGGCCGCGACCCCATCTCCGACATCGAGGCACTCGAGGCCGAATTGGCCGCCTACACCCCGACGCTGCAGGGAGATTCGACGCTGGGCGATCTCGCGTCGCGGCCGCGTGCGGTGGTGCTCAACAAGATCGACGTCCCGGACGCCCGTGAACTGGCCGATTTCGTGCGCGACGAAGTCGCTCGCCGGTTCGGCTGGCCGGTGTTCGAGATCTCCACGGTCAGCCGGGACGGGTTGCGCCCCTTGACCTTTGCGTTGTGGGACATGGTCAAGAAGTACCGTGATGCCCAGCCCGAGGTGGTGCCGAGGCGTCCGGTGATCCGGCCGATCGCCGTCGACGAGAGCGGTTTCACCGTGGAGTCCGACGGGCACGGCGGGTTCATCGTGCGGGGCACCCGGCCGGAACGCTGGATCGCGCAGACCAACTTCGACAACGACGAGGCCGTCGGCTATCTCGGTGACCGGCTCGCGCGGTTGGGCGTCGAGGACGAACTGCTCAAGCTGGGCGCCCAACCCGGCTGTGCCGTCACCATCGGTGACATGACCTTCGACTGGGAACCGCAGACCCCGGCCGGGATCGACGTACCGCTCACCGGCCGCGGCACCGATGTCCGGCTCGAACAGAGCGACCGGGTGTCCGCCGAGGAGCGCAAGGCCGCACGGAAGGCCCGCCGGGAGAGCGGCGAATGAGCGTGCATCGCGACGCTGTGCGTACCGCGCGCAGCGTCGTCGTCAAGATCGGCACGACCGCGCTCACCACGCCCTCGGGTGTCTTCGACGCGAACCGGCTCGCGAGCCTGGTCGAAGCGATCGAGGGCCGGATGAAGGCCGGGTCCGATGTGGTGATCGTGTCGTCCGGCGCGATCGCCGCCGGGATCGAACCACTGCGGCTCAGCAAGCGCCCGGCCGACCTGGCCACCAAGCAGGCCGCGGCCAGCGTGGGCCAGGTCGCCCTCGTCAACGCGTGGAGTTCGGCGTTCGCCGCCTACAACCGCACGGTCGGCCAGGTGCTGCTCACCGCGCACGACATCTCGATGCGCGTGCAGCACAACAACGCTCAGCGCACCCTCGACCGACTGCGTGCCCTGCATGCGGTGGCGATCGTCAACGAGAACGACACCGTGGCCACCAACGAGATCCGGTTCGGCGACAACGATCGGCTCTCGGCCCTGGTGGCGCACCTCGTCGGGGCCGACGCCCTGATCCTGCTGTCCGATATCGACGGCCTCTACGACTCCGATCCGCGAAAAGGCAACGCGCGCTTCATCCCTGAGGTTGCCGCGCAGGGCGATCTCGACGGTGTCGTGGCCGGCCGCGGCAGCCATCTCGGGACGGGCGGCATGGCGTCGAAGCTGTCCTCGGCACTGCTGGCCGCGGACGCGGGCGTTCCGGTCCTGCTGGCCGCCGCGGCCGATGCCGCCGCCGCACTCGACGACGCCTCGGTGGGCACGGTGTTCGCACCCCGGCCCGAGCGGATGTCGGCACGCCGATTCTGGGTGCGCTACGCCGCGGAGTCGGCAGGCACGCTGACGCTGGACGACGGTGCGGTGCGCGCGGTGGTCAAGCAGCGCCGCTCACTGCTGCCTGCCGGGATCACCGAAGTCACCGGGCGATTCCACGGCGGAGATGTCGTCGACCTGCGTGCGCTTGACGGCCGCACCGTCGCCCGCGGCGTGGTGGCGTACGAGGCGGCCGAGCTCGCCAAGATGATCGGCCGCTCGACCTCGGATCTGCCCGCCGAGATGCGCAGGCCCGCGGTACACGCCGACGATCTCGTCGCCACGTAGTGATTTGTGCACCTCCAGCGGCGCTCACCGCCGGTCACGGTGCACAAATCACTCGGGCGGGGACTCGAGATAGAGGGCAGCCCAGATGATTTGGGTGAGCGTCGCGGCGAGTTCGGCATCGTAGGACGCCGGCTGCGACGGCAGGTTGATGTGACAGGTGCGCTCGACCAGCCACGTGAGCGCGCTCGCCGTGGTGGCGGCCGGGAGCTGCGGGCGGATCGACCCGTCGGCCTGGCCGTCCTCGATCACCCGGGTCAGTTGCGCGGTGATGCCGGCGAGCAGTTCGCGGTACGTCTGCCCGACGAGTGAGTCGTAGGCCGACATCTCGTTGAGCGCGACGAGCAGCGGCTGGTGGCGGCGATAGCTCGCGATGATGCCCGACATCGCGGCGCGCACATCGGCGGGATCACGCCGGCCCGCGACGCCCCACCATTGCTCGGCATCGCGTGCCAGCTCGCCGAAGACCTGCGTCGCCAGCCGGCGCAGCAGATGGCCTTTGTCCTCGAAGTAAATGTAGAAGCTTGCACGCGAGATGCCGGCTTCGGTGGCCAGCTTGTCCACGCTCAGCTCGGTGAAGCTCGTGCCGTCGGACATGAGCCGATCGGTTGCCGCCAGCAGCTGACGTTCGATCTCTTCGCGCCGTTCCTCACGTTTGGCCTGCGGCTTTCGCGTCACCGATGGCATGCCGACAGCGTATCGGCTTCACTCTCACCTTGACTAGACACTCTGTCTAGACTTATTGTCACGCCATGTCTGTGTCGCCGATCACACCCGTGTCGCAACGCGCCTACGACCCCGTCGACTTGTCGTCGCGAAAGTTCTGGGCCACCACGGCAGCCGAGCGGGAGAACGCGTTCGCCGAGCTTCGGGCCGCCCGGCCGGTGAGCTGGCATCCGCCGGTGGAGGATGCGCTCATGCACGATCCGAACGATCAGGGGTTCTGGGCGGTCACCCGGCATGCCGACATCGTCGCCATCAGCCGCGACAGTGAGACCTTCTTGTCCGGCAAGGGAGTGCTGTTCGAGAACGTGCCCGAGGAGCTGCTGGAGGCCTCACAGTCGTTCCTGGCCATGGACGCACCTCGGCATACGCTGATCCGCAAACTGGTCCACGCCGCCTTCACCCCGCGTCAAGTGGCCCGCATCGAAACCTCTATCAAGGCCAACGCGCGCCAGATCGTCGCCGAACTCAAAACGGCAGGTAGCGGTGTCGATTTCGTCGACCAGTGTGCCAAGGAACTGCCCATTCGCACGCTCTCGGACATGGTCGGCATTCCGGAGTCTCACCGGCAGCAGGTCGCGCACGCGGCCGACGCCCTGGTGTCCTGGGCCGATCCGGTGTACCTCGACGGCAGGAACCCGCTCGAAGTACTGCTGGAAAACCAGGTCTATTTGCATCAGGTCGCCGGCGAACTGGCCGCGCAGCGGCGTGCGCAGCCGGGCCATGACCTCATCAGTGCCCTCGTCCAGGCCGAGGTCGATGGTGACCGCCTGACCGACGCCGAAGTGGCCGCGTTCTTCGTGCTGCTCGCGGTGGCAGGCAACGACACCACCCGGCAGGCCACGAGCCACGCGCTCAAGGCGCTGACCGACTTCGCTGACCAACGCGCCTGGCTCATGGCGGATTTCGACGATCGGATCGGCTGTGCGGTAGAAGAACTCGTGCGGTGGGCGACGCCCGTGATGACGTTCCGGCGCACCGCGGCAACCGATGTCGAGATCGGTGGCCGGAAGATCGCCGCGGGGGACAAGGTCGTGATGTTCTACGCGTCGGGCAATTGGGACACCGCCGTATTCGACCGGCCCGAGGTACTCGATCTGAGCCGAAAACCGAATCCGCACCTGGGATTCGGTGGTGGCGGACGGCATTTCTGCCTGGGCGCTCATGTCGCGAGAACGCAGCTGAGAGCGCTCTTCGCCGAGTTACTGCACCAGCTTCCCGATATCGCGGCCGGCGAACCGGCCTATCTGCAAGGCAATTTCGTGCACGCTATCCGGGCGATGCCGTGTACGTTCTGACCAGCTCACCGGCGAGCAGCGTCAACATCTCCGAGCAGCCCGCGTCGACCTTCACGGTCGCGAGGTCATCGCCGCGAGTGGGGCCACGGTTGATGATGGCGACGGGCATGCCGCGCGCTGCCGCATGACGGACGAACCGGTAGCCCGAGTACACGGTCAGCGACGAACCCGCCACCAGAAGGGCCTGTGCCGCATCGACCACTGAATAGGCTTGCTCCACACGCTCTTTCGGGACGTTCTCGCCGAAGTAGACGATGTCGGGTTTGAGCATCCCGCCACAGACCGGACAGTCGACGATGACGAACGACGCGGTATCGGTCACGACGGCATCGGCGTCCGGGGCCACGGCGATGCCACCGACCGTCTCGGCTCGCTCCAGGAAACCTGTATTCGCCTGCTCCAACAAGTCGGCCAATGTGCTTCGCGCCATGGTGTGACCGCAGTCGAGACACGCCACCTGTGCGTAGGTCCCATGCAGGTTGACCACGTCACGACTGCCGGCTTTGGTGTGGAGCAGGTCCACGTTCTGGGTGATCAATCCCGTCACCACACCGGAGGCTTCGAGCGCTGCCAGTGCGCGGTGGCCCGCGTTGGGTTGGGTGTCGTCCATGTGCCGCCAGCCGATGTGGTTGCGGGCCCAGTAGCGCTGCCGGAACACCGGGTCGGATGTGAACTGCCGGATGGTCATCGGGTTGCTCGGCGGCGAATCCGGCCCACGGTAGTCGGGGATCCCGGAGTCGGTGGACATCCCCGCGCCCGTGAGCACGGCGACACGGCGCCCCTGTAGCAGGGTGACGAGTTCGGGTGCATCCACTCTGTCGAGGGTAGATCGGTCGGAGATGTGGCTACTCAGCCGGTGTGCGTGCAATCACCGTGAAACCGGCACCGACGTGAAGGTCGTCATCGATCTCGGCTGAGTGTCGACGCGTCAGGCCAGGCACTCGGCGGCAGGAACGATCTCGGCGCTCATGTTCCGCCGCATCATCTCCAACGCAGCCTCGCCCAGTCCGGCGTCGATGTGTGCCACCGCGTCGGCCGGAACGACGACGTCGAAGTGGCGGACGTAGGCGTCCAGGGCGCTGTAGAGGATGCACTGCTCGGTGACCTGGCCGGCGAGGATCACGCGCTCGGTGCCCAGCCGACCCAGCAGATAGTCGAGGGCGGTGGCGTAGAAGACGCTGTGGCGCACCTTGGTCAACAGCAGGCAGCCGTCCTCGGGCAGGATCGGGCGCACCAGGTCCGGCCGCTCGCCGTCGAGCGCCGATTCGACGATGTCGCTGAACTGCGCGGTGAAGTCACCGTAGTTGTCGTTGACGTAGATCAGGTCGACGTCGTCGCGCTCGCGCGCGGCTTTGATCAGATTGACGAGGGGATCGATGATCCGGGCGACATTGGGCGCCAGCAGTTCGGCATCCTCGTGTTGGTAACTGTTGAGCATGTCGACGACGACGACAGCGGTATCGCTCATGAGATTGTTGATACCCCGTCACCCGATCTTGACACTTCACGGGCAACAATAGGGAGCGATGGACTTCTACAGCGCCTACCGCCACGGTTTCGCGCGGGTTGCGGCCTGCACTCATCACACGGCACTGGCGGATCCGCCGGCCAACGCCGAGTCGGTGTTGCGGTTGGCCCAGGCCTGCCACGACGACGGCGTCGCGGTCGCGGTTTTCCCCGAGTTGACGCTGTCGGGCTACTCGATCGAGGACATCCTGCTGCAGGACGCGCTGCTCGAATCGGTCGAAGAAGCGCTCACCGAGATCGTCGCGGCGTCGGCCGTGCTGGCACCGGTGCTCGTCGTCGGTGCGCCGCTGCGGCACCGCCACCGCATCTACAACGCGGCGGTGGTCATCCACCGCGGGGCGATACTCGGCGTGGCGCCCAAGTCGTATCTGCCGACGTACCGCGAGTTCTACGAGCGCAGGCAGCTTGCCGCGGGCGATGACGTGCGCGGCACCATCCGGGTCGCGGGTGCCGAGGTGCCGTTCGGTCCGGATCTGTTGTTCGTGGCCGCCGACCTTCCCGGCCTTGTCCTGCATGTCGAGATCTGTGAGGACATGTTCGTCCCGGTACCACCCAGCGCGCAGGCCGCACTGGCGGGGGCGACGGTGCTGGCGAATCTGTCGGGCAGCCCGATCACCGTCGGCCGTGCCGAGGACCGGTGCCTGCTGGCCCGCTCGGCTTCGGCACGGTGTTTGGCGGCATACGTCTACGCCGCGGCGGGTGAGGGCGAGTCGACCACCGATCTCGCATGGGACGGCCAGACGATGATCTGGGAGAACGGGCTGCTGCTCGCCGAGAGCGAGCGTTTTCCGCGCGGTGAACGACGTGCGGTCGCCGACGTCGATCTGGAGCTGATCCGCTCGGAGCGGCTGCGTATGGGCACGTTCGACGACAATGCCCGCCACCACGCGGCCACGTCTGACGCCTTCCGCCGGGTCGAGTTCCAGCTCGACCCGCCGTCCGGGGACATCGGGCTGTTGCGTGAGGTCGAGCGCTTCCCGTTCGTACCGGCCAATCCCGAACGGCTGCAGCAGGATTGCTATGAGGCATACAACATCCAGGTCTCCGGTCTGGAGCAACGCCTGCGCGCACTGAACTACCCGAAGGTCGTCATCGGCGTCTCGGGCGGCCTGGATTCCACGCACGCGCTGATCGTCGCCGCGCGCGCGATGGACCGCGAAAACCGCCCGCGCAGCGACATTCTCGCGTTCACGCTGCCCGGCTTCGCCACGGGGGACCGCACCAAGAACAACGCCATCCGGCTGAGCGAGGCCCTCGGTGTGACGTTCGAAGAGATCGACATCAAGAAGACCGCCGAATTGATGCTCACGGAGATGGACCACCCGTTCGGCCGCGGCGAGAAGGTCTACGACGTCACGTTCGAGAACGTGCAGGCCGGCCTGCGAACCGATTACCTGTTCCGGCTCGCCAACCAGCGCGGCGGCATCGTGCTCGGCACCGGCGACCTGTCCGAACTCGCGCTCGGCTGGTCGACGTACGGGGTCGGCGACCAGATGTCGCACTACAACGTCAACGGCGGCGTGCCGAAAACCTTGATCCAGCACCTGATCCGATGGGTCATCTCGTCCGGTCAGTTCGGGCCCGTGGACTCGGACGTCAACGAGGTGCTGCAGTCGGTGCTCGATACCGAGATCACCCCCGAGCTGATCCCCACCGGTGAAGACGAGGAGATCCAAAGCAGCGAAGCCAAAGTCGGGCCGTATGTGCTGCAGGACTTTTCGCTGTTCCAGGTGCTGCGGTACGGATTCCGTCCGTCGAAGGTGGCGTTCCTGGCCTGGCACGCCTGGCATGATCCGGCGCAGGGGGACTGGCCGGCCGGATTCCCGGAGGACAAGCGGCCGGCGTACTCGCTCAAGGAGATCCGGCACTGGCTGCAGGTGTTCGCGCAGCGGTTCTACTCGTTCGCGCAGTTCAAACGTTCGGCACTGCCCAACGGGCCCAAGGTGTCGCACGGTGGCGCGCTGTCACCGCGAGGCGACTGGCGGGCACCGTCGGACATGTCTGCCCGGATCTGGCTCGACGAGATCGAACGCGAGATTCCCGACAGTTAGCGGTTGAGCCCGACGCCCGCTAGCAGCATGGGTCACCACGCCAGGCGTTGACGCCTTCGCGAACGGCGAGCGCGGCGATCACAAGTGCGGCCACACCGTCGGCCCACGCCCATCCGAGCAGGGCATTGAGCAGCAGGCCGATCAGAAGTGCGGCGGACAGATATGTGCACAGCAGCGTCTGCTTGGAATCGGCGAAGGCTGACCGGGATCCGAGTTCGCGCGCGGCCCGGCGCTGAGTGAGCGACAGCACCGGCATGACGAGCAGGCTCGCGGTCGCGAGCGCGATGCCGACCGGTGAGTGCCGCGCTTCGCCGATGCCGAACAACGACATGGTCGCGTCGACGGTCACGTAGGCGGCCAGTGCGAAGAACGAGAATGCGATGAGCCGCAGCGCGGTCCGTTCCCGGGTCTCGGGGTCCGCGGCGGCGAACTGCCACGCCACCACCGCCGCGGACGACACCTCCACCGCGGAGTCGAGGCCGAACCCGATCAATGCCGACGACGACACCCGGGTGCCCTCGGCAAGTGCGATGGCCGCCTCGATGACGTTGTAGGTGATCGTCGCCGCCACGAGCCAGCGGATGCGGCGGGCCAACACATCCTGGCGGGCAGCCGTCACCATCAGCAGCAGCCTTCGGTATCGGCGGTGGGGCAGCAGGCGGGATCCACGGCGAGCACCAGGCCCACCAGATCATCGAGCGCGTGGCCGATGCGGCGGTCGGCGAGTTCGTAGCGGTTGCGCCGGCCTTCGGGCTGGACCACCACGAGCCCGCAGCCGCGCAGGCACGCCAGATGGTTGGACAGGGTCTGGCGGGACACCCCGATGGCGTCGGCGAGGTCGGACGGGTAGCGCGGCCCGTCGCGCAACATCAGCAGGATGCGGGCGCGCGTCGGGTCCGAGAGCGCGTATCCGAACCGGGACAACGCGGTGCCGTTGATGACCGTCTCCATGAAACAGATAGTACATTGAACGCTGAATTCAGAAAAGCGTGAACTAACTCAGAGTCGGCCCTCGGTCCGGAGCTCGGGATGAACCCACTCGGGCGACCTTCGCTGTTTGAAGGCGCGGAACCCTTCGGCAGCCTCGTCGCCGCTGTAGCTGGCCTTCATCCCGATCCGGTCGAACAGGCCCAGATAGTTGTCCAGGCTGGACTTGACCACGCCCCGTGCGCGCGGTGCGGTGCGGCAGCATTGCGCCAGCACCTCACGCGCCTCGTCGAGCAGTTGGTCGTGCGGCACGACACGCGCCACCATGCCCCAGTCGACGGCCTCGTCGGCGCTCAGCGTGCGGCCGGTGAACATCAGGTCGCGGGTGCGCACTGGGCCGATCAGCCGGGCCAGCATCTGGCTGTAGTAGGTGTCGGCGATACCGCGATAGAGCTCGGGGACCCGGAATGTGGCGCGGTCGCTGACGACGGCCATGTCGCTGCACATCGCGATCTGCAGGCCGCCGCCCTGGCACAACCCATTGACCGCGCTGACAACGGGTTTGACCGACTGGCGCAACGTCTCGAACGGCGTCACATCCATCGAGAGGGCTGCGCCGAAGCTCATCCAGTCATCGACCCCGTCGCCGCCGCCCAGGTCACCACCCGGCGCGAACACGTCACCCGTGCCGGTGATCAGCAGGCCCGCGAGGTCCGGATCCGACTCGACATGCGTGACGGCGTAGCGGATCCCGAAGTACATCGCCGGCGTCATGGCGTTTCGCGCCTCGGGGCGGTCCAGCGTGACGACGCCGAACGGGCCCTGCCGGTCGAACTTGAGGTATGGCGTGCCGAGCCAGTCGCCCTCGGGCGGTCGCGGTGTCATAGCTGGCGACTATAACGGCAACGGTATCGCCTTCAGTTGGTTGCCTCAGTGCGTCAGCACGGCGTCGATGTCGGCGGCGTTGGGGGCGCAGTCGCCCGCCCCGCGCACCAGCGTCGCGAGCGCTCCGGCCGCACACGCGCGCCGCAGCGCATCCTCGTATCCCGACCGCCAGCCCGCGGCGAGCACACCGGCGAACACGTCGCCGGCCCCGGCGGTATCGACTGCCCGCACCATCGGCGCGGGCACATCGAAGCGTTCGTCCTCACCCAGGTAACTCGCGCCCTTCGATCCCCGGGTGATCACGAGATGCTTGACCGGCCAATGCCACTCCGCGGCCTCGGTCTCGTTGACCACCACCACGTCGACCGAGTGCGACAGCGCCAGCAGGTGGTGCGCGGCGGTGCCGGCAGGCGATGCGTTGAGCATGACGACGGCTCCGGCCGCCCGGGCCAACCGGGCCGCCGCGATCGCTGTCGTGGCGGGAATCTCCAGTTGCAGCAGCACGACGTCGGCGTCGCAGATCGCGGACCGGGCGGCCGCGGAATCCACCTCGAGCAGGGAGTTCGAGCCAGGTGCCACCACGATGCTGTTCTCGCCTGCGGCGTCGACGACGATCACGGCCGATCCGCTCGGGCCCGGCAGGCTCACCACCGCATCCTGGTTGACGCCGTTGGCGCGCAGGTGCGCGCGCAATGACTCGGCCGCGGCGTCCTCGCCGACGGCCGCCACGAGTGCGACGTCGCCGCCTGCGCGCGCGGCGGCAACGGCCTGATTCCCGCCCTTGCCGCCCGGTGCCGATACGAGTGAGGACGCCAGGACGGTCTGCCCCGGGCGGGGCAGGATGCGCACGGCGAAGGTCAGGTCGGCATTGATGCTTCCAACGACGCACACGCGCGAAGCGGCCATAGCCGACAACGCTAGACGAGCCCTGGGCTGACACGCGTCGAACGCCGCCAACAGGTCCGATACGCTGGCTGGATGAGCGTTCAGACGCAGTCGAGTGCTGTTGTGGTGCCGGACGCGGACCTGCGTGGACAGGTCCATGACGCCGCGCGGCGGGCCCGGGTCGCGGCCAGGACGCTGGCGACCCTGAGCGCCGCGGCCAAGAACAGTGCCCTGCACGCAGCCGCGGACAGCGTGCTGTCACATGTCCACGAGGTACTGGCCGCCAACGCCGCGGATCTCGAGGCGGCGCGCGCCGCCGGTACGCCCGAGGCGATGCTCGACCGGTTGGCCCTCAACCCGCAGCGCGTGGACGGCATCGCCGCCGGGCTGCGTCAGGTCGCGGGGCTGCCCGATCCGGTCGGGGAGGTGCTGCGCGGCCGCACCCTGCCCAACGGCCTGCAGTTGCGCCAGCAGCGCGTGCCGCTCGGGGTGGTCGGCATCGTCTACGAGGGCAGGCCCAACGTCACGGTCGACGCGTTCGGCCTGACCCTCAAATCCGGTAACGCGGCGCTGCTGCGTGGCAGCTCGTCGGCCGCGCGATCCAACGAGGCGTTGGTGATCGCGCTGCGGTCCGCCCTCGCGGGTGAGGGGCTGCCGCTCGACGCGGTGCAGCTGTTGCCGAGCCATGACCGCGCCAGCGTCACCCACCTCATCCAGGCCCGCGGCCTGGTCGACGTGGTGATCCCACGCGGCGGCGCCGGCCTGATCGACGCCGTGGTGCGCGACGCGCAGGTGCCGACGATCGAGACGGGTGTGGGCAATTGCCATGTCTACGTTGATGAATCGGCCGATCTCGACCTGGCCGAGAAGATCCTGCTGAACTCCAAGACACGTCGGCCCAGTGTGTGCAATGCCGCCGAGACGCTGCTGGTCGATCGCGCGGTCGCAGAGACTGCGCTGCCGCGGCTGACGGCGGCGCTACAGGACGCCGGCGTCACCGTGCACGCCGACCCCACCGATGACGAACTGCGGGCCGAGTTCCTGTCGATGGACATCGCCGTGGCCGTGGTGGACGGAGTCGACGGAGCGATCGACCACATCAACACGTACGGCACCGGGCACACCGAGGCCATCGTCGCGACCGATCTCGCTGCCGCCCAGCGCTTTACCGAGCGCGTCGACGCGGCCGCGGTGATGGTCAACGCGTCCACCGCGTTCACCGACGGAGAGCAGTTCGGTTTCGGCGCCGAGATCGGCATCTCCACCCAGAAGCTGCATGCCCGTGGGCCGATGGGGCTGCCCGAGCTGACCTCGACCAAGTGGATCGTGTGGGGTGACGGCCAAACCCGCCCGGCCTAGACAACCAGGAGAGATATGAGCGTGCCCGCACGCCCGGCGCCGCTGTTCGCCGACATCGACGATGTCGCGCGACGGCTGGCCGAGACCGGCTACCTGCCCGACACCGCAACCGCCACCGCGGTTTTCCTCGCCGACCGGTTGGGCAAGCCGCTGCTCGTGGAGGGGCCGGCGGCGTCGGCAAAACCGAATTGGCCCGCGCGGTCGCCCAATCCACTGGTTCGGAGCTCGTGCGGCTGCAGTGCTACGAGGGTGTCGACGAGGCGCGGGCACTCTACGAGTGGAACCACGCCAAGCAGATCCTGCGGATCCAGGCCGGTCAGGGCGAGGGAGCCGACTGGGACCGCACGAAAGACGATGTGTTCAGCGAGGAATTCCTGCTGACCCGTCCGCTGCTGACGGCGATCAAACGCACCGACCCCACGGTGCTGCTCATCGACGAGACCGACAAGGCCGACATCGAGATCGAGGGGCTGCTGCTGGAGGTGCTCTCCGACTTCGCGGTGACCGTCCCCGAACTCGGCACCATCACCGCCGAGCGGCCGCCGTTCGTCGTGCTGACCTCCAACGCGACCCGCGAGTTGTCGGAGGCGCTCAAACGTCGCTGCCTGTTCCTGCACATCGACTTCCCCGACCCCGACCTCGAACGCCGCATCCTGCTGTCCCGGGTGCCCGAACTGCCCGAGCACATCGCCACCGAGCTCGTCCGCATCATCGGCGTGCTGCGCGGCATGCAGCTCAAGAAGCTGCCGTCGGTCGCCGAGACGATCGACTGGGGCCGCACCGTGCTGGCGCTCGGCCTCGACACGATCGACGACCAGATGATCGCCGCAACGCTCGGTGTGGTGCTCAAACACCAGTCCGATCAGCAGCGCGCGGCCGGCGAGCTCCGGCTGAATTGACGGACGACGACTGATGGCGTCGCGCCGGACCCGACCACCCCAGCCGCTGGCCCCGCACGGCCTGCCGGGCCACCTCGTGGAATTCGTGGAAGCGCTTCGCGGGCAGGGCATCTCGGTGGGGCCGTCGGAGACGGTGGATGCCGGGCGCGTGATCACGGTGCTCGGTCTCGGCGATCGCGAAGCATTGCGCGAAGGCATCGCATGCGCGGTGTTGCGCCGCGCCGACCACCGCGACATCTACGACGCGATGTTCGACCTGTTCTTCCCGGCGGCGCTGGGCGCGCGCACGGTGCTCGACGACGACGCCTCGGACGATCCGGCCGGAGACAACCAGGATCTTCCGCCCGAGGACATCGAAGCCATGCGCGCGGCACTTGTGCAGATGCTCACCGACAACGAGGAGCTGGCCAATCTCGATGACCGACTGGCGGCGATGATCGCACAGATCGTCGAGGCGTACGGCCGCTACAACTCCAGCCGCGGACCGTCGTACTCGTCGTATCAGGCGCTCAAGGCCATGAGCCTCGACGACCTGGAAGGCCGCCTGCTGGCCGGGCTGCTGGCACCGTACGGCGAGGAACCCACCCCCACGCAGGAGGAGATCGCCAAGGCGCTGGCCGCCCAGCGCATCGCGCAACTGCGCAAGATGGTCGAGTCGGAGACCAAGCGCCGCACCGCCGAACAGCTGGGCCGTGAACACGTCCAGATGTACGGGGTGCCGCAGCTCGCGGAGAACGTCGAGTTCCTGCGTGCCTCGGGCGAGCAGCTCAAGCAGATGCGCAAGACGGTGGCACCGCTGGCCCGCACCCTGGCGACCCGGCTGGCCGCTCGTCGCCGGCGCTCGCGCGCCGGGGAGATCGACTTGCGCAAGACGTTGCGCAAGTCCATGTCCACCGGCGGCGTGCCGATCGATGTCGTGCTCAAGAAGCCGCATCCGGCCCGTCCGGAACTCGTGGTGCTGTGTGACGTCTCGGGCTCGGTCGCGGGCTTCAGCCACTTCACGCTCATGCTGGTGTCGGCGCTGCGTCAGCAGTTCAGCAGGGTTCGCGTCTTTGCCTTCATCGACACCACCGACGAGGTCACCCAACTGTTCGGCCCGGAGTCCGATCTGGCCGTGGCCGTCCAGCGCATCACCCGCGAAGCCGGGGTGTACACCCGCGACGGGCACTCCGACTACGGGCACGCGTTCGTGTCCTTCCTCGACAAGTATCCGAACGTGCTGTCGCCGCGCAGCTCACTGCTCGTCCTCGGCGACGGCCGCAACAACTACCGCAACCCGGAGGCCGAGCTGCTTGCGCACATGGTGTCGTCCAGCCGCCATGCCCACTGGCTCAACCCCGAACCCAAGCACCTGTGGGGGAGCGGCGACTCCGCGGTGCCGAAATACCTCGACGTCATCCCGATGCACGAGTGCCGCTCGGCCAAGCAGCTGGCCGCGGTCATCGACGGGCTGCTGCCCGTCTGAGGTGGCACCGACGCTGCCGTAAGCTGGCTATTCGTGGCTTCTCGACGCAGGCTCGGCGTGATGGGTGGGACGTTCGATCCCATTCACAACGGGCACCTGGTGGCGGCCAGTGAGGTTGCCGACCTGTTCGACCTCGACGAGGTCGTGTTCGTGCCGACCGGTCAGCCGTGGCAAAAGCACGATCGGCGCGTGACCGAGGCCGAGGACCGCTACCTCATGACGGTGATCGCGACCGCGTCCAATCCGCGGTTCTCGGTGAGCCGTGTCGACATCGACCGCGGCGGTCCGACCTACACCAAAGACACCCTGCGCGACCTGCGCGATTTGAACGCGGACGCGGATCTGTACTTCATCACCGGTGCCGACGCACTGGCGTCGATCCTGTCCTGGCAGAACTGGGAGGACCTGTTTTCGATGGCGCGATTCGTCGGCGTGAGCCGACCTGGTTACGAACTCGACGGCAAACACATCTCCGCGGCGCTTGAAGAATTGCCGCCCAATGCGCTCAAACTCGTGGAGGTGCCTGCGTTGGCGATTTCGTCGAGCGATTGCCGCAGGCGCGCCGAACAGGCTCGCCCGATCTGGTATCTGGTGCCCGACGGCGTGGTGCAGTATGTGGCCAAGCGCGGCCTCTATACCGCCGACGCGACGAACGCGGGGGCAGCCCGATGACCGCCACCGCCGAAGCCGTCGAGATGGCCACCGTCGCCGCGCAGGCCGCGGCTTCCAAGCTCGCCGACGACGTGGTGGTCATCGACGTGTCGGGGCAGCTCGTGATCACCGACTGCTTCGTGATCGCGTCGGCCTCGAACGAGCGGCAGGTCAACGCGATCGTCGACGAGGTCGAGGAGAAGATGCGGCGCGCCGGCTACAAGCCCGCTCGCCGGGAAGGCACCAGAGAAGGTCGTTGGACGCTGCTCGACTACGTCGACGTCGTCGTGCACATCCAGCACCAGGACGAACGCAACTTCTATGCGCTGGACCGGCTGTGGAAGGACTGCCCGCTGGTGCCGGTGGATCTCGATCGGCAGCCTGAAGCGCCGGACGGAGACGCCGAATGAGGGTGCGCCGCCTGGTCATGCTGCGTCACGGTCAGACCGAGTACAACGCCGGTAGCCGGATGCAGGGGCAGCTCGACACCGAGCTGTCGGACCTGGGCCGTGACCAGGCGGCAGCAGCCGCCGAGGTGCTGGCGAAACGCCAGCCCCTGCTGATCGTGTCGTCGGATCTCAAGCGCGCGCTGGATACCGCGGTGACACTGGGCGATCGCGCCGGAATCTCGGTCGAGGTCGACCAGCGGCTGCGCGAAACTCATCTCGGCGACTGGCAGGGCCTCACCCATCTCGAGGTGGATGCGGCGGCGCCGGGTGCGCGGCTGGCCTGGCGCGACAACGCGCGATGGGCGCCGCACGGCGGCGAGAGCCGTGTCGACGTCGCCGAACGCAGCATGCCCGTTGTAGCGGAACTTGTTGCCGAACAACAGGAGTGGGGGATCGACGGACCGGAGCGCCCGGTTGTGCTGGTCGCTCACGGTGGGCTGATCGCGGCGTTGACCGCCGGCTTGCTGGGCTTGCCCGTCGACAATTGGCCCGTGCTGGGCGGTATGGGCAACGCGAGCTGGGTCCAATTGTCCGGGCATTCCGCCGACGACGCGGATTTCCCGGCGATCCGGTGGCGGCTGGACGTGTGGAACGCGTCGGCTCAGGTTGCCAACGATGTCCTCTGAGCGCTCCGCCGAGCGCAGGCCGGTGCTGTTGGTGTTCGCCGACTCGCTGTCCTACTTCGGCCCGACCGGCGGCCTGCCGTCCGACGATCCGCGCATCTGGCCCAACATCGTGGCAGACCAGCTCGACTGGGACCTGGAGCTCATCGGCCGGATCGGTTGGACGTGCCGCGACGTGTGGTGGGCCGCGACCCAGGACCCCCGATCGTGGGCGGCCCTTCCGCGCGCCGGTGCGGTGATCTTCGCGACGAGCGGCATGGATTCCCTGCCATCGCCGCTGCCGACGGCGTTGCGCGAGCTGATCCGCTACGTGCGTCCGGCGTGGCTGCGACGCTGGGTCCGCGACGGCTATGGCTGGGCCCAACCACGTCTTTCGCCCATCGCGCGGTCGGCGCTGCCGCCGCACGTGACGGTCGAATATCTTGAGATGACACGCGACGCAATCGATTTCAACCGGCCCGGGATACCGGTGGTGGCCTCACTGCCTTCGGTGCACATCGCCGAGACCTACGGCAGGGCGCATCACGGCCGGGAGCCCACCGTGCGGGCGATCACGGCCTGGGCCGAGGAGCACGATGTCGCGCTCGTCGACCTCAAGGCGGCGGTCGCCGACGAGGTGCTCAACGGCCGCGGCAATCCCGACGGGATCCACTGGAACTTCGAAGCCCACCGCGCAGTGGCCGAGCTAATGCTCAAAGGACTCGCCGCAGCCGGTGTGCTACAAGAGAATTCCGCCGACTGACATGGCAGTCGTAGTGGTCACCGACTCGTCGTCGCGGCTGTGCCAGGAACACCGCGAACAATGGCAGATCCGGCAGGTGCCGTTACACGTGCTCGACGACGACACCGATCTGCGCGACGGCGTCGACCCGGTACCGTCCGACATCCAGGACCGGGCGAAAGTCACGACGTCCGGCGCGACGCCGGCGGAACTCGCTGACGTGTACCGGCAGGCACTCGCCGACAGCGGTGGTGATGGCGTTGTCGCCGTTCACATTTCGGCCGCGCTGTCGAGCACCTACAGTTCGGCGGTGCTCGCCGCCCGCGAATTCGGCCAAGCGGTCCGGGTCGTCAATTCGCGCTCGGCGGCCATGGGCGTCGGCTTCGTAGCGCTTGCCGCGGCCCGAACAGCCCGCGCGGGCGCGGATCTGGACGCCGTCGAGGCGGCCGCGCGCGATGCGGTCGGACATGGACACGCGTTCATCGTCGTGCACCGACTCGACAACCTCCGCCGCAGCGGCCGCATCGGCACGGCGGCGTCCTGGCTCGGCACCGCGCTGTCACTCAAGCCGTTGCTGCGCCTCGACGTGGACGGTCGGCTCGTGTTGTCACAACGGATCCGGACCATCTCGAAAGCGCATGCAGCCCTCGTCGATCAGGTGGCGGAGGTCGTCGGCGACCGGCAGGCGAGCGTGGTCGTGCACCATGTCGACAACCGCGACGCCGCCGATGAAATCGGTGCGGCACTGACCACCCGACTTCCGCAGATCGCATCGCTCACCGTCACCGACATGGGGCCCGTGCTGGCGGTCCACGTCGGTGGGGGCGCGGTCGGGGTGGCGGTCGAGGTGTATCCGTAAGTCCGTAAGTCGCAACTAACGGTTGACGTTGACTTACCGTTAGTTCACACTTACCAAGTGTCCGCATCCGCATCCGCCGTCCTCGACGCGCTCGGCGACAAGACTCGCCGGTCGATCCTCGAGAAACTCGCCGACGGTCCGGTGGCGGTGGGCGTCCTCGCCGACCAATTACCCATCTCGCGTCCCGCCGTCTCCCAACACCTGCGGGTGCTCAAAGACGCCGACCTCGTGGTCGAGTCGATCGCGGGCACCCGGCGGCTGTATCGCGTGAACGAGGCGGGGCTGGTGGCGTTGCGTGACTATCTCGACCGGTTCTGGGTGCAGGCCTTGGCCGGTTTCAAGGAAGTCGTAGAGCGCCGGGAAGGAGACCCCACATGAGTCAGGCCAGGCTGCGAACCATCCGCCACGACATCGTGGTCGATGCACCGCTGGAGCGGGCGTTCCGCGTATTCACCGAGCAGTTCGGCGATTTCAAGCCCCGCGAACACAACCTGCTGGCCGTCCCGATCGCCGAGACCGTCTTCGAGGCGAGACCTGGCGGCAGAATCTACGACCGCGGCGTCGACGGCAGCGTATGCGCGTGGGCGCGCGTCATCGCACTGGATCCACCGAACCGGGTCGTGTTCACCTGGGACATCGACCCCACCTGGCAAATCGAAACCGACCCGGCCCGCTGCAGCGAGGTCGAAGTGCGCTTCGTCGCCGAGTCGGAGACGCGCACGCGCGTCGAACTCGAACATCGCCACATCGACCGGCATGGAGATGGTTGGGAGGCCGTCGTTTCCGGAGTCGACGGCGACGCCGGCTGGCCGCTCTACCTCAGCCGTTACGGTGCGCTCGTGGAGAGCGTGGATTCGTGAGCTCGACCATGCAACTCGCGCGCGACGAGCGCACCGAGTTCGCCGAGTTCCTCGACGGTTTGACGCCACAGCAGTGGGACAGTCCCACGCTGTGTGGGGACTGGCGGGTTCGCGACGTCGCCGCGCACGTGATCGGCTACGACGCGTTGAGCCGCGGCGAGACGATCCGTCGCATGGCGAAGGGACTCGTGACGCGCGGCGGCGCCAACGCGGTCGGCGTCGCCGAGGACGCCGGCAAACAGCCCGGTGAGCTCATCGCACTGTTTCGGCGCTATGCCGAGCCGAGAGGCTTGACCACCGGCTTCGGCGGGCGGATCGCACTCGCCGACGGCATGATCCACCAACAGGACATACGTCGGTCACTGGGCCTGCCGCGGGTGATTCCGCCGGACCGGTTGCGCGTCGTGTTGAACTTCGCGATCTGGGCGCCGCCGCTGCGCGGCGCACTACGGACGCGCGGAGTACGGCTCGTCGCAACAGATCTCGACTGGTCGTGGGGTCGCGGACCCGAGGTGCGCGGCCCCGGTGAGGCGGTGCTCATGGCGATGGCGGGCCGAGGTGCTGCGTTGACCGATCTGGACGGGCCCGGCAAGGACAGGCTCGCCGGCCGTCTCAGCCCGCGAAGCGTCCGGTGATCGGCGGCAGATCCTTGAGCGTGACGATCCCGGGCGGGGCGGCGACCACCGCGGGCACCGCGTTGGTGACCGGCAGCGCGGTGTAGATCATTCCGAGGCCCATGAACCCGGGCTCGGTCCAGCCCTTGGGCGGCAGGCAGTGCAGCACCGTACGCATGTTGGGCAAGCCGAAGACCTGGATGACATGGCCGTGCTCAAGGGGTTTGGGCGGCGTGACGTGATCGCCCATCGTCCAGTTGAATCCGACGCTGACGACGTTCTTGTCGCCGACCCGGCCGCGGTGGTAGCCGAACACGCCCGCGACGGTGCCCTTCGGGATCTGCATGAAACCGAGATCGGAGTCGCCGGTGGCCGCGGTGAACGTGACGTCGAACGTCATCCGATCCAGTGTCGCGCCGATGGCATCGGCCATCATCGCCGCGGACTCGGCGAACACCTCGCTCTCGCGCCGTACGCTCTCGGCCAACCCCGGCGTTTCGGGATCCTGCGAGAAACCCATGGCGGTCTGGGTTCCGGCCGACTCATAGGTCGAGCAGTCCACCGACTCGGTGATCCGGATTTCGTCGACCCGCTCGCACGAACCGGACAGCACCATGCCGACCATATTCGTCATACCGGGGTGCGCGCCGCTGCCGAAGATCGTGGAATTCCCTGTCTCGCAAGCCTTCCGGATCCGCTGCAAATCCTCGGGGGTCTGCTTGCCGCCGGTGATCCAGGCCGCGCTCGAACACACGTTGACCCCGGCCGACAGTAGCCGGGTGAGCTCGTCGACATCCGGCCACAGCGGGTTGTAACAGCACGCGTCCGGCTTGAGCTCGAGCAGTTCATCGACGGAATTGGTGGCCAGAACCCCCGTCGGTTCCGGCCAGCCCGCCAATTCGGCGGCGTCGACACCGACTTTGTCGGAGCCGTGGGCATACACGCCCACCAGTTCCATGTCGTCGCGGCCGATGATGGCGTGCAGTGAACGCCGGCCGATGTTGCCGGTGGTCCACTGGATCACGCGAAGCGGCGGTTGCCCTGCGGTCATGAATCGTCTCCTCGATGAGCCTGTCCAGTGCAGTAGACACTATCGGGCAGATTGTTCACTCGGCGGCCTCTCGGTCGGTTCTGGCAGCCGACGCACCGGCGTCGCACAATCGAACTGTGGGGTCGAACAACGCGACTCCATGAATCGAGGTCAGATCATGGACATGGTCTATTCGCTCGGCGTGGCGGCGGCCGCCGTGTTGGTGTTGGCCTGGGTCTGCGTGAGCAACATCCGCGTGGTCAAGCAGTACGAGAGGGGCGTGGTCTTCCGCTTCGGCCGGGTTCAAAACCATGTCAGGCCACCCGGTCTGACGATGCTGATACCGGTCGCGGACCGACTGCAGAAGGTCAACATGCAGATCATCACGATGCCCATCCCCGCACAGGACGGCATCACGCGCGACAACGTGACTGTGCGGGTCGACGCGGTCATCTACTTCAACGTGATCGACCCGGTCCGCGCGGTGGTCGACGTGCAGGACTACATGTCGGCGATCGGGCAGGTGGCGCAGACCTCGCTGCGGTCGATCATCGGCAAGAGCAACCTGGACGATCTACTGTCCAACCGGGAACGGCTCAACCAGGGCCTGGAACTGCTCATCGACAATCCGGCGGTGAGCTGGGGCATCCACATCGACCGCGTCGAGATCAAGGACGTGGTGCTGCCGGACTCCATGAAGCGGTCGATCGCGCGACAGGCCGAGGCCGAACGGGAACGGCGAGCGCGCGTCATCACCGCCGATGGAGAACTGCAGGCCTCCGAGAAGCTCGCCGCGGCTGCCGATGTCATGGCGGCCGAGCCCGCAGCGCTGCAACTGCGGCTGCTGGAGACGGTCGTCGAGGTGGCTGCCGAGAAGAACTCCACCGTGGTGCTGCCGTTCCCGGTCGAACTACTGCGGTTCCTGGAGCGCGTGACGCCGGGACCATCCTCCACCCGAGCGGTCGGCTAGCCATGGCGATCGATGCGGGTTGGTTTCAGACGTACCTGTCCGCCTTCGTGGCTTGTGCCCGCGGCGACGGCGACTTGGCGGCCCTGCTGCGACATTACGGACGTCCGCTGATCATCAGCAGCGACGACGGTGTCGTCACCCTGACCACCGAGGACGACGTGGCCGCCGTCATGCAGGGCGAACTCGACGGGCTCCGGGCGATCGGCTATGACCACACCGACGTGGTGCACTTGGAGCTCACGTCGCTGAACTCGACGTCGGCGCTGATCCGGGGCACGTTCTCGCGCCGCGATCGCCATGGCCACGAACTCAATTGCCCGACAGTGACATACCTGGTCACCGAGGACGGGGCAGGGCCGCGGATATCGGTGCGTGCCGCACACGGCGGATGAGCGTTGAACCTTTCACCGTCGGTGCCCGTGTGTAAGAGCAGTGTCCGGAACACAACTCTTGGGGGCAGACGTGTATGCGCGCATCCAGTCCACCGTCCTGACGACCGTCGCGGCCGCCGGTGCAGCAGCGCTTGTCGCCGCACCGGTGACGGCGCCGGCCCAACTGCACGCGCCACGCGTGGTCAACGCCCAGGTCCAGCTCACCGCGTCACCGCCCCTCGGCGCGATCCCACTGGCGTTCCTGCGCAACCAGGTGCTGTACTGCAGCGTGATCTGCCCGTTCGTCGTGCAGGGGGCGATCACCGTTCCGCTGGCGGCGGTGCAGACACCGGCGACATTCCTCGACGCGCTGGCGGCGACGGGCTCACTGCCGCGGGCGGTCGGCACGGCGGCGGCGTCGGTGACCGGTGCCGCCAATGACGCCGCCGAGGGCATCATTCTCAACGACGTCAACCGTGTTGTCCCGAAGGCCTTCAACACCCTGGAGATCGCGGTCGTTCAGTTGATGCGGGTGGGTTCGGCGGTGCTCACGCCCGCCGAATTACCCGACGCCGTCAACACTGCCCGCGAAACGGTGCTGGCGGCGCTCAATCAGCCGCTGCCGGGGCCCGGCGTGCCGGTGCCGACCGAGACCGGAGCCGAGACGTTGCCCGAGGTGGTTGCCGTCGAGGCCATCAAAGTCACTGCCGCCGTGGCGTTTCAGGCTGGAGAGTTGCTGCTGCTCGGTGTCGTCCAGACCGTCGATGCCGGTGCGCAGGAGTTCGCCCGCTCGGGTGACCCGCTCGCCGCGGTCAGCGCCGCGGCCGCGCAGGCCACCGAGGTGGTCGACGTGGCATCGGACATCGTGTCGGATTCGGTCGACACCGCTGTGACGAACATCCGTGGCGCGCTTGACAATCCGTTCCGCACGGCGAGGCCTGCGCCGGAGACGTCGAGGGCCGAGGTGCAGCCGGCCACGGCGAGTTCGGCCGAAGTGCCCCCGCCGGCCAAGAGGGTTCATCGCGAGGTCGGCCGCGCGGCCACCCGGGCTTCCGCAACCGCCGAGCCATCAAGGGCATCCGACGACACCAAGACGGCCGATCGGCCGGTGCGCAAGCTGGTCCGTGACGTGAGCCGCACAGTCAGATCGGTCACGGATTCGCTGGCCGATGCACCGCGGAAATCTTTGCAGCACAACAAGTCGGAGGATTCCAAGGAGAATCGGCCGACCCGCGATCGCTCCGACAAGCGCGCCGGGTAGCCGAACTCGCGACGGTCAGGTTATCCACAGATCGGTTTTCATCCACAACCAGGCACGTGAGCCGGTCCGCACGACCGGAATCGTGGGCATCCGCAGATACCGTCGCGGGCATGGGAACCGAATTGCCCGTGCAGCGGCTGCATCGCCGGCTCGGTGCGCCCGACGATCGCGAAGACACCCCCGCGGGCGAACCTGAAGTTCCGGACACCACGCTGTCGCGGTGGCTGCCTGACACCACCAACACCGAATCCCGCGGCTGGCTGGCCTCCGTACGCGCCGACCCCGGGCGCACCGGCGTGTTGGCACTCGTCGGAGTCGGCGTGCTCGCGGTGCTCGTCACGGTCTTCACCCTGATCCGCGACCGGCCGCCGCCCGTCACGGCCGCGAACCTTCCACCGGTGCAGATGGTTTCGTCAGCCAGCCCGACACCGGCTACTGCCGCACCGGACGGTCCGATGGTGGTGAGCGTCGTCGGCCTCGTACACAAACCCGGTTTGGTGACGCTCGACTCCGGCGCCCGGATCGCCGATGCGCTCACCGCGGCGGGAGGTCCGCTCGACGGTGCCGACCTGATCGGGTTGAACATGGCGCGCCGGGTGGCCGACGGTGAACAGATCGTCGTGGGCATCGCCGCACCGCCCGGGGAGCCGACGACGATGGGCAGTTCGATCGCGGGGGAGGCGTCGACCCCGCCGGCCGCGGCCCCGGCGGATGATCCGGCGGGGCCGGTCGATCTCAACACTGCGACGGTCGAGCAACTCGACGCGCTGCCCGGAATCGGACCGGTGACCGCCGAGGCGATCGTGGCCTGGCGCGCCGCCAACGGCCGGTTCGCCAGCATCGACCAGCTCGGCGATGTCGACGGTATCGGCCCGGCCCGGCTCGAGAAGCTGCGCGCGCTGGTCCGCGTGTGACATCGCCGCCGCCGACTGCGACTGACGGCGAGGACCTGGATCTGCGTCTGGTTCCCGCGGCGCTGACCGCGTGGCTCGTGACAGCGGCCGGAATCCTCTGGTACGTCGCAGGATCCGTCATCGCACTCGTGGCAGCGACGCTTCTCACCGCTGCCGCGGCGAGAGTCGGCGGGGCAGTGCGCGCCGGCACCACCGCGGCCTTGGCGGTGGCGATTGTCGGCGTGGGTTTCGCCGCGGCGATCGGCATGCGGGTGTATCAGGTCCGCCACCATCCGGTCGTCGACCGGTACGGCACCACCACCGAAGTGACGGTCACACCGAGCGAGACGCCGCGGGTCGTCAAGGGCGGTCGCCTGATGTTCCGCGGTGAGCTCTCGGCGCTCGGACCCCACGAGTCGTCGGGCCGTGTCCTCGTATTCGCACCGGTCGCCGGTTACTCCGACGCCGCCCCCGGCAGGTCGGCTCGTTTCCGCGCGGCGATCGCACGGCCCGGCCGCCTCGATCTCACGGTGGCCGTGGTCTCGGCGACCGGTCAGCCGTCGATCGGTGATGCCTCGGCGGTGCAACGCGGCGCGCAGCACATCCGCTCGGATTTCGCCGACGCGGCCCGTGCCGCACTGCCTGCCGACCAGGCCGCGATGCTGCCCGCCCTGGTGCTGGGCGACACCGCGACCGTCAGTGCGCAGACCACCGCGCAGTTCCGGGCGGCCGGTCTGACACATCTGACAGCGGTCTCGGGCGCCAACGTCACGATCGTGTGCGGTGCGCTGCTGCTGACGGCGTCTCTGGTGGGTCCACGGTTGGCCGTGGTGTTGGCCGCTCTCGGCCTTGTCGGCTTCGTCGTCGTCGTGCAACCGTCGGCCAGCGTGTTGCGCGCCGCGGTGATGGGCGCGGTCACGCTGCTGGCTGTCCTGACTCACCGGCGGCGTCGGGCCATACCGGCGTTGGCGGCCAGCGTGCTGGTGCTGATGATCGGGGCACCCGAACTCGCGGTCGATGCCGGATTCGCGTTGTCGGTGTGTGCGACGGCGGGCATCGTCGTCATTGCACCGGTGTGGTCGCAGCGGCTGGAGGCGCGGGGCTGGCCGCGTCCGCTGGCGGCGGCCGTCAGTGTCGCGGTGGTTGCCCAACTGCTGACCGCCCCGCTCGTGGCGGGTATATCGGGAACGTTCAGCGTGGTCGCGGTGGCAGCGAATCTGGCAGTGGCCGCGGTCATTCCGCCCATCACCGTGCTGGGGACCGCGGCGGCGGCTATGGCGGCGGTGTGGCCGGCGGGCGCCCAACTGCTGATCCGCTTCACCGGACCCGAGTTGTGGTGGCTGCTTTCGGTCGCGCGGTGGGCGTCTTCGGTGCCCGGCTCGACGGTGCCGACGCCGTCAGGGGTCGCGGGCGTGGTGTCGGTGGCCGCGGGCGGTATCGCGCTGTCGGTGCTCTGGCGGCTGGGCTGGGCACGACGGTGGATGGGCCGGAGCCTGGCCGTGCTGGCATTCGGTCTGCTGGCGTGGACGCTCGTCGGCGCACTCCAAACCTGATTGTCAGCGGTGTCGGGCCGGCGTGAAACGATCATGGCGTGAGCCAACAGACCGATGGGCTGCACCTGGTGCTGGGTGATGAGGAACTGCTGGTCGAGCGTGCGGTGGCAGAGGTGCTGCGTGACACCCGTAAACAGGCGGGATCCGATGACGTGCCGGTGGACCGCCTGCGCGCCGGCGATGTCAGCACCAGCGAACTCGCCGAGCTGCTCAGCCCATCGTTGTTCGCCGAACAACGGCTGGTGGTCCTGGAGTCCGCGGCGGAGGCGGGCAAGGATGCGGTTTCGCTGATCGCCTCGGCGGCCGCCGATCTCCCACCGGGGACGGTGCTGGTTGTGATCCACTCCGGCGGCGGCCGAGCGAAGGCTCTGGCGGACCAGCTGAAAAAGCTTGGCGCGCAGGTGCATCCGTGCGCGCGCATCGTCAAGCCGGCTGAGCGCGCGGATTTCGTGCGGGGCGAGTTCCGCAGGCTGCGCACCAAGGTGTCCGATGACACCGTCTCCGCGGTGCTGGACGCGGTCGGGTCGAACATCCGGGAGTTGGCCGCGGTGTGTTCACAGCTCGTGGCCGACACCGACGGGCAGGTCGACGCGGCCGCGGTGCGCCGCTATCACAGCGGCAAGGCGGAGGTGAAGGGCTTCGACATCGCCGACAAGGCGGTGCTCGGCGATGTGTCCGGGGCGGCCGAGTCGCTGCGGTGGGCGATGCTCGCCGGCGAGCCGCACGTCGTGTTGGCCGACGCGCTCGCGGAGGCCGTACACACGATCGCGCGGGTTGGGCCGCTGTCCGGTGACCCGTACCGGCTGGCCGGGGAACTGGGGATGCCGCCGTGGCGCGTGCAGAAGGCGCAGAAGCAGGCCCGCCGGTGGTCGCGGGATTCGGTGGCCGAAGCGATGCGCGTGGTTGCCGCGCTCAATGCAGACGTAAAGGGCGCAGCGGCAGATGCCGACTACGCCCTTGAGGCAGCGGTACGCCGGGTGGCGGAACTCGCCTCCCGGTGAACCGGGGAAGCAGCCACCCGGTGAACCGGGAAACAGCCTGGAAGTGAGAAGTGAAGATCAGAGCTTGTTGAGGGCGAGCGCCAGCGCCGACTTCTTGTTGGCGGCCTGGTTGGCGTGGATGACGCCCTTGCTGGCGGCCTTGTCGAGCTTGCGGCTGGTCGACACCAGCAACTCGGCAGCCTTCTCCTTGTCGCCGGCCTCGACGGCCTCGCGGAATCCGCGCACGGACGTACGCAGCGACGACTTCACCGACTGGTTGCGCAGCCGACGACGCTCGTTGGTGCGGATGCGCTTTTCCTGCGACTTGATGTTGGCCACGAAGAAGTTCCTTCTAATTCTCTAGCTGGGGTTACCGAAGTCTGTGTGTGCCCACCGTTCCGCGGGCAGCGACTGTTCAGGGTACCAGTGCCACGCCGGAACTCCCAAAGCGCCGACCGCTGAACCCCGGGCTTTCCACCCCGTTCTACCACCCCAACCCACCCGTTGGCCTGGCGAAACGGGCTGTGTCGTTGAACCGGCGAAAAGCCCGCAGGTGGGGCAGCATGTTGGGGATGAGCCTTCGAACCGTCGCTTCCGAGAGGTCGGCTGACTCCGCCCGGTCGCGCAGCACCCCGCCGCCGCGCGTCAAACATCGGGGCGTCTTCGACGGCTACAACCGCTTGGGGCGGTACTCCGAGGCGTTCGACGAGATGTTCGATGCGGCCGGCAACGTGCGCGGACCGTACAAGGGCATCTTCGCCGAGCTTGCTCCGTCGGACGCCTCGGAGTTGCAGGCCCGCTCGGAGGCGTTGGGCCGGGCCTTCATCGACCAGGGCATCACGTTCTCGCTGTCGGGTCAGGAGCGGCCGTTCCCGCTGGATCTCGTGCCGCGGGTGATCTCGGCGGCCGAGTGGTCGCGGCTGGAGCGCGGCATCACCCAGCGCGTCAAGGCGCTGGAGATGTACCTCGACGACATCTACGGCGAGCAGGAGATCCTGCGTGACGGGGTCATCCCGCGCCGCCTGGTCACCTCCTGTGAGCACTTCCATCGTGAGGCCGCGGGCATCGTTCCGCCCAACGGCGTGCGGATCCACGTCGCAGGCATCGACCTGATCCGTGACGCCAAGGGTGACTTCCGGGTGCTCGAGGACAATCTGCGTTCACCGTCGGGCGTGTCCTATGTGATGGAGAACCGGCGGACCATGGCGCGGGTCTTCCCGAACCTGTTCGCGACCCATCGCGTGCGAGCGGTCGGCGACTACTCGTCACACCTGCTGCGGGCCCTCCGTAACGCGGCGCCCACCAACGTCGCCGATCCCACCGTCGTGGTGCTGACACCGGGCGTCTACAACTCGGCGTACTTCGAGCACTCGCTGCTGGCCCGTCAGATGGGTGTCGAGCTGGTCGAGGGGCGCGACCTGTTCTGCCGTGACAACGCGGTCTACATGCGCACGACCGAAGGCGAGCGCCAGGTCGACGTGATCTACCGGCGCATCGACGACGCGTTCCTGGACCCGATGCAGTTCCGGCCGGATTCGGTGCTCGGCGTCGCGGGCCTGCTCAACGCGGCCCGGGCCGGCAATGTGGTGATCTCCAGCGCGGTGGGCAACGGTGTCGGCGACGACAAGCTCGTCTACACCTATGTGCCGACCATCATCGAGTACTACCTCGGTGAGAAGCCGGTGTTGGCCAATGTCGACACGTACCGGTGCTGGCTCGACGACGAACGCGAGGAAGTGCTCGACCGGATCGACGAGTTGGTCATCAAACCCGTCGAAGGCTCGGGCGGCTACGGCATCGTGTTCGGGCCGGATGCGTCGGCCAAAGAGCTGACGGCCATCGCCAAGAAGATCCGCAGCGATCCGCGCCGATGGATCGCCCAGCCGGTCATGCAGCTCTCGACCGTCCCGACCCAGATCGACAGCAAGCTGGCCCCACGTCACGTCGACCTGCGGCCGTTCGCGGTTAACGACGGCAACGACGTCTGGGTGCTGCCCGGCGGCCTCACCCGCGTGGCGCTGCCGGAGGGTTCGCTGGTGGTCAACTCCAGCCAGGGCGGCGGATCCAAGGACACGTGGGTGCTGGCATCGCGGACATCGGTGGCCGACCGCGAGCTCGCCGCCGCGGAGGTGGTCCGGGCGTTGCCCAAGTCGGCCAAAGGGCCCAAAGCCGACGGCATACCCGACGGCTCGTCGTCCCAACAGCAGCAGTAGGGGGCACAGATGCTGGCACGCAACGCCGAATCGCTGTACTGGATCGGACGCTACGTGGAGCGAGCGGATGACACCGCACGCATTCTCGACGTCACGATCCACCAGCTGCTGGAGGATTCGAGTGTCGATCCCGACCAGGCGTCACGGACGCTGCTGCGGGTGCTCGGCATCGATCCGCCCAAGGATCGTCTCGATGTCTGGTCGCTCACCGACATCGTCGCGTTCAGTCGCGACACCTACGGCGGCGCCTCGATCGTCGACGCGATCTCGGCGGCCAGAGAGAACGCGCGAGGTGCCCGCGAGGTCACCTCGACCGAGATCTGGGAGTGCCTCAACACGACCTACAACGCCCTCGCCGAACGGGAACGTGCCGCCAAACGCCTTGGGCCGCATGAGTTTCTGTCCTATGTCGAGGGCCGGGCGGCGATGTTCGCCGGACTGGCGGACTCGACGCTGAGCCGCGACGACGGCTACCGATTCATGCTCCTGGGCCGGGCGATCGAACGCGTCGACATGACGGTGCGGCTGCTGTTGTCCCGGGTCGGGGACAGCGGCTCGTCGCCCGCCTGGGTGACGCTGCTGCGCTCGGCAGGTGCGCACGACACCTACCTGCGCACGTACCGCGGCGTGCTCGACGCCGGACGGGTCGTCGAGTTCATGATGCTGGACCGGCTGTTCCCGCGGTCGATCTTCTTCTCGCTGCGGCTGGCCGAGATCAGTCTCGACGAACTGCTCAACCGGCCCCACAACCGGCTCGGTGCGACCGCCGAAGCGCAGCGGCTGCTGGGCCGGGCCCGCAGTGAGTTGGAGTTCATGCAACCGGGGGTGCTGCTGGAGTCCCTCGAAACCCGGTTGGCCGGTCTGCAGAAGACCTGCCGCGAGGTCGGAGATGCGTTGGCGCTGCAGTATTTCCATTCGGCGCCGTGGGTGGCCTGGACCGATGCCGGGCACGGTGAGGCGCTGGTGATCGAAGAAGGGGAGCTCTAGATGTGGCGCATGCGGGTCGTGCACTCAACCGGCTACGCCTACCGCTCGCCGGTCACCGCATCCTTCAACGAGGCACGCCTGACCCCGCGGTCGGATTCCCGGCAGAACGTGATCCTCAACCGCGTGGAGACCGTGCCCGCCACCAGGTCCTACCGCTATGTGGATTACTGGGGCACCGCAGTGACGGCGTTCGATCTGCACGCACCGCACACCGAACTGGAGGTGACCTCGGCATCGGTGGTCGAGACCGAGGTCGGTGAGAAGCCTGACGAGTTGGTGAGCTGGGACGATCTTCGGTCCGAAGCCGTCTTCGACCGGTTCGACGAGGTGCTCAGCCCGACCCACTACACGCCGCGCAGCAAGCGCATTCAGCGTGTCGGTGAGCGCATCGCGAAGGAACACGACCCGTACGACGCGGTGATCGCCGTGGCGCAGTGGGTGCGCAGTGAACTCGACTACGTGCCGGGCACCACGGGCGTCCACTCGTCGGGTCTGGACGCATTGCGCGAAGGCAAGGGCGTCTGCCAGGATTTCGCGCACCTGACGTTGATCATGTTGCGGTCCATGGGTATTCCGGCTCGCTATGTGTCGGGTTATCTGCACCCCAAGCGCAAGGCCGCGCTGGGCGACACCATCGACGGCCAGAGCCATGCATGGGTCCAGGCGTGGACGGGTGGCTGGTGGAATTACGACCCGACCAACGATGCCGAGATCAACGAGCAGTACATCAGCGTGGGCGTGGGCCGCGACTACGCGGATGTGGCCCCGCTCAAGGGAATCTACTCCGGCGAGGGCTCGACGGATCTCGACGTGGTCGTCGAGATCACCCGGCTGGCTTGACGCACACGCCCGGATGCACCTCGACGCGGTGCAGATCGTCGCCGAGTTCGATCTGCCGGTCGAATTCGGTGGCGGCCAGCGCGCGCCATTGTTCTTCTGCGCCGGGCGCGATGGCGGGCACGTAATGGGTGAGGACGAGGATCCCGACGCCTGCCCTGGCCGCGGTGGCCGCCGCCTCCTGCACTGACGAGTGGTAGTCGCAGATGTCGCGAATCCGTTGCTGCGGAAGGGTTTCGATGAGATCTTTGCGGATCGCGGTGTGCACGAGGGCGCCCGCACCGCCGGCGAGCCGGTCCAGGCTCTCGCACGGCACCGTGTCGCCGGCCAACACCACCGATGCGCCGCCGTGCTCGATGCGGAACCCGATGGTCGGGGCCACGGGTCGGTGATCGGTCGGTGCGACGCGAATGTGAACGCCGTGGTGATCCCACACCGGCCCGTCGGTGTGTTCGTGAACCTCGACCGGCGGCGGACCGGTGAGGTCGGCGTGGTGGGCGATGCGGTAGCCGATATCGAATCCGAACGCCTTCAGCGTCGCCGCCACCACCTCAGCGGTCCCCGGTGGACCGATGATCGGCAGCGGCGGCGCGTCAGGGGTGAATGTGGTGACCCACCGCGTGATGATCACGTCTCCGAGATCGGCGATGTGGTCGCTGTGCAGATGGGTGAGCAGCAGCGCGGTCACCCGATTGGCACCCGAGCCCGCCGCCGCCAGGCGCTGCTGGACGCCGCGGCCGCAGTCGACGAGGAAGGTCTGGTCACCGGTGCGCACCAGGGTGGCCGGCCCGGCCCGATCCGGATCGGGGATGGGGCTGCCGGTGCCGAGGAGCGTGACCTCGATCATGGCGTCATTCCTACCGGTTCTCGGACCGGGACACGCTGAAAACCGCGGCGCGAAGTCCGGTCGTTATTCGCGTCCGGCCGACACCCAGTTGAGGTCGGTGTAGCGGTCACCGGATACGGCCGCCCCGGCCTCGTCCAACGTGGTCAGCTGTTCGGGTGTCAGCGTCACCGAAAGCGAGCCCAGGTTCTCCTCGACCCGCGCGGCGCGTCTGGTGCCCGGGATCGGCGCCGAGGCGATTCCCAGCGCCTCGGCGCGATAGCGCAGCCACGCCAGTGCGACCTGAGCCGGTGTCGCCCCGACCGACTCGGCGATCGACCGGATGGCGTCGACGACCGCAAGGTTGGCGTCCAGCGAACCCTCGGCGAACCGGGGCATGGTCTTGCGGAAGTCGTTGGGGGATGCCAGGTCGGCGGCTGACCGCAGCGTCCCGGTGAGAAACCCGCGACCCAGCGGGGAGTACGGCACGAATCCCACGCCGAGCTCGGCGGCCGTCGGCACGACGTTGCGCTCGACATCGCGGCTCCAGATGGACCATTCGCTCTGCACTGCCGCGATCGGGTGCACCTTGACGGCTGCACGCAGCTCGTCGGCGGTCACTTCGGACAGGCCCAGGTGCCGCACCTTGCCCGCGGTGACCAGCTCGGCCATCGCGCCGACGGTCTCCTCGATCGGCACTCTCACGTCACGGCGGTGCATGTAGTAGAGGTCGACGACGTCGGTCTGTAGCCGCTGCAGGCTCTCGTCGATGCTGCGCCGCACGTACTCGGCGTCTCCACGGACGGTGGGCCGTCCGGCGGCCCGGTCGGCCGGATTGCCCTCGATCCCGAACTTGGTCGCCAGAGTGACCTCGTCACGCCGGTCGGCCAGCAGCTTTGCGATCAGCTTCTCGTTTTCCCCGCCGCCGTAGATGTTCGCGGTGTCGATGAAGGTCACGCCCAGATCCAGGCAGCGGTTCAACGTCGCCAGCGACTCGGCGTCGTCCACCTCGCCGTACACTGGGGTCAGTGCCATCGCGCCGAAACCTATTGCGCTGACAGTCAATTCGTCGCCGAGCTGGGTGGTGGGTACCGAATGTGCAGTGCTCATGTGCCGTTCCCTCGTTCGTCGGTCGCAGGGGTTCGCGACGGTGCAGCCCTTCGGTGCCTCGATTTATTCCGACGCGACGACGTGAGGAAAGCCCTTTCGCAGCGCCTCTCGCCGACCTAGCCTGGTGTGAGGTGCATCACGATCGGAGGCGGGCGATGCGAATCGCAGATGTGCTGAAGAACAAGGGCGCGGCGGTGGCCACGATTTCGCCGGAGACCACGGTGACCGAGCTGTTGGCGGGCCTGGCCGAGATGAACATCGGTGCCATGGTGGTCATCGGGCCGGGCGGGCTGATCGGCATCGTGTCGGAGCGCGACGTCGTGCGCAAACTCCACGAGCGGGGCAGCAGCCTGCTGGCGCAGCCGGTGTCGGAGATCATGACGACTGTCGTGGCGACGTGCACACCGCGTGACACCGTCGACCATCTCAGCGTGCTGATGACCGAGAACCGCGTCCGGCACATCCCGGTCCTCGACAACGGCAGACTCGCAGGCATCGTCAGCATCGGCGACATCGTCAAGACCCGTATGGAGGAGCTCGAAGCCGAACAGCAACAGCTGCAGGCCTACATCACCCAGGGGCGCTGACCGCTCGGTTCGGCGGCGCCGAGACTACGGTTGTTGACGGATTTCGGCTGAATTTCGTCAACAACCGCAGTTTCGTGCGCTCAGCTCACCCCTACGTTGTTCAGCAAGTCGTTGTCGCCGAAGGCGCCACGATATGCCGCGGCCGGGTGCCGATCGGGCAGCCGGTCGCCCCGGCCCAACAGCTTGTGGCGAAGCGTGCCGGACTTGTCCGTGGAAATCAGACCCCTTTCCCGCAGCGTAGGAAATAGCCGATCCGCAGTCTCCTGAAAGGAGCCTGGAACGGTGGCGTGGTACACGTTGATGCCGTCCACACCGGCCTCGCGCCATTCCTCCAGGTAGTCCGCGATCTCGTCGGCGGTGCCGACTACGCGGTTGGCGCCCTCGAGCACCCAGGCCATGTCGCGGATGGTCGGACGATCGTTCCCGGAGACCTCCGACGCCCATCGGATGAAACTCTTGATGCCCGTGAACTCGCCGAGGTCGGCGATCGGTGTGTCGAGGGGCAGGCCGCCCGCGTCGATCCCGGCATCGCCCAGAGCGTGCAGCGCTATGCCCTCCAGGTCGAGGTATCGCTTGAGTTCGTCGTTGCGCCTTACCGCCTCGGCGTGGGTGTCGCCGATCACGAACGACAGACCCTGCGCGAATGTGATGTCGCGTGGATCGCGCCCATTCTCGGCTGCGAGCGCACGGGTTTCGGACGTCAGTGCGTGTGCAGCTTCGGGGTTCGGGCTGCTGATGTACACACCTTCGGCATTGCGGGCCGAGAACAGCTGGCCGGCAGGTGATGAGCGGCCTGGAACAGTACCGGGGTCCGTTGGGGTGACGGTGACGAGAAGTGCGGGCCTTCGACGTTGTACCGCTTGCCGACGTGGTTGATCTTGTGGATCTTCGCCGGATCGGAGTGCACTCCCCGGTCCTTGTCCTGCACCAGTGCGCCCTCGTCCCACGAGCCTTCCCACAGCTTGTAGGTCACGTCGACGTACTCGTAGGCCCACTCGTAGCGCTCGTCGTGGGCGAGCGTGCCCTCGTGGCCGAAACTGCGAAACATGTTCTCGTTGAAGCTCGTCACGATGTTCCAGCCCAATCGGCCGTCGGTGTAGTGGTCGAGCGAGGACATGCGGCGGGCGAAGTTGAAGGGGTGGTCTTGAACGATCGAACTGGTGAAGACGATGCCGAGGTTGTCGGTGGCGGCGGCGAGCGCCGAGGCAAGGACGGATGGGTCGTTGACCGGAATCTGGATTCCGGCCTCGACGGACTTGCGCCAGTTGCCGTTCCAGGTCTGGCGCAGCCCGAAGACGTCGGCGAAGAACAGCAGATCGTATCCGGATTCGTCCACCGTCGTCGCCAGCGAGGTCCAATGCCGAAGTGAGTTGAACTGGTGGTTCCGCGCTTCGGGCGCCCGCCAAAGGCCGTGCAGCACATGGGATGCGGTGTTCATGACGAACGCCGAGAAGTACAGCGGTCGTTTGTTCATGAAGATCCTCCTGACGTAGCTGCGATCACTGGTCTATGGGGCCGAGCGTGTCGCGAATGAGCTTGTTGTCGGTGGTCTCGAGGTATTCGGCGATCTTCGGGTCCTTGAACGTCTCGATCAACTTTTGGACATTCGGGTCGTCGAGGTGTTTGTTGCTGACCACGAGCCCGCCTTCGCTGCCCTTGGGTGCCGGGTGACGGGCCAGGATCTGGTCCTCGGTCAGGCCTGCGGAATACACGTCCGAGATATGGACGACGATGGCGTCGACGTCGGCGAGGCTACGTGCGAGTTGGCCGATCGGAACCTGTACGAACTGGTAGTTCTTCGGATTCGACGCGATGTCACCCAGCTGTGGCAGCCCTGCGACCGTTTCCTTGCCCGGCTTGAGCGTGATCTGGCCCGCCTCGGCCAGGTCGAGCAGGGCGATCGCCTGCCCCGCAGGATCATCCCGCAGCGCGATCTTGGCCCCGCTGGGTAGCTGCTCCCAGCTTCGGTATTTGTCCGAGTAGGTTGCCTGGTCCCATGTGAATGTCGGTGCGGCGAGTGTCAATTCGAAGCCATTTGCGGCAATGGCGTCGTTGAGGAACGGTTGGTGCTCGAAGAAATTGCCCGCCACGTTGCCGGCATCAACCGCCCGGTTGATTTCTATGAGGTTGTCGATCTGGACCGGCTTGATGGTGATGCCGTGGTCCGGCGCGACGTTCTCGGCGACGTAGGACAGCAGATTCTCGGCGGCAATATCGGTGCTCCACGTCGCAACTTCAAGCGTGGTGCCGAACGGCTTGTCCTGATTGGAGTAGTTCGCGAACACGATGCCACCCACGACGACGATCACCACGCCCGCGGCAGCCGCGATCCACGGCCACAGTTTCTTCTTCTTGATCTCGATATCGGTTTCGTCGTCGGTGGGTGAGGTGGTTTGTTCGGTCACGTTATTTCCTTTGTGTTGAAAGCGGTTCAGCGGGTGAGGGCTTTGACGACGCGGTCCCCGGCGAATTGGACGATCTGGATGGTGATGATCAGCGAGATCGCCGTCGCGATCATGATGTTGTCGTCGAACCTGTTGTAGCCGTATGTAATTGCCAGGTTTCCGACGCCTCCGGCGCCGATCGACCCTGCGATTGCGGAATACTCGATCATCGCGATGGTGTTCACGGTCAGGGCGCCCGCGAGCGCAGGCAGCGCTTCGGACAGCTGGACGCTCCGGATGACCTGCAATGTGGTGCCGCCGGAGGCCTGGCCCATGTCGGTGACATCGGATCGGACTTCACGCAGGGCGTTCTGCACGAGGCGCGCAAAGAAGGGGATGCCGGCCGTCGTCATCGGCACGATCGCCGCCGGGATTCCGATCGTGGTGCCGACGATGAATCGGGTCACCGGGATGATGGCCGCCATCAGAATGAGGAACGGCAGCGACCGGCCCACATTCACGATCGTGTTCAACACCACGAATACTCGCTTATTTGGGTAAAGCCCGAGATCGGAGGTGTTGTGCAACGTGATTCCGAGTGGGATGCCGATGAGCACCACGAGCACCATGGTGATGCCGACCATCAGCCAGGTTTCGCCATAGGCCGGCAGGAGCAGGTGCGGGACCTGGTGCCAAGGCGTGCTGAAGTCCTCCTGCGCGGCATACGTGACTGAGGAGGTCACGCCGCAACCTCTCCCGTCTCGGCGCCGGTGGCCCGGACATGCAGTCCGCGCTCCTTTAGATAGGTCGCAAAGCCCGCCGGAGTGGACGGCGAGATCGCCAGTACCGCCCGGCCTACGGCCACACCGCGAATCGACTCGACGCTGGCGGACAGCACGTTGATATGCGAGCCTGCGATGCCGGGAGCAGCCTGGACCGCGGTCAGCCAGTCGAGTGGTACCTCACGAGATGCGTAGGACACCTCCCAGATGTCCCCCGGCTCACGTAGCGGCACGCTCGGTCGGTCGGGCAGCAGTTCTCGGGCGAGTGCCGAGTGCGGGTCGAGAATGATGTCGGTGACCGTGCCGCTCTCGATGATCCGTCCGCCATCGAGGCGCGCTACCGAATCGGCGATCTCGCGAACAACTTCCATCTCGTGCGTGATCAGGATGATCGACAATCCGAACTCGTCGCGAAGATGGCTGAGCAGCGCCAGGATCGCCTTCGTCGTGGTGGGATCGAGACCTGCGGTGGCTTCGTCGGACAACAGCACCGACGGGCGCAGCGCGAGCGCGCGGGCGATGCCGACGCGCTGCTTCTGACCACCGGAGAGCTGGGCCGGAAAGTAACCGCTTCGGTCGGACAATCCGACGCGGTAGAGCAAGTCGGTGACGCGCTTGTCGATCGAGCTGTCGGTGGCTCGCAGGTATTCCAATGGCAACGCGACGTTTTGGGCGACAGTGCGGCGACGCAGCAGCGGGGCGCTCTGAAAGATCACGCCGATGTTTCGGCGTGCCGCGATCAGTTCGTCACCGTCGAGCCGACTGAAGTCCTTGCCGTCGACGCGAACAGCGCCGCTGCTCGGACGTTCCAGGAAGCTCACGCAGCGCGACAACGTGCTCTTGCCCGCTCCACTGGGCCCTACGACAGCGAGGATCTCACCACTTCCCACGGACAACGAAATGTCGTCGAGGACGGTACGGTCTCCGAATCGCTTGGTCAGGTTCTCGATCTCGATCACGGGAGCTCTCCGGGTTGACGAATCATGAGTGCACACGGCGCTGCGCACACTCGGACCAACACTTCGGGAGCTTCAGGTGACTTCCAAAGATCGTCTACGCGAGCAGCTCTGGGTGATGGTCAGACAGCCGCCGAAAGTACCGAGGCCGCGACGAGCCGTACAGACTACGAATCGTTCTGATCGGAAGTAACTCTGGTTATGTTCACGCGCGGAGCGCGCGCGGCCGTATTAGAGCCCGGATTCTCGATACCACCGAAAAAATCTGAATCACAGCAGATTTCGGCACCTGCTGAGGTTCGTTCGATCGCCAGTCGCGGTACCGGGTGGGGCGCCGGTACGCGCGGGTCGGCGTCAGCGAGTTCATCTCATCGGGATGTCCCGGGTCCGACGGGACACGTCGTGCCGGCGCCGGGTGCTTGCACCGGTAGCGGCGCCCGCTGCCGTCGGGTGAGCAAGTGTGCGATTGTGGTCGGGTGGCCGCCGTAGATGTCCGCCCCGCACGCAAACCCGATGTCAAGCAGCTCGGTGCCGTCCTGGGCCGCGCGTTTTACGACGATCCGGTGATGAAGTGGGTGTTGGCCGACGACGCGCGGCGGGCCAAAGGCCTGCCGAAGTTGTTCGCCACGATCACGCGCCATCACTTCCTGACCCGTGGGGCTCCCGAGGTGGCGAGCCGAGACGGGGTCATCGGCGCGGCGGCGCTCTGGGACGGCCCGGGTCAATGGAAGCAGACGCAAGTCGAAGAGCTGCGAATGCTGCCCGCCCTGTTCCTGGCCTTCGGGCGCGGCATGGGGCGCGGGCAGCAGGTCGTCGAACTCATGAAGGAGCACCACCCCGAGGAGCCGCACTGGTATCTGGCGGTGATCGGCAGCGATCCCACGGTGCGCGGCGGCGGTTTCGGGCATGCGCTGATGCAGTCGCGGTTGGATCGGGTGGACGCCGAGCACGCCCCGGCCTATCTCGAGTCGAGCAATCCCGACAATGTGCCGTACTACATGCGGTTCGGTTTCGAGGTCACGGGCGAGATCCAATTGCCTGATGGCGGCCCCATCATGACGCCGATGTGGCGGCAGCCGCGGTGAGTCAGTCGAACACCCCGGTCATGTTGAGGATGAGCAGCACGCCGGCGGCGATGAAGAACGCCAGCAGAACCGCGAGCCCGATGATGGCCGCGACGGATGCGGGAGTGACCTTGTTCTTGGGGCGTGGCTCGGGTTCGCCGAGGCCCGAGGTCTGACCGGAATCCGGCGGGGTGGCCCCGGGCGTGACGCCACCCCCGGGTTCCAGGTCGGGAGTGCTGGCCGGATCGGGATCGGGCGGTTGCGCGGTCATTGGCATTGGATGCCCGCTCCCGCCGAATTAATACCCCCGAGCCGTCAACTCCAGGAGTATTCCGTGCGCAGGCGCGCGGCGACCACCTCGAAGCGGTCACGGTCGAGGATGGCGCCTTCGCGGCGGATACCTTCTTCTGGCACGTCGAGCACGCGGTCCAGCCGGACCCAGCTCTGCCTGCCGTCGTAGTCCCACGTGCCGGTACCGATGCCGACCCAGTCGGGGTCGTCGCGGTGGTAGTCCTGGCTGGAGAGCATGAGCCCGAGCAGGGTGCGCTGGTCACGGCCCACCACGAGCACCGGGCGATCCTTGCCCTTCGTCGGATCGTCTTCGTAGACCACCCAGGTCCAGACGATCTCGCCGGGATCGGCGCGGCCATCGAGGTCGGGGGAGTAGACGAGTTTTCGGGCCCGATGCGCGGTGGGAACACTGTGCTTGGACACCGGGCGGCCCGCGGTGATGGCGGGAGCTTTGTCGCCGGGCCCGCCGGCCAAGACCTCCAGCCCCAGCTTGATGCCCTGCTGGATGCCCTGTTGCACGGTCCGCGGCACGTTCTCGGGCCGTTGCAGTTGGCGGACGAGCTTGGGCGCCTCGTTGAATACGAGGTTCTCCGCGAATTTCTGGAACGTCTTCCACTGCGACGCCATGTGACGAGCATAGGTCAGGCCCACGACACCGCGATTGTGTCGCAACGGTCGTTGCTCGATACCCTGGAGGCGCACACGACGTGCCCGAGACCCACGCTCACCAGGAGATTCCCATCAGCAGCTTCGCCGACAAGACGTTCACTGCGCCGGCGCAGATTCGGAACTTCTGCATCATCGCCCACATCGACCACGGCAAGTCGACGCTGGCGGACCGGATGCTGCAGCTCACCGGCGTCGTCGACGACCGGTCGATGCGGGCACAGTACCTCGACCGGATGGACATCGAGCGTGAGCGCGGCATCACCATCAAGGCGCAGAATGTGCGGCTTCCGTGGAAAGTCGGTGACGACGAGTTCGTGTTGCACCTGATCGACACGCCCGGCCACGTCGACTTCACGTATGAGGTGTCGCGGGCCTTGGAGGCGTGCGAGGGCGCGGTGCTGCTGGTCGACGCCGCGCAGGGCATCGAGGCGCAGACGCTGGCCAACCTGTACCTGGCGCTCGACCGCGATCTCACGATCATCCCGGTGCTCAACAAGATCGACCTGCCCGCGGCGGATCCGGAGCGGTATGCCGGCGAGCTCGCGCACATCATCGGCTGTGAGCCGTCGGACGTGCTCCGAGTCTCCGGCAAAACCGGTGTCGGCGTGGCCGAGCTGCTCGACGAGGTGGTCCGGCAGGTGCCCGCCCCGACGGGCGATGCCGATGCCCCCGCGCGGGCGATGATCTTCGACTCGGTCTACGACATCTACCGCGGTGTCGTGACGTACGTGCGGGTCGTCGACGGCAAGATCACCCCGCGCGAACGCATCGCGATGATGTCCACCGGGGCCACCCACGAACTGCTCGAGGTGGGCATCGTCTCACCCGAGCCGAAGGCCAGTGACGGTCTCGGCGTCGGCGAGGTGGGCTACCTCATCACCGGTGTGAAGGACGTCCGGCAGTCCAAGGTGGGTGACACCGTGACGACGGCCCGCAAGGGCGCGACGGAGGCACTGACCGGTTACCGCGAGCCCAAGCCGATGGTGTATTCGGGTCTGTATCCGGTGGACGGGTCGGACTATCCGGACCTGCGCGACGCGCTGGACAAGTTGCAGCTCAACGACGCCGCGCTGACCTACGAGCCCGAGACCTCGGTGGCGCTGGGCTTCGGCTTCCGGTGCGGCTTCCTCGGGCTGCTGCACATGGAGATCACCCGCGAACGTCTGGAACGCGAGTTCAACCTCGATCTGATCTCCACCTCGCCCAACGTGGTCTACCGGGTGATCAAAGACGATGGTTCCGAAATCGTCGTGACGAACCCGTCGGACTGGCCCGAAGGCAAGGTTCGCGAGGTCTACGAGCCGGTGGTCAAGACGACGGTGATCGCGCCGAGCGAGTTCATCGGCACCATCATGGAGCTCTGTCAGTCGCGGCGCGGCGAGCTCGGCGGCATGGACTACCTGTCGCCGGAGCGGGTCGAGCTGCGCTACACCATGCCGTTGGGCGAGATCATCTTCGACTTCTTCGACTCGCTGAAATCCCGCACGCGCGGCTACGCCAGTCTCGACTACGAGGAAGCCGGCGAGCAGGCCGCCGATCTCGTCAAGGTCGACATCCTGCTGCAGGGTGAGGCAGTCGACGCGTTCAGCGCCATCGTGCACAAGGATTCGGCGTCGGCCTACGGCAACAAGATGACGACCAAGCTCAAAGAGCTCATCCCACGCCAGCAGTTCGAGGTGCCGGTGCAGGCCGCCATCGGTTCGAAAATCATTGCGCGGGAGAACATCAGGGCCATTCGCAAGGACGTGCTCTCGAAGTGCTACGGCGGTGACATCACCCGCAAGCGCAAGCTGCTGGAGAAGCAGAAAGAGGGCAAGAAGCGGATGAAGACCATCGGCCGGGTCGACGTCCCCCAGGAGGCGTTCGTCGCCGCCCTGTCCACCGATGCGGCAGGTGACAAGCCCAAGAAGTAACCGGGGCGGTGCGGTTGGCGCGTTTGCTGGCAGTCAGCGCGTAGTAGGGTCAGACGACGGTGTCTGACGTTGGGGGTGACTGCTGATGACCGCGATCGGCAAACTCGGGTTGCTGATGGCGACCCTGGTCCTCGCGACCGGTTGCACCCGGATGGTCGACGGTGCCGTGGAGCCGGCCGCGGACCTGGCGCCGAAGCCGCTCACCGGGCAGAACGTGGTCCAGGCGCTTCCCGAGATCGATGAGCTCACCGAAATCCTCGAGCAGCAGCTCAAGGAGGACACCTACGTGGCCCCCCGCTCGGGCGGCCTTGACGATCTGCCCGACGGGCTGGCCACGGAAAGCGATGCGTCGCCGCACGATTGTGTCGGCGCGGTGACCCCGATGCAGCGCAGCACATACGAATCCGCCGCCGTCACCGATATCGCCGGCGAACAATGGGAAGGCGACGAGCCCGGCGGTGCGGTGCTCGCGGCCGAGGCCGGCGTCGTGGCGCTCGACAGCGTCGCCAGCGCCAATGAGCTCTTCGACACCTTCGCCGAGCAGTGGCAGGACTGCGAGGGCACGACCGTGACGATCGTCAAGGAGCAGGTGCGCGGCGGCTACTTCACCGACACGGTTTCCGATGTGCGGGTTGAGGACTCGGTCGTGGCCGCGACCGTCGACTTCGGTCATACCGTCGATGGCTCGTCGAGCCCCGTCGCGCGGGCACTCGGGGTGCGGGCGAATTGCCTTGTCGAGGTCGACGTCGCGTTCTTCAGCAATCCGTCGAGCCGAAAGGGCGGCGACGTGGAAACCAGCGCGATCGAGATCGCGCGGTTGATGATGGACAAGATCAGCGAACTCAGTTGACCGCCGACGCCTATTCGCTCGAGTAGTCCCGCGAAGATTCGCTCGGTCAGCGACAATGAGCACGTGGCCTTCACGACGGGCATGACCCGGCTGTGCGCGACAGGTGTCGCGGTGATCCTTTCGGGACTGCTGTCGGGATGCGTCAACACGGTGACGGGTTCGGCGATGCGCGACCCGGACGCGCCGCCTTTCGAGACGACGCTGACGGAATCGGACCTCGACCAGCTGCTGGTCCCGGTCGAACAACTCAACGACATCGTCGGATCGTTCGACCTCGAGGTGACCCTGGAACTCGATGAGCTCAACGACAACTCCGAAGCGGTATCGGACCCCGAGTGTCTGGCGGCCGCGTTCGGCGCGCAGGAACTCGTGTACGGCGACACCGGATGGACCGCGCTTCGCGACCAGATCGTGCGGGAACCGGGCGAGGACAACGCACATTGGATCGAGCAGGCCGTGGTGCTGTACCCGTCGTCTCAAGAAGCGCGGGACTTCTTCGACACCTCGCAGGCCACCTGGGACAACTGCGTCGGTTCGATCGTCACCTACAACCAGGACAACCAGCCGTTGGAATGGGCGGTCAGCGAAGTCACGGCCGAGGAGACCACCATCAGCCAGATGTCGACGCCCGAGGGCGCTCCCAGCGGCGGCTGCCATCACGCGTTGTCCGTGGCATCCAATGTCGTTGTCGAGACGTGGGCGTGCGGCGACGACATCGTCGACCAGGCGAGCGAGATCGCCGGGGAGATCGTGGCGAACATCGAGAAGATCTAGCTGTCGCGCGATTTCGTCGCGGTGAGCGCAACCCTCGGCGGCGGGGCGGTGACGCCGTAACGTCGCCGGAGTGCCAAGAGAGCTACATCTGCTGGCCTTCGGTAATACCCGGTCAGCCGGTCCGTGGCGCCATCCCGACGTCGACAACAGCACCGCAGGAGTGCGGCGCCGCCTGTTCGAACACGCCCGAACCGCCGAGGCCGGCACGTTCGACGCGTTGTTCTTCGCCGACGGGTTGAACTACGGGCCACCCGCGACATGGGCGTACAAGACCACCGAGGATTTCGAGCCGCTCACCACAACCGCCGCGTTGTCGTCGGTGACCGAGAGCATCGGTCTGGTGGTCACCGGTTCTGCGACGCTCGCGCACCCCTATCACCTTGCTCGCCAGCTCCTTTCACTGGATCACCTGAGTGGCGGCCGGGCCGGCTGGAATCTGGTGACCAGTTTCGCGCGTGCCGCCGCCGACAACTTCAGCGCCGACGGGGTACGCGCTCACGATGAGCGCTATCTCATAGCCGGGGAGGCGCTCGAAGTCGTCCGGAAACTGTGGGACGGCTGGGGTGAGGACACGATCGTCGAAGACCGTGCCGCGGGGATCTTCAACGATGTCAACAGTATTCGCCCCGCCGACCATCACGGCCGTTACTTCGACGTGGCCGGCCCGATCGGCGCGGCACGGTCACCGCAGGGGCGGCCGGTGCTCTTCCAGGCCGGATCCTCGGACACCGGACGAACGTTCGCCGCCACGCACGCCGAAGTGATCTTCACCAGTCACGGCAACCGGGGTCGGGCCGAGGAGTTCTACCGGCAGATCCATCAGGAGTCCCGTCGGCTCGGACGGTCCAAGCCGCCGTTGATCACACCGTCGCTGCGCTACGTTGTCGGCTCGACCGACGAGGAGGCCCGGCGCGCCGAACGCGAGGAGTTCGAGTACTTCAGTCCCGAGTACCAGGCCGGCTGGCTGCTCGAAGTCGACGTCGATGTCACGGGTGCGGACCTGGACGGCCCCGTCCCGGCTTCGGCGTTCCCCGATCACACCGAGACCCACCAGACTGCTCTGGCCGGTTACCGCCACCTCGCGAGTGACGGCAACCCCAGTGTGCGGGAGTTCTTGTACCGCACCGTGAACGGATGGGGCGCCGCCGTGGTCGGCACCCCGGAGCGCATCGCCGACGAGATCGAGGAGTGGTTCACCGCGGGCGCCGCCGACGGCTTCGTCCTGCGAGACACAGGATTGCCGGGGCAGAGCGCGTTGTTCGTCGAACAGGTGGTCCCAGTACTGCGCAAGCGTGGCCTGTTCCGCCATGAATACACCGGTACCACGCTGAGATCGCATCTCGGGCTGGACGTTCCGCAGAGGCCCGAGCGGTGACCGCACCGTTCGTGCTCTCGGCGTTCACGATGTCGACGGTGTCACACGGCAACTTCGGGCTCTGGCGTCACCCGGACGACCGCACTGCCGAGTACACCGACATCCGGTACTGGGTGGAGCTCGCGAAGCTGCTCGACGACGGTGGGTTCGACCTGCTGTTCATCGCCGATGCGGTCGGCCAGCTCGACGTGTTCGGCGGTGACGCGAGCGCGGCGCTCGCCCGGGCCGTGCAGACGCCCGTCACCGATCCGCTGCTGGCGGTGTCGGCGATGGCGGCTGCCACACAACGGCTCGGGTTCGGCATCACGGTGTCGACCACGTACGAAAGCCCCTATTTGTTGGCGCGCAAGTTCAGCACGCTCGACCATCTGACGGGCGGCAGGATCGGCTGGAACATCGTCACGTCGCTGCTCGACAGCGCGGCGCGCAACATCATCGGGCGTGACCGCCAGATTCCGCACGACGAGCGGTATGCGATCGCCCAGGAGTTCGTCGAGGTCACCTTCAAACTGTGGGAAGGATCGTGGGAACCCGGCGCCGTGCTGCGCGACCGGGAAGGCGGTGTGTACACCGATCCGACGAAGGTTCACGACATCGGCCACGACGGGCGCTACTTCACCGTCCCCGGAGCCCACCTCGTCGAACCGTCCCCGCAACGCACCCCGGTGCTGTTCCAGGCGGGCACGTCGCCGGCCGGTCGCGAATTCGCCTCCCGCAACGCCGAACTGGTCTTCGCCAGCGATCCCCGCCCCGACGTGCTGCGGGGCAATATCGATGACGTCCGTCGTCGCGCGGCCGGGCACGGCCGCGATCCGGGCTCGCTGAAGTTCATCACCTCGGTCGAGATCGTCACCGACAGCACCGATTCGGCTGCGCAGGCCAAGGCCGAGGACCTCGCCAAGTTCCACGACCTGGAGGGCGGCCTGGTGTTGCTCTCCGCGCTGAGTGGAGTTGACTGGTCGACATACGGCGTGGACCGCCCGATCGAGCAGTTCGACACCGATGCCAGCCGCTCGATACTCGCCGCGGTCACGGATTCCGATGTTCGGCAGCGTCTTACGCTTCGCGATTACGTCGGTAATCTGGGCGGTTTCGGGGGAGAGCTGTTCGTCGGATCCGCCGCGACCGTCGCGGATCAGCTGGAAGCCTATGCCGCGCGGACCGGCGTCGACGGTTTCAACATCGCCTACCACGTCACTCCCGGCAGCTTCACCGATGTGGCCACCTACCTCATTCCAGAACTGCGCAAGCGTGGTCGCGCGCGCGAAGCGGGTGAACCCACGACGCTGCGCCAGCGACTGTTCGGGGGCGACACCGGGTTGTTGGGTGACGCGCACCCCGCTGCGGCATTCCGCAGGAATACCGTTACCTCTCAATAGAATCCCGCCGATTCGATAGCTGACGCGACGAATCCGATTGCGGCAGTGTGACAACACATACCGACTCACCAACCACCCGTCTGCGCACGGGCGGCGTTGCGGTCAGAAAGGACAATACCGTGACCACTACTGACGAGCCGACGACGGTCGGGGGCCGTGCTCTGACCACCGCAGAGTCCACCGGACTGGAGCGTGACGCGTTGGGGCCCTGGGGCGTGTTCGCCCAGGGGCTTGCCGCCGCAGCGCCCAGCGTGGCGGTGGCGGTGGTGCCGTTCTCGCTGTTCGTGGCGGCCGGCAAGGGCGCGGCCTGGGCCGCGGTCATCGGCTTGCTCATCGTGGCATTGGTCGCCATCACGATCAGTTTCCAGGCCAAACGCACGGTGTCTTCCGGCTCGCTCGGGACCTACACCGGCAACGGGCTGGGGCCGGGCTTCGCGTATGCCGCCGGATTCAGCCTGTTGTTCGGCTACATCGGGTTCGCGACCACGGGAACGCTCGGCGGTGTCTTGTACCTCGATGCCTTCCTTGAGTCGATCGGCCTTGGCTCACAAGCCGTCTGGTTCCGGCTCCTGCTGGTGTTGGTGGTGGTGGGGCTCGCGGTCTATCTGCCGTATCGCGGTGTCTCGGTCGCGGCGCGGTACGAGCTCGCGTTCGAACTGCTCGCGATCGCGTCGATCCTGGTGATCATCGTCGCGTCCTACATCGGCTACGGCTTCCGCGTCGACTGGGATCAGTGGGACCCGCAGCATCTCGGGTCGAGTGCCACGTTCATCGCCGCGGTCACCGCGGTCGGGTCGTACGCGGGTTTCGAGAGTGTCGCGTCGCTGGGCGCCGAGGCCAGGAACGCCCACCGCAACATCGCCCGGTCACTGCTGCGCGTGGTCATCCTGCTCGGCGTCCTCTACATCTTCGCCACCTATCCGCAGATCCTGCATTTCGGCGAGATCGACGGTGACAAGGCGGTGTTGCCGCAGCTCGCCGACTCGGTCGGAGTCGCCTGGGTGAACCAGGTGGTGAGCGCGGCCGTCGCGGTCGCGTTCATCGTGTTCGTCACCGCGGTCACCACCGCGGCGGCACGTTCATTGTTCACCTTCGCTCACGAAGGCGCACTGCCGCAGGTGTTCGCCAGGGTGCACACCACGTATAAAACGCCTTGGGCCGGAGTCGTTTTCGTCGGCGTTCTGGCATTGGTGTTCTCGACGGTCGCCACGTTCAGCTCGGCGGGCCGGTTGGTGTTCGACGTGTACGGCGGCTACGTCGCGAACTGGGGCTTTCTGGTGAGCTACCTGCTCGTCGTGATCGCGACCCCGATCTGGCTGCGCAAGATCAATGCGCTGACCCCCGTCCGGCTCGCGGTCTCGGTGGCGGCGACGATCGGTCTGGGTTACGTCATCATCAGCAACTTCTATCCGGTACCCGAGTTCCCCTTCAACATCTTGCCGTTCGTCTTCGGTGGCATTCTGCTGATCGGCCTGGCGTGGTACTGGTACCTCAAGCGGACCAAGCCCCAGGTGGCCAGGCGCATCGGCAGCATCCAGACTCTGTCCGAAGAGGAGCAGCAACGGCTGCTGAACGAGGGAGTCACGCCGTGACGCTCACCGGGCATGCCGTCGTCGTGGACCGGTGGTCGGTGGCGCAGGCGACGCCGCGTCACCACCCGCTGATCGCCGACTTCCTGGCCACGACCCCGGGACTCGGCGGACGCAAGTTCGCCGCCGACTCCCGCGATGTCGCCGAACAACTCGACGGGGTGCACCCCGGGTCGGCTGTCGTCCTGTACGGCGATTCGGATGACGTGCTCGGATACGCGGCACTGCACCAGCCCGATGGGGAAGAGCCGGAGGTGTTGGCGGACTTCGTGTTCGGGCCGTCCGCACCGAGAGATGCGGTCGACACCATTGTCGGTGACACCGTCGCCCGCTTCCATCGCGTGGCCACGCCCGGCTCATACTTGCGGGCCTACATCAGTGCCGACCAGGCAGCCGCCATCGCGGCACTCGTCGAACACGGCGGGCGGCGGGAACGTCAGTTCATCAGCACCCGCAAGTCTCTCACCGACCAGGACCCGGCAGCCCTCGCCGCGGCGCACATCGACGGGGTGACGGTGCTGTCCTGGCCTGAAGTCACGGGCGGTGGATTCGGTGAACAGGTGCGGCAGTTGCAGTTCGACACGTTCAGCGAGCATTTCGGCAACATGGCGAAAACCCCGCAGCGTTGGGAACATCATCTGCACAGCCGGGCGTTCAGTCCGGACTTCAGCCTCGCAGCGATCGACAGGGACGAGGTCGTGATCGGCTACGTCCTCGGTTCGGTCTACACCGTGGGCACCGGCGCGGCCGCGCAGCGCAGCGCCCACACCGATTACATCGGCGTGCGCCGGGACCGTCGGCAGCGGGGGACAGGCGAACTGTTGCTGCGCAAGATCTGGCTGGCCGCGCTACGACGCGGGTTCACGGCAGCCTCACTCGGCACCGACATCGACAACGCCAGCAAGGCGCACCTCTTGTACCGCAGGCTGGGCTATGTGGCGGTGGCCGACGAATACGCATATCGAATCGACGCGGGCGGGAGTACGGAATGAGCACGGACAACATCTATTTGAAGCGGCCCACCGGCTACGACGCCGAACTGCGCTCGGTGTTCCGGCCGATCTTCGATCGGATCGCCGAGGGCAACGTGACGCGCGAACGGGATCGAGTGTTCCCGCACGAGCAGGTGCGGTGGCTCGGCGAAGCAGGTTTCGGCACCCTGCGAATTCCGGCCGAGCAAGGCGGATTCGGTGCTTCTCTGGAGCAGACCTTCCAGTTGTTGGCCGAGTTGGGCCAGGCCGACGCGAATGTCGCGCATATCTGGCGCAACCACCTGGCGTTCGTCGAGGACCGCCTCAACGCACCGGTGTCAGAAGACAACAACACCTGGATCAAGCGGTTCCTCGCAGGCGAATTCGTCGGCGGCGGATGGACCGAGGCGAACAACGTGACACTCGCCAACCTGGCCACCACCGTCACCGCCGCGGACGACCACTGGCTGGTGTCCGGCGCGAAATACTATGCCACGGGCAGTCTTTATGCCGATTGGCTCGACGTGCTCGGGCGCGGCGACGACGGCGAGCTGTGGACGGCGCTCGTGCGTGCCGACGATCCGGGCGTCACCCTCACCGATGACTGGCGCGGCTTCGGCCAGCGCACGACCGCAAGCGGATCGGCCCACTACGCGGCGGCCCGGGCCGAGCGCGGCAACGTGTTTCCCGCCGCGCAACGCTTCACGTACCAAGCGCATTTCTATCAGATCGCCATGCTCGCGGTGCTCACCGGCATCACGAAGGCCGCGCAGCGCGACGGAACCGCAGCGCTCAAGGCGCGCAAACGCAACTATCCGCAGGGCCTGTCCGACGTGCCTGCCGACGATCCGCAGTTGCTGCAGGTGATCGGCGAACTGTCGGCCGAGGCCTTTGGTGCCCAGTCCGCATTGGGCCGGAGCGCGCAGACTTTGGACCGGATCGTGGCGGGCCGTCTCGCGGGCAGCGACGACCATGCGCGTCAACTGCTCATCGACGCCGAGGTGGCCGTGACGCAGGCACAACTGGTGATCATCGGTGCCGCACTGCGCACCACCACCAGGGTGTTCGACGCGCTCGGTGCGTCAGGTGTGTCCGAAGAGCTTGCCTTGGACCGGCATTGGCGCAATGCCCGCACCCTCGCGTCACACAATCCCGTCGTCTACAAGGCGCGGATCCTGGGCGAGTGGTTCGTCAACGGCAAGGATCCGGTGTCCGACCTCGCGTCGCGGGGCAGAGGTGGCCAGGGCAACTGACCCGTCCTCACCTGACGCGCAACACGGCCTTACCCGCCACCTTGCGGTCCAGCAACGCTTGCGCGGCGCTCGCGACGTTCTCCCACGAGTCCCGTAGCCCGATCTGCGGATCGAGCTCGCCATCGGCGAGCAGGGTCAGGAGATAGCGCAGATCGGCGGCGAACGGTGCTCGAACAGTGAAGGGCTCCAACCGTTTCCGGTTGCCCAACCGGCGTTCGTGCTCGAAGTCGATGGTGGTCGGTTCGTTGGAGGCCATTCCGATCGACTGTACGGAACCACCGTCGGCCACCAGGCTGAAGGCTTGTGCGAGAAGCTTTCCGCCCACGTTGTCCAGTACGCCGTAGACGGGTTCGGTGACGCTGTCGAGACCGACGACCACCTCGGCCGCTCCGAGTTCGGTCAGGCCTTCACCGCGCGGGGCGCTGCCGACAGCGGCGACCACGTGAGCACCGGCTCTGGCCGCGAGCTGCACCGCGAACCGGCCGACCCCGCCGGAGGCCCCGGTGATGAGGACACGACGGCCGACGATCGGGCCGAGGGCACGTAACGCCTGCAGCGCCGTCACACCGGCAACGGGTAGGGCCGCGGCTTCCTCGAATTCGACGAACTCGGGTAACTCGGTCAAATTCTCGGTGGCGACCGCGCGGCGCTGTGCCCAGCCGGCCTCGCCGCTGAACCCCACCACGCGCGTCCGGACGGCCGGGCCGGACCCATCGGCCGCGGCCTTAACGACCACGCCTGCACTGTCCCACCCCGGCACCTCACCGGGTTTGCGCATCTGGTCGATGAAGTGCACTTCACCGAAATTGAGGCCGATCGCGTGCACGTCGATCAGTGCCTGCGAATCGGCCACCGGTGGATCGGCCACCTCGGCGAGTCGCAGATTGGCAGGGGCTTGCGGGTCGTAGACGATGGCTCGCATGCTGTGGCCAACCTCGGCGGCCATGGCTCGTATTCCCTCGCCCCTATTTCGTAGGGTGGCGAGGTGAGCGAGCAGGATCGGGTGCGTTGGGACGCGACGTACGCGGGTCGCTGCGAAGCGGTGGCCGAGCCCGCACCGCCTGCCGTTTTCGCGGCACGCGAATCAGTGTTCCCGGTGACGGGAACGGCCCTCGACATCGCGTGTGGGACGGGCTTCGGGTCTGTCTGGCTGGCCCGGCGAGGACTGCAGGTCTGGGGTGTCGACGTGTCCGCCGTCGCGATCGATCACGCGGAGAGGCTGGCCGCGCGATACGGCGTCGCGGATCGGTGCCGCTTCGACGTCGTCGACCTCGATGGCGGTCTTCCCGCCGGGCCTTCCGTCGACGTCATCCTGTGTCACCGGTTCCGTGACCCGGGCCTGTACCCGGCGATGATCGAACGTTTCACCCCGGCAGGCATTCTCGCGATCAGCGTACTCAGCGAGGTTGACCGCGAACCCGGTCGGTTTCGCGCCGTACGCGGCGAACTCCTGGCGGCCTTCGGTGGCTTCGAGGTGATCGATGCAGGCGAGGGCGGCGGCGAAGCCTGGTTGCTCGCGCGCCGCCCCTGACCCGCCGACTACCCGTTGACCGCAATGTTGGTGATGTCGGCGCCGTTTCCGAGCGACTGCCAGGTCCAGTTAGTCACTCGATCGGATGTGGGCACGGTCTTGACCCGCTCGATGAGCGGGAACCAGGCCAGGTCCTCGGTCGCGATCGTGTTGGCTTCCTGCCAGTCCGCCGTCGGGTCCGGTGCGGCGAACGCCCGGTTGACGGCCTCGTTGAGCTTCGGATTGTGGTAGGTGACCCCGTTCCACGTGCCGCCGGGTGCGAAGTCGGAATCCAACCATCCGCCGAGAGTCATGCGGGCGCTGTTGCCCTGCCAGTCCGGCGTCCAGTTCGTGATCGCCAGATCCCACTGGTCGAGCTTCGACTTGTCGCTCAAAAAGGCGTCGAACGCGCCCCAGCTGTCGGCGGCGATGGGCGTGAGCTTGACGTTGATACCCGACCTGGCGGCCGATGTCTGCACCGACGTCGCGATCTTCTCGAACTCGGGGTTGTTGCGGTATGCCACGTTGACCGTCAAACCCGGCTTGCCCGCCTCGGTCAGCAGCGTCTTGGCCTTCTCGGGGTCACCTTTGTCGTCCGGCGTGGGGTACGGGTTCTTCCCCGTGTAGCCGACGATGGTCGAGGTGAGGATCTCGTTGCTGGCGATCGCGGAGTCCGGACCGCCGAGACCGCGGACCACGTCGGCACGGTTTAGCGAGTAGTTGAAGGCCTGCCGGACCCGGAGATCCTTGAACGCATCCTGGGCCGGTGTTTTCGGCTCGGCGGGATTGTTCCAGCTGATGAAGATCGCCGAGCCGCTCGCCGAGGTGTGGAGGTGGTCGGGATCGGTCTTCTTGTACTGCGCGATGACGTTGGCCGGGTACGCGCGGACATAGAGCCCGATGTCGGCCGTGCCGGTCTGCAACTGCTGGGATACGGCGTCGGCGGAGCTGACCGTGGTGTCGAACACGATCTTGTCGGCGTAGGCCTTTCGCGGGTCTCCTTCGGCGTTGTACTCGGGCACCTTGGCCAGGGTCAGCTGCTTGCCCGGGTCGAGGGACTCGATGTAGTACGGGCCGCTCGATGCGTAGTTCTTGCGGAACTCCAGGCTGTCGGCGAAGTACTTCGACACCACCTCCTCGGGCAGCGGTGTGACGAAGTTGAGCGTGAGGATATCCAGGATATCGCTGGCCGGCTGCGTCAACGTCAGCTGTAATGTCTTGTCGTCCAGTGCTTTCAGACCGCTGATCTCGTGCGTGTCGATGAACCTCTTGACTGCGGCCAGGTCACCGGTGGGGACTTTGGCGAACTCGTCGGAGTACTCCTTGAACCCTTCGAACAGCGCGTTGTAATAGGTGATCGCACTGACTTGTGCATTGGGGTCGGGGAACCGCTTGACGGCGTAGACGAAATCCTGTGCGGTGATCGGGCGCGTGCTCGCGCCGGAGAAGTTGATGTTGTCGCGCAGATGGAACGTGTAGGTTCTGCGGTCGGGGCTGATGTCCCAACTCTCGGCGAGATCGGGGACCACCTCGGTGTCTTCTCCGATGCTCTCTTTGTTGCCTGCATAGGTGACGAGCTGGCGGGTGGTCGCCCTGATGACCTGCCACGATTCGGCGGAGTAGGCGATCAGCGGATCCAGCGCATCGACATCGCCGACCGAGGCGATATGTAGCGTCCCGCCGTAGAGACTCTCGGGGTCGGTGGATGATGCCTGTTCACCGCTATCGGTGCCGCACGCGGCGACGAGTAGGGCGGTGGTCGCGATCAACGCGCCGACCACTTTTCGTGGTGACCTCATGGTTCTCCTCAGTTGTGTTGTGGGGTGGCCTATTTGCCGCTGCGTGCCGCGGTGATGACGTCGATGGCGAAGGTGGACACCACGAAGATCACCGCACCGAGAAGGGTGCATCCGATCACCACCGGAGCATCCCCGTTGTTGGCCGCATTGACGGCGAGGCGTCCGACACCGTCGATACCGAAGATCTGCTCGGTGATGATGGCGCCGCCAAGGATCGCGGCGAACTCGATGGCGCCGAGCGTCAGGATCGGATTGAGTGCGGCTGACAGTGCATGGTCGAAGTAGACCCCATGCGGTGCGACGCCTTTCGCACGCGCGGTGCGGATGAAGTCCTTGTTCGCCACCTCGAGCACCGAGGCCCGGACGACGCGCTGGAACAGACCGAGTTCGGCGAGCACGAGCGTGAGCCATGGCAGCAGCAGATGACGTGCCCACTCGGACGGCGACGTGGTGAACGCGACGTAGCCTCCACTGGGAAACCATTTCACGCCTGCGAGCGAGAGTTGGTAGTAAAGGACGAACAGCAGGATGACGCCCGTCACGAAGGTCGGGATCGACAGGAACACATAGGAGATGCCTGAGGTGATCGCGTCGAACACGCCGCCGGGCTTGCGGGCCGCATAGACCCCGAGGACGATCGACAGCGCGACCCACAACACCAGTGCGCCGACGGCCAGGCTCAGGGTCGCCGGAATCTTCTCCAGGATCAGATCGGTGACGGGGCGTTGTTCGCGGTACGAATAGCCCAGGCTGGGCGGCCAGTTGACCAGTCCGGTCGGCGTGCCCTTGATCTCGGGGCCCCGCACCACGTAATGCCACAACTGCACGTACCAGGGGTCGTTGAGCCGCAGGCTGTTGGCGATCGCATCGACCGTCTGCTGAGACGCGTTCTCCGGGGCCAGCATTCGGGCCGGGTTCTGGTAGGCGACCTTGGTGAGCCCGAATGTCACGAGCACTACGGCGAACACCGTCAGTACCATGCGGGCCGACCGCCAGAGCAGGGTTCGCGTCACCGGGTCGTGCTCGGGTCGAATCGATTGCGCAGCGCCGTGCTGAGCACGTTGAAGCCGAGGACGGTGAGGAACAGCGCACCCGCCGGGGCGATGAGCATAAGCGGCTGGGTTTGATACAGCGCAGAGTCCTGGGCATTCGCGATCATCGTGCCCCAACTGGGAGTGGGCGGCCGGATGCCGACGCCGAGATAGGACAGCGATGCCTCGGCGATGATGTTGATCGGAAGCTGGACAGCCCAATAGATGACGATGGTGGGCGCGATGTTGGGCAGGATTTCGCGAATGATCACGCGCAAATGCGAGCTGCCCGCGCCGATCGCGGCGAGCACGTATGGTTTCGCCTTGATCTCGATGACCGAATTGCGCACGAGCCGCGCGAAGTAGGTCCAGGAGAACAAGGCGATGATGCCGATCACCACCACGATGGGGTCGACGACGGTGGTGCCTGCCGTGCCCCGGTTGAGCGTCACCACGCTCAGCGCCGTCACCAGGAAGGGAAAGGCCAGCGCGATGTTGGTCAGCTCGGAAAGCACCGCGTCGATCCGGCCGCCGAAGTACCCACCGGCCAGTCCGACGACGATGCCGATGAGCATGGCGATGGTGGTGGCAGGGATACCGATGGCCAGCGATACGCGCGCGCCGTAGAACGTGCGGACGAGGACATCTCGGCCGCTGCCGTCGGCGCCGAGCAGGAAGCCGTGGCCGCCGGTGATCGGAAGCCCTGCCGCGTCGAGCGTTTCGTCGGGAAACTGTTCGTTGGGCCCATGACCGACGATCGCGGCGATCACAGGTGCTCCAAGTGCGGCCAGCAGTACGAAACCCGACAGAACCGAACCCGCGACCAGCCCGGGATCGCGCAGGAACGATCGCAGCTTGCGTGTGCGCGCCTGCGGCGGGCTGTCGGCGCTCACTTGTGGTCTGAGCAGCAGATCCGTCATGAGGCCGTCAACCGTGGCACCGCATCGAGCAGCTTGCGTGTGTACGCCGACCGTGGTGCGGCGAAAACCTCTGCGGTAGGACCACTTTCCTCCAAGCCTTCGGGGCCGAGCACGATCACGCGGTGCGCGATCGCCGAAACAACCCCCAAGTCGTGCGTGATGAACAGGAAGGCCGTGCGATGTTCACGGACAAGTTCGACGACGAGCGAGATGATCTCGCTTTGCGTGGTGACGTCCAGTGACGACAAGGCTTCATCGGCGACGATGAGCCGGGGTCGCAGAACCAGCGCACGAGCGATCGCGGCACGTTGCCGCTGCCCACCCGACAGCTCGGCGGGAAACCGGTCGAGCAATGTCCGCGGCAGCCGCGCGTCCTCGGCGGCGCTGGACACGCGGGCGTCGATGGTGGGGTGATCAACGCGCTGTGCGCGCAGCGGTTCGGCGAGCGAGTCCGCAACGCTGCGGCGCGGGTTCAAACTCGAGTAAGGGTCCTGGAAGACCAGTTGTACGTCACGGCGGGCGCTGGCGGGTAGTGCGGGGACACCATCCGCGACCGCAGTGGGGAATCGCGCACCGGACAACGTGATCTCACCTGCGTCGGCGTACTGCAGACCCGCGACGATCCGGCCGACAGTCGACTTGCCCGACCCGGATTCCCCGACGAGACCGACGATCTCGCCGGGATGGATCGCGAAGTCCAGGCCGTCGACCACGGTCCGACGTTCACGCCGAACCCGGGTGCGGTAGCTCTTGCGCAGCCCGTGAACCCTCAGCAGCGGCTCGGTCGATTCCACCGGATCGATCAGTGGGGAGCCGTCGACACCGGGCAGACTGTGCAGGCGCGACGCCGACAGCAGATCACAGGTGTACTGCTCCTGTGGATGCTGGTAAACCCGTTCACGGGTACCGGTTTCCACGACTCGACCGTCTTTGACGACGGTGACGGTGTCCGCGATGTCGTGGACCACACCGAGGTCGTGGCTCACGAACAGGATCGCGGCGCCGTGCTCGCGCTGCAGTCGCTTGAGCAGGTTGAGTATTCCGGCCTGCACACTCACGTCCAGAGCTGTGGTCGGCTCATCGGCGACGATGAGTGCCGGATTCAGTGCGATCGCCATCGCGATCATCGCGCGCTGCCGCATGCCGCCGGAGAACTCCGATGGATAGCTGTCGTAACCCTTTTCGTCGATGCCGACCTCGGCGAGCAGCTCCTCGACCCTGTCGCGTCGTTCACGCCGGTCGGTACGGGTATGGATGCGGAGCACCTCGTCGATCTGGCGCCCGATGGTCTTGGACGGGTGCAGATTGCTCTGGGGATCCTGGAATACGAAACCGATGTCCTTGCCGTGGATTCGACGCAGTTCGCGTCCGTCCAGGGTCAGCAGGTCACGGCCGGCGAACCGCACCGACCCGGTCACCTCCGCATCGGGGCTCAACAGCCGAGTGGCGGCAAGCAGCGAAACGCTCTTGCCGGAGCCGGATTCGCCGACGATGGCGGCGGTCTGGCCGGGTTCCACCGCGAAACTGATCGACTCGACCGCCCGCACCGCTCGCCGCCCGCGAGCGCGGTTCCCGGTGTGAATAGTGACGGCGAGATCGGTGACGTCAAACAGCGTCATCGTGTGTGTGTCGCCTGGACAGCACCGTTCTCATGCGACCATGGTCGGCCAGGAGTCTTTGCCGGACAACGGTTTCGATCAGTCCGAAGTTATCGCCACGACGACATGTCAGAAGAAGATGCCGGTGTGCGGCTGCGCGGGCACCGAGAAGAGGCGGTCGGCGACGGCAAGCGCCTCGGGATCGTTGACCCGTACGGAACCGCTCAACGCCAGGGCACGCCACGTTGTTCCGCCGAGCAGCGCGGCTGCGACCGCCTCGACCCCGGCCTCCAACTGCGCGGTGCCGCCGATATTCTCGGCGCCACCGGCCGAGATGGCATACGTGCCCGAATTCTCTCGCAGCAGCGGATCATGAACCGTCAACGTGACGGACCCGCCGTCGCTGTAGCTGCGTCCGCCGAGTGCGGCAGGCACATCGACGACGCGCAACCACGTCTCGTCGCGGGTGCCGGTGATTCTGGCGGCGCGACGGTCGACCAGAAGCCAGGGAAGCGGATCGTCGACCGGCAGCATCTGAAATATCAACCGATCGATCAGATCGAGGTCGATCAGAAACCGCAGCAGTCCCACATAGGCCTCATCGGTGGGCGCGAAGAAGTCGTCGATCAGAACCGTGCGCTGCTCGCTGACGAACCACCCGTCTGTGTCGACTGGATGATAGCGGGCGAACCCCGTCTCAGAACCCGGGTCGCCATGGACGACAACGTAACTCGGTCCTGCTGCAGCTTCGGCACGTAGCCGCTGTGACTGCCACCAGACCGGCGGACGATCGATGGTCCCGGGCCGCTCGGGCCGATTGGCGGCATAGATCTGCGGCAGCAACTGCCACGACTCGTCAGGATCGATCAGCCGCACCGGCCCGCCGTGTCCGATTCCGGGTCGCAGGGCAGCCCGCCGCGTGAGCAGTTCGGCGGTGTTCGACGAACTCGCGACCCCGTAGCCGAAACGACCGTAAATGGTGGCTTCGGAGGCCCGTAGGGTCGCCACTGTCTCGCCGCGGTCACGGATGTCGCGAAGCTGGTGGCGTAGCAGGTCAGTGGCGATACCGCGGCGCGTGTGGGAGGGCAGGACGCCGACGTGGGTAACGGCGGCATGACCCACGACCTTGCCGCCGGGCAGGGTGAGCGAGCTGGTTGCCGAGTCCGTGGTGCCGGCGAGCGTGCCGTCGACGAACGCGCCGAATGTTCGGCCCGGCTCCAGAATCCGGCGGATCCGTCCGGCAGGCAAGCCGGACAACCGGGGAAAGCCGACCATCGCCGCGCGAAACACGTTGAGCGCGGTGGTCAGTTCCTGCTCGGTGTCGAGCACTCTGATGTCGGTGGTCATCACACGTTCACTCCGCGGGAAACGCGAGCGTCGCGATACCGCGCGGCCGCATGGTCGTCTCGGATCCGAGCAGTACCCTGCACCCGCTCGCGCAGCGTGGTTGCGGTGGTGGGTCGAGGCCGCACGCGGCCGCGCCGGTCGAGTTCGGGCACCACCAGTTCGGCGAAGTCGCGATAGCTGTCGGGATTGACGATGTGCAAAAGGTTGATTCCCTGCGTCCCGGTGTCGGCCAACCACTGCTCCAGTTCGTCGGCCACCGAGACCGGCGTGCCCACAAGTGTGCGGCTGCGGCCGAATCCGGAGGACGGCGCGAGCGCCTCGCGCAACGTCCACCGCCGGTCGGCGTCGGCGAACATCGACAACAGCGAGCGGTTCGAATCGGTGTCGTGGCGGCCGATCACACTGTCGAGGTCCTGGCCCGCGAAGTCGACGCCGGTGCTCGCCGAGTAATGTGCCAGTGCGCCTTCGACGTCGAAATACCGTTGGTAGTCCGCAAGTTTGGTGCGGGCACCGGCCGCCGTGTCGTCCACCACAACCGACAGGGCGCTGATGAAACTCAGCGACTCGGGATCGCGGCCGTAATCGGCTGCCAGCGTCCTGACGCTCTCGACGTTGCGCCGGATACCGGGTGCGTCGGCGCCGGCCACGAAAATCACTTCGGCGTGCTTTGCCGCGAACCGCTGACCGCGCGGCGAACCGCCGGCTTGCAGCAGCAGTGGTGTGCGCTGCGGGCTCGGCTCGGAAAGATGCGCGTCCCTGACGGTGAAATACTTTCCCTTGTGGTCGATTCGGTGGACCTTGGCCGGATCGGTGTAGACGTTGCGCTCGCGGTCACGTACCACGGCATCGTCTTCCCACGACGTCTCCCACAGTTTGTAGACCACGTCGAGGAATTCGTCGGCCCGTTCATAACGCTCGTCGTGCGGGATCTGCCGTTCCAGTCCGAGGTTTCGTGCCGCACTGTCGAGCTGCGAGGTCACGATGTTCCACGCCACCCGGCCCTCGGTGAGATGGTCCAGTGTCGTGAACTTGCGGGCCAGGAGATACGGATGCTCGTAGGTCGTCGAGACGGTGATCCCGAAGCCCAGGTGTGTGGTGGCCGCGGCCATCGCCGACACCAGCAGCAGCGGGTCGCTCACCGGGGATTGTGTTCCGGTGCGTAGCGACGCGTCCGCATTGCCCCCGTACGTGTCGAGCAGCCCGAGTGCATCGGCCAGGAAGAATGTGTCGAATCGTCCGCGGTCGAGAATCTGGGCCAGCTCGACCCAGTAGGCGATGCTGTTGTAGCGGTGGGTCTGATCGCGCGGATGGCGCCACAACCCGTAGTTGACGTGCGAGACCGCGTCCATCGAGAAACCGTTCAGGATCACCGGTTTGTCGATGGCGTTGGACCGGCCCGTCACCGGGTGGCGGCCGGCGTTCGCCGGGTCTGCGCCAGTAGTTCACCCCAGGCGTTGAAGGCCTCGGCGTACTCGGCGGATGATCCGGACCGGCTGCCGGCCAGATCGACGAGACCGCGGGCGATGCTTCCTATTCCGATACCCGTGCGCTGCACGACCCGAACCAGCTCCCGGAACGCTTCATCGGGCGTGCAGCCGCGCACCCCGACCAGGACGCCGATTGCGGTGTCGATCGTCGTGCGGGAGGTGTCCGCGGTGTGCGAGTGGCTCATGCCCCGATGCTGCCTGCCCGGCAGACACATTCACAGATATTGGCGCACCGTGATTTTCGAGAAAATTTCTCCCGCTGAGCAGACGCGTACGTACCCAGAAATGGCTCGTTTCGGGTACCTACGTGTCTGCTGGCCGGAGAACAGGTGTTACATCGGGGCGTTGGCGGGCACGAACACGCCGGAGCTGTCGGCTTCTTCCTCGGCGCGGATCACGTGCACGACGGCGTTGATCAACGCCAGGTGTGTGAACGCCTGTGGGAAGTTACCCAGATGGCGACCGGTGCGCGGCTCGATCTCCTCGGCGTACAGATGCAGCGGGCTCGCGAACGACAGCAGGCGTTCGCACAGATGCTTGGCCCGGCTCACCTCGCCGATCTCGACGAGAGCGGAAACCAGCCAGAACGAACAGATCGTGAACGTGCCCTCTTCGCCGGAAAGGCCGTCGTCGGTCTCCTCGGTGCGGTAGCGCAGTACCAGCCCTTCCTCGGTGAGTTCGTCGGCGATTGCGAGCACAGTGGCCCGGACCCGCGGATCGTCGGAGGGCAGGAACCGGGTCAACACGGCCAGCAGCAGCGATGCGTCGAGCGCGTCGTCTCCGTAGCGCTGGGTGAGCACACCGCGCGAGTCCACGCCGCGCGCCAGCACGTCGGCCTTGATCTCCTCGGCGATCGCCCGCCATTGCTGGGCGTAGCTCTTCTCGCCCTGGAGCTCGGCCAACTTCGAACCGCGATCCAGCGCCACCCAGCACATGATCTTGCTGGAGGTGAAGTGCTGAGGTTCGCCGCGGACCTCCCAGATGCCGCGGTCGGGTTCCTTCCAGTGCTTGATGGCCTCCTCGACCTGGTTCTTGAGCACGGGCCACAGCGCGTCGGGAATCTGCTCGCGCGACTTCGCATGCAGGTATACCGAATCGAGCATGGTGCCCCAGATGTCGTGCTGGCGTTGGTTGTACGCACCGTTGCCGATACGGACCGGCCGCGAGTTGTCGTAGCCGGACAGATGATTCAGCTCTTCTTCGATGAGCGTGCGTTCACCGCCGACGGCATACATCACCTGAAGCGGATGGCGTTCACCGTTGTTGGCGCCCGACACGTCGGCGATGAACGAGAAGAAGTCGTCGGCCTCGCGGTCCAGGCCGAGCGTGTACAGGCCCCACAGCGCGAACGTCGTATCGCGCACCCAGGCGTAGCGGTAGTCCCAGTTGCGTTCGCCCTGGGGGGTTTCCGGCAACGATGTGGTGGGAGCGGCCAGGATCGCGCCGGTCGGGGAGTAGGTCAGGCCCTTCAGCGTCAGGGCGCTCCGCTGCAGATACGACCGCCACGGATGGTCGGGGAAGTCGCCGACGTTGATCCACTGCCGCCAGGCCTCACTGGTCTTCCACATCTTGTCGGCGGCTTCTTCGTAGGTCTGCGGCGCCGGATGCTTCGACCAGCTCAGCGCGACGAAGACATTGTCGCCTTCGGTGAGCCGCGTGCGGGCCCGCGCCTCGCGGCCCTCGATGCCGATGCGCAGGTTCGTGGTGAGCCGCAGGGTCGGGTGCGAATCGGGGTTGCGGCTGGCGCGCGCGATGGCCTCGCCGTACGCCGGGCCGGAGTACTCCCAATTCGCGCTGACGCGGTGGTAGTCGAAGGCCGGTTCGCAGTTCATGACGAGTTCGACGGTGCCGCTCACACAGCGCACCGTGCGCAGCAGGATGTGCTCGGCATCCCAATCCATCGGGGTGCGGCGATGAGTCCGCGATCGTGTCTCGATGTCATGCCAAGGCCCCATCACGAGTGCGTCGCGCACGATCAGCCAACCCGTGTGGGTCTGCCACGTGGTCTCCAAGATCAGGCTGCCGGGCAGATAGCGGCGCGCGGCAGGCACGCTCACCCCGTAGGGGCCGAGCCGGAAGTGGCCGGCGCCACGGTCGAGGATGGCTCCGAACACGCTCGGCGAGTCGGGCCGCGGCACGCACAACCACTCGACCGACCCGGCCGACGAGATCAGGCACGTGTTCTCGCAGTCGGACAGGAAGCCGTAGTCAGCGATCGGCGGAAACGGGTTCCGCAGCGACGCGCTGGCCGAGTACGGCACCGGAGCCGTCACGGTCAGCGGGGCCTCGGGCACCTTCCGGGCGCCCGCCTCCGGGGCACCGGTGGGCTCAGTGTGTTGCAGAACCATTCGGACATCATGATCTGCGGATACGTTGCTCGTCTACCCGAATGCCACGTGTCGAACGTTACTGACCGCGATGGGATGAATCTGTCCAGGCACGGCCATCGCATACGCTTTCGGCATGGGCGCAATCCTCAGCTGGTGGGACGGCGTCGAGCTGTGGCTGACGGGCCTGCCGTTCGTGGTCCAGACCGCGGTGGTGATGCCCGTCGTCCTGGCCCTAGCGTACGGTGCCGCAGTGGTGCTCGACGGCGCTCTCGGCCAGGGCACGGCCGGTATCCGCAGGTTACGGCGGGCCGGAGCGGACGAATCTGACGAACTGGCCGAGGCGATGAGGACCGAATGACCGGCATGCCGCGTTCCCGCGTGACCCTGGTGCTGGCGATTCTCGTGGTCCTCGTCATCGTCATGTGGTTCGTGACCCGCTGACCCGATCGCTCGGGAGGCGCCGGCGTCAGACTCTGTTATTCTTCGCGCCATGCAAGCAGCGTCCGGCACCACGCAGAGCCACGTCGTGGCCCTCCGTGCCGTGGGTTCATGCGCTGTTGCAGACGTTCACTGTTGTCGCTGACTCCAACCCGTCCGCGGTTTGGGGTCGGTGGTGGGCTCGCTGTTTGCCCGAGCACTGATCCATTCGTCTTTCCGCCGTGACGGACCACCACTGTCCGTAGCTCGCAACGAAAGGTCATCAGTGCCAACCAAGAAGCTCGACATCAACAAGTTCTGGCGGAACGTCGCGAGGAACTCAGCTGTGCTGGCCACCAGCGGGGTGCTCGTCGTGGGATGCGGCGGTGGATCGAGTGACGTCGCGGGCGGCGACGGCGGTGCCGGCGGCGCGGAAACCACCCTGACTCTTGTCGCATACGCGGTTCCCGAGCCGGGCTGGAGCAAGATCATCCCGGCGTTCACGGCAACCGAAGAGGGCAAGGGCGTCGCCGTGACGACGTCCTACGGCGCCTCGGGCGACCAGTCCCGGGCCGTCGTCGACGGCAAGCCGGCCGACATCGTCAACTTCTCGGTGGAACCCGACATCACCCGGCTCGTCAAGGCGGGCAAGGTGGCCGAGGACTGGAACGCGGGCAACACCAAGGGCATCCCGTTCGGCTCGGTGGTTTCGCTCGTCGTCCGCAAGGGCAACCCCAAGGGCATCAAGGACTGGGACGATCTGCTGCAGCCGGGCCTCGAGGTCGTGACGCCCAGCCCGCTGAGTTCGGGCTCGGCCAAGTGGAACCTGCTGGCTCCCTACGCGGCCAAGAGCAACGGCGGCAAGGACGCCGCGGCGGGCATCGACTTCGTCAACAAGCTCGTGACCGAGCACGTCAAGACCCGTCCGGGGTCGGGGCGGGAAGCCACCGACGTGTTCCTCCAGGGCACCGGCGACGTGCTGATCAGCTACGAGAACGAGGCCATCAACGTCGAACGGCAGGGCAAGCCCGTCGAGCACATCAACCCGCCGCAGACATTCAAGATCGAGAACCCGGTCGCGGTCGTCAACACCAGTGCGCACGCGGACGCGGCCAACGCGCTGAAGAACTTCCTCTACACGCCCGAAGGACAAAGGCTGTGGGCGGAAGCCGGTTTCCGGCCCGTTGACCCGGCCGTTGCCGCCGAGTTCACGAAGGATTTCCCGACACCGGAGAAGCTGTGGACGATCGCCGAACTCGGCGGCTGGAGTGAGGTCGATCCCGCGCTGTTCGACAAGGACAACGGGACGATCACCAAGATCTACAAGCAGGCGACTGGATGACAGCTGCGGCTGAGACCGAATCGGCATCCGCGACCGCGCCGGGAGGTCGCGCTCCCGGCGCGCGTCGTGGGCGCTACGGCACGACCTCGCTGCGGGTCGGTGCCGCGTCCATCTGGCTGAGCGTCATCGTGCTGCTGCCCCTGGCCGCCATCCTTTGGCAGTCGGCGGGCGGTGGCTGGAACGCCTTCTGGCTGGCGGTCACGTCCAACGCGGCGATCGAGTCGTTTCGGGTGACGCTGACCATCTCGGCCGGCGTCACGACCGTCAACCTGGTCTTCGGTCTGTTGGTCGCCTGGGTGCTCACGCGCGACGACTTCCCGGGCAAGCGGATCGTCGATTCGGTCATCGACCTGCCCTTCGCGTTGCCCACCATCGTGGCCAGCCTGGTGATGTTGGCGCTCTACGGACCGGCCAGTCCGGTCGGGCTGCACCTGCAACACACCAAGTGGGGTGTCGGCGTCGCGCTGCTGTTCGTCACGCTGCCGTTCGTGGTCCGTTCGGTCCAGCCGGTGCTGCTCGAACTCGACCGCGAGGTCGAGGAGGCCGCCGCTTCACTGGGCGCCTCCAATCAGGTGATCTTCACCAAGGTGATCCTCCCGGCACTGTTGCCGTCGCTGCTGTCGGGCGCCGGTTTGGCGTTCTCGCGGGCGATCGGCGAGTTCGGATCGGTCGTGCTGATCGGCGGCGCGGTTCCCGGTGAGACCGAGGTCTCGTCACAGTGGATCCGCACGCTCATCGAAAACGACGACCGCACCGGTGCGGCGGCGATCTCCATCGTGCTGCTGGTCATCTCGTTCGTGGTCTTGTTCGTGCTGAGGGCGGTTGGTTCGCGGGCGGCCAAACGTGAGGAGCTTTCGGCATGACGCTGTCACCGTGGGTGCGCAATCTGCTGCGGTATCTGGCGCTGGCCTACATCGCGGTGTTGGTCATCGTGCCGGTGGCGTTGATCCTGTGGCGCACGTTCGCGCCTGGGCTCGGCGCGTTCTTCGCTTCGGTGGGCACACCCGCGGCCATCTCGGCCCTCCAGCTGTCCCTGTTGGTGGTGGCCATCGTGGTGCCGCTGAACGTGCTGTTCGGGGTGCCTACCGCGCTTGTCTTGGCACGCAACAAGTTCCGTGGCAAGAGCGCGTTGCAGGCCGTGATCGACCTGCCGTTCGCGGTGTCACCCGTTGTGGTCGGTGTCGCCTTGATCCTGCTCTGGGGCTCGGCCGGGCTGTTCGGGTTCGTCGAGAGCAACCTCGGATTCAAGATCATCTTCGGTTTTCCCGGCATCGTGCTCGCCAGCATCTTCGTGACGGTTCCGTTCGTCATCCGCGAGGTCGAACCGGTGCTGCACGAGATCGGCACCGACCAGGAAGAGGCCGCCGCCACGCTGGGTTCCAGTTGGTGGCAGACGTTCTGGCGGATCACCCTGCCGTCCATCCGGTGGGGCCTCACCTACGGCATCGTGCTGACCATCGCCCGTACCCTCGGGGAATTCGGCGCGGTGATCATGGTGTCGTCGAATCTGCCCGGCACATCGCAGACGCTGACACTGTTGGTGGCCGATCGGTACAACCGCGGCACCGCAGAGTCGGTGTACGGCGCATATGCCATATCGACCTTGCTCATGGCCGTCGCCGTCGTCGTGCTCGTGGTTCAGGTGGTTCTCGACCGGCGCCGCATCTCGGCTGAACAGTCTTAGAAGGAGTGATCGCTGTGACCAACTCGGGAACCGACGCGATCGTGGTACGCGGTGCCAACAAGCACTACGGCAGCTTCGCCGCGTTGGACAACATCGACTTCGAGGTGCCCGCGGGCTCGTTGACCGCGCTGCTGGGGCCGAGCGGTTCCGGCAAGTCGACGCTGCTGCGGGCGATCGCCGGCCTGGACCAACCCGATACCGGCACCATCACCATCAACGGTCGCGACGTGACGGGGGTACCGCCGCAGCGGCGCGGCATCGGCTTCGTGTTCCAGCACTATGCCGCGTTCAAGCACCTCTCGGTACGCGACAACGTGGCCTTCGGTCTCAAGATCCGCAAACGCCCAAAGGCCGAGATCAAGGAGAGAGTCGACAACCTGCTGGAAGTGGTGGGGCTCAGCGGCTTTCAGACCCGCTACCCCAACCAGCTCTCGGGTGGCCAGCGCCAGCGGATGGCATTGGCGCGTGCGCTCGCCGTCGACCCGCAGGTGCTGCTGCTCGACGAACCGTTCGGAGCGCTCGACGCGAAGGTCCGCGACGACCTGCGGACGTGGCTGCGCCGCCTGCACGACGAGGTTCACGTCACGACCGTGCTCGTCACGCACGACCAGGCCGAGGCGCTCGACGTCGCCGATCGCATCGCGGTGCTCAACAAGGGACGTATCGAGCAGGTCGGATCGCCCACGCAGGTCTACGACGAGCCGGCCAATGCATTCGTGATGTCCTTCCTGGGCGCGGTGTCGGAGTTGAACGGGATCCTGGTGCGGCCCCACGACATTCGCGTCGGCCGCAATCCCGAGATGGCGATCGCGGCGGGCGACGGCACCGCGGAGGTCACCGGCGTGCTGCGGGCCACGATCGACCGCATCGTGATGCTGGGCTTCGAGGTACGCGTCGAACTCACCAGTGCCACGAACAACGTGCCGTTCACGGCCCAGATCACCCGGGGTGACGCCGAGGCGCTGGGTCTCAAGGAAGGCGACACCGTGTACGTCAGAGCCACCCGCGTGCCGCAGATCGCCGGCGACGTCCAGGTGGTGGTGCGAAGCACCGACGAAGACCAGGCGCTCACCACCACCTAGTCCGTCAGGCGAGGGCCAGGAACAGTTTCTCCAGTTCGGACACGTCGATAGGTTCGGCGCCCTCGGCGCGTTCGTCGGTGATGCACTCACGCAGGCCCGTGGCGATGATCTTGAATCCGGCCCGGTCCAGCGCCCGCGATACCGCGGCGAGTTGTGTCACAACGTCTTTGCAGTCGCGGCCCTGCTCGATCATCGAGATCACGCCTGCGAGTTGTCCCTGTGCGCGCCGCAGCCGATTGAGGACAGCGGCGATGGCCTCCTGGTCACCGACCATGGTGTGCGCCTTTCGAAGTCGTTGTTGTCATTGCCGGGATCGTACCCGCGGGGGTATCGCAAACGGTCACGTCGCGGGAGCGGGTGGACCGAACAGTCGTTGCACGGGACACCATGCGTAGCGCCTGCACACGAAGTAATAGAAGGCGCCGATCGCGGTTGCGGCACCGGCGACCAACCCGACGACGGGATGGACTTCCTCGGCCAGGATGATCGAGGCCATCGCCAGCACGAACCAGCCGAACGCGCGGCGCAGCGTGTCCGGATCGACGCGTGCGGTCAGCTGGGCACCGAGCAGACTTCCCGCCACGGCGGCAGCCGTGACCATCGCGGCAAGCGGCCAATCGATCGGCACAGTGCTCAGCTGGCCGGCGAGGCCGGCGAACGAGTTCATGGCGATGACGATCAACGAGGTGCCGACGGCGATGGGCATCGGCAGACTGCCGAGCAGGGCCAGCGCGGGAACCACGACGAATCCGCCTGCCGCGCCGAGAGTTCCGGTCACCACGCCCACGACCAAGCCCATCAGCAGGGTCTTGACCGCGGGTGCGCGTACGGCCGGTGTGGTGCACTCCGGACGCCGGTTGAGCATGGCTACCGCGGTCGCGATCATCACGACGGCGAACGCGGTCAGCAGTACCGAACCGGGCAGGAGGTGCCCGATCAGTCCGCCCGCATACGCCCCAGCCGTGCCGGTCACGCCGAACAACAGTCCGGTGCGCCACTGCACATGACCGGCCCGTGCATGAGTGACGGCGCCGATGACGCTGGTGACCCCGACGACAAGCAGCGATGTGGTGATCGCCTGCCTGGCGTCCAGACCGGCCACGTACGCGAGCAGTGGCACGGTGAGGATCGAGCCGCCCCCGCCGAGCACGCCGAGGAACACCCCGACCAGAACGGCCAGCGACAGGATCAGCGCGAGCATGGCGTCAGCCGGCCCTTCCGGCAAGGTGAATCACGGTCATCATGTCCTTGCGCGTCACGCCGTTTGAGTGCTCGCGGCCCAGGCGTTGTAGCCGCCCAGGATGTCGCTGACATCGGTGAATCCCTTCTGGCGCAAAAGGCTCGCGGCGACCGACGAGCGGTAGCCGCCCGCGCAGTAGACGACCGTGGGACGGTCGGCGTCGAGTTCGGTGACCCGGTCCGGCAGTTGGCCGACGGGGATGTTGACCGCGCCCGGGACCATCCCGGCCGCCGCCTCACCGGGATTGCGCACGTCGACGATCTGCAGGTCGGCGATCTCGGCGGATCGCTGCGCGAAGGCCTCGGCGGTGAGTCGCGATGCCACCTGCACCTGGTCGCGATGTGCGAACATCGTCTGCTCTGGTGCGGAGAGGTAACCGCTGACGCGGTCGAATCCGATGCGGGCCAAGCGATTCTTGCCCTCCACCTCCTGCCCGGCCTCGGTGACCAGAACGATGTCGGCGTCCGGCTTGACCACCGACCCGGCGAATTCGGCATAGCGCCCCGCCAGGCCGATGTTGATCGCGCCCCGCAGGTGGCCCTGGGCGAACTCTTCCGGGCTGCGGCCGTCGATCAGGACGGCGCCGTCGGCAAGTGCCATGGCCGCTTGGTCGTAATCCATTGACTGTGGCATGGCCGTTTCGTCGAGCAATTCGCGATCCTTGCGGTTGAGGACCGCGTCGTAGACGAAATAGCTTGGGGCAGGGGGTTGTCCCGCGGTGACAAGGTCGACGAACGACTGTTTGTCGGCGGCCCGCAGTGCATAGTTCGTGCGTTTCTGGTCGCCGATGGTCGACCACAGCTCGGTGGAGAGGTTCTTGCCGCAGGCCGAGCCCGCACCGTGCGCGGGGTAGACCCGCGTGGCGTCGGGCAACGTCATGAGCTTGTCGCGCAGCGAGTGATAGAGCTTGTCGGCGAGTTCGTCGCGGGTGAACCCGATGGAGGCCAAGAGGTCCGGCCGGCCCACATCGCCGATGAACAGGGTGTCGCCGGTCAGCACGCCATAGGGGACCGGGTCGCCGGCGTGTTCGTACACCACGATGCTCATCGATTCCGGGGTGTGGCCGGGAGTGTGGCGGAACTCCAGCGTCACCTCGCCGAGCGAGTATCGCTGTCCGTCGTCGACTCCCATGAAGTCGAACTCGGGCTGCGCGACGGATGAGTACACGATCTTCGCGCCGCTGGCCTGGGCGAGTTCCAGGTGGCCCGACACGAAGTCGGCGTGGAAGTGCGTCTCGATGACAAGCTCGATCCGGAAGCCGTGTTCTTCGGCATCTGCCAGATACTCGGCGACATCGCGTTGCGGGTCGACGACGACCGCACGGCCCGACGTCTCATCGCCGATCAGGTACGACGCGTGCGACAGACACTCCAGGTAGTACTGGATGAACTTCATTGTTCGGCTCCTAGGCTCGTTTTCTGATACCCCCAGGGGTATACCTTTCCTGGTTTCAAATATACCCCCATGGGTATATGGGTCAAGGTTGTGTGATGTGACCTCGGTCCCTGCCGTTGAGTTCGACACCAGGGTCGTCAGAAGCTGCCTCGACACGGCAAAGCACAGCCCTGGCGTCGAACTCGACGCCAGAGCTGCGTGAAGGAAGGAATGCCCGGAGGGCTAAGCGGCGAAGCCTGCGCTGTGCGCGGCGAGTGCCTCTTCATAGCGGTCGAGCACCGTCGCCGCCACCAACCGGTGCGGGCCCAGCGGTTCGGCCATCGGAATGCCTTGGCTGCGAGCGTATTCAGCGACGCGGTCGGTGATCCGGCCGTGGGCCAGGAACCACGGCGCGATCACGAAGCGCTCGGCGCCACTGGCACGCAACTGCTCGACGGCCTCGGGCACCGAGGGGGTCTGACCGGTTGCGAACGCGACCCGCACCCCGGCCCACCGAGTCCCTTCGGCCAAGCTGCCCGCGAGCGACGCGGTGCGGGCGTTGGCGGCCGGATGCGATGAGCCGACCCCGGTGAGCACCACGCCCAGCGCGGCGTCGAAGCGCGAAACTCCCAGTGCGGCAAGGCGTTCCCGAACCACCTGAAGCAGCCGCGGGTCTTCGCCGAGCACGTCGGCCTGGAGGACGTCGGCGCCCGACTGGGCGATCAGGCCGGGGATGTCGGTACGGGCGTGAAACGCACTGGCCAGCAGCAGCGGTGTCACCACCGAGCCGGGCGCGACGTCCGGCAGCACGTCGGCCAGGTTCGGCGCATTCTGCTCGCAGAACGCCACCCGCACGTCGGTGTCGGGCAGCAGGCGGCGCAGATGGCCGGCGATCGCATGGGCGTTCGCCGACGAACGCGGATCTGCGCTGCCGTGTGCGGTGAGGACGAGCGTCACAACAACCTCACGAGGCGTGCAGTCCGCATTCCGTCTTGGACTGGCCGGCCCAGCGCCCGCTGCGCGGATCGGCGCCAGCGATCGGCTTGCTCGTGCACGGTGCGCAGCCGATGGACGGATAGCCTTCGAAGACAAGGGGATTGACGAGAATGCCGTTGGCGTCGATGTAGGCCTGCATATCGTCGTCGGACCACGCCGCGATCGGGTTGATCTTCACGAGGCCGAATGCGTTGTCCCAGCTGATCAACGGCGCGTTCGCGCGGGTCGGCGCTTCGACTCGGCGGATACCGGTCACCCAGGCGCGGTAGCCCTGGAGAGCCTTGCTCAGCGGCTCGACCTTGCGCAGCCGGCAGCACTCACCGGCATTGCGCGCGAACAGATCCTTGCCGAGCAACGCGTCCTGCTCGGCGACGCTGTGCTCGGGTGCCACGTTGACCACGTGGACGTCGTAGACGGCCTCCACGGCGTCGCGGGTGCCGATCGTCTCGGCGAAGTGGTAGCCGGTGTCGAGAAACAGCACGTCGACGCCGGGGCGCACCTTGGCCGCCATCTCCACGAGCACCGCGTCCTGCATGTTCGAGGCCACCACGTACTCAGGCCTACTGCCCGGCCCACCGGCGCCGCCGAAGTGCTCGTCGGTCCAGCGCAGCAGTTCCTCCGCGCTCGCGCCCGCAAGCTCCTCAGCGCCCCGTTCGGCCAGTTCGCGTAGCTCGGACTCCATCGTCGTCGTCAAAGCACTCACCTCAAATCAGCTTCGTCGGCCCGTACGGCCCACTGGGCGAAACGCTCACCGGACTCGCGTTGTTTCACGAAGTTGCGAACAACCCGCTCGATGTAGTCGCCGAGTTCGGTGGCCAGGACCTTGTGCTGGCGCAGCTTGCGGCCGAAACCGCTGTCCAGACCCAGGCTGCCGCCAAGGTGGACCTGGAAGCCCTCTTCGGGGCCGTTGCCTTCGTCAACCATCTGGCCCTTGAAGCCGATGTCGGCGACCTGGATGCGTGCGCATGAGTTGGGGCAGCCGTTGATGTTGACCGTAACGGGCACGTCGAGCAGTGCGTTGACGTCCTCGAGCCGGCGTTCGAGTTCCGGCACCAGTACCTGGGCGCGACCGCGGGTATCGGCGAAGCTCAGCTTGCAGTACTCGATGCCGGTGCACGCCATGAGGTTCTTGCGCCAGTGCGACGGACGGGACTGCAGGCCGAGCGCGTCCAGGCCGGCGGTCAGCTCGTCGATCTTGTCGTCGGGGACGTCGAGGATGATCAGCTTCTGGTACGGCGTCAACCGGATCCGGTCGGAACCGGCGGCCTCGGCCAGGTCGGCCACCTTGGTCAGGATGGTGCCGGAGACGCGGCCGGCGATCGCGGCGACGCCGACGGCGTTGAGGCCGTTCTTGAGGCGCTGCACACCGACGTGGTCGATGGTGTGGGGCACCTGCTCGGGCGCGGGACCGTCGATGAGCTTGCGCTTGAGGTATTCCGTCTCGAGAACTTCCCGGAATTTCTCGATGCCCCAGTCCTTGATCAGGAACTTCAGCCGGGCCTTGGACCGCAGCCGGCGGTAGCCGTAGTCGCGGAAGACCGAGGTGATGCCCTCCCATACCTCGGGCACCTCGCTCAGGGGAACCCAGGCACCGAGCCGCTGCGCCAGCATCGGGTTCGTGGAGAGCCCGCCGCCGACCCATACGTCGAGGCCCGGACCGTGCTCGGGGTGGTTGACCCCGATGAACGCGACGTCGTTGATCTCGTGGGCGACATCCTGCAGGCCCGAGATCGCGGTCTTGTACTTGCGCGGCAGGTTCGAGAACTGCGGGTTGCCGACGTAGCGGCGCACGATCTCGTCGACGGCCCAACTCGGGTCGAGGACCTCGTCGACGGATTCGCCGGAGAGCGGTCCGCCGAGCACGACACGCGGGCAGTCACCGCACGCCTCGGTGGTCTGCAGACCCACCGATTCGAGCCGGCGCCAGATCTCGGGCACATCCTCGATTCGGACCCAGTGGTACTGGATGTTCTCGCGGTCGGTGATATCGGCGGTGTCGCGGGCGAACTCCGTCGAAATCTCGCCGATGGTGCGCAACGCGGCGGCCGAGAGCGCACCGCCGTCGCAACGCACCCGCATCATGAAGTACTGCGCCTCGAGCAGGTCGGCGTTGTCGTCACCGGTCCAGGTGCCGTCGTAGCCCTGCTCACGCTGGGTGTAGAGGCCCATCCACCGGAATCGGCCACGCAGGTCGTTCTTGTCGATGCTCTCGAAGCCCTGCTTGGAGTAGATGTCGATGATGCGGTCACGCACATTCAGCGCGTCGTCGTCTTTCTTGAACTGCTCGTTGGCGTTGAGCGGCTCGCGATAGCCCAGAGCCCACTGTCCTTCGCCGCGGGGACGCTTGGCGGGACGTGCGGCTTTGGCCGGTGCCTTGGGGGTTGTCACTGTAGGTGCTCCTTCGCGGAGGAGCTGGCCTTAGGCCGCGCTGTTCACCGGTGGCTGTCCGGCGGCGCAGATCCGGTGGCCAGCTGAAAGTACAGGTGGGCAGGTCTACACAGGATCAAGGCAGACAGCAACAGCTACAAACACGCTTGAAATCGACATGCCGCCGAGCCACCAGCGATACGCGGGTGGTGCTGTTGTTGGCGGAAGTCACGCGGCCATTGTGCCACGATTGTCGCCATAGCCCCTAACCGGGCCATATTTGCGCTCACGGTGAGCAAAAGTCCCCGCTGGACAGTCTGGGAAAATCGTTGCATGACCACCCGGACCGCGCCGTCAGGCCAGCCCGATCTGGCGCCCGTCGCGGGACGACCGTTCGGCATCTACATCCATGTGCCGTTCTGTGCCACCCGCTGCGGATACTGCGACTTCAACACCTACACGCCCACTGAACTGGGCGGATCCAACCCCGAGGGCTGGCTGGCCGCGCTGCGCGTCGAGTTGCGGATGGCCGCGGCGCGGGTGGGTGCGGTGCCGGTTCGGACCGTGTTCGTCGGCGGCGGAACGCCCTCGCTGCTCGGGAGCGCCGGACTGGCTGCAGTCCTCGACGCCGTCCGCGACAACTTCGAGCTTGCTGCCGGGGCCGAGGTGACCACCGAGGCCAATCCGGAATCCACCTCGCCCGAGTTCTTCGCAGCGCTGCGCGAGGCCGGCTATACGCGCGTTTCGCTCGGGATGCAGTCGGTGGCGCCGCACGTGCTTGCGGTCTTGGACCGCACGCATTCACCGGGCCGGGCGCTGGCCGCGGCGGCCGAGGCCAGGACCGCGGGCTTCGAGCACGTCAACATCGACCTGATCTACGGGACGCCGGGGGAGTCCGACGACGATCTGCGGCGTTCGGTCGACGCCGCGGTGCATGCCGGGGTCGATCACGTATCGGGCTACGCCTTGGTGGTCGAGGATGGCACCGCGTTGGCTCGGCGGGTGCGCCGCGGCGAGATCGCCGCGCCCGACGACGATGTGCTCGCGCAGCGTTACGAATTGCTGGATACGCATCTGTCGGAGGCCGGCTTCGAGTGGTACGAGGTGTCGAACTGGAGCCGACCGGGCGGTGAGTGCCGGCACAACCTCGGCTACTGGGACGGCGGCGAATGGTGGGGCGCCGGACCGGGAGCGCACGGATTCCTCGGTGCGACCAGGTGGTGGAACATCAAGCACCCCAACGCCTATGCGCAAGCATTGGCCGACGGACTGCTGCCGGTCGCCGACTTCGAAGAGCTCGACCCGCAGGCGCGCCACCTCGAGGACGTGATGCTTCGGCTTCGGCTGCGGCGCGGGTTGGCCTGTGGTGATCTCACCGCGGGCGAGCGCGCGCGCCTGGCCGGCCTGGTGGCCGATGGCTTGGTCGATGCGGCCGGCGAGCGTGTGGTGCTGACCGACCGTGGCCGGTTGCTGGCCGACGGTGTGGTGCGCACCTTGCTGGATTAACGCGAATCACACCGCGGGCGACGGCGTAGTGCACCTGGTTTACCTAGGTTAGGCTACATTTACTTCCCGTGACGAAGGTCAGTTTCGAGACGAGTTCCGACAACGCCGAGTCGATCGAGCTTTCGCTGCCGACCGGTACGAACCCCGTTGACCTCGTGGCCGAGCTGGCCCGGGTGCTGCCTGAGCGCGACGGCGAGGACTACGTCGTGTACGAGCGCGACGGCGAGTGGACGTTGGCGCTGGGCGTGCGGGCCGTCGTCGAACTCGACTCCGACGAGTTGCGGGTGGTCCAGGACGGCGTGGTGCAGCGGCAGGCGTGGTCCGGACGGCCGGGTGCCGCGCTCGGCGAGGCCGTCGACCGGTTGCTGCTCGAAACCGACCGGCTGTTCGGGTGGGTGGCATTCGAGTTCGGCACGTATCGCTTCGGTCTGCAGGCGCGACTGCAGCCGGGCACGCCGCTGGCCCGAATCCTCTGGCCCCGTACCCAATTCGTGGTGTCGGACGGGCGGATCACGTTGATCGGCGCCGACGACCGCCAGACCGAGGCGCTGCGTGCGGTGCTGGCGGACGGCGTGAGCGCGGTCCCGGCGGCCACCGCGGTGGATGTCCGGGCGGACTCGTCGAACTATCGCGACCGCGTGGCCACCGCGATCGACGAGATCACGAGCGGCCAATACCAGAAGGTCATCCTGTCGCGGCGGTTCGATGTGCCGTTCGCCGTCGACTTCCCGGCCACGTATCGCGTGGGCCGCCACAACAACACCCCGGCCCGGTCATTCCTGCTGCACCTCAGTGGAATCCGGGCGCTGGGCTACAGCCCCGAACTCGTCGCCGCGGTCCGTGCCGACGGCACCGTGCTGACTGAACCGCTCGCAGGCACCCGCGCCCTTGGGCGTGGCGCCGACAACGACCGCGCCGCCCGCGACGACCTGGAGTCGAATCCGAAAGAGATTGTGGAACACGCTATTTCGGTGCGCACCTCGGTGTCGGAGATCGCCGAGGTGGCCGAGCCGGGTACCGCGGTGGTGCTGGACTTCATGACCGTCCGCGAGCGCGGCAGCGTCCAGCATCTCGGGTCGACCGTCGGCGGGCGGCTGCAGCGTTCGATGGACCGCATGGACGCGCTGGAGACCCTGTTCCCGGCCGTCACCGCATCGGGCATTCCGAAGGCCGAGAGCGTTGACGCGATCCTGCGGCTCGACGAGGCGCCCCGCGGCTTGTATTCCGGTGCGGTGGTGACGTTCTCGGCCGACGGTGGCATGGACGCGGCGCTGACACTGCGCGCCTGCTACGAAGCCGAAGGCAAGACCTGGCTGCGGGCCGGTGCCGGCATCATCGGCGACTCGACGCCGGACCGGGAATTCGAAGAAACCTGCGAGAAGCTCACGACGCTCGCGCCGCACCTGGTGCCGCGCGCCTGAGCTCTACCGCGGTGTGGCGCGTTGCGCCTGCGCTGCCCCGCGTTTGTCACGCTGGAGTGGCTGCGGGCTTCGGACGTCACTCTGGTGTGACAGTGGTGGGCTGAATTTCCGTGTGGGCTCGCGTTTGTCACGCTGGAGTGGCTGTGGACTTCGGACGTCACTCTGGTGTGACAGTGGTGGGCTGAATTTCCGTGTGGGCTCGCGTTTGTCACGCTGGAGTGGCTGTGGACTTCGGACGTCACTCTGGCGTGACAATCGGCGGCGTGACAATCGGCGGCGGGGGACCGGGCGGCAGGGCGGCTACGTCACAGCCGCAGTAACTCGATGCTGTAGATGACGATCCAGGTTGCCCAGCCGAGCCAGCCGATGAGGCCGACCGGCGCGATTCGGCTCGCGCCGCCGGCGTTGTACGGGCTGGCTGCCGACGATATGAACAACAGGACCGCGCTCGCGTAACCGAGCCAGGCGTGCCACGGCGCGATGAATCCGATGTCGGCCCCGGCCACGGTGAAACCGAGCAGCGCGATGGCCAAAAACACCTGGTTGAAGCCGAACAGCACATTGCTCAGACCCCACAGCCCCGCCATGGGACCCTGGTCGTGGCTCGCGGCCGCGGCCATGCCGAAGCGCAGCGCCTCGACGCAGGTGAAGGTCGCGTTCTGCATGATCACGCCGGCAAAGCCCACCAGCGCCCACGCCCTGGCATCGCCGCCGCCATCCCACAGCACGGTGAGCAGCCCGGCGGCGAACACCGTGGTGAACAGCCACATCGGCGGGGCCAGCGCCGAGGGTTTCCTCAAGGCGTCGCCGACAGTGGCGAAGGAGTCGGTCACGGCGCCGATGTCCTTGCCCGCCACCGGCATCGGCAGTCCGCCGCGTACGTAGATCACGTTGACGACGACGGCGACAAGCACGAACCCCATGCCGCCGAGTCCTGCCGCAACTGTGAAATCCATGTCGGCCCCCAAATTCGATTTACACGTCCTATATTGAATGAAGATCAACACAAACGGAAGACGGTCATGGCCGAAAGGCGTCGTTACGACTCACTGCGGCGGCTCGCGCAGGCGAAGCAGACGCGTGCCGAAATCGCCGATGCGGCGCGTCGGCTCTTCGTCACGCAGGGCTGGGCGGCGACGACCGTGCGCGACGTCGCGCGGGCGGCCGAGGTGTCGGTGCCCACCGTGTACGCGGCGTATCAGAACAAAGCCGGACTGGTGTGGGCGCTGGTCGACGCCGCGGATCTGTCGGCCGACCTACCGCAGATGCTCGACGAACTGGAATCCGGCGCGACACCGCGGGCGCATCTGGCCGCGATGGCGGGCTATGACCGGCGGCTGTTCGAGCGCGCCGGTGACCTGATCGCACTCATCCGCGAAGCGGGCCGTACGGAGCCCGACCTTGCCGCCCTCTACCGCCAAGCCCGCCAGGCCGCCGACCAGACCCGCATCCAGGTGTTCTCCGGTTGGCCCGACGGCACATTGCGCGCCGGCCTGGACGTGCAGCAAGCCGTCGACATCTACGCCGCCCTGTGCAATGTGAACGTCTACGCGACGCTGACGGTCGAACGCGGCTGGCCACCCGACCGCGTCGAGCAGTGGTGGACCGACGCGCTCGCCCGCGAGCTCATCCGTCGGTGAGCTGGCGCAGGATCGCCTTCTTGTCGATCTTGCCGACCGCCGTCGTGGGCAAGCTGGGGACCGGGACGAGGACGTCGGGTTTCGCATGTGCCGCCACACCGCGCTGCTCCAGATGCGTGTGCAGCTCCGCGAGCGTCACCGGCGGGCCGGTGAACACCACGACCGCACAGACCTTTTCGCCGAGGTACTCGTCGGGCAGCGGCACCGCCGCCGCCGACCAGACCGACGGATGCGTCAGCAGGTGCTCTTCCAGATCGAGCGCCGACACGTTCTCGCCGCCCCGCACGATCACGTCTTTGACCCGCCCCGTCACCTCGATGTAGCCGGCCAGCGGACCCTCGGCGAACCGGCGCACGCGATCCCCGCTGCGGTAGAACCCGTCCGGGCTGAACGAGCGCTCATTGGCGCTCTCGGCGTTGAAATAACCGTTGATCGTGTACGGCCCGCGCACCAGCAGCTCGCCCTCGGTGCCGGGCGCGACCTCGTTGCCCTCCTCGTCGACGATGCGGATCTCGTCATCGGCCGACAAGGGCCTGCCCTGCGTCGCGTCGAGCACCTCGACCGGATCCCCGATCCGCGTGTAGTTCAGCAGCCCCTCGGCCATCCCGAACACCTGCTGCAGACCCGGGGTGAGCGCGGTACGGACGAGCGCGGCGTCCGGGGCGGCCAGCTTGGCGCCACCGACCTGCAGCAGCCGCAGAGACTTGGGTGCCAACGGCTCCCAGTCGCACGCCTGCGCCCACAACTTGGCCAGCGCGGGGACGAGGGCGGTGACGGTGACACCGTGACGGTCGATGGCCGCGAACGCCGACTCGGGGCTCGGGTCGGCCGTGAACACCGTGGTGGCGCCGACGCTCAACGCACCGAGCAGTCCCGGGCAGGCGAGCGGGAAGTTGTGGGCCGCGGGCAGCGCGACCAGATACACGTCGTCGCCGGTCAGCTCGCACAACGTGGCGCTCGCGGTGCAGTTGTAGACGTAGTCCTGGTGCGTGCGGGGGATCAGCTTGGGCGCACCGGTGGTGCCGCCGGACACCAGGAGCAGTGCCGGTGACGCCGGATCGGGGTCGATCACGGGCGGTGTGTCCGACGATTCACGCGACACGGCCGACCAGGACAGGAATTCGGCCGGTTCGCCGTCGACGAGCACGTGGCGCACACCGGGGTGCGACACGACGAGCTCACGTGCCATCTCCCGATAGTCGAAACCACCCGCCACATCCGCGATCACCAACCCGACGGCGCCGCCCACGTCGACGAAGTGCGTGAGCTCGGCGAGCCGATGGCCGGGCAAGCACATGATGGGGACGGCGCCCGCGCGCAGCAGGCCGAACAACGCGACCGCGAACTCCGCCGAGTTGGGCAATTGCACGAGCACGCGGTCTCCCGGCCGGATGCCGAGGCCCGCGATCCCGGCGGCGGCGCGGTCGGCCTTGGCATCCAATTCGGCGTAGCTGTAAGACTTCCCGGCATCGGCGACAGCGACGCGATCGGGCCACTCGGCAGCGGCGTCACGCAGTACCGAATCGAGTAGCCGGTCGGTCCAATATCCCGCCGCCCGGTAGGCCTCGGCGCGGTCGGCCGGAAAAGGCGTGAATCCCTGCAGCAACGTCGACTGAGCTGCGGATTCGGATGGCTGGGGAGTGGTCAGAGTCACGACGAGGCACCTCGGGGTAGGCGTATTCGGTCACCCGAATATAGGGTAGCCTCCACGAAGTTAGGACAGCCTGTGCTAATCGTTCGGGAGGCCATTGTGGGCGACGTCGCTGTTGCGAATTCGCAGACCATCAGGGAGGCGGTGGCCGACCTTCTCGGTGTTGACGGCGATGCCGTCGATCCCGACGCCGATCTGATCGGTCAGGGCCTTGACTCCATCCGAATGATGTCACTTGCGGGCCGCTGGCGTCGACAGGGGATCGACATCGATTTCGCGTCGCTGGCCGCCACGCCGACGGTGTCGGCATGGGCCGAGCTGGTGGCGGCGCGCACGGCCGATTCGAATGCCGGTGCTGCGCACGATGATTCGCCGCAGTCGGCCACTGATCCCAGCGCAGATCCCGATGCCGGCGAGCCGTTCCCGCTGGCGCCGATGCAGCACGCGATGTGGGTCGGGCGCGAAGGCGATCAGCAGCTCGGCGGGGTGGCCGGCCACCTCTACGTCGAATTCGACGGCGACGGCGTCGATCCCGAGCGGCTGCAGCGCGCGGCCACGGCGCTGGCCGAGCGGCACCCGATGCTGCGGGTCGAGTTCCTCCCGGACGGCACGCAACGCATCGCGGCACCGGGCCGCCAGTATCCCGTCACGATCGAGGACCTGCGTGACGCATCGCCCGACGAGGTCGCCGAGCGGCTCTCGGTGATCGAACGCTCCAAGTCCCACCAGCAACTGCACGGCGAGGTTTTCGAACTCACGCTGTCGCTGCTGCCCGGCGGCGCCACCCGGCTGCACGTCGACCTCGACATGCAGGCCGCCGACGCCATGAGCTACCGGACGCTGATGGCCGATCTGGCCGCGCTGTACAACGGGGCGCAACTGCCGCCCCTCGGCTACACCTACCGCGAGTACCGGCTGGCCACTCCCGAGGCGTCGGATGCGCACGAGGCCGACCGCAAGTGGTGGGCCGAGCGGATCGCCGATCTGCCCGACCCGCCGAGGCTGCCGCTGGTGCCGGTCGCCGAACAGGCCGACCCGCACCACACCACGCGTCGCCACCACTGGCTGGACCCCGAAACCCGCGACGCGCTGTACGCCGCGGCGCGCAAACGGGGCATCACCCCGGCGATGGCGCTCGCGGCATCGTTCGCCGACGCGCTGGCCGGCTGGTCGGCCGATTCCCGGTTTTTGCTCAACGTGCCGCTGTTCGGCCGCGAGCAGCGCCACCCCGACGTCGACAAGCTCGTCGGAGACTTCACCTCGTCGCTGCTACTCGGCATCGATCTGGACGGCACCGCAAACGCGGCCGAGCGCGCCAGGGCCGTGCAGGAGACGTTCCATGCCGCCGCCGGACACGCGAACTACCCGGGGTTGTCGGTCCTGCGCGACCTGGGCCGCCATCGCGGCACCCAGGTGCTGGCCCCGGTGGTCTACACGAGCGCGCTCGGCCTCGGCGAGTTGTTCGCCGCCGAGGTCACCGAAACCTTCGGCAAGCCTGTCTGGATCAACTCGCAAGGGCCGCAGGTGCTGCTCGACGCGCAGGTCACCGAATTCGACGGCGGCGTGCTGGTGAACTGGGATGTGCGCGAAGACGCATTCCGGCCCGGGGTGATCGACGCGATGTTCGCGCGCCACATCGCCGAGCTGCGCAGGCTCGCCACCGACGACACGTCGTGGGAGGCGCCGTCGCTGCCGCTGCTGAGCGAATCGCAGCGCGCAGTTCGCGACGCGGCGAACGCGCGGACCGCCGCGCCGACCGGCTATGCGTTGCACGAGGGCTTCTTCGCCCAGGCCGCGGCCCGACCGGATGCCGTCGCGGTGATCGGGTCGGCAGGCGAGCTCACCTATGCCGAGCTCCGGGAGCGGGTGCTCGCCGTCGCGGCCGCGCTGCGGGTCGCGGGTATCCGCACGGGTGAGAGTGTCGCGGTGATGGGCCCCAAGGGGCCCGACCAGATCACCGCGCTGCTCGCGATCCTGGCCGCCGGTGCGGTCTACGTGCCGGTCGGTGTCGACCAACCCGCCGAGCGGGCCGAGCGGATGCTGAAGAACGGCGACGTCCGGATGGCATTGTTCTGCGGCGACGGACCGCCCACCTGGCTGCCCGCGCTGACCGTGGCCGAGGCCATCCGCGTCGGCTCGCGCGCCGACGAAATCGAGCCGGCCGCAACCGATCCCAACGAACTGGCCTACATTCTGTTCACGTCGGGTTCCACCGGTGAGCCCAAGGGTGTCGAGGTCACCCACGACGCCGCGATGAACACCATCGAAGCGCTCAACGGATACTTCGGGGTCGGCCCGGCCGACAGTGTGCTGGCGCTGTCGCATCTGGAATGCGACCTGTCGGTGCTCGACGTGTTCGGCACGCTGACGGCCGGCGCCACGATCGTGGTCGTCGACGAGGGCGATCGCCGCAACCCCGATCACTGGGTCGAGCAGATCAACACGCACGGTGTCACGGTCCTCAACTTCCTGCCCGGCTGGCTGGAGATGCTCGTCGAGGTCGCGGGTTCGGCCAAGACCGGACTGCCCTCGGTGCGTGCGGTGCCCACCGGCGGTGACTGGGTGCGCACCACCATGGTGCGCAAGCTGCAGGCGCTCGCGCCGGGCGTGCGTTTGACCGGTTTGGGTGGGGCCACCGAAACGGCCGTGCACGCAACGCTTTACGAGGCCGGTGAGCTGCCGGACGAGTGGGCCGCCGTGCCGTACGGCAAGCCGTTCGCCAACAACGCGTGCCGCGTGGTCAACGCCGCGGGCGAGGACTGCCCGGACTGGGTGCCGGGTGAACTGTGGTTCGCCGGACGCGGTATCGCACGGGGTTACCGCGGCAGGCCCGACCTCACCGCCGACCGGTTCGTGACCTACTGCGGCCGGACCTGGTACCGCAGCGGGGATCTCGCGCGGTACTGGCCCGACGGCACGCTGGAGTTCGTCGGCCGCGCCGACCACCGCGTCAAGATCAGCGGCTACCGCATCGAACTCGGCGACGTCGAGGCCGCACTGCAGCGACTGCCCGGTGTGCATGCCGCCGTCGCGGCCATCGTTCCGGTGTCCGGGACCGACATGCTCGCCGCCGTGATCGGACGCGACGAGGCCACCACCACGGCGGCCGACCTGCGTGCCGGGCTCGCGGAACTCGTACCGCCGCACATGGTTCCGCGGCACTTCGAGCTCGTCGACCAGATCCCGTTCACTGCAGGCGGCAAGACCGACCGCCGCGCGGTGGCCCGCATGCTGGCCGACGCGGTCGACGGTGCGCAGCGCGGCAGTACGCGTGCGCCGTCGACCGTCCTGGAACGCGCCCTGGCCACGATCATGGCCGAGCTGCTCGCGGTGACCGAACTCGGTGTCGACGAGGACTTCTTCGAACTCGGCGGCGATTCGGTGCTGGCCACCGCGGCCGTCGCCCGAATCCGCGACTGGCTGGACACACCGACCGTGATGGTGCCCGACGTCTTCGCGACCAGAACGGTCGAGAAGCTCGCGACCCGCCTGACGGCGCGGGAGGCGGGAAGTGATCGCCTCGACCAGGTCGCCGAGTTGTATCTGGAGGTAGCCAACATGGACGACGCCGACGTGATGTCCGCACTCGACACCGCCGCGACACCGTGACCGGGTCGGATACGCAGCTCACCTTCAAGCCCTGGATCAAGCGATATCCGGGGGACGACCCGGCCGCCAAACCGACGCTGGTGTTCCCGCACGCCGGCGGAGCCGCCGTGGCCTACCGATCGATCGGAAACGCTTTGGCGGCAGCGGGTTCCGACGCCTACGTCATGCAGTACCCGAAACGCGGCGACCGAATGGCACACCCGGCGCCCGGCACGGTCGACGCCCTCGCGCGTGATCTGTTCGAGGCGGGGGACTGGTCGCAACTGGGCCCGATGCGGCTGTTCGGACATTGCATGGGCGCCGTGGTGGCGTTCGAGTTCGCACGCGTCGCCGAGCGCAACGGCATCGCGGTCGACGCGCTCTGGGTTTCGGCGAGCGAGGCGCCCTCGGCGGTGGCTGCGTCGCCTGCGCTGCCGATGGCCGAGTCCGAGATCATCGCCGAGATGGTCGATCTCGGTGGCACCGATCCGCAGCTGCTCGCCGACGAGGACTTCGTCGAACTGCTGCTGATGGCGGTGCGTGCCGACTACGAGGCCTTCAACCGCTACGCGTGCGACACCGACGTGACGATCGCGGCCGACATCTACGCGATCGGCGGCGAGCGCGACCATCGCATCAGCGAGGACATGTTGCGGCGCTGGGAGATTCACACCGGCGGAGCGTTCACGCTCTCGATGTTCGACGGCGGTCACTTCTTCATCAACGAGTACACCGAGGACGTGGCGGAGCTTGTCAATGAGCTCTAGCGGGCAGGTGCCCCACCCCGGCGCCACCGATCCGGTGGTGATCGTGGGCATGGCGCTCGAGGCGCCCGGCGGGATCGAAACCGCGGACCAATACTGGGCGTTGCTGTCCGAACAGCGCGAGGCGCTCGGTCGGTTCCCGGCCGACCGCGGTTGGGCGATCGGTGACCTGCTGGACGGCTCACGCCGCGACGGGTTCAAACCGATCCACGATCTCGGCGGCTTCCTGTCCAGCGCGGCAACATTCGATCCTGCGTTCTTCGGAATCTCACCGCGCGAAGCGGTCGCGATGGACCCCCAGCAGCGGGTCGCGCTGCGGATGGCGTGGCGCGCACTGGAGAACACCGGCATCAACCCCGATGACCTCGCCGGCCATGACGTCGGCTGCTACATCGGTGCGTCCTATCTTGAGTACGGCCCAGAACTCGCCGAGTTCTCCCACCACAGCGGCCATCTGATCACCGGAACGTCACTGGGCGTGATCTCGGGACGGATCGCGTACACGCTGGACCTGGCCGGGCCCGCGCTGACCATCGACACGTCCTGCTCGTCGGCGCTCACCGCCTTCCACACCGCGGTCGGCGCGGTGCGGGCCGGCGACTGCGACATGGCGCTGACCGGCGGCGTCTGCGTGATGGGCACACCCGGATACTTCGTCGAATTCTCCAAGCAACACGCGCTGTCCGACGACGGACACTGCCGGCCCTACAGTGCCCATGCCAGCGGCACGGTGTGGGCCGAAGGCGCCGCGATGTTCGTGCTGCAGCGCAAATCGGCCGCGGTGCGCGACCGTCGCCGCATCCTGGCCGAGGTGCGCGCCACCACGGTCAACCAGGACGGCCGGACCACCGGGCTGACCGCACCGAGTGCCGCCGCGCAGCAGCGGCTGTTCAGCAAGGCCATCGAGCAGGCCGGGGTGCGGCCCGAGGACGTCGGCATGATCGAAGGCCACGGCACGGGAACCCGCCTCGGTGACCGCACCGAACTGCGATCACTGGCGCAGACCTACGGGGCCACCGACCCCGGGGCCGGCGCGGTCCTGGGCTCCGTCAAATCCAACGTCGGCCACTCGCAGGCCGCCGCAGGCGGGCTCGGCCTCGCCAAGGTCCTGATCGCGGCACAACGTGCGGCGATCCCGGCCACCCTGCACGTCGACGAGCCGAGCCGCGAAATCGACTGGGAATCACAGGGGTTGCGCCTCGCGACGAAGCTGACGCAGTGGCCCGCCGTCAACAACGAACGGATCGGCGCGGTGTCCGCGTTCGGGATGAGCGGCACCAACGCGCATGCGATCGTCGCGGTACCCGACGACGGTGAGGCCGCGTGATGGTGGCCCTCCCCGACGGACGCATCCCCGTTCTGCTCAGCGCACACGCCGAAGAACTCCTGGCCCAGGACGCCGCTGCGATCCTGGCGTACCTCGACGGGCACGCGGCCGCCGACGCGGCCGACGTCGCGGCAACCCTGCTGACGACTCGGCGACTGCGCCGCCACCGCGCCGCGATCCGGGCCGCCGACCGCACCGAACTCACCGAAGCGCTGCGGGCTCTCGCCGACGGGCGCGAGGATCCGCTGACCGTCCGATCCTCCGGAAACCCACCGCATCAGGGTTCGGCGGCGCGGATCGCCTTCGTGTTCCCCGGGCAGGGCAGCCAGTGGCCGTCGATGGGCGTCGAGGCCTACCATCGCCTGCCGGAATACCGCGCCGAAGTCGACCGGTGCGCCAAGGAATTCGCCGCCGCCGGGGCGGCATCCCCGCTGGACTATCTGTTGGCCGACCCGGATTCCGGGGTCACGACGAACGACTTCTCACAAGTCCAGATCCAGGGTGCGCAATTCGTGCACGGCGTCGCGCTGGCCCGCGTCTGGCGGTCGTGTGGCGTGTTGCCCGACATCACCGTCGGCCACAGCCTCGGCGAGATCGGCGCGGCCTATGTGGCAGACAGCATCACGCTGCCCGAGGCCGTCGCAGTGGTGATCGCCCGTGCCACCGTGCTCGATCGGCTCACCGGCCCCTACCGCGTTGCGGTGCTGGGCATCACGCCTGACGAGGCCGCCGAGGTGGTCGCCGCGACCCCGGGCTGGCTGGAGCTTTCGGTGGTGAACTCCCGGTCGTCGGTGGCGGTTTCGGGCGAGACCGATGCCGTCGCGGCGGCGGTGCGCACGGTCGCCGGCCGAGGCGCGTTCGCCAAGGAAATCGAGATGTGGTTCCCCGCGCACACCACCGCCTTGGACTCGTCGCGCGCCGAGCTCGAATCACTGCTTCCCGCCGGACAATTCGCCGACACCCCGGTGCAGTTCATCGGTTCGGCCACCGCCGACGTCGTCAAGGCCGGTACCGACTTCGCCGACTACTGGTACACCAATCTGCGCAGCACCGTCCGGTTCGATCGGGCGGTGGCCAAAGCGGCGCGCCGCGGGGCCCGCATCTTCGTCGAACTCTCCGCGCATCCGGCGCTGCTGTTCGCCATGGGCGACCTCCTCGACGATTCCGCCGATTCTGCAGGCGGACCGGTCGTGATGGTGGGCTCCGGCCGCCGCGACGAACCGCTGACGGACCGGCTGTCGGCCAACATCGTCTCGGTCGCTCTTGCCGATTCGGGCTACCGGTGGGGCGATGCGCTGCCCGGCCGCCGAACGTCGTTGCGGGACTTTCCGTTCGCACCCATGCGCACCGAGCACCTGTGGGCACACCCGGATCCGCTCGAACCGATCGCCGGTCTGACGGTCGCCGTCGAGGATTGGCAGCAGCTACCGGCGCCGGCCCGCAACGGCGTACGCCGCGCAGCGGTACTCGAACTCGACAAGGGTACGGACGTCGCAGCGGCGCTGCGGTCTGCGATCGACCGCCACGACGGTGTCACCGCGGCCGAACCGGACGACGCGGACCTGCTCATCGTCGTCGCGCCCACGGCGGCCGGATCCGACGTGCTCGAGACCGCCGGGGAATTGAGCCGGCGAATCGGGAACGGCCTACTGCGGTACACCGATGCGATCACGCAGAACACGCGCGACGTCTGGCTTGTCACCGCGGGCGATTCGACCGCCGAACCGGAGCCTGCGGCGGTGGCACTCGCCGCGATGCACCGCAGCATCGGCTTCGAACACCCCGACCAGAACTTCGGGCAGCTGCAGGTGCCCGGCGGCCTTGACGACGCCGCCGCCACCGCGGCCGTCACCGCGGTGCTCGGCGAAGCCGACGACATCGCGATGCGCGACAACGGCTCCGGACCCACCTTGTGGCGGCGGTCGATGCGCCACGAGCCGTCGAACGCGGCACCGTGGTCGACAGACTCCGGAATCCTCGACAACGTCGTGATCACCGGCGGTGCCGGTGCGGTCGGCCTGCACTACGCACGCCGGCTCGCCGCACTCGGTGCCCGGCGCATCGTGCTGCTGAGCCGCCGTGGCGTCGACGACGGACGCCTCGCGGAGCTGGCCGCACACCACGACGTCGAAATAGTGGCGCCGCGCTGCGACCTCACCGACACCGCACAGATCTCGGCCACCGCAGCCGAATACGGCGGCACTGCAGCATCCTTGGTGATACACGCGGCGGCCGCGGCCACCATCACGCCGAGCCAGGAGCTGACCGCGCACGCGACGTCGGAGACGTTCGGGGCCAAGGTGGCCGGAATCGCCAACCTCGTCGAGACGTGGCCACTGCGCGATGACACCCGAATCGTGTTGTGCTCGTCGGTATCCGGGTTGTGGGGTGGTTACGGCCATGCCGCCTACGCCGCTGCGAACCGGCTGCTCGACGTCATGGCATCACAGCTGCGTGCGAGGGGCCGCCGCTGCACTGCCGTGCGCTGGGGGCTGTGGCCCGGCGCCGGGATCATCGACGCCGAGGAGATCACCCGGGTCGAGCGATCCGGCCTCATCGCCATGGCTCCCGATCGGGCAGTGGACGCCAGCCTGCGCGATCACCCGGCAGATCCGCTGATCTACACCGCTGACGCCACCCGGCTCGCGACGTTCCTGGGCGGCATGCCCGGTACGGAAGCACCCGCGCAGCGACCCGCCCACAACGGTGACAACACCGCTGCACCGGTCGACACGGCCGATATGGACACCACCGGTGCGGTGCGCGTCGCGCTAGGGTCGGTGCTGAAACTGTCCGACACATCGGGACTGGATCTCGACGCGTCGCTGCTCGACCTCGGAGTCGACTCGCTGCTGGCGCTCGACCTGCGCAAGAAGCTCAAGAAAGCCACCGGTCAATCAGTGCCGCTGGCCACCATACTCGGCGGCGTCACCGCCACCGAGTTGATCGAGCACCTGGAAAGACCTGAAAAGGAAGCATTTTCGCGTGACTGACATTGCAGCTGCCGGCGCCACCCGCACCTCCGACGCGCGTCTGGAGCTGATGCGGCGCAAGCTCGCCGAGCGCGGTCTGGCGTCACCCTCGGCGCAGGCCGACGGTGACGCACCTGCCGTCGACCCGACGGCCCTTTCGGACGGCCAGCGCCGGATGTGGTTCGTGCAGGGCTTCGACACCAGCGGCGTGCTTCTCAACGTGAGCCTGTCCTACCGGCTGACCGGCGAACTGGACGCCGAGCGCCTGCACAGTGCACTCGACGCGGTCGCGCGGCGTCATCCGATTCTGCGGACCACATACCAGGCCGACGAGAACGGTGAACCCCGCGCGACGGTGCACGAGGATCTGACTCCCGCGTGGACCATGCACGATCTGTCCGACAAGTCCGAGCGTGCGCGCAAGCTGCGCCTCGAAGTGCTGGCGCAGCGCGAGTTCGGCACGGCGTTCGACCTGAGCACCGACTCGCCCTTGCGGATCACCCTGATCAAAACCGGTCCGGCAGAACACGTGATGCTGCTGGTTGCCCATCACATCGCGTGGGACGACGGCTCCTGGCGCGTGTTCTTCACCGACCTGACTAGGGCCTACTCCGGCGTCGCGCTGCCGGAAACGCCACGCGCCGTTGCGGCGCCGGCTGACACCGCCGACGAGGATCTGGCGTACTGGCGTGAGGTGATGGCGAATCCGCCTGAGCCGCTGGAGCTTCCCGGCCCCGCCGGTTCCATCGTGCCGACGAGCTTCCGCTCGCAACGCAGCACGCTGCCGTTGTCGGCCGATACGGTCGAGAAGGTCTCGGCGTTGGCGCGCGACACCGGTGCCACGCCGTACATGGTGCTGCTGGCGGCTTTCGGTGCGCTGATCAACCGTTACACCCACACCGACGACTTCCTGGTCGCCACGCCGGTGCTCAACCGCGAGACCGACGAGACCATCGGCTACTACGGCAATACGGTCGCCATGCGCATCCGGCCCGAAGGCGGCGCCGGTTTCCGCGATCTGGTGGTTCAGACGCGAGACACCGCGCTCGGCGCGTTCGCCCATCAGCGGGTCAACCTCGACCGGGTGGTCCGCGAGCTCAACCCCGACCGGCGACACGGCGCCGAGCGCATGACCCGGGTGAGCTTCGGCTTCCGGGAACCCGACGGCGGTGGCTTCAGCCCGGACGGCGTGACGTGCGAACGTGCGGAACTGCGTGGGCATTTCACCCAGCTGCCGCTCGGTTTCATGGTCGAGTGGGACACCGCGGGCGCGGTGGTCGAGGCCGAACACCTGACCGAGGTGCTCGACGCCGACCTGGCAGCCCAGATGCTGCGGCACTTCGCAGTGCTGCTGGACAACGCACTGGCCGAGCCGGACCGCCCGCTGTCGCGGCTGGCCTTGTTCACGGCCGAGGACGCCGAGTGGATGCGCAACGTCGTCGCCGGTGAGGAATTCGACACCCCGGCAACCACATTGACCGCTCTGGTGTCCGAGCAGGCGGGCCGCACCCCCGACGCGACGGCCGTGGTCTACGAGGGACGCCACTACAGCTACCGCGAGATCAACGAGTCGGCCAACCGGCTGGCGCACTGGCTGATCGAGCAGGGGATCGGTACGGAAGACCGTGTCGCGGTACTGCTGGAGAAGTCACCCGAACTCGTCATCACGGCAGTGGGGATCGTCAAGGCCGGTGCGGTGTACCTGCCGGTCGACCCCACCTACCCCGAGGATCGACTCACTTACATCCTCGAGGACTCCGATCCGAAAATCGTGCTGCGCGAACCGGTCACCGGGCTGGAGAACTACCCGGCCACCGACCCGACCGACGCCGAGCGGGTGCGCCCGCTGCGCCCGGACAACACCGCGTACCTGATCTACACGTCGGGTTCGACCGGCCTGCCCAAGGGCGTACCGGTTCCACACCGCCCGATCGCGGAGTACTTCGTCTGGTTCGGCGGCGACTACAACGTCACCAACGACGACCGCCTGCTCCAGGTCGCCTCGCAGAGCTTCGACGTGTCGATCGGCGAGATCTTCGGCATGCTGGCCGCCGGTGCCCGCCTGGTGATCCCGAAGCCCGGTGGCCTGGCCGACATCGGCTACCTCACCGAGTTGTTGCGCAACGAAGGCATCACCTCGATGCACTTCGTGCCGTCGCTGCTCGGCCTGTTCCTGTCCCTGCCGGGGGTGAACGAGTGGCGCACGCTGCAGCGCGTGCCGATCGGCGGTGAGGCGCTGCCGGGCGAGATCGCCGACAAGTTCCACGCGACGTTCGACTCGCTGTTGCACAACTTCTACGGCCCGACCGAGACGGTGCTCAACTGCACGAGGTACAAGGTCGAAGGCAAACAGGGCGCGCGCATCGTGCCGATCGGCACACCGAAGATCAACACCACGATCCACCTCCTCGACGACGCGCTGCAACCTGTGCCGGTCGGTGTCATCGGCGAGATCTACATCGGCGGAACACATGTCGCCCACGGCTACCACCGTAGGCCCCGGCTGACGGCCGAGCGGTTCGTGGCCGACCCGTTCAATCCGGGCGGCCGGATGTACCGGTCCGGTGATCTCGCGCGGCGCAACGCCGACGGCGACATCGAGTTCGTCGGCCGCGCCGACGAGCAGGTCAAGATCCGGGGCTTCCGCATCGAACTCGGCGAGGTTTCGGCGGCCATCTCGGTCGACCCGTCGGTGGGGCAGGCCGTGGTCGTGGTCAGCGATCTGCCGACGCTCGGCAAGAGCCTGGTCGCCTACATCACCCCTGCCGCGGATGCCGAGTGCGTCGAGATCGACCGGATCCGGGCCAGGGTCACCGCCGCGCTGCCGGAGTACATGATCCCCGCGGCCTACGTCGAGCTCGACGAGATCCCGATCACCGCGCACGGCAAGATCGACCGCCGGGCGCTGCCCGAACCGGAGATCAAGTCCGCCACCGTGTTCCGCGAACCATCGACCGACACCGAGCGCGCAGTCGCGACATTGTTCGGCGAGCTGCTGGACCGTGACCAGGTGGGCGCCGACGACTCGTTCTTCGATCTCGGCGGGCACTCGCTGCTGGCCACCAAACTCGTCGCGGCGGTGCGGGCACGGTTCGGCGTCGACGTCGGCGTGCAAGACGTCTTCGAACACGCCACCGTGTCGGGATTGGCCGCACATGTCGAGGAGCTGCTCGCCTCGGGCGCCACGACCGGCAGGCCCGCGATCGTCGCGGTGCCACACGACGGGCCGCTGCAGATGTCGGCCGCTCAGCTACGGCAGTGGTTCCAGTTCCGCATCGACGGCCCGAACCCGGTCAACAACGTGCCGTTCGCGGCTCGGCTGACCGGGCCGTGCGACGTCGAGGCCTTGATCGCGGCGGTCAACGACGTGGTCGACCGGCACGAGATCCTGCGCACCACCTATCGCGAAATCGACGGTGCGCCATACCAGATCGTGCATCCGAGCGCACCGCTCACCGTGCGGCGGGCTCGCGGTGCCGGCGAACAATGGTTGCAGGACGAACTCGATGCCGAGCGCAAATACTGCTTCGACCTCGAGGCCGATTGGCCCATCCGCGCCGCGGTGCTGTCCACCCCGGATGCGCATGTGCTGTCGCTCGTGGTGCACCACATCGCCGCCGACCACTGGTCGGGTGCGGTGCTGTTCACCGACCTGCTCACCGCCTACCACGCGCGCCGCGCGGGACAGCCGGCCGAACTCGCCCCGCTGCCCGTGCAGTACGCGGATTTCGCGGCCTGGCAGGCCGAGTTGCTGTCGGGCGCCGACAGCTCGGTCGACGAACAGCGCGAGTACTGGACCAAACAGCTGGCCGGACTGTCCGAAGACAACGGATTGGAACCCGATTTCCCGCGGCCCCCGGTGCCCACGGGCGAGGGCGAGGCGTTCGACTTCAGCATCGACGCGCCCACGCGAGACAAGTTCGTCGAGCTCACCCGCGAACTCGGCGTCACCGAGTTCATGCTCCTGCAGGCAGCGGTTGCGATCGCGCTGCACAAGGCCGGTCAGGGCACCGACATACCGCTCGGTACGCCGGTGGCCGGGCGTACCGCACCCGAACTCGACGCGCTGATCGGCTTTTTCATCAACATCGTGGTGCTGCGCAACGACCTGTCCGGCAACCCCACGCTGCGCGAAGTGCTGCGCCGGTCGCGTGAGATGGCGCTGGCCGCGTACAAGCATCAGGATCTGCCGTTCGACCGGGTCGTCGATGCGGTGAGCCCGGTGCGGTCGCTGTCGCGCAACCCGCTGTTCGGCGTCGTCGTGCACGTGCGGGAGGATCTGCCGACCGGCCAGGTGATCGATTCGGGCGATGGTGGTGAAACCCGTTTCACCGCACTGGAACCCACGTTCGACGTGGCACATGCCGACCTGTCGCTGAACTTCTTCGCCGAAGCGGGTGCTGGTTACAAAGGCACGGTCATCTACCGCACCGAGCTCTACGAGGCGGCGACCGCACAACGACTCGTGGGCTGGCTACAGCGCATCGTCGAGGCATTCGCGACCGACGCCGACCTGACGTTGCGCGACATCGCGGTCATCGATCCGGCCGAACGCGCGCGCGTGGTCGAGGACTGGAGCCGCAAGGCGGTGCCGCCGGCCGGGCTGCCGCAGACGGCGGGCGCGACGAACGTCTACGTCCTCGACGAGTGGCTGGACCCGGTGGCCGTCGGCGTCATCGGCGACGTCTACTACGCCGGTGGCGCGGTGGACGAGGCTGCGGGCAAGGCGACCGGTGTCGGGGCAAAGCGTTTCGCGCCCAATCCCTTTGGTGACGGCCAGTTGTACCGCACGGGGGACCGGGCCCGCTGGACCGCAGACGGACGGCTTGAGCCCATCGTGACGGGCGAGCCACGGCTGCAGGCCGCCTTGGAGGCCGTCGACGGCGTCGTGGCGGCCACGACCAGAACCTGGGAGGGGCGCGGTGCGCCGATCCTCGCCGGCTATGTGGTACTCGACCCGGCAACAGCGGACCCGGCGGCGTTCGCCGAGACCCTGCGCGCTGGGCTGCCCGAGGAATTCGGCCGCGCGGCGATCACCGTGGTCGACGACATCGCCCCGGAGACCCTGACCCGGCCGCGGGTCACCGTCACCGCCCCGGCCGAGCCGCCGAGTACACCGACCGAACAGGCGCTCGCCGCCATGCTCGTCGAGCTGCTCAGCGTCAGTGAAGTGGGTCGCTTCGACGACTTCTTCACGCTCGGCGGCGACAGCATCCTCGCGGTGCAACTCGCGGCGCGGGCGCGCGACGCCGGTCTCGCGATGACGGCGCGGATGGTTTTCGAGCATCCCGAACTGGCCGACCTGGCCGCGGCCGTCGACGCCGCGGCCGACAGCGGCAGCACCTCCGGCGACACCCACCACGCCCCGATGGCCGCCTCGGGCCTGTCGGCCGATGAGCTCGCGGCGCTGACCGCCGGCTGGGGACAAACCCAAGACAGGACACCATGACATCAACCGGAACACCGCCCGGTGTCGAGGACGTCCTGGCGCTCAGCCCGCTCCAACAGGGGCTGTACTCATTGGCGGGTCTCACCGAAGGCGACGAGAGTGCCGACCCCTATGTGATCGCGATGGCTGCCGACGTGGCGGGCCATGTGGATGCCGGTCTGTTGCGGGCCTGCGCCGAGACGATGCTCGTGCGTCATCCCAATCTGCGGGCCAGCTTCTTCCAGGGCAACCTCAGCCGGCCGGTCGCGGTCGTCCCGACCGCGGTCGACCTGCCGTGGCGGCACGTGGCCGCCACGGCCGACGAGGCCGACGCGATCGAAGCCGAGGAGCGCGGCAGGCGATTCGATCTCGGCCGTGGGCCGCTGATCCGGTTCCTGCTCATCGAAAAGCCCGGGCAGCAGTGGCGGTTGGTCGTGGTCGCTCATCACATCGCGATCGACGGTTGGTCGTTGCCGGTGTTCGTGGGCGAGTTCATCACGCTGTACGCAGCCAAGGGCGATGTCACCGTCCTGCCGGATTCGCCGCGCCCGTACCGCGATTACATCGGCTGGCTGGCCGGTCGCGATCAGGAGGCGAGCCGCGCCCGCTGGCGTCGGCACCTGGAGGGCCTCGACGGTCCGACGTTGTTGTCACCGGCGCTGGCCGGGCGCGAAGCGCAGCCGGGCCTGCCCGCGCGCACCGAGGTGACCCTCGACGAACAGCGGTCGGCAGCGATCTTCGACGCCGCGAGATCCAGAGGCGTCACCGTCAACACGCTGTTCCAGATGGCCTGGGCCGCAATTCTTTCGGCATTCACCGACCGCACCGATGTGGTGTATGGCGTGACGGTATCCGGCCGGCCCGACGAACTGTCGGGCGTCGAGACCATGGTCGGTTTGTTCATCAACACCGTTCCGCTGCGGGTCCGGGTCGACCCGTCCGAGCGGGTCGGCCGCCAATGCCTTGCGCTGCAACGCGAAGCCGCCGAACTGCGCGACCACAGCTACCTGAGCCACACCGAACTACGCTCGCTCGGCGGTATCGGCGAGCTCTACGACACCCTGCTGGTGTACGAGAACTTCCCACCCGGTGGGCTCGTGGGCAGCGACGAGTTCGACCTCGACGGCGCAGTGTTGCGGCCTTCGGCATTGGAGAGCCTGTCCCATTTCCCGGTGACCATCGCCGCGCACCCCACCCACGGCCGGCTCACCGTGCTCGTCGAAACCCTCGACGGCGCACTGGGAATGCTCGATCCCCGGGCACTGGGCCTGCGGGTGCTGGCCGTCGTCGAACGACTGCTCGAATCCTGGGACCGGCCGCTTCGCGAGGTTTCCGTCACCCTCGACGACGAAGCCCGCCTTGCCGTCCCGGTCGATACCACCCGGCCGCAGGGCGGCTTTCACACCGCATTCACCGAGGCGGCCGCACAGCGCCCGGGTTCGATCGCACTGAGCTGGGACGGCGGCGAACTCAGTTACCGCGAACTCGATGAGGCGGCCGACCGCCTGGCCGCCGAGCTCAACCGCCGCGGCGTGGGTGCCGAGATCCCGGTCCCGATCCGACTGGGCCGCGGGCCCGGCTACGTCGTGGCGATGCTCGCCGTACTCAAGGCGGGCGGGCTGATCGTGCCGCTCGATCCGGCGATGCCCGACGAGCGCGTGCACGAGATCGTGCGTCAAACCGGCGCCACACTCATAATCGATGACGAATTGCTGGCCGCCGCCGATTCCGCGGCCGAGCCGCCTGCCGACTACCGGCCCGCGCAGGTCCGTCCGGGCCAGGGCGCCTACATCGTCTTCACATCGGGTACGACGGGTAAACCCAAGGGAGTCATCGGAACTCACCAGGCACTCCTGTCGTACGCCGCCGACCATGCGCGCCATGTACTGCGACCGGCGGCCGAACGCGTGGGCCGTCCGTTGCGCGTGGCCCACGCGTGGTCGTTCACGTTCGACGCGGCGTGGCAGCCGCTGGTCGCGCTGCTCGACGGGCACAGCGTGCACATCGTCGGCGACGACGTGCAGCGCGACGCCGAGGCGGTGGTCGAGACCATCGGGCGTTTCGCGATCGACATGATCGACACCACGCCGTCGATGTTCACCCAGCTGCGGGCGGCCGGTCTGCTGACCACGGTGCCGCTGGCCGTGTTGGCGCTCGGCGGTGAGGCGATCGACACCGCGGCCTGGCACGCGATCCAGGCCGAATGCGAGCGCACCTGGATGTCGGCGCACAACTGTTACGGCCCGACCGAGACCACGGTCGAGGCGGTGGTCGCCGCGATCGCCGAACACCCGCAACCCTGCATCGGCCGTCCCACCGATTCGACCGCGGCGTATGTGCTCGACGGCTGGTTGCGTCCGGTTCCCGACGGCGTAGCCGGTGAGTTGTACCTGGCCGGCGGACAACTCACGCGCGGTTACGTCGGCAGGCCGGGGGAGACGGCGGGGCGTTTCGTCCCCGATCCGTTCCACCCGGGGGAGCGGATGTACCGGACGGGTGACCTGGTGCGCCGAAACCCAAGTGGCGCAATCGAGTTCTTGGGCAGAAGCGACGACCAGGTCAAGATCCGCGGCTTTCGGGTGGAACCGGGCGAGGTCGCTGCGGCACTGCATCGCCACCCCGGCGTCCAGCACGCCCACGTCGCGGTCCGGCGCCACCGCAGCGGACCGCGGCTGACCGCATATGTGGTCAGCGACACCCCGGCGGCCGAGCTGCGCCGCATGCTGACCGCGACGCTTCCGAGATACCTTGTGCCCCACCATATCTTGCTGGTCGACGAGATCCCGTTGACCACGAACGGCAAGGTCGACGATGCCGCGCTCGCCGCGATCGACGCCGGGCGGCAGTCCGATCAGGTCGAGGCGCCCGTGACCGACACCGAGAAAGTGGTTGCCGAGGTTCTGGCCGAGGTGCTTGGCACCGCGCACGTCGATGTCACCGCCGACTTCCTCGACCTCGGCCTCGACAGCATCGTCGCGCTGTCGGTCGTGCAGGCGGTACGACGGCGCGGCCTGGTGCTGCGGGCGCGGCTCATGCTCGACTGCTCGACGGTTCGGGAATTGGCCGCGGCGATCGACTCCGACGAGGTCGACGTCGAAGAGTCCGAGGACAAGTCGGGCCCGATCCCGTTGCTACCCAACGGATGCTGGCTCTACCAGTACGGTGATCCGCGCCGGCTCGCGCAGACCGAGGCGTTCCGGCTGCCCGAGGGCATCACCCGCGAACAGCTGGAAGCCCTGCTGCGCAACATCACCGACGGGCACGAGGTGCTGCGGACGCGGCTCGACCGTGTCACCAGGACGCTCGTCGCGTCGCCGGCGCGGGACGTCCTCACCGAGGTGGCGGTTTCGGGCGATCTGACCGCCGCGGTGTCCGAACAGGCGCGGCTCTCGGTCGAGCGCATCGATCCCCAGCAAGGCTCGATGCTCGACGCGGTGTGGCTGCGCCACCCCGACACCGGTGGCGGCGTGCTGATCCTGACCGCCCACGTGCTGGCCCTGGACCCGGCCTCCTGGCGCATCATGGTCGGTGAGCTCGAAACCACATGGCATGCCCTGGCTTCCGGACGTAAGCCCGCACCGGTGCGTGAGCACACGTCGCTGCGGCAATGGTCGCGGTTGCTGGCCGAGCGGGCGCTCAAGCTCGACACCTGTGACTTCTGGCAGCGGCAATTCGTCGGTGAGGACCCGAACATCGGTGCCCGGCGCGTCGACCCGGCCGCCGACCGGATGGGCGACGTCACGATCGAGATGGCGTTCGCCGAACCCGACGTGACGGCCCGGGTGCTCACCGGGCCGGTGCCGGTGACCGAGGTGCTGGCCGCGGCAACCGCTCGCGCGCTCACCAATTGGCGCAGACACCGCGGGCAGCCGACCCCGGCCCCGCTGTTGGCCCTCGAGACCTATGGCCGGTCCGATGCGGTGGTGTCCGCGGGACTTGGCGACGGCGCCCGTGAGATCGACACCGGCGACACCGCCGGACTGTTGAGCATGATCTATCCGCTGCAGTTGACGGCCGACGATGCGCGCGGCGTCGCCGACCTGGTTGCCGCCATCCCGGGCGACGCGATCGACTACGGGCTGCTGCGCTATCTGCGTGAGGACACCGCGGAGCGGCTGGGCGCCAATGCCGAGCCCCAGGTGCTGCTCAACTATCTCGGCCGGATCGAACTGGATTCGGCAGACCATGCGCTGCTGCAGGACCGGGCACTGCTGGCCGGTGTCACGCCGGTGCCCGAGCCCAACGTCGCGGTACGCCACGAACTGACCATCATGGCCGCGGTGATCGACCGCGACGGGGCGGCCGTGCTGGGCACGCAGTGGCGGACACTGCCAGACATTCTGTCCGCCGATGACGTCGCCGCACTGCAGGCGATGTGGCTGGACGCGTTGCGAGAGGTGATCGAGTGAGTGCCACAACCGGAACCCTGGCCGTCATCGGGGCAGGCCCGAAAGCCATTGCCGTGGCGGCCAAGGCGGCCGAGCTGCGGGCGATGGGCGTGCCGGCACCCGACGTCGTCGTCGTCGAACGAGCCGGCGTCGCCGCCAACTGGCAGGCCGTCGGCGGCTGGACCGACGGGCAGCACCGGCTGGGCACCAGCCCCGAGAAGGACGTCGGCTTCCCGTACCGCTCGTCGCTCGTGCAGCGCCGCAACGCCGAACTCGACGAGCGCATGATGCGCCACAGCTGGCAGTCCTATCTCATCGACATCGGGCAGTTCGCGGAATGGATCGACCGGGGCCGGCCGGCGCCGACGCATCGTCGGTGGAGCCAGTACCTGAACTGGGTGGCCGACGACATCGGCATGAACGTGGTCTCGGGTGAGGTCACCGAGATCGGCGTCGACGAGGATCAGCAGTCGTGGGTGCTGCGGACCCACGAATCGACCGTGACCGCGCGAGCCGTCATGGTGACCGGGCCCGGACAGGCCGAGAAAGCGATCCTGCCCGGCAACCCGCGCGTGCTGTCGATCGCCCAGTTCTGGCACCGCGCCGCGGCCCAGGAACTCATCTCGGCGGAGCGGGTGGCCGTCATCGGCGGCGGTGAAACCGCCGCGACCATGCTCAATGAACTGTTCCGCCACCGGGTTTCGACGATCACCGTGATCTCACCGCAGGTCACGCTGTTCACACGCGGCGAGGGTTTCTTCGAGAACGCCCTGTACTCCGATCCGACCCATTGGGCGGGTCTGACGTTGGCGGAGCGTCGTGACGCGATGAACCGCACGGACCGCGGGGTGTTCTCGGCGCGGGTGCAGGAGGCCTTGCTCGCCGACGACCGGATCCGGCATCTGCGCGGCCGGGTCGCGCACGCCGTGGCGCGCGACGAGCGGATCCGGTTGACGCTGCAAACGGATCGCCCCGCGGGAGCGGGAGTCAGATCCAGCAGCGAACGGTTGGAGACCGTGCACGGGTTCGACCTCGTGATCGACGGATCGGGTGCCGACGCCCTCTGGTTCGTCCCGTTGCTCGCCCAGGACGCCCTCGACATGCTGGAACTCGGTCTCGGCTCGCAGTTGACCGGGGACAGCCTGCAGGAGTCGATCGGCTATGACCTCGCGGTCACCGGCGTCACCCCCAAGCTGTTCCTGCCGGGCCTCGCGGGCCTGAACCAGGGACCCGGTTTCCCCAATCTCAGCTGCCTGGGACTGCTGTCCGACCGGGTGCTGGGCGCCGATCTCGGAATTGACACGGCCATGGCCGCCGATCGAACGATCAGGAGTACCGATGAGCAGCAATCCCTTCGATGACGAGAACGGCACGTTCTACGTGCTGGTGAACAACGAGGAGCAGCACAGCCTCTGGCCGGCGTTCGCCGACGTTCCGGCCGGCTGGCGGGTGGTCTTCGGTGAGAGCACACGCGCCGACTGCCTGGCCTACGTGGAAGAGAACTGGACCGATCTTCGGCCCAGGAGCCTGCGCGACGCGATGGCCGACTGAGCGGACTTCAGGCCTGCGCAGGCACGACGGCGTCCATGTCGAACAACCGCGCGTGCAGGATCGTGCGGTTTCGCAGGGCTGCCCGCACGGCCCGGTGCAGACCGTCTTCGAGGTAGATGTCGCCACGCCACCGCACCGCGTGCGGGAACAGGTCGCCGTAGAACGTCGAGTCCTCGGACAGCAGCCGGTCGAGCGCGAGCACGGTTGTCGTCGTGACCAACTCGTCCAAGCGTAATTGCCGGGGCGGTATGCGAGACCAGTCCCGGTAGGTCAGCCCATGCTCCGGATACGGTTTGCCCTCAAGTACGCCTTTGAAAATCATCGCAGGCTCACTTGCTGGGCACCCGTGCACGGTTTCGGCATCGGCATGGGTGCTAAGGCTAATACTCTCGAGCCGATTTGCCACCGGTTGAATTCGGCCCGCGGTGGCCTTGCCGGCCCGACACGGTCGGTAAAGGTACTGCTGGTAACCGTAAAATGGGTGCAGCGTAGCTCCGAAGGGCAGGTGAACAAGTGAGTAGTGCCGACGATCGTCGTTTCGAGGTGCTTCGCGCAATCGTTGCCGACTTCGTTGCCACCAAGGAGCCGATCGGCTCCAAGACCCTGGTCGAACGGCACAATCTCGGCGTATCGAGCGCAACCGTGCGCAATGACATGGCCGTGCTCGAGGCCGAGGGTTACATCACCCAGCCGCACACCAGCTCCGGCCGGGTCCCGACGGAGAAGGGCTATCGCGAGTTCGTCGACCGGATCGACAACGTCAAGCCGCTCTCGTCGTCGGAACGCCGCGCGATCCTCAACTTCCTGGAGTCCGGTGTCGACCTCGACGACGTGCTGCGCCGGGCCGTGCGGTTGCTCGCGCAGCTGACCCGCCAGGTCGCGATCGTGCAGTACCCGACGTTGTCGACGTCAACCGTGCGCCATCTCGAAGTGGTGGCGCTCACCCCGGCGCGGCTCCTGCTAGTCGTCATCACCGACACCGGCCGGGTGGATCAGCGGATCGTCGAACTCGGCGACGCGATCGACGACCACGAGCTCGCGAAGCTACGCGAGATGCTCGGCCAGGCCCTTGAGGGCAAACCGCTGACCGCCGCGTCGGTCGCGGTGTCCGACCTGGCCACGCATCTCAACGGCAGCGACGGTTTGGCGGACGCGGTCGGCCGGTCGGCGACCGTCCTGGTCGAGACACTCGTCGAACATGCCGAGGAACGGCTGCTGCTCGGCGGCACCGCCAACCTGACCCGCAACACCGCCGATTTCGGCGGCTCGCTGCGTTCGGTGCTGGAGGCCCTCGAGGAACAGGTCGTGGTGCTGCGGCTGCTCGCCGCCCAGCAGGAGGCAGGCAAGGTCACCGTGCGCATCGGTCACGAGACCGAGGCCGAACAGATGGCGGGCACCTCGGTCATCAGCACCGCCTACGGGAGTTCGGGCAAGGTGTACGGCGGGATGGGTGTGGTCGGTCCCACTCGAATGGACTATCCGGGAACTATCGCTAATGTCGCTGCGGTTGCTCTCTACATCGGCGAAGTTCTAGGCAGCCGGTAACCCCGGCACGAAAGGTCAGGCAAGGTCAGCGTGGCACGCGATTATTACGGCCTGCTCGGAGTGAGCAAAGGCGCGAGTGATTCGGAGATCAAGCGCGCCTATCGGCGGTTGGCACGTGAACTGCACCCCGACGTCAATCCCGACGAGGAAGCCCAGAGCAGGTTCACCGAGATCCAGGTTGCCTACGAGGTTCTGAGCGATCCGGAGAAACGCCGCATCGTCGACATGGGCGGCGATCCGATGGAGACCGTCGGCGGCTCAGCCGGAAACGGATTCGGCGCCGGTTTCGGTGGCCTCGGCGACGTCTTCGAAGCGTTCTTCGGCGGCGGCACGGCCTCACGCGGACCGATCGGCCGGGTACGCCCCGGCGCGGACTCGCTGCTGCGGATGCGGCTCGATCTCGAAGAGTGCGCGACCGGGGTGACCAAGCAGGTGGCGGTCGACACCGCCGTGTTGTGCGACCTGTGCCACGGCAAGGGCACCAACGGCAAGTCGACGCCCGTCACGTGCGATACGTGCGGTGGTCGCGGCGAGGTTCAGACCGTGCAGCGATCGCTGCTCGGGCAGGTCATGACGTCACGTCCCTGCCCGGTGTGCGGCGGCGTCGGCGAAGTCATCCCCGATCCCTGTAACCGGTGCGGCGGCGATGGCCGAGTGCGTGCCCGGCGCGAGATCAGCGTCAAGATCCCAGCCGGTGTCGGTGACGGCATGCGGGTGCGGCTGGCCGCCCAGGGTGAGGTCGGGCCCGGCGGCGGTCCGGCGGGCGACTTGTACGTCGAGGTTCACGAGAAGCAGCACGACACGTTCGTCCGCGACGGCGACGATCTGCACTGCACCATCTCGGTGCCGATGGTCGACGCCGCGCTCGGCACGACGGTCACGGTCGACGCCATACTCGACGGTCCGACCGAGCTCACGATCCCGGCAGGTACCCAGCCCGGCGCGGTGACGACGTTGCGCGGGCACGGGATGCCGCATCTGCGCTCGGGAGTCCGCGGCGATCTCCATGCCCACATCGACGTGATGGTGCCGACTCGGCTCGACCACACCGACATCGACCTGCTGCGCAAGCTGAAGGAGAACCGCGCCCGCGAGGCCGCCGAGGTGCGCTCGGCGCAGGCCTCCGCCAGCTCGGGTGGCTTGTTCAGCAGGTTGCGCGAGACGTTCTCCGGCCGCTGACGCCGTGAGCGCAGCGCTTTTCTACGTCGACGCGCTGCCCGACGCGGGCGAACTCGCGGTCGTCGACGGCGACGAGGGTTTTCACGCGTCCAACGTCCGGCGTATCCGCGTCGGCGAGCAGATCGACCTCAGCGACGGCGTTGGCATGCTCGCGCACTGCGTGGTCGAGGCCACCGCGAAGGGCACGGTGTCGGCGCGCGTGACCGAACGGTCGTTGATTACGGCCGCCGAGCCGGCGGTGACGGTCGTCCAGGCGCTGCCGAAGTCCGACCGCTCCGAGCTGGCCATCGAACTGGCCACCGAGGCGGGCGCCGACGGGTTCGTCGCGTGGCAGGCGGCGCGGTGCGTCGCGCGCTGGGACGGGCCGAAGGTGGACAAAGGCCTGCGCCGCTGGGCCGCGGTCGCGCGGTCGGCGGCACGGCAGTCCCGGCGGGCCTACGTTCCCGGCGTCGACGGCGTGGTGTCGACGGCCGAGCTCGTGGGCCGGGTGACCGACGCGGTTGCTGCCGGCGGTCTGGTGTTGGCTCTGCACGAAACGGCCACCGAGCCGATCACCGAACTGCCGCTCGCGCAAGCCGATTCACTGACCCTGATCGTCGGTCCGGAAGGCGGTATCGCCGACGAGGAGATCGCCGCGCTGAGCGGGGCCGGGGCGCGGGCCGTGCGGCTGGGGCCGTCGGTGTTGCGGACCTCCACCGCCGCGGCGGTGGCGTTGGGCGCGATCGGCGCGCTGACGCCGCGTTGGCGCGTCTAGCTCGCTCGAAATTGGCGTCTCCGGCATGCCTGGCCACGCCTTAGGCTGACTTGGCCAGCCTGCTGTTTCCGGGGTGGACAGCACCGGAGGAGGAGCCAACCGTGAGTCTGCCGCCCCAAGGTCCACCGCCGCCGTACGGTCCGCCGCCGTACGGCCCGCAGCCGCCTTACGGGCAGCAGCCGCCTTATGGGCCCCAGCACCCGCAATGGCCGCCGCCGTCGCCGTACGGGCAGCCATGGCAATGGGCGCAGGCCGGTCCGCCACCGAAGAAGTCAGGAACACCCAAGCTGCTGATCGCGATCGTGGTCATCGCGGTGCTCGCGGTTGCGTTCATGGCATACGGCGTTTTCTCGGTGGCATCCGAGGGCAAGGTCAGGACCGCCCATTCGGCGAGCGATTTTTCGACGGTGTGCGAGGGTGACTCGCTGAGCAACGCCGCCGACTACCGCGAGCCGTACAACATCGCGGCCTTCTACGAAGGTCTCGGGATCGTCGACACCGCGTGGCTGCCGGTAGAGGACAACGAGTGGGCTCGCTCGGACGACTACTCGGCCATCAATGTCGTCGCGTGCCTGGAGCGCAAGCTCGGCAGCGACGTGAAATCCACGACGTGTGAGGGTGATGACAGCGGGGACACGGTCACCATCGACTACTACTCCGTCGAATACGAGATCGAGTTCCGCGAAGCCAAGACCGGCAAGGTGATCAAGAGCGGGGACACGGTCTCCGGTACGGCCGGCGACTGTCCGTTCCTGGCCAGCTACGACAAGAACTCACGGAAGATGTACGCGACGCCGGACGCCGACGCCGTCGCGGCCACCCTGAGGGATTTCGCCGGCTGACGCGGGCCGGCGTCAGGTTTCCTCCGCGAAACATCGATCACACCGTGAGGTGACGAACGCTGGATACGTTGCCGGCCATGGCAACAACCATCGATCCGCCGCAGAGCGAGATGATCCGGCTCGCGAACAAGCCGCCGTGGTACACGTCGCTGTTCATCCAGTTGTTCGTCGCGATCGTCGCGGGTATCGCAGTGGGCTGGCTGTGGCCCGACTTCGGCGAGAGCCTCAAGCCACTGGCCGATGGGTTCATCAAGTTGATCAAGATGTTGATCGCACCGATCATCTTCTGCACGGTGGTGCTCGGCATCGCGCACGTCGGAGATCTCAAGTCGGTCGGCCGAATCGGTGTGAAGGCACTCATCTACTTCGAGGCCGTGACGACATTCGCGTTGCTGTTCGGGATTGTGGTGGGCAACATCGTCAAACCCGGTTCCGGTTTCAGCATCGACCCGCAGACGCTGGCCACCGGCGCAGAGGCCGTCGCCGCGAAAACGAACGACGGCGAGCTGCCCCATACCGTGGAGTTTCTGCTCAACATCATTCCCAGCTCGGTGATCTCCGCGTTCGCCGAAAACGCCTTGTTGCAAGTGCTGTTCTTCGCGGTGCTGTTCGGCCTGGCGCTGGCCAAGTTCGGAGAGAGCGGCCCGCCGGTCATCCTCGAGTTCGTCGACCACCTCAGCCACATCTTCTTCACGATCATCGGCTGGATCATGCGACTCGCGCCGGTGGGTGCGTTCGGCGCGATGGCCTACATCATCGGTCAGTACGGGATCGGCTCGCTCGGCAGCTACGCCAAGCTGATCGCGGCCTGCTACGCCGCTGCCGCGCTGTTCATCGTGATCCTCGCGGTGATCGCCCGGTTGTTCGCCGGGGTGAACCTGTGGCGGTTCCTCGTCTATATCAAGGACGAGATGTTCCTGGCGCTGGGTACCGCGTCCACCGAGGTCGTGCTGCCACGCATCATGACCAAGCTGACCAACGCGGGATGCTCGCGAACCACGACGGGACTGGTGGTTCCGACGGGCTACTCGTTCAACCTGGACGGCGCCACGCTCTACCTCTCCATCTGCGTGCTGTTCCTGGCTCAGGCGCTTGGCGTCGATCTGAGCCTGGGGGAACAGATCACCGCAGTTCTGGTGCTCATGCTTACCTCGAAGGGCATGGCGGGCGTGCCGGGCTCGTCGTTCTTGGCGCTCTCGGCCACCGTGGCGGCGATCGGTCATGGCGCGATACCCGTCGCTGCGGTGGCGCTGCTGCTCGGTGCTGACCGGATCATGGACTCGATGCGGGTTTCGGTGAACCTGCTCGGCAACTGCGTGGCCACGTTCGTGGTCGCGGCCTGGGAAGGACAGCTCGACAAGGAGCGGATGCGCAAAGTGCTCGCGGGCGAGGACGTCGCGCCACTCGAAGATCTCGGACCCGAAGAAGAGCAGCGCGTCCCGGGCCCGATTTCGACGTCACGGTCGTGAACTACGGGTCGGCCGACCGGTTCCACAGCCCTGGTGCCAAAGTCAACACCAGGCCCGTCGCCGGTAACGTCCTGCCAACACCCGGTCAATTGCTGCCACCGGAATTACCGCGCTGATCTTTGTGTTCAACCAGATAGATCGGCACAACGGAGCGTCGATACCGCGTCCGAACCGCGACATTCGCGCCACGGCTCGAACATCACTCGCAGACACGAAAGAAGCATGAGCATCATGAAGAAGTTCGGATTCGCCACCGTCATCGCCAGCGGACTGGCCGCTGCGGTTCTGGGTTTGGCCGGTCCCGCACAGGCTGATGTCGGCCATCACGACTGGGTCAACAACATCGGCCCGCACGTGACGGTTCCGCAGGTGGACACCACGGTTCACCAGAGCCACTGACCGCCAGCGCAGGCTCAAAGGGCACCCCGTGCGGGGTGCCCTTTGCCGTTGCGGCCTTAACCGTTGGGCCGAGTCGTTGACCAGCGGTAAACTGACGAACAGCAGTACGGCCACCAGAGCCGTCACGAGAACACAGAAAGCAGGCACGAAACCCCACGTGACGCCCCGCGACACGACCGCTGACTCGTCGACCACCGGTTCCGGATCGGTCCGCAGCAGCATCACCGTTCCGCCCGACATCATCGTGGGCCTGCTTGGCTCGGCCGACGAGAATCTGCGGGCAATCGAGAACCTACTGGCTGCCGACATCCACGTGCGCGGCAACGAAGTCACCTTCTCCGGGGAGCCGGCCGACGTTGCGCTGGCCGAGCGCGTCGTCGCCGAGCTCATCGCCGTCGCCTCCAGCGGCCAGTCGGTGACACCGGATGCGGTCCGGCACAGCGTCGCGATCCTCACCGGCACGGGTGAGGAGTCGCCTGCCGAGGTGCTCACGCTCGACATCCTGTCGCGGCGTGGCAAGACCATCCGGCCCAAGACGCTCAACCAGAAGCGCTACGTCGATGCGATCGACGCCCACACCGTCGTGTTCGGGATCGGACCTGCAGGCACCGGCAAGACGTATCTGGCGATGGCCAAGGCCGTCAACGCATTGCAGACCAAACAGGTCAACCGCATCATCCTCACCCGCCCCGCGGTGGAAGCCGGTGAACGCCTTGGCTTTCTGCCCGGCACGCTGAGCGAGAAGATCGACCCGTATCTGCGCCCGCTGTACGACGCGCTGCACGACATGATGGATCCCGAACTCATCCCGAAGCTCATGAGCGCCGGGGTGATCGAGGTCGCGCCGTTGGCGTATATGCGTGGTCGTGCGCAGCCGTTGTTCGCCAAGGTGTTGACGCCCAGCGGCTTCCGGCCGATCGGCGAACTGAAGGTCGGGGACTTCGTGATCGGCTCGAACGGCCGCCCGACTGAGGTCACGGGTGTCTACCCGCAAGGCTTCAAAGAAATCTACCGAGTCCAGACGCAGGACGGAGCATCCACGCTGGCCTCCGGTGACCACCTATGGTCTGTCTACACGCGCGACGATCGACGCCGTGGAAAGCCGGCCCGGGTCCTGGAGACCAAGGAGATGATCGGCAATCTCCGTGCGGCCCACTATCACCGATACGAATTGCCGCTGCTGAGCGCTCCCGTGGTCTTCGAGTCGAAACCTGTTCCTATGGATCCGTATGCGCTCGGCCTGCTGTTGGGCGACGGATGTTTCTCATGCCGGGCGACGCCGACATTCGCGACCAATGATCCGGAACTCGCCGAGTCCCTCGAGCGACTCATCCCAGGGATCACGGCGCGACAAAAGACCGCCGTCGACTATGTGCTGAACCGGATCTCGACGCCCGGTGAGGTCATCACGATCGAGAATCCGGTGACCGGCATGATGCGTGCGCTCGGCCTGTCAGGCAAGAAGTCCGACGCCAAGTTCATTCCCGCGGATTATCTGTTCAACTCGGCAGACGTGCGACTCGCGGTCTTGCAGGGCCTGCTCGACACCGATGGGGGCCCGGTCACCCAAGATGGCCGGACCTGCCGTATTCAGTACACGACCATTTCGGATCAGATGCGCGACGACGTCGCCTTCATCGTGGAGTCGCTGGGTGGCGTCGTGTACGCACGTACGCGGAAAGCCGAGGGCCGCAAGCCTGGGATGGCTCGCGATCGCGAGGTCCATCACCGTTCCGATGCACACACCCTCGACATCCGCCTTCCTGCAGGGGTCGTGCCATTCCGGCTCTCGCGCAAGGTTGCGAAGTACGACGCCACCGGTGGCGGCCGCCCGATGCGGTTCATCGACCGCATCGAACCCGCCGGCACCGAGGAAGCCGTGTGTATCAGTGTGGCGGCCGAGGACTCGCTGTACGTCACCGAGGATTTCCTGCTCACGCACAACACCCTCAACGACGCCTTCATCATTCTCGACGAGGCGCAGAACACCACCGCCGAGCAGATGAAGATGTTCCTGACGCGTCTGGGGTTCGGCTCGAAAGTCGTTGTCACGGGCGATGTCACGCAGGTCGACCTGCCCGGCGGAGCGACCTCCGGGCTGCGGGCGGCCATGCAGATCCTCGATGGCATCGACGACATCCACTTCGCCGAACTCACGAGCGCGGACGTGGTCCGGCATCGCCTGGTGTCGGAGATCGTCGACGCCTACGCGCGCCACGAGGAGCCGGCGATGCTCAACCGGGCCCAGCGCCGGTCGTCGAGCGGGCGGCCCAGACGATGAGCATCGAGGTTTCCAACGAGTCGGGGATCGACGTCTCCGAATCCGAATTGATCAGTGTCGCACGGTTTGTCATCGCCAAGATGGACGTGCATCCCGCGGCTGAGCTGTCGATGGTGCTGCTCGACAGCGCGGCGATGGCAGACCTGCACATGCGGTGGATGGACCTGCCCGGCCCCACCGACGTCATGAGCTTCCCGATGGACGAGCTCGAACCCGGCGGGCGGCCGGATTCACCCGAGCCCGGCCCGGCCATGCTCGGTGACATCGTGCTGTGCCCGGAGTTCGCCGAGCAGCAGGCCGCGAAGGCCGGACATTCCCTTGGCCAGGAATTGGCCCTGCTGACGGTGCACGGTGTGCTGCATCTGCTGGGATACGACCACGCCGAACCGGACGAGGAGAAAGAGATGTTCGCCCTGCAGCGTCAGCTGCTGGAGGAATGGGTCGCCGATCAGGTGCAGGCCTACCATGCCGACCGACAGAGCGACAAAGATCGACAGCTGTTGGACAAGTCCCGATACTTCAGTGAGTTCAACTACGGCGACCAGCCGTGAGCGGGCTCCTACCCCTGTTCGGCGCGATCATCCTGGTCGGCTTCGGCGGTCTGTTCGCCGCCATCGACGCCGCGTTGTCCACGGTGTCGATCGCGCGCATCGAAGAACTCACCCGGGACGAACGGCCGGGTGCGGCGCGGCTGGGCAGAGTCGTCACTGAACGCCCGCGCTACATCAATCTCGTGGTGCTGCTGCGGATCACATGCGAAGTGAGTGCGACGGTGCTGCTGGCGTCGTTCCTCGACGGGCATCTCGGCGTCAGTTGGGGCCTGTTCGCCGCCGCCGCGATCATGGTGGTGACGAGCTTCGTGGCCATCGGCGTCGGCCCCCGTACCGTCGGCAGGCAGAACGCCTACAGCATCGCATTGGTGTCCGCGCTTCCGCTGCAGGCCATTTCGGTGCTGCTGACCCCGATCAGCCGGCTGCTGGTGTTGATCGGTAACGCGCTCACCCCGGGCCGTGGTTTTCGCAACGGCCCGTTCGCGTCCGAGATCGAACTGCGTGAGGTCGTCGATCTGGCCCAACAGCGCGGCGTCGTGGCCGACGAGGAACGCCGGATGATCCAGTCGGTGTTCGAACTCGGTGACACCCCGGCCCGCGAGGTCATGGTTCCGCGTACCGAGATGGTGTGGATCGAAAGTGACAAGACCGCGGGCCAAGCGACATCGCTGGCGGTCCGTAGCGGGCATTCGCGGATCCCGGTGATCGGGGAGAACGTCGACGACATCGTCGGTGTGGTGTATCTGAAAGACCTTGTGCAGCAGACCTACTACTCGACCAACGGCGGTCGTGACACCACGGTCGCCCAGGTCATGCGGTCGGCGGTGTTCGTGCCGGACTCCAAGCCGCTCGATGAGTTGCTCAACGAGATGCAGCGCGACCGCAACCACATGGCGCTGCTGGTCGACGAATACGGCGCGATCGCCGGCCTGGTGACCATCGAGGATGTGCTCGAAGAGATCGTCGGGGAGATCGCCGACGAATACGACACCGATGAGGTCGCGCCTGTGGAAGAGCTGGGGGAGCGGGAGTACCGGGTGTCGGCGCGACTGCCGATCGAGGATCTCGGCGAGCTGTACGGGCTGGACTTGGACGAGGACCTCGACGTCGACACCGTCGGCGGCCTTGTGGCGTTCGAGCTCGGGCGCGTGCCGCTGCCCGGCGCCGAGGTGTCCTGGGACGGACTGCGTTTGCGCGCCGAGGGCGGGCCCGATCATCGGGGCCGCGTGCGAATCAACACCGTGCTGGTCTCGCCGACGGAGTCCCCTGACGAGAATTCGCGCACGCGAGGAGGAGATCACCCGGATGACTGAACTCGACGCCGAGGACGCCAAGCTCGTGGTGCTGGCCCGCGGAGCGATGGGCCGCGCCGAAGCGGCTGCCGGAGCGGCCGTGCGCGATCAAGACGGCCGAACGTACGCCGGCGCGCCCGTCGATCTCACCGCCCTGCAGCTGACCGCGCTGCAGGCCGCGGTGGCCGCCGCGGTGTCCAGTGGCGCGACGGGACTGGAAGCGGCTGTCCTGGTCGGCGGATCGGCCGACGACGCGGGTGTGGCTGCGGTACGTGAGCTGTCGGCTGATGCCGCGGTGATCGTCACGGACCGGACCGGCACGCCGGTATGAGCGAATTCCGTTCCGGCTTCGTCTGTTTCGTCGGCCGGCCGAACACGGGTAAATCGACGCTGACGAACGCCCTCGTCGGGACCAAGGTCGCGATCACGTCGAATCGTCCGCAGACCACGCGCCACACGATCCGCGGCATCGTCCACCGCGAGGACTTCCAGATCATCCTCGTCGACACCCCCGGCCTGCACCGGCCCCGGACCTTGCTCGGCCAACGCCTCAACGACCTCGTGAAAGACACCTACTCCGAGGTCGACGTCATCGGGATGTGCATCCCCGCCGACGAGGCCATCGGTCCTGGCGACCGCTGGATCTACCAGCAGATCCGTTCCGTCGCGCCCAAGACCACGTTCATCGCCATCGTCACCAAGATCGACAAGGTGCCCAAGGACCGGGTGGCAGCACAGCTGCTGGCGGTCAGCGAATTGGTCGGTCCCGTCACCGAGATCGTCCCCGTCTCGGCGACTTCCGGCGAGCAACTCGATGTGCTCACCGATGTCCTTGTCGCCCAGCTGCCTCCGGGCCCGGCGTACTACCCCGACGGTGAGCTCACGGACGAACCTGAAGAAGTGCTCATGGCCGAACTCATCCGCGAGGCCGCACTCGAAGGCGTGCGCGACGAATTGCCGCACTCCCTGGCGGTCGTGATCGAGGAGGTCGAGCCCAGGGAAGGGCGTGACGACCTCATCGACGTGCACGCCATCCTCTATGTCGAGCGCGACAGCCAGAAGGGCATCGTCATCGGGAAAGGCGGCGCCCGGCTGCGCGAGGTCGGCACCGCGGCGCGTACACAGATCGAAAAGCTGCTGGGCACAAAGGTTTATCTCGACCTGCGGGTCAAGATCGCCAAGAACTGGCAGCGCGACCCCAAACAGCTTGGCAGGCTTGGGTTCTGAGATTCAACGTGTGAAGACGCACGTTCCTCCGGTGCCCTCCGGGTTGTTGACCACCACCTTGTTGTCGACAGTGATGCGGCAGCCCTTGGCGTGGTCATCACGGCTGTTCCAGTTCATCGACACATAATCTTCGTCGGCGGGGAGCGGATAGCTCTTCGAGAACGGGATCTTGGTGTGATCGCCACCGACCTGTCCGAACGGAATCGACCAGATCGAATACACCTCGCCGGAGCCGGTGACCTCGAGCACGATGGTCGACTCGGCGGCCTGCGGTGTCGGCTCGGGAGCGTTGGCTTGTTTGCGTGACGAGGCGGCAGCGTTGTCGTCGAACATCTGCTGGCGGAAATCCGGGGTGACGCAGATCGTGTCGCCGTCGAATGCTTCCCGCCACACGTAACCCTGAGCGCAGCTTTCGGGTCCATAGGCACCGTTGGGGTCTTTGTGTGCCTTGGGGTTGGCGTTCTGCTGGGCGACCGTCGAACGGGTCTCGGGTGTTACGCATACGGTGTCGCCCGACCGTGCCTCGCGCCACACATAGCCCTGGATACAGGTGTCGGGCCCGTACGGGAGCGGGTCGGCCTGGGCTGGTGCGGGCACGGTGACGGCAGTGGCGGCGAGTGCGACGACGGCGAAACGAGCCGGGTAGCTGATGGACATGATCGCGCCTCCATATTCGTGGGGGCATCCCGATGATGCCGCCATGGCACGAACGCTAGGAGCGCTGAGTGTGAGTGGCGCGCGTAGTCGACTACTCGTTCTCGTTTGCCATCGCCAGCCGTCCGGGCGGCTGGCGAAGTGCGTTGACCGCCGCGACCGCCTGCGACACGTCGTAATTCTCGGGTGTCTCGCCGTTGGTGTCGCGCACGCGGTGGCCTTCCGGGGTGTTCCACCAGACCGTGGGTTGTTTGGCGGCCCAGCCGGTGATGGCCTCGAGCTCGGCGGCCAGGGAGATCAGCATCGGCTCGCTGTTGGCCGGGCCCATGAGCTGCACCCCGATCGGCAATCCGTCCGAGGTGAACCCGGCTGGCACGCTGATCGACGGCCAGCCGAGGAGGTTCCACGGCCAGGTCACCGGGCACGCCTGGATTGCGCGGCGTTCGGTGGCGTACCACCCGAGCCGGTCGAATTCGTGGGTGAGCGGCGGCGGTTGTGCCGTCGTCGGGGCGATGACGACGTCGACGAGGTTGAAGATCCAGCCGATCCGCCGCTGTACCTGAGCTTCGTGGGCGCGCGCCTTGCGCAGCACGTTCTCGGACAGCAGCCGGCCGATGCGCATGTTCGCGACCGTGCGGTCGTCGTATTCGATGTCACCGAGCCGGTACGACCAATCCAGCAGACCGGCGGTGGACCGGGACAGGAAGTCCCATGACATCCGCACGCTGTACTTGGGGTCCTTGGCGACGACGGTGTGACCGAGGTGGCCGAGTTGGTCGGCAACCGTCTGCAGTGCGGCGCGGATCTCGGGGTGCAGCTTCACCCGGAAGCCGGTGAACGGGAACTTCGTCGACATCGCCACCCGTAGTGGGCCCGGGGCCCGTCCGACGTAGTCGGCAGCCTGGATCGGCGGCGGCTTGTGCAGGTCGCCGTCGGCGTTGCCGGATGCGGCGTCGAGCACGAGGGCCGCGTCGGTGACCGTGCGGGCCAGCACACCGTTGACCGTGATGCCGTTGAACGCCTCGGGCAGCGGCCAGGTCGAGATACGGCCGCGCTGGGGTTTGATTCCGACCAGATGGGTCCACGCGGCCGGGATGCGAACGCTGCCCGCGCCGTCGGAACCGATCGCCGCGGCCACGAGACCCGCGGCGACGGCTGCCGCGCTTCCACCGGACGAGCCACCCGGGCTGTGTTTGCTCGACCATGGGTTGCGGGTGTGGCCGAAGCCCGGCCCGTTCGTGAACGGCCATTGCCCGAGTTCGCACGTGTTGGTTTTGCCGACGATGACCGCGCCTGCGGCTCGCAACCGACGCACCACCTCGGCGTCCGCGGTCGCGACGCGAGCGTTGCCATTCGTGCCGTAGCGGGTCGGCACGCCCGCGATGTCGACGTCGTCCTTGACCGCGATGGGGATCCCCAGCAACGGGAGCTGTTTGCCGGCCGCGCGATAGCGATCGGCCTTGGCGGCATCGGCCAGTGCCTGTTCGGTCAGCACGACGCGGAACGCGTTGAGGGTCGACTGGCTTGCGGTGATCGCATGCAGCGATCTGCGTACCAATTCGTCAGAGGTGATGGCGCCGCTGGCAAGTTGATACAGCTGGTTCGTCAAGGTTGGGAAGGGAGTGGTGGCCGAGTCGCAAGTCGTAGATTTGCCCATCACTTTCGAGAATATCGGCGGTGCATAACGGAACTTGTCAGGCCATGATGCGAGACTGTCACGATGCGGCTGTATCGTGACCGGGCGGTCGTGCTGCGCCAGCACAAGCTCGGCGAGGCCGACCGGATCGTCACCCTGCTCACCCGCGACCATGGATTGGTCCGCGCGGTGGCCAAGGGCGTGCGACGGACGCGCAGCAAGTTCGGCGCGCGACTGGAGCCGTTTGCCCACATCGATGTGCAGCTGCATCCGGGCCGCAATCTCGACATCGTCACCCAGGTTCAGGCCATCGACGCGTTCGCGGCCGACATCGTCAGCGACTACGGCCGCTACACCAGTGCGTGCGCGATGCTGGAGACCGCCGAGCGGCTCGCCGGTGAGGAGCGGGCGCCGATGCCCGCGTTGCATCGGCTGACCGTTTCGGCGCTGCGCGCGATTGCTGACGGGTCCCGGGAACGCGAATTGGTGCTCGACGCGTATCTGTTGCGGGCCATGGGGGTCGCCGGCTGGGCTCCGGCGCTGACCGAATGCGCGCGATGTGCCGCGCCCGGCCCGCACCGGGCGTTCCACGTCGCGGCGGGCGGCAGCGTGTGTGTGCACTGTCGGCCCAGCGGTTCGGCCACGCCGCCGCAGCCCGTGCTCGAGCTGATGGCAGCGCTGCACGACGGCGACTGGGAGTACGCCGAGACGACATCGCCAGGGCACCGCAGCCAGGCCAGCGGCCTCATCGCCGCGCATCTGCAGTGGCATCTGGAGCGTCAGTTACGGACATTGCCTCTGGTCGAGCGTGTGTACCGGATCGATCGCACGGTCGCCGATCAGCGGGCAGCGCTGGTCAGGCAGGATATGGCGCATGGCTTTGAAGCGGGACGGGAAGCGGGACAAGACCACCTACCCACAGCTGCCCCCGGCGCCTGACGACTACCCGACGTTCCCGGACAAGTCGACCTGGCCGGTCATCTTCCCCGACATCCCAGCCGGCACCAACGGCCGCTTCGCCCGCCCGCCCCAGCACACCTCCAAAGAGGCTGCTCCGCAGATCCCGGCCGATCAGGTGCCCAACCATGTCGCAGTGGTGATGGACGGCAACGGCCGCTGGGCCACGCAGCGCGGATTGGGCCGCACCGAGGGCCACAAGATGGGCGAGGCCGTGCTCATCGACATCACGTGCGGTGCGATCGAGATCGGTATCAAGCATCTGACGGTGTACGCGTTCTCGACCGAGAACTGGAAGCGCAGCACCGAAGAAGTGCGCTTCCTGATGGGCTTCAACCGTGAGGTGGTGCGGCGTCGCCGCGAGAATCTCAACGACATGGGCGTGCGGATGCGCTGGGTCGGCTCGCGGCCCAAGATGTGGCGCAGCGTCATCAAGGAGTTCGACATCGCCGAGCAGATGACGGTCGATAATGACGTCATCACCATCAACTACTGCGTGAATTACGGCGGGCGCACCGAGATCGTCGAGGCCACCAGGGCACTCGCCGAGGAAGCGGTGGCGGGCAAGATCAGCCCGAGCCGGATCAGCGAAGCCTCGTTCGCCAAACACCTGCACCGCCCCGACATCCCCGACGTGGACTTGTTCATCCGCACCTCGGGGGAGCAGCGGGCCAGTAACTTCTTGCTGTGGCAGGCTGCCTACGCCGAGTTCGTGTTCCAGGACAAGCTCTGGCCGGACTACGACCGGCGCGATCTGTGGGCGGCGTGCGAGGAATACGTGAACCGCAATCGTCGCTTCGGCAGGGCGTGATGCCCGGCCTCCTGCAACGGTTGTCGTCGGTGCTCGGCGAGGTGATGTCCGTCGTCGAGGAGGAGGACAACGCGCTGACCGTGACGGTCGACGGATCGGTGGCTTCGGTGCGGGTCGTCGCGATCGCCGAGGACTTGGAGATGGTCTCGTTGACCCAGCCGCTGGCCTGGGATCGGCCGCTCAACAACAAGATTCGTGACCGCGTTGCCGCGCACGCAAGCCGCACCATGCTGGGCACCGTGGTGCTGGTGGAGAAAGTTGTCGAGACGCCCACCGACGGCGCGACGGCCAAGGGCGCGGTGCGAAAGGGGGCGGCCAAGAAGGTCGCCGACGTCATGCTGCGGTACAACTTTCCGGCCGCCGGGCTCACCGACGACGCTCTGCGCACCCTGATCCTGATGGTCCTGGCGACCGGAGCCGACGTCCGCCGGGATCTGACGTCGTGACGTCGGTCATCGGCATCGTCGCGGCCGTGGTCCTCGACGAGCGCAATCACGTGCTCGTGGTCCGCAAGCGCGGCACGTCATCGTTCATGCAGCCCGGCGGAAAGATCGAGCCCGGCGAAGAGCCGTTGCAGGCGCTCGTCCGCGAGGTCTACGAGGAACTCGGCACGGGCTTCGATACGACGTCGGCTCGGGCGCTGGGCCGCTACACCGCGGCCGCCGCCAACGAACCCGGCCACGTCGTGGATGCCCAGCTGTATTCGGTCGTACTCGACGGCGATCCCGCGCCTCAGGCCGAGATCGAGGAGATGGCCTGGGTCGACCCGCATGCACCCGGCGCCATCGAACTTGCGCCGCTGACCAGACACACGGTGCTCGGGTTGGCGCGCGATCCGGTGTAGGAGTGGCGGCTCGGTCTAGGAGCGGCTGGGTGTATCCGGTCGGCCCGCCTTTCCGCGACAATGTCGCGGAAAAAGCCTCGTGCGTAACATCATTCGCTCCAGCCTCACGACGTGGGTAACAACTGCCACTCATGGCCCGCTGGCCACGTGAGTCACGCGATTCGGCGTGCCCGCATTACAGCGACAAAGTCGCTGTAATGCGGGCAGGTGACAACTGAGGCCGCTGTGGCGCAGCGACATAGGAGTGCTTCGTGTGATTGTGCCAATGGGGCTCATGCTCCCAGTGGGACCGGTGAGCCGTTTTCCGCGACATTGTCGCTGATAGCCGGGCGCACCGGCACCTGCCATCGAGCGGCGTGCGGCTAGGTGGCGCCGACGCACTCGCCGCACACACCGAAAATCTCGATCGTGTGGCTGACGTCGGAGAATCCGTGCTCGCGGGCGACGTCGGCGGCCCAGGTCTCGACGTCGGGGCCCGACACTTCGACCGTGGAACCGCACGCGCGGCACACCAGGTGATGGTGATGGTGTTCCGAGCACCGCCGGTAGACGGATTCGCCGGTGTCGGTCCGCAAGGTGTCGACGACCCCGGCGGTCGCCATGGCCTGCAGGGTGCGATAGACCGTGGTCAGCCCGATGCCCTGGCCCCGGCGGCGCAACTCGTCATGTAGTTCCTGAGCGGAGCGAAACCCGTCGGTCTCGTTGAGAAGGTCGGCAATCGCCGCACGCTGGCGGGTGGACCGGACCGCGCCTGTCACCGGCGGTCCTCCCCGGCGTGGGCGACGGCGTCGACGACGATGTGCGCGAGGTGGTGGTCGACCAACCGATAGAGCACCTCACGGCCGGCCCGCTCGCTGGAAACCACCCCGGCCTGCTTGAGGATGCGCAGGTGCTGGCTCACCAGGGGTTGCGGCACACCGAGGGCGTCGACCAGTTCGTGCACGCAGCGCTGGGACTGCTGCAGTTGCAGCACGATCGCGATCCGCAGCGGCGCGGCCAGCGCGCGCAGCAGCTCGCCGGCGGTGTCGAGGACCTCGCGCGGCGGCAGCTCGGGCGCCGGCGCGCCGTGATGCTGGTGCGCGTCAGCGTGCTGATCGTCTGCCAAACTGGAAATCGTTTTCATTATGCGGCCAGAATACATGCGCGTTGATGCATGTCAACAGTTCGGGCCGGTGCGGCGGATTATCAGTGGCAGGCCGCCGGTCGCTACGCTGTTGCACCGTGGCATCCATCATCGACACCGTTGCGAACCTGGCGAAACGCCGTGGCCTTGTCTACCAGTCGGGCGAAATCTACGGCGGCACCAAGTCGGCATGGGACTACGGGCCACTCGGTGTCGAACTCAAGGAGAACATCAAGCGCCAGTGGTGGCGCTCGGTGGTCACCGGCCGCGACGACGTCGTCGGTCTGGACAGCGCCATCATCCTGCCGCGGCAGGTGTGGGTCGCGTCCGGCCACGTCGAGGTGTTCAACGATCCGCTGGTCGAGTGCCTGAACTGCCACAAACGTCATCGGCAGGACCACATGCAGGAGGCGTACGCGGCGAAGAAGGGTCTCGACGACCCGGACTCAGTGCCGATGGACGAGATCGTGTGCCCGGACTGCGGCACGAAGGGCCAGTGGACCGAGCCCCGCGACTTCAACATGATGCTCAAGACCTACCTCGGCCCGATCGAGACCGAGGAGGGCTTGCACTACCTGCGACCCGAGACCGCGCAGGGCATCTTCGTGAACTTCGCGAACGTGGTCACCACCGCACGCAAGAAGCCGCCGTTCGGCATCGGCCAGATCGGCAAGAGCTTCCGCAACGAGATCACGCCCGGCAACTTCATCTTCCGCACCCGCGAGTTCGAGCAGATGGAGATGGAGTTCTTCGTCGAGCCGTCGACGGCGGGCGAGTGGCACCAGTACTGGATCGACACGCGGCTGGACTGGTACGTCGACCTCGGCATCAACCGCGACAACCTGCGGCTCTACGAGCATCCCAAGGAGAAGCTGTCGCACTACAGCGACCGCACCGTCGACATCGAGTACAAGTTCGGTTTCGCCGGCAACCCGTGGGGTGAGCTGGAGGGCGTGGCCAACCGCACGAACTTCGACTTGTCCACGCACTCACAGCATTCCGGCGTCGACCTGTCGTTCTACGACCAGGCCACCGAAACCCGGTACGTGCCTTACGTGATCGAGCCCGCAGCGGGTCTGACGCGTTCGCTGATGGCGTTTTTGGTCGACTCCTACACCGAGGACGAGGCGCCCAACGCCAAGGGCGGCGTGGACAAGCGCACCGTGCTCAAGCTCGACCCGCGCCTGGCGCCGGTCAAGGCCGCCGTGCTGCCGTTGTCGCGCAACGCCGACTTGTCACCGAAGGCCCGCGACCTCGCTGCCGAGCTGCGTAAGAGCTGGAACGTCGAATTCGACGACGCCGGTGCGATCGGCCGCCGCTACCGCCGTCAGGACGAGATCGGCACACCGTACTGCGTGACAGTCGATTTCGACACGCTCGAAGACAATGCGGTCACCATCCGCGAGCGCGACGCCATGACGCAGGAGCGGGTCGCACTCGACAAGGTGTCCGACTACTTGGCGGTGCGGCTCAAGGGCTGCTGAGCACGCGCGTTCAGAACCGGCCGCCGCCACCGCTGTAGCTGCGGCCGGACGAGCGCGATGCCCCGCCGTAGGACGTCGGGCGGCCCATGCCCCGGCCGCCGCCGAAGCCACCGCCGAATCCTCCGCCATAGCCCCCGCCGAACCCGCCTCCGCCGGAGAAGCCACCGCGCAGGATGTTGCCGATGATGATGCCGCCGAGCACGGCGCCCATATCGGACCCGCCGCCTCCGTACTGCGAGGTGTAGGAGCGCTGGGCTGCACGCACGTCGTCGTTGGCAAGGCCCTGCGCCTGAGCGGCGAGCGTCGAGGCCCCATTGGCATGTGCGACAGCCTCATTGGGGTTGCTGGCCCGTTTGGCCTCGGCGGCCTGTAGTTGCCGGCCGGCCTCGGCGAGCCTCGTGCGCGCCTCCGGGCCGATGCTGCCGCGCCGGGTCTCGATGAAGTCCGACACCGCTTTGATGCGCGACTGGGCGGTGAAGAGCGCCTGCTCCAGAGTCCGCGCCAGGCGTTCGGCGGCTTCGCGTTGTTCGTGCACGCTCGCCAGCAGTTGGTCGAGGTTGGCATCGGCCTGCGTCAGCCGCGTGAAGGTGCCCAGCGGGTCGGCGTTGCCGTTGGCCCTGGCGTCGTCAGCGGCTTTGGCCGCGGCATCACGGGCCGCTGCGAGTTTGTCGGTCTGCGGCGTACCTGGTTGTGCGAGCAGGGTATTCGCTTGATCGATACCGGCCTGGATGTCGGTGATCGCGGCGGGAAGCCCGGCCAGCGCCCGGTTGATGTCGGTGGCCGCGCTGTCGACCGCGTCGAGCAGGGTCCGGGCCTGGTCGAGCGCGGACTCGGCCGCCCGCACCGAATCGACCAACCCGGTCTGATCGCCGGCGGGCCGGGCCACCAGATTGCGGGCGGTGCTGATGTTGCGGTCGGCGAATGCCAGCCTTTCCTTCGCTGCGTCGACGTTGCCTGCGACTGAGCTCAGTGCGGTGGCGTCGAACTGTTTGTGCAACCCATCGAGGGTCTGGGCCGACGGGTTCATTCGCGCGGTCAGATCCACCATCTGTTGCGTCATGGTGTCGAGCCGTGCGGGGGCGTTGATCACGAGATCGCGCAGCTGTTCGAAGGCTTGGCTCTGCGCATCGAGTTCACGATCGGCCTTGGCTGCCGACAACACGACGCGGGTCAGCAGATCGCGCTGCTGCAGCGGTGTCTCGGGGGCGTCGTCGTCGAGGATCTGGCGCACGTTGAAGGCTTGCGCCAGCGCCGTTTTCGCGTTGGCCAGGGCCGTGCTGAACGGTTCGGTCTGCTTGGGGCCGAACTCTTCGACTGCCAGTTCGAGTTCGGCTTCGCTGGTACGCACGGCGTTGTCGACGTCGACGACGATCGAGCGCGAGAGCTCGTCGAGCGCTTCGAGCGGCACCGTCGCAAGCGCGTTGGCGTCGGTCGGGTCCACCCGCTTCGCGGCCTCGAATTCGGCCTTGCGGCGCTTGGCGCGGCGTCGGCGCGACCACCACCACAGCAGCCCGCCGAGCACGAGCAACACGCCGAGGGCGATCAGCATCGCGGGCCACGACACACCGGATTCCGGCGCGGGCGGTTCGGCGTTCAGATTGTTGGCGGCCGCGATCGCCGCGCCCGCCCAGTCGTCGCGTCGCAGCGCCGGTTCGATGTTGTCGCGCCGGATCTCCTCGGCGCGGGAGTTGCCGCCAGGAAGGGTGTCCGGGACCTGGAATGCGAACGAACGCGCCCGGGTGGCGACCGCCAGCAGCGCATCGTCGTCACCCAGCTCGCTCAACTGCATGGTGTTCTGTGCCCAGCCGAGATAGTTCTGGCCGGAGAAGTCCTCGACGAACACGACCCACAGCTGGATGCGGCGGTCGTCGTAGAGCTGGTCGAGAGCACGTTGCACGCCGGCGCGCTGGGAACTCGACAGCGCGCCCGCGTTGTCGGTGAGCTGAGTGGCCAGCCGCAGGGGCGGCTCGGCCGTTGCGCCGGGCGCGACGAGCAACCCGGTCATCAGGATCGCGAGCAGCATGCTGAGCAGACGGGCGATGCGCATGACGGTCAATCTAATGTGCTGCGCGGGTCGGGCGGCGTGTCCTGGCAGACTGTGCCCCGGTGAACGCGGTAAGGCACGACCACTATGACGACTTCGACCGGCAACGCCTGGTGGACGAAGCGCCGAAAGGTGCTGCGCTGCCGGGGACCGATACCGAGCACCGCACCGACTTCGCGCGGGACCGGGCGCGGGTGCTGCACAGTGCCGCGTTGCGGCGGCTGGCCGACAAAACGCAGGTCGTCGGACCGCGGCAGAGCGAGACACCACGGACCCGCCTGACCCATTCGCTTGAGGTGGCGCAGATCGGTCGCGGTATGGCCATCGGCCTCGGCTGCGATCCCGACCTCGTCGACCTCGCCGGGCTCGCCCACGACATCGGGCACCCGCCGTACGGTCACAACGGCGAGCGTGCGCTCAACGAGATCGCCAATGCCTTCGGCGGATTCGAGGGCAATGCGCAGAACTTCCGGATCCTCACCCGCCTCGAGCCGAAAGTCCTTGACGGCGATGGCCGTTCGGCGGGTTTGAACCTGACCAGGGCGGCGCTCGACGCGGTGACGAAATACCCGTGGCAGCGTTACGGTGGCCGCAAGAAGTTCGGCTTCTATGACGACGACCTCGACGCCGCGGCCTGGGTGCGCGACGGTGCGCCTGCTGAGCGGCCGTGCCTGGAAGCGCAGGTGATGGACTGGGCCGACGATGTCGCCTACTCCGTGCACGACGTCGAGGACGGGGTGATCTCGGGGCGCATCGACCTGCGGGTGCTCGCCGACGCCGACGCCGCCGACTCGCTCGCACGCCTGGGCGCCGAGTCCTTCCCGACCGTGACGCATGACGAACTGCTTGCTGCCGCGCAGCGGCTGTCGGAGATGCCTGTCGTGGCGGGCGTGGGCAAGTACGACGGAACGCTCGCGGCCTCGGTCGCGCTCAAACGCCTGACGAGTGAGCTCGTCGGCCGGTTCGCGAGTGCGGCGATCGCCGAGACCCGCGAGGCGGCCGGCGACGGCCCGCTCAAGCGCTTCGACACCGATCTCGCGGTGCCGAACCTCGTGCGCGCCGAGGTCGCGGTGCTCAAGATGCTGGCGTTGCAGTTCATCATGTCCGACCATCGGCACCTGCAGATCCAGGCGGACCAGCGGACGCTCATCCATGAGGTGGCCCTGGCCCTGTGGGCGCAGGCACCCGGCAGTCTCGACCCGCAATTCGAGCCGGAGTTCACCGCGGCCGACGACGACGGTGCCCGGTTGCGCGTAGTGATCGACCAGATCGCGTCCTACACCGAGGGGCGGCTGGAACGAGTGCACGAAGCTCGCTCGCCCCGGCCGTTGGACTGAAGAGCCTCAGGCGCCGATCTTGTCGGCGATCGCCCACGCCACGTCAACACCGCTCGTCTCGGGGTTGGCGGCCTCCGTGGATTCCTCGTCGTCGAACGAGATCTCGGTCTCGACCAGGTAGCTGCCCGCGACCGTGACGGCCCGGGCGTTGGGACTGGTCTGCGCATTCTTGGTGCGCCCGAACAACACCGTCGCGGCCAGCGTCGTCTCCTCGGTCCGGATATCGGTGATCTTGTGCGTCAGGTGCCCGGCATCGGGTATCTCGGTACCCCAATAGGTGACGGTCTGGCCGTCACAGCGTTGCCACGTCGCCTTGATCTCATCGAAAACCGCCTGAGCATCCTCGGGCGTCGACAGTTCGATGACGGCCTCGTCGACCTTCCTGACCACCCCGTCGGAGCCGCGCCAGACCTGACGCGCGAAGTCCTGCACATCGGCGTCGGCGTAACCACTCCGCTCGGCCACCACGACAGGACCGATGCAGTCGTACGGTTCGGCACCGGCCTGAGAGCTTCGAGGTCTCGGCCATGTCGTCGATGCCGCCCTCGACGGCGTCTTGGGGGACGGGTTCGAACGTCTCGCCGAGCAATTCACCGAGCTCGCTCCCGGTCAGCAGCAGCTGCTTGGCCGACTTGTCGCTCTCGGCCGCGGACGTCTCCGACGTCGCCGGGTCGTCCGACTTGCCGGGTAGCACCGCCCACACCACCACCGCGACGACTGCGGCAACGATCACGCAGTAGGAAATGGTCAGTCCGGCCACCGCCCGCCCGCGACCCCGCTCGCGACGTGTCTTGATCTGTGTCAGCGCGAGGTGGCCGAGTACGGCGCCGACCGGGGCGAACACGAAGCCGAACACGATCGACAGCGTCGACAGTGGATTGACCGGTGCCGCGGGTGGCGGCGCCGAAAAGGTGTGTGGTGGCGGGGGCCCGCCGTATCCGCCGAAGCTCATCTGCGTCCCTCCCCGCCGCGGGCAAACCCGTTCAACCGGAGTTTCCGGCACGCATAGACTAGGCCGGTGGCCGGCCGGATTCCTGATCGCGATATCGCGGCCATCCGTGACAAAGTCCGCATCGAGGATGTCGTGGGCGATTACGTCCAGTTGCGGCGTGCCGGGGCCGACTCGATGAAGGGCCTGTGCCCCTTCCATGACGAGAAATCGCCGTCGTTCCACGTCCGGCCCAACCACGGCCACTTCCACTGCTTCGGTTGTGGCGAGGGCGGTGACGTCTACGCGTTCGTCCAGAAGATCGAACACGTCAGCTTCGTCGAGGCAGTCGAGCTCCTGGCGGACCGGGTCGGCTACACCGTCACCTACACCGGCGCGTCGACCACGAACGTGCAGCGCGACCGGGGCAGCCGCAGCCGCTTGCTGGCCGCCAATGCCGCCGCGCAGGAGTTCTACGCCGAGGCGCTGCAGTCCGACGAGGCCGCCGAGGCCCGCAAGTACCTGACCGAACGCAATTTCGATGCCGCTGCGGCCGCCCAGTTCGGCTGCGGGTTCGCGCCGTCGGGTTGGGACAAGCTGACAAAGCACCTGCTGCGCAAAGGTTTTGAGTTCAAGGAGCTCGAAGCGGCCGGGCTGAGCCGCGAGGGCAAGCGCGGCCCGATGGACCGGTTCCACCGCCGGTTGCTGTGGCCCATCCGGGTGTCGTCGGGTGAGACCATCGGCTTCGGCGCGCGCCGGTTGTTCGACGACGACCAGAACCAGGCCAAATACGTCAACACGCCGGAGACCGTGCTGTACAAGAAGTCTCAGGTGCTGTTCGGGCTGGACCGCGCCAAGCGCGATATCGCCAAGGGCCATCAGGCCGTGGTCGTCGAGGGCTACACCGACGTGATGGCCATGCATCTGGCCGGGGTGACCACGGCGGTGGCCTCGTGCGGGACCGCGTTCGGCGACCAGCACCTGTCGATGTTGCGGCGACTCATGATGGACGACAACTTCTTTCGCGGTGAACTGATCTACGTGTTCGACGGCGACGCCGCCGGGCGGGCCGCTGCGGTCAAGGCATTCGAGGGGGAGCAGAACCTGGCCGGGCAGTCGTTCGTGGCGGTCGCGGCGGACGGCATGGACCCGTGCGATCTGCGGTTGCGTTCCGGTGACGGCGCGCTGCGGGATCTGGTGGCCCGCCGAACACCGTTGTTCGAGTTCGTGATTCGCAGCGCGCTCGCCGAACACGACCTCGACAGTGCCGAAGGCCGCGTGGCCGCGCTGCGCCGGTGTGTGCCGATGGCGGCCCGGATCAAAGACCCGACCCTGCGCGACGAGTACGCCCGCCAGCTCGCCGGCTGGGTCGGCTGGGACGACGTGGCGCAGGTGATCGGGCGCGTGCGTGAGGAAGCCAGCGGTGGCCGCCGCGACGGCCGTCGTGCCGGTGCCGAGCCGCAGGCCCGACCCAAGGCGCCCCCGGTGCAGCGGCCCGACCCGAGCGATCCCACGCTGTGGCCGCAGCGGGAGGCGCTCAAGGCGGGCCTGCAGTATCCGGCGCTGGCCGGCCCGGTGTTCGATTCGCTGACCGTGGAGAGCTTCACGCATCCCGGCTACGCCGCCGTACGCACCGCCATGGAGGCGGCAGGTGGCACGGCGTCGGGCGCGTCCGGGGCGCAGTGGATCGAAGCGGTGCGCGAGCAGACGTCGTCTCCGGCGGCCGCCAGCCTCGTCAACGAGCTCGGCGTGGAGGCGATCAACGTCGAAGACGACGAGAAGCTCCCGCGCTACATCGGCAGCGTGCTGGCCCGCCTGCAGGAGGTCTGGGTGGGCCGCCAGATCGCCGAGGTGAAGTCCAAGTTGCAACGGATGTCGCCGGTCGAGCAGGGAGACGAATATCACGCCCTGTTCGGTGACCTCGTCGCGATGGAGTCCTACCGCCGCAGCCTGCTGGAACAAGCGAGCGGCGACGACCTCACTGCGTGAGAGCTCACATCACGATAGGGTGGAGCCGATCTATGGACGAGCTGAGAAAGGCAACCTGGTGACACAGTTCAGCAACCGGACGCGGCGCTTCGTCGCAGTCGGGGCTTTCGCGGCAGCCGCAGTGGCCGCCCCGGCCTTCCTCGCCGCCACGACCCCGCAGTCCGACGTCACTGCCGCCCCGGCCTGCCTGGCCTGGTTCGGCAACAAAGAAGACGGCAAGTGCCTGTCGTACTCCAACGGTCAGCCCGCGGTCGGCGGCATCCCGCCGGTCTCCATCGGCGCGCCCGGCAGCGGTAACCCGGGCCTGAGCACCGGCCCGCTGCTTCCCGGCACGACGATCAATCAGAGCATCGGCTAGCGCTCACCAGCCGCGCTTGACCTTCACCGAATCGTCGGTGTTCTCCACGGAGAGCACCGACGTTTCTGCGTCTATGGGGGTCATCGTCACGAACTCCGGGTCGGGCGACACGCGCCGCGCGATCTGGCGCCGCCCGGCGTCGATGACGGCTCGCGTCGCAGGGTTGGACGTGACCGCACGATAGGTGCTGGCGATCTGCTCGTAGCGACGGCGGCCGGCCTTCGCGCCGAGCACGTAGCCGACGGCGATCACGGCGGCATAGCGGATCACAGCGTTCCTCCCAGACGACAGTTGTGTGTGTCCATCCTGCCTCACCGACGCCTCGACTCGCCCGTGTGGGATCGCATTGGCGGCGGTGGCGGTCAGTACGCTAGAGTCAACGCTCGGCCGCGGAGGAGATCCGCGGAAAGGCAGTCCCCTGTAGCTCAATTGGCAGAGCATTCGGCTGTTAACCGAAGGGTTGCTGGTTCGAGTCCAGCCGGGGGAGCAAGGTACGAGATCGCCGGGCGGCATCGATCAGGTCCGCCTCGGCGAACCGCCCCCGCGGGGTGTGTTTCACCAGCTCCTCATCCAGGTATGGACAATCCGTTGTCGGATCGTCCGACGTGCACAGCAGCAGATGCGTCAGGTAGTCGCGCGCAGCCTGTAGTCGCGCACACTGCTCGTCGAGCCGCTTGATGTGGCCCCGCACCGCCTCCAGCCATTCGCCGTTCTGTGTATCGCCGGACGTCACGATCGCGGCCTGGTCCAGCGGCATCCGTCCGGTGACCGCGCACAGATACGCCAGCCCGATCCGGCGCAGGTCGGCTTCGTTGTACGTGCGCCTGCCTCCGTTCTGGTCCGGCTCGGGCAATACGCCCTGTTTTTCCCACCAGCGCAGTGCCGACGGTGCCAGCCCGTAGAGGGCGGCGGCCTCACCGATCTGTACGTGCGCGCCACGTCGGTTTTCGTCCATGCGGAGCAGTTGACATGAAGTCGACTTCAACTTCAAGACTTAGGGCAGCCTTCCCTATGAGAGGACGCCGAGTATGCCCGAGGTTGCCCCACCTCCCGCACTACCCATCACCTACCGCGGCGCCGCCGACATGCTGCGCCCGGTGCATGTCAACCTGATCGCGTGTGCCGTGCTGGCCGCCGTCGCCGCGGCGGCGGGCCTGCTTCCGTATATCGCGATCGCGGAGATCGCCCGGCGCGCGCTGGCCGGCTCGGAGGGCCACGTATGGCTGTGGATCGGTCTGGGAGCGGCGGGCGCCGCGGTACGCCTGGTCTGCCTCGGCCTGGCCTCCCATATCGGCCACCACGCCGACGCCAGGATGCTGCACCACCTCCGCAAGCGCCTCGTCGACCGCCTCGGCATCGTTCCGCTGGGCTGGTTCCGGTCCTCGGGCTCGGGCCAGATGAAGAAGGTCATGACCGTCGACCTCGAAGCCATGCATGTGCTGTTCGCGCACGCCCTCGGCGAGCTCGTCGGCGCGGTCACCGTCACGCTCGTCGCGATCGGCTATCTCATATCGGTGGACGCGCCGATGACGGCGGTCACGGTCGCGGTGCCGGTGATCGCCTTCCTGACCTACCGGCTGGCGATGCGGTCGATGCCGGAACACACCCAGAAGCTGATCGCGGCCGAGACCCGGATCAGCGGCGCGACAGTGGAATACGCCGACGGTATCGCCGTGGCCAAAACATTCGGTGCCACAACGGCATTGGAGAGATTCACGCGGGCGGTCCGCGACTATCGCGACGCCTTCCGCGCCTGGGTCGCCGAGGTTCGCTACAGCACCGCGGCCAGCCACATCCTCGCGGCGGAGGTGACGGTGCTCGCGGTCGTGACAGTCGGCGGGTTGATGTTCGTTCGCGCGGGCGGGCTCGCGATGGCAGACCTGATCCCGTTCCTCGTCGTCGGGGTGGGACTCGCCGCGCCGTTGTCCGAATTCATCCACGGGTCGATAGCGCTTCGCAGTGCTCGCGTGGCCGCGGGCAACATCGAACGGCTGCTCTCGATACCCGCACTGCCCGAGCCGCAGATGCCCAAGAGCCCCAACGAGTTCGGTGTGGAGTTCGACCATGTCGCCTTCTCCTACGACGGCACCACCGACGCCGTGCGCGACATCACCATGACCTGCCGCCCCGGCACGGTCACCGCGCTCGTCGGACCGTCCGGGGCGGGCAAGACCACCGTGGCGACGCTCGTGCCCAGGTTCTACGACGTCACGTCCGGCGCCATCCGGATCGGCGGGGTCGACATCCGCGACATGTCCTCGACGGCACTGCTGTCGACGGTGTCGCTGGTGTTCCAGGACGTGGTGCTCGTCCGCGACACGGTCGCCGAGAACATCCGGTTGGGCAGGCCCACGGCCACCGACGCCGAGATACGCGCGGCGGCGAAGGCCGCGCAGATCCACGATGTCATCGAGCGGTTGCCACAGGGCTACGACACCGTGCTGAATCAGTCTGACGGCGGCGGACTCTCGGGTGGCGAGCGGCAGCGGCTGACGATCGCACGGGCCATCCTGGCGCGTTCACCGATCGTGGTGCTCGATGAGGCGACGGCGGCACTCGACCCGGACAGCGAAGTCGCCGTGCACGACGCGCTCGCCGAACTCATCGTCGGCAAGACCGTCATCGTGATCGCCCACCGCCTGCACACCGTCGTCGGCGCCGATCAGATCGTCGTCCTCGACGGTGGCCGTATCGCCGAGACCGGCACCCACGCCGCACTACTCGCCCGCGACGGGCTCTACGCCAGATTGTGGCGCGCACAGCAGGGGGTGGCGGCATGATCCGCCGGCTACTGACCATCGTGACCGATCCCCGTCCGCTGTTGCACGTCGCGGCGCTGCAGGCGGTACTCGGTGTCGTGCAGGGACTTCTGCTCGGGGCGCTGGTTCCGATCCTGCGCGCCCTGCTGGCACCGCAGCCCGATTTCGCCGCAGCCGCACCATGGTTGGGCGTGGCGGGAGCCGGCGTGCTGATCTACTGGTGGCTCAATGTGCGGACGATGACGGTCGGATTCGTCGCTGCGGGGGAGACCACCGCGCAGTTGCGCGGCAGGCTCATCGAACACCTCAATTTGTTGCCGATGGGCTGGTTCAGCGGCGACAACAAGGGCCGGTTCGTGCGGACTGCCACGTCGGTGGCCGGCGAGGTCGGGCACGTCAGCGTCGTGGTGGCCGGGCCCGCGGTGAACTGCATCAGCGTGTCGGTGACGATCGCCGCGGTCACACTGGTGGTCGACTGGCGGCTCGGGCTGGTGCTGGCACTGACGCTGCCCGCCGCGTTGCTCGCGGCGCGAAACTGCCGCCGCAGCACGCTCGGCGTGGTCGCCGACATCGAAGCCGCCGGGAATGAAATCGCCGGGCGGGCAGTCGAATACGGGCAGGCTCAGTCGGTCATCCGGGCGGCGGGCCGCGGGCGCACCGGCACCGTGCAGATGCGCGACGCGCTCGACGAACACCGCCGACGCTATGCCAGGGGCCTGAACCGGCTGTTGTGGCCCGACCAGCTCTACACCTGGGTCGTGGCCGCCGGTTTCGTCGCCACGCTCGCACTGACCGCGACATTCCTGCTCGACGGCTCACTGCAGGTCGTCGACGCCGTCGCGCTGTTGATCCTCGCGGTGCGGTTCACCGAACCGCTGGGCGCGCTCGGCGGTCACGTGAGCGGCATCGGTGCGCTCGACTATCTCGTCGCCACGGTCGATGATTTCCTGCGCCTCGATCCACTGCCGCAGTCGCCTCGGCCGCGCCGCGTCGTGTACGACGTCGGCATCGAATTGTGCGGTGTCGGTTTCGGATACGGCGGCAACGCTGCGCTCAGCGACGTGTCGTTCTGCTGTCCGGCCGGCTCCACGACGGCGCTCGTCGGCCCGTCGGGGTCGGGGAAGACGACCGTGCTGCGGCTGATCGCCCGGTTGTTCGACACCGACACCGGGTCGGTACGCGTCGGCGGCATCGATGTCCGCGATTACGACCACACCGCGCTCCTGCGCGAGATCGCGATCGTGTTCCAGGACGTCTACCTGTTCGACACCACGATCGAGGAGAACCTGCGACTGGCCCGGCCCGACGCGACCGCTGCCGAGTTGCATGCCGCGGCGCGCGCCGCCGCGCTCGACGAGGTCATCGACCGGCTGCCCAACGGTTGGGAGACCCGGGTCGGCGAGGGCGGTGCCCAGTTGTCCGGCGGGGAGCGTCAACGCGTATCGATCGCACGCGCCTTCCTCAAGCAGGCGCGCATCGTGCTCGTCGACGAGGCCGCATCGGCTCTCGATCCCGAGAACGAAGCGGCCATCGGTGCGGCCATCGCCGAACTGGCAGCCGACCCGCACCGCACGATGATCGTCATCGCGCACCGCCCCGCCACCCTCGAGGCGGCCGATCAGGTCGTCGCGCTCGACGGAGGACGCGTCGTCGAGACCGGGTCACCGACGCAGCTGATGGAATCCGCGGGTGTCTACGCCCGGCTGTATCGCCAGTACGTGCGCGCCCGCGGCTGGCACATCGGGGGTGACATCGCGGGTGACTAGGACTGCGGCCGGTTCTGCTTCTGGCGCGCGGCTTGAGCCAGCGCCTCCACGAGCGGATTGGTCGCCGACGCGAGCGCCTTCCGCTCCTCCTCGGTCAGCTGGTAGAAGGTCCACACGCCCCACGCCGCCGGGCGGACGTACACCGTCACCTGCTGCTTGTTGTTCTGCAACACCGCGGGCACCGCGACGGCGCGGTCCAGGGTCGCCGAGCTCAACATCTCCTCGGCCAGCTTGTCGGTGTCGACCGATTCCTGGAGTTGGTACAGCACGGCCTTGTTGGCGGGGCCTTCCATGGCGAGGAACCAGGCCATCAGTGTGTCTCCTTCAATCGGTGTCAGCGCAGTCACTGTAGCGTTACGTGATCAGCCTGACAGGCCGTACTTGGCTGACAGCGACTGCCTGGCGTAATCGATCAACCGCCGCGCACTGGGTGTGGGCTGTCTTGCGTTATTCCACGCCAGCGCAAGGGATCCTCGCAGCTGCACGTCCGTGATCGGCAGAACGCGCAGTTGGCCGTCGCGCGCCCGGGCGTACGGCTCGGGAACCAGGGCGACTCCCAGGCCTCCCACGGCAAGCTCGGCCAAGACGCTCGGATCACCCGCTTCGATGCCGATGTGCGCCTCGATTCCCGCAGCAGCGAGCGTGGCGTCGATGGTGCTGCGCGTGCCGACCATCGGGGAGAAGGTGATCAGCTGGCACCCGCTCAGGTCATCGAGGGTGATGTCGGTGGCGGTGGCCAGTGGGTGGTCCGGACTCACCGCCGCGACGAGCGGTTCGTCGGCGACCAGTTGCAGCCCGAGATCCGGGGGCACCACGGCGGGCGGTGCGATGATGGCCGCGTCCTGACGGCCGGCGAGCAGCCCCGCCACGAGTTCGTCACTACCGGTCTCCTGCAGAGATATCTCGACCAACGGGTGATCGCGGTGGAACCTCGCGAGCATGTCCGCGAGATCGAACGCGTACGACGACGACGCCGCCAGCCCGACGCTGACGTGTCCGCGTAACGCATCGCCGTACTCGTCGGCGATCTGCCGGGCGTCCTCGGCTGCCGCCAACGCGAGTCGCGCATGCTTCAACACCGCGGTGCCCACCTCGGTGAGCCGGACGGCGCGCCGGTTGCGGTCGAACAACCGCTGACCCAGTTCGCGTTCCAGCTGCAGGATTTGCGCGCTGATCCCGGACTGCGCGATGTGCAACCGGGCCGCCGCCTTGGTGAAGCTCTCCTCCTCCGCGACAGCGACGAAGTACTCCAGCTGCCGCAGTTCCATAGCCGGAAATGATAACAGCGGGCATTTTTCGCTTCGGCGCAATATTCGGCCTCCGGCCGCGTTGTTGTCGGCGCACCCGGAAAGATTTTCTGATTTGCAGATGAAGTGCTGTGGCGAGGTTGTGACCGGCCACGTTGAATGCTGCGCCATTCATATCGGCGACGGCGCCGGAATTCATGTACATGCGAATTCAGTGAATTGGGAATTGCGCCGAAGTGGAGAAAGACAATTGAGATTGTCGGTCGGACGGCGCGTTGCGGCGGTCCCGCGGGCCTGCCCCGTAAGCTCGGTGGCATGCGGTTGTCCCGGCTGAGCGCGGTGCTGCTGTCCCTGGGTTTCCTTGCTGTGGGCTGCGGGTGGAGTCCACCTTCGGCACCGCCGCCCAAGCCCGACACGTGCACGCCGGCCGACGGCCCGGCCGCCGACACGGTCGCTCAGGAGATCGCCAAGCTGCCCGCGCCCAAGGCCGGTTCGGAGTGGACCAAGGTCAACGAAGGCCACACCAGCAACTGCCGGCTGTACTGGGTGCAGGTCGGCCAGACCAACCCCGAGCCGAACAGCCCGGGCCAGCTGCTGTTCTTCGACCGTCAGACTCCATTGGGCCCTGCCACGCCCGAGCCGCGGCCCTACATCAACGTCGTAACCAACGCCGACGACTCGGTCATCGTGAATTACCAGTGGCAGCAGGGCCAGGATTCACCGAAGGCGCCGACCGGCATCGCGACCGTGCGGTTCCGGATCGGGGACGACGGCAAGCTGGTTGCCGTCGACCCGATCCCCAAGCCCTAACCGTTGAGCAGCTCGTCGGGGTCGAGCATCGCGGCGTAGCGCAGTTGCTCGGGAATGCCGAACCCGTCGACGAGCGTCTCGATGTGCGGCCGCAGGCTGCGGCACCGCTCGTTGATACCCCTTGTGACGGCCTTGGCGCGTTCGGTGGACAGGTAGCGGTGCTCGATGAACCAGGCCTTGTCGTCTTCGATCACCGACAGCGCGTACAGATCACACACGTCGTTCAGCAACTCGCGGGCCGTGTCGTCCTCGCACGCGTCGATGCCTGCGACGAACGCTTCCAACACGATTCGGTCGATGTGGGCCGTCGCCGCGTGCAGCACGTGGTCCTGGACGGCGTTGAACGCGTCGAACGCCGACATCTCCTTGGCCTTGCCCTGGAGCCGTCGTGCCACTGACGCCAGCATGTACGCCTCGCGGTCCTCGAACATCTTGACCTGCGTCCCGCGGTTGAACAGGCTGCCCTCTTCTTCGTTGTCCTGGCGACTGTCGAGGATCGTCTGCATGATCGTCTCGGCCGCGGTGCGCTTGAGCACCCGCTCGCCGGCGAAGTTCGCCGCGAAGCGCACCCATTCGACCGGGCTCATGCCCTTGATGTCGTCGGCGTAGGCCGTCAACAACTCTTTGGCCACGAGCTGCGTCAGCACATGGTTGTCGCCCTCGAAGGTCGTGAACACGTCGGTGTCGGCGCGCAGCGCGATCAACCGGTTCTCGGCGAGATAGCCTGCGCCACCGCAGGCTTCGCGGGCCTCCTGGATGGCCTTGCTGGCATGCCAGGTGTTGGCGGCCTTGAGCCCGGCGGCTCGTGCCTCCAATTCCCGCTGTTCCTCCGGGTCGGGGTTGTCGGAGGTCTGCAGCTCATGGCATTTCGCGACGAGCTCGTTCTGCGCGAATTGCAGCGCGTAGGACTTGGCGATCAGCGGAATCAGCCGGCGCTGGTGCACGAGGTAATCCATGATGAGCACCTCGTCCTCGCCGTCGGGTGCACTGAACTGCTTGCGTTCCAACGCATACCGGGTGGCGATGTCGAGGGCGACGCGAGCTGCGGCCGCCGCGCTGCCGCCGACCGTGACGCGACCGCGGATCAAGGTCCCGAGCATGGTGAAGAACCGCCGGCCGGGGTTCTCGATCGGCGAGCTGTAGGTGCCGTCGGGGGAGACGTCGGCGTAGCGGTTGAGCAGGTTCTCCCGGGGCACCCGAACGTTGTCGAACACGATGCGGCCGTTGTCGACGCCGGGCAGCCCACCCTTGTAGTGGCAGTCGGAGGTCGTGACGCCGGGCATGTCGTTGCCCATCTCGTCGCGGATCGGCACCACCAGGCAATGCACACCGTGATTGACGCCGTCGGGGGTGATCAACTGCGCGAAAACCGCTGCAACCCTGGCAGTTTCGGCGGCACCGCCGATGTAGTCCTTGCGCGCCGTCGGGGTCGGGGAGTGGATCACGAACTCCTGGGTGGCCGCATCGTAGGTCGCGGTGGTTTCCAGGGACTGCACGTCGCTGCCGTGGCCGGTCTCGGTCATCGCGAAACAGCCGAGCAGGTCGAGGTCGATGAGCTTGCGCACGTAGGCCTTGTGATGTCGCTCGGTGCCGAGGTTCTCGATGGCGCCGCCGAACAGCCCCCACTGCACGCCGGCCTTGACCATGAGGGACAGATCCGACATGGCGAGCATCTCGATCTGGGTGATGGCCGCGCCGACGTTGCCGTTGCCGCCGTGCTCCTTGCGGAACCCGTCCTCGGCTGCGCCCGCCGCGGCCATGATCTTGAGTTGCTCGCCCACCTTCGCCCTGGCGATGACCGTATTGGGCGTGTAGTGCGGCCGGAATATCTCGTTCGACAGGTTGGTCCGCATGGCGTTCTTGACGTCACGCCAGCGGCCGTCCAGCGTGTTGCGCAGATGTTCGGCAGTGGAGGTCATACCTGACGGTAACGCGTGCACCCGCCGACGCAGGTAAACCTGAGTGGAACGGTGGAATCGCGTGGGCGTTGAATCGGGATATGACCGATCGGCCCGGGCCGTTGTCGCCCACCGGAATGCCTCACACCATCGACCACAAACACGCCGACGTGACGGGCGGCTGGTTGCGCGCCGCGACGTTCGGCGCCATGGACGGCCTGGTCAGCAACACCGCGCTGATCGCCGGTGTGGCCGCGAGCGCCAGCGCGCAGACCGTTGTGCTCAGCGGCGTGGCGGGCCTGCTGGCCGGGGCGTTCTCCATGGCACTCGGCGAGTACACGTCGGTGACCACGGCCAACGAGCAGATCGACTCCGAGGTTCGGGTCGAACGCCGTTCGTTCCATAAGCAACCCCAGGCGGAGAAGGCCGAACTGGTCGGCATGCTGGTGGCGATGGGGATGACCGAGCCCACCGCGCAGAAAGCCACCGACGAGATCCACCGCGACGAGAACCGCGCCCTCAACTTCCACCTGGTGCAGGAGTTGGGCGTCGATCCGCGGGAGAAGCCCTCACCGGTCACGGCGGCGGTGTCGTCTTTCCTGATGTTCGCGATCGGCGCGATCATCCCGTTGATCCCGTATCTGCTTGCCTTCGAATCACTGTGGGCCGGGCTGGCCTGCGGCGGGGTGGGCCTGCTGATCGCCGGTGGTGTGGCGGCCCGGTTCACCAGGAAGCCGGTGTGGTCAGCGGCACTGCGGCAGTTGATGTTCGGCACGATCGCGATCGCCGCGACCTACGTCGTCGGCACTTTGGTGGGTACTGTCACGACGTGATGCTGCGTCGAACACTGCTCGCCGTCGTGCTCCTGTTGACCGGCTGCGATGCCGATGCCGGTGCTGCACCGGGTTTCGAGTACCTGGGCCAGCAACGTATCGCGCCGGGCGCGACGCTGGACGGTACCGTCATCGGCGGATTGTCCGGAATCAGCTACGACGCCGGGGCCGGGCTCTACTACATCGTCAGCGACGACCGCTCCGCGAAAAACCCGGCCCGCTTTTACACGGCACAGATTGCGCTGTCGGACAACGGCATCGAACGCGTCGACTTCGTCGGTACACATCCTTGGCTGGACTCACACGGTAAGCCGTTCGCGCCGCTGGACGCCGAAGCCCGCCCGCCCGTGGTGCCGCCGGACCCCGAGGGCATCGCATACGATGCCCGCCGCGGCCGGCTGTATTGGACCAGCGAGGGCGAGCGCGGCGACGGAGGTGTCCAGCTCGATCCGTGGGTGCGCATCGCGGGCCTCGACGGCACCTACCTCGGGGAGTTCGCCCTGCCGGACCCGCTGAAGATGTCGGCCCCCGACCGCGGCGCCAGGCAGAACCGTGCGCTGGAAGGGCTTTCGCTCACCCCGGACGGCCGGTATCTGTGGGCCGCGATGGAGGGACCGGTCTACCAGGACGGCGCCCTGCCCGACGAGCAGCACGGTGCGATCACCCGCATCACCCGCTACGACGTCGACACCGGTGCGGCCGATCGCGAATACACCTATCCGCTCGACGCGGTCAGCGCCGGGCCGGGCGGCGACAACGGCTTGTCCGATCTCGTCGCGCTCGACGACGGGACGTTCCTGGTCGTCGAGCGCGGCTACGGCACCCACGTCGCGGTGCGCGTCTACCGGGCGGGCGTCACCGAGGGCTCTGGGCAATTGACCAAGACGTTGCTTGCCGATCTGACCAACACGCCCGGGCTCACCCCGCTGGACAACATCGAGGGAATCACACTGGGCCCCAAGCTTTCCGACGGACGCCAGTCGGTGATCATGGTGAGCGACGACAACTTCTCGCCGACTCAGATCACGCAGTTTCTGCTGTTCGCGATGTGAATGGTTGTTGCGAGCCGGTGAGGGCGGTCGACGACGGTTGGTCGCCCTGCCCGGCTATTAGCGACAATGTCGCGGAAACCGCCTCGTACGTCTCACCGGCCGCTTCCGTCCCAGGTTGCCGAATCACTTGCAACACAACAACACTGCCGTGTCACTTCGGCACCAGTGGTTTCGTGCCCGCATACCAGCGACTTTGTCGCTGATATGCGGGCACAGGAAATTGCGGTTCGCATGAGGCAGGCGGGGCCTGAGTGTCAAGTGTTGTCGGAGCTGTGGGACCGGGGTGAATAGTGTTGCATGAGAGGCGATTTCAGCGACATTGTCGCTCGCAGGCGGGCCGAACGACACACCGCTCGGCCGCCCGCCGTGCCCGGCAAGAAGCCGCTAGCTGTCGCTGCCCACCGTGACGGCAGTCGCCTCGTCGGTGAGCTCGTCGAGTTCGTCTTCCTCGACGTCGATGCCCGTCAGGTGTTTACGCGTCGCGAACAGTACGCCCGCACCCAGCAGCACGGCTGCCGCGCCGACCCAGTACGGCAGGTGCACGCTGACCTGCTCACCGAGAACTCCGGCCAGCCACGGCGCGACGGCGGCGCCGCTGAACCGCAGGAAGCTGTAGGCCGCGGAGGCCACGCCGCGTTCGACCGGGGCGGCCTTCATCACGGTCTCGGTGATCAGCGTGTTGTTGATACCGATGAACAGGCCCGCGGCCACCACGCACGTCGCGAGAATGGCCTTGGAGTCGGTGCCGAGCGCCATCACCACCAGGGTCGCGGTCATCGCGAGCAGGTTGACGATCAGCGTCGGGACAGTGCCGAAGCGGCGCTGCAGCCGCGGCGCGACCACCACCGAGGTGAAGGCCAGCGCCACACCCCAGCCGAAGAAGATCAGCCCGATCTGGTGTGCGGTCATGTCGAGGGGAAACGGCGTGAACGCCAGCAGCGTGAAGAAGCCGAAGTTGTAGAGCAGTGCGGTGACGGCGACGCCGAGCAGCCCGCGGTGGCGCAGTGCGCGGAACGGGTCGAGGAGCGTGGTCGCCCGTTCGGCGCGTGGCGTGGCGGGCAGCAGGAACGCGGTGATCACGAGTGCGAAGGCCATGAGTGCCGACACACCGAAGAACGGGCCGCGCCACGAGATGGAACCCAGTACCCCGCCGACCAGCGGGCCGATCGCGATACCGAGACCCAGGGCGGCCTCGTACAGGATGATCGCTTGTGCCACAGACCCTTTCGCCGAGTTGACGATGGTGGCCAGCGCGGTCGCGATGAACAACGCGTTACCCAGGCCCCACAGTGCGCGCCAGCCGACGATCTCCATCACGGTGTCGCTCATACCGGCCAGGCCGGCGCCCGCGATGATCACCACCAAGCCGAGCAGCAGGGTCCGTTTCGGTCCGATGCGGCTCGACACCACGCCGGTGATCAGCATCGCGATCCCCATGACGGCCATGTAGCTGGTGAACAGCAACGAGACCTGGGACGGCGATGCGTTGAGGTTGTCGGCGATCGGTTTGAGGATGGGGTCGACGAGTCCGATGCCCATGAAGGCGACGACGGACGCGAAGGCAACGGCCCAAACGGCTTTGGGTTGGCGCCACATAAGGGCAAGGGCTCCTAACTAGTTGTCGGGGTGCTCCGCGACATCGGCCAACAGCCGACGGATGACCTGGACGGCATCGGCCAGGGTCTGGCGGTCTTCGGCGTCCAACCGCTCGAGCCGCGGGTTGATCGCGGCGGCGCGGTCGGCCCGCGCCTGGTTGAGGGTCTGCCTGCCTTTGTCGGTGATCCGGATGAGCACTGCGCGTGCATCGCCCGGGTCGGCGGTGCGAGACACCAGGCCGGCGTCCTCCAACCGGCGCACCTGCGTGGTCATGGTCGGCTGAGAGCAGTGATCGAGCAGAGCGAGGTCGGAGATCCGCGCCTCACCCTGGTCCTCGATCGTGGACAGCAGCCGGGCCTGCGCCCACGGCAGCGGTAGCCGGGTGCGCTGGGTCGCCAGCCGGTTGAGGCGGGCGACAACCGACAGCAGGTCTGCGCCGAGTTCGGTTTCGTCAGTCACGGTGACATTCTCGGTGCTCGCTGTCGGCATGTCGCCATATTACATAGATTTGCTATGCAGTGCACGGTCGTGTCGGCCGTCACACCACGGCCGGGTAAGCCTCGTCTTACCTCCTGGCAGAATCGAGCAATGACCGCGAAACCACCGGTGAGTGCGCCTCGGCGCGGAATGAATCCCGGTGAACTCGCGCAGGCAGCAGTCATGGCCGCGCTGTGTGCGGCGACCGCGATCATCGCCGTTATCGTGCCGTTCGCGCGCGGTGTGTCACTGCTCGGCACGGTGCCGATGGGGCTGCTGGCCTACCGGTACCGACTGCGGGTGCTGGTCGCGGCGACCGTCGCCGGTGCCACCATCGCGTTCTTGATCGCGGGCATGGGCGGCATGATGACCGTCATCAACTGTGCCTACATCGGCGGTTTGACCGGTGTCGTCAAACGCCGAGGTCGCGGCACCCCCACCGTGCTCGCTGTCGCCGTCGTCGCGGGCGCGATCTTCGGCGCCGCCGCGGTGCTCGCGCTGACCCTGCTGTCGCGACTCCGCACTCTGATCTTCGACTCGATGACCGCCAACATCGACGGTCTCGCCGCGGTGCTCGCCCGTATCCCGGTGTTGGACGTGCTGGCCGAGCCACTCAAGAACGGCTTCGCGACGCTGCTCGACTACTGGCCGCTGCTGTTCCTGGCCATCGGCATCCAGAGCATCACCTTCGTCAGCCTCATCGGCTGGTGGGCGCTGTCGCGCGTGCTCACCCGGCTCGCCGGTGTGCCCGACGTGCACAAACTCGACGCCGACACCGCCGAGCAGCCGATCGGCCCGGTACCGGCGCGGCTCACCGACGTCCGTTTCCGGTACCCGGGCGTCGACCACGACGCGCTCGGCCCGGTGTCGATGGAACTGCAACCGGGTGAGCATGTCGCAGTGACCGGACCGAACGGTTCCGGCAAGACCACGCTGATGCTGGTCCTCGCGGGACGCGACCCGTCATCCGGGACGGTCGAGCGGCCGGGGGCGGTGGGTCTCGGCCGCATCGGCGGTACCGCGGTGGTCATGCAGCACCCCGAGAGTCAGGTGTTGGGCAGCAGGGTGGCCGACGACGTCGTGTGGGGCCTGCCACCGGGGACGACGACCGATGTCGACCGGCTGCTGTCCGAGGTCGGTCTGGCCGGGCTCGCCGAGCGCGACACCGGCGGCCTGTCGGGCGGCGAACTGCAACGTCTGGCGGTTGCGGGCGCGCTCGCACGCGAGCCCTCGCTGCTGATCGCCGACGAGATCACGAGCATGGTCGATCAGCAGGGCCGCGAAACGCTGATGAACGTCCTGTCCGGGTTGACCGACCATCACCAGATGTCGCTCGTGCATATCACGCACTACAACGACGAAGCCCAGACCGCCGATCGCACGGTCAACCTGAGCGGAAACGGCGGCACTGCCGACAACACCGACATGGTGCAGAGTTCAGCGGTGCCGGTCGGGTCGATGGCCGCTCACCACCCGGGCGAGCCCGTATTGGAACTCACCGCCGTCGGCCACGAATACGCGAGTGGAACGCCGTGGGCCAAGACGGCTCTGCACGACATCACGTTCACCGTGAACGAGGGCGACGGCGTCCTCATTCACGGACTCAACGGTTCCGGCAAATCCACCCTGGCGTGGATCATGGCCGGGCTCACCGTCCCGACCTACGGCGCCTGTCTGCTCGACGGTGCCCCGGTGTCCGAACAGGTGGGCGCGGTGGCGCTGTCGTTCCAAGCGGCGCGGCTGCAGCTGATGCGCAGCAGTGTCGAACGCGAGATCGCGTCAGCTGCCGGGTTCTCCGTGCAGGAGCACGACCGCGTCGCCGCAGCGTTGGCATCCGTCGGGCTGGACCCGGCGCTCGGCAAGCGCCGCATCGACCAACTCTCGGGCGGCCAGATGCGTCGCGTCGTGCTGGCCGGGCTGCTGGCCCGCTCACCCCGCGCACTGATCCTCGACGAGCCGCTGGCCGGCCTGGATGCCGCCAGCCAACGCGGTCTCTTGCGGCTGCTGGAGGACCTACGGCGCACCAGTGGGCTCACGGTCGTCGTGATCTCCCACGATTTCTCCGGCTTGGAAGGGCTGTGTCCGCGCACACTGCACCTTCGCGACGGCGCGCTCGCGCTCGCACCGACCGCGGCTGGTGGTGCGCTATGACGGCACCGACCCGCGGACAACGCAAACCCGTTGTGCTGCTGCGCCCGGTGCCGGGCAACAGCGTCGTCCACCAACTGTGGGCGGGCACCAAACTGCTGGGTGTCGCCGTCATCGGGGTGTTGCTGACGTTCTACCCCGGCTGGGTGCCCATCGGGTTCGTCGCGTTGCTTGCCTTGGTGATCGCCCGGTTGGCCCATATCCCGCGTGGTGCGGTGCCCACGATTCCCGTGTGGTTGTGGATCGTGATCGCGTTGGGCGCGCTGACCGCGACGTTCGCCGGCGGCGCCCCGGTCATCGATGTCGGCTCGATCGAGATCGGGCTCGGCGGTCTGGTGAACTTCCTGCGCCTGACCGCGCTCGCCTTCGTGCTGATCGGGCTCGGGGCGCTCGTGTCGTGGACCACCAACGTCGCCGATATCGCGCCCGCGGTGGCGACTTTGGGGCGGCCGTTACGGGTGTTCCGGATTCCGGTCGACGATTGGGCCGTGACCATCGCCCTGGCGCTGCGGGCCTTCCCGATGCTCATCGACGAGTTCCGCACGCTGTATGCCGCGCGACGGTTGCGGCCCAAGGAACGCGCCGAGACGTTCCGCGGGCGTATCCGGCGGTTGGTGTCCGATCTCGTCGACCTGCTGGCCGCCGCTGTCACAGTGGCGCTTCGGCGCGCCGACGAGATGGGCGATGCCATCACCGCGCGTGGTGGTGCAGGTCAGATCTCGGCTGCGCCGTCGCGACCGAAGTCCCGCGACTGGGTCGCGTTCGCGATACTCGCGGTGGTGTGCGGCACCGCGCTCGCGTTGGAGCTGACAGTGTTGGGCACGAGCCTGCCGCGTCGCGGCGGCTAGTCAGCCCCGCCGCGACGTCACCAACCGGATGACGGCATAGCCGATGGCGCCGACCACGACGAGCGCGACAAGCCACGGAAGCATCAGGCCGAACAACATCACCGCGCCGGAGGCCACCGCGACGAGCCCGTCCCAGCCGCGTTCGACCTGACCGAAGAACCCGTGGTACTGCTCGGTGGGGCCACCGACCTGCTCGGCGATCAACTCAAGATTCACTGTGCTGTAGTCGATCTGATCGCCCAACTGCTTGCGCTGTGCCCGCAGGCTGTCGAGGTCGGCTTGCCGCTGCGACAAGGCCTCCTCGGCTTTGATGAGTGCATCGGGATCCCTGGCATCGCGCATGATTCCCAGCAAGCGGTCGACCGAGGTCTGCAATGCGGTGATGCGGGCATCGAGGTCGACCCGTTGCGACGTCACGTCCTCGGCCCGGATCTCCACGGTGTCGACGGTGCCGAGCTTCTTGAACTCGTCGAGCGTGGCGTCGAGCTTGGCCACGGGCACGCGCAGTACGAGGGCGATGCGGGCCCGGCCCGAACTGGTTCCGGCGTCCTCGGACCGGCTGTCCACGCGCCCGCCTGCGTCGGTGGTGATCGACACGGCCTTGTCGGCCGAGTCGGTGGTATTCGCGGCGGTGATGGTCATCGACGCGGTCTTGACGACGTCGCGGTTGGAATCAGCGGGCTGCGGCGCCTCCTTCAAACCCGGGCCGCCACCCGTCGGCGGGGGTGCGGCCGGCGCCGGCGCATAGCCCGCTTCGGATTGGGGTGCCTGCGGCCGAGTCGAATCGCCGAGCGGGCCGGCACTGCAGGCTGCTGCGAACATTGCAACCGCAAGCATTGCCACTATCAAGCTCATGCGGCGGGATGCGCTGGCGTGCTTGAACACCAGGCCACAGTACCGATTAGCTGTGAGCTGCGGGTTGAATCGGCGAGCGCTATCGCGACGCCGCGGCGTTCGCGGCCCACTGCGCATCGGCCAGGGTGGTCGCGACGTCGCCGCGTCCCAGGAACATCTCGTCGAAGTACGGCTTGATGGCCTCATAGCCCGCCGGGAATCCGGCCCCGCCCGGTGCGGGGATGCGGGGCCCGCGCAGCACCCGGAAGAACGGGCTGACGTCGACGCCCCGCGCCTTCCAGTAATCGTGGTACACGGGCTGGGCGGCCAGCACGGCCGGGATCGCGGCGCCACGCACTCCCAGGAATTCGTTGCCTCGCTTGCTGCCCATCCACGCCAGCACCTCGCGTACCGCGTCCGGATGTCGGGTGGCCGGATTGGCCGCTGCGGCAATGCCGTTCGTGACGCTGACGCGGCCCTTCGGCCCGGCGGGCAGCATCACCACGCCCCATCGAAAGCGGGCCTGGTCGGCGATGGCGGCCAAGTTGTAGGTGCCGGACTGGAACAACGCCATGCGGCCCTGCAGGAATGCGTTGCGGGAGAAGTCCCCGTTGTTGTTGGTGTCGGATGCCGGCGGCGCGACGTGGTCGTCGTTGATCAGCCGCACCAGGTACTCGAACGCTTCGACGGATTGCGGGTTGTTGAACGCGAACCGGTCACCGATCGCGAAGATCCCGCCCGCGGAGCCGATGTAGTTGAGATAGATGCCCTGTAAATCGTTGGCGGCGTTGTATCCCCACTGCCGAATCCGGTTCGCGTCGAAGCCGGGGGTCACCGCCGTGCGGCCGGCCTGGTCGACGGTGAGCCGCGCCAGCAGCCGCCGCAACGTGTCGTCCGGACCGTTGGACCAACGCAGCGTCGGCAGCTCGGCTAGGCCGACGCCGGCGGCGTCGAGCAGATCGGCATTGAAGTAGACCGCGATGCCGGCATCGGTCAGTTGCGGTACGCCCCACAGCGTGCCGTTGCGGGTGAATTGATTGACGACCGACGGCTCCCACGCCCGGGCGACGTTCGGCCCGAGGAGTTTTCCGATATCGAGCAGTCGGCCGTTGTCGGCATACCCCGCGAAGTAGGCGTTGGAGATCCAGAAGATGTCGTCGGCGCTGCCGCCGGCCACATCGGTGCGCAGCGTGTCGAAGTACGTCGAATACGCGACGGTGTTGACGCGCACCTCGATGTCGGGATGCTCCGCGCTGAACGCGTCGAAGGACTCCCGGTAGGCCGCCGCGACCTGCGGATCCCACAGCCGCACGGTCACCACGGTCTTGCCCGACGGTTCGGTGTCGCGGCCCAGCAGCATCGCCGCCACCAGGAGCAGGGCCATGGTGAGCGCAAGGCCGGCGGCGAGTTGCGTGGATCGTCTCATTTGATGCCCGTCACGACGATCGAGCGGACGATGTTGCGCGACAACGCCACGAACAACACGATCAGCGGGACGATCGCCACCGTCGTCGCCGCCATCACGAGCGTCCACTGCGCGTTGTACTGCGTCTGCAGTCCGGCGGTCGCCACGGTCAGCACCTGCCACTTGCTCCCGCTCGTAATCACCAACGGCCACAAGAAGTTGTTCCACTGACTCACCACGGTGATCAACGCCAGCGTCACCAGGATCGGCCGGCTCGCCGGCACCACCACGTGGGTGATCACGTCGAGGGTGTTCGCGCCGTCGAGTCGGGCGGCGTTGATGAGGTCACCGGGAATGGACCGGAAATACTCGCGCAGCAGGAAGATCGCGTACGGCGAGCCGAACATGAACGGCAGCACCAGCGCCCAGAACGTGTTGCGCAGCCCCGCCTCGGCCATCATCAGATAGAGCGGCACCACCGTCACCGTGGCGGGCACCATCAGCGTCGCGACGAATACCCAGAACAGCACGTCGCGTCCCGGAAAGCGCAGGCGGGCAAAGGCATACGCGGCGAGCACGGAGAACACCAGCTGGCCGAGCAGAATGACCGAGGTCACCACGGCAGTTACGGCGATAGCCCGGCCGAATCCGGCATCCGCCAGCCCGAGGTAATTCTCCCAAGTCGGCGGCTTCGGCAGCGACAGCGGCGATTCGGTGGCGAACTGCTCGGCTGACGTGAACGACGTCAGCAACCCCAATCCGAACGGCAGCAGTGTGATCACCGCACCAAGCAGCAGCCCGACGTAGACGAGGACGTTACGTGAGGTCATAGCTGATCCTGCGACGAAAGTAGAGGTGCTGGACGATCGGACGCCGACCAGTAGCACGAACAACACGATGGCCATGACGGCGGCGCGTCCGACCGCGGCCGCACCGAACGCCTCGGCGTAGATGCGGTGTGCGATGAGGTCGGTGCGACCCTGCGGGCCACCCGCGGTCAGGGCATACACGGTGTCGAATACCTGGGCGGCGCTGACGATTCCGGTGACGAGAACGAAGAACATCGTGGGGCGCAACATCGGCAGCGTGATGTGGCGAAACCGCTGCCACGAGCCGGCGCCGTCGGTGCGCGCGGCGTTGTGGATGTCGGCGGGGATGTTGAGGATGCCGGCCAGGAAGAACAGTGTCACGTAGCCGACATTGGTCCAGATGACGACCGCTGACACCGCGGGCAACGCCAGGCCCGGGTCGGTGAGCCATTCGATGCGGGTGTCGAGCACCGTGCTGAGCGCACCGTCGGTCGGCGCCAGGATCCAGCGCCACAACACGGCGATGGCCAGCGGCGCACAGATCCACGGCAACACGTACACCGTGCGGAAGAATCCGGTTCCGGGAAGCCCGCGAGCCAGCATGCTTGCCGCGACCAGGCCGAGGACGGTCTGCGTCGGCACCACCAAGATGATGAACAGCAGCGTGACCACGAGCGAAGTCGCAAACGACGAGTCGGTGAGAACCGAGCCCCAATTGTTCAGTCCCACATACTCGATCGGGCCGAGTAGATCCCACCGGTGCAGGCTCAACCACGCCACCACCAACATGGGCAGCAAGAGAAATGTCACGACACCGAACAGGCTGGGCGCGACAAGCGCGTACCCCAATGCCGTCGTCCGGACACGCGAGGTGGCCATCGGGCCATTAAAGCGGGTCGTGGTGTCGAGCGGCCACGCGGGCTTCACCTCATCTGCCCATTGCGAGCCGGTCTCGCTGGAGCCCGATGCGGAGTGGCGTCAGTGGTGGTCCGTCGGTCAGGACGGCACGAAGTAGGGTCGGCAGAGCTCGTGGTGAGAATAGGAAACACTGACGCTCCCGCACCATCTGGCCGACGATCAGGACGCCTGGCTCGGCGGCAGCAAGCGCTACTCCGGGTCGCTGAACCGATACGCAGCAATCATGCGACCGATCCGCCTCAAGAGATCGGAGACGGCTGCATATTGACCATTTCGGCAATTCGGATAATGTCATCGATTGATTGCTGCAGTTCTGCGGGATGCGCGGCAGTTCCATTCAATCAGGCTTTTTGACGGTACGCACACGGGAGTACGGATTGCTGGAGAATTCGGGGAACTACGCAGGGTTCGTCGGACTGCTCCGAGACTGGTGGCGTGAGCCGGTCGACTACCCAGCGCAGGTGCAATACTTCGCCAAACGGTCCATGTACGAGGCAATCCGGACACTCATCGGCTTTGGCACCGCGTTCAACGGCGTGATCTGCCTTGGGATTCTGACGCCGTTCGCAACGACGCGCGCGTCAGCTGTTGTAGTCGCGATCTTCGGCTTGCTGCAGATCGGCTGGGGAGTGGCGTGGTGCGTTCGCCCATGGCCATCACGCCGGACATCGCTGGCCTTCGTCATCACTGCCGACATCGGAATCGCCATCACAGCGATAGCGGACTCGAGTTGGCTGCTGGGCTTATTCGGGTTCAACGCGTTCACGATGATCTCGATCTACCTGATGTTCTTCGACGGCCCCAAAGCCCTTGCCGGCCATCTGACATGGATCCTGCTGGCAACAACGGCATTCGCCGTGCGAGCCGCCGGCCATGCGAACTTCGACACGACCACATTCACAGCCAGCACACTCACCGCGGTTGCCCCAGTGCTCGCGACACCTCTGGGCATTCAGTTCGGAATCTGGGCCTTGCGCACGGACGCCAACGAGTCGGTCACCGACGCGCTGACCGGACTGCTCAACCGACGAGGTCTGCACTTGCACATCGGCGAACTGTTACGCGACGCCACTCCCCGCACCGAGTTCACCGTGATGGTCGTCGACCTGGACCGCTTCAAAGACATCAACGACACCTTCGGCCACACGGTTGGCGACGAGGTCCTGGTCCGCTGTGCACGACGGATCAAATCCACGGTCCGGGGCAGCGCGCTGGTGGCACGAATCGGCGGCGAGGAGTTCGTCATCGTCGATCGCGCCGAATCCAGCCGCCGCGATCGAAGTGACTTGGACACCGTCCGGTACGCGATCTGCGCACCGGCCGAACATCCGGTGACCGCCAGCGTCGGCATCACCATCAGCGAAGCCGGTCACCTCGCAATGTCAGGAACCACCTCCGCAGCATGGCTCGACGGCATGATCGAACGAGCCGACCGCGCGATGTTCCACGCGAAGCGCAAGGGCGGCAACGCGACTGTCCACCTCTGAACACCCGTTACCCCCGAGTTTCTCTGGGAACCAAGATCATCGACTGCTGGCGGTGCCGTGCGGCGGCGGGATCCGTCTTGCCCATAACGATGAAGACGCGCGCGTTGGGGTTCATCGGGTTGCGATGTTGGTGGCATCCGAGGGGGCCACGTCGGCTCTGTCATCGCGAATGCGGACCGGATATCACCGGCTAGTAATGGTGGTAGCCGGCGCAGAATCCAACTGTCGACGAGGCGCTGGAGATCGATACCGCGCGGGTCTGTTTGGTGCTCGTGCGTGGATATCACTGTCTGCGTGGTCTTTCTGTGTCTTCGCTGAGTTCCGATGGCGAGTGGCCCCTCGCGGCCGGCTTGCAGATGACCCGCCGAGATCAGTCCGGTTCCGTCAGTGGCGATGACGTCGAAGTGGACCCCACCGCGGCCGCTGAACCCGAATCGTCCCGTGCGATCACGTTCGCGACACGGACTGTTACCGCCGTTCCGTGTCCGAAACGTCAGCCCAGCCGTGCTAGTCACGGACGGCTTTGCCGCAGTAGCGATTCTGTCTGGGCTCCGAGATCATCCCCGGCGATTCGGAACACTCCAGCGATCCCGGAGTGAGCGTGGCGCGGGCCGGGTCGGATGTTGGGGACGTGGCGGGCGTGCCGTCCGAATCGGCGTGGTGGGGGCATGTGGTGACGTCCCGTGGGGCGCTGTATGGGGCGCTGTGTCGGGCGCAACGGCATTCTGGCGGCGCAATTCCTCGTCGATTCCGTCGGACAGCCGACCGAGGTATCCGATGAGGGCGGCGACATCGCCGTCGTCCCAACGGGACACGATGGACTCCAGCCTCGATATGTTCAGTGACCGCTGGCGTTCGAAGGTCGAACGACCACTCGACGTGAGGGCGAATCGCGGGGGAGCGGCTTGATCGGTGTCCGGTAGCCGGCTCACCATGCCGTCCCGGATCAGCGTGGAGATCCGTTCGTCGACTGCCGTGGTCGGACTGTCCACCTCGCGCGCCAACTCGTCCAACGTCAGCGGCCGGTCGGCGCCGAGGTAAGAGGCGATGACGTAATCGCCGCGGTCGAGGCGATACGGCGTCGAGGGGATCTGCAGCGCGACCGCCGCCTGGCGTCCGAGTGCGGTCAGCACGTTCTCGAGTCGTTGTGCCCTGCGGCGGGTGGGTACGGGCGCTAGCACGGGTTCGACCGTGGACGGCGCAGGCGCGGGAACCGACGTCGGGATCGTCATCGCGATGACCGCGGCGACGAGCGCGGCGCACCCGGCGATCACCATGGCGGTTCGGAACGCGGTGAGTGTTGGGAAGGCGTGTCCGGCGACCACGACGGTCATCTGTGCAAGGACCGCGCTCGTGACCGCACTGGATGTCGAGGTGCCCAGTGATCGCGCGAGCGAGTTGATGCCGTTGGCGGCCGCGGTTTCCGACACGGGCACCGAGGAGTTGATCAGTGTCGGCAGAGCGGCGAACGCGAAGCCGACACCGGTGCTGCAGACGACGCCAAAGACGAGAATGCCTGCCGGCGAGCCGAGCAACTGCGTGCCGCCCAGGTAACCCACGGCGATGATGACTGCTCCGAGGATCAGCGTGAACCGCGGTCCGCGTGCCGCAATGACGCGGCCGGCGATCGGGGACGTGGCCATCATCGCCAAGCCGCCGGGCGCCATCCACAGTCCGGCCATCACCATCGACTGCCCCAGGCCGTAGCCGGTCATCGTGGGCATCTGGAGCAGTTGTGGACCAAGCAGACTCGTGCCGAACATGCCGAAGCCGACTGCGATGGATGCGAGGTTGGTCAACAGCACCGGTCGTTTGAGTGTGGTGCGCATATCGACGAGCGGTGTGGGCGCACGATACTGCCACCAGCCGAACGCCACGAAGACGACGACGGATCCGATCAGCAGACCCAGTGTCATCGGGCTGGTCCACCCCCAGCTGGCGCCCTTGGAGATCGGCAACAGGAGCAAAAGGAGGGCCGCGCTCAGGCCGAGCGCGCCGAGGACGTCGAAACGGCCCATCGACGCCGACGGCACGATGTCGGGGACGAGGGTCGCGAACAGGATGCATGACATCAGTCCGAGAACCGCGGCGCACCAGAACAATGCGTGCCAGCTCAGGTGCTCGGCGATGACCGCGGACATCGGCAGGCCGAGTGCGCCGCCGACGCCGAGCGAGGCGCTCACCATCCCCATCGCGCCACCCACGCGGTCGGCGGGAAGCGCCGCCCTCAGCACGCTGATGCCGAGCGGAATCACGGGTGCGCCGAAGCCCTGCAGCGCGCGGCCGATCACGAGTGGGGCGAGTGAGCTCGTCATGGCGGCGATCACCGATCCCACCGTGAGGATCACCGCGCACGCGACGAGAATTCGCTTGGGCCCGAACATGTCTCCGAGCCGGCCGAACATCGGGGTGGCTACGGCGCCGGTGAGCAGTGTGGCGGTGACCGCCCACGACGCATTGGCCGGCGTCGTGCCGAGCAGCTCGGGCAACTGGGGGACCAGCGGCACCACGAGCGTCTGCATGAGCGACACCGCGATGCCTGCCGCGGCCAGAACCGCGATCAGCAGACCTCCGCCCTTCGGCGGTGCCGGGCGTTCGATCATCTGCACGGACATGACGCTGACCCCCTTCGAAGATTTGGTGTGAACCAGAGCGCAACGGCCGGACCGCCGGCGGGCCCACGAAATCTTACAGTAAGATAGGCTAACTAATCAAAAATATGGCGCTGCCTGGGGTAAACGGTTGTGGATCGGCGGCGGACAGCCGCCGGGGGAAACGCGCTAGCCCGTGCGCCGGTCGGGTTCGTCGCCGAGCCGCCGGTTTGTACGGCGAACAGCCCAATACGTCACCAGCAGTGCCACGCCGAGGAGCGGATAGCCCATGGCGATCCGCGCGAACGCCAGCCACCCGGTGAAACCGCCATCGTAGAGCCATTGTTGGACAATGAATCTCGCCGCGAACACGGCCACGAACACCAGCGTCGCAACGTCGAATGCGTGGAGCGTCACCTTGTCGGCACGCCATGACGGGTCGGGACCGCTTGTGCGCATCAGGTTCCAGATCACCCCGATGAGCGGGCGCCTGACCAGGACCGACAGTGTGAACGCGGCGGCCATCGCCAGGCTGATCCAGATACCGGGCAGGAAGTAGTTGTCAGCGGATCCGGTGTAATAGGCGATCAGTGCGGCGATGACGACACCGAGCAGTCCTGAAATGGCCGGCTGAAGGGGTTCCTTGCGCACGAGCCTGAGTGCGATCAGACCGATGCTGGTGCCGACGGCGACCAGGACCGCCGCGCTCAATCCCGCGACTGCGTTCGCGATCACGTACGCGAACGTGGGCACGCTGGCATGAACCAGCCCGGATACGCCGCCCATGCGCTCGAGCAGGGTCGGCGTCTGTTCTTCGGTCGGTTCGCCGGTGACGGGCTCACCCTCGTCGGGGTAGAGGTCGAGCTCAGGCGTTGGCATTTGTCCATGGCACACCCGGACGTAACGGCATAGTCAAACCGCGCCGTGGCACAGTAGGGGATCGTGGCTTGGAGTACCCGTGAAATTGCCGAACTCGCGGGCATCAGCTTGCGCGCCGTGCGGCACTATCACGCCGTCGGTCTGCTTGCCGAGCCTGAGCGTCGTGCCAACGGCTACAAGCAGTACGGCGTCGCGCATCTGGTCCGGTTGGTGCGCATCAAAAGGCTGACCGAGCTGGGCTTTTCGCTTCCGCAGATCGCGGCGATGGGTGATTCCGACGACCACCCCGAGCAGGCGCTACGGGAGCTCGACGCCGAGCTCGGCGCCACGATCGAACGATTGCAGCGGGCCCGCCAGGAACTCGCCCTCCTGTTGGAACACTCGGCGCCGACCGACCTGCCGCACGACTTCGTCCCGCCGGCGGCCGCGGCCAAGATGACCGACGCCGATCGCTCTCTCGTCGTAGTGCTGAGCCGGGTTCTTGGTCCCCGCGGGATGCGGGTCTACGCCGACATGATGAGGGACGCGCCCGACGATCCCGCGTCGGCAGAGTTCGACAACCTGCCCGTCGACGCCGACGAGGCGACGCGGAACGATCTCGCGGAACGTCTCGCCCCCTACATCCGGGCAGTGAACCAGGCTCATCCAGGGCTTGCCGAGTCCCGATCCGACGCCCCACGTGGAAAACGCTTCGCGGACAGGACGATCAGCGGTGCGATGGCAGACCTGTACAACACTGCACAGCTGGATGTGTTGCGCCGGGCTGGCGAGATCCTGCGCGCCTCAGCCGCCGAGTGACGGCAGCGGCAGTGGTGACAGGCGGTAACTCGGTGGTTCGGTGCCATGAAGGTGTCGCACGAAATAGTCCCAGGTTCGCCGCAGGAAGTAGTGCTGGCGGCCGATCAGGGCGTGTTCGGCTCCGGGAATCAGAATGAGGTCGAAGTCCTTGTCCGCCTTGATCAGTGCATCCACCAGCCGCAGTGTCATGTACGGGTGCGCATTGTCGTCGAGCTCGCCGTGGATGAGGAGCAGCTTTCCGTTCAGGTTGGCGGCCAAAGCGGAGTTGGAGATTGCCTGCTTGCCCTCAGCGCTGATGTCACCGTGGTAGTGCTCGGCCCACATCGCCAGGTTGACGGCATTGTCGTGATTTCCTGACGTGGCGACCGCCACGTTGTAGAAGTCGGGGTACATCAGCAGGGCGCGGGCGGCGGCGAACGCACCGGCGGACTGTCCGGTGATCCCGACCCGACCGGTGTCGAGCCAGGGATAGCGGTGCCCCAGTTCGCGGATCGCGGCGACGTGGTCATCCAGGGCGCCGGCGTTGCCGAGGTCGCCGTAGGAATGATCGTGAAAGGACTTGTCGCGCCCCGCGGTACCGCGTCCGTCGATCGCGACCACCGCAAAGCCCAGCGCGGCGAAGGCTTCCGGCTCGCCCTGGTGGGGCGGGTCGAACGACGGTCCGGCGCGATAGATCTGGGGCCCCGGGTAGATGTGTTCGATGATCGGGTAGCGTCGCTGCGGGTCGAATCCGTGGGGGCGCCACAGCAGTCCGTAGATCGGTGTTCGTCCGTCGGCGGCCGTCGTGCGGAACCGTTCCGGTGGTCGCCAGCCGAGGGTTTCCAACGCATCGGTGTCCGGTGACTCGAGCTCCACCAGTACCTGCCCGTCACCGTCGAGAACGACGGAACGCGGTGGCAGGCTCGACGACGACGCCCGGTCCACGAGATAGCCGCCCGCAGGCGGACTCACCGCGTCGTGGTCGAGCTCGTCGTCGGTGAGCCGGGTGAATCCGGAACCGTCGAGATTGATCCGGCCGATCTGCCGGAGATACGGGTCTTCCTCGTTGAGGCCGCCGGCCAGGAAGAACACCTGCCTGCGATCCTCGTCGACCCACAGCAGCGAGCGGACGAGCCACTGCCCCTGGGTGATCCGGGTGACCTGCTGTCCGTCGGCCGAGTACAGGTAGAGGTGGCCCCAACCATCGCGCTGCGACCACCACACGATCTCGCCGGACTCCAAGACGTGCACCATCTGCGGGTCGCCGAGCTGCACGGCGGGGTCGACGCGTGTCTCGCCCGTTTCGCTGATCAATGTCGTCGTTGCGCCGGTCGCCGGGTCGAGGCGACGCAGCTCGAGGGTGCGGGCGTCCCGGGAGTGGTGTAGGAAATACACCTTTTCGTCCGCTTTCCCCGTCCACCACGCGTACACCAACGCCGTGTTGTGCATGATCACGAACGGCTCGTCCTGCTGGCGAATCACCTTGCGCTGGTTCACATCGAGGACGTTCCACGTCATCGTCGCGACCGCCGCGTCACCGGGCATCGTGTAGCGGGTGCGGTGTTCCTTCGGGCGGCTGCCGTCGGCAGGTGAGGACTCGACGAGAACCAACTCCGGAAGGTCGCGTTGATCGATGCGCTGCGCCAGGATTCGGGTCGAATCCGGTGACCAGTGGAAGATCGACGGTGGCGGCAGGCCGAGCACCCGCGTCAATGCTCGCGCCCCGGTGGTGTCGGGTAGGCCGCCGTAGTCGAACTGTGGCTCGGCGTCGTCCGTCAGTGCGAACTCCTCGCCACCGCTGCGCGGCCGCACCCAGATGTTGCCGTCGCGCCGAAACGCGACCCACGCCTCGTCCGGTGACGGCACCTCACCAGGCACCGGCTGCGCGTCAGCTCGCTCGGTCAGGCCTGAATCGTCTGACCAGTCCCACTGCTTGTCGAATGCGGTGAACCGCACGGTGTCGTCGTCGCGGATCTCCACGCCGGCGATCGGCAGGTCGCTCCCGGTGACGGCGTGGCCGGACGTTTCGGACAGCTCCGCTGCCAACCTGTCGTGGTGGAACGCGTCGCGTCGGCTGCCGTCATCGGGATTCACCACGATGTAGCGAGCGCCGACCCGGTACCAGAAGCGGGCACCATCGGACAACCACTGCGGATCGAGCGAACTGCCCGGCACTCGCCGCGCCCGGTACGGAGCCAACATCTGTTCGGCACGTGCGTAATCGGAATCGGTCAACGTCGTGTCGTCAGCAGTCACGACTGCGATGAAACACTCGGACGTAGCGGCATGGTCAAGTCTGCATCGACCTGCCGAGGCGGCGATCAGTCGATTAACCAACGCCTGTATCCGTCCCGGCAATCCCGCCGATGCCGATTTGCTCGGGTGGCGTACATCACTTGACTGACCGGAATCGTCCGCGCCTTCGTTCGACTTGTTGCAAGTAGTTGCCACTACCACATCAAGGCGATGGCGAACGGAACCGAAGGACGGGCGAGTACTCATGAGCACTGTTGTCACCAAGGTGGCGAAGTCCACCCTCTTCACCGTCCTTGCCGCGGCCGCGATCGTCGTCGGCACGTTGGCCGGCCCGGTCGCGACCGCGAATGCCGCCGCCGACGCGTGTGCCGACGTCGAAGTCGTCTTTGCCCGCGGCACCAACGAAGCCCCCGGCGTCGGGGCGACCGGCCAGGCGTTCGTCGACGCGCTCACCGCGCAACTGCCCGGGAAATCCGTCGACGTCTACGGGGTGAACTACCCCGCATCGCTGAACTTCGGACAGGCCGTCGACGGGATCGTCGACGCCAGCAACAGGATCCAGTCGATCGCGGCAAGCTGCCCCGACACCAAGATCGTGCTCGGCGGGTACTCGCAGGGCGCCGCCGTCGCCGGATACACCACGTCCAGCAGTGTGCCCGCCGGGTACGTGCTGCCTGCCGGGCTGTCCGGCCCCATGCCTGCTGAGGTTGCCTCCCACGTTGCGGCCGTGGCCCTGTTCGGAACACCCGACGGCTGGTTCCTGAGCCTGGCCGACCGCAACGCGCCGCCCATCACCATCGGAGCTCCCTACACCGCCAAGACCATTCAGCTGTGTGCGACCGGCGACCCGGTGTGCTTCCCCGGCGGCCTGGACCGCGGGGCGCACAGCTCCTACAAGGTCAATGGGATGGCCGTCCAGGCAGCCGATTTCGTGGCGCGCCAGCTGGGCGGGTCCGCCCCGTCGGCCACGCTCGTCCAGACCGCGGGTGAGGCCGGCACGAACTGAACACAACCACCGACGGCCGGAAGCAAGTCCTCATCGGACGGCTTCCGGCCGTTGTCGTTGTGACGCTGACCTGATCGCACCGTTTAGTGTGGGGAGGCGTGACAGCTCAGCGACAAGTGGACGCCGACTTCCTCGGCCTGCCCCGGTTCGAGTTGGCTGACGCGGCACTGTCCGCGGCCGTCGCCGCCGGCGCCAGCTACGCCGATCTGCGGATTCACCGCATCACCACCGAACTCATCCAGCTTCGCGACGGTGAGCTGGAGACATCGGTGATCACTCGTGAGATCGGCCTGGCCGTGCGGGTGATCGTCGACGGAACGTGGGGGTTCGCCTCTCATGCCGAACTGGACGCGACCGTGGCCGCGGCGACCGCGCGGCGTGCGGTCGAGGTCGCGACGACGCTGTCGCAGCTGAACGGCGAGCGGATCGAGCTCGCGCCCGAACCGGTCTACACCGACGTGACGTGGGTGTCCGACTACGGCATTGACCCGTTCACCGTGGCGGCCGCCGACAAGATCGCGGTCCTCGACGACTACTCCGGACGGCTGCTGGCCGCCGACGGCGTCGACCACGTCTCGGCAGGCATGCACGCGGTCAAGGAGCAGACGTTCTACGCCGACACGTTCGGATCCTCGATCACCCAGCAGCGGGTGCGGGTACTGCCGACCCTCGAGGCGGTGTCGGTCGACTCCTCGGCAGGCAGTTTCGAAACCATGCGCACGCTCGCGCCGCCGACCGCGCGGGGTTGGGAGGCGGTCGCGGGTGATGGCGTCTGGGACTGGACCTCGGAGTTGGCCGAACTGCCGTCGCTGCTGGCCGAGAAGACCAAGGCGCCGTCGGTGGTGGCCGGTCCGACCGACCTGGTGATCGACCCGTCCAACTTGTGGCTGACGATTCACGAATCCATCGGCCATGCCACCGAATACGACCGCGCGATCGGCTACGAGGCCGCCTACGCCGGAACGTCGTTCGCGACGCCGGACAAGCTCGGCACCATGCGGTACGGCTCGGAGGTGATGAACGTGACCGCCGACCGCACCGTCGAGTTTGGCTTGGCCACAGTCGGATTCGACGACGAGGGCGTGCGGGCGCAGAGCTGGGATCTGGTGCGTGACGGCATCTTTGTCGGCTACCAATTGGATCGGGTGTTCGCACCGCGACTGGGCGAGGCCCGCTCCAACGGCTGCTCGTACGCGGACTCCCCACACCACGTGCCGATTCAGCGGATGGCCAACGTCTCCCTGCAGCCCGGGCCGGACGATCTGAGCACCGAGGACCTGATTTCCCGGGTCGCCGACGGGCTCTACATCGTCGGCGACAAATCCTGGTCGATCGACATGCAGCGGTACAACTTCCAGTTCACCGGACAGCGCTTCTACCGGATTCGCGACGGCCGCCTCGACGGGCAGGTGCGCGATGTCGCCTACCAAGCCACCACGACCGACTTCTGGGGTTCCATGGAGGCCGTCGGCGGGCCGTCGACCTGGCGGCTCGGCGGAGCGTTCAACTGTGGCAAGGCCCAACCCGGCCAGGTGGCGCCGGTGAGCCACGGCTGCCCGAGCGCACTCTTCCGCGGCGTCAACGTGCTCAACACCCGGACGGAGGGCGGCCGATGATCGACGCGCAGCAGGTTGTCGACATCGCACTGGATGCGGCCGGGCCCGGCGCGGAAACCGTCGTGCTGGTCACCGATCGCGCGGACGCGTCGCTGCGCTGGGCCGGCAATTCGATGACCACCAACGGCGAGACCGTGAGCCGGACGACGACCGTGATTTCGATTGTGCGTCAAGGCGAGAAGGCTCACGTCGGATCGGTGCGTTCCAGCGAGGTCGATCCCGCGGTGATCCCCGAGCTCGTCGCCGCCGCCCGACAAGCCGCGCTTGCGGCGCCGGAAGCCCGCGACGCCGCGCCGCCGCTGCCGGCCGACGCCGGGCCGGCGGATTGGGACGCACCGGTACCCGGCACGGGTTCGCAGGTGTTCTCCGGAATCGCCGGCGACCTGGCGAAGGGTTTCCGCGGTTCCGACCAGCTCTACGGGTATGCCCGGCATGTGCTGGAGACGACGTTCGTGGCGACGTCGAGCGGCTTGCGGCGACGCTACAGCCAGCCGACCGGCTCGGTCGAGATCAACGCCAAACGCAACGGCGCCAGCGCCTGGGCCGGGGTGAGCACACCCGATTTCGTTGATGTCCGGGTCGATTCGCTGCTCGACGATCTGTCGCTGCGGCTCGGTTGGGCCGAGCGGACCGTCGAGCTCCCGGCCGGGCGGTACGAAACGATCATGCCGCCGTCGACCGTCGCGGACATGATAATCTATCTGGCCTGGACCATGGACGGCCGCGGCGCGCAGGAAGGCCGGACCGCGCTGTCGGCGCCGGGCGGAACACGGGTGGGGGAGAAGCTCACCGACCTCGGGCTGACGCTGTACTCCGATCCGTACGCGCAATCCTTGGCGTGCCAGCCGTTCGTCGCGGTCCCGACCTCATCGGAGCGGGTGTCGATCTTCGACAACGGCATGGACATCGACCGGGTCGACTGGATCCGCGACGGCGTGGTCAACGCGTTGGCCTACCCGCGCGCGGTGGCCGCCGAGTACGGCGCGCCGGTGGCCGCTCCCGCCGACAATCTCCTGATGACCGGCGGCACAGCCGAATTGGCCGACATGATCGCCGGCACCGAGCGCGGGCTGCTGCTGACGACGCTGTGGTACATCCGCGAGGTGGATCCCACGGTTCTGTTGCTGACCGGGCTGACACGCGACGGCGTGTACCTCATCGAAGACGGTGAGGTGACCGGCGCGGTCAACAACTTCCGGTTCAACGAGAGTCCGCTGGACCTGCTGCGCCGGGCCACCGAGGCCGGCATCAGCGACGTCACCCTGCCACGCGAATGGGGCGACTGGGCGACACGGGCATCGATGCCGACCCTGCGCATCCCCGATTTCCACATGTCGTCGGTGAGCCAAGCGCAATGACGTAGGAACGGCGATGGCACAACGGCAATTCACCGCCTACGGCCCGTCCTACTGGGCCGCCATCGCCGTATTCGCTCTTGTGGCGGCGCTGTTGGTGTGGCTCGGCCGCAGGCAGACCGAGCAGCAGTCGCGGGTGTTGGGCCGCGTCCTCGGTGTGCTGACGGCCGCCATCTACGTCGCGATGCTCGTCTACACGCTGATACCGCCGTCGATCGAACGGTCGGTGCCGCTGCGCCTCACCGACCTCGCCACCGTCGTCGGTGCCTACGCGTTCTGGTCACAGCGGCAGTGGGCGTACGAGCTCACCTACTACTGGGGCCTGACCCTCAGCGCGCAGGCGCTCATCTCGCCGGTGTTGAAGAGCCCGGATTTCCCCCACTACGAGTTCCTGGCGTTCTGGTCGATCCACCTGCTGGTGGTCTGGGCCGCCATCTATCTCACCTGGGGACGTGGGATGCGCCCCGGCTGGCGAAGCTATCGATTCGTGGTGCTGGTGACCGCCGCGTGGGCGGCGGTCACCATGGCGTTCAACAGCTTCGCCGAAACCAACTACGGGTTTCTCAACGCCAAACCCGCGACGGCCTCGCTGCTCGACGTCTTGGGACCGTGGCCGGTCTATGTGCTGACAGCCAGCGTGCTTGTCCTCGCGGTGTGGGCGCTCATGACGTGGCCGTGGGAACGTCGTCGACCGCGCTAGCCGTATCGCGTCCGGCGAGCCGGTCGTCCCAGACCTGCAGCACCGGCGCGGGGGTGCGGGTGGTCATCAGGCTCACCACGACGTAGGCGATCAGGCTCGCGACCAGACCGTAGTAGATCGGCTCGTTGGCCAGGACATCGCCGACGATGGCCATCGTGCCCAGCGTCACGACCGTGCCGACGCCCATCGCGACCAACGCGCCGGCACCCGTCGCCCGCTTCCACAGGAATCCACCGAGGATCGGCACCAGCAGCCCGCCGACCAGGATGTCGTAGGCGATGGTCAACGCGCCCACCACATCGTTGAGCAGTGCGGCGATGATGATGACCACGACACCGAGCACCGCGACGTACCGGCGGTCCGAATGCACGTCCACCTCGGGATTTTCCTCGGTTTCGGCTTTTCGGCCGATGAGGCGCAGCAGCAGCGGCCGGACGTCGGTGCGGGCCACGGTCGCCGTGGCGATCAGCGCGCCCGACGCCGTCGACATCATCGCGGCCACGGCGGCGGCCAGCACCAGGCCGCTGATGCCCACGGGCAGAATCGCTTCCGCGATCTGGGCGTAGACGTCGTCCTTGGCTTCGACGTCGGGTAGGAACGTCGACGCGGCCATGCCGATCAGCGCGCCGGCGATGCCGTACAGCACGCAATACAGCGCGGCCGTGGTGCCGCCCCACTTCGCGACCTGCGGTGAGCGCGCGGTGAACACCCGCTGCCAAATGTCTTGTCCGATCAGCATTCCGAAGCTGTAGACGACGAAGAACGTGATGATGGTCTCGGTGCCGATGTTGGTGAAGCTGAAGAACGCGTCACCGGCACGCTCCCGGATGCCGTCCAGGCCACCGGCCCGGTGCCAGGTGAACGGCAGCAGCAGGAAGAACACCCCGATGGTCTTGAGGATGAACTGCACCATGTCGGTGAGCGTGATCGACCACATCCCGCCGATCGCCGAGTACAGCATCACGACCGCGCCGCCGATGATCACCGAAGCGGTTCGGCCCGTACCGAACAGGACGTTGAACACCGTCGCGTAGGCGATGGTCGAGGTGACCGACAGCATCAGCGTGTAGGCGGCCATCACCACACCGGACGCCGACGTGGCGTCGACGCCGTAGCGCAGGCTGAGCATCTGCGCGACGGTGTACACCCGCAGGCGCTGAATCGGTCCGGCGAAGAACAGGCTCAGGGCCAGCAGGCCGACGGCGATCGCGACCACGAGCCACATGCCCGAGATGCCCCACTTGTAACCGAGACCCACCCCACCGACGGTGGACGCGCCGCCGAGCACGACGGCCGCCATGGTGCCGGTGTAGAGCGTCGGTCCGAGGCGACGGCCCGCGACGAGGAAGTCCGCGGAGTCCTTGGTGCGGGTCTTACCCCAGAACCCGAAGGCCAGCATGGCGACGAGGTAGATGACGACGATCGCGATATCGATTGGTTTACCCACGGATTCATTCCTTCGTTAGATGTGGGGTGGGCTCGGACTCCGGGTGGTGGGTGGGAGCAAACATATGCAGTAACGCGGGAAGGACGACAACGGCGGGGCCGTCCGTCTCGAAGGTGGCCGCGACAACGTCTCCGATGTTGTCGGTGGTGGCCGTGTGCGCGGGTATGCCGAAACTTGCTGCCAAAGCGGCGAAGTCGGGCCGGGCCAGTTCGGTCGCGGTCGCTTCGCCGAATTCGGCGGTCATGTACTCCCGCAGGATTCCGTAACCGCCGTCGTCGACGATCAGCCAGGTGACGTTGGCGTCGTGCTGACGTGCCGTGGCAAGCTCGGCGATCGAGTACATGGCGCCGCCGTCACCGGACACCGCGAAGGTCCGGTCGCCGGTCGCGATCGCCGCGGCCAGCGCGGCGGGGAACGCGAAGCCCAGACCGCCTGCGCCCTGCGCGGAATGGAACGCGCCGTCCTGCGGGTCCCACGCCGACCACGCCCAGTACCCGGCGATCGTCATGTCCCAGAACGTGTGGGTGGGTGCGGGCACGGCCGCGCGCAGATCGGACATGAGCTCCAGCTCGGTGGTCAGATCTTGTCCGGCAAGCCGGTCCTGCACCGCCTTTCGGAGCTCAGCGGCCTGTGCCGCGCCTGCTCCGGTGTCACGGGCGTGCACGCGTTCGGTCAACGCCCGCATCGCCGTGGCGGCGTCGGCGTGGATCGCCAGCGCCGGGTGATTGGCCTCGAGCACCCGGGCTTCGGCGTCGACATGCACGAGCCGGCCGCGCGGCGCGAACGTGAAGTAGTTGCTGGTGACCTCGCCCATCGCGGTGCCGACGGCCAACAACACGTCGGCGTTCTCCAGTAGTTCGGTGGTGTAGCGGTCCTCGATCCAGGATGCCGCCGACAGCGGATGATCGAACGGTATGGCGCCCTTGCCGCCGACCGTCGAAACCACTGGCGCACCAAGCTTTTCGGCGAGCGCAAGGAGGGCGTCAGGCCCGCCGGGGGAGCGGCGCACGCCACCGCCGGCCAGGATGGCGGGCCGCTCGGCGCTGTTCAACAGCGTCGCGGCTTCGTCGATGACCTCTGGCCGCGCGGCACGGTGTGACGGGGCCGCGGAAAGGGCCGCGACCGGCGGGACCGAGGTGGGCTCCAGCAGCACATCCTGCGGAATCTCGACCCACGTCGGCCCGGCCGGCGCGGACAGCGCCAAGGCGTAGGCGTCGGCGATCAGGCTGGGGATCTCGGCGGCGTGGCGTGCGGTGGCAACGCTTTTGGTGACGTTGACGGCGCTGGCCTTCTGGTCGTCGAGTTGATGGAGCATGCCACGGCGCAAACCCATGCCCGATCGCGGGACCTGGCTGGCGATCACCAGCACCGGCACGCCGGTGGCATATGCCTCCTGCAGCGCACCGAGCGCGGTGAGCGCACCCGGACCGGTCGACAGGAACAGCACGCCGACCTCTCCGCTGACGCGGCTGTAGCCGTCGGCGCCGAACGCGGAGTTGTTCTCTACGCGTGAGCTGATGAACCGCAGATCGCTGCGCCGGATGGCGTCGAACAGGCCGAGCGCGTTCTGGCCGGGGATGCCGAACACATGCGAGACACCCAGTGCGGTCAGGGTTTCGACGACGACGTCGCCACCATTACGCACCGGAGCTCTCCTGGCCCAGTGCGAACAGGGACACCAGATCGTAGGCGACGTGCGACGCGGCCACGCCGGTCATCTCCGCGTGGTCATAGGCCGGGGCGACCTCGACGACGTCGGCGCCGACGATATTGAGTCCCCGGAACCCGCGCAGGATTTCGAGCAGTTCGCGGCTCGTCATGCCGCCGGCCTCGGGGGTCCCGGTGCCGGGTGCATGCGCCGGGTCGAGCACGTCGATGTCGATCGAGACGTAGACGGGCCGGTTGCCCACACGCTGGCGAAGTTTGTCGACGACCTCGCGCACACCCTGGTAGTACACGTCGGACGACGTGACGATGCCGAACCCGAAGCGCCGGTCGTCCTCGAGATCCTTCTTGCCGTACAGCGGGCCGCGGGTGCCGACGTGCGACAGGGCCTCGGTGTCGACGATGCCCTCTTCGACAGCGCGCCGGAACGGGGTGCCGTGGGTGTACTCGGCGCCGAAGTAGGTGTCCCAGGTATCGAGATGGGCGTCGAAGTGCACGAGTGCGACGGGGCCGTGGTTGGCGGCGGCGGCACGCAGCAGCGGCAATGCGATGGTGTGGTCACCGCCGATGGTCACGAGTTTCGTTCCATCAGAGGTGAGTTCGCGGGCGGCGCCCTCGATGGTCTCGATCGCCTCGCGAATGTTGAACGGGTTGACCGCGATATCGCCGGCGTCGGCGACCTGCACGAGATCGAACGGCGACACATCCAGGCCCGGGTGGTACGGCCGCAGCAGCCGCGAGGACTCCCGGACATGGGTGGGACCGAACCGCGCGCCGGGGCGGTAGGAGACACCCGAGTCGAACGGCACGCCGGCGACTACGACGTCTGCCTTGGTCACCTGATCGAGTCTGGGGAGCCGGGCGAAGGTGGCCGGTCCGGCGAAGCGCGGGATCTTCGACGCGTCGACGGGTCCGATCGGGGCGGTCATGCTGTCACTTCCTCTGCGGTTGGGGTGTTTTCGGGCTTGTCGTCACTGACGATCGGGATGTTGGCGGGCGCACCGGCAGGCACGCCGCGCGGACCGTCGGGACCGAAGGCGTCGCGTGGTTCGGGGAACGCCCACAGCAGCGCGGGGTAGAGAATGGCCGCGAGGCCAAGGCCGACCGGTATCGAGAGGTCGATGCCTGCGGCGAGATTGCCGAGCGGGCCGACGAACTGATCGGGCAGGTTCACGAAGCAGATCGACAGCGCGGCCGCGATCAGCCAGGCAGCCAAACCCCGCCAGTTCCAGCCGTGGGTGAACCAGTAGCGGCCCCCGCGCTGCCTGCGGTTGAACACCTGGAGGGCGTCGGAGTCATACCAACCGCGGCGCGTGAACCAGCCGATCATCATGACGACCATCCACGGCGCGGTGCACGTGACGATCAGTACGGCGAACGTCGAAATGCTCTGCACCACATTGAAAGCGAACCGGCCGATGAAGATGAACACGATGGCGATGGAGCCGATGAAGATCGTCGCCTGCACGCGGCTGAAGCGGGGGAACACGCTCGAGAAATCCAGGCCGGTGCCGTAGAGCGCGGTGGTGCCGGTCGACATGCCGCCGATCAACGCGATGAGGCAGACCGGCACGAAGTACCAACCCGGTGAGACGGTCAGCAGGCCACCGACATAGTCGCCTGCGGCGAAGTTGTCCGGTGCGTGGGTGGCGATCACGGTCGCGGTGACCAGACCGAACAGGAACGGCACCAACGTCGACAACTGCGCGGCGATCGTGGCCACCATCGTCTTCCACGCCGGGGTGTCCCGCGGGATGTAGCGCGCCCAGTCGCCGAGGAACGCACCGAACGACACCGGATTCGACATCACGATCAGCGCCGCACCAACGAACGACGGCCAGAACAACGGATCACCCATCGGCAGGGTGCCGGCATAGCTCGCGTCGAACATGCCGCCGAATGCCACGATGCCCGCGAGGAACAACAGAGTGGCCGCGACGACGGCGATCTTGTTGACCAGCAACATGAATCGGAAGCCGTAGATGCACACCACGAGCACCAACAGCGCGAAGATGCCGTACGCGACGCCGACCGCGGTGTCGTTTTGGGGTAGGCCGATCGCGCGGTTCGCCCCACCCACGAGCACGTCGCCGGACGTCCACACCGAGATCGAGAAGAACGCGACCGCCGTCAGCAGGGACAGGAACGAACCGACCACACGACCGTGCACACCCAGGTGCGCCGAGGAGGACACCGCGTTGTTGGTGCCGTTGCGCGGACCGAACAACGACATCGGCGCCAGGATCAACGAGCCCAGGATCAGACCGGCCAGCGTCGCGAGCAGACCGTCGCGAAACGACAAACCGAAGATGATCGGGAACGTGCCGAGCACAACCGTGGCGATCGTGTTGGCGCCACCGAAGACCAGACGGAACAGGTCCAGTGGACCGGCGGTGCGCTCGGCGTCGGGGATCGGTTCGACGCCGTGCGTCTCCACCTCCGTGACTTTGGGCCTGATCGGGGGAGTGTCAGCCATGGGGATCCTTGCGCGGGGAGGGCGAAGTGTGATGTGCGTTACGGTAAACCCGCAGGTCGGCGCACGCAATCGATTCGCTCGTTACACCCGTATTGCGAGTTTCGATATGCGCGTGGAGCGTGGCATTAAGATCAGAAATTACGCCTACGCGGCTTCGTAGTGATCTTTGTGCCGGAGCATCGGTGAGTAAAAATCTTCGAACGAATTTCAGGTGGTGTTCAGATGGACGAGGTGGACGAGGCCATCGTCAGCCTGCTCGAGGGCGACGGGCGGTTGACCCACCGCGACATCGCGCGTCAGGTCGGGTTGTCGCGGTCGGCGGCGGCCATCCGGATGCAGCGGCTCATCGCCAGCGGGCAGGTCGTGGTGCGTGGTGTCGTGCATCCCGCGGTGCTGGGTCGTGGTGCGCTCGCGCATGTCAGCGTGACGGTCGACGGGCCGGCCGCCCGCATCGCAACCTCCTTGGCGCGCCGCGACGACGTTGCGTTCCTGTCGCTGACCAGCGGTGCCTACGGGTTGATCGCTGAGGTGCGGGTCGCGTCGATTCGTGACATCGACGGCGTGATCGACGAGATGCGGGCCATGGCGGGTGTCGTCGGCGTCGACACACTCACCTACGTCGAGGTGCTGCGCGACGTGGTCGGGCCGGTCGGCGATGTCAGCGTTGAGGTCGACAACGTGGACCTGGCGCTGCTGCGTGCACTGCAGGATGACGGCCGGGCCTCGTATGTGGAACTTGCCGAGACCGTCGGGCTTTCGCCTGCCGGTGCACGACGCCGGGTGGTGCGGCTCGTCGAGTCGCAGGTGGTGCGCATCGGTGCGGTGGTCCGGCATTCCGGGCAGGACCGGCAGAGCGCGCTCGGGCTGGGCATCCGGCTGACCGGGGCCGCCGATGACGTCGTGTCCGCGCTGATGACGATGCGCTCGGTGATCTTCGTGGCGCGGACGTTGGGTCGCTTCGACTTGCTGGTCACGGTGCGCGCGTTCTCGGCCGCACAGCTGGTCGAGATCCTCGACGCGGTGCGGGCGCTTCCCGGCGTCGGTGTGGTCGACAGCTGGGTGCACCTCGAGGTGGTCAAAGAGAGCTACGCGTCGGGCCTGGACGCCATGGCACGGGCAGCGGCGCCGTAAAAGCGCCCCGCCGGCGGCGGCGGTGGTGGATACTGCCGGTGTGTTGAGTCAGTTGACGCGTCTGGTGGCGTTGTCGCCGCCGGGACTGGCCGATATCAACGCCGACGTTCGGGAGGCCTGCGCCGCGACGGTCGGGCTGTCACCGCTGCCTGCCGAATCCGGTGGAGGCGCCGTCGACCCGATGATCACCGAGTTCGCCGAGCAATTCAGTGCCGACGTCACCGCGATCAGCGACGCGCAGCGAGCCGCCTTCGGGGACCTGCTGGGTCCCAACGTTTTTGGTGTGACGACCCTGATCTTCATCGCCGACTTCGTGCCGCGGGTGCTCGCCGGGCTGTGCTCGATCGGGGTGAACGTGCCGGTCGAGCCGGGCAGCTGGGACCACGACACCTCACCATCCGACTACGTGATCGACGTCTTCGTGCCCGCGGTTGGCCGGATGCGCGCGCTCGACCCGGTGACATCGGAGATCGTGCGGCTTCGCGGCGCCCGTCAGCACAACTGCCGGCTGTGCAAGTCACTGCGCGAGGCCGGTGCGTTGGAGGCCGGCGCTACCGAGACGATGTTCTCCGCAATCGATCATTACGAGAATTCCGAGTTGTCCGAACGCCACAAGGCGGCCCTGCGCTACGTCGACGCGCTGATCTGGACACCGTCGCGGGTGTCGGGTGATTCGCTGCTCGAGCACTTCTCCCGCGACGAGGCAATCGAATTGACGCTCGACGTCATGCGCAACGCGTGCAACAAGGTGGCCGTCGCATTGGGCGTCGACGGTGCACGCGTCCACGAGGGCACCGAGCAATACCGGATCGGCGACGACGGGCAGCCGGTCTACACCTGACCGAGCAGGCTCAGTACGTCATCGACTTCGCGTGCGGTGGTCGCCCACGAACATACGAACCGGACGGTCGGCAGTAGCGGGTCCGGCCGATGGACCGCATACGCCGTCGACAGCTGGTGGTACTCACGAGGATCGAGGTCGACGAACACCTCGTTGGCCTCGGTCGGGCTCGCCAGCCGCAGGCCAAGGCTCTCGAATCCGACGCTCAACCGGGCGGCCATATGGTTGGCGTGGTCGGCGTTTCGCAGCCACAAACCGTCGCGGAACAGGGCCTCGAACTGCGCGGCGATGAAGCGCTGCTTGCTCGCGAGATGACCGATCTGCTTCTGTACGAAGTGAATTCCGTCGAACAGCTCGGGACGCCGCACCAGGATCGCGTCGCCGAGCAGGAGGCCGTTCTTCGTGCCGCCGACCGTGACGATGTCGGCGTCACCGATGGCTTCGCGCGGCGGGATGTCCAGCGCCGCTACCGCATTGGCGATTCGCGAACCGTCCACGTGCACGAGCAGATCCAGGTCATGGGCATGGTCGATGAAGTCTTTGATCGCCTGCGGAGTCCACAGCCGCCCGTTCTCGGTGGACTGCGTGATCGTGACGATGCGGGGTTGCGAGTGATGGACCGGTCCGCGCCGTGTGACCGCGCGGTCGAGTTCGGCCGGGTTGATGAGCCCGTCGTCGCTCGGCAGTTTGGTGAGCTGGGCACCCGACAGCCGGACGGGACCGCCGGCCTCGTCGACCAGTGAGTGTGCGACGTCGCTGCACAGAATCTCCTGCCACGGCCGCACCGCCGACGCGAGCGCGATGATGTTGGCGCCCGTGCCCGTCAGGGCGAACAGCACATCGGCGTCGGGGGAGTCGAACGTCGTCTTGACGGCCTCGGTCGCGCGTTGTGTGGCGGCGTCGTCACCGTAGGACGCGACCGCGCTGTCATTGGCGGCGGTGATCGCCTCGATGACTTGCGGATGAGCGGGCGCGGCGTTGTCGGAGGCGAATGCGTAAGAGGGTGACGACACGACCGCCATGATTCCACCTACGTCGAGGCGGTCTTCTTCTTCAGAACCAGCAGCGGCAGGACCAGCGTTGCGACGGCGGTGACCAACCAGACCACGACCGTCGCGGCTATCCACGAACCGATCCCACGGATGCTCAATCCCGTGGTCAACACCGAGGCGAGGATCAACGCGGCCAGCGTCGACACCAGGCCGATACCGCCCAGGAACGCCGAGGCGTAACGGTTGGCCATCTTGAGGAAGAAGGGCGAGAGGATGCCCTGCGCGACGGTGAAGATCACGACGGCGGCGATGAAGCCCAACGCCGACACCCGCACGCCCGGAACCAGCCACGCCGCGACCAGCAAGCCGATCGCCGACGAGCCGAGGAAGATCGCTATGCGCAGCAGAAAGCGGATCACGCGGTGAGCGTATCCGGCAGCGACCCGCCGAGTGTGCCGATCGATACGGCCGCCGCAGCACGTCGCGGATGAAACCGCGCGTTCGGCTGACTCCGCGAGTGGTTCGGCTATGACTGTGTGGGATTATGGGTGCCGCGCAGATGCGCCCGGGGCGGTAGCTCAGTCGGTTAGAGCCGTGGACTCATAATCCATTGGTCGCGGGTTCGAGCCCCGCCCGCCCCACTCAAGCCCTGTATGACGGCGCCCGCACCCACGGCATGTCAGTTGGTCCTTGTCTTGCGATGCACTGTGACGAGCGTGCAAGCTCTTGTGCCCCAAGGCCGAGAACGCCACAACAGGCTGCACGTTCGTCACAGGTTCGCCGCTCACGAAACCGTCCGACATCTGATGCCGCCCCACTCAAGCCCAGAAGATCCGCTACTCCACCGGACGCAGGACCACGATCCCGGGCACGGTCTTCAGATAGGCACCAAGCGGGGTGTCGACAACTTTGTTGTCCGCCCGCAGGGACGACGCGTTCCGAAAGACCGGCCCGGCGGGTGTGTCGATGACGATGCCGACGTGGGTGACATCGAGTCCGCCGTCTTCGGCGTAGGCGCCGAGGTAGTCACCGGTGCGTAGCCCGTCGATGACGTGGCTGTCGACCTTGTCCCTGGGAATGTAGGAAACGGTTCGCGGAACGACCGGCAACCCGGGCAGATACACGCCGCCGGAGTTCTTGGCGTTGAGGTTCTTGGGCACCTGAATTGCGTTGGGGCTCAGGTTTTTCGTGATGTCGGTCGCGATCGCGGGCGCCGACACTGCCCAGTCCGTGAAGAAGTGCTTTCTGTTCTGGAAGCTGACGACGCCGTCGCGGTATCGCACCTTGGCCAGTGCATCGAGGAACTCGTCACGGTTGGTCGCCCGTTTGAGCGCTTCGACGTAGTCGGCGTAGGTGAAGCAGTCGACTCTCTGCAGGTCGACGACGAGCTGTTCGGGCTCGACAGCCGAGCCCCCAAGGGTGTTGGCGCCGTAGGGGACGCCGAGGAATTGCCGGGACAGTTGGTCAGACCCCTCGCCGGCACCGTTACGGACCCGCAGCATGTTCTGGAGAATCTGCTCGCTCTGGGTGGAGATCCGAATGTCGGGTGCGGGCGGTGCGTGGGTCTTGAGGTAGTCCGCGACGGGGACGGGCTCGCTGGCGGTGTACCCGACGGGGAGCGTCACGTCGCCGGCGGTCGAGTTGTAGACGACGTCCCACCGGTAGTACCCGGCCAAGGCACCGGGATCGGCGGCGAGCACGGCTGCGTAAGCGCTGATCGCCCGCACATATTGGTTGGAGTTGTTGTACCGGTACAGGGCGTAATCGGGGTTGTTGGCGAAGTCGTTCGCGGCGAGGTATCGGCCCGCCGCCATGATGGCGTCATGGGGTGAGTGGATGTCACCGCCCCCGCCGTACGCGGCGAACGTCGACGGCATGAACTGCATGGGACCTTGCGCGCCGGCAGTGCTGACGCCGGCGATGCGGCCGAAGCCGGTCTCGATGAAATTGATCGCCGCCAGATAGTTCCAGCCGACGCCGGACGCTGCCTCGGCTTTGCGGTAGTAACCCATCAGCTCGTCGACGGGCCGGGGCGCCACGATCCGCCACGCGGGCAGCGTGTCCTTCGCGCGCTTGCTCATCGCGTTGAGCTGACGGCGCGCGTCGACATTGCGGTCATAGGTTTCGAGGAGCGGCGCGGGGATCCGCGGACGAGCGATCGGATCCCACTCGGGATGCCGTCCGAGGGCACGGTAGGCCGCTTGCTGACGGACGGCCGCGGCCTGCAAAACCCTCTCCGGCGTCGCCGGGTCTCGCAGGACGTGTTCGTCGGCGACGAGATCGTCGGCAAGCTGTGCGGGCTCGGATGCCAGTGGCCGGTGTGTGGCGTCGGGCGGCGGCGGGACAGCGGCGGCGGGTGCCGACGTCGGGGTCGACGCCGTGTGGGCTTCTGAGCAGCCGACGACGGCGCACATCATCGTGAGGACGAGAAGCAGCGTGGCGTGGATACGGGTGTGGCTCAAGATGTTCATCGCGAAATTTCGTGGGGAGTGTCTGCGCGGCTCGACGGACCGGCGGGAAGTCTCCATCGTAGCGACTGGTGTCGGCCCGCCCGAGCGTGCTGAGCAGTCGACTAGCACTTCATCGAGTCTGCGTCCAGGGCGCAAAAGTGCGAGTGATTCACGCCCTCAGCGCAGACTCGATGTCAGAACGGCGCACCCGGGGCAGGCGGTGGCGGCGGCGCCGGGGGAGGCGGTGCCGGTGGGGGCGGCGGAGGCGGCCCGGGAATGGTGATCGGTGGCAGCCCTGGAATCAGGATGACGTTGCCGTCAGATGGCGGCGGCGGTGCGCCGGGAGGCGGTGGTGGCGCCTCGGGCCGCGGAACGTAGACCGGCGGCACGTAGCCGGTGCTGGTGTTGATGGTGATGATCGAGCCGGGGATCGTCTTGCCACGCGGCGTCGTCCCGACCACCGAACCCTTGGGTGCCGAGTTGTTGACCGGCGTCGGATACTCGGCGACCTGGAACCCAGCATCTTGGATGCGTTTACGTGCGGCGTCGAGCTTCAGGCCGGTCACGCTGGGCACTTCGCTGCCCGGGCCGCCGTCGACGTAGCGCGGCTCGGTGGGCGGCATCCCCAGCGGCCCGAAGTACTCGGCGATCGGGTCCATCGCCAGGTACCAGGTGCGGGCCGGCTCGGTGCCGCCGTACAGGTCGCCGTCACCGCACTTGCGCAAGGGGTATGAACACAAGCCGGACGGCGAGGAGGAGTCGTCGAAGATGTAGTTCGCGGCGGCATATCGGTTCGTGAACCCGAGGAACGCCGACGACCGGTGCGATTCGGTGGTGCCGGTCTTGCCCGCCATCGGCAGATCCCACCCGACCGTGCTCGCCGCGGCGGTCGCGGTCCCGCCCGTGTGGTCCTTGCCAAGGGCGTTGGTCAGCGTGTTCGCGAGCCCTTCGGGTACCGCCTGCTCGCAGGGCGGTGTCTCGACGCCGACCTCCCGCCCGTAGCGGTCGAAGATCTTGTCGATCGGGTTTGGCGGGCACCACATGCCGCCCGACGCCAGCGTCGCCCCGACATTGGACAGCTCGAGGGCATTGAGCTCGAGCGGTCCGAGGGTGAACGACCCGATGTTCTGACGCTTGACGTATTCGGCGATGCTCTCGTCGGCGTGCTCCTCGGACTGGTTGTACGCGCGGGCGCTGCCCGGCTCGGCGTACGACCGCAACCCCAACCGGACCGCCATGTCCACCGCGCGCGGAACGCCGATCTGCGCAATGAGTTTGGCGAACGCGGTGTTGGGCGACTGGGCGAGCGCGTCGGTGACGTTCATCGGGCTGCGGTAGGACCTGGCGTTCTTCACACACCACGTTTCCTTCGGGCATCCGGGCGTATCGCTGCTGCCGAGCCGCTTGCCCTGGAACGACGCCGGAACGTCGAGCTGAGCATTGATACCCATGCCCATCTCGAGTGCGGCGGCCGTGGTGAAGATCTTGAATATCGACCCGGCCCCGTCACCGACCAGCGAGAACGGCTGCGGTTGCACGGTTTCGTTGGCGTCGAGGTCGAGCCCGTACGTGCGGTTGTCGGCCATCGCGACCAGCCGGTGCACGTCCTTGCCCGGCGTGATCACGCTCATCACGCTCGCCACGCCGTCGGTGGTCGGATCGGCGACGGTGTCGATGGCCGACTTGACGCTGTCCTGGACTTTCGGGTCGAGATTGGTGCGGATCAGGTAGCCGTTGCGCGTGATCTCCTCCATGGTGATGCCCGCGTTCGCCAGGAACTGCAGCGCGTACTCGCAGAAGAACGCCCGATCCCGCGCGCTGATGCACCCCTGCGGCAACGGGTCGGGTTGCGGGAGAACGCCCAGGGGCTGGCCCTTGGCCGCGCGCAGTTCGTCGGCCCGGTCGGGCAGGTTCTCGATCATCGTGTCGAGCACGGTGTTGCGTCTGGCCAGGGCGCCGTCGGGGTTGGTGTACGGGTTGAGCGCGCTGGTGGACCGCACCAAACCGGCCAGCAGGGCGGCCTGCTGCCAGTTGAGCTGGGCGGCGTCGATGCCGAAGTACGTCCGCGCCGCGTCCTGCACACCGAACGCGCCGTTGCCGAACGACACCAGATTCAGGTAGCGGGCCAGGATCTCCCCTTTGGGCAGCGCCTTGTCCAGGGCCAACGCCAACCGCATCTCCCGCAGTTTGCGTGCCGGGCTCACCTCGATCGCGGCCCGGCGCTCCTTGTCGGTCTCTGCGCGCACCAGCAGGTTGAAGTTCTTGACGTACTGCTGGTCGAGAGTCGACCCGCCACGGATCTGCTCGGCACCACGCAGATAACTGACGAGCCCGTTCAGGGTGCCCTGGACGTCCACGCCGTTGTGTTCGGCGAACCGTTTGTCCTCCACCGAGACGATCGCGAGCTTCATGGTGTCGGCGATCCGGTCGCTCGGCACCACCCAGCGGCGTTGCTCGTACAACCACGCGATCGGATTTCCCGCGGAATCGACCATGGTGGAGACGACCGGAGCTTCGCCTTCCAGCAGCTCGGCGAAGTCCTCGCTCACGGTCTCCGACACCCGGCTCGTCAACATCCCGGCGGCGCCCACGACGGGGAACAGCAATGCCGCCACGAGGAATCCGGCCAGTACGCAATACATGGCCAACTTTGCAACCGTAGCCCCCGACCTCGGGCGTTGGTCGGACATGTCGACAAGCGTATGCCGTAGGGCAGCATGTCATGAGCAAATCGGGCGCGAGTCGTTCAGCGCGTTGACAACTCAGCGTCGCCGCCATGGCACGGCTCGGTCGCTGCGGTCACCGGGAGCGCTGGGGACGAAGCTGAAACATCCCTCGGCGCAAGAATTCCCGCGCCGTCGAGCCGACGGTCGGCGCGACACCGCTATTGACCTTTCCGAATGCGTGGTGTAAGCCCCATCCAGGGACATGTCGATGACGACAACCCGGGGGAGGGCCCGATGTCCGACAGCAAGCTCACCGAACCGGTGTCGGATTCCGCGTCGTATCAATTGGGCACGAGCCGTCCACCATTGGGTGTCGACGATCTGCCCGAGCCCGAGGAAGTCTTCAAGGTCTCGCGCCTCGGTCCGGTGCAGATCGTCCAGTTCGTGATCGGGCCGAGTCTGATCGCGCTCGGCATCTCGGTCGGAAGCGGCGAGTGGCTGCTCGGGCCGCAGGCGGTCGGCGCGTACGGGTTCGTCGGCATCGGTTGGGTCATCACGGTGTCGGCCATCCTGCAGACGTTCTACAACGTCGAGGTGTCGCGGTATGTGGTCGCCACCGGCGAGGTGCCGATCGTCGGGTGGGGCCGCGTCCCGCCGGGCTGGAAATTCTGGATCCCGGTGTCGCTCATCGTCTTCTACTTCGCCTTCATCTTCGGCGGCTGGGCGGCAAGCGCGGGGCAGGGGCTGTTCGCGTTGATCGCCGGACGCGTGCACCGGCCCGACGAACTCGAATACACCCGGCTGTTGGCAATCGGTCTGCTGTTCGTCGTCTTTCTGATCTGTGTCTTCGCCCGCAAGATCTCGCGCGCGCTCGAGTTGAGCAACTGGGTGATCGTGGGCTCGCTGCTGGCGGTGTTGCTCGTCGTCGACATCGCGATCGTTCCGCCGTCAGTGTGGTGGGAGGGGATCCGGGGACTGGTGACTCCGGCCGCGCCGCCGCCCGGTATCACCGCGACGACGCTCGGCGCGCTCGCCGGTTTCACCGCGCTGGCGTCGGGGTTGAACTGGTATGCGATGGCCCATTACCGCGACAAGGGATACGGCATGGGTCATCGCGTCGGCTACATCTCCGGAATGCGCGGAGATCGACGCGAATTGCTCCCGGTCGGCGTGACCTTCCGTGACACGCCCGAAAACGCCTCCAGGTGGAGGCGGTGGTATCGGTTGCTGCTCATCGACCAGTGGGCGGTGTTCTTCTGCGGCGCGATGCTCGGGATGCTGCTGCCCACCATCCTGATGGCGCATATCGTCGCGACCACCGGCGATGCGCCGACGACGTCGAACGTGCCGACGTTCACGGCCGAGAAGTTGGGCGAGCAGTACGGCTCGGGCATGTTCTATCTGATGCTGGTGGTCGGCGTGCTGATCCTGTTCTCCACGCAGTTGGGCATATTCGAGGCACTGGTGCGCAATTTCACCGACGCCGCACATGCCACGAGCCCGCGCCTGCGTCGCCTGTTGGAGGGCGATCCTCGCCGCTTCTACTACCCGTTCATGTTGGTGGTGCTCGTGATCATCGCCGGCGCGATCCACCTCACCACACCGGTGCGGCTGGTTCAGATCTCGGCGAACATGTCGAATCTCGGCGCCTTGGCCTTTCCGTTCATGCTCATGTACCTGAATTCGAAACTCCCCAGGCCGGCCCGCCCGCGGTGGTGGCACTATGTGCTGCTCGTGCTGAACTTCCTGTTCTTCGGGTTCTTCTTCGTGAACTTCGTCTACGAGTTGATCAGCGGCACGCCGCTGGTGAAGTTCTGAGGCGTTGCATGGCTTGGGATTTCAGTACCGAACCGGAGTTTCAGGAAAAGCTGGATTGGGTCAAGCAGTTCTGTGCCGAGAAGGTCGAGCCGCTCGACCACGTCTTCCCGTACGCGGTGCGCTCACCTGACCCGGCGGTGAAAGCCTATGTGCGCGAGCTGCAACAAGAGGTCAAAGACCACGGCCTGTGGGCGATCTTCCTCGACCGTGACCTCGGCGGCCCGGGCTTCGGGCAGCTCAAACTCGGGCTGCTCAACGAGATCATCGGACGCTATGCGGGCGCCCCGCACATGTTCGGCGCTTCGGCACCCGATACCGGCAACATGGAGATGCTCGCCGCCTACGGCACCGAGGAGCAGAAGGAACGCTGGCTGCGGCCGTTGCTCAACCAGGACATGTTCTCGGCCTATTCGATGACCGAACCGCAGGGCGGCAGCGACCCGAACCTGTTCAAGACCCACGCCGTCCGCGACGGCGACGAGTGGGTGATCAACGGCGAAAAGTGGTTCACCTCAGCGGGCCGCGTGGCCGACCTGCTGTTTGTCATGTGCACCAACGGGATGTTCGTCGTGCCGCGCGAGACGCCGGGTGTGGAGATCATGCCCGAGCCGCGTAACCACAACCGCATCGTCTACCGCGACGTGCGGGTGCCGCTCGACCATCTCCTCGGACCGGAAGACGGCGCAAAGACGTTGGCGCAGCGCCGACTTGGTGGTGGGCGTATCCATCACGCGATGCGGACCATCGCCCAGTGCAATCTGGCCTTCGACATGATGTGCGAGCGTGCACTGAGCCGGGAGTCGCACGGCAAGGTGATCGCCGAGCACCAGATGGTGCAGGAGAAGATCGCCGAGTCCTACGCGATGATCAAGATGCTGCGTTTGTTCGTGCTGGAGACGGCTTGGAAGATCGACCAGACCTCGGCTCTGGAGGCGCGCACGGAGATCGCGGCCGTCAAGTTCACGATGGCGAAAGTGTTGCGCGAGGTGTCGTTCAATGCCTTGCACATTCTCGGCTCGCTGGGGACCACGGACCTCACGCCGATCCAGGCCATGTATGCCGGTGCGCCGACGATGGGTATCGCCGACGGTGTCGACGAGGTGCACAAAGCGACGGTGGCGCGCCGGGTCCTTCGCGACTATCACCCGCACGAGGGGAACTTCCCGACGGAGTTCATCCCGTACAAACGCGAAGAAGCCCGGCAGAAGATGCAGCCGGTGCTCGAATCCCGGCCCGAGCTGGCCGCCGCTGCCGAGGCTTATCGGAAGTACTTCGAGCGCCACCGGTGAGCACCCCCCACGGGCTCACCGGTGCGCCGAAGCGAGGTCGGTACTAGAACCAGACCTTTCGACCGCCGACCGGGCGGCCGACTGCCCCGAGAATCCACAGGATGATGCCGATTACCACGAGGATTCCGCCGATGGTGTAGAGGATCGACAGGCTGGTGAAGTAACCGATCAGCAGGAGGATGATGCCGAGCACAATCACGGTAAATCCGATCGACGTAGGAACCTTACGGAACTGCCGAACGGAGGAATTGCCAGATCCGTCAAAACCCAAACATTCGAATTCGTAAGTCACCGTCACGAGCCATGTTGGGGGCGGCGGGCCAGGTGGCATCGGGTTGCTGGCCCACGGTGTGGCGCAGCACTACCCGTCACACGCCGGCAACGACGCCGCGATCGCTTCCCAGGCCTCGTGCAGGTGTTCGCACACGGCGCCGGTTTGGGTGATCACGGTGACGCACCGGTTGCTGTGGTCATAGAGCTCGATCGCCGAAGTCAGGCCCGTCGCACCGGATGCCTGGGTGACCCAGCATTCCGCGACATACGCCGGGTCCATCGCGTAGCGGCAGGCGCCGAAGATCACCGTGAAATGTGCACCCGCCGCATCGAACATCGCGGCACGGCCCCGATGCAGTTGTACGCATCCGCCTGCGGGCACGGCGATGGTGAACGGGAGGTCCATGTCGACGAGATGCGCGAGCAAGTGGGGTATCACTCGCGGATCGACCTGGCGCGCACCGGTGAACGGGAGTACCTGGTAGCGCTCCGGGGTCAGCGTATCGAGGTGGGTGAGCTGGTCGGTCTCGCTCCAGTTGACGGCCGACCAGTCGACGGCCTCAGCAGGTTCCGGTTCGTCAGCCGGCGCGAGCTCCAGGGCGCGGATGGCCAGTTCGTCGGACAGGGGAGTGAAATACGCTCGGTGGGTGCCGGTTTCACTGGCCAGCGTGAGGGCGCGGGGTGCGAGGTAGGTGTCGCGGATGAGGTCGGGATGCAGCCGCAGACCGATGTAGGCATCCCCGCAGCGCAGCGCTTCACCGGGTAGCGCCGGTGCCAGATACTCGCCGGTGTGGCTCAGCAGGGCGGCATCGTTGGCGGTGACGGCCACGACCGTGCCCAACGCGGGAAGCGATCGTGCGATGACGCCGCCGCCTGCCGAAAGGCGCTTCGCGGGGCAATTTTCGCAACGTCGGCCGTCAGTACACATCGCGTACGTACCGCTTCTCGCGCTTGAGGGTGTTGACGTACTCGTTGGCGTCGTCGACGCCGAGACCGCCGTGCTCCGCGACGATCTCGTGCAGCGCCTTGTCGACGTCCTTGGCCATGCGGGTCGCGTCGCCGCACACGTAGAAGTGCGCGCCGTCCTGCAGCCAGGCGAACAGTTCCTTGCCGTTCTCGCGCATCCGGGTCTGTACGTACACTTTGTCTGCCTGGTCGCGCGAAAAAGCCAGATCCAGCCGCGTGAGCAGACCCGAACCCTCCCAGGCGGTGAGCTCGTCGGAGTAGATGTAGTCGTGATCGCGATGCTGGTCGCCGAAGAACAGCCAGTTGCGCCCGGCGGCCGCGCGCTGTTCGCGCTCCTGCAGGAAGGCGCGGAACGGCGCGATACCCGTCCCAGGCCCGACCATGATCATCGGCACGTCGTCGGCCGGCACGCGAAAGGACTTGTTGGGCTGCAGGAAGATTCGCGCGCTCCCGCAGCGATCGGCCAAATATGTCGAGCACACGCCGCCGCGTTCACGGCCGCTGCGGTGGTAGCGAACACTGGCGACGGTCAGATGAATCCGATCCGGGTGGGCCAGTGAACTCGACGAAATCGAGTACGCGCGATGCTGCAACGGCTTCAACAGTGCGATGAACTCCTCGAGGCTGAGCGAATCGCCGCCGATACGCAGGATGTCCAGGATGTCCTTGCCGTAGAGCCAGCGTTCCAGGATCTCCTTGACCCCGCCGCGCAGGGCATGCGAGAACTCCTCGTTCTCGGCACGGCTCTCGACCTCGCTCAGCAGGTCCTTGGACGGCGTGCTGATCTCGTAGCGGTGGCCGAGCAGTTCGGCGAGCGGCGTGCCGTCAACGACGGTGTCGACCGACACCCGGAAATGCGCGCAGATGGCCTCGACGAGTGCCGGGCTGTTCTCCGGCACGACCGCCAGTGCGTCACCGGCTTCATAGCCGATACCGCTGTCGGCGAGTGCGAATTCGTAGTGCCGGATCTCTTTGGCCGAGCCGGATCCCGAAAGCACCCGGTTGACCGGGAGTTCGGCGAGGAACGGGTTCTTGCGGGTCCATCCGGACCGCGCGACCGTGCTGGGCGGAGGTGTGCCGGGAGTTCCGCTGGCCCCGGCCAGGGTGACGAGGGAACCGACCGCGCCCTGCACCCATTCGGCGGCGTGCGCCTCGTAGTCGACATCGCAGTCGGCGCGGCCGACGACCCGGCTGGCGCCGAGCTGCTCCAGCCGGGTGTCGATGAGCTTGCCCGCCTGGCAGAAACCGTCGTAGCTCGTGTCACCGAGCGCGAGCACGCCGTACGACACGCCCTCCAACCGCGGAGCTTGCGTCGAAGACAAAGCCTCCCAGAACAATTCGGCGTTGTCGGGCATTTCGCCCTCGCCGTACGTCGAGGTGATGATCAAGACGTAGCGCAACCCCACGAACTCGTCGAGTGCGATCTCGTCCAGGCCGCTCACCGTCACGTCGAAGCCTTGTGCCTTGGCGGCGGCTGCCGTGTCCGCCGCGACGGCCTCGGCGTTGCCGGTCTGCGTGCCGTAGAGGATCCGCAGTGGCGGGCGCGATGCGGTGCTGTCGACCGCCACGGGCGGAGGTGCGACATTCATCGCCAAGCGGGAGTGCAGCCCGGCGAGGAAGCCGGAGATCCAGGCGCGCTGATCCTCGTTGAAGGGGGCGTCTTCGGGGATGTAGGCGATCTTCATGCGCTCTTCACGTGGTCCGTTGGGGTGGAGGTGGCCGCGAAGGACGCCGCGATGACGGGCATCACCTGATGGGCGAACAATTCCTCGAACGAGGGCAGGCGGCCGATCTTGTCGATGTTCTTCGCGTCCTGGTGCATGATCCAGCCATACGTGCCCAAGCTGTCCGTCGACAGCACGTTGCGCTGTGCCAGTGCCTGCTTGTAGTCGGTGATGCGCTTGTTCGCGATCAGCACCGCGAGGTCTTCGTCGCTGAACGCGTCGATGGCCTCGCGCGCGTGCTTCTGCAGTTTCTGGATCAGGAAGAAATCCTCGGTGAGGACGAGGTTTCGCACCGCCTTGCCGACGCGCGGATCGGTCACCTCGGTCACGCCGGGCAGCCGCGTCAGCGCGAGCTGCTGGGCCATGTTGAGCACCGTGTAGGTGTTGAGCAGCGCGAACATCTCTTCGGTGTCGGTGTCGCCGTAACCGGGCACCGACCCGCCGAGGACAACCTGCTGATCGCGGTAGGAGCGCTTGAACTTGTGCACCTGAAAACCCGCGAGCGAGGATGCCAGCTCGTCGAGCAGTTCCTTGCGGGTCTTGGCGGCCAGGATCGCATCGGAATCCTGGTATTGCAGCAGTGCACGGGGCATCACATAGACGACGTGGCGCCGCGTCTTCTCCCAACCATCGAGCAGCAGTTGGGCTTTCACGGAACCTGTTGCCGCGGCATGCCATTCCAGCATCGTGCGGGCCGCGACCTCGTGGAACGGCGCCTCGGTGATCGGGGCGACGAGCGCGGAGTCCGCGCTGACCTTCGATGCCAGTTCGCCGGCCGGATCGTACTGGTAGAGGAAACCGCCGCTCATCCCGTTGGCGACGCCCTTGCCGAATCCGCCGATGTTGAACACCGCACCGTTGGTCATGTACTCGCACAGGAATTCGCCGACGCCCTCGACGACCGCGGTGGCGCCGGAGTTGCGGACCGCGAAGCGATCGCCTGCCTCACCTTCGACGAACAACCGGCCACCGGATGCGCCGAACAGGGCGAAGTTCCCGATGAGCACATTGCCGCCCGGCGCGGCCGTACCGCCGCCGGGTGAGCGGACGACGATGGTGCCGCCGCACGCACTCTTTCCGACTCCGTCGTTGCATGTTCCGGTGTGCCGCAGGGTCATCCCGTCGTTGCAGAACACGCCATAGCTCTGACCTGCCGAACCGGTCGTGGTGATGGTGACGCTGTCGGGCAGCAGGTAGCGCCGGCCGCGGTGGTCGGTCGCGATTGCCGATCCGGTGACCGGACCGTCGGCGCCGCCATGGTTGAGCAGGCGTTCGATGTCGATGGCGAGTTGTCCGCCGACGCTCTTGTTCTGGTTGGTCAGCTGCACCGGGGCCATGGCCACTCCGGCGAAGTTCAGCCGGCTCAAGAACATGTCGTCGACGGAGTAGTCCTTCTCCATGTAGATCGGCTCGTCGACCACGAACTCGTCGGCCACCGCGAGCATGGCACGCAGGTCGAGCCTGCCGATACTCGATGGGTGGTCGAGCAGGTGCAGCAGATCGCTGCGCCCTCGGGCGGCGCGCAGCGACGGCAGGCCGAGCGTAGCGAGGATTTCTCGGACCTCGTGGGAGATGTTGAGCAGATACTGCGCGAGCGCGCGCGGATCACCCTCGAACGCCTCGGCGTTCGTGGTCAGCCCCGCGGGGCACTTGATGTTGCAGTTCTTGGCCATGACGCACTTGAGCATCATGAGTGCGGTGGTGCCGAACTCGAAGCTGTCGGCACCCAGCAGCGCGGATTTCACCACGTCGCTCGCGGTTTGGTGGGCACCCGAACAGCGCAGCACCACCTTCTGACGGATACCGTTGACACACAGGGCCTGATGCACTTCGGCGATACCGATCTCGGCGGACCGGCCCGCGTACTTGAGGCTCGTGACGGCCGCCGCACCGGTGCCACCGGTGTTGCCCGCGACGTTGATGACGTCGGCGCCGGCTTTCGCGACGCCGACGGCGATGGTGCCGATGCCCTCCGACGACACGAGTTTGACGATCACCCGAACGCGGGCGGCCTTGCAGTCGTGGATGAGCTGGGCGAGATCCTCGATCGAGTACGTGTCGTGGTGCGGCGGCGGCGAGACGAGCTCGACGCCGGGCGTTCCGCCGCGCGCGGCCGCGATCTGCACGGTCACCTTCGGAGCCGGGAGTTGGCCGCCTTCACCGGGTTTGGCGCCCTGACCGATCTTGATTTCGAGTTCCCGCAACATCGGGTCGGCAAGATAACCCGCCCACACCCCGAAGCGTCCCGAGGCGAACTGTTTGATCCGAGATCCGCGGATGGTGCCGTAGCGGGTGATGTGCTCACCGCCCTCACCGCAGTTGGACAGACCGCCCACCATGTTGGTGCCGTGCGCGACGGCCTCATGGGCCTGGGCCACCAGCGCACCATGGCTCATGGCGCCCGATGCCAGAGTGGCGGTGATCTCGCTCGCGGGTTGCACCGATGACAGCGGGATCGAGTCGGGCGCCGTCCGGATGTTCGCGAGATAGTCGCCGGCCTCGCCGCTCGCCCGCAATCGCAGTCGGTCGCCGACGATCTCGCTCTCACCGATGTCGTCGCCGAACCGCTGCACGAGCGACTCCAGGAGCGCAGCGAGACGTTCGGGGCCGTGGTGCAGGCGCAGGGTGAACTCGTCACCTGCCTGGACACACGTCAGGCCGCGCACCTGGAAATCGTTGTTCCCGAACCGCGCGAATTGACCCATCTCCGAGCGGAACTCGTCGGCGGTGTGCACGAAGTTGACGTCGGCGGGCAGGGCCAGCACGTCGCGTAGCGCGGCGGGCCGACGCGTGCGCTCGGTGTTCATCGCGAACACGAAGTTGCGGTAGCCCGGCGTGATGTCGAAGCTGTTGATCGCCCGCGGGGTCAGCTCGTCGAAGCTGTTGTTGCGGTACGCGTCGTCGTCGAGGCCGAACGCACCTGCGAGCTGGTGCAGCGGCAGTCCGCGCAGGTATGCGGGGTCGGCCATGTCGGGGTTCTCCGGCCGGGCTTCGTCGCCGAAGGAGATGGACTCCTCGGTCATGTCGACGAATCCACGGACCGCCGTCGTCCCGTACGAGTGCCCCGCACCCTCGGCGCGTTCCTTGAACAGGCCGAGCAGCGGCACATCCTTCTCGCCGGTCACCGCGAGCGCGCGAGCGTGCCACTCGGCGACGGTGTCGGCCAGTGTCGCGAATCCGACCCCGGCGACGGGGGAGATGACATTGGGGAAGTAGCGGCGCAACACCGGGTCGCCCGTGTCGAGATAGCTGGGCTCGAAAAACTCACCGCCGATATAGCTTTCGGCTGTGCACAGGCCGACGCGGCCCATGGTCTTCATGAGCGACTTCTCAGCCGCCTTGGCGAAGCGCTTGAAGGCCGCCACGGTGCTCTCGTCGTCGGCTGTGCCGAACTTCTCCTCGGCACGCATCTGCACGGCCAGCGGATACACGGCCGACGCGCCGAACCCCAGCACCGTCGCGATGTGGTGCGACGAGCACACCTGACCGCTCTCGGCGATCACCGAAACCCGAAGCCGGAGCCCTTCTTCGATCAACCGCTGATTGATCGCGGACACGACGATGGTCAGGGGCATTGCCGCAAGACCGCTTTCGACGTGGCGGTCCGAGATCACCGCGATGCCGCCGGTCTCCCGTGCGAACGCTTCGACCTCGTCGCACAGCCCGTCGATGGCTTGCACGAGGGCCTTCGCGTTCGCGGCGGGATCGTGCAGGTCGACCAGGTACCGCATCCCGAAGCGCTGGACCGGTGTGTGCTGCTGGTCGCGGATCTTGAGCATGTCGAGGTGGGTGAGAATCGGTGAGGGCACGACGATCTGCGGTGCGGGTTTGGCGCCGCTGTTGGGCTTGGCGCCCAGCGCAACCCGTAGCGTCATGCCGTCGGCCTCGCGGATGCTGTCCAGCGGCGGGTTGGTCACCTGCGCGAATCGCTGCGAGAAGTACCGCGCGATACCGCCTTCGTGGTTGGACAGCGCATTGATCGCCGCGCCGTAGCCCATCGCCGAGATCTTTTCCTGGCCCGTCGCCAGCATCGGGTCCATCAGGAATTTGAAGCTCTCCTGATTGAGCGAGTACGCGACGTAGCGCTGATGGCGGTTGAGGTCGCCGTTGTAGCGGGCCGGCGAGAGTTGATTCTCGGGTGTCACTGCCGGCAGATCGCGCAGATCGATGCGCGCGGCGGCGAGCATCGCCGGGTAGTCGGCCTGCGCCGCAAGCTTTTCCAGTGCTTCGGTGGTGGAGTAGGACCGGCCCTCGGCGTGGTCGTAGTAGAGCATGCCGCCGGCCTCGATGCGCCCGCGCTTGATGACGTCTCGTGGCGGGAAGTAGACCTGGCCGGCCTCGGACATCACACCCAGATAGTCCGCGGTCTCGACGGTGCGCAACGGCCGCAGACCGAGCCGGTCCAGGCGTGCGCCGATGATCGTGCCGTCACCGAAGATGAGCGCGGCGGGGCCGTCGTTCTTCTCCTCGTAGAGGCTGAAGTACTCGAGCATCGCGCGCACCTGCGGCGACAACGTCGGGTCGTTCTCCCAGGCCGGCGGCATCATCGCGACGACAGCGGTCACGAGGTCGAGCCCGTCTTCGAGCACGCGGTTCTGCAGGGTCTGGTCCAGCCGACAGCTGTCGGACTGCCCGACCGGGCGGACGATCGCGCGATTGCGGGCGCGCGCGATGGCGTTGTCCGACAGGCGGTTTTTCTTGTCGGTGTTCAGTTCGCCGTTGTGGGCCATGAACCGGAACGGCTGTGCCATCATCGCGTTCGGCGCGGTGTTCGTCGAAAACCTGGTGTGGAAGAACATCGAGTGCACTTCCATGCGCGAATCGGTGAGATCGCTGAAGTACGGCACTACTTCGTTCGAGTTGAGCCGCCCCTTCAGCACCTGGGTGCGTGCGCTCAGCGATAGGGGGTAGAGCCCCAGCATCTCGGGCCGGGTGTAGGCGACCGCCTCGATCGCCATCAGCGCGTCGTGGATCTTGACGTCGGATATGGTGCCGGATTCGGGTACGAAAACCCACTGCCGGATGGGCAGCTGATACTTGATCGCCGCCGGGCGGATCGCCGAATTGTCCACGGGGACATCTCGTTTGACGAGAATGGCGAAACCTTGTGCGTGCAGCGCGTTCTCGATGACCGCTTCGGCCTCGGCGTGGAAAGCGGCATCGTTGGGCAAGAAGAAATTGCCGACGCCGAACTGCCCGGGCCGCAGGTCTGCGCGGCCGGTGAGATGGCTGAAGAACCGCAGCGACAGATCGAGGTTCACGCCGGCGCCGTCACCCACGCCTTCCGAGGACATTCCGCCGCGGTGGGGTACCGCGCACAGGGCCTCGTGCAGTTTGCGAATGACCTCGTGGGTCTGGACACCGTCCTTGCGGGTCAGGAAGCCGACGCCGCAGCTGCTCTTCTCCTGGTCCGGGTCATACAGGCCGTTCAGACGCGTTCTCCTCAACCCCCGCGCCGTGTGTACGGCGCCCATGGTGCGACAATGGGACTCTCGTCATTGAGCGTTCGAGCAGCTTAGCCTAACCTAAGTGTCGCCGAATCCCATGGGCGAGGGATCTTTATCACAGCCGCGAGCCGTCACGCGACCAACGCTGCGCTCTCGGCGTCATAGGTGTTGATGGCGACGCTGTCGAGTATCGCCTGAAGCTCGTCCGCCTGTTCCCGCGGCGTGAGATCGGTCGAGCGGTAGATGCGCCCGGCGGCGCGGGCCTGGCGGCGGACCTGGGCGGTACGCCCCATCCGCAATTCTTCATAGCGACGCAGCCGCGCCGCGACATCATCGGGCCGGGCGCCCCGCACGACCGTGGCCAATGTGATCGCATCCTCGATGGCCTGATTGGCGCCCTGGCCGAGGTGTGGTGTGACGGCGTGGGCGCTGTCGCCCAGCAGGGTGATCCGGTCTGAGGACCACCGGTCGAGCGGTTCGCGGTCATAGATTCCCCAGCGGAACGTGGAATCCATGGCGTCGATGATCGCCGACACGCGCGGATCCCAGCCGCGGTATGCGGCCGCCAGCTCGGAGACGTCGCCCGGCGCGGTCCAGGATTCGGCAACGGTCAGATTGGTCGGAACGAAGGCCACGATGTTGAGAAGCCGGCCGGCCGATACCGGATAAGCCAAAAAGCTCTGCCGCGGCCCGAGCCACATCGCGCTGGCGTCCAAATCGGCAATTCCGTGCAGTCGGTCGGCGGGGATCAGTCCGCGATAGGCCATGATGCCTTCGCTCACCGGTTCGGTGGCGCGAGTGACCGTTCCCTGCAGGCGGGAATGAATGCCGTCGGCGCCGACCAGCAGGTCGGCGTCGGCCGTTGTGCCGTCGGCGAATTCGACCTGCACCCCGTCACGGTGCTCGCGGGCGCCGACGCAGGATCGGCCCAGCTTCACTGCGTCGGGTGGCAGCGCGTCGGCGAGCGCCTTCTGGAACTCGCCGCGATGTAGGAACCACGTCCGCGCCGGGTCCCCGAACGACAGGGTCGAGGGCTCGCCGGCGACCGGCTCGGCTCGCCACGTGCGGAACTGATAGTGCGTCACCGGTCCGGCGATCTCCGCCAAAGTGCTCCCCATGCCGAGCCGCGTCAAGATCCGCGACCCGTTCGTCGCGATGGCGACGCCGGCGCCGAGCGCCTTGAGCTCGTGCGCCTGCTCGTACACGGTTGCGTCGATCCCGTTGGCGCGCAGGGCGATTGCAGCAGTAAGCCCGCCGATACCGGCGCCGACGACGGCCACCCTCAAACCGGACATGGGTCCTCCCAATTTCAAAAATGTACCGATCGATACATGATTGACTATAGATGTACCGATCGGTACGGTCAAGGGATGGCCCGCACCCCTGATCCCGCCAAACGTGAGGAGTTGTTGCAGGCGGTCGTCGGCTACCTCGAGGAGCGCGGGATCGGTGACATGTCACTGGCTCCCATGGCGCAGGCGCTGGGCACGAGCAAGCGCATGCTGCTGTACTACTTCGGCGATCGCGCCGAGTTGCTGGCGCAGGCGCTCGACGCGAGCCGCCCGCGGCTGGGGGAGATGTTCCACGACGTCACCACGCCGACTGAATTCGTCGAAGCCGCAAGGAACTTGTGGCGCGAGCTGACCCGCGGTGCGGAGCATCGCAGTGTGCGCCTTCTGCTGCAGGTTCTCAGCCTGGCCGTCACGGATCCCGAGACCTATGGCCCGTCCGCCCGGGATGCCGTCGACGTGATGGTCGAGCCGATCTCCCTGGCGCTGCGCGCAATCGGCTACGGCGACGAGGCGGCGGCGCGCGCGACGCTGGTGGTCTCGGGTTTACGCGGGTTGTGCCAGGACGCCCTGGTCACGAAGGACCGCTCACGCGTCGACGCCGCTGCCGGACTCCTGATCGCCGCTGCGGTCGCGCGTTAGGTCCCCGACCGCTCCAACGCCCGCGCCACCACACCATGTGCCGGCCGGGTGCGCACGAGCTGTGGCCACCAGAACCAGCGGCCCATCAAAGCCGCGATGGACGGTGTCATGAACGAGCGGATCACCAACGTGTCGAACAGCAGACCGAGGCCGATCGTCGACCCGACCTGCGCGACCACGGTCATCTCGCTGACCACCATCGACATCATGGTGAACGCGAACACCAGACCGGCGGCCGTCACGACCGAACCACTGCCGCCCATGGCCCGGATGATGCCGGTGTTGATGCCTGCCGACAGTTCCTCTTTGAGCCGCGCCACCAGCAACAGGTTGTAATCGGCACCCACGGCCAACAGCACGATGACGGCCATGGCCATGACCATGAAGTGCAATTCGATCCCTAATATGTGCTGCCACACCAGAATCGACAAACCGAACGACGCGCCGAGCGACACCAGCACGGTACCGACGATCACTGCCGCCGCCACGACGCTGCGGGTGATGATCAGCATGATGATGAAGATCAGGCACAGTGCGGAGATGCCGGCGATGATGAGGTCGTAGTTGTTGCCTTCCTGCATGTCCTTGAAGGCCGCGGCGGTGCCGCCCACGTAGATCTTGGACCCCTCCCACGGGGTGTTCTTCAAGGCTTCCTTGGCCGCCAGCTTGATCTGGTCGATGAGCTTGATGCCGTCCGGCGTCAGCGGGTCACCCTCGTGAGAGATGATGAACCGCACCGCTTTTCCGTCGGGGGAGATGAAGCTCTTCATACCGCGCTTGAAGTCGGCGTTGTTGAAGATCTCGGGTGGCAGGTAGAACGTGTCGTCGTTCTTGGCGTCGTTGAACGCCTTACCCATCGCCGTCTGGTTCTCCGACATCGCGGCTTGCTGATCCTGCAGACCCTTCTGGGTCTGATGCATCGTCAGCATCATGGTTTTCATCGTCTTCATGGTCTCGATCTGCGGCCGCATCATCGACGCCATCTGAGGCATCAACTCGGCCAGCTTGTCCATGTCGGGGAGCAACTGCTCAACGCTCTCGGTCATGGTGTCGATACCGTCGAGGCCGTCGAACACCGACCGCATCGCCTGGCACATCGGGATGTTGAAGCAGTGCGGTTCCCAGTACAGGTAGTTGCGCAGCGGTCGGAGGAAGTCGTCGAAATTCGCGATCTGGTCGCGCAGTTCCTTGATGTCTTCGACCATCGTGTGGGTTTTGCCCACCATGCTCAGCGTGATCGCCGACATCTGCTCCATCTGCCCGATCATCTGGTCCATGAGCTCGATGGTCTTCTGCATCTCGTCGGCCTGCAGCAGCATGTCGTTCGCGCGGTCCAGCTGATACTTGCGGTTCATCGTCTGGTTGACCCCGCCCATGCTCATCTGCGCCGGGATCGTGCTGAACTCGAGGGGCTCGCCCTGCGGACGCGTGATCGCCTGAACGCTTCCGATTCCGGGCACGCCGAACACGGCTTTGGCGATCTTGTCGATCACCAGGAAGTCGGCCGAGTTACGAACGTCGTGGTCGGTCTCGATGAGCAGCAACTCGGGGTTCATCTTGGCCGGTGAGAAATGCCGCTCGGCGGCCGCGAAGCCTTCCTGGGCGGGCAGGTTGTCGGGCAGGTAATTGCGGTCGTTGTAGTTGGTGCGATAGCCGGGCAGCGTGAGCAGCCCGATCAGCGACAACAGGATGGTGGCCAACAGGACCGGTCCCGGCCAGCGGACCACGAACGCGCCCAGCCGTCGCCAACCGCGGATCCGCATGGCGCGGCGGGGTTCGAGGACTTTGCCGAACCGGCTGGCCACGGTGATCACCGCGGGCCCCAGCGTCAGCGCCGCGACCACGGCGACCACCATGCCGACCGCCATCGGGATGCCGAGGGTCTGGAAATAGGGCAGCCGGGTGAAATGCAGACACAGTGTCGCGCCGGCGATCGTCATGCCCGAGCCCAGCACCACGTGCGCGGTGCCGTGGAACATCGTGTAGTACGACTGCTCGCGATCCTCACCTACGGTTCGCGCTTCCTGGTATCGGCCGATCAGGAATATCGCGTAGTCGGTCGAAGCCGCGATCGCGAGTGTCACGAGGAGCTGGGTGGCGAACGTCGACAGGCCGATGAACTCGTAGTAGCCGAGGAAGGCCACCACACCGCGCGCTGCCTGCAGGCAGACCACCACCATGAACAGCGTGAGGAGCACGGTGATGATCGACCGGTACACCAGCAGCAGCATCGTGATGATCACCGCGAACGTGACCATCTCGATGATGCGCACGCTGCGGTCGCCTGCGAGCTGCTGATCGTTGGCGAGCGCCGAGCCGCCCGTCACGAAAACCTTGACGCCTGGCGGCGGTTGCAGGCTCTTGACGAGGTCCTGAACGGCCTGCACCGACTCGTTGGCCAGGGTCTCGCCCATGTTGCCCGCGAGATAGACCTGTACATAGGCCGCTTTGCCGTCGTTGCTCTGCGCCCCGGCCTCCGTCAGCGGGTCGCCCCAGAAGTCCTGGATGTGCTCGACGTGCTTGGTGTCGGCCTCGAGCTTGTCGATCATGTCGTTGTAGAACAGGTGCGCATCGTCGCCGAGCGGCTGTTCGCCTTCGAGCACGATCATCGCCGAGCTGTCGGACTTGAACTCCTCGAACACCTCGCCGACGCGTTTCATCGCGATCATCGACGGCGCGTCGTCGGGGCTCATCGACACCGACCGCATCTGGCCGACGACTTCGAGCTGGGGCACCGAGACGCTCAGGACGGCGACGAGCGCGATCCAGCCGACGATGATCGGAATGGCGAGCCGGCGGATCCACCGGGCGATCCCGGTGTGCTTATCGCGCGCAGCGGGACTGTCGGTGGAATCGGCCATCAGGAACCCTTGGTGGTCGGTCGGAGTCTCGCGCGGCAGTCATGCGAGTACGCGTTCGTGATTTCCGACATAGTAGACGCCGCGACGGGCCGGCCGGACTCCCTCCCTCGCGGGACCCGTCAGAACTGCACTCCGCGGGTCAGCGCGCCGTCGACGACGAGGTTGGTTCCGGTGATGAAGCTCGCCGCCGAACTGCTCAGGAACACCACGGCGTTGGCCACCTCCTGCGGGGTGGCCATTCGGCCGGTCGGGTTGAGGGCGAGCGCGGCCGCGAAGAGCTCGGGATTGTTCTCCTCGATCGACGGCCACACGCCGCCCGGGAAGTAGGTGTTGCCGGGGCTCACGCTGTTGGCCCGCACGCCTTTGCCGGCGTGGTTGTAGGCCAGGCCCTGCGTGTAGTGGATGATCGCGGCCTTGAACGTCCCGTACGGTCCCGCGGCGAAGTCGATCTCACGACCCGAAACGCTCGAGACCGTGACGATCGAGCCGGCGCCGCTCGCCACCAGATGGGGGAGCGCGGCGTCGACGAGACTCACCGTGCCCATCAGGTCCACCTCGAAACTGGTTCGCCAGTTCTCCGCGCTTTCGGGGATGGCGAGCGCGCTCACGTTGGCGACCACACCGTCCAGCCCGCCGAACGTGTCGACGGCGCCCGATACCCATTCCGTCACGGCCGCGGCATCGCCGACGTCCACCGCGCTGCCGACCGCGGTGGCCCCGCCGGCGGTCAGCTCGGCCTGCGCTTCGGCGACAGCGTCCGGAGTGCGCGCACAGTATGCGACGACGGCGCCCTCGGCCAGCAGTCCCTCGACGACCGCGCGGCCGATGCCACGGGTGCCACCGGTCACCGCGAAACGCTTGCCCGACAATCCGAGATCCATGTTCGTCCCTTCGACGCGTTAGCGGATTCAGTAGGAGATGGTGCCCAGTGCTTTTGCAGCACTGCGTAATTCGTGGTGGACGCCGCCGTAGGCGGCGGCGGAGGGCAGCAGCCGTTTGTCGATTTTGGTGACGGCGCTGTAGTTGACGTCGACGACGTTGGCGATCGGCACCTGCGATATCTGGGTCAACAACTGGTAGGCATCGAGGCGGTCCAGGCCGTACAGCTCGCCCAGCCAATGGATCATCTCGACCTGACCGGCGCGCCACGCTTCCTCCAGCGGGCGGCCCGAACCGATGGCCATGAGATGTGTGTCGGTCTCCAGCCGCGGCCAGGCCGGGCCACCGCCTTTGATGAGTTCGACGATCGCGGTGACGTTCATCGCGCCCTCGACCGCGGTGCCGCAGGATTCGCCTTCGCCCTGCCGGTAGTGCCCGTCGCCGAGCGAGAACAGCGCCCCTTCGACATTGACCCGCAGATAACACGTGGCACCGGCGGTCATCTCGGGCGTGTCCATGTTGCCGCCGAACGCGTCGGGCACCAGGGAGCTGCGCACCTCGCGGCGCGCGGGCGCGACACCGACGGTGCCCAGCATCGGGTTGGCCGGCAGCGCCAGCTCGAAATCGCTGCCGTGCGCCGAGAACGCCAGAGTGTGTGCGGCCGAATCGTATTCGTAGATCCACGTGCGCTCCGGCAGGGCCTCCTGCAGTGTCGGGCTGACCGGAATGCTGGTCAGGCCACCGAAGAACGGGATCAGGGTCGACGCGCCCCAACTCCGGGCAGGCGTGAGGTCGACCAGGTGGACCGCGAGAGTGTCACCCGGTTCGGCGCCCTCGATCCAGAACGGACCGGTCTGCGGATTGAGATCTTCGGTGTCGAGGGCCACGGTCGCCACGCTGTCGCGGCTGGTGATCCGCCCGCCGTAGGCATCTTCGGTCCACAACGTCAGCACGGTCCCCGGCTTGATGCGCATGACGGGCTCGGCGCCCCCGAAGGTGTAGTTCAGCTGCTCAACGGTCGGGGTGAAGGTGATGTGGTCCATGACAGCCATCTTGGTATCCGGACGGCGTCTGTGCCCGGCGAACCCGAAAGAGCGTTCCCTACACCGGAACCGGTTCCTCGTCGTCGATGGTTCCCAATCGCCATTGCCCGCCGCCGAGCAGTTCCAGCCGTTGGTCGTGATGTTTGTTGACCGTCGTGCGGTGGGTGACGCTGACGAACACGGTGTCGGGGAGTTCACGTCGCACCAAACCGTAGATCATGAACTCAAGCGGCTCGTCGAGCGCGGAGGTGGCCTCGTCCAGGAACACCGCCTTCGGTTTGGTCAGCAGAACCCGGGCGAACGCGATGCGTTGCTGTTCGCCGGGGGAGAGCACCTTGGCCCAGTCGTTGACCTCCGACAGCCGGTCGACATAGCGGGGGAGCGCGACCGCCAGGAGCGCTTCGCGTAGCGCGTCATCCGGGATGTCGCCCGGTTCGTGGGGATAGGACACCACGGTTCGCAGATCCCCGAGCGGGACGTAGGGCAGCTGCGACAGGAACAACGTCTCGTTCTCGCCCTGTGGGCAGCGCATCGTGCCGGACGAGTAGGGCCACAATTGGGCGAGGCTGCGCAGCAGTGTCGTCTTACCGGTGCCCGATTCGCCGGTGATGATCATCGCGTTGCCGGGATCGAGGGCCAGGTTGAGGTCGTTGACCAACGGCTCCCCGGCCGGATTGCACACGTCGATGTCGTCGAGTTCGATGACGCTGTCGCGGTTTTCGGTCACCGTGACCCTCGGTAGATCGCGGCTCTCTGCGTTGGCGGTGACGAGGCCGTGCAACCGGATGATGGACGCGCGGTAGCCGGCGAACGTGTCGTAGGAATTGCGGAAGAACGACAGCGCGTCCTGGATGGCGCCGAAGGCCGTCACCGATTGCGTGACGGCGCCGAGCTGGATCTGGCCGGCGAACAGTCGGGGCGCCTGCAGCAGCCACGGCAGCGGGATGATGATGTGGTTCATCGACAGGTTCCAACCCGTGAACACGATCGTTCGGTTGACGAAGCGTTTGTAGTTGGCGACCACGGGCGCGAATCGTTCACGCAGTTGCAGGCGTTCGGCCTTCTCGCCGCGATAGAGCGCCACGGATTCGGCGGCGTCGCGCAACCGCACCAGTGCGTAGCGGAAGGCGGCGTTGAACTTCTCGTTGTTGAACGACAGCCGGATGAGTGGGCGGCCCAGCCAGAACGCGATGACCGTCGCGAATGCGACGTAGACGAACACCGACCAGAACATCGCCCGCGGGACCTCGACGCCGAACACGTTCAGATCCCCCGACAGGTTCCACAAGATCGACGTGAACGAGATGACCGAGACGATCGACGAGATGGCGCCGAAAGGCAGTGTGCCGTTGCTGGTCTGGTGCGGGGTGTTGGGTTGTGGCCCGGAAAGGGCGGTGAACACGTCGATGTCGGACTGGATACGCTGATCGGGATTGTCGATGGTCTGGTCGATGAACCGGGTCCGGTAATAGGCGCGACCGTCGAGCCAGTCGCCCGTGAGCCGGTCGGTCAGCCAGGTCCGCCAGGCCAGCATGAAGCGCTGGGTCATGAACAAATCGATGAGAACCCGCGTGACCAGGATTGCCGCGAGCGCCGAGAAGATCAGCAGCGAAATCCAAAAGCCGCGTACCCCTGAGTCTTTCACGGCCTGGTTGCCGGTCGCGAAGCCCTGCACGGCGATCTGCGCGGCCGAATACAGGTCGTTGCTCTGGTAGCTGAACAGCACCGACAGTCGCACGCCGATGATGACCGACAGCAGCATCGCGCTGAGTAGCAGCCATGGTTTGACGCTGTCGCGGCCGGTGAAATACGCCCCGGTGACGGCCCAGAACTGCCGGCCCCATGTGGTGTACCTGGCAAGGATCGTCAGGACGGCGAATGTGCACAGTGCCGCGATCGTCCATGCTTCGACCAGCCACACGAGCGAGTGGAGTAGTTCGTCGCTCCAGTCGATCGATGGCGTAAACGGCTTCAGATCGTTCACTGGACTTCTCCGGTCTGTCGACTGTTTGCCCGGCTGTGCGTGAAGCTACCGCAGCGCGTGGGTCATTGGTGGTCACCCCGCGCCGCAGCGCCCGCCGGGCAACAAATCAGTTTCAGATGGAAGTTTTTTCTCGAACTGCCGCGCCAACACCTGCACATATCGGTACTGTTGCATGCGTTCTCACCGCAACGGAGGAAAGCTGTTGGTTCTCTACGCATTTCGATGTCAGTCCGGCTGTGGCACCACGAAGCAGCTGTATTCGATGAGTTCTCGACCCGACGCGATCGAGTGCCCGACGTGTTCGGGGCCCGCCCGCAGAACGATCGGCGCTCCGAGTCTCGGGCGCGGGAGCAGTAGTGCGATGGCACTTCAGGACGCGACCCGTGCCACGGCCGACAAGCCCGCCGTCGTCGCGGCACCGGCACCGGCCACGCGTCGACAGAAAATCACCACCAACCCACTTCATCAAAAGCTGCCCCGGCCCTGAAGGAGGATTCAATGCCAGACGTCGTTTTCCCACTCGATTCGACCAAGAAATTCACGGAACAGGAAAAGCTCGGCCACAACCGGTGGCATCCGGATATCCCCGCGGCGGTGACGGTCAAGAAAGGCGACTCATTCCGCGTGCATTGCCGGGAATGGTTCGACGGCGCGATCGTCAACGACGATTCCGCCGACGACATTCTCAACGCGCCGCTGACGACCGTGCACGTGTTGTCGGGCCCGATCGCGGTCGAAGGCGCCAAGCCGGGTGATCTGCTGATCGTCGACATCCTCGACGTCGGCCCCATCCCGCAGGAGGATTCCGGCCCGCTCGCCGGACAGGGCTGGGGCTACACCGGCATCTTCCCCACGCAGAACGGCGGCGGCTTCCTCACCGAACAGTTCCCCGACGCCTACAAGGCGATCTGGGACTTCTCGGGCCAGCACGCCACATCGCGGCACGTCCCCGGCGTCGAGTTCACCGGCATCGTGCATCCCGGTCTGATGGGAACCGCGCCGTCGGCGAAGCTGCTGTCGACCTGGAACACGCGCGAGGCCGCGCTCATCGCGACCGATCCCGACCGGGTGCCGCCGCTGGCGTTGCCGCCCGAGCCGCAGGACGCGATCCTCGGCGGGTTGACCGGCGACGCGTTCACCAAGGCCGCCGCCGAAGCCGCGCGCACCGCGCCGCCGCGTGAGAACGGCGGCAACCAGGACATCAAGAACCTCACCAAGGGCAGCCGGGTGTTCTATCCGGTGTTCGTCGACGGGGCGAACCTGTCGGTCGGCGATCTGCACTTCTCGCAGGGCGACGGTGAGATCACATTCTGCGGCGCGATCGAGATGGGCGGGTTCATCGATCTGCGGGTCGACGTGATCCCCGGCGGCATGGAGACCTACGGCGTGAGCGAGAACGCCATCTTCATGCCCGGCAACACCGATCCGCAGTACTCGGAATGGCTGGCGTTCTCGGGCACCTCGGTCACCCTGGACGGCGAGCAGCGTTACCTCGACTCGCACCTGTCCTACCAGCGGGCCTGCCTGCACGCGATCGATTACCTGACGAAGTTCGGCTACAGCCCCGAGCAGGCATATCTGCTGCTCGGAGCGGCGCCCATCGAAGGCAGGCTGTCCGGCGTCGTCGACATCCCCAACGCCTGCGCGACCGTCTACATCCCGACCGCGATCTTCGACTTCCCGGTCGCCCCGTCGGCGGCCGGGCCGGTCAAGATCGACCCGGGTATCGGCGCACCGCATTCGTCGTTCGGCTGACGGCCCGGCCGCGGTGGTTGCCGCGGTGGTTTCGAAGACCGGGGCGAAACCCATCTATCCTCGTCACCGAGACCACCGCGTGCCCGGCCCGCCCGGGGCTTGGAGAACTGTGTCGCGACACCACGTCCGTCTGGCTATGCGGGAAGCGTCACCGATGACGCTCCTTGGACGGTGGCCTCACGCGAGCCAGGCGGGCTGAAAGGATCGTGCAATGGCCCCGCCCAATGGCGCATCACGCCTCGGCACCCGCTTCGGGCCCTATGAGCTGAGGTCGCTGATCGGCATGGGCGGAATGGGCGAGGTGTACCGCGCCTACGACACGGTGAAAGAACGCATGGTCGCCGTCAAACTCCTGCGTCCCGAGGTCGCGGCCGATCCGAGCTTTCAGGCCCGGTTCCGGCGCGAGTCGCGGGTGGCGGCCCGGCTGCAGGAACCGCACGTGATCCCGGTCCACGACTTCGGCGAGATCGACGGCGTCCTGTTCATCGACATGCGCCTGGTCGAGGGCGCCAGCGTGAAGGAACTCCTGCGGTCGAACGGACCCCTCGAACCGGTGCGGGCGGCGTCGATCATCACGCAGGTGGCCGCCGCGCTGGACGCCGCGCACGCCGACGGGCTGGTCCACCGCGACATCAAGCCGGAGAACGTGCTGCTGACCACCGACGACTTCGCCTACCTCGTCGACTTCGGTATCGCCCATGTCGGCGGTGAGGCCAGCGTCACGATGACGGGCGTGCTCATCGGCTCGAGTGCTTACATGGCCCCGGAACGATTCTCCGGGGGACCGGTCGGTCCGTCGGCCGACATCTATGCGCTGACGTGCCTGCTGTACGAATCGCTGATCGGCAGGCCGCCGTTCGAGACCGGCGATCTCCGCCAGCTCATGAGCGCCCACATGTTCGCGGCGCCGCCGCGGCCGAGCATCATGCGGCGCGGGATACCGCGCGCGTTCGACGACGTCATCGCGGTAGGCATGGCCAAGGAGGCCACGGCGCGGTTCGCGACCGCGGGTGAACTGGCCAAAGCGGCTCGTGAGGCCGCGTCGCCGGGCGCCGCCAAGGCGGCCGCCGCCGAGGAGGCTCCGACGAGGCCCGCGCCTGCCATCCCCGTGATACCTGCCGTCACGCCGCCTCCGACGCCACCGCCGCGCAACACCAGGCAGTTCTCGTCGGTCTATCCGAACCCGGACCACACGGGCTACACGCCGTATCCACCGGCGCCGCCATCGCCACCGCAGCCGGCTCGGGCTCCGGAGCCGGGGCCGCGCAAGTCGCGGCTCACGCGGACCCAGCTGATGCTCGTGGTCGCGACGGTTGTCCTGTTCGGCGTGGCGGCGGTCCTGGCATCGATGTTGGCCAGTGGCGGCGACGACAGTGCTGCGACGCGCCAGACACCGTTGTCGGTGCCACCGGCCACGACGAGCGAGCCGTCAGCGGAGTCGACGACCACCACCACGACGACACCGACGGATGCCCCGAGCGGTACCGACGCCCAGGGTTTCGTCGGGCACACGGCGCGGTGTGACTCCGACAGTTCACCCGCCGTGATGATCCGGACCGCGACGTCACTCGCGGTGATCTGCCAGACCGGGCCGAACAGCTTCTATTACCGCGGTGAGCGGCTCAGTGACGGCGCGAATCTGGAAATCGCGAATGCGGTGCGTTCCGGCGACGGATTCGTTGCCGTCAATCCGGCCGACGGCGCGCGCTATGAAGTGAGCCCGGACAATCTGACCATCAGCAGCAACGGGCGTATCGATTCGTCAGAGCCTGCGCTGGGGTAGCGCCCGGAATTTCAAATGTCGTCGAATGCCGGCGCGTAACGGAATGTGCCCTGCCGATCGGGCGTCCACGACGTGAGTGTCCGGATCTGAAAGTGTTCGGCCCATTCCTCGACGGGCGGGCGGACGCCGAGCGGCGGTGCGGGCCGGAATCCGAACCGGCAGTAGTACGCGGGGTCGCCGAGGAGGACGGCTTCGGGGAAGCCGAGTGCGTCGGCCGCCGCCAGGACGGCATGCATGAGGGCTGAGCCGACGCCGTGCCGTTGGTGGGTGGGCAGCACACCGAGCGGCCCGAGTGCCAGTGACGGCCTGCCGTCGAGATGGGCGCGGCTGCCGAGCACGTGGCCGACGACAGCGCCGTCGATTTCGGCGACCAGGGACAGTGCCGGGATGCTGTCGCCCGCCGCGCCCAATTGGTCGACCAGAGTGGCCTCAACCGACTGTGTCGCTGCGTCGGACGCGAACGCCGCGTTGTGCACGTTTCGCAGCGCTGATCTGTCGTCGGGGGTGGCACGCCGGATGAGCACGAGCAGACTCTGCCTGTCTGCGCGCGGACTCACAACTGATTATTCAGGGGCGGTTGGATACAAGATGCGAAGCGCCGTCACGCGCGCGTGGCCGCGCTACGTCATGTTCCGCGGGTCAACGTGCCGGTGGTTCGTCAAACCTCGCGCCGGTCAATGGCTTTTCCTGGCCGTGACATGACGTGACCGCGTGGTAACACCCGGCGGATAGCTTGGATCCAACATCCTTTGGAAGGAGCGCCATCCGTGCCGAGGTCACTCAGTTCTCGTGCAATCGAAGCGGCGAGAAGGGTTTTGGACGACGTCGACCGGTGCACCGATCCGGTGGCGACGGCCAGGCTGCTTCCGCCCGAGGTCTACACCAGCGACGACTTCTGGGAGTTCGAGAAAGAAGCCATCTTCGCGCGGGAGTGGCTGTGCATCGGTCATGTCAACGAGATTCCCGAGCCCGGGGATCAGTTGCCGCTCACCATCATTGACGAGCCCATCGTGATGCTTCGCGACCTCTCCGGAGATGTTCGCGTCATGTCAGCGGTATGTCAGCACCGCGGTCAACCGCTGTTCGGGGGTTTGGCCGCCGAAGACCGCGGTGCCGACAGCGGGTGCATCAACACCAGGAGAATGGTGTGCCCGTACCACAATTGGCAGTACGGGCTCGACGGTTGTCTGGTGGCCGCGCCATCGATGACCGAGACCGTGCCCGTCAAGCGGTTGCGTGAGACGATCCGTCTTCCTCAGATCCGACACGAGATATTCCACGGACTGGTCTTCATCAACTTCGACGACAACGCCGCACCGCTCGCGCCGACCGTTGCCCGGATGGACGAGGAACTGTCGACCTTCGGGATCGAGGACCTGATCGCGCTGCCGGCTCAGGTGTTCCCGAATCAGGCGTGGAACTGGAAGATTCATCACGACAACGCTCTGGAGCCCTACCACACCAGCTACGTGCACCGAGGCGTGCACGAGGCGGCGCCCGCGAAGAACGCGCGGTTCTACGACTTCGGGGAAGGCGACGGCCAAGTCATGCATCCCACCTATCTGCTGGACGAGAACGCCGGCCTGGCGAGCACCGACGGCAAGCGCACGACATCGATCATTCCCGGTCTCACCGAGGAACAGCGCAAACGGGTGATGTTCGCCTCGATACCGCCCATGTTGTTCAGCATCCTTCAGCCCACGTTCGTCCAGCTCGCGATGATCCACCCGACCGGCCCCGGTTCGATGGACCTGCGGCGGGTGAATCTCTACCCGAAATCCGCTGTCGAGCAACCCGGTTTCCACGAGGCGTACGAGCGGTTCATGGAGCGCAAGGCGCTGGCCATTCATCAGGACGCCGTGACGACCGCCGCACTCCAGCAGGGCCTGCGTTCCCGCTACGCACCTCGCGGACCGCTGTCCTGGTTGGAATCGAACATTCCGCAGCTCAACCAATGGCTGATCGAGCGTTACCGAAAGGCACTCACCGTCGATGTCTGAAACCACCGCCGTTTCCTCCGTGGAGCTGACCGCGTTGCTCGCACGGTTGGACGATCTGGAGTCTCGAGAGGCCATCCGCGGGCTGATGGTCAGCTACATGAGCGCTGCCGATGCGAAAGAAGGCAAGGGGGACAAGGTCGCCCGGCTTTTCACCGAAGACGGCAAATGGCAGAGCGTCGGGCCGCACGGAAATCCCGGGTGGGCGGCGGAGGGCACGGCAGCACTTGTCAAGAAGTTCGATCGCAACGTCGAGCGCATGCCGTTCTCGGCGCACTTCGTCACCAATCCCGCTGTGCAGCTTTCGGGTGACACCGCTCGCGGACAGTTCATGTACTTCCAGGCCTGCACTTACCGCGGCGATCAGCCGTTGTGGATAGCCGGCTCATACGACAACGACTTTCGCCGTGTCGACGGCCAGTGGCTGATCTCGCACATGCGGGTGCACAACTTCTTCACCACGCCGTACGACAAAGGCTGGGTCGCCGTACCGCACATCGATACCCCCTGAGCGGAGTGAGCCGTGAGCTATCGTCATCAGATCCTGCGTAATTTGAAGTTCGGCACTCTCGCCGACTTCGTGGGTGCCGAAAAAGAGAAGAACGCCTTGCGGATTCAAGCCGGGCTGATGCCTTATGCCATCTGGTCGCCGGCGTTCGGAGGGTTGCACCATCTCGTCCTGGAAGCAGAGTTCGAGTCGATGGCGGCATTCGAGGCCGAGCATCTGGCGGCGAAAGCGATCGACGGCATGGCGGCGCTCAACGCGCGCCAACTCGAGTGCGTGATCGAGGGAACCGCGCAAGACCGCCTGCAACGGTTGAGCCTGGAGGCCGGGCAGGGGTGACGCTCCCCGCAACACGCTGGTATCAGTGGCACTCCCAATACGACGATCTGCATTCGCCCGACACCGATCGGCTCGAAGTAGTGCAGGAATTGATCATTGCCGCCCTCGACCGAGCGCCCGCGGGTCCGCTCACGGCGGTGAGTGCGTGTGCGGGGCAGGCGCGCGACCTGCTGCCCGTGCTGATCCATCACCCGCGCGGCCGCGATGTCGGCGCCCGCATGATTGAACTCGATCCGCTCAACGCATCATTTCTTACCGCGGCTCTTGGCAGTACCGACCTCGTCGACGTCGAAGTCGTGATCGCCGACGCCGGAACCACCGACTCCTACATCGGTTCTGTGCCAGCAGATCTGGTGCTGCTGTGCGGGGTGTTCGCGAACATCGACCTGGACGACGCCGAGCGCACCGTCGACGCCGCCACCGCATTGTGCCGGCCGGGCGGCATCGTCGTGTGGTCGAGTTACGGCGCCCAGCTGGCCCACGCCGACGAGGTGGCGGCGCGGTTCGAAGACCGGGCATTCGAGCGAATGGCGTTGCGCCGGAGTACCGAATTCGTCGTCGCGTCGCACCGATATGTGGGTCCGCAGCGCAGCTTGCCCGCGCACACCCGGTTCTTCGGCTTCGGCGGCTAGGACGCACCATCGGGGTGGGCACCGCCTTGATTCGCATGGCGATTGGTGAGATGCCTGCGCATCAACATCATTGCCAGCTCGGCGTCGGCGTCGAGCACCGCCCGGAGGATCGCGGCATGCTCGTCCCACGAGCTGCCCACCGCCGTGCTCTTGCCGCCGACAAGGTGGTGCGACTGGTTTCGCACGGCGCGCAGCGTCTCGGCGAGAAACCGCGAGCCGGCGCCCTCGCCCAGCGCGGCGTGGAACTCTTCGTTGAGTTCGTCGAGTTGGGTGTCGTCGCCCGCCTCGGCGGCGCGCTGTCCCTCGTCGAGAATCCTGCGCAGCCTTGACTGCTCGTCCGCGGTGAACCGGTTGACGGTGTGGCGTACGGCGATCAGTTCGAGCGCGACCCGCATTTCCCGCACCACCTCGAGCTCGTGCTGGTCGAGTTCGACCACTCGAACGCCGCGCCGGGGCAGGGACTCGACGAGTCCTTCCGCCTCGAGTCGCCGGAACGCCTCCCGCACCGGAAAGCGTGACACGCCAAGCCGTTCGGAGATACTGAACTCGTTCAGCCGCTCACCCGGCGCCAACTCGCCGTCGAGGATCAGCCGCCGTAATTCGTCGACGGTCTCGGTGCGCAGGGACCGATGTCGGCTTCCGATGGAAGACATTTGGCGAACCCCCGGGTGGCGAGTCACTGGCTATTGGATACGAAGCACTGTATTACCAGGACAGTACACGCCGGGCCGGTGACCCGCCCGGCTGAAACGTACCCGTAATTGGCTGTGCCGTAGGCGGTAACAATCTTTGGATACAACATACTTCGTGACTTCCACATACTCACACATCGCCGCCACCGGCATGGGCGCCGTGACCGTCAAACAGTTCGACCACATCGTGCTGCGTGTACGTGACCCCGAAACGTCTGTCCAGTGGTATGTCGAGAAGTTCGGCTTCCTGGTGCACCGGTTGGATGAATTCCGCGCCGGCACCGTGCCATTCCCGTCGGTGGAGATCTGCCCCGGCGCCATCATCGATCTGGACGGCAGGCATGCGGCGACCGGAACGAACGTTTCGCACTTCTGCATCGAGATCGAGCCAACCGACATGTATGCGCTCGTGGGGTCGGGTCGGTTCGAGACCGCCGACGGTCCGTACCGCCGTTGGGGCGCAAGAGGTCTGGCAGACCTCGTCTATGTGGAGGATCCGGACGGCCATATCATCGAGCTGCGACACTACGGGCCGAGCCAGATCGAGGGCTGACGGTGCTCGACGTGCTCGCCCGGCGCGCGGTGGCATCGGGAAGCCTCGGCGCGGTGTCGGCAGGGTCGAGGACGGCAGCCGCGATCGGAGCGTCAGCGCTCCTTGCGGGCGGCAACGCATTCGACGCAGCGCTTGCCGCAGCGCTGTCCGAGACCGTTGCCCTGCCGTCCAAATGTGGCTTGGCCGGCGATGTGGTGGCGTTGTACGTGACCGCCGGTGCTTCGGCCCCCATCTCCCTCGTCGCCATCGGCGGGGCGTCGGCTGGTTTGTACGCAGCCGCCGAAGCTGCCGGCTGGGAGGTACCCGCAACCGGACCGCTCTCGGTCGGCATCCCGGGTGCGCCGGCTGGATACAGCAGAATCGCCGAGCTCGCACGGCTACCGCTCGACAGGCTCGTCGCGCCCGCCGTAGAACTGGCTCGCCGCGGTGTGTGGTGGTCACCGATGAACGCCACGCTGGAGTGCGAGGCACGTGCACTCCTGTACCGCTACCAACCCGACGGCTGCGTCTACTCGCCGCGCGATGCCACACACACCGTGGGCGACATGGTGCGGCTTCCGGGGCTCGCGGTTGTACTGGAGGAGTTCGTCGCGCGCGGTGCCGATCTTTTCACCGGCCCGGTCGGTGATGCGGTCGTCGACTGCATGCAACGGCACGGCGGCATGCTGACGGCGACAGACCTGGTTTCGGTTGATGTGGCCGAGGAGGCCGCACACTGTGTGCAGACAGAGTCGGGGCCGCTCTGGGCGACCAACGCGCCGACCTATGGGCCCGCGCTCACACATGCCATGGCCGGCCGTGTCGTCAGCGATGTCGGGCCCGGCGATGTGCGGCGGAGCCTGGCCGAGTTGGCGGACACGAAAACGGCTGCCGCCGAGGGTACTTCGACAGTCGCTGCGGTGGATGAAGCGGGCAACGCGGTCGTGCTCGTTCATTCGTTGTCGTTTCCCCAGTACGGCAGCGGCCTTGTGGTCGGCGAATACGACTTGATCCTGTCCAACCGGGCCGGGCGCGGGTTCACGTTCGCACCGGGGCACCCCAACGCTCCCGTCGCGGGCCGGCGTCCGCTGACCACATTGCACGCGTGGGGGATTGGGCACCGGGACGGCTGGATACTCGGCGCGACACCGGGCGGTCAGCAGCAGGTTCCGTGGAACGTCCAGCTCGTCGCGCAGCTGTTGGACGCTTCCGACGACGGAGAACAGGCCATGGGTGACGCACTCGTCACACCGAGATGGCAGCTCGACGCCCCCGGTGATGTTCGGCACGAGGGCCAAGAACTCGGCCGGTTCGAGGCGCGCTCCAGCCACACGCTGGTGCGTACCGCAACGAGCCGGTGTGCGGCTGCGGCAGATCCCCGGTGGGACGGGGCGGCGGTGGCGGTATGACGGGCGTGACGGTGATGGGCAGGGGAGCAATCGGTGGTTTGGTGGCCGCCGGTCTCGCGCGTGGCGATGTGCCGGGGTGCAGCCTTGTCACCGCACTCAACTCACGTAGTGAACGGACACAGGTGCTCGCCGCGATCCGCGCCGGCGATGTCGTGGTCGAGGCGACCACCGTCGAAAGCGCACAGTCCATCATCGGCCTGACCGTGGCGATGGGCCGAGACATCGTCGTGTGCTCGGCCGGAGCGTTGGCCGAGCCGAATTTCTTGCCACAACTGTCGGGTCCGGGACGGATCATCCTGCCTGCCGGCGCCATCGGAGGTTTCGACCTCCTGGCGGCCGCGGCACGAGCCGATCGCGGCGAAGCGCGGGCACAGCACATCACGGTAAAGCGGGCCGCGGCGCTCGGTGCGGACCCGGCCCTGGCCGAGCCCGTGGAAGTGTTTCGAGGCTCAGCCCGCGACGCGGCTCTGCGGTACCCACGTACCTCGAACTCGTCGGTCGCGCTTGCTCTTGCCACCGTGGGCCTCGACCGGCTGGAGGTAATCGTGATGGCCGACCCCGCAGCGGATTGCACCCACCATACGGTGCGGTGGTCGTCGGCGGTCGGCCGCTACGAATTCCGCTTCCACAACACCGTCGACCCGGCGTCCGGCGGAAGAACATCGGCCATCACGGCGTGGTCGGTCCTGGAGACCCTGTCGGGTTTGCACCGCGGGGTCGGCCCGGGCGTGGTGGTCCAGCCGGGCGGAGACGGCTCATGACCGTTGGGCCGCAAGCGGTCGACGGCCGTGTGCGTGAGCTGCGCGACCAGTTCTCCGGCGCCCTTGCGTCGGCGGTGGACCTCTACCGGGATCTGCATCGTCATCCCGAACTGTCCATGCAGGAGCATCGGACCCAGGAGGTCTTGCGCGCTGCGCTCAACCGGACGTCTGCCGCAGTGCGCGAATGCGCGGACACCGGCCTGGTCGCGGTGCTTCGCAATGGTCGGGGGCCGGTCATCGCGATGCGCGCCGACATCGATGCGCTTCCGCTGCCAGAGTTCACCGGCCTCGCATACGCCAGCCGAGCAGTCGGCACGCTGCCCGACGGCCGGCAGACACCGGTGATGCATGCGTGCGGACATGATGTACATGCCAGTGCGCTCGTCGCCGCACTCACACAGCTCGACCGGCGCCGCGACACGTGGTCGGGAACCCTGGTCGCGGTCTTTCAGCCCGGCGAGGAGACCGGTGTCGGTGCCGCAGCCATGATCGAGGACGGCCTTTTCGACGCCACCGGGATGCCCGACGCGATCTACGCCCAACATGTGACGTCCGGACCGATCGGTCTGCTCGTCTGCCGTCCCGGGTACTTTCTGTCCCATCAGCGTTCGTGGCGAATCACGGTCGACGGCCATGGAGGTCATGCGTCTCGACCGCACCTCGCCAAGGATCCGGTCGTGGCCTCGGCGGCCATGATCGTGCGGCTGCAGGCGATCGTGTCGCGCGAGATCGACCCGTTGCGGATGGCGGTGCTCAGCGTCGGGTCCATCCACGGCGGGACGGCGTCCAACGTCATCCCCGATCGCGTCACCTTCACAGTGACGACTCGTAACTACGAACCCGCGGTGGGCGATCGCCTGGTATCGGCAATGCACAGAGTCATCGCCGCCGAGGCCGCCGTATCCGAGGTGCACGCGCGAATCGATGCTGTCTCGGAGATTCCGGCGTGCAGCAACGATCCCGACGAAACCGCAAACGTGTGCCGCGGCTTGGCAAGTCTGTTCGGTGCTGCGGCCGTGCGCTCACCCGACGACCCGCTTCCGGCGAGCGACGATTTCAGCCAGTACTCCCGTCAACTCGGAATCCCCTCGGTCATATGGAATTTCGGCTGCCAGGAGCCGTCGTTGTTCGGCGACGGGGATGATGTTCCGCGCAATCACACGAGCCGGTTCGCGCCGCACCCCGACGCGGTGACGGTCGGAGCCGCGGCCGCGGTTGCCGTGGTGCGAGAGTGGTGCGCCATCGCGGGATCCAAAATGCAATCCCTTCGAGATGGAGCGGAGGTTGGGCAGCAGTGATCGCCGGAATCCAGTTCGCGCAAGGCGAAACACAGCGGAAACGTCGCACGCAGTCAGCCGTAAAAGTCGGCCGCTACAACTCTCTTGTGGATACAAGATGCAAACGACGGGACGTGATGACGATGTCCGACCGGGTCACCCTGCGCGACGTCTGCATCGTTCACGGCCGGGGCGAGGCCGCGGTCGTGGCCGTGGAGGGAATCGACTTGACGGTGCGTCCGCGTCAAATCGTCTCCGTCGTCGGGCATTCGGGATGCGGCAAATCCACGTTGCTGCGCGCGATCGCCGGCCTGCTGCCCGACGCATCGGTCCAGGGCGAGTTGTCCATCCTCGGCAAAACGCCTGAGGAGGCCCGCAAGTCGGGTCTGATGAGCATGGTGTTCCAAGATGCCGTGCTGGCGCCATGGCGCACGGTCGAGGCCAACGTTCGGCTGCCGATCCAGGTCGCGCGGGGCCGCACGCGGCCACCCGCGAAAACCCCGCGCGAACAACTCGAAGTGGTGGGTCTCAAGGGCTACGAACGGCGTTACCCGAAACAGTTGTCGGGTGGACAACGCCAACGGGTGGCATTGGCCCGCGCACTGGTGATGGAACCGCAGGTGTTGCTCATGGACGAGCCGTTCGGTGCGCTCGACGAGATCACCAGGGACGAGATGCACACCGAACTGTTGCGAATCTGGGGCACGACGGACGCCTCGATCATTCTGGTGACACATTCGATCGCTGAGGCGGTGTTCCTGTCGGATCAGATTCTGGTCATGGCCGCCCACCCCGGCCGGGTCGCCGACGTCATCGACGTCGAATTCCCTCGGCCGCGGCGCAATGAGCTGAAGGACTCCGCCGAGTTCACGCGGATCCAGCACCGAATCCGGGCGTCGTTGGAGGAGAACAGATGACGGCAGTGCCGTTCACCGACAAGCCGCGCGTCAGCGCGGTCATCCCGCCCGCCGAGCGCGCCGGGTGGCTGTTGTCGACCTTCCGCGTCACCCGCGCGTGGCTTGTACTGGGCGCGGGCCTGGTGCTGTGGGAGATCGTGGTGCGCTGGCTGGCGGTACCCCCTTACGTGTTGCCCGCACCGTCGGCCATCGTCGACAGTTTCCTCGACCATCCCGCGTTGTTCCTGTCGGGGATGTGGGTGACCGCGAAGATGTCGCTCGTCGGCTTCGGCGTGGCGATCGTGATCGGCGTCGTGATCGGCGTGATGATGGCGCGCAGTGCGATCTTCGAGGAACTGTCCTATCCGTTCCTCAACATCATTCGCGTGATGCCCACGGTCGCGATCGCACCGCTTCTGATCATCTGGTTCGGCCGCACCGGTCTACCGATCGTCATCTGTTCGTGCCTGATCGCGGTCTTCCCGATCATCGTCGACGTGACCCACGGCCTCACATCCGTTGAGCGAGACCTGATCAACATGATGAAACTCTCGAACGCCAGCGAGTTCTCGATCCTGACCCGGATCAGGATTCCCAACTGCCTGCCGTATCTGTTCTCGTCGTTCCGGGTGGCTGCGCCGGGTGCTGTGGTCGGCACACTGCTCGGAGAGTTCATCGGGTCGAAAACCGGACTCGGTTACCTCATAACCGTTTACAGCGCGCAACTCAACACCGCGGCCGTCTTTGTCCTGGCCTTGCTCTCATGCCTGCTCGGAATCCTGTTCTTCAACATCTGTGTCTGGGGCGAACGAATCCTCGTGCCGTGGAAGACCGTCGTTCGCTGACCCCCGACACCCGAAATTTCCTGACCGAACCCGTCAGGTCGAAACCGTTAGGAGTCACCATGTTCCCAATCTCCGGTCGCGCCCGGTGCGCTGCTGTGCTCGCATCGTCCGCGGCCGTACTTCTCGGTGCCTGCTCGTCGACCGAGGCGGCCTCGTCGTCCTCAGCCTCGGACGGCTCAGTGCCGGTGAAGATGGCGTTCGAATGGACCTGCTCAGGTGACTGGGCTGTGGTCAACGAGGGCATCGAACAAGGCTACTTCGAGAAGAACGGTGTCGACCTGTCCTATGACCGCGGTCAGGGCGGAAGCGACACCGTACCGCTCGTGGCCGCACGGGAATTCGATCTCGGCATCATCTCCGCACCTCCCGCCGTGATCGGTGCGGGACAAGGCATGCCGCTCACCATCATCGGAGCCGCATCGACGGTCGGCCCGGTCACGATCCTGGCGGACCCGTCCATCAAACAGCCGAAGGATCTCGAGGGGCGCAGCCTCGCCGTGCAGACCGATCAGTTCGAGGGCGCCGTCTGGAACGCTTTCGTGACGGCGACCGGTATCGATGCGGGCAAGGTCCGGGTGGTGCCCTCAGACGACGCCACCGAAGCCGAATTCCTCAACGGCGACATCGACGCCTACGTCGTGTTCTATCCGACCGCGAGCACCAAGGCCATCCTGGACCAGCGCCCCGGCCTCACGGTCATGCCGATGCAAGATTACGTCCCGACCTACGGGCACACCATCCTGGCCAACAATGCGTTCCTTCAGGAATACCCGGATGCCGCAAAGGGATTCGTGACCGCGTGGGCCGAGTCGGCGAAGTACGTGCAGGACAATTACCAACAGTCCTACGACCGGCTGGTGGCGAAGTGCCCCGAGGTGGATCCCGGTGCGCTGAAGTTCAGCATGGACGCCTATTTCGACTCGTACAACGCCGAGTACTCCAAGCAGCACGGCTTCGGAAGTTTCTCGGTCGACGGCATCGAACAGACACAGAAGGTCCTGGTCGACGCGGGCTTGGCGGAGTCGAAACCGGTGGCGGAGTTCACCAGTGAGGACTATCAGCCTGCCGAGCCCGTGCTGCCCAACGCCGGCGAAGCCCACCCCTGAGCGGCCGATGGCCACGCGGAGCGTTCCAGCCGCGATCGGCGCGACCGCGATACGCATCGACGCGATCGACAAACTGAGAGGCCGGTTCCGGTACGCGACTCACGTTCATGCCGCGGCAGAACTGCATGCCATGACCGTGCGCAGCCCCGTCGCCAGCGCCCGGATCGACCGCATCGACGCCACATCCGCCATGCGGGTGCCCGGCGCCGTCATGGTGTTGACCGGTGCCGACATACCCGGTAGGCGGCTCGGCTCGAAGGTCGCCGACCAGCCGGTGCTGGCGCACGAGCAGGTGCGTCACCACGGCGAGGCCGTCGCGCTCGCCATCGCCGAAACACCTCAAGCCGCGCGGAGAATGGCCGAACTGATCACCGTGCGGCTGACGGGTCTTCCCGCTGTCACGGATCCCGAACTGGCTCTTGACCGGTCGGCTCCCGCGGTGGGCCCCGACGGGAATCTGGTCGTGCAGCACCGGACCAGGCGTGGCAACGCCCGTGGCGAAATCGCGGTCGCCTGCCGCTGGTCGACCGGAAGGCAGGATGCGGCATTCCTGGCGCCGGAGGCCGGTGTCGCGGTTCCGCGACCAGACGGCACGATCCACCTCACGATCGCGACGCAGGACATTCATACCGACCATGCCCAGGTGACACGTGCCCTCGGCATCGAGCCCAGCCGTCTCGTCGTGCACAACAGCGGTGTGGGGGGAGCATTCGGCGGCCGCGAGGACATCACCCTGCAGGCACATCTGGTGTTGGCGGCCATGCGTACCGGCCGTCCCGTACGCATGATTTACACCAGGGCGGAATCGCTTGCCGCACATCCCAGCCGCCATCCGATGACGACCGATGTGGAGCTGACGTGCCGTCCGGACGGCGAGTTCGTCTCGCTGCGCGTCCGAACGGTGCTCGACGGTGGCGCATATGCGTCGACGTCCGCGCCGGTGTCGGCCATCGTCCATGACTTCAGCGCGGGCCTCTACCGCTTCTCGGCAGTGGATATAAAGACCAGCGCCGTCTATACGAACAATCCGCCCGCCGGTGCCATGCGGGGATTCGGCGCGACCCAGGCCTGCTTCCTCATCGAATCGACCGTCGATGCGGTCGCCGCCGAACTCGGCCGCGATCCCGTGGCGCTTCGGCGCCAGAACCTTCTGCGGGCAGGCGAACCGCTCGCGACGACCGGCCAACCGCTGACCGGATGTGCTGACCCCAGAGACGTCCTCGACGCGGCACTTGCGGTTCCCGCTCCAGATGTCCGACGGGGGACGACACACCGGCGCGGTGTGGGAGTCGCGTTGGGGATCAAGAGTGCTGGGCTGGGCCATGGGAAACCGGACCCGGCCACCGTCGCGGTCACCTTGACCGCTGCAGGCGCCGACGTGGAGTCGTCGGCCGCCGAGGTCGGACAGGGTGTCACCGAGGTGCTCATGCGAATTGTCGGCGCGCAGTTGCCCGGCGTTCCGGTCCGGGTCGTGTCGACACCGACGACGTTTCCCACTGCGGGCGGCAGCAAGGCCAGCCGGCAGACGATGGCAAGTGGCGGTGCGGCGCACCGCGCCTCGGCCGAGGTTCGTCGCCAACTTGACGAGCTGTTGGGCCGCGGTTGGACGGCAGCCACCGTCGCCGCGGACTTGGGCAGCCGCACGCTGCGACACCAGGTGACCTACGACGGTCCGGCAACCGACTCGGCGCGGCCGCACAAGGCATTCCAACTGATGGCGCACCGAGTGACGGTGGACGTCGACACGGTGACCGGCCAGGTCGAGGTCGCTCAGGCCGTCTGCGCGCAGGACTGCGGGCGAGCAATCGACCCAATTTCGGTGCGGGGGCAACTCGTCGGCGGCACGGTCCAGGGCATCGGGTTCGCGCTGTGGGAGGAGCGAACAGTCGACGCCGCAGGGATCCAGACAACGGCCGGATTCGGCGATTACCTACTCCCGACGGCCGTCGATGTCCCCGATGTGGTGGCCGTACCACTCGAGGTGCCGCATCCTGATTTGACACTGGGGGCGAAAGGGATCGGCGAGGGACCACTGGTCTCGTCGCCGGCGGCGGTGGCCGCTGCCGTCAGGTGCGCGACCGGGCGGCCGGTGAGCCGGATTCCGCTGTGGCGCGCGGAGATATCGGGTGTGAGGACAGCGCGTGACGGCTGAAATCCATCCGACGAGCTGGGCCCAGGCGGTCGACGAACTGGCCGATCCAGGCGCGATCGTCGTCGCCGGCGGTACCGGTGTCCAGCCATGGCTCACCACGAGCGGAGCCACCCCGCACGCCCTGGTGCACCTCCGAACCGTCCGCGAGGCCTGGGATGTGGAACCCCTCGCCGACGGACTGCGACTCGGTGCGATGGTGCCGGTGGACCACCCGCAGTTCGCAAGCTGGTTCGGTGACGAGGGTGCCGCATGGTTCGCCACGCCCGCCGTCCGGCGCCGCGCGACGGTGCTCGGCAACGCGATGTCGCCCATGGGGCCGCGTGAGTTGGGCCCGATACTGGTCGCCACCGGTGCCAGGATCCTGGTCAGTGCGGGCGGTGCGGATGCCGACTGGAAGTCGGTCGAACAGGCTATGGGGCAATGGGTTTCGCTACGAAAGCTGGCGATGACGATCGAACTCTGCAGACCGGAACGGATCAGCTACCGGCGGGTCTCGGCCCGCACCCGCATGAGTCGGGTCGAGGTCGGTGTGTGCGCCGCGATCGGGCCCGGATGCGGCGCGGCACTGGTCGTCCAGAGCGGGGGAGCGGTACACCGATTGACCGGCGCGGCCACGTCGTCGGATCGCGCCGACTTCGTCACGGCGGCGTGTGGCGCACTGGTTGCCCTCCCGCGCTCGGCAGAAATCGACGGCGAGATCATCGCCATGGTCACCGGACTCGCCGAACGGGTGCACCGTGATCTGCACGGCCCGAGGGTGGCCTGATGGCGTCGGCGGACATCGACGGTACCGACGTCGTGCTGCCCAACGGCGGGACGGCGAGCCTGTGGGACGTACTCGAGCAGGCAGGCATAGCCCCGCCGTTCGGATGTGGAACCGGCCATTGCGGCGCGTGCACAGTCCTGATCGACGGGGTGCCGTCGCCGTCGTGCGTGGTGCCTTCCGGCGCACTGCCCAACACAGCGGTCAACACCGTCGCGACCGCGGCGCTTCGCGAGCTGGTCGACGCGCTCGCCGCCGAGGGGGCGGTGCAGTGCGGCTTCTGCTCGCCGGGGATGGTGGTGACCTTGTCGTGGGCGGTGTGCCGTGCCGCCGCTGAACAACGGGTGCTGACCGCCACCGAGGTGAGGGAGCAACTCGTCGGCCATCTCTGCCGCTGTACGGGTTACCAGTCGATTGTCGCGGCGACCGTCGCTACGTCACGCAATCTGCAGACGGTGTCGCGGGCGGTCGCCCCCGGATCGGCTCCCGGTCGGCCTTGACCGCCACCGGTGCATAGATGGCCACGGGTGTGGTCCGGCCCCTCAGCTTCAGACCCGGACGCTGGATGAAGCACACCCGAGTATCGGTGAGCATCCCGAGTGTTCCCGCGGTGAGCAGAACGGTGTCACCGGTCTTGCGGGTGGCCTGCTCGACGCGGGCGGCGACGTTGACCGCGTCGCCGATCACGGAGAACTCGAAACGCCCTGCACCGCCGACGTTTCCGGCCACCACCGGGCCGGAGTTCAGCCCGACCCCCACCGATAACATGTCGCCGAATTCGCTACGCACGGCCGTGGCGATCGCCAGCGCGGCGGCGAGCGCCTGATCGGCGTGGCCCGGCTGGCGGCAGGGCGCGCCGAAAACCGCCATCAACCCGTCGCCGGCGTACTTGTCCACATGCCCGCCGTGCCGGTGCACCAGCGGCACGATCGTCTCGAACAGGCGGTTGAGCGTCGCCACCACCTCGGTGGGATGGAGTCGTTCGGCGAATGTGGTGAAGCCCCGCACGTCGACGAACATCAGTGTGACGTCGACCTCCTCGCCATGCAATGAGCCGCCCGCGTTCAGAATGTGTTCGGCGACAGCACGATCCACATAAGTGCCGAATGTATGGCGAATGCGTTCGCGTTCGGCGAGACCTGCCGCCATCGTGTTGAAACCGGCTTGCAGGCGCCCGATCTCGCTGGCATCGTCGACGGTGACACGGGCCGTGAAGTTACCGGCTTGCACCTGTGCCAGCGCTGCCCGCAGCGCGCCGACCCGGTCGGTGACCGAGCGTACGGCGATCAGAATGGTGAACAGGCCCACCACGATCGCCACCGCGACGAGCACGAGAATGGCCGCGAATGTGCGTTGAGCCCGGAAACCGACATCGATCAGATAACCGACGGCGAGCATCGCGACACCGAACAGTGGCACACCCGTCGCGAGCGTCCACGCCATCATCAGCCGGCGCTCGATCGTCGGTCCGAAGTGGTGTTCGGGCGTTGTGCCGCCGAGCGCCTGTGCGGACACCGGCCGCATGACACGCTCGACGATCAGGTACCAGACCGCGCTCGTGGAGACTCCACCGAGCGCGATCACGCTGAAGATGTACAGCGACGTGGACAACTGTTCCGTGACGGCCAGCGATGCGAAGACGACTGCACTCACAGCCCAGACGGCCCCGGACAGCCGAACCGCTTCGCCGGGCGCACCCAGCGTCATGCGCTGCTCGGCCGCGGTCGGCGGGCGGCCTTCGCCGAGCCATGCGGTGCTGGCTGCGAAGCGGCGGCGGCGCACCCACAGCATGATCGGGATGGCCACCCCGAGGAAGATGACGAGCACGGTTCCGCCGCGGGCCAACAGTCGCTGCGTCGCGACGGGGCTCAACACGATGGGCGCGGCGAACGCCAGGAACGCGGCCACGATCCCGCCGCCCGCGACGCTCACGCCTGCCGCGCCACACACCCAGTGCCTGAAAGTCTTGGAGCGCAGCGTTTCGCCCGCCTCGGCGGCGATGGCCTGCCCGAGGTAAGGCGTGCCGGCGAACGTTGCGTCCATACGCATGAGCCTGCCGGTGCGCCGAAGCCGCGACGAGCGTAGTGGGCTACCTGCTTATTTTCGGCCTGCGGCAAACTAACCTGGAACCACGAACGGACGAGAAGAGGACGCACATGAAGGTTGTGGTCGGATACGACGGGTCTCCTTCCGCGAATGCGGCGATCAGCACGGGCAGCCAGCTGTTCCCCGGCGCACAGGCGGTGATTCTGTACCTGTGTACACCGCCGTTCGGCAGCAAGGGTTTACGGGCGCGGTTGCGCCATTCGGCGCGCAACGTCGACGAGTTGATCGACTTGGTCGACAGCGAAAGTGACGGTGAGGCCGCCCGACTGGTCGAGACCGGCGTGACGCTGGCCCGCGCCGTCGGCTGGACGCCGGAGCCGCTCGTCAAGCGCACCTGGGCGGGCGAAGGCCTCGGCCTGGCGCAGGTGGCCGAGGAACTGCAACCGGACGTCGTGATCGTCGGGGCCCGCGGCATCGGCGCCACCGAGCACAAGATGGGCAGCGTGTCCGATCTCGTCGTGCACCATGCGCCGCAGCCGGTTCTCGTGGTTTCCAAGCACATGGTGTCGGCTGAACACGAGGCCGTGGTCGACGGTCCGATCGTCGTCGGCGTCGACGGCTCCGTCGGCGCGGACCGGGCCGTGCAGGCCGCCACACAGCTGTTCGGTGGCCGAGAGATCCTGACGGTCGCGGTCGAGGACGGCGACACCAGTGACGTGGAGGCCGCCCACCACGTTCGCCGGTTCCGCGGATCGGGGGCGGGCGCGACCGCCGATGCGCTTGTCGCGTTCGCCGACGAACACCGGGCCGCGGTGTTGGTCGTCGGCTCACGCGGACAATCGGCCGTACGGAAGATGCTGCTCGGCAGTGTCGCGGCCGCGACCCTGCAGCGGACGTACCGGCCGGCTCTCGTGGTGCCCGCAGGCTAGCTCAGCTGCTGAAACACTCGGCGGGCTCCCACACTTTGTTGGAGCGGACCGTCGTCAATCGGTAGTCGGTCACCCGGATGTCGAACAGCCGGGCTCCGAGATCGCGCGCCCGCGACAAGGGATCACTTGGGTCACAGGCGATCTCGCCCCGGCTGTTGGCGTTGCCGACAACGACCCCGGCCAGGCTCTGGTCGAGATAGCGGGTGAGTTCCTGGAATTGCGCGATGACGCCGGAGGTGGCGCCGACATAGCTCTCCTCGCAGGAGATCAGCACACCCACGGTCTTGTCCGTGATCCCGCCGACGACCTGTTCCTGCTGCGGTGCGCTGTTCGCGGTGTAGCAGAAGAGGCGGTCGAACACCGTTTTGAGCCGCGCCGGCATGCCGTAGAAATACAGCGGCATCGCGTAGATGATGCCGTCGGCCGGCAACATCTTGTCCAGCAACAGTGTTTCGTAGCGGTCATCGAGTGAGCACAGGCCGCTGGGTGTCCGGCATCGGCGGCAGTTCTCGAGCATGCGGTGCACGTAATCGTCGAGGAACACATGTTCCACCTCGTGACCGGCCAGTTTCGCCCCCTCGCACGCGGCCTCGGCGAGGAGGTGGGAGTTGCCGTCTTCGCGCGGGCTCGCGCTGATCACCAGAACTTTCATTGATTCGCTTCCATGGCTGTTGACGCGCGCACCACCAGTCGCGTCGGGATCAGGGTTCGATTGCTGTCCAACGGTGGCAGTTGGCAGTCGGGGTCCTTTCGTGCGATGAGGTCGGTCAGGCTTTCCACTGCCCGCGCCCCGATATCCCTGGGGTGCAGGAAGACTCCGGTCACCGGTGGATTGGTGACGCGCAGGATCGAGCTGTCGACGGCGCTGGCCAGCGCCAGGTCGCCGGGTACCGAGATCCCGGCTTCGCGTGCGGCGTCCAGCAGCGCGATCGCACACTCGTCGGAGCTGGTGTAGATCGAGTCGGCGGGGGAGGGCCCACTGCGCAACGACGACAGCGCCTTGCCCATCTCGTTCGGTGATGCCTCGGCCACCGCGACGACGGCGGGTCGGACATCGTTGGCGTTGCACCATTCGCCGTAGGCATGCTGGATGTCGCGGATGTAGGACCGCGACGTGGTATCCACGATGATCGCCGGCTGTGAGCAACCCTGGGCGACAAAATGATCGAGCATATCGCGGGCGGCCGCCTCGTGATCGTTGTCGACCACGAAACAGGGTCGGGCCGCCGCGACGACCGGCTCGCCGGTGGTGACGACGGGGTACTGGTCGGCGAACGAACCCTGGAGAAACTGTTCGGAGCCCTTCGGGTCGACGATGATCATGCCGTCGACGCCGAAGCTGCGCATCGAGGATGCGTCGACGCCCGATGACACGACAATCAGCGCGTACCTGGCGTCGGTGGCCGCCGCGGCGGCGCCGTTGATCAATTCGAGGAAGTACTCGGATTCGGATTTGGGGACCAGCGCGGTGCCGCGTCCACTCACGTCGAGGTCGGGCATCTGGATGGCGATGATCCTGCTCCGGCGGGTGACGAGTTGCTGGGCATGAGCGCTGGCGGTGTAGCCGAGCCGTTCGGCCACCTCGAGGACGCGATCCCTGGTTTCCTTCGCCACCCGGCCGCGGCCGTTGAGCACGTGCGACACCGTCGTCGGGGACACGTTGGCGTAGCGCGCCACGTCCTTGATGTTTGCCATTGATTGCTCGCTCTCCCGACCGTCGGGCCGTGTGTGGTGTGCCTGCGATCACATCCGGGTCTTGACCCATCGCAACTCACTGCGCTACGGTTCCATACCAGCACAAGCCAAAACGTTTTGTCAAGACGGAACGGCCGACGTTGCCGATCTGGCCAGCATCGAACTAGCGGAATCATCCATGCTGCCCATCATATGCCAAAAGGTTTTTGCACACCCTGAATGGAGGTACCCATGAGCGCTCCGGCCCAGCCTGCCGCGACTGTGACGAACGCGAATGCCGCTGCACTGGAGAGATTGTTCGCGTGTGAACCGCGCCTGATCGCGGTCGCGCCTGCCGGGGATGTCATACCCGGTATGCGGAAGGATCTCGTGCTCACCTCGGGTCCGACCCTGCCGTTCAGGGCCTACTCCGGGGGCCAGCGCGACGGACTGCTCGGGGCGGCGATGTACGAGAGCTTCGCCTCCGATCGGGACGCAGCGGCAGCCGCCTTCGAGCGGGGCACGCTCACGGTCGCCGGCTGCCAAACCCTCGGTGTCGTGGGTTCAGTGGCCGGCTTGACGACGGCTTCCATGCCTGTCCTGGTGGTCGAAGATCCGCGCACCGGTCGCCGCGCCTACTGCACGCTCTACGAAGGCGATACCGCCGACCGGCTCAATTACGGCACCTACACCGAAGCCACCCGCGAGAACCTCGACCATCTGCGAGACCGGATCGGCCCCGCGCTCGATCGAGTCGTCCGGCATCACGGTGGCATTCCGCTGAAACCGATCATCGGCAGGGCTCTGACGATGGGCGACGAACTGCACAGCCGCAACGCCGCTGCGACTGCCTTGTTCGCCCGTACGCTGCTGCCGGCCATCACCGATGCGGCTTCGTCCGACGCGCGCGTGCTCGCCGACTATCTCGCCGGCGGCGACTACTTCTTCCTGCGGCTCGCGATGGCTGCTGCCAAGGTGATGGCCGACACCATGCGCGGCGTCGTCGGCAGCACCCTTGTCACATCGATGGCCTTCTCCTGCAAGGAGTTCGGCATCCAGGTCGCCGGAACCGGCGACCACTGGTTCTGCGGTCCGCTGCCGACGTTCGAAGCGGTCCGGTTGTATCCGGGCTTCACCGAGGAGGACGTCGAGTTCATGGGTGGCGAGAGTGTCATCACCGAGGTGGTCGGACTCGGGGGAGTCGCACAGGCGGCGGCACTACCGTTGCAGCGCTCCAGCGGTGGCAACGCCGCGATCATGATCGGCCGCACCGTCGAGATGTACGACATCTGTGCAGGCGAACACCCTGACCTTCGTATCCCCGCACTCGACTACCGCGGCACCCCAGTCGGATTCGATGTTCGCCGCGTCGCCGAGACCGGGATCACGCCGTACCTCGACATCGCTATCGCCGGTGTCGGCGGCGGACAGATCGGCGGCGGCGTAGCTCGCGCGCCGCTCGAACCGTTCGTACAGGCCGCCGAAGCACTCACCCAACTCAACAAGGAGAGAAACGCATGACCGACACCATATTCGAACGCAACGACACGCTGTACAGCCTCGACCCCGAGCACACGCGAGTCGCGAAAGAACTTGGCGCCCAAGGCGTCAAGTACGCGATGGCCAACTGGATCGACGTGCTGGGCAGGCCCAAATCCAAGATCGTCCCGATGACGCACTTCGCCGATCTGATCGCGGGCGCCGAGCGCTACACACCTCGCGGTTTCGGCGGTATCGGCAACATGAACCCGACCGAGGACGAGGTCGTCGGCGTGCCCGATCTATCGACTCTCAAAATCCTGCCCTGGGACCGTCGTTACGCGTGGATGATCGCCGACATGAGCTACGGCGGGCGGGAGCCGTTCGCGTTGTGCCCACGCAATGCGCTTCGAACACAGGTCGAAGCGGCCGCCGCGCAAGGCTACTCGGTGCACCTGGGCGTCGAGCCCGAGTTCTACGTGTTCCGGCCCGAATCGCTTGACGGCGGACACGACCGGCTCGTCCCCGTCGCGCGCAGCGGATCGCTCAAACCGTCGCCGGCCTACGATGTCGAGGCGACGCTGGACGCCTCGGAATTCCTCGACACGCTCGTCGGGTACCTCGGCGAACTGGACTTCGGTGTCTATGCCTTCGGGCACGAGGGCGGTGACGGTCAATACGAACTGAGCATCGGACACGCCCCGGTGCTCGAAATGGCCGACCGGATGACGCTGTTTCGCTTCGCGGTGAAACAGATTGCCAAAGAGTGTGGACTGCTCGCCACCTTCATGCCCAAGCCATACGCGAGCATGTGGGGCTCCGGCGCACACCTCAACATGAGCTTGGTGAGCCTGGAAACCGGGCGCAACGCGTTCCGGCGAGGTGACACCGCGGGGGAGTGGACCGAGACCACGTACCAGTTCATCGCGGGTGTGCTCAAACACGCACCGGCGTTCACCGCGCTGGGCAACCCGACCACGAACTCCTACCGCAGGCTCACTCCCCGGCTGGCCGACGGGCAGATCTCCTGGGCGCCGACGCGGGTGAGCTATGGTTCCAACAACCGTTCGTGCACGGTGCGGTTACCGCAGAACCGGGCATGTATCGAGTACCGGGCCGCCGACAGTGCGGCGAACTACTACTTCGCCTCGGCACTGATGATCGCCGCCGGTCTCGAGGGTATCCGGGAAGGTCTCGACCCGGGCAAGCCGTTGGAGCAGGCCTCGCACAACTCCGATGCACCGGTTTTGCCGCGCACTCTTCTGGAAGCCATCGAGGCATTCCAATCGGATCCCCTGGTGCACAAGACATTCTCACCGGCGTTCGTCAGCGAATACACCGAGATGAAGCTCAAGGAGTGGGAGGCCGACCACCTGCTGGTCTCCGACAACGAACGCAGAAGGTACCTGCTCGAACTATGACAGTCGTCGGCGTTGTGTGTGGGCTCGGCCCCGATGGCTATTTGGCGAGCCACCGGAACTACATCGACGCGGTTGTCCGCGCGGAGGGTTCGCCGGTGCTCATTCCGGCGACGCTCGACGCAGATCGGGCACTGCGGCTGGCCGAACGTATCGACGCGCTGCTGTTGCTGAGCGGCGGGGACATCCATCCCCGCCGCTACGGCGAAACCACCAGGGCCACCCTGATGGGCGTTGACGAACAGCGTGACCTGGTCGAAATCGCGATCCTCGAACGTGCGATGCGGCGCGGTATCAAGGCATTCGGCGTGTGCCGCGGTGCGCAGTTGTTGGCCGTGGCGCACGGCGGACGGTTGCATCAGGACCTGCCTGCCAATGGCCTGCGCCAACACATGGCAGACACCGTGGACGGCGGCTACGCGTCGATCCGCCATGCCGTCGAGATCAAGGAGGGGTCGCTCGCAGGAGAGCTATTTCCCAACCTCACCGAGGTGAATTCCCAGCACCACCAAGCTATTTCCGACACCGGATCGCTCACGGCGACCGCGTGGAGCCCCGACGGAGTCGTCGAGGCAATCGAAGGCGAGATCTGTTTCGGAGTGCAGTGGCATCCGGAATTGATCTACACCGAGAATCCAGAACACCTCAAGCCATTCGAATGGCTCGTCCGAAAGTGACAACCGCATGGTCGGCATGGACTTAGACAAGGACTCGAACACCGCGCCGCGCGGTCGGCTCCCGCAGGTGGAGCGACACGGCATCGATTACATCCCCGAAGACGAACGCCGGTCCAGGCCGAGCAACCTCTATGTGTTGCTGCTAGGTGGCAGCATGACATTCGGGGTGTTCATCATCGGTTGGTATCCGATCGCCTTCGGCCTCGGTTGGTGGTCGGCGGCCACCTCGATCATGGCTGGATCAGCGGTGGGCGCCATCTTCCTGGGCCTGTCCGGACTGATGGGGCCGCACTCGGGAACCAATAATCCGGTGTCCAGCGGCGCCTACTTCGGTGTCGCGGGTCGCTTGATCGGGTCAATCCTCGAGGGGACAGCCAGCCTGGCATTCGCCGCCATCTCGATCTGGACCGGCGGCGACGCGCTGGCCTCGGCCCTCATCCGGTTTTTCGGTATGCCGGACAACGAAGTGGTTCGACTGGTGGCCTACGGTGTCCTGAGTATCACGGTCACTTTCATCTCCGTGTTCGGACATCACAGCATGATGGCTTCGCTGCGGTTCATCCTGCCGACTGCGGGCTTGTGCATGATCATCGGATTGTTCGTGTACAGCAGGGACTTCGATGCTTCCTATGCCGGCACCGGCGACTATGCGTTCGGCTCACAGTTGAACAGCTGGCTGGTCTCGGCATTGCTGTGCGCGGCCACGGTCTCGTCTTACGCAGCCTATTCGGGCGACTGGACGCGCCATATCTCACCTAAGAAGTACTCCGACCGCCGGATTGTGCTGACCCTGTTCCTCGGCGGCATTTTCGGCATGGGTGTCTGTTTCTTGTGGGGTGCATACACTTCGGCGGCGGCATTCAACGCCGGTGCCGCGGACGCGGACACCTCGTTCGTCTTCGGAGTCGTCGACATCGTGCCGCTGTGGTACATCCCGGCTCTGCTCTACCTCGGCCTGGCCTCGGGTACCACACAGGCGGTCATCAACACGTACGGTACGGGACTCGACACCAGCGCGATCTTCCCGCGGTTCAACCGGATTCAGGCGACGCTGCTGGCGTGCGGGCTCGCGACGGCACTGGTCTACGTCGGGCACTTCTACGACCGGATCGAGAGCGGAATGTCGATCTATCTCCAGTTGCTGGTCTGCTTCTCGATTCCTTGGGTGGTGATCGTGGTCTACGGCCATGTGCTGCGGCGCGGTTACTACGACGTCGACGACCTGCAGGTGTTCAATCGGCGGCTGCGCGGTGGGATCTATTGGTACAGGCGCGGTTTGAATCCGCGCATGCTGGTCCTGTGGTCGGTCGCAGCGGTGACCGGCATGCTGTTCTCGGTCAACGACGCCTACACCGGGCCGCTGGCGTTCATGATCGGTGGCATCGACGGCGGACTGATCGCGTCGGGCCTTGTCGCGCTGATCGGCTGCCCGATCGTCCACCGGATCTGGCCGGACCAGCCTGACGTGTTCGGTCCTGCCCGGGGCGGGGCACAACCCAGCGTCGCGCAGCCGCCAGCCGCCGCGCTAGAGCATTGAGGGCGCAGCGAGGCGTCCGGTCTCAAAGCGGTCACGGATGGATACCGGATCGTCGCCGGCAAACCACATCCGTCTCTGTAGCAACTATTGTCACACCTAGATCGCGCTCCGGGGTTCAGCGCAGATATCCGCACGCGTCAGCCCGAAAGGTGTGTCATGCCGGCCTTCCGTCGACTGGCATCGGTGACCCTCGCATCCACTGTGGCAGTCGCGCTTGTGCATTCACTGCTCACCGCGCCACCCGCGGCCGCTGACCCGTGTTCGGTGCCGCCGGCCGGCGCGTCGGCGCGCAGTGCGACCCCACGTCTGCCGATCCTGCACCTGCCGATCGGACGCAAACCGGCGAGCACCGCTGCCACCTCGGAGGCGGCCAAGGACACCGCCGTCGCGCCGAACACCGCCGCTCGCGCCGCCGCCGCTCCCGCGGCCTCGGCGGCCACCACGGTCGACTGGATCACCGGACCCAACACCGACAGCTATTCGCGCTTTGGAATATCGGGTGCCGACCTCGGGATCATCTGGGACAACGGGCAATCCGGGGCCAACAACCAGGTGCTCATCGCGTTCGGCGACACCTTCGGGAACTGCGGCGTGCCGGATCAGGAATGGCGCAAGAACACCCTGTTCCGCAGTGCGGATCGCAATTTGGCGGACGGGATGAGCGTGCCCAACCCGGTACCGGGCAACGTCTACGCCGGCTCGCCGGTCGATGCCGCGCGGCCCAATTTCTCCAAGCAGGTGATCCAGAGCCTCGGGTTGGCCGCCACCGAGGTGACCGTTATACCGACCGCCGGAATATCGGTCGGCACAACCCAATACGTCAATTTCATGTCGGTGAGCCAGTGGGGCGCACCGGGGCAGTGGTCGACGAATTTCTCCGCCGTGGCGGTGTCGACCAACAACGGCGAGACCTGGACAGTGCCGGTCACGAGCATCCGGCCGAGCTGGTTCAACACCGTTCCCGGTGTGCCGTTCGTATGGGGTGACCAGAACTTCCAGATGGGCGCCTACGTACGGTACGGCGGCTATGTCTACGCCTACGGCACCGGGGCGGGCCGGGGCGGCATGCCGTTCCTGTCACGCGTGGCCGAGAACGCGGTCGCCGACAAGTCGGCCTACGAATACTTCACCCCGTTCGGCTGGCTGAGGGGTTTTCCGTTCCTGGCCATACAAGTGGTGTGGGCTCCGGGCAGCGAGATGTCGGTGGCCTACAACGACTACCTCAAGAAGTTCGTCATGCTCTACACCAACGCCGCGTCCGCAGTGGTGATGCGGACGGCGGACAAACCCGAAGGGCCGTGGAGTCAGGCGAAGACCATCGTCAGCTCCACCGCGATACCCGGCGGAATCTATGCGCCCTACATTCACCCGTGGTCGAAGGGCAGCGACCTGTATTTCACGCTGTCGCGGTGGTCGGATTACAGCGTGATGCTCATGCGGACATCCCTGGCGACAACCAGCGGCTGATCCGTCTCAGCTCACTGTGCCCGGCCGGCTCGACCGCTCCGCCGCGCGCTGGGCGGCTTTGTTGTGTTCGTCGGCCGACACCACCACCGCGTCGGTGCCGGGATAGACCGTCGCCTCATGCCCGGTCACGAGCCAGCGCACCACATACGGGGGAGAGCCGTCCTCGGCGCGCACCCCGATGATCTCGGCGTGCTGCTCGTGCTGGTCGGTGGTCGTGCCCTTGACCACCAGGAAATCGCCGACGTGCGCCTTCATCGCCTGCTCCCTTCGCCTGCTCGTCGGACACCTCCATGGTGCGCGCATCGGGCGGCGGTGGGAACGGGTCGGTGAAGATTACCCCGCCGTCTTGCCGGCATCGACGACGTAGACCGCGCCGTGCACGGCGGCCGCGTCGTCACTGGCCAGAAACGCGATGGTCTTCGCGACGTCGGCCACGTCCATCATTCCGCGCGGCGCCGCGATGCGCATGATCAGATTCCAGTCGGCGTTGTCCGGCGCGGCGAACTCGGTGGTCTGCGGCGTCAGCATGCCGCCGGGACAAACCGCGTTGACCCGCAACCGATTCGAGGTGAACTCGATGGCCAGCGCCCGGGTGAGGCCGACGAGTCCGTGCTTGGCCGCGCAGTAACCCGCGGAGTAGACCTCGCCTTCGATGCCGGCGATGGACGCGACGTTGACGATGCTGCCGCCGTCGAGCAGATGCGGCAGCGCGGCGCGGCACAGAAAGAACGGCCCGTTGAGATTGACGGCCAGATCCTTGTCCCAGTCGTCGTCGGTCACCGAGAGCGTGTGCCGCATCTGGTGGAAGCCTGCGACGTTGATGAGGGTGTCGAGCCGGCCGAACTCCTCGACGCAGCGCGCGACTGCCCGCCCGCAGGCCTCCGAGGACGAGATGTCGACCGACGCGTACTTGCCGCCGGGCACATCTTCGAACACGGCAGCCATCCGCTCGGCGTCGCGGGCGATGCCGAACACCGATGCACCCCGCGCGGCAAACAACTGAGCAACCGCAGCACCGAGGCCCGACGAGGCACCCGTCACCAACGCGACTTTCCCATCAAGAGTCATGCGCTAGACCTTCTCATGCGGCCGCGTGGGCGGAACCGCGGCCAGCAGTGTGCGCGTGTACTCGTGCTCGGGCGCGGCGAACAACTCGGCCGCGGGACGGTACTCCACGGCTTCGCCGGCGCGCATCACCAGCACGTCATGGCTCATGCGGTGCACCACCGCAAGGTCGTGGGCGATGAACAGATACGCCAAACCGAGTTCGCGCTGCAGATCGGCCAGCAGATCCAGCACCCGCGACTGCACCGAAACGTCAAGGGAAGCCGTCGATTCGTCGAGGATCAGCAGATCGGGTTCGGTGGCCAGCGCCCGAGCGATGCTGACCCGCTGCCGTTGGCCGCCGGAGAGTTCGTGCGGATAGCGCGACGCGAAATCCGATGGCAGATCGACAAGCTCGAGAAGCTGGGCGACCCGTTCGGCGCGCGCCCGCCGGCCCCTGGCCAGCCGGTGCACGTGCAGCGGTTCACCGATCGCCGCACCGACCCTCGCACGCGGATTCAACGACGCGAACGGATCCTGGAACACCAGGCTGATTCGCCTGCGCAGATCCCGGCCGCCGTCGAACACGTCGGCACCGTCGAGGGTCGCAGTGCCCGCCGACGGCTCGGTGAGCCCGGTCAGCGCCGCTGCCACCGTCGACTTGCCCGAGCCCGACTCACCGACGACGCCCAGGGTGCTGCCGCGCCGGATCTGAAACGACACATCGCGCACTGCCGGAACACCTGAGTAGTGCACGGTGAGCCCCTGCACGTCCAACAAGACCGGCGCGTCGTCGGGCGCCCCGGCAGGTCCGGCACCATCGACACGGGGCCGGGCGGCAAGCAGTTCGCGTGTGTATTCGTGCTGGGGCCGGTCGAACACGTCGAGGATCGGTGCCTGCTCGACGGCCTCGCCGTCGCGCAGCACGGTCACCTCGTCGGCGACCTGACCGATCACACCGAGGTCATGGCTGATCCAGACCACTGCGGTTCCGAAATCGCGCTGAAGATCAGCGACCAGATCGATGATCTGGGCCTGTGTTGTGACGTCGAGCGCGGTGGTCGGCTCGTCGGCGATCAGCAGCTCGGGATCGCAGGCCAGTGCGATCGCGATCATCACCCGCTGCCGTTGGCCACCTGACAACTGGTGCGGATAGGAATCCAGCCGATCCTGCGGCAGCCCCACCGCATCGAGTAACTCACCGGCCCGGGTTCTGGCCTGGCGCCGGCTCATGTTGCGATGCGTCTCAAGCGTTTCGGTGATCTGCCGGGCCAGCGACAGCAGCGGGTTCAGCGAGGTGCCGGGATCCTGGAACACGAATCCGATACGCCCGCCGTGCACCTCGCGCAGCAGCCGGGCCGACGCGCCGACGAGCTGCGAACCGTCGGCCAGCGTGCTGGTGCCGGCCACCGCCGCACCCGGCGCATCCAACAGACCGGTGGCGGCCAGCACCGTCATCGACTTGCCCGATCCCGATTCGCCGACGATGCCGACAGTCTGCTCACGGTGCACATCGAACGAGATGCCGCGCACGATCTCCCGTCGGCCGATCGCCACCCGTAAATCCTGGACGCTCAGCACAGGTGTGGTCATCACCGGCCCCTCCTGGCTTCCATCAGCGTGCGCTGCTTGGGATCCAACACGTCGCGCAGCCCGTCACCGAACAGGTTGAACGCCAGCACGGTGACGAATATGGCAGCCCCCGGGAACACCGCCATCCACCAGGCCAACGTCACGAAACCCTGTGCGTCGAAGATCATCCGGCCCAGCGACGGCTGCGGCGGCTGGATGCCCAGACCCAGGAACGACAGTGACGCCTCGGCCAGGATCGCGAAGGCCAGCGACAACGACAGCTGAACGATCAACGGTCCGGCGATGTTCGGCAGGATGTGTCGGGTCAGGATGTAGATGCTGCCGGTACCCATCGTCCGCGATACCGCAACGAACGGTTCGACCCGGACGCCCAGCGTGCTGGCGCGGGCAACCCGCGCGAAGATCGGGGTGTAGACGATGCCGATCGCCAACATCGTCGTGGTGATGCCGGGGCCGAGGATCGCGACGATCGCCAGCGCCAGCAGCAGTACCGGAAAGGCGAACATCACATCGACCACCCGCATCACGATCGTGTCGAGCCACCCGCCTCGGTATCCGGCGACCACGCCGATCGTCACGCCGATCACCGCGGCCAGCGCCACGCTGACCACCGCGACCCGAAGCGACGCCTGGACGGCGACGAGTACCCGCGAAAACACATCCCGCCCAAGCTCATCGGTGCCGAACCAGTGCGATCCGCTCGGGGCCTGCAACGCATTGGGCACATCGATGTCGTTGACGCCGAACGGAATGATCCACTGTGCGGTCAACGCCACGACGATCACCGCGAGCAGTACGACGGCGCTCATGGTGGTCACCGGGTTGGACAGCAACAGCCGCCACGACGCCACGCGGCTCTCGGTCTGAGTGGTCATGACAGCCGGATCCTCGGGTCGACGACCGCGTAGAGCACATCCACGATCAGGTTGATGAGCAGGAACAGCGCCGCGATCAGCAAGACCGCGCCCTGGATCACCGGGTAGTCGCGCGCGGCAACGGAATTGAACACCAGCCGGCCGAGGCCCGGCCACGCGAACACCACCTCCACCACGATGACGCCGCCGAGGATCGTCGCGAGCTGAATACCGGTGATGGTCAGCACCGGCAGCAGCGCGTTGCGGACGATGTGTCGGAACGTGATCACCGGCGGCGGCAGACCTTTCGACCGCGCGGTGCGGACGTAGCCCATCGCGGCGACCTCGAGCACTGCCGACCGCACATACCGCGTCATGATCGCGGCCGCGACCAGACCCACGGTGAGCCCCGGCAGGATGATGTGGCGCAGCCAGCCGCCGGGATCGTCGAACAGCGGCCGGTATCCCGAGGTCGGCAACCATCCCAGCGTCGAGGCGAACAAACCGATCAGCAGGATGCCGAGCCAGAAATCGGGAATCGATACGCCGAACTGACTGGCGATCCGGACGATCGCGTCGCTGGCCCGGCCCTCGCGCAAGGCCGACCAGATGCCGGCAGGCAATGCGATCACCAGCGCGATGAGGATGCCGACGAGGCCGAGCGACAGCGTCGCCGGTAGCCGCTCCAGCAGGGTCACGGTGACCGGGTCGCCGTTGCGGAAACTCACCCCCAGATCGCCGGTCAGTGCCGAACCGAGATAACCGAAGAACTGCTCGACGATCGGTCGGTCCATGCCGCTGGCCGAGCGCAGTGCCTCGTACGCCTCGGGCGTGTAGCGGGTGCCGAGCGCGATGCGCACCGGATCGCCGGGCACCAGATGGACGAGGGCGAACACGACGATCAGGACCCCGACGAGCACCACCACCGAGTACAGCAGCCGCCGGGCGAGAAACCGTGCGATACCGAGATTCATTCCGCCCCACCCGCATTCAATTCCGCGCCGCGGAAACGGATCGCCCCGTCGCGACGTGCGTCGTACCCGGACAGATTGTTGGCCCACGCCTGGATCACCGATGGGTTGTACAGGTAGATGTAGCTCACCTCGTCGGCGATCCGGGTTGCGGCCTTGGTGTAGACGTCTTTTCGCTTGGCGGTGTCGGTCTCGACGCGTCCGGCGTCGAGCAGTCGGTCCACCTCCGGATCGGAGAACTTCTGCGCATTGCTCGTTCCGTTCGAATGGTGTTGCGCGTAGTAGAAGTCGTCGGGGTCGATGTTGCCGAGCCAGCCCATCATGAGCATGTCGAAGTTCCCGGTGTTCTGCTCGTCGAGCCACGTCGCGAAGTCGACGGTGCGGATGTTCACCGTGATGCCAAGGGGCGCAAGGTTGTCGGCGATGATCTGGGCCGCGGTCACCGTCTCGGGATACTCGCTGGTGACGAGCATGTCGAGGTTCTGCGGATCGGCGCCTGCCTCGTCGAGGAGCCGTCGCGCCTCGTCGAGGTCGTAGCGGTACCGGTCATAGCGCGTGTACCACGGGTTGCCTTCCGGGATCGCCAGCTGGTTGGTCATCGCGGTGCGGTAACTCGTGGCCGCCGCGATCGCGTCGCGGTCGATCGCGTACGCGATCGCCTGGCGCACCCGCACGTCGTTCCAGGGTTGGCGAGCCTCGTTGAGGGCCAGGTACCAGTAGTCGTTGCTCGGGGTGACGGCGAGTGTCAACGAGTCGTCGTCACGTAACTGCGCGACGCGCTGCGGCGGCACCGAGTCGGTCCAGTCGATCTCACCGGCCTGCAGCGCCGACAGCGCAGTCGAGGGCTCGGAGATGAACCGGAACGTCACGCCCGACACGCCGGGTGCCCCGCCCCAATAGTTCGGATTGGCCTTGAGCGTGATGGAGTCGCCGCTCTTGCGCCCGGCGAACGAGAACGGCCCGGTACCGATCGGGTGGGTGGCGATCTGTCCACTCTCGACGTTGCTGCGCTGCACGATCGCCATGCCCTTGAACCCGCCGAGATTGGTCAACAGGTTGGGCGTGGGGTGCTTGACGGTGATGCGGACCGTGGCCGGATCCGGGGCGCTCACGTCGGTGACGGCGCTGAACTTGTCGACGTTGGTCAACTGTTCGTCGATGATGCGGCGGTACGAGTACACGACGTCGTCGGCGGTCAGGGGGCTGCCGTCGTGCCAGATGACGCCCTCACGGAGGTGGAAGGTCCAGGTGAGCTGATCGCCGCTCACCTCCCACGACTCCGCCAGCGCCGGGCGCATGTGCAGGTTCTCGTCGGGTTCGACGAGCGTGTCGAACACGTTCTCCAGCACCTCGAACGAGAAATATGCGCTGGTCCGGTGCGGGTCGAGCTGGTCGGGCTCGCCCGCGATGGCGGCGATCAGGTTGCCCGAGGACTCGTCGCCGAGATCCACCCGTTCACCGGTGGAGCACGCCGCGAGCAGGCATACCAAGACTGCGAGTAACGCTTTAACCGCTGGTCGTGAGGTCACGATCTCTCCAGGATCACCGCGGGTGATCTGCGTGTTCGCTCACCCGCTACGGGTCGTCACCGGGACCGGGAAACGCCTGACGGACAAACCGGTGACGACGCTGATGAAGACTGCGATACTCACCCATTGTGACCTTCAAGCGCATGGCTGCTGCGACCGCCCTGGTGTTCACGTTCGGATTCGGCGCAGGCCTGGGATTTGCCAGCCCTGTTCAAGCCGAGCCCGTCATGAACGGTGTCTACACCTATACGCAGGAGGGCTTGGAGCCTCAGACGTGGTCGATCTACCCGTCCTGCGTGCCGGTGGTCGGAGATCTGCGCGAGCCGCTCGAGTTGGCCGTGGCATGCCGGCTGCACGTCGAGGCGTCGCGCGGCACGAGCGGCGGTGACGCCCGGCTGGCCGACGGTCAGTGGCAGTTCATCACGTCCAAGATCGAAGGCATGCAGTGCCCGGACGGCAGCTGGGCGCCGATCACCGAGACCTACCGGTTCAACGATGTGACGCTGAGCGGCACTCGATCGGTGGCGCACAACGCGGTGTGCGGGTTGGCCCCCTCGATTCACACCGTGCCGTTCACGCTCGCCTACCAGAAGCCGCTGCCGCTGCCCGTCGAGGCGTACCCCCTCGACTGTGAGCCGTGGGGCCTGCGGTTGTGCACGTAGCCGGACGCCGAATCCCGCTGCGCAACGGCAAGGTATGTGATCTCACCGGCCCAGGACTGACCGATCGGTTCGGGGTGACCTGCACCGACCTCGGTGCCTCGGTGCTCGCCCCGAACGGCAAGTTGGTGTCGGTCTTCGGCGACACGTTCTCCGGCCGCCGGGTCGGGGACGGTGACTGGCGTTCACCGGTGGTATTGATCGGCACTGGCGACGCGAATCACGAGATCGTCTACGAACGCGCGGGCGGCCCGGACCCGCTGTACGCGCGTCAGCTGTGGCATTACGTCCACAACGCGTCGGGTTGGCGGCGCAACGCCATCAGTACCGTCATCCCGAGTGATCTGATGCGCGTGGGGGCTTCGCTCTACTTGCACGCGATCGTCAATCGCGGATTCGGCAACGTCATCTGGACCGAGATCTGGCGTTCGGACGATTGCGGTGTTTCATGGGAGCGCTTCGGCTCGAAGTTTCCGGCCGGTCTGCACGGAGGCCACGCACAGTGCTGGTCCTGGGACCACGACCCCGACGACGGCTGGGTTTACGTGGCCGCCACCGGTTTTCAGCGCGACAAGGGCATCATCCTGATGCGGGTTCGTCCGGGCCGCATCGGCGACCCCGAATCTTATTGGAGCTGGGGCCATACCGACGCGGGTTGGGAATGGGGCCGCCGTGCCACGCCGATCACTCCGGCCGCCGAGCGATGGGGTGAACTGAGCTTTCGCCGTGTCGCACCCGGGAAGTGGGTTCTCGGCGGGTTTTTCGCGTCGAAGTACGCGTTGGGATACCGCGTGATCGATTCGCCGTTGGCCAACCTGCACACCACGCCGGTCCAGACACCGATCGCGGGATCGACTTGGGAGAACGAAGACCATGCGCAGAACCGGGTCGCTCAACTCTACGGTGGCTATGTGCTCCCCGGCTCACGCTTCGACATCGACGGCGGTGTCGGGCTCGTGGTGTCGCAATGGCATACGAACTCCGGATGGCCTTACCGGGCAATGCAATTCAAAGCCCGTCTGAAAGACACGTCGGAGCCGCAGCCCGTGGACCCTGTCGACCTGTGACCGTCAGGCGGTGAAGCCGCCGTCGACGTTCCAGTTCGCCCCGGTGACATATCCCGATTCCGGGCCGGCCAGGAAACTGACCACTGCGGCGATGTCGTCGGTGTGCCCATACCGGCCCAACGCGGTGGTTTGCCGTACCACGTCGGCGAATTCGCCTTCGTCAGGGTTCAGGTCCGTGGCGATCGGGCCGGGCTGCACGTTGTTGACGGTGATACCGCGAGGTCCCAGTTCGCGGGCGAGCGCGCGCGTGAGTGACGATACGGCGCCTTTGGTCATCGCGTAGACGGCGGTTCCACCCGTCGGCACGCGATCGGCGTTGATGCTGCCGATGTTGATGATTCGTGATCCCTCACCGAGATGGCCGACCGCGCTGCGGATCGCCGAGTACACACCGCCGATGTTGACGGCCACCACTCGGTCGTACTCCTCCTGCGGGAACTCGTCGATGGGTGCCATGTGAGCGGTTCCGGCGTTGTTGACGAGGACGTCCAAGCCGCCGAGGTCGGCAACTGCCTGTTCGACCGCCGCCGCCACCTGCGCCGGATCGGCGGCGTCGGCCTGAATTGCCACGGCTTTCGCGCCGTCGGCGGTCAACTCGGCGACGAGTTTCTCGGCTTCGACGGCAGATGCGCCGTACGTGAAAGCCACGGCGGCGCCGTCGGCGGCCAACCGTCGGACGATGCCCGCGCCGATTCCGCGTGAGCCGCCGGTTACCAGTGCGCGCCGTCCCTCAAGTGCTGTAGTCATGGACAAGACAAAGCCACCGGCGTCCCCGTGATTCCCGGTGTGACCGGTATCACTTATGGTGAATCCGTGACGAAACGAGTCGTGGTCTGGGGCACCGGTTTTGTGGGCAGCATGGTGATCGCCGAGATCGTCAGACATCCGCTGTTCGAGCTTGTCGGTGTCGGGGTCAGCAATCCGGAGAAGGTGGGCCGCGATGTCGGCGAGATCTGCGGCCTCGGCGCGCCGATCGGCATCACCGCGACCGACGACGTCGACGCGCTCATCGCGTTGCGGCCCGACGCTCTCGTCCACTACGGGCCAACGGCCGCGCACGCCGACGCCAACATCGCGTTGATCACCCGGTTCCTGCGGGCCGGAATTGACGTCTGCTCGACCGCGATGACGCCGTGGGTATGGCCGAAAATGCACCTCAACCCGCCCAACTGGATCGAACCGATCACCGAGGCGTGCGAGGCAGGCGGTTCGTCGTGCTTCACCACGGGCATCGATCCCGGCTTCGCCAACGACCTGTTCCCGATGACGCTGATGGGTTTGTGCTCAGAGGTGCGCCGGGTCCGCGCGTCGGAATTGTTGGATTACACGAACTACACGGGCGACTACGAATTCGAGATGGGCATCGGCAAGCCGCCCGAGCATCGGCCCCTGCTCGAAAGCCCCGACATCCTCATCTTCGCCTGGGGCGCAACAGTTCCCATGATCGCCCACGCGGCGGGCATCGAGCTCGACGCGATCACCACCACATGGGACAAATGGGTCACCCCCGACGAACGCAAGACGGCCAAGGGCGTCATCGCGCCCGGCAACGTAGCCGCCGTCCGATTCACCATCAACGGCGTCTACCGCGGCGAGACCCGAATCCAACTCGAACACGTCAACCGCATCGGCCCGGACGCCGCCCCGGACTGGCCGTCCGGAAACGACAACGACGTTTACCGCGTCGACATCGAGGGCACCCCGAGCATCTCGCAGGAGACCGCGTTCCGGTTCACCGACGGTTCAGGCCGCGATGCGGCGGCCGCCGGTTGCCTGGCCACCGGGCTGCGTGCGCTCAACGCCGTGCCCGCGGTCAACGAACATTCGCCAGGGTGGGTGACGGCTCTGGATCTACCACTGATTCCTGGTATTGGAACTATTCGCTGAGTAACGCCAGCCGCGTCAAAAGAGATTGAATACCGGATAGGGTTTTCTCTCGAGACGGGACGACATGGCTGACGGGATCGGGCTGTCGGTTGGCGCGACCAACCTGACCGCAGTAGTAGTGGGCCGAGCCGCGGTGACGCGGTCGCCGGTGCTGACGCTCTATCCGCATCGCGCCTCCGAGGTGGGCGTGCCCAGTGAGAACCCGAACCTCACCGAACGCGGACTGATCCTGACCGACTTCGTCGACCGGGTCGGTGACCCGGTCGGCATTCTGGCGCCCGACGGTTCGTCGCATCGTGGCGAGACGCTCGTCGCGGATGCCCTCGGTGCGCTGCTGGACACCGTGACCGCGGGACGCCCTGCCGGTGATCCTGTCGCCATCACGCATCCGGCGCACTGGCGGCCCAACCAGGTAGAGGCGCTTCGTGCCGCCCTGGCGGCCGTGCCCGAGTTCCGCGACACACCGACGCTTGTCTCGGACGCGACCGCGGCGCTGACGGCATTGCAGGACGAGCCAGGCGTGCCGACCCGTGGCGTGATCGCGGTATGCGACTTCGGCGGCAGCGGCACCAGCATCACCCTCGCCGACGCCGGCAACGGCTACCAGCCCATTGCGCCGACCGTTCGCCATCCCGATCTGTCGGGCGACCTCATCGACCAGGCCTTGCTCACGCACGTCGTCAACGACCTGTCCGCGGCAGGCACGATCGACCTCGCCAGCACCTCCGCGATCGGCTCACTGGGCCGACTGCGCGGCGAGTGCCGCCGTGCCAAGGAACGGCTGTCGGTCGAGTCGGTCACGGCACTTGTCGCCGAGTTGCCAGGCCACCGCAGCGACGTGCGGCTCAACCGCAACGAACTCGACGACGCCATTCGCGAGCCCCTTGACGAATTCGTTGCGGTCTTCCAGGACACGGTCGATCGCAGTGGGCTGCGTCCCGGTGATCTGGTGGCCATGGCGACCATCGGTGGGGGCGCGCGGATTCCGGCGATCACGACGACGCTGTCCGCGCATTTCCGTGTCCCGGTGATCACCGGCGCGCAACCCGAACTGACTGCCGCCATCGGAGGTGGGCTGACGGCGGTGCGCGGGACGGTCGAAGAGGGGATGACCGCGATGGCGCCTTCGGCTGCGCCGCCGACCGCCGCGGCGGCACTGGTCGCGCCCGAGCCGCCCGCTGCCCCGAAAGCGTTGGCGTGGTCGGACGCGCAGGACATCCCGGACGTCGCTGAGGTGGACGATTACGATTTCGGGCCCGAGCCGGGCATGCGAACCACGGCGCGGCCGCAATTGCAGTTCGGCGAGCGTGAGCTGACCGAGCACGAGGAGTCCGTCGCGCAACCCTGGTACCGGCGTCGTGCCGTGCTGGCCGGCGCCGGTGGAGTGGCGGCTCTGGTCGCTGTCGCCGCAGTGCTCCTGATGAACAACCGTGACAGCGGAGACGTCGCGGTTCCGGCCGCGACGACCGCTCCGGTCACGACCACCACCGCACCACCCGAGACGCCGCCGCCTGCGGTGCCCGTCGAGGCGACGGCACCCGAGCCGCAGCAGACCCAGGTGGTGACACATGAGGCTCCGCCGCCGCAAACGGTGACCCAGACGGTGCCACCGCCAGCGCCGCAGGCGCCGCCGGTGACCGAAACCCCGCCGCCCACAACGGAAACCCCGCCACCGCCACCGCCTACGACGACTGAGCCGCCACCCGCCACGACTCAGGCACCGACCTCGACTCAGCCACCGTGGAGCCCGGCGGCTCCCTACCCGACCATCCCGGGACTGCCTTGGGTGCCCGCGCCCGGGGGAGCGGGTGGAGCCGGCGGCTAGCTCTGGTTGCCGCCCAAGGTCTTTGCGTCTGACCCCTCTTTGAGGAACGTATGTATGTCGTCGCCGTCCTCAAACACGCCGTGACCCATGCCTGCGATGAGGTTGATCGACGCCGAGGGCTGTAAGCGTTTCAAGCGCGCGGCCGTATCGCGCGAGTTGAGCAAGCGGTCACCTGCGCCCAGCGCGACGTAAAGCGGTGCGGTGATGGCTTGTAGCTGCTCATCGGAAAAGATGGGCAGCGTGTCGCGGCGAGGCTGGTAGTTGCGTTGGATCAACAGCATGTAGTCGATGACCGGGTCAGGAACCGTGCCGGGTCCGAGGGCAATCCGCAATGCCGTTCGGGTGCCGCGGTCTCCGAATGGTGCGAGGACCAGAGCCGCGATGACCGCACCGTAGCGTTGGCGGCCGATACCGCCAGGGGCCCGCAGGGCCAGTCGTTGTACGCGGCCGGGCCTGCGGATCGCGTAATCCGTGGCCAGCCAACCGCCCAACGACACACCCACGATGGCGGCGGTATCGATACGCAGTTCATCGAATACGTCATCGAGCCACAGCGCATGGGCAGCGGAGTTCAGGTCGGGTCGAACCGGTGCACTCAATCCGGGTTCGCCGATGACATCGACCATGTACAGCCTGTGGGTCAGTGACCAACGCGGCGCATCGGCGTGCCAGATCGCGCTGTTGCTTCCGGCGCCGTGAAGCAGCACGGCCGGTGGTGCGTCAGCGGGGCCGCAGTCGAGAACGAACGTCTCGCCCTCCCGCGTCGGGACGGTGCGCTGTCGCACTGGCGTGGTCCAACGCTGAAGGTGCTCGCGGTAGCTGCGCTCGATGGCGTCCTGGCCGGCTGACGATCGGTAGACGGTGTTACTCATTTCTCGCCCTGACGCGTCAAGGCATCGATCAAACCGATCAACGCTGCCGTGGATTCCGGATCACCGTCAACGAAAATCGTCAGCCGGCAGGAAGTTTCGTCATACGTCGAATGAACGTTGAGTTGCGCCTCCCGGTTTGAGTCGCCGATCGCTGCGGCCGTGAGGTGCGTGGTGACACGGTCCATCGTGAGGCGGTCGACGTTGTGGATGTGCGTGACAGCCGAGACGTGCGCGTGTGGCTTGCCGGCCGGCTTGACGGCAGTTGCTCCGGTGAACGTGCGCAAGTCCTGTTCGGTGATGCGGTACTGCTTGCCCATCCGTACGGCGGGCAGGCGGCCGTCACGGACGTATGCCCGCACGGTGCGTACGTGCAGTCCGAGGATGTCGGCCACTTGTTCTGCCGAGTACACCGCGACGGTCATGGCCATAAACTACCGTATTCATCCCTATAAAGATGAAAATGAGGAAGTCCTAGGAGTCAGCGAGAATCTTTGGCCACTTTGGTCTCGGTAGTCACAATCGGGGTCTTCTTGTCGGTGGTTCGAACTAGTGTTCGATGCATGGATTCCTTGGTGGCGGACCGGCTCGCGGCGTTACGCGCGGCACTAGCCGGTGTGCGCGGCCTGCCCTGGGGGTCGCTGCCCGAAGCCGACCTGCTGGAGGTGTGCGCGGGGGTCCAAGACGTCCGCAATCTGGTGCCGGTGGTCGAGCATGCCGCGATCAGTGCGCTCTCGGAATGCACGACCCCGGCCGCGATCGGGGCGAAATCCTGGCCCGAAGCGCTGCGGATCCGGCTGCGGATCTCGGGCAGCGAGGCGCGGCGGCGGTGTCGCGATGCGACGAACTTCGGGCCACGCCGATCGGTGACCGGCGAGGCGCTGGCGCCGGTGCGGGCGGCGACCGCCGCTGCCCAAGCCGGTGGCTGGCTGACCCCCGATCACCTCGACGAGTTGGAGACGTTCTTCACCAAATGCCCCGACTGGGTCGACGCGGCACGCCGCGACGCCTTTGAACGCAAACTCGTGGCGGTGGCGGCGCAGGAGACCCCCGAGACGTTGCGCCACACCGTCGCCGAAGCCCTCTACCTCTTGAATCAGGATGGTGACGAACCCGTCGACGCCGCGGAACGCAAGCGTGGTATCACGATCCATCCCCAGCAGCCCGACGGCACCTCGAAGGTGTCGGGATGGTTGAACGCCGAAGCCCGCGCCGTCGTCGAACCCCTGCTGGCCAAATACGCCGCACCCGGCATGTGCAATCCCGACGACCCCTCACCCTGCGTCACCGGGGTGCCGTCGGAGGAGGCCATCGCGGCCGATACCCGCACCGCCGCGCAACGCAATCACGACGCATTGATCACGATCGGGCGCAACGCCTTGATGTCGGGCGAGCTCGGTACCCATAACGGGTTGCCGGTGGCGTTGATCGTCACCACCACCCTGGCTGAACTCGAAGCCGGCGCCGGCATCGCCGTCACCGCCGGTGGGTCGAAACTACCCATCTCCGACGTGATCCGCCTCGCCGCCCATGCCTGGCATTACCTGGCGGTGTTCGACGATGCGACCCTGGTGCCGCTGTATTTCGGGCGGACCAAACGCATCGCGACCCCCGCCCAACGCCTGGTGTTGTTCGCCCGCGACCGGGGCTGCACCCGGCCCGGGTGCACCGCCGGCGGCTACCGCTGCCAAGCCCATCACGCCCAACATGACTGGACGGTGGGTGGGCAGACCAACATCGATGAACTCGCCCTGTCCTGCGGACCCGACAACCGCCTGGTCGCCAAAGGCAAATGGACCACCACCATGCGCAACGGCCGCTGCCAATGGACCCCGCCACCCCTACTCGACACGGGCCAAAACCGCATCAACACCTACCACCATCCCCAGACCTACCTCACCGACAACAACGACGAGGATGATGAAACAGACTGTCAACCAGCCTGATTCACCCGACGGATGCCGCTGACAGCTGAGCGTGGCAAGCGGCCGGCTTTGGAGTGCCCGGACATCTGGTCGCCGGTCACCCTGACGTCGAAGTCGAGGTTGAGCCGCATGGGCTTGGTGATCGACTGCTTCCACGTAACCTGTTGTGCGTCAGACTGGTTGACGACGGTGATGTCTTCGAGTCGGACGGTCTCGCCTCTGCCTTCCGCGGAGCCGGTGATGATGCCGTCGATTTCCGAGAACCGGTAGATCACGGCCAGTGAACCGATCGGAGTCTTGATCTTGACGTCCCAAGTTCCGTCGAGGCCCATCACACCGCCTCCGCGTGGCGGCCGGTGTCGGTCCAGACGGTTCCGCGACGTTCGTAGTCGAACAGTGACTCCACGGCCAATGCGATGCGTGGGCCATAGGTTCGGTGCAGTAGATGCAGGGCAAGATCAAGGCCGGAGGTCACCGCGCCGGACGTCACCAGATCGCCGTCGTCGACGACTCTGGCGGCGATCGGTGTCACGCCCGTCGCGTCAAGCACGTCCATGCCGAGGTGATGGGTGACAGCGCGTCGGCCTTCGAGCAGACCCGCCATCGCGAGGGCCAGCGAACCGCCGCACACGCACGCCACGACGACGTCAGGGTTGGCCATGGCCCGGCGCATCAACTCAACGGCCGCGGTTTCACCGAATCGGGCCAACAGCACCGGTATGGTCACCGCACCTTCGTCCGGGTCGCCGTCGACAGGCCCGGCCGCTCCGGGGACGATCACGAATCCGGGCTTCTCGGGGTCGAGTCGGCCGGTCGCCTGCAGCGCCAGCCCGCGGTTACCGCTGACGACGAGTCTCGGCCCTTCCGCTGCAACGAGTTCCACGATGAGCTCGCCGCCGATCGAGTCGCTGCCGGCGCTCAATACCTCGAATGGTGCGATGACATCCAACGGGTCGAATCCGTCGAATAGCAGAATTTGCGCATACACGTCGCCATCGTTGCGACACTCGACCACCGCTCAACAGTGGCCAGATGGCCATATCGCAACGGAATCTTGCCAATCAGCGGCTGCCGGAAACGACGCACGGCCGGGCCAGCAGCTCGACCAGTGCCTCTGTCACCTCTGCGGGCCGCTCTTCCATCACGTAGTGATCCGCACCGCGCAGGCGCGTCAACGTCGCGTTGGGGATTCGCTCTGCGAGTTCGAAAGCGGTGCGCACCGGTATGTAGCGGTCCCGGTCACCCCAGATGACGGCAGTTGGGCAGGCAATGGTGTTGAGCCCCTCGGCGAGCCACGGGACGACCGGCAGGTGGTAGTTCGTGAAGAAGTCGACGAAGGTGTGCCGTCCCTGTGGTGTGTCCATCCAGTCCAGGTACTCGTGTTCGATCGCGCTGTCCCAGCAGCCGAGCCGGCGATACGGGCGAAGGAAGAGCTGGTGGATACGGCTCAACGGCAGGCGCCGTGCCAGGGCGGGGGTGTTCGTCACGGCCCAGCGCTGGCCGCGCGAGAAGTGGTAGAACCAGGGCCGAAAAGTGCTGTGGGCCCGGGTGTTCAGCAAGGCCAGCCGCAGCACGCGCTCGGGATGTCGAAGCGTATAGCCCAGACCGAGGAAGCCGCCGTAATCGTGGGCGACGAGATTGAAACGGTCCAGGCCGAAGCTGTCGGCGAGTTCGCCGATGCGCTCCACCTCGGCATCGTAGGTGGCCGGCGTGGGAGGTGGGTCCGACCGGCCGAAACCCGGCCAGTCCGGTGCGATGACGCGGTGCCGTGCCGAAAGAGTCGGGATCTGATGACGCCAGCACGATGCGCTCTGCGGATATCCGTGTAACAGGAGAACCGGCTCACCCTCGCCGGCCTCGACGTGGTAGATGCTCATTTTGTGCAAAGTAGTATAAAATTCTGGCGGTGACCAGTGCTGAACCGAAACGGCGAGGACGTCCACGTGCGTACGACCCGGCTCGTGCACTCGGGTTGGCTCGTGATGTCTTCTGGCGCAACGGCTATGCCGGCACGTCGCTCGACGATCTGGCGTCGGGGATGAACATGAACCGGCCCAGTATCTACGCGGCATTCGGCGACAAGCGTGCGCTGTATCGGCAGGCGGTGACCGACTATGCCGAGACCAGTCGCGCCGTGGTGGCCGAAGCATTGCAGCGCCCGGTGCCGCTGCGCGAGGCGTTACGGGCGGTCTACCGGGGCGCGCGGGATTTCTATCTGGCCGACGGCTCGCGCGGTTGCTTTCTGATCGGCACGGCCGTGACAGAGGCCTTGGGGGACAGGGATATCCGCGACGTCGTCGACGCGACATTCGGCGCATTCACGGTGACGTTCACCGAACGGTTCGAGCGTGCGGCCCAGGAGGGTGAGCTCGCCGAGCATCCACCGGAGGTGCTGGCTCAGATCGCTACGGCCGCGCTGAACAATCTGGCGGTGCGGGTCCGCACCGGCGCTTCGGCGGATGACCTCGACGCGCTGATCGACGCGACGGTCGAGGTCATCTGCGCAAACCCGGTCACCGAAACGACTCCAGCGCGTCAGTGACATCAGGGGAGTAGGCAATCGACGGGTCGACCACGGCCGCGGTGCGCAGCGTGGCGACCAGTGCGGCGGTGGCCAGTTCGACCAGCACGTCGACATCGATGTCGCGGTTGGTGATCCGGTCGATCATCATCTCGTCGAGGTAGCCGACCCAGCCGTGCATGGCCGTGCGAAGCGCTGCCGTGACGGGCTCGACAATGCCGAGCGCCGACAAAATTCGTTGTGCCCCCAGCCAACGGAGGCGTTCTATCGCGGCCTGGTGCTCAGGGTCGGCGCCGAGTGCACCGCGCAGCAGCGCAACGAAGCTGTCGGAGTACGAGTCGATGTAGGTGATGTGGTTGCGCAATGCATGTCGCAACTGATCGACGGAGCCGGCGTCGGGTGGTGGCGGCGCGAGCTGGGCGGCGGCGATTTCGACGGCTATCTCATTCATGACCGCCAGATACAGTCCGCGTTTGTTGTCGAAGTGGTGGGCGATCAACCCGTAGGCCACGCCGGCCTTCTTGGCGATCTCCGACGTGGTGACCTGATCGTACGGACGGGTGGCGAACAGCTTCCGGGCCGCATCGATGATGAGCTGACGCCGGTTGCTCATCGGTTGCCTTCAAGGTCCAGCGCGCCGAGCGTGTTCACCCGTCGGCCGCCGATCGTCGCGACGAGCCGGCCGATTGCCGGAACCTCCAGCGGAACCAGTGAGTAGCTGGGGTAGACGACGCGCGTCGCGCCGCGCTGCAGTGCGCGGACCACGGCGGCAGCGGTCGCCGCGGGCGAGACCGGCGGCGCTGTCCTGGGTGGCGCGGTCTTCCAGGGCAATTCGTCGATGTCGCGCAGAGCGGTGTCGGTGGAACCGGGCACCACCTCCACGACCCCGATCGGCGTTTCGGCAAGCTCAAGCCGCAGTGAGCGGGTCGCCTGGGCCAGTGCGGCTTTCGATGCCGCGTAGTAGCCGAGCAAGGGCAGCGGTACGGCCTGCACGGTAGAAGTGACGTTGACGATCGTCCCGCTGCCTGCCGCGTGCATGGCGGGCAGCAGCGCTGCGGTGAGGGCGAGCGGCGACCACAGGTTGACCTCGAACACCCGGCGTGCGGCTTCCGAGTCTGCGACGGATGACTGCGCGCCGGTGAGATTGGCCCCGGCGTTGTTGATGACGATGTCGACGCCTCCGAGTGCCTTCAGTGCCCGTGCGCCGAGGTCGGCGGCCGCGCCCGGCTCGGCGAGATCGGCGCGCAGAACGATGGGCCGGGCAGGTCCGGCGTCGGATAATTCGTCCGCCAGTCGAATGAGGAGGTCTTCCCGGCGGGCCGCCACTGCCAGGGTTGCGCCCTTGCCCGCCAACGCCAGCGCCAGTTCACGCCCGATGCCGCTTGATGCACCGGTGACCAGAATCCGCTTGCCGCGCAGGTCTATCCGCCGTTTGCTCATGCCCACATCCTGTTGACTGCCCCTGGTTACAGACGTTCACCGTCGCATATTGACTGATAATCAGTCAATTGGTAGTGCTCGGGGCCGAAGCATTGGCGATGGCCGCTCTCGTCGGCCACGCACTGGCGCCGGACAGGATGGCCGATCACTATGGACGGGTGCATGACCGGCGGAATCAACGTGAAATCGGCGCCTTCGACGCCGGACGGGCGCGCTCATGAGCACCGGTGCGCAGGTGGTGCTGCAGCGCCTGCTCGCCGAGGGCGTCGAGGTGTGCTTCGCCAATCCGGGAACCTCGGAGATGCACTTCGTCGCCGCGCTCGATTCAGCCCCAGCGATGCGTCCGGTGCTGTGCCTGTTCGAGGGCGTCGCGACCGGGGCGGCCGACGGATATGCCCGCATCGCGGGCAGGCCCGCGGCGACCCTGCTGCACCTCGGTCCCGGCATGGCCAATGGACTGGCGAACCTGCACAACGCCAGGCGGGCATACAGTCCGGTCGTCAACGTCGTAGGCGATCACGCCACCTACCACAAAAAGCTTGACGCCCCACTGGAATCCGACATCGATGCGCTCGGCACGTGGCTGCATGGTTCGGTGCACCGGCCCGCTTCTGCGGCCGATCTCGACGCCGTGGTGCGCGATGCCGTCCGCAGCGCAGTGGGCCCGCCCGGACGCGTGGCCACGGTGATCCTGCCCGCCGATTATTCGTGGGGCACGGCTACTCAGACCGACCTGCCCGATCCGGAAACGTCCGAGGCGCACGACGATGCCGGTCTGGAAATCGTGCAGGCCGCCGACCTGCTGCGAGCTCATGGTGACGGAGTGACCATCCTGTTGGGCGGTACGGCCACCGACGCCGCGGGCCTGACCGCGGCCGCGCGGATTCGTGCGGCCACCGGCGCGCGCACATTGGTCGAGACATTCCCGGCCCGCCTGGCCCGGGGCCGCGGCATACCCGCGCTCGACCGGCTGCAGTATCTGGCCGAACTCGCGACTCAACAGCTCGACGGCACAACACATCTCATCCTCGCCGGTGCCCGAGAACCGGTGTCGTTCTTCGCCTATCCGGGCAAGCCGAGTGAACTCGTCCCCGCGGATGCGCAGGTGCACACGCTCGCGGTCGCCGATCTGGAGAAACTCGCCGACGAACTCGGTGGCGCAGTGCCTGCCGCACCGGACAACGATCCCGCCCCGTTACCCACCGGGCCGCTCACTGTGCAGAACTGGGCGCAGGTGATCGGTGCCCTGCTGCCCGAAAACGCCATCATCTCCGACGAAGCCAATACGAGCGGGGTGCTGCTGCCCGCCGCAACCGCGTCCGCCGCACCACACGATCTGCTCACCCTCACCGGTGGAGCGATCGGACAGGGGCTGCCGGTCGCGGTCGGCGCCGCGATCGCCGCACCGCACCGCCCGGTCATCGCGCTCCAAGCGGACGGCAGCGCCGCCTACACGATCTCGGCGCTGTGGACGATGGCCCGCGAGCAGCTCGACATCACCGTGGTGATCCTCAACAACCACGCCTATGCCATCCTGCAGATGGAACTTCAGCGCGTCGGGACCAGCGCCAGCGGCGAGCGGTCACAGTCGCTGCTGGATCTCGGTAACCCCGACATCGACTTCGTCGCCGTCGCACAGGGTTTCGGAGTCCCGGCCACCCGGGCGACGACCGCAGAGGAACTGGCTGCACAGTTCAGCGCCGCGCTCGCCGAACCCGGACCGCACCTGATCGACGCCGCGGTCTCGGCGAGGTAACCGCATGCACACCGTCGCCGTCCTCGCGCTGCCCGACGTCAACACGTTCGACCTCAGCACCGCCGTCGAGACCTTCGGCCGGGCCCGGTTGGCCTCCGGCAAACCGGCCTACCGCGTACTGGTGTGCAGCGACGAACCGGTCGTGACGGCCGGGCCCGTGCGCATCGGCACCGATCACGGCCTGTGCCGACTCGCCGAGGCGGACACCGTCGTCGTACCGGGATGCAACGATGCCGCCACGACGCCATCCGACGAGATCCTCGCGGCACTGCGCGACGCGCACGCGGCTGGCATCCGGATCGCGTCGATCTGCACCGGGGCGTTCGTGTTGGCCGCGGCCGGTCTGCTGGACGGCAAGCGGGCGACCACCCACTGGCTGGCGGCCGACGTGTTCCGGGACGCGTTCCCCGCGGTGACGCTGGATCCCGACGTGCTCTACGTCGACGAAGGGCAAGTGTTGACCTCGGCCGGCGCGTCGGCCGGAATCGACCTGTGCCTGCACATGATCGGACGGGACCACGGCGCCGCGGTCGCCGCCGACGCGGCCCGGCTGGCGGTCGCGCCGCTGCACCGCGCCGGCGGCCAGGCGCAGTTCATTCGCCGAAACAGCTTGGCCGCCCGCCAAATCGGCGAACGCACCGAACTCGACGACGTCCTCACCTGGATCGAGCAGGAGGCTCATCGCGAGCTGACGTTGGCCGACATCGCCGCACGTGCCGCCGTCAGCGTGCGTACCCTCAACCGCCGGTTTCAGGCCGAAACCGGACAGACCCCGATGCAGTGGCTGGCCGGGGTGCGGATCCGGCACGCACAACAGCTGCTCGAATGCACGTCCGACGGTATCGAGCAAGTCGGCCGCCAGGTCGGGTTCACCTCAGCGGCGAACTTCCGCGAACAGTTCCGAAAACTCACCGGCGTGACACCGCAGCACTACCGCAACACCTTTCGCGATCGAGTCGCCGGCTGATCAGCCTGACTGGCGCTTCTCCAACACGAGCTGGGCCACCGGAATCCGCATCTGTTCGGGTGCGGCGGCCAGCCGGGCCGCAATGCCTGCGTGCATGCGCTCGAAGAACTGAAGCCGGCGCTCCGGATCGTCACCGAGTGCGTCGGCGAGATCGTCCAACGCCGTGAACCGGCAGAAATCCGCCCACCGCGTACCGAATGCGTCAGCGTTCTTGTCTTTTCGATACTGGCCGAAGATCACGTCCTCGGCGTCGAACACCTCGAGGTGGCTGATCGAGAGCTTCTCGAACCGGCCCGACGGCGCGAACGGCGCAGCGAAATCGGCCGCCCGGCGGCCCACGATGGGCAGCGTCATGCGCTCGACTTCGTCGACGCTCACCACACGCTCGGCGACCAACTCTTGCAACGTCTCCATCACGGCGTCGAACAACGGGCGGTAACCGAAGTCCCCGTCGTCGCCAAGTGCCATCGTCATCACCACCAACCGACCACCCGGCGACAGTTCGCGGCCGCGGAAGGCGACGAACTCGTGCCAGTCATGGGCGGCTTGCCGGGCATACGCCGCGCGAGTGTGGTTGTCGCCGCTGTATGCCACTGCGATGTGGTCACTGATCGGCATGGGCACCTTCCCGAGCCGGACCAGTGCCCACGCCGACCAGCCGAGGTGCACCGCGTTCGACGGGAGGATCTGGGTGTAGAACGAGCGGCCGACAGCAGAGGTGAACGTCGCGGAATCCTTGCGCAAGTAGGACTCCGGGTCTTCGGACAGTCCGCGGAACATCGTGGTGAAGTCGTTCTCGGCGGTGTCGGTATGCGTCACGAGCACGCACTGTGCGGGACGGGTACGGCCGCGCAGTGCGGCGACGGCGGCGGCGATCGGCCGCATCGAGTTGTGGCCCGAGCCCGCACCGTAGTCCGCGATGACGATCGGATACGGCGCTGCCGGTAGCGGGACGGTACGAGCGGCCTGCTCGAACAGCTTGATCGCCGAATCCAGACCAGCGGCGTGCTGGCGAGGCGGGGATTTCTTGCGCGTGCCGCCGGCCGTGGCGTCCGACCGGGCGCTGACCCTGGACTCCGGCATGGCTAACTCCGCCGCCGGCGCAGCAGCAGACCGATGAAAAGTCCCACGACGAAAATGATGACCAAGATGAACCACATCGGCGACTCGACCGTCACCCACAGCACGTGGATGGCCACGCGGTCACGATTCTGCGCTACGAATATGGCAGCGAGCCCGACGAGGATCAGGACCACCCAGTAACGCAGCGTGAATCGCCGTTTCGGACCGCCGGTCGGTGCCGGCGCGTCGTCGCGGGCCATGTGACCTCCTGGCGGTAGCAACGTCATCCCCGACGGTAGTCGGCGCCTCGATCGCCAGGCTGAATTCGATGCGGAGAAACGCCGGATCCTGGAGGGTTAGTTCGTCGCCGTTCCGACCATCGCGAACAGCGGATCGTCCGGGCCGATGTCGAGCGTGCACTCGGTGAGACGTGGATCCGGCACGAACGCCCAGAACATGGCCCCGGCCGCGCCCTTGGCGCGCATCCGGGTGATCGCATCGCCGAGCACCTGTCTGCGTTGAGCCGGCGTCCAACATGAACCCGCCTCCATGCCGATCTCGGCGACGAGTAGTGGTTTGTTCACCGCTCGTGCCTGTTCGACGCGGCGTTGAAGACCGTCGTACACATCACCCGGTAGGTAGTCGGTCTCCTCGTAGTAGTGGTACTCCAAGACGTCCAGACCGGGTGAGGCGCTCACCATCTCGAACTCGTCGCCCCGTGATCCGCATTGCCCGCCACCGGCGTGACCGCTGAAGATCAGCGAACCGGGATCCAACTCCCGGATACGGGAGCCGGTCGCGTCGAAGAACGCGCGCAGCACGTTGGCCGAGTTCGGGTGACAGGCCCGATCGGTCCAATGGCAGTGGTGGTCAAAGCAATCCGAGGGCTCGGGTTCACCGACCGCGGTCCAGCCGGCCAGCACCGGCGAACCGCCCCACCGCTTGACCGCCGTGTCGAGCCAAGCGGCGAAGGTCATCGGCAAACCGTGAGAGACATCGGTCCGCCAGCCCCCGGCGTACCACGCGTAGTCCTTGAAATAGTCGTTCTCGCAACCGCCTTCGTCACTGGTCAGCACGGCGATGAGCAGTTGGCCGTGCCGCTCAGCGGCCTTGAACACGGCGTCGAGCGCGGTGAAATCGAGTTGGCCGGTGTGCTTGTTCACCGCCATCGTCGAGTAGACGTTGAATCGGGTGAGTGAGTGCGGTTGCAGGCGGCCGAAGTAATCGTCGAGATCTACCTGCGCGCCGCAGCCCGCATTGACCGACCAGTTGGTACCCAGCTGATAGGCGTTGATGCCGATCGGCCACCACGGCTTGCCGTCGAGCGTCAGCGATGTCCCCGACACACCCGGCCGCGGTACGGGTTGAGCCGAGGCCGGCGTTGTCTGCGACGGCAGCGGCGGCATGGGCGGCGGTGCCGTCGTTGAACACGCCACGGCAACCACCATGGCCAGGCAGGCCATCACGAGGCGAATGCATCGTGATGGCTCTGCTCGGCGCGGCCCGTCGGCCATGTGCTCAGGCTAACCCGACGCTGCCGGTGTCCAATGGCAGGACTGGCGGGTTAGTGGCCGCGCGCGACCCAGTCGTCGTAGTGCACGATTTCGTCGCCGATGGTCGTGGTGTCGCCGTGGCCGGTGTAGACGACGGTCTCGCCGGGCAGGGTGCCCAGGCGTTGGGAGATGGAGTCGAGGATCGTCGGGAAGTCCGAGAACGACCGCCCGGTCGCGCCCGGTCCGCCCTGGAACAGGGTGTCGCCGGAGATGACGGCGTTCAGGTCGGGGATCGACCAGCACACCGAGCCGGGGGAGTGGCCGGGGGTGTGGAGGGCGTGGATGTCCAGGCCGCCGACGGTCAGGGCGAGTCCGTCCTCGACGCTGCGGAATTCTTTGTCGGGGTGAGTCATTCGCCAGAGCATGTCGTCGGCGGGGTGCAGCAGCACGGGGGCGTCGAGGGTGGTGGCGAGTTCGGGGGCGACGGTGATGTGGTCGTTGTGGCCGTGGGTGCAGACGACGGCTATGACGTTGCGGCCGGCCACGGCGTCGACGATGGGTTGCGCAGTATGGGCGGCGTCGAACACCACGACGTCGGTGTCGTCGCCGACCAGCCAGATGTTGTTGTCGACGTCCCACGATCCGCCGTCGAGTTCGAATTTACCGCTGGTGACGACCCGCTGGATGGTGGCGCTCATTTCAGCACCACCACTGAGCGCAGGACCTCGCCGGCGTGCATTTTGTGGAAGGCGTCTTCGATCGCGTCGAGGCCGATGCGTTCGGAGACGAATTTTTCCAGCGGTAGCCGGCCTTGCAGGTAGAGGGAGATGAGGGTGGGGAAGTCGCGTTCGGGTAGGCAGTCGCCGTACCACGAGGACTTGAGTGATCCGCCGCGGGAGAAGAAGTCGACGAGCGGCATTTCCAGGGTCATGTCGGGGGTGGGCACGCCGACCAGCACGACGGTGCCGGCCAGATCACGCGCGTAGAACGCCTGCTTCCAGGTCTCGGGGCGGCCGACGGCGTCGATGACCACGTCCGCGCCGAACCCGTCGGTGAGGTCCTGGATGGTGACAACGGGGTCGAGGTCGCGGGCGTTGATGGTGTGGGTGGCGCCGAAGTCGCGGGCCCAGTCGAGCTTTTTGTTGTCGGTGTCGACGGCGATGATCTTCTTGGCGCCGACGAGTGCGGCGCCGGCGATCGCGGCGTCACCGACGCCGCCGCAGCCGATGACGGCCACGGTGTCATCGCGACCGACGGCTCCGGTGTTGATCGCCGCGCCGATACCGGCCATCACGCCGCAGCCCAGCAGCCCGGCCACGGCCGGATCGGCTTCGGAATCGACCTTGGTGCACTGGCCCTCATGGACCAGGGTCTTGTCGGCGAACGCGCCGATACCCAGCGCGGGGGTGAGCTCGGTGCCGTCGGTCAGCGTCATCTTCTGCGCGGCGTTGTGGGTGTCGAAACACAGGTGCGGGCGGCCCCGCTTGCAGGCGCGGCATTCCCCGCACACCGCCCGCCAGTTCAACACCACGAAGTCGCCGGGCTCGACATGAGTGACACCCTCGCCGACCGCCTCCACGGTGCCCGCGGCCTCGTGGCCCAACAGGAACGGGTACTCGTCGTTGATGCCGCCCTCGCGGTAAGTCAGATCGGTATGACACACCCCGCACGCGATGATGTCGACCACCACCTCACCCGGACCCGGATCCGGGATCACGATGTCGACCAACTCGACGGGCTGCTTCTTGGACCGCGAAATCACACCGCGCACTGTCTGAGGCATGGCTAATAACCTAGCGGTGGCGCATTGATGCTGTCGCGCGAGCCTCTCGCGTAATACCGTGGGCAGCAATGACGACGGCCCGGGCATCGGCGATGCGAGCATCGGACAATCCCACGCTGGGGGAGGCGCGGGCCGCCTACGCGCGAGGTGACTGGGCTGCTGCTCACCGGGCGTATGTCGAGGCCGACGGTATCGGTCCGATGACCCTTGCCGACGTGGATGCGTACGCCACGGCCGCGTGGCGGTTGGGGCACGGCAAGGAAGCGGTCCGCCTAGCGGAACGGGTCTACGGACAGATGGCGCGCACCGACCCGTCCGCCGCGGCGATGAAGGCGCTCGACATCGGGCTGGAATGGCTGACCCGCGGCGACGTGAACATCGCTCAAGGCTGGATGAACCGGGCCCGCAGGCTGCTGACGGGAGCTCCGCCAGGGCCGAGCCACGGGTATCTGTCCTACCTCGACGCGGTTGTCGCCGGTGTGCAGCAGGACCCCGACGAGTTGAACCGGCGCGCCGAGCAGATGCGGGAACTGTGCGACGGATTCGATGATCCGTCGCTGGCCTCGCTGTCGTTGGTCGCCCAGGCGATGGCGGCGTTCTACGACGGCCGGGTCGCCGAGGGATACGCCTATGTCGACGAGGCGATCCTGCCGTTGCTCGCCGGCCATGTTCGCGTGGAGTGGGCAGGCGACATCTACTGCGTGGTGCTCAACCTCTGCCACAAATTGGCCGACCATCCGCGGATGCGGTCTTGGACCGACGCCATGGAACGCTGGTGCGACGTCAACAGCACCGCCTCCTACTACCGGGTGTGCGATGTACACCGGCTGCAACTGGCTGCAGGTGACGAAGACTACCGTCGCCTGGAAGACGAATTGTTCACCGCCAGTACGGCATTGGAAGGCGTCAACGCCTGGGTGGGCGGCGAGGGTTTCTACCAACTGGGTGAGGTCCGTCGATTGCGCGGTGACGCCGAGGGCGCGCTGGCCGCGTTCGCGAAGGCGCGCGCCCTCGGTGTTGATCCGCAGCCCGGTGAGGCCTTGTTGCGCTGCAGTCTCGGGCAGAGCCAGGCCGCCTGGGCCGACTTGCGGGTCGCGCTGGCGGGCGCGGGTCGGCTGGATCGCATGCGGATGCTGCGCGCCGCCGTGATCGTCGCATTGGCCCGCAACGACCTGGACGAGGCGCGGCGGCACAGTGACGAACTGACCACGGGTGCGCAGACTTTCGCCACCCCGGGCTACCGGGCCTGGGCCGCGCAGGCCCGCGGCGCCGTTCTGGTGCGCAGCGGTGAGTACGCCGCGTCCCTCGATGTTCTGGAGGCGGCGCTGCGCGAGTACCGCACGCAGCAGGCGCGTTACGAGATCGCCGAGGTGTACGAGTGGATGGCCCTGGCGCACAAGGGTCTTGGCGATGACGCGGCCGCTGCCGCCGATATCGCCACCGCGGAGAACATCTACGAGCAGCTCGCCGTGCAGCCCAGCGGTGTGTGCGGGCGGGGCAGCCCCGGCGGGCTGACCCGTCGCGAGATCGAGGTGTTGCGCGCGATCGCCGGAGGAGCCACCAACCGTCAGGTCGCGGCCCAGATCGTCATCAGCGAGAAGACCGTGGGCAGGCATCTGGCCAACATCTACAGCAAGCTCGGGGTGTCGAGCCGGACGGCCGCCGTCACCTGGGCGTACCAGAACGGTGTAGTGCGCGACTCCTGACTACAGGATTCACCCCACTCCGTGATCTCAGACGCATGATTCGGCGGATTCCGGTGAGCGGCCGCGAAATCTAGCGTCATCGGCATGACACTCATCGCACAAGAAACCGCCGAAGACTTCGGCAATCGCGTGGTCGGCATCGTCAACGATGCCGCCGTGGCCCTGCTGCTGTCCGTCGGCCACCAGACCGGCCTGTTCGACACGCTCGCCGAACTGCCTGCCGCCACCAGCACTCAGATCGCCGACGCCGCAGGCCTCGACGAACGTTACGTCCGTGAGTGGCTTGGCGGAATCGTCACCGCGGGCATCGTCGACTATGACGCCGACGCGGCGACCTACCATCTGCCGCGGCATCGCGCCGCGGCCCTGACGCGGGCAGGCGGACCGGACAACATCGCCAAACTCGCGCAGTACATCGCGATCTTCGGCGAAATCGAGCAGAAGATCGTCGACTGTTTCCGTCACGGCGGGGGCTTGCCCTACACCGAGTTCCCGCGCTTTCACGCCATCATGGCCGAGGAAAGCGGTGGGGTGTTCGACGCCGCGCTCGTCGAAGGCATCCTTCCGCTGGCCGACGGTCTTCCCGAGCGGCTGCGACGCGGCATCGATGTCGCCGACTTCGGTTGCGGGAGCGGGCATGCCATCAACGTCATGGCCGCCGAGTACGGTGCCAGCCGGTTCACCGGATACGACTTCTCGGCACCGGCGATCGCCACGGCCCGCGACGAGGCGCACATGATGGGGTTGACCAACGCGACCTTCGAGTCGCGGGACCTCGCCACGCTCGACGTCGAGAACGCATTCGACGCCATCACGGTGTTCGACGCCATCCACGACCAGGTGCACCCGAATCGCGTCCTGGCCAACATCCACCGGGCACTGCGGCCGGGCGGCGTGTTGTTGATGGTCGACATCAAGGCGTCGAGCAACCTGGCCGACAACATCACGATCCCGTGGGCCTCGCTGTTCTACACGATCTCGACCATGCATTGCATGACGGTCTCGTTGTCGGCCGGCGGTGCCGGTCTCGGCACCATGTGGGGCCGCCAGCTCGCACTGTCGATGCTCGCCGACGCCGGCTTCGGTGCCGTCACGGTCCACGACGTCGAGACCGATCCCTTCAACGATTACTTCATCGCCCGCAAGTAGCATCCTGCGCAATGGGCGCACTGAATGTTCTCGATGACTGGCCGGTTCCGACTGCCGCGGCCGCGGTGGTCGGGCCGTCCGGCGTGTTGGCCACCCACGGTGACACCGGCAAGCCGTTCGCGTTGGCGTCGGTGACCAAGCCGCTCGTGGCCCGCGCCGCGCAGATCGCGATCGAGGAGGGCGTCGTCGAACTCGACACCCCCGCCGGCCCGCCGGGGTCGACCGTGCGACACCTCCTGGCGCATGCGTCCGGGGTCTCGATGAATTCGGCCGACGTGATTGCCCAAGTGGGGCAGCGGCGGGTCTACTCCAATTACGGATTCGAGTTGCTGGCGCGGGCCATCGAGGACGCTGCCGACATCGAGTTCGGCCGCTACCTCACCGAGGCGGTGTTCGAGCCGCTCGGGATGGCAGCCTCGAAACTGCTGGGCGGCGCCGAGGTCGCCGGATTCGGCGGCGTGTCCACGGTGGCCGATCTGGCGGCGTTCGCCAGCGAGTTGCTACGCCCCGCACTGGTGTCGCCGGCCATGCACGCCGATGCGGTCTCGGTGCAGTTCCCCGGGCTCGCGGGGGTACTGCCCGGATTCGGCGCGCAGCGGCCCAACGACTGGGGCCTTGGCTTCGAACTCCGCGACAGCAAATCTCCGCACTGGACCGGATCGGCGAATTCTCCGGCGACGTTCGGCCATTTTGGCCAGTCAGGGACGTTTCTGTGGGTCGATCCGGCCGCGGATGTCGCACTGATAGCGCTCACCGACCGCGACTTCGGCGACTGGACGTACGAGCTGTGGCCCGCGATATCTGATGGTGTGCTGAGAGAAATCGGCACAGACTAGCGCAACAGGCGCCACACAGGGCACAATAGACACGCACGGAACAACTGCATCTCTTTGGTAACACCAGGCCGTTGGGGAAGACGTCCCTCGTGGAGCCGAAGGAGAAGCAGATGCGTGCATCGAACCAGTTCGCCGACGCGGCGACGGGCGTGGTGTACATCCACGCCTCACCCGCGGCGGTATGCCCGCATGTCGAGTGGGCGTTGTCGTCGACCCTGTCGGCGAGGGCCAACCTGAAGTGGACCCCGCAACCGGCCATGCCCGGCCAGCTACGCGCGGTCACCAACTGGGTTGGGCCGGTCGGCACCGGAGCGCAGTTGGCGAACGCCCTGCGGTCCTGGTCGGTGCTGCGCTTCGAGGTGACCGAGGACCCGAGCGCGGGCGTCGACGGCCACCGGTGGTGCCACACCCCGCAGCTCGGTCTGTGGAGCGGTGTCATGAGCGCCAACGGCGACGTGATGGTCGGCGAGATGCGGCTGCGCACGCTGATGGCCGGCGGCGCCGACATGCTGGCCGCCGAACTCGACACCGTCCTCGGCACCGCATGGGACGAATCTTTGGAGCCCTACCGCGACGGCGGCGAGACCGGCGAGGTCAGCTGGCTGAACCGGGGAGTGGGGTAGCCGTCAGCTCCGCTGCCACAAGCAGTAGCCGCTGAACGTGACGGTGAACATGTGGTCGCTGATGTCGAACGTCAGCGTTTGGCCCGGCTCGGCCGACAGCGTCTCGGGGGCCGACGTCTCGCCGGCACCGACCACGTCGACAAGTTCTGCGGTGCAACGCGCTTCGGCGGTCTGCGGCGAACCCGCCCAGGAGCCGCCCTTGACTTCGGGATTCCGTCGGCCCTGACCGTGCACGACCAACTCGGGTCCGGTGGTCAGCCAGCGGTCCGACGACGGATACGGATCGTGGAACTGTTCCCAGATGCCGTTGTTGCACCGAAACAGGATCTGCTGCGCGCGCGTCATGGCTCCGTCGAACGCGTCGGGGCAGGCCGAGCCCGCCTGCGGCGGCGTGGTCTGGGCCGGGCCCGGCGGTGGCGGTTCGGGATTGGCGCGGGCACACGCGGTCGCGTTGACCGCGGCAGCCACGGTGATGGCCGCCGCAGTCAACGCGAGTGGGAGCCGCACGTCGCTACACCGAGATCGTCTTCATCGACGCGAGGTCCGTACGCATCAGGCGCACGTTGTATTCACCCCAGTAGGACAGGTTGTAGTACAGGTACTGCGAGTTGTCCTGGGTGGCGGTGTCGAAGTAGTCGGTGCCCGACATCGGGTGAACCATCGGGGCGTACATGCCGGTGTTGGTCACGAGGTCGTTTCTCACGAGCGTCGTGGTGTCCGACCATTCGCCCTGAGGTGATTCCGACACCCGCATCACGACATTGTTGCCGCCGTCGGTGTAGAGCACCACGTACTGGCCGAGATACTCGTTGTACTGCACCGACATCTCGCTGACGTTGCCGCCGGTCGGTAGACCGCCGACCCAGATGCCGTTCGCGATCTTACTGAAGAAGCCGAACGTGAAGGTGTCGATGACCTTGTAGAGCCGTGGCAGGAAATCGGTTTCGCTCGAGCCGAAGACCGCAACCGCGGCCGACGGATCGCCCGTCGTCCACTGGCCGGTGCCGCTGGAATCCTCGCCCGCCCAGTACTCGTAGGCATCCAGGTTCATGATCTGGTCCTTCTCGACCCGGGCCAGGTACGCCGAGCCCTGCCGACCGGACGGCGTCCCGTACACGTAGACGTAGGGATCTTCCGGGTCGTTCGACATCACGAGCGCGTTCTGTTGGAAATGCTCGTCGCCGGGCACATAAGCCGGTCCCGCACGCAACCAACCCGACGACCGCACGGTGTCTCGATCGACCGTCCAGGTCTTGCCCTCATCGGTCGAGTAGGCGATGGCGGAGTAGTTGGTGGTCCAGCTGCCGGGGTTGTCCCACGTGCGGATCGACATCACGGTTGCGTACTGCGTGTAGGTGCCGTTTTCGTTCTGGATCGCGATCGCCGAGGTCGGGATCATCGTGTAGGTCCGGCCGAACAGCCCGTCATAACCCGGGTCGTAGATGATCTGAGCCGCACCGGCCGCGGGTTGTTCGTCGCGCGAATACCACCGGGGAATTCCGGGGTTGGTCGGCGAGGCGCCGGCATGGATCAGTGCGTCGCTGAACTGAAGACCGTCCATCAGGTTGGTGTCGCTGGTGCGGAACAACACGTTGTTGCGCCAGTCGCCGGTCATGTTCGGCCCGCTGTAGGTGTCGCCGAACAGCGTGTAGATGATCGGCTTTCCGGTTTCCGGGTCGGTGTATCTGCTGTTCCACATGATGCCGAGGTCGGTGCCCGCGACGTACCAGTGGTCGGTGACGCCGGTGCCGGTGACCCACGGCAGCTTGATCGTCGCGCCGGTGAGCGAAGCCGGGACCTCCGGCTTGGGCGTCAGGTCCTCGGTCTGCACCGTGAGGTTCGGAGCGGCGGCCGCCGTCGGCTGGATCTCACCCTCGGCGACCACGGACGCCGCATCGTTGGCCGACACCAGGCTCGTGCCGCTCGGATTGACCGCACGCTCGAATTCTCGTCGGGCCCACGCCATCACGGCCCACAAGCCCGGCGACTGTGCCGGCGCAACCGGACTCGTGCCCGCGCCCAGCGGGGACAGTCCGGCGGCCGCGAGCAGGGCCGATACGACCGGGACCGCGGGAGCTTGCGGGGCCTGCGCATTCGTTGCCTGCGCGGTGGCCGGGACATCGACGCTGCGGTGGGTGACCTTCTCGACGATCGACTCTGCCCGGGTTGCGCTGACGGTCTCGGTGATGCGCTCGGTGATGTCCTGTGTGGCCTCTTTGACTTTCACAACCACGCTGTTGGGTCGCTGGGCACGATCGAGTGCAGGCACGGCGTTGGCCGCGGTCGGGACGGTGGTCGCTGCCTTGTCGACGCTGACGTCGCGGCGCTTGCGCGTGGGCTTGACGGCGGCCTCGGCGGCCTCGGCGTCCGCGGTCACGGCGGTGACCTTGGTCGGCCGGTCGCGGAGCTCGTCGCGCGTCTTCTCGATCCGAGTCTGGCTGCGCTTCAAGGTATCTTGCACGCCGTCGAGACCGGCCTCGACGTCCTTGCGGATCCGTTCACCGACCTTGGAGAGCGGGCCCGTGCGGTCGGGCTTGGTTGTGCCCGACGGTTTGCTGTCGGGTTCCTTGGCCGCGGATTCATCTGATTTGCCGGCGTCGCTGCTGGCGCTGGAATTTGCCTTGCCCGAGGTGTTACCACCGTCGTCGGCCCATGCGACGCCGGTTCCCGATGTCAACGCCGTGCCGATGCCCAATGCCACGGCAAGAGCGCCGACGCGACCGATGTACTTGCTTGAATCCATAACGCTCCGCACCCGATCAGTCTGAATCGATTCGCCCCCCGGCCCAAATGAAAATACCGCGCGGCGTCTGGAGTGTGCGGCAAACATGCCGTACGGCTCAAGACTTGGTGGAAGCCAGAATTGGCTACCGGCCCACGGACAAGCGGACGCGCACCATGTCGCCGTCGTCGATCTGTTCGGCACGCCGTAGCGCCACTTTCAGCGGCACGAGGTAGACCCCGTCGCGTGGCATCAACGATGTCGCGATCTCGGTGTCGCCGATTCGGACCTGCGCGGGGATCACACCCCAGCCGTACGTCAGCTCGCCGAGGTGGTCGTGCAGGAACGCATCGACGTCGTCGGGGGTTGCGACGAAGAAGTACGGCGCCGGGCCGCGCCATTGGAAGACCTCGGCCTCGAACTCCCAATTCATCGGGTTTCAAATTACGGCACCAGGATCTTCAGTGCCCTCGGCACGGCGGACACCGTCACGGGCAGCGCGGCCGCGAAATCGCCGTCGGCGTAGGCGTTGATCCCGGGGCAGTCGACGTGGACCGTCGCCGCCCGTTTCGTGGTGACCTCGTCGAGGTTGACGTGCGTGCCCTTGAACACCGTGGGAAACAAGCGGATAAGCCTCGTGCGCGACGCCGAATGCACCATCGTGATGTCGAGCAGACCATCGGTGTGGTCGGCGCCGGGGCAGATGAGCATGCCGCCGCCGTAGCTGCGGGTGTTGCCGAACGCCGCGAGGGTCAGTTCGGTGCGGACTTCCGGCCCGTCGTCGAACGACAGCTGGAAGGGCAGCAGTCGCAACCGGGACATCTCGGCGACCATCGCGACGTTGTAGCGCATCCGCCCGTGCGGCCAGCGCATGCGGTTGGTCCGGTCACTGACCAGCGAGTCGAACCCGGCGGCCATCACCGTCCCGAACCACTTCACCGCACCGGACCGGTCGACGATGTGACCGAGGTCGACGGATTCGGTACGCCCGTCGGCCACCACGTCGGCGGCTGCTTCGGGATCGCCGGTGGGGAGCCGGTATTCGCGGGCGTGGTCGTTGCCGGTGCCGGCGGGCACGATACCGAGGGGTACGTCGCCCCCGGCCAGTGCCTGCAGTGCCAACGAGATCACGCCGTCCCCGCCGACGACGACCAACGCGTCCGTCCCGCGGTCGAGCGCCTCGTCCACGAGCCTGCGTGCATGGGCGGCGTCGGTGCCGACGATCTCGCAGACGTCGACCCCGCGGCGCTGGAACTGCGCGACCGCCCGCTCGGCGGCATGCGGGGCGTTGCCGTGTCCCGAGAGCGGATTGGTCAGCACGGTGACGCGCGAGATGGTCACGGAATCAGCTTGCCCGGGTTGAGGATTCCCGCCGGGTCCAGGGTGGCTTTGACCGCGCGCAGCACGTCGACACCGAGATCACCGATCTCGTCGCGCATCCACGGCCGGTGGTCGGCGCCCACGGCATGGTGATGGGTGATCGTCCCACCGGTGCGCACCATGGCCTCCGATGCGGCGGCCTTGGCCGCGCGCCACTGCTCGATCGGATTGCCGCGCTGGGCGGCGACGACCGTGAAGTACAGCGAGGCGCCCGTCGGGTACACGTGCGAAATGTGGCACAACACGAGCGCCGGTGTGCCGGACTTGCCGAGCGAGGACGTAAGGGCCTGCGTGACAGCGTCTTTCAGCGCTGCGATGTTGGACCAGTTCGTCGCCGTCTCCAGCGTTTCACACAGGGCTCCGGCGGCCAGCAGAGAGTCGCGCAGATATGGCGCCCCGAACCGGCCGTGCTCCCAGGCCTTGGCGGGTGCCTCGCCCAATGACGTTCCGCCGTGCTGTTGCAGCAGGGCGCGGGTTTCGGCGTGCCGGCTCTCGGTGTGCGCGGCGGTGCCCTCGAACATCGTGATGGCCAGGCAGCCGCCGGTGATGCTTTGTTCGCCGATGCTTTCCGTGGTCGCGAGGTTGACGCCGGTCTCGGCCTCATCGGATAGCCGGATCACCGTCGGCCCGGTGCCGGTTTGCGTCACCGCGCGCAATGCCGCAGCGCCGGTGGCGAAGTCGGGAAACGACCACGCCTCGTAACGCGTCGACTCCGCAACCGGGTGTACGCGCACGCGAACCCGGGTGATCACCCCGAACACGCCTTCGGAGCCGACGATCAACTGGCGGAGATCGGGCCCTGCCGCCGAGGCCGGCGCCCGGCCGATGTCGAGCACGCCGGCCGGCGTCACCGCACGCAGGCCGCGGACCATGTCGTCGAATCGGCCGTAGCCGGCGGAATCCTGGCCGGAGGACCGGGTGGCGGCAAACCCGCCGATGGTGGCGAACTCGAAACTCTGCGGAAAGTGGCCGAGCGAAAACCCGTGCGCGCCAAGAAGTTCCTCGGCCTGCGGGCCGGTGACTCCGGCGCCGAGTTCGGCTTCGCCGGATACCTCGTCGATGCCGTGCAGGGCGTTGAGCCGGCGCAGATCCAGCGAGATCACCGCGGCGAACTCACCACACAGCGGATCGAGCCCGCCGACCACACTCGTGCCACCGCCGAACGGGACGACCGCGATCCGGTGCTCGGTGCAGTACCTCAGCAGCTCGGCCACCTCATCTTCGCCGCCGGGAAGGATCACCGCGTCAGGCGCGTCTTGGACGCCGGAATCCTTGCGGCGCAACAGGTCCAGCGTTGATTTGCCGCCGGCGTGCAGGAGTCGCGACAGGTCATCGACTCGGCAGTGCGCAGGCCCGACGATCGCGGCCAGCGCATCACGGTCACCCGAGCCGAGGGTGGACGGCCGAAGTCGGACCTGTTCGGGCGTCAGCTCAGCGGCCGAGGCGGCCTCGATGCCCAGCGCCTGCTGCAGCAAGGCCTGAATGCCGTCGGACAGGGGCTTGGCCGCCTGTGGGTCACCCCAGGCGTTCCACTTCATCGGGGGCAGCAACTGCTCAGCCGGACGCGTCATGCGTTACAGTATTACACATGGTGTCAATCAGTAACGGGGGGTCGCTCGGCGACCGGATCCTCGATGCCGCCGCCAGCTGCGTGCTGGCCTTCGGTATCGACCGGGTGACGCTCGCCGAGATCGCCCGCCGGGCCGGGGTGAGCCGGCCCACCGTCTACCGGCGGTTTCCCGACACCCGCTCGATCCTGGCGGCACTGCTCACCGCACGGATCGTGCGCGTGCTCGACGACGTCGAGAGCACCGGCGCCGGGCGGCAGGCCCTCGTGGAGCGGATCGTCACCGTGGCGCAGCGGCTTCGCCGCGACGACGTGATCATGGCCGTGCTGCACACCGCACCCGACCTCGCGATGGTCTACATCGCCGAGCGGCTCGGTACCAGCCAGCAGATCCTCATCGACGCCGTCGCCGGTGAACTCAAACTCGCGCAGGAAGAGGGGAGTGTGCGCGCGGGAGATCCACGCCAGCTGGCCACCATGTGCCTGCTGATCACCCAGTCGGCCATCCAATCCGGGCAGATGGTCGAACCGATACTCGACGCCGACGCGCTCGCCACCGAGCTCGCTCATTCGCTGAACGGATACCTCAAACCATGACCGGACCCACTGCGCTCAACACGCACCGGCGCGCTGCCGAACTCGCCGCATTCGCTGACGGCGGGCGCATCGACGTCCTCGTGATCGGCGGCGGGATCACGGGCGCGGGCATCGCGCTCGACGCCGCCACGCGCGGGCTGAGCGTGGCGCTCGTGGAGAAGCACGACCTGGCGTTCGGTACGAGCCGGTGGAGTTCCAAACTCGTGCACGGCGGGCTGCGTTACCTGGCCACCGGAAACGTGGGCATTGCCCGGCGCAGCGCGATCGAACGCGGAATCCTGATGAGCCGCAATGCGCCTCACCTCGTGCGGGCGATGCCGCAACTGGTGCCGCTCCTGCCCTCGATGGGCCGAGCCTCGCGTGCGCTGATCCGGTTCGGCTTCGTCGCGGGCGACGGGCTGCGCAAGCTGGCAGGCACGAGCGCCGCGACGCTGCCGAGGTCGCGGCGGGTCGATGCCTGCCGTGCGGTCGAGCTCGCGCCGACGGTGCGCACCGACGGTCTCGACGGCGCCTTCCTGGCCTATGACGGCCAGCTCATCGACGACGCTCGGCTGGTCACGGCGGTGGCCCGCACCGCTGCGCAGCACGGCGCACGGATCCTCACGCGCGTGTCGGCGAGCGTCGCGCAGGGTGATCGCGTGCGCCTCACCGACGAGGTCACCGGAAGCTCGTTCGACGTCGACGCACGTGCCGTCGTGAACGCCGCAGGCGTATGGGCAGGCGAGGTCGACCCGTCGATCACGTTGAGGCCCAGCCGCGGTACCCATCTGGTGTTCGACGCCGAGGCGTTCGGGAACCCCACCGCCGCGCTGACCATCCCGATTCCGGGCGAGCTCAACCGGTTCGTGTTCGCGATGCCCGAGCAGTTGGGCCGGGTGTATCTCGGCTTGACCGACGAGGACGCGCCGGGACCGATACCCGATGTGCCGCAACCGACTTCGGCCGAGATTGCGTTCCTGCTCGACACCGTCAACACCGCGTTGGCCACGGCGCTGACGCCGGCCGACGTGCGAGGCGCCTACGCGGGGCTGCGCCCGTTGATCGACACCGGCGCGGGCCGGACCGCCGACGTCTCTCGCGAACACGCCGTCGTGGAATCGCCCAACGGCGTGATCAGCGTGATCGGCGGCAAGCTCACCGAATACCGCTACATGGCACAGGATGTGCTGGATCGCGCGGTGGCGCTGCGCGGGCTCGCGGCGGGGGAGTGCCGCACCCGCAATCTGCCGCTGGTGGGTGCACCGGCCAATCCGGTGTCGACCGTGCAGCCGTCACCCGAACTGCCCGGTTCACTGGTGGCGCGGTACGGGGCCGAGGCGCCGAACGTGGTCGCACAGGCATCCTGCGACCGTCCGACCGAGCCGGTTGCCGACGGAATCGACGTCACCCGCGCTGAATTCGAGTACGCCGTGACCCACGAGGGGGCATTGACCGCCGACGACATCCTGGACCGGCGCACCCGCATCGGGCTCGTCGCCGCGGATCGCGAGCGCGCGGCCGCGGCCGCCGCCGAGATGGTCGCGGTGCTCGGTTAGACCTCGGCCAGCAGGACATCGCGGACCGCTGAGCTGGTGTGGCGCTGCCAGAGCGCCTGCGCGCCGACCAGCAGTGGCGGCTCGAGTTCGGTGACGGTCACGCGACCGCCCATGGCAGGGCCGGCGGGTGCGGTCACGAATGCGATCCCGCCCGTGGTGAGCGGTGCGGCCACAGTTGCCGAACCCTGGACCCGACTGACCACGTAATCGGGCTCGAACCCGGCCCGCCGGCACGCGCCCATCAGGAAATCGCTGTAGTAGGAGGAGCCCGGCGGCGCCCACAGCGCGATGCGTTCTCCGGCGAGTTCGCCGATGCCGACGGCGGGTAATCCGGCCAAGCGATGATCGCTCGGCAGCGCGAGCCGCACGCGGTCGTAACCCACGACCGCCGTGGACAATTCATCGGTCGGCACCACCCCGCGCCGCAACCCGAGCTGAACCGACCCGTCGAGCACGGCGCCCACCAGTTGATCGGGATAGAGCTGCCGGAAGGTGAACGACAGCCTCGGGAACGCGTCGATGGCCGGCTCGAGCCGGGTGTAGGCCTCCACGCCGCTCAAGGCCGGCGTGTGGCCGATGACAAACACCTCCTCGACGTCGTTGGCGGTCTGTTCGACCCGCTCGGCCACGGTGTGCGCGGCCGCCAGCAGCGGCCTGCCCTCGGCCAGCAGCAAGCGCCCGGCCCTGGTGAGCGTGAGGCGGCGCCCGTCCCGGTTGAACAGTGTGGCGCCGAGTTCTTTCTCCAGTTGCTGCACCGAGCTGCTTAGGGCTTGTTGGCTAATGTGAAGTCTTTTGGCAGCCGCGGTGACGTTGCCGGCCTCGGCGACCGCGATGAACTGCCGTAATCGTCGCAGATCAGGGATGCCGGTGGCCACCGGTTGAGTGTATCCACAAGAATCAGTTGTGGAAACTGCGGTATTTTCCGTTTTTGATTTGTCGATCGCTTCGTTAACGTCGGGGCATGAGCAAACTTGAGGGCAAATCAGCAGTGGTTGCTGCCGGGGCGAAGAACCTCGGTGGTCTGATCAGCACGACATTGGCTTCGAGGGGTGTCAATGTCGCGGTCCACTACAACAGCGCATCGTCGGAGCCCGACGCCGACAAGACCGTCGCGGCAGTGCAGGCGGCGGGCGTCAAGGCCGTCAAGGTCCAGGGTGACCTGACGGTGCCCGCCAACGTCGAGAAGCTGTTCGACACCGCGATCGACGCATTCGGCAGCGTCGACATCGCGGTCAACACCGTAGGCAAGGTGCTGCGCAAGCCGATCGGCGAAACCACTGAGGCCGAATACGATTCGATGTTCGACATCAACGCCAAGGCGGCGTACTTCTTCCTGCAGCAGGCCGGGACCCGGCTCAACGACAACGGGTCCATCGTCACCATCGTGACGGCGCTGCTCGCGGCCTACACCGACGGATACTCCACCTACGCGGGTTCCAAGAGCCCCGTCGAGCACTTCACCCGCGCGGCCTCGAAAGAGTTCGGCGTGCGTGGCATCAACGTCAACAATGTCGCGCCCGGGCCGATGGACACGCCGTTCTTCTACCCGCAGGAGACCCCCGAACGCGTCGAGTTCCACAAGTCGCAGGGGATGGGCAACCGGTTGACCGAGATCACCGACATCGCGCCGCTGGTGGTGTTCCTGACCGATGAGGGGCACTGGATCAACGGCCAGACCATCTTCGCCAACGGCGGATACACCACCCGCTGACCCGGACACACGAAACGCCCCGTCTCACGACGGGGCGTTTCGCGTATACCGAGCGGTTACAGCGGGATGTTCTTGTGACGACCGCGGCGTGCCGGCGCTTCGGCCAGGGCCTGCGTCAGCTTGCTGCGCGTGTGCGCCGGGTCGATCTTCTCGTCGACCACGCCGATCTCGATCGCGGAATCCACACCGCCCGCGATCTTCTCGTGCTCGATCGCCAACTGCTCGTGCAGGGCCTCGCGCTCCTCGGGAGCGGCGGCCGCCAGCTTCTTCTTGTGCAGGATGCCGACCGCGGCCTTGGCGCCCATGACCGCGACCTCGGCGTCCGGCCAGGCGAACACCTTGGTGGCGTTGAGCGAGCGCGAGTTCATCGCGATGTAGGCACCGCCGTAGATCTTGCGGGTCACCAGCGTGACGCGGGGGACCGTCGCCTCGCCGAAGGCGTGCAGCAGCTTGGCGCCACGACGCACCACGCCGCCCCATTCCTGGTCGACACCGGGCAGGTAGCCGGGCACGTCGACGATGACCACGAGCGGGATTCCGAACGCATCGCACAACCGCACGAAACGCGCCGACTTCTCGGCACTCTCGGAGTTGAGGCAGCCGCCGAGGCGCAGCGGGTTGTTGGCGATCACGCCGACGGTGCGGCCGGCCAGCCGGCCCAGCCCGACGACGATCGACGGTGCCCACTTGCCCTGGAACTCCTCGAACGGCACGCCCTCATCGAGCAGAGCCGTCACGAGCGGGTGCACGTCATAGGCGCGGCGCGCCGACTCCGGCAGCAGCGCATGCAGATCGGAATCGCCGGCCTCGGCCTTGGTGCGATCGAAATGGCCCTGCTGGCAGAACAATCCGACCAGGCGGCGGCCGCGCTCATAGGCGTCGAGCTCGTCGTCGGCGACGATGTGGCACACACCGGACTTCTTGTGGTGGGCCTCCGGACCGCCGAGGGACACCATGTCGACGTCCTCGCCGGTCACGCTGCGCACGACATCGGGGCCGGTGACGAACACCTTGCTGTCCGGAGCCATGACGATCACGTCGGTCAGCGCGGGCCCGTAGGCGGCGCCGCCCGCGGCGAAGCCGACGACCACCGAGATCTGCGGAACATAACCGGACGCCCGGATCATGGCCTCGAAGACCAGGCCGACCGCGTGGAGCGCCTTGACGCCCTCGGCCAGCCGCGCACCGCCCGAGTGCCAGATGCCCACGATCGGGCTCTGCTCCTCGATGGCGGTGTCGTAGGCGTTGACGATGTGGGCGCAGCCTTCGACCCCCATCGCACCACCCATCACGGTGCCGTCGGTGCAGAAGGCAACCGTGCGAACGCCGTTGACCGTGCCTGCGGCGGCCAGCACGCCCGAGCGGTCCCGCTCGTGCAGCAGCTCGACGCTGCCGTCATCGAAGAACGTGGACAGCCGCAGCAGCGGATCGCGAGGGTCGAGCGATTCGCCGACAGCCTCGGGGGCCATGATCGTCATACAAACCTCCTTTGGCGGAAAGCGCTGGGTATCAGTACTTTCCGAAGGCGAGCGCGACGTTGTGCCCACCGAATCCGAACGAATTGTTGATCGCGTACTTGAAATCGCCCTGGCGCGGCTCCCCGGCGACCACGTCCAGATCGATCTCCGGATCGAGATTGCGCAGGTTGCGCGTCGGCGGGATGATGCCGTCCCGCAACGCCAGGACCGTCAGGATGGACTCGACGGCACCGACCGCGCCGACCGAATGGCCGAGCGCAGACTTGGGTGCGTAGACCGCCGGCTTGTGGCCACCCATCGCGTTGTTGATCGCCTTACCCTCGGCCACGTCGCCGACGCTGGTGCCGGTGGCATGCGCGTTGACGTGGTCGATGTCCTTGGGCTGCAGACCCGCCAGTTGAATGGCGCGGGTCATGGCGTGACCGGCCTGCTCACCGTTCGGATCGGGCGCCACGATGTGGTAGCCGTCCGAGGTGATGCCGGCACCCATCAGCCGTGCGTAGATGTGCGCACCGCGCGCCTTGGCGTGCTCTTCGGTCTCGATGACCAGCAGCGCGCCGCCTTCGCCGAACACGAAGCCGTTGCGGTCGCGGTCGAACGGACGGCACGCACCCGCCGGATCGTCGTTGGTGGTCGACAGCACGATGCGCATCTGGGCGAACCCGGCGATCGGCACTGCCTCGATCTTCGTCTCCACACCACCGCAGATCGCGATGTCGGCCTCGCCGAGCACGATGTTGCGCCACGCCTGCGCGATGCCCTCGGATCCGGACGCACAGGCCGAAACCGGGGTGATGACCCCGGCCCGGGCCTTGCGTTCCAGGCCGACAGCGGCAGCGGCCGCATTGGGCATGTACATCTGGACAGCCAGCGGCGACACGGCCTTGAGGCCCTTCGCCCGCATGCCGTCATAGCTGAAAACCAGCTCCTCGGTGGACCCCATGCCGGTGCCGATCGACACCATCAAACGCTTGGGATCCACCTCGGGATCGCCGGCGTCCTTCCAGACCCGCCGGCTCAACACGGTCGACATGCGCTGCAGATAGGACAACCGGCGCAGCTCGACACGAGTCAGCTCGTGGTCGAATTCCTCGAGAAGATGCCCCCCGATCCGGACCGGCAGATCGTATTGCTCGACGAACGGATCCTCGAGCTTACGAATGCCACTTTGCCCGTCCAGCAACTTCTTCCACGTGCTGTCCGCGTCGGTAGCCAGGGCGGTCGTCATGGCGATGCCGGTGACGACCACGTCGGGAAAGCCGTTCCCGGTGGATAATCCCGTCAGACCTGCCATTGCTGCTCCGATGCTTCCTTCCTGGATAGCGTTGCCCTCAGTAGCGACCAAACGCTAGGGCGACATTGTGCCCACCGAACCCGAACGAGTTGTTGATGGCGTACTGGTATTCGCCATAACGAGGCTCGCCCGCAACAACATCGAGATCGATCTCGGGATCGGGGGTTTCGTAGTTCAGCGTCGGCGGGATGACGCCGTCGCGCAGCGACAGCACCGTCAGTACCGACTCCAGCGCACCGACCGCACCGATGGAGTGGCCGAGCGCTGACTTCGGGGCGTACACCGCGGCGTGCTCCACACCGGCGACGCGGATGGCGTTCGCCTCGGCGGTGTCACCGATCGGAGTAGCCGTGGCGTGGGCGTTGACGTGGGCGATGTCCTTGGGATCGAGTCCCGCGGTTTCCATGGCCCGCTTCATCGCCTGGCCGGCCCGCAGACCGTCGGCAGCCGGAGCCACCATGTGGAACGCGTCCGAGGTGATGCCCGCACCCATGAGCCGGGCCAGCGGCTTGGCGCCACGGGCCTTGGCGTGCTCTTCGGTTTCGATGATCATCAACGCGCCGGCCTCGCCGAACACGAACCCGTCGCGGTCCTTGTCGAACGGCCGCGACGCGCCTGCCGGATCCTCGTTGCGGGTGCTCATCGCGCGCATCATCGAGAACGCCGCGATCGGCAGCGCTTCGATGCCGCCTTCGACGCCGCCACAGACGGCGAAGTCGGCGTCACCCATGACGATCTGGCGCCAGGCGTGGGCGATGGCCTCCGAACCCGAGGAGCAGGCCGACACCGGCGTGATGACCCCGGCGCGGGCGCCGAGCTCAAGCCCGGCAACCGCGGCCGCGCCGTTGGGCATGATCATCTGAACAGCCAGCGGCGACACCTTGCGGGGGCCGCCTTCGTTCATCGCGTCGTAGGTCTCGACGATCTTCTCGCCACCACCGAGACCCGTGCCGATCACGACAGCGAAGCGATCGGGGTCGACCTCAGGGGTGCCTGCGTTCTCCCACAGCTGCTTGCTGAGGAACTTCGACATGCGCTGGACGTAGGACATGCGGCGCATGTCCAACCGGGTCATGTGATCGTCGATCGAATCCACGAGGTGCCCACCGATTCGAACCGGCAGGTCCCACTTGGTGACGAACTCGTCCTCGAGGACGCGGATACCGCTCTCGCCTGCCAGCAGACCCTTCCACGTGCTCTCGATGTCCGGCGCGAGCGCGGTCGTCGCCGTGACGGCGGTTACCACAACATTGGGGTAACCGCCGTTGGCAGTGGAAGGCCTGGTCACTGGTCTGCCGCGAACTTCTCACGCAGGGCGGCAGCGGCCTCGGGGTTCTCTTCCTCGAGCTTCTGGATGTAGGCAACCACGTCGCCCACGGTGCGCAGCCCGGCCAGATCCTCGTCGGGGATCTTCACGCCGTACTTGTCCTCGGTCTGAACCGCGATCTCGACCATCGACAGCGAGTCGATGTCCAGGTCGTCGACGAAGCTCTTCTCCGGGGTCACCTCGGACGGCTCGATACCGGTGACCTCTTCGATGATCTCGGCGAGACCGGCGATGATTTCTTCCTGACTGGCGGGCACGATGGCTCCTTCTTGTTGTTGATACGCACTCCGGGTGCGGAGTGCGTTATTCCTGACGTTCTTCGGTTGTGCGTATGTGGTTGTCGGCTGGCCTAGAGCTCGTCCAGGCCATCCAGGTCTGCGGGGGACTTGACCGCGCGCGTCGGGGTGCCCTTCAACTCACGTTTGGCGATTCCGACCAGCGTCCCGGCCGGCGGGAACTCGACGATTCCCGTGACGGCACGCTCACGCAGCGTTGCAGTGCACAGATCCCAACGCACGGGTTTGGTCAGCTGGGCCACGAGCTTCTCCATGGCATCAGCCGCCGATGAGACCGGCTGCCCGTCGGCATTCGACAGGAGTGTCGCCGTCGGCTCGGCTGTCGTTACAGACTGGGCTGCCGCGGCGTAACCGTCAAGCGCAGAGGCCATGTAGTGCGTGTGGAACGCGCCTGCGGTGGCCAGCTGGCGGACCCGGGCCTTGGCCGGCGGATCCTCGGCCAGCTTCTCCAGCGCCGCGACCGCGCCTGCGGCGACGATCTGGCCGGCGGCGTTGCGGTTGGCGGGCACCAGGTCCAGCGACTCCAGGCGGGCCAAGACCTCCGCCTCGTCGCCACCGAGGACCGCCGACATGCCGGTGGGCTCGATCGCGCAGGCCTTGGCCATCTCGGCACCGCGGGTCGCGGCAAGCTTGACCGCATCGTCGGCGGAGATGACGCCCGCGATGGCGTAGGCGGCGATCTCGCCGACCGAGTGGCCGGCGGCGACGACATCGGCCTGGTTCACCAGCCCGCGGCGGTTCAGCTCTTCGTGGGCCAGCAGCGTCGCCGCCACCACCAGAGGCTGCGTGACCGCGGTGTCGGTGATCTCCTCGGCCGTGGCGGTGGTGCCCAGGCGGGTCAGGTCAAGGCCGCTGATCTGCGACCACGTCGCGAGACGGTCAGCGGCACCGGCCAGCTCCAGCCACGGGGCGAGCATGCCGGGTGTCTGTGAGCCCTGTCCGGGCGCAAGCAATGCGAGCATCGGTCCTTGAGGCACTCATTAAGAGAACACTGTGAAGATGGTTTTGCGCGGTGTAAGAGATTATGAACCTTGTCTTATGTTTTTGTAGGTTGTCCACAAAAGTGCATGTGATGCGACATGGCCGATACCGCGGCGCGACCTGTGACCTGGCTGGCAACGCCGCTAGCGCGGGCGCAGACTCCCTCCACCGGCGGGGCGAATCGCCGGTACCGCGCTCAATGCGCCGTTTGACGTGCTCGACTGGTATGCGTGTTTGCTCAGCCGGCCCACGGTCGCGGCCACGCGCAGTACGTAGGCATCCCGTGGCATTGCGGGATCACGCCCGGTGAAGTCGGCGATTCGTTTCAACCGGTAGCGGACGGTGTTTGGATGAACGAACAATTTGCGTGCGCAAGCTTCAATGGCGCCGCCGGAGTCCAGATAGGCGTCGAGGGTCTCGGTCAGCGCCGGTCCGGCGTCGGCCAGCGGCCGCATGACCTCGGCCTCCAGTGCGGCGATCGCGGTCGCGTCGCCGAGCAGGGCCCGCTCGGGCAACAGCTCACGCGCGGACACCGGCCTCGGCGCACCCGTCCACCCGGCCACCGCGTTCATGCCGGAGATGGCCTCGGTCGCGCTGCGGTGCGCGGCCGTCAGCGTCGGCGCGGTCGGCCCGATCACCACCGGACCGTCGGCGAACACCGTGAGGAGTTCGGCGAGAAACCGGTCGGTCGCCGACAACGGACCGGACACGATCGCGACGAGCCAGGTGCCGTGCACGTCCGACATCGCGGCACGGTCGTTGCGCTGCACCACATCTCGTACATCGTCGCGCGCGAGGTCCATCCGGTCCGGCCGGGGCAGCCCCACGATCACCGTCGCGGGCGCGGTGGCATCCCAATTGAGGGCGGCCGCCTGCGACTGCAGCTCGGTGCCCGTATCGCCGCGGACCACCGCGTCGACGATGTTGGCCTCCATCCGGATGTCCCACGCGCCGCGGGCCTCGGCCTGGTCGGCGTACGCGCTCGCGGCCGCGAACGCCAGATCCCGGCTGTAGCGCAGGATCCCGGCCGTCAACGCCGTGAGCTGCTCTTCCGAACGGGCCAGCAGGGGCACGACCTCTTCGAAGAACTCCATGGTCGTGCGCACCATCTCGACCGACTGCCGCAGCGCGACCCGCCGCCGCAGGTCTTGCGGCACCACCTCGAAGGCCTGCGCGGTGTAGCTGACGTCGCTCTGCGGATCGCGCATCCACTCGACGAAGTTCACCACCGCGGTCTGCACGACCAGCTGCACGCTCGCGCGCTGAGACGCGTCGAGGTCGGCGAAGAACGGCAACCGGTCCTGCATGGCGTGCACCGCCTCGGTGGCGAGCCGGCCGGAGTACTGCTTCAGCCGGCGCAACACCGAGTCGGGCACATTCTCCAGAACCTCGACGGTGGACTTCGGCGGGACGAACCGATTGTCGGTCATCCCTAAAAGCTACGCCTTGATTCTGGTGGAATCCTCCAAGAGCTACGCGCTACCGGTGTCGACGTAGGACACCTCGGCGGCCGCCACGTCGTCGATGCGGTACTCCTTGGCCGCCGCGACCGCCACCGACGGGTCGATCTCGCCGTCGCGGGCCAGGCCTTCGAGCACCGCCACCACCACCGATTCTGCGTCGGTGTTGAAGTAACGGCGCGCGGCGGGCCTGGTGTCGGAGAAGCCGAAGCCGTCGGTGCCGAGCGTGATGTAGGTGCCGGGCACCCACGGCCGGATCTGCTCCGGGACCGCCCGCATCCAGTCCGACACCGCCACCACCGGACCGGCCGCGTCGGCCAGGGCGCTGGTCACGTGCGGCGTCCGGGCGGGCTGATCGGGATGGCGCAGCCGGTGCTTCTCGATCTCGACGCCCTCGCGGTTGAGCTCGCCCCAGCTCGTCACCGACCACACGTCGGCCGCGACGTCCCAGTGCTCGGCCAGCAGGTCGGCGGCCCGCAGTGCCTCGGGCATCGACACGCCGGACGCCAGGATCTGCGCGACGTTCGTGCGCTTCTCGGTGGCCTGCCGGTAGCGGTACATCCCGCGCAGCAGCGCCTCGACGTCGAGGCCCTCGGGCTGGGCGGGCTGTACGTAGGGCTCGTTGTAGATCGTGAGGTAGAAGAAGATGTTCTCCGGGTGCTCGCCGTACATGCGGTTCAAGCCGCTTTCGATGATGTAGGCGATCTCGTAGGCGAAGGCCGGGTCATAGGTCACTGCGGCCGGGTTGGTCGACGCCAGCAGCAGCGAATGCCCGTCGGCGTGCTGCAGGCCCTCGCCGGTCAGGGTGGTGCGGCCGGCGGTCGCACCGAGGACGAAGCCCTTGGCCATCTGGTCGGCCGCGGCCCACAGCCCGTCGCCGGTGCGCTGGAACCCGAACATCGAATAGAAGATGTAGATCGGGATCATCGGTTCGTTGTGGGTCGAGTACGACGTGCCCACCGCGGTGAACGAAGCGGTCGAACCGGCCTCGTTGATGCCCTCGTGCAGGATCTGGCCGACTTCGCTCTCCTTGTAGGCAAGCATGAGCTCGGAGTCGACCGCGGTGTAGAGCTGGCCGTTGCGGTTGTAGATCTTGAGGCTGGGGAACCACGAGTCCATACCGAACGTGCGCGCCTCGTCGGGGATGATCGGCACCAGGCGTGGCCCGATGTTCTTGTCCCGCAACAGTTCCTTGAACGTACGCACGGTGGCCATGGTGGTCGCGACCGCCTGCGTGCCCGAACCCTTCTTCAACGCCTTGTAGGTGTCGGAGCCGGGTAGCGGCAACGGGGTGGACTTGGTGCGCCGCGACGGCAGGAACCCGCCGAGGGCGCGGCGCCGCTCCAGCAGGTAGCGGATCTCGGGTGCCTCGGGCCCCGGGTGGTAATACGGCGGCAGATAGGGGTTCTCTTCCAGCTGCGCGTCGGAGACCGGAACGCGAGTGACATCGCGGAAGTCCTTGAGGTCTTGCAGCGCAAGCTTTTTCATCTGGTGGGTGGCGTTGCGGCCCTCGAAGTGATGGCCCAGCGTGTAGCCCTTGATGGTCTTGGCGAGGATCACCGTCGGCTGACCCTTGTGTTCCATGGCCGCCCGGTAGGCGGCATACACCTTGCGGTAGTCGTGGCCGCCGCGCTTGAGGTTCCAGATCTCCTGGTCGGTCATGGGCTCGACGAGCGCCTTGGTGCGCGGGTCACGACCGAAGAAGTGGTCGCGCACGTAGGCGCCGTCGTTGGCCTTGTAGGTCTGGTAATCGCCGTCCGGCGTCGAGTTCATCAGATTGACCAGGGCCCCGTCGCGGTCGGCGTGCAGCAGCGCATCCCACTCGCGGCCCCACACCACCTTGATGACGTTCCAGCCCGCGCCGCGGAAGAACGACTCGAGCTCCTGGATGATCTTGCCGTTGCCGCGCACCGGGCCGTCGAGGCGCTGGAGGTTGCAGTTGACCACGAACGTCAGGTTGTCCAGACCTTCGAGCGCGGCCATGTGCGCGAGCCCGCGGCTTTCTGGCTCGTCCATCTCGCCGTCGCCCAAGAACGCCCAGACGTGCTGGTCCGAGGTGTCCTTGAGGCCGCGGTCATGCAGGTAGTGGTTGAACCGGGCCTGGTAGATGGCGTTCATCGGGCCGAGCCCCATCGACACCGTCGGGAACTCCCAGAAATCCGGCATCAACCGTGGGTGCGGATAGGACGGCAGGCCACCGCCGGGATGGCTGTGCTCCTGACGGAAACCATCCAGTTGGTCGGCCGTCAGCCGCCCCTCGAGAAACGCGCGGGCATAGATGCCGGGGGAGGCGTGGCCCTGGATGAACACCTGGTCCCCGCCGCCCGGATGGGATTTGCCGCGGAAGAAGTGGTTGAAGCCGACCTCGTACAGCGCAGCCGACGAGGCGTAGGTCGAAATGTGGCCGCCTACACCGACTCCCGGCCGCTGTGCGCGGTGGACCATGATCGCGGCGTTCCACCGGATCCACGCCCGGTAGCGTCGCTCGACGTCCTCGTCGCCGGGGAACCACGGCTCGAGTTCGGTCGGGATCGTGTTGACGTAGTCGGTCGACGTCAGCGCCGGGATGGACACCCGCTGCTCACCGGCACGCTCCAACAGCCGCAACATCAGATACCGCGCCCGCGCCGGGCCGGAGCGCTCGAGCAGTTCGTCGAACGATTCGAGCCATTCGGTGGTTTCGTCGGTGTCGATGTCGGGCAAGTATGAGGCGACACCCTCGCGGATCACCCGGACCCGGTCGGGTTCTGCTGCGGTGCTGGAGTTTTGGGCCAGATCCTGGCGCACGAACTCGGTGGTCAACTTCCGCTCCTTGTTAGGCGGTTAACAACTGATGTGTGCTTGTGGCACCCTCTATCGTCCACCTATCGTGCCGCATTCGCTTCGCTGGGGGTGGAGAGTGGAATGAACCGGTCCGAACGGTGAAGAACCGGTAACGTCTGCAGATCGTGCCGATGGGTTGGCAGTTTGGGGCGGGGCTGAAACTCGCTGCGTCCGCGCTGGGTGGTGTCGCGGCGACCGCGATGGTGGTTGTCGGATGCACGTCCGTGACGGACGGAACCGCGCAGGTGGATTCGGAGGCCGCACCCGACTACCGGGCCTCGGTTTCGGCCTCGGTCGAGGCGTCCGAGTCGAGTTCGGCGGTCCGCGAGTCGGAGCGCCAGGCCTCGCTGACGACGAAGGCCGTGCACACGGTGTGCGAGGACCTGAGCACGTCATCGGTCGACGCGGTCGACGCAGTGAACATCTATATCGAAGCCGTGAACAACAACGCTCCCGATGTGCAGGCGAAGGCCGGACCGGCCGTCGACGCGCTCAACCGCAGCGCTGATCTGGTGAGTTCAGGTATCACCGAGGCGCTGTCACCCGACCTGAGCGGCGCGTTGACCGAATGGGTGGAAGCCGTGCGGGCCGTTGCCGCGGCCATATCGGGCAACGCCGCACCGGACGTGTTCAACGCCGCGTCGGAGCGGTCCAACACCGCACGGACCAACGCACTGGACCGATGCGATGCGGCGTATTGACGGCGCGGCGGCGAACCTGACCGCCAGCGACACGGAAGTACACACCGGCGTGCGACGATAGTGCGCAAACGCACTGTCCACGAATGAGTCAGGCGAACCAAAAGGCTAAGGAGGACCGACGGTGGTCGCGGCGGGGAAGGACTCTGACCCGAACTACGCCCGGATTTTGGGCATCGAGAACGATCAGGTTGTCCAGGAGTTGGGCTGGGACGAGGACACCGACGACGACATCCGGGCCGACATCGAGGACGCGTGCGGCTCCGAGCTGCTCGACGAGGATGCGGACGAAGTCGTCGACGTCGTGCTGCTCTGGTGGCGGGACGGCGACGGCGACCTGGTCGACCGGTTGATGGACGCCATCACCCCGCTTGCCGAGGACGGCGTGATCTGGGTGGTGACGCCCAAGACGGGCAAGCCGGGCCACGTCCAGCCGGCCGAGATCGCCGAATCGGCCCCGACGGCCGGACTGATGCAGACCTCGCAGGCCAAACTGGGCGATTGGACGGCCAGCCGGTTGGTGCAGCCGAAGTCGAAAGCCGCGGGGAAACGACAGTAGTGCTCGCCGTCGGCAGTTCTGCGCCCGACTTCACGCTCCGGGACCAGAACGGCAGGCCGGTCACCCTCAGCGGGTACCGGGGTTCCAAGGATGTGCTGCTGGTGTTTTTCCCACTGGCGTTCACCGGCGTGTGCGAGGGTGAGCTCGGCGAGATCCGCGACAACCTGCCGAACTACGAAAACGATGACTCCGCCGTCGTCGCGATCTCGGTCGGCCCGCCGCCGACCCACCGGATCTGGTCCATCGAAAGCGGATTCACATTCCCGGTCCTGTCGGACTTCTGGCCGCACGGCGCGGTCACCCAGGCCTACGGTGTGTTCAACGAGGATGCCGGGTATCCCAACCGCGGCACGTTCGTCGTCGACCGGACCGGCATCATTCGGTTCGCCGAGATGATGGACCCCGGCCAGGTTCGCGATCAGAAGGTGTGGACGCAGGCACTCGCGGCGCTGCGAAGCTGATCGGATTTCCGGTCAGGCTGCACGGCCGTGTACCGTGCCTGCGACGGGGCGCGTAGCTCAGTGGTAGAGCTCTGGTTTTACACACCAGCGGTCGGCGGTTCGATACCGTCCGCGCCCACCATCGAAAACACCTGCTAGACAGTGGTTTCCGGCTCAGAAGCTCACTCCCACCGAACCCCCGATAGGCCCGGAATAGACCTACGGATCTCACGGCGGCAAGCGGAGATCGGCAACCGTCAAGTCCTCCCGATCGCCCCATTCGGGGAGCCGCCAGGGTCGGTACCAGCCCGCCCCCGTGATGGGGTGGTCGTCGGGTAGGCCGGGGCTCCCTTGCAAAATGCCACCGAGACGGCGCACAGCACGCACCACCTGGATCAGCCAATACTCCTTGTCGAGCGTCTGCCACAGTTCCTGCTCGGTGATCGAGTCGCGATGCCGAGCCTGCTGAGACCATTCGTCGTCGCGCCAGCTTAGGCCGAGCGAGTTGCCCCGACCCCGCCGTTGTTCGCCCTCGGCACCGAGTCGCGTGAAGTGCAGTGTTCGGTGCGGAATTTCACCCTCGACGTCGCCGAGGTACAGCATGTGTCCGAACTTGTGGCGGACGTTGCTCACCTCGGTAGCCACGCGTGCCCATTCGTCGTGTGGGTGTCGTATACGAAGGGCAACGGCCATCTCGCGCAGCGTCTTAGCCAACTTGTCTGATCCAGCCCATTCGGCGTCCGGCCCGGCGTCGGTGAAGCTGTTGAAGTTGACCTGCGCCCGCACCAGCTCCCAGCCGCCGATCACCGTCAGCACTGTCCGTTCAAGGTTCTCGGAGGGGCGGAGTATCTCGCGTTCGTCGTACCGTCGTCGTTCGCCTGCCACGACGGCAGCCTAGGTGTTGCTCGGGACGGTCAAGCTGGGAATCGCCGACACCTCGGGACCGATCCAGCAGTGCGTCACCCACCGAGGCCAGCGCGTCGTCGTACACATGCCCGTGGACCCGCAGTGTGATCGCCGGGTCGTGGCCCAGCCACTTGGCCGTGGCCGACGGGGTAGTGCCCCCATCGAGCAGCATCGTCGCGGCGGTGTGCCGAACGTCGTGCAGCCGGATCACCGGCACCCCCGCTGCTGCGCAGTGGGCGGCGAAGGCCTTCGAGTACGTCTCGGGCCGAATGGGGGAGCCGTCGGCATTGCCCGCCACCAGCCCGGTATCGGGCCAGCCACCGCCGAGGGCCAGGTGCTCCTCCGCCTGCCGGGTCTTGAACGCCCGCAGCGCAACCAGCACGTCACGCGGCATCGGCAGCGTCCGCGCCGAACGTGTCGACTTCGGCGCGCCGGTTACCGTGCCGCCGACGACGACCCGGCCCTGAGCGACGGTGATGGTCCCGGCCTCGAAGTCGACGTCAGCCCACCGCAGCCCCAAAACCTCCGATCGATGTCGAGCGCCGGATGCGCGAAGGGCGGGGTACACCGCCCCCGGCGTGGATGAGGCGGCTGGGCGGGTAGCCGACATATCCGCCGTTGTCGGCGTGCAGGGGCATACTGCGCTCATGACTGACACGTGGACGACGCGAGACCTCCCGGTCTTGCGGGCAGCCGTCGAGATATTCGACCGCACGGGTCGCAATCCGAGCGCGGCCGAACTGGGCGCTGCGTGCGGGTTCGACAAGGACACCGTGCAGCGGGCGCTGCGCGCTCTCTATCGAGAGCCGTTCTTCGAGGAGGGCATGACTGCTTGGAGCGGAGACATTCTCGCGGTCGGTCCGCCCACCAGCGCCGCCCTGCGGGTCGCCGGACAATGGCCGTCACCCGAGGCTCAAGTTGAGCGCCTCATCGCTGCGCTCGAGGCCGCAGCGGACGACGAATCGCGCCAGCCAGAGGAACGCAGCCGCTTTCGCCAGATCGCGTTATCGCTGCGTGGAGCGGCATGGCAGGTCGCAATCGGGGCGCTCGGAGGAGCGGGCGGCAATCTGATGACGGGTTAGCGAGCGTCGGTGGGGTTCGCTCACCGAGTCTGTCGGGAATCCGGCGCATACTGGCGGCTATGACGAGACCCGACGAACTGACCACCCTTCAAGCAGCGGTCCAGATATGCGACGAAAACGACGGCGCGGCCAGTGCTGAGGCCGTCGCCGCACGACTCGGCGTGGACACGGAGGTCGCTCAGCGTGAGCTGCTACCGCCCATCGCAAAGTACTTCGAGAAGGTTCTGCCGGGCGACGATGGCGTCGCGGTAGTCCGGCAGCCCACGGCTGAGGCGCGTCGGTTCGTCGGCCAAGGACGGTCATAGCGTGGCCGATGAACCGCTCTCTACGACCCCGACCGAATGGTTCCCGACGATCTAGATTCCACCGACCCCGATGTCGCGCTCGCACTAGTCGGCGGAATACACCCGTCGTTGTCGGGCGGCTCGGGCATACTGCGGCGCATGGCGGACACCTGGGAATCTCGCGACCTGCCCGTGCTCAAGGCAGCCGTCGAGCTGTACGAGGAGGAGGGGCTGGGGCCGACAGCATCCGACATCGAGGCGAGAACCGGCTTCGATGAGGAGACGGTCTAGCGTGCGCTGCGCCTCTTATATACCGAGCCCTATTTCGTGGGCGGCAATGACAGCAACGGCGGCATCCAGTGGGTCGGCGAACCGACCGGCGCTGCCTTACGGGTCGTCGGGCAGTGGCCGACACCCGAGACTCAGCTCGAACGGCTGATCGCCGCGTTCCAAGCGGCCGCCGAAGATCAGTCGCGTCCCGAGGAGGAGCGGAGCCGCGCCCAGAAGGTGGGCCTGTGGCTGACCGGTGCACTGTCCCAGGTGGCAATCGGGGCACTGGGCGGCGCGGGCGGCAACCTGATCAACGGCTAAGCGGCTGCCGCCGACTCGATCAGCTGGTCGAAGCAACCCCCCGCTGGGCCAAGAGTGGGCCAACACATGCAACTACGGTCGACACGAGGTGACACGACAAATACGAAATGTGTTGTGCTGGAGGGAATTTCCTAAACCAGGCGATACCGCAAAACACCAGGTAAACAAGTAGATACGCATCTACATACCAGCGGTCGGCGGTTCGATACCGTCCGCGCCCACTCACTTCCTTCAGTAAAACGCGTCAGCTCAGGCCAAGTCGGCCAGCGCCTTCTTCGCGGCTTCAAGTTCGGCTTCGAGAGCTGCGACCTTGGCAGCCTGTTGGGCGCGCGCCTCTTCGATGACCGCGTCGATCGGGGTGGAGAGGTCTTCGTGGAGTTCCTTGGCGGCGCGAGAGACCGCAGCGGCCGCGACCGCGAGGTTGCGGGCGAGATACGTGGAGCCCTGTTTGAGCTCGGCGGTCCATTCGCCGTCGGCGGTGCCGGTGACCGTGAGCGTGAGCTCCAGTGTCTTGGTCCGCTTGCCTGCCGCCTTCTTGGCGGGGGCCTTCTTCGGGGTCTCGGCGGCCGGCGCCGGCGCGTCGGAAGTGCCTGAGTCGAGGCCTGAGTCGGTGTGCAAAATCTCTGCCGGGGTGTCTAGAGTCGTCGTCACGGTGAGCTCCTTTGAAGTTCGGCCACAGTGGGTGGGCAGTGGACTTCATTAGAACACACGTTCGACAGTTCTCTTATGCAGCATCGTGGAACACCAGCGCTAGCGTCGTCCGCTGACCCGACCGAATCACCGACACGCCATGACGAACCGGCGCTGCCGACCAGCCCCGCGCAGAGCGCACCGGACGGTCACGGGTGGTGAACACGTAGCCGTGCCCATGGGGCAGCTGCATGGCGGTGCCCCGTGACTGCGCTCGCGGCCGCTGCTCGAGGAGCAGGAACTCGCCGCCGGTGTAGTCCTCACCCGGCTTGTTGAGGTTGATGACGACCTGCAGCGGGAACACGAGATCGCCGTAGAGGTCGCGGTGCAACGCATTCCAGTCCCTGGCGGCGTAGCGCAGCAGGATCGCGGTCGGTTTGGTTTGCCCTGCGCGGTGGCACATTTGGAGCCACTCGTCGAGCGTGTCGGGCCACGGTGGCCGCCTGCCGAGCCTGGTCCACCACTCGCGCGCGATCGGCAGCAGGCGTGGGTACAGCGCCTGCTTGAGCTGTTCGACGGGCTCCGGGTACGGAAGGTCGAAGTAGCGGTATTCGCCTTCGCCGAAGCGGTGGCGGCCCATGTCGACCGTGCTGCGGAAGCGATGGTCGTCGCCGTACATCGCCTGCAGGCGTTGGGTTTCGGCGTCGGTCAACAGCCGCGGTAATAGTGCCCCGCCGAATTCGTCGACCTCGGCGGTGATCGCGTCCCAGTCGCCGGAATCGACCCGTTTCTGCCATCGATCGGTCATGCAGCCCGCTCCAAATCCAGCAGGGTCGTCTTGGCGTCCAGCCCGCCGATGTAGCCGCCGAGGCTGCCGTCGGAGCGGAGCACGCGGTGGCAGGGCACCACGACGGGCAGGGGATTCGTCGCGCACGCCGTCCCGACCGCACGAACGGCGTTGGGATTTCCCACGATCTGCGCGACGGTCTTGTAAGACTCGGTGCGGCCGTAGGGGATATGGGACAGCTGGCGTTGCACGAGCTGACGGAACCCGCTGGACAGCGCGTAGTCCAACGGCAGGTCGAAGTTCCTGCGCCGGCCTGCGAAGTACTCGCCGATCTCACGTGCCGCGGCGTCAAGGCGTTTCGGGGCGCGCAGGACGCGTGGACTCAGCTTGGCCGCGAGTACGTCGAGGACCGAATCATGGTTCTCCGAGTCATAGGCGACCCGCACGAGCCCGATCTCGGTGGCCGCCAGCAACAGTGGGCCAACGGGCGTGTCGATCGTGGTGTAGGCGACGTCGAGCAGTCCGTGCGCGGCCGCGTCGTCTTCGAGCCTGCGGTGCAGACGTGCGAGGGTGTCGTTCATCGGTGCTCACCTTTCGTGAGGGCATCCGGGTATTTCGTTCGTAGCGTTGCGATTCCGTCGGAGGCGGCTTTTCGCGCCGCCGCTGCGGAACCGCCGAGGATCTCGGCGATCTCGGCGTAGGGCAGGCCGACCAGATAGTGGTAGGCGACCGCTTGGCGTTGTTTGGGCGGAAGCGTTTTCACGGCTTCGGTGAGCTCGTCGTCGGCCTCGCCGGGCACTCCGATCGGCGAAGGACGGTCGGGCAACTCACTCACGGCGATCGCGTCGCGTTGCCGTCGCCGGATGATGTCGACGGATTTGCGGTGGGCGATCGTCACTAGCCACGCTTCGACGTTGGCGTCGTCGGAAAGCTCGGGATAGGCACGCAATGCGGCCAGGAAGGTCTCCGACCAGGCGTCCTCGGCGTCGACGCGGCCCAGGACGAACGTGCACACCCGCAGGACGGTCGCGCCGTGCCTGCTGACGATCCTCTCGAATGGCGCCTTCATGGGTATCGGGAATCCATCGGCGGCTCCTTGCTTGTGGCGGATGCTCTCACTGGGTAGACGCGCGCAAGCGCGTAAACGTGAGCCTCATCGGCCAACCGATTACGACCACACCGCCGGGGCGCGCCGTAACGCGAGTTCACGGCTGCGCATGTCGGTCTCGCCGGAGCAGGACGGATTGTCCTGTGAGAACTTCATGTTGACGAAGCCCGTCAGATCGGGCCGGATGATGTACTTCATCGCGAACGGGCCGGTTTGGTAGGCCTGGGGTGTGCCGACCAGGCAGGCCATGCCGGGGTTGGTGCGTTCCCCGACCCAGGCGCCGCGGTTCCCGTCGGCGGTGGCTGACCAGACCAGATCCAGCTCCCACTGCGTGTCCGAGGAGTGCGAAAGCACGTGTAGGCACTCCTTCCCGCAGTCGGAGAGTGTCCAGGCGTAGGGCGCCCAGGCGCTCGTCGCTGTGGATTCTGTGACGTCGTAGACGCCCGGCGTGGGAATCGGCGGCGCCGCAACTACCGGGGCCGGGCCAGACGCCTTCATGCCGCCTAGCGCGAATCCGATTGCCGTTGACACGGCAACCGCGAGTATGAGGTTTTTCACGGGTTCCTCCGCGTCGGATCCTAACCTCGGAACCGGTGCCGGGCGCCGGCGCGGACGGGATCAACTCGGTGCGAAGAACTCCAGTGCGATACCGTCCGGATCCCGGAAGCTCAGCCCCGAACCGTACGGGGCGTCGACGATTCCACCGTGGGCAATGCCGAGTTCGTCGAGCCGGTTCACCCACGTCTCCAGATCGGTCCGCGACGAACAACCGAACCCGACGTGGTCGAGCCCGACCCGGAACTCGCTGAACTGCTCGTCGGTGGCGGGGGTGTCGTGCTGGTGGATGCCGAACAGGGTGCCGCCCTCGAGCAGCCACACGAGATGGTGAAATCCGGCGTCGGTGTGTTCGTCCATGACCGGTTCGGTGCCGATCAGTGCGCGGTACCAGGGCCCGCTGACGGCAAGGTCGCGCACGGTGACCGCGACGTGATTGAGGGTGGGAAAGGTCATGTGAACCTCCATGTCAGACAACGCGTCTTGCGGCGAGGTACGTGCCGGTGGTCCTGGCGCGCTTGAACGGGCAGCAGCACCGCCGCCGGGTTGAGGTGATCGGTCACCCGTCGTGGCCGCCGTGGTGGACCCAGCCTCATGAATTCGAGTAGACCACTTTGTGAGACGCTGCCGAAGTGTTTGAGCCGACATGTCGCGCTGCCGGCATCGCCATCGGATATTTCGCCGATCTGCTGCTGGGCGATCCGCGCCGGGGCCACCCCGTGGCGGTGTTCGGTGCAGGCGCCGCCCGGTTGGAGCGGCTGACCTACGCCGACGACCGCCGCGCGGGTGTTCTGCACACCGGCCTGCTGCTGAGCGGGCTGGCGCTGCTCGGGGCGGCCGCGGGGCGCTCGGCGCCGGTGACCGCGTTGGCGACGTTCGTCGCGCTCGGCGGCACCTCACTGAACCGCGTGGGCGGACAGATGGCGGCCGTGCTGGAAGCCGGCGATCTCGACGGGGCCCGTCAGCTGTTGCCCTCGCTGTGCGGCCGGGATCCCGCCGCGCTCGATGCCGCCGGGTTGACTCGCGCCACGGTGGAGTCTCTTGCCGAGAACACCTCCGACGCGCAGGTGGCGCCGCTGCTGTGGGCCGCTGTTGCCGGCGTGCCGGGCGTGCTGGTGTACCGCGGAGCCAACACGCTCGACGCGATGATCGGGCACCGTTCCCCGCGTTACCTCCGATTCGGTTGGGCGGCCGCGCGTTTCGATGACGTCGTGAATTATCTGCCGGCGCGCTTGACGGGGCTGCTCGTCGTAGCGTGCGCACCCGTTGTGGATGGTTCCCCGCGGGCGGCGCTTCGGGCGTGGCGGCGCGACGCGGCGCGCCATCCCAGCCCGAATGCCGGGGTGGCCGAGGCCGCGTTCGCCGGTGCGCTCGGCGTGCGGCTCGGCGGCCCGACCCAGTATGCGCATCAACTGGAGATCCGCCCGACGCTCGGCGACGGCCGGGTGCCCGAGGTCATCGATGTCGGGCGGGCGGTGCGGTTGTCCCGGGCGGTGCAGGCGGCCGCGGCCGGGGTTGCGGTGCTGACCGCAGGCCTCAGTGCCGCCGTCCGTAACGGTCGGCGAGCTTCTCCTCGGGGGTGAGCTGCCGATCCGGTTGCGCGGGTTTGGCGGCGCGTTCGCGTCTGCGCTGTTTGATCTCGGCATAGACGAAGTAGCCGAGCCCGATCGGCGCGACGATGCCGAACGCGATCCACTGGATGCCGTACGACAGGAACGGGCCCGCGTCGAGGTGGGGTAGCGGGATCTCGCCGAGCCCGCCCGGTTGGCCGCCGACGAGTTGCAGATATGACCCGGCCAGCGGTACCCCGGTCACCGAGGCGATCTGCGTGGTGCTGATCGAATACACCTGCTGCACACCGTCGGTGCGGAATGGTTCCTTGCCGGTGGCGATCGCCTCGGAATCGCGCAGCCGGGCCGTGATGGTGACCGTCCCGGTGGGCGGGGCCGCGATGGGCGGGACGCCCGAACCCTCCTCCGGCTTCACGTAGCCGCGGTCGACCAGCACGACGGGCCCGTCGTCGACGGCGAACGGTGTCAAGACCTCGTACGCGGGATCGCCGTCGATGACCCGCAACCGAGCCACCACCTCGGCCTCGGGCAGGTAGTGCCCGGTGGCGGTCACGCGTCGCCACTGGTCATCGGGGGCTGCGGAATCCTGTTGCGGCAGAAGCATTGTCACCGGGACCGGATCGGCCTGCAAGGAGTTCGCGATCTGGTTGTTCTCACGCGACGTCTTGGTGTTCTTGCCCAGCTGCCATGGCGCGAGCACCGTGAAGCACAGGTACGCGAACGCGACCACCACGACGAACAACGCCAGCCACTGCGGCCGGAACAGGAAACTCAGACGTTGCATCACACCACGATTCCTCGAGGCTCATCCCGGGCCGCGAGCGCCGCGTCGACCCAGTCGTGCAGTCCGGGCAGGGCGGCCTCGATCACCGTGAACACCGCTTCGAAGTCGTCGCGCGTGCCGTAGTACGGGTCTTCGACGTCGGGGGTGTGCGCACCCGAACGCGGGTCGAACGACCGCAGCATCCGCAGGCGCTCGGGTTGCACCCCGAGGTCGGCGAGGATGCGGGCGTGGTTGCGGCCGAGCGCGACGACCAGATCAGCGCTCAGATGATCGTCGTCGACCTGGGCCGCGCGGTGCTCGCTCGGATAGCCGTGCTCGGTGAGGACCAGGCAGGCGCGCGCATCCGCACCGTCACCGGCAGGCCAGCCGCCGGTACCGGCGCTGGTCACCCGGACGGCATCGGCCAGGCCGCGTTCACTGATCTGGTGCGCGAACATCTTCTCGGCCATCGGTGAGCGGCAGATGTTGCCCGAACAGACGAACGTCACGTGTAGTGGGTCAGACACCGAGCACCCCACGCAACGCTTCGACGGTCGCCACCTGGGCGCGCGCGGCGACGGCCGCCGGGCCGGCGAAGTCCGCGGCGCCGTAGCCCCAGCCGACCACGACGGTTTCGATGCCGTGCTCGGCGGCGCCCTCGACGTCGTGCACCCGGTCACCGACCATCAGCACCCGCTCCGGCAGGGGCTGCAACTGCGCGAGGGCGTGCGCCACCACGTCGGCCTTGGCCGCTCGGGTGCCGTCCGGGCTGGCGCCTGCGATCACCTCGAAGTACCCGTCGAGCCCGAAGTGCTCGAGGATGAGGCGGGCGGTCGGTTCGGCCTTCGACGTGGCCACGGCCAGCCGAACCCCGGCCGCGCGCAGGTCGGCCAGCAGCGCCGGAATGCCGTCGAACAGGGCGTTCATCGCCCAGCCGCGGCTCGTATAGTCCGCGCGGTAGGCGGCGATGGCGGCGTCGGCGTGCTCGCCCAGCCCCATGTCGCGCAGTGTGTGGTGCATGGGTGGGCCGACGATGCGGCTCGCCAGGTCACCGTCGGGCACATCGGCGCCCACGGCCTGCAGCGCATGCCGAAAACTCGACACGATGCCCTCGGCAGAGTCGGTGAGGGTGCCGTCGAGGTCGAACAGCACCAACTGCGGCCGGATGCCCTGCGGCAGCTCGCTGACTGCGCCGGTCTCGGGGCTGGTCTCAACGTCGGTCACAGAGCAATTGTCCCTGATCCCCGCGCGGTCCGGCTGCCCGGCCGGGGGCACCGCCCACTACTGTCGTGCTGTGCCGTGCCCATCGCAGAGTCCGACCCGCGCGGCCGCCCGCTACCACGGTGACCAGGCCGCCTTGCCGGGCATGCTGGACTTCGCGGTCAACGTGCGCGCCGGCTCGCCGCCGGCGTGGCTGACCGACCGGCTGGCCGCCCGGCTGACCGACCTCGGCCGCTATCCGAGCGCGGCCGACGAGCGCCGTGCCGTCGCGGCCGTTGCGTCGCGGCACGGTCGCGACGAATCGGAGGTGGCGCTGCTGGCGGGTGGAGCCGAGGGCTTCGCCCTGCTGCCCGGGCTGCAGCCACAGCTGGCGGCGTTGGTCGCGCCGTCCTTCACCGAGCCCGAGGCCGTCTTGACGGCGGCCGGCGTGCCGGTGCATCACGTCGAACTCGCGCCGCCGTTCACGCTGGCCGGTGCCCAGGTACCCGATGCGGCTGACCTCGTCGTCGTCGGTAATCCGACCAACCCCACCGGGGTGCTGCACCCGCGCGAGCACATCCTGGCGCTGCGCCGGCCCGGGCGGATCGTGGTGGTCGACGAGGCCTTCTCCGACGCCGTGCCCGGCGAACCCGAGTCGTTGGCCGGCGATGCGCTGCCCGACTTGCTGGTGCTGCGCAGCCTCACCAAGACCTGGGCGCTGGCCGGGTTGCGGGTCGGCTACGCGCTCGGCGCCCCGGAACTGTTGGCCCGGCTGACCGCACGCCGCGCGCACTGGCCGCTGGGGACGCTGCAGTTGGAGGCCATCGCCGCGGCGAACGCTCCCGAGGCGGTCGCCGAGGCCGATGCCGGTGCCCGGCGATTGGCGGGCCTGCGTGCCGAGATGGCCACTGCGCTTCGCGCGCTCGGCCTCGAGGTGATCGCCGGGGCCGCGCCGTTTGTGCTGTTCGCCGTGCCCGACGCGGAGTTGATGCGAAAACATCTGGAAAGCAAGGGTATTGCCGTGCGTCGTTGCGATACTTTCGTGGGCCTGCGCCCGAACTACCTGCGCGCCGCGGTGCGCGAGGAGTGGCCGGCTTTGGTGGACGCCGTGACGGAGGTGCTGACATGAGTGCCCGACTGGCTGATGTCATCGCGGTGCTGGATGCCGCCTATCCGCCGCGGCTGGCCGAGGACTGGGATTCGGTCGGGCTGGTGTGCGGCGACCCCGACGAACCCGTCGATTCGGTCACGGTCGCGGTCGACGCCACCGAGTCCGTCATCTCCGAAGTGCCCGAACGCGGGCTGCTGCTCGCACATCACCCGCTGTTGTTGCGCGGGGTTGACACTGTCGCGGCCAGCACGGCCAAGGGCGCGCTGATCCACCGGTTGATCCGCACCGGGCGGGCGTTGTTCACCGCGCACACCAACGCCGATTCGGCTTCGCCGGGCGTATCCGACGCGCTGGCCGATACGCTCGGGCTGACGGTCGAGGGCGTGCTGTCGCCGGTGGCGGCCGGGCCGGATCTGGACAAGTGGGTGGTGTTCGTTCCGGCTGCCGACGCCGAAGCGTTGCGGGCGGCGCTGTTCGCGGCAGGCGCAGGCCGCATCGGCGACTACTCGCACTGCAGCTGGAGCGTGACCGGGACGGGGCAGTTCCTGCCCCATGACGGCGCGTCGCCGGCGATCGGCGAGGTCGGCAGCGTCGAACGGGTGGCCGAGGACCGGGTCGAGGTGATCGCGCCGGCACGGTTGCGCTCGAAGATCCTGGCCGCCATGCGCGCGGCCCATCCGTACGAGGAACCGGCCTTCGACATCATCGCGCTGGCGCCCATACCGGGCGACGTCGGCATCGGCCGGGTCGGTTCGCTGGCTCGGCCGGAACCGTTGTCGGCGTTCGTATCCCGCGTGTGCGCGGCACTGCCCGCGACGTCGTGGGGCGTGCGCGCCTCAGGTGATTCCGATGCCATGGTGTCGCGGGTCGCGGTCTGCGGGGGAGCGGGCGACTCGCTGCTGGGGGCGGCCGCCGCGGCCGACGTGCAGGCGTACGTCACCGCCGACCTGCGCCACCATCCCGCCGACGAGCACCGGCGGGCGTCGGATGTCGCGCTGGTCGATGTTGCACACTGGGCCAGCGAGTTTCCCTGGTGTGCTCAGGCGGCCGATGTGCTGCGCAGGCATTTCGGTGACACCCTGCCGGTGCGGGTCAGTACGGTGCGCACCGATCCATGGAATGTCGAGAGTTAGCCGGTAGGGGAGCGAAAGAAGATGAAAGCCGAAGTATCCCAACAGCGTTCGCTGCTCGAGCTGACCGAGGTGGACGCCGAGCTGGCCCGTATCGAGCACCGTGCCAAGCATCTGGCCGAGCAGAAGCGCCTCGACGAGGCTCAGGCCGAGTGCGGCGCCGCCAACGACCGGCTGGCCACGCTGGGTATCGCGCTGGAGGATCTGGGCACCCAGGTGGCCAAGTTCGAGACCGAGATCGACGCGGTGCGTCAACGCGAGGACCGCGACCGCGCGCTGCTCGAAAGCGGCGGGGTGGGCGCCAAACAGGTGACCGAGATCCAGCACGAACTGGAGACCCTGCAGCGCAGGCAATCCAGCCTGGAGGACTCCCTGCTCGAAGTCATGGAGCGCCGCGAGGAGCTGTTGGCCCAGCAGGCCGAGGCGCTGCGCCGCATCGATGAACTGCAGACGGCGCTGTCCGATGCCCAGCAGGCGCGTGATGGCGCGCTCGTGGAGATCGACCAGTCCCGCCATCAGTGTGTGACCCGCCGCGACGCGCTCGTCGACGCGATCGACGACGAGTTGGTCGGCCTCTACGAGCGGCAGCGGGCGCGCGGTGGCGCAGGCGCCGGCCTGCTGCAGGGCCGGCGGTGCGGGGCGTGCCGGATCGAGATCGACCGCGGCGAGATCGCCCGCATTTCGGCCGCGGCCGACGACGACGTGCTGCGCTGCCCGGAGTGTGGAGCAATCCTGTTGCGGGTCAAGCCGTGAAGGTGCTCGTCGAGGCTGACGGCGGTTCGCGCGGTAACCCGGGCCCGGCCGGGTACGGCGCCGTCGTGTACACCGCCGACCACGGCACGGTGCTGGCCGAGCGGAAGGAAGCCATCGGCCGGGCCACCAACAACGTCGCCGAATATCGCGGCCTGATCGCTGGTTTGGAGGCCGCGACGGCCCAGGGCGCCACCGAGGTCGCGGTGTCGATGGACTCCAAACTGGTCGTCGAACAGATGACGGGCCGCTGGCGCGTCAAACACCCCGACCTGATCGATCTGCAACGCCAGGCCGCCGCACTCGCGGACACGTTCGACCACGTGAGCTACAGCTGGATTCCGCGCGCCCGCAACAGCTATGCCGACCGGCTCGCGAACGAGGCGATGGACGCCGCGGCCGGGATCGTCGACGAGGCGGCGCCGACGAAGAAGCCGGCCGAGGACGAAAAACCGTCGGCCCCGGGCTGGACCGGTGCGGTCGGCGCACCGACGCGGCTGCTGCTGTTGCGGCACGGCCAGACCGAACTGTCCGTCCAGCGGCGCTATTCGGGCCGCGGCAATCCCGCGCTGACCGAGGAGGGCCGGCGCCAGGCCGACGCGGCAGCGCGCTACCTTGGCGAGCGCGGCGGCGTCGCCGCGGTGGTCACCTCGCCGTTGCAGCGGGCCTACGACACCGCCGCCGCGGCCGCCAAGGCGCTCGGGCTCGACGTCACGGTCGACGACGATCTGATCGAGACCGACTTCGGCGCCTGGGAGGGTTTGACGTTCGCCGAAGCGGCGCAACGGGATCCGGAGCTGCACCGGCGTTGGCTGCGCGACACCAGCGTCGAACCACCCGGCGGTGAGAGCTTCGACGCCGTGGCACACCGCGTTCGGCGGGCCCGCAACCGCATCATCGCCGAGCACGGCGCCGCGACCGTTCTGGTGGTGTCGCACGTGACGCCGATCAAGACCGTGTTGAGGCTTGCGCTCGATGCCGGGGAGGGCATCCTTTACCGGCTGCACCTCGATCTGGCCTCGCTGTCGATCGCCGAGTTCTACGCCGACGGCGCCTCATCGGTGCGACTGGTCAACCAGACCGCCTATCTGTAACTCAGGCGTGCAGGTGCAGCTGTTCGCCGTGCGGGCCGAAGATCGTGATCGCCTCCACCGGACCGTCGACGACCCCGAACCAGTGCGGGCTCCACGTCGAGAACTCAACCGCCTCACCGGGTTTGACGATGAAGTCCTGCTCGCCGAGGATGAGGCGCAGCCGCCCGGACAACACATACATCCAGTCGCGACCCTCGTGCACGGGTAGCTCGGCAGGTGGTTTCCGGCGGCGGGCGCTGATGCGGATCTTGAACGCGTGCAGCCCACCGGCCGGACCGTGCCGGGTGAGCGGCCAGTAGGTGATGTCGTGGTGGGTGTGCGAGGCGCCCTTGATCCGCGGATCCTCGGCTTCCGGTGCGCGCAGCAGCTCATCTGTGGTCACCGACAACGCGGCGGCGAGCCGGGGCAGGTGATCGAGTGCGAGCCTGCGTTTACCCGATTCCAGCCTGCTCAGCGTCGACACGTCGATCTGGGCGCGGGTAGCGACGTCCTCCAAAGTCAGGCCGCGCTGCACCCGTAGCTCGCGCAGCCGCCGCCGGACCATGGCGTCGACGTTCTCCTCCGCGGCTGCGATTGCCTCCATGGCAAATTAGCTTGCCAGTTTCGTGCTGGGTCGGCAAGCTCGGGATATGGACGTTGAAGTGATGGACAAGGCATGGGACTGCATCGTCGTTGGCGGTGGCGCCGCGGGTTTGAGCGCCGCGCTCGTGCTGGGCCGGGCCCGGCGGCGGGTACTGCTCGTCGACGCGGGCAATCAGAGCAACCTGGCCGCACACGGCATCGGCGGGCTGCTCGGCAGTGACGGCCGGCCGCCTGCCGAGCTGTACGCGGCGGGCCGTGCCGAGCTGGCCGCCTATCCGACCGTGGAAGTGCGTACCGGTGAAGTCGTGCGCGGTGAACCGGGATTCGTTCTCGAACTGGGCGACGGCACCCGCGAGCACGCCAGGGCGGTGCTACTCGCCACCGGGATGGACTACCGGCCGCCGGGTATCCCAGGCCTCGAACCGCTGTGGGGCCGTTCGGTTTTCCACTGCCCGTTCTGCCACGGCTGGGAACTGCGCGACGCGCCGCTCGCGGTGGTGGCCCGTGGTGACCGTGCCGTGCACTCGGCCCTACTGCTGCGCGGCTGGACCGATGATCTGATCGTCCTGACCAACGGCGAAGGCGGACTCGACGACACCCAGGTCAAACTGCTCGATGCCGCGGGCGTGGGCGTCGACGACCGCTCGATCGCCCAATTCCACGCAGAAGACGGCGAATTGGCTGCCGTGGAGTTCGCGGACGGAACGCGGTTGCCACGCCGCGGTGCGCTTGTCGCCACCACGCTGCACCAGCGTTCCCCGCTGGCCGCGCAACTCGGCGCGGTGGCGGCGCCGGGTCCGGTCGCCATGGATGCCCTCGTGGTCGACGGGTTCGGCCGCACGTCCGTGCCGGGCTTGTTCGCCGCAGGGGACCTGAGTGCCCAGATGCCACAGGTGGCGAACGCCGTCGCGGCCGGCAGCCAGGTCGGTGCCGCGGTGGTGCAGAGCCTGCTGGCCGAGGACTTCGGGCTGCCGGTCCCGCCATGGCCGACGCATTCCGAGGTGACGGCCCAGTACTGGGAACGTCACTACGGGCAGCACGGCCGCATCTGGAGCGGGCGCGTCAACCCTCAGCTCGAGAAACTGGCCGCGGGCCTGACCCCGGGCCGTGCCCTGGATCTGGGGTGCGGCGAAGGTGGCGACGCCGTCTGGCTCGCCGAACAGGGCTGGCACGTGACGGCTACCGACGTCTCCGACACCGCGCTCGGGCGGGCCGCCGCCGAAGCGAAGGCCCGGGGCGTGGCGGACCGCATCACGTTCGAACGGCACGATTTCGCCGAGAGTCTGCCGGAGGGCCGCTTCGACCTGGTGTCGGCTCAGTTCCTGCAGTCGCCCATCGCGATGGACCGCGCGGCATTGCTGCGCCGCGCGGCCGGTGTGGTCGCCCCCGGCGGGCTCATGATCATCGTCGACCACGGTGCGGCCCCGCCGTGGGCACCAGAGCACGTCCGGAAATTCGAGTTCCCCAGCGCTGAGGACGTCGTGGCCGCACTCGATCTGCCCGGCGAGCAGTGGGAGCGGGTGCGCGTCGGAGCCGAAGAACGCGACGCAACAGGACCGGACGGGCAGCGCGGCACGCTCATCGACAACGTGATGGTGCTGCGTCGCAGGGACTGACCGCATCGAGACCGACGCTTTGGTCGCCGGCACGGCCTGGCATCGACCATTGCGTCGGTCTCGACACGGCTCAGGTGCGCTGGGTGAGCCGGACGCTGTTGCCCGAGGGATCGCGGAAACCGGAGTCGATCCCGTAGGGCATCTGGTTGGGCGGCTCGGTGAACTCGACCCCGCGGGCGGTGAGCTCCTCGTAACTCTTCTGGCAGTCCTCGGTGGTCAGAAACACCGTGCCGGCGAAGCCTTTTGCGGTCAGGTCGAGCACCTGTTTGCGGGTGTCCTCGTCCATCACGGGCTGGCCGGGCACGGCCATCAGAACGATGCTGACATCGTCCTGACCGGGCGGGCCGACCGTGAGCCACCGGAACGGGGTGTCGACATCGGGCAACGTAACGTCTTCGCGCACTTCCATTCCGACCTTCTCGGTCCAGAATTTCAGCGCGGCTTCCTGGTCGTGGACCCAGAGGTGTGTGCTTGCGATTCTCATCATGCGACCGACGCTACGGTCGGGCGTCGGTGCCCGTCTTCTTCGCGTGTGCTGTTTTCCGGGTGTCGCGCGCCAGAACACAACTCGGCACCGGGGCGCGCAGCGCAGCGGGCGGCAGGCTCGCGCGGTAGGCCGCCGGCGGCTTGCCGTAGACCTTGGCGAAGCTCGACGTGAACGAGCCCACGCTCTGCAGGCCGACCATCACGCAGATGTCGGCGACCGAGCGGTCGGTGTTGCGCAGCAGCGCCGCGGCCCGCTCCAACCGCCTGCTCTGCAGATAGGCGCGCGGAGACTCCCCGAAGGTACGGGTGAACATCCGGCTGAAGTGCGCGCGGGACAGCCCCGCGGCCGCCGCGAGGTCGTCGACGGTGATCGGATCGGCGTACCGCGCGTCCGCCAGGTCCTTCGCCCTGAGCAAATATCGGGCAGGTGGCACCTGCGGCATGGATTTAAGGGTACGGTGATCTGCGCGAACGAGTTGGCCGGGCGGCCGCGGCACCTGACGGTGTCGAGGAAAGTCCGGACTTCACAGAGCGGGGTGATTGCTAACGGCAATCCGAGGTGACTCGCGGGAAAGTGCCACAGAAAACAGACCGCCAGAAATGGTAAGGGTGAAACGGTGCGGTAAGAGCGCACCAGCACCCCGGGTGACCGGGGTGGCTAGGCAAACCCCACCCGAAGCAAGGCCAAGAAGGCCGCAACCTGGTTGCGGTCGCGCAGGCGCCTGAGGGTTGCTCGCCCGAGCCTGCGGGTAGGCCGCTCGAGGTACCCGGCGACGGTGTGCCCAGATGGATGGTCGCCACTGGCCCCCTGGCGACGGGAGGGCCGGCACAGAATCCGGCTTACAGGCCAACTCGTTCGCCCCTGCCTCAGTGCCGGGTCTTGTGGACTGCCTTGTCGAGCTTTCGCAGCGCATCCTCCAGGAGCGCGCGGGAATGCTGGGCGACCTCGTCCTCCAATTGGTAGAGCAGACCGTAGGTGAAGGTGTCCTCGCCCGCGGCGTGCGCGGCTTCGGCTTGCGTGCTCAGGTGCGTCTTGCTGACCACGGCATCCTGATGATCGCCCAGCAGCGATTGGATGGCCTTGGCCCGATCGGACACCTTGGTCGCGCCGGTGGCGGCCGCGGTGTAGCGAAGCCGCTTGGCGCCCTTGCGGATTCGGTGCAGCGCCTCGTCTTTTTCCTCGGCGTCGGCCTCGGTGGACTCGGCTGCGGCCTTCGCCGCCTTGGCTGCTTTGCGAACACGCTTGTAAGCCGAGCCGATGGTCGCCGATGAGCTGTCTGCGCCAGTGTCGTCCGGGGGTTCGGCGGCGACGAGGTCGTCGAGCGCGTCGAGCAGCCGGAAGTAACGTTGCGAGCGCATCGCCTGCAGCGCGCGGCGCAGGCCCGCGGCATAGCGGCGGTGCGCGCCGTCGACGAGCCGTTCCCGTACCGGCCCGCGCACGAGGTCGGGGGACAGTTCGTCGAGTGCCCGCTGATAGCGCTCGGCGAGCACCTCGGCATCGCGAGCCACCCCGAGCAAGGCCGCGAGCGCCCGGAGCTCGTCGAGAATCCAGCCGTTGTCGGCCAACGGGAACGCGTCTTTGGATGCCTGCAGCAGGCTGCGGATCTTGCGGGTCGTCACGCGCATCTGGTGCACCGAGTCGTATGCGTCGGCCCGTACCGCACGATCCCAGACCAGCAGCTGCTCGATCTGTTCGGCGATGGCCCGGTGCATCGGATCGGCGGGGACGGGCTGCTCCTCGGCGGCGGCGGCCGCGGTGTCGAGCACCTTGGCCAGCTTCGACCCGTGGCCGGCCGGTTGCGCGCCGGCGTCGGTTAACCGGTTCGACAACCGGTCCAGCAGGCCGTCCGGAACCTCGGTGTCCAAGAGCTCGAGTTCCCATTCGCGCCACTGCTGGGCCTCGTCCTCCTGCCCGGCGGCCGACGCGGTGACGTGGTCGTCGCAGAACTCGGCCAGCGCAGCGCCGCTGTGCCCGAACAGCAGATCGACGCTGCGTTTCGTCGAGATGCGGGCGACCGGGGCGAGCGGCCGGTCGCGGATGATCGCGAGCACGATGTCCCGCAGATCCTCTGGCACGGCGTCGGTCGCGGCGTCGCCGTCGGGGTCCAGCGGTGCGCGCACCTCGGTACGGGCATCCGGCCCCGCGGGCAGCTTGAGATGCCAGCCCGCGTCGGGTCCGCCGGTGCGTCGCCGCAGCGTGATGCGGTGCGCCGCGAGGTCGCGGGCCGGTGTGTCGAAATAGACAGCGTCCAGCTGTTGTGACGGAGGCCGCTCGACGCGGGCGACAGCGGTCAATCCGTCGAACGAGGGGGAGACGGTCGCGTCGGTCACCTCGAACTTGCGCTCGACCTCGGTGTACCTGGAGGTTTTGGGCGTGTCAGGGGCCATGTTCACCTTCGCTGTGCACCGGATCCGATGGCACCAGCGTGCCACACCGGAATGGTTGCCCTTAACCGACCAAAGGTCACGTCAAGGTAAAGACTTTGCGCCGCGCACAACAGGTTCCACCCGTTTCTGAGGAAACCTCTTAAGATTGCGGACATGGGTCTGGATGCCATGACGACAAGCGGCGCTTCGGCACGCCTGAAGGTCGCGGATTACCTGGATTCGGATGGCGAGATCGCCATCCCGGACGGCTCCACGCTGCTGTCGCATTTCGACCGCAACGTCGCCGAGTTCGGTGATACGCCGGCTTACCGATATCTGGATTTCGACCATGACGGACGGGCCGTCGAGCTGACCTGGGCGCAGCTCGACACCCGGGTCCGCGCGGTCGGAGCCCGGTTGCAGCAGGTCACATCACGGGGCGACCGCGTGGCGATCCTGACCCCGCAGGGCGTCGACTACGTCGTCGCGTTCTTCGCCGCGATCCGCGCGGGCGCCATCGCGGTTCCGTTGTTCTCCCCGGAGCTGCCCGGCCACACCGAGCGCCTCGATGCGGTGCTGGGCGACGCGAGCCCATCGGTCGTGCTGACCACCACTGCGGCGGCCGGACCGGTCGGCGACTTTCTGCGCAAGCTGCCGCGGGACCGGCGGCCCCGGATGATCGCCGTCGACGCGGTACCCGACTCCGTCGGCGCCGGCTTCCGCAGCGCGGAGCTGCGCACCGACGACATCGCGTACCTGCAGTACACGTCGGGATCCACGCGCACACCGGCCGGTGTGGAGATCACGCACCGCGCGGCCTGCACCAACGTGCTGCAGATGATCATCTCGGTCGGCCTGGACTGGAACATCCGCAGCGTCAGCTGGCTGCCGCTGTTCCATGACATGGGTCTGCTGATGATCATGTTCCCGGCGTTGTGCGGCGGCCACATCACGTTGATGTCGCCGGTGGCGTTCGTCCGACGCCCGTACCGCTGGATCAAAGAACTCGGGGCGTCCGACTTGCCGACGTTTGCCGCGGCGCCCAACTTCGCCTACGAGCTCGCGGCCCAGCGCGGCCTGCCGCCCGCGGGCGAGGAGCTCGACCTGAGCAACGTCGCCGGCCTGATCAACGGCTCCGAGCCGGTGAGCATGTCCTCGATCGAGGTGTTCAACAACGCGTTCGCGCCGTACGGGCTCTCGCCGACGGCCGTCAAACCCTCCTACGGCATGGCCGAGGCCACGCTGTTCGTCTCGACGATCGCGCCCGACGCCCGCCCGAGCGCCATCTACGTCGACCGCGAGGAACTCGGGGCCGGCCGCGCGGTCCTGGTATCGCCCGACGCGCCGGAAGCGGTGCCCCAGGTGTCGTGCGGGCAGATCGCGCGCAGCCAGTGGGCGGTGATCGTCTCGCCCGACGACGACGTCGACGCCGAGCTGCCCGACGGCCAGGTCGGTGAGATCTGGCTGCACGGAGACAACGTCGGCCAGGGCTACTGGCGGCGGCCGCACGAAACCGAGCTCGCCTTCCGCAACAAGCTGCAAACGCGACTCGAGCGCAACAGCCATGCGGAGGGTGCGCCGGAGGGTGCGTCGTGGTTCCGCACGGGCGACCTGGGCATGTACGTCGACGGCGAGCTGTACATCACCGGCCGGATCAAGGACATGGTGATCGTCGACGGTCGCAACCATTACCCCCAGGATCTGGAGGCCACCGTGGCCGAGGCTTCGCCCGCGGTGCGGGCGGGATTCGTCGCGGCGTTCTCCGTGCCGTCCCCGTCCGGTGAACGGCTGGCGATCGTGGCGGAGCGGGCCCCGGGCGCGGGGCGCGCCGACCCGGCGCCGATCGTCGACGCGATCCGCGCCGCGATCTCACGGCGCCATGCTGTCGCCGTGGCTGACGTCAAACTCGTTGCGGCAGGATCGATTCCGCGGACAACGAGCGGCAAGCTGGCCCGCCGCGCCTGCCAGCAGCAGTACCTGGCGGCGCTGCAGCCGGCGTGACGGCACGCGGCCCGGTGTCAGAATGTTGAGATGACCACCGGGGCGATGGCTGGCGCGGGCCGGGGCCGTCCGCGCCTGGAACAGCCCCGCAGGCCGGGCAAGACGGCCCGCGAGGAGATACTCGACGCCGCGGCCGAGCTGTTCACCACCCACGGCTATGCCAGTACATCCACCCGTCGGATCGCCGATGCGGTCGGGGTGCGACAGGCGTCGCTCTACCACCATTTCGCGACCAAGGACGACATTCTCGACGCGCTGCTGACCGGGACGGTCGACGCGCCGCTACGGCTGGCCACGGATCTGGCGGGGGAGTCCGGCCCGGCCGCGCCGCGACTGCACGCGCTCGTGGTCGGCGACGCGGCCCAGCTGTGCGCGGGCCGGTGGAACCTCGGTGCGCTGTACCTGCTGCCGGAGCTGCGGACCGATCGCTTCGAGCCGTTCCGACGCAGCCGCGCCGAGCTGCGTAGCCGCTACCGGCGGTTGTCTGCCGACGTGATCGCCGAGTGCGGCGGCCCGCCCGATGCCGACGACCTGCCGTTCCGCCTGGTCGAATCGGTGATCAACAGCCGTTCCGACGATGCCGACATACCGCCCGAACAACCGTGGGTGATCGGCGAGGGCGCCCTGCGGGCCGTCGGCTACGACCGCGATTTCGCCGACCTGGTCCGCGCGACCGCGGACCGGCTGGGGGTGCGACCGCCGCAGCGGGCGGCCCGCTAGAGTCCGGTGCGTGACCGAGCCCACGTATGAAGCCATCACGTTCGAGCAGTCCGGTGCGATCGCGCGCATCACGCTGAACCGCCCGGACGCAGCAAACGGCATGAACCACACCATGACTCGTGAACTGGCCGATGCCGCGCGGCGCTGCGACACGGTGGGCACCAAGGTCGTCGTGCTGACCGGGTCCGGCCGGTTCTTCTGCGCAGGCGGCGACCTCAAGGCGTTCTCGACCGCGCCCGCCCGCGGGCAGTTCATCAAGGGTGTCGCCGACGACCTGCACCGGGCAATCTCGTCGTTCGGGCGGATGGACGCCGTGCTGATCACCGCGGTCAACGGCACCGCGGCGGGGGCGGGCTTCTCGCTCGCCGTCACCGGAGACCTCGTCCTGGCGGCCGAATCGGCGTCGTTCACCATGGCTTACACCAAGGTGGGGCTGAGCCCAGACGGCAGTTCGTCGTACTACCTGCCGCGTCTGGTCGGCATGCGCCGCGCACAGGAACTGATGCTCACCAACCGCACGCTGTCGGCGACCGAAGCGCAGGACTGGGGCCTGGTCACCGAGGTCGTCGCCGACGCCGACCTCGCGGAGCGGGCGGGCAAACTCGCCGAGCAGTTGGCCGGCGGGTCGGCCGGGTCGAACGGCGCGGTCAAGACGCTGCTGCTGTCCTCGCTCAAGAACAGCCTCGAGGAGCAGATGGAGGCCGAGGGCCGGTTGATCGCCGCACGAGCGGACTCGGCCGACGGCCGCGAGGGGGTTGATGCGTTCCTCGCCAAGCGCCGGTCGGAGTTCGCGTAGCGGCTCCTAGTAGCTGTGCTCCTCGGCCGGGAACACCCCGGCCGCCACATCCTGCGCGTACTGCGTTGCGGCGCGGTGCAATTCGCCACCAACGTCGCCGAAGCGGCGGACGAACCTGGCGGTCTTGCCGCTCGTGAGGCCGGCCATGTCCTGCCAGACCAGCACCTGGGCGTCGCAGTTGGGGCCCGCGCCGATGCCGACCGTCGGAATGGTGAGCTTGCCGGTGATCTGGGTGGCCAGCTCGGCGGGCACCATCTCCAGCACGACCGCGACGGCGCCGGCTTCCTGGACGGCTATCGCGTCGGCGATGGTCTGATCGGCGGCATCGCCGCGACCCTGCACGCGGAACCCGCCGAGCCCGTTGACGCTCTGCGGCGTGAAACCGATGTGGGCCACCACCGGGATGCCCGCCGCGGTCAGCGTCGCGATCTGCTCGGCGACGCGTTCACCGCCTTCGAGCTTGACGGCCTGCGCGCCGGTTTCCTTCATGAAGCGCGTTGCGGTCGCGAGCGCCTGCTGCGGGCTCGATTCGTAGCTGCCGAACGGCAGATCGGCGACGACGAGCGCATGCGGGGCGCCCTTGACCACGGCCCGCGCCAACGGGATCAGCTCGTCGATGGTGATCGGCACGGTGGTGTCGTAGCCGTATACGACGTTTGCCGCGGAGTCACCGACGAGTAGCACCGGGATGCCGGCGTCGTCGAACACCCGCGCGCTGGAGTAGTCGTAACAGGTGAGCATGGCCCACTTGTGGCCTTCGGCCTTCCACTTCTGGAGCGTGACCGTGCGAACCTTGGTGCGGGGTTTGGTGTCCTGCGCACCGTCCGAAGACACGCCGGCAGCACCGTAAACAGACTGTTCAGACATCGTTGTCCCTCGATTGATGGTCTTTTCGAATCCTCGAGGCCAATGTGTGGTCCCCGGGTTCGGCTGACACATGTCAGTCTGCCACCCGCCGGAAAGTGGGTAAACGACTCGTTAAGTGGATTTCCTCACAGTTGCCGACTCGTCTCCCTACGATCAGGCGCATGCAAAGGCTCAGCGGACTCGACGCCAGCTTCCTGTATCTCGAAACCGCGGCCCAGCCGATGCACGTGTGCTCGGTGCTCGAACTCGACACCTCGACCATGCCCGGCGGCTACACGTTCGACCGGATGCGCGACGCGCTGTCACTGCGGATCAAGGCCATGCCGGAATTCCGGGAGAAACTCGCCGACAGCCGGTTCAACCTCGATCATCCGGTTTGGGTGGACGACAAGGACTTTGACGTCGACCGGCACCTGCACCGGATCGGGCTGCCCGCGCCGGGTGGTCGCACCGAACTCGCCGAGATCTGCGGCCACATCGCATCGTTGCCGCTGGACCGCACCCGGCCGCTGTGGGAGATGTGGGTCATCGAAAACGTCGCGGGCACCGACGCACACGCCGGTGGACGGCTCGCGGTCATGACGAAGGTGCACCATTCCGGCGTGGACGGCGTCACGGGCGCCAATCTGATGTCGCGGCTGTGCACCACCGAACCCGACGCGCCGCCACCGGATCCGGTCGAAGGCGTGGGCGGGGCAACCGGACTCGAGATCGCGATCAACGGTGCGGTGAAGTTCGCGACGCGACCGTTGAAGCTGGTCAACGTCGTGCCGTCGACGCTGTCGTCGGTGGTCGACACCGTGCGGCGGGCGCGCAACGGCATGACGATGGCGGCCCCGTTCGCCGCGCCCAAGACCGCGTTCAACGCCAACATCACGGGCCACCGCAACATCGCGTTCGCGCAACTCGACCTCGAGGACATCAAGACCGTCAAGAATCACTTCGGCGTCAAGGTCAACGACGTGGTGATGGCGCTCGTATCGGGTGTGCTCCGCACTTTTCTGGCCGATCGCGGTGAGCTGCCCGAGAATTCGCTCGTCGCAATGGTGCCGGTCTCGGTGCACGACCGGTCGGACCGGCCCGGGCGCAACCAGGTGTCGGGCATGTTCTCCACACTCGAAACCCACATCGACGACCCGGCCGAACGTCTCAAGGCCATATCCGAGGCGAATTCGGTTGCCAAACAACACAGTTCGGCGATCGGCGCGACGCTGCTGCAGGATTGGACGCAATTCGCGGCCCCGGCGGTGTTCGGCGTGGCCATGCGCGTCTACGCGGCCAGCCGGCTGTCGGGGGCCAAACCCGTGCACAATCTCGTCGTCTCCAACGTGCCGGGGCCGCAGGTGCCGTTGTACTTCCTCGGCGCCGAGGTCAAGGCGATGTATCCGTTGGGGCCGATATTCCACGGTTCGGGCCTCAACATCACGGTGATGTCGCTGACCGGCAAACTCGACGTCGGCATCGTGTCGTGCCCGGAACTGCTGCCCGACCTGTGGGACCTGGCCGACGACTTCGCCGTCGCGCTCGACGAGTTGGTGAAGGCGACCCGGTAATCCCGGCTGGTCGGCTGGCCCTGACCGGTGCACGCGACGAGTCATGGCAGCATGTGGTGCCATGAAGGTCAGGATCAGGTTCGGTGCGCTGCTGGCGGTGATGGTGCTGGCGGTGGCGGGCTGCAGCCAGGTGATCGAGGGGCGCGCGATCATCGCGGTGCCCAGGCCGGGCACCCCGGTGCAGTGGTTGCCGTGCAATGCGGGTGCGGGCGATCAGGCACCCATTCCCGACGCGGCCGAATGCGGGCTCCTGTCGGTGCCGGTGGACTATTCCAAGCCCGACGGTGACGTTGCCAGGATCGCGATGATCCGCTTCCCGGCGACCGGCGAGAAGATCGGTTCGCTGGTGATCAACCCGGGCGGGCCCGGCGAATCCGGCGTCGAGTCGGCGCTGTCGCTGCTGCCGAGCCTGCCGCAATCGGTCAAGGAGCGATTCGACATCGTCGGGTTCGACCCGCGCGGCGTCGCGTCGTCGAACCCGGCGGTGTGGTGCAACTCCGACGCCGACAACGACCGCCAGCGTGCCGACCCGACGGTGGAGTACACCCCGGAGGGCGTGGCCCACCTGGAGGCCGAGACCAAGGCGTTCGTTCAGCGGTGTGTCGACAAGATGGGCGAGGAGTTCCTCGCCAACGTCGGCACCGACAACGTCGCCAAGGACCTCGACGCCATTCGGGCCGCGCTCGGGGACGAGAAGCTGACCTACCTCGGCTACTCCTACGGCACGCGCATCGGCGCCACCTACGCCGAGGAGTTCCCGGACAAGGTCCGCGCGATGATCCTCGACGGCGCCGTCGATCCCAACGCCGATCCGGTCGAGGAGAGCGTGCGCCAGGCCGCGGCGTTCCAGAAAGCTTTCGACGACTACGCCGCCGACTGCGCCAAGAGCCCCGACTGCCCGCTGGGCACCGATCCGGCCAAGGCCGTCGAGGTGTACAAGAGCATCATCGACCCGTTGGTCCAGAACCCGGCCAAGACGCGCGACGGGCGCGGGCTGAGCTACAGCGACGCGACCGTGGGCACGATCCTGCCGCTCTACTCGCCGAACCTGTGGCGGCACCTGACCGACGCGCTCAAATCGCTCAAGGAGGGCGACGGCAACCTCATGCTGGCGCTGGCCGACCTGTACATGGGCCGAGATGCCAAGGGCCACTACAACAACTCCACCGACGCGCGGGTGGCGGTCAACTGCATGGACAAACCCGCGATCACCGACCGCGCCATCGTCGTCGAGCAGGACCGCAGGCTTCGCGAGGTCGCACCGTTCATGAGTTACGGCGAGTTCACCGGCAACGCGCCGCTCGGGGCCTGTGCGTTCTGGCCGGTGCCGCCGACCAGCACGCCGCACGAGATCGCGGTGAGCGGGCTGCCGCCGGTGCTCGTGGTCTCGACGACCAACGACCCGGCCACGCCGTACCAGGCCGGTGTGGACCTGGCGCGCCAGCTCGGCGGCACGCTGGTCACCTTCGACGGCACCCAGCACACCGTGGTGTTCCAGGGCGACAAGTGCATCGACGACATCGCCGCGACGTATCTCGTCGACGTGACCGTGCCGCCGCCGGACACCCGCTGCTGACCGCCGCCGAATCGCAAGGTCACCGTATGGTTTCCGGCCGATCTCTGGTCGGCCTCAGCGGAAGACTCGGCCGCACGGGCCGTGCGACCATGGCAGCCGTGCGGTGGGTGGGCGGAATCTTGACGGCGATGCTGCTTGCCCTGCCCGCGGTCGTGACGCCCGTGGCATCCGCCGCACCACCGGCGTGGGGCGGCTGCGCGAACTGGATTCCCGACGTGTCGGCGATCCCGACCGCTCAATGCGGCACGGTCGCGGTACCCGTCGATTACGCGGATCCCCAAGGCGCACAAGCGCAGTTGGCCGTCATCCGGGTACCGGCCACCGGTGATCGCCTCGGGGTGCTGATGGTCAATCCGGGCGGTCCCGGAGCGTCGGCGGTCGACACCGTCGCCGGGATGGGCGCGGCCCTGGCCGACACCGAGATCGGTCGCCGGTTCGACCTCGTCGGGTTCGACCCGCGCGGCGTCGGGCACTCCACGCCGCAATTGCGTTGCCGCACCGATGCCGAGTTCGACGCGTACCGCCGCGAGCCGATGGCCGATTACAGCCCGGCCGGCGTCGCCCACATCGAAGGCCTGTACCGCCAGTTCGCCCAGCAGTGCCTGGACCGGATGGGCGCACCGTTCCTGGCCAACATCGGCACCGCATCGACGGTGCGCGACATGGACGCGGTGCGGACCGCGCTCGGCGAGGACCAGATCAACTATCTGGGCTTCTCATACGGGACCGAGTTGGGCGCGGCCTACGCCGAACAGTACGGCGACCGGGTGCGCACCATGGTGCTCGACGGCGCCGTCGATCCGAGCATCGACCCGATCACGAAGAACATCCGCCAAATGGCCGGATTCCAAAAGGCTTTCGAGTCCTACGCCGCCGATTGCGCCAAGGCCCAGGGCTGCCCGCTCGGCACCGACCCCGCCCAATTCGTCAGCCGCTACCAGCAATTGGTCGATCCGCTGGTGGCCCGCCCCGGCAGCACGTCCGACCCGCGGGGTCTGAGCTACCAGGACGCCAACACCGGGACGGTCAACGCGCTGTACTCGGCGCGGTACTGGCCATATCTCACCAGCGGGCTGCTCGGCCTGCAGCGTGGCACCGACGCGGGGGACCTGCTGCTGCTGGCCGACGACTACCAGAACCGCGACGATGCGGGCCGGTACCAGAACCTGCAGGACGCCTTCACCGCGATCCGGTGCGTCGACGCGCCGTACCCGACCGACCCGGCCGTGTGGGCCGACGCCGACCGCCGGATCCGGGAAGTCGCGCCGTTTCTGGCCTACGGCGCATTCACCGGATACGCACCGCGCGACGTCTGCGCGCTCTGGCCGGTGCAGCCCACGTCGGTGCCGCACCAGGTGCGTGGGCCCGGGCCAGGCAAGGTCGTGGTCGTGTCAACCACGGGCGATCCCGCGACGCCGTATCAGGCCGGCGTGGACCTGGCCCGGCAGCTGGGTGCGGCGCTCATCTCGTTCGACGGCTCGCAGCACACCGTCGTGTTCAACGGCGACGCCTGCGTCGACACCGCGGTGCTGAACTTCTTCGTCAACCGGCAGTCGCCCGGCAACCTCAATTGCTAGGTGCGTGAAGCGGCCGCGCAGCGACACGGAAATCAAACCCAGCCAGGGCCGTAACACGGATTTAACAGCCGGTGCCTACGCTGCGGGCATGGACCGCCAGAAGGAATTCGTGCTGCGCACGCTGGAGGAACGCGATATTCGGTTCGTCCGGTTGTGGTTTACCGACGTGCTCGGATACCTGAAGTCCGTGGCGATCGCGCCCGCCGAGCTCGAGGGAGCCTTCGAAGAGGGCATCGGTTTCGACGGCTCGTCGATCGAAGGGTTCGCACGCGTATCCGAATCCGACACGGTCGCGCGGCCCGATCCGTCGACGTTCCAGGTGCTTCCGTGGACCAGCAGTTCGGGCCAGCATCATTCCGCGCGGATGTTCTGCGACATCACCATGCCCGACGGTTCACCGTCGTGGGCGGACTCCCGGCATGTGCTGCGCAGGCAGCTGGCCAAGGCCAGTGATCTGGGCTTCTCGTGCTACGTCCACCCCGAGATCGAGTTCTTCCTGCTGAAGCCGGGCCCCGACGACGGCAGTGTGCCGGTGCCCGCCGACAACGGCGGCTACTTCGACCAGGCCGTGCACGACGCGGCGCCCAACTTCCGCCGCCACGCCATCGACGCGCTGGAGCAGATGGGCATCTCGGTGGAGTTCAGCCACCACGAAGGCGCGCCGGGCCAGCAGGAGATCGACCTGCGTTACGCCGACGCGCTGTCGATGGCCGACAACGTCATGACGTTCCGCTACGTCGTCAAGGAGGTCGCGCTCGGCGACGGGGTGCGGGCCTCGTTCATGCCCAAGCCGTTCGCCGAACACCCCGGCTCGGCCATGCACACCCACATGAGCCTGTTCGAGGGCGACACCAACGCCTTCCACAGCCCCGACGACCCACTGCAACTGTCCGACGTGGCCAAGTCCTTCATCGCGGGCATCCTCGAGCACGCCAGCGAGATCAGCGCCGTCACCAACCAGTGGGTGAACTCCTACAAGCGGCTCGTGCACGGGGGCGAGGCGCCCACCGCGGCGTCCTGGGGTGCCGCCAACCGCTCGGCACTGGTTCGCGTGCCGATGTACACGCCGCGCAAGGCGTCGTCGCGTCGCGTCGAGGTGCGCAGCCCCGATTCGGCATGCAACCCGTACCTGACGTTCGCGGTGCTGCTCGCCGCGGGCCTGCGGGGCGTCGAGAAGGGCTACGTGCTGGGCCCGCAGGCCGAGGACAACGTCTGGAGCCTGACCCCCGAGGAGCGCCGCGCGATGGGCTACCGCGAGTTGCCGTCGAGCCTCGGCAACGCGCTGGAGGCCATGGAGAGCTCCGAGCTGGTGGCGGAAGCGTTGGGGGAGCACGTATTCGACTACTTCCTGCGCAACAAGCGCACCGAGTGGGAGAACTACCGCAGCCACGTCACGCCCTACGAGCTCAAGACGTATCTGTCGCTCTAGTCGCTCCCTGTAACGTTTTCTTCGTGCCCAAGCCCGCGACCGAGCGCCCGAAACTGCCCAGTGTCGGCCGGCTCGGGCTGGTCGACTCGCAGGCCAACGCCCATCTGGACCGGCTCGGCTGGAACACCGACGATCACGTCGAGTTGTTGTGGTCGCTGTCGCGCGCCCCGGACGCCGACGTCGCGCTGCTCGCGATGGTGCGGCTCGCCGAGGCGCTCGGCGGCGACTGGGACGAGCTCAACCGCGAACTGCTGACCGACCGCGCGCTGCGGGGCCGGCTGTTCGGTGTCCTCGGCTCGTCGCTCGCGCTCGGCGACCATGTGGTCGCCCACCCGCAGTCCTGGCGGCTGCTGGTGGGGAGAGCCGTTCTGCCGGGCGCCGACGAGTTGCGCGAGGGGTTCACCGCGGCCGCGCAGCAGGTCGACATCGACCGGGGCACAAGTGCCGCGGTGCCGCCCATGCGCGACCTGTACCGCGACAAGCTGCTGGTGCTGGCCGCCCTCGACGTGGCTTCGACCGTCGAGAACGAGCCCGTGCTGCCGTTCGTCACGGTGAGCACCCACCTGTCCGATCTGGCCGACGCCGCGCTGGCCGCTGCGCTGACGGTCGCCACGCGCGCCGTGTGCGGTGAGAGCCCGAGTGACGCCCTCCGGCTGGCGGTCATCGCGATGGGCAAATGCGGTGCGCGCGAACTGAACTACGTCAGCGACGTCGACGTGATCTTCGTCGGCGAAGACGTCACCAACGACAACCTGACGACTGCCACCCGGGTCGCGGGCGAGATGATGCGGTTCGCCGCCGACGCCTTCTTCGAGGTCGACGCGGCGTTGCGGCCCGAAGGCAAACGCGGACAACTGGTTCGCACGCTCGACTCCCACGTCGCCTACTACCAGCGCTGGGCCAAGACGTGGGAATTCCAGGCATTGCTCAAAGCCCGGCCCGCCGCAGGCGACCCCGACCTGGGCAAGGCGTACATCGACGCGTTGATGCCGATGGTGTGGACGGCCTGCGAGCGTGAGGATTTCGTGCCGGAGGTACAGGCGATGCGCCGCCGGGTCGAGGAACTCGTGCCCGCCGGCGTGCGGTCCCGTGAGATCAAGCTCGGTACCGGCGGACTGCGCGACGTCGAATTCGCCGTGCAGCTACTGCAATTGGTGCACGGTCGCAACGACGACTCCCTGCACGTCGCGTCCACGGTGGACGCATTGGCCGCGCTCGGCGCGGGCGGCTACATCGGCCGCGACGACACCGCGAACATGACCGCGTCGTACGAATTCCTGCGGCTGCTCGAACACCGGCTGCAACTGCAACGGCTCAAGCGCACGCACATGCTGCCCGACGACAGCGACGAAGAGGCGTTCCGCTGGCTGGCGCGCGCCGCCCACATCCGTCCCGACGGCACGCACGACGCGGCCGGGGTATTGCGCGAGGAACTCAAACGGCAGAGCCTTCGGGTGTCGCGCCTGCACGCCAAGCTGTTCTACCAGCCGCTGCTCGAATCGGTGGGCCAGCCGGCGCTGGGCATCGAGGCAGGCATGAGCACCGAGGCCGCCGAACGCCAGCTCGCCGCACTGGGTTACGAAGGCCCGCAGAGCGCGCTGACCCACTTGGCCGCGCTGACCGGCGCGACCGGCCGCAAGGGCCGGGTGCAGCAGGTGCTGCTGCCGACCCTGCTCGACTGGCTCTCGGACACACCCGATCCCGATGCCGGCCTGCTGGCCTACCGCCGCATCAGCGACGAGCTGCAGGAGCAGCGCTGGTACCTGTCGACGCTGCGCGACGAGGGCGCCGTGGCCAAGCGGCTGATGCGGGTGCTCGGCACCTCGGCCTACATCCCCGAGTTGCTGATGCGGGCACCCGAGGTGATCCAGCTCTACGCCGACGGCCCGAATGGCCCGAAACTGCTTGAGGGCGACCCCGACAGCGTGGCCCGGTCCCTGGTCGCCTCGGCCGGACGGCACGCCGACCCGGTCCGCGGTATCGCGGCCGCGCGTACGCTGCGCCGCCGCGAACTGGCCCGCATCGCGTCGGCCGACGTGCTGGGCATGCTCGAGGTGACCGACGTCTGCAAGGCGCTGACGTCGGTGTGGGTCGCGGTGCTGCAGGCCGCGCTCAACGCGGTGATCCGCGCCAACACGCCAGAGTCCGGTGTGCCGGCCCGCATCGCGGTGATCGGCATGGGCCGCCTGGGCGGCAGCGAACTCGGATACGGGTCCGACGCCGACGTGATGTTCGTGTGTGAACCGGTGTCCGGCGTCGACGAGTCGGTCGCGGTGCGCTGGTCGGTCAGCATCGCCGAGCAGGTCCGCGCCCTGCTGGGCACGCCGAGTGCCGATCCACCGCTCGAGGTCGACGCCGGCCTGCGGCCCGAGGGCCGCAACGGCCCGCTCGTGCGCACGCTCGCGTCGTACGAGGCGTATTACGCGCAGTGGGCGCAGCCGTGGGAGATCCAGGCGCTGTTGCGGGCACACCGGGTGGCCGGCGATCTCAAGCTCGGCGAGCGGTTCCTGCTCATGGTCGACAAGACCCGATACCCACCGGGTGGGGTCTCGGCCGAGGCGGTGCACGAGATCCGGCGCATCAAGGCGCGCGTGGACGCCGAGCGGTTGCCCCGCGGCGCCGACCCCAACACCCACACCAAACTGGGCCGCGGCGGACTGGCCGACATCGAGTGGACCGTGCAGTTGCTCCAGCTGCGCTACGCGCACAAAGTACCTGCGCTGCACAACACTTCGACGCTGGAGGCCCTCAACGCCATCGGCGCGGCCGAGCTCGTGGCCGAGGGCGACGTCGAACTGCTGCGCGAGGCCTGGCTCACCGCGACGCGTGCGCGCAACGCGCTGGTGCTCGTGCGCGGCAAGCCGACCGACCAGTTGCCCGGGCCCGGGCGACAGCTCAACGCGGTGGCACTCGCGGCGGGCTGGGGCAGCGACGACGGCGGCGAATTCCTCGACAACTACCTGCGCGTGACGCGCCGCGCCAAGGCCGTTGTGCGCAAGGTTTTCGGGGGCTGAGCCGCCGGACCGTGATTAGTGGTGCTAATAAGGACAGGTGGACTACACGTTCGACGTCATCAGCGCTGATGAGCACGACCGATTGCAGGCACTCTACGAACCGTTGACGAACGCGGTCCGCGATCTCGTCGACGCGAGCATCCGGTCGGGCGTCGCCGACGACAGCATCGGACGGGCGACCGCCGCGATCGAGGCCGTCACCGAGACGCTGCGACGCGAGCAACGCGACGGGCCACAGCCCATGCGGCACGCCGAGACAGGCCGACCGGTCGTGTGGGCCAACCCCGTGGTGGGCCTGCGCAACGCGCTCGCGCCGCCGCTCATCATCAACCACGAATCCGACGGGACGTGCTGGAGCGAGTTCACGCTCGGCGCGGCCTACGAGGGGCCGACGGGCTGGGTGCACGGCGGAATCTGTGCGCTCGTGCTCGACCACATCCTCGGTGAAGTGGCCAGCGGCGGGCTCAACAAGCCGCTCTACACCGGGACGATCACGTGCCGGTACGTGCGCGGAACACCGTTGGGGGAGTTGCGTGCCGACGCGTTCGTCGAACGCACCGAAGGTGTCAAGACGTTCGCGCGTGGCCGGCTCAGCGACGCCGACGGGGTCACGGTCGAGGCCGAGGGCGTGTTCATCATGCCGGCCTGGGCCCGAAGCGCGGGATGACGTTCTCCGCGTGAAGTTCTACATCGCGAGCGGCTTCCTCGACACCGCCGAGATCGTCGAGATCGCCAAGGCCGCAGATGATCTCGGCTACGACGGGATGGGCATTCCCGATCACATCGTCAACCTCGAGACACTGTCGACGCCCTACCCGTACACCAAGGACGGCGAACGGCGTTGGCAGCCGTTCACCCACTGGCCCGACCCGTGGGTGCTGGTCGGCGCACTCGCGCAGGCCACGACCCGGCTGCGCTTCACCACCACGGTCTACATCCCCGCGATGCGCGACCCCTACGCCGCGGCGAAGGCCATCGGCACTGCCGCCTACCTGGCCGGGGGCCGCGTCGACCTCGGTGTCGGCGTCGGGTGGTGCAAGGACGAATTCGAGCTCGTGGGCCAGCGGTTCGACGCCAGGGGGCGGCGCACCGACGAGATGCTGGAACTGATGCGCGAACTCTGGTCGCCCGGATGGGCCGAGTTCAGCGGCGAGTTCTACACCGCACCGAGGCTCGAGATGGAACCCACACCGCCGCACATCCCGATCTGGGTCGGCGGCCTGTCGGACCTGGCGCTGCGCCGGGCCGCCCGCAACGACGGCTGGATCGGCGACCTCATCACGACCGACCGGGCGATCGCCGCGATCGCCCGGCTGCGCGAATTGCGTGCCGAGGCCGGGTTGTCGATGGACGGTTTCACCGTGCTGACGCCGTTGGTCGACGCGATCACGAGCGCCGACTACGAGCGCGCCGAGGCCGGCGGAATCACCCACATCCTGACCATGCCGTGGATGTTCTACACCGGTCCCGACGCCTCACTGGCCGACAAGATCGACGGCATGAAACGGTTCCGTGCCGACCTCGGACTCGACCGTTAGGTCAGCCCCACCGGGTGAACACGTCATTGACCGGCCGGCCGGCCGCCAGGGCCGCCATCATGAGCACCCGGGCCTGGCTCGGCCGTAGGTTGGGCACCATCACCGCGCCGGCCTTGACCATGTTGTCGCCCGGACCGTATTCGGCCTCGACCGGACCGTTGGGCACGCGGGTCGAGATCGCGAACGCCACGCCGGCCGGCGCGTGCCGCCGTACCGCATCCACGACCGCGTCACCGGCATTGCCCGACCCCAGTGCTTCGAGCACGATTCCGCGGGCGCCCGCGGCCACCGCGGCGTCGATCGGCCCCGGGCCGTCGCCCGGATAGGCCGCGACGATGTCGACGCGCGGTGCGGCGCCTGCCGACACCTCGGCGATGAACGGTTTTCGCGCAGGCTGATTCAACGTGAACACGTTGTCACCGACCGTGCCGACCGGTGCCGTGCCGCCGAACGCCGACAGGTCGGCGGTGTTCATCTTGCGGGTGCCGAGCGCTTGGAACACGTTGCCCGCGAAGGTGATCAGCACACCCTGATCGCGTGCGGCCGGGCTGGCCGCGACGGTCAGGGAATCGCGCAGGTTCGTCGGCCCGTCGGCGTCGGGGGCGTCGGAACTGCGTTGCGCCCCGGTCAGCACCACCGGCGCCGAGCCCTGGTAGGTGGTCGCCAGCCACATCGCGGTGTCTTCCATGGTGTCGGTGCCATGCGTGATCACCACGCCGTCGGCGCCGTTGGCCACCGCGTTCTTCACCGCGGTACCGATGGCGTCCCAATCCGCCGGCGTGAGCTGCGAACTGTCCTTCTTCATGAGGTCGACGACCTCGACGTCGAGACCTGCGGCGAGCTCTGCGCCGCCGACCGTCGGGCGCCGGACGCCACTGGGATCGGTGCTGGTGGCGATGGTTCCGCCGGTCGTGATCACGACGAGGCGCGCGTTCTGCGGTTCGGCGCCCGCCGGCCCGGCCGTGGTGAGCAGCAGGCCCGCCGCCGTGACGGCGGCGAGCAGCAACCTACCCACGGGCGGTGCGCCGGCCACGCGCGGTGTCGAGCGCGAACGCGCCTCCGCCGATCGCGGCCAGCAGCAGGAAGCCGAAGCAGTACAGCACCGCCGGTTCGCCGCCGTTCTCCAGCGGGAACAAACCCTTGGGCTGGTGCTGCCAGAAGTAGGCGACCGCCATCTCACCGCTCGCGATGAACGCCGCGATACGGGTGAACAGACCGGTCAGGATCAGCAGGCCGAGCACGAGCTCGAGCAAGCCGGCCCACCAGCCCGGCCAGGTGCCGACGGGGATTGCGCCGCTGCCGGAATCCACCGGCCAGGCAAACAGTTTCGCCGCGCCGTGGATCGTGAACAGAAAGCCGAACACGACGCGGAATATGCCGATAACGACGGGGGAGTAGGTGGCGAGCCGGGTTTCCAGGTTAGTCGTCATGATCAGACCATACGCGCCACTCCCAGCCAGTTCACAGCTCCAATAGCACCGTTACCGGTCCGTCATTGACAAGTTCCACCTGCATATCCGCACCGAAAACCCCTGTTTCCACAGTCGCGCCCAATTTGCGCAGTGCGTCGGTGAACTCGGTCACGAGTGGTTCGGCGACCCCGCCGGGCGCCGCCGCGTTCCACGACGGGCGCCGGCCCTTGTCGGTGTTGGCGTACAACGTGAACTGACTGATCGCCAGGATCGGTGCGCCAACATCGGATGCCGACTTCTCGCCGTCGAGAATCCTCAACTGCCAGAGCTTTTCGGCCATCCTGCGGGCCTTCGCCGCGTCGTCGTCATGGGTCACCCCGACCAGGGCGACCAGCCCTTGCGGGTTCGGCTCGATGGCGCCGACGACGTCCCCGTCGACCGTCACCTGCGCACGCTTGACCCGTTGCACCAGAACACGCATGGGTCAATTGTCCTTTCCGCACTGAGCTGGCCGCCGGTCGGGTGGCTAACCGATGGGGGACCTGCCGTAGTTGTCCGCGTACGCGTTCGCCACCCCGGGGAGGATCTCGACGATGGTGAAATACCGGTCCCAGAATGGTGTTTCGCGCAGTTCCTCGACCGCGAGCTCGTACTCGTGCGGATCGGTGGTCTCCCACAGCAGGAGGTCGGTGACCCTCGCGGTGTAGAACTCCGTGTCGTACCAACGGAATTTCACTTCGGGGTGGCGCTCGAGTATCGGCTGCAGGTGCCGGCTCAACTCGTCGAACCGTTTGGCCACCGGGAATCCGAGCCATTCCGGATTGGTCTTGACCAACATGAAAACCGTGAACATGGTGAACCTCGTTCTCTCATAGGTGAATACGGCTGGAGAGAAACGAAAAGGCCAACGAATCTCTCCGTTGACCTGTGAGGTTGTCAGCACCACGAGCGGCTGCGCTCGCGTTGCTGAGGTTAGCCTAAAACCGTGGCCCCCGGCAAGAACCGGGGGCCACGGTTTGAGCTACACGACTTAGACGTCGCGTCGGCGAGCCGACTTAGACGTCGCGTCGGCGAGCCGACTTAGACGTCGCGTCGGCGAGCCGACTTAGACGTCGTAGTAGAGCGAGAACTATGCGCTGGGCGTTTGTTGAGGTTTGCTGCGTTGGTCAGTGATCATCACCGCACGTCAGAGGGTTGACTGTGTTGGTTTGGTTAGAGCGGAGTTGAAACTACTGCGGACGGACTGCGGACGATTGGACTTGATGGCGTCGATCAACGCTCCTGATATCCAGGCGTTCATCTAGCAGGCGATCGGCTGCCGAGATGCTCGGCAACGGCGTACTGTCCCGCCGGCACGCTGCACGCACCACCGCAATCAGCCAGAGTTCGGTGTCTATCCCGTCAATATCCCGCATATCTGGTTAGACGCGGTGCCTGCAAAGTCGGTTCCCAAAAGACGTCAGCGGCTGGCAGCAGAATGCTCGACGATTTGGTGCCGCACCGCCTTCACGACACCGTCAACCCCGAACTGCGGTGGTTCGGGCAGCTGAGTGCTAAGTGACCGTCCTAGCTCTTCCACGACAGCCCACGTACCGAAAATGACCCTTGGCGCAGCCTGCATGCGAAGAAACTCGGTCATCGGATCAGGAACATAGACGACCGCATGTTCCCACTGATACTCGACTGTGCCATCGACAGCTACGAGATACTCTTCGTCCTCGAGTCGCACTCCCACACGGAGGCCGAAAACCTTGGGCCGTATAAAAGACGACACCCGGATCGTAGCGATGTCATCAACCTCGTCGCGGTCGTTACTGGAGGCTAGCTCCGTATAGTCGCTTTCGACCTCACCCTTTATTCCAATGAGCTCGTACAGGCTTTCGACTGGTTTTGTCGCCGCAACCCGGTTGATCACCCGGAATCGGGACGCGCGAACCAGTTCGAGATACTCCCGTGCCGATATCGGCGAGACCAGATCTCTTTTGGAAGATTCAGCCATCGCAGCAGACGCGGTCGTCATCGAACTCTGGCGTCAGCCGACCACGGTAGGCATCCATATAAATGACGTTGCACGTGCTCGCCGGTTCGGAGAACAACTCCCGCCAGAACTTGTCCATCTCAACAGTCCAGGACTGCAGCAGGCCTTCGAACCGCTTCTCGACCACACTCTCGTATCCCGACGATTCGATGGCTTCGAAGTCTTGCACATGGTGCTCGACGGAAGCCCCGATCGCCGCAGCATAGCGGCGAATTGTGGACAGGTGCGGGTCAGCACTAAGTCGTTCAAAGTTCGACACCGCGGCCTTATCGCGCTTCATCCGATCAGCGACCACCTGCTGGGTCAGGCCTTTATCCTTACGCAACTGCACCAACTGCTCAAGCAGGTCGTCGTCCGCCTGGGCCAGCTTCCGACGCAGGCGCGAGTCCGCGCTCTCAGGGTCGATCCCCGCAGCACGTTCCAGTTCTTCGAGGTCAGCCACAAGGTTGAGGTTAACCGCAACACGGCGGGGCGGGCAAGGCGTCGAGGTCAACGATGCCAGTCCATCAACCGATTGAACGCCTCGTCGATGTGACCGTTCTGCACTTCAAGCCCTTTCTTGCCGCCAGGCTTCCACGCGAAGTGGAGCAACAGCAGTACTCCCGGCCGGTCACGCTCCGCCGTCACGTACAGCCGATAGTGGCGCCGTGCTCGCTTACGCTTCACCTCACCAATGTCGGCGTACTTGCGCCCCAAGGGTGCGTCCCATTCGTCCGACCGGCAGGAACCATCCCGCACCCTTTCCAGAGTGACGCGCATGTCGTCCCAGCATCCGGGCGAATCGTCGTTCTGCACCCGGATGTCACCCCCCAGGCTCGAATGCCAGTCGTACTCAAATCCACCCTGCTTAAGCAGCTCCTGGGTATACGACGCCATCTAATACCGTGCCGCGTCGTCGTCGATGCAGTGGCCCCCGAATGGCATGGCGAAAAGTGTATTGCGCACGTGGCGCAAACAATGACAGTCGGGTGATTAATGCGCGGCGCCAAACGGTGCATAGCCCGCTTTGCATCCAGCTCAACGAAAAACGCTTAACAGACCTCGGGGCGGGTGGATTCTGGACTGTCGTCTCGGAGGAAGCTGCGCCCCTCGGTCCCGCCGACATGGCAGGCTCCCGGGTATGTCGTTCACCGTGCACCTCATCGAGACCCGCAAAGGCCCGTTCCGGACGGGCGGCAAGAAGTCGTTCCCCAACGAGGACGAATACGAGTTCCTTAATGGCGGAATCCTACGCGTCACACGACACGGAAAACCGGACACAACCACCTACTACGCGCCTGGCCAGTGGGAGGACGTCGAGACCAAAGACGGACACGCGCCGGGTGGGCCGAACAATAGCGACGTGCCGATCACTGACACGATTCACTGACCCTCGAAAAATCCCCAGACCCGTAGAAAATGCGAGCCATCTGGGCCGGGGTCAGTTCCGGAGCCCCAGGGGGAGGGGTGGACGCCTGGGGCATGGATCACAGGATGTATCAGGTTTCCTGCTCGGGTGTCCCATTTGGGACATCTTCCGCAGCGGGCGGCAAGTTACCACCCGCTGCGGCGTCGAGGTGGGCTTTGAGACTGTTCTCAACCGCCTGTATGGCGTGCTCCCGGCCCCCAGCGAGACGCTCAAACATGTCCATGTACATCACGAGGCAGATGGCGGCGAAGCGGCCCATGCATGCCTGGCAGCCGTGGAGGGTGGTGGCGATCTCGGCGGCGGCGTCTTTGGCCTCGGTCAGCAGGATGAGCATGAGTCGTTCCACGCGGAGGGCGTCGAGGGTGTGCACGCGGGCTTCTTCCCCGGCGGTGAGGAGTGTGCAGTGTTCGCAGGTTGTCATGTCGTCCATTACATCCCCGCCCTTACATCCCCGGTCCCCTGTTGGCCTGCTCTAGATGCCAGGCGATGTCGCGGCCGGTGCCGTCCTCGGTGGCCCGCTGGTTCGTGACTTGGATCGTTGGCCCCGGCTGCACCGGCTGACCGTTACCAGCGCCGTGCTGGGTGGTGTTCGGATCCACACCCGCGACTTGTTCGGGTGTCGGTGCTTGCGTCGACTTCCCGGCAAGATTGGGCAGTGCGGGAGCGGCTCCGGCGAGCCCGCCCACGATGCGGGTGATCCAGTTGTTGTTGGCGAGCTCGGAACCACCGAACGGCACGAGGGTTTCCAGCGCGCCCTGGGCGAGGATGCCACCGACTTGGCCGCCGTACTGGATCGTGCGGTTGATGAGCTTCGTGGCGGTCTGCGCGGCCTGCCCGGCGCCGGGGGCGAGCATGTCGAGACCGCTGGCGCCGACACCGATCGCCGTGTCGAGCAGCCCGCCTGACATCATGCTCACGCCACCCTGGCCGGTACCTGACGCCGGGGCGCTGCCGCCGTAGGTGCGGTTGGCGAACGGGGCCGCGGTCGGTGCGCCTGCAGCGATCGGGCCGCCTGGCATCGACGTTGGCAGCGGAGCGGGATTCGTCGCCCAAGCGCCGGCAGTAGTGGGTCCGAACGGATAGGCATTCGGAGCGCCCCACGGTGTCGTGAGCGACACACTGCCGCCGCCACCTATCGGGCCGGGCTTCACGCGGGCGTGCACATGGTCCATGTGGTTCTGCGTCGGCGAGCCACGGTCACCCATGGGTGACACCGAACCGTCCGGTCGCCACGTGGCCTGCTTCCAGATGTTGTACTGCAGCCCAAGCGCATCCGCGTTCTGCAACAAGAACTCGTTGATCTGGTCGCCAAGCGCCTGGTTCGCACCGACCATGATGTCGAGCGCCTGGCCGGAGCCGTGTTCACCGAAGCTGTCCCGTCGACCCGTGTCGGCAGACATCTTCAGCTCCGGGAACATCGATTCCAAAACGCTGAGCAGCCGAACGTTGTTGGGAACCATCCCAGACTGATACTGGCGCGGCAGGCCCGCCGGCATCGGGAAGTTCATGCCAGGTTGCAACGCGGGCGGTCCCATCGCAGCCACAGAGCCGCCAGAGCCCTGCGCGTACTGGTTGTTCATGTACTGCGGGCCGAATGCGCCTTGTGCGCCGAGGATTCCCATGATGCCGTGGCCACCCTGAGTTGGGTTGGCCTGCGCGATGGCATCGAGTTGACCTAGAAGCGGTGCAGCAGCGAGATTCGCCACGAACTTCGTGATGTTCTCCGCGATCCCCGCCAGGCCCTTGGAGATACCGAAATCGGCATCCAACCGGGCACCGATCTCCCCGAGCTGCGCCGCACCCTTCTGGAGCTGCTTGGCGTAGCGGTCACCGGCCCGCGTCATCTGCTCGTACTGGTTCTGCCGCGCCTCATTCAGCCGCATCTCGGCGGCCTGCGCGTCACGGTCCGCCTCAACCACATCGTTGCGGGCCTTCTGCACATCGTCGGCGGTCGCGGCGGTCGTCTTCTCCAGTTGCGCCAGCCGGGCCCGCTTCTCCGCCAGAGTGTGCTGTGCCTCCAGATACGACGACTCAGCGTTGAATGTCGCGGCCGTCTGCGGCATTCCGGGGATACCGGCCGGCAGGGTGGTGTTGAGCGGCAACACTGGTGCGTCGGGTAGCCGCGGCCCGCTGGCACCACCGGGCGTCGGTGGGGCCGGGACCGGCAGAGGCGGCGACGGCGCGGGGGTGATCGCGGGGGGCAAACCACCGGACTCGCGGGTACCGGCCGGTGCGGTCGCCTGAGCTGACGGCACCCCGAAAATCGTTGTCGGCAACCCACCGGATTCCCGTGCACCGGCGGGCGCTTGAAGTTGTGCCTGCGGAACACCGCCACCCGGCGGCGCGAGATTCGGATTCGACGGCCGGGTGTAGTCCGAGATGCCGCGGGTACCGGGTTCGATGAGACCCAACTGCTCGGCGAAACCCTTGATCGAATCGAGCGGGTTGACGATCAGACCCACGATGTTCTTCGTGGTCTCCAGCCACCCGACCAACGTCTCCATCGAGTTGGAGATATCGTCGACCGCGTTCGCGATCTTCGGAAGTTCTTGTTCACCAATGGGTTTCAGCTCCAGGAACGCCTTACCCACGTCCACGGTGATGTCTTTGAGCTGCCCGAGGGTGGTGAGACCACTGTCGATCCACTCGTGAATCTTGCCGGATTCCTTGGCCCCGGCCACCAGGTCGCGGAACCCGGTCGCCGCATCGGCAGCGCCGCGAGCCAGTTCGGGCATGAAATCCGCACCCACGCTCATGATGTCGGCGAACGCCTCGGTAAGCGGGGCCGCGGCCGGAGCCAACTCCCGAAACGCCGCACCCACCTGGTTGGCGATGTTCTCCAGTTCCGCGCGCGTACCGGGCTGCATTAGCTGGTTCGTGATGCCCATGAACATCTGATTGAACGAGGACGCGATGCTGGTGGTCATCGTCTGCACCGTGGGCAGCAGCGTTCGCGACAACGCGTCCAATTGGTCACTGACACCAGCGAAGAATGAATCCTGGGTGGCGTTCTTCAGTTTGTCGAATTCGGGCAGCAACTCGCGGATCCGCAACGCGGCCTGCTGTGCGTTCGGCGACAACGACTGCAACGCCTCGGCGAACTTCTCCGGATCCCGGATACTGTCCATCGCATCCCCGAAACCGAGCGTGGCCAGCTTCAGCGTGCCGAGCCCGGCGGCCGCGGCACCAGCAGCGCCCGGAAGCAACGCCAGGGAACCGGCAGCCGACGCTGCGACACCTGCCACGTTCACCAATCCGCCTGCGAGGACCGCCATGCCGGCCACCCCACCGACACGGCCCAACGATCCGATGGTGGTGCCCAGACTGGTCAGCGCCGACGCCGCGCCATCCCCGGACCGACCGATATTGACCAGGTTTCGGCTGTGATCAGAGTGAGCTCGGGAAGCCTCCCGGATCGCGGCCGCCTCGGCGCGCTGCGCAGCCGCCAACCGCTCGGCCTGCTTGATCTTCTGCTCACGAGTCGCACTGGACCGCTTGTCGAGGGCATCCAACTGGGCCTGCTCGCTGCGCACGCGACCCATCGCGTCAGCGACCTTGTCGGTGGCCTTCTCAACGCGTGCCATCGACTTCTCAACCTTCGGTGCCGAGCGCTCGACGCCAGCCGAGAATTGGTTTCCGAACAAGGCTCCGGCGTCGCGGCCGGCATCGTCGTATTCGCGCTTGATCCGGTCGGAGTTGCGGCGGATATCCCGCTCGTTGAGTCTCGTGTACACCTCGAGATGGATGGCCACGTGTCAAATCTCCTTGCCTAAGAGGTAAGTGGGTTTCTTGCCTGATTCGAGGGTGTTGGGACGCGGCGCAGGTGCACACTCGGGAATCCGTTCCGTGGCCGTCATGGTGTGCCCTTGCCCCCGCTGCAGACGTTGTTCCGAGGGTTTAACACCGCGCCCCATGGCTTTCACATCCCTTGCGGTGGGGAGGTCCGGTCGGGTCGTTGCGGGATTACCGTGATGCCGGGGTCTCGGCGTCGGCGCCGGTCCGCCCATAGTGATTCGAGTTGGCGCACTGTCGGAATCCACAGCTCCACATCGTTGGTGGCGAACCACACCAGTTGCTCGACCGGGTCGGCGGGCCACGGCTGCGGCCGTTTGTCGGAGCCGTACACGTGGGTGACGTTGCTCTTTTTGTCGCGCCAGTCCTCGAAGAATGCATCGAGGTTTCGGATGCGGGTGTCCGATGCGTGCGGGTCGTCGTAGAGGTAGTTGCTGCGGGCCGAGGTGTATTCGGCGACTCCGCTGCCGACGATGTCCTGTGCGGCTCGGATGAGGTCGTATTCGCGGCGCAGGGCGCTCAGTTTCCTCCACGCGTTGCCGGTGCCGGCGTCGATGGCCGCGGTGGGCGTGCGAGCACCGCCGAGTTCATCGACTACGGCATCGACCTGAGCCATGAGCTGGCGTAGGTCGTTGTTGAGTGCGCGGGCGATGTTGTCCCGATCGAGGCTTGCGCCCTGAATATTGCTGTTGCACTCGGCTATGAGCTTCACCAGGGCACTGTCCTGCGCTTCCCACTGGAAGCGTTCTACGGACTTGGCGGCGACATCTTCAAGCCAAGCATCCAGGTCGGCGTCTGCACGGTCGGGCATGGGCACGCCCGCAGGGCGTGTGGCGGCGTGTGCGAGTCGCTTATCGATGGCTTTCTGCCGCAGTGCTTTCGCGTGCTCGTAGTTGTCTGTTCGGACGGCGCGCGCGTAGTACGGGTTTTCCTCGCGGGTCAGGAACACCTCGGGCTGGCTTTGTCCGATGCCGAAGTGGATGGACTGCAGTGTGTTTGTCATTGTTCGTTCTTTCGTGTGGTCGTTCCGAACCGGCGTTGTGCTTCTGCTCTTCCAGCGGCACCCGCACGTGTGTTGGGTGGGCGTACGCGGGCGATGAGTGCTCGCCAGTCGTCGTCGGACATGTCGGCGAGTTTCTGTTCCTCGTCAGGTGTCAGTTGCATGGAGTTGCCTTTCTGCGGCGAAGTCGACTACGGCGGATTCTGGGAATAGCCAACGGTTCCCGACCATTCGGCCGCCCATCTTGGTGGCGTGGCGTTGCACCCATCGAAGTCCCGTCGGGCCGGTTCGTCCGAGGATCGAGGCTGCTGCGCTGGCTCCTATCCACACTGATGATCCTGTCAGTTCCTCTGTCTCACAACTACTTTCCTGTCGCGTGGGCGACATTCTGACGATGGTGTCGAGTCTCGCCACGAGCCGCGCAACTTCGGGAGGAACAGCGCGGCGAGCAAGGATTTGGTGGCGGACGAAGCCAGACAACCCGAAGTACGCGGCCTGAACTTCGGCCTCGCAGAGCCTCACTCGCTTGTCTCGTCTATCACGCGGCCTCCTGGTGTTTGAGGATGCGTTGCACGGTGCTGTAGCCGACGCCGAGGGAGCGCTGGATTCTGCTTGGTGCGGTGCCGTCGGCGTGGGCTGCGAGCACCTCGGCGACTCGCTCAGGGGCGATGCGCACGACGCCTTTCGCGACGAGGCGCTGCGCGATGGCCAGGTGCGGATTGTCGTGCGCCTCGGTATGCACTGTGTTGTGCACTTCGACGCGCACGGCCGCGCTGGGCTGCTCGTCATCGTGCGCAGAGGGATGCTGCGCAGCGCGTTGAGCGTTGGTAATGGCTAGGAGCGCGATGATGCTGCCAGTCATTCCTAGGTCGACGATGAGCGGGACGATCCACGCGATGACTGGAGGGATACCGGCCCAGGTCATGACGAGGTCGCGTAGCTGCACGAAGTTCACCACGAAGGCGAGTGCTGCGAGTGTGACGGCGATGCACAACGCGGCGCGGTATGCGGTGCCGACTAGTCCGGCTTGCGCGAGTGCGTGCACGCCGTAGGTCGCGGCGAGCTGGATTGCGACGGTGAAGAACGCGACGGCTGAGGCAATGGCCGGTGAGGGCGCGGCGCCTAGGACTGCGTGTGTGACTGTGCCGAGTGTGGACACAGTGGCTGAGCCGATCAGCCATCCCCAGAAGAATCGGCGTGCGGCTTGATCGGGGCTCACGAGGCGTCCTCTGCGTCCTCGGGTTGAGCGATGCGCCAGATGGTGCCGCGGCCGTTTTTCACCGATTCGATGCGCGAGCAGCGCTGCACGACTTCTCGCCGCAGCGATTCCCAGCTGTGGCCGGCGGCCTCGCAGTCCTGCTTGAGTGCCGCCTTGTCGATCTCTACTTCGTTTGCCGGGAGGGCGTCGAGCCAGTCGTTGAACCATGATAGGACCGGCTGGTATCCGGTCGGTTCGCCGGTGATGGACCAGGTGGTGCCGCCGCCTTTGCGTTCGAGCATGTGGACGTCGGGGTGGGCGGCGATCGCTTGGTTGAGGAGGTTCTCGCTGTAGCCTTCGGCGGAGGCTGCCGACTTCACAGCAAACGATGTGAAGGTGGTTTCGCCAGCACTTCGGAGTTGGATGACGTAGTTGTCGAACCACTTCGCGCATGAGAGCTTCGGCTGGTGCAAATCGCCCGACCTGTGGATATCGAGATCGGTGACGGTGGCGTCGGGTACACCGTGTACTTCGGGTACACGGGCACTGACCTGCGGGTTTTGGGGGTGTACCTCGGGTACACGTGTACCTTCCGCACCGAGGGCGTACCGCTCTTGGTTACCGTCTCTGGTGGTGACGATCTGACCGGCATCAGCTAACTCGGCTACGGCCGGGTCGAAGTGGTCGCGGAGGTCCGCTTTCAACTTCCTGCGTAGATCGTGGCGGGCCAGTTGACCGTCCCGTTCGAGCCACCGCAGGATCGCCTTCTTGGCCCGTTCGAGTTTGTGGTCGGAGATGAACTGTTCTCCCGCGGCTCGGCTCATCGCCCGGTCTCGAACCTTTGCTCGCGCGGCCTGGCGGTCGTATTCGAGCACGGCGTTGCGGGTGGCGTCGGACATGGTCATGATGTGCTCGGAGAGCTCCCAGTCCAACTCGCTGACGACCATCCTGTGGTCGAGGATCGCGAGGGCCGCGGCGACCTTGAGCCGCGTCAGCGTCCGGTGGCCGTCGATAGCTTCACCGATTCCGCGTCCGTTGGCCAGCAGACCGGCGTTGATGTACTTGCGGATCTCCGGCGGGCCGTACTGGATAAGCGTCTGGCCACCCGACAGCGCCCACGAGGGCAACGCGGTGTCCAGCACACGGTCTGGGGTCGGTCCGGGCTCGTCTGGCATATCCGGGTCGGTGACCAACATCCACAGCATGCGTTGCGGCGTACCGCCGCTCACGTCGTCCAGGAGAACGCCGCAGTGACCGAACTGCGCACTGATGGACAGGCACAGTCGATATGAGTCTGCGGGGACCGCTCGGGTGGTGGCAGCGGATGCGCCCTTGCTGCCCAACCGATCCCCGGTCAGTGCGGCCTTGACTGCGGCCCGAGTGTTGTTGCCCTGCCCGGCGTTGAGCGCGGTCAAATGGTCGATCTCGGACACGGTGATCAGCGCGCGGGTGATCCTGTCTTCGGGGTTCTTCTGTTCTTTGAAGAGTTCGGCGATACCCTGCCCCGAACCGAGTCCTTCTTCGTGGATGTCGGCGGGCCACACGATGCGGCTGAGCTTGTCGGCGACGCCCTTACCGGCACCGCTGCGGCCGACGAGCACGACGCCCATGTTCAGCGACGCTGGAGCTGGTGGTCCGGGGAGCATCACACCGTGGCCGGTAGACACGATCACCCGGTTCACGATGGCGACCAGGAGCGCCCACGGTGCGACATAGCTGGCGCGTGCCCATTGGTGGATCAGCGTGAGTTGGTCGGTGGCCGACCAAAATTCGTCGTCGGTCAAGATGCTCTCCTGATGTATGCGGTGCCGCGGCCGTTGCGGATCCGCTGGGAAACGGCCGACCAGTCAGCGGCGGCAGAGATTTCGTGTGATGCCTCGGCGCGGCGTTCCTGCGCGAGGTCCAGGCGCAGGGCGTGATGTAAACCGGCGGCCAGCACGGCACCGAGTTTGTCTGGATGATCGTCGGGGAGCTGGTTCCATTCGGGTGTGCCGGCCAGCATCACGGTCACGGGGTCGACGCCGAGTCGATTGACGAACTCCAGGACGGTGGTCCAACAGACTTGCCTGGACGAGGTGGTCAAACCGTGTTGTCCAGTGAATGGCGGAGTGCCCGCCCCAGTGTTGGGGCGGGCCACCGCGTGGTTTGGGTCGACCACTACTCGTTCCCCCGGACGAGCTGTAACACCCTGCCCGGCGCTCGGGTTTCAGCGAGATACCTCTGGTAGATCGGCCGCAGCAGCACCGCGAGAGCGACCGTCTCTTCGTTGGTGTAGTCGCTCCTTGGAACGGTCTGCAGGACGGTCTCGCATTCCTCTTCGACCTGGAGTCGGACGAGGTCGAGGAGCGGGTTCACCTTCGCTTCGGTCATGCCGCCACCTCAATCGCATCAGCAGCTGTGAGGAGGTTGATGGCAATCCGCCGGGCTTCGGCGGCTGTCGGGCAGCAGTCCACATCTCGCCAGTCCTCGGTATCGCCGATATGCAGCAAGATCCGGGGCCGTGCTTCTTCGTCCTCGTCGAATGTGGTTACGACGCTGACTTTCACCCCATCTTGGATGTCGTAGTCACGGCCTGTGGTGTCTACGACCTTGCTGTCCATGTGACTTTCGGTCCACATGGTGCCGGTGCACCAGGCGAAGCGGCAGCGGTGGTCATCTGGGTTGATCGGCTGCCGATTCACCGGATCACCTGCTGCTCGGTTTCGGGGCCGACGATGATGTGATCGCCGTCGACCTCCGCGGCGTCGAACTCTCGCGGCATGCAGGCCGGGCACGGCGCGGTGTAGGACCACTTACCCGTCGACACCCGCACCTTCTGGGTGTCCCTGCATGTTTGGCACCCCGCAGTCTCCGGCGGATCGGCTTCGAGCTGGTCGGTGGCCTTGTCGAGCAGCACCGCAGCTTCCCGAAGGTGACCGAGTGCGGTGACGAGGTCGACGACCGCCATCAACGGTGCCGTCGTCGGCAGACCCTGCAGCTCTTTGTTGAGGTCGTGACGCAGCAGGTCGACTTTGTTCACGAGGATGTCGAGACGCTGAGCTGTCGTCTCCGGCGGGGTGTAGTCGGCGCAGAACGTGCACACGCCGTCTGTCTCGGGCTGGCTGGCCCGGGCCGGATCGTTGAGGGGCACCGTGCAGTGCCGGCAGGAGCCTGGTGTGGGTACAGTCATTGGAGAGCCTTTCGTCACTTGCTGGTGGATGGGTTCGGATCGGTCCCCGCCCGGTGCGCCAACACCGGGATCTCGGGGGCCGATTTATTTGTCCGCAAATCGTCGGTCCGGTCCTGTTCGGGCCAGAGACCGAGATCTGGGTGGCGCTCCTGCGGGTAGTCCCGCATTAGGCAACCTCCGGATTGGTGCCGCCGCGCCTAGTGGCTTGCTCCTGCTCGGCCAGCCAGCGCTCAATTTCACTGCGCCGGTACACAACTCGGCCGCGCTGACCGAGTGTGAACGACTCCGGTCCCTCATTGTTGTGGCGCCAGTAGCGCATCGTTCCCGGCTGAAACACCGGGTACTCCTCGCACACCTGCTTCGTTGTCAGCAGATCGTCACCGGTCATTGGTGCTCCTTTCGCAGGATGGTGTTGTAAGTGCACCATCAGATTGCCACTGTTGGTGGTGCTGGTCAAGCATTACGCTGTGATTTATGCATCGGGATGAAGGCGGCGCCACTGACACGGGGACGGTCAATACACAGTTCGGCGACCTCATGAGAGAGCGGCGCGAGGAACGTGGATGGAGTCAGAGGCAGCTTGCCGAGATGCTCCACGCGGTAGATCTCCGCTTGGATCCGTCCGCAATCACGCGAATTGAGCGCGGCACCCGCGACGTCAAACTGACCGAAGCCATCGCCATCGCGAGCGTGTTGGAGTTCGACTTGGAAAGCATCTCATTCTCACCCGAAAAACATTTTGTGATGCGCGAGTTTTCAGAGGTCGATATGACAATTCGTGCCCGCAAGGCATTGCTTGACGCACTCCGTCATATCGACAGGTGGGTGAACAATACGGACGAAGAGACAGAAGACCGACTCATTAAGAAACGCGGCCTAACGAATCACGTGGACCTGTACACCCAGAGAATCCGCGAGGTGCCGGCATTCCAGCCTGGTGGACGCCTTGGTCACATCGAAGGCGACAACTTCGCTATTTACTACAACGATGAAGACCGTGCTGTGAAGCAGGCAATCGTGGACGCTGTGACTAACGGTCTTCTCCTCAGCGAAGACGAATTTGACGAACTTGTAGTTAAGCGCGGCGAGAAAGCAATGTGGGAGATCGCTGAGGAACAGTTTCAAGTGGCTGCCCGCAAATTTTCGGATAAGGGGCCAATTGATGACCCAGACGCGTAATCGCCGAGCTGGCGTAGAGGATCGCTGGACGAAGAGAATCCGTGATGCGGCGGGTAATCCTCAGACGGTTCCGAGTGCCGTCTATGGCAAGGGAAAGCGCTGGCGTGCAAGGTATGTCGACGATCGTGGAGCCGAGCACGCGAAGGGGTTCGCTCGGAAAGTCGATGCGCAGCAGTGGCTGGATAGCCAGACGTCATCGCTCGTCACCGGGACACACGTTGCGCCGCGCGACGCGCAAATGACCGTAGCCCAGTGGTGCGACACGTGGATCGAGGGTTACAAGGTGAACCGCGATTCCACTGTGCGCCAAGCCCGTACGCATATCAAGCAGATCGATGCCGAGTTCGGCGGCATGCAACTGTCTGCGGTGCGGCCGTCGCTCGTGAAGGCGTGGGTTGCCCGACTGCAGGACGAGCACGAGCCGAGCTATGTGCACGCGCTGCACTCGCGGCTGTCACAGATCATGGGCGACGCGGTGCACGATGGCGTGCTGGGGCGCAATCCGTGCTCGCGGCGGACGTCGCCGCCGATGGGCAAGCAGAAGCCGTACGTGGCGACGACACAACAGATATGGGCGATCTACGAGGCGGTGCCCGATCACCTGCGGGTCGCGGTACTCCTGGGCGCGTTCGTTGGCCTACGTGTGGCAGAGGCGGCCGCGTTGAGGGTTTCCGACGTGGATTTCATCAGGGGAGTGGTGCACCCGGTGCAACAGTGGCCGGATAAGCCCCTGAAGACCGACGGGTCTGATCAGTCGATCCCCATACCGCAGGATCTCGCGCTGCTGCTGTCCAAGTCGGTCGCCGAATTCGGCGGCCAGTACATGGTGACGAACGGGCCGGGGCGGCGCTGCGGGCCGTGGATCATCGACCGGGCTATCCGCGATGTGCGGGGGAGCGTCGAGGGCCTACCGGACACGTTCACATTCCACGACTGCCGGCACTACCTCGCGTCGCTGCTGATCGCCTCCGGGGCCGATATCAAGACGGTGCAGGCACGTATGCGGCATGCGTCGGCCAGGACCACATTGGACACCTACGGGCACCTGTGGCCAGACGCAGACGAGTCCACCCGCTTGGCAATCGGTTTGGTGATCGCGGAGCGGATGGACTCGGCTAAATCTACTGCGGACGGACTGCGGACGGATTGACGTCAGCGGGACCGTCGATGCAGGTCAGCGGGTATTGCTGGCCTACACGTCGTAGTAGAGCGAGAACTCGTACGGGTGAGGCCGGATCTGGATCGGCATGATCTCGTTCTCCCGCTTGTAGGAGATCCACGTCTCGATCAGGTCCTCGGTGAACACGCCACCCTCGGTGAGGTACTCGTGGTCCTCTTCGAGCTTGTCGATGACCGCGGCGAGCGAGGTGGGCGCCTGCGGGATGCTGGCGGCCTCGTCCGGCGGCAGTTCGTAGAGGTCCTTGTCGACCGGGGTCAGCGGCTCGATCTTCTTCTTGATGCCGTCGAGCCCGGCCATGAGCATGGCCGCGAACGCCAGGTACGGGTTGCCCGAGCTGTCGGGGCAACGGAACTCGAGGCGCTTGGCCTTCGGGTTGTTGCCGGTGATCGGGATACGGACACACGCCGAGCGGTTGCGCTGGCTGTACACCAGGTTGATCGGGGCCTCGTAGCCCGGCACCAGGCGCTTGTAGGAGTTCACCGTCGGGTTGGTGAACGCCAGCAGCGACGGCGCGTGGTGCAGGATGCCGCCGATGTAGTGGCGTGCGGTGTCCGACAGACCGGCGTAGCCCGACTCGTCGTGGAACAGCGGCTGGCCGTCCTTCCACAGCGACTGGTGGGCGTGCATGCCCGAACCGTTGTCACCGAACAGCGGCTTGGGCATGAACGTGACGGTCTTGCCGGCCTGCCATGCGGTGTTCTTGATGATGTACTTGAACAGCAGCACATCGTCGGCCGCGTGAAGCAGCGTGTTGAACTTGTAGTTGATCTCGGCCTGTCCCGCGGTGCCGACCTCGTGGTGGCCGCGCTCGAGCGTGAAGCCCGCGTTGATCAGGTTGGTGGCCATCTGGTCGCGCAGGTCGACGTAGTGGTCGTAGGGCGCGACGGGGAAGTAGCCACCCTTCGGGCGGACCTTGTAACCGCGGTTGGCGCTGCCGTCGGCCTCGAAGGGCTCGCCGGTGTTCCACCAGCCCGACTCGGAGTCGACCTCGTAGAAGGTGCCGTTGATCTTCGAGTCGAAGCTGACCGAGTCGAAGATGTAGAACTCGGCCTCGGCGCCGAAGTAGGCGGTGTCGGCGATGCCCGTGCTGGCCAGGTAGTTCTCCGCCTTGCGAGCCACGTTGCGGGGGTCGCGGGAGTACGCCTCACGGGTGAACGGATCGTGCACGAAGAAGTTCAGGTTGAGGGTCTTGGCGGCCCTGAACGGGTCGATACGGGCGGTGTCGGCGTCGGGCAGCAGCATCATGTCGGATTCGTGGATCGACTGGAAGCCGCGCACCGAGGAGCCGTCGAACGCGAGCCCGTCCTCGAAGACGCTCTCGTCGAACGCGGTCGCCGGGATCGAGAAGTGCTGGACGACGCCAGGCAGATCGCAGAAGCGAATGTCGACGTACTCGACGTTTTCGTCCTTGATCAGCTTGAAGATGTCGTCGGACGTCTTTTCTGCCACTGAGTGTTCTCCTTTACTGGTAACCCGCGGGTTGACGCTAAGGACACGATGTTGCGCAGTCATCAACCGGATGTTGCGCCGAAGTTACGCAATCGCCAGACGCTGGTTGTGATGGCGGCCGACGGTGACGCCGGCGGCCACGCCTATCCTGACACCATGGCCCGCGATAACGGTTCTCGGTTGGGGTCTTGGCTGTCCGGACCCGGGCCTTTCGATTCCGGTGACGGGAACCGGTCAGGCGGACCCGACAAGTATCCAGGCGAACGGCTCGGTCTGCCAGAGAACGGGCCAGGTTCGTTGGCCAGGACGGGCAGGCGCCTTGCCGCGCTGTGTGTCGACTGGCTGGTCGCCTACGGTTTGGCAGGGCTGTTGATGGCGCTCGACCTGGTGTCGATGGCGCTGCTGTCGACCGCGGTGCTGGTCATCTGGATGCTGATCGGCACGGTCGCGGTGCGGCTGTTCTCGTTCACGCCGGGTCAGCTGGCGCTGGGCCTGGTGGTGGTGCCCGCCGACGGCCGCGAGAGCATCGGCATCGTCCGGGCGTTCATCCGGGTCGTGCTCATCGCGCTGGTCATCCCGCCGTTGGTGTCCGACAGCGACCTGCGCGGCCTGCACGACCGGGCCAGCTACACCGCGGTGGTGCGGCGCTAGGCATGCTCCAACGTGAAGAAGATCGCGAGATTCTCGAGAATTCTCGCGATCTTCTTCACGTTCGGCGTCAGCTGGTCAGCGTCGGCGCACGGTCCGCTGCACGCCACGCATCTTGGCCTGCGCCGGCATGGGGCCCTTGGGCATCGCAGCCGGGCCGACCTTGGTGCCGAGCGCGGCCAGCCGGGACTCCAGTGAGTCCATCTGCTTGGCCGTGATGTTGGCGGGCAGTTTGGTCAGGTGGCGTTCCAGCTTGGACAGCGGAACCTCGCCTTCGCCGTTGCCGACGACGATGTCGTAGATCGGGGTGTCCCCGACGAGCCGGGCCGTGCGCTTCTTCTCCTGCGCGAGCAGCGGCTTGACCCGTGCCGGCGAGCCCTCGGCCACGAAGATCACGCCCGGCCTGCCGATCACGCGGTGCACGGCGTCGAAGTGGCCGGTGGCCGCCACGCCCGGCGTGACCCGCCACTTGCCGCGAAGATTGTCGAGCGCCCACGCGGCCGCACCGGTCTGGCCCTCGGCCTTGCGGTACACCGACTTCTGGGCGCGGCGGCCGAAGATGATGAACGCGACGAGCGCGCCGAGCACCACGCCGAGCGGGATGAGCGTGTACATCGTGAACCCGCCGATGAGCACCCCGGCGACCACGGCGATCGCGACGATCAGCACGAACGCGCCGATCATGTACGGCAGCAGCCGCTTGTCCTCTTTGCGCTGCATCTGGAACGCCTGCCACAGCTGACTGCGGCGCTGCTTGGAGGCGGCCTTACGGGCAGCCTTCGCCTCGGCCTTTGCCGCTTTGGTTTCCGCGGCAGTGCGGGATTTCGCCATTACTTCAGGATACGGGGGGCTGATCAGCGAATCGAACCCGCGCGGCCTGCGCGTAGAGCTTGCCCGCCCGGTAGGAGGAGCGGACGAGCGGACCGGCCAGCACACCCGCGAAACCGAGGGCCTCGGCGTAGGCCGACAGCGCGACGAACTCGTCGGGATGCACCCAGCGCTCGACCGGGTGGTGCCGCGGTGACGGGCGCAGGTACTGCGTGATGGTGACGATGTCGCAGCCCGCGTCGTGCAGATCGCGCAGCGCGGTGTGTACCTCGTCGATGGTCTCGCCCATGCCGAGGATCAGGTTCGACTTGGTGACGAGCCCGAAGTTGCGGGCGGCGGTCAACACCGCGAGGCTGCGGTCATAGCGGAACCCCGGGCGGATGCGCTTGAAGATGCGCGGCACGGTTTCGAGGTTGTGCGCCAACACTTCCGGGCGGGACTCGAAGACCTCTTCCAGCTGCGCGGCGTTACCGGTGAAGTCCGGGATCAGAAGCTCGACGCCGGTGTTCGGGTTGAGCTGCTTGATCTGGCGCACGGTCTCGGCGTAGAGCCAGGCCCCGCCGTCCGGCAGATCGTCGCGGGCCACCCCGGTCACGGTCGAGTAGCGCAGCCCCATGGCCTGCACGCTCTCGGCGACCCGGCGCGGTTCGTCGCGGTCCAGCTCGGCGGGCTTACCGGTGTCGATCTGGCAGAAGTCGCAGCGGCGCGTGCACTGCTCGCCGCCGATCAGGAACGTGGCCTCCCGGTCTTCCCAGCATTCGAAGATGTTGGGGCAGCCGGCTTCCTCGCACACCGTGTGCAGACCCTCGCGCCGCACCAGACCCTTGAGTTCGGTGTATTCGGGCCCCATCTTCGCGCGGGTCTTGATCCACGGCGGTTTGCGTTCGATGGGAGTCTGCGCGTTGCGCACCTCGAGGCGTAGCAGCTTCCGACCTTCTGGGACCACAGTCACGAATTCATCCTACGTTCAGAGCAACTTCCAAGCGGCCGTCGAGCGCGTCACACACCTTGTCGGCAACGCGGTCGACGACGTCGTCGACCGTGACGCGACGGCCCAGTTCGGCGGTCAGCGACGTCACGCCTGCGTCGGTGATGCCGCACGGCACGATCGCCGAGTACGCGCCCAGATCGCAATCGCAGTTGAGTGCGAAGCCGTGCAGCGTCGTCGCGCGCGACACCCGGATGCCGATCGCGGCGACCTTGCGCGCGGGACGCAGCTCATCACCGGGCACCCACACGCCAGACCGGCCCTCGACCCGGCCGGCCTGCAGGCCGAGGTCGGCGCATACCGCGATCAACGACTCTTCAAGGCGCCGAACGAAATTCACCACGTCGAGCGGTTCGACGAGCCCGATGATCGGATAGCCCACGAGCTGCCCCGGGCCGTGCCAGGTGATCTTGCCGCCGCGGTCGGTGTCGACGACCGGAGTGCCGTCGAGCGGCCGCTCGTGCGGTTCGGTGCGCTTGCCCGCGGTGTAGACGGCGGGGTGCTGCAGGAGCAGCAGGGTGTCGGGGCCGCCGGCGATCCTGGCGTCGGCGATCTCGCGTTGCATCTGCCAGGCGGCCTCGTAATCGACTGTGCCGAGGCGCCGAACGTCGACGGCCGCCTGCGCCGAGCGAATGGATGTCACCATGTCGACGTTACTCCCCGGCTTCGCACGGACCCGGTCACAGATCCTTCGGTGCGGTCGCGTGGGCCAGCGCCTCGCGCACGGTGTTGTGGTGGAACACGAAACCCGAGCGTTCGAGCACCGCGGGGATCGCGCGCTGTCCCGCGAGCAGGCCTTCGTCCGCGAACTCGCCCAGCACCGCGCGAAGCGCGAAGCCCGGCACGATCATCGGCGTGGGCCGGTTGAGCGCGCGGCCGAGTGCGGCGGTGAACTCGGCGTTGGTCACCGGCGCCGGGCCGGTCAGGTTCACCGGACCCGACACGGCGTCGGTCCACATCGTGAACAGGACCGCCCGGATCTCGTCCTCGAGGCTGATCCACGGCAGGTACTGGCGGCCGTTGCCGAGCCGGGCGCCTAGCCCGAACGAGAACAGCGGTTTGAGCCTGCTCAGCATGCCGCCCGCCTGCGCGAGCACCAAGCCCGTGCGCAACAACACCACCCGGCTTCCGGCGGCCGTGGCCGGGGCGGTGGCCGCCTCCCAGTCCTGACACAACCGCGCCAGGAAGCCCTGGCCCGCCGGAGCCGTCTCGTCGGTGATGTGATCGCGCGTGTCGCCGTAGAAGCCGACCGCGCTCGCGTTGACCAGAACGGGCACCCCGGCGTCGGCCACCGCACCGGCCAGCACCTCGGTCGGCCCGATACGGCTGTCCCGCAAGCTCTGCTTGAACGCGCCCGACCACCGTTTCTCGCCGACGTTGACGCCGCAGAGGTTCACCACGACGTCGACGCCGTGCAGCGCACCCGCGTCGAACTCGCCCGTGTCCGGGTTCCAGAACAGCTCATCGCCGTTCGACGGTGCCCGGCGCACGATGCGCAACACCCGGTGGTCGCTTGCGCGCAGCGCCGAAGCCAGCGCCGAGCCGATCAGACCCGAGGATCCCGCTATCGCGACGACGGCCAAGGCTTTACAGCCCCAGGTCCGCCTCGAACGCGCCGTCTTCCAACCGTCGCTTGATGGTCGTCACGAACCGTCCGGCGTCGGCGCCGTCGATCAGCCGGTGGTCGTAGGTGAGCGGCAGGTAGCACACCGACCGCACGCCGATGGACTCGTTGCCGAACTCGTCGACGATCACCCGCGGCCGCTTGACGATCGCGCCGGTGCCCAGCATCGCCGCCTGCGGCGGCACCAGGATCGGCGTGTCGAACAGTGCGCCCTGGCTGCCGATGTTCGTGATCGTGAACGTCCCGCCGGCCAGCTCATCGGGCTTGAGGTTGCCCGACCGGGCGCGCGCCGCGATGTCGGAGATGGCCCGCGCGAGCCCGCCCAGCGACAGGTCGCCCGCGTTGTGGATCACCGGGGACAGCAGACCCTGCTCGGTGTCGACCGCGAAGCCGAGATGCTCGGCGTCGTAGTAGGTGATCTCCTTGGTGTCCTCGTTGTAGCTGGCGTTGACGTTCGGGTGGATCTTGAGCGCGTCGATCACGGCGCGCGCGATGAACGGCAGGTACGTCAGGTTGACGCCCTCGCGCTCGGCGAAATCGGCCTTCGCGCGAGCGCGCAGCGCCACGATCTTGGTCATGTCGACTTCGTGGGTCTGCGTCAACTGCGCGGTGGCCTGCAGGGATTCGCGTGTCTTCTTGGCGGTGATCTGCCGGATCCGGTTCGCCTTCTGCGTGGTGCCACGCAGATGCGCCAGCGCGGGCGTCGGCGCGGCCGACGCCGCGGGGGCGGCAGCAGGCGCGGCGGGAGCAGCGGCGGCGGGGGCCGGGGGCGCCTTCTTGGCCTCCGCGGCGGCCAGGACGTCCTGCTTGCGGATTCGGCCACCGACCCCGGTGCCCTTCACCGTGGCGAGGTCGATGCCGTTCTCGGAAGCCAGCTTTCGCACCAGCGGGGTGACGTAGGGGGCGCCGTCGGTCGAGGCGGCCGGTGCGGCCGGTTCGGCGGCGGGAGCCGGCTTGGGTTCGGGCTTGGGTTCCGGTTTCGGTTCGGGCTTGGGTTGCGGCTTCGGCTCGGCCTTCGGCTCCGGCTTGGGTTCGGGCTTCGGCTCCGGCTTGGGTTCGGGCTTCGGCTCCGGCTTGGGCTCGGGTGCCGGCGCAGCCCCGGCCTCACCGATCTTGGCCAGCTCGCCGCCGACCTCGACGGTGTCGTCCTCTTGAGCGGTGATCGACAGCAGGGTGCCCGCGACGGGGGACGGGATCTCGGTGTCGACCTTGTCGGTGGAGACCTCGACGAGCGGCTCGTCGACGCCCACGCTGTCGCCGACGTTCTTCAGCCAGCGGGTCACGGTGCCCTCGGTGACCGACTCGCCCAGTTCGGGCATCAGGACCGGGGTTGCCGAACCACCCGACGAACCCGACGCGGGTGCGGGGGCCTCTTCCTGCGGCGCAGGCTCCGGTTGTGCGGACTCGGCGGGCGCCGCCGACGGCTCGGTCGCAGCCGGCTCGGGCTCGGGCTCCGGCTCGGGCGCCTCTGAGGACGCGGGGGCTTCGCCCGCCTCGCCGATCACCGCGAGCTCGCCGCCGATCTCGACGGTGTCGTCTTCCTGCGCGACGATCTTCGTCAGCACACCCGCGGCCGGCGACGGGATCTCGGTATCGACCTTGTCGGTGGAGACCTCGAGCAATGGCTCGTCGAGTTCGACCGTGTCGCCCTCCTGTTTAAGCCAGCGGGTGACGGTCCCCTCAGTGACACTCTCACCTAGTGCGGGCATCTGGACGGAGATGGCCATGTGTATTGACTCCCTCGGACGGTCACTCGTGACGACTCGAACTCTGGCTTACCACAGCAAGGTGCACTGGGTACGGCACCTAGGTGGATTGTCCGGACCATCCTTTCACTGCTCGACCTTTCGCACTCACTCAGGGTTGCTCGTGTCTCCAGTGGCCTCTGGCACTATCGAATCAGGGGTCCACAGTGAGGAGAACATTCCGTTGGGGCTGTTCGACAGGTTTCGCCGGCGCGGCTCGGCGCGCGGAGCCGGTAGCGATCCGGCGGCCGACCTTCGCTACCTACAACAGTGGGTTGACGAGCACGTAGGCGTAGAGGCCTATGTGGAACCCAAAACCACCGTCACCGATGTCACCGTCGTGCTCGTCGCCGCCGACGGGGAGTGGACTCGGCGCCGCGCCGGTGGCGACGCGGGAGCACGCCGGCTGAGTGAGCGGCTGCAGATTCCGGTCTACGACGTCCAGAAGGTGGGCTATCCACAGCGCATGCGCGACTACGACGCGCGCCGCCGAATCGAACGCGAACGCGCTGCCCGTCAGGAACTCGACGAGCGCTAGAGTCAGTGCACCTGATACCTACGGTATTGGGTACTGTTCGTAACAGGCAACTCGCGTAGGGGGCAGCATGCAGCGCTTCGTCGACAGTCAGGACGGCACCCGCATAGCGGTCTACGAGCAGGGGGACCCCGAGCGCCCCACGCTGGTGATGGCGCACGGCTGGCCCGATTCGCACGTGCTGTGGGACGGCGTGGTCGCCGAGATCGGCGACCGGTACCGCATCGTGCGCTACGACAACCGCGGTGCCGGGGCGTCCGAGGTGCCCAAGCGCATCTCCGCCTACACGATGGAGCGCTTCGCCGACGATCTGTCGGCCGTCATCGACGAGGTGAGCGTGAACGGCCGGCCGGTGCACGTACTGGCCCACGACTGGGGCTCGGTCGGGACGTGGGAGTACCTCAGCCGGCCGGGTTCCGCCGAGCGCGTCGCGTCGTTCACGTCGGTGTCGGGTCCGAGCACAGATCACTACGGGCTGTTCGTGCGGGACCGGCTGGCCCGGCCGTACCGGCCGATTCGCTTCGCGCGGGCCGTGAACCTGGCGTCGCGGTTCAGCTACTGGATCCCGTTCTCGGTGCCGGTGGTCGCGCCCGCCCTGATGCGGCGCGGTGCGGCGCGACGGCTGCAGGCCATGGACACGCCGGGGCCCAAGTTCCAGTCCGACGACCTCGACGCCGATGCCGCCAACTCGCTGAAGATCTACCCCGCCAATGCGATTCGATCGTTCCGGCGCGTCCGGCGGGACTTCTACGTGTCGGTACCGGTGCAGCTGATCTGCAACGAACACGACCCGGTCGTGCGCGGCCACGGATTCGACGACGAGTCGAAGTGGGTGGCCCGGCTGTGGCGGCGCGACCTCAAAGCCGGTCACTGGGCCCCGTTCTCGCACTGGCGCGCGATCGCGCAGGCGGTGACCGAACTCGTCGAGCACATCGAGGGTGCGCCCGCGGCGCGCGGACTGCGCCGCGCCGAGGTCGGCCGGCCGCGTGAACCGTTCGGTGACACGCTCGTGTCGGTGACCGGCGCCGCCAGCGGTATCGGCCGCGCCACCGCACTGGCCTTCGCGGCCCAGGGCGCCGAGGTCGTCGTCAGCGACATCGACGAAGCCGGGGCCAAGGCGACGGCCGCCGAGATCGCCGAGCGCGGCGGCGTCGCGCACGCCTACGCGCTCGACGTCGCCGACGCCGACGCGGTGGAGCGATTCGTCGACGAGGTGTGCGCGGCCCACGGCGTGCCCGATGTCGTGGTCAACAACGCGGGGATCGGCCACGGCGGCAACTTCCTCGACACCCCGGCCGACCAGTTCGACCGGGTGCTCGACGTCAACCTGGGCGGCGTCGTCAACTGCTGCCGGTCATTCGCCCGGCGCCTCGTCGAACGCGGCACCGGCGGGCACGTCGTCAACGTCGCGTCGATGGCCGCGTACTCACCGGCCGGGTCGATGAACGCCTACGCCACCAGCAAGGCCGCGGTGTTCATGTTCTCCGACTGCCTTCGTGCCGAATTGGCTTCGGCGGGAATCGGATTGACCACGATCTGCCCCGGCGTGATCGACACCAACATCGTCGACACCACGCACTTCGACGTACCCGCGCACAAGCAGGCAGAGGTCGAAGCACGCCGCGCCCAGATCAAGAAGAGCTTCCAGGCGCGGCGCTACGGACCCGAGAAGGTGGCCAAGGCGATCGTCTCGGCAGTCGCCAAGAACCAGGCGGTGCGCCCCGTCACGCCGGAAGCCTATGCGGCCTACGGCATTTCACGGCTCATGCCGTCGGTGATGCGGCGCGCCGCCCGGTCCCAGGTGCTGTAGGGGTCCGTTAGCCGTTGTCTGCGATGTCTTCGAGCACCGCGAACATCGTGCGGGTCGGCACCCCGGTGCCGCCCTTGGGCGTGTAGCCCCACGGCCCGCCGGTGTTGTAGGCAGGCGCGGCGATGTCGATGTGTGCCCACTCGACACCGTCGGCGACGAACTCGCGAAGGTAGGTGCCCGCCACCAGCATTCCGGCGTAGCGCGAACCGCTCACGTTGGCCAGGTCGGCGACCGTGGACTTGAGGTCGTCCTTGAGTTCCTCGGGCAGCGGCATGGCCCAGCCGTTCTCACCTACCGCTTGTGACAGTTCCGCGACGCGGTCACGGAACTCGTCGCTGCCCATGACGCCGGGCGTGCGCGCGCCGAGCGCGACCGTCTGCGCGCCGGTCAACGTCGACGCCTCGATCAGGTAATCCGGGTTGTCCTCGCAGGCCCGCACGATCGCGTCCGCCAGGATCAACCGGCCCTCGGCGTCGGTGTTGAGCACCTCGACGGTGATGCCGCCGTACTGCGTCAGCACGTCGCCCGGCCGCTGCGCGGTCGCCGACGGCATGTTCTCGGCCATCGGTACGGTCGCGATCACGTCGATCGGCAGCTTCTGCTTGGCCGCCAGCACCACGGTCGCGACGACCGCCGCCGCACCGCCCATGTCGGAGGTCATGTGGTGCATGTTGGCGGCCGGCTTGATCGAGATGCCGCCGGTGTCGAACGTGATGCCCTTGCCGACCAGCGCGACGGTCTTCGATTTCCTGCCGCCGCCGCGGTGGATCAGGCGCACGAGCCGTGGCGGGCGCGACGAGCCCTGACCGACACCCACGATGCCGCCGTAGCCGGCCTTCGCGAGTGCCTTGTCGTCGAGCACCTCGACCTCGAGGCCCGCCGCCTCACCCAAAGCCTTTGCCCGCTTGGCGAATTCGGCCGGGAACAGATGGCTGGGCGGGGTGTTCACGAAATCCCGCGCCGTCGCGACGGCGGTCGCGATGTCAACGGCGCGCTGCGCCTGGGCTTTCGTCGCCGACTTGGCATCGGCCGCCAGCGCGGTGATCTTGGTCAGCCCGGCATCCTTGGGCGCGGTCTTCTCGCTGCGGAAGTCACTGAACCGGTACGCGCCGAGGATCAGCCCCTCGACGGCGGCTTCCAGATCGATGTCGGACAACGTCGTGATCACCGACTCGGTGCCGTTCAACGATCGTGCGGCCGTGCCTGCCGCGCGCCGCACCAGCTCGGCCGGCCACTCGTCACGCGGCTTGCCCAGGCCGACGGCCAGCACGCTGGCCACCGGCAGCGATGGCGCGACCACTCGGGTGATCTGGTCGGTGCCGCCTTTCGCACCGAGCGCCTTCAGTGCGACCTCGATCTCACCGACCGCCTCGGCGTCGAGGAACGGGTTGGCGACGACGGTCGCACCTGCGTCCTCGTCCTGCCCGTTGACCACGGGAACGATCAGCACCGCGTCGCTCTTGCGCTTGGGCAGCGACGAGCTGACGGTGACGCTGGGGGCCTGATATCCGGGATTCGCTGGGCTCACGAGCATCCACCCTAGCTAGGGTGGGCTCGTGAGTGACGACCTGCTGCACGGACCGCTGGAAGACCGCCACCGCGAGCTGGGCGCCGGCTTCGCCGAGTTCGGCGGGTGGTTGATGCCGGTGTCGTATGCGGGCACCGTCGCCGAACACACGGCCACCCGTGACACCGTCGGGCTGTTCGACGTCAGCCACCTCGGCAAGGCGTTGGTGCGGGGGCCGGGTGCGGCGGCCTACGTCAACTCCGCGCTCACCAACGACCTCAACCGGATCGGGCCGGGCAAGGCGCAGTACACGTTGTGCTGCACGGAGTCCGGTGGGGTGATCGACGACCTCATCGCCTATTACGTGTCCGACGACGAGATCTTCCTCGTGCCCAACGCGGCCAACACCGCCGCCGTGGTGGCCGAACTGCAGAAGCATGCTCCGGACGGGCTGACCATCACCGACGAACACCGGTCCTACGCCGTGCTGGCGGTCCAGGGGCCGAGGTCGGCCGAGGTGCTCGCGAGCCTCGGACTGCCCACCGACATGGATTACATGGGGTACGCGGACGCCGAGTTCGATGGTGTGTTCGTGCGGGTGTGCCGCACCGGCTACACCGGCGAGCACGGCTACGAACTGCTCCCGGCGTGGGACCGGGCCGGCGTGGTGTTCGACGCGCTGGTGGCGGCGGTCCGCGGCGCCGGGGAGAGCCGGCCGGCCTCGGCGCGCGTGACACGCTGCGCACCGAGATGGGCTACCCGCTGCACGGCCACGAGCTGTCGCTCGACATCTCACCGCTGCAGGCGCGCTGCGGCTGGGCGATCGGCTGGCGCAAGGACGCGTTCTGGGGCCGCGACGCGTTGCTGGCCGAGAAGGAGGCCGGGCCCTCCCGCGTGCTGCGCGGCCTGAAGGCCGTGGGCCGCGGTGTCTTGCGGGCCGATCTGGCGGTGCTCGACGGCGACACCCAGATCGGCGTCACCACGTCGGGAACCTTCTCGCCCACACTGAAAGTCGGTATCGCGCTGGCGCTTATCGACACGGCCCACGACATCGCCGACGGTGCCCACGTGACGGTCGACGTACGCGGCCGGGCCGTCGAATGCGAGGTTGTCAAGCCTCCGTTCGTGGAGGCGAAAACTCGCTAGTCGCTGGCGATACAATCGCTGCATGACTAGCGGCCTTCTCGAGTTCACGGTTTCAGCCAACGCGAATCCGGCGACCGATGCGGTACGCGAATCGATTCTGGCCAACCCCGGCTTCGGCAAGTACCACACCGACCACATGGTGTCGATCGACTACACCGAGGGCCAGGGCTGGCACGACGCCCGGGTGATCCCGTACGGCCCCATCGAACTCGATCCGTCGGCCATCGTGCTGCACTACGCGCAGGAGGTCTTCGAGGGGCTGAAGGCCTACCGCTGGGCCGACGGCTCGATCGTGTCGTTCCGGCCCGAGGCCAACGCGGCGCGGCTGCGGACCTCGGCCCGCCGGCTGGCCATCCCCGAACTGCCAGAAGACCTGTTCATCGAGTCGCTGCGCCGGCTCATCGCGATCGACGGGCAGTGGGTGCCCGCGGCGGGCGGTGAGGAGTCGCTGTACCTGCGGCCGTTCATCATCGCGACCGAGCCCGGGCTCGGGGTGCGGCCGGCCAGCGAATACCGCTACCTCGCCATCGGATCGCCGGCCGGTGCCTACTTCAAGGGCGGCATCAAGCCCGTGAGCGTGTGGCTGTCACACGAATACGTGCGTGCCTCACCCGGTGGCACGGGTGCGGCCAAGTTCGGCGGCAACTACGCGGCGTCGCTGCTCGCGCAGGCGCAGGCGGCCGACAACGGCTGCGACCAGGTGGTGTGGCTCGACGCCATCGAGCGCCGCTACGTCGAAGAGATGGGTGGCATGAACCTGTTCTTCGTGTTCGGCAGCGGTGGTTCGGCACGCTTGGTCACCCCGGAACTGTCCGGCTCACTGCTGCCGGGTATCACGCGAGATTCCTTGCTGCAGTTGGCAACTGACGCCGGTTTCGCCGTCGAGGAACGCAAGATCGACGTCGACGAGTGGCAGAAGAAGGCCGCGGCAGGCGAGATCACCGAGGTGTTCGCGTGTGGCACGGCCGCGGTCATCACCCCGGTGTCGCACGTCAAGCACAACGACGGGGAGTTCACCATCGCCGACGGGCAACCGGGTGAGATCACCATGGCGTTGCGCGACACCCTCACCGGGATCCAGCGGGGCACCTTCGCCGACACCCACGGCTGGATGGCGCGGCTGAACTAGCCGATCGCGAGGCCGAGTGCGGTGACGGTCGTCGTCACCTCGACCGCCGCGCCCAGCACGTCACCGGTGATGCCGCCGAAGCGGCGCACGCAGTGGGCGACCAGCCCGATCGAACACAGCACCGCGACGACCACCACGAGCGGGCCCTGCCATGGCCGTGGCCCGGCGAACACCGCCAACGCGGCCAGCGCCGCCGCCCAACCCAGCACGACCGCGACCGGTTGGCTGCCCGCGACGGCGGCGCCGAGCGAGCTCCCCGCCGCGGCGGGTACGGCTCGGCGGCATGCCGCGACGGCCGCGACCCGGCCCGCGGCGACCGCGGTGATGACCGCGACGGCGCTGAGCTCAGTGAAGGCCAGTGCCTGTGCGGCGATCGTCACGACGACAGCCGCGACGCCGAACGGGCCCGCCGATCCGTCGCGCATGACGGCAAGCGCCCGTTCCGGCGGTCCGTAGCAGCCGAGGCCGTCCACCGTGTCGCAGAACCCGTCGATGTGCAGCCCGCGGGTGGCCAGCAAGAGGGCCGCGACGGCCAGCACCCCGGGCAGCGGGTTGGCCGGGTCGAACGCCCAGTGGCCCGCCCACACCACGACGGCGGCCAGGGCTCCGAGCGCGAGCCCGACGATCGGCAACGCGGTCATCGCGCCGCGGCCCAGGCCCGCCGGGCTCCGCACCGGCAGAACCGTGCCGAACGCGAAAGACCCTGCGAGCGAACGGATCACGGTGTCTTGTCGAGGATGCCGGCAGAGTCGAACGTCGCCATCGAGGCCAGCGTGGCGATCGCGGCGCGCACGATGGGCAGCGCCACGGCCGCTCCGGTGCCCTCGCCGAGCCGCATGCGCAGGTCGACGATCGGATCGAGCTCCAGGTGCGTGAGCGCGAGCGTGTGCGCGGGTTCGGTCGAGCGGTGGCCCGCCTGCCACCACGCCCGCGCACCCGGCGCGAGGCGATCGGCCACGAGCGCAGCGGCCGTCACCACCAGGCCGTCGAGCAGCACCGGGGTGCGCCGCACCGCGGCCTGCGCGCAGAACCCCGCCATCGCCGCCAGGTCGGCGCCGCCACACACGCGCAGCAAGCCGAGGGGATCGCCGACCACACCGCGGGCCCGGTACAGCGCGTCGCGCACCGCGCTGGTCTTGCGCATCCACCCGTAATCGTCGATGCCCGTGCCGCGTCCCACGACCGCGACGGGCTCCGCGCCGGTCAACGCGGCGACCAGAGTTGTTGCCGCCGTTGTGTTTCCGATTCCCATGTCACCCGCGATCAGCAGGTCGGCGCCCGCGTCGACCTCCTCGTCGGCGATCTGGCGGCCCGCGGCGACCGCAGCGATCGCGTCCGCCGGGCTGAGTGCATCCTCGACCGCGATGTTGCCCGCGCTGCGCCGGATCTTGTGCGCGCCGATAGCGGGGGACAGCGGTTCGGCACAGTCGACGGATATGTCGGCCACCCGCACCGTCGCACCCGCGATATCGGCCAGCACGTTGATCGCCGCCCCACCGGCGTCGAAGTTGGCCACCATCTGGTTCGTGACTTCGGCCGGATACGCCGAAACGCCCGACGCGGTCACGCCGTGGTCGCCGGCGAACACCACGACCCGCGGGCGGGTCAGCTGCCGCGGCGGGCACACACCCTGGCAGGCCGCAGCCCAGATCGACAGCTCCTCGAGCCGGCCGAGTGAACCCGCCGGCTTGGTCAACCGGACCTGGCGATCGGCCGCGGCCGCGGCGGCGTCGGCGTCCGGCGGGGTGACCGGGTCGAAAGCGGGTTCCGTCACGACGGCTCCTTCACGGTTACCGGTTGGCCGGCCACCACCAGCACCACCCGGTCGCACACTGCGGCCAGTTTCTGGTTGACCGTGCCGAGCTCGTCGGCGAACCGGCGGCCGGCCTCGGTGGCGGGTACCACGGTCAGCCCGACCTCGGGGCTGACCAGGACCAGGGGAGCGGTGAACGCGCTGACCGCGTGCACCAGCGCGGCGACATCGTCGTCCACCGAACCACCCGTCCATGCGCCGCGGCGGTCCATGGCCGCGGTGAGCCAGCCGCCGACGTCGTCTACCAGGGTGGCGGTGGCGTCGCGGGCGAGAGCAGCCGCCACATCGGCCGATTCGACGGTGTACCAGTGCGTGGGACGCCGCGCTCGGTGTGTGCTCACCCGCCCGGCCCAGGCCGGGTCGCTGTCGGCGGCCGGGCCGGTGGCCAGGTAGCGCACGGGCGACTGCTCACCGGCGGCGTGGAGCACCGCCGACTCCGCCCACTGTGATTTGCCCGATCGGATACCGCCGAGCACGAGTGTTCGCACTGACATCAGGCGGGCCGCGCCGGCATCAAGAAACCTTGTCGCCGCGGTTGACCATCGGGCGCGGCGCGCGCATCCGGCGCAGCTGCGATGCCCGGCTGGACGCGTAAAAGCCGAGTTTCCAACCGCTTTCGACGTTGTCGGGGAACTTCGCGTCGACCATGCGGTTCACCTTGCGGCCCAGGACGAAGCCGTCGATCACCATGACCAGCACGAGCCCGAGCATCGCGTAGGACAGGATCTGCTGGAACTGCACCGCGGGCAGCGCCAGCATGAAGAAGATCATCGTGAGCGCGGCGGGCATGAACAGGCCCAGCACGTTGCGGCGAGAATCGACGATGTCGCGGACGTAGCGGCGCACCGGTCCCTTGTCGCGGGGCAGGAGATAGGCCTCCTCGCCCGCCATCATCTTCTCGCGGCGGTCGGCCATGTCGGCGCGGCGCGTGAGCCGTTCGGCCTTGCGCTCTTCCTTGGACAGCTTGGGGCCGCGCAGTTCCTTGCGCCGCTTGCGGGCCTCCGCGGCGGTCAGCGGTGCCGGTGCGACGGGTCCGCGTCGCTTGGCCGCCTCGCTGCGCTTGGGCGTCGGCCTGCCCTTCGGGGCGGTCGTCGTGGTGGAGCCGTTGGTCGCCGGGCCGGCTTGTTCGGCCACGCTCGTGCGCTCAGCGTTGCCCTCGGTGCCCTTGTCGGCACCGTTGTCGTCCTTGTCACGCCCGATATTGCGGCCCAGCAGCTTCACGCCAGCCAGGTTACTGCCATCGCGACCATGCCGGTCACATGCCCCGGCCTGGGGATAAGTCGGGAATAGCGGCAGAAGGAGGTACCGTTGAGGTAGTGGACACGCGGGTGACGCCCACCAGGTAAGCCCACGTCGTTCCCAATGAACTTCGGCATCAGCGATGCCCGGGATGCTTAGGGAGAGCAATGACTGTTCAGGACGCGACCTCCACCGAAACCCACGGGGTGACCCTGTCGGACGCTGCCGCGGCCAAGGCGAAGGCGCTGCTGGACCAGGAAGGCCGCGACGATCTGGCGCTGCGCATCGCCGTGCAGCCGGGTGGTTGCGCAGGCCTGCGCTACAACCTGTTCTTCGACGACCGGACCCTCGACGGTGACCTGACCGCCGAGTTCGGCGGCGTCACGCTGACGGTTGACCGCATGAGCGCGCCGTACGTGCAGGGCGCGACGATCGACTTCGTCGACACCATCGAGAAGCAGGGCTTCACGATCGACAACCCGAACGCCACCGGGTCCTGCGCCTGCGGCGATTCCTTCAACTGACGTGCGGGCGGTCAGTGCTGCGTGTCAGTACTGACCGCCGGTTCGTAGCACATACGAGCAGACGAGCACGTTCTCGTTCTGTCCGTCCTTCTCGACCAGCACCTGCGCGACGCCCTGCTGCTCTTGGTCGGGTGCCCGCTGCCCCCGCGCCGAGCCGCTCGCCGGCGCCACGCGCATCGTGAACAGCACCTGCGCCTGCGTCGTCGACCACGGGACGATCTTATCGATCCGGACCACCTCGGCCTTGCTGAACTGCTTGCGGAACGCGTCGCTGGCCAGGCCGGCCACCGCGAGATCGGTCTTGCGCTCCTTGACCGCGTCGAACAGCCCGCACAGCGTGTGGCGCGCGACGGTTTCGTCGTCACCGTCGATCAACGCGGTCAGATACTCCTGAACCGCGGCCTGAGCCTGCTCATCCGACACCACCCCGGGCTGGGTGCTGCCGCCGCGGCCGAACACGATCACCACCGTCAACACCGCACCCACCACGGCAACGGCGAGCACCACCGCGAGGATCCGCGGCCACCGGCGACGCTTCGGATACTGCACCGGCGGCGGCAACATGCCGGGATAAGCGGACGGTACCTGCTCCGGATACTGCTGGGGCGGAACGGATTCGGGGTACTGGTAGGTACCAGTCATTAAATGGCGCTCCCCGGGTGATCTGGAGGTGGGTCACCCGTCTACGGTGACCGGGCATACGGTTATTACGCAGGTTAGCGCAAGCCGCGACGGGGGCGCCGTGAGCGCTGTAGCACCCGGGCGGCGCGCGTAGTCTTGCGTAGACGTGTTAACGAAATGAAGGGTGACACTTCGTGACCATCGCAGTGACCGGATCCATCGCCACTGACCACCTGATGAAGTTCCCCGGCAAGTTCTCCGAGCAGCTGCTGGCCGACCATCTGCAGAAGGTGTCGCTGAGCTTTCTGGTCGACGACCTGGTCATCCACCGGGGCGGCGTCGCGGGCAACATGGCCTACGCGATCGGTGTGCTCGGCGGCGATGTCACCCTCGTCGGCGCGGTGGGCAAGGACTTCGACGACTACCGCAACTGGCTGACCTCGCACGGTGTGGACTGCGACCACGTGCTGATCTCGCCGTCGGCCTACACCGCGCGCTTCGTGTGCACCACCGACGAGGACATGGCGCAGATCGCGTCGTTCTACCCGGGCGCGATGTCAGAGGCGCGCACCATATCGCTCGCCGATCTCGTGGCCCAGGCCGGCAAACCCGAACTCGTGATCGTCGGGGCGAACGACCCCGAGGCGATGTTCTTGCACACCGAGGAGTGCCGCAAGCTCGGGCTCGCGTTCGCCGCCGACCCGTCGCAGCAGCTCGCGCGGCTGACCGGTGACGAGATCCGCAAGCTCATCGACGGTGCCACCTACCTGTTCACCAACGACTACGAATGGGATCTGCTGCTGCAGAAATCCGGGTGGTCGGAGGCCGAGGTGATGAGCCAGATCGAGCTACGGGTCACCACGCTGGGGGAGAAGGGCGTCGATCTGGTCGGGCGGGACGGCACGTTCGTGCACGTCGACGTCGTGCCCGAGACCCACAAGGACGACCCGACCGGCATCGGCGACGCATTCCGGGCCGGCTTCCTGACCGGGCGCAGCGCGGGTCTGAACCTGGAGCGCTCGGCCCAGCTGGCATCGCTCGTGGCCGTCCTGGTGCTCGAAGCGCCAGGGCCGCAGGAATGGAGCTGGGACCGCGACGAGGCCGTGCGGCGGCTGTCCGACGCCTACGGCGCCGAGGCGGGTGCGGAGATCGCGCAGGCGCTGGGCTGAGCCCGCCTAGAGCTGCACGTCGGCGGGCCGACTAGAGCTGCACCGGGTAGTGCGGCTCTTTGATCTGCGGGGTCACGCTGTGTTCGACGAAGATCGCGTGCCACAGCATGAAGATCAGCACGGTCCACAGCCGCCGGCTGTGATCGCTCACGCCCGCGCGGTGCTCGTCGAGCATCGTGCGGACCGCGGCGAGGTCGACGTGGGCGCCGGCCTGTGACGAGCCGACCATCGCATAAGCCCAGTCCATCAATTCGCCTGCCCGCAGCCAGTGCCGGATCGGCACCGGGAATCCGAGCTTGGGCCGGTTGAGCACGTGCGCGGGCACGATCGGCTCGAGCGCCCGGCGCAGGGCGAACTTGGTGGTCGAGCGCGTGATCTTCTGATCGGCGGGTAGCCGCGACGCCACCGCGAACACCTCGGGGTCCAGGAACGGCACCCGCAGCTCCAGTGAGTTGGCCATGGTCATCTTGTCGGCCTTGACCAGGATGTCGCCGCGCAGCCAGGTGAACAGATCGATGTGCTGCATGCGTGCGACGGGATCGGCGCCCTGCGATTGCGCGTACACCGGTGCGGTGACGTCGGTATGCGTCCACTCCTGGCGGAAGTTCGGCAACACCGCCCGCAACTGGTCGTCGGAGAAGCTGCGCGCGTTGCCGTAGTAGCGCTCTTCGAGGGTCAGCGAACCGCGGTGCAACAGGCTCTTGCCGCGCATGCCCTCCGGCAGCGGCCGGGATGCCTTGCCCAGCGACTTGCGCACCGGGCGCGGGAGATAGTCGAACGGCCGCAGCGACAGCGGTTCGCGGTAGATCGTGTAGCCGCCGAACAACTCGTCGGCACCTTCGCCGGACAGGACGACCTTGACGTGCTTGCGGGCCTCGCGGGCGATGAAGAACAGCGGGACGAGCGCCGGGTCGGCGACGGGCTCGTCGAGGTACCAGACGATTTCGGGCAACGCCTCGACGAACTCGGCCTGGCTGACCACCTTGGTGACGTGGCGCGCGCCGATCGCCTCCGCCGACGCGACGGCCACATCGACCTCCGAGAACCCCTCGCGCTCGAAGCCGGTGGTGAACGTGATGAGCCGCGGGTTGTGGCGCATCGCGAGCGCCGCGATTGCGGTCGAGTCGATGCCGCCGGACAAGAACGCGCCGACGGTGACGTCGGCCCGCATGTGTTTGGCGACCGAATCCTCCAGCGCGGCCGTGATCTCGTCGTAGCGGGACTGCTCGGCCCCCGCCACGAAGGGAACCGCGGTGAACTTCGGAACGAAATACCGCGTCACCTCGGGGGTGCCGCCCGGCTTGAGCCGGGCATAGCTACCCGATTCCAGCCTGCGGATGCCGCGGTGCAGCGTCTCGGGCTCGGGCACGTACTGCAGCACGGTGTAGTGCTGTACGGCGCGTTCGTCGATGCCGAGGTCGAGATCGAGCGCATCGGCCAGGTCCAGCAGGCATTTCTTCTCGCTGCCGACGGCGGTGCCGCCGGGCCCGGTCGCCATGTACAGCGGCTTGATGCCGAACGGGTCACGCGCACAGAACAACTCGCGTTCCTGCGTGTCCCACAATGCGAACGCGAACATGCCGCGCAGCCGCCGCAGCGCGTCGGCGCCCCAGTGGTGGTAGGCGGCGACGATGGCCTCGCCGTCCCCGTCGGTGTGAAATTCGGCACCGTATTCGGACCGCAATTCTGCGCGTAATTCGACGTAGTTGTAGATCTCGCCGTTGAACACCAGAAGATAGCGATCCGGCGATTCGGCCGGACCCCAGCGCAGCGGCTGATGGCTGTGGGCGATGTCGATGATCGACAGCCGGTTGAAGCCGAGGACCACGGTGCTGTCCGAAGCGGTGTCGGACCAGGTGCCGGGTTCGTCGGGGCCGCGGTGCCGCATCAGGTGCGACGCCCTGGCGACCTCGCCGGTCACCGCCTCGACCTGGGTGGCTCGCGACGGGTCAGTTACCAGGGCCAGCAGTCCGCACACCGCGCCAGTATGCCTAATCGCGGCGGGTGTGCAGGCCCACACCCGGGCGAGTCTGCCGGTTGCTTCGCCCCCGTCCTGGCCCCATTCCCGAGTCGCTTCGCTCCCGTCGGCAGGCGTGGTCTACGCTGCGTAGTATTCGCTGAAATGACTGACCGCTCGCGGTCGTGAAATACCGATCTAGGAGGCGCAAGCGTGACACCTCGCGGGCTTAAGGCGGTGGCCAGGGCGGCGTTGTTGTCAATTGTCCTCGGTGGCTCAGCACTACTGCTGAGCGGCTGCAGCTGGTCGGACGCGCTTGCGCTCGGCTGGCCGACCGGCATCACCCCTGAGGGCAAACTCAACCGCGAGCTCTGGATCGGCTCGGTGATCGCCTCGTTCGTCGTGGGCGCCATCGTGTGGGGGCTGATCTTCTGGTCCAGCGCCTTCCACCGGAAGAAGAAGACCGACACCGAGCTGCCGCGCCAGTTCGGCTACAACATGCCGCTCGAGCTGGTGCTGACGGTCATCCCGTTCCTCATCATCTCGGTGCTGTTCTACTTCACCGTCGTGGTGCAGGAGCGCATGCTGCACAAGGACCCCAACCCCGAGGTCGTCATCGACGTGACCGCCTTCCAGTGGAACTGGAAGTTCGGTTACCAGAAGATCGCCTACGCCGACGGCACCTTCAACTACGACGGCGCCGATCCCGAGCGCAAGGCCGCGATGGAGTCGCGTCCCGAGGGTGAGGACGCGCACGGACACGAGCGCGTCGGCGCGGTCCGCGGGCTCAACCCCGAAGACCGGACGTATCTGAACTTCGACAAGATCGAGACGCTGGGCAGCTCGACCGAGATCCCGGTGCTGGTGCTGCCCGCGGGCAAGCGCATCGAGTTCGTGCTCAACTCCGCAGACGTGATCCACGGCTTCTGGGTCCCGGAGTTCCTGTTCAAGCGCGACGTGATGCCCGATCCGAAGGCCAACAACTCCGACAACGTCTTCCAGGTCAGCAAGATCGAGGAGACCGGCGCGTTCGTCGGGCGCTGCACCGAGATGTGCGGCACCTACCACTCGATGATGAACTTCGAGGTTCGCGTGGTGGAGCCCAACGACTTCGAGGCCTACATCGACCAGCGCAGCGCGGGCAAGACGAATGCCGAAGCGCTGGCGGCGATCAACCAGCCGCCGCTGGCGACGACCACCAAGCCGTTCGATACCCGACGCGGTGAAATGGCACCGCAGGCGAGCAAGTAGGGACACCTCATGCATATTGAAGCTCGGCTGTTCGAGATCCTCACCGGCTTCTTCGCGCTGTCGGCCGTCGTGTACGGCGTGCTGACCGCGATGTTCGCCAACGGCGGCGTGGAGTGGGCGGGCACCACCGCGCTGGTGCTCACCACCGGCCTCACGCTGATCACCGGTACGTTCTTCCGCTTCGTGGCCCGCCGGCTCGACACCCGTCCCGAGGACTACGAGGACGCCGAGATCAGCGACGGCGCCGGCGAACTGGGCTTCTACGCGCCGCACAGCTGGTGGCCGATCCTGATCGCGCTGTCCTTCTCGACCGCGGCCGTCGGTGCCGCACTGTGGCTCCCGTGGCTGCTCGTGGCAGGCATCTGCTTCGTGCTCTTCTCGGCCGGCGGCCTGGTCTTCGAGTACTACTGGGGCCCCGAGAAGCACTGACCCGCTGGGCCGATGCTCGCCCGCCGCCTGGTCAAGGTCACAATCGAGGCACCAGTTCACTCGACACCGGGACTGCCGGAGTCACTGACGCCTGCCGGTTGGGTAATGTTGCCGGGGCACTGTCATCCGTGAACGGTACTGACCGTCCCCGTGTGACAGTGAAGCAGTCGAGAAGGATAGGCGTAGATGAGCGGGCCGAATCCCCCAGGACCGGATGGCTCCGGTTCGGATTTGCCGGATCAGCAACCGGGGAAGCATTCTGCACCCGAGGAACCCACGCAGGTGGCCGGGACCGACCCGAACACCGGCGAGACTGAGTTCTACTCGCAGGCGTACTCCGCGCCCGAGTCCGAACAGTTCACGAGCGGGCCATACGTGCCGGCCGAGCCCGGGCTGTACGACTACGACAGCTACGACCCGGTCACCGAGCTCGTCGACCAGCCACCGCCGCCGCGCTGGCCGTGGGTCGTCGGTGTCACCGCCATCATCGCCGCGATCGCGCTCGTGGCGTCGGTCGCCGTGCTGGTGACGCGCGACGACGACACCACCAATCTGGCCACGCCGCAGCCGAGTACGACGACGTCGGCACCGCCGTTCCAGGACGAGATCACCACGACGACACCGCCTCCGCCGCCGCCACCTCCGCCACCGACCTCGGAGGAGCCGCCACCACCGCCCCCGGAGACCGTGACGGTGACCGAGCCTCCGCCACCACCGCCTCCGCCGCCGAGCAGCGAGGCGCCACCGCCACCGCCGGCGACGACGACAACGCCGCCGCCGACCACCACGACCGCCCCGGCGGGGCCGCGCCAGGTCACCTATTCGGTGACCGGCACGAAAGCCCCTGGCGACATCATCACCATCACCTACGTCGACGGGAACGGTAACCGGCGCACGTTGCGCAACGTCTACATCCCGTGGACGTTCACGATGACGCCGATCTCCAACTCCGACGTCGGTTCGGTCGAGGCATCCAGCCTGTTCCTGGTGAGCAGACTGAACTGCTCGATCACCGCGAGTGACGGAACGGTGCTGTCGTCCAACGCCAACAACTCTGCGCAGACCGCCTGCTGATGACCGGCCCCAACACCGAACTGAACAACACCGACCGGATCCTGCTCGGCGCGTGTGCGGTCGCTTGGCTGGCCGCATTGGGGGCTGCCGTCGCCGCCGTCGTCGCCCTGGTCGACCTCGGCCGCGGCCATCCGCAGGGTGAGGAGTCCGCGGACACACCGTGGTTGCTCTACACCGTCATCGGGATATCGGTCGTCGTGATCGTCGCCGCGGTGCCGTTGCTGCTGCGGGCGCGTGCCCAGGCCGACAACCGTCAGCCGGTGCGCGCGCCGGTGCGACGCCCTCAGCCGCCGAGCCGCTACGGCTTCGACCGCGCCGCCGCTGCGGTCGAGCAGGTGTGGCTGCGTTTCGCGCTGTCAGCCGCATGCGCCATCGGTGTCGCCACGGCCGCAGTCGGATTGGCCACGTATCTCATGGCCACCGACAACGACGTGGCCGCGTGGTGCCTGTACGGGCTTGCCGGCCTCATCACCGTCGGTATGGTGGCCCTGCCGATCCTGGCGGTACGTCAGCTCGATCAACTGTCGGCCTAGCCCTCAGGTGGGGCTGCAGCCGGCAGTCCCGTCGCTATCGCCTGGAGATGGCAGGGTAGGGGAGGGGCGCATAGCGCCACGGCGTTGTCGACCGTCGAAAATCGCCCTGGCGCAACATACGTGAGCCGCGATCTGTGCGATCGGCAGCGCACGTTCACGCCGACGCCAGATACGACAATCGCCGCAACCTCTTCGGGAAGAGGTTGCGGCGATCGGGTGAATCTACCGGGGACGGTCAGTGGTGACCGTTGGGCTCCCCGTTCTCGTGGATACGGTCCTGGTGCTCCTTGAGTGCGGTGAGCGCCTTGCGTTCGGACGCGTGCGCCGCCTCGGTGATCGCCTCGTGCTCGACCTCGGGATCGGCGAACAGGAAGCTGCCGGTGCCGGGTGCGCCGCCGGAGCCGAGCTTGTTCATCCGCTTCGGCAGTGCGGCGCCCTGGTATTCGAGCGGGATCGGGTGACCGTGATCGTCGACCGGGCCGAGCGGCTGGTGCAGTTCGACGTAGGCGCCGTGCGGCAGTCGCTTGATGATGCCGGTCTCGATGCCGTGTTCGAGCACCGCACGGTCGCTGCGCTGCAGCGAGATGGCCCAGCGGTAGGCGATGTAGTAGACGATCGCGGGCAGCACCACCATGCCGATGCGGCCGATCCACGTTGTCGCGTTCAGCGAGATGTGGAACTTCAGCGCGATGATGTCGTTCATGGCCGCCAGGGTCAGCACCATGTAGAACGCGATCGCCATCGCGCCGATCGCGGTGCGGACCGGTGCGTCACGCGGGCGCTGCAACAGGTTGTGGTGTGCGTTGTCGCCGGTGACCTTCTTCTCGATGAAGGGGTAGGCGATCAGTAATGCGAACACCAGGCCCATGATCACCGCGACCCAGACGACCGCGGGGATCGTGTAGCGGCCGAAGGGGTAGAACTCCCAGGCCGGCCAGATACGCGCCAGGCCTTCGGTCCACATCATGTAGAAGTCCGGCTGGCTACCCGCCGACACCTGAGAAGGCTTGTACGGACCCAGGTTCCAGATCGGGTTGATGGTCAGCAGGCCACCCATGAGGCCGAGCACGCCGGTGACCATCGCGAAGAACGCGCCCGACTTGACCGCGAACACCGGCATGACGCGCACGCCGACGACGTTGGTCTCGGTGCGGCCGGGGCCGGGGAACTGGGTGTGCTTCTGGAACCACACCAGCGCGAGGTGCGCACCGATGAGCGCCAGGATGATGCCCGGGATCAACAGGATGTGCAGGGCGTACAGGCGCGGGATGAGGATCTCGCCGGGGAAGTCACCGCCGAACAGCGCCCAGTGCAACCAGGTTCCGATGATCGGCATGCCCAGCGTGATGGACGACAGCGCGGCGCGCAGGCCGATGCCGGACAGCAGGTCGTCGGGCAGCGAGTAGCCGAAGTAACCCTCGAACATCGCCAGGATCAGCAGCAGTGAGCCGATCACCCAGTTGGCCTCACGCGGGCGCCGGAACGCGCCGGTGAAGAAGATGCGCGCCAGGTGCACCATGATCGAGGCGGCGAACATCAGCGCGGCCCAGTGGTGAATCTGGCGGACGAACAGACCGCCGCGCACCTCGAAGCTGATGTCGAGTGCGGACTCGTACGCCCGCGACATCTGAACACCCCGAAGTGGTTGGTACACACCGTCGTAGGTGACGTGCGCCATCGACGGGTCGAAGAACAGCGTCAGCCAGACACCCGTGATGAGCAGCACGATGAAGCTGTACAGGGCGATCTCACCCAACAGGAACGACCAGTGGGTGGGGAAGACCTTGTTCAGCTGCCGACGTACCGCCGCGGACGGGTGGTAACGCGAATCGATCGCATCACCTTGTGCGGCTGCCATCTTGGCGAGGTCAGGGCTCATGATCTGCGCTCCCAGAATGCCGGTCCGACGGGCTCGATGAAGTCACCGTTGGCGACGAGATACCCGTCTTTATCGATGGTGATGGGCAGCTGCGCCAACGCGCGCGCAGCCGGACCGAATATGGGCTTTGCGAAATGCAAGGCGTCGAACTGAGACTGGTGGCACGGGCACAGGATGCGGTAGGTCTGCTGCTCGTACAGCGACGAGGGGCAGCCCAGGTGCGAGCACACCTTGGTGAACGCGAACAGCTCACCGAAGTTGAAGCTCTCCTGGCCCTTGCGCTTGACCACTTTGTGCATGTCAGCCGGCTTGATGCGGATCAGCATGACCGGGTTGCGCACGCCCATGGCGATTTCGGTCAGGTGATGCTCGGACTCGACGGTGGTGCCGTCGCCGTCGGACTCGCGCCACGGGAACACGGTCTCCATGCCGCCGGCGTCGATGTCCTCGGGCCGCATCTTGACGAACGGCGACGAGCCGGGACGTCCGGTCGCGCGGGCGAGGTAGATCGTCTCGCCGTGGAACCGCGGGGTCCAGCCCGACGTCCACAGCACGGCCTTCTTGCCCTCGGCTGTCGGAACCACGGGCTTCCACGGGTTCTTGATCAAGCCGCCGATGAACGCCACCAGCGTGCCCGCGCCGAACGCGCCGAGCCCGATGCCCAGCGACAGGCCGACGAGCTTGCGGCGCTTGATCGTCGAGCCTTCCAGCGCATCGGTGAGGTTCGCCGCGACCGTCTTGCGGTGCAGCTCGGGGGAGGCGCCGTCGTGGCGCTCCTGGACCGAGATCTCCTCGGGGATGAACTTCTTCTGGAACAGCACCGCGCCGATGCCGATGGCCAGGATCGAGAGCCCGAACGTCAGGCCGTACAGCGGGGTCGCCAGCGAGTAGAGGAACTCACCCTCTGAGCCGAAGGGCTGGTACTCCCACGGCCAGAAGATGAAGACCAGGAGCAGCGCCAGGCCCGAAAGACCGCCGAGCACAAGCCAGTACGCGACCGTGCGCTCCGCGCGCTTCTCGGCTTTGGTGCCGGGTACCGGCCAGCGCGGCTCCTTGAAGATGGTCTCGACGCCGTCCATCTTGCCGCCGAGGTCGACCAGCTCCTCACGCGACATCGTCGCGAGCTGCTCGTCGGTGGGCTGGCCCGGGGCACCCATCTGACCCGGGGTGTCGGTTCCCTTGACGTCGCCGTTGTTGTCCGGGATGTCCTGGCTCATGCTCGTGATCCGATCCACATCGCCACGCCGATCGCGGCAACCATTCCGATAATCCACATCGCCATACCTTCGGGCGCGGGCCCGAAGCCGCCGAGGCCGTAGCCGCCGTAGCTGGGAGTCTCGGCCGATTCGCGGACGTAGGCGACGATGTCCTTCTTCTCCTCGGGCGAGAGCTGCCGATCGGAGAACTTCGGCATGTTCTGCGGCCCGGTCAGCATCGCGGTGTAGATCTGCGCCGGATTGGCGTCGCCGAGATCGGGTGCGTACTTGCCGGAGGACAGTGCGCCGCCCTTGCCGGTGAAGTTGTGGCACGACGCGCAGTTGAGGCGGAACAGGTCGCCGCCGCGCGCGACGTCGGAGCCGATGAGCGACTCCTGGGCGACGCCGCCGTGCTCGTCGCGGAGGACCGTCGGGCCCCCGCCGTTGGCCTGGACGTAGGCGCCGAGCGCGTCGATCTGCGACTCGTCGAAGTGTTCGGGCTTCGAGGGCGCCTGGGCCTCACCGCGCATCGCGGGCATACGGCCGGTCGACACCTGGAAGTACACCGCCGCCTCGCCGGTTCCGATGAGGCTGGGGCCACGGTCGGGAACACCCTGCAGGTTCGCGCCGTGGCACGACACGCACGACGTCTCGAACAGCTGCTTGCCGGTGCGCAGCAGCGCCGACTGTGATTCGTCGGCCACCGCGACCTGCGGTGTCGGCGTCAGCGTGGCCGCAACACCACCCGCGACTGCCAGGCCGATCAACAGCAGTAGGCCTGCTGACAATCGCCGACGTAGCCGACGGCGCGACTTGCTGGTCATCGAACTCCTTCTCATCGGAGGAATCGGCGAGCCGATCATGGAACGCATCGGCGAGCCGATCATCGAACGAAGTAGATGGTGGCGAACAGCGCAATCCAGACGATGTCGACGAAGTGCCAGTAATACGAGACGACAATCGCGGCGGTGGCCTGCGCAGGCGTGAACTTACTCATCTTCGTGCGGGCCAGCAGGAAGATGAAGGCAACCAGGCCGCCGATCACGTGCAGGCCGTGGAATCCGGTGGCCAGGTAGAAGACCGACCCGTAGGCGCTGCCCGGAATCGTGGTGCCGTGGTCGACCAGGTGGATGTACTCGTATCCCTGGCCGAGTACGAAGAACAGGCCCATCAGGAACGTGATCACGTACCACCTGCGCAGGCCGAAGACGTCGCCGCGCTCGGCGGCGAAGACGCCCATCTGGCAGGTGAACGATGACGCGATGAGGACCAGCGTCACCGGTACGGCAAGGGCCAAATTGAGTTCGGTTGGCTCGGGCGGCCAATCACCAGCAGCCTGGGCGCGCGCGGTGAAATACATCGCGAACAGTCCAGCAAAGAACATCAACTCACTGGAAAGCCACACGATGGTGCCGACACTGACCATGTTGGGTCGGTTCAGCGAATGAACGCGCGACGTGATGGCGGTTCCCGAGGTACCTACAGCGCTCGTCACATCCGCAAGTATGACGCTTTGTAGTTGTCGAACTCCACCCGGGTCGAGCAATTGGTCGGATTCGTGTCGGGATGCGTCCGGGTGGTATGGGCGGCGAGCGATAGCATTCGGCGGTGACATCCGGATCATCGCAGCTGTCCCCGTCCCAGTCCGGCCCAGACTCGGCGCCGTCGTGGCCGCGTATCCTCGGCCGGCTCACCACGAGGCAGAGCCTGCCCAACGGTCACGCGGCGTGGGCGATGGACCAGATGATGACCGGCGTCGCGACCCCGGCCCAGATCGCCGGCTTCGCGGTGGCGATGAAGATGAAGCGCCCGACCTCGGCCGAGGTTCGCGAACTCGCCGACATCATGCTGTCGCACGCGCGCCGGGTGCCGACCGATGAGATCGGCACCTCGACGGTCGACATCGTCGGCACGGGCGGCGACGGTGCCAACACCGTCAACCTGTCCACGATGGCTTCGATCGTCGTCGCCGCGTGTGGTGTCCCGGTGGTCAAGCACGGCAACCGGGCGGCGTCGTCGCTGTCGGGCGGTGCCGACACCCTCGAAGCGCTCGGCGTCCGGATCGATCTGGGGCCCGACGAGGTCGCCCGCAGCGTCGCCGAGGTCGGTATCGGGTTCGCGTTCGCGCCGCAGTTCCACCCGTCCTACCGGCACGCCTCGGTCGTGCGCCGCGAGATCGGGGTCCCGACGGTGTTCAATCTGCTTGGGCCGCTGACCAATCCGGCGACCCCGCGGGCCGGGCTGATCGGCTGCGCGTGGGCCGACCTCGCCGAGGTGATGGCGGGTGTGTTCGCCACCCGGGGGTCGAGTGCGCTCGTGGTGCACGGCGACGACGGCCTCGACGAGCTGACCACCACGACGACGAGCACGATCTGGCGCGTTCAGGCGGGCACGATGGAGCGGCTGACGTTCGATCCCGCCGCGTTCGGGTTCGCGCGGGCCGAGATCAGCGAGCTGGTCGGCGGTGACGCGGCCGCCAACGCCGCGGAGGCGCGTGCGGTGCTGGGCGGGGCCAAGGGCCCGGTGCGTGATGCCGTGGTGCTCAACGCCGCCGGTGCCATGGTGGCCCACGCGGGCCTAGCCAGCGACGCCAAGTGGGTCCCGGCGTGGGAATCCGGCCTGGCGCGCGCCACCGAGGCCATCGACTCCGGTGCGGCCGAACAACTGCTCTCGCGCTGGGTGCGGTTCGGCCAGCAGCTCTGAGCGCTCCAGCTGCCGGGCGGCCATCCGGGCCGAGCGAGCCGTCGCGGCCCACTGCGCGTGGCGGCCTGCCGCGCCGATAGGACACGCGTAGCCGACCTCGGTGCGCACGATCCGCACCCCGGGCGACGCCAGCCAGCGGGCGATGAGCGCGGTTTCCTCCACCAGTGCGCCGCCGAGCGGTCCGGTCGTCGGCAGAACGACTTGGGCGCCCGCACAGATCGCGTCGACGACCGGCATGGGCGGCACGCCGCGCGGTGCGGTGCCCGCGCCGGCCAGCTGCCCGTGGCGGATCACCGCGAAATGCCAGCCGCCGTTGCCGTCTGCCCGCGCCGCGACGAACTCGGGCAATGCGGCCAGCGCGGCGAGCCGCTGCCCGCGCCACAGCGCCTCGATGGCCACCGCGGCGTGGTCGCGTACCCGCGCCGCCGTCTCGTACCGGCCTGTCGCAGCCAGATCCTCGACGTGGGCCAGCACGGCGACCAGCACGGCGTCGTCACTGCCGTCGATGAGAGCCGCGGCCCGCAGGCAGGCGGCCGCGTAGTCGGCGGCGCGGGCGCCCTGCGGCGCCGGGCACGGTGAGAGCTCGCGTTCGGGGCAGTGGTGGGCCGCCGCCGCGCCGAACCTGGCCGTGCAGGTCCGCATCCCGGTGAAGCGGGCCAGCAGCGCGGCGGTGTCGATCGCGTCGGACCGTGCCGAGAACGGTCCGAGCGCCGTGCGGTGCTTCGGGTTTCGCACCGTCGACAGGCGCGGGAAGGCTTCGTCGGTCAGCGCCACCCACCACCATCGCTGCGGCGATTTCGACCGGCGGTTGTACGGCGGTGCGTGGGCGGCCAGCAACCGCAGTTCCCGCACGCCTGCCTCCAGATCGTGGGCGCACTCGACGTGATCGACCGCGCATGCCAGCGAGGCCATCTCCTTCATCCGGGCCCGGGGGTCGGCGCCGGTGAAGTACTGCCGCACCCGGCGCCGCAGATCGACCGCGGTGCCGACGTAGAGCACCTCGCGCGACGGCCCGCGGAACAGGTAGACGCCCGGGCGGTTCGGCAATCGGTCGGCCAAGGCCTTGTTGCGCCGCTGGGCCGGTGTGGTGTCGGGCAGATACGACTTCAGGTCGGCATAGGTGTGCACGCCCTGATTGCCGACCCGCTCGATCAGCCCGTGCAGGACGTCGACGGTGGCGCGGGCGTCGTCGAGCGCCCGGTGGGTCGGGGTCGTGGTGGCGCGGAACAACTGCGCCAGGGCGGAGAGCCGGACACTGGGCGCCTCGTCGCGCGTGAGGACCCGCCGTGCCAGGCGCACCGTGCACAGCACCGGGGGACGCGGCCAGTTGAGTTGTGCGCGTTCGGCTGCCGCCCGCAGGAACCCGATGTCGAACCCGGCGTTGTGGGCGACGAGGACCGCGCCCCGCGAGAATTCGAGGAACGCAGGCAGCACGGATTCGATCTTCGGCGCATCGCGCACCATCGCCGACGTGATGCCGGTGAGTTCGACGATCTGCGGCGGGATGGCCCGGCCGGGGTCGACGAGCGTGCCCAGCTCACCCAGCACCTCGCCGCCGCGGACCTTGACGGCGCCGATCTCGGTGATCGCGTCGTACGGGCCGCCGGGCTGTGCCGGGGTCGCCCGCCCGCCCGTGGTCTCGAGGTCGACGACGACGAACGTGGTGTCGGCGAGGGATACGGCATCGAGCTCGAAAGCCAGTTGCCCGCCGTCGCCCATGCCGATGACGGTAGGGACAGCCACCGACAGCGCTCGGGCGACACGCTTGTCGGTAGCCGGCGATACCGTGCGCGCAACACCGATCGAGAGGACGGTCAAGATGAGCGGAATGCGGCAGGGCGGCAAGCCCGGCGGCGGTCACGGCGACTCCGGCAGCGTGATCATCGACTGCGACGACTGCGCGGTGCGCGGGCCGGGGTGTCAGGACTGTGTCGTGAGTGTGTTGCTCGGCGTGCCCGAAACGTTGCTGGACGACGAACGCAAGGCGCTAGAAGTGCTCGCTGACGTGGGGTTGGCGCCGCGGCTGCGGCTCGTTCCGATTCACCGGAACGGTGCGTCCGGGGTCGCCTGACGACACGCATCCGTTGTCGCACAGGAAAATATGCCCGTGGGGCTGTTAAATTTGCATCTCCTGTTGGACAACCCCGATGCCGTTTCGTAACCTATCTGAGACCTAAGAGCAGTTCGAGGCGGCTCGCTAACGTCAGTTGTGAGGACGAAAACTTGAGGCACGACCGCGCGCACCGGCCCACAAGTCGTGTCAAGCGACCCCTAGCAGGTGCGATAGCGGTCTTGACTTTACTGTCGGGATTTCTCGCCGGCAGTGTGCAGGCCGATCCTGCCGAGGACGCTTTGGCAAAGCTCAACGAGCTCTCGCGACAGGCCGAGCAGACCACCGAGGCAATGCACTCGGCGCAGCTGGATCTCAACGAGAAGCTGGCAGCTCAGCAGGCGGCGGAGAAGAAGCATGCCGATGACCTGGCCGCCGCCGATCAGGCGAAGGCGCAGCTGGCAACATTCCAGGCGTCGGTGAACAAAGTTGCTGCCGCGCAGTACATGGGTGGCCGCACCTCCGGCGTCGACGCGATCCTGACCGCCGACTCGCCGCAACAGCTGATCGAGCAGCTCGCCGTGCAGCGCGTGATGGCGACCCAGATGTCGGCGCAGATGCAGAACTTCCGTTCGATCGGCGAGAAGGCCGCCGCGGCCGAGCAGGCCTCGGCGAAATCGGCCGCGGACGCCAAGACCGCGGCCGAGCAAGCCGCCGCAGTGCGCGCCGATCTGCAATCCAAGCAAAGTCAGCTGCAGGTCCAGATCGCGGTCGTCAAGTCGCAGTACCAGGCCCTCACGCCGGTTCAGCGCGAGGCGCTCGCGGCTGTCCCACCGGCCCCGGCCGCCCCACCGGCACCGGCTCCCGGTGCGTTGCCACCGGCCAACGATCCCGGCGTGCTCGCCGCCCCGCCGAACGGAATTCCGCCCGGCGACGTCGCGCCGCCCGAGGCCGCGATTCCCGGCGGTGCGCCCAGCGGCCATTCCTCCACTGTCATCCAGGCCGCGTTGAGCCGGATCGGTTCACCGTACTCGTGGGGCGGCTCGGGCCCGAGCGCGTTCGACTGCTCCGGTCTGGTGATGTGGTCGTTCCAGCAGGCCGGCATCTCGCTGCCGCACTCCAGCCAGGCGCTGGCCCGCGGCGGTCAGCCGGTCTCCCAGGACCAGATGCAGCCCGGCGATCTCGTGACCTATTACTCGGACGCCTCGCACGTCGGCATCTACATCGGCGACGGAATGATGGTGCACGCGTCGACCTACGGCACCCCGGTACGGGTCGCCCCGGTCAACAATGCGCCGATCTACAACGTCCGCCGGTACTGACGTCAGGTCTCGGCGCCCGGCTCTCGCGGTAGTGCTGCTGGCCGAAACCGGCCTTGCCGCAGCGCTCCTGGTGTCGCTCGCGTCGCCTGAGCCCGCGCAGGTGCCCACACCGCCCGGCGTACCGGCAGTTTCGACAACCCCTACCGCCGCTCCCGGGATGCGGCTGCCCGACGGTCGCACCGCCGCGCTTCTGGCGCTGGGGGGCAGGCACGCCGGTGCCGTACTGGACCGCATCCGTGCCGAGTTGCCCGGTGCCGTCGAGGCCGTGACGGCGTTCTGGGGCCCGGACTGGCGCAGGGACATCGTCATCGCGGTCGCGGCGTCGGATGAGCAGTTCCGGGTCTTGGCCGGGGGCGTCGGCGACATCGCGGCGACCACGACGGCCGAGCGCATCATGTTCGCGCCAGGGGCGGCCGCCATGAGTCAAGGGGCGTTGCGAATCGTGCTGCGCCATGAGCTGTTTCATTACGCCGCGCGGTCGCAGACCGCCGCCGACGCGCCCCGCTGGCTCACCGAGGGCGTCGCCGACTACGTCGGCCGCCCGGCGACCGACCGCCGCCCGCAGGATGCCGGCGCCCTCGGGCAGCTGCCCACCGATGCCGACCTCGATTCGCCAGGCGCCGCGCGGTCGCTGGCCTACGACCGCGCCTGGTGGTTCAGCCGCTATGTCGCCGAGACCTACGGGGTACCGACGCTGCGCGCGCTGTATGTGCGCGCGTGCGGGATCGGCCACCCGGATGTGGCGACCGCGGTGCGCGACACCCTGGGCGCCGATCTCGACGAGGTGGTCGCCGGTTGGCGTCGGTGGCTGAGCGGCTAGCCTGATCGCCGATGGTTACAAGGATGGCGCGATGACGCGGGTTCTGTTGGTCACCAACGACTTTCCACCGCGTCGCGGCGGCATTCAGTCGTACCTGGAGGCGTTCGTCGGGGAGCTGACGCGAAACTGTTCGCACCAGCTCACGGTGTACGCCCCGAAGTGGAAGGGGTGCGCCGACTACGACGCGGAAGCTGAGCGGGCGGGCTACCGGATCGTGCGCCATCCCACGACCCTCATGGTGCCCGAGCCGTCCGTGGCGATCCGCATGACCCGGCTGATCCGTGAGCACGACATCGAAACCGTCTGGTTCGGGGCAGCCGCGCCCCTGGCTCTGCTCGGTCCGTTGGCGCGTCGGGCCGGCGCGGGCCGCGTCGTGGCCAGCACGCACGGGCACGAGGTGGGCTGGTCGATGCTGCCGGTGGCGCGCAACGCGCTGCGCCGCATCGGCGAGGACGCCGACGTCGTCACGTTCGTCAGCCGCTACACGCGCGGCCGGTTCGCCTCGGCGTTCGGCCCGAACGCGGCGCTCGAACATCTCGCGCCCGGCGTCGACACCGACCGGTTCCAGCCCGATCCCGTGGCCCGCGCGCAACTGCGGGAGCGTTACGGGCTCGGCGACCGTCCCGTGGTGGTGTGCCTGTCGCGGCTCGTGCCGCGCAAGGGCCAGGACATGCTGATCCGCGCGTTGCCCGCGATCCGGCGGCGAATTCGCGACACCGCGTTGGTCATCGTCGGCGGCGGGCCGTACTTGGAGACCTTGCGGCGGTTGGCCGAAGACCACGACGTGGCCGACCACGTGATCTTCACCGGGGGAGTACCGGCGGCGGAGCTCCCCGCCCATCACGCGATGGCCGACGTGTTCGCGATGCCGTGCCGGACCCGCGGGGCGGGACTGGATGTCGAAGGTCTGGGCATCGTGTACCTGGAGGCCTCGGCCTGCGGGGTGCCGGTGGTCGCGGGCACCTCGGGCGGGGCGCCGGAGACCGTGCTCGACGGGCAGACGGGCACGGTCGTCGACGGCACCGATGTCGGTGCGATCGCGACCGCGGTCGGCGACCTGCTCGCCGATCCCGGCCGCGCGGCCGCGATGGGGGTCGCCGGCCGGCACTGGACCGTCGACAACTGGCAGTGGCGGGCCAAAGGTGCCCGCCTCGCCGAACTGTTGAGCGGCTAGCTAGCCGTACAGCGCGGCGATGTCGGTGGCGAACTTCTCGGCCACGACCTTGCGCTTGACCTTGAGTGTCGGCGTCAACTCGCCGGTGTCCTCGGTGAAGTCGACCGGCAGGATCCGGAACTTGCGGATGGCCTCGGCATGCGACACCGCCTGGTTGGCCTCCTTGACCGCCAGGTCGATCTCGGCGGTCAGGTCGGGATCCTCGGCGAGCTCGGCGACCGTCGCGCTCGCGCTCTTGCCGTTGCGCTCCTTCCAGCCCGGGAAGGCTTCCGGATCGATCGTGATGAGGGCGGCGATGAACGGCTGCTTGTCGCCGACGGCCATGGCCTGGCTGATCAACGGATGCGCGCGCAGCCGGTCCTCGAGCAGCGCGGGGGCGACGTTCTTGCCGCCCGCGGTCACGATGATCTCCTTCTTACGGCCGACGATGGTGAGGAAGCCGTCGTCGTCGATCGCGCCGAGGTCGCCGGTGTGGAACCAGCCGTCGGAGATCACCGCGTCGGTCTCGGCCTGGTTCTTCCAGTAGCCGTTGAACACCACGCCGCCCTTGACCAGCAGCTCACCGTCGTCGGCGATGCGCATGCTGTTGCCGGGCACGAGCTTGCCGACCGAACCGACCTTGAGCTCGCCGACCCGGTTGACGGTGATCGCGGCACTGGTCTCGGTCAAGCCGTAGCCCTCGTAGATGGACAGGCCGACACCGCGGTAGAAGTGGCCGAGCCGTTCGCCCAGCGGTGCGCCACCCGAGATGGCGGCATGGCACTCGCCGCCGAGCGCGGCCCGCAGCTTGCCGTACACCAGCCGGTCGAACACTGCGTGCTTGAGCTTGAGCACCAGGCCCGGGCCTCCGGTGTCCTGAGCTTTACTCCACTCGATCGCGGTTTCGGCCGCGATCTCGAAGATCTTGCCCTTGCCGTCGTTGCGGGCGTTCTGTTCGGCGGTGTTGTACACCTTCTCGAACACGCGCGGGACCGAGACGACGAGCGTCGGCTTGAACACCGCGAACATCGGCACCAGATTCTTGATGTCGCTGGTGAAGCCGAGCGTGACCTTGTTGGCGAAGGCCGCGATGGTGATGGCCCTGGCCAGGACGTGGGCCAGCGGCAGGAACACCAGCATGCGTTCGCCCTTGGCCAGTTGGGTCGGGAAGCACTCCTTGGCGCCGCGGATCTCGTAGAGCAGGTTCGAATGGGTCAGCTGGCAGCCCTTGGGCTGGCCCGTGGTGCCCGAGGTGTAGATGAGGGTGGCCGGATCCGCCGACCGGATGCCGGCCAGCCGCTTGTCGAGTTCGGCGGGGTCGACGGACTTGCCGGCCTCGGCCAGGGCTTGCAGCGCGGGGGTGGCCGAGCCGTCGATCGTGAGGACCGTGCGCAGACCGGGCAGGTCGCCTTTGAGCTGCTCGACCTTGTCGGCGTGTGCGTCGGTCTCGGCGAACACGACCGCCGCGCCCGAGTTCTCCAGGACGAACCGCACCTGCTCGGCCGACGAGGTCTCGTAGATCGGCACGGTCACCGCGCCCACCGACAGGATCGCGAAATCGATGATCGGCCATTCGTAACGGGTGGCCGACAGGATCGCGACCCGGTCACCGGGTTGCACGCCGTCGGCGATCAGACCCAGTGCTACCGAACGGATCTGACCGGCGGCCTCGGCGCAGGTCACATCGGTCCAGGCGCCATCGACCAGGCGGCGGAAGATGACATGATCAGGGTCGTCGGCCTCGTGGGTGAATACGGAACCGACGATGTTGTCGTGCTCGCCGACGGTGAAGGATGGCTGCACGCTGTATTCGGCACTGTACTCACGCACGATCTTGCCCTCCAGGCTTGTGTAGCGACTGTGCCGGTCAGCCTAGTCGGCCGGGCTGGGCCGCCGACGGCGCATGTGTGAAGCTATTCGGCGATGAACAGCATTCAGATCGCCGACGAAACCTTCGTCGCCGCTGATCCGGTGGCGGTGGGCGAGGCCGTGGCGGACCCTGCCAGTTGGCGCCGGTGGTGGCCGGATCTCGGGCTGGCCGTCGTCGAGGACCGGGCCGAGAAAGGCCAACGCTGGACGGTCACCGGTGCGCTCACCGGGACGATGGAGATCTGGCTCGAGCAGATGCTCGACGGGGTGATCCTCCATTACTTCCTGCATGCCGAGCCGTCCGGGGCAACGGCCTGGCAGCTGGCGCGCATGGACCTGGCGAAGATGAATCACCGTCGCCGGGTCGCCGGGAAGGCGATGGCGTTCGAGATCAAGCAGCGGCTGGAGGCGTCGCGTCCGATCGGTGTTTCCCGGCTGGCCTGAGGACAGGTTCCGGGGGGTCCGGGGCGGCGCGGGAGAGTAGATTTCTTCGCGGAGGCCCTAGGTAGGTCGTGTACCTCCGCGCAACGGGGGAGAAGGGCGTGCAGGTGGCGGACAAGACGGCGCAGACCATCTACATCGATGCCGATCCGTCGACGGTGATGGACGTCATCGCCGACATCGGTTCCTATCCGGATTGGGTCGCCGAATACAAGGAGACCGAGGTTCTCGAGACCGACGACGAGGGCTATCCGAAAACCGCCAGGCTCGTGCTCGACGCGGCGGTGCTCAAGGACACCATGGTGCTGGCCTACGACTGGCCGGCCGACCGCACGTCGGTGACGTGGTCGCTGGTGTCGAGCTCGCTACTGCGGTCCTTGCAGGGGGCATACCGGTTGAAGCCCAAGGGATCCGGTACGGACGTCACCTACGAGCTGTCGGTGGACCTGATCATCCCGATGATCGGCCTGCTCAAGCGGAAGGCCGAACGGCGGCTCACCGACACCGCACTGAAAGACCTCAAGAAACGAGTAGAGGCTGAGTGATTCGCCGTCGCCTGCCCAGGGTGCAGAGCCAGCCCGGATCAGCCTCTTCGTCGGTAAGGGCGGGGTAGGCAAGTCCACGCTGGCCACCGCGACCGCCGTGCGCGCCGCGCGGGCGGGGTCGCGTGTGCTCATCGTGTCGACCGATCAGGCGCATTCGACCGGAGACGTGCTGGGCATCAGCCTCGCGCCGACGGGGCAGCGGTCACCGACCCGGGTGCTGACCGACATGGAGTCCGGATTCGCCGACACCGGTGGATCGCTCGACGCGCTCGCTCTCGACACGCTCGCGCTGCTTGAGTCGCGCTGGGCCGAGATCGCTGCCACGCTCTCGGCGCGATTCCCGGAGTCAGATCTGGGAGATGTTGCCCCAGAAGAACTTTCGGCCTTGCCGGGGATACAGGAAGTGCTCGGCCTGCACGAGGTGGGTGAGCTGGCCGGCTCTGGGCGCTGGGATCACGTCGTGGTGGACTGTGCGTCGACGGCCGATGCACTGCGCATGCTGACCCTGCCCGACACGTTCGGCCTGTATCTCGAGCGGGCCTGGCCGCGACACCGGAGGCTCTCGGGCACCGCGGACGCTGCGACGGCCGGGATCGTGGCGCTGCTCGAGCGCACCGATGCCGGTATCCGCGAACTCTCGGCGTTGCTCACCGACGGATCGCGCGTCACCGCGCACCTGGTGCTGACGGCTGAACGGGTGGTGGCGGCCGAGGCGGCGCGGACCTTGGGCTCGTTGGCGCTCATGGGGGTCGAAGTGGCCGAGCTCATCGTCAATCAGATTCTCGTGCAGGATGATTCGTTCGAGTATTCGAACCTGCCCGCGCATCCGGCGTTCGACTGGTACACCGAGCGGATATCCGAACAGCAGGCGGTGCTCGACGAGCTAGACGCCACGATCGGCGATGTCGGGCTGGTGCTGGTACCGCATCTGGCCGGTGAGCCGATCGGTCCCAAGGCGCTCGGCGAGCTGCTGGACTGTGCCCGCAGGCGCGACGGGTCCCCGCCGCCCCGGCCGCTGCGGCCGGTGGTGGATCGGGAATCGGGATCCGGTCTCGATGCGGTGTATCGATTGCGGCTAGAGTTGCCCCAGGTCGACTCCGCCGGACTGACGTTGGGCCGGGTCGATGACGACTTGATCATCGGTGTCGGCGGTATGCGGCGCCGGGTCCGGTTGGCGTCCGTTCTTCGGCGATGCATCGTGACGGACGCGCAGTTACGGGGCAGCGAGTTGACGGTGCGTTTCCGTCCTAATCCGGAGGTGTGGCCGGCATGATTGGGTCTCATCCCGACCTCGGCCCCGAGCTGCGCCAGCTCGCCCAGTCCATTCTCGACAAGCTGGATCCCGCGGTGCGCGTGGCCGCCGCGCGGGCCGCGGCCACTGCCGCAGGCGGTCCCGGTAAGTGCCAGCAGGTGTGGTGCCCGGTGTGCGCGCTGGCGGCGGTGATCAACGGCGAACACCATCCGCTTCTCGGTGTGATCGCCGAGCACAGCGTCGCTCTGCTCGCGGTGATCCGCGCGGTACTCGACGACACCGACGGCACCGGGGGCACCCCGGGTCCCGACGGCGGACCGGATTCCCCGCCGCCGCCCGACGACTCGCCGCCGCCGGCCGGACCGGGCCGCTACCAGCACATCCCCGTCACCGTGCAGGAGTGAGGCCACCGGCCCGCGCGGGCGTCCTGTGGTAGCCACTACAACGCCTGGGTAAAGTTGGGCCAGAGCATCGTCCGGTGCGCCCAAGGTGGAGGGTCCATGTGGTATTGGCTTTTCAAGTTCATCTTCATGGGACCTTTGCTGTCCTTGCTCGGTCGGCCGAAAGTGACTGGCCTGGAGCATGTTCCGGCCTCGGGTGCGGTGATCCTGGCCAGTAATCACCTGGCCGTCGCAGACAGCTTCTACCTGCCGCTCGTGGTGAGCCGCCGGATCACGTTCCTGGCCAAGGCCGAGTACTTCACCGGGACGGGGATCAAAGGCTGGTTCACGCGCTGGTTCTACACCGTGGCCGGTCAAGTGCCGATCGACCGCACCGACGCCGATTCCGCGCAGAGTGCGCTGACGACGGCCGAGCGGATTCTCAGCGAGGGCAAGTTGCTGGGCATGTACCCCGAGGGCACGCGTTCACCGGACGGCCGGTTGTACAAGGGCAAGACGGGCCTCGCGCGGCTCGCGCTGCAGACCGGCGTTCCGGTCATTCCGGTCGCCATGATCGGAACCGATGTCGTGAATCCGCCCGGCAGCAAGATGTGGCGGTTCGGACGGGTCGAGGTCAGGTTCGGCAAGCCGATGGACTTCAGCCGGTTCGACGGACTGGCAGGCAACCGGTTCATCGAACGCGCCGTCATCGACGAGGTGATGTACGAGCTGATGCGGCTCTCCGAGCAGGAGTACGTCGACCTGTACGCGGCCGACGTCAAGGAGAACGCCGAGAAGGCCGAAGCGAAGCCCGCGTCGAGGATGCCCCAGACGGCCGCGGGCTAATTCCGGACCAGCGGCTCGGCCGCGATCGCGGCTCGGTCCCTGGCCTGCGACGTCGACGCGAAGCCGATCGCCATGATCGTCGCGAGCGCCCACCACACGTAGGAACCGCCCGCCAGTTGGCGCCACAGCGATGCCGTGGTCTCGCGGTGCTCGGGCATGAGCGTGATGGGTGTCCAGACCATCAGCGCGACGCCGGCCGCGGTCACGGCGGCCAGCAGTGCGTTGCGATGGCGGTAGGCCAGGATGCCGGCCACCAGCAGCGTGGGCAGCGTCCACACCCAGTGGTGCGACCACGACACCGGCGACACGACCAGGCCGAACATCGCCACGCAGATCAGCGCGAGCACCGACGACTCGTCCGCCGTGCTGCGCAGTGCCCGCCTGGCGGCCCACACCGTCAGCGCCAGCACCGCGAAACACGCCACCACCCACAGCGCGAAGCGCGGGCCCTCGCCGAGGCCGAGCCGTGCGAGGGCTCCGGCGATGTTCTGGTTGGTGTTGAGCGTCGCGGTCCCGATACGGTCGGTGTTGCGCACCGTCTCGGTCCAGTACTCCAGCGAATCCCGCCACGCCAGCACGAACCCGGCCAGCGTCGCGATGACGGCCGACGCCGCCGTCCGCAGCAGGGTGTGCACGTCGCGGCGCAGCAGGAAGTACAGCAGGAAGACCGCCGGGGTCAGTTTCAGTGCGATCGCCAAGCCGAGCAGCAGACCGCGGGGCCACGGCGTGCGCCGGGGGACGCAGTCGGCGATCACGAGCGTCATCAGCACGACATTGATCTGGCCGAACTCGAAGTTCGACCGGATCGGCTCCAGGTAGATCACCGCGGGCGCGACGACCGCCGCGGCCAGCCAGCACCGGCGCATCCACGCGGGCTCGGCGGTGATCGAGGTGTGCGGCCAGACGTCCAGGCGCGTCAGCACGATGACCGTCGAGACGATCAGCAACACCAGCGTCGTGACGGTGATCGCCGAGCTCGCGACCGGCAGCGAAAGCCAGGCGAACGGCGCGAACGCGATGGCGGCGAGCGGGGGATAGGTGAACGGGAGGTCCAACCCGCCCTGCGTGTGGAAGATGGCCCCGTCGGCGTAGAGCGGCCGGCCGTCCAACCAGGCCTGCCCGCCCATCCGGTACACGTCGATGTCGATGCGGTAGGGCACGCGGCCGAGCAGACGCCAACCGACCCAGACGAGCGCCGCGAGTGTCAGCAGCTGAAATATCCGCCACGCGATGGAGGGTGCCCAACCAGCCCAACCAGCCCCACCGGGCGACTGCCGCTTACTCATGTTCTCAACAGACTATCGGTGGCCACCGCGTCCAGCCGCATCCCCGGCCCCGACGCGCGCAGGTCGGCGTAAGTTTTCAGCGTGCACGCGACCGTCAGCCTCGATTTCATCACCCGCGATCGCCTGCCGTTGATGTGCTGCCTGCTGGCCTTCATCCTCACCTTCTTCGTCACCCGCACGGTGGTGCGCTACATCCGTCGACACGCCGACAGCGACCGGCCGCCCAAGTGGTGGCAGCCGCGCAACATCGGTCACGGCTCACTGCACATTCACCATGTGGTGATCGGTGTCGTGCTGGTGATGGTCTCCGGGGTAACCATGGTGACGCTCGCGGTAAACGGCGGGGTGGCGGAGTTCACGGTGGCGGCGACCTTCTTCGGCGTCGGTGCCGCGCTCGTGCTCGACGAATTCGCGTTGATCCTGCATCTGTCCGACGTGTACTGGGCCGAGGACGGCCGCACCTCGGTGGATGCGGTCTTCGCCGCGGTGGCCGTCGCCGGGCTGTTGATCCTCGGATTCAACCCGCTGTCATTCTTTGATATCGGTATCTGGCGCGAGGACCACACGTTGGCCGCTCGTGCCACCGTGATCATCATCGCGGTACTGACGCTGCTGCTCGCGGTGGTGGTGCTGCTCAAAGGCAAGGTGTGGACTGGATTGGTGGGCATGTTCATAACCCCGTTGCTGTTCGTCGGGGCGATCCGGCTGTCGCGGCCGCATGCGCCGTGGGCCCGCTGGCGATATACGAGCCGGCCCCGCAAGATGCACCGGGCGCTGGAACGGGAACGCTGGCTGCGCCGCCCGGTCGTCCAGGCGAAGTTGTGGCTGCAGGACGCGATCACCGGCATGCCGAAGTTTCCCGACGACGCCACGGTCGACGAGCAGCTCGACAAGGAAATCCACGCCGCGCCTGCGCCTGCCGTGGGGCGGAGCGCCTGATGCGGTACTTCTACGACACCGAGTTCATCGACGACGGCCGCACGATCGAGCTGATCTCGATCGGCGTCGCCGCCGAGGACGGCCGCGAGTACTACGCGATCTCGACCGAGTTCAACCCGGACCGGGCGGGCCGGTGGGTGCGCAAGCACGTGCTGCCCAAGCTGCCGTCGCCCTCGTCGCAGTTGTGGCGTTCGCGCCGCCAGATCCGGACCGAGCTCGAGGACTTCTTCGACATCGACGGCGACGAGCCGATCGAGCTGTGGGCCTGGGTCGGGGCTTACGACCACGTGGTGCTGTGTCAGCTGTGGGGTCCGATGACCGATCTACCCCCGGCGATCCCGCGGTTCACGCGCGAGCTGCGCCAGTTCTGGGAAGAGCGCGGGTCGCCGCGGATGCCCCCGCGTCCCCGCGACGCGCATGACGCGCTCGTCGACGCGAAGCACAATCTGCACCGGTTCCAGCTGATGACGGGCGCTGCGCTCGCGTCGGACCGGGGCACCGCACAGGCCTGAGAACAGGCGTTGACCGGCGGCTACCATGAACGGGTGAACTGGACCGTCGACATCCCCATCGACCAGCTGCCGCCGCTGCCGCCGCTGACCGACGAGCTCAGGCAACGGCTGGACTCGGCGCTGGCCAAGCCGGCCGCCCAGCAGCCCAGCTGGGACGCGGACGCGGCCAAGGCCATGCGCACGGTCCTGGAGAGCGTGCCGCCGGTCACGGTGCCCTCGGAGATCCAGAAGCTCAAGGGGCTGCTCGCCGACGTCGCGCAGGGCAAGGCGTTCCTGTTGCAGGGCGGCGACTGCGCCGAGACGTTCGTCGACAACACCGAGCCGCACATCCGGGCCAACATCCGCACCCTGCTGCAGATGGCGGTCGTGCTGACCTACGGCGCGAGCATGCCGGTGGTCAAGGTCGCCCGCATTGCCGGACAGTACGCCAAGCCGCGGTCGGCCGATGTCGACGCGCTCGGGCTGAAGTCCTACCGCGGCGACATGATCAACGGCTTCGCTCCCGACGCCGCCGTCCGTGCGCACGACCCGTCGCGGCTCGTGCGGGCCTACGCCAACGCCAGCGCCGCCATGAATCTGGTGCGCGCGCTGACGTCTTCGGGTTTGGCATCGCTGCACCTCGTGCACGACTGGAACCGCGAGTTCGTCCGCACCTCGCCCGCCGGGGCCCGCTACGAGGCGCTCGCCGGTGAGATCGACCGCGGCCTGAGCTTCATGTCGGCTTGCGGCGTGGCCGACCGCAACCTGCAGACCGCGGAGATCTTCGCGAGCCATGAGGCGCTCGTGCTCGACTACGAGCGCGCCATGCTGCGGCTGGCCGACGGTGTCGACGGTGAGCAGCCCAAGCTCTATGACCAGTCCGCGCACTATCTGTGGATCGGTGAGCGCACGCGCCAGCTCGACGGCGCCCACGTCGCGTTCGCCGAAGTCATCGCCAACCCGATCGGCGTCAAGCTCGGCCCGACCACGACACCCGAACTCGCGGTCGAGTACGTCGAACGCCTCGACCCGCACAACGAGCCGGGCCGGCTCACGCTCGTCACCCGGATGGGCAACAACAAGGTGCGCGATCTGCTGCCGCCGATCATCGAGAAGGTCCAGGCCACCGGCCATCAGGTGATCTGGCAGTGCGACCCGATGCACGGCAACACCCATGAGTCGTCCACGGGTTACAAGACCCGCCACTTCGACCGCATCGTCGACGAGGTGCAGGGCTTCTTCGAGGTGCATCACGCCCTGGGCAGCCACCCGGGCGGTATCCACGTCGAGATCACCGGCGAGAACGTCACCGAATGTCTCGGTGGCGCACAAGACATCTCGGATTCGGACCTGTCGGGCCGCTACGAGACGGCATGCGACCCGCGGCTGAACACCCAGCAGAGTCTCGAGCTGGCGTTCCTGGTCGCCGAGATGCTGCGCGACTGACGGCGTCCTAGATCAGGGTGCTGATGTTGCTGCCGAGCGTCCACGCGGCGGCCGCGGCCAGCCCGGTCAGCGTCAGGACGGCCACCACCCAGAACAGCAGCGCGCGTTTGGCACGTTGCTGCGCCCAGTAGAACTCGCTCATCTCGATCCCGGCGAATTGGCTTGCCACGCCCGGGTATTCGTCGGTGTCGTCGGGTTCGGCCGGGATCGGGGCCCAGTCGTGCTGGTCGCGGGTGATCTCGCGGGTGGCCTGTCGGGGCGGCGCCGGGCGCGGCGGTGCGGTGACGTCGGTGGTCGCGTCCTGGCGGCTGTGGAACCGGGTCGCGGCCAGGTGCTGTGCCGAATTCCGCGGTGCCGGAACGCGGAAGGCCGGCAGGCCGAGGTCGGCGACGATGGTGTCGAGCTCGGCGCCCATGGCGTCGGCGTCGGCATGGCGTCCGGCTGGGTCCCGGTTGGTCGCGCGACGCACCAGATCGTCGAATTGCCTTGGTACCCCGGCGATTACGGTGCTGGGTGCCGGCACGTCGTTGTCCATCCGCTGGTAGGCCACCGCAAGGGCGGAATCACCGGTGAACGGTGTGGTGCCGGTCAGCAGTTCGTAGGTCAGGATGCCGACCGCGTAGACATCGCTGCGGGGATCGGCATCGCCGGTGGCGACCTGTTCGGGCGACAGGTAGGCCGCGGTTCCCAATATCACACTGGTCGAGGTGATCTTGGCTTCGGCGACCGCGCGGACCAGCCCGAAATCGGCGATCTTCACGTCGCCGTCGTCGGAGATCAGCACGTTCTCGGGTTTGATGTCGCGATGGACCAGGCCCGCCCGGTGCGCGACCGCCAGCCCGCCGAGGACCGGCTCCAGGACCGCGGCGACCGCGTGCGGGGGCATGGGTCCGCGTTCGGTCAGCAGTTCACGAAGGGTGCCGCCCTCGATCAGTTCCATGACCAGAAACGGGTGCTGGCGATCGATGCCCTGGTCGTACACCGAGACCAGGCCGGGGGCCTTGAGCCGGGCCACGGCGCGGGCCTCGCGCTGGAACCTGGTCAGGAAGTGCTCGTCACCGGAGTAGCGCGAATCCATCACCTTCAGGGCGACGGGACGGTCGAGCCGCGTATCGAGCCCGCGGTAGACCGTCGACATCCCGCCGGTGGCGATTGGCGTGTCCACGCGGTAGCGCCCATCCAGGACGGTGCCGACGAGTGGATCCGATTGCTGCTCCACCGAACACATGTTACGAGTCGGCCGCGGCCCCCTAGAATCAGTGCGGTGAGCAGTGTTCCGGCCGCGGATGACGTTTTGGATCCCGATGAGGCCGTCTATGACCTAGCCGAGGTCGCCGGGTTGCTCGGCATCCCGGTCACCAAAGTGCACCAACAGCTGCGCGAGAGCCATCTGGTTGCCGTGCGCCGCGGTGGCGCGGTGGTGGTGCCGAAGATCTTCTTCGACGACACCGGGCACGTCGTCAAGGCCCTGCCCGGGCTGCTCGTCGTCTTACACGACGGTGGCTACGGCAACACCGAGATCGTGCGCTGGCTCTTCACCCCCGACCCGTCGCTGACGATCACGAGGGACGGCAGCACCGACCGCCAGGACAATGCCAGGCCCGTCGACGCGCTGCACTCACACCAGGCTCGCGAGGTCGTGCGCCGGGCCCAGGCTATGGCTTACTAGGTTCCGGCTCCGGCGCCGGCTCCGGCGCCCTGGAGAGCGAATACCACGCGACCGCAGCGCATGCCGTGGTCAGCAGCACGTGCGCCCACGAGTACATGCCGTGTGCGCCGTCGGGTTTCCACATCACCATGATCCAGGTCGACGCGGCCGCGATCGCGGCGATCGCCGGACGGGTCTGGATCAGCGCGGCCGCCACCGCGAGCGGCCACGTGTAGTACCACGGCAGCGCGGCGGGCACGAACAACACCACAACCAGCATCGCCAGCGCGATACCGGTCAGCAGGTCGCGGTCCGAATGGCGGAAACGCCACCACAGCAACGGAAGTGAGACCGCGATGATCGCGATCCCGACGATCCGGGTCACGCCGAGCACCGCATAGAAGTTGACCGGCAGCACCAGGCCGCCGAACACGTTGATCAAGTTTGCGACAGCCGTCGGCACGGTCAGCCAGTTGATGATCTTGACATTGCCGGCCGCGAGCGCCGACAGCCAGCCCAACCCGACGCCGGCCAGCAACGACATCACCGCGAACACCGCGGCGAAGATCACGATGGAGGCCGCGGTCGCCAGGGCGAATGCGCGGACGGCCGGGAGGTCGCGGCGATCGCGAAGCTGATGCATCCACGCCCACACCATGAACGGAAGGGCAAGGCCTGCGGTCGCTTTCACGGCGACCGCCACGGCGATCAGGCCGATACCCCACACCGGGTGCCGTTCGAACGTCAACGCGATACCGGCCATCATCAGGCCGACCATCAGCATCTCGTTGTGGACGCCGCCCATCAGGTGAATGATCACGAGCGGGTTGAGCACGCAGACCCACAGTGCCGCGGCCCCGCTCGCGCCGATGTGACGTGCCACGCGTTGCGTCGCCCAGATCAGCAGCACCAGACCGGGCAGCATGCACAGACGCAACAGCATGGTTCCGGCAACGACATCGTTGCCGACGAGGATCGTGACGAACTTGGCGACGAGGATGAACGCCGGACCGTAGGGCGCAGTCGTCGTCGTCCAGATCGGACTCACGTTGTCGAGCAATGAATTCGGGTTCTCGACCGGGCCCACGACGTAGGGGTCGAAGCCGTCGCGCAGCAGTGCGCCCTGCGCCAGATAGGAATAGGTGTCGCGGCTGAACAGCGGAACACTCAGCAACAGCGGTGCAAGCCAGAAGCCGGTCGTGGCCACCATCGTGTACTCGGTGGCGGTGCGGTCGATCACGCGGCGCCCCAACCACAACCACGCGATCAGCATGAGCGCGACACCGGTCCACAGCAGTATCGACGACAGCACGAGGCCGTGACCGAACCGCAGCCAGGACAGGTGCAGCGATTCCAGCAGCGGATCGTGCAATCGGGTGCTTCCCGCGCCGAGACCGCCGATCGTCAGTAATGCCGCGCCAAGGCATCCGAGTCGGGCCGGGCGCGCCTCGGCGGAGACGGCGAAGGCGCCGAAGCGCGAGACATGCTGTGCCAGCCCGCTGTTCGGGGTCTGGATTCCGGTGGGCGTCATGGGCGCGGAGTCATACCCCTATACCGACCGGTTGGCGGCCCATCGGGCGAGCTCGGACAGGCCGGCCTTCGCCCTGGCATGGACGGGGGCGGCCTCGAGTATGTCGAGCGCGCGGCTCGTGAGCAGCTCGATGTGCTCCTCGACGGCGGCGAGGGCGCCGACCGATTCGATGGCCCGGCACAGTTCGCCGACCTGTGCGTCGGACAACTCGGTGCCGACCGAGGTGCGCAGCAACTTGGCTGCCGCGGGATCGGACTTGTCGGCCAGCTCGAGGGCCTCGGCCAGCAGCACTGTGCGTTTGCCCGAGCGCAGGTCGTCGCCGGACGGCTTACCCGTGACGGCTGGATCGCCGAACACCCCGAGCACATCGTCGCGCAGCTGGAAGGCGACCCCGAGGTCGTTGCCGATCCGGTGGAAGATCTCCTGCACGTCCGGGCGGTCGGCGGCGGCCGCGGCCCCGAGTTGCAGTGGCCGCGCGACGGTGTAGGACGCGGTCTTGTAGGTGTTGACGTTCATCGCCGATGCCACCGACTCCGCGCCACTGGATTCGGCGACGATGTCGAGGTACTGGCCGCCGAGCACCTCGGTGCGGATGTCACGCCACACCTGCTGGACGCGCCGGTGTGCGTCGACGGGTAGATCGGCGCCGGCGACGACGTCGTCGGCCCACGCCAGGGCGAGGTCGCCGGCCAGGATCGCCGCCGACAGGCCGAACTGTTTGGCCGAGCCGCGCCACGTACGGCCGGTGTGCTGCTCGGTGAACAGGCGATGGACCGTGGGAAAGCCACGGCGGGTGGCTGAGTCGTCGATGACGTCGTCGTGCACCAGGGCGCACGCCTGGAGCAATTCCAGGGCGGCGAACAGTCGCAGCACGCCGGGATCGGCGGGGGCGTCGGGCGGTTCGACGACGGCCCGCCAGCCCCAGTAGGCGAAGGCCGGGCGGAGCCGCTTGCCGCCGCGTAACACGAACTCCTCAAGAGCCGCGGTCAGCTCTGCGTAATCCGATCCGATGTACGCGCAGTCACGTCGACGCTCGTGCAGATACTCGCGCAACTGGTCGGTGACGGCGCTGGCCAACTCGACGGCTGACGGTGCCGCTGCTTCCACGCTCAGCGCCCGCCCCTTTCTCTGTGTGCTCCGATGGCCCCCGAGTGCATTCAGCGTAAAGCGTGCCGCCGGTTTTGTAGCAAGCGAGATGCCTACGCGCCGCCGCGGGCGTGCGGGGTCAGTCGGTGGTGCTGACCGGATCGCCCGGTTTGGGGGAGCGGTCGCGGCTGGCCCAGGCCAGCCAGCCGACGACCCCGGCGACCAACATCGCGCCGACGATGAGCCAGATGGCCGCTGTGGTGAAGGACCGGGCGCTCGGATCGGTGTAGCGCGCCTGGGCGTTCATGGTGCTGACCACGCCCGGCCGCAGCTTCCACTCGACGATCGAGGAACTGACCTGGTCGCCGTTGGTCGAGGTCACTTCGCCGGGGAAGGACACCGTCAGCAGCACGTCGGCTTCCGGGTCGTTCATCGAGGTGAGATCGACGCGGCCCTCCAGGATCACCAGATCGCCCGCGCGCCGCAGCGAGATGTCGACACCCGCGGCGTCCCGGTTCATGCCGGCGAGCTGCGGCAGTTCGGCGAACGTGAGGTCGGAGAACACCGCCTGCGAGCCGACGTAGTCGTCGCGGCTGTACTCGGAGACCGCGACCTTCGTGGCGAACGGCAGGTTGTTGAGTAGCTGGGGGCCCTTGTCGTCGGCGTCGCGCGGCTTGGCGGCGGCGATGATCTGACCGGACACGCGATCGTCGGGCGACACCGTGATGGATGCCCGGACGCGTACGCACCCGACCGCCGTCGGCAGAAGCAGTAGCAACATCACCAGCGCCAGCAGCCTGCGGCGGCTGCGATGGCTGGGTCGTCGGACGCGCACGCGAGTCATCGTGCCAGATCGGGCCGCCGATATTCGACCCGGAGTTACAGGGGCAGGCTGCGCCCGAGGATCGCGAACGCCCGCGGGTCGCCCGCGAAGTGGTAGCCGCGGATCACGTCGGTGAAGCCGAGGCGTCGGTACAGCTTCCAGGCGCGATTGGCCTCGCCGTTGATCTCCGGGGTCGACAACAGGACGTGAGATTCACCACGGCCGGCAAGGAGTCGTCGGGCCAGCGCCTCGCCGAGGCCGTGGCCCTGGGCGCGTGGATCGATGTGCAACTCGGTGAGTTCGAAGTAGCTGGTCATGAGTTCGGTGATGCGCGCCGGGCTCGCGCCGACGCGGCGCAGGCCGGCGACGACCTGTTGTTGCCACCATTGGTCAGGTGCCCCGCAGTAGCCGTACGCCACGCCCAGTAGCGGCGCAGTAGCCAAGTCCGCGCTGGTGGGAGCGTTGTTCGGGCTGGCGATGTCGATGGCGGCCACGGCTTTCCAGCCGCTTCGGCGGGTGTGTTCGAGCCACAGCGCGGCCCGCTGCTCCTCGGTGCCGCGGGGGTAGCGCATGGCATCGACGTAGACGCGCAGCGCGTCGGGGAGCCGGCGCTGCATATCGTCCGGCGACAGATCGATGAGATACGCCGCCAATTCTGTTGCCTTCCCCATGCGCCTGCTGTCCGGTCGAAGCCCTTGCGAACTCATTATCGGAGTCATTATCCGGCGGTGAGGCGCTCCATCCCACCAACGCCGAAGGCCTACAATCGAGTGCGAACAAGGTGGTACGGCTCGGATCGACCTCGTATCATTACTGTTAGGTGCCCGTAAGTGCGGGTGTACACACGACTTTGACGAGGCGACGGCGGCGTCGGCAAGGAGGGACGAATGCCACTCTCCGATCATGAGCAGCGCATGCTCGACCAGATCGAGAGCGCGCTCTATGCCGAGGACCCCAAGTTCGCTTCGAGCGTCCGGGGTGGGACTCTACGCGCGCCGTCGGCGCGCCGCAGGTTGCAGGGCGCGCTGCTGTTCATCGTGGGCTTGGCGATGCTCGTGGTGGGCGTCGCCGTCAAGGCCACGATGATCGGCGGGTTCCCGATCCTGTCTGTCATCGGTTTCATCGTGATGTTCGGCGGCGTGGTGTTCGCGATCACCGGCCCGCGGGTCGCCGGGCGTGATCGGTCCGCCGCACCGGGCGCGACGCCACGTCAGCGGCGCCAGCGTGGCGGCGGTTCGTTCACCAACCGCATGGAAGACCGCTTCCGCCGTCGGTTCGACGAGTAGACCGCTCGAGCGGTCCCAGGGGTAGCCCACGAGGGCTACCCCTTTTTTTATGCCCAGGTTTTTGTGCGCAGCCCCCGTTTCGCGACACGCCGTAACAGCGCCCAGCGCACTCCCGGCACGCCGGTGTGCGTAACGGTTCGGCTTCGCCCCACTTCGCGCCCCCCACTCCGCCCCACCAGGGCCGCCTCGGTGTTGACCTGCGGTTTTTCCGCGCCGACGGCTGAACGGGCGGCCAGAAATCGTCGGCTGAGGTCCCGTCGGGGGGCGATTGTGGGGCGAAATCCCGAAGTGGTGGCATCAAATGGAGCAAAGTGGGGGATCGTGGGGTAAAGTGGCGGCCAGCGGGGAAACCGGAGCCCCGCTCGGCGAAGGCGAAGCGACCCGGGATCCGAACCGGGTGGCGGGAGGTGGCCAGATGTTTCTGGGTACCTACACGCCCAAGCTCGATGACAAGGGGCGGCTCACGCTGCCCGCCAAGTTCCGCGACGCGCTGGCAGGAGGGTTGATGGTCACCAAGAGCCAAGATCACAGCCTTGCCGTCTACCCGCGCGACGAGTTCGAGAAGTTGGCCAGGCGTGCATCGCAGGCGTCCCGGAGCAATCCGGAGGCCCGTGCGTTCCTGCGCAGCCTGGCCGCGGCAACCGATGAGCAGCACCCCGACGCGCAGGGCCGGATCACCCTGTCGGCGGACCATCGGCGCTACGCGAACCTGTCCAAGGACTGCGTGGTGATCGGGTCGGTCGACTATCTGGAGATCTGGGACGCCCAAGCCTGGCAGGAGTACCAGCAGACCCACGAAGAAAACTTCTCCGCGGCCACTGATGAAACTCTGCGCGACATCATCTGATGAGGCTGATACGGCCCGCCACCCGGCGGGAGCCCCGGACCTAGCCCGTGCAACGCGGCCTCTGCCCGAATCGGCCCTGGCGTACTTCCCCAACGCCAGGTCCATTGATTCGGACAGAGACCACGCTGCAGGGGCTGTCCCTAGCGGAGGTGTTGGAGTGGTTCACGACTCCCCAGATCCCCAGGAACACGGGCATATCCCGGTTCTCCTGGAACGCTGTGTCGAACTGTTGGCACCGGCACTGACCCGCAGGCACGCCGACGGCACCGACGCGGTCCTCGTCGACGCGACCCTGGGCGCCGGCGGTCATTCCGAACGTTTCCTCACCGACTTTCCGGGCCTGCGCCTGATCGGCCTCGACCGTGATCCCAATGCGCTGGCCATCGCCGGCGCCCGGCTCGCCCCGTTCGGCGACCGGGTGACGCTCGTGCGCACGCGTTACGACGGAATCGCCTCGGCCCTTGCCGATTCGGGCGTGCCTCGCATCGACGGCGTGTTGTTCGACTTGGGCGTTTCGTCGATGCAACTCGACCAGGCGCAGCGGGGGTTCTCCTATGCCACCGATGCGCCGTTGGACATGCGGATGGATCCCGATGCCCCGCTGACGGCCGCGGAGATCGTCAACACCTATGACGCCAAGTCGCTCGCCAGGGTGCTGCGCGACTTCGGCGAGGAACGATTCGCGGGCCGCATCGCCGACAAGATCGTCCGGCGCCGAGCCTCCCAGCCGTTCACGACGACCGGCGAACTCGTCGAGCTGCTCTATGAAGCCATTCCGGCACCGGCCCGGCGGACCGGGGGACACCCCGCCAAGCGCACCTTCCAGGCGTTGCGCATCGCGGTCAACGGGGAGCTGGATTCACTGCGCATCGCGATCCCGGCGGCGCTGGGCGCTCTGCAGCCCGGCGGCCGAATCGTCGTCATGGCCTACCAGTCGCTCGAGGACCGCATCGTCAAGCAGGCGTTCAGCACGGTCACCGCGTCGCGGACGCCGCCGGGCCTGCCCATCGAACTCCCGGGTCATGAACCCGAGTTCGTGGCCCTGACCCGCGGGGCCGAGCGGGCCGATGAACAGGAGATCGAACGCAATCCACGGAGCGCCCCGGTGCGCCTACGAGCACTCGAAAAGGTTGGGGGAAGGGGCAACTCATGAAGGTGAAGCGACCGGAATCAGCGCGCGAGGCCGACCGCAGGCGCGTGCGCCAGCCGGCGCGAGGTGCCCAGCGGCGCAATGCCGACGCGCCGCCGCGCAAGCGCAGGCCCAGCCGTGAACAGCGGCCGTTGCGGTCGGCGCCTCAGACCGGGCCGATCCCGCGGCCCAGAAGCGGGCCGGTGCGGCCGAAGAGCGCCAGTCAGGCGAAGGCTCGGGCAAAGGCACGTAAAGCCAAGGCGCCCAAGGTTGTCCGTCCGCCATTGCGGGAACGGCTGCTGGTCCGGCTCGCCTCCGTCGAGCTCAACCCGCGGGAGCTGATCGCCCGTGTCCCGTTCGTCGTGTTGGTGATCGCGGCGCTGGGCGTCGGCCTCGGCATCACGCTGTGGCTGTCGACCGGATCGGCCGAACGCTCCTACCAGTTGGGCCACGCCCGGCAGACCAACGAGGGTCTGTTGCAGCAGAAGGAGGCCCTCGAGCGCGATGTGCTCGAGGCGCAGGCCGCCCCGGCGCTGGCCGAGGCCGCGCGCAACCTCGGCATGATCCCGTCGCGCGACACCGCGCACCTGGTACAGGATCCGGCGGGCAACTGGACCGTGGTCGGCACACCCAAGCCGGCCGAGGGGGTGCCGCCGCCGCCGCTGAACACACCGCTGCCCGAGGAGGCGCCGCCACCTCCGCCCGCGCCCGCCGCGCCTCGAGTCGTCGATCCGCGTGAGCTGACGGTGCGGGTGCCGCAGACCGGCCAGCCCGCGGGAGCTTTGCCCGCGGTGCCGCCCGCCGAGATGCCGCACGGGGTGCCGGGGGCGCAACCGCCTGCGCCCGGCCCGGTGCCGTTGGCCGCACCCTTGGATGTGCCTGCCGCGCAGGCGCTCCCGGCGCCGCCCGAGGCGCCGCCCGTGCCCGCCGCGCCACCGGTACCGGAGACGGCGCAGGCACCGGGTGCCGTGCACGTGCCCACCCCGGGTGTGCCGATTGCTCCCGGCCCAGCGCCCGCCGTCGAGCAATTCACCCCGGCAACCCCGCCCGCAGCATGACGCGCCGGTCCGAGCAGAATCCGCCCCGGTCGCGGAAGAAGGATCCCGCCGGCCAGGGACGGTCGGCCCGGATGCGGCGCACGCGCGTCGCGGCTACCGAAACAGGTTTGGAGAGCTCGTCTTTCGTCTTCCGGCACCGGACCGGAAACGTGGTCATGTTCGCGGTGCTGCTGATCGCGGCCGCTCAGCTGTTCACGCTGCAGGTGCCGAGGGCGGCCGGGCTGCGCGCCGAGGCGGCCAGCCAGCTCAAGGTCACCGACGTCGATCCCGCGATGCGTGGCAGCATCGTCGACCGCAACGACGACAAGCTCGCGTTCACGATCGAGGCGCGTGCGCTGACGTTCCAGCCGGTTCGGGTCCGCAAGCAGCTCGCCGAGGCCAAGGCCAAGTCCCCGGAGGCGCCCGACCCGGACCGCAGGCTCACCGACATCGCCAAAGACGTTGCCACGCGGTTGAACAACAAGCCGGACGCCAAGACGGTCGAGAAGAAGCTCAGGAGCAACGAGACTTTCGTGTACCTGGCACGCGCGGTCGATCCGGCGATCGCCGACGCGATCACCGAGAAGTTTCCCGAAGTCGGCACGGAGCGGCAGGATCTGCGGCAGTACCCGGGCGGTTCGCTGGCCGCCAACATCGTCGGCGGGATCGACTGGGACGGGCACGGACTGCTCGGCCTCGAAGACTCGATGGACGCGGTGCTGGCCGGTTCCGATGGCTCGGTGACCTACGACCGCGGCTCCGACGGCGTGGTGATCCCGGGCAGCTACCGCAACCGGCACGACGCGGTCAACGGCTCCACGGTGCAGCTCACCCTCGACGACGACATTCAGTACTACGTCCAGCAGCAGGTGCAGCTGGCCAAGGACGCGTCCGGCGCCAAGAACGTCTCGGCGGTCGTGCTCGACGCGAAAACCAGTGAGGTGCTGGCGATGTCGAACGACAACACGTTCGACCCGAGCCAGGACATCGGTCGCCAGGAGAACCGGCAGATGGGCAATCTGCCGGTGTCATCGCCGTTCGAGCCGGGTTCGGTGAACAAGATCGTCACGGCCGCCGCGGCGATCGAGTATGGGCTGTCCAATCCCGACGAGGTGCTGCAGGTGCCCGGCTCGATCGACATGGGCGGCGTCACCGTGCGCGACGCCTGGAGCCACGGCGTCATGCCGTTCACGACCACCGGCGTCTTCGGAAAATCCTCCAACGTCGGCACGCTGATGCTGGCCCAGCGGATCGGACCCGAGCGGTTCTACGACATGCTCCGCCGGTTCGGGCTCGGCCAGCGTACCGGTGTCGGCCTGCCGGGCGAGAGTTCGGGCCTGCTCCCGCCGATCGACCAGTGGTCGGGCAGCTCGTTCTCCAACCTGCCGATCGGGCAAGGTCTTTCGATGACGTTGCTGCAGATGGCCGCGATGTACCAGACGATCGCCAACGACGGGGTGCGCATACCGCCGCGGATCATCAAGGCGACCATCGCGGCCGACGGCACGCGAACCGAGGAGCCCCGCCCCGAGGGCGTCCAGGTGGTCAAGCCCGAGACCGCGCGCACGGTCCGCGACATGTTCCGCGGCATCGTGCAGCGCGATCCGATGGGCGCCCAGCAGGGCACCGGCCCGCAGGCCGCCGTCGAGGGCTACCAGATCGCCGGCAAAACCGGTACGGCACAGCAGATCAACCCCGCGTGCGGTTGCTACTACGACGACGTCTACTGGATCACGTTCGCCGGCATCGCGCCAGCGGACGATCCCCGCTATGTCATCGGCATCATGATGGACGCCCCGCACCGCGCGGCGGACGGTACGCCGGGGTCCTCGGCGGCGCCGCTCTTCCACAACATCGCGTCATGGTTGCTGCAACGCCACAACGTGCCGCTGTCGTCGGATCCGGGACGTCCGCTGACCCTGCAGGCGACCTGACGCCGACGGGTCGCTCGAAGCGCCGACGGGTATGCGGCCGCAGGGCCGCCGATGGGTACTGTTGCATGGCCATGAAGCTGCGTCCGAGCCGTCCCGTCGGCCATCATCTCGTGCCGCTGGCCGCTGCGGTCGGGGCTGTCCCCGCTGCCGGTTCGGCGCTTCCCGACATACTCGTGACCGGGGTGACCCTGCGTGGTCAGGACGCGGTGCGGGGGGATTTGTTCGCCGCGCTGCCGGGTTCGTCGGCGCACGGCGCCCGGTACGCCGCGGATGCCGTCGCGGGCGGTGCCGCGGCCGTGGTGACCGATCCGGACGGGGCCGCGCAGTTGGCGGGCCGACTCGACGTGCCGGTCCTGGTTCATCCGGATCCGCGGTCGGTTCTCGGCGAGTTGGCGGCGCGCGTGTACGGACGGCCCGCGGACCGGCTGCGGGTCATCGGCGTGACGGGTACGTCGGGCAAGACCACGACCACCTACCTCGTGGAGGCCGGGTTGCGCGCGGCGGGCCGGGTGGCGGGACTGATCGGCACCGTCGGCGTGCGGATCGACGGGCGGGCGGTACCGAGCGCGCTGACGACGCCGGAGGCTCCCGATCTGCAGGCGCTGCTGGCGGTGATGGTCGAGGAGGGGGTCGACACCGCGGTGATGGAGGTGTCCAGCCACGCGTTGACGCTCGGCCGTGTCGACGGCATCGGATTCGCCGTCGGCGGGTTCACCAACCTGTCGCGCGACCACCTCGACTTCCATCCCACGATGGACGATTACTTCGAGGCCAAGGCCCGGCTGTTCGATCCGCAGTCGCCGAATCACGCGGCGCTGTCGGTGATCTGCGTCGACGACGAGGCCGGGGCCGCGATGGCCGCCCGTGCCGAAAACCCCGTGACGGTGAGCACGGAAGGCGCGAACGCGGACTGGTGCGTGCAGGAGATCGCCGTCGCGGGCCCGGGCGCGCAGGAGTTCACGGTGGCCGATCCGGCAGGTGTGCATCACCAGGTGGGGATCGGGCTGCCCGGCCGCTACAACGTCGCGAACGCCGCTCTGGCGCTCGCACTGCTCGACGCCGTCGGGGTGTCACCCGAACAGGCCGCGCCCGGTCTGCATTCGGCCACGGTCCCGGGCCGGCTCCAGCCGATCGACCGGGGACAGGACTTTCTGGCGCTTGTCGACTACGCGCACAAGCCGGGCGCGCTGCAGGCGGTGCTGCAAACGTTACGGACGAGCGCGGCGACCCACCGGATCGCAGTGGTGTTCGGCGCAGGCGGTAACCGCGATGCGGGCAAGCGCGAGCCCATGGGGCGGGTTGCGGCTGAACTGGCCGATCTCGTCGTCGTCACCGACGACAACCCCCGCGACGAGGACCCGGCGGCGATCCGTGCGGCGATCATGGCCGGGGCGGTGGCTGCCGAGGGAAATGCGAAGGTGGTCGAAGTGGGCGACCGCCGGGAAGCCATCGATTACGCCGTGGCGTGGGCCGGGCCCGGGGACATCGTGCTGATTGCGGGTAAAGGTCATGAGTCCGGGCAGACCGCCGGCGGACAGACAAGGCCGTTCGACGACCGCGACGAGTTGGCCGCAGCACTGGAGGCATTGGAGTCACGCGCGTGATCGAGATGACGATCGCCAGAATCGCCGAGATCGTCGGCGGTGAACTGGCCGACATCACCCCCGAGCAGGCCGCGGCGACGCGAGTCACCGGCACCGTCGAATTCGACTCCCGTGCGGTCGGCTCCGGCGGTCTGTTCCTGGCGTTGCCGGGCGCCCGCTCGGATGGCCACGATTTCGCCGCGTCCGCGGTGGCTGCCGGTGCCGTCGCGGTGCTGGCCGCTCGACCGGTCGGGGTGCCCGCGATCGTGGTCCGGCCCGAGCCCGGCGCCACCGATTCCGGTTCCGGCGCTCTGGAGTACGACACCGACGGTTCGGGTGCGGCGGTACTGGCCGCGCTCGGTCGGCTGGCCGCCGCGGTGGCCGCCGAGTTGGTGGCCGGTGGGTTGACGATCATCGGGGTCACCGGATCGTCGGGCAAGACCTCGACCAAGGACCTGCTGGCGGCCGTGCTGGCCCCGCTGGGTGAGGTGATTGCGCCGCCCGGCTCGTTCAACAACGAGCTCGGCCATCCGTGGACGGTGTTGCGCGCGACCACCGACACCGACTTCCTGATCCTGGAGATGTCGGCCCGGCATCGCGGCAACATCGCGGCCCTGGCCGCGATCGCCCCGCCGTCGATCGCGGTCGTGCTCAACGTGGGCACCGCGCATCTCGGCGAGTTCGGATCGCGCGAGGCCATCGCGAAGACGAAAGCCGAACTGCCGCAGGCCGTCGGCCCATCGGGCGTGGTGGTCCTCAACGCCGACGACACCGCGGTCGCGGCGATGGCCGAGGAGACCGCGGCACGCGTGGTCCGAGTGTCGCGGTCACCGGGTGCCGATGTGTGGGCCGGCCCGGTCACGCTCGACGCACTCGCCAGGCCGCGGTTCACGCTGCATACCGCGCACGCGCAGGCCGACATCGAACTCGCGGTGCACGGTGATCATCAGGTGTCGAACGCGCTGTGTGCGGCGGCGGTCGCGCTGGAATGCGGCGCGACGCTGCCGCAGGTGGCCGCGGCGCTGTCGGCCGCCGGTCCGGTGTCGCGGCGCCGCATGCAGGTGAGCACGCGCGGCGACGGCGTGACGATCATCAACGACGCATACAACGCCAACCCCGACTCGATGCGGGCCGGGCTCAAGGCATTGGCCTGGATGGCTCGGGAAAGCGCAGGCGAGGGCGGCGGGAAGCGGCGCAGCTGGGCGGTGCTGGGCGAGATGGCCGAACTCGGCGACGACGCGATATCCGAGCACGACGCGATCGGCCGGTTCGCGGTGCGCTTAGATGTCTCTCGATTACTCGTCGTGGGATCCGGGAGGACTATGAACGCCATGCACCACGGCGCGGTGATGGAGGGTTCGTGGGGGTCCGAGTCCACCATGGTCGCCGACGCCGACGCCGCATTGGCTCTGCTGCAGGATGAACTGCAGCCCGGGGACGTGGTGCTGGTGAAGGCATCCAACTCGGTCGGTCTCGGCGCATTGGCCGAGACGCTGGTCGCCGGGCCCGTCGGGGACGCCGCCATATGAAACTGATCCTCATCGCCGTCGGCATCGCGCTGACGGTGTCGATCCTGCTGACGCCTGCACTGATCCGGCTGTTCACCAAGCAGGGCCTCGGCCACGAGATCCGCGAGGACGGCCCGCCCAGCCACGCCAAGAAGCGCGGCACGCCCTCGATGGGTGGCGTGGCGATCGTCGCTGGCATCTGGGCCGCCTATCTGGGCACGCATCTCGTGGGTGTGGCACTCGGCGGCGAGGGGCCGTCGGCCTCGGGTCTGCTCGTGCTGGGGCTGGCCACCGCGCTCGGCCTGGTCGGTTTCATCGACGACCTGATCAAGCTGCGCCGGTCGCGCAACCTCGGCTTGAACAAGACCGCGAAGACGGTCGGGCAGTTGGTCGCCGCGGTGCTGTTCGGCGTGCTGGCGCTGCAGTTCCGCAACGGCGACGGCCTCACCCCGGGCAGCGCCGAGCTGTCGTACGTGCGCGAGATCGCGACCGTCACGCTGGCGCCCTGGCTCTTCGTGATCTTCTGCGTGGTGATCGTCAGCGCCTGGTCCAACGCCGTGAATTTCACCGACGGGCTCGACGGGCTCGCCGCGGGGGCGATGGCGATGGTGTGTGCGGCCTATGTGCTGATCACGTTCTGGCAGTACCGCAACGCGTGCGCGACGGCGCCTGGCCTCGGCTGTTACAACGTGCGCGATCCGCTGGACCTGGCGCTAGTCGCGGCCGCGACGGCGGGCGCGTGCATCGGGTTCCTGTGGTGGAACGCCGCGCCTGCCAAGATCTTCATGGGCGACACCGGCTCGCTGGCGCTGGGCGGCATCATCGCGGGCCTGTCGGTGACGAGCCGGACCGAGATCCTCGCGGTGGTCCTCGGCGCGCTGTTCGTGGCCGAGGTGACCTCGGTGGTGGTGCAGATCATGGCGTTTCGCACGACGGGCCGCCGGGTGTTCCGGATGGCGCCGTTCCACCATCACTTCGAGTTGGTCGGCTGGGCCGAGACCACCGTCATCATCCGGTTCTGGCTGCTGACGGCGATCGCCTGCGGTCTCGGCGTGGCCCTGTTCTACAGCGAGTGGCTCACCGCCGTCGGGGCCTGACGTGTCCGAATCGGATCTGGCTCCGCTGACGACGGGTGCGCCGGTGCTCGTCACCGGCGCCGGCATCACCGGTCGCGCGGTTCTGGCGGCACTGGCGCCGCTTGGCGTGGCCGCGACACTCACCGACGACAGCCCGACGGCGCTGACGGCGTTGGCGCAGCAAGGCGTGGCGGTGATGGATCCCGCGGGCGCCGTCGAGCGGATCTCCGACTTCGTGCTGGTCGTGACGAGCCCGGGTTTCGCGCCGAGTGCACCGGTGCCGGCCGCCGCCGCGGCGGCCGGGGTGCCGATCTGGGGCGATGTCGAGCTGGCCTGGCGGCTGGACGCGGCGGGCCGGTTCGGCACGCCGCGGCGCTGGCTCGTGGTCACCGGGACCAACGGCAAGACCACGACCACGTCCATGCTGCACGACATGCTGGTGGCCGACGGGCGGCGAAGCCTGTTGTGCGGCAACATCGGTGAGCCGGTGCTCGCGGTGCTCGACCGGCCCGCGGAGTTGCTGGCCGTCGAGCTCTCGAGCTTTCAACTCCACTGGGCGCCGTCGCTGCGCCCGGAGGCGGGCGTGGTGCTCAATGTCGCCGAGGACCACCTGGACTGGCACGGTTCGATGGACGCCTACGCGCACGACAAGGCCAGGGTGCTCGACGGCCGCGTCGCCGTGGCCGGCCTCGACGACCCGGTCGCGGCCGGTCTTCTTGCCACGGCCGCGGCCCCGGTGCACGTCGGTTTCCGGCTCGGTGAGCCTGCCGCGGGCGAACTCGGCGTGCGGGCAGGCAAGCTCGTCGACCGGGCCTTCGGCGACGGCGTCGAGTTGGCTGACACGGGTTCGATGGGTGTGGCCGGCCCGGTCGGTGTGCTCAATGCGCTTGCCGCAGCCGCGCTGGCCCGGGCGGTCGGCGTCGCGCCGCAGTCGATCGCGGCCGCACTCGCGTCGTTCCAGGTAGGCGCGCATCGCGCCGAGGTCGTCGGGGTGGGCGACGGCGTGCGCTACGTCGACGACTCCAAGGCGACCAACCCGCACGCCGCGCAGGCGTCCATCACCGCCTATGAGCGGGTGGTGTGGATCGCCGGGGGCTTGCTGAAGGGCGCTTCGGTCGATGAGCTGGTACGTCAGGTGGCGAATCGGCTGGCAGGCGCCGTACTGATCGGGCGCGATCGGTATTTGGTTGCCGAGGCGTTATCGCGACACGCCCCGGATGTCCCCGTCGTAGAGCTTGTGACGGGGGAGGATTCTGGGGTGCTTGAGACCAATGAGTCAACTGAGTCGAATGATGTTCATGTGACTCGTGTGATCGAAGTTGGGGGCCGGTCGGTCTCCGATGCGGTCATGGCGGCCGCCGTCGGGGCCGCCCGTGAGCTGGCAAGCCCGGGCGACACCGTGTTGCTGGCACCCGCAGGCGCATCCTTCGATCAGTTCAGCGGCTACGGTCAGCGCGGCGACGCCTTCGCCGCAGCCGTCCGCGCCGCGATCGGGTAGTCGTGGGCGGGATCCTCACCCGGTTGCGCCGTCGTGGCGGCGGAACCGAGGGTGACGTGAAAGGCGCTGCGGCCGCCGCGCCGGCGCAGGGGGCCTCGGAGGCCGCCGCTGCGGCGAAACTGCCGCGCACGCGGTTCGGCGCCTGGCTCGGCCGGCCGATGACGTCGTTTCACCTCATCATCGCCGTCACCGCACTGCTCACCACGCTCGGGCTGATCATGGTGCTCTCGGCGTCGGGCGTGTACTCCTACGACGCCGACGGTTCGCCGTGGGCGGTGTTCGGCCGCCAGGTGTTGTGGACGGCGATCGGCCTGGTGGCGTTCTACGTCGCGCTGCGGATGCCGGTCAAGACCTTGCGCCGGCTGGCGTTCCCCGGCTTCGCGCTCACCATCGTGTTGCTCATCCTCGTGCTCATTCCAGGAATCGGCAAGGTGGCCAACGGTTCTCGCGGCTGGTTCGTCGTCGCCGGTTTCTCGATGCAGCCCTCGGAGCTGGCCAAGATCGCCTTCGCGATCTGGGGTGCGCACCTGCTGGCCGCGCGCCGGCTCGAACGCGCGTCGTTGCGCGAGATGCTCATTCCGCTCGTGCCCGCCGCGGTGATCGCGCTCGCGCTCATCGTGGCCCAGCCCGACCTCGGGCAGACGGTGTCGCTGGGCATCATCCTGCTCGGCCTGCTCTGGTACGCCGGTCTGCCGCTGCGGGTGTTCCTGTCCTCGATGCTCGCGGTCATGGTGTCGGCCGCGATACTCGCGGTGTCCGAGGGCTACCGGTCCGACCGCGTGCAGTCGTGGCTGAACCCGGGCGCCGACGCGCAGGGCTCGGGCTACCAGGCGCGCCAGGCCCGGTTCGCGCTCGCCAACGGCGGGATCTTCGGCGACGGGCTCGGCCAGGGCACCGCCAAGTGGAACTACCTGCCCAACGCGCACAACGACTTCATCTTCGCGATCATCGGTGAGGAACTCGGTCTCATCGGCGCGCTCGGCCTGCTGGCCCTGTTCGGCCTGTTCGCCTATACGGGCATGCGCATCGCGCGCCGCTCGGCCGATCCGTTCCTGCGGCTGCTCGCCGCGACCACCACGCTGTGGGTGGTGGGCCAGATGTTCATCAACGTCGGCTACGTCGTGGGTCTGCTTCCCGTCACCGGGCTGCAGCTGCCGCTGATCTCGGCCGGCGGATCGTCGCAGGCCACGACGCTGCTGATGATGGGCCTGATCACCAACGCGGCCCGCCACGAACCGGATGCGGTCGCGGCGCTTCGGGCCGGACGCGACGACCGGATGAACCGGCTGCTGCGGCTGCCCCTTCCCGAACCCTATGTGCCCACCCGCCTGGAGGCCGTGCGCGACCGGCTGCGGTCGAAATCGGCCCGCACAGCGGCCAAGCCGCCGCGCAAAGCGGAGCGCAGGCCCGACCGCAAGGCCGCGAAGGCCGCCAACCCGGCCAAGGCAACCGCCAGGCGCAAGACGAACCCGGCGCGCCGGGCGCGCACCGGCGGGCAGCCGCCGGTGGCGGCCGGTAGATCGTCGGTCCGATATGGTTCTGGCCAGCGAAACCAGGGCCGTCGGGCCCGCACACTGGAAGGTCAACGTCACGGGTGAGCGAGGGTTCTCGGGGGATATCGGTCGTGCTGGCCGGCGGCGGGACCGCAGGTCACGTCGAGCCGGCGATGGCGGTGGCCGATGCGCTGCGCGCACTCGACCCCGCTGTGCGGATCACCGCCCTCGGTACGCAGCGCGGGCTGGAGACCCGGCTCGTCCCACAGCGCGGTTATGACCTTGAGCTGATCACGCCCGTACCGCTGCCACGCAAGCCGTCCGGAGATCTGGTGCGCCTCCCGCTGCGCGTGCGCACGGCGATCCGCCAGACCCGGTCGGTGTTGTCGAACGTCGAGGCCGACGTGGTGGTGGGGTTCGGCGGCTACGTCGCGTTGCCTGCCTATCTGGCGGCCAGGGGCGGCATCGCGCGGCGGCGACGCGCGGTGCCGGTCGTGATCCACGAGGCCAACGCGAGTGCCGGACTGGCCAACCGGGTCGGCGCGCGGTCGGCCCGCCGGGTGCTCTCCGCGGTGCCCGATCCCGGTCTACGCGACGTCGAGGTGGTCGGGGTGCCGGTGCGGGCCGCGATCACATCGTTGGACCGCAAGGCCCTGCGCGCCGAGGCCCGCGCGTTCTTCGGTTTCGCCGAGGACGCCAAGGTGTTGTTGGTGTTCGGCGGTTCGCAAGGTGCACAGTCGATCAACCGCGCAGTGTCGGCCGCGGCCGAAAAGCTTGCGGCGGCCGGCATTTCGGTGCTGCACGCGCACGGCCCGAAGAACACGCTGCAGCTGCCAACGCCACAGGCCGACGCACCCCCCTACGTCGCGGTGCCATACCTGGACCGCATGGACCTGGCCTATGCCGCAGCCGATCTGGCGATCTGCCGGTCCGGCGCGATGACGGTCGCCGAGGTCACCGCGGTCGGCCTGCCCGCGATCTATGTGCCGCTGCCCATCGGCAACGGTGAGCAGCGCCTCAATGCGGGCCCGGTGGTTTCGGCGGGCGGCGGCATCGTCGTCTACGACGCCGATCTCACCGGAAGCTTCGTCGCCGACACCGTGGTCAGCCTGCTCACCGACGACGCCAAACTCTCGGCGATGACGGCGGCCGCGGCTCTCTCGGGTCATCCCGATGCGGCCCGGCGCGTGGCCGAGGTCGTGCTGGATGTGGCACGGGCCGAACGAAAGAGGGCGCAGTGAACGCCAATTCACTACCGCCCGAGCTCGAGCGCGTGCACATGGTCGGCATCGGCGGTGCCGGGATGTCGGGTGTCGCGCGGATCCTGCTCGACCGCGGCGGCCTGGTGTCGGGATCCGACGCCAAAGAGTCACGCAGCGTGGTGGCGCTGCGTGCCAGGGGTGCCGAGATCCGGATCGGCCATGACGCGTCGTCACTCGACCTGTTGCCCGGCGGGCCGACCGCGGTCGTCACGACGCATGCTGCGATACCCAAGACCAATCCCGAACTGGTCGAGGCCCGGCGGCGCGGCATCCCCGTCATCCTGCGGCCGGTGGTGCTGGCCAAGCTGATGGTCGGGTACACCACGCTCATGGTGACCGGGACCCACGGCAAGACGACCACGACGTCGATGCTCATCGTGGCGTTGCAGCACAGCGGTTTCGACCCGTCGTTCGCGGTCGGCGGGGATCTGGGGGAGGCCGGCACCAACGCCCATCACGGCAGCGGCCGGTGTTTCGTGGCCGAGGCCGACGAAAGCGACGGCTCACTGCTCGAGTACACGCCGGATATCGCGGTGGTGACCAACATCGAGGCCGACCATCTGGACTTCTTCGGCAGTGAGGCGGCCTATACCGCGGTCTTCGACTCGTTCGTCGAACGGATCGCACCCGGCGGCGCGCTCGTCGCTTGCACCGATGATCCAGGCGCGGCCGCGCTCGCCGATCGCACCGAAGCGCTCGGGATCCGGGTGCTGCGCTACGGCAGTACCGGCGAGAACCTGGCCGGGACACTGCTGAGTTGGGACCAGCAGGGCACCGGCGCGGTGGCACACATCCAGCTTGCTGGTGAGCCGCATCCACGGGCCATCCGGCTCGCGGTACCCGGCAGGCACATGGCGCTCAATGCCCTCGCGGCGGTGCTCGCCGCAGTCCAGGTCGGCGCGCCTGCCGAGGTCGTGCTCGACGGGTTGGCCGGATTCGAAGGCGTCCGTAGGCGTTTCGAGCTGGTCGGTTCGGTCGGCGGGGTTCGGGTTTTCGACGACTACGCGCACCATCCCACCGAGGTCCGGGCGACGCTGGAGGCGGCCCGCATGGTCGCCGATCAGGCCGGTGGACGGTCGATCGTGGCGTTCCAACCGCATTTGTATTCGCGCACAGCGACATTCGCGCGTGACTTCGGCGCCGCGTTGAGCACGGCCGACGAGGTCTTCGTGCTCGACGTATACGGCGCGCGCGAACAGCCGATGCCCGGGATCAGCGGCGCCACGGTCGCCGAGCACGTCACCGTCCCGGTGACCTATGTGCCGGATTTCTCGGCGGTTGCCGCGTCGGTGGCGGCGTCGGCCCGGTCGGGTGATGTCGTGCTCACCATGGGGGCGGGCGACGTGACGATGCTGGGCAGCGAGATCTTGACCGAATTGCAGATCAAGGCCAACCGCAGCGCCCCTGGACGGTCGGGGACGGGTTCGTCGTGACCGAGCCGGGTCCCCAGGCCGGCCCCGAAAGCACTGCCGCCGAATCGAATCCGGCAGAGCCCGAGCACGCGCAGGCCGAATCGACGATGCCGCCTGCCGCCTCGGAGGACTATGAGGGGCCGCGACGGCGGGCGCGCCGCGAGCGCGCCGAGCGCCGGGCCGCCCGCGATCGCGCCATCGCGATCGAACAGGCGCGCCGCGAAGCCAAGCGCCGCGTCGACGGATCATCGGCCGAGGCACCGAAAACCCTTGCCAGAGGTACGATTCGAGGCCTCAAGGTGCTCCTGTGGACGGCTCTGGCCAGCGTGCTGGCGGTGGCGCTCGGCCTGGTCTTGTACTTCACGCCGATCATGTCCGCCCGCAATGTGGTGGTTTCCGGTTTGGCTGCGTTGCCTCAGGAGGAGGTGCTCGCGGCGGCCGCGGTGGTGCCCGGCACACCGCTGTTGCAGATCAACACCGATGCGGTGGCCGAACGGGTGGCGACCATCCGCCGTGTCGCGACCGCCCGCGTGCAGCGGGAGTATCCGTCGACATTGCGGATCACCGTCGTCGAGCGGGTGCCCGTCGTGGTCAAGGACTATCCGGACGGTCCGCACCTGTTCGACCGGGACGGTGTCGACTTCGCGACCGAACCCCCGCCGCCGGCACTGCCGTATCTCGATGCCGACAACCCCGGTCCCAACGATCCCGCGACCCAGGCCGCGCTTGAGGTGATGTTGGCGTTGCCTCCGGAGGTCGTCGGCCAGGTCGGCCGGGTCGCCGCACCGTCGGTCGCGTCGATCACGTTGACGCTCACCGATGGTCGGGTCGTGGTGTGGGGGACGACCGACCGCACCAAGGAGAAGGCGCTGAAGCTCGCGGCGCTGTTGACCCAGCCCGGTCGCACGTACGACGTCTCGAGTCCGGACCTGCCGACCGTCAAGTGATTTCGGACGCATTCTCCGAAATTGCCGCGCGACGCGTCGGCGCGCCTGCCGCGATAGGTCCCGTTGTCCCCCTACCGTTCTGTTTGCGCAGAACTACTTGACATAACTCTAAGCCTATGGTTGAGGTTGAGAGTTTGCAGGAGAGGGGTTCGGCGCCCAATAACGGCAACCAGGGAGGAAGACGATCCATGACCCCCCCGCATAACTACCTAGCGGTAATCAAGGTGGTTGGTATCGGCGGCGGCGGCGTCAACGCCGTCAACCGGATGATCGAACAGGGCCTGAAGGGCGTCGAGTTCATCGCGATCAATACCGACGCCCAGGCGCTGTTGATGAGCGATGCCGACGTCAAGCTCGATGTCGGCCGCGATTCCACCCGTGGGCTTGGCGCGGGCGCCGATCCCGAGGTCGGTCGCAAGGCGGCCGAGGATGCCAAGGACGACATCGAGGAGCTGCTGCGCGGCGCCGACATGGTGTTCGTCACGGCAGGCGAAGGCGGCGGCACCGGCACCGGCGGTGCACCGGTGGTCGCGACCATCGCGCGCAAGCTCGGTGCGCTGACCGTCGGCGTGGTGACGCGGCCGTTCTCGTTCGAGGGAAAGCGCCGCTCCAACCAGGCCGAAGCCGGTATCACCGCGCTGCGCGAGAGCTGCGACACCCTCATCGTCATCCCCAACGACCGGCTGTTGCAGATGGGCGATGCCGCGGTGTCGCTCATGGACGCCTTCCGCAGCGCGGATGAGGTGCTGCTCAACGGCGTTCAGGGCATCACCGACCTGATCACCACGCCCGGCCTGATCAACGTCGACTTCGCCGACGTCAAGGGCGTCATGAGCGGCGCGGGTACGGCGCTCATGGGCATCGGCTCGGCCCGCGGCGACGGGCGTGCGCTCAAGGCCGCCGAGATCGCGATCAATTCACCGCTGCTGGAAGCCTCGATGGAGGGCGCGCAGGGCGTGCTGCTCTCGGTCGCGGGCGGCAGCGACCTCGGCCTGTTCGAGATCAACGAGGCGGCATCGCTCGTGCAGGACGCCGCGCATCCCGAGGCCAACATCATCTTCGGCACGGTGATCGACGACTCACTCGGCGATGAGGTCAGAGTCACCGTCATCGCGGCCGGGTTCGACACCACCGGGCCGAGCCGTAAGCCGGTCGTCGGGCCGAGCCAGGCCCAGACCCAGCCGATCGCGTCGGGCCGGGCGGGCAAGGTCACCACGTCGCTGTTCGAGCCGACGGATGCGGTGAGCGTCCCGGCGCACACCAACGGCGCGACCGTCAGTATCGGCGGCGACGGAAACGACGGAGGCATCGCCGACGACGATGTCGACGTGCCGCCGTTCATGCGGCACTGAGCCGGGCGCCGGCAGCGGGTCCGGATACTGGAATCGTGAGTCTTCGTGTACGGCGCGTGACCACCACCCGCGCCGGCGGCGTGTCAGCGCCGCCCTTCGATTCGTTCAATCTCGGCGACCACGTCGGTGACGATCCGGCCGCCGTGGCCGCCAACCGTAAGCGGTTGGCTTCGGCCATCGGCGCAGACGGCGTCGTGTGGATGAATCAGGTGCACAGCGACCGGGTGGTCACGGTCGACGGTCCGCAGGCCGCCGCGGTCGATAAAACCGACGCATTGGTGACCGCCACTCCCGGTTTGGCTTTGGCGGTGGTAACCGCCGATTGTGTCCCGGTATTAATGGCCGATGCGCGCGCGGGTGTGGTCGCGGCCGCCCATGCCGGCCGGGTCGGCGCACAGAAAGGCATCGTGGCCCGCACTCTCGAGGCGATGCTGGCCGCGGGTGCGCATGTCGAAGACATCTCGGTGCTGCTCGGCCCCGCGGTGAGCGGACGCAATTACGAAGTTCCCGAGGATATGGCCGCCGAGGTCGAGGCCGCGCTTCCCGGCAGCCGCACCACGACATCGCGGGGTACGCCCGGTTTGGACCTGCGGGCTGGAATTGCCCGGCAATTAACGGCTTTGGGTGTGAAGGCGATCGATGTCGATCCGCGGTGCACAGTTGACGACCCCAATCTGTTCAGCCACCGCCGAGACGCTCCGACCGGCCGCCTGGCCTGTCTGGTGTGGCTGGAATCGAGTTCTCGATGAGTACCGCGCAGCGTCAGCGTGATGCCGACCGGACGGCCGAACTGACTGCCGCGCTCGGTGCCGCGCGGGCTCGCCTGGCGCGTGCGGCGGAATCGGCGGGCCGGCGCGTCAATGAAATCGAATTACTTCCGGTGACGAAATTCTTTCCGGCCACCGACATTCTTATTCTCAACCAATTAGGTTGCCTCGCTTTTGGTGAATCCCGCGAACAGGAAGCCGCGAATAAAATAAAGGCGGTGCGTGCCGAATTGCCCGAAACGCCAATTCGCTGGCACATGGTGGGCCGCATCCAGCGGAACAAGGCGCGCGCGGTCGCCGCGTGGGCATATGCCGCGCACTCGGTCGACAGCGCGCGCCTCATCACCGCGCTGGACCGGGCCGCGGGGGAGGCGCTTGCCGACGGCGTCCGCACCCAGCCGCTGCGCATCTACCTACAGATAAGCCTCGACGGTGACACCGAACGGGGCGGCGTGGACGTGAACGATCCCGAACTCGTCGACGAACTGTGCGCGGCCGCGCATGCGACGGACGGATTGCAGTTCGTCGGGTTGATGGGAATCCCGCCGTTGGACGCCGATCCGGAGGAGGCGTTCGCGCGGCTCGCAGCGGAACGGGAGCGGGTTCAGCGCGACTACCGGCAGCGGCTGGAGCTGTCGGCCGGCATGTCCGGCGACCTCGAAGTCGCCGTCAAACACGGATCGACGTGTGTGCGTGTCGGTACCGCGTTAATGGGTCGGCGGCCGCTAACGTCACCCCCAGTAGTCACTCCAGTCACATCTTCATCACAGACATCAGAACTTCCACGGTCAGCAGAAGGGTCGCCGCGATGAGCACACTGCATAAGGTCAAGGCCTACTTCGGTATGGCACCGATGGAGGATTACGACGACGAGTACTACGAGGACGACGATCGCGGCGTCGCCCGCGGCGGCTACACCCGCCGGCCTCGCGAAGAGCGTTTCGAAGAAGACGCCTACGGCTACGAGGCCCGCGAGTACGACGAGGGGCCGGCCTACCGGGGCGGTTATCCCGACGAGGCCCGGTTCGAGCCCCGGATGCGCGGTCCGCGTGAATTCGACCGCCCCGCGCCGCGACTGGGTGCGATGCGGGGTTCCACCCGCGGCGCGCTCGCGATGGATCCGCGCCGCATGGCCGAGTTGTTCGAGGCCGGTAGCCCGCTTTCGAAGATCACGACGCTGCGTCCCAAGGATTACAGCGAGGCCCGCACCATCGGCGAGCGGTTCCGCGACGGCACCCCGGTGATCATGGATCTGGTGTCGATGGACAACGCCGACGCCAAGCGTCTCGTCGACTTCGCGGCTGGTCTGGCCTTCGCCCTGCGTGGCTCGTTCGACAAGGTCGCCACCAAGGTCTTCCTGCTGTCACCCGCCGATGTCGACGTCAGCGCCGAGGAGCGCCGCCGTATCGCCGAAGCCGGCTTCTACTCCTACCAGTAGTCCGTCGCTGCGCCGACCGGTTGTGGTCACCACGGCCGGGTAGGCTGGCGGCGTCGCATAACCGGTTGGTCGCGTCGCGTCTGCGGCAGTCAACCCACAGCGACCTGTATCCAATGTCACACATCTGTCTGTAGTGAGGTCGGCTCAGTTGTCGCTGTTCTTTCAGATCCTTGGTTTCGCGCTGTTCATCTTCTGGCTGCTGCTCATCGCGCGGGTGGTCGTCGAGTTCATCCGATCGTTCAGCAGGGACTGGCACCCGAAGGGCTTCACGGTCGTGGTGCTCGAGCTCATCATGACCGTCACCGATCCGCCGGTGAAGCTGCTTCGACGGCTCATTCCGCAGCTCACGATAGGCGCGGTCCGGTTCGATCTGTCGATCATGGTGCTGCTGCTGGTGGCGTTCATCGGGATGCAGCTCGCCTTCGGCGCGGCGGTCTGAACCCGGCCGCACGCCGGCCGGTCGACGGCCTCGGGAGGCGTTTGCCGGACGGTCCAAAAAGGCGTAAGAAGATTGAAATTCACTCTTAAAAATTGACCTCCACTGCAACCGCCGGGTCTGGTGTGACAGGATGGACGCCAGTTGCGTTCAAACAAGGCTCTACACTTTGAGATCGGTTGACGGTCCAAGACTTCAAGGGGGCAGACAATGCCGCTCACACCAGCGGACGTCCACAACGTCGCGTTCAGCAAGCCGCCGATTGGCAAGCGGGGCTACAACGAGGACGAGGTCGACGCCTTTCTCGATCTGGTTGAGAACGAGCTGACCCGGCTGATCGAAGAGAATGCCGATCTCCGGCAGCGCGTCGCTGAGCTCGACTCCGAGCTCTCGTCTGCGCGCGCGGGCGGCGGCGCCCAGGCGACTCAGTCGATCCCGTTGTACGAGCCCGAGCCCGAGCCTGCCCCGGCTCCGCAACCGGTGTACGAGGCCCCGCCGCAGCCGGCCGCCGCGCCGAGCGAGGACACCGCGGTTCGCGCGGCCCGCGTGCTGAGCCTCGCGCAGGACACCGCGGATCGCCTCACGAGCACCGCGAAGGCCGAATCCGACAAGCTCCTCGCCGATGCGCGCGCCCAGGCCGATGCCATGGTCAGCGATGCCCGCAAGACCGCCGAGACCACGGTGTCCGAGGCACGTCAGCGCGCCGATGCGATGCTGGCCGACGCCCAGACCCGGTCGGAGACGCAGCTGCGGCAGGCGCAGGAGAAGGCCGACGCCCTTCAGGCCGACGCCGAGCGCAAGCACTCCGAGATCATGGGAACGATCAATCAGCAGCGCACCGTGCTGGAAGGCCGGTTGGAGCAGCTGCGGACGTTCGAGCGCGAGTACCGCACCCGACTCAAGACCTACCTGGAATCGCAGCTTGAGGAGCTCGGTCAGCGTGGCTCGGCCGCGCCGGTCGATTCGAGCGCCAACAACGACGCGAGCGGGTTCGGTCAGTTCAACCGAGGCAACAACTAACCGCTCTCGTAGGCTGACCTGAACCGGCCCGGCCATCGGGCCACAGACCTAGGGTTGAACAATGCTGATCATTGCGCTCGTGCTTGCCGTCATCGGCTTGGCCGCGCTCGTGACCGCCGTGGTCACCAGTAATGAATTGATCGCCTGGGTCTGCATCGGCGCCAGCGTGCTCGGCGTCGTGCTCCTCATCGTCGACGCGCTGCGGGAGCGCTCGCGGGGCACCAAGGCCGCGGCCGAATCCGACGAGGAAACCGAGGACGCGGTCGCGACGGACACCGACGAGCCGGTGGACTACCCCGACGAACCGACGGAAGCCGAGCCGGAGCCCCGCTCCGACGATGTCGCGGTGGACGAGGCCACCGAGGAGCGCAAGAACTAGCCGGTTGTCGGCGCGGCCAGCAGGCGACGCACTTCGTCGTCGCTGACCTGGTGAAAGTCGGCGAATGCCTGACCTACCGATTCGAAATCCATCGGCGTGCTCGCACACACCACCTCGTCGGCCTCGCTGTTGAGCTGACTGCAGACCGTCGCAGGCCCCACCGGGACCGCAACCACCACGCGCCGGGCGGCGCGCACGGCCCGGACCGCGGCAAGCATGCTCGAACCGGTCGCGATGCCGTCGTCGACGAGAATCACCGTTCGGTCGGTCAGGTCGGGCGCGGGACGATCGCCGCGGTATGCGCGTTCGCGCCGTTCCAATTCGACGGTCTCGCGGCGGATTGCTTCGGCCACCTGGTCTTCGCTGATACCGAGCCGTCGGACCAGACTGTCATTGATCACCATGCCGCCGCCCGATGCCAACGCGCCCATGGCGAGTTCCTGCCATTGCGGTACGCCGAGCTTGCGGACCAGGAAGACGTCCAGTGGCGCGTCGAGAAACGACGCGACTTCCCACGCGATCGGGACCCCGCCCCGCGCCAGGCCGAGGACCAGCACATCGGGATCACCCCGATAGGACACCAGGCGCTGCGCGAGGACCTGACCGGCCTCGCGGCGGTCCTGGAACGTGCGTGCCACGTCCCGTCGGACGCTCCATGCGCTCATAACGGTCTGTGATGCGGTCGGAAACTCCCACCGACCGTTCCAGCCTACGTCGCAGGTTCTGCCCGTACCACCCTGTCGAGGAAGCCACGGACCAGCGCGCGCACCCGGACCGCCGCGTCGTCGGCGAGTTCCTTTGTCCGCAAACGCAATTCGTCATGGCTGCGGCCGGTTCCGACAACCTCGCCGTCACGGTCGTCGCCCAGCCACCCTTCCAGGAGCGCCGAATCGAGTTCGGGATGGAATTGCAGCGCGAGTGACCGGCCCAGCACGAATGCCTGCGAGGCCTGGGCGGTCCTGGCGATCTCGGTGGCTCCCGGTGGCAATGTCCACCGGTCGAAATGCCACTGGAACCACGGACCGCCGGGCACGAGGTCCGCGTCGTCGGTCGCGACGTCATACCAACCGATCTCCGGTGAGTCGGACCGACTGACCGATCCGCCGAACGCCTGCGCGAGCAGCTGGCCGCCGAAGCAGATACCGAGCACGCCCACTCCGGCATCGGCGGCTCGGCGCACCATTTCCATCTCGGCTCCGACCCACGTTTCGCGCAGCGCGTCGTCGTACACCGGCCAACGTGCCCCGAGTGGCACGATGACGTCGTATCCGGCGGGATCGGGGAACGTCACGTCGCCGGCGGGGGAGTCCACCCGCTCGGCCGGGACCACATCGAATGTGTCGATGTCGAAACCACACTCGGCGAACGCCTCGCCGAGTAGGGCCTCGGTCGCCATATGTTCGTTGCGGATGAACAGCACTCGCGGGGTCACGTCAGCATTATTCAGGACCGGGCGTCGCCGAACGTCAGTTGTCGGTGGGTGCGGGTAGTGTCGTCTATGTGTTCGAAAGTTTGTTCGATATCGATCCGGGGGCGTCGGAGCAACAGCTGCGCGCCCTGGTCGAGAAGTACGAACTGCTGAAACCGGCACTGGCGGCCGCCCAGGCCCGCGCGACGGCGTTGTGGGATGCCAAGCGCCGCGCCCGCGAAGCCGCCGACGGAGTGCCGGCCGCCAAACGCGGCAAAGGTTTGGCCGCCGAGGTCGCGTTGGCGCGGCGCGAGGCAACCAAGAAAGGCGACCAGTATCTCGGGCTGGCCAAAGCACTCGTCCACGAAATGCCCCACACCCTGGCCGCCCTGGAAGCCGGGATGCTCTCGGAATGGCGGGCCACCCTGATCGTGCGCGAATCGGCCTGCCTGGACGTGGAGGACCGGCGCCGGCTGGATGCCGAACTGTGCGCCGACATGACACGGCTGCAGGGCTGGGGCAACAGTCGGGTCAAGGCCGAGGCCCGCAAGATCGCGGTGCGCCTGGATGCCGCGGCGGTCGTCGAACGGGCAGCCAAGGCCGCCGCCGACCGCGGCGTGTGGATCCGCCCGGCCCCCGACACCATGGCGTATGTGACGGTGCTGTTGCCCGTCGACCGAGCCGTCGCGGTCTACGCCGCCTGCAAAAACGCCGCCGACACCACCTACGACGAGCGCAGCCGCGGCCAGATCATGGCCGACACCGTCTACGAACGCGTCACCGGCCGGCCCGCCCCCCAACCGGTACCGCTCGCCCTCAACCTCGTGATGGCCGACACCACGCTGGCCGGCGACGACGACGCAGCCGCATGGCTGGGCGACTACGGGCCGGTGCCCGCGGGTTTCGCCCGCACCCTGACCGGCGATGCCGTCGCCGACGCCGAGGTGAAAGCGACACTGCGGCGCCTGTACCGCCACCCCGACAGCGCGCAGCTGCTCGCCATGGAGTCGCGGGCCCGGATCTTCCCCAAAGGCCTGGCAAGGCTGCTCGAACTGCGCGACCAGACCTGTCGCACCCCGTACTGCGACGCGCCGATCCGCCACCACGACCACGCCGTCCCCACACATCACGACGGCCCCACAAGCGCACTCAACGGCCTCGGCCTGTGCGAAGCGTGCAACTACGCCAAAGAAGCACCCGGCTGGTCGGTCACCACCACCGACACCCACGGCAACCACACCGCCCAATACCGCACACCCACCGGCGCGGTCTACCACTCCACCGCCCCACCACTACCCGGACCACCCATCAGAACGACGGTAAGCATCATCGAAGACCAGATCACCATCGACCTGGTCACCTTCGAAGCCGCCTAAGTCGCCCGGTAACGCCGCTCGGGCCGGCCGGTGCCGTACTGCAGGCGCAGCTCCAGGGCCCCGGTGCTCAGGTAGTGCTCGAGATAGCGGCGGGCGCTCACCCGCGAAATCCCGACGAGCTCGGCGCACTCGGCCGCAGAGACCTCGCCCGCGGCGCGCACCGCATCCATGACGAGCCGGCCGGTCTCTGCGCCGAGCCCTTTCGGCAAAGGCGCTGTCGCGCTTGAGCTTCCGCCGAACAGTGCGTCGATCATCGATTGGCTCGCACCGCCTTCGGCGGCCAGCGCGTCGGCACGGGCCGCGAACGCGGCAAGCTTGGCGCGCAGCTGGTCGAACTCGAACGGTTTGATCAGATAGTCGGCGGCTCCACCGTCGAGTGCGCCTCGTACGGTGTCGAGTTCACGCGCGGCGGTGATCATGATGACGCCGACGAGGTTGCCTTCGGCGCGCAGTCGCTGCAAGACCTCCAGCCCGGTCATGTCGGGTAGATACACGTCGAGCAGGATCAGATCGGGCCGCAGTTCGGTGGCGGCGGTCAATGCCTCACCGCCGTTGCGTGCCACGCCGACGGCGCGGAAACCGTCGACGCGTTCGACGAATCGGCGATGAATCTCGGCGACCATGAAGTCGTCGTCGACGACGAGTACGTCACGCATGCACGGCCCGCTTGGTGTCCTCGGGCAACCGGACGACGAACGACGCCCCGCCATCGGGTCCGTCGGTGACCTCCACCGTGCCGCCGTGCTGCGCGGTGACGAGGCGCACCAGGGCCAGCCCGATGCCACGCCCGCCGGGCACGTCGGGCTTGGAGGTCACGCCTCGGGCGAAGATCATCTCCCGAAGATGTTCTGGCACACCGGGTCCGGAATCCGATACGGCGAGCAGCAAGCCGGCCGCGTCGTCGATTCGCACGCACACCTGCGCGGGCGTCGAGCCCACCGACACATCGACGGCATTGTCGATCAGATTGCCGAGCAACGTGATCACGTCGGTGGCGAGCGCGGGATCGAGCGCGCCGAGGTGGCTGTCGTCGGCCAGGCCCAGCGCCACCCCGCTCTCGGCGGCCAGTGACGTCTTTGCGATCAGCAAGGCGGCCACCGCCGGGTCCGAAATATGTTGGGTGACAGCCTCGTTGATTGCGGCGCGGCGACGCGTGAGCGTGCCGACCAGATCCCGCACCGCGTCGTACTCCTCGAGTTGGACCAATCCGGAGATGGTGTGGAGCTGATTGGCGAACTCGTGGGTCTGCGCCCGCAACGTGTCCGTGACGCTGCGGTGGGAAGACAATTGGGCCTGCAGGGCAGCGAGTTCGGTGCTGTCGCGCATGGTGGTCACCGTACCGATGCGTTGCCCCTGGCTGCTGGCCGCGCGCCGGTTGAGCGCCAACACGCGGGTCCGCGTTGCGATGATGACGTCGTGTTCGTCGGCGCGGTCGTCGTCGGCGGCAAGCAGGAAATCGACAACCGCGGGTTCGAGGCCCACCTCGTCGACGCGGCGCCCCACCGTGTCGGCGCTGATCCCCAGCAGATCGGATGCACTGTCGTTGAGCACCGTGATGACGCCGCCGGTGTTGACCGCCACCACACCCTCACGAATGCTGTGCAACAACGCTTCCCGGTGATCGGCGAGACTCGCGATCTCGGCGATGTCCAATCCACGCGTGTGACGCTTGATCCGCCGGGACAACAGCCATGAGGTCAGCAGGCCGAGCGCGGCGCCGATTCCCAGATAGATCAGCAACCGCTCGCCGGCGCCGCTGATCAACTCCCACACCGACGGATAACGTTCGCTCACCGAGACGATCGCCATAAGCTGCCCGGTTGCCGAGAGGATCGGCACCTGGCCGACCAGACTGTGCACGCCTTCGATATCGGTGTCGCCGAACCATGCCCGCCCCTCGTCGGCCCGGCTCTGACCCAGATCGACGCGCTGCCCGACCCGGCTGGGATCAGAAGACGTCCGTACGGTGCCCTGTGGATCGGTGATCTCGGCGAGATCGGCCCCGGACAGCGCGACCGCCCGGTCCACCTCGGGCGCCAGAATCTGGGCGGCGAACGGATCGCCGTAGCGATCGCGCACGATCGGGGTCGACGCGACGTTCTCTGCTACGGCGATCATGCGCTGTCCGCGGACATCGCGGAACTCGCGGGTGGATTGGGTCACCGAGACCGCGGCCACCGCGACGAGCACGACCGCGACCACGAGAAGCTGGAACACCAGGAATCTGCCCGCCAAGGTCCGGTCTCTCGGCAGGCCCCACAGTCTCGGCTGCGGTGAACTCAATGACCAATACTTCCTTTGCGTTCGAATCGGTGACCTGAGTCACTCTTTGGGTTCAGTATTGCTGAGCATCACATATGAGTGATTGGGGACTGCTGTGACGTTTCGACGATTGTGCGCCGCGCTGATGGTCGCGTTGGTCGCGACCATGTTGGCGACGGCTTGCGGGGTCACTCGCGGCGATGAGTCCCGCGGTTTGCACCGGCTGCGCATGATGGTGCCGAACAGTCCGGGCGGCGGCTACGACCTCACCGCCCGCACCGCGGTCAAGATCATGGAAGACACCGACATCACCGGGCGCATCGAGGTCTTCAACGTCATCGGCGCCGGCGGGACGGTCGCGATGGCGCGGCTCATGAACGAAAAGGGCAACGACGACCTCATGATGATGATGGGGCTCGGCGTGGTGGGCGCGGTGTACACGAACGGATCGTCGGCGCGGGCCTCCGACGCGACCGCGCTGGCCAAGATGGTCGAGGAGCAGGAAGGCATCCTCGTACCGGGTGACTCACCGTTCCGCACGATCGGCGATCTGGTGGCGGCGTGGAAGGCCGATCCGGCCAAGGTCACCATCGGCGGTGGGTCCTCACCGGGCGGGCCCGATCACCTGTTCCCGATGGAAACCGCACGTGCGGTCGGAATCGACCCGCGCACCGTCAACTACATCACCTACGACGGGGGCGGCGATCTCCTGACCGCGCTGTTGGGCAAGAAGATCGCGGCAGGTACGACGGGGCTCGGTGAGTTCGTCGACCAGATCGAGGCCGGCCAGGTGCGGGTGCTCGCGGTCTCCGGCAAGGAGCGGGTGGAAGGCGTCGACGCGCCGACGCTCACGGAGGCCGGCATCGACCTCACCTTCACGAACTGGCGCGGGATCCTGGCTCCGCCAGGCATATCCGGTGATGCCAAACAGGCCATGGTGCAGGCACTGACCGATCTGCACGGAACCCAGGAGTGGAAGGACGCGCTGGTCAAGAACGGCTGGAGCGACGCCTTCACGACCGGGCCGGAATTCGAGCAGTTCCTGCGGGATCAGGACAACCGCGTCTCGACGACGCTGACGGAATTGGGGTTGCTGTGAAAGTCGACAAGGCCCAGTATCTCGTCTGTCTCGTCCTCGTCGTGGTCGGCGGGTTCCTGATCTTCGACGCGCTGACGCTCGCGGAGGGGTTCGCGAAGGTCGATCCGGTCGGCCCGAAGCTGTTCCCGCTCGTCATCGGAATCGTGCTCATCGTCCTTGCGGTGGTGTTGGCGGTCGCGATTCCCCGCGGCTCGGTCGGTGAGGCCGACGCCGGCGAGGACGTCGATCCCAATTCGCCGGGGGATTGGCGCACGGTCGGTTTGCTCGTGGGCCTGTTCGTGTTGGTGATCGTGCTCGTCGAGCCGCTCGGCTGGGCGATCACCGGCACGCTGCTGTTCGCCGGGGCGGCAACGATTCTCGGCAACCGTCACTACGTCCGCAACATCGCGATCGGCGCGGTGCTGTCGGTCGCGAGTTTCTACGCGTTCTACTCCGGGCTCGGGATCCCGCTGCCCGCAGGCATTCTGGACGGGATTCTGTAAATGGAAAACTTCGACTGGCTTCTGCAGGGGTTCGCCGAGGCGGCGACTCCGATGAACCTGCTGTACGCGGTCATCGGCGTGCTGCTGGGCACCGCGGTGGGTGTGCTGCCGGGTATCGGCCCGGCGATGACGGTGGCGCTGCTGCTGCCCGTCACCTACAACGTCAGCCCCAGTGCGGCGTTCATCATGTTCGCCGGCATCTTCTACGGCGGCATGTACGGCGGGTCGACGACCTCGATCCTGCTGAACACGCCGGGCGAATCGTCGTCGGTGATCACGGCTATCGAGGGCAACAAGATGGCCAAGGCCGGGCGGGCCGCACAAGCTCTGGCAACCGCGGCCATCGGATCGTTCGTGGCAGGCGCGATCGGCACGGCCCTGCTCGCCGCGTTCGCACCGCCGATCTCGCGCTTCGCGGTGACGCTCGGCGCCCCGTCGTACCTGGCGATCATGCTGTTCGCACTCGTCGCGGTGACCGCGGTGCTCGGTGCGTCGAAACTGCGGGGCGCGATCTCGCTGTTCCTCGGTCTGGCGATCGGTGTGGTCGGCATCGACTTCCTGACCGGCCAGCCGCGCGCGACGTTCGGCCTGCCCCAGTTGTCGGACGGCATCGACATCGTGGTGATCGCGGTCGCGATCTTCGCGCTCGGCGAAGCCCTGTGGGTGGCGGCCCATCTGCGGCGCCGTCCCGCCGACGTCATTCCGGTGGGCCGGCCGTGGATGAGCCGCCAGGACTTCGCGCGGTCCTGGAAGCCGTGGTTGCGGGGCACCGCATACGGATTCCCGTTCGGTGCACTGCCGGCCGGCGGCGCCGAACTGCCGACGTTCCTGTCCTACATCACCGAAAAGCGGCTGTCGAAGCACAAAGAGGAGTTCGGCAAGGGCGCGATCGAAGGCGTGGCCGGGCCGGAGGCGGCCAACAACGCTTCGGCCGCAGGCACCCTCGTGCCGATGCTGTCGCTGGGCCTGCCCACCAACGCGACCGCGGCGGTGATGCTGACCGCGTTCGTATCGTACGGAATCCAGCCGGGCCCAACTCTTTTCGAGAAAGAGCCGCTGCTCATCTGGACGCTGATCGCGAGCCTGTTCATCGGCAACTTCCTGTTGTTGGTGCTCAACCTGCCCCTGGCGCCGCTGTGGGCCAAACTGCTTCGCACCCCACGGCCGTACCTGTATGCCGGCATCCTGTTCTTCGCGACGCTCGGCGCGCTCGCCGTCAACGTGCAAGCGCTGGACCTGGCGCTGCTGCTGGTCTTCGGGCTGCTGGGATTGATGATGCGCCGCTTCGGATTGCCGGTGCTGCCGCTCATCATCGGCGTCATCCTCGGTCCACGCATCGAACGACAACTGCGCCAGAGCCTGCAACTCGGCGGTGGTGACTGGACGAGTCTGTTCACCGAACCCGTGGCGATCGTGACCTACGTGCTCATGGCGATCCTGCTGCTGATGCCGTTGGTGCTCAAGTTGATGCACCGCAGCGAGGAGACCCTGCTGATCGTCGAGGACGACGCGGATCAACAGCAGAAAGCGCAGGCCCAGCGATGATTGTCGTCGGTTACAGCGCAGACCCGTTCGGCCGCGCCGCCATCGAGCACGGCATCGCGGAGGCCAAGCTACGCAACACCGGTCTGCTGGTGATCAACGCGACCTCGGGAGACGCCTACGTCGACGCCCGGTTCGCGCGGTCCGGTGAGATCCACGACGTCGAGGAGCAGCTGCGGGAGAGCGGCGTGAGCTACGAACTCCGCCAGCCCGTCGGTGTCGACGCGGCCGAGGAGCTACTGAACGCGATGGACAGTCCCGACGCCGATCTGCTGGTGATCGGCATCAGGCATCGCAGCCCGGTGGGCAAGCTGCTGCTCGGCAGTGTGTCGCAGCGGCTGCTGCTGGAGTGCCTCAAACCCGTGCTGGCCGTCAAGCCGAAGGGATACTGAGACAGCCACCGGCGTCACGGCTGCGTAAGGTCCATCTCGGCTGGGCTCGATCCGCTGATGGGCTGGGAGATGAAACTCTTGGTGGTCAAGGGACCACCGAATTGCTGTAGCAGTCCGCCGCCGTCGTTGCGCCCGAGGTCGACCGCCTCAAATCCTAGAGACGAGATCAACTGGGCTACTTCGCTATTCGCTTCCGGATGGTTGCCTGACACGAACAGTACACGTCGGCCACCATGCCCGTCGCCGGGATCGCGCGCAAGCACTCTTGCCCAGGTGTGGCCGAAGGCCTTGACCACTCGGCCACCTTGGGCCCACTCGGCAACAAGGTCAGAAGACGCCTGGCCGCCGAGGTCGGCGGGTGAGAAGTCGCGGTAGTCGATGGCGTTCGTGGCATCGACGATGATGCGGCCCTGCCAGTCTGGAACCGACCCGACCAGGTCTTGTACCGCCTCGAACGGGACGGCGAGAATGACGATGTCGGCTCGCAGTGCGTCCGCGACGTCGGACGGGACGACGTGGGGTCCGATGGCCTCGGCGGTGCCGCGGACCGCATCGATGCCGCGTGACGCGGCCAGTGCGACGTCGGTGCCGGTGCGGTTGAAATGTCCCGCCACGGCTGAACCGATATTTCCCGCACCGATGATGGCGTAACGCATGATGTGCTCCTTCAGCTGACCAAGACGAGTGGTATGTCACCGAACTGCCTCAGACAGCTGGATATTCCCACACGATGCCGATCAGAGCGTGAGCCGGATCGCCCCGTCCACGGCTGCGACCGGGTAGCTGCGCACCGACAGTTCGCCCGCGGCTTCGGCTCCACTGCACATGTCGAAGGTCGCGCCGTGCAGCGGGCACACCACCACGGTGTCGTCGGCCAACCCGTCGGCCAGCGGTCCGCCCTTGTGCGGGCACACCGCGTCGATCGCGCGCAGTGATCCGTCGCGCAACCGGAACACCGCGATCTGCGTGCCGTCGACGGCAAAGGTGCGTCCCTCGCCGACGGGGATCTGTTCGACCGGCCCGAGGTCGCTCATCGGACTGGAACCCGGGGGAGCGGCAGAAGCGGCAACGCCGTCCGAAACTGTCCATTCGTCGCCGGCTCGCGGCCGTCGAGCCACGGATCTCGGTAGGCATCAATGGATTTCTGCATGCGGGCGTCCAGGCCCTCGGCGAGTTCCTCGTCGAACACCACGGCCTGGATGTGCTCGATCCCGAGGCGTGGCACCCACTTGTACGTGCGTTCCAGCCAGTTCGCGCTTTCGCGGTAGTACTGCAGGACCCGGCCGGTGAGGGTGATGACGGTGTCGGGATCGTCGACCGTGGCCAGCAGGTCGCCCTTGCGGATGTGCGCACCGGCCGCCCCGCCCACATAGATCTCCCAGCGGCCGTCGCCCACCGCGACCACGCCGAGGTCTTTGCACAGCGCCTCAGCGCAGTTCCGCGGGCAACCGGTGACCGCGAGCTTCATCTTGGCCGGGCTGGCGAGGCCCTGGTAGCGCTCCTCGATGGCGATGCCCAGTGCGGTGGAATCGCCGAGGCCGTAGCGGCAGAAATCGCTGCCCACACAGGTTTTCACGGTGCGGAAGCTCTTGCCGTACGCGTAGCCCGACGGCATGTCCAGATCGGCCCATACCGCGGGCAGATCCTCCTTGCGCACGCCGAGCAGGTCGATGCGTTGGCCCCCGGTCAGTTTGATCATCGGCACGTCGTACTTCTCGGCGACATCGGCGATCCTGCGCAACTGCGCGACGTTCGTCACGCCGCCCTTCATCTGGGGCACGACCGAAAAGGTGCCGTCGCGCTGAATGTTGGCGTGCACGCGGTCGTTGATGAACCGGGCGTCGCGTTCGTCGACGAACTCGTCGGCCCACATCGTCTCCAGCAGTGAGGCCAGCGCCATCTTGGAGTTCGCGTCCTCCTTGCCGTCGGGCGCCAGGGCGGCGAAAACCGATGACACCGAATGCAGTTCGAGGTCCCGGATGTGGCGCATCAGAGTCGGCTTGTCGTAGGGGATGCCCGGCACGTACCACGAGGCCGACGGGTCCTCCGTGACAGCGCCACCGGCCGCCCACTCGACGATCTGGCCGACCAGTTCCTTGCACGAGCCACAGCCCTTGCCCGCCTTGGTTTTCGCCATCACTCCGGTGAGCGACGTCTCGCCGGCCTGTACGCAATTCACCAGGGTCCCTTTGGAAACCCCGTTGCAGTTGCACACCTGCGCGTCGTCGGAGAGCTCGGCGACCCCGACGGAGACGTCGGGCGTGCCGATGTCGAACATGAGCGAGACCCGCTCCTCAGGGAGCGGCAGGCCGCTGTCGAAGGCCTGGGTCAGAAAGGAGACCTTCGACACGTCCCCGACCAGGGTGGCGCCCACGAGCTTGCCGTCGCGGATGACGATCGTCTTGTACACGCCGTGCTTCGGCTCGGAATACTGCACGAACTCGTCGTCGGGAAGCTCGGGCGCCTTGAGCCCCATCGCGGCGACGTCGACGCCCGCGACCTTCAGTTTGGTCGCGGTGCGCGAACCTCGATACGCCGCGGCGGTATCGACTCCGGTGATGTGATCGGCGAGCACGCTCGCCTGCTCCCACAGCGGCGCGACCAACCCGTACACCTGCCCACGATGCTGGGCGCACTCGCCGACCACGTAGACGTGCTCGTCGTCGACCGAACGCATGTGGTCGTCGACGACGATCGCCCGCTCGACCGTGAGACCGGCGCGCTGCGCCAGACCGACATTCGGCCGGATGCCCGTGGCGATCACCAACATGTCGCAGTCGATCGAATCGCCGTCGGAAAACACGATGCCCGACAGTCGCCCGGACTCGTCGACGCGGACCTCGGTGGTGCGTTTGTCGGTGTGCACCGTGATCCCGATGTGCTCGACCGACCGGCGCAGGATCGCGCCCGCGGAGTCGTCGAGTTGTGCGTTCATCAGCGTCGGGCCGGCATGCACGACCTCGACCGCAAGCCCGCGGTTCTGCAGGCCCCTGGCGGCTTCCAGTCCGAGCAGGCCGCCACCGATCACGACGGCCTTCGTGCGGTTGGCGGCTTCGGAGATCATGCCCATGCAGTCGTCGAGGGTCCGGAAGCCGAATACACCGTCGGTGAGTGTCTTGTCGTCGGCCCACAGCCCGGCCATCGGCGGGAAGAACGACCGGCTACCGGTCGCGAGGATCAGATCGTCGTACCGGATCACCGACCCGTCGTCGGCATGCACGAGCCGGGCGAACGTGTCGATGCGCACCACCCGGACCCCGGCGCGCAGGTCGATGGCGTTGTCGTCGTACCAGTCCATCGGGTTGAGGTAGATCTCGCGTGAATCATCGCTTCCGGCAAGCACATTGGACAGCAGGATGCGGTTGTAGTTGCCGTAGGGCTCGTCACCGAACACCGTGATGTCAAACGCCGCACCGCCACCCCGGGCGAGAATCTCCTCGATCGCGCGCACCCCTGCCATGCCGTTGCCCACGACGACAAGCCGGCGCTTCATGGGATCTCCACCAGTCCGAGGTCGACGACCACACTGCCCGTGCAGGCCGCCGGGGCGGCGATGAACAACTCCAGCACGGTGTCCCCGAGCAGATCCTCGACGACCCGCAGCGCCACATGGGTGGCGCCCTTGGCCGCGATCGGGAAGTACCGCATCGGTGTGCCGTCCCGGTACAGCACCACCGTGACCATCTCGTCGGTGGAATTCCCGCCGCGGAAGTACACCGGCTGGGTGACGGCGCCCGGCGGAACCACGTACCGAAGCGACTCGTCGATCAGGGCGGGCTTGTCGAGGCCGTTGCCCTCGAATTCGAAGGCACCTTGCAGGAATCGGGGGTTGCTGCCATCGCTCATGCTTCTGTGAAGTTAGGGGCAGTTTGTTTCCGCACAGTTTCGGTGACGATTCGCTGATGAGTCGGTCTGCGACGGAATTGTGACCGGAGTCGCAGTGCCCTGAGCTGGGAAAACAATGCTCACCGGGAGGGTCGACCGGTGGTGAGGATCAGTTTTCCTGCCGATAACGCTGCCGGAAAAAACCCGGAACACCCGGCGCCCACCATGGGGGCATGGCGGACGGCGCGACCTTGGCTGCAACCCGGCGAACGGCGTGTTCGTACTGCGGTGTCGGCTGCGGCATCGAGGTGAGCACCCGGGTCGAGGACGGCCGTACGGTCATCGCCCGCGTTGCCGGCGACAAGCTGCACCCGGCCAACTTCGGCAGGTTGTGCACCAAGGGGGCCACCCACGCCGACATGATGGCGGCTGACGACGACCGGTTGAAGTCGGCGCTGCTGCGGCCCACCCGAGACGACGAACTGACGCCCACACCTGTCGATGACGCGGTCGCGGAAGCTGCGCGGCGCCTGCGGGCGATCATCGACGAACACGGCCCGGACGCCGTGGCGCTGTACGTCTCGGGCCAGATGTCGATCGAGGCCCAGTACCTCGCGACCAAACTCGCCAAGGGTTTCCTGCGCACCGTGCACATCGAGTCCAACTCGCGGTTGTGCATGGCGAGCGCGGGCACCGGATTCAAACAGTCGCTGGGCGCGGACGGCCCACCGGGCTCCTACAGCGATTTCGACTGGACCGACCTGTTTTTCGTCATCGGATCGAACATGGCCGATTGCCACCCGATCCTGTTCCTGCGGATGGCCGATCGGCTCAAGGCCGGTGCCAAGCTGATCGTCGTGGACCCCCGGCGCACTGCGACCGCCGAGAAGGCCGACCTGTTCCTGCAGATCAAGCCGGGCACCGATCTCGCGCTGCTCAACGGTCTGCTGCACGTCCTGGTCGAAAACGGCGACATCGACGCTGAGTTCATCGCCGAGCACACCACCGGCTGGGACGCCATGCCGCAGTTCCTCGCCGACTACCCGCCGGCCCGGGTCGCCGAGATCACCGGCATACCCGAAGACGACATCCGCGCCGCCGCGGCGATGATCGCCGAAGCCGGAGAGTGGATGAGCTGCTGGACCATGGGGCTCAACCAGAGCACGCACGGAACCTGGAACACCAACGCCATCTGCAATCTGCACCTGGCCACGGGAGCCATCTGCCGGCCGGGAAGCGGTCCGATGTCGCTCACCGGCCAGCCCAACGCCATGGGCGGACGCGAGATGGGTTACATGGGCCCGGGTTTGCCCGGGCAGCGCGTTGTTCTCTCAGCTGACGACCGCGAGTTCGTCGAAGCGCAATGGGGTCTCGAACCGGGCACGATCCGGTCGGAGGTGGGGCCGGGCACCGTGGGCATGTTCGAGCAGATGGCCGCGGGCGATATCAAGGCCTGCTGGATCATCTGCACCAATCCCGTTGCGAGCGTGGCGAACCGCAAGACCGTCATCAACGGGCTCGAAGCCGCCGAACTCGTCGTCGTCCAGGATGCCTACCGCGCGACCGCCACCAACCATTACGCCGACATCGTGCTCCCGGCCGCGCTCTGGGCCGAATCCGAGGGCGTGATGGTCAATTCCGAGCGCAACCTCACCCTGTTGAGCCCGTCGCTGCCGCCGGTGGGGCAGGCCCGCCCGGACTGGAAACTCATCTGCGAGATCGCCGCGCACCTCGGCTTCGCCGAGCACTTCGACTACGCCTGCGCCGAGGAGATCTTCGACGAGATCCGCCGGTTCGCCAACCCGAAGACGGGATACGACCTGCGCGGCGCCAGTTACGAGCGGTTGCGCCGGACACCGCTGCAGTGGCCGTGCCCACCGGCCGACGCGCCAGGCGGTGACACCGACCGCCATCCCATCCGCTACCTCAACGATGGGGTCAGCCAGGACCTGTTCGTCGACGAGGCCGGGCACCGGCCCCGGCTGGCCTTCCCGACGCCGACACGACGGGCGGTGTTCCACGCCCGGCCGCACATGGACGCCGCCGAACTTCCCGACGACGACTATCCGATGGTGCTCAACACCGGCCGGCTGCAACACCAATGGCACACCATGACCAAGACCGGCAAGGTCGCCGGGCTCAACAAGCTCAATCCCGCGCCGTTCATCGAGATCCACCCGATCGATGCGTTGGAGCTCGAGATAGTCGCGGGCCAGCCGGTCGAGGTTGCCTCGCGCCGCGGCCGTGCGGTGCTGCCCGCGGTGCTGTCCGACCGGGTCCGGCCGGGCAATTGCTTTGCACCGTTTCACTGGAACGACGAACACGGCGAGTACCTCACGGTCAATGCGGTCACCAACGACGCGGTGGATGCCGACTCGCTGCAGCCCGAGTTCAAGGTCTGCGCGGTCAGCCTGCGCCCCGCACGATCGGTCGGCGGCGCCGGCTACACGCACCCGGTGGCTGCCGAACTCGGTGTGACGACCGACCTCAAACCCGGTATCAGCGAGGCCGAGAAGACCTATTTGGCCGGGTTTTTCACGGGACTGCCGGACAGCCCGGCCGGTGTTCCGGTGCTCCCGGGCTCCGCGCCCGTGAGTCCCAAGGTGCGGTTGTGGGTGGACGGTGTGCTCGCGGGCCGCTATTCCCGGACCAGCGTCGCGGAGCGATCGGTGCCAACGGGACCGCTGGTGCTGTGGGCATCGCAGACCGGCAACGCCGAGGAGTTCGCCGCGAAACTCGCCACCCGGCTCGACGGGGCGACGCTGGTGAACATGGATGACCTGGCGCTGGGGGAGCTTGCCGCCGCACGCGACGTACTCGTCGTCACCAGCACATTCGGCGACGGCGGGCCACCGGACAACGGTGCCGACTTCTGGAGTCGCCTCGAAGCGCCCGACGCACCCGAACTGCACGGAATGCGTTATGCCGTGCTCGGTATCGGGGACCGGGCCTACGACAACTTCTGCGGTCACGCCAAGTCGCTGGATCGCAGGCTCGCCGATCTGGGCGCTACCAAGCTACTCGATCGCACCGAATGCGAGGTCTACGACGACGGGCCCATGCAACAGTGGGCCGACACCGTCACCGAACTGCTCACCGGTCAACCCACCGAGCCGCCCGGCAGACCGGTGGGCGGCCGCACCGTCATCCGAACCGAACCCGACGAATTCACCAGGGCCAAGCCGATTCTCGCGACCCTCAGCCGAAACACGGTGCTCACCGCGCCCGGTTCGGCAAAAGAGGTGCGGCAGTTCGGGTTCGACATCTCGGACTACGACGTCAGCTATGCTGCCGGCGACTCGTTGGGGGTGTATGCCACCAATGATCCGGCCGTGGTGGATGCCTGGCTCGCGGCGACCGCGCTCAACGGGGACGCCGTCGTCGAGGTCGACGGCACCGAGCAGTCCCTGCGCGACGCACTCATCTCGTCCTACGACATCTGCCGCGTGACACCGAATCTGCTGCGGTTCGTCGCCGATTCGTGCACCGATCGATCGGCGAAGGTACTGCGCGGATCCGGTGAACGGCTGAAGAAGTGGCTGCGCAACCGCAACGCCCTCGACGTCGTGACCGAGTTCGGCGTATACGCCGAGCCCGAGCAGTGGCAAGAGGTGCTGGTGCGGCTGACACCGCGCAATTACTCGATATCGTCGAGCCCGCTCGTGAGCCCGCATGAGGTGCAGTTAACCGTGTCGGTCGTGCGCTACCCCGGTGCGCAGGGTGGCGTGCGGGGCGGCGTGTGCTCGACCTTTCTCGCCGATCGTGCTGCCGCGGCACCGGTGTTCCTGCAGCGATCCCCGCACTTCCGGCCGCCCGAAGACGCCGCCACACCCATGATCATGGTGGGCCCCGGCACCGGGATCGCCCCGTTCCGGGGATTCCTGCAGGAACGCCGGGCGTTGGGCCACACCGGCCGTAACTGGCTGTTCTTCGGTGACCAGCATCGCAACGAGAACTTCTACTATCGCGACGATCTCGAGGACATGGTTCACGACGGTTTCCTGAACCGGCTGGATCTCGCGTTCTCGCGCGATCAGGCCAAGCGGGTGTACGTCCAGCACAAGATGCTCGACTACGGCGCCGACGTCTGGCGCTGGCTCGACGACGGCGCACATTTCTACGTGTGCGGGGACGCCGGCCGGATGGCCAAGGACGTCGACGCCGCCCTCACGACGATCATCCGCACACACGGCGGGATGTCCGAGGAACGCGCACGCGACTACAAGCGCGAACTCGTGGCCGAGAAGCGTTACGTCCGAGACGTGTACTGACGCTACGGGTTGCCGTTCTTGTTGCCGTTGCTGCGCCCGTTCTTCCCCAAGTCGTTCCACACGATCTTGGCGAGGTCGTCACGGTCGGCCACACCGAGTTTGATGCCGGCCCGGTAAATGTGTCCCTCCACGGTGCGCACCGACACCGTCAACCGCTCGGCGATCTCGCGATTCGACAATCCCTGAGCCACCAGACCGGCCACCTCACGCTCACGTGACGTGACCGGCAGTGGGCGGGCCGCCGAGCGGATGGCCGGCGTTGCCGCGCCGCCACACTTGGACGCCAATTGCAGTGCGTGCGCAGCGGACTCGGTGCTGCGCCGGCGCTGACCGGCCTTGTCGTGCAAGGGGACCGCCTGTGCGGCCGCGTCGGCCGCCGACAACAACAGGCCCGCCTCCTCGAAGGCCGTCGAGACCTCGTCGAGTTCCTTGGGGTCGGCCGCCGCCACTGCTGCCGCGTGCCGCGCGTAAAGGGCGGCCAGCGGGCCGTCGACGCGGTCGACGAGCCCCTGAAGCCGACGCACGACCGTGCGGTCACCGAACCGGGCGGCGTGATGCAGGGCTTCGGCTTCGACCGCGTACTGGCCCGCCGAACGCGCGGCATCGGCTGCCGCCCGCGACAGGTCGATCGCCGAACGGTGCCCGCCCTTGGCGGCCGCCACGCAGGCCTTGGCCAGCATCCGCTGCGGCTCGTGCAGTGCCATGAACGCGCCCGAGTGTTCTTTGGCGTCCTCCAGCACCCGCTCGGCATCGGCCGGGTTGCCCACCGCCGCGTATGCCCGCGCCAGCAGGAGACGGCCCGGCAGCTGCCACGGCAGCGAATTCTCGGCGTTGAGCGCCGCCAGCGCCTGTTCGATCGCCGAGATCGCGTCCTGGAACCTGCCGCTGTGGGTCGCGGCCGCGCCGGCCATGATCTTGGCGATGGCCCAGCCGGCGAACTGTCCGGCCGAGGAGAACTCGGCGTACTCGGCGGCCCGCCGCTCGGCCAGCTCGAGCTGGCCGGTGTAGGCGAGCGCAAGGACCTCGCCGTAGAACACCATGATCCGGATCATGCCGTCGGTGGTCTTGCGTTGTGCCCGGCACCGCGACGCGATCGGCAGGAAGTCCTTGCCGCGGCCCGCCACCGGCATCGCGAGGCCGGCGCTGAACGCGGCGAAATCCACGGCCTGCCGCGGTGCCTCGGGATTGGCCAGCACCCGCTCGGCGGTTTCCAGGCCCTCGGCGATCCTGTTCTCGTGGATGGCCATTCCGGCGCCGGTGGCGTCGACGATCAACTTGAGGATCGGATGGGTCACCCGCGAGTTCAACAGCTCCAGCACCTGGTTGGCGCGTGCGACGTCACCCATCGACCAGAACAGGATCGACAGCCGCGGAACCCCCCACTGCACGAGCTCCATCTCGTCCATGTGGTCGGGTGAGAAGCGGGCCAGGATGCTGTCGGCCTGTGCCGGGTGGCCTTGCCACAGCAGTGCCCGGGAGAGGAGCGCCGCCGCACCGAGGCCGCCGCCGTGATCGAACGCCGCGCGCGCCAACTGCTCGCCGAGCGGCAGGTTCGACAGGAACACGGCGTCTTTCGCCGCGGTGATCAACAAGTCGATCTCGGCGCCCCGATCACTCTGGACACACAGCTGCGCCAGCCGGATACGGCTGGCGGCCGACGTCAGGTCGCGTTCGCGCAGGATCTGGGCGATACGGCCGCGCAGCTTGCGCGCCGAGGCGGTCCCGACCCGGCGGCGCACCACCTCGCCGAACAACGGATGGCTGAACCGGGCGGTGATCTGCCCGTCCGAATCGTCGGCGACGATGCGGATCAGGCCGCGCATCTCGGCCGCGTCGACCGCCTCCTCCCCGGCGAGCTCGGAGAACACGTCGATGTCGAGCGGTTCACACAGCGACAGCAGTTTCAGTGCGTGCAGCACATCCTCACCGGCATGCGCGAGCCGCTCGTCGAGCAGCTCGACGAGCCCGGACGGGATCACGGCCGGTCCGCGGAACTGCCACACGCCGTTGACCTCGGCGAGGGCCCCGGCGTCGACCGCGCCCTCGACCATGTTGCGCAGAAACAGCGGATTGCCGCCCGAGGATTCCCACATCACGTCGGCGCTGAGCCCCTCGAGCGTGCCGCCGAGCACGGTCTCGATCAGCGCGATGCTCTGCTGTTTCGTGAACGGCTGCAGCTCGAACCGTTGCAGGTAGCCGTCTTTCCACAGCGACGTGACGGCGTCGGGCACCGGTTCACCGCTGCGCACGGTCGCCACCACATGCCCCGCGCGCTCCACCGCGATCTGGTGCAGCAGCGTCGCCGACAGCTGGTCCAGCAGGTGGGCGTCGTCGATGCCCACCACGGGATCACCGTCGGCGACAAGCGATTCCCGTGCCGATCCGATGAGCGCGATCGGATCGCGGGAAGCCGACGGCCGCACCCAGTGCGCGAAGGCCCCGAGCGGAATGCTGCGCGAGGACTCCGTGCAGGCGGCCCAGTGGACCTTCTTGCGCAACGACGATGTGACGGTGCGGGCCAGGGTCGTCTTGCCGACACCGGCCGCACCGACGAGGACGACGCCGCAACTGTCTTCGCTGCTGAGCGCCGAGCGGATCGCCTCGTACTCCGTGGGCCGGTCCAGCAACTGCCATTTACCAGGCATGGATTCAGAGTCTAAGTGTCGTAGGCTGACATCGCTGCCGAATATGGTGTCAGCGACGTGAAGTCGCCGTTTCTGACGGATTTTCGTCGGCATGCAGCAAATCTTTCTGAGTTTGCCATCATCAGTCGGGCAGCTCCGAGATGTCGGACGGCTCGTGCCGGGGAACCCGGTTGACGTCGTGGCGGAAATTGCTGGACGACTCATAGACCAGCTTCTTCAGGCGGTTGATCGAACCCAGCGGCTGGTGTGCCTTCAGACCGCGCCACGAGTTGAACGACAACACGTCGTCGCCGTAGGCGCGCCGCAGCGGACTGTACGGGTTCTGTGGCGGAAAAACGATTCTCGCGACCGGAAGATACGGGGACTTCTTCTGGTCCCAATTGACGCTGGCATCCTCGATCGGCATCGTCTTCTCGTCGATGCACAGCTGCACGCCGAACTCGTATTCGGCGGTGTTGTTCTCGAAGAACTCCATGATCAGATCGCGGTGGGCATCTTGGCTCGGATTGCGCGGAAGGAGTTCGCCGGCAAGGGCTTTCACGTTCTCCGACGACGGTGCGTACCTGAACTTCGCGACGTAGTCGCCGTAGCGGATGGGAGCCGACGAGAAGAACGTCTCACCCAGGATCGGCCGGTTCGGCGCGATGAACACCTTCAGATTCGCCGGTATGTGCAGGCCCAGCTTGTCGAGCCCGCTGAGGAGTTCACTGCCCGCCCACAGGGCGGTGTCGGGAAGCCGCGCGAGCAGACTTGCCGTGAACATGCCCAAACCCGCGTAGGCGCGGGCATCGGCGAACAAGAAGTCTTCGTGGGTCACCAGGACGAAGTCCTGGGTCGTGCTCGGTTCGTCCTCCGGCAGGCGTTCGCCATCCACCCCGATCGCCTTGATGCCGAGTCCGCGGACACCGCGCATCTTGTCGCCGCGCAGTACCCCGGATGTGCTGGAGATCCGGGCGATCACCGGGTAACGGCGAGGTTCGGCGAAGATGCCCTGGGCCAACTCGGGTCTGAGGTCGTCGTTCACGATGAGGTCGCCGCGCAGAATCGCGTGGCTCTTGGCGTGCGCGTCGCGCAGGCCGTGCTTGTACTTCTCGTAGGCGCGCTGATTGTTCTTGAGCAGCTTCGCCATGATCTTGTTGATCAGCTGCTCTTCGTCAGCCGGCGGATTTTCGAGTTCGGGACGGTAAGGGATGGGCGGGGTGGTCCAGATCTTGTCGATTGCTTCGGTCATGCGCGGGAGGCCTTTCCTTGTCGAATTCGGTTGAGGAGTCGTGAACTACGTCGGCGTCTTCTGGTCCACCGCCCGCCACGGTGCGAACGGGTTGGCGACGCCGGCAATGGCGGGTGCGAGCTCCGGGAAATGACGCAGGAGCACCGAGCGCATGTCGTTGTCACGGATCCAATCCATGCCTGCGGTGGTGTAGACCTCGTCGCGGAAGTCGGCGGTGAAGAAGCGATCGCTCTCCAGCCGGCGCGTCGCCATCAGAATGAAGACCCGAAAAGCGGTGTCGCTGAAGCCGAATCCTCGTGGCTTCGGCTCGGCATAGAGCCCGATCATCAGGTCGACGAGGTCGACGTCGTCATAGATCTCGCGGAGCTCTGCCGCCAGTGTGGTCTCGCCGGTCAGCTCCTCGAACGTGGCAGCCGGCTTGAGCCGGAACAGCGTGCGGAACTCGTTGTAGCGTGGCACGCCCCGCTCCCTGGACCGGATGAGATCGATCGTGGCGAGATCGACCGGTGTCCCGTCGACGCGGCGCATCTCCTGTAGATGACGCGGGAAGTTGTGTAGCGATATGGCGCCCGGATGGGCGCGGCCGAACGAATAGAACAGGTCGGCCATGGGTGTCTCGGCGAGGCGCGCACGCACGTTTAGCACCGACAGGTCGGGTAGCTCGTGCCGCGCGGTGACGCGGTCGTCGCGCAGCGAGCGGAACGCGAACTCGTCGGGGATGAGGGGATGCATCCGGTACACCGCAACGAACTCCTCGGTCAGCGAGTACGGCACATCGTGGTGCTCGGTGCGTGAGCCGGGAATCCCGTGCAGCAGGGCACTGCGCGTGGGCCGCCCGAATCTGCGGCCGATCCGCTCGCCGAGAAGTCCGAACCAGTTGGCCCGCATGGCATAGACCGTGGTGGGGTGCGCGATGATCGCCGGGGTCCAGTCGGTGGTGTGGATCTTGGCCATCAGTGCCGCATTGACCAGCCGCGCCTTGTCGTAGAGCTGTTGGCCTGACAGGTGTGGATGGCGTTGGGCGAGGTGGGTGCAGATCGCGTTGTGCTCGCGCATGAACAGTGAGTGCAGCAGCGCCAGACCGACCCAGAAGTTGCCCGCGGTGCTGTTCAGATCGAGGAGCGCCTCGACGTCCGGCGGCGGCAGGCCTGCGTCGTCGATGCGTAGTTTGCCCTCGTCCGGTGCGCGTAGCGCGGACGCGAACTCCGCTGTGGTGCCGTAGATCTGGGAGGCATCCCACCAATGCGAATCCTGTGTGGTAAACGTGGCGGGACCGGTCGGATCGGGGTTCGGGTCGGGTGCGGTGCGTTCGACGTGCATCGGGCGGTCCGGCCACGGGTCGTCGTTCTGCAGCGGTACCACAAACGGCTGTGACGTCACGGATCCGTGGCTGAACCAGTCGTGCACCTCGAACTGGATCCATGCCGCGGCAAGCAGGTTGAGTGTTGTCGCGGGTTGGAAGGTTTCGCGTGTCAGGAGTTTCCGGCTGATCAACCGGGGGTTCGGGTCGAGCAGTCGACTGCCGGTCTCGGGATAGGCGTATGCGGGCGGGACGTTGCGGCCGAACCGGCAGCCGATGGCCCCCATCTGAGGGTTGGCGAGGTCGTTGTATGTGCCGTCGCGTGTGCGCGCGACCAGGTAGTCGCCGGGGCGCGGGGTGTCGGCGGGGACGCTGCCGGAGTCGTAGAGGTTCGCGGTACGCAGTTGGTGGCGCAAACCGACGAGTACGCCGAGCCCGATCACCGTGGGCAGGCGGGACCACCCGACGGACCGGTCCAGCCGCTCGGCCAGCCGCGCCGCCAGAGCCGCGATCCTCATGGTGTCCTCCCGACCCTGCCCGTTGACCCGCCCAGAACGATTCTCGGGGGAGTGCGGCGACATGGCACGAGTAGTCGGCTACTCGATCGAGTCGCGGCATGCCCGACGCGCCAGCGCGCGGCGTTGCGCAATCCGGCGACTGCCCGCCGAATACAGGTAGCGCTCCACTCGTGAATTGGCGGTCCTCCGGTCGTACGGTTCGAGCATCACCGGGATTATCGGTGGATCAAACGTCAGGAGTGCCGGAAATGTTCACAAAATCCGCCGAACACCAGGAGCGGTTGTGACTGGCTGGCTGGCCGCGCTGCCGCTGATCTTCGCCGCCTTCGGCGTATACGACCTGCAACGCTGGCTCGAACGCCGTGATTACGACCGGCACCTGGCCGATTGACGTTGTCCATGAATGTATTTCCCTAGTCCAACAACCCGAATTTGCCGGCCGGGCCGCCGCGAAACGCCGGTGCCGGGGAACCGAGAAATCGGGACGGGCGCCCGCCGCCCATAGCACCATTGACTGAGTGGACCCGCCGGGTCGACGACGATGCCGAGGGAGCGCGGTGAGCTCAGCCGAGAGTCGAATCTGGTCCGATCGGGTGCAGTGCGCGCTTGCCGACCTCGCGGCGCTGGACAAACCCGCCGACATCGCCGCGGTGACCGAAGCGGTGGCGGCGCGATTCGCCTCCGAGTTCGTCGAGCGGGATCGGCAGTACGAGAAGGACAAGCCGTACTGGCACAACCGTGTCGGGGATGCCGTCGCGAGCCTGCGCAAGCGGCGCTTGATCAGCCGGTCCCGCACCGGTGAGTTCACGTTGACGGCGGCCGGGCGGCGCGACGTCGAGCGGGCATGTGCGGCGGCCACGGCAACGGTTCCGGCCGCCGCCGCGCCAAAGCGCGCCGCCGTGGCACCGCCACCCGACGAAAAGCCAAGGCGCGATCCGGTTTTGGCCGGCGTCATCACCCCGCCGCTGCGTGAGCAGATGAAGGCCGGTGCCATTGCCGAGTCCCCGATGCCGATCATGATCGAACTGAACCTGGGCTTCCAGCCATCGGTGGCCGACGCGATGAACCGGGTCCGCGACCTGTGGCAGCTCGTCGGCGCCGCGGGCACACCCCAGCCGCTGGCCGACCAGTTCATGATCGGCGATCTGACGGCCGCCCAGGTCAAGCAACTGGTGTCGGCCGACGCGGTGCCGCAGAGCTGGCCGCATCGCGCCATCTACCGGATCTGGCCCGATTTCGAGGTCACCCCGCAGATCGACGCGTCGTCGAACACCATCAAGGCTGTCGCCGCGCAGCGCTCCTTCGACAGCTATGGCGACAAGATCGTCTGGGCCGTCGTGGATTCCGGCATCGAGCAGACCCATCCGCACTTCGCACACCACCACACCGTGACCGACCCGCTGGTGTCCGCGCTGCACAAGGATTTCACCGGAGGCGACGCGCCGCTGACCGACACCGACGGGCACGGCACGCACGTCGCGGGCATCATCGCCGGCGGGCTCGTGGATTGGGCGGACAAGAAACTCGTGGTGGCCGAGAAGCGGCTCAACGATCCCGAGCGTGGCGGCGACCCCATCATGCAGCCGCGCGATGTCAGTGAACCCGGCCGCCTCGCCGGGATGGCGCCGAAGGCGAAGCTCGTGAGTCTCAAAGTGCTCGGTCCCGGTGACGACGTGTCGCGGGTGAGCCGCGTGATGCAGGCCCTCGCCTATGTCCGCGAGCTCAACGCCGGGAGCGAACGGGCGCCGCGTATCCACGGCGTGAACCTGAGCCTGGGCTATACGTTCAACGCGGAGTGGTACGCGTGCGGCCAGAGCCCGATGTGCGTGGAGGTCGACAAGACCGTGCGCTCGGGAGTCGTGGTGGTCGTCGCGGCCGGAAACTCCGGATACGTCTCGCTGAGCACGTCTTCCAGCAAGGATTCGCAGAAGTTCACCGTCGACATGACGATCAACGATCCGGGCAACACCGAGAGCGCCATCACGGTCGGATCGACCCACCGCAGCTCCCCGCACACCTTCGGGGTCTCGTACTTCTCCTCGCGCGGACCGACCGGCGACGGGCGGCGCAAGCCCGATCTGGTCGCGCCAGGCGAGCGCATCACATCGGCCGCGGCGGGAGCCCGGCGCGACAGCGTGACGAACCAGATCGATGTCGACGACGGCGTCCCGGTCTACCTCGAAGAGAGCGGAACGAGCATGGCCGCGCCCCACGTGTCCGGCGCGATCGCGGCGTTCCTCTCGGTACAGCGCGAGTTCATCAGCAAGCCCGAGGCGATCAAGCGCATCTTCGTCGACTCGGCCACCTCGTTGGGGCGCGATCCCGCATTCCAGGGCAGCGGCCTCGTCGACCTCATGCGCGCACTGCAATCCGTATGACCCGAAGGGACTTCCCATGGCCGATGATGTGACGGACCGGATTTGGCGCCTGGTGTTCGACGAGGAGGGGCATTCGGACAACGCGGCCGTGGCCGAACTCGTCGACCGCGCCGAAGGTCTCAGCGATCTGGTGATCTTTTCGCACGGCTGGAACAACGACGAGGCGGCCGCGAAGTCGTTGTATGACCGCTGGTTTCGGCTACTGGCGAAGCAACTGGATCCGGCGCGCTCCGTCGGATTCGTCGGCGTGCGCTGGCCGTCGCAACTGTGGCGCGACGAGCCGATACCCGACTTCGAGCCTGCGGTGGCCGCCGGTGGCGGTGGCGCCGCCGCGCTGGGCCAGGAGCGGGTCGTCGCCGCCGGCGACCCCTCGCTCGACCCCGCCGAACTCGCCGATCTGAAGAACATGTTCCCAAGCGGCACAGCGGAATTGGACACCCTCGCGCAACTGCTCGCGGCGCCGCCGACGATGGATGCGGTTCCCGATCTGTTCGAGGCGCTGCAGGCGTTCAACGCCGCGACGCCCGACGGGTTCAGCGACGGTGAGGCCGACGCACCCGACGCCGGGCCCGGAATGGTCGCCGACGACCAGGATCCGTCGGAGTTGTTCAACACGTTCGCCGACCAGTTGCTGGCCGCCGGGGTGGAGTTCAGCGACGACGGCGGCGGTGCGGCGGGTCTCGGCGATTTCGCGGCCAAGCTGTGGCACGGCGCCAAGGAGGCGCTGCGCCAGCTCAGCTATTGGAAGATGAAGAACCGGGCCGGCGTGGTGGGCAAGGACGGGCTCGGCCCGGTGATCGACCGATTCGCCGCGAGGTTCCCGGGTCTGCGCATCCACCTGGTCGGGCACAGCTTCGGGGCGCGGGTGGTTTCCTACGCGCTGGCCGGGATGACCGCCGCGCAGCCCTCACCGGTCAAATCGGTCACGCTCCTGCAAGGGGCGTACTCGCGCTTCGCGTTCACCGAGAAGCTGCCGTTCCGGAAGGGCTCGGGTGCCCTGTTCGGCATGCTCAGCCGGATCGACGGCCCGCTGACGGTCTGCTTCTTCGAGCCATGACCGGGCCTTGGGCACGTTCTACCCGCTCGCATCAGCCGCCGCGGGCGACGATTCGGCCGCCGCGGCCGATCCGCTGTTCCGGTGGCGCGCGATGGGATCACACGGCGCGTTCAACTCGCCGACGCAGAGCCTCGGCGCCGACGGTGCGGTGTACCCATTTCAAACCGGCCAGATTCTGAACCTCGATGCGTCCGGCGTGGTCGCCAAGGACGACGGGCCGTCCGGTGCGCACAGTGACATCTTCCACGAGGAGCTGACCTGGGTGGTGGCCGTGGCAGGGCGACTGAACGAACTCTGAACCGGGGGAGATGTGTGATGTGTGTCCGAGGGGGACTTGCCGGCGACCGACACCGAAACCGAGTTTGCGGTTGCTATTTCTCTGGACGGTGAACGGCTGGGGCGAATGCGGCATGGGTTAGGTAGGGGACGATGTTGAACGCTCGCACATGGCAGGCCGTGGGTTTTCGAAGTCTCTGCAGTTCATGGTGGCAGTCGCTGTCGGCGACCGCGGCCAGCGAAGCGTCGGTCCTGCCCAGCCGCCTTGGCGTCCAGTTCGATAAGGTCGGACATCCGCTCGAAGGTTGACCTCGGTGAGGTTTATTGGCCGGAATCGATCTGCGTGCGCGTTGCCGACCGAATGGCGGAGCTGTGCCTCGGGTGGAGGGCGCCGGACCGGTCGGTGAGGTACCACGCCTAGGACAAACGGTGATCGGTAGAGCCTTGTGTCTACCAATTACAGCGGTCGGTCAGCAGCTGAAGCCAGCAATAAACAACGTCGATCCGTTGGGACAGATCGCCACGCGCGGTGCCGACGCTCCCGACGAACGCCGCTAGCGATCGCATTGCGCCACCTGGTTGTCCTGGGGAAGGAGCCCGTAAAGCCACGTGTACCGCTACGGAGCCCCTCTTTATGGCCGAAGCTGTCGGTGTCTACTCGTAGTGTCAGGCCATGCCCAGGCACCGGCGTCGCCATACGTCAGATCGGCTTGTCTCGACCGGACATCGACCGATCTTTCAGGAAAACCGACGAGCGCAGCGACGCTCCAAGCCTGGGACGACTCACAAGCACAAGCCACTATGTGATCTAGGCGTGTTGGTAGTACATGGCGTCGGCAATCAGGCTAAAGGCGACACGTGCCGTAGATTCGCCGAAGCACTGTTAGCGGGTTTCGAGCGAGTCGGCTGTACTACTGTGCAGGAGTCCGAGTCCGCCGACAGATGGAGTCTTCTGCATGGCGGACGACGTGACCGCGTCGTATTTCGAGAAGCGTATTGGTCGTTGGATGACGCCGGAAAGCGGTGGCGGCTTACACCGCGGCAACTGCACGCCTTCGGCTGGTGGCTCCTGGCGTGTTTGCCGATGCTTGCTTTTCTTGTTGCGGATGGGCATGCACGCGTTGCTAGGCACCCGAAGGATCGATTCGATGACCTGGGACTGTTTTGGCGGATTTTGACTGCGTTGTGCTGGATAGCTGTCCCAGCGTCGTTCTTCTCGTATGTATTTGGTAAATCGGTCGGTGTGGGCATTCTTGCGAGTATTGTGGTCCTGGCAGGAGCAATCTGGTTCCTTCTGTCACCGCTAAATGTCGCTGAGCAGGTGCGTATCGCATCGCTTGGTGGTGAGCGTCTAGATTGCATAATCGCAAAGTTGGATGCGGAACTGAGAACGATCGAAGATGAGTGTAGGAAAATCGTCATCGTGGCCCATTCTCAGGGCGGTTTTCTTACCTATGAACTGCTGCGCCGACTTCCGTTGGATCGGGTTAAAAGGATTAAATCGGTACATACAATCGGGTCTGGCCTTCGCGGCATATTGAGTATGCGGATATTTGGCGGGATCGGCTTCACCACGCTCATGGCACTGATTGCTTTGGGGGCGACTTGCGTTGCTCTTTTTCCAATATTAGATTCGACGGTTACCCGGTTTTGTGAAAAGTTTGTTTTATTCGTCGGCGCAATGGTACAGATCATGGCGTTTCCGGCACTAGGCTCATCGCTTCAAGGGTCTGCCATGCGAGCAATGTACGAATTCTCCACCGCACCCTTTTACGGAGCACTAGATGGGTTTGAAACGATAACCATCACACGTTGGATCGTCGTTGCAGTCTCGATCGTTATTTACTGCGGAATGTTAGCTTACAATATTAGCAAAAGAGCGACACAGGCACCGGTAGATTCCGTGGACCTATTGAAAGAGCTGAAAATAGAACGTTGGTGCGAGTATTTTTCAGTGCACGATATCGTTGGTCGTGTTCAAAGTGTACGTGAAATTCGTGGCATGGAAACGAATGATTTGCCCGGAGAGGGTAGTCCATTTGGTGACCACTCGCTCAAGCACTACCTATCTCCATCGTCGCCTTTACCGGTGTGGATCGCGGCTGAGTTTGCGACGCTTCTAAAGGTCCCTCGAGCATCAACGCATCTAGCTAGAATTGAAAACGGAGTAAACCTCCATCGAGAACTATCGCGACGTGCCTATATGCGTCGTGCGATGACCACCTTCAATATATTTGCGCCGACACTGTTATCAGCGCTTCCGCATAGCGCCCTTACGATCAACACGTTAGCGTGGCCATTATGGATAACGTTAGGAGCCTCTATCGTCACTCATCTTGTTGGTAGACGCGCTTCACGCAAACGTGCGTCGTCTATTTGGGCGCCTTCCGTTAATCAACCGATCGTTGATCGCTACCTAACTGATGGGCCGGTACTTATACCCGTGCCGAACCTCTGGATGCGCATCACCGTAATATCTACTGCAGTGGTCCTCGGAGCGGCTTATTACGTTAATGGGATACCAGGCGTGGTCTTGCATGAATTGACCGGGTTACTTATGTTCTATATTGGCATAATCGGGATCCTCTACTTTGCTCCACGATTCGGTGCCGGCTATCCAGCTCCTAGAGTGCGCACATACGTCGGGGCTATTGCAATTGGTCTTTTGCCGATTGGCATTCTTCTGGCGCAGTCAATTAGTTATTGGCAGGGTCTAATTTTGGTGCCGGGTCCAGTGACGTTCTTCATCGCAGTCTGCTGGATAGTATTCGAAGTACGCCGCAAGAAGCTTTTAATCTGAAAAGGATTCTCATCTTGTAATAAAGCAATCGAGGTGATCGCACAATCGTCTTAACCGAGCGAATCGAACGCGCCCCGGTGCAGACGATTACGTTCCGACCTGCGACACACGTGCGCGAGCCTGGCCGTCAGTCCGGCGCGAACGCCCTTACAGTGTCGCGGATGCTCGGGCAGAAGGACCCCAGCCTGACTCTGCGGATCTACGCGGATCTGTTCGACAGCTCGCCGCGGTGGCAGTGAATCTGGACGCGAAGATCTTGGAGAGTGTCCAAGGCGCCTGCCGACCGCCGGCGCCGCATAACTGCCGTCTAGCTGCGTATACGCAGTGGCATTTGTTGTGTCCGAGGGGGGACTTGAACCCCCACGCCCGTTAATAGGGCACTAGCACCTCAAGCTAGCGCGTCTGCCATTCCGCCACTCGGACCTGCGAACCAACCTTGCGGGTTGGGCGCCTAAGGCTATCGGATGTAGGGCCCGGAACCCAAACCAGCCCGGCTCTCGCCGTCGACTCCGCCCCGAAGCGCACGCCAGTGGTACGAATGGTGACTGTGACTGTCCCGGCGGCTAGTGCGGACGAGGTCGTCGATCTCGTCAGCGCACTCATCAGGTTCGATACGTCCAACACCGGTGATCCGGCGACCACCAAGGGCGAGGCCGAGTGTGCCCAGTGGGTGGCCGAAAAGCTGCAGGAGGTCGGCTACCAGACCGAATACATCGAATCCGGCGCGCCGGGCCGCGGCAACGTGTTTGCCCGATTGCCCGGGTCCAACCCCTCCCGAGGTGCGCTCATGGTGCACGGGCATCTCGACGTCGTGCCTGCCGAGCCGGCGGACTGGAGCGTGCACCCGTTCTCGGGAGCGGTCAAGGACGGGTACGTGTGGGGCCGCGGCGCGGTCGACATGAAGGACATGGTCGGCATGTCGATCGCGGTGGCCCGGCACTTCAAACGGGCGGGCATCGTGCCGCCGCGCGATCTGGTGTTCGCGTTCATCGCCGATGAGGAGCACGGCGGCACGTACGGGGCCAACTGGCTCGTCGACAACCGGCCCGATCTGTTCGAGGGTGTCACCGAGGCGATCGGTGAGGTCGGCGGCTTCTCGCTCACGGTGCCGCGCAAGGACGGTGGCGAACGGCGGCTCTACCTCATCGAGACGGCCGAGAAGGGCCTGTCCTGGATGCGGCTGTCGGCCCGCGGGCGCGCAGGTCACGGGTCGATGGTGCACGACGACAACGCCGTCACGGCGATCGCGGGTGCGGTCGACCGGCTCGGCCGCCACCAGTTCCCGCTCGTGCTCAATCCGGCGGTCGAGCAGTTCCTGACCGCGGTGGCCGAGGAAACCGGGTACACGTTCGACGTGGACTCCCCGGATCTGGAGGGCACTATCGCCAAACTCGGCGGGGTGGCCCGGATCGTGTCGGCGACACTGCGCGACACCGCCAACCCGACCATGCTCAAAGCCGGGTACAAGGCCAACGTCATACCGGCGTCGGCCGAGGCGGTCGTGGACTGCCGCGTGTTGCCCGGTCGCAAGGAGGCCTTCGAGCGCGAGGTCGACGAGCTGATCGGGCCGGACGTCACGCGCAGTTGGGAGCGGGACCTGCCGTCGTATGAGACGACATTCGACGGCGACCTCGTCGACGCGATGAACGAGGCCGTGCTGGCGCTCGACCCCGACGCCCGCATCGTGCCGTACATGCTGTCCGGTGGGACCGACGCCAAGTCGTTCCAGCGGTTGGGGATTCGATGCTTCGGGTTCGCGCCGCTGCGCCTGCCGCCGGACCTCGACTTCGCCGCGCTGTTCCACGGTGTGGACGAGCGCGTGCCGGTCGATGCCCTGCAATTCGGGGCGAACGTTCTGGAACACTTTCTCAAGAACTGCTGACGACACGACTGACGACACGAAGGGAAGCACATGAGCCGTCCTGACCCCTACGCGAATCTGCCGCAACTCCCGAGCTTCACCCTCACATCCGAATCGGTCACCGACGGGCAGCCGCTCGGCAACGACCAGGTCAGCGGCATCATGGGCGCCGGCGGGTCAGACATCTCGCCGCAGCTCAGCTGGTCGGGTTTCCCGGCCGAGACCAAGAGCTTCGCGGTGACGGTCTACGACCCGGACGCGCCGACCGCGTCGGGCTTCTGGCACTGGGCAGTCGCCGACCTGCCTGCCACGGTCACCGAACTTCCCGCGGGCGCGGGCGACGGCAGCCCGCTGCCGGGCGGTGCGGTCACCCTGGCCAATGACGCGGGCCAGAAGCGCTTCATCGGCGCCGCGCCGCCGGCCGGGCACGGCCCGCACCGTTACTACATCGCCGTGCACGCGCTCGACGTGGACAAGCTCGATCTGCCCGACGGCGCCACCCCGGCCTACCTCGGCTTCAACCTGTTCGGCCACGCGATCGCCCGCGCCGTCATCCACGGCACCTATGAACAGAACTGACCAGAAGTAACCTCACCCCACACCGCGAGCGACTGTGTTTGTACGCCGACACGCCGGTCTGTGTCGGCAATTCGCGGTCGCTCGCGCTGGGTCAGTGTCCGGTCAACGCGCGGCCGAGCCCACCGCATCGGCCAGTGACGCGAACCCGCCCCGGCGCAGCCGCTCGGCGATGCCGTCGTGAATGTCCTTGGCCCACAAGCCGCCGCCGTAGATGAACCCGGTGTAGCCCTGCAGCAGCGAGGCGCCCGAGGTGATGCGGTCCCACGCGTCGTCGGCGGTCTCGATACCGCCCACGCTGATCAACACCAACTTGTCGCCGACACGGCGGTATAGCTGTCGCAGCACCTCGGCGGAGCGCCGGGCGACCGGACGCCCCGATATCCCGCCGGGGCCGAGGTCGGCGGCGCCGGGGGTGCGCAGCCCGTCACGCGACACCGTGGTGTTGGTCGCGACGATGCCCGCCAGGCCCAATTCGACTGCCAGATCGGCGATCTCGTCGATGTCGGCGTCCGACAGATCCGGCGCGATCTTGACCAGAACGGGTTTGTCGGTCTCGCCCTTGACCGCGGCCAGGATCGGCCGCAGCGACGCCACCGCCTGTAGATCCCGCAGGCCGGGAGTGTTGGGCGAGCTCACGTTGACCACCACGAACGACGCATGCGCGCTCAGCAACCGGGTGCTCGTGACGTAGTCGGACACCGCGGCTTCGGCGGGGGTGACCTTCGTCTTGCCGATGTTCACCCCGATCGGCACGTCCGGGGTGTGGCTGGCCAGGCGGGCGGCCAGCGCGGCGGCACCCGCGTTGTTGAAGCCCATCCGGTTGAGCAGCGCATGGTCGTCCGGCAGCCGGAACAGCCTGGGCTCGGGATTGCCCGGCTGCGGCTGCGCGGTGACGGTACCCACCTCGGCATAACCGAAACCCAATGCGCCCCAGGCGTTCAGGCCGCGGCCGTCCTTGTCGAAACCTGCCGCCAGACCAAGCGGCCCGGGAAACCGCACGCCGAACACCGTGCTGGCCAGGATCGGATCGGTGGGGGCCAGCCGTCGCGACAGGACCCGGCGCAGGGCGGCCGGGCCGGTCGCGGTGCGCAGCAGCGCGAAAACCCAGGTGTGTATCCGTTCCGCGGGCATGAGGAACATTGCCCGCCGCAACGCGGCGTACATCACAGCGCCGGCTGGTCCGGTGTTCCCGGCATGGTGGCGGCCGTCTTCTTGCGGCGCAGCAGCACCCGTCGGCTCCCGTCTGTGTAGGCCCGCACCCGGGTCAGTTCCCAGCCGCGGTATTCCGCTTCGATCGACAACCGGATGGAGGCGCTGACCCGTGTGACATCGGGCGGCAGCCGCAACGGCACCCAGTCGTATTCGTCGGAGAGATCTTCGGCGACCACCTTGTCCCAGCCCGGTGGCATCCGGCCGCGCTGCACGGCCGTCATGGTTTCACCGCCGCGTTCGCGATCACCTGCACGCCCGCTCCCGAGCCCGACACCACATAGAGCGTGTCGGCTTTGTCGTCGTATGCCAGGGAGTTGGGTTGCTGCACGGTTCGATAACGCACCTTTTCGACGGGTATGCCGGTGTCAAGATCGTAACCAATGACCGTGTTGGTCGCGGTCTCCGACACCCAGGCCAGGCCAGGGGAGCCGGCCAGTCCGTAGGGCGCGCCGCGCACGGGATAGCGCTGGCGCAGGATCAGCGGGTCGGTGCCGAACACCAGAAGCCCGTCGCCGCGGGTGTCGGCCACGAGAATCCGGCCCTGCGGATCGGTGGTCATCGTGGTGGCCCCCTCGCCGGCCCGCAGCGCGTGGTCGGCCTCGGTCCCGTCGGCGTCCACTGTCGTCACCGACGTCTGCCCGCGGTCGAGAACCACCGCGGTATTGCCTTGTGTCACCAGGGAATCCACACGAGCGAAGATCTTCAGCCGGGCGCCCACGGTCGTCGGGCCGTCGAGGGTGTACACCGCGCCGTCGGCGCTGCCGAGGACCAGCTTGCCGTCCGCGCGCACCGCGATGGCGGTGAAGTCGACATCATGTTGCCCGTCGATGCCAACCCTTTCGGGCTTGGCTCCGGCGCGCGCGAGGTCCAGCTGGAAATAGCCGCCGCGCGTGGGCAGCAGTAGCCCGCCGCGCCCGTCGCCGGACAATGCGGTCGCTTTCGATTCCAGCAAAACTGTGCGCGGCGGGGCCGTGCCGGCCAGCAGCGTCAGCGACGACTGGCCGTCTGGTCCGGGCCCGAGAACCGCCAATGTGCTGGTTGCTGCGTCGAAGACGGCAGCCTGCGCGTGGCCGGTCACGGGTCGGACCTGGCCGTCCGGGGTGGCGGTCACCGGCGGTGAAACTGCGGCCTGGGCCGGCTCGATGGTGGGCGGCGGCGTGTCGGCCGGATTGGACGAACAGCCTGCCGTGAACAGCAGTACCAACGCGGCCACGCCGGCATAAACCGGCTGACCTGCAGTGATTAGGCGCAACGGACGGCTCTCGGTCGGGGTGATCGATCTGTAAACGGGCAAGAGTCCAGTTTAGGCACGGTTGCGGCCTGCCTTTGTTCCCGTATGCAAGCATCTCGCCATAAGTGGAGGTATGGTCGGGACATGACCCTCGCCGCAGACCGACACCTGGGAGACCAGAAGTTTGCTATCGAGGACATTTCCACTGGTGTCCACGCCAGCGGATTTGGCCAAGTTGGTGATGGGCGGACATTTTCTTTCCACATCGAGCGCCAGCAGCTGATGATCGAGGTGTATCGGCCGAGGCTTTCCGGTCCGGTTCCCGCCGAGGAAGATGTGGTGGCCGTCGCTGCCCGCAAACTCACCGACATCGACCTCACCGACGAGCGCAGCCTTTCGGCGACGGTTCGCGACGCCGTTGCCGAGGCGCAGCCGGTGGCGCGCACCGCTCGCTGAGCCAACCCTTCGCGGGGTGCCACGGTACGGTCGTCGTCGTGACTGACGTGCCTGCGATGTCGTGGCTCCAAGTGATCGTGTTGTCGATTGTGCAGGGGCTCACCGAGTTTCTGCCGGTGTCGTCGTCGGGCCACCTCGCCATCACGTCGCGCGTGTTCTTCGACGACGATGCCGGCGCCTCGTTCACCGCGGTCACCCAGCTCGGCACCGAGGCCGCGGTGCTGGTGTACTTCGCCAAGGACATCGGCCGCATCGCGAAGGCCTGGTGCACAGGCCTGTTCGACGCCGCGCGCCGCAACGCCGACTACCGCCTCGGCTGGTTCGTGATCATCGGCACCATCCCGATCGCGGTGTTCGGGCTGCTCTTCAAGGACGAAATCCGCACGGGCGCACGCAATCTCTGGCTCGTGGCGTCCGCGCTCATCGTGTTCTCGGCGGTCATCGCGGCGGCCGAGTACTTCGGCAGGCAGACCCGCCACGTCGAACAGCTGACGTTGCGCGACAGCGTCATCGTCGGCCTCGCGCAATGTCTGGCGCTCGTGCCGGGTGTCTCGCGTTCCGGCGCCACCATCAGCGCCGGGCTCTTCCTGGGCCTGGACCGGGAGTTGGCCGCGCGCTTCGGTTTTCTGCTCGCCATTCCCGCGGTCTTCGCCTCAGGCCTGTTCTCGCTGCCCGACGCGTTCCATCCGGTCGGGGAAGGTATGAGCGCCAGCGGGCCGCAACTCCTGATCGCGACGCTGATCGCCTTCGTCGTCGGATTCGCCGCGATCGCCTGGTTCCTGCGATTCCTCGTGTCGCACAGCATGTATTGGTTCGTCGGATACCGGATCCTGCTCGGTACGGTGGTGCTCGTCCTGCTCGGCACCGGCGTGGTGGCGGCACAGTGAAGGCGGCACAATGACTTTGATCCTGTTGCGGCACGGGCGCTCGACGTCGAACACCGCGCACACGCTCGCGGGCCGGTCGGAGGGTGTCGACCTCGACGACCGCGGTGTCGAGCAGGCGGCAGGTGTGGTGGCGCGCATCGGCGACCTACCGGTGCGTGCGATCGTGCGGTCGCCGTTGTTGCGGTGCCGGCGCACGGTCGAACCGCTGGCCGCGGCGCTGGGTTTGGAGCCCATCGTCGACGAGGGGCTCACCGAGGTCGACTACGGCGGCTGGACCGGCCGCAAGATCGCCGACTTGGTCAAAGAGCCGCTGTGGAGCGTGGTGCAGGCGCAGCCGAGCGCCGCGGTGTTCCCGGATGGCGAGGGGCTGGCCCAAGTCCAGGCCCGTGCCGTCGCGGCGGTGCGCCGGCGCGACCGCGAACTCGCCGAGGAACACGGCGCGGACGTGCTGTGGGTGGCGTGCACACACGGTGACGTCATCAAGGCCGTGCTGGCCGACGCGCTGGGTGTGCACCTCGACGGCTTTCAGCGGATCACCGCCGACCCGGCGTCGATGAGCGTGATCCGTTACACCGATCTACGCCCATTCGTGATGCACATCAACCACACCGGCGCCCAACTCAGCGCCGGGTTGGCCGCCAAGCCGACCACCGATGCGGTGGTCGGCGGGTCCACCGACTGACCGGCGATACCGATGACGGTATTTTGGAAGGTGCCATGGCCCGCGCAATTCACGTCTTCCGCATGCCCGACCGCTTCGTGGCCGGGACGGTTGGCCAACCCGGTAATCGGACCTTCTACCTGCAGGCCGTTCACGACAAGCGGGTGATCTCCGTCGTGCTCGAAAAGCAGCAGGTCGCCGTCTTGGCGGAGCGCATCGCCGCACTGCTGCTCGAGGTCAACCGCCGGTTCGGCACGCCCATCCCGCCGGACACCGGGGAGGTCGCCGATCTGCGGCCGCTCATCACCCCGGTGGATGCCGAATTCCGGGTCGGCACCATGGGGCTGGGCTGGGACTCGGAAGCGCAGACGATCGTCGTCGAACTGCTCGCGGTGTCCGACGGCGAGTTCGATGCCTCGGTGGTGCTCGACGACGCCGAGGAGGGCCCCGACGCGGTGCGGGTGTTCCTGACGCCGGAATCGGCTCGGGAGTTCGCGACGCGGTCCAACCGGGTCATCTCGGCCGGGCGCCCGCCGTGCCCACTGTGTGACGAGCCGCTCGATCCGGACGGTCATATCTGCGTGCGCACCAACGGCTACCGGCGCGGCGTCACGGCCGAACCTGAAGATGACGTCGACGGCTGACGGCGGGCCGGGCCCATCCAGATCCGACGGCGAGGTGCTGGACAACGGTGAGTTGACGGTGATCGGCCGGATCCGGTCGGCCAGCAATGCCACCTTCCTGTGCGAGGCGCATCTGCGGGGCCGCGAGGTGCACTGCGTGTACAAGCCGGTGGCCGGCGAGGCGCCGCTGTGGGACTTTCCGGACGGCACCTTGGCGGGCCGCGAGTTGGGTGCCTACCTCGTGTCCGCCGCGCTCGGCTGGAACGTCGTGCCCTACACCATCATTCGCGACGGGCCCGCCGGGCCGGGCATGCTGCAGCTGTGGGTCGACCAGCCCGGCGACGAGGTGGGCGACGAGCCGGAGTCGGGACCCGACCTGGTGGATCTGCTGCCCGCGGGGCGCATCCCGCCCGGCTTCCTGCCGATCCTGCAGGCCTACGACTACGCGGGCGACGAGGTGACGCTCGTGCACGCCGACGACCCGCGGCTGTTCCGGCTCGCGGTGTTCGACGTGCTGATCAACAACGCCGACCGGAAGGGCGGGCACATCCTGTCCGGCGTCGACGGGCAGGTGTACGGCGTGGACCACGGTGTGAGCCTGCACACCGAGGACAAGTTGCGCACGGTGCTGTGGGGCTGGGCGGGTAAACCCGTCGACGACGACACCCTGGCCGACGTCGCGGCCCTGCGCGACGGGTTCGGCGCTGGTCTCGGAGAACAGTTGTGTGGTCTGGTCACCGAACGCGAGATCGCCGCGTTGTACGCGAGAATCCTTGCCCTGCTGGACAATCCGGTGATGCCGATGCCCGACCGGCGCAGGCCGATCCCGTGGCCGGCGTTCTAGCCGGGATCGATTGGGCTGCCCCGGCCTGACACCGAAAGTTCACGGCACCGATACTGGCTCGGTGACACTTTCCGATGCCGACGTGGCCGCAGCAGTGGCCAAGGAGGCCGGGGAGTTGTTGCTGGCCGTCCGCGACGAGGTCGGTTTCTACGATCCGTACTACCTCGGCGACGAAGGCGACCGCCGGTCGAACGCGCTGATCCTGGACCGGTTGGCGCAAGCCCGGCCGGGCGATTCGGTGCTGAGCGAGGAAGCCGTGGACGATCTCGCCCGTGTCGAGGCCGATCGGGTGTGGATCGTCGACCCCGTCGACGGCACCCGGGAGTTCTCCCTGCCGGGACGCGAAGACTGGGCGGTGCACATCGCGTTGTGGCAGCGCTCGCTCGGGCCGCACGGCGGCTTGTCCGACGCGGTGGTGGCGCTTCCGGCGCGCGGTGAGGTGTACCGCAGCGACACCGTCACCCCGCCGCCGCCTCGCCAAGACGGCCCGATCCTGATCACCGCGAGCTCCAATCGGCCGCCGCCGGTGCTGTGGCGCATGCGCGAACATCTCGACTTCCGGATGGTGCGTATCGGTTCGGCGGGGGCCAAGGCGATGGCCGTGGTGCGCGGCGACGTCGACGCCTACATCCACGCGGGCGGCCAGTGGGAGTGGGATTCGGCGGCGCCCGCCGGCGTGGTGCTCGCCGCGGGTCTGCACGCGTCGCGTCTGGACGGTTCGGAGCTGCGGTACAACCGTCCCGACCCATATCTGCCCGATTTCGTCATGTGCCGGCCCGAGCTCGCGTCGGTGCTACTGGACGCGATCGGTTCGGCCCGGTGAGGGCACGGTGACGGCCGGGCCGGGAATGGATCGGCGCGCGCGGTTGTCTGTCTACCTGAACTGTGCGGAACCGACCGGCGGGAGGCCGTTCTGAGCGAGCACCTTAAAGTCGATGCCATGCAATCGTGGTCGGCTCCCCAGATCCCCGTGGTGCCGGGGCGCGGTCCGCAGTTGCGGCTCTACGACAGCGCCGACCGCCAGGTGCGCCCGGTGTCCCCGGGCCCGAAGGCCACCATGTACGTGTGCGGCATCACCCCGTACGACGCGACCCACCTCGGCCATGCCGCCACCTACCTCACGTTCGACCTCGTGCACCGGTTGTGGCTCGACGCCGGGCACACCGTGCATTACGTGCAGAACGTCACCGACGTCGACGACCCGCTGTTCGAGCGCGCCGAGCGCGACGGCATCGATTGGCGCGCACTCGGCGACCGCGAGACGCAGCTGTTCCGCGAGGACATGACGGCGTTGCGGGTGGTGCCGCCGCACGACTATGTGGCCGCCACCGACGCCATCGCCGAGGTGATCGAGGTGGTCGAGAAACTGTTGGCGTCCGGCGCGGCCTACGTCGTCGATGATCCCAACGAACCCGGATATCCCGATGTCTACTACCGGGCCGACGCCACCACGCAGTTCGGCTACGAGTCGGGTTACGACCGCGAGACGATGCTGCGGCTGTTCGGCGAACGCGGTGGCGATCCCGACCGGGCCGGCAAGAGCGACGAACTCGACGCGCTGCTGTGGCGCGCGCACCGGCCGGGCGAGCCGAGCTGGCCGTCACCGTTCGGTCCGGGCCGCCCCGGCTGGCATGTCGAGTGTTCGGCGATCGCGCTCACCCGCATCGGCACCGGGCTCGACATCCAGGGCGGCGGTAGCGACCTGATCTTCCCGCACCACGAGTTCTCGGCCGCGCACGCCGAATCGGTAACGGGGGAGCGGCGATTCGCCCGCCACTACGTGCACGCCGGCATGATCGGCTGGGACGGCCACAAGATGAGCAAGAGCCGGGGCAACCTCGTGTTGGTGTCGCGGCTGCGCGCCGACGGGGTCGATCCCGGCGCGATCCGGCTCGGGCTGCTGTCGGGGCACTATCGCGCCGACCGGTCGTGGAGCCGGCAGGTGCTCGACGAGGCCAACACCCGGCTGGCGCGCTGGCGCAGCGCGACGGCCCTGCCCGCCGCGCCGGACGCGACCGACGTGGTGGCGCGCGTGCGGCAATACCTCGCTGATGATCTGGACACGCCGAAAGCGCTTGCGGCAGTTGATGGTTGGTGTACCGACGCGTTGTCGTACGGCGGGCACGACACCGAATCCGGCCGGCTGGTCGCCGCCACCGTCGACGCGTTGTTGGGTGTGGACCTCTAACTCGACCGGCGGGTACCTTAGGCGACTATGTCCGCCATGAGCTCAGTCAACGGCAAGGTCGTCTTCATCACCGGTGGCGCCCGCGGCGTCGGGGAGGAAGTCGCCCGACGGCTGCGGAAGAAGGGCGCCAAACTCGTTCTCACCGATCTGGACGAGGCACCGTTGACCGCGCTGGCCGCCGAGCTCGGCGACGAACACGTGATGACCGCGCTGGCCGACGTGCGCGATCTGCCCGCGATGCAGAAGGCCGCGGACGCCGCCGTCGAACGGTTCGGCGGCATCGACATCGTGCTCGCCAACGCGGGCATCGCGAGTTTCGGCTCGGTCATGCAGGTGGATCCCGAGGCGTTCAAGCGGGTCATCGACGTCAACGTCGTCGGCGTGTTCAACACCGTCCGGGCGACCCTGCCCGCGGTGATCGACCGGCGCGGTTACGTCCTGGTGGTGTCGTCGCTCGCGGCGTTCACGTCCGCTCCCGGGCTCGCCGCGTATCACGCGTCGAAGGCCGGCGCCGAGTACTTCGCGAACACGTTGCGCCTCGAGGTGGCCCACCTCGGCGTGGATGTCGGATCGGCGCACATGAGCTGGATCGACACCCCGCTCGTGCAGGACGCCAAAGCGGACCTGTCGACGTTCCGCGAGATGCTCACCAAGATGCCGGGCCCCCTCAAGCAGACCACCACCGTGGCCAAGTGCGGCGAAGCCTTCGTCAAGGGCATCGAGGGCCGCAAGAAGCGCATCTACTGCCCGGACTGGGTCGGCCTGTTCCGCTGGATCCGGCCGGTGGTGGCGACGCCGCTGGCCGAGCGCGACATCCGCAAGTTCACCCCGGAACTGCTGCCCAGGCTCGATGCCGAGGCCGCCGCGCTCGGGCGCTCGACCAGTGCCCGCACCGAAGCCCTGGAGAGCTGACCGTGCGGATTCTGGCTCTGGTCATGATCCTCGCGGCCAGCCTGGTGGCCTGCGCGACCGAGCCCGAACAGCCCGACCAGCCGGCACCGCCGCAGCAGGCCGTGCCGCTCGACCAGGTGCGTGCCATCGCCAAGGAGGCCTACATCTACGGCTTCCCGATGGTCGACACCTACCGGGTCCAGTACGCCTACTTCGTCAACAAAGACGATCCCGAGTACAAGGGCGGCTGGAACGATATCCACAACACCGCGCGGGTGTACACGCCCGAGGACAAGGCGATCCAGACGCCGAACTCCGACACGCCGTACTCGTTCGTCGGCGCCGACCTGCGCACCGAACCTCTCGTGCTGACGGTTCCGCCGATCGAGCAGGACCGCTACTACTCGTTGCAGTTCATCGACGGCTACACCTACAACTTCGCCTACGTCGGCAGCCGCACCACCGGCAACGGCGGCGGCAGCTACCTGCTGGCCGGGCCCGGTTGGCAGGGGGACAAGCCCGAGGGCATCAAAGAGGTCATCCGGTCCGACACCGACCTGGCGTTCGTCCTGTACCGCACCCAGCTCTTCGGGGAATCCGACCTCGACGCCGTCAAGAAGATTCAGGCCGGGTACCAGGTGGCCCCGCTGTCGGTGTACCTCAAACAGCCGTCGCCGCCCGCGGCTCCGCCGATCGATTTCACCCCGCCGTTGACGCCCGAGGCCCAGAAGACCTCGCCGCAGTTCTTCGAGATCCTCAACACCGCGCTGCGGTTTGCCCCGGTCAAGCCGGAGGAACAGGAGATGCGGGCGCGGTTCGCGACCATCGGTGTCGGTCCCGACGGCGATTTCGACGCCGACAAGCTGACGCCGGAGACGCGCAAGGCCATCGAGGACGGAATGGCCGATGCCTGGGCCGAGTTCAACACGTTCAAGAAGGACAAGGTCGACACCGACCAGGTCGGTTCGGCACAGTTCTTCGGGACCGCGGCCGACCTCAAAGGCAATTACCTGTACCGGATGGCCGGCGCGGTGCTCGGTATCTACGGCAACACCGCGGCCGAGGCGGTCTATCCCGGTGCGACGGCGGATTCCAAGGGTGAACCGCTGACCGGGGCGAACAGGTACACCTATCGGTTCGCGAAGGACCAGCTTCCGCCGGTCAACGCGTTCTGGTCGTTGACCATGTACGAACTGCCGGCCAGCCAGCTCGTGGCCAACCCGATCGACCGCTACCTGATCAACTCCGAGATGCTGGACACCCTCGTGCCCGATCCCGACGGGGGCTACACGCTCACGATCCAGAACGAGTCACCTGGCGTCGGCAACCCTGCGCAGGCGGCCAACTGGCTGCCTGCCCCGAAGGGTCCGTTCATGCTCGTCCTGCGGCTCTACTGGCCCAAGCCGGACGCGCTCAACGGAACGTGGAAGGCGCCCAAGCCCGAGCGGGTCTAGCGGCCGCGCCGGCGCAGGTAGCGTTCGAACTCCGCCGCCAGCGCGTCGCCGTCGATCTTGCCCAGCACCTCGTGCATGTCGACCTCGGCGTCGCCGCGCTGCTCCAGTGAGGCGACGTACTCGGCGATCTCCTCGTCGTCGGCGGTCATCTCGGTGACCGCCGCCTCCCATTCCTCGGCGGCCGCGGGCAGATCGGCGAGTGGCACCTCGACGTCGAGCACGTCCTCGACCCGGCGCAGCAGGGCCACGGTCGCCTTCGGGTTGGGCGGTTGGGACACGTAGTGGGGGACCGCCGCCCAGAACGTCACCGCGGGGATCCCGGCCTGCACGCACGCGTCCTGGAAGACGCCGGCTATGCCGGTGGGCCCCTCGTACCGGGTCTCCTCCAAACCGAAGAACTTCGCCGAATCCGACGAGTACGCCGCGCCCGACACCGGCACCGGGCGGGTGTGCGGCGTGTCGGCGAGCAGCGCGCCCAGAATCACGACCGTCTGGACGTTCAGCTTGTCGGCGATCGCGAGCAACTCGGCGCAGAAGGTACGCCAGCGCATGTTCGGCTCGACACCGTGCATCAGCACGACATCGCGGTTGCTGCCCGGTGGGCGGCAGTGCGATATCCGCATCGACGGCCACACCAGTTCCCTGGTCACGCCGTCGACCTGGCGGATGACCGGCCGATTCACCTGGTAGTCGTAGTACGACTCGTCGTCGATCTCGACGATCGGTTCGGCTTCCCAGATCGCATCCAGATGGTCCAGTGCGTCACTGGCCGCATCGCCGGCATCGTTCCAGCCCTCGAAGGCTGCCACCACGATGGCATCTTCCAATTCGGGCAGGTCGGCGGGCCGGCCGGCGTTCGGATACGACGATGTCACACTGCCAGCGTAAGCCCTGGGTGGTGCCAATGAGCCGCTTGAGCGGGCGGGTCGGCTTCGCCCCGATGAGTCGGTCGCGCGACGAGGCAACTTTGCGCCGATGAGCCGCTTGCGCGAAGAGCAACTTTGCGCCGATGAGCCGCTTGCGCGACGAGGCAACTTGCATAGACGGACTACCCTGTTCATGTGACTGCTGCTGACGATCGCGTCGCGGGTGCCCAACGGTGTGCGCCGACGCGGTCGCGATGAAATACGTTCGGCCGCAATCTGGTAGCACTGACCGGGTCGGGTCGATCGCAGCGACGGGTTGGGCGTCCAGACGTCGATCAGGTGACGACGTAGACTTTTCTGGTCGAGAGGCGTTGCAACGGATTCCGGTTACGCCGGTATCCGCCACGCTCGACAGAGTCAAGGACGCCTTCCGCTACGGAAGGAGTGCACTGTGACCACCCCCGTAACCGCCTCACGGCCAGATTTCGCGCCCAACATCCGCCCTGACTGCAGCGACGAACTGACGGCTGCCATGCGCGAACGGATCGTGGTGATCGACGGCGCGATGGGCACGGCGATCCAGCGCGACCGCCCGGATGAGGCCGGTTACCGCGGCGAGCGGTTCAAGGACTGGCCGAGCCCGGTTCAGGGCAACAACGATCTGCTCAACCTGACGCAGCCGCACATCATCGAGGGAATCCACCGCGAGTACCTCGAGGCGGGCGCCGACATCCTGGAGACCAATACGTTCAACGCGAACGCGGTTTCGCTCTCCGATTACGACATGGCCGAGCTGAGCTACGAGCTGAACTACGCAGGCGCCGCCCTGGCCCGCAAGGCCTGCGACGAGTTCAGCACGGCCGACAAGCCCCGCTACGTCGCCGGCGCGCTCGGGCCGACGACGCGGACCGCGTCGATCTCGCCCGACGTCAACGACCCCGGTGCCCGCAACGTCTCCTACGACCAGCTGGTCGCCGCCTACCTCGAAGCCGCCAACGGCCTGGTCGACGGTGGCGCCGACCTCATCATCGTCGAGACGATTTTCGACACGCTGAACGCGAAGGCCGCGGTGTTCGCCATCGAGACGCTGTTCGAGGAGCGTGGCCGCCGCTGGCCAGTGATCATCTCGGGCACCATCACAGATGCGTCCGGGCGGACGTTGTCCGGTCAGGTCACCGAAGCGTTCTGGAACTCGATCCGGCACGCCAAGCCGCTCGCGGTGGGACTCAACTGTGCCCTGGGTGCCCCCGAGATGAGGCCCTACATCGCCGAGATGTCGCGCATCGCCGACACTTTCGTCTCCTGCTACCCGAATGCCGGCCTGCCCAACGCGTTCGGCGAGTACGACGAGTCCCCGAAGCGTCAGGCGGGTTATGTCGCCGAGTTCGCCGAAGCCGGTTTCGTCAACCTCGTCGGTGGATGCTGCGGAACCACACCGGCGCACATCGCCGAGATCGCCAAGGCCGTCGAGGGCAAGCCGCCGCGTCAGGTGCCTGAGATCGAGGTGGCCACCCGGCTGTCGGGCCTGGAGCCGCTCAACATCACCGAAGACTCGCTGTTCGTCAACATCGGTGAGCGCACCAACATCACCGGCTCCGCCCGGTTCCGCAACCTGATCAAGGCCGAGGACTACGACACCGCGCTGTCGGTCGCCCTGCAACAGGTCGAGGTCGGTGCGCAAGTCATCGACATCAACATGGACGAGGGCATGATCGACGGCGTCGCCGCGATGGACCGGTTCACCAAGCTGATCGCGGCCGAGCCCGACATCAGCCGTGTCCCGGTGATGATCGACTCCTCGAAGTGGGAGGTCATCGAGGCAGGCCTGAAGAACGTGCAGGGCAAGCCGATCGTCAACTCGATCTCGCTGAAGGAGGGCGAGGAGAAGTTCGTCCGTGAGGCGCGGTTGTGCCGGAAGTTCGGCGCCGCCGTCGTCGTGATGGCGTTCGACGAGCAGGGGCAGGCCGACAACCTGGAGCGCCGCGAGCAGATCTGCGGGCGTGCCTACCGGATCCTGACCGAAGAGGTCGGCTTCCCGGCCGAGGACATCATCTTCGACCCGAACTGCTTCGCGCTGGCGACCGGTATCGAGGAGCACGCGACCTACGGCATCGACTTCATCAACGCGTGCGCCTGGATCAAGGAGAACCTGCCCGGGGTGCACATCTCCGGCGGTATCTCCAATGTCTCGTTCTCGTTCCGGGGCAACAACCCGGTGCGCGAGGCGATCCACGCCGTGTTCCTGTTCCACGCCATCAAGGCCGGCCTCGACATGGGCATCGTCAACGCGGGCGCGCTGGTGCCCTACGACTCGATCGACCCCGAACTGCGCGACCGCATCGAGGACGTCGTTCTCAACCGCCGCGAGGATGCGGCCGAGCGGCTCCTGGAGATCGCCGAGCGGTTCAACAAGACGGATAAGTCCGACGACACGCAGGCGGCCGAGTGGCGCAGCCTCCCGGTCCGCGAGCGCATCACGCACGCCCTGGTGAAGGGCATCGACACGCACGTCGACGACGACACCGAGGAGTTGCGGGCCGAGATCGCCGCCGCAGGTGGTCGCCCGATCGAGGTGATCGAGGGCCCGCTGATGGACGGCATGAACGTCGTCGGTGACCTGTTCGGCTCGGGCAAGATGTTCCTGCCCCAGGTCGTGAAGTCGGCGCGGGTGATGAAGAAGGCCGTCGCCTACCTGCTGCCGTTCATCGAAGCCGAGAAGGAAGGGAACGGTACTTCCGGGGCGAGCGAAGCGACGGGAAATGGCAAGGCAGCGAAGGACACCAACGGCACCATCATCATGGCCACCGTGAAGGGCGACGTCCACGACATCGGCAAGAACATCGTCGGAGTCGTCCTGCAGTGCAACAACTTCGAAGTGATCGATCTCGGTGTGATGGTGCCCGCGCAGAAGATCCTGGACGCGGCCAAGGAGCACGACGCCGACATCATCGGGCTGTCCGGCCTGATCACCCCGTCCCTGGACGAGATGGTCAACTTCGCCGTCGAGATGGAACGCGAAGGGCTTGAGATCCCCCTGCTGATCGGTGGCGCGACCACCTCACGGGCCCACACGGCCGTCAAGGTGGCGCCACGTCGTAGCGGTCCCGTGGTCTGGGTCAAGGACGCGTCCCGCTCGGTGCCGGTCGCCGCCGCGCTGCTCGACGACAGGCAGCGGCCGGCGCTGCTGGAAGCCACCGAGAAGGACTACGCATCCCTGCGCGAACGGCACGCCCAGAAGAACGAGCGGCCGATGGTGACGCTGGAGAAGGCGCGTGCCAACCGGACGCCGATCGAGTGGGACGGCTACACGCCGCCGGTGCCGGCCCAGGGGCTCGGCGTGCGAGAGTTCACCAACTACGACCTCTCGGAGCTGCGCGAGTACATCGACTGGCAGCCGTTCTTCAACGCGTGGGAGATGAAGGGCAGATTCCCCGACATCCTCAACAATCCGGCCTCGGGTGAGGCGGCGCGCAAGCTGTACGACGACGCCCAGGAGATGCTCGACACCCTGATCAAGGAGAAGTGGCTGACCGCCAACGGGGTGATCGGGTTCTTCCCGGCCAACGCGGTCGGTGACGACATCGAGGTGTACACCGACGAGACCCGCTCCGAGGTGCTGACGACGCTGCACAACCTGCGTCAGCAGGGCGAGCACCGCGACGGTATCCCGAACCGGTCGCTGGGTGATTTCGTTGCCCCGAAGGCCACCAGTCTGGCCGACTACGTCGGCGCGTTCGCCGTCACCGCGGGGCTCGGCAGCCAGGACAAGATCGCCGAGTTCAAGGCCGATCACGACGACTACAGCGCGATCCTGCTGGAGTCGCTCGCCGACCGGCTGGCAGAGGCGTTCGCCGAACGGATGCACCAACGGGTCCGCGAGGAGTTCTGGGGCTATCAGCCCGACGAGCAGCTGGACAACGAGGCACTCATCGCCGAGAAGTACGTGGGCATCCGGCCAGCGCCCGGCTACCCGGCCTGCCCGGAGCACACCGAGAAGGTGACGTTGTTCGATTTGTTGGACGTGACAAAGCGCACCGGCATCGAGTTAACCGAGTCCATGGCGATGTGGCCCGGTGCCGCCGTCAGCGGTTGGTACTTCTCCCACCCGCAGTCGCAGTACTTCGTGGTCGGCAGGCTCGCCCAGGACCAGGTCGCCGACTACGCCAAGCGCAAGGGCTGGACGCTGGCCGAGGCCGAGCGCTGGCTCGCGCCCAACCTCGGCTACAACCCGGAGGACTGACGTCTAACGGAACTGTTCGGCGTTTCGCGTGGCCCACTGCGCCACGGACATCGCCGGGGTTCCGGTCAGTTCGGCCACCAATTGGTTGGCCCGCTGCGGCTCCTCGTTGCCGCTGACCGCGTCGAGGTACCACGCCGCGGCGTCACCCATGATCGGCCGAAGCGTGGCTTCGGCTTCGGCGCGGTCGCACTCTTCGAACGCGACGGGCCTGCCGATGCCCACGCCGATCTGGCGGGCGATCTCGGCCCGGCTCAGCGCCTCGGGTCCGGTGAGATCCAGCATCTCGCCGTGGTGCGCGGGTTCGACCAACAGCCGCGCGGCGACCCGGGCGATGTCGTCCATGCTGATCGGCGCCTCGACCACCGCCGGATAGGGCTCGCGGACGGTTCCCGTCTGCTTGATCTGCTCGGCCCAGATCGTGAAGTTGTCGATGAATTCTCCCGGCCCGAGCTGGGTGTGGGGGAGACCGGACGCGCGCACGGCGTCGGCGTGTTCGGTCCAGTGCGCGCCGCCCGACAGCGCGACGACGTAGCCCACCCCGGCCTGCTTGATGCGCTCGAGCGTGGCGTCCAGCGTCGGCGGATACGGAGCCAGATACATGCGCTCGGCCCCGTCGAAGACCCCGTCCAGGGAGTCGAGGTCGCCGAGGAAGCCGGTGAGAACGCTCACACCGTGCGGCAGGTTCGCCTTGGCCGGGTTCTTGGTGAGTGCCCGGATGTCGGTGGCCCCCAAGGTGATCAACTCGTCCACGATGCGTCGGCCGATGTTTCCCGTGGCGCCGGTCACAAGAATTGTCATGGGTTCCACGGTAAGTGAGCGGTCCGACAACTTTGCTGATGTGACTCGGCTGTCGTCGTCATGACACAATCGAGTACATGCTGGCGGTGCTCTGGGACATGGACGGCACCCTGGTCGATTCCGAAAAGCTCTGGGACATCTCGATGCATGCGCTCTATGCGCGCATGGGTGCGGTCCTCACGCCCGAGGTGCGGGAATCCACGGTCGGCGGTTCTGCCGAGACCGTCATGCGGATCGTCTACGACGACATCGGCCTCGACCCTGATCCGGTCGCGATGGCCGAATCCGCCGATTGGTTGCATGACTACACCGGTGAGCTTTTCGAGCAGGGCCTGCCCTGGCGGCCGGGTGCGCAAGAGATGCTCGACAGCCTGACCGCGGCAGGTATACCGATGGCTCTGGTGACCAACACCCGCCGTGAACTCGCCGAGCGAGCCCTCAATAGCATTGGCCGCCATTACTTTTCGGTCACAGTGTGCGGCGACGAGGTCGAAAGCGGCAAGCCGGCACCAGATCCGTACCTCCGTGCCGCCGAACTGCTCGGTGTGTCGACAGCGCACTGCCTGGCGGTCGAGGATTCGGTGACGGGCACGACGTCGGCCGAGGCCGCGGGTTGCCCGGTTCTCGTCGTGCCCAACGACGTCGAGGTGCCGCACGGTCCGCACCGCAGGCATGTTTCATCGCTGACCCAACTCGACGTGGCAGAGCTTCGCGCGGTCTACCACAGCTTGAATTCGCAAGCCGGAGAACGCACCGCCTGATCCCGCCCTGTGATTGAATGTGATCCTGATCACGCATTGCTGCGGAGGGGTGTCACATGACTCATGGGCCGGTCGGTGATTCTGGATCAGGCGTCGATTACGAGGAATCCGAGCACAGCGGCAAGGTGGTCCGCATCGCCTCCGTCGCTGCGCTGGGGGGCCTGCTCTTCGGCTACGACAGCGCGGTGATCAACGGGGCGGTCGCCGCCCTGCAGGACGAATTCGCCATCAACGACGTGACACTGGGCTTCGCGGTGGCCTCGGCACTACTGGGTGCGGCCGTCGGGGCGCTGACCGCGGGGCGGCTGGCCGACAAGATCGGCAGGCGCTCCGTCATGAAGCTCGCGGCGGTGTTGTTCTTCGTCAGTGCGATCGGCACCGCCTTTGCCACACACATCTGGCTCGTCGTCATCTTCCGCATCGTGGGCGGTCTCGGCGTCGGCGTGGCATCGGTCATCGCACCGACTTACATTGCCGAAACCGCACCGCCGCGTATCCGCGGTCGGCTCGGCTCCCTGCAGCAGCTCGCGATCGTGACGGGCATCTTCCTGTCCCTGTCGATCGATTACCTGCTCGCGCATTTGGCCGGCGGCTCGCGCGAAGAACTGTGGCTGGGGATGGCGGCCTGGCGGTGGATGTTCTTGGTGATGGCTGTGCCTGCCGTCGTTTACGGCGTGTTGGCCTACACCATCCCGGAGTCACCGCGGTATCTGGTGGCCCAGTTCCGGATCCCGGAGGCCCGCAGAGTCCTGACCATGCTTCTCGGCGAGAAGAACTTGGAGATCACGATCCACCGGATCGAAGACTCGCTGAAGTCGGAGAAACCGCCGTCGTGGCAGGACCTGCTCAAGCCGCGGCTGCCGGGGATGTCCGCGAGCTCTTTCACCGCATGGGTGCGGCGGTATCTGTGGTGGCTGATGCTGCTTTTCATTGTGCTGGCCGTGGTGGCGGTCTTCTTCGGATGGTGGCTGCTGGCGCTGGTGTTCGGGGCGCTCGGTGTCGGGGTCGCGGTGATCGGCGGGCTCTACGGCATCGTCTGGGTCGGGTTGGGTCTGTCGATCTTTCAGCAGTTCGTCGGTATCAACGTGATCTTCTACTACTCGAATGTGTTGTGGGAGGCCGTCGGATTCGACGAGAGCCAGGCCTTCACCATCACGGTGATCACGTCGGTGACCAACATCGTCACGACGCTCATCGCGATCGCCCTGATCGACAAGATCGGCCGCAAGCCACTGCTGCTGATCGGTTCCACCGGAATGGCGGTCACCCTCGGCACCATGGCGGTGATCTTCGGAACCGCTCCGCAGGTCGACGGCCAGCCTCAGTTGAGCGGCGCGGCCGGGCCCATCGCGCTGATCGCGGCCAACCTGTTCGTGGTGGCCTTCGGGATGTCCTGGGGGCCGGTCGTGTGGGTGCTGCTCGGCGAGATGTTCCCCAACCGCATCCGCGCTGCGGCGCTCGGCCTTGCCGCGGCCGGCCAGTGGGTGGCGAACTGGCTCATCACCGTGTCCTTCCCGGAGCTTCGCAACGTGCTCGGCGTGGCGTACGGCTTCTACGCGCTGTGTGCGGTGCTGTCGTTCATCTTCGTCTGGCGCTGGGTTGAGGAGACCAAGGGCAAGCACCTCGAGGACATGCACGCCGAGGCGCTGCGAACCTGACAGCGTCCCCACCCCGCACAATGACCGGCGGCACGCATGAAACAATTCATGCCTGTGAAGACCTTCGACGCCCTGTTCGCCGAGCTCAGCGACAAAGCGCAGACCAGGCCCGCCGGCAGCGGCACGGTCGCGGCGCTTGATGCCGGCGTGCATGGGCTCGGCAAGAAGATCCTTGAGGAAGCCGGCGAAGTGTGGCTGGCCGCCGAGCACGAGAGTGACGAGGCGCTGGCCGAGGAGGTCAGCCAGTTGCTGTACTGGACCCAGGTGCTGATGATCTCGCGCGGTCTGACCCTCGACGACGTCTACCGGAAGCTGTGAGCGTGGCTGACCAGATGTTGCGCGTCGCGGTCCCCAACAAGGGCGCGCTCAGTGAATCGGCCGCCGAGATCCTCGCCGAGGCCGGCTACCGGCGCCGCCGCGATCCCAAAGACCTGACGGTCGTCGATCCGGCCAACAACGTCGAGTTCTTCTTCCTGCGGCCCAAGGACATCGCGATCTACGTCGGCTCCGGTCAGCTCGACCTGGGCATCACCGGACGTGACCTCGCCGCCGACTCCGACGCGCCGGTGCGTGAGCGGCTCTCGCTCGGCTTCGGCGCCTCGACGTTCCGCTACGCAGCGCCTGCCGGGCGGGAGTGGACCCCGCAGGATCTGGCCGGAAAGCGGATTGCGACGTCGTTTCCCAACCTGGTCCGAAAAGACCTGGCGGCACAGGGGATCGACGCCACGGTGATCCGGCTCGACGGTGCGGTCGAGATCTCGATTCAGCTCGGCGTCGCCGACGTGATCGCTGACGTGGTGGGCTCCGGGCGCACGCTCGGCTTGCACAATCTGGTGGCGTTCGGCGCACCGCTGTGCGAATCGGAGGCCGTGCTGATCGAACGCGACGGGGCCGACGGCGACGCGGCCGCGGCGGCGCGCGATCAGCTGACCGCACGGGTCCAGGGCGTGGTGTTCGGCCAGCAGTACCTGATGCTGGACTACGACTGTCCGCGTGCGGTTTTGGAGCAGGCCACCGCGGTCACGCCGGGCCTGGAGTCGCCGACGATCGCGCCGCTCGCCGATCCGGACTGGGTGGCGGTGCGGGCGCTCGTGCCGCGCCGTGACGTGAACTCCATCATGGACGAGATCGCCGCGATCGGCGCGAAAGCGATACTGGCCTCCGACATCCGGTTCTGCCGCTTCTGATAAGTCCGGCACTGCGGCGTCGTGCGTGCTAGCGTCCGGGTGACATTCCCGCCTCGGAGGTTGCCATGACGCACTTTCTGGTTCTGTTGCTGGCTCTGCTGATCGGTGTGGTGGCAGGGTTGCGCGCATTCTCCGCCCCCGCGGCGGTGGCATGGGCGGCGGCACTGAGCTGGATCAACCTCGACGGCACGTGGGTCGAATGGCTGGCACATCCCGTGACGGTCACGATTCTGACGATTCTTGCTGTGGGAGAACTGGTTACCGACCAGCTTCCGAGCACGCCCAGCCGCAAGACCCCCATCCAGTTCGGGGCCCGCCTGATCACCGGTGGCTTCGCGGGTGCGGTCATCGGCACGGCGTGGGGTTACACCATCGGCGGTCTCGGTGCGGGGATCGTGGGTGCGGTACTGGGAACGCTCGGCGGGTACGAGGCGCGTAAACGGTTGGTGGCGGCCAACGATGGACGTGATCTGCCGATCGCCCTCGTCGAAGACGCCGTCGCGGTGCTCGGTGGATTCGCCGTTGCGGCGTTGACTGCGGTCGTCTAACCGATGGCCCCGGCGCAGAAGTACGACGCCATCGTCATCGGCGCGGGCCAGGCCGGACCGTCGCTGGCCGGGCGCCTGACCGCTGACGGCCAGACGGTGGCGGTCATCGAACGCAAACTCGTCGGCGGTACGTGCGTCAACTACGGTTGCATCCCCACCAAGACGCTCGTGGCCAGTGCCCACGCCGCCCACCTCGCCCGTCGCGGCGCCGAATACGGTGTCGGCACCGGCGACATCGCGGTGGACATGGCGAAAGTCAAGGCGCGCAAAGACAAAATCATGCTCGACGATCGCCACGGGGTCGAATCGTGGCTCGAAGGTATGGACGGCGCCACGCTGATTCGCGGTCATGCCCGGTTCGTCGACCCGCACACGGTCGACGTCGACGGGCAGCTTCTCACCGCGGAGAAGATCTTTCTCAATGTCGGCGGCCGCGCTGTCGCGCCCGACTTCCCGGGCCTCGACGGTATCGAGTACCTGACGAATGTCGGTATCCTGGAACTTGATTCACTGCCCGAGCATCTCGTCATCATCGGCGGAAGCTACATCGCCCTGGAGTTCGCGCAGATGTACCGGCGTTTCGGCGCTCAGGTCACCGTGATCGAGAAAGGGCCGCGCCTGACCTCGCGCGAAGACGAGGACGTTTCGGCCACCATCAAAGAGATCCTGGAGGCCGAGGGCATCACGGTGGTGCTCGACGCGACCGGCATCCGGTTCACCAAGCGCGACAACGGCTTTGAGGTCGTGCCGGCAGATGGGGCGGAACCCATCGTCGGCACTCATCTGCTGATGGCGGTAGGCCGGGTGCCCAATACCGACGATCTCGGGCTCGAGAACGCCGGTGTGGAGACCGACAAGCGGGGCTACGTCGTCGTCGACGATCAGTTGCGCACGAACGTCGAGCACATCTGGGCCATGGGGGACTGCAACGGCAAGGGTGCGTTCACCCACACGTCCTACAACGACTTCGAGATCGTGGCGGCCAATCTGCTCGACGACGATCCACGCCGCGTCAGCGACCGCGTCACGACCTATGCCCTGTACATCGACCCACCGTTGGGCCGGGCCGGGATGACCGTCGACCAGGTTCGGGCATCGGGCCGAAAAGCCTTGGTGGGCAAGCGTCCCATGACACGAGTCGGCCGTGCGGTCGAGAAGGGCGAGACGCAGGGCTTCATGAAAGTCGTGGTGGATGCCGAGACCGAGGAGATACTCGGTGCGGCCATCCTCGGCGTCGGTGGCGACGAGGTGATTCACTCGATTCTCGACATCATGACCGCGAAAAAGCCCTACACCGCGATTTCACGCACCATGCACATCCACCCGACGGTCAGCGAACTGGTGCCGACGATGCTGCAGGACCTGAAGCCGCTGAACTGACGGTTCGGCCGATGTTGAGTTGCCGCGTCACCTCGGCGACCCGCCGGCCGAGGTGACGGCAGGTCTGCACATCGGAGGGATGAACCTGGTCGGGGTTGGCATCGACATCGGTCGACGCGGCCGCGCCGAGCCAGAAGCCCAGCCGGTTGAGATCGTTCTCACTGCCGGCAGAGCTGTTCCAGCCCGCGCCCAAACCGAGGTTCACCCAATGCATGTGGTGCTGCGCGGCGAATATCGCCAACGAGCTCAGCGTGTTGAGCTTGTCACCGGCCTTGGCGCCGGAGTTGGTGAATCCAGCCGCGATCTTGTCGCGCCATGTGCCGTTGAGGCAACGCCGCCCGGTCTGTTCGGCGAACGCCTGGAATCCGGCGGATACGTTGCCCATGTACGTCGCGCTGCCGAAGATCATCGCGTCCACGTTGTCCAGGACATCCCAGTCGGCCTCGGTCATGGTGTCGACGGCGATGACATTGACGGCCGCGCCGCCTTCGTGGGCGCCTGCGGCGACCGCTTGTGCGAGGGTCGCGGTGTGGCCGAAGCCGGAGTGGTATGCGACTGCGACGGTCGGTGCTGCGATGTCAATTCCGTTGTGGTACATGGCTAATTCTCTCCCAGTGATTGTGCGACTTCTTGATAACGCTGGTCCCATTCCGGCAGCGGTTCGCCGGCGAGGTGGGCCTCCATCCGGTCGAGGAAGGCGTGCGTTCCGGGGAAGAATCCCTGTCCGTCCCGGACCGTCAGGCCACGATGGCTGAACCTCAACAGGGTTCCGTCGCCATCCGGTGTGAGCTCGTAACGCACCACACCGCAACCGGTGTCGGTGAGTATCGGCTGGCTCCACTCGTGCTCGAACACGTTCGGCGGATCCCAGACCCGGATCCGCCCGGTCATCTTCTTGACCTCGGGCGGTACCGGCGGGCCGTCGGCGACGGTCTCGATCGTGCCGCCTTCGCGGGCATCGATTGTCGTCTCGCCCATCCACTGTCTGCGCTCTGCCGGATCGGTGATCGCCGACCACACCGCGTCGACCGGAAAGGGGAGCCGGCGTTCGAATGTGAGCACCGCCAGATCACCCTCGATCGTGAGTTTTCCTTCGCGGCCGATCATTTCGTCTCCTTCTGGGTCTTTGTGAGGTGGCGTTCCAGGGCGTCGAGATGGTTGGTCCAGTAGCGGCGATAGCGTTCGATCCATTCGTCGATCTGCACCAGGCCGTCGGCACGCAGCGCGTAGATGCGCCGCTGGGCATCGGGTCGCATCTCGACCAGGCCGACTTCCCGCAGCACTTTCAGATGGCGCGACACGGTCGGCTGTGTCAGTTCGGGCAGGGTCGCGACCAACTCACCGGCGGTGCGCTCACCGTCGATGAGCGCATCCAACAACGCCCGCCGGTTCGGTTCGGCTACGGCCTCGAAGACGTCCATGTGTTGAGTATTGCATCACGTCTATATAGATGCAAGCGAATATTTACGCCCCGGGCGCCCGCGAGGTACGAGGTCGACCTGGGGCGCCTGTAGGATCCCAATCTCGAAGTCGTAGTCCCAGCTGAGTGTCATGCGATTTGGCATCTGTGACACCGAGTTGGGATTACGTCGGATTTGTTCGGCGATGCCATATCCACTCGTCTCGTCGGATTGTTTCGCCATAAGTATGTCGCCCAATGAGCACCGTGCGGCGGGTCGTGAAACTACGGTGGCGCCAGCGACTGGGGCCAGTTCAGATCATCGGCCAGCTCGGCATGGCGGCATCCACGGTGGACGCGGTACTGATCCGGTGCCGATCAACTGGCTATCGCACATCGATCTCCTCACCGGTCTTGCCCTCAGCAGCCAACTCGTCAGCGCGGTGCAACTTGCGCACGATGTCCTCCGCGGAATGCCGCTTGCGACTAGCCATGTGTTTTCATCGTTCCTTCCGGCCCGACCTCGGGCCACCGGACTCATTCACGGGGAACACGCCAGGCGGACTCGTCAGGGCTTTGCAGCGGAGGCGCGCGTCGATAATCAGAACGTCGATCCGACGGTGACTGTTCCGGATGTACGGCAAAGAAGTTGACTAGGCGATGCGCGTTGGGTTCCGTTGGCTGCCAAGGTAATGACTACGCGCTGATCGGACCCGTCGGGCACTAGCTAGACCACGCATCTGATGCTGGTGCCGCAACCACACGAACGCATCCGGTGGCGCCGGAACCTGCGGCAACACTCGAGAGCCCTTGCACACAACCGCGATCATCTGCCTACTCGGATCCGCATCGCCCTTGCAGGCGCCGAGCAGTTCTGAAGCCCGAGCACCGGTCGACACCCACAACGCCACCAAGTGCGCGATCCCGATGCGACCCCAGTCGGGCGCACAACTCATCGAACCGGGCATCCGGAATGCTGCGCGGCGGCAACCGCGGCCGAAACTGCCCCGGCCGCTCCCGTTTATGCGGTTCCATCGGATTGTGATGCCCGCATGCGGCCGATCCGCGCGACTGAGATTGCGGGACGACGTAAACGGATTTACCAGCGGGTCGGGCTCAAACGGCTGCCCGAGGCGATCAACAGGGTCTGGGCGGTCCCAGCCTCACGATGGAACTCGTAGAAGCTGCGAAGCGCCGTCTCCGAATGCGCCCGCGTCGTCGCCGCATACTTGCGTCCAGGCCCCACCTTCCCGGTCAGGAATCCAGGTGGAAGGTCGCGACTTCAGCGTCTGGATCCGGTTGGCAGACAAGCTGAACCACCGTTCGGGCAGGGGTTGCCGGAGCCGCGGCTGAATCTGCTGGGGGTGGCTTCTCGGATGACAAGTGTGCTGTGCAGCGGCGGTTCTATCGTTCAGGTCCGTTGCTCTGAATTGTTCTCGCGTAGAACGTCTTCGGCAACCAATGCCACATGAAGCGAGACGTTGATATCGGGATCCTCGAGATCTACATCGAGGATGCTGGCGATGCGTGCCAGCCGGTCGTAGAACGCCGAGCGCGACATGTGCAACTCAGCGGCGGCATCAGATTTGCTTGTTGGGTGGCGAAGGTAGGCCCGCAGCGTGGCGAGCAGATCGCCATTGCGTTCGGTGTCCCACGCTTTGATTGGGCCGAGTTCTCGGGCACAGAACAGACGCAACCGGTCGTCGTCAGCGAGCATGCTCAACAAGCCGCGCAAACGTACGTCTTCTAGCCGGTACACTGTTCGATGCGGGGCGGTAGGCGGCAGTGAATTCAGGACGTGTAAAGCCTCGCGCAGTGTGCGGTCGGCTTCGGCCGCGCGCCTCACCGGACGCCCCACGCCGATGGTGACTCGTACACGATCGAGCAGTCGTGCAGCTAGTTCATTGGCGATCTGGTCGGCATCGGTGGTTAGTGGGACGGACATCAGCACCCGGATTGTGTCGTCGATGTCGCAGACTAGTGCAGGCAACGTCATCCTTGCGGCGGCGTTGACGGTTGCGGTGACTACCGAGTCGATCCGCTCGACGCGTCGTAGCGGTTCGACTGCTGGTCCTGGCACCCGTATGGACATTCCGACCAAGCAGCGTGATTCCAGCGGAACGCCGGCCAGCTCGCAACGCCGGGCGATGTCTGGGGCACTAGGGTCGCTCAACAATCGCATTACCAGCTCATGGTGAGTGCGGCGGATTAGGCTATCGCGCTGGCGAGCATGACGCTGGTGTAGGGCTAGAGCCGCGGCGGCTCGTTCCGCGGTGGCTTTGAGGCGTGGGCTTGGAGGCTGTGGTGATTCGATGATCAAACGGCCCCAGCCGCGTTCAGGCTTGCCGATGCGGGTCAGTAGCCACCCTTGAGACTCATCCCAAGTGGTGCGTCCGATGAGTGATGTGGCTCGCGAGCGGCCAGTCCAGTCGGCTGCGAACGTCGTTGTATCGTTTGGGCCCAACCTGTAGTCGACAATTCTGTGCTGTCCGTCTTCGAGGACGACCGCGGCGCCGGCCAGGCGTTCCACGGATTCGAGAATATCGACAGGACTCGCCTCGGCGATGCTGAGTTCGGTGAATACCTCGTGGATGTGTTGGGTCTGGCGTAACTCCTCGAGTTGGCGATCGACAATTTGTTCGCCTACGGCTTGGGCCACCGCAGCGAAGCGGACTTCTCGTGTCAACGCCACGAGGGGCAGTTGCAGCTGCTCGCATGTGGCTATCAAAGCTTCGGGTACTTCGCGCCAGCGGCGTCCCAGCTCGACTATGAGACCTGCGACATCGCTGCGGTCGAGGCTCAATGCGAACGTCGTCAGTGCCTCAGCAGCATCAGGCAAGCTGATTCCGGTCGTCATTACAAGGTCACCGCCCCGCAGTAAGGGGCCAATGTCGGCGAGTTCAGTGGTGTGCACCCACAGAACCGTGCGCGTCAAGCCTTTTGCGCCCGCGACTAGGACGGGGCCGGCGGCGCGCAGCACGGGAACGGAGAGGGCCTCGCCCACAGTCATCTGTACCATTGCTGGCCCTGTGACTGTTGACTCTGCGGCGGTTCAAGATACGAGTTGCTCATGTGACAGCCTCTCTGCCGTACCGTGTAACTATACGGTACCGAATCGTAAATATACAGCTTTGGTCGTACGGAGGCGATTAGCGCAGGGCGACCCGTTAGGCCGTAAGAGCCAGCCACGGAAGGGGCGCCAGGCATGAGTGAGTTAGCCGCAGAGAGCGAGCCGCGGCCAAGCCGACTGTCCGTGCGGGGCTGCTGTTTTGGCGGCTTGCTCACGCCCATGGTGGATTAGGAGACGTGTGAGGCAGCGGCGCGCGCCACGCCCCGCAGCGACATCTGGTCGATGCCATCGGCAAATGCGGACGCAATACTACGGAAAGCGCCATGAGCGCAACCCGATTGGCAAGTTCGAGGCCCGCGACCTGAAGGAATGGGCATGCAATGGGACACGAACACGCCCGACCGCTCGGTTCTGCCAGGCCGGCAATGAAGCGTAGCAACCGCGGCCCGAGCAGCGGATTAGCTGTCGTGACCTGTGAGGTTGTTGACGGCGTGCCTGCTTGAAAGTGGGAGGACCTCCTGACGGAGTGGATGTGTCTGGCATTCACCCGTAGGAGGTCCGCGTGTCTCACGCTAACGCCCGTACCAACGTGTTCGCTCGTCGCCTGATCGTTGAGCGTGTTGCAGCCGGTTGGCCACCGGCGCATGTCGCTGAACAACTGGGCATTTCGAGAGCGACGGTCTACAAGTGGCTGCGCCGGTATGCCGAGGGCGGCGAGGAAGCGTTGGCCGACCGATCCTCGCGCCCGATCCGAATGCCCCAGCGCACCAGTCCTCGGGTCGAGCAGAAAGTGCTCAACGCCCGACGCCGCCTCAAGCGCGGCGCTGTCGTCTTGGCTGGTGAACTCGGCTTGAATCCGTCCACGGTCGGACGGATCCTGGCCCGCCACCAGGTGCCGCACCTGTCTGCCATCGATCCGATCACCGGCCAGGCCGTGCGCTGCTCGCGGCGCACTCCCAACCGCTACGAACACCGCACCCCGGGCTCACTGGTCGATGTCGACGTCAAAAAGCTCGGCCGCATCCCCCAGGGAGGCGGGTGGCGCCTGCACGGCCGCGACGCCGCGGTATCGGTGGCCAACCGGCACAAGAAGATCAAGATTGGCTACGACTACGTCCACACCGCTGTCGATGACCACACCCGCCTGGCCTACAGCGAAGTGCTGCCCGACGAGAAAGACATGACCTGCGCGGGATTCCTGCACCGAGCGTTGGCCTGGTTCACCACTCACGGCGTGCGCGTGCGGCGGTTGCTGACCGACAACGCGTTGGTCTACCGGCGCGGCACCAACTGGGGTTGGGTGTGCTCAGCGTGGCAGCTCAAACGCCGATTCATCAAACCCGGCCGGCCCTGGACCAACGGCAAAGCAGAACGCTTCAACCGAACCTTGCTCACCGAATGGGCCTACGCCCGCCCCTGGACCTCAAACAGCTTGCGCGCACAAGGCCTTGACCGATTCCTGCATCGCTACAACACTCAACGAGGCCACTCCGCCCTCGGCGGTCAACCACCCATCAGCCGGCTCGCCGCCTGACAACAACGTGTCAGGTCACGACAGCTAGCCGACGGGCCCTGCCTCGACCTCTTTGGGTGGCTGTTATCGCGGATGCAGTCGGACCAAGGTGCGGCCACGATTGCTACCGTTACGAATGCGCGCTAGCGCCAGGTGAAGGCCCGACAAATCCACCTCGTCGGTAGCCAGGTTGTCGAGCGCTGGCGGCCGCAAATCCTCGGCGAGCCGTTCCCACACCTGGCGACGTCGTTCGATGGGGCACTGTACCGAGTCAATCCCTATTAGTGAGACCCCGCGCAGAATGAAGGGGAAAACTGTGGTGCTTAGGGAGGCGCCGCCGGTGTTGCCCGAGGCCGCTACCGTGGCCCCGTACTTCAGAGACGCTAGTACTGTGGCCAAAGTCGCGCCTCCGACGCAATCGACTGCCGCTGCCCACGTCTCGCGCTGCAGCGGTCGTGCAGCGTCTCCGAGGGAAGATCGGTCGATGATGGTGTGTGCACCAAGTGAGCGCAACCACTCCTCGGCATCTGCTTTTCCGGTCAGCGCTGTGACCTCGTAGCCCCGAGCGGCCAGGATTGACACGGCGACGCTGCCCACACCTCCGGTTGCCCCGGTGACCAGGACCGGTCCGGTATCGCGTCGTAAACCGTGCTCTTCAAGCGCAATGATGCTTAATGCTGCGGTAAAGCCAGCTGTGCCCAGTGTCATTGTCTGGCGTTCGGATAGCCCGGAGGGGATGGGCACGATCCAGCTAGCCGGCACGCGCGCGTATTCGCTGTAGCCACCGTGATGGGCCACCCCGATGTCGTAGCCGTGGACTAGGACCGACGCGCCTATATCCAACCCGGATGGTCCAGGATCCACGATGGTGCCAGCCAAGTCGATACCCGGCACGATGGGATCAATCCGGGCGACCTTGCCGTCTTTGTGCGAGGCCAACGCATCCTTGAAGTTCACGCTCGACCAAGTGACGGCGATGGTGACGTCGCCCTCGCCGAGGCGATCGGCAGACAGCTCCTGGATGCTCAGATGCGTGTCAGGGCCGGATGATTCAGCGACGAGGGCTCGAAATGAAGGGGGAAGTTTAGGCATGCAGCGATGCTAAGTCGCGCGAATCGGATCCGAATGACACACCGCGTTCGACGATTGGGGTGATTGGCGACACAATGTCGCCATCGAATTCTACTGGGCCGCTGCAGGATTTGGGTATGTCACAGTCCCTGCGATATCGACCCCGCTCCATTGCCGTCGTCGGCGCATCACCGTCGCGGTTCATCGGTAGGGTTGTCTTCGACAACTGTCGGCGCTTGGGCTACCAAGGCGGCCTCGTAGCGGTGACCCCCCGATACACCGAAGTTGCCGACGTACCCGCAGTGCCCCGGCTCACCGATCTCAGTGAGCCGGTCGACGTCGCTGTCGTGCAAGTCCGTACCGAACGCGTGCTCGAGATCGTCGAAGACGGGATCACCGCGGGTGTAAAGACATTCGTCATTCCAGGAGCGGGAACGACGGATTCCGGGTCTCAGGCGGCCGCGTTGGCACGGGAACTGCAACGACTTCAGCAGGACCAACAGGTGGCCGTCATCGGCCCCAACTGCATGGGCGTGTTGGATCTGGTCTCGGGCGCCGCGCCGTACATCGGCACGGTGGGGGCCCACCTCCGACGCGGCAGCGTGGGCCTCGTCGCACACAGCGGCGCCATCGTCGAAGCCTTCGTCAACGCCGGACCACGCGTGCCGCTTTCTACGGCCATCTCCTCTGGCAGCGAGACCGTACTCACCTTCGCCGATCATCTGAGATTCTTCGTCGACGATCCGGAGACAACCGCGGTGCTTGCGTTCGTGGAAGCGATTGACGATGGCCCCGAAGCGTTGGCCGCCTGTCGGCAACTCGCTGAAGCCGGCAAGGCACTCGGTGTATGTCTGGTCGGCCACTCCGAAATCGCTCAAAAAGGCGTACAGGCCCACTCCGGTCGACTGGCGGGTTCGGTGCGTACGGCCGCTGCCGCGCTTGTTCAATCAGGCGCCGTGCTGGCCGCTGATCTCGACGAGCTGCTCAACCTCGGTCAGATCTTCGGCACACGCCGTCGCGTCGCAGGACGCCGGATGCACCTGATCACCAACTCCGGCGGCGAGGCCAACATGCTCGCTGACGTGGCCTCCGCCGCCGGACTTGAGCTGCCCCCGTTAGGTGACGCCGCCACCGACGTGCTTACCGCCCGCTGGCCACTGTTTACGGCTCGCAACCCGATCGACCCATGGGGCGCCGACGACCACGAGATCATCTACCCGGAGGTGCTGCGCGTGATGGCGCACGAGTCAACAGACCTCTTGGTAGTCGGCATTGATCAGCAACGCACAGCTGGTGAATACGAAAAGGATTTGGGACTGTTTCTCGCCCGCGCGCTGTCACACGCCAGCAACGACGCCACCGCCGTCCCCGTCATGCTGAGTCCGGCCAGCCAAGATCCTCCAGACCGGCTCGTCGAGTTCTGCGCGCGCGCGGATATTCCGTTACTGCGAGGTGCTCGGCCCGGCCTAGCCGTGCTCGCCGCTCTCGGCAGGCGGGCGGAATCCGAAGCCAACCGTGACATTCGTACTTCACTGCGAGCCGAGAACCCGATCGTAGAGCCCAACGCCAGCAGGAACGCTGGTGACGCAGCGGAGTTGCCTTCAACGGAGGACGAGCTGCTCACTGCGCTCGGCAGCCTTGGATTGAACGTGCCGCAGTCAATCCGGGTCGTCTCCAGCGATACTGCCGTCCAGGCATTCGTAGCAATAGGCGGCCCCGTCGTCGTGAAGGGAGTCGCCGAAGGACTGCTGCACAAGACAGAGGCCGGTCTCGTCGCAGTTGGGTTGACCACCGCAGAGCAGGTACACCGCGAAGCTGAGCGGATGCTCGACTGGGCCCTACGACAAGACCTTGATCTGGAATTGCTTGTGGCGGAGATGGTTCGCGGTGAGTTGGAGGTTCTGGTCGGTTATCACCGCGATCCGACTTTCGGTGCAACCTGCCTGGTGGGACTCGGCGGCGTGTGGGCCGAGTATCTCGACGTCGTGGATATCCACGTCGGGGAACTGGATGAAGCCGGCGCTAGCCGATTCCTCGACAATAGCCGCGTCGGCAAGATGATGGCCAACGCACGCGGAGGAGCGCTCGACCGCGGCGGCGTCCTGAGCGCCTTGTGCGCTGTGAGCAAGCTGGGTGTGTCCTCCCCACAGATCAACGCCATTGATGTCAACCCCATCATCGTGGGCAGGACCAGGGCGGTCGCAGTCGACGCCGCCATAACCGTCAGCCCCTGACACCTTGCACAACCCACCCCGAAAGGAAGCCCCATGTCCGAGATCACCCAGACCATCACCGCGAACCTCCGCGTCCGCATTGGACAGGAAGAAGCCCACTACGGCGGCAACCTCGTCGAAGGCGCCCGCGTCCTGAAACTGTTCGGCGATATCGTCACCGAGGTCGCCATCATCACCGACGGTGACGAAGGACTGTTCGTTGGATACGACAAGGTGGAATTTCTCGCCCCGGTGTACGCCGGCGACTTCCTTGAAGTCAGCGGCAGGGTCACCCGGATCGGCAATACGAGCCGCACCGTCGAACTGCAGGCGCGCAAGGTGATCGCAGCTCGTTACGACATGGGCGCCTCGGCAGCCGACGTCCTCGAAGAGCCAATTGTCGTCGTACGGGCGGTCGGGACCACTGTTATTCCGTCGGCTCACAGTCGAAAGCGCAACGCCTGACGGGCTTACGACACGCACGCACTGGAGACGGGCGTCAGCTGTTCTGACCCTCCCCGATGGCGACAGACTGACGCCGCCAGTGGTGAATGTCCGACACATCGCCGCTTACGTCACAGGACCCCGGTCAGCATCATATGAGTGGCGCTTCCGAATTGTCAGTCCCAGATCGCTGAACCTGGCTGAGCTGGCAGCAGAGTCAACTGGCGTTACTGCCGCCCCACTTTCACCCCATGGATTCGGCGCGGTCGAATCTCTCTCGCGCAGTATCCGATTCACAGGAGTAGTTCATGAGCACCCGTACATTCGTGTCCAGCGACGAGACCTCCGTGTTGCCACGTGACCTCGACCGCAAGTACCCGCTGATGGTTCGTGGTGAGGGCGTCTGGCTCTTTGATGGTGAGGGTCGTGCCCACCTCGATGCCGTCGGCGGCGGCGCCATGGTTACCAGTTTGGGGTACGGAGTGACCTCCATCATGGATGCCGCCGACGCTCAGGCCCGAGAGCTGGCGTATGTCTACAACCAACAATTCTCGAACCCGCGCCAAGAAGAACTCGCGACACGTCTGCTCGGCCATGCGCCTGGAATGGACCGAGTTCACTTCGTCACCGGGGGGTCCGAGGCCGACGAGATGGCCATCCGGCTGGCCCGCCACTACCACGTCGACCGGGGGCAACCGAGTCGACATTTGCTAATCTCACCGGCTCAGGCCTACCATGGCGTGACCGCAGGGTCACTGGCGATCACCGGTCGTCCAAGCTTCGTCGCGCCCTACGGGCCCTATCGCACGCCACAGCTCCACGTGCCACCGTGCAATTGGCGCGCGAACGACCCAGACGGTGCCCAAGCGTTGGCGGTGATGCGTCAGCTGATCGAACAAGCCGGCCCCGAGAATGTATCCGCCTTCATCGCCGAACCCTTCAGCGGCTCGGCACTGCCCGCATACAGCCCACCGGAGGGGTTCTGGAGGGGTGTCGACGAATTGCGCCAAGAGTTCGGTTTCCTGGTCATTCTCGATGAAGTGGTGACCGGGATGGGCCGAACCGGCACCTGGTTCGCCACAGAGCAGCTGCCGCTCCAACCCGACATCATCACCACCGCGAAATGCCTCGGCGCAGGTTACACCGCTATTGGCGCCGTCATGTGCACCAACGGGATCTATGAAGGCCTCGGTGGAGGATCGCGTCGGTTCGAGTTAGGACATACCTGGGATGGGGCGCCCTTGCCGTGCGCCGTCGCGCTCGCCGTCATAGACGAACTCGAACGAACTCAAATCATCGAGCACGTCCGCGAGCGTGGCCCCCGGCTTCGAGCGGATTTGGAAGCAGCGCTTTCGGACTGCGAGATGGTGCGCGAGGTGCGGGGCGCGGGCTACCTGCTCGGCATCGATTACGTCGATCCGCGCGATGGAGCGTCCTTCATCGACCCCGCGCTCAAGGTGTTCCGGCGTATTGATGAAGAAGCGCTTTCCAACGAACTTCTCCTCTATTCGACGCAGGCGACGAGGGATGGATACACGGGGGACCAGACCCTTCTTTCCCCTGCATATGTGTCAAGTGAGAGTGAGCTTGCGCAGATCGTAGACCGCACCGCCGCCACCGTGCGCGGTGTCGAGAAATGGCTGAAATCGCAGTACTAAGAACTGCCCAGTCACCGCTGCGGGGGCTTGAAACTGCCTGCCCCAGCGGTGACCGGGTCGCGTCGACGAGCATGCAGCTTTGTGTCGACGCCTCCTGTAGCTCCCTACATAGCCGCGTTTGAGGTGCGCAAGAGCATGGTGAGACGGCGTTTTCCACGTTGGGTGTACGGGCGCGGCGAAGAACCAGACCCGCGGTTCACCCTTGCTAATGAGCGGACCTTCCTCGCATGGATCCGCACCGGGCTGGCCCTTGTGGCCGCGGGGGTCGCGCTGGAGGCGATCGCGTTGCCTCTGAATGTCCATCTCAAACAAGCGGCGTCAATCACGTTGCTGATCATGGGCATTTCCCTCCCTCTGTCATCGTGGTGGCACTGGGGCCGCACTGAGCGCGCGTTGCGACGCGACGAACCGCTGCCACCTAGCTCGATCGTGTCGGGGCTGTTGGTCGGCGGGCTACTCGTCGTTGGCGTGGCGCTTACCTACGCGACGATCGTTTCCTGATGGACTGCCGGCGTGGACGTGACCCCGGACTGCAACCCGAACGGACGGTGATGGCCTGGCAGCGCACCATCGTCTCGCTCGCCGCAGCCAACACCATAGGCATGCGCCTCTATTTCCCTGAACTGACTAGCTGGGTTATCGCTGGGGTGGTCAATTCAGTTGTTGCACTGGGCGTTCTGTGGTTTCTTGCGCACCGCCGGAGGCAGCACACTATGGAGAGCTTCCCCCTGGCTGATCTGTACCACCGTGGGCATCTACCGACGAGCCCCTCACGACCCGACGGTTTAACCCTCGCGCTACTGGCACTCATCGCCTCGTGTAGCAGCACTGTCGCCCTGGTACACGTCCTTAACATCGCGTGACCGAAGATCACCCTTCCCAAAGGCTATTCGTTTACGGTTCGATACCGTATATTAATGTAACGCGGCCCACACCGTTCACCTCTTCATAGTCGTCATCACTTCGTTCGGGCTTTCGCGTCCACGCGACGCAGGGGCTCGGTTCATCGAGTGAATTGCTGCGGACTTTCGTCGGCTCTCAGACCGCATCCTCTGCAATTCTTGTTCTGATGGGAGTCAGTCATGCACCACCCGATAGTTCGATCGCCCAGTACCAGTAAGAGCGCGGGGGCGTCGCCGGCGCGTGTTGCGACGGCATCGCTGGTCGGAACCGCATCCGAGTACTACGACTTCTTCCTGTACGGCACCGCCGCTGCGTTGGTGTTCAATCGTTTGTACTTTCCGGCGTCGTCGCCCCTTGCAGCGACGCTGGCCTCGTTGGCGACTTTTGCCGTCGGATTCGTCGCGAGGCCGATCGGAGCGGTCATTTTCAGCCACATCGGTGACCGGTACGGCCGGCGGATCGGGCTCATCTACACCATCGTGCTGATGGGCGTCGCTTCCGGCGTGATCGGGCTGTTGCCGACTCACGCCTCGATTGGCGTCGCTGCACCCCTTGCCCTGGTCTTCTTACGCCTTTGCCAAGGGCTCGCGGCGGGCGGCGAATGGGGAGGCGCAGTCGTGTTGTCGATGGAGCACGCCCCGCCGCGGCTTCGCCCACTGTACGGGGCTATCCCCATGCTCGGTTCGCCGATCGGTCAACTGCTCGGCACGGGGTTCTTCACTGTTGTTGCGCTACTGCCGGATCCAGATTTCTTCAGCTGGGGTTGGAGGATTCCGTTCCTGGTCTCATTCGGCCTGTTGGCAATCGGTCTGTGGGTGCGCCTCAAGGTCGACGAGTCGCCGATGTTCGTCGCCTCGAAGGCCGAAGAGGACTGTGCCGGAGGCAATGGCTCAGGCGTCACCACGAGATCGCCGCTGATTGAGGTGATGCGCAAGGATTGGCCACGGATCCTGCTGGGTTCGGCGGCAGCGTTCATCGGCATCGGCGGATACTTCTTGATGACAACCTTCATGATGAGCTACGGAACAACCACGCTCGGACTGTCGCGCAACCTGGTCCTCCAGGCCAGTGCCATCAGCGCATTTGTCGAGTTGATAGTTATTGCCATCGCGGGCATCCTCTCACCGAAATACGGGCCCTGGCAGGTGTGCATGTTCGGCTGCGTCTCAACAATCGTGGTCGCCGGCCCATGCACGTTGGCTATCGGATCAGGGTCATCTGGGGCCATCGTGCTTGGAATCGTGGTCGTCATCGGGTGTGTATCAATACCTTTTGCCCCCATCGGGGCACTCTTGGCTTCCATGTTCCCGACGCGCACTCGGTACAGTGGAACGGCTGTCTCCTTTAACATTTCGAGTGCCGTCGGCGGTGCTACGCCGTTACTAGCAACCGCAGTCATGTCACTGGTCGACGGGCAACTATGGATGGTGGGCGTGCTCGTGGCGATGGTGGCAGTCGTCAGCATCGTTGGTCTGCTTGGAATCCGAATCCAAATGCGCCGCCTCACTTATCTCTAACTCAAGCCCTCACACCGAGCTAGCGCCATGGCTGAAAATGAGCTTGACGGTATGTGCCGCCACAAAAGAAACGCGAGAAGTGAAGTGCCTCGAAACGACGTCCAAACATGTCCAGAGAAAACGGGCTTGGCCGAATTGACAGCGACACAGCTATCGGAAGGCTTCAGAACGCGGCGACTTTCTCCTGTCGAGGTGGTCTCCAGCGTCCTCGACCGCATGGCTGCCGAGCAACCGCGGATCAATGCCTTGGTGTCCGTGCTCGATCACCGCGCGCGGACTGAAGCTCGCGAAAGTGAAAAGCGTTGGCATGAAGGTCGTCCATTGAGCCCGTTGGACGGTGTTCCCTTCACGATCAAGGATGCCCTCGATCTGACCGGTTCCACAACGCGTCGTGGGAGCCGAACGACGAACACAGATCCTGCGACCGCAGAGTCCCCAGCCGTGGAGGCGATGTTGGCGGCTGGTTGCATTGCCGTGGGCAAGACCGCAATGGCCGAGTTCGGGTGGACCGCGACGACAGATACTGTGCTGCATGGGATTACGCGTAACCCCGTCGACACCACACGCACCGCCGGCGGGTCCAGCGGAGGGTCGGCAGCCGCTGTTGCGGCGAACCTCGGGCCGATAAGCCTCGGTACCGACGGCGGCGGGTCGGTCCGCATTCCTGCAGCGTTCTGTGGTGTCGTGGGTTTCAAACCGACGCAAGGCCGAGTGCCGCTGTGGCCTCCGACACCGTACGGCACCCTCGCACATGTGGGCACCTTCACCAAAGACGTGACCGACGCCGCGGCAGTGTTCGAGGTTCTCGCCGCATACGAATACCCCACCGGAGTGGACCGAACACTCGGCTGGAACAGCCACGCTCATGATCATCCCGTGCGCAGCGTCGAAAAGATGCGTGTAGGAGTCATTGAGCAGAACTCCTCGGGCGCCACCGAAGACGTCGCACGCTCAATTGCGGAGTCCGTCGCTCACTTTCAGGCGATGGGCGCCGACGTCACCGACATGGGTCCAGCGTGGGATCAAGATGAGGTCGAGGCCGCGTTCCTCGTCATGTGGAGATCCGGTCTGGCCGGAATTCTCATGTCGATGTCCGATGCCGATGTCGAGCTTCTCGATCCGAGTATGGCGGCGGTCGCCCGGGAAGGTATGCAGATCACCGGTGCTCAATACGCGAACGCGCTGTCGGTGTGCGCACGTTTACGCGAACGCATGCGTCACATCCATCAGCGGTTCGACATTCTGCTCTCCGCAACAACTCCACAACCTGCTCCTCTCGTGGGTGCGCAGAGCGATCCACGGGGACCGGCGCTGACGTGGCCGAAATGGTCTCCCATGACCTATCCGCTCAATATGACTGGGCAGCCGGCGATTTCAGTGCCGGGTGGAACCAGCCGCGAAGGGTTACCCATCGGGATACAGATCGTCGGCGACCTGCACCAGGACGCGCTCGTTCTGCAGGCTGCTCGGCAGCTAGAGAGGTACCGAGCGATGAATACCACGGACTGACGGGATTCTCGCCCGTGCGCGAGAGCAAGATCGGTGAGGGGATAGGAGCGCAATGACAGACGTCGATCAGCATCGCGTCGCGATGGGGCAGTCGAAAAGGGCCATGTGCCCATTTCTGCCCGCATACGCACCGCCTTCGGTCATGTTCGTTCACGGAGAGGGAACATGGCTCTGGGACTCGCGGGGACAGCGCTATCTCGACATGGTGGCCGGGGTGGCAGTGACGAGCCTCGGCCACAGCCACCCGAGGGTCGCCGCGGCGCTGGCGAGCCAGGCGAGTCGGCTATTGGCCGTCAGCAACTACTACGCCACCGATGTCGCCACCGATGTCGCTGAGCAGTTAACCGGGTTGCTCGGCGGCGGGCAGGTGTTCTTCGCCAACTCGGGGGCCGAGGCGAACGAGTGCGCTCTGAAACTCGCTCGCCGTCACGGTGGGCGGGAGCGCCCGATGATCGTTACCGCCCAGCGGTCGTTTCACGGACGCACATTCGCAACTCTGGCCGCAACGGGACAGCCGTCTCGGCACGAGCCCTTCGCGCCGATGCCACCGTGGTTCCGATACGTCGAATTCGGCAACCACGACGCTCTCGAGGCTGAGCTGGCCAGCGGCGACGTCGCCGCGGTGCTGCTGGAGACCGTGCAAGCTGAAGGCGGTGTACATGTTGCAACGCAGCAGTATTGGGATCGCGCCCGTGTCCTGTGTGATCGATACGACGCTTTGCTGATGCTCGACGAAGTGCAGACCGGGCTATCTCGTACGGGAGCCTGGTTCGGACATCAGCTATACGACCTCCGACCAGACGTAGTGACGTTGGCCAAGGCCCTCGGCAACGGTGTGCCGGTTGGCGCCTGCTGGGCAAACAATAAGGCAGGAACCGGATTTCGTCCCGGCCTGCATGGCAGCACTGTCGGTGGCCAGCCGCTGGCCATGGCCGCTGCGCGGGAAGTACTTACGATCATGGCCGAGCTAGATGCACCGGCCTTGGCCCGGCGTGCCGGCGAGCGGTTACGGGTCGAACTGAGACGGGTAGCCGGCATCGCCGAGGTCAGGGGCGAGGGGCTCCTCTTGGCGGCAGAACTCGACACTGGCCAGGCGGTGGCAGTGGCGACCGAATGCTTGCGCCAGGGGCTGGCTGTCAACGCCGTGACCAGTAGTGCGCTGCGGCTCACGCCCTCGCTGCTGATCAGCGATGCAGAGATCACCCTCGCCTGCGAAGCCATCGCGACATCGATCGCCGAAGTTGCGAAACAGCCCGTGGCCACGGCACCTACAAGTCAAAGCGGGTCGGTACTGTACTGAATCGACATGGTGGAAAACGCTGCAGTTCACGCCGTTGACGACTCCGAATGGGTGGACCAGTTATGACAGACGGTGATGGGCACAAATTGGCAGATCGAAAGCCGCGCCGCCCGAGAACAGCTGTAGACGGCGATACCGACGCCGTGGGCGAATCCCCTCGCCCACGCCGTGGTCGCCCCCGCAAAGAGCGCACGACCAAGCTCGTCGTCGCCAGTGCCGTCGAATTGCTCCTTGAACGTGGGTACGGGGCGGTCTCCATCGAGGCGGTCGCCGAGCGCGCCGGAGTGACCAAGCCGACGATTTACCTGCGTTGGAGCAACCGGTACGAGCTGCTGCTAGATGCATACCGTGCCGTCATCACCGACCTCGATCCGCCTGACCTCGGTGATCTAAGAAAGGAACTGCGTTGGCTTCTTACCGCCCGAGCCAAGATCTACGCAGCTCCCGGAGCGGACAAGGTGCTGGCCGGATTGGCCAGCGCAGCTACGGAAGACGAAGGCTTCCGAGTGGCGGCCGCCGAATCGACCGCGCGCCTCATGGCCCCCTCACGGACGATCCTGAAGCGCGGCGTTGCGCGGGGGGACGTACGGCCGGACATCGACATTGATGCCGCCGCCACGCTCATCGCCTCCCCCATGGTGTACCGGCGGATCTTCGAGATGGCCGAAACATCCTCAAAGCAGATTGACGAATTTTGCGATCTACTGATTCGCGCGCTGCTGAAGTAGCGCGTTCCGTCGCTCGACTGTAGTTAACATTCAGGTCAGAACCAACAACGCTCGCCGGAGGCCCCGGGTTCCCGGACAAGGTGGGATGTCGGCCTTCGTGCTGCCAAAACCCCTGCGGCACAACAGTGTGTTGGCCGCAGCTGTTGGTAGGCGACAATTCGTCGGGCCAATAAAACCCCCGCTACTGAAACACTAGCGATGCTGTGGTCCGACACCCGCGAGAACCATTCGTCGCCCACACATAGCGCCTACCCATCGACCTTCCAAGTGTTTCACCGCCCGCGAATCGACCATGCTCTGTGTGCCGCGTCGATTTCGTGCCCGCCGGGCCGGGTGGGCTCACTTCTGAGGACGCATGGTGCACACCCTGCGACGAGTTGCCTGGAGAAACCGTTATGAACACTCCGAATGCTGCTGCCATGCAGAACGGAATCGGCACGGCGCGTGTGAAGCGTGGTATGGCTGAGATGCTCAAGGGCGGCGTGATCATGGATGTGGTCACTCCGGAGCAGGCTCGCATTGCTGAGGGTGCGGGTGCGGTGGCGGTGATGGCGTTGGAGCGGGTGCCTGCCGATATCCGCGCCCAGGGCGGGGTGTCGCGGATGAGCGATCCGGACATGATCGAGGGCATCATCGATGCGGTGACCATCCCGGTGATGGCCAAGGCCCGCATCGGCCATTTCGTGGAGGCCCAGATCCTGCAGAGCTTGGGTGTGGACTATGTCGATGAGTCGGAGGTGTTGACCCCGGCCGACTACACCAACCACATCGACAAGTGGCGCTTTACCGTGCCGTTCGTGTGTGGGGCGACCAATCTGGGTGAGGCGTTGCGCCGGATCACCGAGGGCGCGGCGATGATCCGCTCCAAGGGTGAGGCCGGCACCGGCGATGTCTCCAACGCGACGACGCACATGCGCAAGATCGGTGGCGAGATCCGCCGGTTGACCTCGATGGCTGAGGACGAGTTGTATGTGGCGGCCAAGGAGCTGCAGGCACCGTATGAGTTGGTGGTGGAGGTGGCGCGGGCCGGCAAGTTGCCGGTCACGTTGTTCACCGCGGGCGGTATCGCGACGCCGGCCGATGCGGCGATGATGATGCAGCTCGGCGCCGAGGGCGTGTTCGTCGGGTCGGGCATCTTCAAGTCCGGCAACCCCGCGCAGCGGGCCGCCGCGATCGTCAAGGCCACCACGTTCTACGACGATCCCGATGTGTTGGCCAAGGTGTCACGTGGTCTGGGTGAAGCCATGGTCGGCATCAACGTCGAAGACATCCCGGCCCCACACCGGCTAGCAGAACGCGGCTGGTAGCGAATCACCGCCACAGCGGGGTGAAACCTCGCACGTCTCTGGGCAGTGTGCTGTGCTGCCCTCGGTCGTTCCGTGCGAGCGAGGCAAGCGGCCGGGTAGGCAGCCGCGTGACGACCACGCCGCCTAACTGGGGGAGCGGTGGGAGTACGCGCGGCGATACCGATGGCCCGTCATGTCTTTCGAATCTTCAAAGGCGTTGAGCAATCTGGGCAAGGTCGGCCAGAAGTCGCCATCAACTGCGCGCACTCGAAATTCCGACCTTCGTCTCGCTTAGCCGTGAGCTCCATCTTGCAGGCGGCGCCTTTCGAGGCAACACATTGTCACGACCCCTACGGCATCGGCGACAGTCTGCGCCTTATCTATGTGGTCGCCATCACTCACGGTGGACTACACACCCCTGCGCACTCAACCCGCCAGTCAACCCGGTGAGCAGAATCAGAGAAAGGATCGTCAGATGACGAGCTACCCGAAGAGCGATTCGAACGACGAGATCGTGAATTTCGTCGGAGGGCGCTCGCAGAGGCCGGCTACCGACGAATTCACCCAGCTAGTCGACCCGACGACTGGCGAGCCCAACGGTCAAACACCCGTCACGGGATCCGCCGAGGTTGATGCCGCAGTCCGCTCTGCAGCCGACGCGTTCGAAACGTGGCGACGCGTCACACCCGGAGAGCGTCAACGTCTGCTGCTTGAGTTAGCAGACTCCGTGTTGGCGCACAGTGGCGAGCTAGTCGCCCTGCAGGCCAGAGACACTGGGCAGCTCAAGCGATACATCGCCTCCGAGGAAGTGGAGCAGGGCGCTGATCAACTACGGTTCTTTGCGGGTGCCGCGCGACTACTCAACGGAGCGGCCACCGCCGAGTACCTTGAGGGACACACATCGAGCATCCGGCGGGAACCTATCGGAGTCATCGCTCAAGTGGCGCCATGGAACTACCCGTTCGGCATGGCTGCGTGGAAGATTGCCCCCGCTCTGGCAGCCGGCAATGCCATCGTGCTGAAGCCAAGCGAAACGACGCCTCGCTCCACTGTCTTGCTGGCTCAACTGGCCGGAGAGATCCTCCCGCCGGGGGTCTTCAATCTCGTCAACGGCGACGCCCGCACCGGGAGGCTTCTGGTCGAGCACGACATCCCCGCCATGGTGGCAATCACGGGCTCGGTACGCGCCGGCATCGAGGTTGCTCGTTCAGCAGCGTCGCGGCTGGCGCGCACGCACCTAGAGTTGGGCGGCAAGGCACCCGCTGTGGTTTTCGGCGACAGTGACGTCAAGTCGGCCGCTAAGGGAATCGCTTCGGCCGCATTCTTCAATGCGGGCCAGGACTGCACCGCCGCGACGCGGGCTATCGTTCATCGTTCTGTCCTCGACGACTTCACAGAGGCCCTCGTCGCCGAGGCCCAAAGTCACCGTCCCGGCGCCCCTGATGATACGTCGGCGGCGCTCGGACCCTTGCAGAATCGCCAGCACTTCGACAAGGTGGCGCGCTTCGTGTCTACCCTGCCCGAGCACGCCTCGGTTCTGACCGGCGGTGCTCAAGTGGGTGATCGTGGTTTCTACTTCGCTCCCACGGTCATCGGCAACGTGGCCCAGAACGACGCCATTGTCCAGCAGGAGGTTTTTGGACCTGTCGTCACCATCCAAGCGTTCGATGACGAGGCAGAGGCAGTCCGCCTCGCTAACGGTGTGCCCTACGGCATCGCGGCCAGCGCGTGGACTTCAGACCACGGCACGGCCACGCGGATCAGCGGGGAACTGAACTTCGGCTGTGTGTGGATCAATGATCACTTGCCATTCGTATCGGAGATGCCTCACGGTGGCTTCGGCATCTCGGGTTACGGAAAGGACCTGTCGGTCTACGGATTCGAGGATTACACACGCATCAAGCATGTCATGAGTGCACACCGCTAGCGGCATAGCCCTGTGTGTCCCGTAGGGACGAATCCTGCTCGCGTAAAGCCGATTTGGTACACAGTTGAGCCCTGGCCATCGTCGAGGTTCGGGCTTAAGGGAGACGAGTACTGATCAGCGATGGTGGAGGTATTCCAAGGAGGGCACCAGGCGGTCGAAGGTGTCGAGCGCCCGTTATTGCTCGCGGCCTTAGCGAGACGCCGCCTCTCGATAAACAGGCCTTCCACACTCCAGATATACGAGAGGCATTGAGCGTCAACGTAGTCCGACGTTGGACCATGTGCCCCACTTCACCAATCCCGCGTTGGTGGTACACGGCCCTGCACGGGTTGCGGAGAGCGGCACCCATTCCCCTGCTGCCGAGCTGGCCGCAGCGATTGTTTTAATCCACTGTTGCGCAACATGTTTCAATTGCGTGTTGCGCAGCTCCGGTCTGCCACCGTGACGACCGCGCCTGGGTCATCCTTCATCTGGAGTTCAAGCACGTAGGCCCAAATGTGTCCCAAATCGCTTCCGCTGCAATACTTGACGTGGATCGCGACGCGCGCCATAGTGATAGATAGCACTCTACTAACCCCACGTTGGTGGGGGAGTGAACAAGTTGCAGCGCAACGCTATACGGGCCCATTAGGCGCCATGTTGATGCGGGCGGCCCGTGTCAGTCAGAGAATGCGGCTCTTAGAGAATCCGCCATGAACCCAGGAGCACTGTTGCAAGCCCTAGATCGCTCCGGCCTCGAATCAACTGTGCCGGCAGCCAAGTCAACGACAAGCAGCGACGGCGCGGGCCAACCCGAGCAGACGCGACGACGCGCGAAAACCAAACGTGGAGGGGCAATGAGCAGAGCGAAGCCCGCCATCATCGCGGCTATCTGGATGCTCGTTCTCCTCGTCGCGTGGACGCTTGTGGCGCGGTTCATCGACGACAGGGTGATCCTTCCGGGCCCCGGGGAGGTGTGGTCTCGTGCGCAGCAGCTGTTGTTCGCATCGGGATCAACGATGTGGACCGACGTCGGATACAGCATCACCCGAGTCATGAGCGGATGGGCGCTGGGCATCGGCGTCGGCGTACCCCTCGGTGCGCTGATGTCGACAAATCAATACCTGCGCATACCGTTTGATCTGATACTGCAAGCCGGACGCGCCGTTCCACCGCTCGCCTTCATCCCTCTCCTGATCGTGTGGCTCGGCATCGGCGAGACCTCGAAGATCTTCCTCATCTTCGTGGCCACGGTGCCCATCCTCACCGTGGCCACCGTGGCCGGCATCGAAGGGGTCGACAGGTCGCTGGAACGTGCAGCGCTGACCCTAGGCGCCTCGCGGTGGACACTGATCCGCAAGGTCGTCATCCCCGCCACCATCCCGGACATCATCACCGCAATGCGAATTTCATTGGGTCTCGCGTGGAGCTGCGTCGTTGCGGCGGAGCTGATTGCCTCTACCGAGGGCATCGGATACCGCATTCTGCAAGCAGGAAGGTACTTGGAGACGGAAACGATCTTCGTCGGCATCATCGTCATCGCCCTGCTCGCGCTTATCAGTGACATCGGCCTGCGGCTGCTCTACGGCCTGGCATCTCCTTGGCGGGGGACGGCATGACATCGACTCAGCAATCGAAGCTGGAGGAATACAACGTGGACATCGCCCTGCAGCTTAAGGACGTTGCTTACAGCTATACCGGCAAGCGCAACAACGCACCCATCTTGCAGGGGGTGTCCTTAGACGTCCACGCCGGTGAGTTTGTCTCAATCATGGGGCCTTCGGGCTGTGGAAAGTCCACACTGCTGAACATCGTTGCAGGCTTCGAAGAACCTAGCGCCGGGACGGTCACAAGCGCCGGCAAGGTCGTAGCCAAGCCGGGTCCAGATCGCGGCTTCGTCTTCCAGAAACCAGCGCTCTATCCGTGGATGACAGTCCGGCAGAACACTGAGTTCGGGCCCCGAGCCCGGAAGGTTGGCCGCGATGTTCGGCACCATGCCGAGGCGATGCTGGCCGAAGTCGGCCTGGCGGGCTACGAGGACTACAAGACCTACGAGTTAAGCGGCGGGATGCAGCACCGAGTGGCGATCGCGCGCACACTGGTCAACGAGCCTCAGCTACTGCTCATGGATGAACCATTCGCCGCTCTTGATGCGCAAACACGCACTGAAATGCAGGCGCTCGTTCTCGACATCAGGCGACGTCACAACTCGACGGTGCTGTTCGTCACGCACGACATCGAAGAGGGACTTCTGCTCTCAGATCGTGTCGTGATCCTCGGTAGTCGCCCGGCGCGGGTCGTCGACATCATCGACGTTGACCTCGAACGACCACGGACCTATGACACGGTAGCCACCCCGGCCTTCATCGATCTGCGGCTCAAAGTCCGAAACCTCATCGCGCAACAACAAGCGCTACGCGATTCGGCGTAGCGAACGAAGAAGGACACAATGAAAATTACCACCATCACCGCCATCGCCATGGTCGCGATCGCCGCCGCTGCCTGCACCCCGCACTCAAATAGCGCCGACGGCTCGTCCGGCACGAAGACAATCGGCATCTTCAATCAGCCCAGCACCTTTCGCGCCGGCAATTTGACGGGAAAGTTCGTCGACCTCGACATCAAGACCGCCGTGATCGATTCCGGCCCCGCAGCGCTACCGCTGCTCAAGCGTGGCGATCTTGCGGCGTTGACCGATGTGGTTGGGCCGGCAGCGCTCATCGCCCATGGCAACGACGTGGCGTCCAAAATCGTCTGGGTTACCAGTGACGCCATCTTCAAGGTGGTCGGAGGTCAGAACGTTCGCTCGGCTCAAGACCTAGTGGGCAAGAAGATTGCCGTCGTTCCAGGATCGATCCTCGAGTATGCCCTGATCTCCTTTCTGGAAAAGAACGGGATGAGCATCAATCAGGTACAGATCGTCGACCTCGCTCCGGAATCCCAGCCGGCGGCTTTGCGGACCGGGCAGATCGATGCCGCAGTTGCTTGGGAACCAGCGGGCACCGACATGCTCGCTGCCGGCGCCAACGAGCTGGGCAGCCAGCGCGATCCTCAATTCGTGATGGTTTCACAAGCCGTCATCGACGACGACCCCGAGTTCGTTCAGAAATTCGTGTGCGACTACGCAGCCTCGCAAACGGCGATGCTCAAGGATCCGGATGCCGCGTATACCGCTATGCAGAGGGACATGCATATCCCAGCTGACAAGCTGAAACTGCTCCTTCCCGTCGAATTCGTGCTGGACCCGAACGCGGCGCTCCAGCAGCTGTCGTCAACGCCGGAAAAGCTAAGCCCGTTGGGGGAAACCCTGGTAGCCGAAGGGAAGTACTTCGCCGATCAAGGGAAGATCCCGGCGGCGCCGAACCCGGCAGAGATTCCCGACCTCTTCGAGACGGCCTTCGCTGAGAACGTCGTGGCGGGGAAATGCTAAACGGAAAGACGGAGCGAAAAACCTGGTTCGAACATCGCAGAGCATTCTTCGACCACCCATCCACTGAACGAAAGTGAAGGAAGATCCCGTGCAGAACAATCCCTCCCGTGTCAACCTCCCTCAGCCGGTCCCCGCACCGAGCACACGAAACCCCGGCGCCCTGTATATCCACGACACCGAACTGCCGACACCGGCCAAACCCGGGCTTCCCGCTCCGACAGGCGCACCCAACGTGCTTATCATCCTCCTCGACGACATGGGATTCGGCGCGTCCACCGCGTTCGGGGGTCCGTGTGAGATGCCGACGGCAGAGCGCCTCGCCGGCGGCGGAGCCAAGTTCTCACGGTTTCATGTCAACGCCATGTGCTCACCCACTCGACAGTCGCTGTTGACGGGCCGCAATTCTCATGCCGTCGGCATGGGAGCCATCTGCGAACTCTCGACTACCGCACCCGGCTACACCGGAGTGCGCCCGGATAGCGCCGCAACACTGGCGCAAGTCCTCCTCGCCAACGGGTTCAACACCGCGGCCTTCGGCAAGATGCATCAGACACCAATGTGGGAGGTCTCACCGGCAGGCCCGTTTGACCGCTGGCCAACGGGTGAAGGCTTCGAAAAATTCTATGGTTTCGTCGGACCCGAGATGAACCATTGGGACCCTTTACTCTACGACGGCACGTACCCGGTCGAACCCAATAAAGATCACGATCCTAGCTACCACCTATCGGAGGACCTCGCCGACCAGGCCGTGCGGTGGTTAGACATGCAGCGGGCGCTTGGGCCGAATAAGCCGTTCTTCCTTTACATGTCGATGGGAGGCACCCACGCGCCGTTGCACGTGCCCGATAGCTGGCGCGAGAAGTACCGAGGCGCCTTCGCAAAGGGATGGGACGCACTGCGCGAGCAGACGCTGGCGCGTCAGAAGGCGATGGGGATAGTGCCCGAAGAGGCAGTGCTGTCGCCGTGGCCAGATGGCCTGCCGCACTGGGACGAACTGAGCCCGGAGGCCAAGCGGGTCGCCGAGGTGTACATGGAAACCTATGCGGCGATGGCCGAACACACCGACGCCCAGATCGGGAAGGTCGTCGACGCGCTGCAGGACAGTGGGCAGCTTGACAACACGCTGATCTTCTACATTCTTGGTGACAATGGCGCTTCCGGCGAAGGGTCGGTCAACGGCACCCTCAACGCGGACCGCAGCTATAGCGGTATCGACGATGAGATCGATTACCTTGTCGAGCATTTGGACGAGGTGGGTGGACCCAAGTCCTACCCTCTGTATCCGGCCGGATGGGCCGTTGCGACGTGTACTCCGTATCAGTACACGAAGCAGGTCGCCTCGCATTTCGGAGGTACCCGGGACGGGATGGTCGTTCACTGGCGGCCGGCCTGAAGGCGCATGGTCAGCATCGCCATCAGTGGCACCACGTCACGGACCTGTACCCGACCGTGTTGGAAGCTGTCGGCGTGCCCGCGCCCGAGAGTTTTGCGGGCGTGGCTCAGCAGCCCGTCGATGGTACGAGCATGCTGTACACGTTCGAGGATCCCGACGCTGCAGACCGGCGGCTGACACAGTATTTCGAGACCATGGGTAATCGCGCCATCTATCATGACGGCTGGATCGCTTCGGTCAAACACCGCACTCCCTGGTCCACCGCGGCGAAACCGGATATGCGGACGGAGGAGTGGCAACTCTACGACCTGACCAATGACTGGTCGCAGGCTATCGATGTCGCCGAGCAGAATCCCGACAAGCTCGCCAGGCTCAAGGAACTGTTCATGATAGAAGCCGCTCGCAACAGCGTGCTACCCATCGACGACCGCGGCTTCGAGCGAATGAGCCCACAATTGGCGCCGCGTCCAGCACGCGATAACGGCGGTGAGGAGATGATCCTTAAGCACGGCATGACCAGGATCTACGAAGACGCTGCCATCAACCTGAAGAACTGCACCCACCGGGTGGCAGCCACCGTCGAGGTGGGTGCCGATGGCGGCGAAGGTGTCATCGTGGCACAGGGTGGACGATTCGGTGGGTGGGCGCTGCACATCGTCGAAGGCCGACCGGTGTACACCTACAACTACTTCGGGCTTTGGACCGTCGACGTCGAGGCTGCAGATCGGCTGAAACCCGGTACCCACGTCATTGAGATGCGCTTCGATTACCGCGGGTCCGGCATGGGGGGCAACGCTGAACTAGCTCTATGGGTCGACGGCACACCGGAATCCTCGGGCAGCTTGGCCGAAACGATGCCCCTGGTGTTCTCTAGTCACGAAACGCTGGATGTGGCAACAGATTTAGGGACGCCCGTCTCGTCGCGGTACGACGACATGGCGCCGGACTTCAACGGCCGCGTCGTTGAGGTCAAGCTCAGCGTCTCTGACCGAGCCCCTGACGATGCCGAACGGAGGTTAAACCATCGGATCGCTCAGCAGTAGCCGCCGCCATGCAGACGCTCGTAATTCCCGGCGGTATTGCTCAGCTGGGTAGCGATCATCACTACGCGGAGGAGCGGCCGCGGCGTGACGAGCCTATTGGGACGGTGGTGTTCGACGAACATCCTGTGACTAACGCCCAGTTCGCTGAATTCGTCTCCGCCACTGGCTATTGCACGATAGCGGAACGTCCACCGAAGGCTGAAGACTTTCCCGACGCGCCGGACCATATGTTGGTGCCCGGCTCGATGGTGTTCACCGCATCCACCGGACCGATCAATCTCAGCGACTGGACTCGGTGGTGGCGATGGCAGCCGGGTGCATCTTGGCGCGCACCATTAGGTCCGGACTCGGACTGGAGGATGGCACCCGATCATCCGGTCGTCCATATCGGGTGGGTGGATGCTGACGCTTACGCTCGGTGGGCAGGCAAACGGCTGCCCACCGAGCAAGAGTGGGAGCACGCGGCACGAGGCGGCCTTCGCGACTGCGAGTACGCCTGGGGCAGTGAACTGACACCCGGTGGGATGGCGATGGCGAACATCTGGATCGGTCAGTTCCCCTGGAGGCGGCACCACCATGGCGGTCATCCGTACACGACACCCGTTAAGGCGTTCCCTGCCAACGCCTATGGACTCTACGACATGATCGGAAACGTCTGGGAATGGACGAGCAGCGCCTGGAGGGCATCACACGCCAGCAGGGCGGCCGATACACGCCCCGAGTCGGGATGCTGTCCATCTGCATCTCGGCGGGACGACGACCGAAAGGTGACGAAAGGAGGATCACATCTATGCTCGCCCGATTACTGCAGACGGTACCGGCCATCGGCACGGCAAGGGCACGGTGTGAACGACACGAGTTCGCACGTCGGGTTCCGATGTGTGAACTCGGTTTAGACGTGTTAGGCGCACCCCGGTGATCAACGAGATCGATCTCGACATCATCTCGGAGCTGCGGCGAGATGGACGACGCTCATGTGCAGGCATCGCCAAAGGCGTCGGAATCTCCGAATCCGCTGCACGGCAGCGCATCCGGAACCTGGAACGATCGGGTGCTGTTCGGGTCTTCGCTTGGCTGATCCGCATCGGTTTGGAGTGGCGCGCCGGGCCAGGATCGGAATTCGGTGTTCCAGAGACATCACTAAGTTGGCAGGCCGGCTCGCCGACCTTGCGCAGTCTCCCACGTCGTTCTCACTGCTGGCTGCTTCGATGTCGTCATTGAAGTCGACTGCGTGGATGACGATGCACTCCTACAACTCATCAGCAGCGAACTGCGCGTGTTACCGGGTGTGCTCTTAACCGAGACGATGGTCTGCATGAAGGTGCTCAAACACCGTGGGGCGTGGCGCGGACACGGGAAGGATGCGTAATGCCGTGGCCAGCCACACATTGCTGCATGCCCCTGGGCGGGTGAACCCCGATGGCGATCGATCTCCACAGTGCACCTAAGACGCTGCACTTACTGCTTCTACATCCTCGACATCGTGGAGATCGCCGGCCTGGAGCACCGCGAGCCGACCGAGGTCGCCCAGCTGTACTACACGCTGAGCACCCACCTGGGCATCGACCACCTACTCACCGCGATCTCTGCACTCGAAGACGCCGACCGCTGGGATGGACTAGTCAAATCGACATTACGCCAGGCCGTGTATGACGCGATGCGCTCGCTATGCCGCGACACCGTGTCCTTGACTGCCGAAAGAGAGCCGGTCACGACACAATCGCAGAGTGGGGAACGCACCAACCGCTCGCGCCTGGCCGGCTCCCGCGCCATAGCCATCGGGATCATCGATCGCGGCATCTATGACGTCAAGACCCTCACCGTCGCCACCCGCCAACTCCGCACCATGATCAGCAAAGACCGCTACCGACGCCACCACGATCAGCCAGCCACCCGATGTTGTGACGCCCTCTCGCCGCGTCCGTCCCGCCCACCGATACAACTGCTGCTTTGGTCTTTGCTGCCCTCCATAGCTGTGGAGTAGGGCCGACCAAGCGTGCCAAGCTAGCGCTGGACCGACTGTGCCACGCCGGCACGATCTGCCGGACGGTTGCATTCGGCTTCTGCAGCGACTGTCATAACGATGCTGCATCTACACCCGTCAGGCCGATCACGTTGCTATGCCGGAAGTTTCAGCGGATAGCTCGCCAACTCGTCTCGATGGGATGACCCGGCGTCAACTCCTGGTACGACCGCAATCACGGCAGCAGCTCACCGGTGGCCGAAGACAAGGACGATGCGATCGCCCGCGAGCAAACCCGGAAGGAGCCACATGCTACGGCTACGTTGAGGCTCCGGTATCACACGAAACGGGGGTTCAGGGGAACCCCAGACGTCGCCCATGCTGCTTGGGTTAACCCGGCATCGATGAGCGACGCTTCCGGGTTTGTTCAGAGTGTCTCCGATAGGTTCTGGTCGAGCCGGCCGCGTCCATGACGCGCGACACCCTCGGCGAACGCGCTCCGTCGGGCGGTGCCACCAGCCGACCGTTTCGCATGCGATGCTTCCTTACATGGCAGATGATTTCGACCTCGCGCCGCCGGTAGGAATTGATGCGCAGGCTTGGCGCACGGTTATCGCGCATCGCGACCGCCTGAAGGGTTCTGTCACTCACAGCGCAGATCGTTCGTTAGTTATCGGGCAAGCGAAGGAGCTCGCAGAGTGCGTGGCACGGGTGGTGGTGACGGAACGGGGTGGTGTGGCCCCAGCGAACATGGACTACGTCGAAGCGATTGAAGAAGCACATTCGGTTCTTCAGCGCCAACCCGGTCGGGACTTGACTCAAGATCCCGAGCTCCGCGAAGTCGTTCAGGGTGCGAAGAAAATCGTTCGTCGCTTGCGCGAGATCCGCAACTCGTTCGGATCGGGCCACGGTCGAGCACGTGAGCCGGTCGTCGAGTTAGAGATGGTCGACGTCACGGTTGCTGCAGCGATGCTGTGGGTACGATGGGCTCTACGACGGCTTGAGTCGTTAATCTTCGGTCAGCCAACGACACTGATTAACGATCTCTTGAACGGCGGGGTGTTCTACGGCGGACAGCTCGCCGAGCGGCTGCGCGCCGCAAACATTGCTGATCTAGACGGTGCGATGCAGCGCAGACTAGGAAATGCAGTAGGTGTCCGGGCTATGCGGGAGACATTCAATGTCCGCATCGAAGGAGTAGAGGCCTGCGCGGAGTCATCGGCACTCGATCGGTGGCCACCCGACTATCGGCGAGGTGTTGTCTACGCGCTACTGCTTGACGAGGCTGGGCGAGCGAGGACTACGGAGTGGGCGCTATCGATGATCCCACCTCTGCTCGGGCCTATCGACGGCCAGGCGGAAGTATTGAGCGAGCTGGCAACGTCTCTTTCGACAGAGCGATTCACAACAGGCGACTGGGGCAGAGATCATCAATTGTATAGCGTTGCTTCTTCGTTGACTCCTCGGCTCAAGCCTGCTGCGCGGCCGATCTGGAAGGAGATCACCCGGCTCCTGGACCCGGGGGCGTTCTAGCATAAGTTCGAAACTCGTAGTTGACTCCCGGACTGGACGCGATGGGCGGGCGAGGAGCGCTGCCCAACTCGAGCGTTAGCTGGAATTCGCATACTGACGCGCCGACGCGGGCCGCCTCGATCACGTCCTGGCGAGTCAGGTCGTCGTGTGAAGCAAGTGGGTGTCCGGCGTCTGCTGCGAGCATGGCCGTCTCTCGTCGTCGTGGCGACGCGTCCCGCGCATATCCCTTCTGGCGACGTCACGTGAGCATGTCGAATATCAGCTATCAGTCAGCTTGAGGCTACATGCGCGTGTGGTTGGTGCACGCCCGTCCAACGCTGCCATAACCCATCGGCGATGGGGGACGCCACACAGCGACCAATGCCAGCATCAGCGCATCCCCGTTCATCGCGTCGGCGAACTAGCTGGTGTTCAGTGTGCCCTTGAACTTATTGCGTACCAAAACGATCCGATGTTGAGTGGATTCAGTGGGCACTGGCGATGAAGTCGATTAGGTACTGGGAGAAGATTACGGCGACGATGACGGAGAAGACGAGAAATCCGAGTGCCCAGGCTCGGGCATCGAGAAGCGGGAGCGCTGTCGCGGATGATTTGGGTTCGCTGCTGTCCATGTCAGAGGTCCTTTCGGTAGAAGATGTCGATCAATACGCCGCCGATCGCGCATAGCGCGACCACGATGCCGCAGAACACCCAGCCTGCGCCGCCGCCGCCTGATTGTGCGTACCAGTCGTTGATGTAGATGAGTACGAGAACGCCAAGCAACAGCGCGCACAACACGATCAGTGCTGATAGCCGTCGAGTTTTGGCTGTCCGCGCGCCGGCGAGATAGGTGTCGGCGATCAGGGATTCGGAGTCTGCTTGTGGGTTTGGCTGCTCATCCATGAGGTTTCCTTGGCTCGTTATCCGCGCTGACGCGCGATGTAGGACTTGGGCTCGGTGACGATGAACATCGCGCCTACGACGGTGCATATCGAGCCGACTATGACGATCGCGCTGAATGGGGCGCCGTAGACGGTCAGCGAGAAGAATGCGATGAAGAAGAAGGCAAGGGTGTTGGTCAGTACTCCACCGCGCACGGCGCCGGCGTAGGAAATTCCGATGTAGTAGCCCATGATCATCCAGATGGCCCAGCCGAGGCCGATGACGGCTCCCATGGCGATTAGACGCGGGTCCGTCCATGCGAGCCGGGCGATTTGTCGGCCGGAGGGGAACAGGAGGAACAAGAGTGCGTTGGCGATAACAAGTTCCAGAAATGCTCGCCACCAGAGGAACCCCTCGGCCGGCATCAAATCTGTGCCCGCTGCGATTGCGAAACTCTCGAAGCCCCAAGTCAATACGGCAACAATGATGATCAGTAGACCGACTGCGAAGTGTAGTCCTTGTGTCGGAGCGCCGATCTGGCCACCGGAGACGGCAAGCCATATACCGATGGCCAGGGCACCAAGCCCGAGTAGCGTTGAGGGCCGCAGGATTCGTTCGCGGTAGAGCGCGGCGCCGATGATTGCACCGACGACGCCTGCGAGTCCGCCGACGGCTCCCGCGAGTGCGCCGCCGATGAGGCCTGATGCTGCGGCGAAGCAGAGGTCGCCGACGAATCCGCCGACGGCAACGAACAGGTTCCACCAGCTGACCCGATGTCCCAAAACTCGCAGCGCGTCGCGCCAAGTGCCGCTGACTGCGAGAAACACCGCGACGCCCAGGACGCCGAATGGCACTTGGAGTACTGCAACGAGCGCGAATGCACCAGTGGGGGCTTCGATATTGAAGGGCGGCGCGCCGACGATTGAGCCTAGCAAGCCGAAGGCGAGTCCTAGTGCTGGGGCGGCTAGGACGGCATAGATCATGCCCATCCGCGTCTTCTTACCGTCGGCCAGCCGGGACCGTTCAGCGAGATTGGTGGCGCCTGCGGGCTGGAGATGGGTCATCGCGATGGGTCCTTGCGGGAAATGGTCACGGCGTCGAGGTCGGTGGGAAGGTAGGTGTCGAGGTTGAGCTGGTACTCGATGAGGGGCCTGACCGATTCGGCGAGACGGTATTGGCGCAGTATTTGGCCGCGGTGCTCGCGCTGGTCGAGAACGTCGACCCAACCTACAGTGCTGAGTCCGATGAGATCTTCTCGTAGGCCGGTTAATTCACTGTCGCGATAGTGCTGTCGCATGAGCGAGAACAGGTGGTGCTCCCAAATTCCTCGGTCGCCTCGGTGATAGAGGGTCATCGCGGCTTGGTATTTCGGTGCTGGTTTCATCGTGCTTCTTTCGTGTGGCTAGGAGTGCCGCTGATTCGGCGGCCTGATCGACCCGTAGGACAGCCCGATGTCGTCAAACCGCTCCGAGATCATGGCTGCGGCTTGCCCATACGGCATATTCCAGAGGTCCTGGTTGAAGATCTCCACTTCCACGTCACCTGTGTAGCCGGCTACCTCGACTGCTTCGGTGAGTGCGCGCAGGTCGATGTGGCCGTCGCCCATGATCCCGCGGGCGAGCAGGCTGTCAACGGGCAATGGGGTGATCCAGTCGTTGACTTGGTAGGAGGCGATCCTGTGTTCGGCTCCCGCCCGGGCGATCTGATCGAAAACCTCTGGGTCCCACCAGACATGAAAGGCATCGACAACCACGCCTACGGTGTGGGCCGGGAACGGAGCCGCGATGTCGAGCGCTTGGCGCAGTGTCGAAATCACCCCGCGATCAGCCGCATACATGGGATGCATGGGCTCGATGGCTAGGGTGACGCCTGCGGCCGTCGCGTCATCAACGAGAGCGCCAATTGCGTCCTGCGCGCGTTCGCGAGCGCCATTGAGGTCGGTGTCGGTGGCGGGCAAACCTCCAGCGACGAGTACCAGCACGGCGGCAGAACCCTCGGCGCCGGCCGCGGCGAGTGCGGCGGTTTCCTCGATGGCACGGCGGTTCTCGGCGAGTGCGTCCGCACGGGCGGACTGCCCTGGGGCGGTGACGAAACCGCCCCGGCACAGGCTCGATACGCGTAGGCCGGCATTGCTGACCAGCCCGACGGCCTTGGCCAGACCGACAGCGGCTACCGGCTCACGCCAGAGCCCAATTGCGCTGATACCGGCCTCGGCGGTGACGGTGAGGGCCTCGCCTAGTGCGGCGTACTTGATGGAGGCCTGGTTGAGCGACAGCCGCTGATGCGATGTCATGAGCGCACCGTCGATCGGACACCGTAGACGGTCAGTAGATCAGTCCAGCGTTGTGCGGCCAGTTCGGGGTGTTCGAGTGCACCTGCGGCGTCGGCGAGCTGCACCAGTCTCGACAGATGAGGCAGACTTCGTGCCGAATGTAGACCGCTGACCATCGCAAACGCTGGCTGGTGACCATTGAGCCAAGACAGAAACGCCACACCGGTCTTGTAGTACTCGGTGGGGGTGGCGAAGACGTGACGGGCCAGCGCTTGGGTGGGTTCCAGGAGCGCGCGAAATGCGCGCTCGTCGCCTTTGTCAAGTGCTGACAGTGCGGCTGATGCGATGGGTGCACAGGTGGCAAATGCGCCGAGGAGCGCGTCACAGTGACCCGTAGCATCACCGGCGATGAGGTCGACGTAGTTGTAGTCGTCGCCGGTGAAAACCCTGACAGAGTCAGGAAGTTCACGTCGAAGCGCGATTTCTGTGGTCCCGTCGAGGAGGCTCACTTTGATACCGGCGACCTGGTCGATGTTATCTTCGATGATCGCGCGCACCGTTGCGCGGGCGGCTGCGCTGTCGTCGGATCCGAAGTAGCCCGCCAGTGCTGGATCGAATGGTGTTCCCAGCCAGTGCAGAATAACCGGTCTTCCAGCGCGAGACAGTACTGCGTCGTATACGCGGCGGTAATCTGCCGTTCCGTCGGCGACCCGTGCGAGATGGCGGCTGGCCATCATGACGACTTCAGCGCCCACATCCTCGGCATAGTGAAGCTGCTCGACGTACGAGCCGATGACCTCGTCGAGCGAAATGTATGTCGTGGCCACGTGATCAGTGTTGATGCCCACCACCAGCGCTCCACCGACAAACTGCGCCTCTGCCGCGCTGCGCCTAATCAGCTCTCGAACCGCGACAGCGTCGAAACCCATGTTGCGCTGGGCGGTGTCCATCGCGTCGGCCACACCTAAATGCCACGACCACAGGTGGTGGCGAAACTGCATGGTTGCGTCCCAATCGATATCGGCTGGGGCACCTGGCACATTGTTGCCGGTGAGTCGGGGAACGACGTGGGCGGCGGCGTATGCGATCCGCGACGTTGGTGCTGCCGAGTCGGGTTGACTGAAGTCGTAGTCGCGGAGTTCGTGCGTGGTGAGTGTTCCGGCCTCATCGATCAGTGAAATCACAGTCATCGGACGCTCACGGCGAGGTCGTCGTGGTGATCGGCGCCCAACTGCCCGAGATGAATTCGGCTACCGGTGCGCGAGCTTTCCAAGCCGGCCTCGGCTAAACGTACGCCTCTGGCACCCGAAAGAAAGTCGTAGGGATGCGGTCCGTCCTCGACGACGTGGCGGATGAATTGTTCCCACTGAGCTTTGAAGCCGTTGTCGAACGGAGTGTTGTCCGGCACTGACATCCAGTCGGCTGGATAGTCGTGGGTGTCGGGTAGATCTGGGTTCCAGACCGGTCGGGGAGTGACGTTGCGGTGCTGAACGCGGCAGTCGAACAGTCCAGCTACGGCGCTGCCGTGCGTTCCGTCGACCTGGAACTCCACGAGTTCTCGGCGGTTTACCCGGACAGTCCAACTGGAGTTCAGCTGAGCCATAATCCCACCGGAAAGCCCGAAAATGGCATAGGCCGCGTCGTCTGCCGTTGCGACATAAGGGTTGCCGGCCTCGTCGACACGGGACGGAATATGGGTGGAGGTCTGCGTGTAGACCGATTCCACGGCCCCGAAAAGGTGTTCGAGCACGTAGTTCCAATGCGGGAACATGTCGACCACGATTCCGCCACCGTCCTCGGCACGGTAGTTCCAACTGGGTCGTTGGGCGGATTGCCAGTCACCTTCGAACACCCAATACCCGAATTCACCGCGCACCGAAAGGATTCGACCGAAAAAGCCTGAGTCGATCAGCTGCTTGAGTTTGGTGAGCCCGGGCAGAAACAGCTTGTCGTGCACCACACCGTTCTTGACGCCGGCACGCCGAGCACGGTGCGCCAGGTCGAGCGCCTCGTCGAAGGTTTCGGCCGTGGGCTTCTCGGTGTAGATGGCCTTGCCGGCATCGATGGCCTTGCGCAGTGCGGGAACTCGTGCCTTTGTGACTAAGAAGTCGGCATAAATGTCCCACCGGGAATCGGCTAAGCACACGTCGAGGTCGGTGGAGATATGGGAGATGTCGTGGCGGTCGGCGATCTCGCTCAGCTTCTTGAGGTCTCGCCCGACCAGCATCGGCTCCACTTGCACTTCGAGTCTGGCCGTCGGAGAGCAAGACCCCGCCCTGGTCCCGGATCGGCAGGATCGAGCGTGTGAGGTGTTGGCGATAGCCCATCCGACCGGAGGCCCCGTTCAAAATAATTCCGATACGCGTAGGTGGCATGGATTCCTCCGATTTCGACCAATTTGGGTAAGCGCTTTCCATGGAAACACGGTCGCCGTGAGTCTCGCAACAATCGGGTGCTGTTCGGGTCTGGGACACGGTTGGCTCTAGGCCGGTCGGCCAAGTGGGCGACTAGAGTTGCTGGTTAAGTGCAAGACGACGGAGGACGGTGGTGGAGAGCAGCGTTGTGACTCTGCAGGACGTGGCAGACCGGGCGGGGTTATCGCTGGCTACTGCATCGCGAGTGCTCAACGGCAGCAAGCGCGTGGTCGGTGAAGCTGCCGCTGCTCGGATCCGCCGCGCCGCCGAGGAACTCGGCTACGTCTCCAACGGCCCTGCTCAAGCGCTCGCGCGTTCGGCGACCTCGGTGGTCGGCCTCATCGTTCACGAGGTGGATGACCCGTATTTCGGCGCGATCGCCCGCGGCGCGATGACGGTAGCTGCCCGGCACGGACTACTGACAACGCTGGCCAACACCTTTCACGACCCCGACCGGGAGATCGACTACGTCAAGCGGCTGCGCGCGCAGCGAGTTCGCGCTTTGCTTCTCGCAGGCAGCGGGGTGATTCGCGAGGGCCACACTGAGGCGCTCGACGAGGCGCTGGCTGGATTTGAACGCAGTGGCGGGCGGGTCGCGCTCGTGAGTGACTACGGTTTGCCGTATCCGACGGTGCTGCCCGCGAACACGCGTGGCGGCGCCCAAGTAGCTCGACATTTGTACGATCTCGGGCACCGCAAGGTCGGGGTCATCCTCGGCCCCTCATTTCTGTTCTCGGTGCGTGACCGCTTGGCGGGCTTCATGGACGCTTGGTCGGCATTCGGGCTTGCGACGGAGCGAATTCCCGTGGCAGGGGGTGGTTTCAGTCGTGATGGCGGCTTCTCTGCGGCCTTGGAACTGTTCGACCGCGATCCCGAGATCACCGCGGTGTTCGCGCTCAACGACTTGATGGCGGCCGGCGCCTTGGCTGCTGTGACCGAACAACTCGGCCGCCAGGTGCCCACTGATGTGTCGGTGGTCGGCTTCGACGATCTATGGTTTGCTGCCGACCTGCGCACGCCCTTGACGACGGTCCGACTGCCGCTGGAAGAGATGGGTGCCCAGGCGATGGAGATGATCCTCAGTGCCGACGATGCCGGCACCGGCCGTCCTCGAAACATCCACGTGTCGGCTGATCTCGTGGTTCGGTCGAGCACGGCGCCCGCTGCGGCGTCCACAGACTTCGCGCGCTGAGCCACGGCCTTCCCTGCGTTTCACTCTGCTGGGGCCTGCTTCTTCGAAGTGACGCTTGCCACACGATGGCCTTACCACCTATGGTCGTCGGGAAAGCGCTTACCAACCGCGTTGGGCGTCTCAAGCGCTGGAAAGGATCGTTATGGAACACGCTGACGTCCTGATCATCGGCGCTGGGGCGTCGGGTGGTGTCGCCGCAGGGGCTCTATCGGCTGCCGGCTTCGACGTGGTCTGTCTGGAACAGGGGAATTGGCCGCAACGTGCCGATTACCCGGCGCAACGAAGCACTTACGAGCTGGAGGCGCGCAAGCAGTGGTCGGGTAGTCCCAACGTACGGAGCAATACCGCGGACTACCCGATCAACGACAACGCGTCTGACATCGCCCCGTTGATGTTCGCCGGTGTCGGAGGCAGCATGATCCTCTACGCGGGAGATTGGCCTCGGTTGCTGCCGTCGGATTTTCGGGTGCGCACCCTCGACGGTGTCGCCGACGATTGGCCGCTGCGCTACTCCGACCTGCAACCGTTCTACCAGCGCACCGATGAGGCGTTTGGAGTCTCGGGTGTCGAGGGAGATCCCGCCTATCCCGAGGGCGCGGGCCCGCCGCTTCCTCCACTGCCCATCGGCTCGATCGGGGCACGAATGGCACGGGCTCATGACAAGCTCGGATGGCACTGGTGGCCGGCTGCGCAGGCGGTGCTTTCGGCTCCGTATCGAGGGCGGCGCCCATGCGTACAGTTCGGCGCATGCATGCAGGGTTGTCCGGAGGGGGCCAAGGCCTCTACTGACCTGACGCATTGGCCCGACGCGACCGCCAATGGTGTGCGCCTCCATACAGGTGCCCGGGTATCTCGAATTCTCATGTCGTCGAACGGTTTAGCTTCCGGTGCTGAATTCGTGCGCCCTGACGGTTCGTGGGATGCCGTCCATGCCGACGTTGTCATTCTTGCTGCCAATGCCATTGGGACACCGCGGATTCTGTTGAACTCTGCAACGTCCGAGCATCCCGACGGCCTGGCCAATTCCAGCGGAATACTTGGACGGCGCCTAATGGTGCACCCGTTCGCCAATGTCACGGGCTACTTCGATGAAGACCTCTCCAGCTGGAATGGCCACGTAGGAGCCAAGATTGCGTGCTATGAGTTTTATGAGACTTCGCCCGATCGCGATTTCGTGCGAGGGGCGAAGTGGAGCCTGGCTCCGACCGGGGGGCCGCTCAACGCAGCGATGCCAACACGCGCAGGCGAGGACGTCTGGGGCGAAGCGCATCATGACCACGTGCGCCGACACCTCGGACGCACGATCAGTTGGGGAATTTTCGGTGAAGATCTGCCCGACGCTAATAACCGAGTGACTATCGACGCCGCACTCACCGATTCGTCTGGTATCCCAGCACCGAAGATCACCTACGCGGTGAGTGAGAATTCACGCAGGCTCCTCGACTTCCACATCGCTCGCGCTGTGGAGTCCATGCAGGCCGCCGGTGCCTACGACACAGCAGTCGAATCGCTGATGCGCTACTCGGGTTGGCACCTTCTCGGCACGGCGCGAATGGGTGACGACCCGCAGACTTCGGTAGTCGACCCGTACGGGCGCTCACATGACATTCCCAATCTCTACATTGTCGATGGCAGCGTCTTCGTCACCTCCGGTGGAGTCAACCCGACCAGCACTATCAGCGCACTGGCTCTGCGATCGACCGAACATCTCATCGCCAATCGCCGCAACCAGAAGGTTCCCGCATGAACGCCCCCACGGTTCAGGAGCTTCCGATGCCCATCATCGCAACGTCACAACCCTCCGTCCACAGCCGTGATTCAGGCGTCACCGACGAATGTCGTCACTGGCTCAGCGAGGTGGGAAACCTCCTCATTCCCGCATCGGAAACGATGCCCTCGGCAAGTGATGCAGGGGTGAGCGCCGCTCAACTTGACATTGTTCTCAAAGCCCGACCCGATCTTGTCAATGACTTACAGATGGCGTGGGCCCGTACCCGTGGAGTTCCCCCTGCGGCCGCCCTCGACCATCTGCGCACCACTGATCCCGTTCTCTATCAATCTGTTTGTTTGATCGTCGCGGGCGGCTATTACACAAACCGCGACGTGATCAAGCGACTCGGATACACCGGGCAGCAGCCTCGCACCGCTCAAATCGGCGGAGACATCGACGAGGACCTGCTGATGCGCGTTGTCGAACGCGGCCCCAGATATCGCCAAGCCTGACCGCTGCACCGCGACATTCGATTCACAGGAGAGCCATGACATCCACAGACACCCGCACCATCCTCACCATCAACCCCGCCACCGGCGAGCCCTTACAGCACTATCCAGTGCTCACCAACACCGAAATCGAGCAGGTATTAGCACAAACCCATGCGACCGGACTGACATGGCGACGTGTGGGGGCCGAGGAACGCGCACGCTTGCTCGGCACCGTCGCCGACGCGCTGGAAACACGTCGGCATGAGCTGGCGGCCCTGGTCACTGCAGAAATGGGGAAACCACTGGCGGAGGCCGCTGCAGAGGTCGACAAATGCGTACGGCAGTGCCGTCAGTATGCAGAAGACGGCGCAAGCTATCTCCAACCGGAATCCATTGCGGTGCCGGCACAATCCTGCCAAATCGTCTATGAGCCGCTCGGTGTGATTCTGGCCGTGATGCCCTGGAATTTTCCGCTATGGCAGGTCTTTCGGTTCGCCATCCCGGCGCTGTTGGCCGGCAACACGGTGCTGCTCAAACATGCCCCCAACGTGACAGGTAGCGCACTGGCGATCGAGGCCGTAATCGAGGCATCCGACCTGCCCATCGGTGTGCTGCGTACCTTAGTCATCGACGAGTCCGAGGTCCCCGCTATGGTCGACCGACTCATCTCTGACTCCCGGGTCGCAGCAGTCACATTGACCGGATCCACCCGCGCGGGAGCGTATGTTGCTGCTGCGGCGGGGCGGGCACTCAAAAAGAGTGTCCTCGAACTCGGCGGGTCCGATCCTTTCGTGGTACTCGCCGATGCGGACATCGCAACCGCGGCGGCGCACGCGGCCAAATCCCGATTCATGTGCACTGGTCAAACCTGCATCGCCGCCAAACGTATTGTGGTGCACAAGGATGTAGCCGATCAATTCCAAACGAAGTTCGTGGAAGCCGTCGAGGCCTTGGTAGTGGGTGATCCCACCGACCCCGCCACCACCGTGGGCCCGCTCGCCCGACCTGACATCCTCGATCAAGTGGCAAAGCAAGTTGAGGAGTCTGTGGCGCAGGGCGCCGCTGTGCTCACCGGGGGCCGACGGCTCGACCGCGCCGGCAACTTCTATGCCCCCACGGTGATCACTGATGCGACCGACGACATGCCGGTACTCGCCGAAGAGACCTTCGGGCCTGTCGCGACCCTGATCCGGGTGGATGATGACGATCAAGCCGTCGCAGTGGCCAACTCCAGCGAGTACGGTCTGGCCGCGAGTGTGTGGAGCCAAAACGTCGACCATGCGGTGACCGTGGGTAGTCGCATCGAATCGGGCGTCCTGTTCATCAACTCATTGGTGATGTCGGATCCACGCGTGCCATTCGGCGGGATCAAGCGCAGCGGCTATGGTCGCGAACTCGGCGCCGCTGGAGTGCGAGAGTTCACCAATCTCCGCACTGTCTGGGTTGCGCGGACAGACGGATAGTCCAACAACTTCGCGCGAGCGCGGCTATAGCGCCCGCCTGGCGCGACAGCTTCAACGACACGTGAATCGCTCGACGAGATGACCACTGACACAGCAATGTTCGGCCTGATGCTGCTCGCCGCGGCAATACGGGCGCTCATGTCCTGTCTGAGGCGCAGAGCTGAGCGAACACCAGCCGACGATTACTGAGATTTTCGATCCTCAAGTAAGACGGAATCACCGCCTGTTTGTCGCCGGAAAGATCACTCCGGGCATCCCGATGCTCAAAACACGTCGGTTAGAAGACCCAATTCGAATGGGGCACATTATTCGAACATGGTCTGCAACCGCTCCACGCAAGCCGCAGACATCGCCGGAAATGAGGCCACCGACGCACGCCATGCTAAATGACCGCATATATAGGAGAGAGCCATTGAAAATCGTCGGACATTGCAACTGTGCGTCACGGAGGCGCGCGCGTGTGTGGCGGGGAAATATTATCGGCACCTTTAGCCGGGGGTGGAGATGACGAGTATGCGAACGATCACTCTTGAAGAGCATTTCGCCACACCCGACTTCGCTGGTGGCCCTGGCGGGCACCTGGCCGCCGCATGGGGACAAGACACTCTCCACGTCCTATGTGATCTCGGTGCCGGCCGGATTGCGGCGATGGATGCGGCCGGCGTCGACGTCCAAGTGCTGTCACTAACGTCACCGGGTCTTGAGCAGTTGTCGCAGTCCGAAGCTCCGGGATGGGCACGGTCGATCAACGACCGAGTGGCTAGCGCGATTGCCGCCCATCCAACTCGTCTGCGCGGATTCGCTGCGCTACCCACTGCATCGCCGGAGGACGCTGCCGGCGAACTGTCTCGGGCCGTCACGGAACTGGGCTTTCTCGGTGCAATGGTCAACGGGCACGTCGGAGGCCGCTACCTCGATGACGAGTTCTTCTGGCCGATCCTGGCCAAGGCGGAGCAACTGCAGGTGCCGATCTATCTCCATCCCACCATGCCGCCCCAAACGGTGATCGATGCCAGTTACACCGGCAATTTCTCGGCGGAGGTCGGCCGGATACTCGCTGCCAGCGCATGGGGTTGGCACATGGAGACCGGAAACCACCTCTTACGCATGGTGCTGGCCGGAGTGTTCGACCGATTCCCCAGGTTGCAGGTGATGATCGGCCACCTCGGCGAGGCGCTGCCTTTCATGCTGCCGCGCATCGAGCAGGTCTATGACAGCTTTGCAGACACCCAACTGGAACGCAGAATCACTGCCTATTTCCGGGAGAATGTGCACTACACAATCGCCGGGTTCAATTTCGTTCCCAGCTTTCTGAACTTGCTATTACAGGTGGGGGCCGATCGGATTCTCTTTTCGGCGGACTATCCATATACGTCAATGGAAGACGCTCAACATTTTCTCAGAGAGTTGCCGATCAGTGAGTCGGATCGGCACAAGATCGCCCACGGTAACGCCGAGTCGTTGTTCGACATATAAACCCGCGCCACAAAACCTCGCCACCAATAGAGATTGGCCTTCAATGAGACGAGTCACTCATGACTTCAGCTGAATACAACACCTCTGACAAGCAGGCCGCGGACACCTCGGCAACGCTGGCCGCGCGAATGGATCGCATCCCGATGACCAGGCGGCACCGCAAGGTCGCCGTCGTGGTGGCAGCCGGCACATTCTTCGACGCATTCGATTCTCTTGTCCTTGGAGTTGCGCTCACGGCGATAGCGGCCAGCCTCGGCCAAGGAATGCTCGGCACCGGCCTGTTGATCAGCTCCGGCTATCTGGGCCAGTTCCTCGGGGCTCTTGTGATCGGTGCTGTCGCCGATCGGATTGGCCGACGGCAGGCATTTCTGATCGCTATCACCGTGTTCAGCCTGCTTAGCCTGGCCTGCGCCTTCGCGTGGAGTCTGGAAGCGCTGACAGTCGCCCGACTGCTTCAGGGCATCGGCTTGGGCGCCGAGACCCCAGTAGCGGCGATTCTGATCAGCGAGTACGCGCCCGCACGACGCCGAGGCCGCGCCGTCATGCTCTACCAGGCTGTCTTTGCCTGGGGGGTCTTCGCCGCACCGCTGGCAGGCTTGGCAGTGTTCGCCGTGGTCGAACCAGATGTGGCATGGCGGGTGCTGTTCGCCCTCGGCGTCTTGCCGCTGCTGATTGTCCTGCTGGCCCGCCACGTTCTCCCCGAGTCGGCTCGATGGTTGATGAGCAAGGGCCGACTCGATCAAGCAGAGCGGATTGTTGTCCAATTCGAGGACGCTGCCACCCGAGATAACAAACACCTGCCCGCTCCTGAACGACGGGACGATGCCAGTCCTACCGCGCCCACCCGGCTAGCAGAGATCTTCAGCCCGGCGTACCGCACACGCACAATGCTCAACGGCACACTATGGTTCACCACCTACTTCGTGACGTACGGCTATGCGGTGTGGCTCCCGTCGCTCTACGTGTCCATCGGCGGACTACAGATCAGTGAATCGCTCTATCTCACACTGGCGGTGGCCTCCGCTCAGTTGATTGTCGTCTACCTATTCGCACTCACCGTCGACAGACTCGGACGGCGCCCCACATTGATCGCGGGCTACACCGTGGCGATCACGGGCGCGGTGGTGGGCCTCGCCATGGTGCAGGCGGGCCTGACCGGCTGGCCGACGCTCTTTGCCGCTGGACTGTTGATCGCGATCGGTTGCTACGTTCCAGCCGCTGGACTGTTCCTCTACATTCCCGAGCTCTACCCAACCCGGATCCGTGGCTGGGGCACCTCGGCCGGAAGCTCAATGAACCGGCTAGCCAGCGTTATCGCCCCCACTGTCGTTGGTTGGCTGCTCGCCAGTGGATTCGGTCTAGGCGCCGTATTCGCAATGTTCGCCGTCGTGCTGCTCATCGGCCTCGCAGCGATGGTGCGCTGGGGCGTGGAAACCAAAGAGCGCTCGCTCGAGGAGACAAGCGAGGAAATGAGCGACGGCTCAACCTGAACCAAAAGGCTTGGGCAATACCGGCGGCGCGGTGCTCGCGCCGCCGGTACCAACGTTCTGATTTCGTCCACGGTTGCGTCCTCGAGCAAGCACCCTCAAGTAGCCGCGGTCAGGGTCTCGGCACGTCACCTCACATGTTGCCTCGCCGCGCGGCCTTTGGCCTGGTTGTCGGTAATGTAGGGTCGATGCTCGGCTTCGTATGCAGCGAAGGCGGTTTCGTGGTCACCGTCGGTAGCGGCGAGCTGTCGGGCGAGTGTGCGCGCACCGATAAGCGCTGGGCCGCACCGTCGGCAACCGCAACAACAAGAAGCATGCCCACAAGAAGACCCGGCCCTACCGCCCGCAGACCAACGGGAAGGTGGAGCGATTCAACCGCACCCTCAACCAAGAATGGGCCTACGCCGATACCTACTTCTGCGATGAAGCCCGAGCAACGACCTACCAGAGCTGGCGGCATCACTACAATCACCACAGACCCCACACCGGCATCACGAGCAAGACACCCTGGACCGACTGTGCCACGTAGGCACGATCTTCCGGACGGTCGCGTTCGGCTTCTGCAGCGAGTGCCATGACGATGCCGCGCCTACGCCCGTCAGGGCGATCACGTTGCGCTGGCCCAATTTTCGACGGAGCGTCCGGCGACTCGTCTCGATGGGGTGGCCTGGCGTCAACTCCTGGTACGACGGGACTCGCGTCAGCAGCTCACGGGTGGCCGAAGACGAGGACGTTGTGGTCGCGTGTGAGCAAACCTCGGAAGGAGCCACGAACCACGGCTACGTTGAGGCTCCGGTATGACACGGAACTGGGATTGATCTTGTATGACACGTGCTGGGATTTTCGTGAAAAGTCGAGTTCAGACCGCGGGTGAAGTGTCACCGAAACTGGGAACCTACAGCACCCACCCGCCAAGTTCGCCGACGTGCGGTGTCGTCACCTCACCATGCGGACCGCCCGTTCGAGCGGCGATCGAGAAGCGGAGGGAAGATTGATTCGTGAACAATAGGCCGGGGCAGATTGTCCGAGTCGACTGATCGGGACGTGACGGTTCGGCCGATCGGCGCCGACGAGTGGGATTTGTGGTGCCGGCTTCGCATCGCGGCGCTGACGGACGCACCTGACGCGTTCACGGCGCGACTTTCCGAGTGGTCGAGCATCGGCTTGCCGCGATGGCGTGACCGCTTCGAGACGAGAACCGCTTACAACCTGGTGGCAGGGAGGGCTAGCCAGCCGATCGGCTTGGTGAGCGGACTCATCGTGTCAGCAGATGAGTGTCAGTTGAGATCGCTGTGGGTCAGCCCCGACGCACGAGGATCCGTGGCGGCCGGCCTGCTGGTCGAAGCGATCATCGAGTGGGCCCGCCAGCAGGGTGCGACCGAGTTGACCCTGCGTGTCATCGCGGACAACACGCGCGCCATTGATTTCTACCGACGGCACGGATTCGTCGAAGCGGGTGATGGCGGCGGCGACCCCGTTGACCGATCACCGCGCGAACTGGCCATGGTGCGAACCATTCGCGCAGCGTGATGACGGACGCTCACTTCTGCATCCTTGGATCCTCCGTCGGGTCGGCATACAGCAGCGGGCAGCCGTGATTGGTCGCGTCCGGACGCAGTTCGAAATGCCACGGTTCGTTGGTGTAGATCTGGCACAACCCGTGTTCGGCGCCGTGCGTGGACAACCAGGACGCGGCCTCGGCGGGCCCGATGTCTACCGCGTCGCCCGACACATGAGCGGACGTGGCCGGCGTGGCCACCCATCGAGCGGCTTCGTCTGCCGACCCGTACTGCGCGATCGCCTCACGCAGAAGCTGTTCCTGGTATGCGGGCGAACGCCAACCGCTGTTGACAGCGAATACGACACCTTCGTCTGCTGCCTGCGTTGCCGCCAGGCGCAAAGCGCCGAGCAGGTCGGGGTCGAGATTGACGACGGCCGGAGAAGTTTCGTCGAAGACCGTCACTTCGTCGTCAACGACACCGTCGGCGACGCCGACTCGGGAGCGTGACGGCGCCGCACCGGGCGGGCGAAGCAGGTCGTGGTGTTTGACGAGGATAGCTGCCCCCGCCGCCGAGGACGGGGACACCACGTCCTCGTGCACGAGGACGCCGAGAAGTGCGGTGGCGAGCAGGACAGATACTGCAAGAAGGACCAATTGCACTGAGCGGTAGCTGTTCACAGTCATGGCTTCAGTCAATGCGGTGCGCTGTTGTCGGCACGTATGTGGTTCTGAATATGCCCGCGATATGTCACGGCGGGGCGTGCGCAAACGCGGCCTGGAAGAAGTCGTGACACGCAGATATGGGGCGAAGTGTCACCGAAACTGGGAACCTACAGCCGTCGACCTGGCTTTCGGTTACGGCATCCATAGCTGCCTTGGCGGCACGCCGGCGCATGCCCGTCCATCGGGGGTCAGTGGAGGCCAAGCGGTCCGGCCAGTGCGGCGAGCGTAGGAATCAGGGTCTCGGGTCCGGTCAGGGCCTGCACGGGCACGTGATTGGCGCCGGCGGCCAGATGCTCTTTGAGCCTGGCCGCGACGGCTTCGGCGCTGCCGTACGCGACGAGGGCGTCGATCAGGGCATCGCTGCCGGGTGTCGCGACGTCGGTGTCGGTGAACCCCAACCGCTTCAAGTTGTTCACGTAGTTGGTCCCGTGCAGGTAGATGTCGAGAGACTTCCGCCCGACGGCCCGTGCCTGTGTAGCGTCGGCCATCAGCGCCACCTTCTGCACAGGGGCGATGAACGCATCAGCGCCGACCAACTGACGCGCCTTCGCAGTGTGCTCCGGGGTGGTCAGGTAGGGTGGGCTCCGGCGCTCCGGCGTGCGGACAGTTTGAGCACCTGTGGGCCGAGAGCGGCGACGACGCGCCGGTCCTTGGGCACTCCGTACTCGTCGAGCTTGTCCAGATACTCGGTGAGCGCGTCATAGGGCTTCTTGTACTCGGCGATCAGCTCCGGGTGCCCGACTCCGATCCCGAGCAGGAACCGCCCAGGATGGGCCGCCTCGATGCGGTGAAACGACTCGGCAAGCAACCCGGCCTCGGCCGACCAGATGTTGACGATACCCGTTGCGACCTGCAGCTTCTCGGTCTGTTCGAGGAGCGGCTCAACCCAGTCGAGGTCAGCCGGCGGCGAGCCGCCTCCCCAGATGGCGCCATAGCCGAGTGCCTCGATGTCCCTGAGTTGCGCGCCGGTCAGTTGTTTCCACTGCTCGAAAAGGCCGAAAACGCCGAAGGAGCCGAGGTTCGGATGCGTCACTTCTAAACCAACCTGCCGTGCGCTCAAGGGTATTCCGGTTCTCTGCTGTCTCTAGGGGCGAGTCAGGCGCAGGTGGCTGTGGCGGGTACCCCGTTGAAGCGGTCGGAGATCCACGCCATGCTCCGCTCGCCATCGACGAAGGCGGTCAACAGTGCATTGGTGTTCATCTTGTTGAGGAACGGCGGTTGTTCGTTGGTCCATAACGTGACGTCGGCTCCCAGCGCGCACCAATCTCGCGCGGTGGCCACCACCGACTCATACGGCGCGAAGGAATCCCACCGATTGTGTGAGAGGTAAACTGGCCCAGTGGGTTTCACGTTCCCGATCCGCTGCATTGCCAGGATCGAGGCGAGCGGCTCCTCCCGCACCGATTGATAGAGATCCTTTTTGAACCATGGCTGCAGATGCCGGAACGCGTAGTCGATGCCGGTTTGGATCATGCACTGCCTACTGGTGTTGGCCAGCATTTCCGCGCCGCGCGGGGTGAGGGAGTCCGCAATCGGTTGTGTCATATCGGGATACGCCTCTTGAATGCCTCTCAGCACCCAGCCGAGTGACCCGGCGAGCTGGTTCCCGTCAAGGGGCGGCAACATGCTGGGCAGGTCGGTTGTCGCACCGTTGGCGTAGGTTCCGACAACATCGAGTTCGGGTGCGTACGCGCCGGCCAGCTCGGCCGCGGCCAACGCTGAATGTCCGCCGCCGGCCAGCCAGCCCCAGAACGCGACGGGCCCATCCGGACGCAACGAGGTGTCGGGCAGTTTCATCGCCGCACGCGCGGCGTCGTTGAGTGCCGTCCCGCCTGCCACCCGGTTCAGGAACTGTGGCGCCATCTGACCGTGAACTCCCAAACCGACACCGTCAGTGACCACTATCGCGAAGCCCCGCGCCAGCAGGGTCGCGATGAATCCCTCCTCAAGATTGAACATCAGGTCGAAACCCGTGTCCAAAGAGGCGTGGATTCCTTGGTTGAACAGGCGAGACGGAGCGCACTGTTCTCCCATCCCGTACGGGGCGGTCGCGTAGGCAAGCAACGGACGGGGTCCGTTGCCGGGCCACGGGACGTGAGGTTCGATGTAGGTGCCGGTCACCGCGACGGGATGGCCCTGAGCGTCGGTGCTGCGGTACATGATTCGAGTTCCGGTTCCCACGAATGAACCCAGTTGTCCGGACGGCTCCAGTACCAGTCTGGATGGTTCCGTGCGGATGAGGTCGCCCGGCACGCCCTCGGGCAAGGGATTCGGTGGCGTATAGAATGCCAAGTACCGTGATTCGTCCGCCCGGGCATTCGGCATGTTCGCCGAAAACGGCGCTGACACAACGATGCAGAGGGCAACGACCATCGCCCTGACCCAGATCCCCGCCGACCGGGGACTGCTATGACGTGAGATGCCGCGGCGGCGTCGCGGGAAGGGCGCATATTCGTCACCTGGAAAGGGAATCATCGTTGGTTTCCTTTGGTTGGACGGTCTGGACGACGGAAGATTGTGGGACCGATGCGGAACCACTGCGCGCCGGTAATATGTTGTGCCGGTGGCTGTTCGAACAGGCGCGTGCTCACCGCTCGCCGCACCAGAGTGCCTATTTGAGCAGCTCGGCGAGTTCTCTCGCGAATACCGTGATGGCGTGATCGCCATCGTCGACCACACCTGCCAACAACGGGAAGCTATGTGGCATGCCTTCGTACTCATGGGCTTTGACGTTGATCCCTGCCGCAGCGAGGTTTTCGCCGTAGCGGTGGGCGTCGTCGGCGACGGGATCCACCTGAGCACTGACGATTACAGCAGGCGGGGCGCCCACGAAATTCTGCGTCAGCAACGGTGAGGCGAGGGTCGAACGACGGTCGTCGATCTCGGGTACGTACATGTCGTACGCCCATTCGAGCGCGGCCCGGGTGAGAAATGGGCCGTCCTTGTAGCGCTGGACGGAGTCACTGCTCATGGTGGCATCTAGCGCCGGACACAGCAGGCCCTGCGCCTTGATCGGAGGGCCTTGTTCTCGCGAGGCGAGCGCAACGCTCGCCGCCAGTGCGGCCCCCGACGAATCGCCTGCGATCGCGAGAGCTTCGACATCGATGCCGAGTTCGTCGGCATGCTCACTTACCCACGAACACGCATCGGCGGCATCATGGTGAGCGCGGGGAAACCGGTTTTCTGGCGCGAGGCGGTATGCAACGGAAATCACGATGAGCTCGCCCCGCACGCAGAGTTTTCGACAGAGCCGATCGTGGGTGTCCAGGCTTCCGCGTACGAATGCCCCGCCGTGCAGATAAACGACGCCCGGCAGCGCCGGTCCAGATTCGGGTGGGCGGTAGCACCGCGCCGCGACCACCCCTTGGCGGACGGGGATGGTGAAATCGATTACGGTGCAACGAGTATCGACGCTACCCGCCAGCGCGATCAATTTCTCGCCCGCCTCCCTGTATGCCGCGATTGACATCTCCCACGGCTGTGCGGCGGGGCGTTCGGACAGGGTCTGCAACAGCCGCTGGACCTGCGGATGCAGCACACTCATGCGGTGACTCGGAAGACTTGGAATTCGACGATGGGTCCGGGTTGGATGCGTCCTTGTCCGACGAAGATGGTTTGGTTGACCCATTTGTATTTGGGGTGGCCGGATTCCAGGCGTGGGGTGGTGACGAAGTAGTGGTCTCCGAAGTCGGTGCCGGTGGTGGCGCCGCCGAGGGCGTCTGCGGCGGCTTCGGTGACTTCGACGAGGCCTTGGTAGCTCATGTAGATGACGGCGCCGTCGTCGGTGTAGAACTGGGCGCGTACGTCGAGTCGGCCGTAGCCGTCCTCGCCGGCCAGTAGCCAGTCTCCGCCGCCGGGGGCGGCGGTTCCGCTGAATCGGTTGCCGGTGACTTTGCCGCCGGTGACGGCGAGGACCTGGCGTAGTCCGTAGGGTCCCGGGCCGACGATCTGGAGTTCGGCAAGCTCTGCGGTGTAGCTGAATTCCGGCTCCAACTTCATTGATCTACCTCCATTTTCGAGCGCGTCTGCCTTCGGCTCCGCGGCGGATCTGAGCGTGCACCATACGTCGGTGATAGTCAACACATTGTCGATTTTCGGATTGACGGCGACAAGGCGGCACGGTTTTCGCAAAGTAGACACTGTGTTGACTACAGTCGACTGTGAGTCTAATCTCAACTCCGGTAGGCCGTGATGCCGAACACCGGCGCATGGCGTCACACCGACAGAAGAGGGATTGACATGGCCACCAGATCTGACGTCGACCAGATCCAACCGACAACTTCACGGGATGGCGAGAGCTACGTCTCCCACCGGGAAGACATCCACTTCAACATGACCGGCGACTTCATGACGGGTGTGGATTTCTGGATTCATGCGACCGGTGAGTCCACGAACGGCCAGCTGATCGTCATCGAGACCAACTGGGTACGCGGAACTGAGCCGGTCTGGCACATCCACCACCGCGAGGAGGAGGGTTTCTTCGTGATGGACGGCGAGATCAAGATCCATACCGAGGCCGGTTCGTACAACGCCAAGAAGGGCCAGTTCGTTTGGGGGCGTAAGGATCAGCGGCACACCTATGAGGTGGTCGGTGAGGAAGCCCGGATTCTCGTGGTGTTCGTGCCAGGGCCCGACAGTGCGGGTTTCGAACCCAACGGCGGCATCGACAAGTACTTCTACGAAGCCCGGAACCGTGAGCTTCGGACGCCCGAGCAGCTGCAGGCGGAGGTCGAGAACCTGAAGGTCAACTACGGCCTGGAGATGTTCCCCGACCTGCCGCATCCGCGCGACCTGCAGGACTGAGCCTGGTTGTCGCCGAGGACATTCGCCTTACCGAGCATTGGAGTTGCTGTGACCATCGATGTATCTCTTGACACCGTCCCGCATTGGATCGGCGGCGCGGCCGTGTCCTCGACGGAGGGGCCACGCGCCGACATCCATGATCCCGCTACGGGGCGCGTGATCGGCACTGTCGTGCTTGGCGGCGCCGATGCGGTCGACGAAGCCGTCGTCAGTGCGCGAGATGCCGCGGCGGCCTGGGCCGATACCCCCGGCCCCGTCCGTGCATCGGTGCTGCACCGCTTCCGGGTGCTGCTGCATGAGCAGATCGACGATTTGGCGGCGATCATCACCGCCGAACAGGGCAAGACCCTTGCGGACGCCAGGGGAGAGTTGGCGCGCTCGATCGAAGCCGTCGACGTGTCGCTCTCGGTTGTGCAGCAACTCAAGGGCGAGTACGCCGAGCAGGTCGCCAACGGGGTTGACACATACTCCTTCCGGCAACCTCTCGGAGTGTGCGCTGGAATCACGCCGTTCAACTTTCCGGTCATGGTGCCGGTGTCGATGTTTGCGGCCGCGATTGCGTGCGGGAATACGTTCGTGCTCAAGCCAAGTGAGCAGGTGCCCTCGGCATCGGTGCAGTTGGCGCAGATCATGAGCGAGGCGGGACTGCCGGACGGCGTGCTCAACGTGGTGCACGGCGGTGTCGAAGCAGCCGAGGCGCTCATCGACCACCCCGATGTCGCGGCAGTGTCGTTCGTCGGGTCCACTCCGGTAGCGCGTGCGATCTACCGGCGCTCGGCTGAGGCCGGCAAGAAGGTGCAGGCCCTCGGGGGCGCCAAGAACCACCTTGTGGTGATGCCCGACGCGGACCTCGACGCTGCCGCCGATGCGCTGGTGTCGGCGGCGTACGGTGCCGCGGGTCAGCGATGCATGGCCGTGACGGTCGCGGTCGCCGTCGGTTCGGCGGCAGACGCGCTGGTAGACAAGATCGCCGACCGCGCAAGAGCGTTCAAGGTGGGCGACGGCGCGGCGTCGGGTATCGACATGGGGCCGTTGATCTCAGCGGGCGCGCTCGATCGGGTCCGCGGGGCGTTGGAACGCTCGGTTGAGCAGGGCGGGCAACTGATCGTCGACGGCCGTGACCGGCCTGCGGCAGGGGACGGCTACTTCATCGGCCCGAGTCTGGTCGACCGCGTCAGCGTCGAGAGCGACCTGTACCGCGACGAGGTGTTCGGACCGGTCCTCAGCGTCGTGCGCGCCGACGATCTCGAGCAGGCCCTGCAGATCGTCAACGACAACCCCTACGGGAACGGCGCAGTCATCTTCACCGGCAGCGGCACGGCGGCACGTCGGTTCAGCCGGGGCGTGACGGCTGGCAGCGTCGGGATCAATGTGCCTATCCCCGTGCCGATTTCCTGGTTCGCCTTCGGTGGATGGGGCGACTCACGCTTCGGAGATGACGGCCTCAACTATGACGGCTACCGCTTCTACACGAGGTCCAAAGTGATCACGCAGCGCTGGACTGAGCCGACGCCGGGCCTTGCACCGCACTTCGTCGCGGCGGGCCGGCAGTGACCTCGCCACCAGCCGCCGGACCGGTTCGGCTCGACCACGTCGGAATCCTCGTGCGCGACCTGGACTTCGCACGTACGCAGTGGTGTGATCGATTTGGCGTCGAAGTTGCTCGCACGGTTGATGTTCCGGATATGGGCATCAGCGCGACGTTCCTCAATGTTTCCGGGGCAGAGGTCGAGTTGTACACCGTCCACGACCCCGACGCGCTTGATGCAGCCCTCGGCGGAGCACCGGCAAAGCTTGACCACGTGGCCCTACGGCTACACCACGCCGATGGCCCTGAACTCGTCGGTTGCGCGATCCGGGGGCCTGGACGCGCGGATCCGATCGCAGCACCGATTCTGATGGGCGACGCCACCCATGTCTGGACCGAGCCTCCCGGAATCGATGTCCTGCTCCAGCTGATCAGGCCGGCCGCGTGAGGTCGCGATCTATATCCGTTGGCCCACAAACGGTCTCACTGACAGGCCGGCCGTAAACAAATCACCAACTAAGGAGTGAACATGGGACGCATGGAAGGAAAGGTCGCGCTCATCACCGGCGCGGCCCGAGGCCAGGGGCGGGCACACGCGATCCGCCTCGCCCAGGAAGGTGCAGACATCCTGGCCTTCGACTGCCCGGCGAACGGCCGAGTTCCGTATCCGGTTGCCACGGCCGCCGATCTCGAGATCACGGTCAAGGAAGTGGAGGCGCTGGGCCGGCGAATCATCGCGCATCAAGGCGACGTTCGTGAGCAGGCCCCGCTGGAGAAGTTGGTCGCGGAGGGGGTGCAGGCCTTCGGCGGGCTGGATGTCGCAGTGGCCAACGCCGGCATCTGGACGGTGCACCCGTTCGCGGACATTCCCGAGGACGAGTTCCTGGATGTGCTCAACGTCAACATCATGGGGCCCTGGCGCACCCTCAAGGCGGTAACCCCCGCCATGAAGGCGCGCGGGGGTGGCTCGGTGATCATCACCTCGTCCGGCAATGGTGTCGAGGGATCTCCCCACTACGTTCACTATGTCGCGTCGAAACACGGCGTACTCGGATTGGCGAAGAGCGCCGCACTCGAGTTCGGCCAGTACGGCATTCGAGTCAACTCGCTCCTTCCCGGGCCCACTGATACTCCCGCCCTGGATTGGCAAGGTGGTTATGACCTTTGCGCGGGGAAAGGGCCCGGAAATGGCGTCAAAGAGGATCTACAGGGCGCGAAGTACTGGGCGGTTCTCCGGGATGTGGGCCTGCTGCCGCCGCAGGCCATGAGTGAGGCGGTGCTGTGGCTTGCCTCCGACGAATCACGATGGACGACAGGCCTCGAGATGTTGGTCGAGGGCGGTCACATGCTCATGCCGGGGCTGAACATGACGAAAATGGCCTTGGACAACCAGTAGTTTCCGAGCGCACGCTTCAACTCAGGTGAGCCCTCTGCGAAAGGCGTCGATCACGCCTTCTTCGCAGAGGGCTTGCGGCGCTTAGTAGATTTTTCAGCAGGCTTCCAGTCGAGGCCGTAGACCGTCCGGAGCCAAATGGTGGTCACCGTTTCGGCCATGCTCTCCAACGGAATTGCATTCTCGCTGCGCATACTCATCAACGAGAGGTTGCGTTCGCCCATCCACATCAACGCCGCGGCCAACGATCTGGCCGGTGGCCCGTCGATCGCCACGCCGGCAGCTCTGTCTCGCTCGATGCTGGCGGCCGATGCGTCGATGAAACGGCCGAGGATGGTGTCCCACTGCGTCTGCAGGTCCGGCTCGGCCGCCGCGGCGTCGCCGACTTCACGGAGAACGTGACCGTGGCGCTCCCAGACCTGGATGACCTCTTTGACCGCGTGCTCGATGGCCGCCTCCGGCGGCATCCCGGCGGGACGCTCAAAAATCAGCTGCGACGCTTGGAACACATCGGCGGTGACCCGCGAGAGCAGCGCGGACAGTACCTGCCACTTGGACTCGAAGTAGAAGTAGAACGATGAGCGCGACAACCCCGCGCGCTTGGTGAGATCGTCGATGGATATGTTGCGCAGGGGCGCCGTGCGCAACAGGTCGTAAGCACCTTCCAGGATTGCCTGCTCGCGCCTGTCGCCTTTGATGTTTCGCCGGCCCACCCGTGTTTCCGCTGCGCCAAGGCTGAAAGATGAAGTGGACGCCATGACGACCATGATAGGTCAGACCAACTACGAAGCCCGTGTAGCGCAGTGGGACGCACCGGCAAATTTAATCGACGATGTGTTGATAATACTGCACATGGAGTGCATACTGGGCGTGTTGCATCGGCCCGGCTCTTGATGTTCGTGCCGGCGCCGACCGTCTGCTCAGATTTGGCCGCTGTTCTGCTTGCGCTCAAACGGGATTCGCACGCCGGCCGCGGAATGAAATGCGAGCTCTATTTCAAAGCAGGAGTCAACCGTGTCCAACCTCGCCGGCAATCTCGTCGCGACCGCCCACAAATATGGCGACCGGCCAGCCGTGAAGCTCGAAGAGTACGTCCTGTCCTACGGGCAGCTACATCAGCGCGCCGCGGCTGTGGCCGGAGATCTGCGAGCCCGGGGCGTGCTCCCCGGCGACCGCGTGGGCCTGATGCTTCCAAACGTCCCCGCGTACCCCGTGCTGTTCTACGGTGCCCTCCTGGCGGGAGCGGTTGCAGTGCCGATGAATCCGTTGCTCAGCGCGCGCGAGGTCGAGTACTACCTCACCGACTCGGGTATGAAGCTGGTGTACGGGTTGGACGGGAGCGATGCCGTCGTGTCGGCCGCGGCGGAGAGGGTTGGGATTCGTTCGGTATTGGTACCTCCTACGGGTCCAATCAACATGTCCGGCAACGCGATCTATGAGGCAGCCGATCGAACCGACGACGACACCGCTGTCATCCTCTACACCTCCGGGACCACAGGAAGGCCCAAGGGTGCAGAACTCACCCACCGGAACATGTCGACCAACGCCGCGACGACAGTGGACACCTTGATCAACGTGGGCCCCGAAGACGTGATCCTCGGTTGCCTGCCGTTGTTTCATGTCTTCGGCCTCACCTGCGGACTCAATGCAGCGGTCAAAGCCGCTGCCCTGCTGACACTCGTTCCACGTTTCGACGCGACGAAGGCCCTGGAGGTGGTGGCACGCGATCGAGTGACGGTTCTTGAGGGTGTGCCCACCATGTATGCCGCGATGATGCATTCTCCCGACGCAGACGACACCGACATGTCCTCGCTCCGCACGTGTATCACCGGCGGCGCACCCATGCCCGTCGAAATTCTCAGAGCGTTCGAGAAGAAGTTCGACTGCGAGATCTACGAAGGGTACGGGCTGTCGGAGACGGCACCAATCGCCTGTTTCAACCAACCCGGGCACGAACGCAGACCCGGCACCATCGGGATACCCGTACGGGGCTGCGCGCTGCGGATCGTCAACGACGACGGCGCAGACGTTCCCGACGGCGTACCCGGCGAGATCGCCATTCAGGGCGAGAATCTGATGAAGGGATACTGGAACCGGCCTGACGCAACAGCCGAAGCCATCCCCGATGGGTGGTTCCGAACTGGGGACATCGCCACGCGCGACAGCGACGGGTACTACACCATCGTCGATCGGAAGAAGGATCTGATCATCCGAGGTGGATACAACGTGTATCCCCGCGAAGTCGAGGAAGTTCTCTACGAACATCCTGCGGTCGCTGAAGCAGCCGTGATTGGCATCAAACACGAAGACCTCGGGGAGGAGATCGGCGCGGCCGTGGCGCTCAAACGTGGCGCGCATGCCGACGCCGACGAACTGAAAACCTTCGTCCGAGGCCGAATCGCAGCGTACAAGTACCCGCGCGAAATCTGGTTCGTCGACGCCGTGCCCAAAGGCCCGACCGGCAAGATCCTCCGGCGCGAGGTGCAGCCGCCAAATCCGGACGGGATCAGCTGAGTCACGGGAACTTTCACCCGCTAACGTGACCGCTCAGTCGGCCGAATGAGCGGGGTCTGTCTGTCGGAATGCCGCCATATCGAGGTCGCCTGCGCTCGCCCGGTGTCACGTTGTACCGCAAGAAAGCTGTTGTGCATCAGTGAAATGACGTGAGTCCCAAATCCGGTGACACTCGGCTCGGTGTTGGTTCAGTGCTCTGAATGGGCCCTGGAGCTCAGGGGAGAGGTGCGACCTGGACGACCGCTTTTCCTCGGGTGCCGCCGGACAGCGCTTGATTGAGCGTCTCCCGAGCGTTCTCCAGGCCTTCGACAATGGTCTCGTCGTATGTCAATGAGCCTTCGCCCAGTGCCGCAGCGAGCTTTCCGATGATCTCGGCGTAGCGGTCGATGTGGTCGGTAACGATGAAGCCCCGCAAGGTCGCTCGCTGCATGAGCAACTGGTTGGCGTTGCGCAGGCCCGGTTGGTCACCGTTCTCGCTGTAGGTGTCGTACTCCGAGATCAGACCGCACAACGCCACGCGGGCGCCGATGTTCAGCCGGCCCAGCACATGGTCCATGATGGGGCCGCCCACGTTCTCGAAGTCGACGTCGACGCCGTCGGGGGTCGCGTCGTCGAGTTGCTCACGCCAGTTGTCCGAGTGTCGGTCGACGCATGCGTCAAATCCCAGCTCTTCCACCAGATGTCGGCACTTTTCAGCCCCGCCGGCGATGCCGACCACCCGGGCGCCACGCTGCTTTGCGAGCTGTCCGGCGATAGAACCGACGGCGCCTCCCGCGGCTGAGACGACAACCGTCTCACCCGGCTGAGGATCGCCCAGCTCAACGCCGATGAACGCGGAAATGCCGGTGTGGCCGAGTACTCCGAGGAATGCGGGAAGCGGCGCAGGCAGCGGGTCCGGCAGAACGGTGAACGGGAACTCCAGAACGGAATCGTCAGCGACGCAATACTCTTGCCACCCGGTGAAGCCGAGCACGAACGCGCCGACCGGCAGATCGTCTCGGCGGCTTTCGACCACCTGCCCGACACCGAGGCCGCGCATCACCGCGCCCAACTCGACCGGCGGGATGTATGAGCGCAACTGGCTCATCCAGACCTGGTTTGTCGGGTCGAGCGACAGGTACAGGGTGCGGACCAGCGCCTGCCCGTCGGCAAGTGCACCGATGGACTCCTCGACCCATTCGAGGTCTTGCTCGGTGACCTGGCCTTGCGGCCGCCGCCGCAGCCGGAAGAGGCGATTGTTGGTCGTTTTCATGGCGATTCCTCGTTTGTGGGGGGGTACGCGAGTGCCGCGGAACGGCGGCAAGTCCATCCACGAGAGTAGACGAGTAGTCGGTAGTAGTCAACGCAACGTCGAAAATGGTGTCGACACACTGTTGACTATTAACGACAGATCGTGCAATGTCGATTTGGTCACTCGGCTGAGTCAGCAGCCGACCAAAGGATGGAGGCGGCGCATGAGCGTACAAACGGACAACCGCGCGACGGTTGAGCGATTCTGGTCGGCCCTTGATGATGGTCCACCTCGCGGCGAGGCGTTGGAGGCGTGGAAGGACATCTTTGCCGAGGATGCCGTCTGGGAGATGCCCTTCGCTCCAGAGCCGCTCGCCGATACCGTCGCTGGCCGGCATCTGATCGGTCATTTCATCGACTGGTTCTTCTACTCCGTGCCGGACCTCCGGATCGATTCGCTGACCGTGCACGACACGACCGACCCGGAACTCTTCATTCTGGAACTGCACGGAAAGGCGACGGTCACGCAGACCGGAAAGGTCTACGCCAACACCTACTGCACCCACATGCGGATCCGGGACGGCAAGGTTGTGCTGATCCGCGAGTATTTCAATCCCAACGTCGTGGTCGAGGCTTTCGGACCCGACGTGATCGCCGAGGGCATGTCAGCTGTGATGGCTGCCGCCGGAGTGGGTGCGGCCCAATGAAGTTGGAACCGGAGTTCAGCTACACCGCAGAGCTTGCCGAACCCCAGATCGTCGGCCCGGGACCCTACGGACTACGCCAGGTCCTCGCCGTCACCGGCGGCAAAGTCACCGGCAACCGATTCAGCGGAACCGCCGCCCCCGGCGGCGGAGACTGGCTACTGGCCGGCGAGGACGGCTACGGCCGACTCGACGTACGCGCCCAGTTCTACACCGACGACGGCGCCGTCATCTACATGAGCTACCAAGGCCTGGTCGAAGTCACCGAAGCCGCCGCAGACGCCCTCGGCGGCGCCACCACCGGCACCGACTTCGGAGACCACTACTTCGTCACCACCCCACGCCTGGAATCCGGCCACCCCAAATACAAATGGGTCAACCAAACCATCTTCGTCGGACAAGGACGCATCCAACCCGGACCCATCGTCGAATTCCAAGTCTTCCGAGTCGCCGCATAGCACGCCCTGGGTGTAGACCGGCGAGGCCGAGAGCTCGGTCAGCTCACCGCGCGCAGCATGCGCAGCTGACCGATCTCGGCAGCGTTCTTCGTGAGCTCGACGTGCAGCCACAGGACGGTGTCGGCGGCGGTGCGGCCGGACCCCTCACCCCACGGAAAGTCCGCGGCGGCTGCGAGATCCGCGGCCGTCAACGAATCCAACAGATCACGCCACTGGGTGGCCAACGTTCGGATGCGTTCGACCGAAGCCGTGGTGCCGGGCCAGTCGATCTCGGTGCGTTGCGGTGGCACCTGGTCGGTGAAGTGAGCGAGCGCCGTCGACCACCAGAAGATCATGTGCCAAGTGAGCCAGCCGATGGTGGGTACCGGGATCGGGTCCGGCTCGGTATCGGCCCAGTCGGGGTACCAGCGTCCCGACCCGTCCTGGTGCACGGTCCACACCAGAGGCGCTGGGGCCCAGAGGAAGTCGTCGGCGGTGAGCGAAGCCAGGTGCAGATCGGCGAGCGCCCAGGCGAGCTCGAACTGACGGCGGAGCGGGTCGATCACGGTGCCCGCATCACCAGCAGGGTTTGCGCGGAGGTCCCGATGAACCCTTTGCGGTCGAAGATCTCGGCTGTCGTGGCACCGATGCCGTCCGGGCCGATCGACTCAAGCGCCCGCAACGCGAAGTCCGAGCCCTCCGGGAGACGGTGCAGATGCACCGAGGTGTCGGTGTTCATGAACACGAACCGCTGCGGATCGAGCGCTGCGCCAACGCCGTTGGCGGAATCCACGACGAGTGCGAGCCGCTGGATGGCCGTCGTCTCCTCGTCGTCGACCACCGGTGTCAGCGGACTCATCCACACCTCGGCGGCCTCGCCTTCCGCGGTGCGCTGGCGCCGCCACGACACGGTGTCGAGGTATCCGGGTGCGCCTTCCCAGTTGTGGGCGACCTCGGCGGCCTCACCCTCGACGAGCGGCGGGTGGCGGTCGGTGGCCACGTCGCTGGTGTCGCTGGTCGCCAGCAGCCATGCCGACACCTTCGCCACGGCGCGCCACGTGCCGTCGGGCCGGGCGGCGGCCATCTCCGCGACGGCCATCGAGATCCGCGCGCCGGGACGGTCGACCCACGCCCGAACGCGCACCGGCGCAACCGGAATCGCGCCGAGGATGTCCAGCGTCAACCGCCCGATCCGCAACCCGGATGGGGCCATGAGCTCTTCGATCGCCTTGGTCAGCAGCGCCAGCGGCGGCGACCCGTGCTGAATCGCCGGATCCCAGTTACTCCGGGTGTCGGCGGTGGACTCGAACAACTGGAACTCACCGTCGGACCCGGTCCGACGGTAGTGGCACCCGATCATGCAGCGAATTCCTCCGGCCAACCCGGGTACGGCGGCGGCGTCCCGCCGAACGCCGGGCACAACGTCTGATGCGCACACCACGAACACAACCGCGACGGATTCGGCCGGAAATCACCGGTCGCTCCGGCGGCCTGGATGGCTCGCCACATGGCCATCAGGGTGCGTTCGAAACGCACGAGTTCGTCATGGTCGGGGGCGTAGTCGAGCACCTGGCCGTCGGCCAGATACACGAGCCGCAACCGGGCAGGCATCACGCCGCGCGATCGCAGCAACGCGACGGCATAGAACTTCATCTGGAACATCGCCTTGAATTCGGCGAGGGTCCTGGCCTCGGGCGGCGCCTTGCCGGTCTTGTAGTCGACGACGCGCAACTCACCCGTCGGGGCGAGATCGATGCGGTCGACGAACCCGCGCAGCAGGGTGCCGTCGGCCAGCTCCACTTCGAGCCGCTGCTCACAGCATTCGGGATCGAATCGGGTCGGATCCTCCAGCCGGTAGTAACCCGACAACAGTGCCCGAGCCTCGTCGAGGAGCACCGCGGGCTGTTCGATGTCGGCCAATTCGGGCTCAGCGGCCACCACGCGGTCCCAGGCCGGCTCGACGAGCCGCATCGCGGTGTCGTGCCCCCGCTCGGCCGCGGGCAGCCCGTAGAGCTGCTCCAGTGCGGCGTGCACGAGCGATCCGCGAAGCTGCGCAGTCGAGCGCGGCTCGGGGAGGCGGTCGATCGCGCGGAACCGGTACAGCAGCGGGCACTGCTTGAAATCGCTGGCCCGCGACGGCGACAACGCTGGACGACGCACCACTGCGGCCGGCTCGTCACTCATACTCAGCAGCCTATGACCGGCCGGTGACAAATTTGCGGAACCCCGTGCACTCGGCCCGTCGGCGCAACTGGCAAGCTGGACCACTGTGCCAAGAACAGGACCATTCGCCGTCGGTGACCGCGTGCAGCTCACCGACGCGAAGGGCAGGCACTACACGATGGTGCTCAACCCGGGCGGCGAGTTCCACACGCACCGCGGCATCATCCCGTTCGACGAGGTGATCGGGCTGCCGGAAGGCAGTGTCGTCAAATCCACGAGCGGTGATCAGTTCCTCGTGCTGCGGCCGCTGCTGGTCGACTACGTGATGTCGATGCCGCGCGGCGCGCAGGTGATCTACCCGAAGGACGCCGCGCAGATCGTGCACGAAGGCGACATCTTCCCCGGCGCGCGCGTGCTGGAGGCGGGCGCCGGATCAGGCGCGCTGACCTGTTCGCTGCTGCGCGCCGTCGGACCGGAAGGCCGGGTGACGTCGTACGAGGTCCGCGATGACCACGCCGTGCACGCCGAGCGGAACGTCACCACGTTCTTCGGTGAGCGGCCACCGAACTGGGATCTCGTGATCGGTGACGTCGCCGAGTACACGGGGCCCGAGATGGACCGCGTCGTCCTCGACATGCTCGCCCCGTGGGACGTGCTGCCCGCGGTCTCGCAGGCGCTCGTCGCTGGCGGGGTGTTGATGATCTACGTCGCGACCGTGACCCAGCTGTCGCGCGCGGTGGAGGCTTTGCGTGAGCAGCAGTGCTGGACCGAACCGCGCGCGTGGGAGAGCATGCAGCGCGGCTGGCACGTCGTGGGTCTCGCGGTGCGCCCGCAGCACACGATGCGCGGCCACACGGCATTCCTGATCAGCGTGCGCAAATTGGCGCCGGGCGCAGTCGCGCCGATGCCGCTGCGGCGCAAACGGCAACTCGGCGGCGGTATCTAGTTCAGTCGTCGCTGCGGTGCAGACCGCGGCGCGTGGAGAGCAGATCGACCTCGGGGCGGCCGGCGACCATGCGCTCGGCGGCGTCGAGGACGTCGACCACGTGCGCGCGGTCTGCGGCCACGACGGCGATGCCGATGCCCGCACGCCGGTGCAGGTCCTGATTGCCGCTCTCGGCGGCCGATACCGACAGCTTGCGCTGCAGTTCGGCGATCACCGGCCGGATGACCGAGCGTTTCTGCTTGAGCGAGTGCACGTCGCCGAGCAGCAGATCGAATTCCAGCCAGCCGATCCACATGTCAGCGGGGCGGCGTCGGCGATGGGGCCGCGGCGGCACCCATCTCAAGCAGTAGGTCGGCGGTGTGTCTGGTCAACTGCCAGTCTGGGCCGCTCTGCGTGAACTCCATGGGAAAGCTGAACCGGCGGCTCGGCTCGTCGCCCGCGGTGCTGACGTTGATCGTGGCGACCACGTTGCCGGGTTCGGACTGCGACCACGCCAGATCGGTGGCCTCGAAGCTCAGCGGCGTGAAGCCGTTGTCGACGAGAGCGCGCCCGAATTTGTCCAGGGCGGCGGCATCGTCCGGGGTCGACTGCTCGACGAGGTTGACCTTCTCGGCGCCTGGGACGTTGACGTCGGCGAGTCGATAGAGGACTCCGGTGAGCGCATCCGGGGCGGGTAGCGGGTCAGCGGGCGGGGGTGGCGGCGGCATGAGCTCCGACGCCGTGGGTGAGGTGGCAGGCGTCGCGGCAGGCCGGTCGTCGTTGCCGCACCCCGATAGCCCGAGTGCCGCCACGGTGACCGTGGCGGCACTCAGGACTGCGATTCGGGAACGGATCAACGACCCGCGTCAGCCGACCGACGACAGCAGCGACAGGGCCGATCCCTTCGAGATCTGCCAGCCGGTGGGGCTCGGGCCTGCCACGAACTGGATGTTCTGGGTGGCCGTGCCGCCGGTCGCCGCGGTCGCGGTGACGTCGGCGTAAGCGACGCCGCCCTCCTGGTTGATGTTGGCGACGACGAAGGTCAAGGGGAACTTGCCCTCGGCGGCGGCCTGGTTGTAGGCGCGGTCCGCGGCGATGCTCTCGACCCGCCCGATACCGCCCTGGATGTAGGGCGCCTTGCCCTTGAACGAACCGCCACCGGCGAGCGCCTGCAGGGTCTGGACCAGCGGTGCTTCGAGATCGGGCGCGGGAAGCTGCGGCAGCGGGGCGCCGAACACGACCGGCTGGACGGCTGGGGCGCTCGACATTCCGCTGGATGCAATGGAAGTCACACCCGCCGCGGCGCCGCCAACCACAGCGGCCGCTGCAGCTGCGGTGATGAAGCCGGTAACGAGGGTTTTCGGGGTCACGACTGTCCTTTCGATCGGACCAACTGAACTAAGAGGCTAACAGTGGTGCTGGTGTGTCGAGTTCCTAGACCGCACACAAAGGCTGAATCGCCGGTAGCGTTGAAGTTGTTACTGCACCAACTTCCGGTGCGGGAGGGAGCGCAATATGAGTGAGTCAGAGCGTTCGGAAGGTTTCCCCGAGGGTTTTGCAGCGCACATGTCCAGTGAAGATGCCGCTGAGCTTGAAGCGTTGCGCCGGGAGGCCGCAATTCTGCGCGAGCAACTGGAGAACGCGGTAGGGCCCCAGAGCGGCTTGCGCAGCGCGCGGGACGTTCACCAACTCGAGGCCCGGATCGACTCGCTGGCAGCGCGCAACGCCAAGCTGATGGACACCCTCAAGGAAGCCCGCCAGCAGCTGCTCGCCCTGCGCGAGGAGGTCGACCGGCTGGGCCAGCCGCCCAGCGGTTACGGCGTACTGCTGGCCACTCACGAGGACGACACGGTCGACGTGTTCACCTCGGGCCGCAAGATGCGGCTGACCTGCTCACCCAACATCGAGACCGCGACACTCAAGCAGGGCCAGACGGTCCGGCTCAACGAAGCGCTCACGGTCGTCGAGGCCGGCACCTTCGAAGCGGTCGGTGAGATCAGCACGCTGCGCGAGATCCTGGCTGACGGCCACCGCGCTCTCGTGGTCGGGCATGCCGACGAGGAGCGCATCGTCTGGCTGGCCGAACCGCTGGTCGCCGCGGAGGATCTGCCCGAGGATCCCGAGGCCGTGCTCGACGACAGCCGTCCGCGCAAGTTGCGGCCCGGTGACTCGTTGCTGGTCGACACCAAGGCGGGTTACGCGTTCGAGCGGATCCCCAAGGCCGAGGTCGAGGACCTGGTGCTCGAAGAGGTGCCCGATGTCAGCTACAACGACATCGGTGGCCTGGGACGCCAGATCGAGCAGATTCGCGACGCCGTCGAGTTGCCGTTCCTGCACAAGGAGCTCTACCGCGAGTACTCGCTGCGTCCGCCGAAGGGTGTGCTGTTGTACGGCCCGCCCGGTTGCGGTAAGACGCTGATCGCCAAGGCCGTGGCGAACTCGCTGGCCAAGAAGATGGCCGAGGTCCGTGGTGATGACGCGCGTGAGGCGAAGAGCTACTTCCTCAACATCAAGGGCCCGGAGCTGCTGAACAAGTTCGTCGGTGAGACCGAGCGTCACATCCGGCTGATCTTCCAGCGCGCCAGGGAGAAGGCCTCCGAAGGCACCCCGGTGATCGTGTTCTTCGACGAGATGGACTCGATCTTCCGCACCCGCGGCACCGGCGTCAGCTCAGACGTCGAGACGACGGTTGTGCCGCAGCTGCTTTCGGAGATCGACGGTGTCGAGGGCCTGGAGAACGTCATCGTCATCGGCGCGTCGAACCGTGAAGACATGATCGACCCGGCGATCCTGCGGCCCGGCCGCCTGGACGTCAAGATCAAGATCGAGCGGCCGGACGCCGAGTCGGCACAGGACATCTTCTCGAAGTACCTCACCGAGGATCTGCCGATCCACGCCGACGATCTGGCCGAGTTCGGCAGTGATCGCGCGCTGTGCATCAAGGCGATGATCGAGAAGGTCGTCGACCGGATGTACGCCGAGATCGACGACAACCGGTTCCTGGAGGTCACCTATGCCAACGGTGACAAGGAAGTCATGTACTTCAAGGACTTCAACTCCGGTGCGATGATCCAGAACGTGGTCGACCGGGCGAAGAAGAACGCGATCAAGTCGGTGCTGGAGACCGGTCAGCCCGGTCTGCGTATCCAGCACCTGCTCGATTCGATCGTCGACGAGTTCGCCGAGAACGAGGACCTGCCGAACACCACGAATCCCGACGACTGGGCCCGGATCTCGGGCAAGAAGGGTGAGCGGATCGTCTACATCCGCACGCTGGTCACCGGGAAGAGCTCGAGTGCGTCGCGGGCGATTGACACCGAGTCGAACCTGGGTCAGTACCTGTAGTCGCGGTGCCCGCCAGGGCCCGGTAGCTGGTGTTCCACAGCCACTCCACCGGGCCCCGGCGGAATCTGCGCAGCCACACGTGCGCGAACGCCATCACGACCGCGGCCACCGCGAGGTAGATCGCGACGGTGGCCGGAACCCGCTGCGATTCCGGAATCGTCGCGGCCAGCCCGAGGCCCCAGCCGTAGCAGATCGACGAGGCGACGACGTTCTGTAACACATAGCTGGACAACGCCATTCGGCCGACTTCGGCAAGCCGCCGGCCGGGCCAGCCGGGAGTTGGCCGCCGGATGTAGAGTTCGGCGACCACGGCAAGGATGGCCAGCGACACGAACGGTGCCACGCCGTAACGGGCCAGAATCAGCCCGGTGTCCCCGCCGGCCACCTCAAGGGCGATGTCGAGCGGCAGCGCCACCGCGAGACCGATCCACATGAGCCTGCGCCGTAGTGCGGCTCCACGCGCCTCCAGCACCCCGGCGTGAAAGAGGCGCGCGCCCAAGAGAAACAGGGCTATCGACATCGGGAAGATCAGCACGGTCTCCAGGCGGAACAGCGCCAGATGATCGATGCGAAAGAGCACCAGGTCCCAGAATGAGCCGTCCGCATACGGATTCGGGTCCAGCTTCGGTGCCGGGCCATCGGGTGCGGGCATCGCCAGCAGCGCCCAGGTGAGCAGTGCCAGCATCGCGACGTGGACGCCGGCCGCGGTGGCGATGATCCGGCGCTGCGTGCGCGGCGACGTCACCAGCAGATACGAGACGATCCAACCCGTGATGGCGTAGCCCATCAGTACGTCGAACTCGGTGAAGAGCAGGAAATGGACGATGCCGTCGATCAGCAGCAGCAGTGCGCGCCACGGATAGCTGCCGGGCCACCGCTGCCCGGCCGCGATGGCCGAACGTTGTTGTAAGGCAAGGCCGATTCCGAACATGACGGTCAGCAATCCCAGGAACTTGCCTTGCGCCAGTAGTTGCAACGCAACTTCCACGCCGCGCCAGGGGGAGTCGGCGGGGCCGTTGAGGTAGCCGATCAGGCCCTCGGGGTTGGTGAAGATCCAGATGTTGGTGCCCAACGTGCCGAGTATCGCGATTCCGCGCGGGACGTCGAGCGACTGCAGCCGTGTCGAGGGCATGCCGCGCACGCTACCATACGAACGTATTGGTGGGAGTATGCTTGAGCGGTGAGCGCGCCGTATGAGCGGATGGCCGATGCGGTACTGAGCGTGCTGGTGGCCGACGGATTCGAAGGCGTATCGGTGCGCAAAGTCGCTGCGCTGGCGAAGGTTTCGATCGGCGCGGTGCAGCATCACTTCCCGACCAAGGATGCGATGCTGGCCGCCGCGATGGACCGCGCCAATGCACGGTTCCTGGCCCGGCTCGGTGAGCGGCTGTCGCCGGATGCACCCGCTGCGCAGCGCTTGGAGGATCTCGCGGTCGCCCTCGTGTGTCCCGATCCACGAGATCGCGACATCAGCGTGGCGTGGTTGTTACGGCTCGCGAGAGCCGCGGTCGACGAGCAGACCGCGGTGCGTCACCGCGAAGACTGGGCGCGCGTGGCGAAGTGGCTGGCCGAGTCGATCGCGGCCGCCGCACCGGGCGTCGACGCCGACCTGGCGGCGGTGGAGCTGCTGGCACTGCTCGACGGGCTCGCCTGTTCGGTCGCCGTCGAGCCCGATCGGGTCAGTGCCGAGCTGGCCGAACGGATTGCCCGCGAGCATGTTCGGCGGCTGCTGAGGTGATGTCGCCGGCGACGGTGCACAACACGTCGAGTGTCGCGGCCACCGCCGGCCGCGCGCTCGCCCCGGCGCGGGTGATGGCCTCCACACGCCTGGCCAAGGTGATGTCGCTGATCGGCAAGCGCACCAGGGCGCGGGCCAACCGCACGTGCCTGGGCATCAACGCGATACCGATGCCGGCGTGGACGAGTTCCTCGGCGACGCGGAAGTCATTGACCCGCTGCGCGATTCGGGGCGCGATCCCGGACAGGATCGTGAGCGAGTTGAGTACGTCGTCGACCATGAGTCCACCTTCGACACCGACCCACTCCTCGTCGGCCAGCTCGGCGAGCCGAGCGTGGTCGCGTTCGGTGAGCCGGTGTCCGGGCGGCAGCAGAATGTCGAGCGGCTCCCGCAGGAGCTCGATCGATTCGAACCGCGGTCCCCATGGCGACATATCGCGATCGTCGCGGTGGACGACGACCACGTCGAAGTCGGCGAGTTGTGCAGGTGCCTGCGCTGCGGGGAGGTCGATATCGCGGCCGAGGATCGTGACCCCGCGACGTGCCGCACCGCTGATCAACGGGGCCAACAACATCGCGGCGCCGGACGGAAAGAACGACACCCTGACGGTGCCGCGCGGCGTTGTGCCGTAGGCATCCATCTCCGCTTTCGCCCGATCGAGCGCCGCCAGCACGGCGTCGGCGTGACCCACGAGAACCCGGCCGGCATCGGTGAGCCGCAGCCGTCTGCCGTCGGGTTCGACCAGCGGCACGCCGGCCTCTTTCGCCAGGATTTTCAGCTGCTGCGACACGGCCGACGGTGTCATGGACAGCACCTGCGCGACCGCGCCCACCGTGCCGTGATCGGCAAGTTCGCGCAGCATCCGCAGGCGACCCGCATCCATGTAGAAATTCTACATATAAACTGAAGAAACATTAGCTTGACTGAACTGAGGTCGGCTCGCAGGCTGGTCGTCATGCCCAACCGCCGTACAGACCTCGCTGTGCTGTGCGTGGCCGCGGTGTGGGGATCCAGCTACCTGGCCATGAAGGCGATCGCCGGCCCCGACACCGTTTTCGCCGTGCTGACCGTGCGGTTCGCCATTGCCGCAGCGGTTCTGTCGATCGTGCTGAGCCGCCGGCTGCGGGCTCTGACGAAGGCCGAGGTGGCATCGGGCGCGGTGGGCGGAATCCTTCTCGCGGCCGTTTGCGCATGCGAAACCTATGGCGTGACACAGACTTCGGCATCCAACGCCGGACTGATCATGGCACTGACCATCGTGGCGACGCCGATACTGCAGCGGTCGGCCGTCGCGCCGCGGTTCTACGTTGCCGGCGCACTCGCGATGGTCGGCTGTGGGCTGCTGACGCAGGCGGGCGGCTGGGCCGTGCCCGGCACCGGTGACATGGTCGTCGCCGCCGCGGCACTGTTGCGCGCCGTCCACGTGGTCACGATGGCGCGATTGTCTGTTGCGCGTGAGATCGACCCGGCCCGAACGACTCTCGTTCAGCTGGTCACCGTGGCCGCGGTGTCGATGGTGCTCACCGGCGCCTCGGGGCAGTCGGTCGGCGCCTTGATGACGACGCTGAACCCGGCACAGTGGGTGCTCACCTGTTATCTGGCCTTGGCGTGCACGGTGTTCGCATTCCTGATCCAGCTGCGTGCGCTTGCGACGGCGAATCCGGCGCGCGTGAGCCTGCTGTTGGGAACCGAGCCGCTGTGGGCCGCCGGCATCGGCGTGACACTGGCCGGAGACGCGGTGACGGTCGCGGGGTTCGCCGGCGCGGTGCTCGTGTTGACGGGCACCGGCTGGGGCCGGGCCATTCTGACGCCGGTCACCGACGCTCAAGCTCCAGATACGCGTCACGGCCGGCCAGGCTCACCGCGACGTCGGCGATCAGCGGATCGAAGAACCGCTGCCGGTACAACGGATCGACGCTTGTGCTCACCGTGAAATAGAGCCCGGACAACACCGCGACGAACAACGACATGTGCACCACGGTCTGGGGGAGCGGGATGTGGATGCCGAACCACGTTCCGGCGCAGGGCGGTTCGCCCACCTGGCAGACCTCCTCGGCCGACCAGAGCACCAGCACATCGTCGGGGATCGCGATCATCCCGAGCCCGAGGAAGAACACGAACAGTCCGATGGTGAAGAACACCACCTGAATCGCCTGGGACACGACCATGACGGCCACCACGTTGAACTGCTCGGCCAACGACAGCGGTGTCCGTCGCGGCGCCTCCCGCCCGGTTTCCAACGCCAACGGGGTACCGGCCAGCAGCGTGGCGGGGTCGTCGAGTGCCGCGCGGTCCTCCCGCAGCGCCCGGACCTCGTCGCGAATCGTGGCGACCATGAACAAGATCGCGATGGCGGCCAGGAACGCGATCGTCTCCCACAGCCGCTGGCGTGTCATGCGCGCCGACAACTGCCACAGCTCGCCGGTGAAGTACACGACCACGGTCAGCATCATCAACGGCAGCGCCCGGCTCATCAACGTGCCCAGTGCCCCGAGCTGCACCCAGGCGAACCGGAAGGCCCACAACGCGATCGAGCCGAACCCGAGGTAGGTGAGCCATACCGCCAGTGCTGCGACGACCGCGAAGCCGATCGCCTCCGCCGCGGCGAAACCGGAGAAGCCGCCGTCGGCGAATGGCAGGCCGAACACGAACAGCGCCATCACGAGCAGTGCCGCGGACCGTCTTCCGGCGTCGCCGCGGGTCGTCCTGGCACGGTGCAGCAATTCGAGTGCGAACGGTGCGGCGAACAACACCGCCGTCAGCACGCCCAGTTTGATCACCGCGCCGACGTCGACGTCGGGCTCGGTGATCTCGGCCAACGTCAGCATCAGCGCGATCACGCCCCCGAGTGCGCCCACCATGGGCGCCGACCGTTCGATCAGCCGGTGGGACCGGACTCGCCGGGTCAGCACCAACGGCAGCCCGCGGTGGAGAAACCAATCGTGCACACCGCGCATGTCGGCCACGGGCATATTGTGCGCGACTTCCCTCGGCGCGGCGGTGCAGCACGCCGAGATGGCGCGAACCTGGCTCTGGTGGTGGACTGGTCGGGATATGACGCGCATGCCCGACCGCTTGGCCCGGCTGTTCCAGCCCAAATACTGGGGTGTGTCGGCGCGCTCGGCCGCGGTCGCGGGCAGCGTGGTGTTCGTGGCACTCACGGTGGCCGGTGTGGTGCTCGCCGCCGTCGTGTACCGGACCCTGCTGTCCGGGGTCGAGAGCGCGGCGGTGCATCGGGTGGGTCAGATCTCCGCCGACCTGGAATCCGGCGGACCGGCCCAGCTCGACGCCACGTTGCTCGCCACCGACCGACGAGTCCTCGCCGTGCAGGTGATGACGCCGAACGGGACGGTGGTCCGGAGATCGCCATCGGCGCCGACCACGCCGCTGATCCCGCTCGACGAGATCGGTCCCGGACTGCAGATCGGCATACCGGAACACGCCTCGCCGTTCGGCCAGATCCAGTTCAGCTCAGGAACAGTCGATACGCGCAGCGGTCGGTACATCGTGTTGGTGGGCGAGGGCACCGAGGCGGTGATGTCGACCGTGCAGGCCGTCGCCATCGCGCTCGCCGTGTGGACACCGCTTGTCATGGGGGTGTCGGCGGCGGCCACGTTCGTGCTCGTCCGGCGGTCGATGCGGTCGGTCGACCGGATCCGGACACGGGTCGCCGAGATCAGCACGTCCGATCTGGCCGAGCGGGTGCCGGTGCCGAACAGCCGCGACGAGATCGCCGCGCTGGCGCAGACCATGAACGAGATGCTGGCCCGCATCGAGGACGGCCACGCCGCGCAGAAGAGGTTCGTCGCCGACGCCTCCCATGAACTGCGCAGCCCCTTGGCGACGATCATCTCGGCACTGGAAGTCGCGGCCGATCACCCCGAGCTGCTCGACCAGGAACTGGCAGTCAGCACCCTCATGCCCGAGGCGCACCGCATGCGGTTGTTGGTCGACGACCTGTTGTTGCTCGCGCGTGCCGATGAGCACGGGCTCGCCATGGGGCACGACGATGTCGATCTCGATGATCTCGCGGCGCGGGAAGCCGAGAAGCTCCGGCGCGAAACGTCGTTGCAGATTCGGGCCGACATCAGCCCGACGCGGGTCACCGGCGACGCCGGCGCGCTCGCGCGAGTCCTGCGCAATCTCGTCGACAACGCGGCGCGACATACGGTTTCGTTGATCGACATCTCGGTGCACACCGACGGCGATCGCGCTGTCATGAGTGTCGGCGATGACGGGCCCGGCATTCCCGAGCCGGACCGGCTGCGCGTGTTCGATCGCTTCGTCCGGCTCGACCCGGACCGGTCACGCCGCGGCGGCGGGTCGGGACTCGGCTTGGCGATCGTCGCGGAAGTCGTTGCCGCACATCACGGTAGCGTGCGAATCGAGGACAGCCCAGCGGGCGGGACGCGCGTGACCGTTCAATTGCCCCTGGCCGGTGCGTCGTACGCACCGGAATCGAGCCGATAGCCGACCCCGCGGATCGTGCCGATGGTGTTGGTGCCGAAGGGGATATCGATCTTGCGCCGCACGTATCCGACGTAGACCTCGACGACGTTGTCGGGTCCCTCGTAGTGGGCGTCCCATACGTTGTGGAGGATCTCGGTCTTGGTGACGACCGTGTCCTTGTTGCGCATGAGGTATTCCAGCAGCCCGTACTCGCGCGGCGTCAACGCGATCGACGTCCCGCATCGTTCGACGGTCCGGCGCGCCGGGTTCAGCGACAGCGTGCCCGCGGTGAGCACCGTCGGCCGTTGCGGGGCACCGCGGCGGACCAGCGCGCGCAGCCGGGCGACCAGAACCCGGAAGGAGAACGGCTTGGTCAGGTAGTCGTCGGCGCCCAGATCGAACGCGTCGGTCTGGTCGTACTCACCGTCCTTGGCGGTCAGCATCAGCACCGGCGTCCACACGCCTTGCCCGCGCATCCGCCGCAACACCTCGTAACCGCTGATGCCGGGAAGCATGATGTCGAGCACCACGACGTCGAAGTCGTGCTCGGTGGCCTGCCACAGGCCGTCCACGCCGTCGGAGGCCGTCACCGCGACGAAGCCCTCGGCTTGCAGTCCCACGGTCAGCGTCGATGCCAGCCGCGGCTCGTCCTCGACGACCAGCACCTTCACCTGCGGTACATCCCTTCATGCGCGGGTGGCCGGCGCGTCACGTTTCGGGCAACCAGTCAATTGTCAACGAGAGCATGACATGGCGAAACGTGAGGCGCCGGCCCTGTTCTGGCTTCCATTGTGCCGCGATCAGTTCATGTTCCACGGTTCGCCGTAGGTGGTGACGCTGTCACCGGTGGAGGCGATCAGGCGAGCGAACGGACGCAGCAGCACGCCGCCGGCCGCACCGGTGACGGTGCCGTGGGCGTTGGAGACCGCCACGCCGCCGGCCGCACCGGAGACGTCGACCGAGAAGGTGGCGACTTCCTGGATGCCGGGGCCGTTGCCCAGGTCAGCCGAGATCGACACGCCGGGAAACAGATTGGGCGTGATGACGGAATCCAGACCGAACGGCGGCTGGGTGATGTTGCCCTGGTCGATGAGGATGTTGGGGGTGGTGTAGCTGAAGTTGATGCCAACGCCCAGCGACCACGGGAAGCCGATCTGGTAGCCGAGCTCCAGCGTGCCCTCGAACTCATCGGCACCGGGGCCGGCGACGATGTACTTGGCGCGACCGGAGTGGAACCACTCACGGGTCAGGCGGTTGCGGTCCAGGGGGAACACACCGTTGAGGAAGGTGTCCCACTGCTGGATGGTCAGGGTGCGGTCCTGACCGTCAACCAGGCTCAGCTCGTTGTCCAGACCAGCATGTGCGGTACCCGTGCTCGCGAACAGACCCGCGACGGCCGCAATAATCGCGGTTGTCAACGCGATCAGCATCCGACTGATTGCCTTCATTTTCTCCCTAGCTATGTCAACGCCGATAAACCTCGCTGCGGTCACCGTTGACCTAGAGGCCGGATGAGAGTGCCAAGTAATCGCTGTGAGGACGCTGAGAAGGCGTCATCAGAGGGAATTCCCCTGCTCAACGGCCGATCCGGAGGCGAGCGGGAGATCGCCGAGTTGTCAATGTTTGCCGTCAATTCGCCTTTTGTTCAGCTAAGGAATGACTTCCCGAGGAATAGCGAATTGCCGACGGGTGAAATGGCTCGGGCGACATTTCATTCCGGCCCGAGACGCGGCGACGGCGCGACTGCCGCGAACCGGGCGAGGCGGCGCCGGACCGCAAGGTAACGATTCGATAACGTCACTGATGTTTCTTCAAAATCTTTCGGTCGCGGCGTTTCCGCAGGTCAAGCGCGGTTGTCGCGAACCCGATCCGGCGCCGATCGCGGTGTCGCGGCTTGATCATGACCCCCGCGTGTGCTTACGGTCCCAGGCACCGATGACGTGAACTGACGATGATTGCTGACTGTTCGGTGGTGACTCTCAACTCGATATGCGCGTTTTAGAAAGCGCCCCGGGACGCCATTCCCGGGAAGAATTCCTGCGCCTGCCGCAGGGCTCCGATGCGATCGGCATCCGCGAACTCGCGGCGGCCACCGGAGTGCTCGATCTCAATTCCACCTACGCCTACCTGCTGCTGGCGACCGATTTTGCTGCGACGTCAATTGTGGCCGAATCCGGCGGCGAACTGCGTGGGTTCATCACGGGATATCACCCACCACCGCGGCCCGACGTGCTGTTCGTCTGGCAGGTTGCCGTGGCGCCGTCGGCGCAGGGCAGTGGGCTGGCGAGCACGATGCTCGACGGCCTCGTGCACCGCGTGCGCACGCAACGGCGCGGACATCCCATCACCGTGGAAGCCACTGTGTCGCCGGGCAATACGGCGTCACGCGCGTTCTTCGGCGCCTTCGCGCGCCGCCACGGCGTTCCCCTCGTCGAACACCCCCATTTCGAGAGCGATCTCCTCGATGCCGAAGGCGGCCACGAGGACGAGCCGATCCTGCGGATCGGCCCGATCGCGACCCCGCTGTCCCGCTGAGGCCGCACGCTCGAAACCGTTTGATAAGTAGCGATTTCCTTTGATCGGAGGATCAATCTTGACGCTCGCCACGACAGCACCGATGACCGAATCCGACCTGCCCGAGGTGTTCAGCTCGGTCGAATCCGAGGTTCGCAGCTACTGCCGCGGCTGGCCCACGGTCATGCAGAGCGCCACGGACTCCTGGGTCACCGACACCGACGGTCGTCGTTACATCGACTTCTTTGCCGGAGCGGGCGCGCTGAACTACGGACACAACAACCCGGCCCTCAAGGCGCCATTGATGCAGTACCTGGCTTCCGACGGAATCGTGCATTCGCTGGACATGGCGACCGAGGCCAAGCAGCGATTCCTGGAGGCGTTCCAACGGGTGATCCTGAAGCCGCGCGGGCTCGACTACAAGGTCCAGTTCCCGGGGCCGACCGGGGCGAACTCCGTCGAGTCGGCGCTCAAGCTCGCCAGGAAGGTCACCGGCCGCGAGTCGGTCATCAGTTTTACCAACGCTTTTCACGGGATGACCCTCGGCGCACTGTCGGTCACCGGTAACTCGATGAAGCGGGCCGGTGCCGGCATCCCGCTCGTGCACGCCACGCCGATGCCCTACGACAACTACTTCGGTGGCGTGACCGAGGACTTCCAATGGTTCGAGCGGGTGCTCGACGACTCCGGGAGCGGGCTCAACCGGCCCGCTGCGGTGATCGTCGAAACCGTGCAGGGCGAAGGCGGTCTCAACGTCGCGCGCATCGAATGGCTGCAGGCCCTTGCGGATCTGTGCCGTACCCGCGACATCCTCCTCATCGTCGACGACGTCCAGATGGGCTGTGGCCGCACCGGGCCGTTCTTCAGCTTCGAGGCCGCGGGCATCGTGCCCGATATCGTCACGTTGTCGAAGTCGGTGAGCGGTTACGGATTGCCGATGGCGTTGACGTTGTTCCGGCGGGATCTCGACGTGTGGGCGCCCGGTGAACACAACGGCACGTTCCGCGGACACAATCCGGCCTTCGTCACCGCCACCGCCGCACTCGAAAACTACTGGGCGACATCCCAATTCAGTTCCGACGTGACCCTCAAGGGCAACCTGATCAGGGCCCGGCTCGAAGAGATCGCCGCACGCTACGACGGTGTGTCGGCGCGGGGCAGGGGGATGGCGCAGGGACTCAAGTTCGAAGACGATGTCCGGGCCGGTGAGGTGTGCCGGGCGGCATTCGGCCGGGGTGCGTTGATGGAGACGAGCGGGCCGTCCGACGAGGTCGTCAAACTGCTTCCGCCACTGACGACTTCGGCAGCCGACCTCGAAGCCGGACTCGACATCCTGGCCGAATCGATCGCTGTCACCCTGAGCTGAGAGGGAGAAACCCACATGATTGTGCGAACCACCGCAGAAATCACCGGAACCGACCGCGATGTGTCGGACGGGACATGGCGGTCCAAGAGGATCATCCTCGCCGGCGACGGTGTCGGCTTCTCGTTCCACGAGACGACCATCGAGGCCGGTTCGGTCAACGAGTTCCGCTATGAGCACCATGTCGAGGCCGTCTGGGTCGTGGAGGGTACGGGCACGCTGACCAACCTGGAGACCGGTGAGCGCCACCCGCTCAGGCCCGGCACCATGTATCTGCTCAACGGCCATGAGCGCCACCGCGTCACGTGCGACGAGCAGCTCCGGATGCTGTGCGTGTTCAACCCGCCGGTGACCGGACAGGAAGTCCACGACGAGACCGGCGCCTACCCGCCGCCGCAGTCGGTCGCATGAGCGCGTCACCCGCCCTCGAGGACCCGTACCCGACGCGCCTCGATCACGCGATCGCGCCGATCCCGCGGCAGGACCCCACGGTGTGGGGGAGTGCGACCGACGGCCCGCTCGATCAGGACCGTCTCGACCGGATGTCGGCACAGGGCTATCTCATCCGGCCCGACACCGTCGCCGACGACCGGCTGCCGTCGCTGCGGCACGAACTCGACCGGATCGCAGCGGATCTCGAGCCCGGCGATCCCCGGGTCATCCGGGAGCCGGGTGGGTCGATCCGCTCGATCTTCGAGCCGCACCTGTTGAGCGAGCTCGTCGCCGAGGTGGTCCGCCTCGACACGGTGTTGCCCGTCGCGCGCCAACTGCTCGGCAGCGACGTCTACATCCACCAGGCCAGGATCAACCTCATGCCGGGCTTCACCGGTACGGGTTTCTACTGGCATTCGGATTTCGAGACCTGGCACGCCGAGGACGGCATGCCGGCCATCCGTGCCGTGTCCTGCTCGATCGCGCTGACGCACAACTACCCGTACAACGGCTCGCTCATGGTCATCCCTGGCTCGCACCAGACGTTCTATCCGTGCGTGGGCGCAACGCCGGAGGACAACCACGACACCTCGCTCGTGGTGCAGAGCATCGGCGTCCCCGACGAGACCACGCTGACGAAGGCCGTCGATCAGCACGGCATCGACCAGTTCACCGGGCCGCCCGGCTCGGCGCTGTGGTTCGACGCCAACCTGCTGCACGGGTCGGGCTCGAACATCACGCCGTTGCCGCGTTCGAACATCTTCCTGGTGTTCAACTCGGTCGAGAACAAGTTGGAGGAGCCGTACGCGGCGCCGCGGCGGCGGCCCGAATACCTGGCAGCCCGGTGCGCAACCAGCGTCACCTAGGCTGAGGCCATGCAACGGATTATCGGAACTGAGGTCGAGTACGGCATATCGTCGCCGTCCGATCCGACCGCAAATCCGATCCTGACGTCGACGCAGGCGGTGCTGGCGTATGCCGCCGCCGCCGGGATCCAGCGGGCCAAGCGCACGCGGTGGGACTACGAGGTGGAGTCGCCGCTGCGTGACGCTCGCGGATTCGACCTGTCCCGATCCTCGGGCCCACCGCCGATCGTCGACGCCGACGAGGTCGGGGCCGCCAACATGATCCTGACCAACGGCGCCCGGCTGTATGTGGACCATGCCCATCCCGAGTACTCGGCTCCCGAGTGCACCGATCCGATGGATGCGGTGATCTGGGACAAGGCGGGCGAACGCGTCATGGAGGCCGCCGCCCGCCATGTCGCGAGCGTGCCAGGGGCCGCCAAACTGCAGCTCTACAAGAACAATGTCGACGGCAAGGGCGCCTCGTACGGTTCGCACGAGAACTACCTGATGAGTCGTCAGACACCGTTCTCGGCCGTGATCGCCGGTTTGACGCCGTTCATGGTGTCGCGCCAGGTGGTCACCGGATCGGGCCGCGTCGGCATTGGGCCCTCGGGCGACGAGCCAGGGTTCCAGCTGTCGCAGCGCGCCGATTACATCGAGGTCGAGGTCGGTCTGGAAACCACGCTCAAGCGCGGCATCATCAACACCCGCGACGAGCCGCACGCCGACGCCGACAAGTACCGGCGACTCCACGTGATCATCGGCGATGCCAACCTGGCCGAAACGTCGACCTACCTGAAAGTCGGCACGACCTCGCTCGTGCTCGACCTCATCGAGGAAGGTATCGACCTCAGCGACCTGGCGCTGGCCCGCCCCGTGCACGCCGTGCACGTCATCAGCCGCGACCCGTCCCTTCGGGCGACCGTGGCACTCGCCGACGGCCGCGAGCTGACCGCGCTTGCGCTGCAACGGATCTATCTGGACCGCGTGGCCAAGCTGGTCGACAGCCGCGATCCCGACCCGCGCGCGAGCCACGTCGTCGAAACCTGGGCCAACGTCCTCGACCTGCTCGAGCGCGATCCGATGGAATGCGCCGACCTGCTGGACTGGCCGGCCAAGCTGCGGCTGCTCGAAGGCTTCCGCAACCGGGAGAACCTGAGCTGGTCCGCGCCGCGCCTGCACCTCGTCGACCTGCAGTACTCCGACGTGCGGCTCGACAAGGGGTTGTATAACCGGCTGGTGGCACGCGGTTCGATGAAGCGGCTCGTCACCGAACAGCAGGTGCTCGACGCGGTCGACAATCCGCCCACCGACACCCGCGCGTACTTCCGCGGTGAGTGCCTGCGCCGCTTCGGCGCCGACATCGCCGCGGCGAGCTGGGACTCGGTGATCTTCGACCTCGGCGGCGATTCGCTCGTCCGGATTCCAACCCTCGAACCGCTGCGCGGCAGCAAGGCACACGTCGGCGCACTGCTCGATTCCGTCGACAGCGCCGTGGAGCTGGTCGAACAACTGACCACCTAGAAGTCCCCACCGGTGCGCTATCCCGAGCAATTCGGATGCCTACCGGTACTGTGGAAGAACCGGTGGGCCGTAGTGAGCCCGAGTGAGCCCGCCGATGACAATTGCAGGAGGCAGCGATGGCTCAAGAGCAGACCAAGCGTGGCGGTGGCGGCGGCGAGGACGACGACCTCCCCGGTGCTTCGGCCGCCGGCCAGGAGCGTCGCGAGAAGCTCGCCGAGGAGACCGACGACCTGCTGGACGAGATCGACGACGTTCTCGAAGAGAACGCCGAGGACTTCGTCCGCGCGTACGTCCAAAAGGGCGGACAGTGACCTGGCCGAAGTACGAACATCTGGCCTTCACCCAACCGACTCTCGGAGCACCCTCCGTACCTGTGGATTTATCGTCCTTCTCTGATCTGCTGCGCCGGCAGTCGCCCGAACTGCTACCCGTCAACCGCGTCGCCGACGGGGTGAACGCGACCAACGCGGTGCCGCACGGCACCACGATCGTCGCGCTCAAATACCCCGGCGGCGTCGTCATCGCGGGCGATCGTCGCTCCACGCAGGGCAACATGATCGCCGGTCGTGACGTCCAGAAGGTCTACATCACCGATGACTACACCGCGACGGGCATCGCCGGTACGGCGGCCATCGCCGTGGAGTTCGCGCGGTTGTACGCCGTCGAGTTGGAGCACTACGAGAAGGTCGAAGGTGTGCCGCTGACGTTCCGCGGCAAGGTCAACCGGCTGGCCATCATGGTGCGCGGCAATCTCGGTGCGGCCCTGCAGGGTTTCGTGGCGCTGCCGCTGCTGGTCGGCTACGACGTCGACGATCCCGATCCGCAGAACGCCGGGCGCATCGTGTCGTTCGACGCCGCGGGCGGCTGGAACCTCGAGGAGGAGGGGTACCAATCCGTGGGCTCCGGCTCGATCTTCGCCAAATCCTCGATCAAGAAGCTGTATCCGCAAGCGGTCGACGCGGATTCGGCGTTGAAGGTGGCCATCGAGGCGCTCTACGACGCCGCCGACGACGACTCGGCGACCGGCGGACCGGATCTGGTGCGTGGCATCTATCCGACCGCGGTCACCATCGGTGCAGAAGGGGCTGAGGAGATCTCCGAGGAACGCATCGCCGAACTCGCCCGCGAGGTCATCGCGCGCCGTACGCGGACGGGCGGTGAAGGCTGATGAGCTTTCCGTACTTCATCTCGCCCGAGCAGGCGATGCGCGAGCGTTCCGAGCTTGCGCGCAAGGGCATCGCCCGCGGCCGCAGCGTCGTCGCGCTCGCCTACGACAGCGGCGTTCTGTTCGTCGCCGAGAATCCCTCGCGGTCGCTGCAGAAGGTCAGCGAACTGTACGACCGCGTCGGCTTCGCCGCGGTCGGACGGTTCAACGAGTTCGACAAGCTGCGGGTGGCCGGCATCCAGTACGCGGACACCCGCGGATACGCCTACGACCGTCGCGACGTGACCGGCCGTCAGCTCGCCAACGTCTACGCACAGGCACTCGGCACGATCTTCACCGAACAGGCCAAGCCGTTCGAGGTCGAGTTGTGCGTGGCCGAGGTCGCGCACTACGGCGAGACGAAGGCACCCGAGCTCTACCGCATCACCTACGACGGGTCGATCGCGGACGAGCCGCACTTCGTCGTGATGGGCGGTACCACCGAGCCGATCTCGACCGCGCTCGGGGAGTCCTACGTCGAGAACGCGGACCTGGCTGCCGCCGTGAAGATCGCCGTCGCGGCGTTGAGCGCGAGCGGCAACGGAGCCGAAGCGCGCACGCTCGGCCCGTCGACCCTCGAGGTGGCGGTGCTCGATGCCAAGCGGCCCCGTCGCGCGTTCCGCCGGATCACCGGTACGGCGCTGGAAGCCCTGCTGCCCGAAGCTGATTCGCCGCCTGCGGCGGACGAGAAGCCGTCAGACGAGTAGGTTGACCACCTCTTCGGCCGCCGTGCGCTCGCGGTAGAGGCGCCAGAGCTGCTCGGCGAGATCGTCGGGGTTGATGGTGCCTGTCGTCGCGCCGGCGAACTCGGCGTTATCTGCCATCGCCCGGTGGATGTCGCCGCGTTCGATCAGACCGCCGATGGTGATGGTGCCCGCGTAGATCCCCTCGGGTTTCAGTGCCGCGTGGAGCGTGACGGCGTAATTGCGTAGCGCCGCCGCGGCGAGTGCCAAACCGCCCAGCGGCGGCATCGGCACCACGCTGCTCAGCCCTCCGGCGAACAGCAACCTCCGCTACCGCGCCGCCGCATCTCCGGCAGCAGCTGCGAGGCGAAGTCGACCGCAGGTACGACGCCGTCGAGCGCAGCCTGTGCGCCCGCGGCATCGAGTCCGGTGATGTCACCGGTGGGCGCCGTCTCGAATGCGGCCGGGCCGTAGTAACCCACGTCTATGCGGCCGAACCGGTCGCGGACCGCGTCGAGCGCCGTGCGCAACCGGCCCGAGTCATTGGCGTCGGCGACATATGCGGCGGCCTCGACGCCTTTGTCGGCCAGTGCCGCCAGATAGTCCGGATGTCGTTGTGGCGAACGCGAAATCAGAGCCACGCGGTGGCCCTCGGCGCCGAAGCGGTGTGCGACAGACATCCCGAGGCCGGGTCCCACACCGAGGACCACCAGAACGGGAGCAGAAGTTGAGGTCATACTCAACTTACTAGCACAAGTTGAGTATGCCCTCAACTTCGCTATGCTGGGCCGGTGGCGGCGATGCGTGCGGATGCGGTCCGAAATCGGGACCGGTTGGTGACGGCCGCCGCCGAACTGTTCACCGAGCGCGGCGTCGACGTGCCGCTCGACGAGATCGCGCGGCACGCCGGCGTCAGCATCGGCACCCTCTACAACCATTTCCCGAACCGCGGTGCATTGCTCGATGCGGTGCTGCCCGACCGGTTGGCCGCCATCGACCGGATGGCGCGCGACGCTCTCGACGATCCCGATGCGTGGCGCGGGTTCACCGGCTTCCTGGACGGTCTGTTCTCGATGCAGGCCACCGATCGGAGCATCAACGATGCGATCGCGCGCAACCCGGTGGGCTCGGTCGACGTCGCGGGGGAGTGCGGCAGGGCAGGCGGGCTGCTGGAGGAGGTGGTCGAGCGCGCCAAGCAGGCGGGCGTGCTGCGCACCGATTTCGGAACCGAAGACCTCGCGACACTGATGTGGGCGATGTCCAAGGTGATCGCGATGGCCGACGGATGCGACGCCGTATGGCGCCGTCACCTCGGCTTCGTACTGGACGGGCTCAAGCCGCCGGTCAGCTGACCGCGCGCCGGATGAGCGCGGCGAATTCCTCGGGGCATTCGACCGGTGTGAAATGACCTGCGCCATTGACCTTGTGGAGCCGGACGTCGACGAAGTAGTGCTCGAGCCGGTCGGCCCAGTCCGGTGGGAACAGCGGATCGTGTTGAGGCCACAGCACATCGGTGCTGGCGTGGATCTTGACGGCGCGGCCGGGCGGCAGCTCGGTGAGAGACTGCGCGACGGTGCCCGCCCCGGCGCGGTACCAGCCCAGCGACGCGGTGAACGCGCCGGGCAGCGCGTAGTCCGCGACGAGGCGGTCCAGGTCGTCTTCGGAGACCTGGAAACTCGGGCCCGACCAGTGGTCCCAGAAGTGGCGCAGGTACTCGCGCACGGCGTCGGGATTGCCGTCGATCATGCGGTCGGCGATCGGGAGCTGGTGAAATGCCTGGTACCAGAACTCGTGCATGGCGTGGGGGCTCAGCACGCGGTCCCCGGCGCCGGGCAGGGGCGGTGACAGCACGAGCGCCTTGACCAGGTGCGGATGCATGCGGGCTACACTCTGGGCGACCCGGCTGCCGACGTCATAGCCGGCCAGCACCACATCGTCGAGGCCGAGCTCGTTGATGAGTCCCACCACGCTCGCGGCCTGGGCACTCGCGCTGTAGAAGTGCTGCACCGACACCGCGTGCTTGTCCGAGCCGCCGAAGCCGCGCAGATCCGGTACGACGACGTCGGCGATATCGGTCAGCAGCGGGACGACGTGCCGGTGATCGCGCCGGTTACCCGGCCAGCCGTGCAGCAGGATGACCGCGGGGCCGCCCGAGATGCCGTGCCGGTCGAAGGCCAGTCGGAATCCGTCCACCGGAGCGCTGCGCGACGACCTCGACGACATCGTTCAATTCTCATCCCCGCCGCCGGGTTATGTGCCGGGTTGGCCGATCAGCCGGCGTCAGCGGAAGCGTTGAGCTGCTCGATGACATCGATCACGGCGCGGGCCTTTGCGCTGTCGAACACCGAGGCGATTCCTTTCGGAGCGTTGTCGGTGAACGGTGGCTCGAACAACAGGTCCGGCGACATGCTGCCGTGACGGGTGAGGTAGTTGATCACGAGTTGGATGAACTGGATCTGATCGGCGCTGGCGGTCTTGCCGTCGAGAAACTCTGCGAAGGCGCTTGTGGCGGCTTGACGGTCCAGTCCGATCAGTGACCGGATGAACCGCCCGAAACCGTGTGCTGTGTCGGCTGCCCGGTCGAGGTCGGCGGGGTCCGCGACGCCGCTGGCGAGCAGAAGCTCTTGCAGTGACTGCAGGTCGGTTTCGGTGAGCGGGTGTGCTTTCTTGAGCTTTTGCAGCGCCAGGTTGTCGGGTTGGCGGACCAAGAAGTCGTAGACCTTGGCGTTGAATCGGTCGATGTCGGTGAATTGTGCGAGAGCCGGCATGGCAACCTCGGTGACGTCGCCCAGGGTGTCCTCGTAGTCGGCGTAGACGAACGGGCGCTTCTTTTTCTCGAGGAGCCCGACGATCGAGCGCAACTGGCGGCGTGCCTGTTCCAGCATCGGCGGAGTGATGTCTTGCCACCACTCGTCGCTGGCAACCTCACGCAGCAGTTCCTCGCGTTTCTTGATCTCGGGAATACTCAGCTGGTCGAGCAGACCATCGGCGATCTCGCGGATACGCACCTGATGCGGCTCGTAGTCGTGGTCTTGCAGGACGGCGATCTGGCTGCGTACCACCATCAGGTCGAATCTCTTCGCGGGCTCGTCGCTGTCCCGCACGGTGGTCGGCAGCGGGGCGACATCAGCGATGAGTTCAGCGATCTGTTCCTCGACCAGCGACTCCCAGTTCTTGGGGTCGGAGTACTTCTCGACGACGGCACGTTTGGGTTTGACGATGAAATTGTCCAGTCGCATGCCCTGAACGTGATGGACCAGCACGTGGGCAATATCCGCCCGTAGTTCCGGGTACGCCCGCTGCTTGTCCAGCGAACCGACGAATTCGGTGCGGGCGGCGAAGAGCCGCTCGGATAAGGGTTTTGTGACGACACCGTCGGCGGTGGGTAGGTCTTGACCGAAGTACTCGAAATTGGCGCAGATGTCGAAGATCAGGAAGTCTTTCTTGTCCAGTCCCGGCCCGTAGAGATCGGGGCACAGCCGGGTGCCGCGGCCGACCATCTGCCAGAACTTGGACTTCGACCGGACAGGCTTGAAGAACACCAGGTTGGCAACCTCCGGCACGTCGATGCCGGTGTCGAGCATGTCCACCGAGATCGCGATGTGCGGTGCCTTGGCTGGTTGCGAGAAATCGTCGATCAGGGCCTGGCTGAATTCGACGGCATGGGTGATTACGCGAGCGAACTCGCCCTTGTATTCGGGATAGTTGGCATTGAACCGGTCGGCGATGAACTGAGCGTGCCGATTGTTCCGCGCGAAGATGATCGTCTTGGCCAGCCGGTCGCCTCCGGCGACGCGATGGCCGTGCCGCATGAGCACTTCGAGTGCCTTGTCGACGGTGTCGGCGTTGAACAGCCACTTGTTGACGGCGTCGGCGGCGACGACGTCAGGCGCGTCGTCATCCTCCTCGTCCCACTCAGTCGCGTCCCACTCGTCCTTTTCTTCTTCGGACAGGTCGTCGTATCGCAGCCCGCGCAAAGGGAAATGGAGCGGAACGACAACGGCGCGGGGCCGCACCAGGTAGCCGTCGTCGATCGCCTCGTCGAGGCCGTAGTTGTCGGTGGGAACTCCGTCTTCGAGTTTGAACAGCTGGTAGGTGTTGCGGTCGACTTCCTCCTCGGGCGTGGCGGTGAGGCCCAGCAGTAGCGAATCGAAATGCGCGAAGATGTGGCGATACTTCCGGTACACCGAGCGGTGGGCTTCGTCAATTACCACCAGGTCGAAGTAACCGGGGCCGAATCGACGTGTGCCGCCATTGGTTTCGTCGATCAAGCCCATCATGGTGGGATAGGTCGCCACGTAGACGCGGCTGTCGGTGTTCTTGTCGGTCAACAAGTTCACCGGTGCCGAATCGGGCAGCAAGCTCTTGAACGCATTGGCCGCCTGCTTGACGAGCGCAACGCGATCGGCGAGAAAGAGGACTCGTTTGACCCAGTTCGCGCGGGCGAGCATGTCCGTGAGGGCGATGACGGTCCGCGTCTTGCCGGCCCCAGTGGCCATCACCAACAGGGCTTCGCGCTGATTCTCGATCTCGAACCGCTCCAGGACGCGGCGGATGGCGCGCTCCTGGTAGGGGCGATCGACGATCCCCGGCGGGATTGCGATGTCTACCAATGGTTTCCGAGTGGCCCGGCGCTGGATGAGCAGCTCGAGCTGGTCGCGGGTGTGGAACCCGTTGATCGGCCGCGACGGGTACTGCAGATCGTCCCAGACGTGGTGCTCAAACCCGTTGCTGTAGTAGATGATCGGCCGCTGTCCGAACATCTGCTGCAGGCAATCGGCGTAGCGTCTGGCCTGCTCCTGCCCGGCTTTCGCGTCCCTGGCCGTGCGTTTGGCCTCGACGAGGCCGAGGGGTTTGCCGTCGCCGCCCCACAGCACGTAGTCGACATAGCCGGTCTTGCCGTCGGGCATGCCCTGCACCGGAAACTCGCGGTCGCGGTCATAGGTGAGCGTCCAGCCAGACTCCAAGAGATCGGCGTCGATGAACTCGGTGCGGGTGGTGGCCTCGTCGTAGTCATGGAGGTCGGGTTTCGCTTGATTGGCGGCCTTGATGGCGGCGAGTTCGGCCCGGGCGGCGGCGAGTTCGGCCTCGAGGCTGGTTTTGGCGGCCGCCGCCGCTTCCAACGCGGCGTCTTTGGCCTTGAGCTCGTCGTTGAGCTTGGTGATCTGGGCGATTGACTTGGCGACGGCCTGGCCCGCGGGCTTGGGGAGCAAGGCGGGATTGAACTGTGCGGCGGGATCGGGCTTGCTGGCCTCGTCGGCGCCGTAGGTGCGGGCAAGCCAGGACATGACGTGGAACAGTTCGCGCAGCACTACCTGGCTCTTGTCCTTGGGCACCGGCTTGTGCTCGTGCACGGCGACATTGCCCAGCTTGCGGATCAGGTCGAGCTTCTGCCGCACCGGGTGACCGACCAGGTTGACGAACTCGGCCTTATTGATCCGTGCCGCGAGGTCGCTCTTGTACGCCTCGTCGATGCCCTCCATGCGGTAGAGCCACGCCACTGTGTGCTCGACGGCCCGACGGGCATAGAAGCAGGTGGTCCGCGCGTCGAACAGCGCATCACGTTCGGCGCTACGCGCCTCGGCATAGAGTCGCGGCCACTGGGCCTTGAGGAACTCGAAGTTACCGGTCATCGCCTGGCCTCCCTCCCGTCGCTGATCTTGGCATATGCGTTGCCGTTTTCTGGGCAACCGCCGCACGTTACGGAAGGGGTGTGACAAGTCCTGTCACAGCTCGCTGTCACAGCTTGTCACAGCTCGGGGGGCGAGGCACGATACCGGCGGGTGGGGTCGGTGCGGTCACCTGAGGTCGTGATCAAACCGGCGTCGAGGAGCGCGGCCAGATCGCGCTGCAAGGTGCGACGGCTGACGTTCGGGAACGCGACCTCAAGATCTTCTACACCCGCTTGCCCTTGTGCGAGCAGTTCGTCGAGTACCGCGACCTGGCGCTGGCCGAGACCATGGGCTCGCCCGATCTGCTCGGCGGTGATGGCGGCGGTGCTGCGTTCCTGCACTTCGAGCAGTTGGGTGGCCAAGCCAGAGACGAAGAACTCGATCCACCCGGTTAGATCCATGCCCGCTTCGCGGACTCGTTGCAGGGCTGAATAGAACGCGGCGCGGTTACGGTCGTAGAACTCGCTGATCGTGAACAACCGCTTGAAGTCGTAGCCGGCTCGGTAGAGCACCAGCGTCGAAAGCAACCGGGAGGTGCGCCCGTTGCCGTCGACGAACGGGTGAATGTGCACGAGCTGGAACTGGGCGATCCCCGCGACCAAAACCGGATGCACGTCACCCGGCTCGCGCAACCAGTCCACGAGTTCCTGCATCAGCGGGCCGACATCGTGTGGTTGGGGCGGCGTGTAGATGATGCGGCGAGTCACTGCATCCGCGACATGGTTTTGCACGGTTCGATAGGCGCCTGGGGCACCCTCACCGCCCCGCACACCGGCAACGAGTCAGCGTGAATGGCGCGGATCAACGTCTCGGTGATGGGTTCGCCATGGGCGAGCGATGACGCGACGAGGTCGAAAGCGTTGCGGTAGTTCAGCAGTTCCCGGCGGTCGTCGGGGTCGACGTTCTCTACGTCGGCGCCATTCCACAGTTGCGCGGCTTCCTCGATGGTCAACTGCGTGCCCTCGATGTGGGTGGTGTGATGCGCTTCGAGAAGCAACGCACGCCGGCCCATCCGGTCGAGCCATTCCTCGGAAAGTGTTGCCCCTTCGAGAAATCCGCGGGCGCGCTCGATCTTCGCCAGGTCACGTGTGGTGGCGTTGGTGATCGTGTATCGCGGCGTGAACGGCATTGCTATAGCTCGCCGGCGAAGGCTCGGGCTTGGAGGACTGCGAACAGAGCATCAAGGTGGTGGATAGCTCGGGTGTGCTTCGATGACAGCGATTGGACGTCATGAACGGCATCTACGAATTTCACCTGATGGCCTTTAGGCGGCAACACTACGGGAAAACTGGATAGTTGCGACTTGTTGATCGAAGCGATCCCCGTCGTTTGTTTCGCTGAACGAATGAAATATTTCTTGCCGTACGGACTGCTAATCAACCAATTTAAATAGAGTGGCTCGCAGTCTTTATTTGTTACGCGAACGCGAAATATGTGGTTCTGATGAATCGCTTCGGGAATCTCTCCCTGCCACACGGTGCCCCGCCCGAGCTTGTCGGGGTCTCCCCCCTCCGTTAGCAATAAGTCGCCCTCCTTCAATGCAAACTTGTCGATTTCAGCGGGGGTTGCATCGATCATCTTGACCATGGACAGATCGAGTCGGCGGTCCTGCACATTCACCACTGCCATATAGGGAACTGATCGTGTCGAGGCTGTCGGGTTAAGGCGCCGCCCCTTCGTGAGTCCAGAGGCGATGTCCGCTATCTCTCCAAGCGATATTGCCGGTGCAGAAGGGTCGAATAGTTGGACGAATACCGAATCTATAAAAGCGCTAGTCGACGCGATTGCTTGTCTTCGGAGTCTGCGGAGTCGTTCGGCTTGGTCGAGGATTGAGACGACACGACGCTGTTCGTCATGAGAAGGAAGTGGAACGGGCAGTGTTGTCAAGAAACTCGTCGGTACACGCCGTTGGCCACCAGAACCCGTCATGCGACTTTCGCCCTCAATGCGAATCTGAGATTGGCGCAAATAGTGAAGTAGATATCGCGGATTGATTGCATTTCGTGGTCGCACGACGTGAAATTCGGTTGATCCAAAACCGTATTGATGAGTAATGCTTGCGAGCGCGATCTTCCCATTCTGAAAGCATGGAGTTATCTTCGCCACCAAAATATCGCCATTTTGAAACGAAGTATATCCGTTCTTGACTTCCCTATATAAACGTTCACAACCTTGAGATGTTGTACCTGATTCGGACACATCTGCCATGCCTAGGAAGGAAATGGGTTCTTCAGCTTTTGGCGATCTTTCTAGCCCTGGGTTTATGGTGGCCAGTTCGTCTAGGGCAACTGATGGCCATCGGCTCATTTCGGTCCCGCCAGCATCCGCCGAAGCTCGGACATACCCTCGCGGATCTCATCCTCGATCTTGACCAGCTCATCGAGAATCTCCGTGGGCGGGCGGTGCTCGACTTCCTCGTGGACGATCTCCTTGTACCGGTTGATCGACAGGTCATAGCCGTTGTCGGCGATCTCCTCCCGCGGCACGCAGAACGACTGGTCGGTTCGCCCCCTATTGCGTTCGGATCCGTCCCGAAGCGTCCATCGTTCGAGGACATCAGGGAGGTTGTTCTTCTCGTGCTCGTCCTCGGACAGCTCTGCGAGCGGCCCCAACTTGTCCACGTCGAGCAAGGGCGTGCGCTTGTCGTCTAGCGAGTACCCGTCGGCCTTCACGTCGTAGAACCACACGAAATCCGTGCCGCCCACACCGGTCTTGGTGAAGAACAACACCGCCGTCGAGACACCGGCGTATGGCTTGAACACGCCGGACGGCAGTTTTGCCACCGCGTCCAGCTTGTGGTCTTCCACGAGCATGCGGCGCAGCTCCTTGTGCGCCTTCGTCGATCCGAACAGCACGCCGTCGGGCACGATCACCGCCGCGCGGCCACCGAGTGTCAGCAGCCGAAGGAACAGCGCGACGAATAGCAGTTCGGTCTTCTTGGTCTTGACGATCCGCTGCAGATCCTTGGCGGTGTTCTCGTAGTCCAACGACCCGGCGAACGGGGGATTGGCCAACACCATCGAATAGTTCTCAGCGTCGGCGGTGTTGGCCTCGGCGAGCGAGTCGCGGTAGCGCACATCGGGTTGCTCGACGCCGTGCAGCAGCATGTTCATCGACCCGATCCGCAGCATGGTCCGGTCGAAGTCGAAACCGGTGAACATCTCGTGGTGAAAGTGGTTGCGCCACTTGTTGCCGGCGATCTCGTCGGCGTGGTGTGCCCGCATGTACTCGGTTGCTGCGACGAGGAATCCGCAGGTTCCTGACGCCGGATCGACGATGGTGTCACCTGGTTTGGGGGCCATCATCTCCACGATCAGCTTGATGATGTGCCGAGGTGTGCGGAACTGGCCGTTCTTGCCGGCGCTCGCGATCTCGGAGAGGAGGTACTCGTAGACATCGCCCTTGGTGTCGAGATCCGCCATCGGGACCTCGTCGAGCATGTCGATCACCTTGGCCAACAGCCCAGGGCTGGGGATCGTCAGCCGGGCATCCTTCATGTGCTCGGCGAACGTCGAGTCGTCACCGCCCATCTCCCGGATGTACGGGAACACCTGGTTGGCGACGGCGTCGTAGGCGTCGTCGGGGTGCATGTTCTTGATGAAGGACCAACGCAACTCGTCCCGGCCGACCGGGAACGGCGCACCTTGGACCGGTTTGCCAAGCAGTTGCGCCTTCTCGAGCGCCCGTTCCTGCTCGTCATCCAGCCGTTTGATGAACAGCAGGTAGGTGATCTGTTCGACCACCTCCAGCGGGTTCGACATCCCGCCCGACCACACCGCATCCCAGATGCGATCGATCTGATTCCGAACTTCCCCTGACAGCACGCCGGTCACCCGCCTGTTCCTCGTCGCCGAATCCAACAGGACTGTATAAGCGACGGGTCCGACAAGTAGGCGAAGCCACGCCAGGGTTACTACGTCGCGCGCTCCGGCCGCCAGCCCACATACGTCAGCCACAGCCCCGTCGCCGTCAGCAGCAGGAAGAAGACCCGCGCGGCCACGAGCAGGCCCGGGCTGGTGACGGTCGCGTTCGCCCCGGAATCGATTGCCGACGGAATCGCCATCATCGCCAGCCCGCGCAACCCCACGAACCAGCCGAACAGCGAGATCAGCACGGCGGTGACGCTGTACCAGTACTGGTGGAACGCGATCACGACAAGGCCCATCACGAGCATGGCCGCGCCGAGCATCCACGGCAGGACAGCGTTGTCGAACAGGCCGCCGAGCAGGCCGGTGAGGTCGGGCAGCCGGATCGCGATGATCAGCGTCGCGAGCGCGACGAACGGGCCGAGCACGCGGGCGAACGACCGGGTGCGCTGTTGAGCTTCGAGGGTTGCCTGCGGCATGAGACTCCAATCAATAAACCGACGGACGGTCTATTTTTAGAGTAGGCTCGCGGAGAAGTCACCGTCAACAGGAGGTCGCGTTGGCCCGTCGCGTGAAGCCCGAGGAGTACGCCGCACGCCGGGGCGAGATCCTCGACGTCGCGCTGCAGCTCATGCATGACAAGGGCTACGAGAAGATGACCATCGACGACGTGCTGGCCAAGCTGCAGATGTCCAAAGGTGCGCTCTACCACTACTTCGGCTCGAAACAGGCGCTGCTGGAAGGCATCGTGGACGCGCTCGCCGAAAGCGCGTCGCGGCCGCTGCGCGCGGTTGTCGACGACGCCGGTCTCGGCGCGATCGACAAGCTCAACGCCTACATGAACGCGTCCGCCACCTGGAAGGCCGACAACCCGACGGCGGTGGCGACACTGGTCCAGCTGTGGCGCGACGAGAACGCGCTGTTCCGGCAGAAACTTGCCCAGGAGTCGATGCGCACCTCGGTGCCCATGCTCGAAGCGATCATCCGGCAGGGCTGCGACGAAGGCGTGTTCGACACCGCGTTCCCGCACGAGGCCGCGATGTTCATCGCGGGCCTGGACGGTGTACTGGCCGACGCCTACGCCGCCGCGATCGAACAGGACGGGCACAGCGGCATCGACATCAGCGGACCGCGCGCGCAACGCGTGCTCGGCGCATACCTGCAGGCGTTCGAGCGGATTCTCGGCATGACACCGGGCTCGCTGACTGTATCGGGATGAGCCGACTCGGGCGACGCGCAAACCACGCCTTGCCCACCGTTCCTGTGAGCCACCCCGTAAGCTCGATAACGTGCAGCGACGAATCATGGGCATCGAGACGGAATTCGGTGTGACCTGCACGTTCCATGGCCATCGCCGGCTCAGTCCCGACGAGGTCGCCCGCTATCTCTTCCGGCGGGTGGTGTCGTGGGGCCGCAGTTCCAACGTCTTCCTACGCAACGGCGCCCGGTTGTATCTCGATGTGGGCAGCCATCCCGAGTACGCGACCGCCGAATGCGACAACCTGATCCAGCTGGTCACCCACGACCGCGCCGGTGAGCGCGTCCTGGAAGATCTGCTGATCGACGCCGAACAGCGACTGGCCGACGAGGGCATCGGCGGCGACATCTACCTGTTCAAGAACAACACGGACTCGGCGGGCAACTCCTACGGCTGCCACGAGAATTACCTGATCGTGCGGGCCGGCGAGTTCTCGCGGATTTCCGACGTCCTGCTGCCGTTCCTCGTCACGCGTCAGCTCATCTGCGGCGCGGGCAAGGTGCTGCAGACGCCCAAGGCAGCCACGTTCTGCCTGAGCCAGCGCGCCGAGCACATCTGGGAGGGTGTCTCCAGCGCGACCACGCGCAGCCGCCCGATCATCAACACGCGCGACGAGCCGCACGCCGACGCCGAGAAGTACCGCCGCCTGCACGTCATCGTCGGCGACTCCAACATGTGCGAGGCGACCACCATGCTGAAGGTGGGCACCGCATCGCTCGTGCTGGAGATGATCGAGGCCGGGGTTCCGTTCCGCGACTTCTCGCTCGACAACCCCATCCGCGCGATCCGCGAAGTGAGCCACGACCTCACCGGTCGGCGTCCGGTCCGGCTCGCCGGCGGCCGCCAGGCCAGTGCGCTCGACATCCAGCGCGAGTACTTCACCCGCGCCGTGGAGTATCTGCAGACCCGCGAGCCGAACACCCAGATCGAACAGGTCGTCGACCTGTGGGGACGTCAGCTCGACGCGGTCGAGAGCCAGGATTTCGCGAAGGTCGACACCGAGATCGACTGGGTGATCAAACGCAAGCTGTTCCAGCGCTACCAGGACCGCTACAACATGGAGCTGTCCGACCCGAAGATCAGCCAGCTCGATCTGGCCTATCACGACATCAAGCGCGGTCGCGGGGTGTTCGATCTGCTGCAGCGCAAGGGCCTGGCCGCCAGGATCACCACCGACGAGGACATCGACGCCGCGGTCAACACGCCGCCGCAGACCACGCGAGCCAAACTGCGCGGCGAGTTCATCAGCGCCGCACAGGAAGCGGGCCGCGACTTCACCGTCGACTGGGTACATCTCAAGCTCAACGACCAGGCTCAGCGGACCGTGCTCTGCAAGGATCCGTTCCGGTCGGTCGACGAGCGCGTGAAGCGGCTGATCGCCAGCATGTAGCCCGGACGGCGGGCTGGGCCTCGTCCGGCGACACTTCCGGCCCGCCGATCTACGGTTGCGGACAACCGACGCCCTAAGCTGTTGCGAGTGGCGGTCTCCAAAGTCGAGCGGTTGATGAACCTCGTGATCGCACTGCTGTCCACCCGGACATTCCTGCCCGCCGAGAAGATCCGCACGAGTGTCGCCGGCTACGCCGACAGCCCCAGTGACGAGGCGTTCTCCCGGATGTTCGAGCGCGACAAGAACGAACTGCGCGATCTCGGCATCCCGCTGGAGACCGGCCGGGTGTCAAAGTTCGACCCGACAGAGGGTTACCGCATCAACCGGGACTCGTATGCGCTGCCGCCCGTGCAGCTGACGGCCGACGAGGCCGCCGCGGTGGCCGTGGCGACCCAGCTGTGGCAGTCACCCGAACTGGTCACCGCAACGCAGGGCGCACTGCTCAAGCTGCGCGCGGCGGGCGTCGACGTGGACGCCGACGACGCCGGGGTTGCCATCGCCTCCACCGCGACGCTTCCCGGGCTCCGCGGCTCCGAGGAGGTGCTGCGAATCCTGTTGTCCGCCATCGATTCCGGGCGCGCGGTGCAGTTCGAGCATCGTCCGATGCGCAGCGCCGAGTACACGACGCGCAACGTCGAACCGTGGGGCATCGTCACGCACCGCGGCCGGTGGTACCTCGTCGGGCACGACCGTGACCGCAACGACACCCGCACCTTCCGGCTGTCCCGCATCGACTCCGGAGTCAGGCCCGTCGGCCCGTCCGGCGTGGTGAGCAAACCCGACGGGGTGAACCTTCGCGAGATCGTCAGCCGCGTGGTGGCCGAGATGCCGACCGGGGAACAGGCCAAGGTGTGGATCGCCGGCGGGCGCGCGACCGCACTGCGCCGCCAGGCCGTTGCGACCGCGCCCCGGACGCTTGGCGGACGCGCGGGCGAGGAGATCACCGTCGACCTCGGGATGTCGGATCGGCTGGCCCGCGAGATCGCGAGTTACGGCGCGGATGCGGTGGCGCTCGAACCGCAATCCTTGCGCGATGAGGTGGTGGCGCGGTTGAGGGCGCAGGCGGGAGGCGGCCGGTAATGAGGGTCAGCGAGGAGCCGGAGGCGGATCGCGCATGAGTCAGGTGTCGACACGGCTGGTACGGCTGCTCAACATGGTTCCGTACTTCCAGGCGAATCCGAAGGTGACGCGGGCCGAGGCGGCGGCAGCGCTCGGCGTATCGGACAAACAGCTCGACGCCGACCTGGACCAGCTCTGGATGTGCGGCCTGCCCGGCTACAGCCCGGGCGACCTCATCGACTTCGACTTCGTCGGCGACACGATCCAAGTGACGTTCTCGGCGGGTGTCGATCACCCGCTGCGGCTCACGTCGACGGAAGCCACCGGGGTTCTGGTCGCGTTGCGTGCTCTGGTCGACGTGCCCGGCATGGTCGATCCCGAAGCCGCCCGCAGCGCGATCGCCAAGATCGAATCCGCCGCGGGCAGCCAGCGGGCCGCGGTCGAGGAGTCCATTCCGGCGGAATCCGGTGCGGCCGCGGCCGTGCGGGCCGCGGTGCGCGACGGTCGCGCCGTGACGCTGGAGTACTACTCGGCCTCGCGTGACTCGCTCACGAGCCGCACGGTCGATCCGATCCGTGTGGTCCTCGTCGGAGACAACAGCTACCTGGAGGCGTGGTGTCGCAGCGCTGAGGCGGTGCGGCTGTTCCGGTTCGACCGCATCGTCGACGCCCACCTGCTCGACGACCCGGCGGCGCCGCCTCCGCCCGCGGTCCAGGCCGGCCCCGACACGTCGTTGTTCGACGCCGATCCGGCGCTGCCGGCGGCCACGCTGCTGATCGAGCCTTCGGCGGCGTGGATGTTCGACTACTACCCGCTGCGCGTGGTCACCGAATTACCCGACGGTGCCTGCGAGGCGGCGATGACGTATGCGTCGGAGGAATGGATGGCGCGATTCGTCCTCGGGTTCGGTTCGGCAGTGCGGGTGCTGGCCCCGGACTCGTTGGCGCAGCGCGTCCAGCGGGCGGCCGCAGAGGCGCTGCGCGCGTACGACGCCGGCGCCGCACACGGGTAGACTCGCCTCAGACGTCTGGAGGTAACCAAATTGGGTGGTCTACAACCCTGGCACTGGGTCATTGTCATCGCGGTGTTCGTGCTGCTCTTCGGCGCCAAGAAGCTGCCGGACGCGGCCCGTTCACTCGGCAAGTCGATGCGGATCTTCAAGTCCGAGATCAAGGAGATGCAGTCCGAGTCCAAAGCGGAGGAGGCTGCACCCGCCAAGCCGATCACCTCCGAGCGTGTCGAGACGACGCCTGCTCCCGAGCAGCAGTCCCCGGACCGCCACACGGCCTGACTCGGCCGACATCCTGACCGCGGTCACCGGCCGCGTCGTGAGGCTGCGTCTCCCACAGGCCTGGTGAAGCAAAGCACGTGCAGACCCCCGGTATCTTCAAGAAGTTCGATCCCCGCCATCGGCGTTCGCGGGTCAATCCCGACGGCACCATGTCGCTGGTCGACCACCTCCAGGAACTCCGCAACCGACTACTGATCGCGGTTGCCGCGGTCGTCGTCACGACGATCTTCGGGTTCCTCTGGTACACCCACGGCATCTTCGGATTCCACAGCCTCGGCGAATGGCTGCGCGGCCCGTACTGCGCACTGCCCGCGTCGGCCCGGGCCAGCATCACGCCGGACGGGGAGTGTCGCCTACTGGCCACCGCGCCGTTCGACCAGTTCATGCTGCGCCTCAAGGTGGCCATGGCGGCCGGGGTGGTGTTGGCCTGCCCGGTGTGGCTCTACCAACTGTGGGCATTCATCACGCCCGGCCTGTACAAGAAAGAACGCCGGTTCGCGATGGTGTTCGTCGGCTTCGGCGCCGTGCTGTTCATCGCAGGCGCCGTGCTGGCCTACGTGGTGCTGGCCACCGCGCTGGGCTTCCTGCTGACGGTCGGCAGCGATGTCCAGGTCACCGCACTGTCCGGTGACAAGTACTTCGGGTTCCTGATCAACCTGCTGCTGGTGTTCGGCATCAGCTTCGAGTTCCCGCTGCTGATCATCATGCTCAACCTGGTCGGCATGCTCACCTACGAGCGGCTCAAGGCGTGGCGGCGCGGTCTGATCTTCGGCCTGTTCGTGTTCGCGGCGTTCGCGACGCCCGGCTCCGACCCGTTCACGATGCTCGCGTTGGCGTGCGCACTCACCGTGCTGTTGGAATTCGCCATCCAGGTGGCCCGGTTCAACGACAAACGCAAGGCTCGGCGCGAGGCCCTGGAAGTACCCGAGGACGAGGCGGCGCCGATCGGCGAAGCCGAGCCGATCGAGGCGCCGAGCCCGGTCTCCGCACCGTCTCGGCTCACGGTCGACGACGATGCCACCTGACGCCGATGTCGGGTCGCGTGGCGAACTGGGCCGGGAACTGGCCGCGTTCACCGCGCAGCTTCCGTTCGCACTCGACGGTTTTCAGCTGCGGGCCTGCCAGGCGCTGGAGAACGGGCACGGCGTCCTGGTGTGTGCGCCCACCGGCGCGGGCAAGACGGTCGTCGGCGAATTCGCCGTGCACCTGGCATTGGCGGCCGGCCGCAAGTGCTTCTACACCACACCGATCAAGGCGCTGAGCAACCAGAAACACAATGATCTCATCGCCCGCTACGGTGCGGAGAAGATCGGGCTGCTCACCGGTGACCAGTCCATCAACGGCGACGCCGACGTCGTGGTGATGACCACCGAAGTGCTGCGCAACATGCTGTACGCCAATTCACCGGCGCTGTACGGGCTTTCCCACGTGGTCATGGACGAGGTGCACTTCCTCGCCGACCGCATGCGGGGCGCGGTGTGGGAAGAGGTCATCCTGCACCTGCCCGAGGAAGTCCGGCTGGTGAGCCTGTCGGCCACGGTGAGCAACGCCGAGGAATTCGGTGGCTGGATCCAGACCGTGCGCGGCGACACCACGGTCGTCGTCGACGAGCACCGCCCGGTGCCGCTCTCGCAGCACATGCTGGTCGGCAAGCGGCTTTTCGATTTGTTCGAGGGCAGCGACAGCATGCTCGTCGACCCGAATCTGTTGCGCCACATCAGCCATCGCCGGGAAGCCGACCGGCTCGCCGATTGGCAGCCGCGTGGGCGCGGCCGCGCTCGGCCACCGCAGCTCTATCGCCCGCCGGGCCGGCCGGATGTGATCGCCAGCCTCGACTCCGCGGGCCTGCTGCCCGCCATCACGTTCGTGTTCTCGCGCGCCGGATGCGACGCCGCGGTCAAACAGTGCCTGCGCTCGCCGCTGCGGCTGACAACCCAAGAAGAGCGGGCGGCCATCGCCGCGGTGATCGACCGCCGCTGCGCCGATCTCGCCGAATCCGATCTGATCGTGCTGGACTATCACCAATGGCGCGAAGGGCTGTTGCGTGGCCTCGCCGCCCATCACGCCGGCATGCTGCCCGTCTTCCGGCACACCGTCGAGGAATTGTTCACCGCCGGTCTGGTGAAGGCCGTGTTCGCCACGGAGACACTGGCATTGGGCATCAACATGCCGGCCCGCACGGTTGTGCTCGAGCGGCTGGTGAAGTTCAACGGCGAACAGCATGTGCCGTTGACACCGGGGGAGTACACGCAGCTCACCGGCCGGGCCGGCCGTCGCGGCATCGACGTGGAGGGCCACGCCGTCGTGCTGTGGCGCCCCGACGACAGCACCGCCGAACCGGCCGAGGTCGCCGGCCTGGCCTCGACCCGCACGTTCCCGCTGCGCAGCTCGTTCGCGCCGAGCTACAACATGACCATCAACCTGGTGCAGCAGATGGGCCAGGAGCAGGCGCACGCACTGCTCGAGCGGTCGTTCGCCCAGTATCAGGCCGACCGATCCGTGGTCGGGCTCGTGCGGGGCATCAGCCGCGGTGAACGGATGCTCGCCGAGATCGCCGCCGAACTCGGCGGCGCCGACGAACTCGGCGGTGAAGACGCGCCCATTCTCGACTACGCGCGGTTGCGCGCCAAGATCGGCGAACGCGAACGCGCCCAGTCGAGAGCCTCACGGCTGCAACGGCGTAAGGCCGCCAACGACGCGCTCGCCGACCTGCGCCGCGGCGACATCATCACCATCACGCACGGCCGCCGCGGCGGGCTGGCCGTCGTCCTCGAACCCGACCGCGACCCTGACGACCCGCGACCGCTCGTACTGACCGAACACCGTTGGGCCGGGCGTATCTCGTCGGCCGACTACTCGGGTGCCTCGGCCCGGCTCGGCGCGATGACACTGCCCAAACGCGTCGAGCACCGTCAGCCCCGCGTGCGCCGCGATCTGGCGTCGGCCCTGCGGTCGGCGGCCGCCGGGCTGGACGTGCCGTCGAACAAATCGCGCCGCGGCGCACCAGAGCGCGACGTTGATCCGGAGCTTGCGGGTCTTCGCGAACAGCTGCGCCGCCATCCGGCCCACCACTTGCCCGACCGCGAGGACCTCGTGCGGGTGGCCGAGCGTTATCTGCGGATCGAACGCGACAACGCCCAGATCCAACAGAAAGTCGCGGCAGCGACGAATTCACTGGCCCGCACGTTCGACCGGATCGTGGCGCTGCTGAGCGAACGCGGCTTCATCGAAGCCGACGGCGGCGAGCAGCGCGTGACCGATGCGGGCCGGCTGCTCGCCCGCATCTACAGCGAGAGTGACCTTCTGGTGGCCGAGTGTCTGCGCAACGGTGCCTGGGATGGGTTGCAGCCGGCCGAACTGGCAGGCGTGTTGTCTGCCGTGCTGTTCGAGGCGCGCGGCGATTCGCCGGGGGTGCCGCCGGGAGTCGACGCTCCGACAGCGGGATTGCGCCGCGCGCTGGTCGCGACCCGGCGACTGTCGGCCGATCTACGCGCCGACGAGCAGCGCCACCGCATCGCCCCGAGCCGCGAACCCGACGAGGGGTTCGTCGCGGCGATCTACCGCTGGGCCACGACGGGTGATCTGGCAACCGCACTCGCCGCTTCGGACGTGGCGGGTTCGGGCTCGCCGTTGCCCGCAGGCGATTTCGTGCGGTGGTGTCGTCAGGTGCTCGATCTGCTCGACCAGGTGCGCAACGCGGCGCCCACACCCGCGCTGCGCAATACCGCGAAACGCGCCATCAACGATGTTCGACGCGGCGTCGTGGCTGTTGATGCGGGGTAGTGTGTGGCAACGGTGATAGCGAACTCAGATCAAGGAGAATCATGAGCGGACCGCAGGGATCTGATCCCTCGCAGCCGTGGCCCGGTCAGCAACCGGAGCCCGGCAGGGATCAGCCGTCGGGCGGCGAGGCGTGGCAACCGCCGGCCGGGGGTTCCGATGACCCGACCACCCACACTCCCGCGTGGCAGCCGCCCGCATACACCCAGCAACCGCAGCAGCAGTACCCGCAGTACCAGCAGCCGTCGCAGCCGGGGTACGGCCAGCAGCCGCAGCAGCCGCAGTACCCGTCGACCGAGCAGTTCGGCCAGCAGCAGGGTTACCCCGGCCAGTACGGCCAGCCGGGTCAAGCCGGTCAGCCGGGACAGCCCGGCCAGTATGGTCAGCCGGGTCAGTACGGCCAGCCGGGCCAGTACGGTCAGCAACCGCAATATGGACAGCCCGGACAATTCGGCCAGCCCGGTCAGTTCGGCCAGTACACCCCGCCCGGCGCCGCCGACGGATCCAAGCGGTCGCTCGGTGTCATCGGCGGGATCGTCGGCGGTCTGGTCGCATTGGTGATCATCGCCGTCGCGGTCACCGCGTTCTGGCTACCGGGCTGGGCGGTGACGACTCAGCTCGACATCAACAAGGCCCAGAGCGGTGTTCAGCAGATCCTGACCGACGAGACCAACGGGTATGGCGCCAAGAACGTCAAGGACGTCAAGTGCAACGACGGCGAGAACCCCACGGTGAAGAAGGGTGACACCTTCACGTGCGAGGTCAGCATCGACGGCACCAAGCGTCAGGTCACGGTGACCTTCCAGAACGACGACGGCACCTACGAGGTCGGCCGGCCGAAGTAGCCGTCAGCCGGGCAGTTGGTCAAGGGCCGTCTGCAGTCGACTGATCGAGGAGCTCACGCCGTACGCCGCGGCCAGCTCGGCGACCCGCCCCGGGTCGCCGGCGGCCAGCGGTAACGCGTCGGTCGGAGTCGACATTTTCACCGGCGCATCGGTGGCAACCCGCACCACCGGCTCGGCCGCCGCGATGTAATCCGCCGCGGCGAGCAATTTCGTCCGATGTGCTTTCGACAGACTGGATTTCGGGTCGTCGGCGGCCGCCTGGATGGCGCTCAGTGAGCCGAAACGGGCCAGCAGCGAGGCTGCGGTCTTCTCGCCGATGCCTGCGACGCCGGGCAGCCCGTCGGACGGGTCGCCGCGCAGCAGAGCCAGCTCCGCATATGCCGCGCCGGCGCGCTCGACCGGCACACCGTATTGCTCGGCCACTTCCGCGGGGCCGAACTTCACGGCCTTGGCGAGGCCCCGACCGATGTAGAGCACGCGGACCGGTGGCTTCGGTTCGTCGCGCACGAGCTGCAGCAGGTCGCGGTCGCCGCTGACCACCACGACGGGATCACGCTGTTCGCGGCCGGCGAGCGTGCCGAGCACGTCGTCGGCCTCGAACCCCGCCGCGCCGGCCGTCGGGATACCGAACGCGTCCAGCAACTCCATGATCATGCCGACCTGGGGCGTGAGCTCGTCGGGAACTTCCTCGATGTCGGGCACACCGTCCGGCTCCGGCTCGGCCACCCGGTGAGCTTTATAGGACGGGATCAGCTCGACCCGCCAGTGCGGCCGCCAGTCGTCGTCGCGGCACACCACCAGGCGCGACGGCCGTTCCCGGCCGACCAGGGTGGCGATCGAGTCCAGGAAGCCGCGGACGGCGTTCACGGGCCGGCCGTCGGGCGCCTTGATCGACGACGGCACACCGAAGTACGAGCGAAACCACATGCTGGCGCCGTCGAGCAGCAGGACAGAACTCAATTGATCCTCCGGAACAGGTAGGAGGCCGCGGTGACGGCGTCGGGGTCGGCGGCGAGGTCGCGGATATCACGCAACATTCCAGCGACAGTAGCGGGTCGGCAGCGATTAGCCTCGATGCCATGACGATCAGCCGATTCAGTACAGACGTCTATGCCCAGCGGCTGCGGGCGGCCGCGGCCGCAGCCGCGGAGGCCGGCGCTGGCCGGCCTGGTCATCACGCCCGGCTATGACCTGCGCTACCTGGTCGGCTCGCGCGCTCAGACGTTCGAACGGCTGACGGCTCTCGTGTTGCCCGCCGACGGCGCCCCCACCATCGTGGTGCCGCGCCTCGAGCTGGCCTCGCTCAAGGAATCGGCAGTCACCGAACTCGGTGTTGCAGTGGCTGATTGGGTTGACGGCGAGGACCCGTACCGGCTCGTGGTCGACGCGCTCGGGGGAGCGCCCGTCGCCGTCGCGGTGACCGATTCCATGCCCGCGCTGCACCTGCTACCGCTGGCCGAGATGCTCGGCGTCGTACCCGTACTCGCGACCGACGTGCTGCGGCGGCTGCGCATGATCAAGGACTCCGCCGAGATCGACGCCCTGCGCAAGGCGGGCGCGGCGATCGACCGGGTACACGCCAGGGTGCCCGAGTTCCTGGTGCCGGGCCGCACCGAGGCCGACGTCGCCGCCGACATCGCCGAAGCGATTGTCGCCGAAGGACATTCGGAGGTCGCGTTCATCATCGTCGGGTCCGGTCCGCATGGCGCCGATCCGCACCACGAATGCTCGGACCGCGAACTCAAGAAGGGGGACATCGTCGTCGTCGACATCGGTGGCCCCTACGAGCCCGGCTACAACTCCGACTGCACCCGCACCTACAGCATCGGTGAGCCCGACCCCGAGGTGGCGCGACGCTACGCGGTACTGCAGCGCGCTCAGGCGGCCGCGGTTTCCGCGGTGCGGCCCGGGATCACCGCCGAGCAGGTCGACGCCGCGGCGCGCGACGTGCTTGCCGCCGAAGGTCTGGCCGATGCGTTCGTGCACCGCACCGGGCACGGCATCGGCCTGTCGGTGCACGAGGAGCCCTACATCGTGGCGGGCAACGACCTGCCGCTCGAGGCGGGCATGGCGTTCAGTGTCGAGCCCGGCGTGTACTTCCCGGGGCAATGGGGTGCGCGTATCGAGGACATCGTCGTCGTCACCGAAGACGGGGCGCTGTCGGTCAACAACCAGGCGCACGATCTCGTCGTGGTGCCCGTGCGGTAGGTGCCCCGGCTGGGCGGCCGGGTGATCGGTGTGGTCGGTTCGCCCGCCTATTAGCGACAATGTCGCTCAAATCGCCTCAGCGGTCTCAGCGGCATCGCCGGTCACAGTGGGCGTGGTCACATCTGTCTCGGAAGTGACGCCCTGCCACATCGGTCTCAGTGGTTGCGTGCCCGTCCTGCGAGCGACAATGTCGCTCGTATGCGGGCAGCCGAAATCGCGTTACGAGTGAGAATGCTGAGGCAGAAGTGTCAGCAGTTACCTGCAGTGTGGGACTCCAGTGACACATGGTGTCGGTGGGACGTCGTCAGCGACATTGTCGCTCGTAGGCGGGCCGACCGGTAAGGCCCCGATAGGCCGGGATTCAGGCAGGTTCAGGCCGGTCCGCGGTCGAGCAGTTCAGAGGAGCCCAGCACCCGTTCGATGCGGACCTCGATCACGACGCGTCGCGGATTCACTCGTGGGGTCCGGTAGCGCTGGGCGTAGCGCAGCTCGGCGTCGCGTACCGCGTCGGCATCGGTGCTCACGGTCGACTTGCCCTCCAACGACAGCCATCGGGCACCGTCGACCTGGCTGAGCACCGCGACGCCACGCTCGTGGGCGTTGACGGCCTTCTGCGACCCGCCCGTGGTGATGACCCGGGCGATGTGCGTCTTGGGATCGAAGGTGAACCCGACGGCCACGACGTGCGGGGAATTGTCCGAGCGCAGCGTGGTCAGCATCGCCAGATGGCGTTCGGTGAGAAACGCCAGCGCGTCGTTCGTGAGCCGGGTGGTTGCCTTCGCCATCGATGTCCAAACTAGCGCAGGACATAATCGCTGCCATGAAAGACACGGCTGACACGGATCGTCGTGTCGTGGTTGTTTTCGGTGGCCGCAGTGAGATCGGCACCGAGCTCGCAGTTCGGCTGGCCTCGGGGGCCACCGTGGTGTTGGCCGCCCGAGGCGCCGACCGGCTCACCGAGCAGGTCGACGCGGTGCGCGCAGCGGGTGCGGCGGCCGTGCACACCTGCGAGTTCGATGCCGACGACGTCGCATCGCATCCGGGGCTCGTCGATGCGATCGAATCCGAGCACGGCCGGATCGACACCGCGGTTCTGGCGTTCGGAGTGTTGGGGGATCAGGCCCGCGCCGAGACCGACGCCGCGCACGCCGTCGCCGTCGTCCACACCGACTACGTCGCGCAGGTGAGTCTGCTGACGGTCCTCGCTCAGCGCATGCGCGCGGCGGGACGCGGCCGGCTCGTGGTGTTCTCCTCGATCGCCGGTGCGCGGGTGCGCCGCGCGAACTACGTCTACGGGTCGGCGAAGGCCGGACTCGACGGTTTCGCATGTGGCCTGTCGGATGCGCTGCATGGGACCGGCGTGCAATTGCTCATCGTGCGGCCCGGTTTCGTGATCGGGCGGATGACCGAAGGCATGGACCCGGCCCCGTTCTCCAGCACGCCGGCCCAGGTCGCCGATGCGGTCGCGGAGGCACTCGCCCGGGGCAAACGTGCGGTGTGGGTGCCGTGGGCGATCCGGCCGATGATCTTCGTGACGCGGTTTGTGCCGCAGATGATCTGGCGGAGGATGCCGCGATGATCATTGTGGTGGGCATCGGGGCCGACGGCATGACGGGGTTGTCGGCGGCCGCGCGCGCGGAGTTGGCCAGGGCGAAGGTGGTCTACGGCTCACGACGCCAGCTCGACCTGCTCGACGACACCGTGACGGCAGATCGCCGGGCCTGGCCGTCGCCGATGCTGCCCGCGCTGCGCACGCTTCTGGACGGCGCCGACCAAGACGTTCACGTGGTGGCCAGCGGCGATCCCATGTTGCACGGGATCGGCAGCGTGCTGATCCGGATGTACGGTCCGGACGCCGTCGCCGTGCTGCCGCACGTATCGAGCGTGACGCTGGCGTGCGCGCGGATGGGGTGGTCGGTGCAGGACACCGAGATCATCAGTCTGGTCACCGCCCAACCACATACCGCGGTGCGGCGCGGTGGGCAGGCCGTGGTGTTGTCGCGTGACAGCACAACGCCCGCCGCCCTCGCGAAGTTGTTGGCCGAGACCGGGCGTGGCGACTCCGAGCTGACGGTGCTCGAACAGCTCGGCGGGCCAAGGGAACTGCGTCGTTCGGCCGCCGCGCAGGAGTGGGCGATGCGCCCGCCGCGTGACGTCGACGCGCTCAACGTCATGGCCGTGCGCTATCTGCCCGACGACCGGATGCTGACCACCCTGCCGGACGACGTGTTCGACCACGACGGACAGATCACGAAGCAGGCCATGCGTGCGGTCACCATGGCTGCGCTCGCGCCCCGGCCCGACGAACTGCTGTGGGACGTCGGCGCGGGGTCGGGCAGCATCGCGATCGAGTGGTGCCGAAGCGGAGCAGGCTGTCGCGCGGTCGCATTCGAACGCGACGACGCGCGGCGTGACCGGATCACCCGCAACGCGGCCGCGTTCGGGGCCAGGGTCGAGGTGCGTGACGGGGCACCCGAGGCCTTCGACGGCGCGGACCAGCCTGCCGCGATCTTCATCGGCGGCGGCGTCACCCAGGCCGGTTTGGTCGACGCGTGTTACGAGCGGTTGCCCACCGCGGGCAGGCTCGTGGTCAACGCCGTCACGGTCGAGTCAGAAGCGCTAGTCGCACAGTGGTATTCGAAGGAAGGTGGCGAGTTGCGGCGGTATCAGCACTATCGGGGCGGCGCAGTCGGTGGATTCACCGCGTGGCGCCCGGCGCTGCCCGTCACGCAGTGGTCGGTGGTCAAGCGATGACGGTGTACTTCATCGGCGCCGGACCGGGTGCGGCCGATCTCATCACCGTGCGGGGCCAGCGGTTGCTCAGCAGCTGCCCGGTATGCCTCTACGCCGGGTCGATCATGCCCGCCGATCTGCTTGCCCTGTGCCCGGCCGACGCGAAGGTGGTGGACACCGGGCCGCTGAACCTCGACCAGATCGTCGACGAACTGGTCACGGCAGACCGGGCCGGTCTCGATGTCGCGCGCCTGCACTCCGGAGATCCGTCGATCTACAGCGCACTGGCCGAACAATGCCGCAGGCTCGACGCACTGGGCATCGAGTACGAGATCGTGCCGGGCGTACCGGCTTTCGCCGCCGTCGCCGCGGTGCTCGGCCGGGAGCTCACGGTTCCCGGTGTCGCGCAAACCGTCACGCTGAGCCGGGTCGCCACGTTGTCGACCGCGATGCCGGAGGGTGAGGACCTGCGCACGCTCTCGCGGCCCGGGGCGACGCTGGTGTTGCATCTGGCCGCCGCGCAGATCGACGCCATCGTGCCGCAGCTCATCGACGGCGGGTACCGGCCCGAGACGCCCTGTGCCGTGGTGGCTTTCGCCAGCTGGCCCGAGGAAATCGTCCTGCGGGGCACCCTGGCCGACATCGCCGAGAAGATGCACGCCGCGCAGGTGACCCGCACGGCAGTGATCGTGATCGGCGACGTGCTCGCCGCCGAGGGCTTCACCGACAGCTATCTGTATTCGTCCGGCCGGCGCCGCGGCAGCAGGCACTGACCGACGATGAAGATCCTGTTGCTCGGCGGGACGGGGGAGGCGCGCGCGCTGGCTGCGGCGCTGCACCCCGACGTCGAGGTGATCAGCTCGCTGGCCGGCCGCGTGCCCGATCCGGCGCTGCCGGTCGGCGAGGTGCGCGTCGGTGGGTTCGGCGGGGTCGACGGGATGCGCCGTTGGCTCGTGGATTCCGCCGTCGACGGCGTGGTCGACGCGACGCATCCATTCGCCGCGACCATCACCGCGCATGCCGCACAGGTCTGCGCCGAATTGCGGTTACCGCATCTGGTCCTGGCCCGGCCGGCCTGGCCGCCCGGCGACGCGATCCTGGTGGGATCGGACACCGAGGCCGCGAAAGTGATCACGCAACAGCGGTTTTCGCGGATCTTCCTGACCACCGGGCGGTCGGGCACCACGGCCTTCCGCGACGTGGACGCGTGGTTTCTGATCAGAGCCGTCACGGAGCCGGACGCCGAAACGCTGCCGGCCCGCCATGAGCTACTGCTGTCGCGCGGCCCCTATCACTACGAGGGTGAGCTGGCGCTGTTGCGCGAACACGACATCGACGCGCTGGTGACCAAGAACAGCGGCGGCGACATGACCCAGCCGAAGCTGCGGGCCGCGGCCACGGCGGGGGTCGCGGTGGTGATGGTGGACCGCCCTCCGCTGCCCGAGGGCGTGCGATCCGTCGCCACGGTCGACGAAGCGCAGGCGTGGGTCAGAGCGCTGCGATGAGGTCGAGCGTGCCGAGCTCGCGGATCGCCTGACATCCACGCTCGGCCATCACGACCATCATGTCGTCACCGCGTTCGGTGGACGTCGCGAACGCACACCCCAACACGGTGATCAGCGGTGCCTGCAGCATGCCCAATCGGTAATCGCGCCAACAGGTCTCACGGTCGTATCCAGTGACGCCGTGGCGGCACAGCGTGCGGTGGTACTCGTCGACCAGATCGGCTTCGGCCGCCGCCCGGGTCTCGGGCAGCAAGCTGGTCGCGGTGAAATACGACAGGTCGCGGGCCGGCAGCCCGGAGCCGAGAGTCTGCCAGTCCACCACCGTGATGCGGGTGCGGTCGGGGTCGAACAGCATGTTGTCGAGACGGTAATCGCCGTGCAGCACGGTGAACCGGTCGGGTTCGGCCAGCAGCCACGGAGTCACCACGGACATTGCCGCGCTCAAGGTTTCGCGATTCTCGGCGCTCATGCGATCACCGAGTTTGTCGAGGGTGATGTCGGCGGCCATCTTGGCGATGTCGCCGAAGCCCTTCGCCGAATCCGGTTCGGGCTTGGGCATGGCGATACCGGGGAAGTTCGCCCATCGCGCATCGCACCATGTCGGCCCGTGCAGGTCGGCCAGCGCCCGAACGGCAAGCGCGGCCTCGTCGCGGGTGCAGCCGGCGATCTGGTCGCCCTGGACCGCAGGCGCCATATCGGCCAGCAGCAGCACGAAGTCGGCTCCCTCACCGGCGATCTCGCAGTGATGGCAGTGCGGCACCGGAATCTGCACGTGGTCGGCGACATTGGTGTAGAACGCGTGCTCGGAGCGGTATCCGATGACGACGCGGTCGCGCACGGTGTCGTCCTGCGACGGGAGCTTGATCGCGAACGTCGCGGGCAGATCCGTCGAGCCCTGGTAGGTGACCGACACCCGATACGTCGCACCGGTCTGGCCGGTGCCGATCGGTGCGGTCGCCACCGAACTGACCTCGACCCCGAGGACCGTCGACAGCCACGACGAGGTGACGTCGGCCGGCCTGCTGGGGATCGACACCGCCGCGGTCACCGCACCACTCCGTAGATCGTGCCCATCCACATGGCCTCCGCACCTTCCAGCAGTTGACGGCGGGTCAGCGGCCCGCCGATGATGAGCCGCTCCACCAGTCGGTCGTTGAACTCCATCAGCAGGCTCGCGAGAACGTGTGCGTCCGCCCCGTCCGGCGCGCGGCCGCTCGCGCGCTCGGCGGTGATCACCGCGGCGACCGTGGGCACGAACGATTCGCGAGCCTGATCCCACATGTCTCGCACCGCCCCGCTGACTCCGCGCGCCTCCAGCATGGCCTGGAACAGGTAGCGGTGGTCTTCGGCCGTCCGGAGTACCGCGTCAAGCGTGTCGTGTATCCGTGCGCGCGGCGGCGCGGTGGTGTCGGCCAGGATGTTGTTCGCGGCGAGCAGCGCGTCGTGCATCGGCTCGAGCAGCGCGGCGACCGCGGCCGCCTTGTTCTCGAAGTAGAAGTAGAAAGCCGATCGGCCGACCCCGGCCTGCCGCGCGACTTCGGCGATGTTGAGCGCGTCGAAGCCGGTCTGCATCAGGTGCTCGTCGAGCGCCTCCAGGATCGCGGTGCGGCGCTGATCGCTGCGCTGGGGTTGTCGACGATCGATCGGCGAACGTACCGATGCGCCCTGCTGTGCCACGCGTCTCCCATCGAACAGGTGTGACGCCGGACACTAATCGGGATTCTGACAGCAGTCAATAAAAATCGACGACAGTCAGTCCGGGTAGTTGCGCGGGGTGAAGACGCGTTCTTCGGTCTTGCCGTCGGCCGTGTCGCTGTACCACTGTGTCTGCGACGATCCGATGATCAGCAGGCAGCGCATGTCGACCTCGGCCGGGTCCAGTTCGGCGAGCCGGACCACGCGGACACTCTCGCCGGGGCCGGGCCGCGCGCCCGAAACGCTCCGTCCGATGATCACGGGCGTGCTCGGATCGCGATAGGTCAGCAACAGGTCACGCATCGCGCCGACCTGCCACGTGCGCGTCTTCGACGCCGGGTTGTAGATGGCGAGCACCAGGTCGGCCTTGGCGGCGGCGGTCAGTCGCTCGACGATCACATCCCACGGCTTGAGGCGGTCGGACAACGAGATCACCGCGTAGTCGTGGCCCAGGGGCGCGCCGGCGCGGCTCGCCACGGCTTGCGCCGCGGTCATCGCCGGGATCACGCGCACCTCGACGCCCGGCCACTGTTTGGCCTCCTCGAGCACCGCGGTGGCCATGGCGAACACACCCGGGTCGCCGGACGACACGACCGCGACCGCCCGACCCTGCTGAGCCAGCGTGCACGCGAGCCGTGCCCGCTCGGGCTCGTCGGTGTTGTCACTGGGGTGGTGGCGCTGACCCGGCCGGATGCCCACCCGGTCCAGGTAGGGGCCGTAGCCGATCAGGTCCGTCGCGGCCGCGAGCTCGCGCCGGCTCTGCGGCGTCATCCAGTCGTAGTCACCGGGTCCGAGCCCGACGACGACCACGCTGCCCTCGCTCGCGGGGCGGCGCTCGCCGCCCGGGATCATCGCGAGCGAGAAGTACGGCACCTTCGCGGCGTCGACCTCGCCCGCGGGTGCCACCCGCTCGCGCGGTGTGCTGGCCCGCTCGACGTAGTAGGCCTCGTCGAGCCGGCCGGTCGTCGAAAGCGCTTCGCGCACCTTGGTATAGGAGCGGCCGAGCTTGAGCACCACGGCGGCGTCGGTGTCGGCCAGCCGCCGTTTGAGCTCGTCCTCCGGAAGGGTGCCGGGCAGGATGGTCAGCACGTCGTCGCCTTGCACGAGCGGCGTGCCGGTGGCGGCGGACGCGGCGCTGACCGATGTCACGCCGGGCACGATCACGGCGTCGAATCGCTGCGTCAGCCGGGTGTGCATGTGCATGTACGAGCTGTAGAACAGCGGGTCGCCCTCGGCCAGCAACGCGACGTCGCGCCCGGCTTCGAGGTGTTCGGCGATCCGTTCGGCGGCCTCGGTGTAGAAATCCTCCATCGCCCCGGCATAGCCGCCGGGATGGTCGGTGGTCTCGGTGGTGACGGGGTAGACGAGGTGCTCCTCGAGCTGCCCGGGCCGCAGATAGCGTTCGGCGATGCTCCTGGCGATGCTGTGGCCGTGCCGGGCACTGTGGTAGGCCACGACATCGGCCTCGCCGATCAGCCGGGCGGCCTTGACCGTCACCAGTTCCGGATCGCCGGGTCCCAGGCCGACGCCGTAGAGCACTCCTCTTGAGGTCATTCCCGCTCACTCGCAATCGCATTGACGGCGGCCGCGGCCATGGCGCTGCCACCGCGCCTGCCGGTGACCACCAGGTAGGACATCCCGCGGGGCCGGTCGATCAGCTCCTGCTTGGACTGCGCCGACCCGACGAAGCCGACCGGTCCGCCGAGTACCGCCGCAGGCGTCGGCGCGCCGTCGTCGAGCAGTTCGAGCAGCCGGAACAGGGCCGTCGGAGCGTTGCCGATCGCGAGCACCGCGCCGTCGAGCCGGTCGGCCCACAGATCGACCGCGGCCGCCGACCGGGTGCTGCCGAGCCGCGCGGCGAGCTCGGGTGCGCGGCTGTCGGCCACGAGCGAGACCACCTCGTTGTCGGCGGGCAGCCGCGACCTGGTGATACCGGCCGCCACCATCGAGGAATCGCACAGGATCGGGGCGCCCGCGGCGAGCGCGGCATGCGTCCTGACCACGACGTCGTCGGTATAGGCGACGTGCTCGGTGACGTCGACCTGGCCGCAGGTGTGGATCAGGCGTACCACCACGCGCGACACGTCGGCGGGGAATCGCGACAGCTCCGCCTCGTCGCGGATCGTCGCGAACGACTGCCGGTAGATCTCGGCGGCATCGCGGATGTAGTCGAGCACCCGCTAACCCTACGGGGGCGGTTGACGCAGTCGGTATCCGTCCTCGGTGGCGATGAGGACCTCGCCGACGGGCGGGCTGCCGCAGGCCCGGTCGCAGCCGACGAAGTGCCGGTGTGTCGGTGAAGGGGTGGCCGTGGCCGCGGCCGCGTCCGACCGCACGTCGGCGGCCGACTTCGCGCAACCCGGGCTGCCGGTGCAGGCGCTGACGTCCAGCCACGGCGAGTTCTCGTCGAACACGAGCCCCATCGGGGCCAGCACCCGCAACGCGACGTCGGCGGTGCCCTCGTCCAGGTCGAACACCAGAACCGAACGCCACGGGGTGATGGCCATCGGCGCCTCGATGGCCGCCAGGAACTGCGCCTCGCGCGCGCCGAGCAGGCCTAGGGGTAATCCGGCGCCCAGTGCGATCCTGCCGTCGTGCTGTTCGATCCAGCCGACCGGCGGTTTGACGGTCGGCGGCCACCGGGTGCCGGCGGGCGCACTCGCGGTCAAGCCCGCGAGCAAGTCCGATGTGTCGTCGAGTTCGGTTGTCCGCCAGGCTTTCCCGCGCGTCACGACAAATCGCCGCGCCACGTCGACCAGTGTCGGTACGACATCGGCGACCTCCAGCCGTACCCCGGTGTCGGTGCCGGCGAGCAACAGGGCGGCGGTGTCGCCGTCGAGCACGTGCGCGCCGACATCGGCCCCCGATCCGGACACGTCACCGCGGCCGTCGTCGAGGCTGAACCAGAACCGGCCGGGCAGCTCGGCGAGCGCCGGTTCGGCCTGGATGGCGAGGTCGAGCCCGGCGGCCAGGCCCCTGACGTCAGCGAGGCCGCCGGACCGGCCCGACAGCGGTGAGGCCACGATGTTGCGCACCCGCTCATGGGTCGGTGACGGCAACAACCCGGCCCCGGTCAGCGCACCGGCGACGGCGGCGGTGTCGGTGAGGCCCCGAAGCTGGATGTTGCCGCGCGACGTGAGTTCCATTGCGGGGGAGCCGTACTCGGTGGCCACCTCGGCGAGCGTCGCGAGTTGGGCCGCGGTGATCGCGCCGCCGGCCAGCCGGATACGCACCAGGGCGCCATCGGCGGCCTGATGCACGGTCAGCGCGCCGGGGCAGGCGTCGTGGTCACGGGTCCGAGCCATACCGGACCCATTCTAAGGATCAGCCGGCGAGCGCGACCGGGGCGACCACGTTCGAGTACGCCGACGCGTCGCCGCTGACGACGCGGCTGCGCTCGCCGTGGATGTCGACCGGGACGTCGCCGGCGAGCGTGACGCGGTTGAGCCTGCGGTACTGGTCGTCGTAGTCGGCCACCGCGTAGTGCTGGGTCGCGCGGTTGTCCCAGATCGCGAGATCACCCGGCCGCCAGCTCCACCGAACCGTGTTCTCCAGCTTGGTGATCCGGTCCTGCAACAAGCGGAACAGCGCCGCCGACTCGGTCGAACCGAGCCCGACGAACTTCTTCACGAAGTGGCCGAGCAGCAGGACACGCCTGCCGGTCTCCGGATGCACGCGCACCACGGGATGCTCGGTTTCGTAATAGTCGGAGACGAACTGGTCGCGATATGCGCGCTCGGTCTCGCTGGGGTTGTCGCCGTGCGGCGACGGGAATTGGGCGGCGTAGTCGTACAGGTTGGTGTGGGTGGCCCACAGATTCTCGACCAGCGCCCGCAGCGGTGCGGGCAGCTGATCGTAGGCCGCCTCGGTCGAGGCCCACGTCGTGGTGCCGCCGTAGTCCGGCAGCGCCACCGCGCGCAGGAGGGACGCCTTGGGGATCCGGTCGACGAACGTGACGTCGGTGTGCCAGCTGTTGGCCTTGTCGTAGCGGGAGTCGATGGGAAGCACCTGCTCTCCGCGCGACAGCGTGGGATGTGCGGTGGTGGGCGTGCCGAGAAGGTGCGCGAATGCGAGTTGCCCATCGTCGTCGAGGTGGTGCTGATCGGGGAAGAACAGCACCTTGTGCTCGAGCAGCGCGGCGTTGACGGCGTCGACGGTCGAGGCGTCCAGATCGCCGCCGAGGCGCACACCCTCGACGCGGGCGCCGATGTGCGCACCGAGTTTGGTGATGGTCAGGCTGGTTGCGCGGGTTTCACTCACTCGATCATTGCGTCATCCGCGCGCGGTCGGGTAAAGCATTTCGCTGGCCACGATCGAAAACCGTGCGACGATTGTCCAGGCAATGCCCGGCATCGATAAGGCGGCAGGGCGCGTGGCCACAGTGCTCGCGCTTGTAGTCGTGGCTGCCATCGCGTTGCGCGGTTATGTGCCGGGCGGGCAGCGTGCGCCCGCCGAGGCCCGGACCGATTCGCCGGCCGGGCTCGTGGCGTTGATCGCCCTGCTGGCGGTCGCGCTCGCGGGGTTCGCGTTCGCCGTGATCGCCGCACCCCGCAAACTCGACCGCCCAGTCGGTGATGAGGGCTTCGGACGCCTGGAATTGCGCGGGCTGCAGGTCCGGCTGCGCTGGCGGTGGGCGCTTGTCGCGTTGGCGGCGCTGTTGTGGTGGCTGCTGGTGCTCGTACTGATCACCCGCCTGGCCGAACCCGATGAGCCGGCGCCGTCGTCGTCACCGCCGGCTTCTGCGCCGCCGGGGTCGCCCCCGCAGCAACCGCCCGACCCCGTCGGCGGCGGGGACAGCGCGCTGAGGTATCTGGCTGTGGCGTCCGTGATCCTGTTGCTGATCGTGGCGTTCGGCACCGTCGTGCAGGCCAGACGGCGTGCGCGCCCGGGGACCTGGTTCGACGACGGCGAGCACATCGCGTCACCGCCGAGCCCTGGCGGGCCCGAAACTCTCGCGCGCGCAGCCGAACTCGGCCTGGCCGAGATCGCAGATCTCAGCCGCGACCCGCGCACCGCGATCATCGCGTGCTACGCCGCGATGGAGCACGGGTTGGCGCAGGCACCGGGTGCGGTACCGCAGGATTCCGACACCCCGTCGGAGGTGCTGGCGCGCGCGGTCAACCACCACGCGTTGTCCGCCGACAGCGCAACCGAACTCGTCGAGTTGTTCACCGAGGCCAGGTTCAGCCCGCACGTGATGACCGAGGCCCACCGCGACGCCGCGGTGGCGGCGCTGCACCGGGTACTTGCCGATTTACGGAGCCTGGCGTGAAAAGAACTGTGGTGGCGGGCTTTCTGCTGGTGATCCTGGTCGAGGCCTGGTCGGTTGCGCTACCCGATCGGAGCCTGGTGGGCTGGGCGGCCGGTGCGGCACTGGCAATCCTGTTGCTCGCGATGCGCTGGTCGCTGCGCTCCGACGACGAGGCAGACGATCGATGGTCGTCCTCCGACGATGCCGCGGAGTTGCTCGCGCAGTGGCGGGCCGAGACCGAAACGTTGATCCGGCGGGCCGATTCCACGCGGCTGCAATGGGACCGGCATCTGCGGCCGCGACTGGCCAGGGAGTTCGCCGCGGCAACCGGGCACCGCCAGGCCGGCGATCCCGCGGCGTTCCACGCGACCGGCCGGATGCTGTTCGGAGAACAGTTGTGGCAGTGGGTGGATCCGAACAACGTCGCCTCCTCGGCAGGCCGCGCCGACGAGCCCGGTCCGGGGCGCGCGGTTCTCGGCGAGATCCTCGAACGATTGGAGCGGCTATGACCGGCCCGGTGCCCGTATCCGCGCAGGAGTCGGCGGCTGCGACCGCACATGCCGTGCTCGACGAGATCGAACGTGTCGTGGTGGGCAAGCGCGAGGCACTGACGCTGATCCTCACCGCGCTGCTGGCCCGCGGGCACGTGCTCATCGAAGATCTTCCCGGGCTGGGGAAGACGCTCATCGCGCGGTCGTTCGCCGCCGCGCTCGGGCTCAAGTTCACGCGCGTGCAGTTCACCCCGGATCTGTTGCCCGCGGATCTGCTCGGCTCGACGGTCTACGACATGCAGTCCGGCCGTTTCGAATTCCGGCCGGGCCCGATCTTCACCAACCTGTTGATGGCCGACGAGATCAACCGGACGCCGCCCAAGACCCAGGCCGCGCTCCTGGAGGCGATGGCCGAGGGGCAGGTCAGCATCGACGGCCAAACACACCGACTGCCAGCCCCTTTCATCGTGCTGGCCACGGACAACCCGATCGAGTACGAAGGTACCTATCCGTTGCCGGAGGCCCAGCTCGACCGGTTCTCGATACGCCTTGAGCTCAAATATCTCTCGACCGCCGACGAGACCGCGATGCTGCGGCGCCGGCTTGACCGCGGGTCGGCCGAGGTCAACGTGCACCAGGTGATCGACGGCCCGCAGTTCCTCGCGATGCGCGAAGCGGTGGAACAGGTGAGCGTGCACGACGACGTACTGCACTACGTCGTGGCCCTGGCCGCGTCGAGCCGGCATCATCCGCAGGTCGCGGTCGGTGCCAGTCCGCGTGCCGAACTGGACCTCGTCCAGTTGGCGCGGGCCCGCGCGTTGCTGCTCGGCCGCGACTACGTCATCCCCGAAGACGTCAAGACGCTCGCGGTCCCGGCGATCGCACACCGCATCAGCCTGCGCCCGGAGATGTGGGTGCGCAGCATCCACGGCTCGGACGTGATGAACGAACTACTGCGCAGGCTTCCGGTGCCTCGTACCCATCCCGGGCCGGCCTGATCCGGCCATGTCCGAGGTCCGTCGCGTGGAAGCCGTACCGCACTGGCGCGCGGCACCACTGGCCAAGGCCATCGCCACCGCGTCCGCGTTGGTGCTGGTGGCCGCGGTAGCCGGATCACGTTGGCAGTTGGTGGTTTTCGCGGCTCCGCTGCTCGGCGTGCTGTGTTCGGTCCACTGGCAGCGGCCGGCGGGCCGGGTCGAGGTGTGCGGCGAGCCCGCCGCGGTGCGGTGTTTCGAGAACGAGACTGTCCCGGTGTCGGTGCGCGTCGCGGCCGCTCCCGGTACCGGTTGTGTGCTCACGGTCCAGCCGAGCCGGGGCATGACTGTCGACGTCGGTGCGGCGACGAGTGACCGAGCCACGGTTGCGGCCGGGGCGACGCGGTGGGGCCGATATCCGGTGCGGGCACGTGTCGAGGTGATCCCGCCCGGCGGGCTGATGGTCGGGGAAGCGACCGTCGAGGCCGCCGAGTTGTACGTGTTCCCGCTTGCCGCGCCGCAGGGCACCCCGATCCCGCGGGCTGAACTGCCCGATCGGCTCGGCACCCACCTGACCCGGCACACCGGGCCCGGCGTCGAGTACGCCGACGTGCGGCCCTATGTGCCGGGTGACCATCTGCGCACCGTCAACTGGCCCGTGAGCGCGCGGCGGGGACGGTTGCATGTCACCGAACGGCTCACCGACCGCGGGGCCGACGTCGTCGTGCTGATCGACACGCACGACCAGGCGCCCGGACCGGCAACGCAGGCCACCGAACGTACGGCGCGCGGCGCGGCCCAGGTGGTGCAGAGCGCGCTGCGCAACGGCGATCGCGCGGGAATCGTCGCGCTGGGCGGTCGCCGGCCGCGCTGGCTCGGCCTCGACATCGGGCGCAGGCAGTTCTACCGCGTGCTCGACGCCGTGCTCGGCGTCGGCAGCGGGTTCGAAACCACGACCGGCACGTTGGCCCCGCGCGCGGCAGTGCCACCCGGTGCGATCGTCGTAGCCTTCTCGACGCTGCTGAGCACGGAATTCGCGCTGGCGTTGATCGAACTGTCCAAGCGCGGTCACCACGTCGTCGCGGTCGACGTGCTGGAGGGGGCGCCGTTCGACGGCGAACTGGATCCGCTGATCGCGCGGATGTGGGCGCTGCAGCGGTCGGCGATGTACCGCGACATGAGCACGATCGGCGTCGACGTCGTGCACTGGCGAAGCGACGGCCCGTTGCAGGACGCGATGCGCCTGATACCCGACCGGCACCGGCACGTGCACCGGCGGTTGTGACGATGTCGGCGCAACCGGCCCCGCGTGCGTTCTCGACGGTGTTCGGGTTGCTCATGGCTGCCGCCACGGCGGCTCCGGCGGACGGTCCGGCGTTGGTGGCAGCGGCGGTCGCCGCGGTGGGCGTTCTTGTCGCATTGCTGCTGCGGCCCGTCGCGACGGCTGCCGTCGTCGCGGCCGCGTCCGCACTCGCGCTGTCCGAACCCGAGCCGGTGTTCGCGGCCCTCGCGGGTCTTTCGGCAGTGGCGTATCTCGTGATCAGGTACGCGGTCGGCACCCCGGAGGTGGTGACGACGACGCGCCCCACGATGCTCACCGCCATCGGGTTCACCGTGCTGGCGCTGGCGGCCGCCGCGTTGCCTGTGACGGTGCCGTGGGTGCCGTTGCTCGCCCCACTGGTGGCGGGTGTCGTGTACCTGCTGGCGCTGCGCCCGTTCATCGGTGAGCAGCGCTGGACCGCGGCCAACTACCGTCAGATGTGACATCCGTCACAGAACTGGAAAGCTGTTCCGTCCCTTACAGATCGACGATTTTCGGCGGCTTTGGGCGTACGTTTGCGGCAAGTACCCGGGACCACCGGTACCGCAAGTTGAAACCGGTTCTAGAAAGGAGCGACCATGCTTGCCTTTGGCGTCTTCGTCGCGTTCGTACTGGTGCTCGTGGCCGCCACGGGCCGGCCGTACCGGCAGTCGTGGCACGACCGCTTCGGCGAAATCCAGCGCTGACACCGTCGCGTACCGCACCGACTGCACCACTGCCGCAGCCGGTGCGGTACGAATGGTGAGTGTCTGACCCACTTGATCCGGCTGATCCGACCACGTCCGCTGCTCCTACCGTCCTGCTGCTGTCGACGTCGGACACCGATCTGATCACTGCCCGCGCCAGCGGCGCGGAGTACCGGTGGGCCAATCCGTCGAGGCTGGTCGGCGGCGAGCTGGAGGAGTTGCTCGCCGGTGCCGACGTCGCCGTCGTGCGGATCCTCGGCGGCTACCGAGCCTGGCAGGACGGCATCGACACGGTCGTGGCCAGTGGCGTGCCGGCCGTCGTCGTCAGCGGCGAACAATCACCCGACGCCGACCTGATGGGCCGTTCGACCGCGCCGCAGGGTGCGGCCCTGCAAACCCACATCTATCTCGCCCAGGGCGGCGTCGAGAATCTGCGCAACCTGCACGCGTTCCTGTCCGACACGTTGCTCATGACCGGCTTCGGCTTCGCGCCGCCGGTCAGCACGCCGAACTGGGGCGTGCTGGAACGGGCGAACACCGCCGCCGACGGCCCAACCGTCGCGGTGCTGTTCTACCGCGCCCAGCAGCTGGCCGGAAACACCGGCTATGTCGACGCGCTGTGCGACGCCATCGAGAACGCCGGCGGGCGCCCGCTCCCGATCTTCTGCGCGTCGCTGCGGACCGCCGAACCTGAACTACTCGAATTGCTCGGCACCGCAGACGCTTTGATCACCACAGTGCTGGCCGCGGGTGGGTCGACCCCGGCCACGGTGGGCGCCGGGGGAGCCGACGACTCGTGGAACGTGGCCCACCTCGCGGCGCTGGACGTTCCGATTCTGCAAGGGCTGTGCCTGACCAGTTCCCGTGAACAGTGGTCGGGTAACGACGACGGCCTGACCCCGCTCGACGTCGCGACCCAGGTCGCGGTGCCCGAGTTCGACGGCCGCATCATCACCGTCCCGTTCTCCTTCAAGGAGATCGACGACGAGGGCCTGATCTCCTACGTGCCCGACCAGGAACGCTGCGCACGGGTGGCCGGACTGGCCGTGCGGCATGCCCGGCTGCGATCCGTCCCGGCCGCCGAAAAGCACGTCGCCCTGGTGTTTTCGGCGTACCCCACCAAACACGCCCGCATCGGCAACGCGGTCGGCCTCGACACCCCGGCGAGCGCGCTCGCGCTGCTGCGCGCGATGCGGGAGGCCGGATACGACCTGGGCGAGGCCGACGACATCCCCGGTCTGGAGTCCGGCGATGGTGATGCCCTGATGCACGCACTCATCGAGCGCGGCGGCCAGGACCCGGATTGGTTGACCGATGGCCAACTCGCCGGAAACCCGATCCGCGTGTCCGCCAAGGATTACCGCGCGTGGTTTGCGACGCTGCCCGCCGAACTGGCCGACGCGATCGTCGAGCACTGGGGTCCACCGCCGGGTGAGCTGTTCGTCGACCGCAGCCGTGACCCCGACGGCGAGATCGTCATCGCGGCGATGCGGGCCGGCAACGTCGTGATCGTGGTCCAACCGCCGCGCGGTTTCGGCGAGAACCCGGTGGCCATCTACCACGACCCGGATCTGCCGCCCAGCCATCACTACCTGGCCGCCTACCGTTGGCTAGACGGGCAATTCGGCGACTCGTACGCCCACTTCAAAGCAGACGCCGTCGTGCACCTCGGCAAGCACGGCAACCTGGAGTGGTTGCCCGGCAAGACCCTTGGCATGAGCGCGGCCTGCGGTACCGACGCCGCGCTCGGCGACCTGCCGTTGATCTACCCGTTCCTGGTCAACGATCCGGGCGAGGGCACGCAGGCCAAGCGGCGTGCCCACGCGACGCTCGTCGACCATCTGATCCCGCCGATGGCGCGGGCCGAGACCTACGGCGACATCGCACGTCTGGAACAGCTTCTCGACGAGCACGCCAACGTCTCCGCGCTCGACCCCGGCAAGCTGCCTGCGATCCGTCAGCAGATCTGGACGCTCATGCGGGCCGCGAAGATGGACCACGACCTGGGGCTTGAGGACCGTCCCGACGAGGATTCGTTCGACGACATGCTGCTGCACGTCGACGGCTGGCTGTGCGAGATCAAGGATGTGCAGATCCGCGACGGCCTTCATGTACTCGGCCAGAAACCCACCGGCGAAGGGGAACTCGACCTCGTGCTGGCCATCCTGCGGGCCCGGCAGCTGTTCGGCGGTGAACAGACGGTGCCGGGCCTGCGGCAGGCGCTGGGCCTGACCGAGGACGGTTCCGACGATCGCGCCGCGGTCGACGCGGCCGAGGCCGGGGCCCGTGAGCTGGTCGCCGCCCTGCAGGAAAGCGGTTGGGACCCAGGCGCTGTCGACCGGCTGACGGACAACCCCGAGGTCGCGCGCATCCTGCGGTTCGCCGCGACCGAAGTCGTCCCGCGGCTGGCCGGAACCGAACGCGAGATCGACCAGGTGTTGCGGGCGCTCGACGGTCGCTTCATCGCGTCCGGGCCGTCGGGCTCACCACTGCGCGGCCTGGTCAACGTGCTGCCCACCGGCCGCAACTTCTACTCGGTTGACCCCAAGGCCGTGCCATCGCGGCTCGCCTGGGAAACCGGTGTCGCCATGGCGGATTCGCTCCTCGAGCGCTACCGCACCGATCACGGCCGCTGGCCGCAGTCGGTCGGGCTTTCGGTGTGGGGGACATCGGCCATGCGCACCGCGGGCGACGACATCGCCGAAGTGCTTGCCCTGCTGGGCGTTCGGCCGGTGTGGGACGACGCGTCGCGGCGCGTCGTCAACCTCGAGCCCATCGAGCTCGCCGAGCTCGGCCGGCCCCGCATCGACGTCACGGTGCGTATCTCCGGGTTCTTCCGCGACGCGTTCCCGCATGTCGTGACGATGCTCGACGACGCGGTCAAGCTCGTGGCCGGTCTCGACGAGCCCGCCGCCGACAACTACGTCCGCGCGCACGCCCAAGCCGACCTGGCCGAGCACGGCGACGAAAGGCGCGCCACCACACGCATTTTCGGTTCGAAGCCCGGCACGTACGGGGCCGGGCTGTTGCAGCTGATCGACAGCCGCAACTGGCGCGACGACGCCGACCTCGCCCAGGTCTACACCGCATGGGGTGGCTTCGCGTACGGGCGGGGACTCGACGGTGCACCGGCCGCCGACGACATGAACCGCGCCTACCGCCGAATTGCCGTGGCGGCCAAGAACACCGACACGCGCGAACACGACATCGCCGATTCCGACGACTATTTCCAGTACCACGGCGGCATGGTCGCCACGGTGCGCGCGCTGACCGGCAAAGCGCCCGCGGCCTACATCGGCGACAACACCCGCCCCGACGCGGTGCGCACGCGCACGCTGTCGGAGGAGACCAACCGGGTGTTTCGGGCGCGCGTCGTCAATCCCCGCTGGATCAACGCGATGCGCCGCCACGGCTACAAGGGCGCGTTCGAGATGGCCGCGACCGTCGACTACCTGTTCGGTTACGACGCCACGGCCCACGTGATGGCCGACTGGATGTACGAGCGGCTGTCGGCCGAATACGTGCTCGACGACGAGAACCGCAAGTTCATGGCCGAATCCAATCCGTGGGCGCTGCACGGCATGGCCGAGCGCCTGCTGGAGGCCGCGGGCCGTGGCATGTGGGCACACCCCGAACAGGCCACGCTCGACGGGCTGCGACAGGTGTTGCTGGAAACCGAAGGCGAGCTCGAAGGGTGAGCCCACGCTAAGTTCGTGGCATGGCCCTCACCTTCGCCGATGTCGCGGGATCCGAATACATCCTGCTCACCACGTTCACCAAGGACGGCCGCGAGAAGCCGACGCCGATCTGGGCCGCCCCGGACGGCGACGGCCTGATCGTGATCACGCAGGAAAAGTCCTGGAAGGTCAAGCGGATCCGCAACACCCCGCGCGTCACGATCGCCAAGTGCGACATGCGCGGCAATCCCAAGAGCGAGCCGGTGGAAGCGGTCGCGGCGGTCAACGCGGTCCGCACGGCCGACGCCTACCGCGCCATCGGCAGCCGCTACGGGCTGCTCGGCAAGACGTTCAACTTCTTCTCCAAGCTGCGCGGCGGCATGAAGAACAACGTGGCGCTCGAAATCCGGGCCGTGGCGTAACGCACGCCGCCATCGACATCTGAGCGCGGGCGGAACCCTGGACGTCGCTCGTCCGTTGTCACTGCATGCTGATGCGGTACTTCTTGCTCTACGTGATCGTGGAGATGGCGGTGATCGTCGCGCTCGCGGCCACCATCGGCGTCGGCTGGACATTGTTGGCCCTCGTGGGCGCGTTCGTCGTCGGGCTGGCGCTGGCCGGCTCGCAGCTGCGCAAGCAGCTCGCCACGCTGCGCCGCGGCACGACCAACCCCGGTGCCCAGGTCACCGACAGCGCCCTGGTGGCGCTCGGCACCGTTCTGGTGTTCGTCCCCGGCCTGGTGACCACGGCAGTGGGCCTGCTCATGCTCGTCCCGCTCACCCGCTCGGCGGTGCGTCCCTTGGCGGCGGGCCTGGCCGCGCGGGGCGTCGCGCGGCACGTCACGTTCATCACCCCGCGCCGCGACTACATCGACGGCGAGGTCATCGACGTCCACGATGCACCCGGCACCTGGACGCCAACCCGTCCGGCGATCAGGCCCCAGCCCGAATAACGAGCCGTCACCGGCCGCCAAGTACGTTCTTGAGCGTGACGACGCTGCTGCTCAACGGGCACATCCACAGCCCGAGCCATCCCGACGCGACCGCCATGGCGGTGCGCGACGGTGTGATCGCGTGGCTCGGCAGCGATGACGTCGGCCGCGCACAATTCCCTGGCGCCGACATCGTCGACCTCGACGGCGGTTTCGTGGCACCGGCGTTCGTCGACAGTCACGTCCACGTCACCGCCACCGGGCTGAACCTCCGCGGCCTCGATCTGCGGACGGCCACCTCGCTACAACACTGTCTGCGGTTGATCGGCGACCACGCCGCGAAGCATCCGGACGGACCGCTGTGGGGCCACGGGTGGGACGAATCCGGCTGGCCCGAGCGCACCCCGCCGACCACCGATGACCTCGACGCGGTGCTGGGCGACCGGCCCGCCTACCTGGCCAGGGTCGACGTCCACTCGGCGGTCGCAACATCGGCGCTGCGTCGGCTGGTCCCCGAACTGGCCGCAGCTGAGGGCTATTCGCCGCAGCAGCCGCTGCGCGCCGACGCCCACCACCTGGTCCGCGCCGCGGCCCGGGACCGCCTGACCACACGGCAACGCCACGAGGCGCGTGTCGCGGCGCTCGACCATGCGGCCGCGCTCGGGATCGTCGCCGTGCACGAATGCGCCGGGCCACAGATCGGCGGCCTCGTCGACTGGCAGGAACTGCGCGAGCTCGACCACGGCGTCGAGGTGATCGGCTACTGGGGTGAACCCGCACACGACGCCGAGCACGCCAGGGCGCTCATCGCCGAGACCGCCGCCACCGGGCTGGCCGGCGATCTGTTCGTCGACGGCGCACTGGGTTCGCGGACGGCCTGGCTGCACGCCCCGTACCACGATGCCCCCGACACGTGCGGCAACCGCTACCTCGACGCCGAAACCATCGCGGCGCACGTGCACGCCTGCACCGAGGCCGGCATCCCGGCCGGGTTCCACGTCATCGGTGACGCGGCCGTGACGGCCGTCGTCGATGCCGTGGCGACCGTCGTCGACCGGCTCGGGGCACCGGCCGTCGCGCGGTGCGGCCACCGGCTGGAGCACCTTGAGATGGTCAGTCCGGAGCAGGCCCGCCAACTCGGGACGTGGGGTGTCGCGGCGAGTATGCAACCCAACTTCGACGCCTTGTGGGGTGGTCGCGACGGCATGTATGCGCAGCGTCTCGGCCCTGATCGAGTCGATCGGCTCAACCCGCTCGCGCTGTTAGCATCCGAAGGCGTGCCCCTCGCCTTCGGCTCCGATACCCCGGTCACCAGCATGAACCCCTGGGAGACGATTCGGGCCGCGATCGAGCACCGCACCCCGTCGAGTGCGGTGTCGGCCCGCGCCGCGTTCGCCGCCGCCACCCGCGGCGGGTGGCGCGCGGGCGGCGTGCGTGACGGCGTCACCGGGACACTGGTGGCCGGTGCGGCCGCCAGCTTTGCTGTGTGGGACGCCGACGATCTCGAGGTCAGCGCACCCGCTAACGCCGCGCAGCGCTGGTCCACCGACCCGCGCTCCCGCGTCCCGGCACTGCCGCGACTGGCTGCCGGCGTGGCGCTGCCCCGTTGTCGTCAAACGGTCCGCCGAGGTGTCACCATCCATGGCTAGCGACCGGCCGAGGCATTCGGGCAGCCGGTTCGACCGGCTCCGGGAGGGGCCCAACGAGGTCACCGAGGTGATACCGGCGATCGGCGACGACGAACCCGTCGACGACGAACTTGCCGACGACTTCGACCACGATTCATTGCCCGACGCCCTCGACACAGACCTCGACACGGATCTCGACGCGGACGTCGACAAGGACCAGAAGGCCAAGCGATCTGCGTGGGCCCGCCGGTTCGGCCGCGCGGTGGCGGACCGATGGCCGCAACTGAGCGCGACGATCGGCGGCGGCCTTGCGCTGTGGGCGAGTTTCCCGCCCGTGGGCTGGTGGTTCGCCGCGTTCGTCGGATTCGGCCTACTGGCCTGGGTTCTCACCCTCCGGTCGACCACCCGCGCGGGTGGGTTCGGGTACGGACTGTTGTTCGGCCTGGCGTTCTACGTGCCGCTGCTGCCGTGGATCAGCGGTCTGGTCGGGGCGGTGCCGTGGCTGGCGCTGGCCACGGCGCAGGCCCTGTTCTGCGGTTTGTTCGGTGTGCTCGCTGTCGTGATCAGACAGCTGCCGGGTTGGCCCGTGTGGTTCGCCGCGCTGTGGGCCGCCCAGGAATGGCTCAAGTCGACTGTGCCGTTCGGCGGATTCCCGTGGGGTGTGGTCGGATTCGGGCAGACCGACGGTCCGTTACTGCCCATCGCACGCCTGGGTGGCGCGCCACTGCTGTCGTTCGCCGTCGCGCTGGCCGGGTTCAGCCTGACTGTGGTGGCGCTCGAGATCGTGCGGTGGTGGCATCACGGACACAAGCCCGGGGTGCCCGCCCCCGCTGTTCTGCTGCCCGGCGTGTCGGTCGCCGTGGTGCTCCTGTCGACCGCTCTGCTGTGGCCGGGTGTGCGCCACTCCGGCATGGGCGCAGGCGACGATCCGTCCGTCACGGTGGCCGCGGTGCAGGGCAACGTGCCGCGGCTCGGACTCGATTTCAACGCACAGCGGCGTGCCGTGCTCGACAACCACGTCAAAGAGACGATGCGGCTGGCCGACGACGTCCGGGCCGGCCGTGCCGCACAACCGATGTTCGTCGTGTGGCCCGAGAACTCCTCCGACATCGATCCGCTCGCCAATGCCGACGCCTCCGCGCAAATCACGGCGGCGGCCGAGGCGATCGACGCGCCGATCCTCGTCGGCGGTGTGGTCAAGGCGCCGGGCTACACCCCGGACAATCCGGTCGCCAACAACACCGTGATCGTGTGGAACCCCACCGACGGCCCCGGTGAGCGACACGACAAGCAGATCGTGCAACCGTTCGGCGAGTACCTGCCGTGGCGCGGGTTCTTCCGGCACCTGTCGTCCTACGCCGACCGGGCCGGCTACTTCATCCCGGGGAACGGCACCGGCGTCGTGCATGCGGCCGGAGTCCCGATCGGGGTCACGACGTGCTGGGAGGTCATCTTCGACCGGGCGGCACGGGAGTCGGTCCTCAACGGTGCCCAGGTGTTGGCGGTGCCCACCAACAACGCCACGTTCGACGAGGCCATGAGTTCCCAGCAACTGGCGTTCGGCAAACTGCGCGCCGTCGAGCACAACCGCTACGTCGTCGTTGCCGGCACCACCGGGATCAGCGCCGTGATCGCCCCGGACGGCCGTGAGCTGGCCCGCACCGAGTGGTTCCGGCCCGCGTACCTCGACAGCCAGATCCGCCTCAAGTCCGACCTGACGCCTGCGACGCAGTGGGGTCCGATCGTGCAGGCGGTGCTGGTCATCGCGGGTTTCGGTGCAGTCCTCTGGGTAGCTGGCACCGCGTTGTTCACGGCGATGATGCACAATGGAAGGTTCGTGCCAAAAAGTTTTCGGCGCCGGGCGGCAAACGCCGGCGATGATGAAGGAGCAACATGAGCCCGAGTCAGCGCACTCTGGTGATCATCCCCACCTACAACGAGCGGGAGAATCTGCCGCTGATCGTCGGGCGCGTACACCACGCCTGCCCTGAGGTTCACATCCTGGTCGTCGACGACGGCAGCCCGGACGGCACCGGCAAGCTCGCCGACGAGCTGGCACTCGCCGACCCCGATCGCGTCCACGTCATGCACCGCACCAGCAAGGCCGGGCTCGGCGCGGCCTATCTGGCCGGGTTCGAGTGGGGCCTGGGTCGCGGCTACTCGGTGCTGGTCGAGATGGACGCCGACGGCAGTCACGCGCCGGAGGAGCTCAGCCGGCTGCTCGACGCCGTCGATGCGGGCGCCGACCTGGCCATCGGATCGCGGTACGTCCCCGGCGGCACCGTGCGCAACTGGCCGTGGCGGCGCCTGGCGCTGTCCAAGACCGCCAACACCTACTCCCGGTTCCTGCTCGGCGTCGACATCCACGACATCACCGCCGGATATCGCGCATACCGGCGCGAGGTGCTGGAGAAGATCGACCTGTCGGCGGTGGACTCCAAGGGCTACTGCTTCCAGATCGACCTCACGTGGCGCGCGATCAACAACGGTTTCACCGTCGTAGAGGTCCCGATCACGTTCACCGAGCGCGAGCTAGGCGTGTCGAAGATGAGCGGATCCAACATCCGCGAGGCGATGTTCAAGGTCGCCGAGTGGGGCATCCGCGGCCGCCTCGACCGCGCCCGCGGTGTCGTCCGCTAGCGCACACCTGCCCAGACGCAAAAAGAACCGCGAGCGTACACACGCTCGCGGTTCTTTCTGTCTACGTCGTTCAGCTACCGCGACGCTTGGTCTTGATCAGGTCGAGACGCTCCTTGAGCAATTCTTCGAGTTCCTCGACCGAACGACGCTCCAGCAGCATGTCCCAGTGGGTGCGCGGCGGCTTGACCTTCTTCGGCTCCGGCACGTCACCCTCGATCAGAGTGCCCTCCAGGCCGTTGCGGCACAGCCAGGTACCTGGGATCTCTGCGTCGTCGGCGAACGGAACGTCGAACTCTTCACCGTTCTCGGTGCGGTAGCGCGCGACCTGACGCGGCGCCAGGTCATGGTTGCGGTCGGTCTCGTAGCTCACGGCTCCGAGGCGACTGCCTCTCAGGACACGATCAGCCATCGTCAAACACTCCTCATCACGCGATTTGGCCCGGATAACACAACGCACAACGGCGTTGCCAAGTTCCCGACTCGACCGTCCATGATACGCCGGATGCGGCAAGGGTCCGTCTACAGTCAGGACACATGGCCACCGGGAACAGCAGACGCCACCGTCCGCAGCCGTGTCGGTGGTGCGGGCGCGAAGTCTCCGACGCTCAGATGGGACGCCGCCGCCAGTACTGCCGACAGTCCTGCCGGCAGCGCGCCTACGAACAACGCGCAATGGTCAAGGGCACGTCGCTCGCGCCGGATTCGGTGGTGCTGAGTGCCGACGAGGCATCGCAACTGTCGGATCGGGTGTATCAGGTCCGCTGTGCGGCCGAGGATCTCGCGACGGCGGTCGACGAGGGCGCCGGGGCCGACGAACTCCGCCAGCTGTGCGATGCGTTGATGCAGGCGGCCAAGGCCGCTGACGGCTGGCGATAGGTCTGATCTGCGCGGGGTCTGATCTGCTCCTCACATGCGCGGGGCCCTACGATTGCGTCGGTGGCCGCCACATCCGATCCTGAACGCACCGAATCGCCCCGCACCTGGCGATTCGACGACTTCGTCCTCGACACCGGGCGCTATGAGTTGCGCCGTGACGACGAGGTGATCCGGGTCGAGCCCCAGGTGTTCGACGTGCTCACCCAACTGATCAGTCATCACGATCGATTCGTCAGCAAAGAGGAACTGTTCGACTCGGTGTGGGGTGGGCGATTCGTCGGCGAAGCGGCTTTGACGAGCCGCATCAAGGCGGCGCGCCGCGCGCTTGGCGACGACGGGGAATCGCAGCGCTACATCCGTACCGTCCGCGGCCGGGGCTATCAGTTCGTCGGCACCATCGCCGCACCGCTGGACCAGCCCGCGCCGCAACCCGTCGCGCCGCAACCGATCAACCCGGAGCCGCCGCCGCGCCAGCACATCGCGTTCTGTCGGGCCGCCGACGGGGTCCGGCTCGCGTACGCCGTCGCGGGGGAGGGCCCGCCGCTCGTGCGCGCGGCGAACTGGATGACCCATCTCGGCTACGACATCGAAAGCCCGGTGTGGAGCCATTGGGTGCGCGATCTGTCCCGCAACCACACGTTCATTCGCTACGACGAACGCGGCTGCGGCTTGTCGGACTGGGAAGCCACCGACTTCTCCTTCGAGGACTGGGTCGCCGATCTGGAGTCGGTCGTCGAGGCGCTGGGGCTGGAACGCTTTCCGTTGCTGGGTGTCTCGCAAGGCGGTGCGGTCGCGGTGGCGTACGCGGCGCGGCACCCGGAGCGGGTCAGCCGGCTGGTGCTGTGCGGTGCGTACGCGCGGGGGCGCGCCGTACGTGCCGTCGGCGATGAGGAAAAACGGGCCGCCGCACTGGATCTCGACTTGGCGCGCGTCGGCTGGGGACGTGACGATCCGGCGTTCCGGCAGGTGTTCGCCGCGCAGTTCCTACCGGACGGCACCCGCGCCGACTGGGCGGCGTTCGACCAGCTGCAGCGGCGCACCACCTCGCCCGAGAACGCGGTGCGGTTCCTGGAGGAGTTCGCCCGCATCGATGTGCGTGACGCGGCGAGCGAAGTCCGTTGCCCGACACTGATCATGCACTCCCGCGACGACCATCGGGTGCCGATGCAGTTCGGCGAGGAACTGGCCAGTCTGATCGACGACTCCAGGTTGGTCGCCCTGGCGAGCAACAACCACCTGCTGACGGCCACCGAACCGGCCTGGCCGGTGTTCTGCGCGGAGGTCGAGGCATTCCTCGCGGGCTGACGGCTGTGGTTCGCCTCGGTTCTCCATGCAATCTCCATGCATTCTTCATGTGCGTAACGGCGTCGCCATACATGCTGGTGACATGAGAAAACACCTGCGCAACCTCCTTGTGGGCGTCAGTGCGATCATCGCCCTCGGCGCCATCCCCGCCTGCTCCGGTGGATCGTCGACCGAGGCCGAAACGTCTGGATCGGCGGCTCCGACCACCACCTCGGCCGCCGCCCCGCTTCCGGCCTCCGTCCGCTACATGGCCGACATGGAGTCCGAAGGCAAGAAGATGACCATCGGCATCTCCGTCGACGGCAACAACGTCACCGCCTACGCGTGCAACGGCGTCGACGACGAGGCCTGGTTCTTCGGAAACCAGACCGACGGCAACATCGACATCACCTCGAAGTTCCGCGACACCCTCAAAGCGGACTTCACCGCCACCGACGCCACGGGCGACCTGACGATGAACGGCGTGAACTACAAGTTCACCGCGGCGGCGGTGGCCGATCCGGCCGGTATGTACACCGCCGACTACGAGGGCGTGCGCGCGTCGTGGGTCGTGCGTCCCGACGGCTCTGCGGTCGGCGTGCAGTTCAACGGCGGCATCAGCGGTCGTGACTTCGAACAGGCCGAGCTCCAACAGCTCAACGCCCAGCAGTTCCAGTCCCAGGTGCGCAACAAGCGCAAGCTCCAGCAGGCCCAGCAGCTGGTGCGGCTGCAGAACGGAACGTTCACCTCGAAGATCAACGGCCACGACGTGGTCGCCTCGCTCGTGACCGGGAACACGCGCTTCGGCTGAGCGGCGTTGCCGCACCGATCAATCCCCGCCGGAACACATCCGGCGGGGATTTTCGTGTATCCGGTTTCGCTCAGTCCGATTTCAACTCTTACCCGTGACGGGCGGGGTACGTAACGTCGAATCACCGTGACCAGTCCCACCGAATTGGCCGCCCCTGCGGCGACCGTCGCCAATCGCCGGTCGAGCGAACGTAAATGGGGCGTCATCCGGCTGATCTCACCCGTTGTTCTGCTTGCGCTGTGGCAGTTGGGCAGTGCGGTCGGAGTGATATCGCAGGACGTCCTGCCGGCCCCGTCGTTGATCCTCGAGGCCGGGATCGAACTAATCCGCAACGGTCAGCTCGCCGACGCGCTGCAGGTGTCCGGGATCCGCGTGATCGTCGGCCTGCTGCTGGGCGGAGTGGTCGGCGTCGCACTGGGAACCGCTGTGGGGCTGTCGCGTTGGCTGGAGGCCACGGTCGATCCGCCGATGCAGATGATCCGGGCGCTGCCACACCTCGGCCTGATCCCGTTGTTCATCCTGTGGTTCGGTATCGGCGAGCTGCCGAAAGTGCTGCTGGTCGCGTTGGGCGTGAGCTTCCCGCTGTACCTGAACACCTTCTCGGCGATACGTCAGGTCGACCCGAAACTGTTCGAAACCGCTCAGGTGCTGGGCTTTTCGTTCTGGCAGCGGTTCCGGACCATCATCGTGCCGAGTGCGGCACCCCAGGTGCTGGTCGGGTTCCGGCAGTCACTCGCGATCGCCTGGCTCACCCTGATCGTGGCCGAACAGATCAACGCCGACAAGGGAATCGGCTTCCTGATCAACAACGCCCGCGACTTTCTGCGCATCGACATCATCATCTTCGGGCTGATCGTCTACGCGCTGTTGGGTATCGGCACCGATGCCATTGTCCGCATGCTGGAACGTCGAGCCCTGAGGTATCGCACATGACCGTGATTTCGGACCGAACGACCAAGGTGGCCGGTGAACTGCGCGGCGTGAACAAATGGTACGGCGAACATCACGTGCTCAGCGACGTGTCGGTGCGCATCGGCGGCGGTGAGATCGTCGCATTGATCGGACGGAGTGGATCCGGCAAGTCGACGGTCCTGCGCGTGCTGGCGGGGTTGTCCACCGACCACACGGGGGAGCGGGTGGTGTCGGGTGCGCCGGCGTTGGCGTTCCAGGAACCGAGGCTTTTCCCATGGCGCGACGTCCGCACCAACGTGGCCTACGGCCTGACCCGCAGCCGGATCTCGCGCGGTCAGGCGTTGGCCCGGGCCGAGCGGGCGCTGGCCGACGTGGGCTTGGCCGATCGCGCCGACGCCTGGCCGTTGACCTTGTCCGGCGGACAGGCACAACGGGTTTCGCTGGCGCGGGCCCTGGTGGCCGAGCCCGAGCTGCTTCTGCTCGACGAGCCGTTCGGCGCGCTCGACGCGCTGACCCGGCTGAGCATGCGCAAGCTGCTGCTCGACCTGTGGCGCGAGCACGGCTTCGGCGTGTTGCTGGTCACCCACGACGTCGACGAGGCGGTTGCGCTGGCCGACCGGGTTCTGGTGTTGGAGGCGGGCCGGGTGGTGCACACGCTCGACATCACCGATTCCCGGCGATCGCCGGGCGATCCATCCGCCAACACCGAACGCTACCGGGCCGAGCTGCTAGACAGCCTCGGCGTCGCGCTCTGACGTGAGGAGAACGCGTATGTCCGCATCCACCCGTAGATTCGCGGCACTGCTGCTTGTCGCCGGATTGCTCACGGGTTGTGTGTCCCGGCAAGATAATTCGGCTCCTCAGCAGGCTCCCGCGACGGTGCCGCTCTCAGAGCTCGCGGGGGTGACGCTGCAGATCGGCGACCAGAAGGGCGGCACCGAAGCGTTGCTGCGCGCCGCGGGCGCGCTGGACGATCTGCCGTACAAGGTGGCGTTCTCGACGTTCACCTCGGGCCCACCACAGATCGAGGCGGCCACGGCGGGCAAGATCGACTTCGCGATCACCGGCAACACTCCACCGATTTTCGGTGCGGCGTCGAACGCCAAGGTCAAGGTGGTATCGGCATACGACGGCGGCGGGTTCGGCGACCAGATCGTCGTCCACGCCGACTCGCCGATCCAGACCGTCGCCGATCTCCGCGGCAAGAGCATCGCGATCGCGAAAGGCAGTTCGGCTCACGGTCATACCCTCGTTCAGCTGAGCCGTGCCGGGCTCAGCCCGGCCGACGTGAAGCTGGTGTTCCTGCAACCCGCCGATGCGTTGTCGGCCTTCACGCAGCGCCGGGTCGACGTCTGGGCCGTGTGGGATCCCTACACCGCCCAGGCCGAGAAGGAGCTTCCGGTGCGCAGCATCGCGCGCGCGACGGGCGTCACCAACGGCGCCGGATTCGGCGTCGCGTCCGATGCGGCGCTGGCCGATCCGAAACGCAACACCGCGCTGGCCGATCTGCTGGTGCGTTACGCGAAGGCGGTCCGATGGGCCAACGACCATCGCGACCAGTGGGTGTCGCGCTACGCCGCCGAGGTCGGGCTCGACCCCGCGGTGGCGACCGTTGCGCAGGGCCGCAGCCTGCGGTTGCCGACCGATCTCTCCGATCAGCTGATCGCGTCCGAACAGGAAATGGCCGACCTGTTCGCCCAATCGGGCCAGATCGCCGCCGCACCCGACTTCGCCAACTGGGTCGACCGCCGCTTCGCCGATCAGCTGCGGCCCCTGTACCTCAACCGCAACTAGGAAGGGGACGTCCGTGACAGTCCAGCCATCCGCTCGATTCTTCTGGTTCCTGCCCACCAACGGAGACAGCCGCTCGATCGTCGGAGCGTCGCACGCCTCGACGCATCACACCATCCCGGACAACTATCGTGCACCCACCCGTCGCTACCTCGCCGAAATCGCGCGCGCGGCCGATCGTCTGGGCTATGAAGGGGTGCTGACCCCGACCGGGACGTGGTGCGAGGACGCGTGGCTGACCGCGTCGGCGCTGCTCGCCGAGACCGAGCGGCTCAAGTTCCTCGTCGCGTTTCGGCCCGGCCTGGTTCCGCCGACGCTCGCCGCCCAGCAGGCCGCGACGCTGCAGCGGTTCTCCGAGGGCCGCGTGCTGCTCAACATCGTCAGCGGCGGCGACAACGTCGAACAACGCCGGTTCGGCGACTGGCTGAGCCACGACGAGCGATACGCGCGTACCGGGGAATTCCTCCACATCGTCAATTCGCTGTGGCGCCAAGGGCCCGACGAATCGCTGACGTACAAGGGCGAGTACTACTCGGTGGCCGACGCGCGGGTTTCGGCGCCGCCGGACCCGTTGCCGCAGATCTACTTCGGCGGCTCGTCGGCGGCCGCACTGCCGATCGCCGCCGAGCACGTCGACGTGTACCTCACCTGGGGTGAGCCGCCGCAGGCCGCCGCCGCCAAGGTCGAACAGGTCCGCAAACTGGCCGAACAACGTGGCCGCACCGTACGGTTCGGCGTCCGGCTGCACACGATCTCCCGCGACACCTCGGCCGCCGCGTGGGCCGTGGCCGACGAGCTGCTGGCCGAGCTCAGCCCGGAGCAGATCGCCAAAGCGACTGCGCTGCATGCCAAGTCGGAGTCGGAAGGGCAGCGCCGGATGACGGCGTTGCACGGTGGTCGGGTGGACCAGCTCGAGATCTACCCCAACTTGTGGGCCGGTGTCGGCCTGGTCCGCGGCGGCGCGGGAACCGCGCTGGTCGGGAGCCACGAGGAGGTCGCCAACCTCATCTACGAGTACCACTCACTCGGCTTCGACGAGTTCATCCTGTCCGGCTACCCGCATCTGGAAGAGGCGTACTGGTTTGCCGAAGGCGTGCTGCCGATCCTCAGACGCAAAGGCGTCGCCTAGTCCGGCGGGCAGCTGAACTGCCTGCCCACGCCGACCGGCGGTGGGACTGGCTGGAGGCAGCCGAGCGGCTCGACACCGGTGGCGCTGAACCGGACGGCCGACTGGTGTGCGTAATTGACGCACACCAGGGCGGTGGCGTCGGCGCGGCACCGATAGTCGCCGAATCCGAGTGCCTGCCCGGCAGGCAGTTCGGCGCCGTCGCCGTAGGTGAATCGCCCCGGATCGCCGCGTAGTGCGCCGATGTCCACCGTCGGGCCGGCGAAGTCGACCCAGCCGGCGACCCAGTTGCCCTCGACGTCCGACGGCTTGTCCGGCAGCCCGTCGGCCTCGACCAGGCACGACAGTTGGCCACCGACCAATTTGTCGGTCGCGCACCGGGTACCCGCCGCGACGAACGCGACGTCGTCACCGAGATCGGTGGTTTCGCCGTCGCGCGTGGCGGTGTGGAAACCCGCGGCGTCGGCCGGCTTTCCTGCCTCAACCCACTTGATCACCTGCGGCATCGGAGTTCCCGCGGCCGGAGCCGTTGTGGGCAGCGGAGAGGTTGTCGTCGTCGGTGACGGTTTGGCGCTCGGATGCGTCGTGGCGGTCGGCACCGACAACCGGGGTTGCGACGTCGGTTCGGCTTCCCGACCCGGCGAGCACGCTGCCAACAGCACAGACGCCGCGATGATCACAGCAATGCGCATCCCGCCAGGCTAGCGGTCGAGTTCGCGTGCGCCGACCAGGCGCGTCGTGGGCGAGCGATGTTCGCTACCGTCGAGTGATGCACGAACGGACCGTCCGCGCAGAGATCGGCACCGGGATCATCGAGGGCTTCACGCGCGACGGCGTACACCGCTGGCGTTCCATTCCCTACGCGCGGCCACCGGTCGGGTCCTTGCGGTTGCGTGCGCCGCAGCCCGCGGAGCCTTGGCCGGGCGTGCGCTATTGCCACGGGTTCGGGTACTGCGCGCCGCAACAACGCCGTTACACCATGGTCGGGGTCGGCAAGTACCAGCCGATGAGCGAGGACTGCCTGACGCTCAACGTGGTTGCGCCGCAATCGCCGCCCGAAGGTCCACTGCCGGTGATGTTCTTCGTGCACGGCGGTGGCTACATTCTGGGCAGTTCGGCGACGCCGATCTACGACGGCGCCGCGCTGGCCCGCCGCGGTTGTGTCTACGTGTCGGTCAACTACCGGCTCGGTGTGCTGGGCTGCATGGAATTGTCGTCGCTGTCCACGCCTGAGCACCCGATCGACGACAACCTGTTCCTGCGCGACCTGGTGCTGGCCCTGCAGTGGGTCAAAGACAACATCGCCGCGTTCGGCGGCGACCCCGACAACGTCACGATCTTCGGTGAGAGCGCAGGCGCGCAGGCCGTCGCCACGCTGTTGGCGGTGCCCGCGGCCAAGGGCCTGTTCGCGCGGGTCATCTCCGAGAGCCCGGCCAGCGGCATGGTCAGCTCGGCTGCCGCGGCGGCGCGGCTCGCCCGCCAGTTCGCCGGACTGCTCGGTTCGGGCGGCGATGCGGCAGCGACGCTCAAGACCGCGCGTGCCGCCGAACTGGGCAGGGCGCTCGAACAACTCATCTCCCGCGGTATGACCGACATGCCGGGCGCGTTCCCGGTCGGCCCGACGTACGGCACCGAATTCCTGCCCGCCGATCCGGTGGCGGCCATGGCCGACGGATCCGCGCACCGCCTGCCGTTGATCGTCGGCAACAACGCCGACGAGGGCAGGCTGTTCACCCGCTTCCTGCCGTTGTTGCCGACGAATGAGCCCATGATCGAAAAGCTGTTCGCCGATGCCGCCCCCGAGCACCGGGAGCGCATCGTCGCGGCGTACCCCGGCTATCCCAGCAGCGCGGCGTGTGTGCGACTGGGCGGCGATTTCGCGTTCGGCTCGGCCACCTGGCAGATCGCCGAGGCCCACAGCCGACATGCGCCCACCTATGTGTACCGCTACGACTACACGCCGAGGGCGCTGCGCTGGGCGGGCTTCGGCGCCACCCACGCAATGGAGTTGCTTGCCGTATTCGACACCTACCGAACGCGATACGGCTCGATGCTGACGGCGGCCGCCGATCGGCAGTCGGCCCGGTTCGTGAGCCGTGACGTGCAGACACGGTGGCGCGAGTTCAGCCGCACCGGCGTGCCTGGTACGGGCTGGCCCGGCTATGACGCGGACAAGCGTGCGGTGTACGTGTTCGACCGCACGCCGCGCGTCGAGTACGACCCGGATGCCGATCGCCGGCTCGCGTGGGAGGGCTTCACGCTCGCCGAGAGCTGACTCTGGGCGATCGGCTGCGCGCGGCGCATCCGGTGTGATTGCGTGATCGGGTGGACCATCCCCTCGATCCGCTGTCGGCCGACGAGTTCACCGCGGTGGCAGCGATATTGCGGCGCGAACACGGTGTCGGAGACGGGTGGCGGATCGCGTCGGTGGAGCTGGCCGAACCGTCCAAATCCGAACTGGCCGCCTTCGAACGAGGTGGCGCCGCGCCGCCGCGGCGTGCCGCGGTCATCTGCCTCGACCGGGCCGAGAACGCCACGTACAAAGGCGTCGTGACGTTGACGGGCGACGCCGTCGAGGCGTTCGACCACATCCCGGGGGTGCAAGCCAACTTCACCGTCGACGAGTTCGCCGAATGCGATCAGATGCTGCGCCACCATCCGGATGTGATCGCCGCACTGGCCAACCGTGGCATCACCGACATCGACAACGTGTTCATGGACACCTGGACCTACGGCGACGCCGTCGCGCCACCGGAGTACCGGAACCGGCGCATCGGATGGTCCGACACCTGGTACAAGTCGGCGCCGGGCGCCAACCCGTACGCACACCCGGTCAGCGGCCTGCACTGCGTCGTCGACCTCAACACCATGGAGTTGCTCCGGGTCGAGGATGACGGGAGCAACGAAAAGCCGGATGTGATGGGCGAATACGTGCCCCGCCACATCCCGCAGCGAATCCGGTCGGCGTGGAACCGGGAGCCGCTCGCACCGCTGCACATCACGCAGCCGGACGGGCCGTCGTTCACCCTCGACGGCAACCTGCTGCGCTGGCAGAACTGGTCGCTGCGGGTCGGGTTCAATCATCGGGAAGGCATGACCCTGCACACCGTGCGGTATCGCGACGGTGAGGTGAATCGCTCGGTGGCGCACCGGATGTCGTTCGCCGAGATGGTGGTGCCCTACCGCGATCCGTCGGTCGATCACTACCGGCGCACCGCGTTCGACATCGGCGAGTGGGGTCTGGGTTTCATGACCACATCGCTCGAACTGGGCTGCGACTGCCTCGGTGAGATCCGTTATCTGGATGCCGTTCTGCACAACAGCAAAGGTGAGCCCTACACCATCACCAACGCGATCTGCATCCACGAAGAAGACAACGCCGTGCTGTGGAAGCACGTCGACCACGACGCGGGCGCCGAAGTGCGCAGGATGCGCCGGCTGACGCTGTCGTTTCACGTCACCGTCGCGAACTACGAGTACCTCGTGTACTGGCGGTTCTACCAGGACGGCAACATTGAGTGCGAGGTCCGCGCGACCGGCATCATGGTCACCACACCGCTGGCGCCGGGCCGGCCCAATCCGAACGGCACCCTCGTCGACGAGCGCACCTATGCGCCTTTCCACCAGCATTTCCTGATCGCGCGGCTCGATCTCGATGTCGACGGCACCGACAACACGGTCTACCGGACGGAGTCGCATGCCGAACCGATCGGCCCCGACAATCCGTACGGGCTGTCGCTCGTGGTGCACAACAAGGCGCTGCGCACCGAAGACGAAGGCAAGCAGGACGTCGACTTCGCGACCCAGCGCGCCTGGAAGGTGGTCAACACCAACGTCGTCAACGGACTCGGCACCCATCCGTCGTACAAACTGGTGCCCACCGGCGCGATACCGCCGATGTTCGATCCGGCCTCACCGGTGCTGCAGCGCGCCAACGTCATCGGGCACACCCTGTGGGTGACCCCGAACCATCCCGACGAGCGTTGGCCCGCAGGAGAATTCGTCAATCAATCCGCCGCGGACACTGGGCTGGGCGTGTGGACCAAGGCCAACCGGTCGATCGACAACACCGACGTGGTGCTGTGGTACGTGTTCGGCATCCACCACATCACCCGGCCCGAGGACTGGCCGGTGATGCCCGTCGACGTCGTGTCCTTCTGGCTCAAGCCGTACGGCTTCTTCGACCGTAACCCGGCACTGGACGTGCCCGCGTCGCCGCCGGACGCCTGCACCCACACCGACGCGAGGTCGGCACACCATTAGTTGACACCTGTCATGTGTGATCCCGGCCACTGCTAAGTTGCGTGTGTGCAACCGACTCAGAACGCCGTGCTCGAGCGTCCCGACGACCTGACCTGCGACTGGCTGACCGCCGCGATCGGCGCGGGCCCCGTCACCGGATTCGGTTTCGAACGGATCGGCACGGGTCAGATGAGCGAGTGCTACCGCGTGTCACTCACGTACGGCGACGGCGCGACCGGTCCGGCGTCCGTCGTGCTCAAGGTCGCCGCGACCGATCCCAGCAGCCGCCAGACCGGGCTCGCGCTTGGCCTCTACGAACGTGAGGTGCGGTTCTACACCGACATCGCGCCCGGCCTGCCCGCCGGTCCGGTGGCGCCGTGCCATCACGCCGCGTTCGACCCGCAGAGCGGGGCGTTCGACCTGCTGCTCGGCGATGCCGCGCCGGCCACGGTCGGTGACGAGATCCGCGGTGCGACAGCCGAACAGGCCGCTGTCGCGCTGGCCGAACTCGGCCGTGTGCACGGCCCGATCCTGGCCGAGCCCGAGCTGGGCCGGGCCGAGTGGCTCAACCGCGACGCCCCGGTCAATCAGGCGATGATCGCGGGCTTGTACGCGGCGTTCGCCGAGCGCTACGACGGCATGATCACCGCCGAACAGCGCCACGTGTGCGAGCGGCTCGTGGAGAGCTTCGACGCCTACATCGCCGCCGAAGGTGAACCGGGTCGCCCGCTCGGCCTGGTGCACGGCGATTACCGCATCGACAACATGCTGTTCGGTGACCCGGGCGCCGATCGCGTGCTGACCGTGGTCGACTGGCAGACCGTCACGTGGGGTCCGGCACTGACCGATGTCGCGTATTTCATCGGCTGTGCGCTGCCCGTCGAGCGGCGCCGCGAACACTATGACGCGTTGTTGCGCGCCTACCACGCGGCGCTCGGACCGGACCCGGCACTGAGCCTGGATCAGGTCCGCGACGGCGTGCGCAGGCAGAGTTTCTTCGGGGTGATGATGGCGATCATCTCCTCGATGCTCGTCGAACGCACGGAGCGCGGCGATCAGATGTTCATGACGATGCTGGACCGACACTGCAGCCACGTCCTGGACACCGGTGCGTTGGGAATCCTTGCCCCACCGCAGGTTCCGGAGCCGCTAGTCCCTGCGGCCGCCGACGAGGCCGCACACGAGCCCACCGACGAAGCGTTGTGGAACGAGAGCTGGTATTTCGACTTCGTCGACACCTCAGCGGGTTTCGGCGGCTGGGTGCGCCTGGGGCTGATGCCCAACCAGGACACCGCGTGGATCAACGTGCTGCTGGCGGGCCCGGGGCTGCCGACCATCGCGCTCAACGACTTTCACGCCGCTCTGCCGGCTGACATCGCCGAGGTCGCGGGTGCCGATGTCGAGCTCGCGTTGCTGCCGATCGAGCCACTGCAGACCTACCGGATCACGGCGTCGGGCAGGGGGCAGTCCTACGACGATCCGGCGGCGCTGCTGCGCGGCGAGGCCGGAAGCCCCGTGGCGGTCACGATGGACCTCACTTGGACCACCGCGGCGACCCCGTACCAGTACCGCATCACGCCCCGCTACGAACTGCCGTGCACCGTCTCGGGCACGGTGACGATAGGGGACCAGACTCACACCGTCGAGGCCGTGCCCGGTCAGCGGGACCACTCGTGGGGTGTGCGGGACTGGTGGTCGATGGAATGGGTCTGGAGCGCAGTGCATCTTGACGACGGCACCCACCTACACGGCGTCGACATCCGGATACCGGGCATGGCGCCGATCGGCATCGGCTATACCCAGCGGGCGGGTGAGCCGCTCGTCGAACTGCAATCCGTGACCGCACAGCACACCCTCGGCGACGACGATCTCCCCGTCACGACGACACTGTCGCTGCAGCCCGGCGACATCGAGGTCACCGTCGACATCCAAGGCCACGCACCCGTGCTGCTGACCTCACCCGACGGCAAGGTGAGCCAGTTCCCCCGCGCGTGGGCGACCGTGCGCACCGCCGACGGCCGCACCGGTGTCGGCTGGCTGGAGTGGAACCGCAACCTCGGGTAACCCTGGCTCGCCGAGCGCCCGTGTTTGTACAGCGACACGCCGTGTTCGGGCGGCATTTTGGGGTCGCTCGCGGCGGTCACGCCTCGTCGAACGTGAGCTTGTGTGTCAAATTCCGGGAGATCTTCGCACACAAGCCCACACTCGGTGCCGTGGACTGGATTCAGCGCGCGACGACGACCGACGAGCCGTGGCCGAACAGACCCTGGTTGGCCGTCACGCCGACCTTAGCCCCTTCGACCTGCCTGCCGGTCGCTTGACCTTTCAGCTGCCAGGTCAGCTCGCACACCTGCGCGATGGCCTGGGCCGGGATGGCCTCACCGAAACACGCGAGACCGCCGGACGGGTTGACCGGAACCCGGCCACCGATCGTGGTCGCGCCGCTGCGCAGGAGCTGTTCACCCTCGCCCTTCGCGCACAGTCCGAGGTGCTCGTACCAGTCCAGCTCGAGCGCGGTGGACAGGTCGTACACCTCGGCCAGGCTGACGTCCTCGGGGCCGATACCGGCCTCGGCATATGCCGCGTCGAGGATCTGATCTTTGAACACGCGCTCGGGCGCCTCGACGACCGCGGTGGAATCCGTTGCGATGTCCGGCAATTCGGGCAGATGCTGCGGGTAGCGCGGCGTCACGGTGCTGATCGCGCGCACCGACGGCACCCCCTCGAGCGATCCCAGGTGCTTGCGGGCGAAGTCCGCACTGGCCACGATCAGCGCGGCCGCGCCGTCGGAGGTCGCGCAGATGTCGAGCTGGCGCAGCGGGTCGGCGACGACCGGGCTGGCGAGCACGTCCTCGACCGCGGATTCCTTGCGGTAGCGGGCATTCGGGTTCTGCAGACCGTGCCGCGAGTTCTTCACCTTGACCTGCGCGAAGTCCTCGGCGGTCGCGCCGTAGAGATCCATGCGGCGCCGGGCCAGCAGCGCGAAGTACACGGGGTTCATCGCGCCGATCAGATGGAACCGCTGCCAGTCGGGATCGTTCTTGCGCTCACCGCCGACCGGCGCGAACGCGCCCTTCGGCGTGGTGTCAGCGCCGATCACGAGTGCCACATCGCAGAATCCGGCCAGGATCTGGGCGCGGGCGCTCTGCAGTGCCTGCGAGCCCGACGCGCACGCCGCGTACGAAGACGACACGGGCACGCCATTCCAGCCGAGCTTCTGGGCGAACGTGGACCCCGCGATGAAGCCGGGGTAGCCGTTGCGGATCGTGTCGGCGCCGGCCACCAACTGGATCTGGCGCCAGTCCAGCCCGGCCTCGGCGAGCGCCGCGCGCGCCGCGACGACGCCGTACTCGGTGAAGTCACGGCCCCATTTGCCCCACGGGTGCATGCCCGCGCCGAGGATGTAGAGCGGTTCGGGGGTGCTCATCGGGCCGTGCCCTCCTTGCTCCTCGCGTCCGCAACCATCCAGGCGTAGGTGGTGCGCTCGACGCCGTCGGCATCGGTGTAGAGCGGCATCGTGGTGAGCTCCATGTCCATTCCGACCTTCAGGTCGGCGGCAAGGGTGCCCTCCACGACCTTGCCCAGCACGATCAGCCCCTCGTCGGCGAGTTGCACCGCGGCGATGGCGAACGGCTCGAACGGGTCGGGTGCCGGATAGGGCGCCGGTGGTGGATAACGGTTCTCGGTGTAGCTCCACACCTTTCCCCGCCGCGACAGTGGCACAAGGTTCAGCACGTCGCTATCGCAGGCCGGATTCGGGCAATTGTTCTCGCGCGGCGGGAACACGTAGGTGGCGCACTGTGCGCACTTGCCGCCGATCAGATGAGTCGCGCCGGAATCGTCGGCGGCGAACCACCCTTCGATTGCGGGTTGCGTAGAAGCTGCTGGCACGTCGGTCAGACTAACCGAGATCCACCCAGAAACTGAAACGTGTTGCAGTTTTGTCCCGACTGCCGGGAGGCTGCCTCGGTGCCGACGGGACTCACCTGTCGAATTCGATGACGATCTTTCCGAACGGCCCGCGGTCGAGGCGATCCAAGGCGCTCGGAAGGTCGGCAAGTGCGTAGCGGGAGTCGATGACCGGTTTCAGGGCGATGCGGTCGACGGCTGCGACGAGGTCTTCCAGCGCACGCCGGTGACCCGTGCCGATGCCCTGAATGACGATGTCCTTGAACAGCAGTGGCGCCACGGGCGCGCTGATCTCGAACCCTTCCAAGGCCCCGATCTGGTGAATCGTCCCGCCGACGGCCGTGACCTGAACGGCCTGGCCCAGATGCGCTCCGCCGACGATCTCGAGAACGTGATCAGCGCCGTGGTCGTCGGTGAGTTGGTAGATGGCTTCCACCCAGTCCTCTCGCCTTCGGTCGACGCCATCGTCGGCTCCCAGCGCCAAAGCCCGGTCCAGCTTTCCTGTGCTACCGGAGACGATCACCCGGGCTCCGTGCGCCTTCGCGATCTGGATGCCGAACAACGAGACGCCGCCGGTACCTTCCACGAGCACGGTGTCACCGGCGTGAACCCGACCGCGTTCGACGAGCGCGAACCATGCCGTCAGCCCGGCGCAGGGGAGCGTGCTGGCTTCGGCCGACGGCAACGTCGCGGGTGCCCGCACGAACCACTCCTCCGAAAAGCACACTCGATCGGCGAGCACGCCGGGGTAATACCCGCCCAGCGTGCGGTACGACGGTGTGCGTGCGTCCCCGCCACGGGCGTCGTCGCGCCAGTCGGGAGTGAACGTCGAGATGACGCGATCACCGATCTGAAGCCGCGTGACACCCTCACCGATGCCGACGACTGTTCCCGCGAGGTCGGATCCGGGCGTGAACGGAAACTGCAGCGGCAGCCCGCGTCCGGTCTCGATGACCATCTTGTCGCGGTAGTTCAACGACACCGCGGCCACATCGACCAACACCTGTCCGGGTCCAGGCTCAGGCGGTGCCACCTCCCGCAGTGCCAACTGATCCCGGCCGATGCTGTCCATCTCCCAGCGCCGCATGCGTTTCCCTTCGTCGGCTCCGAGGCCGTCAACCGGGTCTATGGCGCATTCATTCCTGGTGCCCGGCGACATCGAGCAGGATCCGCAGCACCTCGTCGGTATGGCCGGCCAGCAGGTTGTGTGTGCTGTCCAGCGCATGTGTGGTCCACGACGGGTCCTGGCTCAGCCTCTCGAACAACGCCGCGAACGGCGGCTCGCCGTCCCACTGAGTGGCATAGACGTACACCCGGCGCCGAAACCCCGACAGATCTCCGGTCAACCGGATCGGCTGCATCAACGATGCCAGCGGGTGGGCGGTGGCGCGCTCGTCGAAGAACGGCAGGGGAGGCACGCCGTATCCGGTGGCGTCGACGTCGGCATACCAGTCGCGTAAGTCGTCGGTCACCAGATTCCAGCACGAGTCACCGTCGGCCGGCACGAACGCGTCGAGGTACACCAGTGAATCAACCTGGGCGGCAACACGATCCGCCACCGCCGTGATGACCATGCCGCCATAACTGTGCCCGACCAGCACGGCGTCGGTCACCTGTTGCGCATCGAGTTCGGCCAGCACGTCGGCGATGTGGGTCTCGAGGTTGACGCCCGCGTGCGCGAGGTGGGCGCGCTCGGCCACCCCGGTCAACGTGATGGCCAGCACGCGGTGCCCGTGGTCGCGCAGTCGCGCGGCCAGCTCGTCGTAGTACCACCTGCCGTGGCAGGCGCCGGGAACAAGCACATAGGTCGTCATGTCAGGCTCCGATCTGCGTTCGTGTCGCGCCGATAGTCGGCGGTGACGCGGGCGAGTTCCTCGGGACGGGACGTGCCGATGTGGTGCATCGCGCGGTTGGCCGCGACCACGTCGGCGGTCTCGGGCCTGCGGATGTCCTCGTAGCGCCGCAGCCCCGTTTTCACGTCGCGGGCGAGCTCGTCGGCCAGCACCCGGGCGTCGACGATGGCCTGCGAACCGCCGTTCGCCCCAACGGGATACATCGGGTGGGCGGCGTCGCCGAGCAACGTGACGCGTCCGGCGCCCCACCACGGGAGCGGGTCGCGGTCGACCATCGGGTACTCGAGCACCGTTTCGGTCCGCGCGATCAAGTCGACGGCATCGAGCCAGCCGAGGTCCCAGCGGGCAAGGTGGGCCAGCACTTCCGACCGGTCGCCGGGCTGGTTCCACCGCGCGTCACCGGGCAGCGGTCCCGGTGCGGACTCGGGCAGCAGGACCACCCAGTTCGTCAGCCCACCGCCGATGCGATAGACGACGAGTTCGGCCGCATCGTCTTTCACGATGGCCATGGTCCGGCCGTCGAGGAACGGCTCGCCGGGCGCGGCGCCGCGGAACATCCGCACACCCGACCACTGCAGCGGATCGGCGCCGGGATGCAGTTGTGCGCGCACCGCCGAGTGGATGCCGTCGGCGCCGACCAGCGCAGCGGCATCGAAGTCGCCCGCCGAGGTCCGAACTGTGACGTGCGCGCCGTCGTCGTCGAACCCGATCAGTTGTGTGCCGGTGCGGACGCCGTCCGGCCCGAGTGCCGACAGCAACAGCATCTGCAGTTCGCCCCGGTGGACCGAGTACTGCGGATGGCCGTAGCCACCGTCGATGCCACGCGGTTCGCGAAACAGCAGGGTGCCGGTGGCGTCGTAGTAGCTGATCGCCGCCGGGGCCGCGGCGATGTCCGCCAACGCGTCGCCGAGCCCGAGTTCGCACAGCTCGCGCACCGCATGGGGCAGCAGGTTGATGCCGACCCCGAGCGGCCGCACGTCGCGGGCGCGTTCGATGACGGTCGCCGGGATGCCGCGGGCCCGCAGGGCAAGGGCAGTGGTCAGCCCGCCGATCCCGGCGCCTGCGATGAGTATTTCGGTCATGACCCCAGCGTCGGCCGCCGGCAGCTATAAGTCCAATATCACTTAAGTTGCGTAACTATAATCATCGCTTATGGAATTGCGGCAGCTCGAGTACTTCGTCGCGGTGGTCGAAGAAGCGAACTTCACGCGCGCCGCGCAACGCGTGCGGGTGGCGCAACCCGCGGTCAGCGCGCAGATCCAGCGGCTGGAGCGTGAGCTCGGTCAGGAGTTGCTCGACCGGTCCCGCCGGACCGTCAGGCTGACGGCGGCCGGGGCGGCGGTGCTGCCGTACGCCAGGGCGGCGTTGGCGGCCGTCGCGGGCGCCCGCACCGCGGTCGACGAGCTCGCCGACCTCGTGCGCGGCAGCGTCGCCATCGCGACGGTGACGGCCCACGACGTCGACATACCTTCGCTGTTGGCGCAGTTCCACACCGCCCACCCGGCCGTCGAGATCACGCTCGGCGCGGACAATTCCGATGTGCTGCTGGAGCGGCTCCGCACCGGACGGCTGGATCTGGCGATCGTGTCGATCGGTCCGGACGAACAGCTCGATGACATCGCGACCGAGGTGGTCACCGACGAGGCGATCGAAGCCGCGGTCGGTGCCGGCGACGACCTCGCGGCACACGATGTCGTCTCGTTGACCACCCTGCGGGAGCGGCCGCTGATCTCACTGCCGCCCGGCACGGGCATCCGTAGGCAGCTCGACGCCGCGTGCGCAGCCGCGGGCTTCACCCCGCGGATCGCGTTCGAGGCCAGCACGCCGCCGGCACTTGCGGATCTGGCCGAGCGCGGATTGGGCGTGGCGATCCTGCCGAGTTCGGTGTCCCGCTCCCGGCCCGGACTGCATGCGCTGACGATCGAGCCGCCGATGCGCGGACGGCTGGTGCTGGCGTGGCGGTCGCGCGGGCCGATGAGTCCGGCTGCCCGCGAGTTGGTGAAGATGGCGCGGCGGTTACTGGCTGTCGGAGTGCCTGCATAGAGTTATGGCCGTGAGCCCAACCGCGACTGCCAAGACCGAAACAGCGACCGACAAGCCCACACTGATGCTGCTGGACGGCAATTCGCTGGCGTTCCGGGCGTTCTACGCGTTACCTGCGGAGAATTTCAAGACGCAGGGCGGTTTGACCACCAACGCGGTGTACGGGTTCACGGCCATGCTGATCAACCTGCTGCGCGACGAGCAGCCCACCCACGTCGCGGCGGCTTTCGACGTCTCGCGGCAGACGTTCCGCAAGGAGAAGTACCCCGAGTACAAGGAGGGGCGTTCGGCGACGCCCGACGAGTTCCGCGGCCAGATCGACATCACCAAGGAAGTGCTCGGCGCGCTGGGCATCACCGTGCTGGCCGAGCCGGGGTTCGAGGCCGACGACATCATCGCCACGCTGGCCACCCAGGCCGAGGAGGGCGGCTACCGCGTGCTGGTGGTCACCGGCGACCGGGACTCGCTGCAGTTGGTGAGCGACGATGTCACCGTGCTGTACCCGCGCAAGGGTGTCAGTGAGCTGACGCGGTTCACGCCCGACGCGGTGCTCGAGAAGTACGGCCTGACCCCGGCGCAATATCCCGATTTCGCGGCGCTGCGCGGCGACCCGAGCGACAACCTGCCCGGCATCCCGGGCGTGGGGGAGAAGACCGCCACCAAGTGGATCGTCGAGTACGGGTCGTTGCAGGCGCTGGTCGACAACGTCGACAAGGTCAAGGGCAAGGTCGGCGACGCGCTGCGGGCCAACCTGTCCAGCGTGGTGCTCAACCGTGAGCTGACCGATCTGGTCCGGGATGTGCCGCTCGCGCAGACCCCCGACACCCTGCGGGTCCAGCCGTGGAATCGCGATCAGATTCACCGGCTGTTCGACGACCTGGAGTTCCGGGTGCTGCGCGACCGCCTGTTCGAGACGCTGGTCGCGGTCGAGCCCGAGGTCGAGCACGGATTCGACGTGCGCGGCCGCGCGCTGGAGCCCGGTGAACTGGCCGCGTGGCTGTCCGAGCACAGCCTGGGTAACCGCTTCGGACTCGCGGTCGTGGGCACGCACCTGGCCTACGACGCCGACGCCACCGCGTTGGCGATCGTGTCGGCCGACGGCGACGGCCGCTACATCGACACCGCCACGCTGACACCCGAGGACGAGGCCGCGCTGGCGTCCTGGCTCGCCGATCCCGGCCCGCCGAAGGCGCTGCACGAGGCCAAGCTCGCGATGCACGATCTCGCCGGGCGCGGCTGGACGCTGCGCGGTGTCACGTCCGATACCGCGCTTGCCGCGTATCTGGTGCGGCCCGGTCAGCGCAGCTTTGCCCTCGACGATCTGTCGGTGCGCTATCTGCGCCGGGAACTTCGCGCGGAAACGCCGGAGCAACAACAGCTTTCGCTGCTCGACGACTCCGACGGGGTGGACGAGCAGGCGGTGCAGACCGTGATCCTGCGGGCCAGTGCGGTGCTCGATCTTGCCGACGCCCTCGACGAGGAACTCGCCCGCATCGACTCGTCGTCGCTGCTGGGCCGCATGGAGCTGCCCGTCCAGCAGGTCCTGGCCGAGATGGAGCACGCGGGCATCGCGGTCGATCTCGACCACCTGCAGGAACTGCAGGGTGAATTCGCCGACCAGATCCGCGACGCCGCCGAGGCCGCCTACGGCGTGATCGGCAAGCAGATCAACCTCGGCTCACCCAAACAGCTGCAGGTCGTGTTGTTCGACGAGCTGGAGATGCCCAAGACCAAGCGCACCAAGACCGGCTACACCACCGACGCCGACGCGCTGCAGTCACTGTTCGACAAGACCGGGCATCCGTTCCTGCAGCATCTGCTCGCCCACCGCGACGCCACGCGGCTCAAGGTCACCGTCGACGGCCTGCTGAACTCGGTCGCCTCGGACGGTCGGATCCACACGACCTTCAACCAGACGATCGCGGCGACGGGGCGGCTGTCGTCCACCGAGCCGAACCTGCAGAACATCCCGATCCGCACCGAGGCCGGTCGCCGGATCCGCGACGGTTTCGTCGTCGGCGAGGGCTACACGGAGCTCATGACCGCCGACTACAGCCAGATCGAGATGCGGATCATGGCCCACCTGTCGCGCGACGAAGGCCTCATCGAAGCTTTCAACACCGGTGAGGACCTGCACTCGTTCGTGGCGTCGCGGGCGTTCTCGGTGCCCATCGACGAGGTCACTCCGGAACTGCGGCGCCGCGTCAAGGCGATGTCCTACGGCCTGGCCTACGGTTTGTCGGCCTATGGCCTGGCCTCTCAGCTCAAGATCTCCACCGAAGAGGCAAAGGTGCAGATGGAGCAGTACTTCGACCGGTTCGGCGGGGTGCGGGACTACCTGCGCGACGTGGTCGATCAGGCCCGCAAGGACGGCTACACCTCGACCGTGCTCGGTCGCCGCCGCTACCTGCCCGAGCTCGACAGCAGCAACCGCCAGGTGCGCGAGGCCGCCGAACGCGCCGCGCTGAACGCGCCGATCCAGGGCAGCGCGGCCGACATCATCAAGGTGGCGATGATCAACGTCGACAAGGCGATCAAGGACGCCGGCCTGCGGTCACGCATGCTGCTGCAGGTGCACGACGAGCTGTTGTTCGAGGTCGCCGAGGGTGAGCGCGACACCTTGGACAAACTGGTCCGTGAGCACATGGGCGCGGCCTATCCGCTGGATGTGCCGTTGGAGGTGTCGGTGGGGTACGGCCGCAGCTGGGACGCCGCCGCGCACTAGCGGCGAATCGGCTGGGGCCGCGCACTAGCGGCGCATCGGCCGGGGCCGCGCACTAGCGGCGCGGTGCGCGGTAGTTGGCGAGCCATCCGAGGATCGGCGCGTGTGACCGCGCGGCCGCGACGGCGTGGACTTCCTCGTTCTGCAGCGCGTACACCCGGGCATCGCCGAAGCCGCGGTCGATGCGGTCCCGCACGAACGCCAGCTCGACGACCGCGGCGGCGAATCTCGCGACCGCCTTGCCCGCGGGCCGCCCGTCGGCCCGGGTCGCTTGATCGATCGCGGCGCGCCGGGCCCGCAGCGATCCGAGCCAGGTGGCCTCGTTGGGAGTGATCAGGCCGGCGGCCACCATGCCAGGCAGTTTGGTGGCGACGATGCGTTGTTCGCGACGGCGGCTCCAGATGGCCAGACCGATCACGAGCGCGAAGATCGGCACCATCCACACCACGTACACGACGAAGTAGGTCTCGATGCCCACCAGCGAGGAGCCGTTCCACAACCCGTGGATGAAGGCCGCCGCGAGGTAGCCGAGCAGGATGCAACCGGCTTTGGCGACGAAACCGCGTCGGTGCAGTGCGAAGTAGACACCGATCGCGATCATCGTCGTGAACAGCGAGTGCGCGAACGGCGCCATGATGAGCCGCATCGCCGCGGTGACCAGCGATCCGGCGACCGAGTCGGCGCTGGCGATGTACATGATGTCTTCGAGCCAGGCGAAACCGATGCCGACCATGCCGGCATAGACCAGACAATCGGTCAACGAGTTGAGTTCGTTGCGGCGCCGCCCGGTCATCATGATCAGCAGAAACAGCCCTTTGGCGGCCTCCTCGATCAGCGGCGCCCGGATCGCGGTTGAGGCGAACCCGTCCGGCAGGGCCGGGTTCGGGGGAAACAGCGCGTCGCCGAGCAGGCTCAGCACGACCGACAGCACGACCGCGATCGACGCGCCCCAGCCGAAGGCCAGCAGCAGGAGCCGCGGCGGTTCCGGCTCGAAGCGGTCCAGCCACAGGTAGGCGAACACGACGCCGGTCATGGCGATGCTCGACAGGACGAAGCCGATGATCGCGCCGACCGGGTTGAGCGCGGTGAACAGCAGGATCAAGCCGCCGGTGATGACACCGAGGACGATGATCACGGCCAGCGGGGCGCCGACCTTGCGGACCGGACGGGGCAGCGGTGCGGCCACCGGGAACCACGGTGGTGGGGCCGGGTGTTGCATCGGGGAGTACGCCACCATCGAAGGGTAGCGGCGGTGCCCTATCGGGCAGGCGGTTTGTCCTGCGTGTACCGGGTCGAGTACCCTCGGTACGTACCTGTGTGCACAGCTCGTCGGCGCCGCAGGCGACACCAGCACAACCCGGCGTTCGCGCCGGAGCAACACAAGATTCTGTCCCTACGATCAAACCTGTCCGGAGCAACCCACCACATGCCAAGTCCCTCCGTCACCTCGCCGCAAGTAGCCGTCAACGACATCGGCTCGGCTGAGGACTTTCTCGCCGCCATCGACAAAACCATCAAATACTTCAACGATGGCGACATCGTCGAGGGAACCATCGTCAAGGTTGACCGTGACGAGGTCCTCCTCGACATCGGTTACAAGACCGAAGGTGTCATTCCTTCGCGCGAACTCTCCATCAAGCACGACGTCGACCCCAACGAGGTCGTTTCCGTGGGCGATGAGGTCGAGGCCCTCGTTCTCACCAAGGAGGACAAGGAAGGCCGCCTGATCCTGTCCAAGAAGCGCGCACAGTACGAGCGCGCCTGGGGCACCATCGAGGAGCTCAAGGAAAAGGACGAGGCCGTCAAGGGCACCGTCATCGAGGTCGTCAAGGGCGGTCTGATCCTCGACATCGGCCTGCGCGGCTTCCTGCCCGCGTCACTGGTCGAGATGCGTCGTGTCCGCGATCTGCAGCCGTACATCGGCAAGGAGATCGAGGCCAAGATCATCGAGCTCGACAAGAACCGCAACAACGTGGTGCTGAGCCGCCGCGCCTGGCTGGAGCAGACGCAGTCCGAGGTGCGCAGCGAGTTCCTCAACCAGCTGCAGAAGGGCGCCATCCGCAAGGGTGTCGTGTCCTCGATCGTCAACTTCGGCGCCTTCGTCGATCTCGGCGGTGTCGACGGTCTGGTCCACGTCTCCGAGCTGTCCTGGAAGCACATCGACCACCCGTCCGAGGTTGTCCAGGTGGGCGACGAGGTCACCGTCGAGGTCCTCGACGTCGACATGGACCGCGAGCGGGTTTCGCTGTCGCTCAAGGCGACTCAGGAAGACCCGTGGCGCCACTTCGCCCGCACCCACGCGATCGGCCAGATCGTGCCGGGCAAGGTCACCAAGCTGGTGCCGTTCGGTGCGTTCGTCCGCGTCGAAGAGGGCATCGAGGGCCTGGTGCACATCTCGGAGCTGTCCGAGCGCCACGTCGAGGTTCCCGACCAGGTGGTCCAGGTCGGCGACGACGCGATGGTCAAGGTCATCGACATCGACCTGGAGCGTCGCCGGATCTCGCTGAGCCTCAAGCAGGCCAACGAGGACTACACCGACGAGTTCGACCCGTCGAAGTACGGCATGGCCGACAGCTACGACGAGCAGGGCAACTACATCTTCCCCGAGGGCTTCGATCCCGAGACCAACGAATGGCTCGAGGGCTTCGACAAGCAGCGGGAAGAGTGGGAGAGCCGCTACGCCGAGGCCGAGCGCCGGCACAAGATGCACACCGCGCAGATGGAGAAGTTCGCCGCTGCCGAGGCAGAGGCCGCCAACGCTCCGGTTTCCAACGGGTCTTCGCGCTCGGAGGAGTCCACCGGTGGTGGCACGCTGGCCAGCGACGCGCAGCTCGCCGCGCTGCGGGAGAAGCTCGCAGGCAGCGCCTAGTCAGAGATCGAACCGAACGCCCCGGCAAGTGCCGGGGCGTTCGGCGTTTCGCCCGCCGAACGTGAACTCGATGGCGAGAAATCGCCAAAACCTCGCCATTTCCTTCACATTCGCGTAAAGGGCTGGCGTCCTGAGAGACTGATGCGGTGCTTCGTATTGGATTAACCGGCGGTATCGGCGCCGGGAAGTCAACAGTGTCGGCCACATTCAGTGAGTGCGGCGGGATCGTCGTCGACGGCGACGTGATCGCCCGGGAGGTCGTCGAACCCGGCACCGAGGGCCTGGGGCGGCTCGTCGAGGCGTTCGGTGAGGAGATCCTGCTGGCGGACGGCGCGCTGAACCGGCCCGCGCTCGCGGCGTTGGCGTTCAGTGACGACGAGAAACGGGCGGTGCTCAACGGCATCGTGCACCCGTTGGTCGGCCGGCGCCGCACCGAGTTGATCGAGGCGGCTCCCGACGACGCCGTCATCGTCGAAGACATCCCGCTGCTCGTCGAATCGCAGATGGCACCCCTGTTCCCGTTGGTCGTCGTCGTGCACGCCGACGTCGAAACCCGGGTGAGCCGCCTCGTCGAGCATCGCGGCATGCCCGAGGCGGATGCCAGGGCACGGATCGCCGCGCAGGCGACCGACGAGCAGCGGCGCGCCGTTGCCGATGTGTGGCTGGACAACTCCGGCAGCCAGGCCGATCTCGTGGAACGAGCAAAACAGCTGTGGTTCAACCGCATCCTGCCGTTCGCGCGCAACATCCAGGCCGGTGAACCCGTCGCGGCGCCGCTGCAGCCGGTCTCCTTCGATGCGGGCTGGGCCGGTGAGGCGCGCCGCATCGTCGCGCGGCTGCAGACGGCGTGTGGTCACCGCGTGGTGCGGGTCGACCATGTCGGGTTGACGGCGGTCCCCGGGCTGGACGCGCCCGATGTCATCGACGTCCAGGTGACCGTGGAGTCCCTCGACGTCGCCGATGAGCTGTCCGGTGCCCTGCGGGCCGTCGGCTATCTCCCGCTCGCCGACGGCATCGACGCGGTCGAGTCGGATGCCCGCAGCACGGTCGCGGCGTTCGACCATTCCGATGATGCTGCGCTGTGGCGCAGCCGCCTGCACGCCTCGGCAGACCCCGGCAGGCCCACGAACGTCCACCTGCGGGTGGCGGGTTGGCCCAATCAGCAGTACGCGCTGCTGTTCACCGATTGGTTGCGGGCCAACCCGGGTGCCGACCTCGACAACGCCTACCGGCGGGCCTGGGAGTGGGCGGACGAGACGGGCTGGCGGCCCTAGCTCAGGCGGACTGCGATCCTGCGGAGCAGTTTGGTGGCCAGGATGTAGGGGGTCGCGCCGAACGGCCATTGTGACACGATTCGGCCGCTGCCTGCCTGGAAGTAGTTGTTGACCTGGGCCCAAACGGTTTTCGACAGGGCGGCCTGCACCCAGTCGTTGTAGATGACGAATGCCGAGCGGCGCACCTCGATCGTGGTCGCACCGGTGTTGGCCGCTCGCGAGATCAGGCCGGCGGCGAAGCCGGCTTGTGCCTCGTAGAAGGACACCAGCGGAATCGAGTTGGTGTTCGGGCCGTACATGATGAAGAAGTTCGGGAACTTCGGAACCATCATGCCCAGAAACGCTTCGGGTTCGCCCTGCCACTGTTCGTGCAGTGCTGCGCCTCCGCGCCCGCGCACCTCGTAGTTGCCGAGATAGTTGGCGGCATCGAATCCTGTTGCCAGCACGATGATGTCGAGTTCGTGTTCGTCACCGTTGGCGTCGACGGCGCCGGTCCGCGACAGACCCTTGACGGCATGCGGGACGAGCGTGACCTTCGGGTTGCGCAGCGACCGGTAGTAGGTGTCGCTGACGACGGTGCGCCTGCCCTCGAACGGGAATGACGGCGTGGCGAGCTCGAGCAGATCGGGCCGGTCGCCGAGCTCACGGCGCAGGTATTCGGCTGCGGCCCGGTGCTTTCGTCGGTTCGTCCAGCCGGTGGACCTGGCATGGCTGGAGCGGTACTGGCGAAGGTCGTAGCCGAGGTAGAGCTTGAGCCGTCGCCAGGCGTACACCGGCGCGAGCCGATTGAGCCGGCGCTCGGCAGGCGTGAAATCGTGGCTGTTCTTCGGCAGTATCCAGTTCGGTTCGATCTGGAAGATCTTCACTTCCGCACCGACCCGCTCGGCCTCGGTGACCACCTGAACGGCAGAGGAGCCGGTACCGACCACGCCGATCTTCTTGCCGGACATGTCGAGTCCGTCGATCCAGCGCGACGTGTGGCAGATGGCGCCACCGAAGTCGTTGTGCTCGCGGGCGAACGGCGGGATCAGCGGGATGTTGAGAAAACCGACCGCGCTGATGACAGCGGTGAACCGGCCGTGGTCGACACCGGATTCGGTGCTGACGGTGTAGGTCTTGTCGATGTCGGACCAGGCGACGTCGTCAACCTTTTCGTTGAACCGGATGCGGCGGGGGAGATCCCACTTGTTCGCGACGTGGTTGAGATAGCCCTGCAATTCCCGCCAGCCCGCGTGCGTGCGGGTCCAGTCGTAGCGCTCGAACGAGAACGAGTAGATATGAGATTCGAGGTCGACTTCGGCGCCGGGGTATCGGTTGTGCCACCAGGTGCCGCCGAGCGCGGGCGCCTGCTCGAAGATCACGAAGTCCTCGATGCCTTTCTTACGCAGGGCGATCGCCGCGGCGATACCGCTGAAACCCGATCCTATGATGGCGACTCGCGGCATCGTTGGCCCGCTCATCCTGACTCCCGTCTAAAGAACTATAGGTCGCGTGTTTAGACCAAAAATTGGATTGTCAACGTCTCCGGCCGTGCCGGCGGTTTTGCTGTTACTTGATCTGAGCTGTCCAGCCGCCGTCGACGACGAGATCGGTTGCCGTGACGAACGAGGCGTCCGCAGACAGCAGAAACGCTATGGCGTTGGCGATTTCGTCAGGCATCCCGAGACGTCGCAGTGGTGTGCGGCTCTCCATGTCGGCTCGTCGGGCCGGACTGTCGACGTACAGGTAATCGATCATCGGGGTGAGAATCGCGCCCGGGCACACGGTGTTGGCCCGGATTCCCTCTGGCGCGAGTTGCAAGGCCAACGCTCTCGTCAGTGACACCACCGCCGCCTTGCTCACCTGATAGGCATCCAGCGGGGAATCCATGCCCCTCAGGCCCGCGGTGCTCGCGACGTTGACGATGCTCTTACCGTTCCCACGGCGCAGATGATCGACAGCCGCTGTGGTTACTCTTCGCAGGCCGTGCAGATTCACTCCCAGCGTGAGATCCCAGACGGACTCGTCGATGTCGAGCGTCGACCCATCGCGGTCGAACAGCGCGACGCCGGCGGCGTTCACGAGATAGTCGAGTCCCTGCCCGTCCAACCGGCCGAACAGCTCGGCCGGATCGCCGTCGAGCAGATCGAAGCGTACGTAATCGGCCTCGGCGGGCAGTCCTGGTGCCCGCTCACCTACATCCGTGGCGATGACGTGCACACCATCCTTGACGAGGCGATGCACGGTGGCCGAGCCGATCCCGCCACCTGCCCCGGTGACCAGCGCGATCATCGGACGGACTCATCGGTACGGGACAGGGCCGCCGCGAGGCGCTCGCCCGCGAACGTCATGGCCGCGCCCGCGGTCGGAAAGACCTCGACGAGGCCGAAGAATCCGTGCACCATGCCCGGCGTCGAGTGGCTCTGCACCGCGACGCCCGCCGCCCGCAGCGCCTGCTCATACAGCTCTCCCTGCGGGCGAATGGGATCGCACTCGGCGAGGATGATGGTCGCCTCTGGCAAGCCGGTGTGATCGGCGTCGAGCACGTTGACCCGCCGATCGCCCGCGGCGTCCGGGCTGGGCAGGTAATTGTCCTGGTGCCACTGCAATTCGTCGCGTTCCAGCATCACGCCGTCGTAGGCCGGGTCCATGCCGCGGCCCAGGTCGGTGGTGGTGACCGGATAGACCAGTAGCTGATGACGCACCACCGGATCGCCCGCATCGCGGTAGTGCAGCGCCACGGCGGCCGCGAGGTTACCTCCGGCACTGTCACCGGCCACCGCGATGCGGGTGACGTCAACGCCGAGCCCGGAGGATGGTCTGCGCGCCCACTCGACCGCGTCGATCGCGTCGTCGACCGCGGTCGGGAACCGAGCCTCCGGGCCGCGCCGATATCCCACCGACAACACCGCCGCGCCGGAGGCGTTGGCAAGCAGTCGCGTTGCCACATCGTGGGAGTCGACACTGCCCAGCAGCCAGCCACCGCCGTGGTAGTACACGGTCAGTGGCAGGTCCGCATCGCCGGTGGGCAGATAGAGCCGGCCCGGAATTCCGGTGCCGTCGCGGGTTTCGATCGTGACATCGACGACGCGGTGGACCTCGGGTTTGGCCAGTGCGGCGAAGGTGTTCTCGAAATTCTCCCGGGCGGTCGGCACCGGCAGCAGGTGCGCGTTGGGGCGGCCCGACGCCTTGGTGTCGTCGAGCATCTTTTGGGCGATGGGGTCGATCGGCATTTGCTTCTCCTTCAGACGCGTTCGTAGTAGCGGCGGCACTCCCAGTCCGTCACGGTGTGGGAGTCGAAGGCCTCGAGTTCGCTCTGCGCGGACGCCAAAAGGTGCTCGAACACCTCGTCGCCGAACGCGGTTCGGGCCATCTTGCTTTCGGCGAACAGCTCGAGCGATCGGTGCAGTGCGATGGGCACGGTCGTGACACCGCTTCCCGCCCAGGCATTTCCGTCGAATATGTCGGGAGCGGGAAGCTCGCGTTCGATGCCGTCGAGCCCGGCCGCGATCGTCGCCGCGTAGGCGTAGTACGGGTTGACGTCGGCGCCGGGTATCCGGTTCTCCACCCGGAACGCCGGACCGGTGCCGACCAGCCGGAATGCACACGACCGGTTGTCGTTGCCGAGGGCGATCGCCGTTCCGGCGAACTGGTCGGGCTGAAAACGCTTGTAGGAGTTGATGGTCGGTGCGAACATCAGGCTGATGTCGGCGGCGTGATGGAGCTGGCCGGCGACAAAGGAGCCGAACCGCTCGGACATGCCGTGGTGCTCGGGCGACCAGCACAGCGATTCGCCGCTGTCGTCCGACCACATGCTGACGTGCAGGTGGCACGATGACCCGACCTCGTCGATCTTCGGCTTCGCCATGAACGTCACCGTCAGATCGGCGGCGTTGGCCAGCTGCTTGACGCCGTACTTGAACAGCACGTGCCGATCGGCCATTTCGAGCGTGTCGCAGTAGTCGAGGGTGACCTCTTGCTGTCCCAGGCCCCATTCGGGTTTGGACGATTCGATCGGCACCCCGAACTCGGGCATTTGATTGCGGATCCGCTCGATGAACCAGTCGTCACGCGCGGCCTGGATCATCTGGTAGTCAGATCGGTAGTCCGAGAGCATCTTCAAGTTCTGGTACCCCAACTCCCACGCTTCGCGCGGCGGTGTGGCGGCGAGGTAGAACTCCAATTCCGAGGCGAACTTGAAGGACATACCGTGCTGCGCGGCCCGTTCGAGCTGAGCCCGGAGGATCGTGCGCGGTGCCACGGCCAACGGTTGGTCGGAATCCATGTGGTAGGCGTCGCAGATGACCAGCGCGGCGGTCGGCTCCCACGGCACGCGGCGCAACGTCGACAGGTCCGGTACCAGGCGGATATCCACCCAGCCGTTGGCCGCGTTGGACACCGGCAGGTCGAGCGGGTTCATCTCAAGATCGACCGCGAAGATGAAACTACTGGCGTTGATGCCGCTGCCGTCGAGCCCCAGGCTTCGAAAGGCTGGGATGGTCAGACGCTTGCCGACCAGCCGTCCGTAGGGGTCGGGGGCGGCGCAGACCACGGTGGTGATCTCGCCGGCCGCGGCCAGCTCCTCGAATCGGTCGAGGTCCAGTGCGGGTGCGGTGCTCATTGGTGCTCCAGGTGTCGATGCAGTTCCCAGCTGGTGATGGTGCTCCGTAGCCAACGTTCATAGCGTTGCAGTTCGGCACGGCGGGTGGCGCCGAACGATGTGGTGAACGGCTTGCCGAGTAGGTCGGCCAGCCACGTCGAGCTCTCGAACTGCGTGAGCGCGCCGCCCAGGTCGCCGGGCAGCTCGGCGGGCTCGGCGGTACGGTCCGGCAGCGCCAGTTCCTCGGTCAGCCCGTGCAGACCGGCCGCCAGCAGTGCGGCCCCGACGATGTAGGGATTGGCGTCGGCACCGGGCCTGCGGTGCTCGACGCGCGCGGACTTGGGGTCGGTGACGATGACCCGCGCTGCGGTGCCACGGTCGTCGTAACCCCAACTGGCCGTCGCGGGCGTGAACATCTCCGGGTCGATGCGCTTGTAAGAGTTGACGTTTGGGTTGAGCATCAGCACCGTGTCGGCCATACCGGCCAGCAGTCCGGCGAGGTAGTGGCGGCCTTCGGTTGACAACGCACCCGATCCGTCGGAGAACACGTTGACGCCATCGCGGTTCAGACTCGAGTGCACGTGGCCGCCGGCTCCGGACTTGTCGGCGAACGGCTTTGCCATGAAGCTGGCGTGCAGTCCGTGTTCGGCGCACAGGTCGCGCAGGTACTGTCGGGCCCGTACGGCGTTGTCCGCAGCCCGCACGGCGGGTGCGGGCGCCAGGGTGAACTCGAAGAAGCCCGGGCCAAGTTCGGCGTGGAACATCTCGACCTCGATGCCCACCTGATCCATGCGGTTGACGAATTCGGTTGCCAAGCTGTTGATTTCGGCGCATCGGGTGAGGCTGTAGGCATTCTCGGTGCGGCCGTGGGGGGTGTGCGCCGGGTCGGCGGAGAAGATCCACAGCTCGTATTCGAAGCCCAGCACGGGGGCCAGATCCAGCTCGGCATACCGGTCGGTCAGGGTGCCGAGCACGGCGCGGGGCGAGAGGTCCAACGGCCGGTCGTCGGTGTCGACGAGCTCGGCGATCACGGCGTCGGTGCCGGGGCGCCACGGCAGCCGAACACGCGTGGATTCATCGGGCTTCAGCAGGGCATCGGGGTATCCGTTACCCGCGCTGCTGAACGGTGTGTCGGTCACATCGTCCGTCAGCGACAAGCCGTAGACGATCGTGCAGAAGGCCAGGTTGGTGCCGCCCCGCGTCTTGGCCGAGCGCACGAGCTTGCCCCGCAGGCCGAGGTCGTAGTCGGCCACTTCGAGCTGTGTCATCGCCACGGTGTCAGCCATGCGTATCGCTCCTCGTCGTTCGGCGCGGTCGGCGGGCCGGGTCGCGCCCGACCCGGTGGTAGATGTGGTCGGGAACGTCGGCGGGATCGTGGTACACCCACCATGTGCACGAGGTCGTCGGGTCGGTCGGTGTCCACGTCGGTGGGTCGATCACGCGGGTCGGGTAGCCCAGCCGATCGATCGGCATGACCTCGTTGAGTTGGCAGCAGTGCACACAGTATGAGCAGATGCCGACGGTGTTCCACGCCCAGTCGTGTGGCTCGGTGGTGACGGCGAATCCGTACGGTGCACCGGACCGGGGGGTTCCTTCGGTGATCCGGCCGTCGAGTGAGCGGCCGCCGGATCCGCATGGCGCGAACCGGAATCCGGTGCGGCCCGGTTCTGAGATCAGCTCGATGTCACCTTGGCGTGCGGTGCCGGTGAGGTGCGCGTGGAAGCCGTCGACGATCGCGATCATCAACTGATGTGCCGATTCGGTCCAGGGCTGGTTGTCCAATGAGTAACGGCGCGCATGGATTTCGTACCAGTCGCTCATCAGGAAGTCCCACAGCGCACCGAGGGACTGTTCACCGACGAGTTTGACCGCGATGTCGATCATCCCGGCCACCCGGTCGACGGCGTGGTCGTGAATGTGTTGCCACACCAGCCGTGCCGCTTCGATCAGCGCGGCCGCCTCCGGATCTTGATCGCGGCATGCGCGGGCGGCGTCCGTGACGGCGCCGAGATAGGTGGGCCATCGGGGGCCGATACCGGCCACGGCTTGCGATCCGAGGAGTCCGGCGAGCCGCGCCACCGCGCTTTCGAGGTCGGCCGCGCCGGCGCCGTGCGCGCGGATCCAGTGCAGTGTTGCCTCGGGCCAGCGGTCGTAGATGTCGCGCAGTTCATCGGCTTCGAGCACTGACACCTCGACCAGTTGCGCGGCGGCTTCCCAGTCGTGACGCTCCGCGCATTCGATCGCGCTGCGGAACGTGCCGCGGGCGAGTTCGGCCCAGTCGCCGACACGAGCATTGCGGCCCAGCGAGGGTTCGTATGCCACCACGGGCATGTGGGTGCGCGTCATGTCAGCCCGAACCCGCCGTCGATGCGTAGCTCGGACCCGGTGACATAGGCGGCCTGGTCGCTGAGCAGATAGGCGACGGCCGAGGCGATTTCGTCCGGATCGGCGAACCTTCCGGCCGGCACCCGTGGCACCAGGGACGGTGGCAGGCGTCCGGTGTCGCCGTGCGCGGCAGCCATCGGGGTGGCGACGAAACCAGGGGAGATGCTGTTGACCCGTATGCCATCGGATGCGAGGGCGCGAGCGCTGGTCTGCGTGAGCATGTGCAGTCCGGCCTTCGACGCCGCGTATTGCGGAGTGGGGTCGGGATCGGAGAGCGCGATGACACGCGACGCCTCGATCGAGGTGATGTTGACGATCGCGGCCGGTGCGTTGCGGCGCAACGCCGGTGTGAGAGCGTCGACGACGTTATAGGCGCCGACCAGGTTGATCTCCAGGCAGCGCAACCACTGTTCGCGCGCGACGCCGCTGAATCCGGTGTTGTCGAGGACGCCCGCGCAGTTGACCACGTAGCTGACCGCATCGGTGGACACGTTCTGATCTCGCAGCACCGACAACAGGTCGGCGTCGCGCACGTCGGCTGCACAGCACACCTGAAGGTCGGCTCCGTAGCGGGAATCCGGTTGGGGGATACGGACATCGAGCCGGATCGTCCGGATGCCTGCCGACATCAGCTTCTGCGCTGTGGCCGCCCCGATGCCGGATGCTGCGCCGGTGACCACGGCGTCACCGCCGCTGAACGTCAAGGCGAGCGATTTCGGCGCCGTCATCGCGGACCGAACCTGCGCGCATGCTCGGCCATGGCGTCGACGAAGCATTCTCGTGGTGCGCGAATCACGCCCGCACCGATCTGGCCGCCGTCGCGGCCGGCCAGCCCGACATCCATGACCGGCAGCACCCCGGTTTCAAGCACCTTTCGGGCGTCGATACCGGTCGGCGTGCCGCGGAAGCCGAACAGCGGGATGCGGTAGAAGCTGTTCTCGCCGTGGGTGATGGCATACATCTCCCGGTTGCGTTCGATCATGATCTCGGGTGAGCCGCCCTGGTACTCCTGCAGGGACAGCGCGCATGCCTGCGCGAAGCCGCCGAGACCGACCGTTTCGGTGATCGGGGATTCGCCGCCCATCCAGGTGATCTCGTCCTCGGTGTGGCCGGTGAAGAGCTTGCCCTGGTGGATCGGTGGCGGGCCTTCGAACCAGGTGTCGCCGAGCCCGGCCAGTTTGATCGCAAAACCGCGACAGGAGAATGCCATCGCCGACACCAGGGTCGAGCCCGGTACCGACATCGCATCGGCCGAGGCCTTGGCGGCTGCCATCGAAAGCCGCAGGAAGAAGTAGTCGTTCTCGGCAAGGTGCAGCAGGGTTTCGCGCACACCGGAAACCTTGGCGTCGACCATGTCGAGGATCGCCGGCAGGATCTCGCGGTTGAACAGGATCGAGGCGGCGGCGTTTCGGCTGTGTACCTCGTCGCCCATTCGCAGTGCGCGGGCGATCAAGGGTTTGAGCGCGATGCCACCCTGACGGCGGATCGCCTCCCCGACCACGGGTGCCAGCACGTCGTTGACGTGGCGCAGCCGGTCGCGCACGCCGTCGTCGTAACAGCCGTAGTTGAGCCGCCTGGGTTCCTTACCCTCGTAGAAATTGCAGAACCCCAGGTTGCCTCGTGCGCGATTCACCACGACGAACACCGGCATTGACGCGGTGTAGATCCCGGCAAGCGAGCCGACCGCGGAGAAATCGTGGCATGCGCCCACCTCGATGCGGCCGTCCGCGAAACCGGCGATCGCCTCCTCGCGGGTGGCGGCGAGACCTTCGAACAGGGCGCCACCGATGAGAGCTTCGCGCTGCCCACCCGTGTAGGCCGACCACGGCATGGGCGCACCTGAGGTGAGGACCAGGTTGTCGCGAAAACCCGGCAGGACCTCGCGGGCCGGCGCCACGTCGATGACCCATGGATCGGCTTCGTCGAGGTTCGCGAAGGCCGCGGCGTTGGCGGCCTCGACGTCGAGGGCGGTGGTGTCGAGTTGGGTGCTCACCAGGCCACCACTCCGCCGTCGACGAGCAGGGTCTGCGCGGTGATGAACGACGCACGTGGTGACAGCATGAACTCGACCGCCTCGGCGACCTCCTCCGGCTCACCGATGCGCCCCAGCATCGCGTAACCGGCGCTCACCTCCTCGCCACCCGACACCCTGGCCATCGACGGGCTCATCGGCGCACGGATGACCCCGGGAGCGATGTTGTTGACCCGGATGCCCCGGGGAGCCAACTCCTCGGCGAGATAACGGGTGTACGCGGCGATCCCGGCCTTCGTGGCGCCGTACACCGACGCGCCGCGGAACCGACCGAAATGCCCGGTCAACGAGCCGATGTTGACGATCGCGCTGCCCTGGGTCAGTAGGGGTGCCACCACGTCGGTCACCCGGGCCATCCCGGCGATGTTCACCTGGAACATCAACTCGAGCTTGGCTTCGTCGAGTTCGCCGAGAAACGAATCTCGCAGGATGCCAGCGCAATTGACCAGGCCGCTGATGGTCTCGCCGTCGTCGACCACCGATGTCACCGCGCTCTCGATGCTCTCGCGGTCGGCGACGTCCATCGCCACCGGCACCGTGCCCTGCAGGCCGGACTGCTCGAGGTCGAGTGCGTCGACGGCTGGTTTGAGGTCGGCAGCCACGGGGACGTAGTCACTCTGCAACAGCCGGCGGCAGATCGCCTGGCCGATCACGCCGGCTCCGCCCGTCACGATCACTTTGTTACTCAATCGATGATCCTCATCTGTGCTCAGCTGCCCTGTACTCCACCGAGTTTCGCCGTTAAAGGGCTATAGGTCAAGTTTTTAGGACTTTAAATTTTCGTTTGGTCTATTGGGTAAGGCAAACGCTGTTATCAGCGGGTATGCGGTAACCTGTGGGCATCCGAAGGGGGGCTGGCATGTCAGCAGCGAAACCAGCGTTGGTTCCGGTCCGGCAGATCCCGGCCCATGAACTGGTCGTCGACCAGATGCGGCGGGCTCTGGAACTCGGGCAGTTCCGCCCGGGTGACCGGCTGCCCACCGAGCGCGAGCTGTCGGACATGCTCGACGTGTCGAGGACGACGGTCCGCACGGCAGTCGCCGTGTTGGAGCGCGAGGGCCTGATCGCGGTGCGTCGCGGGCGTGGTGGTGGGTTCACCGTGCAGGCGCCCGAGTACGACCCGGTCGAGATGCGGCGCGAGATGCGCCGCAACAAGCGGGCCATCCGCGATGCGTTCGACTACCGCATCATCGTCGAAACCGGCGCCACCCGGCTTGCCGCGGACCGGCGCCGAGCGGTCGACCTCACCGAGCTGCACAAGCTGCTGACCGGGATGGATTCGGCGCTCCAGACGGCGCTCGAAGACCAATCGGCCCAGCACACCACCGATTTTCAGACCCTGGACTCGGCGTTTCACCTGGGCATCGCCCAGGCCGCGCAGAACGACCGCCTGCTCGATGCGGTCGCCGACGCTCGCCGGCGGATGTGGCTTCCGGTCGGTGCGATCTTCGGTCGCTTGGAGCCCAACGCGAACGACTACCACGAGTCGATCCTCGAGGCGATCGAGAACCGGGAGCCCGAGTTGGCCGCCGCCCGAATGGAGGCCCACATCAACGACACCCGGCACACGATCGAGTCCTGGCTCAAGCGTTGACCTTTCCTCGATTTGGAAGCGCCCGGTGCGACCCTTCGGGGGTAATGGTGATCGCACCGGGCGCGCGTCCGCGTCGCACTCAGACGGCGGGCTCGCGGACGGGATCGTGATCGTCGAAGATCGTGCTGCCGATGCGCGCGTACCGGTCCGGCCTGGCCTTGCGCCAGTACAGCGCGAGCGCGATCGATCCGAGCGTGAGCAGCACGACAAGGTACGGAATGGCCTTGAAGAACAAGGTGTCTGATGCTGCTCCGGCGGCCGCCTGCATGTTCGACGCCATCAGGTAGATGACGTAGAGCATTCCCGCGCCGCCGACTATCGGTGCCAGCAGGGTGCGCCACCACGACGCCGTCTCCGGATGCTGCTTCTTGATGTGGAAGTACACGACCGTGGAAATCGAGCACATCGTCTGCACGATCAGCAGCAGCAGCGTCGCGAGGATCGCGACCAGGACGAAGAGGTCTGCGTAGGGATCCGAGCCCGTCACCGAGCAGACCGTCACCAGGACTGCGGCGAACACACTCTGTGCCAGCGATGCCACCCAAGGAGAGGCGTGCTTCGGATGTGCCTCACCCAGGCGCCGCCACAGCAGGCCGTCGCGACCGAATGCGAACAGGTAGCGGGCCGCCGAATTGTGGATCGCCAATGCGCAGGCGAACGAGCCACCGACCACGAGCCATTCGAAAACCGTTACGCCCCATTGACCGACGTACTGTGCGGTGGGTGCGTACAGCAGGTCGAAGGGCGTCGGCCCGGACGCCAGCTCCACGGCCCTGGCCGGGCCATTGCCGACGACGACGCCCCAGGAGATGAACGTGTAGAACACACCGATGCCGATCACGGCGATCATGGTGGCCAACGGGACGATCCGCTTGGGGTTCTTGGACTCTTCGCCGTATATCGCGGTCGACTCGAATCCGACCCATGACCAGAAGGCCATCAACAGTCCAAGTCCGACGACACCACCGGCGACGCCGTTGGTGCTCAACGCGGTGAGCGGGCTCAGGGACGCGAAGCTCATGCCGTCGGGATGGTGGATCAGCCCGGCGATCGCGGTGATCGACAGCATGGCGATCTCGGACACCAGCACGACGCCGAGAACTTTGGCGGCCACCGAGATGTCGAAGTGCGACAACGCGGCGATGGCGACGAGACCGAACACCGCATAGACCTCCCACGGCAGGTCCATGCCGAACTGCGCGGTGAACGCCTGATCGGCGAAGGCGGCGAAGATACCGATGAGGCCGGCTTCCATCGTCATGTAGGTGAAGGCGGGCAGCACGCCCGCAGCGAGCCCCGGAACCCGTGACCAGGCCCGCGACACGAACGTGTAGAAGGCGCCTGCCGCGGTGATATGGCGGGCCAGGGCGACGAATCCGATGCTGAAGATCGTCAGCACGATGGTCGCGATCACGAATCCGCCTGGCGCCCCCAGCCCGTTGCCGAACCCCACCGCGACCGGGAGGTTGCCGGTCATCGCGGTGATCGGAGCCGAGAAGGCGACCACCATGAACACCACACCGGCCAGCCCGATCGCGCCACGCTTCAAGGTGGCCGGGCCGCCCTTGGGTGCGGATCGCGCCGCCCCCGTTCCCTGGTCGAAGTCGACTGCCATCGCCACCTGCCTTTCAATCGGTTGCCGCGAGCCTAGGATTGAAAAGGTCTAAAGACAAGGCCCATAGACCTAATAAGGTCGCGCGTGACATAACGTTTACACGAACAGTTTTGAGCGTGGACTGTTTTGGTCTAAAGACTGGTGATTTTGGCCAATTGGCTTCTGATTGGCCGGACGAGCCTCATGGGAGGGTGACGATGCCCGGCACGTGGTTGTCTGGTGACTCGATGGCGGGTGCGCGGCTGCGCGACTACCTGCTGGCAGCGCAGGAAAGAGGACGCGAAGCCGCCCGAACCGGTCACGTGTCCCGTCAGGTGCCCGCACTTGCCGACGTCGCGGCAACGAGGTTCGCGATGGCGGTCGCGACCGTCGACGGTGCCCACGCCCATATCGGTGACTCCGACACGGGGTTTTCCATCCAGAGCGTGTCCAAGCTCTTCGCGTTGTGCGCGTTGCTGCGGCACGATCCCGACGCCTGGACCGATGTGGGGTGGGGCCCGACCGACGCCGGCTACGGCTCGGTCGCCGATCTGGAGCGCAACCACTGGCGCCCGCGCAACCCGTTCGTCAACCCCGGGGCGCTCGTGGTGACCGACCGGCTCCTGACGCATACCGGCGATGCCGTCAATGCCACGATCGAGCTGATCCGCTGCGGCCATCCCGGGGCACCGGTGTACTCGGACCCACTAGTGGCGCAGTCGGAAATGGTTGCGGATCACCGCAATTCGGCCATCGCCCACGTGCTGGCCGAGCATGGGCGGCTGATCAACGACATCGATCGGATCCTGCCGCAATACTTCGCGCAATGCGCGATCACCGCGTCGGTGCAGACCATCGCGCGGGCCGGCTTGTTCCTGGCCGATCGCGCCGGTGGGCATGTTGTGCTCGACGCGGCGACGGTGCGCCGGGTCAACGCGGTGCTGCTGACCTCGGGTATGTACGGCGCGGCAGGCGACATCGCATATCGCATCGGTTTGCCGGCCAAGAGCGGTATCGGCGGTGGCGTGCTCGCGGTGATGCCCGGGCGCGGCACAGTGTGCGTGTGGAGCCCACCGCTCGACGGGGACGGCAACTCCGCAGGGGGAGTCACCGCGATCGAGGAGTTCGCGCGGTTGGCCGGCTGGTCGGTGTTCTAAGCGGCAGGCGGTGCCGGCACGGCGGGATCGACGGGCGCCGCCGGGACGACCGGCGCGGTGCCGAGGACGTCCACGCTGGCGCCGCAGGGCAGGCTCCCGTAGCCGGGGTCGTTGTTCGGCCGCGTCAGCCGTGGCGCGACCCAGGTGTCGGCCTGGGCGACGATCTGGTCGTCCACGAGGATCTCGCAGTGCAGATTGGCCGAGTACGGCCAGTCGATGCGCACGGTCATGCCCGCCAACTGCGGGTCCGACACGACGCCGGTGGCCTCGAACGTCCGGCCCGGCAGCATCGTCGGATCGGCGGTGTTGACCTGGCTGTCGTCGATCTTGTAGGTGATCTGCGCGTTGCGGGAAACGCCGTCGATTCTCGCCTTGTACGTGACGTTGTGCAGTTGCTGATCCGGTTGGGGCTCGACCTCGGGCTGAGGTGGCATCTCGGGCTCGGCCAGCGCTGTGGCGGGCACCAACTGCGCGCCGGACAGCAGGCCTGCCAGCACAGCAGCCACCGCCCATGCGTACTTAGTTGACCTCATGAATCTTGACCTTACAACCCTTGCCACGTGAGGGCCATGCCGTTGCCAGCAAGCCACCGGTCGAGGTCGTAGCCGTGCCGCGCGAGGCCGTCGATCGTCGCTGCGGCGGTCTGCACGGCGTCTTCGGCGAGTTCGGGCGTCAACAAGCCGTGCCGGACCGCCGTGAGCAACTCGTCGACGTCGCAGAGCTCCACGCCGATTCCGGTGCGAAGGACCAGGTCAAGGTAGTGATCCTCGGAGTGCCAGGACCGGGGCCCCGCGGTGAACCGGCCGACGTCGAGGTAATAGTCCTGGTCGCGCTCGTGGCCAGGGTTGAAATGGAAGATGCTGGCCCGCAGCCCGAGCGACGGGAGCAACCAGGATTCCAGGTAGTGGAACTGAGCCCGCCCCGGTGTCGGCCGCGCCATGTACAGACCCCATGGTTCGACCGTGTAGACGTCAACGGCCCGCACGATCCCCTTCGGATCCGTATTCGTGCGGTCGACCAGGTCAAATGTCTCGTGCTTGGGTGCGTGGATGGCGTCAGCCTACGCGGTCGGCGAACACACCCGGAACTTGTCGGTGTGCAGTTCTACCCTGGTGAACATGGCTTTCGCTACCGAACATCCCGTGCTCGCGCATTCGGAGTACCGGCCGGCTGTCGATGCCGTGGACGGCCTGGTCCGAGCCGGCGGCCGGTTCGAGGTGGTCAGCCAGTACCAGCCGGCCGGCGATCAGCCCGCGGCCATCGACGAGCTCGAACGCCGGATCAAGGCGGGGGAGCGCGATGTGGTGCTGCTGGGTGCTACCGGCACCGGCAAGTCGGCCACCACGGCCTGGCTCATCGAGCGGCTGCAGCGGCCCACGCTGTTGATGGCGCCCAACAAGACGCTCGCCGCGCAGCTGGCCAACGAGTTGCGGGAGATGTTGCCGAACAACGCCGTCGAGTACTTCGTGTCGTACTACGACTACTACCAGCCCGAGGCGTACATCGCGCAGACCGACACCTACATCGAGAAGGACAGCTCGATCAACGACGACGTCGAGCGGCTGCGTCACTCGGCCACGTCGAGCCTGCTGTCGCGGCGCGATGTCGTCGTGGTCGCATCGGTGTCGTGCATCTACGGCCTCGGCACCCCGCAGTCCTACCTGGACCGCTCGGTCGAGCTCAACGTCGGTGACGAGGTGCCGCGCGACGGTCTGCTCCGGCTGCTGGTGGACGTCCAGTACAACCGCAACGACACCGCGTTCACGCGCGGCACGTTCCGGGTCAGGGGCGACACCGTCGAGATCATCCCGTCCTACGAGGAGCTCGCGGTACGGATCGAGTTCTTCGGCGACGAGATCGAGGCGCTCTACTACCTGCACCCGCTGACCGGTGACGTGGTCCGCCAGGTCGATTCGCTGCGGATCTTCCCGGCGACCCACTATGTGGCCGGCCCGGAGCGCATGGCCCACGCGATCTCGACCATCGAGCAGGAACTGGAGGAGCGGCTGGCCGAACTCGAGGGGCAGGGCAAGCTCCTGGAGGCACAGCGGTTGCGCATGCGCACCAACTACGACGTCGAGATGATGCGCCAGGTCGGCTTCTGCTCGGGCATCGAGAACTACTCGCGACACATCGACGGCCGTCCCGCGGGTTCGGCGCCGGCGACGCTGCTGGACTACTTCCCCGAGGACTTCCTGCTCGTCATCGACGAGTCGCACGTCACCGTCCCGCAGATCGGTGGCATGTACGAGGGCGACATGTCCCGCAAGCGCAACCTGGTCGACTTCGGTTTCCGGCTGCCGTCCGCGGTCGACAACCGGCCGCTGACCTGGGAGGAGTTCGCGGACCGGATCGGCCAGACGGTGTATCTGTCGGCGACTCCTGGTCGCTACGAGCTCGCGCAGACCGGCGGTGAGTTCGTCGAACAGGTCATCCGCCCCACCGGCCTGGTCGACCCGAAGATTGTCGTCAAGCCGACCAAGGGCCAGATCGACGACCTGATCGGGGAGATCCGCAAGCGGGCCGAAGCCGACGAGCGCGTCCTGGTCACGACGTTGACCAAGAAGATGGCCGAGGACCTCACCGATTACCTGCTGGAGCTCGGTATCAAGGTGCGGTACCTGCATTCGGAGGTCGACACCCTGCGCCGGGTCGAGTTGCTGCGCCAACTGCGCCTCGGTGAGTACGACGTGCTGGTCGGCATCAACCTGCTGCGTGAGGGTCTCGACCTGCCCGAGGTGTCGCTGGTGTCGATCCTCGACGCCGACAAGGAGGGCTTTTTGCGCGATGCCCGCAGCTTGATCCAGACCACGGGCCGAGCCGCACGCAACGTGTCGGGTGAGGTCCACATGTACGCCGACAAGATCACCGATTCGATGCGTGAGGCCATCGACGAGACCGAACGGCGCCGGGCCAAGCAGATCGCATACAACAAAGCCAACGGCATCGACCCGAAACCGTTGCGCAAGAAGATCGCCGACATCCTCGACCAGGTTTACCGGGAGGCCGACGACAGCGAGACCGTCGAGATCGGCGGTTCCGGGCGGAACGCCTCGCGCGGGCGTCGTGCCCAGGGCGCACCGGGACGAGCGGTCAGTGGCGGGATCGTCGAGGGCCGCGACACCACCAACATGCCTCGGGCCGAATTGGCCGACCTCATCAAGGATCTGACCGAACAGATGATGACGGCGGCGCGGGATCTCCAGTTCGAGTTGGCCGCCCGGATCCGTGACGAGATCGCCGATCTCAAGAAGGAACTGCGCGGCATGGACGCGGCGGGGCTCAAATAAGCCGGCCTTGACCTCAACGGCGGTTGAGGATCTAACGTCAGCGGCGTGACCGACACCGCGACGACCGCGACAAACGGAGCGACCGGAACCTGGCGCCAGCTGCTGGGTCCCCGGAATCTCGGTGCGTCGACCGTGCTCGCCGGCGGCGTGTTGTTGTACGCCACCAACGAGTTTCTGACCATCAGTCTGCTGCCGAGCGCGGTCGCCGATATTGGGGGCCAACGGTTCTACGCGTGGGTGACGGCCGTCTATCTGGTCGCCTCGGTCATGGCCGCGACGACCGTGCATTCGGTGTTGATACGGATGGGTCCGCGGCTTGCGTACCTGTCGGCACTCACGGTGTTCGGCGCGGGCAGCCTGGGTTGTGCGCTCGCGCCGAGCATGCAGATCCTGCTCACCGGTCGCACCGTCCAGGGGTTCGCGGGTGGACTGTTGGCCGGGCTCGGCTATGCCGTCATCAACACCGCGCTGCCGAATACGTTGTGGACCAAGGCTTCTGCCCTCGTATCAGCAATGTGGGGAGTCGGCACCCTCGTCGGCCCGGCCGCCGGGGGACTGTTCGCCCAATACGGGCATTGGCGGTGGGCGTTCGGTGTGCTGGTGATCCTCACGGTCGCAATGGCCGTGCTGGTGCCCATCGCGCTGCCGGGACGCGGTGACGAAACGGCCGCAGCACCCGGCATACCGGTGGCCTCCCTTGCACTGCTGGGTTCGGCGGCGATGGCCGTCAGTGTGGCCGGCATACCGCACGACGCGCGAGCCACCGCCGCGCTGCTGACGCTGGGCATCGCGCTTGTGGTCGCCTTCGTGATCGTCGACCGGCGCGCGAAGGCATCCGTCTTGCCGCCCAGCACATTCGGTGCCGGCCCACTCAAGTGGATCTACCTCACGCTGGGTGTGCTGATGGCCGCCACCATGGTCGACATGTACGTGCCGTTGTTCGGGCAACGGCTTGCGCATCTGACGCCCGTGGTGGCCGGGTTCTTCGGCGCGGTGCTGTCGGTCGGCTGGACCGTGGGCGAGATCGCCAGCGCATCGGTGCAGAACCGCCGGGTGATCGTGCGCACTGTGGCGATCGCACCGCTCGTGATGGCGGTCGGCCTGACGGCCGGCGCCATCCTTATTCGCAACGGCATGCCCGCCTGGCTCGTCGTGCTGTGGGCGCTGGGCCTGCTCGTGACGGGCGCGGGCATCGGTATCGCGTGGCCGCATCTGTCCGCGTGGGCGATGAGCAGTGTCGACGATCCCGCGGAAGGACCCGCCGCGGCAGCGGCAATCAACACCGTCCAGCTCATCTGCGGGGCCTTCGGGGCCGGATTGGCCGGCGTCGTCGTCAACCTCACCGACACCGGCGACGCATCGGCGGCCCGCTGGCTGTTCGGCGCATTCGCCGTGCTCGCCACTGTCGGCGCGATCGCGTCATTCCGCTCTGGACGTCCTCGCAAGCACCGCGAGCGCCCGTGTTTGTACGGCGACACGCCGTGAATTGACGGCATTTTGCGGACGCTCGTCAACGTACAGCCTGAAACAGACTGTCGGCCAGCCCGAGTCAGTCCTCGGCGACCTCGGCACGGTCGGTGTCGAGCGACAATTCGACGTGCACGGTGTCGCCGTGAGACTTCCTGAGCGTGTCTTGGATCTCCTTGCGCACGCCGAGGATGTGCCTGCCGCCGTAGGGGGCCAGCGATCCGGTGTAGTCGACCGTGTCGTCGAAACGCACGTGAACCGGCACCCGTGCGCGAACACCGAACAGCTCAACTGAACTGAACGGAAACTCGACGTAAGCGCCTGGGCGGTCGGGCTTTTCGATCACCGCGTCGAATGAGATCGGACCGGGGTTGCGATACGTGACCATGGGCCTCTCTCAGTCGGGGTCTTCGTCGAGTTGGTGGATCGCGGTGACGCCATCGATCGCGGCGAGGACCGTCGGTGCGTTGAGGATGCCGCTGCCCGACAACGTCAGCACCACACCGGAGCGGCCGTCGGCGCCGAGCGGCTCGCCGGGCGCATCGGTGGCCAGGTCGGTCAGCTGCCATTGCCTGCGGTCGCACGCCTGAAGGAGTTCGCGCATCACGCCGCGTCCTTCCTCGTAGGTGACGTGCATGCGGACCGACCCGCTGAGGCGCGCCGCCAGCCGCCGGGCCAGTGGCATGAACCCGAGGACGATCACAAAATGCATCACGGTCACGGTGCACGCCAGCAACAGCAGCCCGGCACCGGCGGCCATGCCGATCGCCGCCGATTCCCATACCGCGGCCGCGGTCGTCAGCCCGTGCACCGAGCCGCGGCGGAAGATGATGATGCCCGCCCCGAGAAAACCTATGCCGGAGACGATCTGGGCGGCGACGCGAGACGGGTCGACCACCACGGTGCCTTCGGCCAGCACGTCGCTGAACCCGTACTTGCTCACGAGCAGGATCAGCGCGGCTGCCGTACCGACGATCGTCTGGGTGCGCAGGCCCGCGCTCTTGCCCTGGACCTCTCGTTCCAGGCCGATCAACGCGGTCAGCCCGAACGCGACGAACAACTCGATCAACTGTCGGGTGCCCTGTCCCGGTCCGCCGAAGAACGGCGGGTCGGCCAGCCAGAGATCCATGCCGAACAAATTAGCGCGGATGCGATGACTTTCGGGTGCTGAGCGAGTCGATACCAGTGAGGCGATTTTCCGACGAGGAGTGATGCTCATGTCTGCACAGCCCACCGCATATCCCGACGTCGCCACGCGTGACGACTGGCTTGCCGCCCGCAAGAAACTGCTGGCCCGCGAGCGCGAAGTCACCCACCTGCGCGATGCCGTCAACGCCGAACGACGCCGGTTGCCGATGGTGAAGGTCGAAAAGGACTACGCGTTCGAAGGTCCCGACGGCGAAGTCCGGTTGCTCGACATGTTCGAGGGACGCAGCCAGCTCTACATCCACCACTTCATGTGGATCGACGCCAACGATGCCGGCTGCCCGAGTTGCACGGCCGCGGCCGATCTCACGTTCACCGAGAAAGACCGAGCCCTGCTGAACGCCAAGGACGTCACCTTCGCGTGTGTGTCGCGCGCGCCGTATTCCAGCATTGCCCGCTATCGCGACCAGCACGGCTGGACCTTCCCGTGGTACTCGTCGCGCGACAGCGACTTCACCTACGACTACCACGTGACCCTCGATCCGGCCCGGGCGCCGATCGAGTACAACTACATGTCCCTCGACGACCTGCATGCCGCCGGTTTCAGCGATGACGACCTGCACGGCGACTGGCCCGGCGCGAGCGTCTTCCTGCGGCGAGGCGACGAGGTGTTCCACACGTACTCGGCGTACGCCCGCGGTCTCGACCACTCGTCCGTGGGGTATCCGTTCCTCGATCTGACGCCGTACGGGCGCCAGGAGCCGTGGGAGGACTCGCCTGCCGGATGGCCGCAGGGCGGAATCGCGGCCGGCATGCCCGTTGCCGGCCCCGCCGACGGATGCAATCACCACGATTGAAAACCTGGGCCGGTGCCCGCACTCCTGGCACAGTCTGACCTGATGCGGGTGTGGCTGAGTGGCTAGGCACCGGCCTGCAAAGCCGTTTACACGGGTTCGAATCCCGTCACTCGCTCCAAAGGGGCACCGCGCATAATGCTGCGGTGCCCCTGCCGCAGTTAGCCGACATCCTGGCCACACTCGACCTTGCCGGCTCCGGCGACAACACGTTCGTCGCGACTCAGCTCGACAATGCCAACCACCACATCGTCGGCGGCCACATCGCCGCGCAGGCGTTGATGGCGGCAAGCCGCACGGCACCCGGACGGATACCGCACAGCGTCCACGTGTATCTGTTGCGGGCCGGCGACGCGCGTTACCCCGTCGACATGGAGGTCGTGAACCTTCGGGACGGCGGTGCGTTGTCGACGCGGCAGGTGCGGGCTCAGCAGGGCGGTGAGGTGTTGTTGGAAGCCCTTGTCTCGCTGACCGCCCCGGTCGAGGCGATGGACTATCACCAGCCGTTGCCCGATGTGCCCGCCCCCGAGGCGCTGGCCCCGGTCGAGGATCAGCTGAGTGCCTACGCCGACGAACACCACGGGTTCTGGGTGCGCCCGCAGTGGATCGCGCGCCGGTATGTCGATGCCCCGCCACGGCTGGCCATGGACATGCCCGACCCGCCGCAACACACGCGGATGTGGTGGCGGCCAACCGAACCCGTCACCGACGATCCGCTCGTCAACTGCTGTCTGCTCACCTACGTCACCGGCACCACGATGCTCGAAACCTCGGTGACGATGCGGCGCACCACGCAGATCGACTCGTTCTCGGCGCTCATCGACCACGCGGTGTGGTTTCACCGTCCGGCCGACCTGTCCGACTGGGTGTTGTCGGATCAGGTGTCGCCCAGCGGTATCGGTGGGCGTGGGCTGGCGACCGGGACGATGTACAACCGGGCGGGGCAGCTCGTGTGCACGGCAACGCAGGAGATCTACTTCGGCCGCGATCGGCGCGGTTGACGCCTACCGGGTCGATTTGACCACCTGGGCGAAGCTGAACTGCCACCGCTCGACGATGTGAAAGCCGAACCCTTCCGGCACGCGGTAGGCCGGTGCCCGCTCGAGGCGCGGCCCCGGATCGAGCGCTTCACCGCTCTGCCGATCGGGCACCGACGGATCGCGTTCGGACACCGTCCACAACACCGTGCATCGGCGAACCTGTTCGGCAACGCCCCAGATGCCGAGGTGAGCGTCCCACAGCCGGTTTCGCTCGACGGCAGTTCGTCCGCGGCCGGGATCGACGAGGTGGGCGTAGGCGGCGGGCCGGGCCGCGGTGATGGGCCGGATGGGCCCGGGTTTCCAGCTCGTGGTGTTGTCGAGGATCAGGCAGTCGCCGGGGGAGGCCTGGGCGGTGATGACGTCGGCGACCTGGCTGAAGTCCATGCCTTCCTTGGCATACGGCCCGCGCTGCACCACCAGGTAGTTGGGCGTGGCGGCGAGCGCGAACAGCGCAAGCACCGCGGTGATCCATTCCCGGGTCCGGGCAACCGCGACGACGCACACCGCGAGCAGCAGCGCTGCCGCCGGAGCGGTGAAGGACAGATATCGTGGATAGTAAAGCGGTTGCGCAACAGCTGAATAGGCGAGCAGAACCGCGGTGGGCGCGACAACCCACACCGCGGCGATCACCGCCAACTGCCGACTTCCGGTATCCGCCGGGCGAATTCGCCGCACCAGCAGCGGTGCGGCCAGTGCCACCGCGGCCAACAGCGCGAATGCCACACTGTGGTCGAAATACTGTTCGAGCGCCACCTCGGCGAACGTGTGGGAGCCCAACGGCGAGATCCAGCCCACCTGGAAACTCTGCGAGCGGCACCACAAGATGAGCGGCGTCACCGCCGCCACTGCCGGAACCGACGCGGCGAGCCACGGCCCGACGGCACGACGCGACAGCAGCATCACGGCGACGGCGTGGGGCAGCACGATCAACACGACGAAGATGTTCAGCAGCGTCGAGAGGGCAAGCGCCGCACCGTATGCCGCCCACCGCATGACGCGGCGCGCCCGGATCGCGGCGACGAGAAGTACCGTCAACCACACCGCAGCCAACATGGTCCACGCATACGAGCGGGCCTCGATGCCTGCCCAGGTGACCCGCGGCAGGATCGCGAACAGTATTCCGGCGCACACCGATAGCGTGCGGCTGGAGAATTGCCGACCCAGCGTCACGACACCGGCCGTTGCGCCGCCGACCGCAAGGCAGCTGGAGAACCGCGACCAGAACTCGGTGACCGGGAAGACCGCGAACCACCCGTGCATGGCCAGGTAGTAGAGGCCGTGTACGGCATCGATATTGCCGATCAGCGCCCAGAGTTCGGGCACCGGTCGCGTGGCCGCCGAGATCGTGGCGGCCTCGTCGAACCACAGCGATGGCCTGGCCGCCCCGGCCGCGCTCAGCGCGATCGCGAACATCGCGACCGGTATGGCGTCGAAACGGCCGGCGCGGTGCCGCGCGCCGAGACCGGTGACGCGCGCAGTGTTCAGTGAGAGCTCTGCGTGAATGGCCGTTTACCTCCCCCCAGACGGCAAAACCGTAACCCGCGGACATGTCGCCTGCGTGAAGAGGTGTTCGTCAGGCGTACCGTGGCTCATGGTCGGCGGATTGCCTGCCGGGTCGCGGGCTCGCATTCGGTCGTGAAAACCATTCTGCGGGTGCGATTTTGGCGTACCACCATGAGCCCGGTCACTTCTGCGCCTGCGGTGGCTGCCGGCAACTCGGCGCGGCGCGGCGTCACCTGTGTCACGGTCGGCACCGATTTTCGGCAAGCTGTGGTTAACATCAGTGCCGATAAACGTCACCGAGCCGGATACCCGACCGATTTGTGAGCTGCACGTACGGGTGTCGTGATTCGCGCCCCTGTCCAGCGGGTACGGGTTACTGTCTCGGGTGGCGTTGGAACTGACAGTGGGAGGATATGGATGAGCGCCTATCGAACCGTGGTGGTCGGTACGGACGGGTCTGATTCGTCACTGCGTGCGGTGGACCGTGCCGGTCAGATTGCCGCCGGGTCTAACGCGAAGCTGATCATTGCGACGGCGTACTTCCCTCAAAGCGAAGACCAGCGCGCTGCCGACGTGCTCAAGGACGAGGGCTACAAGATGGCGGGCAACGCTCCCATCTACGCCATCCTGCGAGAGGCGACCGACCGGGCGAAGGCCGCAGGCGCCACCGACATCGAGGAGCGCCCGATCGTCGGTGCGCCCGTCGATGCGCTCGTCGAACTGGCCGACGACGTCAAGGCCGACCTGTTGGTCGTCGGCAACGTCGGCCTGAGCACGATCGCCGGCCGCCTGCTCGGGTCGGTACCCGCGAACGTGGCACGCCGGTCGAAGACCGACGTGCTCATCGTGCACACCAGCTAGCGCGGCTTTCTACCAGCCGCGTTCGCGCCATTCAGCCAGGCTGGGACGCTCGGCACCCAATGACGTGTCGTCGCCGTGGCCGGGGTAGACGACGGTGTTGTCGTCGTACACGTCGAACACCTTGGTGGTGACATCCCCGAGGAGCCGTTCGAAGTCACCCGGCTGCCACGTCTTGCCGACCCCGCCGGGAAACAGGCAGTCGCCGGTGAACAAATGGGTGGCTCCGGACTCGTCCGCGCCGGACAGCGCGAGCGCCACCGAACCCGGCGTATGCCCGCGCAGGTGGATGACGTCGAGGGACAGGTCGCCGACACGGATGGTGTCGCCGTCGGCGAGGATGCGGTCCGGCGTCACCGGGAGCGGCTCGGCGTCGAGTTGGTGCGCCGCGGTGGGCACGCCTGTGCTCTTCGCCACTGCCTCCAGCGCCTGCCAGTGGTCGAAATGTTGATGGCTCGTCACGATCAGCACGAGCTTGGGCGCGTACTGTTTGATGAGTTCCAGCAGGACGTCGGCGTCGTTGGCCGCGTCGATCAGCAGTGTTTCGCCGGTTGACGTGCAGGTCACCAGGTAGCAGTTGTTGTCCATGGGACCCACCGACACCTTGATGATCGAGGCGTTGGCGAGGGTGCGCCGCGCCGCGGTTCCCGGATCCACGTGACCGGTGTAGGTGTCGTCGACCGTGATGTTGGTTGGGGTCATATCGCCACCGTATCGGGCTTGTCGGTACCCGCACATAGCATGGGTGTGAAGTCTGTTCGTGGAAAGGAACCGGGTGTCTGAACGCCTGATCATCAAGGGTGCGCGGGAACACAACCTGCGCGGAGTCGACCTCGACCTGCCCCGCGACTCCTTGATCGTGTTCACCGGCTTGTCCGGCTCCGGCAAATCGTCGCTGGCCTTCGACACGATCTTCGCCGAGGGGCAGCGCCGCTACGTCGAGTCGCTTTCGGCGTACGCGCGGCAGTTCCTCGGCCAGATGGACAAGCCCGACGTCGACTTCATCGAAGGGCTGTCCCCGGCGGTCTCGATCGACCAGAAGTCCACGAACCGCAACCCGCGTTCGACGGTCGGCACCATCACCGAGGTGTACGACTACCTGCGCCTGCTCTACGCCCGCGCGGGCACCCCGCACTGCCCGGTCTGTGGCGAGCGGATCGCCCGGCAGACCCCGCAGCAGATCGTCGACCAGGTGCTGGCGATGGACGAGGGGCTCCGGTTCCAGGTGCTGGCGCCGGTCGTGCGGACCCGTAAGGGTGAGTTCGTCGATCTGTTCGACAAGCTCAACACCCAGGGCTACAGCCGCGTCCGGGTCGACGGCGTCGTGCACCCGCTGACGGATCCGCCGAAGCTCAAGAAACAGGAGAAGCACGACATCGAGGTGGTCATCGACCGGTTGACGGTCAAGGCCACCGCCAAGCAGCGGCTCACCGATTCGGTGGAGACGGCGCTGAACCTCGCCGACGGCATCGTGGTGCTCGAGTTCGTCGACCGTGAGGACGACCATCCCCATCGCGAGCAGCGGTTCTCCGAGAAGCTGGCGTGCCCGAACGGTCACCATCTCGCAGTCGACGACCTCGAACCGCGCTCGTTCTCGTTCAACTCGCCCTACGGCGCCTGCCCCGAGTGCACGGGCCTTGGTATCCGCAAAGAGGTCGACCCCGATCTGGTGGTCCCCGATCCGGAGCTCACGCTGGCCGAGGGGGCCATCGCGCCGTGGGCGGTGGGGCAGAGTGCCGAGTACTTCACCCGCATGCTGTCGGGCCTGGGTGACCAGATGGGCTTCGACATCGACACCCCGTGGAAGAAGCTGACGGCCAAGGCGCGCAAGGCCATCCTGGAAGGCTCCGACCATCAGGTGCACGTCCGGTACAAGAACCGGTACGGCCGCACCAGGTCGTATTACGCCGACTTCGAAGGCGTCATGGCCTTCCTGCAGCGGCGCATGGAGCAGACCGACTCGGAGCAGATGAAGGAACGCTACGAGGGCTTCATGCGCGACATCCCGTGCCCGGAATGCGACGGCACCCGGCTCAAGCCCGAGATCCTGGCGGTGACGCTGGCTGCAGGCGAGTACGGCGACAAGTCCATCGCGCAGGTGGCCGAACTCTCCATCGCCGACTGTGCCGACTTCCTCAACGCCCTGACACTCGGGCATCGTGAGCAGGCCATCGCCGGTCAGGTGCTCAAGGAGATCCAGTCCCGGCTCGGGTTCCTGCTCGACGTCGGCCTGGACTACCTGTCACTGTCTCGGGCCGCGGCCACCCTGTCGGGCGGTGAGGCACAACGCATCCGGCTCGCCACTCAGATCGGCTCCGGGCTCGTCGGCGTGCTGTACGTGCTCGACGAGCCGTCCATCGGCCTGCATCAGCGTGACAACCGCAGGCTCATCGACACCCTGGTGCGGCTGCGCGACCTCGGCAACACGCTGATCGTCGTCGAACACGACCTCGACACCATCGCGCACGCCGACTGGGTCGTCGACATCGGGCCCGCGGCCGGCGAGCACGGCGGCCGGATCGTGCACAGCGGCCCCTACGACGAACTGCTGCGTAACCCCGAATCGCTCACCGGCGCTTACCTTTCCGGTAAGGAGAGCATCGAGGTCCCGGCGATCCGGCGGCCGACCGACCGGCGCCGTCAGGTCACGGTGGTGGGGGCCCGGGAGAACAACCTCCGCGAGATCGACGTCGCATTCCCGCTCGGTGTGCTCACGTCGGTGACGGGGGTCTCGGGCTCGGGCAAGTCGACGCTCGTGAACGACATCCTGGCATCGGTGCTGGCCAACAAGCTCAACGGCGCCCGCCTGGTGCCCGGCCGGCACACCCGGGTCAACGGGCTCGACCAGCTCGACAAGCTGGTCCGCGTCGACCAGTCGCCGATCGGCCGTACCCCCAGGTCCAACCCGGCCACCTACACCGGCGTGTTCGACAAGATCCGTTCGCTGTTCGCGGCCACGACCGAGGCCAAGGTACGCGGCTATCAACCGGGCCGGTTCTCGTTCAACGTCAAGGGCGGCCGATGTGAGGCCTGCTCGGGTGACGGCACCATCAAGATCGAGATGAACTTCCTGCCCGACGTGTATGTCCCGTGCGAGGTGTGCCACGGCGCGCGCTACAACCGCGAGACGCTCGAGGTGCACTACAAGGGCAAGACGATCTCCGAGGTGCTCGACATGTCCATCGAGGACGCCACGGAGTTCTTCGAGCCGATCAGCTCGATCCACCGTTATCTCAAGACCCTGGTGGACGTCGGGCTGGGGTACGTGCGGCTGGGGCAGCCGGCGCCGACGCTGTCGGGCGGTGAGGCGCAACGCGTCAAGCTTGCCGCCGAGCTGCAGAAGCGGTCGACCGGCCGCACGATCTACATCCTCGACGAGCCCACGACCGGCCTGCACTTCGAAGACATCCGCAAGCTGCTCAAGGTCATCAACGGCCTTGTGGACAAGGGCAATACGGTGATCGTCATCGAGCACAACCTCGACGTCATCAAGACCTCGGACTGGATCGTCGACATGGGACCCGAGGGCGGGGCAGGCGGCGGCACCGTGGTGGCGCAAGGCACCCCCGAGGACGTGGCGGCCAACCCCGACAGCTACACCGGCAAGTTTCTGGCCGAACTGCTCGATGTGCCGTCGCCGCGGCGCAAGCGGCGCAAGGTCAGCGCTTAGACACCGGAGACGGAAAGCGTGGGTTGACGCGTGCCGCGGCCAGCCATTCCGTCAGTTCGTCGGCCTTGCGCTGCAACGCGCGGTTCATCGCGCTGCCCGTCTCCTCCAGCAGGCACAGCACGACGCGCCCGTTCTCGTCCTGTCGCCAGCCGCCGACGATGCGGCCGTTGCACCACACCGTCGGGCCGGCGTTGCCGTTGGTGTCGAACACCTGGCTGCGGTGTGGGCCGACGTACCAGTCGCGGTCGAACCATCCCATGGTCGTGACGTCCAAACCGGGGAGTAGAGCGCACCAGGGGCCGGGATCCGGCTCCACCTCGAGATCATCGGGCAGCACATAGCCCGGGATGCCTTCGAGATCGACCTCGACCGCCTCGAGGTCGCGCAGCGCGGCGCGGGCCCACGTCAGGGTGTTGCCGAACCACCATTTGATGTCGGTGACGGTGGCCGGACCGAATGCGGCCAGCCAGCGGCGCACCAACTCGGTGCGGGCCGCGTCCTCCGACGTGGGTTCCGGTTTCGTGCCCAGCCAGTCCGCGGTGGTGGTCCACCGGGGCCGTGAAACGGTCCACGCGCCGTCGTTGGGTCCCCGCACGATCTCGCCTTGCACCCCGAGCACAGTCAAAACCCTTGGACCCAGCGGAATTTCACCGCCCCACCGCTTGCCCGGGGCGGGGTCGTGGCTGCCCGACAACTCGGGGAGCGCCGCGCGCAACTCTTTCGCGCTGGTCGGCCCATGCTGCTGGAGGTGTCGCAATACGGCCGCGCACGCCGCGCTCACCCAGCGTGCGCCGTCCGGTGCGACCCCGGCCTTCTCGACGTCACCGATGAGCTTGCGGAGTTCGTTGCCGGCGACCCGATCACTGGCACCGGCCTGAATCGCGGCGAGGTCGCCGGTGTGCACCATCCACAAGGTGCGCCGCATCGCCAGGTGCTTGATCACCGAGCGGCGCTCGTACAGTTCGGTGTCGAGGTCGGCGATCGCGAAGCCGGGCAGCCGGGCCCACAGCGACAGGTACGGCGTCGCCGGATCGGTGGAATGCAGCCCGACCAGGCCGGCGGCGGTGCCGGTGATGGAATCGGCAGGCGCGGTCAGGAAATGGCGCCGAGCCAGCCGCGCCCGCCGCTCGGCGGCAGTGAAAGTGCGCACTGCTCAGGACTTCTCGCTGTCGTCGTCCCGCATCGACTGCCGGATCTGCTTGAGACGCTCGGCCGCGGCCCGTTGCCTGGCGTCGTACTGCTCCTCGACCGCGCGGCCTTCGGGGGTGTCGGCAGCCAGCTCCGACGCCCCGATCGAGGTGCCGTAACGGGTTTCGATCTTCTCCCGCACGGACTCGAACGTCGGCACACCGGCCGGGGTGTAGCCGGTCTCGGGCGAATGGGATGTCGGCGTGGGGATCGAGCCCGTCGCGGGTGGGACGACCTCGCCTTCGACGACGGTTTCGTCAGATTCCGCGGACTGCTCGGGCTGCTCCGTCATGAATTCACCGTACCCGCGGCGACCGACATTTCTTGGGATCGGTAGCCGGTCGGCCCGCCTTGACTGAGGGCACGACGGAGCCATCGGGGCGACGCGGAACACGAATGGAAGGACGACGAAGATGAATCGAGTCATCGCAGGCGCCATGGGACTGCTCGCGACCGGCGCAGTGCTGGTGGGCTGCTCGGACGACAAGGCCGAGCCGGTGGCCTCGGGCGACAAGCCCGCAGCGGCCGCCGGTGCATCGGAGGTCAGCACGGGCGGCAACACCCAGGTCAAGGTGGACGGCAAGGATCTGGCCGGACTCGACGTCAACTCGGTGACCTGCGTCAAGCAGGGCGGCAAGATCAACGTCGCGAGCGCCGCGATCGGCGGTCAGCAGGGGCTCGGGGTCGTGATGACCGACGAGGCGACACCGAAGGTCGAGTCGCTCGGCCTGGTCTACGACGGCAGTGCGCTGGCCGTCAGCGAGAACATGGGCGTCAAGGTCGGCTCGGCCGAGGTCAAGGTCGACGGCGACACCTACACGATCACCGGCGAGGCCTCCGGGGCCGACATGAAGAACCCGATGGCCGGGATGATCAACAAGCCGTTCACCATCACGGTGACCTGCAGCTGACCCATCCCGACGGCGGCGGGCACCCGGTGGGTGCCCGCCGCTTCCTATGATGCGACGGTGACGATCGTCGGGGAGTTGGACCGCGCCCGTCACCTTGTGCTGGCCGGCGACGAGGGCTCGGCGCGCGATCTGCTGGTCGGGCTCCTGCCGAGGATCGAACAGGCCGACCGCGACGATTACGCGCTGGAGGTGTTCGCCCAGCTGGGTGAGATCTACCTCGTGCGCAGCGCCTATGACGGTGTGGCCGAGAGCATCCGGCGTATCCGCGACTGTCTGGCGATCTACACCGCGATCCGGGCCGGGCGCATGCCCGAAGCCGCGGATCAGGTGACGATGACCGATGCCGAGGTCGATCACATGATCTGCCGGTACGCGCGGCGGGCCGATTTCCTGGACGCCGGACTCGCCGCCGCCCAGGGAGATCATGACAGCGCGGCAACGCATTTGGCCGCTCTGATCGATGCCGATGAAGGTTTCGAGGATCTCGACGTCGAGTACCGACGGCTGGTCTGCCACGGCCGCACATCGGTGGCGGCGGGGTTGTGCGACGACGACCTGTACGCACGCTCGGTCCCGCTGTGGGACGCCGTGCTCGACGACATCGACCGGCCGGGCGACGGCACGGCCGAGACCGATCACCTGTTCGTCACCGGGGCGCTGGGATACGCGCGGTTCTGCGTGGAGTCCGGCCGGCTCGACGAGGCCGAGCCGTGGCTGCGCCGCGCCGGTGCGAGAGCAGAAGCCCGCGGCTGGCAGCTCGCCGCCGCGCGTTGCAAGCTCGAACGGGCCGCGGCGTGCTGGTCGACGGGTGAGTACGCCGAAACCCAACGGCTCGTCACCGAGGCGTACCCGGTGATCGCCGATCACGCCAGGGCGCACGACGTATCGCGAAGCTGGCTGTACTTCGGGCTGATCCGTTTGGGTATCGGCGCACTGCAGGAGGCCGACCAGTGCTGGGAGCACGCCGAGCGGCACTGGCGCGAACTCGGCAAACCCCTGCATATCCATCGAATACTGTTGCAGCGCAGTTGGATCGCGATCTTTCGCGGTGCCTTCGCCGAAGCCAGAGACCTGGTGGGCCAGGCCAGGGGATGGCTCGACATGTCACCCCGGCACAGTTGGCTGCAATACGCCCGGCTCGATTCGCACCTCGGCAACATCTGGCGGGCCGAGGCGCTCGCGGAGATGGGACTCGACGGGCTCGGCGAGCCTGGGCAGGACTGGCATCAGGTCGAGGCCAGGCATGCCGCCGGGACCGGCGTCTTCAGCTGCGAGCCCGGCAGTCCCGAGTATCGCAGCGCCATGGTCAAGCTCGAGCGGGCCGCCGATCTGAAAGTGCCGGCGGCGCTCGCAGTCGATTCGGTGCGCTACACGATCGGCGATGCCGGGGCCCGCATGCGTTGGGCGAGCAGCGTATCCGCGCCGATGCTGGCCGGTGCGTTCGCAGTCGCCTGGGAGTCCGACAACACCCAGCTGATCTGTGAACTGGTCGAGTATCACAGCGCGCGCGGCACTTTCACCCCGGAGCCGGCACCTCGGCAGGCCGGGGACTGGACCGCCACCGCCACCGCCGCGGTTCCTGTCGAAGCGGAGATGGCACCCGAACTCGCGATCGCCGCGGCCGCCGCGCCGGTCGGCGGCAGTGTGCTCACACGACTCGGACCGTTGCCGCCGTTGCGGATGGACCCGCACAGCGCGCCGATCCTGAACCGGTACCGCGAACTCGCGATGCAGCGCTACGGCCGCGAGGTCACGGCACAAGAGACCGAATGGACGACGTGGCCGTGACACAGACCCTGGTGCTGCGGTTCGCCGACGTCGGCATCGCCACATACGCGACCCTGCGGGTGGTGGGGGACCCGCAGCGGTCGGTCACCTGGGTGGTCGAGGAACCGTATCTGACCGCGGCCTGCGACGCGCTGGACAACGCGCTGCCCGACCCCTGCGGCTCCGAGACGCCCGCACAGGCCATTCAACGGGCCGTGGCGACCGGGGCCTTCGCCGACCCGGGGGCCGAATGGGATCTGGCCCGTACGCTCGGGGCCCAGCTGATCGGGGTGGCCGGCTGGCAGCTGCTGGCCGACTGCGTCGCATCGCCGCGGGCCGTGCTGTTCGTGACACCGAGCCCGCGGCTCGGCCGGGTGCCGTGGGGACAGTTGGCCGTTCCGGGCGCGGACGGATTCCGGTTGATGGAACTGGTGGACGTGCTGATGGCGGTGCCACCGAACATCGTGCATGGGCCACGGCGCCCGGCGCGCTGGGCCGAGCGTCGCAACGGCCCGGCGGTCCTGGTCCTCGACCCGCGCATCCCCGGGCAGCGGCCGGATTCCGCGTTGGGTTCGGTGCTGGGGCGGCCGTCGCCGCAGACGCCGCTGGCTCGTCACTTCAGCGGTTTCACCGGTGAACAGGCATTGCCTGCGGTCGCGGATGCCGTGGAACTGTTCCGCCGCACCGACACCGACCGGCGCTGGCTTGCCGAGGCCTGTGCGCGTGCCCCGGCGCGGCTGCTCTACGTCGGGCATGCCAGCGCCGCCGAGCATGACGCCGGCCACGCCGACCGTGCCGCGCTGCACCTGGCCGAGGAGCATCCGCTCACCGCGGGCGACGTCATGTCCGTACAGCTGCCCGTCCCGCCGCGTGTGGGGCTGCTGGCGTGCGCCTCCGGCGGGGACTACCGGTTCGACGAGGCCACCGGCCTGGTCGCGGCGATGATCCTGGGCGGTGCGCAGCTGGTCACCGCGACCCTGTGGTCGCTGCCGACGACTGCGGGCTACCGTCAATTCGCACCGGGTCCAACGGATTCCGCCGATCCGATGGCCGACATCGTCGTGGGCGTCGACCTCGCACATCGCGAGGACGATGCGGGCGTCGCGGTGAACCGCTGGCAACGTGCGCAGTTGCGGCGTTGGCGAGCCGGAGACGCCACCGCGAGCCCGCTGTACTGGGCAGCGCTCGCCACCTTTGCGGTCGACGGCGCCCGCTGACACTCACCCCGGCGATACGCACACTGCGATGGCGCTCTCGTCGCCGGGCCGGAAGTACGTGTCGATCACGCTGCCCGGCGTCACCTTCCGCAACGACGACGCCGGTATCAACGCCGTCTGGTGGGCCGGGAACTGCCCGCCGCCGGGCCTGCTGACCATGAGGTCGAGCTCGACCTCACGAAAATCCTCCCGCATGGCGCCGGTGGGACGCATGCCGGTGACGATCCCGCGGGACCGGATTCCGTTGCGTATCAACGCGAGCTGCGTGCTCGTCAGCAAGCCTTTGCGGATCAGCATGAGGTCGAACTCGGCCACGAGCTCCTCGATGGTCGCCAGTCGCTCGGTGGCCTCGTCGTCGGGGCGAGCGCAGCGGGTACGGCGGGCAGCGGCGAGCACGGCACTGGCGGCCCCACCGCACAGCAAGCACAGGGCGGTGATCATCATGGCGTCGGTCATGCGATGAGCATCGGGCCGGGTGCGAGCTACCGAACCCAAGTTGGGCCGCTCTATCCTGGTGCCGGTGAGCACCGGTTCCGACACAGCGTCCGCCGGCGCGACGGACCGGGTGAACACCGCCCAACCCCGCCGTGCGGTGATCGACCGGGCCTGGCGCGCGATCGGCCCCGGGGTCGAGGTGCTCAGCGGCGACGACGGCGGCCCGTTGCGGCGGACCGTCAAGCGGATCATCGACCCGCTGGTGCTGCGGCTGCGCAGCAACACGCAATACTCGGCGGCCGTGCTCGACGCCGAGGTGGCCGACGCGATGTACGCCACGATCGTGGGGCACACAGCCCAGTTGCGTGCCGCCGCCGCATGGTTCGTCCTGCTCAAGCAGGAGCGACGGCGTCAGCGCATCACGACGGGCAACGCGCAGGAACTGTATTTCCCAGTGTGTTTCGAACTCGCGGTCACCGACGGCGCCCCGGCCGCAGACGCGTCGAGCACCGCGGCCACGGTGCTCGCCGATATCCACGACGGCCGCGACCGAACCGCGATCGAGGTGCTCAACCGGTACGTGCGCGACCCGCAGGTGCTCGCGAAGCTGCGGCGCCAACTCGATCGCAGCTGGCGCGATGTACAGCCGACGCCCGCCATCACCGGCCCGTTCTTCGCCGGGCTCGCGACCGTGCTCGGCCCGGCCGACAGCCACCGCGCCGCGATGGCGCGCCAGCGCGTGTGGTCGGCCCTGGTCGCCGACGCCACCCCGTACAACCTCGGCGCGAAGGCACGCCGTTCGGTCACCGGGCTGCCGTGGTCGCTCGTCGACATCGGGCTGTGTTCGATTGCGCCGCAACAGCCTCCGGTGATCGACGGGGAGACCGAGGGGGACCGGCCGCTGGACCGCAGCGTGGTCGATCGGGTGCGGGCAACACTGCGGCGCGCGCTCGACCGCGACGAGTTGCCCGACGTTCCGCTGCTGTGCGCCGAGGAGGTCGACCGGGCTTGCGTCCCGTGGGGCCTGCTGGCCGAGGACAAGCAGGCGGGCCTGCTCACCGGTATCGAGGTCGCGGTCGATTTGCGGCCGTTGGCGCCGCACACATCGGCCCGATATGAACTGTCCGGGCGGATCCAGGCGCGACTGGCCAAGGAGGCCTACGTCTTGCACGCCCGTCGCTATCTGGCCGACTGCGGTCCCATCCACCCGCGCCAGCAGCAGGTGGTCGACGATCTCGGCGCGTTCGCCCGGCCGTACCTGAGCCGGCTGTGGGCGCGGTTGCACGGTCGCGACGTCTGGCAGGAATCCTGCGAGGACGTCGATGACATGCGGTCGGTGCTGGAGGGCGTGGCGAGATCGGTGAGTCTCGACCACCGGCAGCGCATCAAGGCGATGCTGGAAGTGCAGGTGGCCGGATGACTTCGATGACACTGCGGATCGACTCCGGCTTGTGGTGCACCGGATCGCTGCCCGACCCGCCACCGCTTCTTGCCGTCCTCGAGGTCAGCGGGGCCGTGCTGTCCTGGACGGTGGACGCCGATCCGGCCGAACCGCCGGTGATCGCGTTCACCGATCCGCTACGGGCCGACTGGCTTTGGCGCGTGCTCGGGGAAGCCGGCCACGTCGCCGTCGTCGATGCCCTGCGGTACCGCGACTCGGGAGAGCCATTCGACCTGACCGGCGTCGCGGTACAGACCGGCTCGGTGGCCGCGGCCCGCAGACTGGCCATCGGGCACTGGTTGCGGCGTTGGTGGCCGGCCAGTGCTCGCGACGGCATCGCGGCACTCGACCCGGCCGTGTTGGACGCCGAGATTGCGCTGCTGACCGTGGCAGCCGAGGACTACTTCACCGACGACACCCTCGATGCCGAGGTGGCCAGCCTGCTACAGCCGCATATCCCGGCACTGAACGCCCTTGCCGCACAAGGCGACCCGCGGGTGATCGCGATGGTGGACGACTGCCGCGAGCTGGCCGCCGAGATCGGCGTGACCTGGGTCGCCGACATGGCCGACGTGCGGCGCCGGGACGACTACGCCCTGGCGGCCGGGGCCGGCGGATCGTCGTCGCGGGACGCGATCGCCGGCGGCGTCGCGACCGTCAACTGGTCGGCGGTGCCGCCGGGTGTCTTCGACGCGGCTGATGGCACGGTCGAATGGTCGGTCGTCGCCACGACCGGAACGGTGAATGTCGTTGTGCAGGTCGCGGTGTCGGGTCCGAATCAGGCCGGGGGTATCGGCGCGCAGGTACGCTGCGGCGACCATCGTGGCGCCGGGGTGCTCGACGACGCCGGGCGTGCGGTGCTGCCGGTGTTCGGCTCTGATGGTCAAGCGCTGACCGAAACCCAGGCCTGGAACGTGGACTGGTCGTCAGCCGACGTCCGGATCGGTGCGGCCGCCACCGAATCCGCCGAGACCCGGGACCGGGTGCGGGCGTTCGCCCGAGCTCGCCTCGCCGCACCGCGAGACGATGCCTACCTGGCCGAGATCCTGGCCGCCGAATCCGATTACTGAGGCGCTGCTACTTGGCGGCCGTCTGCACGTACGCAGGCGAGGCGGGTTGAGCGGGCAGTCCGATGGCGGGCACCTGCGGCGTCCCGATGGCACCCGCCAGCCAGGGCAGGGCCGCCGAGAACGCGCGGGTGGCGAACGGCCAGTCGTGGCTGCCGGGTTGACTCACCACCGCGCACGCGATGCCGTGTGCAGAACCCAACGCGCACAGCGAGTCTGCGGCACGGGCCTGGTCGTTGGACCGGCCCGCGGGTTTGACGGTCGCCTGTGAGTCGTTGACGTCGAACCAGCCCGCCACGCCCTGGTACTGGCCGTGCCGGTTGATGACCGTGGTCGGATCGAACGCGTCCCAGGCGGCGGCGTTGCCACCGAACAGGCGCTCGATGGTCTGGGCCTTGGTACCCGAATTCGGTCCGAGGTCACCCGCGATGTCGACGAACGCGCTGAAGAGATCGGGGTGCATGACCGCCAGATCGACCGCACACGTGCCGCCCATCGACCAGCCGACGATGCCCCAATTGGCCGCGGCCGGGCTCACCCCGTAGTGGGCATTCATGTACGGCACGACATCCTTGGTGAGGTGATCGGCGGCATTGCCCCGGATGCCGTTGACGCATTCGGTGTCGTTGTTGAACGCGCCGCCCGGGTCGACGAACACGAGCACCGGCGCGTAACCGTGGTGGGCGCCGGCGAATTCGTCCATCGTCTTGATGACGTTGCCCGCCCGCATCCAGTCCGCAGGCGTATTGAACTCGCCACCGATCATCATGACCGTCGGGAGCTTGGGCGGGGGATTGGTCCCGAACCACGCCGGCGGTAGATAGACGTACTCGCCCCGATGCCGGAAACCCGATGCCGTATTGGGGATTTCGACAGGGACGACGGTGCCTTTGACCGGGATCGAGCCCTCCTGCTGCATGGCGGCGACGGTGACCAGATCGGTCTCGTCGGGCAGTGGCCCCGCCGTCAACTGGTTCCACGCGGTCTGAACCCACGGGAAATAGCCCACCCACAGGTTCAGGGCCAGCGCCGCACACAACACGCTGAGCGGGATCGCCAGTGCCGAGGCGCCGCGCCGCCACCACCGGCTACCGCGCCAACCCGCGACCAGAACCACGACGGCCGCCCCGCTCACCGCGACCCACACCCACAGCGACCGCGGCGCCGGGTTACCGGCCAGTCCTTCGCTCTGGATGTACCAGTAGGTGCCTGCCGCGAGAACACCGCCGACGAGGGCGGCCACCGGAAGCCAGACGCGTTGCCAGCGCCACGCGCGCCAGCCGATCGCGGCGATCAGAACCGCGACGGTGACGGCCTGCACAGTCGTCGGGACCCAGCCGTGCATCAGCGACAGATGGTGGTTGAAGGTCACCGGCTAATCGTGGCCGCAGATCCTTGCGGTCGGCTGTGAGCTTGCTGTCACCGCGGTTTGGCCAACGGGAACGGCAAGGTTTCGCGGATGCTGCGCCCGGTGATCAGCATGACCACGCGGTCCACTCCCATGCCGAGCCCGCCGGTCGGTGGCATCGCGTACTCCATGGCCTGCAGGAAATCCTCGTCGAGTTCCATGGCCTCCGGATCGCCGCCCGCGGCCAGCAGTGACTGCTCCTGGAGCCTGCGGCGTTGCTCGACCGGGTCGGTGAGTTCGCTGTACGCCGTGCCCAACTCGACACCCCAGGCCACCAGGTCCCACCGCTCGGCCACCCCGGGGATGCTGCGATGCGGCCGGGTCAGCGGCGACACCGAGGTCGGGAAGTCCTTGTAGAACGTGGGTTCGGTGGTCTGGTCCTCGACCAGGTGCTCGTACATCTCCAGCACCACGGCACCGGCGTCCCAGTGCGTGAGATACGGAATGCCTGCCGAATCGCACAGCCGGCGCAGCGTCGCCAGGTCGGTTTCGGCGGTGATGTGCTCGCCGATGGCCTCCGATACCGCGTCGTGCACGGTCTTGACGGCCCACTCGCCCGAGATGTCGACAGGTTCGAGCACACCGTCTTCCCGCGGCCGCAGGAAGACGTGCGCCCCGTTGGCGGCCTGTGCCGCGTTCTGGATGAGTTCGCGGCAGCCGTCGATCCAGACGTTGTAATCGGCGTGGGCCTGGTAGGCCTCCAGCAGCGTGAACTCCGGGTTGTGGCTGAAGTCCACGCCCTCGTTGCGGAATGCCCGCCCCAGCTCGAAAACCCGCTCGACCCCGCCCACGCACAACCGCTTGAGGTAGAGCTCCGGCGCGATCCGCAGATACAGATCGAGGTCGTAGGCGTTGATGTGGGTCAGGAACGGTCGGGCGTTGGCGCCGCCGTGGATCTGCTGCAAAATCGGGGTTTCCACTTCGAGAAAACCCTTGGCGTACAGCGTTTCCCGGATGGCATGCAGCGCACCGCTGCGAGCCCGGATGAGATCACGGGCCTCGGTGTTGACGGCAAGGTCCACGTAGCGGGCCCGTACCCGCGCCTCCTGGTCGGTCAGGCCCTTCCATTTGTCCGGCAGCGGGCGCAGGCATTTGCCGATCAGCCGCCAACTCGTCACGATCAGCGACCGGGTGCCGTTGCGGCTCACACCGATCGATCCGGTCACCTCGACCAGGTCGCCCAGATCGATGGTCGCGGTGAAGTCGGCGGTGTTTCCATCGGTCAGCTGCGAATTGTCCAGCAGGAGTTGCACTTCACCCGACCAGTCGCGCAACTGCGCGAACAGCACGCCACCGTAGTCGCGTACCCGCAGCACACGGCCCGCCACCGTCAGGGTCTCGCCGTCGGCGGTGTCGAGCGCGGCCGCGACGGTGTGGCTCGGAGCCTGGCCGACCGGGTAGGCATCGACACCCTTGTCCTGCAACGCCTTGAGCTTGGCCATGCGTACGCGCACCTGTTCGGGCAGCCGTGGCGGCTCGGTGTCGTCGGTGGTGTCGGCTTCGATCCCGGCCATGTCGGGCGTGCTGCCGTCGCGGTGCAAGCGTCCGGACTGGACGAGATCGGCCGGTGCGGCGACATGGTCGCCGGTGTGCTGCTTGTTGCGCCGGGAGAACGGCAGCACGAGAAAGCCTTCGGCGATCACCGACGCCACCCCGACCCGGGGAACCAGGCGGGCGTCCTCGTAGCACGCGTAGCGCGGCACCCATTCCGGCTGGTATTTCATGTTCGAGCGGTACAGCGTCTCCAGCTGCCACCACCGCGAGAAGAACACCAGCAGCCCGCGCCACATCCGCGCCACCGGCCCGGCACCGAGCTGGGCGCCCTGCTCGAAGGCCGATCGGAACATCGCGAAGTTGAGCGAAATACGGCTGACCCCAATGTCTTCGGACTGCATGCAAAGTTCGCTGACCATGAGCTCGATGGTGCCGTTTGGGGATTGTGGCGAGCGGCGCATGACGTCGAGCGAGACGCCGTTCGAACCCCACGGCACCAGCGACAGCATCGCGACCACAGCGTCTTTGTGCCCGTCGTTCTGTACGGCCTCGACCAGCAGGCAGTCGCCGTCGGCGGGATCGCCCAGCCGGCCCAGCGCCATCGAGAACCCGCGTTCGGTCTCGGTGTCGCGCCAGGCGTCGGCGCGTTCGATCACCGCGGCCATTTCGGCCTCGGACAGTTCCCGGTGGCGCCGGATCCGCACCGAGGCGCCGGCCCGGCGTGCGCGCGTCACGGCTTGGCGCACCGCGCGCATATCGGGCCCGGACAGCCGGAAGTTCTCCGGATGCAGGATGGCCTCGTCGCCGAGTTGCAGCGCGTTGAGCCCCGCCGCACGGAACGCCTCGGCAGCCGTCGAACTCGCACCCATCACGCCCGGTGCCCAACCGTAGGTCTGGCACAACTGCAACCAGGCTTCGATGGCCTGCGGCCAGGCTTTCGGATCGCCGACGGGGTCGCCGCTGGCCAGGCAGACCCCGATCTCGACGCGGTAGGTGATGGCTGCCCGGCCGTTCGGTGCGAACACCACGGACTTGTCGCGGCGGGTCGCGAAGTAGCCGAGCGAATCGTTCTTCCCGTACAGCGTCAGCAGGCCGCGGATGGCCGATTCGTCCTCACCGGTGAGGGCGTTGGTGGCCCGCTGCGACTGGAACAGCACGATCGCCGCGGCGATCAGCGCCAGCGCGCCGAACAGGCCGAAGATGTCGTTGAGGAACGTGTGCGAGTACCCCTCGAACACCTCGGTCGGCACGGTCGCGAAACCGCTGACGCGGTTGATCGCGTAGGGCAGTCGCCATTCCGGCGCCAGTGTGCCGGGGAACAGCTCGAGCAGGCCCCACGCCGCCAGGATGCCGATCGCCATCCCGGCCACGAGCACCACGGCCGACTTGAACAGCGCGCCGCGGCGCACTTTGGCCCAGAACTGGTTGCGGGCCAGCACGAGGAACGCGATCGCCGCGGCGTGGAACACCAGGCCGATCGATTCGCCGACGTCTTCGGCGGCCGTGTTGCCGCCGCCGACGAGGTCGCCGAGGTTCCAGCCGACCGCGCCCACCATGTAGAGCACGAGAATCCACCACGCGATGCGTTTGCGGGCCGCGAGGGCCGCGGCAAGCAAGGCCAGGACGAATGCCCACGCGAAGCTCGTGTCGGGGAAGTTGAAGACGTAGTCGTTGACGAACTCCCGCGGCACCCTGATGATCCAGCGCACCAGCGGCGAGACGCTCGCGATCAAGGAGAGGGTCGCGATGACGCCGACGGTCCAGCCCGCTGCGGCGGGAACCCAGGAGAACCTGGATGTCGGCCGCGTGGTGGCGCGGCTGGTAACGGTCATACGCCGGGAGAATAGGCGCTCAACCCGGGAAAATGGTGGAGCTCACGCGGCCCGACGGGCAACCGGCTACCAGACGGGGCCGGTGTACTTCTCGCCCGGGCCTTTACCCGGTTCGTCCGGGGCGGCGCTGGCTTCCCGGAACGCCAGTTGCAGGCTCTTGAGTCCATCACGTACCGGCCCAGCGTGTGGCCCCAGGTATTCGGCCGACGCGGTAACCAGACCGGCGAGCGCGGTGATCAGCCGGCGGGCTTCGTCGAGATCTCGGTGCGGGCTGTCATCGGGATCCTCGGCGGACAGCCCGATCTTCTCGGCCGCTGCGCTCATCAACATGACCGCCGCCCGGGTGATCACCTCGACGGCGGGAACATCGGCCAGGTCACGAATGTTATTCGCATCGGTCACGCCTGCTAGACTGTCATGCGCGACCGTCCCGGCGTACGCCAGGGACAGCAAGTGGAGTCCCACTCCCACCGTTGACCACACCGGTTCAACGGTCCGGTCACCAACATCCACGATGTTGGTTCTGCGGTCACCCGCAGGCGGCGCCAGCCGTGATCGGTCGGCATTGGGCCCTGCTTTGAGCAGGGCTTTTCTGTTCTATGGGCAGAAGGTGCGGATGGGGTAGGTCTCCTACACAGACCAACTATAGGAGGCCCCATCAGCACTGAGACCCGCGTCAACGAGCGCATCCGTGTACCCGAAGTCCGCCTGATTGGACCAGGTGGTGAGCAGGTAGGCATCGTGCGCATCGAAGACGCCCTCCGCGTCGCCGCGGATGCCGATCTCGACCTTGTCGAAGTTGCCCCGGACGCCAAGCCGCCCGTGTGCAAGATCATGGATTACGGCAAGTTCAAGTACGAGACGGCACAGAAGGCGCGCGAGTCTCGCAAGAACCAGCAGCAGACCGTCGTCAAGGAACAGAAGCTGCGTCCCAAGATCGACCCGCACGATTACGAGACCAAAAAGGGTCACGTGATCCGCTTCCTGGAGGCGGGGTCGAAGGTCAAGGTGACGATCATGTTCCGCGGACGCGAGCAGTCGCGGCCCGAACTGGGCTTCCGGCTCCTGCAGCGGCTGGGCGCCGACGTCGCCGATTACGGCTTCATCGAGACGTCCGCCAAGCAGGACGGCCGAAACATGACGATGGTGCTGGCACCGCACCGCGGCGCGAAGACTCGCGCCAAGGCGGCGGAGCAGGCCGAGCGCCCGGTCGGGCAGCAGGCCACCCCCGAAGAGCCAGACGTATCGCAGAACTAGATTCACAAGAGAACTGAGGATTCATGCCCAAGGCGAAGACCCACAGCGGTGCCTCCAAGCGGTTCCGCCGCACCGGTACCGGCAAGATCGTGCGGCAGAAGGCCAACCGTCGCCACCTGCTCGAGCACAAGCCCAGCAAGCGCACGCGCCGTCTCGACGGTCGCACGGTCGTCGCGACCAACGACAACGGCCGTATCAACAAGATGCTCAACGGCTAAGTACCGCCCGCTATCCGACGAACGAGAATAGGAACATTCCATGGCACGCGTGAAGCGCGCACTCAACGCCCAGAAGAAGCGGCGCACAGTACTGAAGGCCTCCAAGGGCTACCGCGGCCAGCGGTCCCGGCTGTACCGCAAAGCCAAAGAGCAGCAGCTGCATTCGCTGACCTACGCATACCGGGACCGCCGTGCCCGTAAGGGCGAGTTCCGCAAGCTGTGGATCTCGCGGATCAACGCCGCCGCCCGCGCGAACGACATCACCTACAACCGCCTGATCCAGGGCCTCAAGGCCGCCGGTATCGAGGTGGATCGCAAGAACCTCGCCGAGATCGCCGTGAGCGACCCGACCGCGTTCGCCGCGCTGGTCGAGGCCGCCAAGGCCGCTTTGCCCGAGGACGTCAACGCGCCTTCGGGAGAAGCCGCCTGACGCTGACCGAGCGTTCTGCCCGGGTGGCGGCTGCGGTCAAGCTGCACCGCCACGTCGGGCGCCGCCGCGCCGCACGTTTCCTTGCCGAGGGGCCCAACCTCGTCGAGGCAGCGTTGCGGCGCGGACTCGTTTCCGAGGTGTTCGCCACCGAATCCGCACTCGACCGGTTCGGCGCGATGCTCGACGGCGCCGCGGTGGAGCTGGTCACCGAACGCGCGGCGAAAGCGTTGTCGGACACCGTGACTCCCGTCGGGCTCGTCGCGGTGTGCCGGCTCCCAGAGGCGTCGCTCGACGAGGTTCTGGCCGCCGCGCCGCAGTTGATCGCGGTACCCGTGCAGATCTCCGAGCCGGGCAACGCCGGCACCCTGATCCGGGTCGCCGATGCGATGGGCGCCGCCGCAGTCGTGCTGGCGGGCAACAGCGTCGACCCGTACAACAGCAAGTGCCTGCGGGCCTCCGCAGGCAGCATCTTCTCGATCCCGGTGATCAGCGAACCCGATGAGGCCGGTGCCGTGCAGCGGCTGCGCGCGGCCGGATTACAGGTGCTCGCCACCACCGTCGACGGCGAGGTGGATCTCGACCGTGCGGACCTGGGCATGCCGACCGCGTGGTTGTTCGGCCCCGAAGCCCACGGTCTGCCAGGCGAACTCGCCGCGATGGCCGACCACCGCGTGCACATCCCGATGCCCGGCCGTGCCGAGAGCCTCAACATCGCATCGGCGGCGTCGATCTGCCTGTATCAGAGCGCCCGCGCGCACCGGGCCGTCGGAGGTTGACGGTGTGCCGCGTGGCGCATCCCGGCGGAGCCTGATCTAACTCAGCAAACCCCGTGCCACGTGGGTGATCTGAACTTCGTTGCTGCCGGCGTAGATCATCAACGATTTGGCGTCGCGCGCCAGCTGCTCGACCCGGTACTCGGTCATGTAGCCGTTTCCACCGAACAACTGCACCGCATCCATCGCGACGTCGGTTGCCGCCTGCGAGCAGTACCACTTGATCGCCGACGCCTCGGCCAACGAGATCTGCTGACCGCTCTGCGCTGACTCGATGACCCGGAACAGCATGTTGCGCACGTTCATCCGGGCCACTTCCATGTTGGCCAGTTTGAGCTGGATCAGCTGGAACTGGCCGATCTCCTGACCCCACAGCGTGCGGCTCTTCGCGTAGTCCACGCTCAACCGCAGACACTCCTCGATGACGCCGAGCGCCATGGCGGCCACGCCGATGCGTTCGGCGGAGAAGCTGGACCTGGCGCTTTCGCGGCCGTCGCCGGATTCGTTGTCCTCGGTCTCGCCCAGCAGCCGGTCGCGGCCCAGGCGGACATTGTTGAAGAACAGCTCGCCGGTGCGGGAACTGTGAATGCCCATCTTGCGGAACGGCTTCGACTGCACGAAGCCCTCCATGCCCTTGTCGAGGACGAACGTGAGCACCTTGCGGCCGCGCTTGTCCGCGCCATCGCCCTCGTCCAGTTTTGCGTAGACCACCACGACGTCGGCGTCGGGGCCGTTGGTGATGAACGTCTTCTGACCGTTGAGGATGTAATCGCCTGATCCATCGGTGGCACGGACCACGTAGGACTTCATGCCGCCGAACGCGTCCGAACCGGAGTCGGGCTCGGTGATCGCCCACGCGCCGATCTTCTCGTAGGTCACCAGGCCGGGCAGCCACCGTTCTTGCTGTGCCAGCGTTCCGCGGCTCTGAATGGTGGGCACCGTCAACCCGAGGCTGACACCCATGCCGGTCACCAGGCCCATCGACACCCGGCACAGCTCGCTGATCAGCACGAAACCCATGCCTGCCGATGCGCTGCCGCCGCCGAACATCCCGCCGCCGCCCGCCGACGGCTTGCCGCCGTCCCGGAGCCGGGCCAGCCGCTTGTCGAGCGCCTCCTTGGCCATCGCGTCGATTCCGAAGGCCGAGAACAACTTCCGGACGATGGGGTAGGGCTCCATCTCACCGCTCTCGAGCTCGTCGAGGTGCGGGCGGATTTCCTTGTCCACGAATTCGCGTACGGCGTCGCGCACGGCGATGTCGACGTCTGACCAATCAAGCATTCCGCTACCTTATGCCGCGGAATTGCGGCGCGGTGGGGGCCGTCGGGCGGGCCGCAGCGCGGGCAGCGAGAACGTCGTGTGCACCAGCGAGCCTGCCCGGTCCAGCAGGGTCTTGCGCTGCGGCACATAGTGCATCGGCAACCCCCACCGATCGCGCGGCGGTGCCATGAAGCCGGGTGCCTCGACCAGCGGCGCGTCGGCCGGCAGCCGACCGGCCGCCCTGCGGTACGCCGAGATCGCTCGCGGGTGCAGTCTGATCTCGTCCGGTACCGCGACGAACGCGAGCTCGACCATCTTGCCGAATATTCGCAGCAGCACTTCGTCCCCTGGCGTCCAGCGCATGCCGGCCTTCTCGCGCACCGCGGGGTCGAAGAGTCCGGCGGCGATCCAGCGTTGCGCTCCCACCAGGGGTTTGAACAACTGGTCCCAGACCGGCGTCGGCATCAGCACGAACCACGGCTTGGGGATGCGGATGCTGAAGATGTCGAGCGTCGCGCGGTTGATCTCCAGTTCGTCGCGGCACTTGGCGTCCCAGTACTCCTGGAATTCCTCCCAGGTCGCCGGAACCGGGCGCATGCTCATGCCGTACATGCGGTACCACTGCACGTGTTCATCGAACAGCTGGCGTTTCTCGGCCTCCGTGAGGCCTCCGCAGAAGTATTCGGCCGTCTTGATGATAAGCATGAAGAACGTCGCGTGCGCCCAGTAGAACGTCTCCGGGTTCAGCGCGTGGTAGCGCCTGCCCTTGGCGTCGACGCCCTTGATGGTGGTGTGAAAGCCCTTGATCTGCGCGCCGGTCTGAGCCGCCCGATCGCCGTCGTAGACCACGCCCATGATCGGGTACACCGACCGTGCAACCCGCTGCAGCGGTTCGCGCAGCAAAATCGAGTGGTCTTCGACCCCGGCGCCGAGTTCGGGATACATGTTCTGGATGGCGCCGATCCACACCCCGAGCATCCCGGTGCGCAGATCGCCGAAGTACTTCCAGGTCAGAGAATCCGGCCCGAGCGGTTCGTCCCGGTCGTCGGTTGTCGCTCTCGTGGTCATCGCGTCCTCGTTGACTCGTCATGACGTGTATCACAGTTGGGGCCAACGATAGTGATGACAACGGTCGTTGTCTACGACGCCGCGGCGTGGCGAGGCGCAGTGTTATCGCCCGGCAATTGTGTTGCTGCGGCGCCGTGACCAGCGCCCATTGCCGGCTTGCGGCGGGTGTGAGCAAACCCTGCGCGCACGTCATTGCCGGTCGGTCCGAAAGCCACTTACGCTGGCGCTGTGAATGGCGAATCGTTCGATGAACGATCCGGCCGTGTCGGGGAAATCGAAGAGCTGCCACAGGGCCGCCCGGTTCAGCCGCGTGGTCTGCCCGGCCCGTTGGGTTGGCTGCAGCGCACCAATCACAGCCCCGCCGTGATCGACATGGTCCGGCGCGTGCGCCGGGCCCTGCCCGGCGACCCGGACTTCGGCGATCCGCTCTCGGCGGCCGGGGACGGCGGCCCGCGTGCTGCCGCCCGCGTGGCTGACCGTTTGCTCGACCGTGGCGCCGCGTCGCGGGAGGTGAGTCTGGGTGCGCTTCAGGTGTGGCAGGCGATCGCCGAGCGGGTGTCCGGTGTCCCGCCCAACCCCGAGGTGACTCTCGTCTTCACCGATCTCGTCGGGTTCTCGACGTGGTCGTTGAAGGCAGGCGACGACGCCACTCTGCGTTTGCTGCGCCGCGTCGCCCAGGTGGTCGAGCCGCCGGTGCTGGAGTCCGGCGGCCACATCGTCAAACGCATGGGCGACGGCATGATGGCGGTGTTCTCCGACCCGGGGACCGCGCTGCGCGCGGTGCTCACCGCACTGGATGCGCTGACCGTCGTCGATGTCGATGGCTACACGCCGCGCATGCGGGTCGGTATGCACACCGGCAGGCCGCAGCGCCTCGGGTCCGACTGGCTCGGCATCGACGTCAACATCACCGCACGGGTGATGGAACGTGCGCCGAAAGGTGGCCTGGTGGTGTCGCACACCACCTTGGAGGGCATCTCCGAGGAGCAGCTCGCCGCATTGGGCGTGACCGTCAAACGCGAACGGCGCCCGATGTTCTCGGCGCGGCCGGAAGGTGTCCCGGAAGATCTCGTGATGTATCGCGTCAGAACCGCGAGGCAACGGCCCGGCGGAGACGACAACGGCGCGCCGGACGCATAATCGTTCGGCGGCGTCGAAACGCATTCGAAGGCCGGTGAGTGCATCGCCTATGATCGCCGGGTGGCTGAGCAGCCCAGTGATCTCTCCGAAGAAACCCTGACCAAAGCCGTCAGCGCGGCCCGGCATGCCTTCGATCTGGCCGGTGACCTCGACGCGTTGGCGCGCGCCAAAACCGAGCACCTCGGTGACCGCGCGCCGATCGCACTGGCCCGCCAGGCTCTGGCTACGCTGCCCAAGGCCGACCGCGCCGATGCCGGCAAACGCGTCAACGTTGCTCGCGGCGAAGCCCAGCGCGCATACGACGAGCGGCTGGCCGTGCTGCGCGCCGAGCGCGACGCCGCGGTGCTCGTCGCCGAGCGCATCGACGTCACGCTGCCGTCGACGCGCCAGCCGATCGGTGCCCGGCACCCGATCACGATCCTGGCCGAGAACGTCGCCGACACCTTCGTGGCGATGGGTTGGGAGTTGGCCGAGGGTCCCGAGGTCGAGACCGAGCAGTTCAACTTCGACGCGCTGAACTTCCCGCCCGACCATCCGGCGCGCAGCGAGCAGGACACGTTCCAGATCGCGCCCGACGGCTCGCGTCAGGTGTTGCGTACCCACACGTCGCCGGTGCAGATCCGCGCGCTGCTCGAGCGTGAGCTGCCCGTCTACATCGTCTCGATCGGCCGGACGTTCCGCACCGACGAACTGGACTCCACCCACACGCCGGTGTTCCACCAGGTCGAGGGGCTTGCGGTGGACAAGGGCCTGACGATGGCGCACCTGCGCGGCACGCTCGATGCGTTCGCGCGCGCCCAGTTCGGCCCGGAGGGCCGCACCCGGTTCCGGCCGCACTTCTTCCCGTTCACCGAACCGTCGGCGGAGGTGGACATCTGGTTCCCCAACAAGAAGGGCGGACCGGGCTGGGTCGAATGGGGTGGCTGCGGCATGGTGAACCCGAATGTGTTGCGCGCGTGCGGCATCAACCCCGATGTGTACTCCGGCTTCGCGTTCGGCATGGGATTGGAGCGAACCCTGCAGTTCCGCAACGGGATTCCTGACATGCGCGACATGGTCGAGGGCGATGTCCGCTTCTCGCTGCCGTTCGGGGTGGGCGCCTGATGCGCGTTCCCTACAGCTGGCTGCGTGACGTCGTCCGCGCCGGGGCACCCGGCTGGGACGTCACACCCGAGGAGCTCGAGCAGACGTTCATCCGGATCGGCCACGAGGTCGAGGAGATCATCCCGATCGGTCCGGTGAGCGGTCCGCTGACCGTCGGCCGGGTGGCCGAGATCGAGGAGCTCACCGAGTTCAAGAAGCCGATCCGAGCCTGCAAGGTCGATGTCGGTGAAGCCGAACCCCGCGACATCGTCTGTGGTGCAACGAACTTCGTGGTTGGCGATCTCGTCGTGGTGGCGCTGCCGGGAACCACGTTGCCGGGTGACTTCACCATCGGGTCGCGCAAGACCTACGGCAGGCTCTCCGACGGGATGATCTGCTCGTCGGCCGAGATGAACCTCGGCGTCGACCATTCGGGCATCCTGGTGTTGCCGCCAGGTACCGCCGAACCCGGCACGCCCGCCGCGGGCGTTCTCGGCCTCGACGACGTGGTGTTCCACCTCGCGATCACCCCGGACCGCGGCTACTGCCTTTCGGTGCGCGGTCTCGCCCGCGAAATCGCATGCGCCTACGACCTCGACTATGTCGACCCGGCCGATGTCGCGCCGCTACCGGTCGAGGGTGAAGCCTGGCCGCTGACCGTTCAGCCCGGCACGGGCGTGCAGCGGTTCGGTTTGCGTCCGGTCACCGGGATCGATCCGGCCGCGGTGTCGCCGTGGTGGATGCAGCGGCGACTGCTGCTGAGCGGCATCCGGGCCATCTCGCCCGCGGTCGACGTGACCAACTACGTCATGCTCGAACTCGGCCACCCGATGCACGCCCACGACAGCAGCCTGATCACCGGCGGTTTCGACGTGCGGTTCGCCCGCGACGGCGAGAAGGTCGTGACCCTCGACGATGTCGAGCGCACGCTGAACTCCGGCGACGTCCTGATCGTCGACGACGTCGCGACCGCCGCGATCGGCGGTGTGATGGGTGCGGGCACCACCGAGGTGCGCGAGACCACCACCGACGTGCTGCTCGAGGCCGCGGTGTGGGATCCGGCCGCGGTGTCGCGCACGCAACGCCGCCTGCATCTGGCGAGTGAGGCGGGCAGGCGCTACGAACGTTCCGTCGATCCGGCGATATCCGTTGCGGCACTGGATCGTTGCGCGACCCTGCTGGCCGAGATCGCCGGCGGCACCGTGCAGCCGAAGCTGACCGACTGGCGCGACGGCGACCGTGCCGATTGGTCACATCCGGCCATCGACATCCCCGCCGACCTGCCCGACCGCACGGCAGGCGTCGAGTACGCCGCGGGGACCACCGCGCGGCGGCTGACTCAGATCGGTGCTGCCGTCACGGGTACCGATCCGCTGACCGTGACCCCGCCGAGCTGGCGGCCCGATCTGCGCCAGCGCGCCGACCTGGTCGAGGAGGTGCTGCGGCTCGAGGGTTTGGAAGTCATCCCGTCGGTGCTGCCGACGGCTCCCGCCGGGCGTGGCCTCACGCCGGTCCAGAAGCGCCGCCGCGCCATCGGAAAGTCGCTCGCGCTGGCCGGATTCGTCGAGATCCTCCCGACGCCGTTCCTGCCTGCCGGGGTGTTCGACGCGTGGGGTCTGGCGGCCGACGATCCGCGGCGCACGACCACCAACGTGCTCAACCCGCTGGAGGCCGACCGCCCCCAGCTGGCCACCACGCTGCTGCCCGGCCTGCTTGAGGCATTGGGACGCAACGTGTCCCGTGGCACCGCAGACGTCGCGCTGTTCGCGATCGCGCAGGTGGTCGAGCCGACCGAACAGATCAGGGCCGTCGAGCTCATCCCGACCGACCGCAGGCCGACCGACGAGGAGATCGCCGGACTGGATGCGTCATTGCCGCGCCAGCCGCAACATGTCGCCGCGGTGCTCACCGGCCTGCGCGAACCCGCGGGCCCGTGGGGGCCGGGCCGTCCGGTCGAGGCCGCCGACGCGTTCGAGGCCGTGCGCGTGATCGGCCGGGCCGCCGGGATCGAACTCACGCTGCGTGCCGCCCAGGAACTGCCGTGGCATCCGGGCCGGTGCGCGCAGGTGCTCGTCGGCGACACGCCCGTCGGCTACGCGGGCCAGCTGCACCCGGCGGTGGTCGAGCGGACCGGCTTGCCCAAGGGCACCTGCGCCGTCGAACTCGACCTCGATGCCATCCCCATCACCGAAACGCTGCCCGCGCCGTCGGTTTCACCGTTCCCCGCGGTCTTCCAGGACATCAGCATGATCGTCGAAGATGACGTCGCGGCGGCGGCCGTCGTCGACGCCGTCCGCGACGGAGCGGGTGAGCTGCTCGAGGATGTCCGGCTCTTCGACGTCTACACCGGCCCGCAGATCGGGGAGGGCCGTAAGTCGCTCACCCTCGCGCTGCGGTTCCGCGCCGCCGATCGCACGCTGACCGAGGACGAGGCCAGCGCTGCCCGCGACGCGGCCGTGGCCGCCGCGGCCGACCGTGTCGGTGCGGTGCTGCGGGGCTGACTTCTCCTGCGCGAGCAGACGCGCAGGTACCCAAAACTTGGACATTTCGGGTACCCAAGCGTCTGCTCGCGGGTGTGGGGTGACCGCTAACTCACCGGGTTGGTCAGCGCGGCCAGCCCGTCGCCGAGCTCGCAGCGCACGATGTCGCCCGGCGCGATGCCGACCGCACCCGGTGTGCCGGTCGAGAGGATGTCGCCCGGATAGAACGGCATCACCTGACTGTGGAAGCTCAGTAGCTCGGCGGGGGAGAACGTCATGCCCGACACGGTGTCCTCGCGATGCACCGCACCGTTGTGAATCGTTGCGACCCTGAGCTTTTCGAGCGGCCCGTGCGCGAGCACCTCGTCGAGCGTGATGAGGTCCGGGCCGAACGCGAGGAAGGACGGATAGTTCTTGACCCGCGTCAGGTAGCGCGGGTTCTCCAGCAGGATTCCCTCGGCGGTCTGGTCGAGCACCGGCACCACACCGGCGACATAGGACATCGCGTCCTCGACGCTGACCTGGTAGCACGGCTTTCCGATCACGAGCCCGAGTTCGGCTTCCGAGGTCACTTTCCCGATGCCCGGCGGCACCACGATCGGATCTCCCGGGCCGACGATGGTGTGGTCGCCTTTGAGGAACGACGCGGGCGATGTGCGGGGTGCCTGCTCGCCGAGATCACCGGCGTGCGCGCCGTAATTGAGCCCGATGCCCAAGATCTTGCGTGGCCGGGTCCATGGCGCGAGTGCCGGGGTATCTCCCGCGACGCACGCGTCCTCGGCGACCCCGGCGGCAACCGCGGCCGCCAGCGCTTCGAGGGTGTCGGCCGCCAGCAGCGCCAGCAGATCGGCGGGCGCGCCCGCCAGAACTTTGTCGACGCGCGCGAGGCGGCCGTCGGCCAGTGCGACGCATGCGATCGGGTGATCATCGAGTAGGACAGTGCGCAGACGCATGAAACTCCTATGAAAGTTGTTGTGATATCGAAAGTTCAGACGACGCTGCGGATCAGTCCGCCGTCGACGCGCAGAATCGTGCCGGTGATGTAGGACGCCCGGTGGCTGCACAGGAACGCCGCGGCGTCGGCGTACTCGTCGGGCCTGCCGTACCGGCCCAGCGCCATTGTCGCGGCGCTGTCCCGCGCCACGTCCTCGACGCTTCGCTGTTCACGCTCGGCGCGGCGTTCGTCGAGGAAACGCGTGCGGTCGGTGGCGATCCGGCCCGGCACGATGACATTGCTCGTGACGCCGTCGCGGCCGACCTCGTCGGCCAGCGTCTTGGACCACGCGTGCAGGCTGGCCCGCAGCGTGTTGGACAGCCCGAGGTTCGGAATCGGGTTCAGCGCACCCGACGACGTCGAGGTCAAGACGCGGCCCCAGCCACGTTCACGCATCCCGGGGACCACCCGGTCGGTGAGCGCGATGACGGCCAGCACCATCTTCTCGAAGCTGTCGACCCACGTATCGGCGTCCTGCCCGGCGACCGGGGTCGGCGGTGGGCCGCCGGTGTTGTTGACGAGGATGTCGACCGGGCCGAGCGTGCGCTCGACCTCCGCGACGGCCGGCTCCATGCGGTCGCGGTCACCCAGATCCCACACCAGCGGAAGGGCTTTGGCGCCCGCCTGCTCGATGCGGGCCGCGGTGGCCGCGAGCGCGTCGGCCGAACGTCCCGCAACCGCGACGTTGGCGCCTTCCTCGGCGAGCCGCACCGCGATGGCGCCGCCGAGCCCGCCGCTGGCGCCGAGCACGAGCGCGGTGCGTCCGGTGATCCCGAGATCCATGAATACTCCTCAGCGCGATGCGTGGTGGGGCAGGGTGGCGAGATGTTGGTCGAGGAGGCCGACGAGCGACGCCGGCAGCGCCATCGCGGGGCGGCGCACCCGGCTGCCGGCGATCACCCCGCGCCGCCGCAGCACCTCCTTGCGGATGGCGAGCCCGACACGCAGTTGCCCCTCGAAGTTGACCAGCGGCAGCCACGGTGCGAAAACCTCACGCGCAGCGGCGAATCCGCCATCCCGGTACGCGCGCAACACCGCGGCCAGTACGGCCGGATGGCTGAAACCGGTCATCGCACCCGCCGATCCGGCCGCGAGCTCGTCGAGTAGGCCGACACCGCCGAGGCCGCCGAACACCGGAACGTCGAGCCGGGGCGCGAGGTGGGCGATCGCCGCCGAGGTCGGCGGCGTCTCGGATTTCACGCCGACCGCGAACGGGCACGCCCGCACGAGGGCGACCACCTGCTCGTCGGTGACACTCACCCCCGACACCACGGGGTAGTCCTGAACCAGCACACCGATACCCGTCGCATCGTGCAGGCCGCGCAGCGATTCCGCGGCCACGGCCGGGTTGGCGTCGCCGATCTGAGCCATCAGTGCGGCGGGTGGACGTGGCACCGCGCCGAGCAACCGCTGTGCTTGTGCCACCACGGCATCCGGATCGCGTTCGGACAGCCCGAGCACGTAGGGCAGGTCGGTTGCGGTGGCGACGGTCTGCGCGACCGCGTCGGCCTCTGCCGGTTCCAGCGACGCCGCCTCACCGAACACGCCGAGCGCGACAAGCCCGTCGCAGCCGTCGCCGGAAAACGATGCCACCTCGTTGCGCAACGATTCGAGGTCGATGTCGAGATGCTCGTCGAACGGGGTGGCAAGGACGCCCCAGAGGCCTTGGGCAAGAACAGTGTTCACGTTTCGCTTTCGAGTGTGCCGACGACGTGCTCGGCGATGGCGAGCGCCGAGGTCGCCGCGGGGGACGGGGCGTTGCGCAGCACCACGATGCGGTCGCGGATGCTGATGCGGAAGTCGTCGACGAGGCCGCCGTCCGCGTCGAGCGCCTGGGCCCGGATACCGGCGGTGCCTGCCACGACGTCGTCGTCGGCGAGTTCGGGGACGTAGGCACGGGCGGCGGCGACGAACCGCCGCTTGCTCAGCGAGCCGTACATCTCCCGGATACCGGTACGCCAGTGCCGGCGGGCGAAGCGCCAGAACGCGGGCGTTCGGGCGACCCCGGCCAGGTCAGCGACCGAGACGTTCTTCCACGTGTAGCCCTCACGGGCAAGGGCGAGAACGGCATTCGGGCCGATCAGCACCTCGCCGTCCACGCGGGGGGTCACGTGCACCCCGAGGAACGGATAGCGCGGGTCGGGCACCGGATACACGAGCCCGTTGACCAACCCGCGGCGCTCCGGCTTGAGCGCGTAGTACTCGCCGCGGAACGGCATGATCACCGGATCCGGCCCGTCGCCCGCCATTTCGGCCAACCGGTCGCTCTGCAGCCCGCCGCACGCGATCACCTGGTCGAACGCGGCCTGATCGGTGCCGCCTCCGGTTCGGACCGTGATCACCACCTCGGTACCGGTGGTCCGCATGCCGATGACCTCGTGGCCGATCAGGATCTTCGCACCGGCGCCGGCGGCGTCCGCCGCGAGCGCCTGGGTGACCTCGGCGAAGTCCACGATCGATGTGGACGGCGAATGCAGGGCGGCGACACCCCGCACGTGGGGCTCGAGTTCGCGCAGCTCGGCGGGGCCGATCACGCGGATGCCGGGCACCCCGTTGGCCCGGGCTCGGTCCTCGATGTCGGCAAGCCGCGCACGCTCCACATCGTCGAGCGCGACAAGCACCTTGCCGCACGCGATCCGGCGGATCCCGCGCTGCGCGCAGTACTCCTCGAGCAGCCCGACACCACGCCGGCACAACAGTGCCTTCGCCGAACCGGGTTGGTAGTACAGCCCGGCGTGGACCACACCGCTGTTGCGGCCGGTCTGATGCGATGCGAGCCGGTCCTCTTTCTCGAAGACCGTGACCTCGGCGTCAGGCTGACGCTGCAGGAGTTCACGGGCGACGGCCACCCCGACGATGCCGCCGCCGACCACGGCAACCCGTTTCGGTATCGGACTCATCGGCCACCTCCGGCTGGTGCGTACCCGGCGAACACCTCATCCTGGTCGGCACCGAGTGCCGGCGGGGCATCGCAGCGTGGCTCGCGATGGTCGGACAACGTGAGCGGTGACGCAGGCATGTCGAGGTCGCCCAGCGTCGGGTGTGTCACCGTCGTGACCATCGACGCGCGGACCTGCTCCCAGTCGTAGACCTCGGGCACGGTGCGGATGCGGCCCGCGGGCACGCCCGCGGCGTCCAGTGCGGCGAGGACGTCGTCGGCGTGACGGTCGGCGAGCAGCGTGTCGATCTCCTTCTGCAGTTCGTCGGCCCGGCTGACCCGGTCGACGTTGGTCGCGATGTCCGGCCGGGCGGCGTCGAGACCGACGATCGGTGCGAATTTGCGCCACAAGGCCTCTGAGCCGACAGCGATCACGATATCGGCATCGGCACAGCCGAACACCCCGTACGGCGCGATGGACGGATGACGGTTACCGGTGAGCACCGGTTCGACGCCGGCGGCCAGCCACCCGACGCCATGGAAGACGTGCACGCCGACGACCGCGGCCAGCAGCGACGTCTCGACGTGCTGCCCAAGGCCCGTACGTTCACGGGCACGCAGGGCCGTCATCACGCCGAACGCGCCGAACAGGCCGGCCAGCAGATCGGCGATCGGGATGCCGACGCGCTGCGGCGGCCCGCCCGGCCGGCCGGTGAGCGTCATGAGGCCGCCCTCGGCCTGCACGATCTGGTCGAAGCCGGGCCGGTTGCCGTCGGGGCCGCCCTTGCCGAATCCGGTGATGGACAACGTGACCAGCCGCGGGTTGAGCTCGCGCAGGCCGTCCAGCCCGAGCCCCAACCGGTCCAGCACACCGGGCCGGTAGTTCTCGACGAGCACGTCGGCCTGCGAGACGAGCCAGCGCAGCCGGTCGGCATCCCCGGCCGACTTGAGGTCGAGTACCACCGACCGCTTGTTGCGGTTGGCGCTCATGTAATACGCCGACTCCCGGTGGCCGTTGCGGTCGACGTAGGGCAACCAGCCGCGGCTGTCGTCACCACCCGGTGGCTCGACCTTGATCACATCGGCACCGGCGTCGGCCATCATCATGGTCGCGTAGGGGCCGGCCAGCGCACGGCTGAGATCCACGACCCGGATATCGGCAAGCGGTCGACGATTCGTCACCCGCGTCCTCCCATCAGTTTCAGGCCGACCGACATGAGCACGATCACCGAGGTGATCCGCAGTACGTGCACGGTCAGCACGATCGGAACATTGGCACCCGCACCGGCCGACAGCGCACCCATCTGCGCGATGCCGCCGGGTGCGGTGGCCAGTAGTGCGGTCATCGAGTCGAACGGCGTGAACTTCCACAACAGCAGTGCCGCAACCAAACCGAACACCAGGAACGCCACGACCGTCACGACGATCGGCACCACGGCCGCGCGAAGCTGCGTCAGCGTCTCGTGCGTGACGCCGGTACCGAGCAGCCAGCCGAGCAGGACGTAGACGATCCACTTGCCCGCTGCCGGTATCTCGAACGCCGAGGTGCTCAGAATGTTGACGAGTGCGACTCCCACCATGGCGCCGAGCAGCGGCGCGGCCGGCAGGTGCAACAGGGTGGCCACTGCGGCACCCACCACGGCCGCCGTCGCCGTGAGCAGGAGTGTGCCGAGGTTCATCACACGCGTTCCCGCTCGTTGTCGTCACGTGCGTCCTCGGCCTTGCCGGATCGGCGTCGAGCCGAAACCAGTTGCAGCGCACTCTGACTGGCGCGCCGCAACGGGTCCTTGATCAATGGGATCATGAACAGGAACACGATGAAGCACAGGATGGCCAGTGACGTGCCGCGCTGCAGGAACACGTCGAGGTTGCCGCCCGAGATCACCATGGTCTGGCGCAGCGACTCCTCGGCGAGCGGGCCGAGGACCAGCGCGATGACGAGCGCCGCGGGGGACAGGCCGTAGATCCGCATGAAGAACCCGAGTACGCCGCACACGAGCATGATCTGGACGTCGAGCAGGCTCTTGTTGACCGCGAACGTGCCGAGCACGCACAGCACGATGACGATCGGGCCGAGCATCCGGAACGGCACGCGGGCGATGCTCGCGAAGCCCGGGATGCAGAACACGTTGACCAGCAACAGCATCACGTTGCCGAGGAACATGCTCGCGATCAGGCCCCACGCAAACTCGGGATTCTGCTCCATGAGCAACGGGCCCGGCTGCAGACCCCACATCAGGAAGCCGCCCAGCAGCACCGCGGTCGCGCCGCCGCCCGGAATGCCGAGCGTCAGCAGGGGCACCATGGCGCCCGATGACGCGGCGTTGTTGGCGGCCTCCGGTCCGACGAGCCCGGGCAGCGCGCCCTTACCGAACTTCCCGGGCGTACGGGAGATCGACTTCTCGACGTTGTAGGCCATCAACGAGGCGACGGTCGCACCGGCACCGGGCGTGATGCCCACGCCGAACCCGAGGAACGAACCCCGCAGCGACGGCCCGACGGACTCGCGGTAATCCTTGCGGGTCGGCCAGAATCCGCGCTGGCGCGCCGACACCCCGAAGAAGTCGAGCTTCTCCAGATGCCCGCCGCGCCACAGGGTGTGCAGCACCTCGCCGACCGCGAACAGCCCGATCGCCACGGGGATGAAGTCGACCCCGTTGATGAGGTTGACCGAACCGAACGTGTAGCGCTGTTCGCCCCCGCCGATGTCGATGCCGACGGTTCCGATCGCGAACCCGATCAGCGCCGACAGTGCCCCGAGCAGCTTGTTGCCCCGGAGGATCACGATCACGGTCAGCAGGCCCGCGACGACGATCAGGAAGTACTCGGGCGGGCCGAATGTCTTGGCGAACTCGGCGGTGATGGGTGCCGCGAACGACAGCAACACCGCGCCGATGGTGCCCGCGACGAACGACGCCAGTGCCGCCATCACGAGCGCCGGGCCCGCCCGGCCCTGTTTGGCGAGCGGATAACCATCGAATGTGCTTGCGACGGTGGCAGATTCGCCTGGTGTGTTGATGAGCACCGAGGTGATGGTGCCGCCGTACATCGAGCCGTAGTAGACGGCGGCCAGCATCACGATGGCCCCGGTCGGATCGAGTCCGAAGGTGACCGGGAGCAGGATCGCCAGGCCGGCGGACGGCCCCACCCCGGGGATGACCCCGACGATCATGCCGATCAGAACGCCGCCCACGAGCAGCAGCAGGTTCTGCATTGTCAGAATGGCGGCGATGCCGTCCAGCAATTGACTCATGTTGCTCCTCAGCCGATCGGCAGGATGCCTTGTGGCAGACCGACGTTCAGCCCGGTCTCGAATGCCAGGTACAGCAGGACCGGGACGCTGATGGCGATGATCAACGCGCGCACGTGGTGTTCGCGGTCCAGGAACCACAGCGTGACGCCGAGGAACAGGACACCGGACACGGCGGCGCCGAGGATCCCGAACAGCGCGACGAACACCGCCGCGGCGACGACGAACGCCACGAGCGCACGCGGGTGCCTGCCGAGGTCGGGTTCGGCGGCCTCCTCGGCGGCCTCCGCCGCCGAGGTGGGCTTGTCGCTCGGCCTGGCGAAAAACTCCCGGGCCAGGGCGATCACGGTGATCACCATCGCGATGCCGCCGAGGATGCGGGGGAAGAACCCGGGGCCGATGCGGCCGGCCACGGTGCGCCATTCCATGCCCATCGCCATCTCGGTGTAGAAGGCGAAACCGATCAGGAGCACCCCGAGGAACGCGAGCTTGGGCCAGTTGACCACTCGTTTGCGCCGGGACGTCGAGGCGGCCGATGCTGACACGTTCAACTGTGTGGTGGCAGGGGTCGTCGCGGTCATAGGGCGCCCTGCTCTTTCAGCGTGGATTCGAATTCAGCCGTGGTCTGATCGAGATAGGTGGTGAAGTCGGCACCCCAACGTTCGTCGCGCGTGAGGTGGTTGTCGGCGAGGAACTTGCCCCACTGCTCGCTCTTGACCACTTGCTGCATCGTCTTGATCCACCAGTCCCGCGCGTAGTCGGGGGCGTCCGGGGGAAGGATCAAGCCGCGCGGCATCGACGGCAGGTCGGTCATGCCCTTCTCTTCACCGGTCGGAACGTCGGGCAGTGCCGCGAGCCGCTCTTTCCCGGTGAACAGCAGCGGGCGCATGTCACCGGACTCCACCTGGCCCAGGATCGAACCGGGGTTGGAGATCATCGCGTCGAGCGCACCGGACAGCAGCGACGTCTGGACCTGGCCCTCCTCGTTGTAGGGCACGTATTCGATGTCGTAGCCGGCATGTTCGGCGATGATCGACTGCAGGATGAAGTCGACGTTCACCGTGCCGATTCCGCCGACGACGACGGTGCCCTTGTTCTTGGCGTATCCGACCCAGTCCTCGAAGGTCTTGATGTCGCTCTTGCCGTCGACGAGCAGCAGCGCATCGTCGGTGGCCAGCAGACCCACATGGGTGAAGTCCTTGTAGGTCCAGCCGGGGTTGGCCTGCAGCGGGGTGGTGAGGAACGAACCCGACGTGGTCGAGACGTCGTAGCCGCTTCCGCGCTTGCTCAGCAGGTAACCCCATCCGGTCGCGCCGCTTCCGCCTTCGCGGTTCTCGACGGCGATGTCGGCCGGGTAGAGCTTCTCCTCCTGAATGACCTGGACGAGCTTGCGCGCCATGAGGTCGTTGCCGCCGCCCGGGCCGAATGCGATTGTCCAGTCGAGGTTCTTGGACGGATATGCCTCGGCGGACTCGCCGCCGCCCCCGGCGCCGCTGCAGGCCGACAGGACCAGAGCGGTGACAGCGACCAGCACGGCGAAGATGATGTTGGGCCTACTCTTCAGGCTCTTCAGTCGCATGGTTGTTTCTCCTCATTGAGTGGTGGGGTGGCGGAACCAGGAGCCGTTGGCGGTCGCGACAAGTCGTCCGGCGTCGTCGTGCATCCGGGATTCGAGCTGGACGACGCGGCGTCCGCCGTGGACGATCCGCCCGGTACAGCTCACGTCAGAGGTGACCGGGCGCAGGAACCTCATCTGCATCTCGATGGTCGAGCCGGCGGACAGGTAGCGATTGCACGCATGGCCCATCGAGATGTCGAGCACCGTGGACAGCACGCCGCCGTGCACGGCGCCGCCTGCGTTGCACAGATGGTGGGCGAACGGCAGGTGCACCGTGCAGGCGTGCTCGTCGTCGAGGTAGTCGATCGACAGGCCGAGGAAGTGAATCAGGAAGTACTGACCGAACTTCGGCTCGGCGACCTCGGTCGCGTAGCGCGCGGCCGCGACCGGATCCTCGGTGGTGCGCAGTGGGTCGGTGGTGGTCATGACCAGGTGAACCTCGGTGGGCGCTTCTCCAGGAACGACCGGACGCCTTCGGCGTAGTCGTCGGTGTCGAACGACGAATTGCGGATGTCGACGGTCACGTCGTCGTCGGTGCTCTGCCCGCCGAGTACGAGTTCGACGATCCGCTTCGAGGACCGCACGCTGAACTGCGCGCGGGTGGTGACGAGGCGCGCGAACTCGTAGGTGTGCTTCTCCAGATCCTCGGCAGGCACGAGTTCGTCGATCAGGCCGAGCCGCAGCGAGTCATCGGCATAGATGTGCTGGCCGGAGAACAGGATCCACTTCGCGCGGGACGGGCCGACGACGTCGACGAGGCGCTTGGTGGATTCCAGGCTGTAGACGAGACCGAGCTTGGCCGGCGTGATCCCGAAGCGCGACCGCTCGTCGGCGAAGCGGAGGTCACAGGCCAGTGCCAGCCCGCAGCCGCCGCCGATGCAGTAGCCGTGCACCATCGCGATGGTCGGTTTGGAGCAGCCTTCGACAGCGTGCTCGGCGGCCGCGACCTGTTCGTTGTAGGCCTTGGCCGATTCACTGTTGCCGCGCACCTGCTCGAACTCGCTGATGTCGGCGCCGGACGCGAAGCTGCGGGTGCCCTCACCGCGCACGACCACGACCTTGACCGCGGGATCGGCGTCGAGTTCGGCGAAGACCTCCGGGATGCGCTGGTACATGCCGAGCGAGATCGCGTTGTGGCTGTCGGGGTTGCTCAGTACGACGGTGGCGATGCTCGGGGTCTCGGTGTCGCGCTCGACGCGAATGGTCTTGTCGCTCATGCGGATCGGCCTTCCTGGAGTTCTGGGTGGGCGTCGTAGAGAGTGCCGTCGGAGAACAGGCGGTCGATCTCGTCGCGATCGATGCCGAGTTCGGCGAGGACGGATGCAGTGTGCTGTCCCAGCCACGGCGCGGGGGAGCGCACGCTGAATTCGAGGTCGGAGAACCGGGTCGGCGGTGCGATGGTCCGCATCGGGCCGATGATCGGATGCTCGAGGTCGACGATCATGCCGCGCGCCTGCACGTGCGGGTCGTCGAGGGTCTCGTCGTAGGTCAGCACCGGTCCGCCCGGTACGCCGGCCGAGTCGAGCCGGTCGACCCAGGCGCTCGTCGGGAGCGTCGTGGTGATGGCCTCGATCTCGGCTTCCAGTTCGTCGAGGTGTGCCATGCGGGCCGGCAGGTCGATGAAGCGCCGGTCGTCGGCCCAGTCAGGGCGCTTGAGGACGTCGTTGATGAGACGCAGCCACAGCCGATCGGTGTTGGCGCCGATCGTGACGTAGCCGTCGGCGGTCCGGTAGGCCTGGTACGGGGCGGAGCGACGGTGCCGGGTGCCGGTTTGGGCAGGCATCTCGCCGTCACCGAAGTAGGCCCCGGACTCCCAGACCGTCCACGCGAGCCCGGCGTCGACGAGCGAGATGTCGATGTACTGGCCCGAGCCGGTCTGCCGCCGGTTCAGTTCCGCGGCGAGGATCGAATAGATCGCGGTGGCGCCCGCGGCGATGTCGTTGATCGCGATGCCGACCTTGGTCGGCTTGCCGTCGGGGTGACCGGTCATCCGCAGGAAGCCACCGATGCCCTGGGCCATGATGTCGAAACCGGGCCGGTCCCGGTACGGACCGGTCTGACCGAACCCGCTGATCGAGCAGTACAGGATGTCCTCGCGCAGCGCGCGAAGGGCGTCGTAATCGATGCCGAGGCGCCGCGCGACTCCGGGCCGGAAGTTCTCGATGACGAGATCGGCGCCGGCCGCCAGCTCGAGGAACAGTTCCCGGCCGCGTTCGGACTTGAGGTCGAGGGCCACCGACCGCTTGCTGCGGTTGGGCATTGCGAACGGGTAGCTCTCGCCGTTCACCTTCGGTGCCATACGCCGTGAGTCGTCGCCCGTGCCGGGCTGCTCGATCTTGATGACGTCGGCACCGAGTTCGGCCAGAACCATCGTGCAGTAGGGACCCGACAGAAATCTGGTCAGGTCGAGGACTCGGAATCCGCTGAGTGGTCGCATTGATCCTTCCCGCATTGTGGGATATGTTTTGCGCTGTGCGGAAAGGTTACGGCCGTGACTGAAGTCACGTCAACCCTGATGTGCGATGCGAGTCACTGACCGAAGGCCGGAGCCCCTCCCGGGGGCGCGGGGAAGGAGTGGAAGATGAGGGGCGTGACCACGGGTGGGGAGACGGGCGGCGACCGCGCCGAATCGCGGCGCAACGGCGTGCAGTCGATCGACCGCGCGGTCGCCATCCTGCGGTGTTTCGACGGGCGCAGGCCCGAGCTCGGTATCAGTGAGATCTCGCGCTCGACCGGCCTCTCGACCAGCACGGTGCACCGGCTGCTCGCCGCGATGCAGGAGAACCACCTGGTCAGGCAGACCGGAACCAAGCGCTACGGGCTCGGCCCATTCCTGCTGCAGCTCGCCAACTCCGGTGCCATGCCGCGCACGCTGCGCGAGGCCGCCCTGCCCTTCATGACCGAGCTTCGCGACGAGTTCGACGAGACCATCGGCCTGCATGAGTTGCTGCAGTCCGGACACCGCATCGTCGCGGCCCAGGTCGAGAGTCACCAGGAATTGCGCCGCACCTACACCGACATCGGCGTGCCCATCAGGCTCGCGTACGGCGGGCCGGGCAAGGCGATTCTGTGTGCGCTGCGGGACGATGAGCGGGCGCGCCATCTCGCCGAGCCGATCGATCGGCTGACGCCGAGTACCGTGACCGATCCGGCCGACATCGAACGTGAGCTCGCCGAAACCCGGGCCCGTGGCTATGCCGAATCGAACGGGCAACGCACCGTTGGCATCTGCGCGGTCGCCACGCCGGTGTTCGACCACACGCAGCAGGTGGTCGGTGCGATCGGCGCGTCGGTTCCCGCGGTGCGGATGAGTGCGGAGCGGATGGCCGAGATCGGCTGCCGGGTGCGCGAGGTGGCCTGGCGGCTGTCGACGGCGTTGGGGGCGACGGCAGAAGGGGTGCACGCGCTCGTGCCGGACCTCCGGCTCGGGTGACGCTCGCGCCCGTATTAATGAGTTTGCGTTCGCATGCATAACAATGCAGAATCGCTGCATGACATCTGTAGCGGTGGCGGGTGCCAGCGGTTATGCGGGTGGCGAGATTCTACGGTTGCTTCTCGGTCACCCCGCATATGCCGACGGCCGATTGACCATCGGGGCGCTGACCGCGGCCTCGAGTGCCGGTACCAGTCTGGCCGAACACCACCCGCACCTGCTGCCGTTGGCGTCGCGCGTGCTGGAGAACACCGACGTGTCGGTGCTCGCCGGCCATGACGTGGTGTTCCTGGCGCTGCCGCACGGCCACTCGGCGGCCCTGGCCGAGCAGCTCGGTCCGGACACCCTCATCGTGGACTGCGGCGCGGACTTCCGGCTCACCGACGCCGCCGATTGGGAGCGGTTCTACGGCTCGGCGCACGCCGGAAGCTGGCCGTACGGGCTGCCCGAACTACCCGGTGCGCGGGAGCGGTTGCGCGGCACGAAGCGGGTCGCCGTGCCGGGTTGCTATCCGACCGCCGCACTGCTGGCCATGCTGCCCGCCGTCGCCGCCGACCTCGTCGAGCCCGCGGTCACCGTGGTGGCCGTCAGCGGCACGTCGGGCGCAGGCAGATCGGCCAAGGTCGACCTGCTCGGTTCGGAGGTCATCGGCTCCGCGCGTGCCTACAACGTCGGCGGCAAGCATCGGCATACGCCCGAGATCGCGCAGGGCCTGCAGGCCGTCACGGGCAAGAAGGTGACCGTGTCGTTCACCCCGGTGCTCATCCCGGCATCCCGGGGGATCCTGGCCACCTGCACGGCGCGGACGTCGGCCACCACATCGGAGATCCGGGCGGCCTACGAAAAGGCTTATGACGCAGAGCCGTTCATATATCTGCTGCCCGAGGGGCAGCTGCCGAAGACCGGTTCGGTGATCGGCAGCAACGCCGCGCAGCTGGCAGTGGCCGTAGATGAAGACGCGCAGACACTCGTCGCGATCGCCGCGATCGACAATCTGGTGAAGGGCACCGGTGGCGCCGCGGTGCAGTCGATGAACCTTGCGCTGGGCTGGCCGGAGACCGAGGGATTGTCGATCGTGGGGGTGGCACCGTGAGCTCGCAGGCGACGTCGGACACCAAGCTGATCCGCACGCAGGGCGTCACGGCACCGGCCGGATTCCGTGCCGCGGGCATCGCCGCCGGTATCAAGGCTTCCGGTGCGCCGGACCTCGCGCTCGTGTTCAACGAGGGGCCCGACTACGCCGCGGCGGGTGTGCTCACGCGCAACAAGGTCAAGGCCGCGCCGGTGTTGTGGACCAAGCAGGTGCTGACCACCGGCAGGTTGCGCGCCGTCATCCTGAACTCCGGTGGTGCCAACGCCTGCACCGGCCCGCTCGGGTTCCAGGACACGCATGCGACCGCCGAGGCCGTGGCCGCCGCCCTGAGCGACTGGGGCACCGAGACCGGCGCGGTCGAGGTCGCGGTGTGCTCGACGGGCCTGATCGGTGATCGGCTGCCGATGGACAAGGTGCTGGCCGGGGTCACCGAGATCGTGCACGAGCTCGCGGGCGGGCTCAGCGGCGGTGACGACGCCGCGCGCGCCATCATGACCACCGACACCGTGCCGAAACAGGTTGCGCTGCACCATTCCGTGGCATCGGGCGAGAACTGGACGATGGGTGGCATGGCCAAGGGCGCGGGCATGCTCGCTCCGTCGCTGGCCACCATGTTGTGCGTGCTCACGACCGACGCCGTCGCGAGCCCGGACGCCCTCGACACCGCGCTGCGCCGCGCCACCGCACTCACCTTCGACCGGCTCGACGTCGACGGCAGTTGTTCGACCAACGACACCGTGTTGCTGCTGGCGTCCGGCGCGAGCGAGATCGCGCCGAGCCAAGACGATCTCGACGCGGCGGTGCTGCGGGTGTGCGACGACCTGTGCGCTCAGTTGCAGGCCGACGCCGAAGGTGTCACCAAGCGCGTCACGGTCACCGTCACCGGCGCGGCCTCCGAGGACGAGGCACTGGTCGCGGCCCGCACGATCGCGCGCGACAGCCTGGTCAAGACCGCGCTGTTCGGGTCCGACCCGAACTGGGGGCGGGTGCTGGCCGCGGTCGGCATCGCCCCGGTGACGCTAGACCCGGAGCGGATCAGCGTGTCCTTCAACGGTTTCCCGGTGTGCGTCGACGGCACCGGAGCACCCGGAGCGCGGGACGTGGACCTGTCGGGCGAGGACATCGCCGTCGTCGTCGACCTCGCGTCGGGTTCGGGTCGAGCCTCGATCCGCACCACTGATCTGTCCCACGGCTACGTCGAAGAGAATTCGGCGTACAGCTCATGAGCACACCGGCCATCGAGCGCGGGGTCAAGGCTCACGTGCTCGCCGCGGCGCTGCCGTGGCTCAAGCAACTGCACGGCAAGATCGTCGTCGTCAAGTACGGCGGCAACGCCATGACCGACGACACGCTCAAGGCGGCGTTCGCGGCCGACATGGTGTTCCTGCGCAACTGCGGCATTCACCCCGTGGTGGTGCACGGCGGTGGCCCGCAGATCAGCGCGATGCTCAAGAAGCTCGGTATCCCAGGCGATTTCAAAGGCGGCTTCCGGGTCACCACACCAGAGGTGCTCGATGTCGCCCGGATGGTGTTGTTCGGCCAGGTCGGCCGGGAACTGGTGGGGCTCATCAACGCGCACGGCCCGTACGCGGTCGGCGTCACCGGTGAGGACGCCCACCTGTTCACCGCGGTGCGGCGCAGTGTGACGGTCGACGGCGTGGCCACCGACATCGGCCTGGTCGGCGACGTCGAGCACGTCAACGCCGGGTCGCTGTTGGATCTCATTGCGGCAGGCCGCATCCCGGTCGTGTCGACCATCGCGCCCGATGCCGACGGCGTGGTGTACAACATCAACGCCGACACCGCGGCGGCCGCGCTGGCCGAGGCGCTTGGCGCCGAGAAGCTGGTCATGCTCACCGATGTCGAAGGTCTGTACACCAATTGGCCCGACCGCACTTCGCTCGTCAGCGAGATCGACACGGGCGCCCTGACGCAGCTGCTGCCGTCACTGGAATCCGGCATGGTGCCCAAGATCGAGGCCTGCCTGCGGGCCGTGACGGGCGGGGTGCCGAGCGCGCATGTCATCGACGGCCGCGTCGAACACTGCGTGCTGGTCGAGCTTTTCACCGACGAGGGGACCGGGACGAAGGTGGTGAAATGACACTGCAGGACCGCTGGGAAGCGGTGATGATGAACAATTACGGCACTCCGCCGCTGGCGCTGGTCAGCGGTCAGGGCGCCGTGGTGACCGACGCGGACGGCAAGGATTACCTCGATCTGCTCGGCGGTATCGCGGTCAACCTGCTGGGGCACCGGCATCCGGCGGTCATCGAGGCCGTCACCGCTCAGCTCAACACGCTCGGGCACACCTCGAACCTGTACGCCACCGAACCGGGTATCGCGCTCGCGGAAGCGCTCGTCGGGTATCTCGGAACCGCGGCCCGGGTGTTCTTCTGCAACTCGGGCACCGAGGCCAACGAGGTCGCCTTCAAGATCACCCGGCTCACCGGCAAGACGAACATCGTTGCGGCCCAAGGCGCATTCCACGGTCGCACGATGGGATCGCTCGCGCTGACCGGCCAGCCCACCAAGCAGGCCCCGTTCGAACCGCTGCCCGGCAACGTCACCCATGTGCCGTACGGCGACGTGGCGGCACTGCGGGCCGCAGTCGACTCGGACACCGCGGCGGTGTTCCTCGAGCCGATCATGGGCGAGGGCGGCGTGGTGGTCCCGCCGGCCGGCTACCTCGTCGCGGCCCGCGAGATCACCGCAGAACACGGCGCGCTGCTGGTGCTCGACGAGGTGCAGACCGGTGTCGGCCGCACCGGCTCCTTCTACGCCCATCAGCACGACGGCATCACCCCGGACATCGTGACCCTCGCGAAGGGCCTTGGCGGCGGCCTGCCGATCGGCGCGTGCCTGGCCGTCGGCCCCGCGGGTGATCTGCTCACCGCTGGCCTGCACGGCAGCACGTTCGGCGGCAACCCGGTGTGCACCGCGGCGGCGCTCGGCGTGCTCAAAGCGCTGGCCGATGAGGATCTGATCGCGCGCGCCGGGGTGCTCGGCAAGACGTTGAGCCATGGCATCGAGGAGCTCGACCATCCGCTGGTCGGCCAGGTCCGGGGCAAAGGCCTGCTGCAGGGCATCGTGCTGACCGCGCCGTCGGCCAAGGCCGTAGAGAGCGTGGCCCGCGACGCCGGGTTCCTCGTGAACGCGGCCGCGCCCGACGTCGTTCGGCTCGCGCCACCGCTGGTGATCACCGACGGCCAGATCGAGTCGTTCCTCACCGCACTGCCCGCCGTGCTCGACACCGCCGTGGAGGTTTCATGATCAGGCATTTCCTGCGTGACGACGATCTGTCGCCCGACGAACAGGCCGACGTGCTGGCGTTGGCCGCCGAACTCAAGAAGGCGCCGTTCTCGCGGCGCCCGCTGGAGGGTCCGCGCGGCGTCGCGGTCATCTTCGAGAAGAACTCGACGCGCACGCGGTTCTCGTTCGAGATGGGTATCGCCCAGCTCGGCGGCCACGCGGTCGTCGTCGACGGGCGCAGCACCCAGCTGGGCCGGGAGGAGACGCTCGAGGACACCGGTGCGGTGCTGTCGCGCTACGTCGACGCCATCGTGTGGCGGACGTTCGCACAGGAGCGGTTGACGGCCATGGCGTCCGGGTCGACCGTCCCGATCGTCAACGCACTGTCCGACGAGTTCCACCCGTGCCAGGTGCTGGCCGATCTGCAGACGCTCGCCGAACGCAAAGGCAAGCTGACCGGTCTGCGCATGACCTACTTCGGTGACGGCGCCAACAACATGGCGCACTCGCTCATGCTGGGCGGCGTCACCGCGGGCATCCATGTCACGATCGCCGCCCCGGCCGGCTTCGAGCCCGACCCGCAGTTCGTCGACGCCGCCCAGCGGCGCGCCGCCGAGACCGGGGCATCGGTCACGCTCACCGCCGACCCGAACGCCGCGGCCGACGGTGCCGACGTACTCGTGACCGACACCTGGACCTCGATGGGGCAGGAGAACGACGGACTGGATCGGGTGCGCCCGTTCCGGCCGTTCCAGGTCAACTCCGAGCTGCTCAAGCTCGCCGACCCGGCAGCCGTTGTGCTGCACTGCCTTCCGGCCCACCGCGGCCACGAGATCACCGACGACGTGATCGACGGACCGCAGAGTGCGGTGTTCGACGAGGCCGAGAACCGCCTGCACGCGCAGAAGGCGCTGCTGGTGTGGTTGCTGGAGAACCGGTGACCAGGCCAGTGGTAGGGACATGACGGCGGCGACCCGGGCCGGCAGGCAGGCCCGCATCGTCACGCTGCTGTCGTCGCACTCGGTGCGCAGCCAGAGCGAGCTGGCCACCATGCTCGCCGAGGAAGGCATCGAGGTCACGCAGGCCACCCTGTCGCGCGATCTGGAGGAGCTCGGCGCGGTGAAGCTGCGCGGCGCCGACGGCGGGGTCGGCGTGTACGTGGTGCCAGAGGACGGCAGCCCGGTGCGCGGGGTGTCGGGCGGCACCGAACGGGTCGCCCGGTTGCTGGGGGACTTGCTGGTGTCCACCGATGCCAGCGCTAACCTTGCCGTGCTGCGCACCCCGCCCGGGGCCGCGCACTACCTGGCCAGCGCCATCGACCGTGCTGCCCTGCCGTATGTCGTCGGCACCATCGCCGGCGACGACACCATCCTGGTGGTGGCGCGGGAGCCGATGACCGGTGCCGAGCTCGCCAGCACCATCGAGAACCTGAATCAGAGCTGAACCGAAGGAGATTGCTCATGCCACAAACGTCGGGGTCCGAACGCGTCATCCTGGCGTACTCCGGAGGTCTGGACACCTCGGTGGCGATCAGCTGGATCGGCAAGGAGACCGGCCGCGAGGTCGTCGCCGTCGCCATCGATCTGGGCCAGGGCGGCGAGGACATGGAAGTGGTCCGGCAGCGCGCGCTCGACTGCGGGGCCGTCGAAGCCGTCGTCGTCGACGCGCGTGATGAGTTCGCCGACGAGTACTGCCTGCCGACCATCAAGTCCAACGCCCTCTACATGGACCGCTATCCGCTGGTGTCGGCGATCAGCCGCCCGCTGATCGTCAAGCATCTGGTCAAGGCGGCCCGCGAGCACGGCGGCGGCATCGTCGCCCACGGCTGCACCGGCAAGGGCAACGACCAGGTGCGGTTCGAGGTCGGCTTCGCCTCGCTGGCCCCCGATCTGGAGGTGCTGGCCCCGGTTCGGGACTATGCCTGGACCCGGGAGAAGGCCATCGCGTTCGCCGAGGAGAATGCGATCCCGATCAACGTCACCAAGCGCTCGCCGTTCTCGATCGACCAGAACGTGTGGGGCCGTGCGGTCGAGACCGGCTTCCTGGAGCATCTGTGGAACGCCCCGACCAAGGACGTCTACGACTACACCGAGGACCCGACCGTCAACTGGAGCTCGCCCGACGAGGTCATCGTCGGGTTCGAGAAGGGTGTTCCGGTGTCGATCGACGGTCGGCCCGTGACGGTGCTGCAGGCCATCGAGGAGCTCAACCGGCGCGCCGGCGCCCAGGGTGTCGGACGGCTCGACGTGGTCGAGGACCGGCTCGTGGGCATCAAGAGCCGCGAGATCTACGAGGCGCCTGGCGCGATGGTGCTCATCACCGCCCACACCGAACTCGAGCACGTCACGCTGGAGCGTGAGCTCGGCCGGTTCAAGCGCACTACCGACCAGAAGTGGGGCGAGCTGGTCTATGACGGCTTGTGGTACTCGCCGCTCAAGCGCGCGCTGGAGTCCTTCGTCGAGCACACGCAGGAACACGTGACCGGCGAGATCCGGCTCGTGCTGCACGGCGGCCACATCGCGGTGAACGGCCGCCGCAGCGCGGAGTCCCTCTACGACTTCAACCTCGCCACCTACGACGAGGGCGACAGCTTCGACCAGTCCTCGGCCAAGGGCTTCGTGCACGTGCACGGGTTGAGCTCCAAGATCTCCGCCAAGCGCGACCTGGGCCTGTAACTTCGCACCGCGAGAACTTCGCACCGCGAGCGACCGTGTTTGTACGGCGACACGCCGCATTTTGACGTACCCACACGGTCGCTCGCGCGGCAGGAAGCTGGATGAGATGAGCACCAACGACGGAACCACCAACGAGGGTTCGCTGTGGGGCGGCCGGTTCGCCGACGGGCCGTCGGATGCCCTTGCGGCGCTGAGCAAATCGACGCATTTCGACTGGGTCCTGGCGCCCTATGACATCACGGCGTCCAAGGCACACGCGCGCGTGCTGTACCGGGCCGGGCTGCTCACCGATGAACAGCGCGACGGCCTGCTCGCCGGCCTCGACAGCCTGGGTTCAGACGTCGCCGACGGCAGCTTCGAGCCGCTCGTCAGCGACGAGGACGTGCACGGCGCACTCGAGCGCGGCCTGATTGACCGCGTCGGGCCGGATCTCGGCGGCCGGCTGCGGGCCGGGCGGTCGCGCAACGATCAGGTGGCCACGCTGTTTCGGATGTGGTTGCGCGACGCGGTGCGCCGCGTCGCCGACGGAGTGCTCGAGGTGGTCAACGCCCTCGCCGTCCAGGCCGCCGCGCATCCGACCGCGATCATGCCCGGCAAGACGCATCTGCAGGCGGCTCAGCCCATCCTGCTCGCCCATCATCTGCTCGCGCACGCGCATCCGCTGCTGCGCGACGTCGACCGCATCGCCGACTTCGACGACCGCACCGCCGTGTCACCGTACGGCTCGGGTGCGCTCGCCGGCTCGTCGCTCGGGCTCGACCCCGACGCCATCGCCGACGACCTCGGGTTCACCGCGGCGGCCGACAACTCCGTCGACGCCACCGCGGCGCGGGATTTCGCCGCGGAGGCGGCGTTCATCTTCGCGCAGATCGGGGTTGACCTGTCGCGGCTCGCCGAGGACATCATCCTCTGGAGCACAACCGAATTCGGCTACGTCACCCTGCACGACTCGTGGTCGACGGGCAGCTCGATCATGCCGCAGAAGAAGAACCCCGACATCGCCGAGCTCGCGCGCGGCAAGTCCGGGCGACTGATCGGCAACCTGACCGGTCTGCTGGCCACGCTCAAGGCGCAGCCGTTGGCCTACAACCGCGATCTGCAAGAGGACAAGGAGCCGGTCTTCGATTCGGTTGCGCAACTCGAACTGTTGCTGCCGGCGATGGCGGGCTTGGTCGCCACGTTGACGTTCGACGAGGCCCGCATGGCCGAGCTGGCGCCCGCGGGTTACACCCTGGCCACCGATATCGCCGAATGGCTTGTCCGCCAAGGTGTTCCGTTCCGGGTCGCGCACGAGGCCGCGGGCGCCGCGGTGCAGACGGCCGAGGGACGCGGGGTGGGGCTCGACGAACTCACCGACGACGAGTTCGCCTCGATCAACGTCGCGCTCACCCCGCAGGTTCGCGAGGTGCTCACCGTCGAGGGGTCGGTGAACGCTCGCAACGCGCGCGGTGGGACTGCGCCGATCCAGGTCGCCAAACAGCTCGGGGTGGTCCGGGAGTCGATGGCGGAGTTGCGGATCCGGCTGCGCCGATAGGCCCGTACGTACAGTGGCAGGCATGGCCGAACGGGTGGTGTTCCAATCCGGAGGATCCGACTGCGTCGGATACCTGCGACGTGCCGGCGATCGAACGGGTCCATGCGTCGTGCTGTGTACCGGGTTCGGTGGAACTCAGGACACCCCGTCGGTCGTGGCAACCGCCGAGGCATTCGCGGCGGCGGGATTTCACGCCATGACGTTCGACTACCGCAATTTCGGCGAAAGCGGTGGGCAGCCCCGCCAAGTCGTCGGCATCGAAGGTCAACTGGCCGATATCGCGGCCGCGGTCACCTGCGCGCGCGGCCTCGACCATGTCGACCGCAACCGCGTCGTGCTATGGGGAACCTCGCTCGGCGGCGGGCACGTGGTCACGTCGGCGGCCCGCGATCCCGCCGTCGCGGCGGTGATCGCCCAGATTCCGTTCAACGGGTTTCCCAAGAAGGTCGAGGGCCGCTCGACGCTGTCGACGTTGAAACTGCTCGGGGTCATGGCCGGTGATTGGCTGCGCGGCAGGTTGGGCCTGCCGCCGCACTACATTCGGGCGGTCGGGGGGCCGGGCGAGCTCGCGGTGATGACCGGCGCCGGGGCCCAGCGCGCCATCGCCGGCATGACGAGTCCGACTTGGCGCAACGAGGTGGCGCCCCGCGGGCTGATCGAGATGATGCGTTACCGCCCTGGAGATTTCGCGACGCGGGTGGCGTGCCCGTTGTTGGTGCATCGGAACCGAGGACGCCGAGACGACGCCCGAGATGGCAGGCGTGCTCGCCGCGGCGGCGCCGCGCGGCGAGCTGCTCGAATACCCCGTCGCGCACTTCGACTTCTACACCCGCGACGTCCGGGACCGGGTTGTCGCCGATCAGCTGGCCTTCCTGCGGCGCGTGGTCTAGGGCTGTTCCAGCTGCTCCGACAGCTCCAGCCAGCGAGCCTCGAACTCGGCCACCTGCTTCTCGAGTTCGCGCAGTTCCCCGGTGAGCCGGCCGAGGCCCATGTGGTCGGACTGGTCGTGTGCGGCGAGCTCATCGTGCTTGGCGGTGATCCGGTCGGAGAGCTTGGCCAGTGACCGGTCGATCGAGGCGATCTCTTTCTCGATGCTGCGCAGCTCGGCTCCGGACAACCCTTGTGCGGGAGTTGTTTCCGGCCGTGCCGACGGCGCGTCAGGACGCTGCGCCGACAGCCGCAGGTATTCGTCGACCCCGCCGGGGAGGTGGCGAAGGCGGCCGTCGAGGATGGCGTACTGCTGGTCGGTGATGCGCTCGAGAAGATACCGGTCATGCGACACCACGATCAGAGTTCCCGGCCAGGAATCGAGCAGATCCTCGGTCGCGGTGAGCATATCGGTGTCCACGTCGTTGGTCGGCTCGTCGAGCACCAGCACGTTGGGCTCGGACAACAACACGAGCATGAGCTGCAGCCGGCGCCGCTGACCGCCGGACAGTTCGCCAACCCGCGCCGACAGTTGTTCGCGCGCAAAGCCCAACCGCTCCAGCAGCTGCGCCGGGGTGAGCTCTTTGCCATCGATCTGGTAGCTGGTCTGCAACCGCCCCACGACTTCACGCACCATGTCGCCCGCGACGGCTTCAAGCTCGCGCGACTGCTGATCGAGGATCGCCAGCCGCACCGTCTTGCCGCGTTTGACCCGGCCCGACGTCGGTGTCACCGTCCCGGAGATCAAACCGAGCAGGGTCGATTTGCCTGTCCCGTTGGCGCCGAGGATGCCGGTGCGCTCGCCAGGGGCGATTCGCCATTCGATGTCGCGCAGCACTTCTCGGCCGTCATAGGCGACCGAGGCATCCAGCAGGTCGATGACGTCCTTACCGAGCCGGGCCATCGCAGCCCGGGACAGCTCGACGGTGTTGCGCAGAGGCGGCACATCCGAGATGAGCGCGTTGGCCGCATCGATGCGGAACTTGGGTTTGGAGGTTCTGGCCGGCGGTCCCCGGCGCAGCCAGGCCAGTTCCTTGCGCATCAGGTTCTGCCGCTTGGCTTCCGCGGCGGCGGCCTGACGGTCACGCTCCACGCGCTGCAGTACGTAGGCGGCGTAACCGCCCTCGAACGGCTCGACGATCCGGTCGTGCACCTCCCACGTCGCCGTGGCCACTTCGTCGAGGAACCACCGATCGTGGGTGATCAGCAACAGTCCGCCCGCGCCGCGCGCCCAGCGCTGCTTGAGGTGCTCGGCCAGCCAGGTGATGCCTTGAATGTCAAGGTGGTTGGTGGGTTCGTCGAGCGCGACCACGTCCCAGTCGTCGATCAACAGCGCGGCCAGTTGCACACGGCGCCGCTGACCGCCCGACAGCGTCCCGACGCGGGTGTCGAACGGGATGTCGGCCACGAGCCCGCCGATGACGTCGCGCACCCGAGGGTCGCCTGCCCATTCGTGTTCGGCCCGATCGCCCATGAGCGACCAGCCCACGGTCTTGTCCGAATCGAGGGTGTCGGTCTGGTCGAGCGAGCCGACGCGCAAACCGCCACGGCGCGTGACGCGGCCCGAGTGCGGGGCGATGCGGCCGGTCAGCAGACCGAGCAGCGTCGACTTGCCGTCACCGTTGCGTCCGACGATGCCGATCCGGTCGCCTTCGCTGACGCCGACGGTCACCGAATCGAAAACCACCCCTGTGGGGTACTCAAGATGCAGGGCTTCGCCCCCGAGCAGGTGTGCCATCGCCAGCCGACCCTATCGTCAGGCCACGAGCAGACCGCGAACAGGCCGCCCGCGCGCCGGGGCCGGCGCGCGGCACGCCCGCCACGAGAGGTTGCGGAAGGCGTCGGTCGCCGTTTACTTGCAGTTCGCAATGCTTATCTAGACATGTAGACACCAAATGGCGACGCGAAGAGATGGGAAGCCCGATGTCTGCACGCAAGATGGTCACAGGTGCGGTGGCGCTGTTGTCGGCGGCAGCGCTGACGGTCGGCTGTAGCAGTCCGTCGTCGGACTCGGCACAGCCCGGGACCGTCCGGATGGCGGTGACCGATCTTCAGGGCCTTGAGGAACTCCAACGTGAGTTCGGCGCCTTCGAGAAGGAGTTCGAGAAGCAGTCCGGGCTGAACCTCGAGTTCTTCGCCGTCACCGACCGGACGGCCGCCGCGGCCGCGTTGGAGGCCGACCGTGTCGACGTCGTGTTCACCGGGCCCGCCGAATACGTCGTGATCCACGAACGCACCGGCGCCCAGCCGATCGTCGCGATCGAACGCGACGGCTACCACTCGTGCATCTACACCAAGGCCGACAGCGGGATCACCGAACTCGGGCAGCTGCGCGGAAAGAAGGTCGCCATGTCCGACGTCGGCTCGACGAGCGGTCACCTCGGACCGTCGCAGATGCTCGTCGACGCGGGAATCGAACCGACCTCCGAACTCGAGGTGCTCACCGTGGGCGACGCCGTGCACGAGTCCCTCAAACGCGGTGACGTCGCCGCCGTCGGCATCGGCTATCACGACTACGAGGAATTCATGGGCACCGACGACCCGGCGCAGTATCGGATGCTCGCCGAGGGCCCCACATTGCCGCCGGATCTCCTGATGGGCCGCGAAGGCCTGGACGAACAGACGGTCACGACGATTCGCGACACCTTCAACGAGCACTTCGACACCCTGCTGCCCGCGATGCTCGAAGGCAAGGACAACGCCAAGTACGAGAACGCCAAACTGGTTTCGGTCACCGATGCCGATTACGACGAGGTGCGGTCGATGTACCGCGCGGTCGGCGTCGACGACTTCTCCGAATTCCTGGGCGACTGACATGGGCGCAGGCACCGCACTATCCGACACCCACGCCGTGACCGCCAGCGCCACGGCACTCGAAGTGGCCAACCTCAGGGTCCGCTACGGGCGCGGCGGAGCCGAGGCCCTGCGCGGCGTGGACCTCAAAGTCCCACCGGGGCAGACGATCGCATTGATCGGCACCAACGGCGCGGGCAAGTCCACCCTGTTGCGGTGCCTGGTGCGCCTCATCGAACCGACGCAGGGAGCCGTCGTCATCCACGGCACCGACGTGACAGCGCTGTCGCGGGGCAGGCTACGCGCGGTCCGGCGCGACGTCGGTTTCGTGTTCCAACGGTTCCATCTGATCCCGCGGCTCAGCGCCTTCCACAACGTCGTCCACGGTGCGATGGGACACCGTGGTACGCGGTGTGCCTGGCCGCTGACGAGTCCCCGCGAGGTCCGGGCCGACGCGATGAGTTCGCTTGAGCGCGTTGGGCTGAGTGCCTTCGCGGATCGCCGGGTCGACACCCTCTCCGGCGGCCAGCAGCAGCGCGTGGCCATCGCCCGCATGCTCATGCAGCGGCCCAGCCTCATCCTCGCCGACGAACCGGTGGCGAGCCTCGATCCGGCGTCGGCACAAGCGGTCATGGAATTGATGCGCTCGATCGCCGCCGAGCGCGACGTGACCGTCATCATGGCGCTGCATCAGATCGATTTGGCCCTGCGCTACGCCGACCGGGTGGTCGGGCTACGCAACGGCGTCGTGGAGTTCGACCGTCCCGCAGCAGAATGCGACGCCGCGCAACTGAATCCGGTATTCGCCGAGGCGGTTTCGTGACGTCCACCGCGACCCGGACATCGAATCCACCGACGCAGCCGCCGCGGGTGCGCAGGCCCAGCTTGCTGACGCTCGTCATCGTGCTGGTCGTCGGCGGACTGCTGGTGCACGGTTGGACCCAGGGTGCCGCCGTGCGCCCGGACTCCCTGCTGACCGGGATGTTCCGACTCGGCGAGTTCGCGCAGGACGCGGTCCCACCCGACGTCCATCGCATCGGCCCGATCCTCAAGGCCCTGCTGGTCACCGTCGAGATGGCGCTGCTGGGAACGCTCATCGGGGTTGTGCTGAGTCTGCCGCTCGCCGTGCTGGCGGCCCGCAACACCACACCGCACTGGTCGCTGTACGCGGCCAGCCGCGGCGTCATCACGGTGAGCCGGACGATTCCCGATCTCGTATGGGGCCTGATCTTTGTGATCGCAGTCGGTCTCGGACCCGAGGCGGGCGTGCTGGCGATCGCGGTCGACGTGATGGGCTTCTGCGGCCGGTTCTTCGCCGAGAGCATCGAGGACATCGACCCCGGGCGCATCGAGGGACTGCGCGCGCTGGGGGCGTCACACGTCGGGGTCCTGCTCGGCGGGGTGATCCCGGCATGCCTGCCGTCGTTCGTCACCACGTCGATGTTCGCGCTCGAATCATCGGCCCGGTCGTCGGTGGTGCTCGGTCTGGTCGGTGCCGGTGGGATCGGCATCGAACTCGCGACGTCGATGACGCTGCTGCGCTACGACGAGGCCCTGACCATCATCCTGGCGATTCTCGGTGTCGTCGTGGTGTTCGAACGGATCTCGGCGGCAATCCGTCGGCGTGTTCTCGGGAAAGTCTCGGGGGAGAGGTGGGGAAGATGAGTCACGATCTGGAGATGATCAACCGCTACGCCGATCGGCCGATCTACCGTCAGCTCAGCGATCTCCTCGAAGCCCGGTTGGCCGAGGACGCTCGCCCGGGTGACCGGCTCCCGAGCGAGGCGGAGCTGTCCCGCGAGTTCGACGTCAATCGCCTCACGGTGCGGCGTGCGCTCGAGGAACTCAGCCAGCGCGGCCTGATCGAAACCGTCCACGGCAAGGGGTCGTTCGTCGCCGCGCCGCGGGTCCGGTACGACGTCTCGGCGGGTCGTGACGCGAGCTTCACCCGCAGCATGCGCGAGCTCGGACACCGGGTGAGCATCCGGCTGCTGTCGGCCGACATCGTGCAGACACCGGAATTGCAGGCCGAGCTCGACACGACCGGCGGCGTGCTCGTGTGCCGCACATTGCGGCTCGTCGACGACGAGCCGTGGTCGGTCTCGGTGACCTCGATCCACACCGACCGGTTCCCGGACCTGGTGGCGCAGTGGGCCGGTGACACCTCGCTGTTCGACTTCCTGCTGGAACGTCACGGCGTGCGGATGCAACGCGCGTACCGGACGTTCGCGGCCGGTCTCGCCGAACCCTTTGAAGCCGAACAGCTTCAGGTGCGCGTAGGCGCGCCCCTGCTGGAGATGCGCGGGTTGAACGTCGATCAGGACGGTGTCCCGGTCGCGGTCGTGGAACACCGATTCCGCGGCGAGCGGGTGCAGTTCACGGTGGATCTGCTGTGACGGCCGAACAACGCTATGCGGCCCTCGCGGGCGCCGATGCCGCCGAGCTCGAGGAGCTTGCCGACGCCATACTGGCCACCGGAGCCGACATTTCGGTGACGGCGGGCCCGGAATCGATCAGCACGCCCGTGCGCGTCGCGGTGCCCGGCTGTGCCGAGACCACCGTCGTCCTCGGCCATGTCGCCCTCACCCGGTGCACGGTCGAGCTGGGCGGCACGCGCGGCGACGGGATCCGCGCCGGCCATGACCTGACCGGCGCGGTCGCGGCGGCGGTGTGCGACGCCGAATCGCAGCGACGTGGGCCGCTGGCCGGCCGGGTGGAGCAGTTGTGCGCGGCCGCCGAACGCGATCGCGCGGCGCGGGCAGCCGACCGTGCCAGGTTGGTAGCCGCCACCGGGCTGGACAACTCATGACGTGGGATCCGGTGCACGACAGCCGGTCGGTCTTTCTGGCGTGCATGCGTGCGATGTGTGCACCCGGCACACCGTTCGAGTTGCCGAGCCGGCCGAGAATCACCCCCGTCGCCGAACTCGACGCTGCCGCAGCGGTTCTGCTGGCCCTCCTCGATCGCGGGCTCGCACTCGGCGTCGCGGGCGGCGAGGCCGCGCACGGCATCACGGCGACGGTGGCGGGCACGTGCGGTGCGGCGCAGGGCCACATCGAGGATTCCGACTGGGTGCTGGTGCACGGCCCCGCCGCCGACGCGATATCGCGGGCCCGCCGCGGCAGCCGCCTGACGCCGGAAAACGGTGCGACGCTGGTGATCGCGGCGACGGGTGCGCCGGCCCCGGTGGGCTTGACCGGGCCCGGCATCGCCGGGACGACGACCGCACACGTCGCGCTCGACACCGTGGCCGTCCACGCGTTGGCCGCCGCGAACGCCGCGCCGCCCTGCGGCGTCGACGTGTTGATGGTCGACGGCGAATGTCTGATCGCCCTGCCGCGCAGCGTCTCTCTGAAGGCGGCGGCCTGATGTATGCCAGCATGCACGAAAATCCGGCGCTCGAAGCCGCCCGCGCCATCGCGTCGGCGCCGCAGCCGCAATCGAGTATCAACCTGTCGGTCCTGGCCGAGCAGGTGTGCGCCGAGGCCGGCCTGTGGGAACCGGCCGTCGCGCTGCGCGCGCTGAACCAATCGCGGGGCGACACCGCGCACGCGGTGTCGATGCTGCGCGTGTGGGCAGCCACTCAGCCGCATGCCGATTCGGGCACGGTCGACACGGCTGACGTCGCGCTGGTTCGGCGGGTGTCCTCGGCGTACCCTCAGGTGCCCGGCGGGCAATGGCTCGGCTTCGCGCCGGATCTGCTGCCGCGGCAGCTCAGCTGGTCCGAATCCGTGCCTGTCACCCCTGATTCACCCGAAGCGGAGCCTTGCGCCGGGGACGCACCGGATCGCCGGTCGACGCCACGGGTTCGCGATCTGATCGGCGGTGTCACGATGGTCACGCCTGCCGAGGACGGACACAGTCCCGATCCCGCTGCGAGCGTGCTGGTTCCGCCGTATACGCGGGCGGCGCTGCTGTCGATGCTGTCGCGCGGCGAGACCGGGGCACTGGTGGCGATGGCGGCGATAGTCCTCGGCAGGCGCCAGGAAGCCGTTCTCGTCGAACTCACGGTCGGGGCGGCCGGTATCCGGATGCCGCACCCGCGCACCGGTATCGGATGCCTGGTCGCCGAGGTCCCGATCACCGAAGTCGAGGTCGTCCTCGACGCCGACGTCGACGGGCGGCCCGGCCTGGCGATGGGATGGGGTGCCACGTTGGGAACCGTTGAGCGGCGCGCGATCTCGTTGGCTCTGCTCGACGCCGTCATGCAAGCGGACAAGGAGCTGCGCGAGCAGTTGACCCTCGACGAGCAGACCGTGCTCGCCGCCACCGACGGATCGGCCACGGCCGGGTTCGTCGAACATCTGCGGCTGCCGCATTACGCGGGGTTCACCGCGTACCTGTCCCAGGCCGCCGCCAAGGAGACCCGATGAACCGCCCGCAGACGGTGGCTGAACTGGCCGCCGCGCACGGCAGGCCGCAGGCCTACGCCTACCTCGACGAAGACACCAAACGCAATGTGCGGCGCGCGATTCTGAAAGCTCTGGCCATTCCGGGCTGGCAGGTGCCCTTCGCGTCGCGCGAGATGCCGGTGGCCCGCGGCTGGGGCAGCGGCGGCCTGCAGGTGACACTGTCGCTGGTCGGCCCCACCGACGTGGTCAAGGTGATCGATCAGGGCGACGACCATTCGGTCAATGCCGCGGCGATGCGCAGCCTCATCGCCGGCTCGGCATCCTGCGAGGCCACGACCGACACGGCGCAGGCCACGATCGTCCAGAGCCGTCACCGCATCCCCGAGGTCGAGCTGCGCGGCGACCAGGTGCTCGTTCTGCAGGTGCCGCACCCCGAACCGCTGCGGCGGGTGGTGCCCGATGAACTCACCGCCAAGCAACACCACGCCGACGGCGACTACACGCCGGCCTGGCTCGACCTGTACGACGACCAGGCCAGGCTGGGCGGGCCACGAACCGGCGCCGATCATCCGGTGCTGATTGGAGATTCACGGCTGATGAGCCCGAGCCCGATACCGCGCCACGACGTACTCCGGCTCGACCAGCGCCCGTACCCCATCCTGCTGGGCGCCGGACGCCGGGCGCGCCTGACCGCATTGCCGCCGTATACCTCGGTGCGCCCGTTGGCGTTCGACGACTGCCCGCTCGAGCCCGAACGTGCCGACGGGCCCTGCTGCCGGTGCGGCAGCACCACGTCGTATCGGGTACCCACGGGTGGGGCGGACACCGCGCTGGTGTGGCAGTGCAGCGATGTGGACGCGTGCCGGGTCCGCTCGAACGGTGAAAGCCGATGACCGCCAGGGCGATCGCCCAATGGGACAGTGAGCGGGTACTCGTACCGCCGGCCCCGGTGCTGTCGGTTCGCGGGCTGTCGCACCGCTTTGGGCCGGGCTGTGACCGGTGCGTCGATTCGACCGGTGAGGCCGCGGGCACCAACCGCTGCTCGGCATGCGGATCGGTCATCGCCGTGCATGATGCGTCGTTCGACGTCGGGCCCGATGAGGTTCTCGGCATCGTCGGCGAATCCGGCTCCGGCAAGACCACGCTCTTGCGGTGTCTGCACCTCGATCTCGTCCCCGAGCACGGTTCGATCCTGGTCGGCGAGCACCCGATCGAGCGGCCGGCGGTGCTGATGGTCCACCAGAACGCTCTCGCCGCAGGCCTGTACCCGCGGCTGGCCGCGGAATCCAACGTCGCAGAACGGCTGTTGGGTTCTGGTGCACGACAATTCGCGGATATCCACGCGCGGGTCGCGGAGTTGCTCGGGGAACTCGGGCTGCGGTCCGAACGCCATACCGACGCGCTCATGACGTTCTCCGGCGGCATGCAACAGCGGGTGCAGCTCGCTCGCGCACTCGTCGACCCGCCGCAGGTGCTGTTACTGGACGAGCCCACCACGGGGCTCGATCCGTCGGTGCAGGCCGATCTGCTCGAAGTGGTCGGCCGAGTGACCGAGAACCTCTCGTCGGCCACGATCGTCGTGTCCCACGACCTCGCTGCGGTGCGGATTCTGGCCTCGCGCGTCGTAGTTCTCCATCACGGCCGCATCGTGGAGCACGGCATCGCCGAACAGGTGCTCGAAGATCCGCGCCACCCCTACACGCAACTGCTCGTGTCCTCGAGGTTGATATGACAAGCGGCGCAATCGTCGTCAGCGGGCTGACGAAGCGCTTCGGCAACGACACCGGACTCGGTCCCGTGCAGATGACGGTGCCCGCCGGAAACTTGACGGTGATCACCGGCGGCCCGGATGCCGGTAAGTCGACGCTGGTCCGATGCCTGACGGGCGTGTACCGGCCGGATGCGGGGAGTGTGACGTTCCGGTTGGGCGGCGCCGACGAGATCGAGCTGATCGGCGCCGACCCACGGACCGTGGCATGGCTGCGCGGTCGCCACATCGCCTCGTTCAACGGCCCGCTGGCCGCCGCCCCGCGGTTGCCTGCCGCCGACGCCGTCGCCCGCGCCGCGCGCTGCGATCACACGTCCGCACTGGGGGCGCTCACGCGGCTGCGCGCCCAGCGGCTCGCGCCCACACCCGTCGGCCGGCTCAGGCCGGCCGAACGGCACACCGTCGCACTCGCCGCAGCGCTCATCGCCGCGCGCCCTTTCGTTCTTCTCGACGAGCCGGAAGCGGCCGCCGATCCGGCGAGCGTGGCTGTCTGGGTGCAACGGGCGATCGAGGGCGGCGCCGCGGTGCTGGCGACCGCGGCACCTGACAGCGCGTTGGCGTCGCTCGCCACCGCAACCGGAGAACTACGGAGAGGACGGATCGAATGGCGCAAACGGTGATCGAGGGTGTGACGCTGGTACCCGGCGGGGGCCGGCCGATCATCCCCAGCGCGGCAGTCGTACTCGACGCGGACGGCCGCGTCACCGAGATCTCGGAGGCGGCCGGTGCGAACGGGGCAGGGGACCTGTACCTCGTGCCGGCCGGGGTAGATCTGCATCTGGACAACCTCGTTCAGCGGCGCAGGCCGCGCGCCACCGTCTCGCTCGACCACGAGGCCGTCATCAGCGTCTTGGACGCCGAGTGCGCGGCAGCCGGGATCGGCACGGTCTGCGTCGCGGCCCGGTGTGAGGACCCGCCCCGCAAGGGCATCGAGATCGCCGACGCCGCGGTGCTCGCCGCCGTCGTCGAGGAACTCGCGCCTCACCTGGCCTGCGACTGGCGCATCCACGCCAGGGTCGAGCTCACCGACGATCGGTCGCTCGAGGCGCTCACCGCGGTGCTGAGCGCATCGAGCCGGGTCGCGCTGATCTCGCTGATTGAAACCTCGGCGCAGCGCAGCCGTTTCGCGACCCTGGCCGAGACGCGCGCCTTCTACGCCCAGGATTGGGGCGTGAGCGAGGCCGAGGTCGAAGCGGTCTTCACGGTCGATGCGGGACGGCTGAGCCAGATCGCGGAGCGCCGCAAAGAGGTTGCGGCGCTCGCGGTTTCCCGCAACATCGCGCTCGCGAGCCACGACGACCGCACACCCGAGCACATCGACGAGGCGTTCGAGGTCGGTGCCCGGGTTGCCGAGTTCCCGCTGACTATCGAAGCTGCCCGACACGCCGCGGATCTCGGCATGAACGTCGTGCTGGGCGCCCCCAACGCAATCCGTGGCCGGTCCACCTCGACCGGCAACGTGCTGGCCTCCGACGCGGTGGCGGCAGGCGTGTGTGACGTGTTGTGTTCGGACTACCTGCCGTCCTCGTTGCTCGCGGCACCACTTGCCCTCGCGTCGGGCGGGGCCGCGCCGTTGTCCACCGCCATGGATCTGGTGTCGGTCAATCCGGCGGGCGTGTTGGGATTGCCCCATGCCGTCATCGAGGTCGGCCAACCGCTGACCGCTTCACTGCGGCGGATCGGTTCCGACACCGCGCGGAGCCAGGTCGGCATGGCGTTGTGGCGTGCTGGGCAGCAGGTATTCGGGCGTCAGTCACTCGGATCGACCTTCGCCGCGGCCGCCGTCTGAGCACCGGAGGGTCATAACCTGCAGGCACCGGTCGGCCTTGTGCCATCATGACCACGTCAATCGGGGGATTGGTGCGCCACCACGAGGGGCATGAGCAGGGGAGCAGGCTTTGGTGGATTTCTCGGCAGTGACCAAGCCGGTTGAGCGGTTGCTGGCGACTGCGCAGAACGGGTTGGAGGTTTTGCGCTACGGCGGTCTGGAAACGGGTGCGGTGCCGTCACCGTTCCAGATCATCCAGAGCGTGCCCATGTACCGGCTGCGCCGGTACTTCCCGCCCGATGCGCGGCCGGGCGCGCAGAATCCCGGCCCGCCGGTGCTGATGGTCCACCCGATGATGATGGCGGCCGACATGTGGGACGTCACGCGCGACGACGGCGCGGTCGGCATCCTGCATGCCGCGGGCGTCGACCCGTGGGTCATCGACTTCGGTTCGCCCGACAAGGTCGAAGGCGGCATGCGGCGGAACCTGGCCGACCACGTGGTGGCCCTGTCGGAAGCCATCGACACCGTCAAGCAGGTCACCGGGCGCGATGTCCATCTCGCCGGGTACTCGCAGGGCGGCATGTTCGCCTATCAGGCCGCCGCCTACCGACGGTCGAAGGATCTCGCCAGCATCATCGCGTTCGGCGCACCCGTGGACACGCTCGCCGCACTGCCGATGAACCTGCCTGCCGGCGTCGCGGCCGGTGCCGCCGACTTCATGGCCGATCACGTCTTCAGCCGCATCGACATTCCCGGCTGGCTCGCCCGCACGGGTTTCCAGATGCTCGACCCCATCAAGACCGCGCAATCGCGCCTCGAGTTCCTGCGCCAACTCCACGACCGCGAGGCACTGCTGCCGCGCGAACAGCAGCGCCGGTTCCTGGCCTCGGAAGGCTGGATCGCGTGGTCGGGTCCGGCCATCTCCGAACTGCTCAAGCAGTTCATCTCGCACAACCGGATGATGACCGGGGGCTTCTCCATCCACGGAGATCTGGTGACCCTGTCCGACATCGACTGCCCCGTACTCGCATTCGTCGGGGAGGTCGACGATATCGGCCAACCCGCCGCCGTGCGCGGCATCAAACGGGCCGCGCCGCAGGCCGACGTGTACGAATATCTCATCAGGGCAGGCCATTTCGGGCTGGTCGTCGGTTCGAAGGCGTCGAGCCAGACGTGGCCGACGGTGGCGCAGTGGGTGAAGTGGCTCGAGGGCAGCGCCGACATGCCCGAGGGCGTCGCACCGATGGCGGCGCAGCCGGCCGACCATCCCGAGGGCGGCGTCTCGTTCAGCACGCGCGTGACCCACGGGGCCACCGCCGCGACCGAGATGGCCTTCGGCGTCGCCCGCTCGGCGGCCGAGGCGTTGGTGGCGGCCAACAAGTCGGCCCGCACACTGGTCATCGAGACCGCCCGCACGCTGCCCCGACTGACCCGTCTCGGCCAGGTCAACGATCACACCCGAATCTCCTTGGGCCGCATCATGTCCGAGCAGGCACGCAGCGCACCCAAGGGGGAGGCGCTGCTGTTCGACGGGCGTGTGCACACCTACGAGGCGGTGGACCGCCGCATCAACAACGTCGTCCGCGGCCTCATCGATGTGGGCGTGCGCCAGGGCGCGCACGTCGGCGTGCTGATGGAGACCCGGCCCAGCGCGCTGGTGGCGATCGCCGCGTTGTCGCGGCTGGGTGCCGTGGCGGTGCTGATCCCGCCCGACGTCGACCTCGCCGAAGCCGTCCGCCTCGGCGGAGTGTCCGAAATCATCGCCGACCCAGGACATCTCGACGCTGCCGGGGCGCTGGACGTGCGTGTGCTGGTGTTGGGCGGCGGTGAGAACCGCAACCTCGATTTGCCCGAGCACGCCGATGTCATCGACATGGAGCAGATCGACCCCGACGTGGTCGAACTGCCCGGCTGGTACCGGCCCAACCCGGCCCTGGCGCGCGACCTCGCGTTCGTGGCGTTCAGCGCGATCGGCGGTGAGCTCGTTCCCCGGCAGATCACCAACTATCGCTGGGCGCTGTCGGCGTTCGGTACGGCCTCGGCTGCCAATCTCGGCCGCGGCGACACGGTGTACTGCCTCACCCCGTTGCATCATCAGTCCGGTCTGCTGGTCAGCCTGGGCGGCGCGGTGGTCGGCGGTTCGCGCATCGCGCTGTCGCGAGGCTTGCAGCCGGACCGGTTCCTGCAGGAGATCCGGCAGTACGGCGTGACCGTGGTGTCCTACACGTGGGCGATGCTGCGCGAGGTCATCGACGATCCGTCGTTCTCGTTGACCGGCAATCATCCGGTGCGGCTGTTCATCGGGTCGGGTATGCCCGCGGGCCTGTGGAAGCGTGTCGTCGACGTGTTCGAGCCCGCTCAGGTGGTCGAGTTCTTCGCCACCACCGACGGACAGGCCGTGCTGGCCAATGTGGCGGGCGCCAAGATCGGCAGCAAGGGCCGCCCGCTGCCCGGCGGCGGCCAGGTGGAACTGGCCGCGTACGACCCGGACGACGATCTGATCCTGGAGGACGAACAAGGCTTCGTCCGACGGGCCGAGGCCAATGAGGTCGGCGTGCTGTTGGCTCACCCGCGTGGCCCGGTGGATCCCACCGCGGTCGTCAAGCGCGGCGTGTTCGCGCCCGCCGACACCTGGGTGTCGACGGAGTTCCTGTTCCGCCGCGACGAGGACGGCGACTACTGGCTGGTCGACAACCGCAGTGCGGTGATCCACACCGAACGCGGCCCGGTGTACGCCACCACGGTCAACGACGCGGTCGGCCGGCTCGACGCGGTCGACATGTCGGTCACCTATGGGGTGGAAGCCGGCGGCAGGCAGATCGCGGTGACGGCGCTGGCGCTGCGCCCCGGCGGCAGTGTGCCAACTGCCGATCTGTCGCATTCGCTCGCCGAGCTTCCCGTGGGCAACCCGCCCGACGTCGTCCACGTCGTCGCCGACATGGAACTCGGTGCCTCGTACCGCCCGCTCGTGAGCCCGCTGCAGGACGCGGGCGTCCCGAAACCGGCGCGGCGTAACTCCTGGTACCTCGACACCGATACGGGTACGTACAAGAAACTGACCGCGGCCGTCCGCGCCGAGTTGGCCGGAGACCATGAGGAGCACGACCCGGCGCTCGGGCAGGAGCACTGTTAGGCTCCGGCTGGCGGCAACTGACTGGAGGATTGATGACATCGCGATCTGAGGTGCACACGGGCGGCAACCGCTACGGGTGGCGTCGTGTAGTCGCTGGAGCGGTGGCGGGCAGCGCGCTGGCCGTCGGTCTGCTCGTGGGCGCGGCCGCGCCCACCGCGTTCGCGGTGCCGACCACGGGGGCCGATGAGCCGCCGGCGCCCAAGATGTCGACGGACGAAGCGCTCGCGATCATCGCGGCCGATTACGACACCGGCGCGGGTGGCGGTCAGATCTCCCAGTTGATCCACGAGGTTCTGGTGCTGCGCGCGCAGGGCTTCAAGCCCTCGAACGCCAACGGACGGGCGCTCTCGGAGGCGCTCGACAAGCGGCCGAACCAGACCCCGCTGGTCGACGCTCTCAAGAGCACGGTCTCCTTCCAGCGCAAGCTGCAGGCGCAGGCTGCCGGCGCGGTCACTCCCGGTGGCTTCACGGCCGGTATCAATCAGCTGCCCCCGGGGATGGCCCCCGATCCGACGAACCCGGACAACACCGGCGTGTTCATCGGACCGACCGGTGGTGGCGTCCAGCAGCCCATCGGCTAGCGTCGCCTCGTGGTCGACGACAAGCTGCTGAGCATCCTGGTCTGCCCGCAGGATCGCGGGCCGTTGCTCCTTGCCGGCGAGGACCGCCTGTACAACCCACGGCTGCGGCGCGCCTATCGCATCGAGGACGGCATCCCGGTGCTGTTGGTCGACGAGGCGATAGCGATCGACGACGACGCCGAACACGAGAAGCTACTGGAGCTCGCCCAGTCCCGGTAGGTCACCGGTGAGGTAGCGCTGCAGGTTCGGCGCGATCGTCTCGGCGATCTGCTCGACCGGCAACGACTTGAACGGTTCGAGTTCGAGGATGTATCGCGCCATCACGACGCCCACGAGCTGGGACGCGACGAACTGCACGCGAATTCGTCCGCTGCCCACCGGGTTGTCGACGCGCGAGCCGACCTCGGCGACGATGACCTCCTGCAGGAACGACCGGACGAGCGACACATCGTTGCCGGCGAGGATCGAGCGCAGCGTGGCGATGAAACCCTTACCCATCTCGGAATCCCACAGCGGCAACAGGATTGACGGCAGCGTGTGGCCGATGTGGTCTACCGGGGTTTCCCGCAACGGCCCGATCACGGCCATCGGGTCGATGGGGATGTGGATGGCGGCCGCGAACAACTGGGTCTTCGTACCGAAGTAGTGATGCACCAGGGCCGGATCGACGCCGGCGCCTGCCGCGATCGCCCGGATCGAGGTCTTGTCGATTCCGTTGCGCGCGAACAGTTCTCGCGCCGTCGCGAGAATTCTCTCCCTCGTGTCGGAGGTGCCGGGTGGGCGGCCGGGGCGTTTGCGTTCCTGCCCGGCAGCGGAGTTCGTGGTCGTCAAGGATGTCCTATGGGGTCCGTCGTCGTAGCGTCGCCGCGGCCAGGCACAGGGCCAGCACCGCGAAGCCGACCACCACGGCGATGTCGCGCACCGCGGTGGCAGTCGGCTCAGAATAAGCGCCGACTTCCTGCAGTGCTTCGAGCGCGTAGCTGGCGGGCAGCACGTTGCTGATCCACTGGAGCCACTCCGGCATGGCGGCACGCGGGACGATGATCCCGCACAACAGCAGTTGCGGTGCGATCACGAGCGGCATGAACTGCACGGCCTGGAACTCGGTGCGGGCGAACGCGCTGCACAGCAGGCCGAGCCCGACGCCGAGCACGGCGTTGATGATCGCGATGAAGAACACCAGGATGGGGCTGCCCTCGGTATGGAATCCGAGGAACCAGAACGCGACGACGCACGCAAGGCTGGCTTGCGCGGCTGCGGCGATGGAAAAGGCCGTCCCGTATGCGGCGAGCAGGTCGAACCGCCGCAGCGGGGTGGTGAGAATGCGTTCGAGGGTTCCCGAAACGCGTTCGCGCTGCATGGTTATCGAGGTGATCAGGAACATCACGATGAGCGGGAAGACCCCGAGCATGATCAGGCATGCGGTGTTGAACGGCGTCGGCCCGCCGGGGCGGTGCGGCGCGTTCTGGAACATGAAGTACATCAGGGTGATGATCAGACTCGGCACCAGCAGGATCATCGCGACACTGCGGTGGTCGGCGGCGAGCTGACGCAGGATCCGCCCGGTCGTGGCCAGGTAGGCCTGCGGGCTCAGCGGGCTGCGCCGGGTCAGGCCGCGGTGCTGTGCCGGATGACGGTCAGAAACGCTTCCTCCAGGGACGTGCATGAGGTGTCCTCTCGTAGCCGGGTGGGTGTGGTGTGGGCGAGCAGGCGGCCTTCACGCATCAGCAGCAGATCGCCACAGTGGTCGGCCTCGTCCATGACATGGCTCGACACCAGCAGGGTCGAGCCACGCTCGGACAATCGGCGGAACTGTTCCCACAGGTCGACGCGAAGGACCGGGTCGAGCCCGACGGTGGGCTCGTCGAGGACGAGCAGTTCTGGTTCGGCCACCAGCGCGCAGGCCAGTGAAGCGCGGGTGCGCTGACCGCCGGAAAGGTTGGCGCAGTACGCGGTTCGGTGATCTTCCAGGCCCACCGACCGGATCGCGTTGTCGGCGGCCGCCGCTGACGTGCCGTACAGCGACGCGAAGTAGCGGACGTTGTCGACGACGCGGAGATCGTTGTAGATCGTCGGGTTCTGGGTGACGTATCCGACGCGGTGGCGCAGCGGTGCCGATCCCGCCGGGTGGCCCAGGACGGTCACCGTTCCGCCCGCGACGATCTGGGTGCCGACGATGCAGCGCATGAGCGTCGTCTTGCCGCAGCCCGACGGGCCGAGCAGGCCGGTGATCGTGCCGCGGGCGATCTGCACCGTGACATCTCTGACCGCGGGCCGACCGCCTCGGACCACCTGCAGGTCGGTGATGTCGATGGCCGGTCCGGCGGCCGGTGTACGGAATTCATCAAACGATGAAGTCATCATGTGATGAATACTCCGCCTGCTGTCCACCGGTGTCAATGGGTGTCGGCCGCGGAGTGCAGAATCGCTCGGGTGAGTGCTGAGGTGCTGGCGGGGGATCCGCTTCTGGCGGCGCGTCGCCTGTTAGGTGCCCAGCTCAGCGGGCGTGGTGTGACGGCGACGATCGTCGAGGTCGAGGCGTACGGCGGCCCGCCCGACGGACCATGGCCGGACGCGGCATCGCATTCGTATCGGGGTCCCGGTGGCAGAAACGCGGTGATGTTCGGAGCGCCCGGACGGCTCTACACCTACCGCAGCCACGGCATTCACGTTTGCGCGAACGTGGTCTGCGGATACGACGGCGTCGCCGGTGCGGTACTCCTGCGGGCTGCCGCCGTGGACACCGGGGTCGACGTGGCCCAGGGGCGGCGCGGACCGCTGGTGCCCATGGCCGGGCTCGCGCGCGGGCCCGGCAATCTGTGTTCGGCCCTCGGAATCACCATGGACGACAACGGAATCGACCTGTTCGACGCGGACAGCCCGGTGCGGCTCGTGCTCGGCTCCGGGTGCGAGGTGGTCGATGGCCCGCGGGTCGGAGTCAGCAAGGCGGCCGATCGCCGGTGGCGGTTCTGGCTGGCCGATCGCGTCGAGGTCTCGGCCTATCGGCGCAGTCCGCGCGCGCCGGCGCCCGGGGGTAGTGACTGATCTCTGGCGATGGGGCGATGCGGCATGATCGTCCCCATGGCAACCGGAATCCTCGACGAGTTGGACTGGCGCGGACTGATCGCGCAGTCGACTGACCGGGACGTGCTGGCGAGCGATCTCGCCAAGGGGCCCATGACCGTCTACTCGGGTTTCGACCCCACCGCGCCGAGCCTGCATGCGGGTCATCTCGTACCGCTACTCACATTGCGGCGCTTCCAGCAGGCCGGCCACCGGCCGATCGTGCTCGCCGGCGGGGCCACCGGGATGATCGGAGACCCGCGCGACACCGGCGAGCGGACGCTGAACACCGCGGACACGGTCGCCGACTGGGCCTCGCGCATCCGCGGCCAGCTCGAACGCTTCGTCGAGTTCGACGATTCGCCTACCGGTGCCATCGTCGAGAACAACCTCAACTGGACCGGCGAGCTCTCCGCGATCGAATTCCTGCGCGATATCGGCAAGTACTTCTCGGTCAACGTCATGCTCGACCGCGACACGGTGCGGCGCCGGCTCGAAGGCGACGGCATCTCCTACACCGAGTTCAGCTACATGCTGTTGCAGGCCAACGACTACGTCGAACTGCATCAACGGTATGGCTGCGCACTGCAGATCGGCGGTTCCGATCAGTGGGGCAACATCGTCGCGGGTGCCCGCTTGGTGCGGCAGAAGGTCGGCGCCACGGTCCATGCCATGACGACGCCACTCGTGACCGACTCGGAGGGCAAGAAGTTCGGCAAGTCCACGGGCGGCGGCAACCTGTGGCTGGATCCCGAGATGACCAGCCCGTATGCCTGGTACCAGTACTTCGTGAACACGGCCGACGCCGATGTGCTCGGCTATCTGCGCTGGTTCACCTTCCTGTCGAGTGAGGAGCTGGCCGAACTCGCCGAAGCGACGCACACCCGTGCGCATGAGCGCGCCGCGCAGCGGCGGTTGGCCCGCGAGCTCACCACGCTCGTGCACGGCGAAGACGCGACGAAGTCCGTCGAGTACGCGAGTCAGGCGTTGTTCGGCCGCGGCGATCTCGTCGACCTCGACGAATCGACGCTCGCCGCGGCCCTGCGCGAGGCCGGCAATGGCGAGGTCGCGGAATTGCGGCCGGGAAGTCCGGACGCGATCACCGACCTTCTTGTCGCGACCGGGCTGTCCGCGAGTAAAGGCGCGGCCCGGCGCACGGTCGCCGAGGGTGGCGTTTACGTAAACAATGAGCGGATCGAAAGCGACGAGTGGATACCACAGGCGTCGGACTTTCTGCATGAGCGCTGGCTCGTGTTGCGACGTGGCAAGCGCAACATTGCCGGCGTCGAGCGGATGAGCGCCAACGGCTGATCGCCCGACCGCGCTGACCAGGCCAAACGCCAGATCTACCAGGCGATTTGACTCGGAGTTAGCCCTGACGTAACTTATTCCAGGTCAGAGCGACACGGCCCAGCCGGGAAGCGAAGACAAAGTCCGAGAGAGTCACCCACTAAGGTGGGGGTTCCTCACTGTCCGCAGGAGCTGACGCGGCTTTTAGCCGCGGGATTTCTGCGCGGTCAGCTCGGGCGTGTTGTTTGAGAACTCAATAGTGTGTTTGGTGGTTTTTGTTTGTTGTTTTTGGCCACGTTCTTTTTCCCGTTTAGGGCGTGGTTGTTTTTGGATGCCAGTTTTGGTGTCTGTTGTTTGTGATCGGATTTTTCTGATTCGAATTCCACCTGGCCTTGTTTGGTTGGGTTGTTTTTGTTTGGAGAGTTTGATCCTGGCTCAGGACGAACGCTGGCGGCGTGCTTAACACATGCAAGTCGAACGGAAAGGCCCTTCGGGGTGCTCGAGTGGCGAACGGGTGAGTAACACGTGGGTGATCTGCCCTGCACTTTGGGATAAGCCTGGGAAACTGGGTCTAATACCGGATAGGACCACGGTCTGCATGGATTGTGGTGGAAAGCTTTTGCGGTGTGGGATGGGCCCGCGGCCTATCAGCTTGTTGGTGGGGTGATGGCCTACCAAGGCGACGACGGGTAGCCGGCCTGAGAGGGTGACCGGCCACACTGGGACTGAGATACGGCCCAGACTCCTACGGGAGGCAGCAGTGGGGAATATTGCACAATGGGCGCAAGCCTGATGCAGCGACGCCGCGTGAGGGATGACGGCCTTCGGGTTGTAAACCTCTTTCAGCACAGACGAAGCGCAAGTGACGGTATGTGCAGAAGAAGGACCGGCCAACTACGTGCCAGCAGCCGCGGTAATACGTAGGGTCCGAGCGTTGTCCGGAATTACTGGGCGTAAAGAGCTCGTAGGTGGTTTGTCGCGTTGTTCGTGAAAACTCACAGCTTAACTGTGGGCGTGCGGGCGATACGGGCAGACTGGAGTACTGCAGGGGAGACTGGAATTCCTGGTGTAGCGGTGGAATGCGCAGATATCAGGAGGAACACCGGTGGCGAAGGCGGGTCTCTGGGCAGTAACTGACGCTGAGGAGCGAAAGCGTGGGGAGCGAACAGGATTAGATACCCTGGTAGTCCACGCCGTAAACGGTGGGTACTAGGTGTGGGTTTCCTTCCTTGGGATCCGTGCCGTAGCTAACGCATTAAGTACCCCGCCTGGGGAGTACGGCCGCAAGGCTAAAACTCAAAGGAATTGACGGGGGCCCGCACAAGCGGCGGAGCATGTGGATTAATTCGATGCAACGCGAAGAACCTTACCTGGGTTTGACATGCACAGGACGCCGGCAGAGATGTCGGTTCCCTTGTGGCCTGTGTGCAGGTGGTGCATGGCTGTCGTCAGCTCGTGTCGTGAGATGTTGGGTTAAGTCCCGCAACGAGCGCAACCCTTGTCTCATGTTGCCAGCACGTGATGGTGGGGACTCGTGAGAGACTGCCGGGGTCAACTCGGAGGAAGGTGGGGATGACGTCAAGTCATCATGCCCCTTATGTCCAGGGCTTCACACATGCTACAATGGCCGGTACAAAGGGCTGCGATGCCGTGAGGTGGAGCGAATCCTTTCAAAGCCGGTCTCAGTTCGGATCGGGGTCTGCAACTCGACCCCGTGAAGTCGGAGTCGCTAGTAATCGCAGATCAGCAACGCTGCGGTGAATACGTTCCCGGGCCTTGTACACACCGCCCGTCACGTCATGAAAGTCGGTAACACCCGAAGCCGGTGGCCTAACCCCTTGTGGGAGGGAGCCGTCGAAGGTGGGATCGGCGATTGGGACGAAGTCGTAACAAGGTAGCCGTACCGGAAGGTGCGGCTGGATCACCTCCTTTCTAAGGAGCACCACGAAAAAGGTTGGAACACAAGGTTTCACCTAGCCGTGAGGAACCCGTCGGGTTGTAGTGACCGGGGTTTGGTGCACAACAAACGTTTGAAAACTGCCAGGCACACTATTGGGCTTTGAGACAACAGGCCCGCGGTCCTGTCCCGTTGGGGGCAGGGGGTGTGTTGTTGCCCTGCTTTGGTGGTGGGGTGTGGTGTTTGATTTGTGGATAGTGGTTGCGAGCATCTGGCACGCAAGGGTGTGGCATCGGCCTTCGGGTGGGTGTCGCGTTGTTGTGTGTGGATGTGCAATTTCTTTTTGACTCATTTTTTGGTTTTGTGTTGTAAGTGTTTAAGGGCGCATGGTGGATGCCTTGGCACTGGGAGCCGATGAAGGACGTGGGAGGCTGCGATATGCCTCGGGGAGCTGTCAACCGAGCGTGGATCCGAGGATGTCCGAATGGGGAAACCCGGCACGAGTGATGTCGTGTCACCCGCTACTGAATACATAGGTAGTGGGGGGGAACGCGGGGAAGTGAAACATCTCAGTACCCGTAGGAAGAGAAAACAATTGTGATTCCGTGAGTAGTGGCGAGCGAAAGCGGAGGATGGCTAAACCGTATGCATGTGATACCGGGTAGGGGTTGTGTGTGCGGGGTTGTGGGATTCGTCTGTCCGGTTCTACCTGGCTGGAGGGCAGTGAGAAAATGTTGTGGTTAGCGGAAGTGGCTTGGGATGGCCTGCCGTAGACGGTGAGAGCCCGGTACGTGAAAACCTGACATCTGCCTTGGACGGTGTTCCCGAGTAGCAGCGGGCCCGTGGAATCTGCTGTGAATCTGCCGGGACCACCCGGTAAGCCTGAATACTTCTCAGTGACCGATAGCGGATTAGTACCGTGAGGGAATGGTGAAAAGTACCCCGGGAGGGGAGTGAAAGAGTACCTGAAACCGTGCGCTTACAATCCGTCAGAGCCTTCGTTTTTGCGTGGGGTGATGGCGTGCCTTTTGAAGAATGAGCCTGCGAGTCAGGGACATGTCGCGAGGTTAACCCGGGTGGGGTAGCCGCAGCGAAAGCGAGTCTGAATAGGGCGTATCCACACAGGAGTGTGTGGTGTAGTGGTGTGTTCTGGACCCGAAGCGGAGTGATCTACCCATGGCCAGGGTGAAGCGCGGGTAAGACCGTGTGGAGGCCCGAACCCACTTAGGTTGAAGACTGAGGGGATGAGCTGTGGGTAGGGGTGAAAGGCCAATCAAACTCCGTGATAGCTGGTTCTCCCCGAAATGCATTTAGGTGCAGCGTCGCATGTTTCTTGTTGGAGGTAGAGCTACTGGATGGCCGATGGGCCCCACAGGGTTACTGACGTCAGCCAAACTCCGAATGCCGACAAGTCCAAGAGTGTGGCAGTGAGACGGCGGGGGATAAGCTCCGTGCGTCGAGAGGGAAACAGCCCAGATCGCCGGCTAAGGCCCCTAAGCGTGTGCTAAGTGGAAAAGGATGTGCAGTCGCGAAGACAACCAGGAGGTTGGCTTAGAAGCAGCCACCCTTGAAAGAGTGCGTAATAGCTCACTGGTCAAGTGATTGTGCGCCGATAATGTAGCGGGGCTCAAGCACACCGCCGAAGCCGCGGCAACGATTTATCGTTGGGTAGGGGAGCGTCCTGCATCCGGTGAAGCAGCAGAGTGATCTAGTTGTGGAGGGTGTGGGAGTGAGAATGCAGGCATGAGTAGCGATTAGGCAAGTGAGAACCTTGCCCGCCGAAAGACCAAGGGTTCCTGGGCCAGGCCAGTCCGCCCAGGGTGAGTCGGGACCTAAGGCGAGGCCGACAGGCGTAGTCGATGGACAACGGGTTGATATTCCCGTACCCGTGTATGTGCGTCCCTGATGAATCAATCGTGCTAACCACCCAAATGGTGGCCCATCCACTCCTTCGGGAGCGGAGGGTTGCCGGCTGCGTGGGACCCCGGTTGGTAGTAGTCAAGCGATGGGGTGACGCAGGAAGGTAGCCGTACCAGTCAGTGGTAATACTGGGGCAAGCCTGTAGGGAGAAACCTAGGCAAATCCGGGTTTCACATATCCTGAGAGGTGATGCATAGCCGAGTGAGGCGAATTCGGTGATCCTATGCTGCCGAGAAAAGCCTCTAGCGAGGACATACACGGCCCGTACCCCAAACCAACACAGGTGGTCAGGTAGAGAATACTAAGGCGTACGAGTGAACTATGGTTAAGGAACTCGGCAAAATGCCCCCGTAACTTCGGGAGAAGGGGGACCCACATGGCGTGATCCATCCTTGCGGTGGTGAGCGTGAGTGGGTGGCACAAACCAGTGAGAAGCGACTGTTTACTAAAAACACAGGTCCGTGCGAAGTCGCAAGACGAGGTATACGGACTGACGCCTGCCCGGTGCTGGAAGGTTAAGAGGACCCGTTAACCCCTCGGGGTGAAGCGGAGAATTTAAGCCCCAGTAAACGGCGGTGGTAACTATAACCATCCTAAGGTAGCGAAATTCCTTGTCGGGTAAGTTCCGACCTGCACGAATGGCGTAACGACTTCTCAACTGTCTCAACCATAGACTCGGCGAAATTGCACTACGAGTAAAGATGCTCGTTACGCGCGGCAGGACGAAAAGACCCCGGGACCTTCACTACAACTTGGTATTGGTGCTCGATACGGTTTGTGTAGGATAGGTGGGAGACTGTGAAGCAGCCACGCCAGTGGTTGTGGAGTCGTTGTTGAAATACCACTCTGATCGTATTGGGCCTCTAACCTCGAACCCTGAACCGGGTTCAGGGACAGTGCCTGGCGGGTAGTTTAACTGGGGCGGTTGCCTCCCAAAATGTAACGGAGGCGCCCAAAGGTTCCCTCAACCTGGACGGCAATCAGGTGTTGAGTGTAAGTGCACAAGGGAGCTTGACTGCGAGACGTACATGTCGAGCAGGGACGAAAGTCGGGACTAGTGATCCGGCACCTCTGAGTGGAAGGGGTGTCGCTCAACGGATAAAAGGTACCCCGGGGATAACAGGCTGATCTTCCCCAAGAGTCCATATCGACGGGATGGTTTGGCACCTCGATGTCGGCTCGTCGCATCCTGGGGCTGGAGCAGGTCCCAAGGGTTGGGCTGTTCGCCCATTAAAGCGGCACGCGAGCTGGGTTTAGAACGTCGTGAGACAGTTCGGTCTCTATCCGCCGCGCGCGTCAGAAGCTTGAGGAAATCTGTCCCTAGTACGAGAGGACCGGGACGGACGAACCTCTGGTCTACCAGTTGTTCCACCAGGAGCACCGCTGGATAGCCACGTTCGGACAGGATAACCGCTGAAAGCATCTAAGCGGGAAACCCCCTCCAAGACCAGGCTTCTCACCCTTTTAGAGGGATAAGGCCCCCCGCAGACCACGGGATCGATAGACCAGACCTACACACTTAGCAATAAGTTCAGGGAACTGGCACTAACCGGCCGAAAACTTACAACACCCCACACCGTGGGGAAACATGTAAACCAAAATAATGCTGACGCACTCGCAACCACACACATCCACGGATGATCAAACCGATCACCCCACCACCAAAACACACCATAGATTTGCACTCAGAAACGAGTGAATAGAGTTACGGCGGTCCATAGCGGCAGGGAAACGCCCGGTCCCATCCCGAACCCGGAAGCTAAGCCTGCCAGCGCCGATGATACTACCCACACGGGTGGAAAAGTAGGACACCGCCGAACACAAATTAAGAATCGCCCCCCACAGAAATGTGGGGGGCGATTCTCTATTTCCAACTGATATTCGAATAGACGATTATGCCGAGCTCACCCCCGGCAAGTATCCTTTGCGGGAAGGGGCGGGTAGAAAGGCACACGTGGTCGGAGACAGTCAAGGCGGCGGTGAACGTCGCCCACGGCGAGCTTCCAGCAACCGTGCATCCAACAACCGGACGTCCGGTGGGGGCCAGCGCAGCGGCCCGCACGATCACCGCAGGCGCGACCAGCGGTCGTCGGCCCCGCGATCATCTGGACCTGGTCGGGCCCGCCCGGCACAACCCGAGGGAAGCGACGAGCAGGACCAGAATGCCGTGCCGCGGCTCCCTGCCGACGTCGAAGCCAAGCAACTGGCACCCGAGATCCGGCGGGAACTGATCACCCTCGACAAATCGACTGCCGACTACGTCGCCCGGCACCTCGTGGCCGCAGGAAACCTGCTCGACGAAGACCCCGAGGCCGCGCTTGCGCATGCCCGTGCGGCGCGTAGTCGGGCGGGCCGGCTCGCGGCCGTCCGGGAAGCCGTCGGAATCGCGGCCTACCACTGTGGCGACTGGGCGCAGGCCCTCGCCGAGCTGCGCGCGGCCCGCAGGATGGGCAGCAAATCGCCTCTGCTCGCCATGATCGCCGACTGCGAGCGCGGTGTCGGCCGTCCGGAACGCGCCATCGAGCTCGCACGCAGTGCGGAAGCCGCCGCACTCACCGGCGACGACGCCGACGAGCTGCGCATCGTGGCCGCCGGCGCGCGTTCGGATCTGGGCCAGTTCGAGCAGGCGCTGTCCATTCTGTCGACCCCGCAGCTCGATCCGGGCAGCACCGGTCAAACCGCTGCGCGGCTGTTCTACGCCTACGCCGACACTCTCTTGGCGCTCGATCGGGCCGACGAGGCGCTGCAGTGGTTCATCAACGCGGCGGCCGCCGACGTCGAGGGCGTGACGGACGCCGAAGACCGGATCACGGAGCTGTCCTGACGTGACGACGCTTGCACGGCAACATGATTGCCTGCTGCTCGATCTCGACGGCACGGTGTTCCGCGGCCATGAGCCGGTCACCGGAGCAATCGACAGCCTGGCCGAGGTCGACGCACGGGTGTTGTACGTCACCAACAACGCGTCGCGCGCTCCCGGTCAGGTCGCCGACCATCTCAAGGAGATGGGTTTCCGGGCCGACGCCGACGACGTCGTCACCAGTGCCCAGAGCGCTGCGCGGCTGTTGGCCGCTCAATTGCCGTCGGGCGCAAAAGTTCTCGTCGTCGGCACCGACGCGCTCGCCGATGAGGTGAGCAACGTCGGGCTGCGGCCGGTTCGGCAGTTCGACGAAGAACCGGTGGCCGTGGTGCAGGGCCACTCGCCGCAAACCGGGTGGCCCGAACTTGCCGAAGCGGCGCTGGCGATCAGGGCCGGAGCCCTGTGGGTCGCCGCGAACGTCGATCTCACGCTGCCGAACGAGCGCGGCCTGCTGCCGGGCAACGGATCGATGGTTGCGGCGCTGAAAGCAGCGACTGCACAGGAGCCGCAGGTGGCCGGGAAGCCGCAGCCGACCCTGATGAACGATGCGCTGGCCCGCGGAACATTCGACACCCCGCTTGTGGTCGGCGATCGGCTCGACACCGACATCGCCGGCGCGAACGCCGCGGGTCTACCGAGCCTCATGGTGCTCAGCGGTGTCAGCACCGCTGCAGAGGCGCTGCATGCGGTGGTCGCCGAACGTCCTGACTACATCGCGCCGGACCTGCGTGGTCTGCACGCGCCGGCGGAGAGCCTGAAAGTCGGCCCCCAGCCCGCGTGGCGGGTCGTTCTCGACGGCGCAGACGTCACGGTGTACGCCACCGGTGCCGAGGCGACGGACTCGTTGTCGGTGCTCCGGGCGACCGCGCACGCCGTGTGGGCCGCCGATGTCGACCACCAGGACTTCGCGGTACTCGCCGGCGACGACACCGCGCGCCGCGCGCTGCAACAGTGGTCGTTGCTGTCGGTGCCAGTCGACTAGCGCACGATCGGCTAGCGTGAATACCGCTATGACTACCGATCCTGACCAACTCCGGGCAGAGGTCGCCGAGGTACTCGCCGACCTGCCCGACACGTCCGCGGACGGATACCAACTCGGCGATGGCGACATCGATCTGATGGTGTCCCGGCTTGAGCAGGCACACGAGGTGCTCGTGCACGCGCTCGAGTCGGTCGACAAAGGGTGAGCACTGGTGGCGCGGCGCGCTCGTGTTGATGCCGAGCTGGTGAGACGTGGGCTGGCCCGGTCGCGTCAGCAGGCGGCGGAATTGATCGGCGCCGGACGCGTCCGCATCGACGGGATGCCCGCGGCGAAGCCCGCGACGGCCATCGCCGTCGACGCGAACATCGTCGTCACCCACAGCGACGAACGCAGTTGGGTGTCGCGCGGGGCGCACAAGCTCATCGGCGCGCTCGACGCGTTCGCGTTGAGCGTCGAAGGACGCCGCTGTTTGGATGCCGGCGCATCCACCGGCGGCTTCACCGAAGTGCTCCTGGATCGCGGGGCGGCCGAGGTGGTCGCGGTCGACGTCGGCTACGGGCAGCTCGCGTGGTCATTGCGTTCGGATCCTCGGGTGGTCGTGCAGGAGCGCACCAACGTCCGGGAATTGACGGCCGATGCCATCGGCGGGCCGGTGCAACTGATCGTGGCTGACCTGTCGTTCATCTCCCTGGCCACGGTGTTGCCCGCGCTGACCGCCTGCGCGGCCGCCGACGCCGATATCGTTCCCATGGTGAAGCCCCAGTTCGAGGTCGGTAAGGACCGCGTGGGCGCCGGCGGGGTGGTGTCCGATCCGGAACTGCGGATCGACGCCGTGTGCACGGTCGCCCGCAAGGCCGCCGAACTGCAATGGCATGCTGTCGATGTGACGGCCAGCCCACTTCCGGGGCCATCGGGCAATGTTGAGTACTTCCTGCACCTGCGCCGCGAGACGGATGCGCCGCTACACGGCGAATCGCTCGAGCGGGCTGTGCGCCGGGCGGTCGAGGAGGGGCCGCAATGACGGCTGAACGCATGATCCTGCTGGTGGTCCACACCGGCCGGGAAGAAGCCACCGAGGTCGCGCGCCGCGTGGAGAAGGTCCTCGGCGACAACGACATTGCGCTGCGCGTACTGTCCGCCGAGGCCGTCGACCGCGGGCCACTGCACCTGGCGCCCGACGATATGCGTGCGCTCGGGGTCGAGATCGAGGTCGTCGATGCCGATGAACGGGCGGCCGAGGGCTGTGAACTCGTGCTGGTGCTCGGCGGCGACGGAACCTTCCTGCGCGCCGCGGAACTCGCCCGCAACGTGGAGATCCCGGTGCTCGGCGTCAACCTGGGCCGCATCGGATTCCTCGCCGAGGCCGAGGCGGAGGCCATCGACCGGGTCCTCGAGCATGTCATCAACCGTGACTACCGCATCGAGGAGCGCATGACCCTCGACGTGGTCGTCCGCGTCGGCACCGAGGTGGTCAACCAGGGGTGGGCGCTCAACGAGGCCAGCCTCGAGAAGGGCCCACGCCTCGGCGTGCTCGGTGTGGTGGTCGAGGTCGACGGGCGACCGGTATCGGCGTTCGGCTGCGACGGTGTGCTGGTCTCGACACCGACGGGATCGACGGCGTACGCGTTCTCGGCGGGCGGGCCGGTGCTGTGGCCGGATCTGGAGGCAATCCTGGTGGTGCCCAACAACGCTCACGCCCTGTTCGCGCGTCCGATGGTGACCAGCCCGGAGGCGTCGATCGCCATCGAGATCGAGGCCAGGGGCAACGACGCTCTCGTGTTCTGCGACGGTCGGCGCGAAATGGTCGTGCCCGCGGGCGGCCGGTTGGAGGTGACGCGCTGCGGCACGCCGCTGAAATGGGTGCGCATCGACAGCGCACCGTTCACGGATCGACTGGTGCGCAAATTCCGGCTGCCGGTCACCGGATGGCGGGGGCAGTAGCCGCACGTGCTCGCTGAAATCCGAATTGAGTCTCTCGGCGCGATCAGCGCCGCAACCGCGGAGTTCGACCGCGGCCTGACCGTGCTGACCGGCGAGACCGGCACCGGTAAGACGATGGTCGTCACCGGCCTGCACCTGCTCGGTGGCGCTCGTGCCGACGCGACGCGGGTTCGCTCCGGTGCTGACCGGGCCGTGGTGGAAGGCCGGTTCAGCACAACGGAATTGGGCGCCGACGTGGCGGGACGCGTCGAGGAGATCCTCGATTCGTCCGGAGCCGAGCGCGACGACGACGGCAGCGTCATCGCCGCACGCTCGGTCAGCCGGGCCGGGCCGTCGCGCGCCTACCTGGGCGGGCGCAGCGTGCCTGCCAAGTCGCTGAGCAGTTTCACCGCCGAGGTGCTCACGCTGCACGGGCAGAACGATCAGCTGCGCCTCATGAAACCCGACGAGCAGCGGGCGGCGCTCGACCGGTTCGCCGACGTCGACAAGCCCCTGGCCCGCTACCGCAAGATCCGTGAGCAGTGGCTGGTGGCTCGTCGGGATCTGGCCGACCGCAGGCTGCGCGCCCGTGAGCTGGCACAGGAAGCCGACCGGCTCAGCTTCGGTATCAACGAGATCGACACGGTGGCACCCCAGCCCGGCGAGGACGAGGCCATCGTCGCCGACATCCGGCGGCTCTCGGAACTCGACGCGCTGCGCGAGGCCGCACAGACCGCGCGCACCGCGTTGTCGGGTGATCTCGACGATCCGTCACCGGATTCCGTCTCGGCGGCCGACGGGGTGGGGCAAGCGAAGGCCGCGCTGGAAGGCACCGACGATGCCGCGCTGCGCGCCCTTGGCGTGCGGCTGGCCGAAGCGGCGGCGGTGATCACCGATGTGACCGCCGAACTCGGCGACTATCTGGCCGAATTACCAAGCGACGCCAGCACTCTGGAAACCAAACTGGCCAGGCAGGCCGAGCTGCGCACACTGACCCGCAAGTACGCCGCCGACATCGACGGAGTGCTCGCCTGGTCACGCGAGGCCGCCGAGCGGTTGGCCGCGCTCGACGTCTCAGAGGAGACCCTGAGTGAACTCGAGCGTCAGGTGGGTGAGCTGGAAACGCAGCTCGTGGCCGCGGCCGCCGAGCTCACCAAAGCCCGCAGCAAGGCGGCCAAGGGGCTGGCGAAAGCCGTGACCGCTGAGCTGGCCGGCCTGGCGATGGCCAACGCGATCTTCAGCATCACGGTCGCACCGCTGCCCGCGCGTGCCGATGATTCGGCGCCGGTGAAGCTGCCCGACGGCAGCGTCGTCCACGCCGGGCACGACGGGGTCGACGCGGTGGAGTTCGGCTTCACCGCACACCGCGGCGCCGACGTGCTGCCGCTGACCAAGAGCGCGTCCGGCGGTGAGCTGTCGCGCGTGATGCTCGCGCTCGAAGTGGTGCTCGCGGCGTCCGCCGAGGGCACCACGATGGTGTTCGACGAAGTCGACGCGGGAGTCGGCGGGCGCGCCGCGGTGCAGATCGGGCGCCGGCTCGCCCGGCTCGCCCGCACGCATCAGGTCATCGTCGTCACGCACCTGCCACAGGTGGCGGCCTACGCCGACGTCCATCTGGTGGTCGACAGCGGCAACGGGCGCAGCAAGTCCAGCGGTGTGCGCCGTATCGACGACGACGACCGGGTGGCCGAACTCGCGCGCATGCTGGCCGGGCTCGGCGAGTCCGACAGTGGCCGGGCACACGCCAGGGAACTACTGGACGCCGCGCAGCAGGAGCGCAACGGCGACTGACCGCCAGGTAGGCCTGTTACTGGTGTGACTAAAGCCAACTTGTGAGGCTGGTGTTACGGCGCGCCTCCACCTCCACTTGAGGGTTTCTCGACAGAATCGGCGCATGAAGATGTCAGCGCTGCTCACTCGCAATGCCACCTCACGCCCGGGTGTCACGGGCACTGCCCGCGTGGACCGCGACATCGATCGACTGCTGCGACGCGTCGGCCCCGGCGACATCGTCGTCCTCGATGCCCAGGACCTGGACCGGATCACCGCGGACGCGCTGGTCGAGGCGAACGTCGCCGGCGTGGTCAACGCGTCCCCGTCGATCTCCGGGCGGTACCCCAATCTGGGGCCCGAGGTTCTCGTCGCCAACGGGGTCACGCTCATCGACGAGGCTGGTCCGGAGGTCTTCAAGAAGGTCAAGGACGGTGCCCGCGTGCGTCTGCACAACGGCGGCGTCTACTCCGGTGACCGCCGGATCGCCCACGGTGTCGAGCGCAACGACCAAGAGATCCACGAGCTCATGCATGAGGCCAAGAGCGGCCTGGTGGCCCACCTCGAGGCGTTCGCGGGCAACACCATCGAGTTCATCCGCAGCGAGAGCCCCTTGCTGATCGACGGCATCGGCATCCCCAACATCGATGTCGACCTGCGCCGTCGGCATGTCGTGATCGTCGCCGAGGAGTCCAATGCCGCCGACGACCTCAAGGCCCTCAAACCGTTCATCAAGGAGTATCAGCCCGTCCTGGTCGGGGTGGGCGTCGGCGCCGATGTGCTGCGCAAGGCGGGATATCGGCCGGCGCTCATCGTCGGCGACCCGGACAAGATGAGCGTCGAGGTGCTGCGCAGCGGAGCCCAGGTGATCCTGCCCGCCGACGCCGACGGGCACGCCGCCGGGCTCGAGCGCATCCAGGATCTCGGTGTCGGCGCGATGACATTCCCCGCCGCCGGCTCGGCCGCGGACCTGGCGCTGCTGCTGTGCGATCACCACGGTGCGGCGTTGATCGTCACCGCCGGGCACACCGCCAACATCGAGGAGTTCTTCGACCGGTCGCGGCAGCGCAGCAACCCTTCGACGTTCCTGACCCGGTTGAAGGTGGGGGAGAAGCTCGTCGACGCCAAGGCCGTGGCCACGCTGTACCGCAGCCGGGTGTCCGGCGGCGCGATCGCCCTGCTGGTGCTGGCCATGCTGGTGGCCGTCATCGTCGCGCTGTGGGTGTCGCGCGCCGATGCCGCGGTGCTCGACTGGGTTGCCGAGTACTGGAACCGTTTCACGCTGTGGGTGCAGGGCCTCGTCAGCTGAATGGGCAGGTGAGCCGTGATAACGCTACGTGCACATGCAATTTCGTTGGCGGCGGTGTTCCTCGCACTCGCGATCGGGGTGGCACTGGGGTCGGGCCTGCTGTCCAACACCGTGCTCTCGGGGCTGCGTGACGACAAGAAACAACTGCAGCACCAGATCGACACGCTCACCGACGACAAGAACGCGTTGAACGAAAGGCTCAACGCGGCAAGCGAATTCGATGCGCAGATGGCGCCGCGCATGGTCCGCGACGCGTTGAAGGACAAGTCGGTGGTGGTGTTCCGGACACCCGATGCCGCCGACGGCGACGTCGACGCGATGGCACGCTTCATCGGCCAGGCCGGCGGCACCGTCACCGGCACGGTGTCGCTCACCCCGGAGTTCGTGGAAGCCAACTCGGCGGACAAGTTGCTCTCGGTGGTCAACTCGCCGATCGTGCCGGCCGGCAAACAGCTCAACACCGCCGCGGTGGACCAGGGCTCACAAGCCGGCGACCTGTTGGGCATCGCGCTGCTCATCGACAAGAACCCCGCCACCGCCCCGGTGGACGACACCCAGCGCGCGACGGTGCTCACCGCACTGCGCGACACCGGCTTCCTGACCTATGACGATCAGCACATCGGTGCGGCCAACACCGCGCTCATCGTGACCGGCGGCGGGCTCGGCGACGACGCGGGCAACCGTGGCGCGACCGTCGCCCGGTTCGCGTCGGGCCTGGCCCCGCACGGCTCCGGCACCGTCCTGGTCGGCAGACAGGGCGCGGCTTCTGGCACCGGCGCCGTGGCCGTGACCAGGTCGGATGCCGCACTCACCGCGGCGGTCAGCACCGTCGACGACGTGGATTCCAGCGCCGGTCAGATCACCGCGGTGCTGGCGCTCGGCGACCTCGCCGCCGGCGGGCGGCCCGGGCAGTACGGCACCGGACCGGGCGCCGCGTCCGTAACCGTCCCGCAATAGCACCGAACCTCTGCTGTCTTGCTCCTCGCGTGCGCGGCGCGTCAGCGACGGCTTGTCGGTGTCAGTGTTAAGGTGAGATTCCGTGGGTTGGCAGGCCACAGCTAGTTTCAGCGATTCCCTGCCCGTCGTCACGGAGGATGCTTTTGCCCGCGTTACGCAAGCACCCGCAAACCGCCACCAAACATCTCTTCGTCACTGGTGGTGTGGTTTCGTCACTCGGTAAGGGTCTGACCGCGTCCAGCCTCGGTCAGTTGCTGACCGCGCGGGGCCTGCAGGTGACCATGCAGAAGCTCGACCCGTATCTCAACGTCGACCCGGGCACCATGAACCCGTTCCAGCACGGCGAGGTGTTCGTCACCGAGGACGGTGCCGAAACCGACCTCGACGTCGGCCACTACGAACGCTTCCTGGACCGCAACCTGTCGGGCTCGGCCAATGTGACGACCGGCCAGGTGTACTCGTCGGTGATCGCCAAGGAACGCCGCGGCGAGTACCTGGGCGACACCGTCCAGGTGATCCCGCACATCACCGACGAGATCAAGAGCCGCATCCTGGCGATGGCCGAACCCGACGCGTCCGGTAACCGGCCCGACGTCGTGATCACCGAAGTCGGCGGCACGGTCGGCGACATCGAATCTCTGCCGTTCCTGGAGGCCGCCCGCCAGGTGCGCCACGAGGTCGGCCGCGACAACTGTTTCTTCCTGCACGTGTCGCTGGTGCCGTACCTCGCGCCGTCCGGTGAGCTCAAGACCAAACCGACCCAGCACTCGGTGGCCGCGCTGCGCAGCATCGGCATCACGCCGGATGCGCTGATCCTGCGCTGCGACCGCGACGTCCCGGAGCCGCTCAAGAACAAGATCGCGCTCATGTGCGACGTCGACGTCGACGGCGTGATCTCGACGCCGGACGCGCCCTCGATCTACGACATCCCCAAGGTGCTGCACCGCGAGGAACTCGACGCGTATGTGGTGCGCCGGCTCAATCTGCCGTTCCGCGACGTCGACTGGACCGAGTGGGACGATCTGCTGCGCCGCGTCCACGAACCGCAGGAGACCGTGCGAATTGCGCTGGTGGGCAAGTACATCGACCTGTCCGATGCGTACCTGTCGGTTGCCGAGGCGCTGCGCGCGGGTGGATTCAAGCACCGCGCCAAGGTGGAGATGCGGTGGGTGGCCTCCGATGACTGCGAGACCGACAACGGGGCATCCGCGGCGCTCGCCGACGTGCACGGCGTGCTGATCCCCGGCGGGTTCGGCATCCGCGGCATCGAGGGCAAGATCGGCGCCATCTCGTTCGCGCGCAAGCGCGGGCTTCCGGTGCTCGGGCTGTGCCTGGGCCTGCAGTGCATCGTCATCGAGGCCGCCCGGTCGGTCGGCATCACCGGGGCGAACTCGGCCGAGTTCGATCCGAAGACCACCGACCCGGTGATCTCCACCATGGCCGACCAGCGCGACGCCGTGGCAGGAGAGGCAGACCTCGGTGGCACCATGCGGCTCGGTGCCTACCCGGCCGTGCTGACCCCGAATTCCATTGTGGCCGAGGCATACCAGTCCACCGAGGTGTCCGAACGGCACCGGCACCGCTACGAGGTCAACAACGCCTACCGGGACCGGATCGCCGAAAGCGGGCTGCGGTTCTCCGGCACCTCGCCCGACGGGCATCTGGTGGAGTTCGTCGAATACGCGCCCGAGGTGCATCCGTTCCTGGTCGGCACGCAGGCCCACCCCGAACTCAAGAGCCGGCCCACCCGGCCGCATCCGTTGTTCGCGTCGTTCATCGGCGCGGCGCTGAGCTACAAGGCCGAGGAGCGGTTGCCGGGTATGGACCTGCCCGAGCAGTTCTCCAACGGCGTCGAGCAGTCAGATGACGCCCTGGACGGATCCCTGGAGAAATCCGACGTCCGTGGCTGAACACGACTTCGAGACGCTGGCAAGCGAAACCGTATACGTCGGAAAGATTTTCGCGCTGCGTGCGGATGAGGTCAGTATGCCGGGCGGGCGCACGGCACGGCGTGAAGTCGTCGAACACTACGGTGCGGTCGCCGTCGTCGCGCTGGACGACGACGGCAATGTGGTGCTGGTGTACCAATACCGGCACCCGCTGGGCCGCCGGTTGTGGGAGCTTCCCGCCGGTCTGCTGGACCTGGGCGGCGAGCCTCCCGAGGTGACCGCGGCGCGCGAACTCAAGGAGGAAGTCGGCCTGGCCGCCGCGAACTGGCGCGTTCTCGTCGACATCATCTCGGCGCCGGGATTCTCCGACGAGAGCGTGCGGATCTTCCTGGCGACCGGGCTGACCGACATCGGACGGCCCGAGGCGCACGACGAAGAAGCCGACATGGTGATCGAGCGGGTTCCGCTGGCCGAGGCGGTGTCGCGGGTGTTCACCGGTGAGATCGTGAATTCGATTGCGGTGGCGGGCATTCTGGCTGCGCACGCGATGAGCGATGCGGAGTCGTTGCGGCCCGTGGACGCACCGTGGGTGGACCGCCCGACGGCGTTCTGGCGGCGCAAAGGCCTGCAGTGACGACATCGTCGCCGCTCCGCACGGCCCTGGACGACCAGATCCAGGGCTACCTCGATCACCTCACGATTGAGCGGGGAGTGGCGGCCAACACGCTGAGTTCCTACCGTCGCGACCTGCGCCGGTATGCCGAACACCTGACGCAGCGCGGCATCGACGATCTGGCCAAGGTCGCCGAGACCGATGTCAGCGATTTCCTGGTGGCGCTGCGCCGCGGTGACCCCGAGGCGGGTGTGGTTGCGCTGTCGGCGGTTTCGGCGGCCAGGGCCGTCGTCGCGGTGCGCGGCCTGCACCGGTTCGCCGCGGCCGAGGGGCTCACCGATGTCGACGTCGCCCGTGCGGTCAAACCACCGACGCCGAGCCGTCGGCTACCCAAGAGCCTGACCCTCGACGAGGTGCTGGCGTTATTGGAAGCCGCGGGCGGCGACAGCGAGGCCGACGGGCCGTTGACCCTGCGCAACCGCGCGCTGCTCGAGCTGCTGTACTCCACCGGCGCCCGCATCTCGGAAGCGGTCGGGCTCGACGTCGACGACATCGACACGCACGCCCGCTCGGTGCTGCTGCACGGCAAGGGCGGCAAGCAGCGGCTGGTGCCGATCGGCCGCCCGGCGGTCAGCGCGCTCGACGCCTACCTGGTGCGCGGACGGCCGGATCTGGCCCGACGCGGCCGCGGTACCCCGGCGATCTTCCTCAACGCCCGCGGCGGCCGGCTGTCGCGGCAGAGCGCCTGGCAGGTGCTGCAGGACGCCGCGGAACGGGCAGGCATCGCATCGGCAGTGTCACCGCACACCCTGCGGCACTCCTTTGCCACCCACCTGCTCGACGGCGGCGCCGATGTGCGCGTCGTGCAAGAGCTTCTCGGGCACGCGTCGGTGACCACGACGCAGATCTACACCATGGTCACCGTGCACACGCTGCGCGAAGTGTGGGCCGGGGCGCATCCGCGCGCACGCTAGAAGATCCTGAGCGATCTGTCAGCCGCCCAGGTACTCCGACTCCAGTACCAGGTCGGGCAGCAGCGTCTGGTATTCGGCGTGCGTCTTGTGCTCCGTCGTGTTCCAGACCGTGCCCTGGTGCTCGCGCATGTAGGCGAGGTACTTCGGTGCGCCGGGCAGCTTGACGTTGTCGGCGACGACGATCGACCCCGGGTGCAGCCAGCCGCGGTCCAGGATGCTGTGCAGGTCGGGCAGGTAGGCGTTCTTGTCGTGGTCGAGGAACACCAAATCCAGCCCGCCCGGGGCGAAGCCGCTCTGCGTGAGAGCGTCGAGCGTTTTGCCGCCGTCACCGATGGTGCCGACGACGCACGTCACCCGGTCGGCGACGCCGGCATGCGCCCAGACGCGGCGGGCGATCTCGGCGTTGGCGGGGGAGAACTCGACGGAGAACACGCGGGCGGCCGGTGCGGCGCGGGCGATGCGCATGGCGCCGTAGCCGCAGTACGTGCCGAGTTCCAGCGCCAACTGCGTTTCTGCCCGCCGGACGGCGGCGTCGAGTAGTGCGCCCTTCTCGTCGCCGACGTTGATGAGAAAAGACTTCTCGTACGCGAACTTGTCGATCGTGGCGAGGACATCGTCGAGATCGCCCTGCCGGGCATTGGCCACGACGTAGTCCGCGGCGGCAGCCTCGCGACCGTCGCCCCACTGCCCGGTCTTGGCGAAGTGCCAGGCGCCGATCCCCATGCGGATGAACGACCACCGCAACAGCGGCAGCCGCTGCTTGAGACTCATGACCTTCACCATATGGCTCGATTGCCCGCGGGTCTGCCCGTCCTGGCAGCGTGACGACGTTAAACTTGCCCGGATGTTCGCCAAGTCTTCGCGATATGACGCCAGTGGTGGTCGCGTTGACTGACGACCACGGACACGATGGTCTGTTCGAGCACAGTGGGACCGAACTGGGCCTGACCGGGCGCCCCCCGCGCGACATTCCCGAGCCGCAACCCCGATCGACGCACGGCCCGGCCAAGGTCATCGCGATGTGCAACCAGAAGGGCGGGGTCGGCAAGACCACCTCGACCATCAACCTGGGCGCGAGCCTCGCCGAGTACGGCCGACGGGTCCTGCTCGTCGACCTCGATCCGCAGGGCGCCCTGTCGGCGGGCCTCGGGGTGCCGCACTACGAGCTCGCGCACACCGTCCACAACCTGCTCGTCGAGCCGCGGGTGTCGATCGACGACGTGCTGATCAAGACCCGGGTCAGCGGCATGGACCTGGTGCCGAGCAACATCGACCTGTCGGCCGCCGAGATCCAGCTGGTCAACGAGGTGGGCCGCGAGCAGTCCCTGGCGCGGGCGCTCTATCCCGTTCTCGACCGCTACGACTACGTGCTGATCGACTGCCAGCCATCGCTGGGCCTGCTGACCGTCAACGGTCTGGCGTGCGCGGACGGCGTCATCATCCCGACCGAATGCGAGTACTTCTCGCTTCGCGGCCTGGCGCTGCTCACCGACACCGTGGACAAGGTGCACGACCGGCTCAACCCCAAACTGTCCATCAGCGGCATCCTGGTCACCCGCTACGACCCGCGTACGGTCAACGCGCGTGAGGTCATGGCCCGCGTGGTGGAGCGGTTCGGCGACCTCGTATTCGACACCGTCATCACCCGGACCGTGCGGTTCCCGGAGACCAGCGTCGCCGGCGAGCCGATCACCACGTGGGCGCCCAAGTCCGGTGGCGCCATCGCCTACCGGTCGCTCGCGCGGGAAGTCATCTACCGGTTCGGCGTGTGAACGACGTCGCGGGTACCGATGCCGCGCAGGCCGTGGCGGCATCGGATACCGCATCGGGCGGCAGTCAGCAGAACCGCTTCCAGGTTCGGCTGACCAATTTCGAGGGTCCGTTCGACCTTCTGCTGCAGCTGATCTTCGCGCACCGGCTCGATGTCACCGAGGTGGCGTTGCATCAGGTGACCGACGATTTCATCGCCTACACCAAGGAGATCGGCGCGCAGCTCGAACTCGACGAGACCACGGCGTTCCTGGTGATCGCGGCCACGCTGCTCGACCTCAAGGCCGCACGACTGCTGCCGGCCGGCGAGGTGCAGGACGAGGAAGACCTGGCCCTGCTCGAGGTGCGGGATCTGCTGTTCGCCCGGCTCCTGCAGTACCGCGCGTTCAAGCACGTCGCCGAGATGTTCGCCGAACTCGAGGCGGCGGCGCTGCGCAGCTATCCGCGCGCGGTGTCGTTGGAGGACCGCTATTCCGACCTGCTGCCGGAGGTGATGCTCGGCGTCGATGCCGAGAAGTTCGCCACAATCGCCGCGGCGGCATTCACCCCGCGCCCGGTGCCGACGGTCGGCACCGATCACATTCACGCGCCCAAGGTGTCGGTGCCCGAGCAGGCCGAGCGGCTGCTTGGCCTGCTGGAACAGCGTGGGGTCGGGCAGTGGGCGACATTCACCGAACTGGTGGCCGACTGCACGGCCGGCATCGAGATCGTGGGCCGTTTCCTGGCGCTGCTCGAGCTGTTCCGGGCCAGGGCGGTAGCATTCGAGCAATCAGAACCGCTTGGTGTGCTCCAGGTTTCGTGGACCGGGGATCGACCGACCAGCGAACACCTGGCAACCGCCGACGCGGAAGAATAGCGAGAACGATGACTGACGAGATTTCCGATCCCGGTGCCGAGCCCGGCGCCGGGATGGATGCTCAGCTGCCGCCCGTCGACCTCGGTGAGGATCTGGGCGTCGACGTCGCCCTCGTCCCGGACCTGGAGGACGGCGAGCTCGGCGCGGTGCTGGAGGCACTGCTGCTGGTGGTCGACACCCCGGTGACCGTCGATGCGCTGGCCTCGGCCACCGAACAGCCGGCCTACCGCATCGCGGCCAAACTGCGGCTCATGGCCGACGAGCTGGCCGCCCGCGACAGCGGCATCGACCTGCGCGAGGCCGGTGGTGGCTGGCGGATGTACACCCGCGCGCGGTACGCGCCGTACGTGGAACGGCTGCTGCTCGACGGCGCGAGGACCAAGCTGACCCGCGCGGCGTTGGAAACCCTCGCGGTGGTGGCCTACCGGCAGCCGGTGACCCGTGCCCGCGTGAGCGCGGTGCGTGGTGTCAACGTCGACGCGGTGATGCGGACGCTGCTGGCGCGCGGCCTCATCACCGAGGCGGGCACCGATTCCGATTCGGGGGCGACGACTTTCGCGACGACGGAGCTGTTCCTGGAACGGTTGGGCCTCTCCTCGCTGACCGACCTGCCCGACATCGCGCCGCTGCTGCCCGACGTCGACGTGATCGACGACCTGAGCGAAAACCTCGGAGACGAACCGCGTTTCGCGAAACTCAACGGCGGGACGCCCTCGGGCGACCAGCCGGCCGCCTTCGATGTGGACAAGGACTGACATGGCCGACGAAGGTGTGCGACTCCAGAAAGTCTTGTCGCAGGCGGGAATCGCGTCGCGACGGGTCGCGGAGCGGATGATCACCGACGGCCGCGTCGAGGTCGACGGCCGCGTGGTCACCGAGCTCGGCACCCGGGTCGATCCGGCGGTCGCCGAGATCCGCGTCGACGGCTCCCGCATCGTGCTCGATGACACCCTGGTGTATCTCGCGATCAACAAGCCGCGCGGCATGCACTCGACGATGTCCGACGACCGGGGCCGGCCGTGTGTGGGCGATCTCGTCGAACACCGCGTGCGGGGCAACAAGAAGCTGTTTCACGTCGGGCGCCTCGACGCCGACACCGAAGGGCTGCTGTTGCTGACCAACGACGGGGAGCTCGCACATCGGTTGATGCACCCGTCCTACGAGGTGCCGAAGACATACGTCGCGACCGTGATCGGCACGGTGCCGCGCGGCCTCGGCAAGAAGTTGCGGGCCGGCGTCGAACTGGACGACGGGCCGGCGCACGTGGACGATTTCGCGGTGGTCGACACGGTTCCGGGCAAGACGCTGGTGAAAGTCACCCTGCACGAAGGGCGTAACCGTATTGTGCGGCGGCTGCTGGCAGCGGTGGATTACCCGGTCCAGGAGCTGGTGCGTACCGACATCGGCACGGTGTCGCTGGGCGATCAACGTCCGGGCAGTATTCGAGCGCTCAGCCGAAAAGAGATCGGCGAGCTGTATCAGGCGGTGGGGTTGTGAGCGGATCTTTGGTGGTTGCGGTGGACGGCCCGGCCGGCACCGGCAAGTCCTCGGTGTCTCGGGGGCTGGCCCGTGCGCTCGGTGCGCGCTACCTCGACACGGGCGCGATGTACCGGATCGCGACCCTCGCGGTGCTGCGTGCCGGGGCCGACCTCGGCGATCCCGAGGCGATCGACCGGGCGGCCGCAGACGTCGCGGTCAATGTCGGGTCCGATCCCGACGAAGACCGCGCATACCTTGCCGGAGAAGACGTTTCGGCCGAGATCCGTGGCGATGCGGTGACCCGCGCGGTCTCGGCGGTGTCGGCAGTCCCCGCGGTGCGGGCCCGGCTGGTCGACCTGCAGCGCGGACTTGCCGCGGGCGGCGGGCGTGTCGTCGTGGAAGGCCGTGACATCGGAACCGTGGTGCTGCCCGACGCCGACGTGAAGATCTTTCTCACCGCGTCGGCCGAGGAACGCGCGCGCCGGCGCAACGCCCAGAACATCGCCAACGGCCTGCCCGACGACTATGAGACGGTGCTGGCCGACGTGCAGCGCCGCGACCATCTCGATTCGACGCGGCCGGTCTCGCCGCTGCGGGCGGCCGATGATGCGCTGGTGGTCGACACCAGCGACATGGATGAGACCCAGGTGATCGCGCACCTGCTCGATCTCGTCACTCAGCATGCCGGGGTGCGGCGATGAGCGAGGACGGTACGTGGTCTGACGAGAGCGAGTGGGAACTTCCCGCCGACGTCGCCGAAGCTGTCGAGGAGGCGGCCATCGCGCCGCCCGTCGTCGCGGTCGTCGGCCGGCCCAACGTGGGCAAATCCACTCTGGTGAACCGGATCCTGGGCCGTCGCGAAGCGGTGGTGCAGGACATCCCCGGCGTCACGCGCGACCGGGTGTCCTATGACGCGAACTGGCTGGGCCGCCGGTTCGTCGTGCAGGACACCGGGGGATGGGAGCCGGACGCCAAGGGTCTGCAACAGCTCGTCGCCGATCAGGCGTCGGTCGCGATGCGCACGGCCGACGCGATCATCCTCGTGGTCGACGCCGTCGTCGGCGCGACCGCTGCCGACGAAGCCGCCGCACGCCTGCTGCGCAAGTCCGGCAAGCCGGTCTTCTTGGCCGCCAACAAGGTTGACACCGAGCGGGGCGAGGCGGACGCGGCGGCGCTGTGGTCGCTGGGCGTGGGGGAGCCGCATCCGATCAGCGCCATGCACGGCCGCGGGGTGGCCGATCTGCTGGACCGGCTGATCGAGGATTTGCCCGAGACCTCCGAGCTCGCCGGTGGCGGCGGCGGGCCGCGACGCGTCGCACTCGTCGGAAAGCCCAACGTGGGCAAGAGTTCTCTGCTGAACCGGCTGGCCGGCGACGAGCGTTCGGTCGTGCACGATGTCGCAGGCACGACTGTCGACCCGGTCGACTCGCTGATCGAATTGGGCGGCAAGACTTGGCGTTTCGTCGACACCGCCGGGTTGCGCCGCAAGGTCGGCCAAGCCAGCGGGCACGAGTTCTACGCCTCGGTGCGCACGCACGGTGCGATCGACGCGGCCGAAGTCGTGATGGTGCTGATCGACGGATCGCAGCCGCTGACCGAACAGGATCAGCGCGTGCTGTCGATGGTGATCGAAGCCGGACGCGCCCTCGTGCTGGTGTTCAACAAGTGGGACCTGGTCGATGAGGACCGGCGCTACCTGCTGGACCGCGAGATCGAACGCGAACTCGTGCAGGTGCAGTGGGCGCCGCGGGTCAACATCTCCGCCAAGACCGGGCGAGCCGTGCAGAAGCTCGTGCCCGCGCTGGAGACCGCACTGGCGTCCTGGGACACCCGGATCCCGACCGGCCGGCTCAACACGTTCCTCAAAGAGGTCGTGGCGGCGACACCGCCGCCGGTGCGCGGCGGCAAGCAACCACGAATCCTGTTCGCCACGCAGGCGACATCGCGTCCGCCGACGTTCGTGTTGTTCACCTCGGGCTTCCTCGAAGCCGGCTACCGCCGGTTCCTGGAGCGGCGGCTGCGCGAGACTTTTGGGTTCGAGGGCAGCCCGATTCGGATCAACGTCAGGGTTCGCGAGAAGCGCTCGGCGAAGCGCTGACCCAACGGTGATATGCGGCGGCGTCGACGTTGCTTCCGCACACGATGGTGGCGACGTGCCGGCCCGCGAAACGGTCCGGGTTCTCGAGGACCGCGGCGATGCCGAGTGCGCCGGATGGTTCGACGACCAACCCGGCGTGGTCGAGCAGCAGCCGCATTCCCGCGATGATCGACGACTCCCGGACCAGGACCGCGTCATCGGCGACCTGAAGGAGGTCGTCGAGCACGGCTGCGATCGGACGTCGTCCCGCGACTCCGTCGGCGATGGTGTCGGTCGATTCGGTGGTGACCACGCGCCGCTCGTGCCACGACCGCGTCATCGCGGGTGCACCCAGCGGCTGGACGCAGATCACGTCGACATCGGGCGCGCAGGTTTTGAGGACGTGCCCGACACCGGTGGCCAGCGCCCCGCCGCCGAGCGCGATCAGCACCGCGTCGAATGACGGCGCGGCGTCGATGAGCTCCAGCCCGATGGTCGCGGCGCCCTCACAGGTCTCGATGTCCAAGCTGTCTTCCAGCAACCGGATGCCATCGTGGCGTGCGATCGCGGCAGCGCGGTCGCGGGCCATTTCGTGGTCGCCGTCCACGAGTTTCAACGTGGCGCCGAGGGCGCGGATGCGATCAAGCTTGACCGCAGGTGCAAACCGGGATGCCACGACCGTGACGTCGAGTCCGCGGCCGCGGCCGGACCATGCGAGCGCCTGGCCCAGGTTGCCCGCGCTGGCGCACACCACGGCTCGCGAGCCGGCGATGGCCAGCAGGCTCGCGACCACCTCGGTGCCGCGTCCCTTGAAACTGCGGACCGGATTCGCGGTTTCGAGCTTGATGCTCACGGCGCACCCGAGGGCCGGCTCCAACGCCTCACAGCGATACAGAGGCGTGTCGAGAAAAACGGGATCGATCATTGTGCGGGCCGCCTGAATCCGTGCGAGGTCGAGGCGCGTATCCGGCACGACAGCAGCGTAATCCCGGCGTGGTGGGTCCACCGGTCGGACGATAGGGTGGCCCGAGTGTCCGTGACCCACATGATCCTGATCGCATTGGCCGGTGTCGGAGCGGGAGCGATCAACGCGGTCGTCGGATCGGGCACGCTCATCACGTTTCCCACACTGGTCGCGCTCGGCTATCCGCCGGTCACGTCGACGATGTCCAACGCGGTCGGTCTGGTCGCCGGCGGCGTGTCCGGCACGTGGGGGTATCGCCGTGAGCTCAAGGGTCAGTGGAAGCGGCTGCGCTGGCAGATCCCGGCGTCGTTGATCGGCGCGGGCGCAGGCGCGTGGCTGCTGCTGCACCTTCCGGAGAAGGTGTTCGTCGCGGTGGTCCCGGTTCTGCTGATCCTGGCACTGATCCTGGTCGTGATCGGGCCCCGCATCCAGGCATGGGCACGACGACGCGCCGAAGCGTCCGGCCAGTCCGCCGAGCACGTGAGCTCACGGAAAATGGCTGTGCTGGTGCTCGGGACGCTTGCCGTCGGCGTCTACGGCGGATACTTCACCGCCGCCCAGGGCATCCTGCTGATCGCCGTCATGGGCGCGTTGCTGCCGGAGTCGATGCAGCGCATGAACGCGGCGAAGAACCTGCTGTCGCTGCTGGTCAACATCGTCGCGGCGCTGGCGTACACGATCGTGGCGTTCGACCGGATCAGCTGGGAAGCCGCGGGCTTGATCGCGGTCGGTTCGCTGATCGGCGGATTCCTCGGAGCGCACTACGGACGCCGGCTGTCGCCGAACGCGCTGCGCGCGGTGATCGTGGTGGTGGGACTAATCGGGCTGTACCGGTTGTTGGCGGTGTAAGGCTGCGATGCAATCGCTGAGCGCCTCTTGTAAGCTTTTTGAATCTGTCTGAAAAGGGAGGGGCGACCGGTGGCTGAACGTGCTTACCGCACTGCGCCGTCTGCCCTTGCTGCTCTCGAGCCGTTCTGGCCCTCGCGCCGGTTGATGGCTTTCGACGAATGGTGTCGCGCGCGCATCTGATCCGCGCCCGTCAGTCCGTCAGGTCGCCCATGTCTTGGTGACCATTATTCGAAAGCAGCCGAATTCATGCGGTCGCTCATCATCTTCGCGCTCGTCGGCCTTGGAGCCCAGATCGTCGACGGCGCCCTCGGTATGGCCTTCGGTGTGACGGCATCGACCCTGCTGGTGCTCAGCGGCGTCGCGGCTGCACAGGCCAGCGCCGCGGTCCACCTGGCTGAGGTCGGGACGACCCTGGCCTCGGGCCTGTCGCACTGGCGGTTCAAGAACATCGACTGGAAGATCGTCCTGAAGCTGGGCGTGCCCGGCGCGATCGGCGCCTTCCTCGGCGCGACGGTGCTCTCCTCACTGTCCACCGAGGACGCCGCGCCGCTGATGGCCGGGATCCTGCTCGCGATCGGTGTCTACGTGTTGCTGCGGTTCTCGCTGCGCACGCCGCCGGCCTTCCGGTCCGGCAGCACCCCGCACACTGCCAAGTTCCTGACGCCGCTGGGTCTGTTCGGCGGCTTTATCGACGCCTCGGGTGGCGGCGGCTGGGGCCCGGTCACCACGAGCACGCTGCTGTCGCGCGGCAAGACCGCACCACGCACCGTCATCGGCTCGGTGAGCGCTTCGGAGTTCCTGGTCGCGGTTTCGGCATCGCTCGGCTTCCTCGTCGGGCTGCGCGAGGATTTCCTGCACAACATCCCGATCGTGCTGGGCCTCGCGGCCGGCGGTGTCATCGCCGCGCCCCTGGCGGCCTGGCTCGTGTCCAAGGTCAGCCCCGCGCTCCTGGGCACCGCGGTCGGCGGCGTCATCGTCCTCACGAACGCCCAGAAACTCCTCAAGTACTTCGGCATCCACGGTGCCGCCTCGACGGCGATCTACACCACGATCGCGGTCGTGTGGGCCGGGTTGGTCGTCTACGCGTGGCGGACTTCGCGGGCGCCGGAATACCTGCCCGAGGCCCTCGATTCGGAGGCTCCGGCCGAAGAAGAGCTCGCCGACGAGCCCGATACCGCGGTGCGATGACGCGCAGGGGTATCGATTGGGGCGGAGGCCGACCCCTACGGTAAGCTTTCGACTCGCTGCCGGTGCAAACCGGAAGCAAGCGGGCTGTGGCGCAGCTTGGTAGCGCACTTGACTGGGGGTCAAGTGGTCGCAGGTTCAAATCCTGTCAGCCCGACCATGAAAAGAACTCGCCGGCGGAAGCCGGCGAGTTTTTTCTTGGTCGGCTGACATGATGCTGGGAGCCGGGGCGCCCGCCGAGGTACGAGGCGGTCGCGCCGGCGGGTCATGTCAGCCGGACAGAGGTCAAAGGCGGTTTCCGAGATTCGGGAGCCGCCTTTTTCATGTCGTACCACCTTTGCATACCGCGATCACAATCCGAGCGCATCTCCGAGTCCATCCCAGAGCGAGTCGGCTTCCGATTCAGCTACATCGACGATCGCGTTCCGTGGTTACAACAACAGGCCAACTAATACCACCAACTCGTCATCGAGATCGGCCGCGTCCAGGTCTACGGCGCCGTGTTGCACCAACGACCACCCGATAAACCAGACCACTCAAATGCTGGCGCGGACGATCGGCATTGATCGAAGCGCTGTACGTCTCAAGCCGTGTCACTTGCGATTCCGAAAGACTTGCGCGACTCTGAGCCAGGAAGTACGAAGTGACATGCGAGATGGGCAATCCGCCTTATACCCAGGACGACTGGGAGAACAGGACAAAGACATAAAAGCCCGACCCCCACAATGAAGCATCATCATGGGCTCAACTCGGACTGTACCCACCCGGCAAGACACCACCGTGACGCTTCTTTACGACGCTTCTTTACAACCACTGCGCCGACCCGCCAAGACGACAGACCCCTACAAACCTGGATCGAGCGGACATGACTACCCAGGGGGACTGCTGCCTAGGTACCCCCAATGGCACCCCATGGCACAGGCGTCGCCCCCCTGGTTTCTCACAAAAAACCTCGGCGCGAACAGATCCGCGGATTTCATTGCCCGTAACTACACTCCCGGCCATGGGGGAAGAATTGCTATGCGCTGCCGTAGGTCAACCTGGCGAATCGATGAACGGCGCAACGCCGCAGAAGTTCTCATCGCCGGGGTTCCTCATTGGAGTGGCACTACTTGTCGGTGCGGTCGCGACGGCGGGTTGTGGTGCAGCAACAGTGTCTGAGCGCACCGTGACGGTCACCGCGCCAAGCGGGGCGAACGTGGCGGATTTGTCCTCTGGGGCTCCACAGCCGCAACCCCAGTCTGCTGGTGTGGGTGTCCCCGTAAGAGATGGTCCGCTTGAGTTCACCGTGCACGGCGTTCGCCGGGCGAGTTCGGTGCCGACTCCGGCGGGAACCCAGGACGCCCAGGGTGAGTACCTCATCGTTGCGTTGACCGTCGCGAATGTCGGTGTCGAGCCGACTCAGTACTTCACCGATAGTCAGTCGCTGGTGATTGGCGGTCGCCAGAATCCAGCTGACATACTCGCGGCCGTCTACCTCGATCCGCAGTCTGCGGATTACATCACGCCGGGTTTAGCCGTCGACATCGAGACGCCCTTCGACGTGCCCGTCGGATCGGTGCCCGAGTCGATCGTGCTGAGCGACATAGGCGAGCCGGGCGGGGTTGTCGTGGACCTCGCCGGCGTTCAGATCTCCTGATTCGACGCAGACTGATTCGGCGACGCTGGCGACGCGAACCCGTACGTCGGGGCCGGTCGCTGGTCCTCGCGAAGCTGTGGATGCGCAGGTATCGGCGGATAATGAGGATTCGAGTCAATTGCGGGACGGCGATGCAGCGGTACCTTGCCGCGCGTGCGCGACAAATGGATCCTCGATGGACGGACTGTATGGGTGATCGAAGTAGGTCGGTGCTTGGCCGTGGCTCACGCTCACGCTTGCAACGGCGACTTAGACGCTTGAATCGTTGTGTGCCGGAAGCCGTTCCGATCAAGCACTCTCCGCACTGTGGCCTCGACGAGTTGGTGCTTCACAAGCGGCCCCGTGATTACGTTGACGAGTGCTTCACGTTCGAATGGCAGTTGGATATAGGGCTTGAACATCCTCAGTCCATCGGAGCGAAACTGAACGTCGACCGTTTCCAGCGTTCCCTGCGCATAGAAGGTAAACGGTTCGCCTAGGCTAGTTAGCGCTCGCTTCTGCGACAGACTCCTACCGCCGAAGTGTTCGGTGATGGTGATGCGGTGTTCCTGCTCGTCCTTGAAGTCCGAATGCTTCACAAGGGGTAGACGGTGCACAAGCGCATGGGTCTGGGAGATGCAGTTAGCCACGTTGGTGTCGAAGGATCCGCCCTCGTTCACCTCACCGATCCTCTGCACGGAATCGATCAGGCCGCGGACCACCAGGTCCCGCGCGGCATCGCCATAGGCAACTTTCTGCAGGAACGCACCCCACTTAAACTCGACCGTCTAACCCTCCGCGGGGCCTCCGCCGACGATCGCTCTCACTGGGATCAGTTGCCCGTTCGACCCGTGGTGGTACTGGGGAACGCTCAGCATGCCGATCTTGTCGGAGTCGAATCCAAGGGCGAGGCCATGACCGTTGCTGCCGTAGCGGGTCCATTGGCTGAGCGCGTCGGAGTGCTCGCTGAAACACGCTACGAACATGGCGTCGTCGAAGTGCATCAGGTCTCTCGCGTTCATCAGCCTGAGCGCTTCGACTTGCGCTCGATATGCCTCGGAGTGTTCGCCAGGCTGCGCAACGAGTTGGTCGAGCCTTTCGACGAATGCGTCCCAGGTGTAGATCAGCTCGCGAGAGTCATTGAGGTATCGAAAGTCGGTGGCCCACACTGCAGCCTTCTCGACCACACCTTTGAAGCCTTGGGCGTCCGTGTAGTGGTAGACGATTGCCATGCCACAAACCTAGAGCGCCAGCTGCCAGCCGCCCGTCATCGTCCGAGCGCGTGCCTTATCGAAATGCGACGGCGGCGCCACTCGTCGTCTCTTATCGGCCGAGCTCTTCAAGCCGGTGGTCTGACGTCTCGGACGCAAAAGCGGTCGGCAGAAGCGATCGAAGGAAGATGGGTTTCATCGATATCGGGCGATGTATTCGTAACTGCCTCTTGCTTCTCGTCTGGCTCCAGGAACCGCGCGCGACAACAGGCATACGTGCAGACATATTCGTCAGTCCGTTTGCGGTACTCCACACCGATGCGCCCACAAACTGGACACCGCTTACGAAGTTTCTCGGCCTCGGAGAATCGACCTCGTCGATCCGCGATACGCCGAGAATCGCTTGCCCCTCACGCACAACGACCACATCATTTTCGGCGACCTTCTTATAGAAGGCGACGGCGTCAGCGCGGCCATATGACGGTCCGGGTCAGCAGCGGGCCGGCGACGCAGACGTAGCTCGGGCACGCGCGGCCGGGCCGCAATCGGCTCGATGACGAAGGTGCGGGCCAAGGACACCGCCGACGCGGAAGCAGCCGGCGTTCGCCGGCGACCGGGCGATTACTCCGCTCGGACGCGCGTCGGCTCGCCGGATCCAAGACCCTTCGTCGGCGTCTCCCAACGAATGCCGTCAGCTGTCGTAAAACGCACATGCACAACTACTTCCGACATATCGAGCGGTATGTAGCTCGGTACCTGGTAGCTGGCGGTCCGCGGCTCGACCGTGCCCAGCGGCCGTTCTGGGTCGGCCGGATCATGGAACATCACGACGAAGTAGGCCAGCGTGTCGTACGTGTCTTCGACCCCTTGGCTCGGCTTGAGGATCGGCCGGTGGGTGTTGGTCGCCGGCCGGCCACGGCCGACCCAATGACTATCGCGAGGAACCCAGTGCGCGTCGGGATGTTTACTCCAAGTCGCGTCAACGACGTCGACGTCTATCACTGGAAGAGGTCCAAAGTTGCGCGCTTCGATCACTACCGAGGCTGACCGGTTGGACTCTGAGTGTGTCGAGAGCTGCACCAGCCGAGCGTGTGTCCTCTGCTCGTCGCGACGTTCAGCGTTGCGTTCGCTGCGGTCCCGGCCGGCGATGTAGAGCGCCACGCCGACCGCTGCCGTGGTTGCGAATGCGGCAAACCACTCGCCGACCGTGCCGAGCTGGATCCGCCAATGGCTGACGAACGCCGGACGCTGCGGCAGCGCTGCCCAGGCTTGCAGCGCGAGCCACGTCAGCGCCGCCTTCGCCGCGACGACGCTGACGCCGATCGCGACGGCTGTACGTACACGCATCGACCGCTGTCCCTATTTGGCTGCCGGCTCGGCGTCGTCGTCGACGATCTCGACTAGCTCGACGTCATCGCTGAAGCGGACCCGGCGGCGGTCGACGCGCGGCTGCTGCTGCCCAGGAAGCGCCGCCCAGTGAACGGTGACGAGCCATGATTCCGCCGGGTCCGTGATTACCCGCGTCAGATCGCGGATCCTTCCCATGATGTTGTAGCCGTCCCGTCCCTCTGTCACCAGCCGGCCGACGTGTTCCGGCGTTAGCCGCTCTCCTTTGATCAGCTCAGTTCGAACTCGTGCCCGCGCGCCTGGCTCGCCGACGATTTCGACCTCGCGCTCGTTCGGCGGCCCTCTCAGCTCGATTTTCTTCATCCCTCGGGCCTGGAGTTCAAGGAAGCCGACCACGCCGTCACCCCACCGCCGCGTCGACTTCCTCGCTGCCCGCGGCAGCGGCAGCGGCAACAGGATTCACCCAGAAGATCTGCCAGGAGTGGCCGTCCAAGTCGTTGTAGCTGCGGCCGTACATGTCGCCCTGATCCTCGGTGTCGCCGACGGTGGCGCCCAATGCGAGGGCGCGGTCGACCAACCCGTCCACGTCCTCGCGGCTGTCGACGCTCAGGCAGATGACGCATTCCTTCACCTTGGAGGCGTCCGCGGTCTCAAGGGGATGCAGGGAGTCGAAGGTGTCATGCTGGATCAGCATCGCGAATTGGTTCTCACCGAGCACCACCGTCACCGCTGTGTCGCCGCTGAACGCCTCGTTGAAGGTGTAGCCGAGGTCGGCGAAGAACTTCCGTGAGCGCTCGACGTCGGCGACGGGCAGGTTCACAAAGATCATGGCGGATGGCTCCTACAGTCCGGGGCGCCCGGGAACGAGCGCCGTCACAGGGGCAGACTCGGCGCGCCACCGGAACTCATCGGGTGCCCACACATGGCAACCGCTCCAACGCAATCGGCAGTCCGTCAGCCGGGGTCGGCCCGGTTCCCCATGTCATGCGGGGCCGATAGCCCGCGGGTACGTGCCACTGAAAGCGGCGCAACAACTGATGCATGATCGCCTTGACGTTCATGTCGGCGAATTGCTGGCCGAGGCATTTGTGGACGCCGCCACCGAACGGCGCGAATGCGTAGCGGTGGACGGCGGAGGCGTCGGCGCCGGCGCCGGAAAGGAAGCGGGCCGGATCGAAGAGGTCCGGCTCGGGCCACCAGTCGGCGAGCCGCATGGAGGCGTAGACGTTGATCGCCACCTGGGTCTTGCGAGGGATGTAGTGCCCGGCGACTTCGGTGTCCTTGATGGCCTGGCGAAACAGCGTGCCGGCCGGCGCGTACATCCGCAGGATCTCCTTGAAGGCCGCATCGAGCAGGGGATAGGCGTCGGCCAGGTCGGCGGTCGTGAGGTGATCGCGGGGATCGGCTTGGGCTTCGTCACGAAGTACGTTCTGCCAGCGGATGTTTCGCCCGAGCTCGTAGACGAGCATGGAGATCGCGATGGCGCTCGTGTCATGGGCGGCCATGAGCAGAAAGATCATGTGGTTGACGATGTCGGCGTCGCTGAACCGGTCGCCGTCCTCACTTCGGCTGCGGCACAGCATCGAAAAGAGGTCGGTGCCGGTACCGGCCCGCCGGGCCGGCAGTTGCGCGGCGAAGTAGCGCTCGAGACGCTCACGGGCGCGGAGCCCGCGCGCCCACATGCCGCCGGGGATGTCGGCGCGGATCATCGCCTGACCGCCGCACACGGTGTCGTGGAAGTCTGCCGACAGCCGGTCGGACTCGGCGCCGAGCTCGGCGCCGACGAACACCTCTGCCGCCTGGTCGAGGAGCAGGTGTTTGACCGAGGTGCAGAACGGAAAGCGGTGCGCGGCAGGCCAATTGGCGATCGTGCGGGCGATGCCGGGTCGCATCAGGTCGAGATAGCCGTCCAAGGCGCTGCGGGTGAAGGCCTGCTGCATGATGCGGCGATGGTCGCGGTGTTCCTCGAAATCGAGCAGCATGATCCCGCGGTGGAAAAACGGTCCGATCACCGGCGCCCAACCCTTGGTGCTGGAGAATGCCTTGTCGCGGTTGATCCAGACGGTCTCCAAGGCTTGCGGACCCATGAGTTGCACGACCCGGAAACCCACGCCGCCGGCCCAGGACACGGGCCCGTAGCGGTCGTAGCGGCGCCGGGCGAACTCCAGTGGCTCGACGATCGTACTCATGATGTGCCCGATGACCGGAAAGCCGTAGTTGCCCGGTACCGGCTTGAGGGTCGACCCGGTCGGGGGTTGCGCCAGTGCGCGCTCGCGGCTCGGGTAGCGGGAGGTGAATTCTGCTGCCACGCACTGTAATCGGAGCTTGGCTTCGGCCGCGGTATCCGATGAGAGGACAGTCATCGACTCCTCCACTTGACCAATTGTGGTACGGGGCTGTGCCAGATAATCTGGTACGAAACGGTGCCAGAGAGAGTCGGCGGTTGTCAATGGCGAATTCGCGAGAAAACAACGATCGGGTGGCGTCCGAGTCGCAGCGCAGCTACGGCGGCCAATCCGCCGAGGAACGCCGCCAGGTGCGGCGCGCGCGATTGCTCGACGCCGCCGTCGACGCCATGTGCGGCAACGAGTGGCGCACCATCACCGTCGACAAACTGTGCGCGGTGGCGGGGCTGAACAAGCGCTACTTCTATGAGAACTTCAGCGATCTGGATGCGGTGGCCGCCGCGGCGGTCGACGACATCGCCGCCAACGTCAGTGCTGCCACACTCACCGCCGTGGCCGGTGCGGCCACGGAACCCCTTGCGGCGCAGGCGCGGGCCGCGGTCGAGGCGGTGGTGCACACGCTCATCGACGACTCGCGGCACGCGCGGGTGCTTCTCGGCGGGGTGGCGAGTTCGCCGGCGCTGCACCAACACCGAGACACCGTGATGCGCGGGCTGACTGCTGTGCTCGTCGGGCACGCCCGCATGGTGCACGGCGTGGAGCTGGAGACCGATCCGCTCGCGCAGGTCGCGCCGGCGTTCATCGTGGGTGGGACGGCCGACGCGATCCTCGCGTACGTGGACGGGCGCGCGCGGGTGTCGCTCGCCGATCTCGTGGACAGCTTGACCACCCTGTGGCTCGTCACCGGCAATGGCGCCGCCGATGTCGCACGGACTCGGCACGCGAACTAGCCAGAGATCATCGTCTCCAAAGACGAAACCACCGGCGGCGCCGACGAGCGAGCGCATGTGCGTGGGCGTCGCGCTTGTGTCGGCACACCGCGCCTGCCGCGGCCACCGCGTCCGGATCGAAGCCCGGCGGCACCGGCCCACTGGCGACCAGGGCGCGGACCAATGCCTCTTGGCGGCGCGCCAAGTTGCCGCGATCCGTCATACCCACACCTCCCTGGCCGCGGTCGTGATGGGCGCGGAGCCCGAAGCCGCGGCGATCGCATCGAGCTCGTCGAACAGTTCCGCGGTCGGCGGGTAGCGCCCGTCGCGCTCGAGCATGAACGGGGCGTCGACCCGTTCCCGCAGTGCCGCAACCAAATCCAGCACCTCACGCGGAGTCCGGTCGGTGTGCGTGTCGTGGTAGAAGCGGCCGTCCTCGTGTCCGCCCGCGACGTGGCTGTAGGCCACCCGCTCGACCGGTAACCGCGCGAGCTCGTGCTGCGGGTCGCGGCCTCGGTTGCGCGCGTTGGCATATACGTTCGCGACATCGAGGACCAACAGGACGCCGGTGCGTTCGAGCAGTTCGGTGAGGAACTCGGATTCGGTGAGATCCGATTCGGGCCACTCCACGAACGACGCGATGTTCTCGACAGCCAGCGGCACCGGCAATTCCCGTCGGGTGCGTTCGATGTTGGCCGCCAACACGTCCAGTGCCTCCCGGGTGCGAGGCACCGGCAGCAGATGCCCGGCCTCGATCCCGCCTGCCCGCACGAACGCGATGTGCTCACTGACCACCGGGGCGACGAGCGCCTCCGCGCATGCCGCCAGCCGTCGAATTCGCTTGAGCTGCACGGGTTCGGCGCCGCCGAGGGAAAGAGCCACGCCGTGCGGGATCACCGGCACACCGCGCGCGGCCAGGCCGGCCAGCAGCGGGTCCGGCCGGGCTTTGCGGCGGCGTACCGGTATCGACTCGGCGATCACCTCGCAGAACCCCGGCCGCAGATCGGCGATCACCCCGGCGATCTCGCGCCGCCAGCCGATGCCGACATCTCCCAGCGCGGGCACGGCACGGCAGAAGCTGCTCATCCGCCGCACCCTCCGCCACAGCCACCGCAGCCGCTACCGCAGCCACCGCCGCCGTCACCCCCGCACGACGCGCCGCAGCCGCCGCCGTCGTGGCCGCCGGAGGCAGACCCGGCCAGTTGCACCGCGGTCGAGTAGTCGGCGTCGACCGCCCACAGTGCACCCGTGCCGAACAGCGCCACCGACCAAGCCACCGCAGCGGGGCCGTACGTGGCGAACGCGGGCCGCTTTGCCGGCTCCAGGTAGGCCAGCCGCTCCTGCTCGGCCGCAAGCAGGCGCCGGCCCGCGCGGGTCAGCCGATTCACGGTGAGTAGTCGGGGGAGTACCACCAGCCCGAACATGGCAACGGCGAACACCATCACCGCCAACGGCACGACATCTTGCGCGCGGTGCGACACCTGCGTCACCAGATAGACGCACGAGGCGACGCCGACGAGCAGGACCGCGATCGACGGTGCCGTGCCCCAGCGCATGCGCGCCCGCTCGGCGCGGGTCCGCACCAGCCCGCGCGCACTGAGTTGTGCCTCCAGCGATGCGAGGTCGGGCTGGGACGCCGCGAACAACGTGGGCACGGTGTGCACGGGATCGGTGGCCGCGCGTTCCAGCACTCGTGCGGTGAACCGGTCGACCTCCGGTCCGGCCGGCGCGGTGTGGTCCACCTGGTCGCGTCCGGTGATCCGGCCGCTCGCGCGCAGGCCGGCAAGCGCCGTCACCACCGGAGCGATGTCAGAACGCAAGAAGGCCAGCTCGGTCGCGCTGATCGGCTGAGCGCGAGCGGGCCGCCGCGGAGCCGCTGCGATCCGCCAGAGCACCGCGAACACCGCGGTCGCGCCCAGGACGATCAGATAGCCTTTGACTCCACCGGTCACCGCGCCGGCATAGCCCTCGATCACATTACCGATCGACAACGCCTCACCTCCCGTGTTCAGGTGGGATCAGCGTGTCAGGTGTGCGCCACTACCGGTCACAATTTTCCGGCGTGGCGGACACGACGAGATGCGCTCTATCGCAAGTAGGTTTCGTGACCCGTCGGGTAGCCGCCACCGTTGGTGGCGATGTGTACGTGGTCGTAGTGGTTGGCGGTGTCTCCGCCTCGATCCGACATGCGCTTCTTCGAACCGTCGTGCCGGTAGAGGGTCTGCCGGAAGATGACGTGGTTGACGCCGAATCGATCCGCGTTGTCGAGGACATAGGCAACGATTCGCTCGCCGAGGGCCTTGCCTTCGGGAGTGGCGTAGTGCGGGATCATCACGTCGATCGCCAACCCATGGGGATGCCACTTCAGCGGGTCGGACCGGACCCCGCCGATGGTCAGGATCTCGGGGAAGGCCGCACTGACAGCGCGGGCCGCCAAGATCGTCTCGACCTGCAGGCCCTTCTCCGGCGCCTTGCCGACCGGCAGCGGGACCCGGATGTCGCGACGAGCGGCGCGGGCGTCCGGCGGCGGCAGCGGAGCCGGCGCGGGTTTGGCGACGGGCGGCGCGACAGCCGCCGCGGGCTTGACCTCCGCGCAGCATCGGACATCAGGATTGAAAGTCGGCACCGTGTCTGCGCCGGCGATCAGAATCGTCGCAGCAGGTATGACGACGGCACCGACGACGGCCGACCGACGGCTGCGCCGTCTCTCAGCTAGACGGTGTCTTCCCACGAGGTCCGGACCCTACCGGCGGAAATGACGATCATTGCCATCGGCGGCGTTACCTGCATTCAGCAATGGCAACGAATCAGCGGTCAGCCGTCAATCGTGGGTTGACGCCGCGAGGTTTCCTGAGGGTGGACGGTGTTCTGTCGCATCGCGAGCGTGAACTGCCAGCTCAGCTGCTATCCCGCGGCTTTCCTTGAGCACGTCCATGTGCACTGTGACGGTTTACTGGTGACTAGCAGCAGCCGCGAAGTTCTAGTGACATGTGGCGCCGCAGGCAAAATCTATGGCGTTTACCACATTCATGTTTAGACGCCGGTTAATTGGGCCGTTTCAATGAGCCGATGTAGTACGTTTCTTCGCCCGTCGGGTATCCGCCGCCGTCCGTGGCGATGTGGACATGGTCGAAGTGATTGAGGGTTTCCGACCCGTAGTCCGCGGTCCAACTCGGCGCACCGATGCCCGGGTAGTAGCCCTGCCGCCAGATGACGTGCAGCACGCCCCACCGCTTGGCATTCGCCAGGGCGAACCCGGCGATCTGATTGCCGAGTGCGATGCCCTCGTCGGAGTGGTAGTCGGGAATCATCACGTCGATCGCGAGCCCGTTGGGATGCCACTTCAGCGGATCTTGCCGGTACCCGCCGATCGTGGTGATCTCGGGAAACATCACGCTGATGGCCCGGGCCGCCCAGATGGTCTTGATCTGCAGACCGGACTCGGGCGCGACGCCGGGCGGCAACGCGAGCTGGAAGTCGCGCGCGGCGACCGGGGCACTCGCCGCCAACAGCTCGGCTTCGGCCGGACTCGTGGCGGGTGTCGCGGCTTGCTGGCTGGGCGGAGTTGCCACGGGAGCCTCAGCGCAGCACGGAGCCTCGGCGCGTTGCGCGTAGAACATCGCGGCGGCGACGGCGATCGACGTCGCCAATGCCAGCCAGCGGCCTCGGCCATTGGCGAACAAGTTCCCGCGCACGCTCAGCAATGTACTTCACGCCCCCGCGCACACACCGGAATCTCGGATCACTGTTCCGTACACATTCGCCGTGGCGATGTTGGCGTTGATGACCCCGGACGGCAGCTTCTGCTTCATCTTGTCGCTGATCTGGGTGAACTGATACCACAGCCGGTAGATCGAATCACCGTTGTACAGCGGCGAATACTGGCTCTGGTCCGGGTAATTGGTGATGTACAAGGTATGTGCCCGCGGATCGAGAAATCGCGCGGACTGATCGAGGTTCGCGATGACGATGTCGCCCGCGGGCTGGACACCGGGCGCGGTCCACTCGTCATCCTGATCGCCCAGGAAGCGCTGGAACCCGAAGACCTGACCCATCAAGGTGTCGTACTGGGCGTTGAACCATTGGCAGGAATCGCGTTGTGCGGTGATCTGCTCGGGCGTGACCCGGTTCTGCCACACGTTGTAGGGGAACACCGTGTAGTTCGGGGACCAGTTCGACTGGTAGGGGACGAACGCGGGCAGCGTCGGTGGGACGCCGTTCGGAGTGGCGGCGGCGGGGCCCGCGACGCTCGCCAGCACAGCGGCCAGGGCAGCGACCATCGCGGCGCTGACTCGGCCCAGAACCCGTTTCGACATCCGGCTCACCCCCGCTGGATTATTGCGGTTGGTTGCCGTTCGTATGTCCGTTATGCCCGAACTTGTGGGTATAACTACCCATCCGCGCAGGCCCCTGGACCGGCAGACTGAAGGCATGCATACGCCTGAGGTCGTGCCGTCCCCGGACACCGTGGCTGCAGAGACCAAGCCCGACCGGGACCGCGCGGTCGACGTCGCGCGGCTCGGCGCGCTCGTGGTCGTGATGTTCGGACACTGCGCGATGCTGCTCGCCACGATCGATTCCGGTGGCGTACGGGTCGGCAACATTCTCGGGGAAATTCCCGCGCTCACCCCGATCACCTGGGTGCTGCAGGTCATGCCGTTGTTCTTCCTCGCCGGCGGTGCCGCGGGTGCATACAGCTGGCATCGCGGCAATCCTTGGGGCGCTTGGCTGTTCACGCGGGCGCAACGACTGTGCCGGCCGGTGTTCTGGTATCTCGCGGTGTGGACGGTCGCCCTGGTGGCGGTGCACGCCACGATGGGCGAGGAATCCGCGGATGCGCTCGGGCGCGAATGCGTGGCGCTGCTGTGGTTTCTCGGCGTGTATCTGGTGACGCTGGCGTTCGTGCCTGCGTTGACGCGGCTGTCGACGGGACGGTCGGCGGCAGCGATCGTGGCGCTGCTCATCGCGGTGTCCACGGTGTTCGACGTGCTGCGGTTCCAATGGGATTCGGCCGCCGTCGCCACTCCGAATCTGATTGTCGTGTGGCTCATCCCGATGGTGATCGGGGTCGCCTACGCCCGCCGCCTGGTCCAGGCCCGGGTCGCCATTGGCGTGGCGGTGTCGGCGTTCACCGCGGCAGTCCTGCTCGTGGTGTTCGGTCCCTATGATGTGTCGCTCGTGGTCACCGGGACGGAGCGGGTGTCGAACGTCTCGCCGCCCACGCTGCTGCTCGCGCTGCATTGCACGTGGGTGTCGTGCCTGTTCGTGGCGGCGGCCGGCGCGATACAGCGCTGGGCGCAGCGGCCGCGGGTGTGGTACGTCGTCGCGGTCGGCAACAGGGGAGCGATGACGATCTACCTGTGGCACATCCCGGTCATCGCCGTCGCGGCATTCAGCCTGCACGCCATCGGCCTGGACGCGTTCGATCCGCACGCGCCCGGCTTCTGGGGTCTGCTCGCGTTGCGTGCGGCGTTGTTCGCGGTGTTGATGGCCGTGGCGTTCCGGCTCCTGTCACCGCTCGAACACCGGCCGCTGCCGTGGTGGGACGGGTCGGTACGCGTGACCGGTGGCCGGTCGATCATAGCCGGCGCGTTGATCTGCCTTGCCGGTGCGGCGTTGACGTTGATGGCCAAGAACGGGCTCGACGGCACCGTAGGCTGGTCAGCGCTCGGCGGGTTCGTCGTCGCGGCTGCCGCTGCGCGGCTGAGCGTGGGCAGCGCGCAACGGCAGCCGAAATGACATGCGCTGCAACATCCCGTCGCGCAGCGTGACGGTGTGCAACAGCACGGCTGACACATGCGCGGCGATCACCGCCATCAGCAGGTACGCGATCACCGTGTGGGTTTGGCGGAGCAGGCCGTAGAGGTCACCGGAAAACGGGGCGATGCGCGGTAGCGTGACGCCACCGATGGTCACGCGGTTGCCTGCCGCCGACAGCATCGCCCAGCCGACAAGAGGCTGGACCACGAGCAGTCCGTACAGCGAGAACTCCGACATCACAATGACTTTGCGTTCCAGCGTGCCGACGGTGGGCGGCAGCGGCGGGCCGCGGTGAAACAGCCGGTTGCCGATGCGCAACACGACGACCACCAGGATCGTCACGCCGAGCGTCTTGTGAACGACGAGCAGGGTGGCATAACTCGCGATCGAGTTGACCATCACGAACCCGACGAACAACGCCGCGAACACGAGCAGCGCGGTCAGCCAGTGAAATACGCGCGTCGACACCGCGTGGCGTGCGGCCGTCACGTCTGCACCTCGTCGACCTGCACCTCGGGCGGTGAGGTCTGGGCCTCCCGGCTGCGATTCCGGTACGACGCCCCGTAGACCGCCGACCGGGCACTCAGCAGCGGATCGTCGGATGGTTCGATCCCGTCGGGCAGCACCATCGGATCGAAATTCACGTCGCGACTGTTTCCCGGGCGTTCGGTCTCGACGGTGTCGAGGGTCAGCACCCCGGCGTCGACGGTGCGCCGATCGGGCGGCCAGGGCAGGGTCGCGTCGGCGACGGGATCGTCGGGCGCGCCGACGGTCAGCAGCAACCGCCAGCGCAGCGGGCCGGTGCGCATCGACGCGATCAACGCGTCGAACATGCCGTTGTCGCCCCGAAATGCCGGGCGGGCCGGTTGCATGGGCACCAGCGACCACCGTACCGGCGTGCGCACACCGTCGGCGTTCACGAAATAGAACGTGATCAGGCTGCGGTAGGTGCTGTCGGCGAAGCCCGGCGTCGGCGGGTTGGCCTTGATGATCTGCATGGCGCGCGCCGTCTCGGGATGATCGGCCAGGAACCGCGCCATCGCCGCGGGATCCGGTTTTCCGGTGGCCGGCACAGGCTTGCCCGCGAGCAGCCGGTCATAGAATCCTTGCGGCGAATTGTCGGGAAAGACGGGCAGATTCAACAGCGCCATCCGCCACTGCTCGTCGGACGGGAAACCGAACACCAGGCCGAGTCCCCGTGCCAGTGACGGATCGTCGGGCACCCGGGGATTTCCGTTGCCGAACGAGAACCGGCCCAGCACCGGTGTGATACCGCGTGCGAAGACGGCGGCGCTGGACAACTGCTGACCGTCGCCGTTGCTGTCGAAGTAACCCGACACCGCGACGCCCTTCGCATGGTTCACGCGGTATCCGGCATGGTGGCCGAAGACCGTCCGGAACGCATCCACGAACGTCTGGGGTGTGAGGCGGCGCGGCCCGACGGTGTTGGTGGCCAACAGCAACGCACCCACGTCGAGCGCCAGGAAGCCGCCGACAGCGGCCGCGCCGAGCAGAACCTTGCGCCGATCGAGCACCGGCCATTGTTGTTTGGGCATCGATGTGATTAACGCACGGTTCACCCGATCTGCGACCGGCGCAGTGATTACCGAATTGTGACGCTCTCGGCGGACGGATGTACCTGCACCGGGTAGCCGTGCCGCAGCGCATCCACCGACAATCCGGGCGTCACCACGCGCGCCTGCCGATCAGCTGTGACAACAACGGGATCGGTGTAGCCCTCCGGTGACCATCGGTACGCCGTGCCTTGCCAGATCAGCCGAAAGTCGTTGTCGCCGAACGTGACGAACACACCATCGGGCAGTGTGCCGATCTCCGCCGTGATACCCGGCTCCTGCCGGGATGCTCTGAGTTGGCTGTCGAGTTCCTTGGCCGAGCCGATGGCATGGTCATTGCCGACGTTGGCCGCGTCGATGTAGGCGCGGTAGGCCGTGCGGCGGCACTCGCCGCACGGCCGGTGACCGGCCGCCAGGGCGACCGCCTCATCCAGGAAGAAGAGCTCGGTGTAGGTGCCGGGACGCATGAGTTCACGCCTGCGGCCCTTGAATTCGAGCTCGCAGATCAGCCACATCGCGTTGCGCGAGCTCCGGATGATCCGCCGGTTGTCGTCGTGCAGGATGCCGCGATTGCCCATGAACGTGCCGCGGGCACTGGTCGCGATGATCGCTCCACCGGGTGTGACCCGGTTCTGCAGTGGCACGCGGTCGGTCAGTCCTCCTTGCGGATGAGTCGCCCGAGCGCCTGCCGGTCGGGCGCGAGCAACTCCTCGATGCGGGGCTTGTTGACGTCGGCGACGATGATCTCGCCCACCTCCTGGTAGACGTCGCTGAATATGCCGTGGGTCTTCATCTTTTCGGTTTGATAGATGTTGTCCTCGGTCGGCGTCACGTAGTACACGATCTCGGCTTTGAAGCGGTGGATCAGCCAGAGATGGATGAGGTCCATCAGCCGCTTCTTGCGCAGCTGCTCGGAGAACGTGTTCTGATCGCGCACCGTGAGGATGCTGCGCCCGTGCCGGTCCTTGATCGGGTCGACGACGACGTTGGCCAACGGCTCGTCACCGTCGCCGTATATGCCGAGATCGAGCACATCGGACCCGGCGCGCCGCGGCCGCAGCTGAACCCGGAGCTTCTCGGGTAGCTGATAGTGCTCGCTCCACAGCGCCAGCCATTCCTCGAGCAGCTTCTTCGGCACCTCGGTCTGCACCAGGTGCTGGTGCTGGGTCGAGCCTTTGCCCATCGCTTTGGTGGTCGCCGTGCGGCCCGAGGACGCGGCCAGTGCCGCATCGCTGCGCGGACCGCCGACCAGGGTTTGCGGTGTGCGGTAAGGCGATTCGACCAGGCGCATCTTGCGTTGCAAACGGGCCAGCGCGAGCATGCCCTCCTGTTGGAGCGACGTCGCGAACTCTTCACATGCCACGCCGTCGACCTGGTGGCCGCCGTAGGTGATGAAGTTGAAGACGAATCCCATCTTCCCGAGTTCCTCGGGGAACGCCCGCATCTCGTCGTCGGTCATGCCGGTGGTGTCCCAGTTGAACGACGGCGACAGGTTGTAGGCCAGCATCTGGTCGGGGTACTCGGCGTGGATCGCATCGGCGAACTGCTTGGCATCGGCGAGATCGGCGGTCTTGGTCTCCATCCACAGGATGTCGGCGAACGGCGCCGCCGCGAGCGACTTCGCGATCGCGTACGGAATGCCGCCGCGGACTTGGTAATAGCCCTCCGGTGTCTTGGCCCGCTCGCAGTCCCATGCGACGTCGGCGCCCAGCTCCTTGGCCTTTTCCCGCGCTGTATAGAGGGGTGCGCGCGTGGCGAATGCACGCCAGTCGGCGGCACTCATGTCGGCGGGCTCGCCCTCGCGTTCACGGAACTCGAGCAGTTCGGCCACGGCCTCGCCGTAGGTGTTCAGCCCGGCATCGTCCTGCCAGGCATCGACGAAGGTCGACTCGACCTTGTCGAACAACGCGTCGACCGATCCGCCGCTCTGCTTCCAGGTCGCGGTGGCCTCGGTGGCCGCGTCCATGATGCCGTGTCGTTGCAGCCACTCTTCGGCCGCGGAGTACTGGCCTTCGGGCAGTGCGTAGAGCAGGTGCCCGTTGAGTTCGGCGACGCCCGACTCGTAGAAATGGCGGACCATCGCCAGGAAGCAGGACTTGTACGACGGGATCTTGAGGTTCGTGGCGCCCAGCAGGAACGGCTGATCGCGTTCGTCGGCGCGGCTGTCGATCAGGTTGGCGGCCTCGGCGTCGGTGCGCGCCACGATGATGCCGGGCACCCGCATGATGTCGAGCTGGAACCGCGCGGTGTTGAGCCGCTTGATCTGTTCGTCGGACGGCACCAGGACCTTGCCGCCCTGGTGACCGCATTTCTTGGTGCCGGGCCGCTGGTCCTCGATGTGGTAGCCGGGCACGCCGGACTCGACGAAGCGGCGAATCAGGTTGCGCACGTGCGGATCACCGCCATGGCCGGTGTCGGCGTCGGCGATGATGAACGGCCGGTAATCGTAGGCGGGCGTCGCGGCCCGCTGCTCCTCGGACATCTTCAGGCGCAGGTACTGCTGGTTGCGATCGGCGGTGAGGAGCGCGCGCACCAGCCCGGCCGCCTCGTCGGGCACCTGGCTCAGCGGATAGGAGGCCAGATCGGGGCCCGGATCCTCACTGATCGAACCTTTCGCCGAGGTCGCCCAGCCGCCGAGGTAGATCCCGCCGATGCCCATCCGTTTCATCACCACGGCCTGACCGGGCGAATACGGCCCGAACGTCGTGATGCTCTTCTTCTTGGCGAACAGCTCGCGCAGGTAGGGGTAGAACGCGGTCGCGGCTTCGCGTGCCACCGGATAGTCCGAAGGGATGGTGCCGCGCTGTTCGGCGACCTGGCGTGCCGAATACAGCCGGATGATGCCGTCGAAGCGGGAACTGTCGAAATAGGCTTGCGTGGCGGCTACATCGTGTTCAAAGTCCTGCTCGATTGACGAGTTGGTCTGTGCGTTGGCTTCGATCGTGGCCATGGGTGTCCGCTCCTGAACTCGGGTACCTCCAATCATTGCCGCACAGCCGGGTCGCTGGAGCCGGGTTGGGAGTTTTCTCAGGACATACGACGCCCGCTGAGGGTCGCGTCATAGGCTGCAGGCCATGTCGATCGACCGGGCGGCACTCGCCGCGGGCACCATCCGACTCGCCTCGGGGATCTCGTTTCTCGTCGACCCGCTGCGCGCCAACCGGCTGTGGGGTTCACCGGACAAACCCGACGCGACGGCGCAGCTGCTGCTGCGGTCGATGGGGTACCGCGACGCGTTGATCGGCGGGCTGCTCGTGGCGGCCGGGCTGCGCGGCGCCGACACGCGCGGCTGGTTCCTCGCCTCGGGCGGAGCCGATGCCGCCGATCTGCTGGGTGGGCTCGGCGTGCACGGCGAGATGCGGCGCAGTCAGCAGATCATCGGTCTCGGTGGGGCCGTCGTCGGAATCGGGGTCGGCCTGTGGGGCGCGACCCGACGCCGGCCTAAGCCGGCGCCGACGGGCTGGCCGCCACCTCGATGATGTCGTTGCGGTACCGGCGGGCCGCGACGAAATAGCAGCCCATGGCGACGACTTGCAGGGCGGGCACCAGGATCAGCAGGGCCCGTCCCAATGCCTGCGCGCCCAGATCGGCGGTCAGCGCGTCGCTGATCACGCCCGTCAAGAACGGGCCGACTGCGCCGAACACCGCGTTGAAGAACAGAAAGATCGCCGATGCCGTCGCACGGTGCTCGGGCAGAACCAGACGCTGCACCGCGGCGATGGACGGAGCCAGATACGCCGTGCCGATGACGTAGCTGAGCGCGAGGAACCACACGCACAGCGCCCGGTTGTCCACCACGAACGCCAGCACCGAAGCCGGCAGCAGCATCACTGTCAGCACGACGACGATCATCAGCAGCCAGCGCGGGTCACGTGTGGCAAGACGATCGGCCAGGCGTCCCACGATCAGCAGCCCCAGGACTCCGGTGAGCCCGGTGGCCAGTCCGTACTCCAGACCGACCTCACCGAGCGACATGCCGCGCGTGCGCATCAGGAACGCGGGCGCGAACGTCGTCAGCGAGTATCCGGCCGCCGAGATGCACGCGGTGCCGCCGATGATGGCGAGGAAGCTCGGCTTGCGCAGCAGATCCCACCAGTTGATCTTCGTATCCTGCTCGGGCACAGTCGGTTTGGGCAGCGTCTGACGCACGCCGACCACCAGCAGGACGAGCGGGGCGAGCGCGACGCTGATCGCTCCCATGACGACGAAGGCCGTTCGCCAGCCCAGGTTCTCGGCCAGAAGCCCGCCACCGAGAATGCTGGCGGCAGACGCCAGCGGGATCGCGAACGTGATGACCGCAAGCGGCGCCGAGCGTCGCTCGGGCGGGAAATTGCGTGCCACATAGGCGTGCGCGGCCGGCGTGCTGCCCGCTTCGCCGACCGCGACGCCCACCCGCGTCAGGGCCAGTTGGAAACCGGACTGGACGGCGCCGCCGAGCACCGTCATGGCACCCCACAGCGTCAGCGAGCCCGCGATCACCGCGCCGAACGCGCCGCGGTCGGCGACGCGCGCGATCACGATCCCGAGCACCGCGTACACGATCAGGAAGCCGAAGCCGTTGATGACGCCGATCGCGGTGTCCGACAACGCAAGATCGTTCTTGATCGGCTCGGCGAGCACCCCGGGCAGGAACCGGTCGACGTAATTGAGCGTGCCGACGAGCGCCAGCACTGCGACCGCGGCCCACGCCCGTCGTGGCCCATGCGCATCAGAAGGGTCCAACTGAATCATCGCCTGCGGTGACGGCATCGGCTCCTCCTGCTCGAACGCTCGCCGTAGCCTGCCAGAACGCCGGGGCAGATGGCTAGACGCGCAGGCTGCCGGCCTCGATCTCGAACCCCACGAGGGTCTCCACGGCTTGCGCCACCCGGAACGTCATCGCCTCATCGTGCGGATGGCCGACCACTTGCACACCGGTCGGAACGTCCTCGGCGGACAACCCGCTGGGCACCGACAGCGCCGGGCAGCGGTCGGCGACATTGAACGGGCTGGTCAAGTGACCTTCCCAGTAGTGCTCGAGGTCCGGCCTGCCGTGTCGATGCCGTCCAGGTAATCCCCGTCGGCCTGCAGCGAGGTCACCGCCGAGGTCGGGCACAGCAGGACGTCGATGCCACGCATCGCGGCCGCCAGATCGGCTTGCAGTCGCGCGTCCATGGCCAGGGAATCGACCAGGGTGTACCGCTGCGCCGCCGCAGCCGCATCGGCGACGAAGCGCCGCGTGTAGGCCGCGAGCTGATCCTCGGTGCCCGCGGTTTCGCGCGCCACGGCCGGCCCGAGGATGTGGCCGAAGTGCGCGAAGATCGTCTCCCGGATCAGGGCCGTCGTCCACGGCAGTTCCACGTCGACGACGTCGGCGCCGGCAGCGGTCAGTGCCGCGGCGACGGCACGGGTGTTCTCGACGATCTCGCGGGCCACGGGAAAGTCGCCGAGCCGCACCGACAGCCCGATCCGCAGCCCCTCGACGCCGCCGTGCAGCGGGATCGGTTGGCCGTTGGGACCCCACGAACCGTGGTCGACCGGATGCCGGCCCGACATGACCGACGACAACAACGCCACGTCGGCCACCGTGCGGCCCATCGGCCCGTCGCCCCGGTACCAGTCCGCGGCCAACGGCGGCAGGCCCGGGATGCGGCCGTACGGTGCCTTGTAGCCGACCGTGCCGGTGAACCCCGCGGGGATCCGCGTCGAACCGGCGATGTCGGAAGCCGTGGCCAGCGTGGCGAACCCGGCGGCCAGCGCCGCACCCGCGCCACCCGACGAGCCGCCGGGGGAGGTCTGCGGGTTCCACGGGTTGCGGGTGACACCCCACATCGGCGAATGGGTCACGGTCGCGCAGCTGAACTCCGGACTTGTGGTGCGCGCGTGGATGATTCCGCCTGCCGCCTTGATGCGTTCGACGACGGGATGATCGTGCTGCGCCAACTGACCGCGCTTGGCCACCAAACCCTGTTCGAGCAGCCGCCCGGCGATTCCGTGCTTCTCCTTGGTCGCCACGGTCAACCCCAGCAGTGCGGGCGGCGTTTCACCGGTGCGGGCGCAACGGGCGTAGGTGTCGGCGGCGTGGCGGGCCGCGGGCCTGGCCTCGTCGAACAGCGTCTCGGTGAACGCGTTGATCCCGGTGGCGCGGTCGCCGTTGTGTGCTTCGATCCGGGCGATCTGGGCTTCGAGCACCTCAAGCGGCGAGAGCTCGAGCCGCCGGAACGCCGCGAGCGCTTCGGTGGCGCTCAGGTAGGCCAACTCGGTTGTCGAGGTCGTCTCCATCAGGCGGCCGACTCGGCGAGCGAACCGTTGACCATCTCCCACGCCACGTTCGTCAACGCGTCGACGCCGGCGACCATGTCCTCGTCGGTGCTGAACTCGCGTTCGCAGTGGCTCACGCCGTCCACCGACGGGATGAACATCATGACCGTGGGCACGATCCGGTTCATCGGCACCGAGTCGTGGCCGGCCATGGTGCGGATGGGGCGGACGCTCAGCCCGAGGTCGGCGGCCACCTTCTCGGTCAGTTCGATACCCGACTGGGGGAAGTACTGGATGTCGCGGACATCGAAATCGCGCACGTTGATCGCGATGTCGTGTTCGCGGGCGATGGCTTCGATATCGCTGCGCAGGCTGGCGCGGGCCGTCGCGACGATTTCCGGTGAGGCCGAACGCAGATCGGCGACCAGATGCACGCGACGCGCCACGACGATCGGCGAGTTCGGCTCAACCGTGAACCGGCCGACCGACGAGACGATGGCCTCGTCCTCGAACTTTCGCGTGACGTCATGGACCAGGAGCACCACCTTGCTGGCGGCGACCAGCGCGTCGTGCCGGTCGGCCATCGCGGTCGCGCCGGTGTGCGACTGCTCGCCGAGCACCTCGATATCGAGTTTCTGTGTGTACCACGATGATTCGACGGCACCGAGGTTGATGTTCTCGCGCTCGAGGATGCGCCCCTGCTCGATGTGGATCTCGGCGTAGCCGGCGGTGTCCGGACGCGGATCGGTTCCGCGGTAGCCGATGGCGTCGAGTGCCTCGGCGACCGAAACCCCGGTGAGGTCGCGAACCTGGAGCATCTCGTTCTCGTCCATCAGGCCGGCGAACACCGACGAACCCATGATGGACGGCGCGAACCGCCCGCCCTCCTCGTTGAACCAGTTGACGACACCGAGGTTGTAGGTCACCTGGGCGCCGTGTTCACCGACCCGGGCGGCGACCCGTTGCGCGGCGTGCAATGCGGCGATGACGCCGTAAGCCCCGTCGAACCGGCCGCCCAGCGGTTGCGAATCCAGATGCGAGCCGATGAGCACGTAGGGTGCGCCGGGCACGAACTCGATGAGGGCGAACATGTTTCCGATGGCGTCGACGCGCAACTCCCAGCCCCGCTGGGCGGCGAACTCGGCGAACCAGTCGCGGCTCAGCTTGTCCTCGGCGGTCGCGGCCTGCCGGTCGACGCCGTTGTTCGGCGTCGCGCCGAACGTCGCGACATGATGGAAATCGGTGAGGAATGCGTTGGCATCCATGATGGAACTCCTTGGCTTCGAAAGTGTTTAGCCGATGCGGCGGCGCGTCTCGGGCACCTTGGTGAACACCAGCAGGAGGGCGACGACGGCGGCTGCCGCGGCCATGTACACGCCCGGTGCGGCGCTCAGGCCGGTCTTCGAGACCAGCATCGTGCCGATGAACGGTGCGGTGCCGCCGAATGCGGCATAGCCGACGTTGTAGCTGATGGCGGCGGAGGTGAATCGGGTTTCGGTGGTGAAGATCTCGACGAAGAACGTGTAGCACCCGCCGCCATAGATGCACATCGGGACGACGAACAACAGCTGTCCGGCGATCGCCAGGGGCAGCGACCCGCTCGTCACCAGCATGAAGCACGGAACCGACAGCAGCGCCAGGGCCACCGAGCCCGCGATGAGCATCGGTTTGCGGCCGACCCGGTCACCGATCATGCCGCCGATCGGGAGCAGCACGGCATACATCGCCATCGCGACCGCATTGGCCAGCAGTGACTGCTCGCGGCTGAGGTTGCCGGTGACCTGCACGTAGGACACGAAGTACCCGGAGAGGAAATAGAAGCCCATCGCGGTCAGCGCCATCACGAAGATGACCTGCAGCATCCGGATTCTGTTCTCGCGGAACGCTTCCCGGATGGGGCTGTACTCCTTGTGCTCATGCTTGGCCAGCACCTGCTTGAACGCCTCGGACTCCTCGGTCTTCGCGCGGATCCACAGGCCGAAGAACGCCAGCGGCAGGGCGATCAGGAACGGGATGCGCCACCCGTAGGAGGTGAAGGCCTCCGACGACATCGTCGAGGACAGCACCAGGATCAGGGTGCCGCCGACCACCGACGGCAGCGCGGTGGCGGCGAGCGTGACGTTGATCCAGAACCCGCGCCGGTCCAGCGGTGCGTGCTCGAACACGAATGCCGGTGCGCCCACCGATTCGCCGCCCGCCGAGAAGCCCTGGACCAGCCGGCACAGGATCAACAGGATCGGGGCTAGCACGCCGATGGTGCCGTAGGTGGGCAGCAGCCCGATCATGGTCGTGGCGGCGCCGATCGACAGCAGCGTGATGAACAGGACCTTGCGGCGGCCGATGCGGTCGCCGAGCGCCCCGAAGAACAGGCCGCCCAGTGGCCGGAACAGGAAGGCCACGCCGAAGGTCGCGAACGTGGCGAGCAGACCGGCCAGCGCGTTCTCGCTGGGGAAGAACAGGTTGGCGAGGGTGACCGCCGACAGTCCGTAGAGAGTGAAGTCGTAGAACTCGATGAACTGACCGATGCTGCCGCCGGCCAGCACCCGCTTCTGCATACCGGAGCTGCGCTTCGGCTGATCTGGTGCTTCGGGTTCGGTTTTCATGACCAGTTCCTGCGCTGTCATGGAGGTTCTCTTCTCGGTGATGCGGCCGGGGCCGGCGGTGTCGGGCGTCACAGTGCTTCCAGCATGGTGACGACCACCGAACGAGTCCAACGAAAAAGATTGGTCGTATCGATCGGTAAAAACGATCGGCTCCGTCTCATCCGCGTCCCTCGCTTTGCAGCTCAATGCAGATTTCCTCGAACGCGATCGACTTGCGCGTCGGGCGCCCGCCCTTCATGCGCACCAGAACGAGCTCGATGGGCGGTAGCTCGTCGGCCAGTTCGAGCGGTATCACCCGCCCGCCCGCGTAGGTCACGTCGCGCGTCAAGCGCCAGTTCAGCATCGAGTAACCGTGACCCATGCTGACGTAGGAACGGACGGTCTCGTATCCCGAGACCAGGTGCCTGATGCGGGGACGCAGGCCGAGACGTTTGAAGATGTCGAGGTAGTACTCGCGGCTGTGCTTGAGGTCGAGCAGCACGAACGGCTCGTCCTCGAATTCCTTCAGGTGGACGGCGACATCCGGATGCGCTGCGCGCGGGTGGTTCTCGGCCACCAACAGGTGGGGTGGCACGCGTTGCAGCACCCGGTATTCGTAATCGGTGCCCAGGCCGAGGTCGTACATCAATGCGGTTTCGCACGTGCCCTCGGCCAGGGATCTCATGAGCGTCTCCTGGTCGGCTTCGAGGAAGCTGAGCTTGATCGCCGGGTGGTGCTGCTCGAACGCGGTGAGAATCTTGGGTGCGAGGAACGGCGCGATCGGCGAGAAGATCCCCGCGACCAGGTCACCCGCCAGTTCCTCCCGCTCGGCGCGCACCGAGTGGTAGAGCTGATCGGCGTCTTCCAGCACGGTCCTGGCGCCCATGAGCAGCCGCCTGCCCTCGGCGGTGAGCCGCAGGCCGCGGTTCGACCGGCGATGGAACAGCTGGACACCCACCTCGCGCTCGAGTTGATGGATGGCGGCCGAGAGCGTCGACTGCGTGACGTTGAGTTCGAACGCGGCAGCCCGCATGTTCTCGAGCCTCGCGACGACCGTGAAGTACCTCAGCTGGACCAAGGTGAACGACTTCGCCATGACCGCATCATGCCTTGAGCCGGTCCGCGCACGTTGCCGTCGAATAAGGCGACGGTTCAGCGTTCTCACCGATTCTTAATTGTTGATCAGCTAATGAACTTCGGATGACTGCCGGGTAATTGGCGCGGCCGCCGAGCCGGTCTTTCGAGGTCATCACGCTGGTAACACCGTCGGTAAGGCCGTCGGTAGAAGGCTCGAGTCACCGAAAATCGGATTTTGCACAAGATGCCGTTCCGTGGCGAGCAAAATATGATCGTCGCGGCATTTCGTCGGGGAGTACAGGAATTGGGGCCAAACGGGTGAAGACGGTACTGGGACTGTCAGTGACGTCGGACGGCGTCGGCTGGGTCCTTGTCGACGGCGATGCACCGGACGGCACTCCGCTGGACGACGACGCGTTCGACGTCGACACCGCCGACGAACTCGCCGACCGCGGGGCCGCGGCCGCACGGGGCGCGCGCTCCATCGCCGCGTCCAGCGGACAGGAGGTCCGGGCCGTCGGCGTCACGTGGTCCGAGGACGTCGACGCCGAGGCCAGACAACTGATCGCAGCGCTTGCGGCCGCGGGCTTCACCGATGTGCGCGTGGTGCCGGCTGCTGATGATGCAGACGACACCGACGACACTGATGAAGTCGACGAGGATGACGAGCCCAAGTTGTCGCTCGCACAAGCTGCGGCCCGCGCGGTCGCGACCGGTGCCGTCGCCGTCCAGCGCACGCGGCCCGACGTCGGCTCGGCCGTCAAGGCCAGAAGGTTCACGGGGCTTCGCGTCGGTGGTGCCGCTGCCGCGGCGGTGGTGATCGCCGTGCTGGTGGTGGGATCGCAATCCGTTCCCGAAGCTCTGCAGCCCGCGCCCGAGCCGCCCACCCCCGCGTCGGCCGGAAATCCGCAGGTCGTCAGCGTCGCGGTACCGCTCGTCGGCACCAAGCGCCCCGCTGTGGTCGAACCCGGTGCGGCCGAGTCGGCCGAGCGGGCGGACCGCACGCCCGTGTACGAGCCGACGGAAACCTTCGACACCGCGGTCGTGGAGTCCAGTCCGGTGGTTCAGGCCGCGCAGCCCGCCGCGACGATCGAGCCGCCGGTGAGCACACCCGAGCCCGCGTCGGCCGTCGTCGCACATCTCCCGGTCGCCGCCTTGCCCGGACCGGCCGGCCCGCAGCTGTTCGCGCCGGGGCCCGTGCCTGCCGCGGCAACCGCTCCGGCCGCGGCCGCGCCGCAGGCACCTGTTGTCACGCAAGCACCCGGCGTCGCGCAGGCACCTGTTGCCGAACCGGCACCGGCCATCGCGCCGCCGCCCCCGCCGATATTCGTCAATCCCTTCCTGGCCGGGCTGCCCTGACAAATTTGCGCATTCAATTTCTGTTTGCGTTAATTTGCTGCGTTTTCGTGTTCGCCGAAAATCCAATTCGCGGCATGAATAAGGCGTATTGTTCCGCATGGTCGGGGCCGTTACGAGGGGTTGGCCGCGGATGGCAATCGTTGCGACCATACGGCGTTACGCGGCCGTCGCATTGGCGGCCGCGTTAGCGCCCGGGGTCCTGGTCGCACACCCGGCCCATGCGTACTCGAATGCGCCGATCGAATTTCTCGACGTGCCCTCGTCTGCAATGGGCCGCGATATCCGGGTCGAATTCCTCAGCGGCGGACCGGGTTCGCACGCGCTGTATCTGCTCGACAGCATGGAGGCGGGCGACGACCGCAACGGGTGGGATATCAACACCGCCGCATTCGATCTGTTCGACGGGTCCGGGCTTTCGGTCGTGATGCCGGTCGGTGGCAAGTCGAGCTTCTACAGCGACTGGTATGCACCGGCCGTCGGGAACGCGGGGACCGTCACCTACAAATGGGAGACGTTCCTGACCCAGGAGCTGCCGGCGTGGCTTGCCGCGAACCGGGATGTCGCGGCGTCGGGTAACGCGGTCGTCGGGCTCTCGATGGGCGGATCGGCGGCTCTGGTCCTCGCGGCGCACCACCCGGACCGGTTCGTCTACGCCGGCTCGCTGTCGGGCTTTCTCAACCTGTCGGCGGGGGACTGGCCCGGCAAGGTGCGGATCGCGATGATGTGGAACGGCGGCTTCAACCCCGACGCGATGTGGGGCCCGCCGGGTGATCCGGCCTGGGCGCGCAACGATCCCACGGTCAACGTCGGGCAGCTCGTCGCCAACAACACCCGGATCTGGATCTACTGCGGCAACGGCACACCGCGCGACCCGGCGCTGGCGAGTCCCGACGCGCCGATCGGCGGGCTCGGATTCCTCGAAGGGTTCGCGATCGATTCCAACCGGGCCTTCACCGACGCCTACATCGCGGCAGGCGGTCGCAACGGCGTGTTCGATTTCCCGGACGGGATACACAGTTGGGGGTACTGGGAGCAGGAACTGCAGCGGATGAAACCCGACCTGCTGCAGGTCGTCGGGTCAGTGCCGCAGGACGGCCGACCGAGCGAACTCGCGGACCCGGTCCTTGGCGACCTTGCCGTTTCCGGTCAGCGGTAGCGCGTCGACGAACAGCACCACGCGCGGGCGTTTGAAACCCGCGATGGCACAGCGCACATGCTCGATCAGCTCGTCGGCAGACGGCTCGCGGCCCGCCGCCGGCACGACGACCGCACACACCGCCTCGCCCCAGTAGTCGTCGGGGACCCCCACGACGGCGACCATGTCGACATCGGGATGACCGGACAACACGTCTTCGACCTCCCGTGAGGACACGTTCTCCCCGCCGGTGACGATGACGTCCTTGAGCCGGTCCACCACGAACAGCCGACCGTCGGCGTCGAGGCGCCCGACATCGCCGGTGCGCAGCCACCCGTCGGTCGTACTGGGCTGGGCCGGCCAGTACCGGGGTGCGACCTGGTCGCCCCGCACCACGATCTCACCGACCTCGCCGACGGCCAGCGGCATGCCGTCCGCGCCGACGATGCCGACTTCGACGCCGCGATGCGGATGGCCGGCACTCACGAGTAGCCGGGTATCGCCTGCCGCTCCGGCGCGGTGGTCGTCGGGGCCGAGAAACGTGATGTTGCCGCCGGTTTCGGTCATGCCGTAGCCCTGGTGGAAGTCGACGCCGAGCAGGTCGATCGCGCGGCGCAGTAGATCCAGCGGCATGGCGGCCGACCCGTACGCGACGGCTTGCAGGGTCGGCAGTCGGGTACCGGTGCGTTCGAGATGGCCCAGTAACGAGTGCAGCATGGTCGGGGCCAGCGAGCACGATCGCACGGCGTGCGTGCGGACCAGATCGGCGAAGGCTTCCGGGCGGAACTGTGCGGTGAGCACGACCGTCGAGGCGGTCGCGTGGTGTACGAGCATGTTGTAGCCGGCGATGTGACACATCGGGAACGGCAACAGATACACCCCGCCCGGTTGCACCGAGCGGCCGGCGACAGTTCCACGGACCGCAGCGAGAATCGAACGATGGCTGTGCACAACACCTTTCGGGGCGCCGGTGGAGCCACTGGTGAACAGCAGCCACGCCGGATCATCCGGACCCGCGGCATCGGGGTATTGCGGGTCAGCCGTTGTCGCATTCCGCCAGGCGGGCGAATCGAAGGTCACGAGGTGCGAATCGCCGGGGGTGTTGTCCAGGGCCGACAGGTATTTCGCGTCACCGAGCACGAGCGCGGGACGGGTGGCGTCCAATTGCGCAGCCTGCTCGGCGGGGCTCAGCCGTTGATTGATCAGGGTCAGCACCCGGCCGCTGCGCGGGACTCCGTAATAGAGCAGGGCATAGGCGGCGCCGTTGTCGGCGATGACGGCGACCCGGTCGGCCGGATCGGTACGTGAGGCGGTCCACGCGGCCACGGAACGGATCTGGCGATCGAACTCGGCGAATCCCGTCGTCGTACCGTCATCGGTGATGAGCGCCGTGCGGTGGGGTGCGGTACGCGCGGCTTCCGCGATCAGCTCGTGCAGCACGTTCATGGCTGCTCACACCGGGTGGGCACCCTTGACCTCACGGCGCGCGGACTGCTACACATGGCCTCAGCTTATGCAGTTGAGCGATCGCCCAAAAATTGGCCGTGCGCGGCGGCTGGGAGCGGCTGCGCATTGTCGTGGGCTGAGTCAGCCTTGCACCTGTTCGGCGCCGATCGCGGCGTGCGCGGGCGCGATCGTCGGTTCGGGGTAGCCGGCGCCGGTGACCACGTCGCGCACGGTACCGCCGACCGTGTCCGCCAGGTCGGTGGGAACCAGCGCGATCACGCATCCGCCGAATCCGCCACCGGTCATCCGCGCCCCGAGCGCACCGGCACGCACCGCCGTGTCGGCGATCAAGTCGATGTGGGGGGTGGTGATCTCGAAGTCGTCGCGCATCGATGCATGCGAGGCCGTGAGGATCTCGCCGGCCTGGGCGTAGTCGGAAACCTCAAGCGCCGCAACGAAATCGAAAACCCGCTGGTTCTCGGTGAGGATATGGCGAGCGCGTCGGGTGTCTTCGGGGTCGGCCAGCCCGTCGAGGGCGGCCAACCCGCGGGATTGCAGCTCGCGCAGCGAATCGACCTGCAGCGCAGCGGCGACCCGCTCACACGACGCCCGGCGGGCTGCGTACTCGCCGCCGGCATGACGATGCGCGGCACGGGAATTCATCACCAACAGGGATATGCCCGCCGAATCGGGGTCGAACGGTACCGGTTTCACCGTGAGGTCGCGGAAGTCGATGAGCATCGCGCGCTGCGGTTGGCCGAACAATGAGGCGAGCTGGTCCATCAGGCCGGTCGGCGCGCCGACGTAGGTGTTCTCGGCCCGTTGCGCGATGCGGGCCTGCTCGACCCGGTCGATGGACTGTCCGCTGGTGAGCGCCGCCAGCACCGCGCATTCCAGCGCGGCCGACGACGCCAGGCCCGAGCCCATCTCGACATCGCTGGTGATGGTCATGTCGCCGCCGGTGATCGGGTGGCCTGCCGTGCGCAGGGACCACATCACCCCCGCGATGTAGGCCGCCCAGCCGGTGATGTCTCCGGGAGCGGTGCCGAGCGGTATGTCCACCTGGCCCGATTCGCGATCGCTTCGCACCGTGATCGAGTCCGAATCATCGGGCCGGTACTGCACGACGACGCGTTGCGGCAACGCGATCGGTAACGCCCAACCGAGGTTGTAATCGGTGTGCTCGCCGATCAGGTTGATGCGGCCGGGAGCCGCGTAGGTGACCATCACAGCTCCGCCAGCCGTGCCGCGACGCTCTCGGGCGTCACGTCGCTGATGAAGGCGTCCATGGCCGATTCCGAACCGGCCAGGTACTTGAGTTTGGTCGCGCTGCGCCGCACCGACATCAGCTCGACGTGGAAGTAGCCCTCCCGCTGGTCGTCGCGGTCGCGGTACTGGTGCAGCGCCGAAATATACGGCAGCGGCGTGGGATACATGCGGTCGAACCTCTGCAGGATGTCGCGGTAGATCTCGGCGAAGCCGTCCAGCTCGTCGTCGCCGAGCTCGGTCAGGTTGTGTGCGAAACGGTTCGGATAGATGTGAACCTCCACCGGCCAGCGGGCCGCGAACGGCACGAACGCGGTGAACAGCTCGGTGCGCGCGACGACACGCACGCCCGCGGTGAGCTCGCGGGCCAGCAGATCGGCGAACAGGTTGGTGCCGTTGCGGGCCCGGTGCTCGCGCGCGGCGCGCAACATCTGCTCGGTACGCGGCGTGAGATACGGATAACCGTAGATCTGGCCGTGGGGGTGGTTGAGGGTCACCCCGATCTCCTCGCCGCGGTTCTCGAAGCAGAACACCTGCTGTATCGCACTGCGGCTCAACAGGTCCGCGGTGCGGTGCCGCCACGCCGAAACCACCAGCCGGGCGTGGGGGAGCGGCAGCTGCGCGAACGCACCGGTGTGGTCGCTCGAGAAGCAGATGACCTCGCAGCGACCGTGTCCGGGCGCCGCGGCGAATTCGGTGCCGCCGGTATCGGGCAACGAGAACGCGGAGTCACCGGACAGGCTGGGAAAGCGGTTCTCGAAGACGACGACGTCGTAGTCCGGTGCGGGGATCTCGCTCGTCTCGCCGGACGGTCCCGGGCACAGCGGGCACTGGTCGGCGGCCGGCAGGTAGGTGCGATCCTGCCGGAGTGCCGCGATGACCACCCACTGGCCGGTCTGGCGGTCGAAACGCAACTGCGACATCTGTTTTCCGCGCGCGGGCAACGGGCGGCGATCCGGTACCGGGTCCGGGGTGTGGCCCGGCAGCGAGAAGTACAGTTGCTCGCGGCCGTCGGCCAATGTCCAGCGCAGGGGCTCGGTCATGACTGTCCCGCCACCTGGGCGATCACCACATTGCCGACCAGGCCCGCCAATGCGGCGCGATCCTCGTCGGCCAGCCCGTCGTCGACGATCAGGGTGTCGACCTGCCCGAGGCCGGCGAAGACGTTCGTGCCGATCTCGCCGTACTTGGTGTGGTCGGCCAGCACCACGAGCTGGGCGCCGATCCCGATCAGCGTCCGGTTCGTCTGCGCCTCAGCGATGTTGGGTGAGGTCAACCCGGCCTGCGGATCGAACCCGTGCACGCCGAGGTAGGTCGCGTCGACCCGGAACGATGCGAGTGCCGCGTCGGCGATGGGGCCCACCAGCGCATCGGAGGGCGTACGCGTGCCACCGGTGAGATAGACCTGCGGAGCGTCGGCGCCGTCGGTCGACGGTGCGGTGAGCACATCGAAGACCGTGAGGGAGTTCGTGACCACGGTGATCGACGGCCGGTGCCGGAGCCTGCGGGCCAATTCGGTTGTCGTGGTGCCCGCGCTGATCGCGATGGTGACGCCGTCGGCGACCATGCCTGCCGCGACATCGGCGATCGCGGCCTTCTCGGCCCGCTGCTGGGCGGCCTTGACCGACGACCACGGCTCCTCGCCGCGGTTGTGCCGGGTGACCGCGCCGCCATGCACCTTGCGCAGCAGATCCTCGGCGTCCATGGCATCGAGGTCGCGGCGCACGGTCATCTCCGACACCGCCAGCTGAGCGGCGAGCTCGGCCACGCGCACCGCGCCACCCGAGTTCAGTGCACGCAGGATCGCGCGTCGGCGTTCAGCGGCCAACATTCGGCGGTGGCACCTCCTTCGAGTAGATGCGGCAAACGAACAGTAACAAACAAATTCTCACCGAATGCCTCATATTCTCGCCCCATCCCTGTTACCTTCTGGTTGTTTTCGTTGGAACCTGATACCTCAGAAGGTGTGGATGACCACAGATTTGGCGACGACCACCCTCGCGGCTGACAGTGTTCTGCGCCTGTCCGTCGGCGCGCTCGACTACCTGTTGATCGCGATCTACTTCGTCTTCGTCCTGGGAATCGGCTATATCGCCCGCAGCCAGATCTCGACGAGCCTGGACTTCTTCCTGTCCGGTCGCCGGCTGCCCGCCTGGGTGACGGGCCTGGCGTTCGTATCGGCCAACCTCGGCGCCATCGAGATCATGGGCATGTCGGCCAACGGAGCCGAGATCGGCCTGTCCACGATGCACTACTACTGGATCGGCGCCGTCCCGGCCATGCTGTTCCTCGGCGTCGTGATGATGCCGTTCTACTACGGCTCCAAGGTCCGCAGTGTGCCCGAGTTCATGCGCAGGCGCTTCGGGCCTGGCGCACACCTCGTGAACGCGATCAGCTTCGCCGTCGCTCAGGTACTGATCGCGGGCGTCAACCTGTTCCTGCTGGCCACCGTCATCAATGTGCTGATCGGCTGGAACCGGTGGCTGTCGTTGATCGTCGCCGCCGTCATCGTGCTCACTTACACTGCGCTGGGCGGGCTTTCAGCCGCCATCTACAACGAGGTGCTGCAGTTCTTCGTGATCCTCGCCGCGCTCGTGCCGCTCACGGTGTTCGGCCTGATCAAGGTCGGCGGGTGGAGCGGCCTCAAGGAGAAGGTCATCGACACCACGACCGACGGCACGGTGACCGCCTCGGTACACGAACAGCTCACGACCTGGCCAGGACAAGCGTTGTCGGGCTTCGACAGTCCGCTGTGGTCGGTCATCGGCATCGTCTTCGGCCTCGGCTTCGTGCTGTCCTTCGGTTACTGGACGACCAACTTCGTCGAGGTACAGCGCGCCATGGCCTCGAACTCGATCTCGGCCGCCAGGCGATCACCGATCATCGCGTCGTTCCCGAAGATGTTCATCCCGTTCGTCGTGGTGATCCCTGGCATGATCGCGGCGGCCGCGATCGGTGACGTCATCAACCTGAAAACCACCGGCACGGGCGACATCACCTACAACGACGCGATGCTCGTGATGATCCGCGACATCCTGCCGAACGGCCTGATCGGCGTCGCGGTCACGGGTCTGCTCGCGTCGTTCATGGCGGGCATGGCCGCCAACATCTCGGCGTTCAACACCGTGTTCAGCTACGACATCTGGCAGCAGTACGTGGTCAAGGACCGGCCCGACGGCTACTACATCCTGGTCGGGCGGATCGCGACGGTCGTGGCCACGGTACTGGCGATTTTCACCGCGCTGATCGCCGCGGGCTACTCGAACCTGATGGACTATCTGCAGACGTTGTTCGGGTTCTTCAACGCGCCGCTGTTCGCGACGTTCATCCTCGGCATGTTCTGGAAGCGGATGACCCCCACCGCGGGCTGGATGGGGTTGGTGGCCGGAACCCTTTCCGCCGTATTCGTTTTCATCCTGTCCGAAGTGGGCGTGATCAACCTGCCCGGCCAGGGCATGCCGTTCGTGGCGGCGGCCGCGGCCTTCGTCGTCGACATCGTCGTCAGCGTCGTCGTCAGCATGGCGACGAGGCCGAAACCCGCCGCTGAACTGGTCGGCCTGGTCTATTCGGAGACGCCGCGCGAGATCTTCCACGACCCCGAGAGCGCCGGTAAACCGTGGTATCTGCGTGCGACGCCGCTCGCCGGCGTCGCGCTGGCCCTCACCGTGATCCTCAACATCATCTTCCACTGAGCCGGGAGCCCGAATGTCAAGCACTGCAAGGACCAAGCCGCAGTTTCGGCTGTTCGACATCCGCAACATCATCGGTGCGCTGCTGGAGATCTACGGCGTGGTGTTGCTCATCGCGGGCCTCGTGCCGGCCGTACTGGCCGACCGTCACGAGGAGACGACCAACAATCGCGTCGACCTCTACATCGGAACCGACGCCAACTGGTGGGTCGGCGTGTGTCTGCTCGTCGTCGCCGCCGTCTTCTTCGCGTGGGCCTACCTGCGACCGGTGGCCGTCGACGACGAACAGGGGTGATCGCGGCGTCGAGAACAACGAAATGGTCGAAGTTTCATTGGGAGATCGACCTTTTCGTCGTTCTCGGTAGCGTTACGCGGAGCTGTCGGCGCTCTCGGTGGCGACCGACTTGGCCCAGCGATAGTCCGCTTTCCCGGCAGGGGAGCGGACGATCTTCGGCGCCCGGATGAACGCCTTCGGGATCTTGTAGCGCGCGATCGAACGCTGACACACCTCGACGAGTTCCTCGTCGCTGGCCGACGCGCCGTCGGCGAACTGCACGACCGCGACGACCTCGCTGCCCCAGCGTTCCGACGGCCGGCCCACGACCACGACGTCGTAGACGGCCGGATGCGCGGCCACCGCGCGTTCGACCTCCTCGACGAAGATCTTCTCACCGCCGGAGTTGATGGTGACCGAGTCGCGGCCCAGCAGCTGAATCCGCCCGTCCGGCAAGACATTTGCGCGATCACCCGGCACCGACCAGCGCACGCCGTCGATGGTGGGGAAGGTGCGCGCGGTCTTGGCCTCGTCACCGAGGTAGCCGAGCGGGATGAGGTCGCGGCGGGCCAGCCAGCCCCCGCCTTCGCCTGGGCCGAGCACCCGGCTGAGGTCCTCGGCGACCACGGCGGTGTCGGACTGCGGGTTGAACGTGGCGACATCGGTCTCGGCACCCGCGGTTGCGTACGTGCTCATCTGGGCGCCGGACTCCGACGCCCCGACCGCGTCGAGCAACATGAGATGCGGCAGCGCGGTCAGGATGCGCTCGCGCACGGTCGGTGACAGCGGGGCGCCGCCGTTACTGATCGTCACGAGGCCCGACAGGTCGTAGTCGCCGGTCTCGATCTCGTCGAGCAGTGGCCGCGCGATCGCGTCGCCGACCACCGGAATGCTCAGCACCCGTTCACGTTCGGCGAGGCGCAGCGCGGCGTCGGGCTGCAACCGCACGACGTCGTCGGGAATGACAAGCCGCCCGCCCATCGTGATGGCGTTGTAGGCCGCCCACTGCGCGGCACCGTGCATGAACGGCGGGATCATGAGCATCGACATCGCGCCCGCCGACGCGCGCGCCTTGTCCGCGAGTTCGTCGTACGAACTCAGGAATGTGTCGCTGCCGAACGGGCGCCCGCCCATCGAGGACAGGAAGATGTCGTGCTGGCGCCACAGCACGCCCTTGGGCATGCCGGTGGTGCCGCCCGTGTAGAGGATGTAGAGGTCGTCGCCGGACGGGGTCGGCATGTCCGCGGGCGCGGGCGTCGTCAGGATCGTCTCGTAGTCCACCGCGCCCGGCAGCAACTCGTGCCCCGACTCGTCGGCGACCTGGATGAGCACCGCCAGATTCGGCAGCCGGTCGCGGATCGCGGCTACCCGCGGCGCGAACTCTGCGTTGTAGATCAGGGCGCGCGCATTCGAATCGGTCAGCAGATAGAGGAGTTCTTCCTCGACATAGCGGTAGCTGACGTTGAACGGGGCGACCCGCGCCCGGTAACTGCCGATCATCGACTCGAGGTACTCGTTGCCGTTGCGCAGATAGATCCCGAGGTGGTCCTGCCCCGATTCGTGCCCGGCCAGCGCAGCGCGCTCGGTGTGCGCGCCCAACCCGGCCGACACCAGGTAGTGAGCGAAACCGTCGACGCGCGCGTCGAACTGCGAATAGCTCAACCGGCGGTCCCGCCACACCAGGAAGGTCTGATCGGGGATGGCGCGGGCCACCGTGGAGAAGACTGTGGACAGGTCGAACGTCACATCACCGCTCATGGCACTCCTGTGTGCATGGATTTTGGTGCCACGACCATACACCGGTCACATAGTTGTATGGCCGGGTGCCGGATGTGAATCAGCTGGGGAAGAACCCGTTGCCCGTCAACACGCCGGGCTGCCAGCCGCGTGCGCCGAGGCACAGCATCGGCCGGCCATCGGGTGACTGCGCGGCTGCCTGCGGGCCGGGACACGGCGAGCCGATCTCCTGCACCCCGTGCAGCGGATAGGCGTGAGTCCAGAAGCCGGTCGTGACGGGCGGCCACTGATTGGGGATCCACCGGCACTGCAACGGTTCCCCGCCGGGGCCCCGGCCGAAGACGTTGCGCTCCCAGCTGAAGCACGGGGCGCCTTGATGCGCCTCGTAACTCATGCCAGGCACATCGGTCGGATACCGGCCCGGCTCGTCGAAATACATGTTGTCGTCGGCGGCCGCACCGGCCGCCGTTGCCAGTGCGGCTCCCGTGATCGCCGCGGCGACGCACAGTTCGCGAATCATGTCTCACCCTCAGGTCTGCCGGCCAGGTCGTTTGTCCTGGGCCCGAAGCCTAACCGGTGACGCCCGCGCGCCGTCGGCTTTTGCCGACCGGCCTACTCGGTGGTGTCGGTGTCGGTATCGGCGCGGGTGGTGTCGGTGTCGAGCACGCTGACCGCGATGCCGTACGGCAGGAACCGCACCCGGCGCACCGGATCGGTGTTGGTGGCGTTCGCGCGCAGTGCGTCGAGCTCGGTGGGGAAGACCTGTTCGATGTGGGCGCCGCCGTTGTCGTCGACGGTGTAGATCGCCCACACGCCGTCGCCCTTCTCGCCGGTGGTCTCCGGCTCGGTGCGGGGACGCGACATCCGGCTGAACTCGTCGAGCAGCCCGGCCCACCCGGCACGCTCACCGGACGTGGTGAAAAACCTGGTCATGCCCTCGAGCGCGTCGCGCAGCCCTTCGCCGGCCTCGCGGGCGACACGATCGAAGTCCTCGGGATCGAATCCGAAAGGTCCGTTGCCGCTCATCGCGACCTCCTAGTCAAACCGCAGTCAACTACCAGTGTGCGCGCAGCCGGCGCGATGCGGGATGGTAAACGAACCATATGAGCTTCACACGTGCCGAGCTACTGGCCGCGGCGGAACGATCGCCGCAGGCCGCGGGCGCCCACGACCGCGACGGGTGGGTCGGGCTGTTCGCTGACGGCGGACAGGTCGAGGACCCGGTGGGCTCGCGGCCGCACATCGGTCGCGAGCGGATCGCACGCTTCTACGACACCTTCATCGGCCCGCGTGACATCACGTTCCACCGCGACGTCGACATCGTCGACGGCACCACGGTGATCCGCGATCTCGAACTCGAGGTGGCGATGGGCTCAACGGTCACCATGAGGATTCCGGCGTACCTGCGATATGTACTGCGGGCCGGAACCGACGGCCCGCAGATCGCCGAACTGCAGGCCTACTGGGAGTTGCCCGCGATGGTCGGCCAGTTCGCCCGCAACGGCCTCGGTGCGGTTCCGGCCGGTCTGCAGCTGACCGGCGCGCTGCTGCGAAACCAGGGTCCGGCGGGCGCCGTCGGCTTTGCGAGCGGGTTCCGCGGCGCGGGACGGCGGGGCCGGAAACTGTTCACCGGGCTGCTCGCCGACCTGTGCGCGGGTGATGAGGTGGCGCTGCGCCGTAGGTTGAATCGCGACACCGCGGTTCTGGCGGGCGACACCGCCCCGCTGACGGCATCGCGGCTCGTCGAACAGACAGCCGGGGCGAATTGGCGCAAGGTGATCGCGTCGGGTCACAGTTTCGTGGCCGGCCTCGATTCGGGCGGGCGGCGGGCCGTGCTCATCGCCGACCTGACCGCGAAACCGGTCGCCGTCGAAAGGTTGCGCTACTTCGCCGAGTGATCGGCCATACCGGCCCGGTTGTATCGCCACGGGCAGCCGGCGTGAGACGGTATCTACACCATGGCTGACCACGACTACATCACCTACGAGGAATTCGGGCGCCGATTCTTCGAGATCGCCGTATCCGAGGATCGGGTCGGCGACGCCATCGGGGCCATCGCGGGCGATGCGTTCGAGATGGGTCCGATCGGCCAGGGACCGGGCAAGATCGCCAAGGTCACGGCGCGCGTGCAGATCCAGAAGCCCAGGGTGAGCCGTCAGGTCGGCGACAGAATCAGCTTCTCCATCCGGATACCGCTGGAGATCGACATGGTGATCGATCTGCGGATCGACCGGCCGCAGTTCATGGTGTTCGGTGAGATCGACCTGCGGGCAACGGCGTTGGCCGCCGAGCCGCTGCTGCTGATCCTCGACGTGAAAAAGCCGCGCCCGTCCGACATCTCGATCCACGTGACGTCGAAGTCGTTGCGTGCCGAGGTGCTGCGCATCCTGGCCGGCGTGGATGACGAGATCAAACGCTTCATCGCGGCCCACGTGGCTGGTGAGATCGACAGCCCGGAATCCGAGAAGGCCAAGGTGATCGACGTCGCCAGAGAGCTCGACTCGGCCTGGACCGGGATCTGATCGCGCCAGCCCGTACGATTCACAGCATGCAGCGCAGAACCGTCCTGGCCATCCGTGTGCTCGCCGCCGCGGCAGCGATCGCGACCGGAGGGGCCGTCGCCGCCGCACCGGCCGGCGCCGATCCGGTCGACCCGGCGTTCATCGATGCGCTCGGCCAGGCCGGCGTCGCGGCAGCCGATCCCGCTCAGGCGATGACCGTCGGGCAGTCGGTGTGCCCGATGCTCGCGGAGCCGGGGCAGACCGTTGCCGATGTCGCCGCCAAGGTCGCCGACACCGGCGGCATGCCGATCGGGCCGGCGACGATGTTCACCGGGGTCGCGATATCCACGTTCTGCCCGGCGATGGTGGCGAGGATGGGCGAGGGTGCGCCGGCCGATCTGGCGAACCTCCCGCTCTCGATTCTCGGTTTCTAAGCGCTCAGGCTCAGCAGCACCGGGCGGCGCGGTGCGCGGCCCGCGCCGGCCGAGCGGCCGCGCAGGTGGCGCCAGATCCACGGCATGAGCATGTTCTGGGTCCACAACGCCTGCGAATAGGCGCGCGACCGAAACGACTGCGGTTCGGCCGCGCCGCCGGCATGGGCCCAATCATGGCTGCTGCCAGGCAATCCCAAGGCCTCGGCGGCGGCAGCGGCGAACAGCATGTGGCCCTTGGCCGAGCCGTGTACCCGGTCGGGGCTCCAGGTCCCGGCCTCCCGCATCGACGCCGCCGAGTACAAATCGACCAACCGGAACCCGTACCGGTCGGCGGCCGCGGTGATGGCGGCGTTGATGTGCAGCACCCGTTTCCCGAGCAGCCGGCCCACCGGCAGGATCTGCGTGATGTCGGGGAATGTCGTCGTCACCACCGTGGCACCGGACGCGGAGAGCGCGGCGTAGATCCGATCCAGATCGTCGAGCGCCCGGTTGAACGACCGCCCGGGCCGGGTGACGTCGTTCATGCCGATGCAGATGGTGACGAGATCGGGGCGCATGGACAACGCCTGCGGGAGTTGGTCGGACAACACATCGCTGATCCGATGGCCGCGCACCGCGAGATTGGCGTAGCCAAGGCCCGGATAGTGTCCGTCGAGTTCGAGCGCGAGGCGGTCCGCGAACCCTATCAGGCCGACGGTGTCGTCGCCGTCCCACAGTCCTTCGGTCTGGCTGTCGCCCAGCGCGACATACCGGGTAAAGCTTCGCACTCTGGCGACTTTAGCGCCGCGCCGACGCGGACAGGCCGGCGACCCGGCAGGCAAACGACAAGAGGGGCGCCCGAAAAGCGCGCCCCTCCATGATGTTTGGGAGAAGTTTGGCGTTACTTCACGTCGACGTAAACGGTCTTGTCGGTGACGGTCGTCTGCAAGCTGTCACCAGGATTACCGGAATCGGTACGTGAGAACGTCTGTCCCGGGCGGACCGCGACGACGGTGGCCTTGTCGAGCGGGGTCGAGCCGGTCCGGTTGACGATCACGGTGTAGCCCTGCGACTGGAGTTCACTGATGGTCTCCTGGGCGTTACCCGGTCCGGTCGGCGCGGCCTGCGCCGGTGCGGCGAGGCCGATCACAGCCGCAACAGCTCCACCCGCGAGTGCGGTAGCAAATCCGAGCTTCTTCATCTTTCGTGCCTTCTTTCATTGTTCGGTTGTCTCGCGAGTCGAGGTGTGGCGCAGACGCCGTGCGTTCACCCAGTGCTCATCGCTAAGTTCCCAGAGGGTTACGTCCTGTTAAACACCCAGTTCAGGGATTTCATTCCAACTGCGCGAATTTGTTGTCAGCGGCCTAATTTATGTGGTTGAGTTCCACTCAAAGGGGCATGTGAGACGGCCGTCTCACTTTTGTAAGTGACCTGCTTCATACCAAACCAGCAAAGTGATGACGGTTACGGCCGGCGCGCCTGCCACTCGGGCAGGGTCGCCTCGACCCGCAGCAGATGCGGCGCGAACCGGATGGCGGTCACCTGCAGCCCGTGCGGCAGCTCGGGCAGGCGGACGGGATACGACGGCGTGCGCCGCGGCACCGCCCAGCGCCGTCGCCCGACGACCAGACGCGTGGGGATCAACCGCAGCGTCGACCCGTCGAGGCGCACATCCAACTCGACATGCCCCAGCCGGGGGCGGCGGGCCAACCGCACCCGGGCCAAACCGTCGCCGCCCACCTGGACCCGTAGCCGCGGGACGGTGCGGGCGAGCAGTTCGTCGAGCGCGGGCGAAGCGGCCTCGAGTGTCAGTTCGACCGGCGTGGCCACCACCACCGGCGGTACTGACGGCCGGATGTGCACGTTGTGCAGTGTCACCGTGGCCCGTGCGAAACGGAGGTCGCCCCAACGGATGTCGCGAGCGCCGAGGTGGACGCGTCCCACTTGGCCCGCCGCCAACGTGCGGGCGTCGAGTCGAGATTCGAAATCGGTGACCGTCAGGGCCACGGTGTCACCGCCGAGCCGTACCGTGAGCCGGCGGCCGACCAGGAGCCGTCGCATCCTCAGCCGTACCGGATGTGTCACCGCACCAGCATCCGCCATCGCCGCCGCCGGTGTCGCGCCCGCCCCGACTCCGGCCGCGCGTAACGTGCTCGGAATGGCCAAACTGAGTGCCGGGTTGCTGCTCTACCGCGTCGTCGACGACACCGTGGAGGTGCTGCTCGCCCATCCGGGCGGGCCGTTCTGGGCACGCAAGGATGACGGAGCGTGGTCGGTGCCGAAGGGCGAATACACCGACGACGAAGATCCATGGGCGGCCGCCCAGCGCGAGTTCGGCGAGGAATTGGGTGCGCCGCCACCCGCGGGTCCGCGACTGGACCTCGTCCCGGTGCGGCAGGCCGGCGGCAAGGTCGTCACCGCGTTCGCGGTGCGCGCGGATTTCGATGTGACGCACGCGCGTAGCAATACGTTCACCCTGGAGTGGCCGAAGGGCTCGGGGAAAGTCAGGGAGTTTCCCGAAATCGACCGCGTTGCGTGGCTTCCGGTGGCCGTTGCCCGGACGAAGATGCTGGCCGGGCAGCGCCCGCTACTCGATCAGCTGATGGCCGCGCCGGATCTGGCGGGTTGCCATGAGGGTGGGGACGCAGGCGACGCAGCGGCCGGGTCTCGATCGCGTTGATAGTCAACGCGCGCCCATGGATACGCCAGCCTTTCGGCGTCAGCAGATACTCGTCGTCGTAACGCACGTGCCACACCAGGTCGGTCGGATGATCGGGGCCGAAGGACCAGTGGTGGGCGACGGCGGTGATGCGGCCCAGCGCATATCCGGCGTCGGTGCCCGGCGCGTAGACCTCGCCGACGATCTCATGCTGTGTTCGCACCACCTCGGTCAGCGCCGACAATGCCGTGCGCACGCCGTCGCGGCCATCCCAGCGCCGCACCGGATCCAAGCGCGCCGGCGGCTCGGGTAGCCGCAATTCGGCTGTCTCGGTGAACAATTCCGTGACATCGCCGAAGCGGCGGTCATCGACCGCGGCCGCGTACAGGTGCACCAGGTCGGCCAGGGCGAGGCGGTCGGCCACGGCGAGGGTCATGCCGTGAGCCCCAATCGCTGCGCGCACGCCGAGAGCGCGTCGCACGCTTCGGCGATGTCGCCGAGCGGTGGCATCGCCAGCACCAGCCGGTCGGCACCCAGATCCGCCAGCCGTCCGGCCCGGTCGGCATCGATCTTGGTGACCAGATGTCCCAGCGACAATTCCAAAGCCGAAGGGTCGCGGCCGGTTTCGTCGGCCTCGGCCCGCATGATCGCCAACAGCTCGGCGAGTTCGGCACCGGCAACGCCCAGCGGCTGGAACCCGTCGCCGAGCCGGCCCGCGCGGCGCGCCGCCGCGCGACTGTGCCCGCCGATGTGAATCGGTATGGGCCGGGCCGGTTTCGGGTAGCTCATCGCGTGCGCGAAATCGAAGAACTCGCCGTGGAATTCAACGCCCGCCGGCCGGTCCGCCCACAGGGCGCGCAGTACCGCGATCTGCTCGTCGGCGCGGCGGCCGCGGCTCGCGAACGCAGCGCCGCACGCCTCGATCTCCTCCTTGAGCCAGCCGGTGCCGACCGCGAGCCGAAGCCGCCCGCCGCTGAGTGCGTCAACGGTCGCCGCCCGCTTGGCCAGCACGACCGGATGGTGGTTGGGCAACACCAGGACACCGGTCGCGAGACCGAGCCGGGAGGTCTGGCCGGCCAGAAACGCCAGCAGGTCAAGGGGATCGGGCACCGGACAGTCCGCCGCGAGCTCGACCCGGCCGGACGTGTCGTACGGGTAGACGCTGGAATACTCGGCCATCAACACGGTGTGCTCGACGACCACGATCGATTCGAATCCACAGGCCTCGGTGTGCCGCGCGAAGGCCGACATCCACACCGGATCGGCGGTGACCCCGGCCGCGACGGGCGCAACCACTGCATATTTCACGGCAGCGGTCGCACGATCGAACAACCGGCGAACGTCGCACCAGCGGCCAACGGCATGCGCCGAATAGTACCGCCGCCGCTCAGAGATCGAGGGTCAGTCGATGGCCCTCGTCGGCGCGCGACACACACGTCAGCAGGTAACCGGCGGCGCGCTCGGGATCGGTGAGCAGCGTGTCGCGATGCTGGGCTTCACCGTCGAGGACGCGAACCCGGCAGGTTCCGCAGAACCCCTGCTGGCACGAATACGGTGCCGACACCCCGGCACGTCCCAACGCGGCGAGCAGCGTCTCATCGGCGCCCACCTCGACGATGGCGCCCGTCGACGCGATCGACACCGAGAACTCGGCACCGTCGACGACCGGCGGGGCGGCGAACCGTTCGAAGTGCAACTCGACGTCGTCGCGGCCGGTGAGTTCGGTGCGGATGGCGGTCAGCATCGGGGCCGGTCCGCAGGCATACACCGTGGTGCCGTCCGGGCAGTCGCCCAGCAGGTCGGTCGCCGTCGGCAAGCCGTCGACATCGTCGGTGCGGATCTCGATGCGGTTCCCGAAGCGGGTCAGCTCGTCCAGGAACGGCAGGCTCTCGCGATTACGGCCGACGTAGGTCATCGACCAGTCGATGCCCAGCCGCTGCGCGAGCCCCAGCATCGGCAGGATCGGCGTGATGCCGATACCGCCCGCGATGAACCGGAACCGCTGGGTCGGCGAGCCATAGCCGGGGACCGTGAGCGGGAACGCGTTGCGCGGCCCGTGCGTGGTGAGCCGGGTGCCGACCCGCAGCGTGTCGTGCACCTCGATCGAGCCACCGCCCCCGCCGGGGATGCGGCGGACCGCGATGCGGTAGGTGTCGGCGACCGCGGGATCCCCGCATAGGGAGTACTGCCGGACGCGCCCGCTCGCGAGGTGCAGATCGATGTGCGCGCCCGGATACCAACGGGGCAGTGGCTGACCGTCGGCCGCGGCGAAGGTCAACGCGATGACGTCCTGATCGTGAGCCACCACCTCGCGGCCCACCACGCACAGCTCGATGACGCGGTTGAGCTCCGGCGGCGGGGCGGGTTTGCGGATCCGGCGCGTCAGGCCCCACATCGTGGCGATCGCGACCTCGGCCATGCCGAGCATCGGATCGTGGCGGAATCGGCCCGACGCGCTCGGCGGCAGTTCGCGATAGCGGGACAGGATCGGCATGGCCGTCACAGGTGCGCGGCCCGGGCCGCGGGCGAGCTGGCGAGGTAGGCGACCGCCTGCGCCGTCGAACCCATCTCGTCCGGTGTGAACGACGGACGGCAGTACATCAGGGTGTTGGAGCCGAACATCTTCGAGAACTTGGGGAGCAGACCCAGTTTCGAATCCCGCATGCGCATCCGGTTCATCCGCCACCAACCGATGTCCACCGACGGGTCGCGCTTGAGCAGCTCCCAGGTGCCGCGCTGGAAGAACATGTAGACCGCGGTCGCCGCGATCGACATCGCCCGCACCCGGCTGAAGTAGCTGTCCTGGAAGTACACCGCCACATCGTGGGCGACGCTGCGATGCTCGACCTCTTCGGCGCCGTGCCAGCGGAACAGGTCGGTGAGCGTCGGATCGGCGCCGTAGTCCTCCCACGTGCAATTGAGCACGAAGTCGCCCAACACCGCGGTGTAGTGCTCGATCGCGGCGATCAGCCACAGCCGGTCACACAGGTCGTTGAGCCGACGCTGTGGGTCGGTGGCCGTCGTCGGCGCGAGCATCTTCTTGAACACGTGCTCGACCATGGCCAGGATCGGCTCGTACTCCACGCCGTGCGTGGTGAGGAATTCCTCCAGCACCTTGTCGTGGGTTTCGGCGTGCGTGGCCTCCTGCCCGATGAACCCACGCATGTCGTCGGCAAGTTTGGGATCGCGTACGTACGGCAGTGCCTCGTTGAACGTTGCGACGAACCAGTGCTCGGCGGCCGGCAGCACCACGTTGAACAGGTTGACCATGGTCGATGCGACGGGATGGCCGGGGATCCAGTGCAACGGGATACCGCTGAGATCGAAGTGGACCTTGCGTGCCTGGATCTGTACCGGGCCCGGGTCGATTTCCTTGTCGAACCGCAACGGACGCAGCATCGAGAGCCTCCCTGAGATGAGTGGTCTCATGCAGTGTACGGATTATGTGGGAACGCGGGTACCGGGTGGGTGCCGTGTCGAAAGCAGCGAGCCCGCGATCCGGCAGGGGATCGCGGGCCCGACGAACCGTATCGGCGAGATCAGGCCGGTGGCGGGGTCCCCGCTCCGGGCGCGCCCGCGATCGGCACGACAGGTGTCGGCGTCACCGTCGTCACGCCGTTGCCGCCGACCCGGGGGCCGCCGGACACCGCGTTGTCGGCCGCCTGCTCGGCGGCCTCGGCGCTGCAGTCCAGCATCAGGATCATCTTGCCGCTGGAATTGACCTTCTGAGAGTCGACGAGGCACTCGGCCTGCGGCAGGGCACTGCCGAACGAACCACCGAAGGTCGCCTTGACGCCCTGGCTCTTCAGGATCGACAGCGCCTTCATATAGGGCTCGCCGACGACGTTGATCGAGGCGGCGGTGGGCTCCGAGGTCGCCGTCCCCGCGGCGAACAGGGCGATCGAGCCGGCAGCGACGAGTCCGCCGCCGAGCACAACAAGCTTCTTCACGTGATCTCCGTCAGTCAGGGTGCGGTGCGAACATATCGCAGCGGTGACGAATGTGAAACCGGAGAACAACGCCGGTGTGTTACACGTTCCCGATACGTGGCTGCGCCCTGCCCGCCACGACGTCCGCCATGACCTCACCGAGCGCGTTCGCCCTGGCGTCGTCGAACACGTCCTCGAGCACGAGCCTGCGGCCGTCCGGACCGCTCAGCGGCACACGCCAATTCGGATACTCGTCGGTGGTGCCCGGCTGGTTCTGCGTGCGCAGGTCGCCGACCGCGTCCGCCAGCGACAGCGCCAGCAGCTTCGACGGCGTCCGGCCCAGATAGCGGTGCAGCGCCGTGACGATCTCGTCGGTGTCGGGATCGGGGCCGAGCAGACCGACCCGGCGCAACTCGTCGAACCACGCGGCCTGCGCGGCCCGATCCTCTTCGAGTTCCTGTTCGGCCGGCCGGGTGAGCAGCCCCAGTTCCTCGCGCAAGCGGACATGTTCACCGGCCAGATAACCCGCCGTCGGGGGCAGGTCGTGGGTGGTGACCGACGACAGGCAGTACTCGCGCCAGCGTTCGGCAGGCAGCGGCCCGCCCGAGCCGTCGGATTCGAACCACAGGATCGACGTGCCGAACAGACCTCGCTCGCGCAGGTAATCGCGGACCCACGGTTCCACCGTGCCGAGGTCTTCGCCGACCACGACGGCACCCGCCCGGTGTGCCTCCAGGGCGATGATGCCGATCATCGCGTCGTGGTCGTAGCGCACGTAGGTGCCATCGGTCGGCGCCGCGCCCTTCGGGATCCACCACAGCCGGAACATGCCGATGATGTGATCGATGCGCACGCCGCCCGCGTGCCGCAACGCCATGTTCACCAACGCGCGAAACGGTTCGTAGGCCGCCGCGACCAGCCGGTCCGGCCGCCACGGCGGCTGCGACCAGTCCTGGCCGAGCTGGTTGAACTCGTCCGGCGGGGCGCCCGCGGTGACGCCGAGCGCGAGCACATCCTGCAAGGCCCACGCGTCGGCGCCGTCGGGGTCGACGCCGACCGCGAGATCGCCCATGATCCCGAGCGCCATGCCGGCCTGCTGCGCCGTCGCCTGCGCGACGGTCAGCTGATCGTCCAGCTGCCATTGCAGCCACCGGTGGAAGTCCACGGCCGCCGGATTGGCCGCCGCGAATGCCGCGACGTCGGGGCTGCGCGGATGTTGCAGTTCGTGCGGCCAGCCGTGCCAGTCGTTGCCGTACTGCTCGGCGAGCGCGCACCACACCGCGAAGTCCTCGAGGCTGCGGCCCTCCCTGGCCCGGTACGCGCGGTATGCGAGCTCCCGGCCCGCTGAGCGAGGTGTGCGGTAAACCTGTTGCAGCGCAGCACGTTTGGCCTTCCAGGCGCTGTCGCGGTCGATGAGCTCACGACGGTTCGCGCGTTCGCTCACCCCGGTTCGGAGCTTGCGTATCCGACCCCGGCCGCGCACGGCGGCGAATTCCGGTATGGCCTCGACCCGAAGATAGAGCGGATTGACGAAGCGCCGCGAGGTCGGCAGATACGGCGACGGTTCCATCGGCGCGGTGGGGGCGGCCGCGTGCAGCGGATTGACCAGCACGAAACCCGCGCCGTGCGCGGTCGCGGACCACACCGCGAGATCGGTCAGATCGGTGAGATCGCCCGTTCCCCAAGAGTTCTCGGAGCACACGCTGTAGAGCTGCACCGCCAGCCCCCAGGCTCGCCGTTCCCCGAGCCGCGTGGGCAGGGCGAGGACGGCGGGGGAGACCACGACCGGCGTCTCGGTGTGGAAGTCGCCGACCCGCAACCGCAGGCGGTGGTACCCGAGCGGTAGATCGGGGGGAAGTTCGAACGTGGCCTCGCCGATCCAGCGGTCGTCGAGCTCGTACGGCGCCCGGTTGTTCTCCAGCTGGCGCAGGCCAGTGCGTTCGGTGCCGTCTTCGAGCGCGAGCGTGACGTCGACGGCATCGCCATGGGTGACGTGCACCCAGAAACTCGACGGCGTGCCCGCCCGGCCGAGCACGATCGGCGGCAGCGACCGCTGCCAGTACTCGCGGTCATGAGCGGCCAGTGCCTCGGCGCGGCCCTGCTCGGTGCTCGCCGGTAATCCGAGGGCGTCGAGCACCGCCACCAAGGTGGACTCCGGCACCTCGATGCGCTGACCGGTCCAGTCTTCGTACTCCGTGGCCACGCCGTACCGACGGGCCAACTCCAGCAGAGCCGGGGACAGTGCAGTCATGACCCCAATCTTGGGGCCCAGCGCGCGATCGCGTCAGTCGACATCGCGGACCAGCAGGTCGTCCCACGTGTCCCGCCGCACGACCAGGCGCGCGTCGCCGTCGCGCGTGAACACCACCGGGACCCGGCGGGCGCCGTTGTACTGGTTCGACATCGTGTAGCAGTACGCGCCGGTGACCGGGACCGCGAGCAGATCCCCGACGACCGGATCGCGCAGCGCGACGCGGTCGACCAGTTGGTCGCCCGACTCGCAGTGCCTGCCGACGACGCTGACCGGCTCGCCGCCGCCAACGCGGTTGACGATGGTCGCCTCGAACCGCTGCCCGGTCAGCGACACCTCGAGGTTGTCGCCCATCCCGCCGTCGACCGCGACGTGCGTGACGACCCCGCGTTTGACGGTCGTGACGCGGTAGAGCGTGCACGCGCTGGCCGCCACCATGCTGCGGCCCAGCTCCACGATGATGCGGCTGCCGCTCGGCAACAGCGCGCGGGCCTGCGTGGTCATGGCGTCGGCGTACTCGTCGAGTCCGGGCGGATGCTCGTCATAGGTGTAGCGGGCGCCGAGCCCGCCACCAAGGTCATAGACCTCGAACGTGCCGAGGCGTGCGATCGGCTCCACGGCCGCCGCGAGCTGGTCGACGTTGAGCAACTGCGAACCGACATGGGTGTGCACGCCGTCCAACCGCAGCCGCGAGCCGGCTTCGATGCGGGCGATCGCCGCCCGCGCGTCCTCCGGTGACAAGCCGAACTTCGATGCCGCGTGGCCCGTGGCCTGCGAGGCGTGCGTCGTGGCCTCGACGCCGGGAATGACGCGAACCAGGCAGGCCTGCCTGCGGCCGGCGCCGACGATGCGTTCGAGCCGGTCGATGTCGTCGAAGTTGTCGACGACCACGAGCCCGACGCCGTGCCTGACGGCGATCTTGAGTTCCTCGTCGGTCTTGGCGTTGCCGTGCAACACCAGCCGGGCAGGGTCGGCCCCCGCCTTGATCGCGGTCAGGATCTCCCCGCCGCCCGCGACATCGAGATGCAGCCCTTCCTCGGCCATGACCCGCTGAACTGCCGTGCACGGGAACGACTTCGACGCGAACGCCACATCGCTGCGGGGCCAGCGGCTGCGGAATGCGGCCAGGTAATCGCGAGCCCGCCGGCGCAACGCATCTTCGTTCACCACGATCGCCGGTGTGCCGAACTCTTCGGCGATCGCGTCGAGGCGGCATCCGCCGACCATCAGGGTGCCGTCCGTATCGGGCCGCGAGCCCGGTGGAAACAGCCCGATCAGGTCGGCCGCGGTGGTGGTCATCAGCTCAGCGTGCCATTCGCGGGCGGGTTCGGCGGTCGATCCTGCTAGCCTGTCTGTAACGATCCCTACAGAGAGGGGGGACATGGGTGCACCACTGACCAGACGGCAGCAGCAGGGCGTCAACTCGCGCGAACAAATCCTCGACGCCACCGAACGTCTGATGGCCACCCGCGGCTACGCCGCCACGTCGATCAGCGACATCCGCAACGCGTGCGGGCTTCCCGCGAGCTCGATCTACTGGCACTTCGGTTCGAAGGACGGCGTGCTCGCCGCGGTGATGGAACGCGGCGCCGACCGCTTCTTCGCCGCCATCCCCGCCGACGCGTCGATCGACGAACAGTTGGCGGTCCTGGCCGCGCTGCAGGCAGACCATCCCGAGTTCCTGCGGTTTCTCTACCTGCTGTCCCTGGAACGCAGCGACGATCCGGCCGTGACCGAGGTGGTGCGCCGGGTGCGCGACACCGCGATCAGCCGGTTCGCCGGTGCGGTGCGGCGACTGCTGCCGCCCGGGCTCGCGCCCGATCGCGCCGAGCGCGTGACCGCCGAGCTGACCGCATTCGCGGTGGCCCAGTCCGACGGCGTGTTCTTCGCCAGACACCTCGAGCCCGACGACATCGACGTCGCACGTATGTACCGGCGGCTGTGGCAGGCCGTCACCGCCCTCGTCCCGATACTTCTGGAGGAACAGTGACCGACCGAACCGTAGTGATCACCGGCGCCAACGCCGGGCTGGGCTTCGAATGCGCACGCGGCCTTCTGGATTCCGATCCGTCCTGGCACGTCGTGCTTGCCGTACGGGACACCGGCCGAGGCACCGACGCCGCGGCCCGCCTCGGCCACCCCGGCCGCACCACCGTCAGCGCCATCGACCTCGCGGCCCTGCGGTCGGTGCACGACTTCGCCGGCCGGCTGCCGCAACTCGATGTGCCGCCGCTGCATGCGGTCGTGTGCAACGCCGGACTGCAGATGGTCTCGGGAGCGCAGACGACGGCAGAAGGCTACGAGATGACGTTCGGCGTCAACCATCTGGGCCATTTCGCGCTCGTCTCGCAGGCGCTGGACCAGTTGGCCAAGCCCGCGCGGATCGTGGTCGTCAGCAGCGGCACGCACGACCCCGACAAGTTCACCGGGATGCCCGCGCCGCGCTACACCACCGCCGACAAACTCGCCTATCCGCAGGCCGGCGGACTGACCGCCGAAGAGGGCCGGCGTCGTTACACCACATCCAAACTGTGCAACATGCTGTTCGCCTACGAACTCGATCGGCGGCTCGGGCACGGCCACCACGGCGTGACGGTGAATGCGTTCGACCCCGGCCTGATGCCCGGGTCGGGTCTGGCCCGGGACTACTCACCCGCCCAGCGGTTGGCGTGGCGGGTTCTCATGCCCGCGCTTCGGGTGCTGCCCGGCGTGAACAGCACGCGCCGCTCCGGGGCCGACCTCGCGAGGCTCGTCGCCGACCCCGCACTCGACGGGGTCAGCGGCGCATACTTCGCGGGCACCCGCCGGATCCGGTCTTCGCGGGAGTCCTACGACGAAGCCAAAGCCGCCGACCTCTGGCAGCTCAGCGAACGCCTCGTCGCAGCCGTGCGCTGACCGGCGGTAGTGTGGCCGCAGTGCCACCCAGACCGGCCCTAGGACAGCGCGAATCCGTCGACCTGCGGCGGGCCCGTATCGCGGTCGCGGCGCTGTTTCTCACCAACGGCGCGATATTCGCCAATCTGCTGCCGCGCTATCCGGAGATCAAGACCGACCTCGGCCTGAGCAACGCGGTGTACGGCGCTGCGGTCTCGGCGTTCTCGGGCGGTGCACTCGTCGCAGGGTTGACCGCGGGTGTGCTGATCCGGCGGTTCCGCAGTTCGCGCGTCGCGGTGATCGGCACGATCGCGCTCGGGACGTTCGTGGTGACGGCCGGTCTGGCGGCATCGCCGGTGATGTTCGCCGCGGCACTCTTCATCGCCGGAGCGTGCGACGCGGTCGTCGACGTCGCACAGAACGCGCACGGGCTGCGACTGCAACGCGACTACGGCCGGTCCATCATCAACTCGCTGCACGCGGTGTGGGCGGTCGGTGCGATCATCGGCGGGCTCACGGGCGCGGCCACCATCGCGCTCGGTGTGCCGCGTGGTATCCATCTCGCGGCCATCGCCGTGGTGTTCAGCGTGGTGGTGCTGGTCGCCTACCGGTATCTGTTGCCGGGCCCGGACCACGACGATCATCCGGCTGCCCTGGCGCCCGCCGGCACCAAGGCAGGCCCGCGCGTCTACCTGATCCTGCTCGCGCTCGTGCTCATCGCCATCGCCGGTGCCACGGTCGAGGACGCCGGAAGTTCGTGGGCCACGCTCTATCTGCGCGACACCCTGCACGCACCGCCCGCGGTCGCGGTGTTCGGCTACATCGCCCTCGTGGGGTTCATGTTCGTGGGCCGGCTCATCGGCGACCGGATGGTCGACCGGTTCGGCGAGGCGACCGTGGTGCGCGTAGGAGGCCTGATCACCGCCGCCGGGATGGGTGCCGCGCTGGCGTTCCCGAGCATCGCCGGATCGATCGCCGGTTTCGCCGCCGCCGGCCTCGGGGTCGCGACGTTGATCCCGGCGGCCATGCATGCCGCCGACCAGCTGCCCGGCTTGCGGCCCGGCACCGGGCTGACCGCCGTGACGTGGCTGATGCGAATCGGGTTCTTCGGGGCACCGCTGCTGGTCGGCATGATCGCCGACGCGGCCGGACTGCGGGTCGGACTGGTCGTCGTGCCGATCGTCGGTGTGCTGGTGATGCTGTTGGCCGGCGTGTTGAGACGGGCGCCGTCAGTGCGTGGCGCCGGCGACCTCGATCGTGAACACACCCGACACGATTAGCGCGATGCCGAGCATCATCACCGGCGTGAGTGGATCTTTGAACACGAACTTCGCGATCAGCGCGACGAGCGCGACACCGCAGGCCGTCCAGATTCCGTAGGCGATCCCGACGGGCACTCCGAGTGACAGGGCCACCCACAGCAGATAGAACGACGTGGCATAGCCGGCGACCACCGGAACGGCCCAGGCCTTGCGGCGCAGCCCTTCCGAGGCGCGCAGCGACAGCGTCGCGAACACCTCGACGAGAATCGCTCCCGCGAGCGCGAGCCACATCACGATTCGACCTCGCGCGGGTGCGATCCGAGTTCGACGAGCAGCACGCCGGCGATGATCAACCCGATACCGGCCACGATGGGCCACGTGAACGGATCGCCGAACAACACCGCCGCCAGCACCGCCGTCGTCGCAGTGCCCATCGCACCCCAGATGCCGTAGGCGACGCCGACGGCCATGCCGGCGCGCAACACCAACGTCAACAACAGGAATGACGACAAGTAACCGGCGACCACGAGCACCAGCCAGGCGGCGTGGTCCTGGGACGCGCGCAGCGACAGTGTGGCGGTGACTTCGGTGCCGATGGCCGCGCCCAGCAACGCCCACTTCCGCACGGCACAAGGCTATGTGACGGGCGGGGAGCGGTTGTGGCCAGGCCGTGCGGCGAACGTTCACGTCAGGTTCCGCGCGGCCGGCCACCGGGGCTTGTCGACACCGAGAACGCTGCCCGTGCGTACCGTGGAGAAGTTCGCTGCGCGCACATCACCCGACACGGAGGAGATGCATGACCGACCCGATGCGCACCCTCGTCGTCGAGACCGAATACGGCCCGGTTCGCGGTACCGACGACGGAACGGCGAAGGCGTGGTTGGGAGTTCGCTACGCCCGGGCCCCGCTCGCCGAGTTGCGGTGGCGCGCGCCCGAGCCGCCGCAACCATGGCGTGAGGCCGCCGACGCCACGAAGGTCGGCCTCGTATGCCCGCAGCCGACCGATCCGAGGATCCCGCTCGACCTCGGCGGGCAACAGGGTGAGGACAGCCTCGTCCTCAACGTGTGGGCGCCCTCGGGCAGTGCGCCCGGGGACCGGAAACCGGTCATGGTGTGGGCGCACGGCGGCGCCTATGTGCTCGGCTCGGCCAACCAGCCGTTGTATCGCGGCCGGGTGCTCGCCGCGGAGGGCGACGTCGTCGTCGTCACCGTCAACTACCGGCTCGGCGCGTTCGGCTTCCTCGACCTCTCCGAGTTCAGCACCGTCGGCATGCGCTTCGACACCAACGTCGGCCTGCGCGATGTGCTGTTCGCACTGCGGTGGGTCCGCGACAACATCGCCGCGTTCGGCGGCGATCCCGACCGCGTCACGCTGTTCGGGGAATCGGCGGGTGCGGGAATCGTGACGACCCTGCTCGCCAGCCCGGAAGCCGATGGGCTGTTCACCGCCGCGATCGCGCAGAGCTCACCGGCGACGTCGATCTACGACGCCGCCCGCTCGCGCAAGGTTGCCCGCGAGCTCCTCGACCGGCTCGGCATCGAGCCCGGCGACGCGGGCCGGCTCGCGCACACCCCGCCGGCCGCGATCCTCGCCGCGTCGCAGGCGATCTTCAACGACGTTCCGGCGCAATCGCCCGGCACGCTGGCGTTCGCGCCCGTCGTCGACGGAGACCTGGTACCGGACTATCCGGTGAAGCTGGCCCGGGAGGGCCGCACACACGCGGTGCCGTTGATCATCGGCACCAACAAACACGAAGCGGCGCTGTTCCGCTGGATGAAGTCGCCGCTGATGCCCATCACGCCGGAGGCCATCAGGACGATGTTCGAGGGGATCGCCGCGGAGCAACCGGGCTTGCAGCTGCCGACCGAAGCGCAGATCACCTCGGCCTATGCCGGTCTGCGCACCAAGGCGATCGGGATGGGCGTGGCACGCGACATCGGCTTCCGGATGCCGTCGTTGTGGTTCGCCGAAGGGCATAGCGCCGTGGCGCCCGTCCATCTCTACCGGTTCGACTTCTCCACCCCGATGCTGCGGCTGCTGCGCCTGGGCGCCGCTCACGCGACCGAGTTGCCGTACGTCTGGGGCAATCTCGTTGCGGGGCCGAAGGATCCGACATTCAAGCTCGGGGGGCTCAAGCACGGCCGCGCGGTGTCGCAACGAATGCGGCGGCGCTGGGTCAACTTCGCCGCGACCGGCGAGCCCACCGGAGCGCCCGGCGAACCGGTCTGGCGGGCATACCGCCGCGACGACCGGTCCGCCCTCGTGATCGACAAGGAGGACAAGACCGTCACCGATCTCGACCGCGACCTCCACACAGCGTGGGGCGACGAGGTGCTCAACTTCCGGTGACCGTCGTGACACGTGGCCGGCCGAACTGCCCGAGTACCCACCTGATCGGGCTGCCGACGCAGCAGTATTGAGGCATGGACGTCAAAGAGGTACTGCTGCCCGGTGTCGGCCTGAGGTTTGAGTTCGAGAACCACGACGGTGACCGGATCGGCGTCATCGCCCTGCGGACCGGCAACTTCGAGGTCGTCGTGTACCCGCACGAAGATCCCGACCAGGCCCAACAGGTGTTCCGGTTGTCCGACGAGGAGGCCGACGCGCTGGCGCAGATCCTCGGCGCGCCGCGGATCGCCGAGCGGTTCGCCGACCTCACCAGGGAAGTGCCCGGCCTCAACGCCGGTCAGGTCACGATCCGGCCGGGCAGTCCCTTCGCCGACCACCCGCTGGGCGACACGAAAGCCCGCACCCGCACCGGTGCGTCGATCGTGGCGATCGTGCGCGACGAGGAGGTGCTCGCGTCGCCCGGCCCCGCCGACCTGTTGCACGCCGGCGACGTCCTGGTGGTGATCGGGACCGACTCCGGCATAGCGGGCGTCGAGCAGATCGTCGCCCGTGGAGACGTGCCCGGCGCGCCGGCACAGGGCTGACTCGGTGGCTGTATCGGCTGCGCTTCTCCTTGAGCTCGGCATCATCCTCGCGGTGCTCACCGTGCTCGGCACCGCCGCACGCCGGTTCGCGCTGTCGCCCATCCCGCTGTATCTGGTGGCCGGCCTGGCCCTCGGCGAAGGTGGCATCGCCCCGGTGCCCGCCGCCGGCGAGTTCGTCAGCACCGGCGCATCGATCGGCGTGGTTCTCCTACTGCTGACGCTCGGGCTCGAATTCTCCATCGGGGAGTTCGCCACGAGCTTGCGCAGACATCTCCCGTCGGCGTGGGTCGACCTGCTGCTCAACGCGATTCCCGGCGCGATCGCCGGCTGGCTGCTCGGGCTGTCCGGTGTCGGAATCCTCGCCCTGGCGGGCGTCACCTACATCTCGTCGTCGGGTGTGATCGCCCGGCTGCTCGGCGATCTGCGCAGGCTCGGCAACCGCGAGACGCCCGCGGTGCTGTCGATCCTGGTGCTGGAGGACTTCGCGATGGCGGCCTACCTGCCGCTGCTCGCAGTGCTCGCCGCCGGTGGCACGCTGCTGCATGCGCTGGTCGGCATGACCATTGCGATCACGGCGTTGGTCGTCGCCTTCGTGGTGTCCTACCGGTGGGGACAACACGTCACCCGGTTCGTCGCCCATCCGGACAACGAGCAGCTGCTGCTGCGGGTACTCGGGCTGACCCTCATCGTCGCGGCGCTCGCCGAGTTCATCCACGCCTCGGCCGCGGTCGGGGCGTTCCTGGTCGGCCTGACGCTCACCGGTGATTCCGCGCAGCGGGCCCGCACGGTGCTCAGCCCGCTGCGGGACCTGTTCGCGGCGATCTTCTTTCTGGCCATCGGGATCTCGGTGGATCCAGCAGATCTCGTGCCGATGCTGCCCGCGGCGCTCGCGCTCGCGGCCGTCACCGCGGTCACCAAGGTGCTCACCGGCCGTTTCGCCGCACGGCGCGAAGGCGTTGCCCGGCCCGGCCAGCTGCGGGCCGGCACCGCGCTGATCGCGCGCGGCGAGTTCTCCCTCGTCATCATCGGTCTCGTCGGCTCCACCTACGAACAGCTCGAGGCGATCGCCACCCCGTACGTGTTCATCCTGGCGATCGTCGGTCCGGTGCTGACCCGCTACGTCGGCACACGGCCCGTGATCCGGGGCTGAGGCGACGGTGCCGCCGAATGCCCCGCGCGGGCAGAGCCCGACCCCGTAAGGTCCGCAGCGTGCGCACCGTGTTCGACGCCGAAGTCGATCCCGCACTGATCGACCGGGCGCTGGCCGCCAGCAGCCTCGGGTCGGTCTGGCTCGACATGCCGAGGCCGCGTCATCCCGCGCTGACCCGTTCGGCCAGCTGCGATCTGGCGGTGATCGGCGCGGGCTACACCGGACTGTGGACGGCGCTGCACGCCGCCGAACGTCATCCCGACTGGCGGATCGTGCTCATCGACGGCCACCGGGTCGGCTGGGCGGCGTCCGGCCGCAACGGCGGATTCGTCGACGCGAGCCTCACGCACGGCGAAAACAACGGAAAGACGCGCTGGCCCAACGAGATCGACAAGCTCGACGCGATGGGCCGAGACAACCTGGACGGCATGCAGGCCGACATCGCCCGGCTGGGCCTCGACACCGACTGGCAGCGCACCGGGATGCTGACGGTGGCCACCGAGCCGCACCAGATCGACTGGCTCGCACAGGCGGCCGCCGCAGGCGAGGGCGCGTTTCTCGACCGCGAGGCGGTACGGGCGCAGGTCGATTCGCCGACGTATCAGGCCGGGTTGTTCGAACGGGACACCTGCGCCCTGGTGCACCCCGCCAAACTGGCGATCGAGCTCGCCCGCGCATGCGCGGACGCCGGGGTGCACATCCACGAACACACCGCCGCGCGCTCGATCAATTCCGGGGGAGCGGTGCTGCGCATCGAGACCCCGCAGGCCGTCATCACCGCGCGGCAGGCGGTGCTCGCGACCAATGTGTTTCCGAGCCTGCTGCGCCGCAACAGTTTTCACGTCGTTCCGGTCTACGACTATGTGCTGGCGACCGAACCGCTGACCGATGCGCAGCTGTCTCGGATCGGCTGGCACGGCCGCCAGGGCGTCGGCGATTGTGCCAACCAGTTCCACTACTACCGGCTCACGATGGACAACCGCATCGTGTGGGGCGGTTACGACGCCGTCTATCACTTCGGTCGTAAGGTCAAGGCCGGCTATGAGGACCGACCGACGACTTACCGCAAACTCGCGGCACATTTCTTCGTGACGTTCCCGCAACTCGGCGACGTGACCTTCAGTCATCGGTGGGCCGGCGCGATCGACACCAACACGCGCTTCTGTGCCCATTGGGGGATGGCGCGCAACGGACGCGTCGCCTACGTCAACGGGTTCACCGGTCTGGGTGTCGGCGCGGCCCGGTTCGCCGCCGACGTGTGCCTCGACCTGCTCGACGGCACACCGACCGAGCGCACCGAACTGGAGATGGTCCGCAAACGGCCGCTGCCGTTTCCGCCGGAACCGTTGGCCAGCATGGGAATACAGGCCACCCGGTGGTCACTCGACCGGGCCGACCATGCCGCGGGCCAGCGCAACCTGCTGCTGCGCTCTCTCGATGCGCTCGGGCTCGGATTCGATTCGTAATCCAAAAGTTCTTTCAGCGTTTGAATTCAGCCGAGCAGAACCGCACACAAGCAAAGCCAAGATCAGTAGGCTCGGCCGGGTAGGTCGAACGTCAAGAAAGGGGAGCTGCGTGGGAGACACACTTACCGAAGGACAGAAGCTGGACAAAGGGGGGTCGCTCACTTCCAACAACGGCGCCTACACGCTCACGTTGCAGGACGACGGCAACCTCGTGCTCTACGCGCGCGACAAAGCGGTCTGGTCCACGGAGACCAACGGCCAGGACGTAGTCCGCGCCGAAGTGCAGACCGACGGCAACTTCGTGCTGTACACACCGGAGAAGCCGGTGTGGCACACCGACACCAAGGGCAAGAAGGACGTCAAACTGGTTCTCCAGGACGACCGCAACCTGGTGCTGTACGCCAAGGACGGACCGGCGTGGTCCTCGAAGACCGACACGACCGAGCCGCCACCGCCGCCGCCTGCTGCGGCCGAGCCCGAGGTCGCCCCGGCCGCGGTTGAGGAACCCGCACCGGCGCCCGAGCCCGCCCCCGAGCCTGCCGCTGCGCCGGCCGCCCCGCCGCCGCCTCCGCCGCCACCGGCACCGCGCACCTACACCGTTGTCTCCGGCGACACGCTGTGGGCGATCGCCGAGCGGTTCTACGGCGACGGCAGCAAGTACCAGCAGATCGCGAATGCCAGCGGAATCTCCAATCCTGACCTCATCCATCCCGGACAGGTTTTGACGATTCCCTGACCTGCACCGAACCGACGGCCCGGACCTCAGCGGTCCGGGCCGTCGTCGCTTCATCCGATGTGCCGCGGGATGATTCGCGAGCCAGCGCCGCTCATGCGGGTGAACCGGCGCGCAACCGGCCATCGCCCCGGTACCCTTGGAAATCACCACGACCGCAAACCGATGGGAGGCCGCCCGTGCGCCACCCGTGGCTTCGCGCGCTGCGATCACTCGTGCTGGCGGCCCCACTGGCGGTGTTGCTGCATGCGGCCCCGACGGCGCAGGCCATGCCAGGTGTGCTCGTGTACCCCGGCATGGAAATCCGCCAGGACACCAATGTGTGCACGCTCGGCTACGTCGACCCGGTCAGCCGGATCGGGTTCACCGCAGGCCACTGCCGGGGCAGCGGCCCCGTGGGGGACCGGAACGGGAACTTCATCGGCCAGCAGACGTCATTCCGCGACAACACGCCCGACGGTGCGACGATCGACACGAATCACATGATCTCCGACTGGGAAACGATCCAACTCGCGGGCGACGTCGCGATCAACAACATCCTGCCGGGTGGTCGCCTGCTGGTCGAGGACCCGGCGGTCGTGCCCGCGCCGGGTCTGCCGGTGTGCCACTTCGGTGTGGTCACCGGCGAGAGTTGCGGAACCATCGAAGCCGTCAACAACGGCTGGTTCACGATGGCGCACGGCGTGGTCAGTCAGAAAGGCGACTCCGGCGGGCCGGTGTACGTCGTCACTCCCGACGGCCGTGCTGCGATCGTCGGGATGTTCAACAGCACGTGGGGTCAGTACCCAGCGGCGGTGTCGTGGCAGAGCGCGAGCGGGCAGGCCCGCAATGCGGTGGTGCAGGCGTCCGGTGACATCGCGAACGCTGTTGTGCCGCAGCCCTAATCGAGCAATTTGAAGACCGGGATCGAGCGCGCGCCGTCCCGAAGCTCGGCATCGGTCGATTGCGGTGTCAAACCGGCGGCATGCCCCTTGACCTCCCAGTACCACCGGTCGAGGTAACGCTTCAGCAGCGGGGGCTTGCCGTCATCGGGCACCTCGGTGATCGGCACGGTGCGGCGACGCCACCGCGGGCCGATCTCGACGGCTCCAGCCGCTCTCGCGTTGCGGGCCCACTGCGTGTTGCCGCGCGGTGACACCAGGAACTTCTCGCCGTCCACCGACAGCAGGTTGACCACAACGGCGTGCGGTTTGCCGGTTCGCCGCCCGCGTACCCGCAGCGCCGTCGTACCGGCGATGCTGATGCCGAGTTCGGTGAGGTGGCGAATCAGGTCGTTGCCGGCGCGAGCGACCGGGCCGGGTGCGTCGTATCGCGTTGTCATCGTGGCTCCTTCGCAGGGAAACATTTCGAGAGCAGTGCTCTCTTTCAAGAGTTGCACGGGTGGGCACGAATTTCAAGAGCAGTGATCTCGGTTCTGGCACACTCGCCCTGTGGGAAAGCGTCAGGAGAGTCGCGAGCGGATCGAGGCCGCGATCATCGAGATCGGTCGGCAACACCTCGTCACCGAGGGTGCGGCGGGCTTGTCGCTGCGTGCGATAGCCCGCGACCTCGGCATGGTGTCGTCGGCGGTGTACCGCTACGTGGCGAGCCGCGACGAGCTGCTGACCCAGCTCGTCGTGGACGCCTACACCGAACTCGCCGATGCGGTCGACGGCGCGGCAACGCAATCCGATTGGCGTGCGCGCATCCGCGCCATCGCACACGCGACGCGCGACTGGGCCATCGACCAGCCGGCACGCTGGGCGTTGTTGTACGGCAGCCCGGTGCCCGGCTATCACGCCCCGGCCGAGCGTACGGTCGGGCCCGGCACGCGGGTGGTCGGTGCGTTGTTCGCGGCAGTCGCCGCCGGTATCGCGGCCGGCGACATCATGGCGACGAAAGAAGCTGTGGCGGAACCGCTCTCGTCCGACCTTGAGCGCATTCGGGCCGAGTTCGCCTTCACCGGCGACGACGCGGTCGTGGCGAAGTGCTTTCTGGTGTGGGCGGGCCTGGTCGGCGCGGTCAGTCTCGAAGTGTTCGGGCAGTACGGTGCCGACACCCTGACCGATCCGGCGCAGATGTTCGAGCTTCAGATCGGGTTGTTGATCGATACGTTGGCGCGACCCGTACATTAATCTTGACTTATATAAGTAATAGCTTTTATGTTTGAGCCGTGCACACGTTCGACGTCCTGGGCGACCCGGTGCGACGGCGCATCTTGGAATTGCTGGCCGACGGTGAACTGACCGCGGGCGCGATCGGGGCCGAGGTCCAAGCGGAGTTCGGCATCAGCCAGCCGGCGGTGTCGCAGCATCTGAAGGTATTGCGGGACAACGGTTTTGCCAATGTTCGAGCCGAAGGCCAGCGCAGGCTGTATTCGGTGGACAGTGCGCCGCTGCGTGATATCGACCAGTGGCTGGACACCTTCCGGCGGTTCTGGACGCCGCATTTGGACGCATTGGCAACCGAGATCGCGCGCGGCAAAAGGCAACGCAGAATCGAATGGAAACACCATGATTGACGTAACCCACCAGGTCAACGCCGTGCGCCGCACGGTCGGCACCCGAGTGCTCGAAGCGGGGGAGGCGCACGTCATCACGCTCGGCCAGACATATCCGACCGACGCCGCCGATCTGTGGGACGCGCTGACCAACATCGAGCGCATCCCGCGCTGGTTCCTGCCGATCACCGGCGAGTTGCGGGTCGGTGGCCAGTACCAGCTGGAGGGCAATGCCAACGGCACGGTGCTGAGCTGTGACCCACCCCGGGAGTTCACCGCCACGTGGGAGTTCGGCGGGGACGTCAGCTGGATCGAGGTCCGCGTCTTCGATGAGAGGCCGGATCGATCCCGATTCGAACTCGACCACATCGCGCACGTCGACGACGACACCTGGCGCCAGTACGGACCGGCCGCGGTCGGCATCGGCTGGGATCTCGGACTCGTCGGGCTGGCCATTCACCTGGAGACCGGTGAGGCGATCGAAGCCGGCTTCGAGGAGACGTGGTCGGCGAGCGATGACGGCAAGCGGTTCGTGACCGAAGCGGCCGGGCAATGGCAGCGGGCCCTGGTGGCCTGCGGCGCCGATCCCGAGTGGGCCCGCGCCGCGACGCAGCGTTGTGCCGCCTTTTACCAGGGCGAACCGCAGAACTAGAACGCGTTCTAGCCATCCCGCGCGGTCGGCGATATCCTCGTGTCGTGCTGAATCAGACACCTGTCCAGATTGCCTGGGTGACGGACGACCTGGCGGCGACTGAACAGGCGCTGACCACCCTGCTCGGCGCGCGCCGTTGGGTGCGCATGCCCGCAGTCCACTTCGCCCCCGACAGTTGCTTCCATCGCGGCAGGCCCGCCGATTTCGTGGCCGACATCTCGCTGAGTTACGCCGGGGACACACAGCTCGAACTGATCGCGCCGGTCCGCGGTGACAGCGTGTACTCGGAGTTCCTGGATCGCAGCGGCCCAGGACTGCACCACGTCTGCGTCGAGGCGCCCGACCCCGCGGCGTTCGAGGCCCGCCTGCGCGACGCCGAACGCGACGGCACGCCCGCGGTGTGTCACGGCGAGATGCCCGGCGGCATGAGATTCGCCTATCTGTCGGCGCCGGGGGCCGGGGTGCCGTATCTGGAAGTCGCTTACATCCCGCCCGAGATCCGGGCGTTCTTCGACCATGTGAAACAGGAGCAGCAGTGAAAGAGATCCCCGAGGTTGTCGACGCCGCCGAGGTCGCGTCCTGGTCCGACGAGGTCGACGTCGTCGTGATCGGCTTCGGCATCGCGGGCGGATGTGCGGCGGTCAGTGCGGCCGCGGCCGGAGCCCGGGTTCTCGTACTCGAGCGTGCGGCCGCTGCGGGCGGCACCACGTCGATGGCAGGCGGGCACTTCTACCTCGGCGGCGGCACCGCGGTGCAGGAGGCCACCGGGCACCCCGACACCCCGGAGGAGATGTACAAGTACCTGGTCTCGGTGGCCCGCGACCCCGATCTCGAAAAGATCCGCGCGTACTGCGACGGCAGCGTCGAGCACTTCAACTGGCTGGAATCGCTGGGCTTTCAGTTCGAGCGCAGCTTCTACCCGGGCAAGGTGGTCGTCCCGCCCGGCACCGAAGGGCTGTCCTACACCGGCAACGAGAAGGTGTGGCCGTTCTGCGAACAGGCCAAGCCGGCGCCGCGCGGCCATTCGGTACCGGTGCCGGGCGAGCTGGGCGGTGCGGCGATGGTCATCGACCTGCTGCTCAAGCGCGCCGATGCGCTCGGGGTCGAGATCCGCTACGAGGTCGGCGCGACGAACCTGGTGGTCGAAAACGGGTCGGTCGTCGGCGTGAAGTGGAAGCACTTCGGCGAAACCGGTTGTGTAAGAGCGGAATCGGTGGTCATCGCGGCGGGCGGTTTCGCGATGAACGCCGAGATGGTCGCCGAGTACACGCCCGCGCTGGGCACCAAGCGGCGCACCAAGCACCACGGTGAGGTCGAGCCCTACATCCTCGGCAATCCCAACGACGACGGTCTGGGAATTCGGATGGGCGTCTCGGCCGGCGGCGTCGCCAAGGACCTCGATCAGCTGTTCATCACCGCCGCGGCCTATCCGCCCGAGATCCTGCTCACCGGCGTGATCGTCAACAACCAGGGCCAGCGCTTCGTCGCCGAGGACTCCTACCATTCGCGCACATCGGCTTTCGTGCTCGAGCAGGCCGATCAGGAGGCCTATCTCGTCGTCGACGAGGCGCACATGGAGATGCCTGCCATGCCGTTGATCCGGTTCATCGACGGCTACGAGACGATCGAGGAGATGGAGACCGCGCTCGGTATCCCGAAGGGCAACTTGGCGGCGACGCTGCAGCGCTACAACGAGAACGCGGCCAAGGGCGAGGATCCCGACTTCCACAAGCAGCCGGAATACGTTGCGGTGCAGGACAGCGGGCCGTGGGCGGCGTTCGACCTGTCGCTGGGCCGCGCGATGTACTCGGGCTTCACCATGGGCGGCCTCGCGGTCTCGATCGACGGTGAGGTGTTGCGGGCGGACGGCACCGCCGTGCCCGGTCTGTACGCGGCGGGGGCGTGCGCCTCCAACATCGCGCAGGACGGAAAGGGTTATGCCAGCGGCACGCAGCTCGGTGAAGGATCGTTCTTCGGCCGCCGCGCCGGCGCGCACGCCGCGGCGCGCTAGGCCTGTTCGGCGATGGCGCTCAGCTGCCAGCGCCCATCGCCGAGCAGCGCGAGCTGCTTCTCGTGATGCCGGTTGACGCTTTCGCGATGGCTGACGCTGACCACGATGCAGTCGGGTAGCTCGGTCCGCAGAGTCTCGTACATCGCGAACTCCTGACCCGGGTCGAGCGCCGACGTCGACTCGTCGAGGAACACCACGCTCGGCTTGGCCAGCAGGACGCGGGCGAACGAGATCCGCTGCTGCTCACCGGGCGACAGTATCTTCGACCAGTCCGCTTCCTCGTCGAGCCGCGACGACAAGTGGCCCAGGGTCACGGCGCTCAGCGCTCGCCGGATCTCGTCATCGCCGAACGCGCCGGCCGGCTCCGGGTAGCTCACCACCTCGCGCAGGTCGCCCAGCGGGGCATAGGGCAACTGCGACAGGAACATCACCGTGCCCTCGGGGTATCGCACGGTGCCCGAACCGTACGGCCACAGTTGTGCGAGGCTGCGCAGCAGCGTCGTCTTGCCGGTGCCGGACGGGCCGGTGATGACCAGCCGGTCGCCGGGCGTCAGCTCCATGTCGAGGTTGTCCAGAAGCAGTTCGCCTGCGGGAGAACGCACTTCGACGTCGGCGAGCTCGACGCCACCGTTGTCGCTGACCCCGGACGCCAACCGCGGCAGTGCCCTGGCCTGTTCGTTGGCGGTCACCAATCCGTCGAGGCGGATGATCGCGGCGCGGTATCCGGCGAACGCGTCATACACCGACCGGAAGAAGCTCAACGAACTCTGCACGCGGTTGAACGCACTCGCCGACTGGGTGACATCGCCCAGTTGGAGTTCACCGGCGAACAGCCGGGGCGCCTGGATGATCGTCGGAAGCGGCTCGATGATCTGGTTGATGGACCGGTTCCAGCCGAGAAACGCCACGCCCCGCAACACGAGCCTGCGATAGTTCGCGATGATGCGGGCGAATCGCACCCCGAGCGTGTCGCGTTCGGTGCGCTCACCGCGGTAGAAGCCGACGGCCTCGGCGGAATCGCGGATGCGCACGAGCGCATAGCGGAACGCGGCGTTGGTGAGCTCGTTGCGGAACGTGAGCCGGATGATCGGCCTGCCGATCCAGAACGCCACGACCGTCGTCACGGCGACCCACAACAACGCGATCCAGAACAGCGCCTTGGGCACCGTCACGCCCAGAATCGTCAACGGCCCGGCCAAATTCCACAGGATCGGGGTGAACGCGACAACCGAGACGAGCGCGTACACCGAACCGAACAGCAGCGTCTGCGACGTCGCGACCGTCGGGTTGTTCGTCTCCGGTCCCGTGCCGGTGGTGAAGACGTCGATGTCGTGCTGGATGCGCTGATCCGGGTTGTCGATCGGCCGGCCACCGAACGCACCGAGGAAGCGGCCGCGATAGTAGGCCCGATCGTCGAGCCAGTCGCCGGTGAGCCGGTCGGTCAACCACACGCGCCACCGAATGATGAAGTACTGCATGAGATACAGGTCGAGCAGCGTGCGGGTGATGTCGGCCGTCACCAGCATCGCGAAGATCACGATGGACTTCCAGAAACCGGCGATGCCCGAATCGCGCACCTCGTCGTTGCCCGCTCCCGCCCCCTCGAAAGCCACTTGAAGCGCGGTGAACTGGTCGTTGGCGTAATAGGAGAACAGCACGTCCATGCGCACCGAAACCATCACCGACAACAGCAGCACGGCCAACAGCGCCCACACCGGAATGCTTTGGCGCCCGGTGAAATAGCCGCTCGTGACGCGCCAGAACTGCCTGCCCCATACGGTGAACCGGGCCAGCCCGGCCAGCACGACGACCATCGAGAGCGCGCCGACGGCCCACGCTTTCGCCACCCACAACAGCGACGCCAGGATCTCGTTGCCCCAGTCCAGCGACTGGGTGAACATCTCCATGCCCGGCAAGCTACCGTGGCCGGGTTACACCAGAGCGGGTTTCGAGTCTTCCTCGCCCTCCACGCGACCCAGCCGCCATTCGCCGTCGCCGAGTAGCTGAAGTTCGTGGGTGTGGTGCTGCTCGACGGTGGTGCGGTGGCTGACGCTCACCAGGATGGTGTCCGGCAGCTCCGTGCGCACCAGCTGATAGAGCATGAACTCCAGGCCCTCGTCGAGCGCGGATGTCGACTCGTCGAGGAACACCACCTTGGGTTTGACGAGCATGATGCGCGCGAACGCGATTCGCTGTTGTTCGCCGGGGGAGAGCACCTTGGCCCAGTCCTGGACTTCGTCGAGCCGGCCGACGAGGTGCGCCAGTGCCACGTCGTTGAGCGTGCGCTTGAGGGTCTCGTCGTCGACGGAGCCTTCTTCGCCCGGATAGGTGACGACCGCGCGCAGATCGCCGAGCGGCACGTAGGGCAGCTGGGACAGGAACATCGTCTCGTTGGGTCCGCACGGCCGGGTCAGCGTGCCCGACGTGAACGGCCACAACTCGGCCAGGCTGCGCAGCAGCGTGGTCTTGCCGCTGCCCGACGGTCCGGTGATCACCAGCGTGTCGCCGACGTCGAGGGAGATGTCGAGCGGCTTGATCAGTTGCCTGCCGTCCGGGGTGCGGACCTCGACCTCGCTGAGCTTGACCGTGCCGTCGACGCAGGGTGTGGTCGTCACCTCGGGCAGTTCGCGGGCCTCGTCGTTGGCCACGACCAGACCGTGCAGACGGATGATCGCGGCCCGGTAGCCGGCGAAGTTGTCGTACGCACTGCGGAAGAACGACAGGCCGTCGAGCAGGCTGCGGAACGCGCTCGCGGTCTGCGTCAGCGCACCGAGCGTGATCTCGCCGCTGTAGAAGCGGGGGAACTGCACGACGTACGGAATCAGTTCCTGCGCCTGGTCCACCGAGAGGTTCCAGCCGAGGAACTTCGTCATCCGGTTGACGTAGCGCTTGTAGTTCGAGACGACGGGGGCGAACAGCCGCCGCAGGCCGGTGCGTTCGGCGATCTCACCGCGGTAGAACGCGACCGCCTCCGACGCGTCGCGCAGGCGCACCAGGGCGTAGCGGAACGCGGCGTTGTACTTCTCGTTGTTGAACGACAGCCAGATGATCGGCCTGCCGATCCAGAACGCGATGACCGTCGCGAACAACACGTAGACGATGCCGATCCAGAAGATCGCACGGGGCAGGTCGACATTGATCAGCGGCAGCGTCACCTCACCCGACAGATTCCACAGAATCGCGGTGAACGAAATCATCGAGGCGATCGAGCTGATCGCGCCGAACAGCAGGGTCGCGGTCGAGGTGTTGTTGGGCCGGTTCGGCAACGAGTCGGCGCTGCCGGTGAAGATGTCGATGTCGGTCTGGATTCGCTGATCCGGGTTGTCGATCGTGTCGTCGATGAAGCGGGCCCGGTAGTACGCCTTGCCGTCGAGCCAGTCCGTGGTGAGCCGGTCGGTGAGCCACGCGCGCCAGCGGAGCATGAAGCGCTGCGTCATGTACAGGTCGAGCATGATCCTGGCGACGTTGAGGACCGCCAGGATCGTGAAGACTCCCAGCGACATCCAGAAGCCGTCCCGGCCGGATACCCGCACGGCCTCGTTGCCGCTGGAGATGCCCGAGGCGATGACCTGGAAGCTCGTCATCATGTCGTTGCCCTGGAAGCTGAACAACACGCTGAGCCGCACGCCGGTGATCACCGACAGCAACAGCGCGGCCAGCCAGAGCCACACCTTGACGCTGTCCGGACCGGTGAAGTAACCGCTGCTGACGCGCCAGTACTGCCTGCCCCACTCGGTGAAGCGCGCGATCAGGAACAGGATCACCATCGTCGACACCGCCGCGATGACCCAGCCCTTGGCGATCCACACCAGCGATGTCAGAAGCTCGTTGCCCCAGTCGAGAGTCGGGGTGAACATCTCCATGCGGGCAAGGTACCCCGCAATCCTGCGGATGGCGTCGCGGAGGCTCCGTGCAACCGGTCCCGTTCGGCGTCTGCGGTCCTCCGCGTACCGTGAACATGTGCCAAAGACGTCCAGCGCCAAACCGGGGCGCTTGAGCAGCAAGTTCTGGAAGCTTCTGGGTGCCAGCACCGAGCGGAATCAGGCCCGTTCGCTGTCGGAGGTCAAAGGGGCGGCGGACTTCGAGGAGAAGGCCGCCGGGCTCGATGACGAACAGCTGACCAAGGCCGCCAAACTGTTGCAGCTCGAGGATCTGGCCGCTGCCGCCGACATCCCGCAGTTCCTCGCCCTCGCGCGGGAAGCCGCCGAGCGGACGACCGGGCTGCGTCCGTTCGACGTCCAGCTGCTCGCGGCGCTGCGCATGCTCGCCGGCGACGTCGTCGAGATGGCGACCGGTGAGGGCAAGACCCTGGCCGGCGCGATCGCCGCGGCCGGCTACGCGATCGGCGGGCGCAACGTCCACGTCATCACGATCAACGACTACCTGGCCCGCCGCGACGCCGAATGGATGGGGCCGCTCATCGAGGCGCTGGGCCTGTCGGTCGGCTGGATCACCGCCGACTCGACTGCCGAGGAACGCCGCGCGGCGTATCAGTGCGACGTCACCTACGCCTCGGTCAACGAGATCGGCTTCGACGTGCTGCGCGATCAGCTGGTCACCGACGTCGAGGACCTGGTGTCGCCGAACCCCGACGTCGCGCTCATCGACGAAGCCGACTCGGTGCTCGTCGACGAGGCGCTCGTACCGCTCGTCCTGGCCGGCACCAGCCACCGCGAGCAGCCCCGGGTCGAGATCATCCGCATGGTCGGTGAGCTGACCCCGGGCAAGCACTACGACACCGACGCCGACAGCCGCAACGTGCACCTCACCGATGCGGGCGCCCGCGCGATCGAGGCCAAACTCGGCGGCATCGACCTGTACTCCGAGGAACACGTCGTCACCACCCTCACCGAGGTCAACGTCGCCCTGCACGCGCACGTACTGCTGCAGCGCGACGTGCACTACATCGTGCGGGACAACGCCGTACAGCTCATCAACGCGTCGCGTGGCCGCATCGCCGCGCTGCAGCGCTGGCCGGACGGGCTGCAGGCCGCCGTCGAGGCCAAGGAGGGTATCGAGACCACCGAGACCGGTGAGGTGCTCGACACCATCACCGTGCAGGCGCTGATCAACCGGTATCCCACGGTGTGCGGGATGACCGGCACCGCGCTCGCCGCAGGCGAGCAGTTGCGGCAGTTCTACAAGCTCGGCGTTTCGCCCATCCCGCCGAACAAGCCGAACATCCGCGAGGACGAAACCGACCGCGTGTACATCAACGTGGCGGCCAAGAACGACGCGATCGTCGAGCACATCGCCGAGATCCACAAGACGGGTCAACCGGTCCTCGTCGGCACCCACGACGTGGCCGAATCCGAGGAATTGCACGAGAAACTCGTGAAGGCCGGCGTTCCGGCGGTGGTGCTCAACGCCAAGAACGACGCCGAGGAAGCCGCGGTGATCGCCGAGGCGGGCAAGCTCGGCGCGGTCACCGTCTCGACGCAGATGGCCGGGCGCGGCACCGACATCCGGCTGGGCGGTTCGGACGTCGGCGACCAGGCCCCCGAAAAGGAGAAGGTCGCCGAACTCGGCGGTCTGCACGTCGTCGGAACCGGCCGCCACCACACCGAGCGCCTCGACAACCAGCTGCGCGGGCGCGCAGGCCGGCAGGGCGACCCCGGCTCGACGGTGTTCTTCTCCAGCTGGGAGGACGAGGTGGTGGCCGCGCACCTCGAGCGCAGCAAGCTGCCGATGGAGACCGACGAGGACGGGCGGATCGTCGCACCGAAAGCGGCCGGGCTGCTCGACCATGCGCAGCGCGTCGCCGAGGGCAGGCTGCTCGACGTACACGCCAACACCTGGCGGTACAACCAGCTGATCGCCCAGCAGCGCGCGATCATCGTCGAGCGCCGCGAAACGCTGCTGCGCACCGCGACCGCGCGCGACGAACTCAAGGAGCGCTCGCCCGAGCGCTACGAGAAGCTGGCCGAGGACCTGGGGGAGGACGCCGAGGAGCGGCTGGAGAAGATCTGCCGGTTGATCATGCTCTACCACCTCGACCGTGGCTGGTGTGAGCACCTGGCCTATCTGGCCGACATCCGCGAGAGCATCCACCTGCGGGCGCTGGGCAGGCAGAACCCGCTCGACGAGTTCCACCGGATGGCCGTCGACGCGTTCGCCTCGCTGGCCGCCGACGCGATCGAGGCGGCGCAGCAGACCTTCGAAACGGCCGAGTCGATCGAAGAGGAACCGGGCATCGACCTGTCGAAGCTCGCGCGGCCGACGTCGACGTGGACTTACATGGTCCACGACAATCCGCTCGCCGACGACACGATGTCTGCGCTGAGCCTGCCCGGGGTGTTCCGCTAAGTTTTAGTTCCATGGAGGACGCGCCTGCTCCGCAGGGCAGGAGCGCAGTGTCGGGTGGTGAGTCATCTGCCCGTGACCGCGTGGTGACGGTGCCCAACGCGCTGAGTCTGGTGCGGCTCGTGTTGGTGCCGGTGTTCCTGTATCTGCTGTTCGTGGCGCACGCGCAGGGCTGGGCCGTCGCGGTGTTGATGTTCAGCGGTTTCTCCGACTGGGCCGACGGCAAGATCGCCCGGCTCGTGGCCAACCAGTCGTCGCGGCTCGGGGAACTGCTCGACCCGTTGGTGGACCGCATCTACATGGTCACCGTCCCGGTGGCGCTCGCGTTCTACGGCGCGGTGCCGTGGTGGATCGTGCTGACCCTGCTGGGACGCGACGCGGTGCTGGCCGCCACGCTGCCCATCTTGCGCAGCCGCGGGCTGGCCGCACTGCCCGTCACCTACATCGGCAAAGCGGCGACGTTCGCGCTCATGTCCGGGTTCCCGCTGATCCTGCTCGGGCAGTGGGATGCGTTGTGGAGCAGGGTGATCCTGGCCTGCGGCTGGGCGTTTCTGATCTGGGGCCTGGCGCTGTACCTGTGGTCGGCCGTGCTGTACCTGATCCAGGTGGTGCTGGTGGTGCGCCGCATGCCGGTGGTGCGATGAGCCGCTTGCGCGAAGAGAGACCGTACCGATGAGCCTGCTCGGTGGCTACGAGTCGGGCGCCGGCCTCAACCACCACGAGGCCGATGCGCCCAAACGCATCCCGGTGCCCTCGCTGCTGCGGTCCCTGCTGTCCGATCATCTCGACCCGGGATATGCCGCTGCCGCGGCGGAGCGGGAGTCCACGGGGCGGGCGCGGCCCCGGGTTTGGGAGTTTGGCTGGCAGATCCTGGCGGCACTGGCGATCGCCACGGTGTTCGCGGTGGCCGCCGCGCAGGCACAGACCGCGGCGCCGGCCGCCCGCGAGGCCCAGCACGCACTGGCCGGCCGCGTGCGCGCCGCCGAGGCCGGCGCCGAAAAGGCCAGTGCCGAACGCGGTGCGCTCATCGACCAGGTCGACGCCGAGCGGCGGGCCCGGCTCGGCATGGACGAGGACGGCCAGCAGCTGCTGTCGAGCCTCGACACCGCGAACGTCGCCGCGGCGGCGGTCCCGATGATCGGTCCGGGACTCACCGTGACGGTGACCGATCCCGGTGTCTCCAAGGATCTCAGCGACGTGTCGAAACAGCGCGTGGCGGGCAGCCAGCAGGTCATCCTCGACCGTGATCTGCAGTTGGTGGTCAATTCGCTGTGGGCAAGCGGTGCCGAGGCGATTTCGGTCGGCGGCGTGCGCGTGGGGGCCGGGGTCACCATTCGACAGGCCGGCGGCGGGATTCTGGTCGACAATCAACCGATCACGAGTCCATATGTCATCGTGGCCATCGGCCCGCCGAACGGGATGTCGGATGCGTTCGACCGCAGTCCCGGGCTGCAGCGCCTACGACTGCTCGAGACCTCGTACGGCGTCGGGGTGAACGTCAGCGCCGGGGACGGGCTCGATGTGCCCGCGGTCGGTGTACGAGATGTCAACTTCGCCAAGCAGATTGGATAACAGTGGGTAGCACAGGATTGATCGGCTAGATGATCGGGATCGCCGCACTTGTCGTCGGAATCGTGCTGGGGCTGGTGTTTCACCCCAGCGTGCCGGAGTTCGTCGAGCCGTATCTGCCGATCGCCGTGGTTGCCGCGCTGGACGCGGTGTTCGGCGGTCTGCGTGCCTATCTGGAGCGGATCTTCGACTCCAAGGTGTTCGTCGTGTCGTTCGTCTTCAACGTCCTGGTGGCCGCCCTGATCGTGTACGTGGGAGATCAGCTCGGGGTGGGTACCCAGTTGTCGACCGCGATCATCGTGGTGCTCGGTATCCGCATCTTCGGAAACGCCGCCGCGTTGCGGCGCAGGCTGTTCGGCGCATGACATGACTGAATCCGATCCCGATCAGAAGGGGGCCGCAGAGCGGCCGCCGGACCATCACGCCGGTGGGCCGGCGGAGCACCACGCCGGCGGGCCGGCAGAGCACCACGCCGGCGGGCCGGCAGAGCATCATGGCCGTCACGAGATGCCGGACGACGTGTCGCCGCGGCGGTTCCGTCATCTCCGCGTCTTCCGGCGCACCCGCTCACAGCTGATGTTCGGTGCGCTGGGGGCGCTGTTGTGCGTGCTGCTCGGTGTGGCGATCGTCACTCAGGTACGCCAGAACGAGTCCGGTGACTCACTGGAGACCGCACGCCCGGCCGATCTGCTGATCCTGCTGGATTCGCTGCAGCAGCGTGAGGCTTCGCTGAACACCGAGGTCGCCGACCTGCAGCGGACCCTGCAGCAATTGCAGGCGTCCGGCAGTAGCGATCAAGCCGCGATCGAGAACGCGCAAGACCGGTTGGCGGCGTTGTCCATCCAGATCGGCACGGTCGGGGCGACCGGGCCGGGGGTGACGCTGACCATAGAAGACAACGGGCCGGGCGTCGCGGCCGAGATCATGCTCGATGTCATCAACGAACTGCGGGCCGCGGGCGCCGAAGCGATCGAGATCCGCGATCAGCAAACGGCGGTGCGCGTCGGGGTCGACACCTGGATCGTCGGCGCCCCCGGCGAACTGACGGTCGACAACGTCCTGTTGCGTCCGCCGTATTCGGTTCTTGCCATTGGCGATCCGCCCACGCTCGCAGCGGCGATGAACATACCCGGCGGGGCGATGGACAGTGTGAAGCGGGTGGGCGGCACGATGGTGGTACGACAGGCCGAGCGTGTCGACGTCACCGCCTTGCGGCAACCGAAACCGCGCCAATACTCTCAGCCCGTCAAGTGATTGCCCGTTAATCTGACCACCGACCCTGACCCGCAAGGAGCGTCGTGAGCGAGATCCCAGCCGACCTGTACTACACCTCCGAACACGAGTGGGTGTTGCGCACCGGTGACGACACGGTCCGCGTCGGAATCACCGACTACGCCCAGTCGGCGCTGGGCGATGTGGTGTTCGTGCAACTGCCCGACGTGGGTGCCGACTTCGCGGCCGGTGACGCGTTCGGTGAGGTCGAGTCCACCAAGTCGGTGTCGGACCTCTATGCCCCGGTCACCGCGAAAGTCGTTGCGGTCAACGGGGATCTGGACGGCAGCCCGCAGCTGGTGAATTCCGATCCGTACGGTGAGGGCTGGCTGGTCGATCTGCGGCTGGAGGAGGGTGCCGTCGAAGACGCCCTATCCGGTTTGCTGGACGCCGACGGCTACCGCGCGGTCGTGACCGAATGAGGGATTGTTAGGGTTTCGGGGCCGGTTCGATGACCGGATCGACCATGCCCGGCGCGCAGATATCTACCCCATCGGATCCGGCGGTGGTGGATACAGCGACGCCTGTTGCGCGGTACGGTCGACGTGAGACCGGCGAGGGCTGCGGCCCCGCCGGGCAACGCCACAGCAGCCAGTGAGGAGCAGCGGGTGACGGACAAAGACAGCAATCTGGGGGCTGATCAGACGTCGGAAGATGTAACGGTGGAGACCACGTCGGTCTTCCGTGCGGACTTCCTGAACGAACTGGATGCCCCCGCCGCGGCGGGAACCGAGGGCGCCGTATCCGGCGTCGAGGGCCTGCCGTCGGGGTCGGCTTTGCTTGTCGTCAAGCGCGGACCGAATGCGGGGTCGCGTTTCCTTCTCGACCAGCCGACCACGTCGGCCGGGCGGCACCCGGACAGCGACATCTTCCTCGACGACGTCACCGTCAGCCGCCGCCACGCGGAGTTCCGGCTGGAGAGCGGTGAATTCCAGGTGGTGGACGTCGGCAGCCTCAACGGCACCTACGTCAACCGCGAGCCGGTCGATTCCGCGGTGCTGGCCAACGGCGACGAGGTGCAGATCGGCAAGTTCCGCCTGGTGTTCCTGACCGGCCCCAAGTCCGACGACGACAGCGGCTCGACCGCCTAGCCGAAATGACTGCCCCCGACAGACCTGCACTGGCCGGGATGTCGATCGGCGCGGTATTGGACCTGCTGCGAGGCGACTTTCCGGATGTGACCATCTCCAAGATCCGGTTCCTTGAGGCCGAGGGACTGGTCACGCCGGAGCGCACCGCGTCGGGTTACCGGCGGTTCACCGCCTACGACTGCGCCCGGCTGCGGTTCATCCTGACCGCGCAGCGGGACCAGTACCTGCCGCTGAAGGTGATCAAGGCACAGCTGGACGCGCAACCGGACGGTGAGCTGCCGCAAGCCGGATCCGCTTATGCCGTACCGCGTTTGGTCACGGTCGCCGGCGAGACCGACGGCGACGGCACGCCGGGCGTGTCGGCGGTGGCGCCGACCCAGGTGCGGCTGTCACGGGAAGATCTGCTGGCCCGATCGGGCGTCGACGAGGAGCTTTTGGGCGCCCTCGTCAAGAACGGCGTCATCACCACCGGGCCCGCCGGCCTGTTCGACGAGCATTCGGTGGTGATCGCCCAATGCGCGAGAGCACTGGCCGACTACGGGGTGGAGCCCCGGCATCTGCGGGCCTTCCGTTCGGCCGCCGACCGGCAGTCGGACCTCATCGCCCAGATCGCCGGACCGGTGGTCAAGGCGGACAAGGCGGGCGCCAGGGACCGGGCCGACGATCTGGCCCGCGAAGTGGCGGCGCTGGCGATCACGTTGCACACGTCGCTGATCAAGTCGGCCGTACGCGACGTTCTGGATCGCTGAGGATTAGACTCGTTTTGACGGCTACTTCGTCAAGGTCAGGTCCGCTTCGGATGAATCACGGACGAAACAGCACAGCGGTGCGGAGGGTAGGCACAGATGGCTGAGGTTCGGGTTGTCGGCATTCGCGTGGAGCAGCCGCAGAACCAGCCGGTGCTGCTGCTTCGCGAGTCCAATGGTGACCGTTACCTGCCGATTTGGATCGGCCAGTCGGAGGCCGCCGCGATCGCGCTGGAACAGCAGGGCGTCGAGCCCGCCCGGCCGTTGACGCACGACCTGATCCGAGATCTCATTGCCGCGCTGGGGCATTCGCTCAAAGAGGTGCGCATCGTCGACCTGCAGGAAGGCACGTTCTACGCCGACCTGATCTTCGACCGCGACATCAAGGTGTCGGCCCGGCCGTCGGACTCGGTGGCGATCGCCCTGCGGGTCGGCGTGCCGATCTACGTCGAGGAGGCAGTGCTGGCCGAGGCTGGGCTGCTGATCCCCGACGAGAACGACGAGGAAGCGGCAGGCACCGTCCGCGAGGACGAGGTCGAGAAGTTCAAGGAGTTCCTCGACAGCGTGTCGCCGGACGATTTCAAGGCGACATGAGCTCGCCCCGCGTCGCTGAGCCGGCTGTGCCGGTTGAGGTCACGGATACGTCTCAACTGGCCTCATCGGTGTCGACACGCGGCGCGGGAGTCATCCAACGGGGAATCCGGCAGCCATACTTTGGTTGCAGCGAGCAGTCATGGCTCGACGGGAAGCGTATGCTCGACACACTCGGGCTTGTAGCAAACCGCCGCAGTGCAGGTCGTTGCGGTAGACCGCGGGCGAGTTCGAACGGCGAGAGGATTCACAGTGGGTGACACGCCACGGCAGGAAGAGCTGGATCTGACCACCGGAAGTGGGGCGGAGCCGCCCGTCAGGGTGTCCAGCGAACCTGTTCAAGCCGGGTTGTTCCCCGATGACTCCGTTCCGGACGAACTCGTCGGCTACCGCGGCCCGAGCGCGTGCCAGATCGCCGGCATCACCTACCGGCAACTCGACTACTGGGCCCGCACCTCGCTCGTGGTGCCCTCGATCCGGGGCGCGGCCGGTTCGGGCAGCCAGCGGCTGTACTCCTTCAAGGACATCCTCGTCCTCAAGATCGTCAAGCGCCTGCTGGACACCGGGATCTCCCTGCACAACATCCGGGTCGCGGTCGATCACCTGCGTCAGCGCGGAGTCCAGGATCTGGCCAACATCACGCTGTTCTCCGACGGCACCACGGTGTACGAATGCACGTCGGCAGAAGAGGTCGTCGACCTCCTGCAGGGTGGTCAGGGCGTGTTCGGCATCGCGGTGTCGGGTGCCATGCGGGAGTTGACCGGCGCGATCGCCGACTTCCCCGGCGAGCGTGCCGACGGCGGCGAGTCGATCGCGACCCCCGAGGACGAACTGGCCTCCCGGCGCAAGAGCCGCGACCGCAAGATCGGCTGAGCCCGCGCAAACTCTCTGAGCGGTAACGCTTCCGGCGTTGCGGCCGACGTTTCCCGCTCTGCGCGGGCGGACCGGTAGAATCAGCAGCGCATCGCCCTTGTGCGGGAGAGTTCCGTGATCGCCAGTCACGGACGCCGAAGGAGCAACACCTCTCCGTCAACCTCTCAGGCACCCAGGACCGCGCCAGGCCCCGATGCCTCTGGAAAGCGGTGCCGTTGCGGCGCCCGCCCATGGGGAAAGGCCCACGACCTGGGCCGAATCTCTCAGGCGCCCGTGCGGGTCGACGACAGAGGGAGAGGGACGGTAGTACGTCTCGTACGTCTACGCCTCGATCAGGGGAGAGATCTTGTCCGACCAGCATCTGCCGCGTTTTGTCGATCGTCACATCGGTCCGGACGCCTCCGCCGTCGCCACCATGCTCGACGTGATCGGTGTCAGCTCCCTCGACGAGCTGGCCGAGAAGGCGCTGCCCGCAGGCATCCTCGACGGCCTCGACGGCGAGGGGCGCGCACCCGGGCTCGCGCAGCTGCCTGCCGCGGCCACCGAGGAACAGGCGCTGGCCGAGCTGCATGCGCTCGCGGACTCCAACACCATCGCGGTGTCGATGATCGGCCAAGGCTATTTCGACACGCTGACGCCGCCGGTGCTGCGACGCAACATCCTCGAGAACCCGGCCTGGTACACCGCTTACACCCCGTACCAGCCGGAGATCAGCCAGGGCCGGCTGGAGGCCCTGCTCAACTTCCAGACCATGGTGTCGGACCTGACCGGGCTCGAGGTGGCGAACGCCTCGATGCTCGACGAGGGCACCGCCGCGGCCGAGGCCATGACTCTGATGCACCGCGCCGTGAAGGGCCCGGCGAACCGCCTCGCCGTCGACGTGGACGTCTACGCCCAGACGGCGGCGGTGCTCGCCACGCGCGCACAACCGCTCGGCATCGAGATCGTCACCGCCGACCTCCGCGAGGGACTGCCCGACGGTGAGTTCTTCGGCGTGATCGTGCAATTGCCCGGCGCGAGCGGACGCGTGGACGACTGGTCGGGTCTGATCAGCGCGGCGCACGAACGTGGTGCCCTGGTCGCGGTCGGCGCCGACCTGCTGGCATTGACCGTGATCACCCCGCCCGGCGAGATCGGGGCCGACGTCGCCTTCGGCACGAGCCAACGGTTCGGTGTGCCAATGGGATTCGGCGGACCGCACGCCGGGTATCTGGCCGTGCACGCAAAGCACGCCCGGCAGTTGCCGGGCCGCCTCGTCGGCGTGTCCGTCGATGGCGACGGGGCACCGGCATATCGACTGGCGTTGCAGACCCGCGAGCAGCACATCCGCCGCGACAAGGCCACCAGCAACATCTGTACTGCCCAGGTACTGCTCGCGGTGATGGCCGCGATGTATGCCAGCTACCACGGTGCGGAGGGGCTCACGGCCATCGCGCGCCGTGTCCACGGTCATGCCGAGGCGATCGCGGCGGCACTGGGCGACGCGCTCGTGCACGACAAGTACTTCGACACCGTGCTCGCGAACGTCCCCGGACGCGCCGACGAGGTGATCGCGGCCGCAAAAGCTACGGGCATCAACCTGTGGCGCGTCGACGCCGATCATGTCTCGGTGTCGTGCGACGAAGCGACGACCGATGACCACGTCGCCGCGGTGCTCGACGCGTTCGGCGTCAGCGCCGCCGAACCGCGCTGCGCCGGCATCGTCACGCGTACGTCGGAGTTCCTCACCCATCCGGCGTTCACCCGCTACCGCACCGAGACCGAGATGATGCGCTACCTGCGGTCGCTGGCGGACAAGGACATCGCCTTGGACCGCAGCATGATTCCGCTCGGCTCGTGCACCATGAAGCTCAACGCCGCGGCCGAGATGGAACCCATCACCTGGCCGGAGTTCGCTCGCCAACACCCGTTCGCGCCGGCATCCGACAATCCGGGCCTGCGCAAGCTGATCGCCGATCTGCAGACCTGGCTGAGTGGCATCACGGGATACGACGAGGTGTCACTGCAGCCCAACGCTGGCTCGCAGGGGGAGTACGCCGGGCTGCTGGCGATCAAGGCCTACCACGATGCCCGCGGCGATCACGCCCGCGACCTGTGCCTGATCCCGTCGAGCGCACACGGCACCAACGCGGCCTCGGCGGCGCTGGCCGGTATGCGCGTCGTCGTGGTCGCGTGCCGGTCGAACGGCGACGTCGATCTCGACGATCTGCGGGCCAAGGTAGCCGAGCACGCGGATCGCATTGCGGCACTGATGATCACGTATCCGTCCACGCACGGCGTGTACGAACACGACGTCGCCGAGATCTGCGCCGCGGTGCACGACGCGGGCGGCCAGGTCTACGTCGACGGTGCGAACCTGAACGCGCTCGTCGGGCTCGCCCGCCCGGGCCGCTTCGGTGGCGACGTCAGCCATCTGAACCTGCACAAGACGTTCTGCATCCCGCACGGCGGCGGCGGCCCCGGCGTCGGGCCGGTCGCGGTGCGCTCGCACCTGGCGCCGTATCTGCCCGGCCATCCGTTGGCCGACGAACTACCCGATGAGCACACCGTGTCGTCCGCGCCGTACGGATCGGCCTCGATCCTGCCGATCACCTGGGCCTACATCAGGATGATGGGTGCCGACGGGCTGCGCGCGGCGTCGTTGACCGCGATCGCGTCGGCCAACTATGTCGCCCGCCGCCTCGACGAGTACTACCCGGTGCTCTACACCGGCGAGAACGGCATGGTCGCCCACGAGTGCATCCTGGATCTGCGCGCCATCACCAAGTCCACCGGCGTGACGGTCGACGACGTGGCAAAGCGCTTGGCGGACTACGGTTTCCACGCTCCGACCATGAGTTTCCCGGTCGCGGGCACGCTCATGGTCGAGCCAACGGAAAGCGAGAGCCTCGCCGAGGTCGACGCGTTCTGCGACGCGATGATCGCGATCCGCGCCGAGATCGACCGCGTCGGCTCGGGCGAGTGGCCGGCGGAGGACAACCCGCTGCGCAACGCCCCGCACACGGCCGAGTGCCTTCTGGTGTCGGACTGGGATCACCCCTACACCCGCGAGCAGGCCGCCTACCCGCTGGGCAAGGGCTTCCGGCCGAAGGTGTGGCCGCCGGTGCGCCGCATCGACGGAGCCTACGGCGACCGCAATCTCGTGTGCTCGTGCCCGCCCGTCGAGGCGTTCGCGTAGCGACGGCTGTTTCCGGCCTACCTCGGCGCGTTGTGCCGAGGTAGGCCGGACCGCGTCTGCGGAAGCGGTCAGCCCAACAGGGTCGTGATCGCGGTGGTCAGTTCGGGCGACGCCGAGCTGGCCACGTTCTGGTAGCTGCCGCCGCTGATCTGGGCGACGGCCTCCCACGTGGCACGGTCGGAGTCGCCGCCGAAGTCGATGACGTTGACCGCGACCGGGCGAGCCTGTTCGAACGCGCCGCGCACGAATTCTTGCAGCCCCGCACCGTCCAGGCTCTGGTCGGTGTGCGGGCCGGTGGTGATCACCAGGATCGAATTGGCCCGGCCTTCTTTGTAATTCGCCATCGCCTCGTTGTAGACGAGCCGCAGCGTGGTGAACGAAACCGCCCCGCCACTCGACGCGGACTGATCGTCGAGGGTCGAGCTGAGCACCTGTGACCGCGCGCGCCCGCTGACGGGTTCGGCCAGCGGTCCCAGCGACACCTCGGAGCGTCCCTCGGTGCCGTCGAACGTCCACAGGCCCACCTCGGATGTCGCGGGCAGTGCCTTGAGCCGGCTGTTGAGTGCCGCGACGACGTTCGCCAGCCGGGATTTGCCGCCTTCCTCGGTCGGCATCGACTGGTCGAGCATGATCGTCACGGCCGGGCTCTCGGCGGGGGCGGCCGTCGCGTTGGCCAGCGTGACCCGCATCGAGTTGTCGCTGACCGACAGCGGCGCGGCGAGCGGCCCGAAGTCGGTGACATCGCTGGAGGGCGGCGTGGTGCCCTCGGCCCGGAAGCCGGCTTTGGCGAGTTCGCCCAGTTGCTCGGGCTTGCGCAGGTAGCGGGCGAACTCACTGGTGGCGGTGACCTGTTCCTGCTCGAGCCAGTCACCGGCCAGCAGCACGGCGGGGTAATCGGCGACGGCCGTCGGCCCGTCCGGCACCCAGCCGGCCAACGAGTCCTTGGCGTCGCCGAGAGTGGCGGCATGCGTGAACAACTGCTGCTCGGTGGTGGCCACCGCGTGGACCGGAGCGGCCGCGGGATCGGACGCGTTGAGCATCGCGTCGAAGGCGGTCCCCAGTTCACCGTCGTCGAGTTTGGGTTGTCCGCCCAGGAGCGTGTTGACCCCGCTCATGCCTGCCGTCGGGGGTGACCCGGGCGGGGCGGACTCCGTCGCGACGGCTTCGGCGGCCAGATACGCCGCATCGCCGTTGTTGCGGTTGGGCAGGGCCAGTTTCAGCGTTCCCCAGCCCGGCAGCCGCAGCCCGTTCATCGCGGCCGGGTTGCTCTGCAGTTCCGGCAGCTTCGCCCAGTTCTGCCGGCCGAGAGCGTCTTTGAGCTGAGGGGAGACGGCGAGCAGAACCGGTGAGGTGACCAGTGACCGGCTGTCACTGACGGTCTCGGCGCCCGCGGTGGCTTCGAGCCGGGCCGCGGCGATACTGCTCGACGGAATCCACAACGCAGGTCGGTCACCGAGTTCGCTCGGCCAGGTGTTCGCGAAACCGCTCACCACGCGGTCGGATTCGGCCGATTGCACCCGTACCTTGACGCAGCGGTCACCGACCGGGCTCGCCGATTCGTTGTACTTGTTGGCCAAGGTTTCGACGTGCGACGAGATGGTCGGATCGGCGATCACGGCCACGCCGAGTTCACCGGCGACACAGCGTGCCGCCGCGGCGTCGCTGCGATCCGACAGGACGTCGCCGAAGAACTTCCACAGGATCACCCCGGCGACCACCGCCACGACGGTGACGAGAGCCGCGATCACCCCGACGCTGACACCGCGGCGTCCCGACGCCACCGCTCGGTGGCTACCCGTCCATTCGCCGTCCCAGTCGCCGCCACGTGCCCGGCGGGACGGCGTGGACGGCGGAGGTGGTGGTCCGGCCGCACTCAGCTTCGCGGTCGGAGCGTCGCGGTCGTCGTCTTCGGGGTAGCCGTCGGCATACTCGTCGGCATACTCATTGGCGTAATCATCGCCGTACTCGTCGGCATAGTCGTCGGTGTAGTCCGAATCCGAGTAATCCGGATAGTCGGAGTCGCCGCCCGAATAATCGTCGGTGTCATCGGCGTACCGGTGCTGGCGGCGCCCGGGTTCCGGACGGTACCCACGATCGCTCGGATACTCGGGCTGCGGCGGCTGGTAGCCGCGATCCTCCCGATAGCCGGGATCGGGTCGATGCCCCGCCTCCCGCTCGTACCCATGGTCGGGTTCGTCGGCCTGCGGATACTCCGAACGCCCGTAGTCGGACGGACCGTAGCCGCCCCGGTCGTAGTCGGATTCGTACCCGGGCTCGCGGTACGACTCGTGACGGCCCGGCGTTTCGTACCCGGCGTCGTGGCCGGGCCCGAAATCGGGCTCGTCCGCGGAGTCTTCGGGGTCGGGAATGCTGTGCCTACCCATTCCTAACCCCTCGACTCGTCACTCATCCGGCCCCGCCGAAGTCTAATCACTGGGCAGCGGTGCTCGCTTTGAACTCGCGGCGGCGCCGGTGCAGGATCGGCTCGGTGTAGCCGTTGGGCTGCTCGGTGCCGGACAGGATCAGCTCCTGCGCCGCGGCGAAGGCGATGCTGGCCTCCGGGTTGGGCGCCATCGGCAGGTAGGCGGGATCCTTCGAGTTCTGTTCGTCGACCACCGCGGCCATCCGGCGCAGGCTCGCCTTGACGTCCTCGGCCGTGATGACGCCGTGGCGCAGCCAGTTCGCCAGCAGCTGGCTCGAAATACGCAGCGTGGCGCGGTCTTCCATCAGTGCGACGTCGTGGATGTCGGGCACCTTCGAGCAGCCGACGCCTGCGTCGATCCAGCGCACCACGTAGCCGAGGATCGACTGGCAGTTGTTGTCGACCTCCTCGTGGATCTCTTCCGGCGACCACGTCAGCGACGAGTCGGCGAGCGGGATCGTCAACAGATCTTCGAGCTTGCCGCGCTTCTTGCCGGCCAGCTCCTTCTGCACCGCGAACACGTCCACCTGGTGGTAGTGCATCGCGTGCAGGGTCGCCGCGGTCGGCGACGGCACCCACGCCGTGGTGGCACCGGCCTTGGGCTGTCCGATCTTCTGTTCGACCATGTCGGCCATCAGGTCGGTCATGGCCCACATGCCCTTGCCGATCTGGGCCTTGCCGGACAAGCCGGCCGCCAGACCCACATCGACGTTGGCGTCCTCGTACGCCTTGATCCACGGCTGGCTCTTCATGGTGCCCTTGCGCACCATCGGGCCAGCCTCCATCGAGGTGTGGATCTCGTCGCCGGTGCGGTCGAGGAACCCGGTGTTGATGAAGACCACGCGGTCGGCGGCGGCTTTGATGCACGCCTTGAGGTTGACCGTGGTGCGGCGTTCCTCGTCCATGATGCCGACCTTGAGGGTGGCCTCGGGCAGTCCGAGCACGTCTTCGACGCGGCTGAACAGCTCACAGGTGAACGCCACCTCGTCGGGGCCGTGCATCTTGGGCTTGACGATGTACACCGAGCCGGTGCGGCTGTTGCGCAACGGGCCGTTGGCCCCGTCGTTGTCCGCGCCGTCCTTCAAGCCGTGCATCGCGATCAGGCTCGTGAACAGCGCGTCCTGGATGCCTTCGAACACTTCGTTCCCGTCGGCGTCGACGATCGCGTCGTTGGTCATGAGGTGACCGACGTTGCGCACGAACAGCAGGCTGCGGCCGGGCAGCGTGAGCTCGCCCTCGCCGTCCGGTGTGGTGAAGGTGCGGTCCTCGTTGAGGACGCGGGTGAACGTCTTGTCACCCTTGCTGACCTCTTCGGACAGATCGCCGCGGTTCAGGCCAAGCCAGTTGCGGTAGCCCAGCACCTTGTCGTCGGCGTCGACCGCGGCGACCGAGTCCTCGAAGTCCATGATCGTGGTGATCGCGGACTCCAGCACCACGTCCTTGATGCCCGCGGCGTCGGTGGCGCCGACGGGGGAGTCGGGGTCGATCAGGATCTCGATGTGCAGGCCGTGGTTGCGCAGCAGCACCGACCACTGGGGCTTGCCGAGCTCACCGGTGTAGCCGACGAATTGTTCGGGCGCCGCGAGCCCGCTCGACAGGTCGTCGCCGTAGGTCACGAGCAACTGCCCGTCGTCGATCTTGAGGCCGGTCGCCTCGCTCCACGAACCGGCCGCGAGCGGCACGGCCTCGTCGAGGAACTTGCGGGCGTAGGCGATCACCTTGTCGCCACGCACAGTGTTGTATCCGCCGTCAGTACCCGGCCGTACCTTCTCCGCGCCGTCCTCCTCAGAGATGACGTCGGTGCCGTACAGCGCGTCGTACAGCGAGCCCCATCGCGCGTTGGCGGCGTTGAGCGCGAACCGGGCGTTGAGGATCGGCACCACGAGCTGCGGGCCCGCGGTGGTGGTGATCTCGTCGTCGACACCGGCCGTGGTGATCGTGAAGTCGTCGGGCTCGGGCAGCAGGTAGCCGATATCGGTGAGGAACTGCTTGTAGGCAGCCGGGTCGACCGGTTCGAGCACGTGCGAGCGGTGCCACTTGTCGATCTGGGCCTGCAGTTCGTCGCGACGGGCCAGCAGGTCCTGGTTCTGCGGGGTGAGGTCGGCGACCACCTTGTCCACGCCGGACCAGAAGGTGTCGGGGTCGATGCCGGTTCCGGGCAGCGCCTCATTCGTGATGAAGTCGTGCAATACGCGCGCGACGCGCAGATTTCCGACCGTCACACGATCGCTGGTCATGCTTTCCTCCCTCGGCTCCAGACACCGCGCGGCGCCTGCCGTTTATCCAGCTTACCCATCGGTAACGTCGGCTTTTTCACCGTCCGCGCTGATGAGTAACAGCTCACATCGGTTTGCCAGAGTGGCCCGCAGCGGGGCGGCCCTCTCGGCGATCTCCTGTTGGGCCCGGACGTATTCGGCACGCCCGGCCGGTGTTTCGATGGGGATCGGCTCGAAACCATAGCGCCTCAGGTCGTATGGACTCGCGCACATGTCCACCGCCCGCGCGTCGGCGGCGAGCTCGAGCGCATCGATCACCAGTTCAGAAGACACCAGCGGGCCCAGTTTGTACGCCCACTTGTACAGGTCCATCGCCGCATGGATACAGCCCGGCTGCTCGGCGCTGAGCTGCGCTTCTCGGCTGAGTTGGCGGTCGTTGCGGACGGCGGCCGGTTCGGTGAAGAACCGGAACGCGTCGAAGTGGCTGCACCGCAACGGCATCGAGTCGACCACGGCGTCGGTGTCGGCCGCGCCGAGCCGCAGCGGAACCTGGGCGTGGCGAACCGCGCCGGTGCGGTACACCATGGCCCACTCGTGCAGCCCGAAGCAGTTCAGCCGGGCCGGGCGCGCGGCTGTGGCGCGCAACAGCGACGCGATGAACCGCACTGTTTCCGTGCGGGCCGCGAGGTGGTCGCGGGTGACGGTGACGCCGTCGGCGCAGCGGCCGTACCCGCTCGCGTCGAGATAGCGGCGTGCGGACGGGCCGGACAGCACCACCCCGAACCCCGGATGCCAACGACGCAGTTGACGGGGCCGCAGGCTGTAGTAGGTGAACAGGAAGTCCCACACCGGGTGGGCTTCTCCGCGTTCCTGGCGGCGCACGTGCGGCGCGAGAAACGTCTCGACCCGCTCGCGATGACGCTGTTCGGCCGCGGTCCACTCGGATTCGTCGAGAATCCGGGTGACCAGGGTGGCGACGGGCGCCAGCTCAGACACGGTGCGTTCCGTCGCGGACGGTGCCGACGAGGTCTTCGACCAGGTCTTCGAGCGCGACCATCGCGGTCACCGCGCCGTCGGGCGAGGTGGCCAGGGCCAGGTGGCTGTTGCTGCGGCGCAATCGCGACAGGGCGTCGGGCAGCGGCAGGGTGGCCGGCAACTGCGGGAGTGGGCGCACCATTGCGCGGTCGACCACGGCGTCGGGTTCATTGACCTGCGGCAGCACATCCTTGATGTGCAGATAGCCGATGAACACACCGAACATGTCGACCACCGGGAATCGCGAGTAACCCGTCTCGGTGAGGGCCCGCTCGACGGCGCCGACCGTCGGTCCGGTGTCCTGCGCGGCAACCTGGACCGCGTGGATCTCGTCGAGCGGCATGGCGACGTCCGCCACGGTGCGCGTGCGGGTCTGCAGGGCACGGGTCAGCCGGTGGTGTTCCTCGGGGTCGAGCAGGCCCTCCGAAACCGATTCGGCGATCATCTCCGACAGCTCGACGGTGGACACGGCCGATTCGAGTTCGTCGCGCGGCTCGACGCGGAACGCCCGCAGCGTCGTGTTGGCACACCAGTTGTAGAACGCGATGAACGGCCGCGCCGCCCGGATGTAGAGCAGATAGGCCGGGATGAGCAGCATCGCCGCGGACTCCGGCCCGGCGATCGCGATGTTCTTCGGGACCATCTCGCCGAGCAGGACGTGCAGGATCACGACGATGGCGAGCGCGACGAAGAACGACACCGTGTGCAGCACCGCGTCGGACACGCCGAGCAGCCCGAACGGCTTCTCCAGCAGGTGCGCGACAGCGGGCTCGCCGACACGGCCGAGCAGGATCGAGCAGATCGTGATGCCCAGCTGGGCGCCGGCCAGCATCAGCGACAGATTCTCGCCGGCCCGGATCACCGTGACGGCGCTTCGCTTGCCCTGCTCGGCCAGCGCCTGCAGCCGGTCCCGGCGGGCCGAGATGAGTGCGAACTCCGAGGCCACGAAGAACGCGTTGGCCGCGAGCAGCAGCACGGTCAGCAGCACGCCGAAGATGTCACCCACCGTGCTCACCTCCGTTGCCGCTGCCGTTGCCCAAGCCGGTCAGTTCCAGCAGGTCGATGCGGCGGCCATCCATCCGGACCACCGTCGCGAGCCAACGAGCCGGCTCGTCGGCTCCGCTGTCCGGGTCGAATGCCGTGAGCTCGACCGCCTCGCCCGTCTCGGGGATGTGGCCGAGCTCCTGCAGGACCAGGCCGCCGATCGTCTCGTATTCCCCTTCGGGGGCGCGGAACCCGGTCTCGGCGGCGACTTCGTCGATGCGCAGCAGCCCCGACACCTGCCAGCCCTGACCGGCGGGCACGACGTCGGGCGTCGCGTCGTCGTGTTCGTCGCGGACGTCGCCGACGATCTCCTCGATCAGGTCCTCGACGGTCACCATGCCCGCGGTGCCGCCGTACTCGTCGACGACGAGTGCGGTCTGCAGACCGTTGGCGCGGATCTGGGTCATCACGGCGTCACCGTCGAGTGTGGACGGCACGGTTGCGACGGGCTGGGCCAGGCCTGCCAGCCGGGTCCGGGCCCGCTCGTCGAGCGGCACCGTGAACACCTGCTTGACATGCACGACGCCGATGGTCTGATCGAGATCTCCTTCGACGATCGGGAACCGCGAGAATCCGGTGTCGATCGCGGCGGTCATCAGGTCGGCGACGGTGTCGTCGGCATTGAGCGCCTCGATCTTCGACCGTGGCGTCATCAACTCCTCGGCGGTGCGCTCCCCGAACCGCAGTGAGCGGTCGACGAGCAACGCCGTCGTCTGATCGAGTGATCCGCTGCGTGCCGAGTTCCGGACCAGCGATGCGAGCTCCTGAGCCGAGCGTGCCGAGCGGAGTTCCTCGGCCGGTTCGATGCCGAGCCTGCGCAGGATCCAGTTGGCTGTGCCGTTGGTCAACCGGATCACCGGTGTGAACAACATCGAAAACAGCAATTGGAACGGCGCGGCGGCACGTGCCGTCGGCACCGGCCGGGCCACCGCGAGGTTTTTCGGCACGAGCTCGCCGAACACCATCGACAGCGACGTCGCGATCAGCACCGCGAGGAACAGCGACAGGCCACCGGTGAGGTTGGCCGGTATGCCGATCGCGTCGAGGCCGGGCTGGATCAACCGTCCGACGACGGGCTCGGCGAGGTAACCGGTGGCCAGGGTGGTGATCGAGATACCGACCTGCGCGCCGGACAGCTGGAAGGACAGGGTGCGATGGGCGCGCCGGACCAATTGGTCACGGCGGTCGCCGTCGCGGGCGTTGGCCTCGACCGTGCTGCGTTCGAGGGCGGTGAGCGAGAATTCGGCGGCCACGAACACCGCGGTGCCGGCGGTCAGGAGCACGACCGCCAAGATCGACAACAGCGAGAAAACGACGCTCGAACTCATCGGGATCTCACCCGCAGGGCGCCGGGCACGAGGCCCGGCCAACTAGGAGAGGGGTCGTCAGCTTCGGCGTTCAGGACTGATTGCTGCTCCGCCCGGAAGGCCGGTTCAGAACCGGAGGCCTCAGTCGGTGCCTGCGGCACGTGAACCCTTTCTTTCGCGCCGGCCATCGGACGTGGCCGGCCATGGATGCAGTGAAGCTCAATACTAACGCGTACGTAGCCGGTCGCCGCGGCCAACCACCACGTCGTGCCTGCAAAATGGCGCCTTGTCCTGCGGTTTACGCAGCCTAACCAAAGTTGCGCGGGTAGGGTCATCCCATCCCGTCAGGCAGCCGAAGGCAGGTCCTCCATGACGTCTTTCCTGGCTCGATCCAAGCAGGTTGTCCGCCTGGCCGGTGTGCTCGGCGTCGTTGCCGCGGTGGTCACGCTGAGCGCGTGCGGGTCGCAGCCGGCGGAATCGGCCGACAAGATCGTGGTGTATTCGGGCCGCAGTGAGGAACTCGTCGCACCGCTGATCGAACAGTTCACGACCGACACCGGCATCGAGGTGGAAACCCGGTACGCCGGCTCGGGCGAACTGGCCGCGCAGCTGATCACCGAGGGCGACAAATCACCGGCAGACGTCTTCCTGTCGCAAGACGCCGGCGCGCTCGGCGCGGTCACCCAGGCGGGGCTGTTCGCACCGATCGAGGAGGAGACGCTCAAGGCCGTGCCCGCCAAGTTCTCGGCTGCCGACGGCACCTGGGTCGGAGTCTCCGGCCGCGCTCGCGTCGTGGTGTACAACCCGACCCTCGCGCCCAACGCCCCGGACACCATCGACGGGCTGCTGGCGCCGGAATGGAAGGGCAAGATCGGGTTCGCGCCCAGCAATGCGTCGTGGCAGTCGTTCGTCACCGGCCTGCGGGTGATCCGCGGTGACGACGGGGCCCGGCAATGGTTGCAGGCCTTCAAGGCTCAGGAGCCCAAGGCCTACGAGAACAATGTCGCGGTGCGCGACGCGGTCGACTCCGGCCAGTTGCCGCTGGGCCTCGCCAATCACTACTACCTGTATGAGCTGATCGACGCCAAGGGTGCGCAGGCGGTGACCGCACGCAACAAGTTCATGGCCCCGGGCGACCCGGGCGGGCTGATCAACGTGGCCGGGGTCGGCGTGCTCAAATCCGCGCCGAACCCCCAAGGTGCACAAGAGTTTGCGTCGTATCTGGTCGGCAAGTCGGCGCAGGAGTACTTCGCGGGCGAGACGATGGAGTATCCGCTGATCGCCGGGGTGGCGCCGTCGGGGGAGATGCCGCCACTGAGTGACCTGCAGCCGCCGCCCGTCGACCTGTCGGCGCTGTCGGACCTGGAAGCGACACAGGAACTGCTGGTGGAAACCGGCCTGCTGACCAACTGACTCGATGAGCGGACGTGGCCGACGTGCTCCGGTGCCGTTGGTGGGTGCCGCGGCGCTGGTCGTACTCGCGACCTTGGTGCCGTTGGTCTATCTCGGTGAACGTGCCGTGGAGCGGGGGTGGGGCTTCGTCGTCGACGAACTCTGGCAGGAACGCACCGCGGCGCTGGTCGGGCGGTCGCTGACCCTGGTCGTCGTGGTCACGGCGATCTGCGTGGTGCTCGGGGTTGGGCTTGCGGTATTGGTGTCGCGTACCGATCTGCGAGGCAGGCGCGGCCTTGCCGTCGCGCTGACGCTCCCGCTGGCCATCCCCAGTTATCTGCTTGCCTACCTTTGGGTTTCGGTCTACCCGGCGGCCGAGGGATTCTGGGGTGCCTGCCTGGTTCTGGTGTTGGTGAGCTATCCGCTCGTCTTCCTCACCACCGTCGCGGCGCTGTCGCGGGTGGACCCGGCATTGGAGGAGGTGGCCCGCTCACTCGGCCACGGCGGTCTCTCGGTGCTGTTCCGGGTGACGCTGCGGCAGGCCAGGGGTGCCATCACGGCGGGTGCCCTGCTGGTGGCGCTCTACGTGCTCAGCGACTTCGGCGCGGTCGCCGCCATGCGCTACGAGGCGTTCACCTGGGTGATCTACGGCGCCTACCGGTCGGGCTTCAATCCGTCGCGCGCGGCGGTGCTTTCGCTCGTGTTGCTCGTACTGGCGCTGGTGTTGGTGCTTGCCGAAGCGCGGGCGCGCGGGATCGCCGCCGCCCGCATCGGCGGCGGCACACCGCGGCCCGCACCGCTCAACCGGTTACGGCGGTGGTGGCCGGTCGCCCTGCTGGTCCCGATGGCGGTGCTGGCCGCCGCGATCGGGGTACCGACGCTCGCGTTGGTGCGTTGGTTGCTGACCGCAGGTGCGCGGTGGGACGGCGGGGAATGGGTTGCCGCGCTCGCCGCGACGGTGTGGCTGTCGGTCATCGCGGCGGTGGTGTGCACTGTCGCCGCGCTACCGCTCGGTGTGCTCGCGGCGCGCTACCGGAACCGGGCCACTCGAGTCTTGGAGGGCGCGAGCTATGTGGCGCACGGACTTCCGGCGATCGTCATCGGTATCTCGATGGTGTCGCTCGGGGTGCTGTTGCTGCGACCGCTCTATCAGCATGCGTCGCTGCTGATCCTGGCGTATGCGGTGCTGCTGGTGCCGTTGGCGGTCGGCTCGGTGCGGGCGGCCGTCGAGACGACGCCGGTGCGGCTCGAGGAGGTCGCACAGTCGCTCGGGCGCAGCCCGTTACGCGCGTTCGGGGCGGTCACCGCACGCCTTTCGGTTCCGGGTATCGGGGCAGGCGCGGCACTGATCCTGCTGACGTGCATGAAGGAGCTGCCGGTGACCCTGCTGCTGCACCCGACCGGTGTAGACACGCTCGCGACGCGGCTGTGGGGCTACAGCTCGGTCAGCGACTACGCCGCCGCCGCACCGTACGCCGCGGCGCTTGTGGTGTTCGCCGCCGTCCCGACCGCCGCGCTCGGATTCTTCAGCGCGGGACGCAGCGGGGTCCGCAGTGACTGACGGCACGGCAGGGGTTGCGGCACTTGGCATTCACAAGTCGTATGGCAGGCGGCGCGTGCTCGCCGGGGCCGATCTTCAGGTCCCGGCCGGCACGATCACCGCGGTGCTCGGACCGTCGGGCTGCGGCAAGACCACGTTGCTGCGCATCCTGGCCGGATTCGATGACCCCGACGCCGGAACGGTGCACATCGCGGGCGAGCCGATGATCGGTAGGGGGCCGGTGGTGCCGGCACATCGGCGACGGGTCGGCCTCATGCCGCAGGAAGGCGCGCTGTTCCCGCACCTGACGGTCGGCGGCAACGTGGCGTTCGGTCTCGCCGCGCGCAACGGCGTGGCCGCTGAGGTGGCCCACTGGCTCGACGTCGTCGGCCTGCCCGGGCTGGCCGATGCTCGCCCGCACGAATTGTCCGGCGGACAGCAACAGCGGGTCGCGCTCGCGCGGGCCCTGGCCGCCCGGCCCCGCGTCCTGCTGCTCGACGAGCCGTTCGCCGCGCTGGATGCGGGGCTGCGGACCCGGGTCCGCGAGGACATCGCCGAAATCCTGCGTGCCGCAGGCACTACCGCCGTCCTCGTGACGCACGACCAGACCGAGGCGTTGTCGCTCGCGGATTCGGTGGCCTTGCTGATCGACGGCGCGGTGGCCCAACACGCCGCGCCTGCCGACCTGTACGGGCGGCCCGCCAACCTCGCGACCGCCCGATTCGTCGGCGCCACAGTCGAATTGGCGGGGACATGCCACGCGGGTGTCGCACACACCGCGCTCGGCGCCCATCCCGTGCGCATCGCGGTAGCCGATGGATCGGCTGTGGTGGTGTTGCGGCCCGAGCAGTTACGGATGCGCGCGCCGGACGGTGACGCCGATGCCGTGGCCCGCGTGTGCGCGAGCCGGTTCTACGGTGCGGACACCGTGGTGCATGTCGTGCTGCGCGACGGAACCGCCCTGCGGTCGCGCAGCCCGGGAGACGCTCGCGTCGCCACCGACAGTACGGTCACCGTCGAGGTCGTCGGCGACGTGCTGGCCTACCCGTCACCAGCCACTGGGTAACGGATGGCCTTCGGCGAATCCGGCCGCCGACTGCACACCGAGCACGACCTTCTCGTGCAGCTCGGCGAGGTTCGATGCGCCGACATAGGTGCATGTGCTGCGCACGCCCGACGTGATGTGGTCGAGCAGATCCTCGACGCCGCCGCGGGCCGGGTCGAGACCCATGCGCGAAGACGAAATGCCTTCTTCGAACAGGGCTTTGCGCGCGCGGTCGAACGCACTGTCACCGGCCGTGCGGGCTGCGACCGCACGCTTGGACGCCATGCCGTAGCTCTCCTTGTACGGCCGGTCGTCGCGGTCGTGCAACAGATCGCCAGGAGATTCGTAGGTACCGGCGAACCACGAGCCGATCATCACGTTGGATGCGCCCGCGGCGAGTGCCAGTGCCACGTCGCGCGGGTGCCGCACGCCGCCGTCCGCCCACACATGCGCGCCGAGTTGCCTTGCTGCCGCAGCACATTCGACGACGGCGGAGAACTGCGGCCGGCCCACCCCGGTCATCATCCGCGTCGTGCACATCGCGCCGGGGCCGACACCGACCTTGACGATCGAGGCGCCGGCACTGATGAGGTCGCGCGTGCCCTCGGCCGACACCACGTTGCCCGCCGCCAGCGGCAGGCCCAGATCCAGTGACGCCACGGCCTTGATGGCGTCGAGCATCTTGAGTTGGTGACCGTGTGCGGTGTCGATGACCAGGAGGTCGACGCCGGCCTCGGCCAGTGCCCTGGCCTTGGCCGCGACATCGCCGTTGATGCCGACGGCGGCGGCGATGCGCAGCCGTCCGGCGGCGTCGACCGCGGGCGCGTAGATGCCGGTGCGGATCGCGGCGGTGCGGGTGAGCACCCCGGCCAGGGTGCCGTCGGGCTCGGTCATCACGGCCACGTCGATCGGCGCGTGCTCGAGCAGGTCGAACACCTCGCGGGGGTCGGTGCCGACCGGCGCGGTGACGAAATCGGACAGCGCCACGTCCCGCACGCGCGCGAATCGGTCCACCCCGACACAGCTGGCCTCGGTCACGAGCCCGATCGGCCGGCCTTCGAAAACCACGACTGCCGCGCCGTGTGCACGCTTGTGCAACAGCGCGGTGGCGTCCGACACCGAGTCGTCGGGGCCCAAGGTCACCGGGGTGTCGACCACCAGGTCGCGGCTCTTGACGAACTCGACGGTCTCGCTGACCGCGGTGATCGGCAGATCCTGCGGCAGCACCACGATGCCGCCGCGCCGCGCGACGGTCTCGGCCATGCGCCGGCCTGCCACAGCCGTCATGTTGGCCACCACCACGGGGATCGTGGTGCCCGAACCGTCGACGGTCGACAGGTCGACGTCGAAGCGTGACGCCACATCCGACCGGCCCGGGACGACGAAGACGTCGTTGTAGGTCAGGTCGTAGGGCGGTGTGTGCCCGTCAAGAAATCTCATCGTTGCCGAGTCTAGTTGGACGCCGAGCAGACACAGAGTCGCACGAACCAGGCCCTGGTAGCGCGATTCCGTGTCTGCTCGCGGGGAGAAATCAGGCGGGGACTTCGCTGTGGTCGCCGCTCCACAGGGTGTGGAACTTCTGGCCGGGTTCGGCGTCGATGCGGCCGTAGGTGTGTGCGCCGAAGAAGTCACGCAGGCCCTGGGTCAATGCCGCTGGCAGCCGCTCGGTGCGCAGTGCGTCGTAGTAGGACAGCGCCGAGGAGAATCCGGGGATCGGGATGCCCAGCTGCGTGGCGGTGACCACGACGCGCCGCCAGCTGTCGATCGCCGACTCGACGGCGCTGCGGAAGTACGGGGCGGCGATCAGCGTGGCCAGGTCCGGCTCGACGTCGTAGGCCTCTTTGATCCGGTTGAGGAACTTGGCCCGGATGATGCATCCGCCGCGCCAGATGGTCGCGAGGTCACCGGGGGTGATGTTCCAGTCGTATTCGGCGCTGCCGGCCTGGATCTGGTTGAACCCTTGGGCGTAGGCGACGATCTTGGAGGCGTAGAGCGCCTGGCGCACATCCTCGGTGAACTGTGCCGCGTCGGCGGGTGCGGCGCCGAGGTCGCCGGAGGCCAGGCCCACGGTGGCCTTACGCTGGGGCACCGAACCCGACAGGGCCCTGGCGAACACGGCTTCGGCGATGCCGGTGACCGGCACGCCGAGGTCGAGTGCGGACTTCACCGTCCAGCGTCCGGTGCCCTTCTGTTCGGCCTCGTCGACGATCACGTCGACAAGCGGCTTGCCGGTCTTGGCGTCGGTCTGGCGCAGCACCTTGGCGGTGATCTCGACCAGGAAGCTGTCGAGGTCGCCTTTGTTCCATTCGTCGAACACGTCGGCGATCTCGCCTGCGCTCTTGCCGAGGCCGTCGCGCAGCAGTTGGTAGGCCTCGCCGATCAACTGCATGTCGGAGTATTCGATGCCGTTGTGCACCATCTTGACGAAGTGCCCGGCGCCGTCGGGGCCGATGTGGGTGCAGCAGGGCACTCCGTCGACGTGGGCTGAGATCTCTTCGAGCAGCGGGCCGAGGCTCTTGTAGGACTCGGCGGGGCCACCGGGCATGATCGAGGGCCCGTTGAGGGCACCCTCCTCGCCGCCGGAGATGCCTGCGCCGACGAAGTGCAGCCCACGCTCACGCATCGCGGCTTCGCGCCGGATGGTGTCGGTGTAGAGGGCGTTGCCGCCGTCGATGATGATGTCGCCTTCTTCCATGGCGTCGGCGAGCTCGTTGATCACGGCGTCGGTGGCCTCGCCGGCCTTGACCATGATCAGGACCCGGCGCGGCTTCTCCAGCGCGTCGAGGAATTCGGCGATGGTCTCGCTGCGCACGAACTTTCCTTCTGACCCGTGCTCGGCCAGCAGCGCATCGGTCTTGGCCACTGACCGGTTGTGCAGAGCGACGGTGTAGCCGTGGCGGGCGAAGTTACGCGCGATGTTCGAACCCATCACCGCCAGGCCGGTCACGCCGATCTGCGCCGTGCCGGAAGTGCTCGTGTTGGTCATGCAGGAGCCTTTCGTTGTTTTGTTGTAGATGAACGCCCGACCGGTATGGCCTTATCCCAAACCGGAGAACAGGCGGTGCAACTCGGTGAGCCAGGGCACGGCGACCGCGACAGTGGGGACGACGAGTACGGCTACCGCTGCCAGATAGGCGATCGCGGACAGGACCAGACTGTTCGGCTTGCCGCCGAGGCGTCGCACGCGGATCACCGTCGTGGGCCCGCCGGCGGCCAGCGCTCCGGACGGTGTGCGACCGCCCGCGCATGCGACCAGCGCCCGGGCCAGGGGAGTGGGCCCGGCGGTCCGCACGGCGGCATCGTCGGCGAGGAGCTCGATCAGCAGACGCACGGCATCGAGCGCACTGGCGCTGCGGACGAACCGCGGGAAGGCGGCGTGCACGGCGGTGAACATCTCGAGGACGAGGTCGTGGCGGGCGCGCAGATGGGCTCGCTCATGGGTCAGGATCGCGGTGACCTCGTTGTCGGACAACGTGTTCAGTGTCCCTTCACTGACCACGACCCGGCTGCGCACCCCGGGCAGACAATAGGCCAGGGGCTGCGCCACATCCAGGATGCGCAAGCCACTGGCCGAGGTACAGAGGTGGGTCGGCACGGCATCGCGCGACCTGCTCAGCAGGTCGACCATCATGCGGTGATGCGCCCGGCGCCTGCGGGTCGCGACGGCCACCTGGATCACCGCGACGCACAGCCGCGCGCCGATCAGCAGGGTCAGGGTGAAGACCACGACATAGAGCAGCCACAGCGGCCAGCCCAGGACTTTGATCTCACTCGTGATGGTCGCCGTGGGCCGCCCGTCCGGTCCGGGGACGAACAGCCGGCTCGCGATCGCGATGCCCGCGGAGAACGCCGAGAGAACGGCCGCAAGGGCGATCGACTGCCACAGCACGATCGCGGCGCGCGGTGCCCGCAGCGGCCATGACGCCCGCGCCAGCATCGCCGGCACTGGTCCAACCAGGGCCAGCGCGACGAGGGTGAAAGCCAGCGCGGACACGCCGTAAGTCTCTCTCAGGCGGTGCTGGAATTACCAGTCGGTGGTGGGATCCGGTGCTTGCTCTTCGAGCTCGGCGAGGGCCCGGCGCAGCGCCGCGGCCTCGTCGGCGCCGACACGTTCGACGAAGTGCACGAGCGCGGCCTGCCGACTGCCGGAATCGGCGGCCTGGTCGAGGGCGTCGACCATGAGGCCGGCGACCAGTTCATCGCGGCCATGCGTGGGCGCATAGCGATGTGCACGGTCATCGCGGTGCTGCACGACCAGGTTCTTCTTCGCCAGGCGCTGCAGCACGGTCATGATCGTGGTGTAGGCCAAGTCGCGGCGGGCGGCCAGCGCCTCGTGGACTTGGCGCACAGTTTGGGGTTCCGGTGCGGACCAGAGGTGATCCATCACCTCGCGCTCCAATTCCCCAAGACGCGTCAGTTTGGCCATGTTCCGTTCACTCTCCTGAGCAGTAAGGCCAGCGTACTACGGGCTTACTACCGCGTGTCGTATCCATCAACGAGCAAGTGTCCCGCCGTTGTCGGCGGGCGTGTACTTCAAGGTCAACGACCATTCACGGGTCTGTTGTGAATCGAGTCACAGCAGATAGCCCTCGATCATCTCGTGACTATAGTAAGGCTAACCTAAGTCACATTGGAGCCTTCGGAGGTGTCATGACGGTCTTGATCGAGGACCCCCTGATCGCGGGTATGGCCATCAAGCGGGCACTGCCGCTGCACGAGTCCAGTCGGCGCCTGCGTGAGCTGTATCCGGAGTGTCCACGGGTCTACGGTGTTGCCGTCATGGGCGACCTGTCGCGCCGGCGGTGGTGGCCGCTGGCCGAGGCGCTGAGCGGCGATCGGCTGCAGCTGATGTTCGACACCGCGATCGCCGAGACCGACAACCGCGCCGCGGTGGCCCAGCAGTTGGCCGCCACGCTGGCCCACGTCGTCATCGGCCGGGTGGTGCCACTGCTGGTGCTGGAGGGCCGGGCCTGGGATACCGGCCTGGAGAACCTGTGGGTGCACGTGGACTCCGAGGGCGCGATCGACTGGGTCGGTGTCGTCGATCCGATTCTGCGCGCCCTGCCCGACGATCCGCATTTCCGCGCCGGCGTGACTCGCATCGCCGACGCCGCGCACGACGGAATTGTCGCGCTGCCGAGCGAGGCCGCGCTGACGACGTGGGTGGCGCACCGCAGCCACCGTGCGCTGGAGCCGCTCTTCACCCGTTTGGTGGAGATCAGCGGCGGTGCGATGTCCGTTGCGGCCATGTGGCACATGGTCGGCGCGGCCGTCGTGAGCGCGGCGACGCAGGTGCCGCTGCTGGCCGGCTGCAGTGAATTGGTCAGCATGCGTCGCGGTCAGGCGGTGCTGGATGCGCTGGTGGGCTTCGGTCTGCCGGTCCGCGGCGCGAGTCGCGCAGGGAAGGTCTTGCTAAATTAGGGCAGCCTTGCCTATTCTTTCGGTACGAGGCTAACGGACCGCGCCGGAGTCCTGAGGGCTGCAGAGACCCCCGGTCCACTCGAGGGCGGGTCCCGTGCGAATTGCACGGGACCCGCCCGCATCTTTATGGCGGCCCGCCGTGTAGACACGAGGACTGTGACGACAGAAGCGCCCGAAGGGCTGGGTAAAGGATTCGACACCGAACTCGGCCTGACCTATCTCGAGCTCACCCCGGATGGTGGGCGCGCCGAGCTCAAGATCCACGACAAGCTCTTGCAGCCGTGGGGAATCGTGCACGGCGGCGTGTACTGCTCGATCGTCGAGAGCCTTGCCAGCGTGTCCGGTCACATCTGGCTGTCCGAGAACGGCGGCGGCACCGTCGTGGGCGTCAACAACAACACCGACTTTTTGCGTGCGATCGGATCAGGAACTGTGACAGCGGTTTCCACGCCGATCCACCGTGGGCGCCGTCAGCAGCTGTGGCTCATCACCATCACCGACGAGAACGACCGGCTGGTGGCTCGCGGTCAGGTGCGCCTGCAGAACATGCCGGCCGCCTAGCCGCTTCGGTACGGCGCGCGCCGGTGCGGGTGGCGTGGCAGTATCGCCCACTATGCGTTTAACGCCGCATGAACAGGACCGGCTGCTGATCTCGTATGCCGCAGAGCTGGCGCGCCGCAGGCAGGCTCGCGGGCTGCGGCTCAATCATCCCGAAGCGGTCGCGGTGATCACCGACCATCTACTCGAAGGTGCGCGCGACGGCCGCACGGTCGCCGAATTGATGGTGAGCGGCCGCAGTGTGCTGACCCGGGACGAGGTCATGGAGGGGGTTCCCGAAATGCTGCCCGACGTCCAGGTCGAAGCGACGTTTCCGGACGGCACGAAGCTGGTGACCGTCCACCAGCCGATCGCCTGAGGCGGCCGCGCATGATTTCTCAGCGAGTAGCCGAAGGCGGATCGCGCATGATTCCAGGTGAAATCCTGTTCGGGGACGGTGTGATCGAACTCAATCGCGGTGCGGCACGGCTGACCCTCGACATCGTGAACACCGGTGACCGGCCGGTGCAGGTCGGCAGCCATGTGCATCTGCCGCAGGCCAATGCCGCGCTGGACTTCGACCGGGCCGCCGCGCATGGCCACCGGCTCGACATCCCGGCCGGTACCGCGGTTCGCTTCGAACCCGGTGTGGCCCATCGTGTCTCGCTGGTGCCGTTGGCCGGGGCGCGTGAGGTGCACGGCATCAGTCTCAACCCTCCGGGCCGATTGGACCCCTCATGACGCAACTCTCCAGGGCCCGCTATGCCGCGTTGTTCGGGCCGACCGCCGGTGACCGGATCAGGTTGGCCGACACCGACCTGTTCGTCGAGATCACCGAGGACCGCAGCGGCGGGCCGGCATTGGCCGGTGACGAGGCGGTCTTCGGCGGCGGCAAGGTGCTGCGGGAATCGATGGGACAGTCGAGGGCGACGCGTGCCGACGGCGCGCCCGACACCGTCATCACCGGTGCGGTGATCATCGACCACTGGGGAATCATCAAGGCCGACATCGGCATTCGCGACGGGCGCATCACCGCCATCGGCAAGGCGGGCAATCCGGACATCATGGCGGGCGTGCATCCCGATCTCGTGGTCGGCCCGTCCACCGAGATCATCGCAGGCAACGGCCGCATCCTGACCGCCGGCGCGATCGACTGCCATGTCCACCTGATCTGTCCGCAGGTCATGGAGGAGGCGCTCGGCAGTGGCATCACCACGATCGTCGCCGGCGGCACCGGCCCCGCCGAGGGCAGCAAGGCCACCACGGTGACACCCGGTTCGTGGCACCTGGCCCGGATGCTCGAGTCACTGGACTCATGGCCGCTGAACGTGGCCCTGCTCGGCAAGGGCAACACCGTCAGCGCCGAGTCGATGTGGGAGCAATTGCGAGGCGGCGCAGCGGGATTCAAGTTGCACGAGGACTGGGGCACGACGCCCGCGGCGATCGATGCGTGCCTGACCGTCGCCGACGCGGCGGGCGTGCAGGTCAATCTGCACTCCGACACCCTCAACGAGGCCGGTTTCGTCGAGGACACGTTGGCCGCCATCAAGGGCCGCGCGATCCACGCCTATCACACCGAGGGAGCCGGCGGCGGCCACGCGCCCGACATCATCACCGTGGCCGGCCATCCGAATGTGCTACCGAGTTCGACCAACCCGACGCGCCCACACACCGTCAACACCCTCGACGAGCACCTCGACATGCTGATGGTGTGTCACCACCTGAACCCCGCTGTGCCGGAGGACTTGGCGTTCGCCGAGAGCCGGATCCGCCCGTCCACGATCGCCGCCGAGGATCTGCTGCATGACATCGGCGCGATCTCGATGATCGGCAGTGACGCGCAGGCGATGGGCCGCATCGGGGAGGTCGTTCTGCGCACCTGGCAGACCGCACATGTCATGAAGCGCAGGCGCGGTGCGCTGGAGGGCGACGGCCGCGCGGACAACAATCGGGTGCGCCGCTACGTCGCGAAGTACACGATCTGCCCGGCGGTCGCGCACGGGCTCGACGACGAGATCGGTTCGGTCGAGGTGGGCAAGCTCGCCGACCTGGTGCTGTGGGAACCGGCGTTCTTCGGCGTCCGCCCGCATGCCGTGCTCAAGGGCGGCATGATCACGTGGGCCGCGATGGGCGACGCCAACGCCTCGATCCCCACGCCGCAGCCCGTGCTGCCGCGACCCATGTTCGGCGCGGCACCCGCGGCGGCGGCCGCGACCTCGGTGCACTTCGTCTCAGAACACGCGATCGACGACGGTCTCGCCGGTCGCCTCGATATCCGCCGGAAACTCGTGGCCACCAAGAACGTTCGGCAGGTCGGCAAGGCCCACATGCCACTCAACGACGCGCTGCCGCACATCGAGGTGGAGCCCGACACGTTCACGGTGCGCATCGACGGTGAGGTGTGGCAGGAACAACCGGCGGCCGAGCTACCCATGGCACAGCGATACTTCCTGTTCTAGATGAGCAGTCTCGCAACACTTCTCACCCTGGCCGACTCGCGATTGCCGACCGGCGGGCATGTCCATTCCGGTGGCGTAGAGGAGGCCGTGACCAGCGGTCTGCTCACCGATATCCCGACGTTGCACGCCTACCTGGTCCGGCGTATCCGCAGTCACGGCCTCGTGGCCGCCTCGCTGGCGGTCGCCGTGCATTCCGGTGCGTTGACTCCCGATGCGGCCGACGCCGAGACCGATGCCCGCACACCGGCTCCGGCCGCACGCGACGCGTCGCGGGCGCAGGGCCGGGGCCTGGTCCGGTTGGCGCGGCGGGTGTGGCCGGGGGAGCGGTGGGCCGCGTTGGGCCCGCGACCTCATCTCGCGGTCGCGGCAGGCGCGGCGGGTGCCGCCGCCGGGTTGCGAGCCGACCAGACGGCGCTTTCTGTGGTCTACACGACGATGACCGGTTCGGCGACCGCCGCGCAGCGCCTGCTCGCCCTCGACCCGGGCGACGTCGCCGCAGTGACTTTCGCGCTGTCCGCGCTGTGTGACTCGGTCGCCGGGGAAGCCACCGCCGGCCTCGCCGACCTGTCCGATCCGCTGCTCGATGTGCTGGCCCAGCGCCACACCGAACGCGAACGTCCCCTGTTCGTTTCCTGAAATCACGAAAGGCCCCTCATGCCACCGCATTTCCTCGACGGTGAACCGCACGCTCATACCGAACGCCCGAAACGGATACGGCAACCGGGCGAGCCGTTGCGCATCGGCATCGGCGGTCCGGTTGGCTCGGGCAAGACCGCACTCGTGGCCGCACTGTGCCGGCAGTTGCGTGACGAACTGTCACTGGCCGTGCTGACCAACGACATCTACACCACCGAGGACGCGGACTTCCTGCGCAGGCACGCCGTGCTCCCCGACGAGCGGATCGCGGCCGTGCAGACCGGCGGCTGCCCGCACACCGCGATCCGCGACGACATCACCGCCAACCTCGACGCGATCGACGATCTGATCGAGGGCAACCCCGCACTGGATCTGATCCTCGTCGAATCCGGCGGTGACAACCTCACCGCGACGTTCTCGTCGGGTCTGGTGGACGTACAGATCTTCGTCGTCGACGTCGCGGGCGGCGACAAGGTCCCCCGCAAGGGCGGGCCGGGAGTGACGTACTCAGACCTGTTGGTGGTCAACAAGACCGACCTCGCCCCACTGGTGGGCGCCGATCTCGACGTGATGCGCCGCGATGCGGCCAAAGTCCGCCAGGACCGGCCGACCGTGCTGATCTCACTCACCGAGGACCCGGCGGCGGGGCCGGTGCTGGCCTGGGTCCGCGAACAGTTGGAGGTCGCCCGGGCACAGTCGGTCTGATGCACTCCGACCTCGTCATCGTCGCGCGGCCGGGGCACCTGCCGCGCATCGAGGCCACCGGCGGCCTCACGGCCCGCTGCACCGAGCCCGACACCGTGCATCTGGTGTCGACCGCCGCCACGCCGCTCGGCGGCGACACACTCGCGGTGCGGGTGGTCGTCGAGGCCGGGGCCACGCTGCGGGTCCGGACTGCCGCTGCGACATTGGTGCTGCCCGGTGCGCACACGCGGCAATCGCAGGCGTGCTGGACGATCGAAGTCGCCGGCCACCTCGATCTGGACCCCCAGCCGACGGTCGTGGCAGGCGGTTCCGATCACCGGACCACTACGCGGTTACAGCTCGCCGACACCGCCGAGGTGCGGATACGCGAACGCATCCAGATCGGCAGGTCGGGGGAGCGGGTGGGGTTCTGGTCGGGTGCGTTGCACGCCGACGTCGGCACGGATACGCCCGTGCCGCTGCTTCGGCACCGGATCGAGCTCGGCAGCGGGGCAGTGGGTAACGACGAACTGGCCGCACCGCGGGCATGTATCAGCGAAATGCGTTATCCCGCAGCGTCTTTCGACGGTGCAGGAACCCTACTCGCGCTGGCGCGCGGCGGCAGCCTGGCCACCTGGCAAGGTGACCGGCTGCCGGCCGACGACGCGAGCTAGGACGCCGCTTTCTCGGTTTCCTGTACCGAGGCCGCGATCTCTTCGAGCTCCTCGATCCTGGTACGGGCGTACGCCTGCTGTTCGGTGATCGTGAGCTGGCCGCGTTTGGTGCTCAGGAACGTCACGGTCCACGACAGCAGGGTGACGATCTTGGTCTTGAAACCCACCAGGTACACCAGGTGCAGCACCAGCCAGCACAACCAGGCGAAGAAACCCGCGAACTCGACCTTGCCGACCTTGGCCACTGCCGAGAACCGCGACACCGTCGCCATCGAGCCCTTGTCGAAGTACTCGAACGGGGCCCGGATCTTCTGGCTGGTGCCGCTGACCTCGCGCTTGATCAGCTTGGCTGCATAGCGGCCGCCCTGGATCGCGCCCTGGGCCACGCCGGGAACCCCCTCGACCGCCGCCATGTCGCCGACCACGAACACGTTCGGGTGGCCGGGAACGGTCAGGTCGGGTTGCACCTTGACGCGGCCGGCCCGGTCGAGCTCGACCCCGGACTGCTCGGCGAGATCCTTGCCGAGCGGGCTCGCCGACACGCCGGCCGACCACACCTTGCAGGCCGATTCGATCCGCCGGATCGTGCCGTCGGAATCCTTGACCGTCAGACCGTTGCGATCCACGTCGGTGACCATGGCGCCGAGCTGCACCTCGACGCCCATCTTCTCCAGCCGGGCCTGCGCCTTCTTGCCGAGCTTCTCACCCATCGGCGGCAGCACGGCGGGTGCGGCGTCGAGCAGGATCACCCTGGCCTCGGTCGGATCGATGTGGCGGAAGCTGCCCCGCAGCGTCTGATCCGCCAATTCGGCGATCTGCCCGGCCATTTCGACGCCCGTGGGGCCGGCACCGACGACGGTGAACGTCAGCAGCTTCGCCCGGCGCACGGGGTCGCTCGACCGCTCGGCCTGTTCGAACGCGCCGAGGATGCGACCGCGAAGCTCCAGGGCGTCGTCGATCGACTTCATGCCGGGCGCGAACTCGGCGAAGTGATCGTTGCCGAAGTACGACTGCCCCGCGCCTGCCGCGATGATCAGGCTGTCGTACGGCGTCGAGTAGGTGTGACCCAGCAGGACCGAATCCACCGTCTGCTTCTCGAGATCGATATGGGTGACGTCGCCCAGCAACACCTGTGCGTTCTTCTGCTTGCGCAGGATCACGCGCGTGGCAGGCGCGATCTCGCCTTCGGAGATGATCCCCGTCGCCACCTGGTAGAGCAGTGGCTGGAACAGGTGATGGGTGGTGCGGGCGATCAGCTTGACGTCGACGTCGGCGCGTTTGAGGGTCTTGGCGGCGGTCAGACCACCGAAACCCGATCCGATAATGACGACTTTATGCCGATCCGACGCCGTAGCTCCGGGATGGCTCATTGCTGCTCCTCGCGGACGTTTTCCCACTTGATACAACCGATAGGTTAGTCGGCACGATTCCGGTCAGCGCGGTGACGTAGGCAACCGCACTGAATGTTTACCCGGATATCAGCGGTTTCAACGCTTCGCCCACCTCGGTGACACCGCCTGGCACGTAGCCGCCGATGGTGACCGGGCTGAGGATGACCCCGTCCACGCCGACGTCGAAGAGCTTGGTCTTGAGTTGCTCGACGATTTGCTCGGGGCTGCCGAACACCGCGCGCTGCTTGAAGTCGGGCGGGATGGCGTCGGCGGTGAAGTTCTCGCCGATCAGGGCGATCACCAGCATGCTGGTCTCCAGCGTCGCGGGATCCCGGTCGATCTGCTCGCACTGCTGCCGGATGACGTCGAGCTTTCGCGGCAGCTCGTCGAAGTTGGCGATGATGTTGAGGTGGTCGAAGTGCCGCGCCGCCATCGGGATGGTCTTCTTCTCGCCGCTGCCGCCGATCATCAACGGAATGTGCTCGCGGAACCGGGGTTCGGCGAACGCCTCCTGAGTGCGGTAGTAGGCGCCGTCGACCGTGACGCGTTCGCCCTTGAGCATCGGCACGATGATCTGCAGCGCCTCGTCGAGTTTCTTGAACCGTTCGGTGAACGTGTTGAACTCGAAGCCGAGGCTGTCGTGTTCGAGCTCGAACCAGCCGGTGCCGATGCCGAGGATCGCGCGGCCCTGGCTCATCACGTCCAGCGTGGTGATCGCCTTGGCCAGCAGGGTCGGGTTGCGGTAGGTGTTGCCGGTGACCAGGGTGCCGAGCTGCACCTTCTGGGTCGCGGTGGCCAGCCCGCCGAGTGCGGTGTAGGCCTCCAGCATCGGCTGGTCGGGTGTGCCGAGGCCGGGCAACTGATAGAAGTGGTCCATCACGAAGACGGAATCGAAGCCTGCGTTCTCGGCTTCTTGAGCCTGCGCGATGACCGTCGGGAAGAGCTCGGCTACGCCGGTGCCGTAGGAGAAATTGGGAATCTGGAGTCCGAGTCGGATTGTCACTTCTCCGACCCTAACGCGTTATCCCAAAGTCGCGAGCGCACCGCGGCTGACGTGCAGCGTCTGCCCGGTGATGTGGCGTGCCGCCGACGTGCTCAAAAAGATTGCGAGGCGGGCGAACTCGTCGGCGACCGACGGCGGGGTGGTGCCGAGACCGTCGTAGCCGGGTTCGGCGCTGCGTCCGGCGGCGACCGCGTTCACGGTGATGCCACGGGTGCCGAAGTAGCTCGCCTGTCCGGCGGTCCAATCCGAGAGGGCCGCCTTGACCGCGGCTTCGGCGCTGCCTTCGCGCGGGCTGTCGGGCAGGACGTTGATGATCGAGCCGCCCGAGCGCAGATGGTCACCGACGATCTGCACCGTCAGCGCGGCCGAGACCACGGTGGCGTCGAGGTTGTTGCGCCAGGCCGAGGCCAGATCGGCCAGCGTGTAGGTGCGGGGATCCTTGGCCTCCCACAGCGGGGCAGGCACGTTCACCAGGGTGTCGAGGTGGTGCGGGAACTGGGCGCGGGCGGCTTCGAGGCTCGCCGCGTCGGTGTTGTCGAACACGATCGACTCGACGTCGAGTTCCTTGGCGGCCACTTCGAGATCGTCACGGCGGGCGCCTGCGATGACCACGTTGTGGCCGGCGTCCCGGAAGCCTGCCGCGATCACGCGACCGAGTTCGGTATCGCCGCCGGTGACAAGCACCTCCGCCATGATGTACCTCCATGTACTGCCGGGATCGCCGCGCCGGTTTGGGAGCGATCAACGACCGATGTTACTGGACAGTAGCTAGGTCGCGAAATTCGACGCGCCCTGCCTTGTCCGGCGAGTTCGCCCGCGCGTGTGCAAGGGTTTGTCCAATGAGGCAAACCCTTGCCCTGACCACGGCCGTCGTCGGCTCAATCGGACGTTGAGGACTTCGCCCGGCCTGCCGCGCTGGATCTACCTACCCGCCGCGCTCGGCGCGGCGTTCGTGGTGCTGCCACTGGTGGCGATGGCCGCCCGGGTGGATTGGCCGCGGTTCTGGACACTGATCTCCAGTGACACGTCCACCGCGGCGCTGGTGCTGAGTCTCAAGACCGCTGCGGCGAGCACCGTGCTGTGCCTGCTTCTGGGCGTGCCGCTGGCACTGGTGCTGGCGCGCAACGACGGCAGGCTGGTCCGGCTCACCCGGCCGCTGATCCTGTTGCCGTTGGTGCTGCCCCCGGTCGTGGGCGGGATCGCGCTCCTCTACGCGTTCGGCAGGCTCGGGCTGATCGGGCGGTACCTGGAGGCCGCGGGTGTGCAGATCGCGTTCACGACGGCGGCCGTCGTGCTGGCCCAGGCGTTCGTGTCGTTGCCGTTCCTCGTCATCTCGCTCGAGGGTGCGGCCCGCACCGCGGGGTCGGACTTCGAGGTCGTCGCGGCGACGCTGGGCGCCCGGCCCGGGTCGGTGTGGTGGCGGGTGACGCTGCCGCTGCTCGGACCGGGGTTGGTGTCGGGTGCGGTGTTGGCGTTCGCGCGTGCGCTCGGGGAGTTCGGCGCCACACTCACGTTCGCCGGATCTCGCGCGGGGGTCACCCGGACGCTTCCGCTGGAGGTCTATCTGCAGCGCGAAAGCGATGCCGATGCGGCCGTGGCACTGTCGGTGCTGCTGGTGGCGGTCGCGGCCGTGGTGGTGATCGGCCTGGGCAGCAGGCGCTTGCGGGCCGGAGGCTGGACATGACCCAGCGTCTGCAGGTGCGTGCCGTCGTCGAGCAGCGCGGCCTCGACATCGATTTCGACGTGGCCGCGGGCGAGGTGCTGGCGGTGCTGGGCGCCAACGGCGCGGGCAAGTCGACCACGCTGCACGTGATCGCGGGCCTGATCGACCCGGACGCCGGCCGGGTCCGAGTCGGGGACCGGGTGCTCACCGACACCGCGGCCGGTGTGCAGATCGCCACGCATGACCGCCGGGTCGGCCTGTTGTTGCAGGATCCGCTGCTGTTTCCGCACCTGTCCGTCGAGGCGAACGTCGCGTTCGGCCCCCGCAGCATGCGCCGGTCGTCGCGAACCGCCGCTCGCGATTCCGCGCAGCGGTGGCTGGCCGAGGTGGACGCCGCCGAGCTGGCCGGGCGCCGTCCGCGTCAGCTCTCGGGCGGGCAGGCGCAACGGGTGGCGCTGGCCCGTGCATTGGCCGCCGATCCCGACGTGTTGTTGCTCGACGAACCCTTGACGGGGCTGGACGTGGCGGCGGCCAGCGCGATGCGCAAGGTGCTGCGCCGGGTGCTGACCCGCGAGTCCCGGTGCGCGGTGCTGATCACCCACGATTTGCTCGACGTGCTCACACTCGCCGACCGGGTGCTCGTCCTCGAGTCGGGCAAGATCGTTGAAAACGGTACGACGGCAACGGTTCTCGCGACGCCGCGCAGCCACTTCGCCGCCCGCTTCGCCGGCGTCAACCTGATCGGCGGCACGGCGGCCGAAGGTGGTGTGCTCACCACGGCGTGGAACGCGCACTGGCACGGCACGCCTGCCGACGACGTGATGGCGGGTGCGCGTGCGGTCGCGGTGTTCGCACCGTCGGCGGTGGCGGTGTATCGCGAGGAGCCGCACGGCAGTCCGCGGAACACCATCGCGGTGACGGTCGCGGAACTCGACAGCCGCGGCCCGGGCATCCGGGTGCGCGCCGATGAGCAGCCGGACGGTGCGCCGGGGCTTGCCGCCGACATCACCGCCGAGTCGGCCGCCGAGCTGCGTCTGGCACCGGGGGAGCGGGTGTTCTTCTCGGTCAAGGCTCAGGAAGTGGCCGTCCATCCGGCGCCCTGAGGGGTGCGTAACGGGACGCCGCCGGGCGCCGATGTTCCTGGCAGATTCATCGACGTTAAGGTGTTGCGGGCCACTGTTGCGGGGCTCGGGCGTGGCGCCTGAGGCCTTGTCGTGCCAGCAATTTCGGTGATCGCTGTTGATGTGTGGGTTTGGCGCCCACAGCAATCGTCCAGAAAAACACTCTAAGAGCAACTCACACTTGCGTCACGGCGGTAACACGGTAGTTTCTTCCCCATGGACGAGTCGGACGCGATGTCTCATCGACGCAGAGGCCTGTCGAAGAAGCTGACCCTGGCCGCGATGACCGGCGCGACCGCGGTGGCCGTTGCGCTGCCGTCGGTGGCGCATGCGGAGCCCGCCCCGCCCCCGCCTCCTCCGGCGCCGGGCAACACCTTCCTGCCGGCTCCGCCGCCCGCCGACCCGAACGCGGCCCCGCCGGCGCCTGCGGCTCCCGGTGCCCCTGCTCCCGCGCCGCCGTCTGCCCCCGCGCCCGGCGCTCCCGGTGCACCCGCACCTGCGCCCGCCGATCCGAACGCCCCGCCGCCACCGCCCGCTCCGGAACCGGGTCGGGTGGACAACGCCGCGGGCGGGTTCAGCTACGTCGTGCCTGCCGGTTGGAAGGTCTCGGACGCGACCCAGCTGTCCTACGGTCAGGCGCTGCTGACCAAGATTCCGCCGGAGGGCACGCCGGAACCGCCCAACGACACCAGCGTGCTGTTGGGCCGGCTGGACCTGAAGCTGTTCGCCGGCGCGGAGTCCGACAACAGCAAGGCCGCCGTTCGCCTGGCATCCGACATGGGTGAGTTCTTCATGCCGTTCCCCGGCACCCGGGTGAACCAGGAGACGGTCCCCCTCGATGCGAACGGAATGCCCGGCGTCGCTTCGTATTACGAGGTGAAGTTCACCGACGCCAACAAGCCCAACGGGCAGATCTGGGCCGGCGTCGTCGGCGCACCCACGCCGCCGGGAACGCCGCGCGGTCAGCGCGCGCCCGAGCGGTGGTTCGTGGTGTGGCTCGGCTCGGCCACCAACCCCGTCGACAAGGGTGCCGCGGTGGCGCTGGCCAATTCGATCCGGCCGTGGGCGCCTCCGCCGCCTCCGCCGGCCGATCCGAACGCGCCGCCACCGCCGCCCGCCGACCCGAACGCGCCGCCGGCTCGGCCCGGCGTCGGTGTCCCGGTTCCGGTCACCGACGCGCCGCCGGAGATGTTGCCCCCGGCCTGATCCGCCGGGGTCCTACGGCCCGACGTACGGCACGTTGCCGGCGAGGTTGTTGACGTTGAGCAGGTAGCAGTTGGTGCCACCGAAGCCCATCGCGCCCGCTGTCACGCAGCGCTGGAACGTGCCGTCTTGCGCGATCGGGCCGTCACACGTTGTGCCGCCGCCCCACGGCGTCCAGCCGCCCTGGCATCCGGCACTCGCCGGTGACGCGGTCGCCAACGCGATGCCGCTCGCTGCCAGTACGCCGACCGCCAATCCAATCAGTGCCTTCATCGATGCCTCCTGCGTCAAAGGCCTTATTTGTGTTTGCTGGCAGGCTGCTGTGGCTGGTGTGGCCAATGGGGCAAAAGGTGCTGATGTGAGATAGCCGGCGACAGATCAGCGTCGGCGGGACGGCCCGATGTGGGCTGCGGAGCCGTCCCGGCCACCGGTGCGTCTGCGCTGCACATCGCAACCTTTCCCAACCCGGCGGCGTCAGACCCGGTCGGCGCCGCGCGTATCCACAGCGAGTTGCCAGATATTGACGAGCGTAGCTAGGTAACGGCGTGGCGACAATGTGATATCGGTTTGCCCGGCCCGCTGTTCGCTGACGGCTGACGACCTGGGCCGAACGCTGATCGTTCCCAATTCGCCAACTGAATTGTTACGTTCGGCGGGTAGACCTGAGAAGTGGCTCAGCGAGCCCTGCTGGGCATACCCAGTGACAGGTAGGAGACCTGCAATGGATGTAATGGCAGCTACCGAGATCCTCGCCCGTTCCACGACGTTGACCAGTGTGGGCTGGATCGGCTACATCATCATCGGCGCGATCGCGGGCTGGATCGCAGGCAAGATCGTCAAAGGCGGCGGCTCCGGGATCCTGATGAACATCGTCATCGGCATCGTGGGCGCGCTCATCGGCGGTTTTCTGCTCAGCTTCTTCCTCGACACCGCGGGCGGAGGCTGGTGGTTCACGCTGTTCACCGCGATCCTCGGATCGGTGATCCTGTTGTGGATCGTGGGCTTGGTGACCAATCGCACGTAGCCGCGTTGCGGTCATGACGACGGAGACCATGACCGCATGGCAGGTGGTGCGCCCCGGCCCGGTCGAGACGCGGCCGCTGGAACGTGTCACGGTCCCCAGGCCGGATCCCGCGGCCGGCGAGTTGCTCGTCGCGGTTCGGTCGTGTGGCGTCTGCCGGACCGATCTGCACGTCGCCGAAGGTGATCTGCCCGTGCACCGGCCGCGGGTGATACCGGGGCACGAGGTCGTCGGCGAGGTGGTCGCGGTCGGCCCCGACGCCGAGGGCTTCAGCACCGGTGACCGGGTCGGCATCGCCTGGCTGCGCCACACGTGCGGTGAGTGTGACTACTGCACCCGCGGTCGGGAGAACCTGTGCCCCCGATCCCGCTACACGGGTTGGGATGCCGACGGAGGCTACGCCGAATTCGCCACCGTCCCTGCGGCATTCGCGCACAGATTGCCGCGGGGCTACACCGATACCGAGCTGGCGCCGCTGCTGTGCGCCGGGATCATCGGCTATCGCGCCCTCGCGCGCACCGACCTGCCCGGCGGCGGGCGATTGGGAATCTACGGTTTCGGCGGGAGCGCGCACCTGACCGCGCAGGTCGCCCTGGCGCAGGGCGCGAGAGTGCACGTGATGACGCGCGGCGAGCGGGCTCGCGAACTCGCGCTCGCGCTCGGCGTCGCGTCCGCGCAGGGCAGTGCGGACATGCCACCCGAACCGCTCGACGCCGCCATCCTGTTCGCACCCGTCGGTGATCTGGTGCTTCCCGCGCTTGCCGCCCTCGATCGCGGCGGCGTGCTGGCGATCGCAGGCATCCATCTCAGCGACATCCCGAGCCTGAACTACCAGAAGCACCTGTTCCAGGAACGCGAGATCCGGTCGGTCACCGCCAACACCCGCGCGGACGCTCGCGATTTCCTGGCGTTCGTGGCCGACCATCGTGTCCAGGTCACCACGCCCGAGTACGGCTTGGGCCGCGCCGACCAGGCGCTCGCCGACCTCAGCGCCGGCCGCATCGCGGGCGCGGCGGTGCTGTTGCCCTAACCGTTCTGCCCAGTCGCCCCGGGCACGATTGTCACGCTGGAGTGGCTGCCGACGCCGACAGCCACTCCAGCGTGACAATCGCGGCGGAAGGTCACTTCACAAAGCGGCGAGCGCAGCACCCAGCCGACCGGTCAGGTCGCCGCGGCCGTAGGCGTACAGCGGTCCCGTGCCGTCGCGCAGCAATCGGACCAGCCGGGCCATGCCGCGCGCGCTCACCGGCAGCGGTGAATGCAGACGCAGCGTGATGGCGTCGATGACCGGCTCAGCGGCTTCGATGTTTTTGCGATGCAAGGGAATTCGTGAGGAGAACACCAGCCGGCCGTCCGCGGTGTCATGTAGAGCTCGGCGCAATGTGCGTGCGATGGCTTCACGCTCGGAGATCGAGGTGAGGCGGGTGGCGCGCACGGCGATCGGACTGCCCGGCGGTGTCGGGGCGCCGACGGCCAGTTGAGCATCGAGTTGGCCGGCCCGAAGCCGAGCGATGGCGCGGCATCGCAACGAGGGGCGGCAGTCGATACGTCCGTCGATGGCTCGGTTGTGTGTGGTGGCGGGAGTTGCCGAAATTCGGTTGTCGTTCATCGCCGTTACCTCGTATTTTCTGGTTGTCCGATCCGAAGATCGTGACTATCTAAAACCCTACGCCGGTCATGAGTGACTGGTCAAACGATTTAGGCGGTCACGTGGCGCTAAACTGTGCGCATGACACAGTGGCCAGGCGATTCCGAGACCAAGCCCGCTCCGGAGCCGCTGTCGCGCATCCAAGCCCTCGTGAACACCGTCGAACGCCCCGACGGTGCCGATCGCCTCATCGACACCGCAAACGCGACGCCGTGGCTGGTCGGCAACGGGCTCCTCGGTGACGGTGAAAGCCCGACGGACGCCGAACTGCGCCTAGTGCGTGAGGTTCGGGAGGCCTTGCGCGCGTTGCTGGTTCACAATGCCGGCGGGCCGCCGCCGGACAACGAGTCGCTCGACACCCTGCGCCGCGTCGCGGCGGGCGGGGCAATCCGCGCCGAGCTCGCCGACGGCGACACGGTGGAGCTTTTCGCCGCCGGCGACACCGTCGGCGAGCGGCTCGTGGAGCTGCTGCTCGTGATGCGCGACGCTCAGCGGGACGGGACCTGGGCGCGCCTCAAGGCCTGTGCGAACGACGAATGCGCCTGGGCGTTCTATGACCGGTCCCGCAACCACGGCGGTACGTGGTGCGACATGGCCGACTGCGGAAACAAACTGAAGAACCGCGATTTCCGGGCTCGTAGACGCGCCGAGAGCCGCCGCGCCGCGGGCTGACTCAGGTCGACAGATGCCAGACGAGCGCGGCGGCCAATGCGCCGATGCCATTCAACGACCAGTGCAGCGCGATCGGCGCGATCAGGCTGCCGCTGCGCTTGCGCAACCACGTGAACACGAAACCGGCGACCCCGGTGGCGACCACGGCCAGCACCACCCCGGCGATCATGCCGAAGACGCCGCCGCCGAACAGCCGGGTGAAGCCGACGTTCTCGCTCGTCAACCCGAGCGAACTGGCGATATGCCACAGGCCGAACAACAGTGATCCGCCTGCCGCGACCCCGCGGAAACCCCAGGCCCGGTTCAGCGCCCCGTGCAGGACACCGCGAAACGCCAACTCCTCGGGGATCACGGTCTGCAGCGGGATGATGACCATCGACGCGAGCAGCGCACCCGAGATGGTCGCGTAGTTGTCGTTCATGAACATCGGCCGCGTCCACGGCAGCATCGTGCCGATGGCGATCACCGAGACCACGAGTGCCACCGCCGCCAACGCATAGCCGACGCCGGAGCGCCAGTGCTCGCGACCCAGCCCCAGCTCGGCCCACCCCAGGCCGCGGGCCCGCACGAGGATCAGCAGGCCGATCGCGGCTGCCGGGACGGTCGCCACGCTTGCCCATGGCGTCGTGAAGTGGGCGATCAGGTTGGTGAGCGTCAGGATGACGACGACGATGCCGATGTCGGCGTAGATCCGGAAATGGTGCAGTGCCGACAGCTGAGCGACCAGCGGGTGAGGGTGCGCGGCCACGGCGCTCGAGTCAGACATAACCCCGGCAGTCTACCGGTGATCGGCAACCGCCCAGATCAGTCAGCTTTCCACTGTGAATCCCAGGTCCAGCCCGAGATCGCGGGATCGTCCTCGCCGTGCTCGCGGGTGTAGCTACGGGCGGCAAGGCGGGCGTCGACCATCTCCTGACGCAGGGTCGCTGCGCTCGCGGCGAGCCCCTCGACCCGGTCGATGACGTCCATGACCAGATGGAACCGGTCGAGGTCGTTGAGCATCACCATGTCGAAGGGTGTGGTCGTGGTGCCGCGTTCCTTGAACCCGCGCACGTGGAGCTGGTCATGGTTGGCGTGCCGGTAGGCCAGCCGGTGGATCAGCCACGGATAGCCGTGATAGGCGAAGATGACGGGCTTGTCGGTCGTGAAGATCGAGTCGAACTCGCGGTCGGACAGCCCGTGCGGATGCTCGGACTCGGGCTGCAGCCGCATGATGTCGACGACGTTGACCACGCGGACTTTCACGTCGGGCAGCCGGCGGCGCAGGATGTCGGCCGCGGCCAGGGTCTCCAACGTCGGAATGTCCCCGGCGCACGCGAGCACCACGTCGGGCTCCCCGGTGGTGTTGCTCGCCCATTCCCAGATACCGATGCCGCGCGTGCAGTGGGCGACGGCCTCGTCCATGGTGAGGTAGGTCAACGCCGGTTGCTTGCCCGCGACGATCACATTGACGTACTGCCGACTCCGCAGACAGTGGTCGGCGACCGACAGCAGCGTGTTGGCGTCCGGCGGCAGGTACACCCGCACGACCTCGGGCCGCTTGTTGGCCACGTGGTCGATGAAGCCCGGGTCCTGATGCGACGCGCCGTTGTGGTCCTGCCGCCACACATGCGACGTCAGCAGGTAGTTCAGCGAGGCGATGGGTCGGCGCCAGGACAGATGCGAGCTGCTCGAAAGCCATTTCGCGTGCTGGTTGAGCATCGAGTCGACGATGTGCACGAACGCCTCGTAACAGCTGAACAGCCCGTGGCGCCCGGTCAGCAGATAACCCTCGAGCCAGCCCTGGCACATGTGCTCGGAGAGCACCTCCATCACCCGGCCGTCCGGCGCGAGGTTCTCGTCGTCCGGACTGGTCTCGGCCTGCCAGGCCTTGTCGGTGGTCTCGAAAACCGCCGAGAGCCGGTTGGACGCGGTCTCGTCGGGACCCATCAGCCGGAAGCGGTCGGGGTTACGCGCGATCACGTCCCGAAGGAACGTGCCGAGGACTTTTGTCGCCTCAGCCGTGCCGGTCGCGGGCTTGTCGACGTCGACCGCGTAATTGGTGAAGTCGGGTAGGTCGAGATCACGCAGCAGCAACCCGCCGTTGGCATGAGGGTTGGCACTCATCCGGCGATCACCCGCGGGGGCGAGCGCCCGCAGTTCCTGGCGCAACACGCCGGTGTCGTCGAACAACTCGTCGGGGCGGTAACTGCGCAGCCATTGTTCGAGCGCCGCCCGGTGCTCGGCGTTGGTGCGGGTTTCCGCCAACGGCACCTGATGCGAACGCCACGTCCCTTCCACCTTCTTACCGTCCACCGTTGCCGGGCCGGTCCAGCCTTTGGGCGTGCGCATGATGATCATGGGCCACAGCGGCCGGCCCTGCTCGCCGTCGAGGCGCGCGGCGCGCTGGATCGCCGCGATCTGATCGAAGGCCTCGTCCAGCGCGGTGGCCAACTGCTGGTGGACGTTTGCCGGGTCGTCGCCGGCAACGGTGATCGGGCGGTACCCGTAGCCGTAGAACAGCGATTCGAGCTCCTCCTGCGGAATGCGGGCCAACACCGTGGGATTCGCGATCTTGTAGCCGTTGAGGTGCAGGATCGGCAACACCGCGCCGTCGGTGACCGGATCGAGGAACTTGTTGGAGTGCCAGCTCGTGGCCAACGGACCGGTTTCGGCCTCGCCGTCGCCGACGACGCAGGCCACCACCAGATCCGGATTGTCGAACGCCGCACCATACGCGTGCACCAGCGCATACCCGAGTTCGCCGCCCTCATGGATCGACCCCGGTGTCTCGGCCGCCACGTGGCTGGGGATTCCGCCGGGGAAAGAGAACTGGCGGAACAGCTTTCGCATGCCATCGGCATCCTGGCCGATGCCGGAGTAGACCTCGCTGTAGGTGCCCTCGAGGTAGGCGTTGGCCACCAGGCCGGGGCCGCCGTGACCCGGTCCGGTGATGTAGATGACGTTGGAATCCCGATCTCGGATGATGCGGTTGAGGTGGGCGTAGATGAGGTTGAGCCCCGGGGTCGTACCCCAGTGGCCGAGAAGTCTCGGCTTGATGTGCTCGGGCGACAGCGGCTCGGACAACAGAGGGTTGTCCAAGAGGTAGATCTGGCCGACCGACAGGTAGTTGGCAGCGCGCCAGTACGCATCGAGCAGTTCGAGTTCCTTGTCGGTCAGGGCCGGGGATAGGGTCGCGTCGCTCATAGCTCCATGGTGACGGTTGCGGGTGAATACTGCGTGCGATCGGAGTACCCGAACGCACGCCGGATAACCAACTCGCGGGGTCGGGGTCGGGGTTCGGCGGCCAATGACGTTCTGGCGCAATGGTGCAGTTGAATGCCGTCGACGGCACTCGACCGCGCAATCGCCGGTGTGCCGCGTCGGCTAGTTTCTACTGCATGTCAATCGACCCGACGACGCCGGTGCTGGTCGGCTACGGCCAGATCAACCAGCACGACGACAACCCCGATGTGGAGCCCGTCGACCTGATGGCCGCGGCGGCCAGGGCGGCGGCCGATCCGCGGGTGTTGCAGGCGGTCGATTCCGTGCGCGTGGTCAATCTGCTGTCGTGGCACTACCGCGATCCGGGTCTGCTACTTGCGCAACGCATCCGGGCGGAGCATGCCACCACCCGTTACACCGGGGTCGGCGGCAACGTGCCGCAGACGCTGGTCAACGAGGCGTGCCTGGACCTCATCGCCGGTCGCGCCGGGGTGGTGCTGATCGCGGGCGCCGAGACATGGCGGACCCGCAGCCGGCTGCGGGCCCGCGGCGCCAGGCCGGAGTGGACGCGTCAGGACGACTCCGTGCCGGAGGCGCCCGGCGCGCACGAGGGCGTGCCGATGGCAGGCGATGCCGAGCTGCGCATCAACCTGGACCGCCCGGCCTTCGTCTACCCGATGTTCGAGCAGGCGCTGCGCATCGCGGCGGGGGAGACGCCCGATGAGCACCGGCGCCGGATCGGCGAGTTGTGGTCGGGATTCAGTGCGGTCGCGGCCGGGAACGGCCACGCCTGGAGCCGGGATCGGTTGACCGCGGAGCAGATTTCCGAGCCGGGCCCGGACAACCGGATGATCAGTTGGCCCTACACCAAGCTGATGAACTCCAACAACATGGTCGATCAAGGCGCCGTCCTCATCCTGACCACCGCGGAGAAGGCGAGCTACCTTCAGATCCCGAGGGACCGTTGGGTTTTCCCGTACGCCGGGACCGATTCGCACGACACTTACGCGATCGGCGAACGGGCCGAGTTGCACCGGTCCCCAGCGATCCGGATCGCCGGCCGGCGGGTGCTCGAGCTCGCCGAGGTCGGTGTCGACGACATCGATCTGATCGACGTCTATTCGTGCTTCCCGTCGGCCGTTCAGGTCGCGGCCAACGAACTCGGGTTGCCGCTGTCCGATCCCGCGCGTTCGCTCACCGTCACGGGCGGCCTGACCTTCGCCGGGGGACCGTGGAACAACTATGTGAGCCATTCGATCGCCACCATGGCCGAAAGGCTCGTCGCGAACCCCGGCGCGCGCGGCCTGATCACCGCCAACGGCGGCTATCTGACCAAGCACAGCTTCGGTGTGTACGGAACCGAGCCGCCGCAGCACGGATTCCGTTGGGAGGATGTGCAATCCACGGTCGACGCCGAACCGGTCCGCAAGCTGGCGGTCGAGTGGTCCGGCACGGGCACCGTGGAATCGTGGACCACGCCGTTCAATCGCGAAGGGCTTCCGGAGAAGGCCTTCCTGGCCGTCCGCACCCCCGACGATGCGCGCACGCTCGCGCGCATCACCGACGGGTCCGAGGCGGCCGCGACCGTGGCGGAAGACATCGCCGGCGCGCAGGTGCGCGTGCACCCCGACGGCACCGCGTCGTTGCTGTAGCTACTTGATCGTGTAGCCGCCGTCGATCACAAGATCGGCGCCGTTGATCATCTCGGCCGCATCGGATGCCAGGAAGACCGCGGCAGCCGCGATCTCATCGGGGTAGGCGAAACGCCCGGTCGGAATCAGCTTCTTGAGTGCGTCGCCCTTGGGGCCGTCCCAGGCGCGGTGCCCCAATTCGGTGAGCACCACGGTCGGCGAGATGGTGTTGACCCGCACGCCGCGGCCACCCCATTCGGCGGCAAGGACTTTCGAGACGCCGACGACGCCGAACTTCGAGGCGCAGTAGGCCACGTGCTGATCGAGCGCGACGGTGGCGGCCTGCGAGGCCATGTTGATGATCGACCCGCCACCGGCCTGCAGCATCTGGTTGCCCACCGCCTGGCACATCAGGAATGTGCCGCGCAGGTTGACGTCGATCGTGGTGTCCCAGTCCGACAGTGACAGTTCCTCGGCAGGCGCCAGACGCGCGATGCCCGCGCTGTTGACCAGGATGTCGATGCGCCCGAACGCGTCGACAACCGACCCGACGGCCTCGCGCACCGAGTCCGGATCGGCGACGTCACAGTGGAATCCACGACTGCCTGCGCCGAGTTCCTGAGCGGCCTGCTCGGCGCCCGACGTGTTGAGGTCAAGAGCGGCGATCCGTGCACCTTTTTTGACGTAGGCCGCGGCGATCGCCGCGCCGATACCGGAGGCGGCACCGGTCACCAGCGCCGTCTTGCCGTCCAGCCGGAAGTCGAAATCCACTGCGCGCGGCTGTGTTTGCGTCATCGAGAAACGGTCCTTTCGGTTTGTCGCTAGTCGAGTACCGCGGCGGCGATATCGACGTCGGTGACCAGTGACGAGACCATGCCCGATCGCAGCACGGCGCGGGTCGCCGCGATCTTCTCCGGACCCGTCGCGATGGCGATGACGGTCGGGATCGCGCGCAGGGTGGCCTCGTCGATGCCCATGCGCCGGTCGTCGAGGCCGGCGAGCCGGTTTCCCTCGGAGTCGAGCAACAGTGCGCAGGTCTCGGCGCACACCCCGGCGGCGTCGAGCTGGCGTACCTCTTCACTCGTCAGTGAGCCGTACACCTGCGATGCGCCTTCGGTCCACGCGCCGAGCGACACGATCGCGCAACTGACCTTCGGATGCTGGTCGAACGTCTCCTGGATCTGCTGGGTGCCGGCCAGGCTCGCGGCGGTTCGGGCGTCCGACACCACGAGCGGGGCGTACATCGGCCAGGACCGTCCGCCGCTGACCTCGCTGATGCGGCGCACGAGGTCGGCGCCGTTGTGGTTGATGGCGCCGGCCATACCGGTCAGTTGCACGACGTCGCACTGCGGCAGCGTCGTCAGATGGTCGGCGATGTGGGCCAGGGTGCGGCCGCAGTCCACGCCCACCACATCGCCGTCGCGCAGGATCGATTGCAGCAGTTCGGCCATCGCTTTGGCCACGGCCGCAACCCGTTCCGCGGTGTTGTCCGATTCGGCCGACCCGGCTTGGTTGTCGGATCCGCAGACGACGGCATAGGCATGTTCGAGTCCATATCGACGTTGCAGCGCGGTGGACAGGTCGACGTCGATCGCGCCGGGGTTGTGGATCTTGATCTCGACCATTCCGGATTCGAGCGCCTCGTCGAGCATCCGCGCCACCTTGAACCGCGAGATCCCGAACTCCTCGGCGATCTGGATTCGGGTGCGTCCTTCGAGGTAGTAGCGCCGCGCGATCACCGCGCGCTGGAACAGCTCGTCCGGGCCCATGCCGCGTCCCCTTCCGTCCACCCCGATGCTGTGTGCACATATGTGCAGTCGCGTTGACATATGAGCATAGAGCATTGCATGATCCACATCACAAACGATCAGATGAGTCGGCGGGGTGACAGATGAGCGACCCCGCGGAGGAGGCAGAACGCGCATGCAGTCCGATGACACCGACCTGGCAACGCTGGCCGGCGTGGTGTTATCCCGGGAATCTGCCGCGGTCGCCGCGCTGACCGGACGCGTCGAATCGGACGTCGTCGCGATCGCTCGACGCATGCTCGCGATCACCGGCAAGGTCGTGACCACGGGCTCGGGCACCTCGGGCATCATGGCCGAGCGGCTCGCTCATCTGCTCTCGGTGTGCGGCACTCCCGCTGTCTACCTGCCCTCGATGGACGCGCTGCACGGCGGTATGGGTGCGATCACCGAAAACGACCTCGTGCTCGCCATTTCCAAGACCGGGCAGTCCGGCGAGCTGACCCGGCTGGCCGAGCGGCTGACCGGCCGAGGTGTCGCGGTGGTTGCGATCACCGAGAGTCCCGAGTCGCCTTTCGCGGGTGCGGCAGGCACGGTCGTCGCCCTGCCGCCGACCGCACCCGACGCCGATCCCGGCGACATGATCGCCATGGCGAGCACGCTTGCGGTCGGCGCCTGGGGCGACGCGCTTGCGGTGGTCGCGATGGCGTTGCGCGGCCACACCATGCGCGATGTCGTCGACAGCCACCCCGCAGGCGGGGTCGGAGCCCGCGGTCACGCGGCCGACGATGCCCCGGTGGTGCGCACATGACGGAATTCGCTGTGCTCGGGGTGGATTCGTCCACGCAGTCGTGCAAGGTCGAGGTCCGGGAGCTCGCCGGCGGCCGCCTGCTGGGATACGGCTCGGCCGGGCATCCGCCGGCTTTCCCGCCCAGCAGCGAACAGCATCCGCTTGAGTGGGTGTCGGCCTTCGTGTCCGCGACCCGCACGGCGTTGGGCCGCTGCGCACGGGTACCCGTCATCAAGGCGATCTCGGTCGCCGCGCAATGTCATGGTCTGGTGCTCCTCGACGAGCACGGAAATCCGTTGCGGCAAGCCAAGCTCTGGAACGACACCACCGGCGCGCCCCAGCTGGCCGCGCTCGTCGACCGCATCGGCGCGCAGCAGTGGATCAACAGCATCGGCTCGATGCCGACGGCGGCGTTCACGATCGCCAAGCTCGCCTGGATCGCCGAACACGAGCCCGGCGTACTCGAACGCAGTGCGTCGATGCTGTTGCCGCACGACTACCTGACGTACTGGCTGACCGGCGCCCGGGTGACCGACCGCTCCGACGCCTCCGGCACCGGCTACTTCAACACCGAAGCCGGACAATGGATCAGCGAATACCTTGAGCTGGCCGGCGGGCCTCGGAACTGGTCGCAGATGTTGCCGACGGTGCTCGGCCCGTGCGAGCCGGCCGGGACGCTGCGGCCGGTGGCCGCCCAGGAGCTCGGGCTGGACCCCGATGTCGACGTGATCGTCGGCCCTGGCGGCGGTGACCAGCATGCCGCCTATCTCGGGCTGGGCCTCAACGACGGCGATCAGTACATCGGGATCGGTACCTCCGGTGTCGTCGCGACGTCTTCCCGCACACCGGTTTTCGATCCGAGCGGAATGGTCGATGGGGTAGCCGACCTCACCGGTGGCTACCTGCCGCTCGTGAGCACGCTCAACGCGGCGCGCGTGAGCGATGTCGCGGCGCGCCTGCTCGGCACCGATCTCGCCGGTCTGGCCGAGCTCGCGCTCACCGCCGGCGACAACCCGGGCCCGGTGTTGGTGCCGTTCCTCGACGGCGAGCGCAAGCCCGATCGCCCGTCGGCACGGGGCGCGTTCGTCGACCTCACCTCCCACACCACGCGCGAGGAACTGGCCCGCGCGTTCGTGGAGGGTCCGCTGCTGTCGTTGATGAGCGCCCGAGACAGCCTGCGCGCCTGCGGTGTCGACGTCAGCGGCGGCGCCGTCGCGGTCGGCGGTGGGGCGCGTTCGACGGCCACGTTGCAGCTGCTGGCCGATCTGCTGGGCGACGAGGTGTGCGTGCTCGACGCCGACGAGGCGACCGCGCGCGGCGCCTGCGTGCAGGCCGCCGCGGTCGTGGGGGAGTCGGACATCGCCGGATTGACCGATCTGGCCAAGCGTTGGCAGCCGCAAATTCGCACGCGTATCGGACCGCGCCGCACGGGACGGGATTTGTCCGCGGTCCGGGAGCGCTGGGCCGCGGTGGCGTCGTCGCCGCTGCTGGATTCCGGGCGGCAACCGTGATCGCGTCATGGCACACCCGGTATCCCGGGCTGCTGACCGGATCGGTCTATGCGGCACCGCCATCGGAACGCACTGCGTTCGCGCGCGCACTCGCCGACGCCGGCATGGCGGTGCACGTCGACGTCATGGACCCCGGCGCTGGTCTGCCGGTCGGCGTGAGTCTCACTGAATTCGAGGGTATTTCGAGCAGCTTGGGTCCGTCGCGATGCGATGTGCATCTGATCGGATCGGCCGAATTCGCCGATGAGATGTTGCCCGCACTGCTCGCCATGCGCCCCGGCCGCGTGTTTTTGCCATGGGCGGCGTTCACCGAGCAGCGTGCGGCCGCCATCCGGGATGCGGGCAGCGCGGCCTGGATCGCGGTCTGGGAGGAATGGTCGGGCTGGGGCGACGGGCTGCCGCCGCCGTGGCCGGCAAGCCCCGACGGTGCGCTCGTGATGTTGATCGAGCCAGGGACCAAGGACCGGTGCCGCACCGAGCGACTGGATGTCGCCGCGGCGTGTGCGGTGTGGTTGCCGGTGATCGTCGATGGAGGAGTCACCGAAGAGATTGCGCCGCTGTGCGTCACGGCAGGCGTCGAGGCCATGGTGGTCGGACGGGCGCTGCTCGCCGAAACCCCTGGGATAGAGAAAGGGATATGACATGAACGCCGTCGCAGCCGGTTCTCCCGGCACCATGCGCGCCAGCGTGATGACCGGTGTGGGAACGCTCGTCGTCGAGGACCGTCCGGTGCCGACACCGGGACCGCGCGAGGTGCTGGTCGAGGTCGCCGCGGTCGGGGTGTGCGGATCCGATGTGCACTACTACCGCCACGGTCGCATCGGCGATTTCGTGGTCGAGGACCCGATGATCCTCGGGCACGAACTGTCCGGGCGCATCGCCGCTGTCGGCGACGGCGTCGACCCCGGCCGCGTGGGCCAGCGCGTCGCGGTCGAACCGCAGCATCCGTGCCGTCGCTGCAAGCAGTGCACGGCGGGGCGCTACAACCTGTGCCCCGAGATGAAGTTCTACGCCACGCCGCCCGTCGACGGCGCGTTCTGCCGCTACGTCACGATCGACGACGACATGGCCCACCCCGTACCGGATTCCATGTCCGACGACGCCGCTGCGCTGCTCGAGCCGCTGTCGGTGGCGATCGCCACGATGCGCAAAGCCGGCATCGTCCCGGGCTCGTCCATCCTGATCGCAGGCGCCGGCCCGATCGGCGTGATCTGCGCACAGGCCGCGCGGGCGTTCGGCGCGTCGCGCATCGTGGTGTCCGATCTGGTGGCATCGCGCCGCGAACGCGTCCTGCAGTTCGGCGCGACCGAGGTGCTCGACCCCACGGTCGACGACGTCGCCGCACTCGATCCGAAAGTGGACGCATTCGTCGACGCGAGCGGTGCCGCACCGGCCGTGGTCAGCGGTATCAAAGCCGTCGGACCGGCGGGCAAGGTGGTGCTCGTCGGTATGGGTGCCGACGACGTATCGCTGCCCGTCGGCTACATCCAGAACTGGGAGATCACCGTCACCGGGGTGTTCCGGTACACCGATACCTGGCCTGCCGCAATCCATCTCGTCTCGTCCGGCGCCGTCGACCTCGACGCGCTCGTCACCGGGCGCTATGACCTCGACCATGTCGCCGAGGCGCTCGACAGCGACACCGACCCCGCCAGCCTCAAGTCGATTGTGAATCCGTCATGACAGATATCTCCAATGCTCCACGCGTGCGGAGTTCGCCCTTCGATCTCACCGGCCGCACCGCCCTCGTCACCGGCGGCAACCAGGGCCTCGGACTTGCGTTCGCCTTCGGCCTCGCCGAGGCGGGCGCGCAGGTCGCCATCGCGGGCCGCAGCGCCGAGCGCAATGAGAAGGTCGTCAGTGAAGCTGCAGCAGCCGGCTTCGCCTTCCACGCCATCACCGCCGACATCACGCGCGCGGCCGACGTCGAGAACATGACTGCCGACGCGATCTCGGCGCTCGGGCATCTCGACATCCTCGTCAACAACGCGGGCACGTGCTATCACGGCGAATCCTGGTCGGTCACCGAGCAGCAGTGGGACGACGTGTTCGATCTCAATGTGAAGGCACTGTGGGCGTGTTCGTTGGCCGTGGGCGCTCACATGCGGGAACGCGGCAGCGGATCGATCATCAACATCGGGTCGATGTCGGGCATGATCGTCAACCGCCCGCAGATGCAGCCGGCCTACAACGCGTCCAAGGCCGCGGTGCACCACCTCACCAAATCGCTTGCCGCCGAATGGGGTCCGCTGGGAATCCGGGTCAACGCGCTGGCACCGGGCTACTGCAAAACCGAGATGGCACCGGTCGACAAGCCCGAGTTCAAGCGGCACTGGATCGATGACACCCCGATGCTGCGGTATGCGATGCCCGAGGAGATCGCGCCCAGCGTGGTCTTCCTCGCCAGCGACGCGGCCTCGTTCATCACCGGTTCGGTGCTGGTCGCCGATGGCGGGTACACCGCATGGTAGCGACCGGCATCGACACAAGTCGCGACAACAGAAGAGTCGTCGTCAACTCGCTCGACGACGTCGACATCGAGACGGTCGAACAAGCCGAACCCGGCGCAGGGGAGGCGCGGGTTCGCACCACGGTGGTCGGTATCTGCGGATCCGATCTGCACGCCGCCTGCGGCCGCCATCCGTTCATCGAACTGCCGTACCGGCCAGGGCATGAGGCGGTCGGCGTTGTCGAGGCCGTCGGCCCCGGCGTGGACGAATCCTGGATAGGCGCCCGCGTCACGATCGAGCCGAATCTGGCCTGCGGCCACTGCACCCAGTGCCTGGCCGGCCGCTACAACATCTGCCGTGAATTGCTGGTGTTCGGCTGCCAGACACCTGGAGCCCTTGCGGATTCGTTTGTCATCGGCGCGGACCGTCTGGTCGCGCTGAACGACGACCTCGACGATCGTCACGCGATCCTGATCGAGCCGTTGGCCACGCCCGTCCACACCGTCCGGCGCGCCGCCGAGGTTGTCGGCGATCTCCGGGACCGGCCCGTCGTCGTGATCGGCGCCGGCCCCATCGGCCTGTTCACGCTGCTGGCGGCGCGGCACGCGGGCGCCCGCGTCGTGGTCGCCGACCTCCTCGAATCCAAACGTGCCAGGGCGCAGCGCCTCGGCGCGATCGGCACATTCGATCCGGCGGCGCCCGATGCCGTCGACACGGCGCTGGAGCTACTCGGTGGACCGGCCGCGGTGGTGATCGACTGCGTGTCCCGCGAGAGTTCGGTCGCCCAGGCGGTCGAATTGGTCGACAAGGGCGGCGCGGTCATGATCGTCGGGGTGGCGGAGGGTGCGACCCCGGTGCCGCTCGGGCTGATCCAGGACCGCGAGCTGGCGCTGATCGGCAACCTGATGTACGTCCGGGAGGACTTCACGGCTGCCGTCGAGCTCCTGTCCTCGGGTGCGGTGCCGGTCGACGAGATCATCAGCGCCGAGTTCGATTTCGAAGATTCCGCCAAGGCGTTCACCGCGTCCGCCGATGCGGAGAACGTGAAAGTTCTCGTCACCGTGGGGAGTTCGGCATGACAGCCCTGCTCGAGTGCACCGACATTCAGAAGAGTTTCGGCGGTGTCCCGGTCCTCAAAGGCATCACGCTGCAGCTCGAACCGGGCACCGTGACCGCGCTGGCCGGCGAGAACGGGGCAGGCAAGTCGACGCTGATGAAGATCGTCTCCGGTCAGTACAGCGCCGACCACGGCACGGTTTCGGTGCAGGGCAACCACCTCTCGACCGGCAACACGCGAGACGCCGTCAAACACGGTGTGGCCATCGTCCCGCAGGAGCTCGCCTCCATCGAGGACATGACCGTCTACGAAAACCTCTTCGTCGGACGCGAACTCAAACGCGGGCCGTTCCTCAACCGGCGGGCGATGATCGCCGAGGCCAAGGAAACCCTCGCGGTGTTCGACGTGGGCATCTCGCCGACCGCGCGGATGGGCAGCCTGCCGGTCGGTCTGCGCCAGATCGTCGAGATCGTCAAGGCCGCGCGCACCGGCGCGAAGGTGGTGATGCTCGACGAGCCCACGTCGGCGATCTCCGAGCGCGAGGTCGAAGGCCTCTACAAGATTGTGCGCCAGCTGCGGGACCGCGGCGTGGCGATGGTGTACACGACCCACAAGATGGCCGAGATCCGCGCGATCGCCGACCGCGTGGTGGTACTGCGCGACGGCGGGCTGATCCTCGACAAGCCGATCGACGGCGTGTCCGACGACGACATCGTCACCGCGATGATCGGCCGCGAACTCGACACGCTTTTCCCCGAACGTCCGAAACCCGGCACCGACACCGTGCTCGAGGTGCGCGACCTTCAGGTCGAAGGCGCTTCTGGCCCAGTGTCCTTCACCGTCAAGGCCGGTGAGATCGTCGGGCTGGCCGGCCTGGTCGGCGCCGGACGCACCGAACTGCTTGAGGCGATCTTCGGGGCACGCCACAGCTCGGCGGGCGACGTCATCGTGCGGGGCCGCGCGATCAAGCGAAACCAGCCGGCCGCGGCCATCACCGCCGGTATGGCGATGGTGCCCGAGGATCGCAAGCTGTCGGGGGCCGTGCTGTCGATGAGCGTGCTCGACAACGGCACGCTGCCGCGACTGTCGTCGTTCAGCGTGGCCGGGTGGTTGCGCGGCAAGGCCCGTACCCAGGCGGTGTCGGACGTGATGTCCTCGGTGCGGCTGCGCAGCCGGGGCCTCGGACAGGAAGTCGGGACGCTGTCCGGCGGCAATCAACAGAAAGTGGTGTTGGCCCGCTGGCTGACCGGGGACGTCAACGTCCTGCTGCTCGACGAGCCCACCCGCGGCGTCGACGTCGGCGCGCGCAGCGAGATCTACCGCATCATCACCGAATTCGCCGCACAAGGCATGGCGGTGGTGATGGCGTCCTCGGACATGCCGGAGGTGGTGGGGCTGTCGCACCGCGCGTTCGTCATGCGGGGCGGGCTGCTCGTCGGTGAGCTCGACCGCGACGCCCTCGACCATCCCGAGGTTCAGGAGTCGGTGTTCCGCTTGGCCACCGCCCTCGATGCCAAAGAAGAACAGACAAGCCAGGAGATCGGATCGTGACCACACAACTCAAACCCGAAGACGCGGTGCCGGATTCGTCCGGAGCCACGGTCGTCTCGGCAACCACCGGCGAACCGGTCCGCCTGTTCTCCAAGGACTGGTTCGCCGGCATCGCGGTGCGTTACGCGATGGTTTTCGTGATGCTGCTCGTCATCGCGTACTTCAGTTACCGCAGTGCACGATTCGCCACACCCGACAACCTGGTCACCATCCTGGTCGCGGCGGCCCCGTTCGCGCTGATCGCGCTCGGCCAGACCCTGGTCATTCTCACCGGCGGCATCGACCTGTCGGTCGGCAGCGTGATCGCGGTGTCGGCGATGGCAGGCGCGGCGACCGCCAAGGCCAACCCCGGCCAGGTCTGGCTCACGGTTGTGGTCGCGATGCTCGTCGGGCTCGCCGTCGGCTGCATCAACGGTTTCCTGGTGTCGCGCATCAACGTTCCACCTTTCATCGCGACCTTGGGCACATTGACCGCGGGTTCGGGTATGGCGTACGTGATCGGCGGCGGTGCACCCATCAACGGGCTGCCCGCCGAATTCGGCGCGATCGCCAACACCAAGATCCTCGGGCTGCAGATTCCGGTGCTGCTGATGATCGTCGGCATCGTCGCGCTCGCCATCATCATGAAACGCACCACCTACGGCATGCGCGTCTATGCCGTCGGCGGCAATCGCAACGCCGCCGAGATCGCCGGGATCAACGCCAAGAACGTGTTGTTCAGCGTGTACGCGTTCTCGGGCCTGCTGGCCGGCCTGTCCGGTGTCATGCTCGCATCGCGCGTCATCTCCGGACCGCCCAACCTCGGACAGGGCTACGAGCTCGACGCGATCGCGGCGGTCGTGATCGGCGGCGCGAGCCTCATGGGCGGGCGCGGCACGATCTGGGGAACCGCGTTGGGCCTGCTGATGATCCAGACACTCAACAACGGCCTGGACATTCTCGTCGTCCCGGCCTACTGGCAGGACGTCATCAAGGGCGTGCTGATCGTCGCGGCCGTCGCCGTCGACGTGTGGTCGTCCCGGCGCCGAACTTGACGGCGCAGCATCCGGCATCACGCATCCGACACCACTGGAAACAAAGGAAAGAAGGCACATGAAACTGGGAACGAAGATGTTCGCGGTTGCCTCGGCCACCGTGCTGGGCTTCGGGATGACAGCGTGTGGCGCGGGCGACCCCCAGGCCAACAGTGACACCACCCGCATCGGCGTGTCGGTGTACGACATGAGCTCGTTCATCACCGCGGGCAAAGAAGGCATGGAGGCCTACGCCAAGGACAACAACATCGAACTGGTCTGGAACTCGGCCAATCTCGATGTGTCCACCCAGGCGAACCAGGTCGACTCGATGATCAACCAGGGTGTCGACGCCATCATCGTCGTTCCGGTGCAGGCGGATTCGCTCGGGCCGCAGGTGGCATCGGCCAAGGCCAAGGGCATTCCGTTGGTTCCGGTCAACGCCGCGCTCAACAGCCCCGATGTGGCGGGCAACGTGCAGCCCGACGATGTCGCGGCAGGTGCGCAGGAGATGCAGATGATGGCCGACCGTCTCGGCGGCAAGGGCAACATCGTCATCCTGCAGGGCCCGCTCGGACAGTCCGGTGAACTCGACCGCAGCAAGGGTATCGAGCAGACGCTCGCGAAGTACCCCGACATCAAGGTGCTGGCCAAGGACACCGCGAACTGGAAGCGCGACGAGGCCGTCAACAAGATGAAGAACTGGATCTCGGGTTTCGGACCGCAGATCGACGGCGTGGTCGCGCAGAACGACGACATGGGCCTCGGCGCTTTGCAGGCCCTCAAGGAATCCGGCCGCACCGGGGTCCCGATCGTCGGCATCGACGGCATCGAGGACGGCCTGAACGCCGTCAAGAGCGGTGAATTCATCGGCACCTCACTGCAGAACGGCACCGTCGAGCTGTCCGCGGGTCTGGCCGTCGCCAACGCGCTCGCCAAGGGCGAAGAGGTCAACACCGAACCGGTCTACATCATGCCCGCCATCACCAAGGACAACGTCGACGTCGCGATCCAGCACGTGGTGACCGAACGGCAGAAGTTCCTCGACGGGCTTTCGGAGCTCACCGCCCAGAATCTCAAGACCGGCGACATCGCCTACGAGGGCATCCCGGGCCAGAAGCAGCCGTAACCACTGATTTCCACTGGCGATATGAGAGCGAGAACCAGACAGATGAGATTCACGACCAAGGTCGCCGCGATTGCCTCGGCCGGGGTGCTCGGCCTCGGAATGACGGCATGCGGTGCAGGTGACCCCGAGGCCAACAGCGACTCCACCCGTATCGGCGTCACGGTGTATGACATGAGCTCGTTCATCACCGAAGGCAAAGAAGGCATGGATGCCTACGCCAAGGCCAAGAACATCGAGCTCGTGTGGAACTCGGCCAACAACGATGTGTCCACCCAGGCCAGCCAGGTCGATTCGTTGATCAACCAGGGTGTCGATGCCATCATCGTCGTTCCGGTGCAAGCGGATTCGCTCGGGCCGCAGGTCGCATCGGCCAAGGCCAAGAACATTCCGCTGCTCGCGGTGAACGCCGCACTGGAGACACCCGATCTGGCGGGCAACGTCCAGCCCGACGATGTCGCGGCGGGTGCGCAGGAGATGCAGATGATGGCCGATCGCCTCGGCGGCAAGGGCAACATCGTCATCCTGCAGGGCCCGCTCGGCGGATCGGGAGAGATCAACCGCGGCAAGGGTATCGACCAGGTCCTCGCGAAGTACCCCGACATCAAGGTGCTGGCCAAGGACACCGCGAACTGGAAGCGCGACGAGGCCGTCAACAAGATGAAGAACTGGATCTCGTCGTTCGGCAACCAGATCGACGGCGTCGTGTCGCAGAACGACGACATGGGGCTGGGCGCACTGCAGGCGCTCAAGGAGGCCGGCCGCACCGGCGTGCCGATCGTCGGGATCGACGGCATCGAGGACGGCCTGAACGCCGTCAAGAGCGGTGAATTCATCGGCACCTCACTGCAGAACGGCACCGTCGAGCTGTCCGCCGGCCTTGCCGTGGCCGACGCGCTGGTCAAGGGCGAGCAGGTCAAGACCGACCCGGTCTACGTCATGCCGGCCATCACCAAGGACAACGTCGACGTCGCGATCCAGCACGTGGTGACCGAACGGCAGAAGTTCCTCGACGGTCTGGTCGAGCTCACCGAGCAGAACCTCAAGACCGGCGACATCGCCTACGAGGGCATTCCGGGGCAGACTCAGCCCTGACCCGCCGCATACGACTGTGGGCCTCGTGCACGCTTTTTCGAAGATTTGCGTGCACGGGGCCCACGCTCGTCGCGGGCACCCTACCGCGCGGCCAGCTCCCGCTGCGCGAGGGTCAGCACCTCATCGGTCGTCGGTGGGCTCGGCGGGTGGAACGACAGACACCACGGCGTCTGGATTTTGTGAAATGCGTTGCCCTCCAATGCCAGATAGAACTGGCCGGAGCGCAGCCGGCTGATGTCGGGCACCAGGCCGCCCTTCACCCGGGCCATCTCTCTGGCCACCGCGATCTGGGCGGGGGAGTTCAGCAGCCCGTAGAACTGGGTGGCCGAATTACCCGGAATGTGGTTGTGCAGACCCCGCGGAGCCTGTGTCGCGAACACCAGACCGAGCCCGTACTTGCGGGCCTGCGATGACAACGCCAGCGTGCTGTGGGTACAGGCAGTCATGTGGGTCGACGGCGCGAAGTTCTGCGCCTCGTCCATCACGAGGAGCCCGCCGAGCGGTCGATCGCCCGCCGGGTTGCGTTTGACCCATGCGAACAACGCCATCTGCAACTGGTTGACGAAGCCTTCGCGTTGTTGCTCGTTGGTCAGGCCGACCATGCTGATCACCGACACCCGCGCGCGATAACCCGGTGACGGGCTCAGCAGGACACCCGGATCGGCCGCGGTGCCGGCGCCGCCGAACAACGGGTCGTTGACCGTTGCGGCACGCAGGTTCTGGCCGAGTTCGGCGGCCAGCTTATGCGCACCGCCCAGTGCGCTGACGCCGTCGGGCAGGTTGCTCAGCAGATCGATGAAACCACTCAACGTCACCGAACGCCCGGCGCCGTAGAACCGCAATGCCTCCCGCAGAACGGCTCGGGACCGGTTGGCCTTGGCGGTGTTTCCGACGATGAGTGCACGTGGTTCCAGCGCAGCGACCGCGGATTCGACGGCGTCGGAGAACTCGTCGGCGTCGTCGAGCACACTGGCGAAATCGGGCAGCGGCTGGAACGCCAACGGCCGCCCCGTCGCCCGGCGCGGCGTCCACACCACCACCTCGGTGTTGGACAGGTACTCGTCGCTCCGTGCGTCGTCGGCAGGATTCCAGCCGGGTGGCGGCTCGGGCCACCGGCTGCCCAACCGCGACAGATCGTTGTTCGGGTCGAGCACGATCGACGAAACACCGCGCAGCGCACACTCTTCCACGAGCCGCCGGATCAGCACGGTCTTGCCTGAGCCAGATCCGGCGAAGATCGCGGTGTGCTTGCGCAGCGCGGCCAGGTCGACCGAGACCGGTTGCCCGGTGGTCGCGTCGACGCCAAGGGTGACCGCGGTCGGCGAGTGGTCGACCACGAGCGGGGCCGGTTCCTCGTCATGGACCGGCACGTCGACGATTTCGGGCACCGGAGGCGGCTCGTCGCCCGCGACGTCGCCGAGCGCGGCGCGAAGCAGCGCGATCCCGTGGCCGGGCCTGCGCTTTCGCAACCACTCGGGCAGATCGGGGTGGTTGTCGGCGATCAGGTCGCGCAGCGCCGTCATCGTGCGCAGATCGTCGTCGCTCATCGGAAGGACGCGCCCGCCCGCCGACTCGAACTCGGCGATCATCGCGGCCGTCTTGGCGCCCTTGGGCCATGGGTTGTTGCGTAACAGGAACAGCCTGCGTCGGTCCGGGTTGGAACCCGTTGCCTCCCAAGCCTTCCGGATGCGGTTCTGGACCGCGACGGCGTTGCCCGACGACACCGCACGAAACGCCCAGTGCCGCTCGTCGTCGGTGGCGGCATCGAGGCTCTGCCGGAGCCGGGCGTGCAGCACGACGCGTTGGCCGGGCGGCGGATCGGGGCGGAATGCCTGTTCGGCTTCACCGAGTTCGGTGATCCAGGCCTCAAGCGCGGCCGACAACAGGCCGGGCATCGTGGTGTCCTCACCGTCGGGATCCAGCGCCGCGGCAGGCACCGCGCGCCGGCGATACTCGGCGAACCGGCGGTCGAGTTCGCCGGTGTCGCCGCGCGGCGTGTCACCCGCGTTCGGTTCGTGCGGCTCGGCGACCTCACCGGTCAGCCGCGCGAGCTCCTCGATGGTGTCGCGTTCGAGGCAGCGACGCACGTGCGCGTCGGCCCGCTTGAGCAGCTGCCGCGGCGTGTACTGCGTCGCCTCGTCGAACGCCGACGGCAGGATCGGCCAGCTCGGGTACGGCGCGGTGAAACCCACGGCGCTGTAGCTGGCGGTGAATCGGCGCTCCAGGATCGCGCGGCCGACGTCCGGGGTCGGCAAACCCTGCAACAGCCCGGTGGCCCGGAACCGGTCCTGCACGGTGGCGGTCGCCCGGTCCTGGATCGCCTCCCAGGCGGCGGGCAGGCAGGCCACCACCGGCACGGTGCGGCGCATCGTCTGCCGCACCGACATCAGCCCGTGCGCGACGTGCTCCAGGTCGCGGTTGTCGGACTCGGACTGGTCTCCGGCGTTGTCGGTGCGTTCGGGCGATTGCGCCAACAGCGTGTCGATCTGGTCGAGCGCCAGTACGGCAGGTCCCGCCAATGCGATCAGCCGCGAGATGTCGCGTACCGATTCCTGCGGCGTGAGACTCGGTGCGGGCAGACCCCACACGTCGCGTTCGCCGCGGCCGAAGTCGTCGTTGGCAGTGAGGAACGCCTCGCCGATGTCCTGCAGGTCGAGATCGGTTGCCGCGAGCAGCACCATCGCGCGCAACGTGTGGTGGGCCCGCTTGACGGTCTGGCGACGCGCCTTGTGCAGTGCGTTGACGAAATCGGTGAGGACGTCGGGTGTCAGCTCGTCGTCGCCGATGATCGCCCTGCGGTTGGCCCGGGAGATGTGGGCGATCGACGACAGCTCCCACAGCAGATCCTTGAGCTGGGTTTCGCGCTCCGAGCCGGGCCTGCCGAGGCTCTCCAGGATCCCGGCGCGTGCCGACTGCCAGAAGCTGGCCGCGTCGAGAAGTTCGACCAGGAAGAAGAATCCGCCGGCGGTTTGCACCTGTTCGCGTACCTGGCCGAGCAGATGGGTCTTGCCCGAGCCGGCGGGCCCGCGCACCACGACGCCGAGCGGGCTGGAATCGGCGTCGCGCGCGGCATCGCCGAATGCGGCCATGACGTCGGCCATCGGCCGGTCGTGCAGTCCGCCGACGTGCAGGGCGCCCTGTGAATGCCACAGATCGTCGGCGGTCGGCGCCCACGTGAGGCGCAGCGCGCTGAGTGCTTCGCGTTCTTGTAGTTCCATCAGGACTCGATCGCCATCAGATGTTTGTTCTGGTCGCCGATCTGTACGGCGGCGGCCCGGTCGGCGGCGGTCAGCACCTTCTGGTTCTCCTCGGGGATGAGACTGACGCCCGGCTGCTGGTACAGATTCACCAGCGCCGCGTCCACCTCGGCGCGGGCCAGTCCGGGCACTGCTTCACGCAGGCTGACAAGGCTTACCCAGCCACCGGGCCGGGCGGCCAGCCGGGTGTAGGCGGTCCGTAACTGCTCTTCGGCCTGAGCGGGCGGCAGGAACACGTCAGCCGGGGCGAGGTCGGCTCGGTCGAAGTAGCGGCCGAGAGAATTCAGCACGGTGTAGAGCGCCCTGCCCTGGCCCGAGGAGCGGGCCGGGGCGCCTGCGCCGAGCAATTCGCGGCACAGTGCCCAGCCGGAGTCGGTCAGCTCGTGCACGAGGGGCCTGCCGGTCGTCGTTTCGATCAAGCGCAGCTCGTTGAGCCGAACCCGACCCGGCTTGTCGAGCTTGGGGCCCAGGCGTTCCAGTTCCGGGTTGGGCACGGGTCGCGACTCGGCCATCAACACCAGGAGTACCGCCTGTTCGGTGCCGGTCAGCTCGTCGGGGGCAACGTTCACTGCAGACTCACCTTCCTGACTGTCGGCTCATTCTGGCGCGGCTTCGCTCTGCGCGCCGCGCCACGGCGCCTCCTGCACGTTACAGCCGACCGCTACGGTGACGACAATATTGTTGAACCGCACTCGCATTCGCAGTGCGTGCGTTTTGCCTGCACAGCTACCCGGCGTCGAGTGGTTGGCCGGTGTCGGCGAGACGTTCGGGGTCGACGGCGACACGCGACCGGATCAGGGCTTTGACGTCGTCGAGCACATCCCACACATTGACGTTCATGCCGGCGAGCACCCGATTGTCGGCGTCGAGCCAGAACGCGACGAATTCGCGGCCCGCGACATCGCCGCGGAACACGACACGCTCGTAGCTGGGGGCGTGGCCGACGTACTCCATGCCGAGGTCGTACTGGTCGGTGAAGAAATACGGCAGGTCGTCGTATTCGGCCGTTCTGCCGATCATTCCGGCGGCGGCCACGGCGGGCTGCTTGAGCGCGTTCGCCCAGTGCTCGGTGCGGATACGCACACCGAACAGCGGGTGCTGCGCGGCGGCGATGTCACCGACCGCATAGATGTCGGCATCGCTCGTGCGCAACGCGGCGTCGACGAGTACGCCACCGTCGGCGGTCGCGAGGCCGGCGCGTTCGGCCAGGCCGATGTTGGGCGCCGCGCCCACCGCCACCAGCACCGCATCGGCGGGAACGGTGGACCCGTCCCCGAGTCGCAGTCCGGTGGCGGTCCCACCGCTGGTCGTGATCTCCTGCACGGTCTCGTTGAGGCGTAGGTCGACGCCGTGCTCGCGGTGCAGGCGCGCGAACACCTCACCGACCTCGGCGCCGAGCGCACCGAGCAGAGGAAGACGAGCGGTTTCGACGACCGTGACGTTCACGCCCCGCTGACGGGCACTGGCGGCGACCTCCATGCCGATCCAGCCTGCGCCGACGACCGCCAATGAAGAACCTTCCGTCAGTGCGGAATTCAGGGCGGCGGCATCGTCGATGGTGCGCAGATAGTGCACGCCTGCCGCGTCGGCGCCGGGTATGGTCGGGCGTTTCGGCGCCGAGCCCGTGGCGAGCAGCAACTTGTCGTAGCTCACGGTGCTGTCGTCGGGCAGGGTGATGGTGTGGTCGGCGGGGTTGACGGCGGTGACCTCGGTGCCCAGCCGGAGTTCGACATTGTGGTCGCGGTACCACGCAGCCGGATCGACGGTGAAATCCGCCAGCCTCTTCTTGCCGGCCAGATATTCCTTGGACAGCGGCGGCCGCTCGTAGGGCAGCTTGTCCTCCGCGGCGAACAACACGACATGGCCGTCAAAGTCGTTGTCCCGCAGCGCTTCAGCAGCCTTGGCGCCGGCGAGGCCGCCACCGATGATCGCGAATGTGGACGAAGTTGTCATGCCGACTCAGCCTACTCGCGCGCCAGGAACTCCTTGAGCTTTCCGGCGTTCCGCACGGCGTGACCGCCGAGGTCGTTGTTGAAGTACACGACGACGCGACGGCCGTCGGCATCCCACTGCCCGATCTTTTCGGCCCACCATCGCAACTGCTCATCCGGATAGGAGCCGGCATACATCGCGCCCTGTTCGGGTCCGTGCAGGCGGACATACACCAGATCGCTCGTGGCGACCGGTTCACACACCAGGCCGGGCCCGCTCATCACCACGTACGCGGCCCGATGCGCGTGCAACAGCGCGTACACGGCCGGATCGTTCCAGGATCGGTGTCGCAGCTCCATCGCCACCGGGATGCGGTCGGGCATCGCCGTCAGAAACCCGGCGAGCAGATCGTCGTCGCGTTCGATGGCGGGATGGAGTTGCACCAGAAGGGCTTCGCCGCGGTTACCGAGTTCGGTCCAGCAGCGCTCGAACCGCTCGATCCAGGGTTCGGGCGAGCGTAACCGGCGGTAGTGCGTCAAACCGCGGTGCGCTTTGACCGACATCGTGAAACCGTCGGGTAGCCGTTGCCGCCAGCCGGCGAAGGTCGTGTCTTTGGGCCAGCGGTAGAAGCTCGCGTTGAGCTCGACGGTGTCGAAGGCATTGGTATATCGGTCGAGCCGCTTCGCGGTCGGCGTGCCGGGCGGGTAGAGCACGCCGTTCCAGTGGTCGTAGGACCACCCCGAGGTGCCGATCCGGATCATGAGCCTCGCTAAGGGACGTCGGTGTACTGCAGGGTGTAACCGTCGCCGGAGAAGGTGAAACCTTTGCCGGTGAGTTCCCGCACGCACGACACCCCGTGCTCCTCCTGCACATTGCACCGAAAACCCGCCACCGCAAGCACTTTGCCGAACGGCAGAACCGCCGCGGTGTCCAGCGAGAACTGCGTCTGCGGCAGCACCACGAACGCGGCGTCGTGATCGCGGTCCACGACGATCGCGTTGGGCGTGGTGGGCTCGCCGTCGACGATGACGTCGGGTGCTCCGGTGATGCCGATACCGGAGTTCAAGCCGTCCGCCGACTCGCAACCGGCGCGGTCGCGGGGCAGGATCGCGCAGTGCCAGCGTCCGCTCGGGGTGCTGAAGTAATAGGCCGTGCGGCCGTCCACCGGTGCCGCATAGTCGGCGGCGTTCACCAGGTTCGCGGTGCCGAACTGCGGCACCGGCGCCGACGTGGGCGGCGCGGTCTGCTGCGGAGTGTCGCCGGTGTTGACGACCGTGCCGGAGGTACACGCGGCGAGGGTCGCCGTCGCCGCGACGAGGACCGCCGTTCGTATCGCCATGCAAGCTTTCACGGCGCCTGACCCTAGCCAACCGCGGCTGCCGCGATGACGGTAGCGTCCAGAATTTCTGACTGGCGGTGAACGTGGCGGCCAGGTTGCGGTTCTCAGGCCGCCGCCACGCAGATGTCGCCGCCGACCAACAGCAGCGGCCACAACAGCGTGACCTGACCGAAAGCCATAAGGTTGGCTCCCGCCGGTATGCGGGTCAGCAGTTCGGATTCGATCAACTGCACCTGCTCGGGATGGAAGAACGTCCACAGCAGGCCGATCACGATGTAGGAGAGCGCGAGCCACAGCGCTGTCTCGATCATCTGCTCGAGGCTGACTTTCCGGCTCAGGATCCGTCGCATGCTGCCGACGCCGCTCAGATCAGGGGCTTGCCGGTGCGCACCCGGCGGCGCACGTCCGCCAGGAGCAGGAAGCTGCCGCCCTGCCTTATGAAGATCGGCAGGAACCGGTTGCCGAACGCGACCAACAGAAAAAGCCATTCGAACAGCCGTTGACGGCCGCGGCCCCAGCCGAGGCCCAGCGCATCGCGGAAAACCGGGGCCAGAAAGCCCGCGGTGAGGAACTTCAGCAGCGGCCGGAACGGCAGGCCCAGCAGTGGGTTGATCATCTTGAGGTTCACCAGATCGTGCAGGTAGCGCGCGACCACGTCGTCGATGTCGACCTGCTCGCATGCGGTGTTCCAGTAGGCGTCGAACTCGGCGCGCGTGGCGGGCCACTGCTCGGCACTGACCTGCAACGTGGTGCCGAGCGTGGCGGCGGAGGCGTAGAACTGTTCGGCCTGTTCGGCCGTCATCGCGCCGCGCAGCAGCTGGTAGGTGTCCTCCAACCCGACGAACAGGCAGGCCGCCACCCACATCTGCAGGTCGCGGTCAAACGCGTTGTACCGCACCGGACTTGCCGGACCCGACCTCACCTGGCGGTGGGCCACGTCGACGGCGTCGCGGAAGGCTTTCCGGTCTTCAGGGCGGCCGAGGATGGCCACGGCGAGGTACTGGAAGGTCGTGCGGGCCCGTTTCCACGGGTGCTTGAGCAGATTGCCGGAGTCGACCTTGCTCTCGACGACGCCGTACCCGACGCCGGGTCGGGACAGCTGCATGATGACGTTCGCGGCCCCGGCGGCGAAGGCCCAGAAATCCATGGCGTCGGCGACGGTGACGGGGCCGTCATCCCACCGTGCGGTGCGTCTGGTGACCGAGATTCGGTTGGCGTGTGTGGTGTCCCCGACAGACATGCGCGGCTCGTCCCGTCAACTCATGCAGACGTTGGTGAACAGCAGGACCGGCCACGACACGATGGAGCCGAGGAACGACACCACTGCATCGGCCCGGCTCATCCCGTGCAGGTGCTCGGTATGGGTCAGCGACCAGACCATCCCGATGATCAGATAGGGGACCGCCAGGATGATCGCCGTGCCGATCCATTCGGCGATCGTCATCTGGAAGCTCAGAACTTTTCGTACCGCGGTCAGCATGTACCAGTGCCACCCTTCTTGCCAGGCGCCCCTATGTTAATGACGATTCTGCCCGCATGGTGGTAAACGGTCGAACTCAGGCGGTGGCGTGGGCGGGTGGTCGTAACAGTGCGGCACGCAGCTCGTCGTCCAGCGACGCACGGACCAGGGCCGCGGCCAGCCGCGCTGTCTTGCCAGGTGCCAGCCGCTGTAAGGCTGCCGGGTCGCCGGGCAACCCGAGGTCGCGTGCGGCGCCCAGCGCACGGTCGTCGAAGAACGGCCTTACCCACGTCCAGGTGTCCTGTACCTCGCGCAGGAAAATGTCGGCGCCGGTGTCACCGATTCCCTTGAACTCTTTGAGAAGTCGTCTCGCGGCGGCGGTGTCGCGCTCAGCCGCGTCGGCGAGCCGCCGCAGGTCACCACGGTAGTGGTCATCGACCGTCGCGGCGATCTCGGTCAGTCGGGTGGCCGAGCTTTCGTCGTACCGCACGTAATGCGCGCGGCCGAAGGCCCGGATCATGTCGCGCCGCTCGGCGCCGAGAACCGCATGTGGTGTGCGCAGCCCACTGCGGAACAGTTCGCGGCCGGCCTGGGTGGCGATGCCGGCGTCGATCGGTTTGCTCGCCAGCATGCACAGCACGAGCAGTTCGAACAGCGGCATGGGCTTGTCGGCCATCCGGATGCCTGCCTGCTCGGCGTAGGTGTGCCCGGCGGCGCTCAGCAGCCGGCGAGCCAGATCCCGCTGCGTGGTCGACATGTCACTGCGCCTACCCGGCTGTCCTGCGGTGGAAACCTCTTCACTTGGGCGGCAGCGTCTTGGCGAAGCCGACCCCTCGGGTGACCCAGCCCTGTAGTTGCCGCTTGGTCTTCAGGCCGTCGGTGCCCACGCGCAACCAGCCGCGCATTTCCCGGCCGCCCATCACCATCGGCTCGACATGGTCCCGGCGCAGCAGTTGTGCCGATTCCTCGATCGGCACCCGCACCATCAGGCCGCCCTCCCGGGTCGCGGCCACCGACATGTTGCCGTTGACCAGAAACGCGAGCCCGCCGAACATCCGCTTCTCGTCGACGCCGCGTTCGGTGGCGATCAATTCGCGTATGCGGTCGGCGAGTTCGGGGTCGAAGGCCATGTCAGTCGAGGTCCACGCGGATGGTCAGCAGATTGCTGCCCATGGCCCGGACCACCGCGCTGTTGACCGTGGGAAGCTCCTTCAACCGGGCCACCGCGTCGTCGTCCGGCAGCAGGTGGGCGACACCGGTGCGCCACTTGCCGTTGACCCGCACCCGCACAGCGGGATTCGCCTTGATGTTGAGCACATAGTGCGAGCGGTCGCCGTGTTCGGACACCATCCAGAACTGGTTGTCGATCACCCTTCCGCCGACTGCGGTGTGGCGGGGTTGACCGGACTTGCGGCCGATCGTTTCGAGCATGGTGATCGGTAGCTGCCTGCCGACAGGATTGACGATGCGGCCCTGGGTGCCGTGCACGATGCGGCGTTTCAGATCCGTGAGATCGATCATGCCGCCCCAATCTATGCGGTCAGCCGTGGCCGTGCAGCGGCATTCCGGCAGCAGCCATCAGCGCCTCGCCGAGCGCCTCGTTCTGCGTCGGGTGCGCATGCACGAACTTGGCCGCCTCGCCCGGCTTGATCTGCAGGTTGTAGATCAGCTGGGCTTCACCGATCAGTTCGCCGACGCGTTCGCCGACCAGATGAATGCCGACCACCGCGCCGGACGGGGCGAGGACGAGTTTCACCGTGCCCGATGTCTTGAGGATCTGGCTCTTACCGTTGCCCGCGAGGTCGTGGCTCGCCGTCTCGACGTTGTCGCCGAACCGGGTTCGCGCCTGGGCCTCGGTGAGGCCGACGGAGGCGATCTCGGGGCGCGAGTAGGTGACGCGGGGAATACCGGTCTCGTCGATCGGGTCCGGATTGCGTTGCGCGAGTTCTTCGGCCACGAAGATGCCCTGTTGGAAGGCACGGTGCGCGAGTTGGGTGCCCGCCACGATGTCACCGACGGCGTACACGGTGGGCACCGTCGTGCGCAGCCGGTCGTCGGTGACGACGAAGCCGCGTTCGAGCGTGATGCCAGCCTGGTCCAGCCCATCGGTGCGCGGTATGCGTCCGACGGCGACCAGCAGCAGGTCGGCCTCGATCACAGCGCCGTTCTCGAGGGTGACTGTCACGCCCTCGTCCGTCTGGTCGACACCGGTGACGCGGGCGCCGGTCTTGGCGGTGATCTTGCGGCGGCGGAAGGCACGTTCGAGGTGCTTGGAGACGGTCTCGTCCTCGTGCGGGACCAGCCGGGGCTCGGCTTCGACGACGGTGACCGCGGTGCCGAATGATGCCCACAGGCTGGCGAATTCGACGCCGATGACACCACCGCCGAGGATCACCGCACGCTGCGGGATCGACCGCAGCTCGAGCGCCTCGTCGCTGGTGATCACCCGGTCACCGGTCTCGATTCCGGGTAGCGGTTTCGGTGCGGAGCCGGTCGCGAGCACGATGGCGCCGCCGGTGACTGTCTGGCCGGCGACGTCGACGGTGTTCGGTCCGGTGAGATGGCCGTGACCGTTGACCACCGTGACACCCTGCGCGGGCAGCAAGGCCTGCAGCCCCTTGTGTAGGCGCGCGATCACGCTGTCCTTATAGGCGTGCAGCTGTTGCGGGTCGACGCCGTCGAATGTGGCGTGCACCCCGAATTGTGCTGCCGCCCGGGCATTGTCGGCGATCTCGGCGGCGTGCAGCAGGGCCTTGGTGGGGATGCAGCCGCGGTGCAGGCACGTCCCACCGACCTCGCCTTCCTCGATGAGGATCACCGACAGCCCCAGCTGGGCGCTGCGTAGTGCGGTGGCATATCCGCCCGGACCGCCGCCGAGAACGACGACGTCTGCCGACGTGCTAGTCATGAAATCTCCTTCTGGGCTTGGGCGTAGAGCTGGCCGGCGCGGTACGACGACCGGACCAGTGGACCGGACAGCACACCGGCGAATCCGATGTCTCGGGCGATGCCGCCGAGCTCGGCGAACTCGTCCGGTGCGACCCATCGCGCGATCGGATGGTGGCGCGGGCTCGGGCGCAGGTACTGCGTGATGGTCACCAATTGGCAACCCGCCTCGTGGAGGTCGTGCAGCGCTTGTACGGCCTCGTCGGGTGTTTCGCCCAGACCCAGGATGAGATTGGACTTCGTGATGAGTCCGACGTCCCGAGCACTGGTGATCACCTGCAGCGAGCGGGCATAGCTGAATCCGGGGCGAACCCGGCGGAACACCCGTGGCACGGTTTCGAGGTTGTGGGCGAGCACCTGGGGCCGCGAGTCGAATACCTCGGCGAGTTGGTCAGGGCGGCCGGTGAAGTCGGGGATGAGCAGTTCCACCCCGGTGCCCGGACAGCGGCGGTGGATTTCGCGGACCGTCTCGGCATACAGCCACGCGCCGCCGTCCGGCAGGTCATCACGTGCGACGCCGGTGATGGTCGCATACCGCAATCCCATCGTGGCCACCGATTCGGCGACGCGGCGCGGCTCGTCGCGATCGAGCGGCGCGGGCCGTCCCGTGTCGATCTGGCAGAAGTCGCAGCGCCGCGTGCATTGGTCGCCACCGATCAGGAACGTGGCCTCCCTGGCCTCCCAGCATTCGAAGATGTTGGGACAACCGGCTTCCTGGCACACCGTGTGCAGGTTCTCCCGCTCGACGAGCGCGGTGAGGTCGCGGTACTCGGGGCCGGTGCGGACACGGGTCTTGAGCCACGGCGGCTTGCGTTCGATCGGCGTCGCGGCGTTACGGACCTCCAGCCGCAGCATGCGGCGGCCCGGTGGGATGACGGTCATCGGCTACCAGCCGCGTTCGGCGAGGCGGTGGGGCTGGGCGATGTCTTCGACGTTGATGCCGACCATGGCCTCGCCCAGACCGCGTGACACCTTGGCCAACACATCGGGATCGTCGTAGAACGTGGTGGCCTTGACGATCGCGGCCGCCCGCTGCGCGGGGTTGCCGGATTTGAAGATGCCCGACCCGACGAACACCCCCTCGGCGCCGAGCTGCATCATCATCGCCGCATCGGCCGGGGTGGCGATGCCACCGGCGGTGAACAGCGTGACCGGCAGCTTGCCGGCCCGCGCCACCTCGACCACGAGGTCATAGGGTGCCTGCAGTTCCTTGGCCGCCACATACAACTCGTCCTCGCTCATCGAGGTCAGCCGGCGGATCTCGCCGCCGATCTTGCGCATGTGCGTCGTCGCGTTGGAGACATCGCCGGTGCCGGCCTCGCCCTTGGAACGGATCATCGCCGCGCCCTCGGTGATCCGGCGCAACGCCTCACCCAGATTGGTCGCCCCGCACACGAATGGCACGGTGAATTTCCACTTGTCGATGTGGTTGGTGTAGTCGGCCGGGGTCAACACCTCCGACTCGTCGACATAGTCCACACCCAAGCTCTGCAGGATCTGGGCCTCCACGAAATGGCCGATGCGGGCCTTGGCCATCACCGGGATGGTGACCGCATCGATGATGCCCTCGATCATGTCGGGATCGCTCATCCGCGACACCCCGCCCTGGGCGCGGATGTCGGCAGGCACCCGCTCCAACGCCATCACAGCGACCGCGCCCGCACCCTCAGCAATGCGAGCCTGCTCGGGAGTGACGACGTCCATGATCACGCCGCCCTTGAGCATCTCAGCCATACCACGCTTAACCCGCGCGGTACCCGTCTCATTGCTCACTATGATTCTCCCTCAATCTGATTCAGCACTCGACAAGGTTCACCGACACGTTGACGGCGAGGCCACCGGTCGAGGTCTCCTTGTACTTGGCGCTCATGTCCAGCCCGGTGCAGCGCATGGTTTCGATCACCTGGTCGAGCGTCACCCGGTGCGTCCCGTCACCGCGCAGAGCCATGCGCGCGGCGTTGATGGCCTTGCCCGCCGAGATGGCGTTGCGTTCGATGCACGGGATCTGCACGAGCCCGCCGATCGGGTCGCACGTCAAGCCCAGGCTGTGTTCCATCGCGATCTCGGCGGCGTTCTCGACCTGTTGCGGTGTGCCACCGAGGATCTCGGCCAGGCCGGCGGCGGCCATCGACGCGGCCGAGCCGACCTCGCCTTGACATCCGACCTCGGCGCCGGAGATCGACGCGCGCTCCTTGTAGAGCGAGCCGATGGCGCCGGCGGTGAGCAGGAACGCCACTGCGGTGCCGTCCGGATCGGACTTTCCTGCCGCGGTGTAGTGCAGCGCGTAGTGCAGCACCGCGGGGATGATGCCGGCGGCGCCGTTGGTCGGTGCCGTGACAATCCTTCCGCCCGAGGCATTTTCCTCGTTCACCGCGAGCGCCACGAGGTTGACCCAGTCCTCGGCGAACGCCGGGTCCCGGTTCGGGTCTTCGGCGTCGAGTCGCTCGTACCAGTCGCGGGCGCGGCGGCGCACCCGCAGGTTTCCGGGCAGGTCGCCGTCACGCGTGATACCGCGACGCTGGCAGGCCGCCATGACGTCGCGGATGTGTAGCAGCCGCTCGCGGATTTCGGGCTGAGACCGCGTCACCATCTCGTGATTGAGCATCACGGCACTGATCGGCAGGCCGTGCCGGTCGGCCAGATCGAGCAGTTCGGCCGCCGAGCCGAACGACCATGCGTTGTGCGACGCACTCCGGTTCTGTTCGGGTTCGGATGCGCTGACCACGAACCCGCCGCCCACCGAGAAGTATGTCTCCGATCCCACCTCGCGCCCGCTGCCGTCGTACGCCGTGATGGTCATCCCGTTCGGGTGGCGCGGCAGCACGGTGTGCGGATGCAGCCGGATGTCGTCCTCCGCCAACGCAATCGGCACGCGTCCGCCCAGGTTGATGCGCCCACTGGTGCGCAGTTCCCGCAGGCGGCGTTCCATCTCGTCGGTTTCGATCGTTTCCGGCTGGTACCCCTCGAGACCCAGCAGGATCGCCGGCATCGTGCCGTGGCCGCCCCCGGTGGCCGCGAGCGAACCGTACAGATCGACATCGACAGCGGCGACCTCGCCGATCAGCCCGTCCCTGCTGAGATCCTCGGCGAATCGCGCGGCCGCCCGCATCGGTCCCACGGTGTGCGAGCTCGACGGCCCGATGCCGACCGAGAAGAGCTCGAACACGCTGATGGTCATGATTACAGTCCCGGGTAGAGCGGGTACTTGTCGGCGAGCGCGCGGACCCCGGCGGCCAGATCGCTGACGTCGGCGCCCGGTGCCGCGACCAGGGCGCGGACGATGAGGTCGGCGACACGGCTGAAGTCGTCATCGCCGAACCCGCGGGCCGCCAGCGCCGGCGTACCGATCCGCAGGCCCGAGGTGACCATCGGCGGCCGCGGATCGAACGGCACGGCGTTGCGGTTGACCGTGATACCGATCGCGTCGAGCCGGTCCTCGGCCTGCTGGCCGTCGATCGCCGCGTCACGCAGATCGACCAGCACGAGGTGCACATCGGTGCCGCCGGTCAGCACGGTGATGCCGGCCTCTTTGGCGTCGGGCTGGCTCAGTCGGTCGGCCAGGATCCGGGCGCCCCGCAGGACGCGCTGCTGACGTTCGGCGAACTCGGGCTGCGCGGCCATCTTGAAGCCGACGGCCTTGGCGGCGATGACGTGTTCGAGCGGGCCGCCCTGCTGACCGGGAAACACCGCCGAGTTGAGCTTCTTGGCCAGTTCGGCCTCGTTGGTCAGGATGATCCCGCCGCGCGGACCGCCGAGTGTCTTGTGGGTCGTCGAGGTGACGACGTGCGCGTGGGGCACCGGCGAAGGGTACAGGCCCGCGGCCACCAAACCGGCGAAGTGGGCCATGTCGACCATCAGGTAGGCGCCGACCTCGTCGGCGATCTCCCGGAAGCGCGCGAAGTCGAGCTGGCGCGGGTAGGCCGACCAGCCGCCGATGATCAACTGCGGCTTGCATTCCCGTGCGATCCTGGCGACCTCGTCCATGTCGATGAGGTAGTCGGACGGGGAGACGCCGTAGGCCGCGACGTTGTAGAGCTTGCCGGAGAAATTCAGCCGCATGCCGTGGGTGAGGTGGCCGCCGCAGTCCAGCGACAGCCCGAGGATGGTGTCGCCCGGCTTGATCAGCGCATGCATGACGGCCGCGTTGGCCTGCGCGCCCGAATGCGGTTGGACATTGGCGAATTCGGCGCCGAACAACTCCTTGACCCGGCCGATCGCGAGCCGTTCGATGACGTCGATGTGCTCGCATCCGCCGTAGTAGCGCCGCCCCGGATATCCCTCGGCGTACTTGTTGGTGAGCACCGAACCCTGCGCCTGCATCACCGCAAGCGGGGCATGGTTCTCCGAGGCGATCATCTCGAGCCCGACGCGTTGGCGCTGCAGTTCGAGGTCGATCGCCTCGGCGATCTCGGGATCGAATTCGACCAGGGGGTCATTGAGCACGCTCATGCCGGAACTCCGTTCTTGTCAGCGTATTCGGCGGCGGTGAGAAGCACGGCCGTGTCGGTGGGGACGACTGCGAACAGCCAGCCCTGGCCGTAGGGATCGGAGGTCACCAGGCTCGGGTCGTCGATGGCCGCGGTGTTCACCTCGGTGACCTCACCGCTGACCGGCGGGTAGAGCTCGGAGACCGTCTTGGTGGATTCGACCTCGCCGCAGACCTCGCCGGCCGTCACGGTCGCACCCACCTCGGGCAGGTCGAGGTACACGAGATCGCCGAGGGCCTGCGCGGCGACGGCGGTGATACCGATCCGCACCGGCTCGTCGGGCACGGCGGCACCGGGTGCGATGAGTACCCACTCGTGTTCCTCGGTGTAGCTGCGGTCGTCGGGAATGGGGGTGGCAGACATCGGTTTCCTCTCGGCTAGCGGCGGTAGAAGGGGGATGGGGTGACCTCGAACGGTTCCCGTTTGCCGCGCACGTCGACGGTGAGCGCGGTTCCGGGTTCGGCGAGGTGGACGTCGAGGTAGGCCAGGGCGATCGGGTATCCGAGGGTGGGGGAGAGCGCACCGGAGGTCACCACACCGACCGGCTCGGCGTTGTCGGCCTGATGCAGGGAGTATCCGGCGCGCGCGGCCCGCCGCCCGGCGCCTTTGAGCCCGACCAGGGTCCGCTGCGCGGGCTGCTCGGAAAGACGTTGCAGCGCATCGCGGCCGACGAAGTCTTTGGTCAACCGCACGACCTTGCCCAGGCCCGCCTCGTACGGGTTGGTCGCCAAGGTCAGTTCGTGCCCGTACAGCGCCATGCCGGCTTCCAGGCGCAGGGTGTCACGGCACGCCAGGCCGGCTGGGCTCCCGTCCGCACCCGCGGTCGCGTCGGCCAAGGCCCGCCACAGCGCCACGGCGTGCCCGGCGGGTACGTACAGTTCGAAACCGTCCTCGCCGGTGTAGCCGGTCCGGGCCAGCAGCACCTCGAGACCGGCCACCTCGGCGGTGGTCACCGCGTAGTATTTGAGCGCGGCGATGGTGTCGGCGAGCTGCTGGGGCGCCAGCGACTGCACGATCGAGGCCGAGGCAGGCCCCTGCACCGCGATCAGCGCGGTGTCGCCGGACCGATCCGTCACGGTGGCCTCGAAACCCTGTGCCCGCATAGCGAATTCGGTAGCTACGGTCGGCGCGTTGGCCGCGTTGGCGACGATCAGGAAATGCTCGTCGGCCAGACGGTACACCACCAGATCGTCGATCACGCCGCCGTCGGCGTCACACATCAGCGAGTACTTTGCACGGCCGACCGCGATCTTGGACAGCTCGCCCACGAGCGCGAAGTCGAGCGCCGCGCCGGCCTGCGGACCGCTGACCTCGATCTCGCCCATGTGCGACAGGTCGAACAACCCGGCGGTGCGGCGGACCGCGTGGTGCTCGGTCAGTTCGCTGCCGTACTTCAGCGGCATCTGCCAGCCCGCGAAGTCGGTGAACGTCGCGCCGAGTTCGCGGTGCTCGCCGAGCAGCGGTGACGCGGTGGTTGGTGCGGTGCTGGTCATGCGAAAACTTCCTCACGGTCGGATACGGCTGGGGCGTCGGTGATCTCGAAGGCTTCCGGGGCCGGGCACGAACACACCAGGTTGCGATCCCCGTGCACGCCGTCGATACGGCGCACCGGCGGCCAATATTTGTTGCGGCGCACCGCATCAACCGGGTACACCGCGTACTGCCTGTCGTAGGGCAGATCCCAGTCGGGTGCGGTCACCTGTTCGGCGGTGTGCGGGGCCTGACGCAGCGGGCTCTGCTCCAGCGGCCAGACCCCCGAGCCGACCTGGTCGATCTCGTGGCGGATCGCGATCATCGCTTCGATGAACCGGTCGAGCTCGGCGAGATTCTCCGACTCGGTCGGTTCGACCATGAGAGTGCCGTTCACCGGGAACGACAACGTCGGTGCGTGAAACCCGTAGTCGATCAGGCGCTTTGCGACGTCCTCGGCGGTCACTCCGGTCGCCTTCGTGAGGGCGCGCAGATCGAGGATGCACTCATGCGCGACGAGTCCGGCCGGACCGGTGTAGAGCACCGGGTAGTGCTCGGTAAGCGCATCGGCCAGGTAGTTGGCGGCCAGCACCGCGGACTTGGTGGCAGCGGTGAGGCCATCGGGGCCCATGAGCGCCAAGTAGGCCCACGTGATCGGAAGAATGCCCGCCGAACCGTAGTTCGCGGCCGAGACGGGTGCCGGCCCGTCCTCGGACAGGGGATCGCCCGGAAGGAACGGCGCCAGGTGCGCGCGCACGGCCACCGGGCCGACGCCCGGACCGCCGCCACCGTGTGGGATGCAGAACGTCTTGTGCAGGTTCAGGTGTGACACGTCGCCGCCGAACCGGCCCGGCTTGGCGAGGCCCACCAGGGCGTTGAGGTTGGCCCCGTCGACATACACCTGGCCGCCCGCCGCGTGGACCAGATCGCACACGGTGGTGATGTCGTTCTCGTACACGCCGTGGGTGGACGGGTAGGTGAGCATGATGGCGCCGACCGAGCCGTCATGGGCGGCGAGTTTGGCCCGCAGGTCGGCGATGTCGATGTTGCCGTTGGCCGCCGTCCCGACCACCACGACCCGCATGCCCGCGAGCACTGCCGATGCGGCGTTGGTGCCGTGTGCGGATTGGGGGATCAGGCAGACGTCGCGGTGGGATTCGCCGCGTGCGGAGTGATAGGCCTTGATGGCCAGCAGCCCGGCCAGCTCGCCCTGCGACCCGGCGTTGGGCTGCAGCGAAACCCGGTCGTAGCCGGTGATTTCGGCGAGCCAACCCTCGAGGTCGGCGATCAGCGCCAGGTATCCCTCGGTCTGCTCGGCCGGTGCGTATGGGTGGATACCGGCGAAGCCGGGCCAGCTGATCGGCTCCATTTCGACGGCCGAGTTGAGCTTCATCGTGCACGAGCCGAGCGGAATCATGGTGCGGTCCAGGGCGAGGTCCTTGTCGGAAAGCTCGCGCAGGAAGCGAAGCATCGCCGTCTCGGACCGGTGCTCGTGGAACACCGGGTGGTGGAGGTAGGTCGAGGTGCGTAGCAGTTCCGTGGGGAATCCGGTGGTTACGGCGGGCTGGACGGATGCGTCGAACACCGCGAGCACCCGGGCCACGACGTCGTCGGTCGTGCGTTCGTCGCACGCGATGCCGACATGGTCGGCGTCGACGAGCCTGAGGTTGATGCCGTCGGCCTCGGCGGCTGCGACGAATCGTTGTGCCGCACCGCGGGTGCGCACCAGGACCGTGTCGAAAAACCGCTCGTGGACAACATCGTGCCCGGCCGCGCGCAGACCGGCCGCGATGGCGCAGGCGTGCCGGTGAATGCGAGTGGCGATGGCGCGCAGGCCGTCCGGGCCGTGGTAGGCGGCGTACATCGCGGCGACGTTGGCCAGCAGAGCCTGTGCCGTGCAGATGTTGCTGGTGGCCTTGTCGCGGCGGATGTGTTGCTCGCGGGTCTGCAGCGCCAAGCGGTAGGCCGGCTTGCCTTCGGCATCCAGAGAGACCCCGACAAGTCGGCCGGGCAGCATGCGTTCGAGTCCGGCGCGCACCGACAGGTAACCGGCGTGCGGACCGCCGAAGAACAGGGGCACACCGAACCGCTGTGCCGACCCGACGGCGATGTCGGCGCCCAGCTCACCGGGTGCGCGCAACAGCGTCAGCGAAAGCAGATCGGCCGCAACGGTTGTCAGCATTCCGCGGGCGGCGGCGTCGGCGATGAGCTCCGCCAGGTCCCGCACCACGCCGCTGGCCCCCGGGGCCTGCAGCACCACACCGAACGCGTCACCCTCGGGTAGGCCGTCCGACAGTTCGGCGACCTCGACGTCGATGCCCACCGCTCGGGCGCGGCCGCGCACGAGGGCGATCGTCTGCGGCAGGCACTCGGCGTCGAGGATCACGCGGCTGGACTTCGTCTTGTTGGCGCGTCGCATGAGCAGCACCGCTTCCATCACGGCGCTGGCCTCGTCGAGCAGGGATGCGCCGGCGATCGGCAGTGCCGTGAGGTCCTGGATCATCGTCTGGAACGTCAGCAGCGCCTCGAGCCGGCCCTGGGAGATCTCCGGCTGGTACGGCGTATATGCGGTGTACCAGGCCGGTGATTCGAGCATGTTGCGGCGCAGGACGGCGGGCGTGACGGTGTCGTAGTAGCCCAGGCCGATCATCTGCACGCGCGGCCGATTGCGGTCGGCCAGCGTACGCAGGTCGCTCAGGACGCGGTCCTCATCGCGGGCGGCCGGCAGATCCAGCGGTTCGGTGATGCGGATCTGGTCGGGCACCGCGGCATCGATGAGCTGATCGAGATCGCGGTAGCCCAGGCGGCGCAGCATGTGAGCTGTCTCGCGGGCGTCGGGGCCGATATGGCGGGCGGGGAAGTTCACGAGGTGACTCCGGTTTCGGTAGCGTCCGGGGGCCGGACGTCAACTGGGACACCTCCCCGCTCTGTCCTGAAACCTGAGAGTCTGGGCGCGGTTGCGCTGTACACCTTCGGTAAGTGCCGGAAAATCGGCACTGTTCTCCAGAGTTGCCTCGACGCAGCGGTATTGAGCCTGAGAGATTCCCGGGGAGGAAGTTGCTCCTACGGCGCCTCCGGATTGGAGGATTCTCCCGCTGCGGGTCAACGGCGTATTGAGTTGTTCACCACACCCTACATGATCGACGCGATGTTGCAAACCGTTGGCGTGCAACAACTTTCGAACACGCAGGGCGGAGCGGCGTCCCGATGGCGGGGACGCCGCTCCAGCGCTGGTGCGATCAGTCCTGTTCTGCCGCTTCGAGATCGGCGCGGAACTTGGCTTCACGGGCCAGGTGACCCGGACGCCGCCGCAACACCGTCCAGGCGACACCGAGCACGATGAACCAGACCGGCGTGACCAGCAGTGCCTGCAGCGTGTCCTGCTTCTGGGTGAATGCCCAAACCAGGAAGACGAAGAAGGCCAGCACCACGTAGCACATCACGATGCCGCCGGGCATCTTGAACTTCGACGCCTCGTGCAGTGCGGGCCTGCGCTTGCGGTAGGTCAGGTAGCTGATCAGGATGATCGACCAGACGAACATGAAGCACAGCGACGAAATCGTCGTCACGATCGTGAAGGCCTCGATGATCGAGTCGCCCACGACGACCATGACCACACCCGACAGCAGGAACACCCCGGACAGGAACAACGCGTTGGCCGGCACCCGCCGTGACGTCAGCTTGCCGAACCGGCTGGGTGCGTCACCTTCCTGGGCCAGGCCGTACACCATCCGGGAGGTCGAGTAGATACCCGAGTTGGCCGACGACGCCGCCGACGTCAGCACGACGAAGTTGACCACCGATGCCGCGATGCCGAGCCCGGCGAGGCTGAACATCGCCACGAACGGGCTGTTGTCCGGGCTGATCTCGCGCCACGGCGTCACCGAGATGATCACCGCGAGCGCGGCGACGTAGAACAGCATCACGCGTACCGGGATCGAGTTGATGGCCTTCGGCAGGTTGCGTTCGGGGTTCTTGGCCTCGGCCGCGGTCGTGCCGACCAGTTCGATACCGACGAACGCGAATGTGGCGATCTGGAATCCTGCCACGAATCCCATCGGACCGGTCGGGAAGAAGCCGCCGTCGTTCCACAGGTTCGCAAAGCTCGCCACCTCGCCGTTGGGCGCCTCGAAATGGCGGAACACCATGACGAGACCGATGACGATGAGTGCGACGATCGCGACGATCTTGATCAGTGCGAACCAGAACTCGGTCTCGCCGAACGCGCGGACCGTCGGCAGGTTCAACCCGATCAGCACGCCGACCGTGACGAGCGCCGGTATCCACAGCGGCAGGTCACCCCACCAGTAGCTCACATAACCCGAGATGGCGACCACGTCGGCGACACCGGTGACGATCCAGCAAAACCAGTAGGTCCAGCCCGTGAAGAAGCCCGCCCACGGCCCCAGGAGATCGGCCGCGAAGTCGGCGAACGACTTGTAATGCAGGTTGGACAAGAGCAACTCGCCCATGGCCCGCATCACGAAGAACAACATGAAGCCGATGATCATGTAGACGAAGATCACCGACGGGCCGGCGAGCGAGATCGTCTTGCCCGAGCCCATGAAGAGCCCGGTGCCGATGGCGCCGCCGATGGCGATGAGCTGAATGTGCCGGTTGGACAGCTGCCGGTCGAGCCGTGGCTCGGCCGATGACGGAGTCGAAGCCGCTTCGGGAGCGGTCAGGTCACTGGATTGGGACATAACACCTCAAGGATCTCAGGCGCGAAGGGGAGCGCGGGCTGCGGGCGCCTCCCCACTCTGTCGCTTGAACCTGAGAGTTTTCACGATCCGCTGTCACCGACGAATCGCTTGCCCCTTCGGTGAGCCGAACACGGTGTGCTCGGCTGCTTTCCAGAGGTGCCTAGTCGCGGCGGTACCGGTGCCTGAGAGATTCCTGGGGAGGATTTGCTCCTGCGGCGCCCGCCAACTGGATGGGGCGGGGCTCTCCCGCCGCGACTCAACGGCGTTTTGAGTTATGAGCCACTCCCGAACTGGGAGTGTGCCGCGCGTCACGTTATCAGTCGGATCCAGATTGCGCACCCCCCGATCAGGACGGGGCCATCGCGGCCTCGTCCGCCTGCACCTCCGGTTGCGTCGTATGGTCCGCGGCCATGAGCGACACGAGGTCGAACACGATGGTCGCGGCAGCAACCGACGTGATCTCGGCGTGGTCGTAAGCCGGGGCGACCTCGACGACATCGGCGCCGACGATGTTCAGCCCGCCCAGCTTGCGCAGCATGCGCAGCAGTTCGCGGGACGTGAAACCGCCTGCTTCCGGGGTGCCGGTGCCGGGTGCGAACGCCGGGTCGAGCACGTCGATGTCGATAGAGAGGTACACCGGCACGTCGCCGACGCGGCGCCGGACGATGTCGACCGCGGCGTCGGTACCGATCACGTCGAGATCACCGGCCCGGATGATCTTGAATCCCATGTCGGCGTCGTCCCGCAGGTCGAGTTGGTCGTAGATCGGCCCGCGGATACCCACATGGATCGAGTGGTCCTCAATCAACAGTCCTTCCTCGAATGCCCGGCGGAAGATCGTGCCGTGGGTGACCGGGGCGTTGAAATACGTGTCCCACGTGTCGAGGTGGGCGTCGAAGTGCACGAGGGCCACCGGCCCGTACTTGGCGTGCAGCGCACGCAAATTCGGTAGCGCGATCGTGTGGTCGCCGCCGATTGCGACGATGCGGCGATCGCCGTCACCGAGGATGTCGGCCGTGTGGTCCTGGATCTGCCGGCACGCGGCGGCGATGTCATAGGGCGTGACCGAGATGTCGCCCGCGTCGACGACCTGAACGGTCTGCAACGGCGCGACCCCGAGTTCGACGTGATAGCCCGGGCGGATGGTGCGCGCGGCCTGGCGGACGGCGAGCGGACCGAATCGCGCGCCCGGTCGGTACGACGTGCCGCCGTCGAACGGGATTCCGAGGATGGCGATGTCGTAGTCGCTCACCTCGTGCACATCGGCGATGCGGGCGAAGGTGCTCTTGCCCGCGTAGCGGGGTACCTCGGTGGCGGGCACCGCCCCGACGAGGCCGGGACGTGCGTCGACGGTTGGAACGGTGTTTCGAATGCTCACTGGTTTCCTGTCTTTCGTTGAGTGCGGGATTGTGGGGACGGCTCAGGACGCGGGTAGTTGTTCTTCGGCAGGTGACGGCGCCGCGCTCTCGGTCAGTGCGACGCCGCGGGTTTCGGGCGCCATGAAGATCGCGACCACCAAACCCACTGCGGTAACCGCGGCCCCGACCCCGAGCGCGCCACCGGCGCCCAGTGCGGTGAGGGCAAGCGGCATCAGATACGTGCCGCCCGCGGAGCCGATGCGGCTCACCGCGGTGCCCACGCCGACCGCGGTCGCGCGGACCTCGGTAGGGAAAAGCTCGTTGGGATAGACGATTTCGAGGAAGCTCGAGGCGCCCGAGGCCAGCGCGTACACGGCCAGCGCGAGGAAGAACGCGACGGGCGGAATCCCCGGTATGAGGGCGGGTATGGCGAGCGCGACCGCGATCACGGCGAACGACCCGATCAGCAGTGCCCGGCGGCCGATCTTCTCGACGAGGTACAGGCCCGGTATGCCACCGACCACGAAAAGCAGTGAGATCAACAGTGATCCGCCGTAGAGGTTGGCGTCGCCCTCGAGTCCGAAGGACGCCAACAGGTCGGGTGCGAACGTGTAGACCGCGAAGAGCGGGATGACCTGGGCGGTCCAGAACACCGCGACGAAGATGGTGCGGTTGAGGTACGGCCGCTTGAAAACCTGTGCGAACGAAGTGGTCCTGGCGGTTTCGCCGTCATTCTGGTCCAGGTCGCCCACGCCGAACTGCGGTCCGAAGGCCTGCTTGATCGCGGCGTCGGCCTCGGTGACTCGCCCCTTGCTGAGCAGCCAGCGCGGCGATTCTGGGGTACCCATCCGGGCCAGCAGGGTGATCACGGCGAACACGGCCGGGCTCGCCAACAGCAGGCGCCAGGCATCGGGCCCGTAATCGCGGAGAAGGAAACCGACGACGTAGGCGGCCGCGGCACCCACGGCCCACACCACGAACATCGCCCCGAGGAGCCTGCCGCGTTGTTTCTTCGGCAGGAATTCGGCCAGCAGCGATGTGGCGATGGGGTAGTCCGCGCCGATCGCGACGCCGAGGAGAAACCGCAGCAGGATGAGCTGCCACGCTTCGGTGGCGAATGCCGAGAGCACGGAGAACACGGCGAGCGCGATCAGGTCGGCGATGTACATCAGGTGGCGACCGACCTTGTCGGTGACGTATCCGAACACCCCGCCGCCGACGAAGATGCCGATGAGGCTGGCGGCGCCGATCAGCCCGATCTCGGTGGCCGACAAGCTCATCGCGGGTTCGAGCGTGATGAGGGCGACGCCGATGATGGACAGCGCGTAACCGTCGATGAACGGTCCGCCTGACGAGAACAGCGTCAACTTCTTGTGGAACGACGTGAGCGGCGCATCGTCGATGAGGTGGCCGGCTTGGGACATGGAAGCTCCTGCGTGACGGGGCTCTCGAACGGGGGAGGTGTGAGCCGAGACACAGCATGGCGGCAGGCACGGCCTGTCCGCGAGTAGACGATGCGCAAAACACGCGCCTATGGTTTGTGCGATCGGCTAAACCGGAACGGAGGCGGCACCATCGCGATCACAGTCGGTGAGCTGGCGGAAATACCCCACCTGGGCTTGGAGGTCCTCGCCGGGGCATCGGGCCTGAGCCGGGAGATCTCCTGGACACACACGTCGGACCTCCCCGAACCGTGGCGCTGGGTCACCGGCGGCGAGCTGTTGATGACCAACGGGTTGTCGTTTCCCGCGGGACCGGCCGAGCAGGTGCTTGTCGTCGAGCGATTGAACGAGGCCGGCGTGTCCGGGCTGGCGATCGGCGAGAAGATGTACTGCCCGGACCTCAGTGACGACGTGATTTCGGCCAGCGACCGGCTGGGGCTGCCGATTCTGAACATCCGCTATCCGCTTCCGTTCGTGGCCATCTCCCGGGCGGTCGCCGAAGCCACGCTGCTCGATCAATCCAGCCGCCTCACCCGAACAGTGCGGATCTACGACCTGGTTCGCCGCCACATCGCGCGCGCCACCACGTCGGCGGAGCTGTTCGCCGCACTGGAACGCGAACTGGGTTGCCGGCTCCACGTCTGCGATCGACACACCGGTGAGCCGTGGTTTCCCCAAGCAGCCGAGTTGGACGCCACCACGCGGGACGCGGTCGTCGCATTGTCCGACAGCCTCACGAATGTCGCGGCGGGCGCCTTCGGCCTGCCCGCCGTCGCCGGAAACACGGCCCTGCTCACCGACATTCAGCGCCATCCCAGCGCCGCGCTGGTGGCCGTCACGGCCGAGGGCGGGCGTGTCGACCCCATTCAGCTCCAGCACGCGGCGACAGTCGTCAGCCTGGAGTTGTCGCAGACGCAGTTGATGCTCGAACACGGTCGGCGCCAGGGTTCGGCGTTCCTGGAGCGCCTGTTGGAGAGCCGCATCGACGGTCCGACCGCAGCCGGGCAACTCGCCGATCTCGGACTGGATCCCGCGACCGTGGTGCTGATCGCCGCGCACAGCTCCGACGACGACCGCGTGCTCCACGTGCACAACTCGCTGTGGCGCCATGCGATTCCGTACGTGTGCACCACACGCGAAGGAATTCTCTACGCCGTGGTGCCCGAGGACTCGCCGTGCGACGACGTGCTGGCGCGGGCACTCGGGCCCACGGCCCGAATCGGAATCAGCCAGCGTCTGGGTTCCATCAACCGCCTTCAGGAATCGATTCGCGAAGCGTCGTGGGCCTTTTCGCTCGCACAGCGGCGCGGGGTCGCAGTGTCGCGGTACGGCAGCGGGCCGTCCTGGCTGGGACTGTCGAGCGTCGGCGACGCACAAGCCCTCGTCGACCGCGTGCTGCGCCCGCTGCAGGAGTACGACCGCGAACAGAACACCGATCTCGTCGAGACTCTCGATGCGTTTCTGCGAAACCGACGGTCGTGGCAGCAGACGGCGCAGACGTTGCACGTCCACCGGCAGACGGTGATGTACCGGATGCGGCGGGTCGCCGAGATCACCAAACTCGATCTGGCCGAAACCGATTCGCTGGCCGAGCTGTGGCTCGCACTGCGGGCGGTCGAGCTGCTCGACGCCGAGGAGGACATGCGCCGCCGCGACGTGAGCGCATCGCGGCGGCTGCCCGGCGTCTGACGCGCGCGGCTCAGGCCGCGGCGGTGGCGGCCTGAGCCGCGGGCTCCAGCGCCAGGGCGATGATGTCGGCCACGTCGGTCATCGGCTTGACCTCAAGTGCCGCCAGCACCTCGGCAGGGACATCGTCCAGATCGGGCTCGTTGCGTTGCGGGATGAAAACCGTTGATAGTCCGGCTCGTTGGGCTGCCAACAGCTTCTGCTTGACCCCGCCGATCGGCAACACCCGGCCGTTCAGCGTGACCTCGCCGGTCATACCGACGTCACCGCGCACCTGCCGCCCGGTCGCCATCGACACCAGCGCCGTCACCATCGTGACGCCGGCCGACGGGCCGTCCTTGGGCACCGCCCCCGCGGGCACGTGCACGTGGATGCGCCGGTCGAGCGCCGTGGGGTCGACGCCGAGCTGCTCGGCGTGTGCACGCACGTAGGACAGCGCGATCTGCGCCGACTCCTTCATCACGTCGCCCAGCTGACCGGTGAGCTGCAGACCCGGCTCGCCCTCGTTCGAGTTGGCCTCGATGTAGAGCACGTCGCCACCCAGGCCGGTCACCGCCAGGCCCGTCGCGACGCCCGGCACCGCCGTACGCTCGCTGGATTCCGGCGTGAACCGCGGACGACCCAGGTATTCCACGAGATCCGGCTCATCGATCGTGATGGGCGCAGCCGCGGAATCCAATTTGGTCGTCACCTTGCGCAGCGCCTTGGCCAGCAACCGCTCGAACTGCCGCACACCCGGCTCACGGGTGTAGTCGGCGGCGATCTTGCGCAACGCGGCGTCTGTCACCGTCACCTCGGACTCGGTCAATGCCGCGCGTTCGGCCTGCCGGGGGAGCAGGTAATCGCGTGCGATCGCGACCTTGTCGTCCTCGGTGTAGCCGTCGATCTGCACCAGTTCCATGCGGTCCAGCAGCGCCGAAGGGATGTTCTCGATGACGTTGGCCGTCGCGAGGAACACCACGTCGGACAGGTCCAGGTCCAAGTCCAGGTAGTGGTCGCGGAACGTGTGGTTCTGCGCGGGATCGAGCACCTCGAGCAGCGCAGCCGACGGGTCGCCGCGGAAATCCGAGCCGACCTTGTCGATCTCGTCCAGCAGCACAACGGGATTCATCGATCCCGCCTCGCCGATGGCCCGCACGATCCGGCCGGGCAGCGCGCCGACGTAGGTGCGCCGGTGGCCGCGGATCTCGGCCTCGTCGCGCACGCCGCCCAGGGCGACCCGCACGAACTTGCGGCCGAGTGCGCGTGCCACGGACTCGCCGAGCGACGTCTTGCCGACGCCGGGCGGGCCTGCCAGCACCATCACCGCACCGGATCCGCGACCGCCGACCACGGCCATGCCGCGCTGGGCGCGCCTGGCCCGCACCGCCAGGTATTCGACGATGCGATCCTTCACGTCGTCCAGACCGTGGTGGTCGGCGTCCAGAATTTCGCGGGCGCCCTTGAGATCCGTCGAATCGTCGGTCCGCACGTTCCACGGCAGATCCAGCACCGTGTCGAGCCACGTGCGGATCCAGCCGCCCTCGGGGCTCTGCTCACTGGACCGCTCCAGCTTGCCGACTTCGCGCAGCGCGGCCTCCCGCACTTTCTCGGGCAGGTCGGCGGCCTCGATGCGGGCCCGATAGTCATCTGAACCCTCGGGTTCGCCTTCACCCAGTTCCTTGCGAATCGCGTTCAGCTGTTGGCGCAGCAGGAACTCCTTCTGCTGCTTCTCCATACCCGAGCGCACGTCCTCGGCGATCTTGTCGTTGACCTCGACCTCGGCCAGATGCTCGCTGGTCCAGTCGATCAACACGCGGAGCCGATCGGTGACGTTCTCGGTTTCCAGCAGCTGCCGACGCTGCACGTCGGTCAGATACGACGCGTAACCGGCAGTGTCGGCCAGGGCGGACGGATCGCTGATCTTGTTGACGACGTCGACGATCTGCCAGGCCTCACGCCGCTGCAACATGGCCAGCAGCAGCTTCTTGTATTCGGCGGCAAGTGCTTTCGTGTCGTCATCGGCCGGTGCTTCGGTGACCTCGGTCACTTCGACCCACAGCGCCGCACCCGGCCCGGTGGTGCCGGTTCCGATGTGTGCGCGGTTCTCGCCGCGGATCACCGCGGCCGCACCGCCACCGCCGGCGATCCGGCCGACCTGCACGATCGAGGCCAGCACGCCATACGTGGGATACCGGTCATCGAGCCGCGGGGCGATCAGGAGCTTTCCGGACTCCGTGGCTTGCGCGGCGTCGACCGCGGCGCGGGCCGCATCGTCGAGTTCGATCGGCACGACCATGCCGGGCAGCACGATCGGCTCACTGACAAACAGGACCGGCACAGCAATTGGTTCGGACATCAACCCTCCAAAGTTCAGTCTGATGCGCTCAACCTTGTGGCATGTCGTTTTGTTCCCCCCGTCGGCTGCCGGTCTGTCCGCATCGCTGAGAGCGGAATCGGCCGCGGCCGGTCTGGGCGTCGTCTGTGAATGTCGGTGACAGGGGAATATGGTCCGTCCGAGCCCGGTCGTAGCTGCCATGAGCAGAGCAGTCCACTTCGATCAATACGGCGGCATCGAGGTCTTGCGCGTGCGTGATGTGCCGCGGCCCGAGCCCGCGTCGGGCGAGGTCCTGGTGCAGGTCAGAGCCGCGGGTATCAACCCGGGCGAGGCCATGATCCGTCGCGGCGCACTGCACGACCGATTTCCGGCGACATTCCCGTCCGGTCAGGGCAGCGACTTGGCCGGTGTGGTGGCCGAGGTCGGGCCGGGTGTCACCGAGTTCGAGGTCGGCGACGAGGTGATCGGTTTCTCCGAGCGCCGGTCCAGCCACGCCGATTACGTCGCGGTGCCGGCCCGCCAGGTCACCGCGAAGCCCGTCGCCGTGCCGTGGGAGGTCGCCGGATCCCTGTACGTGGCCGGTACCACCGCCTACGCGGCGGTTCGTGCGGTGAAGCTGACCGACGGCGATGTCGTCGCAATCGCGGGCGCCGCAGGGGGCGTCGGTTCCATCGCGGTGCAGCTCGCCACCCGTAGCGGCGCGACGGTGCTCGGGATCGCCGGGCCGGCCAACGACGAATGGCTCACGACGCACGGCGCGACACCGGTGAACTACGGTGACGGGCTCGCCGAGCGGCTGCGCGCGGCATCGCCGTCGGGCCGTGTCGATGCTTTCCTGGATTTCTTCGGCGGCGGATATGTGGCGATGGCGGTCGACGAGCTGGGTGTCGCACCCGAGCGCGTCGACACGATCATCGATTTCGCCGCCATCGAACAGTTCGGTGTGCAGGGTGCCGGCAACGCCGACGCGTCCGACATCGGTGTCGTCGCGGAGCTGGCCGACCTCGCTGCCACCGGCGAACTCGAGGTGCCGATCGCCGGAGTATTCGCCCTCGATGACGTGCAGGCCGCCTACCGCGAGCTGGAAAAGCGCCACACCACAGGCAAATTGGTGTTGCGCCCGTGACGGGCCGACTGTCGGGCACCGTTGTCGCGATCACCGGGGCAAGCAGTGGGATCGGCGAGGCGACTGCACGTCTGCTTGCCGCGCGCGGCGCCCGGCTGGTGTTGGGTGCACGCCGCGCCGAGCGACTGGACATGCTCGCCGAGGAGGTCCGGACTCACGGAGCGTCGGCGGCCGTGGCGCCCACCGATGTCACGCGCCGCGAGGATCTGGAGCGCCTCGTCCAAACGGCGGTAAGCGAATTCGGTCGGCTCGACGTTCTGGTGAACAATGCGGGCATCAGCAGGATCGGTCCGATCGCCGATGGTGACGTGGACGGCTGGTCGGCGATGATCGATGTCAACCTACGGGGCGTTCTGTACGGAATCGCTGCTGCCACACCGGTATTTCGGCGGCAGGGACGGGGCCATTTCGTGACGACGGTATCGACGGCCGGGCTCAAGATCGTGCCGGACATGGCTGTCTACGCGGGCACGAAGAACGCGGTCCGTACGGTGCTGGAGGCGTTGCGCCAAGAGTCGACCGACGGGGTCATCAGGACCACGTCGATATCGCCGGGTTACGTCCGCACCGAGCTGGCATCGTCGATCACCGACCCCGATCTGCGTGCCCAGATCCGTTCGACGATGGACGCGTTCGGCCTCGACCCCGACGCAGTGGCGCGCGCTGTCGCCTTCGCGATAGAGCAGCCGCACGATGTCGAGATCGGAGACATCACCATCCGGCCGACTGTCCAGGGCTGAGGCCCACATCCAGACATAGAGCAGGGAGCCTGCCGTCGGGGGGAAACGGCAGGCTCCCTGGGTGGGTGGATCGGTCAGGTGGCGGACTGTGCGCCCAGCACCCGCTGGATGTCGGGCTTCATCTGCTGCAGCTGTGCACCCCAGTAGTTCCAGGCGTGCGTGCCGTTCGGCGGGAAGTTGAACACCGCGTTCGTGCCACCGGCCGCGATGTAGTTGTCCCGGAACGTGATGTTGGTCCGCAGGGTGAGCCCTTCGAGGAACTGCGCCGCCATCAGGTTGCCGCCCGAGGATCCGGCGTCCAGATCCGACGGGGTTCCGGTGCCGCAGTAGATCCAAAGCCGCGTGTTGTTGGCGACCAGCTGATTCATGTTGACCATCGGGTCATTTCGCTTCCAGGCCGAATCGGTCGACGGGCCCCACATGCTCTCGGCGTTGTAGCCACCGGCGTCGTTCATAGCCAGACCGATGAGCATCGGCCACCAGCCCTCGGACGGGTTCAGGAAGCCTGACAGGGTGCCGGCGTAGATGAACTTCTGCGGGTGGTAGATCGAGTAGGTGAGGGCCGCGCTGCCCGCCATTGAGATGCCGACGACGGCGTTGCCGGTCTGCGACACCCCGCGGTTGGCCTCCAGCCACGCCGGCAGCTCCTGGGTCAGGAACGTCTCCCATTTGTAGGTGTAGTCCTGCCCGTTGCCCTTCGATGGCTGGTACCAGTCCGTGTAGAAGCTGGACTGTCCACCCACCGGCATCACGGTGGAGAGGCCTGACTGGTAGTACCACTCGAACGCGGGCGTGTTGATGTCCCAGCCGTTGTAATCGTCTTGGGCGCGCAGACCGTCGAGCAGATAGACCGCGTGCGGCCCGCCGCCCTGGAACTGGACGCGAATGTTGCGGTTCATGGCTTGTGAGAACACATCGAGGTACTCGACGGGCAGACCCGGCCGGGAGAAGGCCCCCGCGCTCGCCGACCCCCCGGCGAACCCGATCAACCCCGGCAGTGCCAATGCCGCAAGCGCCCCGACCATGAAGCGGCGCAAGCCGTTCCATGCTCGCGACTCGTTAGAAGTGCCACGCAACTTCCTGATGAACTTCATAACGGCAACCAACCCACCTTTCTTCGCATGCCACAAGCAATTGCCGTCGCTGTGTGGTGCTTAGCAAATCATGCGTCACACCAGTCACACGCGTAACAGCGCCGGTGGGGCAGATCGCGGTTGGCTAACGATTACGACTCGGCGCTGAGACCTGTCGCATCACTTCGCGGAGGCCGTCAGAGCCTGTTGCGCGGCGGTCCGGCGCTCTTCGATCATCCGGCCGAGCTCGTGCAGCAGCAGCGGATTACGCAGCACCAGTTCTTCGAGGAAGTGGCGCTCGACCTGTAGCACCGTGGTCTCCTGAACGGCATGCGCCGACGCGAGGGCACCCTCGCGCGTCAACGTGGTCTGCCCGAGGAAGTCGCCCTCGGTGAGGGTGCGGACCGGGATGACCGCACCGTCCTTGCCGAGCACCGTCAATGAAACACGGCCCGAGACAATGAAACTCATGCGCGGCGGAACTTCTCCGGCAACCTGGATCGCTTCGTCGGCGCCGTAGCGGGTCAAGGTGGCGTGGTTTCGCACTTCCTGCTGCTCGGTATGGCTGAGCCGCAACGTCGGAGCCATCTGCCGCACGGCCTTGTCCATGCGCTCGGGCGTGGCGAACGTGTCGTCGGCCCCGTCGAGATGGAGTTCGGCGCGTCGCGCCGCATACCAGAGCCACCGCAAGAAGGTCGCCCGTGCCGCGGTGTCGTCGGCCGGGGTGCGCAGCGGGATCGACGTCTTGTACTCGCCGCCGCCGACCGGCACGGCCTTGGGTGCGGCGTTCGCACGCCGTTGCGGCAGTTGGGTCGCGATGCGGACGAGTAGCGCACACACCGCGTCCGGGGGATCGGCGGAAGTGAACGCGGTGACGATCGACAGCGAGTGCGCCGATTCGGGCCGGCTGAGATTCGTGAACGACGCACCCGCCAGGACCGAGTTCGGCATGATCTGCATACCGCTTCCGGTGTCGATATGCGTTGCCCGCCAGTTGACTTCGACCACCCGGCCACGTGCCGACGGAGTGTCGAGCCAGTCGCCGAGCTGAAACGGCTGCTCGAACAACAACAGCAGACCGGAGATGATCTGGCCGACCGAATTCTGCAGCGCCAGACCGAGAACGATCGAGGTCACGCCGAGCGCGGTGAACAGGCCGCCGACGTTGGCGCCCCACACGTAAGCCAGGATCATGCCGATCCCGATGGCGATCAACGCGAACCGGGCGACGTCGAGGAAGATCGACGGAATACGTTTGCGCCAACTGCCTTCCGGGGCGCCCTGGAACAGGGCGGCATTGAGCCCGGACAGCAACAGGATCATCACGACGAACCCGAATGCGGTGGCGACGACCCGCACCGTGGTGGCCTCTGCCGATATCTCACTGCCCTTCACGAGCAGGATCAGCAGTGCACCGAGAGGCAGGATGTAGTTGCGCAGGAGGCCGATCGGCCGGGCGAGGTAGCTGCCGCGTCGAGCCAACGTGTTGTGCAGTTCGGTCAGCAGCACGAGGCCGATCGGCAACCCGATCGCGACAGCCAGCGCCCAATAGAACCAGCCGGTTTCGAGAACGCCCCTCATGCCTGGCGCTCCGCCAACCGCCAGATGGGCCGGTCGTCACTGCCGACCGTGACCGATCCGGCCGCGGTGAACTGGCGGATGTCGCGCGTGGCCTCGTGCACCGAATCCGTGACGTACACGCCGGGTTGCGGGGCACCGCTCTGCACCTGATAGGCCAGGTCGACCGCGGAGCCCCACATGTCGTAGGCGAGGCTGGACCGCCCGATCAATCCACTGCTGACGGTGCCGGTGTCGATGCCGGCCCGCAGTTTGAGGTCGTATCCCGTCTCGCCGCGGAAGCGGTCCACGATGCGCTGCATCTCGACGGCGAAATCCACGGTGCGACGCACGTTGTCGAGCCGGGGCACGGTCAGCCCGCAGCTGGCCAGATAACCGTTGTGCAATGTGCGGACGCGCTCGATGCCGAGATTCTCCGCGGCGGCGTCGAATTGGCGCACGAGCTTGTTGACGATGGCCAGATGCTCGTCCGAGCTCATTGTGGCCGACAATTCGTCGAGCCCGATCAGGTCGGCGAATATGACGGTGACGTTCTGGTGGTCCTGCGCGATGGTCTCCTCGCCTTCGCGGTACCGCTGCACCACCGTCTCGGGCATCATCGAGAGCAACAAGCGGTCGTTCTCCCGGCGCTGCTCCTCGAGCAGTTCCTCCTTGATTCGCAGGTTGCGGCTCATCTCGTTGAAAGCGACGGTCAGATCCCCGAATTCGTCGCGCGAGAGCACCGGCAACGAGATGCCATAGTCGCCGGCACTGATCTGCTGGGCGCCCGCCTCCAACCGGCGGATCGGTCGGACGAAGAACCTTGCCAGCAGAATCGCGGCGATGCAGACCGCGAATATCATCGCGACCGTCGACAACACGAGCGTGCGGGTGAATTTCGTGACGGGCGCGAACGCCTCGGCGGTGTCGATCTTGGCGACGACGCCCCAATCGAGCCCGAGCAGATCGACCGGCGCGTACGCCTGCAGGGTTTCCTTGCCGAGATAGTCGGCTTCGATGATCGAACCCGACTGCCCGCGTTGGGCCATTTTCGACGCCTCGTCGTTGACCGGCTGCACCAGGGTGGTGCCGCCCTGCCGGATCGATTCCTCGGCGACATCGGGCGGTGTGCCCGCGTCGATCACCTCCTGCTTGAACTGGTCCCGATTCTCCAGGAACAACCGGGAATCCGAGCGCATGAGACCGTCCGGGCCGACCAGGTACGTCTCGCCGGTCTTGCCCATCCCGGCCTCTTCCCACTTCTGGTCCATCGTCATCAGCCGGTTGATGCCGGTGATCGGGAACTGCAGGGCCAGAACGCCTTTGATGTTGCCGCCGGTACCGATCGGCGACATCAACCAGGCCGTCGGGGTGTCCGCCGGTTGGTAGGGGCCGAAATCGGTGATCGCGACATAGTCGACGGCATTGGATTCGAGGGCCTCCTTGTAACCCTCGGTGAGGTTGCCGCCCTTGTACGGGCCCGTGTAGACGTTGGTGCCGAGATCGGGGCCCTTGTATGCGCTGTAGACCACGTTGCCGCGGGTGTCGAGCAATAACGCGTCCTCGAAGTTGAACCGGGTCACGATCTCGCGGAAGAAATCATTGAAGCGCGCATTGGCCGCCGACCATGCGCTGCCGTCGCCCGCATCGTCGAACTTGATCGCCTCGTCCCAATCGGTGAACGGTGTCATGTAATTGGCTTGCAGATATTTCTGCGCATTCGATGTCGGGAGCACTGCGGCGACATCGGTTTCGTTTCCGTTCTGAATGTCCTCGGGCTTGACGAATTGGTTCTCGTACCAGTCGGTGATGGACTTCTGCTGTGCCGGGCTGATCGTGGCGTTGCCGAGTTGATCGAACCCGGCGGTGAACGCCTCGGCCGCCTCGGTCGCCGTTGTGCCCCTGGTGTAGATGATGAGCGAATTGCGCAGGAACTGGAACTCGGATTCCAGCTGCCTGGCCTGCGCGGAACGCACTTCGGTCAATCGATCGAATACCGAGTCGCGCAGGGAACTCCGGCCGGACTGGTAACCGATGAATCCCACCACCGCCGCCGACAACACGCTCGTGATCAGCAGCATCGCCAACAACTTCGACTGGATGCTGATACGCGACAGCATCCGGCGCCGCAGTTTCTTCGACTTCGGCGCCGATTCGACCGATACGGCAGGCTCGCTTGTCGTTGTCATCGAAAGCAAAGATTAGCTGGGCATTGCGCTGACCGAGTACTTTGTGGCGAAATCGTTGTGCGCGGCCCGGTTTATGGAATATTTGACGTTGTGGTCACCGAGGATGATCCGTTTGATCTACAGCGCTTCACCGAAGCGCAGGACCGCATTTACCCGACGGTACTCGAGGAATTGCGCACGGGCCGGAAACGCAGCCACTGGATCTGGTTCATATTCCCGCAGCTGCGTGGCTTGGGCAGAAGCCCGACCGCACACTATTTCGGTATCTCCTCGCGTGCGGAGGCGCTCGCCTACCTCCGGCACCCCACGCTGGGCCCCCGATTGCGCGAATGTGCCGGTGTGGTAGCACAAATCGAGGACCGGACCGCCGAGGAGATCTTCGGCTGGCCCGATTGGCTCAAGGTGCGTTCCTCGATGACTTTGTTCGCTGAGGTGGCTTCCAACTCCGGCGAGAAGGACGATGAGTTCGTGGCCGTGCTCGACCGGCTCTACGACGGTATGCCCGACGCGGCCACCCTCGGCCTGCTGGGCTGACCGATCAGTGCGGCTCGATGATGAGCCATCCGTGGCCGGCCACCTCGGGATGGGTGACCTCGTCCGGTGGCGGCGCGCCGGAACCGGCGACCACGCGCCCGGACGGCACGCCATACTCGGGCAGTGAAAGCCGCAGCGGTGCGTCGTCGACATTGAGCGCCACGATGAGCGCCCCGCCGTCACCGTCGGCCCGGTAGACGTATTGCGTGTTGGTCAGGCTGAGCGCGGACGTCGTCGCGGTGTGCAGCCACGGGTGGCGGCGACGCAACCCGATGAGGTACTGGTGCAGCCGCAGTACATCGGCGCCCGGTTGCGTCGGATCAGCGGACGGCGAGCCGAACTCCGGGCGCACCGCGTCATCTCCGCCGCGGCGGTCCTCTTTGACACCGCGATACGCCGACTCGTCGCCCGCGTACACGCTCGGGGTCCCACCGGTGGTGAGCAGGATGACGAGCGCGTGCTCGAGATGTCGCGGATTCTCCAGTTGGCTTGCGATGCGGGTCACGTCATGGTTGCCGATGAACGTCAACGGCACGAAGGCACCGAGAAAGTCGTTGTGCCGCTGCAGCGCCCAGTCGAGTTCGTGGAAGTTGCCGTCGTTGAGGCTGCTCCAGATCGCCTTCCACAGCTCGTACTGCGTGACCGAATCGAAGGTCGCCGCAGCCACGGTGGCCGAGTAGTCACCGTGGATGACCTCCCCGACGAACCACGCGTCGGGAAACTCGCGGCGGACCTCGGGCAGCACCCGGGCCCAGAATCGGTCCGGTACGGCGTATGCCGCGTCCAGTCGCCAGCCGTCGGCACCGCGGGCCAGCCAGTGCCGCATGACCGTCGCGGCGTACTCGACGACGTCGGCGTTGTCATGGTTGAGGGCGATCAGCTCGCCGTGCCCCTCGAACGTCGCGAACTCCGACTGCGCGCCGTGCCGGCGGAACCAGGCCGACGCCGGGTGGTCCGGCCCGCCGTCGAGGGCTTGGCGATACCGCTCGAAATCGGTTCCCACATGGTTGAACACACCGTCGAGGAGCACTCGCAGCCCGCGCCGATGGGCCTCGGCCGTCAGGTGATCGAAATCCGCGTCGTCGCCCAGCCTTGGGTCGATGCGGAAGTGGTCGGTGGTGTCGTAGCCGTGCGTACGTGAATCGAACAACGGGCCGAGCGCGATGCCGGACGCACCGAGTTCCACTGCGTGGTCGAGCCATTCGACGACCCGGCGCAGCCGGTGTTCGTCGGCGGTGGGCGCCGGGTCTGCCGGAAAGGCACCCACGAAGCCCAACGGATAGACCTGCCACCAGATGGCGTGGGCGACCCATCCCGGTTCGGTCATGACGGCTGGAATTTCGCCGCGTACAAGGCCTTCATCGGTTCGGCGAATTCGTCGACCGGTCCTTCGACTTGAGCGCCAGGGGCGACCGTGGTGATCGGCAGGCCCGCGACCGGCGCCGGGGGTGCACCCCACTCCAACAGCCATCCCGTCAGTTGCTCCGACGAGGTCGCATAGACGATGCGGCCCAGGCCAACCCAGGCATGGGCGGCCGCACACATCGGGCAGTGCTCGCCTGATGTGTAGACCGTGGCACGGGCACGTTGCGGGGGATCGAGCCGGTCGACGGCCCAGCGGGCGATCGCGAATTCGGGATGCTGGGTGGCGTCACCGTCCTTGACCCGGTTGCGGTCCTCGAACAACGTCGCGCCGAATTCGTCGACGAGAATCGAGCCGAACGGCTCGTCGCCGTCTTCGAGGGCTTCCGCCGCTAGCTCAACACATCGGCGCAGGTGCGATAGATCGTCGTCGCTGATGGCCACAGCCGGAGTTTACGCGGGATGGGCGCTCAGCTGCCGCAGCACGGATCCGCGACGTCGAGGCGGCACGCACACGAGGCCGTGATCGGCACGTCGGCGCGTGCCAGCGCCACCTCGAGCTGCTTACCGATGATCGTGGCCTCGGCGTCCCGGCCGAGCCGCCGCAGACATTCGTGATAGCCGTGCAGGCTCCACACGTTGTTCGGATGCTGGCACGACCGGCTCAGCGTGGGATCGAGGCCGAGATCGGCGGCATACACCTGCGCAGCGTCCTCGACGCGGCCCTGCTCGAGAAGCAGCGCGCCGTACGCATGCCGGGTCGGCTGCATCCAGCCCCACGGTTCGTCGTAGGGCAGGGCGTCGTCCAGCTCGATCGCCCGCCGCAGGTGTGCGAAGGCCGTGTCGTAATCGCCTTCGCGGTAAGCGATCTCGCCGTTGAGCATCTCACCTGCGATGGCCAGGATGTCGAGACTGGTGTTGTTGAACAGATAGCGGCTGTCCGGGATGCGCCGGTAGGCGGCGTCGAACGCGTCGCGTTCCGCGCGGGCCTTGTCGAGCTGTCCCAGTGCGGCATATGCCACGCCGCGACCGTAGTGGACGGTGGCGGTGGTGGTGCAGTACAGCTCGGGATCACTCGGCACCGGTTCGGCGATCAGCTCGTCCCAGCGGCCGAACCGCACCAGCACATGTACGCGCAGCGGGACGAAGGCCTCCAGCCAGTCCGCCATGGGCGGTGACGCCACCGACAGGAGTTCCGGGGTCAATTGCCGGGACAGTTCGTCGGCAGCGCGCAGCGCGATCTGTGAGCTTCCCTCGAACATCGCGGAGTACACCACGAAATGCAGGTCGTGTGCGCGGTAGAGCGAATAGAAGTTCAACGGGCCCTGCCGCTCGACGAATTTCCGATCTGCCTGCACCGCAGCCAGATTCGATGTCACCGAGCTTCGGTAGTCGCCACACAGCACGTCGATGTGGCTCGCCATGTGCTGCAGGTGGCCTGCGTCGGGCACCAGGTCGCGCAGTAGATCGGCGGCAGGCAGCGCGTCCTGCGGGCTGCTCGACATCTCCATGGCATGGATATAGAGGTGCAGCGCCCCGGGATGCTCGCGCCCAGCCGCGGTGGCCAGCACGCCGTCGAGAATCTCCTTGGCCGCACGGACCCGCGAGCCCGGCGCGGGTTCGCCCGTACGGCCGTCCCACAGGGCCCACGCGGTCACGTTGAGCAGCGCGTCGGCGGCCAGGGTCTGCACGTCGGTGTCGTCGGGATACCGCCGTGCGAGTGACACCATCGTGTCGGCGTAATCGGCATGCCCGGCGACCAAGGCCGCGGTGTCGCCGGGGTCGCCGGTCGGGAACCGCTCCCGCAGCGCCGCGATCAGATCACGCTCGACTGCCGAGGCCCGGCCGTCGGCGGCCAGGTCCAGTTCGGTGCGGGCGCGCCGCAGCGAGGCGTCCAAGTCGACGGGATCGAAGGCGTCCCAGGCTTTGTTGTAATTCGGGCCCACCGCGTACGCGATGCCCCAGCGCGCGATCGCGAGGCCGGGGTCGAGTTCGAGCGCCCGCTCGAAACAGCGAATCGCCTCTTCGTGATTGAACGCGTAGGCCCACACCATGCCGCGGTCGAACCAGATCTGGGCCTGCGGCGCGGGCGTGTCAACCGTCCGGTGGTAAGACCCGAGCCGGTAGTACGGTTCGGTCGAGGCTGCAGCCGTCACGGGTCGCACGATAGTTCAGCGTCGGTACCGGTGCGAAGCGTTGCACAAATCGCTGAGCCGAATCGCCCGAGTCCGCGAGCCCCGGAACAAGCTGCGCGAATGCATCGTTGGGGGAGGGTGCCGAACACTGCGCAACCCCCCACGTCGACCGACACGGCCATCCTTCCGAGCCCGCTGGAACAAGCCGAACGACTCATATCGCTCGGGCTGCACACCGCGGCAGGGCTCGGTGCGCCGGCTTTGCGAGCCGCGGCAGGCGCGTCCGGCGACCCGAGGGCGCTTTTGGTCCTGCATCCCGACCTGATATCGGTCCGCACGCTCGCGCCGCTTCTCACCGTCAACGCCAGGCCGGGCTTCGTGGTGAGCGACATGGACGATGTCGACGAGTTCACCGCGATCGACTCCGTCGCCGTGCCGGATCGGCCTGCCTACCTCATGTCCGGACTCGACCGCGGGGACGCGATGGCGAACTGGTCGCCCGATGAGGCGCTGCCCGCGATAGTTGCCGCCGGGCGGACGCCGTTGACGCTCACCGAGGGTTTGTACTGGGTGCTGCAGCAACCGGACGTTCTGCAGCGGGGGCACTGTTTCATGACGATCGGCTCGCGCCGGCGCAAACCGGACGGCACAACCGACGCCCGTACGCCGGCCCTGTGGATCAGCAACGGCACCGGGCGGGATGGGCCGGGTAACCGCAACGCCCCGAAGGTCGGCTGGTGCTGGGCCGGCAATCGGCACACGTGGCTCGGATTCGCGTCGGCCGGGGCCAGGACCGCCGGTGCGGGCGGGGGAGACAACTCGACACCGGCGAGCTGAACGTGTTCTAGTTCTCCGCATGGCGGGCTTCACCCATGTCGAGCATCTCAGCGCTGCCGACGTGCAGCGGCTTCGGTCGGTGTACGAGCCGTTGGCCGAATCGGTCCGGGAACTCATCGACGCCACGATCCGCTCGGAGGTGGACGCCGCCGAGGTGGCCGCGGCGATCGCTGAGATCGACGCCGCGACCGCGCGGCTACGCGCCAAGCAGATCGACGGGCCGTTCGGCGTTCGCTACACCTCCGACGGCGCCCGAATGCCATGGGGCAACCCGGCGATCGGAATCAAGAACCCGATCTCGCCGCCGTTGGTCATCGTCAAGGACGGATCGGGCACCATCTCCACCGACTTTCGTCTCGGTGCGGCCTATGAGGGCCCACCCGGCCACGTGCACGGCGGCATCGTCGCGATGGTGCTCGATCATGTGCTGGGCGAGGTGGCGGCCAGTGACCCGACGAGCCCCCGGTTCACCGGCACCTTGACGATCCGCTATCTGCGCGCCACGCCGCTCGGCGACCTGCACGCCGAAGGCCGGATCACCCGGACGGACGGCATCAAAGCTTTTGCCGCTGGGCATGTTTCGGATGCCGAGGGAATCACCGCGGAGGCCGAGGGCGTGTTCATCCTGCCGAAGTGGGCGCGCGGCTGATCGCTAACGGCCACCTTCGGCCGGTTCTATCCGGTCGATGGAGATTCCGACCAGGCTGCGCGTGATGGTCGACAGTTCTGCGACCAGGATGCGCGCGGCGCCGTTGTCGGCAGCCAGCGTCGTCGCGACATCGTGGACGCGCTGCAGTGCTGCCGACATTCGGCGGTGTTCAAGCTCCACGGAACGGCTGGGCTGGGTGGCGCGCCGCGCAGTGCCTCGATGTAATCGTCCACCGCAGCGACGAACTCATCGTGCAGCGCCGACGACGGATGACTCGGCAGGCTGTTCTCGAGCGTGGTGCAGGCGCTGGTCACCGCATTCAACGCGGTGCGATAGGACCGCAACCACCGGCGCAGCGTCGGCGAGTCGAGCCGAGCGGCCCCCCACGCCGCCTCGAACGCGGCCCTGGCCCGAAACGCCCGCTGCCAGGCCGCCGACAGGGTTTCGGCCGTGTGGTCGACCTCGTGCACGAATGACTTCACGACCAGTGCGGCATAGTCGATCTCGGTCATCAGCAGTTCGCCCGCGCGTTGCCGCAGCCGGATCAGCGCATGATCGGGCAACGCCACGTGGGCCATCACCGCGAGCCCGCCTCCGATGAGCACGCCGAACAACCGGTCGGCGACACCCGGCCAGTCGGCCGTGCCGCCGGCGCCGATCACGAACACCGCCATGGCGCCCACCGCAACGCCGACGGTGAGATATCCGAACCGCGACACCGCATAACCCAGCCCGACGAATGCCAGCGCACACACCGCCGAGCCGACACCACCCGGTTGCCACACCAACGTCACAAGCGAGGCGAGGACGATTCCGGCGGCGAGTCCCGCCATGCGGCCCGCGCACCGCGTGTAGGTGTGCGCGGTCTCCGGTCGCAGCACGACGACGACCGTCAACGCCATCCAGTACCCGTGCTCCAGCCCGCCGAACCGCGCTGCTGCCACCGCGAGCGCGGTGGTCACCGACAACCGAATGGCGTGCCGCAGGATCGGCGAGGTCCGGGTGAGATGCGAGCGGACGACCGCGGGCGCCGACGCCAGCGAGCCGATGAGATCCGGTCGGTGCAGCTGGCCGAACCGCAGCACTGCCGCCTCGCGCAGTTGCTCGGAGAACCGCTGCGCGAGCGCCGCTTCGGTGCCGGTCACCGCGGCCGCGGCGGTTTCCACCCGGGCCAGCGCATGTTCGGCATCGCGTCGGGCGGTATGCCCGTGGTCGGCGATCGCATCGAGCAGACCCGCGGCCGCGGTCAACAGCGGCGTGAGACCACTGTCCGGGTTGTCCTCGGCGGTGGACCGCAAGGATGCCAGTGTGGCCGAAAGCCGTTCGGGCAGCCGGTATCCGCCGTGATAGGCCCGCGGCCGCTGGCTGACCTGGGTGTCGGCGAACACCTCTCGCAACCAGGTGAGCGGGGCATCGTCGACATCGGCGGACCGGTCGGCGGCCAGATTGCGGGTGTCGGTGGCCAACGACCGGTATGCCCGCGTGAGTCCGTCGCGCTGCGCGCGCCACCGCCGCGGCGGCCACACCGCGATGAGCACGGCCTGCAGCAGGCCGGCGACGAATACCAGTGTCGGAGCCAGCAGCGCGTCGCGCAGCGTCGGTCCGACGGGCGGGGCGACGACCAGTAACGCGCTGGCCGCCGACGCGACCAGGCCGGCATTCGCGCCGAGCGACCACTGCATGCCCGCGGCGAAGCACCACGCCGCGACGACCGCGACGAACAACACGCTGTGCCCGCCCGTGAGGACACCGAGCAGAACCACGGCCGACAGCTCGAGTGACGCGGTGACGACCAGCGGAACCCGGCCACCGGGGCTGCGCTGCAAGGCGATGGCGCCCGCGATCACACCCGCACCCAGTGTCCACATGGCAGTCGGGCCGGACGCCCACGTCAACGCCATCAGCGTCACCACGAGGACGCCGATGAGGCTGCGCATCACCGCACCGGCATCGGGGGTGCTCAGCCGCAGGGCGTCGGCTGCCTGTCCACCGGTCTGCACCAGCCCATTCTTGCTCGGCGAGGCCGGGTAGGTGGCCAACCACGCCACGTGGCGCGCATCCGCGCGTCCGCCCGGCGTGCGACGGCGAAGAACGGCCGCGTTGTAGGTTCTGATCGTGGAAAAGGTCATCGTGACGATGCGGGCCGCACAGGCCGACGAAACCTGGTGCGCGCGATTGCTTTCGCGGGTGCGGGACAGTCTGCTCGACATCGGGCCTGCCGGGTTGACGCTCAACGTCCGAGACGCCGCGGTGCGCGATTCCCTGATGACGCTGACGACGCTCGATCCGCCGGTCGTCGCGGTGGTCAGCATGTGGGTCCAGCAGTACTACGGTCCCCAGGCGCGGGCCGCGATCGATCTGCTTGCCGGCGAATGTGACGTTGCCGCAGCCTATCTGGTCACCGAGTCGGTGCCGCTGCCCGCACCGGTGACCGCGCCGGGTGAGCGCACCGACGGACTGGCCAACATCGCGCTGCTGCGCCGGCCCAGCGACCTGGACGAGCGGACCTGGCTGCACCGGTGGCACATCGACCACACCCCGGTGGCCATCGAGACCCAGGCGACGTTCGGTTACACGCAGAACACGGTCGTACGCGGGCTCACCCCCGACGCCCCGGTGCTGGCCGCGATCGTCGAGGAACTGTTCCCGTTGCCTGCCGTGTCGGACCTGCACGCCTTCTTCGGCGCCGCCGACGACGCGGACCTGGCCGACCGCATGCAGCGGATGGTGGCCAGCACCGACGCCTTCGGCGCCAGCAGCAACATCGATACCGTTCCGACGAGTCGCTACGTGTACTCCAGCCCGTTCGCCGGCCGAGTCGTGCCGCCGCTCGCCACACCCGGCCGCACCGAGTGAAACGTGTTCTAGTTACGCTGCACGCGTGACGCTCGAGATCCACGACGCCCACCGGGTACGCACCCTGACGCTCAATCGTCCCGAGGCGCTCAATGCGTTCAACGAGGCGCTGTACGACGAACTGACGAACGCGTTGCGAGCGGCCGCCGACGATCCCGAGGTGGCCGTCGTCCTGCTGACCGGTGCGGGTCGCGCGTTCTCCGCGGGCAACGACCTCGTGGAGATGCAGACGCGTATCACCAACCCGGATTTCACGCCCGGCGAGCACGGCTTCTACGGGATGATCGAGACGCTGACAGCGTTCGACAAGCCGTTGATCTGCGCGGTCAACGGCGTCGGGGTCGGCATCGGCACCACGATCCTCGGGTTCGCCGACCTCGCGTTCATGTCGGCGACGGCGCGCTTGAAGTGCCCGTTCACGAGCCTCGGCGTCGCCCCTGAGGCGGCCTCGTCGTATCTCATGCCACGCCTGCTCGGCAGGCAGAACGCGGCCTGGCTGCTCATGTCGTCGGAGTGGGTCAGCGCCGCCGAAGCCCGCGAGATGGGCTTGGTGTGGAAAGTGTGCGAACCCGACGACCTGTTGACCGAAGCGCGGCGACACGCGGAAATCCTCGCCACCAAGCCGATTTCGAGTCTGCAAGCGGTCAAGCAGACCATGGTCGCGCCGCTCCGCGATGCCATCGTGGCCGCGACCGAACGGGAGAAGGCGCTGTTCGTGGAACTGGTGGGCGCTGCCGCCAACGCCGACGCCCTCGCGGCGTTCGCGGACCGGAAGGGGTCCGGCGCCTAGGTGCCCGTCCGGGACGGGCAGCCGTTGAATTGAGCGCGGCCACCGACCGGCTGCGACTGTGCGGCGGCGATGATCGCGCGGATCGTGCGCCGGCACCGGCCGCAGTCGGCGCCCGCACCGCAGGCTTCGGCCACCTCTTTCGACGTTGTGGCACCGGCCGCCACGATTTCGTTGACGACGTGACTCGTCGCTCCGGTGCACAAACAGACAAACATCAGCGCACCCGGCTATTCCTGGTCTTCGACGGTCATGATGTGGGCCAACTTGCCGACGAACAGGCTCGGATAGGCCCCGAATCCCGCTTTGGTCATCCACTCGGCGGCGGCGTCCGGGTGATCGATCCATTGCCGCGCGCTGACCTCGTTCTCGATCTCCTGCAAGATCATCACTTCGCGGCCGTCGTCGAGCGCCTGGTACACCCAGATCTTGCGGATGCCGCTGTGCTCGAAGCGGCCGAGCCCGTCGTGCACCTTCCGCATGAGAGTAGGTACGTCGTCGACCGCCGCGACCGCGCCGACAATGACGCCAGCGACATATTCTTCTGGCGTCGGCTCGGCCAGGTCGATCTTCTCGACGACCTCGCCACCGAATATCGGCGGAATATCCTCGACCCCGGATATGTCGAACCATTCGAATATCGCCGGTGAACGCAACACATCACGAATGGATCGGGCATGCCGGATGCCGATGGTCACGAGCACCCGGCCGGGCTCCCAAATCGATTTGTACAGCACCACATGGTGCGCGCCTATCGACAACAATCCCGAACGATGTTTCTTCATCCATTTCCACATCTGTTCGACATCGTCGACGCGAAAATCGCAGGAAAGAATGAGCGAGTGCAAATCGTACTCACCCATTTTTACCGGCCTTTCCCGCTGACTTGGCGACATGTTAGCGCAGTCTAACCTTAGTTAGGACAGGCAGTCCAGCCTTCGTGGCCACGGTTCGGGCAGTGGCGGTCCCGCTGTCCGACAACACTGCAAGAACATGCCGAGAATGGGCTTATCTATTGCGCCGCCGAGCACTTTCTGCACTACATTGGAAGTGCACGGCAAACAGCGACACTTGATCAGCCCTCAAGGTGTTTAGGAGTGACCATGCAAGGCGACCCGGAGGTTCTGAAATTGCTCAACGAGCAATTGACGAGCGAACTCACGGCGATTAACCAGTATTTCCTTCATTCCAAGATGCAAGATAACTGGGGATTCACCGAACTGGCCGAACACACGCGGTCCGAATCGTTCGAAGAAATGCGCCATGCCGAGGCAATTACCGACCGAATTCTACTGCTGGACGGATTGCCGAATTACCAGCGGCTGTTTTCGTTGCGGGTCGGGCAGACGCTGCGTGAACAATTCGAGGCCGACCTCGCGATCGAGTACGAGGTCGTGGCCCGACTCAAACCCGGGATCCTGATGTGCCGCGAGAAGCAGGACGCGGTGAGCGCGAATCTGTTCGAGGGCATCCTCAAGGACGAGGAGGGTCACATCGACTACCTCGAGACCCAGCTCGAGCTGATGGACAAGCTCGGCGAGCAGCTCTACGCCGCGCAGTGCGTCTCTCGCCCACCCCAATAGCGGTCTCGTAGTGGCCCCTTAGGCCGGGTTTCGGCTCACGCTGCCCCGGGTAGCCGGTCAAACGCCGGTTGCCCGGGGCGGTTTCGTTCGCGCTGTAACTTTCATAGCTTGTCTAACGATATCTTTCACGGAATCAACAGGCCGGCGAAAGGAAGTCATGACGAGCACACCGACTGCCGAACAGTCGTCCGACAGCGTGCTGCTGAGCGTGCGCAGACGCAACCTGGTGTTCGTCGCCGTCCTGCTCGGCATGCTCCTGGCGTCGCTCAACCAGACCATCGTCGCGACCGCGCTTCCCACTGTCGTGGCCGACCTCGGTGGTGCGGGCCATCAGTCCTGGGTCGTGACGAGCTATCTCCTCGCGTCCACCGTCGTGACGGCCGTGGTCGGCAAGGTCGGCGACATCTTCGGCCGCAAAGCCGTGTACCAGGTGGCGGTCCTGTGCTTTCTTGCCGGTTCTGTCCTCAGCGGGCTGTCGGGGTCGATGGCGATGCTCGTGGCGGCGCGTGCGCTGCAAGGCATCGGCGGTGGCGCCATCATGGTCACCTCCACGGCGTTGATCGGTGAGGTGATCCCGTTACGGGACCGCGGTCGCTACCAGGGCGCCCTCGGTGCGGTGTTCGGCGTCACGACCGTGGCCGGGCCACTGCTCGGCGGGTTCGTCACCGATCACCTCGGCTGGCGGTGGGCCTTCTGGCTCAGCATCCCGGTGGGCATCGTCGTCCTCGCGGTCGCCGCGGCCACCATTCCGGCGCGGGCGTCGCGTCCCGCGCGCCCGGTGATCGACTACGCGGGAATCGCCTGGGTCGGGATCGGGGCATCCGGCCTGACGCTGGCGACGAGCATGGGCGGCGAGCTGGGGTGGACGTCGCCGACCCTCATCGGGCTGATCGTCGTATCCGTCATCGCCCTGGCGCTGTTCGTGCGAGCCGAGAACAAGGCGGTCGAACCGATTCTGCCGATGCGGCTGTTCCGCAACCCGGTGTTCTCGGTGTGCTGCGTGCTGTCGTTGGTCGTCGGTTTCGCGATGCTCGGTGCGCTGACGTTCATGCCCACCTTCATGCAGTTCGTCGGCGGCGTCTCGGCTTCCGAATCCGGGCTGCGGACCATGCCCATGGTGATCGGGTTGCTGATCACGTCCACGGTGAGCGGCAGCCTCGTCGGGCGTACCGGCCGCTACAAGATCTACCCGGTCGCCGGGACGGCGATCATGCTGGTCGGGTTCGTGCTGCTGTCGCGGATGAACGCCGCGACGCCCGTTGCGCTGCAGTCCCTGTACCTGTTCATCCTGGGTGCCGGCATCGGCCTGTGCATGCAGGTGCTCGTCCTCATCGTGCAGAACACCGCGGATTTCAACGATCTGGGTGTCGCGACGTCGGGCGTGACCTTCTTCCGGACCATCGGCAGCTCGTTCGGCGCCGCCGTCTTCGGCTCGTTGTTCGCCGGCTTCCTGTCGGACCGGTTGCCCGGTGCGCTCGCCGCTAGCGGCGCCCCGCCCGTCGCGGCGGACTCACCCAAGGCGCTGCACGAACTCACGCACGAGGCCGCCGCGCCGATCGTGAACGCCTATGCCGATGCGCTGGATCTGGTGTTTCTGTGTGCCGCGCCGGTGGCGCTGATCGGATTCGTCGTCGCGTTGTTCCTCAAAGAGGTGCCGTTGCGTGAGACGGAGGCCGCGCTGGCGATGGACCTCGGCGAGGGTTTCGGCATGCCGAGCACCGAATCCCCCGACAAGGTGCTGGAGACCGCGATCAGCCGCTTGATGCGCCATTCGCCCGAGATCCGGCTGCGCACGGTCGCCGGGTGCCCTGGCTGCGAACTCGACGTGGCGGGGCTGTGGGCGCTGCTGCGGATATACCGGCAGAGCCAGGTGTTCGGGACCGCCCGCTTAACCGAGATCGCCGACGGGTTACGCGTCCCGTACGAAGTCCTCGAACCCACGTTCAACCGACTCGTCACCGACGGATACGCGCTGCGCACCGGCGATCAACTGTGGCTGACCCAGAGTGGTATCCGACAGGTCGACGCCGTGTCGGCCGCGCTCGTGGGGCGCATCGTCGACAAGCTCGCCGCGTCGTCGTCGTTCGACGGCCGCCCGGATCGCGCCCAGGTGGAGGCGGCGCTCGAGCGCATCGCGCATCGCGTCCTGCTGCAGCGCGACTGGGGTGACGACCGCGAGGAGCTGGCCACCGTCGGGGCGGCAGAGAAAAACTAGAACTTGTTCCAGATTTTCGCCCGCGCGCGTACGATTCGGCCATGAGCCGCATTGGAGACTTCCCCGACGACGACGTGGCCGGCTGGATTTTGCGATCGCCGGACATCGGCACCGCCATGGCGAACTTCACCAACGCGGTGTACACGAAAGGCCGCCTGCCGCTGCGGGTCCGCGAACTCGCCCGGATGGTGATCGCGCTCGACAACGAATGCATGGTGTGCCAGAACACCCGCGACGGCGAGGGTGCGGCGGCCGGCGTCGACGAGGATCTCTACGACCACGCCGCGGAATGGCAGACGTGGCCGGGCTACAGTCCCGCCGAGCGCATCGCCGCCGAGTTCGCGCACCGGTTCGCCACCGAACACACCGAACTTCGCGATGACGAGGATTTCTGGGAGCGCGCCGCCGAGCACTTCGATGCCGAGCTGCTGACCGACCTGGCGTTGTCGTGCGCGATGTGGCTCGGAATGGGCCGGATGCTGCGGACCCTCGACATCGGCCAAACCTGCAAGATCACGCTGTAGGCCGCACTGTCGCGGCGCACAATGAGGTTGTGACAGCTGGGACATCCAGGACAGGCAAACCCCTCGCGGCAGCGGCCATCGCCCAGCTCGAATCGGACGGGGTCGCGACACTCATCGGCACGGTCGTCAATCCGGCCGGGCTGACGCACGCGAAAACCGTTCCGCTACGCCGCATGGGGATATTCGCCGACCCCGGGCTCGGCGCCAGCCCGGTGTTCCACGCCTTCACCATCGACCAGACCGGCATCGTGTTCGGCGACGCGATCAGTGTGGTGGGCGATCAGCGTATCCGGATCGACCTCGGTGCGCTGCGGATCCTCGGTGACGGATTGGCCTGGGCGCCAGGCGCTTTCTACAACCAGGACGGGACACCGGATCCGTACTGCAGCCGCGGTGTCCTGCAGCGCGTGGCCGACCGGCTCGACGCTGCCGGCCTCACCGCACTCGTGGGTCACGAACTGGAATTCGTCCTGGTGGGCGAAGACGGCAGCCGCCTGCCCTCGGTGTCATGGGCCCAGTACGGGCTGGCCGGGTTACTGGAATTCGAGGGCTTCGTGCGTGATGTCATGAACGCCGCCACCAGTTCCGGCGTGACGATCGAGCAGTTCCATCCCGAGTACGGCGCCAACCAGTTCGAGATCTCGCTGTCTCCGCAACAGCCCGTCGCCGCGGCCGACCAGTTGGTCCTCATGCGCATCATCGTGGGCCGAGTCGCCAGGCGATACGGCATGCGCGTGAGCCTGTCACCCGTCCCGTTCGCCGACAGTGTGGGTTCCGGCTCGCATCAACACTTTTCGCTGGGCCGCGGAGACGTCCCGGTGTTCTCGGGTGGATCGGCGGCGCGCGGTATGACCCCGGAGGGGGAGTCGGCCCTGGCCGGTCTGCTCGCCGGGTTGCCCGCCGCGCAGGGCGTGCTGTGCGGCTCGGTGGTGTCGGGTCTGCGCATCCAGCCCGGCCACTGGGCGGGCGCGCACAACTGCTGGGGCACCGAAAACCGTGAAGCCGCAGTGCGATTCCTCATCGGCGGACCCAGCAACCCGTATGGCGCCAATGTCGAGGTCAAAGTCATCGACCCGTCGGCCAACCCGTACCTCGCGACGGCGACGATCCTCGGCCTGGCCCACCACGGCATCGAGAAGAACCTGCCGTTGCCGTCCGAGGTGTCGGTCGACCCGAGCAGTCTGAGCGACGACGAGCGCACCGAGCAGAATGTCGCACTGCTGCCGAGCCGCCAGATCGATGCGTTGGCCGCCCTCGACGAGTCGGAACTGATCCGCGGGATTCTGGGCAATCAGGTGGTCGACGCCGTTCTTGCGGTGCGGCGCTACGAGCACGAGAAATTCGGTGATCTCGACCCAGAATCGCTTGCCGACAGGTTCCGAATGGCGTGGAGCGTCTGACGTCGGTTTGCCCCGAACGGCAGGCGGCAATACCGATGCCATGATCGGAAAGCTACGTTCTGTCGTCCTGGACTGCCAAGATCCGCGCAAGCTGGCCGCGTTCTACGCCGAAGTGCTCGGCGGAGAAGTCTCCGAAGAAGACGACACCTGGGTCGTCGTCACCGATCCGGCAGGTCGACGGCTGGCATGTCAGTACTCACCGCGCCACCAGCCACCGACTTTCCCGGATCCGAGCGGATCTCAGCAGTTCCACCTCGACATCCAGGTCGGCGATGCCGACACCGCCCAGCAGCAGGTGCTTGCCCTTGGCGCCACGCGGGTCGACGGCGCCGTCGAGGACGGGATGTTCCGGGTGTTCCGCGATCCGGCCGGGCACCCGTTCTGTCTGGTGTGGGGGATCGACTGATCGGGCGCCCGGTCACACCTGCCCGGTCGCGTCGTACACCCACGACATGTCCGCGTTGGCGAAGTCGGCCATCCAGGTCGGCGGGGCGTGGTTGGCGAGTGCCCCCATGTCCCAGTAGTCCTTCCACAGCGTGATCTTGCCGTCCTCGACGCGGTGCACGCTGACGAACTTCAGCACCGCGGATTCACCGGTCTGCCAATGCCATTCCTCGTGGTGCTCGTACATGGCGTCCTGGCCGGCGGCGATGAGCAGCCCGTCGAAGTTCTCGTAGGACGCGAGCGGTTCGAGGCCGATCTTGAGGCGTTTGACGATGTCTTCGGGACCCTTGGCGGCAGCGGCCGGGCCGACCGGCATGTCGAGGTAGATGCAGTCCTCGGCCAGATAGGTTTTCAGCAGGTCCCAATCCCGGCCGGACAGCGCCTTCCACATCCCGAGAATCGTATTTTCAACGGACACTTGTGAGTTCGCCTTTCTCGGAGGGCAGGGCGGGGGAGCGGTGCGCGGCCCGCAGGAACCGGCCGGTCCGCTGTGTCCCGACGAGCTCGGTCAGCGTGCCGTCGAGGTATACGGCGCGACCGCCGACCAGCACGGCGTTGACGGTGTCGTCGTTGCGATTGACCATCCGGGACAGCCCGCCGTAGGACTCGACGGTGTCTTCGGCGTACTCGTCGAGTGAATCGTCGAGGCGCGCCGGATCGATCACCACCACGTCGGCACGGTCCCCGACGCGCAGATGGCCCGCGTCGATGCGGTACCAGTCGGCGAGTTCGCCGGTGAGCCGATGCACGGCCCGCTCCACGGACATGAACGGCGTGCCGGCCTTCTCGGCGTCCAGCACATGGCGCAGCAGGCGCAGGCCCATGTTGTAGAACGCCATATTGCGCAGGTGCGCGCCCGCGTCGGAAAAGCCCATCTGGATACCCGGATCGCGGGCCAGCTTCTTGAGGACCTCCGGGCGGTGATTGGAGATCGTGGTGTGCCAGCGCACCGCGGTACCGTATTCGAGTACGAGGTCGAGGAACGCGTCGACGGGATGGACGCCGCGATCGACGCCGACCTGTCCGAACGACTTGCCGATCACCGATTCGTCGGGGCATGCCACTATCTCGGCGTCGAAGAAGTCGCGATGCCACACCCGCACACCGAACTTGGCGTCGTAGTCCTTTCGGAAACGGCGACGATAGGACTCGTCGCGCAACAACTCGTTGCGCTCCACCTCGTCGCGCAGGTGCAGGGCCGCGGCTCCCGAGCCGAACTCCTCGAACACCACGAGGTCGATACCGTCGGCATACACCTCGAACGGAACCGGCAGATGCTGCCACCGGAAGTTGCCGCCCAGCGCGTTCACGGCCCGGGCCAGCGGCCCCATCATCAGGATCGCGTACGGATTGGCCTTGATGTCGGCCGCTGATAGCAGGCTGGTTTTGAGCGGGTTGCGGAAGATCCCGAGGGACTGTGCGACCTGCGAGGCCAGATTCAGCGGATTCTGAATGTCGGGCCCCGACTGCAGGACTCGCCCGGCGCGACGTAGCAACGACTTCAGCCGGCGCAACTCGCGTGGTTTGGCATACGTCGACGGCAACGTCCGCGAGCGGCACACCTCGCCGTCGATCTTGTCGAAAAGCAGTTGCTGCGAAGACATTCCGACAAACCCGGCATCGAGGGCCGCCTTGAGCATCTGCTCCATCCTGGCCTGCTCGGCCCGGGTGGGGCGCTGATCCTTACGCGTGGCGCGGTCGAGACCCATCACCGCGGTACGCATATCGGAATGCCCGATGAATGCGGCCAGATTGGGTCCGAGCGGCAACCCTTCGAGGGCGGCGATGTACTCCTCGCAGTTCGTCCAGGTCTTGTTGGCGTCGACTGCCGCGATCACGTGCTCGCGGGGGATGGCTTCGACGCGTCCGAACAGGTCACCCGCGTCGACGCCGCCCACGTGCACGGTCGACAACGAGCAGGATCCCAGCATCACCGTCGTCACGCCGTGGCGCAGCGATTCCGACAGCGACGGGCCGTTGAGGACCTCGACGTCATAGTGGGTGTGGATGTCGAGCATCCCGGGCAGCACCCACTTGCCTGTCGCGTCGATCACTTGCGGGCAGTCCGTCGCGTCGAGTTCGTGCGCCGAGATCTCGACGACGTGCCCGTCGCGAATCCCGATGTCACGCACAGCGGACGGTCCACCGGTGCCGTCGAACCAGCGGCCGTTACGGATGATTGTGTCGAAGGTCACCCCGTCATAGAACAACCGGCGACGTCCAGGTGTCAACGAAATCGGTGAACAGATTTGAAAAAATGTCTACTGACTGTCGCGGCGGGACGCTGAGCTGCGACTATATCGGCGCCCATGCGTCCGGTTGCCGTCCGTCGAGGTCGGTGAACCCGTACTCCCTCGCCAGCTCGATCGAGCTCACCGACCGCTGATTCCAGCGTGCGCGGTCCGGGTCGGCGGCGATCGCGGCCACCCCTCGCCCGACAAAACGGGGTGTCTCGGACTCGGCGAACCCGGGCGGCGCCATCGGATAACCGTCGGTTCGCACCGGGTCGAGCGCCGCACGCCAATTGGCTTCGGTGACGCCGTAGTTGTCGAGCATCATCTCGGAGCGCAGCCAGCCCGGCGTGATGGCCACCGCGGTCGCACCGAAGGTCGCGAGTTCGTGCCCGTGGCTGAACGCCAATCGGTTCACGGCGTTCTTCACCAGGTCGTAGAACACCGACAACCGATAGTTGTCGATATTGAATGCCGTTGTCCCGTCGGATATCTCGACCAACAGTCCGCCTGGCTCCCTGGCCAGCAGCGGCAGCAGGCAATGTGAGGTGATGAGGTGGGTATCGATGCCGAGGCGCAGGATGCGCAGCCCGTCGTCGAGGTCGTGCTGCCACATCGGCCGTCCCCACGTGGGTGGCGCGCCCTTGAGTATCTCGGCACCCCACAGGTCGTTGACCAGGATGTCGATGCGGCCGTGGTCGGCGGTGATCCGGCCGGCCAGGGCACGGACCTGGCCGACGTCGAGGTGATCGACCTGGATCGCCACCCCGAACCCGCCGAGATCGGATACCAGGTCTGCGGTTTCCTCGATGGTTTCGGGTCGGTCGTAGTCGGACGTGCGGTTTCCGGCGACGCTGCTGCGGCCGGTGCAGATGACCGTCGCGCCCGCTTCGCCCAGTGCCGCGGCGATACCGCGGCCCGCACCGCGCGTCGCGCCGGCAACCACCGCGACACGCCCCCGCAAGGCATCTGGCTCCGGTGTCCACCCCATTCGACGAGTATCGCGCCGCAAGCCGTTCGACCACTGCAGTTCAGCATTTCGGCGCATACTCGGCACCGTGACTCCGTTGCAGCGGTACATTGCCGAGGAAATCGCCACCGATCATCTCGACGGCCTGCTGTCGCGCCGTGAAGCACTGCGCAGGCTGGCCCTGCTCGGCCTGAGCACCGCGGCGGCCACCTCGTTGATTGCCGCATGCAGTTCGACCCAGCAGCCGACCACCGAGACGTCGGCGACCGAGACCGCGACCGGTTCGGGCCCGGCGGCCTCCGGTCCGCCCCCGGGTTCCGAGGGCGCGCTGCCGACCGAACCCGTCACCTGGGCCGGGCCCGCCGGTGAACTTCAGGGCGCATGGGCCGAGGCGCCGGACGCCAAGGGCGGAGTACTGGTCATCCACGAGAACAAAGGCCTCAACGACTACATCAGATCGGTCGCGGGCCGGTTCGCCGGCATCGGATACTCCGCACTCGCGATCGATCTGCTGTCGGCGCAAGGCGGAACCGCGAAGTTCGCCGACCCGGCCGACGCCACCGCCGCGCTGAGCAAGATCGCACCCGAGGAATCCGTCGCCAACCTGAAATCCGGCATCGACGAACTGCAGCGGCGCGTGCCGGACCGCAAGATCGCCGCGGTCGGATTCTGCATGGGCGGGGGCCTGGTGTGGCGGTTGCTGGCCGGCGGGACCCCGCAACTGGCCGCGGCCGTGCCGTTCTACGGACCCACGCCGGAAAATCCCGACTTCTCCGGCTCCAAGGACGTGGCGGTGCTGGGCTTCTACGGCGCGCTCGATCAGCGCGTGAACGCCACCGAACCCGTGGCTCGGGCCGCACTGGAAAAGGCCGGGCTGGTGCACGAACTCGTCACCGAGCCCGACGCCAACCACGCGTTCTTCAACGACACCGGCGATCGCTACAACGCCGCCGCGGCCGCCGACGCGTGGCGCCGGGTCCAGGACTGGTTCGCCACCCACCTCGCCTGACACGTTTGTCACGCGAGAGTGGCTGGCAAAGGCCAGCGTCACTCTGGTGTGACAACGGCGAGTGTCGACCCCACGTTTGTCACACGAGAGTGGCTCGCGAACGCCGGCGTCACTCTGGTGTGACAACGGCGGCGCCGGCCACCACTGTTGTCACGCGAGAGTGGCTCGCGAAGACCAGCGTCACTCTGATATGGAGGCCAGTTTGTCAAGGGAGCAGGGTGAAGCGGCGGGCCGTAACCGTCGTCGCGGCCCGCCGCTTCGTCGGCCAGGTGAGGATTGGGTCGGGTTGCGGCGTGTCGAAGGGGATTCTCGACGCGAATGGTTTGGTCAGTCTGATATGCGCGGGTTGGTTACCAGCAGGACGGTACTTTCGGCTGAGTGGGCCGCTTGTCTGGCAAGAACGAGCGTGAATCATCCTGCGGGACAGAAGGATTTGCTCACAGAGTGGGCGCGGATCACTCGGGTGTTTTCGTGTGCCGGCAACTGACCTGACGCCACCTGGACGTGGGGAGGGGTGTTTAGTTGTCGTCGAGGACGGCCAGTGACCACGACCAGCCGGCCAGTTCGCGGGCGATGGCGGCGTTGGCGACCACCGGCCGCTTCTTGCGCTGATCGAAGTGTTTCCACCGGGTGTGCAGGCGCCGGTTAGCGGCCTGACCACGAGCACGGGCGGCCGGGCTGGCCGCATCCCAGCGTCGCCGCATCACCTGGCTGGGCCGGTAAGGCTTGCGGTGATGCCAGGCCGCCTCGATCAACAACCGTCGGGCGTGACTGTTGCCGGTCTTGGTGATCGACCCTTGCGAGCGGGTGGCGCCTGTGGAGTATTCGGTGGGCACCAAGCCGAGGTAGGCCCCGATCGAGCGGCCGGTCAACCGGTGCCAATCGCCGATCTCGACGGCGAGCCCGAAGGCGCTCAGCGTCGAGATCCCGCGAATGCACCCCAACCGTGTCACCACCGGGGTGAACTCCGAATCGGCGGCCATCTGGGTGATCGCCGCATCAAGCCGGTCACGGCGGTCGGCGTTGGCCAGCATCGCGTCGAAGGCGCTGTCGTAGGCGTCCTGCAGCCCGGGGGTGGTGAAGCGCTGAGCACGTAGCCACAGTTCATGCTTGCCAGTCCAGGCGTTGCCGCCGTAGTAGACGATGCCGTGGCGTAACAACATGTGCGACAACCGCAACCGGGCCGCCATCAAATCACCACGGCAATCCTCACGCGCCCGCACCAAATCCCGGGCGGCTTCACGCTCAGGGCTGGGCACCTCCACTCCGACCACTTCGCCCAGATGCACCAGGCGGGCCAGATGCCGGGCATCGCGGGCATCGGTTTTGACCCGATCCCCAGCAGGACGCTGCAGCTTTGACGGGGCAGCCACCACCACCTCGATCCCGGCCGCGGTCAATGCCCGGGCCAACCCGAACCCGGTCGGACCCGCCTCATAAGCCACCATCACCGGCGGTGGCAACGACCGTATCCACGCGATGATCTCGCCATGATCAGGGGTCAACCGCCGCTCGAGGACTTGTCCGGTCTCAGCGTCAAACCCACACCCAAACACCGATCGTGCGTGCACATCCAAACCAACACTCGTACGCTGACGTATCACTGGGGCCTCCCACATCTTGTGGCTCTACCGGCCAGGACCCGTTTCCTGTCGGCAACCCACGTTCACATGTGAGCGAGGCCCCAGCCCCCCATACCGTCTGGTGTGACAACGGCGGGCGCCGACCACCCGGCGCAGCGTCCCGGCGCGGAGTTCAGCGCGTGTTCAGACACCCGTTGCGAGTGCGTTGTTGACCGCACACACGGCCCGGTTCTGATCGTGCAATGCGGGTTGTCCAGGTCGCGAACTTCTACGGCCCGCGTTCGGGGGGACTGCGCACCGCGGTGGACCGCCTGGGCGCGGAGTACTGTTCGGCCGGCCACGAGGTGTACCTGATCGTGCCCGGATCCCATCCGGAGCGTCATGTGCTGCCCAGCGGTGTGGTGCGTATTTCGCTGCCGGCCAGACTGATCCCGTTCACCGGTGGCTACCGTGCGGTGCTGCCCGGCCCGGTGACGTCATTGCTGCGGCGGCTCGAACCCGACGCGCTCGAGGTGTCGGATCGGCTCACGCTGCGTTCACTCGGACCGTGGGGCCGCAGGCATGACGTGGCCACCGTGATGATCTCGCATGAGCGGCTGGATCGGCTTGTGGGGCAGGTGCTTCCGCGGTCGATGGCGCGTGCGGTGGCCAACTTCGCCAACCGGCGTACCGCGGCGAACTACGACGCGGTGGTGTGCACGACGGCGTTCGCGCGCGAGGAATTCGACCGGATCGGCGCCGAGAACGTTGCCACGGTGCCGCTTGGGGTGGACTTGGACCAGTTTCACCCGAGCCGCCGGTCGGTGCAGATGCGCAGCCGCTGGGCCGACCCGCAGCAGACCCTGCTGGTGCACTGCGGGCGGCTGTCGGTGGAAAAGCACGCCCACCGAAGCATCGATACCGTTGCCGCACTGCGTGATTCGGGAGTCGATGCCCGGCTGGTGGTGGTCGGGGAGGGGCCGCTGCGAGCCCGGCTCGAACGTCAGGCATCGCGGCTGCCGGTCGCGTTCACCGGCTACATCGGTTGTCGCGACACCGTCGCGACGATCCTGGCCTCGGCCGATGTCGCATTGGCGCCCGGCCCGCACGAGACCTTCGGTCTCGCGGCGCTTGAGGCGCTTGCCTGCGGAACTCCCGCGGTGGTGTCGCGCACGTCGGCGCTCGCCGAGATCCTGACGTCCGAAAGCGGTGCCACCGCCGACAACGATCCCGAGGCCATCGCACACGCCGTCACGTCGGTGATCAGTCGGCCGGAACCACAGCGGCGTAGCAGCGCCCGTCAGCGCGCCGAGCAGTTCACCTGGACCCGCGCGGCGGCCGGGATGCTCGATGTGCTGGGCGACACCGGACGCGCAGCAGGCGCGTGAGCCCTAACCGGCCGTGAGCCTCGTCGGGGCGGCCTGCCGCCACGAGTCGAGCAGAATATCGTGCAGTTCGTTCGAATCCTCCAACGCGGCCAACCGAACCCGCACCCAGGCGGACAGCGCCTCGTGCGCAGGCACCCAGAACTTGTGCGGTTCCGCGGCGATCAGTTCGTCGCGCTCGAACTTGGGGCAGCGCACGGCAAATGAGCTCTCGTCGTCGGGAACGGTGACGAACATCTTGCCCGCCACATCGAACGTGGGGTGGTTCCAACGTTCCTTCTCCGTGGTCTCGGGGAAGGACAGCGCGATGCGGCGCACATCGTCGGCGTCGAGCACAGGGTTGACCTCCGGTCGGAATTTCGTAGTTTAGCCGTACGACTTTTGCGCATGGTGACGCCAGATCTGGTGCCCGGTGGCGCGACGGCCCTATGGTCCGCGGGTCATCTCAACAGCCACGTCGCCGAAGGACGGTCGAGCATGTCCGAAATCACCACGATTCCAGATTCTTTGGACGGTCGGCCGCCGGGTGGGAGGCACCTGCGCGGCAATCTCGGCGTCGCGTCGATCGTCTTCATGGTGGTCGCCGCTGCCGCACCGCTCGGCGTGATCGGCGGCGTGGTGCCACTGGGCATCGCGTCGGGCAACGGGGCCGGCTTTCCGGCCACCTTCATCGTGTCCACGGTGGTGCTGTTGCTGTTCGCGGTCGGCTTCACCGCCATGACCCCGCATGTGGAGGAGGCGGGCGCGTTCTTCTCGTATGTGCGCCAGGCGCTGGGCTTTCCGGTGGGCATCGGTATCGCGTTCGTCGCGCTGGTGAGCTATGTCGCGCTGGAGGCAGGCGTCTACGGTCTGCTCGGGCCCGCCGGTGTCGGGGTGGTCGAGTTGGTGGGCGGGCCGACCTTGCCGTGGTGGCTGTTCGCGGCGCTCGCTTTTGCGGTGACGACCTATCTCGGTTACCGCAACATCGAGTTGTCCAGCCGGGTTCTGGGCATTCTGCTGACCGCCGAGATCGCGATCGTGCTGGTGCTCGATCTGGTCATCGTCGTGCAGGGCGGCGACCACGGCCTGTCGTCGGGCATCGTCGACCCGACCGCGATCTTCTCCGGATCGCTCGGCATCGGACTGCTTTTCGCGATCATCAGCTACGTCGGATTCGAGGCGACGGCCATCTTCCGTGACGAGGCCCGCGATCCGGAGCGCACCATCCCGCGCGCCACATACGTCGCGCTCGTCCTGATCGGGGTGTTCTATGCGGTGACCAGCTGGGCGCTGATCTCGGGTTGGGGTGACGACGACGCCATCGCCCGGGCCACCGACTCGGGCAGCACGTTCCTCGGCGACACGGCACAGCGCTACCTCGGCGCTGTGGGCGCCGACATCATCACGGTGCTGTACCTCACGAGCCTGTTCGCGTGCATTCTGGCCTTCCACAACGTGGCCTCGCGCTATGTGTTCGCGCTGTCGCAACGCGACGTGCTGCCCCCGGCGTTGAGCCGGCCTCACGGCCGCCACGGCTCGCCGCACCGGGCATCGTTGTGGATCTCCGCGGTGGTGGCGTTGAGCGTGCTGCTCGCGGTCGTGTTCGGCCTGGACCCGGCCACGCAGTTCTATACGTGGTTCGCCGGTGCGACGACGGTCGGCGTGGTCGTGCTGATGATCGCGACCAGCGTCGCGGTGCTGGTGTACTTCAGCCGGGACCGGCGCGGCTACTCACTGTGGCGGGTCAGGATCGCGCCCGCACTCGGGCTGGCCGGTCTGTCCGGTGCACTGGTGCTCATCCTCGCCAATCTCAGCGACCTCGTCGGTGGCTCCAGCGTGCTGGCCTGGGTGATCGTCGGAGTCCTGGTGAGCGCCTTCGCCGCGGGCGCCGCGATCGGAAGCCGGACACGCAACGCCTCATGACCGCCGACGGAGACTTCTGAGCGGCACATCGGCCGAACCCGCCAAAAGTGAACGCGTCCGGATCGATAATCGGCATCGGGTACCGACGACGATCAGGGGGCCCGGATGAAGCTGATGGCGGTGTTCTGCACGCTGGCCGGTTTACTGACCGTACTCGTGGCCTGCGGACAGTCCGACGATTCGGTTCGCGGCACCGGAACCGCGATCCTCACGGCGAGCCCGACGACCGAACCGGCCCCGGATGGGCCCACCATCACGATCGAGGGCATGGGGTTCAGCGGCGGGCTCACCGTTGCTCCGGGCACGCAGATCACGATCGTCAACAATGACGAGGTCGAGCACTCGGTGACCGCGCGCACCGGTGATGCGTTCGACGTGCATGTCGACGGTAAGCAGCGCGCAACTCTCACCGCGCCCTCGGAACCGGGGGAGTACGCGTTCTATTGCGTCTACCATCCCGCGATGATCGGGACGCTGACGGTCAGCTGACCGTCGCCGCGGTCCGCGGCGCGTAACGCAACACCGCGGCGACACCGTCGGCAGGCGATTGACCCTCGGCCGCGCCGATCAGTTCCGCGCCGATCGAGACCGCGGCCAACGGCAGCGCTTCGTCGGCTCGCAGCGTGTGTGTCGGCGCGGCGCCCAGCTCGGACAGCACATTGGCGTTGGGGGCCACGGTCGCCAGGTCGTCGGAGGCCACGACGGTCGCATCGCCGATGCTGCCGACGATCAACGTCTCGACCGCACCTTCCCGCAGTGCGGCGCACACCCCGTTCAAACCCTCGGTCGCCATGCCGGAGTGGCGCCCGAGCTCTGCCGAAAAGCGTTGCGCCGCCGCGTTGATCGCGTCGGCGTGGCGTCGTTGCAGGTGCTCGCCGATCGCATCGTGCAAATGTTCGCGGTCGAATCCGCTGTGCCGGGCGCCGACCTGGAGCTGCACCAGCCGTTCGGACACGCGGTCGGGCAGGGCGGCGGCGAAGTCGCTGCGCGATTGCACCTCACCCACGACGAACACGAGTTCGGGCGCCTCCTCGTCGACGATCGCGGTGACGCGGTCGGCCGCGGCGCGGATGTTCTTCGAGCGGCTTTCCTCGGTGCGTGGTTGGGGGTCCCCGTAGCCGGGTGTTTCGGCTCCACTGGCCTTGTGCACGGGGTAGCCCTCGCCTTCGACGGTGTGTGTGGTCATCGTGCCATCGCGGTGCAGTTCGATATCGGCGCCCGCGTGGTCGACGATGGCCACGAGGTAGGTGGGTTGCTCAACGCCGTGCGCGAGCACCGGCACGATGTAGGGCAGTTCGGAGACGCGAACCACCGGCGGGCCGTCCGCGCGGCTCACACGCTCGTCGACCAGCACGCCGTCGGCGTTCGCGACGACAACGCGCCCGCCCCGCCCGACCGGGGCCGGACTCGCCGTGACGGCCTCGGCCAACCGGTCGATCAATTCCGGCCCGGCGCCCTGTCGCGCGAGTTCCTCGGCCATCCCGCGCCATTTCAGGTCGGTCTGTGCGGCCGCGTCCTCGGTGTCATGGGAATCGTCGAAGTAGATCGATCCGTAAGGCCCCGTTGCCGTCAGCAGGGTTCGGAAGTGTTCGGAGTGCATGATCCTCCGTCCTCTAGATGTACAGCTCTGAATGGAGTGCCCCGCCGACGGCCGGACAAACCACCGCTACCCGAGTAGCTCGCGGATCAGCGTCTCGCCGAGCCAGTCGGCGAATCGACGCACGGTCCAGCCGCGCTCCCGCACCAGGCGATCGAACAGCACGGGATCCGTCGCGAGCCAGGCGACGTCGACGGCATCGCCTGGGTGGCGGTGTGCGGTCAGCGCGTTACGCTCGCGCAGGTGCTTGACGACCCGGCGGGCCCCGCTCAAACGCTGCCGGTGCAGTTCGGCAAGCAGGCCGGCCGCGTCGGGATCCTCGTCGGCGGCGATTTCGACGGCGCGAAACAGTCGTGCGGTGCGTACGTCGATATCGGCGAGCAGCCGCGCCCAGCCGCGAAGAAGTCGCACCGGGTCGTCGAGGTCGAACAGTCGCGTGATCGGGTCACGGTCGGCGAGGCCGACGGGTTGGTCGTCGCCCGCGACCGCCCAGTCCACGGCCAGTTTCAACAGGTCGACCTTTCCGCCGGCCGAACTGAACACGGTTTTGCGGCTCACCCCGGCCGCGGCTGCCACCGCGTCGATGGTCGTGGCGCGATAGCCGTGTTCGACGAACAGCCGCGCGGCGGCTGCCACCACGGCGCGCCGGGTCTCGGCCGCCTGCGCCGCGCGCAGCTCCGACCGGTAGGGCCGCTTGACAGTGTCGCCCATTCAGGTGACTCTTGGTGTAGTCATTACACGACAATCTACCTGAAATGGGTTGAATGCGGATCGTCATCGTCGGGGCCGGGCCGGTCGGACTTTTCTGTGCCATCGCGCTGGCCGACCGGAACCACCAGATCACCGTCGTCGACCGCGACGGCGGACCGCCGCCACACGGTCCGTGGGTGCGTAAGGGCGTGATGCAGTTCCATCACGCACACACTTTTCGCAGCCAGGTCGTCGATGCGCTCCGCGCCGAGATGCCGGACGTCCTCGACGATCTCGTGGTGCGTGGTGCCGAGGTCGCCGTGGGCCCGAACGGACAGACCGCCGCGTTGCTGTGTCGGCGGTCGACGTTCGAGTACGCATTGCGTGCAGCCGCAGCGGCACATCCGAATGTCGTCGTACACGCCGGGCACGTCGACCGCGTCGTGATGGAGAACGGCCGTGCCGTCGCGGTCGCTTCGGGTGACAACCGGCTCGCCGCCGACCTGATCGTCGACGCTTCCGGCCGGGCCAGTCGCTTCACCCGGAGCCTGCGACCCCCGGCCGAGGGAGGCGATTGCGGTGCCGTCTACGTCACCCGGCAGTACCGCCTACATCCCAATGCCCAACGGGGACCGGTGAACTCACCGATCGGGCTGTCGCTCAGCTATCCCGGCTATCTCGCGATCGCCTTCCTGCACGACAACGGCACGTTCTCGGTCACCATCAACCATGACGGATCCGATCCTCGACTGCGCGGCCTGCGCGAGGCAGGCGCCTTCGAAACCTCGGTTCTGGCGATTCCCGGGCTCGGGGAATGGGTGGACCCCAACCGGTCGCACCCCATCACGCCGGTGCTGCCGGGCGGCCGGCTCTACAACAGCTATCGCGGCCAGCTCGACGAGACCGGACGGCCCGTCCTGCCGGGGTTGATCTCGGTGGGCGACGCGGTCTGTACCACCACGCCGTTGGCGGGCCGCGGGGTCGCGCTCGGATTGCTGCAGGCCCGCGCGCTGGTGAGTGCCGTCGAGCGGTGTGGAGTCGATATCTCCAGTGCCACAGCCGAGTTCGACGCGTGGTGCGTCGGCAACATCAAACCGTGGTTTGCCGACCACGTGGTCGCCGATGCCGACCGGATACGACGGTGGTCGGGCGGTGACGTCGATGTGAGCCGGCGCTTGCCTTCGGATCTGATCGTCGCGGCTGCGGCGGCCGATCCGGGCCTGTGGGCCATCATCGAGCCATATGCGCACATGACCGCACTGCCGCACACCCTGCTCGCGGCCGAACCACGTGCCAGGCAGCTGTACGCGAGCGGCTGGCGCCCGGATGTCCCGCCCGGGCCGTCGCGCGACGAACTGGCGGCGATCTGCGCCGAGCGTGCCGCCTAGCGCCAGGCGACGGGCAACCGTTTGATGCCGTGAATGAACGCCGATTGCAATCGGTCCGGTTCCTCGGTGACGGCGATCGCAGGCAGTTGGCGGTGCAGTTCCTCGAACGCCACGGTGATCTCCCGCCGCGCGAGATTGGCGCCGAGGCAGAAATGCGCTCCGCCGCCACCGAATCCGACATGCGGATTGGGATGGCGCCGCACGTCGAACCGCCACGGATCGGCGAACTTCGACTCATCGCGATTGGCCGAGCCGTACCAGAGGGTGACCTTGTCACCGGCAGCAAGCGGAACTCCGCCCAGTTCGGTGTCCCGAGTCACGGTGCGGCGCATATAGCTCACCGGCGAGGCCCACCGCACGATCTCCTCGACGGCCGTCGGCGCGACTTCGTCATAGGCCGACCACCATTCGTCGCGCTGATCCGGGTAGCGGGTGAGTGCGAGGACGCCGTGACTGATGGCGTTGCGCGTCGTCTCGTTGCCCGCCACGACGAGCAGGATGAAGAACGACGCCACCTCGGCCGAAGTCAGCCGCTCGCCATCCACCTCGGCCTGCACCAGGCTCGTCGTGAGGTCGTCTGCGGGCACCGCCCGACGCTCATCCGCCAGCGCGGTCGCATAGGCACCGATCTCCATGGCGACAGCGATGAACTCGTTGAAGTCGGTGGTCAGATCCGGATCGCCGAAGCCGAGAATCACATTGGTCCAATGGAAGATCCGCTGATGGTCGTCCTCGGGGATACCCATCATGTCGCAGATGATCTGGAGCGGCAGGGGCCCGGCGAGTTCGGTCACCAGTTCGGCGTGGCCGTCGGGGTTGTGCGACACCATATCGGCGACGAGCCGGCGCGCGCGGTCCCGCACGGAACCCTCGATCAGGGCAAGCACTCTGGGCGTGAACGCGCTGCGAACGATGTTGCGCAGGCGCGTGTGGCGCGGATCGTCCATCGCGATCATCGACCCGAAATACTCTGCCAGTTCCGGGGTTTGGTCGCCGATGGTGATGCCGGCGGCGGAGCTGAAGATCTCGGGATGGCGGCTCGCGTAGAACACGTCGTCGTAGCGGGTGACCGCCCAGTGGCCGTTTCCCTGCGGGAAGCCCACCTGCTCGAACGCGGGTTGAAACGAGATCGGCGCCTGGGCGCGCAGCGTCGTGAACGCCCCGTCCCTGATGTCGTCGTCCAGCGCCCAGAAGTCCCATGACCCGAGGTTGATGTCGGACAGCGGCACGTCAGGCGGCGGCGCTCCGTTGACCCGCGGTGCGATACCCACACCGCCAGGGTAGGGGCGAATCCGCTTCGCCGGGCCCGATCAGGACACGGTCGACGACCGAAGCCGCGGCCATATCGACTGCCACGGTTGCTGCCTACCGGTCAGCAGGTATATGTGCATGTCGTCACCGACGGCTCCGACAGTGCGGACAGTCGTGAAGTAGGGACGAACCGCGTCGGGCTCCGAACCGACGTAGAGCACCGAGTCGACGGAGTCGGGCGGAGGATCGAAATAGCCGTAGCTGCGGTTCGGGCTGTAGGCGGCAGGCAGTCCGTACGTGGTCGCGTAACCGTCGAGGTAAGCGGCAACGATGTAGGACTCGCCCATCAACGCGGTGTGGTCGCGTTGGTGGCCCGCCAGCGCCCGATAGGCCTGCGCCGTCTGACGTGCGATCTGCTCGCCGACGTCGGAGCGCGTGATCTGCACCGATAACACCAGGATCGCGACCGCTGTCGCCACCGCGAGCCCGACCACCGACCGGCCCAGCCAGCGCCGCCGCGGCTGCCCTGACTCGCATCGGCGCTGCAGGCCGATCGCCCCGGCGGCCGCGAGCGGTGCATACAGCCCGGCGAGGTAGTACGGGCGGCCCTGCGTGACGACGAACAGCACGTACAGCAACACGGCGGTGGCGAGCAGGAACCGGTAGTCGCGCAGTTGTGCCACGCGCAGCAGTTGCCACGCGCCATAGCCGCCGAGAACCACGCCGAGCACCCCGGCGTAGACGATCAGCTGCACCGCTATACCCGCGCGTCCGGCGTAGAGGGCGTCGGCTTCGCCCGCCACAACGGTGATCATCTGCAATTGCGGCCAGCCGTGCGCGTGCTGCCACAGCAGTGTCGGCGCCGCGATCACGGCCGCGATGAGCGCACCCGCACACAGCGCCGGACGGCGCAGCAGCTCGCGGGGGCCGAGCACCGCCACGCACACGAGTAACACCGCACACAGCAGCACCACTTGAAACTTCGTCATCGCCGCCACGCCGACCGCCACACCGCATGCCGGCAGAAGCCGGTCGTCGCGAACCCGGATCCACCGGACCATCAACCACACGATGAGCAGCCACTGCATGGGCTCGAGGGTGTAGGGCGTCAGCCAGTGCCCGGTCAGCGTCGTCCACAGGGCCGTGGCCTGCGCCGCGGCGGTCAGCGTCTGGGCGCGCCGGTCGCCGCCGAGCTCCCGGGCGATCAGGCCGGCCAACACCACTGCGCCCGCCGTCGCCACAACGGCGGGCAGGCGCATGGCGAACACGGAACCCGGGGCGACCGCGTCGAGCAGCGCGGCCAGTGCAGGCGTGACGGGAGGCTGATCGGCCGAGCCCCAGTCCAGGTGATGGCGGCCGATGGCCAGCATGTACACCTCGTCGAACCAGTAACCCGTTCCCAACAGCGCTGCGGCGCAATGAGCTAACGCCGTCAAGGCCGCGATCGGCAGAATGGTCGCCGCAGCGAACACCGGTGTCGGTCGCGTCGATTCGTCGACACGTAGGTCCGCCATCCGCCCCAGGTTAGCCCGGACCGCCGGAGGCGCCGGCGAGTAACGCGCCGGTGTCGCCAGCCGATAACTCATCGGGGTGAACGTCTCGCCGCGTGGTGTCGCAAGACGTTGCGGCGCCGTGCCATTGGGGGATGGCCGGCGCCAGGGTCACCACAGTAGGAGGTAGTGGATGAATACGCGCAAGACGTTGCGCACGGCCGTGGCGGCGACGCTGACGGTCGGTGCGCTCGGATTCGGCGTCACGGCGTTCGGTTCACCGGTGGCTTCGGCAAGCCCGATCGCGCCGGCTCCGCTCAAGCCAGGACACGGCAACGACGATTGCTTCCCGTTCTGTGACCGCGGGCCAGGTCGCGATTTCGATCGCGGCCACTGGAAGGACGACCACTGGGACGACAAGGGACCCTGGTGGGCCAACAACCGGCACGACTGGTGGGACGACCGTAAGGGTCCGCCACCGTGGGGCTGGGGACCACCGCCGCCGGTGCATTGGAACGGTCCGTTGCCGCCGACGATCAACTACTGGGGATACAACCTGAATCCCGTCTGGGACAACGGTTTCCGCCAGTGGGGCGTGTGGTTCTTCGGAGTCTGGGTCCCGATCTTCGGGGTGGGCTTCCGTTAAGCCGCGTCCGACTCCACGACGGCCTTGATGCGTTCGAGCGTCTTGCGCATGTCGCGGATGTTGCGTCGTTTGCGCAGCGGGCCGGCCACCGCCCAGAACAGCCGGTTCGGCACTGATTCGCTGAGCCGGAACGATTCTGTGACGTCGGTGCCGTCGGCCCGCTGCGTGAACCGGTAGTGCCAGTTGTTGATCGGCTTGTCGCCGAGCAGCACGGCGAAGCCGAACTCTCGGCCCGGATCGCAGGCCGTGACCCGGCACGTCGTCCAGTACACGGGCCCGATCTCGTTGCGCTTCACATGACCGCGGAACCGGGCGCCGAGGGCCGGGCCCGCGGCGCCGTCGAGCCATTCGGCCTCCATCACCTCGGGCGAGAATCGGCCGGTGTTGCGCACGTCGGCGACCAGATCCCAGATTCGTTCGGCCGGCGCGGCCATCGACACCGTGACTGAGGCATGCATGGGGTCACAGTATTCGTGATGTGCGTGCCCGCCCAGAGTGGTGTGCGGGTCAGCCGCTTTCGCGGTTGTCGTAATCGGCTTCGGCGTCGTCCAGATCGTGGCGTACGACGCGCACCCGGCCGTGCGGCAGGCAGGCCGCGTAGCCGTGGTGTTTCCCGTAGAGCTCCCATGACGTTCGGCGATCGTCGGGGCGCACGTCGATGCGGTGGCCGTCGGAGAACGTCAGGTGCAGACCACCCGTGTCGTCCCAGTCGGCGTGGGTGCAGCGTTGTCCCGCGAAGTCGAACAGCGGGCGAACCTCATCGGTCAACGCTCTCGGGTCGATCGACACCACCTCCGAATCGTCGTGTTCGGTCGCGGGCAACGTCAGCTCGAAGGGCACCGCGACGACGAGTTCGTTGTAGTCATTCAGGTTGAGTACCAGCCCGTCGCGAAACATGATCCGCTGGACCAAGCAACCCTCAATCCATTGTTCGGTCATTTTCTTACTCTGAACCGCTGACAGACCGGGCACAAGAGGCGGCCGGACGGTGTTGGCACTGGGTATGGCACGCACAGGAGATGTTCGATGAAGGTCCGGTTCGGCGTTGGACTCGGCGCAGACACGGGACCGGAGGCGTTGGGTGGCATCGTCGATGAGCTGGAGAGCGCCGGGGTGGACTCGGTCTGGTTCTCCGAACTCGTCTACACGCCTGCGGTGGACCCGTTCATCGGCATGGCCTACGCGCTGGCCCGCACCACCCGGTTGAAGGTTGGGACATCGGTCGCGATCCTGCCCGGACGCCATCCCGTCCTGGTCGCCAAACAGCTTGCGTCCCTTGCGGCGCTCGCGCCCAAGCGCGTGCTGCCGGTGTTCGGACTCCAGTCGGCGCTGACCGCCGAGCGCGCGGTGTTCGCGGTGCCACCGGGGCGTCGGGCAGCGGTGTTCGACGAATCGTTGCAGCTGCTGCGGGCGGTCCTACGGCAGCGCGACGTCTCGTTCGAGGGCGAGTTCTTCAGCGTGCCCGCCGCAGATGTCCAGCCGCTTCCCGCGCATCCGCTCGACATCTGGCTGGGCGGCTCGGCACCGTCGGCACTGACCCGGATCGGCAGATTCGGCGACGGCTGGCTCGGCAGCTTCCTCACGCCGCCCGAAGCGGCCGCGGCACGACAGCGGATCGAGCGCGCGGCAGAGGCCGCGGGGCGCGCGGTCGAACCGGACCACTACGGCATCAGCCTCGCGGTCGCGGACGGCCGGCTGCCCGCCGATACGGTCGCGGCGGTGCGCCGCCGCAGACCCGACGTGGACCCGGCAGAGCTCATCGCCACGGACTGGCCGGCACTGCACCGCCAACTCGATGCCTACCTTGCCGCCGGACTGACGAAATTCGTCATCCGTGCGGCCGGACCGACTGATCGCGACGCGTTCCTGGCGCGGTTCGTCGAGGAACTCCTGCCTCGGCAGAACTGAAGGTGTGCAATCGGGCGACGGGTGAACCCTACGGTGCCTAACGTCGTGTCAGGGGAGTGCGAACACCGCACGCGCGCCGAGCCCTGAGCAAAGGAGATGGTGCCATGAGCATGCGATTCCGGAGGCTGCGCAAACCGTTCACGATCGGCCTCACCGGGGTGTTGTCCGCGACAGCGGTCGCGTTGGCCCTGATGGCCGCACCCGCCGCGGTTGCCGACGACCGCTTGCAGTTCACCGGCACGACGCTGTCGGGTGCGCCGTTCGACGGGGCCAGTTTGGCGGGCCAGCCCGCGGTGCTGTGGTTCTGGACGCCGTGGTGCCCGTTCTGCAACGCGGAGGCGCCGTCGGTGAGCCGGGTGGCGGCCGCAAATCCGCAGGTCGCGTTCGTCGGCATCGCCGCACGTTCCGATGTCGCCGCGATGCAGGGCTTCGTCGACAAATACAACCTCGGCTTTCCCAATCTGAACGACGCCGACGGATCGATCTGGGCCCGATACAACGTGCCGTGGCAGCCCGCCTACGTGTTCTACCGCTCCGACGGATCCTCGACGTTCGTCAACAACCCGACGTCGGCGATGTCGCAACAGGAACTGGCCGACCGGGTGGCCGCACTCGGCGGCTGATCCGGGCGTGGAGCAAGATCTGCTCGGGTTGGCGTTCGGCGCGGGCCTGGTGGCCGCACTGAATCCGTGCGGATTCGCGATGCTGCCCGCCTACCTCGCGCTGGTGGTGCGCGGCGAAACCACGCCGGGAACGCCCGCGGCGCTGGGGCGTGCGCTGCTGGCAACGGTCGCGATGGCGGCCGGTTTCGTGGCGGTGTTCGCCACTTTCGGCGCCCTGACGATCGCGGCCGCCTCGACCGTGCAACGCTATCTGCCCTACATCACGGTGGTGATCGGCCTGATCCTGATCGGGCTGGGCTGTTGGCTGCTGGCCGGTCGGCATCTGGGGCTTCTGGTCCCGAAAGCCCTGACGCGCAACGGATCATGGGCGCCGACCGCACGCCTCGGCTCGATGCTGGGGTACGGCGTCGGCTATGCGCTGGCCTCGTTGTCGTGCACCGTCGGCCCGTTTCTGGCGGTGACCGGTGCCGGGCTGAAATCGGCTACGCCGCTGCGCGGAGTGCCGGTGTTCGCGGCCTACGCCGCGGGTTTCGCGTTGATCGTCGGGGTGCTGGCGGTCGCGGCGGCGTTGGCGAGCACAGTCGTGGTCGACCGGATGCGCCGAATTGTCCCCTACATCAACAGGATCAGTGGTGTGCTACTGGTCGCGGTCGGCGCGTACGTCAGCTACTACGGCGTTTACGAGATCCGCCTGTTCACCCCCGCCGGAAATCCGCAGGACCCGGTCATCGCCGCGGCCGGGCGCATCCAGGGCGCGGTGGCCGGCTGGGTTCACCAGCACGGGGCATGGCCGTGGATGCTGATCCTGGCCGGGCTCGTCGTGCTTGGGCTGACGTGGCGACTGGCGATCAGATACGCCGAGAGACGACGGCGCGCACATCCGGCCACGGTGGCCGACGCACCATAGCGGCGGTGGCCAGCGTGGCTGCCACCAAACCGATGAATTCGCCGAGCAACGCGATCCGCGTCGTGTCCACGGCGGGTACCCAGGTGGACTTGCCGCCATGTATGACGAAGACTCCGAGCGGTCGCGCCGAGACGCGGCCGTCGGCGCGGCGGCGCACCTTGCTCACGGGTATGACGGTCGACCCGTCGGGAGTCTGGTGCGGGTCACCGAATACCCGGGTCGTCTCGGGATCGACGGGCAGGTCCTCGAGCGCCTCGGGCAGCCGCATGTAGATGTCCTTTCGGTCAGCGGTCGAAATCGAGTTCGTCGTCAACCGGAACCACCATCGCCTGTTCGATGAGATCGGCTTCGCTGGCATCGGCATGGGTGGAGATACGCACCCGAACGGCGTCGAGCGTGGCGTACTCGTCGTCATCGACCCCGACCGGGGTCAGCTGTTCGACCGCGTCGGCTTCGGACACGACGTCGTCGAACGCGCGGTCGCCGGCTTGCGTCATGATCACCCCCGGTATGTCAATGCTCGTCCCGTCCGATTGTCCTACCTGTAATCTGGTGATTCAACGTTCTCAGGTCCATGGGGTACTGTCCGAGACCTGCACGATCGACGGGGGATGTTCCCTGGTAGTGGGGAACGCCAATTAAAGAAGCACCTTCAACTGTCAAAGGCTGCCGTGCCAGAGAAAACCACACATTTCGTGGCTCTCGAGCCGCACTTCGAGGACGTCCAGTCCCATTACGACCTGTCCGACGAATTCTTCCGGCTGTTTCTGGATCCGACCCAGACCTACAGCTGTGCCTACTTCGAGCGTCCCGACATGACGCTGGAGGAGGCGCAGCTGGCCAAGATCGACCTGTCGCTCGGCAAACTGGGGCTGCAGCCGGGGATGACGCTGCTCGACGTCGGCTGCGGATGGGGAGCCACACTGCGGCGCGCGGTCGAGCGCTATGACGTCAACGTCGTCGGCCTGACGCTCAGCCGCAATCAGCAGGCGCACGTCGCGCGCAGCTTCGAGGATCTCGCCACCGACCGGACCCGCCGGGTTCTGTTGGAGGGCTGGGAGAAGTTCGACGAGTCCGTGGACCGGATCGTTTCGATCGGTGCGTTCGAGCATTTCGGTGCCGACCGCTACGACGATTTCTTCCGGATGGCCTACACCGCGCTGCCCGACGACGGGGTGATGATGCTGCACACCATCGTCAAGCCCAGCGGCGAAGAGTTCGCCGCCCGCGGCCTCGCGTTGACCATGCGCCGGCTGCGGTTCTTCAAATTCATCATGGACGAGATCTTCCCCGGGGGTGAGCTTCCGTACGTCGCCCAAGTCGAGGAGCATGCTCGGCGCGCGGGCTTCCGGGTCGACCGGGTTCAGTCCCTGCGTCCGCACTACGCGCAGACGCTCGACATCTGGGCGGCCACGTTGCGCGACCGCAAAGACGAGGCGATCGCTCTGCAGTCCGAAGAGATGTACGAGCGGTACATGAAGTACCTGACCGGCTGTGCCGAACTGTTCCGCGAGGGCTACACCGACGTCTGCCAGTTCACCCTGGTCAAGTCGTCCTGACCGATCGCGCCGAGGCCGTTCAGCGGGCCGGTGGGCCGGGCTTCTCCTGCGCGGCGTCGCGCCGCCGGGCGGCCATCCCGGCCAGTGCCTCGAACACCACTCGGTGTGCGGCGTTGACGGTGAGTTCGGCGTGGTCGTAGGCCGGCGCGACCTCGACCACGTCGACGCCCGCGACGTCATGGCGGTAGCAGAGCTGCCGGACCATGCGAAGCAGGTCGGCGCTCGTGATCCCGCCGGGTTCCGGCGTCCCCGTGCCGGGTGCATGTGCCGGGTCGAGCACATCGATATCCACTGAGACATAGAGCTTTTCGGCCTTAGCGAGGGCTTCGGAGACCGCGTCGGCCATCACTTCCTTGAAACCCCGGTCCCAGATCTCCTGCATGGTGTGCCACGTCATGCCCTGTTCCAGCATCCATTCGAACGTGTCCTGCGGTGGCCAGTAACCACGCAGACCGACCTGAACGAAGTGGGTACCCGGGACCGCCCCGGATTCGATCAGCCTGCGCATCGGCGTGCCATGGCTGGCGAGATTGCCCTCGATGTTGTCAGCGGTGTCGGCATGTGCGTCGAAATGCACGATGCCCACGTTGCCGTAGCCGTGTACATCGGCCACCGCGGTCGCCGATGGCCACGTGATCGAGTGGTCGCCGCCGAGCACCACCGGGACGATTCCACGCGACGCCACGGTGTGGACGCGTTCCCGGATGTTGGCGTGTGAGACCTCGGTCTGCCCGTGCGGGCAGTAGGCGTCGCCGAAATCGACCACCTCGAGCCAGTCGAAGATCTCCAAGCCGAGATCGAGGTGATAGGTGCCGGGTTCGTATGCGGTGGCGCGAATGGCCCGTGGCCCGAACCGGGCGCCGGGCCGGTTGGTGGTCGCGATGTCGAACGGTGCCCCGACGATCGCCACGTCCGGCCGCCAGGCGTCGAGCTGATCCGTCTCGGTCAGGAACGGACGGTGTCCGAACGAGACCATCCCCGAATACGGCAGGTCGAGTTGTTCGGCGAGGCCCGGCGGCAACTCGCGGCTCGGCCTGTCCTCGTGATCCGCGCCCATGGCCCGACCCTACCGCCGTCGCCGCGACACCGGGCCGGGTCTGTCGAATCGCTACCTCATTGGGCGGCAACGGAACTGAGCGCACTCCGAAGTGGTTCGGGGACCGGTCGTTTGGCCCAGTCTGCTGTCGACAAGACGACGTAGACGTTGCGGCCGCGCACCGCCGGTCGCTCCGGCGTGGCGGGGTTGGAACCCAGCACCGTGAAACCCAGGGCGAAGCTCGTCGTCCCGATGTGCTCGCAGCACACCGCGACCCGAACGGTGTCGCGCCACCGCACCGAGGCCAGGAAGTCGATCTCGCTGTGCACAACCTGAAGGTCGTACCCCGAGGCGATGAGTCCCGGATAGGTCACCTCCAGGTGGTCGAGCAGCCCGGTGAGCGCCTCGTCGAACCACGTGAGGTAGTGGCCGTTGAACACGACACCCTGCTGATCGATCTCGGCGTAGCGCGGAACGATCGGAAAGGTGAACCCGCCCACGTGACTGCCTCCGTTGTCGCCTGCATTGCCGCTCCACCGTAATACCGGCGTGGCCGGCGGTACTTTGACCGTCCGCCGACACGCGCGAGACTTGACGCCGTGAAACTCGTGACCATCGATGACATCCGTGACGCCGCGCAACGAATCGCCGCCGACATCGTCCGCACCCCGTTGTTGCCCGCCGGCTGGGGAGATCCGGACCGGCCACTGTGGCTGAAGCCGGAGAACCTGCAACCGATCGGCGCATTCAAGATTCGCGGTGCGTTCAACGCGCTCGGGCGGTTGGATCCGGACGTCCGGGCCAGGGGAGTGGTGGCGTATTCCAGCGGCAACCACGCACAGGCCGTCGCCTACACCGCAGCGGCGTACGGCGTGACCGCGCACATCGTGATGCCCGAGGAGACGCCCAACGTCAAAGTCGAGGCGACCCGCGGACACGGGGCCGAGGTAGTGCTGTGCGGTGCCGGGCAGCGCGAACAAGTGGCCGACGAACTGGTCATCCGCACGGGCGGCGTTCTGATACCGCCGTTCGACCATCCCGACATCATTGCCGGTCAGGGCACCATCGGACTGGAGATGGCGCAGGACCTCACCGACGTTGCGGCCGTTCTGATCCCGATCAGCGGTGGCGGCCTGGCATCGGGAATCGGCACCGCGATCCGGGCGTTGTGCCCGCGCGCCAAGGTGTTCGGCGTCGAACCCGAACTCGCTGCCGACACGGCCGAGAGCCTGGCTCTCGGGCGCCGGGTCGAGTGGCCCGTGGCGCAGCGCAACCGGACGATCGCGGACGGTCTGCGATCGACCCCGTCCGAGTTGACCTTCGCGCACCTGCAGCAGGTTCTGGACGACGTCATCGTCGTCACCGAAGACGAGATCCGGTCGGCGGTGCGGGAATTGGCGTACCGTGCCCATCTGATCGCCGAACCCAGCGGAGCGGTGGCGCTTGCCGGCTACCGAAAGGCGGCCACGCCGGCCGGCCCGACCGCCGTCGTGGTCTCCGGTGGCAACGTCGAGCCGCCGATGTTGCGCGAGATCCTGTCGGTTTAGTGCACGCCCTCCATCAGGCGGGTGATCCATCCCGACATCGCGAACACCACCACACCGGCAAAGATCGCGACGGCACCCAGGATGCCGAAGTAGGCGAATTCGTGCGCGGGATCGTAACGCTGTGCGAGTACGCCGGACATCGCGGTTCCCAGGCCCACCGAGAAGAAGTACAGCGCCATCATCTGCGCCCGGAATGCTTCTGGCGCAAGCTTCGTCGTCACCGACAAGCCGATGGGGGACAGGAGCAGTTCGGAAATCGCGAACACCGCCATGATGCCGGTCACCAACAGTGCCGGAACCGCTCGCCCGGTTGTCCCCGCCATCGGCAGGAACAACAGGAACGCCGCGCCCATGCCGATCACGCCGTAGGCGAACTTGCGCGGCGTGGTCGGCGCACGATTTCCGAGCCGCGTCCACAGAATCGCGAAAAGCGGTGACAGCAAGATGATCCAGACCGGCTCGATCGAACCGATCCAGTTCGACGGCGCGGTCCAGCCGAAGATCGACCAGTTCATCCGTTCGTCGGAGTACACCGCGAGAACCGTGAAGATCTGCTGGAACAGCGACCAGAACACCGCGTTGGCGATGAAGAGCGGTATGAATGCCCGGACTCGGGTGCGCTCGACGGGCGTGACCTTGGCGCTGGTCAACATCACCGTGAAGTACATCAGCGAGGCGACGACGATCACCACCGTCGTGGCCTGCGACAGGTTCGCCAACGTGACCACTCCGGACAGGAACAAGGCGGCGGCGACGAGCGCCAGCGCGGCAACGGCCGCGACGACCTTGCCGATTGCACCGGACGGCAACGGGTTCGGGACGATACGTCCGTGCGTGCCGAGGTTGCGCCGGAACAATACGTACTGGGTCAGCCCCAACCCCATACCGACTGCGGCGGCGCCGAATCCGTAATGAAAGCCGAGACGAGTCTGCAGCAACCCGGTGACCAGCGGGCCGACAAAGGCGCCCAGATTGATGCCGAGATAGAACAGCGTGAAACCGCCGTCGCAGCGCGCATCACCCTTTTCGTACAGGGTGCCCAGCAGCGACGAGGCGTTGGCTTTCAATGCCCCTGAACCGAGCGCCACGAGCACCAGGCCGAGGCCCACACCCGTCAAACCGGGAATCACCGCCGGCGCGATGTGGCCCGCCATGACCACGACTCCGCCGTAGAACACCGTCCGCTCCATGCCGAGGACACGGTCGGCGATCCAGCCGCCGAGCACCGTCGCCAGGTACACCAACCCGCCGTAGGCGCCCACGATGCCGGTCGCGGTGGCCTTGGGTAAACCGAGTCCACCGTCGGTGGCCGTGTAATACAGGTAGTAGCCGAGGATCGTGAGCATCCCGTAGAAGGAGAACCGTTCCCAGAGCTCGACTCCGAAGAGGTTCGCCAACCCGACGGGATGGCCGAAGAACGTGCGCCGGGTGTGTGAGTCCTGCACAGCAGCCATGCGGTCACCCTGCCACTCCGGCGGGCTGCGGCGGGGATTTTCGTCGGTTCCTCGGCAAACCGATGTTGCGCTGTGTTCACCGCGTTCTGTGGCACAGCACATTTCGGGTGATCGAGGGTGGGGGCCGCAGGTGTACTCGAGGTCCTGGTCACCGGTAAGGTCTGCCGAACAAGGTGGACGACGGCCACACTTTCCGGTCCGATCCGATGCTTCGGTGGCGGACCACCGTTTCGTGGCCACAGCTCCGAGGGGGTGGGTGTGGACGCGGTGCTCGGCGTCTCTCTGACTCCGTCCACCGTCGGTCTCGTCCTGGTCGAAGGGCACGAGGCCGATGGGGCCACCGTCAACCACGAGACTTACGACATTCGTGACCTCGAACCGTTGGCGTTGGCCGAAGTCACCGACCGCGTCGTCGCCGCGGTCGCCCGTGCCGAGGCGGTCACCGCCGGACGGGGCAACCGCCTGCAATCCATCGGCGTCACGTGGAGCGACGGCGCCGATATCGAGGCCTCTCAGCTGCTGTCGGCGCTGTCCGACGCGGGTTTCGCGAACGTGTTACCCATCCGCTTCCCGCAGGCGACAGACACACTGGCACGCGGCATCGCCGGTGTCGTGGGTTTCGACACCACCGTCGTCTGCGTGATCGAGCCCGAATTGATCCTGGCGCTCACTGCGAGTCCCGGTGACGGGCCGGTGCAGACCACCCAGGTCCATGGCATCGAGACCGTGCAGGGCCTGGCCGATTGGCTGTGTGGCCTGTTCGCGGCAGCCACCTCACGGCCGGATGCCCTCGTGGTGGTCGGGTCGGCTGTCGATTTCGACGCCGTAATGCCGAAACTCCAAGCCGCCCTTGAGGTTCCGGTATTCACGCCGGCCGATGAGGGCGTCGCGTTGGCCCGCGGTGCGGCGCTGGCGTCCGCGCGCCGTGGCCGTTTCATGTTCACCGAACCCGCGCGAGGCCCCGAACCCAGACATTGGGGGCCGGCGAGCTCGCGCCGGCGGTCATGCTGGCCGTCGGCGTCATCACGTTCGTGGTGTCGCTGTCGTTGGCCATCAGTCATCACGTCGCGGCGCCCGAACCGGAAGCCGGCCCGCGCCAGACGCGTCCGGTGGTCAATGTCTCCGGCGCGCCCGCCGCGACCCAGCACATCCCCGCGGCCGTGATTCCGCCTGCGCCGACATCGATCCCGGGGGTCGCGCCGGTCGTCGTCGAGCCGCCCGCCGCCGTCGAGCCCGCCGCGCCGGAGTTCATCACCGAACCCGAAGCGGGGGCGGTTCCCGCCGACATCCCGCCGCCGGTCGTTGTTCCCCCGACGCCTGCGCCGGAGGCTGTTCCGCCGGTTCTCTCGCCGCCGATCCCGACCAAGAAGCCGCTGCTCACCAGAATTCGTGACCGCTTGCGCGGCGGCCCCGATGTGCCCGAACAGCAACCTTTCATAGGCCCGGTGCCACCGGCGCCGAACGCGCCTCCGCCCGGGGCCGTGCCACCACCGGTCGAAGCCCCACCCCCGGTCGGTCCGGAGCCGGCCCCGCCGCCGCCACCACCCCCAGCGGAGATGCCGCCGCCGGAGGCCATGCCCCCACCGCTGCCACCGCCGGCGCCGCCGCCGCCCGTGCCGTGAAACAGCGGCTATTGTCGATTCGGTGAATCCAGCTGCGGTGCGGACGGGGTTGCGGATCTGCATCGTCGCAGCTGTGGTGGCGGCCATCGTGCTGGTCGAGACCACGACGCGGTCGGGGGTTTTGTGGCGGCTCATCACCTTCACCTACCAGGCCAATCTGCTTGCGGCCGCGTTCTATGTCTGGACGCTGGTCTCGCGGCGGGCCGACGCCAGAGCGGGTTTGCGCGGCGCGGTCGTGGTCTACGTGTTGGTGGCCGGCGTCATCTGGAATCTCTTTCTCACCGAGGCGAGCATGGGATACACCCCGGCCAATCTGCTCTTGCACGTCCTGGTGCCCCTGCTGGCCGTCGCCGAGTGGCTTCTGGTCGGTGACGCTCAGGGCAGTATTCGATGGTGGCAACCATTGATCTGGCTGCTCTATCCCGCCGCCTACGTCGGGCTTGCGTTGCTGGTGTTGAGCAGCGCCGGGCGCCGGGTGCCGTACTACTTCCTCGATCCGGATGCCGTCGGCAACCTCGGTGTACTGGCCAACGTCGGCCTGCTCGGGCTGGTTTTCGTCGGCTTCGGATATGCGTTGATGGCGCACGGCCGCAGTGCCGCCCGAGCGCGGGTCGAGCTTGGATGAAACGTTCTGGCAGGACGTGTCGATGAAGTGACCATGGGCAGCTCCCGCCGTGATCCTGACGTCGCGCCGGCCGGTGCCGAGTCGCGCCTGACCGGTGCCGATCGCGCCACGACCTACACTGGAGGAATGCTGAGCACACCATCGCCCACGACGAGGACAGTTCGTGTCTCGGTACTGAAGGTGTTTGCGGCGGTCGGCGTCGCCGTCCTCGCTCTCGCAGCCTCGGTTAACGTCGCACAAGCCGGTGTCAGCACCGGCGCCACCGCAGCCAAGATCGAGCCGGCTGCGGGCGACGTCGTGGGTGTCGCACACCCCGTGACCGTCACCTTCACCGCGCCGGTGACCGATCGCCGAGCAGCCGAGAAGAGCCTGCGGGTGTCCTCGACGAGCACCCCGACCGGGGAGTTCACCTGGCTCAGTGACGATGTCATGCAGTGGACACCCGATCAGTTCTGGCCGGCGCATTCGACCATCTCCGTCGCCGCGGGCGGCGCGAAGACGAGCTTCGAGACGGGTGCCGCGGTGGTTGGCGTCGCCGACATCGACGCGCACACCTTCACCGTCAGTATCGATGACGAGGTGGTGCGCGAGATGCCGGCATCCATGGGCAAGCCCAAGTTCCCGACACCCACCGGCACGTTCACCGCGCTGTCCAAAGAACCTGTCGTGGTGATGGATTCACGGACCATCGGCATTCCGCTGAGCGATCCCGAGGGCTACAAACTCACTGTCAACGACGCGGTGCGCGTGACGTGGGGCGGGGTGTATGTGCACGGTGCGCCGTGGTCGGTGGGATCGCAGGGCTATGCGAACGTCAGCCACGGGTGCATCAACCTCAGCCCGGACAACGCAGCCTGGTACTTCGACACGGTCAGCGTGGGCGATCCGATCATCGTGCGGGCGTAGCGGCCGCGTGCAGGTTCTTGGCTGTCGGTGAGGTGGCCACGGTAGCCGGGTCGGGGTAGGTGCCCAGTATCCGGTCTGCGGTGCCCGTGCTCGTCACGGTGAACCAGAAGTGCTCGTTCTTGTAGTGGTGATTTCGGTGATTGCGCCATATCGCCCGGTAAACCGCGGTTTTGGGATTGTAGTCGCTGTGGATCAAATAGTGGCACCATTCGTATCCCAGCCCTAGAACCGTCAAGAACGTCAGAAATGTCAGGCCGAGTTCCAGCCGAGGGAACGCCAGCACCGCAATCGCCACCGCAAGCGGCAACACCCACAGCAGGGCTCGCCACGGGATGAAGATCAACGGGATGTCGCGCGGGTCGACGTGGTGCCTACGATGGTCGCGCGCGAGTATCGAGTCAACCGTGATACGACCGAATCTCCGTGGGCGCCAGTGCAATACGAATACGTGAATGATCCATTCGAACAGGGGGAACACCGCAAGCATCACCACGGGCACGACGGCGTCGGTCAACTGCCAGTCGCCGAGAGCGATGCGCGCGGTCGCCGAAACCATCAGCGTGCCACCGATCATCCAGGGGGAGGGGTGCCTGATGAACTCGCGAGCGGCATCGCCCAGCGTGAATCCCTTGCGTGTCATCGGATTTCCTCCAAAGCCTCCAGGGCGCCCAGCAGTGCGCCGGTAGCCGGTTCGAGAAGTTCGTGGGCGGCTTGCCGGGCCGCGGCGGCGTCGCCCGCCGCGATGGCGTCAGCGACGCGTCGGTACGCCTCCGGCCGGCCTACCTCCTCGGCCATCAGCGTGGCGAGTGCCGGCAGCACCGGCTCGTATGTCTCGCGAAGAGTGTTGAACATCAACCGGAATGCGATCGAATCCGCGCCGTCGACCACGTGATCCCAGAACGTCATCGCATGACGTTGTTGTTCGATGGGGTCCGGTTCGGACTCGAGGGCACCGAGCGTCTCGTTCAGAAGGTCGGGCATCTCGGGCTGCCTGCGTTGCGCGGCGAGCTCGGCGACCTTGGGGCCATTGTGCAGCCGAGTCTCCAGAATGCTCCGGACCACCGAGATGTCGAGTTCACCCGCCCGGAAGAGCAGGCGCGGTAGAAGGTCGAGTCCGGCATGCCGGCGAAAGTCCCGCACCGTCGTGGCGTCCCCCTGGCGCACCTCGACCAGGCCTGCGGCGGTCAGCCGCTTGATGGCCTCGCGTACCGCGGGGCGCGACACTCCGAGAACCTCGGCGAGCTTTCGCTCACTCGGCAGCGACTCGCCGGGTTGCATCTCGCCACTCAGTACCTCGGAAATGATCTGGTCGAATACGTCCTCGGGGACGGATCGCCGGTTCACCGGTTGCAGGGCCATGGACTCATGGTGCAGCCTTGCCGGTAAGAGGTCAAGTGGTCAGACCAGTTATTCGAACTGCCGATCAGCGCAACGCGGCAGCGGTCTGTTCGTCGGCGGGCAGGAACGCCTCGATGCTGAGCTCAGCGGCGGTGAGATCGAGCGCGGTGCCGAAGGTGGTCACAGTCGAGAGGAAGGTGAGGGTGTCTCCGTCAGGTGTGGCCAACTCCAGTGGCACCACCACGCCGCCCAGATCGCGCACCGGCGCCATCCCGCCCGGGTAGGACTCGATTTCGGCCAGAAGGTCGGCCAGCTCGGCCGAACCGCTCACCGCCACCTCGCGGCGCAGCCGGGTGATGAGATGGTGACGCCATTCGGCAAGGTTGCGAATACGCGGTGCCATGCCCTCGGGATGCAAGGTGATGCGCAGTGCATTCGGCTCGGCCAGCAGGTGCTGTGCGACCCCTTCCAGCATGACCCCGGCACCGGCGTTGGCCTGCAACAGATTCCATCCGCGATCGATCACCACGCAGGGATATGGGTTGTAGGCCTCCAGCACGCGACTGACGCCTTCCCGCACGGCGGCCATGTCGGGGTCGTCGAGTGTCCGCTCGGTGTACACCGGTGCCAAGCCCGCCGCCAGCAGCAGTTGATTTTGTTCGCGCAACGGCACTTCGAGCACTTCGGCGAGACGCAGCACCATCGCGCGGCTCGGGACGGACCGACCGGTCTCGATGAAGCTGACATGCCGCGCCGAGACGTCTGCCTCGATTGCCAGGTCGAGCTGACTGATCCGGCGGCGCTGCCGCCACTCGCGCATGAGCGGACCGATCGGTGTCTGGGGGGCGATGGTGGTCACCAGCTGAGTGTCACCCATCCGCGGTCGGGGCTGCCACTACCTCTCGGGTAATTGTGCTGATTACCCCGGAGCGGGACGGTGGAGTCGTCGACGAATATGAGGAGGCGACGATGCAAGCGGCACAGCAATCCACACGTCCGATTCCCCGCTGGCTTCGGTTCGTGATGGCCGCGGATCGGTCCGGCTCGGCGTGGTACGTGGGCACCGGGTTCTTCTTCGCACCGGTTCTCGCGGTGGTATCGCCGTGGCCGACGCTGACGACGGTCTTGTGGATCGTGATCGCCCTGGCCGGCCTGTGGCTCGGGTTGCTCGGCATCGCGATGGCGACCGGGCTCGCGATGGTGCTCCGGTCGAACACCGAAATCCCGGAAGACTACTGGCGATCCATCATCGACTATCCGAGCACTAGTGTGCGACAGGACATTTCGCGCCGGCCTCGCCCCGGTAGTCGACCTGCCAATGTTTGATGCCGTTGAGCCAGCCCGACCGCAGCCGTTCCGGGGGCGACAGCGGCGTGAGGTCGGGCATCTCATCGGCGATCGCGTTGAACATCAGGTCGATCGTCATCCGCGCGAGGTTCGCGCCGATGCAGTAGTGCGCGCCCGTGCCGCCGAAGCCGACGTGGGGATTCGGGTCCCGCAAGATGTTGAAGGAGAACGGATCTTCGAAGACGTCCTCGTCGAAATTCGCCGAGCGGTAGAACATGACCACCCGCTGGCCCTTCTTGATGGGTACTCCGGACAGTTCGGTGTCCTCGAGTGCGGTGCGCTGAAACGATGTCACCGGCGTCGCCCATCGCACGATCTCGTCGGCCGCCGTGGCGGGCCGCTCGCGCTTGAACAGTTCCCATTGATCGGGATGGTCGGTGAACGCCATCATGCCCTGGGTGATCGAGTTGCGCGTCGTCTCGTTCCCGGCCACCGCGAGCAGGATGACGAAGAATCCGAACTCGTCGTCTGACAGCTTGTGGCCCTCGACGTCGGCCTGCACGAGCTTGGTGACGAGGTCGTCACCGGGATTCTTCGCCCGCTCGGCCGCCATGTTCATGCCGTACATGATCAATTCGACCGATGCGCTCATGGCGTCGTTGCTCGCGAACTCCGGATCCTGGTCGCCGACCATCTGGTTGGACCAGTCGAACAACTTCTTGCGGTCCTCCTGAGGGACACCCATCAGTCCCGCGATCGCTTGCAGTGGCAGTTCGCACGACACCTGTTCGACAAAATCTCCGCTGCCCTCGGCAGCCGCGGTCCGGACGATGGTGCGTGCCCGCTCGGCAAGGTCATCGCGCAGGCGTTCGACCGCTCGGGGTGTGAAGGCGCGCGAGATGATCTTGCGCAGATGGGTGTGGTGCGGAGCGTCCATGTTGAGCAGCACGAACTTGCCCTGGTCTATCTGCTGCGGGATGGTGCCCTCGCGGTAGCGGGGAAGTGCGGTCTTCTCGAGGCTCGAGAACACGTCGCTGCGCAGCGACACCTCCTTCACGTCCTTGTGTTTCGTCACGACCCAGAACCCACCGTCGTCGAAACCGCCGGTTCCCAGGGGTTGTTCGTTCCACCAGATCGGTGCGAGCTTGCGCATCTCGGCGAGTTCCTCGACGGGCAACCGTTCGGCGTAGATGTCGGGATCGGTGAAGTCGAAGCCGGCAGGCAGGTGAAGGGCAGGTTCGCTCATGACCACAGGGGTTCTCCTTGGTACGGCGTCTAGTTCACGTGATCAATAGCTACACCAAGGAACGGCGTGTTCGCCGGAGGTTTCTCAAACTCTTCGAAACTCCGGGTGCGTTGTTCTGAAACGTGTTCCACTGGATAACTCAAGAGAACATCCGCCACAGCTGTAACACTCCGGCTGGGTCCGGGGAAAGAACAGAAAAGCCTGGACGAAGGGGGATCGCGGTGCACAGCAGGATTATCAGAAGCGCAGTTGGCGTCGTCATCTGCTGTGGCGCGAGCCTGGCCGCCGTCGTGACGGCGTCATCGGCGGCAGCCGACCCGGCACCGCCGCCACCACCGGCACCGGCGATCGTCGAGCCACCGGCTGCGGACCTCGCGAGCACGGCGGAAGGCACGCCGCATCTGCCGAGCCTGCAGAACCTGCCGCCGGGGACGACTGATGTCCCGGTCGGCGGGCAACAGGGTCGCGGGGTGTCGTATCTGCGTGACATCTGGCATGCCATGCAGACACAGGACGTCAGCTTCAACGAAGCGCTTTTCCTGCTGACTCAGCGGCCCCTCGATCCGGCGGCGCCGCCTCCACCCGGCGTCGCGCCCGGTCCGCAACCCCCGCAGCCGCCGCCCGCCTAGTGGCTACACCCGCTCGATACGGGCCGGAACGTGCTTGTGCCACGGTGTTCCGGCGAAGGCGTCGCGCCATTCGGTGGAGGTGAGTGCGTTGGGGGCCACGCCCGGCACCGTCACCTTCCCGCCGTCGGAATAGTCGAGGCCGTAGCCGTTGGGCAACGAGGCGTGGCCGGGCAGCATCGTGTCGCTGACCTCGACACTGGCCTCGGCGCTGCCGGCCGCCGTAATGACGAGGGCACGGCCGCCGTCCACGAGGCCGAGCGCGTCGGCATCCTCGACGCTCACCCGCAAGGCCCCGTCGGTATCGCGTTTGCGCCACGCCGGGTCCCGGATGATGTCGTTGGCGGTGTATGCGCGACGTTCGCCGGCCGACAGCACGATCGGGAACTCGCGGCTGGTCAGTGGCGGCCGATCGGCGCGCAGTGCCCGGATCTCGTCGAGCATCTCGGGCATGGCCAGCGCGATCTTGTGGTCGGGATGACCGATCAGGCTGAAGTCATCGGCGTATTCGTGAACGGTGAACGTCACGCCGGACCGCTGCGTGAGAATCGCCTCGAACAGTGCGTTGCCGTCGGCATGTCCGGCGCGGCGCACGGCGTCCGGGTAGGTCATCGCGGCCTTCTGGGCCAGGCCCCACAACGCGGCCGCACCGGCGAGGCCGTCGGGCAGCGCCGCGCCCAGGGTTTCGTAGAGCACGTACGGAAGCACCTTCGTCAGCGCGGGGTTCGAGGACACAGTGGCGAGAAACTCCGCGGTGAACGCGGCGAGACCGTCAGCCGCGGCCTTACGCAGCGGACGTAGCTCGGCGTCGTCGACGACTGCGAGTGCCCGCACCAACCGCGCCCAGATCTCCGGCTCGGGCAAGGTGCCCGCGAGCGGTTCGAACAGCCGGTGGCGCAGATGAAATGTGTTGTGCGGGAATTCCAGATTGAAGAACGTCGCCTCGGGTTTCTCGAACTGGCTGGCGGCGGGCAGCACGTAGTGGGCCTGGCGGGCGGTCTCGGTCATCGCGACATCGATCACCACCAGGAACTCGAGCTCGGCGAGCGCAGCGCGTACCGCAGCCGAATCGGCGATCGAATGTGCGGGATTGCTGCTCTCGACGATCATCGCCCGGAACCGGTCGGGGTGATCGGTCAGGATCTCCTGTGGCACGACATTGCTCGGGACCAGCCCGGCGATGACCGGGGCGCCGGTGACCGGCGTGCGTCCGACCCCGGCCTTGCTGAACAACGGTGCGAACGCCGAATGCAAATGTTGCGCACCACGTTTGGCGAAGTTTCCGGTCAGGATCCACAGCAGTTTGTTGAGGTACGAGCACAGCGTCGAGTTGGGTGACTGCTGGACACCGAGGTCCTCGAACACCGCGACGCTGCCGGCCCCGGCGATGCGGCGCGAGGCGGCCCGGATCAGTTGCTCGTCGACTCCGCAGCGGCGGGCGTAATCGGCGACGTCGACATCGCCGAGCACGGCTCGAACCGCGTCCACCCCGGTGACGTGCTCGGCGAGAAACGTTTCGTCGCAGAGATTTTCCTGCACCAGGACGGCGGCCAGTGCGGCCAGGCACCAGGCGTCGGTGCCCGGCCGGACGCGTAGGTGATAGTCGGCCATCCGGGCGGTGTCGGTGACGACGGGATCGATCACGACCATCGAGCGGGCCGGATCGTTGGCGATCTCGTTCAACACCACCCGTGCCCGCGGAAAACTCTGCGACATCCACGGGTTCTTCCCGACGAACACCGCGACCTCGGCGTGCTCGAACTCGCCTCGGGTGTGCCCGCCGTACAGGTGGGCATCCACCCATGCCTCGCCGGTTTTCTCCTGGGCCAGGGCATTGGAGCGGTACCGCGAGCCGAGCGTCTTGAGGAATGCCGAGCTGTAGGCGCCGCCGAGGTGGTTGCCTTGCCCGCCGCCGCCGTAGTAGAAGATCCGTTCACCGCCATACGTTTTCGCGATCCGCTGAAAACCCTCGGCCACTTCGGCGATCGCGGTGTCCCAGTCGATTTCCTCGTAGCTGCCGTCATCGCGTCGCCGCATGGGGGAGGTCAGGCGGTTGGCGTTGTTCTGGTAGTGATCGAGCCTCAGCGCCTTGTTGCAGGCATAGCCGCGAGAGGCGGGGTGTTGTTTGTCGCCGCGGATCTTGGCCAGTGTGCGGTCCTGGACTTGCACCACGATGCCGCAGTTGCATTCGCACAGGATGCAAGCCGTGTGCTGCCATTCGTCGACGGTCACCGCGGTTCCCCATTCGTCGTTGTCAGTTGTTCGCGCAGCTGGCGGTGGATCAGGTCGAGCGGCTTGACGTCGCGCGTGGCGCGCGCGACGACGACCGCCCCCTCGATCGAAGTGGTGATCAGCATGGCGAGTTCCTCGGCACGCGCGGCGTCGACACCGTCGGCCTCGAGGCGCTGGGTGACCAGCTGTGTCCACCGGACGAACGCCGCGCCCGCGCGTTCGACGACCGCGGTGTCGGCCTGGTCCGGGTCGCCGGCCTCCACCGCGACGGCGACGACGGGGCATCCGGCGCGAAAGTCGGTGTCGAGCAGCTGTTTACGGAATCCGGCGATGAGGCCGTCGAGGAGGGTGAGCGCGCTCGGCGCCTTGCCGAGTCGAGCGGCCACCTGGTCGCTCGCGTAATCGATTGCCTCGCAGAGAAGTTGGGTTCGGCCACCGGGGAAGTAGTGGTATGCCGAGCCGCGGGGTGCGCCACTGTGGGCGAGGACGTCGGCAATCGCGGTCGGGTGTGCGCCGCGCTCCCGGATCAGCAGCGCTGCGGAGACGACCATGCGTTCACGCGGGCCGGCCATGTTCCACCCTTCGTCGGCTATGTATGTAACCATACATAACGCGGGCGGCGCAGACCAGACCTGTTGCGAGAACGACGAAAGGGCTGCGGAACCGGAGTTCCCGCAGCCCTTTCGCTGAATTCGACGCGTTGCCTACACGCCTGCGGCCTCGTTGAGGTTGTTGAGCGTCGCGGTGGCGTCGAGGTATTCCTGCACCCACCGCTCGATGACGGCCGAGGTCTTCTCGACCTTCTCGAACTGCCCGACCACCTGGCCGACCGGGTTGAACGCCACGTCGACGGTCTCGTTGGGGTACTTGTGCGTGGCCGCGACGGCCATGCCGGAAACCATGTACTGCAACGGCATGCCGAGCGGCTTGGGATTCTCCGGCTGCTCCCAGGCTTCCGTCCAGTCATTGCGCAGCATGCGCGCCGGCTTGCCGGTGAACGAGCGGCTGCGAACCGTGTCGCGGCTGCTGGCCTTGGCGTACGCGGCCTGTTGAACCGGGGTGTTCTCGGCCTCCTCGACCATCAGCCACTGCGACCCGGTCCAGGCGCCCGCCGCGCCGAGAGCCAGCGCCGCGGCGATCTGCTGGCCGCTGCCGATACCGCCTGCGGCGAGGACCGGAACCGGCGCCACCTCCTTGACCACCTGGGGCCACAGCACGATCGAGCCCACCTCGCCACTGTGGCCGCCCGCCTCACCGCCCTGCGCGATGATGATGTCGACGCCGGCATCGGCGTGCTTGCGGGCCTGCGACGGCGAACCGCACAGCGCGGCGACCTTGCGGCCCTGCGCGTGGATGTTCTTGATCATGTCGGCCGGTGGGGTTCCGAGGGCGTTGGCGATCAGCGTCATCTTCGGGTGCCGCAACGCGATCTCGACCTGAGGAGTCGCGGTGGCCTCGGTCCAGCCGAGCAGCTGCAGCGCGTTGTCGTCGCTGTCGTCGACCGGCACGCCGTGGTCGGCGAGGATCTTCTTCGCGAAGTCCAGATGCTCCTGCGGTACGAGCGACTGCAACATGCCCTTGAGTTCGTCGGCGGACATGTTGGCGTCCATGCCCTCGTACTTGTTGGGGATCACGATGTCGACGCCGTACGGATGGTCGCCGATGTGCTCGTCGATCCAGTTCAGCTCGATCTCGAGTTGCTCGGGGGTGAAGCCGACCGCGCCGAGCACGCCGAAGCCGCCGGCCTTGCTGACGGCGACCACGACGTCACGACAGTGGGTGAACGCGAAGATCGGGAACTCGATGCCGAGCTCGTCGCAGAGGGCGGTGTGCATACCTGCTCCTTGTGGGCGGTGGATGTACAAGTTCACGAATTGAAACGTGTTCTAGTTTAGTACTCCACCGGTGCCGCGCGGGGCCGGACCCCGACGAATCAGGCAAGTTCCTGGACGAAGGAGACTTCGTTGCCATCCGGATCGGCGACGTCGAGGATGGCCACCATATCGGCGATGACCTGCGGTTCACCGACCTCGACGTCGTAGTCGACGAGAGCCGTCATGGTCGCGGCGAGATCGGACACGCCGAACCGCACCGCGGTCCGGCCCGCCGCGGCCTCATCGGTGACGAGCTGTAGCCAGGCGGTGGAAGTCAACTGCCATTCGGCGACGCCGTCGACCGGTTGCAGGTCGGGATCGCGGCCCATGATGCGCGAGTACCAAGCCAGCGACTCGCCGAATCGGCTGGTGGCGACCACGGCGGCGATGTCGTTGATGACGACGTCCTTCAGCTGCTCAGCCATAGACCATTTCTAGTCTGGATTGGCCCCTCGGCCCAGACCCTTGGTGTACTTGCCGTATGGGACTGACCTTGTCGCCACCGGAATCGCTCGATGAAATCGGCTCGGGTCCGGGTGGCGCGCAGGTGGGAGCCTTCTTCGACCTCGACGGCACCCTCGTGGATGGGTTCACCGCGACTGCACACGCGCGGCACCGGATCCGGCAGCGGCAGGCCGCGTTCGGCGAGATCCTCGGCATCATCGAGGCCTCGATCCGCTATCGAATCGGCAGGATGCCGTTCGAGCGGCTCCTGGTCCGAGCGGCCGGGTATCTGAGCGGTGAATCGCTCGCCGAACTCGACGACCTCGGCGAGCTGCTGTTCGCCGAGCGCTTCGCCCACCGGGTCTACCCGCACATGCGCGATGTCGTGCGCCGGCATCAGGACCGTGGCCACACCGTCGTGATGAGTTCGTCGGCCCTGACCATCCACGCCGAACCGGTTGCCCGCCACCTCGGCATCGACCACGTGCTGTGTAACCACTTCGAGACCGACGAGAACGGCCGACTGACCGGAGGCATCGTCAAACCCGTCATCTGGGGTGCGCGCAAGGCCGACGCGGTTCAGGCCTTCTGCGCGGCCAATGACGTTGACCTGCAACATAGTTACTTCTATGCCGACGGTCCCGAGGACAGCGCGCTGATGCAGGTGGTAGGCCATCCGCGGCCGGTCAATCCGCGGCCGGGATTGGCGACGGCCGCAGCGAACAACGGCTGGCCGGTGCTGACCCTGGATCGTCCGGTGGCACGGCGGCGCTAGGCCCAATACTCGCCGAGCGGCGCCCACGTTCGGCGATCGTGCGGATTCATCCGCGAATCGCCGGGTTCGGCGGATGAGGTCGCACAACCGCGGACCGACGCGCGTCAACCCAAGCCGTAGAGACCCTTGCCGGTGACCAGCGGCATGTCGAGCGTCGTCCGGATGCCGGGCGCGGCCGCGACCACATCGGGAATCGCGTTCACGATGCGCCCGGCCGCCGCCACGATCGCGGCATGGTTGTGGTCGCCCTTGCGGCTCGTCGGGCAGATGTCGACGGCATAGGACGGTTCGCCGACGATCTCGACGCGGTAGGAACCGCCGGGCTGCGCCGGCTGGGCCCAGTCCGGGCGAAGATCGCCACGCAGCCGGGTGACGTGTTCGATCACGATCACCGGCTCGCCCTTGACCATGCCCCGGATCTCGAACCGCAGCGCGGCAACCGTGCCTTTCGCGACATGGCCCGCGGCGATGTCGAACGCCTCGGGCGCCGGTTCCTTCTCGCACACCTCGGTGATGTCGTCGATCTCGATGCCCAACCCGGCCGCCAACTGCCGGATCGACGTACCCCACGCGATGCTCAGCACCCCCGGCTGGAACAGGATCGGCGTCTCGTCGAGTGGTTTGCCGAAGCCCATCACGTCGAACATCACGGTCACGCCGTCGTAGGTCGCATAGTCGGCGATCTCCATGCACCTGACCTGCTCGATGCTCTGGCACGTGCCTGCGAGGGCGAACGGGATCAGGTCGTTGGCGAAGCCGGGGTCGACGCCCGTGATGAACAGGCTCGCGTTGCCGGCCTGTGCGGCTTCCTCGATGCCCGCGATGTACTTGCCCGGCATCAGCTTCCAGGGAAACTGCAGGCTCACCGGGGCCGAGCCGACGACGTTGATGCCGGCCGCCAGCAGCCGCACCACGTCGGCGATCGCCTCCGGTCCGCGGGTGTCACCCATCGCGCAGTACACCGCGCAGTCCGGTTTGGCGGCGATCACCGCATCGAGGTCGGCGACCGCCGTGACGCCGGTCGAAAGGTCAAGTCCGGCAAGCTCGCCCGCGTCCTTGCCGACCTTGGATTCGGTCGAGACGCACAGCGTCGTCAGCTCGTAGGCCGGATTGGTCAGCAGTCCGGTCAGTGCCAGGCGGCCGACGTTTCCAGTTCCGATGTGGGCGACGCGAAAGACCATGGGAACGAAGTATGCCCACTCGGCAGGAAAATTGGAACAGGTTCTAATTTGTGCCGTGCCTGCGGTAGCCTCACGCGTCATGGGACGGGTTGACGGAAAAGTTGCACTGATCAGTGGTGGCGCACGCGGCATGGGCGCCGAACACGCCCGCGCGCTCGTGGCCGAGGGCGCCAAGGTGGTGATCGGCGACATCCTCGACGACGAGGGCAAAGCACTTGCCGCCGCGCTCGGCGATGCGGCCCGTTATGTCCACCTCGACGTGACCGACGCCGACCAGTGGGACGCCGCGGTCGCGACCGCGACCTCGGACTTCGGTCTGCTCAACGTCCTGGTCAACAACGCGGGCATCGTCGCGCTCGGCCAGATCGGCAAATTCGACATGGCCCAGTGGCAGAAGGTCATCGACGTCAACCTGACCGGGACGTTCCTCGGCATGCAGGCGTCGGTCAAGGCGATGAAAGCCGCGGGCGGCGGCTCGATCATCAACGTCTCGTCGATCGAGGGACTGCGCGGCGCCGCGATGGTGCACCCGTATGTGGCGTCCAAATGGGCCGTGCGTGGTCTGACGAAGTCGGCTGCGCTCGAACTCGGGTCCAAACAGATCCGGGTCAACTCGATCCACCCGGGTTTCATCCGCACGCCGATGACCGAACACTTCCCGGAGGACATGCTGACCATCCCACTGGGGCGGCCCGGGCAACCCGACGAGGTGTCGAGCTTCGTCGTCTTCTTGGCCAGTGACGAATCCCGCTACGCGACCGGCGCGGAGTTCGTGATGGACGGCGGCCTGGTCAACGACGTCCCGCACAAGCTCTGACGGCATCCGGCGCGGCGGCACGTGGCGCGCGGCGGCAGAATGACCGGACACCGCATCACGCCCGGTAGGCGGTGCCGCACCGGTCTTCGAGGAGCTGCCCATTTCCGCCCGACGCGCTCGTCTCCTGGTGGCCGCCCTCGTCACCATGTTGGTGTCGTCGCTGTGCGTTGCCGACCTGCCGTCCTTCGCCCGGCCCGAGCCGCCGTCGGGACGCATCGAACTCGCGCAGGGCTGGCAATTGGCCTCGGCTCGCAGTGTGCGGGCCGACGGCGCGGCGCTGTCGACGCCGGGGGACATCGCAGGCGAATGGCACACCGTCAAGACCATGCCCGCGACCGTCCTGCAGGCGCTACAGGACGACGGCACCTATCCGAATCTGTACTTCGGCGAGAATCTGGCCGCGGTTCCCGACGACCTGTGGCGTCAAGACTGGTGGTATCGAACGACGTTCGACGCGCCGGCCGGAAGCTCCAGTTACCGGCTGGAATTCCCGGGCATCAACTACCGAGCCGAGGTCTGGCTCAACGGGAAACTGATCGCGGACAACTCGGTCGTGGTCGGTATGCACGCCGCGCACGAGCTGGACGTGGCGCCGTGGATCAATCGCGGAGCCGCCAACACCTTGGCGGTAAAGATCACGCCCGAGCGTGCGTTACAGGACATCGACGGGGTGGAACTCGCCGACAGCTGGTGGGACTGGATCAACTGGAACCGCATCGGCTACCAGGGGCCGGGCAAGGATCCGGTGCGCGGGAATTCCTTTGTGCCCGACCGCAATGCCGGGATCTTCAAGCCGGTCTACCTCAGCTTCTCGGGACCGGTCGTGCTCAGCGACCCGATGGTGACCACCGAATTGCCGCTGCCTGCCACCGACCGGGCCCGGCTCACGGTGTACACCGATGTCCGCAACACCACCGAAAGCCCGGTGCGTGGCGTGGTGCGAGCCACGATCAGCCGCCCCGGTAAGCCCGACGTCGAGGTCGATCAGGCGGTCCGTCTGGCACCAGGCGAAACCAGGGAAATCCGGTTCGACCCCGAGACTTTCGCCGCGCTGACCCTACGGGATCCCGATCTGTGGTGGCCGTACACGATGGGCGAGCCCAACCTGTACGACCTGCGGGTGGAGTTCGTACAGTACGGGCGCGTCACCGACACCGACCAGTCGCGGTTCGGTATCCGCACGGTTCAGCAGCACCGCGACGACGACGAGCAGTTCCCGGCTCTCGGGCGGGGCGGCAGCTTCTACCTCACCGTCAACGGCCGCGACTTTCTGGTGCGTGGCGCGGCCTACACACCCGATCTGCTGTACCGGTACGACCCGCAGCGCGAGAACGCGATCCTGGGCTATGTCCGCGACATGGGCCTCAACATGCTGCGGCTGGAGGGAAAGTTCCCGGGCGACAACATCATCGAGCGCGCCGACGAACTCGGCATCCCGCTGATGTACGGGTGGATGTGCTGCAACCAGTGGGAGAAATGGTGGCAGTGGGACGACGAGGATCGCCGTGTCGCCGATGACAGTCTGCGGTCGCAGATGTTGTCGCTCCGCGGTCATGCGTCGGCGTTCCTGTGGGCCAACGGCAGTGACGGCAAGCCGCCGCAACTCGTGCTGGACGGCTACCACGACATCCTGCGCGAGTTGCATTGGCCCAACGCCGTTGTCGACACGGTGTCCTCGCTCGCCCATGACGATGCCGGGGAGGTCGTCTGGGACGGCATCCATATGGCCGGGCCCTACACCTGGCGTCCGCCTACCTACTGGTTCAGTGGCCGCTACCAGGCGACCCGGGGTGCGAATGCCGAACAGGGCGACAACGAACACATCCCGCCGTTCGCGAGCCTCAAGAAGTTCCTCCCGCCAGACAAACTGTGGCCGATCAACGACGCCTGGTACTTCCACGCCGGGGCCGACCCCGGCAACGCCAACCTGAACAGCATCCGCACTGCTGTCATGCAGCGGTACGGGTCGTCACGCAGCGCCGAGGAGTTCGCGCGCAAGGCACAGGTCGCCCACTACGAGTCGACCCGGGCCCAATTCGAGGCGTTCGCGGCGCTCGGCTGGGCCACCCACAAGATGACCATCTACTGGATGCTCAACAACCACTGGCCATCGTTCTTCGGTCACCTCTTCGACTATTACCTGCGGCCCGGAGGGGCGTACTTCGGCGCCAAGAAGGGCCTGCGGCCGCTGTCGGTGGTGTTCGACTCGTTCGCCACCGGCGACCACGACACGGCCCACATCGCGGTCGTCAACCAATCGCCCGCCGAGCAATCCGGACTGCGCGTGCGGGTACGCACCTACGACCTGACCGGCCGGGTGCGCGACGACCGCACCAGCGGTCCGGTCAGCGCGCCGTCCGGCGGCGCCACTCAGGCCTTGACGCTGCCGCGCCCCGCGCGGATCTCGGAGGTGTACTTCGTGCGGTGCGAGTTGCTCGACGCCGCAGGCTCGGTCGTCGCCGACAACACGTACTGGCAGTCCCAGCAGCGCGACGACCTCGGAAGCCCGGCCAACGACCGGGCGTTCGACCTACGGCAGATGAGCTGGGCCGACATGACGCCGCTCAACACGATGCCGCGGGTTCCGCTGCGGGTGACGGCCCAGCGGTCGGCCGAAGCCGACGAGGGCACGACCGTGACGATCCGCCTGCACAACCCGACCCATCAGATCGCGTTCTTCGAGCGGGTCGAGATCACCTCAAGTCGCGAAGGTGACGAGATCCTGCCGATCGAATACTCCGATAACTACGTCACGGTGTATCCCGGCGAGACCGTCGAGCTGACCGGCCGGATCGACCCGTCAGAGCCGGCCCCGAACTGGGTCCGGGTAGCCGGTTACAACACCGCGCCGGTGGTCGTGGCAATCGACCAGCGGGCCCGGCGATAGGATCGGCCCATGACCACAACCGACGAGCGGCATGAACTCGGTCAACTGGCCGAGTCCGGCGGATGGCAGCACCGCGATCTCGACCGCGTCGACGTCTACCAGCGCGGCACCACCCGGATCCGCGTGGTGTGGCAGGGGTCGAGCGCAATCAGCGGTGCAACGCTGTACCACGACGACATCATGACCACCTACACCCGTGACCTCGCCGCGGTGAACGGTTGGCTGAAGCGCTGACACGGCGCCGAAAAGCCTGACCAACCCCGAAAATCGGTCGCGGTGGCCCGGCCGTCTGTGGCACCGTCGAATCCTGTGATCGACACTGCGACCGAACTGACTCCGCAAATCCTGCACGACATCACCGACGCCGACTGGGCCGGGATGGCACTCCTCGGCAGTACCGCTTTCGGAGAACTCGAAGATCCCGAGACGATGGCCGTGTGGCGGACGCTCGTGCCCGGCGGTGGGGCGGTGGTGGTGCGCGACGCCGACATCGTCGGTCAGTCCCTCTACCTCGACCTCACGCTGACCGTGCCCGGTGGCGCCGAACTTCCCGTGGCGGGCCTGAGCTTCGTCGCGGTTGCGCCCACCCATCGGCGGCGGGGCCTTCTGCGCGCCATGTACACCCAACTGCACGATCGGATCGCCGACGCCGGCTATCCGATCGCGGCACTGACGGCGAGCGAGGGCGGAATCTACGGCCGCTTCGGCTACGGGCCTGCGACCATCGAGCAGGAAGTGTCGATCGACCGCCGGTTCGCCGAATTCCATGCCGCGGCGCCTGATCCGGGTGGCGTACGCATGGTCAAGCCGGCTGACCATCGTGACGAGTTGGTCGACATCTACGACCGGTGGCGACGACAGACCCCGGGCGGGTTGGTACGTCCGGCGGGCCTGTGGGACGACCTGCTGGCCGACCGGGAGAAGGCCCGCGGCGGCGGCACGGAATGGTTCGCCTTCCTGCACCGCGACGGTTACGCGCTGTACCGGTTGCACGGCGACGGCCCGAAGGTCGTGCGCGTCGTAGAGTTCACCGCCGCCACACCCGAGGCTCACGCGGCGTTGTGGCGGGCGCTGTTGGGCCTGGACCTGATGGAGAAGGTCACGACTTGGACGCATCCGGGCGACGCGTTGCCCTATCTGCTCACCAACCCGAGGCTGGCCCGCGTCACCTCCAGCGCCGACGATCTGTGGTTGCGGATCATGGACATTCCGGCCGCACTCCAGGCCAGGCAATATTCGTCCGACCTCGACACCGTGCTGGAGGTCGCCGACGGCTTCCGCAGTGACGGCGGACGATTCGCCCTGCAGATCAGGGACGGACGCGCGCAATGCACGCCGACCGACGAACCTGCCGACGTCGAACTCGATCTCGACGTCCTGGGCAGCCTGTATCTGGGTGGCCATCGAGCCGACGGCTTTGCATCCGCGAACCGGTTGCGTACCAAGGATTCTGAATTGGTGCAGCGGATCAGCGCGGCCTTCGTCAGCGCCGTGCCCGCCGAATTGGGGTTCGGCTTCTGAGTGCGGGTCCCGGCCCGGCCGGTATCGATGCGTAAGGTGCAAACCGTGAGTGCACGCGCAGGCATCGTGGTGACCGGAACAGAGGTTCTGACCGGCCGGGTCCAGGACCGCAACGGTCCGTGGCTGGCAGATCAGCTACTTGAGCTCGGCGTCGAACTGGCGCACATCACGATTTGCGGTGACCGTCCCCGCGACATCACGGCTCAGTTGCGGTTCCTGGCCGCCGAAGGGGTGGATCTGATTCTCACCTCCGGCGGGCTGGGGCCGACCGCAGACGATCTCACGGTCGCGACGGTGGCCGAGTTCTGCGGACGTGAACTCGTTCTGGACGCGGCGCTGGAAGAGCGGATCGCCGAAATCCTGCGCAAGCTGATGAGCGGGCGCCCCGGCGTCGACTTCGACGCGGTGCGCGCAGCGAACCGCAAGCAGGCCCTGGTGCCGGTCGGTGCCGAAGTGCTCGAACCGGTCGGCACGGCACCCGGCGTCGTCGTGCCGGGCAGCCCCACGGTGGTGGTGTTGCCCGGCCCGCCGCGTGAGCTGCAGCCGATGTGGTCACGCGCGGTCGCGACCGACGCTGTGCAGCAGGCCATCTCGGGCCGGACGGTGTACCGGCAGGACACGGTGCGGATGTTCGGCCTGCCCGAATCCGGTCTGGCCGAGACCTTGCGGGAGGCCGAGGGGTCCATCGCCGGATTCGACGCGCTCGAGATCACCACCTGCCTGCGGCGCGGCGAGCTCGAGATCGTCACGCGCTATGAACCGCAGGCCGCCGGTACCTACGGTGATCTGCTTGCGCTGCTGCGTGATCGCCACGGAGACGCGATGTTCTCCGAGGACGGTGCGACGGTCGACGAGCAGGTTGCCGCGCTCCTATCCGGCCGGCGGATCGCGACGGCCGAATCCTGCACGGGTGGGCTACTGGCGGCCCGGCTGACCGACCGGCCCGGGTCGTCGGAGTATCTGGCCGGTGGGGTGGTCGCCTACGCCAACGAGGCCAAGGCCGAACTGTTGAACGTGGATCCGGTGCTGATCGCCGAGCACGGCGCGGTCTCCGAACCGGTGGCCGAGGCGATGGCCGCCGGCGCACTGCACCACTTCGGCGCCGATGTGGCAGTGGGCATCACGGGTATCGCGGGCCCCGGCGGCGGCAGCGCGGAGAAGCCGGTCGGCACGGTGTGCTTCTCGGTACGGGCCGAAGGCGTCACGCTGACGCGCACGCTGCGCTTGCCCGGCGACCGGTCCGACATCCGGGAGCGGTCGACCACGGTGGCCATGCACCTGTTGCGGCGGGCCCTCAGCGCCGCGTCCTGATCTTCGGTGTGATCGTCGGTCAGCGGTTGGCGGGTATCGACTGCAAGGCCTCGGCCACGCACTCAGACCAATCGAGGTCGCCGAGCACCGTGACCGCGCGGGCGACGTAGGCACTGGAAATCACCACGTCGGGTTGCAGCGTCGCCAGCAGCCGCAGGCTCTCGGCCATGGCGGCGGCATCGCCGACGCCGGGAATCACGAATGTCGACCAACGACCGTCGTCGCCGACGAAGATGGTGTCTCCGGTGAACAGGTAGCGGCCGTCGGCACCGTCGACCAAATAGCTTGTGCTGCCCGGGGTATGCCCCGGCGTGGGAATGACCTCGACGCCGTTGCCGTCGCGGTTGCGGGTGGCCAGCGGCACATGGATGGGGGAGTGCTTGCCGATGGTCTCGGACTCGGCGGCCGGCGCGTGCAACCGCGCCCCGAAATGGTCGGCGATGCGGGCCAACATCGGCCCGGCCTCATCCTGATGAGACAGATAGTGGTTGTCGACACCGCCGAGTGAGTCGATCGCGGCGAAGTCGGCATCGGTGGCCGGGCAGTAGAACAAGGCGTTGGAACCGGTTTGGCCGGGAGTCCACAGATACGCATGCGTGGTCAGCCCGGGAAACGGGGTATCGGTGCGGGTTTCCCAGAGGTCCGACGCGATTTGGGTCATCGTTGTTGTCGTCATGACCGCAGCCTTCACCCTCAACAATGGTTGAGGTCAACCCTCGACCGTCACACCAGCTTGCCGGCGTCCCAGATGTCGATCATCGTGCCCATGATCTCCTGCGCGCAGCCCAGCCCGCCGAGGTGACTCTCGTACGGCAACTCGGTCAGTCTGGCTTCGGGCAGCCGCGACACGACGTGCTGGCCGTGCGTGAACGGGACGATGTGGTCGTGGTCGCCGTGCCACCAGCGCACCGGAACCTTGACCTCGTCGAGCCGGAAGCCCCAGTCCCGCTCGAACACCACGATGTCGTAGAACGGCGCGGCGAGCTGTTTGCGGCTGCCGTTGAGCAGGTCGTCGAGGAACATCGCCTTGAACTCCGGCCGGGCGAGCATCCGCCGGTCGCCTTCCGGCGACAGCCGCGCATAGATCTCCAGGGCCGGGGAGGCCACCGGGCGGATGAGCCGGATCAGGCCCGACGCGGCCAATCGGATCGGTGCCCCGGCCACCTGGATCACCGGTGCGACCACCGCGCCCAGTTGCATGAGCCGACTGCTGATGGCGTCGGGCCCGACCGTCGGTGCGACACCGCCGAGCACGCCTGCGGCGACCACACGGTCGGGCATGGCCGCCGCACACGCCAGCGTGTACGGCCCCCCGCCGGACAGCCCGACGACGGCGAGCTTGTCGATCCCCAGCGTGTCGGCGATCGTGCGCAGATCCGTCGCGAAGTCCAGCACCGACTCGTATTGATGCGGCGTGGACGACCCGATACCGGGCCGGTCCACGCCGATCAGCCGAATATGGTTCTGCTCGGCGTAAACCCGGGCTTCGGTGGGGATCTGACGCCGCGCACCAGGGGTGCCGTGCAGCCAGAAGATGGCCCGCCCCTGCGGATCGCCGAATTCGGCGAATCCCAGTTGGCGGCCGTCGCCTACGGCGACGTTGCCCTCAAGTTTGGGGCGATCGATGGGCATGACCATCTGCGTGCGCCTCGCCGCGTTCCCTGCCTAGCCGGCAATCGACGCGTCGTAGATCGACTGGATCGACTTGTCCAACGTCGAATTGAACTCGTCGTCGCTCTGCTGTGCGGACAGGCCCTCGGTCAGCGCGCGGCTGAAGCTCGCGATCACACCGCTGTTCTGTGCGAGCAGGGCATTGGCCTCGTCACGCGAGTAGCCGCCGGACAGTGCGACGACCCGCATGACCTTCGGATGATCGACCAGCGACTTGTAGTGGTTGGCGACGGTCGGAAGGGTCAGCTTCAACATGACCTGCTGGCCGTCGGGCAGCGCGTCGAGGTTCTTGGCGATCTCGGCCTTCAGCAAGTCCTCGGCCTCGGCCTTGTCGGAGATCGAGATCGTCACCTCGGGCTCGATGATCGGGATCAGCCCGTGCGACAGCACCTGCTTGGCCACCTCGAACTGCTGGGCGACCGCAGCGGCGACACCGGTCGGGTTGGCGGCACCGATGACCGAGCGTTCCTTGGTGCCGAAGATGCCGTTCTTCACCCCGCGGGCCAGCAGGTCGTCGAGCGCGGGCATCGGCTTCATCAGCTGCACCCCGTCGGCCGCTTCGGCCAGGCCCTTGTCGATCTTGAGAAGCGGCACGACACCCTTGTCCTCCCAGAGGAAGGTCGCCGACGGCTTGCCCTCGATCGAGCGATCCATGGTCTGCTCGAACAGGATGGCGGCCAGCACCCGCTCACCGGTGAACGCAGGCGAGGTGATGATGCGCGAGCGCATCTGGTGGATCAGGTCGAACATCTCGTCCTCGGACGAGTAGGCGCTTTCCTCCACCCCGTACAGCCGCAGCGCCTTCGGGGTCGATCCGCCACTCTGGTCGAGCGCGGCGACGAAGCCCTTGCCCGATGTCATCTTGTCGGCCTGCTGCTGGTTCACCTGGTTCGTCATGACGGGGTGTCCACTCCTTTGAAGACGGTGTCCTGCTGATTCTGGCTTCCCGGACAGCGCCGGTGCAGCCTATTCGCCCTCAGAGGATATTCGGCGGCCATCGGCCTCCGGACCCCACCTCAGTCCGGTGCGCTCAGCGGGGTGTTCACCGAGGCGGCGATCGCGGCCGCCGACCGGTCCACATCGTCGTCGGCGGTAGCCCAATTCGAGAACGAGACCCGCAGCACGTACTCGCCGTTCCACGTCGTGCCGCCAAGCCAACAGGTGCCGTCGGCCTGTATCGCCGCCACGGCCGCCCGGTTTGCCGCTTCGCCTCCGGGCAACCGGACGAGCACCTGGTTCAAGACGACGTCGTTGAGCACTTCGGCGCCCTGGATGCGCTCGGTCAGCAGCCGCGCCATCCGCTGTGCCTGAGCGCAGTTGCGCTCCACGAGGTCGCTCACCCCGGCGCGGCCCAACGACCGCAACGCCGCATACACCGGTACGGACCGTGCGCGGCGCGAACTCTCGGGAACGAAGTTCGTGTTGTCCCGCTGGCCCGGATCGGCCACCAGATACGGTCCGGCCAGGCTCGTCGCCGCCACGTGCGCGTCGGGATCGGCGACGATCGCCATCGCCGAGTCGTACGGCACGTTGAGCCACTTGTGGGCGTCCACCGCCCACGAGTCCGCCCGCGCGGCTCCCGCGGTGAGATGTCGGGTGGCGGGCGCGGCGGCGGCCCACAGCCCGAACGCGCCGTCCACGTGCAGCCAGGCGTCGTGCGCTGCACACAGGTCGGCGATCGCCTCGAGGTCGTCGAACGCGCCCGTGGACACGTTGCCGGCCTGCGCGCACACGATGACGGGACCGTCGTCGGCGGCGAGCTCGGCGCGCAGCGCTTCGGGCCGCATCCTGCCCTGCCTGTCGGCTGCCACCCTCACGGCCGCGGCCTCGCCGAACCCGAGCAAGCGCAACGCGGCGTAGATCGTGACGTGTGCCTGCTCGCCGCACAGCACCCGCACTCGTGGAGCGCCGATCAGCCCGTCGCGGCTCACGTCCCAACCGGCACGGGCCAACACCGCGTGCCGTGCGGCGGCCAGGCCCGTGGTGTTGGCGGCTTGCGCGCCGGTCACGAATCCGACACTCGCACTCGGGGGCAGGTCCAGCAGGTCGAGCACCCAGCCCGCGGCGATCTCCTCGATGGCCGCGGCGGCCGGCGACAGCGAATGGAAGGCGGCGCACTGGTCCCACGCCGACACGAGCCAGTCGGCGCCGAGTGCCGCGGGCAAGGCGCCACCGATCACAAAGCCGAAGTGCCGCGGGCCCGCGCTCGCCACCAGACCCGGATCGGCTCCGGCGGCGAGGGCCGCGACGACGGCCGCGGGATCTTCGCCGTGGTCGGGAAGCCGACCGCCGAGGGTCTGCCGGATGGCCGACGCATCGGTGCGCGCGGCGACCGGGCGGTCGTCGAGGCCGTTGAGGAACGCCTCGGCGTGCGAAGCCGCGGTATGCAGTGCGGCGGTGCGATCGGGACGGATATGCGCCATGGCGCCGACCCTACGGGCAGCGGGTCAGGGAGTGCCGTCGTTTGCGACCCAACTTGCGGGCTTGCGCGCTGCCCACGGTGCGGCCTGCTCGAGCTGAGCGGCGAGGCCGAGCAATACCGCCTCGTCGGGGGCCATGAGCTGTACCCCGATCGGCAGACCGTCGTCGGTCGTGCCGAGCGGCAGTGAAATCGCCGCCCAGCCGGTGACATTGGCGAGTGCCGTCCAGCCGGTCGTGGCGAACTCCACGTCGAAGAACGCGCGCGTGGTGCCGCGCGGTTGATTCAGCAGCGCATACGGCGGTGGGCCGGTCAGCAGAGTAGGCACGAGCAGCACATCGTGCCCGGCCATCCCGGCGGCGAACCTGCGCGTCTGCGCGTGAACGGCGGCGATGGCGTCGGCGTAGGCCATGCCGGTCGTGGTGAACCCCTCGCGGATCATCACCCATGTGCTCGGCTCGAACTCGTCGTCGAGGGGTTCGCGGCCGAGGTGTCCGGTGGCGAACGCGTGCAGTTGTGCGTTACTCACGTTGTGCAGCACCGCAACCGCGTCGGCGACCGCGTCCGGGTCGATCGACGGACCGCCCGCCTGGACCCGATGACCGAGGCTCTCCAGCAACCGCCCGGTCTGTTCGACCGCCGCGACGACTGCGGGGTCGATCCGCTCGGTCGGAAACGGCGATGAGGTCGACATCAGCACCCGTCGAGGCTGCGGATCCCGCGAAACCGCTTGCAGGAACGGCTCATCCGGCGCCGGGGCGGAGTAAGGATCACCGGTGACGCTGCCCGCGATCACGTCGAGCAGGGCCGCGCAGTCACGCACTGTCCGCGTGAGCGCATGGTTGTTCACGAGCCCTTCCAAACCGTGCCCGCCGTCCGGTGCGAACGAGGCCCGGCCGCGGCGCGGCTTCAGTCCGACCAAACCGCAACACGATGCCGGGACGCGGATCGAACCGGTACCGTCACCGCCGGAGGCCGCCGGTACGACGCCCGCGGCCACCGCGGCAGCCGACCCGCCACTCGAACCTCCCGGTGTCACCGATGATGACCAGGGATTGGCCGTGGGACCGAACAACACGGGTTCGGTCGTGCAGTGATTGCCCCACTCCGGGGTGTTGGTCTTTCCTAACACCACCAGGCCGGCCTCGAGATACCGCTGCACCGTCCAAGCGGAATCCGTTGCCACATGGTCCCGTAACGCCCGGGATCCCATCGCTTCGGGCGCTCCGGCGAGAGCGGCACCGAGATCCTTGAGCAGGAACGGCACACCGGCAAGCGGTCCGGCCCGCCCGTTGCGAAGCACGCCTGAGGCGTCGAGCGCAGTCGCCTGGGTACGTCCGCGGTCGAAGAGATCGGTGATCACCGCATTGAGGGACCGCGCCGCCTCGAGGCGGACGATCGCTGCGTCGAGAAGTTCGGTGGCGGTCACGTCACCGGCCGCAGCCAGGCGGGCTTGGCCGATCGCGTCGACGCCGGCGAGCTCGAACGCAAACTTCGAATCCATCTGCATCACATTAACCGGCGGGCGCAGGGCACCGCCTGGCACACGCGCCCGCGGTCAGCGCGGCGCGACAACGACCGGGGTCGAGAGGATTTCGCGGTACTCCACCATCGGCTCGCGTTTGATGACCGTATTTCCGGACGTGACAAGCAGTTCGGTGGGGGAGACGGCATAGCTCACGCTGTAGTTGCGGGCCACGAACTTTCGATCAGGAGATTTCTGTGCCGTGGCGGCCAGCGCGGCCTCGTCGGTCAACCGCACGCCGTGGTATTCGAACCGGCCGGCGCGGTCGAGGCAGATCACCACGAGGGAACCCTCGGTGCGCCCGATCGCCCGAGCCGTCTGGGTGTCTCGGCAGCGTGCGCCGGAGCCGATGAATCCCGACTGGTCGAAGGCGAACGGTGTGACGGCTGCTGCGCTGGGTTGTGCGGTCGCCGTCTGCCGGGGTGACCGATCGGGGTTGACCGCCAGCATTTTCGCACCCACTGCGTACGTGGAGTCACGTGATGAAAGTTTGGCAAGGGTGGTGATGACGACGAAGGCGGTGAGCAGTGAACTGACGAGGGCGGTCGCCGCCACGCCTATACCGATGGGAAGCCAACGGCGCTCGGGTGGTTTTCGATGCCTTCCACCGGTGCGCGGCGGATATGAGGTGGACGCTGGGTGGGTGACCAAGCTCGCTCCCGTGACGGCGTTCTGGTGAGGTTTCACAAACAAGCTCGCTGACGCGACCTCATATTGTGCACGACCCGACCGGCGATCGTGGGAAACACCCGAAAACGGGAAATCCCCGGTTCGACGCAGAGTTGGCTGTCGCGCCATGTGCCCGGCCCGCGTGAATGTTGCTCCGCAACATGAGGATTGGCCCCGGTTGTGAGACACCAGCCCCGTCATGCCCAGGCCGGGGCCTGTTCTGACCGGCATGTCAATATCTGCGGGCAACGTCGTGGAGGCGGCGCGGCGCGGGGGTCGCGGCGTTGCCAGAATATCTGGCTCGGGCGCGGGGCCGCGTCGATCCCGGCGGCGGGGCAGCCGGCTTGCTCATACCGGCCCGAACAATCGGATACCGGGGGAATTCGTCGAATTCATGGAAAGGGCTGCCGCGAGAATTCGGGATCGTTGCCGACACCGGCATTCTCGTCACGCCGATTCAAACCGGTAACCCCGAATTCGATCGTCATTAGCGTCCCAGTGGTCGATACCTGCAGGACTTTCGAGGGGAGCACGGCAGTGACAACAGCCGCGACCACGGCAACGGACGCAAATGCAGCCGCCGAAACCAATATCGAGGTGACACCGTTATCCGGTTGGACCGGTGCCTTGATCGAGGGCGTCGATTTGTCGGCACCGTTGACCGAACACCAAATAGCCGAGATCCGGGCCGCGCTGAACAAATGGAAAGTCGTGTTCTTCCGCGACCAGGACCTCGACCACGCGACGCAGATCGCCTTCGGTGCGCAGTTCGGCGCCGTGACACCGGGGCACCCCTACGAAGGTGACTCCGCGCCACCCGGGTTCCCGCAGATCCACACCGTGTCCCCAGCCGCCTACGACCATCGTTACGGGACGAAATACCGCAAGCGCCAGAGTCCCAATGGCCCCGGCTGGCATGCCGACGTCACGCCGTTGATCAACCCGCCGTCGCATTCGATCCTGCGGGCCGAGCAGGTGCCCGCGTACGGCGGTGATACGCAATTCACGAATGTTGCGGCGGTCTATGCCGGGCTGTCCGAGCCGGTGCAGTCGTTCATCGACGAGTTGCGGGCCGAGCACCGGTTCGGTTCGTCGGTCTCCGCCGAGCGCAGCACCGAGAAGATCGGTGATCTCGTCCGCGGCAATCCACTGGCCTCGATCCATCCGGTTGTACGCATCCATCCCGAGACCGCCGAGAAGGTGGTGTACGTCAATCCGTCGTTCACTCGTGAGATCGTCAACCTCGCACCGCGCGAGAGCCGACACGTGCTGGATCTGCTGTTCGAGGAGATTGCGCGCCCGGAGTACTCGGTCCGGTTCAAGTGGGAGCCCGGCAGCGTGGCCTTCTGGGACAACCGGGCCGCGCTGCACCTGGCACCCAGGGATTTCGAACACGTCGAGGGCGACCGGATCCTGCACCGCATAACTCTCGTGGGTGACATCCCGGTTGGTCCGGATGGCATTGCCTCGGAATCGATTTCGGGTGACTACTTCGGGGCTGCCTGAGATGTCGACGGTGCTGTCGAGGCCCGGCCGGATCGCCGGAAGCGGCGATGCGGCCGGTCTTGTCGACCCGCGGGCGGCGATCCGAAAGGCTCAGCGGAGGCCTGTCGTGCCGCGGGCATTGCAGCGCCTGCTCGGTCCGGTTCTGTTGGTCGTCGGGTGGCAGGTTCTTTCGACCACCGGAATTTTCGACGAGCGTACGGTGCCGCCGCCCACGCGCGTGCTGCGCGCCGCGTGGACGCTGATCGCCGACGGCACATTCCAGGAGCATCTGGTCGCCAGTCTGCTGCGGGTCGGGTACGGCCTGGCCTTCGGCATCGTGCTGGGCCTGGCGTTGGCATTGATCTCCGGTCTGTCGCGGGTGGGGGAGAACTTCGTCGACGCCAACATGGAAGTCCTTCGGGCGGTTCCGAACTTCGCGCTGGTCCCGTTGCTGATCGTGTGGTTCGGGATCAGCGAGGTGCCCAAGATCCTGCTGATCACACTTGCCGTCGCGGTCGCGATATACATCAACACCTTCAGCGCGATCCGCAGCGTCGATGCCGCACTGGTGGAGGCGGCGCGCTCGTTCGGGGCCGGTCGCGCGGAGCTGATCTACCGCGTCATCGTCCCGGGCTCGCTGCCCGGCTTCCTCGTGGGCCTACGGCTTGCCCTCACCGCGTCCTGGCTGTCGTTGATATTCGCCGAAACCATCAACGCGAAGAAGGGTCTGGGGCGAATGATGACCGACGCCCGTGAGTACTTCCAGATCGATGTGGTGTTCGTCCTGATCGCGGTGTACGCAATCCTTGGCCTGGTCTCGATCCTGGTCGTGCGCTTTCTGGAAGCTCGGCTGCTGACCTGGAGGCGGGCATATGACGGAGACTGACGCCCGGTACGCAGGCGTGGACACCGATGCCGTGGTGATCGCACGAGATGTGCGAAAGCGCTTCGGCGACAACGTCGTGATCGACGGGCTCGAGCTGGAGATCCGCGCGGGCGAGTTCGTTGCGTTGTTGGGCCGCAGCGGATCGGGGAAAAGCACATTCCTGCGGGCCCTCGGAGCGCTGGACAGCGATGTCGACGGCTATCTGCGCGTACCGGAGCGGCGCGCGATCGTGTTTCAGGATCCTCGGCTGCTGCCGTGGCAACGCGTACTGTCCAACGTGACGATCGGACTGCCGACAACCGCGGCGGTGCAGCAACGTGCGCGCGATGCCCTCGCCGAGGTGAACCTGGCCACCAAGGCCAAAGTTTGGCCGCGCACATTGTCGGGCGGGGAAGCGCAGCGGGTGGCGTTGGCGCGGGCCTTGGTGCGCGAACCCCAATTGCTGCTCCTGGACGAGCCATTCGACGCGCTGACGCGCATCAAGATGCACGGCCTGTTGATGGATCTGTACCGGCGCCACACACCGGCGGTGTTGCTCGTCACCCACGATGTCGATGAGGCAATCGTGCTGGCCGACCGGGTGATCGTGCTGACCGACGGCGTCATATCGCTCGACGTCGCGGTTTCGGTGGACAAGCCCCGAGCCCGCGACTCCCACGAATTCGTCACGCTCAGAAGGCGTCTGCTCGCCGAACTGGGCGTGGCGGACGACCAGTCCTGACCCGCACCCCGAGATAAGGAATGACCGTGTATCCCAATGTTCTTCGGCGGTGGCGCAGCACCGCGATCCTGTTGGTCGCCTTGCTTGCGAGCGCATGCGGGCTCTCGGGCGAAGAGGCCGGGCCCGCAATCGATTCCGTGAAGATCGCGACCACAAGCGATGTGCCTGCCGGGACGAAGATCGTGGTCGCAGAACAGAACGCTACGCAGTCCCTGCCGTGGAACCTGGCCGACGCCGGCCAAGGCGCGCCCTACGAGGTTGAATTCGCCGACTTCAGCGGCGGGGCAGCGGTGATCGAAGCGTTGCGATCCGGCGCGGCCGACGTCGGATCGATCGGTGAGGCACCGGTACCCATCGCGGTCGACAGCGGGGTCACCGATCTGGTGACGATCGGCCTTCAGGCCAATCCGGGGACCAGTGGGGGTTACTACCTTGTCGCGCGCCCCGACAGCGGGGTCACGACGATCGAGCAACTGGGCGGCAAACGGGTTGCCTATCCGCCGGGATCTGGCCGGCACATGATCACCGCGGCGCTGCTCAAGCAGCACGGCCTCGACCTCAAGACCGATGTCCAACCCGTGGAGCTGGCCGGCGCCGAGGTGGTTCCGACCTTCGCCGCCGGTGCGGTCGACGCCGCCATCGTCCTCGGCAACCAGTACTACCAGCTCGGCGAACCCCCGATCCTGGGCGACGGCAAGGGCATCAACACCGGGATCCAGAGCCTGATCGTGCATAAGGACGTTCTCGGCGACCCGGCGAAGGTAGCCGCCATCGGTGATTACGTCGGCCGGGCGGTCGCGGCCAACAACTGGAAGGACACCCACTCCGAAGAGTGGATCAACGAGTACTACGTCAAGCAGCAGGGCATCACGTTCGATCAGGGAAAGAAGTTGTACGACGAGGACGGCATCGCCTCCTACTACCCGATCGACGCCGATTCCACGGCGCTGTTCCAGAACGTCGCCGACGGACTCTACGAGACGGGAACGACCAAGACGCACGTCGATGTCACTCAATATGTCGACGGCCGCTACAACGACATCGTCAACGCGCAGAACCGCCTCGACAACGTCACGCCCAGATCACTCAAGTCCTGAACAACAGATGGGAACAGCAATGACTCAGCTCGCGTCCGCATTGAACATCCGACCGCAGTCGGGCTGGACCGGTGCCGAAATCAGCGGAATCGATTTGACCGCACCGCTGCTCGATGAGCATGTCGCCGAGATCCGTGCGGCACTGCTGAAGTGGAAGGTCGTGTTCTTTCGTGACCAGTTCATCGGCCACGACGACCATCTGCGGTTCGCCGCCGCGTTCGGCGCGCCGACACCCGCGCATCCGTTGTTCGATTCGATTCCCGACCCGGACTACCCGACGATCTACCCGATCTTCCGGGACCGGTTCAAGACGCGCTACGGCACCTCGCGCGGATTCGACAAACCGAACTGGCACGCCGACGTCACCGCGGCAGTCAACCCGCCCTTCGCGTCGATATTGCGGGCCGAGGAGATTCCGCCGTACGGCGGTGATACGCAGTGGTCCAATACCGTTGCGGCATATGCCGGTTTGTCGGCCCCGCTGCAGAAGCTCGCCGACCGCTTGCGGGCGGTGCACCGGTTCGCGCCTCCCGACGGCACCACCGCGACAGACGATTATCAGCGCCGCGTGCAGCGAAGGCCCCTGCTCACCGAACATCCGGTCGTGCGCGTACACCCCGAGACGGGGGAGAAGGCGCTCTACGTGAACCCCGGTTTCACCAGCCACATCGTCGGCGTCTCGCCGCACGAGAGCCGACGGCTGCTCGGCTTGTTCTACGACGAGCTCACCCGGCCCGAGTACACGGTCCGGTTCAAGTGGGAACCGGGCAGTATCGCGTTCTGGGACAACCGATCGACCGTGCATCTGGCGCCCTCAGACCTGACACTCGACCACGACCGCCGGCTGTACCGGGTGACATTGGTTGGCGACGTGCCGAAGGGACCCGACGGGCAGCCTTCCACCGCCCTCGATGGCGAACCGTTCGACGCCATCTGACGCGAGCCGCTCCGCGGCAGGAGATCAGGCCGGCACCACGATCGTCAGCTCGTCGCCGTGGCGTTCGACACGCATACCGGCTCGGCGGGCGACAGCGGCCACTGCGGCGGCGTCGTTGGGCTCGGCCCTCGAGCTCACCAGCGCCCGGGCCAGGTGGCCCTTGTGCGCCTTGTTGAAGTGACTGACCACCGTGCGGTGTCCATCGGGGTGTTCGGCGAGCACCTGCACCCGCACCGCTCCGGGCACTCGCCCGAGCGCGGCGTAGGAACCCGACCGCAGATCCACGATGAGTTCACTCTCGGCGAGTTCGGCCAGCACCGGCTCGAGTAACGGACGCCACCGGGTACTCAAGCCTGGCCGGCCCGGCAGTTTCGCGGACGCAGACAGCCGGTAGGCCGGTACCAGATCGTCGGCACGCAGCAGACCGAACAACGCCGAGCCGACCGCGAGCCGGGCGCGTGCCCGGGCCGCGGCCGCTCCGCGCAACGATTCGACGTCGAGCGCGTCGTACAGCACGCCGGTGTAGCGGTTGATCGCCGGCATCGTCGGTGCCTGCCGCAGGCCGGCGTTGCGCTCGATCTCGGCGTCCTGGGCCGCGGAGAGCCCGAGGGCCTTGCGGCACGCCGGCGGGTCGGCGGCCAGTCCGACCAACTCGTCGACCAGCGTCTCCCGCAGCGGGCTGAGCGCGGGCGAGCTCAAACTGTCCAGACGCAATGGCGGGCCGTCCCCGCCTGCGCGCTTGGTCTCCGAGGGTGGCAGGAGCACGATCACACCGAGACGTTAGCGGAGCGGTCCTGGTGTCCGGTGATCTGACCGATGTGATCCCAGCCGGGTCAGACCGGCATTCCGGGCGGCGGAGGAAGCTCGGGAGCGGGCGGGCCGGGTGGCGGCGGAACGTTCAGCACGAACGACGCCGGTACTGCCATGGGGTCGGCAGGCGGCGGTGGCGGTGGCGCGAAGGGATCGACCGGCGCGGGCGCTGCCATCGGAGCGGGCGGCGGCGGTGGCGGGACCGGGGGCAGCGGCGCCTCGGGTGGCGGTGGCACGCCGAACGGCAGCGGGGCAGGCGGTGGCGGCGGTGCGGCGGGTTCGGCTTGTACTGGCAGATACATGTGGTGGGTGAACTGCGGCTGGTAGGCACCTCCGCCGCCGATCTTCACGCCGCCACCTTCGCCGGAGGAGACGGGCGTGCCGTCGGGCAGCGTGACGGCGGTGTGGCCGCTGTTCCAGCCGATCACGAGGGCACCGGGCTGGGTGCCGTGCTTGAAGCCACGGGCCAGCAGGGCACGCTCCTGGTTTCCGGTGTTGAACCGGTCACCGAAGGCGGGCCGGCCGGTGGCCACATTGCTGACCCAGGAGGCGAGACCGGAGCAGTCGGTTCCGGCCGGACTGTCCCCACCGGAGATGTACGGCGTGCCCGATACCTGCTGGACAAGCGCCATCAGCGTCGCGATAGCAAACATGCGGCGGGACATTAACAGAGCTGAAAATGGTCGCCAAAATATGTGACTCCGTTCACAAGGAGACATATAAATCGGTTATCTCACGGCCCTTGGGATTTGGTGGGACTGCCAATGACGGTATTTCGCAGTCGGTTAAGCGGCATTTTTGCGTGATTACTCGGAGTGTGACGGATCCGTCCAATGTGGTTGCCGCAGTGGCTCTGTGCCACTTCCGTCACGGCTGATCCGAAGGTCGAAACGCTGTTTCGACTCGAAATGCGCTTGTGTGTAACAAAATTCGGCTGGCCGTATCGACGGTCTGCGTTGTGGGGCACTGTCGCCCGACGTCGCCATGGCGTCCTGCGTACTGGGGTGTCATCGACACCGCCGCCGCACCGGGGAGTGCGGTTCTGGCGAACTTTCACCGGTCCGGCTGACAGGCTCAGGCGGCAGGAGTCGACGGGTGGCGGAGTCCTGTTCCGAAGTTGACATGCAGCCAACTGGCTGCATAATTCGGTCTGGCGGGCGCAGGCACGCACATGAACGGAATGGGCGGGCGTGGACGACGTTTTGAAGGCAGTGGCTGACCCGAATCGGCGGATGCTGCTCGAAAGCCTCAACGACCGCGACGGTCAGAGTCTGCGGGAACTGTGTGCGGGTCTGTTGATGGCACGCCAGTCGGTCAGTAAGCATCTGGCGGTACTGGAGGCGGCCAATCTGGTGACGGTCGTGCGCCAGGGGCGCGAGAAGCTGCATTACCTCAACGCCGAGCCCATCAGCGCGGTCGCCGACCAATGGATCAACCGTTTCGGTGGGGCCGACGTGCACGCGCACGCGGACGACGCGTCAGCACTCGACGTCGCACCCACGGAGTTCGCGTACACCACCTATATCCACACAACGCCCGAGCGGCTGTGGCAGGCGATCACGAACCCGGAATTCTCGCTTCGGTATATGGGTCACGGCATCGAGTCGGACTGGCAGAAGGGCGCCACGTACGTCTGGATCGACGGCGATGGGCGCGTCGAGCACCCGGACCAACTGATCCTCGAATCCGATCCGTACGGGCGGCTCGCATATACCTTCCACACCGTCGCACCGGACACCCGCTCACGGGTGTCCTTCGACATCGAACTGGTCGAGGATCAGGTCGAGCTGACCGTGGTCCATGGCGGGTTCGGCCCGAAAAATCCTGTCCGCCAGCTTGTTTCACGCGCCTGGCCGCTCAAGTTGTCCAAGCTGAAATCGGGTCTTGAGCGGGCCGGCGTGCCGCAGTGACAGCCGCCGATCAGGTCAGCGCGTCCTGCGGATCCTTCTGGATGGGTGTGGGCCACGGCGCGGGCAGCGGCCGCTGGCGCACCTGCTGCGGCCACCAGAACCACTTGCCGAGCAGCGCCGCGATCGACGGCGTCATGAAGGACCGGATGACCAGGGTGTCGAACAGCAGACCCAGGCCGATCGTGGTGCCGACCTGGCCGATGACCGCGAGTTCGCTGACCGCCATGGACATCATCGTGAACGCGAACACCAGACCCGCCGAGGTCACCACGGACCCGGTCCCGCCCATCGCGCGGATGATGCCGGTGTTGAGGCCGGCATGTATCTCTTCTTTGAACCGGGATACCAGTAGCAGGTTGTAGTCGGCGCCGACGGCCAACAGGATGATGACCGACATCGCCAACACCATCCAGTGCAGTTCCAGGCCGATGAGGTGCTGCCAGATGAGCACCGAGAGGCCGAAGGACGCGCCGAGGCTGAGTACCACGGTGCCGACGATGACCGCGGCGGCCACCACGCTGCGGGTGATGATCAGCATGATGATGAAAATCAGGCACAGCGAGGCGATTCCGGCGATCAAAAGGTCGTAGTTGGAGCCTTCCTGCATGTCCTTGAAGGTGGCCGCGGTACCGCCCAGGTAGATCTTGGAGCCTTCGAGCGGCGTGCCCTTGATGGCTTCCTTCGCGGCCTGCTTGATCGCCTCGATGTGCGAAATGCCTTCGGGGCTCATCGGATCGCCCTCATGGCTGATGATGAACCGCACCGCATGCCCGTCGGGGGACAGGAACATCTTCATGCCGCGCTTGAAGTCCGGATTGTCGAACGTCTCCGGCGGGAGATAGAACGAATCGTCGTTCTTGGAAGCGTCGAACGCCTGGCCCATGGCCGTCTGGTTCTCCATCATCGCTTCCATCTGATCCTGCAAACCACCCATGGTGGCCTGCATCGTCAGCATCATGGTCTTCATCGTCTTCATCGTCTCGATCATGGGCGGCATGATCGTGAGCATCTGCGGCATGAGTTGATCGAGGCGATCCATGTCCGGCATCAGTTTCTGGATGTCGTCGGTCATGGTGTCGATGCCGTCGAGGGTGTCGAAGATCGAACGCAGAGAGTGACAGACCGGGATGTCGTAGCAGTGCGGTTCCCAGTAGAAGTAGTTGCGGATCGGCCGGAAGAAATCGTCGAAATCGGCGATGTGGTCCCGTAGTTGGGCCACGTCCACGACCATCCCGTGCATCTTCGTCACCATGCTGTGCGTGGTGTCCGACATCTGCTTGACGAGCCCGAGCATGTCCTCCATCGTGTTGATGGTCTTCTGCATCTCGTCGGCCATCACCAACATGTCGGCCATGCGGTCCTGCATGTACTTCATGTTCATCATCTGCGTGGTGCCCTGCATGCTGATCTGGAACGGGATCGAGGTGTGCTCGATCGGCGTGCCCTGCGGGCGCGTGATGGCCTGGACCCGGGAGATGCCGGGTACCTGGAAGATTCGCTTCGCGATCCGGTCGACGACCAGGAAGTCGGCCGAGTTGCGCAGATCGTGATCGCTTTCGATCAACAGCAACTCGGGGTTCATCCGGGCTTGTGAGAAATGCCGGTCCGCGGCCGCGTACCCCGTGTTGGCGGGCAGGTCCTGTGGCAGATAGTTGCGGTCGTTGTAGTTGGTCCGGTACCCCGGCAGGGTCAACAGACCGATCAGCGACAGCGCGATGGTGGCGATGAGGATCGGCCCGGGCCAACGCACCACGGCCGCACCGACTTTGCGCCACCCACGGGTGCGCATCGCGCGTTTGGGCTCGAGCACCTTGCCGAACCGGCTCGCCACCGTGATGATCGCCGAACCCAGGGTCAGCGCGGCGAACACCACCACGGTCATGCCGATGGCCAGCGGGATACCGAGCGACTGGAAGTACGGCAGCCGGGTGAAGTGCAGGCACAGTGTGGCGCCGGCAATCGTCAGACCCGAGCCCAGCACCACGTGGGCCGTGCCGTGGAACATGGTGTAGTAGGCCTGTTCCCGGTCTTCACCGACACTGCGAGCCTCCTGATATCGGCCGATCAGGAAGATCGCGTAGTCGGTCGCCGCGGCGATCGCCAGCGTCACCAACAGGTTCGTGGCGAACGTCGACAGCCCGATGATCTCGTAATAGCCGAGGAACGCCACGACACCGCGCGCCGATGCCAGCCCGAGCACGACCATCACGAGCGTCAGGATCACGGTGATGATCGAGCGGTAGACGAGCAGCAGCATGATGATGATGACCGTGAAGGTCAGCATTTCGATCATCCGCATGCTGCGGTCACCGGCGATCTGCTGATCGGCCGACAGTGCCGCCGGGCCCGTCACATAGGCCTTGACGCCCGGCGGGGCCTGCACGCTGTTGACGATGTCCTGGACTGCCTCGACCGATTCGTTGGCCAGCGCCTCGCCCTGGTTGCCCGCGGTGTAGACCTGGACGTACGAGGACTTACCGTCGGAGCTCTGGGCGCCCGACGCGGTCAGCGGGTCGCCCCAGAAATCCTGGACATGCTCGACGTGCTTGTCGTCGGCCTCGAGCTTGTCGACGATCTCGTCGTAGAACTTGTGCGCGTCGTCGCCCAAGGGCTCGTCGCCCTCGAGCACGATCATCACCGAGCTGTTGGACTTGAACTCCTGGAACACCTCGCCGACGCGCTTCATCGCGATCATCGACGGCGCGTCGTCCGGCGTCATCGACACCGACCGCATCTCGCCGACCTTTTCGAGCTGCGGCACGGCGGTGTTCAGTATCGCGATGATCGCAATCCAGACCAGGATGATCGGGATCGCCAGCCGCCGGATCCACTTTGCGATCCCGCCGTGGCGTGCAGGTGGAGGGCCGGCGGCCGGGAAGGCGTCAGTGGGGGCGTCGTGGTTGCTCATGCAGATTTCACCAAGCAGAAGGTCTGGGCATTGACGCCGTTGGAGGTTCTCTCGTCTTTGAGTTCATCGTCGACGGTGATACGGCAGGTGATGGTGTCACCGTTGCCCTGCGCGACGATGTTCGGGAACACCGAAGGGGCGGTGGACTCGAGCCGCAGCGACCATGGCAACGTGACGCCGTCGATGCGCTGAGGCTGAGCGTCGAGGTCGAGGTAATTGATGTCGGCGGTCGCGCCCGGTACTCCGTAGATCTCGTAGACGACGACTTTGGGATCGAACGGCTTGGTGTCGTCGACCTTCGCGCTGGAGATGCCGCTGCCGTCACCGGCGCCGAAAAATGTACGTACCCGCATGACGGTGAACGCCCCGACGACCACCACGACCATGATGAGCAGCGGAATCCAGAACCGCCGCGCCAGGCCGGTCAGTGAAAACTGTTTCCCCCGTGAGCGTTTCGTAGCCTTGGCCATCAGGCGACGACACCCGTCAGACGGATCTGTTTCGAGACCACGGCACGCAATCCTGTCGCGCGGTCGATGAGACCGCGGTTGTCGTAGCTGCTCTGTGCCATGTGCACCTCGATACGCCTCGCCGTCTGTCTGCCAGTTAGCCAGTTGACTAAGTACTGCGAGATATTAGCTGATTTAACAGAGTTGCAAAACGTTGACCGGCCGCGTGCCGGAGGGGCGCAGCCGTCACGTTTGGCGTGCTCACGCGACGATACGTGGCCACGACCCGTAACAAGTGGTCACCCCGGCGCTCACGCGCAAGTCGGCGGGTTGTCTGCCCATGTGCGCGGGGCCGAGAGTGACGCGGTAACACGGTCAGCCGGCTCTGTCATACGGCCCCATGCAAACGCCCCCGCGAGAACGCGGGGGCGTCGACACTGCGATAGGTCAGTCAGCTGCCCAGTTCCACAGCGACATGTCGCCGCGGGGGTAGTTCATGCAGATATCGGTGGTGTTCGCGGCCACGCCCTTGTTGTTGAAGAACAGCTTGGCCCAGTTCGGCCACCGCCACGACATCTGCTCGTAGAACGCATTGGTCGCGGTGTTCTCCGAGTACTGCCGGCGGCCGGCGTAGTCCAGCGAGAAGAACCAGTGGATGCGGTCGCGCGCCCCCTGCTGGTCGGCCGGTGGCTTGTTGTTGTAGTCGATCATGTACCGCTCGTAGTAGATCGGCTCGACATCGCGGGCCGCGGCCATGATCTGCTCGGCATCGCACTGCGTCTTGAGGATGCGGTTCGGGATCGGGTAGTCATCGGTGGCATCGGCGGCGGCCAAGCCCGGTGCTGCGGCCAGCGTTCCGGCCACGGCGCATGCGGCGACTCCCATGCGGATGAGGTTTGTAGGACGCATGTGGTTCAACATATCGCTCCAAGTTCTCGGGAGGCGGCGAAAAGCTATCTGGCCGAGTCGGCCGCGGCCTGCTCCATGACATGTCGGAGGTCGGGGCAGTAGTAGTTGATGGCTGTGCCCAAGAACTGCCAGTGCTGCGCCGTGGTGCTGTCCTTGTCGAGGTTCTTGCTCAGGAACGCCACGGAGTCGTTGGCGTTGTGGTCCACCGCGTTGTGCAGCCGCTTGCACGTGAGCTTGCCGATCCAGGCGTTGTAGTCACGCGGCCCGTAGATGCCGTACGTGTGCAGCTCGTTGGCGAAGTCCGTGTCGATTTCGGCATGTGCCGGCGCTGCGAACGCGATGGCCGCGGCGGCGCCGAGTACTGCCAGCCCTGCAAGCTTCATGCGGGGAATCTTAGTGCATCTAACTCGATGATGGCAGGCTGCCCGGAAAACCCGTCGCAATCAGTAGCGGGATTCGCTGCTCGGCGCTGGTCAACGACCCGTGGTGGCCGACAAGCGCGGATTCCAGCGGTTCGGCGGTGCGCCGTATCAGCGCCGCCGAACCACGCGCGGCGGCGACGACGTCTCCGATGCGCGGCAACACGTCATCGCGGACCCGCCCGCCGAACCAACCCGCGGCGATCGCTTCGTCGCGCGACAACACCCATGCGGTGTCGGCGAGGGTTTCCCGCCAGGCCGCCAGCACGTCGTCGGCCGCGCCCATAGCGGTGTAGACGTGGCGCGCACGCGCTTCGCCGCCGACTGCGGCCACGCCGGTCTGCAGCGCCGGGGTGGTGTCGAGGTCGACCACTTCGGTCGGGTCGACGGCGACCATGCCGTGGTCGGCGACCACGGCGAGCAGTCCATCCGCAGGCAGGGTCTCCACCACGGACTCGACCAGCCGATCGACCTGACGCAACTGCATGCGCCACGCGGTCGAGCCCGGCCCGTGCAGATGACCGACCAGGTCGAGATCGGCGTGATAGCCATAGCAGAATCCACCGGCGGCGATGCAGCCCGAGACGGCGGCGGCCAGCTCACCCGTCGCGTGCACACCGATGTAGTCGCCGCCGCGCAGCACGGCGCGGGTGAGCCCGGATCTGGCGAACTCGGCGCCCGATACGACACTGACGGCGAAGCCGGCGTCGACGGCCCGTTCGAATGTGGTGGGCAGCGGCTGGACGGCCTCGGGCCGGACGGTGTCGCGGAGATCGTCGCCCCACGGATGCGGACGCCAGCGCAGGGCGTTGATGACACCGGCGTCGGGCACCCGGAACGAATAGCCGACCAGGCCGTGCTCACCGGAGCGGCAGCCCGTGCCGATGGCGGCGAGCCCGGCGGCTGTGGTGGACGGGAAACCGACCTGCAACGTCTGCCCACGCAGACCCGCCAGCACCGGCGCATCGGCGGCGTGCGCATCCAGCAGCTCCGCCCCGAGCCCGTCGATCAGCAACACGCATGCGCCGCGGACCGGGGTGGGCAGATCGATGCGCGCCTCGAATCCCGCCGCGCCCATCGCGGCCAGCACAGACGGAACCACATCGGCAAGGTGGTGCAGTGTGCGGTCGGGTTGAGGCGCATCCACGTGGTGAGCCTGCCACAGAAGTCACACGTGCAGGCCTGGGCAACGGTGGGGATGTTCCTGGCGGAACCGGTACGCTGACCATTTATGAAGCCGATCAAAGCAGTGGCCCTCGCTGCCGCGGTGGCGATCGTTGGGGGCGGCACGTTCAGCGGGATCGCGAGCGCCGATCCCACGACCCCGGCTCCCGCTCCACCGCCCCCCGGTGTTGCGGCACCGCCTCCCGGTGTTGCGGCACCGCCCCCCGGCGTTGCGGCACCTGCTGCGCCGGCCGTCCCGGCGACGACGATGGATCACGACGGCATATTCATCGTCGGCACCGACATCGAGCCCGGCACCTATGCGTCGGCCGGACCCGTCGAGGACGGCACCTGCTATTGGAAGCGCATGGCCGATCTGCACGGTGGCGACATCATCGACAACGCGATCAGCAAGAAGCCGCAGGCCGTGCAGATCGACGCCACCGACAAGGCTTTCAAGACCAGCGGATGCCAGGCGTGGCAGAAGACGGATGCGGTCGCTGCCGGTCCGCCCGCCACCGGAGACATCCCGGCGCTCGTCGCGAAGGCCAAACTGTGGGCGTGGCTGAACTCGTTGAACAACAACGCCCGTCAGTTCGACGGATCGCAGGTTCCACTGCCCTGATGCGTCAGGCCGGGGGGATCAGCGGGGGCCGGCAGGCATTGCCGACGGGGTCCCACCACCAGCCGTTGTCGCACATCGGAGGCGGTGGCACCACGGGCGGTCGGCAGGTGTTCCCGGCCGGGTCCCACCACCAGCCGTTCTCGCATCGCAACGGCACGACGGGCGGCCGGCAGGTGTTGGCCACCGGGTCCCACCACGCGCCGCCCTCGCACTGCGCTGAGCTGATCGCCGGTGCCGCGACCGTGACGGCGGCCAACGTGGCCAGCGGCGCCAACGCCACGCCGACGCCTGCGGCGAGTCGGCGAACGATGTTCGTCATCTCGAACCTCCTCGAGAGATCGCCTCTTTCGAGCCTAACCGCGGCAGCGTCTTCCGCCGAGGGAGTCGGGGCGTGATGGGGGCACTGCTGCGCGTCGTCGGGGTGGTACTGGTTGCCGCGATCGCGCTCGTTTCGACGGCGTCCCAGGCAGCGGGCAGCCCGGACGCCGTCCAGGCTGCCGTCGACCGGGCTTTTCGTCCGTTGCTCGAGCAGTACGACGTTCCCGGAATGGCGGTCGCCGTCACGGTCGACGGCCGTCGCTACTTCGTCGACTACGGTTTGGCCGCGAACCCGGGCGGCCCAGCGGTGTCGCGGCACACCCTGTTCGAAATCGGCTCTGTGAGCAAGGCTTTCACCGCAACGCTCGCGTCGTATGCGCAGGCCACCGGAGCATTGTCGCTCGACGCGCACCCGTCGGCCTATCTGCCGGAATTGCGGGGCAGTGCTGTCGATGCCGCGACCCTGCGTGACCTCGGCACCTACACGGCAGGGGGACTGCCCTTGCAGTTCCCGGACACCGTCACCGATGACGCCGGCATGCTCGCTTACTTCCGCGAGTGGTCCCCGACGGCGGCACCGGGGGAGATCCGCCGATATTCGAATCCGAGCATCGGGCTGCTCGGTCATCTGACCAGCCGCGCGATGCGGGGTGATTTCGCTGATCTCGTGCAGGCGCAGGTCTTCTCGCGCCTCGGCTTGTCCAGTACGTACATCCACGTGCCGGACAGCGCGATGGACCGATACGCATGGGGCTACGACAAGGCCAATGAGCCGACCCGGGTCAGTCCCGGGGTCTTCGACGCCGAGGCGTACGGCGTCAAGACCAGTGCCGCCGACCTGATCGGTTTCATCGAGGCCAACATTGCGCCGCACCGCTTCGACCAGTCGCTGCAGCGCGCGATCGAAGGCACTCACGTCGGTTACTCCCGGGTGGGGGACATGGTGCAGGGGTTGGGTTGGGAACGTTACCCCTATCCGGTGTCACTGGATGTGCTGCTCGCCGGAAACTCCAGCACCATGGCGATGGAGCCACAGCCCGCGCTGCCGATCGTGCCGGGTCGGCTTCCGGACGGGCCCGCGCTGTTCAACAAGACCGGGTCGACCGACGGCTTCGGAAGTTACGCCTTGTTCGTGCCGGACCGGCAGATCGGCATCGTCATCCTGGCCAACAAGAACTTTCCGATTCCGGCGCGGGTCACTGCCGCCCACACGGTTCTGCAGGAGCTCGAAGCGCGGCGCTGAGCCCGGTAGCCCGGCGATTGCCGACACGCCGTAACGGCGCTGGCGAGCATCGCCGCGCGACCACGGCAGGCACACGCAAACGTTTTGCTACGCAATACAACCCGGCTGCCGGTCGCCGAATTGACAGCCCGCGTCCAGAAATCGCACAGGATTGCGAGCGCGCGATCGCCGCACCCACGCTGCTAGTCTGCGAGAGCTGCCGGTTGCCGGGTCGTGGGAAGGCGATGCGCCCGGCATGCCGCGGCAATGGCGCGGGCGAAACAGCGTGGGTGGATACGGAAAGAGTGTTGTGCGCGGCGCAGAGATCAAAGCCCTGACGGGACTGCGCATCGTCGCAGCCGTATGGGTGGTGCTGTTCCACTTCCGGCCGCTGTTGTACCAGGCCGCGCCCGATTTCACCGAGGCACTCGCGCCGATACTCGATTGCGGCGCCCAAGGTGTCGACCTGTTCTTCATCCTGAGCGGATTCGTGCTCACCTGGAACTACTTCGACCGGATGGGCCCGTCGTGGTCGACCCGGGCCACCCTGCACTTCCTGTGGTTGCGGTTGTCGAGGGTATGGCCGGTGTATCTGGTCACCCTGCATCTCGCTGCGCTGTGGCTGATATTCTCCCTCAACGTCGGCCACGTGCCGCCGGAAGACACCAGCGGTTACAACGCCGTCAGTTATGTGCGCCAGCTCTTTCTGGTTCAGCTGTGGTTCCAGCCTTACTTCGACGGCTCGAGCTGGGACGGTCCGGCGTGGTCGATCAGCGCGGAATGGTTGGCGTACTTGCTGTTCGGCGGACTCATCCTGGTGATCTTCCGGATCGCGCGTGCGACACGGGCCAGAAGCCTGGTGTTGCTGGCCATCGCGGCTTCACTGCCTCCGGTGGTGCTGTTGATGGCGACGGGCCACTTCTACACGCCGTGGAGCTGGTTACCGCGGATCGTCATGCAGTTCACCGCGGGAGCCCTTGCCTGTGCCGCGGTACGCAAGCTCCAGCTCACCGACCGCGCGCGGCGCGGCGCCGGCTACCTGTCGATCCTGCTGGCCGGTGTGATCATCGGCGGCCTCTATTTCTTCGAGGCGCACCCGATGAACACGGTCGGTGACGCAGGTGGACTCGTCGACATCCTGTTCGTTCCGTTGGTCGTGGCGCTGTCGGTGGGCACCGGCAGCCTGCCTGCGCTGCTGGGGATCCAGCCGCTGGTCTACGGCGGGCAGATCTCGTTCGGTCTGTACATGTTCCACGAGCTCGTGCACACGGCGTGGATTTGGACGGTCAAGCAGTTCGAGCTCACCCTGTCCCCGAACCTGTCGGGCAAGGTAACGCTGCTCTTGCTCTTCGCGATATGTGTCGTCGGAGCGGTCCTGCTGTATCACCTCGTCGAGGAGCCGGCCCGCCGATGGATGCGCAGGATGGTCGACATCAGGCCTGCGGATCAGACGAACAGCAAGTTGCACCGGATCGACGGGGACCTCGATGACAGACCGGCAATGTCGGCCCGTGCAGGGTAGACCTGGAACACGCCGAATCTTGCTGCCGCGCAGGTTGTTATGGTGCCGTTATCGCCGCGTCATCGTCGGCTGGGAGTCTGATCGGGAATCGCGGTGCGGGACGTCAGCGTCTCACGGGCAGTGGAGGTAGCAGTGGGTCGTCTGACCACGTTCATCGTCTCGCTTGGTCTGCTTGTCGGACTGTTCGGGCAGGTTCCGACTCAGCGGTACACGACATCAGGACTGGACCCCCGGATCAACCGCATCGCCGTGATCGGCGACTCCTACACGACCGGTACGCCCGCCGAGGGCGGCATGGGTCCGAAGGGCTGGACCACGATCGCGTGGCAGGAATTGGCACAGCGCGGGGTTCAGGTCACCGCCGACGTCGTGGCGGAAGGCGGGGCCGGCTACGTCGTGCGCGGCAATCGTGGGAGCATCTTCGGCGACCTGACGACCAGGGCCGTTCAGCCCGACGATTCGCTCGTCGTGTTCTTCGGCTCCCGGAACGACAAGGACGCCGATCCGGCGGCCATCACCCGGATGAGCCACGATGCCCTGGCGTCCGCCGAGCGGATAGCTCCGGCCGCGCGGCTGCTGGTGATCGGTCCGCCATGGCCCACCGCAGACGTACCTCCCACGGTGCTGCACATCCGCGACATCCTGCGCGGGCAGGCGCGTGACGCGGGCGCGACGTTCATCGATCCCATCGCGGAGGGCTGGTTCGTCGGAAGGCCGGAACTCATCGGCGCCGACGGCATCCATCCGACCGACGCCGGCCACGCGTACATGGCCGACAAGATCGCCCCGCTCATCGGGGCGGAGCTGCCGCGCTGGATCTGAGAACCGATCAGCCGCGATGGAAGCTCTCGAGCACGAAACCGAGATGTCGGCGCCAGGCCTCACGGGTTGATGGCCCGGCGGCAATCCGGCCGGCCTGTACGACGCCGCGCATGGCCCACACCGTGGTGGTGATGTCGGCAGGAGTGAGGTCGCGGCGCATCGCGCCGGCCTCTTGCGCCCGCGCCAGCAGCGCGGCCGACCGCCTGCTCAGCTCGTCCACCAAGTCTCGCGGCGCGAGGTCACCCCAGATGTTGGCGGTGAGCCCGGCCTTATCGGCCAGTTCGTAGCCGACTGTCTCGAGAAACCGATCGACGCACGTGGCCGGCGGTTCCCGTTCGGCTTGCTGCGCGAGTTCGAACAACCGGGTGAAGAAGGCCCTGAGCACCTCGCGGACCAGCGCGTCCTTGTTGCCGAACCGCCGATACAGCGTCGCGGGCCCGACGCCCGCAGCCTTGGCGACGTCGTCGAGTGTCGCCGTCGTGCCCTGCGCGGCGAAGACCTGTTCGGCGGCAATCAACAGCCGGTCCCGGTTGGCCGACGCGTCGCTGCGCATGTCCTATCCCTTCGTCGCCGGGAACAAACCCGATTAAGTGATAGTTACGCTATCAGTTAGTTGCAAACGAATGGATGGAAACATGACAACGATTACTCACGAGCCCCGGCCGAGTGCCAGTGGTGCGGCACGCACCCGCCTGGGCCATTCGGACTTGACGGTGCGGCCAATCGGCTTGGGATGTATGGGAATGTCGCAGTTCTACGGCAGGGCTGACGACTCCGAGTCGGCCAACACGATCCGTGCCGCGCTCGACCTTGGCGTGAATTTCCTCGACACCTCCGACGTCTACGGCGCTTCCGACGCGACATGGGGTGTCGACATCAGAGGATTCGGTCACAACGAAGAGTTGATCGGCCGCGCGATCGCGGGGCGGCGTGACGATGTCGTGCTCGCCACGAAGTTCGGCGCAAAGCTCAACCAAAATCGCGACGGGATCGTCATCGACGGCAGGCCCGAGTACGTCAGATCCGCGTGTGAGGCGAGCCTGCGCCGGCTCCAGACCGATGTGATCGACCTGTATTACTGCCACCGGCTGGACAAGGGTGTGCCGATCGAGGAGACGGCGGGCGCCATGAGTGAACTGGTCGCGGCGGGCAAGGTCCGGGCCATCGGATTCAGTGAAATAGGCAGCGATCTCATCCGCCGTGCCCATACCGTGCACCCCATCACCGCCTTGCAGAGCGAGTATTCGCTGTGGGAACGCGGTGTCGAGAACGGGGTCACCGAGACATGCCGGCAGCTCGGGATCACCCTCGTCCCGTACAGCCCGCTCGGCCGGTCAGCGCTGACCGGTGCGCTAAAAGCCGGCGACACCTTCGCGCACGGCGATTTTCGCGCCACCAACCCGCGGTTCATGCCGGACAACCTGGCCGTCAATCTGCGACCCGTGGCGACGCTCATCGCCATGGCTGCCGAGAAAGGCTGCCGGCCAGGGCAATTGGCCCTTGCCTGGTTGCTTGCGCAGCCGCTCGACGTCGTGCCTATTCCGGGTACCAAGCGCGTGGAGTACGTACGGGAGAACCTGGCGGCGACGGAGGTCGCGGTGAGCGCCGACGAAATCGCCTATTTAGCAGAGGTATTCGCGCCCGAGCGGATCTCCGGAAACCGCTATGCCGATGTGCATGCGAAGACGGTGGCCGAGTAGCCGAGTGCGGGCCGATCAGCCGCGAGCGGTGGTGCGGAAGCGATCCCGATAGGCCTTGGGTGAGACACCGAGGTGACTGACGAACACTCGCCGCAGGGTTTCGGCGCTGCCGAATCCGGCCAGCCGGGCGGTGTCACCCACCGGCTGGCCGGCGTCGAGCGCCGCCCGCGCGACGTCGATGCGGACCATTTCGACGTACCGTGCCGGCGTGGTCCCCAGTTCGGTGTGGAAGAGCCTGGTCAGTTGCCGCGTGCTCACCGAGGCGAGTTTGGCCAGGCTCCGGACGCTGTGGTCGGCCGCGGGATCCGCCGCGATCGCATCGGTGACGCGCCGCAGCACGGACTGTGGGGGAGCGTCGGCTTCGACCAGCGTGGAGAACTGTGACTGGCCGCCGGCCCGCTTGAGATAGACCACCAATGAGCGCGCGACGTCGCGAACCAGGTCGCTGCCGTAGTCCATCTCGACGAGAGCCAGGGCGAGGTCGATGCCCGCCGACACCCCCGCCGAGGTGTAGATATCACCGTCGCGCACGAAGATCGCATCCGGTTCGACCGATATCTCCGGGTAGGCACGGCCGAGGAGCCCGGCGTGTCGCCAATGCGTGGTGGCCCGTCGTCCGTCCAGCAGACCGGCCTTGGCGAGGATGAACGAGCCGGTACAGATCGAGGCCAGCCGACGAGTCCGGCCGGGCAGGTCCCGAACTGCCGCGACGAGTGCGGGATCGATGGGCAGGCCCACCAGGTTGTCGCCGCCGGCAACCATAACCGTGTCGGCGTGATCGATGGACGAGATCTTCTCGGTCGCAGGGAAAGTCGTTCCGATCGACGTGGTCACATCGCGGCCGTCGACCGAGGCGATCTTGAGCAGGTAGTCGGCGCCGAACTGATTGGCCTCGGCGAACACCTCAGCCGGACCGGCCGCATCCAGAAGCTTCACCCCGTCGAACACGACGATCACCGTGACGCGCGGGCGGCTACCTTCGACCATCCGCCCATTGTGTCGCTTCTTGTGGGATACGTGGCACATCGGCCATATCCGATCCGAGCCCGGCCGCCGCAGACTTGTCTGCAGATGCCGAAACGGAGTGTGACCGATTTCCGCGCCGGCGTCGTTCATCAAGAGCGACAAGGAGATTCATGATGACAGTTCCGATGACCGATTCGATCGCCGGCATCGAAGTACCCGATACCGCCCTCGTCCGCGAGGTCACGGAGTACATCCGTGACGCCGAAGACGACCTCTTGTTCCACCACTCCCGCCGGGTGTTCTTCTTCGGCGCCCTGCAGGGGATGCGCCGCGGTCTACAGCCCGACCTCGAACTCCTCTACGTCGGCGCGATGTTTCACGACCTTGGACTGACTGAGCCCTACCGTTCGTCGTCGACACTGCGATTCGAGGTGGACGGGGCGAACGCCGCCCGTGATTTCCTCCTGCAGCGTGGGGTCGACGAGGCCGCGGCGCGCAAAGTGTGGCTCGGCATCGCGTTGCACACGACCCCGGGCGTGCCGGAGTTCCTCGATCCGGAGATCGCACTGGTCACCGCAGGTGTCGAGACCGACGTGTTGGGAATCGGCCGCGACGATCTGACGCCCGATGCGTTGGCCGCGGTGACCGCAGTGCACCCGCGGCCCGATTTCAAGAACCGCATCCTGCGCGCGTTCAACGACGGGGTCAGACAACGCCCGCACTCGACCTTCGGCACGGTGAACGACGACGTGCTCGCGCATTTCGACAGTTCGTTCGTGCGTGAGGATTTCGTCGAGGTGATCCGGCAGAACAGCTGGCCCGAATAGCCGGTTCACATACTGACGCGCCGGCCGGCGAGTTCCTTGAGCTCGTCGGGCAGCGCATCGGCGCGCAGGATCTCCGGCAACAGGTGCGACTCCAGGGTGAGCGCACGGAACACGAATCCGACCGTGATGTCATGGTCGGGCCGCTCGGTGACGACGATCGCGTCCCCGGCGCGAACCGTTCCCGGATGCACCAGCCGGAGGTAGGCGCCCGGAATCGCGCTCCTGGTAAAGGTTTTCATCCAGCCGTTGATCTGGAGCCAGGCCGCGAACGTTCGGCAGGGGATACGTGGCCGCGAGACCTCCAATTCCAGCCCGTCGGATCCGATCCGCCACCGTTCACCGATCCGCGCGTTGGTGACGTCGACACCGGCAGTAGTGAGGTTCTCGCCGAACACGCCGTTGGCGATCTCCCGGTCGAGTTCCGTCTGCCACCCGTCGAGATCCTCGCGCGCATACGCGTAGACGGCCTGGTCGTCGCCGCCGTGGAACTGCTGATTGCCGATCGTGTCGCCGATGAGGCCACTGCCGAGTCCGCCGTGCATCGGCCCGGGCGCACGTACGCCGACCGGACCTTCGACCGGTCGCTTGTCGATGCCGGTGAGAATCCGCTCGTTGGCCGGATTCGGGCGCGGTTGAGCGACATTGACGGTCAAGACGGTGGACATCAGCCAAGCGTAGTGGGCCGGACGGGATGCCTCGACCTGGGCGTGACCGCTACAACAGCGGTGTCGCGTTACCGTTCGGCGCGGGCGGTGGTGGCGGCACCGGAAGGCACAGTCCGGTCGCGGTGTCGAGCTGTTTTCCGGGTAGACAGAACGGAGCGCACCCGTTGGTGACGCCGGTCTCGCCCGGCAGGCAGGCCGCACTCACCGCCGGTGTGGCGATCGTGGCCACACCCATCGGAGCGGCCGCGAGAACCGCGACCGACACCATCGTGAGCATGCCCCGCCGCAGCGCGTTCGCCATACCGACTCCTGCCCATGTCACCTGCCGTGTTCGGTAGCCGCAGTGTAGGCGCTCGGCGACCCGGCCGGCGTGCACTAGCGTCACGTTGTTGTGCAGACCCTGATCGACTTCGACAACGCGCCGATCTTCGCCATCCCGCTCGCCGACGGTGCTGGGACCGCGGGAGTGCGGGAAGGCATGTTGATCGAAGGCCCACAAGGATGGGGAGAGTTCAGCCCGCATCCGGACGATCACGCAACCGTTCGGTGGCTGACCGCCGCGCTCGAGCCCGGCACCGTCGGCTGGCCCGATCCGATGCGCGGGCGGATTCCGATCGCCGTGACGGTACCGGCCGTCGACCCGGAGGCTGCGCATCGGATCGTCACGCAGGCGCACTGCCGGACGGCTTCGGTGGAGGTCGGCGCCGGTGTGCTCGCCGCGGACATCGCGCGGGTCGAGGCCGTACGTGACGCGCTCGGGGCGTCGGGCACGCTGCGCTGCGACGCGAGAGGACGCTGGGATCCCGATGCCGCCGCGGTGGCGATCCCGGCGCTCGACGCGGCGGCCGCCGGGCTCGAGTTCGTCGAACAACCCTGTCGCACGCTTCCCGAGCTCGAAGCCCTCAGGCGCCGGGTCGACGTCCGGATCGCGGTCGACGAGTCGGTTCGGGACGCCGACGATCCGGTGCGCCTGCGGCTGGGCGACGCGGCCGACATCGTGGTTCTGACGTGCGGGCCACTCGGTGGGGCTCGACGCTCGTTACGGGTGGCCGAAGCCACGGAACTGCCGTGCGTGGTGAGTTCGGCGCTGGAAACCAGCATCGGGCTCGCGGCCGGGCTCGCGCTGGCCGGCGCCCTGCCGGAATTGCCGTTCGCCTGCGAACTCGGCACCCGCCCGCTGCTCGGCGGTGATCTCGTCGCCGCATCGCGCTCACTGGTCGCGGTCGACGGATATCTGCCCGTCGCGCCGATGCCGCCTGCTCCGCAACCGGATCTTCTCGGGCGGTACGCGTTGAGCGATCCACCGCGGGCGGCCAGGTGGCGCGACCGGTTGCGCGCGGCCGCCGCCGCGGGCTGATCGTTTCGAGTAGCCCACTACGCATGCGCCGGTGCGGCGGGCAACTCGATCATCGACGGTGTCAGCAACCTCGAACTTCATGATCCAACGGAGGATGACATGTCGTTGTTCGCCAAACTGGCGGAGCTTCGCGCCGTCAAGACCCAAGACGCCGATGGCACCGACGAACTGAGTATCAGCAGGGCTGATGGCTTTCAGTTCGAGTCGATGTCGATGCGCCAAGGCGACGTCGTGGATCTGGACAGGCTCCTTCCGTTCGACGGCGAGCTCGAAATCGTGTTGAAAGAAATCGACTCGCAAACCGATGAGGAGCAGAATCTCGGCTCGGTGTTCATCCGCTCCGACGAACTCGGCCGCGGCGACGTGACACAGCAGTTCCGCGGTGCGGGGGCGCTCTACGACATCACCTACAAAGTCATCTGAACCACGGATCAATCCTGGACGGCTTTGGCGATCGCAACGCAGGTCGTCAGCCAGTCCGCATCGGGCTCGACATTCTCGGTCAGTTCCCACATCGCGTTGTGCATGACGCGCACGATCACCCACGCACGGGCCCGGTCGGCGTCGAGGCCGGCAGCCTCGGCCAGCGCATAGAACCGCCGCCGCACCCCGTCGCGGACGTATCCGGTCAGCTCGTCCCACCGGTTCCACAACATCGGCGCGAGCTCGTAATGCGGATCGCCGTTGAGCGGCTTCGGGTCGATCGCCAGCCAAGGCGCGCGGTCGGCGGCCAGCACGTTCTCGTAATGCAGATCGCCATGGATGAGTGTCGCGGCGCTCGCCGGTTCTGAAGCCAGGTCCGTACCGAGTCCGATCGCCTGCTCCACGAGCCTGCGCGGCACGGGCGCGTTGCGGGGGAGCGCCTGCAACTGAGTGGTCCAGCGGTGGACGTACTCGGTGAGCGAGCGCAACTGGGGCAGCGCGGGCACGTGGATTAGCGCGTAGACCGAGGCAACGACCTCGCACGCCTCGATATCCCACAGCTCGTTGAGGTTTCGCGAATGCAACCGTTCGAGCAGGATGGCGCGGCGGTGCGGCTCGGCGCGCAACAGCCGAACCGCGCCCTGTCCCGCCCATCTGCGCAGCGCGAGATGCTCGTGCTCGGACTCCTCGTCCGGGAACCCGACCTTGAGTACTGCGGTGTCACCGTCGCGCGTGCGGGCCGGCACCACGATCGAGCAGTAGCCGTGTGTCGGAGGGCCGTCCGGGGTGAGCTCCCACTCGCCGATCTGGGCGCGCACGAGCTTGGGGAGGCCGTCGACCCATGCCTGCCACCGGGGCCCGCGCGCGGACATCGCGCGCACCGCGTCGGGCAGTTCGATCATCGACCCCATCGTCGCACCCCCGGACTGCCCGCGCCGCGGCCGGTTTTGACAGACTGTGCCCATGGCACAGATAACCTTGCGTGGAAATCCCATCAACACGGTCGGCGAGCTGCCCGCCGTCGGAAGCCCGGCCCCCAGCTTCGCCCTGACCGGCACTGATCTCGGCGCGGTCACCAGCGACCAGTTCCGCGACAAGGCCGTCCTGCTGAACATCTTCCCGTCGGTCGACACTCCGGTCTGCGCCGCGAGCGTGCGGACGTTCAACGAGCGGGCCGCGGCCAGCGGTGCCACGGTGCTGTGCGTGTCGAAGGATCTGCCGTTCGCGCAGAAGCGGTTCTGTGGCGCCGAGGGCATCGAGAACGTCACGACGGCGTCGGCGTTCCGCGACAGCTTCGGCGACGACTACGGCATCACCATCAGCGACGGCCCGATGGCCGGGCTGCTCGGCCGTGCGGTCGTGGTGATCGGCGCCGACGGCAACGTCGCCTACACCGAGCTGGTGCCCGAGATCGGCACCGAGCCCGACTACGACGCAGCGCTGGCCGCCATCAAATAAATCCTGCCCGGCCCTCACCCGCGCGCCGCGCGGGTGAGGGTTGGCCGGCTAGACCGGCCATTCTTCGAGTCGGTAGGCGGCATCGAAGAACATCCACTCGTAGCGCGCCGTCACGGCGAAATGCGCGCGCGCCCCGGCTTCCTCCGACGGGCTCAGCGTCGGTCCGACCCGATCGGTCAGGGCCAGAACCTCGGCGACCGTCGCCGCGAACTCCTCGCCGCCGTAGCTGTCGATCCAACGCTGATAGCGGCGATCCGTCGAGCCGCGCCCGAGCAGTTCCGCCCCCACGCGGGCGTAGATCCAATAGCAGGGCAACACCGCGGCCAATCCGTCGGCGAAACTGCCGCCGTACGCCGTCGCCAGCAGATAGCTGGTGTACGCGCGGGTTGTGGGCGCGACGGGCGTCGAATCCAGTTCCGCGGGATCGAGTCCCAGCTCCGGCAGCAGCTCATTGTGCAGCCCCAGTTCGACGTCGAACACCTCAGCCGCGTGGCGCGCGAACATCGCGGTGTCGGCCAACGTGGGTGCCTTGGCCGCCACGATTGCCAGCGCGCGGGCGTAGTCGCGTAGGTAGTGCGCATCCTGGGCGACGTAGTGGGCGAACACCTTTTCGTCCAAGGTGCCGTCGGTGAGCCCGGTCAGGAACGGGTGCGCCACGATCGCTGCGTACGTGGCCTCGGTCTCCTGCCACAGGCGTGCCGACCAGGATTGCTGATTCGCGTCAGGGTGCATGGCCACCATCCTGTCAGCTGCCGCGCCGCCGCCGGTGACCGTGCCGTCCCATCCGCGGCTCGCCGCTTCGCGGGTATGGGATCGCACATTCGCGAGCCGTCGCGCCAACCGCGCCGGGATTACCGTTCGGTCACGGTATCGCATCTGATTGGCGTTGTGCCCCATAGAAATTGGGCAATCCGCGAAACGCCCGGTACAAATAATTGACGCTACTGACGTCGACCACCAGTATGCGCAGGTTTCACGCCGAGGTCGGGGAAGTTGATGTTCGGATGAGACGCACGTATGCCCTCGTGGTGAGCTTGGCCCTGTTGGTGGCGGCGGCTCCCGGACTTGCCAATGCCGCGCCGTTCGACCGGCCGGCCGGCAATCAGCAGTTCGTCGAACGCGTTATCGCGCGGGCGCTTTCGCAGCGGGGCGTGCCGTTCGCCTACGGCGGCGGCGACATCAACGGGCCCACCCGCGGCGTCGCACGCGAAATCCCCGCCCCGGCAATCGTTCCCGGCTTCGGTGCGCCGGTTGCCGCTCCCGGGCTCACTCCGGTCACCCCGGGTCTGTCCATGCCCGCGGTTGGTGCCCCGGCGGTCACCACGGTGGCCGACCCGTCGTCGAACGTCGTTGGATTCGATGCATCCGGCCTCATCGTGTACGCGTTCGCCGGCGCCGGGGTCAAGATGCCGCGGTCGTCGGGCGAGCAGTACAAAGTGGGGCAGAAGGTGCTGCCGTCGCAGGCGCTGCCGGGTGACCTGATCTTCTACGGGCCCGAGGGCACCCAGAGCGTCGCGCTGTTCCTCGGCAACGGGCAGATGATCCAGGGCACCGAGCCCGCGGTCACCGTCTCGCCCGTCCGCACCGAAGGCATGACGCCCTACCTGGTACGCATCATCGCCTGACGCCCGGCCGGTGGCCGAATCTGGTGTCACCGCGCCGCCGCCGCACTCCGTAGGGTTGAGCTGCAGGCAACGAAGGGCGTCCACCGATGAACCAGCCACCCGCTACGTCGCGAGCCGTATTCCCCGGCATCAGTTCCCGCGCGTGGGAACATCCGGCCGACCGGACCGCCTTGTCAGCCCTGCGCCGGCTCAAGGGCTTCGACCAGATCCTCAAACTGCTGTCGGGCATGCTGCGCGAACGCCAGCACCGGCTGTTGTACCTGGCCAACTCGGCACGCGTCGGGCCCCGTCAGTTCGCCGATCTCGACGCACTGCTCGACGAGTGTGTCCAGGTGCTCGACGCCCCGGCCCGGCCCGAGATGTTCGTCATGCAGTCGCCGATCGCCAACGCCTACGCGATCGGCATGGACGAGCCGTTCATCGTCATCACCTCGGGCATGTACGACCTGATGTCGCACGAGGAGATGCGCTTCGTCGTCGGCCACGAACTCGGGCACGCGCTGAGCGGTCACGCGGTGTACCGCACCATGCTGATGCACCTGCTGCGGGTCGCGTCGACGTTCGGCTTCATCCCGATCGGTGGCTGGGCGTTGCGTGCGATCGTCGCCGCGTTGATGGAATGGCAACGGAAATCCGAGCTTTCGGGTGACCGCGCGGGGCTGTTGTGCGGCCAGGACGTCGACGCGGCCATCCGGGTCGAGCTCAAGTTGGCGGGCGGCAGCCGGCTCGACAAGCTCGACTCACAGGCGTTTCTCGCACAGGCACGGGAGTACGAGCGCACGGGCGACATGCGCGACGGGCTGCTCAAGCTGCTCAACCTCGAGCTGCAGACCCATCCCTTCTCGGTGCTGCGCGCCGCGGCGCTCACGCAGTGGGTCGATACCGGAGGCTACGGCGCCATCCTGGCCGGCGACTATCCGCGTCGCTCCGACGATGACAAAGTCGGTTGGAGCGAAGACCTGGGCGCGGCCGCCCGGCACTACAAGGACGGGTTCGACCAGTCGAACGATCCGCTCATCCGCGGCATCCGCGACGGGCTCGGCGGCATCGTCGACGGCGTGGGTCAGGCCGCGACGAATGCGGCAGACTCGATGGGCCGCAAGATTTCCGAGTGGCGACGCAACGCCAAGAGCGACGACGACGGATAACGCGCCCGACAACACGCGGCCCGTCGCAGGACTTGCCGTATAGCCAACGGTAAGCCCCTAGACTGTGCTCTCGTGGGCATACTGTTTGGCTTCGCGCCGTGGATCATCTACTGGGTACTCGTCGGGAACGTGCCGTTCCTCGTCGCGGTGCTGGTTGCGCTCGTGGCGGCCATCGCGACGTTCGTCATCAGCCGGATATCCGGGAACCCGGGGCGGACCCTCGAGATCGGTGCGCTTGCGACGTTCGTCGTGCTGACGGTCCTGACGCTCGTGCTCAGCCAGGACGTCATGGAACGCTGGATGCAACCACTGAGCAATGCCGGGATCTTCCTGGTCGCCCTCGTCGGAGCCTTGATCGGCAAGCCCTTCGTGCAGGAGTTCGCCGCGGCGGGGCAGCCACCCGGGGTCGTGGAAAGTGACTTGTTCAAGCGGATCGTGACGATCCTGACCTGGATCTGGGTGGCCGCGTTCGCCGGGATGACGATCTCATCGGCGATCCCGCCGCTCGTGCAGGGCGACGCGACGATCCTCGACACCAAGACGCCGCTGTCATTCATCTGCTACTGGGTCATCCCGTTCACCCTGCTGGGACTGGCCGCGCTGGCGTCACGCATCCTGCCGGACCGGATGACTGCCGGGATGAACGACATCGTGCGCAAGACGACGTTCGTCGCCTACAGCGAAGCGGCGATCGACGAGCTCTACTACCTCGCTCAGGAACACGCCAACCGCGAGGTCGGCGCGGGCCAGGAGGCGTACGACGTTCGTGTCGGCGGATCCGGAACGCCACTGCTGGGCGACGAGAGCCGCATGTCGTGGCCCTCGACCTACAAGGTCCGCGACCGCAAGCGCTGAGGGCGCCTCAGCCCGCGGGCACCATGCCCACGAGCCCGAACATCATCACGATGCCGGGCAGCAGGTTCGTCACCTGATGGGCGACGACGCCGGCGATGAGACTGCCGGAGTACAAGCGGGCCAACGCGATTGGGATGGCGACGATCAGCAGCAGCGGGGCCCGCGTCGGCTCGAAATGCGCGAGCGCGAACACCACGGTCGACACCACCAGGGCGACCCATCTGCCCCAGCGCTGCTCAAGCGCTCCCCACAACAGCCCGCGGTAAACGACCTCCTCGCAGAACGGGGCGATGAACGCGACCAGGAGAAACACCGCGATCGCCAGCGGCCAGGTGGCCTGGACACCATCAAAGACCCGTCCCACCGCCGAGTTGGCCTCCGGGCCCACGATCGACAGGTAGATCGCCGCCGCGGGCAACGTCACGAACAAGCCGCCGAGCCCGAACGCCAGGCCCAGCCCGAATCCGCGCCACGACCAGTACAGCTGGAAGTCGATGCGCGGCCCGTTGCCCCGGACACGGGCGATCAGCAGGGCCAGCGCGGCGGCGGCGACGGTGGGGACGGCGATCGCGACGGCCATCATCCAGGCCGGGGGAGCACCGCCGCGGTCGGCGGCCAGCAGTGCGAATGCGGCCGAGACGCCCAGGTAGACCGCTTCGACGAGCAGGAACGCGCCCAGGCCCCACTTGTGGCGCGGATACGCCGCAGCGGCATGCGGTTCGAACTCGTCCGGAACCGGCGGGCCGGCGACGATGTTCAGCTTGTCCTGCTCGGCGCTCATGCCGCGAGGCTACTTGTCGGCGGCGCGCCGCATCACTTTGTGCCGAAGATGCGATCGCCGGCGTCGCCGAGGCCCGGCACGATGTAGCCGTGCTCGTCGAGCCGGCGGTCCAGCGCCGCGGTGTAGATCGGCACCTCGGGGTGCGCAGCCTGCATGGCCGCGACCCCCTCCGGGCACGTGAGCAGGCAGACGAACTTGATGGAACGCGGTTGGTACTCCTTGATGCGGTCGATCGCGGCCACCGCGGAGTTCCCGGTCGCCAGCATCGGGTCGACCACCACCACATCGCGTTCGGCGAGATCGCTCGGCAGCTTGAAGTAATACTCCACCGCGACAAGTGTTTTCGGATCACGGTAGAGGCCGATATGGCCGACCCGGGCGCTCGGGACCACGCTGAGCATTCCCTCGAGGATCCCGCTTCCGGCCCGCAGGATGGAGACGAACACCAGCTTCTTGCCGTCGATGACGGCTCCCGTCGTGGATTCCAGCGGCGTATCGATCTCGATCTCGTGCAGCGGGATGTCGCGAAGCACCTCGTAGGTCATCAACATCGAGATCTCCGCAAGAAGTTGGCGAAAGCCGTTGGTGGACACGTCTTTCTGCCGCATCAAGGTGAGCTTGTGCTGGATCAACGGGTGGTCGATGAGATGCAGGTTGCCCATCCTGTCCTCCTAGAAGACGGTGCCGTCGCTGACGATGGACAGTGGCGGGCGGCCGGCCCGCAACCGCTGTGCCAGTGCACGGCCTGTCGCCCAGGTGCCGCCCTCCAGCACGCACGCCAACGGCAGTTCCGGTGCGCCGAGCCGCTCGCGGACCAGGTCTGCCAGTTCGTCCAGCAGCGCCACCGTCAAGGCACGCCACTCGACGACGAGTTCGTCGCCCACGGCCCACGTCTGAGAGGCCAGTGTGGGGTCCCGAAGCTGCAACACGCCGCTGTCGAGCAGCAGCCCGCCGTTGCGGTACTCGGGCAGTCCGGTCAACGCGCCGAGGTCGGTCACGGTTACGCCGGCCCATTCGAACGGTTCCAGCAGTGAATAGGTCAGCCATTGGGAGAGTTTGTGAAAGGGCATCCAGCCCTCGGAAAGGCCGGGGCCGGGAACAGCCGGATGGCGCCAGCAGTCCCCGAGCGGCCTGCCGTCAATGGTGTTGTCGGCAGGCCAGATCCCGGACAGCGACGTCAACAGGCGCGTCAGGATGTCGTGGGCGGCGACCGAAGGCCCGGCAAGGACGTCGAACAGCCCACCGGGACGCCCCGGCACGCCGAACACCTCCGGCTGTGCCACCAGCGCATCGGCGAGTCGGTGCAGCAGGTGCAGCCGGCCGTCGAGCCCGACCACCGGATTGTCGGCCCTCACCTGAAACGCGTCGGCAAGCCGGCCCGCGTCGAGGGCGCGCAGTCCCGTCGCGTCCACCTGCAACGGCTGGGCCGGGTCGCTGGAGAACAGTCCACCGCAGAAGGCGTGCCAGCTTGCCACGCCCAGACCCTCGGACCGCCCGAAACGTAAACCGGTGCCCGGTTCGGCGTACTGCCAGTCCGGCCCGGCGCCTGCGTCGAGGAGCACGCTCACGACGGTCAGATCGATCATCGAGCGGGCGCGCGACGCAGCGTCCGAACCGGTTGATGCCCAGTCGATTTCGGCCTTGCAGTCGACCCCGCCCGCTTCGAGATGCCGCCACCGGCTGTGGTAGGGGACATCGAGATCGGGATAGCGGTCTCGGGTCAGCGTCGCCACCTCGCCCGCCGCGACGGGCAGCGCATCGTCGTCGACGTGGAACCACGTGGATTCGCCGGCGCGGGCGCGCTGCAGGAGGAACTGTGCCCGTTCGCGGATGGCGGCGGTGGTGTGCAGGGTCTCTACCGCCGCCGCGGCCTCGGTGTCGATGGTGGTCATCAAATGAGTCCGCGGCCCTTGGCGATCTTCAACTCGTCGGCATCCGGCACCGGTCCCGGGGTGAAGTAACCGGCGGCCATCTTGGCGTCGATCTCGACCCGGGCGTCGGCCGGGATCAACTCGTCGGGGATGTTGACCCGTTCGCCGACCTCGATTCCGGCACCGACGATGGCGTCGTACTTCATGTTGCTCATCGACACCAGGCGATGGATCTTGCGGATGCCGAGCCAGTGCAGCACGTCGGGCATGAGTTCTTGGAAGCGCATGTCCTGGACGCCGGCGACGCATTCGGTGCGGGCGAAATACTGGTCGGCGGTGTCGCCGCCGGCCTGACGCTTACGGGCGTTGTACACAAGGAATTTCGTGACCTCACCGAGTGCGCGGCCTTCCTTGCGGTAGTAGGCGACCAGGCCGACGCCGCCGCGCTGCGCGCCCTGAATGCACTCTTCGATCGCGTGGGTCAGGTAGGGCCGACAGGTGCAGATGTCGGATCCGAAGACGTCCGAACCGTTGCATTCGTCGTGCACACGAGCGGTCAGCTCGACGGCCGGATCGGCCAGATCGCGTGCGTCGCCGAAGATGTAGAGGGTCTGCCCGCCGATGGGCGGTAGGAACACCTCCAGATCACCACGCGTGACCAGCTCCGGGTACATGCCACCGGTCTCTTCGAACAGCACACGGCGCAAAGCGTTTTCGCTGCAGCCGAACCTCGCGGCGACGCCCGGCAGATACCAGACCGGCTCGATCGCCGCCTTGGTCACCAACGCCGCACCGTTGGACAGCAGGGTCCGTCCGTCCGGGTTCAGTCGGCCCCGGGCGATCGCATCGGTGATCTCGGGAAGCATCACGTGCGCCTTGGTGACGGCGATCGTCGGACGGATGTCGTAGCCCGCCGCCAACTCGGCGGTGAAGGCGTCGGCCACCATCGCGCCCCATGGATCCAGGCTCACGATCGCGCCGGGTTCGCTCCACTGCGGATACGGGCCGATGACATCGGTCGGCGCGGTATTCGTCAGGTCGGCCCGATGGGCCGGTGAGAGGGCGCCAGCCGCGACCGCGAGCGCCCGGTAGACGCTGTAGGAGCCGCTGTGGGTGCCGATCACATTGCGGTGGGCGCGGGTGGTCGTCGTGCCGATCACGGGGCCGCGCTCCTTCGCGGTCGCGGCCCCCCACCGGATCGTGAGTGCGTCGACGGCACCGCTGTGCGATGTCAGCCGGATATGCCGGTTCGGTGTCGGCGATGTGCCCGGACCTGATTCAGCGACCATGGTCATCGCTCCTTCCCCGTGCACGCGCCCGGATGAGGCTTCCAGTCAACCCTGAATCGACCGGACGTGCAGGGGTCAGCCGTCAGGCTGTGACCGAGCTGAAATAGTGCCCCTCGGCGAGATCGGCAAGCAGACCGGGCCGGGTTGGTTTCCAGTCGAACCGCTGACGGGTCAACACACTCGACGCCCCGGCATCGAGGGAGAAGAACGCGCCGAGCCAGCCGAAGTGGTCGAGTGCCTCGTCGCCGGGTATCGATGCCACCGGAAGGTTCAAGCCACGCCCGATTGCCTCGGCGATCTCGCGAACCGGAATCCCGTCGTCGGCGATCGCCTGCAGTCGCGCTCCGGCGGGTGCGTGTTCGAGGGCGAGCCGGAACAACCGGGCGGCGTCGAGTCGGTGCACCGCCGACCAGCGGTTCGATCCGTCACCGGGGTAGCCCGCCACACCTTTCTCGTGCGCGATCGAGATCAGGCGGGGCACGAAACCGTGATCGCCTTCGCCGTGCACCGAAGGTGGGAGCCTCACCACCGACACCCGCACGCCGTGGGGGACGAGTGCCTGGGCTGCGGCCTCCGATCGGCGAAGTGCACCGGGCGGCGGTGCGTCGTCCTCGGTGGCGTCCGGGAATCCGGCGAGACCGGACGTGACGACGAGCGGGCGGCCCGAACCGGCCAACGCCGCGCCGAGCGCTTCGATCGCGACCCGATCGGTTTCGCCGGCCTGTTCGTAGTCGGTGAAGTCGTGTACGAACGCCAGGTGGATGACGCCGTCGGCGTCGGCCGCGCCGGCTCGCAGGCTGTCCGGATCCGTCAGGTCGCCGCGATGAACCCCGGCGCCGAGGGCGGCCAGTGCATCGGCCGATGCGTCCGAACGAGCCAGGCCGACCACCTCATGGCCGGCGTTGACGAGCTCGGGAACGACGGCCGAGCCGATGAAACCCGACGCGCCGGTGACGAAGATTCGCATGGATACCTCCTGTTGAACGGTCTGGCATCGCATTGCGATGTCAGTTGCTGTCATCACCATAACGTCGATGACAGTCACTGTCATTCCCCTAGGATCAGTGCATGAGTCGCTGGGAACCCGACGCGCAGGGTCGGCTCGCACAGGCCGCGCTGGAGCTCTACAGCGAACGCGGCTTCGACCAGACGACGGTGGCCGAGATCGCGCAGCGGGCCGGGCTGACCGAGCGCACCTTTTTCCGGTACTTCGCCGACAAGCGCGAGGTGCTCTTCTGGGGTGAGGGCGTGTTGCACGACGTGTTCGTCACCGCCGTCGCGGGTGCCGACGAAGCGCTTTCGCCCATCGATGCGGTCGCCGCCGGGCTCGACGCGGCAGGGGAGATGTTCGCGGGACGCTACGACCATGCGCGTCGGCGGCAAGCCGTCATCGCCGCCAACACCGCGCTGCAGGAGCGCGAACTCATCAAGCTCGCCTCATTGGCGGCCGGGGTCGGCGACGCGCTGCGGAACCGAGGAGTGTCCGACATCGCCGCCGACCTCGCGGCCGAAGCCGGTATCGCGGTGTTCAAGGTGGCATTCGAACGTTGGATCGCCGGCAGCCGCGAGGCAGATCTGCGCACGGTGATCAGGGCAGCCCTCGAAGAGATGCGAACACTCACCGCGAGCTGACCGGCCGTGGCGGTTACAACGGAAGGGTGACCACTGACCGGCCGACCGCGCGGCGCCGGTGTGCTGCGGCGCTGATCGCCGTCGCGTGCCTTCCGCTCGTCCAGTGCTCGAGCGCGCCGCCGCAACCGCCCCCGACAGCGGTGTCGCCACCACCATCCCCGACTACGACGACAACAACGACGACAACGGCAACCACGACGACGCGCCAACCGGTGCCGGCAACCGTCCATCCCGTCACCGTGGCCGAGCTCGGCACGACGTGGCGACCGGGCTGCCCGGCCGGGCCCGAGGTGCTGCGGCGGGTCGAACTCGACTACCTCAGATTCGACGGCCGAACGCATCGCGGGGCGCTCGTCGTGCACAAAGACCTTGTGCCCGAAGTCATCACGATCTTCGCGGAATTGCTCCAGCAGCGCTATCCGATCGAGAAGATGCGCACCGTCGACCACTATCCCCGCGCCGACGACGAACTGTCGATGCGTGACAACAACACCTCGGCGTTCAATTGCCGTGGCATCCCCGGTTCGCGCAGTTGGTCACTGCACGCGTACGGCCGTGCGATCGACGTGAACCCCTTGCTCAATCCATACATCGGCAGCGGTGGGGTGGAGCCCGCCAACGCCGGGCCGTACGTGGATCGCTCCCGAATCGACCCCGGGCTCCTGCACCCCGGAGACCCGGCCGTGCTCGCGTTCACCGACCGAGGGTGGCAATGGGGCGGCTTGTGGCGGTCGCCGATCGACTACCAGCACTTCGAGAAGCGGTGAACCTCAACGTGCCATCGTGAACTCGCGGTCGATGCGGGTCAGCTTCTGCGGATTGCGCACGTAGTACATGCCGGTGATCAGCCCGTCCTCGATGCGCAGCGCCACCACACCGTCGAGCTCGCCGTCGATCCGGGCGAGCAGGGCCGGGTGGCCGTTGACCTCGATCGGCTCGAACGACATGTCGGCGGCGAACTTGCGTAGCCCGGAGGCAAACACGCGGGCCACCCGGTCGGCGCCGACGATGGGCCGCGGGAAGGCCTGCTTCAGGCCGCCACCGTCGCCGATTGCCACGACGTCGGGCGCCAGGATGTCGAGTAAGCCTTGCAGATCACCGGTTTCGACCGCCCGCTGGAACGCGGCGAGCGCCCCGCGGGTTTCGGCAGCCGACACGATCTCCCGTGGCCGGCGGGCCGCGACATGCTGGCGTGCCCGGTGGGCGATCTGCCGTACCGCGGCCGGGCTCTTGTCGACCGCCTCGGCGATCTCGTCGTAATCGACCGCGAACACCTCGCGTAACACGAACACGGCCCGCTCGGTCGGCATGAGGGTCTCCAGCACGAGCATCATCGCCATCGAAACACTGTCGGCCAACTCGACGTCCTCGGCGACGTCCGGCGCGGTCAGCAACGGCTCGGGCAACCAAGAGCCGACGTAGGACTCTTTGCGCCTGCTCAGGGTGCGCAACCGCCCGAGGGCCTGCCGCGTGGCGATCCGGACCAGGTAAGCGCGGTGGTCGCGCACGGTGTCGAGGTCGACGTCCACCCACCGCAACCACGTCTCCTGCAGGACGTCCTCGGCGTCCGCCGCCGACCCGAGCAGCTCATACGCGACTGTGAAGAGCACGTTGCGATGGGCGACGAATGCCTCGGTGGCCGGATCCGAAGGGCTTTCCGCGGTCATGGTTCGGTGGCTCCTGTCTCGTGCGTGTCGACTGTTGCACCCACAAGACACCGGCCGGGCCGGGTTTGTGACACCGGGCCCGAGAAAAGTTGGCGAAAAGAGGTAGTCGACTACTCACGCCGACCCGCCGCGTATCCGCGAAGGTTGCCTCACCAGCACGTTCTGCCAGCACCGAAAGGGCACCCGCGATGACACTGCCGGTCGAGGCGATCTCGCCGAACGGGAAATCATCCGAAGACGCCGTCCGACCGCGCCCGTTGATCCTGGTCCGCGGGTTCGGCGGCGTCGATGTCAACGACGAAAGAGCAAACGCCTACCAGGGTTTCAACGACGGCACGGTCTACGAAAAGAAACGCGGCGACAACTTCATCTACGAGGGGTTCCTGCTGCGGGCGCTGAAATCCAAGCAGTACCCGTACACCGACGCGACGAACGTCATCGGCTACTACTCAAGCGATGTCGAAGCCCCCGACGACCCCGGCGGCTTCACCGAGGACGAGGTCAGCGGAACGGTTGTCATCGATCCGCAGATGGCCGAGCGCGTGCTGGCCGAGGGAACGGCGGGCACGATCTGGATCTACCGCTACTACGACCTGTCGCCGCGCGCGATGGAACGCTACGGCAAAGGTCTGGCGCGCTTGATCCGACTGATCAAACGTGCCGCGACGATAAAGGGCGACACCTTCCACGGCGTCGACATCGTCGCGCACAGCATGGGCGGTCTCGTCGTGCGTAAGGCGCTCGCGGAGTTGCACAACGAAGAGACGGACACGGCTCGCCGCCTGATCCATCGGATCGTGACACTCGGTACCCCGCACCGCGGCATCGCGTTTCAGCGTTTCCCCGGATGGTTCCTGAAGTCACTTCCGGATGCCGAGAACGCGGCCGATGAGCTCGTCGCGTTCAACCCGGACAAAACGGACTTCCTCAACGTAGAGAAGTGGTTCCCGGTCGAACGGATACTCACGGTCGTCGGTACGAACTACCGTGCGTACGGCGCCGCCGCGTCACTTGCCAACCGAATCTCCAGTCTGCTCGACGAGGGCACCCTGCAGCACAACCGCAGTGACGGGTTGGTGAAACAGTCCGCCGCACAACTGCCCGGCGCCCCGCGCACATTCATCCACAAGTGCCACGGTGGGGCGGACTCACTGGTGACGTCGCGCGAATCGTACGAGATCGCGATGCGCTTCTTCCACGGCACCCATCGGGTGCGGCTGTGGCTGGACGACGCCAACATCGAACGTGGGAGAGATTGGTTCGGACGCAGCGAGTTCTACTTCGGGGTCTCGATCAAGCCGCGCGGTGTCGACTTCGAGCTCTTCCATCAGAGCGCCGCGGCCGAGAACTGCTACGGGCCGTTTCACGAGAAGGATCTCAGCGACGGGCCGCCCGACCTGGCCGGGGAGCTGACCAAGGCGCTGTCCGCACCCGGTGACCGGACCACCGGCTGGGCCGGACCCGACCGGCTGATCTGGGAAGGTTACATCGACGCGCGCGTGAAACCGGACAATGCCTGCCAGGGACTGGTGTTCCGCCTCGACATCTATGTGGGCGAGCGCGATACGCGCGGAATCGGCTTCTCCGACAACAAGGTTTTCGTCAAGCAGTACTACGTGCAGGTCTTCCCGAACGACGGCGTGGCGATGTTCGTTCACACGAGCGAGCGATTCCTTTCGGCTCGCGAGCCGTACACCCGTGACCGGCTTGACGAGATGGCCGTCACCGGCGACCGGTCAGCCATCGTGCAGCGGGCGCGTCGGCTTCCCGGTAGTCGCGACGAGTGGACTTTTCGGGTCGGGGAACCGGGGTTCGACGCGGGCCTTCGCATCGCGATCGAACCTGATGTCGGCAACGCCGTGACGACGAGTGGGCGGATGGCCGACGCGGAAGCGAGGCGGTAACCCGGCGGGTTGCCCGTATCGTCGCCGGTATGCGCTGGATCGTCGACGGCATGAATGTGATCGGCTCTCGCCCGGACGGCTGGTGGAAAGACCGTCGGGGCGCGATGGCTCGCTTGGTCGATCGGCTGGAGCGCTGGGCAACCACGGAAGGCCGAAGCGTACAGGTGGTGTTCGAGTCGCCGGTCTCGCCGCCCATCGAGTCGGCCGTGATCGACATCGCCAATGCGCCCGAGGCAGCGGCGAACTCCGCCGACGACGAGATCGTGCGCCTGGTGACAAGCGATTCACGGCCCGCCGACATCACCGTCGTGACGTCGGACAGCACGTTGGCCGAACGGGTCAGGGCCGCCGGGGCTTCGGTCCATGCAGCCGCAGGTTTCCGGCGGCTGATCGATCCGGATTAACCTCGCGTCGCGCCAACCCGAGTCGATGTCAGTGAGCCGTCGATGATCAACTGCCGCAGAGCTTTCCGATCGAACTTGCCACTCGGCAGGGTCGGGATCCGGTCGCTTGTGGTGAGCACCCAGCGGGTGGGCACCTTGTAGGCGGAAAGCTGTGCACGCGTGTACTCGGCGACCGAGCGAAGATCGAGCTCCGTGGCGGGCACGATCACTGCGCACACCTCCTCGCCGCGTTGCGGGTCGTCGATTCCGACGACGATGCACTGAGCCACCTCGGCGAGACCGCCGACCACCGCCTCGACTTCGAGCGGTGACACGTTCGCCCCGGCGGCCTTGATGAGGTCTGTCGTGCGGCCGACGTAGAACACGCGCGGATCGTCGTCGCGGCGGTAAACCCGATCGCCGGTGTGGTACCACCCGTCCGCATCGAACGTGTCGGACCGTTCGCGCTTGTTGTAACCCGCCATCACTCCGACGCCTCGGACGAGCAGTTGACCCGTGGCGCCGGGCGGGACCGGCTGGCCGTCGTCATCGACGATGCTCATCTCCGTGAACGCAAAGCCGCCCGCGGTTTCCGTCATCGTGCGGTGCACCGGAAACCCGTCGGGGACATCGGTCATCGCGATATCGAGCGGGCCTTCGCGCAACATCGGTGCGTTGCTGAGATCGCGGCTGTCGAACGTGGGGTGTTCGCGCAACCGCTGGGTGAACGCGGGCCATCCGACGATGCCGGTGATGCGTTCCCGCTCGGCGAGGTCGAGTGCGGTCTCGGCGTCGAGCTTCGGCAGCACGACGATGGTGACCGGTTCGTGCAGCGCGCCCGTCGCCGCAAGAAGCCCACCGATCCAGAAGAACGGCATGGCGCACAGGATCCGTGCCTCGGTGTCCGAATGGGTGATCGCCCGGATGGCGCTCGGCCACGTCGAGGTTTGGCGCGCCAGGGTGCCGTGGGTGTGCAGGACACCTTTGGGATCGGCGGTCGACCCCGAGGTGTGAATCATGACGGCGAGATCGGCGGGGGAGACCTCGGCTTCGACGGCGCTCAGAATGCTGTCGGGCACCACGGCATCGTCGTCGCATCGGCCGGCCCATAGGCGGCCGGTATCGCCGGTGAACACGACGCGGCGCAGGTAGGGCGCGGCACTTACGGCCAGCACGTCGGACTGCGCGGCGGCGAGCTCGGGCAGTGCGGCTTCCAACCGGTCGGCGACGTTGATGTTGAGCACGAGCGGGGGCGCGACCAACATCCCGATATCGGCCAACCGCAACACTTTTGCGAGCTCGGCCGGCGGGTACAGCGTGCTCAACGGGACGGCCACCGCCCCGATCCGCGACACCGCGAGCCACCAGACGATCCAGTCGGCGCCGTTGGCGAAGAACAGGCCGACCCGGGTGCCTTTGCCGACACCCGCACGCAGCAGCCACCGGGCCGCACGAGCCGAGCGCTGCTCGGCCTCGTCGTATGTCAGGCTGTCCGTCGGCGTAACCACATATGTGGCCTGGCCGAATTCCCTCACGCTGCGGTGGAGAAGTGCGGGGAGGGTCAGCGGCGGTTGAGTCACCCGCCCATCTTCTCCGATGTGTAGGGCGCCCGGTTCGGCTACTCGATGAAGTCGGCGTCGGCGGGGCCGAACAGATACAGCGAATCGAGCACGGGTGCAGGGTCACCGGACCAGTCCATCGCGGCGAGCTGGGCCCGGCTCCGGCGGCCCGTCCGCCACCGCAACACCTCGAAACGCGTTGTGTCGAGCCGTATCTCGGCACCCGAGTCCGGCCCGCTGCGATACTCGGCATCCTCCACCGCCACCACGAGCGGCACCGGGGTCGAAAGGTTGGCGAGCAACTGGTCGCAGACACTGCGTGCCGCGTCCGAATCTCGTGCCCCCGGCCGGCCCAGAGCGGCACGGATGTCGTGCTCGTGGACGACGATGTCACCGAGCGGCGGCTTGAGCCCGTCGCTGTCGGCCTTGCGGGCCAACGCCGAGGCCGCATCGTCCCACGCGGTCAGAATGCCTGCCGTGTCGAAGGCGGCGAATCGGGCCACCTGCGCGGCAGTCTGTTCGTCGGTGGGCGCCCCGGCCAGGCGGCCGCTCACCCAGTCCTCGGCCACCGCGGTCATATGTGCGACCACGTCACGTACCGACCAGCCAGGACATGCCGCAACGGCGGTGCTCCACGCCGCGTCGGACTCCGAAACAAGCTCGACGATGCGGTCTTTCGTCTCCTGGTAGTGGCCGACGGCCCGCACCGCATCAGTGACTGCCACAGGAATCACATCCCTCGGTACGCGGCGGGCGCGGATCTTTCGGATCGTCGGAATCTGGATCGCCGAACCACCGCGACGGCTCGTGCTGGGCGTACGTGTCGTGCCACGACCACCACTCGTAGGGCTTGGTCTGCGGGTAGCCCTCCGGTGAGTCCTCCCACGTCTCCTGACGGCCCAGCGCCGTCATGTCGAGGAAGTTCCAGGTGTTGACGAAGGCCTCGTCGCCGCGGTTGTCGATGAAGTACGTGCGGTACACCTGATCGCCGTCGCGGATGAAGGCGTTGGTGCCGTGCCATTGGTCGACGCCGAAGTCGACGTCGAAGGCGCCGTCCGGGCCGGGCACCATCGTGTACCAGGGATGCTGCCAGCCCATCCGCGCTTTGATCCGCTGGATGTCGGCCTGCGGCCCGCGGGAGGCGTAGACGAGCGTGGTGTCGCGGGCATTCAGATGCGCGAGGTTGGGGATGTGGTCGGCCATCAACGAACAGCCGACGCAGCCGTGTTCGGGCCAATCGTCGACACCCGGGTCGAGGAAGGCCCGGTACACGATCAGCTGGCGCCGGCCCGCGAACAGGTCCAGTAGTGAGACCGTGCCCTCGGGCCCCTCGAACTCGTAGCGTTTCTCCACCGGCGTCCACGGCATCCGCCGACGCATCGCGGCCAGCGCATCCCTGGCGCGGGTGAACTCCTTCTCCTTGACCAGCATCTGTTGCAGCGCGGTGTCCCATTCCGGCGCCGACACGATCGGAGGGGTCTTCATGTGTGGTCCTTCCGTCATCTCAACATTCAACAGATCCGTTTAATAACTGTCTCCAGCACAACACATGCGCCCCGCTATAGTCAACAATGTGGTTGAAGATCAGGTGTTGGACCGGGCGTATTCGGCACTAGCCGATCCGACCCGACGCTGGCTTTTGAAGACTCTGCGCGAGGGCGATGCCCGCATCAGCGATCTGGCCGCCCCGCTGCCCATGACATTTGCCGGCGTTTCCCGCCACATCGGGGTGTTGGAATCGGCAGGGCTCGTGCAACGCGAGATCCGCGGCCGCGAGCACTGGTTGTCTCTGAAACCGGATGGATTGACGATGGCGCAGCAATGGATCAACGAACAGACGGACTTCTGGTCGACACGAGCGGACGCGCTCGCGGCGCGGCTGCGGCGAAAGGGGCAATCCGGATGACCGACGCGGCGACGGTGCACGTTCAGCGCGTCATGCCCGCCCCACCGCACGTGGTGTTCGACCAATGGCTCGATCCGGAGTCATTGGCCGACTGGATGTGTCCGCGCCCGGTGCGCTGCGTGGCCATCACGATTGAGCCTCACGTCGGTGGGAAGGTCAGTTTCGACGTCGACGATTCAGGCACAAGCGTTCTCATCACCGGCCAATTCCTGGCGATCGACCGTCCGCGCGCGCTGCGGTTCACGTGGAGCAATTCGGACTGGGCAGATCCCACTGCCGTCAGCGTCGTCGATGTCGCGTTCGAGCCGGTCGGCGACGAGGAGACTCTGATGTCGATCGAGCATTCCCTGCTGCCGCCAGAGGAATTCGAGAACTTCCACAGCGGTTGGACACTCACCTTCGAGCAGTTGGCCGCGGTACTCGCGCGCGGGTGATCAAAACCCGGCGCGGGTGGGCGGCGCTAGGAACGCGGTGAGCAGCGAGGTGTTCAACGCATCGGCGGCGGATTCCTTGCTGTCCCATGAGCGGGTGGTCGCCGTCATTGCCGTGGCGGCGGGGTGCCCGATGCAGTGTGGGGCGAGTGCACTGAAGAACGCGTCTGGTTCGAGCAGGCTCTCAGGAGTGTGGACTCCGGGTCGCGCCGCGTCCGCGACCATCGGCACCGCGACGGCAAGCGGTATGCCGGTGTTCGCCGCCATCGAGAGCCCCGGAATCTGGGCAAGGGCAGTGGCTGCCGAGGCCGGCCTGCCGTCGCGTCGGCCGGCGGCGATCGCGAACAGCGGTGGCATGCCGCCGGGGGTGATGATGTCTACCGGATTGGCGGGAAAGTGCCGTTCGGCCCAACCGGCCAGGCGCGCAGCACGATTCGGCGACAGAATCCCGCGGTCGACGGCCGCTCGCAGCAATGACAGGCCGGCCAGCGCGGCACGGTTGCCGACGACGATGTTGGTACTGTCGCGCAGCTCCGGGAACGCCCGCGGCAACGTCACGGCCTCCGGATGGCCGAAGCTGCGGCCTTCGCCGGGGCCGATGCCGGGATAGGTGAACCGGACCCGCTGCAGGGCGGGCTCGTACGCGAGCGCGCCATCGCGGGTCAGCGGAATGGTGCCGGTGATCTGGCGGATGCCGTGCAGAAGCGCCGCACTGGCCTCGGCATGGGTGGTCGGGTCGGGCTGCGCTTCGCCGATGTTCCATCCCGTCAGCAACGAGTCAACGCAGTCCAGCTCGCGCCCGGCCACGACCGCGAGCAGATTCGCGATTCCCGGGCTCGCGCCGATGCCCAGTAAGGCGGTCACGCCGGCCGCTCGTGCGCGCCCGTCCATCGCCAACATGTCCAGTGTGGGTTGCGGATCGTCACAGATGTCGACGTAGTCGCGCCCCGCCTCGATCGCCGCGGCCAGCACCGGTGCGCCGAACCGGTAGAACGGGCCGACGGTGTTGACCACGAGATCGCAATCGCGCATCGCATCGAACAGCGTTGCCCGGTCGGTCACGTCCACTTTGCGTGCTGACGCCTTGCCGCCCAGCGCCATCGCGACCGCCGAGGCGCGTTGCTCGTCGCGATCGGCCACGACGAGGCGACTCACCCTCGGGTCGTCGGCCAACACGCGCACCGCCGCCGTCCCCATCTCACCCGCACCGCCGAGCGCCAATACCCGCATCTGCTGCCCCCGCCCTATAAGCTGACTGTCATGACAGTAAACAAAGTCGGGCGGCCGAGCAAGGCGCCGGAGCGGATCGCCGAGATTCTCAGGGCGACCGCCGTGGTGGTCGCGCGCGAAGGCCTGGCCAGTACCACTCTGTCGATGGTGGCCGCAGAAGCGGGGCTGCAGCGCACTCTGGTCTTGCACTATTTCGGCACTCGCGACGGTCTGCTGCGGGCGTTCGTCGACGAAGCCGTCGCCGCCTACGGCACCGGAATGCTGCGCGCCGACAGCGATCTGCCGGTGTCACGCCGGATCGAGGCGATGTTCGCGCCAGGCGCCTACCGCAGCCGCGACGATCTGGTCGTATGGAATGAGTTGGTGGCGCTGGCCGCACGCGATCACCAGGTGCGCGACCGGCTGCGCGAACTGTGGACCGGACGGTGGCTGCCCGATCTTGAGCAGCAGCTGGCCGACGAGTACCCCACGGCCCACCGGGAGGCGATCGGCGCTGCCGCGTACGGTTTGGCCTGTCTTTTCGAGGCGCACTGGGCATTTCACCTTCAGGACGTCACCGGTCCCGACCGCGAGGCCCACGGACGGCGCGTCGCGCGCGCGATCCTTGCCGGCCTGTCCGGTCCGATCTGAGTGCCGCGCCGCGACCTAAACTGCGGTCATGGATAGCGCCTCCCGCGATGAATACGAGGCTCCGACCGGCCTGCTGCGCATCGAGGACTGCCTCGATGCCGCCGGCGGCATCGTGCTGCCGCCGGGCACCACCCTGATATCTCTCATCGACCGCAATGTCGACAACGTGGGCGACTCGGTGGCCTACCGGTATCTCGACTACAGCCATTCCGAGGGCGAACCCGTCGAGCTGACGTGGAGCCAACTGGGGGTCCGGCTGCGCGCCGTCGGCGCGCACCTGCAGCGGGTCGCCGAACGCGGTGACCGAGTCGCCATCCTCGCGCCGCAGGGCCTTGACTACGTTGTGGGCTTCTTCGCCGCCATCAAGGCCGGGACGATCGCGGTACCACTGTTCGCCCCGGAGCTACAGGGCCACGCCGAGCGGCTCGAAACCGCGCTCGGCGACGCACAGCCCAGCACGATCCTGACCACCGCGGCCGCCAACACGGCGGTGCAGGACTTCCTGACGAAATTGCCTGCCGGCCGGCGCCCGCAAGTCGTCATCATCGACGAAATCCCCGACGCCGTCGGCGAGGCGTTCGAGCCGGTAACCGTCGACGTCGACGACGTATCGCATCTGCAGTACACCTCGGGTTCGACGCGGCCCCCGGTCGGTGTCGAGATCACCCACCGGGCGGTCGGTACGAACTTGCTGCAGATGATCCTCTCGATCGACTTGCTGAACCGAAACACCCACGGCCTCAGCTGGTTACCGCTCTACCACGACATGGGCCTTTCGATGATCGGTTTCCCGGCCGTCTATGGCGGGCACTCGACGCTGATGTCGCCCACGGCGTTCGTGCGTCGGCCGCAGCGCTGGATTCAGGCGTTGTCGGCGGAGTCGCGGTACGGCCGGGTGATCACCGCGGCGCCGAACTTCGCCTACGAGTGGGCGGCTCAGCGCGGGGTGCCGGACCAGGGCGCGGACGTCGACCTCAGCAACGTGGTGCTCATCATCGGTTCGGAACCGGTCAGCCCCACCGCGATCGCGACGTTCAACAAGGCGTTCGCGCCCTACGGCTTGCCGCCGACCGCGTTCAAACCCTCGTACGGCATCGCCGAGGCCACCCTGTTCGTCTCGACGATCGCTCCCGCCGCGCAGGCATCGGTGGTCTACTTCGACCGCCAGCGACTCGCCGAAGGGCACGCGGTGCCGGTAGCGGCCGACGCGGTCGGTGCGGTTGCCCATGTGTCGTGCGGCCAGGTCGCCCGCAGCCAGTGGGCGGTGATCGTCGATCCTGATCGCGCCGAGGAACTTCCCGACGGCGCCGTGGGGGAGATCTGGCTGCACGGCAACAACATTGGCCGCGGATACTGGGGCCGGCCCGACGAAACACGGAAGACGTTCGGCGCGGTATTGCGTTCCCGACTCTCGACGGGCGGCCACGCCGACGGCTCGCCCCCTGACGCCACCTGGTTGCGCACGGGCGACCTCGGTGTCTACCTCGACCGCGAACTCTATGTCACGGGGCGGATCGCGGATCTGGTGGTGATCGGCGGCCGCAACCACTACCCGCACGACATCGAGGCCACGGTCGCCGATGCGTCGTCGCTGGTGCGTCGCGGCTACGTCGCGGCCTTCTCCGTACCCGCCGACGACGGTGCACAGCTCGTGGTGATCGCCGAACGCGCAGCGGGCACCGGGCGTGCCGACCCCGCCCCGGCGATATCGGCCATCGAAGCCGAGGTCGCCAATCGACACGGGCTGACGGTCCGCGAGGTGCGCTTCCTCCCGGCCGGGGCGATACCGCGCACCACGAGCGGCAAGTTGGCGCGGCGGGCCTGCCGTTCCCAATACCTCGACGGGACGCTGGGCACACACTGACGCGGCGTGTCGCTGCGACCGGCGACTGCTCACAATCGGCGTCCGGCGGGAGTGAAGAGGATGTGACGTGATCCTGTCAGCCGATTCACATTCATGACACAACCGGTTGCCAGACTGGCGCAGCACCTATGTGAGCAGGTCCACCGACCGTGAGCCAGCTGTGCACGTCGGGAGCGATCAGCTTCGCGCACGTATGAGCAGGAAGGACGCTGACCGTGTCGTATGTCAATCCGCCCGAGTTCGTCACGAAGATGATCGATGCCGGCGAGAACAAGGCATTCATGTCCACCCGGGACACCGTGATCCGCGCTTACATGGCCGGTGCGATTCTCGCGCTGGCGGCGGCGTTCGCGGTCACCATCACCGTGCAGACGGGCAATCCGCTGCTCGGCGCGGTGTTGTTCCCGGTCGGCTTCTGCATGCTCTACCTTCTCGGATTCGACCTTCTGACAGGTGTTTTCACCCTCGTTCCGCTCGCGCTGCTGGACAAACGGCGCGGCGTCACCGTGCGCTCGATGCTGCGGAACTGGTCGTTGGTGTTCGTCGGTAACTTCGCCGGCGCGTTCACCGTCGCGGTGATGATGGCCGTCATCCTCACCTACGGATTCACCGTCGACCCGAACGAGGTGGGCCAGCGGCTCGGGGAGATCGGTTCAAGCCGGACGGTCGGTTACGCCGAGCATGGCGCGGCAGGCATGCTGACACTGTTCATTCGCGGGGTGTTGTGCAACTGGATGGTGTCCACCGGCGTCGTGGCCGCGATGATGTCGACCTCGGTGTCGGGCAAGGTGATTGCGATGTGGATGCCCATCATGCTGTTCTTCTACATGGGGTTCGAACACTCCATCGTCAACATGTTCCTGTTCCCGTCCGGTCTGATGCTCGGCGGTGACTTCTCGGTCGCCGACTATCTGATCTGGAACGAGATCCCAACACTGATAGGCAATCTCGTCGGCGGCTTGGCGTTCGTCGGTCTGACCCTCTATGCGACGCATGCCAGGACCGGCAGCGACTGGAACCGGCCTGCGGCGCCCGAGGAGTTCAAGCTCCCCGCTGAAGCCAACGCGTGACTGGGGCATGCTGAGCAGATGACAAGAGACGAGATAACAGCCGAAATCGTCGCGGCCCGGCTGCTCAAGGGGCTCACCTGGCAGGAGTTGGCCGACGCGATCGACAAACCGGTGGTGTGGACGGTCGCCGCGCTGCTCGGCCAGCATCCGGTACCTGCCGAGTGCGGCAAGGTGATCGTCGACATGCTGGGTCTGGACGAATCGGCGATCCCGATTCTCGCGGCGGTACCGATGCGTGGCGGCCTGCCGACGGCAGTACCGACCGATCCGACCATATACCGCTTCTACGAAGCGCTCCAGGTCTACGGCGGTGCGGTCAAGGAACTCATACACGAGCAGTTCGGGGACGGCATCATGAGCGCGATCAACTTCAGTCTCGACGTGCAACGCAAGCCGCACCCCGCCGGCGACCGGGTGGTCGTCACGTTCGACGGCAAGTTCTTGCCATATGACTGGACGGCGGTCGAAAACTGAGCGCGTGCCGCCTCACTCGTTGCGGTAGTCGGCGAGTTGAGCGGTCAGCTCGCGTGCGTAGGAGAGTTGCCGGCTGAGCTTGTCGCACGCTTCGCGCGCACGGGCGTGACATTCGGCCAGGTAGGTAAGGGCCTGTGCGCGTTCGCTTTTCGACGCGGCAGGCGCATGCACCGTTTCGAGGGCGGCGAGCAGTTCGCGCATCTCATCGAGGGTGAAACCGAGTGGTTTCATGCGGCGGATCGCGAGCAGGCGGTCGACGTCGGCGGCCGTGTACAACCGAAAGCCGCCGGCGGACCGAGCCGACGGCGTGACCAGTCCCACCTCGTCGTAATGCCGGATGGTCTTGATCGAGAGCTCGGTGCGTGCCGCCACCTCGCCGATCTGCAGGCGCTCTTCCTTCGGGTCGCCGGTCGTCATGCACTCGGCCTAGTGCGCCGCGGCAAGGCGACCGCTGAGCCTGCGGTGACGTTCGGCGCTGTTGTCATTCATGCCGATGATGGTGACATTCTTTCCCTTGGCCGCGTACTTGGTGGTGATGGCGTCCAGGGTGGCAACGGTCGAGGCATCCCAGATGTGCGCCTCGCTCATGTCGATGACGATGTTCTCCGGATCACCGGCATAGTCGAACTGGTAGACGAGGTCGTTGCTGGAGGCGAAGAACAGCTCACCCTTGACCGCGTAGACCCGGGTGTCCGCGTCTGGGTGAGCCACCTCGACGACATCGGTCAGGTGAGCGACCCGCCGCGCGAACAGCACCATCGCGGCCAGCGTGCCGACCACGACACCGTAGGCGAGATTATGGGTGGCCACGGTCACCGCGACGGTTGCGGCCATGACAGCCGTCTCGCTTTTCGGCATGCGCCGCAAGGTCTTCGGATTGACACTGTGCCAATCCAGCGTCGCGACCGAAACCATGATCATGACTGCGACGAGAGCGGCCATCGGGATCTGGGCGACGATGTCGCCAAGGCCGACGACCAGTCCGAGCAGTAGGGCTCCGGCCAGGAAGGTCGAGATCCGGGTCCGCGCGCCGCACGCCTTGACGTTGATCATGGTCTGGCCGATCATCGCGCAACCGCCCATGCCGCCGAAGAAGCCGGTGACGATGTTGGCCACACCCTGCCCGAGAGCCTCACGGGACTTGTTCGAGTGGGTGTCGGTGATGTCGTCGACCAGCTTTGCGGTCATCAACGATTCCAGGAGTCCAACGACGGCCATGGTCAGCGCGTAGGGCGCGATCACCGCCAATGTGTTCAGGGTGAGCGGTACGTCGGGAAACAACAGCGCAGGCAGGCTCGACGGAAGGTCACCTTCATCGCCGACATTCGGCACCGACCATCCGAATCCCAAGCAGGCGGCGGTCAGCAGGACGATCGCGACGAGTGGCGCCGGAATCACGGTGGTCAGTTTGGGAAGCACCACGATGATCGCGATGCCGACCACGACGAGCGGATACACCAACCAGGGCACGCCGAGAAGGTGCGGCAGCTGCGAGATGAAGATGAGGATCGCAAGTGCGTTGACAAAGCCCACCATGACGCTCCTGGGGACAAACCGCATCAGCTTCGCCACACCGAGGCCGCCGAGCACCAACTGCAGCACGCCGGCGAGGATGACGGCGGCGATGAGGTAGTCGAGCCCGTGACTGTGCACGAGTGGCGCCACGACGAGCGCCACCGCGCCGGTCGCCGCCGAGATCATGGCGGGCCTGCCACCGACGATCGCAATGGTGACGGCCATCGTAAACGACGCGAAAAGGCCGACGCGCGGGTCCACGCCGGCGATGATCGAAAACGAGATCGCCTCGGGAATCAGCGCCAGGGCCACCACGAGCCCGGCAAGCACCTCTGTTCGCAACCGCCGCGGGGTCTTCAAGGCAGACAGCACCGATTGTTCCTCACGCGGGTTCGTCGTCCCGGGCAGCGCCACCACCACAACTCCGTTCTGCCGCTGCGAGCGCAGCGAGATCGATCTCTTGCCAGATAGCGCGTCATTGCGCGAAAGGCGTTTCCCGGGAACGGTTTTCACCGGCCACTCGGCATCCGTGCGACAAACGGCCACAAACTCCTGGTGCCGGACCGCAACTCTACCCAAAGGGGAGAGTTGTACACCAAATCGGCGCCCGCAAACTGTGCGCAAGCGCACACCGCGTGGGGCGCGCTGCTAGCTTGCGGTGGTGGACCTGTTTTCGGAGTCGTGGGCGGCGCTGCGTACGGCGGTGGCCGGCCTCGCGGACGAGGACTTCGCGCGACCATCGGGGTGTGCGGGCTGGCTCGTGCGAGATCTGGTGTGTCATCTGATCATCGACGCGCAGGACATCCTCATCACCCTGGTGACACCGACCGACCGGGAACCGACACGCAACGCGGTGACCTACTGGGAGGTTTCGTCGACACCGCCGTCCGGTGATGATCCGCTCGATGCGGTGACCGTGCGGCTCGCCGCGGCTTACGAAGAGCCGTGGCTGCTCAAGTTCCACCTGGACGACCTCGGCGCGGCTGCGGGGCGCGCGGCGGTGCTCGCCGATCCCGATCTGCGGGTCGGCACGCGCGACGAGGTGTTCGAGGTGGGCGAGTATCTGCGGGCCTACGTCATGGAGTGGACACTGCACCACCTCGATCTCGTGGCGCATCTCCCGGCGGCCGGGCCGCCACCGGCGGCCGGGCTCGCCGAGTCGCGCAGGATGTTGGAGGAGATCGCCGGGGCGCGCTTTCCCGCCTCGTTGTCCGACACGGACGCCTTGCTGGTGGGCACCGGCCGGCGTGCACCGACCGCGACGGAAGTGTCCGCGCTGGGTGAGCTGGCCGCGAGGCTTCCCCTGATCCTCGGTTGAAACCGTGGCTGACGCACCACCTAGCCAGGTGGCGATTCGCGGATGAAGATGACTGAGTACATCGACGGCGACGGTAAGGATGCCCATGTCTACTCATCGAGCGGTTCACGTCCAGTCCACCGGTGGCGACTTGGAACTGGCTGACGCGCAGACCGTTCCGCCCGAACGGGGCCAGGTTCGCGTCGCCGTCGCCGCGTGCGGCGTGTGCGGTACCGACCGCGCCATCGTCAACGGTGGTTTTCCCGGCGTCAGCTTTCCGCTCACGCCCGGTCATGAGATCGCCGGGACCGTCGCCGAAACTGGGCCCGGCGTAGACGAATTCGCGGTGGGGGACCGGGTGGCGATCGGCTGGTTCGGCGGTGCCTGCGGCAAGTGCATCCCGTGCCGCAAGGGGTTGTTCATCCACTGCGAGAACGGACAGATCCCCAGCTTGCATTACCCGGGCGGCTATGCGGAATCGGTGACCGCCCCGGCCAATGCGCTGGCCAGGATCCCCGACGAACTCTCGTTCGCCGAAGCCGCCCCGATGGGCTGTGCCGGCGTGACCACCTACAACGCGCTTCGGCACACGCATGCCCTGCCCGGTGATCTGGTGGCGGTGCTCGGGGTGGGCGGCCTGGGCCACCTCGGCGTGCAGTTCGCCAACGCAATGGGTTTCGACACGGTCGCCATCGCGCGCGGCCGCGACAAGGAAGCCGACGCCCGGGCCCTCGGTGCGCGTCACTACATCGACTCCAGAGCCGAGGACGTCAGTGCGCAGCTGCAAAAGCTCGGTGGTGCCGCGGTGGTGCTGGCGACCGCAGGCAACTCGCAAGCCATGGCCGACACCGTGGGCGGGCTGGCGCCGCGCGGCGAACTGGTCGCCGTCGGCGTTGCGACCGACCCGCTGGCCATCAGTCCGGCGCAACTGATCCAGCCCGCGCTGAGCATTTCCGGGCATCCGTCGGGTACCGCACGCGACGTCGAAGAGACGATGCGCTTCGCGGTGGTGTCGGGCGTGCGCGCGATGATCGAAGAGCGACCGCTCGCGGACGCGGCCGACGCGTACGCCGCCATGGAGGAGGGTCGTGCCCGCTACCGCATGGTGCTGACAACCTGATTGCGACCCTCGGTGATACGCGGATGTCGCGGCATTAGCATCCAACGCATGGCCAAGCTGGAGCTCACTCGCGAACTGCCGATCAGTCCGGAGAGCGCATGGGAACACGCGTCGAATCTCGAGGGGCTCGGCGACTGGTTGGTGATGCATGAGGGCTGGCGTAGTGACGTGCCGACGGAGCTGACTGTCGGCACAACGCTCGTCGGCGTCGCGGGCGCCAAGGGTATGCGCAACCGCGTCACGTGGACGGTGCAGAAGATCGACCCGCCGCAACTGCTCGAAGTCACCGGTAAGGGCGTAGGCGGGACCAAGTACGGACTGAAGATGAAGGTGAAGCCCACGGCGTCGGGATGTGCGTTCGCCGTGACCATCGACTTAGGTGGTCCACCGCTGTTCGGGCCCATCGGATCGGTCGCCGCCCGCGCGGTCAAGGGCGACATCGAGCGCTCGATCAAGCAGTTCGAAACGCTCTACGCCTGAGGGCGGGCGACGACGGGAACGGTTGCCCGGTATCGATCGAAGCGCGCCCGGATTTCGGGTAGTCGGCTACGCGTGCCTGAGCGACGCTGTCTCGATACGGTCGTGGTGGGCTCAGCGGAATCCATTGTGCCCGTTCGAGTCACATGAAGACGAGAAGGGATACGGCCATGGCGCTCAACTATGGTGTGCTACGAGCTCGGCCCGATCGGTTCGTCCGCGAGGATGACGATTCCACCCCGCATCTCCAGATCCGGGCGATCGACGACTCCGGGCAGCCATGGCGTGTCGCGGTCAACGTGCAATCCAACGACGGCAGCGAAGTGGTGTTCTGGGTCGTGGACCCGCTCGTCGGCCATCCCGTCCTGGGCGGTCTGTCCGGCCTGGCGTCGGGCTTCACGGTGCGGCCTGCCACTTCGACAGCGTCACTCGACTACGTGAAGGCGCCGATGTTCGACTTCACGCTTGGTCGTGCCCTTCCGCCCAGTGGCAACGCCAACGCCGATGACCTCCAAGATCTGCTGGTCCTCTACCTCAACCAGTGCAAAGCTGCCACCGGCGAGCTGTACGCATTCGGCGCCAAATTCGACCGCAATCTGAACAAGCCGATCGACGCCGAATTCGGCAACACCGACGGCTTACACGGGATCCACGACATCCACATGAACCAGGGCAACGTCGGCACCCACGCCGGCGACAACGGTGCATTCCACGACGGCGGCCTGCTGCTGGCATTCCCGGACCGAATCGTGGGGCTGTTCTTGGCTTTTCAGACGCAGCGCGTGCCGACCGATGCGGCCGGCGCCGCGGCTCCCGGCGCGCAACCGCTGTCGCGGCTGATCACCGGTCAACCGGGAGTGCCCACACCGGCGGCAGCGGCGCCGGCCTACTTGGAACGGGCCCTGATCAATCCGGCGGGTGCCGATCCCGGTGCGGAATCGATTGTCATCGGCAGTTTTGCGACCACTGCGACGCCGTTGCACGGCTGGCGGATCGTCGACCGCAATGGCCGGGAGACCAAGCTGGATGTCACGCTGGTCGGCGGTACGTCGGCGGTCGTCGTCCTCGACGGCACGGGTGTGCAACTCGGCAACAGCGGCGGCAACCTGCTGCTGGTCGACGATCAGGGCAACCAGGTCGACAGCGTCACCTACTCCGCGGCCGATGCGGCGTCCGTCGACCGGTACGTGCGCTTTCAGCGATGACGTTCGCGCCCAGCAGTTTTCACTGCTAGCCGTCGACGAACGTGACGGTTTCGTCGAGGGGTGCGCGGCCGGTGCGGATGTAGGGGACGGTGGGGTCTTCGTAGCCGATGGACATGCCGCAGAAGAGCATGAGGTTGTCCGGAGGAGACAGCACGTCGGCGACGGTCTGGCGAACTTGCGACCACGCCATCTGGGGGCAGCTGTGCAGTCCTTCGGCGCGCAGCAGCAGCATGACGGTCTGCAGGTACATGCCGGTGTCGGCCCATTGGGCGGGGCCGAGGTTGCGGTCGATGTAGCAGAACAGGGCGGCGGGGGCGCCAAAGCAGTCCCAGTTGGCGATGGCGGCGCGTTGGCGGGCTTCCCAGTCGTCGCGGGCGACGCCGAGGGCGCTGTAGCGTTCTTTGCCGAAGGCGGCGCGGCGGTCGCGGTAGGGCGCGGGCATGTCGTGCGGGTACATGGTGTATTCGCGTTCATCCCAGTCGGCGCCGGTGGCGACGCGTTCGGTGGCGCGTTTCTTGAGTTCGGCCAGGGGTGCGCCGGTGACGACGTAGATGTTCCAGGGTTGGGTGTTGGAGCTTGAGGGTGACCACGCGGCGGCGGTCAGCACCCGTGCCAGCACGTCCTTGGAGACGGGCCGATCGGTGAAACCACGCACCGCCCGCCGAGTCGTAACCGCTTCGTACACGTCCATGCCCGCCTCCAAGGCTCCCCGTAGGGCTGCCCGGCGGTCCCGGGCCGCAGATTCAGCATGAAGCCACGCGACGGACCGTGGACCCTTGAGTGTTCGTGGTCGATGAGCGCTACTGGCGGCGAATGGCGGCCGCTACATCCGCGCGCGTTGCCCGACGCCGGTTGCCAGTTCCCTGTACCGAAATCTGCCACCGGCTTTCGGATCGAGCGGAGGTGTATCCATCCCGCTCCCGTCGCGCAGCCCTTCGAGAAATTCGCGAATGGTGTCGAGCGACGAAATTGTCGGCGTCCAGCCGAGCTCGCTGCGGGCTCGTGCCGTGTCCATGACCGGCAGGCTAAGGGCGAGGTCGACGAGTGTCGGGCTGGCCGGCAGCAGATGAAGATTCCACGCCGCCGCCACGGCCGCCCTGATCGGCGGGATCGGCAACTTGATCGGTCGTGCGCCGAGGATCTCGCCCAGCGTGTGTGCGTCGAGCACTGGCTCGGCCGCGAGGTTGAATGCGCCGTGCACGGGACGGATGAGCGCCAGTCGGTAAGCATGCGCGGCGTCGCGCGAATGCAGCGCCTGCAAGCGAAAGCCCGGCAGGTCGGGGACCACCGGCAACAGCGCCGGGCGGATCAAGCTGGTGGGCACCAACGGACCGCCGAACAGGCGCCGCTGTTCGGTTGCCGCCTCGCGCTTGAAGATGAATCCCGGCCGCATGCGGGCCACGCGGATATCGGCGTGATCACGCTCGTAGCCGTCGAGCACGCGTTCCAGATACGACTTCTCGCGTCCGTACGCAGCAGTGGGAAGCGCATGGGTGGGCCATGATTCGTCGACGCCGACGCCGACGCCGACGCCGACGTCGTCGGGGCCGGGGGAGTACGCACCGACTGAGGACGCGTACACCAACACGGGGACGCCTGCTCGCGCGACCGCGTCGAACACGCGAATGCTGCCGAGGACGTTGTTGCGCCACGTCGCGAGCTCGTCGTGAGTCGGCTGGAAGATCCACGCGAGATGAATCACCGCGTCCGCGCCCGCGAACTGACCGTCGAGGTCATCGCGGGAGACATCCGCTTGAACCCACGTCGTCTTCGGTGGCTGCCAGGTCGGCCGGCGACGCGCGATCCCGACGATCGAGTCCACTTGTTCATCGGCTGCCAGAACCTCGACCACGCTGCTGCCCACATTGCCGGTCGCGCCGACCACCACTACCCGCATCTCGATCACGCTCCGTCATCGCTGCTCGCTGGTAGCTGTGAGTACCCGATTCGGCCGCCGATACGCGAAGACAACGCGGCCGACACCGGGGTGTCGGCCGCGCTGACAGGTGACGCTATTGCTTGACGTCGAATCGGTCGTTGTTCATGACCTTGGTCCACGCCTTCACGAAGTCGGCGACGAAGCGTTCGCCGGCATCCGATTGCGCGTACACCTCGGCGACGGCGCGCAACACCGAATGTGAGCCGAAGACAAGGTCGTTCGCGGTCGCGGTCCACTTCGGTGCTCCCGAAACCCGGTCGAAGCCCTCGTACACATTCTCCGCGGTCTCCGACGCCTTCCACTCCGTCCCCATGTCGAGCAGGTTGACGAAGAAGTCGTTGGTCAACACCCCTGGGCGATCGGTGAACACGCCGTGCTTGCTGCCGCCGTGATTGGCACCGAGCGCGCGCAGGCCGCCGATGAGCACGGCCAATTGCGGACCGGTGACGCCCAGGAAATAGGCGCGCTCGAGCAGGAGTTTCTCCAGCGGCGCCTTCTCGCCGGGACGCACGTAATTGCGGAAACCGTCGGCTCGCGGTTCGAGCACCGCGAAGGAATCCACATCGGTGTTCTCTTGGGTCGCATCGGTGCGGCCGGGAGTGAACGGCACCGTGACGTCATGCCCCGCGTCTCTGGCGGCCTTCTCGACGGCTGCCGAGCCGGCCAGCACGATGAGATCGGCCAAGGAGATCTTCTTGCCACCGGACGCTGAGCCGTTGAAGTCGTGCTGGATCCGTTCCAGCACCGGCAGTACCTTCGCGAGCTCGGCAGGCTCGTTGACCTCCCAGTTCTTCTGAGGCTCAAGGCGAAGCCGGGCCCCGTTGGCGCCGCCGCGTTTGTCGGTGTTGCGGTAGCTCGCCGCCGACGACCACGCGGTCTTCACGAGTTGGGGCACCGACAGACCCGAGTCGAGCACCTTGGCCTTCAATGCCGCGATGTCTTGATCGTCGACCAGTTCATGGTCGACGGCCGGAACCGGGTCCTGCCACAGCTGGGGCTCGGGTATCCACGGGCCCAGGTAGCGCGAGATCGGGCCCATGTCGCGGTGCAACAGCTTGTACCAGGCCTTGGCGAACGCCTCGGACAGCTCTTCGGGGTGCTCGAGCCAGCGGCGCGTGATCTGTCCGTAGATCGGATCGACTCGCATCGAGACGTCGGTGACGAGCATGGTCGGCGCGCGGCCGGGCCCGTCGAACGGGTCGGGGATCGTGCCCGCGCCCGCACCGTCCTTCGCGGTGAACTGCCAGGCCCCGGCCGGGCTCTTGGTCAGCTCCCACTCGTATCCGTACAGGGTTTCGAGGAAGCTGTTGTCCCACTTCGTCGGTGTCGGCGTCCAGACGACCTCCAGCCCACTGGTGATCGCATCCTTGCCTTTGCCGCTGCCATAGGAGCTCTTCCAGCCGAGGCCCTGTTGTTCGATCGGGGCCGCCTCGGGTTCGGGCCCGACGAGGTCGGCGTCGCCGGCACCGTGGGTCTTGCCGAACGTGTGACCGCCGACGATCAGCGCAGCGGTTTCCTCGTCGTTCATCGCCATCCGGCCGAACGTCTCGCGGATGTCGTGTGCGGCCGCGAGGGGATCGGGCTCGCCCTCCGGGCCCTCGGGGTTGACATAGATCAGACCCATGGTGGTCGCGCCGTACGGTTCGGCGAGCGAGCGCTCGCCGCCGGAATAGCGCTTGTCGGTGCCCAGCCAGGTGTCCTCTTCACCGAACAGGATTTCCTCTGGCTCCCAGACGTCTTCGCGGCCGAAGCCGAACCCGAAGGTTTGGAATCCCATCGACTCCAAGGCGACGTTTCCGGTGAATACCAACAGATCCGCCCACGAGATCTTGTTGCCGTATTTCTGCTTGATCGGCCACAGCAGCCGGCGCGCCTTGTCCAGGCTCACGTTGTCCGGCCAGCTGTTGAGTGGCGCGAACCGCTGCATGCCCTGACCGCCGCCGCCGCGGCCGTCGAAAATGCGGTACGTGCCTGCCGCATGCCAGCTCATCCGGATGAACAGGCCGCCGTAATGGCCGTAGTCGGCCGGCCACCAGTCCTGTGACTGCGTCATGAGCGCCATGAGATCGGCCTTGAGCGCGTCGACGTCGAGCTTGGCGAACTCTTTGCGGTAATCGAAGTCGTCGCCGAGTGGGTTCGATTGAGGTGCGTGCGGGTGGAGCCGTGTCACGTCGATCTGATCGGGCCACCAGTCCTGGTTCGTCAGTGGAGCGTGCGCCTTCGGCGTCGGCGAGGGGATGGCCGGGTTTTCGCTCTCGCTCGTGCTTGCGGTCTTGGTGTCCGGGGTCGGCGGGCGGCTATCGGAGGTATCGGATGACACAGCAAAATCCTTCCGGGTGGTTGGTGTAACGGGCTGTGATCAAGGGCCTGTCGCCGAACACTCCCGGCACAGACCCCAGTAGATGACTTCGGCCTCGTCGAGGACGAAGCCATCCAGGGCGTTGTCGTCGTCGGCGGGGGTGAGACAGGGTGCTTCACCGACGGCGCAGTCGATGTCGGCGATGGACCCGCAACCGCGGCACACGACGTGGTGGTGGTTGTCTCCGACCCGGGACTCATAACGCGCGGTCGTCCCCGACGGTTGGATTCGCCGGATGAGCCCGGCCGTGGTCAGTGCGTGTAGGACGTCGTAGACGGCCTGACGCGAGACTTTGGGCAGGCTGTCCCGCACTGCCAGGAAGAGTGTTTCGGTGTCGGCGTGGGGACGCGCGTGTACGGCCTCGAGCACAGCGACCCGGGGGCGCGTGACCCGTAGGTCGCTCGTACGCAGTTGAGCTTCGAACTCCGCCCTGGTGGGCATATCGCCAATAACACGCGCAGATTTGGACGCAGTCAAGTGTTTGTCGTCGATCGAGCCGATGTCGTGCGGGATCTGGGCAGCGGCTGACCACAGCCGACCGTGCGATCGCGGCGTCATGCCCGAACTGGTTACCCAAACTCGATCAAGTTATGCGGCGTCGACATGGCTTTGTCGAAAGACGTTGCAAAACAACGAGATCGAAGCGATGCGGCGCGTGGGATACGGGTTCGCGACGTGCCTCAGTATCGTGCTTGTCGATGGCGCAAGATTTGTCGGGCGGATCCGCCCGCTTCCGTCGTGGTCTGCGGGTCGCGCTGCGCGGGCAGCGCGACCCGGCCCCCGTTGCCGGCCAGCGGAGCCGCAATTCCGCCGGGATGGGTGACCTGCACACGAGGAAGGTTCTCGACCTCACCATCCGGCTCGCCGAGGTGATGTTGTCGTCGGGTTCGGGTACCGCGGATGTCGTCGCGACGGCCCAGGACGTGGCCCAGGCGTACCAGCTCACCGACTGCGTCGTCGACATCACGTTCACCACGATCATCGTGTCGGCGTTGCCGACCGCCGACAGCCCACCGGTGACCATCATGCGGGCGGTGCGCACGCGATCGACGGATTACACGCGCCTTGCCGAACTCGACCGGCTGGTCCGCGACATCACGACCGGTGGCGTCGTGGTCGAGCAGGCGCACGAAGCCATGGACGAGCTGACCGAGCGGCCTCATCCGTACCCGCGCTGGTTGGCCACCGCCGGGTGGGCGGGGTTCGCGCTCGGAATCGCGATGCTCCTCGGTGGCAGCTGGCTGACGTGTCTGGTGGCCGCCGTGACGTCGGCGGCCATCGATCGAGTGGGCCGGGTGCTCAACCGGATGGGGACTCCGTTCTTTTTCCAGAACGTGGTCGGCGCAGCGCTCGCGACCCTGGTCGCGGTGGCCGCGTACCTGTTCACCGGCGAGGGGCTGACCGCGCTCGTCGCCACCGGGATCGTCATGCTGCTGTCCGGTCTGACCTTGGTGGGCTCGATGCAGGACGCCCTCACCGGACACATGATCACCGCGGTCGCGCGGCTCAGTGACGCGCTGTTCATGACGGCGGGCATCGTCGTCGGCATCCTGGCGGGCCTGCAGATCGCGACGGTGGCAGGCATCGAGATACAGCTCCATGTCGACGCGACCGAGACCTTCGTGACGCCGCACCGGCCATTGCCGATAGCGCTAGCGGTCGTGGGCGCGACTTTGGCAGGCGTATGTCTCACGATCGCCAGTTACGCCCCACTGCGCTCGGTGATCCCCGCCGGGCTCGCGGCCGGTCTCGCCGAATTGGTGCTCATCGGTCTAGGAGCGGCCGGCTTCGGCCAGGTTGTCGCGACCGGTATCGCCGCCGTGGGCGTCGGCTTGTTCGCCACGCTGATCTCGATCCGCAGGCAGGCGCCCGCTCTGGTGACCTCGACCGCCGGCATCACGCCGATGCTGCCGGGTATGGCGGTCTTTCGCGCGGTGTTCTACTTCGCGGTCGACGACCGCTTCGACGACGGTCTGGCCCAGCTGTTGGCGGCAGCGGCGACCGCGCTGGCCCTTGGCGCCGGCGTGGTGATGGGCGAGTTGCTCGGCTCCCCGTTGCGTTACGGGGCCGGGCGGATCGGCGACTTCTTCCGGATCGAGGGACCGCCGGGTCTGCGCCGGGCGGTGGGCCGGGTGGTGCGGCTGCGGCCGGCCGACGGTCCCCAGTTGACCGGCACCGCCAGGCCCCGGTCACGAAGCGTCGCATTGGAGCCCGCGCCGGATGACGAACCGGATACCGCGAGTGCCAACGACCCGCCGCAGGACTCGCCGGGGCACGACGAAGAGCGGTAACGCGCGGCGGCTAACAACCCTGTGGGGCAACGGTTTCAGCCCTTGAACCGGCACGCGGATTCGATGCGCGAACCGGTGACTGCGGTGGCGGTTGCACGCCGTGTGCGATGCCGTTGGCCGCGTGGACTCCGCTTATGAGCGCCGCAATGAGCCGGAAGCCGGGTCGCTGGCGCAATCGGTTCCATCGGGATGTGCGTCGATAAAACATGACTCGATCGTCGCCCGGCGTCGCGGCATCAAACAGTGGCACTAGAGCCGTCATTCTTTAAGATAGTGACATGCATGAGGTGGCAATCCTCGCCTATGACGGAATGTCGGGTTTCGAGTCCGGTCTGGCAGCCGAGATCTTCGGGATCACCGAACTGTCCGGCAGGTTCTCAGCAGACATCCCACGGCCGTGGTACTCGATCAAGTTGTGTGCCGAGACCCCGGACGTACGCATGATCGGCGGCGCCACGGTGCATGCCGGGTATGGGCTGTCCGATTTGGCGACCGCCGACACGGTGATAATCCCGAGTGTTCGAGACGTGACCGAACCGCTGTCGCCGGCGTTGACCGATGCGATCCGAGCGGCCCACGATCGAGGCGCGCGGCTGGTGTCGATCTGTTCCGGAGCATTCGCACTGGCGGCCGCGGGTGTACTCGACGGCCGGCAGGCCACGACGCACTGGATCTACGTGGATCTCCTCCAACAGAAGTACCCAGAGATCGATGTCGATCCGGCTCCGCTCTATGTCGATGGTGGTGGCGTGCTCACGAGCGCGGGCTGTGCGGCCGGGCTGGATCTGTGTTTGCACATCGTGCGGTCAGATCACGGCGTGCGCGTCGCCAACGACATCGCCCGGCGGTTGGTGATCTCGCCACATCGCGCCGGCGGACAGGCCCAGTACATCGACAGTCCGGTGCCCGAGCCGGCGGCCGACGGGCGGATCGCCGCGAGCATGGAGTGGGCACTGAGCCATCTGGATTCGCCAATTGCTCTGGACGACTTGGCTTCCCAATCGGCACTGTCGCGGCGCACTTATCTGCGCCAGTTCGCGAAAGCAACGGGCACCACGCCGATCAAGTGGCTCATCGAACAGCGCATCCAGGCGAGTCTTGCGCTGCTGGAATCGTCTTCGCTGTCGATCGAGCAGATCGCCACCCGGGTGGGCTTCGAATCCGCGGTGACGTACCGCCACCACTTCGTCCGCCAGCTGCACACCACGCCGAGCGATTACCGCAACTGCTTCGCGGGGGCCTAGGCCGGCACGACGTGCGGCCTAGGCCATCGCGTCGACTACCGCGACATGCTCGCCAGCATTCCGGCCTCGTATGAGCCCGCCGGGGTGCGGACTATCACGTTCATCCGGTTGGCCGCGTTGATGAGCGCGATCTGGCAGATCAGTGCGGCGAGCTGCTCGTCGTCGTAATGCCTGCGTACCTCCGACCAGGTCTCATCGGACACGCCGTGCGAAGCATCGGCGATCCTGGTCGCTTCCTCGGTGAGCGCGAGCGCGGACCGCTCGGCTTCGGTGAACACCGTGGCCTCCCGCCAGACAGCCACCAGGTTGAGGCGCACCGCGGATTCGCCTGCTGCCGCCGCCTCTTTGGTGTGCATGTCGGTGCACATCGCACATCCGTTGATCTGACTGGCCCGGAGGCTGACCAATTCCCGGGTGGCCTTGGGCAACGTCGATTGGTCGAGTACCAGACCGACACCGTGGAACCGCTTGCTGAACTGGGCCGCGAGGTCTGTGGCGAGAAAATTGAGTCGGGCATCCATGGATTTCTCCTCCTTGTGGTGACGTGGACGACCATGAGATGCAGCAGGGCGCACCGCTGTGACACCGCTTTCTCCCGCGACTCGCGTACTAGCCTCGTATCGATGAGCAACGGACGCATGAAAGTGCTGATCATCGGTGGGGGATTCGGCGGTCTGTTCTGCGCGCGCCGACTCGGCCGCGTCGACGTCGACGTGACACTGCTCGATCGTGCGGCGGGCCATCTCTTCCAGCCCCTGCTGTACCAGTGCGCAACCGGGACACTGAGTATCGGGCACATCAGCCGTCCGCTGCGTGAGGAGTTCGCGCGCCACCGCAATGTGCGAACACTGCTCGGTGAGGCGGTCGAACTCGATCCCGGGGCGCGTACGGTCACCGCACGACGGCCCGATGAAACGACTTTCACCCTTGACTACGACGTGCTCGTCATCGCCGCAGGCATGCAGCAGTCCTATTTCAACAACGCTCAGTTCGCGGCGTGGGCACCGGGTATGAAAACCCTTGACGATGCGCTGAGCATCCGCCAGCGGTTGTTCACCGCGTTCGAGATCGCCGAGACGCTGCCGCCCGGACCCGACCGCGATGCCTGGCTCACGTTCGTGGTCGCCGGCGGCGGCCCCACCGGGGTCGAGTTGGCCGGACAGATCCGCGAAATGGCGACTCGAACGCTGGCCAACGAGTTCCACAGCATCGAGCCAGAAGAAGCCAGGGTGTTGTTGTGCGATGGCGGGGACCGGGTCCTGAAGAGCTTCGCGCCTGATCTGGCGGAGAAAGCGACTCGCACGCTGCAGAAGCTCGGCGTGGAGATGCGCATGGGTGTGCACGTCACCGATGTTCGGCGCGACGGGGTGACGGTGTCGCCGAAGGCGGGCGGCCCCGACGAAGTCCACGCGGCACGAACCGTCCTGTGGACGGCAGGCGTCGAGGCGGTGCCGTTCGCCCGGCACATCGCCGAGGTGCTGGGAGCCAAATCCGATCGATCCGGCCGCATCGAAGTCGATCCCGATCTGTCGGTCCCCGGACATCCCGAGGTCTTCGTCGTCGGTGATCTGGTGGGACGCGACAAGCTGCCGGGAGTCGCCGAAAACGCAATGCAGGGCGGGCTGCACGTCGCCGCGTGCATCCGGCGCGAACTCGAGGGCAAGCCGCGACGGCCGTATCGCTATCGCGATCTCGGTTCGGCGGCATACATCAGCCGGGGAAACGCCCTGCTCCAAGTCGGGCCCGTGCGGGTGGCGGGTTTCGTCGGATGGCTCGCGTGGGGCTTCATCCACATCGCGTTCCTCACCGGGGTGCGCAATCGTGTCAGTACCGTCGCCACCTGGTTGGCCACCATCGCCCGGGCCGGCCGCTACCACCGGGCGTTCATGCTCGGTAGCGACTCCATGCCCGAGCAGCGCTACACCTGGTCGGCATGGGACGCGCCGACACCACCTCCGGAAGTTCAGTCCGGACCGGGTGCCGGCTCGCCGGATCAAACGCCGCGATGAGTTTCGGCGGGCCGCGAGGTCTACTCGTTGTCGCCGACCCATCAGGAGGAATGCGTGCCCCAGTTGCTCAGAGTCCAGAACTTCAACGTCTCGCGGGACGGTTTCGGCGCCGGCCTCAACCAGAGTTTCGAGCGTCCCTTCGGGGACGCCGATCCGGGTGACATGTTCGCGTGGGCAGGTGCGACGGCGAGCTGGCCGAACCGCACCGACCCGGGCGGCAGTCGCGGCCTCGACGACTACTTCACGCGGGACTTCACCCATAACATCGGGGCAGAGATCATGGGCCGCAACAAGTTCAGCCCACACCGGGGGCCGTGGCGTGATCACGAATGGCAGGGCTGGTGGGGTGACGAGCCGCCGTTCCACACTCCGGTTTTCGTGATGACCCACCATGAGCGTCCGTCTTTCACGCTCTCCGACACGACATTCCACTTCGTCAACGGTGACCCGGCCACCGTTCTCGAGCAAGCCCGGCAGGCCGCGCAGGGCAAGGATGTGCGGCTCGGCGGCGGGGCGACCACCATCCGGCAATTCCTCGACGCCGACCTCGTCGACTCCCTCCATGTGGCGGTGTCACAGATCGAGATCGGCGCCGGGTCGCGGCTGTGGGAGTCGCCCGAAGAATTGGATGACCGGTTCCACCACGACGTCGTGCCGAGCCCGAGCGGCGTGACGCATCACCTGTTCTGGCGGTGACGGTGCCCCGCCGGTGTCACCCTTCCGGATAGAAGACGAATAACGTACAGCCGGTGACTGTTTGGGGGATGTGCCAGGAGCCTGCGGGGGCGTGGATGAACGACCCTTCCGGGTAATCGCGCACGCCGTCGTTGAACGTCCCGGAGACGACGTAGACCTCTTCCGGGCCGGGCTCGTGGATGTCCTTGCCGACCCAGCTCGCGCCGGGATCCATCTCGACGACATGCGCTGACGCGCCGTCCTCGCCCGTCCACAGCGAGCGCAGCCGAATTCCCGGGAACAGCTCCCGCACGCCTGCATCGGTGACCGAGGCCCAGACATAGCCCGGCATGTCCGGGCCGTTGTTCGTCACTGTCACACCTCGATGGTGGTCCGGCCAGGCAGACATGACCAGTGTCTGAATAGACATCTACCGGTACTATCTAGCCATGGTCGACCGAACCGCGCATAGGGTGGCGGCGCTGGTGAGCCCGCCGCAGGGTCCGTTCGAGCTTGCTTGTGTGACAGAGGTTTTCGGCGTCCAGCGGGATACGGATCCGGCTCGTTACGAGCTCACCGTGTGTACCGAACGACCCGGGGTTGTGGCGACGCCGGTGGGGTACGCGATGACGATTTCAGCTGGGCTCGGTGCGCTCGACACCGCCGACACGATCGTCATCGCCGGTTGGCGACCGGTGAACGCGCCGCTGTCCGCCGATGTGCGGCGTGCACTCACGAGGGCGCACGAGCGCGGATGCCGCATTGCGACGATCTGCACCGGCACATTCGCACTCGCCCAGACCGGTCTGCTCGATGATCGACCGGCGACCACCCACTGGGCCAAGGCAGCCGAGCTGCAAGAACGATTTCCCCGCATCAAGGTCGATCCGGACGTGCTGTACGTCGACGACGGGGACGTCGCGACAAGCGCGGGCGCGGGCGCGGGCATCGACCTGTGCCTGCATCTGGTCCGCAAGGACCACGGGGCGGCCTACGCGGCACACGTCGCCCGGCACTTGGTGATGCCGCCACACCGCGAAGGTGGCCAGGCTCAATACGCGGCCCCGCCTACCGTGGCGACTCCGCCACCGTCCCTGGCCGAACTGCTGGACTGGGTGAGCGGGCGGCTCGATGAGCCGATCACCTTGGAGGACATGGCGAATCATCTTCACGTCTCCTCACGCACACTGGCCCGTCGGTTCATCGAGCAACTCGGCACCAGCCCTGGTCAATGGCTGCTGACCCAACGGATCAACGCCGCGCGAGCGTTGCTGGAAGAGACCGATCTGCCGGTCGATACGATCGCGATCCGCGTGGGCTTGTCGTCGGCGACCAATCTCCGACGCCGTTTCCAATCCGCCGTACACACCACACCGGGCGCTTATCGCCGGGCATTCCGGCAGCAACGCGCGTGAGCGCCTGGGCCCGGCCGATCCGAATCGAGTAGCCGACTACTCATGTCCGGCGATGTGGGCCACAGATACGTTTCAGTCGTCACGTCGCCACGTTCATACAGGTGAGAGGGTGGTCCCAACATGCCTCGCGACATGCGTGCAATGCCGGACCTCATGGGTATCTCACACATTGATCTGACGGTTTCCGACTGCGACCGCTCGGCGGACTGGTGGCAGGATGTGTTCGGCTTCGTTCTCGTGAATCGCACGCAAGCCGACAGCTTCGAGACCCGATCGCTCGTGCACCCGTCCGGCGTCGCGCTAACCGTGGTCACCCACGACGGCACCGGGGCGGTCGGCGCGTTCAACGAGCGTCGAACAGGGCTCGATCACTTGGCGTTTCGGGTCGCGGATATCGACGAGCTGCGACGGTGGGTTGCTCATCTCGAGAACAAGAACGTGGTCCATACCGGGATCATCGACGTCGGCTACGGACCGACCATCGTGATCCGCGATCCAGACAACATGCAGCTCGAGTTGTACGTCCACTGAAGGCCCGGCATTCGGGGACAGGACTAGGTCACGACGGCGAAGGAAAGCTCGGCGCTGCCGATCTGATTGAGCGGCTCCGGCGTCACGGCAACCGCTTCGACGCCGCCTTCACCCGCGGTCATCGATGCGTCGAGCGCGATCCGGTACCGCATGGTGGTCGTCTTCCCTTTCGGCAACTCGTGCACGTTCGAATAGCCGGCCACAAAATCCATGCCCGTGCCCGCAGTGGCGGGCGTGACGGGGACCCAGTTTGCTGCGGCATCGTCAAATCGCTCCACCGAACCCGTGGGAATCGACAGCGGGCCCGGCGCACAGCTGCAGTGGCTGAGTACCAGGACCACGCCGACCTGCGGATAGGCAATGGCCGAGTCGTTGCACAGCGTCACTTCGACTTCGGTCGGTGGGCCGCCCGCGGTGACCGTATGGGACGGAATACCTTTGATTGTCAACGATATTCGTGCCGCATCCGGTACCGTTCCGTAGGGCTCGACGCTCGGCACCGGCGCGGTCGACGGATTGGTGGCGCAATCGGCCACGGGCGCCGGCGTACCGGCACTCGCCGGTGGCGCGCTGACCGTGGGCGCTACCGGCGGCTCGGCATCCGGCGTGCCCGCCGAGCACCCGGCCAGGGCTGTCGCCCCGATCAGTGAGGCCAGGCCGATGCCGGCCTGGCGCGTCATCGTGTTCATCGAGTACTCCTGGTGCCCAAGGATTGCTGTGCGGCGTCCGTCCGCGTGTGTACAAGTGAATCGCGTTGCGACCGCTACCGATCCAAATCGGGCGATCCGTACGGACCGTTCTGAGCAGATCTTGACATTGACGTTGCGTCAGCTTTTAGCGTGGATCTCATGAGTTGGTCGATCCAGCAGGTTGCCCGGATGTCCTCGGTGTCCTCGCGGACATTGCGGTACTACCACCAGATCGGATTGCTGAATCCGGCTCGGATCGGTGCGAACGGATACCGCTATTACGAGCGGGAACAGCTGTTGCGGCTGCAGCAGATCCTGCTCTTGCGTCAGCTGGGCCTCGATCTGGCCAGCATCGGCGCTGTCGTCGACGCCGAGGACGACCCGGTTGTCGCATTGCGTCGCCATCACCAACGACTTCTGGAACAGCGCGGTGAAATCGACCGGCTCGCCGCCACCGTCGCCGCCACGATCAAACATCTCGAGGAAGGAACTGACATGCCCGCCGAACGGTTCTTCGATGGGTTCGAGATCACCCCGGAGTACATAGCCGAACTCGAAGCACGCCGGATCGCACATACCGGTGAGACGAACCAGCCCGAACTGGCGGAGGTGAAACGCAACATCGCCGAGTGGTCCTCGGACGACTTCGAGGCCTTCAATCGTGAAGGCGTACAAGTGGAACAACGCATGGTGGAGCTGCTGCGTGCCGGTGTCGCGGCGGACGATCCGCGCACATTCGCGGTGCTCGACGATGACTTGGCCCTGCAGCGCAAGTTATGGACACCGACCAAGGCCGGCTACATCGAACTCGCGCAGGCGCTCGACGAACCATCGGAACTTCGCGCCCACTACGAGGCACAGGATGCGCGGTTGCCCGAATACCTGCGGGACGCGATGCTGGCCTACGCCGAAACGCATCTCGACGACGGAGAGCACTGATGGCGACCGAAGAACTCATGGGTAACGCACTACTGGCCGGAGCCATCACCCTGGCCGGCGGCGCGATCGGCGCCGGAATCGGTGACGGCATCGCCGGGTCTCAGTTCATCGCCGGCGTCGCACGGCAACCGGAGGCGCAATCACGGCTCTTCACACCGTTTCTCATCACCGTCGGGCTCGTCGAAGCCACCTTCTTCATCAACGTCGCGTTCATGGCGCTGTTCGTGTTCGCGACGCCCGGCGGGTAACTGCGACGTGCCACCTCTCACTGACGCGCGAACCATCACCCATGCGCCGGCCGGGACTGCAGTTCGGGTCCCGCAGCGGCGAACAACGCTTGCCGGCTGCCTGTCAATGGCGGATAGATCCGCGCGGTGTTGATCGTGGTCTTGGTGGCCTTGGCTTCCGCGCCGGTTGCGACAACCTGTCGGTCCCACCCCTCGGTGTAGACCGCCCCGGCCGGCCCTAGATCCAAAACCGTGACGTACCAGGGGATCCGCAGTGCCAGCATCGGCTCGCCGACCAGATCGCTGATCACGTTGTAACCGGCGTATCGGCCCATCGGCCTGCTGTGCTGACACGACATGACCGACATGTGTTCGTCGTCCATCTTCGCGGCGGCAACGTCGCCGGCGGCGAAGACATCGGCAACGCCCTCGACGCGCAGGTAGTCATCGACCGGTACTCGGCCGAGCCGATCCAACGTCACGGGCAGCTGCGCGGTCAACGGGTTGGCACGCATACCCGCACACCACACCACGGTCGCCGCAACGACGACTTCGCCGGACGAGAGTGTGACGGTGTCCTTGTCGACCCCGGTAACGGCGACCCCCGTTCGTGTCTCGATTCCGTTGTCGGACAACGCCGTCTCGATGATCGGGCGTGCGGACGCGCCCATGTCCGAGCCAACGAGGGGGTTGTGGTCCACGAGGACAACGCGGGGGTGCACGGCGCCGGCGAACACGTCCGATAACCGCCGAGGAAGCTCACATGCCGTTTCGATGCCCGTCAACCCCGCACCGATCACCACGGCGGTGGCGATGCCCGGACGCGTCGGGCCGGTGGCCAAGCGGGTCAGGTGAGCGTCGAGTCGAGTAGCGCCGTCGAAGGTATCGACATCGAACGCGAGATCCCGCAGCCCCGGTACGTCGGGCCGAACCACCTGACTGCCTGCCGCGAGCACCAGCCGGTGATAGTCGAATGTCGTTGTCCCACCAGTGTTCTGCGCTGTGACGGTACGCCCATGGACGTCGATATCGGTGACGTCGGCCACGACGTGGCCCACCCCTACCGGGTCGAGCACGGCCGAGAGCGGGATTCGGCACTCCGACAGGTCGGCTTCGTAGTTGCGTACCCGAATGTCGTGAAACGGCCGGTTGGTGAGCACCGTGATCTCGATGTCGTCCACACGCCGACCGAGCTGGTCAATCCGTCGAGCCGCGCCGATGGCGGCCCACAGCCCGGCGAAGCCGGACCCGACGACCAATACGCGGGGCATGCTGACCTTGTCGGCGGAGTCAGCTGCCGCTGCGGGTCTCGATGACCTGCTTGGCGACGTCGACCAGCTTGACATTGCTCGACTGGGACAGCTGACGCAGCATTTCGAACGCGCGGACGGCGTCGACGTTGTAGCGCTCCATGATCATGCCCTTGGCCTGACCGATGAGGTCGCGGCTGCTGAGTGCCGTCTGCAATTGCTCGCCATGCCTTCCGGCGACGATCGCCGCGGCGGCGTGGGCGGCCAACACCGAGCCGATGGCCTCCGATTCCGCGTCGAAGGCATGCGGCTCACTGGAGAACATGTTCAATGCACCGGCGTTTCGCCGCGTGGTGTACAGCATGAAGGACAACGAGCTGCGAACGCCGAGCTCCAGGACCTTCGGCGTATAGACCGGCCAGCGCTGCTCGTGCTCGAAGTCGTCGGTCCGCACGATCAAATCCCCCACGGCAGCCTGTACGCACGGGCCCTCGCCGGTCGAGATCTGGATGTGGTCGAGTTCGTACATGAGATCGGAGGTCGGCGCGAGCGTCTCGTACTTGCCCCCGGTACCGAGCAGAAGCATGCCTGCGTACTGTGCGCCCGGCACCAGATCCAGAACCGCCTTCGTGGTGGTCCGCAAAACGTCCTCGAGCGCGGCAGGCGCGGCGACGTCACGCGCCAGTTCCGCCATGCGCACGGCGAGGTCGTGATTTGACGCAGATGTCATGCGCCCACTGTCTCACGAAGGGTTGGGACTGAGCCGTCGATTGCCGTGGTGGGGAAGCGTCAGCCGAGTACCGGAAGACGGCGCTCGGCAGACAGGCGATCGAGCGCGTCCTGCATGACCGCCCGCACGTGGCGGTCGACCTCATCGATGTCCGGCGATGACCCGAACTGGCTCTCGATGTCGATCGGTTCCAACACCTCTGCCACGATCTTGGCCGGTAACGGCAGGTTGGGCGGTAACAACACAGTCAGGCCGAACGGTAGGCCCACGCTGACGGGGAGAATCTCCATCCGGATGCGTTTGAGACCCAGCCGACGGGCGAGCCGATGACCCCGGCTCAGGAACAGCTGAGTCTCCTGCGCGCCGATCGAGACGGCGGGGACGATCGGAACACCGGCCTCGATCGCGGTCCGCACATAGCCGGTCCGACCGTTGAAATCGATGGTGTTGGCCTCGAAGGTGGGCCGATAGGAGTCGTAATCGCCGCCGGGAAACACCAGGACCACCGCACCGGCGCCGAGCGCCGCCGCGGCGTTCTCCGGGCTGGCCTCGATGACGCCCAGCCGATTCATCACCCACGACAACGGGCCCATCAGGACGCCGTAGTGAGCCAGTGTGTGCAACGGTCGGTCGTATCCGAACCGGTCATAGAAGACCGGGGCGTAGATCAGGACATCGGGCGTCATCATGCCGCCCGAGTGGTTGCTCACGACCAGCGCTGGCCCATCGGCGGGTATCCGGTCAATCCCGCGGACTTCCGGCCGAAACCAGCACCGCGCCATCGGTCGCAGCCACGCTGTCACCTGCCGGACGAATGTTGGGTCCCACTTCGCACGTTCTGGAGTGCCCACGGGTGCCCGCCCTTCGTTGGGTGCACATCCGATGGTGCGTCATCGACTGGGGCGACGACGGGCGATTCCCGCTATTGGGCGACAGCGCCCGGTAGCTGAGTCAGCCGCTCAGGTGAACGGCAGGAAGTCTCCGTTGACCCAGACCCCCCAGTGCCCACCCGCGGGCAGCTGCGCCCACACCATCGGGTGACCCTGCCAGGACTCGGCCGGCTTCTTCGGGGCCCCCGGCGGGGGAACGGGGTCGGCGCTCGCGGTGGCCGAGCCCAGGCCGATGGCCGTCACAGCGATCGCACCTGCAGCCGCAACAGTGGCCAATGCCGCCTTGGTCAAATACATGATGCCCACCTCGGTGCTCGGAAACTCGATCGAACACTGAAAGCTTAGCCAATCGAAACGATCCTGTGGCAGGGTGCCTTCGCATGTTCGTCGCATGGTGGTACCCGGTCGATGTGTGCGACGATGCCTCTACGCTCGGCTCGCTCGGTGCTCTCGATCGGTTACCAGTGGGCGTGACAGAGAGGACCGCCGGATTCATGGCCGAAAGGCAGCGCGCCACCTTGTCCCTCAGCGCGGCGAAGTTCGCGATTGCAGGTGTCACCGTTGCCGGCGCGGTGCTGGCCGCGGCGGTTCCTGCGGCAGCGGAGCCCGCGCCTCCTGTGCCGCCACCATCGGATCCGGCGGCTGCCGCGCCCGGCCAACCGGTCGTGCTGCCGCCTGATGGAGCGGTACCACCCCCCGCGCCACCACCCGCCGGTCCACCACCGGTACCCGAGATGGCCAACCCGGCATACGGCTCCGGCCAATACGGATCCGGCCCGCTCGGAACACTCAGGGATCTGTGGCACCAGGCGCAGAACCCCTACGACCTGCAAGGGCCCACCGGGCCTGCCGCGCCACCGCCACCGGGAGCCGGCCCGCCGCCGCCGCTGCCGCCCGGCTACGTGTCGATGAACGCGCCCGGCTCGGAAACTCCGGTCACCGCGCCAGATCCCAACGCCGGTCCGGGCGCTGAAGGTCCGCCGCTACCGCCCGGTTACTACCCGTTGGACGGGCCGCCGCCGCCCGGATACGAATACAACACGCCGGGTGCACCGGCGCCCGCACCGCCGCCACCGCCTGCTCCGTAACGCCCACACGTCGCGAGCGGCACCCCACGATATTGGTTTGCCGTGGTGTCGCAGGGCGGCCAAGGTGGGATCGTGGATATCCACGCCGGCCAACTACCGATCACCGTGGCGACGGTGCGTTCGTTGGTCGATGAGCAGTTTCCCGCGTGGCGCGGTCGGCGTATCGCCCCCGTCGCCCGAACCGGCACGGTCAACGCCATCTACCGAATCGGGCGCGGTCTCGCGGCGCGGTTCTTGCTGCAACACGAAAACACCGAAGCGGCATGGCAATTGCTGCGCACTGAAGTCCGGGCCGCGGCTGAACTACGGGGTCGGACCCGATTCGCGACCCCTGCCCCGGTCGCCCTGGGGAAGCCTGGGCACGGATATCCGATGCCCTGGTCGGTGCAGACCTGGGTCCCGGGTGTTGACGCCGCGAATCGGGATGCCGGGAGCTCGATCGGCTTTGCGACCGATCTGGCGGAGTTCATCGCAGGCGTACGCAGCATCGATACGTGCGGCAAGCAGTTCAGCGGGCATGGCCGCGGGGGAGAACTGAAAGACCATGACGCGTGGATGGACACATGTTTCGAGCGCAGCGAAGGGCTGCTCGACGTGGCCGCGTTGCGCCGGTTGTGGAACGAGATGCGTGAGCTACCACGCGGCGCGGACGCCGACGTGATGAGCCACGGAGACCTGATTCCCGGCAACATCCTGGTGTCGAAGGACCGTCGCCTGGCCGGCGTGCTCGATGTCGGCGGCCTGGCGCCCGCTGATCCGGCACTCGATCTGGTGAGTGGTTGGCATCTGCTGGAAGACCGCCCCCGCACCGTTCTCCGTGAATGCCTCGCGTGCGACGAGCTTGTCTGGCAGCGGGGACGGGCGTGGGCGTTCCAGCAGGCGATGGGTCTGGTGTGGTACTACGCCAGTTCTCATCCAGCGCTGAGCCGGGTGGGACGCCGGACCCTGCACCGCATCACCGCTGCCCGTGCCTGACGTGCCAATGCGACCGAGACCGTATAGAACCGAGTGATGTGGCTTCGCGCAGTGATCAAAGGAATGGCGGCGGCGGTTGGGGTTGCGGCGACGGCTTCGGTGTCACCGCCACACGCGGCGGCCGATGCCGTTCCGGTCATCACGCCGAACGTCGTCGGCGTCGTGCCGCACGACCCCGGCGCCTATAGCGAAGGTCTCGAGTTCGACGGGCCAGCCCTGTACGAGGCCACCGGCGAGGTCGCGAAATCGCAGTTGCGCCAGGTTGATCCGGAGACCGGCCGGGTGATTCGATCTGCCGACCTACCCCCGGACTACTTCGGTGAAGGGATTGCCGTTGTCGGCGACCGCATCTGGCAGCTGACCTACCAGAACGGTGTTGCGATCGAATGGGACAAAGCCACGTTCGAGCCGATACGTGAAGTCCCCATGGAGGTGGGGGGATGGGGGCTGTGTTTTGACGGTTCCCGCTTGATCAGCAGCGACGGCACCGACCGCTTGTCGTTTCACGACCCCGCGAGCTTCGCCGAGACCGGTGGCGTCACCGTGACTCGCGATGGCGCGCCGGTCAACGGGCTCAACGAACTCGACTGCGTCGACGGCCAGGTGTGGGCCGCGGCATGGCCCGACGACCAGTTCGTCCGCATCGACCCCGCGACCGGCGCAGTGAATCTCGCCATGGACGTGTCCGGCCTGTGGAACTCCGGTGACCGCACACCCCGGCAGGTCGTCAGCGGTATCGCCCACATCGCCGGCCAAGACTTCCTCATCAGCGGCAAGGACTGGCCGCAGAGCTACAAGATTCGCATCGACCCGTCGTGAGCGGCCGTTCGGTCAGCTTCGGCCCGGACGTGGAATGGCGGCCAGACCGTTGCGGCGCGCGGTCGTGGCAATGCTGAACCACCATGGTCTTTTCGGGTCGGGCTCGCGGCCCGCGGCGATCCGGTGGATCTGGTCGGTGTGCCACTGCACGTCGAGCAGTGCATCAGCGGCGTGCAGGTCGATCATGCGGCCGAGCAGTGCGCGTCCCGTGACACGTGGCGTCCCGGCCGGTGCGTAGTGGTCGGCGTTGCTGAGTAATTGGTGCGCCGCATCGGGGTCGATGCACAGCGGGCGGCCGATTCCGATGACGTCGCACGCACCTTCGGTGAGTGCTTGCTCCATGGCGCCACGGGACCGGAAGCCGCCGGTGACCGCGAGCGGCACCGTGCCGGCATGGCGGCGAACCCGCTCGGCGTAGGACAGGAAGTACGCCTCCCGCTCGCGGGTGCTCTGCCGCGTGACGGATCCCATCATCGCGGGCTGCTCGAACGTGCCGCCGCTGATCTCGATGAGATCGATGCGCTCGCACGCGAGCCGGGCGACGACTTGTTGGGATTCGTGCTCGGTGAAGCCTCCGCGCTGGAAGTCGGCCGAATTCAGCTTGATCCCGACGGCGAACTCATCACCGACCGCGCGACGGACCGCGCGCAGAACCTCGACTGGAAAGCGCATGCGGCGGTCGGGATCACCGCCCCAATCGTCGTCGCGCACATTGGCCAGCGGCGAGAGGAACTGCGAGATCAGGTAACCGTGCGCGCCGTGCAACTGGACGCCGTCGAACCCGGCCTCCTTGGCGATCGTTGCCGCCGTCGCGAAGCGTTGCACAGTCGCCTCGATCTCGGTGGCTGTGAGCGAGCGCGGTCGTGGTGCACCAGGAACACTGAGCGGCACCGCGCTCGGCGCGACCGGCCGCGTGCGCCCGGCAAGTGGATTGGCTTGGCGTCCAGGGTGATTGAGCTGCATCCAGATGATCCTGCCCCCGCGTTGGGCGGCGCAGGCGGTCGCGATCGCAGTCGTCGTCGATGGCGACGTTGCGTGGTTCGGCCATGTGTCGCCGGTCCACGGTCACGTTGCCGGTGATCATCAAACCGCATCCGCCGCGACCCCAGCGGTCATAAAGCTGCTCCAGTTCGCGCGTCGGTGCATGCTCACGATCACTCAGCTGCTCGCTGAGCCCTGCCTTCATCAGCCGATTGGCGAGCGTCTGGCCGCACGCGAGGGTGAGCGGCTGGCCGACAGCGCTCATCGCGCCGGGACCGGAATCAAGAAGCCACCCGTCGAGTCGCCGTCGTCCATGATCGGAACTGCAGGACGCATCCGACGACGCGGCCCTCGGGTCGCCGCTTCACTTTCCGCCATACCGAACGCTACATCGCCGAGCGGCTGGAACGGGTTGCCGGCCGCGTTATCGATGTCGACACGGCAGCTTCGGCCGGTGATTGTGTTGCATGCGGTTGGCGAAGCAAGATGGTTGAGCGCGAACGCATTCGACACACGCATGGACGGTTCAGATGATTCTGTCGAAGGTCAGGGACCCTCGCCTGGTGACGATAAGGCGCGGCGGGACTCTCACCGATTCGGATCATCGCCTCCTCGCGCTGTGGGCGGCCTCGTGCGCCGAACACGTCCTTCACCTGTTCGAGTCGGCCCGTCCTGACGACCTACGGCCGCGCCAGGCGATCGAGCAGATCCGCGCCTGGGTGCGCGGCGAGGTCACGATGCTGCAGGCGCGCGCCGCAGGTGGTCACGCGATGGGAGCGGCCAGAGATCTGCGCGGCGCGCCACGGCACGCCGCCTACGCGGCAGGCCAAGCCGGGGCGGTCGCGCACGTGGCTGCGCACGACCTCGGTGCGGCGGCATACGCGATCAAAGCCGTGCGTGCTGCCGTGCCGGACGACGGTGAGGCCGCGGGCCGACTTGAGTGCCGGTGGCAACGCGAGCAGCTTCCCGAGGCGATTCGCGAGCTCGTCCTCGACGATCAGCGGTTGCGCAACGACATCTGCTGGTCAGTGTTCGACTGCTAGGGAATGGCGAGCAGCGTCAGGCGGCCGGGCGAAGGATCGCGACGAGGAAATCGGCGTCGTCGGTGAACGGTCGCAGATCCCAGGTGGACAACAGCAGATCGGGCGTGAATCCGGCCGCGGCGGCGTCGTCGAGAAACTGGTCGAACGCGTACTCGCGGCCGGCGCCGAAGCCGATCACCGCGCGCCCGTCGCTCCGAAGATGGGCGCGCAGGCGGGCCAGCACCTGGACGCGCGTGCTCGGCGCGAGGAACGTCATGACGTTGCCCGCCGACAGAATGACGTCGAACGGTTCGGCGATGCCACGCGCGGGCAAGTCGAGCTCGGCGAGGTCGCCGACAAGCCAGCGTGGCCCGGGATGGTCCTGCTCAGCCGCTTCGATGAGTGCCGGGTCGACGTCGACACCGACCACGTCGTGGCCGGCTTCGAACAGGTGGCCGCCCAACCGGCCGGGGCCGCACCCGGCGTCCAGGATGCGCGCTGCGCGGGGCGCGATCGCATCGATGAGGCGCGCCTCGCCGGCGAGATCCTCACCGGCCCGGGCCAGGGAACGGAAGCGTTCGACATACCACTGCGAATGGCCGGGATCGGCCTCGACCTTCCGCATCCAGATGCTCTGCTCGACCATGCCTGCATTGTCCCAGTGACGGGAGCCGATCAGACCGTTGGCAACCGGTTAGGAAGCGCCGAGGATCTTGATCGCGAAGATGAGCGAGTCACCCTTCTGGATTCCGGCGGCCGGCTGGCCCTCTGGGTAGCCATCGGCGGAGGTCATCGCGACCGCCACAGTCGACCCGACGTTCTGTCCGGCGATGGCCTTCTGGAATCCGGGCACGACGCCGTCGAGCGGGAACTCGACCGGGGCGCCGCGCTCGTAGCTGCTGTCGAACACCGAGCCGTCACGTCCGTTGACGCCCATGTAGCAGACTGAAACCGTCGCGGTATCTGCGACGACCGGCCCGTTGCCGGCCTGCAGCGTTTTCACCTGGGTCTCCGCCACGCTGAACGGTGCCTCGACCTTGACGTTGGGGGCCGTCGCATCGGTGGATCCGGTTACCGCGACGCTGCCGGTGGCTCCGGGGAGGGTCCACTCGGGTGCCGCCGCGCTGTCGGGGGCTGCCGTCGGGCATGTGCTCGCGGCGGCCGGCGTTTCGCCGACGGTGGACGTCGCAACGTTGGCGACCGAGGGTGTGCTCGCCGATGGAGTGGCCGGGTCGGATCCGCACGCGGCGAGCGTCATGGCGATCGCGGCGGCGCCGCCCAGCAGCGCGACCGAGGATGACACACGAGAGGAATTCACGGTCGCCACGCTACAGCCGCATCGTGCGGGCTATTCCGGTAGGCCTCGTGGTAGGGACAGCCCTACCAGAAAGACACTGGAGCACTGGATCGGTCCGATCCGGAAAAGCGCCTAACGTCGACGAGGTGACCGCCGCCTCCACCGCGCCGCCCGAACGCGTGGGCTTCATCCGTCAACTGGGCGTCGACACTGTCTACGTCCTCGTCGGCTTCCCGCTCGCCACAGTGGGTTTCGTCGTCGCGGTCACCGGGATCTCGGCGGGGCTCGGCACACTGGTCATCGTCGTCGGCGTTCCCGTCCTCGCCGCGACCCTGTTGGCGGGACGTCTCTTCGCGGATCTGGAACGGTTGCGCCTCCCTGCGGTGTTGCACCGGCCGGCGAGCAGGCCGGCCTATCGCATCTCCGAACCCGGCGTGGGCGTCTGGAAACGGATCGTCAACCCGCTGCGCCAGACCCAGTCTTGGCTGGACCTGCTGCACTGCATCGCGCACTTCCCGATCGCTGTCGCGACGTTTTGCATCGTCGTCGCCTGGTGGGCGGCAGCGCTCGGCGGGACGTCGAACATACTGTGGGACTGGGCAATTCCGCGCGGTCCGGACAATAACTCGTTGGCCGAACTGATCGGTCTGGGCGACAGCGCGTTCGCCCGGATCGGGCTGCAGACCGCGATCGGCCTGATATGCCTGATCACGTTGCCGGCGGTGGTACGCGGCTGCGCGCTCGTTTCGGCAGCCTTCAGCCGCGCCTTGTTGACCAGCTTGGCCGAGATGCGCGAAACCATCACCGTGCTGACCGACCAGAAGGCTGCCGCGGTCTCTGCCGAGGCGACCGCGCTGCGGCGGCTGGAACGCGATATTCACGATGGTCCGCAGCAACGGCTTGTCCGCCTGGCGATGGACCTCGCCCGAGCCCGGCAGCAGCTGGACAGCGATCCGGCCGCGCTCGGTGGCACGCTGGATGAGGCGATCGCCCAGACCCGAGACACCCTCGACGAGCTGCGGGCGCTCTCGCGGGGGATCGCACCGCCGGTGCTCGCCGACCGCGGGTTGCCCAGTGCGTTGGCGGCACTGGCGGGCCGGTGCACAGTGCCGGTCGAACTCGCCGTCGACGCCGAGCTCGGCGCGCCGAGCGGCCGACTCGACGCGGCGGTGGAGAACACCGCGTACTTCGTGGTCGCCGAGGCCCTCACCAACGTGGCCAAACACAGTGCCGCAATGAACTGCTGGGTGACAGTGGCGAAAGTGCCGGGGCGCCTTGGCGTTCAGATCATCGACGACGGCGACGGCGGCGCCCACGCGGCCAAAGGGCATGGACTTTCGGGGCTGGCCGACCGGGTCCGCGCAACCGGTGGCACGCTGAGCGTGGTCAGTCCGCCGGGCGGGCCGACGGAAATCAAGGTGGAGCTGCCGTGCTGAGAGTGGTCGTGGCCGACGATGCAGTGCTCCTTCGCGAAGGACTCGTCAGGCTGCTGACCGAGAACGGCCATGCCGTGGTCGCCGCGGTCGGTGACGGTCCATCGCTGGTCCAGGCGGTCGAGGACCACCGGCCCGACGTCTCGGTGGTCGATGTCCGGATGCCGCCATCCCACACCGACGAGGGTCTGCGGGCCGCGGTCGAAGCGCGCCGGCGAGTGCCGCGCTCACCGGTGCTCGTGCTGTCTCAGTACGTCGAGCTGTCCTATGCCGACGACCTCCTCGCCGACCGCGCCGGCGCGGTCGGCTACCTGCTCAAGGACCGGGTCGCAGCGATCGCCGAGTTTCTCGATGCCGTCGACCGGGTGGCCTCCGGTGGCACCGTGCTCGACCCGGAGGTGGTCGCCCAGCTTCTGCTGCGGCGCCGTGACGACCCACTGGGGGAGTTGACCCAGCGCGAACGGGAAGTGCTGGCGTTGATGGCAGAAGGCCGATCGAACACGAACATCGCGCGCACGTTAAGCGTCAGCGATGCCACGGTCGAAAAGCACGTCGGCAACATCTTCACCAAGTTGATGCTGCCGCCCGACGAGGAGCAACACCGCCGTGTGCTTGCCGTCCTCGCGTTCTTGCGCGGTTGAGTTCGAGGTGAAGACCGGGCGTCGACGCGGGTCACGCATGGAGATGGGGCCGGTAGGTCAGCGGTGTCGACCGCGTCTACCGATACAGACCGGGAACCGACCCGAAACTGATCGAGCCGCCTGAGCGCAATCAACCACGCCCGCGGCGTAGCCGCCGTCCGAGTTTGACGTACTTCTCCTCGGCGGCCTCGTTCTTTTCGATGACGCGCGTATCTTTCGGTGGCAGTTGGAGGTCACGTTCGGCGGGTATGCCCGCCTGAAGCTGTCGCCCGCGCTCGAGCTCGGCGTCCAGTTCGGCGCCGAACAGCAGGGCCAAGTTGGTGAGCCACAGCCACAGCAGGAACACGATGACGCCGGCAAGCGCCCCGTAGGTCTTGTTGTAGCTGCCGAAGTTGCTGACGTAGAAGCCGAACCCGACGGATGCGATCACCCACACCACGATCGCCACGGCTGAACCGATGCTGAGCCAACGGAATTTGGGCTGCTGAACGTTGGGCGTGGCGTAGTACAGGATCGCCACGGCGAGCATGACGAAGACCAGGATCACCGGCCACTTGGCGATCGCCCACGCCGTCTGTGCGGCGGAGCCGAGACCGATGATGTTGCCGAGCGTTTCGGCGACGGGTCCACTGACCGCGAGCATGAACGCCACCGCGGCCGCCAAGATCAACGCCACCAAGGTCAGCAGCAATTGTTGGGGACGCAGCTTCCAGGCCGGACGACCCTCGCCGACCTCATAGATGCGGTTCATCGCACGACCGAACGCGCCAACATAGCCAGAGGCCGACCACAGCGCGCCGAGCACGCCGACAAGCAGGGTGACTCCCGCCGACGGGCTCTCGACGACCTGCTCGATGGGTTGTCTGAGCAGGTCGAGCGCCGACGCGGGCACCACGTCACCGGCCGCCTCGAGCATGGCGTCGGTGGTGCGCTGGCCCTGACCGAACACGCCCAGAAGTGACACCATCACCAGCAGCGCGGGGAACAGGGAAAGCACCGCGTAGTACGTCAGTGCGGCGGCCAGGTCGGTGCACTGGTCGGCGCTGAACTCCCGCGCGGTTTTCCGCAGCACGTACCACCAGGAGGCTTTGGTGAGGTCATCCGGGGAATCCGGCTTGCGCAGGTCGTCCGGGTGGGGTGCCTGAGCTTTTTCCTGCGTCTGCTCGGCGCCGGGTTGTTCGTCTACCCGCGTGGGTTCGTCCCCAGCATCGCGTTCGGCCATACTCTGAGGTTCCCGATATCAGGCGCTGCCAATCTCGCGACGGGTTTCGGGAAGTCACCTAAAACGCAGGTGGCCGGCTCTCCGGGCGTTTCGCCAGCATGCTGATGCGGATCTCGGGCGCGGTGTCGTCGCGGCTCACTTCACGGAAGCCGAGCTTGCGGTAGAGCCGGTAGGCCCGGCTGTTGACTCTCAGAACATTGAGTCGCACCTGTTTGCCCCGCGCGAAGGCGTCGTCGAGCAGGGTCTCGATGAGCTCTGCGCCGATGCCGCGGCCCTGATAGGGCGGGGCGATCTCGATGAGGCCGAGAAACACCTCGCCGGGCTGGTCTTCGACGTTGAGCCTGCCGATGTCGATGCCGTCGGCAACGATCACCTGGGTGCGTTCGGGGTTCATGGTGCGTTGGAGGTGGGCGCGCTGGACGTCATCGTCCCAACCCCAGACCTGATCCACGTAGGGGCCAAGGGTCTGCTTGTGCAGCTCGAAGAAGAACTCGAAGTCGTCCGCTGTCGCCGGCCGAAGGCTGACCATTCTCACAGCCTCCGGACGTCGAGCGCTGTCTCGACAACCGTGCCGTCGACGCTCTCCACGAAATATGCTCCCGCACTGTCATTTTCGGCGACCGCCTCGGCGAAGGTGCGGCCGCGGTACAGCACACCGGCGCCGTCGTCGGTGGCATACGCAGCGGGCAGGACGCGCTCGCCGACCAGCCGTTGCAGCAGCGGCCGCCGCTGCTCTTCGACGTCGTAGTGGACACCGTTCGCGTACGGGACGAACCCGAGCCCGTTGGTCACAGGCTGGAGCTCAGGCCCGAACGAATCGGTTGTGCCGCCGGTATGCCAGCAGATGGATCCAGCGGAAATGCCGGTCAGGACGACACCCGCCTGCCAGGCGGCGTGCAGGGCGGCGTCGACGCCGTGCAACCGCCACATTGCCAGCAGGCCGGCGACGCTGCCGCCGAACACCCACACCACGTCCTGCTCGAGCAGGTGCGCGGCGATGTCGTCGACGTTCGGCATCGGGAACAGCGACAGATGCGAGACGGCAAATCCGCGCTCCTGCGCCGCCTCGGTGAGGTAGTGCAAGACGGCCTTGTCGTCACCCATCGCCGTGGCCAGCAAGCACAGTCGCGGGGCACGGCCGGTCACACCGGACAGCTCGACGGCGAAGTCCGTCAGCGCAGTGAAGGCGAATCGGGTGCGTCTGCCGTAACCGATGCCGCCGCTGGTGGCCAGAATGGTCGGTGTGTCAGCGGGCATAGGCTGACCGTAGGCCTACCTTGCCAACGCGGACAACTGGTTTCGCCAGCGCAGGTGTCAGACCGGCACAGGCCCCTCAGATCGCCCCCGGCGTGCCAGGGGGACTGAGGCTACCGTCGATGTTGGGCACCATCGCGGGGGCCGGAATGCCGCCTTCCGCTGCGTTGTCTCCCGGTATCCCATCGTCCGCCGGCGTCTCGAATGCGCCTCCTCCGCAGAGCGGATGCCGCCACCCCAACCACCCGCATGCCGGATCCTCCTGGACGGAGAGGGGACGAAGGGGGACGGGGTTTCCGTCGGCGCCCGCGCCGACGGGTGCGGCGTGCGCGGCCGCGATCGCACCCATCGCGGCCGCTCCGGCAACTGCGGCCCCGGCGGCAATCCTCACCAGCGATCCGCCTACGCTCATCTGCCGCTCCTTCATCCGGACCCAGAGGGTGAATTCGCCGTTCGCGAAAGTGTCACGGGACATGCTCGCAGCTTCGCCGCGGATTTGGGCGGAAATATCCGGAGTTGGCGGTCAAAACCCCACGGAGACTTTGATTTTGACGCAACGGTCAAATGAGGTGCGGTGCCTTCGCCGGGAGGTATCGCCCATCCGGCTTCAATAATCCCAGACGTCTGGCACGTAGCGGAAAGCGTTGCCCGCGACCGCCACCCGGCAGACGGACGGGAACGGCAGGTGAGTGGCGACCAACGCCTCGCCGGTCGACGCGAGCTCGCGCAACAGGCGCACGCGAACTCGGGCCGCCTCCTCGGGGTCGTGTTCGAAACCGTTGAACCAATCCGGTTCGTCGAAGCCGACCTGGAACACGGCATCGCCGGCGAACGTCAACCGGTCGTCGCCGGACGCCAGGCGGACGATGCTGTGTCCGGGGGTGTGACCGCCGGTCCGAGACACGAGCACCCCCGGCGCCACCTCGTACTCCGACTCGAACGTCCGCAGGTTCCCGCGATACTCGTCGAGGAACCGCGAAGCGGTCGAGCGAAGCACATCGGGAATCGGCTGCGGCATCGTGGTCTGGGAGAAGTCAGGCGCCTCCCAGAACTCGGCCTCGGCGGCGGCGGTGTGGACTTGCAGGTCCGGACGTAGGCGGTCCTTCAGCCCGTCGGCGAGCAGGCCACCGACGTGGTCCATGTGCAGGTGGGTGAGCACCACGTCGGTAACCGATCCGAGGTCGACGCCGGCGGCCTCCAACCGCCGAATCGTCTGCCCGGCCCGGGGGAATCCCGGGAATTCCAGTCCCAGCCCCGCGTCGACGAGGATGGTCCGGTCACCGCTCCGCACCACGACCACATTCAGCGGCCAATCGACCACGTCCGTCGGCAGGAAGTTGTGGCCCAGCCAGGCCGCGAGATCGGCAGAGTCGGCATTGGTGGCCAACGTCGATGCGGTGATCGGCAGCACCCCGTCGCTGATCACGAGCACTTCGATGTCACCCACTTGTACCGCATAACGCGATGGCACCAACTCGTCGACACCCTGCGTACCGAGGTGTGAAATGTTGTCCAAGCTCATGCTGTTCTCCTCCTGTGCGGCGTTCTCAAGACATGGTGGAAATGGCTGTCTTCTCGTAGAACGCCCGCCGGTGTCTGGAGTTATCCAGCGATCGTCACCTCGGCTGCTGACGTGCGGTGTGCTCGATCTGCTCGCGGAGGATATCGCCGTGGCCTGCATGCCTGGCGAACTCTTCGATCATCGCGAGCAGGGTCCATCGCATGCTGACCGTGCCTTCGCGTGGGTTGTCTTTGGTGTCGTCCAGGTCGAATCGCGCCGCGATCGATCGCGAGCGTTGGCTTGCCCGCTCGAATTCGGCGATGACGTCTGCCAGCGACTCGTTGTCGGCGACGGCGAAGGTGCCCTCGTCACGGCGTGAGTACCCATCGCACTCGGATTCGTCGAGTCCTGCCCAGAACCGTTGGAACCAAATCCGTTCCGCGGCAGCAGCGTGCTTGAGCAACGAGATCGGTGTCGTCAGCGATGCGACGAGTCGTCGGCGGGCATCGACTTCAGACAGTCCGCGCGCGGTCTCGATGAGCGCCGCGCGGTTGCGGTCGAGCATGCTCTCGATGATCGCTCGCTCGGTTCCGACGGTAATCACGTTGGTAGTCATCGGCTTTCACTCCATTCATGGTGTGGTGGGGTCATGGGGTTCAAGCTCGGGATTGATGACACGCGCGGTGAAGCTCGAACCGCGGGACGACACGTCCGGTGTCGGGAATGACCGAGGAGAATGCGCGCCGCGCGGATTCAGCGCGGGTTCGGCATCGACAGGGTCAGTATGTCCGAGATTCTCGTTCCGGGCTACATCTTTGACGGCGCGCCGTTGCGGGACGCGCGGTTATGGGTAGGCGGCTTACACCCGGCTCTGTGCCAGCTCGGCAAGGTGCTTGAGCGAGTTGTCGAGGTGTTGCCGGTCGAACGGCGGGAACGCGATTTGTTCGCGTACGGTCGACGGCACCGCTGACCAGTCGTAGGTCAGCGTGACCTCTGTCCGATCGTTGTCGACAGGATCGAGGTCATAGCGCCAGAACCAGCCGCCGAAGTCGAGGTTGGCGTCGTCGGTGCCTTGGCCAGGCAGCCACGCGATCGCATGTGGTGGGGAGAAGACCTCGACCCGGTTGGCCACCTCGTAATGCATGCCCCCGTAGTTGTCGTGATACATCGCCATCCGGGAAGATCTGGCCGACTTCGGTCAGCCGCTTGCCGTCGAACGGCTCCCGCACCCAGCCGGTTCCGTCGATCGCCTGATGTGTGCTTGGGTCGGCCAGCACGTCGAATACGGTTTGGGCCGGCGCGTCGATCGTGCGCGTCGATCTCATGGTGTCAGACATACCGTACTGACCGACGGTCGATCGAAAACTCATCGGTACCGAGACGTGTTCACCCGTCAGCGAGGCGGTCCAGTCGCGATTGCGCTTGCATCAGAGCGGATTCGGCGGTTCGGACTCTCTTCTGCAGCTTGTCGGCCGAGCGCTGCGCATCGTCGAGCTGCGCAGCGGCTGCCTCGAGGTCACGCTCGGCGGCGGCGAGGGTCTCGAGCTGTTTCTCGTAGCGCCTGCGTGCTGTCGTGACGTTGTCCTTGCGCTCGGTCACGGTGGCGAGCGCGTCGTCGTGCGCGGCGCGCGCCTCGTTGAGCTCGGAATCGGCGGCGTCGCGCTTGCGTCGGGCCTCCTCGACCGCGGCGACGTTCGGGCGTGAGGGCTTCTTCGTCGACGATTGTGGGGTAATCCGTGCTGCGGCGGGCGGGGTACCCGGCCGGGTCTGAGTGACCACCGCGGCGGATGCTCCGAAGTCACCGAAGCCCGACCACTCTTCGGCTTTGGACAATCGGCCCAAACGCGCGGCGACCTCGGGATCGGCGACCGCGGCCTGCAGCGTGGCGGTGACGTCGTCGCGCAACGCCGCCGTGGGGTCGCGCAGCTCGGCGGCCGCAAAGCCGGCGCGGGAGAGCTCTTGTACAAGTTTCCGCTGTGCCGTGGACAGTTCGCGGATCCGTTGTCCGTCCATCTCGGTGTGCGCGGCGCGTAGGGCGTCGTGCAGTTCGGTCAATCTCGGGACCACCGTCGCGTCAGTCAGCGCGAGCAGATTCACCACCCACGCCGCGGCTGTCGGTCGTCGCGCCGCGGCGATCACCTTGGCGCCCTCGGTGTCACCGCGTTTGCGCGCCGCGGCCGCGAGTTCCTTGCGCCGGGCGGTGAATTCCTCCGGCCGCAGGCGGTGGAGCGAGTCGAGGTCGTCGTTTACGGTCACCGGCACCTCACAGCGAGGGATGCCGCGTCGGTAGCCGGGCGCGACCGGCAGCCACGGCCCTGCGGGATCGGCATGTTCAACGCTTTCACCAAATACGATCGTAAGCCGTCACCCGCGAACCGCGCGCTTTCACCACACGGTAACCCGGCGTAAGCCGCGAAGCGACAATGAGCTCAGCCATCCGAGTCCGACGGCGATCGAAATGCGCTGCAGAACCCCGCTTTTGCCGCGAAGCGGGGACTGTCCTCTGATCGCGGCGCCGAAAAGAACCAAACTTGCGTCGCCTTTGAAGAGCAGGTCAGCACCCGGCGAGTAGTGCATTCCCGACCGTTCGGTCGGAGTCGAGCAGCTCATAACCGTTCGGTGTCTGGTGTCCTCATGTCCGTCAACGGGAACTCTGCGACCATGACCAAGCGCATCCTGAACGTTGTCACCAACGTTGCACACTACGAGGACCCATCCGAACCAACCGGGCTGTGGCTGTCGGAGCTGACTCACGCCTATCACGTGTTCGCCGACGCGGGTTATGAACAGAAAATCGTCAGCCCGAACGGTGGCCCTTCACCGCTGGAGCCACGCTCGTTGAAGTTTCCCAACTACGACAAGACCGCGAAGGCGTGGAGAGCCGACGACGCGAAGATGGCACTGCTGGCCAATACCGCATCACCCGCTGAGATCGACCCCGCGGATTTCGACGCCATCTACTTCACCGGTGGGCACGCGGTCATGTTCGACTTTCCCGACAGCGAGGGCCTGCAACGCATCACCCGCGAGATCTTCGAGCGTGGCGGAGTGGTGTCGTCGGTCTGTCACGGTTATTGCGGACTGCTCAACACCACTCTGTCGGACGGATCGCTCTTGGTCGCCGGACGAAGGCTCACAGGGTTTGCGTGGTCGGAGGAGGTGTTGGCCCGGGTCGACAAGTTGGTGCCCTACAACGCAGAGGAAGAGATCAAGAAGCGCGGCGCCCGGTACGGGAAGGGCCTCATTCCCTTCACTTCGTACGTCATGGTCGACGGTCGGTTGGTGACGGGGCAGAACCCCAGGTCCGCCAAGGAGACAGCCGAGAGAGTCGTGACCGTGCTGGAGGGCTGAGCCGGTGCACACGTTGAGCTGATACCCGCACCTCGCCATATGCCGCCAAATAGTGCCGCCGCGGCGACGGCGCTGAGCATGGGCCGTGAACCGCGATGGCCTCACACACGACAACGGCGGCCATGCCGGCAGCGACTGGTCGCTACCGGCACGGCCGTTCCGCAGCATGTACGTTTGTCAGCCCGGCTGTCCGGTTCCCAGTGGCCCTGGCAGCGCGGCCGTGAAGAAGCTGTGGCAGGCCTCCACCGCCGGCTGAAGTTCGGGAATGCTGCGGGCGCTGACATCACCGCGCATCTTCGAGGTGTCGATGAGGGGGTCACGTGCAGTAGCCGGGTCAGGGAAGTCCGGAACCCCGTTGTCGCGCACGCATTGAGCGAATTTGAGTGCGGCGTCCTGCTGGGCGGGAGTGCGTTGTGCGTCGGTCGACCAGCCCGGCGGCTGCAGGTTCGCACACGCACCGACGGCGTTCACCCACGTCGCCTTTGACACCGAGACTCCGCCGTAGGGGATCGCGCCGTCTGCGTTCGGGTTCGGGAAGTCCGCGACGCCGTTGGCCCGCATGCACTCGGAGTACTTCACTGCTTGATCTCGACTGTCAGGGTCAGCGACAGCCTGCGCGGCGATGGCCAAACCAGCCGAGCCGATCAAGGCGGTCATGGCGAGGGTGACGAGCGGTCGGTGGGTGTGTGCTGAGTTGTGTTTTGTCATGGCCGCCAGTCAACGCCCGGTGATGTTGTCAGCGCGTATGCGATTTTCGATATGCCGAGGATATCCGGCGGCTCGTAGGTTTAGAGGATGCGTGTGTTGGTGGTCGAGGATGAGCCCTACATGGCAACGGCGATCCGCGATGGTCTACGCCTGGAGGCGATCGCCGCCGACATCGCCGGTGATGGGGATACCGCGCTGGAGTTGTTGAGCATCAATTCATACGACATCGCCGTCCTCGATCGCGACATTCCCGGCCCCTCCGGCGACGAGATCGCCGAACGCATCGTCGCCTCGGGTAGCGGCACGCCGATCCTGATGTTGACCGCCGCGGACCGGCTCGATGACAAGGCCTCGGGGTTCGGGCTCGGCGCCGACGACTATCTGACCAAGCCGTTCGACCTGCGTGAGCTCGTGCTGCGGCTTCGGGCGCTCGACCGCAGGCGCGCGCACAGCAGGCCGCCGGTGCGGGAGGTCGCGGGACTGCGGGTCGATCCGTTCCGCCGCGAGGTCTACCGCGACGGCCGTTACGTCGCGCTCACCCGGAAACAGTTCGCGGTGCTCGAGGTTCTCGTCGCCGCCGACGGTGGTGTCGTCAGCGCCGAAGAGCTCCTGGAGCGGGCGTGGGATGAGAACGCAGACCCGTTCACCAACGCCGTGCGCATCACCGTTTCCGCGCTGCGCAAGCGCCTCGGCGAGCCATGGATCATCGCGACCGTGCCCGGTGTCGGGTACCGCATCGACACCGGGACCGGGCGCGAAGGAGCCGACCGTGGATAGAGCGCCAGGATTGAGCCTTCGCCTCAAGCTCACCCTGAGCTACGCCGGATTCCTCATGCTCGCCGGCGCCTTGCTGCTCGCCGCCGTGTGGGTATTTCTGCTGCGGTATGTGCCGGACCGGATGATGATCATCCCGGGCAGCACTGACATCGAGTTCCCAAATGATGTCTTTCCCATCCGGTCCAGACTCCTGCACGTTTTCGCTCCGAGAGCCGCCGCCGTGATGGCGTTTCTCCTCGTGTTCGGTCTCGTGGGCGGGTGGCTGCTGGCCGGCCGGATGCTTGCGCCCCTGACGCGCATCACTGCCGCGACCCGGCTGGCCTCGAAAGGCTCACTCTCGCACCGTATCCGGTTGCCCGGACGCAAAGACGAGTTACGCGAACTCGCCGACGCCTTCGACACCATGCTCGAACGGCTCGAAGCCCACGTCGCCGAACAACAGCGATTCGCCGCCAACGCCTCTCACGAACTGCGCACACCGCTGGCGATTACGCAGACGCTGCTCGACGTGGCCCGTCAGGATCGCACTCGTGACACCGGCGAACTGATCGAACGCCTCCACGTCGTCAACACCCGGGCAATTGACCTCACCGAAGCACTGCTGCTCCTCAGCCGCGCCGATCAACGGTCCTTCGCCCGAGAGCCTGTCGACGTATCGCTCATCGCCGAAGAAGCCGCGGAAACGCTGTTGCCTCTCGCGGAACGGCATGGCGTGACCCTCGAGATTTCCGCCGACTTTGCCCCCACCACCGGGTCACCCGCGCTCCTCCTGCAACTCGCAACCAACCTGTTGCACAACGCGATCGTGCATAACCTTCCTCAGTCCGGAACCGCATGGGTCAGGACCGGCGTCCGCGCCAACAGCGTTGTGCTGACTGTCGAGAACACCGGCGAAAAGCTGTCCCCACAATTGGTTTCGACTCTCGTGGAACCGTTTCAGCGGGGCGCCGAACGCATCCACGCCGATCACGACGGCGTGGGCCTCGGCCTGGCGATCGTCAACAGCATCGCGCAAGCACACGACGGCACCCTCACCCTCGCGCCCCGGCCCGCCGGCGGGTTGTGCATCACGGTCGAACTACCCGCGAGGGCGTAAGCCACTCACTTATCCCACTGGAATACCTTGCTAGGGGGCCGAATCAGTTCAACCGCTCGGCGAGGTGGACCTCGACGTCGTCACCGTCGCTTTTCCCGATGGCCTTGCGGATGGCGGCCGCGACCGGAAGTTTGTGGGTCCCGTCGCCCAGGGCCATGAACGCTCCGGTGAAGGGCTGGCCGTCGATGGTGCCGGCGACCTTGACCAGACCTCGGGTGCCGAAGATCGTCGCCGAGTCAGGTAGCTGCACGCAGGTCCAGGTGTCTCCTGGACGCACTTTGCCGAGACGAGCGGTGAAGGTGATGTTCAAGGGCTGCGGTTTCGTCATCATGATCGTGGTCCTTTCGTGTCCTCCAGGTAGACCAAGCCGTTGCCGTCGGGGTCGGTGAAGGAGAACATCGCCGGTATTCCCTCGATACGGACGAGCTCCGCGTTGTGCAGGGTCACTCCGGCTTCGCGAACTGTGTCGTGAGCTTGTTGTGCATCGGGGGTGCCCATCCGGATCGCGATCGGGATCTGGCTGTCGGGCGGCAGGAGGACCAGGGAGACATTCGTGCCCGGCGGCACGACCTCGACCATGCGCGCACCCGGCCACACCTCCACGTCCGTGCGGAGCTCGAATCCCAGCACCTCGGTATAGAACTTCAGCGCGGCGTCCTGATCAGACACCGGAACCGACACACTCAGCACTCTCGTTGTGATCGTCATGCCTGTTTAGACTCCGCTGCGCACCGTGACTCATCGCCGCGCAACCGAGACAGAGCAATCGCCGGTCAGGGGACGATGATGCTGGTGTCGAAGCGACCAATCACGGCCCCTCCTCGCCCCGTTCGAGCCGGCGCGGCGGCCCGGGAAGCGGTGAAGCACGTGACATGGAAGTGCTCCAGCCGCGGAGAATTCTCGGCTCATCGCTGAGAGGCCATTGTCATTGGGGTAGGGGCGTTCCGCCATACTGGCCCGATGGGGGAATCAGATGCGGCGTAGCTGCCGTCGGCCGAACCGCACGCCGGCAGGCGGCGTCGGTCTGTGACACAGATACTCATCGCCGCAGGGCTGGCCATGGTGGTCGCGCTTGTACTGACCCCTCTGTTGATCCTGATGTTCACCCGCTTGGGGTTCGGCCAGGAAATCCGTGACGAAGCCCCGGAGAGTCACCAGCGCAAGCGTGGAACGCCCACGATGGGTGGCCTGGCGATCCTGACCGCGATCTGGGCAAGCTATCTGAGCACGAATCTGATCGGGCTCGCGTTCGGTGGTGCAGGCCCGTCGGCGTCTGGGCTGCTCGTCCTCGGGCTGGCCACCGCGCTGGGCGCGGTCGGCTTTACCGACGATTACGTCAAATTGCGGCGCTCACGGAATCTCGGCTTGAACAAGCGGGCCAAGAGCGCTGGGCAACTGATCGCAGCGGTCCTCTTCGGTGTGCTCGCGCTGCAGTTCCGCAACACCGACGGTCTCACGCCGGGAAGCGTCGAGCTTTCCTATGTCCGCGACATCGCCGTGTTCACGCTGACGCCCGTGGTCTTCGTGCTGTTCTGCATCGTCGTCGTCTCTGCTTGGTCCAATGCCGTCAACCTCACCGACGGCTTGGACGGGCTCGCCGCAGGTGCCATGTCGATGGTGACGGCTGCTTATGTGCTCATCACCTTCTGGCAGTTCCGAAACCAATGTTCGATCACGCCAGGGCCCGGTTGCTACCTCGTCCGTGATCCGCTCGATCTGGCGCTCGTTGCGGCGGCGACCGCCGGCGCCTGCATCGGATTCCTGTGGTGGAACGCCGCACCCGCCAAGATCATCATGGGCGACACGGGCTCACTGGCTTTGGGCGGCATCATCGCCGGGCTCTCGGTGACCAGTCGCACCGAGATCCTGGCCATCATCCTCGGCGCATTGTTCGTCGCCGAGGTGACCTCGGTCGTCATTCAGGTCGCAGCGTTCCGCACCACCGGCCGGCGGGTGTTTCGCATGACCCCGCTCCATCACCACTTCGAGCTCATGGGCTGGCCGGAGAACACGCTGACCATTCGATTGTGGCTCGTCACCGCCATTACGTGCGGCCTCGGCGTCGCGCTCTTCTACAGCGACTGGTTGGCAGCCGTCGGAGCCTGAGCAACCGACTCAGCTCGAAATCACGGTCAACGACTCCGGTACGCGCGGTCCTGTGCTCCGAAAACCGTTGGCGGAAGTGCCTTCACATCGCTAGCATCCTGCCGAACCGAATCATCTAATGGGAGAGCATGCCGTTGTACACCTTGTGAGACTTGTCCGAGGCTGATCGGTCGCGCGTCGCTATCTGGCGCAGCGCCGTTCGTTGTTGCTCGACTCTCACTTACAGGTGTGTTCCCCGTGCCCAAAATCTGGGCCATTGTGCCCATTCGCCTGCCGCTCATTGTCCGCCGCTGCCACGCGTGCCGTTCCGAGCGGTTCCGCACAACCGGCAAATTTCGCGTCAACGCCCACCACAAACGCATTGACGTCTGGCTCCTTGCGATTTGTACGGGGTGTGGTGACACTGCAAAACTCTCGGTCTTGGAGCGCGTGCACGTGCGATCGGTGCGACTGCCGCTCGACAGGTTGCATGACAACGACCTTGCGCTCGCACATGAGTTGCTCCAGGACCCGGCAATCCTGCGCCGGAACCGCATAGCACTCGATTGGGACGGCGCCTGGCGGGTGGATATCGACGAAGCGGATCGTCCCGACGACTCCGTGATCGATGTGTCAGTTCGCTTCGCCGCGCGCATCCCGGTCCGGCCCATCAAACTGATCGCGGACGGCTTCGGCCTTCGGCAGTCCGAGGTCGCGAGATTGGTTGCCGCAGGGAGGATCATGTCGTCAGTTCCGTTGAGCGGCACGCGAGTACGGGACTTCACGTTCACACTTAACCGCTGAAGGGCCCCATCGCCTAAACGTGGTAGTTGTTTCGACGAGCGCGATTCAGATCGGGACGCAGGGAATGCTGGCTGCGAGCGTCAGATGATTCCCAGTGCATCGGCGAGGTCCGTTGGGATCTTTGGCTTTTCAAAGTCGGGATACCAGCGGGTCACGATTTCGCGTAATGGCACCTCGGCTTCGAGCTGGCAGGCAACGGCGAGGATGCCGGCGATGGTTCGGAACATCAGCGTGTGTTCTGCGGGGATGGTGAGAACCGCGCCGCCGAGAAAGGCGGGGCCCCTCGCGAGACCCGGCACACGCGGGGCCACGTCTCGCAGCCAACGCCGACTGAACTGAAAGCGTTGTGCTAGTAAGGGTTCGGTAAACGGGCCAAAGTACGACATGACGTCTTCGGGCTTGACCTCGGTGCCTGAATCACTGAAGCCGACGGCATTGAGCGCCTTGGCGAGTTCAGACAGCACCAGCGCCTGCAACTCCGGGTCCGGGATGTCGGCCAGCTGTACGGACTCGGCAAGTTCGGCCAGGCGGATATCGTCCAGGAAGACCAAGGCGGACTTGTGGACGGTGGCGACGGCTCCGAAGTCGATGACCGCGAGCCTGCCGTCCGGGGTCAGTTGGTAGTTCCCGGCATGCGGATCGGCGTGCAACAACCCGAGCCGCGCCATCGATGCACCGCAAAATTCGAACAGCAGTCGAGCGGCATGGTTTTTGGTGGCCTGATCGGCGTCACTCATCAGCTCGGAAAAGGGTCGGCCCGTGACCCATTCGGTAATCAGTACTTTGGGGGCCGATGCTACGACGCGAGGCACTACGACCTGCGGGTCTTCGGCGAAGGCAGCGGCGAAGGCGCGCTGATTGTCCGCCTCGCGTCGATAGTCGAGTTCTTCGGTCATCCGGGCCGACAGTTCCTCGATCACCGATTGCACTGCCAACCCGGGAAACAACGGCTCGGCGAGCCGGCTGAACCGGCCGAGTTGACGCAAGTCGGAAAGCAACGCGGTATCGGCGCCTGGGTACTGGACTTTCACCGCCACCTGCCGGCCGTCATGCCATATCGCCCGGTGTACCTGGCCGATGCTGGCGGCCGCGACGGGCACATCGTCGAACTCGGCGAACCGCTCACGCCAGCGTGTGCCCAACTGCGCGGCGAGCATCCGATGTATCCGGGTGGCCGAAATGGGCGGGGCCTCGGCCTGCAAACGGGTCAGCGCTTGCCGATACGGTTCCGCGTATCTCTCGGGTATTGCCGCCTCGTAGATGCTCATGGCCTGGCCGAACTTCATGGCTCCGCCCTTGAGCTCCCCGAGCACTGCGAAGATCTGCTCCGCATTGCGGGCAGCCCATCGCTCGGCGATCAGCTCCGCGTCGGCACCGCCCAATCGCTGACCCCACCCGACCACTGCCCGCCCGGCCGCCCCGAGCGACAGCCCCGCCAATTTCGCGCCACGACTCAGCGGTCGGCGCGGAACCTCCGCCACAGCCTCACAGTGCCATACCACGAATCTGTAGACCCTGGCTTCGGAAGATCACATCCTCCACGTTCGGGACAGTCAGCGGTCAGGCCTGGCGTTCAAGCATGCTGGCCTTGAAGACCATCGCCGTCAGGGTTACCCTGACAACATCGCGTCAGGGTGGCCCTGACAATTCGAGGGGGTGAAGACATGGGGAAAGCCGTGTCGGCAGTGATGTACTGCTCGTTCTGCGGTCGTGAATCACGTCAGGTCGACAAGTTGATCAGCGGTCTGGGTGTGTATATCTGCGGCGATTGCGTATTCAAATGCGTTGCGATCCTGGAGGATCGGCGCGATCAGGACATGCCTCCGCTGAAGGATCGCGAGGAGTACTCCGACGACGAATTGCTGGACGAGATTCCTCGGGTGGCAGCTACGACAGCCAATGTCGAGGCAGATCTGCGCGCCCGTGTGAGCGAGCTTCGGCAGCGCGGAGTGGCGTGGTCTCGGATCGCCGCGGCGTTGGGCGTGACACGCCAGTCCGCTTGGGAACGCTTCACCCATGACGACAAAGAGTCATGAGAAGTTCACTGGGTACTCTACGGCCGCAGAATCTCTGCCGGAGGCACAGTTTCGACGAATGTGCGTGCTGCGGCGGCGAGTTTCTCGTCCGCGGTGGCGAGTGCGTCCCCCTGCAGCTGAGTCAGCGCGATGTACTCGGCTTGATAGGTGTCCGGCCAGTTCAGTCGGTCGGCTATCCGCCATGCGCGGTGTTGCAATACCCGGTCGCCGAGAAGCCGGATCCGCAACCCGCGAATGTCGTCGAGCACCTTCCGACCCGTCCGTTCGTCGATTTCGCCGCGGTGCACCGATTCGTAGACGAGGGCGAGCGCCTGTGAACGCAGCAGGGTGGGAGCGGCCAGACCGTGCTCCGGTGGAATGGTCGCGCCGCCGGCGGCGAGGTCGATGGCTACCGCTGCGTCGATGACGAAGATTGTCATGCCAGTACCGTCACATGGACCGCAGGCGTCTCGCTACTAGGGGCAAACCGACGCTCATATGCTCAACTTCCGGCGTGACTCACCGCATGCTCTCCGCGAATCTCGCGAGTTGATCGGCGACTGTGCCCCAACCCTCGGCGAAACCGAGCTCGACATGGAGGTTCCTCGCTGCTGGGTCGCCGTGGCGTGCGACGACGCGGTAGTTGGTGCCGTCCGCATGGTCGGACATGGTGACTTCGGCCGTCATCGAGATGGGAGCGGGGCTCGCGGGGCGCCACCCGCTGTCAACGGCATTGGTGAACACCAAACGCTCGAACTCGTCCACGAGTAAGAAGCACGCATCCAGATGCGGCACAAACTCCGCGCCGTCATCACTCATCCGAGTCACGAACGCGCCGCCTGGACGAACCTCCAAGCGCTCGACGCGGCAGACCGTCGGCGCCGGAATCCACCACTGTGCCAAGCTGTCTGGGCTGGTCCAGGCTTCCCACACCGCTTTGCGGGGCGCGCGGATGATCCGTTCAACACTGAGGTCGAGATCAGGGTTCATGTCTTGTCCTTCTGCTTGGGGTGAGTGACGAACTGCTCCAGCCGGTCGGTGCGTTCCTCCCAGATGCGCCGCTGTTGCGCCAGCCAGTCGTCGACGACCGCTAGCCGTTCCCGGTTGAGCTGGCAGGTGCGCACGCGGCCAGCTTTCGCCGTGTGGATCAATCCGGTCGACTCGAGCGTCCGCACGTGCTTCATGAACGAGGGGAGTGTCATCGTGGCTTCGCTGGCCAGATCTCCAACGCTGGCCGGTCCGCGCCCGAGTTGGTGAATCACCGCCCGTCTGGTCGGGTCTGCCAGAGCGAGGAAGACCTCGTCGAGTTCGGCCGAATACTGTGCCACAAGGCTAAGTATTCACCGCTGCAATACTTAGCGCAAGGGCTAAGTATTGTCCGGCCGATAGGCGGTCGGCAAACGGGCAAATCTCTATGGATCATGCGGAGATGTGTCGCCGTTCACGCATCCTGTCCTGGAGTTTTGGTGAATTCGGGATGTTCGAATACAGTTCTCCGCTAACTGTGACTGGACGGTAATGCCAGGCAACGTGACGCAAACCACATCAAAGCAAACAGGGGCGGTTGTTGCTGCGGGTGCGATGTGTCGGCGGCGGGATGATTTTCTCGCGGTGCCGCAGCTGCCGTTGGTAGCAAACTTCTGCTGAGTTGCACGCGCCGGGTCGGCGTCGAGCGCCAACCCGGCAGGCCAGTGCGCAGTCCATCCCGGTTCTCAGCCGAGAGCGGGGTGGTGGGGGGCGGGTCCAACACGGATCCACAAATTCAAACCCCACAGAAGAGAGCTGAACCATGCCGAAAGCCGTCCTGCCGATCGGGGCGTTCGGAGACCAGAAGCAAGTAAAGAAAGTCCTCGCCACCGTTTTTGTGGCTGTTGGCCTCGGTGCGGCCACCTTGCTTCTTCCTCCGATGCACGAGAGCCCGGCGGTCGCCCTCAATCCACCGTCGGCGGGTGGGGCGGTAATCCGCCCGCCCGCCCCTACTCCCCACCCACCAGTGGTCGTGACCAAAGACTCCAGCCCGCAAGACATCGTCAGAGCCATTGTGACCCAAGGCAAGGCGGCCGGGCTCAGCGAAGACCAGATCAAAACCATCATCGCGACCGCAAAGATCGAGTCCGGATTTCGGCCGACCGTGTCCGGCGGTGTGCAGGCCTACGGCGGCCCGGGCACTGCGGCGGATGAGGTCATCGGGTTGTTCCAGGAGAAAGCAAGTTTCGGCACCGTCGCCGAACGCCAAGACCCCAACAAAGCGATCGCCCGGTTCATCGTTCGGTTCACCGAGGCGTACAAGAAGTACCGCATCACCAGTGACACAGTGCTCGCGGCCACCCTCGCGCAGAACCCACAACTGTTCAAGAACCACGGCGGCGTCGGAACTCACTACTACAACACCGTCAAGGCCGCGATGAGCGCGGCCGCAGACTTGTACAGCCGAGCCGTCGGCACCGCGCTATAGCTGGCGAGTAATTGTAAGAGCAGCAAGCAGGCTCATCGAACCGCTTCGATGGCCGACCTAATTCATCGTCGGTGGTGGTTGTGGTTGGAAGGGTTCATACCACCACCAGTCGGCGCGTTGGCCGGTGGGTCCGGGGCAGGGTGGTACTGCGGGTGGGGGTGTGGTTGGTGGTTGGGCGAGTGAGCCGCCGCGCAGGGGCCGCCCGGCGTGGTCGGTGACGATGAGTTGGTGGGCGGGTCCGGTGATGGTGATTTCGCCGTGGTGGTGTGATCGGTGGTGGTAGGGGCAGACCAGCACGAGGTTGGACAGTTCGGTGAGTCCGCCGTCTTCCCAGTGGATGATGTGGTGGGCGTGCAGGCCGCGGGTGGCGCCGCAGCCGGGCACCACGCAGCAGCGGTCGCGATGTTCCAGGGCGCGGCGTAGCCGGCGGTTGACGGTGCGGGTGGCCCGTCCTGCTCCGATGACGTGGCCGTGTTGTTCGAACCAGGCCTCGCAGGTGGCATCGCAGGTCAAGTATTGGCGCTCTTCGTCAGTCAAGAGGGCGCCCAGATGTAGGGCGGCGACACGCTTGTCGACATCGAGGTGCACCACGACGGTGGTGTGTTGGCCGTGGGGCCGGGCCGCGACGTCGCTGTCCCAGCCCGCCTCGATCAGGCTCATGAACGCATCGACGGTGTTCGGGAACGGCGGGGCCTGCTCGCAGTTCTCGTGGTCGCGTTTCCAGTCGGCGATCTGGGCGTCGTGATGGGACTGCATGGCGGTGTCGAGTTTCGCGGCTTCGACCCGCGGCAGGGTGATGCGGTAGGTCGTGTAGTCGTCGTGGACGTCTTTGGTGATTTCGCGTTTGGGTTCGGGCTGGGGTTTCGGGTCGGGGTGGGGTTCGAGTTTGACGGCGGTGCGCAGTTGGGTGACGGTGGCGGCGGCGGCCAGGTGCGCGTAGTGCGCATCGGATCCGTCGGCGGCACGTGGAGGTGTCAGATGGTTTGTGTAAGGGGTGTGGTGTCCTGACGGAGAGTCGACACTGATGATTGTGATTGATCCTGAAGTTCGTGAGCAGCGGCGTCGTGAGATGAAAGCGGCGACTGACAAGCTCAAGGCCTCTGGTGCTCTCGATGATTTGTTCGCCAAGATCGATTCTGGCGAGGTCGAGCTCGAGGGCCATGACGGTCTGATTCAGCAGCTGATCAAAGCTGGTCTCGAACGCGGCTTGCAGGCCGAGCTCAGTGATCACCTCGGCTATGAACGCGGTGATCCCCAGGCCAGTTTGCTGCCCAATTCGCGCAATGGTTCGTATCCGAAAACGGTGGCCTCTCAGGTCGGCGACGTTGAGCTGTCGATCCCGCGGGATCGCGAGGGAACTTTCTCACCGACGTTGGTACCCAAGGGTTCTCGCCGTCTCGGCGGGCTAGATGAGATGATCATCTCGCTGTATGCCGGCGGCATGACGCTGCGCGACATCGAACACCACCTGGCTACCACGATCGGCACCGAGATCAGCCGCGAGACGCTGTCGAAGATCGTCGATGAAATCAGCGATGAAGTCATGGCCTGGCAGCGCCGGCCGCTGGAACGGTTCTACCCGGTGATCTACCTCGACGCCTTGGTCGTCAAGGTCCGCGACGGCGCCCACGTGCGTAACAAGCACGCTCATATCGCCGTCGGTGTCGATATGGACGGCATCAAGCACGTCCTGGGCATCTGGGTGCAAGCCGCCGAAGGCGCGAAATTCTGGGCCGGAGTGTGCGCAGAGCTGGCCAACCGCGGCGTGGCCGATGTGCTTATCGTCTGCTGTGACGGGCTGACCGGCTTTCCCGAGGCCATCGAAGCGACCTGGCCGGCGGCCACGGTGCAAACCTGCGTGGTGCATCTGATCCGTACCGCGATGCGGTTCGTGTCCTATAACCAGCGCAAAAAGGTCGCCACCGCACTCAAACCCATCTACCAGGCCACCGACGCCGAGGCCGCCCTGGCTGAGCTCGACGATTTCGCTAAATCCGAACTCGGACAACAAAATCCGCATACCGTTGCAGCGTTTCGCAACGCTTGGGAACGGTTCACTCCGTTCCTGGCGTTTCCCCCGATGGTGCGCCGGGTCATCTACACCACCAACTCCATCGAATCGCTGAACTACCAACTGCGCAAAATCATCAAAAACCGTGGCCATTTCCCCGGTGACGATTCCGTGGTCAAGCTGCTGTGGCTGGCCATCTGCACCATCGAAGACAAACGCGCCCGAGAACGTGAAAAGCAACGAGGAAAACCGGCCAACGAACGCACCGCACCCAGCCGCCTGATCGAGGGCCAAGTCACCACCAACTGGAAACAAGCACTCGGCCAACTCGCCATCGTCTACCCCGACCGCATCAACCCCTACCTATAACCCGACCGACCACTCACTTACACAAACAACTTGACAGGCTCGGCACGTTCGGCGATGACCCCGACCTGATCGAGGGACAGCCGACCCTGGCGCATTGCTTCGGCGCAGCGCGGGAACTCGTCGAGGCGTCGCGCGACCGCCATCATCGTGTCGGCGTTACGGGGTGTCACACCGGTTTTCCAGGCCACCAGCGCCGACATCGACCGGGCCCCGGTGGCGCCCCACAGCTCGTCACGCTCGATCTCGGCGACAATCTCGACCAGGCGCGCATCGATGGCGTTGCGCTGACCGCACAACTGCGCGACCTCGCCGAACAACACCTCCAACCGCTCGCAGGGTGACCCCTCAGCGGCGAAAGATGCTGGCTCCGACGACATAACCTCATTGTCGCAGGGGGGTACGACAAGTTCGGTGCGTGGAAACGTCTGAGCTGCAGGCGAAAAGAAAGGGGGAGCGGTGGCCGACAGGTCTGCGTGCACAGCCCAGAGGACCGCGATCACCTGCGCCACTCAAGTGGTTCGGTTATAGTCCCGGCCGAGCGGGATTAGATGCAACTTGACTCACACCAGGACGACGCGAAGGAAACTCATGAGGACGATCGCATACCGCCGCACGGCAGTCGTCGGCTTGGCCGCCGTTGCCCTGATTACCGTCGGTTGCAGCAATGGCCAGGGCATCGACGCGTCGCAGTCGCCTCAGGTCGGGTTGATCGCCACTTCCACTGAAGCCCCGCCGCCGGCCGAAGTGAAGCTCATCGGGGAGAGAGACGTCGAGGTCACGCTGACCGGACCGATCGCAATCAAGTACTCGTCGGCAACGCAGAGCCAGAAGGACGCTCTGGGCAAGCCACTTACCGGTGACTTCAACGCGGGGGCGCGGGAGAGCGGCGTCCTGTTCCAGCAGTTCCAGGGCGGCGTCATCACCGCCAAGAACGGCGAGGTGGGCACGCCTGCCTACATCACCTGGGGGAAGATTCGGGAGGCCTGGAATATCCCACGCGATGCGGACGGTGTACCTGCGATCACCGGTGAAAATGGCTCGGTCGGTCCGCTGGGTGCCCCCACCAGCGACGAGAACCCCGTCGGCGATCTGCTCGTAGAGACGTTCGATCACGGCCAGATCGCGTTCAACACAAAGACTGGCGATGTCGAGGTGACGGTCAACGGCAAGGTCGTGCCGTCCGGGCTGTAGACGTCGCTGAAGTGGATCACCTGAGCAGGTCGACGAACAGGTCAACGGTGCTGCGTGGTGCGTCAGGACCGAAGAACCTCCGTAGGTTGTCCGCGCTGCGCTGAGCGACTTCGGCGCTACGCGGAAAGAGCGCATGTTCGTAGGTAGACAGCGCGCTCTCGACGTCATCGCGCTGGGCTGCGATCTGCTGGGCCAACGCTGCGCCGTCGAACATGGCGAGATTGGCGCCCTCCCCGGCGAACGGCGACATCAGATGCGCCGCATCCCCGATCAACGTCACTCCGGACACCCGGTTCCAACGATGTGCAATGGGTAGCGCGTAAATCGGACGTAATCGAGGATCACCGAGGTTGTCCAGAACCAACGTGACAAGTGCTGGGGCCCAGCGCTCGAAGCGCTGGGCAAGCACTGCCCGCATCGCGGCCGGGCCACAATTGTCCAGAGAGGCAATCTGTTCGAGCGTCGTGTTGACGGCGACATAGCCGCTGAGCGCGCCGTCAGCGTTGTGGTGGGCCAAGATGCCTAATCCGGGAGCTACTGCCATGAGGGTGCCACGACCGATGATCTGCGCACTCTCATGAGATAGGAGTTGTCCAGGGGGAGAGCCGATCTCGATGAAGCAGGTGCCCGTATAAGCGGGTTCGACGCCGGAGACACTTCGACGCACCCTCGACCAGGCTCCGTCAGCGCCCACCACGATATCCGCGGTGACCGATGAGCCGTCTGCGAAGCGCACTTTCGGACGTTGGCCAGGGACGGCGAGCACACCGGTCGCTTTGTGTGCCCAGCAGATCGTGCCGGCAGGAAGCGCAGTGATCAGCATGTTGCGCAGTTCGCCGCGGTCCACCTCGGGCCGGGCGCCGAAGCTGCTCCCCGGCCAGTCGAACACGATGGTCCCGTCGCGGTCGGTGATGCGTTTGGCATCGTGGCCGGAGCGGATGAGGGATCGAAACGCGTTGTAGAGACCGGCGTCGTGGAGTGCCGCCTGCCCGGTGGGTGGATGGATGTCGAGAAGGCCGCCTTGCGAACGAGCTGAGGATGAGGCTTCGGCATCGTAGACGGTGGCGCTGATTCCGTGCTGATGCAGTGAGCGGGCCAGGACGAGGCCACCAAGCCCGGCCCCAATGATTGCGATTGACAACGACATTCAGCGCTCCTCTGTCACGGCCCGACCGGAGTCGGACTGCTCGGTTAGAAGACGCTGGGTCGCTGAGACCGTGGGGCTCGACAACCGTGCGGGCGACCGTGTGAGCGGTCGTTTTTCGCGCTGGCCGCACTGTACCCCAGAGCTGACCCGAATGGGTGAGGGGACAGCCGACGGCTCATTGCAACAGCCTCACGACGCTATGGTTTCGGCGATGTCGGCCCATTTTTGCGAGCGCGTGGCTTCGACATATCAGTGACGGTCACGCCTTACACGCAACGGCAGGTCCTGAGGTAACTGAGGAACGACGCCTGTAAGCCAGTGACGTGTGTTTCGTGCAGGATCTCGCTCGTGACCGCTTCGCTGCGTGAGGTGAGGTGGTGGAGGACCGTGGCGGTGTTCTTGGCGAGGCTTTGGTAGACGGCTAGGTCCCCGAGAAGTTCTCGGTCGTTGAGGGTCACGTGAAGCTTGGCGGCACGCCGGCTGCCGCCCATCTCGTGGAGCTGGGCGAAGATCTGACTGTCGTCAGCGACGACGCCGGGGCTGCCCGCTCCGATGCTCTCGAAGAGGGGGTTGCCGGTGAGCCACGCGTAGAGAGTGAACAGTCCGCCGTAGGAGTAGCCGAAAAGGCCGTGACCGCTTGTGGCCGTGCCATAGTCGTGTTCGATCCGCGGGTGCAGTTCCGCGGTAAGGAAACTCAGGAATACATCGGCGTGGGTGTCGCGCAATTGTGCGAGATAGGCGTCGGCTTCCTCGGGTGTCCTCGCGCCCGCTTGGACTCCCATCTCCACGGCATCGATGAGCTCGTTGGCGATGGGCTCGCCGGGTGGCACGAAGTCCCTGTTGCGCAGCCGATCCCAGTCCTGCGCTTCCTCGCCCGCGTAGCCAACGCTGACTTGAATGTAGGGCTGGATCCGTTGCATGGGGTCCATCTGGGTGACGATGAGCGGAGCCGTCATGCCCACAGCCCAGTTCCCGTCGAGCACATACACGACAGGCGCCTGCGTCGAGGCGCGGTCATAGCCCGGTGGCGTGGTCACCCAGATGCCGTAGTCATACCCACCGCTGGAACTCATCTCGAAATAGTCGGTGTCGGCGAGACAGCCGTGCCACATGGAGCTCATTGAAGGTCCTTCACAACTCGGCCGACGTCGCAGCGCGGCATCCTCGGCAGTTCTTATCCATTGGAAAAATCTTATCCAATGGATAAACTGTGCGAATGGCCGTGTCAAGCGCGGAACGCAAAGGCGACGCACGCGACCGTCTTCTGGCGCGGCTTCTCGACGCCTTCGGGGACGACCTTCCCTCGCCGGAGGTGTCGCTGCGTGAGGTCGCGGCGAGGGTTGAGACCAGCCACGCCCTGCTGCGATACCACTTCGGGTCACTCTCAGGCGTCTTGGCGGCCATGCTCACGGCGCAGCGATCTCGTGACAACGAGGTGCTTCTGAGGACCGCCGAGGAGGGCACATTTGACGATCTCGTCGTGGCGATCTGGCATACCTACACTCGCCCGGAGCAGCTGTCGCGCATCCGCGGCTTCTTTCACGTCGTAGGACTCGCTGCCTACAACCCACGGGATTTTCATGAGTTCATCGATTCACTCGACGACTTGACCACGATGCTGGCCTCGCTCGCGGAACGCGAGGGGCACGAGTCCGAGCGAGCGCTGAGCATGGCGACTGTCGCCATTGCCGCGATTCGTGGCCTGCTCCTGCAAGAAATTCTGAATCCATCAGCCCACTCGGAGGACGCGGTCGCCTTGATCCTGCGCATGATCGGACGGCCGAAGCGGAGGAAGTAACCCGAAAGGGGTTGAGCAGCTATCCAATTGGTGTAGACCGACTAACCCAGGATCGCTCGCGCCGCGCGCTCTGCGATCAGCATGACCGGCGCATTCGTGTTGCCGGAAGTGATGGTAGGCATCGCCGAGGCATCGACCACTCGAAGGCCGGCGACGCGATATACGCGACAGTCGGTGTCCAGCACCGTGGCAGTTGACCGCGGAAGACCTTGTGTGTCAAAGGCTCCCATGGCGCACGTGCCCACCGGGTGAAAGATCGTTGTGCCGAGTTCACTGGCGGCCTGCTGCAGGTCTTCGTCGCTCGTCAGTTGTGGACCGGGAAGCACCTCTTCCGGGCGGTAGCGGGCGAGGGCCGGCGCCGCCATGATCTGGCGGGTCATCCGCAGGCCGCGCACGGCGATTTGACGATCGGCGTCGGTGGACAGGTAGTTGCAGGAGATCTTCGGGTGGCTCAGCGGATCTGCACTGGCCATGCGTACATGGCCGCGCGAGCTGGGTCGCAGATTGCAGACGGAGGGTGTGATCGCGCCGAAACGGTGTAGCGGTTCGCCGAATTTGGGCAGCGACAACGGCTGCACGTGCCACTCCAAATCGGGACTGGCCAGCGCCGGGTCGCTTTTCGCGAAAGCCCCCAGCGTGGAGGGCGGCATGGTCATGGGTCCTGACCGCAGCGTCACGTACTGAAGTCCCATGCCGCCACGGGTGATCCAATTCCGGTACAACGTATTGACCGTCCGGGCGGAGCAATGATCAGAACCTGTGGATGAGCCTCGGTGAGGGGGCGTGAAAGTGGGCGCACCTTCCCGAGGATGATCTGAATATCCGAAGGTCCGATCATGAGCCGGCGTTGGCGCGCTGGTTCGGGAAGGTACGCCCATGCTCACCGTAGTTCACGATGCCATCGAGGCCAACGAAAGCACTGGCGGTGCTGGTCGGTCGTTGTTGGACGAGATCGTCCGCGACGGCGCCCGTCAGATGCTGGCCGCCGCGTTGAAGGCTGAGGTCGCCGCCTACGTGGCCCAGTTCGCCGATCAGCTCGATGAGAAGGGGCATCGGCTGGTGGTCCGCAACGGCTATCACCAGGCCCGCGAGGTGCTGACGGCAGCCGGGGCAGTTGAGGTGAAAGCACCGCGAGTCAACGACAAACGCGTCGACCCCGACACCGGTGAGCGGAAACGGTTTTCCTCGGCGATCCTGCCGGCCTGGGCACGCAAGTCACCGCAGATGAGCGAAGTGCTGCCGCTGCTGTACCTGCACGGGCTGTCCACCAGCGACTTCACCCCCGCTCTGGAGCAGTTCCTGGGCTCGGGTGCCGGGCTCTCGGCCACCACGATCACCCGGCTGACCAGCCAGTGGCAGGACGAGGCCCGCGCGTTCGCCGCCCGGGACCTGTCGGGCACCGATTACGTCTACCTGTGGGTCGACGGCATCCACCTCAAGGTCCGCCTGGACCAGGAAAAGCTGTGTCTGCTGGTGATGCTCGGCGTGCGCGCGGACGGCCGCAAAGAGCTCGTGGCGATCACCGACGGCTACCGGGAATCGACCGAGTCGTGGGCTGATCTGCTGCGCGACTGTAAACGACGCGGCATGACCGCACCCGTGCTCGCCGTCGGCGATGGCGCACTCGGCTTCTGGAAAGCGGTACGCGAGGTGTTCCCGGCCACCAAAGAACAGCGGTGCTGGTTTCATAAGCAAGCCAATGTGCTTGCCGCCCTGCCGAAATCAGCGCACGCGTCGGCGTTGTCGGCGCTCAAGGAGATCTACAACGCCGAGGATATCGACAAGGCCCAGGTCGCGGTCAAGGCCTTCACGGTCGACTTCGGGGCCAAGTACCCCAAGGCGGTCGCCAAGATCACCGACGATCTGGACACCCTACTGGAGTTCTACCACTATCCCGCCGAGCACTGGATCCACCTACGCACGACAAATCCGATCGAAAGCACCTTTGCCACAGTACGTTTGAGAACCAAGGTCACCAAGGGGCCGGGATCACGTGCGGCTGGTCTGGCCATGGCCTACAAGCTCATCGACGCCGCCGCGGCCCGCTGGCGTGCCGTCAACGCACCACACCTGGTCGCCCTGGTCCGCGCCGGCGCGGTCTTCCACAAGGGCAAACTGCTCGAACGCCCCACCGAAATCACCCCACCGACACCGCCCTCAGACGGCGATCAGCAAGCCGGAACGGAGGTCGCCTGAAACACGCCGATCCACAGGTATTGACAATTCCTCGTCCGGGCGCCTTGGACGCGGTAGACCGTTCGAAGCTGCAGGTGGTCCTGGAGGTTTTCACCCACTCCTGGCAGATCGACGGCGACGGGCACCTGATGCCGGCTCAGCAGCTCTGCTGGGCCCAGACCCGAGACCTGCATGAGATGCGGCGACCCAATCGCTCCGGCGCTCAGGATCACCTCCCGGCGGGCTTGGATGTCGATGATCTGGCCATCCTTGAGGAGCCGCACGCCGGTGGCGCGGCGCTGAGCCGTGGTCCAGGCACCGCGTCGCTGATCCTCGTGAACCTGGTCATCGATGAGGAGCCGCAACGCCTGGGTCTGGGTGTAGACCGCGAGATTTGGACGGTGCGCGATGGGATGCAGGAATGCATCTGCCATCGACCAGCGACGGCCACGCCGTTGGTTGACATGAAAGTACGCGCTGCCGGCGTTGTCGCCCCGGTTGAATTCGTCGATCGGCGCGATGCCCACCTGGGCAGCGGCGGCCTGCCACGCGTCCAAGATCTTCCAGCGCACCCGCGGCCGCTGGACGGGGATCTCCCCGCCGGCGCCGTGCCATTCATCGGCTCCGCCGAAGTAGTCCTCTAACTCTTTGTAGATTGCCAGCGTTTCACCAGGGGAGTCCGGGCCACCCCAGAGCCATCGTTCGTCACCGGTGGCCTGTGCCCATAGCTCGTAATCGCTTGCCTGCCCGCGCATATGGATCATGGCATTGATCGACGAGCAGCCGCCGATCACCCGGCCCCGCGCGTAGATAATGCTGCGCCCGGCGAGACCTGGATCGGGCTCAGTCACGAAGCACCAGTCGGTGCGGGGGTTGGCAATGGTGTACAGATAGCCCACCGGCACCTTGATCCAGAACCAGTTGTCTTTGCCGCCGGCTTCGATCAGGAGAACCCGGTGGTCAGGGTTGGCGCTGAGCCGATTGGCGAGCAGGCAGCCCGCACTGCCTGCTCCCACGATGACGTAGTCGAATTCGGCGGCGGGGCTCATTCCGAGATCGTTCCTCCATGGCGTCGGGTGCGACACCTAGTGTGCGTGATGAGGTATTCGATTACTGCGTAATCGGTCCCGTGTCAGCACCAGGAGAAGCGGCGGGGGATCAGACCTGATTGAGCCCGGTGAGTATCGCTTAGCCCGTCACCCGTTGTCTCGCCATGTCAGCACCTGCTTGAGGGACGTGAGGTCGTATCCGTTGTCGGAGGTGAGCTCGGTCTGGAACAACGTGACGCCGGCTTCGCGGAAGGCATCGGCGCTTTCGGCGTTCTCCCACAACGTCGAGCGTTCGATATCGGCCCCGTTGCGGCCGAACGTCGCTGCCAGCTCGTCGACGCGGTCGCTCGACTTGCGGAACGCGTCGAGGTCTTGGAACGCGTGCCAGATGTCGGCGTGCCGGGCAACGGCGGGCAGTGAGCGCTTGGGCCCCGTGCCGCCGATGAGGATCGGCAGCTTGCGCACGGGCGGCGGGATCAGAGCAGCCAGCCGGTTCTCGATGCGGATCAGGCTCTCGTCGAACAGATCGAACCGGGAGCTGAAGGTGCCGAATTCGTAACCGTAGGTGGTGTAATCCTTTTCGTACCAGCCGGCGCCGAGGCCGAGGATGAGCCGGCCGCCGCTGATGTGGTCGACGGTGCGCGCCATGTCGGCGAGCAGGTCCGGGTTGCGGTAACCGACGCCGGTGACCAGGAGCCCGATCTCGGCGTGCGAGGTGATCTCACCCCATGACGCGAGCGCGGTCCAGCCCTCGAAGTTGGCAACGTCGGGTTGCTCGTCGAACATGATGGGTTTGCCGTCGACGATTCCTTTCATCGCCGGGCGGTGAAAGTGGTCGTAACCGAAGATCACGTCAACGCCGAGGTCGTCGGCGGCCAGGACGGCGTCGCGCCACGTGCGGTAGTCGGGCGCACCGCCGGGCTGGACCTGCACGGCGACGCGAACGGGACGGGTCATGTGGATGCTCCTGAGTCGGGGAAGGGCGACTCCTGGGCCAAGTTGATCCGGGCCGTAATTTATTCCGGAGACCGCAGCGCGATAAGTGATTGCAGCATGTTGTCCCACGCCCGGAAGGAACGTGCGCGATGAAGTACACCAACTCGATCGAGATCGCTCTGCCGCGGGACACGGTGGCTCAGCTGCTCGCCGACCCGGCACATATACCCAAGTGGCTGCGAGGGATGGTGTTGCACGAGCCGGTGAGCGGGATACATGGACAGCTCGGAACCAAGTCGCGGGTCGTGATGCAGTCGGGGAAGCGGACGATCGAATGTACCGAAACGATCACCCGCCGGGATCCAGCCGACCTGCATGAGATCCCCAAAGAGGCCGTCGTTCACTTCGACCGAGAGATCGTGGGCCCGGGCATGTGGAGTGTCGTGCGCGATCGACTGACCGAAGCCAGTCCGGAGACGACGCTCTGGGAAAGCGAGAGCGAATACCGGTTCAGCAACGTGCTGATGCGGTTGGTGGGGCTTCTGATGCCGGGTGCCTTCCGTAAACAGTCGCAGCAACACATGCAGGACTTCAAGGCGTTCGCCGAACAGGGAAAGGATGTCCGCGAAGGGGCGGACTAAGTCGTCTCGCGGTCGGCAAGAATCTCCGCGCAGGTGTGAAGGTTTACCGCTCCCTCGCCCCGATCAGGGCTTCCGAGATCACGCCGGTCGCCTTCTTCAGTGCGGGAACGGCTCGAGCGATCAAATCCTCACTGACATGAGCCGAGGGCCCGGAGATGCCGATCGCCATCGGCGTCGGAGCGCCGGGCACCGCCATCGCGACGGAGCGCACACCGATCTCGAACTCCTCATTGTCGATCGCATAGCCGTCGACACGTACACGTTCGACGTTTGCGAACACCGCAGAAAGGGTCGACGCACTGTTCTCGGTCGGTGCGGGAAATCCAGACTGCGTGACCAATTTCAGAATGCGCGCATCATCCAACTCAGCCAGAACCGCCTTGCCCACACCGGTTGTGTGCAGACCGACGCGCTTGCCGACTTCACTGTCCGTCCCCATCAGCGTCGGAGGCAGAACCTGCCCGGTGTAGATCACCATGTCGCCGTCGAGTACAGCGAGACTTGCCGTCTCCGAGAGCTCGTCGACCAACGACTGCAGCACCGGGGCGGCGACCGCGCCCAGCTGGCGGTTCGCCACTACACCGAGCCGGATCAGCCTCGGCCCCAGTGCGTAGCGACGATTGGGCAGTTGACGCACATAGCCGAGTCCGACCAACGTGCGCAGGAGACGGTGAATTGTCGGCGGCGGCAACGGGGACTCTGCCGACAACTCCGTCAGCGAGCACTCTCCTCCGGCACGTCCGATCAATTCCATCAACTCGAACGCGCGCTCCACCGACTGCACGCCGCCCGACTTCTCCGTCATGCGGTCCACTCCTGGTCGACGATCTGTCTTTCATCCAACATGCCCAACTTTGTTTCCGCAATACGGAAACTTGTTTGGATGACAGATCAGGAAATCATGCGTCGATAACCTCACGCTAAACTCCGCATTGTGGAATTCTGTTTTCACAGAGACTTCCGGAGAGGATAGGGACGCCCGTGACACGACGCCTCGACGATGCGGTGCTGGCCGACGTCGATCGCCGGCTCTCGGCCGCCGACGCGCACCTGGCGAACCAATACCCCGGTGATGACGGCCGTCGCCAGCCGGTTCACACCGTCTATGTCCCGGGCAACCGATACTCGGCGGCGCTGCCCGCCGACTGGGGCTCCACCGCGCTCGCAGCCGCGAAGGACGCGGGCGGGCTGGACGCGGTCGCTGTACTCGTCGGTGCGAGCGGCGGAACCGACTGTGCGCCCGAGACGCTCGCAGCCCTCGTTGAGCACAAGCTGACCAGCGAGCCGATCGAAGACCTGCGCATCGACTTCGAGGACGGCTACGGCACCTTCGACGATGCGACCGAGGACGCCGATGTCGCACAGGCGGTCGCCGCACTGCGGGTCGCGCTCGACGCAGGCACCTCGACGCCGTTCGTCGGCACCCGCTTCAAGTGCTTCGAAGCAGGCACCCGTGCGCGCGGACTGCGCACGCTCGACATGTTCGTCAGCGGACTCGTGGAGTCCGGCGGCCTGCCCGACGGCCTCACCCTCACCCTTCCCAAGGTGACGTCCGTCGACCAGGTCGAGGCCATGGTCGTCGTCGCGAGCGCACTCGAACGTGCGAACGGATTGCCGGATGGCCGCATTCGCTTCGAAGTGCAGGTCGAGACACCGCAGGCGATCCTCGGCTCCGATGGTCGCGCACCCGTTGCCGAGTTCATCCACGCCGGCCAGGGGCGCGTCAGCTCGCTGCACTACGGGACCTACGACTACTCGGCGTCCCTCGGTATCGCGGCCGCGTACCAATCGATGGCACATCCGGCAGCAGACCACGCCAAGAACGTCATGCAACTCGCGGTGGCGGGCACCGGCGTTCACCTGTCCGACGGCTCGACCAACATCCTGCCGGTCGGCGACCCCGACAACGTCGCCATGGCGTGGAAGCTGCACGCGCGCTTGGTCCGGCGCCATCTGGAACGCGGCATCTACCAGGGCTGGGACATGCACCCCGCTCAGCTCGTCACGCGATACCTGGCGACTTACGCGTTCTACCGCGGCGCCTTCGCGTCCGCCGCGACGCGCCTGCGCAATTACGTTCACCGACTCGACTCGACCGTCATGGATGAGCCGGCCACCGCCCGCGCACTGGCGAACGTGATCCATCGTGGCAGCGTGTGCGGCGCCCTCACCGCCGACGAGATCGAAACCGCCACCGATCTCCCCACGTCCACCGTGCGCGACATCGCGCTCGGCCGCACAACCAGGAGCAATCAGTGACCACTGCGTCGTACTACACGCCCCGCGGCGGCCTGCCCCCGCAGACCGATCTGCTGACCGACCGCGCCATCGTCACCGAGGCCTACACGGTGATCCCGCGCGGTGTTCTCTCGGACATCGTCACCTCGGTGTTCCCGGAGTGGACCGATACCCGCGCATGGATCATCAACCGACCGGTCGCCGGTGGTGCGACGACGTATTACCAAGCGATCGTCGAGGTCAAGCCGGGCGGCGGGGCGAAGCGACCGGAGCCGCAGCCCGAGGTGCAGAGCTTCCTGTTCGTCACCTCGGGTGCGCTCACCGTCGACGCGGCAGGTCAGTCCCAGACCCTCACCGAGGGCGGCTTCGCCTACCTGCCGGCAGGCACCGACTGGTCGGCCCACAACGACGGGGACGCCGATGCGACGTTCGTCTGGATCCGCAAGCGCTATGAGGCCATCGAGGGCCACACGGTGTCGGTCAAGTTCGGCAATGAGCGGGACATCGCACCGTCAGCCATGCCGGGGACCGACGGAAAATGGCGCACGACGCGCATGCTCGACCCGCAGGACCTCGGGTACGACATGCACGTCAACATCGTGACGTTCGAGCCCGGTGCGACCATTCCGTTCGCCGAGACCCACGTGATGGAACACGGCCTCCTGATGCTCGAGGGCAAGGCCGTCTACCACCTCAACGGAGACTGGGTGGAGGTTCAGGAGGGCGACTTCCTCTCGCTGCGCGCCTTCTGCCCGCAGGCTTGCTATGCGGGCGGGCCGTCGAACTTCCGATACCTGCTGTACAAGGACGTCAACCGCCAGATCATGCTCTGACGCGTCGAACCGGGCGCCTCTTCTGAGGCGCCCGGTGTCGTGTATGTCGTTGGCCTACAACCGAAAAGGCCAGCCGATGACCTTCTTCTCGCGCGGAGTCGCGTAGGTCCGCACCTTTGACGTGGACAAACCCATCCGGACCAGCCCTTCGGCGATGGTGACCGCCGAGCGGACTCCGTCGACGATTGGGACACCCGTCGCGGCCCTCACCTTCTCTTCCAGTTCGGCCATACCGCCGCAGCCCAGGCAGATCACTTCGGCGTGATCGTTTTCGACGGCCTCGCGCGCCTGGTGGACGATCGCCTCGACGGCCCGTTCCGGATCCGACTCGAGTTCGAGCACACCGAGGCCGGACGCCCGCACCGACGCGCATCGCGCGTCGAGTCCCGCGACCTTGAGACGGTCTTCGATCAGTGGGACGGTGCGGTCGAGCGTGGTGACGACCGAGTACTTGTGTCCGAGGTACATCGCTGTCGACGCGGCTGCCTCGGTGATGTCCACCACCGGGACGTCGAGCAACTCCTGTAAACCTTCCCTGCCGTGCTCGCCGTAGCCGGCCTGGATCACCGCGTCGAACGGCTCGGGATATGACGTGATCGCGTCCATGACTGCGATGGCCGCGAGATAGCTCTCGAAGTTTCCTTCGCACGAGTCCGCACCGAAACGCGGTGTGATTCCGACGATCTCGGTACCCGGTGACGCGACGCCGCGCGCCGACTCGGCGATCGCATCGGTCATCGAAACCGTCGTGTTGACGTTGGCGACGAGGATTTTCATGGAGGTCCCTACTAGTGCGTGCTGGCCACGGCGATCGGCTCGCCGGAGACATCGTTGAACGGTCCCCGGCGGTCTGCGACCAGGGGGTCGGGGAGCAGATTGACGAAATCCGGCGCTAAGGGGCAATCGCCGAGCGACCTTGCGCTGTAGGTGATTTCATGTCGTCGTGACTGATGAGGGCGGCTATGGCCGGTTCGGTGCGTTGTCTCGGCAGGAGCTGGAGCGTTACTGCTACTTGGATGACGAGGACCGGCGGCTGATCGCTGCGCGGCGGCGCGACTACAACCGTCTGGGGTTCGCGGTGCAGGTGGTGACGGTGCGTCACCTGGGAATGTTCCTGGCTGATCCGCTGGATGTCCCGCCCGCGTTGATCGAGTATCTGGCCGAGCAGTTGGAGATCTCCGATCCGTCGATGGTGAAGCGGTACACCGATCGGGAGAAGACCAAGCTCGAACACGCCTGGGAAATCCAGCAGGTGTACGGACTCAAGCCGTTCGGCGAGATGGAGTCGGAGCTCACGTCGTGGATCGTCGACCAGGCGTGGATGACCGGCGACGGACCGAAGGCGATCTTCGGCGACGCAGTGACATGGCTGCGGAAGCGTCAGGCGCTGCTGCCGGGGATCACCACGTTGGAGCGGCTGATCGGCGACGGCCGCAACGCGGCGGACGCCCGGTTGTGGCGCCAGCTCGGCGAGCAGCTGACCTCGGAGTCCGCGTCTGCCTTGTTGCGGCTGCTGGAGGTTCCTGCGGAGGGCGGGCAGAAGGTCAGCGAGCTGGAGCGGCTGCGCAAGGGCGTGTTCAAGGCGTCGTCGAAGGGGATGCTCGCGGCGCTGCGCAGGGTTGTCGACCTGCAAGCGGTCGGGGTGGACAGCATCGACGTGAGGGCGATCCCGCCGCGTCGGTTGACGGGGTTGGCGACCTACGGGTTGGCGAGCAAGGCCGCCGCGCTGCGGCGGCTGCCCACGCGTGAGCAGCGCTTGGCGGTGCTGGCCGCGACGGTCGTTGTGTTGAGCGCGCGGGCGGTCGACGACGTGTTGGAGACCTTCGACATGTTGATGACGACGAAGCTTCTGTCCAAGGCCGAGCGGGAGTCTCGCGAGGAGAAGCTGCGTCGCTATCCGAGGGTGTCACGCAACGCAGGCAAGCTCGCGGCAGCGGTGAAGGTGCTGCTGGAGATGGTCGAGGTCAACCAGGACGTCGGGCTGGGCGTGGTGTTGGACATGATCGAGAAGACCGTCACCCGGGCCGAGTTGCGGCACGCGGTCCAGGCGGTCGACGAGCTGGTGCCCGCCGACGACGCGGAGCTGGATGGGCAGCGGTTGATCGAGTTGGCCGGCAAGTTCGCCACGGTCCGCCCGTTCCTGTCGATGCTGATGGACACGATCGAGTTCGGCGCGACCAGTGACGGCGCCGCCGTCCTGGCGGCAATGAAGACCCTCGCCGAGCTGCTGACATCCAGGTCGTCGGGCAAGATCCCGGCAAACCTGCTGGACGCCCGCAAGGTCGACCACGACTTGATCGTCGGCGCGTGGAAGCGCTTGATCTACACGCCGGGCCGACCGGAGGGCACCGTCGACCGGAACTCCTACACGATCTGCGTGTTGGAACAGTTCCACCGACACCTCAAGCACCGCAGCATCTTCGCGGTGCGTTCGTCGCGGTGGCGCGACCCGCGGGCGCACCTGCTGGCAGGCGAAGCCTGGGAGGCTGCGCGTGACGCCGGCATGAACGCGCTGGGCCTGCCCGCCGCGCCGACGCAGCTGCTGACCGATCACGCGACGGCGTTGGAGACCGCTTATCGGGAGTTGGCCGCACGGCTGGGCGAGGACACCCCAGCCAGCATCGACGCCGACGGCAAACTGCACGTCGCCGCGCTGGACGCCAAGGCCGAGCCCGCGTCGCTGGTCGACCTGCGCCGCCGGGTGGAGGCGATGATCCCGCGTGTGGACCTGCCGGAACTGGTCACGGAGGTGATGAGCTGGCATCCCGGTTTCACCGAGGCGTTCACCCACACCTCGGGCAACGAGGCCCGCGTCGCCGACCTCGGCTTGTCGGTGGCGGCCGTGCTCTGTTCCTATGCGATGAACGTCGGGTTCAAACCGGTGACAACGCCTGGTGTCGACGCCCTGACCAGGGATCGGCTGCTGCACGTCGACCAGTGCTACGTGCGGGCCGAGACCATCGAGGCGGCCAACGCCGTGCTGGTCGACGCCCAGGCCGACATCCCCCTGGCCCAAGCGTGGGGCGGCGGGCTGGTCGCCTCGGTGGACGGGATGCGGTTCGTGGTGCCCGTGCGCACCCATAACGCCCGCCCGAACCCGAAGTACTTCGGCCGGAAACTGGGCATCACCTGGTTGAACATGCTCAACGACCAGTCCGCCGGGCTGGCAGGCAAGGTGCTGCGCGGAACACCTCGCGATTCGCTGCACACCATCGACGTGATCGTGTCCCAGCACGGCGGGCGGATTCCGGAGGTCATCATCACCGACACCGGGTCGTATTCCGACATCGTGTTCGGACTGCTGCATCTGATCGGCCGCCAGTACCGGCCGCAGCTGGCGAACCTGCCCGATCAGCGGTTGTGGCGCATCGACGCCCGAGCCGACTACGGGCCGCTGGACAAGGCGGCGCGCGGGGTGATCGACACCGCCAAGATCGCCGCGCACTGGGAGGACATGTGCCGGATCGCGGTGTCGATCCACTCCGGTGAGGTGTCGGCGCACGAGGTCACCAGGATGATCTCCCGCGACGGGCAGCCGACCGCGTTGGGCCAGGCCATCGCCCATTTCGGGCGGATCTTCAAGACCCTGCACATCCTGCGCCTGGCCGACGACGAACCTTACCGGCGCGAGGGCAAGGCCCAGTCCAATCTCGTCGAGGGTCGTCACGACCTGGCGCGCACGATCTATCACGGCCGCAAGGGCGAGATGACCCGCGCCTACTACGAGGGCATGGAAGACCAGCTCTCGGCGCTGGGATTGGTGCTCAATTGCGTCGTCGTGTGGAACACCGTCTACGAGAACCGCGCCCTCGCCGCGCTGCGAGCCGGCGGATACCCGGTGCTCGACACCGATGTCGAGCGATTGTCGGCGTTCGTGCGCGCCCACATCGGCATCGACGGGCACTACAGCTTCCACCTGCCCGACCCCAGCGGAGTTCACCGACCGCTGCGCGACCCGGACGCCGACGACGACGAGTAGCGCGAGTCGAAGGGTGGCGGATGACCGCTCAGGACCTGACGACGCATGTCGGCGGAAGTCTCTCCTGAGCCGCGAAACAGGCCACGGCCTGCACCTCTACCTCCGACCTGACCCAACAAACTACCGCTAGATTACGGTCACGGAGAGCGTCAGTTTGTCGCTGTGCGGCACGCCCGTCCGGTCGAGGAAGTCACACATGTCATCGATCATCGGCTGCATGAGCAGCTGCCCCAGCTGACGAACCATCAGCCCGATGACCTGTGAGGACTCGGATCGCCGTGTCGAGGTCTTGCCCGAATAGCGGAGTTTGGAGATCTCTCTGCGACTCAGGTCGGTCAGCCGCTCGAGTAACTCGCTCTTTCCCTGCGGATCGAGCACAGCGCGCCGGATGTAGTTCACCACCGTCGGATGCGTCGCGAGCATGTGCCGCACCGCCTCGTCTCGAGCGGCGGCGACCTGCGCTGGGGCGCCCTCGTCCGGCACAGAGGCGATCGCCAGAGCGTAATAGTCGACGACCAGTTGCTCGACGGCGACGCGTAGCCCGTCCTTGGTCTTGAAGTGGTGCTGCACCAATCCCACGGCGACCCCGGCGGCGGCGGCGACGGCGCGCATCGAGACGCGATCCTCGCCGCGCTCGGCGTAGAGGTCGAGCGCGGCGTTGCGAATGCGGGCCTTCGCGGTGAGGTCCTCGTCACTGGCGCGGGGGTCGGTCACAGAAATTGCCTCCTATCAGGGAAAAAAGCATACACCCTTGACATTAGACAGTACATGCGCATTAATGGCTATACATCAGTATAGTCAAAAAGGGGTTGATGATGTCGCAGTCGAGTTCGCTGCAGGGCGTGCAGGTGGTGTCGCTCGCGATCAATCTGCCGGGCCCGCTCGCCGCCGCGCGGCTACGGGCGCTGGGCGCCACCGTCACCAAGATCGAACCGCCGGCCGGCGACCCGCTGCGGGCCGTGGCGCCGACGTGGTACGACGAGCTCACTGTGGGCCAGCGGGTCGTGACCCTCGACCTCAAGGACCCCGCTGATCGGGCGGTGGCGGCGCGCGAGCTGTCGCGTGCCGACCTGATGCTCACCGCCATGCGCCCCTCGGCGCTGGTCAAGCTCGGCCTGGACGAGTTGACCGCGGCGAATCCGCACCTGTCGCATATCGAGATCGTCGGGCACGACGGGATCGCGGCGGAGCAGCCCGGCCATGACCTGACGTACCAGGCCCTGCACGGCACTCTCCAGCCGCCGACGATGCCGACCGTCCCGGTGGCCGACCTGCTCGGCGCCGAGCGCGCCGTGTCCGCGGCCCTGCTCGCCCTGCGCGTGGCCGCGGAGTCCGGCGTGGGACACCGCGAGCGGGTCGTCCTCGAACAGGCGGCCGCCGACGCCGGCGCCGCAGTTCGGCACGGTCTGATGGGAGCGGGCGCGCCGCTCGGCGGGGCGCATCCCGGTTACCGGATCTACTCCAGCTCCGACGGCCACGTCGCGCTGGCCGCGCTCGAGCCGCACTTCTGGGAGCGCGCCCGCGCCGGTCTCGGTGTCGAGGGCACCCAGGAGGAGCTCGAGCAGACGTTTCTTTCCAAGCCGACGCGCGAATGGGAGGAGGTCGCGAAGCGCCTCGACATTCCCCTGATCGGAATCCGCGATTCGGCACCCCGTAATTCAGCACAAGGAGCTTTGTCATGAGTGTTCGCGAGGCCGTTATCGTCGGCGCGGTCCGGACCCCGGTCGGCCGTCGCGGAGGGATCCTCAGCGCATGGCATCCGGTGGACCTGCTCGGGCAGACGCTGCGGGAGCTTGTGGCCCGCGCCGGCGTCGACCCCGCCGCGATCGAGGACGTCATCACCGGCTGCGTCATCCAGCACGATGTCCAGTCGGGCAATCTCGGCCGCCACGCGGTGCTCGCCGCCGGGCTGCCCGAGTCGGTCCCCGCGGTGACGATCGACCGCCAGTGCGGTTCAGGGCAGCAGGCGGTCAGCTTCGCCGCCCAGGCGGTGATGGCGGGTTCCCACGACCTGGTGATCGCCTGCGGCGTCGAGTCGATGTCACGGGTGCCGATGCCTCCGGCGTTCCTGCCCGGCGCGCCGCTCGGCCCGCAGTACAGCCCGCGCGAACTCGACCGCTACGACGGTGGGCTGATGGCGCAGGGCCCGTCGTCGGAGCTGATGAACGAGAGGTTCGACCTGAGCCGAGCGGCGTTGGACGCGTTCAGCGCTCGCAGCCACGAGCGGGCGCACGCCGCGACGCGGGCCGGGAAGTTCCGCGACCAGATGGTGCCGATCACCGCCGACCCCGACGACCCGACCGGTCCGGTCATCGACTCGGACGAGGGCATCCGCGAGCACATCGACCCCGCCAAGATGGCGAGCCTGAAAGCCGTGTTCGGCGCCGACGGGCGGACCACGGCGGCCAACTCCTCGCAGATCAGCGACGGCGCGGCCGCGCTGCTGATCGCCGACCGCGAGTACGCCGAGCGCAACGGCCTCATCCCACGCGCCCGGTTCCGCGCGCTGTCGGTCGCCGCCGCCGACCCGATCATCCAGTTCACCGCGATCCTCGACGCCGCCCACAAGGCGCTCGGCCGAAGCGGGTTGGCCGTCGAGGAGATCGACCTGTTCGAGGTCAACGAGGCCTTCGCCGGTGTGCCGCTGATCTTCCAACGGGAATTCGGCGTCCCGGACGACAAGCTGAACGTCAACGGCGGCTCCGTCGCCCTCGGCCACCCGCTGGGCTCGACCGGAGCCCGGATGCTCACCGACCTGCTCTGCGAACTCGAACGCTCCGGCAAGAGGTTCGGCTTGCAGACCGTCTGCGAGGCCACCGGCACCGCGAACGCCACCATCATCGAACGCATCTGAGGACGTCATGAGCCACGAGATCGTGAGGGGCCTGCCCTCCACCCACGGCGACCACTATCAACTCAACACCACCACCATCATCCGGCACGCCGCGCGCACCTATCCCGAGCAGGAGATCGTGTACCGCACCGCGGACGGCGGCTGGGACCGGTACACCTACGCCGATGCCTACGCGCGAATCCAACGAAGTGCCAATGCACTTCGCTCGATCGGCGTCGGGCCGGGCGATGTGGTCGGGATCCTCGACTGGAACAGCAAGCGGCACTACGAGCTGTACTGGGCGATTCCCGGCCTCGCTGCCGTGATGTTGCAGATGAACCTGCGTTTGGCGCCAGAGGATCTCGCTTACGTCACCGGACACAGTGATGCATCGGTGGTCCTCATCGACGAGTCGCTGCTTCCGGTTGCCGAGGCGCTGGCACCGCATACGCCGAACGTGAAGACGTGGGTGGTGATGACCGATAAGCCGCTGGCCGACATCACCACCACGCTCCCGCACGCGGTGCACTGGGAGGACCTGCTCGCGGACGCCGGCCCGGAGATCGACTGGCCGGTCATCGACGAAACCTCCTCCTACAGCGCGTGTTACACCACCGGCACCACCGGCAGGCCCAAGGGCATCTACTACTCGCATCGCGGCATCTACCTGCACACCCTCGCCGAGGTCGCCGGACTCGGGATGAGCAGCGACGATGCCGTCATGCTCATCACGCCGATGTTCCACGGCCAGGGCTGGGGCCTACCCCAGGCGGCCGCCTACAGTGCCGCAAAAATCGTGCTGCCCGGTCGCTACATCGCCGAGGACACATCCGTCCTCGTGGACGCGATGATCGCGGAGCAAGTCACCGTCGCAAACGGTGCGCCGGCGATCTTCCAGCCCATGATGAACTACATCAAGACGCTTGCGGTCGCACCGGACTTCTCCCGCGCGCGGCTGCTGTCCGGTGCCACCGAGCCGCCGCTGTCGCTGATGCGCGACTTCCACGACATCACTGGAGCCGACGTCATCCACGCCTACGGCGCCACCGAGACCACCCCTCTGGTCGCGGTGAACCGGGGACTGAAGCCCTCGCTGCGCGGTGTGATCTCGGACGAGGAGAAGTGGGATCTCAAGCGTAAGCAGGGTTTGCCGGTCAACGGCATCGACATCCGGATCGTCGACGCGGAAGGCAACGATCTCCCGCACGACGGCACGAGTCAGGGTGAAGTGCTGCTGCGCGGACCGTGGATCATCGAGCGCTATCACAAGCTCGACGACGACGCCGACAAGTTCCTCGACGGGTATTGGCGTAGCGGCGATGTCGGGACCATCGACCCGAATGGTTACTTGAAGATCACCGACCGGATCAAGGACGTGGTCAAGTCGGGTGGCGAATGGATTTCCTCCATCGACATGGAGAACGCACTCGTTGCCCATCCGAAGATCGCCGAGGCGGCCGTCATCGGCGTCCCGCACCCGAAGTGGCAGGAGCGTCCAGTAGCACTCGTCGTGACGACCGACGGGCAGGAACTTCCACTGTCGGAGATCCACGAATTGCTCGCCGATGCATTCGCCAAATGGCAATTGCCCGAGACCGTCCTGTATCTGGACCAGCTGCCCCGCACCAGCGTCGGCAAGCTCGACAAGAAGGCCATGCGCGCCGCGCACACCAACGTCTACGAGGACGTCCGATGAACCCCGACAACGCCCCGCTACGCACGGCCCGCGACAGCCACCTCCTGATCCTGGAGATCAACCGGCCCAAGGCTCGCAACAGTCTGAACGAGGCGGTGCTCACCGCCTTGAACACCGAGCTCGTCGCGGCTCGGCACGACGACGAGATCCGTGCCATCGTGCTCACCGGCGCCGGCGGGATCTTCTGCGCCGGAGCCGACATCACCAATTTCGACGCCATTCGCGACCAGTCGCTGCTCGGCGATCGAGCCGCGCTGGGCGGCACCATCTGGGCCGACCTGGGCCGATTCCCGAAGCCGGTCCTCGCTGCGGTCGAGGGCCTCGCACTCGGCGGCGGCTGCGAGTTGGCGCTTGCCTGCGACATCGTCATCGCCGGCGAATCCGCCAAGTTCGGTGTCCCGGAGGTGAAGCTCGGCGTGATCCCGGGCGGCGGCGGAACCCAGCGCCTGATTCAGGCCGTCGGCAAGTCCAAGGCGATGGCCCTACTGCTCACCGGCGACTTCCTGTCCGCACAGCGGGCGTGCGCGGCCGGCATCGTCGCCGAGACCGTCCCGGACGGCACCGCCCTCGAAGCGGCGGTCGCCATGGCGCAGCGGATCGCCGCCAACTCACCGCTCGCGGTGGCGCTGGCCAAGGATGCCGCCCTCCAGGCCCTGGAAACCTCTCTGGCGCAAGGACTCGAGCACGAGAAGCGCAACTTTCACGTTGCCATCCATTCCGCCGACAGCCGCGAGGGCCAGGCCGCGTTCCTCGCCAAGCGCGCCCCCGAATTCACCGGAAAGTAGGACCGATCATGAGCGAGCTGTTCCCCGATTACCGCTCCCCGTGGGAGACCGACGATCAGGCGCTGCTGCGTAAGCACGCCGCCGAGTTCTTCCGCAAGGAAGCCACCCCGAACCAGGACCGTTGGGCCGCGCAGCACCAGGTCGACCGCGAGTTCTGGACCAAGGCCGGCGCCGCGGGACTGCTGTGCCTCGACATCGCCGAAGAATACGGCGGCGGGGGCGGCAACTTCGGCCACGAGGCGATCGTGCAGCAGGAGATCGCCTACGCCCACGACACCGCGTTCGGCTTCGCCGTGCACTCGACGATCGTCGCGCACTACATCGCCGCCTATGCCACCGAGGACCAGAAGAAGCGCTGGCTATCGAAATGTGCGAGCGGTGAGAGCGTCCTCGCCATTGCGATGACCGAACCCGGCACCGGCTCGGACCTGCAGGCCGTACGGACCACCGCGGTTCGCGACGGCGGCCACTACGTGATCAACGGCTCGAAGACGTTCATCTCGAACGCGTCGCACTGCGACCTGCTCGTCATCGTCGCCAAAACGGACCCGAGCCAAGGTTCCAAGGGTATCTCGCTGCTCGTCGCGGAGACGGAGAATCTTCCGGGGTTCGAGCGTGGGCGGGTGCTGGACAAGATCGGCCAGCACGGCCAGGACACCCGCGAGTTGTCGTTCACCGACATGCGGGTGCCGGCAGCGAATCTGCTCGGCGGCGTCGAGGGGCAGGGCTTCTACCAGCTGATGGGTCAGCTGCAGCGTGAGCGGCTGATCCTCGGTGTCGGCGGTGTCGCGGTGGCCGAGGCCGCGGTGGCGGAGAGCATCAGGTACGCCAAGGAACGTCACGCCTTCGGCAAGCCGATCCTGAACTTCCAGAACACGAAGTTCGTACTCGCCGAGTGCAAGACCGACGTGCTGGCCGGCAAGACCCTGATGGACCACTGCATCCAGCGTCACCTCGACGGCACCCTCGACGCGGCGACCGCGTCGATGGCCAAGCTGTGGGGCAGCGACAAGCAGTGCGAGATCGTCGACCGCTGCCTGCAGGTCTTCGGTGGCTACGGCTACATGATGGAGTACCCGATCGCGCAGATGTACGCCGCTTCCCGCGTGCAGAAGATCTACGGCGGCACCAACGAGATCATGAAGGAACTCATCGGCCGCGCCTTATGAGGTTGACCTTCGCGCAGTGACACCACTGCGTCAGTCACACCTCACTTTGTCAAAAACCCGATGTTCTCAACCTATTTCGTCAGGAGTATTCATGCATATCACCGGAACCAACGCACTCGTCACCGGCGGAGCCTCGGGCCTCGGACTGGCCACCGTCACCGCCCTCGCCAAGTCGGGCGCCCGGGTAATCGCCGTCGACCTGCCCACCGCGAACACGGATGCGCTGGCTGCTCTCGGCGACACCGTGGAATTCGCTCCGGCGGATGTCACCGACGAGGCCGCGGTCACCGAGGCGGTCGAGCGCGCCAACGCGGAGTCCTCACTGCGAATCACCGTGAACTGCGCCGGCATCGGCAACGCCGTCAAGACCGTCGGTAAGAACGGACCGTTCCCGCTGGCCGAATTCGAGAAGATCGTCAAGGTCAACCTGACCGGAACCTTCAACGTCATCCGCCTCGCCGCGCACGCGATGTCGCAGAACGAGCCCGTCGACGGCGAGCGCGGCGTGATCGTCAACACCGCCTCGGTCGCGGCCTTCGACGGGCAGATCGGACAGGCCGCGTACTCGGCATCGAAGGGCGGGATCGTCGGCGCCACCCTGCCGATCGCCCGCGACCTGGCGTCGCTGCTGATCCGGGTGAACACCATCGCGCCCGGCCTGTTCAAGACCCCGCTGCTGGGCACGCTGCCCGAGGCGGCTCAGATTTCGCTGGGACAGCAGGTGCCGCACCCGAACCGGCTCGGCGACCCCGCCGAGTACGCGCAGCTGGTCGAGGCGATCGTGACCAACCCGATGCTCAACGGCGAAACCATCCGCCTCGACGGCGCGATCCGCATGGCGCCGCGGTGAAACCCGTCGGCGTGCAGGTGGGATCGCACCATGAGCACACACGCCTTGTATACGCCGAGGACCTGGGCATCGGCCAGCGTTTCGACTTGGGCTCACACACGGTGACCGAGGCCGAACTCGTCGACTTCGCCACCCACTGGGATCCCCAGTGGTTTCACATCGACCGGGCGGCGGCGCAGGACGGCCAGTTCGGTGGCCTGATCGCCAGTGGAATCCACACGTTGGCGATCCTGCAACACCACGACGCCGTCCATATCCGATACGGCCTGACCGAAGCCGCGCTCCCGCGCGCTCATCTCCCACGGCTGTTCCAACCCCGGCGAGGTCTCGCGCGACCTCACGGCCCTACTCTCGGCCGTGCCCCCGCCGGATCCGACAAACACCACGACCACGCACGCCCGGCAGCGGCTATGAGTTCCCGGACGCGGAAGACCACACCCATCGACGGTGCCGCACTTGATTGGTCTCTTTCGGCCCCCCTCGAGCAGATGCGCTCGGGCCGAACAGTCAAGGTGCTGAACAAGATACGCAGACACGCGCCGGAACTCGTCACCGTCAGCTACTGAGAGATTCAGCGGGAGCGCCGCCGCGCAGCGGGATCGGTCTCGGCCTGCCAGCGCCCCAGCGCCTCGGCGGAGACCTTCGCGTATTTGACCAGGCTGCGCACCGAGGTGTGTCCGCTCAACGCCATCAGCATCGGCGTGGAAGCGCCCTTCTCTGCGGCGTGGGTCAGTCGCGAGTGCCGCAGCTGGTGCAGCGTGAACGGTCCGCGTCGCATCCCTTCGGTGTGCTCCTCGAGGAGCGTCGCGGCGCGGCGGTAGGAAAGTCGGGCGCGGCCGGTCGAGTTGTCGGTGTCGGTCTTGGCGACCGACGGCTTGGCTTTGCGGTCGGTCAGGAACAGCGGCCCGGACTTCCGTCCGGCGATCAGCCGGGGCAGCGGCCGTGCGGTGCCGGTCTGCCAATAGATCACCTCGCGGGCGCCGCCCTTGCGGGTGACCGTGGCGCATCGGTTCACGGTGTCCAGGTCCTCGATGTCGAGATTCAGGATCTCCTCCGCCCGCGCGGCGGACTCATACAGCATCGACCAGAACACCCGCTCGCGCAGGGCCGCGTCCATGCCCAGCAGCTCCGCAACCTCGGCGGCGGTCATCGCCTTGCTGTTGTCCGGCGCACTCGGCCGCGCCCGCAGGCGCGACACCGGATCGCCGGTCAGCCACTGTTGATCGCGTCAGTAGGCGCACGCCGCCGACACCGCGGTCAGCCGGAGGTTGTAGGTCTTGGGGGCCTTGTCGCCCCACACGTAGTCGAACCACCCCGACACCCGATCCGGGTTCAACAACCCGACATCGCCGTCCGCGCCGAAGTCGCGCACCATCCGATCCAACGCCGAGGCGTAGGCGCGGCGGGTGTTCACCGCCGCGATCGTGCCCAGAAAGGTCCGCGTCGCGTCCGCCAGCCGGATCCCGGCGGCCCGCGCCGGTAGCGAGCTCACCGATCCCACCCCGACCGCCCTTCAGCACTACGGCAGATAGTTTCCGGAGTCGCCCATCTCCGGAACGACCATCGCGGCAGGACGACTCACGAGTTACGGCAGATAGTACGCTACTATCTGCCGTAAATCCTTAGCGCCGGATTTCGAGAATCTGCTCCCCGACCCCCAAGAAGGACTGGGCGGCGATCGCCAAGGATCTCAAATTGGTCTACACCGCGGCAAGCGAGTCGGCGGCGTTGGATGCATTCGTCGCGTTCAGCGAGACCTGGGGCCAGCGCTACCCGGCGATCGTCAAGCTGTGGGACAACGCGTGGGCCGAGTTCGTGCCATTCCTGGCCTTCGACAAGGAAATCCGCGGCGTGATCTGCACGACCAACAGCATCGAAAGCCTGAACTCGCGCATCCGCAGGGCCGTCAACGCCCGAGGGCACTTCCCGACCGAGCAGGCCCGCCCTGAAGTGCGTCTACCTGGCGATCATGAGCCTCGACCCGACCGGCAAAGGCCGACAACGCTGGATCAACCGCTGGAAGGCACCCCTCAACGCGTTCGAGATCGCCTTCCCCGGACGTTTAACCCCAGAACGAAAGTAACACTACAACAACGAGTTACACCGTTAACTTGACAGTCTCGGGCGCGCTGCCGGTATACCTCGATGGCAGACCGGTTGTTGATGTGTGGATCGGGTGGGGCCGATCGTCATGGCAGCGTACCGTCGGCGGCCAACACCGGCGCGATGGCGTTTTCAGCGACAGAGGGATTGGCTTCCACGGTCATCCGTCGGCTTGTCGACCGGGGATTGCTTCCTACGACGTGCCGGTCGCCGAATACTGGCCCGAGTTCGGCGCGAACGGCAAGTCAGCCATCACAATTCGCGACATGATGCGCCACCGCGCCGGGCTGTCTAACCTACACCGCCCAAGCCGTCCATCTCCTCGATGACGAGCCCAGTCAATAAAGATCATTGTTGTCTGCATCAACCCTGCCAAGCCAGGGACGCGACGCGGGCTGCGTGTTGGGCATGCATCGGTGGATGGCTTCGCTGCCTGATGCCCCGTAAGCGCGTTGTGAAAACGGTGACGAGCGAGGGGGTCGGCGTCACTGGAGCCAACGCTCTCGGGGGAGCAGCGGCTCGTCGAGGCGGCCGTTTGTGTCGAGCATTCGCTCGAACTGGTTCAGGTGACGTTGCATTGCGCTCGACGCGCGGTCGGCGTCGCCGGCAGCCACCGCACGCGCGATGCTCTGGTGCGCCCGGCGGGTATCCTCCATGTCTAGCTCGGTGAGCGACTCACCTGGGACGTGCCACGACAACTCTTGCTCGAACATCGATATGACGAGCCGCAAGACCTCGTTGTTGCTGCAAACCGCGAGAGCCTCGTGGAACTCCACCGATGGTTCCCATGAGCCGTTTCGAGATGTGGCGTCAGCGATCGCGAGTAGCCAGCCGCGCTGCTCGTCGGTGGCCGACCGGGCTGCCATAGCGGCAATAGCGGGTTCGAGGAGTTTGCGGAACTCGTAGAACTTTCTGGTTGAGGTTTCAGCGAGGGTCAGTAGGAGCGCAACGGATCTGCTGATCTGCCGCAGGTCGGGACGAGTTACCCGAATGCCACCGCGTGGGCCTCGGCGGATTTCGATCAAACCATCGGATTCGAGCAGGCGCAGCGCCTCTCGCACGGTGCCTCTGCTAAAGCCCTCTCCGGAGATCAACTCCGCTTCCGAAGCCAGTTGGTCGCCGGGCCGCATCGCGCGGCCGAGGATTTTTGCGCGGAGCCGGTCGGCCAGAATATCTGACGCCTTGGGTACTCTTGTATAGCGGCGCGCTGCATGCGGTATCTCAGATGTGTTTGCCGCCTGGTCGATATCGCTGTCCACTCCCGCTCCTATGCCCTGCTTGGCGTGACGTGGGGCGGAGCTTCAGCTCCAGCCTGCAGCCCTCTGATATAAATCATACTGAATTGCACGAGAATTCGCTGACGTGACTCGCAAGTCATTGCCTCGCGTAGTCTCGTGGTCAACTCAAGGGAGTGTGGGGCGGCGTCACGGATAGCCCGGCGTTGTCGGTTCTGTGGTCATTCGCGCGATCGGCTATGGTCAGTCACCGGCGGACGAGGGACGTAAGCCAACTCTATAGCAGGTCAATGGGTATCCCGCTCGGCGGGATCTTGGCATGGCGGGCCCGCGGTCAACCTCTGCACCTGTTAGCGATGTCGACAAGCAACGGGACCGAGTCACGGTTCAGGATCCCGTGTAGCGGCAACCCGGGTCGGCCGTGGAGGCGATGTGATCGCGACGCCCGAAAAGTGTGGAGATCATCCCAAGCGCCAGACGGGGTGGCCGGTCGTGGCCGACGCCCGGGAATTCTTGCGAGTCACCGTTGGATATCGGGCTATGCCCAAGTTGCTCGTGGGGCCGTGGCGATATTTGGCGTGCAAATACCTCACTGATTCGGAAGCCCGGTTCCGCATGGACCGAGCGCGAAGTTTCGCGAAGTTGTCCGAACGCACCCGTCGACTTGTGGCGCTGCGAATCGATGCGGTAGGCGATGCATCGAGCAGTACGTTTGCGGTATGGCAGCTAACCACGACATCGAGGAGTTTGGTATGCTCGACGGCCTTGAGGGCCAAGCCCGCGAAGAGCGTGCCGACCTCGTCACATGGCTGATCGGAAAAGGCTACCCCCTCGACGAGATACGTAGATCGCTCGCTACGCCTCTACTGCTGCCCGCGAACACGATCTTCGGCGACGACGGGACCTATGTGTCCGCGCGTGAGATCAGCGAATCCACAGGGATCGAATTGGACCTCCTGCAGCGCCTCTACGGCGCGGTCGGAAGGCCGAGGATCGACGACCCCGACGCAGCCGTACTGCTGCGCGCCGACGGAAAAGCGATCGCGCACGCGAAATTCTTCCTCGACATGGGCGTCGAGCCGGACGAAACGGTTGCCGTGATGCGCATGCTGATCGCGGGACTGGGGTGCCGCCGCGACGATGCGCGATGCGGCCCTCAACACCCTCCTGCGGCCGGGGACAAGTGAAATCGAGCTGGCGCAGGCGGTCGAGCAGCTGGCGCGTCGATCCGCGCCTCACCTCGGACCGCTGATCGAAGACCTATTGTTTATGCAACTTCGCACTTCGTTCCAGGTTGAGGCCGTGAGCGCCGCTGAGCGGGCTGCCGGAAGATTACCCGGGGCCCACCAGGTAACGGTGGCGTTCGCTGATGTTGCCGGCTTCACCAAATTGGGGGAGGTGCTGCCACCTCTGGAGCTTGAACGCGTTGCCAGTCGGCTCGCCGAATCGGCCCAGCACGTAGCGGTCACCCCGGTGCGGCTGGTGAAGTCGGTGGGTGACGCCGTGATGCTCATGTGCTTCGATCCGGCGCCATTGCTGCGGGCAATCCTCGACTTGGCTGACGACGCGGCAGCAAATGGCTTGCCGCGCTTGCGGATCGGCGTGGCTTCCGGACTGGCGATCACACGCGGGGGCGACTGGTTCGGCAGTCCTGTCAACGTGGCCAGTCGAGTAACGGCAGCGGCGCGGCCGGGGACGGTGGCGGTCGCCGACTCCACGCGCGAGGCCGTCGGCAACGCTGCGGACTTCACCTGGTCGTCGATGGGCGCACGCCGGCTCAAAGGCGTGAGCGGCAAAGTAAAGCTCTTCAGGGTCCAGCGCGCCCGGCAGGCTGAGTAATCGCCTTCACCGACTTGCGTATGGCCTTGCGTTGCGGTCGCAGACTCCTGGTTCGGGAAGACAAACGGTCCAGGCTCCGGATAGCGACGAGGTGTCGGTGCCGTGGCACGCCGATCTGGCTGTAGCATTCACCAACGCCGCTGGTTGATTCGGCATGATTAGATGGTGTCGCGCGAGGGGACATCGAAAACCGTGCTAGCCGCGATTGTTGACCGCCTCACCGCGACCGCTTATCTGTAATGAGATGAACAATTGGCGTGTTCTTGCTGGTAGCAACGTAGATTACATGTGTAGAACGTCTGCTCTTTCAGCGACACGTGCGACACATGTTGCCGACGACTTCTCGAACTAGTTGAGCCGTAGTGCCCGGCCTTAGTCGGACTGGCGGTAGCCGTCGCGGATGATCGGGCGTTGTGTCCGGCGGCGCCACAGGAAAAGTGGGTGCTGGGTGGATTCGTTGACGAGCGTGTACTTGATGTAGCCCAGGTCGAGGAGCTCATCGTGGCGGTAGCCGCGCTCGCGGTGGTAGCCGACGAGACTGGCGCCCGGGCGCACCGTTTCACAGGGTCGGCGACTTGGGGCGCCGCAACGTGGGCATTGGACGCTGGCCCGGCCGTCGTCTATGTCACCGATGATCAGGTCGCCTTTTCACGGTTGCGGGTGCAGTCAGCGTGCATGGTGTGCACTGTGACGACGGGCGTTGCGCTGGGCCGACCGCGGCGATCGGTGCGGTGGAGGGGGCGAAGGGAGCCTGGTGGAGGAAATGTGGAAAACGGTCCACCTGTTCGTCCCTTCGGATCGGACAGCAAGCGAGGTTCTAAATTACCTCCGGGAGCAGATCAATGTGATCGCCCACGAAGCAGGCGAGTTCGTCTGTCGGATCAGAATCGGTGATGGCGTCGACCAGGCCAACGGTTGGCATAAGTGGTCGGCGTCGTACCTGCCTGGACCTCCCGGGGGCGTCGGAGGAAGAGATGACTGAGCACCGCGATCGCCGGGTTCGGCGTCGCGAGTTTGTTCTTCTGCGAGGTGGCTGTTGTTCATAGCCCGGGGGTACACAGGGTTGATCGAGATGATTCCGGCGCGGAAAGGGTGGACGAGGTGAGCCAGTTGGGCCGGGGTGCGGACCCGTCGTCACGCCGAGTGATCGATGTAGCGATCGGCGTTTTGATCGGATGGCGTGGGTGTTCTGAGCGGGACGCGTTCGACGAGATCGCCTGTGCGGTCCGAGAATCCGGGGTGGGAATCGGGAGCATCGCGCGGTGGCGCTGCGTCTGTGGGGCGATGTCATGCCGGCGCGGTTGGCGTTGGTGAACGCGTCGACGAGCTGAACGCCGCAGTTCCTGGCCCGCGGTGCAACGGGTGGCGGTGGAGCTTTTTGGCTCGTTGTTGCCCGCGCGCATGGTCTGGTGCTCGGTTACGGTGTGCCAGATGAGCACGTCCACCGTCTCAGACCACGACATCGCAGCCGCGCGAGCCGCGGATGTTCGCCAGGCCGACTACTACCGGGGTGAGCTTTCGCGCCAGCGTGAGCTGCTCATTGACCGGATGGCGGCCCACGAGGCCGCGCTGGCCAAGTATCAACTGCGCGGCGAGATGAACCAGGTCCACCGCATCAGACGGGAGATCCGGCATCGCGAGCAGGAACAGTACGCGCTGCAACGCCTGCTTGATGCGATCGAGGAGCGATTCCCCGCTGCGGCAGGGCCCGGGCCGGCACACCTCTGACCGCTACCCAACCACGGAGCTGATCGGTTTGGGTGGTCGCGATCTCGATCTGGTGCCGCTGAGCGGTGCAAAGCGGGGCGGGCCTGCGCTGACGCCTAGGACGACCAGGTAAGCAGACCGGCGCTGCGGGACAACTCGGCGCGGGCATGCCGCTCGACGAGCAGCGGCACGAACTCCCGTATCGGGCTCTGCTCGAACCGGGCGTGCGCGCTGCGCACGGCGCCGGCCACATGGTCCGGCGGCAGGTCGGCGTAGCTGGCGGTGAGCCGCGCCACGACCTGGTCGATCAACAGCGTTTCGCTGATCTGGGCCACGTCGACAGCTTGGGGCATACACGCTGACCGCGTCAACGGGATCAATCTCACGGCTGCCGCAGCGAGGTTGGGTGCAGCTGCTGGCCACCAGATACCTCAGCCCGCGTAGCTGCTGTATCAGCATGATGTTACGGGTGTAACATCTCATTGTGGCTAGGGGCGACGAACTCGATTGGCTGGTGATCAGCGTGTCGACTGCTGGCGCGGCGGGCACGCTGCGGGTGCAGGTGTGGCGCAAACTGCGCTCGCTCGGTGCCTTATATCTGCAGCAATCGGTGTGTCTGCTGCCCGCCCACGCACATGTGGTCCGCGAAGTGCGGCGGCTGGCCGATCGGATCCATCACCACGGCGGCACCGCCCGCGTCCTACCGATGAGCTTCGTCGATCCCGCCGACGAACAGGCCGTGATCGACGAGCTTAACGCCGCCCGCGACGGCGAGTACGCCGAAGTCCTGGAGCGGCTCCCGGCGCTGCGCCAGGAGCTGGCCGATGAACGCGCTCGCGGACGGCTCACCTACGCCGAGGTCGAGGAGTCCGAAGCCGACCTGGACCGGTTCCGCAGCTGGCTGGCCAAGATCGCCGCCCGTGACTACTTCACGGCCCCCGGTGGGCACGCTGCCCGCGCAGCCGTCGACGCCGCGGCTGCTGAGCTGGCAGCGTTTGAGGACGCTGCCCTGCAGGCCGAAACATCCGCGCAAACCGATGCGCGCACCTCGCAGCGGCTGCACGTGGCGCACGAATCGTGACGGGCTCATTCGGGTGGGATCTCCTCATCGGCGTTGGCGGCGCACTCCTATTCGCCTGGCTGGCATTGCTGGTCGCACTGGCAATTCTCCGGCCGCGGGGAGGGCTACTGCGCGAGGCGGTGCGCATCCTGCCCGACGTGCTGCGGCTGGTGCGTCGCCTCGCCGGCGACAGCACCCTGCCGCGCGGGATCCGCGTCCGCCTCGGGTTGCTGCTGGCCTACCTCGCGATCCCGATCGACCTGATCCCCGACTTCATCCCGGTGCTCGGATACGCCGACGACGCCATCATCGTCGCCGCCGTCCTGCGCAGCGTCGTCCGCCGCGCCGGCCTCGACACCGTTCGCGCACACTGGCCCGGAACCGACGACGGATTCACCGCACTGACCCGACTCACCGGGCTGGCCAAGCCCTCCAGCCGACAACACAGAGACGTACCACCCCAACGTGGGTGACACCGTTACAGATAACACTGTCACCTACGACGTCAAACCGCGCTGAGAACCACGTGGGGAACAGTCCTACACACCCCTCAACCGTTACAGATAAGACTCTTGCCCTTCATCACGAAGGTTGGCGCCGGGGTAGAGGCCGCTAGATGTAACTCCCAGACAGGTTGTGAACGGCGTGGTGAGCGGAAGTAGGTGAGGACCTCCGGTATCGGTGTGGTTACCAAACACGCACATCCGATTACCGAGAGGTCCTCATGGTCCACGCTAATGCTTCGTTGACTCCTCGTGGGCGGTTGCGGCTTGCGCAGGCGGTTGTTGATCAGGGCTGGAGTTTGCGGCGCGCGGCTGAGCGGTTCCAATGTTCGGTGGCCACAGCCAAGAAATGGGCCGACCGTTATCGCGACGGTGGCGAAGCAGCGATGGTAGACCGGCCCAGCCGGCCGCATCGCAGTCCGTTGCGGTTGCCGAAACGACGTGAGCGGCGCATCGTCAACCTGCGCTTCACCCGGCGCTGGGGCCCACATCGCATCGCCGCTTACCTGCACCTGCCACGCTCGACCGTTGAGGCGGTGCTGCGCCGCTACCGGATGCCATTGCTGCGGCACCTGGACCAAAACACCGGGTTACCGGTACGCCGGCCCAAACCCCGCCGCTATGAGCACCCGGCTCCCGGCGACTTGGTCCATGTCGACGTCAAGAAACTGGGCCGCATCCCCGACGGGGGCGGCCATCGCAAGCTGGGTCGCCAAGCCGGCCGGCGCAACCGCTGCGGCATGGGATACACGTTCTTGCACCACGCCGTTGATGACCACTCCCGGCTGGCCTACTCCGAGGACCTCACCGACGAACGCAAAGAAACCGCCGCGGGATTCTGGAAACGCGCCAACGCGTTCTTCGCCGACCACGGCATCACCGTCAAACGAGTGTTGACGAGCAATGATCAGAACCTGTGGATGAGCCTCGGTGAGGGGGCGTGAAAGTGGGCGCACCTTCCCGAGGATGATCTGAATATCCGAAGGTCCGATCATGAGCCGGCGTTGGCGCGCTGGTTCGGGAAGGTACGCCCATGCTCACCGTAGTTCACGATGCCATCGAGGCCAACGAAAGCACTGGCGGTGCTGGTCGGTCGTTGTTGGACGAGATCGTCCGCGACGGCGCCCGTCAGATGCTGGCCGCCGCGTTGAAGGCTGAGGTCGCCGCCTACGTGGCCCAGTTCGCCGATCAGCTCGATGAGAAGGGGCATCGGCTGGTGGTCCGCAACGGCTATCACCAGGCCCGCGAGGTGCTGACGGCAGCCGGGGCAGTTGAGGTGAAAGCACCGCGAGTCAACGACAAACGCGTCGACCCCGACACCGGTGAGCGGAAACGGTTTTCCTCGGCGATCCTGCCGGCCTGGGCACGCAAGTCACCGCAGATGAGCGAAGTGCTGCCGCTGCTGTACCTGCACGGGCTGTCCACCAGCGACTTCACCCCCGCTCTGGAGCAGTTCCTGGGCTCGGGTGCCGGGCTCTCGGCCACCACGATCACCCGGCTGACCAGCCAGTGGCAGGACGAGGCCCGCGCGTTCGCCGCCCGGGACCTGTCGGGCACCGATTACGTCTACCTGTGGGTCGACGGCATCCACCTCAAGGTCCGCCTGGACCAGGAAAAGCTGTGTCTGCTGGTGATGCTCGGCGTGCGCGCGGACGGCCGCAAAGAGCTCGTGGCGATCACCGACGGCTACCGGGAATCGACCGAGTCGTGGGCTGATCTGCTGCGCGACTGTAAACGACGCGGCATGACCGCACCCGTGCTCGCCGTCGGCGATGGCGCACTCGGCTTCTGGAAAGCGGTACGCGAGGTGTTCCCGGCCACCAAAGAACAGCGGTGCTGGTTTCATAAGCAAGCCAATGTGCTTGCCGCCCTGCCGAAATCAGCGCACGCGTCGGCGTTGTCGGCGCTCAAGGAGATCTACAACGCCGAGGATATCGACAAGGCCCAGGTCGCGGTCAAGGCCTTCACGGTCGACTTCGGGGCCAAGTACCCCAAGGCGGTCGCCAAGATCACCGACGATCTGGACACCCTACTGGAGTTCTACCACTATCCCGCCGAGCACTGGATCCACCTACGCACGACAAATCCGATCGAAAGCACCTTTGCCACAGTACGTTTGAGAACCAAGGTCACCAAGGGGCCGGGATCACGTGCGGCTGGTCTGGCCATGGCCTACAAGCTCATCGACGCCGCCGCGGCCCGCTGGCGTGCCGTCAACGCACCACACCTGGTCGCCCTGGTCCGCGCCGGCGCGGTCTTCCACAAGGGCAAACTGCTCGAACGCCCCACCGAAATCACCCCACCGACACCGCCCTCAGACGGCGATCAGCAAGCCGGAACGGAGGTCGCCTGAAACACGCCGATCCACAGGTATTGACAATTCCTCAGTGTTGACCGACAATGGATCCTGTTACCGGTCAAAGAATTTCGCTGAAGCGCTCGGCCCCGACATCACCCACAAGAGGACCCGGCCCTACCGGCCACAGACCAACGGCAAAGTCGAGCGATTCAACCGCACCCTGACCACCGAATGGGCCTATGCGCAGACCTACCGCTCTGAGGCCGAACGCGCCGGAACCTACCAGCACTGGCTGCATCACTACAATCACCACCGACCCCACACCGGCATCGGCGGAATGACACCAATCGAGCGCCTACGCGTTCACAACCTACCCGTGAAGAACAACTAGCCGGTGTACGTCTCCGGGTCCGGGCGGTACCGGGTGCCGTCGTCCAGGCCGTTGAGCGCGGCCATCTGGTCGTCGGTGAGCTCGAAGTCGAACACCTCGAGGTTGGCCGCCAGGTGCTCCGGCGACCTCGACCGGGTGATGACCGAGTTGCCCAGCTGCAGGCTCCACTTGATCAGCACCTGCGCCGGGGTCTTGCCGTGCGCCTGGGCCACCGAGACGACGGTCTCGTTGTCCAGCAGCCGGCCCACGCCCAGCGGGCTGTACGCCTGGGTGACGATCCCGTAGCCCTTGTTCACCTCGCGCAGGTGCGCCTGGTTGAGCAGCGGGTGCAGCTCGATCTGGTTGACCGCGGGGGTGAAGAACGACAGGTCGATGACGTTCGACAGGTGCTCCTCGTGGAAGTTGGACACCCCGATGGACTTGGCGTCGCCGAGCTCCTTGTTCTTCATCAGCCCGCCCCAGCTGTCGATGTACTTGCCCTGCTCACCGGCGGGCCAGTGGATCAGGTACAGGTCGACGTAGCCGAGACCGAGTTCCTCGACACTCTTGCGGCAGGCGTCCTGCGCACTCTTGAAACCCTGGTCGCGGACGTCGAGCTTGCTGGTGACGAAGATCTCCTCGCGGGGCACCCCGGACTTGCGTACCGCGCGGCCGACGGCGGCCTCGTTGCCGTACGCGGCGGCGGTGTCGATCAGTCGGTAACCGGCCGACAGCGCCGCCAGCACCGCCTGCTCGGCGTCGGCCTCGGACAGCTCGCCGACGCCGATGCCGAGCACCGGCATGGTGTTGTCGTCGTTGAGCGTGACCGTCGGAATGGACGAGGAGGTCATGTCACCTACCCTGTGAACTCGAAATTTCTCGGGTCGGGACCCAGGCGAGTGCCATCGCCGAGCGACGAGATCGACGCCATGTCCTGCTCGCTCAACTCGAAGTCGAACACGTCGAAGTTGCTCACAATCCGCTCGGGGGTCACCGATTTCGGGATGACTATATTGCCGAGTTGGATATGCCACCTAATCAGTACCTGCGCCGGGGTGCGTCCGTGCGCCTCCGCGACTGAGGTGACGGTCGGATTCGCCAGCAGCGATCCCTGCCCCAGCGGGCTCCACGCCTCGGTGGCGATGCCCAGTTCGGCGTGTACCTCACGCAGCTCCTGCTGCTGAAGCAGCGGGTGCAGCTCGATCTGGTTGACGGCGGGCACGACGCCGGTGGCGTCGATCAGCGTGCGCAGGTGTTCGGGCTCGAAGTTGCTCACCCCGATCGAGCGGATCCGGCCCTGGTCACGCAGGTAGGCGAACGCCTTGAAGGTGTCGACGTACTTGTTGGTCTTCGGCATCGGCCAGTGCACCAGATACAGATCGAGATACTCCAGGCCCAGCCGCTCCATGCTCTTGTCGAACGCGGCCAGCGTGCTATCATAACCCTGGTCGGCGTTCCACAGCTTGGTCGTGATGTAGACGTCCTCGCGGCGCAGACCCGACTTGGCCAGCGCCTGCCCGACCTCGCGTTCGTTCTGGTAGGCGGCGGCGGTGTCGATGTGCCGGTAGCCCGCCTCCAGCGCCGTGGCAACCGCGCGCTCGGTGGCCTCCGGCGGCGTCTGCCAAACTCCGAGTCCAACCTGGGGGATCGCATTACCGTCATTCAGCGTGATCAAGGGAGATGCCATGACTGCGAGTCTGCCAGCTGACGGCGCGTACAGCCCGGGACGCAAGGAGGCGCTCGTCACCGCGATGGCGGGTGTCACCCTGCGCGCGTTGCCGCGCATCCCCGACCCGGTGAAACGCCTGCTGCTGGCGGGCCGCACGGTGACGGTGGACGGCAACACCCTCGACACCACGGTGCAGCTGATGCTCGCCGGGCAGAAGCTGGTCGGGATCGACGGTGGCACCAACAACGTGGCGGCGGCGCGGGCGCAGCTGCGCGACCTGTCCGGCGGGTTCCGGCAGGCGATCCCGGTGGCCGCGGTGAGAGATCTCACCGTGACCGGCGGGGACGGTGAGATCCCGGCCCGCCACTACGTTCCGCCCACATCCACCGCCGACACGGCCGCCCCGCTGCTGGTGTTCTTCCACGGCGGCGGCTTCGTGATCGGCGACCTCGACAGCCACGACGACCTGTGCCGGCTGATCTGCCGCGACGCCGGGGTGCACGTGCTGTCGGTCGACTACCGGCTGGCCCCCGAGCACAAGGCGCCCGCCGCCGCCGACGACGGGTTCGCCGCCTACCGCTGGGCGCGCGAGCACGCCGCCGAACTCGGTGCCGACCCGGACCGCGTCGCGGTCGGCGGGGACAGCGCCGGCGGCAACATCGCCGCCGTCGTCGCCCAGCGCGCCCGCGCCGAAGGAGTGCCGCAACCGGCGCTGCAACTGCTCATCTACCCGTGGACCAACCCCAGCGGCGAGACCCGGTCGCAGACCCTGTTCGCCTCCGGCTACTTCCTGACGAAGGCCGACATCGAGTGGTTCGCCGACAAGTACGTCACCGGTGCGTCGGTGCAGATCACCGATCCGGTCGTGTCACCGCTGCTGGCCGACGACCTGTCCGGGCTCGCGCCTGCACTGGTGCTGACCGGCGGCTTCGACCCACTGCGCGACGAGGGCGTGGCCTACGCCGAGGCACTGCGCGCCGCCGGGGTGGCCGTCGACCTGCGGCAGGCCGGTGCGCTGATCCACGGCTTCGCCAACATGTTCCCGATCGGGGGCGGTTGCGCGGCCGCGGTCGCCGACATGATCAGCGCGCTGCGCACCCGTCTGCGCGGCGTCTGACGGGCCGCGAAAACGCCGCCGGTACGCTTGTCCCCGTGGCCTCGAAACCGAAGAAGACCCCGAAGTACGACCTGAAGGCGGCCGACAAGAAACGCAATCTGGCCGTACAGATCGGGTTGACCGCGATCGTCGTGATCTTCGCCGTCGCGCTGGTGCTCTACATCGTCATGACCAAGGAGGACAAGCCCGGCGAGGGTGAGGCCAAGCCGATCCGGGTGGCGTCCAGCGACGTCATCACCGGTGACGACGGCGAGCCCAAGGCCGTGCTGTCGCTCTACGAGGACTTCCTGTGCCCGGCGTGCGGCAACTTCGAGAAGGCCTTCGGCCCGACGATCAACCGGCTGATCGACAGCGGCGCCGTGGCGGCCGACTACTACATGGTCTCGATCCTGGACCGGGCCGGCCAGGGGTACTCGACCCGCGCCGCGAACGCCGCCTACTGCGTGGCCGAAGCCGACACCGAGGCGTTCCGCCGCTTCCACGCCGCGCTGTACGCCCAGCAGCCGCCCGAGGGCGTCGGCCCGTTCCCGGACGAGGCCCGGCTGACCGAGGTGGCGCGCCAGGCCGGCGTCGTCGGCGACGTCCCGAACTGCATCGAGAAGGGCCGCTACGACGACATGGTCAAGGGCATGGCCAAGGCGACCGAGGTCAAGGCCACCCCGACCATCCGCATCAACGGCAAGGACTACAAGCCGACGACCCCCGACGCGCTGATCGACGAGATCAGGAGCATCGTCGGTGACCTGCCCGTGCTCGACGCCGGTGCGCCGCCGCCGAATCCGGATCCGACGACCCCGGCGCCCGCTCCCGCTCCCGCTCCATGAGCGTGAGCGCGCCAGGGGAGGTGTCCCCGGCCGAGCCGGACAGCCCCGAGCACGGTGGGGTGCACGTCGGGAGGCTGAGCGCGCTGTGGGTCCTGATCGCCGGCGTGGTGGGCCTCTCGTCGGCGCTGGCGCTGACCATCGAGAAGGTCGAGCTGCTCAAGAACCCGGCCTACGTGCCGACGTGCAGCCTCAACCCGGTGCTGTCCTGCGGTTCGGTGATGGTCACCCCGCAGGCCGCCGTGTTCGGTTTCCCGAACTCGCTGATCGGCATCGTGTCGTTCACCGTCGTGCTGGTGACCGGGGTGCTCGCGGTGGCCCGGGTTCAGCTGCCCCGCTGGTACTGGGCCGGGCTGGCGGTCGGCACGCTGCTGGGCACGGTGTTCGTGCACTGGCTGATCTACCAGAGCGTGTTCACCATCGGCGCGCTGTGCCTGTACTGCATGGTGGTGTGGTCGATGACCATCCCGCTGCTGGTCGTGGTGACGACGATCGCGGTGCAGCCGCAGCGCGGCAACGCCGTGCTGCGCGGGCTGCACACCTGGCGCTGGTCGATCGTGGCGCTGTGGTTCACCGCGGTGATCCTGTTGTGCCTGGTGCGGTTCTGGAGTTACTGGTCCACTCTGCTCTGAGGATCTAGGTGTAACTCCCAGACAGGTTGTGAACGGCGTGGTGAGCGGAAGTAGGTGAGGACCTCCGGTATCGGTGTGGTTACCAAACACGCACATCCGATTACCGAGAGGTCCTCATGGTCCACGCTAATGCTTCGTTGACTCCTCGTGGGCGGTTGCGGCTTGCGCAGGCGGTTGTTGATCAGGGCTGGAGTTTGCGGCGCGCGGCTGAGCGGTTCCAATGTTCGGTGGCCACAGCCAAGAAATGGGCCGACCGTTATCGCGACGGTGGCGAAGCAGCGATGGTAGACCGGCCCAGCCGGCCGCATCGCAGTCCGTTGCGGTTGCCGAAACGACGTGAGCGGCGCATCGTCAACCTGCGCTTCACCCGGCGCTGGGGCCCACATCGCATCGCCGCTTACCTGCACCTGCCACGCTCGACCGTTGAGGCGGTGCTGCGCCGCTACCGGATGCCATTGCTGCGGCACCTGGACCAAAACACCGGGTTACCGGTACGCCGGCCCAAACCCCGCCGCTATGAGCACCCGGCTCCCGGCGACTTGGTCCATGTCGACGTCAAGAAACTGGGCCGCATCCCCGACGGGGGCGGCCATCGCAAGCTGGGTCGCCAAGCCGGCCGGCGCAACCGCTGCGGCATGGGATACACGTTCTTGCACCACGCCGTTGATGACCACTCCCGGCTGGCCTACTCCGAGGACCTCACCGACGAACGCAAAGAAACCGCCGCGGGATTCTGGAAACGCGCCAACGCGTTCTTCGCCGACCACGGCATCACCGTCAAACGAGTGTTGACCGACAATGGATCCTGTTACCGGTCAAAGAATTTCGCTGAAGCGCTCGGCCCCGACATCACCCACAAGAGGACCCGGCCCTACCGGCCACAGACCAACGGCAAAGTCGAGCGATTCAACCGCACCCTGACCACCGAATGGGCCTATGCGCAGACCTACCGCTCTGAGGCCGAACGCGCCGGAACCTACCAGCACTGGCTGCATCACTACAATCACCACCGACCCCACACCGGCATCGGCGGAATGACACCAATCGAGCGCCTACGCGTTCACAACCTACCCGTGAAGAACACCTAGTGCGCGCCCGGGTGACCACCACTCGCCAGTGAGACCGCCGCGAAACGTCCGTAGACCACCGCCACCGCCACTTACCCGCGAAAGTCACAATCACAACCCTGCATAGCCACAGGATTTCACGCCAGCCACCACACCGGGCTCCTGCCACGAGGATTGTGCAGCAGTCTCCTAGTAAGCGGGGTGGTCCAGCTCGTCGAGCACGCGCTGGGCGATGCGGTAGGCCGCGTTGGCATCGGGCACGCCGCAGTAGATCGCCGTCTGGAGCAGCAACTCTTTGATCTCGTCGTTGGTCAGCCCATTGGTACGCGCGGCCCGCACGTGCATGGCCAGCTCCTCGTGATGGCCGCGGGCCACCAGGGCGGTCAGCGTGATGAGTGAGCGGCTGCGCCGGTCAAGACCCGGACGCGTCCACACCGACCCCCAGGCGTACTGGGTGATGAAATCCTGGAAGTCGGCGGTCAGATCGGTGATCGCCGCGGTCGCGCGGTCGACATGGGCGTCGCCCAGGACCGCCCGGCGCACCGCCATGCCGGCGTCGCGCACCCCGGCGACGGTCGTGGGAGCGGCAACCGCCTGCCCCGCGTTCGCGTGATCGCGGATGAGTTGGCCGACCTCGGACGGTTGCTCGGCCGGGGGCAGGTGCGCGACGCCGTCGAGGACGACGAGCCGCCCGTTCCGGACTCCGGAGGCGATAGCCGCGAGATCGGCCGGCGGAGTGGGGACGTCGAGCAGACCCGACACCGCCAGCACTCGCGGTTCGATCTCGCCGAGGCGGTCACGGACGTCGAAGCCCGCCAGCGCCTCGCACACCAGCGCATAGCCCTCGTCGTCGGCGTCCCGCAGGTCGTGCAGCAGGGCTGCGCCGATCTCCGGCTCCCGCTCCAGGAATCCGGGTGCGAACCAACGCTGGGCCGACCCTTCGATCATCGACGGGGTGCCCGACGCGCGCACGGACGTGGCCCGTGTCCGCCAGGCATCCGGCTCGCCGATCCGTGCGCCCGTCGACAGCAGGACAGCGGAGTCGATGCGCGCGGGTGCGTCCAGCAGCAGCTGCAGCCCGACGGCGCCTCCCACCGAGTCGCCCGCGTAGGTGAAAGTGCTGGCGAACGTGTCGCGCTGGGCCACCACGTCGTCGACCATCTCGAGGACACCGGCGGCCAGCTCGGCCATCGTGAACGGCTCGGCCGAACCGACATTGGATCCGTGCCCGGGCAGGTCCCACGCGAGGACCTCGAAGCGATCGGTGAGGCCGGCGGCGCAGCGCGCCCACAGTGACTGAGCCGACGTGCCCAACGAGGGCCCGAGGACGAGCAGGGGCATGGCGGGTGAACCGCCGAGCTGGACGGCTGTGATGCGAGGGACGGTCACTCGTTCTCCTCCAAGAAGGTCTGGGCCCGCTCCACGGCGCCCACGATGAGGTCCTCGGAGAACCCGCGGTAGGTGGTCGGGTCGGAATCGGCGGTCTTGTCCAGCAGCCCGGCGATCGTGCGGCGCTCGGCCAGCACGCTGTCGGTCGACCGGTCGAGCGTCGCGCGCATGCGCTCGGCGTCCACGTGCAGACCTTGCAGCAGCTCGGTGGTCTGGGACGCGGCGACGACGCTGCGTCGACCGAGCATGTGCAGGGTCGACCACTCGACGTGCCACGCGCCGTCCGGGCGCTGGTCGCCCGCGGTGGCGGAGGCGAGGTGCATCGTCGCGGCCAGAGCGGGGGCTCCCAGGGCTGCGCGGCGCACCAGTACGGAAAGAATCGGGTTGTTCTTGTGCGGCATCGTCGACGAGCCACCGCGGCCCTCGGCCGTCGGCTCGGCCAGCTCGCCGATCTCGGTCCGCGCCAGCGTCGCGACATCGGTCGCGACGTGTCCCCAGGCGTCCGTGCACGAGACCAGCGCGTCGGACGTCCGGGTGACCGTCGCCCGCGAGGTGTGCCACGGGCGGAGTTCCCGTAGCCCCAGGGCCGCGGCGGTGCTGGCGACCAGGTCGGCGCTGGTCCCCTGGGGATCCTCGTGCCCCCGCAGGTTCGCCAGCTCGGTGGCCGCCGACAGAGTGCCGACCGCCCCGCCGAGCTGCACCGGCAGGAGGGAGCGGGCGTCCTGGACCAGATCGGCGGCGTCGACCAGGCCGTCGAGCCAGCCTGCGGCGACGGCGCCGAACGTCGTGGGGACGGCGTGCTGGGTCAGGGTGCGACCGACCATCGGCGTGTCGGCGTGCTGCGCGGCGAGGCGTGAGAGCGCGGTCACCTGGGCGCGCAGCTCGTCGATCAGGCGATCGAGCGCATCGCGCAGCGCGAGCATGAGGGCGGTATCGAGGACGTCCTGGCTGGTGAGCCCGCGGTGCAGCCAGGTGGCGGCGGGCTGCGGCGCCCGCGAGCGGAGCAGGCCGACGAGCGGGACGACGGGGTTGCCGCTGCCCTCGGCTGCCGCCGCGATGTGCGGCAGGTCGTCGACGGTGACGAGCGGGGCGAGGTCGGTGGCGGCGGCGGACGGCGCGAGCCCGGAGGCCACGAGAGCGTCCAGCCACGCGGACTCCACCCTGACCATGGCGGCGAGCAACGCCTCAGCACTCATCAGGTCGCCGGCGCGCTCGTCGCCGGGCCAGAACAGGTCGGTCATGGCGTTCAGTGTGCCGCCCCGTGGCCCGGGAACGTCAGGAAGACGGTCTCGCCCTGGCCCTGCAGACGGATGTCGAACGCATGTCCCTGCGCATCGGCCTCCGCGACCAGCGTCGCGCGACGGTCCGGCTCGAGGCTGCTGAGAAGGGGGTCCGCAGCGAGGGCGGCCTCGTGTCCCGGCAGATATGCGCGTGTGAAGAGCCGATCGAGCAGGCCACGCGCGAACACCGTGAGCGCGAAGAACGGTGCGCCCCCGTCGACCCCACCCGGCGCGATCGTCGAGAACGAGTAGTGGCCGGCGTTGTCGGTCGACGACCGGCCCCAGCCCGTGAACGTCCAACCGTCGCGGCGCAACGAGCCCGGCTGCTGGACGATCGCGCCGGACGCGTCCGCCTGCCAGAGCTCGACCAGCGCGTCGGGGACCGGCGCACCAGAACCGTCGAGCACGCGGCCGTGGAACCGGATCGCACCCGGGCTGCTCGCAGGCACCAGTTCGGAGTCGCCGTCATAGGGGAGTGCGTAGTGGAAGAACGGGCCCACCGTCTGGCCGGGCGTGGGGTGCAGGCGGGGGCTCATGCGTGGTCCTTGTCGTCGTTGTTCTCGGTCCAGGTGCGGTGGGCTCCGGTGAGCACGATGTCCCACCGGTAGCCGGTCGACCACTCGGGTCGCGTCAGGTCATGGTCGTAGCGGGCGACGAGGCGGTCACGGGAGCCCTGGTCGGTGATCGACTGGTAGATCGGGTCCAGCGCGAACAGGGGATCGCCCGGGAAGTACATCTGCGTGACGATGCGCTGCGTGAACTCGGTGCCAAACAGGGAGAAGTGCACGTGGGCGGGACGCCACGCATTGCGGTGGTTCCGCCACGGGTACGGACCCGGTTTGATCGTCTGGAATGAGTAGCTACCGTCCGCACCGGTCAGGCACCGCCCGGCGCCGGTGAAGTTCGGGTCGAGCGGCGCAGGGTGCTGATCACGCTGGTGGATGTAGCGTCCTCCGGCGTTGGCCTGCCAGATCTCGACCAGCTGGCCCGCGACCGGGCGTCCGTCGCCGTCCACGACCCGGCCGGAGATCGTGATGCGCTCGCCGATCGGCTCGCCCGAGCGCTGAATCGTCAGATCGGCCTCGAGTGGATCGACGTCCCGGTGGCTGAAGCACGGAGACCACAACTCGACGCCTTCCGGATCGACCTGGTGCAGATCCTTGGTCGGATGCCGCAGGAGGCTGCTGCGGTACGGGGAGTAGTCGAGGCGGGGCCTGATAGCGGACGGGTCGGTGCCGGCGGACAGGTCGGCGATCTCGGCGCTGATCTCGGCTTGGGTCGATAGGTCAGGAGTGCTCACCAGCCCGACGGTAGGTGGCCGGGGCGTACGCTTCGAGCTATATCGTTCACTGAGTGAAAGAGGGCGACGATGGCCGGCAACACCTCCGACCCGGGAGCCAGTGTCGCCTCGCGCCTGCTGACCGTTCTCGGCGCCTTTGACGATGAGCACCGGGCGATGACGCTGAGCCAGATTGCGCGTCGGGCGGGTCTACCGCTGCCGACCACTCACCGATTGGTGGCCGAACTGGCCACCTGGGGCGGCTTGGTGCGGCGGCCGACCGGCGAGTACGTGGTGGGTCGCCGGATCTGGGAGCTCGCACTACTGGCGCCGACCCAGACCGGCCTGCGCCAGATCGCTGAGCCGTTCCTCCACGACGTGTACGGCGCGACGCTGGCCACCGTGCACCTCGCGGTGCGCGAGGGCGCCGAGGTGTTGTACCTCGACCGGCTGTCCGGCACGGCGTCCGTCCCGATCGTCAGCACCGTCGGCTCCCGACTGCCGCTGCACTGCACGGCGGTTGGGAAGGTGCTGCTCGCGCACGCGCCCGACGACGTGCTCGCCGAGACGCTCGGCTCGTTGACCCGGATGACGCCGTTCACGGTGACCCAGCCCGGGCTCCTGCGACAGCAGCTGGCTCGGGTGCGGCGCCATGGGTATGCGACAACGGTCGAGGAGATGTCCCTCGGGGCGTGCTCGGTGGCCGTCCCCGTGCTTCGAGACACCGCGGTCGTCGCATCCCTGGGTCTTGTGGTTCCCCGCTTGACGAGGGACAGGACCCGCCTCGCCGGAGTCCTCCAGGCCGCGGCGTTCGGTATCGGCCGGGAACTGGCGTCAGGCGGGTGATGGGAAGGAGATCTGACGCGGGCTAGAGGGACACAGGGGCCGACGCTGACCCATCTAGACCGATGTCCGGCGAAGTCGTACTTGAGGCATGAGAATTCAAAAAATCGAACCCCACGGAATCCGGGGCACACCAATGTGCCCATCAAACCCGGGGCACACCAATGTGCCCATCAAACCCGGGGCACTTCAGAAGCGGTATTGCTCGCACCACAGCCTTGACCTGGAAGGGCAGGAATGCCAGCCATGAACTTTTTACCGCCCTGCCCACGGGTGCGTAAGCGCAGCGTGCCGGAGATGGATGCGGCATCGGATGCCCCGGTGGCAGGTCACAGCGCGTGAGACATCCGGGCCGTGGATTCGCCGCTTTGGCTGTGGCCGTACTGGTGACTGTCTTAACAAACATGCCGGTGTTTCTCCTTGGGGCGCTGGCCACGGAGATCACCGCAACAATCCGCGTCCCGGCCTACGGGATCGGCCTGGCGGTAGGGGTCTACTGGGCTGCGGCCGCCCTCACCTCCGCGTGCACCGGTGTGATTGGTCGTGTGCTCAGCGAGAAAGGCATGGGCATCGCCGCCTTGCTTCTGGCGGTCGTGAGCCTGACCGGCAGCGCGTCCTGGATCTCTGCGTGGCCGTGGCTAATTGTATGGGCATCCCTGGGGGGACTCGGGAACGGTCTCGGGCACCCTTCCTCCAACCACTTGCTCGTCACGCACATCCCAGCCGCCTCGTGCGGGCTGGCCTTCGGGGTGAAACAGGCCGCGGCCCCTGTGACGGGGTTGGTCGCCGGCGTTTCGATCCCGTTGGTTGCGTTGACTCTGGGATGGTCCATGGCCTTCCTGCTGATGGCTGTACTGGGCATGCTCGTACTGGTCCCCGTGGCCCGGACCCGGACCATGCCGGTCGTTATGGGTACGACCCGGCCGGCGGGGCAATGGGATACCCAGATGCGTTCGGCGTTGGTGCTGATGGCCGCGATGACGATGTTCGCGGGCGGTGCCGTTACGTCCGCCGTGGCCTTTGCCGTGATCGGCGCGCTGGAGCGGGGGATTGCAGTCGGCCCGGCTGGTGTGATTCTGGCCGTCGGCAGCGCCTTAGGAGCCGCGACCCGTATCGTCATTGGCGGAGTCGTCGATCGAGGCGGCGTGTCAGCACTTTCTCTGATCCAGACAGCACTCATCGTCTGCGCCGTCGGGCTTTCACTCATGGCGATCCCCACCACCTGGAGCTACGTGGTAGGTGTCCTGCTAGCGGTGGGCCTGGGGTGGGGGTGGCCAGGTCTGGTGCACTTCCTCATCTCGCACATGGCGCCTGGGGCCACCGCAGCGGCCACCGGCATTGTCCAGACCGGCACGTACATCGGCAATACCATCGGCCCCGTGCTCACCGGGGTGGCCCTTAGCCCCGCTGATTCACGGGCCGGTGTGACTGCTGCTGTCGGGTGACGGCGGGATCGATTTCGTGGGTGGGCGTGCGTGTGTGCCGGCTGGCGCTGCCGGTGGGCGGGTCCCCGGGTGGTGATGTCGTGGGCGGGCATGTGAGGTCAGGCTGGTTTGGGGATCGCGGCGATCGTGTTGAACACAGCGACGATCGCGACGGCCCAGGGCCATGTTTCCGGGATCTTCACTTTTCGCCGTCGGCCGCTGCGGACCAGCCGGGCTGCCACGTGAAGGAAGCGGTAGCGCAGTGCCTTGGGCTCGCACAACGCCAGGACTGCGGCCTCGCCGGTGCAAGCGAGCATCCGCGTCCAGGCAACGAGGTCCGCTGCGATCATCACCGCGACGAGCCAGGCCTGGTTGAGCGCGAACCCCCGCGAAGGTAGCCGCCCGAGCCCGGTGTCCTTGGCGTGGCGTATCCGGTCCTCGACCCGGGCGTGAGCCCGATGCCTGGCCTCGAGGAATTGCAGCTGACCCGTGGCGGTGGTGTTGGTGACAAAAGCCTGGTAGCGCCATCCATCGATCTCCTCGAACATCGACAACTGAGCACCCGGATGGGGCCGCTCGCGGCGCACGATCACCCGCATCCCGTCTGGCCACTTGGCGAGCATCCGTTGGGAGAGGAATCCGGTCAGCTCCGCGATGTCGGCCCCGTCACGAATGTCCCCGTTGGGGTTGAGCGCTGGTCCCCACGCGGCTTCGGGGCAGGTCGCGATGGCCCGGCGAATCGGGGCAGTGATGGAGAAGCCGACCGAGTACTCCACCTGTCGACCACGGACGCGGTTCTGCTCGGTGATCCAGTCGATCAGGTCGTGGGAGGCGCCGGCACCGTCGGAGCGGATCAGCAGATCACGCCGATGACTGGCGGGGATCTGCGCGATTGCCTGGCCCAGGACGTCGATGTGGTCGGCGGCGGTGTTGGACCCGGCGTTGCCTGGGCGCAAGCTCGCGGCGAGGAACTCTTCTGTGTTGTCGCACCACACGCCGATCGGGTGGTACCCGAACGTGCGCTTATACGTCGGCGCAGCAAGCTCCTTCTCGCTGTGAGTGACCACAATGGTGGCGTCCACATCGAGCACGACCGTCGATCCCAGATCCCGCCCCGCACACGCCGATGCGGGCACTCCGCCGGGCAGGTGGGACCACACGTGCCGCCGCGTGCGAGCCCGCGCCACCTGGATCTTCTTGCGCTTGCCGGCAGTGACCTCATCGAGCGTGCGCCACACCGTCGGCGCCGACGCCACTGGGCCCAGGGCGCCGGACTGGTGGCGCAGGACGCCGATGTCGGAGATGGACTCGCCGCCATCGGCGAGCATCACCGCGGTATCGATCAACACCCGGCCGCGATCGTGGATCGGGATGAACCGGCGGCGAGCCATGGCCCCTGACAGCTCGGCGGTCAGACCGACCTGATCAGCCAGAAGTCGAGGCACGATAGCCCCGGCATGCGAGACCACCCCGACACCATCTGCAGTAACGGACAGACCGGCCGACCACGAAGTACGCTTCACCTACCGAGTGCTTTCTGCTGGAGAACATGGAACCTTAGACAAGTCCCAGTTTCCCCTGTTCAGGAAGCACTTCGGTCTATTTTCGCCCAGCGATCCGCAGATTCCCATGAATCACCCGGGTTAGCCTCGGTAACTCGACACTGACCTGGGCGATGCTCGTCACTATGGCAACCGTCGCCGTGGTCATTTCCTTCTTCTTCGGGCTCCGACTGCGGAGAATCGACTCTCTGGAATCGCCGCTGGCCTGAGGTGGTCCTGTCCACAGCACCACCGTCACCGGCCGTCGAGATCCTTAAACGAGCAAGTTCTGGATTTCTTTGGCGGCTGTCTGGAGCATAGCTCCGAGTTCTGTGCGGAGTTGTTCAGTCATGCGGTGAGCGGGCACGGATACATTGATCCCGTAGTATCCTCCGCTCGGGCTGGTGATGGGAACAGCGACTGACATGACGCCGTCTTCGCTTTCTTCCTGGCTCGTTGAGTACCCGGTTTGCCGAATCGTTTCGAGGGCACGCTCCAGATCGGAACGGGAAATGATAGATCCCTTGGTGAGACCCGGGAGCTCCTCATACGGGTACAGGGCATGCAGTTGTTCCGTGGTGAGTAGGCTCAGCATTGCTTTGCCCGTTGCAGTGCAGTTGGCAGGAAGCATCGCACCTTGACGTGAGGCAACGCGGACGGCACGTTGGCTTTCGATGGCCTCCAGAAAGTGTGCGTTCGAGCCTTTGAGCTCGGCAAAGTGCACCGTCTCTCCGGTTGCCTCGAATACCCTTTCCATTGCTGGACGAATTAGCGTTCCGATGTCGACGTGGCGCCGTATGGCGAAGGCGATGGAGCTGAGTGCTTGTCCGGGTTCGTACGCTTTGGTCTGAGGGTTCTGCCGTACGAAACCTCGGTAGAGGAGCATCCCCATGAGGCGATGGGCCGTAGATGACGCCACTCCGAGGTACTTGCTGGCATCGGTGAGCCGGATGCTCGGCCGAGTCTCGAAGAGCAGCAACAATCGGAGTGCGTTGTCGACGGATTCGATGGGGTACTGCGGAGGAGGGCCGTATCTGGAGTCGTCCTCCGCCCGTGATGCGGACATGAGCTTCATGTTACTGACCGGGGGTTCAGTCTCTGTCCGGCTAGGTGTTCTTCACGGGTAGGTTGTGAACGCGTAGGCGCTCGATTGGTGTCATTCCGCCGATGCCGGTGTGGGGTCGGTGGTGATTGTAGTGATGCAGCCAGTGCTGGTAGGTTCCGGCGCGTTCGGCCTCAGAGCGGTAGGTCTGCGCATAGGCCCATTCGGTGGTCAGGGTGCGGTTGAATCGCTCGACTTTGCCGTTGGTCTGTGGCCGGTAGGGCCGGGTCCTCTTGTGGGTGATGTCGGGGCCGAGCGCTTCAGCGAAATTCTTTGACCGGTAACAGGATCCATTGTCGGTCAACAACTCGTTTGACGGTGATGCCGTGGTCGGCGAAGAACGCGTTGGCGCGTTTCCAGAATCCCGCGGCGGTTTCTTTGCGTTCGTCGGTGAGGTCCTCGGAGTAGGCCAGCCGGGAGTGGTCATCAACGGCGTGGTGCAAGAACGTGTATCCCATGCCGCAGCGGTTGCGCCGGCCGGCTTGGCGACCCAGCTTGCGATGGCCGCCCCCGTCGGGGATGCGGCCCAGTTTCTTGACGTCGACATGGACCAAGTCGCCGGGAGCCGGGTGCTCATAGCGGCGGGGTTTGGGCCGGCGTACCGGTAACCCGGTGTTTTGGTCCAGGTGCCGCAGCAATGGCATCCGGTAGCGGCGCAGCACCGCCTCAACGGTCGAGCGTGGCAGGTGCAGGTAAGCGGCGATGCGATGTGGGCCCCAGCGCCGGGTGAAGCGCAGGTTGACGATGCGCCGCTCACGTCGTTTCGGCAACCGCAACGGACTGCGATGCGGCCGGCTGGGCCGGTCTACCATCGCTGCTTCGCCACCGTCGCGATAACGGTCGGCCCATTTCTTGGCTGTGGCCACCGAACATTGGAACCGCTCAGCCGCGCGCCGCAAACTCCAGCCCTGATCAACAACCGCCTGCGCAAGCCGCAACCGCCCACGAGGAGTCAACGAAGCATTAGCGTGGACCATGAGGACCTCTCGGTAATCGGATGTGCGTGTTTGGTAACCACACCGATACCGGAGGTCCTCACCTACTTCCGCTCACCACGCCGTTCACAACCTGTCTGGGAGTTACAGCTAGGGCGCAGGCCATCAACGAGGCTCACCAAGTCGTGCGAGTTCATGTCTCCAAGCAGTCTCTGTGTTGAATGCTCCTCCGAGGTCGGGCAGTTCGGCCATATCGGCGTCGGGCAGATCGACGAGGTGCCCACCAGCCGAAGTCACTTGCAGTGCCAACCCGGACAGGCCGTCCACGCTGATGGCCTGGAGAACTGCTTGCTCGACGGTTTCGGCCGCGCTGGTGAGGCCGTGGCCCCGCAGCACAACAACGGGCCTTGTTCCCATAGCATCGGCCATTTCGGTGGCGAGCCGACGGTCGCGGATGAGTACTCCGCGGGGATAGACGGGCACCCCGTTGGCGGCGAGGCGGGCTCCGGGAATGTCGTACGCCCCTACGATGGGGCGTACTGCAAGCCCTGCCAGGTCGGCGGCAACCACTCGCGGGGGATGGGCGTGAACGACAGCCCGGATGTCTGGGCGGCGCCGGAAGAGCTCGGTGTGCAGCGGCAGTTCGTTGGGGACCGTGTATCCGCCCGCGAGCTCGCCGTCGGCGGCGGGATTGCCGTCGAGGTCCACCATGCGGATGTCTTCGGCTTGCGTATACGCCAGTCCGCGTTCGTACGGGCCGCGACAGCGCACCAGCAATGTGCTGTCGGTAATTTTCAGGCTGATGTGACCCAAGATTCCATCTGCAAGGCCCCGATGGGCCAAGACCCGGCAGGCGAGGGCGATACGTTCCCGGCTGACGCTCTCGGTCTGGGGCAGCAAGTTTCCGGGTGTCATGACGCCCTCCTCGGCGGTGGCTCCAACTGGGGTTCGAGCTTGGCGCGCAGATCCTGCACCGTGATGCCCCTGGCCATGCCCAGACGGCAGGCAATGAGGGCTTTGGGCCAGTTCACGATGGCTGCGCCCCGGACGGTGGTGCCGTCGATGGTGTAGAGGGCGGCGAACTTGCCGTGGACCTGCGGGTGTCCGATGAGGACGTGGTCGACATTGCCTCCGACGCGTCCCACGACCTGGATCTTCCAGTCGTGCTGGTCGCTCCACACGTATTCAATGGGCGTGTAGGCGCGCGGCTGTTCCGGATGGATGATGTTGTAGGCCACGCAGGCGGCCTGTTCCACCGCGTTAGTCCAGTGCTCGGTCCTGACGTCCTCGCCGTGCTTCTGGTGGCGCCAGCGGGCTACGTCGCCGACGGCGTACACGTTCGCAGCGTCGAGGGCTTGACAGTACTCGTTGAGCACGACCCCGTTGTCCACCAGCAGGCCGGATGCGCTAAGCCAGGAGTCATTGGGGATGACGCCAATACCGATCAGCACGGTGGCCGCCTGAACGCTCTCACCGTTGGTCAGGTGGAGGGAGAAGTTGCCCTCCTCGCCTTCGATAGCTTCCACTCCGGTGCCGAACATGGTGTCGACCCCGTTGTCCTGGTGAAGGTCTGCGAACCACTGGCCGATCTCAGGGTTAAAGAGGCGGCTCATGGGCACGGGCACCGGGTCGATGACGGTGACCTCCAATCCCAGGCCGCGGGCGGTGGCTGCCGCTTCGGCGCCGATGAACCCTGCCCCGATAACGGCCAGCGCCCCACCCCGGAGAAGGTCCCCACGTAGTTCGCGGGCGTCCTCAAGGGTGCGCAGCACGTGAATCCCTGGAGACTGGCCCCAGGGAGAGGGCCGGGGTGATGCTCCGGTGGCAATGACGAGGTTGTCGTAGCGAAGGGGGTCATGCCCTTCAAGCTTCAGCAGGTTCTCGGCGACGTCCAGATCGACAGCGCGGTGCCCCAGCAAGAGTTGGATGTCCTCGGCATCGGCCTGCTCCTGTGTCAGCAGCCGGATAGAGTCCTCGTCGGCGGATCCCGCAAGAACGGATTTCGACAATGGCGGCTTATCGTAGGGAAGTTCGGTCTCTTCTCCCACGAGGATGATCTCCCCCTTATAGCCTTCCAGCCGGAGGGACTGCGCGGTGCGCACCCCGGCAATGGAGGACCCGACGACGACGACGGTGCCCGGGCTCATGCGTCCTCTACCACCAGTGCGGAGACCGGGCAGCTGCGCGCGGCTTCGGTGACGCGGGCGCGGTCGGCTTCGGGGACTTCGGTCTGGAGCAGCACGACGATCCCGTCGTCGTCCAGGTCGAAGTAGTCAGAGGCTCCGACGACGCAGTTCGCGTATCCCTGACAGGCCTGCAGATCGGCTTTTACAACGGGCATGGTCGAACTCCTTAGCTTGAGACGGTGGTGCTCTGGCGGTTGGGGTGTTTATTCGTCTTCGGCCACGAGCGGCCCGAAAGGGTGTCCGATCATGGCCGAGAACGTGGCCGGGGCCTGCCAGGTCAGGGACTCCAGTTCCAGCGGACAGAGCGTTACCCACTGGCCCGAACGAGGAGATTGAATCATCAGCCGCGAACCGTTGCGGGTCTCGATGCGGGTGACCTGGACCTCCGAGAACTCGTTAGCGATCACGATCGGCTTGCCGGTGACGTGCTCTTCGAGCCGGCGGCGTTCCTCGGTGGCCTGGATCGCCGCGAGGCGGTCTTCCTCCTCGCCTTCCCATTCCAGTTTCACAGGAAGATCGCCAGGTTCTGCATGCGGATGACCGACTCGTCGACCATGATGGTGCGACGGGCCAGCTCCCACCCGGACCCGGATGAGGTACGGCGGAGGAGATCCTCGCGTCCTGCCGAGACAGTGGAGGACTCCCCGACGTCACCACGGCTGCGGAAGAGAAGAACCGCCGAGTCCACGATGATCTCTTGCGGGTCGGGGGTGCGGAAGGTGCGCACGTTGGTGATGTAGTGGCGCAGCCGTGATGGGGGGTCTTCGGTCCACGCGTGCTCGGTGGCGAAGCGTGCCACGCGGCGACTGAGCGAGTACTTGTTCTCGTCCCAGTGCGCCATCCCCGGTGAGGTGGAGTATCCGGCGCCCAGGGCAGTGGTGACGCGGACGGGCATGAGATAGTGCACGTCATCGGCGATCCGGGAGAGCCACTCGTCGTAGTCCTGGGCGTCCAACAGGTACGCCTCATCGACCAGCCAACGATGCGCCTCCAGGTGAAGTTCATCGTTGAAAGGCAGGGTCTGCCCCGTCCGCTGAGTACGCGGGGCGTGGGCTCCCAGCGCCGATTGTTCGGACAGCGTCAAGTTCTCGTTCTCGTGTGCCGTTCCAACACTCATGATCAGACCTCCTCGTGAAGGGTTGCTGCGGGCGCGGTCTCTGCGCTGCCGCAGGCCGGGCGGGCGGGCCCCGATCCGGCGGCCGGTGGCGCTTGCACCGGGTCCGAGCCCACGTGCACCTGCGCTGCGGCTTCTACCGGACGTTCGAGGTGATCGGCCCACCGGCGCAACAACTCCCGCTGGTTGTACTCGCTGTAGCCGACACGGGTGGCGCCGGGTCCCGAGTATTCCTCGGGGGACAGGGCCTCGACGACGTTCTCGCCGTTCTCGAGCATGCCCATCCGGCTGTTGAGCAGCAGACGCCGTGCCATGGAGCCGGCGGCAGTATTGGTGAGGGACACCCAGTTCTCGACGTCGTCCTGCTCGAACATGCCGCCACTGCCGAAGCACATGAGATACGCCTTGTAGGAAAGCGCTTTGTACTCCTCCGGCGCGTTCTTGTCGACGGCGAACCACGAGAGGACTTCCGTCTCGTTCTCGCTGATCGGCTGCCACACGCGGATAGAGATGAAGGGGAGCACCTCGTCGGAGCCCTCTTCGACCCGCGGCCAGTTATGGACGAAGCTCATGTTCGGGAACAGTGAGGCCGCCGAGATCATGAACCCGTCCTTGCCGACCACGTCGAGCTGCTCCTGGGTCCACTGCTCCTTCATCCGGGCGATCATCTCGTCCGGGTAGCCCACGTAGCGCAGGCGCTCCTCCAGGCCACCTTCGGGCAGCTTGTAAGTGGTGCCGCCACCGTTGCCAGCCCAGTACGTGGTGCCGTCCTTGCGCTTCTCCGCCTTGGGCTCGCGGAAGAGGCCGATCTCCACCACCGAGGTGTGGGTCTGGGGCGTGTGGTACATGTCCCCGGCGAAGTTCTCGGCCCCGATCTTCCAGTTCGCCTTGACCCGCCAACGCTGAGGGCCACGCAGCTCGATGCCGTCCGCGCTCTGCTTCGTGTAGTAGTCCAGGTAGAACTTGAAGTCCCCCAGGAACTCCTCCAGGGGCTCGGCATCCGGGTCCATGCTGATGAAGATCAGACCGTTGTACGTGGCCAGCGAGGGAGCAGGCAACAAGGTCTGGCCCTTCTTCTTGAAGCCTTCCTCCCCGCCGTATGCCTCCTTGTGAAACGGCAGGCCAACGAGGCGCCCGTCATTGCGGTAAGACCAACCGTGGTACGGGCAACGGAAGTGGGAGGCATTGCCCATCTCCGCCCGGCACACCTGCATGCCCCGGTGGAGGCACATGTTGAACAGGGCCCGGACCTGGCCCTGTTCGTCCCGAGAGATAATGAACGAGTCCTCGAGGACCCTGCGGACCACGTAGTCACCAGCCTCGGGGACCTCCGACTCGTGGGCGACGAACAGCCAGCTGCGGCTGAAGAGACGTTCCTTCTCGAGTTCGAAGAGCTCTTTGTCGTTGTAGATATGTGCAGGGATCATGCCCCGCCGTACGTCCTCGAGGACGCCGTGATGGTCTGCCATGGGAGAGCTCCTTCTCGATCATCGATCAGTCAGTCTGTAGAGCAGAGGTCCACTCTGTCGTGAAGAGGTTTCCGCATTTTGTGATCTACGTCAACCCCTCCCACTCTTCGTGCCAGGTACGGGTGGGTGCGGCAAGGGTCAGTGGCCGTTTTCGGGGGAGTCGGAGTCGCGGGCGGCGTTCTCTCCGCGGTCCAGCCTCGCCAGGGCGGCCATTTCCTCGGCAGTCAGGGAGAAATCGAACACCGAGATGTTCTCGACCAGCCATGCGGGTTTGGCGGCCTGCGGGATCGGGACGATTCCTTGCTGGACGTGCCAGCGGAGCAGAACCTGCGCCGGACTCTTTGCTGTCCGTTGCGCGATCTGCACCACGATGGGGTGGTCACGCAGTCCCGATTCGCGACCAATAGGGCTCCAGGCCTCGGTAATGATGCCCAGGTCCTGGTGCACTGCCCGCGGGGGTAGCCGTGCGAGATCGGGGCTGAGCTGGATCTGGTTCACGTCAGGAACCACGCCGGTCGCGGCAATGACCTTCTCCAAATGGTCCGGCTTGAAATTGGAGACACCGATCGCTTTGACACGGCCTTCGTCCAAGAGCTTGACGAGGCCTCTCCATGCCTCGGTGTACTGGTCCAAGGCCGGCACGGGCCAGTGGCACATGAACATGTCCAGGTAGTCCAGGCCCAAGGCTTGGAGACTGCGGTCGTAGGCCCTCTGCACACCGTCGACGCTGTGGGACTCCTTGTTGAACTTGCTGGAGACGAACAGCTCTTCACGCGCAACGCCGGCAGTGCGGACACCGCGTCCCACCGCGTCTTCATTGCGGTACTGGAACGCGGTGTCGACGAGCCGGTAGCCGCTTTGAATGGCGTAGCGGACGGCCGTCTCGCACTCTTCCCCCACCAGTGGCCAGGTGCCCAGGCCCAGATGCGGAATGCTATGCCCGTGCCGCAGTCGGAGCCTCGGGACCGTTGCGGGGTCATCGCTCGGATGGGTTTTCGTCGTCATGGACAGCCTCTCGTCGAAACGTCTTGCTTTCTTGTCACCGGAGGCAAATAGCGCGAGCCTCGGGGTCTGTGTCGGTCAGTCGACATCTTTGTTGGATCTCCAGGTGGTTGCAGCTGGGGTGATGATGAGCAGGCCCGCGGCCAGCAGGGCCGCGGTCACCGGAACGAGGGTGACCAGCCCGGCCATGCCCAGCGGTGAGAGGAAGAGCGCCGTGGCGCGGAAAGTGCCCGTCAATGCGAGGGCGTCTCCGCGTTCTTCTGGGTGCACCTTCTCCGCTGCGATGGCCGGACCGACGGTCTGCAGGACCCCGGCACCGATGCCGGAGATGGCCAGGGCAATGGCCACCGGGGCGGTCAGACCGGCGAACGGTCCCACTGCGGCCAGTCCCAGCCCTGTAGCTATCATCCCGATGACCAGAGACGCCCTGACGCCCCGGCGCCGGACCCACCCGCTGGCGGTACTACCGACGAGAACGGTGGCGTTGGCGATGGAGAGCAGGATACCGATGACTGCAGCCGGTTGGCCTGCCAGGGACAGGGCCAAAGGGACGTAGGAGTCCAGAAGGCTTTTCCAAACCCCTGCGCCCGTGTTCATCCAGCAGGCAGCGTTGACACCGGGTCGTCGCCACAGACGGACATCCCTGCCAGTGGGTGAAGAAGGCCTGGCCGCGAACGGGGGAAACCTGATCAACAAGGCCGCGGGGACGACGGCGACGGAACCTGCGACGATCCCCATCATGAGTGGCAGTTGCACCGAGGCCTCCCAGAGGTATCCGGCCACCGTGGGGCCGAGAAGCGCACCGATCCCCGCCGCCAGATTGCTACTAAAGCGAGATGAACGCACCAACCGCGGCGTTGAACTTTTCGCGCTGGTCACTGAACACGTGATGACCAGCGTTGTTGATGAGATAGAGCGAGCTATCCAGGGTGTTGGCAGCGATCAGATCGAAGAGCCCCTTACCCATCGACACCGGCGCCGATCGATCATTGACTCCCCACACAACCAGCGTCGGCACCGGGATTCCTGCGTCGGCAAGCCGTTCCTGAACCCAGCGCCTGCCCTCGCTGAGGCTAGGCAACCAGTGCTCCTCCGCATTGCGTGCATATCCGGCGACAGCGTCGAGCTGCTTTTCGCTCTCGAGCCACTTTGTGGCGATCCCGATGTAGTCCTCGGGCAGATCTCCCTCATTAACCGCCTGGGCAGCATGATAGTGACGGATCAACTCGGCCGAACCTCCGGGGGCAGTCCTTTCGACTCGCTCGTAGAAGTCCATGTCGGTTCCGACGGGCGGCGCCGGTGCCGCAGTCGCACTGCTGATGATGACCAGCTTCTTTACCATCTCAGGGTACTTCAACGCGAGAAGGACCGCCGTCATGCCGCCGCGCGAGTGACCCACCAGGGTCAGGTTCTTGAGCCCCAACTGAGTTGCAAAGTTCGCAACGTGTTCGGCGACCGCGTCGACAGTCCAGTCTTCGTCATTCAGCGGGAGACCAGTCTCGCCCTGACCGAGTTTGTCGACCGCGAGGACACGGCCGTACTCGCCGAAATCCTCTAGAACGTTGCCCCAGGATTCGATTCCGACCGGTATGAAGAACCCGAAATGCCCCCCATGGATGAGGAGGATCGGATCCTTGTCCTGGCCGTCGTCGAAATAACGCGTCTGAACCCCTTTCACATCGACGGTATGGAACTTCTGGGTGATTGAAGAGCTTGGCACGGGTAACGCCTTTCTGTGCACTGTAACGATTGAACAATTCATCGCAGTTCGACCCCTACCGACGTGGTAGTTCTGGCCAGTAGAAATCTCTTCTGCGTGTGCCTGAAAGCTACGCGCCTCCGCATCGACTGTCAATAGAAAGGGCCCTTCCGGATTCAGAGTGCATTGATCCGATCCTGAAGCTGTCCGGAGTGGATCAGTGACCGCAAGATGTAGTGCTTGAGGTTGCGGAAGCCCAGGGCGATTCCGCGGAGGTGTTCGAGCCTGCCGTTGATGGCCTCGACGGGGCCGTTGGAGGCACCCACGTCGAAGTAGGCGAGGATCTCGCGGTGCCGCTTCCATAGCGACCGGCCGAGCTGGGCGAGCTCGGGCAGCTCGGTGGGCACCCCGGTCCGGATCGAGCGCAGGAGCTTGTACATCGCGATCTTGCCCTCCCGCTTGCCCGAGGCCTCGTAGGCGGCGATGAGTCGCTGGTAGACGCCGTAGGTGACCTCCACCGCCGCGTGCGCATCGTTGGCGGTGAACGCCTTGAACAAGCGCACTTTCTGTTTGTCGGTCAGCAGCCCTGCCCGGGTGTTGAGCGTCCTGCGGATGCCGTACAGCGGATCGCCGGTGCGGCCCCGGTGCCCGGTGGTGGCCTGCTGGATGCGTTGGCGGCACACGGTGAGCTTGTCGGCGGCAAGATGCACGACGTGGAACGGGTCCATCACCGTGCGTGCTGCGGGCACGGCCTTGGCTGCGGCGGAGTGGTAGCCGGCGAACCCGTCCATCGTGACCACCTTGACTCGGTCTCGAAATGCCTGGTCGCGGGCGTTGAGCCACTCGGTGAGGACCTTCGCCGAACGGCCCGGGACCATCCTTTGGCGCGGCCGAGGAACTTGTGCCCGCCGCCGTCGGGGATGCGTCCGAGCTTCTTGATGTCCACGTGCACCAGATCGCCCGGTGCGGCGTGCTCATAGCGCTGCGGGCGTCGCTTGGTGGCGCGCACCGGGGCGCCGGTGGCCGGGTCGGTGAACGCCAGGCGCACGCACCCGAAGCGGGACAGGATCTTGTGCACCGTCGAGGGGTGCATTCCCAGGTGGTAAGCGATTCGGGCTGGCCCCCACCGGCGCGATACGCGCAGGCCGATCACCCGGCGCTCCCGACGACGCGGGGTGCGGTGGGGGCAGGTGTGCGGCCGGCTGGAGCGGTCAACCATGCCGGCCTTGCCCTGCTCGCGATACCGGCTGGCCCAGCGTCGGGCCGTGGTGACCGAGACACCGAACCGTTCCGCAGCTCGGGCCGGGGGCCAGCCGTCTTCGACGACACACCGGGCCAGGCGCAGTCTTCCCGTGGGCGTCAAGGTCGCGTTAGCGTGGGACACGAAGACCTCCGTTGTGGGTGTGGTTGCTTGGTCGCTTTCACACCTCACACGGAGGTCTTCCTCATTTCATCTCGCCATGCCGACCGGAGACACAACCTCCGTGGTCAGTACATCTAGCCGACTGGGCCAGTGCCCGAGGTGCGGCAGGAAGGCAGGCCGGTATCCTCTTGGGCGTCAACGATATGCCCGCCGCGGCGACCAAATGCTGTACGCGTGGCAGCCCGGGATGCTGGCATCGAGCCCCGGATCGCGAGTCGCCCGGTCTGACAACGTGGTCGTTGACCCGCTCAGCGATCGGCCATTGCGGCTGCCACCCCTCCAACCGAGAGCGCGAGCGGAGAGAACCTGCTGAACGGCGCAGCCGGCCGCTAACGTCGGTGGTAGCACGTTCACGAACCGGGGCACAGGGCGTACCGGCCACCGCCGCCCGACGGGGTTCGTTCTCGACCGCGGTTGCCACCGCGTCCGGCGAAACTCCGTCGGTCACCGGCCGCGCCGCGGCAGCGATGGTTCGTCCACCAGGGGGTCGGAGACGGTGATGGCCCGCATCGGGCAGCTCGCGGCGGCCTCGAGCGCTAAGGCGCGGGTGCGGGGGCCACCGTCAACAGGCTCCAGAACGACGGCGACGCTTCGCTCGTCATCGAGGTCGAAGAGCTCGGGCGCGGTCACAACGCACGAGGCGAAGCCCTCACACCGCTCGAGGTCCACCGTAATGTTCATCATGTTCATCGTCCCTCCGTGGTTAAGTCATGGGCAGTCTGTTCGGCGGCGAAGCGCCGCATCGGATCGATCCTGAGCGCGCCGGCCAGCTGCATGATCAGCAGTGGGTGGGCGCCCCTTTGCTGGAGGGTGACCAGGTCGCCCTCCAGGACGGCCGCAAGATCGGCCAGCCGTACGCCTGCGAGGTCGGCCGCGAGCTGGCCCGACTCTTCCGCAATAGAACGAAACTCCGGATCCCGGACGACCCGGCGGATGACCTGGTCCAGGGGTAAGTTCACGGTTCCTCCTCGGGGGCCAACCGAGCCAGCGCGATCCCGGTCGCCCAGTCCGGGACGGACTCGTATGCCAGGACGACCCCTCTCGGCCCACGGGCCGTCCGCTCAGGCTCCGACACTCCCCAGCCCTCCAAGCGGCTCAACGCCTACGCGCTTTCGCTGGGCGAAGCCGTCTCATCGGGGCCGTTCTTCAAGGCATACCTGGCGAACCTGCTCCCGGGCCAGTTCGTGCAGCCCTTCGTCGACGCTGCGTTCTCCGATCTCGGGCTCGACCCGGCCACCGTGCTGCCCTCCGAGCGTATCGACCCCCCCACCGGCCAGCCCGCAACCCCGGCGCTGCCGGTGCCCTACCCGCGGACCGGGCAGGGCGGCGAACCCAGATTGACGCTGCCCGACGCGATCACGGGCAAGCCGGGTGATCCGCGCTATCCGTACCGGGAGCCCCCGCCGGCCCCGCCGCCAGGTGGACCCCCGCCCGGACCGCCCGCACCGCCGCCGCCCGGCGTGCAAAACACACCCGAGCCGACACCCTCCCCGGTCTACGTGCCAGCACCGGGTGAGGTGCCCGCACAACCCGGAGGACAGCCATGACCAGGGCGCGTCTCATCCGCGCAGCCGCCGCGACCGTCCTCGTGGCGGTGCTCGTCAGCGGGCTATTCGTCGCCCTCGGCCGCACCGGCGCGGCGGCCAAGACCACGGTGGTCGCCTTCTTCCAGAACAGCAACGGCCTGTTCGCCGGCGACGATGTGCGGATCCTGGGTGTGCCCGTCGGGCGCGTCGCCACGATCGAACCGCAGCCGCAGCGGGTCAAGGTCACCTTCTGGATCGACCGCAAATATTCGGTTCCCGCCGACGCCAAGGCGGTCATCCTGTCGCCTCAACTGGTGACCGGGCGCGCCATCCAGCTGACCCCCGCCTACACCGGCGGACCCGTGATGCGCGACGGCGCGGTGATCCCGCAGGACCGCACCGCGGTCCCGGTCGAGTGGGACGACTTCCGGGCGCAGGTTGAGCGGCTGACCGAACTGCTGCGGCCCACCCAGCCCGGAGGCGTCAGCACGCTGGGCGCGTTCATCAACACCGCGGCCGCCAACCTGCGCGGCCAAGGTGCGAACATCCGCGACACCGTCGTCAAACTGTCGCAGGCGTTGTCGGCCCTCGGCGACCACAGCGACGACATCTTCTCCACCCTGAAAAACCTGGCGACGCTGGTGTCGGCGTTGCACGACAGCAGTGGCCTGCTCGGACAGCTCAATGAGAACCTGGCCGCCGTCACAGGGTTGTTGGCCGACGATCCGGACAAGGTCGGTCGGGCGGCCGGGATGCTCAACGACGTGGTCGCCGATGTGCAGAGTTTCGTTGCGGAGAATCGCGATGCGCTGGGCACCACCTCGGACAAGTTGGCCTCGGTCACCACGGCGATGGTCGACAGCCTCGACGACATCAAACAAACCCTGCACATCCTGCCCTCGACGCTGCAGAACTTCATCTTCATCTACGAACCGGCCGGCGGTACGATGACCGGCGCCATCGCGGTCAACAACTTCGCCGACCCGATCAGTTTCCTGTGCGGCGCGATCCAAGCGGCCTCCCGTCTCGGCGCCGAACAGGCGGCGAAACTGTGCGTGCAGTACCTCGCACCGATCGTGAAGAACCGCCAGTACAACTTCCCGCCACTGGGCGAAAACCTCATCGTCGGGGCATCGGCACGGCCCAACGAGGTCACCTACAGCGAGGACTGGATGCGACCCGACTACGTGCCGCCCCCCGTCGAGGCGGCCGCGCCCCACCCGCCCGAGCCTGCGCCGCTGGCCGCCGAGGCTGCTGCGCCGGATGCCGCCGCGCCGCCCACGCCGGTCACCACCAACCCATCCGATGGCCTCCCCGGCCTCATGGTCCCCCCCGGAGGCGGCTCATGACAGCGCGACAATCCTCCCGCGTCGCGGTGAAACTGCTCATCATCCTCACGCTGGCCGGGCTGCCCGGCTGCGGCTGGCGCGGGCTGAACTCGCTTGCACTGCCCGGCACCGAGGGCGCCGGGCCGGGTTCCTTCGTCGTGCAGGCGCAGATGCCCGAGGTCAGCAATATCCAACCGAACTCCCGCGTGCAGGTCGGTGACGTGACCGTCGGCACCGTGACGAGAATCGAGCGTCAAGGCTGGCATGCCCTGGTGAGCATGCGGCTCAACGGCGACGTCGACCTGCCCGCCAACGCGACCGCCAAGCTCGGCCAAACCAGCCTGCTGGGTTCGCTGCACGTCGAGCTCGCCCCGCCAGCGGACGCGCCACCGGACGGCAAACTGCGTGACGGATCGCTGATCCCGTTGGCGCGCGGGGGAGCCTACCCGACCACCGAACAGACCCTGGCCGCGATCTCCATGCTGCTCAACGGCGGCGGACTGGGCCAAGTCCAGGACATCACCCGGGCGTTTTCCACCGCGTTCCGGGGGCGTGAACACGACCTGCGCAGCATGATCGAGCAACTCGACAAATTCGCCACCCTCACCAATGACCAGACCGGTGACATCATCGCGGCCACGGACAGCCTCAACACCCTGGTCGGCAAGTTCGCCGACAACAAACCCGTTCTCGACACCGCGCTGCGCAAAATCCCCGATGCGCTGGCCGAGCTCAACAGCGAGCGGGACAACCTCATCGAGGCCGCCGATCAGCTCGGCAAGTTCAGCGCACTGACCGTCGACACGGTCAACCAGACCAAAGAAAATCTGGTCAAGGAACTCAAGGACATCGGGCCGGTGTTGGAAGCGCTGGCCAACGCCGGCCCCAGCCTGACACGTGCGCTCAGCCTCTACACGACCTATCCGTTCCCCAACGAAACCGTCGAGAAGTGGATGCGCGGCGACTACGGCAACCTCAGCCTGATCGTTGACCTCACGCTCAGCCGCATCGACTCTGCGCTCTTCACCGGTACGCGCTGGGAGGGCAACCTCACCGAGCTGGAGCTGCAATGGGGCCGCACCATCGGGCAACTCCCGAGCCCCTACACCCAATCCAACCCGCTGATCATTCCGTACCGCTGGGACCAGGGACGCTAAATGTATTTGCACAAACGCGTGAAGGTTCAGCTGGCCATCTTGACGGTGCTTGCCGTCGTCGTGATCTCGTTGATGACGCTGCACGTCATGAAGCTGCCGGCCAAGCTCTTCGGTGTCGGCCGGTACACGGTGACGATGGAATTGCCGCAGACCGGCGGGCTGTATGCGACCGGCAACGTCACCTACCGCGGCACCGAAGTGGGGCGGGTGCAGTCGGTGCACCTCACCGACACCGGTGTGGCCGCGGTGCTGTCGCTCAAATCCGGCATCGACATCCCCTCCGACGTCAAAGCTGAGGTACACAGCCAGTCGGCGATCGGTGAACAATATGTCGACCTGCTGCCCCGCAGTGACACCGCACCGCCGCTAAAGAACGGCGACGTCATCCCGCTGCGGGACGCCTCCGTGCCACCTGACATCAACAAGCTGCTCACCGCCGTCAACACCGGCTTGCGGGCGATACCGCGGGATAACCTCAACACCGCCGTAGACGAGGCATACACCGCCGTCGGCGGGCTGGGCCCAGAACTGGCCCGGCTGGTCAGGGCCTCCACCCGGCTGTCGATCGACGCCCGCGCCAACCTCGACTCACTGACGTCGCTGATCGACCAGTCCCAGCCGGTGCTCGACTCGCAGACCGATACCTCCGATGCGATCCAGGCATGGGCGGCCAACCTGGCCACGGTCACCGCCGAACTGCAAACCCATGACAACGCGGTGGCCGGAATCATCGACCACGGCGGCCCCGCCGCCGGCGAGGTGCGACAACTCTTCGAGCGGTTCCAGCCGACCTTGCCGATCCTGCTGGCCAACCTGGTCAGCGTCGGCCAGGTCGCCCTCACCTACCGAAACGACCTCGAACAACTCCTCGTGCTGCTGCCGCAAGCCGCAGCGATCCGCGGCGGAAGTGTCGTCGCCAACGCCAACACCAAGCAGGACTACCGTGGCGAGTGGATCAGCTTCAACCTCAACATCAACCTCCCACCGGCCTGCACCACCGGATTCCTACCCACCCAGCAACGGCGTCCACCGTCCTTCGAGGACAGCCCGGAGCGTCCCGCCGGCGACGTGTACTGCCGGGTGCCCCAAGATTCACCGTTCAACGTCCGCGGAGCGCGCAACATCCCCTGCGAGACCGTCCCCGGCAAACGCGCACCCACGGTGCGAATGTGCGAAAGCGACGAGCAGTATGTGCCGCTCAACGACGGCTTCAACTGGAAGGGCGACCCCAACGCCACCCTGTCCGGGCAGGACATCCCCCAGGGAGCTCCCGGATCACCGCCGACCGGAGCGCCGCCTCCCGCTGCCGTGAGCCCACCCCCACCACCGGTAGCGGCCGCCCAGTACGACCCCGCCACGGGCACCTACATCGGACCCGATGGCCAGCAATACACCCAATCCGACCTCGCGCAGACCGGCCCGAAGGAGAAGACGTGGCAGACGATGCTGACACCACCGGGCAGCTGAGAACCGCCGGCCGCACCTCGACGCTCATGCCGGATGAACGCGCCGCGTCCGCGCCGATCGGTGCTGAACCGACGCATGGCGGCGATGCCGGCACCGCCGAAGACGCCAGCAGCGGACCCGACGGCAAGGACACACACACCGCACCCCCGGGCGAGCCGAGGACGACCCGCTCGCCGCTGCGGGCCGCGATGCTGGTAGGGGTGGCCGTCGTCATCGCGCTGGCGACGCTGGCGGGATGGCTGGGATTTCGTCTCCACCACCTGCACGAGGCGCAGACCGAGCGAAATGCGTATGTGCAGGTGGGCAGGCAGGCGGCGCTGAACCTGACGACGATCGATTGGCAGAACGCCGACGCCGATGTGCGCCGCATCATCGACGGGGCAACCGGGCAGTTCTACGACGACTTCACGAAGCGATCACAGCCGTTCATCGCCGTGGTCAAACAGACCAAATCGACCACCATCGGCACGGTCACCGAGGCCGCGCTGGAGTCGAAGACCGCGGGCACCGCCCAGGTGCTCGTCGCCGTGACCGTCAAGACGACGAATGCCGCTGTGCCCGACCAACGGCCACGGGCCTGGCGGATGCGCATCTTCGTGCAGCAAGTCGGCGATCAGCCCAAGGTGTCTAACGTGGAGTTCGTGCCGTGAGGTGGCCGAAATCGCGTCGTACCGGCGATCCCACCGACACCGACTCGGCCCAGGAAACACCCACCGCGACCGAGGACGACTGCGAGCACACGCCGGCTACGATGAAACGAAGCATCCGCTGGTCACGTGTGCTCGCCTACGGGATGCTGCCCGGCCTCGCGCTGCTGCTGGCCGCGGCCGCCGGCGGGCTGAAATGGCAGGTCGGTTCCCTGCGTGAGGCCCAGCTTGCCAGCGTCGAGTCCGTGCGGGCCGCCACCGACGGAACAATCACGATGCTGTCCTACAAGCCCGACACCGCCGAGAAGGATCTGACCGCCGCCCAAAACCGACTGACAGGACAATTCAAGGATTCCTATGCCTCGCTAACACATGACGTGGTGATCCCCGGGGCGAAGCAAAAACAGATCTCCGCGGTCGCCAACGTTCCGGCCGCGGCGTCGGTGTCGGCCACCGCGAACCACGCGGTCGTCCTTGTTTTTGTCAACCAGACCGTCATCGTCGGCACGGACGCACCCACCAGCACCACCTCATGCGTGCGAGTGACGCTGGACAAACACGATGGCCGATGGCTCATTTCCCAATTCGAGCCGATTTGACAACATGATCGGGGTTCGATTCACAGCGCCGCGCAACATTCAGACCGTATGCATGGCGATGTGCTGGGCGGCAGGGCTCGGTGTGGCAACTGCGCAGGCACCTCACGCTCATGCCGACCCGGTGGCCTATCTGGTCAACGTGACCGTGCGGCCCGGCTACGGCTTTCCGAACGCCGACGCGGCCTTAGGCTACGGTTACGGCATTTGCGACAAGCTGTCCGGCGGCGAAGGCTACGGGCAGCTTATCGGCGATCTGCAGGCTGATTTCCACACCGCCGACGACTATCAGGCCTCCTATCTGATCACCCAGTCGGTCAACGAACTCTGCCCGGCGTTGATCTGGCGCCTGAGGAACTCGGCTGCACACGACTGGCCGCCGCCTAGAGATGACGGCTGACGTCGAGGAGATGAACATGCGGCATTTGCTGTTGACCGTGCCGGCCGTGGTGGTCGTCGCCGTCGGTGCTGTGGTTGGCATGCCGATCGCACACGGCGACAACAAACGACTCAACGACGCGGTGGTCGCCAACGTGTACACCATTCAGCACCAGGCAGGCTGCACCAACGACGTCACGATCATCCCGCAACTGCAACGTGCCGCCGAATGGCACGCCCGGGATGTGCTGAACAATCGCGACCTCAACGGTGATATCGGGTCTGACGGTTCGACGCCGCAAGACCGCGCCGACGCAGCCGGTTTCCAGGGTCGGGTGGCCGAAACGGTGGCGATCAATCCGGCCCTAGCGATCAGCGGTGTGGAGTTGATTAGCCGGTGGTATGACAACGCGGCATATCTCGCCATCATGTCCGATTGCGCCCACACTCACATCGGCGTGTGGTCGGAGAACAGTTTCGACCGCACCGTCGTGGTCGCCGACTACGGGTAGCCAGAGCGGGCCAGATCCCGCACATCGAAGCGACACGGTACATCGGCCGTCGGCCTCACGCCTGTGGTGTTGTCGGAGCTGACGGCACAGCCACGGACATGGGCGGTGCCTGAAGGCGCAATGTCGAGGCCGTCGGATACAGGATCGCGGGTCACTGCTTCGGCCACCATGTGGTGACGGTGTCACGCATCGGTTCTACGCGGTGCTCTGCCGCCAAGAGCGCCAGATGGGCCAGTGTTTCACCGTTGGCGGCCCGGCGCATGAAGTTGGGTACCTGAGCCCAGGGCCGCGACCACCCCAGGCGGGTGGTGATCTGCCAGCAGGTTGCCCCAGGGCAGTCGGCCACCGCGCGTTCGATCTCACCAAGGCGCGTGCGGTGATGGGCGAAAAGTTCGTCCAGCCTGGTTGTGAACGCGTCGAAGCGGTATTCGTGGGCGGGAAGCACCTCGTCGGGTTGATATCCACGCAGTTTGGCCAGCGAGGCGAGGAAGTCGGCGAGGGGATTGGCGGCTTGCTGGGGATGCACGGAGATGTTCGGGGTGATCCGCGGCAACACACAATCGCCGGTCAGCATCAGCCTGCGGTCGGGCTCGGCGAAGCAGAGATGCCCGGGCGAATGGCCGGGCGTCCAGATCGCGCGCAGGTTCCAGCCCGGCAACGGGAGACGATCGCCATCGTCGATGAACCGGTCCGGTTCGGCCTGCCGGACGAACTGCCGGATTCCAAGCGACGCCGAGCTCAGTTCGTCCAACTCGACCTCGGGCACCCCGCAGTCCACCAAGAGGTCCCGCATACTCGCCACGAGAGGTTCTACCTCGCCGTAGCGGGTGGGCAACACCGCGGCATCGGCCGGGTGCACCCCGACCCATGCTCCGGAATGCTCGCGCACCCGCCCAGCCAATCCGTAGTGGTCGGGGTGGACGTGCGTGATCAGCACCGCAGAGACGTCGGTGATGTCGCATCCGGCCTTGGACAGTCCCTCGACGAGGGCCGTCCACGCTTCCTCGGTGTCCCAGCCGGCGTCGACGATGGCGACCCCGTCAGGCAGCTCGAACGCATACACCAGCACGTATCGCAACGGATTGTCCGGGATTGGCACCGGGATCGACCACAATCCCGGTCGCACCTGCTCGACCGGCGGCAACACGCCGTCGACCCAGGCCTGCCGCTGAACGGCCCCCGGCGCCTCGGCCATGGCTGTGTTCCTCCTGTCGCGGTCCCGACGCACACCGTCACACGCACAAATGTTAGTCATCGTTCACAATCCTGGGCAGGTCGTCGCTGGCTGCTATGCCCCGAGCACCGCGTAACCCATGGCGGCCAGACGGGCAGCGACCCGCTCGGGGGGCAGGCCGGTGTCGCGGTAGTGAAGGATCGACTGGATCGCGCCGATCGCACCATGTACGACCGCGCGGACGTCGGCCTCATCAAGCTCCGGCCGCAACTCCGCGACCACGTGCACCCATTCCTCGAGATACAGTCGCTGCTTACGTCGCAGGCGGCGCCGCTGCTCATCGGACAAGTTATGCAACTCGCGGTAATAGACAATCGCCAGCTCCCGATCGTTGATCACCAGCGAGACATGGTCGGCGACCAGCCCAGTCAACGCCTCACGCTCATCACGAGCCTGGTCCACGATGGTCGAGGCCCGCTCCAGCAGCGCGTCGATCACCCGCTCGAACAGCGACGCGAGCACGGCGGCCTTGCTGTCGAAATGCCGGTAGATTCCCGGTCCCACGATTCCAGCCGCCACACCGAGATCCGTCATCGACACGGCGTGATATCCCCGCTCGGCGATGAGCTCGGCGGCCGCGGCCAGAATCCGCTCACGACGTTCGCTTCCCCGAGTCCGTTGAGTAACGATCGCTCCGCTCACCGTGCCCCTTCCTCTTGGGTGAAACCACATGGGCCGGCGTCGCCTGCTTGTGCCCTGAACTCGCGTGGTCCCACCGCGGCCAACAGCAATGCTAACAGCGGTTAACACGCTGCAGGGCCGGGTAGCGAATTGGCGCGGACGAGGCGAAGCGGTTGCTGACGATGATTGGCCGACGAGGTGTTGGTCGACCGGGCCAGCGGGAAGCGACACCTGCACCGCGGTCGGCGACGCTAGGCGGTGGGCGGCCCCCGCTCCTATTCCTCAGCGGGCAGGATTAGGGACCAGAAGCGCGACTGGCGATCATTCGTCAGGCTCATGTAGATGTGTTTGGCTTCGGTGAAATCGAGGAATCCGTCGTCTCCGAGTTCGCGGCCGATGCCGCTTTGCCGGTATCCGCCGAACGGTGCGTCGGGGCGCAACTGGTGGTGGTCATTGATCCAGACCGTGCCGGCGCGTAACCGGCGGCTGATTTCGTAGGCGTTGACCATGTTGGTGGACCACACCGTCGCTGCCAAGCCGTATATCGTGTCGTTGGCCAGGCGCACCGCGTCGTCGACGGAGTCGTACCCGATGACCGACAGCACGGGGCCGAAAAGCTCCTGACGGGCGATCGGCATGTCGTTGTTGACGTTGTGGATCACTGTCGGCTGGAAGAAGTAGCCGTCGCCGATGTCGGCACGACGACCACCACACGCCACTGTGGCGCCGGCGGCCGCGGCGTCATTGACGACGCGCTCCAGCTCGGCGGCTTTCTCGGCCGAGATCACCGGGCCGAGGTCGGTCTGCGGGTTGCGCGTGTCTCCGAGTCTGATCGTGGCGGCCCGCCGCACCAGCCGGTCGATGAGTTCCTCTTCGCGCCCGCGTGGCACGAAGACCCGGCTGCCCGCTTCACAGCACTGCCCGGCGTAGAAGTTGACGCCGAACAGCACGCCGTCGACGACGAGATCGAAGTCAGCGTCGGGCAGGATGACTGACGGCGACTTTCCGCCGAGCTCTAGGGTGACGTTCTTCAACGTTTGCGCAGCCCCGGCGGCGACGCTCCGCCCGACCCCGGTGCTGCCGGTGAACGTGACATGGTCCACCAGAGCGCTTTCGACGAGGTATTGGCCCACTTCGACGTCCCCGGTGACGACGTTGAATTGCCCGGGGGGAAGATCTGTGCGCGACAATGCTTCAGCCAGTAGCATCGCCGACAGCGGCGTGCGTGGGTTGGGCTTGAGCACGACGCTGTTGCCCATCAGCAGTGCGGGAATGACTTTCCACACGGCCAACAAGAGCGGGAAGTTGAACGGGGTGATGGCCGCGACGACGCCCTCGGGTTCCCGTACGACGTGACTGACGCTAAACGGCGGCGAATGGAACCCCAATGGCTGCTCCAGACGCACGCTTGGGGCCATATCGAGGAAGTACTGGCTGTGGGCCAAGGCGAATCCGACGTGCAGAGCGCTCGCCGTCTTGATCGGAGATCCGCATTCGGCGATTTCCGCTTCCAGGAGGGCGTCCTGGTTTTCGACCAGGTAGTCGATGGCTGGCTGCAGCGCTCGGACCCTGCTTCGCACGTCCAGGCCGGCCCAGGGGCCCTCGTCGAAGGCCGTGCGGGCACACGCGACCGCCGCCTCGACGTCGGCGATCCCTCCGTCGGCGACATCGCCGACGACGGTCGCGGTGGCCGGGTCGATGACCTGCCTGCGTTTGCCACTGACGGAGGGACGCCATGTCCCGCCGATGTATTGCTCGAAGCGCCATCGCACATCGGATTTCAGCGGTGCCGTCATTGTCATCTTGGGTCTCGCTTTGCTGGTTGTAAGACGGTTTTGGTCAGCTGGTGACGAGCTGTCAATCGTGGTAGCGAACTGTGATCGCGTGTTCGGGGCACGCCTGCGCGCCTTCCTCTGCTTCGTTGACCAACTCTGGCGGAACGGGATTGACGATCACGACGGACTTTCCTTCGTCGTCCAGGCCATAAACCGCAGGTGCCAGTGAGTGGCAGCGGGCATGGCCCATGCACCGGTTGAGATCGACGGTGACCTCTGCGGATTTGCTGGTCACGGGACTCGTCACGACCTGGCCTCGAAGATCACCGGCAAAGACTTCACACCCCAGGTGTCACCGGTGTGCCACACCGGTGGCTTGTCGGGATCCAGCCGGTATTCGGGTGTGGCCGCCGTGTTCGACGGAGTGCCCGACCGGGCATGCTTCACGCATCCGGTCGTAGATCGCCAGTCGGTGGCGTTGAACCTCCCGGTCGTGCATGCTCAGATGCTCGATGAACTTGTCGGCCGCTTCGGCGTTGAGCCGCGTGGGTCGTTCGTCATCGATATCGGTGTTGCGCTGTTGTGTCGTCATTGTTGAATTCGCTCCAATCTTCACGAACGGCTATCGGTTTTGCGTCGCGGCCGTGGCCGAGACAACTTTGCACTGCAGGGCGGAATCAGCTCTCCACTTGGGCTGCTAGTCGTCCGACAGAATGACCAACCCGCGGATGTTGCGACCCGCGAGCATGGCCTCGTACCCCTCGTTGATTTGATCAAGCGAGTAGGTGTTGGTCACCAGCTCATCGAGTTTCAATTTGCCGGATTGATAGAGGTCGATCAGCTGGGGAATGTCGGAGAACGGGTTGCTGCTGCCATACACGGTGCCCAGGATCTGGCGTTCGAACATCACAACGTCGAAGGGAGCGATGGGTAGGTGGTCGGCGCCGGCGGGCGGCACGGCGACCAGGACGGCCCGCCCGCCTTTCCCCAGCGCCTGCAGCGCTTGTGCGAGGATCGCCTGGGTCAGAACGCCGGGCGTGGCGATGGACACGTCGGCCCCCCTGTTCCAGGTGGCCTCCAACACCGCGTCGACCGGGTCGACGGCGGTCGGATCGACGACGTGTGTCGCGCCGAACACTTCGTAGGCGAGTTTGCGCTTGGCCTCGTCCGGTTCGACGGCCACGACGACGCGGGCGCCCGACGTAGCGGCCCCCTGGATCGCGTTCATGCCGATTCCCCCGGCGCCCCAGACGACCACGGATTCACCGGGCCGCACCTTGGCCTTGTTGACTGCCGCCCCGTAGCCGGTGGGCACGCCGCACCCGATCAGGGCTGCGGTGCGCAGCGGAACGCTCCGATCGATCTTGACGACGGAAACATCAGGCACCACGGTGTGCTCGGCAAACGTTCCCAGCAAGCACATCTGGCCAGCGCCTTGCGCTCCCACGTGGAATCGGTAGGTCCCGTCGAGCTGCGGACCGGCCAGGATGTTGGCACCCAGGTCGCAAAGGTTGGAGTGTCCGACCGCACACGAGCGGCAGTGCCCACACGCGGGGATGAACGACAACACCACATGATCGCCCGGTTCGACCGCCGTGACCTCGGCGCCGACCTCTTCGATGACCCCGGCCCCTTCGTGGCCGCCGATCACCGGATACGGCATCGGAAGATCGCCTGTCACCAGGTGGTAGTCGCTGTGGCAGAGGCCGGTCGCCGCCAGGCGCACCCGCACCTCGTGCGGGCCCGGCGGGTCGAGATCCACCTCCTGCACCTTGAACTGCTCGTTCTGCCCATGGAGCACGGCTGCCCGAGTCTTCACGAAACTCCCTTCGTCGACCTAATCACATCGATCTTGATCCGCGCGTCGACGCCGGCTGCCCAGACTGTTGTGTCGATCGAAGGGCCCCGTCGCCGTTGTCGGTGTTGACACAAGTCATCGTTGATGTGACTCATGTCATTAAGCACTATGATCATAGGTCATACCCACACCGCTGGCAAGGAAAACGATTCCTGGATTCTGTCGCACCGCCGATCATCGGCAAGCAGTCTTGCCAGTTCACTGGCCACGGACCAGGAGTTTTGTACGCCGGACGGGAAGAAGAGAACGGGAAGAGGTACCTCAATAACGTGATGACAATTAGCCTCCGATGCGGTTCCCCACATCGATGTACGGCTCTGACGCGCAGCCAGACCGGTCAGCACGCTCCGAGGTCGGCGTGACGCACACCGTCGCCCCCGGCGGCGAGGCCCGCGGACCGGCACGCATCGCTGTGGTGGGTGCGGGGCCGGCCGGCTGTACGCGGTGACCGAACTTGTGGAGTCGGGTCACCCGGTGAAGATAGACGTGTTCGAACGGCTGCCCTCGCCGTTCGGGCTCGTCCGGTACGGAGTCGCGCCGGATAACCAGAAGATCAAGTCGGTCGCCCGCGTTCTGGGCGCACCCTTCACCGCCCATTCAGCCACGGTCCGTTTTCTGGGGAACGTCTCTGTCGGCCGTGATATCAGCCGACACGAGTTGCGAGGATTTTACGACGCCGTCATCTACGCTTTTGGCGCGGAAGACGCCCGAGTGCTGGACGTACCCGGTAGCCGCCTGCCGGGCAGCTTTGCGGCCAAAGAATTCGTCGGCTGGTATTCCGGACATCCCGACGCCGCCGACCGCAACTTCCCACTGCACGGTCGGGGCGTGGCCGTGGTGGGGGCCGGCAACGTCGCCCTCGATGTCGCGCGAGTGCTCGCGCGCAGCGCCGAGGAGATCGCCGCCACCGACGTGCCCGACCGGGTCGTCACCGCACTTGGCTCCAGCGCCATCACCGACATCTATCTGCTGTGCCGACGCGGCCCCGCGCAGATGAAATTCACACCGGTCGAACTTCGCGAACTCGGCGAGCTGTCCAACGCCGATCTCATCATCGATCCGACCGAATTGGCGTTGAGCGAAAGCGAGCGAGCCGAGCTGTTGGGAAGGCCCCAGCTCGAACGCATGGTCTCAACGCTGCGGCAGGGTTGGGCCCGAAGTCCGTCAGGTCCAGCATGACCAGTTCGCGGCGGCGCAGCCCATAGGCGTAGCCGACCTTGAATGCGATCGAATCCCGCAGGGCCGTCACCCACCGCTTGGACGCTGTGCGGTGCGCTTCGTCGACAAAATCATCTACGACGTCAAATAGGTGCTGCAACTCGGCCTTGGTGAACGCTCGGCGGCCCGGTGGAACAGCATCATCGGTTGTGTGTTGCGGAGTGTTCCACTCGAAGCATATCTGCGACGGAACATCGCCAAACTGCTTCTCGCAGAATGCAACCCAGCCGTATCTACTGTCGCAGACGTACGAGCAAAACATCGAAATCGTATTGCTGTAGGTCCGCAACGTAGATAGCGCAATCGGTCTTTCCTGCGATCGGAATTCGGCCAGGAATTGGTCCACGTCAATTGGGCGCCACCGCCACGGATACTCGTTGGTGAACTCAACGAACCGGGCAATCAGTCGACCGCGCGTCATGATCGTGTCGACGGCCAAGCCTCGGGCCAGCATCTGCGCCCGCCAGCCATCGACCATCGCATTGAACACGGTCTCATCGGCACGCAGGAGCGAAACATCGTCGGCACGCAGGATGTGGGGAATGAACCCGGGCAGTTCCTCAGCCATGACGATGGTCGAACGATCTCGGCAACCGGCTTGGCGACGACTTGAGTTGCGATCCGAATAGTCTTGCCCTCGAACGCAATTCGTCACTGTGACGCAATAACCCCGGTCCACGCAGTGGCGGGGGCGGTGCCGCAAAACAACTCACACCGACCGGATGCCAGTGGTCGCTCGTTGAAGCTCGCAACGTCGTCACCTAACATCCGAATCAATCATTAAGTGATTGAAACTTACGTCGAGCTGGCCCGTTGCGCAAGACCCAAGGTCGATCAGGGGCGCTGCAGCGGCGACCGACACCCGTCACAACCAGGACAATCGAGCCAGTCGTCCAGGGGTGCAAGTTCTTTCACTAAATGAAACTCGCATGCCTTAAAGGCCGATAACGTATCTTACGTCAACCTAATCACTGCATTTTCATCCGATGAATCACGCAGCAATCGTGTGACTCTCGCCTACCGACCCGGTACCCATGGATGAAACAGCCTGGACACCAGGGGTTTTCGGTGGATGCGAACGAGTATGCATGACCCCCTCTCCGGCTGGCCGCCGCGACACGCATCGGCGAACGTTCGTTTTGCGATGGACCTACCTGCGGCGATGTGGTAATGATTCATTAGATGATTCAATGATGCATCAGATGAGACGTCCTGGGAGGCTGAATTGCCCGTCGACAAGAGCGGTCGCGTGGTTCTGGTCGGGTCAGTTCCGCTGCTGCATCCGGAGGCCCAAACCGTCGAGGACATGCTCGACGGCTGGCGCAACCAGCAACTGTGCCGCAACCTCGACCACGAGACCATCAGCAAGCGCATCGCCCTGGTGCGCCGCTTCATCGACCACTGCAACGAGTACCCCTGGGCCTGGACACCGGCGATGGTTGAAGAGTTCTTCGCCGATCTGCGCGGCATCAAAGGCCGGGCGCAATCGACCGTGCGCGGCTACCAGAACGGCCTACGGTTGTTCTGCTCGTACATCGCTGATCCGGACTACGGCTGGGATCGGGTATGCGAGCAGCGCTTCGGCACTCACCCTGCGCAAGTGTTCTTCGAGTGGAACACCGCTGCCCACGTCCAAGACAACGAGCAGAATCCGCTCAAGCGGCCCTTCACCAAAAAGGAGCTGCAGGACTTCTTCGATCATGCCGACGAGCAAGTGTCCCTGATTGCCAATGCCCGTAAGAAGGGCTGGCTGCCGGCTTACCGCGACTCGGTGATGTTCAAGGTGGCCTACTCCTACGGGCTGCGCTTCAATGAACTGCGACACCTGCAGACCGTCGACTTCTCGCGCAATCCGCACGCCGCCGAATTCGGGCGCTATGGCGCGGTTCTGATCCGGTACGGCAAGGCCAAAAAAGGCTCACCGCCGAAGCGGCGCACCGTGTTCACGGTGTTCGACTGGACACCCGAAGTCATCGCCGACTGGCTCACCCACGGCCAACCGTATATCGACGACAGCATTGACCTGTTCCCCAGCGAGCGCGGCAGCCTGATCGCTGAGACCACCCTGCTGCGCCGCTTCCGGCGCTACTGCGACGAACTGGATCTGCCGGCCGGACTGGATCTGCATTCGTTTCGCCGCTCGCACATCACCCACCTCATAGAGGACGGCTGGGACGCCAAATTCGTCCAAGACCAGGCCGGCCACGATGTCGCCAGCACCACATCCCTCTACACCGGTGTATCCAGCGACTACCGCACCCGCACACTGCGCCGCATGCTCGATCAGACCGTCAAAGATGCGCTCTCCTTCGGGGAAGAATCATCATGAAACGCGAAGTCGACTACACCTGGCGCCTCGCCGAGCTCATGGCCGCGCATGGCATGCACAACAGCACTGACCTGATCCCCCGCCTGGCCGAACGTGGCATTCAGCTCTCCCGACCCCAGGTCTACCGTGTTGTCCACCAACGGCCCGAACGTGTTTCGCTGCAACTGATGGCCGCGCTATGCGACATCCTCGGCTGTGGCGTGGAGGACCTGGTGACCGTCACTGCCACCGACGTCCGACGCCGGAAGACCGCATCCGGGGCAGCCGCTACCCCGCCGCCGAACGTGGTCGAACTCAACAAGTCGGTCCGGCCACGGCGGGCGCGGGTCATCACCGATGGCCCCGATTAATCCCAAGCCACGATCCAGGCGCCGCGGACGCCCACCCGTCACCACCGGTCACTACGAATGCAGCCGCTGCCATCGCAAGGCCAACACACTGCGCGTCTACTGGCCCGGCGATCAGCTGTGCCACAGCTGCTTCTACACTGCGATGCGCACCCACGGCATCTGCCCCAACTGCGGGCACGACGGCGTCCTTCCCGGCCGCCTCAACCGCACCGACCCACGGCCGGTCTGCCTGACCTGCGCCGCCATCCCCGGCGATTACGCCTGCCGCACCTGCGGCCACGAAGGCGAAATCCACCGCCGCGGCGAATGCGCACGATGCGCTCTACGCGACGACCTGTGCAAAATCCTGCTGCACCATCCCGCCGACCCGGCCGCCATGGAAACCCTCCTCGAAGTGCTCTGCGGCGTCGACCGGCCCGAAAGCATCCTCACCTGGAAGCGCAACATCCAGGTACTGCAGCTCCTCGGCGGAATCACCTCCGGCGCAATACCCCTCACCCACGACGGCCTCGACACCGCCGGCCCGGGCCGACACATCGAACACCTACGCAGCATGCTGGTGCACCACCACCTCCTCCCACCACGCGACGAACACCTCGCACGATTCGAACGCTGGCTCGCCACCAAACTCGACGCCATCGACTCCCCGACAGTGCGAGGACCCGTGGAGCAGTTCGCCACCTGGCACCACCTGCGCCGCCTGCGCAGCGAGTCCAAGCCCGGCCAAGGAACCGACGGACCCAAACGCGCAGCACAACAAGAGATCACCGAAACCATCAAATTCCTGACCTGGCTCGAGCAGACCCACGACCGCACCGCTTCAACCTGCAGCCAGCAGGACGTCGATGAATACCTGGCCTCAGGTCCGACCACCCGCCATTCGATCCGGACGTTCTTCGTCTGGGCCAAACGCAGCAAGATCAACACCTCAATCACCATCGAGCACCGACAAGCCAGAACATCCCCGACCATCACCCAAGACCAGCGCCTCGCGTGGCTCAAAGAACTCCTCACCGGCGACTCCGAGAGTCTTCCCTACCGGATCGCTGGAATCCTGCTGCTGCTCTACGCGCAGCCGTTGACGAAGATCGCCGGCCTGCAGACCACCGCTGTCATCCGGGTAGGCGCCGAGACCCGTATCGCGCTGGGCAAAGAACCCACCCCGGTGCCCGAGCCGTTCGCCTCCCAGCTGCACCATCACCTCTACAACCGGCCCAATCAACGCACCACCGGCGGAGCCATCGCCACGCCCTGGCTGTTTCCCAGCAGCCGGGCTGGCCGTCACCTCGACCCGCAATCAATCATGCATCGGCTTCGATGGCTCGGCATCGAGTTGCTGGGCTCACGCAACAGAGCCCTTCGCGAACTCGTATCGCAAATACCGCCACCGGTCGTCGCCGAAATGCTCGGCTACAGCGACCAAGTCACCCAAAAACACGCCGCCGAAGCCGGCAACACCTGGGCGCAGTACGCATCCGCCACCGATCGGAAGCACACTCCGACAACACCACCTGGACGAACCATGACGACCGACTCTCCGCAGGTTTGCCCCACCGACGACAAAGACGAACCGGACACGGATACCTCCGAGCCCACGTTGTTCGACCTCGATCCCCCGGTTCGGCCCTACGACGTCCACATTGAGTCACTAGGAGCCGCGGCGGCCGCATTCGACGACGCCCGCGGCGCGGTCCAGGTGGCCACGAACGCCCTCGGTCAGGCGCGCGCGACAGCTAAAGCAGCCAAAACGCAGCTCACCGACGTAGTGCTCCAGGCGCATCTGGCCGGCGTATCTTGGGCGAAAATAGGTGAGGCCCTGGGTATCTCGCAGCAATCGGCCTATCAACGCTGGGCTCGACGTTTACGCGAGGACGATAACGCGACAATTCACGATGTCGAGGACGGCGATGAATCCGAAATCCCGATCTCCTAGCTGACACCGTAAACGACCTCAAGCCGCACCCAAGCCGCCGATACCCATCGATGACTCCACGAGCCTTCCACGACCCCATCTCTGAGCGCCGATCCAGCAGACAGACCGATCGCACCGAATACAGCGGAATCACCCCACCGAGGCGCGACTTGCATTGGTGTGAGACGTATTCCACCTAGCTGCCGTGTCTTCGAAGCGCTGATGACGCGGCAATGGCCGCTGCGACCGCGAAACCAGCGACAGCGGTAGCGAGCGTGAATTGCTCACCGAAGGCGCCGATGCACAAGCCGCCCAGGACCGCTCCCAAAGCGCCCATCGTCTGATTAATGGAGCGCCTCGTGGCGTTCACGCGCCCGAGCAGCCGGTCCGGTGTAAGCGTCTGCCAGTAGCCCATCTCGTTGGCATTCTCGATGCCGGCTGCGATCCCTTGGAATCCCAACGCAACGAAAATCACTGCATCGCCCAAACTGGATTCAGGGGCGCAGGCCACGAGCAGCCACGTGATCGGGTATGCGGTGCGCGCCAGAATGATCACCCGTCCCACCCCTATTCGGTCACCGGTCGACGGTGCCAACGAGGCCCCGATCAGACTCGCGACACCGAAGACCGTCAATAGCATTCCGAATGCGTAGGGGGTGAACCCCATGGAGCGCAGGGCCAGCAGGGAAAGCGCTGTCATCGCTGCCCCGTTGGCGAGGAACCATATGTGTGTCGACACTGCCAGCGGACCGAGAGTCCGGTGGCGGTAAGTCCATTTCAGGCCTTCGCCGATCTCGTGACGGAGGTGGCGCGAGCGTGGTTCTGGTTGGGGTTCGGGGGCATGGACGCTCGCAATCAGCACAGCCTCGACGAGGTAACTGATCGCGTCGACGACGATGGCCGCGGGAGCGCCCAAGAGGCCCACGAGTCCACCGCCCATCGCCGGGCCGAGGGTTTGGGCGGCAGCGTCGGCCTGATCGAGACGCGCGTTCGCCGCAACCAATTGTCCCGTCGGTACCAGTCGGGGAAGCAATGATTGCGTGGCGGCGAACCCGAATACCGAGAACGCCCCGAACGCCAGCAACGCGACGACCAGCATCCACATCTGCAGACTGCCGGCCAACCACAGAACTGGAACCAGCCCCAGGCTCAGAGCACGCGAGCAATGATCAGAACCTGTGGATGAGCCTCGGTGAGGGGGCGTGAAAGTGGGCGCACCTTCCCGAGGATGATCTGAATATCCGAAGGTCCGATCATGAGCCGGCGTTGGCGCGCTGGTTCGGGAAGGTACGCCCATGCTCACCGTAGTTCACGATGCCATCGAGGCCAACGAAAGCACTGGCGGTGCTGGTCGGTCGTTGTTGGACGAGATCGTCCGCGACGGCGCCCGTCAGATGCTGGCCGCCGCGTTGAAGGCTGAGGTCGCCGCCTACGTGGCCCAGTTCGCCGATCAGCTCGATGAGAAGGGGCATCGGCTGGTGGTCCGCAACGGCTATCACCAGGCCCGCGAGGTGCTGACGGCAGCCGGGGCAGTTGAGGTGAAAGCACCGCGAGTCAACGACAAACGCGTCGACCCCGACACCGGTGAGCGGAAACGGTTTTCCTCGGCGATCCTGCCGGCCTGGGCACGCAAGTCACCGCAGATGAGCGAAGTGCTGCCGCTGCTGTACCTGCACGGGCTGTCCACCAGCGACTTCACCCCCGCTCTGGAGCAGTTCCTGGGCTCGGGTGCCGGGCTCTCGGCCACCACGATCACCCGGCTGACCAGCCAGTGGCAGGACGAGGCCCGCGCGTTCGCCGCCCGGGACCTGTCGGGCACCGATTACGTCTACCTGTGGGTCGACGGCATCCACCTCAAGGTCCGCCTGGACCAGGAAAAGCTGTGTCTGCTGGTGATGCTCGGCGTGCGCGCGGACGGCCGCAAAGAGCTCGTGGCGATCACCGACGGCTACCGGGAATCGACCGAGTCGTGGGCTGATCTGCTGCGCGACTGTAAACGACGCGGCATGACCGCACCCGTGCTCGCCGTCGGCGATGGCGCACTCGGCTTCTGGAAAGCGGTACGCGAGGTGTTCCCGGCCACCAAAGAACAGCGGTGCTGGTTTCATAAGCAAGCCAATGTGCTTGCCGCCCTGCCGAAATCAGCGCACGCGTCGGCGTTGTCGGCGCTCAAGGAGATCTACAACGCCGAGGATATCGACAAGGCCCAGGTCGCGGTCAAGGCCTTCACGGTCGACTTCGGGGCCAAGTACCCCAAGGCGGTCGCCAAGATCACCGACGATCTGGACACCCTACTGGAGTTCTACCACTATCCCGCCGAGCACTGGATCCACCTACGCACGACAAATCCGATCGAAAGCACCTTTGCCACAGTACGTTTGAGAACCAAGGTCACCAAGGGGCCGGGATCACGTGCGGCTGGTCTGGCCATGGCCTACAAGCTCATCGACGCCGCCGCGGCCCGCTGGCGTGCCGTCAACGCACCACACCTGGTCGCCCTGGTCCGCGCCGGCGCGGTCTTCCACAAGGGCAAACTGCTCGAACGCCCCACCGAAATCACCCCACCGACACCGCCCTCAGACGGCGATCAGCAAGCCGGAACGGAGGTCGCCTGAAACACGCCGATCCACAGGTATTGACAATTCCTCGAGGGAACGTGGCGAAAGCTCACTATCATCATCGCACTCATCGGCCTCTACCTGACCTTGTTTACCGATCACCTAGTCCTTGGTTGCGCCTTCAGCTTCGGCTCTTGGATATTCGTTGCGGCGATGGCGGTCTGTTGGCGTCGGCATTACAGGATGCACGAAGAGCGGGGAGATTTTGGAGGCATCGAATGACCAAGACGGTCGGTCTCGGTGACGAAGCCGAAGACATCACAACTGGTTTCAAAGGCATTGTGGTTGCAGAGGTCCGGTATCTCGACGGTGGTATTGAGTACGGGATACGAAGCCGTAAGGGCGACTCCATACCGAGCATTACCTATATATCTTCGGCGTATGCAAAGAAGATCGGCGATGGGGTGCGGGTGAAGCCACAGCCCCGTGTGTTGGGCTTTGACGCGAGCGGCGAGAGTCATATACCGAAGCCATTACCTAACCCAACACCGCACCGCGACTAGTAGTCACCCGCTCGTTTACAGCACTTCCCCACCACCACAACACTGTCTAGCCGCTCATCCATATGGTTGAGCTGCCGCAGATAGACCTCACTGCCGCAGTACGTCTGGCATATACCGCAGTAGTCGCGGCGCAGGTGATTGACCTCGACAAGATGGTTGATGACCGCCCGCTTGATCGGATCTTCTCTGATCGAGTCCGCGGCTCGACGGGGCCGGCGCCCGTAGTACCTGCGGATTGTCGCCTGGACACCGCGCAAGTGGCGACCGTCGATCCCGAGGTACTCCATCACTTCGGGAGCCGTCGTGAACCGACCGCTTTCCCAAGCGGCACGGAGTTCGTCTAGATCGTATCCACGATAGCGAGGCATTATAACTATTAATAACACAGGAGAATTCAATGCTCATAAGCAAAAATCATTTAAAGGCAAGGTACACAGCTAGCACTGATAGGACCAGGCCCGTACTCAACGCCATAAAAATCACGGTTGAGAAGGATGAGGTAGTGGCAGTGGCAACGGACGGATACATACTATCTGAGATTCGTGAGTCAATGCAGGACATCGAAGACTTTCCGAATATTGACGGATCGACGGATGCAAAAGAAACGCTACTTCAGTCATCCACCGCAGATGCTGTCGCGAAGGCGATAAAGAAGCATAAGCATTTACCGATTCTAAGCTACGCACACGTGGGCTCTGATGGCGTCACGGTCACAGACCTAGAACATACTCAGAATTTCAATGACCACCCCATCGAGGGAAGCTTCCCGGACTACAAGCAACTGATCCCGAACACCGACGAAGCGAAGGTAGTCGTCACAGTCAATCCAAAGCTACTCGTACAGCTGCTCAAGATCTTTAAGGATGAGCAATCAATCACGCTGGAGGTTCACGATAAGCTCAAGCCCGTCGTGTTTCGAAACGAAGGATCCGAGCATGACATCATGGGCGTGCTGATGCCGCTCAAGTCATAGTGCGTCATAGTGCAGAACTTGGAAGGTAGCTTGCGCGAAGTAAGATCAGGCCGTCGCAACAGGGGTGGCGCAGTACTACACCATATCTCGAAGTTTCTGCGTATGGAGAGAATGTCAAATTTGTTGTCTTGCATGTACATTCACGGCTGCTAGACCATAAAACGGCAAGATTTACCACTACGGCCAGCGGCGCACTAAAACGCAGAGTTTTCCACAGGTTGACGGCACAGACAGAAGATGTGGCAACAATCGCCGGGTTCACGTCAAGGATGATTGTGCACTCTACAACGACAATCGCATGATCCTAGAAATGATGATCTAACTGTGGTTTTCGTCCTCGCACTGGCCGTCATACGTATGGCCTACATATTCGCCAGAGGCCTTCACAGCAACCTCCCAGCGGGATACGCTGCTATTCCGGTTACAGCCCAGCGACCTGCTACGCGAGCCGATTCCGAGAACATGGGGAAACAATGGGGATGAAAGCACTGGTCGTCGGTGCGGGCGCGGTCTGTGTGGCGATAGGCCTGGCGCCGGTTGCTCACGCCGACTACACCTGGACCGTCCAGCAGATCTGCGACAACAAGAGCCCAGGCACCGTCGCAATGCCCATCATCGGCTCACCGGACATCACTTGCGCCAAGCCAGGTTCCACGCCAGGGCTGTTTATCGCCGCGCCGATGTCCATCCCCCGCATCATGGGCGAGTTCCGCCCAGGTTCGTACTCCACTGACCCCGCGAACGTATGGGCCGATTGGATCGTCCCAGAAGGTTCTCAGCCAAAGCCCCCGCCCAAAGTCGCTGACATGGGCACCGTTGGGTGCGACCGGATCAACGGCGTCGTGGTGTGCAGTCCTGACATTCCGGTCGGGCCGAAGTAACTCGCTGTAACCCAACAGCCCGTGTGGAGTCCACGCGGGCTGTTTTCAGTTGATGTCCAGATCCTTGCGCGCAGCTTCAGAGAACGCAATCTGCTTGGCGGCGAGGTCATCCCGAAACCCGTACACGGCATCGTTCAACGATTCATCCGGCGGTGACTTCCGCAGGTTTTCACACTGAATAAACGTGTTGTTCTGCAACGTACTGAGGAACACCAACAAGTTGTCGGCTGCTACTCGGGTATCGGCGGACCCGATGATGTGGATGACGTTGTTCTTCTGAGCTGCGTTCTGGTACTTGGCGTTTAGATCGTCGTAGCGCGGGAGCTGGGTTGCGGATGTTCCTTCTCTGCATCGGTCGATGGCGAGCAGGTAGTCACCCTCAACCGCCCCAAACTCGTCTGTCGATGTCAGGAACTCCGAGTAGGCCGTGATCTGCTGTTCACGCCTGAAGTCGGCTGCCGACTGGTCTGCTTGCGTGTCCGCCTGATTAACCGCAACGAAGTACGTCGTGATACTGCCGACTACACCGAGTACTGCGGTCGCGACGACGGCCATCAGCGCAATCCGTTGGTCGCGCAGCTTGAGCTGGAAATCGCGGCGATCCTTCTGCTCGGCAAGCATGCGCTCGATCTCTTGCTTGTTGCGCTCGCGCTCGTCGGGCTTCGAAACCATGACGGAGACAGTAGCAAAAACTGCCGTCACATCTTATCTGCCGTTAGAGTTATCCACAGTTGGCTATTTCACTATTGAATTAACCGCATTAATACTGCATAATTGAATTACACAATTAAATAAGGAGTTGAGTTATGCAATCAAAGGGACTTCGTCACGGCGAGAACGCGTCCGAAATACTATTTCATCGCCTGATTGAACGCATATATGCAGATGGCGAATGTCTACGCTGGGCATCCACCCTTAGCGACGATGGCTACGCTAAGGTCGTCATTGGTTGGACCCCTTCGCACCAGCCAATCCGACGCTATGCACACAGAGTCATGTATCAATTGGTTGTCGGCGACATCCCGGAAAATCACCAGGTTGACCACCTGTGTCGAGTTCGCGACTGTATCAACCCTGATCACCTCGAACCTGTGACGCAGCAGGAGAACATAGCGCGCGGTGAACTCAGTGCATACATGAGAGCTAAGAACGCTGCGCGCGAGTACTGCAAGGCTGGAATCCACCCATGGGTGCCAGAAAATATCCGGTCAAATGGTAGTGGTCAGATCTGCTTGCCTTGTCGAAATAAGTACAAACGTGATCAGTACGAAAAACGAAAAGACTTGAGTGGAGTCGCGTCATGACCGACTACTCCCCCTCAGATCTCGCCTACATGGACCGCAACACCTATCGCCCGCCGAGAGCAATGATCAGAACCTGTGGATGAGCCTCGGTGAGGGGGCGTGAAAGTGGGCGCACCTTCCCGAGGATGATCTGAATATCCGAAGGTCCGATCATGAGCCGGCGTTGGCGCGCTGGTTCGGGAAGGTACGCCCATGCTCACCGTAGTTCACGATGCCATCGAGGCCAACGAAAGCACTGGCGGTGCTGGTCGGTCGTTGTTGGACGAGATCGTCCGCGACGGCGCCCGTCAGATGCTGGCCGCCGCGTTGAAGGCTGAGGTCGCCGCCTACGTGGCCCAGTTCGCCGATCAGCTCGATGAGAAGGGGCATCGGCTGGTGGTCCGCAACGGCTATCACCAGGCCCGCGAGGTGCTGACGGCAGCCGGGGCAGTTGAGGTGAAAGCACCGCGAGTCAACGACAAACGCGTCGACCCCGACACCGGTGAGCGGAAACGGTTTTCCTCGGCGATCCTGCCGGCCTGGGCACGCAAGTCACCGCAGATGAGCGAAGTGCTGCCGCTGCTGTACCTGCACGGGCTGTCCACCAGCGACTTCACCCCCGCTCTGGAGCAGTTCCTGGGCTCGGGTGCCGGGCTCTCGGCCACCACGATCACCCGGCTGACCAGCCAGTGGCAGGACGAGGCCCGCGCGTTCGCCGCCCGGGACCTGTCGGGCACCGATTACGTCTACCTGTGGGTCGACGGCATCCACCTCAAGGTCCGCCTGGACCAGGAAAAGCTGTGTCTGCTGGTGATGCTCGGCGTGCGCGCGGACGGCCGCAAAGAGCTCGTGGCGATCACCGACGGCTACCGGGAATCGACCGAGTCGTGGGCTGATCTGCTGCGCGACTGTAAACGACGCGGCATGACCGCACCCGTGCTCGCCGTCGGCGATGGCGCACTCGGCTTCTGGAAAGCGGTACGCGAGGTGTTCCCGGCCACCAAAGAACAGCGGTGCTGGTTTCATAAGCAAGCCAATGTGCTTGCCGCCCTGCCGAAATCAGCGCACGCGTCGGCGTTGTCGGCGCTCAAGGAGATCTACAACGCCGAGGATATCGACAAGGCCCAGGTCGCGGTCAAGGCCTTCACGGTCGACTTCGGGGCCAAGTACCCCAAGGCGGTCGCCAAGATCACCGACGATCTGGACACCCTACTGGAGTTCTACCACTATCCCGCCGAGCACTGGATCCACCTACGCACGACAAATCCGATCGAAAGCACCTTTGCCACAGTACGTTTGAGAACCAAGGTCACCAAGGGGCCGGGATCACGTGCGGCTGGTCTGGCCATGGCCTACAAGCTCATCGACGCCGCCGCGGCCCGCTGGCGTGCCGTCAACGCACCACACCTGGTCGCCCTGGTCCGCGCCGGCGCGGTCTTCCACAAGGGCAAACTGCTCGAACGCCCCACCGAAATCACCCCACCGACACCGCCCTCAGACGGCGATCAGCAAGCCGGAACGGAGGTCGCCTGAAACACGCCGATCCACAGGTATTGACAATTCCTCAGAGCACGCCCCACGCTGGCCCACACCAGCACAGGTTTGCGGCGCCAGTGGTCGACATACACCCCGGCGACAAGTCCAAGGGCCGCGTACGGAACAAACTGTGCGGCGTTGACCACGCCAACCTCGAATGGGCTGGCACCGAGCAACTGGACGACCAAGACGGGCATCGCGACCGCAGAGATCGCCGACCCGATGGAACTGAGTGCCGCAGCCACCCAAAAACGAACAAAAGCCGAGCGAGTACCTTCACCCGCACTATCCCCCACGACACCACTGTCTCACGGCGAACAGGCAGCTCGAGACCAGTCTAAAATACCTTTCGATCGGTAGGACTCGATATCTGGTCGAGAGCCGACACTGCTAACACCTTGCCCGTTCTGTGGACAAGCCACTGGGCCCCGATCACCTCTGAAGGCAGCGGGGGGTGCGCGTGCTCGCAGTTCGTTTGGTTACCCGCGGAGTACTACTGGCGATTCGTGGTTGCTGTTTGCGATCAGGATCGTCGCTCGATCCTGAGGCTTGCATTCTCGGAAGTAGCGGCGCTGCGCTTCAACATAGCGCCGCATGGTGGGATGGTCCGGGTCTGGGTTACTTCCATCTCGCAAGGCCATCCTTCGTGCGGTTTCGATGAAGGGAACATCGAGGAACACGGATAGGTCCCAGCTAGTGGCAAGCTCGTTGCGGTGCAGGAAGATTCCGTCCACCACGAGCACTGTGCCCGGGGCGGCCAGCTGCGGCTCCGGCATGAGAATCGTGTCAGTGGTGACGTCATGGCAGGCGGTGCGGTATCGCCGAGATCCGCCGGGCCGAAACGGGACAAGGACATCGGTATAGAACTGGCGATAGTTGTAGGAGTCTGACCAGAACCCCTCAGGCGAACTACGGCCCAGCCGGTACCGAACCTCGCGGGTGTTGTGAAAGTCGTCGAGTGATACTCGGACGACTGGTCGTTGTCGGTCTCGTAGAAGTTCGGCTAGTGCGTCCGCGAAATGGGTCTTGCCGGCACCGTCGGGCCCGTCGATCGCGATCCTCGGGCAACGCTGACCGTCGAAGACAGGAATCCGCGCCGCGACGAAGTCCAACGCATCCACTCGACCGAAAGCAGCGCTCATCACCGGCGGTCCTGCGTATCACCGGCCAGAAGCGCATGCACGTGCATGTCGTGCCAGCCGTCAGCGTGCAACGCAGCACTCCGCCGGATGCCCTCCACGCGAAACCCGGCCTTCTCCGCAACCCGACAAGAGGCGAGGTTGGCGACCGAATGCTCCAACCCAATCCGCTGGAAACCGACTTCACGGAATGCCCACTGACACAAAGTAGTAAGGGCTTGAGAACAGAGTCCTCGTCCACGCCACGCTGGCGCCATCCAGTACGCCGCTTCAGCTGAACCATCGTGCAAATCCACGCATTTGAGCGAAATACGGCCGGTCAATGAATCGCTGGTGCGGTCAACCAGCGCCCAATTCAACTGAGCCTCTGCAGTCCACCCGTCACGCCACTCGCTAATCCACTGGCGCGCTTCGTCCTCAGAATCGGCGCGCCGCACATGCCAGCGTTGGATCTCGGGGTCATTGAAGGCGTCCACGACCGCGCGAGCGTCAGACAGTCGCCACGGTCGGAGCAACGCAATAGAGCCCACCGACAACGACGGATGAGGAGACAGCGGATATCGCCGGCGGGATCAAAGTCGGCACACATGGCATCATCGCGCAAAATCCGAACCTAGACCAACGAGAACGCGGCATCCACGCGTAGGCCCTTCATCGCAAATCTTTGATCATAGCGATGCCGAGGGGTCCATTGCCTTGGCCCACCACGCGAAATCCCTTGCGCTCGTACAGATGTTTGGCCGGATTGCGAACATGGACATTAGTGCACATTGCTTCTGCATGTGGCGAAAGCTCGGCGAACAGTGCATCCAGAAGCAAGCCGCCGATGCCGGCTCCCCGCGAGCCTGGTGCGACAGCGATGCAGAGTTCCGGCAATGGCGACCCGGCCGCATCAGTGCGCAATGGCGGATTGCTATGGTACGTCCACACCGCACCGATAGCGATCGCGCTGTGATCCTCGGCAAGGATCGGCACGATGCCAACAGGTGGGAGCAATTCGAGCACTTCGCCGTCACCGGGGTCAGGAAGTGGCCAGTCTTCGATAATGCAGGCATGGCGGGCCATCTCGACGACGAAAGCGTGATCGTCAGCGGTCGCCGAGCGGAGTCGCACTCTGGACTGTGCCATCGGCAGATTGTGGCAGAAGTTCCCTGCTGCACGCATATCGATTTTTGACGAGATGGGATGTACGGGCGCGGCGCGAAACAGTCGCCAGCAAACATTCCGTGGACGGTTAACCAAGAGCCCAAAGGGCTTGCCAAGTGTGAGTCCATCACAGCTGCTGCCAGCCGCCCATCCCGAAACTGCCGACCCTATCGATATCAACAATCACCGGATTACGGCTGAATCGAATACTGAGGGTTACCAGTAACAGTTGGCAGGTCTGATAACTCATAGTTGACTCGGGCTGGCGGTCCGCGCGACACTTGGTGGCATGGCAACTTCGCGTCTTGGCGCGCTGATCGACCGATACCGCGCTGCTCACGGGGCTAGCGAGTCTGAGCTCGCCCGCCGCATCGGGGTCACGCGGGAGAACTTACGCAAGTGGCGGACGCATGGGACACGGCGACTGCCAGATCATGCCAATCTTGTTGCGACAGCACGGGTTATCGGCCGCCCGTACCGTGAAGTCCTGTCGGCCGCACTGTTTGACACCGGATACCTCGACGGGTCGGCTGACGCGCCCCGTCCCTACAACGAGGTCCTCGCTGACGCCATCGCCGTATTGACCGAAGCGACCCGGCTGACCAACCAGCTCTCGCGGCGTAACGACACCGGTCAATGGGAGACCGATCCAGACCCGAGCGCGTCAGTGCCCATCGACTGGGCTGAATTCGTGACGCTCGCCGTCGCGGGCGCGGCGGCCAACGTGGGCAGCGCCGAAGAAGCGCTCGCCGGCAGACCAGGATCGTGGGAGGCCGACCGAGTTCGGCAAATGCTGCAGGCCACAGCATTCGACGACAAAGACCTGCTGAGGCACCGCACCGAACCGGTGGCCATCGATTTGTGGGTAGAGAGCATTCTGATCTATCTCAACGACAGCAGCGACGACGACTACAGCGACGCGATCACGGAAGTGGATAGCCGAACCAACCAGGTGCCCCTACCGACCGACCTACCACCTGGTCCCTTCTCTCCCGACGACCCACGTATCGCCTCCGTGAAGTGGATCAACGTGGACGACAACGGTTACCTGGCCATCGACTACCGTGGCTGGACCGGCGACCCCACCGACGAGGCTCTGCTGACTGAGCTCGCCGCAGAGGCCAACCGCCGCGACCTCACCAGCGGCGAAATCGCATATGAGCAAGCAATGCAAGACATCTCAGCGATGATCGACGCGCTCGAAGAACAGCAACGCCGCGAGTACGCCGAGTATGCCGGGCGACTGACCGAAGCTATTGAAGTGCAGCTAGCTGCCTTAGAGCTCGCGGTACCCGTCAAAATCACCATCAACCGCGCCCCCAGGGAAGCTGTGTCAGGTGATCTCGACAAGCACGCCCCGCCGCAAGACCCTCGAACGCCTATCGAAGGAGCGATCGAAAAAGCACTTACCACCACGCCTACCCCGGCAAGTCTGCCGGGCACCCCCCTCGATCGCCTCACCTGGGCGCAGCACCAGGGGAAACTGGGCTCCTGAGGGAACTCGCGTACGTCATACGATTGAGTCCCAGGAGCTACGAATTATGAGAGGCATCTTGGACTCCACTTTGCTCATTACTGAGCATCGCGTGCAATCCGCACAGTCGGTGGTATATCTCGTCGAAGGTGAGTACATCTACGCCAAGAAGCCGTGTGCGATACCGGGCGAAGGACTCTCGTTGTTCTTCTTCGGCGAGGGAATCGAGTTTGCCGATTATGACTGCTCCACGAACGTTTGTGGTATCAACCGACTCTAAATCGGGCGAATGCTTGACTATTTCTGGAAAATCTGTGATGACGGACTCTAGTTGCGCTTGAATTTGCGCAACAGCACCTGAAAGCTCTTTATGCGGAAGATATACTTCACCGCCGCCCGTACCACGATATATGGGCCCGATGAGTTTAGTGCCAGGGGTTTTGATCTCGACCGCAACGACACTCCTCGCAACCGTGTTGACGAGGACGAAATCTGCGATTCGACCTCCTCCGCCACCCGCGTTCGTTACTCGTACATGAGCTTGGTCCTTATACAGGGCAACCGGTGCGGCGAACAGCTGTTGTAGAGCAAAGGTGTTGGTTTTGAAGAACTTTTGCCACCACGACTCGCTACCTGCCGCCTTGCCTTCCAGCCCACCACGGAACTGTTCGATCAGGACTTCGAGGGTCACTAGATCAATGTCTTGACGCAGCCTCCCGAAGGCCGGCGGATCCTCCCGAGCCACTGTCCGCGACTCCGCTGACATGCGCCCGACGAGAGCCGCCCGGTCGTCAGTATCGAGTGGGACATCGTCGGTGAGCGCACGGGTAATCGCTTGAATTGTCGGATGCCTGCCGAGTGTGGGTGCCACGCGGGCTTTACCCAGCGTACCGGCTATCGAGTTGAAAGACTCCGTCTCGATTATGCGGGTGGCGACAACTCGCGCTCGGCGGATAGTGAGGTCCACGGTGTGCTTATATTCAGCGAATCGATCAAGTCCAAGGCAAAAAACGTTGCCATTCGACCCCTCGCAATCGGACGCACCGAATCGGACAACATCACACTCTGTGTGGTCCTCGATTGCATAAATGATGCCGCGATATTGTCGGGGGAAACCTAGCCCGTACTGGAAAATCTTCCCAAAGCCATCCGGTAGGCCAACGAGTTCCGCTTCCCCTCGGTACACGTTTTCGCTGACCGGATCATAGGGCTCCCAGGCCCACACCCCGGTGTCGATCTGGACCTCGCTGACTTGCTGGAATTGCTGACCCTCGTTACCCAAGAAGAACGTCTTTGGGAAGATGCGCAGCATCTCAGCAGTGGGATCGAACCTCACCATCTCAATGCCGCCCTTGGACTTTGAGGTGTGATTTGCCGGCCACCACGTCAGCACCAAGACCTCGTCTTCATGGTGTGCGACAACCCGTCCCGCCCCATCGTCGTGTTCCCACTCGGCCCGCATGACCCCATTCTGTGCCCTGTCCTGCGATTCTCCGGGGACTTGCCATACGCGAGTCTGTAGCCCATCCGCATTCGGTTGTTCGGTTTGATGGATTTGAATTGTTGGCCATTCCCGCCGGAGCCAAATCGCGACGTAGCACTTGTGCTACCCTTGTGTGGTGAACACCGTAGGCCTGCGTGAACTACGCCAGGACGCATCCGACCTCGTGCGCCGCGTGGAAGAGGGCGAGGAAATCACCATCACCGTGGCGGGCAGACCAGCGGCCCGGCTGGTAACGGCCAGGCCACGAGCCTGGCGCCAATGGGCCGATATCACGGATCTGTTTGCTGGGCCGGCGGACTCTACGTGGGAGTCCGACCGTGACCGCATCGCTCAGGACGTGCGTGACCCTTGGGCGTCCGCGTGAGGGCGGTGCTCGATACGAGCGTGGTGATCGCCACCGACGTCGGCCCGATCGACGGCGAGCTCGCAATCAGCTGCGTGACCCTGGCTGAGCTGCATTTCGGGGTTCTCGTGGCCAAGAACCTCGATGACCGGGCCGAGCGCCTCCGCCGACTCCTGCTGCTGCAACGCACATTTGACGCACTCCCGCTCGATGAAGCGGTAGCCGCCAGCTACGGCCAGATCGCGGCTGCCGTAGTCGACGCGGGACGCCGACCCCGTGCCCGGTCGATGGATTTACTCATCGCGGCCACCGCACACGCGCACTCGGCCACGCTCTACACGCGCAATATCGACGACTTCGCAGGACTCGGAAACCTGATCGAGGTCCGTGAAGTGTGACCGCCGCCCGCATCGCCGTCACCATCAGGGAGGACGCCCCGTGAGCACTGTGTATTACAACGAAGAAGCCTTTTTCGACGCTTGGCGCAAAGGCGTACGGATCGCCGGGCCGCTCTATTTCGGCGACGGCCACGCGGCGAACGTCGAGACAGCCAAGAGCAAGTACGACCTGGCGCCGGACTACGACGCCGTCGTGAGCGCCCTAGGTGTAACTCCCAGACAGGTTGTGAACGGCGTGGTGAGCGGAAGTAGGTGAGGACCTCCGGTATCGGTGTGGTTACCAAACACGCACATCCGATTACCGAGAGGTCCTCATGGTCCACGCTAATGCTTCGTTGACTCCTCGTGGGCGGTTGCGGCTTGCGCAGGCGGTTGTTGATCAGGGCTGGAGTTTGCGGCGCGCGGCTGAGCGGTTCCAATGTTCGGTGGCCACAGCCAAGAAATGGGCCGACCGTTATCGCGACGGTGGCGAAGCAGCGATGGTAGACCGGCCCAGCCGGCCGCATCGCAGTCCGTTGCGGTTGCCGAAACGACGTGAGCGGCGCATCGTCAACCTGCGCTTCACCCGGCGCTGGGGCCCACATGGGGTCCCGGTAGTAATGGCGCAAAAAACAACGAGGTTCGCGTAGCGCCTGGTCGGCGGTGATTTCTCGGTTCGGGCTGCGGGCCGGGGTGGTTGGTGCTTGGCTTGGCTGCCGATGAGGTTGGTCGGCGTTTTGGAGGCTGGGGTTCGTGGCGACGCGGGTATTCGCGGACGAGGAGTTGCAGCGCCTGCGGGAGTTCCCGGAGATCAGTCGTGAGGAGTTGTTCCGGTACTTCACGCTGACCCCGGCGGATCTGGCGTTCGTTGCTCCGCAGGGCAGGGGCCCTGCGGTCCGTCTGGGCCTGGCGGTGGCGTTGTGCACCTTGCCGTGGCTGGGGTTCGTGCCGGACAAGGTGTCGTCGGCGCCGCCGGTGGCGGTGGCCCGGTTGGCGGATCAGCTGAATGTCGATGCGGTGCAGCTTCGTTCGTATGGCAAGCGGGCGCAGACGCGGACCGAGCATGTGCGGCTGGTGGCCCAGTATCTGGGGTGGCGGCCTGCCGGGTCGATGGAGTTGAAGGAGCTGGATGAGTTCCTTCTGGCGCGGGCGATGGAGCACGATTCGCCGACGCTGTTGTTCCGGCTGGCGTGTGAGTACCTGATCTCGGCGCGGGTGATCCGGCCGGGCCCGGACACGGTGGTCCGCCGGGTCGCGCATGCTCGCACGCAGGCGCAGCGGGAGACCTATGACCGGTTGGCGCGCGAGTTCACGCCGCAGCGGTGTAAGGAACTGGATGCGTTGCTGGTCGCCGACCCGTCTATCGGGATGTCGCGGTTGCGGTGGTTGTCGACCGGCCCGGTGGAGGCGTCGGCGACCGCGGTGAAGGCCGAGGTCGAGAAGCTGGTGTTCCTGCGCAACCTGGGCGCGGATGAGCTGGATATGTCGGTGCTGCCGGCGGAGCGGCGGCGGTTCCTGGCGACTGTGGGCCGACGCTTGACGGGCCAAGCCTTGGAACGCCGGGATCCGCAACGCCGCTACCCGATCCTGCTCACGGTGTTGGCTCAGTCGGCCACCGATGTGCTCGACGAGGTGGTGCAGCTGTTCGATCAGGCGATCTCGGCCAGGTTGAGCAAAGCCGAACGCCGGATGCGCGACGAGCTCGCCGAGCGCGGTAAGGCCGGAGAGGATCGGCAGGGGTTGCTCGACGACTTGCTGGCCATCATCACCGACACGCAGATCCCTGACGAGGAGATCGGCGGCCTGATCCGGGGCGATCGGATCGGATGGGAGCGGTTGCGGGCCGCGGTCGCGCAGGCCAAACCTCGGCTGCCGCGCGATCACGGGCACCTGGCCGCTCTGGACAGCTCGTACTCCTATCTGCGGCAGTTCACCCCGCAGGTGCTGTCGACAGTCCGGTTCGCCGGCGGCACCGCGGCGATCGAGCTGCTGATCGGGGTGCACATGCTGCGGGAGCTGAATGCGACCGGTACCCGCAAGGTGCCCGACGACGCGCCGACGGGGTTCGTGCCGACGAAGTGGCGCGGCTACCTCGACGAGGCCCGCAAAGCCGGCAACACCACCGCCTATCGGCACTACTGGGAGCTGTGCGTGCTGCTGGGGCTGCGGGACGGGTTGCGCAGCGGCGACGTGTTCGTGCCGGGGTCGCGCCGCTACGCCGACCCGGCCGCTTACCTGCTGACCCCGCAGGCGTGGGAGCCGCAGCGTGACGAGTTCTGCCGCCTGGTCGGCAAGTCCGCTGATCCGGCCCGCGCCCTGGCGACCGCCACCGACGAGCTGCACGACGCTATGAGCGAGTTGGAGAAGGTGCTCGCCGACGGCGACGGCCCGGTCCGTCTCGATGAGGCCGGTGACCTGGTGGTCTCGCCGCTGTCGGCAGAAGACGTTCCGGCCGAAGCGGTGGCGTTGAAGCAGGAGTTGACGGAGATGCTGCCGTTCGCGCCGATCGTGTCGCTGTTGATCGAGCTGGACAAACGCACCGGCTACCTGGACTGCTTCACCCACGCCGGCGGTAAGCAGTCCCGCACCCCGGAGTTGAAGCGCAACCTCATCGCGGTGCTGCTGGCCTACTCCACCAACCTGGGTCTCACCCGTATGGCGGAGGCCTCCGGCATCTCCTACGACATCCTGGCCTGGACTTCGGAGTGGTATGTGCGGGAGGAGACGCTGCGGGCGGCGAACCTGGCTCTGTTGCAAAGATTGGCGGCAGTCAGAGGTAGGCTGTCGCTCTGCGCCGATCAGGCGGCTGCTGCGAAATGGTGGTTGAGCATGCCCATGGCCTCCGTCAGCGCCGAGGGCCCAATGCCAAAAGCTCTCTCCACAAGGCGCACCTCGCCCCTGATGCCGGGCTGCAGGCACCAGGGGCGAGCCTGTCCTTTGCGCAGGGCTCGCATGACTTCGAATCCCTTGATCGTGGCATAGGCCGTGGGGATCGATTTGAAACCGCGCACCGGCTTGATCAGTATCTTGAGCTTTCCGTGATCGGCCTCGATCACGTTATTGAGATACTTCACCTGCCGGTGGGCCGTCTCCCGGTCCAGCTTTCCTTCGCGCTTCAATTCGGTGATCGCTGCACCATAGCTCGGCGCTTTGTCGGTATTGAGCGTGGCAGGCTTTTCCCAGTGCTTCAGGCCTCGCAGGGCCTTGCCCAGGAACCGCTTCGCTGCCTTGGCGCTGCGGGTCGGCGACAGGTAGAAATCGATCGTGTCGCCCCGCTTGTCGACTGCCCGGTACAGGTAGGTCCACTTGCCCCGCACCTTGACGTAGGTTTCATCCAGGCGCCAGCTCGGATCAAAGCCACGCCGCCAGAACCAGCGCAGCCGCTTCTCCATCTCCGGGGCGTAGCACTGGACCCAGCGATAGATCGTCGTATGGTCGACCGAAATGCCGCGTTCCGCCAGCATTTCCTCAAGGTCGCGATAGCTGATCGGATAGCGACAATACCAGCGCACCGCCCACAGGATCACATCACCCTGGAAATGGCGCCACTTGAAATCCGTCATCGTTCCGTCCGTCCAATCTCCGCCAAGCATGCTCAAGCTTCACGATTTTTGCAACAGAGCCCGGGACACTACGTTTCGAATGTAATTGTCACCGCTGAAGCCAAACTCTAGACCTTCCTTGGCATAGCCCGAATGTCGGCGCCACTCCGAGGTCGACAGCATTCACCCCCGCCGAGGCGGATCAAAGTCGCGGCGGTTCCAGCATGTAGATATTTGCCGTAACGCTTGCATGCCCAACAGCACCTGTGCATACTAACCGTACGCACGGTCGGTACTCGGGCAATTGGTCTCGCGGACGTCCCCGACGCGCAGGCATTGATGCCCCGCGTAGCAATCAGGAGGATCCAACAATGTTCACTTCCACCCCGTTTGGTCTACGCTGCGGCTTCCTATGACATTCTCCGAATCCGGCTCCGCGACAACGGGAACCCGCGATGCCATAGGCGAGGTTGCGGATGGGGCGCGCAGGTACATTGCGTCCCACCCGTTGATGTCGTTGGGGACATTGGGCGGACAGGCCGTACTAGCGGTGCGCACTGTTCAGTGCTTGTTCACCGATGCACTCGCTCGCCGCTTCCAGTTCCGAGAGTTCATACAGCAGGCCGCATTCATGGCCTCAACAGCCTTTGTCCCAACAATATTCGTGACGATTCCGATCGGTGTAACACTGGCGATCCAGTTCAGCTTGTTGGCAGGACAAGTGGGCGCAACGTCGCTGGCGGGAGCTGCCACAGGGCTCGCAGTCATCCGCCAAGGTGCGCCACTCGTTGCAGCTGTCTTGTTGGCAGCCGCGGTAGGTTCGGCAGTCTGCGCAGACCTGGGATCCCGAACGATGCGTGAAGAGATCGACGCGATGACGGTGATGGGAGTTTCGCCGATCCACCGCCTGGTAGTTCCGCGTTTTGCGGCTGTGATCATTGTGGGAATAGCACTGACTGGCTTAACCAGCTTTGTAGGCTTCCTCGCCGGCTACACATTCAACGTCTACATGCAAAACGGCACGCCGGGATCTTTTGTCGCGACGTTCTCCTCGTTCGCAACGATCGGCGACTTGCTGTTGGCGCTCGCCAAGGCAGTGGTCTTCGGCGCCATTGTGGCGATCGTGAGTTGCCACAAAGGCTTGAGCACTCGCGGTGGGCCCGCCGGAGTCGCCAACTCGGTGAACGCAGCAGTCGTCGAGTCGATACTGCTACTGATGACTGTCAACGTGGTCATGACCCAGCTGTATATCATCGTTTTCCCCAAAGCGAGTTTCTAGCCCATGACGGCACCCACCCGGTTCCGCCCGCCAGTGACGCAGATGGTGGCAAGCTCCGCGCTCGTCGCAGGACTGGTCGTGGCAAAAGCCGGCCACATCAGCTACTTCTTCCGCAACATCCTGTTATCGATCCCCCTTGTCGTGCGCCGCTATCGAAAAGAGTTCACGCGGGTACTGGTCGATATCAGCTGGGGCAACGGCTCGATTGTGGTTGGTGGCGGGACCATAGGCGTTGCGATCGTGTTGGGCGCCACAGCGGGCGCGCTGATCAGCGTGGAGGGATTCAACGCCTTGAATCTGCTTGGGCTGGGCCCAGCCACCGGGCTGATTTCCTCGTTTGTCGGTACCCGTGAGCTGGCGCCTGTGATGATTGGGTTGGCATTCGCGACCCAGGCAGGCTGTCGATTTACCGCACAATTAGGCGCAATGCGCATCAACGAGGAGATCGATGCCCTTGACACCCTTGGCGTCAACTCAGTTGCATACCTGGTAACAACCCGAGTGGCCGCGGCTGTCACAGCCGCCGTTCCGCTGTTTCTCGTATGTCTTGCGGCGGCGTACGTTTCGGCTGAAATGGTTGCGGCGGCGGTAAGCGACCACTCTGTCGGTACCTATATGCACTACTTCAGTCTGGGTGCAAGCGGACGTGACGTCTTCTTTGCCGTGGTCAAGGCCGTGGTGTTTGTCTTCGCAGCATCCACGATGCAGTGCTACTACGGCTACTACGCGAGCGGTGGCCCAGCCGGCGTCGGTGTCGCCGCCGGGAGGGCGATGCGCGCCAGCATCACTGTCGTGATCATCGTGAACATGCTTCTCACTATGGCGCTTTGGAGCGTCGACTCTGGCGCCAGGTTCGGAGGGTAGCGTGACAAATTCCTTCGACACTGACTCCCGCGGCCCATCCAATCGGCGTCTGTTCGTCGCGGGAGTTTGCTTTCTCACCGTCATCGGTAGCGTCATCGCGTTGTGTCTCATGAAGTCTCAAGGAAGGCTCGACAACATAGTTCGTGTGACCGCTGAGCTGATGAACGTGGGCGACGGTCTTCCTGCGAAGTCAGATGTCAAGTTTCGAGGCGTACTTGTAGGCGAAGTTAGCGACGTCGAGCTTTCCGGCGTAGGACGACCGTACATTGTTCGAATCAACCTCAAACCCAATCATGCATCCAGCATCCCCGACACGGTCACGGCGCGAGTTGTTCCGTCCAACGTCTTCGCGGTTTCGTCGGTGCAATTGGTCTCGAACGGGCTGGACCTGTCTCCGCTGCGCTCTGGCTCAGTGATACGCGAGGATCACACCCTACCCACGGTTTTGTTCCAGTCTTTGTTAACCAAAGTTCGCGAATTACTCAAGTCAGTGAGCCGAGATGACAACGACAACACCATCGGTGTGCTCGCAGCTCTCAGCGGCGCGGCCGAAAGCCGCGGCAGTAGCATCCGTGCGGCGGGCAGCGACCTCCACCACATTGTTACGCAGCTGAATAATGTTGTCGGCGATAACAATGACCCCACCACCATATCGGCACTCGCGACTGCGGCCAATGCGCTACGACAAGCTGAGCCAGTTCTGAGCGACGCTCTCGACGAGGCGATCGCACCCATGCGTGCACTGACCGAAACGCGATCTCAGTTGACTAACTTGATCTCGGCAGGCACCAATACGACTACAACACTTGGTGAGGCGTTCGATAACCACACCGACCGTCTTATTGCCATTACCACCCAGTTGACCCCTGTTATCGGCACGCTCGCCGACAACTCCGATGAATTCACACCGATCGCAACCAGGATGACGAGAATGGCCGAACGCGTCGAGGCCAATTACGACACCGAAAGACACAACTACGTCATCAAGGCAATCGTCAGTCTGGCGCCTTTCCGACAATACGTCCGCGCTGATTGCCCCCGTTACGGAGAACTCGAGGGGCCAAGTTGTCAAACAGCGCCAGAGGTACCGACTGCGCCCGATCTGTTGCCGGCATTAGGATCAATGGGAATCCCACCACCGAATGGGATCACGGAGAATCGACCGAATCTTGCTCCACCGCGTGATTCGGTTCGGCACGCCGGCGACGTACCTGGCGGGATTCCTCCGAGCGCTCACCCCACCCCTGGCCCGCCAATCTCAGATCCCGGCAGTTCGCTCGCGCCCACGGAAGCATCGGCCCCAGAAACAGTGATTACGACTCCTTCTGATAAGCCCGAGGAGGCCTCGTCCGAAACGTTCGGGCTGCCACAGAATTACGAACAGGAGTACGGAGGGAGTGTCGGCCCGGTCGGCAGCGTCGCCGAGAACTCCCAGTTGAGCCAAGTAGTAGGCCGCGAGGCCGATTCGGCAGTTCAACTTCTACTCGGACCGGTGTTGCGGGGCGCGGCGGTACACATCACTCCGGACACAGGAAGGTAGAAGATTGAGCATCCGAAAGTCATCGATCGGTCTTGTCATCTTTCTGGTTTTGTGCATATCGGCCACGTGGCTCGTATCTGTGACGTTGCTGCGCCAGGTCAGCGGGCCAGTCGCTACCTATTCGGCGATATTCACGAATGTCGCCGGCCTACATCCTGGAGATGACGTTCGAGTCGCGGGTGTACGCGTCGGCCGTGTAGATGAAATCTCACTGGAGAAAGATGCCCTGGCAAAAGTAACGTTCCGCGTCCAGCGGGAGCAAACCCTTTACACCGACACCGTTGCATCCGTCACCTACCAAAATATCGTCGGACAGCGTTATATGGGCCTGTCTCCTGGCCAGGACATTAGTCGGCGCATCCTCGGTGATCACGGTCAGATACCCGTCGAGCAAACCGAGCCATCATTTGACATTACTCACCTATTGCGTGGATTTGAACCGCTCTTCGCACTGCTCGATCCGAGTCAAGTAGAAAATCTCACCAACGGAATTATTCAAGCTTTGCAAGGGGATAGTGGCTCGGTCCTTGCATTGATCACGCAGACATCCGCTCTGGCTGAGCTGTTCGCTGGCCCCGATCAGCTCCTGGGCGAGGTCATCGCCAATCTGAATAACACGATGACCATGCTGGCGAACCAAAACGCCAATCTTCAATCGATCATCACCCATACCCGCGAGTTGATGGTAGGGCTGGGGAACCGGCGCGCAGATTTGGCTGCAGCGGTCGGTTCTATCGCCACAACTGTGAACAGACTTGGGGCGATATCGGCCAGCATACAGCCAGACCTCAGCGCAATGATGACACGAGAGCCCGGCCTCTCCGCACACCTCACCGCCGACGCTCGTGAGCGGTTCTCATACTTCGGCGCAAATTTGCCAGCCATGCTTAAAGGTGTCGCTCGCTCTATGCAATCCGGTGCCTACGTCGACGTGTATGCGTGCGACATGAATATAACGATCTTCGATTTCCTCGGTCGGCTCGTCCCTCGAATCGTGCGAGCTGCGACCCCCGGCAACACCATCAAGAACACCCCGATCTGCAGGTAGGTCCAGAATGATCATCAGACGAGCACTCGGGCGCCTAAGCCTCACGCGCCCCATTGAGGACTACAACAAGATTGCCATCGGCACGGTCGCACTGGTCGTCATGGTTGCGGTAGTGGGCGCAGTTGCCTTAACGGGCGCATTGAATCTCGGCAAGACGATATATCGTGCCGAATTCGCTCAAGCAGCCTCTGTACGCGAGGACGACCCGGTAACCATCGCCGGTATCTCCGTCGGCCATGTCGATGCCCTCACGTTGGCCGGCGATCGGGTTGAGATGAGATTGTCGATCGACAAGGGCGTCTACCTGGGCAGCGATACGAAGGCGGCTATCAAACTCACTACCCTACTGGGGTCCCGCTACATCGAGTTGACTCCCGGCCGTTCGGGCAGCCTCCAAGGCCACACGATCCCTCTCTCCAATACGTCGGCGCCTTATGACCTACAGACTGCCTTAGCCGATGCCACAACGACGTTCGATCAGGTTGATGCCGATCAAATCGCCAACTCATTGACCACTGTGTCGCGCAGCCTTGACGGTCTTCCTCAAGCGTTGCCTGACGCACTGCGGAATCTGAAGTCGCTGTCCCGCATCATCTCCGATCGGCGGGGTCAGATTGGCACACTACTCTCCAGCACCGACAAGCTCGCCGCAACAATCAGGGACCAGAAAGCCAACCTGGGGATGCTCGTCCTGCAAGGTCGAGACCTGATCGGCGAGATCACGACTCGTCGCGCGGCCATTGAACGACTGTTCGAAGGCACGACTGCCTTGGCGCACACGTTATCCCGAATCCTGACGGACGAGCACGCTCTCAACGAAATGCTAGACAGTGTGCGCGACTTCACGCGAATGATCGCCGAGCATGACGCGCTGTTCCGCAATACACTGCAGGCCCTCCCGATCGCCATGCGTAACATCGCCAACGCTACGGGGAGTGGCACCGGAATCGATGGAACATTTTCATCCGGCCCACTCATCGACTCATGGATGTGCGCAATCAGCGGCCGTGCCGAACAATTCGGATTGGTCGAGTATTTCGAGGATTGCGCATGAGTAGAAGGACATTGGTCTGGCTCACTGCCGTGATTGCCGCCGCCCTCGCCGTTGCCACGACTTTGATAACCAACCGCGCTGGCACCCAACCAATCACGGTGACTGCTCATTTCGAGGACGCGATCGGGCTTTACGAAGGCAACACCGTTGCTGTGCTAGGTATGCAGGTCGGACATGTTGACCGCATCACGACGAAGGGTGATTCCGTCGAAGTCACGCTCGTGCTCGACGACGGGGTCGACATACCCGCTGATGTTCAGGCAGTCACTGTGTCCACGTCGATTCTCACAGACCGACATGTTGAACTTACGCCCCCCTATCGCGGAGGTCCGAAGCTAGGCGACGGAGACGTCATCGGCCTCGGGCGTACCCGTACTCCCGTGGAATTCGACAGGACACTTGCCATGATCGACCGGCTAGCAGTCGCCCTCCGCGGAAACGGCGAGGGCTCTGGGCCGTTGGCCGATCTGGTGAATGTCGGCGCGCAGATCGCGACGGACAACGGTGAGGATCTCAAGAGCACGCTGAGCGAACTGTCATCAGCCCTACGGCTCGAGACCGATCACGGGGCCCGCACCAAAGAGAACATTAATACGATTGCCACCAGCCTCGACATACTCACGCAATCCGCCGCAGAGAACGAGCAGACGATCCGAGAGTTCGGATCAAACGTGCACCAGCTCAGCGACATCCTGGCCGACGAAAGCCTAGGCACTGGCACGACGGGCTCCAAGATCAACCAAATTCTGATGCAAGTTGCATCGGTGCTGGAATCCAGACGTGACGGACTGAAGACGACTGCCGCCGACTCAAGGGCCATCACCCAAGCACTGGTCGACTACCAACGTGAGGTCGCAGAGTTCTTCAACCTCGCGCCAATGACACTCGACAACGTCTGGAATGCCATCGACGTCGACAATGGCGCCGTCCGACTGCACGCCCTCGCCGACAAGATTCTCTTCGACAGCCAGCTCAGCAAAGAAATGTGTAATCTCATCGGCCTCAAACAGCTCGGCTGCGCCACAGGCACACTCCGCGACTACGGACCCGATTTCGGCCTCACCGGAATGCTGGAACTCATGGCGGGAGTGGAGAAATGACGTCTCTGCTGGGCACCCACGTAACTCGCCGCTATCGCAACGTACTGTCTATCGGGCTGATCGCGGTCTTGTCCGGTTGTTCGTCCGGACTAGAAAGCCTCCCGCTGAGTTCTCCTTCAGTAGGTGGCGAGACCTACACGTTGACTGCGGTTTTCACTAATGCACTAAACTTGCCGGCTCATGCGAAGGTGAAGGTCGGTGGCGCTGACATCGGCGTGGTTGAGAAGATTCAAGCCAAGGAGTTCACCGCACAGATAACTATGCGCATACGTGAGGACGTCTCGATCTACGACGGCGCAACCGTTGAGCTTAGGTCGGCCACGCCCCTCGGCGATCTCTTCGTCGCAGTCCAGCCTCATCCGGACCAACAGTCGGCTAGCACACCGTTGGCCGACGGAGACGTCATTCCCTTGGCTGCAACATCGGCTGGTGCCACCGTCGAGGAGTTGCTCAGTTCAGCTGCTGTGCTTGTCAATGGCGGGGTGATCCGCAGCTTAACCCACATCCTCAACGGCGCCGGCTCGGCCGTCGGGGACAGTGGAACGAAGATCGCCGACCTGCTCCATCAGTCGAACAGATTGATTGCACAACTCAACGCACGCTCAGATGAGATCACAGAGGCCCTGCACCGCACATCCGAACTGGCGTCTAGCTTGTCCGCACGTCAGCACACGATCAATGCTGCGCTCGCAGCTGCAGATCCAGCGATCGCAGTGATCTCCGATAACCGCGATCAGATCGTGACTTTGATCGGTTCTGTTGCCCGCACTACGCGGCAACTATCGCGATTTCCGTCGTTACAAGGCACTGATTCCCGCAGCCTCATTGCCGACTTGAATAGGCTGAGTGACGCATTCAACGACGCAAGCATCGACCCCAACACGTCGCTGACGACCATCAATCGAATCGTCCCAAGGCTTCTCAAGTTGACCTCCGGCGCCAACCTCCATGCCGCAGGGGACGTAGAACAGATCGCACTTGGCGCTCTACCAGATATGAACTATCCAGGTGATCCGATGACGCACGGTCCGGACGGCACCGACTGGCATGCGATGATCGGTAGTTTGCGGTATCAATGGAATCTCTTGCTGAATAGAATTTACGGGCCTCAGCGATGAGCGTGCCGAATATCTTCCAGCGATGCGCCGGTGCCGCCGTCGACTCAGTGCAAGCCATACGCGCCCGTCGTACAGCGGTCGCTCTTGCGGGCCTGTTCCTCACTCTCACTGCTGCATTCGGCTACATATCGTTGGGTACGTTCGGATACAATCCGGTCCGCGCGACAGTTGGTCTGCGCATTCAGCTGTCAGAGTCAGGCGGGCTCCTCGCCAGTCAAGATGTGACACTGCGAGGCGTCCAGATTGGCAAAGTCCTTGCTGTACAAGTCGATGGCGATGGAGTGGTAGCCGAGATCGAGATCGACCCAGACCTCCAGATTCCCAAGGACGCGGCGTTCCGGGTCTCCGGCCTTTCTCCCGCCGGCGAGCAGTACCTAGACATCCGGCCCGCAAACGGTACCGGGCCGTTCCTTCGTGACGGCGACACGGTCAGCGCAACTCAGACTGACATCCCCGTGCAGTTTCATCGTCTGGTGACAGACGCTGAAGGCCTTCTTGCACAGCTTGATCCAGCGAAGCTCTCAGCAATGACGAAGGAGATGGGCGTAGGGGCGGCAGGACCGGAGAAGCTTTCGGCCATCTTCGATGGCGGAATTTTCCTCATTTCGACACTGGATTCTGTCCTCCCAGAAACCGTTCGGGTCATTCGCAATAGCCGTACGATTTTCACGATGGTGTCCGACGCCAATTCCGAGCTGCTCGAAACGGCGACGGACGTCCGTGAAATCGTAGCGGGAGCCAACCGGATGGAGGGGGGCTACCGTCAATTGGTCGGTACGGGAAGTCGGCCACTCACCGCTCTGGACGCTGTCATTGCGGACAACTCCGAAACCATGGTCCAGTTGCTCGGCAACCTGACCACCATCGCGCAGTTGTCCTATGTGAGGGTACCTGCGCTCAAAGCTCTGTTCCCGCCACTGGAGCAACGGGGTTCGGTGATCGATGCGGTAGCGTCGACTTTCCGCGATGGAGGAGTCTGGGAGATCGTCGACCCCTACCCACGCTATTCCTGCGACTACAACCTGCCGCGACGTCCCCCATCACAGGCGGACTTTCCCGAGCCGTACAGGTATACGTACTGCAATAATCCTGATCCCGCGGTACTTATTCGGGGCGCGCGCAATGCGCCGCGGCCTCCCGGCGACGACACTGATCGGCCACCGCCAGGCCACGATCCCCTCGCAACCACCGACCCAGCACCCGTGGGGCCCAACACTATCCCGACACCCTATGGGGGGCCGCCCAAGAACCTGGCGCCACCGCCGAAGTAAAACGCATAGGAGGCACGATGTTCAGCCGGACCAGAACCAAGGATGTGTTCGATCAGATCAACGGGAGCAACGACTGTGACGAGAATGAGCATAGTTCCGGCGACAAGGACGTCGATCAATCACCCGAGAACCACGATGCAGGTGAGGTGACAGGCGTTGATCCCACGGACGATCCCGATGATCAACACCAATCTGTCGACCTAGACGACCCTGCTACCGAGAGTCGGCTTGGTCGGGGTTCCCGGACGACCCTCATCGGCGCCGTGTTGCTAGTGGCGCTGCTCCTCGCAGTGGGCACGGCGGCTTTCTTTGGGTGGCAGGTCAAACGCCAACACGATCTAGTCGCGACGGGTCGTGAAGCACTCGCAGTTGCCAATGATTATGGGGTTACCCTGACGAGTATCGACAGCGCCAAGGTCGATGAGAACTACGCGAAGGTACTCCAGGGTGCAACTGGCGAGTTCAAGGATCTTTACACCCAGTCGGCTGCCCAACTTCGGCAGTTGCTTATCGACAACAAAGCTGTAAGCCACGGCGTGGTCGTGGATTCAGCGGTCAAGTCAGTCACCCCTGACAAGGTGGAAGTGCTCCTCTTCATAGATCAATCAATAAGCAATGCAGTCAACCCAGAGCCGCGGATCGACCGTAGCCGGGTTACGATCGTTCTCGAACGCATCGATAACCGCTGGCTCGCAAGTAAAGTGGATATCAAGTAGCGCAATGGGTACAACTGGCTTACGGATCGCGCTCGCTATTGCATGCGTCACTGCGGTTGCCGGCGCATCATCAGCTCACGCCGACACCCTGTGCAACGCGGTGTTCGGAGGCCAATGGGAAGCGCAGGACGACAACTGTACGACCTTCATTCGTTCGCAACGGGAAGCTGTCCTCGCTCTGAAAGTTGTGGTTCCACAAGACCTGGTCGGCCATCCGCACATGGGGCCACCAATCGTAGAGTATTTGCGTGATCGCGTCTTGTCCTGGCGCACAGCGGGTTCGAGCATGGTTCGTGCTAGCGATGTCTCAATAGACTACAGCGCGCACTCCCATCGAGCTCTGAGGTCCGTCGTATTTCGCGAGACTCAGCAGACCGTAGGCAACAACGCAAACAATGCTGTCAGGAGTTTCGTTTTTGACCTCGGCACCGGCAATCAACTATCGCTTGCCGACCTGTTCAAGCCCGGAATCGACCCGCTCACGGCCTTACCGCCCCTGGCCCGGCCGTTTCTCGAAGAATCGCTCGCCACGGCACGGCCGCCACACGTTGTCGGCGCATACCCTTTCATCGTCGACCGGTTCGAACCGCAGGTTGATGGCTCAGGCTACTCAGAGAATTACCGAGCATTTGCGTTGACATCGAGTGAACTGATTCTTTTCATGCCTGATCGACCGATGTCGCGCGAGAACCCGATGCCACACAACCAGTTGGTGTGGTCGATGGACGGCGGGGCCGTTCAAACCCATATCCCTCTCGAGGCACTCTCGTCGATCCTCCGCCAAGATTTGACGATCTGAATCTCGACGGAGGAAGTTTCGGCAGCGTGGCGTGGAGTTTTTCCCAGAGGCCTTCATACCGTCCTCGGGAAGGTGCGCCCACTTTCACGCCCCCATCCCGAGGCTCATCCACAGGTTCTGATCATTGCTCTGGAAGTGGGACTCTAAGTCTTTGGGCGCCTTGGTCACTCGGGAGCCGACGATGAACAACAGCCCCAGCTCATCGAGGGCTGTGAGGTTCGCCGCGGAGAGCATCCCGGCATCAGCAGCCACCACCAGCGGTGTGCCGGCGAGGCCGTGGCGTTGACGGCGCTCGCTGAAATTCCCCAGTAACGCTCATTGAAATTCCCCACCTGTGTGGCACCGCCAATGAGGGCGGGTCTCCCTTGATGCTGATGGTCTCTGACCACGCATCTGCTATCAAAGGAGACCCGCTTTCTCATGCTGACATGGGAGGAAGATGTGGAAGTACATGCCCTGCGCAAACGAGGCTGGACGATCTCGGCGATCGCCAGGCATACCAAGCGTGACCGCAAGACCGTCCGGGCGTATCTGAACGGCACCAGCACCCCTGGAGTGCGCAAACGCTCCGCGGTGGACGCGTTCGAGGTGTTCGTCGCTTACATCACCGCACGTTTGCTCGACGATCCGCACCTCTGGGTGCGCACGCTGTGCGATGAACTCGAAGAGCTCGGGTACACGATGTCGTATCAGACGGTGACCCGCCAGATCCGCGACCGCAAGCTGCGCCCGGTGTGCCAGGCCTGCCTGACCGCGACCGAGCGACCTAACGCCGTCATCGAACATCCGCCCGGTGAAGAGACACAATGGGATTGGCTGGATCTACCGAACCCACCGGCGGCGTGAGCAATGATCAGAACCTGTGGATGAGCCTCGGTGAGGGGGCGTGAAAGTGGGCGCACCTTCCCGAGGATGATCTGAATATCCGAAGGTCCGATCATGAGCCGGCGTTGGCGCGCTGGTTCGGGAAGGTACGCCCATGCTCACCGTAGTTCACGATGCCATCGAGGCCAACGAAAGCACTGGCGGTGCTGGTCGGTCGTTGTTGGACGAGATCGTCCGCGACGGCGCCCGTCAGATGCTGGCCGCCGCGTTGAAGGCTGAGGTCGCCGCCTACGTGGCCCAGTTCGCCGATCAGCTCGATGAGAAGGGGCATCGGCTGGTGGTCCGCAACGGCTATCACCAGGCCCGCGAGGTGCTGACGGCAGCCGGGGCAGTTGAGGTGAAAGCACCGCGAGTCAACGACAAACGCGTCGACCCCGACACCGGTGAGCGGAAACGGTTTTCCTCGGCGATCCTGCCGGCCTGGGCACGCAAGTCACCGCAGATGAGCGAAGTGCTGCCGCTGCTGTACCTGCACGGGCTGTCCACCAGCGACTTCACCCCCGCTCTGGAGCAGTTCCTGGGCTCGGGTGCCGGGCTCTCGGCCACCACGATCACCCGGCTGACCAGCCAGTGGCAGGACGAGGCCCGCGCGTTCGCCGCCCGGGACCTGTCGGGCACCGATTACGTCTACCTGTGGGTCGACGGCATCCACCTCAAGGTCCGCCTGGACCAGGAAAAGCTGTGTCTGCTGGTGATGCTCGGCGTGCGCGCGGACGGCCGCAAAGAGCTCGTGGCGATCACCGACGGCTACCGGGAATCGACCGAGTCGTGGGCTGATCTGCTGCGCGACTGTAAACGACGCGGCATGACCGCACCCGTGCTCGCCGTCGGCGATGGCGCACTCGGCTTCTGGAAAGCGGTACGCGAGGTGTTCCCGGCCACCAAAGAACAGCGGTGCTGGTTTCATAAGCAAGCCAATGTGCTTGCCGCCCTGCCGAAATCAGCGCACGCGTCGGCGTTGTCGGCGCTCAAGGAGATCTACAACGCCGAGGATATCGACAAGGCCCAGGTCGCGGTCAAGGCCTTCACGGTCGACTTCGGGGCCAAGTACCCCAAGGCGGTCGCCAAGATCACCGACGATCTGGACACCCTACTGGAGTTCTACCACTATCCCGCCGAGCACTGGATCCACCTACGCACGACAAATCCGATCGAAAGCACCTTTGCCACAGTACGTTTGAGAACCAAGGTCACCAAGGGGCCGGGATCACGTGCGGCTGGTCTGGCCATGGCCTACAAGCTCATCGACGCCGCCGCGGCCCGCTGGCGTGCCGTCAACGCACCACACCTGGTCGCCCTGGTCCGCGCCGGCGCGGTCTTCCACAAGGGCAAACTGCTCGAACGCCCCACCGAAATCACCCCACCGACACCGCCCTCAGACGGCGATCAGCAAGCCGGAACGGAGGTCGCCTGAAACACGCCGATCCACAGGTATTGACAATTCCTCCGGCGGCGTGGGGATGGGGGTCGATGGCGCACTTGTTCGTCGGCACCCTGGCGTGCTCGGGCAAGTGGCGCGGCGTGCTGGCCCCGGAGATGACCCAGCCCAGGGTCATCGAGGGCCTGGACCGGGTCTGCCGCGGCTTGGGCGGGGTGAGCCGGGTGTGGCGTTTTGATCGGATGGCCACGGTCTGTCACCCGGAGTCGGGGAAGGTGACGGCCAGCTTCGCCGGGGTGGCCAAGCATTACGGGGTGTCGGTCGCGATCTGCCCACCGCGGCGAGGCAACCGCAAAGGCGCGGTGGAGAAGTCCAATCACACTGCCGCCCAACGCTGGTGGCGGACACTGCCAGACGATGTGACTGTTGAGCAGGCGCAGGAAAGTCTCGACAAGTTCTGCCGGCTGCGCGGTGACACCCGGTTGCGGCCCACCGCCGACGGGAAAGCCACTGTGGCGACCGTGGCCGGCAGCGAGGGCTTGCATCCGATGCCGGCGCGAGCCTATCCGGCGATCATGTCCTGCGAGCGGGTGGTATCGCGGCAGGCGTTGATCTCCTATCGCGGCAACCGGTACTCGGTGCCCCCAGAGCTCGCCTCGGCGCGGGTGAACATCACCGAGGTCCTCGGCGCCGGCGTCATCGATGTGGTCACCGCTTCGGGGATCACCATCGCCCGGCACCGTCTGGCCGCCGATGGGACCGGGGCGATGGTGCGCGATCACGGCCACGTCTACGCCTTGGAGCAGGCCGCGATGGCGGGGGCGAAAACCGGACGGCCGCATCGCCGCAAGGAACGTATCCCACCAGGACCCGAGGCTCTTGCCGCGGCCGCGGTACTGCGTATCGACCGCGCAGACCCCACCACCACCATCAGCTCTGAGGCCCAATCACCTCCCAGCACAACACAGTCCGATACCGAACCTGCGGCTCTCTACGATCTTTCGGTTTACGAGCGCGCCGCCCACGGAAGGAACACCCTGTCATGACCACACGCACCACAACCGGATCTGGCGACCGTTTACCCCCTCCGAATACCGCGGAATCGGCGAGCCTATACCAACGTCTGCGTGGGCATCTGGCAGTGCTGAAACTGCACGATGCGGCCGAGGCGTTGCCCTCGGTGCTGGATCAGGCATCGGCAGAGGACCTGTCGATGACCGCCGCCCTGGACCGGCTGCTCTCGATCGAAGTGCAGGCCACCGAAGCGCGACGTCTGGCGGGTCGACTGCGCTTTGCCTGCCTGCCCACCCCTGCCTCGCTGGAGGATTTCGATTACGACGCCGCCGTCGGCGTTGATCGCAAGGTCATCGATGAGCTGGCCACCGGTCGCTACCTCGAGACCGCAACGAACGTGTTGCTGATCGGCCCGCCGGGGGTCGGCAAGACCCATCTGTCGGTCGGATTGGCAAGGGCTGCAGCGTATGCCGGGTATCGCACCTATTTCACCACTGCTGCCGACCTCGCTGCCCGGTGTCATCGCGCCGCGATCGAAGGTAGATGGGCGACCACGATGCGGTTCTACGCTGGTCCTACGTTGCTGGTGATTGACGAACTGGGCTATCTGCCGCTGCCCGGCGAGGCGGCAGCAGCGTTGTTTCAGGTCGTCTCCCAACGCTATATGAAAACGTCAATCGTGATGACCACCAATCGAGGCGTCGGATCATGGGGTGAGGTGCTCGGCGATAACACCGTCGCGGCAGCGATGCTCGATCGCCTCTTGCATCGTTCCGTCGTGCTCAACCTCGACGGTGATTCCTACCGCCTACGCGACCACAACGCCCGAGCAGAAAAACTGCGTAGAACGACCACCGGAACCCGACAACCGCTACAGTGAGGACCGCTCATAGGTGGGGATTTTCGCCGAGCACAACTGGGGAGTTTCCCTGAGCCTCGTCAGCGTTCGACGAAGCCGGCGATAATCGGCACCAGAGTGGTCGTCTCGGCGGTACTTCCCTCGAAACAACCGATCTCCAAAGGGAAACCACTGCGATCCACCAGCGGTCCGACCACAATTTGAGGGTCGACCCGCCGTTCTTTGCTGAACCCCACCTTGCGCAGCTCATCCTCCGATTCAGCCTCGATATACAAGGTCGTAACGTCATAGAGCAACAGGGACAGCCCACCGCAATCACGGGAGTAGTCAAAGCACTTCGGGTCAAGTCCCGGGAAGTGGTGTAGTGCTGCGTGATCCGGTGTGTTAAGCGGTGAGTGCGGGCATGTCGTCGGCTCCTATTTCGGGGTTGTCGTTGGTGATGGTGGTTAGGCGGCAGCGGGCCAGGATGTCGAGGCCGAGGTAGCGGCGGCCTTCGGCCCATTCATCGTTCTGTTCGGCCAAGACGGCGCCGACGAGGCGGACGATGGCGTCGCGGTTGGGGAAGATGCCGACCGCATCGGTGCGGCGGCGGATCTCTTTGTTGAGTCGTTCGGCGGGGTTGTTGGACCAGATCTGGGTCCAGATGTCTTTGGGGAATGCGGTGAAGGCAAGGATGTCTTCGCGTGCAGCGGCCAGGTGGTCGGCCACGGCGGGCAGTTTGTCGGTGACGTAGTCGATGAGCCGGTCGAACTGCGCGGCCACCGCGGGTGCGTCCGGTTGGTCATAGACGCTGTGCAGCATGGCTTTGACCGCTGGCCACATGGAGAAATTGTCAATACCTGTGGATCGGGTTGTTCAGGCGACCTCCGTTCCGGGTTGTTCGGCGCCGTCGGTGGGCGGCTGTGTTGGGGTGATCTCGGTGGGGCGTTCGAGCAGCTTTCCCTTGTGGAAGACCGCGCCGGCGCGGACCAAAGCGACCAGGTGTGGGGCGTTGACGGCGCGCCAGCGGGCCGCGGCGGCGTCGATGAGCTTGTAGGCCATAGCCAGTCCGGCCGCGCGTGATCCCGGGCCTTTGGTGACCTTGGTGCGCAAACGCACTGTGGCGAAGGTGCTTTCGATCGGATTCGTGGTGCGTAGGTGAATCCAATGTTCGGCCGGGTAGTGGTAGAACTCCAGCAGGGTGTCCAGATCGTCGGTGATCTTGGCGACCGCTTTAGGATACTTGGCCCCGAAGTCGACCTCGAAGGCTTTGACCGCGAGCTGGGCCTTGTCGATATCCTCGGCGTTGTAGATCTCCTTGATCGCCGCCAACGCCGACGGGTGCGCTGATTTCGGCAGCGCGGCAAGAACATTAGCCTGCTTATGAAACCAGCACCGCTGCTCTTTGGTGGCCGGGAACACCTCACGCACCGCGTTCCAGAACCCGAGTGCGCCATCGCCGACCGCGAGCACCGGGGCGGTCATGCCGCGTCGCTTGCAGTCGCGCAGCAGATCAGCCCACGACTCGGTCGATTCGCGGTAGCCGTCGGTGATCGCCACCAGTTCTTTGCGGCCGTCAGCGCGCACACCCAGCTTCACCAGCAAGCACAGCTTTTCCTGGTCCAGGCGGACCTTGAGGTGGATGCCGTCCACCCACAGGTAGACGTAATCGGTGCCCGACAGGTCCCGGGCGGCGAACGCGCGGGCCTCATCTTGCCACCGGCGTGCTCCTCGACATCGATGGTGTGTTCACCGCCGAGGCGGTCATCGAAGCGGTCATAGACGGTCGCGCGGAGATAGGCCTGCTCGGAACGGCGACTCCACCGTATCTGCGTGGCTTGCCTGAGGTTCCGCTACAGGCGCAACCGTTCATCGTGGTTTCCCCTCCCGATATCCCGTTGGGCGACAATGGATCATCCGTGCACTGGAACGATTTCCAAGGGCAACGGATGGTGGTTTCCCGTGGCGAGAGCATGATGCGCGACCTCGTAGAACAGATTCGCAACAGCGTCGTCGACGTGGACATTGCGGTGCAGGTGGCTCACCGAACATCCATATTGCCAATGGTTCTCGCGGGCCTAGGTCATGCCGTGTTGCCGGACGCGTGGGCACCGCTGGCCACCGGAATGGGCGCGACAGTTCGTGAACTACTACCCCGAACCTCACTCCAAATCTCGATCGTGCATCGTGACGCGGGATTGACTGCGGCCGCGGCCGCATTCGTCAAGGACGCCGTGGAGTTTTCTGCCTCGCCCTACGAGTCATGAGATAGACGGCGCCTATAGCCCGCATCGGAAACCGGTCTTGGACCGCCTCCATCACGGTGAGCTTAAATCGAGGTATTCAACCGCATCAACCGATGGAGACACATGGGCACCACCACTTTTCGTATCGCCGCCATCCCCGGTGATGGAGTCGGAACCGAGGTTGTTGAGGCCGGCCGGCGTGTTCTCGACGCGATCGCTGATCGCCCGGACAGCGGGTTCTTCTTCGAGTGGACCGAGTTTGCTTGGGGTTCTGAATACTATCGGCAGCACGGTCGCATGATGGACGACGACGGTCTTGTACAACTCAAGGATTTCGACGCCATTTACTTCGGCGCCGTCGGGTGGCCGTCGTTGCCCGATCACGTCACGCTGTGGGGGTTGCGCCTGGCAATCTGTCAAGGATTTGATCAATGGGCCAATGTCCGGCCGGTGACCTTCTACGAAGGTGTGCAGACGCCGCTGCGCAATGCCGAGGGTCGTGACCTCGACTGGGTTGTGGTGCGCGAGAACTCCGAAGGTGAGTACTCGGGTATCGGTGGCAGGAACTTCGCTCCTCGCGCCGAGCTGGGCGAAGTCGCGGTGCAGTCCTCGGTTTTCACCGAACGAGGATGCGACCGAATCATCAGATTCGCGTTCGATCTGGCGCGGTCGCGTCCTCGGAAGAAGCTCTCCAGTGTGACCAAGAGCAATGCCCAGCAGTATGGAATGGTTCTGTGGGACGAAGTCTTCCGTCGGGTTGCGGCTGAGTACCCCGATGTCGAGACGGAGAGCGTCCTCGTCGACGCCATGGCGGCCAAGTTTGTACTTCGGCCGGAGGATCTATCGGTTGTTGTCGCCTCCAATCTCAATGCTGACATCTTGTCTGATCTTGGCAGCGCGATGGCAGGCAGCCTTGGACTTGCGGCGAGCGCCAACTTCAACCCGGAGAAGCGATTCCCCAGCATGTACGAGCCGGTGCACGGGTCGGCGCCTGACATTGCCGGTCTTGGTGTGTGTAATCCCATCGGAGCTATCGCAAGCGCGGCAATGATGCTGGACGACTTCGGGTTACACGACGAAGCGCAATCCGTCCGACAGGCGATCGAGAGCTCGATCGCCAGCGGAGTCCGTACCCGCGATATCGGCGGTTCTGCGAAGACTGTTGAAGTGGTTGACGCGATCATCGACGCACTTCCGCGCTGACCGTTCCATCCTGCAGAATTTCTGTCTGAGAGACAAACACTCCGAGTACCTGAGCGAGTTTGATCGACATCAGAGTCTCATCAACCAATGTCTCGCCTACATCGAACGTCACGCATCGGATCTCGGTCGTGATCATCGGGACTCCCGGATGATCTGCTGGTTGTTTAGCCAGCCGTCGAGGGCTGCGGCGGTCGCCGTCTCTGCCTCGGCGCCGAACACTGCATTCGCGGCCGCCAGAACAGCTATGCGCGCGAGGCTGGGATTACCGGATCGGTTCACCAATTGTGGCCGATGGTCAATGATGACGGTGGCCATCCGGACTGTTTCGACGTAGGTGACGATGTGCAGGTCGACAGTTGAGATGCTGGCCCATCGCCCCCGTAATGCGATACCGGTGGCTGCGCTATCGCCGAGACCGTCGCTGCGTCGGAATCGGCGCTGCCGCAGCACTATCCGTGACGCATCATTGATCGCCAGCTCAACAATGTCGGAGGTGTTGCGCTTGGCCAGGGCACGGTGCGCCCTAGAAGCTTGGGCAACAGCTGGATGGTGTTTCAGTGACATCTGGTCGTCCCATCGCTGGGCGGAAGGGCCGATCCAGTAGCCGTGGCGATGACAGACGGTGAGGTGGTCGGGCAGCCAGCAGTGAATGGGCTCTGGCACCCCTCGCCTGGCTGAGCAGAACCGGCAGATTGGTCGGGCACGTGCCCGCTGGCGGGTGAGATCACGTTCATCGACAGTCAGGCCCCGCAATCGGCCGCAGAGGACGTGTCGTGGGTAGCCGCTGAGTCGGGCGAGGCGGTCTGGGTCAACGTAGTGGCCTTCGCGTGCGGCGTAGTCGCGCAGACTTTGGGGTGAGAGTCGGTTGGCGTGGGCGAGTCGGGTGGTGAAGGAGTGCACGGTCTCATCGCGAAATGCGGTGACTGGCTGCGGAAGCGGTCGTGGTGGCAGCCGGGGCCAGTCGTTGATCATCGCTATCCAGCGTTGCGTTGGGCTGAGGCCTGAGCTGCGTAGTCGATGAGGACGCTGTCCAAGCCCTGGCGGTCGATGTGTTCAGTGTGGTCCAGCATTGCCCGGATGGCTGCCGAGCGGATGAGGTGGGCGAGGCTCCCGATCATTCCGCCGGTCCGTTGGTGCAGGTATTTCGTCTGGCGCACGAGCGTACCTGGCTCATGCCGGTGCAGTCGCAGGGTTCCCTCCATCGCGGCGACCAGAGCCCGCCACTCCTGTCCGTATGGGAAGGCGGCTGTGTTGATGACACCGCAGCGCCCGGCCAGCTGGCGGCCTCGGGTACCGGTAAACACCCCGGAGCGTTCGACATCGATGCCGGCGTAGACGAAGGTCGCGGGTAAGTGTTCGGTGAAGTACTTCAGGTGGTCGGAAAGCTCTTCCCCGGCACGGGTATCGAGGTTCAGGTTATGGATCTCGTCGACGACCACGATGTCGGTGCGCGCGTCGATGAGCACTTGGCACACCGCGTCGGCGATATCGGTGACGTTCATTCGTCGTACCGGCGGAAGCCCCAGGAAGCGGGCGAATTCCATGGCAAGCTTGCGCGCGGAGCCCTTCGGTGGAGCGGTCACGTAGACGACGGGAATACGGGTTTTGTCGGAGTAGCGGCTGCGGACCCGAAGTTCGTGAAACCGTCCGAGTTGTTTGATCGCGGTGGTCTTTCCGGTGGCTGCGCCGCCGGAGACGATCAGCCCCCGCCGCGCGCCGATCTCGCGTTGGTTCAGCAGAGTGAGCAGCTGGCCCTCGTTGGTGATCTTCTGGATCGCCGAGGTGGTCACCACGACGAGCTCGGAATGATGGGCCACCCTGGCCTCGTTGTAGGCGATCCGATCAGCATTGTCGAGATCTGACCAGTCCTGATCGGGAAGCAAGGTGAATTCAGGCCGGTCAGCGTCGATGAACCGTCGCCACCCCTCCAGGGTGGTTGTTGGTTGCCGCCGTTCCTCGAGTTGACTGATCGGACTCACCAATGCCACTGTTCGGCCTCCTTGCGTGCGTCGAACACCGGCAACGGGATGACATCAGCGAGATCGTCATCATCGGAGTTCTCGAACCCGTCGGTGCTCACCTCGGGCGGTTTCTGGCTTTCATTGGTGTCCTCGGCGCTGGTGGGGCGTGGCCAGGACGGCTCGGGGATGGACCGGGCCCTGGCTACTGCGCGCCGGGCTGTTGGCGGGCTCTGCCGGGCGTCGGGGCCACGTTCGGCACGATCCAGCAGGGCGTCGGCCGCCGCTGCGATCTCGGCTTCAGTCACCGGATCTGCACCCCTTTCCGCGACGATCGCTTGGGCCTGCTTCCACACGGTGTCCCCGAACGGCACCGCGGCGGTGCGCATGTGCGTCCAGGTCGCGGTGATCCAACCGTCGTCGTGATGGTTGCGAACCCAAATCTGAGCGACGTCGTAGGGGTCGTAGTGAACCTCCCACCGGCCGTTGCGGGACCGAACCCCGGAGTCGACTCGCCGGTACGGGTTCAGGGCCCGGGCATCGTAGGTCCGGTGATTGACCCGGATACCCGCTGAGCCGATGACCCGCCACGTCGCGGGCAACAACTCGATGTAGTCATCAGCGCTCAGCGGCACCGGGACGTAACCAGCGACTTCGACCAGGGCCGCGAACTTTTCGTTGGGAGTAAGCGCTTTGCCCGGGGTCACCGGATCCCGTAGTCCGTCGTGGGGCCGGTTCTGCCACACCGCGACGAGCCACTCATCGAGCAACGCCTGCAGTTCCATCAGGGACCACACGGCGTCCTGGTCGGCGTTCTTACCGCGACGTTCCACGCTGGAGCCGACGTACCCGGCGACGTACTGGGCGAACAATGTGCCCACCGACTGCAGGGTGCGTTCCACCTTCGGTTTGTCGGTCGGCTGATCCGGATGAGCGGGTTGCAGGTTGATACCCAGTGAGCAGCACGCCTGCTCAAATGTCTTGGAGAAAAACGCCTTCCCGTGATCACAGACGATGGTCTCGGGAGCGATCACCGGGCGAGCCGCGGCGTCGGCGAGCCGTTGATCGACATCGGTCAAACGCCGGTGCGGCAACACCGAGCGTGACAACCGCAACGCATCGGACCAACCCGGGCGCATCGGCTCTGGGGTCAACGCCTTGGCCAGCAGCAGCGCGGCATCGACGGCCTTTGTGGTGGGCCGCAGAACTGCCGCCGGGATCGAGCGGGTGACGTTGTCGACCATCGCGGTCAGCTCCACCCGATCGACCACACCGTCATCAAGGACCACCCGCACATCCAGCGGGGTGGAGTCGATTTCCACCATTTCACCAGGACGGGCAGCGGTTACCGCGCCGAAGGGGCCGTCGGGTTGTTTGGCTAATGACCGGCGGGTACGGGCGGAACCGAAGGTGTGCTTGCCTTCCTCCAAGCGTTTGACGAGCCGGTAGAACGTGGCTTGGGACGGGACCTTCGGGGCGTCGTCGGGACCGTACTCGGCCAGCAGCGCCTTCTCCAACTTGCGCTGAAGCCTGCTCACCGTGCCGGTCGATAGCTCGGTCTCGTTGTCGATGAGACGTCGGACCACGGCAACGACACGCTCATCGACACGGCCCAACACCGGACGTTTGGCGAGATAGCGGCCGTCAACCAATCCCAGAAGGCCCTTAGCCTCGTAGCGGGATCGCTGACGTTGCAGAGTGATCAACGCCAGATCGCGGCCGGCGGCCCGCAGCTCCTCAAGCTTGGCCAGCTCCCTCTGGCGTAAGGACCGGACCGCCGGATCGAACTCCGGACGAATTGGCTGCCCCGGCGGACTCTCGGGTCGGCGCCCGGTCAACACCTCGACGATGTGTTGTTCCCACCACCGTGCCCGATCAGCGACCTCCGCGGGCACACCTTCGAGCGCCTCAACAGACCACAACACCGGTCGTGACCCCGCCAGCACCTCCAGAGTCGAATCGGCCAGCACCGCCGACAGGGGAACAGTTGTACGTTCACCAACAGCGTCGATGAGCCGTACCGATCCTCCCGCCAGACTTGCGACCGTGAAATTGCGTGAACCTAAACGGATTTCATCACCTTCACGGATCACACCGCCTCGTAAGGAGCTCACAACACTGCCGCGCTCACCGCTGTCCGCTCGTCGAGCACCGTCCGGGACAGATCGGCCACCAAGCGTCGATGCCAGAGCAGGTGGAACAGCACAGGCAGCACCACAAGCGGATCGCCCACCGCCACCGCGCCCTCCAGAAGCGGCCGCTCGCGGGCGAAACAACTCAAAAGCTCTGCCGCAACACCAGGGCGCAACACGCGCGGATGTCGGTACCCCGAAAGCCACCGCAGGTTCGCTGCCAGCACAGCGTCCAATACGCCGACGCGCCGGTACTCCCATCCGGCTGCAATGCACACAGCCTCCGAGCGAGCGAACAACTCCGCATCAGACTCAAGAATCCGGTCATCGGGGCGGACATCAACGATCGTGACCGTGCCGTCGGATCTGCGAGCGTAGTAGTCGGGTACATGATGACGACCATCGGGCCATCGCAGTCGAAACGGTTGGCAGGCAACGCCAACGGTTTCAGGATCAGCATCCAATGCCATCAGCTGGTCACGCTCAACCCATGATTCGTAACCGATGTGCCTGCGCGTCGTCGCGAACCACCACAGCCCGGGAAAGTTCCGTTGCCCACGAAACGAAGGAAACGACCGGATCGGTTCACAGTCGACATCGAACCGGATCCCATGAGCCAGCTCCACCGGCAGGCGCGAAACCCCACTGGCGTCGGCCATCTCGAACACCGCATCGCAGCAGCCACCGACAACAGCACCCGTGGCCAGCATCGACATGCCTAGGACGGTACCGGCTATATCAGATCACATGAGAAAGGCGCGCCGTTGTGTCAGATCAAGTGAGAATTCTTCGGGTCAAGTGAGAACTGACAGTCGATCGGTGGCGACGACCACTGACGTCCCTCATCGCTCTCGGCAATTATCCTGCCATTACGTCACTGTGACGTTTTCCCGCCTGGTGCCCATGCGACAGAATCGATTGCACTGCAGGTGATTTGGGCCCGCTGGGCTTTGGAACGAGGCTCCGCGACGACGTCGAGTATTCAGTCGGTGATAGCGTCGTCAGTGAATGCAAGGGGCTGACCAGATGTCTATTGGGGTGAGACGGACTCGGTGGCGAGTTGTGCTGCTCCTGCCGCTGATAGCCGGGACGATGCTCTCGGGTTGCTCGGCCGATCCGGGACGACCGGTCGCATCGGATGATCCCGTGACAACACTGCCGGTCCCGGCTAACATGCCACCGTTCCCGTATCCGAACGATATTCCACCGGTGCCGTTGCCGAGCGCCGTTCCCGACGTGGAACTGCCTGGTGAGATCCCGCGGGCGCAACTTCCGGCCGACGTACCCCAGATCGAGATGCCTGCTGCGATTCCTCAGATCCAGCTGCCTTCTGCGATCCCGCCCATCCCCTTTCCGTAAAGCCGGCCACGGGGCGAAATTCGTCACTGTGACGTATTCTGTTGTGGCGGTACAGATTTGGCGAGTGGCTTAGGTTCACTCCCGGCCCCGGTCAATTCTTCGTACAACCCTTCCAGAGCGGTGTGGTCGTCTTCGGAGCCGATATGCGCAGCGGTGAACCATCTTGTGTACTCGGCGATTTCGGAGAGTCGCCAGTCCAGCGAGAAGAGCTCTAGCATCGCGGGGTCGGGCCGCAAAAGGCCGTGTACCGCAGCGGGTAGGTCGGCATAGTCCCGTTCGCGCGGTGCAAGAGCCAATGACTCCCAATCGACCAGCCGGACGCCGTCGGCGGTCACGACCTGGTTCTCGTTGTGCGGCTCGCCATGTGTCGGCACCCATGTGTCGCGCCGGGAGCATGCTGTCTCCGCCAACTCCAGGTAGCGCTCCGTCCAGCGTTGGATCTGTTCAATGTGCGCGGTAAGAGCCAGTCGTGCCTTCTCTGCGAGCGGGCCGCTCGTCCAGGGCTCGCGGGTGCGAGTTCGCAACTCGTCGGCGAACGAAAGCCCGACCCGCGGGGTCCATGGCCGCAGCCCCTCAGGTGGAACGGCCCGATGCAGCGCCTCCAAAGCCAGAACCACGTCGCGGACATGTTGGGGCTCGCGGGCCTGCGCCTCGGTCGGGCTGCTGCCCGGCAGCCACGGCGTCACGCTGAGCGCGCAAGCTTCGAGACCGACGGTGAACTGTCCAGACTCTGCCGGCAGCGGTGCACACACCATGTTCAAACCAGCGGCGGCCAGCGCAGCGGCCCCGGCGTAGGCAGCCTCAAGAGAAGATCCGGTGTGTCGGGGTTCCAAGTGGTCCAACGTCACAAACAACGTGGTACCGCCGCCGTTCGCCCGCCAGTGGTACGCACCGAAACCCCATGGCAGATAACTGATATCGGTGATCTGGGGCAACCAGTGCGCAGCAACCACATTGGCGATCTCTTCGTCATCAATCGATACCGGGCGGGATAGCACGGGCCGAATGCTAAGAGATTCACGCCCGAACAAGAAAGGGATTTTTGCTACCCGCACGGGACACGTTGTCAGCTACCGATCGGCCAACACCTGCTCGCCCAAGATTCAAAGAGAACTGAAGGACGTTCTCACCCGAAGTTGGATGGACAGCGCCTAGTGTTACGCCTCGGGGGCACGCGTCGGCCGGCGCCGTGCGAGGACGTGGTCTTGGGGAGGCGTGAGTGGGCGGTGGCCTGTTGACCCGGTGGCGCTCCTGGGGAGCGATTGTCATAACGCTGGCGGGTTTGTGGACGGGCACGCCCGCCGCGACGGCAGAGCCATGCCCGGACATCGGCGTGGCATTCGCCAGAGGCACCGGCGAGTGGCCCGGCGTCGGGAACGTCGGACAAAGTTTCGTCGACAACCTGAGGTCGCAGGCCTTTCCACGCACCGTCGGCGTATACGGCGTGAACTATCCGGCGAGCAGTAATTTCGGCAGCGGCCTCGAATTCGAACTCAACGTCGCCGACGGCATCCGGGACCTCGCCAACCATGTACGAGGCGTGCTGTCCGTGTGCCCGAATACCAGGATGGTTCTCGGCGGATACTCGCAAGGAGCCGCCGTCGCGGCGCTGACCACATCGGGTCTCGTACCGCAAGGCGTGCCTCCCACAGCGGCGCCGGTGCCGATAGCGCCCGACCTCGCCGACCATGTCGATGCCGTGGTGTTGTTCGGCAAGCCTTCCGGTCAAGCGCAGATCAAGTACGGCGTACCGGCCATCGATGTCGGTCCTCTGTATGCCGGCAAATCGTTGGTGCTCTGCGCCGTCGGCGACACCGTGTGCAGTGGCGATGCTCCAAACGGGTCCAGCCTCGCCCACGGCCAGTACGGCATGAACGGAATGGCCGCTCAAGCCGCGGCGTTTGTCGTCGGCCGGCTCGCGCCACCCGCGCCGGTCCTCTGACGGTCCCCCTCAGCTGGGTTCGTCGACGATGGCGGCTATCGCGGTCGCTTCGGCGGTAGGTTCACGTCCGGATCAGCGGGTGCGCTTCTTGTCACCCATCGCGACGATGCCGGTGAGGATCAGATCGATGCCGTCGAGGAACTGTTCCCGGTCGTCGTGCTCGCGCATCTGCTCGGCGACCGCGCGGGTGAACGGGTAGTCGGCTGGGTCGAGACTCCCCCATGCGGTCGCGGCGGCCGACAGATGGACGCTGCGGTCCTTACCCGGCGCAACGACGCGCGCATTTGCGGCGTTCAGTTCAGCGGCCCCGAGCATGTAGTTGGTCACCGCTGTCACGCATGTGAACGCCGCGGAATCCGGCACGCCGAGCGCGACGACCCTCCGGCCTACGGCCTCGAATATCCGCAGCATGGCCGGCTGCAGCGGTCCGCGCGCGAGCTGTGCTCCCGCCCACGGGTGGGCGTCGACGGCATCGAAGACGACTTCTGCGATCGACCGGATCGCCGCCGCGTGCGTGGCGGCGTCGCCGTCACTGTCGCTGAGGAACGCGGCGTCGCCGATGTTCACGACGACATCCGTTGCGTCACTGAGCAACTGGTCCTTGTTGACCACGTGGTGGTAGATCGCGCCCGGCCCGGTCCGCAACACATCGGCGAGCCGCCGAAAGGTCAAGCCATCCTCGCCGTCGGCGTCGAGCAGCGACACCGCCGCGTCGATGATGCGCTCATGCGACAGCGCATCGGTTCGTCGGGAGGAGTCGCGGACTCGGTGTGCCACCTCGTCATTTTGACATCTCTGGAACGCAGTTCCAATATGGAGTTTGGAACATCGTTCCAAAGACGGCGAGAGGTGGAAACGATGACGGTGACGATCGTGGGAGCGGGTATCGGCGGGCTGATGCTCGCCCGGGTGCTGACGGTCCACGGCATCGCGTGCACCGTCTACGAGGCCGAACCATCGATTGGCAGCCGCACCCAAGGCGGCCAATTGGACATCCACGCCGAGACGGGGCAGGTGGCACTCGACGCCGCCGAACTCACGGCCGAGTTCCGCGCCATCATCCACGAAGGCGCAGAGGCCGCCCGCATCCTTGACCGGCACGGCACCGTACTGTTCGAACAGCCCGACGACGGCGCGGGTCATCGACCCGAGGTGCTTCGCGGCGACCTACGCCGGCTCCTGCTGGCATCGCTGCCCGATGGCACCGTGTCGTGGGGGCGCAAGCTCGCCGGTGCGCGTGCGCTCGGCGGAGGTCGCCACGAGCTGACGTTCGCGGACGGGCACACCGTCGCCACCGATCTGCTGGTCGGCGCTGACGGCGCTTGGTCACGAGTCCGCCGACTGGTCTCCGGTGCCGTGCCGAGCTATATCGGCACGACGTTCGTCGAGACCTACCTGCACGACGCAGACGTGCGACATCCCCTGGCAGCCAAGGCAGTCGGAGCCGGAGCGATGTATGCGCTCGCCCCGGGCATCGGAATCACCGCGCACCGCGAACCACGCGGCGTGCTGCACGGCTACCTGGAACTGAACCGACCACTCGAGTGGGCCGCCGGTATCGACTTCACCGATCCGTCTGCGGCCATCGCAAGTGTGGCCCGTGAATACGCTGGGTGGGCACCCGAACTCACCGCACTGCTGATCGAGGCTGATGAAGGTCCGGTGGCACGGCCGCTGTACGCGCTCCCAGACGGTCACCGCTGGGATCACGTGCCTGGCGTGACGTTGATCGGAGACGCGGCACACCTGAGCCCTCCGGGCGGCGAGGGAGCAAACCTGGCCATGCTCGACGGCGCGCGTCTGGCGCTCGCGATCGCCACCCATCCCGACGACGCGGATACGGCGTTCGCGGTGTACGAGCAGGAGATGTTCCCCCGCAGTGCAGCGTCGGCCGTCGACGCCCGCGAGACCCTGGATCTGTGCCTCGGTGCGCGTGCGCCATACGGGCTCGTCGACTTCTTTGCCGACGAACAGGGTTTGGCGCAAGACAGCCGGCGGCCGAAGTAAGACCGTCGAAAGTCATCACGTGGGAACACGCAATGCGCCGCCGCGCCGCCGCATTCGCTGGCATTCTTACGCACCATGGGCGACTTTGGGCTGATCGGCGCGTGGCTGCTGCTGGCGGTCGTGATCGTCGGCGGAGTGATCATCGCGGTCGGCAGTGTGCTCATCGCCAGCCGCATCATTGCCCGTGACGCGCGACCGGAACACAACTCGATCCTGTCGCCGTTCCTCACCGTCGTCGGCCTCATTTACGGTGCGGTTCTTGGGTTTACCGTCGTCGTCGGCTGGCAGCAGTATCTCTCGGCCGAGACAAATGTCGCGACAGAAGCGTCAATATTGAAGACGATGTACCGCCAGACCGTCGCCATGCCGCAGCCCGAACAATCCGAGGTTCGCGCACAGATCCGCAAGTACGCGACCGCGATGCAAGGACCCGAGTGGGGCAAGAATGAGTTCGGCAATATCAGCAACGACGGCCGGGCGGCGCTCACGGCGATGTACCGCATCGTCGGCAGTGGCAAGCCCAGTGAAGCGACCAGTGCGATCAACCAGCCGTTCCTCAGCCAGCTGACGGAGCTGTCAACGATTCGCAGCGCACGAATCTTGGATGCGAAGCCACGGATTCCACCATTGTTGTGGTGCGCCTTGGTCTTCGGCGGGCTCGTGCTGATCGCGCTCACGAGCTTCATGCGGTTGGCTGACAACCGTGCTCACATCATCCTCGTCAGCGCCGTCACCATGCTGCTCGCCTTGCTGCTGTACCTCATATTCGTACTCGACCACCCGTTCGGCCCGATGGGCGTTACGCCCCAACCCTTTTCCGAGGCTTTCGTGGTGTTCGACCTGGTCGACCAGGGAACCTAGTGACGGCCTGGAGGGAAACAGTGACTGAGCAACTGCGCGCCGGGGTTATCGGTGCCGGCTTCATCGGCGCGGTGCACGCCAATGCCGTACGGGCCGCCGGCGGGCTGGTGACGAGGGTTGCGGCCTCCACGGCGGAGCGCTCGGCCGAGGCCGCTCATCGACTGGGCGCCCTCGGTGCAGCCGCCACGGCCGAGGAACTGATCGATTCGGACGATGTCGAGGTCGTGCACATCTGCACACCGAATTCGCTGCACGTGCCGTTGGCCCGGCGTGCGATTGCCGCCGGCAAGCCGGTGGTCTGCGAAAAACCGCTGGCAACAACACTTTCCGATGCGCGTTCGTTGGCCGCCCAGGCGAAGGGAAAGGTGGCCACGGTCCCCTTCGTGTACCGGTTCTACCCAGCGATTCGCGAGGCCCGGGCTCGCGTCGCCGCCGGCGAGCCCGGTCCCCTGCATCTGCTGCACGGGGCCTATCTGCAGGACTGGCAAGCCGGCGGCGCGTCCGCCGGGTGGCGCGGTGAGGACACCGAAGGGGGCGCCTACCGGGCATTCGCCGACATCGGGGTGCACTGGTGCGATCTCGTCGAATTCACCACCGGGCACCGAATCACCCGACTGCTGGCACGCACGACCGCCAGCGGCACGGTGACAACGGTGCTGTTCGATACCGACGCGGGCGCCGCGGGGTCGATGCTGGCCAGCCAGACGGCCATCGGCCGGCGAAACGCACTGAGGATCTCGCTCGACGGTGCCGACGCCGCATACGGTTTCGACCAGGAGAATCCAGAGAACCTGTTCGTCGGCGGCATGGACGGCAACCTCACGCTGCATCGCGGGTCGCCTGCGTCGTCTGCGGCGACGACACGCTACTCGTTGCTTCCGCCCGGCCACCCGCAGGGTTACCAGGACTGCTTCAACGCCTTTGTCGCGGACACCTACGCCGCGATCGGCGGGTCGGCTCCTGACGGGTTGCCCACGTTTGCCGACGGCCTGCGCGCGGCCGCACTGGTGGACGCGGTGATCACCTCGTCTCAATCCGCTACCTGGGTGGAGGTGCCGACATGACGACGCACCATCCACCGCTCAGCAGGGCCACTGCGCGACTAGTGGCGCCGGTGTCCATGTCGGCCAGGCCGGCGAACCGACGATGAATCCGCCCGCGATCTGTGCCACGATGCGGGGACCTTTCAGCGTGCTGTTGTCATAGAACGTCGCGGAATCCGCCCGCGCTGCCGCGGTCGCGACGAGATCCCAAAGCCGTTGATAGCGTTCGCGAATCTTGTGCTCAGGCACGTCATGGCCGCCGGCTTCGACCCGGTGTCGCACGCGTAGCACGGCGAGATCCTCAGGGATCAAGACGGCATGCAGGACGACGATGTATCCGGCTGCGTGTGCGTCACCGATGAGGTCCAACTTGGAAGGGTGCGAGAAAACGGTTTCAGCGATGAAGGATTCGCCCCGCTCGATGAGTTTGGCTCTCGTTTCGGCGGCGACCGCGGCGGCCTCGTACGCATGTGTCGCCGCCGAATCCGGCCAGCGGCGCTTGGCGATCTCGTCAGCGTTGACGACGGGACTGCCCGGCAACAGCGGAGCGAGGGTCAGTTCGATGAAGGTCGACTTGCCCGCGCCGTTGGATCCGACGACGAGGTCGAGGCGCTTCACCCCTGGTGCGTCAGCGGTGTCGTGGTGCCGTCGGGACGGTACTGCACGATCTCGCCGTCATCGCCGATGGCGACCGTCGTGATTCCACGGGCGGCGAGGGTCTTGCCGTAGTCGGCCCGGCCCAAGCTCTCTTCGATGGCCGCGGAGATCTCGGCGTTGAACACGACCCCTTCCTCTACCGTCAGCGAACGCAGCGGCATCTCCCCGGCCAGGGCTGCCTCAACCCGACGACGCGCGGCGCTCTGCTGGCTCGATACGGCCCGCCCGACGCGAGCCCAGTGGTCGAGTTGCTGTTTGGCCGACCGGCTCTGACGAGCACCTTCGGCCGCCGCGCTGTCCATCAAATCCGCGGCGAATCGTGTCACCCGGTCTGGGGCTTCGGTCATGACAGCCTCCCGCTGTAGCAGTATGAAACGAGTGTAGCATTCTGCTACGACGGCGAGCTCGCAGCTGAATTGACCAGGAGCTCACGACACACGCGTTTTGATCTGCCTGTTCGAGGCAACGTATGCGGGCATGGACGAGTGGGAGTGCGCCGTCGTGGGTGGCGGCGCGGCAGGGTTGAGCGCGGCGTTGGTGCTCGGCCGCGCGCGTCGTCGAACCCTCGTGGTCGACGCCGGAGAACCGAGCAACCAGTCGGCACGCGCGATCGGCGGGCTGCTGGGCCACGACCGCCGACCACCCGCCGAGCTGTATGCGACCGGCCGTCGGGAGCTGGCCGAATATCCGAGCGTGCAGTACGTCGCAGGCGAGGTCATCAGTGGCAAGACCGTCGACGACCGGCATGTGCTCGAGCTGGACAGCGGCGAGACGATAGCCGCCCGACGGGTACTGCTGGCCACCGGCATGCGGTACTGCCCGCCCGAGTTGCCCGGACTCGACGAGCTTTGGGGCAAATCGGTGTTCCAATGCCCGTTCTGCCACGGCTGGGAGATGCGCGACAAACGACTTGCCGCGCTCGCCGCCGGTGACGACGCCGTCCACGCAGTGTTGATGCTGCGCGGATGGAGCGACGACGTCGTGCTCCTCACCGACGGAGCACCGGATCTACCCGATGGCGAGAGGCGACGGCTGGCAGCGGCCAAGGTGGATATCGACGAGCGCCGGATCGTCGAACTCATCGGCCAGGACGGCGAATTGACCGCGATCGCGTTCGCCGACGGCAGCCGCCTGGAACGCGATGGACTGCTCGTCGAGGCGCCGCTGCGCCAGCGTTCCGGCCTTGCCACGCAACTCGGTGCGGCGTGCAGTGCGGGCCCGACGGCGCCCGACTCGCTCGATGTGGATGCACTGCACCGCACCACCGTGCACACCGTCTTCGCCGCCGGTGATCCATGCACCGAGCAGCCATACCTTGCCGGCGCCATCGCGGCAGGGGCGGAGGCCGCCATGATCATCGTGCAGAGTCTGCTGGCCGACGAGTTCTCGCTGCCCTACCCGCCTGCGTGAGCGTTGCCGTCGCGGCCCGCGCTGATCAGTGGCGCGACCACACCTCCGTTTGTGTGAGCCACAAGAGGTAACCCAACGCCGGAAGAACGAGTACGCACGCGACACCGACCACTACGAGGAGCCCGACCATGGTCGGGTGTGCGCCCGCGGCTTGAGCGATGGTCATCTGGCCGACCAACATCCACGGGTACTGCGCCACACCCCAGCCCGCGATGACCGCGGCCACCGCACCCGCGGCCGGGATCCGCGCTATCGAGAACCGTCTCAGGTACAGCAACGCGAGCGTCGCGAGGCCCGCGACCGCGGCAATCACCAACAACGGCGCGGCGGCGCCGCGCAGGCCCGAGCTCAGGATAGGGGCATCGTGCGTAACCGGATACAGCCCCGCGAAGACGATGGCACCGGCGACGATTCCGACGGCAATCGTGCGGATGCGCAGCCGCTCGGCGAGTGCGTCGGCTCCGGACCGTTGGGCGTCGGCGGTCAGGAACACACCGGCCAAGAACACACAGGTTGCCATCGCAAGGGCTCCACCGACGAACGACGTCGGATTAACCCATGAGCCAATGCGGTCGCCGTATCCCCCGGCGGGTACGCGTCCAGAGGCGAGCGCCCCGACGACCGTGCCGAAGAAGAACGGGGTGATCAACGACGATCCCGCGAATATTGCGCCGAACAGCCTGGCCTGCCGGTAGGTGGCCGCGTACTTGCGGAACACAAAACTGGCTCCCCGCAAGACGATTCCGGCAAGTGCCAAGATCAACGGAATGAAGAGCGTGGTCGTGGCAGCCGCGAAGGACCGGGGAAATCCGGTCCACCAGATCACCAAGATATAGATCAACCACACGTGGTTGGCTTCCCACACCGGTCCGATGCTGTGATCGACCAGTTCGCGCAACTCACCGGCCATTTCCCCGCGCCCAGCGGTGAGATCGTAGAAACCTGAGCCGAAATCGGCTCCACCGAACAGTCCGTAGGCGATCACACCGACGAACATCGCAACGGCGACGAGGTCCGCGAGTGTCATGGCCCCGAATCCCGCCCATCCGACTGCCGCTTGCTGACAACTGCGGCGGGACCGTACGGGCTGGGCAGGTTCTCCTCGCCGCTACGCCAGCGCCGCGCCATAGATCTCAAGACCACATACGCGCCCACCGCCATCCCGAGGTAGAAGACAAGCACGCCCACATAGCTCCACCACAATCCGCTACTCATGCTGGCGGCATCGCTGGTGCGGAGAATCTGCCATACGGTCCAGGGCTGACGACCTACTTCGGTTGCGGTCCAACCACATTCGACCGCGACGATGGCGAGTGGGCCGGCAACGACGGCGAACCACAAGAACCATCGGGCCTTGAGCAAATCCCAACCGCGCCAGCGCGCCACCCAGAACAACACCACCGCCGCAGCCAGCAGCGTGCCGATCATGACCATCGATTGAAAGGCAAGGTGGGTGATGTTGGCCGGCGGCCGGTCGGTCGCGGGCACCGTGTCCAACCCAGGCACCGGCGCATCCCACGAATTGCGAGCGATGATCGAACCCAGGCGGGGTATGGAGAACGCCCACCGCACCTCGCCGTCGATCAGGAGACCACCTAAGCGGAGCGGCGCCGGACCCTCGGTCTTCGGCGCAAGTTCGAACGCCGCAAGCTTCGCCGGTTGGGTGTCGTGAATGCGCATCCCGAGGACGTGACCGATGAGTGGCTGCGCAAGGGCCGCGACGCTCGCGAACACGAAGGGCACCCGGAATCCGAGACGGTGATGCGCGTCGTCGCGGCCGCGTAGCAGACCGGCGGCGTAGACGCCGGAAACCGTCAGCCCTACCACCATGAACGCCGCAACCCACATGTGCAGGAACTGCAGCCACACGCCCTCGTTGAACATGGCCGCCCACGGGTCGATGTTGGTGACCCGACCGTCCTGGATGTCGAACCCTGCCGGGTGGTTCATCCATGCGTTTACCGACACGACGCAGAAGGTGCCGACAACGCCCGAGATCGCCATCGGGATGAGCATCGCCAGGTGCCGTCGAGGTGGCAGACGGTCCCAGCCGTAGAGGTAAATACCCAGGAATATCGCCTCGATGAAGAAGGACAGCCCCTCGAACGCGAACGGCAGGCCGAGCACATCGCCGAACCGGCTCATCAGGCCTGGCCACAGCAATCCCATCTCGAAACTCAGCACTGTGCCGGAGACGGCGCCGATCGCGAACAACACCGCCGACACCTTGGCCCACCGCCTCGCAAGGCCCAATGCCACCGAGTCATTGCGGACGATGCCGCGGCGGTGGATCACGTAGATCATCGCCGGGAAGGCCACCCCGAAACACGCCAGGATGATGTGGAATCCGAGTGACACCGCCATCTGTTGGCGGGCGGGCAACAAGCCGGGGGGTTCGTTCGACGCGAGGACCAGGACCGCGTCGGTCACGGTCGGCACGCTAGGACGCTCCCACCCGGGGCGGTTTCCAGTTCATCGAAATCATCGGGACGCCTCCGGAGGTGGCGACCAGTGCACGACCTTCACCGCGGTCATCTCATCGAGCAATTCCGGGCCGAAGCCAAATCCGCTGCCGCTCGCTCGGCGCGGTTGAGACGCGCCGCCGGGAGCGCCCCCGAACACGTCATTGATCTTCACGGTTCCCACCGGAAGGCTCCGCCACGCCTCCTGGGCATGGGCCATGTCCGGCGTCAGCACGGCAGCCGACAGCCCGTAACGGTCATCCGCTGCCTCCGCGAGGGCGGTATCGAAGTCCGGCACTGTGCGAACGGGTGCGATCGGGCCGAACGTCTCTTCCTGAAACACCAGCATGTCCGTGCTGCAGTCGGCCAACACCGTGGGCGGGTAGAACGTGCCGGGGCCACTACTTGGCTCTCCCCCAGCCAGCACTCGCGCCCCGCGGGTGACCGCGTCGTCGACATGCCGACAGACGATCTCGCGCTGGCGTTCATCGACGAGCGGTCCGATGCGGCCCGACCACTCGCGCGCTTCGCCGACCAGAGCATCGGTGAACGCATCTGCCATATCGGCCACCACGAATATGCGCTCTACGGACACACAGATCTGACCCGCGTTGGCGAACGCGCCCAGCGCAGCCTGCTGGGCAGCCCACGCCGGGTCCACCCCCGAATCGACGATGAGCGCATCGTTGCCGCCGTTCTCCAACAGTGCTTTGGCGCCCCGCCGCGCGCAGGCTTCCGCGATGGCACGGCCGGTCGCGCTGCTGCCCACATGGGCCACGACGTCGATCTCGTCGGCATCGGCGAGCCGGGCGCCGACGCTGCCGTCACCGTCGACGATCTCCAGCACACCGTCAGGAAGATGTTCGGCGAGCAACTCGGCGAACCGGCGGCCCGTCTTGGGGCACCGCTCACTTGGCTTGTGTACCACGGTGTTTCCGGTCACCAGTGCCGCGCCGAGTAATCCCGCCGCCACTGCCACCGGGTCGTTCCACGGCGTCAGCACCGCGACCACGCCGCGCGGCTCGGGCACCATGAAATCGGTGGCAGACCAACCGCCGTGCAGGGTCCTACCGCGGTGCAGCGGCCCGAGTTCGGCGTACTGGACAAGCGATCCCGCGCCCGCTTCGACACCACCCAGAGCGTCTTGGCGCAGCTTTCCGGTCTCGCGTTCGTTGAGTTCGGCGAGTTCGTCTGCCGCAGCTTTCACCGATGCCGCCGCCACGGTGAGGGCGGCCGCGCGTTCGGCGGCCGGTGTTCGCGCCCAACTGCTCGACGCGGCGGTGGCTCGTGCGACCGCTGCCGCGCATTCGGAAGGGCCGGCGACCGGCAACTGCGCGACGAGGTCACCGGTTCGCGGGTCATGAATCGTCAGTTCAAGTGTCTGAGGCACAACTTCGTGTACCCCGACCACGCGTACATATACCCTGCGGTGCTCGTGATAATTGAGATGCGTGCGCCGCGACGCGATTCCTACGATCGGGCGATGGTCACGGATCGGCCCGCGCTGACCACCGCGTTGGGTGCCCTCGGAGTCTCGGCGTCCGGCCTGTTCGTGGCGCTGTCCGCGACCTCCCCTGGCACGGCTTCGTTCTTCCGGTGCGTTTTCGCTCTACCCCTCTTGGCTCCGCTGGCTGTCGTCGAGTGGCGTCGCCGCGGCGTGCCGACAACACGGCAGCAAGGGTGGGCGGCGGCTGCGGGCGTTCTGTTCGCGGCGGACGCACTCCTGTGGACGCAGGCGATTTACGAGGTGGGCGTTGGGATTACCGCGGTACTGGTCAACACCCAGGTTGTCATCGTGCCACTGCTCGCCCGGCTCATCGACCGCGAGTCGCTGAGCCGTCACTTCGTCGGACTGTTGCCCGTCGTCGTTGTCGGAACGGTTCTCACCGGGGGAATCCTCGAGACCGGCGTGACCGGGACGGCGCCTGTCGCCGGTACGGTGCACGCGGCGCTGGCCGCCGTGTGCTACTCGGTTTTCCTGTTTCTGCTTCGCCGCGGAGGTCCGGACCGACCGCCGGTCCAGTCGTACCTGACGATCATGGCGTCCGCAACGATCGCTGCGCTGGCCGGCGGCGCACTCTGGGGCGGTGTCACACTCATGCCGGGCTGGGGAGCGATGGGATGGCTTGTGCTGACCGCGTTTACGGGCCAGGTGCTGGGCTGGTTGCTTGTGGCGCTGGGCAGTCCGCTACTGCGTGCCGAGGTGAGTTCGGCCTTGCTGTTGTTGACGCCGATCGGCGCTCTGGTGCTCGGGGCGGCCTTCCTCGGGCAGGTGCCGTCGATGTGGCAAATGGTCGGGAGTCTCCTGATTCTCGGCAGCGCATACCTCATCACGACAAGGCGGCCGGCAGTCAGGTCGGTCGCGTGATGCAGCTGCCATCGGCGATTCCCCCGATTCCATTCCCCTGACGCCCCGGCCGGTGCGACGCACGGGTCAATAACGGGTACCCCGTGCCCATGACCGTCATCGGCTTTCACTGTTCGCATGAACAGATCAGCCCCGCGCAACTGTTACTCGACGTGCAGCACGCCGAGCAGGCCGGCTTCACCGCCGCGATGTCGTCCGACCACTTCAGCCCATGGAGCGAGCGTCAGGGCGAGTCGGGGTTCGCCTGGTCTTTCCTCGGCGCCGCGCTGGCCACCACCCACCTGCCCTTCGGCGTCGTCAACGCTCCTGGACAGCGCTACCACCCCGCGATCGTCGCCCAGGCCATCGCCACGCTGGCACAGATGTTCCCCGGGCGGTTCTGGGCGGCACTCGGGTCGGGCGAGGCGTCCAACGAGCGGGTGACGGGCGACGCGTGGCCGCGTAAGGACGTACGCGATCAGCGCCTCGTCGAATGTGTCGACGTCATCCGGCGCCTGCTCAGCGGTGAGGAGGTCAGCCACGACGGTCATGTGCACGTCAACCGGGCCCGGCTGTGGACCCTGCCCGATAAGGTCCCCGACCTCGTCGGACCCGCCGTCACGCCGGAGACCGCAGCACGTCACGCCGCGTGGGCCGACGGCCTGGTCACCGTCAACCAGTCGAAGGACACGCTGCGGAAGGTGCTCGACGCGTACCGCGAGGCCGGTGGCCGTGGCCCGGCCCGCCTGCAGATCCACCTCAGCTGGGCGCCCACCGATGACCAAGCCCTCGCGATCGCACACGACCAGTGGCGCAGCAATGTGTTCAGTCCGCCGATCTGCTGGGACCTCGAATCGGTCGACGCGTTCGACGCCGTCAGTCAATACGTCACCCCCGACCAAGTGAAGAAGTCGGTCAACGTGTCCGGCGACCTGGCCCGACACCGGCAATGGCTGCACGAGTACATCGAACAAGGCTGGGACGAGCTCTATCTGCATTTCGTCGGACAACAGCAGCGCGGCTTCATCGACGCATTCGGCGAAAACGTCCTGCCGGAATTCTCCCCCACCGCGCCGCAGGAGGTGAGCGCATGAGACGCGCCGACACCGGTGACCTGTGGTGGAAAAACGCCGTCTTCTACTGCGCGGACATCGAGACCTTCTACGACTGGAACGGCGACGGCACCGGCGACATCCGGGGCATGACCGAACGCATCGAGTACCTGTTCGACCTCGGCGTGACGTGCCTGTGGCTCATGCCGTTCTATCCGACCGCCCGCAAAGACGACGGCTACGACATCACCGATTTCTTCGGCGTGGACCCGCGGCTCGGAACCCTCGGAGACTTCGTCGAGTTGGTGCGCACGGCCAAGGCGAGCGGGATTCGCGTGATCATCGACTTCGTCATGAACCACACGTCGGATCATCACCCGTGGTTCAAGTCCGCTCGCCGCAGCAAGGATGACCCGTATCGGGATTACTTCGTGTGGAGCGCGACCGAGCCCAAGTCGAGTTCGAAGGACGTCGTCTTTCCCGACCAGGAGGACAGCCTCTGGGAACTCGATCCGAAGACCGACGAGTGGTACCTGCACCATTTCTACAAGCACCAACCGGACCTCAATGTCGAGAATCCGAAAGTGCAGGAAGAGATCTCACGCACGCTCGGCTTCTGGCTGGAGCTCGGCGTGTCGGGTTTCCGGGTCGACGCGGTGCCCTTCCTGTTCGCCAAGGACACTCTCCCGGGCGGCCCGGGAGTGTTCGATCCCAACCAATACCTCGGCGACGTGCGCAACTTCGTGACCCGGCGGCTCGGCGACGCCGTTCTGCTCGGCGAGGTCAATGTGCCCTACAAAGACCAGCAGACGTTCTTCGGCGGGCCCGACGGCGACGGGCTCAACATGCAGTTCGATTTCATCGGGATGCAGAACTTCTACCTCTCGCTCGCGCGCGGCGAGGCAGGCCCGCTCGCCAAGACGCTGCAGCAGCGGCCGCATCTCGACATCACGAGCCAGTGGGCCAATTTCGTGCGCAACCATGACGAACTCACGCTCGACAAGCTGAGCGAGGACGAGCGCAAGGAGGTTTTCGACGCGTTCGGCCCGGACGAGGACATGCAGCTGTACGGTCGCGGACTCCGTCGCCGACTGCCGCCCATGCTCGGTGGCGACACCCGGCGCATGAAGATGGCGTACTCGCTGGCGTTCTCGTTGCCGGGCACACCCGTCCTGTTCTACGGCGAAGAGATCGGCATGGCCGAGAACTTGGATGTGCCAGGACGATTCGCCGTCCGCCCACCGATGCAATGGACCGGGGATGTGAACGGCGGCTTCTCGAAGGCGGACAAACGCCGCCTCTGCCGTCGGCTGCCCGATGGCCTCTACGGACCGCAGCGCATCAATGCCGCAGACCAGCGCCACGATCACGAATCGTTCTGGTGGTTCATGCGAAATCTCATCTACACCTACCGTCAGCAGCCGGAGATCGGCTGGTCGACGCTGGAGATTCTCGAGCAACCGAACCCCGCGGTGCTGGCCCACGTGTGCCGCGAGGAGTCCGGCTGGATGATGGTGGCGCTACACAACTTCGGCGGAGACGGTTGCCTGGTGCCCGTCCAACTTGATGATGTACCGCCGGGTTCGATTCTCGTCGACCTCCTCGACGGCCTCTCGGAGCACGAACTCGATGCCGGCTGCCGAGTCAAGCTGGGGCTGCAACCCTACGGCTATCGGTGGCTGCGGCTGCGCAGGCCCGAGGAGCCGCCGATCATCTGAACCGAGCCGCTCTCGGCATCGACCCATACTCGATCGGTATTGGCGGATGCCCAAATCGACTTGGACACGGGTCTTTCGAGGCTTTTACGATCTCGGGTCGTGACCGATTCGCGCGCCGACGTCGCAACCCTTGAGCTTGTCGGACGCTTGTGCGACGTGGTCGGGCCCGCCGGAATCATCACCGACCCCGCCGAGATGGCCGGCTACCTGACCGATTGGCGGCGTGCCTATGCGGGCCATGCGATGGCCGTCGTGCGGCCGGCTGACACCGCGGAGGTCGCCGAAGTCGTGCGGCTGTGCCACCAGGCAGGCGTCGCGGTTGTTCCACAAGGCGGCAACACCGGGATGTGCGGCGGGGCCGTCCCGGACTCCTCCGGACGTCAACTGGTTGTGTCGCTGACTCGCATGCGCCGCATTCGCGATATCGACGTCGCGAACCAGACCATCACCGTCGACGCAGGCACGATCCTGCAGTCGGTGCAGGAGGCCGCCGCGGGGGTCGGCAAGCTGTTCCCGCTTTCCCTTGGCGCACAAGGAAGTTGCACGATCGGTGGCAACCTCGCGACAAATGCGGGCGGAACCGCGGTGCTGCGTTACGGCACGATGCGCGATGTCACCCTCGGGCTCGAAGTGGTACTCGCCGACGGTCGCATCTGGAACGGATTGCGCGGGCTTCGCAAGGACAATACGGGCTACGACCTCAAGCAGTTCTTCATCGGCGCCGAAGGCACGCTCGGCATCATCACGGCCGCGGTGCTCAAGCTGTTTCCCGCGGTGCGAAGCCGCGCGACAGCATGGATCGCGATGCACACGACGCAGGCCGCGGTCGACCTGATCGGCGTGTTCCGCGATGTCGCCGGAGACCGGTTGACCGGCTTCGAGCTGATGTCGCGCCAGAGCGTGGAATTTGTCGTGCGCCATTCACCGGGCGTACGGAACCCGGTCGACGGGCAGTATTCGTGGTTTGCGTTGGTGGAGTTGAGCGACGCGCTGCCGGATGCCGGGCTCGATGAGGTGTTCGAACTCGCTTTGGAACGCGCGGTGCAGCATGATCTGGTCGCCGAAGCCGTGGTCGCGTCATCGGCGGCTCAGTCCGCTGCGCTGTGGGCACTGCGAGAAGGAATTTCGGAGGCTCAGAATCACGAGGGGCCAAGCCTCAAACACGACGTCACGGTGCCGGTCAGCGGTATCCCCGAGTTCGTCGCGCGCACCGATGCAGCACTCGACAAGATTGTCCCCGGCATTCGGATCGTGACCTACGGACACGTCGGCGACGGCAATCTGCACTACAACCTCAGCAAGCCGCCGGGATCCGATGACGACGTCTTCCGTGCGCGGGCAGCCGACCTCGCCGGTGTCATCTACGACCAGATATCGACCTTCAACGGCAGCATCAGCGCCGAACACGGGCTCGGACAGGCCAAGGCCGGCATCGTCGCCGACTACAAGGACAGCTGCGAACTGGGCCTCATGCACGACATCAAGACGTTGTTGGATCCGCGCGGGCTGATGAACCCCGGCAAAGTTCTGCCCGCTACGGACTACATCCGCCCGTAGCGGCTGCGCACGAAGCTGTACACGCCGAACGCGGCGATGCCGACCGCGGCGACGACGAGGAGAAACTTGCCGAACGGTGCCTGGCCCAGCGTCTTGACGGCGGCATCCAAACCCGAGGCCTTGGCCGGATCGGCCTGCAGCGTCGCCACGATCACGAGCAGGCCGGCGCCGGCCAGTACCGCCCCCTTGGCCGCGTAGCCGGTGATGCCGACTGCCGTGATCCCGGTGCCTCCCGAGACGCGGAGGTCCTTCAGGAACTTCTTCGAGACACCTTTGTAGACGTGGTAGCCGCCGACCACGGCCACCGCGAGCCCGGCGACGATCAGCACGAACTTGCCCCAGCCGGACTGCATCAGCTGTGCCGAGATCCCCGAGTTCTGCTGACCGCTGGACTGGCCGCTCCCGGTCGCGAAGCGGGCCGCGGAGAATGCGATCGCGAAGTTGACGATCGCGAGTCCGATCGCCTTGGCGCGCTTCCATGCCGGGTTGTCATCCTGCCCCGGGCCGCGGCTCTCGCCGGGCTTCGATCCGATCACGGCTTCGGCGACCCGCCACAGACCCAACGCGAGCAGACCGACTGCCGTCACCCACAACATGACAGCCCCGCCGGTCTGGTTGGCCAGAGCCGCGAGTGCACCCGACTGGTCGGCGTTGCCGCCCGAACCGAACGCGATGCGCAGAATGATGTAGGCGACCAGTAGATGCAGAACTCCGCTCGCGGCGAATCCGGCGCGCGCCGTGTACTCGAAAGCGCTGCTGTCCGTTGCTCTGTCGAACGCGCCGTGAACCGGCCTCGCGCTCATGCTCATCGTCCATCCTCCTGCGGCTAGGTGATCGTGCGGGGCGATGGCTCGGTATACCCAGTTATTGACGGGGATGAAACGCCGAGGGTCAGGGCCGGCGGTGGCAAGTCGCTCGAAAGAAATGTGGTTTCGGGTCTCGACCCGACGGGAAACCTACGCTACCGTAACCTACGGTGACGTAAGTAGGGCTTCTGACTACGGGGAGAACGAAAATGGTCACGATTCAAGACGCGGTGTTGACGGAGTTGGAGCCGGTGGTCGAGGCCAACCTCAACCGGCACCTGGGACAGGCGAAACCGTGGAATCCGCACGACTATGTGCCGTGGAGCCGTGGCCGTGACTTCGCGCTGCTGGGCGGCGAGGATTGGACGCCCGAGGATTCACAGCTCGACGAAGTAGCGAAGGCCGCGCTGGTCGTCAATCTCCTGACCGAGGACAACTTGCCCTCCTATCACCGCGAGATCGCCGTCCGGTTCGGCCTTGATGGACCGTGGGGCCAGTGGGTCGGCCAGTGGACTGCCGAAGAAGGGCGCCACAGCATCGCTATTCGCGATTACCTTGTCGTCACGCGCGGTGTCGATCCGGATGCCCTTGAGCGTCTTCGGATGCAACACACGGTCGCCGGCTACGACTCAGGCAACAAGACTGTTCTCCAGGCGCTGGCCTACGTTTCGTTCCAGGAGCTGGCCACCCGGATCAGCCATCGCAACACCGGCCGGGCGGCCGGATGCCCGATCGCCGAGCAGATGCTGACCCGCATCGCGGCCGATGAGAACCTGCACATGGTCTTCTATCGAAATCTCGTCGCGGCCGCGCTCGACGTCGCACCGAACGCGACCATGGAGGCCGTTGCGAACGAGGTGATCAACTTTCAGATGCCGGGCAACACCATGCCAGGTTTCGCCGAGAACGCACTCACCATCGCCAAAGCCGGAATCTACGATCTCCGATCGCATCTGGACGACGTGCTGCGGCCGGTGCTGCGGTTCTGGAAGATCTTCGAACGTGAGGACTTCACCGGCGAGGGCGCCCGGGCACGAGACCAATTGGGCCAGTTCCTCGAGCTGGTCGACGCGAAGGCGTCCTACTACGAGCAGCGCCGTATCGAACGGGACGCTGTGGCCGCCGCGCGGGCGTGACGGGCGAATCGCCGCCCCGTACAGGGGTTTTCGCTCTCCCGTCACCTGGGGGGCGGGGTGGGTAGCCCCGCCGCGTCCTTGAGCTCGTCGATCTTGGCCTCGATGCGTTCCAGGTCCTCGGCGTCCACCCGGAAGATCCAGTGTTTGGCGCCAAGCAGCAGGATGGCTTGGAACACGAGCTGCAGCCACTCGCTCTGCCAGTTCTCGAAGGTGCTGGCGAAGAACTCCGGCCAGTAACCGGACCATTCGAACGGCTGGCCATGGGCTTGCTGCGTGCTGGTGTATTCGGCCATCTGCGTGAAGAACTGCCCGATCCACGAGCCGGCGAAAAGGATGAGGAGAAGGTATACCGCTCCCCACCGTCTGATGTGCGACACATCGGGAGAAGTACCCCCTGCGAGCACTCGAAACACTTCGACGCTCAGACGCTCCGCTGAGCAACGCGCCCGATCCGAGGATTAGATCCACGTACGTACGGGAATCCCGAGTGCACGCGATGTGACCCGGACCACACCGCGTGTCTCTACTTGCGGGCAGGGGGCGTCATGACCACGAAAGAACCGGTTACCAGAACCGATGTCGACAAGGCACTGCTCGGCAGTGCGACCTATCGCAGCCTAGGTGAGCAGAGACTGACACCGGCCGAAGAGCGGTTCGAGAAGGCGCGGCGCACGATCGGTCTGTTCCTCGCACCCGTCGTGACGATCGTGTTTCTGCTTCTCCCGCTGAACATTCCGCCTCAACAACAGACACTTGCCGGCGTCCTGCTCGGCGTGATCGTGCTGTGGGTGACCGAAGCGGTGCCGATCCCGATCGGCGGCTTGCTCGGTGTGGCCGTGGTCGTCTTCCTCGGCGTGGCCCCGGTCGACGACGTGCTCGGCCCGTTCGGTTCGTCCACCATCTTCACGTTCATCGGTGCGTTCATCCTGGCTCAGGCGATGCTCAAACACGGTCTCGCACGCCGGTTCGCGTTCCGGATCCTCGCGCTCCCCCGCGCCGGCAGTTCCACCACCGGCGTCATCATCGCGTTCGGGGCGATCACCTGCCTGCTGTCGGCATTCGTGTCCAACACCGCGACCGTGGCCATGTTGTTGCCCACCGCGCTGGGCATCCTGGGTGTCATCGCAAAACTGCTCCAGAAGCAGGGCAAGGTCGAACCCGACTTCGATCCGCTCCGACTCAAGGTCGGCGCCGCGATCATGCTGATGCTCGCCTATGCGGCGAGCGTCGGTGGTCTGCTGACGCCGGTGGGCAGCCCACCGAACCTCATCGGCCGCGGCCTCATCGAGGAGGCCACCGGTGAGCGCATCAGCTTCGCCCAATGGTCGTTGATGGCCGCACCGATCTGCCTCTTGATGTTCCTGGTGCTCGCCTTGGTGCTGATCAAACTCAACAAGCCGGAGATCAAACACATCGACGGTGTCGACGAGTATGTCGCACGGGAACGCGAGGAAATGGGCCGCTTCTCTCGCGCGGAGAAGAACACGCTGATCGCGTTCGCGGTCACCGTGACGTTGTGGATCTTCCCCGGCGTGATCGCGTTGATCTTCGGAAATGACTCTGACATCTACGGCACGATCAGTGAACGTCTGGACGAGGGCACCGTCGCGGTGTTCGGCGCCGCGCTGCTGTTCCTGCTGCCGACCGATTGGCAGAGCCGCGAATTCACGTTGCGGTGGCGCGATGCCGCCGCAATCGACTGGGGCACAATCGTTCTCTTCGGCACCGGCATCATCTTCGGCTCCCTGCTCGCCGACACCGGTCTCGCGGAGACGATCGGCACATCGGTCGCCGATGCCCTCGGGCTGTCGAGCATCATCGCGATCACCATCTTCGCCGTGCTGCTGGCGATCGTGGTCTCGGAGACGACGAGCAACACCGCCTCGGCGGCCGTCGTCGTGCCGATCGTGATCCCGGTGGCGGTCGCCGCTGGCGTCAACCCGTTCGTTCCCGCGCTCGCCGCCACGTTCGCCGCGTCGTTCGGCTTCATGCTGCCGGTCTCGACGCCGCAGAACGCGATCGCCTACGGTTCCGGGGCCGTACCGATCACGACGATGATCCGCTCGGGCGTCACGTTCGACATCGCCGGCGCTATCCTCATCATCGTGTTCCTACCTCTGATGATTGCCCTGATCGGTCTCGGCAGCTGATGGCCCGACAACGAATCGCGGTCATCCCCGGCGACGGGATCGGCGGGGAGGTCATCGAGTCCGCCCGAGCCGTGTTGGACGCCGTATCCGCCCGTCACTCAACAGATCTCGAGTTCACCGAATTCGACTGGTCCTGCCAGCGCTACGAGCGGACCGGCGCGATGATGCCAGCCGACGCGATCGACACCTTGCGGGACTTCGACGCGATTCTGCTCGGCGCGGTGGGCTGGCCCGGTGTGCCCGACCACGTATCGCTGTGGGGCCTGCTGATCCCCATCCGCCGCGCCTTTCGCCAGTACGTCAACCTGCGGCCCATCCGGGTGTTCACCGGTGTGAGCAGTCCCCTGCGCAACGCCACCGACGTCGATTTCGTCGTGGTGCGCGAGAACGTCGAAGGTGAGTACAGCGAAATCGGTGGCCGGCTCAACCGAGGCTTCCCCGAGGAAATGGCTGTGCAGGAATCCGTGTTCACCCGGGCAGGGGTGAGCCGCATCGCCGACTACGCACTGGAATTGGCCAAGACCCGGCGCGGGTACGTCACGTCGGCCACCAAGTCCAACGGCATCGTTCATACCCTGCCGTTCTGGGACGAGGTGGTCGCCGAGCGTGCCGCCCTCCATCCCGACGTCCGCGTCGACAGCGAACACATCGATGCCCTGGCCGCGAAATTCGTCCTGCAACCCGAGCGGTTCGACGTCGTGGTCGGGTCAAACCTCTTCGGGGACATCCTGTCTGACCTCGCGGCCGCCGTGGCCGGGTCGATCGGCATCGCGCCGTCTGCCAACCTCGACCCCACGAAGCACTATCCGTCGATGTTCGAACCGGTACACGGCTCGGCCCCCGACATCGCGGGCAAGGGCATCGCCAACCCGGTCGGCGCGGTCTGGTCGGCGGCCATGATGCTCGAACACCTCGGCCACACGTCGGCGGCAGATGACGTCCTGGTGGCAATGGAGGCCACCTTGGCCAACGCGGACACCAGGACTGCGGACCTCGGCGGCCACGCGTCCACCACCGAGGTCACCGACGCCCTCATCGCCGCGCTGCCGTGACGCTCAGGCCGGACGGGCATGGCCGAGCAGGCGTGGAGCAGATGCGGCAAGAACGTCTTGCAGGACGGCGCGACGCACAAGGTTCATCTCGACTCGCTCGCGTTCGAGGTATCCGAGAACGACTCGCCGGCCACACATCTCGCGCACTCGCGCATCGGGTTTGATCAGCACCTCGTCCCATGCGCGCACATCGCGCCAATCCTCGATGCCGAGCGTCGGTGCGAGGTCGCGAAGTGCCTCCCCGAGCGCACCATCGAGTAGCTGCCGCACCGCGTCGGCACCGTGAGCGGGTTTGGCAATCAGCCAGGAGTGGCACGCTCCGCGGACCCGATACAACGTGGCGTTCGCGTCTTCGGCGATGTCGCAGGCATTTTCGAACGGCACGATCGCGTCGTCCTCACCGTGCAACACGATCGTCGGGATCGCGCGATCGCGCAGTGTGTGCAGGAGCGTGGTGCAAGCACCCGACCGCAGCAGCGATCGCGCCGCACCGGTGAAGCCCGTCGGTGCCAGTGCGTGTCCCATGGTGACCGCCCTGGCCATCCGTAGATACCTGGCGATCGCACCGACTTTCATCGCGAAAGGATCGCGGTACATGTCATACGCGGCGCCGGCCACGGCGCGCAGCATCTGCCTCGGCGAATGCAGGACCGATGAGATAGCCGCATCGAACGCCGAGCCCGCGGCAGGATTGAACAGGATCGCCGCGAGCACCCGATCGGGTGCGACGGCGGCGAGTTGAATCGTCATGCGGCCGCCCATCGAATGGCCCGCGAAGATCGCCCGGTCGATGCCCAGACTGTCCAGCGCTCGAAGCACCAGTTCTGTTCGATCGGTGAACTCATCTGCGGCGCAAGGTAAGTCCTCGGTCTCGCCATGGCCTGCGGCATCGATCGCCACCACCCGAAAGCCCAGATCCGCGACCCGGCTCAAAAGGCGTAGATACGACCTCCGACTCAACCCCAAGCCGTGCAGGAACACCATCGGAATCCCCCTGCCACCGACCGAGATACCAACCCTGTGCCCATCGGAAAGCTCAATCACATGGTGGGCCAGGCGCACTCTGCGACTGGCTCGGTCAGACACCACCTCGTTCATCGGGCCTCGCTTCTGCATGTTGCAGGCGAATACCCCGAACCGGGCGCTTCAAACGCTCGAACGCCTACCTCCGCGCGTCGAACGATTTGCTCATTTCACCGCAGAGCAAATTGCTTTCACCGAACCACTCAACGAACTCGCGGCCTTCCAGAGCGCGTGGTCACCCGGTTGGAAATGCGGCAGCCGATCCGCGTATGCACTTTCGTACATCGCCTGGCCGCGCAACAGGTCGGCGAGTAGCGGATCGCGGGCCTTGTCGGCCAACTGCCGCAGGCCTGCCGCCTCCTCGCGCATGACCGGGATGACCGCCATGGTGACCGACCGCTGTTTTGGCGACCAACGTGTCGCGGGCACGCGCGGATCGGTCTTGACCCAGGCCTGCAGTTTGGCTCCGTATGCGGCGGACGCCCGCTCCCATTGGCCGCACACCGGATCAGCCTTCGCCGGAATCGCGGCGAAATGCATGACAGTCGGCGCAACTGGCGCTGCGGGAACCGGTTTGGTCTCGGTGACGGGGGCTGCTGTCGTCGACTCCGTGTCGTCTGTCCCGAAGAACGTGGTCGCGATGGCGCCGACGAGCACCGCGGCGATCACGGTCGCGCCGACCGACATCCAGATGCGGCGCTTGCCTGCGTCGAAAGACGCGCGATGCCTGCCACTTCCGAGCGCGACCTTGAACGCGGCGTCAGGTCGGGCGCGAAGTTCCGCGACGGCCACCTCGATGGCCGCGGCCGGGGTGCCGAGGTCGGTGAGCTGCTTGACGAATCGCGCGATGGAGACGAGGTCACCGCTGTAGAGCGCCTTAGGCGGCTCCATCGCCGGCAGGAAGCGCTCGACGAGGTCTTCCCTCAGATTCGACGCGCGTGCGACTTCGGCGGCAGTCAACCAGCGCCCAGGAGTTACGTCGGGCGCGAAGCTACTCATAGTCGTCCTTCCCCCAAGTGCCCTGATGATTGGTACAACAATGAGCGGTGACGTGCAACTGCCGTTGCGGGATAGCAACGTTGCGGCGCTATCTCGTCGTTAGCTCACCATGGCACTCGACATCACCCGTCATCGGGGACATGTGATCGACTGGCAAACACCGGTTTTCACAGCACCGCGTCGGGGTGTCGCCCGTCGAGGCAAGTGAATCGAGCTGGGAGTCAATGCTATTCAGAAGTCGGTGCCGCGCAGGTGCGCCAGAAGCGCGATGTCAGCGGAGATCAGCCGATCGACCCGGCCGGCGAGGTCCGACTCAGCGACCGGGACGGCGTGGCTGAAGTCCGGCGCATAGACGTAGCTGCCGTCGCCCTCGATGTGCAGACACGCGACGAGGGGTTTGGTCCAGTCGACGCCCCACTCGCGTGCCGGTTGGCAGCGCGACTGGATGATCGCGATGGCGGCGACTTCGTCGTCGGCGATCGTGTGGTGATCGGGCGCGGGCGGTCGCTTGACGGCGGTGAGCACAGACCCCACACCCTCACTGTCGTCTCCGGCGACTGCGGCATCGGCCGGCCCGTCGAAGTATCCGACGTAGCCGGGCACGACGATCCGTGGATGCGCCCCCGGGGCGGGGAGGCCGACCAATCCCGCGCCCTCGGCGCCCAGGTCCTCGGCGGGCACTGCGAAAATCTCGACGACATCGTCGGAGCGCTGACGGGCGAGATAGCCGGTGTCGCGGCCTCGGAAGCCGAGGATGCGGCCGTCGGCAATGCTTGCATCACGGTGATGTACCCGGCCGGTCAACCAGATGTCGGCCGCGACGTATGCGTCGGTCCATTCACGGAACTGGGCGAGGTCACCGTTCGCGAGGCTGTCTTCGACCGAATCACGGCGTTCACTGCCGCGGTCCGGTGTTCGGGTGTGCGCGAACGGGTAGGGCAGGCTCTCGTGACCGGCGAGACGGCCGAGCGCGGCGAGGTCAGACAGCTCGATCTCCCCCACCGGACGCATGTGCGATCCAAACACGTGTAGCGGCCCCCTTTTCGTCGATCACCATAGCGCCGGTGCGATCGCTTCTGTATTGCCACAACGGTTTACGATTCCGTTGACGCCATTTGCTTGTTACGGTGGTTTCGACAGACGTGGTCGGTGCATGCGGGGGGCACAGTGGCAGATCCGTTGGAACTTGAGTTGGCCGCGTTGGGCCGGCTGTCGGTCGACCTCAACCGCCTTGGCGGTTCACTCAAGCGGACCAGCGAGATTCCCTCGATGACGTCGACGCCGGACCCCGCCGTCGACATGCCATCTCTGGTGGCGGCCAGGCCGGTCAGTACGCAGACCATTCGCGAATTGCAGGGCACGGTGGCCGATCGGTTCACCGAAGTCGGCTACTTGGTGGATCAAGCCCGAACCCTCTTCCGGGATGCCGATGACAATCGCGGGTGGGTCATCATCCGCACCGGAAGCCTGCTCCCACCGGACTGAACGTTCTAGCGATAAGGAGTCGGCGCGGTGGTGACACGCAAACAGATCGACGCTGCCAGGCCCGAGACCGTGCTCGGTATGGCGCGATCCTGGAAGCAATCGGCGGCTGATCTCGTCGCCGCCGCCGAAACGTACCAGAGCAACATCCGCAACCCCGGCGGTCAGAGCTGGTCCGGAGCCACGGCGACCGCGGCGATCTCGATGGCCGCCAACGACCGTCAGGCCATCGACAACCTGCGGCAGGCCATCGACGCGATGGCCGACGCCGCGACCAACTTGATGAACGACCCCGTCATCCCCAACCTCAACGATGTCCGCTCGAAAATCTCCTCGGCCGAAGCGGCCGGATTCACCGTCAACGACGACCTGAGCGTCACCTACCCCGCGACCGATCCCCCGGATCCGAAGAAGAAGGAAGACGCCGAGAACCGGGCCACCGCAATCCAGTCGGCCGCGACCAAGTGGTGGAACTCCGATCAGGCGGTTGCCGATCAGATCAATCGTGACAAACAGGGTCTTTCGGTCAAGCTCAACTCCACCAGAGAGCCCAACTCGGCGGAATACGAACGACTGCTGCGCGAAGCGGGTCTGCTCACAGGACCGCCTCCGACCGGCTATTACGCGCAGTGGTTGGCGAATGCCGAACGCCAGGGCATCGCACCCGAGGTACTCGTCGAGATCGCCCGGCGACACGGCATCACACCCGAGGACTTCGAGATCTTCGACGGCATGAAGGAAATCAAGGACACGGACGGCAAGTCGTTCTTCCTGCTTCCCGACGACATCAGCGGCGACGACGCACGCAAAGCGGTCTTGATGACCTACATCCTCAACGCGGGAACCGATTACGGAGACGCAGGCCGAAGGCCGGGAGTCAAGAACGACTTCGCCGAGACGCCGTACTCGGCCGATGAAGTTCAGCGGATCATCGACCGTCAGGAAGACAACAGCTGGAGTTATAACGACGATGTCGGATTCGTCCACGGCAACGGCGGGCGTCTGGTCACGACACCCAACGGCATGATGATGGGACTCGGCGGGAACGAACTCCAGGACCTGTACAGCGCGAAAGGCGGCACCGCGTGGGGCGACACGTTCATGGTCAACATCGACGACCCGGCGGATCCGGCTGCCCAGCTCGAAGACATCGTCGAATCCGGACGCGCCTGGTACACCGACGACAACGGCAAGCCGTACGAGGGGTCGCTCGACTTGGATAGGCTTTTGCACCACGAGGAGCGGCATTCGCAGCAGTGGGCTGAACACGAGCACCTCGGCATGGGGTGGAGACTCCTCACTGACAGCCGGGGCCTCGAGGAAGACGCCGGGCTATCGGACGGGGGTTACAACTGATCGGCCGCGCATCCGTTGCAGCGTTGGTGGTCGCCGCGGCCGTGACCGCCTGCGGCGGCAACGACGACTGGAGCCCGAGCGCGCAATTCGCTCCCTCGCTGCAGCCGGCCTTCGGCGCCCGCGTCACCGACGGTCAGCTCCGGATCTGGACGGGCTCGCCGTGCGCGGGTGTGACGCGGCTGGCACTCACCTTCAATCCCGATCAAGCCGACCGTGCCGACCTGGTGCTCACCTCACCCACAAACGAGGGAGCCCACGTTGAGCACCTCACCCTCGGCGGCCCGTATCCGGGGCTAGAGATATCCGAACCACTTCCGGACGGCTTCGACTGGCGCAGCGCACGCTCGTTGCGGATGGTGATCTCGGCGAGCCGCGATGGTTGGGGCTCGACGTCCGATCTCACGCAAGTCGTCACCGGCTCCACACAGCACGGTACCGACGCCTATTGGTTCCAGGACATCGGCTGGCTCACCGCCGCGGACGTGGCGGCCCAGGACGGCAAAACGTTCCTTGCCACCTGCACATCCGACCCGGCGAAGGACTGATCGCGCCGAATCCTCGATCACGCTGACAGCAGACGTTTTCGAACCGTTACCGGTTGCACAGCCAGGGCACATGACCGACACAGGGCAAACCCATCGCGCCTCCATAACTTCATTCCACGTGTGGCTGGATCGCCGCATGGACAGAAACGGAGTGGAGCAATGACTTTCAAACGCACGATGGGTGTGTCAACGCTGGCCGCCGGAATCGGCCTTGCCGGATTGCTCGGCCTCGGCCTGCAAACGGCAAGCGCAGAACCCGGGCCGGACTGCAACCGACCCGGCAACCAGCAATGCGGCAACCAGCACAATGACAATCGCAATGACCGCGGCCCCGCACCGGTCGACTGGAATCACCGGGGAATCGACCAAGGGCGCGCCGACCACCAGCCGTTCAACTGGAACGGCCATCAGGTGACGCCCATGCCCGCCGCCGACGGGCGCGGATGGGGCTTCTGGTTCCTGGGCACCTGGATTCCGCTGTAATCGAGCGTGGGTGTGGGGGCGGCAACGAGCCGCCCCCACCCGTTTCCTCGCGGGAGGCCGACGCCGGTCGGGTAGGTTTGGGCGCCATGCCAGACGACGCCGTTCTGCGCACGGCGACCCTCGCCGATGTCGCGGCGATCGAACGCGTGATCGACGAGGCATTCAGCCGCTACACCGCCCGCATCGGCCGCGAACCGGCGCCGATGGTGGCCGACTACCGAACGGTGGTCGCGAATCAACACGTCACCGTACTCATCGAGAATGCCGACATCATCGGCGTCCTGGTGGCCGAGGACCGCAACGATCACTTGCTGATCGAGACGGTCGCACTCGCCGCCGCCGCACAAGGACGGGGATACGGGCGTCGACTGCTGGAACACGCCGAATGCCGAGCCAGACGCCTCGGCTACGCGCAGGTGCGGCTCTACACGAATGCCGCCATGACCGAGAATCTCACCCTCTATCCGCACCTCGGTTACCTCGAAGTCGATCGAGCCATCAGAGACGGCTTTTCCCGCGTGTACTTCACAAAAGACCTCGACTGAACCGCGACGTCCGTCCACGCGCCGAACCCGGCGGTACGCTGCCGACACATCGTCGAGATGTCTTCGCGAGTGAAGGGGCCGTACATGGAGCAGTATCGCCGCGGTGAGCTGGTGTTCGAGCTGATCGACGCGGGACCGGCCGATGGCCCGGTAGTCGTACTGCTGCATGGTTTTCCACAGCAGAACAGCAGTTGGGACGCCATCATCGCGCGGTTGACCGCAGCGGGTTACCGCTGCCTGGCGCCCAATCAGCGCGGCTACTCACCGGGTGCGCGCCCGACGCGGCGGCGGGACTACCGAATGACCGAACTTGTCCGGGACGTGCTCGCACTCATCGACGCCGGCGGCGCAGACCGCGTTCATCTGGTCGGGCATGATTGGGGCGCGGCGGTCGCGTGGGGTGTCGCGGCGCAGGCACCGGCCCGGCTCGCGTCGCTTTCGGCCCTGTCGGTGCCCCACCCGCTTGCCTTCCTTCGCTCGATGCCGACAAGCCGGCAGGGCCTGGCGTCCTGGTACATGTATCTCAACCAGTTGCCGCGACTGCCCGAGCGAATGATGCTGGGACGCGATGGCCGCGGTGAGCCGTTGCGAAAATCGCTGCGGCGCAGCGGACAGTCCCGCGAAGTCGCCATGCGCGACACGCGCGCGATGACGGAGCCTGGTGCGCTGACCGCCGCCCTCAACTGGTACCGGGCCATGCCGCTGTCCCTGACCGATCCCCGTGGCGCGCGGCAGAAGATCACGGTCCCGACACTGTACGTGTGGAGTGACCACGACATCGCGGTGACCGCCAAGCCTGCCCATGACACCGCGAAATACGTCGCCGGGCCATACCGATTCGAGACGCTGCACGGCGCATCGCACTGGTTGCCCGAAGAGGAGTCCGACGCCATCGCAGACCTCCTCGTGGAGTGGTTTGCGGCGCACCCGATCTGAGAGTGCACACTGGGCAGGTGCCCGAGATGGTAGGACCCCAGCCTCAATACGACGTATTCGCCGACGAGTTCCTCGACCACGCGCGCGACGGACTCTACAACGCCCACTATGACCGACCGGCCTGTCTGGCCCTGCTCGGTGACGTCGACGGCCGTACCGTCCTGGACGCCGCGTGCGGCCCCGGTCTCTACGCCGAGGAACTGGTGTCGCGGGGTGCGCGCGTGATCGGTCTCGACATCAGCCCGCGCATGGTCGAATTGGCCGGGCAGCGGGTTCCCGACGGTGACTTCCGGGTGCATGATCTGAGCGCACCGCTCGACTGGCTGCCCGATCGGTCCGTCGATCTCGTGCTGTTCGCACTCGCGCTCGAGTATCTCGACGACCGGCCCGCCGCGTTGCGGGAGTTTCACCGGGTGCTGCGGCCCGGCGGCGCGCTCGTATTGTCGCGGCAGCATCCCACCGGCGACTGGCTGCGGCACGGCGGCAACTACTTCGAGCCCAGGGTCATCGAAGAGACATGGAGCAAGGGCTGGCAGGTGCGGTACTGGCTGTCGCCGCTCGAGCAGACCTGCGAGGAACTGCGGCAGGCCGGCTTCCTCATCGAGCAGTTGCGCGAACCACGACCGACACGGCGCGCCGGCGAGCTTGATCCAGAGACGTATCAACGCCTTTCGACACAGCCCACCGGATTTCTCGCGATCCGGGCGGTTCCGCGGTGCTGAGGCTCACGGCTGTGGTTGACGACTCCTTGGTCGGGCCAGCCAGCGGTAGCCACCGTAGAGAACAAGTGCGGCAACGAAATTGACGAAGTAGGCGATGTCGGCGCCATGCCACGCGACGGCCACCGGGCCTTGGATCAGCGTGGTGTTCATGAACGGCATGGCGATCAGATAGGCCAGCACGAACGCGATGAGCGCCGCGACCGCGTCGCGCCGCCCGGTGGGTTCGGTGGCCGGGTCGATGGTGGCGCGGCCCCCGATACGGAGCGCCCAGTCGACGACGACAACCGCGACGAACGCCGGGATCCAGTAGCTCACCAGCAGCAGCACATCGGTGAAGCGAGTGGCGGTGTCGGCCGCATGCAACCACAGGATCAGGAAGAACGCGAGCACCGTCACGATCACGGCCGACACCGGACGCCGAACCCGAATACCGATGGTCTGCAACGCTAGTGACCCGCTGTAGTCGTTCATCACGCCCGAGCCGATCGCGGCCAGCGCGATCACCAGTAACGCGAGCCCCCCGAGCAGGCCACCGCCCATGACCGCTTGCACCCCGGCTGCCGTGTGTTCGCCGATAGCTGCGGCCGCCGCGATCCCGATGCCCTGAACGAACGTGTAAGCCAACGCGATTCCGGCGAAGGTGTACCCGAACACCTGTACCCGCGGCGAGTTCGCCGGCAGGTAGCGGCTGAAATCGGCGGCATAGCTCGCCCACGAGATCGCCAGGCTGAGCGCGATCGTGACCTCGAAGACGAAGGCCCCCACGAGGTCGGCGCCGTGCACCGTTGCCGGGGCGACGATGTCGTGCCCACTGACGAGCTTGGCCGCGAATACCACGAAGGTGACGAACAGGATGACCGTCAGCACCGCCTGCAGCCGGTGGATCAACTCGTAGCCGAAGAAGCCCACCACGCCCTGGACTGCGAGCACGACGAGAACTGCGATCCAGAACGGGATGCCCAGCAGCGTGGCGAGGGCCTCCCCGCCGAAGAGCCCGACCAGCGCGTCCCAGGCAATCGACGAACCCCATTGCAGAATCCCCGGCACCACGACGAACCCACCGAATGCCATGCGGGAGTTGGGAAGCTGTCCTGCTCCGGTGCGCGGTCCCCACGTCGACAGATACGCGACCACCAGCGAACCCAGCACCGTCCCGATCACCATGGCCAGCAGCCCCAGCCAGAATCCGAGACCGAGCGCGATCGCCAGCGTCCCGGTAAAGACGCCGGTCATGTTGACCTGCGGGGCGAACCAGACGGTGAACAACCGGGCCGGGTGCCCGTAGCGGTCATCGGCGCCGACGGGTGCGATGCCATGGGTCTCGACGGTCAGATCGCCGGCCCCGGACGGCCTGCGCCCGCTGAAGGTGGACGCGTTCAGCGCACTGGATCCCAAAGACATGGAGGTATTCGATCACGGCCGAGATGACCACCGGTCGCTCACCTCACCGTGGATTGGCCCTGTCATGGCCCGTCGGTCCATAATCGAGAAACATCAAGATGAGCTAACGATCGGAGGGGACGTGGCTGGGGCCATGAGAAGGCCATGACGGGTACCGAAGCCAGCCCGTCGACCCCGGCCACCGACGCCCCGCACCCGCGTCCCGCCCTTCTGGTCGCCGGGCTCAGCCTGGTCGTCCTCACGGTCGCCGTACTGCAGACCGCGGTGGTTCCCGTACTCGGCGTCATCGCCGCCCAGCTGCATGCCTCGTCGGTCGCCGTGAGTTGGGCGGTCACGGCCAACTTGCTCGCGGCCGCCGCCGCGACGCCGCTGATTGGCCGGCTGGCCGACCTGTACAGCAAGAAGCGCGTACTGCTCGCCGTCCTGATCGTGGTGCTTGCCGGTTCGGTTCTTGCCGCGGCCACCGCATCCGTGCCGATGCTGATCCTCGGCCGGGTACTGCAAGGGGCGTCGTATGCCCTCTATCCGATCAGCATCGCGATCCTCCGCGAAGAACTCGCCGAGGACCGGCTCGTCAGCGCGATGTCGGTGCTGTCGGGCACCCTCGGGTTCGGCGGCGGGATGGGTCTCGTCGTCACCGGTCTGTTGATGGCCGGCGACGCGGGCTACCACCGGGTGTTCTGGTTGACGACCGGGTTCACCGCCGTGGTCATCGTCGTCACCGTCCTCGCCGTGCCGGCACGCAAACCCACCGCGCGCGGCACGATCGACTGGCTCGGCGCCCTTGGCCTGGCCTGCGGACTGTCCGCGGTGTTACTCGCCGTGACCCAGGGCAATTCGTGGGGTTGGGCGGCGCCGATGACGGTTGCCTTTCTCGCCGGCGGTGTGGTCGTGCTCGTCGCCTGGTGGTTCTGGGAGCGACGGGCCGCGCATCCGTTGGTGTCCACCGGGATGCTGGCGAAACGAGCGATACTGCTGACCAACCTGGCGACGGTGTTCGTCGGCATGGGGCTGTATTTCGCATTCCTCGGCCTGACCCAGTTCGTGCAGATCTCGCGCGAAGCCGCGGGGTACGGGTTCGGCGCCAACGTGCTTCAGGCGAGCGTCTACTTCCTGCTGCCGGGAGCACTCGCGGGCTTCCTGGTGGCCCTCATCAGCGGCCGGTTCATCGACCGGTTCGGTGCCCGGCGGGTTCTGGTGGTCGCCGCTCTGGCAGGTATCGCCGGGTTCGCGATGCTCGCGGTCGCGCACGACCGCGCGTGGCAGGTCATCGTCGCCGGGGTATTGGCCAACGCGTACATCAGCCTGGGCTACGGCGCACTGCCCGCACTCGTGGTGAGCGAAGTCGATGCCGGCAAAACCGGCGTCGCCACGAGCATGAACGCGATCGCCCGCACGATCGGCAGCTCGAGCGCCGCGGCGGTGGTCGCGGTGCTGCTCGGCCACAGCGCGATTCCCACCGAAGCCAGCTTCGTGACGATCTTCGTCGCGGGCGCGGTCACCGCCGGGCTCGCGATGGCGCTCATCGCCGTTTCCCGGGCGCCGGATCGGCATCGCGACTCGATGCAGAACCTGTCGGAGTCGCGCGCCATGAACCACGAGTGGGGCTGAGCTACTCGACAGTTTCCCGCCGTCCCTGGCCGGCGGACTGCGAAACTGATACAGCAAGTCCACCCATTCCGTAGCCCGCAGGCTGGTCAGCGCCTGCCGTAGGTGTTCGCGTCCTTCACAGCGGTTTCTCGTGCCCAAACCGCTGCCAAACGAAGGATTCCATTGTAGAAATGTTAAATCGTTGCGGAATCGCTTGCGAAGGTCGACTGAATCCGCGATTGTTTACGCACAGCCACCACGGCTGCACCTGAGGAGGACCACGCTGACCGGCCCAGACACCACTGCCGTCGACCACCCGACCGGACAGGATGGCGCACCACGCACGCCCGGCAACGCCGTCATCGAGATCGACCACGTAACGAAGCGCTTCGCCGACTACGTGGCGGTGGCAGACGCCGACTTTTCCATCGCCTCGGGCGAGTTCTTCTCCATGCTCGGCCCGTCCGGATGCGGGAAGACCACAACGCTGCGCATGATCGCCGGCTTCGAGAGCCCCACCGAGGGCGCGATCCGGCTTGAGGGGGTGGACGTCTCCCGCGTCCCGCCGCACAAGCGCAACGTCAACACCGTGTTCCAGCACTATGCGCTGTTCCCCCACATGACCGTGTGGGACAACGTCGCGTACGGGCCGCGCAGCATGAAGAAGGACAAGGCCGAGATCAAGCGCAGCGTTGACGAGCTGCTCGAGATCGTGCGGCTGACCGATTTCGCCAAACGCAAGCCCGGCCAGCTGTCGGGCGGCCAGCAGCAGCGGGTCGCCTTGGCGCGAGCCCTGGTGAACTACCCGAGCGCACTGTTGCTCGACGAGCCGCTGGGCGCCCTCGATCTCAAGCTGCGCCATGCGATGCAGTTCGAGCTCAAGCGCATCCAGCGCGAGGTCGGGATCACGTTCATCTACGTCACGCATGACCAGGAAGAGGCGCTCACCATGAGCGACCGGATCGCGGTCATGAATGCGGGAAATGTGGAGCAGATCGGAAGTCCGACCGAGATCTACGACCGCCCGGCGACGGTCTTCGTCGCGAGCTTCATCGGCCAGGCCAACCTGTGGCCCGGCAGGCAGACGGGCCGGATCAACCGCGACTACGTCGAAGTCGAGGTACTCGGCACCACGCTGAAGGCGAAGCCTGGTGACACCGCGATCGAATCCGGCGGCCACGCGACGCTGATGATCCGCCCGGAGCGGGTACGCGTGTCGATGGATGCGCCGACCGGCGACGTCGCCACGGTCCCGGCGACCGTGACCGACCTGACGTTCCAGGGTCCGGTCGTGCGGCTTTCCCTTGCCGCCCCGGATGATTCGGCGATCATCGCCCACGTGGGAGCCGAACAGGATCTGCCGCTGTTGCGGCCGGGCGATCGGGTCCATGTCAGTTGGGCCCCCGACGCATCGCGCGTCCTGCCGGCGGCCGACATCCCCACGACCGAAGATCTCGAAGAGATGCTGGACGACTCATAGCGATTGCCGATCGCGCACCCCTCCCCCTCTGACGACACGCGCCCGAATCCCAGAAAGGTCGCCCATGCCCAACAACACCGATCCCCGACTGCTTGCCCGACTGGCCGCCAACCGCACAACCCGGCGGCGATTCCTCGGCGGAGGCGCCGCGGCCGCCGCAGCCCTGGCCCTGGGGCCGACCGTGCTGGCCGCCTGCGGTTCGGGCGGCGACAGCAGTTCGCCGACGACCTCGGCCGCACCCGACGACGGTTCGCCGGCGAGCGGCACGGTGCGGATCTCGAACTGGCCGCTGTACATAGCCGACGGATTCGTCGCGGCATTCCAGACCGCGTCGGGCCTGACGGTCGATTACAAAGAGGATTTCAACGACAACGAGCAGTGGTTCGCCAAGGTCAAGGAACCGCTGTCGCGCAAGCAGGACATCGGGGCGGATCTCGTCGTGCCCACCGAGTTCATGGCGGCCCGGCTCAACGGCCTCCAGTGGCTCAACGAGATCAGTGAATCCCGCGTACCCAACAAGAAGAACCTGCGCCAGGACCTGTTGAACTCGAAGGTCGACCCGGGCCGCAAGGTGACCGCGCCGTACATGACCGGCATGGTCGGGCTCGCCTACAACCGGGCCGCGACCGGACGCGACATCACCAAGATCGACGATCTGTGGGATCCCGCGTTCAAGGGCCGGGTCAGCCTGTTCTCCGACGTCCAAGATGGGCTCGGCATGATCATGCAGTGGCAGGGCAACTCCGTCGAGGAACCCACCAGCGAATCCGTCCAGAAGGCCGTCGATTTCGTTCGCGAGCAGAAGGACAAGGGGCAGATCCGCAGGTTCACCGGCAATGACTACGCCGACGACCTCGCGGCCGGCAACATCGCTGTCGCCCAAGCCTATTCGGGCGACGTCGTGCAGTTGCAGGCCGACAACCCCGACCTGAAGTTCGTGGTGCCCGAGTCGGGCGGCGACTGGTTCATCGACACGATGGTGATCCCCTACACCACGCAGAACCAGAAGGCCGCGGAGGCCTGGATCGACTATGTCTACGACCGGGCCAACTACGCCAAGCTCATCGCGTTCACCCAGTTCGTGCCCGTGCTCTCGGACATGACCGACGAACTGGCCAAGATCGACCCGGCCATCGCGAGCAACCCGCTTATCAACCCGCCCGCCGAGATGTCGAACAACCTCAAGTCCTGGGCGGCGCTGACCGACGAGCAGACCCAGGAGTTCAACACCATGTACACCGCCGTCACCGGGGCCTGACCGGGTGGCGGGTGTAGCCACCAGCAGCCGGCAGCGGAGCAAGATCGCTCCGTACCTGATGATCCTGCCGGCCCTGGTGTATCTCGGGATCTTCTTCGTCGTGCCGTTCTTCTCGTTGGCACGCACGTCGTTGTCGTCGTCGGGCGGCTCGGTGTACCTGCCGACGCTGACCTTCGACTGGAATTTCGGTAACTACCTGCACGCGTTCAGCGAGTACCAGGACCAGATCCTGAGGACGTTCGGCTACGCACTGGTCGCCACGGTGTTGTGCGCGATCCTTGCGTTCCCACTGGCCTATGTGATCGCGTTCAAGGCGGGCCGCTTCAAGAACCTGATCCTCGGCCTGGTGATCCTGCCGTTCTTCGTCACGTTCCTGATCCGCACGATCGCGTGGAAGACGATCCTCGCCGATGACGGTTGGGTGGTCAGTGCGCTGGGTGCGATCGGCCTGCTGCCCGACGAGGGCAGGTTGTTGTCGACGAGCTGGGCGGTCATCGGCGGCCTGACCTACAACTGGATCATTTTCATGATCCTGCCGCTCTACGTCAGCCTGGAGAAGATCGACCCGCGGCTGATCGAGGCCTCGAAGGACCTGTACTCGTCGAACACCCGCAGCTTCACCAAAGTGATTCTGCCGCTGTCGATGCCGGGCGTGCTGGCCGGCAGCATGCTGGTGTTCATCCCGGCTGCCGGTGACTTCATCAACGCCGACTATCTGGGGAGTACGCAGACCACGATGATCGGCAACGTGATCCAGAAACAGTTCCTGGTCGTCAAGGACTATCCGGCGGCGGCCGCGCTGAGCATGGTGCTGATGGCGATCATCCTGGTCGGTGTGCTGCTCTACACGCGGGCCCTGGGCACGGAGGACCTGGTATGACCGCGACCGCGATGGCCGAGGCCACGGGCGAGGCCACCCCGCCGAAAACCGTCAAGGGATCGCCGAAATGGGGCGATCTGTCCCTGCGGATCGTCGCCGGTCTGGTGCTGCTGTACCTGTTCCTGCCGATCTTCGTGATCGTGCTGTTCTCGTTCAACAAGCCTGCCGGCAAGTTCAACTACACGTGGCAGGGTTTCACGCTCGAGAACTGGGCCGACCCGTTCAAATATCCGGCGTTGACCGAGGCGCTCAAGCTGAGCCTGAACATCGCCGCGGTATCCACCGCGGTAGCGCTCGTGCTCGGCACGCTCGTCGCGATTGCGTTGGTGCGCCAACGGTTTCGGGGACAGAAAGCCGTAGACACCTTCCTGGTGCTGCCGCTGACCGCCCCCGAGGTGGTCATGGGTGCGTCGCTGCTGACGCTGTTTCTCGACCTCGGCTGGGCCGCGGGCTACACCACGATCCTCATCGCGCACATCGCGTTCGAGGTGAGCTTCATCGCGATGACGGTGCGGGCCCGGGTACGTGGATTCGACTGGACGCTCGAGGACGCGTCGATGGATCTGGGCGCCAGCCCGACCCGTACGTTCTTCAAAGTGACGCTGCCGCTGATTGTTCCGGGCATCGTCGCGGCTGCGATGTTGTCATTCGCGTTGTCGCTCGACGACTTCATCATCACGTACTTCGTGAGCGGGTCGGCGGTCACCTATCCGCTGTACGTGAACGCCGCGGTCAAGGCCGCCGTGCCGCCCCAGATCAATGTGCTCGCCACCGCGATCCTCGTGATCAGCTTGCTGTTGCTGGCTGCGGGAACGCTCTACCGGCGCAAGCGCATCGACGTCTGAGTCCGCGCGAGCAGACGCCCGCGTACCCGGGAACGCGCGTTCTCGGGTACGTGCGCGTCTGCTCGGCGTCAGGGGGCGTCGAGCTGGACGGTGACCGCGACCTTGCCCTCCGCGTCGCGGTGGGCGACCGCGTGGCCGGTGCGCTCGCGGCCGTCGAGGTTGAGGAAAGTGATCGGACCACCTTCGCCGAGGAAGTTGCGCCACCAGTTCTTGTTGTCGGGCGCCATCACGTGGATGGTCGCCTGATCGCCGTCGCGCCGGACCGAGACCGGAGTCTCGAACGTCTGGCCAGAACGGCGTCCCTGATATCGGATGACCACCACGTTGTCCCCCACCAAGCGGCCCAATACGGGGACGCGAGTGAGGCCGACGGCCGCCGAGTTGACCCAGCGCACGACCGGTGAATTGAAGATTCCACGTGCCATTTGCGCCAGAGTAGCCCGATCAACCGACCTCGGCGGGCACGGGCAGGTTACGCGCCCCGGTGCGGGCCGCGCCGATGCCCGCGGCCACCACGAAGCAGATTCCGACCACCGCGGCCGGCCCAGGAACCTGATGCAGCATCACCAGTCCGACCACCATCGCGAAGGCCGGCTCGAGGCTCATGAGCGTGCCGAATGCGGCCGTCGTCAACTTCCGTAGCGCGAGCATTTCCAGGGCGAACGGGACGACCGGCAGGAGAATGGCGAGACCCACTCCGATGAGCATTATCTCGGGAGTCAACCGGCCGAACACCGACGGCCCCACCGTGACGGTGGCGACGATTCCCGCGACGGGCATCGACACCGCCAAACCGTTGATCCCGGCGACTTCGTCGCCCACCCGTTGGGTCAGCAGGATGTAGCAGGCCCAGCACACCGCGGCACCGAGCGCGTAGAGCACCCCGATGGGATCCACTGTGCCGGACCAGGGTTGGGTGAGCAGCACGACGCCCGCTGCCGCGAAGCCGGGCCACACGAACCGGCTGCGACCCTTCCCGTGCGCGACCGCGACGCCGAGCGGGCCCAGAAACTCAAGGGCGGCAGCGGTGCCCAGCGGTATGCGCGACAGCGCGGCCATGAACAACAACGTGACGCCTGCGGTCACGACGCCGAGAACCACGCAGGCCCCGAACGTCGATCTGGTGAAGGCGGTGCGGCGCGGGCGCACGATCGCCAGCATCAGGATCCCCGCCCAGACCAGGCGCAACCAGGCTGCGCCTTCGGCGCCGATGTCGTCGATCAGTGACACGGCCAACGCCAGGCCGACCTGCACGCACGCCATGGATCCCATCGCCATGAGGGCGCCGCTGCGGGCCGGGGTGGAAGTCACTCCTGCATTGAAAGACACCCGGACCGTTCACGTCCACGTGATTTTCATGGATATACCGTTCAGGAATCACGAACAGTGTGGGGTGCCCGCCTCTTGCGACGCCCGGGCCGGCTGAGCGTTCTGCTCCGGAGAACGCTGCGTTCCCGATAAACCGTTGGTGCTGGTGTCGCAAACGGCCCTACCGTGAATTACGCGCCAAATGTGAGCCGTAACACCGCAGAAATATTGGAGGGACAGATGCGGCTGAAGAATCGATTCACAGAGAAATTCGGGATTCTGCATCCGGTAGTTCTCGCTCCCATGGATTATGTTGCCGACTGGCGATTGGCCAATGCGGTTTCGCAAGCGGGCGGCCTCGGCATTCTCGGCGGCGGCTACGGCGACGAGATCTGGCTGAAGGAACAGTTCGACCACGTCTCCGGCGCGGAGATCGGCGTCGGCTTCATCACGTGGTCGATGGAGCGGCAACCGGGACTGCTCGACACGGTCATCGAGCAGCGACCGGCCGCCGTGTTCCTGTCGTTCAGCGATCCCGCTCCCCACGCCCCAGCCATCAAAGCCGCGCGTATCCCGCTGATGTGTCAGGTCCATGACATCGAGCAGGTTCGCCACGCGATCGAGGTGGGAGCCGACGTCATCGTCGCGCAGGGCGGCGAGGCCGGCGGCCACGGCACCGCAGCCCGGTCGACATTCACGCTGATCCCCGAAGTCGCCGATCTGCTGGCGCGCGAGTCGCCCGAGGTGATGCTGCTCGCCGCGGGTGGAATCGGTGATGGTCGCGGCCTTGCCGCCGCCCTGGCGCTCGGCGCCGACGGCGCAGTGGTCGGCACCCGCTTCTGGGCGGCCGCCGAGGCGGCCATCCCGCAGGCCGCGCAGGCCCGCGCACTGGGGGCCACCGGCGATGAGACGATCCGGCAGAACGCGTTCGACATCGTCCGCGACAAGCCATGGCCCGCGCCCTACACCGGCCGCGTGCTGCGCAACGACTTCCTGCGGCGCTGGCATGGCGACGAGCCCGGCCTGCGCGATGATCTCGCGCGCCGCCGTGAAGAATTCCGCGCCGCCGTCGAATCGCGCAATTACGACATCGCCAATGTCATCGTCGGTGAAGTCATCGGCCAAATCACCGCCGTCGAATCAGCGGAATCGATCATCGACCACATGGTCACCACGGCAGCCGACATTCTCGGCCGTTCTGTTCCGCCACAGCAATGACGAATTCACGTATTTCTCGAATGGAAACCATGGCAGATAAACGCTCACCCGACCGGCCGGCTTCGGCGCGGGAATTACGGAAGATCGTCACGGCCTCAAGCCTGGGCACGCTCATCGAGTGGTACGACTTCTACATCTACGGCAGTCTCGCGGTGGTGTTCTCCGGGATGTTCTTCCCTGAGGGCAACACCGCTGCGGCGCTCCTGGTGACGGTTGCGGCGTTCGGCACCGGCTTCGTCGTGCGCCCGATCGGCGCGGTGGTCTTCGGTCGAATGGGCGATCGCGTGGGCCGGAAGAAGACGTTCTTGACGACACTGCTCATCATGGGTGGCGCGACCACCCTGCTGGGACTACTGCCCACCTATGAGCACATCGGCCTGGCTGCGCCACTCCTGTTGGTTTTGCTGCGGTTGCTCCAGGGCCTCGCCATCGGCGGCGAGTACGGCGGCGCGGCGATCTACATCGCCGAGCATGCACCCAAACGACGGCGCGGTGCGGTCACCAGCTTTCTGCAGACCACCGCCACGGGCGGTCTTGTCCTGTCGATCGGTGTGATCGTGTTGTGCCGGTTGATCGTCGGTGAGGAACAGTTCGAGGCGTGGGGGTGGCGCATACCGTTCCTGCTGTCTGCCGTCCTCGTGCTGTTCTCGCTCAAGGTCCGGCTGAAGATGCACGAGTCGCCGGTATTCGAGGAAATGCGGCAGAACGGTCGCCTGTCCCAAACGCCGGTCAAAGATGCTGTCGCACAACGGCCCACACTGATCCTGCTGTTGACCGTGCTCTTCGGTGTGACCGCAGGGCTGGGCGTGGCGTGGTACACCAGCCAGTTCTATTCGCTCTATTTCCTCCAGAGCATCCTCCAGGTCGACTTCCTCACCGCCAATCTGTGCGTGGGAATCGCCCTCGTGGTCGCCACCCCGTTCTTCGTCGTCTTCGGGTGGCTGTCCGACCGGATCGGCCGGCCACCGGTCATCCTGACCGGCCTGGTGTTGTCCGCAGCCGGCTGCTATCCGCTGTTCGCCTGGGTACGGCAGGCCGCGATCGACGGAGACGAAGTGTCGATGGTCGTGGCGCTGACCCTGCAGGTCGTGCTCGTCGCGGCGATCTACGGACCAGTGGCGGCGTTCCTGACCGAGCTGTTCCCACCGCAGATCCGCTACACCGGACTGTCCCTGGCTTACCACCTGGGCACTGGCGTGTTCGGTGGATTCACCCCACTCATCGCGCTGTCGCTCAACACGTCACTCGACAGCGCCATGGCCGGTCTGATCTATCCGATCGCCGTCACCGCGGTGACCGCGGTGATCTTCGTGGTGTTCCTGCGGCGCGGCCACGCCAGTCCGATCGTGGCCCGCGCGTGGGCGGCGAACGACGTCGCGGGAACATCTGCGCCCACCCGGATGTCTCCGTTGTAGGCACGAACCGAACAGGAAGTGAGAGTCGAATGCCACTGGTTCGTATCGATCTGCTGAACCACCATGGGAACGAACACATCCGAAACGTCGCCGATGCCATCCACCGAAGCCTGGTCGCGGTACTCGGAATCCCCGAGCGTGACCGGTTCCAGGTCATCACCCCGCATCGCCCCGGAGAGATCATCGCGCTGGACGCCGGCCTCGGGTTCGACCGCTCGCCGGACACCGTGATCATCCAGATCTTCACGCAGCGCGGGCGTTCCATCGAGACGAAGGAACGGCTCTACGCCGAGATCGCCGCGCAACTGGAGGCGGTGGGAGTCCGCGGCGACGACATCTTCGTCGGCATCGCGGAGAACGGACCCGAGGACTGGTCGTTCGGTTTCGGCAAGGCCCAGTACGTCACCGGCGAACTCGCCGTACCGGAGCCGAGCTGATGACGTCGGCGCCCTCCCCCAGCCGGTACGGTTCCATCGCGTTCACGGCACCGGTCGCCAAACGCCAGGAGGCGGCGGGCAGCATCGGCACATACGGGCGGTTTCGCGCCGACGGCGACGACATCGGGTCCGTCGAAGGCCTCGACTCACGGACGCGGGCGCTCGTCGTCGCAGCCCGGTCCTTCTTCATCGCCACCGTGACTCCGGACGGCTGGCCGTATGTGCAACACCGGGGCGGCCCGCCCGGCTTCGTCCGGGTGTTGGACAGCGCGACCATCGCTTTCGCCGACTACGTCGGCAACGAACAGTTCGTAACCATCGGCAATCTCGATGCCGACAACCGCACCGCGCTGTTCTTCATCGACTACCCGACCCGGCTGAGAGTCAAGGTGTTCGGGCGAGCGACCGTGGTCGAACGCGCAGACTCGCCGGAGTTCGTCGATGGGCTTCTCGCGGTCGATGACAGGCAGGCACGCGGTCACCGTGCGATCGTCATCCGGGTCGAGGCAACAGATGTCAACTGCCGCAAAAACATTCCGCCGTTGTATGACGAAGCTTCCGTTCACGAGCGGCTACGGCTCGCCCGGGCCGACCTGCTCGACGAGATCCGGGTGCTCAAGCTTCGCAATCGCGAACTCGAAGACCAGGCCACCGCAGTCGCGGGGTCAAGTGATCGGCCCGGGAGCATACTGAGTGAGGCAAGCCCGGCCAGGGCCGAGGAAAGGGACTGAGTGTGGACGTCGCAGACCTCAACTTCTTCCTGGCAGTAGCCCGCACCGGTGGAGTATCCCGGGCGGCCACGGAGCTGCTCACGGTCCAGTCGAACGTCAGCTCACGGATACGGGCGCTTGAGGACGAGCTCGGCGTCGTGCTCTTCCGGCGCCACGCCCGCGGCATGACGCTCACCGCCTCTGGGCAACTGCTGGTGCCCTATGCCGAGCGGATCACCCAGCTCATGCGGGAACTGACCCAGGTCGTCAGGGACGAGGGCGACCCCAGCGGACGGGTTTCCATCGGGTCGATGGAGTCCACCGCGGGGCTGCGGCTCCCGAAAGTTCTGAGCAGTTTCAGCGCCGACTGCCCGAAGGTCGACTTGACGCTGTCGATCGACACGACCGACGCGCTCATCGGGCAGGTACTCGACCAGCGGCTGGACGGTGCCTTCGTGTGCGGCCCCGTCCGAGATCCCGAACTCGCCGCCGAACCGGTCTTTCTCGAGCAGCTCGTCGTGGTCGGAGATGCATCGGTGGTTGATCTCGACGGCGCACTCATGCGTCGGTGCCCACCGCGGATCCTCGTGCTGAAGGCCGGTTGTGCCTATCGTGGCCGACTGGAGAAACTGTACGAAGACCGTGACCTTCCGGCGCCGAGCATCCTCGAATTGTCAAACCTGGACGGCATTCTCGGGTGTGTCGCCGCCGGTATGGGCACGACGCTGCTGCCGCTTGCAGTCGTGACCGCCTCACCGTTGGCGTCGACGCTCACAGTGCATCACCCGCCACCCGAAATCGCGCGCGCTCAAACGGTATTCGTCCGCAGGCGCGACGCCGTCGAGACACCCGCGATCGCGCGGTTCTTGGCGTGTGCGCGCGAGGCGACGTCGCGTGAGCTGCTGCAGGCCGTCGATCGGCACACCGTCGAGCCGGATCGGCTGATCTCATGACAGCCGATGATCACCGCGCGCTGCCGATGAGTTCGCAACGGCACCTGCTGGCCATCGGCGTCATCGGCGGCCCCACTGCGGTCATCGACTACGGCGGATTGCGGTTCGTCACCGAACCCACCTTCGACCCGCCGGGCGAATACGGTGCCTACCGCAAGGAAATCGGGCCGGCGCTGAGCCCGGCGGAACTCGGCGCTGTCGACGCGGTGCTGCTGAGCCACGATCTGCACCCGGACAACTTCGACCACGCGGGCCGAACCTTCGCCCAGACCGTCCCGGTGATCCTGACCGGTCCACAAGCCGCCGGACGGCTCGGCGGCAATGCGCACGGACTGGCCGCGTTCACCTCGACCGAAGTCCGTGGCGCCGACAGCGGTCCCGGGGTCACCGTCTACGCCGTGCCCGCACAACACGGCCCGTCCGACGGTGATCGCGACGAATACGGCAACATCAACACCGAAGTGACCGGATTCGTCCTGCAGTACGACGGCCTGCCCACCGTCTACGTGAGCGGAGACAACGCCTCGATCGCGCCGGTGCGCGAAATCGCCGACCGCTTCCCGGCTGTCGACGTCGCGATCCTGCACACCGGTGCCGCTCGCGTACCGACTAAGAACTCCGGTCGCGCACTCACCTTGACCGCCGACCGCGCCGCGGCCGTCACCGAACTCATCGGGGCGTCGATCGTCGTTCCCGTCCATTGCGAAGGCTGGTCGCTCTACAGCGAGACGCCCGAGGACGTCCGCCGGTCGTTCGACGACGCGGGGATCGGTGCCCGGCTACGTGACGCACGCCCAGGCTTCTGGGCCGTGCACGGCACCGACTCTGCGGGAAGCCTCGTCAACTGACATCGACAGTCTCCTGCAGTTCGTGTCGTGATCATCTACCCGACACCAAGACATGGCAGGGTGCCGGTGTGCGGGTCGAACCCAGTCCGGTGCCGCCGGTTGAGCGGTTCCACCGATTCTGCGTCCAGATCGTCGACCGCTTGCCTTTCGGGCTGAAAAATGTTGTCGCACCGACATTCCTGGGTTTCGTGCTGATCAACAGCTTCACGTTCGGCGTGGACCTGGTGATCCTGACGGTGCTGCACGGCGGATTCCACGTTCCCCTGCCGATCGCGGTGACCGTCGGCTACGCGTGCGCGTTCGGGTTGGCGTATTTCCTCAACCGCATCTTCAACTTTCGCTCCCACGCCGCGGTCGGCCCGCAGATGACGGTGTACGTCGTGGTGGTCGTGATCAACTACCTCGCGTTCATCCTGGGCGTCTCGAGCGCGCTGGCGGCCCTGGGAGTGGAATATCACCTGGCCCGCATCGTCGCGGGCGGCTGCGAAGCCATTTACATGTACAGCGCGATGCGTTGGATCGTGTTCCGGCGGTGAAGCCCTAGCGCAGGAACTCGACGAGCACGTCGGTCATCGCGGGTATCGCGTCGCGCGAAATCACCTCGTAGCCATGCGTGCTGAGGGTCGGCAGGCACAGCAGGCCCGCCCGTGGTGACAGGCCAGAGGCCTTGGCGTGCGATGCATCCGACTCGAACGCTCCGAGAACCGCGGCCTGCGGCGACAGTCCCAACTTGGCGGCGATTTCCATCAGGCGGTCCGCGACGTCCTTGTCGTACACGCACTGCGCGTCGCTGTACGCGACGATCGGACCGCCCTCGATCGTGGTGTCGTATTCGGCCTCGGTCGGGCCGACTTCGAGTGCGAGCGTCAGGTCCCCCGGCAGAGTCCGGCAGGCGTGTAGGGCGCCGACGCCGCCGACCTCTTCGGCCGTGGTGAACACCACGTACACATCACCTGCCGGGCGTTGTCCCGGTTCGCCGAGCGCCCGGGCCGCCTGCAGCAGTGCGGTCACCGCAGCGCGGTCGTCCATGAAGTAACAGCCCAGAAAGCCGCCGACATCGATCAATGTCCGCTTGCTGCGGTGAATGCACACTCGCGTGCCCGGACCGATGCCCGCGCCGGTCAACTCGTCCGGTGTCCGGCCGGTGAAGACGTAGACGTCAGGCCAGTCGAGCGCCTTGTCTCCCTGGTCGGGTTTCGTCGCCCAGATCCGTTGGCTCTCCTGCGTCGTGTGTTCGGAACCCAATGACAACACGCCGCAGAACTGGTCCTGGGCGCCCAGCACCGCGACGGGTCCGAGGCCGAAATTGGCCGGATACATCGTGCCGAGCGGCGTGAGACGCAATGTGCCGTCCTGCTCGACGCGCTTGACGAGCATGGAGAGCTCGTCCATGTGCGCCATGACCCGCGCCGGCGGCGACCCGTGCTCACCTCGGATCAACCCGATGAGGTTGCCCGCGGCATCGACCCACGTCTCGTCGGCAAACGGTTCGAGTTCGCGTCGGCACACGTCCCGGACGGCGTCCTCCTGGCCGCACGGGCCGTACGCCCACAACAGTTCCTGCAAGAGCTCACGCGAGAATTGGAGGTCGTCGTCGGCCACCGCAGTGGTATTGCCGGAATCGGCCCGCGCGAAACGCGGGCCGTGCGCGCCCTACTTCGCCACGGATTCGTATCCGCAGATGGCCTCCACCTTGTCGGCGGACTTGCTGGCCGGATCGAATTCGTAACCGAGCCATTCGCGGGCCAGCCGGCGCGCCAGCTCAAGACCGACGACCCGTTGCCCGAAGCACAGCACCTGTGCGTTGTTGGACAACACCGACCGTTCCACCGAGAAACTGTCGTGGGCGGTCACCGCGCGGATGCCCGGCACCTTGTTGGCGCTGATCGCAACGCCGAGACCGGTTCCGCAGACGAGCAGCGCCCGGTCGGCTTTGCCCTCGGCGACCAGGCGCGCCGCCGCCACCGCCACGTGCGGATATGCGGTGTCCTCGTCAGAGCCCACGCCGACGTCGATGACCTCGCTCACCCGATCGTCGGCGGCCAGATCGCCTTTGAGCGCTTCTTTGTACTCGTAACCGGCATCGTCGGCGCCGACGACAATCCGTAACGCCATCAGTTGTCTCCTTGTGTCGTGAGGGTCAAGCAATCGCCGACGGTGCGGGCGCACAGTGCCAGCGACGTGGCGCCGGCATCGGGAGTGCCCACACTGCGTTCGGCGAGCGGCCGGGCTCGCCCGACCTTGGGGCGCAGCTCCGCGGTGGCGCGGGCGGCTTCGGTGGCCGTCTCGGCGGCGGCTCGCCAACTGTCCTGCCATGACTCACCGTCGGCGACGCGCCGCTCCAGCTCCTCGACGAAGGGCAGCAAGGCGTCCAGCATCGTCTTGTCACCCGGCGCGGCGCCGCCCAAGCGGATCAACGCGTCATAACCGTCGCGCATTCCGGCCGCGACATCGGCTGCCGACGGCCGTCCGGTGTCACCCAGCCGGGTCCCGAGCGCGGTGAGCAGGGCGCCCCACAGGACACCGGAGGTGCCACCGGCCTTGGCGGCCCACGCTTTTCCGGCAGCAGCGAGCACCGAGCCCTGTCCCCCGCCGTCGGCGACGGCGGCAGCAGCGGCCTCGCGGGCCGCCGATGATCCCTTGACCATGCCGCGGCCGTGGTCGCCGTCACCGGCGATCGCGTCGATGCGGCCGAGTTCTTCCTCGGCATCGGCCAAGGCCGTGGCCATCGAATCGAGGGCGCGCGCGACAAGCCGCGCCCCTTTTCGGCCGTCGTCGTCGGACAGTTCGTTGAGAGGCGTTGTGGCTGAAACGGTCTCGGTGTCCTGATCGGAACGCAGTTGCCCCGATTGCGGTTGCGCCGCCGCGCCCTTCTTGTACGCCGGCGTGTCGGCCGGAGCCGTCCAGTACCGCTCGAGTTCTTCGTCGAGCCACATCACGGTCAGCGAACAGCCGGCCATGTCGAGGCTCGTGACCAGTTCGCCGACTTCCGGATCGACCACGGTGTAGCCGCGCTCGCGGAGCAGGCGCGACACCTCACCCCATACGACGAACAGTTCCTCGTACTTGGTGCGGCCGAGACCGTTGAGGATCACCGCGATTCGCTTCTCGGGAGCGTCGGGCCGGTCGCCGAGCACACCGTCGACCAGGGTCGCGGCCAGCCCGGCGGCGGTGGGCATGGCCTCGTCCGCGACCCCGGGCTCACCGTGGATCCCCAACCCGAGACCCATGTGTCCCTCGGGAACGGTGAACAACGGGTGGTCGGCGCCGGGCAACGTGCAACCGTCGAACGCCACGCCCAGCGTGCGGCTCGCCGCGTTCGCGGCCTCGGCCACCCGGATCACGCCGGCCAGGTCCTGCCCTTCCTCGGCTGCCGCGCTCGCACACTTGAACACCGTGAAATCGCCTGCGATACCGCGTCTTTTGGCCTCTTCGCCGCGCGGAGCGCTCGCGATGTCGTCGGTGACGGCGAAGTAATGGGCATCGATGCCCTCGCTGCGCAGCTGGGTGACGGCCAATCCGAAGTTCATCACGTCACCGGCGTAGTTGCCGGTGGTGAGCAGCACCCCGGCATCGCCGTGCGCGGCGCGTGCGACCGAGGCGGCTTCTTCGGCCGACGGCGACGTGAAGATGTTGCCGACGACGGCGCCGTCGGCGAAACCCGGTCCGACGGTGCCGCAGAACGCCGGGTAATGGCCCGAACCGCCGCCGATCACGACCGCGACCTTGCCCGGTCGCGTGCGGTGCGCCCGCACCACGCCACCGGGCACGCCGGTGACATAGCGTGCGTTCGCGTCGAGGAACCCGACGAGCATGTCCTCGGTGAATCGCGCGGGATCGTTGAACAACTTCGTCATCGCAACCGCTTTCCTGACTCGATGTCGAACAGGTAGACCCGCTCCGGAGGCGCTGTCACCATGACCTGCTGCTCGGGCTCGTAGTCCTCCGCCGCGGGCGTCTGCACGACGATGCCCTCTTCGATGCCGGCGATGGTGGTGGTGGCGAGGCCGAATTCCAGCAGGTGCTCGAAGTAGGCCACCGTGGTGCGGATGCCCGCGCTGCCGTCGCCCGTTCGCAGTGCGCAGTCCTGTGGGCGGATGCCCACGGTGACGCGGGTACCGTCGGCCACGCCGGTGACCGTGGTCTCCAGAGCCCCGGCGCCCGAACCGATCTCGACGCGGGTCTTGCCGTTGTCCACCCGCGCGACCCCGGGCAGCACGTTGATCTGCGGTTCGCCGACGAACTCCGCCACGAACAGGTTGGCCGGATCGTCGAACACCTCGTCGGGTGTGCCGAACTGCTGTACCACGCCGGCATCCATCACCGCCAGGCGGTCGGCCAGCGACAGCGCTTCCACCTGGTCGTGCGTGACGACGATTGTGGTGTAGCCGAATTCGCGCTGCAGCACCTTGAGCTCGCGCCGCACGCGCTGCCGGGCCGACGCGTCGAGGTGACTCAAGGGTTCGTCGAGCAGCAGCACCGGTGGGTTACGCACCAGCGCGCGGGCCAGCGCCACCCGTTGCTTCTGACCGCTCGACAGGCCGGCGGGCCGCAGCTCGAGCATGTCGTCCATCTCCAGACGGCGGCTGATGGAGGCGACCATCTCCTCGGCACCCTTGACCTTGCGGGCCTTCAACCCGTACAGCAGGTTCTCGCGCACCGACATCGGCGGATAGAGCGCATAGCTTTCGAAGCCGACGCCGATACCGCGCTTGGCGGCCGGAAGTTGTGACACCTCGCGGTCACCGATCCGGATCGAGCCGCTGGTCACCGTCTCAAGTCCGGCGATCATGCGCAGCGTCGTGGTCTTGCCGCAACCCGACGGGCCGAGCAGCGCCACGAGCTCACCCGGCTCGATGGCCATGTCGATGCCCTTGACCGCCTGGAAGCTCTCCCGGCCCCGCGACGAGTACGTCTTGACGAGGTTGGTCAGGGTGAGGCTCTGGGCGGTCTGCGTCGGTCGCGTGGCGGTGGCCGTCGTACTCACTGTGCTGCCTCCAATGGGGAATCGCTTTGTGCGCGGCCCAGTCTGGGCGTGTCACCGCTGCCGGCGGCGAACACGTGGATGTCGGACTCGGCGACCTTGAGCCGGACGTCGTCGCCTTCACCCACGCCGTGCCGGCCCGATGTCAGTGCGATGAGCTGCGTGCCGCCGATGTCGACGGTGAGCTCGATGTTGCGGCCGAGTCGTTCGGCGAGCAGCACCCGACCACGCAGCGAGCTCTCGCCGCTGGTGACATGCAGATCGCACGGGCGCAGGCCGACGCGGACCCGGTCACCCCGGTCACACTCGACACCGGCGGGTACCGCGATGTCGAGCGATCCGTCACCGAGCCGGATCTGGCCGTCGTCGACGACACCGTCGAGCAGATTGATCTCGGGCTGCCCCAACGCCTTTGCGACGAACGTGTCCGCCGGCCTGCGCCAGATCTCGTCCGGCGTGCCGATCTGCACGAGCTTGCCCTCGCGCATGACCGCGATACGGTCACCGAGCGCCAGTGCCTCCTGGTAGTCGTGCGTGACGTAGATCGTGGTGGTGTTGCTCATCGCCCCGAGCTGCTTGAGTTCGGCACGCATCGCGGCGCGGAGCTTGGCGTCGAGATGGCTCAACGGCTCGTCGAGCAGGTAGATGTCGGCGGGGCGGACGAGCACCCGGCCCAGCGCGACACGCTGACGCTGGCCGTTGGAGAGCTCACGCGGAAAGCGCTTCTGCAGGTGGTTGATTCCCAGTGTCGTCGTGACCTGGTCGATGCGCTCGGCGCGCTGAGCCTCGGTATACCTGCCCGTACGCCCGGACTTGAGCGGGGACGCGAGGTTCTCCGCGACCGTCTTCTGCGGATACAGCGCGTAACTCTCGAAGGCCATCGCCACATTGCGGTGGTAGGGCTCCACGCGGGTCACGTCGGTGCCGCCGATGTGCACCGAGCCCTCATCGATGTCGACAAGGCCCGCCACCGATTTGAGGGTCGTCGTCTTCCCTGCGCCACTGGGCCCCAGGATCACGAAGAACTCGCCGTCGGCGATGTCCACCGACAGGCCGTCCACCGCCTTGGTCTTGCCGAACGACTTGCGCACGCCGGCGATCGATACGGTTGCCATCAGGCCTTCACCGCCCCAAACGACAGGCCGCGCACGAGGTACCGCTGAATGGTCAAGGCCAGGATCAACGGTGGTAGCGCGGCGATGATGGCGGCCGCGGCGGTCAGGTTGTAGTACGCCTGCCCACCGCCGCCGAGGAACTTGGTGATCGCGACGGTTACCGTGCCGGCATTGCTGTCCGCCAGGATCAGCGGGAACACGTAGTTGTTCCACGCGAAGATGAACGCCAGCAGGGCCGCCGCGGCGATGCCGGGCCGCACGATCGGCAGTGCGACCATGAGGAACGCCCGCCGCCGGGTGTAGCCGTCGAGCAGTGCGGCCTGCTCGAGATCCTCGGGCAGATCCTGGAAGTAGGACCGCAGGATCCACACCACGAGCGGCATGGTGACGAGCTGCAGAACCCAGATCATGCCGACCTTGGTGTCGAACAGACCGATCTGGTTGTAGATCACGAACAGCGGGACGATGACCATCAGTTCCGGCGCGAACCGGAACGAAAGCATCTGGAACATCAGGTCGTTGGACCCCTTGTACTGCCAGCGGCCCGCCGCGTAGGCGGCCGGGATGCCGATGACCAGCGAAACGATCACCGCGCCACCGCAGTTCAGCAGGCTCGTCACCAACGAGGCCTTGAAGTCCACGCTCGTCATCTGCGTGCCCTTGTCGGAGAGCACGGTGGCGAAGTTCGACCACGTCGGGCTGAACGAGAAGTACGTCGTCGTCTGCTGTTCGGCGTTCTTCAGTGCCAGCATGAGCATCCAGAAGATCGGGAACAACGAGAAGACGAACCAGAACACCAGACCGACGTCGGCGGCGACCGCGCCGATCGACCACCGCTTCTGGCCGGGAAGCAACTCAGGCCTGCTGAACGACAACTTTGAAGCCATGGCTACGACTCCGCTCCGGCAGCGCGACGCTGCGCCTTGCCAAGCACGCTCACGAGGTAGCGCGCGGTGATGAACACGATGATCCACAGCAGCAGCATGTAGGTGCTGCCGCGGGAGTAGTCGAGGTTGATGATCGAGTCCTCGAATGCGCCGATCTGCAGGGTCCGGGTGGCCACGCCCGGTCCGCCGGCCGTCAGCACGTAAATGTGGTCGAACACCTTGAGGTTGTCCATGAACCGGAAGATGACCGCCACCAGGATGTAGGGCCACAGCATCGGCAGCATCAGCTTGCGGAACATGTAGAACCACGACGCGCCGTCGACTTCGGAGGCCTCGAACGGCTCCTTCGGCAACGACCGGATGCCTGCGAGGACGAGGATCGCCACGAACGGGGTGAAGATCCACAGGTCGACCAGGATCACCGACCACAGCGCATTGGTCGAGGACAGCCAGTCGAACGTGTTACCCAGGCCGAGAACGTGATTGAGGATGCCGAACTGCGGGTTGAACATCAGCTTCCAGATCACGCCCGCGATCACCGGCGCGATCATCAGCGGCAGGATCAGGACCTTCTCGAAGATCTTGCCGATGATCGAGGACCGGTTCAGCAGCAGCGCCAGGCCGACGCCGAGCACGGTTTCGATCACGGTCGCCACGACCGCGAAGATCGCCGTGACCTTGACGCTCTGCCAGAAGATCTGATCGCCCAGTACGGATTTGAAGTTCTCGAACCACACGAAATGCGGGTCGGGATTGACCGCGGCGTAGTTCAGGAAGGCGTAGTACGCGCCGACCACGAACGGATAGAGAATGCCGATGACGATCACCAGGGCGGGGATCGACAACAGGTACGGCCGGAGCTTGCGGCGCCACGACGGGACCTCCGGCAGGGTGCGGCCCGCGCCCCCGGGCCCGGTCTCTCTGGTGGCCTCGGGCGCCTTCGATGTCTGCGTTGTCATATCGCCGGCTCCTAGAGGTTGACCTTGGAGGTGTTGGTCTTCGCCAGGCTGCGCAGGCGCGAGGCCGCGTCGTCGCCGCCGTAGATGTCCTGCAAGGCGACCGCCCAGTCCTTGGTGGTGTCGAAGAACTTCTTCTGCGGCGTGAACTGGATCTTCGACGACCCGATCACGGTTTCGAACGCCTCGAGGTAGCCGGCCTGGTCGGCCGCGACCCGCTTGAACGTGGTGTCGAACACGGACTTTCGGACCGGATCGGCGTAGATGCCGCCTTCGACGGCCTTGTTCATCGACTCCTTGCCGGTGGCCCACTGGATGAACAGCCAGGCCGGCAACTTGTTGCGGGAGTTGGCGTTCATGGCCCAACTCCACGTCCACAGGTTGGTCTTGTAGTTGCCGTCGGGTCCGGCCGGGCCGGCATACCACCCGAGGTTGCCCGCCTCGGCGCTGGCGCCGGGCTTGTTCTTCGGGTACGTGGCACTGTCGGCGTCGTAGACCATCATGGCCTTGCCGTCGCCGAGATCACCGGTGGCGTTCGGATAGTCGTAGGTGGTCCACGACGTCGGGCCGGCCTTGTGTTGCATCTCGATCCACTTGCGGGTGAAGTCGACAGCCTTGTCGCTGGCCATCTCGGCGACCAGGTCGGTGCCGTCGAAGGTGTAGTCGACCGCACCCTCGCGCACGTACTGGGTCATGAAGCCCGGGTGGATGGTCGCCCAGGATTTCGATCCGCGCGTGGCGATGCCGTAGCGGTTGGCCGAGCGGTCGGTGAGATCGATTGCCAGCTGGATGAAATCGTCGAAATTGTCGGGCAGCCGGATACCGCGCTGGTCGAAGTACTTCTTGTTGTAGGCGACGACGTTGTTCTCGAAGCCCCACGGGATGGCCCACTGCCCGCCACTGCCCAGCGGGTGACCGAGTGTGAAGTCCCATCGGGTCGACGTCCGCAGGCCCTCGAAGATGTCCTCGAAGTCGTAGTCCGCCGCGGTGGCCGAACTGTTCTGCAGCCACGGGTTGAGATCCTCGATCCACCCCGGTGGGCCGTACTGCCAGATGAAGTAGGCGCCCAACATGAACGCGTCGTGTTTGCCGGTGCCGCCGGCCAGTTCGGTGTTGAGCTTGGTGAAGTAATCGGCCTCTGGCACCAGGTCGACGTTCACGTCGATACCGGTGAGCTCGGTGAACTCCTTGAGCAGCGGCTGATACGACAGCTGGTACGGGTGCGGGGTCTGCAGGATGTTGAGGGTCGACCCGGACGCCTTCTTCCAGTCGAATCCGCCGGTGACCTCACCCGCGCCGTTGGGTGCGCTGTTCCGGCCACCGATGCCGCAGGCCGACAGAACCGGCAGGCTCGCGGCAGCAGCGCCGGCCAAACCCATGGCGGCCAACATGTTTCGCCGCGACAGCTGCGGCCCCTTTGCATGCAATTCTCGCCTCATTGCGTTGATGCCTTCTGCTATGCCGGGATCAGGGAGACCTTGACCGATTCCTTCCCACTGGCCACCAGGTCCAGGCCTTTCTGGAAATCGGTGAGCGGCAGTTGATGGGTGCAGATCTGATCCATCGGCAGTACGCCGGATTCGATCATCTTGATCGCGGCAGGCCAGCAGTACGGGCCGAGGTGTGCGCCGAGCACATCCAGTTCCTTGTCGTCGCTGATGATGCTCCAGTCGACGGTGACGTCACTGCCGAAGACGCCGTATTCGACGTAGCGGCCGAGCTTGCGCAGCAGGTTGAGGCCCTGGGGCACGGCCGAGGTGTGGCCGGTGCCCTCGAGGTAGACGTCGGCACCGTAGCCCTCGGTGAGGTCCTTGACGATCTGCTCGGCGTTCTGATCGGCGATGTTGATGGTCAGGTCCGCACCGCAGCGCTCGGCGAGCTTGAGCTTCTCGGGGGCCATGTCGAGCGCGATGACGCGCATGGGGTTCTTGGACTTGGCGCCGGCGACCATGCCGAGGCCGATCGGTCCGCAGCCCGCGACCACCACGGTGTCCTCGAACGTGATCTGGGCCCGCTCGACGGCGTGCAGCGCGCACGACAGCGGCTCGGCGAACGCGGCGTGGGCGGGTGGAATGTCGGCAGAAACCTTGTGCACGAGGGCTTCTGCCGGATAAACCATGTAGCTGGCCATCGCGCCCGGCGTGCGGCGCTTGAAGCCGTACAGGTCGTGCGGCTGGCACATGTGGTACTGGCCGCGCTTGCAGAAGCGGCACTCCCAGCACGGCACGATCTGCTCGGACACCACCCGGTCGCCGACCGCGATGCCCCACCGCTGGGCGGCCTCGTCGTCGAGTTCGACCACCCGGCCCACGAACTCGTGGCCGGGGATCACCATGGTCTCGGCCCATGCCGGCCGGTTCTCGTCGCCCCAGAACTTCGCCGCGCCGTGGTAGCACTTCAGATCGCTCGCGCAGATGCCCACCGCTTCGACGCGGATCAGCGCCTCGCCCGGACCGCGCTGCGGTACCGCGACCTCTTCGAGTCGGTAGTCGTGCGGGCCGTGACACACCACTGCCTGCATCTTTTCGGGAATCTGTTGGGACATTCCAGCGCACCTTTCGAACTGTGGTTGCAGTCACATTAACCAACCTATGCACATATGTCCAGAACAGATGTTCAGAGAATCTTGACCGCGAACAGATGTTCAGTGCCATACTCGATGGCGTGCCCCGGTCCGCCCAGCCAACGTCGCAGGCCAATGTCGACGGCTCGCCGCCCGACGCTGAATCCGGCCATTTCCCGGCCTCCCTGCTGTATGCCGCAGCAAAGCTGTACTACAACGAGGAAGCCACCCAGGCCGAAGTTGCGGCCCAGCTCGGCACGAGCCGGGCAACCGTCAGTCGCCTTCTCGCAGAAGCCAAGCGGCGAGGAATCGTTCGCATCGAGGTCGTACCTCCGGACGGCCTCGGCACCGGCGATATCGCCGCACAGCTAACCCGCGCCCTGGCGCTGAACACTGTTTTCCTCAGCCATCCGCTGCCGCATCCCGGCCCCGGCCGGACCCATGTCGACGTCATGGGCGGGGCACTGGCCCCCGCTGTCGGGCGTGCGTTGTCGGCCGCCGGCCTTCTGCCCGGCGACGTGCTGCTGGTGTCGTCGGGCCGCACGGTCTACGAGGTCGCGCAGTATGAGCTCGTCGACCTGCCGGGCGTTTTGGTCGCGCCGACGGTCGGCGGAAACGATCAGCCCGAGGAGTGGTACCAGACCAACGAGATCACCCGGCTCGTCGCCAACCGGGTCAACGGCAGGCCCAACTATCTGTTCGCTCCCGCGCTGCCCGGACCCGATCTGTATCCGTCACTGATCAACGACCCGAGCATCCAGCGGGTACTGAACCTGTGGCCGCGGGCGCGCTGCGCACTGATGGGGGTTGGCGCGCCGCCGCTGATGCGTTCGGACATCCCCAGGTTCGTGCCCACCGAGTCGAGCTCGCTGCGGTCGGCGGTCGGTGACGTGTGTTCGCGATTCTTCGACCGCGCAGGCGAAGCCGTCGAGTTCGACGGCAGCGACCGGCTCATCGCGGTGGAACTCGAAGCGCTGCGCCATGTTCCGGTGACGATCGCGGTGGCCATCGGCAAGGACAAGGTCGAGTCGATCATCGCCGGAGCCCGCGGCGGATATTTCAACCAGCTTGTGACCGATCCGGCGACTGCGGCCGCCATCCTCGAGACCACGGAGTCGAAGTGACAACTCTCGCCGACCCGCGTTACGCCGGCGCGCTGCGCCTCGACGGCAAACGCGCCCTCATCACCGGCGCCACGAAAGGCATCGGCGCCGACATCGCCAGAGCCTTCGCATCCGCCGGAGCCCGGCTCGTACTCAGCGGGCGCGACGCCGGCGAGCTCGACGCCGCACGGTCCGGCCTGGCCGACGAGTTCGGCGTCGAAGTGCACACCGAGGCAATCGATCTCGCGCACGCCGATGGCCCGTTGGAGTTGGCCGGCCGGGCCGCCGACGCGTTCGGCGGTCTCGACGTGCTGGTGAACAATGCCGGCATATCGCATCCGCAGCCGGTGATCGACACCGATCCGGCGCTGTTCGACGCGACCATCGCGGTCAACCTGCGCGCTCCCGCGCTGCTCGCGTCGGCGGTCGGTGCCGCCATGGTGGCCGCCGGCACCCGTGGCTCGATCATCACCGTGGCCTCGGCCGCGGCATTAGCGCCGTTGCCCGACCACTATGCCTACTGCGCATCCAAGGCCGGCCTGGTCATGGCCACCAAGGTGCTCGCGCGCGAGCTCGGGCCGCACGGCATCCGCGCCAATTCGGTGTGTCCGACTGTGGTGCTCACCGAGATGGGCCAGCGGGTGTGGGGCGACGAAGCCAAGTCCGCCCCGATGATCGCCCGGATTCCGTTGGGCCGCTTCGCCGTACCGCATGAAGTCTCCGATGCGGTGGTATGGCTCGCCTCGGATGCCGCCAGCATGGTCAACGGCGTCGACATCCCCGTCGACGGCGGCTACACGATGGGCTGAGCCGCCAGTCGGTGCACCTGGTCTTTCGTTGCCGGGTACAACTCGCACCAGGTCGCGTACAGGTCGTCGTACAGACCGCGGTACCGCGCATCGGGTTTGATCTCCGTCGCGATCTTGGCCCAATCCGTGTCGGGCGCAACCAGTCCCACGCCGATCGCCGCGAGCAGCGCATCGCCGTAACTCGCCCCGATCGCCTGCTCGGGCACCAACTGCGGACGTCCGGTGATGTCGCTGAGCGCCTGAGCCCAGATCGGGCTACGGAGCCCGCCGCCCACCGCGACCGTGCGGGCGCCCGTGTGCGCGTCGTCGAACCGCTCCAAGATCTGGCGAATGCCGAACGAGATGCCCTCGTAGGCCGCCCGGAACAGATGGCCGCGCCCGTGGCGCAGCGTCAACCCGGCCACCACGCCGCGCGCCTGCGGATCGAAGACCGGTGTGCGCTCCCCCGCCAGATACGGCAGCACGAGTAGGCCTTCGCTGCCCGGCGGCACGCTGCCGGCCTCGGCCATCAACTCATCGAAGGACGCGCCGCCGGTCACCGTCTGCAGCCAGCCGATCAGGCTTCCCGCAGTCGAGGTTCCGGCGGCCAGCGCCAACGTGTCGTGCTCGACGCCCGTCGTCGTCCAGAGCGCCGGGTCGCTGTGGTACTCGCCGATGATCTGTACCAGAAACATCGTCGACCCGTACATCAGCATCTGATCGCCCGGCCGGCGGACGCCGACCGAAAACGCCTCGGAGTAGGCGTCGACGGTGCCCGCCGACACCGGGGTGCCGACCGGAACGCCGGTCGCGGCCGCCGCCTGCGGGGTCACCGTGCCAACCACATCACTGGGCCACACCAGCCGCGGCAGTGGCAGGTGACCGCAAATCCGTTGCGCCCACGGCACATTCCACTCGAACTCGCGGGTGGCGTACAGCGGATCGCACTGGCTGGCAGTGTGGTGATCCATCACGTATTCGCCGGTCAGCTTCGCGGCGATGTACGAGTTCGACCCGTACCAACCCGTCGCCCGCTCGAACACGTCGGGCTCGTGATTGCGCACCCATTCCAGCTTGGGGCCCACCGCCTGACTCGACAGCAGCGTGCCTGCGCGCTGCAGGATCGCGGCTTCGCCGAGCTCGTCGGTGAGCGCCGTGATCTCGGCCGACGCCCTGGTGTCGATGCCGTAGAGGATCGCGGGACGCAACGGCCGCATGGCGTCGTCGCACAACACCAGGCAGGGGCCCACGCCGCTCACACACATGCCGGCGAGCCTGCCGCCGCTCGGCAGCTGCGCCATCAGCGCGGAACTGATCTGGCAAACCTCGCGCCACCACAGCTGTTCCGCATCGACCTCGGCCCAGCCGGGCCGGGGAAGGTCCATCGAGTGCGGGACGGTTTCGGTCGCGATCACCGAGCCCGACGCGTCGACCAGGACGCCTTTGGTGCTCCCCGTCCCCATGTCGATTCCGAGCAGCAAGTCCACGCCGACAACCCTACGACGCCGCCCCCAAGCGGTGGGTCACCTCGGTGCGGTGCGGTCCGGAAACGGGTCGTTGGCAAAGTCGATCTGCGCCGCGGGATTGCTCACCGCGGTGACCAGACCGGTCCCGAACGCACCGGCACGGTCGAAGAGCGTGGACGAGCCGACGGCGATCCCGTCGGCTGTCCAGTGCGCGTCGGCCTGCACGCCGACCCATTCATCCAGCGGCAACCGCGACAGCGCCACGGTGAGATCGCCGTTGATGTAGCCGACGCCGTGGGTACCGAGGTTGGTGACCAGGCTGGTGCCCTCGGCGGACATCGCGGCCCGCACGAACGGCGAGTTCCGCTGACCCTCCACCACCGTGATGGTCCGGTTCATGAAGCGCTTGCGCGAGGTGTTCTGGTGGTCGGCGATCGCCCGGCTCCACCCGTTCGCGTCGCTGCCCATGTACGTCATGGGCTCACCGTCGACCTCGGCCGGCGGCTCGAACCGCGCGTCGGACACCCACTCCTCGCCCTGCGGCGCCGACGACCGGCGGTACTGCACCAGCGTGGCGCGCGCGACCGTGACGCCGTCCTGGACGAGTTCACACTCCGAGTTCCGCACGCGCCTGCCATCGCGAATCAACGCGACCTTCGTCGTCGTCGGTACGCCGCGGGCGGCCTTGAACAGGTCGACGGTCAACCGGGCAGGCAGGAACTCGGGCACGCCGAACGCCGATTCGAGCGCATGAGCCGCCAGACCGACCAGCGCCGGGCCGTTGAGGTGGTCTTCGCCCCAGTGGCTCTGGGCGAACCGGGTCGGCTCGAACCGGTCCTGGTCGGATCGCGTGAAGTGGGCCGCGGCGTCGGTCATTCGCGCATCGTCGCACTCACGCGCCCGCCGCGGTCGGCCGGGGCCAGCTCTTGAGCGGCAGCGGTCTGTGATCGGCCGGCCGCAGCCGGTCGAGCACCAGACGCAACGGCGGCCAGGTCGACCGACCGCGCCGGGTGAACGCGAACGCCGTGAGGACGACGTGCGGGTCGGACAGCGGCAGCACCTTGACCCCGTCGCGTGCCGGACGGGTGGTCGGCAGCAGACCCACGCCGTAGCCCGAGAAGATCAGATCTTCCACGAGGTCGAGGCTGTCGATCTGGTGGGCGATCTGCGGGGTGAACCCGGCCAGCGACGCCAACGTGCGGACGGCATCCTCGTCAGCGGTGTTGCGGGAGTTGACGATCCACGACCGTTCGGAATAGCTGAGCAGATCGGCGACGGTGTTGGGATCGTCGGCGGGCACCCCGAGACCCCATGGGGTCGACCACAGTGCGACCGACTCGAGCACGGCGTCCGGAGATGCGGGGGCCAGATCGTATTCGTATGTCAGCGCCAGGTCGAGGTCGTCGTTGACGAGTAGCTCGAATGCCTCGATCGGTTCGTGCTCACTGATGACGACGTCGACGTTGGGGTGCGTGTCCGCGAGGTCGTGGAGGATCGGCAGCAGCGAGACCCGGATCCCGGTGGCGAACCCTCCCACCCGCAAGGTGCCCGCCGGTTCCGCGTCGGGATCGAGATCCAGCCGCGCGGCATCGACGGCCGCGAGAATCGTGACGGCGTGGTCGGCCAGGCGCTGCCCGGCCGGCGTGAGACGCACGCGGCGCCCGTCGGGTTCGATGAGTTGGGTATCGGTTTCCTTGGCCAACGCCGCCAGCTGTTGCGACACCGTCGACGTTGTCAGGGAAAAGGCATCCGCGACGGCCCGCATCGAGCCGAGGCGGGATAGGGCCAGCAACAAACGAAGGCGCCGCGTGTCCACGACCCCCATTGTTCATCGTGCCCGGCACACCGCCGTCCAGCAGCCGTCCTCATCGCACGACAAGCGAGCGGCCGGTCCCGGGCACCGGGTACGCAACGGACTGCAGTTCTCGAAGCAGGTCGCCGTGACCGCCGCGGTAGCGGTGGTGACGGCTTGACGGGTCATGAGGGCCTCGCCCGTGGCCGGTGGCGTCATCGTGGCTCCTCACTGGACCGGAACTGCGCTTCCGATGCCCAGTGTCGAGCCGCGGCCCGGCGGCCCGCACGCGTAGTCGACTACTTCAATCGGTCACTGCCCCAATGTCAGCGGCTGCGCCGCCAGATACTGTTCGACGACTTGTGGGGTCGGTGTCGCGGTGTACGGCGTGACCAGACCGGGCGTCCAGGACGGCGGTGAATCTTGTTGGGCCAGTGCCCAGGCGGCCTGCCGCGCGGCTCCCAGTGCCACGTACTCGCCGGGCGGTGGCACCTCGACCGGGCGGCCCAGGATCGCCGGGGCGATGCGGCGGACCGCTTCCGAACGGGCACCTCCGCCGACGAGGATGACGCGTTCGATGTCGACGCCGTAACCGACGATCTTGTCGATGCAGTACGCCATCGACGCCAGCAGACCCTCCACACTGGCCCGAGCCACGTTGGCGGAGTTGAAGTTTCCCACCGTCACCCCATGCAGCGCACCGCGCGCCCGCGGCAGGTTCGGGGACCTCTCCCCCTCCAGATACGGCACCAGCGTCAGCCCTTCGGCGCCCGGTGGCGCCGACAGCGCCAGGCGGTCGAACTCGTCGAAGTCCACGCGCAGCATCGCGGCCGACGCGGCGAGCACCGGGGCGCCGTTGAGCGTGCAGACCAACGGCAGCTGTCTGCCGGTCGCGTCGGCGAACCCGGCGACGATGCCCTCCGCATCGTGTGGGGCTGCGCTGCCCACCGCACTGACGACGCCCGAGGTCCCCAGCGAGACGATGCAGTCACCCGGTCCGGCACCGAGACCCAACGCCGCCGCGGCGTTGTCGCCGGCACCCGCACCGATGACGGCCCCGTTGGGCAGCCGCCCGGCGGCATCACGCGGGCCGACGACCGCGGGCACGGCAGGCCTCCTGCCGCGCATGGCGAGTTCCAGCAGGTCGGGGCGGTATGTGTCGGTCTCGGCCGAGAAGTAGCCCGTGCCGCTCGCATCGCTGCGGTCGGTACGCAGATCGGCGAGGTCGGTCGAGCCGGACAGCCGCCAACTCAGCCAGTCGTGTGGCAGGCATACCGCGGCCGTCGCATCCGCATGCTCGGGTTCGTTGTCGGCGAGCCAGCGCAACTTGGTCGCGGTGATCGAGGCCACCGGCACCACGCCGACGGCTTTCGCCCACTCGGCCGCCCCGCCGAGCTCCTCGACGAGATCGGCGGCGCTGGACGCCGAGCGGGTGTCGTTCCACAACAGGGCATCTCGCACGACCTGACCGTTTCGGTCCAGGCACACCATGCCGTGCTGCTGCGCGCCGACCGAGATCGCGGCGACGTCGTCGAGGCCGCCTGCCGCACTCACCGCGGTCTGTAGTGCGTCCCACCACCGGTGCGGATCGATCTCGGTTCCGCCGGGGTGCGGCGCGGAGGCTGAGCGCACGACCGCGCCGCTCTCGGCGTCGCAGACGACGATCTTGCAGGACTGGGTCGAGGAATCGATGCCGGCAACTAGAGACACGCCTGAGAAGCTACCCCCATCGGACGGGTCGTGGCCTGCGTGTTGATCCCGGTGTCGGTGCGGGTGATGAATTCACTCGGTGAGCAGGGCGGCTATGACGTGGCCGCTCAGGTTTGCACGGGCGCATTCGGGGAATCCCTACCCGCATGTTGATCCGAAGAATCGCTCGACCCATGTTGTCGGCCACGTTCATCGCGCGTGGAGTGGATGCCCTGCGCAGTCCGAAGCCCGCCGCGGACGCCGCCCGGCCGACGCTGGGCGCGCTGAGCATGCTGCCCGCTCCCGTTGGGCCGAATGTGCCGACCAATGCCGAAACCGTGGCCCGGGTCAACGGGATGGTTCAGGTCGCGGGCGGGTTGTTGCTCGCCACCGGCAGGCTCCCCCGCCTGACCGCTGCCGCGCTGGCTCTCAGCGTGGTTCCCGGCAGCCTTGGCGCACACAGTTTTTGGAAAGAGACCGATCCGCAGCGGGCGGCCGATGAGCGGAAAGCCTTCCTCACCGATGTCAGTTTGATCGGCGGACTGATCATCGCCGCGGCCGACACCGCGGGTAAGCCGGGACTGGCCTGGCGCGGACGTCACGCCGCGCAGAAGGTCACCGCGACGGTTGCGGCGGCACTCCCGGCCGGGGCCGCGGCGGGTGATTCGCTCGCCGACAATCCGGTCGTCGAGAAGATCGGTCACGGCCTGGCGGTCGGTGCGGAACGGGGACGTGAGCTCGCCGACGTCGCACGCGAGCGGGCGAGCGAACTCGCGCAGGTTGCCCGCGAGCACGCGCCGGAACTGGCCGAAGCGGCACGTGAACGCGGCGCCGCCCTTGCCGATGTGGCACGTGAGCGTGGCGGGGTGCTGGCCGATGCCGCCCGCGAGCGCGGCGCGGTACTGGCCGACGTCGCCCGCGAACGTGGACCCGAACTGGCGGAGACCGCTCGCGAACGCAGCGCGACGCTCGCCGACCGGGCGCGAAGCCAGCTCGATCAGCGGCGGTGACCGGTAGTTTTGAGGCATGACAACGGGTGATTTCCAGCCGCAACCGGGACCCTACGGACAACCGGGTGGCTATCCGCCGCCGTACGGGGCGCAACCCCCGTACGGCGCGCAGGCGCCGGGTGGGTTGGCGCGGCGCTTCTTCGCGCGCGTGATCGACGGCATCGTCGTCGGCATCGTGGCCTTCTTCTTGGCCTTCTTCACCGATTCGCTGTCGAGCTACTGGGTCACGGGGTTGTTCACCGGGCTCCTGATGTTCATGTACTTCGTCGGTTTCGAAGTGACCCAGGGTTGGACGCCGGGCAAGAAGGTGCTCGGGCTGGCGGTGCGGGGACCGGGTGGGGCACCGAAGCCGACCGCGGCGCAGTCGGCGATCCGCAATGCGTTCACGCTGCTGCCGATCATCCCGCTCGTGGGCGGGTTCCTCGGGGTCGTCGCCATCATCGTGATCGCGGTGACCGTGAGCGGCAGCCCCACAAAGCAGGGCAAGCACGACGACTTCGCCGGCGGCACCCAGGTCGTCAGGCGCTGACAGCCGGTATCGGCGAGGCCCCCGGTCCCGGTGGGACCGGGGGCCTCGCCGTACGTGTGGTCAGATCACCAGGCCGAGCAACAGCACGAAGATCAGGCCGGCCACCGACAAGACGGTCTCCATGATCGACCAGGTCTTGATCGTCTGGCCGACCGACATCCCGAAGTACTCCTTGACCAGCCAGAACCCGGCGTCGTTCACGTGGGAGAAGAACAGTGAGCCGGCGCCGACGGCAAGCACGACCAACGAGACCTCGCCGGTGCTCATGCCCTCGACGAGCCCGAGCATGAGCGACGATGCCGTGATCGTGGCGACCGTCGCCGAGCCCGTCGCCAGTCGGATCAGGACCGCCAGGACCCACGCCAGCAGAATCACCGAAACGTTGGCGCCCTTGGCCCACTCGGCGAGCAGGGTTCCGATTCCGGTGTCGACCAGGACCTGCTTGAAACCGCCGCCCGCCGCGACGATCAGGATGATGCCCGCCACCGGTGGAAGCGACGTCTCGACGCTCTTGACGATCTGATCCCGCGTCATCTTGGCGCCGAGGCCGAGGGTGAACATTCCGACGACGACGGCGATCAGCAGCGCCATCAAGGGACGGCCGAGGATGTCGAACGCGACCCGCACCGGGTTCTCTTCGTCCTCGATGAAGATGTCGGCGAGCGCCTTGCCCATCATCAACGCGACCGGCAGCAGAACACTGAAGATGGTGATGCCGAAACTCGGCCGAACCTTCGTCTCGGTGGCTGTGCCCGGGCCGGGCCCGGCGGCTGCCGCAGTGGTGCCGCCGCCGGAAGACGACGCCTCGGTGGTGGTGAACCGGTCCGGGGCCTCAAGTACCACCCAGCGGCCGGCGAGCGTACCGAACAGCGGGCCCGCCAGAATCAGCGTCGGGATGGCCACGAGGACACCCAGTGCCAGCGTGACGCCCAGGTCGGCGTTCAGCAGGCCGATGGCCGTGAGCGGGCCGGGGTGGGGCGGCACCAGGCCGTGCATGACCGAGAGGCCGGCCAGTGCCGGGATTCCGACGGTGATGAGTGACAGCTGCGAACGGCGCGCGACGAGGTAGATCACCGGCATTAACAGGACCAGGCCGATCTCGAAGAACATCGGCAGGCCGATGATGGCGCCCACCAACGCCATTGCCCACGGCAAGGCGCGGGGTGAGGCGTGACCGACGATCGTGTCGACGATCTCGTCGGCGCCTCCGGAATCGGCGAGAAGCTTGGCGAACATCGCGCCCAGTGCGATGAGGATGCCGACACTTGCTGCCGTGCTACCGAATCCGTCGCCGAACGACTCCAGCACCGTGCCGACGTTCTCGCCTGCCACCACTCCGACGGCCAGCGCGCCGAAGATCAGGGCGAGAAACGGATGCAGTTTGGTGATCGTGATCAGTACGACGATCAACGCGATACCGGCCAGCGCGGCCAACACCAGTTGCCACCCCGCGGCGACCGGTTGTGCCAGTTCGGGATCGGCCGCCAGAGAGCTGAGGGCGGAGTTCATCGGTTCTCCTGTTCGGTTGAGCGGGTGGCGGTTTGGGTGACGTAACGGTCGATGATGGCGTCGATGTTCTGGTCGACGTCGATGGCGATACCCGCCTCATCGGGGTCGAGCGGCTCAAGGGTCTGGAACTGGGATGCCAGCAGGCTCGGGGGCATGAAGTGTCCCGGGCGGCTGGCTTGGCGGCGGCCGATGACCTCAGGAGATCCGGTGAGATGCAGGAACTGGACGTCGGGGCAGTGCCGCCGAAGTTGGTCACGGTACTTGCGTTTGAGCGCCGAGCAGCTCATGACGCCGCCGTCTTCGTGGTCCGCGAGCCACTCTCCGATCGCCTCGAGCCACGGATAACGGTCTTGGTCGTCGAGGGCATGGCCGGCCGTCATCTTGGCGACGTTGGCGGGTGGGTGGAAATCGTCTGCATCCCCGAACGGCACGCGTAGACGCTGCGCCAGGGCGGCTCCGACGGTTGATTTCCCCGAGCCGGATACGCCCATGACGACGATTGGTGATCCCATCCGCTCCACCTCATTGTTGTGCTTGTCGTCACACAGCATGGCTTAAAAGTCAGATCATTGCAAGAGAATCTCGCTTTGATCTGTTTTTATCTCATCGCTCAACCGTATGACAGGATGTATATGTGTCCTTGCCCTCTAATGTCGGCGCGTTGCACGGCAACGTGTTGACGGCGCTCGGCACCGCGATCGTGTCCGGGGAATTCCCCGCCGGACACGTGTTAACCCTCGAAGGGGTGGGCGCCCAGTACGGCGTGTCGCGCAGCGTCGCGCGTGAAGCGATCCGCGTGCTGGAGTCGATGGGCATGATCGAATCCCGCCGCCGGGTCGGGATCACCATCCGGCCGGCCACGAGCTGGAACGTCTTCGACCCCAGGCTGATTCGGTGGCGCCTGGAATCCAATGATCGCGCCGCGCAACTCGTGTCGCTGTCCGAACTGCGCCGCGGTTTCGAACCTGCGGCCGCGGCACTGGCGGCGCGCAGGGCCAATCCCGATCAATGCCGCATCATGGCTGCCGCGGTGTCCGACATGGTGGTGCACGGGCGAGCCGGGGATCTGGAAGCGTATCTGCTGGCCGACAAGGTTTTTCACCGCACGTTGCTCGAGGCCAGCGGCAATGAGATGTTCCGCGCGCTCAACGACGTCGTCGCCGAGGTGCTCACGGGCCGCACCCACCACGGCATGATGCCCGAGATCCCCAACCCGGCGGCGATCGAACTCCACGACGAAGTCGCGCGCGCCATCCGATTGCGTGACGAGGACGCGGCCGAACGCGCCATGCGCGCGATCATCGACGAGGCGGCGACCGCGGTCGCCGACAGTGATGACGGCAGTGGTTAACTGACGGCGTGGGTCGCACGCCATCGCTGGCGCGTCGTTTCTTCGACCGCCTGGAACCGGTACACGCTGTCACGTACTTCGCCCCGGAGTCCCGCTCCGCACTGGAGTCGCTGGGCTATCGCGGATTCTGGATGGGCTATTTCGCCGCACGGTCGGCGCCGTTCGGGATCGTGCCGCCCGAAGTCGTCACGGCGGTGTTCTACAACTTCACCGCGGAACGTGTGGCGAAGGCGCTGCCGGCCGCCTGGGACATCGCCTCTCCGGCAACGCTTCTGGCGGTCCGCCTCGAATCCGCGGTGGCAGCGTTGCGGCGGTCCGGTGTGACGGATGGCGACGCCACCCGGACGGCGGCCGAACTAGCGGCCAAAGCCGCGCGGTCGGCTCCTCTCGATGGCCGTCCGCTCTATGCCGCCAACCTGGCGCTGGACTGGCCCGACGATCCGATAGCCAGGCTCTGGCAGGCCGTCACCCTGCTGCGCGAGCAGCGCGGCGACGCGCATGTCGCGGTGCTTGCGGCCGAAGGCATCAGCGGCCGGGAATGCAACGTGCTGCACGCCGCGGCGGGCCGGGTGCCGCGAGACATGATCATGCGCAGCCGCGACTACGACGACGAACAGTGGCAGCACTACTCCGAGTCACTGCGTCAACGCGGTTGGCTGGACGGCGACGGTGAGCTCACCGAAAGCGGCCGCGCGGCCAAGCAGGCCGTCGAAGATCGCACCGACGCATTGGCGCTGCGCGCACTGGACACGCTGACCGACGACGAGGTCGAGAGACTGTTCGGTGCCTTGACCCCGATCACCCGTCAGGTCGTGGCCGCCGGTGATGTGCCGGTTGTCACCCCGATGGGCCTGAGCCGCCACGACCTCGACGACGACTGCGCACATCTGGCCTGAACCGCGTCAGCGTGGGGCGTACATGATCAATCCGACGCCCACGAGGCACACGAGCGCGCCCGCGACATCCCACCGGTCGGGCCGGAAGCCGTCGGCCACCATGCCCCACGCCAAGCTGCCTGCGATGAACACGCCACCGTAGGCAGCCAGGACCCGCCCGAAATGGGCGTCGGGCTGAAATGCCGCGACAAAGCCGTAGGCGCCGAGCGCGATCATGCCCGCACCGATCCACAGCCAGCCGCGGTGCTCGCGTACCCCCTGCCACACGAGCCAGGCGCCGCCGATCTCCAGCACCGCCGCCAGGACGAACAGCAGGATCGATTTGAGAACCATCACGCTGCGGTCAGGCGACGCCGAGATAGGCCGCGCGAATGCTGTCGTCCTGCAGCAGTTCCTTGGCGTTACCGGTGCGGGTGACGTTGCCGGTTTCGAGGATGTAGGCCCGGTCCGACCGGCTCAGTGCCTGTTGCGCGTTCTGCTCGACCAGCAGGACCGTGGTGCCCTGTGCATTGATGTCGGCGATGATCTTGAAGATCTGCGATATCACCATGGGCGCCAATCCCATCGACGGCTCGTCGAGGAGCAGCACTCTGGGGCGGGCCATCAGGGCCCGGCCGATCGCGAGCATCTGCTGTTCCCCGCCGGAGAGCGTGCCACCTACCTGAGTCCGCCGTTCGGCCAGCCGCGGGAACGTCTCGAGCACCCAATCGAGACGCTCGGCATGTTCCTGTTTGGAGGCGAATTTGCGTCCGTAACAGCCCATTTCGAGGTTCTCCAGCACGGTCATGCCGGGGAACACGCCGCGACCCTCCGGTGCTTGGATGAGACCGTCGGCGACGCGGCGGTGCGCCTTGACCCGGGAGATGTCACGTCCTTCGAACCACACCGAACCCGATGTCAGCGCCCGAAGGCCCGAGATGGCCCGCATCATGGTGGTCTTGCCCGCCCCGTTGGAGCCGAGCAGCGTGACGAGTTCACCTTCGTGAACCACGAGCGAAACTCCGTGCAGCGCTTGGATTCTGCCGTAGTGCACGACGACGTCGCGCACCTCGAGCAGGACCGGCCGGGCGGATCCGGATTGCGGGTCGGACATAGTGTCAGACGGTGTCATCGGGCACCCCCAGATAAGCGGCGATGACCTTCGGATCCTCGCGGATCTGAGCGGGCAAGCCGTCGGCGATCTTGCGGCCGAACTCCAGCACCACGATGCGGTCGGTCACGCCCATCACCAGACGCATGTCGTGCTCGATCAGCAGCACGGTGTAGCCGTCATCGCGGATCTTGCGGATCAGGTCGATCAACGCGGCCTTCTCGCTCGGGTTGAACCCGGCGGCAGGCTCGTCGAGGCACAGCAGCTTGGGTTCGGTGGCCAGCGCGCGGGCGATCTCGAGCCGGCGCTGGTCGCCGTACGGCAGATTCTTCGCCTTCTCCTCACCGCGGTGGGCGATGCCCACAAAATGCAGCAGGGCCGCCGCCCGTTCGATCGCCGACTTCTCCTCGCGACGGTGCCGCGGCGAGCGGATCAACGCACCGGGCACCGACGTGCGGTGGCGCGCGTCGGTGCCGACCATGACGTTCTCCAGCGCGGTCATCTCACCGAACAACCGGATGTTCTGGAAGGTGCGGGCGATACCGCGCCGGGTGATCTGGTGCCGTTTGATCCTGCCCAACGGCGCGCCGTCGAACGACACCGAGCCCGAACTGGGCCGGTAGACACCCGTGATGGCGTTGAAGCAGGTGGTCTTGCCTGCGCCGTTGGGGCCGATCAGGCCGAGGATCTCACCACGACGGATGTTGAACGTGACGGCGTCCAGCGCCACGAGCCCACCGAACTTGACGGTGAGATCGTGGGTTTCGAGCAGCACCTCGCCTTCGGCGGCGTTGATGTCGCGGTGGACGCCCGCCAGTTCTTCGATCGTCTCTTCGGCCACTTGCGGCGGTTCGGTCACGACGTCCCCTCCTTGACCGGCGTCGCCCGCAACAATCGGCGCGCCGAGTTGCCGTACGTCAGCAGCTGTTGGCGTACCGGGAACAGGCCCTGCGGCCGGAAGATCATCAACACCACCAGGGCGAGCCCGAAGAACAGGTACTTCAGGTCGCCCATGTTGATCCCGAGGAAGTGCACACCGAGCAGCCGGTTGGGCAGGTAGACGATGATGAACGCGCCGAAGATCACGCCGAGCTTGTTGCCCTGCCCGCCGAGCACGACCGCGCACAGGAACAGCATCGAGTTGATGATGTTGAACGTCGGCGGCGCGACATACTGGACCTGGCCTGCGTACAGCGCGCCGGACAGCCCGCCGATCGCGGCGCCGATCACGAACGCCCACAGCTTGAACCGGAACGTGTTGACGCCCATCACCTCTGCGGCGTCCTCGTCCTCGCGGATCGCGACCCAGGCGCGGCCCACCCGGCTGCGCTCCAGGTTGCCGACCAGAAGGAGGATGCCGACCATCAAGACCAGGCCGAGCCAGAACCACCACGTGCCGTAGTTCGCCACGCCGGTCGAGTTACCGCTGGAGAACACACCATTGGGCAGCGTCTCGCTCTCCCCCACCCGCGGGTACGCGACCTGGTTGAGGCCACGCGACCCGTTGGTGATGTCGGACAGATTGTCCGCGAGCAGCCGGATGATCTCGCCGAAGCCGAGAGTGACGATGGCCAGGTAGTCACCGCGCAGCCGCAGGGTCGGCGTGCCGAGGATCAGGCCGGCCAGCGCGGTCACGGCCATCGCCAGCGGAACGCACGACAGCCACGCCCAGTCCTTGCTGAAGAAGCCGTCGGGCCCCATCTTGTTCCACGGACTGTCCGGGCTCGTCAGCAACGCGACGGTATAGGCGCCGACGGCGTAGAAACCGACGTAGCCGAGATCAAGCAGGCCGGCCTGGCCGACGACGACATTGAGGCCGATGGCGATGATGGCGATCATCGCGAACTGCGCCATCGTGCCGCCGAAGCTGATGCCAGGGGTGTTCAGAAAGCTCGGGGTGAACAGCGGCAGCAGGCCCAGCAGCGTGAAGCCGACGACGCCGACACCCCACTTGGCCACCCGCGGCAATGTCGACCACGAGTCGCGGAGGACGTCACCGGGCGCCAACAGCGTCCTGGTGACCGGGCTGCTGGTTTCGGATGTGTGCTTGTCGCTCATACCCGCGCCTTCCCAAGGCTCTCACCGAGTATGCCCGTCGGCCGGAACAGCAGAACCAGGACGAGCAGAACGAACGCGACGACGTCGCGCCACTGGGTCCCGAACACCGCCTGCCCGTAGTTCTCCATGATTCCCAACAGCAGACCGCCCAACAGCGCGCCGCGCAAGTTGCCGATGCCGCCGAGCACCGCGGCCGAGAATGCCTTGATGCCCAACAGGAATCCACCCGAATAGATGATGCCCTGCGGCACCTTGAGGGTGTACAGCAGCGCCGCGGCCCCGGCCAGAAGCCCGCCGATCAGGAACGTCGTCATGATGATCCGCTCGCGCGAGACGCCCATCAGCGTCGCGGTGGTCGGATCCTGCGCGACCGCGCGGATGCCGCGGCCGAACTTGGTGCGGTTGATCGCGATGTCGGTGAGCACCGCGAACACCAGTGCCGCGCCGATGATCACGAGCGTCACGTTCGAGACCGTCGCGCCGAAGATGGTGAACTGCGTCTTCGGCTGAACGAGGGTGATGGGCTGTTGCGCATTGCTTCCGCCGTAGCCCTTGAGCAGTTTCGGCAACACGAAGTGCACGAATTCCTGCAGCACGAACGACATGCCGATCGCCGTGATGAGGAACGTCAACGCGCGCGCGTTGCGTTTTCGCAGCGGGCGGTAGGCGATGAATTCCAGGCCGACGGCCGCCGATCCCGACACCAGCATCGCGAACAACATGGCGATCGCCAGATACAACACGGTGAGCGCGATGCCTTTGTTGTAGGCGTTGCCGCTCGGCGTGAAGCCGAGGATCACGTCGAGGCAGAAGTAGGCGCCGAACATGCCGAGCATGAAGATCTCGGAATGCGCGAAGTTGATGAGCCGCAACACGCCGAACACCAGCGTGTATCCCACTGCCACCAGCGCGTAGATCGCACCCCAGGAGAGGCCGTCGATCGTCAACTGCCAGAAGCCGTTTCGCAAGCCCTCGAGGTTGAAGCTGATGTTGTCAGCCAGGCAGACGTACTGGTCGACGCACTGATGGATCATCCGGTGGCGGCTCCCTGATCAGCGAGGTGAAACGAAACGCGTCCGAGTCCCTGTTGCGGCCTCGGACGCGTCTCGTCTGGTGGACTACTGGACGTCGTACATCCAGATGAGGGTGGTGGTCAGCTCACCCTTGTCGGTCCATTGGTACTTACGGGCGACGCCCTGGCCGTCGTAGTTGCGGACGTAATTCAACAGCGCGTCCCGGGTGATGGCGCCGGAATCGATGCCCTTCAGCAGGATCGTGCCGAGGTCATAGCCCTCGGTGCTGTACGTGCCGGGCTCCTGGCCGAACTTCTGGGTGTACTCGTCGGCGAACGCACCGGTCGCCGGACCGCACGGGCACGACAGCAGCGCGCCCTTCGACGATTCGCCGGCCTGCTTGACGAACTCGGGATCCTTCGTGCCGTCCGCGCTGACGAACGTCGTTTCGACACCGCCGTCCTTGAGCTGCTGGACGAACGGCGCGGCCTCGGAGTAGTAGCCGCTGTAGAACACCGACTCGGGTGCCGCACCCTTGATCTGGGTGACCGCCGCCGAGAAGTCCTTGTCGCCCTTCTTGACCGAGATGTTGCATGCCGAATCGGCAACCGGCCCAAGGGTTTGGCGCACGGCTTCGGCGAGACCGAGGCCGTAGTCGGTGCTGTCGTCGACCACACACACCTTTTTGTGGCCGAGCGTGTTCTTCAGGTAATTGGCCACCGATGGACCCTGCACACCATCGTTGGCGAGGCCGCGGAAGAACGTCCGCCAGCCGTTCTCGCTCAACGTGACATTGGTGGCAGAGGCCGTCGTGGCCACCAGCCCGGCCTGGTTGAACACGTCACCGGTGGCTTTGGTCTCGCCGGAGAACGCCGGCCCCACCAGACCGATGATGAACGGTTCGTCGACGATCTGCGGGGCCACACCGGTGGCCTTCTGCGGATCCCCTTCGGTGTCAAAGGTCTTCAGCTGCACCTGGCAACCGGGGTTGGCGGCGTTGTGCTTGTCGATCGCAAGCTGCACACCGTTCTTGATGTTGATGCCGAGCGCAGCGTCCGGTCCGTTGAGCGCACCCATCATCGCGATCATCACGGGCGGGCAGGTGGCCTTGCCGTCCCCGGCGGGATCGGCGGGGGCAACACCCTCGGCAGCTTTGACCTCGGCGCCGTTCTCGTCGATCTGGACTTTCTCGACGATCCTCAAATTGGTCTGGGCTGCTTCTTCCTCAGGTGTGGATTGGCTGCAGCCGGCAATGGCAAGTGCAACCACACCCGCACTACCGAGAGCAAATGCTTTCCGTGCCACGCGACTGCGCACGCTTCACCTCCGGGTCAGTGTTGTCAGCGGCGCCGACGCCGACACCCGTGCGGGGGCCGGCGTCGATGCTTCGGGTAGAACATAGCCAACGACCGGCCGTAGTGCGGGATGTTGAGGAATTGAAGCGCGGCTGTCGCTTGGATGACCAGCAGGAACCAATTGACGGAAACGCAGTTGTTACAGCTGACGGGTATTCGGCTAGCTCGACGGAGCCCCGTCCGCAGGGTCCTCCAGCGTTTCGAGAACCACCTCCGCGACACGCTTCATTGTGGTTCGACGGTCCATCGCGGCGCGCTGAATCCACTTGAACGCCTCGGGTTCGGACATCTTGTGCTTGCTCTGCAACAGGCCCTTGGCGCGCTCGACGAGCTTGCGTGTCTCCAGCCGGTCCGACAGAGTCGCGACTTCGGTTTCCAGTGCGGCGATCTCGGCGAACCGGCTCACCGCCACCTCGATGGCCGGAACCAGATCGGTGACGTTGAACGGTTTGACCAAGTAGGCCATGGCCCCGGCGTCACGCGCCCGTTCCACGAGCTCGCGCTGGCTGAACGCGGTGAGGATCACGATCGGCGCGATGCGCTTGCTGGCGATCTCCGACGCGGCGTCGATACCGTCGCGACGCGGCATCTTGACGTCCATGATCACGAGATCCGGCCGCAGGCTCTCGGCGAGCTCGACGGCCTCCTGCCCGTCGCCGGCCTCACCGACGACCTCATAGCCCTCTTCGCGCAGCATCTCGGCGAGGTCGAGGCGGATGAGCGCTTCGTCCTCGGCAACGAGCACGCGGCGCGGTTTGTCAGAGTCTGTCGATGACCCGGTCATGGAAGACATTGTGTCGTGGTGGGCACCGATGAGCGACCGCGGGGGCATCCTCTATGGTGGTAGGCCGCGGCACCGAACGGTGCGCACGCCCTCGTATCCCAACTGGCAGAGGAAACGGATTCAAAACCCGTACAGTGTGAGTTCGAATCTCACCGAGGGCACTCATCACCGCTGCCCCAGCGGATCCAATTGCGCGGCCGACGCGTCGTCGGCCGTCGTCGACTCACTGAGCGCGCGCCACTTCTCGTCGGAGGCCAGTAGGTCGCGTCCGGCCGCGGTGGCGTACTTGTAGGCGTCCGCGCCGACCAGCAGCCGCAGCGGCGGGTCCTCAAGTCCGACGACGTCGAGCACGAGCCTTGCGACCTTGACCGGATCGCTGGCCGCGGTCACCTCTCCCGAGCCGTGCCGCGCCGCCATCGCCCCCACGGTCTCGGCGTACTCCGGCCGTATCGGGGCGATCGCCATGGACGATCCCGCCCAATCGGTGCGCATCCCACCCGGTTCGAGCACGGTCACCGTGATCCCCAACGGGCCGACTTCCTGCGCGAGCACCGACGAGAAACCGCCGACCGCCCACTTGGCCGACTGGTACGCGCCGAGTCCCGGTGTCGCGAGTCGCCCGCCCACCGAGGACACCTGGATGATCCGGCCCGAACGCTGCGCGCGCATCACCGGCAGCGCCGCCTGAGTCAGCCGCACTACACCGAACAGATTGGTCTCGATCTGGGCGCGAAAATCCGTGAGGTCGACGTCTTCGATCGCACCGAGGTTGGCATAGCCGGCGTTGTTGACCAGAACGTCGAGTCGCCCGAAGCGGTCCACCGCAGCCGCGACGGCCTCCTCGACGGCAGTGTCGTCGGTGACGTCCAGCGGCACCACCACGAGGCGGTCACCGGCAAGCTCGTCGAGTGCAGAGCTGCCGCGCGAGCCGGCGACGACGCGGTGCCCGGCAGCGAGGGCCGCGCGCACGATCTCCAGGCCGAGGCCGCGCGACGCCCCACTGACCAGGAACACGAGAGATTGGGAACCAGACATGGCCACCTTCTAACTAACTAGTTTGTTGACTACTAGGCCAGTCAACGCGCGACTCGGCCTGCTGTCAACTAAACAGTCAGTTGATAAGCTGTGAACATGGTGCGAGATGCCGAAGCCACCCGACAGCGCCTCCTCGAGGCCGCCCGTGACGAGTTCGCGACGTATGGCATCGCCGGCGCCCGCGTCGACCGCATCGCTGCCGCGGCCCAGTCCAACAAGGCCCAGATCTATCACTACTTCGGCAACAAGGACGGCCTGTTCGACGCGGTGTTCGACGACATGTGCCGCGTAACCCTCGACGAAGTGCCCATCGACGCGACAGACCTGCCGGAATACGCGGGCCGGTTGTACGACTCGTACCGGCGCAGGCCCTGGGTACAGCGCATCGCCACGTGGTATCGACTGGAGCGCGCCAGCACAGCTGACCTGCTTCCGATCGTGGTGGCGAGCAACACCGCGAAGATCGAGGCGATCAGCGCCGCGCAACGTGCGGGCACACTTCCCGATCGATTCGCACCCAGCGTGCTGCTCGGACTGGTGCTGCACCTGTCGGGCTTCTGGAGTTCGAATACGCCCGAGTTCGACGCCGCGGTCGACATCGCCTCACCCGACGCGCAACGCCGGGTGGTTGTCGATGCCGTCGCGGCCCTGGTGTCGTGACCCGCTTGCTACGGCAGGAATCGTGCGATCTGCGGTGACGGGAGCGTCTGCGCGGCGCGGGCCTGACGGAAGCCGATCGCGCCACCCGCGGCGGTGAGCAACGCCAATCCGGCGACCCCTGGCAACACTGCGAACAGCAGGTCCGAGGTGCTCGCGGTCCGCAGGTAATCCGCGTAGCCGATCCGGAACGAATCCGGAATCGCTTGCGGTGCAGACGGATTCGATGCCGGCGGCGGGGCGCTCGGCGGCTCGACCGCGGGTGCGTTCGGGCTGGGGACTGCCGGCGCGGACGGCGCGCCACCACGGGACGGTGCAGCGGGCAGGGGCGGCAGGGCAATCGGTACCGGCGGCAGGACGACGGGAGCGGGTGCAACCGGAGCCACGGGCGCCGGCGCAGCGGGTGCAGCGGGCGCGGCGGGAGGAGTGGCCCGGATGACGATGCCGCGGCTGCTCGGCGTCGTCGGCACCGGTGCCAGGTTGGGTGCCCGGCCGATGTTGCTGTTGGTCGGCACACCGCCGCCGCCACCACCGTCTCCGGAGACGGCGGCGGGCGGCGATTGGCCCGCGCCGCCGAACGTCACCGATTCCGGTGCGTTTGCCGACTCGGGCGCGCGGTCGGCCGACGCGGCGGACTGGCTAGCGCCACCAGGATCGGGGCGGGCCGCCTTCTTGGGGCCCGCGTTGCCCGGTCCCCCGGTCTTCTTCGATCCGCCGTTCTGTTGCGCGCCGACCTTGGCGCCGTGATCGGACTTCTTCTTCTTGTCCTTGTGATCGAAGATGTCCAGAATGTCGAGGTCGATGCCGAACAGATCGGCTGACGCAACTGCCGTACCGGCGACACCGGGCCCCGCCACCATGGCGCCACAGGCGATGGCACAGCCGATGGCCGTATTGCGCATCCACGTACGGTCCACGCTCAAAGTCCCCCGGGAGATCAGCGACGCCCCACGCCGCACTCACTGGAAGAACCCATTCTGACACATCCAGGGCCGTAAGAGTTTGCTGGACCGTGGTAGAGGCGGTGTGACCGTCTTCACGAATGTCGGCCGACGCGCGTCTTCGCGGCGATACGCTTGCGTCTGTGGTGGTCAGCGAGTTTCGGCGCTCGGTGTGCATGCCCGAGCTGGCGCTGGACAACCGCGTGCCCGCCCGCACTCGGCACTACGCCGAGAGCGTCGCCAGCCGACTGCGCGTACTGACCATCGCCACGTGGATCGCCGCAGCGGTCTCGGCCGCGTTCGGCGTCTTCCAACTCGCGATCGGTGGGCAGATCTGGCAGTTCGGCTTGCTCAATCTGGCCTTCGCGACGCTGTTCGTGTTGGTGCCGCTGCTCTACCGGTTCGGCGAACTCATTGCGCCGCTGACGTTCTTCGCGATCGCCTACATTTCGGTGACCCTGCTGTGTTACGAGATCGGCACGGGATCGGGGCTGCAGTTCTACTTCCTGGTGGCGGCGTCGCTTGTCGTCCTCGTGCTGGGCATCGAACGCATCGTGCTGGCCGCATTCCTGGTGGCGTTCGGCGTCGCGGCCACCATCGCGCTCGAGCTGCTCGTGCCCGATGATCGCGGACTCGGCCCGCCGTGGACCCTGACGGTCGGGTTCATCATGTCGACGGTTTCGGCCGCGGTCATGGTGGTCGCGACGGTCTGGTACTCACTTCGCGAGATCGGTCGCGCCGAGGAGGCGATGGAGGCCGAGTACCAGCGCTCCGAAAAGCTGTTGGCCAACATACTTCCCGCGACGATCGCGGACCGTCTCAAGGATCCGTCGCGCACCATCATCGCCGACAAGTACGACGACGCTTCGATACTGTTCGCCGACATCGCCGGCTACACCAAGCGAGCCAGTGACACCACGCCGACCGATCTCGTGCGGTTTCTCGACCGCCTCTACACCGATCTCGATGCCCTGGTGGATCGCCACGGCCTGGAAAAGGTGAAAACCAGCGGTGATTCGTACATGGTCGTCGCCGGGGTGCCGCAGCCCCGGCACGATCACGTCGAAGCGCTGGCCTGCCTGGCACTCGACATGGCCGAGGCCGTCGCCGATCTGAAAGATCCGCACGGCCGCGAGGTTCCCCTCCGGATCGGCCTGGCCGCAGGCCCCGTCGTCGCCGGGGTGGTCGGAGCCCGAAAGTTCTTCTACGACGTCTGGGGCGACGCCGTCAACGTCGCATCGCGCATGGAGACGACCGACGTCGAAGGCCGAATCCAGGTGCCGCAGGACGTGTATGACCGCCTGCTTCCCACGTTCCTCCTCGAGGAACGCGGCGAAGTCGAAGTCAAGGGCAAGGGCGTCATGCGCACCTGGTATCTCGTCGGCCGGCGGGACGACGAGGCGGTGCGCGCATCGCTGGAGGTCACCCGCGAAGCGGACACCGCCTCGGCAGTTCGCCCGACCCTCAACTAGATCTTGCGGTTCTCCGACTTGATCAGCCAGGCGAGCTTCTCCAGCCCGTCGATCAGTTGATGCAACATGTCGGCCGTGCTCGGGTCCTCGGCGTCGACGTCGTCGTGCACCCTGCGCATGGTGTCGACCGCCGCGTAGACCCGGGTCGCGATGAGATCGACGACCTCATCGGTGCTGCGCTCGTAGGCCGGGAACTCCGGCAGGCTCGTACCGCCCGCGACGGTGTCGGAACGGCCGTCCGGCACGGCGTCCAGCGCGCGCATCCGCTCGGCGACGGTGTCGGCGCCTTCGCGAGCGAAGTCGACCAGTTCGTCGAGTTGCAGATGCAGGTCCCGGAAGTTGGTGCCGACGACATTCCAATGTGCCTGTTTGCCTTGGAGTGCCAGTTCGATCAGGTCGACGAGAACCTGCTGCAGGTTGTTGCTGAGCTCAGCAGAGGCCTGGTAGCCCTGGATTTCCGATTCGGTTCGACGTGTACTCATGCCACTTTCAACAACGCCTAATCTGGAATCAATCCAGATTAGACACGATGTGGCAAGCATCACGCCGAGGGCGCCTGGCCCGGCCCGGGCTCGTTCTGCTGGCTGAGCAGACGCGCGTACCCGGCCCCCATGCCCAGCAACACCAGACCGACGACGATGAACACCGCCACCCGGAAGATGCCCGCCAACGTGCCCAAGTCGAACAGGAACAACTTGGCCATCGCCGCCGCCACGAGCACCAGGCCCGCACCGATCGCCGATGAACGCCGATTCTTCGGCCGCCGGGCGGCGTACGTGAACAGGCCCGCCGCCGCCGCGATCCAGCAGATGGTCGCCGCCATGTGACTACCGAAGAACCCACCGCCGGTACCGCCGATGAGCACACCGGCCGTGACGGTGAACGTCGTGACCGCATATCCGATCGCCGCGCCCGCCGCGATCCACAACACGCGAACCGTGTCGTCATCCGACGCCTGCGCCAACGGCCACCCGATCGCCAGCGTCGCGCCGATGACGAGAATGCTCGCGATCAGCACCGAAACCGCCACCCCGCCAGTCGTTTCCGTTGCATGGGCCAACATGTGTGGCGGTGCGTAGCCCAGGTAGAACGCGCCGCCGCACAGCCCGAACCCGATGGCCGGCCATCGGGCGAGCACATCGCGCCTGCCGATGACCGCGACCACGATCGCCATCGCCAACAGCACCGGCCCGGCCACCACGCCGTCGAACGCGACGATCACCGCGATCAGTGCCGCGACCGCCGACAGTGCGCCCCACACGCGACGCACGGCAGGCACCACTCCGGGCAATCGATCACCGAGCGCCACGACCGCCAGCAGCCCGGCGGCCAGCACGCCGATCATCAAGGCCGCGAGCACTCGATCGATGCAGGCCGAAACGCACAGCAGCGGAACCACTCCCAGGGCTGCGAGCACGGCCATCGCGGCAGGTTTGGCCGTGGCTCGCAACAGCACGAGACCACCGGCGATCGCCAGCACGGCGGCCAGCGCGCACGCGAATGCCAGTGGTAGATCATCGCGATTGCCGAACGCGGCCGAAGCCAGCGCGGGCATCAGCGGGACCGTGCTCGCGGCAGTACGCGCCGCGTACATCCAAACCCAGTCCCGGCCGTACTGCACCGGCAGCGACGCCGCGGTGAGTGCGAGCATGAACCCGATCAGTAGCAGCGTGATGCCGTCGGTGATCACCGGGGCCAGCCCGATCAACGGCACCAGTACGAGCAGGCCGAGGTGCTCGGAGTTCCAGCGCCTGGCCAGCATGAGACCGCCGCCGCCGATGCCGGCCGCCAGGGCAAGTCCGGCCCCGGCCGGTAACCAGTCGTAGATCGTCGTCGCGGCGATCACATCCATATACGCGGCCGCGATACCGGTCGCCGCCAACGCGATGGCGCCGACGCGGCCGCCCGGCCTGCGGTAGAGCCAATGCGCGGCGGCGATCAACGCGACTGCCAAGGCCGCGCCTGCGGCCACCCGGAACTCCGGGCGCAGGATGCCTGCCTGTGCGGCCAGGACCAGCAGCAGCACCACGCCGATGAGCGTGACCGCCACACCGGCAACGGCGAGCGCCTTGCCGATCCAGCCTTCCGAACGCTCGGGCCGCGGTTGCGGCTGCGGTGGGGGTGCCACCGGTGGATACGCGGGTGGCTGCGGCTGCGCAAACACCGGGTACTGCGCCGGAACCCAGTGCGGCGCCACCGGAGCTGGCCGCGAAGCGAGTAACCGATCGAGCTCGGTCAGGTCTGCTGATGCCCTGGCCATATACGCGGAGATGGCGGCGAAATCCGCCGACAACCGGGCGATGACTGCACGCTGCGGTTCGGTCATGGTGTCAGCGTGGCAGCAGATCGACGCGTTGAGATGAGTAGGACTACTCGTCCAGGCCGTGCTCGATCGCATAACGGGCCAACTCGACCCGGTTGGCCACCTGCAGCTTGCGGAACGTCGCCTGCACGTGGTTCTCCACGGTGCGGTGACTCAGCGACAGCCTGGTGGCGATCTGCTTGGCCGTCAAGCCTTTTGCCACGTAACGCAACACCTCGGTCTCGCGTTCGGTGAGCGTCGGTGTCGCGGGCCCGTCATCGGGCCGTTGCGCGATGCGCCGGTACTCACCCAGGACCAGTCCGGCCAGGCCGGGGGTGAACACCGCGCGGCCTTCCGCGGTGGCCCGCACCGCTGCGGCCAGCTCCGCCTTGGACGCGCTTTTCACGAGGTACCCGGTGGCACCGGCCTTGACCGCCTCCAGCACATCGTCGCGCTCGTCGGACGCCGACAACACCAGTACGCGCGACGACGGCGACACCGCAAGCACTTCTGTGGTGGCCTGTACACCGCTGCCGTCGGCCAGCCGCATGTCCATCACCACGACATCGGGCTTCACCACGCCGGCGCGCCGACCTGCCGACGCCACCCCGTCTGCCGTCGCCACGATGTCGAACCCGTCGTCGGCAAGATCGCGCGCCACCGCGTCACGCCAGATCGGATGGTCGTCGACGACCATCACTCTCAGTCCGCCGTCAGACATCACTCCCCCTTCCGCGGACGAGGCACAGTCAGCTCCCATTCGGTGCCGCAATCCGGTCCCGTCGTCAGCTGCGCGCTGCCGCCCAGCCAATCCATCCGGCCGACAATGGATTTCGAGATCCCGAGCCGGCCCTGTCGTTCGGCTTCGGCCAGCCGGCCGTCCGGAATGCCTGCCCCGTCGTCACGGATACTCAGTGTCACCGAATCCCCGAGATCCTCGAGCAACACGAAGGCGCGGGCGTCGGGACCCGCGTGGGCAGCCACATTGTCGAGCGCGTTCTCGGCGGCCGCGAACAGTTCGGTGGCCGTGGCATGTTCGAGCAGGACCGGTTCGGCGGGCAGGCTGATCGAAACCCGGTCGGACGCCCTGGTGCGCAACATGGCGCCGATGTCGGTCAGCGGGCCGGCGCCGGGACCCGCCTCGGCATCGGTCGCACTCACCAAGCGGCGTAGCGCCCGTTCCTGCTCCCCGGCGAGTTCGGCCAATTGCGCTGTCTCGCCACCTATTTCACGACCCTTCCGGGAGACCAGGGCCAGTACCTGGATCGCCCCGTCATGCACGCGCCGGGACAGTCGTTCCCGTTCCTCCAGCGCTGCCGCCAGCCGGGCGGCCCGTTCCAGCTCGGCGTGCGCCCGGCGCGCGGTCTGTGCGGCCATTCCGACCGCGAGGCCCACGGCCAACTCGATGACGATCGTGGCGTTGCGGCCGAGGTTGACGCTGACATAGCCCTTCAATGCTGCGGCAGTGGCCATCACGGCAAGCCCGGTGGCCATGCCGCCCACCGGGCCGAACTGCAGGGCGGCCGAGATCGTCGCGTTGGTGGCCCACAGCGTGGTCGGCCACGACTGATTGTCGGCCACCCACTGATCGGTCGCGACGATCTCCGTCGACAACATCAACACCACGACGACCGCGATCTCGGCGATCACCCACGCGGTGCGCCGCCCGAAACCCTTCAGATAGGCGACCGCGCACGCGATGCTCCAGGCGATCAGAACCGCGCACAGGACCCACCCGAGCGCCTGCCGCTCCAGGTCCCCGTTGACCGCGATCTGAAAGCCGAGCGCGTAGATACAGCTCAGCAGGCGAAACACCTGCGCAGCGCGCCACAGCGGCGTAACCGGGTCGGGTCGCGGCTGCATTTGCTCAGCATAAAGTCGCCGAGTGCGCCCAACCCGCACCGATCGAGAGCCGAAGAACTACTGCGCTCCACGCGCAACGGGCCGATCCGGATCGGAGCTCCACTCCGACCAGGAACCCGGGTACAACGCGGCGTCCACCCCGGCCGCCGCGAGCCCCGCCACAGTGAGGGCCGCCGTGACACCCGAGCCGCAGTACGCACCTACGGCGCCACGACCGGTCACGCCGTTATCGGCCAGCAACGCCCGGAGTTCGGCGTCGGGAAGCAGCGCGCCGTCGTCGGTGAGCAGCCCCGTACTCGGAAGGTTGGTCGCGCCGGGGATGTGGCCGGCGACCGCGTCCACGGGCTCGACGTCGCCGCGGAACCGTTCGGGTGCCCGCGCGTCGAGCAGGACATCTACGCCGGACGTTGCCTGTTCGGGGGTCAACGTGCGGCGTGCCCCGGCATACAGGTCGGTGTGCACCACGTGGACGTCTCCGGGTTCGGGGGTGACCGGGCCGGTCTCCAGCGGGCCGCCCGCGGCGGTCCAGGCCGCCAAGCCGCCGTCGAGTATGCGGACGTCGGCGATCCCCGCGGCGGTGAGCACCCACCACGCGCGAGCCGACCCCGCCCGGTTCCAGTCGTCGTAGACGATCACCGGCACGCCGGTCCGCACACCCCAGCGCCGGGCCGCCGCCTCGAGGTCGCGGCCCGACGGCAACGGATGGCGGCCGCGGCCCGGTACCCGATGGTCGGCCAGCTCGGACTCGAGCGAGACGTACACGGCGCCGGGGAGGTGGCCGGCCAAATACGCCTGCTCGCCGTCGGGTTCGGCGAGAGTCCAGCGCACATCGAGCACCGTGACCGGATCGGCCGCAGCGATGAGCTCACGGAGTTCGGGGGCGGAGACGAATACCGCTGAGCGCGTCGAAGCCACGCAATCGAAGCTACATCACCTTCGACAGGAAGGCTTTCGTGCGTTCGTGTTTCGGATTGCTCATGACCTCGCGGGGCTCACCGCTCTCCACGATCACCCCGCCGTCCATGAACACCAGCTTGTCGGCGACCTCACGGGCGAAACCCATCTCATGCGTGACCACGACCATCGTCATGCCTTCTGAGGCGAGCTTTTTCATCACTCCGAGCACCTCACCGACGAGTTCGGGGTCCAGCGCCGAGGTCGGCTCGTCGAACAGCATCAGCTTCGGACTCATCGCCAACGCACGCGCGATCGCCACCCGCTGCTGCTGGCCGCCCGAAAGCTGGGCCGGGTAGGCATCGGCCTTGGCCGACAGGCCGACCTGATCGAGCAGATCCTTGGCCCGGGCCACCGCGTCCTTCTTCTTGACGCGTTTGACCTGTACCGGCGCCTCGATGATGTTCTCCAGCGCCGTTCGATGCGGAAACAGGTTGAAGTGCTGGAACACCATGCCGATGTCGCGGCGTTGCTTGGCCGCTTCGCGGGGTGGCATCTCGTGCAGTTTGGTACCGCGCTCGCGATAGCCGATCAACTCACCGTCGACATAGAGGCGCCCGGCGTTGACCTGTTCGAGATGGTTGATGCACCGCAGGAACGTCGACTTACCCGAACCCGAGGGCCCGACCATGCACAGCACCTCGCCCTTGCCGACCTCCAGGGTGACGCCCTTGAGCACCTGGAGGGCGCCGAAGTTCTTGCACACCTGCTCGGCCTTGACCATCGGCGTCATGGATGCGGCTCTCCCATCTGCGCCTTGGCGAGCGCCTCCAGTTGCTTGCTGGTCAACTTGCGCGACGCCCCTCTGGAGTAATACCGCTCCAGGTAGTACTGGCCGACCATGAGGACGCTCGTGATCACGAGATACCAGGTCGCCGCGACCAACAGCAGCGGCACCGGCTCGAAGGTGCGCGCGGCGATCTCACGGGACGTGATCCCGTACAGATCCAGGGTGAAGGGCACCGCCGTGACCAGCGACGTGGTCTTCAGCATGCTGATGACCTCGTTGCCCGTCGGCGGGATGATCACGCGCATGGCCTGCGGGAGGACCGTCCGCCGCATCGTCATCGTCCACGACATGCCCAGCGCGGTCGATGCCTCCGACTGCCCCTCCGGGACGGAAGTGATTCCCGCGCGGATGATCTCGGCCATGTAGGCGGCCTCGTTGAGGGCCAGGCCGAGTATCGCGAGCAGGAACGGAATCGACAGGCTCTGCAGATCGAGGTGAAAGAACGACGGCCCGAACGGCACGCCCAGCTGGATGTTCTTGTAGATCGTCGGGATCAGGCCCCAGAACACGAGCTGCACGTAGATGGGAGTGCCGCGGAAAATCCACAGGTACACCCATGACACCCACCGGAATACGGGATTGGGTGACAACCGCATCACCGCGAGCAGCACGCCCAGCATGATCGCGAGCACCATCGAGTACACGGTCAGCTGCAATGTGTTCAACACACCTACCGTCAGGACCCGCTCGTTGAACAGGTACTCGAAGTAGGTCGGCCATCCGTACGCGTCATTGGTGGCCGCGCCGTAGAGGAACAACACGACCAGGACGACGATGACGACCGCCGCCACCCACCGCCAGGGGTGACGCAACGGAACAGCGTCGATTGCTGCCGGGGCAGCGGGTGACGACGTGTCGACATCAGTCATTGCAACCGTGCTTTCTGCTCTTCGCGCAAAGCGGTCATCGCCTCGGTCAGTTGACCGCGCCGTTGATCGTGGCCTTCTCGATCATCCCGCTCTCGACGCCCCAGTTCGCGGCGATCTCCTTGTAGGTCCCTGATTCGATGAGGTGATCGAGCGCCTGCTGCAGCGACTGGGCCAGTGGCGAACCCTTCTGGACGGGCCAACCGTAGGGGGCGGAGTCGAAGATCTCGCCCGCGGGCTCGAGCTTGCCGTTGCTCTGCTTGATGGCATACGCGGTCACCGGCGAGTCCGCCGACATCGCGTCGACCTGGCCGAGCACCACCGCGTTGGCGGCCGCATCCTGTCCGTCGAACGGCACGATCTCGATCGGCGGCTTGCCCGCGTCGGTGCAGGCCTTGCTCTTGGCGGGCAGTTCCTCGGTTTCCTCGACCGTGGTCGCCTGGACGGCGACCTTCTTGCCGCAGGCGTTGTTGGGATCGATCGGCGAATCCGGGCGTTGCGCCCACTGGATCCCGGCATTGAAGTAGTTCACGAAGTCGACGGACTTCTCCCGCTCCTTGGTGTCGGTGAACGACGACATGCCCACGTTGTACGTACCGCCCTGGATCGACGGGATGATCTTCGCGAAATCGGATTCGCGGTACTCCGCGGTCAAACCGAGCGTCGCGGCAATCGCGTTCATCAGATCGACGTCGAAGCCGACGATCTTGCCGCTGGGATCTTTGAACTCGTTGGGCGCGTACGGAATGTTGACCCCGACGATCAGCTTCCCGGATTCCCGAATGGGACCTGGCACCGTGTCCGCGATCGCGTCGACCTTCTCGGCAGCGGCGCTGGTGGTGGTCTCGGCCGCGTCCTCACCGCCCCCGCCGCCACTCGCACATCCCGTCAACGTGAGCGCGAGGCTTGCGGCAAACACCGCTGCGACTCGCCAGAACTTACCCTGACGGGCTTCACATCCACTAGACACGGTTCCTCTTCTCTCTGTCCCTGTCTACTTGCAGCCGATGACGTTAACGGCCATGGCCCCGGCACGCAGTGCCGGTAACGGAACATTAACGACCGCAGTACGACGCCACAGCCGTACCGTAAAATACGCGTTCGCCCATGTGGTTTGTGCCAAACTGCCTGCATGGAAACCACCGCTCCCCCAAGCCTGTTGCCGCACCTGTGGAAGGCCACGCTGGTTTCGGGGGTCCTCGCGATCATCCTCGGAATTCTCGTCTTGGTGTGGCCGGGCATCACCATTCTGGTGGCGGCCATATTCTTCGGCGCCTACCTGTTGATCACCGGCATCGCCCAGGTTGTCTTCGCGTTCAGCCTGCACGTGACGGCCGGCGGACGCGTGTTGCTGTTCATCAGCGGCGCGGCCGCGCTGATTCTGGCCGTGCTGTGTTTCCGCAGCCTGCAGGATTCGATTCTGCTGCTGGCAATTTGGGTCGGCGTCGGATTCGTGTTCCGTGGCGTGGCCACCGCGGTGTCGGCGATCAGCGATCCGACGCTGCCCGGCCGTGGCTGGGAGATCTTCTTCGGTGTGATCAGCCTGCTGGCCGGCGTGGTCATGCTCGCGGCACCGTTCGAATCGCTGGCCACGCTGGCGATCGTCGTGGGTGCCTGGCTGATCGTGCTGGGTGTCTTCGAGGTCATCTCGGCGTTCGGTATCCGTAGCGGCGCGAAGAAGTTGGGTTCGGCCCTGCAGTCGCCGTCGTCTCCTTCCGCGCCTGCGGTGAGCTAACACACGCTGCCCGTCATGAACCGAACCTGGTTGGCACCCCGAATGTCTACTACACTTTGTCGTAGGTTGACCTAGCGACCTTGGAAGTGGGGTCAGATGGACGCATTGGACGTATCACGGTGGCAGTTCGGAATCACCACCGTCTACCACTTCATATTCGTCCCGCTGACCATCGGCCTGGCGCCGCTCATCGCCGTCATGCAGACGATTTGGGTGGTGACGGGCAACGACAGCTGGTACCGCCTGACCCGGTTCTTCGGGAAGCTGTTCCTGATCAACTTCGCGATCGGCGTGGCAACCGGAATCGTGCAGGAGTTCCAGTTCGGCATGAACTGGAGCGAATACTCGCGATTCGTCGGCGACATCTTCGGTGCCCCGCTCGCGATGGAGGGCCTGGCCGCGTTCTTCTTCGAATCCACTTTCATCGGACTGTGGATCTTCGGCTGGACGCGTCTGCCCCGCCTCGTGCACCTGGCCTGCATCTGGATCGTCGCGATGGCCGTGAACATGTCGGCCTTCTTCATCATCGCGGCGAACTCGTTCATGCAGCATCCGGTGGGTGCCCGGTTCAACCCTGAAACGGGCCGCGCCGAGCTCACGAGCATCGTCGCGTTGTTCACCAACAACACGGCCATCGCGGCGTTCAGCCATGCCGTGGCCGGATCGTTCTTGACCGCAGGGGTTTTCGTCGCGTGCGTGTGCGCGTGGTGGATGGTGCGGTCCCATCGTGTCGGCGGTGACTCGCCACACGACGCCGTCACCATGTACCGGCCGGCCACGATACTGGGCTGCTGGGTGACGCTGGTGGCCGCGGTCGCGCTGTTCTTCACCGGCGACGCGCAGGGCAAGCTCATGTTCGAACAGCAGCCGATGAAGATGGCTTCGGCGGAATCGCTGTGCCACAGCGAAACCGACCCGGACTTCTCGATTCTCACCGTCGGCACGCACAACAACTGCGACAGCGTCACGCATTTGATCGAAGTGCCGTACGTGTTGCCGTTCCTCGCCGAGGGCAAGTTCAGCGACGTCCATCTGGAGGGCGTCAAGGACCTCCAGGAACAGTACGAGCAGAAGTTCGGCCCGGGCGATTACCGCCCCAACCTGTTCGTCACATACTGGTCGTTCCGGGCGATGATCGGATTCCTCGCTGTCCCAGGATTGTTCGCGCTCGCCGCGCTGTGGCTCACCCGTGGCGGCCGGATCCCGAATCAGCGCTGGTTCGGCTGGTTCGCGCTGCTGACCATCCCCACCCCGTTCCTCGCCAACAGCGCGGGCTGGGTGTTCACCGAGATGGGCCGGCAGCCCTGGGTCGTCGTGCCGAATCCGACGGGCGATCAAGACATCCGGCTCACCGTCGCGCAGGGGGTATCCGGTCATTCGGCCGGCATGGTGCTGCTGTCGCTGGTGGCCTTCACGCTGCTGTACGCCGTGCTGGCGGTCATCTGGTTCTTCCTGCTCCGGCGTTACGTCGTGGAAGGCCCGCTCGAACACGACTCGGAACCCGCGCCGCCGACCCCACCGGACGCCGACGAAGTCGCGCCGTTGTCGTTCGCCTACTGAGGAGCGAATCGATGGGATTGCAAGAACTCTGGTTCATCCTTCTGGCCGTTCTGTTCCTCGGATTCTTCATCCTCGAGGGGTTCGACTTCGGTGTCGGCATGCTCATGTCGTTCTTCGGCCGCGCCGCCCAACAGCGCGGCGAGGACTCCGAGCCCTATCGACGCGCCGCGCTCAACACCATCGGCCCGGTGTGGGATGGCAACGAAGTCTGGCTGATCACCGCGGGCGGCGCCATGTTCGCGGCGTTCCCCGAGATGTATGCGACCGTGTTCTCCGGGCTCTACCTGCCGCTGCTGGCGATCCTGTGCGCGATGATCGTGCGCATCGTCGCCATCGAATGGCGCGGCAAGATCGACGATCCCGGCTGGCGGCGATGGGCCGACATCGGTATCGCCATCGGCTCGTTCGTGCCCGCGATCCTGTGGGGTGTGGCGTTCGCCGGATTGGTGCGCGGCATGCCGGTCGACGCCGACAAACAGATGCACCTGTCGATCGGTGACGTGCTCAACGCCTACACCTTGCTCGGCGGCCTTGCCACGGGTGCCCTGTTCGCACTGCACGGCGCGGTGTTCGTCGCACTCAAGACCTCGGGCACCATCCGCAGCGACGCGTTCCGGTTCGCCGGGCTGCTGGCCATCCCCGCCACTGCCCTGGTTGCCGGGTTCGGGTTGTGGACACAGCTGGCGTACGGAAAGAGCTGGACCTGGTACGTGCTTGCCGTGGCGGTGATCGCGCAAATCGCCGCAGTCACCCGGGTCTACAGCCGCAGAGGCGAGGGCTGGGCGTTCGCCTACACCACGATCGTCGTCGCGGCCGCCGTGATCCTGTTGTTCGGCTCGCTGTTCCCGAACCTTGTTCCGTCATCGCTCAATCCGGACTGGAGCCTGACGATCTACAACGGATCGTCGTCCCCCTACACGCTGAAGATCATGACGTGGGCCGCGTTGATCTTCGCTCCGCTGGTCGTCGTGTACCAGGGCTGGACGTATTGGGTGTTCAGCAAGCGGATCTCTGCCGAGCGGATTCCGGACCCGATCGGACTCACCCGGCGGTCGGTCTGAACCTCTGGCGCGCGCTCGGCATTCGCGGCGGCACGGCATCCACGACGGCGCTGCGGCGCTACCTCGTGGCCGCCGTGGCATGTGGTGTGGCAATCGCGGGCACCACGATCGCGTCCGCTGTGGTGTTGGCGCACATCGTTTCCGGCGTCGTCACCAACCCGAACGGGCCGGCCGACTGGGCCGGCGAACTCGTGACACTCGCGGCGCTGTGGCTGTTGCGGACGCTCGCGCAGTGGCTGCAGGGACGCCTGTCGCAGCGTGGCGCCACCGCCGTCATCGGTGAATTGTCCAGCCAGGTGCTGCGTTCGGTGACCGCACGGCCGCCACGGGAATTGGCTGGCGAGCGCGATGCCGCCGCCGTTGTGGTGACGCGTGGCTTGGACGGCCTGCGCCCGTACTTCACCGGCTACCTACCCGCCGTCGTGCTGGCCGCGATCCTCACGCCCGCGGCGCTCGTCGTGATTGCCTGCTACGACCTGCAGGCCGCGGCCATCGTGCTGATCGCGTTGCCGCTCATTCCGATCTTCATGGTGCTGATCGGGCTGCTCACCGCCGAACGCTCGGCGGCCTCGCTCGCGGCGATGACGACGCTGCAGGGCCGGCTGCTCGATCTCGTCGCGGGCATCCCGACGCTGCGCGCAGTCGGTCGGGCAGCGGGATCCGCCCAGCGCATCGCCGAACTCTCGGCTGCGCACCGGCGTTCGGCCATGGCGACTCTGCGGATCGCGTTCCTGTCGTCCTTCGTCCTCGAATTACTCGCCACCCTCGGTGTGGCCCTGGTGGCGGTCAGTGTCGGCCTGCGGCTGGTGTACGGCGACATGACGCTCGCCGCGGGTCTGACCGCACTGCTGCTAGCGCCCGAAGTGTTCTGGCCGCTGCGGCGCGTCGGCGCCGCGTTCCATGCCGCCCAGGACGGAAAGACGGCAGCCGAGCAGGCGTTCGGATTGTGTACGCCGCCGGAATTGCCCGCCGGTGAGACCCGCAGGCCCGCGTCGTCCGCACCGACGATCACCGTCGACCGTCTCGACGGTGCGATCCGGCCGGGCCAGGTCACCGTGCTGACCGGACCGAATGGCGCCGGTAAGTCCACCGCACTGCAGGCCATCCTCGGTCTGGCCGAATTGCCTTGGGGCAAGGTGTATATCGACGGCGTCGAGGTCGGAGAGCTCGATCTGCCGTCGTGGTGGCGTCAGGTTGCCTGGCTGCCGCACCGTCCCGTGTTGATACCCGGCACGTTGCGCGACAACCTCGAGTTGCTCGGCCCCATCCGCGATCTCGACAAGGCCTGCCGCGACGCCGGTTTCGATGATGTGCTCGACGACCTGCCCGAAGGTTTGCAGACGCGGCTCGGCCGTGACGGTGTCGGATTGTCGCTGGGACAACGGCAGCGACTCGGCCTGGCCCGGGTGCTCGGCTCGTCGGCGCAGGTGCTCTTGCTCGACGAGCCCACCGCGCACCTCGATGCCGATCTTGAGGCACGCGTGCTCGCCGCGATCGTGGCCAGGGCCCGCGCGGGCGCGACCGTATTGGTGGTCGGGCACCGTGATCCCGTATTGGCGATCGGCGACCGGCAATTGGCGGTAGGTGATCTGCTTGTACCGCGCTGATCCGCTGTTTCGGCTCACCGTCGACCTGCTGCGGCCGCGGGTCGGCCGGTTCCTGCTCGCGAGCCTGTTCGGGGTGTTGTCACTGGGCAGCGCGCTTGCGTTGGCCGGTATCTCCGCGTGGTTGATCACACGCGCCTGGCAGATGCCGCCGATCCTGGATCTGACGGTGGCCGTGGTCGCGGTGCGTGCGCTCGGCATATCGCGCGGCGTGCTCGGGTACTGCCAGCGGCTCGCGTCCCACGACACCGCACTGCGGGCCGCGGCCAACGCCCGTACCGGCTTGTACCGCAAGCTCGCCGACGCACCGGCCGACGACGCCATGCGGCTGCCGAGCGGCGAACTGGTGGCGCGCGTCGGCGCGTCCGTCGACGAGCTGTCCGACGTCCTCGTGCGCGCATTGCTACCGATTGTGGTGGCGGCCGTACTCAGCTGCGCCGCCGTCGGGGTCATCGCCATCATCTCCCCCGTCGCCGCCGTGGTTCTCGCGCTGTGCCTGCTGGTCGCCGGGGTGCTGGCGCCCGCAGTCGCTGCCCGTGCGGTGTCCGCTGCCGAATCCGTTGCGGCACAACATCGGGCCAGCCGCGACACCGCGACGATGCTCGCCCTGGAATACGCGCCGGAGTTGCGCGTGAGCGGTCGCCTGGATGAGATCATCACGACCGCCGAACGCCACCACCGCAACTGGGGCGATGCCGCCGACCGCGCCGCTGCCCCGGCCGCTGTCGCGGGGGCGATGCCGAGTGCGGCGATCGGCGCCAGCGTGCTCGGGGCTGCGATCGCGGGAATCGCGCTGGCGCCTGCCGTCGCACCGACGACCGTGGCGATCCTGATGTTGTTGCCGCTGTCGGCCTTCGAGGCGACCGCGGCGCTGCCCGACGCCGCGGTGCAGCTCACCCGGTCACGGATCGCGGCACGACGCCTGCACGATCTGATCGCACCGGACAGTCTCGGTCGCCGACGGCCGCGGGTGCCCGCGGTCGACCTGCCCCAGGGCGGCCGGCTCGCCGTGATCGGACCGAGTGGCTCCGGCAAGACGACGATGTTGATGGCGATGGCCGAGAGGTTCAACCAATCCTCGTGCCGGGCAGCGTTTTTCGCCGAGGACGCGCACCTGTTCGAGACGACGGTGCGAGACAACCTGCTGGTGGTCCGCGGTGACGCCACCGACGCCGAGTTAGTCGAGGCGCTGCACCGCGTGGGCCTGACGGACTGGCTCAGCGGATTACCCGACGGGTTGTCCACCGTTCTGGTCGGCGGCGCGGCGGCGGTGTCTGCGGGTCAACGTCGCCGTCTGCTGCTGGCCAGGGTGCTCGTCTCGGATTTCCCCATCGTCCTGCTCGACGAGCCCACCGAGAACCTGGATGCCGCTGACGGCCAACAGTTCCTGACCGACCTGCTCACCCCCGGTGCGTTGGTGCCGGCCGACCGCACCGTCGTCGTGGCCACCCATCACCTCCCGGCCGACACCGACTGCCCGGTGATTCGCTGTCCACAACTCGGCGCCGCCGTCGGCGAGTAGCCTCAAACACATGAGCGACGAGCGAGCCGACGTGCCCGGGTCGGACGCACCTCCACCGGCCCAACCCCCGCCACCCCCGCCACCCCCGCCACCTCCGCCGCCGTCTCCGCAGTACCCCTACGGCACCTATCCCGGTGGTTATCCGCCTGCACCGCCCTACGGTGCCTATCCGCCGCAGCAGCCGTACCGGCCCTCGACGGGGCCCAACAACGGGTTGGGCATCGCGGCATTGGTCACCGCGATCATCGGGCTGGTCCTCGTGTGGTCGGTGATCGGCGGAGTGGTGCTCGGTGCGATCGCGGTGGTGCTCGGATTCATCGGGCATGGCCGCGCCAAGCGCGGCGAGGCCACCAACGGTGGCGTGGCGATCACCGGAATCGTGCTGGGCGCCATCGCCGTCGTGCTGTCACTCGTGTTCATCGGCATATGGGCGAGTCTCGGCGGGCGCTGGTTCGAAGACATCGGCGGCCGGGACTACCTCAGCTGCATGCAGGAAGCCGGTAACGACCAGGCCGCCCAGCAGCGCTGCGAAGAGACCTTCCAGGATCGTCTCGAGGACGAGTTCGGCGTCACCCCGACGCCTACGCGCTGAGCGCCGCTACTTCGCGCCCGGGAAGTACTTGACGATGCCTTCCTGGACGACGGTCGCCAACAGCGCGCCCGATATGTCGAAGAAGTGCCCCGTACCGAGCCCGCGAGATTCGGCGGCGACCGGCGACGCGGTCGAGTACAGCACCCACTCGTCGAATCGGATCGAGCGGTGAAACCACACCGAGTGGTTCATCGTCACCGCGAAGATCCGGTCGAAACCCCACGACAGCCCGTGGGTGGTGATGATGGAGTCGAGCACGGTGGTGTCCGACGAGTACACCAGCGCGGCCGCGTGCAGCACGGGGTCGTCGGGCATGGAGCCCTCGGTCTTGAGCCACACGCGGTTGTGGTCGAGCTTGCCACCCTTGTCGCGCATCACCCACGCCGGATCGTTGGTGTAGCGCCATTCGATCGGACGCAGCGCCTCGACGAACAACGGCACGGTCTTCTCATAGCCGCGCAGTAGTTCGTCGATTTTGGGCAGGGTGTCCGGATGCGGCACGTCCGGCGCGGGGACGCTGTGCTCCAGCCCGCGGCCACCGTTCATGTACGACAACATCACGGTGGTCAGCAGCTGGCCATCCTGCATGACGTCCACGCGCCGGTTGGCGAAACGACGTTCGTCTCGCAACCGGACGACGTGGAACTCCAGATCTTTCTCGGGGTCTCCCCCTGCGATGAAATGCGCGGACAACGCGCTCGGGGCCAGCTTGTGGTCAAGCGACCGGCTGCCCGCGACAAACGCCTGCGCCGTCATCTGGCCGCCGAAGGTGCGCACCGGATTCTTGCTCGGATGCGAGCCGATGAACAGGTTGTCGTCGATGCGATTGAGATCGAGAACCGCCAGCAGCTCCGCGAAATCCGAGTGTGACACTGAGCTCCTTTTCGTGCGCCCCTTGTCGCAGCGCTAGACGTCGTCCTCCCCGATGCGGTGCACATGGATCAGATTCGTGGAGCCTACTGTGCCCGGAGGCGCACCCGCGACGATGACCACCAGCTCACCGCGCTTGTACCGGCCGAGGTCCAGAAGCGACTTGTCGACCTGCCGGATCATGTCGTCGGTGCTTTTCATCTGCGGCACGATGAACGTCTCGGTGCCCCACGTCAGCGCGAGCTGGCTGCGGACCTCCGGCAGTGCGGTGAACGCCAGCACCGGCAGCGGGGTGTGCAGGCGCGCGAGCCGGCGCACGGTGTCGCCCGACTGGGTGAACGCGACGAGCGCCTTGGCGTCGAGCCGTTCGCCGATGTCGCGGGCCGCATAGGAGATCACGCCGCGCTTGGTGCGCGGGACGTGGGTCAGCGGCGGCACCACCACGGAGTTGTCCTCGACGGCCTTGATGATGCGGGCCATCGTCCTGACCGCCTCCAGCGGGTACTTGCCCACCGAGGTCTCGCCGGACAGCATCACGGCGTCGGCGCCGTCGAGCACGGCGTTGGCCACGTCGGAGGCCTCGGCCCGGGTCGGCCGCGAGTTCTCCAGCATCGACTCCAACATCTGCGTCGCGACGATGACCGGCTTGGCGTTCTCCCTCGCCATCTGGATGGCCCGCTTCTGCACGAGCGGCACCTCCTCCAGCGGCAGCTCGACGCCCAGGTCACCGCGGGCGACCATGACGGCGTCGAAGGCCAGCACGATCGCCTCGAGGTTCTCGACCGCTTCGGGCTTCTCGAGCTTCGCGATCACCGGTACGCGCCGGCCGACGCGGTCCATCACCTCGTGGACGAGCTCGATGTCGGCGGGCGAACGCACGAACGACAACGCGATCAGGTCGACGCCCAGCCGCAGCGCGAACTCGAGGTCGTCGATGTCCTTCTCGGACAGCGCGGGGACCGAGACGTTCATGCCCGGCAGCGACAACCCCTTGTTGTTGCTGACCGGACCGCCCTCGGTGACGGTGCAGACCACGTCGTTGCCGTCGATCTGGTCGACGACGAGGCCGACCTTGCCGTCGTCGACGAGCAGCCGGTCACCCTTCGCGGCGTCGGCCGCGAGGTGCTTGTAGGTCGTCGACACCCGGTCGTGCGTTCCCTCACAGTCGTCGACGGTGATGCGCACGGTCTCGCCGGTCGCCCAGTACGTCGGGCCGTCCTTGAATCGGCCCAGCCGGATCTTGGGTCCCTGCAGGTCGGCCAGGATGCCCACCGCATGACCGGTGGCGTCCGAGGCCGCCCGAACCCGCTTGTAGGCGGCCTCGTGGTCGGTGTAGTCGCCGTGGCTGAAGTTCAGCCGTGCGACGTCCATCCCGGCTTCGACCAGGGCCCTGACGGTCTCGTCAGTGCCAGTGGCCGGGCCAAGCGTACAAACGATCTTTCCGCGTCTGCTCACGTCTCCTGAGCATAGTCGTTGATCGATTCAGACGACGGACAGCGGGAGGGCTCCGGGACGCACAGGTGACGGCAGGTCGGACTCGCCCATGAGGAAGGAGTCGACCGCGTGCGCCGCGCTGCGCCCTTCGGCGATCGCCCACACCACGAGTGACGCTCCGCGGTGCGCGTCCCCACAGACGAACACGCCCGGCGCGTCGGTCTGCCAGTCCGACCCGCAGCTCAACGCGCCCCGCCGGTTGAGCGTGAGTCCCAGGTCATCGATCAGCGCCATGTGTTCGACACCTTCGAAACCGATCGCGAGCAGAGCGAGATCGCACGGTATCTGCAGTGAATCCCCTACGGGCGTGATCTGCCTGCGGCCGTCGGCGTCGCGCGTGACCCGCACCTCGGCGATCTCAACGGCCCGCACGTGGCCCTTGTCGTCGCCGATGAACCGTTGCACGGCGACCTCGAAATGCCGCGCGCCACCCTCCGCGTGAGCCGGGGATGTCCGGAGCACCAGCGGCCAGGTCGGCCATGGGCTGAGTGTCTCGTCACGGGCCTCTGGCGGTTCGGGGTTGTAGTCCAACTGTGTGACCGAGGCCGCACCCTGACGGTGGGCGGTTCCGAGGCAGTCGGCGCCAGTGTCGCCGCCGCCGATGATCACCACGTGCTTGCCCGCAGCGGAAATGGGTGAGGCGCCATCGCCTTCGCACTCCCGGTTGGCAGGCACGAGGTGCTCCATGGCCAGGTGCACCCCGTCGAGTTCGCGTCCGGGCACGTCGTTGTCGCGGCCCCGCAACGCACCGACGGCGAGCACGACCGCCTGGTGGCGGTTTCGCAACTGTTCGACGGTCACGTCGACGCCGACCTCGCACTCGGTGACGAACCGGGTGCCCTCCGCCCTCATCTGAGCCAACCGCTGGTTGAGGACCGACTTCTCGAGTTTGTACTCCGGGATGCCGTAGCGCAGCAGGCCGCCGAGCCGGTCGTCGCGCTCATAGACCGTGACGTCATGACCCGCACGCGTAAGTTGCTGGGCCGCAGCCAGACCCGCGGGGCCCGATCCCACCACCGCGACGCTCTTCCCCGTCGAGATCGCGGCGGGTTGCGGTTCCACGGTGCCGTCCATCCAGGCTTGGTCGGCGATGGTCTGTTCGATGCGTTTGATCGTCACGCTGCCGCCGGTCTGTTCCTCGGCGATCGACAGCACACAGGCCGCCTCACACGGCGCCGGACACAGCCGTCCGGTGAACTCCGGGAAGTTGTTGGTGGCGTGCAGGCGATCGCTGGCCGCGTCCCACCGTCCCCGGCGCACCAGGTCGTTCCACTCCGGGATCAGGTTGCCCAGCGGACAGCCCGCAGTCCCCGAGTGACAGAACGGAATTCCGCAGTCCATGCATCGGCGCGCCTGCTGCGACACCTCCCCGGCACGTTCGTGTGGATCCTGGCGCTCGTACACCTCGCGCCAGTCGCCGACGCGTTCGTCGACCGGCCGCTTGGCGGCCTCGATCTTGGGTACTCGCAGGAATCCGGTCGGATCAGCCACGGCTGGCCTCCATGATCGCGCTGTCTACGTCGCGTCCCTCGGCCTTGGCCATCCGGGTGGCCTGAAGCACGCGCTGGTAGTCGGTGGGCATGACTTTCGTGAATTGGGCACTGCGCCTTGGCCAGTCGGACAGGATCGAGGTGGCCAGGGTGCTGCCCGTGTGTTGAGCGTGTCTGGCGACGACGTCGTGCAGCCAGGCCAGGTCCTCTGGCTCCAGGCGCTGCAGTTGCACCATTTCGGGGTTGACCCGCGCCGGATCCAGCCCGAGCACGTAGGCGATGCCACCCGACATACCGGCCGCCAGGTTGCGCCCGGTCTTGCCGAGAATGACGACGCGACCGCCGGTCATGTACTCACACGCGTGGTCACCGACGCCCTCGACGACGGCCAGCGCCCCGGAGTTCCGCGCGCAGAACCGCTCTCCGACGCGGCCGCGCAGGAACACCTCCCCCGACGTCGCGCCGTAGAGCAAGGTGTTGCCCGCGATGACGTTGTCCTCTGGCAAGAACAGCACGTCGTCGGGTGGGCGCACGATCACGCGCCCACCGGAAAGCCCCTTGCCGACATAGTCGTTGGCGTCGCCGATCAGCTCGATGGTGACCCCGGGCGGCAGAAACGCCCCGATCGACTGGCCGGCGGATCCGGTCAGGGTGATGTGAATCGTGTTGTCCGGCAAGCCCGCCGCGCCGAAACGGCGCGTGACCTCAGAGCCCAGCAGTGTGCCGACCGTGCGGTTGACGTTGCGGACGGGCAGTTCCAGGCGAACCGGATGCGCATCCTCGAGGGCACCTTCGGCGAGCTGGATCAGAGTGCGGTCCAGCGCCTGCTCCAGACCGTGGTCCTGCGCGCGGAGGCGGCGGCGCTGGGTGAGCTTGCCGCCGTGCGCATCGGTGGGCATCGCGAAGATCGGGCTGAGGTCGAGCCCGCGGCTCTTCCAATGCGCCACGCCCGGTGCCGTATCGAGGACCTCGGCATGCCCGACGGCCTCGTCGATGCTGCGGAAACCGAGCTCGGCGAGGTAGCGCCGGATGTCCTCGGCGATGAACGTGAAGAAGTTCTCCACGAACTCCGGCTTTCCGTTGAACCGGGCGCGCAGTTCGGGATTCTGCGTGGCAACGCCGACCGGGCAGGTATCCAGATGGCAGACGCGCATCATGATGCAGCCCGAGACGACCAGAGGCGCGGTGGCGAAGCCGAACTCCTCCGCGCCGAGCAGCGTCGCCACGATCACGTCGCGTGCGGTCCGCATGCCGCCGTCGCACTGCACGGTGATGCGGTCCCGTAAACCGTTGAGTACCAACGTCTGCTGGGTGTCCGCCAGGCCGATCTCCCACGGCGCCCCGGCGTGCTTGAGCGATGTCAGCGGCGCCGCACCGGTGCCCCCGTCGTACCCGGAGATGAGCACCACGTCGGCGTGCGCCTTGGAGACCCCCGCCGCCACCGTTCCGACGCCAACGCTGCTGACCAGCTTGACGTGGATGCGCGCGTTGGCGTTGGCGTTCTTCAAATCGTGGATCAGCTGGGCCAGATCCTCGATCGAGTAGATGTCGTGATGCGGCGGCGGCGAGATGAGGCCCACCCCCGGCGTCGAATGCCGGGTCTTGGCGATGTTGGGATACACCTTGTAGCCGGGAAGCTGGCCGCCTTCGCCGGGCTTGGCGCCCTGGGCCATCTTGATCTGGATGTCGGTTGCGTTGACGAGGTAATCGCTGGTGACGCCGAAACGTCCCGACGCCACCTGTTTGACGGCGCTGCGGCGGCGCGGATCGTAGAGCCGGTCGACGTCTTCGCCGCCCTCACCGCTGTTGGACCGCCCGCCGAGATTGTTCATGGCGATGGCCATGGTCTCGTGGGCTTCGGCCGAGATCGAGCCGTAGCTCATGGCTCCCGTGTTGAACCGCGTGACGATCGACTCGACCGGCTCCACCTCGTCGAGTGGAACCGGTGGGCGCAGCCCCTTCTTGAATTCGAACAGGCCGCGCAGCGCCCCGCCCTCGCGAGCCAGCCGATCGACCTCCTCGGAGTACTGGGCGAAGACGTCATGGCGCCCGGTACGGGTCGAATGTTGCAGCAGGAAAACCACTTCCGGGGTGAACAGATGAAGCTCACCTTCGCGCCGGAACGCGTACTCGCCGCCCACCTCGAGCCGGCGGTGCACGCGTTCGGTCGGGTTCTCCGGGTAGGCGCGTCGATGCCGGAGCTTGACCTCCTCGGCGAGGACATCCAGCCCGACACCGCCGAGTTGGCTCGTCGTGCCCGCGAAGTACTCGCTGACGACCTCGCGGTCCAGGCCGATCGCCTCGAACACCTGGGCGCCGGTGTAGGAGGCGACCGTGGAGATGCCCATCTTGCTCATCACTTTGACCACGCCCTTGCCGAGCGCCTTGACGTAATTGCGCACCGCGGTGGCCGATTCGATCCCGGTGAGCTCGCCCTCGCGGATGAGGTCCTCGATCGACTCGAATGCCAGGTACGGGTTGACCGCGGCCGCACCGAATCCGATGAGCATCGCGATGTGGTGCACCTCGCGGGCATCCCCGCTCTCCACCACGAGCGCCACCTTGGTGCGTTCCTTGGTGCGCACCAAGTGATGGTGCACGGCAGAGACGGCCAACAGCGACGGAATGGGCGCCCGGGTGTGATCGGAATCCCGGTCGGAGATCACCAATGTGCGAGCGCCTTTGGCGATCGCCTCACAGGCCCGCAGCCTCAGGTCCTCCAACGCCTCGGCCAGTCCCTCCCCGCCGCGCTCGACGTCGTAAAGCGCCCGCAGCACGGTGGTCCGCAGGCCAGGGTGTTCACCGTCATCGTTGATGTGGACGATCTTGCCGAGTTCGTCATTGTCGAGCACCGGCCACCGCAGCACGATCTGCCGACACGATGCGGCCGTGGGCTCCAGCAGGTTCTCCTCGGGCCCCATCACGCGCGCCATCGAGGTGACGACCTCTTCGCGAATGGCGTCCAGAGGTGGATTGGTCACCTGTGCGAACAGTTCGACGAAGTAGTCGTAGAGCAGCCGCGACCGTGATGACAACACCGCGGTCGGCGTGTCGGTGCCCATCGAACCGAGCGGCTCCCCGCCCGATGCGGCCATGGGGGTCAGCAGTATCCGCAGCTCTTCTTCGGTGTAGCCGAACGCGATCTGACGTCGCACGACGGATTCATGGTTCGGCTGGACCCTGGCCCGATCGGGCAGGGTTTTGAGGTCCAGCAGCCCGGCGTGCAACCACTCCCCGTAGGGTTCGGCCGACGAAAGCCGCTCTTTGATCTCGTCATCGGAGACGATGCGGCCTTCCGCGGTGTCGACCAGGAACATCTTGCCGGGCTGCAACCGCCCCTTGGCGACGATCTCGCCGGATGGCACGTCGAGCACACCACTCTCGCTGGCGAGGATGACTTTGTCGTCGACCGTGCGCCACCATCGTCCGGGCCGTAAACCGTTGCGATCCAACACCGCACCGACGACGGTTCCGTCGGTGAATGTGACACAGGCGGGCCCGTCCCACGGTTCCATCAACGACGCGTGGTACTGCCAGAACGCGCGCTCGGCCGGATCCATCGTGGTGTTGTTCTCCCACGCTTCGGGGATCATCATGAGCACCGCGTGCGGCAGGCTGCGGCCGCCGAGATGAAGCAACTCCAGAACCTCGTCGAAGGACGCCGAATCGGATGCGTCCGGAGTGCAAATCGGCGACAGGCGGCTCAGATCGCCCGGGATCCGCGCGCTTGCCAGCATGGCCTCGCGGGCATGCATGCGGTTGCGATTGCCACGCACGGTGTTGATCTCCCCGTTGTGGGCGACGAACCGGAACGGGTGGGCCAGTGGCCATGACGGGAACGTGTTGGTCGAGAAGCGGCTGTGGACGATGGCGATGGCGCTCTGGCACCGCTCGTCACGGAGGTCCGGAAAGTATTGGGGCAGTTGCAGGGTCGTCAACATGCCCTTGTAGACGATGGTGCGGCTCGACAGCGACGGGAAGTACACGTCGGACTGTTCGGCCCGCTTGCGCAACGGGTAGACCCGGCGGTCCAGTTCGATGCCGCTCGGCCGGCTGCCCGCGACCTCGGGGGCGGCGACAAACAACTGCGCCATGTACGGCATACAGCCGAGCGCCGTCGTCCCGATGCCGGCACCGTCCGGGTCGACCGGCAGTGCCCGCCAGCCCAGTACCTCCAGGCCTTCCTCGGCGGCAATGGCCTCGATCCGATCGCGGGCGGCGTTGCGCGCGACCGGGTCCTGCGGCAGAAAACAGATACCGGCGGCGAACGTGTTGTCGCCGTCGGCGGCCGGTTGCGGCAGCTCGAAATCGACGGTCTCGCGCAGCAACTCGACCGGCAACTGCAGGAGAATTCCGGCGCCGTCGCCGCTGTTCGGTTCGGCTCCGGCCGCGCCACGGTGCTCGAGATGTTCGAGTGCGATCAACCCGTCCGACACGATGCCGTGGGAACGGCGGCCTTGAATATCGGTGATCATGGCAACGCCGCAAGAGTCGGCTTCGTTGTCAGGGTCGTAGAGACCCTGCGCGTCTGGCAATGCCGAGAAGAGCACTGGCTCGCACCTCCGCAGTCTGGAACTTGCTGGTCCCGGGACTGCACCGGCCCGAATTTCTAGTGTATCAGCGCAGGTCGGCGACTACTCCGCAATCACAGTCGGCACCAACGGGAACCCCGGAACGTTTCGCACGACGGTCCAGGCGACGATCGCGAGCAGCACAACCACCACAGCGGGGGCGGGGAACGGCCTGCGGCCCATACGCCATCGCGCCACGATCCATACCGCCAACAACGGCAGCCCGACCAGCAAGAACACGTTGTCGACCACTGCCGCGCCGATATCGCCGTGCAGCAGGTCGTGCGTCATCCGCAGGCCGCCACATGCCGGACAGTCCCACCCGGTGAGCGCCTTGAACGGGCACGGCGGAAAGAGAAAACCCGGACGATGGGGATCGCCCAGACCGATATAGGCGAGGCCTCCAACGAGTACCGCGCCCGCTCCCAGCGCGCCGTAGCGCGCGGACTTCGTCCCGAGGGCGCTACTAGGTTCCATCGCGAAGCGGTCGTCCCTGCGGGTCGCGGACTTTGTCGGTCAGGATGAGAATCGCGTCGACGATGCCCCAGATGAATGCGCCGATCCCGCATGTGACCAGGCCGACCAGCAGTTGGGCGATACCCAACCCGGTTTGACCGAGGTAGATCCGGCCGAAGCCGACGAATCCGATCAGCCCGATCAACTGAAGGACGCCTGCGGTGACTTTCGACTTGTCGGAGTACGGCTCGCCGGTGACGGGATGGCGGCCGTACGGGGCGATGGGGTCGCCGAAACCGGGCGCATAGCCGGCCCGAGGTGGTTGATACCCCGGAGGTGGCGGCGGCGGGTAACCCGCAGGCGGAGGATATGGAGGCGGCGACGATGCGCCGTCAGCGGTGCCACCGGGCTGCGTTGGATCGGTCATGTTGCCAGCATGCCAGAGCGTCGGGCGTTATCGGTTGCGGCGCAACCACCGACGAAAACGCCCGCCCTCCGGCTGAACCTGCTCGGGCGCTGCGACGTCCTCGGTGGAAGCAGGCTGCGCGACGGGGGTTTCGGCTTCAGCCTCGTCTGATGTAGCCGCTTCGGCGGCCGGCTCAGTGGGCTCAGCCTCGGCCTCGTCGGTCTGCTCTTCGTCTTCCGGCTCGGTCTGCTCGGATTCGTCGGCGGTTTCGGTGATGTCTGCGGGCTCGCCGGCGTCATCAGCGGCGGGCTCGTCTTCCGCTTCGCCGTCGGCAGGTGCCTCGGTGTCGGCCTCAGCCTCGGCGGCCGGCTCTTCGTCTTCCGGCTGGGCCTGCTCGGGTTCGTCGACGGTTTCGGTGACGTCTGCGGGCTCGCCGGCGTCATCAGCGGCGGGCTCGTCTTCCGCTTCGCCGTCCGCAGGTGCCTCCGTGGGCTCGGCCTCGGCGGCCGGCGCGGATTCCTCGGCCGGCTCAGTCGACTCAGTGGGCTCAGCCTCGGGCTCGGCGGTCTGCTCTTCGTCTTCCGGCTCGGTCTGCTCGGGTTCGTCGACGGTTTCGGTGACGTCTGCGGGCTCGCCGGTCTCGTCAGCGGCGGGCTCGCCCTCCGCTTCGCCGTCCGTAGATGCCTCGGCGTCGGCCTCGGCGTCGCCGGCCGGCTCTTCGTCTTCGGTCTCGGTGGACGACTCCGCGACGACGTCGGACACCTCGGCCTCACCATCCGGCTCAACAGACTCAGCCGCCTCAGGCGCCTCGTCCTCCGCCTCCGGCTCGGCGGGTGCGGCCTCGGTATCGAGTTCGGTCGCCTCGGCGTCGGCTTCTACGTCGGACTCCTGCGACGCGGCGGCCTCGGCCTCCGCCTCGGGCTCGGCGGGTGCGCCCTCGGTGTCGAGCGCGGACTCGTCGGCCTCGGTGTCGGACTCGGCGATCTCAGCGGACTCGTCTTCTGCTTCCGTTGCAGTGGGTGCGCCCTCGACCTCCGGCTCGCCGTCCTCGCTGGGTTCTTCGTCGCCCTCGGAAGGCGGCTCGGCCGCGTCCGTCTCGTCGGAGTCAGGCTCTCCTTCGGTCTGTTCTTCCGCTTCGGGTTCGGCGGGCGCACCTTCGGTGTCCAGCTCGGTCGCCTCGGCCACGCCGACCTCGGGCGTAGCTTCGGTGACCTCGTCCTCATCGAGCTGTTCGACCGAATCCTCGTGGTCGGGCTCGGGGGCGACGGCCTTGAGCTCGACTGCCGCGGCGGCATCGACGCTGTCGTCCGTGACGACTTCGTCCGTGTGCATATGGTCGGCATCGGTGTCGCCGACTGCTGCGGCGTCGTCGGCCTCACTCTTCCCGGCGACGGCGGCCGCTGCCACCACGCCGGTTGTTGCAGCCGCGGTGACGAATTCCTTGCCGACCTCGTCGACCGGTGATTCCTCGGTCTCGGCGCGCTTGCCGGCAAGGGTTGCCGGATCTTCACGGCCCTTGGGCGCAAGCATGATGTAGACGACCGCGCCGATGAACACGAACGTCGACGTGAACGTGTTGACCCGGATACCGGCGAATTCGGTCGCGAAGTCGCTGCGCATCAGCTCGATCCAGAATCGGCCGACGCAGTACCCGGCGACATAGAGCGCGAACAACCGCCCATGACCCAGGTTGAATTTGCGGTCCGCCCAGATCAACAGGGCGAAAATCAGGACGTTCCACAGGAGTTCGTACAGGAACGTGGGGTGGACCACGGCGACGACCTGGCCGGTGGACACCCCGTTGAGCTCGTCACGGCCCCCGGCGGCATTGAGCCGTTCGTAGATCTCCAGCCCCCACGGCAGTGTCGTGGGCCGGCCGAACAGTTCTTGGTTGAAATAGTTGCCGAGCCGGCCGATCGCCTGGGCCAGGATGATGCCGGGCGCGATCGCGTCCCCGAACGCGGGCAACGGAATTCCGCGCAAACGGCAGGCGATCCAGGCGCCCAGGGCACCCAGCGCCACCGCGCCCCAGATTCCCAGGCCGCCTTCCCACACCTGGAAGGCCGCCCCGAGGCCCTTGCCGGTGGGGCCGAAATAGGTGTTCCAGTCGGTCAGGACGTGATAGAGCCGGCCGCCGATCAAGCCGAACGGCACTGCCCACAACGCGATGTCGTAGATGACGCCTGGTTCGCCGCCGCGCGCCTGCCAGCGTCGGTCGCCGATGATCAACGCCGCGACGATGCCGATGATGATGCAGAGCGCGTACGCGCGGATCGGCACCGGCCCCAGATGCCACACCCCCTGTGCGGGGCTGGGCAGGTATGCGAGCACGGTTGTGGTCAAGCCGAAATCCTTTGCCGAACACCGTTGGCCAGTTCCTCGGTCAGTGCGCGGACGGAATCGAGTCCGCTCTGCAATGCCGAGACGAGGGCGGAACCGACGATCACGCCGTCGGCGTAGGAACCGATCTGGGCGGCCTGCTCACCGGAGCGCACCCCGAGCCCGACGCCGACCGGGATGTCGGACACCTCGCGCACCCGGCGCACCAACTCGGGGGCGGCCGACGACACCGCGTCACGCGCACCGGTGACGCCCATCGTCGATGCGGCGTAGACGAATCCGCGGGAAGCCTGCACCGTGGCGGCGAGCCGTTCCGGGGTCGAGGACGGCGCAACCAGGAATATGCGGTCCAGTTTGTGCGCCTCGGAGGCCGCGAACCACTCGTCGGCTTCCTCCGGGATGAGGTCCGGGGTGATCAACCCGTAGCCGCCTGCCGCGGCCAGGTCGCGGGCGAAGGTGTCAACTCCTTTGCGCAGCACGGGATTCCAGTAGGTCATCACGACCGCACGACCGCCGGCGTTGCTGATCGCCTCAACCGCGGCCAGGGTGTCGCGCACCCGGACACCGCCGGCCAGTGCGGCTTCGGTGGCTGCGGCGATCGTCGGCCCGTCCATGCCGGGATCGGAGTAGGGCACGCCGACTTCGACCAGATCGCAACCGGATTCGACCATCGTGGTCATCGCCGCGATCGACGTCGGCACATCGGGGAACCCGGTGGGCAGATAGCCGATCAGGGCGGCGCGGCCCTCCGCGCGGCAGGTGTCGAACAGTTCGGCCAGCCGGCTCATCAGGACTCCCCTTCGTCGAGCAAGCCGAACCACTTGGCCGCCGTTTCGACGTCCTTGTCCCCGCGCCCGGACAGGTTCACCACGATGATCGCTCCAGAGCCCAGTTCCTGCCCTAGCTTGAGGGCGCCGCCCAGCGCGTGCGCCGATTCGATGGCCGGGATGATTCCCTCGGTCCGGCACAGCAACGAGAAGGCGTCCATCGCCTCGGAATCGGTGACGGGCCGGTACTCGGCCCGTCCGATGTCCTTGAGATAGGCGTGCTCGGGTCCGACTCCGGGATAGTCGAGGCCGGCCGAGATCGAGTGCGATTCGATGGTCTGGCCGTCCTCGTCCTGGAGGAGATAGGAGAACGATCCCTGGAACGCGCCGGGTGTCCCACCTGTGAAAGTTGCGGCGTGGCGGCCGGTTTCGACGCCGTCGCCGGCGGCCTCGTAGCCGATCAGCCGAACGCCTGGGTCGTCGATGAACGCGTGGAAGACACCGATCGCGTTGGAACCACCGCCGACGCACGCGGTGACGGCATCGGGAAGCCGGCCGGCCTGCTCCTGGATCTGCGCCCGCACCTCAAGCCCGATGACCCGCTGGAAGTCACGCACCATGAGCGGGAACGGATGCGGCCCGGCCGCGGTGCCGAAGCAGTAGTAGGTTTCGTCGGCGTTGGTCACCCAGTCCCGGAACGCTTCGTTGATGGCGTCCTTGAGGGTCTTCGACCCGGCCTGCACCGCGACCACGGTTGCGCCGAGCAGACGCATCCTAGCGACGTTGAGCGCCTGGCGCGCGGTGTCGACTGCGCCCATGTAGATCACGCACTCTAGCCCGAGCAGCGCGCAGGCCGTCGCGGTGGCCACCCCGTGCTGGCCGGCCCCGGTCTCGGCGATGACGCGCGTCTTGCCCATCTGCTTGGCCAGCAGGGCTTGGCCCAGCACGTTGTTGATCTTGTGAGATCCGGTGTGGTTCAAGTCTTCCCGCTTGAGGAAGAGACGTGCATCGCCGGCGTGCTCGGACAGCCGGGTTGCCTCGTACAGCGGCGACGGGCGGCCACTGTAGTGGCGCTGCAGCCGATCGAGCTCATCGAGGAAAGCCTGGTCGCCCCGGGCCTTCTCGTAGGCCGCGGTGACTTCTTCGATCACGGCCATCAGCGCCTCGGGCACCAGTCGGCCGCCATACGAACCGAAATGCCCGCGGTTGTCGGGATCGTGGACAGTGCGTTCGGCCACCCCAGCGCTCGAGCGCGGAAGTTCAGGGCCGGCGAGATCCGCCATCAGTTTGTCTCTTCGTGCAAGCGGCTCATGGCCGATTAGCGAGCCGGTTTCGGGCAGGACGGGTGAGTGCCGGCGGTGACCAGATCGGCGACCGCGCTGCGGGGATCCCCGCTGGTCACCAAACCTTCGCCGACGAGCACGGCATCGGCACCCGCGCCGGCGTAGGCCAACAGGTCGGCGGTGCCGCGAACGCCGGACTCCGCGATTCGGATGACGTTGCTCGGAAGGCCGGGCGCGATGCGTGCGAAGCAGTCGCGGTCGACCTCGAGCGTCTTGAGGTCGCGCGCGTTGACCCCGATGACGGTGGCACCGGCCTGCAACGCCCGGTCCGCCTCCTCTTCGGTGTGCACCTCGACAAGAGCGGTCATCCCGAGCGACTCGGTACGCTCCAGCAGCGATTCGAGCACCGACTGATCCAGCGCCGCCACGATCAGCAACAGCATGTCGGCGCCGTGCGCGCGGGCCTCGTGAATCTGATACGGCTTGACGATGAAATCCTTGCGCAGCACCGGAATTGACACCGCTGCGCGCACCGCGTCGAGGTCGTCGAGTGAGCCGTTGAACCGCCGCTGTTCGGTCAACACGCTGATGACCCGTGCGCCACCGTCCTGGTAGGCCTGCGCGAGCTCGGCCGGATCGGCGATGTTGGCCAGCTCGCCGCGCGACGGGCTTGCCCGCTTGACCTCGGCGATGACACCGATGCCCGGCTCGCGCAGCGCGGCCATCACGTTCAACGGTGCCGGTGCGGCTTTCGCCCGCTCCTTGATCTCGGCAAGGCTTGTCACGGCCTCGCGGGCGGCAACATCGGCACGGACTCCTTCGATGATGGAGTCGAGCACTGTGGCCGAACTCATCGCCCGTCGATTCCTTTCCGGTGTGACCGGGACGATCCCGGTTGACCTCCCTCGAAGGGTAACCGCCGCCGCACCTTCATCTGTCACCGACCCTTGTTGTCCGTATCGGTCTGGTCGCCGGTCGGATCGCGACCTTCGTCCAGTGCATCCCAGATCATTCGCTCCGACAGCGGTTCGTCGGAATCCTGCCGGGTCGCGGCCCGGCGGGCGGCGGGCGCGGCGTAGCGCGTCGACACCCGGCGCTGCGCGCCCTTCGCCGACCGCATGAGCAGCACCGCACCCGCGAGCACGCACACCGCAGCGACCAGCGTGATGACCGCGCCGCCGTAGTACCGCTGCGTCCCGGTCAGCTGCGCGACGGGCACGAACGCCAGGTCAGCGGCGCGCACCGCGACATCCTTGATCACCCACAGGCTGATCGCGAGGTAACCCATGCCTGCGCTCGCGGCTGCCACCAGGACCGCGAGCAGGCGCAGCGGCCACCCGCGCACCGCCAGTGCCGCGACCGCGGCCGCCAGCACCAGCAAGGCGAGCGGGATCAACGCCGTCGACCAGGTCGCGCCGTTGAGGTCGGTGCTCTTGGGTTGCCCCAACCCGTCGAACGAGCTCACCTGCACCCAGTCCATGCGCGAGGCCACCCAGAGCCCCAGGGCCGCGACGACGAGCAAGACCTGCGCTACCCGCATCATGGTTCGGCCAAGGTGTCGGCGGCGGCGATCGCGTTCAGCACGGCCTTGGCTTTGTTGGACGCCTCGGTGTACTCGTACGGCCCGTTGGAATCGGCGACGACTCCCCCGCCGGCCTGCACATAGGCGGTGCCGTTGCGCATCAATGCCGTGCGGATCGCGATCGCGAAATCGGCGTTGCCCGCGAAATCGAGGTAGCCGAGCACACCGCCGTACAGCCCGCGGCGCGTCTTCTCGACTTCTTCGATGAGCTCCATCGCCCGGACCTTCGGCGCCCCCGACAGCGTTCCAGCGGGGAAGCACGCCGTCACCGCGTCCAGCGCCGTCTTGCCCTCGGCAAGCTCGCCGGTCACGGTTGACACGAGGTGCATGACGTGGCTGTAGCGCTCGATGTGGCTGTAGTCCTCGACCCGCACGCTGCCCGGCCGGCACACCCGGCCCAGGTCGTTGCGGCCCAAGTCGACGAGCATCAGGTGCTCGGCGCGCTCCTTCTCGTCGGCCAGCAGCTCCTTTTCGAGCAGCACGTCTTCTTCCTCGTCGCTCCCGCGCCACCGGGTCCCGGCGATCGGATGCGTGCTGGCGCGCCCGTCCTTGACCGTGACGAGCGCCTCGGGGCTGGAGCCCACAATCGAGAAGTCCAGTCCCCCATCGGCATCGGGCACGTTCAGCAGGTACATGTAGGGGCTGGGGTTGCTCACCCGCAGCATCCGGTAGACGTCGAGCGGGTCGGCGGCGGTATCCATCTCGAACCGCTGCGAGGGCACCACCTGGAACGCTTCCCCGGCCTCGATGTCGCCGACGAGCTTCTCCACGATCGCGGTGTACTCCTCGACCGTGCGTTGGGCGCGATGCGCGGGCGCGGGGCGGCTGAAGGTCGCGACGGCCGACGGCAGTGGCTGGCCGAGCGCCTTGGTCATCACATCGAGACGCGCGACGGCATCGTCGTAGGCCCAGTCGACGCGTTCGTCGGTGCCGTTCCAGTTGACCGCGTTGGCGATCAGGGTGATGGTGCCCTCGTGGTGGTCGACGGCGGCGATGTCGGTGGCGAGGAGCAGCACCATGTCCGGCAGCCCGAGATCGTCGACGGCGAGCTGCGGCAGCCGCTCCAACCGGCGCACCATGTCGTAGGCGAAGAATCCGACGAGTCCCGACGACAGCGGCGGCAGCCCCGCCATGGACTCGGTCTTCAACAACTCCAGCGTCGCGGCGAGGGCCTGCAGCGGATCGCCGCCGCTGGGTGCGCCCTTGGGCGCCGTTCCCAGCCATACCGCCTGATCGTCGCGCACGGTCAACGCCGACGGCGCGCCGGCACCGATGAACGACCAGCGCGACCACGACCGGCCGTTCTCCGCGGATTCCAGCAGGAAGGTCCCGGGGCGGTTGGCGGCAAGCTTGCGGTAGGCCGACAGCGGCGTCTCGCTGTCGGCGAGCACCTTGCGGGTGACGGGCACGACCCGGTGCTCAGCAGCCAGCGCCCGGAAGTCCTCGCGGGACGTGGTGACTGCGAGCGAGCCGGCGGCCCCGTTGGCGGTGATTTGCACGGTTCAATCCTCCCAGACCGCCGGCACCGTGCTGGCATCCAGACGGCGTAGCGTGGGCGGCCATGACACCTATCAGAACGGGTGACACCGTCGCCGAGTTCGAACTGCCGGATCAGACCGGCACAATCCGAAGCTTGACAAGTTTGCTCGCCAACGGCCCCGTCGTGCTGTTCTTCTATCCGGCGGCGATGACGCCCGGATGCACCAAAGAGGCCTGTCACTTCCGAGATCTGGCCGCGGAGTTCGCCGCCGCCGGCGCGACCCGGGTCGGCATCAGCACCGACCCGGTCGCCAAGCAGGCCAAGTTCGCCGACATCCAGCGCTTCGATTACCCGTTGCTGTCGGATGCCGACGGCAAGGTGGCCGGCCAGTTCGGCGTGAAGCGTGGCCTGCTCGGCAAACTCATGCCGGTCAAGCGGACCACGTTCGTCATCGACACCGACCGCACCGTCCTCGAGGTGATCTCGAGCGAGATCAGCATGGACACCCACGCCGACAAGGCGCTGGAGGTGCTCAAGGCGCGTTGACGGCGCGCAGCACCGCGGCCATCGACGCCGCGAGCACCGAATCGCTGCGACCGCACGCCCAGCCGGTGTCACCGTCGGAGCGGTACTCCAGGTAGGTGACCGCGGTGCTGCCGATCGACTGCTGCGTCAGGCTGAGCACTTCGATCGGCCGTCCGATGTCGGCCAGCGCGGCCGTCAGTGCGTCCACCGGCCCGATCCCGCGGTGCGTGCTGGACACCGTGCGGCCATCGGCGACGAGGGTCAACTCGGTGACGGCCTCGGCGCCGTCGCCACCGGTGTGCCAATCCTTGAGTTCGACCGGACCGCCCGACTCCAGGTAGGCCGCCTCGAACAGGTCGAACAGCTCAGCGGCCGTGATCTCGGCGCCGCTCTCGTCGGCGTGCCCCTGCACATGACGCGCGAAGTCGATCTGCAACCGCCGGGGCAGGTCCATTCCGAACTCGGTGAGCAGCAGATAGGCGATGCCGCCCTTGCCGGACTGCGAATTCACCCGGATCACGGCGTCGTAACTACGCCCGATGTCGGCCGGATCGATCGGCAAATAGGGTACGCGCCAATCGATTTCACGTTCCTCGCGACCCATTGCCGCAGCGCGTTCGCGATGCTCGGCCATTCCCTTCTTGATCGCGTCCTGGTGCGTGCCGGAGAACGCGGTGTGCACCAGGTCCCCGACGTAGGGATGGCGTTCGTGGATCGGCATCCGTGTGCAGTGCGCGACGGTCCTGGCGATCTCGTCGATGTCGGAGAAGTCGATCATCGGATCCACGCCCTGCGCATGCAGATTCAACGCCAGGGTCGCGATGTCGACGTTCCCGGTGCGTTCACCGTTGCCGAACACGCACCCCTCCACGCGCTGCGCACCGGCCAGCACCGCCAGCTCCGCGCACGCGATGCCGGTGCCCCGGTCATTGTGAGGATGCACCGACAGGATCACGCTGTCGCGGCGAGACACGTTGCGGTGCATGTACTCGATCTGATCGGCGTAGACGTTCGGCGTGGCGACCTCGACCGTGGCCGGGAGATTCAGGATCACGGGACGCTGCGGCGTGGCCTGCCACAGTTCCGTCATCGCGTCGCACAGATCGAGCACATAGTCGGGCTCGGTGAGGTTGAACACCTCGGGCGAGAACTCGAACCGGACGTTGGGCAGATCACCGGCGAATTCCAGGACGTCACGCCCGCCGGCCAGGATCAATTCGCGCAGTTGAGTGCGATCCTTGCCCAGCACCACGTCACGCCACGTCGGGGCGGTGGCCGTGTACATGTGAATGACGACGTCGTTGCGGATGCCTGCGATCGACTCGACCGTGCGCTCGATCAGATCGCGGCGTGCCGGGGTGAACACGACGATGGTCACGTCGGGCGGCGCGATGTCGGATTCGGCCAAGACCCGGACGAAGTCGAAGTCGGTCTGTGAGGCCGATGGGTAGCCGACCTCGATCTCCTTGTAGCCCATGGCCACCATCAGTTCGAAGAACCGGCGCTTGCGGGCGGGATCCATCGGTTCGGCGAGGGCCTGGTTACCGTCGCGCAGATCCACCGGTACCCACAACGGCGCGGCGGTGATCCGGGCGGTGGGCCAAACCCGTTGGGTGAGTGGAACTTCGACGCGGTCGTACACGCTCGCGTAGCGGTGCGAGGGCATCTGGGAATGCCGCTGCCGGTTCCACGCCGGCGCGGCGGCCGGGACGTCACCGGCCGGGGTGTCGATGGTGGGAAAAGCAGAAATGGTCATGAGGCCGCTTTCGGTCGGTTGGAGTTCGACCGGCGCGAAACAGCCCCACGGCAGGGGGCCGGTCGATTCAGGCCCCGCCGCGGCGGCTAAGGAGAAGGACGCGCGTCATGATGGCTAGACTATACACAACTCCTCAGACAAGTAGAGAGGTTCAGGCATGCCCGCCCAGGTCCAGCGCCATCCACTGGCAGCGCAAACCGCGTCACTGCTGCTGGCCCGCATCCGTGACGGCGAGTGGCCGCTCGGCCATCGGCTGCCGGGTGAGACCACGCTGGCCGCCCAGCTCGGTGTCGGGCGCTCGACATTGCGCGAAGCGATCCGCGAGCTCGCCGGCAAGGGGGTGCTGGACAGCAGGCAGGGAGCCGGCGTTTTCGTCACCGCACTCGACGTCGCCGAGGATTGGGACACCGTGCTGCGGCGTTCGACGATCGTGTCGGTGATCGAAGCACGGATCGCCATCGAGGCCGAGGCGGCGGCCCTGGCCGCGACCCGACGGACCCCCGCGGACCTGCGCACCATCAGACGCACGCTGGTGGCCCGCGGCGTGGTCGGACAGTCGGTACCCGATCACGTCGACGCGGACATGGCCTTCCATCGCGCGGTCATCGCCGCCGCCCACAACGATGTGCTGACGCAGTTGTTCGATGCCTTCCTGCCAAGGCTGCGGCTCGCGATGATCGACATGCTCAAGATCAAACCCATCGCGTCCGAACCCTGCGACCACGCCCTGCACCAGCAGCTGGCCGACGCGATCGTCGCCAGAGATCCCGAAGCCGCCGCCGCGGCCAGCAGAACCCACCTGAGCTCATTGAAGGAGTCTTTCGCATGACGTCGGTCCTCGAACTCGACGACGTGACATTCCGTCGCGACGGCAAGCAGATCATCGACGGCATCTCGTTGACCGTGCAGGCCGGCGAACACTGGGCCCTGCTCGGTCCCAACGGGGCGGGCAAGAGCACATTGCTGGGATTCTGTGCGGCCGTGACCTTTCCGACGACCGGCATCGTGCGGGTGCTCGGCGGACAGATGGGCCGTACGGATCTCACGGTGCTGCGTCGCTCGATCGGTCATGTCAACCCGCGTCACCGCCTGCAGTATCCGCTGAGCGTGCGCGAGGTGGTGCTGACCGGTATCACCGCAACCATCGACACCGCGGCGCGCTGGACACCGACCGCCGACCAGGTGCGCCGGGCCGAGGAACTAATCGACACCGTAGGGCTGTCGGCGCGAGTCGATGCGGTGTGGCCGACGCTGTCGCAGGGCGAACGCGGGCGTGCCCTCATCGCACGCGCGCTGATCTCGGATCCGCAGTTGCTGCTGCTCGACGAACCCACCACGGGGCTGGACGTTGCCGCCCGTGAACAGCTATTGGAAACCCTTGACACACTGGATGATACGCATGGCGACATGGCGTCGATACTCGTGACGCATCATCTGGAGGAACTGCCAACCAGCACGACCCACGCGCTGCTGATCGCCGATGGGCGAACGGTTGCCAGCGGCCCGGCTCTCGACACGGTCACCACCGATCATGTGACGACGGCGTTCGCGCATCCCGTGACAGTCGGCCATCAGGACGGCCGGTGGACGGCCCGAGCGAAGCCCGGGCCGCGGATCCGTTAGGGCGCCTGGCCCGGGGTGTTGCGGCGCCTGCGCGCTTCCCGGTGCCTGGTCACCGGTGAGATGTCGAGAACGCGCGACACCATGGTCGCCAGGAATCGCGCCGGCTGTAGCTGCGGCGGGACGGCGTCGTGGCGGATGGCGATGTCGGGCAATGCCGCCAGCGCCTCATCGACCGCAGCCGTCTCGACATCGACGATTTCGAAAAGCGTGTCGGGTTCCGCCTTTTCGATGCTGTCGACCTCGTCGTCTTCGCGGGGCACTTCAGCGTCGTAGTCGATCATCACCAACGCGACCGCGTGATACGCGTCGTCCTCGGTACCGAGCTTGCCCAAGAGGTCGATCAGCCATTCGGCCTTCTCGGGTTCGGTGTTGAGGATGGTCGACCGCAGACCGTAGACGAATCCGAGTGCGGCCAGCGGGTGCCGCAATCTCAGATTCTTGGCGTCGCCGTAGCTTTCCTCGACGCGGTTGGCCGCGTTCTTGCCGAAGCTCGAATCCATGCGTTTGGTGCTGATGAGAAGCTCGGGCCCGGTGTCCCAGTCCGAGATCACCACGTCGACCTGCTTCATGTAGTGCTTTCCGAGCACGCTCGCGCTGGACCCCGCCACACCCTTCATCGAGCGCCGCAGACGTTGTTCGATCAGCACGCGTTCCTTCTGCGGCAGGGCCTCGAGCAGGTTGGCGATGGCGCTCGGCATGATGCGTGGATCGGTGGGCCGCGGCCACACGGCGTCCGGTTCGAAGCCGGCCCGGCGGAGCTCGTAGGACAGCCACACGTCGAGCGCCAACGCCGGCACCCCGGTTGTCGAAGGGGCATTGAGGTGCAACGGCACCCCGAGCAGTTTGCGCAGTACCCGGAAGTCGGGCACGTAGGCCGGCCCGCCGTCGCTGTGCACCCACGGATTGGAGTGCCGGCCTGCCGGTGCGGCATCCGCGACGATGCGATCGAATATCGCCCACGCGGTCGCCTTGGTCGACGGTTCAGCGGGCACGCCGTGACCTTACCGCCCGCCGGGTGGCCAGTGAATCGTGAGCGCTGCGAACCGATTCCAACGGTACGCGGCTATCCAGGCCCAGCGCATCGTCGACGATCCTGACCGCGTCGAGCAGTTCGCCCCGGCTCAACAGCGCCGCAACCCGGCGCCTGACATCCCGCAGCTGCGAGCTGCGCTCGGCGATCAGTTGCGGCGCCGGCACCAGCCACCGATCCGCTTCGCGCGGTTCGATTTTCAGGATGCCGCCACCGTAGGACCGGCCGACCATCTCGGCATGCAAGAGGGTCGCCGAGTTCAGTGCGGCCAACGGCAGCAGGTCGCGGCCCAACCCGCTGAGTCCGTCGCGCAGGTACACCCCGTGCACGGAGTTGAGGTGGTGCGCTTTGGCCCGGTTGGTGACCAGGCGTGGGGTGTCGGCGTTCATACAGGTCAGCAAGAGGTCGGCCGGCTCGACCAGCGGCACCAGATACCAGGGCTCACGGACCCGGCACTTGTAGGCCAGATGCACCCCGGCAGCACGCCCGGCCTCCACATACCGCTTGGCGGCGGCCGACAGCGCTCCCGTGGGCCGGAAGAGATGGATCGACTTACCGTCCTCCCCCAGCCGTGCCAGCTGGTCGGCCGACAGCGTGAGGCCGCGCAGATGGGCGCTGCCCGGCGGAGACAGCGGCAGCACATCGGCCGGCCGCAGCCCCAGCTCACGTACCCGGGCCGGCGACAGGGCGAAATAACCGTTGTTGCCGGTGACCATGCCGAGCGTGGTGTCGGCCCAGTGTTCGAGCAGCGTGAAATCGCCTGCGGTGTGCAGTGCATGGAGTGCATCGACCGGACCGTTGCCGACGAGGCCGCTGATCCACTTGTCCGCCGGATCGCGTGGTGACCAATTCCGTTGCACGAGCTCGGATGTCAGCGATTCGGCATTGCGAGCCCGATGGATGACGGCATGACCCGACGGGCCGCCGTCGAAACCGTCGGCCAGCAGCAGCACGACATCGGCCTCGGCTTCCGGGAACACCTGCTCGTCGAACATCACCAACTCGACGCTGGCGAACCGGTCGAACAGGAATTTCCGCACGGCCGCCGCATAATTGACGCTGAGTAGCTCGGCAGGCAGCACGAGCGCCATCCGGCCGCCGGGCCGCAGAAACAGCGCGGCGTGGACCGTGAATGCCGCCCAGCTCGACGCGAGACCGGACAGTGTGACGCCGGCTTTGAGCGCGGCGCGCCGCGACTGTGCACGAGCCTGTCCGCGGAAGTCCTGATACCGGATGTACGGCGGATTGCCGATCACCGCCGCATATTCCGGACGCGGATCGACGCCGAAGAAATCAGCGGTGCGGATCCGGGCCCGTCCGCCGGCCTCGGTCACCCGTCGCCGCGCGGTCGCGGCACTGGCCGGGTGGATCTCGACGCCGTCGACCTCCGGCTCAGCCGCCCCCAGCTCACGCAATCGGTGGGTGACCGCCACCAGGAACGCCGCATCACCGGCCGACGGCTCGAAGATACGGTCTTCGGCCGATCGCACTGCCCATTGCGCGAGATAGGCCGTGATGGCGTCGGGCGTGAAGAATGCACCGCGTACCTTGCGAGCGTCGGCGGTGTCAGTCACCCCGTCATTGTTGCCGACGGCACCGACAAAGTCCCGGAAGGACATGTGGCGGTGGTCCTACGCTCTTCTGTTGCCCACCTGGCCGGCGACAGTCGCGCACTGTGGCAAAAGCGTTGCTGCGCTGTGGAAACGCGAGTAGTATCGAACATGTGTTCGAATCGCGCACGCTCCCGTCGCTCGGTGACCTGTGATGTCTCAGGACATCGGTGACAGTTCTGCATCAGGACATCGGTGACAGTTGATGTGTCAGGACATCGGTGACGTTTCATCACTCTTCGGGCGTTGGCCGCGGGGGCGTCCGTTGCCGACGTATTTCACTCCGGCTTGGGGTCGGGTGTGCTCGATGAGGACTTCGCCGTCCAGGTCGGCCACGATGATGCTCTCGGCGTTGGTGACGACCAGGACTTGTTGGCAGGCCAGTCGTCCGTCGACCTTGTAGGTGACGCCGGCGAGTCTGACCGTGCCGGCGGTACTCAGCGTCATGATGTGGGTCCCGGCGGGCAGGTCCTGTGGCTGCGGTGCTGGCCGCTTGGGCTTCGGGGCGAGTGGGACGAACCAGGGCAGATCGTGTTTGGGGCGTGGGGCCGGTACCTTCGCCGTGGACTCCCAAGCCGTGCGGGGTGTCACGCGCCCGGGCAGCCCCTGATGGGGGCGTTCGGTGTTGTAGATGTCGTCGAACGCATCGACTTGGGCTTGCAGTTCGGCCAGCGTGTTAGCCAGCGGTTGCTTGTCCAGGTAGCGGAACAAGGTCTGGTGGAAGCGTTCGTTCTTGCCCTGGGTGGTCGGCTTGTAGGGCTTGCCGGTGATCGCCTCGACACCCAGCCTCGAGACGTGTTCGACAAGCTTGCCCAGGTATCCGCGCCGTGAAGGGTTGAGCGTGATTCCGTTGTCCGACAACAGCCTTTGCGGCACACCATGGGCGGCGACAGCTTTGTCGAACACCGCGATCGCAGCCTCGGCCGTTTCGCTGCAGGCCACATGGGAGGCGACGGCGTAGCGGGAGTGGTCATCGATGAGTTGGAAGATCACACACTGGCGTCCACCGGTGAGCACGTACCCGGTGGCGTCGAGCTGCCAGCAAGCGTTCGGGGCTGGATAGACGAACCGCCGCCACGCCGAGCGGGGCTTCTTCTTCGGCTCGGCCTTGGCCACACCTTCCCGGCGGAAAATCCGGGCCAGCGATGCGACCGAGGGCACTGGACCCAGGCCGAGCGCACCCATCTTGTCATGGACGCTGATCGGCCCGTGGTCAAGGCCGGAAGCTTCCAGGGCGGCCCGCACCGCCACGGCTTGTTGTTTGACCTCATCGGTCAGCGCCGACGGGCTCGACTTCGGCCGTCGGGTTCTGGGCTCGAGTACGGCGGCCGGCCCGTCGGTCTTGACGCGTTTGCGTAACTCGTAGAACGACTTTCGAGAGATGCCGTGTTCGGCGCAGAACGTCGATACCGCGCCGCGGGGTGCATCATCGGGCCACTGCGAGATCGCGAGGCGGACACGAGGATCGATAGGTTCATTGACAGCCACCGCCCGAGCCTCAAGGCAGAAGTGTCACCACCAAGACGACCCGAACTGTCACCGATGTCCTGATGCAGAACTGTCACCGATGTCCTGAGACATAACACGTCGCTCGGTGACCTCACCGACGCGGCGCTGATCGACGCGCTCGCGCAACGCACGCGTGCTGAGGCCATTTCGGCCGCGGAGCGGCTGGCAGCCATCGGTGAGATCGTGGCTCGTCATTGTGATGACGAGGACGACGCCTCTGCGCACCGCGCGATCGATGGCTGGGAGTGCGCTACCGCGGCGGTCAGTGCGGCGTGCAATCTCGGTCGCCGGGCCGCCTCGACGCAAATGCGCATCGCCGAGGCGCTACGTGACCGTCTGCCGAACGTGGCGGCGGTGTTCGGGCAGGGCCATATCTCCGCGAAAGTCGTTGCCACGATCACCTGGCGCACCCAACTCGTGGTCGACACCGAAGCCCTCGCGTTGATCGACACCGCGTTGGCCGGTGCCGCCACGAGCTACGGGACACTATCGGCCACCAAGGTCGAGCAAGCCATCGATGTGTGGGTGGAGAAGTTCGATCCTGCCGCGGTACGCCGGACGCGCACTGCGGCTCGCAGCCGCGACGTGAACTTCGGCGACACCGACGATCCCGCGGGCACTGTGTCGATCTGGGGCCGGTTGTCGAGGATCGACGGGGCGATTCTGAAACAGCGGCTCATCGACATGGCGTGCGGCGTATGTGACGGCGACCCGCGAACCATGGCCCAACGCAGATCAGATGCCTTGGGCGCGCTCGGAGCCGGAGCTGATCGGCTGACCTGTCTGTGCGGCAGCCCTGACTGCGCCGCGGCCGGGGTCGATCCCCGGGCCGGCAGCGTGGTGGTTTACGTGCTCACCGACGAGTTACCCACGTCCTCGCCCAGCAGCGACGAGAGCACGTCGTCGGCTGACGTTTCGCAAACCGAGAATGCGGGCGACGACGGCGACGCGCTGGAACCGCGCGGCGTTGAGGATCCGCAACCCGAGAACATTGCCAGTCCCCCCGCCGCGCCCCGAGACCCGCTGTTACACGGCGAACCCGATGTCGCCGAGCGTGCCGCCGATTCCGTGCCCGCGGTATCGGGTGGGCCGGGTGTGCTGCTCGGCGGCGGCATCGTGCCCGCCCCCATGTTGGCCGAGCTGATCGCCACCGGGGCCGCAGTGAAGTCTCTCAAAGATGCCGGCGCACTTGGCGACGAGGCGCACTATCGGCCCTCGTCAGGTTTGGCGGCGTTCGTACGGATGCGGGACCTGACCTGCCAGTTCCCGGGATGTGGTGTCTCGGCGCAGTACTGCGACCTCGACCATGCCGTCGCGTGGCCGGCCGGTCCCACCCATCCGGGCAACCTCGGCGCCAAATGCCGAAACCATCACCTGCTGAAGACCTTTCACACCGGCGTTGACGGCTGGACCGATGTGCAACATCCCGACGGCAGCCACACCTGGACCGCTCCCACTGGCCACACGTCGCACACTGCTCCGTTCAGCCAAATTCTGTTCCCCCACTGGAAACCCCACACACCGCCGCCGCCCGCGGGGCCGCTACCAGCACCCAACGCCGACCGTGTGGTCAAGATGCCGACGCGCGCACGAACCCGTCGGCAAACCCGCGACCAGCGCATCAATGCCGAACGCCGACTGAACATCGAATTGGACAGACCACCACCGTTCTGACCGAACTCGATTCTGCGCGACGGCTATCCCGTCGGTTCGCCACCCAACAACAGGTCGGCGTCGAAGCATGTGTGTGCGCCGGTGTGGCAGGCCGCACCGACCTGGTCGACCTCCAGGAGCACGGTGTCGCCGTCGCAATCCAGACGAATCGAGTGCACGTACTGCGTGTGCCCGGACGTCGCGCCCTTGACCCACTGCTCACCGCGGGACCGGGAAAAGTAAGTGGCCTCACGGGTTTCCAGCGTGCGGGCCAGTGCGTCGTCGTCCATCCAGGCGACCATCAAAACCTTGCCGGTGCCACGTTCCTGCGCCACCGCGCTGAACAGTCCGTCAGCATTCCGCTTCAACCGAGCGGCGATTTTCGGATCGAGACTCATCGCATCCCTCGGCTATTCGCGCAAGCGCTCATCGCACAACGATCCCTTCCGCCGCCATCGCCGCCTTGACCTGGGCAATGGTCAGTTCCCGGAAGTGGAACACACTGGCGGCCAGGACTGCATCGGCGCCGGCCTGCACAGCTGGCGCGAAATCAACCACCGCACCGGCACCACCGCTGGCGATCACCGGAACCCCGACCGCCGCCCGCACCGCACGCAGCATCTCCAGATCGAATCCGGCCTTGGTGCCGTCGCGGTCCATCGAGTTCAGCAGGATCTCCCCGACACCGAGTTCCGCACCCCGCGTGGCCCACTCGACCGCGTCGATACCCGTGCCGCGGCGGCCGCCGTGCGTGGTGACCTCCCAGCCGGACGGGGTCGGCGCGTCACCGGCGGGCACCGTCCTGGCGTCGACGCTCAGCACGATGCACTGCGAGCCGAACTGCCGGGCCATCTCGGCGAGTAGTTCGGGCCGCGCGATCGCGGCGGTGTTGACCGAAACCTTGTCCGCACCGGCACGCAGCAGGACATCGACGTCGTCGACCGAACGCACGCCACCGCCGACCGTCAACGGGATGAACACCTGCTCGGCGGTCCGTTTCACCACTTCGAGCATGGTGGCCCGGCCCGACGACGAGGCGGTCACGTCGAGGAAGGTCAGCTCGTCGGCCCCCTCGGCGTCGTAGGCGGCTGCGAGTTCGACCGGATCGCCCGCGTCGCGCAGGTTCTCGAAGTTCACGCCTTTGACGACCCGGCCGGCGTCGACATCCAGACATGGGATCACCCTCGTGGCGACATCGGATACGACGCTCACAGGTAGTCCTCCGGATTCCCAGCCGATTTCACGATCTCCAACATCTTCTCGTGCACGCCGGGCGCGGCGGCCAGCGCCGACTTCGACTCGACGGTCCACGGCTCGCCCGCCAGATCGGTCACGATGCCGCCGGCCGCCCGCACCAGCGCGACTCCGGCCGCATGGTCCCAGATGTGGTGCCCGAAACTGATTGCGCCACCGAGGATTCCGGCACCCACATAGGCCAGGTCCACCCCGGTGGCCCCGTGCATGCGCACCCGCGAGCAGACCCGACTGAGGTTGGCGAGTACGGCCGCGCGGTAACGGCCGGGGAACCGCCCCCGCGAATCGATGTTGAACGTCTGGATACCGATGATGGAATCGGCGAGTGTGGGCGAGCCGAGCGGCTGCCGCGCCACGCCGTTGTCCTCCAAGGGACCGCCGACGATTGCCGAGTACCGCTGGCCCATGAACGGCAGCCAGGTCAAGCCGGCGACGGGTTCGCCGTCCGCCAACAGTCCCAGCAGGATCGCAGCCATCGGGGAACCGGCCGCATAGTTGAACGTCCCGTCGATCGGGTCGAGCACCCACACCAGCGACGAGTCGATTGGCTCGCCGCCGAATTCCTCACCGTGCACCCCGATTCCCGTCGCCTCGGTCAGCGCCCGCACCACTTGCCGCTCGATCGCGAGATCGACCTCGGTCGCGAAGTCGTTGCCCTGCTTGCGAACAGCGGAGTCGGCGCGGTGCCCGGCGACGAACGGAACCGCAGCGGCGTCGAGGATCTCGGCCGCGGTGGCGACCAATGCGGCGAGCTTTGAAGTCTCCAGTTCCCCCACCGCCGTTATCCGCTGACCGCGGCCAACGCCTGCGGCAACGTGAATCGCCCGGCGTAGAGCGCCTTGCCGACGATCGCGCCTTCCACGCCGCTTCCGGTGAGCGTCGCGATCGCCCGCAGATCGTCGAGGCTCGAAACGCCGCCCGACGCGATCACCGGGGCGTCGGTACGGCCGGCCACTGCCGACAGCAGCTCCAGATTGGGTCCGGTCAGCGTGCCGTCCTTGGTGACGTCGGTGACGACGAACCGCGAACAGCCTTCGCGGTCAAGCCGTTCCAGTACCTCCCACAGGTCGCCACCGTCGGTCTCCCAGCCGCGGCCGCGAAGCCGGTGGGCGCCGTCGACTATCTGGACATCCAGTCCGACCGCCACCTTGTCGCCGTACTCGGCGATGGCCCGCGCGCACCACTGCGGGTTCTCGAGCGCCGCGGTGCCGATGTTGACCCGGGCACAACCTGTCGCCAGGGCTGCCTTGAGCGAATCGTCGTCGCGGATACCGCCGGACAGCTCCACGTCGACGTCGAGCTTGCCGACCACCTCGGCGAGCAGTTCACGGTTGCTGCCCCGGCCGAACGCGGCGTCCAGATCGACCAGGTGAATCCACTCGGCACCATCGCGTTGCCAGGCCTCTGCGGCCTCCAACGCCGAGCCGTAATCGGTCTCGCTGCCAGCCTTGCCCTGAACGAGCCGTACCGCCTGACCGCCGACCACGTCGACAGCGGGGAGCAAAATCAAACTCACAGTCCCTCAACCCAATTCGCGAGCAGCGTCGCACCGGCGTCGCCACTCTTCTCCGGATGAAATTGTGTCGCCGACAAGGCGCCGTCCTCGACGGCGGCGATGAACGGCACGTGATGCGTAGCCCACGTCACCAGGGCTTCGGATCGTCCCGTCCATTCCTGTGCGGCGTAGGAATGGACGAAGTAGAAGCGGGTGGCGGCGTCGAGGCCCTTGAACAGCGTGCTGCCCTCGGGCGCGTCCACGACGTTCCAGCCCATGTGCGGCACCACCGGCGCATCCAGCCGGGTGACCGATCCGGGCCACTGCCCGCAACCGACGGATTCCACCCCGAACTCGATGCCCCGCGCGAACAGGATCTGCATACCCACGCACACCCCGAGCACCGGACGGCCGTTCTGCAGCCGATCGGCGATGATCTTCTCGCCGCCGATCGAGCGCAGCCCGGTCATGCACGCCTCGAACGCCCCGACGCCGGGCACGACCAGGCCGTCCGCCGCTGCGGCGGCGCCCGGGTCGGCCGTCACCTCGACATCGGCTCCGACCCGCTCAAGCGCCCGCTGCGCGGACCGCAGGTTGCCCGATCCGTAGTCGAGCACCACGAGTTTCTTTGTCACAGCGTGCCTTTGGTCGAAGGAACGCCGGTGACCCGAGGGTCGAACTCGACGGCCTGACGCAGTGCCCTCGCCACGGCCTTGTACTGGGCCTCGGTGATGTGGTGCGGATCGCGGCCGTATAGCGTGCGCACGTGCAGGGCGATGCGCGCGTTGAAGGCCAGTGACTCGAACACATGCCGGTTGATCACGGTGTGGTACGGCGCGCTCGATCCGGCGATCGTGAATTCGACCATGAATTCGGGCTCACCGGTGTGCACGAAGTACGGCCGGCCGGAGACGTCGACAGCGGCGTGTGCCAACGTCTCGTCCATCGGGATGAACGCGTCGCCGAACCGGCGGATGCCCTTCTTGTCCCCCAGCGCCTCACCGAGGGCCTGCCCCAGCACGATCGCGGTGTCCTCGACGGTGTGATGCCCCTCGATCTCGATGTCGCCCTTGGCGTGCACGGTGAGATCGAAGCTCGCGTGGCTGCCGAGCGATGTGAGCATGTGGTCGAAGAACGGGACGCCGGTATCGATGTCGACGACACCGGTGCCGTCGAGGTCGAGCTCGACGACGATGTCGGATTCCTTGGTCTTGCGTTCGACCTTCGCGCGACGGCTCACGATGCTCCTACCGGGCTGTTGAGTTCGGTCTTGGCCACTTCGGCACTGGTGGCCAGAAATGCGTCGTTCTCGTCCGCCAGGCCGATGGTCACCCGCAAGTAGCCGGGGATCCCGACGTCACGGATGAGCACCCCGTCGTCCAGGTAACGCTGCCAGGTGGCGGGGGCATCGGTGAATTCACCGAACAGGACGAAATTGGCGTCGCTCGGGATCACCCGGAACCCCAGCCGCGCCAACTCGGCGCTGACCCGGTCGCGTTCGGCCGCGAGCTTGGCGACACTGCCCAGCGTCTCGTCGGCGTGGCGCAGTGCGGCGCGCGCCGCAGCCTGTGTCAGCACCGACAGGTGATAGGGCAACCGCACCAACAGCAGCGCGTCGATCACCGCGGGCGCGGCGGCCAGATAACCGAGCCGCCCGCCCGCGAACGCGAACGCCTTGCTCATGGTGCGGGAGACCACGAGCTTGGCCGGGTACTCGTCGAGCAGGGCCACCGCGCTGGGCTGCGACGAGAATTCGCCGTAGGCCTCATCGACGATCAGGATGCCGCCTGCCATCGCGTCGAGGACCCGACGCAGGTCATCGAGCGGAATGCTCTGTCCCGAAGGGTTGTTGGGGCTGGTCACGAACACCACATCGGGCCTGCGGTCCTTGATGGCCGCGATGGCGACGTCGACGTCGAGGCTGAAATCGTCTGACCGCGCGGCCTGCAACCATTCGGTCTGGGTGCCGTCGGAGATGATCGGGTGCATCGAGTACGAGGGCACGAAGCCGATCGCGCTGCGGCCCGGACCGCCGAACGCCTGCAGAAGCTGCTGCAGGATCTCGTTGGAACCGTTGGCCGCCCAGAGGTTGTCCACCGTGAGATGCGTACCCGTCGCCGCGGTCAGGTATGCCGCCAGATCGGTACGCAACGCGACCGCGTCCCGGTCGGGATAGCGGTGCAGTTCGGCCGCCGCCTCGCGCACCGACGCGGCGACGTCGTCGACGAGCGCCTGAGTCGGCGGGTGGGGGTTCTCATTGGTGTTGAGCCGTACCGGAACCTGCAATTGCGGTGCGCCGTAGGGCGACTTGCCGCGGAGGTTGTCCCGCAACGGCAGGTCGGCCAGCGTCACATCCTTTGTGCCCGTCACCGCTCGAACCTCCGTCGCACCGCTTCACCATGCGCCGGCAGATCCTCGGCCTTGGACAACGTGATCACATGGCCGGACACGTCTTTGAGCGCTGCTTCGTCGTACTCGACGACGTGGATGCCGCGTAGGAAGGTTTGCACCGACAACCCGCTGGAATGCCGGGCACAACCCGCGGTCGGCAGCACGTGATTGGAACCGGCGCAGTAGTCGCCGAGGCTCACCGGCGACCATGCCCCGACGAAAATCGCACCGGCGGAACGGATCCGGCCCGCGACACCGGCGGCATCGGCGGTCTGGATCTCGAGGTGCTCGGCGGCGTAGGCGTTCACGGTTCGGATGCCGGCTTCGATGTCGTCGACCAGCACCGTCGCCGACTGCTTGCCGGTGAGCGCCGCCGTCACGCGTTCGACGTGGACCGTGGTGGCGAGTTGGTTGGCCAGTTCGCGGTCGGTGGCCTCGGCAAGCGCGACGCTGTCGGTGACCAGCACGCTGGCCGCCATCTCATCGTGCTCGGCCTGGCTGATCAGATCGGCGGCGACATGCACCGGATCGGCGGTGTGGTCGGCGAGGATGGCGATCTCGGTCGGACCGGCCTCGGCGTCGATTCCCACCTGGGAGCGGCAGATCCGCTTCGCGGCGGTCACGTAGATGTTGCCCGGCCCCGTGATCATGTCGACAGGTGCCAGCTCGGTGCCGTCGGTGTCGGTGCCACCGTAGGCCAGCAGCGCGACCGCTTGCGCTCCGCCGACGGCCCACACGTCGTCGACGCCGAGCAGCGCGGCCGCGGCCAGGATCGTCGGGTGCGGCAGCCCGCCGAACTGGGCCTGCGGCGGGCTTGCGATCACCAGCGAGTCCACCCCTGCGGTCTGGGCGGGCACGACGTTCATCACGACGCTCGACGGGTAGACCGCGTTGCCGCCGGGCACGTAGAGCCCCACCCGCTCGACCGGAACCCAACGCTCGGTGACGGTCGCGCCCGGGGCGAGCGTTGTGGTGGTGTCGGTACGGCGCTGATCGGCGTGGACGGCACGCGCGCGATCGATCGACACCTGAAGCGCGGTGCGCACGGCCGGGTCGAGTTCGGCAAGTGCCTGCGCGAGGGCCGCGGCCGGCACCCGCACGGTGTCCGGGCGGACACCGTCGAAGGATTCGCCGTATTCCAAGGCCGCAGCCGCACCACGCTGCGCGACCGCCTCGACGATCGGGCGCACCTTGGGCACCACGGCGTCTACGTCGACGCCACCGCGCGGCAGGGCAGCACGGAGTTGGGCTGCATTCAACGCGCGGTTGCGCAGGTCGATACGGGACATCTGAAACTCGGCCATCGCGTCAATTGTCCCTGATCAGTCCACCTGAATAAAAATCCACCGAGCCGCAGCCACCGTAGGGTGGCCGCAAGACCTGCGAACGGAGCCCGCGATGTCCGCCAAAGACCACCCCAACCACGCCCCGGGCGTGCCGATGCTCGTTCCGCCCTGGCTGGAACGCCTGCAGATCAAGTACATGAATCCGGCCATGCGACCACTGTCGAAACGCCTGCCCGGCTTCACCGTCATCAAGCATCGGGGTCGCACGTCGGGAACCCCGTACGAGACCATCGTCACGAGCTACCGCAAGGGCAACGTGCTCGCGGTCCTGCTCGCCCACGGCAAAACCAACTGGGTCAAGAACGTCCTCGCGGCCGGGGAGGCGGACGTCCACCTTTTCCGCGGCGACGTCAAGATCACCAATCCCAGGGTGCTGCCCGCCGGAACCGACGATCCGTCGCTTCCCCGGATCGCGCGCATCGGCGCCCGCCGGACCGGGGTGTTCGTCGCCGATATCGTTTGACGCCGCTGCCAGACTGCACGTATGGCGTGGCAAGTCTGGCTGGCGTTCTTCGGCGCGGCGATCGTGATCAGCGTGTCCCCGGGCGCCGGGGCGATCCAGTCGATGGCCACGGGCCTCACGCACGGCGTACGCCGCGGCTACTGGAGCATCCTCGGCTTGGAGATCGGCCTGATGCTGCAGCTGACGCTCGTGGCCGTTGGCCTCGGCGCGGCGGTGGCCGGCTCGCTGCTGGCGTTCAACATCATCAAATGGGTCGGGGTCGCCTACCTCGTCTACCTGGCCGTGCGGCAATGGCGGACCGCGACGCTCGACCTGCGTGAACAGGTCGGCAAGTCCACCGAGGGCGGCCGCCTGGCCCTGGTCGTGCGCGGGTTTCTGGTCAATGCCACCAACCCCAAAGGCCTGGTGTTCTTCCTCGCGGTACTGCCGCAGTTCGTCGTGCCGACCGCTCCGCTGCTGCCGCAGTATCTGGCGATCGGGGTGACGATGATCGTTGTCGACCTCGTCGTGATGGGCCTCTACACCGGGCTGGCGGTCCGCTTGCTGCAGTGGCTGCACACGCCGCGCCAACAAACGGTGCTCAACCGCGTGTTCTCCGGATTGTTCGCGACCGCGGCAGTGGTCCTGTCCCTGGTGCGGCGAAGCGCGCCCGCCTAGCCGAACCCGGTCAGATGTCGAGCCCGATGTCGAGCACCCGCACCGAGTGGGTGAGCGCGCCGATCGCGAGGTAATCGACACCGGTGCCGGCGTACTCCGCAGCACTGGCCAGGGTCAGCCCGCCCGAGGACTCCAGCAACGTCCTGGGTGACCGCGAATCCCGGCGTTGCACGGCGATCTGGGTCTGCCACACCGGGAAGTTGTCGAGCAGCACCAACTCGACGTCCGCCGAGAGCACGTCGTCGAGCTGCTCGAGGGAGTCCACCTCGACCTCGCACGGCAGATCGGGCGCTTCGGCGCGGACGGCCTTGAGTGCCGCCAGCACCGACCCCGCCGCGGCGACGTGGTTGTCCTTGATCAGGGCGGCGTCACCGAGGCCCATCCGGTGGTTGACACCGCCACCGACCCGCACCGCGTACTTCTGCAGTGCTCGCAAGCCGGGAAGCGTCTTACGGGTGTCGCGGATCTTGGCGTTCGTGCCGGCCACCGCGTCGACCCAGGCCGCGGTCGCGGTCGCGACGCCGGACAGGTGAGACACCAGGTTGAGCATCGTGCGTTCGGCGGTCAGGAGTTCGCGAGTGGGTGCCTCGACGGTGAGGATCGGCGACTTGGCATCCAGCCGCGCGCCGTCGTCGACCCGGTGCAGGACCCGGTACGCGTTCGCCCCGATCACCTCGTCGAGGACCAGCAGCGCGATGTCGACGCCAGCGATCACGCCCGGTTCGCGGTTGACGACCGATGCCGTGGTCACCGCGTCCGATGCGACCGTGGCCAGCGTCGTCACGTCGGGGCCGTAGCGCAGGTCTTCCTCGAGTGCCCGGGCGACGACCGCCTTGGCTTCGACGAACTCAGATTCCGAAAGTGCCATCAGCACACCCCCGATGGGATCTCGACGGCGATCTGGCCGCCGTCGGTGCGAACCGTCAACGAATGCTCCTGGGTCGAATTAGTGCCGGGGAAGTCGGCCCGGTGGTGACAACCGCGGCTCTCGGCGCGGGCCAACGCGGCGCTCACCACCGCGCGTGCCGTCATGGTGAGTGCGGCGTCTTCAAAACTGCTGCGGCTGAGCGGTTCTGCCGACCGCGCGACGTCGAGGGTCGCGCTCAGCAGGCTCAGCCCGGCGGCGTCGCGGACCACCGAGGCATGCGTGGACATCGCGCGTTGCAAGGTCGTTCGGTCGGCGATGTCGCGACGGTGGTCCTGGGGGGCCCGGGCCCGCACGGAGCCGGCGTGCACCGCATGGTCGGCCGCGGCCCTGCCTGCGCGTCGGCCCACCACAAGGCCTTCGAGCAGGCTGTTCGAGGCCAGCCGGTTAGCCCCGTGCATGCCCGTCCGACCCACCTCACCCGCCGCGAACAATCCGGGCAGTTCGGTCCGGCCGTGGACGTCGGTGACCACGCCACCGCAGCTGTAATGCGCGCCAGGCACCACCGGGATCGGCTCGCGGGTCGGGTCCACACCCGCGGCCGCACACGCCGCGGCGACCGTGGGAAACCGGCGCGCGAACTCGTCGATGCGCCGCGCGTCGAGGTAGACGCACGGATCGCCGGTCTCGGTGAGGCGGGCGTCGATCGCGGCGGCAACGACGTCGCGGGGCGCCAGGTCACCCATGGGGTGCACCCCTTCGGTCACCGAGTTCCCTTGAGAGTCAACAAGTATCGCGCCCTCACCGCGCAGCGCCTCGGTGATCAGCGGCCGCCGGCCACCGGCGTCGGCATCGAACAGCATCGTGGGATGGAACTGGATGAACTCGATGTCGCTCACCGCGACGCCCGCCCACAGCGCCAGCGCGATACCGTCGCCGGTCGAACCGGCGGGGTTGGTGGTGGCCGCGTAGAGGTGGCCGAGGCCGCCGGTAGCCAGGATGACCGACGGGGCGTGCACGATGCCCGGGCCGTCCTCGTTGCGCACCAGCACGCCGGTCACCGCGGTGTCGTCCTGCAGGATCTGCACCGCGACGTGATTTCGCCGGATATCGAGCGTCGCCGCGGCCAGGTCGAGGGCACGCTGCACCTCGGCTCCGGTCGCGTCACCGCCCGCGTGGATGATCCGGCGCCGGGTGTGTCCGCCCTCGCGCGTCAAAGCCCAACGGCCGGCTGCGGTTTCGTCGAATCGGGCCCCGTCGGCGACAAGGTCGGCGACGGCGGCATGGCCGTCGGCGACGATGGACCGCACCGCATCCGGATCACCGAGTCCGCCACCGGCAGCGAGGGTGTCGGCGACGTGCGCGTCGACCGAATCATCGTTGTCGGGCAGGACGACGGCGATGCCGCCCTGGGCATAGAAGGTCGCGGTTTCGCGCGCCTTGCTCAGGACGACGACACGCCGCCCCCGCCGGTGCGCGGCCAGCGCCGCGACGAGCCCCGCGACACCGGTGCCGATCACGACGACATCGGCCCGCTGCTGCCACAGCGTCGACGTGCCGCACGCGAATCGCTGGGAGTTCATTCTCCGCCGCCGGGCTGCCCGATCGCGATCATGCGCTGCACGCTGGCACGGCCCAGCCGGGCGGTTTCGGGGTCGACGTGCACCTCGTCGGCGCCCTCGATGAGGCAGCGCAGCAACGCGGCAGGCGTGATCATCTTCATGTACGTGCACGAGGCCCGGTCGTTGACCGCGAGGAAGTCGACTTCCGGTGCGGCCCGGCGCAATTGGTGCAGCATCCCGACCTCGGTCGCGACGAGCACCTGCCGGGCGTGCGTCTCGCGGGCGGCGTCGAGCATTCCGCCGGTGGACAGGATCTTGACGCGCTCCTCGGGCACGGCACCTTCACCGGCCAGGTAGAGGGCCGACGTCGCGCAGCCGCATTCGGGGTGCACGAACAGCTCGGCATCGGGGTGCGAGCGAGCCTGGGCCGCCAGTTCGTCGCCGTTGATCCCGGCGTGCACGTGGCACTCCCCGGCCCATACGTGCAGGTTCTTGCGGCCGGTGACGCGCCGGACGTGCGCCCCGAGGAATTGGTCGGGGCAGAACAGCACCTCGCGGTCCTCGGGGATCGACGCGACCACCTCGACCGCGTTCGAGGACGTGCAGCAGATGTCGGTGAGCGCCTTCACGGCCGCGGTGGTGTTGACGTAGGAGACGACGACGGCGCCGGGATGCTCGTCCTTCCAGGCCGCGAGTTCGTCGGCGGTGATCGAATCGGCCAGCGAGCAGCCCGCGCGCTGATCCGGGATCAGCACCGTCTTGTCGGGGCTGAGGATCTTGGCCGTCTCGGCCATGAAGTGCACGCCGCAGAACACGATGGTGTCTTCGGGTGCCTCGGCGGCGATCCGCGACAGGGCCAGCGAATCGCCCACGTGATCGGCGACATCCTGGATCGCGGGCAGCTGGTAGTTGTGTGCGAGCAGCGTGGCGCCGCGCATCTCCACCAGTCGGCGAATCTCGGCCGCCCACTGCTCGTCGCCCGCGACACCCGAATAGCCGCCGGGGCCATCCACAATCCGGTCCGCGAGGTCCGTCGTGAGCATTCCGTTGAGCACCGTCACCGCGGCCTCCTCATGAAGTCAGGTTTTCGACTTATAATCGAAAACATGCCATATGGTAACACCGCGCACGAAGTGCTCGCCGTCGTGTTCCAGGTTCGCGACCTCAGCTCCCGGCAATCCACGCTTAACGTGCTGTTATGGCAACGGGCACTCGAACCGGAGCGCGGAAAGTGGTCATTGCCCGGCGGACGGCTCGGCGACGACGAGGATCTGACGAGCTCCGTGCGGCGCCAGCTGGCCGAGAAAGTCGACCTCCGTGAGTTGGCTCACCTCGAACAACTCGCGGTGTTCTCCGACCCGGCCCGCATCCCCGGCGTCCGCACGATCGCGTCGACGTTCCTTGGACTCGTACCCTCCCCCGCCACCCCGGCCCTACCGTCGGACACCCGCTGGCACAACGTCAACGACCTTCCGCCGATGGCCTTCGACCATGCGCCCATGGTCGAACACGCACGCACCCGGCTGGCCGCCAAACTGTCGTACACGAATATCGGCTTCGCTTTGGCGCCAAAGGAATTCGCGATATCCACCCTGCGCGACATCTACAGCGCGGCACTCGGCTACCAGGTGGACGCGACCAACCTGCAGCGGGTGCTCGAGCGGCGCAACGTCATCACCCGCACCGGCACCACCGCCCGCTCCGGGCGCAGCGGCGGGCGTCCCGCGGCCCTCTACGGGTTCACCGAATCGCGCTACCGCGTCACCGACGAGTTCGCGGCTCTTCGCCCGCCCGGGTGAGTCGACTGGATTCTTAGACCCTTCTTAAGTAACAATGCCGGGATGGATTTGGGCAGTGCCGCCAACGCGACCGGAGCCGAGTGGATCGGCTGCGCACCGCACGAAGAGCTCGATCGCACCGCCCGGCCCCAATTGCCCGGCGACGACGTGTTCTACCTGCCGCCCGCGGGCTTCCATCACGCCGAGCCCGGCACCGTGCTCCGCAGCCGCGACGTCGAGGTGGCGTTTCTCGGCCTGATCCCGCAGCGGTTTCATGCCACCCAGCTGCTCTACCGGTCCACCGACCGCCATGGCGCTCCGGAAGCGGCCGTCACGACGGTGATCGTGCCGCCCGACGCCAAGCCCGACTGCCCGATCGTGTCCTACCAATGCGCGATCGACGCGATCTCGAATCGGTGCTTCCCGTCGTATGCCCTGCGCAGGCACGCCAAGGCGATCGGTTCGCTGGCCCAGCTCGAGTTCCTGCTCATCACCGCGGCGCTCGCCGAAGGCTGGGCTGTCTCGGTGCCCGACCACGAGGGTCTCGACGGCATGTGGGGCACGCCGTACGAACCCGGCTACCACGTGCTCGACGGCCTGCGCGCGGCCCTGAACTGCGAACAGCTGTCGTTGACCGACGCATCCCCCATCGGACTGTGGGGTTACTCCGGCGGCGGCCTGGCGAGCGCGTGGGCGGCGGAGATGAGCGGCTCCTACGCACCGGAGCTGAACATCGTCGGGGCCGTGCTCGGCTCGCCCGTCGGCGATCTCGGACACACGTTCCGCCGTCTCAACGGCACGGTGTTCTCCGGGCTGCCCGCACTCGTGGTGGCCGCGCTCGCCGACACCTACCCGGGCCTCAACCGCGTCATCGCCGAACACGCGACCACCGAGGGGCGCAAGCTGCTGCGGCGGCTCCACGACATGAGCACCGTCGAGGCCGTCGTGCGGTTGGCGCGCACCGACATGGATGATCTCGTCGACCTACCGCTCGAGCAGATCCTCGACAGTGCCGAGGTCACCGAGGTGTTCGACGACATCAAGCTCGGTGTCGCCACCCCGAACCCGCCCGTGCTGATCATCCAGGCGGTTCACGACGAGCTGATCTCGGTCGACGACATCGACGAACTGGCCGACGCGTATCTGGCCGGGGGTGCGGACGTGACGTATCACCGCGACCTGTTCAGCGAGCACCTGCTGCTGCACCCGATGTCGGCACCGATGGCCCTGCGGTGGCTGACCGACCGGTTCGCCGGCCGGCCGCTCAGCGAGCACCTCGTGCGCACCAAGTGGCCGACACTGCTCAACCCGATGACCTATGTCGGGATGGCCCGGCTCGGACGGATCGCGCTCAAGGTGGCCACCGGTCGCGCGATCGGGCGCCGCCCGCTCTGATCTCCGCGGGCCGCTGGCACAATGGCGGGTAGATGCGCTACACCCGACATACTCCGGCGGTGGCCCTGCGCGACAGCGTCGACCACCTGTGGTGCATTGCGGACGGACCGCGGCATTCGGCCGAGCGAATCCTGCCGACCGGCACCACAGAACTCGTCGTCAACCTCGGTGCGGACACCATAGCGGTCACGAACAACCAAGGTTGCCAACGCTTTTCGGGCACCGTGCTGGCCGGCCCGTATACCACCCCGTTCGACATCGACGCGCGCATGCACACCGCGATGGTCGGTGTGCATTTCAAGCCCGGCGGCGCACGCACGGTCCTCGGGTTTTCGCCACCCGACCTGCTCGACAGCCATGTCGACCTTCATGCGTTGTGGAACGGCGCAGCAGACACCATTCGCGCCGAACTCTGCGAGGCAGGATCGGACGCCGAGCGCTTCGCGATTCTGGAGTCGGCGTTGCTCGCACTCCCGGCGAACCGGACCACATTGACCCCTGAAGTGGCGTTCACGGTCGATGCACTCGGTTACGGCACGCCTCATCCCCCGATCGCGGCGCTCGCGCGCGAGGTGGGGTTCAGTCACCGGCGGCTGGTCCAGCTGTTCACGCAACAGGTGGGCGTACCCCCGAAGCGCTTCGCGCGGGTGCGACGGTTCCGGCACGCACACCACCACGTGATGTCCGCGCAATCGCTGCCGCACTGGCCGGGGTTCGCGCTCGCGCACGGTTACGCAGACCAATCCCACATGATTCGCGAGTTCCGCCGCTTCTCCGGCCTCACCCCTGTGCAGCACTTTCGCGGGCGAAATCTCATGAGCAAGGACGATCACCTCGCACTGCGCCAATAGGTCAATTTCGTTCAATACACCGGCCGGCGATCGGTTCGATGCTGCAGGCATGTTCAGCACCGGAGCAGTCCGCTACCTGGTCGCCGATGTCGACCGGGCAGTCGGCTTCTACACCCAGCATCTGGGCTTCGAACTGCTGCGGCAGCCCGCACCGGCATTCGCGGCGATCGCCAGCGGCTCACTCACGCTGTGGCTGAGTGGGCCGGGGAGTTCGGGAGCCCGTCCGCTGACCGACGGTCAGACTCAGACTCCAGGCGGATTCAATCGGATCGTGCTCGAAGTCGAAGACCTCGATTCCGCGATCGGCGAATTGCACGGGCGCGGAATCGAATTCCGCAACGACCTCGAAGTCGGCCCGGGTGGCAGGCAGATCCAGTTGAGCGATCCGGACGGAAACCCGATCGAGCTGTTCGAGCCCGCGCCGGTCAGGACGCCTGCGGAGTGACCGGCGGCGGAAGCACCGGGAAGGGCGGCGTCTCGACGGGCGGCCACGCGCCCAGATCGTCGCGCGGGGTCGACACCGCCAGCAGCGCGTAGACGAGCGCCGCGATGGCCGCCGGGAACAGGATGGTCGCGGCGATCTGCAACGGCGTGTGCCCGAAGAACACCGGTGGCGCCTCGACGACGTAATGCACCCGATGTTCGGGTGTCACGGGCGCGGCGGCGACGTCGACGGTGCCGTAACGCCAGTGCACGAGTACAGCCCCGACGCCGGCGGCCGTTGCGGCCGCGGCGGCGCAGCCGGCGGCCAGCGCACCGACCAGCACCGGCCCGCGGTGAACCCGCCACTGCCACAACGCAACTGCCGACACGACGGCGAGCACCACGAGCAAGCCCGAGAACATGAACGCCGCGGTGAAGAAATGATCGGATTCACTGCCGAGGTAGGCCCGTAGCCGCTCGCCACTGCGAGTCAACGCCACCACACCGTGAATCGCGGGCGCAAGCCACGCCCACAACACACCGAGCAGCGCGCCGGCCACCGCCAGGGCCGCGATGACGATCATGACCGCGCGAAGGCGCGAGACACGCGGGCCGTCGGTGACCTCGGCGGGTTCGGCGACCGCCGCGTTCTGGGTCTCGTTGGAGACGCTCACCGCTGTGTCTCGAGTTCGGTCGAATCCACCTGACCGTGCCGGGAGCACTTGGCCCACCAACCGTCCGGCCGCACCTGAACGATCATCCGGCGGCCGCATTCGGCGCAGAACCGCGGCGGTTCCAGCCCGAGCTGGGCCGTGGTGGGCAGCGCGCTGCCCGCCGGGCCACCGGTGTAGACGTTGTAAACGCCTGCGCCGACGGGCGCGGGCAACGCCGGAGATTCGTCGATCATCACCACCCTGTTCTACAGGCTGGCGTTGAGAGCCTTGATCGGCATCTGCAGATCGTCGAGGAGCTCCAGGTCAGCCTCGGCCGGACGGCCGAGCGTCGTGAGGTAGTTCCCGACGATGACGGCGTTGATGCCGCCGAGGATGCCTTGCTTGGCGCCGAGGTCACCGAGGGTGATCTCACGCCCGCCCGCGAAGCGCAGCATGGTCCGGGGCAACGCCAGCCGGAACGCGGCCACGGCCTTGAGCGCCTCCGAGGCCGGCAGCACCTCGAGATCGCCGAACGGCGTGCCGGGGCGCGGGTTGAGGAAGTTCAGCGGGACCTCGTGCGGATCCAGCTCGGCGAGGTTGGCCGCGAACTCGGCCCGCTGCTCGAGCGTCTCACCCATGCCGAGGATGCCGCCGCAGCAGACCTCCATACCGGCTTCCCGGACCATGCGCAGGGTGTCCCAGCGCTCCTCCCAGGTGTGCGTGGTCACCACATTGGTGAAGAACGAGCGGGCCGTCTCCAGGTTGTGGTTGTAGCGGTGCACGCCCATGTCCGACAGTCGCTGCACCTGGTCTTCGGTGAGCATGCCGAGCGAACACGCGATCTGGATGTCGACCTCGTTGCGGATGGCTTCGATGCCTGCGGCGACCTGAGAGAGCAGCCGCTCGTCGGGCCCACGAACCGCGGCCACGATGCAGAACTCCGTGGCACCGGTCTTGGCGGTCTGCTTGGCGGCCTCGACCAGGCTCGGGATGTCGAGCCACGCGCTGCGCACGGGCGAGGCGAAAAGCCCGGACTGCGAACAGAAGTGGCAGTCCTCGGGGCAGCCGCCGGTCTTGAGGCTGATGATGCCCTCGACCTCGACGTCGGGGCCGCACCACTTCATCCTGACCTCGTGCGCGAGCGAAAGCAGCTCGTCGAGCCGATCGTCGGGAAGTTGCAGCACCTGCAGCGTCTGGTCCTGGTCGAGGCCTACGCCGCGCTCCAGAACCTGCTCGCGGGCCACACCCAAGACATCTACGGTTGCCTGCGTCACCGGCTTTCCTCCTGCGGGTCGTCGACGTTGAACTCGTCGGCGGTGCCGACCTTGAACACCGTTCAGGTTAGGGTAATGGTGTGCAACTCCACAAACCCGACGTGGTGGCAGCGGCGACGGCCATCTTGGACAACTACGGCGTCGGCGATCTGACGATGCGGCGCCTGGCGCGTGAGCTCGGCGTCAGTCCCGGGGCGTTGTACTGGCACTTCGCCAACAAACAGGAACTGCTCGGCGCGGTGGCCGACCATATCTTGCAACCCGCGCGTGTCGACGCCGCCGGACTGGGCTGGCGTGATCGGGTTCAGGCGATCTGCACGACGCTGCGCGACGCGTTGCTCTCCCACACCGACGGCGCGGAATTGGTGTCGTCCAGCTTCGCGGCCGGCCAATCGGCAACAGCTGCCGGCATCGTCGCGCAGCTGACCGACGCCGCGCACGAGGCCGGTGTGGCCGTGGACGACGCCGAATTGGCCGCTCGCACGGTGATCTACTACGTGCTGGGGTTCACCGTCGACGAACAGTCCCGGCTGCAGTGGGACGCCGCAGGCGCGCTCACCGACGAGCAATCCGTGTTCGTCCGTGACACCAACCGGCAGTTCGCGTTCGGGCTGCGGCTGCTCGTCGACGGTCTCGGCGTGCAGGGCGGCACCGAAGCCGACGTGATCGAGCGCAGCTTCGACTGACCTGGCGGCGCGTCACTGCACGCCGTTGGACACCACCGCGCTCAGTGCTGTCAACGATTCCGGTGCCCCGGACAGTTCGACTTCTCCACCGCGTCCCCACGTCCACAGCGCCAGATCGGCAACCGGGCCGCGGGCCGTCGCGGTGGGGGTTGCGGTGTCGCGAGCCCGCACCGCGCGCGGCCAGTCGCCGGCTCGGCCGACCTCGACGAGCCAGCGCTGCCCGGTGTCGGTGCCGAGGAACTCGACCACGGCGTGCGGCTCATGCGTCGTGTCGGCGGGCTGCCAGCCCCACATGACGTCGACCGCGTGGTCCACCGCGCCCGCCGCCACCTCGGCCGTGATCGCGCTGATCGGCAGGCCCGCGGCCAATTCCGCGTCCACTCGGTGCATCGTCGCCTCGTAGGTCTGCATGCGCCTGGTGAACCCGACGGTTTGATCGGGCTCCCACCACGACCAGCGCACGGCGTCGTCGCCGAGTTCCTCTAGCTGCCTCAGCAGCGCTGCGGTGGCCTTCTCCCGCAACACCAAGAGATCGGCGACCGTCTCGGGCCGGGCGGGTTTGGATTGCTCGACAGATGCGAGATCGGCTTCGCTGCAGACGTTGCGGGCCAGTATCCCGGCCCAGAAATAGTGCACCTCGGTGAGGTGCCACAGCAGGTCGGCCGCATTCCAATCCGGGCACGTCGGGCAGCGCACGTCGGGGTCCGTTTCGGACAGCACGTCGGCCAGGCGCTGCGCCTCGGTGCGGATGATGCCAATCCGGTCCATGCCAACCAGGATGTCAGCCGATCGGGTGCTCTGCTTTCTTGTCACCGTCCCAGTGCCGCAACCCCACGACGGTTCCGACGATCTCGGCCGGACGACCCGCGATGCGCAGCGCCGTGGCGAGCTTGGCGGGCGCGACCCGCCGGGCCAGCGTGACGTGCGGCGTCCACTGCCCCGGCTCGGTGTGCGGCAGCGCGGCGGGCGACACGAGCGGTAGGCAGGCCCGGTAGACCTCGGCCTGGACGTCGAGCAGGGCAGGCGACGGCACGAGCAGCCGGGCCAACACAGCCGCGGACCGCCCGAAGATCAGCGTGGCGCCCAACTGGCACGGTATGGGAAATCGATCGGTCAGCGGCCGCAGCACCGCGTCGGCGGCGGCGTCGATGTGCTGGGCGACGGTCAACGTCGCGTGCGGCCGGCCTGGCGCCTGACTCGGGATACCGGCATCGCGCAGCCCGTCCCAGATGTGCCGCACGGCGGCCTCGGTGTCCGCGTCGAAGACGAGCTCGACCGAGTGCACCATCTACGTGAGGCTTTCGATCCATGAGCGGTCGAAAGCCGCTGAACTCACCGCGGTGAACTCGTCGGCGCTCATGCTCCCAGCCCCCGCGGGGAGCACCGCACGCACCGGGGCCAGCTCGCCGAGCGCCTCGCGGTTGCCGAGCTCGGCGACGCCGGGGTCGGCCGGCCATGCGCCGATCACCAGTCCGGCACACGGAATGTTCTGCCCGGCGAGGGATTCCAAAGTCAATGCGGTGTGGTTGAGGGTGCCCAGCCCCGGGGAGACGACCACGAGGACCGGCGCGGAGAGATCTGCCGCGACATCGCGCAGCGTGACACCGTCGGCGCCCAGCTCCACCAGAAGCCCCCCGGCGCCCTCCACCAGCGTCAGACGCCCGGGAGCGTCCACCGCGCGGATCCCCGCGACCAGCTCGGCACGCGTCGGCAGCGGCAGCCCGGCCCGCTCGGCGGCGGCCACCGGAGCCAGCGGTTCGGGATAGCGCCAGCCGCCGTGCAATTCGGTCACCCCGGACAGCCTGCGCACCTCGCCGAGGTCGTCGTCGCCGTCGATCGTCCCGGTCTGCACGGGCTTTCCCACGGCGACATCGAGACCGGCGAGTCGGGCTGCACACGCCAACGCCGCGGTCGTCACGGTCTTACCAACACCCGTGTCGGTGCCGGTTATCGCCAGGACGGTCACATCGGTTCCTCGTCGGCCACGCGCGCGGTGGCAAGCACTTCGGTCAACACACGCCCCGCGAGATCCATCTCCTCGCGCGACAGCGAAGCCCGCGCAGTCAATCGCAGCCGGGAGGTTCCCGCGGGAACGGTCGGCGGACGGAAACAGCCGACCCTGACACCGCGGTCCAGACACGCCGCGGCCGCCGCCACCGCGACCTCGGGCTCCCCCAGGATCACCGACACCACCGCCGAGTCGGGCTGCGCCGCCACACCTGCGATCCGGGCCAGTTCGGCGGCATGGGCCAGCACGGCCCGGGCCCGCTGCGGCTCGGCGATGAGCACCCGCAGTGCCGCCCAGGCCGCACCGACCGGGGCGGGCGCGAGCCCGGTGTCGAAGATGAACGGTCGCGCCGCGTCGATGAGGTGTGCGCGCACGGCCTCCGGACCGAGCACGACCCCGCCCTGACTGCCCAGCGCCTTTGACAGCGTCGTCGTCATCACGACGTCGGGCGCTCCGGCCAGACCGACCTCGTGGAGCAGGCCCTGCCCGCCGGGACCGCGCACACCGAGACCGTGCGCCTCGTCGACGAGCAGCAAGGCCCCGTGGCGCCGGCACACCGTGTGCAGCTCACGTAGCGGCGCGAGGACCCCGTCGGCGCTGAACACCGATTCCGTCACGACCACGGCGCGTTCTTCGGTGCGTGCGCTGAGCGCCGCCTCGACGGCGGCGACATCGCGGTGCGCGGCCACCGTCACCCGGGCGCGTGACAGCCGGCACGCGTCGACGAGCGAGGCATGGCTGAGCGCATCCGAAACGACGAGCGACCCGGGACCGGACAACGCGACCAAGGCACCGAGGTTCGCGGTGTAGCCCGATGAGAAGACCAGCGCCGATTCGGCCCCGACAAAGGACGCCAACGCAGTCTCGAAACCCTCGTGCAACTCGGTGTTGCCCGTGACGAGTCGAGAACCGCCTGCGCCCGCACCCCAGACCCGCAGCGCCTCGACGCCGCCGTCGAGCACATCGGGATGCTGGGACAACCCCAGGTAGTCGTTGGATGCCAGATCCAGCTCCGCACCGACCGGCGGGCGCGTCCGAAGTTCACGTCGCAGCCCCGCCTCGCGGCGCTGTTGTTCGACGTCGGCCAGCCAGGCCAGCGGAGAAAGACCTGTGCGTGTCACCTGGTGCTCCTCAGTGCCGAATGCGGACAGCCCGCGCGAAACAGTCCGCTGGCCGACCATTGAACACCGTTCAGGTTAATGCACGAGCGACGCCGACCATCGCGGCGGTGATCTGTTCGACCTCGGCCGGCGTGCAGATGTAGGGCGGCATCGCGTAGACGAGGTTGCGGAAAGGTCGTAGCCAGACGCCGTGCCGCAACGCCGCCGCGGTCGCGACGCGCATGTCGACGGGTTCGGCCATTTCGATGACGCCGATCGCCCCCAGCACCCGGACATCGGCGACTCCGGCCAACTCCCGCGCCGGTTCCAGACCGTCGCGCAGCCCCGCTTCGATGGTACGAACCTGGGTACGCCAGTCGCTGTGGATCAGAAGCTCGACCGCGGCCACTCCCACCGCGCAGGCCAGCGCGTTGGCCATGAACGTCGGGCCGTGCATGAGGGCCCCGGGCTGCCCCGAGCTGATCGTCTGCGCGATCCGCCCCGTGCACAATGTGGCCGCCAACGTGATGTAGCCACCGGTCAGCGCCTTACCGACACACATGATGTCCGGGCTGACCCCGGCGTGCTCGGCGGCGAAAAGCTCACCGGTGCGGCCGAAACCCGTGGCGATCTCGTCGAAGATCAGCAGGACGTCGTGGCGATCGCAGATCGCCCGCAGATCCGACAGGTATCGCGGATCGTGAAACCGCATCCCGCCGGCACCCTGAACGACGGGTTCGACGATCACCGCGGCGAGTTCGTCGGCGTGTTCGGCGAGTTGCCGCTCGAACGCCGCGATGTAGGCCGGGTCGTACTCGGCGGGCACCGGCGGTGCGAACTCCTGAGCGACCAGGACGTCGGTCCACAACGAATGCATGCCGCCGTCGGGATCGCACACACTCATCGGCGTGAACGTGTCGCCGTGATAGCCGCCGCGCCACGTCATCAGGCGATGCTTGCCGCCGCGCCCCAGACTGCGCCAGTACTGCAGCGCCATCTTGACCGCGACCTCGACCGACACCGATCCCGAGTCACTGAAGAACACGGTCTCCAGACCGGCGGGCGTGAGCTCGACCAAGAGCTGGGCCAACCGCGCCGCCGGTTCGTGCGTCAAACCACCGAACATGACGTGGTTCATGGTGGCCATCTGACGGTTGATCGCGCCGTCGAGAACCGGATGACCGTGCCCGTGCACGGCAGTCCACCACGACGCCATCGCGTCGAGCACATCGATCGGCCGGCCGTCGTCGGGATCGATCACCGTCAGCCAGGCGCCCTTCGCCCCGACCGCCACCACCGGCGGCAACGCCTCCGCGCCGATGGTGCTGTAGGGGTGCCAGATATGTGCGCTGTCGATGGCACTGATCTGCGCCGGGGTCAGGTCGGCCACAGACCGGGAGCCTATCCCTTTGCTCACACAGTTTGGTGCAGGCATCCGAAATATGAGCGGCAGGCTGTTCTTAGGTAAATTGACCTCGATCATGATGACCCTTGCCCCCGCCCGGCCGGCGCCTGTCAGCGAAACATCGCGCGCCACCCCCGCGTCCATGGGCACCCGGAAGTCGGGTTTCTACCGACACGATCTCGACGGTCTTCGCGGTATCGCCATCGCGCTCGTCGCGGTGTTTCACGTTTGGTTCGGCCGGGTTTCCGGTGGTGTCGATGTTTTCCTGGCGTTGTCGGGGTTCTTCTTCGGCGGCAAGATCCTGCGGACCGCACTGACGCCTGGGGCTTCGCTCTGGCCGATGTCGGAGGTCGTCAGGCTCGTGCGGCGACTGCTGCCCGCATTGGTGGTCGTGCTCGCGGCATCGGCGGTTCTGACGATTCTCATCCAGCCGGAAACTCGCTGGGAGGCGTTTGCTGACCAAAGCCTGGCAAGCCTCGGCTACTACCAGAACTGGGAGCTGGCGAACACCGCTGCCGACTACCTTCGCGCCGGTGAGGCAGTCAGTCCGCTCCAGCACATCTGGTCGATGTCGGTCCAGGGACAGTTCTACATCGCGTTCCTCGCGCTGATCTTCGGGTTCGCCTTCCTGTGCCGCCGGCTGTTCGGGCGGCACCTTCGGACGGCATTCATCGTCGTGCTGACCGCGCTGACGATCGCGTCGTTCGTGTACGCGATCATCGCGCACAACACCGACCAGGCGACCGCGTACTACAACAGCTTCGCGCGCGCCTGGGAACTGCTGCTCGGTGCGCTCGCCGGCGCCGTCGTCGGTTTCGTGCGGTGGCCGATGTGGCTGCGGACGGTGATCGCCGTCGTGTCGCTGGCCGCGATCGTGTCGTGCGGCGCGTTCATCGACGGCGTCAAAGATTTTCCCGGCCCATGGACGCTCGTTCCGGTGGGCGCCACGGTGCTGTTCATCCTGTCGGCCGCCAACCGCTCGGACAACGACCGGCTGCCCGCTCCCAACCGGATGCTCGCGACGAAACCGTTCGTGTCCCTCGGCGCGATGGCCTACTCGCTCTACCTGTGGCACTGGCCGCTGCTGATCTTCTGGTTGTCGTATTCGGGCCATACGCACGCCAATTTCCTCGAAGGCACGATCGTGCTGCTCGTCTCGGGTGTGCTGGCCTGGCTCACCACCCGCTACATCGAAGAGCCACTACGCGCACAGACCGCGAAGGCGCCCGCGCCCGCGATCCCGCTGCGGGCGCGCCTGCGCCGCCCGACGATCGTGCTCGGCTCGATCGTCGCGCTGCTCGGTGTGGCGCTCACCGCCACGTCGTTCACCTGGCGCGAACACGTCACCGTGCAGCGCGCGAACGGCAAGGAACTGTCGGGCCTGTCCGCGCGCGACTATCCGGGCGCCCGGGCGTTGCTCAACAACGTGCGCGTGCCGAAGTTGCCGATGCGACCGACGGTGCTCGAGGCCAAGAACGACCTGCCGGCCTCCACGAACGACGGCTGCATCAGCGACTTCAACAACATCGGTGTCATCAACTGCACCTACGGTGACAAGAATGCGGCCCGCACCATCGCCCTTGCCGGCGGCTCGCATGCCGAACACTGGATCACCGCGCTCGACCTGCTCGGCCGGTTGCACAACTTCAAGGTGGTCACCTACCTCAAGATGGGTTGCCCGCTGACCACCGAGGAAAACCCGCTCGTGATGGGCGACAACAGGCCCTACCCCAAGTGCCGTGAGTGGAATCAGCGCGTGATGGCGAAACTCATCGCCGACCACCCGGACTTCGTGTTCACCACCTCGACGCGACCGTGGAACATCAAGCCGGGCGATGTGATGCCCGGCACATACGTGGGGATTTGGGAGACGTTGTCGCAGAACAACATTCCGATTCTCGCAATGCGGGACACCCCGTGGCTCGTGCGCAACGGCGAGCCGTATTTCCCGGCGGACTGCCTGGCCAACGGCGGCGACGCCATCTCCTGCGGCATCGAGCGGTCCAAGGTACTCTCCGACCACAACCCCACACTGGATTTCGTCGGGCGGTTCCCGTTGCTCAAGCCGCTCGACATGAGCGATGCGGTGTGCCGTAAGGACTATTGCCGTGTGGTGGAGGGAAATGTGTTGCTGTACCACGATTCTCACCATCTCTCGACGACCTATATGCGCACCATGACCAATGAACTGGGTCGCCAGATGGCAGCAGCCACCGGGTGGTGGACGCAGCCATGACGTCGGCTTCCCTACCCGAGCCCATGTCGACGGTGTGGCCGGGCGAGGCATACCCGCTCGGCGCCACCTATGACGGGGCGGGTACCAACTTCTCGCTGTTCTCCGAGGTCGCCGAGCGCGTCGAGTTGTGTCTGATCGCCAAGGACGGCTCCGAGGAGCGCATCAACCTCGACGAGGTCGACGGATACGTCTGGCACGCCTATCTGCCGACGGTCACGCCGGGCCAGCGTTACGGCTTTCGCGTGTACGGCCCGTGGGATCCGGGTGCCGGCCACCGCTGCGATCCGAGCAAGCTACTGCTCGACCCGTACGGCAAATCGTTCCACGGTGATTTCGACTTCTGTCAGGCGCTGTTCTCCTACGACTTGACCGCCGAACCGGCCGGCACCGGCACCCCGCCAGGGGTCGATTCACTCGGTCACACCATGACGAGCGTGGTCATCAACCCGTTCTTCCAGTGGGGTTCCGATCGCGCCCCGAAGACGCCCTACCACGACACCGTCATCTACGAGGCGCACGTCAAGGGGATGACCCAGACGCACCCCGGGATTCCCGAGGAACTGCGCGGCACCTATGCGGGCCTGTCTCACCCGGTGATCATCGAGCACCTCAAATCGCTCAACGTCACCGCGATCGAACTGATGCCCGTACACCAATTCATGCACGATCACCGGCTGCTGGACCTGGGGCTGCGAAACTACTGGGGCTACAACACCGTTGGGTTTTTTGCACCGCACTTCCAGTACGCGGCCAACCGGCACGCCGGCGGTGCGGTCGCCGAGTTCAAGACCATGGTCAAAGCGTTCCACGACGCGGGTATCGAGGTCATCCTCGACGTCGTCTACAACCACACCGCCGAAGGCAATCACCTCGGCCCGACGATCAACTTCCGTGGCATCGACAACGCCGCCTACTACCGGCTGCTCGACGGCCAGCCGGAGTTCTACAAGGACTTCACCGGCACCGGAAACAGCCTCAACGCGCGCCACCCGCACACCCTGCAACTCATCATGGACTCGCTGCGGTACTGGGTGCTCGAGATGCACGTCGACGGGTTCCGGTTCGACCTCGCCTCGACCCTGGCGCGCGAGTTCTACGACGTCGACCGGCTGTCGGCATTCTTCGATCTGGTGCAGCAGGATCCGGTGGTCAGCCAGGTGAAATTGATCGCCGAACCGTGGGATGTCGGCGAGGGCGGCTACCAGGTCGGCAACTTCCCAGGTTTGTGGACCGAGTGGAACGGGAAATATCGCGACACTGTGCGCGATTACTGGCGGGGGGAACCCGCAACCCTGGGCGAATTCGCATCCCGGCTGACCGGATCGTCGGACCTCTACGAGGCGACGGGCCGGCGCCCGAGTGCGAGCATCAACTTCGTCACTTGCCACGACGGCTTCACGCTCAACGATCTGGTGTCGTACAACGAGAAGCACAACGAGGCCAACGGCGAGGACAACCGCGACGGCGAAAGCCACAACCGCTCCTGGAACTGCGGTGTGGAGGGGCCGACCGACGACCCCGACATCCTCGCGCTGCGCGGCAAACAGATGCGCAACATCATCGGCACGCTGATGCTGTCGCAGGGCACGCCGATGCTCGCGCACGGCGACGAGATCGGCCGAACCCAGCTGGGCAACAACAACGTGTACTGCCAGGACTCGGAGATCTCGTGGATGGACTGGTCGCTGTGTGAGACCAACGCCGACCATCTGGCGTTCACCCGCAAGGTGGTCGAATTCCGCAAGCGACACCCGGTGTTCCGGCGCCGCCGGTTCTTCGAGGGCAAGCCGATCCGCAGCGGAGACCAGGTGCGCGACATCGCATGGTTGACGCCGTCCGGTACCGAGATGACGCCCGAGGACTGGGGTACGGGCCTGGGCACCTGCGTCGCGGTGTTCCTCAACGGCGACGCCATCGAAGCTCCGAACGCCCGCGGCGAACGCGTGGTCGACGACTCGTTCCTGTTGTGTTTCAACGCCAATGACCACGCACAGGACTTCATCACGCCGAACGGCGACTATGCCGCGGAGTGGACCGCCGATCTCGACACCGCAGACCCGACCGGTGATTCGGATCTGGTCGTGGCAGCCGGGGACAAGATCTCACTGCAGGCCCGGTCACTTCTCGTGCTGCGTAAGACGGCCTGACCGATGACGCGCCCGGTGCTCTCCACGTATCGCCTACAGATGCGTGGGGACTGTTGCACATTCGACGACGCCGTGAATCTGCTCGACTATCTCGACGAGCTCGGCGTATCGCATGTGTACCTGTCGCCCATCCTGACCGCCGCCGACGGTTCCACCCACGGCTATGACGTCACGGACCCCACGACGGTCTCGGCCGCGCTCGGCGGGCCGGACGGACTGCGCCGACTCTCCGAGGCCGCGCACAAGAGGAACATCGGCCTGATCGTCGACATCGTGCCCAACCACGTCGGCGTCGCCGATGCGCGGCAGAACCGCTGGTGGTGGGACCTGCTCACCCATGGTCGGGAGTCGGCCTACTGCTCCTTCTTTGATATCGACTGGAACCTCGACAACGGCCGAATCGTGCTGCCCATCCTGGGTTCCGACGACGATGTCGCCGATCTCGCCGTGGACGGCGACGTCCTGCGGTTGGGCGATCTGACCTTGCCGATCGCCCCGGGAACGGGTTCGGGCACCGGGGAACAGGTGCATGACCGCCAGCACTACCGGTTGATCGGATGGCGACACGGCGTGTGCGGATATCGCCGGTTCTTCTCGATCACCTCACTGGCAGCGCTCCGCCAGGAAGACCGGGCCGTGTTCGACGCGACCCACGTCGAGGTCAAACGCTGGTTCGACGAAGGACTGGTCGACGGCCTGCGCATCGACCATCCCGACGGTTTGACCGATCCGGCCGGATATCTCACGTGGTTGCGTGATCTGGTAGGCCCGTCCGCGTGGATCGTCGCCGAGAAAATCCTGGCGACCGACGAAGCCCTGGATCCCGCACTGCCGATCGCGGGCACCACGGGATACGACGCCCTCCGTGAAATCGGTGGCCTGCTCGTCGATCCCAGCGGAGCACCCGCGCTGACGGAGCTGTGCGCCGACCTCGATCCCGGGTCCGAACAGCAGCTCAAGACGACTGCGGTCACCAACACCCTGCGGAGCGAACTGAATCGGCTGTGCCGGCTTCATCTCGGGTAAGACCGCCGACGACGACCCTGCGCTCGCGCAGGCCATCGCCACGCTCGTCGGCCGCATCGGCGTGTACCGGTCCGACTATCCGGCACTGTCGGCCGTCCTTCCGGTCGCACTCGCGGAAACCGGCTCGGCGGCACCGGAACTCGCCGAGTCACTGACCGCCATCGCGGTCGAACTGTCGACGAGCGCCGAAGCGTCGGCACGGTTCAACCAATTGTGCGGCGCAGCGACCGCGAAAGCGATCGAAGATTGCCTGTTCTACCGGGATGCCCGGTTGGTGTCGCTCAACGAGGTTGGCGGTGAGCTCGAACGATTCGGCGTCACCGCAGCCGAGTTCCATCAGCGGGCCGCCACCCGCGCGGCCATGTGGCCGACCGCGATGACGACGCTGACCACTCACGACACCAAGCGCGGTGAGGACGTCCGCGCCCGCATCGGCGTGCTGTCCCAGGTCCCGACGCTGTGGTCGGAGTTGATCGACCAGTGGACCGCGCTCGCTCCCCCGCCGGATGCCGCGACCGCGTTGTTCTTGTGGCAGAACATCTTCGGGGTGTGGCCGGCCGATGGCAAGGTCACCACCGAGCTGCGTGCCAGGCTGCACTCCTACGCCGAGAAGGCGATGCGCGAAGCTGCCACCGAAACGTCATGGCACGACCCCGATTCGGCATTCGAGGACGAGATTCACCGCTGGCTGGACTCGGTGCTCGACGGACCGGTCGCCGCCGGGTTGACCGAACTCGTCGCCCAACTCGACGAGCACGCGCGCAGTGACAGCCTGGCGCAGAAGCTCATCCAACTGACCGCTCCGGGCATCCCGGATGTCTACCAGGGCACCGAACTGGCCGAGGACAGTCTTGTCGACCCGGACAATCGTCGTCCGGTCGACTACGCCGCCCGCCGTATCGCACTGCAGGAGTTCACCGATCCCAAGATCCGGGTGACCAGCGCCGCGCTGCGGCTCCGCCGCGAACGGCCCGACATCTTCCGCTCCGCCGGGTACACGCCGTTGCAGGCCGCCGGTACGGCAGCGCCGCATCTGGTGTCCTACCAGCGCGGCGCCGACGTCGTCGTGGCTGTCAGCCGGTGGACCGTCGGATTGGCCGAAACCGGCTGGGGCGACACGGGTTTGACTCTTCCTGACGGAGATTGGCTGGACCGCCTCAGCGGGCAACGGTGGACGGGAACGGTACTCGCGGCCGACCTGTTCGCGAACCTGCCGGTCGCACTGCTGGAGCGCGAACCATGACCGAATTCGCCGTGTGGGCGCCGAACCCGCGCAACGTCCGGCTCGACGTCGACGGCACCGTGTACGAAATGACCCGGTCGGACGACGGGTGGTGGCGCGCCGAGGTGGCCTGCCGCGACGACGCCCGGTACGGATTCGTCCTCGACGACGATCCGAAGGTGCTGCCCGACCCGCGCTCACCACGCCAGCCCGACGGCGTTCATGAACGCTCCCAACTGTGGCAGCCCGCTCCGGCCGCCTGGACCGACACGGGGTGGACGGGTAAGTCCATCGCGGGTGCGGTGATCTACGAACTGCACACCGGCACGTTCACTCCGGCGGGCACGTTCGACTCCGCGATCGAAAAGCTGGACTACCTGGTGGATCTGGGCGTCGACTTCGTCGAGTTGATGCCCGTCAACGCCTTCAGCGGAACGCACGGCTGGGGCTACGACGGGGTGCTGTGGTACGCGGTGCACGAACCGTACGGCGGCCCGGACGGACTCGTCAGGTTGATCGACGCGTGCCATGCCCGCGGACTCGGCGTCCTCATCGACGCGGTGTTCAACCATCTGGGCCCCTCGGGCAACTACCTGCCGCGATTCGGCCCCTACTTCTCCGCCGGTGAGAATCCGTGGGGAAGCTCGATCAACCTGTCCGATGCCGACGCCGACGAGGTACGCACCTACATCATCGAGTGCGCGTTGCGCTGGATGCGCGACTTCCACGCCGACGGACTGCGATTGGACGCCGTGCATGCCCTGATGGACAACACCGCGATCCACATCCTCGAAGAACTGTCCGCCGAAACCGACACGCTCGCCGAGCAACTCGGCAGGCCCCTGTCCCTGATCGCGGAGAGCGATCTCAACGATCCCCGCCTGATCACGCCGCGCGACCGCGGCGGATACGGCTTGACCGCGCAGTGGGACGACGACATCCACCACGCCATCCACACCGCGGTATCGGGTGAACGGCAAGGTTATTACGCCGATTTCGGCTCACTGCAGACGTTGGCGACCACGCTCAAGAACGGCTACTTCCACGCCGGGACGTATTCGTCGTTCCGGCACCGCAGACACGGGCGCCCACTCGACACCACCACCATCCCGGCCACCCGGCTGCTTGCCTACACCCTCACCCACGACCAAGTGGGCAACCGCGCGGTCGGCGACCGCCCGTCCCAGCGACTGACCTTCGGCCAGCTCGCCGTCAAAGCCGCGTTGGCACTCGGATCGCCTTACACCGCCATGCTTTTCATGGGCGAGGAGTGGGGTTCGTCGTCGCCGTTCCAGTTCTTCAGCTCCCACCCCGAACCGGAGCTGGCCCGCGCGACCGCCGAGGGCCGCAAGGCCGAGTTCGCCGAACACGGCTGGGATGCCGACGAGATACCCGACCCGCAGGATCCGGCGACATTCCAACGGTCCAAGCTGAACTGGGACGAGGTCGGCGAGGGCGAGCACGGCAGGTTGCACACCATCTACCGCCGCCTGATCGCCCTTCGCAAGACCGAGCCCGATCTGGCCGACCCGTGGCTCGATCACATGCGGATCGAGTTCGACGAGGCACAGCGCTGGATCGTCATGCAGCGCGGCGCCCTGTCGATCGCGTGCAACCTCGGCGCCGAGGCCGTCAAGATCCCGGTCACCGGCGAGGTGGTGCTGGCGTGGGACGAACCCGGTACGGAATCGGGGATGACGGTACTCGGCGGGCACAGTTTCGCGATTCTGCGAACGGTCAACCCGTTGTCGACCGACTGAGCGGGACCTGACCTCAGGTGAGATAGCGGTACGTCGGCGAACCCGGCTCGAGCAGCTCGACGTGGATGTCCGACGCCTCCATGCGCGCGAGCAGACCTTCCAGATCGGCCGCCGAGCTCAATTCGATGCCGCACAGCGCCTCGCCCGTCTCCCGGTTGTTGCGCTTGACGTACTCGAACAGCGTGACGTCGTCGCCGGGCCCGAGGATCTCGTCGAGGAAGCGACGCAGCGCCCCAGGCTCCTGAGGGAAATCGACGAGGAAATAGTGCTTGAGGCCCAGATGAACCAGTGAGCGCTCCAGCACCTCGTTGTAGCGGGTCACGTCGTTGTTGCCGCCGGAGATCAGGCACACGACCGTCGATCCGGGTTCGATGTCGGCCTCCAACAACGCGGCGACCGACAGCGCACCCGCGGGCTCGGCGATGATGCCCTCGTTCTGGTACAGGTCGAGCATGGCGGTGCAGACCGCGCCCTCGTCGACGGTGGTGATCGACACCATGTTTCCGGCCGCGGCGAGAGCGGCGTACGGCAGAGCACCGGCGCGCGCGACGGCCGCGCCGTCCACGAACTGATCGACATGCTCCAGCGTCACCGGCTCACCGGCCGAGAGTGCGGCGATCATCGACGCGGCCCCGGCGGGTTCCACGCCGAGCACCGCGGTGCCCGTCGTGCGCTCGGCCAGGTAGGTCGTCATACCGGCGATGCAGCCGCCGCCACCGACCGGCACGATCACCAGGTCGGGCTCGCCGTCGAGTTGGTCGAGCAGCTCTGCGGCGATGGTGCCCTGGCCGGCCATCGTGCGCACATCGTCATACGGCGGAACCAGCGTCGCGCCGGTTCGCGCGACGTCGTCGAGTGCGGCGGCCGCGGCCAGGTCATAAGTCGATCCGACGGCGATGAGCTCGATGAACTCGCGACCGTGATAGCGGATGCGGTCGCGCTTCTGCTTCGGGGTCTTGGCGGGCACATACACCCGGCCGTGGGTCTTCATCGATCGGCAGGCCATCGCGAAGCCCTGCGCGTGATTGCCTGCCGATGAACACACCACGCCTGCGGCGAGTTCATCGGCCGACAGCTGCGCCATCAGGTTGAACGCCCCGCGCACCTTGTACGAGCGCACGGCCTGCAAGTCTTCGCGCTTGAGATACACGGTCGCGCCGGTGGCCTCCGACAACCGCTCGCTGATCTGCAGGGGGCTGCGGGTAACCACACCCGAAATTCGCTGAGCAGCCTCGTCGATGTCAGCCGCGGTCAGCGGCGCCACTCGGGAGTCTTTGCTCAGTTCGGCAGTCACCGATCAATAGTGCCACTGGCCAGCGATTTCACTTAATCGGGGTCAGGACAAACACCGGAATCTGGCGCTCGGTCTTCGTTTGGTAATCGGCGTAGTCGGGAAAAGCCGCCACCGCGCGCTCCCACCACACGGCCTTCTCGTCGCCGAAGACCTCGCGGGCCTCGTAGTCGCCGACGGCGGCACCGTCCTGCAGTTCTACGTGCGGGTTCTTCTTGACGTTGTAGTACCAGACCGGGTTCTTCGGTGCGCCACCCAGCGAGGCCACGACCGCGTACTCGCCGTCGTGCTCGACCCGCATGAGCGGCGTCTTGCGGATCTTGCCGGTCTTGGCGCCGACGGTGGTCAGCAGGATCACCGGCCTGCCCTGCAATTCGGTGCCCTGGGTGCCGCCGGAAGCCATGTAGGTCTCCGCGTTCTCCCTGGCCCAATCCGACGTACTCGGCTCATATTCTCCGGTCAGAGGCATGACGCCAGCCTAGGCTCACAACTTGAAGTGATGATCCTCATTCAGGGTTTCGGCTGGCCGAAATCATTCTTGCGAGCTATCGTTGTACACATGACCGCAGCCGGGAACTTTCGCAGCGCCACCTCCCGGGCCGACCGTGAGATCTCCATCGCCGGGGTGCCCTGGCCTGCCTACAAGGTCATCGCCCTCGCCGTCGGCGCCATCGTTTTGCTTCTCGTGGGTCTCGCGACCTTGAGCGCCGCGCCCGCGGTCCTGTCGGGCGCCGCGGCCGCCACCGTGGTGTGGCTGGCCCTCGGCACCTTCTCGTCGTCGGACCGCTAACTTTCGAGCAGGCCGCGCAGCGTCTCCAGGTCAGCGGCCACCGCTGCGGCGTCCGCGTCGAATTCCTCGTCGGACATCCCTGGTCGCTGCCGCACTGTGAACACCACCTCGCACCGCGCCTCCCCGACACCGGCAGGTAACACCCGCATCGGGTTGTAGACCGTTTCGCCCGACGGCAATCGCACGACATGGTCGAGCACGCCATGAGCGTTGGGCGGTGTGAATTCGACGCTCACCTCCCCCATCGGGGAATCGGCGACCCATCCGTCCGCCGTGAGGCGTAGGCCGCCTTGGGCGAGCCCGGCCGCCCACCGCGTCATCTGGTGCGGATCGGCGGCGAACGCGTAAACCGCATCGGGTGAGGCTTCGATCCACACGCTGATGTGTCGGCTCCGCATGTGTACAGGGTAGGCCAGCCCGGCGCTCCCTCATCCTCTCCGGAGTAGGTGGATCGTGTAATCCCAAGGGGCTGAACAGATTAGGCGCACCGTTCAGTCGACGATGAGGTGTAGGTTCTGACCTATGGGACTTACAACCGCGCACTTGTCACCAGTCGAGCAGACGGCATTTCTCACGGTCTATGCCCGCGCACTCGACAGCCAGTGGGCGCGGCCGATCCTCGGCGATACGCTCGCCGCCGACGTCGTCGGTCAGATCGACTACGACTTCGCGGGCCTCGGAGTCCAGACCAGCGTGGTGTGCCAAACCGCGCTCCGCGCAAAGATGCTCGACGACCGGGTGCGCGCATTCGTCGTCGAACACCCGGACGCGGTTGTGGTTGACCTCGGTGGCGGGCTCGACAGCGGTCTGTATCGCGTATCACCGCCGGACACGGTCGACTGGTACAACGTCGATCTCCCCGGGATCACCGCGTTACGCGAGCAGGTTCTTCCGCCGCATGCGCATTCGCATTGCATAGCCGCGTCGCTCGCCGACAACCGGTGGCCGGCCGGCATCCCGGCCGACCGCCCCACCATGGTGGTGGCCGACGGCCTGTTCGCGTTTCTCAGCGAGCCGGTCATCGTGAGCGTCCTGCGGACCGTCACAGACCACTTCGCTTCTGGTGAACTGGCGTTCAACGACTACGGACGCATCGGCTGGGTGAGCCGTGCGGCCATCAAGCTGTATCCGCAGAAGATGTTCAAGGACGTCGGAAGCCAGTGGGGCTATCCGGGATTCAAGGACGCACACCACCCGGAGACCTGGAACCCGAGACTGAGCCTGATCGAGGAGGCGAGCCTCACCCGCGCTCCCGAAGTCGACCGGTTCCCGGGTTGGCTACGCGTGGCCACCAGGCTCAGCGCGAGAAGCAAAACGGCGGCCCGCAAGGCGCGAATTCTGTGTTACCGGTTCTGATCTGGCCGAGTGAGCTCAGCAATCTGCGTCGATTGTCAGCCCGGCGAGCACCTCATCGAGCGCCTTCTGGGTGACGGCGTCAAGTGGCCGGGCGGGCAGCCGTACCCTTTCCGAGGCGATGATCCCCCGCCGCACCAGAACGTGCTTGTGCACCGACCAGGCCTGACCAGGGCGCACGCCTAACCGAATCAGTGGCTGCAGCCGGTCGAACGCGGCACGAGCCTCGGCGCGCCTGCCCGCCGAGAAAGCGTCGAGCACGGCACGCAGATGGTCGGAGAACTCGCAGGCCGGCATGGTGCCGACCGCACCGTTGTCGTACTCCTCGATCAGGTCCTGAGCGTTCTGACCGCCGAGGACCGCGAAGTCCGTCGCCGTAGCCGCGACGATGGCGGCGATCTTCACCGGAGTGGGAGGGGCTTCCACCTTGACCGACGCTATTCCCGGAACCGCGGCGAGCTTGACGATCTGCGCGACATCGATGTTGACCCCCGTCACACCGGGGGCATCCTGCACCATGACGGGAACGCCCGCGGTGGCCGCCACTTCGGTGAAGAACTCCCACACCTGCTCCTGCGACGGCTTGGCCAGGTACGGCGGAAGCACCATCAGATGGTCGGCACCCCCTGCGACGGCCTCTTCGGCCATCTCGAGTGCCGTGACGGTGCTGGTGGCGTTCACCCCGGCGACGAGCGGAAGTTCACTTCCGGCGACCGCACGGACTTCACGCAGGATCGCGGCACGCTCGGCACGTGTGAGGGCGAATCCTTCGCTGGCCATCCCGAAGACCGCGAGACCATCCACGCCGCAGCGCATCTGAAACTCGATGAGCGACCTCAGCGACGCCAGATCGAGCTGTCCGTCCGGGTCGAACGGTGTTGCCAGAATAGGGACGAGACCGGTGGGGGCGAGCCGGGATGTGTGCACTGCTCAGTTCTCCTTTGCGAGATGGGCTACCAGGTCGACATCGACGTCGATGCCCAAGCCGGGGTCGGTGGGTACCGCGAACCCGGTCGGGCCGGCATCTATCGGCGTGCGCAGGATCCGCTGCGCGACGGGCACGGTGTCCGGCTGAAATTCGAAGTACGGGCAGTCGGGCGTGGCTGCGCTGACATGTATTCCGGCCGCGAGCGCGATACCCAACCCGACCGAGTGGTGGTATGCGAGCGGGACGTGGAATGCCGATGCGAGCTCGGCGATCGCGACGGCTTCCGTGATTCCGGTACGTGCGACGTCAGGCTGTGCGATGCGCAGCGCACGGCGAGTAAGCCAGTCGGCGAACTCGTAGCGATGGCGCATGGACTCACCGACTGCGATCGGCGTCGTGATCCGCTCAGCCAGCTCGCGGTGTCCGGCAACGTCTTCCGGGGCCAGCGGCGCCTCGAGGAACACCGCTCCCCGCGAGTCGAGTTCGCGGCCGAGGGTGACCGCTTCGCCGATCCGGTACGCCCAGTGTGCGTCCACGGCGATACGCAGGCCGGGGGCCGCCGCCGCGACCGCGTCGAAGGTCGCGAGGTCGGCCCCCACCCCCTTGCCCAGTGCGAGCTTGACCATCCGCGCGCCGGCTTGCTCCCAACGGGCTGCGAGCGCGGCCCGGCCCTCGTCCGTCGGTTCAGGTAGGCCGGAGATGTATGCGGGCACCCGCTCGCGGTGCGCCCCGCCCAACAACTGGCTGACCGAGAGCCCGGTGGCCTTGCCGTGCAGGTCCCACAGCGCGATGTCGACCGCCGCAAGCGCGTCGGCCTGGTGCCCGCCGAGGTGACCCCGTTCGCGCATCAGGTTGCGCAAGCGCTCCCAGATCGGGCGGACCTGCCGTGGGTCCTGGCCGACCAGTTGTGGTGCGATCAACCGGTCGACGACCGCGGCCGGGATCTCTGGGCCGACGGGCGCCAGTGCCTCCCCCCAGCCGACCTGCCCATCGTCCGCTCGCACCGCGACGAGCATGGTCTCGAACCGGCCGGAATACAGGCTTCGCCATGGTTTGCGCACCACGTAGCCCTCCTCGGCGGTGAGCTCCGCGCCGTCGTCCATGGCGCCCAGGTAGGCCCGCTCACCTCGCTGTTTCAACACGTAGGTGGTCACTTCGGCAATGCGCACCGGCAACTCCGTTCCATCTCATTGACGGCCATCATCCTTGCAAGAGGCTTGCATATGATGCAACTCACTGCCACTATTTGGCGCATGGCAGTGGAGAAAAGTGGAAACCAGAGCGTCGAACGAGCAGCAGCGGTGCTCCGACTGTTCACCGGAAGAAGCCCCGCCCTCCGGGTCTCGGATGTTGCCTCCGCGCTGGACCTCGGGCTCTCGACGGCATCGCGACTGCTGGCGACGCTGGAAACGGTGGAGCTGGTCAAGCGCGATCCGGTCAGCCAGCTCTACGAGCTGGGCCCGGCGGTGATTGCGATGGCCGGGGTTGCGCTCAACAATGAGCCGGTCTACCGGCAGTCCAGGGCCGTCACGCAGCGACTTGCCTGGGAGCTGGGCCTCGGCGCCAATGTCGCGGTCCGCCGCGGCGACTCGCTCTTCTATCTGCAGAACGTGGAAGGGCCGCTTGCGCACAAGTCCTATTCGCTTCTGGGGCAACGCAATCCGTTGTACGCGACGGCAATGGGCAAGTGCCTGATACTTGAGCTTTCCCGCGCCTACCGGGTTGAGCTACTCGGCGCCGGGCCACTGGCGGCCTACACCAGCCGCACGATCACTGATCACGATGCGCTCGACGACGATCTACGGCGTTGTGCCACACGCGGTTACGCGACCGAAGTCGAGGAGCTGGCGCTGGGCCGCGCCTGTATCGCCGCCCCTGTCCGAGACCACACCGGCGAAATCGTCGCGGCGCTTTCGGTGTCGGGCGCCCTGTCCGCCATCAGCTTGTCCGAGCGCGAGGCGGCCCTCGGCGCAATCGTCATCGAGGCCGCTGACTCCGTGAGCGCGAGTCTCGGCTACTTGGGCCACACCCCGACTGTCCCCTCACATCCATGACAACGAACGACGGAGTTCACATGCCAGCCCCGACCGACCTCAACGCCGACGCCGCACCGGCGACAACTCCCTCCCGGCGGGTACTGATCGCCGGCACGATCGGCAACTTCGTCGAGTGGTTCGACATCGGTATCTACGGAACTTTGTCATCTGTCATCGCCGCCAACTTCTTCGCGAAGGGCGACCCGACCTCGGCCATCCTGTCGACCTTCGCCATCTTTGCCGTCGGGTTCGCGATCCGGCCGCTCGGCGCCCTCTACTTCGGTCCGCTCGCAGACCGCATCGGCCGCAACCGCGTCCTCGCGATCACCGTCATCGTGACCTCCGTCGCCACGTTCGCGATCGGCGTGCTGCCGACCTACGCGAGCATCGGTGCGCTGGCACCGATGCTGCTCATCGTGGCGCGTCTGGTACAGGGATTCGCCGCGGGTGGTGAAACGTCCAGCTCGGTAGGCCTGCTCTTCGAGTACGCGCCCCGAAACCGGCGCGGCTTCTACACGAGCTTCGGGGCGAGCATCGGATTCGTCGCATTCGTGGCGGGGGCCGGCCTGGCACTGATTCTGACCCTGTTCTTCGGCGACGAACAGTTGACCGAGTTCGCCTGGCGTATTCCGTTCTTGATCGCCCTTCCGCTCGGGATCGCCGGGCTTTATCTCCGGATGAGACTCGATGACACACCGGAGTTCATCCGGCTCGAAGAATCCGGCGAGGTCGCCGCGTCACCGCTGAAGGAGACGTTTCGAACCGGCCGCAAGGCGATGCTGATCCTCGGTGGGGTGATTGTCCTCAAAGGCGTCGCACACTGGGTGTTGCAGACGTACATGGTCAGCCACCTCAGCCGCACTCTTCACTTCAGCGCGGCCGAGTCGTTCACAGCGTCGACGATCTGTATGGCGGTGGTGGCCTTGTGCATTCCGGTGGCAGGGCTGCTGTCGGACCGGGTCGGCCGCAAGCCGGTGATGATCCTCGGCGCTGCCGGTCTGATCGCCTTGGCCTGGCCCGCACTCGTCCTGATGACCCTCGGAAACGCCGTGCTGGCGGTGCTCGCGATGGTGGTCCTCGGACTGCCGCTCGCCGCGTACGACGGCGCGGTCAACGCCAGCATGGCTGAGCTCTTCCCGTCGCGCATCCGCACCGGTGCGATCGCGATCCCGTACAATATCGTGGTCAGCCTGCTCGGCGGTACTGCGCCCTACATCGCAGCCTGGCTCACGGCGGTGTCGGGCTACACGCCCGCGCCGGCCTTCTATTTGATGCTCGCCGCAGCCATCACCCTTGTGACGGTAATCGTCTGGGTCAAGGAGACCACCGGGCCGAACGCACAAGTCGACGTGGTGGCGTGACGCTGCGTTGCTGCCATTACCCGCGGGGTAATCGACGGCGGAACGGACTCGAGTGATCGTCAAAGCGTGACGTTGCGCATCGGAGTCATGCTGCCCAGCCGCGAAACTGCCATGACCGGGCGGCACGACGCCGCAGGACTCGTGGAATTCGCTCGTACCGCAGAGGATTACGGTTTCGACTCGGTCTGGACCGGCGACTCCCTGCTCGCCCGCACCCGGGTCTAACCGCTGTCACTGCTCGCTGCTGTCAGTGCGGTCACGAGCCGGATCACTCTCGGTACGGCGGCGCTGATCGGTCCCCTGCGCCCGCCGCTGTTGACGGCGGCGCAGGCCGCGACCGTCGACCAGTTGTCCGGTGGGCGTCTGGTGCTCGGGCTCGGTTCGGGCGCACCTGTTCCCGAGAGCCGACGTGAATTCGATGCGGTGTCAATGCCATTCAGCGCGCGGGCCGCTCGGCTCGACGAGGCCGTCGCTCTATGGCGGCAGGCATGGACCGGCACGGGTCGATTCACCGGCCGCTACTGGCAGGTCGACGATCTCGACGGGGCGCTACCACCGGCACGGCCCGGTGGTCCACCGCTGTGGCTGGCCGGCGGTGACACCGATGGCGTGATCGCGCGCGTTGCCGACCACTACGACGGCTGGCTGCCGTACCTGCCCGATGCCGGCGCGTATGCCCGAGCCTGGGGCCGAATCCGCGAGCGGGCCACGCGATCGGTGACGCCTGCCCTGTATGCCACCGTCAACATCAACGCCGACCGGGCCCGTGCGCACGCCGAACTCGATTCTTACGCCCGCGCCTACTACCGTCAGCCGTTGGACGTCATGCGGGGGATTCAGGCGTACCACGGTGGGTCGGTCGCCGAATGCGCGGACTGGCTCAGCCGGTATGTCGAGGCGGGCGCGCGGCACGTCATCCTCCGGATCGGCGCACCCGACCCGCACCCGGCGATGCTTGCCGAGCTTGTGAGCGTCGTCCGTGGGGTGCGCGCTCAGGCCGGCACAGCGTCGTGAATTCCGCACGTGCACGCGTCAATTGACGGGCAGGTGCACTTCATACCCCATTCGATGATGTCCCTGGCACGAGCCAGCGACCGCATCTGCGCATCGATCTCGGTGAGCTTCGCCTCCGCCAGGGCCCGCGCCCGCGGCCGGCCTGGGGTGACGTCTGCCAGCAACACGGTGATCTCGTCGAGTGAGAAGCCGGCCGCCTTGCACAGCCGAATCACCTCAAGCCGCACCAGGACCGATTCTTGGTAGCGCCGCTGGCCGCCGGCGCGCTCGGGCGGCGGGATGAGACCGACCCGCTCGTAGTAACGCAGCGTCGTCTGCGCGACGCCCGTACGACGCGCCACCTCCCCGATCGTCAGGGTCATCGGGACCTCCTCGATCCAGGGCTTGACTTAGAGTCAACTCTAAGTCGTTGACTTGGACACATGCCACTCACCGCAAGCACGCTCGACACCCTGCGCCGGTCCCGCTACGCACTCCTTCGCACGTACCGCCGCGACGGCACAGCCGTCGACACCCCGATCTGGTTCGTGCTGGAGGGCCGAACGATGTTGTTCCGCACCAAGATCGGGCCCAAGACGCGACGGATCACGGCGCGGCCCGATGTCGAACTCGTGCCATGCGACTACAAGGGCCGCGTGACGGGCACAGATCGGGTGACCGGACGCGCCACCGTGCTGACCGGCGCCGCGGCGCAACGCGGCAACCGGGCCCTGCATCGCCGTTACGGCTGGCAATGGAACATCGTGCCGGTGCTGAAAATCCCCGGCGTCACCAACGTGCACCGCGATCTGCCGCTGCGCGAAAAGCTGCGGCGTGCCCGCGATCGGAACGTGTGGCCCGACAGCGCGATCGTCCGCATCGACCTCGACGGGTGAGGCGCCGCCTAACCGAGGCAGCCCGGGCCCAACAGCGCCTTGAGATCGCCCATCAGCGCCGACGACGGGGTGACCCGCAGCGACTGATCGAGCTCGAGCGTGGTGATCCGCTCGCCACTGATCAGCCGCAGGTGCACCTGCGCGGTGCCCGGGTGGTTGGCCAGCACCTGTTTGAGCGCACTCACCTTGTCGATCGTGCATTGCCGGGTCGGCAGACTCACCGCGAGCGGCCGGTCCGCCTGGGCGCTCGTGAAGTCCGGGACCACCAGTTCGTGGGCGATCAGCGCGATCCGGTCGTCGCGTGCGGCGACCTTCGCCTTGACCAGAACCACCACGTCGTCCGCGATCTCGGCGCCGAACAACGAGTACGTCTGCGGGAAGAACAGCACCTCGATGCCACCGGTGAGATCTTCGAGTTGCGCTGAGGCCCAGGGCAACCCGTTCTTGTTGACCCGTCGGTTGACCGAGGCCAGGATGCCGCCGACCAGAACCTGCGCGTCATTGGCGACGTCACCGTCGAGGATGGCCGGGATCTGAGTGTCGACTTGATTGGCCAGCAGGTGCGCGACGCCGTTGAGCGGGTGCCCGGACACGTACAGGCCGAGCATCTCGCGTTCGAGCGCCAGCTTGTGCTTGTCCTCCCACTCCTCTTCGGGCACTTTGATCGCGAACGCAGAGTACCCGGTGTCGGTGTCCGCCCCATCCCCGCCGAACAGGTCGAACTGACCCATCGCCTCGGCCTTCTTGGTGCCGAGCACCGAGTCGACGGCGTCGGTGTGCACCAGGAACAGGCCCTTGCGCGGATGCCCGAGCGAATCGAACGCGCCCGCCTTGATCAGCGACTCGGTGACCTTCTTGTTGCAGGCGGCGATGTCGATCTTGTTGAGATAGTCCGAGAAGTCGGTGAACTTGCCCTTTTCGGTACGGGTATTGATAAGCGACGCAACGACGTTCGCGCCCACGTTACGAATGGCGCCGAGCCCGAACCGGATGTCGTCGCCCACCGAGGCGAAGTTCTGCACCGACTCGTTGACATCGGGCGGCAGCACGGTGATGCCGAGCCGGCGGCAATCGGCCAGGTAGACCGCGGCCTTGTCCTTGTCGTCACCCACCGACGTGAGCAGACCGGCCATGTACTCGGCGGGATAGTTCGCCTTGAGGTACGCCGTCCAGTAGGACACCAGACCGTAGCCGGCGGCGTGCGACTTGTTGAACGCGTAGCCGGCGAACGGAAGGATGGTGTCCCACAGTGCTTTCACCGCGCCTTCGGAGAATCCGTTGGCGGTCATGCCCTCCTTGAAGCCCTTGTACTCGGCTTCGAGCACCTCGAGCTTCTTTTTACCCATGGCCTTACGCAGCGCGTCGGCCTTGCCCATCGTGTAGGAGGCGACCTTCTGCGCGATGAACATGATCTGCTCTTGGTAGACGATCAGGCCGTAGGTCTCGGCCAGGATGTCCTTGAGCGGCTCCTCCAGCTCGGGGTGGATCGGTTTGATGGCCTGTCGGCCGTTCTTGCGATCGGCGTAGTCGTTGTGGGCGTTCATGCCCATCGGGCCGGGGCGGTACAGCGCCAGGACTGCCACGATGTCGTTGAAGCCGGTGGGCTGCATACGGCGCAGCAGATCCCGCATGGGGCCACCGTCGAGCTGGAACACGCCCAGGGTGTCGCCACGGCCCAGCAGTTCGTAGGCCGCCGGGTCGTCGAACGGCAGCGTCTCGAGATCCAGGTCGATGCCGCGGTTGGCTTTGATGTTCTCGATGCAGTCACCGATGATCGTCAGGTTGCGCAGCCCCAGGAAGTCCATCTTGAGCAGGCCGATGGCCTCACACGACGGATAGTCCCAGCCGGTGATGATGGCGCCGTCCTGCGGCCGCTTCCACAGCGGGATCGCGTCGATGAGCGGCTCGGAGCTCATGATCACCGCGCACGCGTGCACACCCGCGTTGCGGACCAGGCCTTCCAGGCCACGCGCCGTCTCGAAGATGGTGCGCACATCCGGATCGGTGTCGATCAGAGCCCGAACCTCGGCGGCTTCCTTGTACCGCTCGTGGTTCGGATCGGTGATCCCCGACACCGGGATGTCCTTGGCCATGATCGGCGGCGGCAGTGCCTTGGTGATCCGGTCGGCGATCGCGAAGCCCGGCTGCCCGTAGTGCACACGTGCCGAGTCCTTCAGCGCCGCTTTGGTTTTGATCGTGCCGAACGTGATGACCTGGGCGACCCGGTCGCTGCCCCACTTGTTGGCCGCGTAGCGCAGCATCTCGCCGCGGCGGCGGTCGTCGAAGTCGATGTCGATATCGGGGGCGGACGGGCGCTCCGGGTTGAGGAAGCGCTCGAACAGCAGCCCGTGCGGGATCGGGTCGATGTTGGTGATGCCCAGCGCGTAGGCGACCAGCGACCCGGCTGCCGAGCCACGGCCGGGGCCCACCCGGATGTCCACCGAACGCGCGTAGTTGATCAGGTCGGCCACGATCAGGAAGTAGGACGGGAAGCCCTTGTCGCAGATCACCTTGATCTCGTAGGCCGCGCGCTCGGTGTACTCGGCAGGCACCGCGTCACCGCGGAAGCGCCGCTGCAGACCTGCCGTCACCTCGTGCGTCAGCCAGGAAGCCTGATCGTGCCCGTCGGGCACCGGGAACACCGGCATCCGGTCGGTCGGCTCCCACACCTCGGCGTAGGACTGCACGCGTTCGCCGATGAGCACCGTCGAGTCGCACGCGCCCGGCACCTGGGAGTCCCACAGCGCCCGCATCTCCTCGGCCGATTTGAGGTAGTAGCCGTCGCCGTCGAATTTGAACCGGTTCGGGTCCGACAGCGTCTTGCCGGTCTGGATGCACAGCAGGGCTTCGTGGTTCTGCGATGCTTCGCGCGTCACGTAATGGCAGTCGTTGGTCGCCAGTGGCGGGATGCCGAGCTTCTGCCCGATCTCCAGCAGGCCCTCGCGGACCCGGCGCTCGATGTCGAGGCCGTGGTCCATCAACTCCAGGAAGAAGTTCTCCTTGCCGAAGATGTCGCGCCACTTCGCGGCGGCCTCCAGCGCCTCCTGCCGGTGGCCGAGCCGCAGCCGCGTCTGCACCTCGCCGGACGGGCAGCCGGTCGTGGCGATGATGCCCTCGGCGTGTTCGGCGATGAGCTCGGCGTCCATGCGCGACCACTTGCCGAGCTGTCCTTCGAACGAGGCCAGCGACGACAGCTTGAACAGGTTGCGCAGGCCCGTGGCGTTCTCGGCGACCATCGTCATGTGCGTATAGGCGCCGCTGCCCGAGACGTCGTCGCCCTTCTGGCTCGGATCACCCCACTGAACCCGCTTGGTGTCGAACCGGGAACCGGGGGCGATGTAGGCCTCGACACCGATGATCGGCTTGATCCCGGCCTTGGTCGCCGAGTTGTAGAACTCGCTGGCGCCGAACATGTTTCCGTGGTCGGTCATGCCGATCGCGGACATGCCCAGCCGCTGCGCCTCGGCCAGCATCGGGGTGATCTTCGCGGCGCCGTCCAGCATGGAGTACTCGGTGTGGTTATGCAGGTGCACGAAGGACCGCGAAGATGAACCGCTCATAGGCACGCCAGTCTATTGCGCCCCACCGACACATCCGGGCGTGTCGGATCGCGTGTCTTTGCCGGCTGTTCAGATTCCCCGTTCGGCGTCTGCCAGCAATCCCCTGCCGAGTACTTGATCAAGTTGCCTGGTTATCAATCGAGGGTTCGGAACACGCCCGCATCCCGCCCAGGCGCCGACACCCCACAGGATCGCGTGCAGAAGTTCGGCGATCGGTCCCGGCTGGGTGTGCGGCGGCAGTTCGTCGCGCGCGATGGCGTGCTCGACAACGTCGTCGAGGAAACCCCGGACCGCCGAAACCGACGCGTTCGGCAGAGCGGGATTGCGTCCGGCTTCCAGTCGCGCGCTCACCAGGAACGCGACCATCGTCGGGTCGCGATGCCACACGTCGACCAGCGCATCGACCAAGGCGCCCAAGCGGTTCAGCGGTGCGTCGTGTTTTCCGGCCTGGTCGATGCACCGATTGACGACACCCGCGGCATCCTCGACCAGCGAGTCGTACAGCGCGGCCCTGGTCGCGAAGTAGTAGTTCAACGTGGGCCTGCTGAGCCCGGTGCGCTTGGCGATTTCCTGGAAGGTCAAGGCCGCATAACCGCGTTCGTTGATGATCTGGCAACCCGCGCGCTTGATGGTCGCCCGTGTCTGCGCGGAATCCGCACCCACCGGCCTACCGGGTCCGCGGCTGGGCCGAAGCCCCCCAGCTTCAGTCATGAGCAAACGCTATGACATAGCTACGGAGGCGTCAACATAGACCTTCCGGCAAACTTGGGCGCTAATCCCGGCGACTGACAGGGCGCGCCGGCGGTCGTCGTTGTCGGCCTGTCACCGTGATGACGATTCCGGCTCCACCCGATCGACAATCTCGGACGCGGAGTCTTCGGATCTTCGCGATCTGCGGGCCAACGCCTCGACCGCCATGATCGCCAACGCGAGCCAGATCAGCGCGAAACCGATCCAGCGGCCCACCGGCATGGGCTCGTGCCCGATCAGTACGCCCCAGGCCATCTGCAGCGCCGGGTTGAGATAGAACAACAGCCCGAGCGTGACCAACGGCAGTCGTTGTGCGGCGGCCGCGAACAGCAACAACGGAATCGCCGTCACCGGTCCGGCCAACAGCAGCAGCAACGCGTGACCGGTGCCGTGGTTGACGAAGTTCGCCTGGCCCAGGACCTGCAGGGCGACGAGATAGCCCCCGGCGATCGGCAGTGCGATCAGCGTCTCGACCGCCACGGAGACCCGCGGGTCGGCAACGACCACTTTCTTGACCAACCCATAGAAAGCCCAGCTGAACGCCAACGCGAACGCGATGTAGGGCGGTGCGCCGACTTCGACGGTCAGCAGCACCACGGCCGCGACCGCCAGCAGCAGCGCGACGAGCTGCCAGCGCGTGATGCGCTCGCGGAACACGAGCACGCCCAGCGCGACACTGAGCAACGGGTTGATGAAGTAGCCGAGCGCGGCGTCCACCACATGTGCGTGCGTGACGGCGTAGATGTAGACGCCCCAGTTCACCGACACCAGCGCCGACGCGAGCGCCAGCTGCAACCACGTCCGCCCGCCGAGCCTGCGCAGATCGCCGAGGCGGCGAGCCACGAGGACCACCAGGAACAGGAACACCGCGCTCCACACGATGCGGTGCGCGAGGATCTCCAGCGGCCCGGACGGAAGCAGCAGCAGGAAGAATCCCGGGCACAGGCCCCACCAGGTATAGGCACCCGTGCCGAACAGGAGTCCGGACCGCCGCCTGTCGCTCACAGCTGGTGGTTCCGTAGTTTGTCGAGTGCGTCCTGGAGGTCCGCGGGGTACGGGCTGGTGATCTCGATCCGGCGACCGTCGGCGGGGTGGGCGAACGCCAACGACCGGGCGTGCAGCCACTGTCGTTCGAGCCCAAGCTTTTTCGCCAGCGTCGGGTCGGCGCCGTAGGTGATGTCACCACAACACGGATGGTGCAGCGCCGCGAAGTGCACGCGGATCTGATGGGTGCGCCCGGTCTCCAGTTCGATGTCGAGCAGGCTCGCGGCCTGGAACGCCTCGAGCGTGTCGTAGTGGGTGACGCTGTGCCTGCCGCCCTCGACGACCGCGAACTTCCAGTCGTGGCCGCGGTGGCGGCCGATGGGCGCGTCGATGGTCCCGCTCGACGGATCCGGGTGGCCCTGCACCAACGCGTGGTAGCGCTTGTCCACCGTGCGCTGTTTGAACGCGCGTTTGAGCACCGTGTAGGCGCGCTCCGACAACGCGACTACCATGACGCCCGACGTGCCGACATCGAGCCGGTGCACGATGCCTTGGCGCTCGTGGATGCCCGACGTGCTGATCCGGAAGCCGGCGGCCGCCAAACCGCCCAGCACCGTCGGGCCGTGCCAGCCGACCGTGGCATGCGCGGCCACCCCGGGGGGTTTGTCGACCGCGACGATGTCGGCGTCGGAGTACAGGATCTCCATGCCCTCGATGTCGACCGGGGTGTTCTCCACCGGTGCAGGCGCTTCCGGTAGCCGTACCTCGAGCCAGGCCCCGGCGACAAGCTTGTCCGATTTACCGGCCGGTGCCCCGTCGATGTCGACACCGCCCTCCTCGGCGAGCGCCGCGACGACGGTTCGGGACAGGCCGAGCAACCGGGCCAAGCCCGCGTCGACCCGCATGCCCGCCAGCCCCTCAGGGACCGGCATCGACCGGGTGGCCACTATGAGGGCTCGGCCTGGCGGCCGACCGTGCTCGATTCGTCGGTTTGGGCGACCTCACCGGCGGGTTTCGCCGGGGGGTCGGCGGGCTGCGCATCCGCACCCGACGGCGCATCCGGCCGCCGGCGACCGACCGTGTCGAAATCGAACCCGAACAGCGAGAGCGCCACCAGCAGGATCGCGCCACCCACCACCGACGGGTCGGCCACGTTGAACACCGGCCACCAGCCGACCGAGAAGAAATCGACGACATGGCCGCGCAGCGGGCCCGGTGACCGGAAGAACCGGTCGACCAGATTGCCTGTCGCGCCGCCCAGGATCATGCCGAGCCCGATCGCCCACCATGGCGATACGAGCCGCCGGCCCATCCAGACGATTCCGATCACCACACCGGTCGCGATGAGCGTCAGCACCCAGGTGTAGCCGGTGGCCATCGAGAACGCCGCCCCCGAGTTGCGCACCAGGGTCCACGTGACGGTGTCTCCGATGATCGACACCGGCTGACCGGGCGTCAGGAGCCGCACCGCGAGCACCTTGGTCACGACGTCGAGGAACAACACCACTCCGGCGACCGTGAGCAGCAGGCGTAGCCGACGCCTGGGCGGTGCAGGGGATTCGGCATCCCCGGGTGCGTCGGTCACCGGCTCCGCCGGCCCTGACGTTTCATCAGTCACTCCCCCATCATCCCAAAGTGCCGGTGCGGAACAATCGCGACCGTGACCCGGGCTGCTGACATCGTCGTGATCACCACTGGCGGCACCATATCGACCAGCACCGACAGCGCGGGCGTACGGCGTCCGACGCTCCATGGCGCCGACCTCATGGCGGGCCTGCCGACCGCGGGCAACGTGCAGGTGATCGACCTGATGACGGTCGACAGCGCACTGCTGGGGCCGGCCGAGTGGGACCGTATCCGAGCCGCCGTCGCGACGGCTGCCGAAACGGCGGACGGCGTCGTGGTGACCCACGGCACCGACACCATGGAAGAGACCGCGCTGTGGCTGGAGCTCACCTATGCCGGCAGTGTGCCCGTCGTCCTGACCGGCGCCCAGCGCGGCTCCGACGCGCCGGACAGCGATGGACCGGCCAACCTGCGCGACGCGCTGGTGGTGGCGTCCAGCCCGCGGGCCCGCGGTCTCGGCGTCGTGGTGAGCTTCGCCGGCGCGGTGTGGCAGCCCCTCGGTATGCGCAAGCGGTCCACGAGCGACCTTGCCGCGTTCACCGGTAGCCGCCTGGGAACCGTCGACCGCGACGGGTTGGAGGTTTCCGCGCAGAAGACGCGTCCCTTCCTCGGCGCCCTGGTTGCCGCGGATGCGCCGCGCGTCGACACCGTCGCCACCTACCCCGGCGCAGACACCGCCGCACTGGACGCCGGTGTGGCGGCCGGGGCCCGCGGCATCGTGCTGGAGGCGATGGGCTCGGGCAATGCCGGCACGTCGCTGATCGACGGAGTTCGACGGCACTGTCGCGGCGGCGTCGTCGTCGCGGTGTCCACCCGCGTGCCCGACGGGCCGGTCCGCCCGGAGTACGGGCCTGGCCGGGACCTGGTGGACGCCGGGGCGGTGGTGATGTCGCGGCTGAGGCCGGCACAGGCCAGGGTCTTGTTGATGGCGGCACTGGCTTCCGGCCGGCCGGTTGCCGAGATCGTGGATGTCTGGGGTTGACGTCGCCGGTTCAATGAAACCTATGCGCCAACACTTCATCGCAGTTGCCGCGATCGGCCTGTTGGGGCTTGCCGCGGCACCGGCCGCCGCGGCCGATCCGCCGGTCGGCGCCGACGACATCGACCGCTATCCGATCGCGCAAGGGCACTACAGCTCGCCCACCGACTTCTACGGCGTGTTCTTCAAGACGCCGGACGGCCGGGCCTGTGGCATCGGACCCAACGGCGGCCCGGTGGGATGCGATGCGGTGCCGATCGACGCGCCGCCCGGCATGAACCAGACCGTGGTCAACAGCGGCGTCGCCGCGACGTACCGGTTCTCCGACCACCCGTCGTTCACGCGCGACGTCGACGTCCTGCCCGAGGGGCACCGGCTGGAGAACTGGGGAGCCAGTTGTGGTGTCGGCTACCAGGGCACGGTGACGTGCAAGACCTACGGCCGGCACGGCTTCATCCTGTCGGCAGGCTACGGCATGCTCTGGTAGTCGGTAAGGCCGTCGAGGTAGTCGGCCCAGTCCAGGCTGTCGACCGGATTGGCGCGCGTGAACCCCGGCGTGTCCTCGGCGAACGTGCGCGCAGGCCCGGGTCCGGACGCCCTGGTCTCGAACCGCACCGTCATCACGCCGTGGCCGGCGCCCTGCACCCAGCCGTGCCCGTGGTCGGGGTGGCTGACATCGTCACCGATCCGCCAGACGGACGCGGGCTGCGCGGCCGGCGCGCCGGGATCGGCCGCGTACGCCGGCTGGTGCGTGTCCGCTATCTCCTGCGGCTGCTCCAGATCCGGGAACAGCGATTCTTGCCTGGTGTCGGTCAATCCCGAAAAGCCAACGCCGACAAGGCGAATCGGACCCACTTCCACAGGGTCGAGCAGCAGCCGGCGCGCCGTACCGATGAGTGTGGCCGACTCGGTGGTCGCGTACGCCAACGTGGCGGACCGGGTCAGCGTGCTCATGTCGGATTTCTTCAGCTTGACGGTCACCGTGCGCGCCCCGCGGCCGTCCTTCTCCAGGCGCCGATGCGCGTGCTCACCGATCGGGCCGATGGCGTCCCGCAGCTGTGCCAGGGTCGTGAGATCTTCTGGGAACGTCGATTCCGCGCTGATCTGCTTGGCCTCGGCCCGTTCCGCCACCGGCCGGTCATCGATGCCGCGGGCCAGCCGGTGCAGTGCGGGGCCGATCGTCGTGCCGAGCACGCTGGCGGCTTCGGTGTCCGACAGTGCCGCGAACGCGCCGACGGTCTCGATGCCCAACCGGTGCAGCTTCTCCTCGGCGACCGGGCCGATCCCCCACAGCCGGCGCACCGGAAGGCCTTCGAGTAGTAGGGCCTCCTCGTCGCGAGTCACGACGCGGATACCGTCGGGCTTGGCGAGCCCCGACGCGATCTTGGCGATCTGCTTGCCCGAGCCCGCGCCGACGGAGGCCACCAGACCGGTCTCGGCCAGTACCTTGGCGCGCAGATGCTGGCAGAACATCTCGACATCGGCGGCGCCGGCACCCACCAGTTCGGCCGGCTCGCCGAACGCTTCGTCGAACGAGAGTTGTTCGAGTACGGGGACGACACTGCGCACGGTGTCGAGCGCCCGACGGCTGGCCACGCCGTAGACCGCGCCGCGCGGTGGAAGCACGACGGCGGGGGCACCGACGAGTCTGCGGGCCTGGTGCATCGGCATCGCCGAGCGTGCGCCGTAGCGCCGGGCCTCGTAGCTCGCGCCGGCCACGACGCCGCGCCCGCCCAGGCCGCCGACCAGCACGGGCCGTCCGCGCAGCGTCGGCCGGGTCAGCTGCTCGACCGATGCGAAGAACGCATCCATGTCCAGGTGCAGGACCCAGCGTCCGCTCGCAACCCCGAATGCGGCGCCCTCCATGACTGCCGATGCTAAAGCGTTAGCCTGACCAGCATGGAGCCGGATGACGTGCCGATCAGCGACGAGTCGATTCGCCTGGGGCAGTTCCTCAAACTCGCCGCGCTGATCGACAGCGGCGCCGACGCCAAGGCCGCGATCGCCGATGGTTTGGTGACGGTCAACGGCGACGTGGAGCTGCGGCGCGGCCGCCAACTGCGCCCGGGTGACGAGGTGTCGCTCGGATCGCGGTCAGCGCGCGTCAGCCGGGGCTGACCCCCGCGGTCACGCCTTCGTGATCTCCACCCGGACGCCGTCGCCTATCTCTGCTCCGTCGGCGACATCGGTGAATTCGAAACTGGTGGCCAGGATTTCGCCCGCGATGAGGTCACGGTGGGTGCGTGCCCACGCCAGGTAGTCCGCCGGTACCGACATCTGCACGAAGATCCGGTCCGAAACCTCAAGCCCCGTCGACTTGCGCAGCTCCTGCAGTTCGCGGATCCGGTCCTTCGCCCAGCCCTCGGCCTCCAGTTCCTCGGTCACCGTGCCGTCCAGCACCACCAGGCCCGTACCGTCAGGCAACGCAGCGGTCCACTCCGGGTCGGCGGCAACCAACTTCGAGGTGTACTCCTCGGGCTGCAGTACCACCGGGCCCGCGGTGAGCGTGCCGTCGGGGTTCACCACGCCCTCCCCCGCCTTGACCGCCTTGATCGCAGCCTGGACGTCCTTGCCGATACGCGGGCCTGCCGCCCGCGCGTTGACCGCCAGGTCGAACCGTCCATAGGCCGGGACATCGTCGGTCAATTCGACCTGCTTGACGTTGAGTTCGTCGGCGATCAGCTCGGCGAACGGGGCCAGACTGTCCGGATTCTCCACCGCCACAGTGAGTTTGGGAAGTGGCAGGCGGACGCGCAGTTTCTTGGCCTTGCGCAGCGAGGACCCCACCGAGCACACCTCGCGCACCTGGTCCATCGCCGCGACCAGATCCGGGTCCTTGGGCAGCACGCCGGCCTCCGGCCAGTCGGTCAGGTGCACCGAGCGCTCACCGGTCAGGCCACGCCAGATCACTTCCGTGGCAAGCGGCAGCAGCGGCGCGGCCAGCCGGCACGTCACCTCGAGGACGGTGTGCAGCGTGTCGATGGCATCGGCATCTTCTTCCCAGAAGCGCGAACGTGACCGGCGCACATACCAGTTCGTCAGCGCCTCGGTGAACTGCCGCAGCTCGTCACAGGCCCCCGAGATGTCGCAGACGTCCAGCGCGGCGGTGAGGTCGTCGCGCAACTGCGCGAGCTTGGCGAGGATGTAGCGATCGAGCACATTCGCCGAATTCGTACGCCACTTGCCCTTTTCGGGTGCGTACAGCGCCAGGAAGCTGTAGGCGTTCCAGAGCGGCAGCAGTACCTGGCGGACACCTTCACGGATGCCCTGCTCGGTCACGATGAGGTTGCCGCCGCGCAGGATCGGCGAGGCCATCAGGAACCACCGCATGGCGTCGGACCCGTCGCGGTCGAACACCTCGCTGACGTCGGGGTAGTTGCGCAGCGACTTGCTCATCTTCTGGCCGTCGTTGCCGAGCACGATGCCGTGCGACACACAGGTTTTGAAGGCCGGCTTGTCGAACAGCGCCGTCGCCAGCACGTGCAGGGTGTAGAACCAGCCGCGGGTCTGGCCGATGTACTCGACGATGAAGTCTCCGGGGAAGTGCGCGTCTGCTCCTGCCGCATCGCCGTTGCCGCTCACGCCGTCGAACCACTTCTGGTTCTCGAACGGGTAGTGAACCTGCGCGTAAGGCATCGAACCGGAGTCGAACCACACGTCGAGCACGTCCTCGATACGGCGCATGGTCGATTTCCCGGTGGGGTCATCGGGATTGGGGCGGGTCAGTTCGTCGATGTAGGGCCGGTGCAGGTTCGTCGGCCGTACTCCGAAGTCGCGTTCGAGTTCGTCGAGGCTGCCGTACACATCGATCCGCGGGTAGGCCGGATCGTCGGACTTCCACACCGGAATCGGGGTGCCCCAGTAGCGGTTTCGTGAGATCGACCAGTCCCGGGCGCCCTGCAGCCACTTGCCGAACTGGCCGTCCTTGACATGCTCGGGGTACCAGGTGATCTGTTGGTTGAGCTCGACCATCCGGTCCCGGAACTCGGTCACGCGGACGAACCACGACGATACGGCGCGGTAGATCAACGGATTACGGCAACGCCAGCAGTGCGGATAGGAGTGCTCGTAGGTTTCGTGGCGCAGCAGCACCGCACCGTTGACTCCCGCGGACCCGTCGCCGTTCTTGAGGTCACGGATGATCTGCGGGTTGGCGTCGAACACATGCTGTCCCGCGTAGTCCGGCACGGTCTCGTCGAAACGGCCCTTGGAGTCGACGGGCGTGACGGCAACGATGTCGGCGGCATCGGCCGTGGCCTTGTCGTCCTCGCCGTATGCCGGCGACATGTGGACGATGCCCGTACCGTCCTCGGTGCTGACGAACTCGGCACGCAACACCTGGAAAGCGTTGGGCGAGCCCATGAAATACGGGAAAGGCGGCAGATAGCGGATGCCGAGCAGATCGCGCCCGGAATATGTGCCGACGATCCTGGGCTCCTCACCCAACTCCCTGGCATACGCCGCAAGCCTGGCCTCGGCGAGCACGTACCGACGGCCGTCGGCACCCTCGACCTGCACATAGGTCACGTCGGGGTTGACGGCGACAGCCTGGTTCGACGGCAAGGTCCACGGTGTGGTGGTCCAGATCAGCAGGTAGGCGCCATCCAGCTCGCCGCCTTCGACCCGGAAGCCGACGGTCAGCGCCGGATCCTGGCGGCTCTGGTAGACGTCGTCGTCCATGCGGAGTTCGTGGCTGGACAGCGGGGTCTCGTCGTTCCAGCAGTACGGCAGCACGCGGTTGCCCTCGTAGGCCAGACCCTTGTCCCACAACTGCTTGAAGGCCCAGATGACCGATTCCATGAACGACGGGTCGAGGGTCTTGTAGTCGTTGTCGAAGTCCACCCAACGGGCCTGCCGGGTCACGTAGGCCTGCCATTCGTCGGTGTACTTGAGCACCGAGGCACGACACGCGTCGTTGAACTTCTCGATGCCCATCTCTTCGATCTGGGCTTTGTCGGTGATGCCGAGCTGGCGCTGGACCTCCAGCTCCGCAGGCAGCCCGTGGGTGTCCCAGCCGAATCGCCGCTCGACCTTGTAGCCGCGCATGGTGCGGTAGCGCGGCACGATGTCCTTGACGTAACCGGTCAGCAGATGGCCGTAGTGCGGCAGGCCGTTGGCGAACGGCGGCCCGTCGTAGAAGACGTACTCCTCGGCGCCGTCGCGCCGCTCGACACTCGCCCGGAAGGTGTCGTCGCGGGCCCAGTAGTCGAGCACCTCGAGCTCCCGCTCGGGGAAGTTCGGTGCGGCCGGCTTGGGATAGGCGGTCACTGGCTTCGTCTCCTGTGCCTGAAGTTCGGCACGGGGACGACGTCGCGCCGGTGCGCGAGCGCCGCGGTACCACCCCGCTTGCGCGCAGAATGCGCGCCGCTCAACTGTCGGGCGATGACGGGCCCACCCGTTCGGTTCTACTTGGCCGGGCGGGACGAGACCCGCCGCGGCCGTTCTTCCGAAGGCTCCCCGGTGATGGCCGGATCAGCGCCGATGCATCAAGTTTAAAGGCCGACGCAAATCGGGTTGCCCGGGCTAACCGGACGTCACCTCGATGAGCGCCGACGGGAACTGTTCGGCCAACTCCTCGACGGTGTAGGCATCGAAACTGCGGACGTCGAACGACCAGTCGACCGTGAGCCCACCGGCCGGACCGGGGTGCACGCGCAGCTCCAACAGGTACTCGCCGGGCTCGGCGAAGACGCCTTCGCCGTAACCGATGCGTACGGCAGCCCCGATGGGGGCGGTACCGGTCGTCGCCGAGCGAGCCGTGGCCAGCAGTTCGGACCCCGACAGGCCGCGTTGCGATACGCACGGCACGGCGACGCGGCGCGATGCGCCGTCGTGCGTGTCGACATCGACGACGAGGATTCCGTCACCGATCACCCGCGCGACGGTACGTCCCAATGCCGCCACCAGGATGTCTTCGGCAGCGCATCCCATCGCGGCCCGCGCGCCGTGGAGTTCGGCGGCGAGGACGCTGTCGAGGACATTCGAGGTCGTCGACAGGTCGACGGGACGGGGTGGCGTGGCGGTGGCGTGATCAGCAATCCAGCACGTCACGCCCGACGCGCCGGTCAATAGAGGAGCAGCCATGCCGTCAACGCTAGCCATACTGTCCCAAAAATGGGAGAGTAGTGCCAGAACTCTTACACGCCTGTCAATTAAGGAACAGCCACAGACATTCCGGTTCGTGATGCCCGAGATCGACAGTGGGGTTTATGGTGTGGTAGTGCCCCGCACCGATGAGAACGGCAGGCAACTCAAAGCCCTGTTGGACTACCTGCTGGACGGCGAGATCGACGCCAAGGCGATTTACACCGCCCTCGGTGTGTCGAGCAGTACGTATTACCGGCGCATCAAGGAAGCCGACTATCCGAACGCCGAGGAGTTGCGCCAGGTCGCTGACCGGTTCCACCTCAGCTACCCCGACCTGCAGATCCGGTTCGGCTTGATGAGCCGGCAGGAGGTCTGGCACTACATGGAATCAGCGCCCGTCACCGTGGCGCCGGTCGAGACCGCGACTCGGGTGAGCCGACCCAAGAAGCTCTCCGAGCTGTCCCCCCGTCCGGATGCGCCACCCCTTTAGCCATACGATTTGCTGAAACGCAAACCCGCCCGAGGCAAAATCTGATGTCCGTAGCCATACTCATCGCCATCACATTGCTCTGCATCATGTGGAGCTTGTGGATCAGGCGAGTCACCTGGACCTGCCGGTGGGAGGTCGCCGCCACCCTCAACATCGCGCTGCAGGGCCTGGCCGTGCTGCTGATGTCGCCGTTCGCGTCGGAGACCGTCGGACAGCTGCTCTATCACCTCACGGGCAAGTGGAACGTCGAGGACTACATCGGCCACGACTGCTACATCGTCGCGGCATCGGCGGTGGTCTACAACGCACTGGGCCGGCTGCAGGACGACTACGGGATGCAGCACTCGTTCAAGCAGTATGTCGAGCGCCCCGCCACGGTGTGCATCCCGTTGCTGCTCGCCGCGTTCACATTCGGGAACGGCGCGGCCGTGTACCGCCCGGACTTCTTCCAGGTGCCCACCGATTTCTGGCTCAACGTCTACTGGGCGCTGCTCTGCGGCATGCTCATCTATCTGCTGGGCTACGGTGTCCGCGCGATGCTGATCCTGCGCCGCGACCCCCGGTCCCGGCGAATCGCCAACATCTACCTGTTCGCTTCGGTCAGCGGCATTCTCGCGTGCGTCGTGCGGATCGTCACCGCGTTCGTGCCGCAACTGCAGCCCATCGAGAACGGCCGCATGGTGTGGCTGTTCGCGTGCACGTGCGGCGCGGTCTTCGCGCTGTCCGCCGCGCACTCGTGGCGGTTGAAGACACGGGTCTTCACCGACGCGAGGCGGTGAGCGCAGCGGCCGAACCGCCACGTTGACCCCCGTCGGGCATGTGCGTGTGTGACGATCATCGGGTGTCGAGGAATCTGACGAAGATTGCCGTGGTGGGCTTGCTCATGGCCGGTCTCGCCGCGAATCAGCCGTCGGCGCATGCGGATTCATGCCCCGACGTCGAGGTCGTGTTCGCCAGGGGCACCGGCGCACCGCCCGGCATCGGCGTGGTCGGCCAGGCCTTCGTCGATTCCCTGAGAGCGAACGTACCGACGAAGACGATCGGGGTGTATGCAGTGAACTACCCCGCAGGAATCGACTTCGGCAACTCCTCCACGTTGGGCGCGAACGACGTGAACGCACACCTGCAGACAATGATCGTCGATTGTCCAGGAACGGAATTCGTCCTCGCCGGCTTCTCGCAGGGGGCGAACGTCATCGAACTCGTCACCGGTACCGATGGCGCCGCCTGGGGGTATTCGGCGCCCTTGCCCCCGGCCGTCGCCGATCGCGTCGCGGCGGTCGCGCTGTTCGGCAACCCGGCCCGAAAATCCGGGAGAGCTTCGTTCACGCAGACGAACTCGCGCTACGCAGACAAGAGCATCGACCTCTGCGCCATCGGCGACCCCGTGTGCTCGAATGGCGTCAACCTGCCGGTACACGGCGCTTACGTCCAGATCGGGGCGACGGCCGAAGCCGCCTCGTTCGTCGCCGGCCACCTGTAGTACGCCACCGGCAAATTGGGCAACCGGTAAGCTCCGATGTGCCTATGCCCGGCTGGTCAATTTCCGGGCAGGAGTTTTCGAGAGGGCGCCCATGAGCCAGTCATCCATCCCCGCCGTGTTGCGTGAGCGGGCGAGTCTCCAACCCAACGACATCGCCTTCACATTCGTGGACTACGAGCAGGATTGGAATGGCGTCGAGCTCACACTGACCTGGGCCGAGCTGTACCGACGGACCCTGAACCTGGCCCAGGAACTCGGGGCCAACGCCACTGTCGGCGACCGTGCGGTGATCCTGGCACCCCAGAGCCTCGAATACCTGATCGCGTTTCTGGCGTCGCTCGAAGCCGGCATCATCGCGGTGCCGCTCTCGGTGCCGCACGGTGGAGCCCACGACGAGCGCACCACCTCGGTTCTCGACGACACGTCCCCGGCCATCGTCCTGACCACGTCGGCGGTGTCGGCGACCGTCCGCGAATACGCGAACGCGAACGGCAATCGGCCCGTCGTGATCGAAGTGGACGCTCTCGACCTCGACAAGAAAGGGGCGCGCCCCGCTCGCGTGCGCCGTCCCGAGATCGCCTATCTGCAGTACACATCGGGCTCGACGCGGCGCCCCGCTGGTGTCGAGATCTCACACGGCAACCTGTCGGCCAACTTCGAGCAGATGATGGCCGGATTCTTCGGCGACCACGGCAACGTCGCGCCTGCCGACACCACGTTCGTGTCGTGGTTGCCCTTCTACCACGACATGGGACTGATGCTCGGCATCTGCGTGCCCATCCTCGGCGGCATCCGGACGGTGCTGACCAGCCCGGTCGCGTTCCTGCAGCGACCGGCGCGATGGATGCAACTGCTGGCCAGTCATTCCCGAACCGTCTCGGCCGGACCGAACTTCGCGTTCGAACTCGCGCTCGGACGCACCTCGGACGAGGACATGGCCGGTCTCGACCTCGGCCATGTGATGTACCTGCTGAGCGGCGCGGAACGGGTGCACGCGGCGACCGTGCGGCGGTTCACCGAACGCTTCGCCCCGCTGAACTTCCCCGCCGCGGCCATCCAACCGTCATACGGTCTTGCCGAGGCGGTGGTATACGTCGCGACGCGTGTACCGAGTGAACCGCCACGCATCACGAACTTCGATGCGGACAAGTTGTCGGCAGGTCAGGCGGTTCCCACCGAAAATTCAAGTGGCAGCCCGCTTGTCGCCTATGGATTGCCCGCATCGCCCATCGTGCGTGTCGTCGACCCGGACACCCGGACCGAGCGGCCGGATGGCGCCACAGGTGAGATCTGGGTGCACGGCAACAATGTCGCACTGGGCTATTGGCAGCGCCCCGAGGACAGTGACCGCGTATTCCGGGCCACGATCGACAACCCCTCCGAAGGGACGCCCGCCGGCCCCTGGCTGCGCACCGGTGATCTGGGCTTCATCGCGGACGGCGAGCTCTACATCATGGGGCGCATCAAGGATCTGCTGATCGTGTACGGCCGCAACCACTCCCCCGACGACATCGAGGCGACCGTGCAGGAGATCAGCCGGGGCCGGGTGGCAGCCATATCGGTACCGGATGACCGGACAGAACGTCTGGTCGTGATCATCGAACACAAGAAGCGCGGCGACTCCGAAGAGGAAGCCCTGCAGCGGCTCGATTCGGTGAAACGCGATGTCACATCGGCGATTTCCAAATCACACGGGCTCAAGGTCACCGACCTGGTGATGGTCCCGCCCGGCTCGATCCCGATCACGACAAGCGGCAAGGTGCGGCGGGCGTCCTGTGTCGAGCAGTACCGCCAGGATCAGTTCGCCCGCCTGGACGCCTGAGCTATACCGCGACGTTCTGCGCGTATGCCGCGGTCGGGCGACCGTCGGCGACGCGGGCGTACACCGATCGCATGGTCTCGATGAACTCACTGACCGACTTCCGCGCCGCGGAGTTACCCGGGAACAGCGCTGTCACCACGGTCTCGTGCTTGAGCCGGGTCACCCACATCGAAACCTGATGCGACGCACGGCCTTCGTTGTAGATCTGGAAGTTCAGATCCGAGCTCGCGACCGTCGACAGCGGCGCGACACTGGCATCAAGGAACGACATCACGAAGTTGCCCGGCCGCGGGCTCTTGATACCCCGATTCGGCGGCGCCAGCTGCATGACCCGGTCGAAGGGCACCTTGGCGAGGTAGGTGCCCGTATCGAACGATTCCTGCGCTGCCTGTGCGGCTTCGGGGAACGACATCGACGGCATCGGGACGCTGACCGGGACGAGGCCGGTGAACCAGCCGGTGGTGACGAGCTCGGTCGGGGTCGTCCGTGTGTCGGTCGGTGTGATGACATGAAAAGCGTCCGCGCCGGTGAGTTCTTGCGTGGCCAGGCCCGCGCATGCGAACACCCCGCCGCTGAAGCGGGCACCGCCTGCCACACAAGCGGATTCGAAGCGTTCGGTCTGGCGCGAGTCGAGCACCGAGACGGTCATCGTGTCACCGTCACACGGCACGGACAGATCGCCGAGTGGTAAAGGGAAGGCAGGCAGGGTGCCGTCGTTGTCGGCGGCGAAGTCGATCCACGCGCGGATCTCGGGCGAATCCGGGGTGAGTGCTGCGGTGTACTCGCGTTGCTGCAGGCAGTACTCCTCATAGCTGCCCGCCTGCGGCAACTGCACGGGTGCCGCACCCTGGACCAGTGCGCCGTACATCATGTAGATCTCGCCGAACAGAACGCCCATGATCATCGGATCGATGTACAGGTGAGCGATGCTCGCGTAGAAGGTGAAGTGGTCCTTGCGCTGGATCACCCCGAAGCGGAAGCCGTCCCAGTGCCGCGGATCGGGTGTGGTGAGGATGTGCTCGCGTAATTCGGCGGGACTCAGATCGCCGTGCCGCTGCGGTGCCACGGCGATGTCCGCAGGGTCGGTGATGGTGTGGCGCACGATGTTGTCGGGGTCGTCGAACTCGAACCAGCTGCGATAGGTGTCATGGCGGCGCAGGTGGGCGTTCAGGACATAGGTCATGGCCCGGACGTCACACTTGCCGGGTATGTCCCACGTGAAGATCATCAGCCGGGACATGTCGAGTCCACGGGCCGCGTGGTCGGCGAAGCGGCGCAAGTGCTGGGTCTGCTGATAGCTGGGCGGCACGGGATTCACGGGGGCCTGCAGCGCTTTGGCGCAGGACGCCGGCGACGCATGCCAGCAGACGACAGAACCCCTGCTCGGCTCCCACTCGTCGATCGTCGCTATCCCGAACACACAGCCTCCTTCGAACAGGCGTTCAATCGAGCGACCCCTTGCCGGAAGATTCCGGCGCCCCCTTCATGCCGCGACAGGTCCACGACCACGCTTCGCTCCGCGCGCATCAGCAGGGATCACCATCTCGCCATCTGACCGACACATGCCGGCCGTTGCCTCTCCTGCTCTGGTTTTGCTTCCGTGGATTCACGCACGTCGTTGTGACGCGAAGTTCTCACTGTGTCACACCTAACCAGAGGACCATAGGAATTGGGAGACTACCGGCTCCTGCTTGCATGGATGTTACAAAACGCCGAACCGGCGAAAAGAGGAGACGTACGGGCCGAAGGGCGTTTGCCCGGCCGAAACCGAGAACTGACGTTTTCATGTTGGCCTTCCGATGATCTTGACCCTGATCACGTGGTCGGCCACCGCGCCACCGGTGCGATTCAGGCAAAGCAAGGCTGTGAGCACGGGCGTTACGGGAGAGCCCCAAGATTCCGACACACCAACTAATGGTGTCCGACACTGCCACGGACAAATCGCGCAATCACGCGTCGGACGATCTAGTGACCCGCCGAATCACAAATCGCCCGCCGATTTCGCCGCGCCACGAATATGCCTCCGATATTCGTTTCCGAACGAGAGCGTGGCAATTCCGGCGTTGCAGGACATTGCCGGATCATCAATTCGCATTGACGCGAGAATGCGCAATTGCGGTGCACAGCGGACCGCTGAGCAATTCCGGATGATCGATTCGGCATGCGGAGATGCCACGCGCATACCAACCTCGTCAGCGGGCGGCCTGCCGGCGATGAACAGTTTGCTCGCGCCTCGCCCCCAAAGACTCCGCACGGCGTCAAGGGGCACACTGCCGCGGCGAGCGCTGTGCCAGATGATCCAGCCCCGCGGCGTCGAGCGCCGCTCACCGGCCCGCTCGCTTGTCGAGGAACCGCAAGGGAATTACTCACGCTGATTCCGTCTCCGGCGCGAAGATGATCAATGGCCGCCCGTTCGCGGACGGCGCACGTCGTTTGATCTAGAACGACGATTATGCGCATGCCGGAGTAACGCTCTGAAGCCGCTGGTACCACCGTCGCGGCCGGGGCGGCCGCGTTCGGAGAATGGGCCACGGCAAGTCGCAAGAATGGTGAACCGAGTAGGCATTTTATAACGTCTTCGTCAATTTATGTTCCCCACAGCTTCACCCATGTGCGCGGCCACTCGGTGTGCCACAACCGTCCTGGCAACGCCCACAAGGCTTTCCGGCAAAGACCTGCCGGTGACTGACACGGGACCGCCGACACCGCGACCGATGCGATCAGGTCGGCAGGCCCCACTTCGACGCATCGTCCCGGTAGAGGTTCGCCCACTCGTCGGAACGCCGATCGGCTTGCCGCTCCAACGCCGGACCGGGCGCCAGCTTTGGATCGAGACCCAACCCGGACATGATGGAACCGGCCACGCCGGTGAAGTCGCTGCACAGAACGGGATACGCGACTTCGATGGGCGTGATGCCCTCCTCGGCGAACCAGCTGCGCCAACGCTCCTCCTGCGCGCGCAGCATGCGCACCAGGTGAGCGATCGCCCCGGCGTGATATTGCGCGTGCGCGTCGCGGATGGGCTCCGGCCTGCCGCGCCACACCTTCGTCTGTACCGCGCGCCAGAAGGAAACCGCTTGTGAGACCACGTCCGGGCGATGAACATGGACGAACAAGGGCTCCTCGCCGATCACATCGCGAATCGCTGCTCGCAGCCCGTCTCCGGACCGATCCGGCAGGTCTTTGGCACGGTTGAGCAGCAACGGAGTCTGATTCCACATCAACTTGCCGCCCCAAACACCGTTCGGAGTCCGGCCGACCGTGCGGACGTACTCGCGCCAAATCTGCGCTGGGGCAAGGTCTGGCGTTCCCGGATCGAACGGGTCGAGCAGGCGCAGTATCGACTCATCCTCGACGCCGGCGAACCACTCCCGCGGCTGAGGCGCCCGGCTCGTCCACGGCTGGTATTGGAAGAACTCCTCCGGTTTTCCGGCAAGTCCTGTCGAGCGCAGTGATTCGACCAGCAGGGTGCTGCCGCTGCGCTGGGACGCCAGCACGAGATATGACGACGGCTTATGCGCCACGACAAACCGCCGCGACGGGGCGTCCGATGGCCGGCGTTCCACGTCGGCGCGGCTTCACATTTCGATGGCGACGTGAACGTTCGCCGTCATCGTCGACGCGCGGTATGCGCAGGTCTTCGCCGAACATTCGTCTCCTTCGCCTGCTGCACCGTGCGCGACTCCCCCCGGAAAGCGCGACCGACGGACCTCAAATCAGTACCCTAGGCCAGCAACCAGATTCTCGCCTATACCCAAAACACCTGAACCGGTCTTCGCGACGCGTTTCATCGCCGTTGCGTCGTCATCGCAACGAATTCGAGGTTGTCCGAACAACTTCCGCCAAGACCGGGATGCGCGCACACACTGGACAAACCATTCCAGGGCAGACCGCACGCGCCTACGGCGCCGTCATGCGGGTGCGAGACCCGCAAACTGCGGTGGGATACGCAGTTTCATTCGGCCCATGCGGCAACATGGCGCAGCCACTCGACGCGAGGGGTACGGTGCTTGGTCATGTGGGCAACCGTGTTGGTCATGGCCTTCGCGGTGATCTTCGAACCCATCCGGATCGGACTCGCGGTCCTGATGCTCAATCGGCCGCGCCCACTGCTGCAACTGCTGGCGTTCCTGTGCGGCGGATTCACCATGGGCATGGGCGTCGGCCTCATCGTGTTGTTCGTCCTCCGTTCCACGCCGCTGGCATCAGGACGTTTCACCGTCCCGTCGGTACAGATCACCGTCGGCATCGTCGCCCTTGTCATCGCGGTGGCACTGGCCACCGACATCTCTATGCGCGGGCTGCGCAGGCGCCCGGCACGGGCCTCGGCCGGCCCCGGACCAACCGCGTACGACGAGGATCCACCGCGGCGGCGCAATCGGCTGTCGACCCGTATGCGCTCGATCCTCGGGGGCGACTCGCTGTGGGTCGCATGGGTGAGCGGCCTCGGAACCGCTTTGCCCTCAGCCAATTTCATGGGCGCGATGGCGGTGATCCTGGCTTCCGGGGAGGCGCCGATCGCCCAGGCGCAGGCATTGCTGCTGTTCAACGTCGTTGCGTTCACGTTGGTCGAGATTCCGCTGATCGGATACATCGCCGCGCCCAAGAGAACTCAAGCCCTGCTGTCGGCTTTTCACGAGTGGTTACAGAACCGACCGCGGCGCGACATGGCCGTAGTCGTTGCCGCGGGAGGATGCCTGATGCTCGCGATCGGGCTTGCCCACATGTGACAGCGTTGGCCCGATCCCGGCCACAGCGCCAACGGATTTGCTGCAATCGCGGATACCGAACGCATTCCCGGTGCGATCCAGGCGACCCGCTCCGCTTACGCCCACAAGGGCACATCCGATGACAAACGGGGCTCGATCCTGCCGACGACACGGGTTACGATCACAAGGATGCAAATTTGCCGGGCGATCACTCTTGCCCACTGTCAGGAGGACGCATGAACAGACTGTTCGCGGCCGCCGTCGCCGCGGGACTGGTCGGCTCGGTCACCGCATTCGGCAGCGGTGTGGCATCGGCTGAAACAGCGTTCATCGTGCCGGGAACGGCACCCTCGCCCTACCCGGCGTTACGCACGTTGTATCACTTCGACCCCGCAACGCAACCCGCGATCGGCGCCAACTATTACGACAGTGCCGGCGCGACACGTGAAGTCGTTCCCTATCCCGGCAGCCTGTGGCCGCTCACCGGCGAGAACTCGCCGACGCTCGCACAGTCGGTCGCCGACGGCACCAACAGCCTCGATTCGCGCATTCGCAGCGCCGACGGGAATGTCACCGTGACCGGGCTGTCGCAGGGTGTGCTGGCCCTCAACGCCGAGCAGGCGCGCCTCGCGAACGATCCCACCGCGCCCGCCCCTGACAACCTGACCTTCGTCAAGACGGGCAATCCCGATCGTCTGTTCACCAAGTGGTTCCGCCCCGGCACCACGGTGCCCGTCCTCGATTACACCGTCCCCGCGCCGGTCGAGAGCCAGTACGACACGGTGGAAGTCGTCGCCCAGTACGACATCTTCAGCGATCCGCTGGATCGGCCCGGAAACCTCTTGGCATTGGCCAACGCTCTCGTTGCGGGCGGTACGTCCCACACCGCGACCGCGTTCTCGGATCCCGCGAGCATCCCGGCACAAAACGTCACCGTGGCCACCAACAGCCGGGGCGCCACCACCACGACCTATTTCATTCCGGCAGAGCAGCTTCCGCTCGTGGAGTACCTGAGCCAGGGCGGAATGTCACCGGAAATGGCCGCTGAACTCAACCGGTACCTGACGCCGATGGTCAATCGCGCCTACGGTCCGCCACCGCCGCCGGTGGAACCGGGCGTGCGGCTCGCCGACCTCCGCGGTATCGCACCGGGCAACATCGCGACTCCGATCTCGGTTCCCATCAACGCCGTTTCGACCGCGACCAACGTCGCGTCCAACGCCGTCAACGCGGTCAACATCGCCAACCAGGTTCGCAATCTCCTGCCCAAGAACGGCGTTCAGCTTCCGAAGAACGGCCTGCCGCTTCCCAAGAAGGGCATTCCGCTGCTGCCGAAGGGCAAGAAGAAGCGCTGACGCGCCGAAGATCAGTCCCGGTCAGTGGCCGTGGGTCACGGCGTCCGCCCGTGACGGCCACCAGTTGGCCTTTCCGACCAAGGTCGCCGCGGCGGGCACCGTGATGGTCCGCACCAGGAAGGTGTCGAGCAGCAAGCCCACGCCGACGACGAATCCGGACTGCACCATCGTGCTGATACTGCTGAACACCAGACCGAACATCGTGGCGGCGAAAATGAGCCCGGCCGCGGTGATCACCCCGCCGGTGGCCCCCACGGTGCGGATCACACCGAGCCGCAGACCGGGTTGGGATTCCTCCCGGATCCGCGATATCAGCAGCATGTTGTAATCGGCTCCGACTGCCACCAGGATGATGAACGTCAAACCCGGTACGCTCCAATGCAATTCCTGCCCGAGCAGGAATTCGAAGAAGAGGGTGCCGATGCCGAGGGCCGCCAGGTATGAGACGACCACTGACAGGATCAGATAGATCGGCGCCACGACGGCTCGCAGCAGGACCACCAGGATCAGCATCACCACCAGGATCGTCACCACGACGATGAACCGGATGTCGTGGTTGTAGAAGTCGCGGGTGTCTCGAAGGATCACGGGGAACCCCACGACCGACACCGAGGCGTCCGCGAGCTCGGTGTTCGGCTGCGCACCACGGGCGGTGTCCATGATCTCGTTCACCTGGTCCATCGCCTCGACACTGAACGGATTCAGATCGGTCTGAAGCAGGTACCGGACCGAGTGACCGTCCGGTGAGATGAACAGCTGCGCTGCCTTCTTGAAATCCTCGATCCCGAAACTTGTTGGCGGAACATAGAATCCGGCCATGGCGGGCGTGCCCGCGTCCTGCTTGAGCGTCATCAGGAACGCCGACGCCTCGGCCAGGCTGCCGCTCATCTTCAAGGTCTCGCCCACCAGCTGCTGCACGCCGTCGGCGACCTGCCTGCTGGCGTCGGCGAGCTTGTCGGCCCCGTCCTGCACGTTGTCGAGCCGGGACCGCACACTGCTCGGATTGTTCAACCCCAATGAGCGCATCGCACTCGAGGCGGTGTTGAGTGCCCGCCGCAAATTGGCCGTCGTGGTGGCCAGCGACTGCGCGGCCTGTGTCGACTGCAGTTCCCGGCCGAGCTCGGCGAGCCGGTCGAAGGTGCCGTCGGTGCGCGCAACCGAAAGCCTCACCAATTGATTTCGCGCGGTGACGCAACCGGGATCGGCATCGCATACCGGGCTCGCGTTCAGTGCGTTGAGAACCGGCCCGATCCATTCGAAGCTGTTGGACAGGTTGGTCACGTTCACCCCGATCGACTCGCCGAGCGATCGCATGTTGTTGACGAACTTCGTCGCGTTGTCGAGGTCACGCAACGTCTTGCTGCCGCCCACCGAGTTCTGGACCGCCGCAAGCGTGTCGAGCATGCCCCTGGCCTGGTTGATCGCCTGGCTGACCTGTCCCCGGACCGTGCCAAGGCTGTCGGCGAGCGCATCGGCGCCGGAATTCAGCCGCGTGAGATCGTTTGTGCGGTCCACGATCTGCTGTGATCCCGCGCCGAGCTGTTTTCCCACCTCGCCGGCCTGGTAGGAGATCTTCGCCTGCTCCAGCGGCTCACCGGTGGGCCGGGTGATACCCCGGACCGGTCCCATCCCCGGCAACTGGCTGACCCGCTGGGCCATCTGTTCGAGATCGGCAAGGGCCTGCGGTTCGCGAAGGTCTTTCGTAGAGCTGATGACCAGGTATTGCGGAACGATCGAGTTCAGCGGGAAGTGTTGTTCCAGTGCGGCGTATCCCTGCGAACTGGTGGCGTTGGCCGGCAATGCCTTGCGGTCGTCGTAGTTGTAGCTCGTCGTCAGCACGAACCCCGACAGCACGGCAAGGATGATCAGGCTCGCGACGAGATGCGCGACGGGCCTGCGCACGATCCGTACCCCCGAGCGTCGCCAGAAGCGCGTCGTGAGATCACGTCGTGGCGCGATCCAGCCTCGCCGCCCCACGATGGTCAACACCGCGGGAAGCAGCGTGACCGCACCGAGGAACGCCACCGAGATGGCGATCGCCAGCGCGGGCCCCACCGAGGAGAACAGTGCGAGCTTGGTGAACGACATGCCGAGGAACGTCACGGCGACGGTGGCCGCGGACGCCGCGATCACTTTGCCGATGGAGGTCAACGCTTTTCGGACCGCGTCGTCCGAACTCTCACCCTGGCGCAGGTAGTCGTGGTAGCGACTGATGAGGAACACGGCATAGTCGATGCCCGCGCCCACCATCATGCCGCTCATGAACACGATCGTCTGGTTGGCGATACCGAGGCCCAACAACGCGGCGCAGGACACCACGGCCTGCGCCACCACCACCGCGACACCGATCGACGCCAGCGGCACCACCATGGTCACCGGATTGCGGTAGATCATCAGCAGGATGAACAGCACGAGGACGGTGATCGCGGTCTCGATCACCTTGAGGTCGCGCTCCCCCACGGCGTTCAGATCGGCCACGGTGGCCGCGGGCCCGGTCATGTGCGGGGTCAAAGCGGTGTCGACGACTTCGCGTTCGACCACCTCGGCCACCCGCGCGTAGGCCTCCTTGGACTGCGGCGTTCCGAGCGTGCCGGGCAACGTGATCGGCAGCAACCACGCCTTGTTGTCCTTGCTCGTCATGACCTCGCGCAGCGGGGGTGCGCTCAGGAAGTCCTGGAGCTTGGCCACGTCACCGGTGTCGCGGTGCAGCGCGTCCACGAGTTTTCGGTACACGGCCTCGTCGGACTTGCTCAGACCGTCGTCGTTGGTCAACACGACCACGACGAAGCTGTCGGTACCCGCTTGCTGGAAGGCCGTCAGCATCTGCTTGCTGGCCACCATCGCCGGAGCGTCCTCGGGAAGGATTGCGACGGGCCGCCGCTCGGCCATCTCCTTCAATGTCGGCGACACGACGGGCAGACAGACGGCAAGCATCAGCCACAGCGCGATGACCGCCCATGGGAAACGGACGATGACGTCGCCGAGCCGGGCGAAGACGCCGACCTCCGCGTCGGCCGGATCCGTTCGCCGCGCCACTCGAAACCGCCTGATAACTCTGCTGACCCTCAAAATAGTACGCTGACGCGTCCGTCCATCCCGTCCGCTCGGTCAGCGCACGGGCTGTCCCTCAGCCTCATTTCGAGTTGCCGCGACCAGCACGTCGCGCCCGCCCGTGACGCGGTCACAGACCTCTTGCAGCGCAGCCACGTACCGGTCGACAGACTGGCGCGCCACCGGGTTCTTCGGGAACACGACGGTGGCGAACGTCTCGTTGAACCGCCCGACAAGGGTGCTCAGCGGATACGTCACGCGGCCATCGCTGAGCGTGGCGATCCGGACGCCCTCCTGCAGATTCGTCAGCAACGGGGCCATCGGGCCGGAACTGGCGTCGAAGAAGTTCAGCATCGGGAACAGCGGCTGTGGGGGCGTCAGATGCGGGGCCAACTCGACCACCCGCTCGAACGGCACGAGCGCAGCGGATCTGCCTGTGTCGAAGCCACGTTGGGCGGCGCGGATGCTGTCGGCGAACGACGCGCCCGCGACGGGGACGACGACGGGTATCAGGCCGGTGAACCAGCCCTGGGTCGTCAGCTCATCCGGCGTGCGGGTATCGATCGGCGTCAACCCGTAGTAGGTATCGAGGCCGGTGAGTTCGTGGAGTGCGTGTGCGACCACCGCGAACAGGCCGCCGATGAAACGGGATCCGGCAGCCACACAGAGGTCTTCGAACCGCTCGGTCTGCTGCCGATCCATCAGCTTCACCGCGACCAGATCGCCGCCTTCCGACGGCGATCCGTCGTCGAGCGGCAGCGGGAACACCGGAAACGTCCCATTGTTCTTCTCGGCGAAGGACTTCCAGGTCTGCACCTCGGGTGTATCGAGCGTGAGCGACGACGTGAACTCGCGCTGGCGCAGGCAGTACTCGTCGTAACTGCCTGCGTCCGGCAATTGCAGAGGCGGGGCACCGGATACCAGCGTGGAGTACATCGCCTGGAATTCCAGCAGCCCGACACCGACGAACTGGCCGTCGACGTGCAGGTGGTCGATGCTGGACCAGAACGTGAACTTGTCTTCCCGCTGGATCACACCGAACCGGAAGCTGTCCCACTGCAAGGAATCCGGCGTCGCGGCCACCTGGCTGCGCAGCTTGGCGGCATCGGCCGCACCGTGACGCTTGGGCACGAACTCGATGTCGGCGGCGTCGGTCATCGTGTGCCGGACGACCGTGTCCGCGGTGCCCGGGTCATCCGCCCGACGGTATTCGAACCAGCTCCGATAGGTGCTGTGCCGGCGCAGGTGCGCGTTGATGACATACGTCATCGCGCGGATGTCGCAGCGACCCGGCATGTCGCACGCCGCGATGAACAGGCGCGAGTGGTCGACACCCCGGCTGCCCTGCTCGACGAAGCTGCGCAGATGGCGCGTCTGTATGTAGCTGGCTGGCACCGGACTTTCCGGTGCCTCCCGCGCCTTGGCCAGCGCGGCCTCCGTCGGCTGCCAGGAGATCAGCGAACCCGGCTCAGGTGTCCATTCGTCGATCGACGCGATCTCTACTGGACCTAACAGCACTCTTCTCTCCCGATGTCCGGCCCCCGCTCAATGTTCACCAATTCCCCACTGCCGAGGGCGATCACGAAGCCGCCGTGGCAGGTTCCTGGCCGGCGAGCCGCTCACACAGGTGATCGGCGAGGCCCCGGATGGTCGTGATGTCCATCGAGTTGATGCGCACACCGGTCTCCGCCTCGATCCGGGTGCGCAGTTCGAGGTTGCCCAACGAATCCAGTCCGTATTCCGGCAGCGGACGGTCCGGATCGACCGCACGGCGAAGCAGCAGGCTCACCTGCTCGGAGATGACCCGACGCAGGTGTGTCGGCCACTCCTCGGCAGGCAGGGTGTTCAGTTCGGCCCGCAACTTCGATCCCTGTGGCCCACTTTGCGCGGCCGACTTGAACATCTCGGCGAACGGGGTCCGTTCGGCGAACGCCACGAGCCACGGCGCGCCCATGATCGGTGCGTATCCGGTGTATGCACGCTCATATCGCAGCAGGGACTCGAAGGCGTAGGCGCCTTCGTCGGGTGCGATCGAGTTGTCCCCCGCCGCCATCGCGACACCCCGGCCGATCTCGGCCCAGGCGCCCCACGCGATCGTCGTGGCGGGCAGCCCCTGCGACCGCCGCCAGAAGGTGAACGCATCCAGCCAGCTGTTGGCCGCGGCGTACGCACCCTGCCCGGGCGAACCGACCAGCGGCGCGGCAGACGAGAACACGCAGAACCAGTCGAGCGGCAGCGACGCCGTAGCTTCGTGCAGGTTCCAGGCGCCGTACACCTTTGGCGCCCAGTCCCTTTGGATGATGTCGTCGGTGATGTTCGTCAACGTGGCGTCCTCGACGACAGCAGCAGCGTGCACGACACCGCGCAGCGGCAGCCCGGTGGCCGTCGCGGCCTCGACCAGCCGCTCGGCTGTTCCGTCCTCGGCGATGTCACCCGACTCGACCACGATGTCGCCACCCGCGGCACGGATCAACTCGATGATCTCGAGCGCCTGCGCGCTCGGCCGGCTGCGGGAGCTGAGCACGATCCGGCCGCAGCCCGCGGCGGCCATCTTCTCGGCGAGGAACAGGCCGAGACCGCCGAGACCACCGGTGAGGATGTAGGAGCCGTCCTCCCGGAACACCGGAACATCTTGGGGCGCAACGACGACCGTGCTCTGACCGGTACGGGGCACGTCCAGCAGGAGCTTGCCGGTGTGTTGCGCACCGCCCATCGCCCGGATCGCGGTGGCCGCATCGGCCAGCGGGTAGTGCGTGCTGCGCGGCATCGGCAGGTACCCGTCGGCGGTCAGCTGGAAGACCTTTTCCAACAGTGACCGCATGATCCCGGGATGCGTCACCGACATCAACGCCAGGTCCACCGCGTAAAAGGTCAGGTTGCGCCGGAACGGGAACAGCCCGACCCTGGTGTCGCCGTAGATGTCGCGCTTGCCGATCTCGACGAATCGCCCGTTGAACGCCAGCAATTCGATGCCGGCGCGTTGCAGCGGGCCCACGACCGAGTTGAGCACGATGTCGACGCCGTACCCGTCGGTGTCCCGGCGGATCTCCTCGGCGAACGACACCGAACGCGAATCGTAGACGTGCTCGATTCCCCAGTCGCGCAACAGCTGCCGCCGCTGGTCACTGCCTGCGGTGGCGTAGATCTCGGCGCCTGCGGCCTTGGCGATCGCGATCGCGGCCTGGCCAACGCCACCGGTGCCCGAGTGGATCAACACCTTGTCGCCTGCCGTGATCCGGGCCAGGTCGTGCAGGCTGTACCACGCGGTCGCCGCGGCCGTGGCCACCGCGGCCGCGTGCGCCTCGGACAGACCGTCGGGCAGGGTGACGGCCAGGTCGGCATCGCACGTGACGAACGTGCCCCAGCAACCGTTGCCGGACACGCCGCCGACGCGGTCGCCGACCTTGTGTCGCGTCACGCCCGGTCCGACTGCGGTCACCACGCCCGCGAAATCCGTTCCGAGCTCCGGCAGCCGGCCCTCGAAGCTCGGGCACTGCCCGAATGCGACGAGGACGTCGGCGAAGTTGATGCTGGACGTGCTGACCGCAACCTCGATCTGTCCGGGGCCCGGTGCTTCCCGATCGAAGGACACGAGTTCCAGGGATTCCAGGTCACCCGGATTCCGTACCTGCAGGCGCGTGCCCTCGCGGTCGTTGTCGATCACCTTGCCCAGCCGCTCGTCGGCCTGCAGCGGCGCCGGGCACAGCCGCGCCACATACGATTTGCCTCGGCGCCAAGCGGTTTCGTCTTCCGCGGAGTCACTGAGCACCTGCTTGGCCACCAACTCGACATCGGTTTCGGAATCGATGTCGACCTGGGTGACCCGACTGTGCGGATACTCCATCGCGATGACTCGCATGAGGCCGCGCAATGCCGCCTGCTCCATGTTGAGGACGTCGCCGTCCGTCACCTGCTGCGCATTGCGGGTCAGCACGACCATCCGAGGCAATTCACCGTGCGCGTCGACGAGCGCCTGAGCGATGTGCACCAGATCGTGCACGGACTGCTCGCCCCGCCGGCAGGTCTGCCAGTCGACCTCGGCCGATGCCGGGCCCGCGACGATCACGACACCGGTGAGCGCTTCGTCGCGCAGCGCGGCGATCTGGCTCGCGGTCGCCTGCTTGTCCGCGTCGGTCCAGGGCACCACGGTGCAATCGGCGCCTTTTGCCTTCAGCGCCGCGACGAGGTTGGCGCTCAAGGCATCCCGATCGGCACCCCGGTCGATCACCAACCAGACGCCCGGCTGGTCGTGCTCGGGTTCCGACACATCACGCTGCAGCCAGTCGATCGTCAGCAAACGTTCGTTGAGCACCTGGTCGGCGCGGCCGCTCTCCGACATGCCGGTGCCGAGCCGCAGACCCTCGACCTCGACGAGGACCGTGCCGTTCTCGTCCAGCACCTCGAGGTCCGCCTCGACGCCGGACGCGTCGGTGCCGGTGACGCGCACCAGACAGAACGCCGCGTGGCGGGTCGTGTTGTGCAACCGCAACCGGCGCACGCCGAGCGGCAGCAGCAGGCTGCCGTTGGCCACGGCCTGCACGCCGGCATCGGCCACCACGGCCTGGAAGCACGCGTCCAGCACGGCCGGGTGGGCGCCGTAGCCGCCCTGCTGCGAGCGCAGCGGGCCGGGAAGCGCGACCTCGGCGAGGACGGTGCCACCGTCGCCGGTATGGGCGGCCGCGAGCCCGGCGAACGCCGCACCGTGATGGACGCCTGCGGCTTGGAACGCCGAACGCAGATCCTCACCTTCGACCCGTTCGGGATGCGCGTCGCGAAGCGCATCGATGTCGCGGACCGGGGCGTCTTCGCCCGCCGCACCCGCATGCAGCGTCGCGGTGGCCCGCTGGGTCAGCTCACCGGAGCGGTAGGTCTGCACGGCGAAGTCGACAACGCCTTCGGAGATCACCGCGGCCGCTGCGGACACGGGTGTCTCCTCGTCGAGCAGCAGCATCTCCTCGAACGTGATGTCGTGGACTTCGCCGGCGTCACCGAGCACGGTATGCGCGGCGGCCAGGGCCATCTCGCAGTACGCGGCGCCGGGCAGGACCGCGACGTTGTGCACCTGGTGATCGGCCAGCCATGGCTGCGCGTCGATGCCGACCTCGCCCTGCCACACGTGGCGTTCGGGCTCTTCGGGCAGCACGACGTGCGAGCCGAGCAAGGGGTGAACCACGACGCTGGCGGCCCCTCGACCGCTCTCATGGCCGTCGCGGTCGAGCAGCAACTGGCGATGGGTCCAGGTCGGCAGCGGCGCGTCGGTCACCTGGCCATCGGGATACAGCACCGAGAAGTCGACCGCGGCGCCCGCGCAGTGCAGGTCCGCCAGCAGGCCGCGCAGCCCGAACGGAAGCTCCTGCTCGCGCCGCATCGCGGCCAGCACCGTGAGCGGAATGTCGAGACTGCGGGCCGTCTGGTCGACGGCGTGGTTGAGCAGAGGATGCGGCGACAGTTCGGCGAAGACTCGGTGACCGTCCTCGAGTGCGGCCTGGACCGCTGCCGCGAATCGCACCGTGTGGCGCAGGTTGTCGGCCCAATACCAGCTGTCGAGTTCGACCACGTCGCGCGGATCGTAGGACGTCGCCGAGTAATACGGCACCGTCGGCGCGCTCGGCGTGAGCTCTTCGAGTTGTTCACCCAATTCGTCGAGGATCGGATCGACCTGCGCCGAGTGCGATGCCACGTCGACCGCGATCTCGCGTGCCATGACACCGCGTTCGTCCCACGAGGCGACCAGGTTGCGGATGGACTCCGCGTCGCCACCCAGCACGGTCGACTGCGGAGAGGCGACCACCGCCAGGGAGACGTCCGAGATGCCGCGCGCCGCGAGTTCCGAAAGCACTTGCGCGGCAGGAAGTTCGACGGACGCCATGGCTCCGCCACCGGCGAGCCGCAGCATCAGCTTGGAGCGACGGCAGATGACGCGCACGCCGTCGGCGAGGGAGAGCGCACCGGACACCACGGCAGCCGCGACCTCGCCCATCGAGTGGCCGATGACCGCGCCCGGCACGACACCGTACGACTTCATGGTCATCGCGAGGGCGACCTGCACGGCGAAGATGGTGGGCTGGATGCGGTCGATTCGCGTGACCGTCTCGGCGGCCGACATCGCTTCGGTGACCGAGAACCCGGACTCGGCTTCGATCAACGGCTCCAGCTGCGCGACCGTCGCCGCGAACACCGGCTCTTTGGCGAGCAGCTCGCTGCCCATCGCGGCCCATTGCGAACCCTGGCCGGAGAAGACCCAGACCGGACCCCGGTCGCCCTGGCCGACCGCCGGTTCGCTGACGGTGTCGCCGTCTGCGACCTCGTTGAGTGCGGCCACCAGCTCATCCGCGTCGGTCGCGGTGAGCATCGCTCGGACCGTGCGGTGGCCCCGCCTGCGCGACAGGGTGTATCCCAAATCTGACAACGCGGGCCCTTCGGCCGTACCGACGCGCTTGGCCGTCACCCATTCGGCGAGCTGCCTTGCGGTCCGGCGCAGTTCCTCCTGCGAGCTCGCCGAGATCGGGAAGACCATCGGCACGGCCGGTGCCTGCGGCGCGGGAGCGGTGTCGGCCGCGGAACCCTCGGGCGCCTGCTCGACGATGGCGTGCACGTTCGTACCGGACAGACCGTAGGACGACACCGCTGCGCGACGCGGCTGACCGCCGTTGGTCGGCCACTTCGTCGCCTCCTGTGGCACGAACAGCTGTGTCTGCACTGCGGCCATCTCGTCGGGCAGCGCGGTGAAGTGCAGATTCTGCGGAATGACGCCGTGCTGTACGGCCAGCACGGCCTTCACCAAACCGAGCGTGCCCGCCGCGGATTGCAGGTGCCCGAAGTTCGTCTTGATCGAGGTCAGCGCACACGGACCGGCCGTTCCGTACACCGCGGCGACACTGGCGTATTCGAGCGGGTCGCCGACCGGGGTTCCGGTGCCGTGAGCCTCGACCATGCCGATCGTCGCCGCGTCGACACCCGCGACGTCGAGCGCCGCTCGGTAGACCGACTCCTGCGCATCGCGCGAGGGGGTTGCGATGTTGACCGTGTGGCCGTCCTGATTGCTCGCGACCCCGCGGATCACGGCGAGCACGCGGTCGCCGTCGCGCTGGGCGTCGGCCAGTCGTTTGAGCACCACGACCACCGAGCCTTCGGCGGAGACGAACCCGTCGGCGCCGACGTCGAAGGCACGGCAGCGCCCGCTCGGGGACAACATCCCCGCCGCTGAACCGGATGCCGCCTTACGCGGCTCAAGCAACACCGACACGCCGCCGGCCAAGGCGAGGTCACTTTCCCCGTCGAGGAGGCTGTGACAGGCCAGGTGCACGGCCGTGAGCCCCGATGAACACGCGGTGTCGACGCTCACCGCAGGCCCGTGCGCACCGAGCGCATAGGAGATCCGGCCTGACGCCAGCGAGAAACTCGTGCCGGTGAAGCCGTACGGCCCCTCGAGCGAGCCGGTGTCGGCCGCGAGGTAGGCGTAGTCATTGTGTGTCACGCCGGCGAACACGCCGGTTTTGGAACCGGCCAGCGACGCGGGATCGAACCCGGCCCGTTCGACGGCCTCCCATGCGGTCTCCAACAGCACCCGGTGCTGCGGGTCGATGGCGATGGCTTCGCGTTCACTGATGCCGAAGAAGTCGGCGTCGAACCCGCCGACGTCATCCAGGAACGCACCGCATTTGGAGACCGAGCGGCCGGCGACCCCCGGTTCGGGGTCGTAATACTCCTCGACGTCCCAGCGGTCGGACGGAACCTCGGTGACGAGGTCCTCACCCCGCAGCAGCGCCTCCCACAGCTGATCGGGAGACTCGATCCCACCCGGCAGCCGACAGGCCATACCGATCACGGCAATCGGGGTGACAGAAGTATCGGCCAAGTCGGCTCACCTCTTTCGATGTGATCGATGGGCAAAGCATCGATGGACAACATAAAACGCGGAAAAATGTTCGCTACGTCTGCATCGACGCACGCTACCGGATGCCCGTATCCAGTCAGGAGTTGTTGCCAACTCGCGTGCGTAGCGTAACGCTTCGGTCAGCCACGATGTTGGAAACATCTGATCGCAAAAGTGACGATCAGGCGCCCCCTACACGCTTATCTTCCGGACACCGTCGGATATGCCAGTTTGACCCCCCACCCGCACACGACGCGTTCTGTCTCGTCTCCCCCAAGGCGAAAATCGTTGTAGCCCAACACTGTAGCGTTGATCCACCAGCGCAGGAAGGCCCGCATACCATGCCTAGCGCCATGGCGAGCCGACGTCAATTCTGACAATACATGCTGTCATGACGTCCATTCTTAGCACGTCGCACCACCATTTCGCGCCCCCATTCCGGATATCCATAGCCTTCACATAGACAGTTAGCTGGCAAAGGCGGCGCAAACATCGGATCCCGTCGAGTAATCATCATTTACATCTTTTGTCCATTATTTCTTTACTTTTGTGAAAGGTAAACGAGCCGCAATTGCAGCTAATACGGCGTCAGTGAGAGTCGGAGGCTTGAACTGGTGCGATGCGTCACAAATCACCCTGAGCGCAATGGTTGACCCCATGCCCATGACGGTCACGACCGTGGGCGCTCCGGCCATCCCGAGCGGCATCCGGACCGCACGGAAACGGTGGTGCGCGTCACAATTTACGTCAACGGCAAATTGGATCACGTTAACGAAGGACAGTTCTCCCACATTCGACATGTCATTCCCAAAACTGGGAATGACTGTGACTCAGATCACTAGTTCGGGACACTAACTAGCCGGGACGCCGCCCATCAAGTGGCTGACGGCCATGGGGTTAGTTCGCTGGAGAGCGCGGGGCGGCCCATTGGACGCGCTGCCGGGCGTCAGCCGGCGGCGGGCCTGGGTACTTCGTACGGGGGCGCGCCGAGTTCGGGAACGGGAAGGTAACCCCGCTTGCGCGCGCGGGCCACATCGTTTCGGATCAAGGCGTTCAGGCCGACGAACGCGGCCATGTCCAGCACCATCGGCGTCAGCAGGCGGTTGTGGACGTACCCGATCGCCAGCCCGCTGGCCGGGTCTGCCCAGCCGACCGAGCCGCCGAGCCCGACGTGACCGAATCCCGGCATCACACTGAACGGCACAGAGTGGTACCCGAGATGAAAAGCCAAGGGCACCACAAGGTTTCGATCCGGGCGCAAGCTGGGCCGGCCGGTGAGCCCGGCGACGGTGCGCTGCGAGAGGTACTCGGCGCCATCGAACCGACCACGGTTGGCGATCGCCCCGTACATCTTGGCCAGCCCGCGCGCGGTCGCCACCCCGTTGGCCGCTGGAATCTCGGCGTCGAGGAACGGGGTGTCCCCCTGCACCAGCGACATCACGCCGGGAAAATACGTCGACCCGAAAAACCCGGAGAACTCCAACGCGGCGACCCTCGGCGCGATGAAATCGAAAACCTGGTTGGGCCAGGTGCGCTGCGGCGCGAGGATCTGAGCCGCCCGGGTCGGCGCGCCGACCGGTGGCCGGCCGAGGTGCAGACCGTCGGTGCGCAGCGGCTCGGCGAGCTCGGTCCGGAACAGCGCCCGCATGTCCTGACCTGTCACCGCACGAGCCAGCCCGGACATCAGCCACCCGTAGGTCAGGGCGTGATAGGCGGACTTTCCGTACAGCAGGCGATTGACGGGCGTGGCAGCGATGCGCGCTTCCATCGTCCGGTGGTCCAGCAGATCGGCCTTACTGACACCGTTGAGCTGCGACAGCCCGGCCCGGTGGCGCATGACCTCTCGCACCGTGATGTCGGCCTTGCCGTTCGCGGCGAATTCCGGCCAGTACGCACACACCGGGGTGTCGTATTCGATCAATCCGCGATCGACGAGCCGGTGTATCACCGTGGAGGCCATGCCCTTGGTCGCCGAGAAAACCATGGCCCCGGTGTCGGCTGTCCACCGCAGAGTTCCGGCGCGGTCGGAGTATCCCGTCCACACATCGAGGACCGGCTCACCATCGAGATAGATCGCCAACGCACCGCCACCGAACCGGCGGCCCGGGAACAACTGGGCGAATCCGCGGACGGTGCACGCGAAACTGCGGTCCGCCGCGCCCTCGACGCCCGCTGGGAGTGCCACGCCGCGCCCCCGATTGTGATCGGTCACACTATTGAATTTACCTGGACCCCCGGCAAATTCTCCATGCGTTACCTATCCGTTAAGCGCGCTAGGCCACGGCGTCATCCGATCGGCTTGTCGTCGACCTTGAAATCGACGTTGACGTTGGCATCCTCGCCCTCGCCTTCGACGCCCTTGACCGTCGCCGTGAGCCCGATCTTGGTGCCGTCTTTCGCCGTCAGCACGCAGCGTTGGGTCTCGCCGACAACGCCTGCGATGCCGTCCTCACATTCGACCGACTTGGCCTTCTTGCCTGCGGCGGCCTCCAGCTCGGCTTTCGCCAGGGACTGCAGTTTCGTTTTGGCGACCGTCGGTGGGCTGTCGACCTGCGCCGCACCGCCACAGCCGGTCAATGCCGCGGCGGCGATTGCCGCGGTGACGATGAGCAAGCGGGATCTCGACTTCGTCATTCGGGTTGGTCCAGCCTTTCGCTCGGCGCAGTCGCTGCGATCAGCGTAGGCGGTCGAGACCGGCGTTCGTCAGTTCGCCGCGTCCAGAATCTGCTGTGCGGCCAGCGCCGGGGTGAGTTCACCCTCGCGCACGCGGCGTTCCACCTCGGCCCGGATACTGCGGACCTCGGGGTGCGACATCAACCGGTCCAGAACGGTGTCGCGCACCATCGTCCACGTCCAGTCGACCTGCTGCGCACGGCGGCGAGCGTCGAATTCTCCGGCTTCGGTGAGCACCCGACGGTGTTTGAGCACCGTGTCCCACAGCTCTGGCAATCCGGTGCCCTCGACCGCACTCATGGTGAGAACCGGTGGTCGCCATAGTGTTTCGCGTGGATAGATGAGCCTGATCGCCGCGGTGAGTTCGCGCGCGGCGCCCTTGGCCTCGACGGCGTGCTCACCGTCGGCCTTGTTCACCACGATGATGTCGGCGAGTTCCAGCACGCCCTTCTTGATGCCCTGGAGTTGATCTCCGGTGCGGGCCAACGTGAGGAAGACGAAGGTGTCGACCATGTTCGACACCGTGACTTCCGACTGTCCGACGCCGACCGTCTCGACCAGGATGACGTCGTAGCCGGCCGCCTCGAGCAACACGATGGTCTCGCGGGTCGCCTTGGCGACCCCGCCGAGCGTGCCCGACGTGGGTGAGGGGCGGATATAGGCCTCGGGGTGCACCGCCAGCCGCGCCATGCGCGTCTTGTCCCCCAGAATCGACCCGCCCGTGCGGGTCGACGACGGATCGACGGCCAGGACGGCCACGCGATGCCCGGCCTCGATCAGATACATGCCGAGCGCTTCGATGGTCGTCGACTTACCGACGCCGGGCACCCCGGTGATTCCGACGTGCAGTGCCTTGCCCGCATCGGCCGTCAACTGCAGCAAAAGCTGTTGGGCTTGGTCACGATGGTCGGCCCGAGTGGATTCGACGAGCGTGATGGCCCGCGCCAGGGCGGCGCGGTCACCCGCACGGATGGCGTCGGCGAGTTCGGGGACGGTAGGCATACCCCTAGCTCAACTGGTAGCCGAGCCGCTCGGCCAACTTGCGCAGCAGGCCGATCGCCGCATCGGCGATCACGGTGCCGGGCGGGAAGATCGCGGTCGCGCCTGCCTCGTACAGCTCGTCGAAGTCACCGGGCGGGATCACGCCGCCGACGACGATCATGATGTCGGGCCGGCCCACCTCGGCGAGCGCGTCACGCAGCGCCGGTACCAGCGTGAGGTGTCCGGCGGCGAGTGACGAGACGCCCACCACGTGCACGTCGTTGTCGGCCGCCTGACGCGCCACCTCGTCCGGGGTGGAGAACAGCGAGCCGACGTCGACGTCGAAGCCGATGTCGGCGAACGCCGTCGCGATCACCTTCTGACCGCGGTCATGCCCGTCCTGGCCCATCTTGGCCACCAGGATGCGCGGCCGACGCCCATCGGCCTCGGCGAACTTCTCGACGAGCTCGGTAGCGCTTGCGATGTTGCTGCCCTTCCCAACTTCGTCACGGTAGACCCCCGAGATCGTACGGATCTCCGCCTGGTGGCGTCCGTACACCTTCTCCAGCGCGTCCGAGATCTCCCCGACCGTCGCCTTGGCCCGTGCCGCGTCGATGGCGAGCGCCAACAGGTTGTTACCCAATCCGTCCTCGCCGGCAATACCGGTGGCCGCGGCGGCCCGACTCAGCTCGGCGAGCGCGGCCTGCGTCGCCGCTTCGTCCCGATCGGCGCGCAGCTGCTGCAATTTGGCGAGCTGTTCGGCGCGCACCCGGCTGTTCTCGACCTTGAGGACCTCAATCTCCTGATCCTCGTCAACCTGATACTTGTTCACGCCGATCACCGGCTGGGCGCCGGAGTCGATACGGGCCTGGGTGCGGGCGGCGGCCTCCTCGATACGCAGCTTCGGGATGCCGTCGCTGATCGCCTGAGCCATGCCGCCATGCTCGGCGACCTCCTTGATGTGGGCGCGGGCCCGCTCGGCGAGCTGGTGCGTCAACCACTCGACGTAGTACGAGCCGCCCCACGGATCGATCGGTCGGGTCGTGCCCGACTCCTGCTGCAGCAGCAGCTGGGTGTTGCGGGCGATGCGGGCCGAGAAATCGGTCGGCAACGCGAGCGCCTCGTCGAGGGCGTTGGTGTGCAGCGACTGGGTGTGGCCTTGGGTGGCGGCCATCGCCTCGATGCACGTACGGGCGACGTTGTTGAACACGTCCTGGGCCGTCAACGACCACCCCGAGGTCTGCGAGTGCGTGCGCAACGACAGCGATTTGTCGCTCTTCGGGTCGAACTGGGCCACCAGCTCGCTCCACAGCAGCCGGCCCGCGCGCAGCTTGGCCACCTCCATGAAGAAGTTCATGCCGATGCCCCAGAAGAACGACAGCCGCGGTGCGAACTTGTCGATGTCGAGGCCGGCGTCCAGCCCCGCCTTGATGTACTCGACACCGTCGGCCAGCGTGTAGGCGAGCTCCAGATCCGCTGTGGCCCCGGCCTCTTGGATGTGATAGCCGGAAATCGAGATCGAGTTGAACTTCGGCATCCTGGCGCTGGTGTAGCCGAAGATGTCGGAGATGATCCGCATCGACGCCTGGGGCGGGTAGATGTAGGTGTTGCGGACCATGAACTCTTTGAGGATGTCGTTCTGGATGGTCCCGGCGAGCTTCTCGGGTGGCACGCCCTGCTCTTCGGCAGCCACGACGTACAGCGCCAGAATCGGCAGCACCGCACCGTTCATGGTCATCGACACCGACACCGTCGACAGGTCGATGCCGTCGAAGAGCTGACGCATGTCGAGGATGGAATCGATTGCCACGCCTGCCATTCCGACGTCACCCTGCACCCGGGGATGGTCGGAGTCATAACCCCGGTGGGTGGCGAGGTCGAAGGCGACCGACAGGCCCTTCTGTCCCGCGGCGAGGTTGCGACGGTAGAACGCGTTGGACTCCGCCGCGGTGGAGAAACCGGCGTACTGCCGGATGGTCCACGGCTGGTTGACATACATCGTCGGATAGGGCCCGCGGACGAACGGCGGTGCACCCGGGAAGCTGTCGAGCGGGTAGCCCGCCGCGACGACGGCGTCCCGGTCCGCCGCGACATACACCGGCTTGACGTCGATGCCTTCCGGCGTGGCCCACGTCAACTGCTCGGCGGCGTACCCGTGCGCGGCGGCCGCGGCGGCCACCTGCGCGTCGACCGCGTCCGGCGTCGCGGGGGCAGCCGCGCCGTCTCCGTCGAGGGGTACGTCGGCGAAGCTGCGGATCTCAGATCCCGTGGTTGCGGTCATGTCAGGCCCCCAGTCCGGTGAGCAGGTTCGACAACGCTTCGACCGCATCGATTTTGGCGGTCAGGTATCCGTCGGGTTTGGCATCGGATTCGGCGACCGCCTTCTCCGGGCCCGCGAGCAGAACCTCGCGGACGCCTGCGGCGCGCGCCGCCGCGACCACCGCCGAGGCATCGGTGCCGTAGCGGGTATCGGTTCCGCAGAGCACGGCGACCGACGGCGCACCCGCGTCCGCGACCGCGGCCGCGATTCCGGCCGCGTCGACGGTGCCGGGGTTGACCGCTTCGATACCGCCAGAGGCCAACAGGTTCGACGCGAACGTGGTGCGAATGTTGTGTTCGGCCAGCGGGCCGAGCGGCAGCAACAGCACCTGTGGCCGCGCCCCGGTCTTGGCCAGGAATGCGTCGGAGCGGTCTCGCAGCGCCTCGAAGCCCGCCGCGTACCGGGCGATCGAAGAAGCTGAATCACTTTGAGCCAGCGGCTTTTCCGCGAGATTCGGGAACTCGTTGACACCGGTGATCGCGGTACGGCGGTGCGCGATGTCAGCGCTGCGCCGTGCGGCGATCTCGGCGATCTGGGCCGCTATGTGGTCGCGCGCCGCCACGAATCCGCCGCGCGCCTCGATGTCCTGGAAATGCGTCCACGCCTGCCGGGCCAGTTGCGCGGTGAGATCCTCGACGAACCACGAGCCACCCGCCGGGTCGAGCACCTGGCCGATGTGTGACTCCTCCAGCAGCAGCAACTGGGTGTTGCGGGCGATGCGCCGGGCGAAACTCGTCGACGTCCCGTCCAGGCCACCCGGAATCGCCGCGTCGAACGGATGCACCTGCACGGTGTCGGCTCCCCCGACCCCCGCCGAGAAGGCCGCCAGTGTGGTGCGCAGCATGTTCACCCAGGGGTCACGCTGGGTCATCATCGGCAGCGAGGTCACCGCATGGACCCGGGCGGCCCCGGCATCGGCGGCACCCAGCACCTCGGCGACCCGCGCCCACAGCTGTCGCGCGACTCGCAGCTTGGCGATCGTCATGAACTGGTCGTCGTCGGCGGCATAGCGGAAACTGATCTGCCGCAACGCATCCGGAGTGGTCAACCCGCCGTCGGTCAGGAGTCGCAGGTATTCCACCGCGGCGGCGACCGAGCCCGCGAGTTCCCAGGCGGCGCTGGCGCCGAGGTTGTGGAACGCGGGGCCGTCGACTGTCACGGCACGCACCCCACCCGAGTAGGCGGTGAGTTTCGCGGCGGTGCCCAGCACGTCGGCGTCGTCGGTCGCGGGCCGGCCGGACAGTGGAGCCGTCAGCGGGTCGGCACCCAGGTCGATCGACAATCTCGAGCGCTGGTCGTCGTCCAGACCGGCCACGAGCGACAGCACCGCGTCGGCGGTCGCGGCCAGGTCTTCATCGGTGGCCTCGAAGATCACCGGCACGAGGTCGAGGAACACACCGTCGAGGAGGCGGTCGAGTTCGGCGGGCGCGATGCCGTCGTCCCCGCCGATCCGCAGGGCGAGCGCGCTCGCCCCCTCGGTGAGTGCCACGAGCACCGCGCCGTTGACGGTGTCCACGCCGGTGCCGGGGACGGCCGGGAATCCCTCGACGACCTTCCAACCCGACTTCACATCACGCAGTGCGTCACCGCCGCGGATGAACGGCCATTGGCCGGGCAGCGCGGGCTCGGCATGCTCGTCGAGGCCCGTGTACAGCGGCCGGATCGCGAAGCCCTCGTAGGTCGGGGAATCGAGCAGCCGTTCGGGCTCCGGCCCCAAGTCCGCCGGCTCGCGCCGACTGCTCTTGGCGAGCACACCGGCGACCGCCGTGCGCCACTGGTCGCGATCCGCTTCGATCGCGCTTGACCCCTGTAAAGACACCCGCATCTCCTGTTGTCGCAGCGTGTGACCTACCCACTTGCCCCTCAGGCTAAATGATCGCCGTCACCGCTCTGACCGCCGGTCAGCGGACTCACGGCGCTGCGCGATGGGGGCGCCTGCCCGCGACCCGTAGTCTTGGTAGGCGTGAAAGCCGTAGTCAGCACCCTGCGTACCGTGCGCGCTGCGGTAATCACGACGGCTTCGCAGCTCTCGACGCGGCGCATCTTGGCGCTTCTTGCGGGCATTGTGATTCTCGTCGCAGTCGCGCTGCTCGTGCCGCTGCCGACCGCCATGCAGCTGCGGGACTGGGCCACGTCGGTCGGTCCGTGGTTCCCGCTCGCGTTCCTCGGCGCGCACATTGTGGTGACCGTGTTCCCGTTTCCCCGCACGGCTTTCACACTGGCAGCGGGGCTGCTGTTCGGGCCGGCCACCGGCGTCGCGCTCGCGGTGGTCGCGAGCACGGTCAGCGCGGTATTGGCGCTGCTGTTGATCCGGGCCGCGGGGCTGCAGCTCAATCGGCTCGTATCGCATCCGCGGGTGGAGTCACTCGATGCGCGGCTGCGCCAGCGTGGCTGGCCGGTGGTCCTGTCGACGCGGATGATCCCGGCAGTGCCGTTCTCGGTGCTGAACTACGCGGCGGGCGCGTCGGCGGTGCGCGTGGTGCCGTACACCCTCGCCACGGTGGTGGGTCTGCTGCCCGGCACGGCCGCCGTCGTCATCCTGGGTGACGCGTTGACCGGCAATGTCAGCCCGATGCTGTTCGTGGTGTCGCTGTGCACCGCGGCGCTCGGGGTGGCCGGTTTGGTCTTCGAGGTCCGCAGTCACCGGCGCGAGCAGCGCAAGAACCGGGCGGCCGACGCTCCGGCCGAAGAGGCCTTCTCCAGCTGATTCAGGTGGCCCGGCCGGTGCCCTTGGCGGTCAGCACCGCATAGGTCGCGACGAAGCCGGCTGCCGGTATCGCGTTCACGGGTTTGTCATGGGCCCGGATGTGGGCTCCCACGGCGAGTACGAAGTACACGGTCAGCAGCGCCGTGGTCAGCCGGCCGAGCGCCGGGTAGCGCCCGGCGGCCAACAGACCCACCGCCGATGCCGACTTGATCACGGGAAAAATCCACCGGATCCGCGGCGGCACACCGAGATCGTCGAAGGCCTTGACGATGGGCGGCGCCTTGAACGCGCACGCGGCGGCGTCACCCGCCTGGATCGCGGCCAGCGCAGCATATGTCTTGGGGACAGCCATGGTTTCACGCTAACCAGGCGGCGCCGCGCGTCAACTCCTACTCCGCCCGGTGTGCACCGCCGGGCAATTCCTGCGAAGGCGGAACCCCCAGCGACGGATTCACCGGTGCCGAACCGAGCGGCGGAGTGGGCTTGCGCGCTTCGGCCTCCGCCTTGGCGACCGCCTGTGCGATCTCCGGATCGGTGTCCGTGGAGAACCAGTCGGCGACCTCGTCGCTGTCGTCCTCCGGCTTGGGCAGATCCTCGTCCACCGGCGACGGCGTGTAGCGGAACACGCCGTCCTCGCCGGGCGCGCCCAGCAGCTTGGTGAACCCCTGCAGCGCAGCTCCGAAATCGCTTGGCACCAGCCACACTTTGTTGGCCTCGCCCTTGGCCATCTGCGGAAGCGTCTGAAGGTACTGGTAGGCCAGCATCTCCGGGGTGGGCCGGCCTTGATGGCCGCGAACGTCTTCTCGATGGCCTTGGCCTGGCCCTGCGCCTGCAGATATTGGGCAGCGCGCTCGCCCTGCGCCCGCAACATGCGCGACTGGCGGTCGGCCTCGGCGGCGAGAATCGCGGCCTGCTTGGCACCTTCCGCGGCGAGGATCTGCGACTGCTTCTGGCCCTCGGCCTGCTTGATCGACGACTCGCGCACACCTTCCGCGGTCAGGATCATCGCGCGCTTCTCGCGGTCGGCCTTCATCTGCTTCTCCATCGATTCCTGGATCGACGGCGGCGGATCGATGGCCCGCAGTTCGACGCGAGCAACCCGCAGACCCCATCGCCCGGTCGCCTCGTCGAGCACACCGCGCAGCTGGCCGTTGATCTGGTCGCGCGACGTCAGGGTCTGCTCGAGCGTCATACCGCCGACCACGTTGCGCAGTGTGGTGGTGGTGAGCTGCTCGACGCCCACGATGTAGTTGCTGATCTGGTATACGGCCGCTTGCGGATTGGTCACCTGGAAGTAGACGACCGTGTCGATGTTGACGGTCAGGTTGTCCTCGGTGATCACCGGTTGCGGCGGGAACGACACCACGCGCTCACGCAGGTCCACCCGGGCCCTGATCTTGTCGATGAACGGCACGAGCAGCGTCAACTGGCCCGACACGGTTTTGCTGTACCGTCCCAGTCGCTCGATCACCGCCGCCTCGGCCTGGGGAATGAGTGCGACCGACTTGGCCACGATGATGATCGCGAACACCACGAGCACGATCAGCAGGACCAGGCCCGCTACTGCACCTTCCATGGGGATTCCCTCCTGAGGTCAAAGCGTCTTGAAGACAACCGCGGTCGCGCCGTCGATCCGGACCACCGTCACGTGGTCACCCGGTTCGTACACATCGTGGTCGTTGAGCGGCCGGGCGGTCCAGATCTCACCGTCGAGCTTGACCTGGCCCTCGTGCTGCGCAACCCGATCGAGCACCAGAGCGGATTTGCCCTCAAGTGCTTTCACCGGCTCCGGCAGCCCCTTGCCCGCCTCGAACCGCCGCCGCAGCGCGGGACGGACCAGCACCAGCAGCAACACCGAAACCACCAGGAACACCAGGCCGTCCGCCCAGATCGGCCAATCCAGAAGCCAGCTCGAACCGGTTGCCGCCAATGCGCCGCCCGCCAGCATCAGCAGGAACATGTCGCCGGTCAGCGCTTCAGCCCCGGCGAGCACCAGCGCCAGGATGAGCCAGATCAGCGGAACGGGCATGCGCCCACCCTAGCGAATCCGGCCTGATCGGCGGCCGACAATTACACTGCGAGCATCATGTGGTGTCCAAGTGCAACGCTGTCGATGTGGGTCAACGCCTGGCTCGCGGGTGCCGCCGCGCCTGACGATGTTCTGGATGCGTTATCGCAATGGGCGCCAACGCATTCTGTGACCGCCTACGATTCCGGTGCGGCCGCCCGCACGGGTTTGCCGTGGCCCGAACTGGAGGACTCCGGTTCGGTGTCGCTGCTGCAGACGCTGCGCACCGCCGTGGGCGGCGGCACGTCGATGCCCGCGATCACGGTTGCCCAGCCGGTTCCCGGCGACGTGCGCGGCCTGCCCGCGGGTACGCAGTTCCAGCGGGACGCACTCGCGGTCGGGGAAGCCGTGATGGTGACCCACGACGAACTCGACGGGGTCGGGCTCGTACCGGAATTCGAGTATTTCGAACTCGACGACGTGGAGATGGCGTCGGCGTTCGAACCCGAACCGCGGGCGCTGTCCTGGACGGTGTACTCCGTTCCGACGATGCCCGTCGCGGAGTACTTCGACCTCGGCGAGGCCGAGTACGAGTTGCGCGCGGCCGTCCGCTCGGCCGCCGAAACCCTCGGCGCACTACGCGCGGGCGTCGGAATCGACGTCGAGGATCCGCGCGGGATGGTCGAGCAGATCCTGGAGGCCAACCGCCTGCACCGCATCCCGGACCACGCACCCACGCGGGCGGTCCGCGTGCTGGAGACCGCGGCGCACGTCGACGCGATCATCGCGGTGAGCTCGGGGCTGATGCCGATCGGGCTGCAGAGCTCGTCGGAGGTGCAGATCGCGGGCGACGCGTTGCGGCCGCTGGCACTTGTGGTGCGCTCGGCACGGCTGGCCGCCCTCAACGCGATACTGCGGTCGGCCTGGCGCGACTAGGGCGCCGAGCTAGGCCGGACCGCCGCAGCACTGCGGCGCACAAGGCGCCCCGTTCACACTGAATCCGTAGCCCGGCACCGGATTTGGGTCAAATACCCGCTGCGGCTCGGCACCGCTGCGGAGTTCGTCGATGAGTCCGGCCGCCAACCGGGCGAACCGCGGATCGGCGTTCGGAGCGGCGGCCCGCACGAATGCGATATCCGCCGCTTCGGCCTGCAACCGCAGTTCGTAGTCGAGGTCCCACACCACCTCGATATGGTCGGCGACGAAGCCGATCGGGCACACGATGACCGCCCGAGTCCCCCGCTCGCCCAACGCGCTCAGGTGGTCGGCGACGTCGGGCTCCAGCCAGGGGATGCTCGGCGGGCCCGATCGGGACTGCCACACCTGGTCGTACTTCTCGAAGCCCGCCGCGGCCGCCACCAACCGGGTGGCATAGCCCACCTGCCGGCTGTACAGCCGCGGGCCGTGCCGCTCGTCGGCGGCGATCGGGATCGAGTGCGCGGTGAACACCAACCGGGCCTCGTCGCGCAGATCGTCCGGCAGTGACCGCGCGGCGGCGCCGATCGCGTCGGCGAACATCTCCACCAGGAGCGGGTGGTCGAAGTACTGCCTCAGCTTGACCAGTTCGGGGGCGCCGTCGCCGACCGCTGCGCGGGCCCTTGCGATGTCCTCGACGTACTGCTTGCAGCTCGAGTATCCGCCCCAGGCCGATGTGGTGAAAACGGCCGCCCGCCGGATTCCGTTGTCCCGCATGGCCGCAACGGTGTCCTCGACATACGGGTCCCAGTTGCGGTTGCCGAAGTAGACGGGCAGGTCGGGAACCTGCAGACGCAGTTGCTCGATCAGCGCGCGGTTGATGCCGTTGATCGGGGAAACCCCGCCGAAGTGCAGATAGTGTTCGGCCACCTCGGCGAGTCGTTCCGTCGGGATGCCCCGGCCGCGCGTGACGTTCTCGAGGAACGGCATCACCTGCTCGGGGCCCTCCGGACCGCCGAAGGACAACAGCAGAACGGCATCGAGTTCCATGTCGTCGCTGACTAGAGCAGCTGCGTGCTGGCGCCGCCGTCGGCGTAGATGACCGTGCCGGTCGTGGCGGGCAGCCAGTCGGACAGCAGGGCGCACACGGTCTTGGCGACCGGAGTCGGGTCCTTCATGTTCCATCCGAGCGGGGCACGCTGATCCCAGCCCTCCTCGAGCAACTGCATCTGCGCCCCGGCCTCGTCACCGAGCGCACCGCCCACGATCGCGCTCATCGCCAGCGTCCGGATCGGCCCGGCCGCAACGAGATTCGACCTAACGCCGACCTTGCCCGCCTCACGTGCGACGAACCGGTTGACCGATTCGAGTGCGCTCTTGGCCACCGTCATCCAGTTGTAGGCAGGCATCGCGCGCGTCGGGTCGAAGTCCATGCCGACGATGCCGCCGCCCGGGTTCATGATCGGCAGCACGGCCTTGGCCAGCGAGGCGTACGAGTACGCCGAGATGTGGATGCCCTTGGCGACGTCCTCATAGGGCGCGTCGAAGAACGGGTTGACGCCCATGCCGGTCTGCGGCATGAAGCCGATCGAGTGCACGACGCCGTCGATCTTGTTGCCCTCGCCGATCACCTCGGTGATGCGGTCGGCCAGCGTCGCCAGGTGCTCCTCGTTCTGCACGTCGAGCTCCAGCAGCGGGGCCTTCTCGGGCAGCCGGTCGGCGATGCGCTGGATGAGCTTCATCCGGTCGAAGCCGGTCAGCACCAGTTCGGCGCCGGCCTCCTGCGCGACCTTGGCGATGTGGAACGCGATCGAGGAATCGGTGATGATCCCCGTGACAAGGATGCGCTTGCCTTCTAGAAAGCCTGCCATGTGAAAGTCCTTTTCTCTCTTAGTGGCCCATGCCCATGCCGCCGTCGACCGGGATGACCGCGCCGGCGATGTAGCTCGCGTCCTCCGACGCCAGGAAGCTGACCGCGCCCGCGACCTCCTCGGCGGTGCCCACCCGCTTGGCCGGGATGAACTCGAGCGCGCCCGCCTGGATCCGCTCGTCGAGCGCGCGGGTCATCTCGGTGTCGATGTAACCCGGTGCCACGACGTTGGCGGTGACCCCCGCCTTGGACAGTTCGCGCGAGATCGAGCGGGCCATGCCGATCAGGCCTGCCTTCGCCGCCGCATAGTTGGCCTGGTTGCCGATGCCCCACATGCCCGACACCGAACCGATGAAGATGATCCGGCCGAAGCGCTTGCGCTGCATGCTGCGCGATGCGCGCTGGGCCACCCGGAACGCTCCGGTGAGGTTGGCGTCGATGACGTCGGTGAACCGGTCCTCGGTCATCCGCATGAGGAATGCGTCCTTGGAGATGCCTGCGTTGGACACCAAAACCTCGACCGGACCCTGGTGCTCTTCGACCTCTTTGAACGCGCGGTCGACGGCCTCGTTGTCGGTGACGTCACACACGACGCCGAACAACCCCTCGGGCGCCCCGGAACCGCGGTGCGTCACGGCCACCTTGTGGCCGTCGGCGGCCAGCCGCTGCGCGATCGCCAGGCCGATACCCCGGTTTCCACCGGTGACCAGCACGGATCGGGATACGAAAGCGGGACGGCCCGCGGCGGATTCACCCGCAGTCTCGGCTGGATTGTCGGTCACGGTAATTTCTCTGCTCCTCGCGTCCGCAGTCATCACCGTCAACTTAACGTGCGGCCTGCGGTTCCCCGAAATCGACACCGGAGCGCGCTCGGCGTAGCTCGACCGTGCGGTTACGGCATCGAGTGTGCCGTAGCGGCGGGATCTACGCCGGAGACTCACCGCCTGCGCACATTCGGTCGGCCGCCACCTATCCGGGCAACCGGCGGTTGATCAGCAACGCCGCGACGCCGGCCAACGCGAGCACCAGCGCACCCAGGCGCAGCCAGCCCACACTCGCGTCGCCCTTGATGGTTTCGTAGCCGATCTGCTGCTGCAACGACGTGAACACGGCCTTGAGCTGTTCGAGGCTCGACGCGGTGAACGCGTCACCACCCGACAGCTGCGCGATCTTCTTGAGCATGTCGTCGTCGACCGGCACCGGCTGGCGCTGATCGTTGATCTCGACGTAGCCGTACGGGGTGCCGAACGACACGGTCGAGATCGGCACACCCTGGTCATGGGCGGTCCGGGCGGCGGTGAACGCGCCCTTCGGGTTGTCCGGGTTGGACGGCACCGTCTCCTTGCCGTCCGACATGAGCACGATCCGGGCCGGCGGCGGTTCGTCGCCGCCACCGATCACCGCACCGACGGTCGCGATCGCCTGCAACGCGGTGAAGATGCCCTCACCGGTGGCCGTGCGGTCGGCCAGCTGCAGCTTGTCGAGCCCGTTCTTGGTGGCCTCGCGGTTCGTCGTCGGCTGCACGAGCACGGTCGCGGTGCCGGCGTAGGCGATGAGCCCGAGGTTGATGCCCGGGGTCAGCTGATCGGCGAACTGCTTGGCGGCCTCCTGCGCGGCGACCAGGCGGCTGGGTGAGACGTCGGTCGCGCGCATCGACTGCGACACGTCGATCACCAGCATCACCACGGCACGGTTGCGCGGGATCCGGACGTCGTTGGTGGGACCGGCCATCGCGATCGTGAACAGGACGAGCGACGACACCAGCAGGATCGCGGGCACATGGCGCCAGCGGGTCGGCTGCTTGGGCGCCACGCTCTCCAACAGCTCCATGTTGGCGAACCGCAGGATGCGCTGCTTGCGCGCACGCTGCACGGCGATGTAGAGCGCGACGAGGCCCGCGACCACGATGAGGAACAGGAACCACCATGCGTGCGCGAAGCCCGACAGGCTCATCGGACCGAGTAACGGTAAAGTCATGTGCTACTTGCCATTTCAGTTTCGTGTCCTCGACACCGGACGGACCGGCCTAGTGACCGGCCAGGGCGCCGCGCCTCCGGTTGGCAACGAACCGGACCACGTCGGCGATCCAGTCCCGGTCGGTGCGCAGGGTGAGCAGTGGGGCGTCGCAGCGCCGCAGGGTGCGGGCCACCTCTTCACGGTGCGCGGCGGCGGCCTGTTCGAAATCGCTGCGCAGTTGCGCGTCGATGGTGAACTCCCGGGTCACCCCGGTTTCGGTGTCCTGCAGGATGACGTCGCCGACGTCGGGCAGCTCGACGTCACGCGGGTCGAGCACCTCGATGCCCAGCACCTCGTGACGGCCCGCGATCGCCCGCAGCGGTCGCATCCAGTTGATGGGCCCAAGGAAGTCGCTGATGATCACCGCCATGCCGCGACGGCGCTCGGGCCGGCGCAGGGCGTCGATCGCGGCGGCGAGATCACCCCGGACACCGGTGGGAGCCTTGGGCGTGGTGGCGATCGCACGCAACAGTTCCTGCTCGTGCACCCGGCCACTCAGCGCCGGAACCCGGCGCATCGTGTCGCCGTTGGCGATGATCGCGCCGATCCGGTTGCCGCCACCGCTGTTGAGAAACGCGATCGCGGCGGCGGCCGCCACCGCCAGATCGCGCTTCTCGCAGCCGGTGGTGCCGAAGTCAAGGCTCGCCGACACGTCGACGACGAGCCAGGTCTCCAGCTCGCGGTCGGCGATCATCTGCCGCACGTGCGGCTGGGTGGTGCGTGCCGTCACCGACCAGTCCATCCGGCGCACGTCGTCGCCGGGCTGGTAGATCCGCGACTCCCCCGGCTCGGACCCCGGGCCGGGTATCAGGCCGAGATGATCGCCGTGCAGCACACCGTCGAGCTTGCGGCGCACCGTCAGCTCGAGCTTGCGCAGCGCCGCCGTCAGGGCGGGGTCACGGATCTCCCCGCGTTTGAGCGAAGGAAGGTCGACGGCGCGTCGGGAACTGGTCACCGACCGCTGGCCGCGGCAGCTGCGGCGGGAACGGCGGGCGGAACCGAATGACCTTGCTGCGGAAGGGCATTCACCTGCGGCAGGGCCACGGTCTGCAGGATCCGGTTGACCACCGTCTCCGCGGAGATCTCGTCGGCCAGTGCGTCGTAGGTCAGCACCAGGCGGTGGCGAAGCACATCGGGGATGACCTCGACGACGTCCTGCGGGATGACGTAGTCACGGCCGCGCACCAACGCGAGCGCACGCGCCGCCGAGATGATGCCGAGCGAGGCACGTGGGGACGCGCCGTAGGCGATCCACGCCTTGGCGTCAGGCATGCCGAACTTCTCCGGCTCGCGCGTCGCGGTCACGATGCGCACCACGTAGTCCACCAACGCGTGGTGCACGAACGTGTTGGCCGCGATGTCCTGCAGGCGCAGCAGGTCGCCGGTCGCGAGGATCTGCTTGGGCTCGGGCGGCTTGACGCCCATCCGGTAGATGATCTCGCGCTCTTCCTCCGGCGACGGATAGTCGACGTTGAGCTTGAACAGGAAGCGGTCGCGCTGGGCTTCCGGGAGCGCGTACACGCCCTCCTGCTCGATGGGGTTCTGGGTGGCCATCACCAGGAAGGGACTCGGCAACGGGAAGGTCTTGCCGCCGATCGAGATCTTGCGCTCGGCCATGACCTCCAGCAACGCCGACTGCACCTTGGCGGGCGCGCGGTTGATCTCGTCGGCGAGCAGGAAGTTGACCACCACCGGGCCGAGCTCGATGTCGAAGTCTTCCTTGCCCTGCCGGTAGATGCGCGTACCGATGATGTCGGTGGGCACCAGGTCGGGCGTGAACTGGATACGGGCGAATGTCCCGCCAACGACCTTGGCGAACGTCTCGACGGCAAGGGTCTTGGCGACGCCCGGCACACCTTCCAGAAGCACGTGCCCCTTGGCCAGCAAACCGACGAGCATGCGCTCCACCAGTTGGTCCTGGCCGACGATGATGCGCTTGACCTCGAAGATCGCGCGTTCCAGGGTGTGCACCTCGGCCTGCAGACCACCGTTGGTGGCTGCCTGCGGGGCGGCCTGCGCGGCATGGGAGCCGGTCGGCCCGGGCGGATAGCCCGGCGCGGGGCCCGAACCGGGATACCCTCCGGCGCCCTGCGGCGGTCCACTCGGTGACGTCATCAACTTCCTCCCACGGTCGTGATCTGCAAAACGCTGGTCTTGCCGGTTGTACTCAGCCGGGCAATCAGGTGCCCGCAGTCAACTATTCCAGGCACCTCGGAATCCGTCGACGCTGGCCGGAACTGCTCAGCTTCCCCTCAGGATTCGATGATGCGGGCCGCGTAGGGCTGCAAACCCGATGTGCGCACCGGGCTCACCGTAACTTTGCCCGCGCTGCCGGATGCTTCGATCATCCGGCCACCGCCGAGGTACATCGCCACGTGCTGGCTGCCGCCCGGCCCCCAGAACAACAGGTCGCCGCGCTTGGCCTGGGCCACCGGGACTTTGCGGCCGGTGTTGTACTGATCGCCCGAGTACTTGGGGATCAACACGCCGACGCCCGCGTACGAGAACTGGGTGAAACCCGAACAGTCGAAGCCCACCGTGTTGGCCCCGGAGTCGATGCCACGGCTCGGGCCGCTGGGCTTGCCGCCGCCCCACGAGTACGGCACGCCCATCTGCGTGCCGCCGCGCCGGATCACGTACTCGATGGCCTGCGGTCCTCGGACACTGCCGGCGGCAACGCTCGTCGGCGCGTCGTTGACGAGTCCGAGACTGGCCAGGAACTTGCGCCCCAGCCCCATCGTGACCTCGGTGGCCTGCGCGGTCGCCTGCAACGATGCGTTGGCGATCGCCAGCGGGTCACCCGGCGCGCCAGCACTGATCAGCTTCGGCAGCGTGGGGTCCCATTGACCGTCGTCGGGCGCGGCGCCCGCCGGGGTCACCAGTCCGATTCCCGCGACGGCGAGTGCCGCGATGACGGTCAGGCAACGTAAGACGAAGGAACGCAAGGTAATCCCATCAGTATTCGATAAGCCGAGTCACGTATGGCGTCATGCCGCTGGTGCGGACGGGCGAGATCTTGACGTGCGATCCGGTGTAGGGCGCCTCCAACATCTGCCCGTTGCCGAGGTACATCGCGACGTGCTGACTGGCGTTCGGTCCGTAGAAGATCATGTCGCCGCGACGCATCTGTGACGACGGGACCTTCCGTCCGGCGTTGTACTGCGACCCGGAGTAGTGGTCGAGCTTGATGCCGACGCCGGCGAACATGTAGAGCATCAGGCCCGAGCAGTCGAAGCCGACGGTGCCTGCGCCCGAATCGATTCCGCGGCTGGGTCCGGCCGCGTTACCGCCGCCCCACGAATACGGCACACCCATCTGCGACATCCCGCGGCGGATCACGTACTCCATGGCCTGGCGCCCGTAGACCCGCGGGATCGCACCGTTGGTGAAGCCGCTCGGGGTGGGCAGGATGCCCAGCTTCTGCAGGAACGTCCGCCCCATGTTCGCGGTGACCTGAGCCGAGGTCTGCGAGATGCCGAGGATGGCATTGATGATCGCGATCGGGTCACCGCTGACGAACGCGCTGGGGATCGCGGGCAGCGTGGGATCCCATGCGGTGTCCCAGTTCTGGCCGGCCTGGACGGGCGCACCCGGTGCGCGGTCCCAGTCCCCCGCCGCGGCCTGCGGGGCGGGCTGGGGTGCGCGCGCCGGCGCACCGGACGCCGCCGAGACCGTGCGCACCTGGTCGAGCCGGCGTTGGGCCGCGGCCCGTTCGGCGGTCAACCGCTGCAGTTCACCCTGTTGCGTGCTGAACGTCTGCTGGGCCTGCTTGAGCGCCGACACCGCGGAGTCCTGGCTGGTTTGCGCGTCGATGGTCGCCTGGTCGGCTTTCTGCTTGGCCAGCCGGGCCGTCGACTCGCGGTTCACCTGCTCGGTGCGGGCACGTTGCAGATCCGCGATCACCTGGTCGGCACTGGCCGCCAGGGCCTGGCCGGTGGCGGCGGTGCTGACCATGTCGCCGGGATCCGCCGCCGTCAGGTACGAGCTCGACGGCCCGTTGACGTAGGTCGCCGCCGCGAACGTGTCGAACCGCTTCTGGGCGGCCTCGATCGCCGCGTTCGCGTCGGCGATGCCCTGCTGGCTCGCCTCGACCTCGCGTTGCGCGGCCGCCGCGCCGTCGCGAGCGGTCTGCACATCGAGGATCGCTTTGTTGACGGTCTCCTGTTGCGTCTGGATCGCCGCACCCAGCTCCTGCAACTTCTGATCGGCATTGGCGACGGCCGCGACCAAGGTCGCGAGGTCTGAACCACCGGGGTCGGCGACCGCTGGGCCACCGCCGGACAGCGCTGTCGCCAGCAGCATGCCGAGCGTCAGCGGCACCGCGAAGATCCGGGCATACAGACGGGACGGAGAGGTCCGATCTGCGCCGCGAGTGCGCGGTCCGCGAGCGGTGCGTCTCATTCGACTCAAGTCTCCTATGGCTCAACGTCGGCCTACCGGCAGATTTGCTCGGCGCCTATGCGCAGAAGTCACACGAAGCACAACTACAACAATTGGTACCGATTGCACCGTACGTCACAGGTGACGCTAAAGAAACTTTAGTCACAAATTACAATAATGTAATTGCGAGGAGTGTGACCAATTAGTGATATTCGAACAATTTCCGAACTAATGTTCGATGCGCACTTCGGGCGTCACCGAGTGGCGTCCGACGGCTGCGCCGCGGCCGATCGTTTGCTGCGAACCTGCAGCATGCGGGTGCCGACGGCCGCCGCGGCGACGCCGAGGACGAGCACGATCGTCAATGCCGTCCACGGGAAATCCGGGGTCGTGATCTCGCCGACGAAATTCTGCGCAGAAAGGACCGGGTTGCCGGTCTTTGCCACGTCCTGACCGGCCTCCAAAGTCACCCGATCGAGCGTCGGACTGTAAGTACCGGCGAATGACGGACTCAACGCCAACACGGTCGACCCGGGATTGGCCTGGCCGACCTCGGTCGCGATATCCCGCAACGGCGTATCGATGCCCGGATTCCTCGGCAACACGACGATCTTGAGGTCGACGCCCTGCTGGCGCGCGTCGCTGACCACCTGCCGCAGCCCGTCGACGACTGCGGCCGGCGCACTCACGCCGTCGTCGCGAACATCGGCCTGCACCGCCGCCATGCACTGAGCCACGCCGTCGGGCTGACCCGGATCGATGCCGACGGTTTCGCACACCTCGACCGGGATGAATGCCGGGAGGAACGGGATGACGTGCGGTCCAGTCACACAGGCAAGGTACCCGTGCCCGCACCGCCCCGAGAATCCACACCGGCGATCGCGACGGCATCGTCACCGTCCCGTGCGCCCGTTGTCACGCCAGCGTGACCGTCGGCGCCGGTTGCCACTCGGGCGTGACAGTCGCGAGTTCACCCGAACCGGGTGGCAGGCGCCACGCGGGAAGGGAAGACTGGACCCCGCCCTGGAGCGCATTGCAGGACAAGCGTACTGTTAACATCGGAACGCCGCAGACACAGCCCGTCGCGGCGAGATTGAGCCGGGAGTTGATGTGAGCAGCGAGAATACGGAAAATTCGTCCCTTAACTCATTTGGTGCCCGTGACACCCTGACCGTCGGGGACCAGAGCTACGAAATCTATCGCCTAGACGCGGTGCCCGGTACCGAGAAGCTTCCCTACAGCCTCAAGGTGCTCGCGGAGAACCTGCTGCGCACCGAGGACGGCGCCAACATCACCAAGGACCACATCGAGGCCATCGCCAACTGGGATCCCTCGGCCGAGCCGAGCGTCGAGATCCAGTTCACCCCGGCCCGCGTGCTGATGCAGGACTTCACCGGTGTGCCATGCATCGTGGACCTGGCCACCATGCGCGAGGCCGTGGCCGCCCTCGGCGGCGACCCGAACAAGGTCAACCCGCTCTCCCCCGCCGAGATGGTCATCGACCACTCCGTCATCCTCGACGTCTTCGGCAACGCAGGCGCCTTCGAGCGCAACGTCGAACTCGAATACGAGCGCAACTCCGAGCGCTACCAGTTCCTGCGCTGGGGCCAGGGCGCGTTCGACGACTTCAAGGTCGTCCCCCCGGGCACCGGCATCGTGCACCAGGTCAACATCGAGTACCTGGCCCGCGTCGTCATGGTGCGCGATGGCAAGGCTTACCCGGACACGTGTGTGGGCACTGACAGCCACACCACCATGGAGAACGGCCTTGGCGTGCTGGGCTGGGGCGTCGGCGGTATCGAGGCCGAGGCCGCCATGCTGGGCCAGCCCGTCTCGATGCTCATCCCCCGCGTCGTCGGCTTCAAGCTGACCGGTGAGATCAAGCCCGGCGTGACCGCGACCGACGTCGTGCTCACCGTCACCGACATGCTGCGCCGCCACGGCGTGGTCGGCAAGTTCGTCGAGTTCTACGGCAAGGGCGTGGCCGAGGTGCCGCTGGCCAACCGCGCCACCCTGGGCAACATGAGCCCCGAATTCGGTTCCACCGCAGCGATTTTCCCGATCGACGAAGAGACCATCAACTACCTGCGGCTGACCGGGCGCAGCGAGCAGCAGCTCGCGCTGGTCGAGGCCTATGCCAAGACGCAGGGCATGTGGCACAACCCGGACAAGGAGCCGGTGTTCTCCGAGTACCTGGAGCTGGACCTGTCGACGGTGGTGCCGTCGATCTCGGGCCCGAAGCGCCCGCAGGACCGCATCGAGCTGTCGGATGCCAAGAACGCCTTCCGCAAGGACATCCACAACTACGTCGAGGAGAACCTCCCGACGCCGCACACCCAACTGGACGAGGCGGTCGAGGAATCGTTCCCGGCCTCCGACCCCGCCAAGCTGTCGTTCGCCGACGACGGCGCGGTGGACGTACGTCCGTCCGCGGCAAACGGTTCCGAGGGCCGGCCGTCGAAGCCGATCACCGTCCGCTCCGAAGAGCGCGGTGAGTTCGTGCTCGATCACGGGGCTGTCGTCGTCGCGGGTATCACGTCGTGCACCAACACCTCCAACCCGTCGGTCATGCTCGGCGCGGCGCTGCTCGCCAAGAAGGCCGTCGAGAAGGGCCTGAGCACCAAGCCGTGGGTCAAGACCAACATGGCGCCGGGCTCGCAGGTGGTCACCGACTACTACAACAAGGCCAACCTCTGGCCGTACCTGGAGAAGCTGGGCTACTACCTGGGCGGCTACGGCTGCACCACGTGCATCGGCAACACCGGCCCGCTGCCGGACGAGATCTCCAAGGCCATCAACGACAACGATCTGTCGGTGACCGCGGTGCTCTCGGGCAACCGCAACTTCGAGGGCCGTATCTCCCCCGACGTCAAGATGAACTACCTGGCGTCGCCGCCGCTGGTGATCGCCTACGGCATCGCGGGCACCATGGACTTCGATTTCGAGACCGACCCGCTCGGCCAGGATCAAGACGGTAACGACGTCTTCCTCAAGGACATTTGGCCATCGGCCCAAGAGATCGAGGAGACCATCGCGTCCTCGATCAACCGGGAGATGTTCACCGAGTCCTACGCCGACGTGTTCAAGGGCGACGACCGCTGGCGTTCGCTGGCCACTCCGGAGGGTGACACCTTCGAGTGGGACGAGTCGTCGACCTACGTCCGCAAGGCCCCGTACTTCGACGGCATGCCCGCCGAGCCGGAGCCCGTCACCGACATCAAGGGCGCCAGAGTGCTTGCGCTGCTTGGCGATTCGGTCACGACCGACCACATCAGCCCGGCAGGCGCGATCAAGCCGGGCACCCCGGCCGCGCAGTATCTCGACGCCAACGGCGTCGAGCGCAAGGATTACAACTCGCTGGGGTCGCGGCGCGGCAACCACGAGGTGATGATCCGCGGTACGTTCGCCAACATCCGGCTGCGCAACCAGCTGCTCGACGATGTCTCGGGTGGCTACACCCGCGACTTCACCCAGCCCGGTGGCCCGCAGGCGTTCATCTACGACGCCTCGGTCAACTACCAGAAGGCCGGCATCCCGCTGGTCGTGCTGGGCGGCAAGGAGTACGGCTCCGGTTCGTCGCGGGACTGGGCGGCCAAGGGCACCACGCTGCTGGGCGTGCGCGCGGTCATCACCGAGTCGTTCGAACGCATCCACCGCTCGAACCTCATCGGCATGGGCGTCATCCCGCTGCAGTTCCCCGCCGGCGAGTCGGCCGCCAGCCTCAAGCTGGACGGCACCGAGACCTTCGACATCACCGGGATCGAGGAACTCAACTCCGGCAAGACGCCCAAGACCGTGCACGTCACCGCCACCAAGGAGGACGGTTCCAAGGTGGAGTTCGACGCGGTGGTCCGCATCGACACCCCCGGCGAGGCGGATTACTACCGCAACGGCGGCATCCTGCAGTACGTGCTGCGCAACATGCTGAAGGCGAAGTAGGTCCGGCGGACCGGCAGAAGGTAACGCGTTGCCCCGGGTAACCGACGACCATCTCGCAGCCCGGCGCCGTCAGATCCTTGACGGCGCCAGGCGCTGCTTCGCCCAATACGGCTACGAGAGTGCGACCGTGCGACGGCTCGAGCAGACGATCGGGCTGTCGCGCGGCGCGATCTTTCACCACTTCAAGGACAAGGACACCTTGTTCTTCGAACTGGCCCGCGAGGACGCCGAACGCATGGCCGACGTCGCGGCGCGCGAAGGCCTGATCCAGGTCATGCGTGATCTGCTGGCCGAGCCCGAGCAGTACGACTGGCTGGCCACCCGGCTGGAGATCGCGCGAAAGCTCCGCAATGACCCGGCATTTCACCAGGGCTGGGCGGAACGCTCAGCCGAGCTGTCGGCAGCCACGACCGAGCGCTTACGCCGGCAGAAGCAAGCCGGACGCCTGCGCGACGATGTGCCGAGCGCAGTGCTGCACATCTACCTCGACCTGGTGCTCGACGGCCTCGTCGCCCGGCTGGCCTCAGGTGAAGACCCGAAGAACCTCAGCGCCGTACTCGATCTGGTGGAAGCCTCGGTGCGACAGCAGCAGCCGACGAGCCAGTGAGTCAGGCCCGCGTCTTGGTGCGGTGATTGGGCCCACCGCGGCTGCGCATCGTGGTGCCGGACTCCCGCAGCAAGCTGTGTATCGAGCCGTAGGACCGACCGGTCCTAGCAACCAGCGAGCGGATGCTGGCACCCCCCTCGTAGGCGCGGCGCAACTCGTTCAACAGCTCGTCCCGGGTCTTGTTCGTTTCCTTCATCGACATCTCCCCGCTCTCGATGTCCCGACGCATACCCACCCTAGGAAGCAGTCACACACCGATGGGCGGATTTGTCCAACGTCTTAGATTTACGCGGCCGAAAGCGAGACGGGTCTTGAGTTTTCGCGTCAGGCGAGTTCGATGAGATCGCGGTAGTCGTTCGACCAGAAGTCCTCGGTGCCATCCGGGAGCAGCACGACCCGCTGCGGATCGAGCGCTTCCGCGGCGCCCGGGTCGTGCGTCACCAGCACGACCGCACCGACATAGCTGCGCAGCGCGTCGAGCACCTGTTCACGGGACGCGGGGTCGAGGTTGTTGGTCGGCTCGTCGAGCAGCAACACGTTGGCCGTCGAGGCCACCAGGCCGGCCAGCGCCAGCCGGGTCTTCTCGCCACCCGACAGCGTGCCCGCCGGCTGATCGAGCTGGGGACCGGTGAACATGAACGCGCCGAGCAGGCCACGCAGATCCTGCTCACCGGTGTCAGGAGCCGCGTGCCGGATGTTCTCCCACACCGTGGCGTGGTCGTCGAGCGTGTCGTGCTCCTGGGCGAAGTAGCCGATCTTGCAGCCGTGGCCGGGTTCCAGCCCGCCCGCGTCGGGGCTCTCGGTCCCGGCGAGCAGCCGCAACAGCGTCGTCTTGCCAGCGCCGTTGAGCCCGAGCACGACGACGCGCGAACCCCGGTCGATGGCCAGATCGACGCCGGTGAAGACCTCTAGCGACCCGTAGTTCTTGGTCAGGCCCTTGGCCACCAACGGCGTCTTGCCGCACGGAGCCGGCGTCGGGAACTTGATCCGGGCGACCTTGTCGGCGACCCGTTCCTCGTCCAGCGATGCCATCATGCGATCGGCTCGACGCAACATGTTTTGCGCCGCAACGGCTTTCGTCGCCTTGGCGCCCATCTTGGCCGCCTGGGCACGCAACGCGGACGCCTTGCGCTCGGCGTTGGCGCGCTCACGACGGCGGCGCTGCTCGTCGGTGGCGCGGGCATCGAGGTACTTCTGCCACGTCATGTTGTAGACGTCGACCTCACCGCGGACGGCGTCGAGGAACCACACCCGGTTCACGACCTCGGCCAGCAGATCGACGTTGTGGCTGATCACCACGAGCCCGCCGGTGTGATTGTGCAGAAAGTCCCGCAGCCAGCCGATCGAGTCGGCGTCGAGGTGGTTGGTCGGTTCGTCGAGCAGCAGTGTGGTGGCCGATCCCGAGCCGGTGTCGCTCGCGGCGAACAGGATGCGCGCGAGTTCGATACGGCGGCGCTGGCCGCCCGACAGCGTGCGCAACTGCTGGGTGAGCACGCGGTCCGGCAGACCGAGGCTCGCGCAGATGCGGCCCGCCTCGCTCTCGGCCGCATAGCCGCCGAGTGCGGAGAAGCGCTCCTCCAGTTGGCCGTAGCGGCGCACCGCTTTGTCCCTGGCCGCGTCGTCGGCGACCTCGGCCATCAACACCTGCTGCTTCTCCAGGTCGGCGAGCAGCGTGTCCAGGCCCCGCGCGGACAGCACGCGATCGCGGGCCAGCACGTCGAGATCGCCTTCCTTGGGATCCTGTGGCAGGTAACCGATCTCCCCGGTGCGCGAGATCGAGCCCGCATAGGGTTCGCCCTCGCCGGCGAGGATGCGCATCGTCGTGGTCTTGCCCGCGCCGTTCCGGCCGACCAGGCCGATCCGATCGCCGGGCTGGACGCGCAGCGCCGCGCCCTCGGTGGACAGCAGAGTGCGCGCGCCGGCGCGGACCTCCAGGTCCGTTGCGGTGATCACGCTGCTCTGCTCCTATCCTCGGGTTTCCCGGATCTGCTGGCTGTCCGGTCAAGGCTGGGAGTCGCTTTTCGGCACGGGCCGCCCCAGCGTTCTCGAAGTTCGCAGCAGCGGGCGCACGAAGAGTAGTCCCAGGCCGTCGGCCGGTATGTGCCCCTCCAGGCTAGCGGCGTCCAGTCCACTCCAAAGACCGCGCCTGGTCAACTCGGTTTCCGGGCCTGTGACGCCGGCACAGGAGTTTGCCGACTTGCGATGGCGGCCTGGACAGCGTTTCCTGAGACAAACCTCACCGGCCAAGGGGGGCATCGGGTAGAGGGCACATCAAACAGATCCGTTCGCCTAAGCTCGTTTGGTCGTGCATCGGAGAGCTATGAGAGGGGCATAGTCATCGAGTCGTCAATCCCTGCCGTCCTGAGGGAGCGCGCGAGCATACAGCCCAACGATGTCGCGTTCACGTACATGAACTACGACACCGCTTGGGAAGGCGTTCCCGAGAGCCTGACGTGGTCGCAGCTGCATCGGCGGGCAGTCAACCTGGCCGACGAGATCCGCGAGCGCGCCGAGTTCGGCGACCGCGCGGTGATCCTCGCGCCCCAGGGCATGGAGTACGTGGTCGGTTTCCTCGGCGCACTCCAGGCCAACCTCATCGCGGTCCCGCTGTCAGTGCCCATGCCCGGCGTGAGCGACGAGCGAGTCACCGCCGTGCTCGCCGACGCGACACCGACGGTGATATTGACCACGTCGGCCATCGTCGACGATGTCCGGCCGTATGCCACAAGCGTCGACGGGCGCCCCGCGCCGGCGATCATCGAGATCGACAAACTCGACCTCGATACCCGGCGCCGGGTCACCCGCCGCCGCGAAGAATGCCCCGAACTCGCCTACCTGCAGTACACCTCGGGTTCGACGAGAATCCCGGCGGGCGTGATGGTGTCGCACCTCAACCTCGCGACCAACTTCGAGCAGATGACCACGTACTTCTTCGCCGATCACGGCAAGGTGGCCCCGCCGGGCACGTCGGTGGTCTCCTGGCTGCCCTTCTATCACGACATGGGCTTGCTGCTGGGTATCTGCGCACCGATCCTCGGCGGTTGGGAAACGGTGTTCACCAGCCCGATCGCGTTCCTGACCCGCCCGGCACGCTGGATGCAGCTGCTCAGCAACCGGCAGTGGGGCCTGAGTGCGGCCCCGAACTTCGCATTCGACCTTGCCGCCGCGCGGACCACCGACGAGGACATGGCCGGCGGCGATCTCGGCAACGTGCTCGCGATCATGAGCGGGGCCGAACGCGTGCAGCCGGTCACGGTCCGCAGATTCGCGCAGCGATTCGCCCCGTTCAACCTGTCGGACACCGTGATCCGGCCGTCGTACGGCCTCGCCGAGGCCACGCTGTACGTCGCCACCCATGCGCCCGGTTCGAGCCCGACGGTGGTGACCTTCGAGCCCGAGAAACTCTCACAGGGCCAGGCCGAGCGGGCTGACGGCGGAACCCCGCTGATCAGTTACGGCACCCCCGAGTCGCCTGCGGTGCGCATCGTCGATCCCGAAACCCGGCGCGAATGCGGCGCTGGCTCGATCGGCGAGATCTGGACGCGCGGCGACAACATCTGCCTCGGCTACTGGAACAAGACCGACGAGACCGCGCACACCTTCGGTGGCCGGATCGACAACCCGTCGGACGGCACCCCGGCCGAAAGCTGGCTGCGCACCGGCGATCTGGGTTTCATCTCGGAAGGTGAACTGTTCATCATCGGCCGGCTGAAGGATCTGCTGATCGTGCGCGGGCGCAATCACTATCCCGATGACATCGAGGCCACCGTCAGCGCGATCTCGAAGGGCCGGGTCGCGGCGATCTCGGTCGACCGGGACGGCACCGAGCAGTTGGTCGTCATCATCGAGGTCAAAGAACAGGGCAACGACCCCGAGAACGCCGGCAAACACGAGGCGCTCAAGACCGAGGTGACGGCCGCGATCGCCAACGCGCACGGGATCGGGCCGGCAGATCTGGCGCTGGTGTCCCGCGGATCGCTGCCGATCACCACGAGCGGCAAGATCCGCAGGCAGAAATGCGCCGAGCTGTACCGGACCGATGCGTTGACCCGCGTCGACGGCTGACGGGACGGTACGCAGCCGATGTATCAACAGTCCAGCCCGGGCCGCCCGGTGCGATCGGTCGGGTTGTCATGATCTCGTTCGTCATCCCGACGCTCAACGAAGAAGAGACGATCGGGAAGACCCTCGAATGTCTGTCGGAGTACGCGGGCGAGCACGAGATCATCGTTTCCGACGGATGCAGTACCGACCGGACGGTCGACATCTGCCGCCAGTACACCGACACCGTGGTCGTCCACGACAAGCCCCATCGGCAGACGATCGCCGAAGCCAGGAACGCCGGTGCCGCGGTCGCCCGCGGTGATTTCCTCGTGTTCCTCGACGCCGACGTCATCGTGCCCGATGTCAACGAGTTCTTCCGAGTGGCCGGCCAGGCCTTCCGGTCGATCGACGGCCTCGTGGCGTTGACCGGAAAGTACCGGGTCCTGCCGGAGGTGAGCACCGCGGCGGACAAGTACGTCTTCACCATGCTGGGCCTGCAGTTCCTGTTGCAGAACAACGTGTTTCGGGTCGGCGCCGCGGGCGGCGAGTTCCAGATGATCACTGCCGAGGCGTTCCGATCGGTGGGCGGCTTCGACGAGAAACTCGTGGCCGCCGAGGACATGGACCTGTTTCGCAGGCTGTCGCGCATCGGGCGTACGCACTTCGCCCGGCAACTGACCGTCTACCACTCCGGTCGGCGCGCACATTCCATCGGTTGGCCGCGGCTGCTCTGGAAATGGTTCAGCAATTCGGTCTCGGTGTTCCTGTTCAGAAAATCGGTGAGTAGAGAATGGGAGGCGATCCGGTGATGCCGACCATGCGCGACGGCGGCAACATGGCGCCGGCCCAACGGTTTTGGCGGTTTCGGCAAGGTGGGGTCGCGTGATCGAACTGAGCGGCCTCACCAAGGCTTACCAAGGAGTGGCGGCACTCAACGACGTGAGCTTCTCGGTGCCGACCGGATCGGTCCTGGCGCTGCTCGGTCACAACGGGGCGGGCAAGACCACAACCGTCAAGATCCTGTCGACCTTGATCCAGCCGACGTCCGGCCGGGCGCTCGTCGCGGGCTTCGACGTCGTCACCCAGGCCGGGCTGGTGCGCCAGAACATCGGTGTGACAGGACAGGAAGCCTGCCTGGACCAGCTGCTGACCGGACGTGAGAACCTGACCCTGTTCGGCCGGCTCCACGGGTTGCGCCGCAGGCAGGCCCGGGAGCGCGCGGACGAGTTGATCGACCAGTTCGATCTCGAGCACGCCGCCGACCGCTCGGTCCAAACCTATTCCGGCGGGATGCGACGCCGGATCGACATCGCGGTCGCGCTCGTGGTGCCGCCCAAGGTGCTGTTCCTCGACGAGCCGACAACGGGTTTGGACCCCAGAAGCCGCAGGCAGGTGTGGGCACTGGTGTCGTCGCTCGCGGCGCAGGGCGTCACCGTGCTGCTCACCACGCAGTATCTGGAAGAGGCCGACATCCTGAGCGATTCGATCGTGATCCTCGACTCCGGCCGGGTGGTCGCGAGCGGCACCGCCGATGATCTCAAGGGCCAGATCGGAACCAGCTACTGCCAGGTCACCCTCGTGCGCACCGCGGACGTCGCGCGGGTCGCGGCCGTGCTGGCCGACATCGACGAGATCGACGCCGACGAGGAGACCAACACCGTCTCGGTGCGCGCGGCCGACGGTGTCGGCACCCTCAGCGAGGTGTTCCGCCGTCTCGACCAGCTCGGCGTCGAGCTCATCGACATCTCGCTGCGCAAACCGTCGCTCGACGAGGTTTTCCTGCACCTCACTCCCCCGGCACTCACACCATGACAGCCGTTCCCGCCCTCACCGAGCGGGTGTTGCAGGTTGCGTTGCGCGACTTCGATCTACTGCTCGGCGTTCTCGCACCGGTGTTGACCCTGCTCGGCCTGAACTTCGCTCTGCAGAACGTCATCGACACCGGCGACATGAGCTACACCGAATACGTACTGCCCGCCACCATCATTCAGGCGATGCTGCTCGGTACCGTGACCGCCGCGGACCGGGCCGCCTGGGAGCAGTCCTCCGGATTCACGATGCGGCTACGCACCCAACCCATTTCGGCGCTGGCTCCACTGGCGGCCAGGATGGTGTACGCGCTGATCCGCGGCAGCCTTGCGCTCGTCGCGACGGTGATAACCGCGTATGCCCTCGGTTTCCGGTTCACCGGCGGCGTTCTGTGGACGGCCGTATTCCTGCTGATGCCACTGATACTGGCGCTCGGTCTGTCGTTGGGCGCGGACGCGACCGGGACCTGGGCCCACCGCGTGGGCGCGGGACAGTTGCTCCTGTTCCCGCAACTGTTGCTCGTCTTGGTGTCCACGGGCCTGGCTCCGGCCGACTCGTTCCCGGACTGGGTGCAACCGTTCGTACAGAACCAGCCGGTCTCCCAGATCACCTCGACATTGCGCGGCTTGGCCGGCGGCCACGTCGTAGGTACGGAGCTGACGATCACGCTGGCCTGGTGCCTGGGTCTGCTCGTGGTGTTCGGAACCATCGCGGTGCGATTGCAACGGCGGCGCGGATGAGCGTCGATTCCCCGCCGCGGACCTCCTCGTGGACCGCGAGCCTGATTCTCGCGGGCCGCCTGTTGACCCATTGGCGCCGCCACCCGCTGGTGCCGATGCAGTCGCTCTTGCTGCCCGCACTGTTGTTGGTGACCTACTACCTGTTGGTCAGCAAGTCGATGGTGCGCCTGACCGGAGCCGACAACCTCACCGCGTTGGTTCCCATGTGCACGGTGGCCGGGGCGATGATGGCGACCATCGGGGCGGGTTTCCAGATACCCACCGAACGCGACAGCGGGCTGTTGAGCCGATTCTGGGTCTCGCCGGTGAATCGCGGCAGTTTTCTGGCCGGCACGTTACTCGCCGAGGCGGCACGGACGCTCGGCGCCGGTGTCATCATCTTGGGCATCGGCATGCTGCTGGGTCTGCGCTTCGACGGCGGCTTGCCGGCCTTGATCGCGTTCCTGCTGATTCCCGTGCTGGTCGCGGTCGTGTTCGCGACAATCGTTGTCACCGTTGCGGTCTCGACCCGCAGCGCGGCGCTGCTGACGTTGCTGGGCACCGCGGCGACGGGCATGGCCTTCTGCACGGGCGGGGTGGCGCCCGTCGAGCTGTTCCCCGCGTGGCTGCAGCCCATCATCCAGATCCAGCCGTTGACACCCGTCGTCGACTCGATGCGAGCGCTCGCCGAGGGCGAACCCGTCGGGTGGTCACTGCTCGTGTGTTTCGCGTGGTTGGCCGTTCTGCTCGCGATATTCGGCCCGCTGGCGGTCCGCGGCTACCGGGCGGCCGCGGAATCGGGCGGCTCGGGATAGTCCACCGCGCCGGGCGGTGACGCTACCGGTTGCGCGATTCGTCGCTCCACGCGTCGGCGACGACGCTCGCCGCGTGCGTTGCCGCGGCGAACTCACAGGTCTGTAGCGCACTGTCGTCATCGTCATCGTCGTCGGGAGTCGCGGGCTTACGCACCGGCCCGGCCGACGCGGTCTTCGGCCGGTGAACCGCGGTGGCTTTCCGCTGCGCGGGCGTGGTTTTGGCGGGCCACCAGTTCGCCTTGCCGATCAGCACGCACGCGGCAGGCACCGTGATCGTCCGCACCAGGAACGTGTCCAGCAGCAACCCGACACCGATGATGAAGCCCATCTGGACGATCGTGGTGATGCTGCTGACGGTCAGGGCGAGCATCGACGCCGCGAAGATCAAGCCGGCAGAGGTGATGACGCCGCCGGTGGCACCCACGGTCGTCACGACCCCGGACCGCACGCCGTGGCGCGATTCGTCGCGTATTCGTGAGATCAGCAGCAGGTTGTAGTCCGCGCCGACCGCGACGAGCACCAGGAACGCCATGCCCGGCACACTCCAGTGCAGATGCTGGCCGAGGATGAACTGGAACAGCACCACGCCGATCCCGACCGCCGACGCGTAGGACAGGATCACCGACGCCACCAGGTAGATGGGGGCGACCAGCGCCCGCAGGAGCAGCACGAGGATCAGGAACACCACGATGAGGGTGGCGATCACGATGAACTGGATGTCGCCGTTGTAGTAGTCGCGGATGTCGCGGTTCACCGCGGAGAAACCGACCATCGAGATCTCGGCGTTGGCCAGGGTCGTGTTGGGGCGCGCACTCTCGCCGGCCTTGATGATGTCGGCAACCTGGTCCATCGCTTCGGTGCCGAACGGATCCAGCGCGGTCTGCACCAGATAACGCGCGGTGTGACCGTCCTCGGACACGAACAGTTGCGCGGCCTTCTTGAACTCGTCCTGCGTCAGCACCTGGGGCGGGATGTAGAAGCCCGACATGGGCGGGTCGGCGGCGTCGCGCTTCATCGCGAGCAGGAACGCCGAGGCCTGGTCCAGGCCGCCGCCCATCTGCCGGGTCTGGTCCACGAGCAGCTGTACGCCTTCTGCGAGTTGGCGGCTCGAGTCGGCCAGGGTGTTGGCCCCTTGCAGGGCACTGTCGAGGGTCCTCTGCAGGCCGCTGGGCGAATCGATGCCGAGCTCGCGCGCGGCCGCCGTCGCGGTCGTCAGATTGGTGTTGAGGGTCCGCAGCGACTCCGACACGGTGTCGGTGCCTCGGGTGCCTTCCAGTTGCCTGCCGAGCTCGGCGATGCTCTGTATCGCCGGATCGTCCCGTGCGTTGGCGATGCGCTGGAGGTCTCCGCGGGCCGCGACGCATTCCGGGTCGGTGTTGCACGTGAGGCTCGTGTTGAGGCCGTTGGCGACCGGGCCGGCCCACGTGGACAGGTCGGTGATCCGGGAGATGTTCACGCCGAGGGAGTCCCCGAGCGACTGCATGTTGCCCACCAGCGTGGCCGTCTTGTCGATCTCCTCGAGCGTCGTGGCGCCGCCCTGCTGGGACTCCATGTCGCCGAGCGCGCTCGCTAGCCCGCGGACGCTGCCCAATGCCCCGATGATCCCGTTGCGGACCTCGTTGAGGACGTCGGCGAGCTGATCGGCGCCGCCGCTGAGCCTGCTCAGGTTCGACTCGTTCTGGCTGATCGTGGTCGACGCTTCCTGAAGTCTTCCGCCGACCTCACCGGCCTGATGCGTGGCCCGCGCCTGCTCGAGGGTTTCACCGGCCGGGCGGGTGATACCCCGCACGATGTCGATGCCCGGCACCTGACTCACCCGGGTCGCCAGCTGTTCCATGTCGGCGAGCGCTTTCGGCGTCCGCAGGTCCTGATCCGGCGACTGGATCAGGATGAACTGCTGCAGCGTCGTGCTGATCGGGAAATGCCGGTTCATCGCCTCGTATCCGAGGTTGCTCTCGGCATCGGCCGGCAGGGTCTTGCGGTCGTCGTAGTTGAACTTCACGAACACGGCACAACCGGCAAGCGCGACCAGCACGGTGAGGCTGCCCGCCAGATGGATCACGGGCCTGCGCACGATCCCTACCCCGGACCGCCGCCACAACCGGCGCGTCCCCTCGCCCTTGCGTGGCTTGATCCAGCCGCGCCGCCCGGCGAGCACGATCTGGGCGGGCAGCAACGTGATCGAGGCCAGAAAACCCACGGCGATCGTGACCGCGAGAGCCGGGCCGATCGTCGAGAACACGCCAAGCGTCGCGAAGGACAACGCGAGGAATGTCAGCGCCACCGTGCCCGCCGAGCCCGCGATCACCTCGCCGATCGTGCGCAGGGCCTCGACGAGCGCGTCGTCGGATTTCAGGCCGGTTTTCACCAGCTCCTGGTAGCGGCTGAACAGGAACACCGCGTAGTCGATGCCCGCCCCCATGATCATGCCGGTCATCAGGACCATCGTCTGGGGTCCGAGCCCCAGGCCGAGCTCGCCGAGTGCGGCCACGACTTGCTGGGCGACGACCAGTGATACCCCGATGGTGAGGATGGGCATCAACATCGCAACGAGGTTGCGGTACACCACAATCAAGATCAGCAGGACCGTGATCACGGTCGAGAGTTCGATGACGATCTGATCGCGCGCCCCGATAGCGTTGACGTCGTCCAACGTCGCCGCCGCGCCGACGATGTTGGCGGTCAGCGTTGTGCCCGCCGTCACTTCCTTGACCTCAGCGATGACCGCGCGATAGGCAGCCTGTCCCGACGGGGTACCCATGGTCCCCTTCAGGTTGATCGGCAGATTCCACGCCTTTTTGTCTTCGCTTGTCATCACCTGCCGCAACTCGGGGATGGTGACGAAGTCCTGCGTGGATTCGACGTTGGTCGTGTCGGCGCGCAGTTTCTCGACGACTGCCCGGTATACGCCTTCATCGGCAGGGGTGAGCCCGTTTTCGTTGCTCAGAACGACCACAGCGACGTTGTCCGAGCCTGCTTCGCTGAATGCCGCCTTCATCTGTTCGCCGGCGATCAGCACACGCGACTCCGACGGCAGGAACGGCGGCGGGTTGCGCTGCGCGACAACCGCCAACGGAGGCACCGCGAGGAACAGCGCCAAGGCCGTCGCGACCCAGGCTATGATCACCAAAACCGGGTGGCGGACGATCATTCGGCCGAGGGCGGGAAGCCCGCCATGAGCGAGCACGCCGCTGGAGAAGGCGCGCCGAATCATCCCCCAAAGCTACATGGGAGGGGCATCGTCAGTGGGTTCTCCCCACGCGCTCTCGTGCCCTCCGGACCCACCGCTTCCCGGCACGGCCGCGTCCCACCTGACACCGGCTCGCCCGATCTGCCCATGGTCTAATCGGGTCATGCCGCGGAGCAACGGATGAGGTTCGCCATTGCCGCGCACGGCACCCGTGGCGACATCGAGCCCTGCACGGCACTCGCACTCGAATGTGTGCGCCGCGGACACGATGTGCGGATGGCGGTTCCGCCGAACCTGGTGTCGTTCGTCGAGGCGACGGGTCTCGGTCCGGTCGCCTCCTACGGCGTGGACTCACAGCAGCAGCTCGAGGCCGAGATCTTCCGGAAGTCGTGGAAGCTGCAGAATCCGCTCACCGCGCTGCGTCAGCTCAAGGACTACACGACCGAGGGCTGGCAGGACATGAGCCGAACCCTGGTCGAGGTTGCCGACGGCGCCGATCTCATTCTCACCGCCACGACCTACGAAGAAGTGGCCGCCAACGTCGCCGAACACCTCGGCCTTCCGCTTGCGGCTTTGCACTACTTCCCGTTCCGGGCCAACACCCAGATACTGCCGGTGCCGCTTCCCGGCCGCCTGGTCCGGTCGGTGTGGCCCGCCGCCGAGTGGCTGCACTGGCGGCTGATCAAAGACGCCGAAGATGTGCAGCGCCGCGATCTCGGGTTGCCGAAGTCGAGCGGCCGGGCGATCGGGCGCATCCTCGACGCCGGAGCCCTCGAGATACAGGCCTACGACCCACAGTTCTTTCCAGGGCTGGCCGAGGCGTGGCGCGGTGTGCGTCCCGTCATCGGCGGTCTGACACTGCAACTCCACACCGACGCCGATCACGACGTCTCGGCATGGATCGCGGCAGGCCCGCCACCCATCTACTTCGGGTTCGGCAGCATGCCCGTGCAATCGCCGTCCGCCGCAGTCGCGATGATCGCCGATGCCTGCTCGGCGCTCGGTGAGCGGGCGCTGATCTGTTCCGGTGTATGGGATGTCGACGGCGCCGACGTGCCCGAGCACGTGAAGATCGTGCGCACCGTCAACCACTCGGCGGTCTTCCCGCGATGCCGTGCACTCGTCCATCACGGCGGTGCGGGCACCACCGCGGCCGGGTTGCGCTCGGGGATACCGACCTTCGTGCTATGGGTCGGCGCCGAGCAGCCGCTGTGGGCCGCCCAGGTGAAGAGACTCGAAGTCGGCACGGCACAACGTTTTTCGGAGATGACCCCCAAATCGCTGCGCGTAGGCCTCAGAACGGTACTCGAGCCCCGCTACCTGGCCCGCGCGCGCGAGGTCGCCGAGCGGATGACCGCACCCGAGGTCGCCGTGGCCACCGCGGCGGATCTACTCGAGGCGGCGGTACGCAAGGGCCGCAGCCCGGTCAGACAATCTCGGCGGTGAGCCCGAACTCGTCGAGCACCTCACCGGCGAGTGTCCGCAACCACGCCTTCGTGTTGGGCGCACCCGGCTGGTATGCCACGACCGAGATGCTGATCTTTCCGGTGATCCGGCCTGCCGCGAGGACGAGTTGTCCTCCGGCCCCCTCGATTTGAGCGCGTTTGACGTTCTGGTCGACGGGGCGCCACATCACATAGTCGGCGTCGGTGCCGTCGACCCTGCCCACCGCCGGGTCGACGTCGCCGAGGTTGGAGCACGATACCGGCAGGTCGCCGAACACCATGGCGCCCATCCGCTTCACCGCACGCTTGGGGATGAACGGTGTCAGCGGCAGCAGTGCGAAGGTCTCGTCCGGTGTCTCGCGCAATTCGGCGAGTGCCGACCGGATCGCCGCCCGCGGCGTCTTGAGATCGGTGCTGACGGTGGCCGCTTCGACGTTCACCCGGGCGAACCGCAGAGCGTTGGCGCGGGTGTCGCCGGGAGCCCGGTCGCTGATCGCGATCAGCAGTGCCACGGTCCCGTCGTCGGCCCGGCGCCGGTTCAGCCGGGTCCCCAGCCGCGCCGACAACCCGGCGAGCAGGGAGTGACTGTTGCCGCCGCGCTCTTCGGCCGCCCGGTCCCAGGCCGCGATGTCGACGAATACCGTGACGGTCGGCACGACGATTCCGCTGTGGTCGTCGACACCCGTCGCGCCGGGCGACACGGCGGCGGGCGACGCCGATGCGGACTGCTCGTGACGTGCCGCGCGCGCGAGCTTCACACCCGCGGCCAGCGCACCGCCGAGCGCAGGGAGGTCGCGTGCAGTCTGGATGGCGTCGTCGATGATCGCGCGACGACGGGTGCGCGATCGCGGTGGCGGGTAACCGAAGTCGCGCACGGTGCCGTTGACCGCGTCGGCGATCGTCTGCAAGAACCCGAGTCCGTCGAACAGGCAGTGCGAGCCCACGAGGCTGACAGCCGTGGAGCCATCGGTCATCGGCAGCACACCGAGGTGCCAGCCCGGCCCGCGCTGGGGATCGACCGGTTGCTCAGCGCGTTCGTCGATCCAATCGCTCAGTGCGGTGCGCGGTCTGGCGTCCTCGGCGATGTCGATTTCGGTTGCCGGACCGACCGACGAGACCCACCGGTGCCTGCCGAACGGCAGCGCCGAGTGCTCGATACGCCTGCCCGCCAGGCCGTATCCGAAATTCTGGTGAAAGGTCTTGAGCCCCGCGTAATCGAGCGGACGCTCGTACACCCACACCGACTGCGCGAGCTGCGCGCGGCCGGTCGCGCGCAGCGACAGATAGGTGGCTTGGTCGAGATATTCGAGCCGGTTGTCGTCCATGTCAGATGATCACACCGGACAGGCCGAACTCCGACAGCGTATGTTCGACCAGGCCGCGCAGGCGGGCTCGGGTGTTGGCCGCTCCGAGCTCGTAGCCGACCACGGTGATCGAGATGCGCCCGCCGATCCGCGCACCCACCACGGTCAGCAGCCCGCTGCGTTGTTCGAGCACTCGGCGCGTGATGTGCTGGTCGACGCCGCGCAGCAGCACGTATTCGGCGTCCGTGCCGTCGGCGCGGCCGATCTCGGCAGGCAGGTCTCCCAGATTGGAGCAGGACACCGGCTGCTCGGCGAATCCGAAGGCGAGTTCCGCGGCGTGTTTGACCGCACGCTTGGGCATGAACGGCACCAACGGCAACAGTTCCATGGCCTCGTCCGGCGTATCGTCCAGCTTCCGCAGGCTCTGCCTGATGTCGGAACGCAGTGCCGACAGATCGCGGGTCACGCCGTCCGGATCGGCTGAGACATTGGCCAGTTTCACGGCGTTGGCGCGCGTGTCGGCGAGGTCGGTGCGATCGTTGATCGGAATGATCAGCGGAACCTTGCCGTCGGCGGCGCGCCGGTTCATCGCCTCGGCCAGTTTGGCGGCGAAACCGGCAAGAAGCGAATACGTGTTGCCGCCAAGGCTTGTCGCCCGCGCGTCCCAATCGGCGAGGTCGACGAAGGCCGTCAGTGCGGGCACGCGCACGTGCCGGTTGTCCTCCCACTGCGTGACCGGCGGTTTGCGGGCCGGCGCCGCGGCGACGCGCTCCTTGCGCCGCCGCAGCGCCAATTTGCCTGCGGCGACGAGGGTTCGGCCGACCTCGGGGAAGTCGTGCAGGAATTGGCGGGTGTCCTCGGCGAGAGCCTGCCTGCGGGTCCGGGACCGCGGCTGCCGGTAACCGAGATCGCGGACGTTGCCGGTGACCGCTTCGAGCACGGTCAGCAGGGCACCGCCACCGTCGCCGAGGCAGTGCGAACCGACCAGACTGATCGCCGTCGAACCGTCCGTCATGGGCAACACCCCGAGATGCCAGCCCGGCCCCCACTCGGGGTCGACGGGCAGGGCGGCCCGTTCATCGAGCCAGTCGCCGAGTTCATCTCGCGGGCGCGCATGTTCGGCGATGTCGATATCGGCGGGCGGCCCGAGCGAGGACACCCAGCGATGGCGGCCGAACGGCAACGCCGAGGGTTCGATCCGCCTGCCGGCGAGCCCGGACCCGAAGTTGCGGTGAAACCGCCGCAGCCCGTCGAGATCGACGGGATGCTCGTATATCCAGACGCACTGCATGACCGCGGCCTGGCCGGTGGCCCGCAAGCCGAGGTACATCGCCTGGTCCAGGTAGGTCAACCGGTCGTCGCCGTGCGCGGCACGTTTGTTCGTCTCCCCCGCGCCGACCGTGGGTGATGTCGCGATCGCCACCGTCAGCCGCCGAGAACCCGCGACAACCCATGCGACGCAGCATGATGGCGGCCCGCACCGTGGCGGCCGATCAGCGACTGTGCGGCCGATCCGCCCTCGGCCACGCGCCGATACACCTGCTTCATGACGTTGACATAGCGCTGAACCGATTCGCGGGCGACCGGATTGTCCGGGAACGCGACGGTGACGACGGCCTCCTGCGCCGACCGATTCACCCAGATTCCGACTTGATCAGCAGATCGGTTGTCGCAGTAGATCTTTCCGTTCATCCGTTCCCACTCGGCGATGATCGCCGGGGACAGCGGTGGCAGTGCGGCGTCGAGATAGGAAAGCATCTGCACACCGGGCCCGGGGCTTCGCAATCCCATGCGGCCTGCCGCCAACTCCATCACCCGGTCGAATGGCACGTGGGCGAGTTCGGTCCCCGAATCGAACGATTCCTGGGCGGCGCGGGCCGTGTTGCCGAACGACGCCGCATCCACCGGGACGCTCACCGGGACAAGCCCGGTGAACCAGCCGGTCGTCATGAACTCCGCGCGGCTGCGCCGCGTGGTGGTCGGCGTGATCGCGTAGTAGTTCGATGCGCCGGTCAACTCATGCTCGGTCAACGCCCCGCACGCGAGCACTCCCCCGCTGAACCGAACACCCTCTGTCGTGCACACCTCGTCGAATCGGTGGCACTGCTGCGCGTCGAGCAACTGGACGGTGATCATGTCGCCGCCCCATGGCACCGACAGATCACCGAGCGGCAGCGGGAAGTACGGCAGGGTGCCGTCATTGCGTTCGGCGAAGGCGATCCACTCCCGAACCTCGGGTGATTCGAGGGTGAGCGCCGACGTGTATTGCCGCTGGCGCAGGCAGTAATCGTCGTAGCTGCCCGCCTCCTCCAACGGAATAGGGGTGTCGCCCCCGACGAGCGCGGCGTACATCATGTGGATCTCGACGAGCACGAGGCACATGAACATCGCGTCGGTGTGGACGTGGTCCACGCTGATGTAGAACGTGAAATGGTCTTTGCGCTGGATGATCCCGAAGCTGAAGCAGTCCCATTGCAAGGGGTCCGGGGTGGCGAGGACGTGTGTGCGCCATTGCGCCGCTGTCATCTCGCCGTGCTCGGTCGGCACGAATTTCAGGTCGCGCGGGTTCTTGATCGTCCGGCGCACGATCTCGTCGTCGGCGGTGAACTCGAACCAGCTGTGGTAGGTGTCGTGCCGACGGATGTACGCGTTCAGGACGTGGCTCATCGCGCGAAGGTCACACCGGCCCGGCATATCCCAGGCCGGGGTGTTGAGCCGAGCCATGTCGGCACCGGCCGAGCGGTGCCGGCGGAACGTCCGGATGTGTTGCTCCTGCTGGTAGCTCACCGGGACCGGACTGATCGGTGCGTCGCGAACCTTGGCTTGCGTCGCCGGCGACGGATGCCAGGACACCACATGCCCGGGTTCGCCGATCCAGTCGTCAATGGCCCTCAACGCGACCATGCACCCTCCCCTCCGTCCGCGCCGCGGCGTGCGGCATCACCGGTTGCAGTTCCGGCGTTCACTGCGTGGTCACGACGACGGCGTCCTCCGCCAATGCCATTCCCAGATGCTCGGCGAGGGCGCGCACCGTCGTGATATCGGTTGTGCTGACCCGGATTCCGGTTTCGGCCTCGATCTTGGTCCGCACCTCCAGCACGCCGAGCGAATCCAGACCGTATTCCGCGAGCGGCCGGTCGGGATCGACGGTGCGCCGCATGATGATGCTGATCTGCTCGGAAATCAGCCTGCGCAGCCGAGCTTCCCTTTCGTCGCGCGGCAGTTCTTTGAGCTCCTTGAGGAATCCGCTGCCGGACGGCTTGGCGCCGCCGAGATCCCGGAACGCCTCCGCGAACTTGTTCCGCTGGGCGAACTCGACGAGCCAGGGCGCACCTGCCACGGGTGCGTAGCCCGCGTAGTCGCGGCTGTGCCGCAGCAGCGTCTCGAACGCGTACGCGCCATCGTCGGGCGCGATCGCCATCGCGGTATCGGCCGCGACCGCTGTGCCGCGGCCGATCTCGGCCCACGCACCCCAAGCGATCGAGTTGGCCGGCAACCCCTGTGCACGGCGCCACCGCGTGAACGCATCCAGCCAGCTGTTGGCCGCCGCGTAGGCCCCCTGCCCGGGCGAACCGACCAGTGCGGCCGCCGACGAGAAAACGCAGAACCAATCCAGCGGCTGATCGGCCGTGGCGTCATGCAGGTTCCAGGCGCCGATCGCCTTCGGCGCCCAGTCGCGGCGGATCAACTCTTCGGTGATCGAGGGCAGGGTCGCATCTTCGACGACCGCCGCCGCGTGCAGGACACCTCGCACCGGCATCCCGGTCGCAGTCGCCACCGCCACGGCGTGCTCGGCCGAGGCGGCCGAACTGATGTCACCCAGTGCGACCTCGATCTCGGTGCCGCCCTTGCGAATTGCCTCGATCGCAAGCTGGGCCGCCGGGGTCGGCGCCGACCGTCCGTTGAGGACGATGCGGCCGCATCCCGAGTCGGCCAGCCGCTCGGCGAGGAACAGCCCGAGTCCACCCAGGCCGCCGGTGATGATGTAGGCACCGTCGCCGCGGAACGGCACGACCGCTTCCGGGGGCACGGTCGCGCTGGTGTGCCCGACCTCGGGTACATCCAGGACCAACTTGCCGGTGTGGCCTGCCGCACCCATCACCCGGATCGCGGTGGCCGCGTCCTTCATCGGGTAATGCGTGGTTTCTGGTAGCGGCAGCACACCATCGGCGATCTGCTGGAAGACGGTCTCCAACAAGCGCCGGACACTGTCCGGATCGGTCAACGTCAGAAGCGCCAGATCCACCGCGTAGAACGACAGGTTGCGCCGGAACGGGAACAGGCCCAGCTTCGAATCCCCGTAGATGTCGCGCTTGCCGATCTCGACGAATCGGCCGCCGAACGACAGCAGTTCCAAGCCGGCCCGCGCCGCCGCACCGGGCAGCGAATTGAGCACGATGTCGACGCCGTAGCCGTCGGTGTCGCGCCGGATCTGATCCGCGAACTCCGTGGACCGCGAATCGTAGACGTGTTCGATGCCCATATCGCGCAGCATTTCTCGGCGTCCGGGGCTGCCCGCCGTCGCGAAGATCTCGGCACCGGCCGCCCGCGCGATGGCGATGGCGGCTTGGCCGACGCCACCGGTCGCAGAGTGGATCAGCACCTTGTCGCGCGCGGAGATACGGGCCAGCTCGTGCAGGCTGTACCACGCGGTCGCGTGTGCGCTCGGCACAGCGGCCGCGGTGCGGGTCGGCACCGCCGATGGCAACGTGACGGCGAGGTTCGCATCGCAGGTCACGAAGGTGCTCCATGCGCCGTCAGCAGCCAGGCCGGCCACCCGGTCGCCCACCTGGTGATTGGTGACACCGAGCCCGACGGCCGTCACCACACCGGCGAAGTCCGCGCCGAGCTGCGGCAGCCTGCCTTCGAAGCTCGGGTACCGCCCGTAGGCGACGAGCACATCGGCGAAGTTGAGGTTGGATGCCGCCACCGAGACCTCGATCTGGCCCGGGCCGGGCGGAACTCGGTCGAACGCGACCAGGTCGATCGACTCAAGGTCGCCGGGTTTGCGTATGCGCACCTGCAGGCCGTCGCGGTCGTGGGCGACCGTTCTGGTGTGGCGATCGCCGGGCTGCAGCGGAGCCTGGCTGAGCCTGGCCACGTACCATGCGCCGTCGCGCCACGCCGTCTCGTCCTCATCGGAACCCGACAACAGCTGGCCCGCAACCGAAGTGACGTCGGTGGCACCGTCGATGTCGATCTGAGTAGCGCGCAGAGCCGGTTGCTCGACACCCAGCACGCGCATGAGGCCACGCAACCCGGCGTGTTCGAGTCGGGCGACGTCCCCGTCGACGACGGTCTGGGCGTTGCGCGTCAGCACGTACAACCGGGCGGGCTCGCCGGGGATCTCGGCCAGCTCGCGCGCGATCCGTACGACATGCGAAACCGAATCCGCCCCGAGTTCGGCGGTGCGCGCCGACGGGTCTCCACCCTGATCTGACGTCAGTACCACGACACCCGAGAAAGCGTGTGCGGACAAGCGGTTACGCAGTTTGGCGGCCTGCTCGGCGTGGTCGTCGCCGGTGCCCCACGCCGTGGTGGCCACCTCCGCGCGGTGCTTGTGCAGCGCGTCGGCCAGCGTTGCGGCGATCTCGTCAGCCTCACGAGATGTGCTGATCAGCAGCCAGCGGCCGCCGACATCGAGGGCGTCGGGCTCGGGCGAATCCTTGCGGTGCCAATCGATGGCGAGCAGCCGATCGTTGAACACGCGTTCGCGTTGAGTGCTCGTCGCGACACCGGTGCCGAGGCGCAGGCCGGTGATCCGCAGCAGGACGGCGCCGTTCCCGTCGAGGACGTCGATGTCGACTTCCACCTCGGCGAGGGTGATGGCCGTCGTCGTGACGTAGCAATAGCGCGCGTCGCGGGTCGCGCCATATGCCCGGATCCTGCGCACGCCGAGTGGCAGCATGATGGCCCCGGACGGGTCGGCCTGCAGTTCTGGGTGGGCCCCGACCGCCTGGAAGCAGGCGTCGAGCAGCGCCGGGTGGATCCCATATGCGCTCTGCTGCGAACGAATCGGGCCGGGCAGCGCCACCTCGGCGAGCACGGTGGCGCCGAACTCCGCGCTGTGGGCAGCCGTCAACCCGCTGAACGCCGGGCCGTACTGGATGCCCCGCGCGTCGAACCAGCTGCGCAGGGCGGCTCCGTCGAGCCGCACCGGGTGATCGGCTTGCAGTGCTGCGATGTCGTAGGCCCAGGGTTCGGGCTGATCCGTGGACGCGCGCAAGGTCGCGGCCGCGCGGCGGATCCGCGCTCCTTCCGCGAAGGTGTCCACCTCGAATTTCATGGCGCCGGGGGCGTTCACCGATCCGACTGCGGAAAGCGTCGTCACCTCGTCCAGCAGCAACATCTCATCGAATGTGATGTCGTGCACCTCGGCGTCGTCACCGAACACAGTGCGCGCGGCAGCCATCGCCATCTCGCAGTACGCCGCGCCGGGCATGGCCACGACGTTGTGCACCTGGTGGTCACCGAGCCAGGGCTGCGCCGCCGTCCCGACTTCGGACTGCCACACGTGCTGTTCGGGTTCCTCCGGAAGCCGGACATGCGCGCCGAGCAACGGATGGATGGCGAGAGTCGAACCGCCCATGGCGTTTTCGCTTGTGGTGCGGGTGAGGATCAGCTGTGGCCGCGTCCATGCCGGCAACGGTGCGTCGACGAGCGCACCGTCGGGATAGAGCGCGGTGAAGTCGGGTGCGGTGCCTGCGCTGTACAGATCGGCCAAGACGTCGCGCAGACCGTGCGGCAGCTCCTGCTCGCGTCGCAACGTCGCCAGCGCGGCGACCGGGACGTCGCGCGCGGCGGCGTTCTGGCTGACGGCGTGCAGAAGCAGCGGGTGCGGCGAGAGTTCGGCGAACACCCGGAAGCCGTCCTCCAGGGCGGCCTGCACCGCAGCGGAGAACCGCACCGCATGGCGCAGGTTGTCCACCCAGTAGTAGGCGTCGTAGTCGGCGGGCTCGCGCGGATCGTAAAGCGTCGCAGAGTAATACGGGACCGTCGGCTCGGCGGGCGACAGATCCTCGAGCACCTCTTCGAGCGCGTCGAGGATCGGATCGACCTGCGGCGTGTGTGAGGCGACGTCCACCGCGACCTCACGCGCCATCACACCGCGGTCTTCCCATTCCCGCACCAGCGCGCGGATCGTCGATTTCTCCCCGCCGACCACCGCCGACTGGGGGGAGGCGATCACCGAGAGGACGACGTCGGTGGCGCCACGGGCAGCCAGTTCCGACAGCACCTGCTGGGCCGGTAGTTCCACGGTGGCCATCGCGCCCGAGCCCGATATGGTCTGCATCAACCGCGAGCGTCGGCAGATCACCTTGACGCCGTCTTCGAGCGTGAGGGCGCCGGCCACCACGGCCGCCGCGGCCTCACCCATGGAATGGCCGATGACCGCACCGGGCTGGACACCGTAACTCTTGAGGGTCTCGGCGAGCGCGACCTGCACCGCGAAAACGGTCGGCTGAACGCGGTCGATACCCGTCACCTTCTCGGCGGCCGACATCGCCTCGGTGACAGAGAAGCCGGATTCCCGGGCGATCAGGGGCTCGAGTTCGGCGATCGCCGCCGCGAAGGCGGGCTCGGTGGCCAGCAGCGCCGAACCCATCTGCGGCCACTGCGAGCCCTGGCCGGAGAACACCCAGACCGAATCGCGGCCCAACCCGTTCGCCGCAGGCGGAAACGGCATGTCACTGGCCGCGATCTCCTGTAACCGGCTGGTGAGTTCCGTTGCGGTGCTTGCCAGCACAGCTGTCCGCACCGTGCGGTGCGCACGGCGACGGGCCAGGGTGTAGGCCAGGTCGCGGAGTTCGAGACCGTCCGCATTGGCGCTGACCCAGTCGGCCAGGCGAGTTGCGGTGTGGCGCAACCCTTCTGCCGACGTCGATGACAGCGGGAAAAGCCATGGGGCCGTGAGCCCGTTGGCGGCATCGCCGTCCAGGTCGCCATCGATCAACCGCGGCACGTCGCGCACCGGTGCCTGCTCGAGGACGGCGTGCACGTTCGTGCCCGACAAACCGTACGCCGAGACCGCCGCACGGCGCGGGTGGTCTGCCTCGACGGGCCAGGAGGTCACCGCCTGCGGTACGAACAGGCCCGTTGCGATCTCGGCCATCGTGTCCGGCATGCGGTTGAAATGCAGGTTGGGCGGCACCTCGCCGTGCTGCAGCGCGAGCACCGCCTTCATCAGGCCCAGCGCCCCCGACGCCGACTGGCAGTGCCCGAAGTTCGTCTTCGACGATCCGAGCGCGCACCGGCCCGCGGTTCCGTACACCTCGGCCAGGCTCGCGTACTCGATCGGGTCGCCGACCGGCGTGCCGGTGCCGTGTGCCTCCACGAAGCCGATGCCGGCGGGATCGATACCCGCCGCGGCGAGCGCGTCGCGGTAGACCATCACCTGGGCGGCCCTCGACGGCGTGGCGATGTTGACGGTGTGACCGTCCTGGTTGCTCGCGGTGCCCCGCACCACGGCGAGAATCGGGTCGCCATCGGCCAAGGCGTCGGGCAACCGCTTGAACAGCAGCATCACCGCGGCTTCGCCGGATACGAAGCCATCGGCGTCGACGTCGAATGCGTGGCAGCGTCCCGTCGGCGACAGCATGCCCTGCGCGGATCCGGACGCGACCTTGCGCGGTTCGATCGTCAGGGAGACGCCACCGGCCAGTGCCAGGTCGGATTCGCCGTCGTGCAGACTGCGGCACGCCATGTGCACCGCAAGCAGGCTCGACGAGCACGCCGAGTCGACCGTGAACGCCGGTCCGTGCACGCCGAGGTGGTAGGCGATCCGGCCCGAGGCCATGCTGTAGTTGCTTCCGGTGAAGCCGTACGGCCCAACGATCGCGGGGGTATCAGCGGCCAGTAGCTGATAGTCGCTGTGCGTCATGCCGACGAACACGCCGGTCCGCGTCCCGGCCAGCGTCGCCGGGTCCATCCCCGCATGCTCGACGGCTTCCCACGCGGTCTCGAGCAGGAGGCGGTGCTGCGGGTCGATCGCCGTCGCCTCGCGTTCGCTGATACCGAAGAACTCGGCATCGAACCCGGCGATGTCGTCGAGGAATGCGCCCCATTTCGACACCGAGCGTCCGGGGACCCCTGGCTCCGGGTCGTAATGCTCGTCGGCGTCCCACCTGTCGAGCGGAATCTCGGTCACCAGATCGGCGCCACGCAACAGGGCATCCCACAGCTCTGCCGGCGACTCGATGGCGCCGGGCAGCCGGCAAGCCATGCCTACGACCGCGATCGGAGTCACTGGCTGCTCATCAACCACAGGGTCCAAACCTCTTTCACACGTGCTCATGTCCTCGGCATGGCGCGACGTTGCGCTTCCTTATCGCTGGCCCAGAGCCGTCAGCCTGGGGTCACAGCGGGCCATAGCAAAATCAATTTTGGGAACGTAGCACAGCCCTCAAGGCTTCGCGAGTGCTATCCCAGGGCCGCAAAGAGGCTAAGTTGTCGGCAAATCTCCACTCCAGCAATACTTTCCGTGTACCGCTGACATGTGTCAGATGCCCAGTTCAGAGCGGAATCAACCACTGGCCGACACCGCACCTCACCTTCTAGCAAACTATCGGTCGAACACGTCGAGTGGTTTTCGTCATCCTGATATCTAATGAGTCGACCACTGCGCGTGTAGACAATAACGCCCCAGCGGCCGGATCGGTCGGGTACCTCGACCGCACCATGGGTCGCCAATGCGTCCGCGTACATCGGCCGAGCATCGGGCCCGCGCGCCGGGGGGACTCGAAGCAGCTTGGGCGCCACGGTATTTCATGCACGGCAGGGTCGGCAGACAGCGCCGGGCGCGGCACTTTCGTGAACCGCCCCACAGCGCGCATGACAACATTGGCTAGGCTAACCTACCTCACCATTGAGCATTCGGGCGGTCCTCCGTCCCACCCGAGTGGACCCGAACGTTACGCCGGAGCGGGTTCACGTCACGATGAGCGATAAGGACGTCGTACGTTATGAGCCGGTTGAGACACACCGGCGACGCCAATTCCCAGATATCGGGCGGCGCGCCGTGGATCAAAGCACTTGCCGTGATCACCACGGCCATCATTTTCTTGACGGTCGTCTGCGCCGGCATGGCACGTCGCCTGTCAGCGGCTCGAGCCCGGGCAGTCCGCGGCGCCTCGCCCACCGACTCGTCCGTTCCGGTGCGCGTGCCGGCCGAGCGCCCCATCGAACACCGCTCGGTGCCTGCCCACTTCGAGGCGACCGCGCGCAGCCGCCCAGACCGGATCGCTCTCCGCACCGCGACCCACACCGTCACCTACGGCCATCTGCTGGCCGCAGTCCAGGCCCAGACCGTGGCCACACCGGCGGGTACCCGACCGCGCGCGGCACTCGTCACCGCCGACCTCGCCGCACCGACCGTTTCGAAGATCCTGGGTATGTTTGCATCGAAAATCGCCGTGGTGGCGGTGGATCGAGCCACGCCCGACAACCGTGTGGAAAAGATCACAGCGATTCTCGCCGAGCACGGATACGAGGTGTTCACCGCCGACGAACCGTTCGACAGCCCCGGCGATCCCGCCTCTACGGCGTCTGCCGAACCGGAAGAAAGCCCCAGCCTCGACGACATCACCAGCATCCAGTTCACGTCCGGTTCCACCGGTACGCCCAAGGCCGTCCTGCACACCAACGGCATCTGGCTGGCCGATGCACAACTGTTGAACGACCGATTCGGTCTCGCCGATGGCCGAAAAGTCGCGCTCTGCATGCCCATCAGCTTCGCCGGCGGCCTCAATGTGTTGATCGGCTGCCTCGTGGGAGGCGCCGAGATCGTCGGGATCGACCCGCGCGAGCACAGCGCGGCCGACGCGTTCGACCGTATCCGCGACTCGGGCGCCGAGGTGATCACGTGCACGCCGTCTTTCGTCGACGCCTTGCACACCGCGGCTCGTGGTGCCACGTTGCCCGACGTCCGCCGGGTCGTCACCACCGGCGAACCCACCCACGTGCGACACATCAAGCTGGCTCGCGAGCTGACACCCAACGCGGTGTTCACCAACTGGGCGGGATCCACCGAGACACTGGCCATCGCCAGCTATGACATCGTGCCGAACGCGCCGCTTCCCCGCGGCGTCGTCCCGGTGGGAATCCCGGCTCCGCACAAGCGGATCGATATCGACGACAACGGGGCCGTCTCCATCAGCTCCCGTTATCTCGGGCCGGGCTATCTCGACGCGGTCGCCACCGCCGCCACGTTCGCCCACCACCACGACGGCGTCACCACATATGTCGGCGGTGATGTCGGACGGTGGGACGGGCAGGACAATCTGGTGCTGTCCGGACGTGCCGGCAGTACCGTCAAGATCCGCGGATACCTCGTCGAGCCGAGCGAGATCGAGGCGACACTGTCGTCGTACGACGACATCCGCGAAGTCGTCGTCATCGGCTCGACCGAAAGCCCCACTCTCACGGCCTACGTCGCGCCCAGTGCGACAACCAGGACGCCCGCCGTCGCAGATCTGCGGACGAGGTTGCACCGTGACCTGCCGCCGTGGATGGTCCCGGCCAACATCGTCATCCTGCCCGCGCTGCCCCGTGGCGACCGGGGCAAGGTCGACCGCTCGGCCTTGCCGAAACCGGTTCGCGCGCCGCATGATCCGCCCCGAGGAGAACGCGAAGCCGCCGTCGCGCGATTGTGGGCCGAGGTGCTCGGAGTAGACGAGATCAGCCGAACCGACAGCTTCTACGCACTCGGTGGCGACTCCCTGTCCGTCATCCGGATGCTCGAAATACTCAAGAAGACGCAAGGCATTTGGCTCAAACCGGCCGACCTGGCGATGGCGCCGACGCTCGCGGCGTTCGCCGGCCGACTCGCCGACGACCACACCGTACGAACACCGCAGGACCGCCGACCGCTGAATCCGACGACGGTGCCGCTGCGGCCGATCTCCGGGAACACCGTCGGCCCGACTCTTTTCTGCTTCACCGGCGCGGGAGCGCTGTCGCTGTGCTTCCTGCCGCTGGCCGAACGCGTAAGCGCAGAAACCGCGGTGTACGCGTTCGAACCCAGCGGACTCAACCGGGGCACGTTCCCCGATTGGTCCATCCGCCGGGCCACCAGCCGGCATCTGGCGGATCTTCGCCGCATCCAGCCGCACGGCCCGTACACCCTCGTCGGGCACTCACTGGGTGCTCACATCGCGTTGGAGGCCGCGCGGCAGCTCGAAGCAGAAGGTGAGAAGGTCGAACTGGTGGCGATGCTGGACCCCTGGCTGTCGCCGAGGGTCGCGCGTGACGCCCGTAAAGACCTGCCCGGCGCGACCGTGACACTGCAGACCGACGATGCGAACACGTTCGCCACCTGGTGGGCACGGCAGAAACAGATACCGCTGGCGGGTTTGTTGTTCGGCGGCCATCGGCGAAGGACGCTGGCGACCGAGGAGGTCGGGATGATCACCGGCTACCGGCACCGGCCTGCGCCGTGGTCCGGTCGCAGCCTGCTCATCCTCAGCCACCTCAACCGCGACGACCCACGGCTGTGGCAGCGAATCCTCACCGGCGACATGGACTTTCGCGTCGTCGAATGCGACCATCACTCGATCGTGCGCGAACCGCACATCGGCGCCGTGGTCGACGCGATCACCGCGGCGCGCGCTGAGATCCGCAGGCCGGTGAGCCGGTGACGCCGCCGCTCAGCGTTCGTCGGTGAAGATCGGGGCGCGTTTTTCGGCGCGGGCCGCCACGGCCTCCTCGAAGTTCGCGGTCAGCAGGCGCACATAGAGCTGTCCCAGGCCTTCGGCCTGCATGTGCCCCTCGAGGCTCGAAGCGTCCAGTCCGCTCCACAAGGTGCGCTTGGTCAATTCGGTTCCCGGCCGGGAGAAGGCCGCGATGCGCTCCGCCATCTGGTAACAGGTGTCGAGCAGTTCGTCGTCGGGCACCGACCGCGACACCAATCCGATCCGCTGTGCCTCGTCGGCGTCGACATCCCGGCCGGTGAGCATGATCTCGAATGCCCGCGACGCACCGATGGCGCGTGGCAACAGATAGGACAGCCCGAGCTCGCTCGCGGTCAGTCCGTTGTTGATGCCCGCCGCGCGGAAGTACGCGCCGTCGGCGGCCACCCGGATGTCGCATGCCAGGGCAAGGCAGAGCCCACCGCCGATCGCGGCGCCGTTGACAGCTGCGATCACCGGTTGATGCAACCTACGCAGCGCAAGGATCACGTCGTCCAACAGCTCCATCGAGCGCAGTGCGTACGTCGGCCGGGTGAGCCCGTCGACGTGTGGCACCGAGCCGGCCGATTTGTGATCGGCCCCAGAAGAGAAGCCGCGCCCGGCGCCCGTCAGCACCACGACGCGCACGGAATTGTCGTAGCGCAGTTCTTCGAGAACGCGTTTGAGCGGAACCATGACGTCGAACGCCATGGAGTTCATTCGCTCAGGCCGATTCAAAGTCACCAGGGCGACGTCCGGCCGTGCACGATCGACGAGGACGAAGTGGTTGTCGTCAGTCACGGACAAGCACGTTAGCGCGCCGCCCCGGTCAGCCCTCGGCGAAGCATGCCATTTCGGCGGTCAGGACTGCTGGGCTTCGTCCTGTGCAGCGACGGCCGCGTCGATGTCGAATTCCTTGATCTTCTGGACCAGGTCCTCCAGCGCGGCTGGCGGCAGTGCCCCGGCCTGGTTGAAAACCAACTTGCCCTTCTTGAACGCCATCAACGTCGGGATCGACCGGATATCGGCGGCCGCGGCGAGTGCCTGCTCGGCTTCGGTGTCGACCTTGGCGTGAACGATTTCGGGATGCTTGTCGGACGAGGCCGCGAACGTCGGCGCAAACGCACGACACGGCCCGCACCAGGACGCCCAGAAATCCACCAGCACGATCTCGTTGTCGTTGATGGTGTCGTTGAACTGTTCTGCGGTGATGTCTTGCGTGCTCACACTTGTCCTAACGCCGGGGTGGGACGGGCTGTTCCCCACCGTACGGTCACAACAGGCTGGTTAGCGCTGTTTCGGCGGGGGTACCCGCGCATTCCGCCGTCAACCACTCACTGAAAGTCTTTGAATGCGTTGAGCAGACGGTTGCGCAAGCGCGGATCGATCTCGTCGTCGGTGATCCGGCCCACGGTACGCACGGTCTCGCGGAACTGCTGCAGGTAGCGCTCACAGCCGTCGCACTCCAGCAGATGCATGTCGAAACGCACCCGGGTGTCGGGATCGAGCGCACCGTCGAGATAAGCCGTGACGAGCTCGACGAGTTCGTTGCAGTCCATCGCTATGACACCTCCTGCAGATAGTCCTCAAGTGCCTGCCGCACGGCGGCACGCCCGCGGTGCAGGAGCACCCGTTGATTGGCGACCGTGAGGTCGAGTAGTCGACACACCTCGGCGGAGTCGAATCCGAGCATGTCACGCAAGGTCACCACCATGCGCTGACGCTCGGGCAGCTTCTCCAATTCGCGACGTACGAGTTCCATGAGTTCGGTGCCCAGCAGCGAACCCTCCGTTGTTTCCGGGAACGCGGATGGCGCCGCGTCCGCCTTCCAGTGCCCGGGCCACGGATCTGAACCAGGGCGGAACCGGGCCGGGTCGACCGTGGTACCGGTGAACGCCGCGATCTCCGCATCGGCGTCGCGTCGTTCCCGAACGCCGCGGGACTTGGCGATGTTGATCATCACCGTGAACAGCCACGTCCGTAGCGACGATCGGCCCTCGAACTTCCCGATGCCCTTGATCAACGCGATCCACGCCTCCTGCACGACCTCCTCCGCAATCTCGGCACTCGGTACGTAGCCGCGTGCGACCCGCAGCATCGCGGGCGTGTGCTGATCGACCAGCATCGCGAAAGCCGTCTCGTCGCCGTTGCGCAGCGCTTGGATCAGTGCCGTTTCGTCTACCGTCGCGACCATCGCCGATCCTCTCCGGGGTCTGACGATTTCTCAGTGCGTGTAAGTGCCCGAAGCGTTACACACTTTCTGCGACGGATTTCTCGAACCAGTGATTCGCGTATGGCTCGTCGCTGAACGGAGCGACCTCGCGATAACCACAGGTGCGATACAGGTTGAGCGCCTCGGTGAGCGCGGCGTTGGTGTCGAGACGCACGAGCCGGTCGCCGTGATCGCGGGCCCTGGACTCGAGTTCGGACAGCATGCGCCTGCCCAGACCGATCCCGCGGGCGCTCGGCGCCACCCACATCCGCTTGACCAGGGCCACTGCATCCGGATACCAGATCAGCGCGCCGCAGCCGACCGGTTGTCCGTGCAGGGATGCGACGAGCAGCAGGCCGGCGGGAGGCGTCATCTCCTCATCGGCGACGGGGCTCACCGCGGGGTCGAAGCCTGCGGGGAACCGCTGGGCGAGCTCCGCGTAGTAGGTGTCGAGGCAGAACCTGGCCTCGGGCCGGCGCGGATCGCATTCGGCGATTCGCACGGTCGAGGCGGTGAGTAGCCGCTCGACCTCGGCCATCGCCTGCACGAGCCGAGTCTGCTGGGTGGCCGTGAGGGGTGTGAGGATCGCGGCCGCGGCGTCGTCGGAACGTGCGTTCAGTGTCTGAAGCTCGCTGCGTCCGGCCTGTGTCAACCAGACGGTGCGCACCCGCCGATCGTCGGCCTGGGGCTCGACCGTGATCAGCCCGTCGCGCTGCAGGGCACGCAGGAGCCGGCTCAGGTACCCGGAGTCCAGATCGAGTCGCGACCGGAGGTCGCGGACATCGCAGCCGTCCGCGCCGATCTCCCACAACACGCGGTCCTGCCCGAGGGACCGGCCGCTGGCCAGGTAATTCTCGTACAACACCCCGGCCCGCTGAGTGACGGTCCGGTTGAACCTGCGCACCTGCGCGATCATGTCCGACGACATTCTCTGACCTTAGTCAGGTAATCGGTCGGGTGCACCGAGGACCGTGATATCGGTTGGTATCCCTGGAGGGAGTCGAACCCACAACCACTGGATTCTGAATCCAGCGCCTCTTCCAATTGGGCTACAGGGATTTGGGGCGGCCGGAGGGACTCGAACCCATCGACTGTGGCGTCACAGACCACTGTGTTGCCGTTACACCACGACCGCCATGGACAGCTCGGTGAGCAACCTCGCTCACCGAGCTGTCAGACCGCTACGAGCACCGGCGCCTGACCGAAGACGTCGGGCTGCTTGGGCTCGAACGGCTCACGCATCATCGACATTCCGGCCTCGCCCGGCGTCCGGTCACCCTTGCGGCCGTTGCACGGCTGGCATGCCGCGACCAGGTTGAGCCAGTGATCCGACCCGCCGCGGCTACGCGGCAGGACGTGATCGACGGTGTCGGCCCGCCCGCCGCAGTAGACGCAGGTGTGGCGATCCCGGCGAAGCACCCCGACGCGAGTCGCCCGATCGGTCGGCCGGTACGGGATGTGCACGTACTCACGTAGCGCGACCGACATCGGCAGCTCGATCACCAGCGACGGGCTGTGGATGTGCACCGCCGGGTCGTGCGTGTCGATGATGTACACCGCATCGCGCAGGATGAGCTGCACGGCCTCCTGCCACGGAATCCGGGACAGCACACGGTAATCGGCGTTGTATACGTCGACGGTCAGTTCCTTCATGACGGTGTGCCTCCTCTCGTTCTCCGGTGCACCGCTCTGGACCGCAGGCATTGTGGCGCAGCACGATCCGCTTAGATACTGCTATGCCGACCGCGTGCGGTAAAGCGGAATATTTCGCGAAATTCTTTGATGACCAATGCAATTGGGCGCAACGCGGCAGCGGAACGTCAGCCGACGTACCTGGCAGGGCAAACAGAGTTATTGAGATGTGTATGAGATTTTCCGAGGGCGCCCGACTTGCGCTCGGCCGCAACCACGCACGACAACGCGGCCGCGGATGCACGGTGCATCCCGGCCGGCGAACAGCAATCGCGCGTCACGAACATGCCGTGACGGTAGCACTCGGGCGGGGTGCTCCCCACCGGTTTTTCCGTCGAGCGTGGGGGCCATGCACGCGAAACCGCCGTCGCGCGTACACGGCCCCCACGCTGGGGCGGGTGCCCGTTCAGGAAGCCCGTTGGTGCGGACGCCCTGACTCGAATCGCCAGATCGCATGGTCGAGTTCGATCGCGTTCCAGCCCGCAGCTTCGGCCACCCCGCGAATCAACTCCGCCGCACCGGCGGAGTCGACCGTGCCGATCTCACGTGCGACATAGCCGACCACCACCGGGCCGGCATTCGCCCCGGGTATCCGCGCGAGCTTGAGCGCATAGTCCCACGTAAGGCCCGAACGTTGTCCGGGTGTGGCGCACCACGCCGCCCTGGCCCGTGCACCGCGCTCGTCATCCGCGGTGACAGCGCGTAGATCGTCGGTCGTGTCGATACCAAGGGCCACAAGCGCTTCGGCCACTTCGGCGATGGCCTGGGCCTTCAGCGGCGCGTTCGCCGCGCTGGACGTAGGCCGCCGATTGCCGATCTGCGAGGCCCATGGATCGGGACCGCCGAGTTCGCGCATCGTGGCCAAGAGTTCGGTGAGACCGTCGGAGTCGGCATCACCGCCTTGCGCGGTCCGGTGATCTCGATACCGGCCGACCACCTTTTCGACGGTCACATACCGCGCCCCGGTCGAGTAGATGGCGTCGATCACGCACAGCGCCAACGAATTTGGGTAACTGATCGAGCTCAACCACAGCTCGGGATCACCGAGGTCGCGCTCACACGCGGTGCGCAGCAGGTCAATGTCGGTCGGCATGGCAGTACTCCTCTGATCGTGCGGCGACTTCGACTGTCGCCGTCGAGCAGGAAGCTAGTGACGCCACCCGACAGAGCAGCCCGGCAATGGCATCGAATTCACTAGTTATCCACAGGCGCGATCGACATTGGCCAGCAATTGCGCCTGACGCTTGGGCCACCAGAAGATCTCGACCAACAGCAACACCAGATAGACGAACGACACCACCGCGTTGCCGATCGAACCGAACATGGCATCCCACACTGCCGTCGCCACCGCGACGCCCAGCACGAGCAACAGCAACCACCGCAGCGGCCGGGCCGCCTCGACGGCCGCGTGCATACCTTGCCGGTAACCCGTGGCGGCCTCGGCGAGCCGTGAGTCGTCGAGGCGAATGCCGCGACGCGCGGCACGGACCAGTGCCACCCGTTGAGCGCCGTCGAGTTGTTGTGCCATCGGCCAGTACCGGGCCATCCTCATCGGCATCCAGGTGCCGTAGAAGATGCCGACGACGACGAAGGCCAACGCGCCGGCCAGGAAGAAGCCCGAATCAAGCCACGCGAGCACACCGAGGCACAGACCGACACTCAGACCGGTGATCAGCGCCCGGTAGACGAAACCGCCATGCCAGACGAAGGCCGGGATCGTGACCACCCGGCCATTGTGACGGGCCTACCGGCTGCTAGACGGTGAAACCGAGCGCCCGCAGCTGTTCGCGGCCGTCATCGGTGATCTTGTCCGGGCCCCACGGCGGGTTCCACACCCAGTTGATCTTGATCTCGTTCACCAGGCCTGCGCCGACCAGAGCGGTGCGGGACTGGTCTTCGATCACGTCGGTCAGCGGGCACGCCGCCGAGGTCAGCGTCATGTCGATGAGCGCGACGGGTCCGGAGTCGCCCTGCTCGACGTTCAGTCCGTACACCAGCCCGAGGTCGACGACGTTGATGCCGAGCTCGGGATCCACGACATCGCGCATCGCCTCTTCGACGTCGGCCAACAACTCCTGGTCAGGCGCTTCGGTGTCGCTCATCGTCGGTCTCCTCACTGGCTTGCGCCAACGCATCTTTGAAAGCCATCCACCCCAGCAGCGCGCATTTCACCCGCGCCGGGTACTTCGCGACACCGGCGAATGCGATGCCGTCCCCGAGTACATCTTCGTCCCCCTCGACGTTGCCGCGCGAGGAAATCATCTCGGTGAATGCGGCGACGGTCTTGAGTGCGTCGCCGACACTCTGGCCGATCACCTGATCGGTGAGCACCGACGTGGCCGCCTGGCTGATCGAACAACCCTGACCGTCGTAGGAGACGTCGTCGACCGTCTCGCCGTCGTCGGACAGCGCGACCCGCAACGTCACCTCGTCACCACAGGTCGGATTGACGTGGTACACCTCGGCGCCGAACGGTTCCCGCAGCCCTCGGTGATGGGGATGCTTGTAATGGTCCAGGATCACTTCCTGGTACATCTGGTCCATTCTCACGAAAAGAACTCCACCGCCCGTTTGACACCGGCGACCATCCGGTCGACCTCGTCGAGCGTGTTGTATACCGCGAACGACGCGCGTGCGGTCGCGGCGATGCCGAACCGGCGGTGCAGCGGCCAGGCGCAATGGTGCCCGACCCGCACGGCGACGCCTTCGTCGTCGAGGACCTGCCCGACGTCGTGCGCGTGCACACCGTCGAGCACGAAACTCACCGGCGATCCCCGATGCTCCAACGACTGCGGCCCGATGATGCGCACGCCCGGCACGCCCTGCAAACCCTCCAGCGCGGCGGCGACGAGCGCGGCCTCGTGCGCCTCGACCGAGGCCATGCCGAGATCGGTCAAATACCGCGCGGCCGCGGCCAATCCGACCACCTGCGACGTCATGGGTGTACCCGCTTCGAAGCGTTGCGGTGCGGGCGCGTAGGTCGTCTTCTCCATCGTGACGGTCTCGATCATGGACCCGCCGGTGATGAACGGCGGCATCGCGTTGAGCAGCTCGCGCCGCCCATAGAGGACGCCGATCCCGGTGGGGCCCAACATCTTGTGCCCGGAGAACGCGGCGAAGTCGACATCGAGCGCATGGACGTCGACGGGCTGGTGAGGCACCGACTGGCAGGCGTCGAGCAGCGTGAGGGCGCCGACCGCCCTGGCCCGCGCGACGAGCTCGGCCACCGGGGCGATCGCGCCGGTGACATTAGAATGATGGCTGAACGCCACCACTTTCACCCGCTCGTCGAGCTGCAGCGAATCCAGGTCGATGCGGCCGTCCTCGGTGACGCCGTACCAACGCAGCGTCGCACCCGTCCGCTCGGCGAGCTCCTGCCACGGAATCAGGTTCGCGTGATGCTCGAGTTCGGTGGTGACGATGACGTCGCCGGGCCCGACGGCCCGGTCGAACCGCTTGTCCCCCAGCACATATGCCACCAGGTTGATGGCCTCGGTGGCGTTCTTGGTGAACACCAGCTCGTCGGAATCGGCGCCCACGAAGGCCGCGATGTCGGCGCGACCCTGCTCGTAGGCGTCGGTGGATTCCTCCATCAGCTGGTGCGCACCGCGGTGCACGGCGCCGTTCGACGTGATCAGGAAATCCCGCTCGGCGTCCAGCACCTGCAACGGCTTCTGCGATGTCGCGCCGGAATCGAGGTAAGCCAGCTGGTTTCCGCTGCGCATCACCCGGTTGAGGATCGGGAAGTCGGCCCTGATCCTGGTGAGATCCAAAGTCTGCGCAGATGCAGTCATGTCACGCTCCGACGGCTTGTGTGAAGCGCACGTATCCGTTCTCTTCGAGTTCGTCGGCGAGCTCCGGTCCCCCGGACTCGACGATCCGGCCGCCCACGAACACGTGCACGAACTGCGGACGGATGTAGCGCAGGATCCGCGTGTAGTGCGTGATCAGCAGAATGCCGCCGTGGGTGTCCTCGGCGTAGCGATTGACGCCCTCACTCACCACGCGCAGCGCGTCGACGTCGAGGCCGGAGTCGGTCTCGTCGAGGATCGCGATCTTCGGCTTGAGCAGCGACAGCTGCAAGATCTCGTGGCGCTTCTTCTCACCGCCGGAGAATCCCTCGTTGACGCTGCGCTCGCCGAAGGCCGGGTCGATGTCGAGGTCGTCCATCGCGGCCTTGACCTCCTTGACCCAGTGCCGCAGCTTGGGCGCCTCGCCACGCACCGCGGTGGCCGCGGTGCGCAGGAAGTTCGACATCGAAACGCCGGGAACCTCGACCGGGTACTGCATCGCCAGGAACAGACCGGCACGCGCCCGCTCGTCGATCGACATCTCGAGGACGTCCTGCCCGTCGAGCGTGATCGAACCGGACGTCACGGTGTACTTCGGGTGGCCGGCCACGGCGTAGGACAGCGTGGACTTGCCGGATCCGTTGGGGCCCATCAGCGCGTGGGTCTCCCCCGAGTTCACGGTGAGGTCGACGCCCTTGAGGATCGGGATGTCGGTCCCGTCCTCGGCGGACGCGACGCTGACGTGGAGATCCTTGATTTCCAGTGTGCTCATCAGTGCTTGATTCCTTCGGTTAGCGCAAGTTCGTGTTCGATGGCCTCGGTGAGGCGCTCGCGGACGGAGGGCACGGCGATCTTCTGGATCAGCTCGCCGAAGAACCCGCGCACCACGAGTCGCCGGGCCTGGTCCTCGGGGATGCCCCGGGCCTGGAGGTAGAACAGCTGCTCGTCGTCGAAACGTCCGGTCGCACTGGCGTGCCCGGCGCCGACGATCTCCCCGGTCTCGATCTCGAGGTTGGGCACCGAATCGGCCCGCGCCCCGTCGGTGAGCACCAGGTTGCGGTTGACCTCGTAGGTGTCGGTGCCGGTCGCCTCGGCGCGGATCAGCACATCGCCCACCCACACGGTGTGGGTGTCGGGCTTGTCGGTATCCGGATCGCCTTGCAGCGCACCCTTGTACGTGACGTGTGAGCGGCAGTTGGGTTGCGCGTGGTCGACCAACAGGCGCGATTCGAAGTGCTGGCCGTCGTCGGCGAAGTACAGGCCCAGCAGCTCGGCGTCGCCACCCGGTGCGCAGAACCGCACCCGGCCGGTCAACCGCGCGACGTCGCCGCCGAGGGTGACCGCGAAATGGCGCAGCACCGCATCCTTGCCGAGCGTCGCGTGGTGCATGCTGACGTGCACCGCGTCGTCGGCCCAGTCGGCGATCGACACGACCTTGAGCTGCGCGGCGTCGCCGATCACGAATTCGACGTTGTCGGCGTAGGTTCCGCTGCCGCGCTGGTCGATGACCACGACGGCCTCGGCCAGTTCGTCGACCCGGATCTGCAGATGACCGTATGCCGTGGAGCCCGCACCGGGGCCGCTCACGGTGATCTCGATGGGCTCTTCGACCTGGGTGTTGCGGCCGACGGTGACGATCGTCGCGTGCCCGAACGACGAATATGCCTGCGCGGCAACCCGATCGGCGGGAACCCCGCCCTGGCCGAGACGTTCGTCGCCGCGCTCCACGGTCTCGACCGTGACGCCGGGCCGCTCGGACACCTCGATCAGGGCGCTACCCGTCACCGGGGCGGATCCGTTGTGCAGGCCGCGCAACCGCTTCAGCGGGGTGAACCGCCACAGCTCGTCTCGACCGCCGGGCACCTCGAAGGCGTCGACGTCGAACGATGTGAACAGCTCGCCCTTGTTGGTTCCCTCGACCGCAGTAGTTAGCTCGCCCACTTAACCGACCGCACCTTCCATCTGCAGCTCGATGAGCCGGTTCAATTCGAGCGCGTACTCCATCGGCAGTTCCTTGGCGATGGGCTCGACGAAGCCGCGCACCACCATCGCCATGGCCTCGTCCTCGGTCAGGCCGCGGCTCATCAGGTAGAACAGCTGATCCTCGCTGACCTTGGACACCGTCGCCTCGTGACCCATCGTCACGTCGTCCTCGCGGATGTCGACGTAGGGATAGGTGTCGCTGCGGCTGATGGTGTCGACAAGCAGCGCATCGCATTTGACGCTGGACCGCGATCCGTGTGCGCCCTTGTTCACCTGGATCAGGCCGCGGTAGGACGCGCGGCCGCCACCGCGTGCGACCGACTTGGACACGATGTTGCTCGACGTGTTCGGCGCCAGGTGAAGCATCTTGGCGCCGGTGTCCTGGTGCTGGCCCTCGCCGGCGAAGGCAACCGAGAGCACCTCGCCCTTGGCGTGCTCACCGGTCATCCACACGGCCGGGTACTTCATCGTGACCTTGGAGCCGATGTTGCCGTCGATCCACTCCATCGTGGCGCCCGCCTCGGCCCTGGCGCGCTTGGTCACCAGGTTGAAGACGTTGTTCGACCAGTTCTGGATGGTCGTGTAGCGGCACCGCCCACCGGGCTTGACGATGATCTCGACGACGGCCGAGTGCAACGAGTCGCTCTTGTAGATCGGCGCCGTACATCCCTCGACGTAGTGCACGTAGGCACCCTCGTCGACGATGATCAGTGTGCGCTCGAACTGGCCCATGTTCTCGGTGTTGATCCGGAAGTAGGCCTGCAGCGGGATGTCGACGTGCACGCCCGGCGGCACGTAGATGAACGAACCGCCCGACCACACCGCGGTGTTCAGCGCCGAGAACTTGTTGTCGCCGGCCGGGATCACGGTGCCGAAGTACTGCTTGAAGATCTCGGGGTGCTCGCGCAGACCGGTGTCGGTGTCGAGGAAGATGACGCCCTGCGCCTCGAGGTCCTCGCGGATCTGGTGGTAGACGACCTCGGACTCGTACTGCGCGGCCACGCCGGCGACGAGACGCTGCTTCTCGGCCTCGGGGATGCCAAGCCGGTCGTAGGTGTTGCGGATGTCCTCGGGCAGGTCCTCCCACGAGGCCGCCTGCTTCTCGGTCGAGCGCACGAAGTACTTGATGTTGTCGAAATCGATGCCCTCGAGGTTGGAACCCCAGTTCGGCATCGGCTTCTTGTCGAACGTGCGCAGTGCCTTGAGCCGGATGTCGAGCATCCACTCGGGCTCGTTCTTCTTGGCCGAGATGTCACGCACGACCGCCTCGGACAGGCCACGCTGCGCACTCGCGCCCGCGGCATCGGAGTCCGACCAGCCATAGCCGTACTTGCCCAGCGAGGCGATCGTCTCTTCCTGGGTCAGTGGCGTATCGGGCGTGATGGTCATTTCGCCGCTCCTTGATTGATTGCAGTGGTTGTCCGGGGGCGGGCTGTTCCCCGAACATCTGTCGAGTTGTCTGTGTCGAGTGGTACGTGGGTGGTACAGGCGCAATCGCCGTTGACGATGGTCGCCAAGCGCTGTACGTGCGTGCCGAGGATCTCGGCGAACGCCTCACTCTCCGTCTCGCACAGCTCCGGGAACTCCTCGGCGACGTGCGAGATCGGACAGTGATGTTGGCAGATCTGCACACCGTGGACCGGTCCGCTCACCGGCGTCGTCGTGGTCGCATAACCGGCCTTGGTCAAGGCGTCGGCCACGCGGTCGGCAGTCTCTGCAACGTCATCGGACCCGCCGGTTACTCCCGCCAGGATCGTGTCGATGCGGCGGCGCGCGAACGTCCGGACCGCGTCTTTTCCGCCGATCTCCCGCAGCTGCCGGATCGCGGCGACCGCCAGGTCGTCATAGGTGTGGCCGAGCTTCGCCCGCCCGGCCGCCGTCAACCGGTAGCGTTTCGCCGGCCGGCCTCGGCCGTTGTGCTGCCACGCCGCGGCCGCGCTGGCCTGGGCGTCGCCGGCGTCGATCAGCGCATCGAGATGCCTGCGCACGCCCGCGGCGGAGATTCCGAGCCGGTCTCCGATCTGACCTGCGGTGATCGGGCCTTCCAGTAGCAGCTGGATGATGGCCCGGCGGGTCTGTCCGTCCGAAACGGGCACGACGGCCGCAGCCGCGCGCGGATCGTCCGGACGTAATTTCACAACACCATTGTGACGGAATTCCGTGAACGGTTCTAGCAAGGGCACCCTTACGTGACGGGGGCCACCCTTGCCCGGCGGGAGCGTCCTGGGCCGACGGTTACGCTGCTGTGATGGCCAGCCGCCTGTCGTCCTTCAGCTCGTCGATCGCCCGGTGGCACGGCGACGAACGCACGGTCGGGTCACCTCTCAACGACGCCGAAGTCGTCGCCCTGCGCCGCACCCGGCTGTTCGGGGCCACCGGGACCGTCCTGATGGCGATCGGCGCTCTTGGGGCCGGGGCCCGTCCCGTCGTGCAGGATCCGACTTTCGGCGTGCGGCTGCTCAACCTGCCGTCGCGCATCCAGACGGTGTCGCTGACCATGACGACGACCGGTGCGGTGATGATGGCGCTGGCGTGGCTCATGCTGGGCCGGTTCGCACTCGGTTCGCGCCGGATGTCCCGCAGCCAGCTCGACCGGACGCTGTTGCTGTGGGCGATACCGCTTCTGCTGGCGCCGCCGATGTACAGCCGCGACGTCTACTCGTACCTGGCCCAGAGCGAGATCGCGCTGATCGGCCTCGATCCGTACCGGGTCGGCCCGGCCACCGGGCTTGGCCTCGATCACGTGTTCACGCTTTCGGTGCCGAACCTGTGGCGCGAGACACCCGCCCCCTACGGCCCCCTCTTCTTGTGGATCGGCCAGGGCATATCGGCGTTGACCGGCGAGAACATCGTGGCCGCGGTGCTGTGCCACCGGCTCGTCGTGCTGGCCGGCGTGGGCCTGATCGTGTGGGCCACGCCGCGGCTGGCCCGGCGCTGCGGGGTCGCCGAGGTGAGCGCGCTCTGGCTCGGCGCGTGCAACCCACTGCTGTTCATGCATCTGGTCGCGGGTATCCACAACGAGGCGCTCATGCTCGGCCTGATGCTGGCCGGCACGGAGTTCGCGCTGCGTGGGATCGACGCCGCCCAGCCTCTGTTGCCCCGGCCGCTCGCCTGGCCGAACACCCGCACCGACTGGGCACGCTGGCTGCCGATGGCGACGCTGGTGCTCGGCGCTGTGCTGATCGCGATGTCGTCCCAGGTCAAGCTGCCGTCGCTGTTGGCGTTGGGATTCGTCGCCATGGCGCTGGCCTGGCGCTGGGGCGGCACGCTCAAGGCTTTTCTGCTGGCCGGCACGTCCCTCGGCACGCTGTCGCTCGCGGTCATGGCGGTGATCGGATGGGCCAGCGGCCTCGGCTTCGGCTGGCTGTTCACGCTCGGCACCGCCAACGTGGTGCGCAGCTGGATGTCCCCGCCGACGCTGCTGGCGCTCGGAACCGGTCAGGTCGGGATTCTGCTCGGGCTCGGGGACCACACGACCGCGGTACTCGGCCTCACCCGTGCGATCGGCGTGTTCATGATCTCGATCCTGGTCACCTGGCTGTTGTTCGCGGTGCTGCGCGGCCGCCTGCATCCCGTCGGCGGACTGGGAGTCGCGCTGGGCGGCACGGTGTTGCTGTTCCCGGTGGTGCAGCCCTGGTACCTGCTGTGGGCGATCATCCCGCTCGCCGCATGGGCCACCCGGCCGGGCTTCCGCGGCGCGACCATCGCCATCACGCTCGTGGTCGGCATCTTCGGGCCGACGGCGAACGGGGACCGGTTCACGCTCTTTCAGATCGTCATGGCGACCCTTGCCAGCGCCCTCATCGTGCTGATCCTCATCGGGCTGACCTACCGGCGGCTACCGTGGCGTGCGTCACCCGAGCCCGCGACAAGCCCACCGGCGGCACGAACTGAACACCGCGACGCCTACGCTGAATCCCCGTGACCTCGTCCGACCCCGCCGGCTCCCCGCGCGGCGAAACCCCCGTGCTGCTCCGCGGCGTCACCAAGCAGTACGGGTCGACGACGGCCGTGTCCGGACTCGACCTGGAGGTCCGGCGGGCCGAAGTGCTGGCGCTGCTCGGCCCCAACGGCGCGGGCAAGACCACGACCGTCGAGATGTGCGAAGGGTTCATCCGCGCCGACGCGGGCAGCATCGAGATCCTCGGCCTCGATCCCGTCGCCGACAACGCCCGGTTGCGCGAACGGATCGGCGTCATGCTGCAGGGCGGTGGCGGCTACCCCGCGGCGCGCGCCGGCGAGATGCTCGACCTGGTCGCGTCCTATGCGGCCAATCCCCTTGACCCGGCGTGGCTGATGGACACCCTCGGCCTGACCGAATCCGCGCGAACGACCTATCGACGGCTGTCCGGCGGACAGCAGCAGCGGCTGGCACTCGCGTGCGCCGTCGTCGGCAGGCCCGAACTGGTGTTCCTCGACGAGCCCACCGCCGGTATGGACGCCCATGCGCGAATCGTGGTGTGGGAGTTGATCGATTCGCTGCGCCGCGACGGTGTCACGGTCGTGCTCACCACGCATCAGCTGACCGAGGCCGAGGAGCTCGCGGATCGGATCGTGATCATCGACCACGGGGTGGCCGTGGCCACCGGCACGCCCGCAGAGCTCATGCGCAGCGGGGCCGAGAACCAGCTGCGGTTCAGCGCACCGCGCAAACTCGATCTGTCGCTGCTGATCTCGGCGCTGCCCGAGGACTACAAGGCCACCGAGACCGCACCGGGCGAATACCTGGTCGAGGGACACATCGACCCGCAGGTGCTCGCGACCGTGACGGCGTGGTGTGCGCGGCTCAACGTCCTCGCGACGGACATGCGCGTCGAGCAACGCAGCCTGGAAGACGTGTTCCTCGACTTGACCGGACGGGAGCTACGGCCGTGACAGAACCGACGATGGCGACCGACCGATTCGCGCCGGGCACCTTCACGCCCGACCCTCGGCCCGCGACGGTCCAGAAGATGCTGGCCGCACAGTTCGGCCTGGAACTCCGCCTGCTGCTGCGCAACGGTGAGCAGCTGCTGCTGACGATGTTCATCCCGATCACGTTGCTCATCGGCCTGACTTTGTTGCCGCTCGGCTCCTTCGGCGAGGACCGCGCGGGCACGTTCACGCCCGCGATCATGGCGCTCGCGGTGATCTCGACGGCGTTCACCGGGCAGGCGATCGCGGTGGCGTTCGACCGCCGCTACGGCGCGCTGAAACGTCTTGGCGCGACCGCGCTTCCGGTGTGGGGCATCATCGCCGGGAAGTCGCTCGCGGTGGTCGCGGTGGTCTTCCTGCAGGCGATCCTGCTCGGCGCCATCGGCGTCGCCCTCGGCTGGCGGCCGCCTTTGGCCGGCCTGGCGCTCGGCGCCCTGATCATCGCCCTCGGCACCGCCGGATTCGCTGCATTGGGACTGCTGCTGGGCGGCACGCTGCGTTCGGAGATCGTGCTCGCACTGGCCAACCTGCTGTGGTTCGTGTTCGCCGGACTCGGCGCACTGACGCTCGAGGGCCAGGACGGACAGGCGATTCCGACCGCGGTGGCCTGGGCCGCCCGGTTGACCCCGTCAGGTGCGCTCACCGAGTCGCTGACGCAGGCGATGACGCTTTCGGTGGACTGGTTCGGCCTGGCCGTGCTCGCGGTGTGGGGCGCCGTGGCCGCGGTCTGCGCGCTGCGCTGGTTCCGCTTCACCTGACCCGCGCCCGCCGCGGAACTGCATTCCCGGTCGTTGACATCGCGTGGTAGCGACCGGGATGCAGTTCCGCGGAACGGGCAGCCCTACTACAACCTGTAGTTCGTCGTCATCTACGATCAGGCCGTGCCCGTCGGACGACTTTTCCTGCGTCTGGTCGACCTGCTGCCCGTGCCCAGTCTCCGGGTCCAGCGGATCATCGCGTTCCTGGTGATCCTGACCCAGGGCGGTATCGCGGTCACCGGCGCGATCGTCCGGGTCACCGCGTCCGGCCTGGGTTGCCCGACCTGGCCACAGTGTTTCCCGGGCAGCTTCACCCCGGTGCCGCACGCCGAGGTCGCCGTCGTCCACCAAGCCGTCGAGTTCGGCAACCGCATGATCACGTTCCTGGTGGTGTTGACCGCCGCGGCCGCGGTGCTTGCGGTGACCCGGGCCAGGCGCCGCCGCGAGGTGCTGGTCTACGCCTGGCTCATGCCCGCCTCGACCGTGGTGCAGGCCGTCATCGGCGGAATCACGGTGTTGACCGGTCTGCTGTGGTGGACGGTGGCCATTCACCTGCTGGCCTCGATGGCGATGGTGTGGCTGGCGGTGCTGCTCTACGTCAAGGTGGGCGAACCGGATTCGGGCGTGGCGGCGACTCGGGTTCCCAAGCCGCTGCGTCAGCTGACCGCGCTGTCCGGCGTGGCTCTGACAGCGGTCCTCGTGACGGGAACCCTGGTGACCGGCGCAGGCCCGCACGCGGGCGACAAGAGCCTGGATCGGGTGATACCGCGCCTGGAAGTCGAGATTCTGACGCTCGTGCACATGCACTCGTCGCTTCTCGTTGCCTACCTGTCGCTCGTGGTGGCGCTCGGATTCGGGCTCGCCGCGGTGCGCGCGGCCCGGCCGGTCATGGTGCGCCTCGGCGTGCTGGTCGCCCTGGTGTGCGCGCAAGGCCTCGTCGGTGCCGTGCAGTTCTTCACCGGTGTGCCCGCGGCGCTCGTCGCTGTCCACGTCGCGGGCGCGGCGCTGTGCACCGCGGCCACCGCCGCGTTGTGGGCGTCGATGCGGGAGCGTCGCCCTACCGACACTGTTGCGTGATCACAGCGACACCGACACATCGCGCGCAAACCTGTGATTGATGTGATGGATTCACAGAAGTGCCTTACGCTGTCACCATGTCCCCAGGGTTGAGCGCCCACGCCCGCCGGGCGGCGATCGCCACCCGCATCCACACCGACCGCGAAGTCGACTTCACGTCGCTGGCCGACGAGTTCGGCGTCTCGGCGATGACCATCCGCCGTGACATCGAGCGGCTCGAAGACCAAGGCATCGCCCGCCGCGTGCTCGGCGGCGCGATCGCATTCGGCGGTAAGTCGACCGAGCCGTCGTTCGCCTCCCGGGCAGCGGAATCCGCGGACGAGAAACTGCACATCGCCCGCGCGGTCGCCGATCTTCTGACCCCGCAGGAGACGGTGATCCTCGACAGCGGCAGCACCGTGCTGGCCGTGGCGCGCGCGCTCAAAGGACGCGACCTCGGCTTGACCGTGATCACGCCCAGCGTGCTCGTCGCCGTCGAACTGGCCGAGGAACCCGGCACCACGGTCCTGCTGACCGGCGGCAAGGTGCGCCCCGGCGAGCTGAGCTTGATCGGCGCCGAGGCCGAGGACTTCTACCTGCGCTACAACTGCGACACCTATGTCATGGGTATCGCGGGCGTGGACGGCAGGCGCGGCGCGTCGGAGTACCACCGCGAGGAAGGCAATGTGAAACAGGCGGCGATGCGGTCGGCCGACCGGGTGATCGTCGCGGCCGACGCCACCAAGCTCGGCCGCGTGCAGCTGATCAATGTCGCACCGGTGTCGGACATCTCGGTTCTGGTGACCGACGGATCGCCGACCCATCCGACCGTCGAAGCACTGCGCGAGGCCGGGGTCGAGGTGTTGTGCGTCAACGCCGTCCGGTCAACTCCAGCGCGCTGACACCCCGCCGTCTCGTCCGGCAGGACGCCGCACCTCGGCGCCGGCCTCCTCGGCGATCAGCGCACCCGCCGCCCAGTCGTGCACGGCGAGATCGTCCTCGACGAACGCGTCGAGGCTGCCCTGCGCGACCAGGCACAGGTCGACCGCTGCCGCACCGAACCGGCGCATATCGGTGTACTCGGTCATGAGCGCGCCGAGTTCACGTAGCTGACGCCTGCGGTGGCCCGGGTCGTAAGACAACCCGGTGCCGACGAGCCGCGCGGTCGTCGTCACGTGCGGCAGCGGCAAACGTTCCCGTCCGGCACCCGAATCAACAATGGCCCCAAGGTTTTTCGCTGCACTCCACGTCATACCGAGCGCCGGCGCCGAGACCGCGCCGGCCAGCCAGCGACCGTCGGCAACCGCGCGTACGGCGACCGACGTCGCGAAGTACGGAATGCGGCGGGTGAAGTTGGTGGTGCCGTCGAGCGGGTCGATGACCCACTGCAGCGGTCCGGCACCGACATGCTCGGCGAGCTCCTCACCGAGCACGGAATCGTCGGGGCGCGCGCTCAACAGGACCGCCCGCACCGCTTCCTCGGCGGCACGGTCGACGGCGGTGACTACGTCGCCCGCGGCGGTCTTCGTCTCGGCCGAAACCGGATCGCCGAGCTGGCGCAGGCAGACGGCCGCGCCGCGCTGTGCCGCCTCGACCGCCAGGACCCGCAGCTCCTCACTCATAGCGTCTTACGGAAATCCTTGACCACGTTCATCATCTCGGTGACACGCGAGGCCACCGCCCGGTTCTCGAACACGCCGTCTTCCTTGAAATACGTTCCGACGATCGCGCCGTCGGCGATGGACAGCTGGTCGGCGGCGTTGTGGGCACGCACGCCGGTGTTGACGAACACCGGGACGGCACCGGCGGCGTTCTTGACCACCTGTAGCGCCTGCGAGTCGGTCGACGCGCCCGCGGTCAGCCCGGACACACAGATCGCGTCCGGCCGGGTGGCGAACACCGTGGTGGCGGTGACCGAGGCCAGATCGCGGTCGGCCAGATAGACCGCCGACTCCGGAACGATGTTGAACAACAGTTTGACGCCGTCGCCGCCGATGCGGTGGCGATGTCGCGCGACCGCGCCGACGTTGGTGTCCCACAAGCCGAAATCGCTCGCATAGACACCGGTGAAGATCTCGCGGACCCACTGCGCGCCCGTTGCCACCGCCAGATCGATGGACGCCCGCCCGTCCCACAGCACGTTCACGCCGTAGGGCACCGAGAAGTCCGGCAGCAACTCGCCGATCACCCGGGCCATGGTGATCGCGGTGATCGGTTCGGTCTGCGTCAGATACGGCAGGCTGAACTCGTTCGAGATCATCACGCCGTCGACGCCGCCCTCCTGCAACGCCGCCAGTTCACCGCGCGCGCGGTCCACCACCGCGCGGATGCCGGCAGCCGAATCGAAGCCGGGGTCGCCCGGCAACGCGGCCAGGTGCAGCATCGCGATCACGGGCTTTCGCACCGCGAACACCTCATCGAGCCAACTGGTCATTGGGAAGCCTCTCGGATCGTCGTTCGGCAGACTGTGTCACATCGAGTGTTATCAAATCACAGTCAGACTACAGATTTTCGTGACTTTACGTGATTGTCACACATAACCTGTGAGAATCTAACAGCCACGGGGTACTGTAATGCCACCGCGGCGAGGTTGCGCGCAACCGCCACAGGCCACAGAGAAAGGACCGCATGCCGGAGTTCACGATCGGCGTCGACATCGGCACCACGGGGACCAAGACCGTGCTCGTCAATGTCGGCGAGGCGCGCATCGTCGCGCAGGCCTCCCGCGACACTCGGCTCCACGCCGACGCCCCCGGCCACGCCGAGGCAGATCCGGCGCAGTGGCTGGACAACGTGCACAGCGGAATCCGCGAGGTGCTCGCGCAGTCCGGTGTTCCCCCGCAGGAAGTGGGCGCGCTGGCGACCACGGGCATGGTTCCGGCTGTCGTGCCGGTCGACCACGCCGGCTCGCCCGTCCGGCGCGCCATGTTGCAGAACGACGCGCGCGCCACCGCGGAGATCGAGCAGCTCAAGGCGGCATCAGACGCCGAGGCCGTCCTGGCCGCGACGGGATCGGCGATCACCCAGCAGTCGGTTGCGCCCACCGCGATGTGGCTGCGCCGACACGAACCCGAGACCTGGGATGCCACAACGCATCTCGTCGGCTCGTACGACTGGGTCCTGATGGCCCTCGGCGCCACCCCGCACGTCGAGCTGAACTGGGCCATCGAATCGGGCCTTGGCACCGTCGAAGGGGTCCGCTTCGACCCGATGTTCGAAGCCGCCGACCTCAAAGCCGATCTGGTGCCGCGGGTCCTCGCACCGGGCACCCGGGCCGGCGAGTTGAGCCGCGACGCGGCGGAAGCCACGGGCCTGCCCGCGGGCCTGCCCCTGATCGTCGGCGGCGCCGACCACGTGCTGTCGGCGTACGCCGCCGGGGTGAACACACCAGGCGACTGGCTCGTGAAACTGGGCGGCGCGGGCGACATCCTGGCCGCCAGCGACAGTCCGGTGATCGACGCACGGCTGTATCTCGACGCGCACCCGGTGCCGGGTCGCTGGCTGCCCAACGGTTGCATGGCAACCAGCGGCAGCTTGATCCGGTGGTTCCAGACCCTGTCCGGCGGTGTCGACCTGATCGCGCTCGACGACGAGGCCGCCTCCCGCGCACCGGCCGAAGTGCTGTGTCTCCCATACTTTCTCGGTGAGAAGAGCCCGCTGCACGACCCCGATCTGCGCGGTGCTTTCGTCGGGCTGGACCTGGCCCACACCCGGGCGGACATGTACCGCTCGGTACTCGAGGCCATCGCGTTCGGCTTCAAACACCACACCGAGGTGTTCACCTCGATCGGGGTGCCGCTGCAACGCGCGCTCGTCACCAACGGCGGAAGCCGCTCGGTGCTGTGGAAGCAGATTCTCGCCGACGTGCTCGACACACCGCTGTCCCCGATCGTCGGGCACCCGGGCGCGTCGCTCGGCGCCGCAGTCGTCGCGGCCGTCGGCATCGGTCTACTCGACGACTGGCACAGCACCGGCCCGTTCCGCACCCTGGGTGATCCCGTCACGCCCGATCGTCGAAACACCGGCCGGTACGCGGAGGCGTACGCCGAATGGCGAACCCTCGGCGACGTACTGACCCCCGTCTCTCATCGCATCGCTCGAAAGGCCCGATCATGACCGCCCAGAACAACATCCGCACGGCCGTCGTCACCGGCGCCGGATCCGGCATCGGCCGGGCGATCGCCACCACACTGGCCGAACGCGGGTGGCGCGTGGTCGTCACCGACATCGACGCAGCGGCCGCCGAACAGACCGTCGCGGCGCTCGCGGGCGTGGGGCACGAGGCCGCCGCGCTCGACGTCACCGATCCCGCGCTCGCGAATTCGGTGGCCGACGACGTCGCCGACCGGCTCGGCCTGCAGGCGTGGATCAGCAACGCCGGCATCTCGGCCATGGCCAGGTTCGTCGACGTCTCCCCCGGTCAACTCGACCGCAGCCTCGACATCAACCTCAAGGGTGTCTTCTACTGCGGCCAGGCCGCCGCGCGGGCAATGATCCGCACCGGCGTGCACGGCACCATCGTCAACACCGCGTCGATGGCGGCCAAGCAAGGTCGCGTACCGTTCCTCGCCGACTATGTGGCGTCCAAGTTCGGCGTGCTGGGCCTGACCCAGGCGATGGCGTATGAGCTCGCCGAGCATCACATCACCGTCAACAGCGTGTGCCCCGGTTTCGTGGCCACCCCGATGCAATCCCGCGAACTGGAATGGGAGGCCGAGCTCAGCGGGTCGACCCCGGACGGCGTGCGCCAGTCCTGGATCGACGCGACGCCACTGGGCCGCCTGCAAACCCCCGACGACGTCGCCCGGGCGGTGGCGTTCCTGGTCTCCGAGGATGCCCGGTTCATCACCGGAGAAGCACTGTCCGTCAACGGCGGTGCCTACATGGATTGAGCCTTCCTCCCCCACCGCTCGATCCATCCCACCCGGACAAGGGAAAGTGAGAACGCATGAAAATTCCGATGTTGCGCCGGCGCCCGGCGCGGCCGAAAGCCACCCGCTGGTTGCCGGCAATCGCGATGGCCGCCGGACTCGTGCTGGCCGGTTGCGCCGGTACCGGTGGCCCCGATGAGCAGAGCGCTTCGGGACTCGGCGACATACCGACCGACACCAATGCCACCGTCCGCGTGCTGATGGAAAACGTTCCCGACACCGACATCGTGAAAAACCTTGTCGGACAGTTCAATCAGAAGTATCCGGGCATCAAGGTCCAGATCGAGACCATGACATTCGACCAGATGCGTGACCGGTTGGTGTCGTCGTTCCAGGCTGCCGAGCCCGCCTACGACCTGATCGTGGTCGACAACCCGTGGATGGACGATTTCGCCGACGCCGGGTTCCTGGCGCCGCTGGGCGACCGCATCGCCTCGACCACCGATTACCGGCCCGACGACTTCTTCCCATCTCTCACCGCGATCACCGACGTCGACGGAACCACCTACGGCGTGCCGTTCTACAACTACGCACTCGGCTACATCTACAACAAGCCCGATCTCGCGGCGTCCGGTCAGCAGGTGCCGACCGACCTCGACGCCTTGATCGCCACGTCGCAACGACTCAAGACCCCGGACCGCGCCGGCATCGCCATGCAGCCTCAGCGCGGCTACAAGATCTTCGAGGAGTGGGCCAACTGGCTGTTCGCCGCGGGCGGGTCCATCTACGACCAGGACGGCAAGCCGACGCTGAACACCGAGCAGGCGGCCCGGGCGCTCAACGCCTACATCGACACCTACCGCACGGCGGCGCCGCCCAACAGCCTCGCGTGGGGCTTCGACGAGGCGTTCCGCTCGGTGTCGAGCGGCAAGGCCGCGTCGATGATCGGCTACAACTGGAACCTTCCCGCGCTCAACGACCCGGCAGGCGCGTCGGGTGAACGAGCCGGCCAGTTCGCGCTCGCCCCGATTCCTGGCGGCAAGTCCGCGCTCGGCCTGTGGAGCTGGGCGATCCCGGCCAACTCCGCGGCCTCCGACGCGGCGTGGGCATTCGTCTCCTGGGTCACCTCGCCTGATGTCGACGCACAGCGAGTCGCCGACGGCGGCGCGGTGATCCGTCAGAGTTCGCTGACCGACCAGAAAGTCCTCGCCGACGGATACGGCGCCGACTACTACAAGACAGTCGGCGAGATCCTCAAGAACGCCGAGCCGCTGAGCCAGGGCAAGGGCGGTGAGGAGATGATCCAGGCCGTGGGTACCGAACTCAACGATGCCGCGGCGGGCAACAAGAGCGTCGCCGACGCACTGCGCGACGCCCAGGCGGCAGCGGAGCGGATCCAGCAGTGACAGAAGGGAATCCGGCGGCCACTTCCGTGAGGACGCGCAGATGAAGTTCAAGTACGGCATGCTCATGCCCCTGCTCGCCCTGTTCGGCGTGGCCGTCGGGTTCCCGCTCTGCTACGCCGCCTACCTGTCGGTCACCGACTACAAGCTCACCGACCGCGAACCCCCCGGATTCGTCGGCGTGGCGAACTTCACGAACGCGCTGTCGAACACCGCATTCTGGGAGGCGTTCGGCACCACCGCGATCTACGTCCTGATCGCGGTGAGCGTCGAACTCGTGCTCGGCTTCTCGCTCGCGCTGGCACTGCATCAGCAACGGTGGGCCAAGGACCTGTCGCGCGCGATCGTGCTGGCGCCCATGTTCATCACGCCCATCGCCGTGGGCCTGATCTTCCGGTTCCTGCTCAACGACCAGATCGGTGCCATCCCCGCACTGCTGCACGCGGTCGGCGCCGACTACGACTTCTTCGGCGCCGGCCGCGCCTTGCTGACGCTGGCCTTCATCGACGTCTGGCAGTGGACCCCGTTCATGGTGCTGCTGATCCTCGCGGGCCTGGAGTCGATGCCCAAGCAACCCCTGGAAGCGGCCAGGGTCGACGGCGCCGGACCGATCTATCGGTTGCGGCGCGTGATGATCCCGATGCTCGCACCGGTGCTCACCGTGGCGGTGCTGCTGCGCGGCCTCGACGCGCTGCGCGTGTTCGAGTACGTCTACGCCACCACGCGCGGCGGCCCGGGCACCGAAACCCAGACCCTGCAGTACTACATGTACCTCGAAGGCATCCAGTTCTTCCGCCTCGCCCAGGCCAGCGCGATGGCGTTCGTCGTCCTGGTTCTGGTGCTCGCGGTGATCGTGGTGGCGTTCCGCACGATGGAACGCAGCCGGGAAGGAAGCTCCGCCCGATGAGCCGACCACGCTGGCTGGAGACCCTGCGCATCGCCGTCCTGACGGCGGCGTTCATCTTCGTGCTGTTCCCAATCGCCTGGGTGGCGCTGGCGAGCTTCAAGACGCCTGCGCACATGTCCGAGCCGTTCCTGCTGGCCTTCTCGCCGACCATGGACAACTGGCGGGCGGTGCTGGAGTCGGGCATCTTCGCCGCGGCCGGGCGCAGTGCGCTCGTCGGACTGGTCACCGTGAGCATCAGCCTGGTGGTCGGCAGCATGGGTGCTTACGTCATCGCCAAGTACCGGGCCGGCGGATCGCTGACCCGGTTCGGCATGCTGGCCGCCCAGGTCGTGCCGCCCGCGGTGATGGTCTTCCCGTTCCTGACCATGGCGCATGCCCTGCGGCTGACCGACACTCTCGCGCCGGTGATCTTCGCGCATCTGTCGTTCGTGCTGCCGCTCGTGACGTGGTTTTTGATCGGGTTCTTCGAGGCCGTACCGCCGTCGTTGGAGGAGCAGGCCCGCGTCGACGGTTTCACGCGGTGGCAGGCGTTCCGGCTCGTCGTGCTGCCGCAGGTGTTTCCTGGCATCGGCGCCGCAGGCATCTTCGGCTTCACGCTGTCGTGGAACGACCTGTTCTACGGGCTGATCCTGGCGCCGGGCAACGCCGCGATCCTTCCGGTGGCGATCTCGAACTTCAACACGTTCCGCGGTGTGCAGATCGGCACCATGAGCGCGGCCATCATGATCGCGATCATCCCGGTCGTGGTGGCCAGCTTCTTCATCCAGCGACGCCTGGTCCAGGGGATCAGCGGCGGCGCGGTCAAGTACTAGACAAGCAAGGTTGGAACAAGATGGCAGCGGTGACATTCTCGGCGGTCAGCAAGTCCTACGGGGCCGCGACCGTGGTTTCCGGACTCGACCTCGAGCTCGCCGACGGCAGCATGACGGTCCTGGTCGGCCCATCGGGATGTGGTAAGACGACCTCGTTGCGGATGCTGGCCGGCCTTCGAGGCGGTGACCTCGGGAACCATCCGCATCGGCGACCGGGGCCTGATGGGAGAACTATCGAAACCGTACGTGAGGGAGCACATAGATCGGTTACTGTGGCCAGGCCGATGATTCGAACCGGGACTTCGTAGCCCTGGATCGGTTCAACTATGAATGGGTTGGTGCCCGAGGTCGACCCTGGAATTCACGGGTTGATCAGCGGCAGAGTGCTGTTGGGGCGAACGATGACTACCTTGTGACGAGCCCGAGTCACCGCGACACGAAGGAGCCGGCGACCAGACATGTGGGGTGGATCCTCGCGCCTGTCGTAGAAGGTGCTTCTGTAATGACCCTCGACGATGATGACCCCGTCGAACTCCTTTCCTTTCGATTTGTGAACGTTCATCAGAATGCAGCCCTGAGGTTCGCGCAGCTCTGACGTGATGCGCCCCTGGTCGAGGGTCCTGCGTACGAGTTCGACTGCATTGTCGTAGCCACCTGAGCGATCCCACTGCTCTGCGAGACGACCGCCGATCTCGTCTGTAGCGCCAAACAGTCGAACGAACCTAACGGCCTGAATAATGTCGTGAACGCCTGCGGCTGCGATTACGTCCCGAGCCAGTTTCCAATCGGATGCGGGATCACCTCGCAATTCAAACCCGTTCTCTCTTAAGGCAATGAGCTGCTTGGCACTCTTCAGTCGCACGTTCTTGCCGGCGACCAGGAGTTCGGCGTTGGTTCGATAACTGTCACGCGCTGCAGCAGCGCTGGCGGTCACCTTGAGCGCATTCTTGACTTCGTAGAAATTCGCAACCGCAGAGAGTGTCCGCATAACACCTTCCTTCGAATCGCGCAGCGGCCATTCCAGTATTGATGCAACAACCTGCGCAGCGGCTGCTGTGACTTCTGCGTCCCAGAGAACGTCATGTGACACCGGTTTGAGCTGCGTGCCGTTGAATGTCCGCGTGCTGCTAAGCCAACTGGACACGTCGGAAACCAAGGAGTTTGCACGTGTGAGTACTGCGATGTTGGGTCGCTCGATCCCCTTTTTTCGAAGTTCGCCGAAGAGCCATAGGACTGAGGTGTGCGTTGTGGATTCGAGCGCCCGCGGATAGACCGTCCTAACAATTACATCTGAGGTTACAGGGAGTGTTCGATTGCGAAGGATGGCGTCGGCGAACTGGAGTATTCCAGCGTCGGGACTTCGGTGGTTCTCTCCGCCGAGATCGAACTCCGCTGGACCAAGGATTTGGCGAACATGGTTGAGTCGGTCGGGGTCGACGTTGTCGTCGTACTCGAAGATTCGTTGGTCAGGATCCGCCAGAATGATGACGTTGCTTCGGAGAGCTAGCGCTTGCACAAGTTCCCATTGAGCATCGCTCGTGTCCTGAAACTCGTCGAGGATGATGACAGGAAACCGGTCGGCTACTAGTTCCGCCACTTTCGGTACGCCGCCGATCAGACTGGCTGCGCCGCTCGCGAACTGATCAAATGCGTACACGCCTTCCTCGATAGCCAGCCTGCGACGTTCGTCGCTCCAGTCGCCGTTGAAGTTTGTCTTGACAACTTTCTCTCGGTCCGGGAATAGGATCCGCGCAGGACTGCCTGTCAGCAGCCGTCCATGTGCGCGAAGAATGTCCATGCAGTAGGCGTGGTACGTCTGAACCGAGATATAAGTGCGTTCGGATGCAGTCAGGACATCGCGACATCGCAGCATGACCTGGCGCACCGCCGCTCGCGAAAAGCTAAGGAAGAGAATCTGTTGACCGGGCTCCAGCGTGGGTATCAGACGCTGCGTTTTGAGCAGCGAAAGAGTCGTTTTTCCCGAGCCAGGGCCACCAAGCACCATAACCCGGCCATCTTGGTCGTAGGCCTCTCGCGCTTGACCCGCCAGCTCGAAAGTCATTCGCCCTCTGGCGATGCTGGGAGTTCTTCTGCGGCAGGGATGGCCTCTGGCTCTGCACGGAGATCTTCATCGATCGCTACTAATATGGCTACCAGCTCTTGTGGGAGTTCGGCCTCAGTATCGCATTGCTCAATCAACATCGCAGCGTAGGCAAATGCCTCACCTTTTCGGGCCTTCAGAACTTTGAACGTTAGCTTGCTTATCTCATCATCCGACGCTGCCGGGTTGTACGGTAATCTTGTTGGGTAGTCCGCTCGCGTTGATACGAGGTCGAGAAATTTCCGAAGCGTCGGCACTGGTATGCCGTTGACGAGAACATCCTCAATCCCTGATTCTGGTGATTCCCAGAACCGATCAAACTCAGCACGATTAGCGACAACCTCCGCTGACGGGGTTGCATTCGGTTTATCGCAGGCACCGTAGGTCTTTTTTCCAAGCGCCTTGAATACCGGGCCAAATCGGTCCACCTCACCATCGCCCGAACACGTGAACATTGATATACCGGCGAAGTCGAGATGTGTATAACCCGCTCTGACACGCTCAAGAACCGTTGACACCGCCGGAAAAACAACACCCTCGGTCGACCCTTCGACCACTAATACACTGCGCGCGAGTATCGCTTCTGCGAATTGACGCCTGTTCGACAAGTACGTCTTGCGCTTGACCTTGGTCGAGTCGATGAGCGCACTCGCCAGCTTGGATCCGTTTCGATGCAGCATGACAATGCTGTCAGGCTCAAACTGCTCGATGACGGGAGTCGAGTGTGATGTCACGATCGCCTGGCCCATCTGTTGTAGGACATAGCGTGTTACTCGTCGCTGCGTATGTGGAGGCAACGCAATCTCAGGCTCTTCCATCGCAAATATCACCGAGTGGGTCCCTTTGAGATCAGCGATAATCGTCAGAAGGGCGAATACCAGCAGGTTGATCGAGCCTGTCCCCTGACGGCCATAGGGGACCAAGTGTTCGCTTGGCTGAGTTGCAACAAACAGCCTTACAACCTCTCGTAGATGTTGTCGCGTCAGGTCCGAAGCGAAGAAAGCCGCAGAATCATCTCCCGGAGCAAGATTCACAAACTGGCCAAGCTTTTCTTTGATGCTGTCACGAACCGTCTGAAGTTGCGGAATATCACCAATAGCAGGGTCTAGCGTCTGCAAGTGATTCAGAGTGTCCTTCCACATTTCCGCTGAGCCTTCACCTCCGAGCTGAAGGATGGTGTCGAGCAAGGATCCTCGCTGCAGGCTCAGGGCTCGTGAACCTGTGCGAAGGGCGCGTAGATACACATAGCCAACAAGGCGCTTGTGTGAACGACGAAAGCCAGATAAACCACCGCCAAGCGACGATAAATCACTAGGAACAGTCTCATCGGCGATAGGTTCTGGATGCGAGAAGAACGTATCACCGACAAAGTCGTCTTCTTCCTTGTCATATCGTCCGATGAAGCAAACAGGAAGGCCCCATTCGACTGTCTCTGACTCTGCGCGTTCCGCTCCGCCAGCTTCATCATCGATGAAAGCTCCAGTTGCATTATCCCAGAGTCGCAGGTGTTGATCGCCAAACCGACGTTGCTCCTCGACATTCAAGCCGGTGAGGACCACCTCGATTCGTACAGTGATCGGGTTGCCTTCGTCATTGATGTAATTGCCGTGGAAAAAATCATGCTCGTCTATGACTGGTCGTCGATATAGCCGCTCGGGCCCGAGTACTAAATCAATAGCCTCACAAATGGTCGACTTGCCGGCATTATTGCCGCCCACCAGAAGAGTGTGCTGCTGAAAGTGAACTTCACCCTCTTGGATGCCGCGGAAATTCTCAAGATGTAAGTAACGAACTTTCACACGCGATCCCGCCCCAAGGCACGCTCCGTTGAATTGGCATCTATCACTTCGTTAACTCCGCTTAGTAGGTTAATTATGACATAGACGCACGTGATGGGTTGGTGAAACATTTAGAAAGATTCGATTCGCATCAGGTCGCTACCGATCGACACCCGCCATTGGCCCCTCCGTTGCGAACGCCAAGATGTACCGATGGGCGTTGTATAACAGGGGACGGGACTAGTACGTGGCAGAAACGCACGAAGACTTGAAACACAAAAGAGGCCGCATCGGTCAGTATCTTCGTCCAGCCCGGCGACACGCGGCCGGACCCGGTATACCTCACGACGGCAGCGCGTTACCCAAAGACTCGATCATCTGCTGGGCCACACTGGCGGACTCTTCCGTGACCGCCTTGCTGATGCCCGATGCAATGGGGGCCAGTAGGCCTTTTAGCATAGTGACACCACGTCTAACAAAGCTTCCGTCCGGGTTGGTTTTGACCACCTCGCGTAGGACTGCGTCGCTGTTGGCGCGTAGCTCCACCTCGTCCTCAGCTTCGAGACTAAACCGGTGCGTGCTGGCCAGAAGCCGAGTTACAAGGTCAGCCAATTCCTCGTACCCGGGCGCCACCTGCTCAGTGCTCGCCCGGGTCTGGGTGACATCCTGGTTGTTCCATGCGAGTTGAGCATGGTCGCCAGTTACGGTGACAACCGGACCGTTGTAATTGTTGACCGTCGTCGCGGGCGGCAACCGCACTCCAGAGGTATCAGCCTGCAGCGGAACCCGAACCGGGTTCTTAGCGAACTCCCGCTCGATCTCCCGGGTCATCTGCCGGATGCCCTGCTTGTTTATCTTGAAGCCGCTGGCCATTCATGCCCCCTAATCTGGACTACCCCATACTCTCACGGCATCCCGGTGCTGCAGGGCACCACACGGAGCGTTGTCAGACGCCTCGGCCACGCACGAAGGGCGTCCCACCGGTCTGCGACTCCATTACCCAGATGTAATGTGATCTACGTCACACCGTGGCGTCGCTACCGACTTCTTTGTTCACAAATTGGCACGCTGGATCAGTGCCACGCTTTCCCCGCCTGTGCTCAGTCTTCGGCGTCGACATCGCCGATCTAGATGCCCCTGCGGTCCATTCAGCGATCCAGCGTGGAGAGGTCGAGGACCTCGACCTCGACTGGAAGGAAGCCGACTACCCCAAAGACAAGAATTTCGAAATCGCAAAGGATGTGGCAGCGCTCGCCAACACTCGCGGCGGAGTCATCATCATCGGGGTCCGCGAAAACAGTTCGGGACGCGCCGTTGAGGCCAAGCCGTTCAAGGTTTCACCCAAATCCTCCGAACGAGTCTCGCAAGCTTTGGGCAACCGAGTGAGCCCCTTGCTCCATGAGGTCGATATACGCGAGATACCGGCCGGGGACGGGCTCGGCTACCTGCTAATCACCGTCCCCCACAGTTCCGATGCACCACACGCGGTCCGAGACCATCCCGACGGTCCGTTGCACTATCCGATCCGCCTCGGCCGCACGACTCACTACCTGAGTGAGTATGAGGTCGCCGCACGCTACCGGGACCGGCAAGCAAGTGCAGCAGAGAGTATCGACCGGTTGGACACAATCCACGCCGAAGGCGTGTCGCGGATCGCCCTCTTTCTGGCGCCATGGCTCGCGGTGTCGATCGTGCCCAGAGGGAGAGGTGAGCGGGGTGTGGGATCGGCGGCGCTCGCCGGCGAACAAAGCTTTATCCAACGGTGGCCCCGCGAGTTCCCACCGTATGCCCAGACATGCTTTCACGAACACCAAACCAAACTGATACCCGGTATCCGACGCGCAATCGCAACGCAGACCAGACCGTACAACGGCCTGTCTAAACATCCCCACGCTGAACTGCATTACGACGGTGGAGGGTTCGCGGCCTCGTTCTTCGCGTCACCGCCACCAGACACCCGTAGCGTGAGCAACAACCCCGATGAGATTCGTCAGGACCATATGGAGCACCTGCTCTTGGAACTGCTCCTCTTCCTGAGCCACCGCGCGATCGACTGCGGCGCTTCGGGAGAATGCCTAATCAAGGCGCAACAATTGCTACCGCAGCAGACTGGTCCTCACGACGTGCCCATGCGCACCCGTGTGATGGCCCCAGAACGCACGCCGAAGCGCTATCTCGAAGACTCAGTCGACTACTTCCAACCTGAGGGCTCACTTGTTCTGAGTGGTAGACAAACTCATGCCGCTTCGGTTTCGGCATCCCTAGATGAATTGACAGCACAAACTCCACGCGCGACGGTGATCGCTGCCCACGCACTCGCCGCAGACATTCTGGGTGAGTTCGGCGTTGTCGAGCCGATGCTCTTACGGCCGGACGGGTCGCTTCGACTGACGAACGCCAGCTCCCCGCTCATGGAAAATCTTCAGCAATGGGGCCTGTCGCGCGGCCTTGAAATCACTGCACCGAAGAATTACCCATAACAGACGGGTTCCGATCATCGCTCGCATGACGGTCCGCAGTCCTGGACCTACTGGGCGATGGCCCACCATGCCAAAGAATTTCGATGAAACCGCCAAGCGCTCCCCAGCGTCTAACTCGGTATGGACGACGAAGAACGCGAAGCGCTCAAAGCTGAAGGTCTCAACCCGGATGATCCGAGATTGAGAGCGGCTCTAGACCTAGTCCGGTGGGAACTGTCGCTATTCGCTAGCACATTTATGCCTGACGCGACACGCCCGAAGTGGCAAACCATACGACACGCCGAACGAACTTGGATTTTTATCCACACTTCAGCCTGACCTGGGTAAACAGCCGACATGCTGCAGTTCAAGGATGGCGAGAAGCTCGTTATCCACAGGGCGGATGGGCGTTCAGCGGCGTTGTGGACAGAATTGCCAACAGGGTGAGTGTCGCAGTACGCCAGAAAGGTCTACGGTCTGCGCCATGACCGCTACGGGCTACGCAATCACTATTGCCGCGACTATGGCATTGCCATTTTGTGCATGGCTGACGTTCTCCGCGTTGGTCACTCACCTGAATCCAAGGGAAGCCGAGAGAATCATCCGCGCAACAGGTCGTTGGTATCCCCTTCGGATGCCGTGGAGATGGCCATGGCACAAGTGAGATGGTTAGGAGATCGTGCCAACGAAGCCGTCGCGCCAGACAGCTCCAGCTCGGTCACGGTCACGGTCATCGACGGTCATGAAACCTCCCTGACATCGTCGTTCAATTGCTCGCGGGTCCAGCCTTTCCGGGAGTGCCTAGTCGCGAATTCTCCACCACTCTTCGTTAGGTACGTGGCATGGGGTGGTACGCGGGATTGACGGGCAGCGAATACCGCCAGCCCCGGTCTACGGCTACAGCGCGAGAGGCAGGCGACGATGCAAGCATCGGCAAGCACTCAGGTTGTCCACACCTTGAAGTTGTTTCCCCAAACTGTGGGATTCAGGCGGATCATGTCGATAACCGCCCCTATAGGCTGCGCCTGGCTGCCCGCACCGCCACCTTCGCTCTCCTGGTCACCGCTCGATCCCATCCCGACGATCGTCGGACCAGTCGTGTACCAGGCACACCCGGAATCACCGGGCAGCTGCACCATGTCTGACCACATCACAGCCAAATCCGGCCGGTCCTTGACGTAGCTCACGTTTTCGATCACACCGTTCGTTTTCTTCGTGCGCTGGCCATACTTTGAGACGTAGTCCCCCTCCGATATCCCACGGCTCACGTCGGTAAAGAATGGGTCGAGCGAGAACTGGTCGTACACGACAAAGACGGTGTAGCCCCGCGATCCGGTCAGGTTGCCGCGGCCGTCTTCGTCGTCAGGCTTCCACGCGACAACCTCGCCGATCTGAACGCCGTTGCCCGCATATACCGCTTGGTTCGGGACTTGGTCTGAGCAGTGTCCCGCTGTCACTGCCAGCCGATCGTCTCGCTCGTTGATCCCGAAGAACCCAAGCGTGCAGCGGTGCCTGCCGATGTCGATGGCCATCCCCACATTCAGATCGGCCCCCGCAAACGCCTTCGGGGCGACGATCAGCGGAACCCCCACGATCGCGAGTACCGCGCCAAAGCCTGCAACTCTCCACCAGCAGTCCGGAATAACTCCGTTGCAACGACGCGCAGCCACGGGGCGGATCCGCCCCCATCCCCAATTCACGGCTAATACCCTATTGCCACCAACCGACAGTCGCGTACGCCAAATCGGGTTCCGCCGATCATCCGTGACCATTCCGCGGTGACTGCTTGGGGCAAGCGGTAAGTACAGAACTGCGGCGTCGCCTGAGTTGGTCCGAGACGATCCTTGTCCGCTTTCCCGACGAGACAACGTGGACATACCGAGAGTCCCCCACTTGATCTGGGAAGCCTTCACCGCTGCCGGGCAATCACGAGGTGAGTACCTTCACCGGTACTTGACGGCAGACCGAATGACCCCTGGCCGAGCTAATCTCCAAACAGCCAATCACCACACGTGAACCGACAACGCAGAAAATCAACAACTTCGGCGATGTGGCCATCCGCGCCAGAAATACGCGGCCCGTGGGTCTGGCTCTTTTGGGCAGTTTCAACGGGTCGAAGTCGCGACACCGGGTAATCCAGCGCGCCGCCTCGGCAGGCAGATAGAGCTCCCTGTCGCGGCGGCCCCAGGGCGAATGAGTCCGGCCCGGCCCGCCGAGACGGGTGTCTCGTCCGCCGAATAGGCTGGCACCGGCGACCAGAAGTTGTTGACCATCCAACGCCGAATCTCTTCATGGAGAAGCGGCCACCACTCGTCAATTGCGGCGGCTGGCGAATCCGCATCGGCGTTGTCCTGCAACGCGATCCCCTTGCGACCGCAGGTTAGTGCGCCGCCTCGAAGGCCTCCACCACCTCGGCCTTGATCCGGCCCCGATCAGATACGTCGTAGCCGTTCTTTCTGGCCCAGGTGCGGATCGCGGCCAGTTGTTCCTTGGAAGCAGGGGCGCTGGCAACACCGCTCGTTTTTGGGCGCCGGCCCCGCGAGCCGCGTACCTTGGCGGCCGCCTGAACGTACGGTTTGATTGCCTTCTCCAACTTGGCAACATTCGCCGTCGATAAGTCGATATGGTAATCGACGCCACGGAAGGAGAATTCGACCCGCTCACCGCTGCCTTCGGGGATCTCACTGCCGTCGATATCGTCAATAAGTTGCCGCACTATGCGCTCGGCCATGAACCTCAACTCCTTTGTCGCATCGGCTTCGTTCCCCTCGATTGCAGCGATACTGTACACCGGATCTCGGGCGGGAATCGAATTCCTAAGCTGACGGAATGGGCCTGCAAAATTGAAAATGTACGATGAGTGGTGACCGTCGGGCTCACGCGGGCCTCGAACGAATCCCTTCCGCCACTTACGTTTTCGATGGAGCGTATCGCCGCGCCTGGCAGGATCCAGATCCGGGCTGCGGCTACAGGTCGGTCTTTTTGACGATGCGATCGTCGATGACGGCCCACATTGGTCCACCGTGCACAAGTGTTGAGTCGTACAAGATCCATCCGTCGATATCATCGTCGTTGGTGTTGTCGGTCAGTTCGATACACGCGCTGCCAGAGCTATCGAGCAATACCAGGATCATGTTGCCACGCTTCGGCTGGGCACCGGCGCGATGGACCATCACCCATTTAATCTGCAACCGCCAGCGAGCGGCTACGCATCGGCGGGAATCGTTCTATGCCTAACACTCGGCCACGTCATTAGGTACGGCTCTCGGCTGCCGTTTGTCTGGTGTCTTTGACGTCTGGGCTCGGCTCGCCGTTCGCGGGCTCGCCACTCCTGGTCTGTGACGAACGGGTGAATCTACAGTTTGAGGTCGAGAGTTAAACGAATTCGCTATGCGTCGAATCGACGCCAAATGGTTTTCGATCCGTCTTCATGTACGCCACTCGGACGATATCCTCTAGCGCGCGCTCTTGCGGCTTCCGAGTGAATTGCGATGGTGTCGAGAAGGCTCACGAGACCACGCGTTTCCATCGCCCACAACACTGCTGGCTCAATTGACTTGATGCCCAGGTCAGACGGCCTCGTGTCAGGCGCAAACTCCAGTAGACCGGCATATGCATCAAGAACGGCTTCGATCAAACTGTGCTCGCGTCGCAGACGGCTCGCCTGGCTCTGCGGGATATCGGACATGTCGGCGCCCTTCTCGCGGGGCCCACCGTTGTGGACTACGCACGAGAATACCTACCAGCGCGAAGGCGAGCAATCGCACACTGGTAGGGAGGTTCGGGTTCTCAGCGCCTACACAGGTTTCAGGTCGGGACGGCGCACCCCCAAGGCTGCCAGTGCTCGGCGCAGCCGATCATCATCCACCTCGATGACGGTCGCCTCCGCAATATCGGTTTCCGCGAGGCCGAGAATCCGCGCCACATCTTTCGCAAACGCGTGGACAAGCTGTTCGGACTCCTCCGAGGTGTCGGCCACGCAGAAGGTCATCACGATCGTGCCGTCGTCCAGCAGGGACGAGAGCATGCCGCGCCCGAGCGCGTGACGCGACAGAAAGTCGAGGAACGAGTCCAAGACCTCTTCCCGCCGCAGCTTCGATTCAATCTGGATTCGCCCCTTGCAGCGCGAGTCCAGTAACGCGTCGCGCTCGGTGTCGTCGACACCGATATCCATCAGCATATTGCGAGCCTCGGCGGCCATGTCGGATTCGTCAGGACGGCGGATGTAAGGAGTCCGACTGTCCGCCGGCAGTCCAAGTGGAGCAATGGCAGGCTTAGCCATATCAACACCTTCGGTTGGGGGTTGCCTCCGCTCCATGTACTACCAATTGTAGTAGAGAGAGCCGGGCGGAACAAGCCATCATTCCTGGTCAGAGCTGTTTTCTGGTCGGCGACTCGACGTATCGTCGTCGGAAGGGCGGGCATGTCAGATGGTCGCGTCGGGCATCCGGAGCAACCGCATGGGATAGTGGCATCACCGTCGCCTGGCGCAGACTCCGGAGAAAATCCCATCGATGTAATTTAACCAGCACCCGCCGACAATCTGCCGTCGCAAGCTGAGGTGTCAGACCGAAATTTTTCATCGGCATCTCCTCAGGCCGGGACGGAATCCCGGATAGCTTAAGCTGCTGACACCCATTGTCGCTAATCGAGGGCGCGCCGTCACGAGTTTTTACCGACTTGTCAGCTAAACTTGATACTTTTCGCAGTCGGCATAACCCCTTACGGGTTGCGATGGCAGCAATTCCGTCTTACGACGTGGCCACGTCGTCGCCATCGGCCTTCGTCGCCGCTCAACTCCCCCGCATGTCGCCTGCGCCATGGAAGCTCGCGACGACGAGACACCGCTAAGCAGGTATGTCGATGATGCGGCGGTCGGCGGTGTATGCCTCTAGAGGGCGCAGGGTGTAGTCGTGTGGGATGTCGCCGGTGGTGTAGTAGGTGTAGAACAGGTCGGCGGCTTCTTCGGCGTCGAAGACTTCCAATGTGGTGACGCGCAACGTTTCTTGCGGAAGCGTGATTTCGACGTCGACGGCTGGCTTCTCCTCGTCGGGATGCGGGTGCCCGACGGCGTACTTGACGTAGTCGGCTCCCCACTGTTGTCCGCCGGGTTTCTTGATCTGCAGGGACATTGCCTCTGCGCTGCCGCCGGCTTGTAGGAACTCGGTGAGCGGTAGGTCTTTGACCGGCACCTTGTCGTCGAATCCTGGTGGCAGCGCCCACAACATGACGCCCCAGCGCTGCGTGCCGTTCAATTGGCGCAACCAGCCGGCCAGCGTTCCACGGCCCCTGCGATTACCCATGGAGACGATATATTCGCCTCCGTTGGACTCCATCACATGCGTGTTCACGGTCCCCCTCCTCCGCTTCCTTGCGTCCGCCGATGTCCCACTATGTCAGGTCAGATGTCGTTCTACGTTGCGCGGACGACGGCGACTGCGGCGGTGAACAGTTGTTGGGCGGGTGTGGGGTCGATGTCGCGGTGGCTGCCAGGCGGCGGGGTGCCACTGATCGTCACGGCGACGATGTGGTGATCGTCGAGAGTGGCGGTGTAGGCGTACTGCACAGTGTCGAATCGCTGCCCGTCGCCGTCTGTCACAGAAGCGCTGACCCGCACCCCCTGGGTGGCGATCCCGTCGCCGACCGACGGCGCGCCCACCACGGTGGTCAGACCGTCGATGTAGCCCGGCTGGACGAACACCACCGCGTCGCACTGCGGCATGTCCGGTACGGGCGGCAACGCGTCAGGTGTCCTCATGGCAGCCACGGTGATGAAGCGGTCAGCACCTTCGCCTCGCAAGCCCTCAATCGTCGCGCCGATCGGCATCGACTGCGCGGCGTTAGCCTGGTCAGCGCATTCGGCGGGAAGGAACGTCGCTCCCTCCATTGGGTCTTGCTGCTCTTTGGCATAGTCCTCGGTGATGGTCTTGGTGTCGGTCTGTGTCACCTGAAAACCCGGCGGAAACTGCGACTGCACCTGGTGCACTTTCGCCAGGTCCAAACCGTGGGCCGGATCGACGCCAGGCTGGTTGTTGACCAGCCAGACCGATCCGCCCACGACGGCAGCGACGGTGAGCATGGCCGCGCCGGTCGCCCATGCGCGCATCGGGACTTCACGGAGATACATCAGGACTCGTGTCATCGGGATGCTCCTTTAGGGGATGGGCACGAAGCGGATATTGCGCAGGACCGACAGGCCGCCCACGGCAATACGCCCGACCACGTCGCCGGTGGCCTCGGCGAAGTCGACGGTCTTTTGCCATGCGCTCTTTGGCGGTGTCAGCTCGGCGGGCGGATGGGCCAGCACCTCACCGATGGCGGCTTGACGCTGGGTGATGAGCGGCTTGAGCCGTGACAACGCGTCCAACTCGGCCACCGCGGTCGGGGTGGTCTGTAGGTTCGGCAGCGCTTGCAGTGATTCGACGCGGTCTACCAATGTGTTCAATTCCCGCTGCAGCGCCTCGCCTTCCAGCCGCAGGCTGGCCAGCGGGTCGGCAGTGTTCGGAATCAAGACCGGTCCCGGTGCCGGGGTGGACCATCCCGGTAGCCGTGGCGTACCGACCGGTTTGGGGGTGGGAATGGTGACGTTCGGCGGGAGCGGCATGCCGGTCGGGTTCACCGGTGCCCCGATCTGTGGCGGCGCGGCTGGTCGCGGTGTCACCGTGGCCGGCATGCCGGGAATGTTGAGCGGTGTCTGGGGTGCCGCCGACACCGGCGGCATTTCCACCGGCGCCCGGGTCACCGGAACCTCCGGCGGCGACTGCACCGCAGGCAGTTCGGGCGCGGTGCGCAGCGGCGGAACCTCGACGGGCTGACTGACCGGGGCCTCGGGTGCTGCTGTCACGACCGGTGCCTGCGGTAGGCGCGGGACCTGTTGCGGTTGCGGCGGGTCGGCCGGGGTCTGTCGGACCACTTCCGGTCCAGGCTGCGGCGGCAGCTCCTGGGCAGCCGGCGTGGCCTGTTCTGGCTGGGGCTGCGACGGGATACGGGGCGTTTCTATGTCTTCAACGTCGACAATCTCAATCTCTTGACCGTCGAGCTTGCCGCGCGCCGGCACGCCGTCCTTAACCAGACCATCGACGATCTTCTGGTTCTTGGTTCGGTTCGCGCCCCTAACCTTGTGTTCCAAACCAATAAGTCGGCGAGGCGCCCCCGGGCGCTGTTCAGAATCAGGGTCCTCGACCAGTCCGTCGTAGTAGCGGGTCCGTTTGACGCCGTCTTTGTCGGTAATCGTGACCCGGACCTTCCGGCGGATCACTGTTTGGCCAGTTCGTTCTTCGTGGTTGGTGAAGCCGAGTTCTTCCTCGTCGCGGCCGTCCAAACCGCTATTTCCTGACGTGAAGTTGCCGTCTCCGCGGCGGCCCGGATACTCGGTGTGCGGTTCGCGCGGCCCGGCCTTGCTGGTGCTTCGCGACGGCCGCTGGCTTGGTTTCTTATCCGACTGCTTCTTATCGGATTGCTTCTTGTCTGACTTTTTCTTGTCGTCCTTGTCTTTCTTCTTGTTGTCGCCCGGCTTGGAACTGTTGCCACCCGGCTTGCCCGGCTTCGGCGTTGCGACAGCACTCGCCATGCCATAGCTGGACGTCACAGACGTGGCGTACGGAACCATGACCAAAGACAGAACAACAATGCACGCTACAAGTAGCTGACTGATCCGCTTCGCGCCATGGCGAAGGTTCATTCTCCCCGACATATGCTCCCCCGACTACTTGAAGGCCGACGATGGCCTCGCTCGACGAAGCGTATCCTATGTTTGCTGTGAGCGCGCAGCAACCTCACCGTGCAGTCGCGAGCAGGCCAGTGTCGGCAGTTTGCCCGATGCCACTAACGCCGATTGCTAGACGGCTCCGGCGTGACGCCGCCGCTCTGACTCGCCTCAGTGCTGCGGCGACGGGGCGCTGTCAGAAGCGCGCGCATAAGCTACGCCCATGGGAGTTCCGACCCACGTGATGGTCTTTTGCGGCGATATCGCACACACCATGGGCCGCGATGCCGGGCCAGAGCAGTTCCTGCGGCGCCGACACGATCATCGAGCGCACGGATCGGCCGATCATCGCGCCAGAGGACGCATTCCTCGGCCAACTGGCACCAACCCGGTACCAGTGGCGCGCAACCGTACCCAGAGAGGCTCTCACGCGGCCAAAAAGCCATCGCCGAACAGCGCCAACGCGCATGTGACGTCGCCCTGGTTAGCGCCACTAAACAAAAACGAACCCAACTGACGTTGGGTTCGAATGATGAACTTGTGACGGAAGGAACGGGATGGCTTTCGAACCCCTCACCAGAGACGAAACGGCTGCTAGACAGCAGTTTCGGCGGCGCGTGAGGGTTGGTCGGTCTCGCTCTGGACAACGGCCAGGGCACTCAAAGCTGTCGGCATCCAGTTTGTTGGACCGTCGTGGACGAGGACACGCCAGCCTGGAAGTGCCGTGCGCTCAGGTATCCAATAGTCGACATGGTGCGTGGTTGGCAGTCGGTCGGCAGCTTCGGACACTCGGTACGCCAGCTGGTTGTTGCTGGTGATAGCGATGAACGGTTGGTCCTGCCAGAAATATGCCCCGCAGTCATACAGTTCGCCTGGCGTGATTCCCGGCACTCCAGTTCGCAACTCCTGCAGAAAGGCCGCTCGCTCCTCCATCGTCTGCGTCGTACTAATGATGGCCTTCACGATAAGGCGCAGGTTCGGATGGTCGAGCGGAATGCCGTCGATCCGTACCGATTTTAGACGCAGCCGTAGGTGTAGTAGTTGTAATAGCCGTAACTCGTTGTGAACACTGGGCTCGCGCTTGCATCTACCGTGTCGTCCGATATGTCAATATCGACAGATGCGGCCAGAATCATAGCAACGCAAGCGATAGAAACAGCCCGTGCAATCATCCATCTCGTCAGGTTCTTTGCGCCGATTGCGTCTTTGTAGATGGCAACGTAGGAGCCAACCGCGATACCGAGTAAAGCCATTCCGCCGCCGGCAAGTGTTCCTCCGCCCCAATTGAAACTCGTGGCAATCACAACCCAGATTGCGCAGGCGACGACATAGATACTCGCAAGAAAAAGCGCCCCTCCGACGAGCCTGTCCTTCAATGTTTTGTCCGGCGCTTCAGCTTGCGCGCTATTTCGAGCAGTCGGTTCCGGTCCGGGTTTATCGTTGGGCCCCATACGTCCCCTCTATTCGACTCAACACATCCAGTTGACTATATATACATAATAACCTATAACTATTCATGCGGCAACACGACAAATTGTTGGGAGCTCCAAGAACTTACCGGGAATGTAAAGCTTTGGAGCTCTCAACAATCCGATGAGGGCAATTCAATGAGTATTGGAGGCCCCATGAGTGACGCCCAGGCGCTGATCGGCATGGTCGTTTTTTTCACGTTCCTCGGCACTATAACAAGCGCATACAGCGACGTGATTGACCTGCCCCTGAAGCTTGGTGTGGCTGGTATCGCAATGAGTCTCATACCTCTTGCCATCCTTGTATCGTCACACTGACAATCTGGCCAGCCACAAGCCAGGCACCCCGGAAAGCAATATGCTTTCCGGGGTTTTTACTCTTATGACGAATCCCTGGAGGATCCATGGTCGCACGTGCGAATGGGTTGGTCCCGTGGATGCAAATCGCTTTAATCCCCCCAGCGCCTGGCTCTACCCACTCAGCATGTTGTACGCCTCGATCAAAATCTCACCCGTCCGGGCCGCATGCTGGCGCTTCCTGGTAATCAACGAAGGCAACGCAATCCAGCCGTCAACAACCGCATTCAAATCGGCACCGGTCATAAGAATCAATGTCGACCGCCGGTTGGAATGTAGAGTTATCGCGGTGTCCTGAAAGCCGTTCATGGAAATGAACAGTCCGAGGGTGTTATCGAGCTTACGGCCGACTTTTCCTTCGAACGAGTCCAGCTCGTCCCCAGGTGTAAGGCCATCCCGCCAGCGCGCTTCGAGAATATATTCGGTGCCTTCGTGAGTAAACGCCCCATCGATCTGTTCACCCGTTGTTCTGAATGATCCTTTAGCGTCAATATCGAAAACCGCAAATAGTTGGATTAGAAATTTTTCGAGCGCGTATCCACGTGCTTGCGGCGCAAGCTGCACAATCTTGTAGAAATCAGCCTTCAAGGATTCCAGCTGCTCTTTGGTGGCGCGATCAGCCTCAGCCTGCAGCCGGTCTCGCTCCCGTCGCTGTGCAGCACGCTCGGCATCACTCCGTAACTTCAGGTACGGCTCGACCTGCTTGCGTAACGATTCAAGTGCAGCGATTGCCGCCGCGTATTTTCGATCGCCGTCCTCGACAGACTTCAGATATGACGGGTCCTTGATCTCAGATGTTGCGATCAGAATACTTAGGAGGTCGTCAAAATGCCTGTGCTGGTCCGCTGCGAGCGAATCGACAAGTTGCGCGATGATATTTCGCTTGTATACGCCCACACCCCAATCCAGCTGCGCGACAATCGCTCGCTCACTGACACAAGACATCAGGAATGCGCGCAGATCGTTCTTGTACCAGAATGCCTGTAATAGAGCTTCCTTCAGAGCTGGGAGGATCGCCGGGCTGATTCGTTTGGCACTACTCATACAGCTCCATCGTTAGGCAAACCGTCGCGGGTGTCCCAAGCAGGACATAGCCGGTCTGATGATACGTCCCGTTTTTTTCTTTCTGGCTAGGTCATGTCCTCAGATCTCCTTGGCGCATCCACGGCATCGGTGTGGGCGCTTGAAGTGGGTGCCCGTTCGCGGTTGCTGGCGGCCATCTCGTTCGTATCAAGCCGAGCGCACAGGAACTCGCCCTGCGTAAAGCTCGGGCATCTCGTCGACAAAGTGCCTCCTAACCGAGAGGTGAACCACCTGGGTGGTAACCTTCATAGGTCACAATCCGAGACAGACGTTCATTTGTGCGACCACAATCGCAGACGTGACGGACGAATGGTATGACGACCCGGGCAATGCCGGATTGCTGCACCGCCTACGGATGGCAGTAGCGAACGACGGACGATTACTCATCTTCCTGGGTGCGGGACTCTCGTTCGGCGCAGCACGGCAAGGCAGCCGCACTCAGTTCGACTACGGCAGCCACCGCTGGTGGCCGCCCGATTGGCGACATGAGGGCCTCATGCCTCATGACGATGACCGACCAATGCCATCGTGGCCGCTCTTGGTTAGCCGAATGTGCCGCGAGATCCTGAACCACTCCGATTCCTCAGAGCACGACGCACTCCGTAGCTTTTTCATCGAGGAGGGCGCGCTCGACTGTGCACAGCTGTTTCGCCAGACGGTGGGTGACGCCAACTATCGCGAGTTTCTCGGTGCGCAGTTCGATGGCAGGCGTCACCAATCCGTCCAGACAACCCCGAGCCATGCGGCACTCGTTCGGCTAAGGCTGCCCCTGTTGTTCACCACGAACTACGACGAGCTCATTGAGGACGCATACCTAGAGGCTGGTCAACAAATCCGGGTCAGCAGCACCGAGGCAGAGTTCAAGGCTCGACGCACGGAGCGACCCGCCCAGCATCTGGTCAAATTGCACGGGACGATCGATCGCCCAGACACGATCGTCTTGACCCGGAGCGACTATGCCAGGGCACGTGCCGACCGAAAGGAAATGCTCGACTTCCTCCGTGGTGAGATGACGGAGACCGCGTTCTTGTTTGTCGGCTTCAGCCTGAGCGATCCCAATTTCAATCTGCTGCACGACGACATCCGCCTGGTCTACGGGATGAACGTGCCTGCGTCCTACACGGTGCAGGGCCGGCGCAACCCGGTGAAGGAACGCTACTTGCGATCCTTAGACGTCAACACGATATGGATAGACAGCTGGAACCAGCTGCCGGACTTCCTCGCCCGAATCAATCCACAACCGACGGGTGACAAATGACTGCCACCACTAGAGCTGCCGATTGTCGTCACGACGCCCCACCAGCGGAGCCTCGCGAAACCACTCGTCGAGCCGTTTAGCGCGCTGGCTGTTGCTGGTCAAGCAGTGGTGGATTCCGGGGAACATCGGCACGCAGACTGCCCGGGTAGCACGGCGACGAACCGATCAGAAACGGCGTGGCGCCGACCTTGTTCCTCGCTTCCAGATGAAGGACGTAGCCATCGGGGGAATACCCGAAGCGGTTGGGCTTCTCGAAGCCGTCGCGTTCGATGACCTGCCATTCCCATTGCTGCCAGATCTCGCCGGTTCGGGCGATGACTGCGTTGAAATCCATGCCGGGCGGCAGGTTGATATCGCGCCAGTCCTCCACGTGGACGGGCGAATCCGGCCCAGCGGGGTCGTCCTCGCAGTACTTGTCCGTGCGGCCGATGCGGTAGCGCGATCCGTCCAGGCTGCTGCCAGGCGGAAGCACATCGAGCGTCTGCTGCAGGTACCGCAAGACTGTATCTTGTGCTTCCTGCTGGCTGGTCGGGATCTTGGGGTGCGACGACGCCGTTGGCGTGGGTTCCATAGGACCTCCCGGATTCATGGTCGCTCCCGTCGGTTCGGAGGGAGGCGGCGGTGTCGGGTCATCTGGCTGCGGCGAGCACGCAGCAGTCATGACGGCCACAAGCACGAGCACGGGCATATGAAGACCCACCGTCAGATACCCAGCCGAGATCGACTGGCTATAGCAAGTTACTTGGCCAGCCAGGCAGGGCCGGCTCTGCGGATGGCGGAGTGTCGAGTTGGTTGGTGTAGATGTCGTGACGTTGGGCCGCGTCGTGCGGCATCCGATCGAAGCACTCCTGGCTGAATTCGTTATACAAATCGCCTCTTCCCCAACCGCCGGGCGTGGAGTCGGGGGCGTCCTGTGGCCCCCACAACGCATCCGGGCTGGCACCGGTGATGCGCCATGGCCCGAAGACATCATTGGCAGGCGCAGGGTTCGGCCCCTTCTGGGAAAGAGCCACGGGCGCAGGATGTTCCTCGCCCGAGTTCTGGTCACTGAGTTCGACACGCCAGAGTTTCACGCCGAGGCGGTCAGGGTCGGTCGCGCCTTGTGTGACGTTGTTCTCCGTCGGTTTGATAACTGACACGTACGAGTCATCGTTCTGGCCGTCGCGGAAGACGTTGTACAGGCCGTCGCAGACGTATGCACGGTAACCGCCATCGATCGGCGCGAGATCAAGAACATGGAAATACTCGTTTCCATAGTACTTTTGAGCGTCGCCGAGCAGAGGTTCAGTCGCGGGCTGGATGTTCCATATCTCGTACGGCAGATCGGACCCTGGATCGTTCATGGGCTTGCCGGTCGCGGGTACGGCACGATCGAATCCGGGGTAGACATCGTCGGGGCTGCGAGTCATGTCCCCGATACGGTGTGACTCCAGATACGCCCGCAGCGGCACCCCGGGACCCGATGCAAGATCGATGTTTGGCTCTGCGCTCCACCGAAATCGGAAGCCATCCAATGTGTCTGGCCAATCAGCGGATTGCGTAGCGGATCCGTTATGACAGCCCGCTAACGCGGCTACCAACACGACCGCGCACAGCCGCGCAAGGGCCGTTATCCGCAGATCCCGTTTCATACCACGTTGTCCGGCCAGCCGGGCACGGCCGGTTCTGGTGTAGGCGGGGTGTCGAGCCGGCTGGTGTAGATGGCGTGGCGCTGGGCGGCGTCGTGTGGCATGCGGTCGCGGCATTGTTGTTTGAGTTGAGGAAGCGCCGGATCGGCACCAGCATTTGCGTCGGAGCCATCAGTGGCTCCCCATGACGTATTAGGGCTGGCGCCGGTAATGCGCCACGGTCCGAAGACGTCTCCTAGCGGCGCAGGGTTGGGGCCCTTTTGGGGTGTCGCAACCTCATCGGGTGCGTCAGGGGTAGGCGGTGTCTCGGTGAGTTCCACGCGCCAGACTTTGACCGCCCAAGCATCCACATCCGGATCATCCTCAGTCGGCGCGTAGACGGGAACGTACTCGTGAGGCTCAGCGTTCTCGCGGAAGATGTTGTAGAGGCCGTCGCAGACGTAGGCACGGTATCCACCGCCCTCGGTTGACGCGAGGTTGAGGATGTGCAAGTACTCATTGCCAAAAAACCGCGTGGGCTGGCTGTGTACCAACGCGGGCTCGGTCGCCGGCTGAATATCCCACAGCTGGAACGGCAGCCTGGATGAGGACTCATCGATCGCTTTTCCCACCGCGGGAACCGCGCGGCTGAAACCGGGGTACGCGTCATCGACGTTGGAAGTTAGATCGCCAACGCGATGCGACTCCAGGTAGGCGCGCAGTGGCACCGCCGGGCCCGACAGCAGGTCGATGCCGGGTTCTGCGGTCCAGCGGAATCGGAACCCGTCCAGTGTTTGGGGCCAGTTGGCAAACGCCGGTTCGGTCGGTGGCGGTGGGGCACTCTCTCCAGAGCGGCAGGAGCTAAGTGTCAAAGCCATCAGCAACACACCGCAGATCCCCGCCCATCGCGCCGCGGTGTTCCTCACTCGCCGGTATGGCTGTCTGCGCTGGGATGCGCTTGGCCGTAAGCGGTCTGATATTCATTCATGCTTAACGTCACCTTCGGATCGATATCGGTGAAGTATTCGAGAAACGCATTGCGGAAGTCGCCGATCGTCCTATTGTTAAGTTCTTTGAGTTGACCTGTGTCGGGATCGACCAGGTTGTATTCAGAAAATGCACTCACGTTCCCGACGTTGTTCTTGAGCAGTTCGGTTGCTACCGAGTACTGCAGAGCTTCGGACGTGCTGACTGTGATCCCTTTTGCTGGGTCAGGTTTGGGGAGATCCCCGACGAAGAGGTCCTTCATCGGGTCACCCGGCATCTTGCCGATGCTGTCGAGAAGTTCCTTGACGCCGGGTATTTGTCCGCCGAGCTTCTTCGCCATGTCGAACCATTCGCCCCGGCTTTCATGGGCTCGCACTTCTTGGAGGTTGCCGTAGGCAATCGCGTCGTTGTCGGCGATGTTGGCCGCCGTGTCGATCACTCCCCGCATGGTGCCCGCCGAATGCAAGTCGGCCACATCGATGCTTCCGCCATCGATGATGGATTTTTCGAAGTTGTCCTCATACTGGATGCCGTTCAAATACGCCTGGGCGTTGAGAATCCCAGCGGCTTCCTTGTTGGTGTCCATCACCGCAAACAGATCACGGGTTACTGGCATCTCCGGGTTCATCAGGTCATCGAGCGGATCGAAGCCGAGGGTTTTGTCGAGCTTGTTACCGAGCATGTCGTCGATATAGGGAACGTTGGCCTCTGCAAGGCCCTTGGCGAGTTCGGGATTGACCTGCCCCAGCGATTGCCCGTCAGTGCCGTCGATGTTGAGCAGCTTGGGCGCGTTGTCTCCTGCCCAATAGTCGACCGCATGCATGATCTCTCCTGCCCGGGTGGCCTGCGCCACCTGGGTGGGATCCGTCAAATCGGCGGGATTGGCAACCGGCGCAAGGCCGGTCAACAGACCGGAAGCAGCGGCCCCGTCGTCACCCCATTGCCGGGTAAACAGGTTCTCGATCATCTTGTCGTTCGGCGTGTGGCCGTCCGCGCCAAGCAGCGCCTCGTGGAGCGCAATCTGATCGCGTCCGGCCGCCGACAGCATCGCCTGCAACGCAGGATCGACCTGGCCCTTGGCGAACGGCACCAAGTCCTGTGAGGGGAGTTTCGTCGTTTCATTGAGCATGATTTCGGACTGTTTGAGCATGGCCTGATCCAGCGATGAGCCTTGCTGCAGTGCCGGATTGCCTCGTTCCACGATCGAGGCGAGGTCAAGCAACTCGGGCCGCGCCTTCGGGTAGGCACCCAGGGGCGAATTCTCCCACTGCAACGGGTACTTGGTCAGATCGCGCCGCATCGCCTCGGGAAGCGCGTCGAAACTACCCTTTAGCGGCACATATCCCGCATCGCCCGGCTTGAGTGACGCGTCCGCGCCCGCCGCGCTGACGTGCTCGTTGGACACCAGCTGCAACGCATCCTGCAACCGGTCCCCGTCTACGCCAAGGTCATCCATGAGCTGTCGGATTTCCTCGGTGCTCTTGCCGTCAAGCGAACGCGACAACTGATTCAGATACTCCAGCTGACTGGCCGGCAGCACCAGATTGCCGCGCGCCAGGGCATCCAACTGTTCCGGCGTCAGCGTGGTGTTCTCCTCCAGCCGCGCCGATTCTTCAGGAGTCAGCTGTCCGTCCTGCATGGATTGCGCGTCCTCGGCGCCCTGTTCACCTGGAAGCTCTGGATCCCCACCTGTTGCGGCCGTCAGTACCCGCGCCAAATCGCCATCGGTCTCCTCGGCTGCAGCCAGTACCGCCACAATCCGGTTTTCGAGGTCGGCGATCTTGTCCGCGAGTGCGTTGACCTCTTCCTCTTCCCACCCAGTTGTATCCGGCGGCGTCACCGTGTTGGTTGCCATGTCAATCTGAACAGCCGGCGACGCGGCCGCATCATCCAGAATGCTCTTGAGATCATTCTTGACCGTCCGCGCGTCCTCGGCGGCCTTCTGCGCACCCATCGAAACCAGGAAGGCGTCCTTGGCGGACACCTCCAATTTCGTCGCTGACTTTTCAATCGCTTGCTTGGCCGCCTCGCCGGCATCGCCGTCCCACTTCTCGAAAACCTGCAAATTGCGCAAGGTTTCAGCGGTTTGGCCGCTGGTGCGAGCCCGGTGCGCCAGCGCGTCGGACACCTCATCGATCTGTTCAGGATCCCACTGCTGAACATCGGACAACGACACTGTCACGATCTACAGCCCCATAGCCGCGGCAGTGCCCTCGATATCGGTGGCCCCATCGTCATCGGTCGTCACATAACGCGCACCGGCGGACCGGAGATCGGCGGCGTGCCCAATGATGTCGGCGTAGTGGGCGGCCGACTCTTCTTCCCACTTGGTGGCTGCAGCGGCCAAGGCAGCCCCGCTCGCACCAATCCAGCCGGTCTGGGCTGTCCCGATGCGTTCGTTCGCCGAGCCGTGATCAGTCCGCAGACCATCAGCCGCCACGTCAACATGGTCAGAAGCCATACGCAAGGCGTCCACGTCAACCCGCAGATCTTTCGCCATCGAAACCACCCCCGCAATGCAAGACGGCGCACCTGTCAGTTTGCTGGAGCACAATTTACCATTCCCGGCTGGGTGCCGGATTCACGAATTTCCGCCTTCGGGAGAACTCTGTCATCACCACAAGCGACGGTCTCAGCTCTCACGATGCCCGATCGGATGGCACGTTCGACACGATTTGCGACCGCCAGGCCCTAATCCGTAGACGACGACCCTTCCGCCAGCGGCAGCCCGCTGATCAGTTTCCCGGCGTCGATGTCGAGTCCGGCGGCGATCTTGAGGATGGTTTCTAGGCGCAGGCTGCGCTGGCCGCGTTCGATCTTGCCGAGCGCGCTCCAGTGGATGTCGATGCGGTCGGCGGCGGCCTCTTGGCTCAGGCCCAGTTCTTGGCGTCGCTCACGCACCCGTTCGCCGAAGAGACGGGTGGTGTCGCTTTGCGCCTCCTTGGCGCGGTCGGCGGGCATGTCTCAACCCCATACGGCCTATACCAAATAGGCCAGAGCGCACAGCTCTTAGGTTGATTGTACTGCGACGTATTAATCCTGGTCGTTTCAATCCGATATTTATTGCACTAGGACGTATTGACCCTTACGATGGCCTGACCGGCCACCAGGACGGGTTCTAAACCGTTGTTTTTGCCCCCTGACCAGGGGAGAAAGGAGGGTGGCCGTGCAGGCCACGCTTACTTCCGCGCGCCCAAAAACCGGGCGCGCCACCGCCCAGAACGACCGTCAAAGGGCCTGGCGGACCGCCATCGTCCGCGCCGTGACCGTCCTCGGCATCGCCGCCGCCGTGACCACACTCACGCCGATAACCGGCGCCAGTGCCGACGACGACCCGGCCTCGCCGGGTACGCCGATCATCCGCAGCGGTGAGCGGGGGGAAGTGATGAGCGGCGTCGGCGAGGAACGCATCGCCGAGCAGCAGGCCGTCCTGGGCGGCGACGTCTCCAGCGGCGCACCGATTTTCGTCAAGGACGGCAATCCGGCGGAGCTGCCGGTCATCGATGGCGAAGCCGGGGTCATCTGCTCCAAGGGACAAGCGGGCAAGGCCGGGGTCATCACCTGCAGCTAACGGCCCCTGCAGCTAGTATTGACGCCAGGGCCAGTTTGCGAAACCCCTCCTCCCTGGCCCTGCCGCTGATCCGGCGATTGTGGCGGAATCGCCCCAGATCAGCGGTCTCCCCCAGTGATCGGCAGTTCCCGCGCGGCCTCCACCCGCCGGGACTGCCGATCATCTTCGACTGGCCGTGCGATAGCTGATACACGCCGGTCGTGACACATATCGATACACCGAGACTGATCCGGCGAACCGCCACGAGACCGAAACTTGTCGGTCCATGCCGCTACCGTGCGGATCATGTACGGGGAACTCGACTCTTACCAAGACACGCACCAATGGAGCACCATGCAGTGGGGTGGGTACTGGCTGCTGGCGCTGCTCGCGGCCTTTCTGCTGGTGACCGCGATCCGGATCGCCATCCTGGCAGCCGCAGACGTGACCCACGAAGACGATCCGACCGCCAGCCTGGCGCTTGCGGCCGGCTCAACGATCGTCGCCGTGCTGACCGCATGGTGGTCATGGGACCGGCTTACCGCACTCTACGAACATGCCAGCCCGGGCGCGGCAGTTCTCATCTGGATCGCCAGCACCGCCCTGGTCGCACTGGCATTCAGTATCGCGGCCGTCAAACTCGGCCTCCAACCACGCTCGGCCAAAGGCTGGATCGTCTGCCTCGCGCCACTCACTGTGCTCAGCTTCATCGCCCTGTCCACCGAACTGCTGAGCAAGGTCGCGGCCGCGTTAGGCGTCGGCATCGGCATGCTCCTTGTAGTCACGGTCCTCGGTGTCATCGCCCTGCTCTCCGATCGGTGACGGGGCTCTCCACGCCAACCTCCACCTGCAGCCCAGCAGGGCAGTCGTTATCCTCAAAGCTGGGCTACTCTCCAGCCCAATTCCGCCGCCGCCCTGTCGGTTTATTTGCGTTTCCCGCCAGGGCGGCGGCTTCATCGGCGAGGCATCCGAGCACAGCGACGTCTCGGCCACGTCTGCCGACCGCAGGCGGTATCCGCTGGAGCTACACACCGAGCGCGGCACACAGCCGATCGCGGTGGCGGCGATAGGCATCAACCGGATCACCGTCAGCGACTTCAATTCTGATCAGCGGCGGCAGACCCATCGCCGGAGTAGCCAGGTCGCGCAGCGCGTCGTAGTACGCCCGCTGCCGCTGACGACCCCCAGCCCCAAACCCACGCGCCGCCTTAGCCCGAAAATAGCCGTCCGCCGAGCGCCGCCACAGCCCACAGGTGGCCAGGTAATGGCCGACGTCAAAGCCGAGCGGCGTGCCTGCCGGATACAGGGCAAACGTCTGCAGCCGAAACGACGTAAAGTGCTGTGACTCATCAACTTCGATCAGCGTGCCCGTATCGGGATGTTGGAAATCCCCGCGCAGCGGCGTGTCCGGTGCGCTCGCCAGCAGCGCCAGGTCGCCGCCCAGCCCGCAGTACATCCGCTCCAGCGCAGAGACGACCGCCCGGTCGACAGCACCCTCCGGCAGGCCCAGATGCCCACGCCGGTTCAGCCACGGCACTGACTGCGCGACCAACTCGATGCCGTCGCGCCGGGCGAGTTCGGCAATGGCCTGCTGCGTCTCACCGACCCGCACGCGCGCCACCTCCCTAGACCCCAGGCATCGTTCGCGACTTGATTGCATCACGGACGGCGCGGTCTCGCTCGACGGTCGGGCCAGGCCCTTATACGCGGCCAGGCCGGGTGGCAGTCCATCGGCTGGCAGCCATGGCAGCGTTGATCACGAAGGCCACCAAGCTCAGAGCCGCCAACCAGAACAGCCCGTCGGCGTAGCCAACGACGGCCACCATGAGCCAGAACGAGAGAATGAGGATGCGGGTTGCCATTGCTCAAATACCCCCGGGTGGTACTGACCGTATGCGCGCACTTGTCCAGCCACCACGCCGAGGAATCGCAAGCTGCGGCAACGCCAGCAGTATTTGCTAGGTGCAATCCTAGCCGCCCGGAACGAATCCAGCAGGATGAAGCACCACGGCACGCCGCGTGGCCCGCATGGCAGCCACGCGGGCCACAGGTCGCGACGAGTGGCGTACCGATCGACTCTGATCCGCGTGGCCATGTTTCGTTCCGGCTGCATTCGCGAAACCTGCTGCCTAACAACAGGAATCGGCCGTGAATTGCGCCTTCCCAACCGGCCCGCCCTCGGATATCCTCGCCCTCCCGAACCGGCCAGACCCGGCCGGCTGGCAACGCCGGTCTCGCCATCTGCGCAGACCGGATGGACGAGAGGCGGCACCCATGCCCAACGGCGACCACGACAACGAACGTCCCGAATCCTGCCCGGCCTGGTGCGTCGCGGACCACGACCAACTGGACGGCGCCGACAATCGTCGCCACGTCTCGCGGACCGCGCTGGTGCCCGGTATCGCACTGGTGTCACGCCGCCAGGACGGCACTCGTCCATGGATGGATGCCATCGGCGCGAGCGGCGCGGCGATCGAACTGCCGCGCGGCGAGGAGGCGGTGGGCATCACGATCAGCGTCGCCATGCACGGAAGCGACGATTCGCCAATGACCTGGGTCTATATCGGTGATGGAGGACGAAGCGGGTGGGAGATCAGCAGTGAGACGGCATGGTTGGTCATCGACGCCGTGAAGGAACTGCTGAGCGGGCTGTAGGACATGAACCTGCGTTCACGAAGACTCTGGCGATGTCCTTGAACGCCGAAAAACGTCCCCGAAGTCGATCGAGCGGAAACCGCGAAGTGGAGGCAATGAGCGAACGGCCGTGACCACACCACGAACTCTCCTCTTCAACGCGCGCCGGATCGCGCCGCGTTCGACGTCGAAGATGTTCGGGTACTCGCCGGTCGTAAAGTACGTCGCACGACGCTGCGTTATCGCATTCCGATCCCACACCGCAGCAGCGACAAAAACAAATTCAAGCACCACAAACAAGATCGCCGTGATTACCGATTGCCGGACGACAAGCTCCATTTTGTTCGGCACATCGGAGCGAACAATCGCCAGAATCTGCAGGGCAAGCACAGCAAGCACCACCAAGCCTGCGCCCCATATGGCCGCGGACGCCGTGCTGAACGCCGAACGATAAGAGAGCGCGATGACCCGTTCTTGAATCGCGGCCTCAAGGTGCTTTCGGCCGGTTGAGCCCACCGGCAGCCGATCAGCCAAGTCCTGGTCGTCAAGTATCTGTCGCCGTTCACGACGAGTCACGGTCCTATCCCGCACCCACTTGCCGCCGTAGCTCAGCAATGCCGCAACCATGACGCTGACGGACGTGGAAACGATCATGCCGGGGATGCTGGAGAGAAGATTCATGCCCGCAGTGTCCCCGAAGGGTCCGACATCTCCCGGCGCCAGACGTTTTCATTATTACTATTGCACAAGGCACGGTCCGTTTTAACACGCGCCGTCCGGCTGCAGCGTTCACCTGAAATGAGCCCGAACCGGGACAACGAACGCGATCATCGAGATAGCCGGCGACGAATTTCGCTGTTTTCCCACCGTTAACCGAGCTGTTGTGTGATTTCACGCGGCCCATCGCGCCGGTGACTTTATCCTGACCCCAGTCGTAGGGGCGGACAGCACGAGTACGGCGGATTGCGGCACTCGGCGGGGATGGGGGCTCGGTCATGAACGCGACGTCGAGTTTCAACGAGGTTGCCGGTTTCCGGGTCAGGCTCTGGCGCGGCGAGTCGATGTGTCTGCTGGGCTTTGACGTCGATGACCCCGAACCGGATTTTGTCGGGTTCGCCGTCGCGTACCGCGAGCCAGGCGGCACCGAGTTCGCAACACTGCATAATCGGCTGTCGTTCAATCCAGCCGATCCGGTCAACGGCGACCGCACCCATCCCACCACCGAAGCCCCGCTGCAGACCTACCGGTGGGTGCACTTCCCGTGGCAGCCGCGCCCCGGCCTCTACACCTACCGGATCACCAAGATGCACATGCCCAGCGACGACCAGCTCGTCGCCGGACTCCAGATCGAACTGCCGATCGACCTCGGCCCCGTCACCATCGACGGCTTCCTCGATATCGGGTTCGCCCGAAACTTCGCATCATCGCAAGCATTTGAAGACAAGAAGGTCTCGTTGGGACTGGCCAACGAGGACCTGCTGCCCGCCGAGGCCAGCCAAGGACTGGCGTTCGCCGATCGCAAAGCCGAGATCGCCAGCCGAGGCGAAAACATCTATGAATGGCTCGGATTTGAAGCCTCCAAGCTGCTGTTCGAGTTCCTAGACGACGCCATCGCCGATAACGCCGTGACCATCGACGCGATGGCCTACGACCTCAACGAACCCGACATCGTCGGCCGCCTTGAACAACTCGGCTCCCGGCTGCGCATCATCATCGACGATTCGGCCGAACACGGCGAACGCGCCAGCGCCGAAACCAAGGCCGCAGCTCGGCTGCGGCGTAGCGCCGGCACCAAGAACGTCCACCGCGGCCGTTTCAAAAACTTGCAGCACAACAAGGTGTTCATCGCCCATCGCAACGGCCTACCGCACCGAGTCCTCGGCGGCTCGACCAACTTCTCGTTCCGCGGCCTCTACATCCAGGCCAACAACATGTACGTCTTCACCGATACCGCCATCGCCGGCTTGTTCTCTGACATGTTCGCGTTGGCATTCACCGACATGGCCGGCTTCGCCGCCACCGATTTCGCCAAGGTCTGGCACACCGTGCAGCACCCCAACCGGCCCACCGTGCGACTGTGCTTCTCCCCCCATACCCAGCCCGAACTATCCCTGGCACCGGTGGGCGGCGACATCGACCAGGCCACCTCCTCGGTGCTGTACTCGTTCGCCTTCATGAACCAGACCACCTCCGGGGCGGTGCGCCAGGCCCTCGACCGCCTCATGGACAAGCCGCTTTTCAGCTACGGCGTGGTCAACAAGAGCGGCGGGATGGAAATCAAAAAGCCGGGCGGCGAAACCGGCTTGGTGGACTTCGCCTACCTGTCCGAACATGCCCCCGAGCCATTCAAATCAGAATGGTCGGGCGGCAAAGGCATCAACATCCACCACAAATTCGTCGTCATCGATTTCGACAAGCCAACGGCCAAGGTCTACACCGGGTCAAGCAACTTTTCGCCGGCCGGTGAGCGCAACAACGGCGACCACCTGATCGTCATCGAGGATCAACGCGTCGCCATCGCCTACGCCATCGAAGCAATCCGAGTGTTCGACCACCTCAACTTCCGCAACCGCATGCGCGAAGCCGAAGGCCGCCGCCGAAACACCACACCCCGACACCCACTGCTGCTGCAGAAACCGACCGCCATCTCGAACCGGCCCGAGCCCTGGTTTGCCAAGTTCTATGTCCCCGGCAGCCCGCGCGAACGTGATCGAAAGACGTTCTCCCGCAACGACACGAACTAGATTCGACGGCCCGCACCACGCGCTGTCTCGATACATGATTGAAGGGAACCGGCCGTGACGACCTCGGCGAAACTGGGAACGCAGGCCATCGGTGCCGCGGGCGAGTTGTTCATCCAGTACCAGCTACTCAAGCGCGGCATCGACAGCGCTCGGCTCACCACCGACTCTGGCATCGATTTGGTGATGTACGTGCCCGGCGCTCAGGAAGCCGCGACAGTTCAAGTTAAATCAGTGCTCAACCCCGCACCAGCCGGCGGTAGCGGTCATCCAACGCTGGCGTGGATCTTCCCGGACGCATGCAAAGCGCAGTGGCTGGCCGGTGTCGACCTGTCCCGGGACTTGGCATGGCTATTTCCGATTGACGACGCACGACGTCTGGCACAGCAACACGGCCCCGACGGATCGCGCACCTTGTACTGGTATCTGACCGACGTTGCACGTCGCCGGGTAGCAGGCATCGAGGCGGAATACGACCACTACCGGCTCGACTCGGTTGTAGCGGCTCTGCTGAATGGCCAGCCGCAGGAGCTGCCATGAGGTGGGTCCTGCGGAATGACATGGACGTGAACTTCTGGCAGCACATGTCTTGATTCGCGTGGGTTTCTTCCTCTTCTGATCGTTCAGGGGCACACACAGGGCTCATGGGCCGGAGCACGCGAAACCGCTCGCAAGCGGAATCGCGCGACACGCCGACGCGACTCGGCGTCCCAGGAATTTATGCACACCGAACTACACTGATGTAACTCTCAGTAGTCGGTCCGCTGACCTGCATGTATGGATATCTATCCCCCGGTTGAGCGCGGGCAATCTACAGGCTATCCCCAGCGACTCGGTGTCCGAGCCGTTGCAGGTCCGCTATTTCGTCGTTACCAGGACATATGATCCAAGAAGTCCAGACCAAGGTGGCCTGGACCGGAGTCCTTGGTCTGGAACCTTCTTGGCTGCTTGCCAGGGCAGACCTCGACGGTAACACCAGCGCGCGCTGGGGGTAACGGCAACCCGCCGATTGCCCGACCTTGGACTTCGCCATGACGGAACAACCGTGCCGATCAGTGCAAGGAGCACATTCGTGGCGAAGAGCAAGACGCTCAATAGACGACATGCCGCGCCGAATCCGGGTGGCGAATCCGACGTCAAGAAACCGGGTGCCAGCCGGCCCATCGCGCAAGCCGACACGCAGGGTAATGCGAGAGAGCGCACATGTAACGGTCCCGTATCTCCCGAAAGGGTAGGTCGATGACCGAACCACTCGCCACGGAGATCACCCTGGGCGGCTTCGTTGACTTCGCGACAGCCACTGCCAGCGGCCGGATCGCCGCCGTGCAGAACGTCATCGACAACGAGTTCGGCAGCTACGAGCCCGGCCGTGACTTTTACCGACAGATCCGTCTGGCCATCGCTGAAGGCATCGCCAATGCCGACGATGTTCGTCGCGTCCAGCGGGCCGCCGCCGAATGCTCTCCGCGCCGCCGGACGCACTACGAGGCGCTCGAAGCCGGTTGGACCCGCTGGCGTCGAGGCAAGAATTTGGCAGTGTTCTCCTTGCCGCAGCACTGGCAGGCCGAAGGACTCGACGTGCGTGTGTCGCCGCAGTTCACTTGGAAGCAGCGCACCGACACAACTCTAATTTGGCCGTACTTCAAGGAGGCCGAACTTTCCCGCGACGCAGTGCAGGCGGCCGTCCGCATAATGGAGCAGATGTTTCCATCTAGCCATGGCCGCCCGGCCGTTCTTGATATCCGTCGCGGCCGCATCTACTACGCGCAGAAGCGGAGGCGCAACTTCGACGCGTGGCTTTCCGGTGAAGCCGCTGCATTTCTATCCATGCTTAGCTCCATCAGAAACGTTGCCTAGAATCAACCAATCACGACTTATATCAGCGATACGCGGACCACGGCGATCGCATCGTCACCTGCGAAGCCGTGATCATCGCGTGCGAATCCACCGCCAGGACGGCTGGGCGAAGTAGGCCTGCCGCATTTTCGTCTCGGTAACGGGGGCATCGTGTTCTGGCACGCGCCCGCCAGGGCGGCGGCACCGGACCATGACGGACATCATCAACCGCTGTGAATGACACCAACCGACTCCAAGAACGGACTCAGAAACGGGGACTCGCCAAGGTCCGCTGGTTCGGCATGCCAAAGGGCGGCACGCCAGCCGCGATCACCGAAGCCGCTTAGGGAACAGGTTCGATAGCGTGTTCCGTCACTTCACTTCACATACAATCGATACGCTGCGCATTCGAACTTTCGAGATGGAGAAGAGATGTCGTCTGTCATCGACACAGCATCCCCCATAGAAATCCGACCAATGTGTCGATCCGCACCTGGAGCAGGAGGCCAATCATGAGCCGCAAATCGCGTCCCCCTGTGCTGGTTGGCGCGAAGTGACGTCGACACCGCGCGACGACGACCGACTCGGTGACACCGCCGAGTACATCCGAACGCAGTCCGCATATCGCGAACGTCCGCGCGACGCGCCACTCGAACCCGATATTCGACAGAAAATAATTCGGCAGGTCAACAGCAAAACTGCGCGACTGGTCGAGGAGATAAGTGAAAGCACCGGACTCAGCATTATGCAGTCTGCGGCAATGTCGTTGTCTGCTCTGTCAAAGATCTTGAAAAGAAGCGGGGACCCCGATGCGCTGGTCCTAGTAATTCACGGAACAATCGACCCGTACAACCATCCAATCGACGCTATCAAAGCTCATCTGCACTTGTATGATTTTATCGGAGACGAGGATGGTAAGTGAGCGCCGAGAGTGAAAGCACGGGCGAGGACGAAGCAGTCGAATCACCCGCCGAATCATTCAAGAGGCAGCTCCGGTCGCTTACGACTCACCTCGCGCAACCATCGACCGCAAATTATGACCTAATTGATGGAGTTCTGGCTTGTGAACTCGATGATGATATTCGAGTGCCCCTTCCGCGCATGATAGTCGACAGGTTTAGCCTCCGACCTCGGACCCAAATGCATCTAGTCGACGTCGGTTTCGGCCTTCTACTTGTACCAGATGAAAGGCGACGACCGACGGCAGAAAAACTACTACCCGGCGACTATCGCCAGCCATGATTCGCGATGTGGCGCATATATTTTCAGGTTGAAGGCTCCTAGCCTAGAACGAGAGGCCGTTCGTGCTGTTCGACTATTGGGCGTTGCGTGAAGTTTTTCTTCACATGCAAAGTCCAGTGCTGGCAAGGGCACGTCACAGACCCGCATCGTTCAAGATTTTGGGACTCGATCACCATCGTCTAATCAGCACGGCGACCGAACGCTGCCATCACCATGACCACTTCGCCAAGTTTCAGACAATCTGTGTGCAAGAATCCACGCCTGTCGGCATATTTGCGGCTCAACTCTTCAGCATCAAGAGCTTGTCACGCGTCGGTATAGAGGTTGAGTACGCTGACGTACCAAACCATATTATGCGGTTTGTTATGAATCTCTCGGTGCGTTTTCGAATCACTCCTCGTGAAGCGCTAGGCGTGACCGTAGCGTTACACGACAAACTGACATACGTGGTGCGTGATATTTACCACATATCCGGACAACTATTTAACTCACTCGATTTTCTCGAACGCGAACACGGACTCGAATGGGATTTTATAAATGAGATCAATCCGCATGGCTAAATTCCACCAGATAACCATTACATGAAAGGTTACGGTTGTGTAACGGTCTGGTAAGTGTTATCATGGAGCCTAGAAACTTTAACGGAGATCATGTCTACTTGGAGCACCTAACGCCAAGCTCAGGCAACGAGGAGGACCGGCCCATGGTACCGACTGACCCTACCGAGTCGGAAGCTGTGGTTGTTTCGGATATCCCGGCCGCGATCCGCGAGAGCGCCGCGAGAATCCTCCAATACGCGGAGGAGTTGCCCCCGCCGGACCTTTCGTCGCTACCGCCGGCGCGACTGGACCTCATCGCCCGCATTCGTGCGAGCAAGGGGCAGTTTTTTAAAGATCAATCTCAATAACCCGTCGTCGTTGACTGAAGTACCTACTCAAGAAGCCGCCGGAATTTGGGGGGCGGATCGACCAGTAGCTTGTACCCCCGAGCTACCACGACTCGGTCTACGCTGTCGAGGTAGCTAATCACTAGTCCCACTCGTCGCTCCAACTTTCGTTGGTGCGCGGTGATGTCGGATTCCCATTGATGAAGGATTCCTCCGACTCGATCTTTGGCAGACAGCAGTCGGTTGAAACTGGACCTTGAAAACGCGATTACTTCATCCTCCGGAATTTCCGGCAAGAGTGCGAGGGAGGCTTCGAGGTACTCCTCGCATATGTTGGCGAGGATGTTCCTGCTATGTTCTATCCCGCCGAAATAGTCTTGCAATTCCTCGTACCCAGCGTATTGCGCATAGGCGCATAATACGGCTTGGGCGCCGTTGATATTCCATGCCTTCAGAAGACTGTAGGACTCAATATCTGTCTGTACACGAATTTGCATGCTTTCGACGAAATGACGAATCTGTTCAGTCCAGCCTCTCAACTCGCTGCCGAAATCCGGAAGTGCACAATCGATACGCCGGTAGGACTCTGGTTCGACCAACAGTGTCGGTCGACCTGACTCCGAGTCAAACACAACATCCATGTTGCGACATATCCGGTCAACTACCAGCTGAGGCATGTATATGCGACGTCCAGCGTCGGTAAACGTCTCCTCATCCCAACATGCTGCCAGTTCATTCTCGAATCGAAAGACTACGAATGGAGGGCCGTCGAGATCGCCGAGCGCACTAATAAGCCTGGCAATCTGCGCGGCAATTTCTGGTTGAGGACCCTTGCCCACCGATGTCCCGATTATTACGACCCCGGTGTCGCGCACAAGCTCAGTTAATCGGCGGAAATCGGATTCATTATCAAAGAACAGAACATGCTCCACTGGAACAAAGAATGAATGCTCTTCGCCCTCCGGTTTGACGCAATACCCTGATTGTGTTCTGATAGCGTCAATCTGCTTTTGAGATTTCTCGCTGCGCGGAGTCCGAGTAACTAACACGATATCGGTCGTATCGCCGAGGTCTCGGATGCCTAGAACTCCGCCCAGTGCGAAATTCCCCGAACCAAACAAGAATAGCCTATTTCTGGTAATGACCCACCTCAGCTCATATTAGCGTAGGGATACATGAAGTGTGCAGGCGTATGCTGTATAAAATATGAGACGAGAGTGCGTCCCTTTAGTATCTAGACATAGACGTAGACATAACTCTAACGGTGTTTCGACTAGCATCATTAACTTCCGATCCATGACGCAGTCTGCCTGAGGAACCATCACTGTAGTACACCGAACGCGTGTTGGCTACTACAGACATGATTGCTGCGCCGCTCGTAACCCGCTTGGACGCGATTTGCCTACAGCGCACTATTTGGCAAGACAGTCGGCTCGCAGTTCTCATCCGTCGTCCCACGCAGCGTTACGACTCAACCTCGTTGCAGTAATGATCGACGAACATCTTAACCGTCGATTGACTCGAAGAATGTACCCGTACCCCTACGGATTCGTTTTTCGCGGGTCAGTCGCGTGCACGTCGGCATCGAGACGGTTTCCGGTCCGCGAGACATGGTTGCAGCTGGCGTCGCCGGAAGACACCATCGCGCGGTTTTATGACGATGTCTACGGAGCTCTCACGTGCTGCGCGCAAGAGAAGATTGTGGATCCGCAACTCGGACAGTACAGGGGTCGACATCGCATTTGTGGTCGCTGTCTGGTGCTTCTCATCCGCCAGCTGCGCGAGAGACATCGCTGCCGATTAAAATCGGTGCGCCCCAATCGAAATCGTCAGCGCTTCGACCGACATCGCGGTCGAACCAGAAACTGACCCCCTGCCTGTAGATCGAGGCCCGCACCGTGTATCCGTGGATTTCGGGCAGATTTGTGATCCGTACGAATTGTGTTGATTGCTTGCCGAATTTGAAGGTCAGGACGCTGCCGTCTGAAGGACTCGGAGCCGGCAGGTGAAGGTACAAACGGCAGTACACGGTGAAGGCACCGCGGATTGGAATCAGCTCCTGCCAGGTCGGTTTCAGCTGACTCAAGCATTCACCCAGTGACGTGAAGTCGTCCTCCTCCGAGGTAAGTGACGGATTACACGTATACACCCCGATACCTTCGCCGCGGAGGTACTCGTGACCACACCAAAAGATGCGCAGCGCCGAGCCCGATGGGCTGGCGATGTCGGGCACCCATTGCATATCGACGAAATGCATCGCACGCGACCCCGCGAGATAGCTCGCATCTACCAGGGTCTGCGCCAGTTCCGGCAACCCACGATCGCTCCAGGTTCGAATCGTGCGCTGGTCCCGTTCAAGAGCTTCACCGGCGTTGGTCAGCCGCGCCAACACATCGGCTCCTTCGCCAAAGATAGACAGCCGAGCAGCCTCAATGAAGTGGTTGCGGCGCGTCCCGGAGCGCGCCATCTCGTCAAGCCATCTCCAGCAGTCGATGGCATTTGTTTGGGACGCAAGGCCGTAGAGCGACGGGAACTGAACTATCGATTCCGGACGCAGCGAGCCCTTCATCGCACGTAGTTGCTTCAGCTCCGCCAGTACCTGCTCAAGTAGCGCAGAATCGCGCGTGCCGTGATCCACCATGGCCGTCTTATCACTTTTTCTTCACGACAGCGAGTCGATCCAATCCTACGGTTTGGACCGACGCGGACATTCCGCGTCGGTCGAGATCGAAAGGAAGGTCCATGTCAGTCCCATCACTCCGCCCGTCCACGAGCCTGGCCTTTGAAGCGCCAGACGGGTTTTCGCGCAACGAAAGTAATCAACTGAGTCGTCTGCAGAACGCAGAACTGACCCGCGGCCTGGCGACCGCTACCTATGTCGAGGCGAAAGGCTTCGTCACCATGATCGGTGTCCAGTTGGTCGGTGCGCTCAGCCGTGAGGCTGAGTGCCAGTCCGGCGGTGATCCCCGCGTCGCCGAACGGACGAACCTGCTGGTGGACCAGTTCACGATGAGCGTCGCCAGCGCGATTGGTCGGCTGTGACCGGCCCGTCGCGGCGTCCGCACGAGCAGCGGAGCGTCGTCCCGAAAGGTGACCACCCGGTGGTCGCCGAACATGTGGCCCGCCGGGCCGTCCAGATCATCACGGCGGCGCTGGCCGATCTGCACACCGTGGTCTCGGTGCACCGCGACATGGCTCCGGCCAGCACCGGGCACGTGCACCAGCACCTGGCAGCGATTGCCGGGGACACGCTGGGCTGGCTGGAACGGTGGCCGTCGTGATGAGCCCGCTGCTGACATTGATCGTTGTTTGCGTGGCGGCCTATGCCGTCTACGCCCTGGTGCTGGTCGGGCTGGACCGATTGCTGGCACATCGTTCCGCTGTCCGCTCCTGGGCCCGCGAATGCCGTGTGGCAGTGACCATCCTGGTGGCGGCGCTGCCTGGTCTGGTACGCGTGGTGCGGAGCTATGCCGCCACGGAGCGGCAGATCCGGGTGGAGGCCGGGAGGTGACCGCCGTCAATGACCGCCAGGCGGCTAGCGGCGGTGAGCTGTCCGAGGCGAGCGAAGTGTTGGGCCGGTTCATCGAGCAGGCGGCCCGGCAGACGGAAGACGAGGTGGGGTTCGGCTACGTGCTGGTGCCGGATGCGCCGAACAGCTATCCGGCGCTGACCGCGGCGTACGCCCGCAGCCTCGCGACGGGCTGCCCGCTGCCGATCTCGTCGGAAAACAGTGACGATGTGATCTACCGGCGTCCGGAAGTCAATGGGGCGCTGCGGTTTTGGCACGACGTCAATCACGTCCGGCGCCGGCTTGATTTCGGGTTGGTCGATGAGCTGGAGCTGTCGCTGTGGCACCTCGGCGAACTCGAAGCGGCCGGACACGCCCGGGGGTCGCTGGTGTGGCGGCTGCTGCACGCCGATCTGACCGGACAGGCCTACGTGCAGGCGTTCGCGCAGCGCTTCCCGCTCGATCAACGCCGCTTCGTGACCGGCTGCGTGACAGCTGGTTTCGATCACGGGCTGCTGGACGAGCTGCGCCACGGCGGTACCTTATGAGCGGGGGCGGGGGTTGGCTGGACCGGCTGGTCGGGGGCTGCGTCAGTCTGCTGATCGCCGCGTTCGCCCTCTACTGCGCGGCCTCGCTGCTTGAAGCGGTCTTGCCGACGCTGCTGCTGGTGGTGGGGATCGCGGCGCTTGTCGGGCTGGTGATCGGCGCGGTTGTTGTATTTCGTACATGGCGGGATCGGTGGTGAGACAGTGCGATTTGTTCCCGAGAGCCTTCGTTCCGGTCGGTGTTGTGTTATGCGCCAACGCTATTGAGCTTTGAATCAATTCAAACGATAGTAAGTCCCGACGCGCTTTGAATTCGTTCAAAGCTTCATCGTCATCAAATCGCGTAATTCAGAAAGGAGGACAGCTATGTCGAAAACCGGACGCCCCAACTATCGCCGCGGCACGCGCGGACGGCCAAAAGCCGAGCGGCACATCAGTGTTCGCAGTGTCCGCCGTGATCCGCCCGACTTGCGCAAGCTCAGCCGCGCCGTCATCGCCCTCGCCCTGCGCGAAGCCGAACTGGACGCCGAAGCCAAGGCAGACCAGGCCGCGCTGACCGTCGAGACCGAGCCACCGGCCGATCCGCCCGCCGCCGCTGATCCTGCGGAGGTGAGCGATGACTGAGCCACCCGATACGCCCCTGCATGCGGGCTCGCTGGTCTGGCAGCAGCTGTTTTTCCTCCAGCAGTTGCCCGAACTGACGGCCTTCGGCCTGCTGCGCCACTGGGCCGCTGAACGGCATGCACCGCAACTGATTCTGGAGGCCCGCGCCGACGATAGCGGCGTCGAATATCTGGTGGGCAGCCAACTGCGCCACGCCCAAGCGGTGCGCCGATCCGTCGAACAGCTGGTCGCCGGAGCCGTGGTCACCAGTGCCGATCCCGGCGACCGGCAACGGGTGAACACGGCCCGCCGGCTGCGCCTGAGCACCACCGCGCGGCCGCTGGAGCCCTCGGACGCGCTGGCCTCGGGCCGCTCCATCCTGCACGCCCTGACCAGCGTCGGGCGCGGCGAGCGGCTCGCCATCCAGATCGTGCTCGGCCCGCGCCGCCAGCCCCGCCTGGCTCCGACCCGGCCGCAGCGCGCCGATCAACCGGTGGTGTCAAAACTGCTGCACGGTGTCCGAGTCGAACGCGACGGCGAGGCCCGCCAGGCGCTGGTACGCAAGCTAAGCCAGCACGCCTTTGCCGCGACGCTGCGCATCGGCGTGCACGCGGCCACGGCTGAGCGCCGCCGGGTGCTGCTGCTCGGGTTGGCGGCGGCTATCGGGACGGTCGAAGCGCCGGGTGTGCACCTGCGGCTGCGGCTGGAAAAGCCTGACCGGCTCAACCGGCCGCGCGCCAGTTGGTCGGGGTTCACCCCGTCGCAGCCGTTGACCGTCACCGAAGTGGCGCGGCTGTCAGGCTGGCCGATCAACGACCGCGACGAACCGCTTCCCGGGCAGCCGCCGCGCCACCCCCGCCCGGTCCGGCCGACCCCGGCAGTGGCGGCCGGTGTCCGGGTGATCGCCGACGCCAGCGCGCCCGGCACCACCTCGGCCATCGGCTACAACGTCACCGATGCGCTGCGCCACACCTGGGTCATCGGCCCCAACGGCGTCGGCAAGAGCACGGCCCTGCTTAACCTGATCGTGCAGGACCTCACGGCCGGTCGTCCGGTGGTGGTGATCGAACCCAAAGACCTGGTCGCCGATGTGTTGGCCCGTATCCCGGCCGAGCGCCGCGACGATGTGGTGCTGCTTGATCCGTTGTCCGAAGCGCCGGTCGGGATCAATCCGCTCGATGGCCGCCACCGCTACGGCCGCACTTCCGACGTGGTGGCCGACGGTCTGTTCGGCACCTTCAAGGTGCTCTACGGCGACAGTCTTGGCCCCCGCTCGTCTGACATCCTGCGCAACTGCTTGGAGGTGCTGGCTCGTCGCCGTGACGCCTCGCTGGTGATGCTGCCGTTGCTGCTGACCAATCCGGGTTTTCGCCGCTCGCTGACCCAGCAGGCGATCCGCGACGACCCGTTCGCTGCCGGGCCGTTTTGGCAGTGGTTCGACAGTTTGTCGCCCGACGCGCTGGCCTCGACGGTCGCGCCGCTGAGCAACAAGCTGCGCCCGCTGCTGAGCAAACAGCTGCGGGCGGTGCTGGCCCAGCGTGACCCGAAATTCAATGTCCGCCAAGTGCTGCGGGAGAAGAAGGTGCTGCTGGTGCCCCTGCAAAAAGGGGTCCTCGGCCCCGAAAACGCCCAGCTGCTCGGCGCGCTGGTACTGGCCGAGCTGTGGCAGGCCATCCGCGAACGCGCCGGCACCCCGGAAGCCAGCCGCGATCCGGTGATGATCTACATCGACGAAGTCCAGGACTACTTGAAACTGCCCACCGACCTGGGTGACGCCTTGGCGACCGCCCGCAGCCTGGGCGCTGGCTTTCATCTGGCCCACCAGTACCAAAAACAGTTGCCGCCCGCGATGCTCGACGCCTTCAAAAACAACGCCCGCTCGCGGATCTGCTTTCAACTGCACGCCGGGGACGCCAAGGACATGGCCGCCGGCCAATCCGTCCTCACGCCTGAGGACTTCAGCAGTCTGCCCGCCCACCACGTCTACGCCAGCCTGGTCCGCAATAACACCGTGCAGCCCTGGGCCTCGGGGATTACCCGCCGCCCGCCCGAACCGACCAGCGACCCCGACGACATCCGCCGCCGCAGCCTGCAGCGCTACGGCCAACCGCTCGACGAGATCGAGGCCGGCTTTGCCGCCCTGCTCGACACCGCCACCACTGGTGGCCCGGACAGCGAGATCGGCCAGCCGCGCCGTCGGAGGGCAGCGCAATGACCGTGCCGGATACCACGAAGCACTGGGTTGGGGGAAGGGGCGGTGGCGAAGCGACGACCGGCAGTCACCCGATCGCTCACCCGATCGCAGCAGCCATTGCCCCTCAATCTCCGCAGGCAGATTCCGTAGCGGACCGGTTAGGGTCGGCGAATGATGGTGCCCCACGGGGCACCACACCGTCCGCCGCGCCGCACCGTACCCGATCCGCCGACCTGGCTGCCCTCGCGTCGCGTCTCAGCGACCGCGACCATGCCATCCTGCGGTCGGTCGCCGAACACCAATTCCTGACCGGCCGCCAGATCGCGGTCCTGCATTTCGCCGACCATGCCGCCACGTCCGGTCCGCGCATCGCCCGCCGCACCCTGGAGCGCCTGCGGGAGTGGCGACTGCTCGGCGCGTTGGAACGGCGTATCGGCGGCGTGCGCGCCGGGTCGGACGGCATGATCCATTACGTCGATGTCGTCGGCGACCAACTGCTGCGCGGCCGCACCGGCCGCACCGCGCGGCGGCCTCGCGAACCCAGCGAGCGGTTCGTGCGCCACCGGCTGGCCGTCGCCGACACCCACCTCGAGCTGATCGGGGCGGACCGCCGCGGTGCCTTGGAGCTGGAGGCCTGCACGGTCGAACCGGCCGCGTGGCGGCGCTATCCCGGGGCCGGTGGCGCAGCGCAGCTCCTCAAGGCCGACCTGTCCGCCGAGACCGGCGCGGGCGAAGACCTGGTGCGCGCCTGGTTCATCGAGGTCGACCTGGGCACCGAAAGCCTGCCGACGCTGCTGCGCAAATGCCACGACTACGAGGCCTACCGGCGCAGCGGCATCGAACAACACGACAGCGGCGGCTTCCCGGTTGTCATCTGGAGCGTCACCCACCGCAACCCCGGCAAGGCCGAGACCCGCCGCGCCGCCCTGCGCGACGCCATCGCCGCCGACCGCACCCTGCCGCCGCGCCTGTTCCGCGTTATCGCGCCCCAGCAACTGATCCCGACACTGCAGCACGGAGGTCAGCAATGAACCGCGCTCGGTTCACTGTCGCGCCGCGCGGCGACATTCTGGTCGGCGACGCGCTCGATCAGCTGCGCCGTCTGCCCGACGCGTCGGTCGACATGGTGCTGACCAGTCCGCCGTACTTCCGGCTGCGCAACTACCAGCACGACAACCAGATCGGCCTGGAACCCACCGTCGAACAGTGGGTCGGGCGGCTGGCAGCCATCCTGACCGAAGCCCGCCGCGTACTGGTCCCGACCGGCACCCTGTGGCTCAACCTCGGCGACACCTACGCCAGCCATCCGTCGCAGGGCGCGCCGCGCAAAAGCCTGCTGCTGGGCCCCGAGCGCCTGGCGCTGCGGCTGCACGCCTCAGGCTGGATCCTGCGCAACAAGATCGTCTGGGCCAAACCCAATCCCATGCCGATCAGCGTCACCGACCGGCTGGCCGCCACCTACGAATACGTCTACGTCCTCGCCCAACAACCGTGCTATTTCTTCGACCTCGACGCCATCCGCGTGCCGCACCGCTCCCGCCTTGGCCGCCCGTACACGGTCACCCGGCCGCCCGAAGGCTGGCGCGGACCCAACAGCGACACCGCCACCGGCCTGGACGCGCTCAAAGCCGCCGGGCGGGTCGGCCACCCGCTGGGCAAGAATCCCGGCGACGTCTGGACCATGGCCACCGCCGGCTACCGCGGACACCACGCCACCTTCCCGCTGTCCCTCGCCACCCGCGCCATCACCGCTGGCTGCCCCGAAGCCCGCTGCCACACCTGCCGCCGTCCCTGGCGCCGTCGCCTCGTACGCACGCTCGGCGCCACCGCGGTACGCGGTGCGCTCGGCCCGACATGCGACTGCCGCGCGGACCCAGAGCCCGGACTGGTGCTTGACCCGTTCATTGGCAGCGGCACCACCGCCGTCGCCGCCGACAATCTCGGCCGCGACTGGCTCGGCATCGAACTCAACCCCGACTTTGCCGCCCTGGCCCGGCAGCGGATCGCCGAGAACCGGTCGGGTCCACGCCATGAGCCCACGGACGCGGAGGCTGCCGCATGAGTGCGGGGCCTCGTCGGTGTCATGCGGCCGTCCCCGTAAACGCAGCCCGCGTTTACCGGCCGCAGCGCACCGAGGAGGTCGCTATGTCCACACCGGACGACACCGTCAAGGGTGTTAAAACCCTTGGCATCCGGCTCAAGCCGGACGTGCACGCGCAGCTGAGCTTCATTGCCCAGCTGCGCGAGGGCACGATCACCGACGAGATTCAGATCGCCATTGCCGAGCACATCGCTCGCGCCAAAGACGATCCCGATCTCAAAAGCCGGGCAGCCGCCGCACGCGCCGAAATCGAGCGTGAAGCAGCGGCCCGCCAGCAGGCCATCGCCACCCTGTTCGATGCCGACGCATCGAGCAGCGGTGCTGAGGGAGCGCGGCCCGTGCGCCGCACTCAGAAGGGAGGCGATGCCACCTAGCAGCGCCGGATACGGCCTGCTCTCATCGGTCCCGGGCGGGAACAGCCTTGAGCGCCAACCGCGCTCGCTGTTTCCCGCCCGGGCCGACAACAACCAATGCCACGAAAGGAGGTGAGCATGCATGACCAACCACCCACACCGCATCCAGACCACGAGCCGGACACCGGGCCTGAACATGACAACGAGCCGCGACCGTCGCCGGCCATCTATGTGGCCAGCCTGGCCGACTACAACAACGGCGTCCTGCACGGCCGATGGATCGACGCCGCCCGCGACCCCGCCCAGCTGCACGCCGACGTCGCCGCGATGCTGGCGACCTCACGCCAGCCCGACGCCGAAGAATTCGCCATCCACGACTACGAACAGTTCGGCGTCTGCCGCATCCACGAATACGACTCGCTCGAACTGGTCGCCCGCATCGCACGCGGCATCCGCCAACATGGCGACGCCTTCTCAGCCTGGGCTGATGTCCACGAAGCCGAACCCGAACGGTTCGACGACTTCGCCGAGGCCTACCTCGGCCACTACGACTCCGTCCAGGACTACGCCGAACAGGTCGCCGACGACCTCGGCTACACCGAGGAACTGGAGAAACTGCCCGAGGCCATACAGCCCTACGCCCGCATCGACACCGCCGCCATGGCCCGCGACATGACGCTATCCGGTGCCATCTACGTGACGCCCGATCCCAGCGGCGGGGTCTGGGTGTTCGACAGCAGCACCTGACCACCTGCAAGGCAAAGGAAGGAAAGGGAATCCTTTGTCCGCCAATGGATTTACGTTGTCAAATTGTCAATTGGCATTGAACCAATTCAATGAACGGACGTAAAATGGGAAATATGAACGGAGGCAACGCAAATGACACCGAAACAGCACACCCGGCTGACTGACATCGTGATGCGCAAGCGACAAGCATTGGGACTCAGCGTTGCCGAACTGGCACGGCGCGCCGGTCTGGATGTCGCAACGGTCTGGCACATCGAGACCGGCACGACCGTCAGCCCCAAGGCCGAGACACTGCAGGCAATCGGTGACGCGCTCGGTATCCCGGCCAGCGACCTGTTCGCCGCTGCCGGCTGGGTAGCCGCGCAGGAACTGCCGACCATGCGCCCCTACCTGCGCACCAAATACCGCCAACTGCCACCAGCCGCGGTCAACGAGATCGAAGCCCACTTCACCGATGTCGCCCGGCGCTACGGCATCAGCTTCGACCAGCGCGGCGGACCGGTCGACGGCGAAGACGAATAGCAACCGAACAACAAACGAGACAACAACCCCACAGGGTGGAAGGAGGGTACGTGGATCAGCATCAACAACCAACAACCAGGAGCGTGCTGGGCACTCTGCGCAGCCTCATCCCCACGCACGGACGCATACCGTTCGCCGAATCCCTGCGCATCGCCGAACGCCAAGCCAACCGGCTGCTCAAACTGCGCGGCGTCACCGCCGGACCCGTCCCCACCGAGATCATCAGCGACCTACCCAAAATCACCGTCGAATACATCGGCCAGCTCGTCTGGGGCGCCAGCTTCTGGGACGCCAACCGCCAAGTCTGGGTCATCCAGCTTTCACGCGCCGAATCGCCGACCCGCATCCGCTACACCCTGGCCCACGAATTCAAACACATCATCGACCACGGCCGACAAACAATGCTCTACCGCGGCACCCGCCGCACCAGCCCCGACGCCCAAGCCGAACAAGTCGCCGACTACTTCGCCGGCTGCCTGCTCGTACCGCGCACATTCCTTAAAACCCTGTGGGACAACGGCATCCGCACCACCGGCGAACTCGCCGACACCTTCCAAGTCAGCGAAACCACCATCGGGCGACGACTCACACAAACCGGCCTCGTCCAACACCACCACCTGCGCCACCTGCCCGCACCCTTGCCATTCATCGCCGACAACGAAGTCGAACTGCCTCCGCCAGATACCCGCAGCGATTCAGCGGAGGAAGGAGCGCTGCCGGCATGAACACCGACCACATCAAGCAACACCGGGCCAGCAGCCCCTCTGACACTGCCAGCCTTGACGCCCAAACACGCCGGCTCCTCCGGATTCTTGGCGAATCGGCACTTCGACTTGCTGACGGCCAGGCGCTCGATGACACGCAGTTGGCGCACTACCTGTCACAGCTCGAACTCACGGATCGACACGAGGAACTGTTGACGGTCCCAGAAGCATGCAACCAACTTCGCATCAGCCGCTGGAGTTTCTACCGCCTTATCCACCAACGCAGTCTCGCGACCGTGACAATTGGCCGCCGCCGCTTTGTCGCACGCGCCGAAATCGACCGCTTCGTCCTCACCCTGCGCCACGCTGGAGAAGCCCCATGACGGGGCGGCGACCGACCGGCGAAGGCACCATCTACCGGAGAAAAGACGGGCGATGGGAAGGCGCCGCATACCTGCCGACCGCCAGCGGAGGGCGCCGCCGCATACGGGTCTACGGCAAAACGCGAAGCGAAGCCCACACGCGGTTGAACGAATATCTGGCCACCTCGCAGCGCGGCGTGCCCGTACCGGAGCGATCATGGACAATCGCGGCATACCTTGACTACTGGATGCGCGAAGTGGCACCGCTCACATTGCGACCAAGGACAATTGAACTCTACGAGTCAGTAATCAGAAACCACCTCAAACCCCGACTCGGCATGAAGCCGCTGCTGCGACTATCCGTCGCCGAACTGCAAATGATCCTGAACCGACAACTGGCCGACGGCCACTCGGTTCGAACGGTGCGCGCCACACGAACCGTCCTGAGCGCCGCACTCACCCGCGCCATGCGCGAAGAATTGGTCACCCGCAACGTCGCTCGCTTGGTCGAACTCCCCGCATGGGAGAAAAAGGACCGCACACCCTGGACTGCCGCTGAAGCGTCACGCTTCCTCGCACAAGCCAGAAACGACGCCTTGTTCCCGGCCTACCTCCTGTTGATGATCCTCGGACTGCGCCGCGGTGAAATGCTCGGCCTCCGATGGAGCGATGTCGACTGGGACCGCAACGAAATTCATATCCGCCAACAACTCCAACAGATCGGCGGACAGCTCCAGGTCGGTCCGGTGAAAACCAGTGCAGGCAAGCGCGACCTGCCACTGGTACCGATACTGCGGACGGTGCTGGCACGACATCAAGCGCGACAAAACGCTGAAGCCAACACATGGAATCTGGTGGTGACGACGACCGCCGGCTCGCCACTCTGGCCGCGCAACTTCGTGCGGGCATTCCACGCGCTTCGTGAACGGGCTGGACTGCGCCGCATACGCGTCCACGATCTACGGCACATGACCGCCACCCTGCTCAAAGACCTCGGCGTGCCAGCACGCGATGCGCAGCTAATTCTCGGCCACGCCCACATTTCAACCACACAGCAGATCTACCAACACGCAAACGCCGCCACACAACAAACAGCGCTCGACCGACTTGGTCAAGCGCTACTCGTTACATCCGATGGCAGTGCCCGTAGCCGTCAAATTCAGCCGTCAATTGCCGAATCCGTTGTCACCAGGACATCAATCATCTCTGGAGGGCCAGGAGGGGCTCGAACCCTCGACACCCTGCTTAAGAGGAGCAAAATGCTAAGCGACAGACACTCTCTGACCTCTGTTATCACACAACTACGAGCACGCACAAACACGCACGTGCTTGGCTACGTAGCCGTCAAACGCAGCCGTCATGACACTAATATTACTGGAGGTGTCGGATAACTCATGACAACAATTATCGCGTGCGATAATAATAACATGGCTTACGAGATAATCCCCGACTACGAAATCAAGATTGGCGCGGCAGACATACTTGAGGATCAATACTTATATCAATTAAAGGCCATACTTTCCCCACACGGTGCCATAATTGATTATGAGAAAGACGTCGCGGCACTGGACCTTGGAGTGCACCTCTACAAGCCCGGCGAATCATCCGAAAAGCACTTAGGCTCGCAGCGGGTCTGGATGCAGTGCAAAGGAATCCAGTCGGCATCGCTTACCGCTGACTCCTACGCCAAGGCGAGTTATATTCCCGTCAAAGGACTCAGCCTGGATCATGTTGCTTACTGGTATAGCGCGCCGGAGCCCGTCTACTTGGTCGCATATGTCGCGACTGTTGATCAATACTACCTTGAGGATGTACGTGTCCTCGTGGACGAACAAATTGGCGCTCAGAGATTACGCGAGATGACGACGGAGGCACAACAAACCGTCACGCTACGTATAGCGGCCAGCTCAACCATTGAAAATGCACTGAAGAAAATGGTACGGCACCAGAGCCTACGTATCGACCACCCACTGTTCCGCGGTAAGGCACTCGGGCATGGACTCGATCCGTTACGGACAACTTTCCACAAGCCAGACGCTACACTATTCGAGAGTATCGTCCATGACCTTCTCAATACATACAGATTTCAGAAACTCGCGGAGCAGCCTGTATCGCCCGATGTTATTGATGCTGGAAACGGGACGATTACCATCGTCAAAGGCAAACTCTATTCGACTTATGAATGGACCTCGCCCATCTTTACCGAGTATGGCTACGACGAGGACACTGACTTCCGGATTGAGTCCCAAGTATTCCATGCACATGGTGATGTTGTAGTCATAATCCACTCGTTTGTCGATGAAGCTACAACCTTCTCCGCCAAGTTCGACGATCTAGTCGAAGATTGGAGAAACGGTGGAGTCGAGCATGTCCTAGTATTCTTTAATGAGAGCGAAATGAGCAAGCCTCGCAATATGGGGGCGTGGAGATCGAAGTTGTCGGACCTTTGTCCCGTCCCCCAAGGATTCGATAGCCTGAGCTACAGCATCCTGACTTCGCTTCCCCTTTACATGCAGTACTTCAGCCGGCTAAATCCTTACATAGTAAATCTCATTGAACCTATGAGTCACGAATAACTCAGGTCGTGTCCACACTATCAGCGCATTGAAAGGACGCATATACGAGTACACGCGCGCTTTTGCCACCTGCCGTTCTAAAGCCCCGAAGACAACCGCGACCCTGAAGAAGTTCGTAGCCGTCAGAAATAGCCGGCAAGTCGATGAGTGCATGGAGTCGACCGCCAAGTCCGCTCCGCGGCCACAAATCATGCGCCAGCAGCAGTCACCACAAGACAGGAGACGCCTTGAAGACAGCCGTCATCTACCTACGTGTCAGCACCCGCGAGCAAGCAACACGCGGCAACGAAGCCGAAGGGTTTTCCATCCCCGCGCAGCGAGATGCCTGTCGGCGCAAGGCAGAATCGTTGGACGCGAGCGTCGTAGAAGAGTTCGTCGACGCGGGCGAATCGGCGCGATCCATCGGACGCCCGGCGCTCCAACGCATGTTGGCCCACATCGCGCAGAACCCAACGACCTACGTCATCGTCCACAAAGTCGACCGCCTGGCGCGAAACCGCGCCGACGACGTCCAAATCAACCTGGCGCTCCAGGCCGCCGCCTGTGCACTCGTCAGCGTCACGGAGAACATCGACACAACACCGAGTGGGCTACTTCTCCACGGCATCATGTCGAGCATTGCCGAGTTCTACAGCCGAAACCTCGCCAACGAAGTCGCCAAGGGTGCGCGACAGAAAGCGATGAACGGCGGCACGCCCACCGTCGCACCGATCGGCTACCTCAACGTTCGCGAGACCATCGACGGCCACGAAATCCGCACCGTGCGTACCGATCCAGAACGCGCACCACACATCGTGTGGGCCTTCGAGCAGTACGCCACCGGCGACTGGAGCTTGCACAACCTCGCCGACGCACTTGAATCTCGGGGACTGCGCCAACGCTCGACCGCGAAGCGACCCGCGCGGCCGCTCCCCGCGAACAAGCTGCACAACGTCCTGCGCAACCGCTACTACCTGGGCTACGTCAGCTGGGAAGGCGTCGAATACCCCGGCAAACACGAACCCCTCATCGACACAGCGACATTCGAGCACGTGCAACAGATCCTCGGTGCACACCGTCAATCCGGTGAGCGGTCCTACCGGCGACAGCACTACCTGGCCGGCTCACTGTACTGCGGTCGATGCGGCGCGAAACTGCTCTACGCCATCTCCACGGGCAGGCACGGCGGCAAATACGCCTACTGGTTCTGCGGCGGCCGGCACAACCGCAAGAACGGCTGCGACCTCCCCTACATGACAGATGAACGCGTCGAAACAGCCGTCGTGTCGTTGTGGGCCGGCACGAAAATCCCCGCCTCAAGCCTGGAGACAATCCGGGCCGGCCTCCTCGACGATCTGACAGCGCACGACGCCCAATCCTCACAAGAGCGGACTCTGCTACAACGTCGCGTCGCCGACATCAAGCGCGAGCGACTCAAGTGGGCCGAACTGGCGATGGACGGTACCGTTCCGCGCGACATCGCCCGCGACAAGCAGACCGCGCTCGCTTCACAGCTAGCTCAGATCGAGCAGCAGCAGACGCTACTCAACTCCGCTGCCATCGACTACGCGACCATGATCGATAAGGTGCTGCAGCTCATCAGCCAGTGCGCTACCGCGTACGCACAGGCGCCCGGAAATCTCCGTCGCGACTTCAACCAGGCGTTGTTCGAGCGCATCCTCCTGGACACATCCGAAAGACAACCGATCGCCAGCGCCAAGCACACGGAACTGTTCGAGATCATCGAAACGGCCACCCTCACGGATCCAGGCCGCCACACAGGCGAGGAATCCCTACGTCCGAGGACATATTCGACCATCAAGGGTTCGATGGTCGTCTCTTTGGTGGACGTGACAGGACTGGAACCCAAGGAACGCGACATCGCGATGGTGTTTCAGAACTATGCGCTCTACCCCCATCTGTCGGTCCGCGAGAACATCGCATTCCCGTTGCGCGCCAAGCGGATCGAGCGTTCTGAGGCACTGAGGCGGGCCGACGCGATCGCCGAGTCGCTCGGGCTGGGCGCCCTGGTGGCCCGCAAACCCAAGGACCTGTCCGGCGGTCAGCAGCAACGTGTCGCGATCGGCCGCGCGATCATCCGCGAACCGGCCGTGTTCCTGTTCGACGAGCCGCTGAGCAATCTCGACGCCAAACTTCGGGTGGAGACCCGCACCGAGTTACTGCGGCTGCAGCGCCAACTCGGCATCACGTCGCTGTACGTGACCCACGACCAGGAAGAGGCCATGACGTTGTCGGACCGCATCGTGGTGATGCGCGACGGCCGCATCGCGCAGGCCGGCCCGCCCGAAGAGGTCTACCGGCGGCCTGCCGACACGTTCGTCGCGACGTTCGTGGGGAGCCCGAAGATGAACCTCGTCGACGGAGCGGTGAGCGGTGGCGAACTACGCACCGAATCCGGGGTCCGGATCAGGGTTCCCGGACCGGACGCGGCGGCGGTGACCGTCGGGATCCGGCCCGACGACCTGATCGTGACACCTGCCGCGGACGGCGGGGCCACCGTCGAACTGGTCGAGCTCCTCGGCCCCCGCGCCATCGTCACCGTGCGTGCGGCAGACCAACTGCTGACCAGCGTCGTGGAAGCCGCCGCGCTGAGCGAGGTCACCCCGGGCGTCGCGGTCGAACTCTCGGGGACCGACGTCCACCGCTTCGACGTGACGAGTGGGGTGCGGGTGGACTGAGCGTCGCTCGGCTATCCGCGCCGGTGCGAGAGCGGTCCCAGCCCGAACCGCTCCAGCGCCGATTCGACGCCGATCGCGAACTCCCGTTCGGCGTCGGCCCGGTCGCTCTGTTTCAGCTGCCGGAAACCCAACGACGGCTCGACGAGTTCGAGCTCGAGCAGCCTCGGGTCCTCGGGTCCACCGATCACGTCCACCCGTGCGTAGAGCAAGTCCTCCGGTTCGATGTCGAACAGCCGCGTCACCGCCCATATCGCGAGGCGGCCCACACGCCACACCTCGTCCTCGGGGTCGGCCGGGGACAGCGATTCCTCGGCATAGGTTCCCGAGTCGTCGAACTCCGGGGTGCGCCCGGCCGGCGGCAGGATCGGGCCCTTGGTGAACGCGTGCGACTCCTCGCCGTTGAGAAACACCAGCGCGGTCTCACCGTCGGCGATTCTCGGGTCGTAGGGCTGGACGAGCACGCCCTTGCCCTGGGCCTGCAACGCCGTCGCGTGGGCGGCGGCCGCCACCGAATCGACGAAGCGCTGGGCACCGGCCGAACCTGCGCCGACGGCCGGTTTCACCACCACCTCACCGGCGGGCACCCGTACCGGCTCGTCGACGTTGAAGTACTGCGTCGGCACGACCGGCACGCCGAGACGCCGCAGATCCTCCAGGTACCGCTTGTCGGTGTTCCAGTCGACGAGTTCGGGTGCGTTCAGCAGGTTGCGCACCGACCGGGTCCACGACAGGAACTCGTCGAGCCGGTCGGTGTAGTCCCACGTCGCCCGCAGGATCACCAGATCGGCCTCCGATGTGGCCGGGTCGTCCCAGGCCAGCCAGCGCGCGTGGAGACCGCGTTCGCGCAGCGCGGCGACGAGTCCGTCGTCGTCGCCGTCGCCCTCCGGCAGCGCTGCGCAACCGGCGAAGACGATGCGGGGATGGAACAGATCCGGACGGGCGAGCTTCACTCCCGTGATGATAGGTGTGGATGATAGGGGGCGTGTATGCCATCGAAGTTGCCGAGACCGGCGGACCCGAAGTCCTGAGCTATGTCGAGCGGCCCGAGCCCTCCCCCGGGCCCGGCGAGGTGTTGATCAAGGCCGAGGCCATCGGGGTCAACTTCATCGACACGTACTTCCGTTCGGGGCTCTATCCGCGTGAGGTGCCCTTCATCGTGGGCACCGAAGTCTGCGGCACCGTGATGGCCGTCGGCAACGACGTGGCCGCGCTCGCGGTCGGCGACCGGGTGGTCACGGCCAACGCCGTCGGCGCCTACGCCGACATGTGCGTCGCACCAGCCGATTTCGTGGCCTACGTGCCCGACGGGGTCGCGCCGGAAGCGATTGCCTCGGCCCTGCTGAAAGGCATGACCGCGCACTACCTGATCAAGTCCACCTACGCCGTGCAGCCCACCGACACGATCCTGGTTCACGCCGGAGCAGGCGGTGTCGGCCTGATCCTGACCCAGTGGGCCACCAGCATCGGCACCCGGGTGATCACGACGGCCTCGACACCGGAGAAGGCCGAACTGTCGCGGCAGGCCGGCGCCGTCGAGGTTCTCGAGTACCCCGAGGATCCCGATGAGTTCGCCGCCAACATCCGCGAGCTGACCGGAGGCGCGGGCGTGGCCGCGGTCTACGACGGCGTCGGGGCGTCGACGTTCGATGCGAGCCTGGCCAGCCTCGCGGTGCGCGGCACGCTGGCGTTGTTCGGCGCCGCAAGCGGCCCGGTGCCGCCGGTCGACCCGCAGCGGCTCAACTCCGCCGGTTCGGTGTTCCTGACCCGCCCGACGCTGGCCCACCACACGCGGACCCCCGACGAGTTCTCGTGGCGGGCAGGCGAGCTGATCAACGCGATCGCGGACGGTTCGATCACGATCACGGTCGGCGGGAAATACCCCTTGGCCGAGGCCGCCCGCGCGCACACCGACCTGCAGGGCCGCAAGACGGTCGGGTCAATCGTGCTCGTGCCGTGACACTGAGCTCGCCGAGGCTACGGGTTTTGACGGAAATCGGTCGATGACCGTCAAGAACCGTAGTCTCGGCGCAGATCAGAACAGCGTCGGCAGCGCCAGCGCCGAATCGATCGCCAAGGCGCAGAACACCACGGCCAGGTAGTTGTTCGACTGCAGGAACAGGCGCAGCGGCTTCACCGGCTCGCCACGCTTGACGCCGGAGTACAGCTGGTGGGCCATCACCAGGAACCACGCACCGGCCAGCAGCGCGACCGCGCCGTACAGCCAGCCCGTGGCCAGCGCCAGCACCAGCGTGGTCAGCACAGTCAGCCAGGTGTAGATCAGGATCTGCCGGGTGACCTGACGCTCGGTGGCCACGGCGGGCAGCATCGGCACGCCGGCCGCCTTGTAGTCGTCCTTGTAGCGCATCGCGAGTGCCCAGGTGTGCGGCGGTGTCCAGAAGAAGATGATCGCGAACATCACGAGTGCCGGCCACTGGATCGTGCCGGTGACCGCCGACCAGCCGATCATCACCGGCATGCATCCGGCCGCCCCGCCCCACACCACGTTCTGCGACGTTCTGCGCTTGAGCAGCAGCGTGTAGACGAAGACGTAGAACAGGATCGTCGCGATCGCGAGAAGGCCCGACAGCAGGTTGGTGGTCCACCACAGCCAGCAGAACGAGCCAACCGACAGCACCAAACCGAAGATCAGCGCGTGCCGCGTCGGCACCGACGCTCGGGCCAGCGGCCGCCGCGCGGTGCGTTTCATGACCTTGTCGATGTCGGCGTCGGCCACGCAGTTGAGCGTGTTCGCCCCGGCTGCCGCCAGCATGCCGCCGACCAACGTGTTCAGGATCAACAGCGGATCGACCGTTCCACGGTCGGCCAGCAGCATCGCCGGAATGGCGGTGACCAGCAACAGCTCGATCACACGCGGCTTCGTCAGCGCCAAATAGGCCAGGAACGTGGACCTTATTCGGCTGGGCGCCTCACCGATGAGCCGGCGCTCGCGGATGCTCACGCAAATAACTCCTCGGGTGGCGTCACGTGGCTTCTACTACACACGATGGTAGACGGCGACCCGACGGGCTCCACACCGCAGGGTCCAATCGTGCGGCCGCCCGAGGTGAACGGAGCCCGAATCGTGCACAACCAGTCTGCGGCGGATGAGTCCCCCGCACTAGGGTGTTTGAAGTAGCAGCAAGTCAAGCGCGAATTATCTGAATGAGGAGCGAGCACGTGACCACGGCCGAAGAGATCACCGCTCTCACCAAGCCCAACCACCCCGATGACTGGACCGACCTCGACAGCCTCGCGGTCGACACCGTCCGGGTGCTGGCGGCTGACGCGGTGCAGAAGGTCGGCAACGGCCATCCCGGAACGGCCATGAGCCTGGCTCCGCTCGCCTACACGCTGTTCCAGCGCCAGTTGCGCCACGATCCGAGTGACGTCCACTGGCTGGGCCGCGACCGCTTCGTGCTGTCGTGCGGGCACTCCAGCCTGACGCTGTACATCCAGCTGTACCTCGGCGGCTTCGGCCTCGAGCTCAGCGACATCGAGTCGCTGCGCACGTTCAAGTCCAAGACGCCAGGACACCCCGAGTTCCGCCACACCAAGGGGGTGGAGATCACCACCGGCCCGCTGGGGCAGGGGCTGGCCTCCGCGGTCGGCATGGCGATGGCCTCGCGCTACGAGCGCGGGCTGTTCGATCCCGACACCCCGTGGGGCGAGAGCCCGTTCGACCACTACGTCTACGTGATCGCCTCCGACGGCGACATCGAGGAAGGCGTGACCAGCGAGGCGTCGTCGCTGGCGGGCACGCAGCAGCTCGGCAACCTGATCGTGTTCTACGACCAGAACCAGATCTCGATCGAGCACGACACCAACATCGCGCTGAGCGAGAACGTCGCCGACCGTTACCGCGCCTATGGCTGGCACGTGCAGGAGGTCGAGGGCGGCGAGAACGTCGTCGGGATCGAGAAGGCGATCGCCGAGGCCAAGAAGGTCACCGACAAGCCGTCGTTCATCGCGCTGCGGACGATCATCGGCTACCCGGCGCCGACGAAGATGAACACCGGTGGCGTGCACGGGTCGGCGCTCGGCGCCGACGAGGTCGCCGCAACCAAGAAGATCCTCGGCTTCGATCCCGACAAGAACTTCGAGGTGCGGCCCGAGGTCATCGAGCACACCCGCAAGCTGGTCAACCGCGGCCAGGAGGCACATGCCAAGTGGCAGAGCGGTTTCGACGCGTGGGCCGAACGCGAGCCCGAGCGAAAGGCGCTGCTGGACCGGCTGCTGGCCAATGAGCTGCCGGAGGGCTGGGATTCCGAGCTGACCTACTGGGAGCCCGGTTCCAAGCCGCTGGCCACCCGCGCGGCGTTCGGCCAGGTGCTCAACGACGTCGCGCCGAAGCTGCCCGAGCTGTGGGGCGGGTCGGCCGACCTCGCGGGCAGTAACAACACCACCATCAAGGGCGTCAAATCCTTTGGGCCGCCGTCGATTTCGACCGACGACTTCACCGCGGACTGGTACGGCCGGGTGCTGCACTTTGGTATCCGCGAGCACGCGATGGGCTCGATCCTGTCCGGCATCGTCCTGCACGGGCCGACGCGTGCATTCGGCGGTACGTTCCTGCAGTTCTCCGACTACATGCGGCCTGCCGTGCGACTCGCGTCGCTGATGGACATCGACACCATCTACATCTGGACCCACGACTCGATCGGCCTCGGCGAGGACGGGCCCACCCACCAGCCGATCGAGCACCTGGCGGCGCTGCGGGCCATCCCGAACCTCTCGGTGGTGCGGCCGGGTGACCCGAACGAGACGGCGTACGCGTGGCGCAGCATCATCGCGCGCGGCAACGGCAGCGGCCCGGTCGGTTTCATCCTGACGCGCCAGGGCATCCCGGTGCTGGAGGGCACCGACGCCGATGGCGTCGCCAAGGGCGGCTACGTGCTCGGCGGGCCGGGCGACGGCGAGCCGGACGTGATCCTCATCGGCACCGGTTCGGAGCTGCAGCTGTGCGTCGAGGCGCGAAAGATCCTCGCCGACAAAGGCGTCAACGCCCGAGTCGTGTCCATGCCGTGCGTCGAATGGTTCGAATCGCAGCCCAAGGAGTACCGCGACAGCGTGCTGCCACCGGCTGTTTCGGCCCGGGTGGCCGTGGAAGCAGCCGTCGCCCAGAGTTGGTACAAGCTGGTCGGCGACACCGGCGAGATCGTCTCGATAGAGCACTATGGCGAATCCGCCGACGACAAGACGTTGTTCCGCGAGTTCGGTTTCACCCCAGAGGCTGTGGTGGCCGCCGCGGAGCGATCGCTCGAGAACTGATCGAGAACTAGTAGAGAAGGCGAATCATGACTCAGAACCCGAATCTCGCGGCGCTGAGTGCCGCGGGCGTATCCGTATGGCTCGACGACCTCTCCCGTGCCCGGCTCCAGACCGGGAACCTGCAGAACCTGATCGACACCCGCAGCGTTGTGGGCGTCACCACCAACCCGTCGATCTTCCAGGCCGCGCTGTCGAAGGGCACCGCCTACGACGCGCAGGTGAAGGAACTCGCCGAGCGGGGCGCCGACGTGGACGCCACGATCCGCACCGTCACCACCGACGACGTGCGCAACGCCTGCGACGTGCTGGCCAAGCAGTACGAGGCGTCGGGCGGCGTCGACGGACGTGTGTCGATCGAGGTCGATCCCCGCCTCGCCCACGACACCGACAAGACGATCCTGCAGGCGATCGAGCTGTGGAAGATCGTCGACCGGCCGAACCTGCTGATCAAGATCCCGGCGACGCTGGCCGGCCTGCCCGCGATCACCGCGGTCATCGCCGAAGGCATCTCGGTGAACGTCACGCTGATCTTCTCGGTCGAACGGCACCGTGCGGTGATGGACGCCTACCTCGCCGGCCTCGAGAAGGCCAAGGAGGCGGGCCACGATCTGTCCAAGATCCATTCCGTCGCATCGTTCTTCGTGTCCCGGGTGGACACCGAGATCGACGCGCGGCTGGACAAGATCGGCAGCGACGACGCCCTCGCCCTGCGCGGGCAGGCCGGCGTCGCCAACGCCCGGCTCGCCTACGCGGCCTACGAAGAGGTGTTCGGCGGCGACCGCTACGCCACGCTCAAGGCCGACGGTGCCCGCGTACAGCGTCCGCTGTGGGCGTCGACCGGTGTCAAGAACCCGGAGTACTCCGACACGCTCTATGTCACCGAGCTCGTCGCACCCAACACCGTGAACACCATGCCGGAGAAGACCCTTGAGGCCGTCGCCGACCATGGCGAGATCACCGGCAACACCGTTTCGGGAACCGCCGCGGCGGCTCAGGAGACCTTCGACAAACTGGCCGCGATCGGCATCGACCTGCCCGACGTGTTCAAGGTGCTCGAAGACGAGGGCGTCGAGAAGTTCGAGAAGTCGTGGCAGGAACTGCTCGACGCAACCCAGGGTCAACTCGACGCCGCGAAGAAATGACAGCGGTCAACGACAAGCCCGAGGTCGCGTGGCGTAATCCGCTGCGCGACAAGCGGGACAAGCGGATGCCGCGGATCGCCGGGCCGTGCGGCGTGGTGATCTTCGGTGTCACCGGCGATCTGGCCCGCAAGAAACTGATGCCGGCGATCTACGACCTGGCCAACCGCGGGCTGCTGCCCGCGTCGTTCGCGCTCGTCGGGTTCGCCCGCAGGGACTGGGCCGACGAGGACTTCGGCAAGGTCGTCTACGACGCCGTCAAGCAGCACGCCCGCACGCCGTTCCGCCAGGAGGTCTGGGACCGGCTGGCCGAGGGATTCCGGTTCGTCCAGGGCACTTTCGACGACGAGGCGGCATTCGGCCGGCTGGCCGAGACACTCGACAAGCTGGACATCGAGCGCGGCACCGGCGGCAATCACGCGTTCTACCTGTCGATTCCGCCGAACGCGTTCCCGCTCGTGTGTGAGCAGCTGCGCAAGTCGGGCCTCGCCCGGCCGCGCGACGGCCGCTGGAGCCGCGTGGTCATCGAGAAACCGTTCGGCCACGACCTCAAGACCGCCCGTGAGCTCAACTCGGTGGTCAACAGCGTGTTCCCGGAGGAGTCGGTGTTCCGCATCGACCACTACCTGGGCAAGGAGACCGTCCAGAACATCCTGGCGTTGCGCTTCGCCAACGCGCTGTACGAACCGATCTGGAACAACAACTACGTCGACCACGTGCAGATCACGATGGCCGAGGACATCGGTCTCGGTGGCCGCGCCGGCTATTACGACGGCATCGGCGCTGCGCGCGACGTGATCCAGAACCACCTGCTGCAGCTGCTGGCCCTCACCGCGCTCGAGGAGCCGGTGAGCTTCAGCCCGCACGAGCTGCAGACCGAGAAGATCAAGATCCTGTCCGCGGTGAAGCTCGCCGAGCCGCTGGACGAGACGACCGCACGCGGTCAGTACGCCGCGGGCTGGCAGGGCGGCGAGAAGGTGGTGGGCCTGCTCGACGAGGAGGGCTTCGCCAAGGACTCCACGACCGAGACCTACGCCGCGATCACCCTCGAGGTGAACACCCGGCGCTGGGCGGGCGTGCCGTTCTACCTTCGCACCGGAAAACGCCTGGGCCGCAGGGTCACCGAGATCGCGCTGGTGTTCAAGCGGGCACCCCATTTGCCGTTCGACGCCACCATGACCGAGGAACTGGGCCAGAACGCCCTGGTGATCCGGGTGCAGCCCGACGAGGGCATCACCCTGCGCTTCGGCTCCAAGGTGCCCGGCAGCGCGATGGAAGTCCGCGACGTCAACATGGATTTCTCGTACGGGTCGGCGTTCGCCGAGGACTCACCAGAGGCCTACGAGCGGCTCATCCTCGATGTGCTGCTCGGCGAACCGTCGCTGTTCCCGGTCAACGCCGAAGTCGAATTGTCTTGGGAGATCCTCGATCCCGTGCTCGACTACTGGGCGGCCAACGGCAAACCCGAGCCATACGAATCGGGTACGTGGGGTCCGCCGTCAGCCGATGAGATGTTGCGCCGCACGGGCCGGGAATGGAGGCGTCCCTAGAGATGATTGTCGACCTGCCCGACACCACCACGAACAACGTCAACAAGAAGATCACCGGGCTGCGCGAAGAGGGCGGCGCACTCACCCTCAGCCGGGTGTTGACGCTCGTCATCGCGCCGGACACCGAGGACATCGTCGAGGATTCCATCGAGGCCGCGAATTTCGCGAGCCGCGAGCATCCATGCCGCGTGATCGTCGTGGTCCCCGGCGACCCGAACGCCGACTCGCCGCGCCTCGACGCGCAGCTGCGCGTCGGTCACGACGCGGGTGCCGGCGAAGTCGTCGTCCTCAAGCTGTCCGGTGAACTGTCCGGTCATGCCAGCAGCGTGGTGCTGCCCTTCCTGTTGCCCGATACCCCGGTGGTGGCCTGGTGGCCCGCCGTGGCGCCGAAGGTGCCCGCACAGGACCCGTTGGGCAAGTTGGCGATCCGCCGGATCACCGACGCCACCAACGGCGCCGATCCGCTGGCCTGCATCAAGAGCAGGCTGGCCGGTTACACCCCGGGCGACACCGATCTGGCCTGGAGCCGCGTCACGTACTGGCGGGCGCTGTTGGCCGCCGCGGTCGACCAGCCGCCCCACGAGCCGATCACGTCGGCAGTGGTGTCGGGGCTCAAGGGTGAGCCCGCACTCGACATCCTGGCCGGCTGGCTGGCCAACCGGATCGACGGGCCCGTCACCCGGGCGGTCGGTGAGTTGAAGGTCGAGCTCACGCGGCCGAGCGAAACCGTCACGCTGGTGCGGCCGCAAACCGGCATCACCGCGACGCTGAGCCGCACCGGGCGCCCGGACTCGCTACTGCCGTTGGCCCGCAGAGAGGCCAAGGAATGTCTGGCCGAGGATCTGCGGCGGCTCGACGCCGACGAGATCTACCGCAACGCACTGCAAGGCATCGACAAGGTCCAATACGTATGAGCGACACAGTCATCGAACGCTATCCCGACACCGCGGCGCTCGTGGCGGCCGCCGGGGACCGGCTGGTGGAGGCCATCAAGTCGGCGATCACCGCGCGAGGCCAGGCCACGATCGTGTTGACCGGTGGCGGCACCGGCATCGGCATGCTCAAGCGTGTCGGCGAGCGGAGCTCCGAGATCGACTGGGCGAAAGTGCACCTGTACTGGGGCGACGAGCGCTTCGTACCGCAGGACGACGACGAGCGCAACGACAAGCAGGCCCGTGAGGCGCTGCTCGACCACCTCGACATCCCGGCCGTCAACGTGCACGCGATGGCGGCCAGCGACGGTGAGTTCGGCGACGACCTCGACGCCGCGGCCGAGGGCTACGCGCAGCTGCTCGCGGCCAACTTCGACGCCCCCGGGCCCGAGTTCGACGTACATCTGCTCGGCATGGGCGGTGAGGGGCACATCAACTCGCTGTTCCCCGACACCGCCGCGGTGCGGGAGACCGCACGGCTCGTGGTCGGTGTCACCGACTCCCCCAAGCCGCCGCCTCGGCGAATCTCGTTGACGCTGCCCGCCGTCCAGAGCGCGCGGGAGGTGTGGCTGGTGGTGTCCGGCGAGGCCAAGGCCGATGCGGTGGCCGCCGCCGTCGGCGGTGCCGATCCGGTCGACGTGCCCGCGGCAGGCGGGATCGGGCGGGAAAAGACGGTGTGGCTGCTCGACGAGGCCGCGGCCGCCAAGCTGTAGCACCCTCGATCAGTCCCCGGTGGCTGCGCCGTGATCGGTGTGCCAGTCGGCCAGCGCCTCGGCATAGCCGGCCAGATAGTCGGCCGGGTCGCGGTCGGCGTCCGCCCGATCACGACGCCAGGATCGAAGCTCGCAGAATTGCCGCACAGCAATTCAGACGCGCTGGGGCCGCATTCGGTTCCCTACCGCCATACTGTTCGACATGGCAGACAAAGGGGACGGCCGTGTTCGCCCGGCCTCGGGACGGCAGCGAATCAAGACCCTGACGCAGGCTGCGCTCAATGCCGACATGACCGTCGAACAGGTCGACACGCTGCTGACCGATCTCAGCAACACACTGGTCGATCTCAACAAGTCCACCGGCGGTCTCGACGCCACGCTCGACCGGTTCAACGCCACGATCACCCGCATCGATGAACTCGCGCCACGGCTCATCGGCGTGGTGGAGCGACTGGAGGCCATCGTCGATCGCGTGGAGGTCATCGTCGGGATCGGTGAAGCTGTGATGTCGCCGCTCGCGGTCACCGAGAATGCGGTTCGCGGCGTGGTCAAGGCGATTCGCGACCGTACTCATCTGTAGACAGCCGGCCGTCGGCCAGCCGGACCGTGCGTACGCAGTTGCCCGCCGCCAGCTCGGCGTCGTGGGTGATCATCAGCACGGCCAAGCCCCGGTCCATTTCCCGTTCCAGCACGTCCATCACCGTCGCGGCCGCGGCGGGGTCGAGCGCCGACGTTATCTCGTCGCACACCAACACTTTCGGCGCGTATGCGAGGGCGCGCGCGATCGCGACACGTTGGCGTTGGCCACCCGACAGCATGTGCGGGTAGCGCTGGGCGAAGTCGTCGGGCAACCCCACCCGGGCCAGCACATCGGCCACCGCGCCCCGATGTCCGTTGCTGCGCAGCGCCCGGTTGAGGGTCGCGCCGACGGTTCGCCTCGGGTTGAGCGTGGCAGCAGGGTCCTGCGGCACGAGTTGGATCGCCATCTTGTCCGATCGTGACCGGCGGTTCAGTGGCTGCGCCAAAGCCGTTCCGCCCAGCACGATCTCGCCGCCGTCCGCGACGACCTGACCGGTCAGCGCCCGGGCGAACGTCGATTTCCCGGCACCGGAATCGCCCATCAGCGCGACGGCTGATCCGGCCCCGAGGGTCAGGCCTGCCTCGTCGAGAACCCGGTGGGCGCCGAACGTCACCGTGAGCCGGCGTACCTCAAGGACGTCGCGCCCGGTGGGCGGGCGTTTCGGCGTATCGCGCACGGGTGCGGGGACGGCGGCCGCGCCGAGTTCGACGACGTGATGGGCAACCGTCGCTGCCGTGCGGGTCGTGTGTGCGGTGACGAGGACGGCGACCCGGCGGTCGCTCGCCCAGCTGCGGATGAGCGTGGCGATGTCGTCGCGGAGGGGCCGGTGGAGTCCGGTGAAAGGTTCGTCCAGCACGAGAACCGGGGTCAGCCGGGACATGGCACGGGCGAGGGCGACCCGGCGCTGCTGGCCGCCCGACAGGCGTACCGCCCGACGTGTCGCCAACCCGTGGTCGAGTTGCACCATGTCCAATAGCTCGGTCACGGAAGGCGCGTCGGGATGGGCGAGTTCGGTGAGCAGATTCGTCACGGTCGCGGCGGGGTTGAGTGCGGACCCGGGATCCTGACCCACGTAGGCGATCCGGCTGCGCCGCAAGGCGCGCAGCGCACGGCGATCGAGCGCGGCGACCTCGATGTCGCCGACTCGCGGGCCGCCGCTCAGTGTCGTGCCCGCCGGCAGATCGCCCACCAGACTTCGGCACACGAGCGACTTGCCGCCTCCCGACGGCGCGATGAGCGCGGTCACCGTCGAGGCTTCGAGATCCAGATCGACGGGCCCGGCGAGGATTCGGCCGGATGCCGCGGTGATCGTAAGCGCGCTGGCGGCAACGACACTCATGACCGTTCCCCCGATTGCGGGTTGCGCACGAGGACCGCGATGTTGACCGACACCGCGAGCACGGCGATCGCCACGGCGGGAGCCACGACGGCGGCGGGGTTGAGCAGCACCCCCGACGCGTTCTCGCGCACCATGACGGCCCAGTTCGCCCCGCCGACCGCGGGAATGAGCTGCAGGAAGGCCGCGGTGCTCACCACATAGATGGCCTCGACATAACGTAGCCCGAACTGCGTCGCGATGGTGTCGCGCAAGTTGGGCAACACCTGCCCGAACACGAGATACGGCAACCGCTCTCCTGCTGCCTCGGCCACCTGGACGTAACCGCTGGCCGCGACGGATGACGCCGCGCCCGCGAGAACACGCGTCGTGTAGGGCGTTCCGATCACCACCGCGAGCACGATCAACGCCCATATCCCACCCTGCGGCCAGGACACCAGGACCAGCAGCATGAACAGGACCGGTGGCACGAGCATCGTCGCGTCGGTGATCCAGCCGACCGTCGCCGCGTAACGCGGCCGCAGCGCGACAAGACCGCCCAAGGCGGCCGCCAGCGCCGTCACACCGACCGCGATGACGGCTGCGATCCAGGCCAGCGTCCAGCCACCGGCGGCAAGCTTGGCCAGCACATCCTCGCTGCGCGCGTCCGTTCCGAGCCAGTGCGCGGCCGACGGCGGCGCGAACGGCACACCGGAGCCGCGGCCCTCGACATCGGGCGCGATGAGTCGACCCACGGCGACCACGATCAGCACCGCCACCGCGGGTGTGGCCAAAGCCCAACGCTGCCGGGTCATTCCGCACGTGCCTTCGCCCAGGCCCGCGTCGCGTCGGCGAGGAGCAGCATCAGCAGGATCACCACGCCGGTGCAGGCGACCACCGCCGCAACGACGTTGACGTCACGCGTGTTGACCGAACCGGCGACCACCGCACCGACACCGGGAAAGTTGAACAGCGACTCCACCACCACCGAACCGCCGACGATCATGCCCACGGTCGTCGCCAGTGAGGCGATCATCGTCGGCAGCGCCCGCGGCGCGATGTACCGGACGAACAGCGCCGCCTCACCCACACCGTCGAGTTCGGCGGCATGCACGTACGGCAGCGACCGAGCCTCCCGGATCGCGGCCACGAAAACCCTGGTGTTCCAGCCGATCTGCGGGAGCGCCAGGGCGATCACCGGCAAGATGTACATCGACGGATCGCGCGGGGCGCCCGCGGAATCCTGAACGGTCGCGGCGGGCAGGACGTCGAGCGCCAAGGCGAATACCAGGATCGCGATCGTGGCGACGACGAACTCGGGCAGTGCGATCACCACGATCGTGCCCACCGATGCGATGCGCCGGAACACCGGCCGTTCACCGCTGGTCCAGTAGACCGCGAGCAGCGTAGCCACCACCACCGTCACGAGCAGCGCGACACCGGTGAGAACCAGCGAGTTCGGCACCTTCGCCGCCAGCAGGTCACCCACCGGCTCCCCGCGCAGTGTCGTGCCGAAATCTCCGCGCACCAGCCCCGACAACCACTCCCAGAACCGCACCACGACCGGACGGTCCAGTCCGAGTTCGGCTTCCCGTGCACGCACCTGGGTTTCGGTGGCGTCACGGCCCAGCAATGCGCGCACCCCGTTGCCCGGCAACAACGCCATCGCCAGCATCACCGCGAACAACGCGACCACCAGCATCGCCGTACGGTTGAGCAACGCGGCGGCGGGCCGCGCGGCGCGGGCTAGGTTTCGAGCCACGTGTTCTCTAGCTGGGCCCGGCCCCAACCCGGCAACTCGGGCAGCCCGCGGACGTTCGAGCGGGCCACGTCGATACCGTCGGCCATCCCCCACAGCACGTAGCCACCGCGGTCGAACTGAATTTGTTGAAGGTTGGTCGACGCGTCGCGGTAGTCGGCCGAATCCGGGGCGGCGGCCAGCCCGGCACGGTATGCCGCATCGAACTCCGGATCCTTGAAAGCGGTTTCGTTGCTGGTGGATTCGGAGTTGAGGACCTTGCTGGCGAAGAACATCACCGAGTCGTTGGTGGGCCAGCTCGCGGTCGCCAAGGGCGCCGACGGCTTCGCCCAGTAGTTGTCGTAGAAGTCGGCCGATTCCTTGACCTCGACGGCGATCTTGAGTCCGATGTCCTGCAATTGCGCGGCGAATAACTGCGCCGCCTCCACCTCGTTGAACACCTCGCGTTTGGTGATCAGCGGATAGGTTCGCGCCGTGTCGAAGCGTGCTTCGGCCAGCAGGCGCCTGGCCCGCGTCACGTCGCGGGCGCGCTGCGGCCGGTCGACGTACGTCGGATCTCCCGTCCCCAGCACGTCGTTGCCGACACTGCCGTAGCCGGACAGCACCTGCTCGATCATCGCCTGCCGATCGACACCCAGCCGGATCGCCTCGCGTACGCGCGGATCGGTGAACGGTCCGTCGGACGTGCGGATGGCGATCGGCATCGACAGGTCGTTGGGCCGACGGACCAGGATGAGATCGGGCCGCGCCGATGCCGTGCGCGCGGCCAACGGGCCGGCGCTGGAGGCCACGTCGATCTCGCCGCCCATGATCGCGTTCGCGAGCGCATCGGTCGACTCGAACCGCGTCACCACGATGCGGTCCAGCAGCGGCTTGTCGCCATGCCACGTGTCGTTTCGCACCAGGGTGGCGTTGCCGTCGCGGTAACTGCCGGGTTCCATCCGGAACGGTCCGGTGCCGATGAAATCCGACCGATCGGTGCTGCCTTCTTTGACGGTGAACGTCATCAGCCGCAGCAGCAACGGAAGCTGGCTGTTGGGCGTCGGAGCGCGCATGGTCACCGAACGCGCACCGGACGGCACGATCGAGTTCAGATCGACCGGTACCTTCCACGGCGTCATCTCGCCGAGGGTCTTCAGCGACCACGCCACGTCGGCGGGTCGTACCGGGCTGCCGTCGTGGAATGTCGCGGCTTCGGGCAGCGTGAACGTCCACGCCTGCTGCTGCGCGTCGGTGGTCCACGAGGCCGCGAGCCGGCCGGTGACGTTCGGTGATCTCGCCGGAACCGTCAGCGGGTCGTATACGAGCGACATGATCAACATGTCGGAGTCGTTGGCGAGCAGCCCGAAGGGATCCGACACCACGTTCGATGCCTGCCCTAGCGCGCCGATACGAAGGGTTCCGCCCGGTTTGGGTTCACCGCCACCGGGTCCGGGGGTCGACGAATTCGCCCCGCAGGCGGCGAGGGTCACCGCCGCTCCCAATCCCAGTGATGCCCCGATAAACGACCTGCGGTTCAACTGCGGCAACTGAGTTCCCCCTCGCCGTTTCCACCCGCGCCGGCTGCACTGCTGTCCCCGTAGCTTAAGTTCGCCTAACCTCGGCACGCCGACAGGGTCGAACGTGTCGCGGGCCCCGGGTTATACGGTGTTGTGCGATGACGGTCGCCGCGACGGGACGCGAACTCACCCGCCTGGCGGGGCCGATCGCGCTGACACAACTCGCGCAGGTTGCGCTGACCACCACCGACCTGGTGATGATGGGCCCGCTCGGCGTGGCCGCGCTCGCCGCGGGTGGCTTGTCCATCACGCTGTTCAATCAGCTCCGCACGATGGGCGTCGGCCTGCTGACGTCGGTCGGCAACTTGGTCTCGGCCGCCGCGAGCCGGTCCGAACGCGACCAGACCACCGCGCAGGCGTCCGGCGACGAGACGCGTGATCTGGTCCGCGCCAGCTTCCTCGTCGCCACGGTCGCCGGAATCGTCGGAGGGCTCGCCCTGATCGGCCTGGGCTATCTGCTGCGCTGGCTGGGTCAGGACGCCGCCGTGCTCGACGGCACGCTGCCGATGCTGGCGGCGCTCGCGCCGGGTCTGGTGCCGTGCCTGTGGTTTCAGGTGGTCCGGCAGTTCACGGTCGGCATGCGGCGCCCGAAGGCGCTTCTGCTGATCACCCTGGCTTCGGTTGCCCTCAACGTCGCGCTCAACGCCGCGCTCATCTACGGCCCCGGCCCGCTGCCGGAGATGGGTCTTGCGGGCATCGGCGCCGCGACGTCGCTGGTGTACCTGCTGACGTTCGTGGCGTTCACCGCGATGGTGCGGGCCGACCCCGAGCTGGCGCCGTACTTCAGCGTGGCCGTGCACCGCGCGCCGCTGCCCGCGGTGAAGCAGATCCTGCGTCTCGGCATTCCCATCGCAGGCACCTATGGCAGTGAGGCCGGGTTGTTCTCGGTGACAGCGGTCGTGATCGGCACGTTCGGTGCACCCGCCCTGGCCGCCCACTCCGTGGTGAACCAGTTGAGCTACATCGTCTTTCAGGTGTCGGTCGGGATATCCCACGGCGCCTCGATTCTCGTGAGCCGACTGGTGGAACTCGGCGAGGCCGCGCAGAGTCGCCTGATCGCCTGGCTCGCCTATGGGCAGGGCGCGGCGGTGGCGGCCGTCGTCGCGCTCGTCTACCTGGCGATTCCGACCGAGGTGCTCGGGCTGTTCATGGACACCGGTGACCGCGCCGCTCTGGTCATCGCCATGGCGTTGCTCGCGGTGGCCGCGTTCCAGCAGTTCGTCGACTCGGCCCAGAACATCGGTATCGGCTTGCTCCGGGGCCTGCATGACACGTCATCGAGCTTTGTGATCACGATCGTCGGCTATTGGGTCGTGGGGTTCCCGGTCGGCCTGCTGCTGGCCTACGTCGCCGACCTCGAGGCAGTGGGTATGTGGCTCGGCCTGTCCGCGGGTCTCACCACCGCCGCGGTCCTGCTGCTGATCGTGTTCCGGCGCCGGTTCGCGGCGGCGGTTGGCTAACCGCTGTTGCGTAGCGCGGTGGCCAGCCCGCTCATCGTGAGAAGGATTCCGCGCTGCACGAGTTCGTCGGTGTCGCCGGACCGGTACCGCCGCAGCAGTTCGACCTGCAGGTGGTTGAGCGGTTCGAGGTAGGGGAAGCGGTTGAACACCGAACGCGCGAGTGCCGGGTTGTCGGCCAGCAGGTCGTCCTGGCCGGTGATCAGCCGGTGCATCCGGATGGTGCGGTCGTGTTCGGCGACGATCTTGTCGAACACCCTGGCTCTGAGGTCCTCGTCGTCGACCAGCTCCGAATAACGGGCGGCCAGACCCATATCGGCTTTGGCGAGCACCTGCGCCATGTTGGACAGCACGGTGCGGAAGAACGGCCAGCGTTCGTAGAGATCCTGCAGGACCGCCAGCCTGGAGTCGTCCTCGGCGACCCATTCCTCGAATGCCGTGCCGGTGCCGTACCAGCCGGGCAGCATGACGCGGGACTGGCTCCATGCGAGCACCCACGGGATGGCGCGAAGATCGGCGATCGATGTGGTGGGCTTACGCGAGGTGGGGCGGCTGCCGATGTTCAACGCACCGATTTCACTGACCGGTGTCGACGCCTTGAAGTAGTCGACGAAACCCGGTGTCTCGTGGACCAATTCGGCGTAGGCACGCTGCGCCCGGGCGGCCAGTTCGTCGAGCACCCGGTAGGCGGGTTCGGCCTCCTCCCCCAGCCCCTCGACGTCGAGCAAGGTCGATTCCAGCGTCGCGGCCAGCAGTGTCTCGAGGTTGCGGTGCGCGATCCGCGGCTCGGCGTACTTGGCCGCGATCACCTCGCCCTGCTCGGTGATCCGCAGTGAACCGTTCACCGCTCCCGGCGGCTGGGCGAGGATGGCGTCGTAGCTGGGCCCTCCGCCGCGACCGACGGTTCCGCCGCGACCGTGGAAGAGCCGCAGGCGGATTCCGGTCTTGCGCGCCGACTCGACGAGGTCGAGCTCGGCGCGGTACAGCGCCCAGTTCGCCGCGAGGTAGCCGCCGTCCTTGTTCGAGTCCGAGTAGCCGAGCATGACCTCCTGGTGCCTGCCGCGGCAGGCCACCATCGTGCGGTACACCGGAAGGTCCAGCGCCGCTTCGAGAATCGACGAGCCGCGCTGCAGATCGTCGATGGTCTCGAACAGCGGCACGATACCGACCGGGCAATAGGGTTGCGGCCCGGTCAGATTGAGCAGGCCGGCCTCTTTGAGCAACACCGCGGCCTCGAGCATGTCCGAGACCGACTGGCACATCGAGATGATGTAGTTGGGCACCGCCTGCGGGCCGAGGACCTTGACCGCCCGCGCCGCGGCACCGACGATGCTCAGTTCCTTGCGCGCCAACTCGGACAGGTCGGCGCCCTCCCCGATGAGGGGACGGCGCGTGGAGATCTCGGCCGCAAGTAACTCGACCCGGTCCGCCTCGGGCAGCGACGCATAGTCGCTATGCACTCCCGACCAGGCCAGCAGTTCGGCGATCACCTGCTCATGCACTTCGGAGTTCTGCCGCATGTCGAGGCCGGACAGATGGAAACCGAAGACCCGCACGGCTTCTCGCAGCCGGGCCAGCCGGTCGTCGGCCACTACCGCGCTGCCGTTGGCACGCAGTGACGCGTCGACCGTGTCGAGGTCGGCGAGAAACTCGACCGGGGTCGGATAGGGGTCGAGACCCAGATCGAGTTGGTGTTCGGGTTGTTCGTCGAGAATCTGCTGTGCGGTGGCGGTGAGCCGGGCGTGGATCACACGCAGCGCTCTGCGGTACGGCTCATCGGCACGTGCCGGTTCGTGGCAGGCGTCAGCCAGTGCGGTCAGGCCGTCGGTCACCTTCACGAGCCGCGCCGACATCGACAGCTCTTCTTCCAGCGCGGTGATCTCGGTGAAGTAGTGCGCCAATGCCGTATAGGCGGCGCGGCCGGTGGCGAGCCGCACCACGTCGGCCGTCACGTTCGGGTTGCCGTCCCGGTCACCGCCGATCCACGAACCCGGCCGCAGGATCGGTTCGGTCAACAGCTCAGTGCCGGGCCAGCGGGCCTGCAGCGCATCACGGACCTCGGCATTGACCTGCGGGATGACCTGGAAGAACGCCGCCGGATAGTAGCGAAGGCCGGTCTCGATCTCGTCGGAGATCTTGAGCCGCGACAACCGCACGAGCGCGGTCTGCCACAACGTCAGGATGTGCCTGCGCAGCTCGATCTCGATGTCGCGCCCATCCTCGGTATGCGTGTGGCCGTGCAGGCGCAGGCGCATGAGTTCGGTGATGCGGTGTTGCGTGTCGAAGATCGTGCGGCGCCGGGTTTCGGTGGGGTGCGCGGTGATGACGGGCGAGACCAGGGCGCCGGTCAGCGCATCGGCGACGGCGTGGGCGTCCAGATCGGCCGAATCCAGCTTGAGATACGTCGCGGCCAGGCTGCTGTCCTGCGGCGGTTCCCCGGCCGCCACGTGCACGGCACGGCGGCGCTCGCGGTGGATGTCCTCGGCGACGTTGGCGAGCAGCGCGAAGTGGGTGAACGCACGGATCACCGGGATCGCGCGGTGGATGTCGATCCCGGCGAACAACCCGGCCAGCTCGGCACGGTCGATCTCGGAGCGGCGAACCCGGAACGACTCCACCCGCGCCCGCTCCACGAGGTCGAAAACCGCTTCGCCGTTCTGCTCACGCACGGTATCGCCGAGGATCGCGCCGAGCAGCCGGATGTCTTCGCGCATCGGCTCGGTGGCGTCACGCCCGACCGGGGTGCGGTGTACCGATCCGATCGGCTCGAGGGTGGTGTCGGGGCCGTCAACCATGGGTCAAGTATCGGGGTCATCAGACGCGGGTGCAGGTCCGGGCAGCCCCTCCGTGGCCAAGGCCATCGGAGCGCGCTTGCTCACATGAGCAAAAATATGCGCATATGTTGACGTCCTCACATTCCCGTTCATAACGTGATGAGCGTCATGCGCAGCTAAACGACTGACGCGCACAGCTAGGAGGAAAAGTGAGCTTCGCAAAAGCCCTCTCGGGAATCGCGCTCGGGGCCGCAATGGCACTGGCATTCACCGGTTGCTCGGTGCCCGGTGACAACGCTGCCCAGACCACCACGGTCACCGACGGACCCCTGAAGATCGGCTTCAGCCAGGCCACGCAGCAGAGCCCGTTCTACGTCGCGCTCACCGACGCAGCCAAGGCCGAAGCTCAGGCGCAGGGCGACGAGTTCTTCTACGCCGACGCCAACGGCGATGTGACCAAGCAGAACAACGACGTCCAGGATTTGATCACCCGGGGCGTCAATGTGCTGGTGATCAACCCGGTCGACCCGAAGGGCATCACGCCATCCCTGGCTGCCGCCGAAGCGGCAGGCATCAAGGTCGTCACCGTCGACCGCCCGGTCGAATCAGGCGCGGCGGCTTTCGTCGGCCGCGACAACAAAGCCATGGGCCAGCTTGTCGGCAAAGCCGCCGTCGACACACTCGGGCCCGCTGGGGGCAAGATCATCGAGATCCAGGGCGACGCGGGTGGCGCGGTAGCGCGAGACCGGCACGACGGATTCCAGGCTGCGGTATCGGCGCAGCCCAACATCACGGTCATCGACGGTCCGTACTGCGACTACACCAGATCCAAAGCGGTCACCGCGATGCAGGACCTTCTGCAAGCCCATCCCGACCTCAAGGCCGTCTACGCCCAGAACGACGATATGGCGCTTGGCGCTCTTCAGGTTCTGACCGAGAACCACCGCGCCGACGTCAAAGTCTTCGGGGTGGACGGCCTGATGGAAGCCGTGCGCGCCATCGCCGACGGCGACCAGTACATCGCCACCGCACTCAACGACCCCAACGCCGAGGGAAAGCTCGCCATCCAGACGGCAGCCAAGGTTGCCCGCGGTGAGTCCGTCCCCGAGTTCGTCGATGCCGGAACAGGTTTGGTCGACAAGTCGAGCGCACCCTCGCTGGTCAGCCAATCGACTTTTGCTGCCGAATAGCCGACCAACTCAAGCGACTGACAACCACACACGAGGAGAAAAGCCTTCAATGACGACCGAGGCACCCGCCCCGACAACCGCGGCGACACAACCGGCTCTGCCCACGCACATGACTGCGGCAGTGATGTACGCGCCGGGAGACATCCGGGTCGAACAGGCACAAGTGCCCAGGCCCGGGCCGGGTGAGGTACTGCTCAAGGTCGCCGCCTGCGGTGTGTGCGGCTCCGACATCCCCAGAATGCTGCGCAACGGCGGCTACATCATGCCGATCATCTGCGGGCACGAGTTCTCCGGCTGGGTGGCCGAACTCGGTGATGGCGTCGATGGATTCGACATCGGCGAACTCGTATCGGTGCCCCCACTCATCCCGTGCCGGCAATGCGACTTCTGCGCCAAAGGCTCATTCGGCCTCTGCGAGAACTACGACTACTTCGGAAGCCGATCCGACGGCGCCTACGCCCAATACGTCGTCAGTCCGTCAGGCAATCTGCTGAAACTGCCCGCGGGCATCGATCCGCGCGCCGCTGCAATGCTCGACCCCGCCGCGATCGCGCTGCACGGGCTGTGGAAGACCGACCTGCGCGCCGGACACCGTGTCCTGGTCATCGGCGCGGGCCCGATCGGACTTTTCGCGATCCAATGGGCAAAGCTGCACGGCGCCGGTCAGATCGTGGCGATCGACCTGAGCGAGGAGAAGGCAAACATGGCACGCGAGGCGGGTGCCACCCACGCCGTGCAGAGCGTCGAGGAGGCGCGCGCCTTGGGCGGCCGTGGCTTCGATGTCGTGCTCGAATCCGCCGGAGTTCCCGCGACAGCCGATATGGCGGCCAATCTCACCGGTCCGCACGGACACGCGGTCTTCGTCGGTATCCCGCACGCACCGGTAACCCTGGATAAGGACACCTTCAACCAGTTCATGCGGCAGGAGACGAGCCTGCACGGCTCGTGGAACTCGTTCTCGGCACCGTTCCCCGGTGACGAATGGCGTACCTCCGCTCAGATGCTCGCTGAAGGAAAACTCAAGTGGGAGTTCATGATCACCCACGAGCTGCCACTTTCGGAGCTACCGCAGATGATGCAGCGGCTCGGCGACCGCTCGATCTTCTCGTCGAAAGTTCTGTTTCTGCCGAACGAGGACTGACACATGGGAATACTCCTGACGATCGACCTCGGCACCGAGGGCGCGCGCATCGGCGCCTTTACCGAGGACGGCACCCCGCTGGGCACGGCGCACCGCCCTTACTCGACACACCACCCGCGACCTGGTTGGGCCGAGCAGGATCCGCGGGATTGGTGGGCCGCGATCACCGCCGCGACTCGTCAGCTGTTGGACAGCGAGACGTGCCGGATCGCCGGCCGCGTCATCGCGATCGCCGCGTCGACCACCGCCTCGACAGTGGCGGTTGTCGACGCGGCGGGAACACCGCTGCGCCCGGCGATCCTATGGATGGATGCGCGCGGTGCCGCGGAATCTGAGCAAACCGCGCGACTGAGTCTGCAGCATCCGATCCTCGAGTGGTCAGGCGGATCGGATGCCGCAGAATGGCTTCTGCCGAAAGCGATGTGGCTCAAGAAGAACGACCCGGACGCGTACCGGTCGGCCGCGCGCATCGTCGAGGCCGTCGACTACCTGACCTTCCGGCTCACCGGCCGATGGGTCGGGTCGCAGATGAATGCCGTGTGCAAATACAACTACGACACGATCGAGGGCCGTTTCCCAGCCGAACTCTATGCCGCGTTGGGAATGGACGACCTCATCGGGAAGCTTCCGGATGAGATCGTCCCCGTGGGCGGTGTCGCGGGCACCCTCACGGAGGCTGCCGCTGCCGATCTGGGCATCGAAGACCGACCGGTCGTCGCGGTCGGCGGCATCGATGCCCATGTGTCACTCCTGGCCTGCGGCGGCAACGTGGACGGGTTGGTCTCCATCGTGTCCGGCACGTCGTCGGCCATCGTCACCGAAGTAGACCGACCGACCACCTCCAACGAGGTGTGGGGCCCGTATCCCGATGCACTGAACCACGATAAGTGGCTGGTGGAGGGTGGTCAGGTCACCAGCGGTTCGGTGCTGAAATGGACGGGCGAATCGATCATGGGCGTGCCGCGCGGCGATCTCCCGGCGCTGATCGACCAGGCCGGCGCGGTCGACCCGGCTTCGCACGGCTTACGTGCCCTCGACTACTTCATGGGCAACCGGACACCGCACCGGGAGGCCCGCCTTCGCGGGGCGGTCATCGGGCTCACGCTGGGCACCACGAAGGCGGAACTGTACCGGGCGATGGTCGAAGCTGTCGCGTGCGGGACCCGCAGTGTCATCGATTCGTTCGAACGGTCCGGGGTCCCGTGTGCCCGCCTTGTCTTCTCGGGTGGCATCGAGCGAAACCCGTTGTGGCAGCAAGTCACGGTCGATGTGCTCGGTCGGCCCGCCGAGCTCGTGATCGGTGAGAACCTCACCCTGCGGGCCTGTGCGGTCATCGCGGCGACCGCGGCAGGAATCGTTCCGAGCCTGCGCGCCGGGTCTCGGCTGTTCGCCCCCAAGGTCCGGATGATGGAGCCCGAGCCAAAGCGAATCGCCGTCTACGAGAAAACTTTTGACGACTATCAGCGGCTCACCGCCGTGCTGCGTCCGATCATGTGTGATGCCGCCGACGGCGGTCCGAGTAAGGCGCAGGGCGGGCGTGCCGCATTCCAGGTGGTGCGGTGATGATGAGCGCTTGCGCGAAGAACGGACAGCCCTGATGCGCTCGATCACTGGCAAGAGTCACACCGACCTGCTGCTCTATGTCGCACAGTGCTATTACGAGCAGGGCCGCACTCAGGAAGACATCGGGTCCGAACTCCACCTGACCCGGTGGAAGGTCGGGCGACTTCTCGACGAGGCTCGCGGGGCGGGCCTCGTCGAAATCCGGATCGTGCATCCGCAGGCGCGTCGCACCGATCTCGAAGTGGAGATGCGCAGCCGGTTCGGTCTTCGCGAGTGCGTGGTCGTGCCGGGTCCGGAAACACCTGACACCGCCGGGCGTCACATCGCGACCGCCGCGGCGAACTACCTGAAGTCGAACTCGTCGTGGATCACCACCCTGGGCGTCTCATGGGGCAACACCTTGCAGCAGATAGCTGCGGTGCTTCCGGCCGGTTGGACGAGCGGTATCGAGGTCATTCAGGCCAACGGCGGGGTGAGCCGATCGGTGCATCCTACGAAGGCCGCGAATATCGTGACGGGCATTGCCCACAGCGGAAATGGCCGGGCGACCCTGTTGCCGGTGCCCGCGATCGTCGAGCGGATCGAAACGCGTGACGCGCTCTACGCCGAGGGTTTCGTGGAGGACGTGCTGAGCCGCGCCCGTAGGGCAGAGGCACTCTTGTTCTCGCTGGGAGCGCTCGGGCCGACCTCAGTGCTGGTCGAGTCGGGGGCCGTCACACCCGCCGAACTCGCTCAACTCGAATCAGCCGGGGCCTGCGGCGACATCCTGGCCCACTACATCACCGAGACCGGTGAGATCGCGTACGACGACATCGACAGGCGCACAGTAGGTCTCAGCCTCGACGACGTCAAGAACGCCAATTGTGCCATCGCGGTCGCCGCAGGCGCGCGAAAAGTGCCTGTCGTCAACGGCGCCCTCAACAGCGGTCTGTGTTCGGTCCTGATCACCGACGAACCCACGGCACTGGCCGTGCTGGAGCAATGACATGACAACCAGCCACAACGTGGAATCGACGCTACCTGGGCCCGCCGGCGGCACCGGGAGCGTGGCCGCGCTGAAGATGCAGAACATCGTGAAAGCGTTCCCCGGCACCAAGGCGTGCGACGGCGCGACCCTCGAGGTCGCCAGGGGCGAAGTGCACTGCCTTCTCGGTGAGAATGGCGCCGGCAAAAGCACTCTCATGAAGATCCTGTCCGGTTCCTATACGCCAGATTCCGGAACGATCACTTTGGACGGCGAGGAAGTCTCGTTCGGCTCACCGATTGATGGCGTGCGCGCAGGCATCAGCACCATCTACCAGGAACTGGACCTCATCCCCGATATGACCGTGGCGCAGAACCTCTTTCTGGGCCACGAACCGCTGCGCGGCCCATTCGTCGCACGCCGACAACGAGACCGGCTGGCAGCGGCGGCCATCGCCAGAGTCGGTGGGTGCTTCGCACCGTCTGATGTGGTCGCGAATCTGTCCGTGTCCGATCAGCAGCTCACCGCAATCGCCAAGGCACTCACCGCCGATGCCCGCATCATCGTCATGGACGAACCCAGCGCTACACTGACCGATCACGATCTCACGGAAGTGTTCCGCGTGATTCGCGAGCTCACCGCCACAGGGAAATCGGTGATCTATATCTCGCATCGGCTCGACGAGGTGAAAGCGATCGGTGACCGTGCGACGGTCATGCGCGACGGCGCCACCGTCGGAGTGTTCGACGTCGCGACCGTGACCAAAGAGGAACTGGTAGAGGCGATGATCGGCCGCGACCTGCAATGCCTCCCGCCCAGGAAACCACGCGCAGACGTGGAGAGACCCGAGCTGCTGGAGATTCGTCGTGCCGTCATTCCAGGCTTGATCGACGTGTCCGGCATCGCGGTGCGGCGCGGCGACATCATCGGGTTGGCCGGGTTGGGCGGTGCGGGTCGTTCCACATTGCTCGCGACCGTGTTCGGCGACCGCCGCGCCGAGCTCGACCTGACGTTGAACGGCGAGCGCATCACCCACCTGACACCCCGGAGCGCGGTTCTGGCCGGAATCGGATTGGTTCCCGAGGACCGCAAGAGCCAGGGCCTGTTCCTCGAGCAGTCGATCCTGCGCAACGCCGGCATCGCCGCGCTCGCACCGTTCGGCATCAACCCGATGAAAGCCGCCAGAGCGCTGTGCACGCCGCCGCTGCAACGCCTCGGCGTGAAGTTCTCCAGCATCGACCAGCCGGTCGGTGAACTCTCCGGCGGCAATCAGCAGAAGGTCGTGCTGGCCAAGTGGATGGCCCGCGGGATCGACTTGTTGCTTCTCGACGAACCCACCCGCGGGCTGGACATCGGGGCGAAAGCCGATCTGTTCGAACAGGTTCAGGCACTGGCCGAGGCGGGTGTCGGCGTCCTGATGGCATCTAGCGAGATGGACGAGTTGACCGAGAACTGCGACCTGATCTGGGTCATGCACGAAGGCAGGAACATCGCGGCCTACGACCCCAGAACCACATCACCGGCGGACATCGCCCGCTGCGTCGTCACAGGAAGACAGGACAATGACTGAACTCCTCCATGGCCCCGCTCCCCACGCGTCGTCGACCACGGCTGTCACCACGCGGACGCGGCGCCAGAACATCATCGTGCGGTTCAATCTGCTGTTCATTTTCGTCGCGCTGTTCGTCGTGGCCTCCATCACCGCCCCGCAATTCCTCACGTCGCAGAACCTGGCGAATCTGCTCCAACAGTCCAGCCTCACCGGCATCGTCGCGATCGGCATGACGGTCGTGATCCTCACTTCCGGTATCGATCTTTCGGTGGGAAGCGTTGCGGCACTGTCAGGAATGTTGGTCGCGATCCTCATCGGACTGGGGATCGCCTGGCCGCTGGCCATGTTGATCGCGATCCTGAGCGGGCTTTGTCTCGGCGGGATCATGGGCGGGCTGAGCGCCTACTTGGCCCTACCGGCGTTCATGGTGACGCTCGCCGGGATGCAGAGCATTCGCGGTCTCACGTTTCTCACCACCAATGGCACGCCCACAACCGCGGAGATCCCGGTCGGCCTGCGGTTTCTGGGTGCCGGCACCGTGGCCGGCATTCCGGTCGTCGGGCTCATCTTCGTGGCCACCACCGTGATCGTGGGTCTGGTGCTACGCCGCACGACATTCGGCGAACACGTCTACGCCGTCGGCAGCAACGCCAAAGCGGCACGGCTGTCGGGGCTACCGGTGCAGCGCATCACCACTGCGGCATATGTGATCTGCGGAGGGTTGGCCGCGTTGACCGGAGTGCTGCTCACCGCCCGGCTCACCATCGGTCAACCCACCGCCAACACCGGGCTGGAACTGGATGCGATCGCCGCCGTGGTGCTGGGTGGAACCAGTTTGTTCGGCGGAAAGGGCGGTGTGATGGGCACATTCATCGCGGTGCTACTGCTGTCGGTGCTGCGCAACCTGTTCAACCTGCTGGGGTTGAGCTCGTTCTTCCAGATGCTCGTGACAGGACTGATCCTGGTCGCCGCCCTGATCATGAACTACATCCTCGACCGTCAAGCCAAGAGCGCCTGAACCCCACCATCGACAGAAGGGCCCATCCGATGACAATCGAGACCCAACCGACCGTGGCCGAGGTCGCCGCGATGATCGATCACACCCTGCTCAGGCCGGAAGCCACCGCAGCCGACGTCGAAGCACTCATCGCCGAGGCGGTGGCACTGGGCACCTATTCGGTTTGTGTGTCGCCATCTATGCTGCCGATCGGCATACCCGCCGGCTCCGGACTCAAAGTCGCCGCGGTGTGCGGGTTTCCGAGCGGAAAGCACACCTCGCCGGTCAAAGCTGCCGAGGCAGCCGAGGCGGTGCTGCACGGCGCCGACGAGATCGACATGGTGATCGATGTCGGTGCGGCCAAAGAGGGGGCGTTCGACCGCGTCGAAGCCGACATCGCGGCGGTACGCGCCGCCGTGCCTGCGACGAAGATACTCAAGGTGATCATCGAGTCGGCCGCCTTGACCGACGACGAGATCGTCGGGGTGTGCCGCGCGGCGGTCGCAGCGCGCGCCGACTTCGTCAAGACCTCGACGGGTTTCCATCCAGCCGGCGGCGCGAGCGTTCACGCGGTCGAGCTGATGTACCGCACGGTGCATGGAGACGGACTCGCGGTGAAGGCATCCGGCGGCGTACGCACCCTCGAGCAGGCACGGGCCATGATCGCAGCGGGCGCGACCCGCCTGGGTGTCTCGGGCTCGCGCGCATTGCTGGGTGAGCCCGGTGCCGGGTCGGCTTCGGACTACTGACTCCGAGCAGATACAAAAGCCGCCCCGGTTGCGACCGGGGCGGCTTTTCGTACGTTTCGGATCAGCTGTACTTGATCTGCAGCGCCACGCCGATGATGGACACCACCCAGATGCCTGTCACGAAGAAGGTGAGGCGGTCCAGGTTCTTCTCCACCACCGTGGATCCGGACAGGCTCGACTGGACGCCGCCGCCGAACAGGGTGGACAGACCGCCACCCTTGGCACGGTGCAGCAGAACCAAGAGCACGACCAGCACGCTGGTCACGACCAGGACAATCTGCAGCGCCAATTCCATGGCCGCAAGAATACCTGGTGAGCCTGCCGTAACCCCGCGCGGGGTTACGGCAGCGGACCGCCTGCGGCAATCGCCGACAGCGTCGCGAACTGCTCGCCGTCCAGCGATGCCCCACCGACCAGCGCGCCGTCCACGTCGCCCTGGGCCACGATCTCGCCGACGTTCTTGGCGTTCACCGACCCGCCGTAGAGCACCCGGATGCCGGCCGCCGCCTCGGGTGACGACAGATTGCCGAGTTCGTCGCGGATCGCCTTGCAGACCTCCTGGGCGTCGGCCGCACTGGCCACGCGCCCGGTACCGATGGCCCACACCGGCTCGTAGGCGATCACGAGCTTGCCGATCTGTTCCTTGGACAGCCCGGCCAGGGAGCCCTTCAGCTGCTCCACGTTGTGCTCGACGTGGTTGCCCGCCTCGCGCACATCGAGATGCTCGCCGATGCAGACGATGGGTGTGAGGCCATGCTTGAACGCCGCGGCGGCCTTGGCGGCCACCAGGGCGTCGTCCTCGTGATGGTAGGTGCGCCGTTCGGAATGCCCGATCACGACGTACGTGCATCCCAGCTTGGCGAGGAACGCACCGCTGATCTCACCGGTGTAGGCGCCCGAGTCGTGCTGTGACACGTCCTGGGCACCGTAGGTCAGACGCAGCTTGTCGCCGTCGACCAGCGTCTGCACGCTGCGCAGGTCGGTGAACGGCGGGATGACGGTCACATCCACCTTGTCGAAGTACTTGTCCGGCAAGGCGAATGCGATCTTCTGGACCAGGGCGATGGCCTCGAAGTGGTTGAGGTTCATCTTCCAGTTGCCGGCGATGAGCGGCTTACGGGCCATGGTTCTACGACTCCAGTACTTCGATGCCGGGCAGGGTCTTGCCTTCCAGGTATTCCAGCGATGCCCCACCGCCGGTGGAGATATGCGAGAACCCGTCCTCGGGCAGGCCGAGCTGACGCACCGCCGCGGCCGAATCGCCGCCGCCGACGACGCTGAACGCGCCCTTGCCGGTGGCGCCGATGATCGCCTCGGCGACACCCTTGGTGCCCGCGGAGAACGCCGGGAACTCGAACACGCCCATCGGGCCGTTCCAGAACACCGTCTTGGCGTTCGAGAGCAGCGCGGTGAACCGCTTGACCGACTCCGGGCCGATGTCCAGGCCCATCTTGCCGTCCGGAATGCGATCGCAGGCAACCGTTTCCGGCTCGGCGTCAGCCGCGAACTTGTCGGCGACCACGATGTCCACCGGCAGGTGGATCACGTCGGCGTAGTCTTCGAGCAGCTTGCGGCAGGTGTCGATCATCTCCTCCTGCAGCAGCGAGGTGCCGACTGAAACCCCTTGCGCGGCAAGGAATGTGAAGCACATCCCGCCGCCGATGATCAGGCTGTCGGCCTTCGTGGCCAGGTTCTCGATGACCGCGAGCTTGTCGGACACCTTGGAGCCGCCCAGCACGACGGCGTAGGGCCGCTCGGTCGAGCTCGTCAACTGCTCGAGCACCTTGACCTCGGCAGCCACCAGGGTCCCGGCGTAGTGCGGGAGAATGGTGGCGACGTCGTACACCGACGCCTGCTTGCGGTGCACCACACCGAAGCCGTCGGAGACGAACGCGCCGGGTGAACCGTCGGCACCCTCGACGAGGCCCGCCAGCGCTTTCGCCAACTCGAGCCGTTCGGCGTCGTCCTTGCTGGTCTCGCGCGGATCGAACCGGATGTTCTCCAGCAACAGCACGTCGCCGTCGGTCAGGCCTTCGGCGCGTGCCAGCGCATCGGTGCCGACCACATCACCGGCCAGTTGCACATGGCGGCCCAGCTTCTCCCCCAGTGCCGCGGCGACGGGCGCCAGCGAGAACTTGGGATCCGGGCCGCCCTTGGGACGGCCGAGATGTGCGGTCACGACGACCTTGGCACCGGCCTCGGCCAATGCGTTCAGCGTCGGCACCGACGCGATGATGCGTCCCGGGTCGGTGATGGTTCCGTCTTCGTCCAACGGGACGTTGAGGTCGGAGCGCACCAACACGCCCCGGCCCTCGACGCCCTCGTTCAGAAGATCTTCGAGTGTGCGGACAGCCATCGCGACTAGAGAGACTTGCCGACCAGCGCGGTCAGGTCCACGAGGCGGTTGGAGTAGCCCCACTCGTTGTCGTACCAGGACACGACCTTGACCTGGTTGTCGATCACCTTGGTCAGGCCCGAGTCGTAGAGCGAGCTGTGCGGATCGGTGACGATGTCGCTCGACACGATCGGCGCGTCGTAGTACTTGAGGATGCCCTTGAGCGGACCCTCGGCGGCGGCCTTGAACGCGGCGTTGATGTCATCGACGCTCGCGGCCTTGGAGACCTCGGCGGTCAGGTCGGTGACCGAGCCCGTGGGAATCGGCACCCGCAGCGCGTAGCCGTCGAGCTTGCCCTTGAGCTCGGGCAGCACCAGGCCGATGGCTTTGGCGGCACCGGTCGAGGTGGGCACGATGTTGATCGCGGCGGCGCGGGCGCGGCGCAGGTCCTTGTGCGGACCGTCCTGCAGGTTCTGGTCCTGCGTGTAGGCGTGGATGGTGGTCATCAGGCCCTTGACGATGCCGAACTCGTCGTTGAGCACCTTGGCCAGCGGGCCGAGGCAGTTCGTGGTGCACGAGGCGTTGGAGATGATGTTCTGGCTGCCGTCGTACTTGTCGTCGTTGACGCCGAGCACGATCGTGATGTCCTCATCGCTGGCGGGCGCGGAGATGATGACCTTCTTGGCGCCCGCGTCCAGGTGACCCTGGGCCTTGTCGCGCTTGGTGAAGATGCCGGTGGATTCGACGACGACGTCGACGCCGAGGTCACCCCAGGGCAGCGCCGCCGGGCCTTCCTTGACCTCCAAGGCCTTGATCTTGGTGTCACCGATGACGATGGTGTCGTCGCCCTCGAGGCTGACGTCCTCGGGCAGCCGGCCCAGGATGGAATCGAACTTCAGCAGGTGCGCGAGGGTGGCATTGTCGGTGAGGTCGTTGACCGCCACGATCTCGATGTCGGTGTTCTTGCCCTCGGCCTTCTGCGTCGCCAGGGCCCGGTAGAAGTTGCGTCCGATGCGGCCGAAGCCGTTAACGCCTACCCGGATGGTCACGTGTCTCTCCTAATTGTCGAGGGAAAGTTGCCGGTCACTGCTCGTCAGCCAGCCTAGTGGTGCCTTCACCGGCTCGTGCGGTGTGGTCAGAAGCCCGGTCAAAGCGCGGCCAGGTGCTGATCGGTGAACGGGTTGCCGAGCCAGCGCCGGCGAATCTGCTGCAGCGTGCCGTCCCCCTCCAATTCGCTCTGAACAGCGGCGATCCGGTCGAGCAGTTCGGTATCGGCACGGGATACGGCGATCGCGATCTCCTCGGTGGACAGCCTGCGCTGCACCACCTCCACCTCGGGCAGCGGCTTGACCAGTTCGGTGAGTACCGGTGCCAGCTTCATGACCGCATCGCAACCGCCGGTGGTCAGATCCTCCAGCGCCGCCCGGATGTCGCCGTAGTCGTAGACGCGCACCCGGGCCGCCCGGCCCTGGGCGACGAGCCGCTCGGCGATCGGCTGGCTCGTATCACCCCGCTGGACGCCGATGGTCAGCCCGGCCAGGTCAGCGACGGACCGTACATGCGGCAAGCGATTGGTGTCGGCCGCCAGCGCCTGCCCGGAGATCAGGTACGGCGGCGCGAACGCCGCCATCCGCTCCCGCTGCGGGGTGACCGTGGTGCCCGCGATGACGCAGTCGTAGGTGCCGGTGCCGAGACCGTCGAAAACACCGTCGAAATCGGTGCCGGTGTAGTCGACGAATTCGATTGTGGCGCCGAGCCTCTCCGCGATCGCGGTGATCAGGTCGATGTCCAGACCGGCGCGCCCAGGCCCAGTGGCCATCCCGTTGAACGGCGGATCCGGTGCCACCACGCCCACCCGCAAGGTGCTCATCGCCTCACCGTAGCCGGGTCAAGCTCCCGACGGTCCCGGATGCTGCCTGGGCAGCTCCGTCGTCGGGGCGTCATCGGTCGACGCGCCGACGGCAACCGGTTCGCGCGGCGGTGGCAATGGGCGCTGCCGTTGCCGTACCCGCAGCACGTTGATGGGCCACCAGAACCACCGGCCCAACAGGGTGGCCATGGCGGGCATCATGAACGACCGCACCACCAGGGTGTCGAACAGCAGGCCGAGCCCGATCGTCGTGCCGACCTGCCCAAGCACCCGCAGATCGCTCACCACCATCGCCGCCATCGTCAACGCGAACACCATGCCCGCGGCGGTGACCACGCTGCCGGTGCCGCCCATCGCGCGGATGATGCCCGTCTTCAATCCGCCGGGTATCTCCTCTTTGAACCGTGACACCAACAGCAGGTTGTAATCGGACCCGACGGCCAGCAGCACGATGACCGACATCGCGAGCACCATCCAGTGCAGGTCGATACCGACGAAGTACTGCCAGATCAGGATCGACAGGCCGAACGACGCGCCGAGCGACAGCAACACGGTGCCGACGATCACGATCGAGGCGACCAGTGCCCGCGTGATGAGCAGCATGATCAAAAAGATCAGGCACAGCGAGGCGATGCCCGCGATCAGCAGGTCGTACTTCGAACCGTCGGCCATGTCCTTGAACGTCGCCGCGGTGCCGCCGAGCGAGATCCGCGCGTCTTCGAGCGGCGTGCCCTTGACGGCCTCGATCGCCGCGACCTTGATCGGCTCCACCCGCGCGAGCGCTTCCGGGGTCGAGGACTCACCGCGGTGCGAGATGATCATGCGAATCGACTTGCCGTCCGGGGACAGGAAGGATTCCATCCCGCGCTGAAAGTCGGGGTTTTCGAACACCTCTGGCGGCAGATAGAACGAATCGTCGTTCTTGGCGGCGTCGAATGCCTTGCCCATCTCGGTCGAGTCCTTGCTCAACTCGTCCATCTGGTTGTAGAAGCCGGACATGGTGGCATACGTCGTCAGCATCATCTGCTGCACGCTCTCCATCGTCGCGATCATCGACGGCATCTGAGCGAGCAACTGCGGCATCAGCGCGTCCATCTCGGTCATGTTGACCATGACCTTGTCCATGGTCGCCGTCATCGTGTCGACGCCGTCCATCGCGTCGAAGATCGAGCGCATCGAGTGGCAGACCGGGATGTCGTAGCAGTGCGGTTCCCAGTAGAAGTAGTTGCGGATCGGGCGGAAGAAATCGTCGAAATCGGCGATCTTGTCCCGCAAGTCGTGAATGGTGCCCTGCAGTTCGTTCATCTGGCCGACCATGTCGTGGGTGACGCCGGTGAGCTGCGTCATCAGCCCGTACATGGTCTTCATGGTCTGGACCGTCTTGCCCATCTCGTCGGCCTGAGTCTTCATGTCGGCCATCCGGTCCTTCATGAGCTTCATGTTCTGCATCTGCCCGACGCCCTGCATGCTGATGAGGAACGGGATCGAGCTGTGCTCGATCGGCGTGCCCTCGGGTCGGGTGATGGTCTGCACCCGCGCGACACCCGGCACCCGGAACACCGCCTTGGCCACCTTGTCGACCACCAGGAAGTCCGCCGAGTTGCGCAGATCGTGATCGGCCTCGATGAGCAGGATCTCGGGGTTCATCCTGGCCTGACTGAAATGCCGGTCGGCGGCCTGGAATCCCTCGTTGGCGGGTATGTCCTGCGGGATGTACTTGCGGTCGTCGTAGCTGGTCTTGTAGCCCGGCAGAGCCGCCAGACCGACCAGCGCGAGCGCGAGCGACGCGACGAGAATGGGCCCGGGCCAGCGGACGACGACCGTGCCGACCCGGCGCCACGCGCGAATCCGCATGGCGCGCTTGGGTTCCAGCAGACCGAACCGGCTTCCCACGGTGACGATCGCCGGCCCGAGGGTGAGCGCGACGAGCACGCCGGCGACGATGCCGACCGCACTGGGGACACCGAGGGTCTGGAAGTACGGCATGCGGGTGAGCGTCAGACAGTACGTCGCACCGGCGATGGTGAGGCCCGATCCGAGCACGACATGTGCTGTGCCGTGGAACATCTCGTAGTAGGCCGGCTCTTTGTCGAGGCCCTTGGTGCGCGCTTCCTGATAGCGGCCGATCAGAAAGATCGCGTAGTCGGTGCCCGCCGCGATCGACAGTGCCACGAGCATGTTCACCGCGAACGTGGATAGCCCGATGATGTGATGGTGGCCGAGCAGCGCCACGACACCGCGGGCCACCGCGAGCTGTACACCCACCATCGCGAGCACGAGCACGACGGTCACGATCGACCGGTAGAAGAACAGCAGCATCGTGATGATCACCGCGAAGGTCAGCAGGGTGATCTTGACCATGCTGCCGTCGCCGGCGTGGTTGAGGTCGGCCTGCAGGGCGGCGGGCCCGGTGACGAACACCTTGATGCCCGGCGGCGGTGGCAGTTCCCCGGTGATCGCGCGCACGGCATCGATCGATTCGTTGGCCAGTGCCTCGCCCATGTTGCCCGCGAGGTTGAGCTGCACGTAGACGGCCTTGCCGTCGGTGCTCTGGGCGGAGGCCTCGGTCAGCGGGTCGCCCCAGAAATCCTGGATGTGCTGCACATGCTTGGTGTCGGCCTTGAGCCGTTCCATGAGCTGGTCGTAATAGGCGTGCGCCTCGTCGCCGAGTTCCTGCTCGCCTTCGAGGACGATCATCGCGACGCTGTCGGAGTCGGATTCCTCGAACAGCTTGCCCATGTTCGTCATGGCCTGCATGGACGGGGCGTTGTGCGGGCTCAGCGATACCGCGTTCTCTTTGCCGACCTGTTCGAGCTGGGGTACGGCGAGGTTCATCACCGCGACGACGAGCAACCAGCCGAGGATGATCGGTATCGACAGCCGCCGGATCCACCGCGCCAGGAACGTCGGCCGGGTGATGTCGCGCTGAGCGTGGTTGCTCATACGGACTTCGCGAAACAGTAGATGTAGGCGTTCACGTCGTGTGCAGTCCGTTCGTCTTTGACTTCGCCGTCAGAGGAGATGCGGCAGCCGATGAAATCGCTGTTGCCTTGCGCGAGCACGTTGCCGGTCATCGACGGCGCGTTCGTGACGATCTCGACCGACCACGGCAGGGCCACGCCGTCGACCTGGTTCGGCTCGCCGTCGTCGTCGATGTAGTTGACGTCGGCCACCGCTCCGGGCGGGCCGAAGATCTCGTAGACGACCCGCTTGGGGTCCGACACGTTCTTCTGGTCGTCGGACATGCTGCCGGCATAGGTGGGCAATTGCTGGGTACCGAAGATGCCGCGGATCTTCGTGACAGCGAACCCGCCGATGGCGATGACAGCCGCCATCACCAGCGGAATCCACGCCCGCTTGAGAGTCGTGAGAATCGTCGGTCCCCTTCAACTTAGGGTTGGCTACCCGAAGAGGTTAACGCACACGACGTGCGTAACGGCGACTACGGTTCGTCGGAGGCCTGTCGGAGGAACCCACCGCGCCATACCTTCCGTTATGGTTCGGCCCGTGGAACCGGTGACCTTCAAGAGGGCCCGCACCGCGGAGAACAAGCGCGCGCGGGCGGCCGCGCTGATGGAGGCGGCCCGGTCGCTCGCCCTCGAATCAGGCGTGGCGGCAGTGACTTTGACCGCCGTAGCCGATCGCGCCGGGGTCCACCACTCAGCGGTGCGGCGGTACTACGCCTCGCACAAGGACATCCTGTTGCACCTCGCGGCCGAAGGCTGGGGCCGCTGGTCGGCCGCGGTGTGCGAGAGCCTGGCCGCTCCGGGCCCGGTATCGCCGGCCCGCGTCGCCGAGGCGCTCGTGGGCGGGCTGTTGCAGGACGTGCTGTTCTGCGATCTGCTGGCCTATCTGCCACTTCACCTCGAACACGAGGTGAAACCCGAACAGGTCGTCAAGGTCAAACGACAGTCCTACCCCGCCGTGATGTCGATCGCCGAGGCGATCGATCGTGCGCTGCCCGCCCTCGGCCGCCAGGGCGCGGCCGACATGTTGTCGTCGGCGACGGCGCTGGCTGGCACGCTGTGGCAGGTGGTGCACCCGCCTGCCGATCTCGTCGACGCCTACGCGACCGAACCGGCGGTGCCGCCCGAGTTCGATTTCGAGTTCGGGCCGACGTTGACGCGGCTGCTCACCGCGATGTGCACGGGGCTGGCCGCACAGTCGGGCGACTAATCCGCACGCGTGCGGCCGAGCACATGCCGCAGCCCGTCCTCCAGGGTGGCGTGCCGGAATCGGTGGCCCGCGCGCTCGAGCCTGACCGGCACGACGCGCTGGCTGGCGCACGCGAGCTCACGCGCACCTTCGTCGCCCAACAGCAGCTTCGGACCCAACGCGGGCACCGGCAGCAGCGCCGGCCTGCGCAGGACCCGGGCGAGGGTGCGGGTGTAGTCGGTGTTGCGAACCGCTTCGGGGGCAACGGCATTCACCGGTCCGAACAAGCCGTCGTCCCACAACGCGCGGTGGTAGACGTCGAGCAGGTCATCGATGCCGATCCACGACAACCACTGAGTGCCGTCGCCGATCCGGCCGCCGAGGCCGAGCGCGAACAACGGATAGAGTGCGCGCAGCACTCCGCCCCGTGGAGATTGCACGATTCCGGTCCGCACCTGCACGACCCGCAATCCGCCGGCCGCGGCAGGTGTGGTGGCCGCCTCCCAGTCGGCCACGACCTCGGCGAGAAGGCCATCGCCCCGCTCGCTGTCCTCGGATACCGGGTTCTCACCGGTGTCGTTGCCGTAGAACCCGATTGCCGACGCGCACACCATCGTCGCCGGGCCGTCAGCGGTCCGGGCGGCAAGCTCGGCGAGCCGTCGGGTGGGGCCGACGCGGCTCTCGCGGATCGCCCGCTTGTGCTCGGCGGTGAAGCGGCCGGCGATCGAGGCGCCCGCCAGGTGGATCAGCGCATCCACGCCCGACAGCAGCTCCGGGTCGGGATCTGCCGGATTCCACTGGCGCTCGTCGGTATTGGCCGCAGGATGTCGCACGAGCTTGATGACGCGATGCCCACCGGTGGTCAGAAACGCCGACAACGCCGAACCGACAAGGCCGGACGATCCGGTGATCGCGACCGTCACCGATCCCTGGCCCCGCTCGCCGGCGGCACGGTGCGCCGCGAGGTCGGCCGCGAGTTGGCGATGCCGGTAGGCGAACATGGGACGCAGCGCAAATGCCGGCACCGGCGTCTCGACCCGGTCGATCATCCGGGTCCGGCCATCACCGGCGTCTTCGAACTCGTGGGTGTGCGTCCACCGGGCCACGACGCGTACCGGCAGCGACGCGATCCCGTCGCTGCTGATCGAATCGACGAAACACCGTGGCGGATCGTAGAATTCCGGACGATGCCGGGCCACCCAGCGCAACCCGCCCGGTAGCGCCAGGCGCGCCCGGCCGTCGGCCAGCGACTCGGCCTCGGAGACTATGCGCACGGGTTGCCATGGCGGCGACAACCGCTCGAACGCACCGGGACGCGCGTGCCAGGAAAACACGTCGTCGCGCGGCGCGTCGATCACCGTCGTGAACACCCGCTCCATGGTTATGTGCCCACCGGGATCGCGATCTCGTTGCGACGCAGGAACGGAACCGTCCATGGTGGGTCGTAGAACCAGGCGGTCGCCACGCCGCCGGCCAACCATTCCGCCTCATACGGCGGTTCTTCGGTGCCCACCCGCCAGCCGATCACGGCACGCGCAGCTTGGATCAGCCGGCTGATGGGCCTCGGTATCTGCTGAAGCACGACGCGGTCCCTTCTCGTGAGCACAGCCGAGTACCACGGTCCGACATCAGGGATTCGGAGCCGACGCCACCTTGGATTGCCCGGACGGTGAGAATTCATGCGTATCCGGCTCGCTCACGACAGCGCCGGCGGTATCGGGGTCTTCCCGCCAGCCCGGCGGCCGCAGCAGGTAGCCGAGACGCCCGCGCCAGGTCCTGGCCCGCCAGACATCGCCGACCATCGCGGCGAATTCGTGGAAGTTGGCCTTGACCGGGTTGTACGTGTCGATGTTCTTGGTGAGCCCATAGCGCACGGGTTCGTCCTCGGGCGCAAAACTGCCGAACATGCGGTCCCACACGATGAGGATGCCCGCGTAGTTCTTGTCCAGGTACGGGTTGTTCGCGCCGTGGTGCACGCGGTGGTGTGAAGGCGTGTTGAACAGGAACTCGATCACCCGCGGCAGCCGGTCGATGCGCTCGGTGTGAATCGGGAACTGGTAGAGCAGCACGGTGGCCTGCGACAGGAAGATCAACCAGACCGGGATGCCGATCAGCGCCAGCGGCACGTACACGATCGAGCTGAGGAACGATCCCGGGATGAGCCACGGCAGGCGCACGGCCGTCGAGAGATTGAAGTGCTGGCTGGAATGGTGCACGCTGTGCGCCGCCCAGAACAGCCGGATGCGGTGAGACATCCGGTGTTTGACGTAATAGGCCAGGTCGGCTGACATGATCGCGACGACCCAGACCCACCAGTGCGCGGCCGATAGCTGCATCGGCGCGAACGCCGCCGCGATCGCCACGATCGGAACCTCGATGAAACGCTCCAACGGCCGGACGAGATAGCCGAGGGCATAGATGGACAGGCTGGTGGAGCTGTCGCGCCACGAGATGCCGGCCCGCGGCCGAGGATTGTCCTTGTCGAAGCGGTAGCTGAGGAACTCGATCGCCATGAGGACGAAGAAGGCGGGCATCGCGTAGAGCCCGATTCGCATTGCGTCGACCATCGGCTATCCCCGCCCCGCCGAGGCTTTGGGCATGCCCGCGATCTGCCAGGCCAGGGCCTGCCCGAACAGTTCCTCGGGCACCCGGTCCGGGTCGATGCGGCGTTGCCGGATCAGCCCCTGGAACAACGCGAGCACCACGACCGCGAACGCATCCGGAGAGACGCTGTCATCAATATTGTTGCGCTCCAAGGCTTCCGCGACGATGTCGCGCACCGAGGCGAGTGTGCGTGCCGAGCGATCCACCAGGATCTGCATCGCGTCCGGGTTGCGCACCGCCTGCAGCCAGAACTCCGACTGGATCGCTTCGAACTCGATGTCCTTGTCGGCGATCTCGATCAGCATCCGCCCCAGCGCCCGCAACGGTTCCCCGGTCTCCCGTCGGCCTTCGGCGAGCGTGTCGACCACCTGGTCGATGCGGCCGGATGCGCGCTCGGCCATCAGTTCGGAGAACAGTTGCTCCTTGCCCGAGAAGTTCGAGTAGACGGCTCCCACGGAGAACCCGGCGGTCGCGGCGATCTCATCGACCGATGCCGCGGCATAGCCCTTGCGGGCGAAGGTGCGCGCCGCCGCGTCGAGCAACAGCGTACGAGTGCGGGCCTGGTTCTCGGCGCGGGTCAGCCGCCGGGGTTTTTGATCTTCGTCGTGAGGCATATTCAGATAGTAGCTGTTATCTGAATATCAGTCGTTATGAGAACGCTGTGAGTCGGCGCGACGGTCGGCAGTACCCGAGAATGCGGTACATGGCATTCGTCGCTGCGGTGATCGTCGTCCTCACGTTGATCGCGATGACGACCGGCCGAGCACCTGCGGTCCTGGCCCTGATATGCGCCCTGGTCGCGGCGGGCCTTCTTGGAATAGCCACTCCCGGTGAGCTTTTCGGTGGTCTGAGCAATGCGGGCGTCATCACCATCGCAGCGATGCTGGTGATCGCCAAAGGGGTTCTGCACACCGGGGTGGTGTCGCGGGTGACCTATCGCCTGCTCACCGGCGTGCGCACGCCAGGCCAGGCGCTTCGCCGTCTCATCCCGCCGGTCGGGTTCGTCTCGGCGCTCATCAACACCACCCCCATCGTCGCGATGCTGATCCCGGCCGCCAAAGAACTGCAGCAGCAGTCCGGTGTGCCGGCCCGCGGCGTGCTGCTGCCGATCGCCCATGCCACGACGCTCGCCGGCTCCGCAACACTGATCGGCACCAGTTCCAATCTGCTCATCGCCGCCCTGGCCGCACCCGCTGGCGTCGAACTGTCGATGTTCTCGTTCGTGCCGGTCGCGGTCCCGGTCGCGCTCGTCGGGTGGGTCGTCTTGCTCCTGACGGCGCCGCGGATGCTGCGTGGCACATCGGAGGTCGCCGCGCGGGACCTGTCGTGGCAGGCCGAGATTCCCATCTCGGCGCGCGCCATCGCGGTCGGCAGGACCGCTGCCGAACTCGGCATCCACACCACCCCCGAGTTCGCGCTGCAGGAGGTGCTTCGCTGGGGCAAGCCCGTCGGGGCGGATTCGGTGCTTGAGGTCGACGACGTCCTCGTGTACCGGGCGACCGAATCAGGCGTCCGAATGCTCTGGGGCAGCCCACGATTCGGGTTGTCCCCGCAACGGCTCTATCTGGTCGCGGTCGCCGACAACGAGCAGGCCACGATCCGCGAACTCGAGGAAGACGAAGACATCATGGTGGTCGCGGCCCAGACCGACAAGCGGCTGCGCGACGCCCCCGCCGAGCCGGGCGCACTCTGCCTGGTCACCGCGAGCTCAGCCGACGTCCTCGCGGACAGTCCCCTGGTCGCACTGTGGCAGCAGGCCACCGGCAAGGCTCCCCAGACCGGCAAGACGTGGGTGGCGCTCGGAATCCTGGCGGCCGTCATCCTGGCCGGATCGTTCGGGATCGCCCCGGTCGAACTCGCCGCGGTCACCGGTGCGGTGCTGATGGTCCTCACCGGCGTGCTGACGCCGAGATCGGCCGTGCGCGCGCTGAACTGGAACATCCTCGCGATCATCGCCGGATCCATCGGGCTCGGCGTCATCGTCGTCAACAGCGGTCTGGGCGGCTACATCTCGGCAGCCATCCTCGAACTGTCCGGCGACAGCACGGCACTCGTGGTCCTGGTCATCGCGGTGGGTACGACGATCCTGACGAACATCGTCACCAACGCCGCCGCGGCATCGATCCTGACACCGGTGGTCCTGACGATCGCGGCCAGCACCGGCCTCGACCCGGTGCTGCTCCTCATCACGGTCGGCACCTGCATCTCGTTCACGTTCTTCAACCCGTTCAGCCACCAGTCCAACCTCATGGTGATGCGGCCGGGCGGCTACTCGACGGCGACGTTCATGCGCTTCGGCATCCCGCTCACCGTCGTGTCGCTGGTGACCGTGTTCGGCGTCGGCTGGGCTCTGCTGTCGCTCTGACCACCTGCGACGCTTGGGTTTTCCGTGGGCCGATCAGGCGTCGTCGAGCAGATCCGGTGTCACGGCCGACTCGGTATCGGGAATCCCGTCCTGCTTGGCCTTGCGGTCGGCCATCGACAGCAGTCGCCGGATACGCCCCGCCACAGCGTCTTTCGTCATGGGCGGATCGGCGAGCCGACCCAACTCCTCCAGCGAGGCCTGCCGGTGCTCGACCCGCAGCTTGCCCGCCGCCGCCAAATGGTCGGGCACCGTGTCGCCGAGGATCTGCAGCGCCCGCTCGACCCGGGCAGCCGCGGCCACCGCGGCGCGGGCCGAGCGACGCAGGTTGGCGTCGTCGAAGTTGGCCAACCGATTGGCCGTCGCCCGGACCTCCCGGCGCATGCGCCGTTCCTCCCACGTCAAACGCGTGTCCTGGGCGCCCATCCGCGTCAGCAATGCGCCGATCGCCTCGCCGTCGCGAACCACAACGCGATCACTCCCCCGGACTTCCCGGGCTTTCGCGCTGACGCCGAGCCGCCGTGCGGCACCCACCAAAGCCAGCGCGGCCTCCGGTCCCGGGCAGCTGACCTCGAGCGCCGACGAGCGACCGGGCTCGGTGAGCGAGCCATGCGCCAGGAACGCGCCCCGCCACGCGGCCTCCGCATCGCCGACGCTCCCGCCGACGACCTGGGCCGGAAGCCCGCGCACCGGGCGGCCCCTCAAATCGAGCAGACCGGTCTGGCGCGCGAGTGCCTCACCGTCATTGGCCACGCGGACCACGTACCGCGTGCTCTTGCGAATACCGCTGGCGGACAACACATGCACGACCGCGTTGTAGCCGTAGAGGTCGTAGATGTCCTTGCGCAACCGGCGCGCGATGATGCCGAGGTCGACCTCGGCCTCCACGACCACCCGGCCCGCGACGATGTGCAGCCCTCCGGCAAAGCGTAACAGGGACGCGACCTCGGCGCGGCGCGCACTGACCGAGTTGACCACGAGGCGGCTCAGCTCGTCCTTCACCTCGGCTGTCATCGCCACGGCTCGTCCCCTCTCGATCTGTTCGGTGCCGGTTCCTGACGCGTGACGTCGACCGACCTGGCGGCGGGCGTGGGAACGGTCGGTTCCTGCACGCTCCGGCCTGGTGCCATTGCGCGCAACCGGACCCCCTCCAGAGCCGCGGCCAACCTCGCCGGGTCATGTAAAGGTGTACCAGGTCGAGACACGTCAGCAAACTCGACGCGGGCCTCGAGGATGTTAGCCGTGCGGCTGAGCTGCTCACGTTCGCGGTCGCTGGGCACTCTGCTGGCGTCGACGATGATGTCATGCACCGTGAAATCGGGGGCGTGCTGGGCCAACACGTGGATGTGACGCTCGGCGGAGAACCCGGCGGTCTCACCGGGTTCGGCGGCCAGATTGAGCACGAGCGCGCGGCGGGCCGTCGTCGCGCGCAGCGCCGCCGCCAGCTGCGGCACCAGTACGTGCGGAATCACACTGGTGAACCACGAACCAGGTCCCAGCACGACGAGGTCGGCCGCCATGATCGCCTCGACGGCCTGCCGGGTGGCCGGCGGATCGCCCGGCAGCAGCCGGACGCGGCGCACCTTGCCCACCGTCGTCGCGATCGCCACCTGACCGCGGATCACCCGGCTCATCCGCGGATCGGCCTCCAGACCCGCGACGTCGGCCTCGATCTGCAGCGCGATCGGGCACATCGGCAGGACGCGGCCCTTGACACCCAGGATCCGCCCCAGCTCGTCGAGCGCGGCGACCGGGTCGGCCAGCACCTCGTTGAGGCCGGCGAGCATCAGGTTGCCGATCGGATGACCGGCGAGCGCGCCACTGCCACCGAACCGGTGCTGGATGATGGTGGCCCAAAGACGCCCGTGCGGGCTGTCAGATGCCAACGCCGCCAAGGCCATTCGCAAATCGCCAGGCGGGACGATGTCGAGCTCGCCGCGCAGCCGGCCCGACGAGCCGCCGTCGTCGGCGACCGTCACCACCGCGGTGACGTGTGGGGTGAGCCGCCGAGCGGCCGACAACGTGGCGTAGAGCCCGTGGCCGCCGCCCAGCGCGACGATGCGCGGGCTCATTGCTCGCCTCCCACGCGCTCCGGTCCTCGCTCGTACCTCGCTGCGATCCTCACGCGCGCTCGGCTTCGGGGCGTCACTCGCGCCCCAGATCCCGATGCAACGCCCGCACCGTGAGCCCGTCACCGCCCTGCAACCGCTCCGCCAGTGCTTCGGCAATCGCGACACTGCGATGTTTACCGCCGGTGCAGCCGATGGCGACGGTCATATAGCGCTTCCCTTCCCTGCGGTATCCCGCGATCACAACGTCCAAGAGCCGATGGTAGGTGTCGAGGAAATCCTTGGCGCCCGGCTGACCGAGCACGTAGTCGCGCACGTCGGGATGTTGACCGGTGTGCGGACGCAGTTCGTCGACCCAGTGCGGGTTCGGCAGGAACCGCACGTCCATCACGGTGTCGGCATCCATCGGCAGGCCGTACTTGTAGCCGAACGATTCGACCGTGACATTGGTATAGGCGACGGTCTCCCCGCCGAACGCGCGCTCGATGCTCTCCCGCAACGCGGGCACCGACAGCTTCGACGTGTCGATCACGAGATCGGCGCCCGCTCGCACCGGCGCCAGCATCGCCCGCTCGGCGGCAATCCCCTCGGCCAGGGTCTGGTTGCCCTGCAGTGGGTGACTGCGCCGGTTCTGCTCATACCGGCGCACCAGGATGTCGTCGGAGGCCTCCAGGAAGAGCACGCGTGGGGTGATGTTGCGCGTGGCCAGATCGTGGCGCACCCAGTCCAGGTCACCGGTGAACCCCCGGGAGCGCACATCCATGACCACGGCCAGTTGGGTGATCCTCGACCCGGCCGCCAGCCCCAGCTCGACCATCCGCGCGATGAGCTCGGGCGGCAGATTGTCGGCGACATACCAACCGAGGTCTTCCAACACCTTTGCCGCCGTGCCACGCCCGGCACCCGACAGTCCGGTGACCAGAACGACGTCGATACCCGACTCCTCGTCCCCTTCGGCGATCCCGGTATCGGGACCGTTCTCGTGAAGGTCTCCGCTCACGTGCGGTCCGCCTGTTGCTCGCGCTCGTTCATCCCCGACCCCGTCATCACCCTGCGTCGATCATCCTCGATAACCATTGCGGGCGCGTTCGAATTCGCCTCGGCATTCACCTCAGCACCCGACCCGGACTCGCCCGGCACGCCCTCCCGCTGCGCCTGCGGCTCACTTCCCGGTTCGCCCGGCGGCCCGCCGAGCGCCTCAAGCACGGCTCGCGCGGTCGCCACGCCGATGCCCGGCACCGCCGTGATCTCCTCCACCGTGGCCTCCTTGAGCCGGGCAACCGAACCGAAATGCGTCACCAGCGCCTTGCGCCGATGCTCGCCGAGCCCGCGAACCGAATCGAGCGCGGACGCCGTCATGCGCTTCGATCGCTTGCTGCGGTGGAAGCTGATGGCGAACCGGTGCGCCTCGTCGCGCACCCGCTGCAGCAGATACAGGCCTTCGCTGTTGCGCGGGAAGATCACCGGATCCGGCTCAGAGGGTACCCACACTTCCTCCAGTCGCTTCGCCAGCCCGATCACCGCGACGTCGTCGATGCCGAGTTCGTCGAGCACCGCGGCGGCCGCGTTGACCTGCGGCGCACCGCCGTCCACCACGAACAGATTGGGCGGGTAGGCAAACCGTCTGCGACGCTGCTCACCGCCGGTGTCGGGCTGGGAATCGGTCACATGACGCAAGAAACGTCGCCGGGTCACCTCGGCGATCGAGGCGACGTCGTCGGAGCGGCCGTTACCCGCGGCTTCGCGGATCGCGTAATGGCGGTAGTCGGATTTGCGGGGCAGCCCGTCCTCGAACACGACGAGCGACGCAACGACGTCGGTGCCCTGCACATGGCTGATGTCGACACATTCGATACGCAGCGGCGCATCGGCCAGCCCGAGCGTGTCTTGAATGCTCTGCAGCGCTTCCGATCTCGCGTTGAAGTCGCCGGCCCGTCGCAGTTTGTGCTGGGCCAGCGCCTCGTGCGCGTTGCGCTGCACGGTCTCGGCGAGCGCCCGTTTGTCACCACGGACGGGAACTCGCACGCTCACCCGCGAACCGCGCAGGCCCGACAGCCACGTGGCCAACTCGTCGACATTGGGCGGCAACACCGGAACCAGCACCTGCCGCGGTACGGGATTCGTGGCCTCGTCGGCCGCGCCACCGAGTTCGGCCTGCTCACCGTAGAACTGGGTGAGAAACTGCTCGACCAACTGGTCCTGCCCGGATTGTTCCGGGTCGCCCGACTTTTCGACGATCCACCCGCGCTGGCCGCGCACCCGGCCGCCACGCACATGGAAGACCTGTACGGCGGCCTCGAGTTCATCGTCGGCGAATGCCACCACGTCGGCGTCGGTGCCGTCGCCGAACACCACGGCCTGCTTCTCGAGTGCCCGCTTCAACGCGGAGATGTCGTCGCGCAGCCGCGCCGCCCGCTCGAAATCCAACTCCTCGGCGGCGGCTGCCATCTGCTGCTCGAGATCCCTGGCGAGCCGGTCGGTCTTGCCCGCCAGGAAGTCGCAGAAATCCTCGACGATCTTGCGGTGCTGCTGCGCGGTAACCCGGCCGACGCACGGCGCCGAACACTTGTCGATGTAGCCGAGCAGACACGGGCGGTCGATCTGGTTGTGACGCTTGAACACTCCGGCCGAGCAGGTCCGCGCCGGGAACACCCGGGTGAGCAGATCGAGAGTTTCCCGGATGGCCCACGCATGGGAGTACGGGCCGAAATACCGGACACCTTTACGGCGCGGCCCCCGGTACACCATCAGCCGGGGGTATTCCTCGTTGAGGGTGACCGCGAGCACCGGGTACGACTTGTCGTCGCGATAACGGATGTTGAAGCGCGGATCGAACTCTTTGATCCAGTTGTACTCAAGCTGCAGCGCTTCGACTTCGGTATTGACGACCGTCCACTCCACGCTGCCCGCGGTCATCACCATCTGTCTGGTGCGCGGGGCGAGACCGGCAAGATCGGCGAAGTACGACGTCAGCCTGCTGCGCAGGCTCTTGGCCTTGCCGACATAGATGACCCGACCGTGCGGATCCCGGAACCGATACACCCCCGGCTCAACTGGTATCGACCCGGGCGCCGGCCGGTACGTCGCTGGATCGGGCACGGTTTCCAGGTTACTGCCGCGATCCGACGGAACTCCGCTACCGTCGAGGGGTGCGATTGCTGGCGTCCACACGGTCGGTCATCGCCCTGCTCAGCGGTGTCGTGCTGATCGCTGCGGGGTGCGCCGACGGCCCCGAACGGCCGGCCCGCACCGTTGCGGGCCCGTGCGAGATTGTGTCCAACGGCACACCGATGCCCAAGCCACCGGAAGCTTCACCCCCGCAGTCGGCCCCGCCGGCACCTGTCCCCGCCCCGCCTCCGACGAGCCGCGACCTCGCCACCCGACCGGAGGTCGCGACCGGCTACCGCAGCGACATGACGGCCGTGCGCACCGCCAAATACGCGGTCGCCACCGCGAATCCACTGGCCACCGAAGCGACCTGCAAGGTTTTGCGCGACGGCGGCACGGCGGCCGACGCGCTCGTGACCGCGCAGGCCATGCTGGGCTTGGTCGAGCCACAGTCGTCCGGTATCGGCGGCGGCGGATTCCTCCTGTACTACGACGCCGCCTCCGGCGCGGTACGCGCCTACGACGGCCGCGAGACCGCCCCTGCCGCTGCCGACGAGAACTACCTGCGCTGGATCTCCGACACGGACCGCACCGAGCCCAAGCCCGACGCCCGGGCGTCGGGCCGCTCGATCGGCGTGCCCGGCATCGTGCGCCTGCTCGACGAGGTGCACCGCGAGTACGGCAAGAAGGAGTGGCGCGAACTGTTCAACCCGGCCGTCTCCCTGGCGGACCGCGGTTTCGACGTCAGCCCCCGCTTGGCGGCGGCGATCGAGGACTCTGCGACCGAACTCCGGCTCGATCCCGCGACGGCCGCCTACTTCCTGAATGCGGACGGCAGCCCCAAGCCGGTGGGTACCCGCCTCACCAACCCGGCGTACTCGAAAACCCTGGGCGCCATCGCATCCGATGGGGCACAGGCGTTCTACAGCGGCGACATCGCGCGCGCGATCGTGGCGGCCACCGCCGACCCGGCAGGCGGCCGCACGCCGGGCATGCTGACCGAACAGGATCTCGCCGCCTACACCGTCAAACAGCGCGAACCGTTGTGCACGCCGTACCGCGGCCGCGAGATCTGCGGCATGCCACCGCCCTCGTCCGGTGGCATCGCGGTGGCCGCCACGCTCGGTGTGCTCGAACACTTCGCGATGGGCAACCACAAGCCGACCGACATCGATCTCAACGGCGGGCGGCCCACCGTCATGGGCGTCCACCTGATCTCCGAAGCAGAACGGCTCGCCTACGCCGACCGCGACCGCTACGTCGCCGACACCGATTTCGTCGCGCTGCCCGGCGGCTCGCCCGACACACTGTTGGGAAGCGCCTACCTCACCGGCCGGGCCGCGCTGATCTCCGAACAGCGCACCATGGGTACCGCACAGCCGGGCAACTTCGGCCCACCCATCACCGCACCGCCGCAACGCGAGCACGGCACCAGTCAGGTGAGCGTCGTCGACAGCTACGGCAACGCGGCCTCGCTGACCACGACCGTCGAATCCGCGTTCGGCTCGTTCCACATGGTGGACGGATTTCTGCTCAACAATCAGCTCACCGATTTCGCCGCCGAACCGGTCAGTCCCGAGGGCACGCCGGTGCCCAATCGGGTCGAGCCCGGCAAACGGCCACGCAGCACCATGGCGCCGACCCTCATGTTCGACAAGGGCACGGCCGGCCCGCCCGGGTCGAGAGGCCCGCTCTACGCCGTGCTGGGCTCCCCCGGCGGTTCGGTCATCATTCAGTTCGTCGTCAAAACCGTTGTCGGCGTTGTTGATTGGGGCCTGGACCCGCAGCAGGCGGTGTCGATGGTCGACTTCGGCGCCGCCAACACACCCAAGACGAACATCGGCGGCGAACATCCCAACATCAACACCTCCGGCCCGCCGGGACTGCCAGGTGATCACGACCCGCTCGTGAAGGGCCTACGCGCACTGGGCCATCAGGTCGACCTCGCCGATCAGTCCAGCGGTCTCTCGGCGATCGTGCGCGCCGAGCCCGGCTGGATCGGTGGTGCCGACCCGCGCCGCGAGGGTCTGGTGATGGGCGACCCGGGTTGACCCACACGCCCATGACGTACCGGGTGATCCGACTCACCGAGGCGGACTGGCGACTGTTCGCCGTCCTGCGGTTGCGTGCGCTGGCCGACTCGCTGGGGGTCGACGACCAGCACTATCGCCGCGAATCGAGATTCACTGCCGCACAGTGGCGCCGAAGACTACGCGATCACGCTCAATTCACCGCGGCGGTCGACGGGCGAGCGGTCGGCCTCATCGGCGCGCAGCAGCAGAACGCCCACACGATGTACCTGTATTCGTTGTGGGTCGATCCGGCGGCGCGTGGACACGGCCTGGCGCATCGGCTGATCGGCGCGGCCGTGGACTGGTCGCGCGGCCGGCGAGTCCAGACCGTCAAACTGCGGGTCGCGACCGACAACGCAGCGGCCCGCTACGTGTACGAGAGCCTCGGTTTCGATGTGGCCGACACCGAATCATCGGCCGGTGCCGAAGAATTGGCGATGACGCTGCGGGTCAGCTGAGGCCGGTGCGGTACTTCGCGACCAACTCCCTGACCTTGTCCATCGCGTCGACCGCGCGTCCCTTGTCGATCGCCTGGATCGCCATCACCGGGATGTACTCGTCGTCGGGCAGATCCACGCGGGCCCAGCGGGCGCCCCGCGGAAACGAGACATCGACGACGTCGGACCATGGGATGGTCCGATAGCCGACGAGATTGCGCACCGCCACGCCCGACGGTCCGACCCGCAGCCGGGGCCGGGCGAACATCAGCACCACACAGGCGATCACGGCACCGAGCAACGCGATCGCCACCTGATCGGCAGTGCGAAAGACGACGCCGGTGGACCCCACTTTGAGCAACGCGCCCACCGAGACGTGGGCCGCGAAGATGATCAATGCCGCCCCGTAGGCGAAAATCGGTGTGCGGTACGGGCGGATCTCGACGTCCCAGGTGTCTGCCGTCATCTGACCGGTCATGCGCGGGCGCGCAGCTCACGAAGGGTCAGTGCGGTCGACAGTGCGGCCGCTGCCGCCTGGGCGCCCTTGTCCTCGGTCGAGGACGGGAGGCCGGCCCGATCGAGCGCCTGCTCTTCGGTGTCGGTCGTCAACACGCCATTGGCCACCGGGGTCGACGCGTCCAGCGACACCCGGGTCAGTCCTTGCGTGACGGCATCGCACACGTAGTCGAAATGCGGTGTCTGGCCACGGATCACCACACCGAGCGCCACCACCGCGTCATGGGTGGCCGCCAAAGCCTGGGCCACCACCGGGATTTCGATCGCACCGAGCACGCGGACGACGGTCGGCTCGGCGATGCCGGCATCGGCGGCAACCTTGCGCGCACCGTCGAGCAACGCATCGCAGATCTTGGTGTGCCACGTACTGGCCACGATCGCCAGTTTCACATTCGAGGCATCGATCTGCGGCAGTTCGGGAACGCCTGCGCCCCCACTCATTTATCCGCCACACCCTCGGCACTCGGCGGGCGGCGGTCCCCCAGCAGGTACACCGCCTCGTCGTAATCGTCCATGCTCACCGCTTCGTCGTAGTCGTCCAGGCCGACAAGGTCATGGCCCATGCGATCCCGCTTGGTCATGAGGTAGCGGATGTTCTCCGCGTTGGCCCGCACCGGCAGCGGCACCCGCTCGATGATGTGCAGGCCGTAGCCGTCCAGTCCGACGCGCTTGGCCGGATTGTTGGTCAGCAGCCGCATCGACCGGATACCGAGGTCGACCAGGATCTGTGCGCCGATGCCGTAATCGCGTGCGTCGGCGGGCAATCCGAGCATCAGGTTGGCGTCGACGGTGTCCTCGCCGGCGTCCTGCAACTGGTAGGCCTGCAGCTTGTGCATCAAACCGATGCCGCGGCCCTCGTGCCCGCGCATGTAGAGGACCACGCCGCGCCCTTCGCGTGCGACCATCGCCATCGCGGCGTCCAGCTGCGGGCCGCAGTCGCAGCGCCGCGATCCGAACACGTCACCGGTCAGGCATTCGGAGTGCACGCGGACCAGCACGTCGTGACCGTCGCTGTTCGGCCCGGCGATCTCGCCGCGGACCAGGGCGACATGCTCGACATCCTCGTAGATGCTCTTGTACCCGACGGCGCGGAACTCGCCGTGCCGGGTCGGGATCCGCGCCTCGGCGATGCGCTCGATGTGCTTTTCGTGCTTGCGCCGCCACTCGATGAGGTCGGCGATCGAAATCAGCGCCAGGTCATGGTCGTCGGCGAACACGCGCAACTCGTCGGTGCGCGCCATGTCGCCTTCGTCCTTCTGGCTCACGATCTCGCAGATCGCACCCGCGGGTTGCAGACCGGCCAGCCGAGCGAGGTCGACGGCCGCCTCGGTGTGGCCGGGGCGCCGCAGCACACCACCGTCCTTGGCGCGCAACGGCACCACGTGGCCGGGTTTCGTGAAGTCGTCGGCAACCGTGTCGGGGTTGGCGAGGGCACGCATCGTGGTCGCCCGGTCGGAGGCCGAAATGCCGGTTCCCACATCTTTTTTCGCGTCAACGGTGACGGTGTATGCGGTGCCGTGCTTGTCCTGGTTGACCGCGTACATCGGCAACAGGCCCAGGCGATCGCAGATCTCGCCGTCCAGCGGCACACACAGATAACCCGACGTGTAGCGCACCATGAACGCGACCAATTCGGGCGTGGCCTTCTCGGCGGCGAAGATGAGGTCGCCCTCGTTCTCGCGGTCTTCGTCGTCGATCACAACCACGGCTTTGCCCGCCGCGATATCGGCTATCGCCCTCTCGACGGAATCGAGCCTGGTCATCTGCGCCACCTTGCCTGTTCAGTGCGACGTTCCATACGTGGAACCATCGTCGTCGACTCCAGTATGAACCACCGAAAACCAGCAGTTATTGCCAGCTCTTACTGAGCGGTACGGCTCATCAGCCGCTCGACGTACTTGGCGATGACGTCGACCTCGAGGTTCACCTGCGCACCGACGTCCGCGTGGCCGACCGTGGTGAGCTCACGCGTGGTCGGGATCAGCGACACCTCGAACCAGTCGTCGCCCAAGCCGGAGACGGTCAACGACACCCCGTCGACGGTGATCGAACCCTTCTCGACCACATACCTCGACAGCGCCTCGGGCAGGCCGATCCGCACAACCTCCCAATGCTCGGACGGCGTGCGCGAAATCACATGTCCGGTGCCATCGACATGCCCCTGGACGATGTGTCCACCGAGGCGGCTGTTCACGGCCGCGGCACGTTCCAAATTGACGCGGCCGCCGACCTCGAGCTTCTGCAGGCTGGACCGGTTGAGGGTCTCGGCCATGACGTCGGCGGTGAAGATCCCGTCGGGCCGGATGTCCACGACGGTCAGACACACGCCGTTCACCGCGATCGAATCCCCGTGCCGCGCGTCGGCGGTCACGATGGGCCCGCGGATGGCCAACCGCGCGGCATCGGCGAGGTCCTCCTTGTCGACGAGGACGCCCAGCTCTTCAACGATTCCGGTGAACACGAAGACCAGAGTATTCAGTCGGTGACCGGTTGGAGAAAACGGATGAGGACGTGAGGAGCGAAAAGACGGCCGCGCACGTGAGGAGCGAAAAGACAGTTCGTCGCGGCAAGCCTCTACGATGCAGTCATGCAGACGCGCCCACGCTTCGCAGTCCAATCCTTGCTCGCCGTTCTTTTCACCTCCGTTGCGCTCATCGCGGGGTGCTCGTCGTCGGAGAAGACGTCCGACGCTCCGCTTCCCGACGCCACGACGCTGTTGCAGGAGTCCTCGGCGGCGACCAAGAGCCAGCAGAGCGTGCACCTGCTGCTGACCGTGCAGGGCACGATCGAAGGGCTGCCGGTCGAGAAACTCGACGGTGACCTGACCAACGCTCCGGCAGTCGCCGCCCAGGGCACCGCAGATCTCATCGCGTTCGGCCAGAAGATCGCCGACGCGCAATTCGTCGTCGCCGACGGCAATCTGTACGCCGCGCTCACGCCCGGTGACCCGCTGTCGAACTACGGCGCGGCCGCCAACATCTACGACGTCTCGGCCATCCTCAACCCCGACACCGGCCTGGCCAACGTGCTCGCGAACTTCAGCGACGCCAAGGCCGAGGGCCGTGAGTCGATCAACGGCACCGAGGGTGTCCGCGTGACCGGCAACGTCAGCGCCGACGCCGTCAACAAGATCGCACCGCAGCTCAAGGCAAGCGGTCCGGTGCCGGGCACCGCGTGGATCACCGATGACGACAAGCACACCCTGCTGCAGGCCAAGCTGGAGCCCACGCCAGGAAACAGCGTCACGATGACCCTGTCGGACTGGGGTAAGCAGGTCACTGTCACCAAGCCCGCTCCCTGATGCGGACCGCTGACGCGGTGACATCCCGCGGAAACCGCACGATCGCGATCAGCGCGGGCAGCCTCGCCGTGCTGCTCGGCGCCCTCGACACCTATGTCGTGATCACGATCATGGTCGACATCATGAAAGACGTCGGCATCGCGATCAACAAGATCCAGCAGGTCACGCCGATCATCACGGGTTACCTGCTCGGCTATATCGCCGCCATGCCGCTGCTCGGCCGCGCGTCCGACCGGTTCGGCCGCAAGATGCTGATCCAGGTGGGGCTGGCCGGTTTCGCGATCGGATCGGTGATCACCGCGCTGTCGGGTGATCTGACGACGTTGGTCATCGGCCGCATCGTGCAGGGCACCGCGAGCGGTGCGCTGCTGCCGGTCACGCTGGCCCTGGCCGCCGATCTGTGGTCGGCGCGTAACCGCGCCGGGGTGCTGGGCGGGGTGGGTGCCGCGCAGGAGTTGGGCGCGGTCCTTGGCCCGGTCTACGGCATCACGTTGGTCTGGCTGTTCAGCCACTGGCAGGCGGTGTTCTGGGTCAACGTGCCGCTGGCCGTCATCGCGATGGTGATGATCCACTTCAGCCTGCCGCCACGGGACAAAGACCAACCCCCGGAAAAGGTCGACGTCGTCGGCGGTGTGCTGCTGGCGATCGCGCTCGGCCTGGCCGTCGTGGGTCTCTACAACCCCGAACCCGACGGCAAGCAGGTGCTGCCCAGCTGGGGTCTGCCGGTTCTGGCCGGTGCGTTGATCGCAACGGTCGCGTTCTTCGCGTGGGAGAAGGTCGCCAAGACCCGGCTGATCGAGCCGGCGGGCGTGCACTTCCGGCCGTTCCTGGCGGCCCTCGGCGCCTCGCTGTGCGCCGGTGCGGCGTTGATGGTCACCCTCGTCAACGTCGAGCTCTTCGGTCAGGGCGTGCTCGGTCAGGATCAGAACGAAGCGGCGTTCCTGTTGCTGCGGTTCTTGATTGCATTGCCCATCGGCGCGCTGTTCGGTGGCTGGCTGGCCACCAGGATCGGTGACCGGGCCGTCGCGTTCATCGGTCTGGTGATCGCGGCCGGCGGCTTCTGGCTGGTGTCGCACTGGTCGATCGACGTGTTGTCGGCGCGCCACGACCTGGGCCTGTTCAGCCTGCCGGTGCTCGACACCGACCTCGCGATCGTCGGTCTCGGGCTCGGCCTGGTGATCGGCCCGCTGACCTCGGCGACGTTGCGCGTGGTTCCGCCCGCACAGCACGGCATCGCGTCCGCGCTCGTGGTGGTCGCCCGCATGATCGGCATGCTGATCGGCATCGCGGCGCTGTCGGCGTGGGGTCTGTACCGGTTCAACCAACACCTGGCGACCCTGGCAGCGACCAACAACGCCGGTCCGATGTCGCTGGCCGAGCGGCTGTCCGCACAGGCCGAACGGTATCGCGAGGCGTACGTGATGATGTACGGCGACATTTTCTTGATCGCCGCCGTCGTGTGCATCATCGGCGCGGTGTTGGGCCTGTTGATCAGCGCCCGCCACGAGCATGCCGACGACGTCGAACCGCCTTCCGGGCCACGCCGCGACGACGCGGATTCCGACGATGCGCCCACCGAGCTGCTGGACCTTCCGACGCAGGCACTTCCGACCCAGTCGACCGATGAGACGGTTCGGTTACCGGGTCAGCAGCCGCCGGGTCGGCACCGCGCGCCCTGACAAGGTCAGCAGCGCTCGACACCGGGGCGCAGGAGCCGCGGCAGCTCTTCGCCGGTTTGCGGTCGTTTGCCGGGCAGGACGACACGGAGCGGAGCGCACACCAGGCTGCGGACCGCGCGTGGCGTTAGCGGGGAGATACTGAGCCAGTCCTGCAGTGCAGTCACGCTCGTTTTCCTTTGCTCGTGTTCACCCAGCGCATGTCGGCAGTGAACGCGCTTTGGTACGAGTGTACCGAGGCACCGGCCGCAAAACCGGTGTCGACCGGGCCGTCGGCGCCTGTCAGTTGGGTACGAGACTCAGTAAGACGTCGGGGCCGATCGCCTCGATCCCGTCGAACCGCCAGCGTTGCGCGTGGGCGATGCTGAGGACACCCACGTCGTCGACTGCGGTGATCGGCCCGCCGAGCAGAATCGGCGCGACGTACGCCAGGATCCGGTTCACCACACCGGCCCGCAGGAATGCGCCCGCCAATGTCGGCCCGCCCTCGACCAACACGTCGGTGCGGTCGGCGAGCGACCGGATCACCTCGTGCGGGTCGTGGGTGCGGATCACCATGGTGCGCGAATCATCGTTGAGCACTTTGGAATCCGACGAGACCTCGCGCTCGCCCACGACCACGCGCAGCGGCTGGCGGTCGGCCAAGGTGCCGTCGGGCAGCCTTGCCGTCAGCGCCGGATCGTCGAAGAAGACGGTGCCGGTACCCACCACGATGGCCTCGGCGACCGCGCGCCTGCGGTGCACATCGGCCCGTGCGGCCTCGCTGGTGATCCACTGACTCGATCCGTCGGCCGCGGCGCTGCGCCCATCCACGCTCGTGGCGAACTTCCACGTCACGTGAGGGAGCCCCGTGCGTTGCTTGTGCAGCCACTCGCGTAACGGCCCTCGGGAAACCTCGTCGGCCAGCACCCCGGCGGTGACCTCGATGCCCGCATCGGCCATCCGTGCCGAGCCGCCTGCCGCGACCGGGTTCGGATCGCCGACGGCGTAGACGACGCGCGAAACCCCTGCCGCCACAAGGGCATCGACGCAGGGCGGGGTGCGGCCATGATGGTTGCACGGTTCGAGCGTGACGACCGCGGTGCCGCCTGCGGCCCGGTGCCCGGCGCCTTGCAGTGCCATCACTTCGGCGTGCGGCCCGCCCGGCGGCTGAGTCCCGCCGATCCCGGCCACCTGCCCGTCGGCGTCCAGTATCACCGCACCCACCGGCGGATTGGGATATGTCGAACCCTTGACCCGCTCGGCCTGCTCGATGGCCAGCCGCATGGCGGCCTCGGGCTCAGCGGTCACAGTGTCAGGTGCTTGGAGGCGCTTGCGGCCTGCTGCCGCAGGGATTTCACCGCGGCGGCGGGATCGGCTGCGCTGTAGACGGCGGACCCGGCGACGAAGCAGTCGACTCCCGCCTCGGCCGCCTGCGCGATCGTATCGGCGTTCACGCCGCCGTCGATCTCGACGACGACCGTGAGCTCACCGGAGTCCACGAGCCGGCGTGCCGTGCCGACCTTCGCCAAGACCTCGGGGATGAACTTCTGGCCACCGAAACCCGGCTCCACCGACATCACCAGCAACGTGTCGAACTCCCGGAGGATCTCCAGATACGGCTCAAGTGGGGTGCCGGGCTTCACCGAGAGACCGGCCTTGGCGCCGGCCGCGCGGATGTCACGGGCGACGGCGACGGGATTGTCGGTGGCCTCCGCGTGGAACGTGACGTTGTACGCGCCGGCCTCGGCGTACGGCGGCGCCCACCGCTCCGGGTCCTCGATCATCAGATGGCAGTCCATCGGGATGTCGGTGACTTTGAGCAGCGACTCGACCACCGGCAGGCCGAGCGTCAGGTTCGGCACGAAGTGGTTGTCCATCACGTCGACGTGCAGCCAGTCGGCGCCGGACACCGCGGCCACCTCGTCGGCGAGCCGCGCGAAATCCGCGGACAGGATGGAGGGCGCGATGAGCGGTTCAGCCATGTGGCTAATCTACTTTCAGTGCTGCCGCGAACATCGCATCGGTCCCCTGCCGGTGCGGCCACAGCTGGACGTGGGTGCCGTCGCCGAGGTCGTCGACCGGGTCGAACAGCGGCCGGGTGTCCAGCGCGGTCACCGGGTGGCGCCGCAGCGCATCGGCCACGACTCCGACGGTTTCGGCGAGGTGCGGCGAACACGTGGCATACAGCACGACCCCGCCGGGCCGGGTCAGCTTGATCGCTGCCGAGAGCAGTTCGCGTTGCAGCTTCGCGAGTCCAGGGACATCGCCCGGCTGACGTCGCCAACGTGCCTCGGGCCTGCGGCGCAGCGCGCCGAGCCCCGTGCAGGGCGCGTCGACGAGCACCCGGTCGAAGCCGGGTTGCAGGCCGGATTCCCGCCCGTCGACGCGGTGCACGTCCACGTCGAGGCCGCGGGTGTTCTGCTCGACCAGATCGGCCCGCCGCTCCCCCGGCTCCACCGCGGTGACGTGCGCTCCCGATGCCTTGCCGATCGCGGCCAGCAGGGCCGTCTTGCCGCCCGGCCCCGCGCACAGATCGAGCCAGCGACCGTCGTCGGCCCCATCGACCTCGGCGAGCGTCAGTGCACGGGCGACGAGCTGGCTGCCCTCGTCCTGTACCTGCGCGGCACCTTCGCGGACCGCGCTCAGCCGGCCGGGATCGCCACCCGACAGGTACACCGCATACGGCGAATACCGGCCGACGGTTCCGCCGGTCTGCGCCGCCAGTTCCTCGGCGGTCAGCGCGGTCGGCCGCGCTGCGAGGTGCACCACGGGCCGTTCGTCGTCGCTGGCCAGCAACGCATCGAGCTGCCCGGCCTCGGCGCCGAGTGCATCGGTGAACGCCTGCGCGATCCACCGCGGATGGGCATGGACGAATGCGGCGTGCCCGACCGGATCGGCGGCCGCGGACGGCGCGAGTTCATCGGTCCAGGACTGCTCGTCACGCGACGCGATCGTGCGCAGCACGCCGTTGACGAAACCCGCACGGGCCGAATCGAATTCGATGCCCGCCTGCTCGACGGTCGTCGACACCGCCGCATGCGGCTCGACCCTGGTGCGCAGCAACTGGTACGTGCCGAGCCGAAGGAGATCGAGCAATACGGGATCGATCCGCTCCGGTGGTCGCCCGGCCGCGCGTTCGATGACCGCGTCGAGCAGACCGCGGGTCCGGCACGCGCCATAGGCCAGCTCGGTGGCGAACGCCGCGTCACGGCCCTCGATGCCGCGTTCGCGCAGCAGTGCGGGCAGCGCGAGGTTGGCGTACGAATCGCGTTCCGACACCGCACGCAGTACGTCGAAGGCGGCTTGCCGGGCCGGATCGAGCGGTTTGCGCCGCGGCGGGCGTTTGCGCTGCGGGCGGTTCGGTGGTCTGGTCATGACGCGTGCACCGATTCGTCGAGACGCGCACCGCGAGCCCAGTCGGCGGCGTTCATGAGCTTCTTGCCCGGCGGCTGAATCTGACCGAGCCGCACCGGATACGAACCCGTTCCGACTTCGACGCTGTTGCGCCCCACGCGGATGGCGCCGGGCGGCAACGGATCTGCGGATTCCGCCACGGTGACCGGGCCGACCTTGATCCGCAGGTCGCCGATCATCGTCCACGCCCCCGGATTCGGTGTGACCGCACGGATCCGGCGGTCGACGACGTGTGCCGGCAGGTCCCAGCGCACCCTGGCCGACTCGACGGTGATCTTGGGTGCGACGGTGACGCCGTCGGCCGGCTGCGGCACCGCGGTCAGCGAGCCGTCGGCGATCCCGTCCAGCGTGGTCTCCAGCAGCATGGCTCCCGAAATCGCAAGGCGGTCAAGGAGTTCGCCCGCGGTGTCGGTGTCCCGCACGGTTTCGGTGACCACGCCGTACACCGGGCCGGAGTCAAGCGCCGGTTCGATGAGAAACGTCGTGGCTCCCGTGACCGAATCCCCCGCGGCAATCGCGGCCTGCACCGGAGCAGCCCCGCGCCAGGCGGGCAACAACGAGAAGTGCAGATTGATCCAGCCGCGCGGCGGGACGGCGAGCAGCCGTTGGCTCAGCAGCGCGCCGTAGGCCACCACCGCGCAGCAGTCCGGCGCGAGCTCACGCAACTCGGCGACGAATTCGTCGTCGTTGGGGCGGGCGGGCCGCAACACGGGTATGTCGTGTTCGATGGCCAGCCGTGCCACCGGAGACGGCGCGGGTTTGCCGCGTCGGCCGGCCGCCGCATCGGGACGAGTGAGCACCGCAACCACATCGTGGTTGGGCGATTCGATCAGTCGCCGTAGTGCCGGCAGTGCCGGCTCCGGAGTACCAGCGAAGACGAGACGCACCGAACCAGTCTAGGGATCGCCGACAGCTCGACGGCACCGGGCAGGCGCTGAGGCTCGACGGTCACCCGGCGCGGACGACGGGCGTGTCGGCGTCCACGTAGTCGTCGCGGATCCGGTCGGCCAGTTCGAGGACCCGGCACGTGCTGTGCAGCGCCGCCTTTGCGCGCTCGACCGCGGGAACGCCAGGAGCGACGACCGGCGCCTCGACACTGACGGGCGTATGCGGCGGCATCGCGAGCAACAGCGCGAGCAGGTCGAGGCCCCCGGAACCGGGCAGCAACCTCGCCACTCGTGACTGGTACACCAAATCCTCAGTGCTGCCGGGTAGTTCGGTGGGCGCATCGCACATCTGCAGGTAGCGGAACCATGACGCGGGAAGAGTGGCGAGGTCGGCGAGCGCGTTGTGCCCCCGGTAATAGTGGATGGGGTCGATGAGCAGGCCGATGTTGCGGTGCCCGGCGCGCTCGATGAGCGAGGCGGCCTCGGTGACGTCGCGAACATCGTTGTAGGGCATGGGTTCGACGTTCGGCGTGAGCCCGTAGCCATCGGCCAGCTCGGCCAGTTCGGCGAGATTGTCGGCGGCACGGCTCATGTCGGGATCGTTGCCGGCGACCAGGATTTCGCCGGCTCCCAGGTACGCACCGGTCTCCAGGAACGCTTCGAAGTCAGCGCGGACCCGGGTGGTCGGTGTGAGCCGCAGCACTTCGATGTCGCGCAGTTCGATGCCGGTGTCGTCCAACCGCTCGCGGGTCTGGCGGATCAGTGGAGTCATGCCGATCGTGGGACGCTGCGGTTCGTCGGCCGTCGCCCGAATCAGGCGCAGGCCCACGGCGTGATACCCGGCCGCCGCGGCGCAACTGACCATATCGGGAGGGCTGAGTTCGAGCACCGTCAACGGTGCGAGCCCCAGCCTTGCGCGCGCCGCCACCAACTCCACGGACATTCTCACCACCAGACTCTTCTGCCCCCTGCAGGCACTCGATTCCGTACCGAAGCGCCCATTGTGGGTGAGCGGACGCCGAGTTTGGGGCCTACGTCCGCCCGACACGGGGCAGGTGTGGCGAATCAGTCACTCAGCGGCGCGGCATCCGGTAAAACTCACGCTCCTCCACTCCGGCCAGCCGTGCGACATACATCCAGGGGATCGCTGCGATCAGGCGGTTCAACTGGCTGACGGCGTCGTTGTAGTACTGGCGCGCGAACGCCAGCTTGTTCTCGGTGTCGGCGAGGTCGTCCTGGAGATCGAGAAAGTTGTTCGACGAATTGAGCTGAGGGTAGGCCGATCTCAATGCCAGCACTTCGGCGATGGCATCGTCGAGTTCCGTTTCGGCCGCGCTTCGCCGCGCCACCGATGTGCTGCCCGTCGCCCTCGTCAGCGCGGCTGTGGCGGCGCTGACCTGGCCCAGCACCGCCTTTTCATGGGCCGCGAAGGTCTGCACGGTATGTACGAGAGCTGGGATCAGCGCCGCCCGCCTGCTCAGTTCCACGTCGATGCCGGCCAATGCCTCGGCGACTTGGACATCAGCGGCGCGAAGCTTGTTGTGCCCCACCACGAAACCGATGAGGACCGACACCGCCAGTACCAGGATCACGATCAACGCCAGAGTCACCACGATCCGCCGCCTCCTCCCCCGCCGCCACCACCGCCGCCGCCGCTCGACCCGCCGCTCGACCCGCCGCTCGACCCGCCGCCACCCGACGAGGATGACGACGACTGCGATGCGGTGTAGGCGCCGATCGACGACGACAACGCCGATTCGAAACTGTCGAAGTCCATGCCGCCTCCTCCGCCGGTGGAATCCCAGCTGGACTGCGATGTCGAGCTGTACCAATCCGGTTGAGGCGCAGGAGTGCCGATGCTGTCGTGGTACTTCTTGGCCCACAGTGCAGCCGTGCCGGCCGCCACCGCGAAAGGAACGTAGGCGAGGTAGAGATCTTTACGGGCGGCGAAATCGAAGCGTGTCTCGGCGGAGTCGGTGGACAGCAGCCGATGAAAGCCGCCTACGCGCGACCACAGATCCCGCCCGGCGAGGGTTCGCCGCGTTCCCACACCGTCCTGCCATGAACGCACCGACAGCACGAAGAAGACCGCGAACGGCAGCCCCCACATGGTGACGGGAATGCCGAACCACAGCCAGAATCCGCCGAGCGCGGCGAAAAACGCGAACGCGTTCGCGGTGCGCACCCAGAGCTCCTTGCGACGGTTGACGAGCAGACCCCCGTCGAACGCCCACTTCTTCACCGCGGCGGTCATGTCCGTCTTCGCCCTGCTGAGTTTCTGCCCGGACTTGACGGTGCGCTTGGCCGCGAACTCGGCACCGGGCTGCATCACCTTGAGCGCGGACCCCACTGCGACGCTGACGGGGTCGACGTCAGCCCACGCCCCTGGCTCGGCGAGCCCGCGAACGTTCCATTGCTTGTCGCTGACCTGCCGCAACTCGACGAGTCGACGCTCGGCGAGATAGAGCAGTGTGGCGGTGAGTCCGTTCTTCGGGACACTCTCGGTGCGGATGTACTCCGTCTGCACCGGCCCGAGCCCATCCGGCGGTCCATACTGCAGCGGAAATCCGGGTGTCGGCTCGCTCGTGGATCGTGACCAGAAATAGGCGAGCAGGCCGAGCGCGACCGACAACCCGGCCACCCACAGCACCGCGGTCAACGACCGTCCCAGGATCCGGTCCCAGGTGTGCGGCCAGGGCAAGCTCACCTGTGGCGGCGTGGGTACATCGACGCCGGCCCGCAGCGTGACCGGCGTATGCGGACGCAGATCCAGCGCTTGCATGCGCACGGTGTTGCCACTGACGCCCAGGTCCCGGCATCCGCGGCCGACCCCGGTCCCCACGCTGCACTCGGCACCCGTGATGTCGGCGGGCAAGGTGACCGAGATCTCTGCCCGCTCGATCGTGTTGTTCCAGGCCGGTGCGATGACGTTCCAGTAGAAGACCGACCGCGAGTTGGGATCGCCGGTGGATTCGGCGAACTGTTTGTCGGCGCCGACGCTTCCCGGATCCAGCACGCCGGGGATCGTGTAACGGATCTCGAAGACGTGGCTGCCCCAGTCGAGCGTCACGTCGGGATCACCGATCTTCGCGACCTGGAACCGTTTGTCGCCGGCCCACTGCAGCTGATAGGGCGCGGGCCGCCCGTCGAGCCGCACCGAAGTGATGTCCGGCTCCTGCCGCAGTCGGGGGTTGTTCTGATTGGCCACATCCCAGTGCCGGAAGATGCCGTGGCGCCCACTGGGAAAGTCGGCGGTGATGGTCTCCACCGCGTGCAGCCGTCCGTCGGCGTCCACTTGGAACTCGGCCTGGTAGTCGGTGATCACCACCGGGTCGGGCGCGTCGGCCCGCTCATCGTCGCCGCCGCCGAACCCGAGCGGCCACAGCAACCCAAAACCAATGAGCGTCAACGTAAAAAGCCACGCCAACGCCCGTCGCATCGCAGCCTCCCGCTCGCCACTCACCGATACCGGGTGAGGTGTCCGCCTCACCCTATGTGCAACGGGTCGATCTGCACTCGAGATGGCTCCTGATCGTGGCGTGCGCTGAGCACCGCGGTCGCGCGCCGCAACGCGCCCGCCAATTCGAGACCGCCGTCGCGCGGCACCCGGACCAGCATCCGACTCACCTCGGCGTCGGCGGCCATGCCGGGCGGTCTGCGGGCGCCGGGCGGCAGTTCCACGGGTCCGAGTGGTTCGGCGGCCGCAGGCAGCTGCGCCGTCTCCAGTAGCGCCATGACCGCCGGCGTTGGCCCGTCGACGGCTGCCATGTGAACAGCCGGCGGCAGACCCACCTCGTCGCGGCCGTCGAGTTCGGCGTCGGCGTGGCCGACCGGATCCCAGCGGATGAGTGCCTGCACGGTCGGCAGGGCCGACTCCGCGACCACTGCGACCACCCCGCCGTCGCCGCGGGACCGGACCAGGGCGGCGGCCGCCATCCAGCGCCGCAGCGTGTCCTCGGCGGCGCGCAGATCCTGTCTGCCCAGCAGCGCCCAGGCGTCGAGGAGCAGCGCTGCGCCGTAGCCGCCGTCGGCGACCGGCTCGGCGCCCGGGGTACAGACGACGAGGGCCGGTTTGTCCTCCACGGTGCCGACGACGGCGTCCCCGCCCGACGTGATCACCGCGGTGCCGGGAAAAGCCCGGCCGAGTTCTTCTGCGGTGCGACGTGCCCCGACCACGACCGCCCGGACGGCGTCCGACCCGCAGCGCGCACATCGCAGCGCGGGTTCCGCTCGCCCGCACCATCGGCACTGCGCCGCGGCGCTGTCGCGGTCGGGCAACGACAACGGGCCGGTGCAATGCCGGCACCGGGTGACGGAGCGGCACCGCGCGCACGCCAGCGCGGGTACGTAACCGCGGCGCGGCACCTGGATGAGCACCGGACGGTCGGCCTGCAGCGCCGTGCGGGCGGCCTGCAGCGCCATCGACGGCAGCCGTGCGGTGTGTGCGGCCGGATCGCGCTCCTGGGCGTAGTTGCTGGCCTCCAGCGCGACGACGCGCGGTGCCGCCGCGCGCACCACGGACCGCGTCGCGACCAGGTCATGCGCCCACCGGGTCCGCACGAGCACCTGGCCCTCCGCGGTGCGTGCATAGCCGCCGATCATTGCCGCACAACGCAATTGGTGGGCGCGCAGCATCGCGACGTCACGGGCGTGCGGGTAGGGCGCCCGCGGTTCGGCGAGGTTGTCGTCGCCGTCGTCCCACACCAGGATCAGCCCGAGCTCGGCAACCGGGGCGAACACCGCGCTGCGCGTGCCGATCACCACGCGGGCCTGGCCGCGCAGCACCGCGAGCCAACGCCGGTACCGCTGCGCCGGGCCGAGTCCGGCCGACAACGCAACCACCCGGGATTCGGGAAGATGAGCGATCGCGGCCGCATGCAACGCGTCGACGTCACGCTGGTCCGGCATGATCGCGAGCACGCTCTGGCCCGCGTTGACGGTCACCGCCGCGGCTTCGGCGAGCCGCTGCGGCCACTGCTCGCCCGGCAGTGCCTGCCAGACGGCGCGGGCCGCTCGCCCGTCGCTCAACGCGGTCAGGAACTGTTCACCGCGCCCGTACCGCGCCCACCCGCTCGGATCAACGTCGATCGCCGGAATCGGTTGCGGCTCAGGCGGAGTTTGCTTCTCGACCGTGGCGTGGCGGGGCGGCACGGCCAGCCGCAGCACGTCGGGCCGGGTGCCGGCATAGCGCGCGGCGACGGCGTCGACCAGCCGCCGCACGTCGGCAGTCAGAACGGGTTCGGCCGACACCACCTTGTCCAGCCAACCGAGCTTGCCGTCATGGTCGGTGTCGGATCGGCGCTCCAGGATGAATGCGTCGACCAGCCGGCCGTGGAAGCGCACCCGGGCCCGCACGCCCGGTTGGGCATCATCGGACTGTTCCGCCGACACCAAATAGTCGAATTCCCGGTCCAGGTGCGGCACCGACAACATCGGCAGCACCCGGGCGATGGGTTCGTGCTCGGCGGCGCGCCGGGTGATGGTCACGGCGCAGATGTAGCAGACGGCGCCGACGTCCGGCCGAAGAACAATCCGGCCGTGATCAACAGCAACGACCCGGCGTACGCCCACCAGATCGGGACCGCGAGGAGCTGGTCGCCGCGCACGAATTCACTGATCCCGATCATCGCGTCCGAGACCGCGAAGCACACCGCGCCCAGCGCAGTCCACGCGGTGGGCAGTCGGGCCAGCAGCGCCGTACACACCATGGCACCCAGAACCGCGATGTAGGCCGTCACCGGGATGGCCATGCCCTGTTCGATCAGTCGGGGCCAGAACCACGCCAGCAACACCAGACACGCCACCACGGTGACCGCGACGGCGACCAACCGCGGCGTCGTGCGCGTCACCAATGGCAACAACGCGGCCAAAAAGCACAGGTGCGCCACCAGGAAGGCGGCCAAACCGAGCACGAACGACGGCTCCCACCACGGCATCGCGAGCAGGAAATCACCGGCGGCCGAGAAGATCAGCGCCCCGACCAGCCACCGACGCTCGCGCGGGATCGGATGCGTGAACGCCGCGACGGCCAACAGGACGGCGGCGAGGGCTTTGACGGCCGGCTGGCCAGGGAACTGCCCGGTGAGGTCGGTGCCCGCGGGCAGCCGAAGCGCCGTGACGAGAAGGAAGACGCCGTACCCGGCCGCGACGACCGCGGCGGCAACCCACAGCAGCACCGTCGCGCGGTGTGCGTACCGTGTCCGTGTGTCTGTTACCAAGCCGGCCGTCGATGCCATTCTGCTGAAGGTACTGCAGGTCGTGCCTTTCCAACTCACCACCAAGGACGGTGTCGAGGAGGCCAGGCGACGTTTCAGTGAGCTGCCCCGCCGCGAGATCCATCCCGAACTGCACGTCGAGGATCGCGTGATCGACGGCCCCGCCGGGCCGATCCCCGTGCGGGTGTACCGGCCGCCGACTCCGGCCGGCGTGGCCCTGCCGGTCGTGGTGTTCATCCACGGCGGCGGCTGGTCGGTCGGCGACCTGGACAGCTACGACAACACCGCACGGCGGCACGCCGTCGGCGCCGAAGCCGTCGTCGTGTCGGTGGACTACCGGCTGGCGCCCGAGCATCCGTATCCGGCAGCCGTCGACGACGTGTGGGCCGCGACGCAGTGGGTCGCCGCCAATGCCGAGGAACTGGGCGCCGACGCGAGCCGGATGGCGGTCGCCGGGGATTCGGCAGGCGGCAACCTCTCCGCGGTCGTCGCGCAGCTCGCGCGCGACGCGGGCGGACCGGCGCTGCGCTTCCAGCTGCTGTGGTATCCGGCCACGACGTGGGATACCACGCTGCCGTCGTTCCGCGAGAACGCCGAGGCCCCGATCCTCGCGCTCGACGCCGTCAAGGGCTTCTCGCGCTGGTATGCCGGTCACGTCGACCTCTCCGATCCCCCGGCCACGCTGGTGCCGGCTCGGGCCGCGGACCTGTCGGGGTTGCCACCCGCCTACATCGCGGTCGCCGGGCACGATCCGCTGCGCGACGACGGTGCCCGCTACGCCGAGCTGCTGACCGCCGCGGGCGTCGCGGCGGAACTGCACAACGCCGAAACCCTCGTACACGGCTACCTCGGCTACTCCGGGGTCGTCCCCGCGGCCACCGAGGCGTTCGACCGTGGGCTCGCGGCACTGCGCGAGGCGCTGCACCGCTGAGCGCCTAACCGGACGCTGGGCGATTTGGGTTGTCTGGCTCAGACATACCTCGGCCACGTAACCGAGTTGCTTGGCGAATAACCCACTCCTCAGCGGCTTTTGGTGCCGATTCTGAGAGCGCTGCGATTCATCCGGATCGCGCTGAACTCCATCGTTCGTAGCGCTGGTCGAGGACGGCGTCGACGCGCGCTTGGGTCTCGAAGGAATAGGGCAAGTGACTCAACGACGGCAAGCCCTTGGCGAGGACCGCAAGGTCGTCGTAGTACCCGTTCTGGTCGCTGTTGTAGTAGTCACGAGTGAACGCATTAGCTTGGTCGCTGAGCATGTAATCGATCAAGCAGCGATCGGCGTACTCCGTCCAAAGGTCCACCGCGGTCGTGCGGCCGGCTTTGTAGGCGGCGGTATCGCGCCGCATGCGAAAGCCACGGGCCCATGTCGGATTGAGCAGCCCCCGCGAGGCTAGCCAGCCGAAGTAGAACGCACCCGGTACCGCGGCTTGCTCATCGGCCGTGTCCTCGTCGAAGCCTCCCTCATCAACCAGGATGTGACTCTGATATTTCGCCTTGTCATAGACCACGGGGCCGAGAAATCTCGCGGGCTCAGGTGCCTCAACGCGGGCCGGACGTACCTCCACCCGGTCGTAACCGCCTTCGATGGCCACCTGTGCCGCGTATCCGAGCGGATGGCTGCCGGGAGTATCTCGGCCGAATTTGCCGAAGCTGCCGATACATTGGTATTCGAAGTCCAGCAGCGTCTCCTCCCAGTCCGGATCGATCTGATCCTTGGCCATCACGACACGCTGATAGCTGATCGAGTCGTGATTCTTCGAGTCGAGATCCAGACGCCAACTGTATTCCGGGCGTTGACGAACCACCGTTTCGCCGAGCACGAGAGCGATGTCCATCAGCATCGCGAGCACAATGTGCTCGCCCTCTTTGCGCCGCGCTAAGCAAACCTTGAAGCGATCGGAGAACGTGGGTGTGTAGGCGGTGGGCCATTCACTGCGAGCCCACTGATCAAGAGACTGCAGGAACCCGCGCGGATCCTCCGCCGACAAACCCGCGTCCAGATCAATACCAAACTGCTGCAACAGATCTGCCGCGATTTCCAACCGGCGCTCACGCACATCGAGCAGATACCGCAAGTTCTCCTGGCACTGCTGCAGGCTCAAAGACCCAGGCTCGCCGGGGAACGGGGTCAGATACGGCGGATAGCCGGCCAGCAGACCCGGCAAGCGGGACTCACGCCGCCCGGCTCCGTCAGCGCGACGGCGAAGAAACCCGAACATCCCGATACCCCATCCCCACACGCTCTTGATCCCAACAACGGGCCCTACCGGTAACAACGCCGCCACCATATCGCCGACTTAAACCGATCAAAGTGCGGCACAAGGGACCACAGCCCGACGTGTCAGTCATTCAAAGAACTCGAACTCGCCGTGCCGGCCAACGCTGTAAGCCAACCAACGTCCGTCTCCCCGCGGCAACATTGTCCCCAATAAATCAGTACTCTTGAATATCAAGTCGGCATATTCGTCGCCATCATATTCGAGGGAGCGTAATTCCCCATTCCGCAGCTCCGTAGTGATCTGGAGTTCACCTTCCTCGAGATCGACCCAGCGAACCCTGATCTTCGTCCAATCCGCGCCCGCAGCAATTTCGGCCAAGTCCGCGGCGAGTTCCGCTCGAAAAGAACCGAGGGTCGGATCCAACGCGCCATGATTCTTGGACTCGGGCAGCTACTGCATTGTTCATCCGGCGGCTAACGATCTGAACGATGTCAACCGGACGAAGGTCGTACCCCGGCATCCTCAGGACTGGCCGCCCCATAGGCCACCGCCATGGCGGCTACGCCGGATACCGCTCTAGCGGCGTCGCACCGCTGCAGACGGCTCTCTGCCATGGACCCGAGCCTCGCGGTCGGCGCCGACACCCCACTCGTGGACGCGTCGCACAGGCTCGGCGTGTGCAGTGAGCTTTCTGGAAGTGCCGTGCTGCAGACGTTTTCGGCTCTACACTTCGGCGCGTGTCCAGTATCCGTGAACTGTCCATCTGGCTTCCTGCCCTTGAAGCACAGCTGCAGGACGCGCCGCCCGACGTCGATCTTGTGGAGTTCACCGGGACAGTCGGAAAGGGCTCAATGGGTGGGTCCTATCGCCTGGATGGCAAGTCACCGGAGTTGGGCGATCTGTCCGGTCACGACGTATTTGACGAGATATCCACCGTAGCCCAACGATTCGACGTCGAGCGCATGGGTGTCATTCTGCGGTCCAGCCGCTCAGGTACCCGCGAAGTCGATCTGATCGAGATACCAGACTGCATCACAAGTCACGGCGGTCACATAGTCCGCAGTCTCGTCCTGCGAGACGGCGCCCTACCCGCCCTCTACCGCCGACAACCCGACCCGACCGTGACCGCCGGCCCTGCACCGAGCGCCGACCCAGCCGCACTGTCCCGGCTCATCGCCGAGAAAATCCCCGACGCCACACCAGCGACTGCCGAGCAGGTCGCGGCGGTGGAAGCGCAACTCGGAGTGCCGCTGACCGACGAGGTCAAAGCCATCTACCTGACCGCCGGCAGCGGGGAGATCATCCTCGGCGAGGACGCAGGCTTCTACGGCATGGAGATCGTCCCCCTCGATGACACCGACTTCCGGCACTACTACCTGCCCGAAAAACGCATGCTGGATTGGCAGTTCGGGGCATGGGACACACTCGGCCCGGATCCGGCGGGCCGCATCCAGCCGTTGGCCGCGACACCGCTGTGGTTTCCCGTCGGCCACGACGGGTACGGCGACGTCTACGCCGCCGACCTCGCCCCCGCCCAGAACGGGTACCGAGGCCAGGTCATCTTCTTGGACCATGAATACAACGCCGGGGCGACATACCTGGGTGAATCGTTCACCGACCTGCTCGTGCATGGCCGCGAAGGCGACGACACCGGCCCCTCCAGCCGCGCGGGCACGGCCTACATCAACGACGGACCCGGGAACACGATCGCCGACGCAGCTCAGAAGGTCGACCTCGAAGTCCTCAGCCTCGGCACGCTCGACATACCCGCCGACCTCGGTCCACTGCTCGATCACCCACGGATCCGCACCATCGACGCCAACCCGGGCACACTCGCTGACCCATTGCAGCTCAACCATTTTCCCGCCCTTGAGTACCTGTCAATCGGGCTGGCGGAGTGGCGGATCCTGCTCGACGCGGGGCGAGTACCACCGCAGCTACTCGCCGCCGGGATCAGCGACGGAAGCCACGATCTGGCGGCAACCATCACCACTGCAAATGAGATACTCCGACTGTGGGGGCGGCCCCTCATCGCGACAACGCGGCTACGGCAGTAACGAGCATCGGTCTCCCGCCTGCCCTGCACGATCACACGGTGCCCGGTCACACGTCAGGACATTGGATTCCACGTTTGACAAACAAAATCTTGATCGGTTCGTCATCATTCATATCGACAACGAACTCCACAGGGCTGTGGTCATACCAATTCTTCCGGTGAGGATCCGCCCCTTTATCCAGTAGCAGGTCGGCAACCAAGGTGGCGCTTCCCCTCTTCCCCACCATCGCCGTCAAAAAGAGTGGCCCCCTCTCCCCCGGTTATTCGTCGCATTCACATCATCGCCGGCACGGACCAGTTCCTCCGCGATATCCAGGTTGCCGCGATCCGCTGCGAAATGCAGTGCAGTCCAACCCGCATCGTCGCGGGCGTTGACCTCAGCACCCTCACGAATCAGCCCGCGGAGAACATCGAGTTCATCGTCGGCCGCTGCATAGTGCAACGCCGTACGCCCAGCCCGATCCCGCTCATCAACCAAAGCAAACCCACCAATCGCAAACCGGGCCTCAGAAACCAAGACGTGACAAATGCGCAGGGGTACCGTGCCGGCGTGACCTCCGACGCACCTGCACAGATAGTGCCACGGTGGGTCAGTGTCCTGGCCGGACTTGTCCTAAGCCCAATCCTCGGCCTCCTCGCCTACGGCGTCTCCGTGGGAATTGCGTCCGACATGCTGAGTACCTGCAGACCAGACGGCGCCCCAGGTGATGGCTTGATCGTCTTCGCTCTGCTATTTCCTGCCGTCCTCACCGTCGCTGTCACCGCGATCACCTACGCGGTTGTTCACGTGCTCGTCGAGCGGAACTGGTCGATATACGTCGCCGTCACCGCTGCCGTTCTGGTCACGCCGGTCATGGTCGTCTACGCAATCAACTCCCAATGGTCGCCCGTCCCAACCGAATTGTGCCCCACCGGCACCCCGTCATGGTGGCCATGGCAACTCACCGAGCCCTACTGACCACGCGCATCACGTGCGCGTGCAACACCATGGCCAACTTCGGAACCAACCAGGATCAGAAACGAGGAGCAAAGCATGAGTGCTGAGGAAGACGCATTCGTCGAAGCGGTCCGGGACGCGAACCCCCCGGCGACGACTGGACGATCATCAACTTGGACATCTGCGGCAATATCGGCACCCTCGGAATCACACCAACCTGGGACAGCAGCGCTCGCGGGCCGAAGGTCTCAATGCGGGCGTCGATGGCACTGGAAGCTATTCGGGAAGCGACCGCTGACCCGCAGCGCGGCGCCTGGCTCACCGCCCAAGTCACCATCCCCAAAACCGGCACCGCCACCTTCACCTACGACTGGATGACACAACCCACCTGGGAAGCCATCGGCGGCCTCGATGACGCCCTCTACCTCGACGACCTCAAAGCCTTCCCCCGCACACCCGACAACATCCCCGACTGGTACCCCAAACCCTAAGGCCAGCCCTTTGGGATGGTTAAAGAGCAACCGGATGCGACGGCGTGTTGGCGACCGAGAGGGATCTCATGATTGATGAACGAGACCAGGCCGAGGCCCTAGGTCTCGGCGGCCAGGACCTGCGCGGCTGCGACGCCCCGCTCTCCGGCGACCTCGCACAGCACCCGGGTGGCGTGTATCCGTTGGCAGACATCAGCCGACCACGATGAACCCGGTTCTGGCCATGGCTCCCAGCCTTGTCCCAAAATCCCAACTCTGTCCCCGATAGTCCCATTCTTCACCGGCCCTGTCACTCATACGCTGGATTCATGGCGGCGCCGGCGGCACGACCGAGCACGTGGACGATGACCCGTGAGGCCATCACGGGTCGGATTCAGCACCGAGGGCGGCTTCCTGGCCCGGACCCAGGGCCGCGACATCAGCCGGTTCCGTTGTGCAGGAAGACGTTTCGTCTCGAATTCACATCCCGATTACGTCGACCACGTTCTGCACCGAGCGCGCCTACGTTACGTCAAATCCAACGAGTACGAGCCGATTCGGGCGGCGGCGGGCATCAACCTCCTGACCGACGAGGGCGACCCCTGGGCCGGCCACCTTGCCGCGCTGAACCCGACCTTCGCGCGCCGCCATCTCAACGACATCGTCGACCTGATGATCGCCCCGATCGCGCGAGCCGCCGACAAGCTCGCCGAAGGCGGTGACGGTGTCCGGTTCGACATGCATGCCGCCATGGTGGAAACCACTCTGCGGGTCGTGTCCAACGCCCTGTTCAGCCAGGATTTCGGACCGATCGTGCACAGCATGCGAGACCTCACCACATGCGGGCTCAGGCGCACCGAGAGGCTGGCCCGACTGGGCCTGCTCCCCCGCCCGGTCTACGACGCCATGGCGGCAAGCACGTATTCCGGGATCGCGCTGCCGCCGCCGCTGCGCGAAGGCCAGCGCATCGCCCTGGCCCTGGATACCGCGGTGAACGCCGTGCTTGACGAGCGCCTCTCCCACCCCACCGAATCGGCCTAACTGCTCAACGTGTTGTTCAGCGCGGACAATGGAACCTGGCCCCGGCAGCGGGTCCGGGACGCAGCGCTGACATTCATGCTCGCGGGGCACGAGACAACGGCCAACGCGATGTCGTGGTTCTAGTACTTGATGCCACGCCACCCCGACGCCCGGACCGGATGCTGGCCGAGGTGGACTCCGTGCTGGGAGCAGGCCGTCCGACGGCCGGCGACCTGACCCCGGATGCCGTGGACCACTGCGTGTCTACAGGAGTCGCAGCGTTGTCACTCCGCGGTGTGGATCATCGCGCGCGAGGCGGTCGAGCCCGACGAGATCGACGGCCACCGCATTCGTCCCGGCACGACGGTCATCATCCCGATTCACCAGATCCACCACAACAAGCGATGGTGGCCCGATCCGGAAACCTTTGACCCCAACCGATTTCTCGGTGACGCCACCAAGAACCGGCCGCGGTCGGCCTACCTGCCGTTCGGCGGCGGACGCGGGATCTGCATCGGCCAGAGTTTCGCCCTGATGGAGATGGTGTTGATCGCCGCGATCATGAGCCGACGGTTCGTTTTCGATCTCGATCCTGGCCACTCGGTGGAGATGGAGGCTACGTTGACATTGCGACCCAAACACGGCGTCCGCATGATCGGACGCAGCCGGGAGGTGGCTTGATGCCCGACTTTCACACCCTCATCGTCGGGGCCGGATTCTCCGGCATCGGCACCGCGATCAAACTCGACAAGGCCGGCGTCCACGACTATCTGATCGTCGAGGCAGGCGACGGCGCGGGCGGTACCTGGTACTGGAACACGTACCCCGGTATCGCCGTGGACATTCCGTCGTTCTCCTACCAGTTCTCGTTCGAACAGTCGCGGGACTGGTCGCGCACGTATGCGCCGGGTCCCGAGCTGCGGGCATACGCCGACCGATGCGTCGACAAGTACGGGTTGCGCCCCAAGATCCGGTTCAACACCAAGGTGTCGGACGCGCAGTTCGACGACGACGCGAGTCTGTGGCGGGTTCGGCTGGAGGACGGCGAAGTTCTGACGGCGCGGTACCTGGTAAACGCCAGCGGGGTGCTGACGATCCCGAAGTTGCCGGAGATCGACGGCGTGGATTCGTTCGCCGGGACGACGGTGCACACGGCTCGCTGGGATCACACCGTGGACTTGGCGGGCAAGCGCGTCGCGATCATCGGCACCGGGGCCTCGGCGGTCCAGGTGATCCCGGAGATCGCGCCGAAGGTCAAGCAGCTCACGGTGTTTCAGCGCACGCCGATCTGGTGTTTTCCCAAGTTCGACGTGTCGATCCCGCCGGTGGCGCGCAGGCTGATGCGGCTACCCGGCGGCCGGACACTGCACCGGCTGATCAGCCAGGCGTATGTGGAGTTCACCTTCCCGCTGGCCGCGCAGTACTTCACGATCAACCCGTTCGCCAAGCGGGCGGGGGCAGCCGGCCGGGCGTACCTGCGCCAGCAGGTACGCGATCCGGAAGTGCGCGACAAACTCACACCGCGGTATGCGGTGGGATGTAAGCGACCCGGGTTCCACAACACCTACCTGTCGACCTTCAACCGGGACAACGTCCGACTGGTCACCGAGCGCATCGACAAGATCACCGGGTCCGGGGCCGCCACCGCCGACGGCGAGCATCACGACGTCGACGTCCTCATCCTGGCCACCGGATTCAAGGTGATGGACGTCGACGCCCTGACCTTCGACATCGTCGGATCGGGCGGGCGGTCACTGAGCGAGTTCTGGGAGCAGCACCGCATGCAGGCCTACGAAGGCGTGAGCATCCCGGGGTTCCCCAACTTTTTCACGGTGATGGGGCCATACGGCTACGTCGGGTCGTCGTACTTCGCGCTCATCGAGGCCCAGACGCACCATCTGGTGCGGTGCATCGAGCGTGCCGAGCGTCGCCGGGCCCGCCGTGTCGAGGTGAAACAGGAGGCCAACGACCGGTACTTCGCCGAGATGATGCGCAAGCGGCACCGCCAGATCTTCTGGCAGGACAGCTGTTCGCTCGCCAACAGCTATTACTTCGACCGTAACGGCGATGTGCCGCTCCGGCCCGCCACCACCTTCGAGGCTTACTGGCGCAGCCGTCGCTTCCCGCTGGACGATTACGCGTTCACGGCGTAGTCATCCCGGCGAGCAGACGCTTAGGTACCCCGGAATGCGCATTCCGGGGTACCTAAGCGTCTGGTCGAGCTAGACCGAAGCCTTGAGCTCGTCGACCTTGTTGGTCTGCTCCCAGGGCAGCTCGATATCGGTACGGCCGAAGTGGCCGTAGGCCGCGGTCTGCGCGTAGATCGGGCGCAACAGGTCGAGGTCGCGGATGATCGCGCCGGGGCGCAGATCGAACACGCTGCTGATGGCCTTCTCGATGCGGGCCGGGTCGACGGTCTCGCTGCCGAAGGTCTCGACGAACAGGCCGACCGGGGCCGCCTTGCCGATCGCGTAGGCGACCTGGACCTCGACGCGCTCCGCCAGCCCGGCTGCGACGACGTTTTTTGCCACCCAGCGCATCGCGTACGCGGCCGAACGGTCCACCTTTGACGGATCCTTGCCGGAGAAGGCGCCGCCGCCGTGGCGGGCCCAGCCGCCGTAGGTGTCGACGATGATCTTGCGACCGGTCAGGCCGGCGTCGCCCATCGGGCCGCCCAACACGAACTTTCCCGTCGGGTTGACCAAGAGGCGGTAGTCGGAAGTGTCGAGCGACTCGTGACCGAGGTCGGCGAGCACGGTGTTGACGACCTTCTCCCGGATGTCGGGCGTCAGCGTCGCCTCGAGGTCGATGCCGTCGGCGTGCTGGGTCGACAGCACCACGGTGTCCAGCCGCACCGGTGTGCGGCCGTCGTACTGGATGGTGACCTGGGTCTTGCCGTCCGGGCGCAGGTAGTCGAGCACGCCGTTCTTTCGCACCTCGGTGAGCCGGCGGGCCAGGCGGTGCGCCAGCGCGATCGGCAGCGGCATGAGTTCGGGGGTGTCACCGATGGCGTAGCCGAACATCAGGCCCTGATCGCCGGCTCCCTGCAGGTCGAGCGGGTCGGCCTTGCCTTCGACCCGTGTCTCGTGCGCGGTGTCGACGCCCTGCGCGATGTCGGGCGACTGCGCGCCGATGGCGATGTTGACGCCGCAGGACGCGCCGTCGAAGCCCTTGGTGGACGAGTCGTAGCCGATCTCGAGGATCCGGTCCCGCACGATCTTCGGGATGTCGGCGTAAGCGGAGGTCGTGACCTCGCCCGCGACGTGCACCTGGCCGGTGGTGACGAGGGTCTCCACCGCGACCCGCGACTTGGGATCCTGCTCCAGCAGCGCGTCGAGCACAGAGTCGCTGATCGCGTCACAGATCTTGTCGGGGTGCCCTTCGGTTACCGACTCACTGGTAAACAGGCGACCTTTGCTCACGGTCCGCATCCTTCCGTCAAACCCGTATCGAAGCCTACAAAACTATTTAGTCAGGCGAATTATATCCCCGCCCAGTTGAACCCAAGCGTGTGGGACGTTATCGCGCAAGCCTTACCCGCACCTTGATGTGATCACCGGATCACCTGCCGTGGTTCTGCAGGAACGCCGCGATCGCATCCACGATACGGGTGGCCATGAGTGTCTTCGACCCGTGCTCGAGTGCCGCCTCGGACCCGTCGGCGCTCAGCAACCAACCGTCGTTGTGGTCGACTTCGAACGCGCGGTTCTCGCCCACCGCGTTCACGACCAGTAGGTCGCAGCCCTTGCGCTTGAGCTTTGCGCGCGCGTGGAACAGCACGTCGCCGTTCGCGTCGCCGGTCTCTGCCGCGAATCCGACGATCGCGCGCATGTTTGGCAATTCACCGTCGGCGCGGGCCCGGACCGCGGCGGCGAGCACGTCGTCGTTGCGAACGAGATCGATCGAGCTCGGCTCAGAGGCGCCCTTCTTGATCTTGGCGGTGGCGACGTGCGCGGGCCGGAAGTCGGCAACCGCGGCCGCCATCACCAGGATGTTCGCGCCGGGGGCATGTTTGGACACCGCGTCACGAAGTTGGGTGGCCGAACCGATGTGCACGACATCGACGCCGGCGGGATCGATGAGACCCGCGGTGTTGCCCGCGATCAACGTCACGTCGGCGCCCCGCTGGGCCAGCACGCGAGCCATGGCATAGCCCTGCTTGCCGGAACTGCGATTGCCGATGAACCGCACGGGATCGATGGGTTCGCGTGTGCCGCCCGCGGTCACCAGTGCCTTGACGCCGGACAGGTCATAGGGCAGCGCATCGCCACGCTCGAGCAACAAGCCGGCGAGTGTGGTGATCTCCTCGGCTTCGGGCAGCCGGCCCGCGCCGCTGTCGGCGCCGGTGAGCCCGGCCCGAGGCGGGCTCGAGGACGACCGAGCCACGACGGCGCAAGGTGGCGACGTTCTCGCGCGTCGCCGGATGGAACCACATCTCGGTGTGCATGGCCGGGGCGAACAGCACCGGACATCGCGCCGTGAGCAGCGTGGCGGTCAGCAGGTCGTCGGCCCGGCCTGCGACGGCCCGGGCCAACAGATCCGCGGTGGCGGGCGCCACGACGACGAGGTCGGCTTCCTGCCCGATCCGGACATGCGGAACCTCGTGCACATCGTCGAAGACGCCGGTGTGCACGGGGTTGCCCGACAGGGCTTCGAACGTCGCGGCTCCGATGAACCGCAACGCGGATTCGGTGGGGACGACTCGGACGGAGTGCCCGAGCTCGGTGAGTTGGCGGACGACGGTGCACGCCTTGTAGGCGGCAATACCGCCGGCCACGCCGACGACGATTCGCTTACGTGCGCTCACGAGCCGGCCCCGGCCTGGCTACTCGCCCTCGGTGTGCTCGAGCAGGTCCTCGTGGATCTCGCGCAGCGCGATCGACAGCGGCTTCTCCTGCAGGCCGGGCTCGACCAGCGGACCGACGTACTCGAGGATGCCGTCACCGAGCTGGTTGTAGTAATCGTTGATCTGGCGTGCTCGCTTGGCGGCGTAGATCACCAGCGCGTACTTGCTCGACGCGCGGTCCAGCAACTCGTCGATGGGCGGATTGGTGATGCCCAGCGGCGTGTCGTAGGCGCTGACACCGGACGAATCGATACCCAAGTCGTCCACAGCGGTCAGCTGCGTGTCGGCGTGCGGGGTGCTCACGAAAAAGTCTCCTGGCGGTTATGGCGAAAATGCTTGTGAACAGCGTGCTGGTGGCTCGCGGATCCGACGATCTCGGTCCCGGCGCAGTCAGTCATCGGCTGGCCACCAGCAAGGATACCAATTCGGCGCAGGCCGAATCCAACTGACGGTTCACCACGACCTGGTCAAAGTCGGACTGAGCGGCCATTTCGGCCCGCGCGGTCTCCAGCCGTCTGGCCATGACCTCGGGCGTCTCGGTGCCGCGCCCGGACAATCGGCTGACTAGTTCGTCCCAGCTGGGCGGGGCAAGGAAGACGGAGATCACCTCCGGCATCGCTTGCTTGACCGCCCTGGCGCCGGCGAGGTCGACCTCGATCAGCACCGGCGGCCGGCGTTCGTCGCGTCCCGCACGGGCTGGGCCGGCGTTCCCGACCGGTGCAGACCGCCGTGGATCTCCGCCCATTCGAGCAGTGCTCCGTCATCGATCAGCTGTTGGAACCGTTCGGGCGAGACGAAGGTGTAATCGACACCGTCGACTTCTCCCGGCCGCGGGGCTCTCGTGGTGACCGAGACGGAGAAATACAGGTCGGGAAGCCGTTCCCGCAGGCAGCGGACCACGGTCGACTTCCCGACGGCAGAGGGGCCGGACAACACCACGACGGGAGCCTTGGTGACAGGCTCGTCGGTCGCGCGATGCCCGACCCCCCGGCCGGCGCTCAACCTCTGCGCCTTAGGACTGGTCGAACTTCTCCAGCAGGGCCTTGCGCTGGCGATCACCGAGGCCACGCAGGCGGCGGGTCGGGGCGATTTCCAGCTCGGTCATGATCTCCTGGGCCTTGACCTTGCCGACCTTGGGCAGGGCCTCCAGCAGAGCGGAGACCTTCATCTTGCCCAAGACCTCGTCGGTCTCGGCGTCGGTGAGCACCTGCTTGAGGTTGGTGCCGCCGCGCTTGAGCCGATCCTTGAGCTCAGCTCGCGCTCGACGTGCGGCAGCAGCCTTCTCCAACGCTGCCGCGCGCTGTTCGTCGGTCAACTGGGGAAGGGCCACGGGTTCCTCCGTCTCCTGGCAGTTACTTCTTTGGCCATCACTTGTTTTTTTCGGCTGGAGTGCAAACCAGCCAGCGACGACGACCGTACCCACGCCGGCCGACGAAAGCTAACCCCACCCCCTGGTTACGGCGCTAAAAGCCCAGCGTGTAGTGCGCTCCGGGGCCCCGCCGAAATCGGCCGCGATGACCCGGCCGAAGCGGCCGAATCGGCCTGAGTTCGCGGATATCCCTGCAGGTCAAGGGTTTTCGAGCATGCCGCGATCGACGGTCGGCTACGCCGCCACCGCGACGGCCACCGGCACGGGTCCGTCATCGGGCCGCGACAAGAAAATTTTCGCTGGTCACGGCGTGTCGGGCGTGTCGGAGGGTGACGAACACGTCAAAAATCACCGGTCGTGGCGCCTAGCGGTCACCTAAGCCACGCATAGGGAATACACAGCTGAGCTAAATAGCCTTCGCTCGGTCGGGTACCTCACCCGCTCGAAGGGAAGCTGGACATGAACATCAAGCGTCTGACCTGTGCATCCGCCCTCATCGTCGCGCTGGGCGCGGCACCGTTGGCGCTCGGCGCCGGGGTGTCGGCAGCACAACCCGGTCGGCCGTCGTGTGATTTCGGCAATTGTCAGGGACCGGGTGGGCCGGGTGGGCCCGGTCCGGGTGGGCCCGGCGGTCCCGATCGCCCCGGCGGACCCGGCGGACCCGGCGGGCCCGGTGGTTTTGGTCCGGGTGGCCCCGGCGGTGCCGGGCCGGGCGGCCCAGGTGGACCCGGCGGTCCCGGTCCGGGTGGCCCTGGCGGCCCCGGTGGTCCGGGCGGGCACTGGGACGCGCCCCCGCCTCCCCCACCGAACCTGGCCTGGCGCGGCATCGACCAGGGCCGCTTCGACCATCAGCCGTTCAATTACAACGGGCACTGGGTCACCCCGATTTTCAACCCGGGCTTCAACAACTGGGGCTTCTGGTTGTTCGGGATCTGGATCCCGCTGTGATCGAAGGGCTTTCACTCGACTGACATCGCGTCGTACGTAGCGCCACGGCGATTGCGCTGCCGATTCGCCGGCCTGGCGCTACGTACGGACGCGCGTCGGGCCATACGATCTGGGACGTGGCCCGGATGCTGCGTGCCCTCCTTGTCATGGTGTTCGTCGGTCTGAGCGCGAACATCGCGGCACCGGCGTGGGCATGTGGCTGCGGTGCCTACATACCGGACAACGACGACGCGGCCGTCGTCGACGAACGCGCGCTCATCACCTGGGACGGCACCACGCAGGACATCCTGATGTCGTTCAACGTGCGTGGCGGCTCGCAGAAGGCGGCGTGGGTGATGCCGGTGCCCACCGCATCCCACGTCACCGCCGGGGACGGTGCGGTGTTCGAGGAGTTGGCGCGGCTGACTGCGCCGCGCATCGAATACCGCGACTCGTGGTGGCCGACGTTCGGCTGGCTGGGCGGTTTCGCGGCTGCCGAAGGCGGTGCCGACCGAGCGCCCGCCGGCGCCGACGTCAGTGTGCTCGGCCAGCAGCGCATCGGGCCGTTCTCGATCACCCGACTGGCCGCCGACGATCCGGCCGCATTGGCGGATTGGCTGGCCGACAACGGTTTTCCGCAACCGCCCGACCTGTCGCGCAACATCGCCCCCTATGTCGCCGACGGCTGGGAGATCGTCGCGATCCGGTTGACGCCCGACACCGCGGGAGCCGAGCTCACCGGAAACCTGCAGCCGCTTCGGCTCTCGTTTGCCTCCAGCAAGGTGGTGTACCCGATGCGGCTGTCCCGGTCGGCGAAGGTGCCGCAGGCCGTCGACCTCTACGTGATCGCCGAGCACCGCATGGATCCGGTGGAATACCCGGTCGCGGGTGAGCGGCCGACGCTGGAGTTCGCGGGCCCCGTCGCGGCCGAATCGGTCGCGTACACCATGCGGCCCTACCTCGAGTCGGGCGCCTACCTCACCCGGTGGAGCAACGACATCAGCCGGCCGGAATCCATCGACGGCGACTACGTCTTCGAGCGCGCCGATTCTGACGCGGCGTTCCAGAAGGTCGTCCACGAATACCGCGACCATGGCGATGTCGCCGGATTCTTCCTGCTGGCGGGCAGTGCGCTGGCCGCGATCTCGACGATCGTCGCCGTCCTGATCGTGTGGGTGTGGCGCGCCCGTCAGGCCAGGTAGGCGACCGCGTCCCGCATGCGCTCGGCCGCGGCGCGCAGGTCACCGACTGTCGGGCCGGCGCGCAGCACCTCACGCGACACCGCGGGCAGCAGCGTCTTGGCGCCACCGAGTCCGCCCAACGCCTCCGGGCGGCCGCCCTGGGCGCCGACTCCGGGAACCAGGACGGGACCGCCGAGCGTGCTGAGATCGGGTGGTTCGGTGACTGTCGCGCCGACGACCACTCCGACCGAGCCCATGGCGTCGTTCGCGGCGTGATTGACCTCGGAAACCGAATCGACGATTGACTGCGCGACCGTACGCGCCCCGGCGACGGCACGTTGTACGCTCGCGCCTTCCGGATTCGACGTGGCGGCCAGCACGAAGACCCCACGGCCGTGTTCGGCGGCGGTGTCCAGCAGCGGCTGCAGCGACCCGAATCCGAGGTACGGCGATGCGGTCACCGCGTCGGCCGCGAGCGGCGAGTCACCGGCCCACGCCGCGGCATAGGCGGCCATCGTCGAACCGATGTCTCCCCGTTTCGCGTCGGCCAGCACCAGCACACCGGCATCGCGCAACGCCGTGATCGTGTGCTCGAGCACGGCGAAACCGGCGGAGCCATAGGCCTCGAAGAACGCCACCTGCGGTTTGACGATCGCGAAGTCCGCGAACGCCGTCACGCAGATGTCGCAGAACGCGGCCAGACCGGACGCGTCGGTCGTCAGACCCCACGCCCGCAGCAGCTCCGGATGCGGGTCGATCCCGGGACACAACGGCCCGCGGGCCGACACCGCGTCGGCCAGTCGCTGCCCAAAGCCTGCCATGGCTATCGGGATTCCAGCTCGCTGTGCAGTTCCTGCAGTGACATCACGCCGATGTCGCCGCGGATGCCTGCCTCGATGCCCTGCACCGCGGCGGACGCACCCTGCACCGTGGTGACGCACGGGATGTTCATCGACACGGCCGCCGACCGGATCTCATAACCGTCGACGCGCGGGCCGGAATTGCCGTACGGCGTGTTGATCACCATGTCGACCTCGCCGGCCCGGATCGCGTCCACCGCCGAAGGACGCGTGTCGCCGTCGACGGGCTCCTCGGAGTGCTTGCGCACCTCGTCACACGGAATGCCGTTGCGGCGCAACATCTCCGCCGTGCCCTCGGTGGCCAGCACCCGGAAGCCCAGATCGGCCAGCCGCTTCACCGGGAACACGAGCGAACGCTTGTCGCGGTTGGCCACCGACACGAACACCGTGCCGTCGGCAGGCAATGATCCGTACGCGGCGGTCTGGCTCTTGGCGAAGGCCGTGCCGAAATCGTGGTCGATGCCCATCACCTCGCCCGTCGATTTCATCTCCGGGCCGAGCAGCGAATCCACCTGTGCGCCATCGGCTCTGCGGAACCGGTGGAACGGCAGCACCGCCTCCTTGACCGCGACCGGGGCATTGCGGGGAATGTGCGCACCGTCCCCGGTCTCGGTCAGCAGACCCTCCTCGCGCAGCTGCGCGATGGTGGCGCCCAGCATCACCCGGGCGCAGGCCTTGGCCAGCGGAACGGCGGTCGCCTTGGACACGAACGGCACGGTGCGGCTCGCCCGGGGATTCGCCTCAAGGACGTAGAGCACGTCGTCCTTGAGCGCGTACTGGACGTTGAGCAACCCGACCACACCGATGCCGTGCGCGATGGCCTCGGTCGCGCGGCGCACCGCTTCGATGTCGCTGCGGCCCAATGTCACCGGCGGCAGCGCGCACGCCGAATCGCCGGAATGGATACCGGCTTCCTCGATGTGTTCCATGATGCCGCCGATGTAGACCTCGGTGCCGTCGCACAGCGCATCGACGTCGATCTCGATGGCGTCTTCCAGGAACCGGTCGACGAGCACGGGGTGTTCCGGCGACAGTTGCGTGGCCCGGGTGATGTAGCCCTGCAGGGTCTGCTCGTCGTAGACGATCTCCATGCCGCGCCCGCCGAGCACGTACGACGGCCGCACCAGCACCGGATAGCCGATGTCGGCGGCGATGCGACGGGCCTGCTCGAAGCTCGTGGCGGTGCCGAACCGCGGCGCGGGCAGGCCGGCCGTGGTCAGCACCTCACCGAACGCGCCGCGGTCCTCGGCCAGATCGATGGCCTTGGGGCTCGTACCGACGATCGGAACGCCCGCCTCCTCAAGGCGTTTGGCGAGGCCGAGCGGAGTCTGCCCGCCGAGCTGCACGATGACGCCGACGACACCGGGTCCACCCTCGCCCGACACGGATTCGGCGTGGTAGATCTCCAGCACGTCCTCGAACGTGAGCGGCTCGAAGTACAGCCGGTCGGCGGTGTCGTAGTCGGTGGAGACCGTCTCGGGGTTGCAGTTGACCATGACCGTCTCGAAACCTGCCTGGCTCAACGTCGTCGCCGCATGCACGCAGCTGTAGTCGAACTCGATGCCCTGCCCGATGCGGTTCGGACCGGAGCCCAGGATCAGCACCTTGGGTTTCTCGGTCTGCGGCGCCACCTCGGTTTCGGCGGCGGGGTCGAGTTCGTAGCTGCTGTAGTGGTACGGCGTCTTGGCATCGAACTCCGCGGCGCACGTGTCGACGGTCTTGAACACCGGGTGGATTCCGAGCCGTTGACGCAGTGCGCGCACACCCGATTCACCCGCCAGCTCGGGCCGCAGCGCCGAGATCTGGCGATCGGACAGGCCGCTGTGCTTGGCCCGGCGCAACAGCTCCTCGTCGAGCACCGGCGCGTCGATCAGCTCGGCGCGCAACGCGACGAGGCCCGCGATCTGCTCAACGAACCACGGATCGACGCCGGACGCCTCGGCGACCTGTTCGACGGACGCGCCGAGCCGCAGCGCGAGCTCGATGTCATAGATCCTGCCGTCCATCGGCGTCCGCAGATTGGTGAGCACCCGCTCGACGGAGATCTCGGGATCCGGGGCCGTCCAGAACCCGGCGCGGCTGGTTTCCAGCGACCGCATCACCTTGCCGAGCGCCTCGATGAAGTTGCGTCCGAGCGACATCGCCTCGCCGACCGACTTCATCGTGGTCGTCAGGGTCGCGTCGGCGCCGGGGAACTTCTCGAACGCGAACCGCGGCGCTTTGACCACGACGTAGTCCAGCGTCGGCTCGAAGCAGGCCGGGGTTTCCTTGGTGATGTCGTTGAGGATCTCGTCGAGCGTGTAGCCGATGGCCAGCTTCGCGGCGATCTTCGCGATCGGGAAACCGGTGGCCTTCGACGCCAGCGCCGACGAGCGGGACACGCGCGGGTTCATCTCGATGACGATGAGCCGCCCGTCTTTCGGGTTGACCGCGAACTGGATGTTGCAGCCGCCGGTGTCGACGCCGACCTCACGCAGGATCGCGATACCGAGATCGCGCATCTTCTGGTACTCGCGGTCGGTCAGCGTCATCGCCGGCGCCACGGTCACCGAATCGCCGGTGTGCACGCCCATCGGATCGAAGTTCTCGATCGAGCAGACCACCACGACGTTGTCGCGGCCGTCGCGCATCAGCTCGAGCTCGAATTCCTTCCAGCCGTAGATCGATTCCTCGATCAGCACGTTGGCCGACGGCGATGCGGCGAGCCCGTCGCCGGCCATCCGCTCGACATCCTCAGCCGAGTACGCCATGCCCGAACCGAGCCCGCCCATCGTGAAGCTGGGCCGCACCACCACGGGCAGGCCGAGGTCGGCCACCGTCTCGCGCACCTCGTCCATGGTGAAACACACACGGCTGCGGGCGGATTCGCCGCCCACCTTCGCGACGATGTCCTTGAACTTCTGCCGGTCCTCGCCGCGCTGGATGGCTTCGAAGTCGGCGCCGATGAGTTCGACGTCGTAACGCTCCAGCACGCCCCCCTCATGCAGGGCGACTGCGGTGTTCAGCGCGGTCTGCCCGCCGAGTGTGGCGAGCACCGCGTCGATCTTGTTGCCACGCTCGGCCTGCTGGGCGATGACCTTCTCGACGAACGCGGCCGTGATGGGTTCGACATAGGTGTGATCGGCGAACTCGGGGTCGGTCATGATGGTCGCCGGGTTCGAGTTGACCAGGCTCACCTGCAGGCCCTCGGCACGCAGGACACGGCACGCCTGAGTGCCCGAATAGTCGAACTCGCAGGCCTGGCCGATCACGATCGGGCCCGACCCGATGACCAGCACATGGTTGAGATCAGAGCGACGTGGCATTACTGGTTCCCCTCACCGCGAGCGACCGTGTCTGTACACGACACGCCGCGAAAATCTGTACAAAAGTGGTCGCTCGCCGAGCAGATCATCGCTTGTCCTCCGCCATGAGGTCGACGAACTGGTCGAACAGGTAGTTGGCATCGTGCGGGCCCGCCGCCGCCTCGGGGTGGTACTGCACCGAGAACGCCCGGCCGTTGGCGAGCCGGATGCCTTCGACGACACCGTCGTTCGCGCAGGTGTGGCTCACCTCGGCCGCGCCGAACGGGGTGTCGAACGTCTCCCCCGCTTCGCCTTCGAGGGCGAACCCGTGGTTCTGCGCGGTGATCGCGACACGTCCGGTGATGTGGTCGATCACCGGGATGTTGATGCCACGGTGGCCGAACACCATCTTGTAGGTGGACCGGCCCAGGGCCCGGCCGAGGATCTGGTTTCCGAAGCAGATGCCGAACAACGGGATCCCGGCACCCAGTACCTCGCGGGTCACCTCGACGATGTGGTCGGCGGTCGCGGGATCGCCCGGCCCGTTGGACAGGAAAACCCCGTCGGGCTTGAGGTCGGCGATCTGCTCGAAGGTCACCGACGACGGCAACACGTGGCTGCGGATGCCGCGGCGCGCGAAATTGCGCGGCGTGTTCGTCTTGATGCCGAGGTCGACGGCCGCGACCGTGAAGCGTTGCGTGCCTTCGGGTTCCACCACATATGTAGCTTCGGTGCTGACCTCGCCGGCCAGGTTCGCGCCGAGCATCGACGGCTGGCTGCGCACGCGCTCCAACAGCTCGTCGGGTTCGGCCAGCGCATCGCCGCTGAACACTCCGGCCTTCATCGACCCGCGGGTGCGCAGGTGGCGCACCACCGCCCTGGTGTCGATACCGGCGATGCCGACGATGCCCTGCGCGACGAGCTCGTCCTCCAAGGTGCCGTCGGCGCGCCAGTTCGACGCACGCGGCGACGGATCACGTACCGCGTACCCGGCGACCCAGATCTTGTCGCCACGGCTTTCGCCGTCCTCGCGGTTCCAGCCGGTGTTACCGATCTGCGGCGCGGTCGCGACGACGATCTGGCCGTGGTAGCTCGGATCGGTCAGCGTCTCCTGATAGCCCGACATTCCGGTGGAGAACACCGCCTCGCCCAATGTCTGTCCGATCGCGCCGAACGCGGTGCCGGAGAAGACGCGACCGTCCTCGAGCACCAAGACGGCCTGATTGCGCGTTGTCATGCTTTTTCCTCCAGCCAGCGGTCGAGTTCGGCGCGGTTGTCCGCGCGGAAGCCGGTGTCGATTTCGGCGCCCGACGGCAATCGCCACCGGATCGCCAGAATGCCGTCGTACGTGAGCGCCTTGCCCGCGATGCCACGCTCGGTGCGGATCGCGGTGATCGATTCGGCGGGAATCCAGATCGGTCCGGCCCCACTGCGTTGCATCATGATTCCCTCGGGGTAGCGCGTCAGCACCGCCTTGGCACGGAACCCCAGATCACCGGCGGCGACCTTGTCGTTCCAATGCGGCACCAGCGTGCTGCCCACGTAAAGACCCTTGGTGGCGGGCACGGTCGACTGCCCGACGGTATCGGGCAGCGCAGGCAGGGTGCCGATCAGCTCGGCCTGCCGCTGCGCCCGGTGCAACCAGCCGCGCATCATCTGCCGGATGAAGAACGCGATCAGCAGCGCCAGCACCGCAGCCATCACCAATGAGGCGATCAGCGTGGGGGTGTTCACCGTTCACACTTCCCGTCACGCGCCGTGATCCGCCCCCGCAACAACGTCGCGGTCACGGTGGCGGGCAGCTCCATCGACTCGAACGGCGTGTTGTCGGACCGGCTGGCCAACTCGGTGCCTGCCACGGTCCAGGTCGCGTCCGGGTCGACCACCGTCAGGTTGGCCGGCTCCCCCACTTCCAGTGGCCTGCCCTGGTCGGGCAGGCCGACGATGGCGGCCGGCGCCTCGCTCATCACCTTGGCCACGCCGCGCCAGTCGAGCAGGCCGGGCCGCACCATGGTCTCCACCACGACCGACAGCGCCGTCTGCAGACCCAGCATGCCCGGGCGCGCGACCGAGAACTCACAGCACTTCTCGTGCTCGGCGTGCGGTGCGTGGTCGGTGGCCACGCAGTCGATGACGCCGTCGGCCAATGCCTGACGCAGTGCCTCGGCGTCGCCGGCCTCACGCAGCGGCGGGTTGACCCGGTTGCGCCCGTCATAGCTCGCGAGCCGGGTGTCATCGAGCAGCAGGTGGTGCGGTGTCACCTCGGCGGTGATCGAAATACCTTGCGCCTTGGCCCATTTCAGCAACTCGACAGTGCCTGCGGTGGAGGCGTGGCAGATGTGCACGCGGGCCCCGGCATCGCGGGCCAGGATCGCGTCGCGGGCGACGATCGACTCCTCGGCAGAACGCGGCCAGCCCGTGAGGCCGAGCTTGGCGGCGTTGGGCCCCTCGTGCGCTACCGCGCCGACGGTCAGCCGCGGCTCCTCGGCATGCTGGGCGATGAGCACTCCCAGCCCGGTGGCGTATTCCAGCGCCCGGCGCATCACCAGCGGATCGTCCACGCACACACCGTCGTCGGAGAACATCCGCACCTGACCGACGCCTGCCGCCATCAGGCCCATCTCGGTGAGCTGCTTGCCCTCGAGTCCCACGGTCACCGCACCGACGGGGTGCACGTCGACCAGGCCGACCTGTTGGCCGCGGTTCCAGACATGGTCGGTGACGACGGCGGTGTCGGCGACGGGATCGGTGTTGGCCATCGCGAACACGGCGGTGTACCCACCCAATGCCGCTGCGGCGGAGCCGGTTTCGATGTCCTCGGCGTATTCGCGGCCGGGCTCGCGCAGATGGGTGTGCAGGTCGACGAACCCGGGCAACAGCACCTGCCCGGTAGCGTCGATGACCTCGGCCGCGTCCGGGATCGCCAGCCCGGCACCGATTTCGGCGATCTGACCGTCGTCGACCAACACGTCGACCGCGTCACCTTCACCGTAGAGCCGCACCCCGCGGATCAACACCGTGTTACCTCTGCTCTGCGCGGTCATACGCTGATCGCCTCCCGGTCTGCGCCGACCAGCAGATGGAACAGCACCGCCATCCGCACGTGGACGCCATTTGAAACCTGTTGCAGCACCGCCGATTGCGATGAATCGGCCACCGGGTAGGCGATCTCCATGCCCCGCAGCATCGGGCCGGGGTGCAGCACCACCGCGCGGTCCGGCAGCATGGCCTGCCGCTTCTCCGACAGCCCGTAGCGCACCGAGTACTCGCGTGCGGACGGGAAGAACGCGCCGTTCATCCGTTCGGCCTGCACGCGCAGCATCAACACCGCATCGGCCGCGGGCAGTTCGGCATCGAGGTCGTAGGACACCGACACCGGCCAGTCGGCGACGCCCGTCGGCAACAGCGTCGGGGGTGCGACCAACACCACCTCGGCGCCCAGGGTCGCCAGCAGCGTCACGTTGGACCGGGCCACGCGGCTGTGCAGGACATCGCCGACGATGACCACCCGCTTGCCCTCGATGCCGCCGAGCCGCTGCCGGATCGTCAGCGCGTCGAGCAGGGCCTGGGTCGGATGCTCGTGGGTGCCGTCGCCCGCATTGATCACGGAAGGCCCGCCGCCGTCCTCCTCGGCGGTCCACTCCGCGAGCTGCTGCGCGGCACCCGAAGCCGGGTGGCGGATGATGAGCGCATCGGCGCCTGCCGCCCGCAGTGTCAGCGCGGTGTCGCGCAGCGACTCGCCTTTGGCCACCGACGATCCCGAGGCGCTGACGTTGATGACGTCGGCGCTCATCCACTTGCCCGCCACCTCGAACGAGACCCGGGTACGCGTCGAGTTCTCGTAGAACATCGTGATGATCGTGCGGCCGCGCAGCGTGGGCAGCTTCTTGACCTCACGGCCAAGCAGCGCCTCGCGGAAGCGGTCGGCGTCGTCGAGGATCGCGGTTGCGTCGTCGCGGGAGAGATCCGCCGCCGACAACAGATGCCGAGCACTCACTTGGATATCACCACCCCGTCACGGTCGTCATGCTCGGTCAACAGCACGTGGACGCTCTCACTGCGTGAGGTCGGCACGTTCTTGCCGACATAGTCGGCGCGAATGGGCAGCTCGCGGTGGCCGCGGTCGACGAGCACGGCCAACTGGACACTGCGGGGCCTGCCGATGTCGCGCAGCGCGTCGAGCGCCGAGCGCACCGAGCGGCCCGAGTAGAGCACGTCGTCGACAAGGATGACCACGGCGTCGTCGATGCCGCCGGCCGGGATGGAGGTCGACGCGAGCGGACGCGGCGGCTTGAAGTTGAGGTCGTCGCGGTAGAGCGTGATGTCGAGCGCACCGTGCGGCAGTTCGACACCGGCGAACTCGTTGATCTTGTCGGCGAGCCGCGTGGCGAGGATCACGCCGCGCGTCGGGATGCCCAGCAACACCACGCGCGCCCGCTCCGCGGGATCGTCCAGCGCGGTCTTCTCGATGATCTGGTGGGCGATGCGGGAAATTGTCCGGCCGACGTCCGCCGCGGACAGCAATTCCCGGTCGGTACCTGAAGAGCCCATGGTGAGACCCTGACCTCCTTCTCCGCCTCTCTGGACGGATCGTTAAAGGACGTCGAACTGCCGGGCAGCTTAACAGAGCGCGACTATCCTGACGAAAATGACATCCCCCGGTTCCCCGTTCGACTTCGATGCCCTGTACCGCGGCGAGAGCCCCGCCGAAGGTGTGCCGCCGATCACCACGCCGCCCTGGGATACCAAGGCGCCGAAAGAAAATGTCGTCGCCTGGGCCGAAGCCGGTCTGGTGCACGGTCATGTGCTCGACATCGGCTGCGGTCTTGGTGACAACGCGATCTATCTCGCGCAGCAGGGCTACGAGGTCACCGCACTCGACATCTCCCCGACGGCGCTGATCACCGCCGAGCGCCGCGCGTCCGACGCGGGCGTGAAGATCACGTTCGCGGTGTCCGACGCCACGCGCCTCGACGGGTACGACGACGCCTTCGACACCGTGATCGACAGCGGGATGTACCACTGCCTCGACGACGACGGCAAGCGCAGCTACGCCGCCGCCGTGCACCGGGCCACCCGGCCCGGTGCCACGTTGCTGCTCGGCGCGTTCTCCGACGCCAACCTGCAGCAGCCCGACTGGGGTGCGCCGACGGTTTCGGAGGAGACGCTACGTACGACGCTGGGCGACGCGGGGTGGGACATCACCTCGCTGACCACCGAGACGACGACGCTGCCCCACAACGGGGCCGACGCGTCGTTCTGGCTGCTGCAGGCTCAGCGCCGCTGATCAGGCCAGCTCGAACCCGTGGTAGCCGGCCACGGCAACGCCGTCGCCGATCTGCTGGCTCCACGGGCATAAATGTTCTCCAGCCTGTCGCGGGTCAGCGCTGGATCGACTTGACCTCGAGGAACTCCTCGAGGCCGAACAGCCCGGCCTCGCGTCCGTTCCCGGACTGCTTGTATCCGCCGAACGGCGCGTTGGCGTTGAATGCGCCCGCGTTGATCTGCACCTGGCCCGCGCGGATGCGGCGCGCGATCTTCTCGGCCCGGTCCGTCGACCCGGACCACACCGCGCCTGCCAGTCCGTAATCGGTCGCGTTGGCGATGCGCACCGCCTCGTCTTCGGAGTCGTAGGCCTCGATCGCGAGAACCGGGCCGAAGACCTCCTCCTTGTGGATCGTCATGTCCTCGGTGACATCGGAGAACACGGTCGGCCGGACGAATGCGCCGGGGGCATCGGAGTCGGTGTCACCGCCGGCGACCAAGCGAGCCCCCTCATCGATCGCGGTGCGGATGTAGCCGAGCACCCGCTTCTGCTGTGCGCGAGACGACAACGGGCCCAACGCAGTCCCGTCCTCGGCGGGATCGCCGACCGGAAGCGCCTCGGCGGTTGCCTTCGCGAGCGCCTCCACCTCGGCCAGTCTGTCGCGCGGGACGATCATGCGGGTCAACGCCGAGCAGGTCTGTCCGGAGTTGAGCATCATCGACTTCACCGAGGCCGGCACGGCCGCTTGCAGATCGGCGTCGTCGAGGATGATGTTGGGGCTCTTGCCGCCGAGTTCGAGCGAGACGCGTTTGACCGTGCGGGCGGCGACCTCCTGCACTCGCCTGCCCGCGCGGGTCGATCCGGTGAAACTCACGATGTCGACGTCGTCATGCCCGACGATCGCCTCGCCGACCTCCGCACCGGTTCCGAACACGATGTTGAAAACACCTGGCGGCAAGCCGATCTCGTCGACAATCTCAGTCAACGCGATCGCGCACAGCGGGGTGACCTCGCTGGGCTTGACGACGACGGTGTTGCCGGCGGCCAGACCGTAGCCCACCTTCAGCGCGATCTGGTGCAGCGGATAATTCCACGGTGTGATCGCACCGAGCACACCGAACGGCTCGCGCACGATCGTCGACCCGCGGTATTCCCCTTCGAACTCGTAGTCGCGCACGATGTTCGCGGCCTCGGCGAAACTGTTGATCGGCAGCGGCAGCTGGACCGCCCGGGAAATCGAGATGGGACAACCCCTTTCGGCGGAGATCGTGCGGGCCAGATCTTCTGCGCGTTCGGTCAGTTTGCCCGCGATCGCGGTGAGGTAGTCGGCACGTTCCCCGACGGGTGTCGCCGACCAGCCCGGGAAGGCCGCCCGAGCGGCGGCGACCGCAGCGTCGACGTCGGCGGCCGTACCGGCCACCACCTCCGCGATCACCTCGTCGTTGGCCGGGTTGGTGACGGGGATGCGCGCCGTTCCGCTCGAGACGGTCCACTTGCCGTCTATGTAGTTGGTGTCATGGTTTTTCATCGGTGACCTCTTCGGTTCAGTAGTCGGTGTCGGAGTAGACGATGAGGCCACGCAGGTTCTTGCCGTCGAACATGTCCTGGTAGCCCTGATTGATGTCTTCGAGGCGGTAGCGGGTGGTGACGAGCTCGTCGAGTTTGAGGTTGCCCGACCGGTAGAGATCGAGGAGCTTGGGAATCTGGGTGCGCGGGCCGACACCGCCGAAAACCGCTCCCTGGACCCGCTTCTGGAGCAGTGTCAGCTCGAACAGGTTGAGGTCGACCGTCGATTGCGTGAAATCGCCCATGCCCGTGACGATCACCTGGCCGCCCTTACCGGTCAGGCTGAGCGCCTGCTGGACGTGTTCACCCTTGATCTCACCGACCGTGATGATCGAGACCTGAGCCATCTTGCCCCACGTGAGGTCCGGCAGTTCGGCCGCGGCTTCCTCGACCGACGCGTACGTGTGCGTGGCCCCGAACTCGATGGCCTTCTTGCGCTTGAGGTCGACCGGGTCGATCGCGACGACGAACCGGGCGCCGGCGAACCGCGCACCCTGCACGGCGTTCATGCCGACCCCGCCGACGCCCATCACCACGACCGTGTCCCCCGGCCGGGTGTCGCCGATCTCGGTGGCCGAGCCCCAACCGGTGGACACACCGCAGCCGAGCAGCGCCGCGACGTCGAGCGGGACGTCCTTCTCGATCTTGACGACCGACGCCTCGCTCACCGTCACGTACGGGGCGAACGTGCCGAGCAAGCACATCTGGATGACCGGCTGCCCGTCACGGGTGACGCGGTAGGTCTTGTCCGCGACGGCTTGCCCGGTGAGCAGGCCCGCGCCTTCGTCACACAGGTTCTGCAACCCGGTGGCACACGACGGGCACGTTCCACACGCCGGGATGAACGCGAGCACGACGTGATCGCCGACTTCCAGGCCGCTCACGCCCGGCCCGACCTTCGTGATCACGCCCGCACCCTCGTGCCCACCCAGAACCGGCATGAACGGCACGGGGCTGCTGCCGGCGACGACGTGCGCGTCGGAATGGCACAGGCCGGAGGCGGCCAGGCGCACCTGAACCTCCCCGGCCACCGGGTCGCCGAGCTCGACGTCGCAGATCGTCCAGGGCGCGCCGACCTCTTCGACGACCGCGGCCTTCACTCTCATCTGACCTTCTTCCCTCGTGCGACCTATCACATTTCCATGGCAGGTGAGACGTGAATCACTATTCGGACGGTAGAGCGGCGGTCGCGGGTCTCGACAGAACAGACCCGGCCACAACGCAACATTTCCGGCCACTTCGAGGCAGTGCCGCGGTCGTTGACGGGGCTCGGGTGGTCGGCAAAACTGACGCACATGACCTCGGGCAGCGGCGCTCTCGCAGATCAGGGTGCCTTACCTGCTTCGCCGGTCCTGCAATCGACCAACCGGGTAATTGCGGCCATCACCGATCCCTGGGACCACCCGCGCACCGCGGTCTCGGTGCAGATCATGTGCGAGTGGGCCGTCGAACACGGCATCGCCGCCGAGTCGCTGCTGTCGGGTTCGCATCTCACGGTGGCCGCACTGGCCGATGTCGACACGATCGTCGAGGCGAGTCAGGAGCTTGCCGTCATCCGCAATCTGGTCTCCGTCGCAGGCGATCGGCCCGGGCTGGGAGTCGACCTGGGCAGGCGATATCACCTCACCGCGTACGGATATCTGGGTTATCTGCTCGCCGCGTCCGCCAGCGTCCGGGACACGGTTCACCGTGGGCTCTACTACGCGATGCTGACGTTCGCGTTCTCGACCATGACGGCCCGCATCGACCCCAACGACCAGTACGTACTCGCCTTCGAGGCCGACGACATGCCCGACAGCATCCGGCGCTTCGTCGTCGAACGGGATCTCACCGCCGTGATGCAGATACAACGGGACACCTTCCCCGACTTCGACGCGGTGCCACTGCGCGAGATCCGGTTCGCCTTCCCGCCGGTCACCCGCGCTGATTCGCAGGCGATCTACCTGGACCACTTCGGAGTGCCCGTGTCATTCGAATGCGGCCGCAACGAAATCGTCTACGACGCCGGATATCTCGACCTCGTGCCGCCCATGGCGAACGAACACACCACCCAGCTGATGGTCACGCAGTGCGAACGCATCCGCGCGGAGCGGCTGCACCACACCGGAGTCGCCGCGCGGGTACGCGCGCACCTCCTCGACCAGTCTTCGCTCGACCTCACGTTGGAGGATGTCGCGCTGCACCTGCACTACGCGCCGCGAACATTGCGTAGGCACCTCGAACACGAGGGCACCACGTTCCGGGCGATTCTGGACGAAGTCCGTCGCAGCGTCGCCCACAATCTCCTGCACGACCGGACCATTCCGCACTACGAGATCGCCCACCGCCTCGGTTATCAGGACTGGTCGAGTGTCGTGCGGGCACGCCGACGCTGGCGCCGCACCGGTCACGACCGCGGCTGACTACCCTGGCCCGGGTGAACCTCGACGGCAATCAAGCGTCCATCCGGGAGGCGATCGACGCAGGCCTGCTGGCCGGTGCGGTCACCATGGTGTGGCACGCGGGCAAGGTGGTACAGGTCAACGCGCTGGGAAACCGCGACGTCGAGGCCCGGCTGCCGATGCAGCGCGACACCGTGTTCCGGATCGCGTCGATGACCAAACCTGTCACCGTGGCGGCCGCGATGGCGCTTGTCGAGGATGGCAAGGTCGCACTCACCGACCCGGTGACCAAGTGGCTGCCGGAGCTGTCGAACATGCGCGTGCTGCGGGAACCGCGCGGCCCCTTGGACCGGACCGAACCGGCTCGGCGGCCGATCACGATCGACGATCTGATGACCCACCGCAGCGGGCTGGCCTATGTGTTCTCGGTACTCGGGCCGCTGGCGTCGGCCTACGGGCGGCTGTCGCTGCGCCAGGACCAGGATCGCTGGTTGGGCGAGGTGGCCAAGCTGCCGCTGGCCCACCAGCCCGGTGACCGCCTGACCTACAGCCACTCCACCGACGTGCTCGGCATCGCCCTGTCCCGGATCGAGGGCAAGCCGCTGGCGCAGGTGCTCGCGGAGCGCATCTTCGAACCGCTGGGCATGACCGACACCGGATTCTCGGTCGATGCGGCAGGCCGGCGTCGGGCGGCGACGATGTACAAGCTGACGGCCGACAACACGTTGACCCACGATGTGATGGGGCCTCCGCCGATCACCGATCCACCGTTCTGCACCGGCGGCGCCGGCTTGTTCTCGACGGCCGACGACTACCTGAAGTTCGCCCGGATGCTGCTGTCCGGCGGAACCGTCGATGGTGTCCGCGTGTTGTCGGAGGAATCGGTGCGGCTGATGCGCACCGACCGACTCACCGCCGAGCAGAAGCAGTATCCGTTTCTGGGAGCACCGTTCTGGGTCGGCCGCGGCTTCGGGCTCAACCTGTCGGTCGTCACCGATCCCGCCAAGTCCCGCCAGCTGTTCGGGCCGGGCGGGCTCGGCACCTTCAGCTGGCCGGGCGCCTACGGCACGTGGTGGCAAGCCGATCCGTCAGCCGACCTGATCCTCATCTACCTGATCCAGAACCATCCGGACATGTCGGTGGACGCGGCCGCGATCTCGGGCAACACGTCGCTCGCGAAACTGCAGTCCGCACAACCGAAGTTCGTGCGCCGCACGTATCAAGCGCTCGACATCTGATCCGGCACGGAGCCCAGCTCGGCGGCGAGCATGCCTCGCAGCCGGCACAGGCGCGTGAACGGAGTGCCCCTCTTGCGCAGTTCGGCGTACATCGGGTGGGCCACCCGCACTTCCACGCGGCCGTCGATGTCGTCGAGGGTGACCAGGCCGCGAGCATCGGCCTCCTCGACGGCGGCAGGGTCGGTGATCCGTCCGAGCGCGGCAAGCTCGATCGGCCCGCCGATGGTCAGAACGTCGAGTACCTCGCCGACCGCTTCGCGCAGTGCGCCGATCCGCATCTCGATCGTCGCGGCGAGGCCGGGCGGCAGAATCGTCGCACCGGTCCACCGCCAACATCCGTCGACGCGGCTGAAACTGCCGTCCGAAACCGCATGTTCGACGATGTTGCGCAGGTACAGCACATTTCCCCGGGTGAGCTTCCACAGTCGCGCGGCGGCATCGGGATCCACCTCACCCCGTAGCGCCGCCGACACCAGCCGGGTCGACTCGGCTTGCGACAGCGGCTGGAGGTCGAGTCGGACGAACTGGCCGGATCGCCATATCTCTTGTGCCGGTTCGGGGATCGTCGCATCGGTGGGCGCGGTGAGCAGGATTCTCGCGTGGTGGCGCGCGATGATCTGACGCAGCACGACCAGGGACATGTCGTCGAGGTGATGGGCGTCGTCCACCGCCACGATCACGGTGCAGCCGTCAGGTACGTCGGTCAGTGCCTCGACGACATCCTGCGCCTGCCGGTCGCGCCCGCCGGCGGGCCACCCCAGCCATTGCGTGAACGCGCCGAGCGGCAACACCCGTGCCGACGATGTGCCGACCACCCAACGGGTTTCGCATCTGCTCGACGCCGCCACGGCCTCCCGTGCGAGCCGCGTCTTCCCCACACCGTAGGCGCCGCGGATGACGACCCCGCGGTGGTCCCCGCTCGACAGCGTGGTGGTGACCACGTCCATCTCCTCGGCCCGGCCGGTGAGTGGCCACGTCAGGCGCATCAGAGCACCGTCCCGAACACGCTGGCATACAATGAGTTGTCGTAGTAATCCGCGATGTAGAGCGTGTTGTCCGAGCCGACCGCGATCGTCCGGGAACCGGTGGCCGAGTTCTGATCGGTGCTGAACGTGCCGACCACGGAGTTGGTCGCCGTGTCGATCACCGTGACGGACTTTCCGTCGGAGTGGGTGACGTAGGCGCGGCTGCCGTCGTGGTTGAAGGCGACGTCATACGCCCCGTCCGGGACCGTGATTCGCGCGATTTCCGTGTTGTACGTTGCGCTCGTGGGATCGGAGTCGATCACCGAAACCGCGCTGTAGTGATCTCGGACCAGCCAGTTGCGTCCCATGGAATCGGTGACGAACCATCCGCTGGTTTGTCCTCCGACACCGCGCTCCACCACGAGGACCCGCTGAGTGACATAAGTCTGCGTGCCGTCGGGGCTGACCGCGACGTGGTAGGTGACGTCGGTCGTCTCGCTCCGCATCGAATCCAGATCCCACTCGGGTCCGACGTCAACCGTGGTGATCGGTTGCAGTGTCGAGCTGTCGAGGACCACGACGCCGTCGCTGTACCCGGTGGCCGCATAGAGCCGGTCCCCGTCCTCGCTGATCTCCAGGTCGCCGTCGAAGAACCCGACTGGCGTAGTGGAGATCACCTGGTGATAGGTCGCGCTCGTCGGGTCGGCGTCGATCACCGAGACCGTGCCGTCACCACGCGCCGCGTAGACCCGGTCACCGTCGGGGCTGACCGCGACATCCCAGACGCCGTTGTAGCACTCGCCGCATTGCGTGGGAACCGCGATGGTGTCCAGGACGGTGTTGTAGGTGGCACTGGTCGGGTCGGCGTCGATCACCGACACGGTGTCGAAGTTGGCCACATAGACCCGCTGCTCGTCATCGTCGGGATGGCTCGCCACGATGCGAGTCGATCCGTAATCCACCGGGATGGTCGTGATGAGTTCGCCGTTGGCGGTGTCGACCACGGACACCACGCCATAGCCGGTGTAGGGGTCGGTGCCGATCACGTAGGCACGGTTGTCGACGACGGCCACGCCGTTGGGATTGCTGACCGTGATCGGGCTGGTGTCGACGTCGAGTTCCTCCGGCGCAGCGGCGGCCTTCGGCGAGATGGGCACGGTGACAGCCACATTCGTGACGCCGCCACGCCCGTCGCTGACGGCGACGGTGAAGTGGTCGTAGTCCTCGGTGGCCGAACGCGCGGCCTGCTCGCGCGCGGCCTGCGTCGGCGTGTAGGTGTATGCCCCGGTCGCCGCGTCGTAGACCACGGTGCCGTTGGCCGGGCCGGTGACGGTGCCGTAGCTGAGCGGGTCACCGTCGATGTCTCTGACCGAGAGCAGCCCGGCGACAGTGCCGGTGTCCGGATTCGGGCTTCCGACCGTGGGCTGGGCCGTCGACTGCGGCGCGGTGTTGACATTGGCCAGTGATACGACGCGTACATTGCGGTCGAATGCGTCTGTGACATAAACCGTGCCGTCCGCGTCCACGGCGATGACGTGGCCGCCCGACTCGGCGGTCGGGTCGATCGTCACGGTACGCGCGACGGTGTTCGTCTTGGTGTTGATCACCGAGATGGTGTCGGGACCGTTGGCGACGTAGGCCAGGCTTCCGTCGGGACTCAACGCGACCGACGTCGGGGCGCCGCCCACCCGGATGTCGAGGGACGAACTGGTCGGATCGGCGTCGATTCGGACATTGGTGGCCGTGTCGATCACCGAGACGGTGCCACTCCCCGTGTTGACGACGTAGAGCTTGGTGCCATTGGGGCTGAGGGCCAGCGCGCTCGGTGACGACCCTACGTTGATCGAATTCGTGCCCGCCACGGCAGTATTCGTGTCGATCACCCGGTACGTCGAGGTATCGATCACCGATACGGTATTACTGGTACGGTTCGCGACGTACAGGCGGCTGCCGTCCGCACTCAACGCCAACGCACTCGGCGCCGAACCCACCGAAATCGAATTCGTCCCCGCCACCGCGGTATTCGTGTCGATCACCCGGTACGTCGACGTATCGATCACCGATACGGTATTACTGGTACGGTTCGCGACGTACAGGCGGCTGCCGTCCGCACTCAACGCCAACGCACTCGGCGCCGAACCCACCGAGATCGAATTCGTCCCCGCCACCGCGGTATTCGTGTCGATCACCCGGTACGTCGAGGTGTCGATCACCGAAACCGTGTTGCTGCCGGTGTTGGCCACATACAACCGAGTACCGTTTTGGTTGATTGCCAGCGCACTCGGCGACGAGCCGACCGTGATGGCGTTGACGCCGGCCACGGTGGGGTTGGTGTCGATCAATCGGCCGGTGCGGGCGTCGATCACCGATATCGTGTTGCTACCGGTGTTCGCCACATACAACCGGTCGCCACCGGTCGTGACGACGACCGCCGAGGGGTTAATACCCAGGCCCGTGATCGTCGGGTCGAGCTGCGGCTGGGTCGAGGAGACCGGAACCGATACCGCGACCGGAGTGGCGTGCTGCCCGTCACTGACGGTGACGGTGAACGTGTCATAGTCCCCGCCCGCGGTCTGCCCGGCGGCCACCCGAGCGGCCGCGGTCGGAGTGTAGGTATAGGTGCCGGCATCGTCGACGGACACGGTCCCGTTCGCGGGCGCCCCCGTGACGGTGTACGTGAGTGCGTCGCCGTCCGGGTCGGAGACGTTCAGCGAACCGACAACGACGCCGGTGGTTTGATCCGGAACGACTCCCGTCGGTGTCCCGGAGGTTACCGGCGCCAGATTGTCCGCGGCCACAAGCGCCTGCCGGTTTTCCATGGTCTGGCTGGTCGACACCGTTCGGTAGTCGAGTCCGGCCACCTGGAGTGCTTTTTCGTCCTGTTCGAATTGCTTACGCGCCAAGGCGATCATGGCCAGGCCGAACGGTGATTCGACCGGGGTGAGCGGACCGTTGGTCGCCAGTCGGTCGGCGCCAGCCACGCCCAGCACGGTCAGCACGACGCGGTTGACCGGACTGACGGGCCGATCTTCGGGTGCGGCCACGGTCTTCGGCACCGCGACTGCTTCGGCCTGCGGCGCCGAGGAGGTTTGTGCCGGCTCGGCCGTGAACTCCTGGGGCGCAGAATTTTTCGACGGCGGGTGCGGATCGGGGGAATTGTTCACGACGGCCCGCCGGACGACCTGTCCCCGCGGCGCGGCAGGCGGTCTGGTCGATGTGTGCTGCTGCAAACCGGATCTGCGAGTGCTCAAGACGCCGGTCGCGTCGGTATCCGGTGTGTTCCTCGACCGCGATTTGTCGTCGTCGTCGTCCTCAGTGGCCCGTTTCGGCTCCGGCTGCGGGTCGGTGTTGTCGACCGGGGCGGACGCGCCGGCCGTCGGGGCGGTTTCGCCGCGGGCCGTATCCTCCGCCGATTTCTTCGACGTACGGCCGCCATCGGTGTTGCCGAACACCACCTTGGGTTTCGGCTTCTCGGTTTTGGTCGACCCGGTTGCCGACTCCGAGGTCGAGGCGGGATCCGGCTGGGACTCCGACGCGGTGGTCGACTCGCCGCCGGGACTCGGATCTGATTCGTCGGCCCAGGCGATGCCCGGGGTGGTGGCAATGGCGACGCCCACTCCGAGCGCGATCGCCAACCCGCCGACACGGCCGATGTACGTTGCGTAACCCATTGCGGTGTCCTTCCGGCGATCCCACGCTCCGCCGGTCATCCACGGCTGGCTGTGGGACACACGGTCAGTGTTGCGCTGGGCAAACGTCGCCGACATAGGGTGCGCCCGCAGTATCGACCGAAGTCTTTTCCGGGTCAGCCGCCGAGGGCGGCGGCAAGCTGATGCCGAGACCGGATTTCGAGCTTGCTGTAGGCGTTGGAGAGGTGCAGTTCGACGGTTCGCAGCGTCACGAACAGCGACTGCGCGATCTCCTTGTTGCTGACGCCGTGCGCGGCGAGCTCGGCGACCCGGCGTTCGCTGGGCGTCAACGCGTCGGCGCCGGTGCCCGCACGACGGCGGGGCCTCCCGCCCGCGGCGCGCAGTTCTGCCTCAGCTCGGTCCGCGAGCGAGATCGCGCCACACCGATGCGCGAGCTCCATCCCGTCGCGCAGGGCAGTCCGGGCCGCGACGGCGTGCCCCGCATGCCGCAGCGCGGTGCCGAGATCGATGTAGGCCTGTGCCCGCCACAGCACCGCGGGCGATCTGGCCAGCGTGTCCGCCGCACGGCGCAGGAGGTCCAGCCCCTCTTCGCCGCCCGTGACGAGTCCGCACACGCGCAGCGCACCACCGAGGCGCCGAAATGATCCCGCAGTTTCAGCGGCCGCGAGCGCTTGCTCGGCCACGGTGTGGGCGGCACGGTCGTCGCCGAGTGCCAGCAACACCGGCACAAGGGCGACCTGCGCATCGTTGGCCCACGGGAACATCCCGCGGCTCTCCTCGATCCGCAGCAGCGCGTCCATCAGATCCTTACGTGCGCGTTCGTGGTCGCCCGCCGCGGCACGCAACCTGCCGCGGGACAGCAACGGCAGCACCGAGAAGAGGATGGGCGCGAGCTCGCCGTCCATGCCCCTCGCCGCGAGCAGTGCGTCTCCTTCGTCGACGCGCCCCTGATCGGCCAGTGACTCGATCACCACCACTAGCCCGGGTGCCGCGCGGTAGTCCGCCGACGGACCGTGGAGATCGACCGAGCTGCGCGCGTCGGCCTCGGCCGAGCGCAGGTCGCCGCGGCGATGCCGAGCCAGTCCGCGCAGCCACAACGCCCGCGACAGCCATTGTGGCGAGCCGCTGCGCTCGGCGTGCCGGATGGCACGGGTCAGGATGTGCTCGGCGACCTCGTAGCGTTCCGCTTCGACCAGACAGATCGTGACATTGGTGCGCCACAAGGGATGACCGCCCTGGCTGACCAGAGCGGGGTGCGAACCGGCCTGCTCGGCGAGATCGCCTGCGACGGAGACCGGCCCGGTTTCGAGTGCGCTGCGGGCGACGAACGACCGCAACAGGCATTCGGCCGCGGTGATCACCGGCTGGTCCCGGAATCGCGCGGCTTCGGCTTCGAATTTCACCGGCAGGTCCGGGTTCACCATGAGGGCACCGAGCCTGGCGGCTTCGAGTTGCAGTGCGAGCTCGCGGTCACGGGGTGCGACCTCTGCTGCCGCACGCTCATAGTGCGGGAGTTGCTCACGTTGGCGCAGCACATCGGTGTGGGTGGTCCACGCGAGTGCGGTGAAAGCACGTGCGCGCGTTAGGGGATCGGCTGTGCTCGCTCCGGCCTCGGCGAGATGTCCCTTCGCCGCGGGGTCACCAATTTCGTGCTCGGCGTTGCCGAGCTCGAACAGCACCTGCGGACGGTCGGTCGCGTCGGGCGGTTCGTCGAGTGCGCGGCGCAGCAGCGCTGCCGCGGTGTCGGGGGCGCCACCGGCCAGGGCCGACCGCGCGGCCTCGCGCAGCATCGCCACGACTTGCCGCTCGCCGCTCGGTGGGGTGGCCAGCAGATGCACGCCGATCGCACCCCGATCGGCGTGGTGGTCAGCAAGTAGACGTGCCGCACGGGCATGCAGGCCGGCCCGCTCGGCAGCGGTCAGATCTTCGTAGATCGCGGTCCGCACGATCGGATGGACGAAACGAAGCGGATCACCGGACACCAGCACGGTGAGATCGACGAGACGCGCCGCCAACGTCGGCGCGATGCGTGGCTCGATGTCGGCCAGTTGTGCGCAGAACGCCAACCGCGCCTGTTCGCCGAGCACCGCCACCGCGCGGGCCAACGCGGTCGCCTGCGGGTGGAGCCGGCCGACACGCAGCAGCACGGCGGTCGCGATCCGCTCCGGGGCCAGCCGGTCGACGACGGCGGCGTCGATGTCGCTCGCGGGTCTGCCCTCGCGGCGGAACTCACCGAGCAGTTCGGACAGCAGAAACGGGTTTCCGCCGGTCGCGTGCGCGCAGGCGCTGCACAACTGCGCGTCCGCGCCCGTGCCCAGGCTCGCCCGCACGAGACGGGTGACCGCTGAATCGCCGAGCGGACGGGGACGCAGCACCGGTGGACGCGCTTCGAGCATCAGGGAACTCAGGTCGTCGCGGTGTCGGTCGGCCTCACTGCGCACGGTCAGGGCCAGCACCACCGGAAGTCCCGCGAGCCGGTGCGCGAGATGAAGGAAGAACCGGATCGACGGTTCGTCGGCCCATTGGGCATCGTCGACTGCCAGCACCAGCGGCCCGCGCTCGGTCAGGTTCACCACGAGCCAGTACAGGCCGTGCAGCGTCGCGAACGCGATGTCTCCGGTCTTCTCCGCCGTCGGGACGTCGGTGAACACGGATTGGGCCAGGCGCGCCGCGCCGGCCAGCAACCGGTCTCGCTCGGCGGTGTCGGCGGCGACCAGGACAGTTTCGAGGAGTTGGCGCACGACCCCGAATCCGAACCCGCGCTCGAGCTCGCCACCGCGCGCGGCGAGGACTGTCATCGACAATCCGGACGCACGTCGGCGAAGCTCGTCGAGCAGTACGGTCTTGCCGATTCCCGCCGGACCTTCGATCAGCAGTACCCCGCCCGCGCCGGAGCAGGCCTCGGCCAGCGCACGATCCAGCGCGGCAAGATCGTCCTCGCGGTCGAAGAGCACGGGATGCTCGCCGGCGGATAAGTCTTCGGTCGACACTTCGGGCATCAAGGCTGTCGCGGTCCCCCCCGTTCGTTGGACCATGTCATCTATGACAACACCCGCGGGGTGAGCGGGTGGCGGAATTCGCTGCGCCGTCGACGAACGGCCACGCGGCGGGCACCTGCATTCGTTGACTTCGCAACAGTCCGTGTGCGTTTTGCCGTGTCGCTCCCGCTTAACTCCTCGTGGCGCGGGCGATAGCTGTAGATTTCCGATGGCAGCGGACCACACGGGAGCCCACAAGCCGATGCGACGCCGGACGAACGCCATGCGCTTGCTGTTTGCGATTGCGGCGGGCGTGCTTGTGCTCGGCGGGTGTGTCGACGACGCGCCGCATCGCGCCGACAGTGGGTTGAGCCGGATTCGGGTCGCGTTGTTTCCGGTCGGCAGCACACTACCGGCGCACGTCGCGTTGACGAGAGGCATGTTCGAACGCCACGGTCTGCAGATCGAACTCACCGAGGGGCAGGACCTTCCGGCGTTCATGGCTGCGCTCGCCAAGGAGCAGTACGACATCGTGATGAGCGTGCCGACGCTCCTGCTCATCGGAGCCGAGAAGCATCTCGACTTGCAGATCATCGCGGGCCTGCAGCGCCAGTCGCGGGAACGGCCGAATGCCGTGTGGATCACCAGGGATCCGCGGGTCGAGAGTTTGGCGCAGCTCGCGGGTAAGGCCATCGCGGTGCCCTCACTCACCGGCATGATCACCGACGCCCTGCGGTATCTGCTCGACCGCAACAGCGTCGACCCGAGCGATGTCAGGTTGATCCAGATGCCGTTCGCCACCATGGGCGATCAACTGCAGGCCGGCCACGTCGACGCGGCTGTCGCGACGATCCCGTTCAGCGCGGCAATTGCCGCGCGCGGCTTCCGGGTGCACGACGACGTGGTCGTCGAAGCGGTTCGCGACGCCAGCGGCGGCACGGTGGACACCGCGATGACTTCGGTCTGGTTGGCATCACGGACGTTCGCCAGCGAGAACCCGAAAATGATTGCGGCGTGGCGCGATTCGCTGAGCGAGGCCACCGCATACCTCGACGCCGACGAAGCCGAGGCACGCGCGCTCATGGAAACCTGGCTCAAGATTCCGCCGGCCGTCCTGGACCGGGCACAGCTGCCCGACTGGACGATCGAGATGACTCCGCGAGAGCTGGCGCCCTACATCACGATCTCGAAAGCGGTCGGCTCGACGAAGACCGATCCCGATGTGAACACCCTGGTCTGGCAAGGCCCGTGAGCCCGACCGTGTACCGGGTCGACGCCGTCGGGGTCGAACTACCGGCACGCGGCGGTTCGCGCGCTGTCCTGGCCGATGTCTCGTTCGACGTGGGGGCCGGCGAAGTGGTCGGTGTCGTCGGCCGCTCCGGGGTCGGCAAGACCACTCTGCTTCGCGTTCTCGGCGGTCTGCTTCAACCGACAACGGGCACAGTGACTTTGGCCGGGCAGCTCGTGACCGGTCCACCGGCAGACGTCGTGATGGTGTTCCAGGACTACGGCAATGCGCTGCTGCCCTGGCGCACCGTCGCGCGCAATGCGGCGCTCGGGCTCGAGGGTCGCACCGGACGAGACGAGCGCCGGGTGAAAGTTGCCCGCGCGCTGCGCATGGTGGGCCTCGACGACCGCAGTGGCGAGTATCCCTGGCAATTGTCCGGCGGAATGGCGCAACGCGTGCAGATCGCCCGCGCGCTGGCCCTGGAACCCAAAACCCTTCTGATGGACGAGCCGTTCGGGGCCCTTGACGCGATCACGAAAGCCGCGCTCCAGGACGTCCTCCTCGACGTGCTGTGCCAGACCGGCGCGACTGTCGTCTTCGTCACCCATGACCTCGACGAGGCGATCTACCTGAGCGACCGGGTGCTGGTCCTGAGCGGAAATCCGGGATGCATCACGCTCGCGGTCGACACCGAGATACCGCGCCCCCGAGATCAATTGGCAACTCGAGAACTACCGCGCTATCTGCGCGTGCGTCATCTGCTCGGCCAGGCGCTGCGAGGCGGGGATGCCTAGCCGCACGACCGGCGTCGGCACGGCGGTGCCGCTGATCGCGATCGCGGTGTGGCAGCTGCTCTCGTCGAGCGGGTTACTCGACTACGAGTACCTACCCTCGCCGCGGGAAGTCTTGTCCGCGTTGGTGTCCCTGGCACGGACCGGCGAGCTGGCCGCCGATGTGACGCACACCCTTGGCGTCGCCCTCGCAGCGTCGGCGATCACTCTGACGGTGGGCGGCGCGCTGGGCCTGACCATCGGGCTCTTCGCGACCGTGCGGGGCTGTGTCATGGCCTCGATCGACTTCCTGCGGACGATCCCTGCCGTCTGCCTCGTCCCGGTCGCGGTCCTCATGCTCGGACCCGCCGCGACCACCGAATTGACGCTTGCGGTCTATGCCGCACTCTGGCCGATGCTGCTGACGACCGCCGCAGGCGTCGCGGCGGTATCTCCGCGTCAGTACGACGTCGCGCGCATGCTGCATCTTTCCCGCGCGGCGACATTGCGCAAGATCGTCGTCCCGGCCGTACTGCCGGCCTGGTTGGTCGGGGCGCGGCTGTCCGCGGTGATCACATTGCTCGTCGCCATCGTCGCCGAGATGGTGATGTATCCGCGGGGCCTCGGCGGCGGCCTGGTCGAATCGCTCAATGCGCTTGCGCCGGCGCGTATGTGGGCCTATGCGTTGGTCTGCGGCGTCATCGGGTATGCGCTCAACGGCACGCTGCGACACGCTGTTCGGCTGGTGCAGCCGGGCGACCCGGCCGTCGCAGGCGGTCAGGTTGCCGTCACGGCCGCTCCGGCCGCCGCGCAACCGGTGACCCCGCCGCACGGACTCCTGCCGGTCGTCGCTCTCCTGGTCGTGTGGCAGATCACGGCGGACGGCGACTCGTGGTCGCTTCCGCCGCCCGCGGTGTGGCTGACGGCCCTTCGCCGCATGGGCGCCGACGGCACGCTGGCACCGGCGCTCACCCAGACGCTCACGACGTTTCTGCTCGGTCTCGCGTGCGCAGCTGTCGTCGGGGCCGCGGCGGGGGCGATGATCGGAGCCTCACGGCGCATGGACCGCGCACTCACGCCGGCAATCGACTTCCTGGCGGCCGTCCCCGGCGCCGCGCTCGTCCCCGTCGTCGTCCTCGTGGTCGGGCCAACCCAGTTGAGCGGCGTGCTCGCTGTCGCCCTCGTCGCCTACTGGCCGATCCTGCTCAACACCGCGATGGCGATGCGCACCGTCCCAGCGGTCCGTTTGGAGATGTCGCGGACTCTGGGATTGGCGCCGCTGCCACGGTGGACCAAGGTCGTCATCCCGTCCCTCGTGCCCGGCATCTTGCTGGGAACCCGCGTCGCCGCGGCGATCGCCCTGATCATCACACTGCTGGTCGACATCTTCGGGCCGGGGGCCGGTGTCGGGCGGCTGCTTCTGGAAAGCCAGCAGCGCTTCGATGCCGCCGCGGCGTGGGGTCTGCTGTTGGTCATGGGCATTTTCGGCTACCTCGCCAGTGCGTGCCTGGCCTGGATCGCACGGCGAGCGACCAAGGTTTGGCAGCCATGAACGGGTCGAAGTCGCGGGGCGCGCCACACCCCCGCGGCGCGGTCTCGGCGTAGTCCGGACACCTAAGCTCATGCTTCATGGACCACCAGCGCACGGTACTCATCAGCGGCGCCGGGGTCGCCGGCCCGGCACTCGCCTACTGGCTGACCGAATTCGGCTATCGAACAATACTTGTGGAGTCGGCGCACGGAATCAGACCCGGAGGCCAGACGGTTGACCTGCGGGGCGCGGGCCGCGACGTCGTCACCCGGATGGGTCTGCTGGGCGACATGCACAGCCGGGCGCTCGCACAGCGCGGCATCGCCTGGGTCCGGGGCGATGGCAAGCGCCGGGCGGAAATGCCGGTCGAAGCGTTCAACGGCAACGGCGTGGTCTCGAAGCTCGAGATCCTGCGCGGCGACCTGGTCGAGGTGCTGTACAACGCCACCAAAACCCGTGCGGAATACCGTTTCGGCACCCGCATCGCCGCGATCGACGAGTCCGAAGCCACCCTCACGGACGGAACCAAGGTGACCGCGGACTTGATCGTCGGTGCCGATGGACCGCATTCGGCCGTACGGAGACTGGTCTTCGGGCCAGAGGAACAGTTTGTGACCCCGCTGGGCGGCTACAACGCGTGGTTCACCGCCACCGACACGGTCGGACTTGACGGTTGATATCTCATGTATCAGGAGCCAGGCCTGAATGCATCGATGCGGCCGTCGCATGACCCGGCGCAATGCAAGGCCGGTCTGGCTTTCCGATCGGGGCCGATCGACTACGACCGGCGCGATCCTCGCGAGCAATTGCGGCTTTTGACAGAACATTTCGGCAGCGCCGGCTGGCAGTGCCGGCAGTTGCTCGATGCGGCCGCAGCGGCCGACGACTTCTATTTCGACGCGTTCCTGCAGATACACATGCCGACGATCTCGCGGGGCCGGGTCACCTTGGTCGGTGACGCCGGATACTGCGCATCCCCACTGTCGGGTATGGGCACAAGCCTCGCACTGGTGGGCGCTTATGTGTTGGCCGGCGAGCTAGGGCCGGCCGCCGCACTCGACGATTCTGCGATCCCGGGTGCGCTGGCCCGTTATGAGGAGACCATGCGGCCCTACATCCGTCGTTGCCAGCACCTGAGCAACGGTATCGACGGGTATCTGCCGAAGACGCGGACCGACATCGCCATCACCGCGCAAGTGATGAAATGGATGCAGCGGCCTCCGTTTCGGCCGTTCGCCGAACGTAAGTGGTTCACCGTGGCGGAATCCATCGAGCTGCCCGACTACTCCGGCCGCCGACGGCGGTAGCCGTGCACGGTCAACCCGAATCGACTTTCGGGCCGCGCGTCAGCGCAGCAGCCAGCTTCGCCTCCGCGATCCGGTAGAAGCCGTCGAGCGCCGACTCGTCGACGCTGAGGTACTCGCTGACCACCTCGGGAGCGACACCCGCATCACGCAACCGCAACGCGAGGGAGTACGGCAGCGGCAGAACCCGTAATGCCTGTTCCCTGGCGTCGCGGCGGTCGGTCATGTGATCAGCATGCGGTCGACCGGGCAGGACCGAGCGAGTAGCGGGATACTCGAATCAAGCGTGCCTACGCCGCACGAGGGCCGCGAGTTCGGCACGGGTGGCCACCCCGGTCTTCGCCATGGCTCGGTAGATGTGCCCGTCGACCGTACGGGCGGAGAGGTTCAGCCGCGCGGCGATCGCCCGGCTCGACAGCCCGCCACCGATGAGCATCGCGATCTCGCGTTCACGCTCGGTGAGCGGAAGCCGTTCCATCGCGGCGAGCAGAATCGGCGTCACCGCGCCGCCGCACCGAGCGGCCAGCTCGGCGGCGCGAGTGGCCAGACCGAGTGCCGATCCGCGCATATCCTTCCTGCGATACACCACGGCCGCGTGAGCTGCCGCATCGGCCGCCGTCACGGCATCGCCGATCGCTTCGAACAGATCCACGACGGCGGCGAGGCCATCGGCGTCGTCGTGCTTGAGTGCGTGGCCGAACGCCGCGGCCGCGCCTACCCGCGGCCCCTCGACAAGCGTCGTCAATTCCTGCAGCCGGTCGGCTCCGGTGTGGTCGCCGAACTGGGTCGCGGTCTGCAGACACAGCACCTCGGCGGCGAATTGCCCGTTGGCCCTGGCCTTCTCGGCACCGTCCCGCACGGCGGCGGCGGCCTCGGACACCGCACCCTGCGAAGCCGACACCCACGCCCGGACCAGCGCCTCCTCGTAACCGAGGTATTGCCAGCTCGGGTGTCGACACCGATGCAGTTCGTCGAGCGTTGCGTCGTCGGCTCGGCCCCGCATCGCCAGAGCCAGGGACCACGGCAGCCGGAAGCGATAGCCGAAACCGTTGGTTTCGCCGGCCGCCGCCATCAGCTCGACAACCGGGTGCAGAAGATCCGACGCGACGTCGAGCCGGCCGGCGCCGAGGGCCGCCCGGCCCGCCAGCGCAGTACCGAACAACTGTGCGACGCCGGGCAACTCGGCAGCCTGTCGCCGCTGCCGGTCGGCTTCGCGCTCGGCCTCGGCGATCTGTCCGGCCAGCAGCAGGGCGCCGATGTGGCCGTCGGCGATCACGAACCGCATGTGGGCAGCGTCGAACGAGCTGTCGGCGATGCGGTAACCGCGGTGCGCGGCGGCCACCGCGGTTTGCGTTCGCCCGGCGTCGCCGGCGGAAACAGCGACGGCCCAGCCGGTCACCGCGCCGACGATGCCCGGCAGCGCTTCGAGATTCAGTCCCGCCGCAGCGGCCGCGGCCGTCTCGGGCGTGCCCACAGCGGCTCCGTGTACCGCATAGAAGGCATCGACGCACGCGCGCGCATCGTCGGGTATCGAGGCCGATGCCTCATCGATACGCCGTTTCGCCCGCACCGGGTCGGCCAATGACCACAACTCGTTGGAGGCCCGCAGGAACGCCAGGCGCGCACGGCCGTCGTCGGTGAGGTCAGCGGTACGGATCGCGTCCAGCGCTGCGTCGGACTCCTCGCCTCTGCTCAGCCACGACAAGGCGTGCGCCTGAATGAAGTTGGCCTCGACTCCCCCGCCCGCGCGCACGGCCGCCGCGGCCAGCCGGTCCGCGAGCGGCAAGTCCGACAACCACACCGCGCCCTGCGCAGCGCGGGTCAGCAGTTCGGGATCGGGTTTGAGATCCGAGTCCAAGGTCAGCGTCGCCCGATGTACGACGACGCGCATGGCGTCACGGTCATCGCAGTGCGCGAGTTCGGTGGCGACAAGACCGCGCAGCCTGCGCAACCGCGTGCCCGGTACGCGTTTGCGACGCACCTCGGCATACAGCGGGTGCGCGACGCGCACCTCGACGCCACTTTCGATGGCATCCAGCGTGATAAGCCCACGGGCCTCGGCCTCTTCCACCGCGGAACTCGCGGCGATAGATGTCAGCAAGCTCAACTGGATCGGCTCGGCGACGGCGAGAATATCGATCACCTCGCCGACCGACGGCGGCAGCGCACCGATGCGCGATTCGATCAGCTCGACCAAACCCGGTGGTATCACCGGATCGCCGATCCACCGCCAATATCCCTGCCGGCCGGCAAGCCGGCCCTGCGCGACCTCCTGCTCGACGATGTTGCGGAGGTAGAGTGCGTTGCCCCTCGTCATCCGCCACAGCCGGCCTGCCGCGTCGGGGTCGAGCGGCCCACCGAGCGCGGCGTGCACGAGCCGGATCGACTCGTCGCGCGACAACGGCTGCAGGTCGAGCCGCTCGAATTCCCCGCCGCTCCACACCTCGTGGACGGAAGCCGGAACCGTGGTGCCGTCCCGAACGGTCAACAGAATCTTGGCGGCCCCGCGCTGAACGATCTGATGCAGTACGAAGGCGGACAGGTCGTCTAGCAGATGGGCATCGTCGACGCAGACCACGACGGATCGACCGTTCGACGTCGCCGTCATCGCCTCGATCACCCGGCCCACGAGAGCGACGTTGTCGGCGTCAGCCGTACCGACCCATCTGGCGAATGTCCCCAACGGGAGATTCCTGGCCGCCGATGTTCCTACGGCCCAACGAGTTTCATGACCGCTGGACGCGACGGCACCCAACGCCTCACGAGCGATTCGGCTCTTGCCGACTCCGGCGGCCCCGTGAATCACGATTCCCGACAGATCGGCCGAGGACAGCGCGGCGTCGATGAGCCGCGCCTCCTCCAGCCGCCCGGTCAGCGGCCAGACGAGACTCACTCATCGAGATTAAGGTGCCCGCGGGTCGTTAGCAAAAGTAATGACAAACTTCGCTGCCGCGGGTCGGGCTGCCGTCAGCCGGCGCGGGCCAGCGCCTGGCGTGCGTAGGCGCGAACGTCGGCGTCGCCGTCGTCGAGCGCACCGGCAAGTGCGTCACGGGCCGCGGTTTGCGAGTCGGCCCACCGGCTCAGGCTCAGCACCGCTGCCTTGCGGACATCCAGATGCTGATCGGACAGTGCCCGCGCCAGCGTCGGCACCGCGATTGCCGGATCGGCGCCTGCCAACGCCCGCACCGCGCCCTGCCGGATCTGCCAGGCCGACTCGGTCAGTGCCTTCTCGACACTGGCCACGTCGTCGTCCGCGCACCCCACCGCACCGAGCGAGGAGAGCGCTGCCGCGCGTACCAACGGATCCGGGTCGTGCAGCAGGTTCCGCACCGCGTGGCCGCCGCTGCGCAACGTCGCCAGCCCGCCGACCGCGGCGATCCGCACTTCCCGGTTCTCGTCGCGGGTGGCCTCGGCCACGCCGGCGTCATCGTCGACCGACACCAGTGCCCGCACCGCCTCGATCCGCACGCGGTGGTCGGGATCGGTGACGGCCGACCGGTACGCGACCCGGGTGCCTGCGCGCCGTGAACTCAGCAGGTATACCGACGCCGCCCGCACCACCGGATCCGGCGAGGCCAACCGAACGGCGAACACCGAAGGTTCGGGTAGTACCTCGACGAGTTCGCGTACCGCTTCTGCGGTCTCCTGGCGCACCGCAGGGTCGTCGTCGGCGAGCGCGTCGACCAACGCCACCTGGTAACCATCGGGCAGGTGTTCGACGAGCGTGGCGACCGCGGTGCGCCGCACCCCGGGGTCCGGGTCGGCCAAGAAACGCGCCAGGTCGGCCAGTGCCGGTTCCTCAAGCGCCAGCACGGCCGCGATGCGCGGCGACGGCGGTTGCGCCCCACCGTCGGTGCGCACCCGGGAGCGCTCCGCGGCGGGTGCCCGCCCACCGTAGAGATCGGGCTGGGCGACCGCGGTGACCGGATGATCCGACGGCAGGTGTTCCAGCCCCGGCACGGGCACGAAATACGGTGCCACCGGGCGTTTGACGAACTGCATGGTGCCGTCGGCACCCTTGTAGAGGTTCAGGTGGTAGCGCCACTGCTCGTCATCCCGCTCGGGAAGATCGGCGCGTTCGTGATAGAGCCCCCACCGCGACTCGGTCCGGGTCAGTGACGACCGTGCCGCCATCTCCGCGCAGTCCCGGATGAACGACACCTCTGCCGCGCGCATCAATTCGTGTGGCGTCCGCGCGCCGATCTCCGCGATCTCGCCGACCATCCGCTCGAAGGTCTGCACCGCGATCGACAGCTTGGTCGCCGTCTTCGGCGGCGCGACGTAGTCGTTGACGAAGCGGCGCAGCTTGAACTCGACCTGTGGTTGCGGCGGACCGTCGGGGTGACGCAGCGGCCGGTAGATCAACTCGTGTGCCTCGGCGATCTGATCGGCCGGAAGTCCGGTCGGCGCAACCACATCGGACAGTGTCGACGCGGCGTGCTCGCCGGCGAGATCACCGTAGACGAACGCACCGATCATGTAGTTGTGCGGCACGCACGCCAGGTCGCCTGCCGCATACAGCCCGGGCACGGTGGTGCGGGCATGCTCGTCGACCCACACGCCGGATGCGGAATGCCCGGAGCACAAACCGATCTCGGATATGTGCATCTCGATGTCGTGGGTCCGGTAGTCGTGCCCGCGGTTGGCGTGGAACGTGCCACGGGTGGGCCGTTCGGTGGTGTGGAGGATGTTCTCCAGTGCGGTGAGGGTCTCGTCGGGAAGGTGGCTCACCTTGAGATAGATGGGTCCGCGTGCGGATTCGATCTCCTGCTTGACCTCGGCCATCATCTGGCCCGACCAGTAGTCGGAATCGACGAACCGCTCCCCCAGCGCATTGACCTGATACCCGCCGAACGGATTGGCCACATAGGCGCACGCCGGTCCGTTGTAGTCCTTGATGAGTGGATTGACTTGGAAGCACTCGATACCCGAGAGTTCCGCACCGGCGTGGTAGGCCATCGCGTAGCCGTCGCCGGCGTTCGTCGGGTTCTCGTATGTGCCGTAGAGATATCCCGACGCCGGCAGCCCGAGCCGCCCGCACGCACCGGTCGACAGGATCACGGCCTTGGCCGCCACGGTGACGAATTCGCCGGTACGGGTGTTGAATGCGGCGGCGCCGACCGCGCGGCCGTTCTGTGTGAGCACCCGCACCGGCATGAACCGGTTCTCGATGCGGATCTTCTCGCGCATCGAACGCTGCCGAAGCACCCGGTAGAGCGCCTTCTTCACGTCCTTGCCCTCGGGCATCGGCAGCACGTAGGAGCCGGACCGGTGCACCCTGCGCACCGCGTATTCGCCGTGCTCGTCCTTCTCGAACTTGACGCCGTAGCGCTCCAGTCGCTGCACCATGGCGAAGCCCCGGGTCGCGGTCTGGTAAACGGTGCGCTGGTTGACGATTCCGTCGTTGGCGCGGGTGATCTCGGCGACGTAGTCTTCCGGCTCGGCCTTGCCGGGGATGACGGCGTTGTTCACGCCGTCCATGCCCATCGCCAGGGCCCCGGAGTGCCGCACATGCGCCTTCTCCAGCAGGAGTACCTGTGCGCCGTTCTCGGCGGCCGTCAGCGCCGCCATCGTCCCCGCGGTTCCACCCCCGATCACCAGGACATCGCAGTCCAGCCGGACGGCGTCGGACACGTCGGGTGCGGTCAGCTCGGTCATGATTGCTCCAGTGCGGCAATGATTTCGGCGCGGAGGGCCGAATGCGTGGACGGGTCGGCGCTACGCGGTTGCGGCACCTCGATCAGCGCCCGCAGCGGTTGCCCGGCCCGGCCGAGTACCGCGACCCGGTCACCGAGGATCAACGCCTCGTCGACGTCGTGCGTGACGAAGACGATCGTCGTCGGGTGCGCGCGCCACGTGTCGATCAACAGCCGCTGCATGGCGGCACGCGTCTGGGTGTCGAGTGCCGCGAACGGCTCGTCCATCATCACCGCGCGTGGCGCACCGGCCAGTCCCCGGGCGAGCTGCACACGCTGGCGCATACCACCGGACAGGCTCTTCGGCAGGAAGTCGGCGAACCCCGTCAGCCCGACCTCGGCGATCCACCGCTCGGCGCGCTCGCGCCTGCCCTGCCTGGGCAGGCCGCGAAGCTGAAGGGCGAGTTCGATGTTGGATCGCACGGTCCGCCACGGCAGCAGCGCGCTGTCCTGGAACACCATGCCGCGATCCCGCGACGTCGTCGTGACGAGTTCGCCGTCGGCGAGCACCCGGCCCGCATCCGGACGCAGGAGCCCGGTGAACGCGCGCAGCAGCGTCGACTTGCCACACCCGGACGGGCCGGTCAGCACCAGGATCTCCCCCGGCTCCACGGTGAGGCTCAGCCCATCGATCACCGGAGTGTCGGTGTAGGACAGCCGGATCGCGTCGAGCTCCAATCGCATGCCCTCGGCGACCTCGGTGGCGGATGCGCTCATCGTGCGCCCTCCTCTCCGCGCGGTAACCAGCGGGTGGCGCGGCGGCCGATGAGTTCCACCGCCGCGGCGGTGCCGAACCCGAGGATGCCGATCGTGATGATGCCGACGAACACGTCGGGATAGTTCAGCACCGTATAGGCCTGCCACGTCCGGTATCCGACGCCGAGCCGGCCCGAGATCATCTCGGCCGAGATCACGCAGATCCAGGCCACCCCCATGCCGACCGACAGGCCACCGAAAAGCCCCGGCAGGATTCCGGGCAACACGACTTGGCGCAGGACGTCGAGGCGCCCGCCGCCGAGTGTGCGCACCGAGTCCTCCCAGATGGTGGGCAGCGCGCGCACCGCGTGCCGGACGCTGACCATGATCGGGAAGTAGGCGGCGAGGAACGTGATGAACACGATCCCGGCCTCGTCGGTCGGGAACAGCAGGATCGCCACCGGCACCATCGCGATCGCCGGGATCGGCCGGGCCAGTTCGGTGAGCGGGCCGAAGATGTCGGCGAACAGGGCGGACCGGCCGAGCAGGATTCCGGTCACCACGCCGACGACGGCGGCGAGCCCGAATCCGGTGAGAATGCGGATCAACGACTGGCCGAGGTCCAGCCAGTACTCCGGCGTGCCGAGCCGATTCACCAGCGCCGCGGTGATCTCGGTGACGGTCGGCAAGGTGTCGAAGCGCAGCCCGAGCCGAATGTCGTTGGCGGTCAACAACTGCCACAGCACGACGGCGGTGATCACCGAGGCGAGCCGCACGAGCCGGCGTGGCCACGCCGACGCGGTGCGGCGCCGTGGTGCGGCGGGCTCGGCCACCGGCAGGTCGGAGACCCCGGTGAGGACGGTTTCAGCGGTCGTCATACCGCACCGGCCAATGCCTGCGAATAGTCGACGACGACGCTGCCGGGATGGGCGGCGGTGTATCGCTGCGCACCGGCCGGAGTACCGAACGGCAGGTATTCGGCGCCGGCTCGAACCCAGACCGCCTTGTCGGCAAACCAACGGGTGCCGAGCTCAGCATCCGGAACGTAAGCCGCCCGCACCTTGCTGCCGCCGCCCTCGGCCTCGCGGATCGCCTTGAGCAGGCAGGTCGGGGTTGCCGCGGGCGTGGTGGAGTCGGATCCGTCGAGCCACAACTCGCTTGCGGTGGCTGGGTTGTCGACGGCGGTCTTGCACACCGCATCGGTCCCGCTCAGCACCGAAGGATTGGCGCCGGAGTTCAGCGCCTTGTCGTAGTCCTGTCCGCGCGCGGCGAACGCGGCGCGCAGCGGACCGTCCTGCACGAAACCCGCGACATCGAGGTCGGCGAAGTTGTCGATCGACTTCAGGTACGGCACATCACCCTTGAGCGCCTCGACCAGTGACGGCTTGAGTGTGGTGTCGAACGACGTGCCGCCGGGCCCGTTGTAGAGGTAGACGACCTCCTGCGGCAGGCCGCTGGCCTCGGCGACGATGCGGGCCGCCTCGAGCGGTTCGGCGTTGAGGTAGTCGGTGGCGTCGAGTTGCGCCTGGAGGAAGGCGTCGAGCACCTCGGGGTGCTCGGCCGCGTACGCCCGGCGGACCACGACGCCGTGCAACGTCGGGTAGTCCAGCTCGGCGCCGTCGTAGAGAAGTTTGGCCTTGCCCTGGTGCACCAGCAGGCCGGGCCAGGCGACGAACTGTGAAAGCGCTTGAACCTGGCCGGATTCCAGAGACGACGCACCGACCTGCGGCTGCTGGTTGAGCACTTCGACACCAGTCTTGGGATCGATGCCGGACTTCTCCAGTGCTTGGACGAGCATGCCGTGCCCGGCCGAACCCACACTCGCCGACACCTTCTTTCCGGCCAGGTCTCTCAACGATTGAGCCGGCGAGTCCGGTGTCACCACAACCATGTTCAGCGCGCCCTTGGGGTTGTACCCGGTGACCGACACGATCTCGGTGCGGGCGCGCTCGTTGGCCTGCGTCTTCGACCCGTTGATCAGCATGGGATAGTCGCCCATCGATCCGATGTCGATCTTCTCGGCCACCATCTGCGCGGTGATCGGCGCTCCGGTGTCGTAGTCCTGCCACGTCACGTTGTACTTCGTGCCGGTGCTCGCGGTGATGTCGCCGAGGCGGCGCTCGAGGTATCCCTGCGCGCGCAGCAGGGTTCCCGCGGTGACGGTGTTGATGGTCTTGGACTGGTATCCGATGACGACGTCGACGGTGTCGGCCGACTGCGTCGCGGAGTCGAGCGAACATCCGGCCGTGGCGAGCGTGAGGCCGGCGGTGAGGGCGATCAGGGCTGTTTTCACGGGGTCCTCTAGCGGATCAAGTAGGGCATGTTGACGGTGACGGCTCCGGTTGGACAGCGGGCCGCACACGGCCCGCAGTACCAGCACTCGTCGACATGCATGTAGGCCTTGCCGTTCTCCGGCTTGATCGCAAGGGAATCCAGTGGGCACACGTCGACGCACAACGTGCAACCCTCGATGCACAGTGACTCGTCGATTGTCACCGGGACGTCGGCGCGTTGGTTGACCAGCGTCATGTGTCGCTCCTAAAGAGGTTGCCGCGCATGGTGATCCGGTCACCACGCATCCGGATGTACTCGAGGTCGACGGGCCTGCCGTCGTCCAGGCTCGTGAGCCGCTCGGCCATCAACAGTGCCGAGCCGTTCGGCACCTGAAGGGTGGCCGCGGAGTGCGGGTCTGCCGAAACCGCCTCCAGCGCAAAGGTTGCGCCGCCCAGGCGTTGCCCGCTGACGCGCTCGATCAGCGCGAAGACGTCGTTGGTCTCGAGCGGGAACGCGATCACCGCTTCACCGATGTCGGGTGCCAGATAGGTCAGGTCCAGCGACAGTGGAAGATCGCCGAGGTAGCGCAACCGCTCGACGAACACGACCTGCGCGCCGGGTTCCAGCGCGAGCTTGCGGGCCACCGCGGGCGGGGCGGCCAGTCGCTGCACGGCGCGCACCTCGTTGCGGACCTCACCGTAATCCTTGAACGTCTCCTTGAGGCCGACGAGCGCGTCGAGCCCGTGGTCGAACTTGCGGACCGCCACATGGGTGCCGACCTTGGTGCCGCGCTCGATCAGCCCCTCGTTTTTCAGTACGGCCAGCGCTTCCCGGATGGTGTTGCGGGATACGAAGAACTCCGCGGCCAGCTCAGCCTCGGCGGGCAGTCCGCGATCGTAGGCGCCGTCGTAGATCTGGTGCCGTAGGACGTCGGCAACCTGGCGTGCCCGGTCGGCGCGGGGACGGCGGACCGGCAACGAAACAGGTTGTGCATCGGGCTGCGACACGCATCAAACGGTAAGGGCGGTTCCACGGATGGCGCAGCGCGGCGAATCCGGCGTCGGCGCAGGTTAACTGATTGCGCCGCCTGCCACTGACGCCCACCAGCCCAAACCCCGGCACCGCAGGAGTATTGCGCCACCTGGGACTCGAAAAGAATTTACAATCCGGCTGAGCGTAAATCTGCCCTGCCTGCCGAGCGGCCCCGACGGGCGGGTTCAGCCGGCCACCACGTGATGCACTCCGTGCGGCAGCGGGATGCGTTGCACTGCAGTCAGTCCTGGGTCCTCGGCCGAACCGACCCGGTACACCTGCACCCCCGAACCGTTACCGCCGGGCCGGCCCTCGTACACGGTCGCCAGGAAGTACCGCCCGGTGGCGTCGAACGTGCCGCCCTCCGGCAGGACGCCGTCGAGGTGGTAGTCGCCGACCTTGCTCAGTTCGCCGGTGTCGCCGTCGAGTCGCAGCAGACTGACGGTCGCGTGGTCGTCGTGCAGCGGCGATCCGGCGGGTACGGCGGTGCCACGCATGTTCACCGTGGCCACCCAGCGGCCGTCTGGGCTGATCGCCAACCCCTCCGCCGACTTGTCAGACTCCGCGGTGCCGACTTTCCGCGGCTGATCCGCGCCGGGATCGCCCACCCGGATCACGCTGAGCGTGGAGCGACCGGTGGGCAACCGCTTGTTCAGGTCGGTGGTGCTGAGATCGCGGCCCCAGTCCGAGGTGAGGTAGTGACGTCCATCGGGCGTGAACCGCCCCACGAACGGATCCACTCCGGTGGCGACCGGTTCGCCCCACGCATGCACGGCCGGCCCGCCGGGAACGGACGTGTCGACCGTGAAGAAGGCAACGCGGTTCTGGCTGTCGATGTTGACGGCCAGCGCACGGCCGGTCGGATGCCAGTGCACGTTGGTCGCGGTCACGCCGCCACGTGGCTTACCGGCTTCGCCGGGTACCCCGAGGGCGGCCAGATCGAATTGCTCCACTGCTCCGAAGCCGTCCGGCGTCCACGAGATGAACTGCAGCAGCGACGAATCCGCCGTGTTCGACACCACCGCGACGTGGCTGCCGTCCGGATGCACGGCAAGCGCCTCGGGCGATGGCGCGATCGTGGCGACGTCGCCGATCACCGGCGCCTGCCGGTTCGAGATGTTCACCGCGAAGAGCCGGTCACCGGGCGCCAGTTGCTGGGCCTTGGTATCGCCGACGTTGCGGGGTTTGAGCCGTTCGGCAACGAATGCCGTTGTGCCGTCGGGCGACAACGCAAGCACTTCCGGCGCGGCCGTCACCGAATTCGAAACCTCGACGTGCGCGGTGTCCACGACGCCGTCCCGCACGCTGACGGTGCTCAGTAGGTCTCGATGGCCCGCCGAGACGGGAGCCAGGATTCCGTCGGCATACGTGCTCGCCAGGTGGTCGCCGTCGGACAGGGCGACGAGTCGCTCGATCGTGACCGCCGGCTCCTCTTCTCGTGGCGTGGCACAGGCTGCGGCGGCGACGACCGTGAGGCAGATGACGGAGGTGCGCAATGCGGGCATGCCACCAGCCTCGGCGACGGCTGATTCAGTATCAATCGGTAGTTCAAGGGCTGTGATAGGCGAATACGATCACGAGTATGGACTTGCGGTCGGTCGAGTGCTTCATCCGCGTGGCCGAAACGCTGCATTTCGGCCAGGCGGCCACCGACCTTCACCTCAGCCAGCCCGCACTGAGTCAACGCATCAAGACGCTCGAGCGCGATGTCGGTGCCACCTTGTTGGACCGCGACCGTCGCGGCGTCCGGTTGACCGCGGCCGGGCTGGCATTCCTGGCGCCCGCGCGCGCCATGCTGGCCCACGGCGAACACGCGATCGATGTCGCGCGGCGGGCCGAGCAAGGCCTGCACGGGCGTCTGCGCCTGGGCTTCACGGTCGTCGCGTCCTACACCCGGTTGCCGCGGGCGGTACAGCGGTTCCGCAGCACCTTCCCCGACATCACGATCGATCTGGTCGAGTTCAACTCGCCCGCGGTCGAAGAGGCTCTCGACCGTGGCGAGATCGATGTCGGTGTGCTGCATCCACCGTTGGCGCGAACGCATTTGCGGTGCCGGGAACTTCCCGACGAACCACTCGTGCTGGCGTTGCCGACCGACCATCCACTGTGCGGGCACACGACGATCGGTTTCGGGGATCTGGCCGGTGAAGCGTTGTTGGCCGCACCGCGAAGCGTGGGTCCGGTGTTGTTCGACAAACTCGTCGGCTGCTTCCGCAGTTCCGGGGTCGAACCCGACATCGTGCAGGAAGCCACCCCGGTGACGACGCTCGCCGGCCTCGTCGCCGCGGGCGCCGGCATCGGTTTCGTCACTCGCGGGGTGGCGGCCGCGAGCCGGCCGGGCGTCGTGTTCCGTGAAGTGGTTGGGGCGCCGGGGGTTCCGATGGCCATCGCCTGGACCGGGCCGAAACCGCCGCCGACGGCCCAGCGGTTCCTCGACGTCGTCGACGAGGTGTGGCGAGACGGTCAGTAACCCAGGTTCGCGACCGTGTACGCCAACGGGTACGTGCCGAGCTCCTGGCGGCCCGGGCCGGTGACCTTCAGCGGTTCCGGTGCACCGTTGTCGCCGAACGCACCGGCGAGCCGGCCGGGATCGACGGTGCCCGCGAGCCAATAGGAGCCCAGTGCGAACGGCAAGCTGTTCGATGTGGTGATCTCCGGACCATCGGACAACTGGAAGTGCAGATGCGGATTCCTGGCATTGCCGGAGCTGCCGAGCTTGCCGATCACCTGCCCCTTCTTGACCTGATCGCCCGTCCGCACCGTGATACTGCCGGGTTGCAGGTGGCCGTAGATCGCCCACACTCCGGGCGCAATCTGCTGCGAGACATGGTTTCCCGTGTAATCCCGCGGGCCGCGCAGACCGGTCGCCGGGGTGTCCGGGGTTTGATCGGGCAACCCGTCGAAGGTCGACGCGACGGTTCCGTCGGCAACCGCCAGTACGTCGGCACCGAACCCGTACCACTGAACGTTCCGGCTGCCGTCCCCGTCGAACAACCGGCCGTTTCTGGCCTGCGCCCAGTCCACCGCGAACTCCTCGGCCTTCTTGATCGCGTTGCCGCCCACCGCAAGTCGAGCTGCGCGGTGCGAGGCGCCGGGCGCACAACAGGCGTTCGCGTTGAGCCACTGAGTTCCCTTGAGCGGCGCCGAGATCACCGTGGGTTCGCGGCTGTCCACGGTGAGTTCCGGTCCGCTGATCTCGCGCGTACCGATGATCGCGGCCGCAGGCGACGAGCCCGGCTCATATCGGATTCGGTGAGTGATCCGTTCCGGCACCTGCTCGGCGGCGATCGCCAGATCGATCACGGCGGCCAGTGCACCGCCTGCGGGGACGACGGCACTCGGCGATCCGGGAAACAGCGTGCTGCTGACCGCGGCGACGTCGGGTCCGTCCAACGCGAGCAACACCGAGCCGTCGGCACCGAGCACCTCGATCGACGTCACGGTCACCGGTGCGCTGAACACGTTCTGCAGAACGAGGTCGTACTCGACGTGCGTCCGGCCGTCGCTGCCGGCCAGCCGCACCGGCGGCTTGACCGCCGACACGCTCAGCGCGGTGGTGGTCAACTCGGCCTGCGGCGTCGCCGGCATCGCTTCCGGTGGCGCCGCGGACGGCGATGCCGAGCAACCCGCCAACGACAGCACCGCCAGCGACGCGACCGCGCGAATCAGCGCCGCCCGCGCACGTCCACGACGCCGCGGCATCAGTTAGCTCTCCGGTGTTCCCGCGCCTCGCACCGCCCGCGACGCCGCCCGGATCTGGGGCGTCACGAGCATCACCTGGCCGAGCACACCGTTGACGAACCCGGGCGACTCATCGGTCGACAACTCCTTGGCCAACTCGACCGCTTCGTCCACCGCAACCGGTTCCGGTACGTCCTCGGCGTGCAGCAGCTCCCATACCGCAACGCGCAGGATCGCCCGATCCACGGCGGGCAGGCGCTCCAGGGTCCAGCCCTGCAGGTGCGCGGAGATCAGATCGTCGACGTGGGCGGCGTGTTCGGTGACCCCGCGTGCGACCGTGACCGTGTACGGGTTGAGCGGCGCGACGTCGGGCTCGTCCTCGGCCAGCGCGGCGCGGGCATCCGCGACCGCCTCCGCGGTCAGGCCACGTGCCTCGGCCTCGAAGAGGAGGTCGACGGCGCGCTTGCGGGCCTGATGGCGGCCCCGGTCGCCACGACGGTCAGGCATTCACCCGGCCGAGGTAGCTGCCGTCGCGGGTGTCCACCTTGAGCTTGTCGCCGGTGTTGATGAACAGCGGAACCTGGATCTCGGCACCGGTCTCCATGGTGGCGGGCTTGGTACCCGCGCTCGAGCGGTCGCCCTGCAGGCCGGGCTCGGTGTGGGTGACTTCGAGTTCGACCGACACCGGCAGCTCGAGGTACAGCGGCACACCGTCGTGGAATGCGATCTGCACCGGCAGGCTCTCGAGCAGGAACCCGGCCGCCCGACCGACGAGCGATTCGGGCAGCGGGTGCTGGTTGAAGTCCTCGGAGTCCATGAACACGAAGTCGCTGCCGTCGCGGTACAGGTAGGTCGCGTCACGCCGGTCGACGGTGGCGGTCTCCACCTTGACGCCGGCGTTGTAGGTCTTGTCGACGACCTTTCCGGACACGACGTTCTTCAGCTTCGTCCGCACGAACGCCGGGCCTTTGCCTGGCTTGACGTGCTGGAATTCGACGATCTGCCACAGTTGGCCGTCGATCTGCAGGACGAGACCGTTCTTGAAGTCGGCAGTCGATGCCATGGTCGGTGTAGCTCCTAGCTTTCTGTCACAGGATGGCCAGTTCCTTGGGGAACCGGGTAAGCAGTTCTGGCGCGGCGGTGTCACCGCCGGTGCCACTGCCGAAGCCCTCGGCGCTTTCGCCGCCGGGCACGACCAGCGTGTCCTCGATACGGACGCCGCCGCGGTCTGGCAGGTAGACACCTGGCTCGACGGTCACCGCAGAGCCAGCAAGCAGTGTACCGGCGGCCGCGGAGTTGATTCCCGGCGCTTCGTGGATCTGCAAACCCACGCCGTGCCCGAGCCCGTGGCCGAAGTACTCGGCGTAGCCGGCGTCGGCGATGACGTCGCGCGACGCCGCGTCGACCGAGCTGAGGACGACGCCGGCCGCCAGTGCCTCACGGCCGGCCCGCTGCGCGGTCGCCACGAGGTCGTAGATGTCGCGCTGCCACTGCGCGGCCTGCCCGAGTACGAACGTGCGGGTCATGTCGGAGTGATAGCCCTCGACTGCCGCACCGAAATCGATCTTCACGAAGTCTCCGACCGCCAGCACCGCGTCAGTGGGCCGATGGTGCGGTATCGCGGAGTTGGCGCCCGTGGCGACGATCGTCTCGAACGAGGGACCGTCGGCGCCGTGGTCGAGCATGAGCGATTCGAGATCGCGACGCACCTCTTTCTCGGTGCGCCCGGGCCGCAGCCCGCCCTGTTCGATCAGATCGGCGAGCGCGGCGTCGGCGGCTTCACACGCCAGGCGCAGCATCGCGATCTCGCCCGCGTCCTTGACCTCCCGCAGCGCCTCGACCGCACCTGCCGCCCGGACCAGGTCGACGCCGTCACCGGCGGCCTTGGTCAGCGCCGCGAAGACATCGACCGTCACGACATGGCTTTCGAAACCGAGCCGGCGGACACCGTCGGCGGCGGCCCGCGCGGCCAGATGCGGCCCGCATGCCCGCTCGATGACGATCTCGGCGTCAGGCGACTGGTGAGCCGCCTGCGTCCGGTAGCGCCCATCGGTGGCGAGCACCGGCGTTTCGTCGGAGACACGAACCAGCAGAGCGGCGTTCGAACCCGTGAATCCGGACAGGTAACGCACGTTGACCAGGTCGGTTACCAGCATCGCGTCCAGGTCGGCGGCGATGAGCCGCTGCCGCAATCGCTCCCTGCGCTGGGAAATAGTCACGGTCTGTGACGCTACTCGCTACGCTGTGCCCCCATGAGCAAGTGGTTACTGCGCGGAGTGGTGTTCGCAACGGCGATGGTCATCGTGCGCTTACTGCAAGGAGCACTGATCAACGCCTCGCCGGGCAACGCCATCTGGTTCAGCGTCGCGCTGCTCGTCATCTTCGGGATCGCCGTCGCCATCTGGGGTCTGCTCGACGGACGTGCCGATGCCCGCAGCAATCCCGACCCGGACCGGCGCGCCGACCTGGCGATGACCTGGCTGCTGGCCGGCCTGTGCGCGGGGATCCTCAGCGGCCTGGTGTCGTGGTTCGTCGGGCTGTTCTACAAGAGCATCTACACCGAGGCGCTGCTCAACGAGCTCACGACGTTCGCCGCGTTCACCGCGCTGCTGGTGTTCCTGGTCGCGGTCGCCGGGGTGACGATCGGGCGCTGGATGGTGGACCGGCACACGCCTCAGGTGGTTCGCCATCACGGCAGCCATGCCAACGACGACCGTGCCGACACCGACGTATTCGCCGCGGTCAGCGCCAACGGCGCCGACGACACCACCCGGACCACGCCGGTGGACTACCCGGAGCAGCCGCGCCAGAGCTGACCTGCGGTCACCGTCGGTGGCGCGGAGCCCTCACTAGCTGAGGTCCCGCGCCACTTCCGCGTAGGCAGCCGCCAGCAGCGACGGATCCGGGCCCTCGAGCCGGCCGGGCTTGGCCAGCCCGTCGAGCACGACGAACCGCAAGACCCCCGACCGGTTCTTCTTGTCCCCGGCCATGTACTCCATGAGCTGCGGCAGCGCGTCGCCGTCGTAGCTGACGGGCAAGCCCAGCGCGGTGAGCACCGACCGGTGCCGGTCGGCGGTCTCGTCATCGAGCCGGCCGGCCAGCCTGCCCAACTCGGCGGCGAACACGAGGCCTACCGACACCGCGGCACCGTGACGCCACTTGTAGCGCTCGCGCCGCTCGATGGCGTGCGCCAGAGTGTGGCCGTAGTTGAGGATTTCGCGCAGCGCAGACTCTTTCTCGTCGGCCGCGACAACCTCGGCCTTGACGGCGACCGCGCGGCGGATCAGTTCCGGCAGCACCGATCCGGTCGGGTCGAGCGAGGCCTCCGGGTCGGCCTCGATGAGGTCGAGGATCACCGGGTCGGCGATGAACCCGGCCTTCACGATCTCGGCCATCCCGGCGACAATCTCGTTGCGCGGCAAGGTTTCCAGCGTCGCGAGGTCGACCATCACCGCGGCGGGCTGATGGAACGCGCCGACGAGGTTCTTACCGGCATCGGTATTGATGCCCGTCTTCCCGCCGACCGCGGCGTCCACCATGCCGAGCAGCGTGGTGGGCACATGCACGATGTCCACGCCGCGCAACCACGTGGCGGCGGCGAATCCGGCGACATCGGTCGCCGCTCCCCCGCCGAGGCTGACGAGGGCGTCCTTGCGGCCGATTCCGATGCGGCCCAACACTTCCCAGATGAACCCGACGACCGGCAACTCCTTGCCCGATTCCGCGTCCGGGATCTCGATGCGATGAGCGTCAATTCCCTTGTCCGCGAGGTGGCTTCGAATGGCCTCGGCGGTCTGCGCGAGCACCGGCTGGTGCAGGATCGCGACTTTGTGCCTGCCCTCCAGCGTCCGGCCCAGCTCACCGAGCAGCCCGGTACCGATGACGACCGGGTACGGCCGGTCAACCTTGACCTCGACGATGACGGGCTCAGTCAATGTGTCGCTCCGCGTTGCGCGCGGCCAGGGCCGCGGGGGTGGGCATGGGCTTGTTCTTGGCGGTGCCGTTGGATCCGGCCTTGCCGTCACCGTCGGACGCCGGGCCGCGTCGCCACGGCGGGCGGCGCCTGCGCCGGGGTTTGCTCGCCGCGGTTTTCGGCGGCTGCGGGTTCTCCAGCCGGGAGACGATCGTGCGCACCACCGCTCCCGGATTACGCCGGTTGGTGTTGATCCGCATGGTGGCCACGCGCCGGTAGATCGGCACGCGCTGCGACATCAGCGCTCGGAACTTCTCCGCGCGGTCACCGCCCGCGAGGAGTGGCCGCACGGTGGTGCCGCCGGTGCGGCGAACGCCCTCGGCCGCGCTGATCTCCAGATAGATGACGGTGTGGCCGGCGAGCGCCTCGCGCACTCCCGGTGTGGTGACGGCGCCGCCGCCCAGCGACAGCACCCCGTCGTGCGTCTCGAGCGCGGACCGCACGACTTCCTCTTCGATGCGGCGGAACTCGCGCTCGCCGTCGTTGGCGAAGATGTCGGCGATGGTGCGGCCGGTGGTCTCCTCGATGGCGGCGTCGGTGTCGAGCATCGTCAGGTCGAGCGCCTTGGCCAGGCGGCGGCCGATGGTCGACTTGCCCGAACCCGGCAAGCCGATCAGTACCGCCTTGGGCGCCATCAGCCCAACGCCTGCGCCGCCGGCTCGCGCTCGGCGACCGCGCGCAGGTACGCGTCGACATTGGCACGGGTCTCGGCGAGCGAATCCCCGCCGAACTTCTCGAGCGCGGCGCGCGCCAGCACGAGCGCGACCATGGTTTCGACCACCACACCGGCGGCGGGCACCGCACACACGTCCGAGCGCTGATGGATCGCGACGGCTTCGTCACCGGTGGCCATGTCGACGGTGGCGAGCGCCCGCGGAACCGTCGAGATCGGCTTCATCGCGGCGCGGACGCGCAGCGGCTGGCCGTTCGTCATGCCACCTTCCAGGCCGCCGGCCCGGTTGGTCGAGCGCAGCACACCGTCGGGTCCCGGGTACATCTCGTCGTGGGCGACGCTGCCGCGGCGGCGGGCGGTCTCGAAGCCATCGCCGATCTCGACACCCTTGATCGCCTGGATGCCCATGACGGCCCCGGCGAGCTGGCTGTCGAGACGGTTGTCACCGCTCGTGAACGAACCCAGGCCCACCGGCAGGCCGTCGACGACGACCTCGACCACGCCGCCGAGCGTGTCGCCGTCCTTCTTGGCGGCCTCGATCTCGGCGATCATCGAATCTTCGGCGTCCTTGTCGAACGCGCGGACCGGGCTGTCGTCGATGGCCGCCAGGTCGGAGTACTGCGGCGGCGGGCCGTCGTAGGGCTCGGAGGCGCCGATCGAGATGACGTGGGAGACGACCTCGACGCCGAGGGCTTCACGCAGGAATGCCCTGGCGACGGTGCCTGCCGCGACGCGGGCCGCGGTCTCGCGGGCACTCGCGCGCTCCAGCACCGGGCGGGCGTCGTCGAACCCGTACTTGAGCATGCCCGCGTAGTCGGCATGACCGGGCCGCGGGCGGGTCAGCGGGGCGTTGCGCGCGACGTCGAGTTCGGCTTCATCGACCGGGTCGGGTGCCATCACGGTCTCCCACTTCGGCCATTCGGTGTTGCCGATCTCGATCGCGATCGGCCCGCCGAGCGTGCGCCCATGGCGGACCCCAGCCAGCATCGTGACCTGGTCCTGCTCGAACTTCATCCGGGCGCCCCGGCCATACCCGAGACGACGGCGCTTCAGCTGTGCCCCGATCTCATCCGAGGTGATGGGCACGCCGGCGACCATCCCTTCGAGCATGGCCACCAGGGCGCGGCCGTGGGATTCACCAGCTGTGGTCCAACGCAACACGGCTGTCATTCTCCCACGTCGGGTTTTGCCTCCGGAAATCCGTGGTCGCCTGCGCCGAACGTGAGCTTGTTTGCGAGTTTTCGGCCGATTCTCGACAACAAGTTCACGCTCGACTACACGAGCACCAATCCGATGGCGGCCGCACTGGCCAGACACATCGACGGGCCGTGCGGGACGGTCGCGTTGCCGCGTAGCAGCGCGACGAGCGCCACCACCGACGTCAGGATCGGCGCGCCCAAGGCCGCCAACACCCACACGTCGAGCCCGAATGCCCCCGTCATCGCACCAACGCCGAGTGCGAGTTTGACGTCCCCGCCGCCCATCGCTCGCGGGGAGATGACGTGCACGATGCCGTAGAGGGCAGCGAGTGCGGCCGCACCGGCCAACGCGGCACTGCCGCGGCCACTCCACGTCGCGGCACAGAGGATCGCCACCGCGCCCGGCAGCGTCAGCCAGTTCGGCAGCCGCCGCCGGCGAATGTCGTATGCGCTCAATGCCACGAGCCAGCCGACCCCGGCGATCACCACCCCCACCAACCGAGGCTAACGGCGCTCAGCGACCGTCCGTGGCGCGAATGTGCGCGACGACCTCACCCACGGTCGTGGCGAACGCGTCCATGTCCACATCTGGTCCAACGGGCTGCAATACCACGGTGTGCTCCGGTTGCCCGAGATAGGCGGCGACCGCCCCAGCGATCTCGTCCACGGTTCCGCCGACGCCGTAGCTGTCTTCTGGCAGGTCTCGCTTCTCGGCTTCTTCGGCGAGGAGGCGCCGCCCGTCGGGTCCGGGCGCACATGCCAGGTACTGCACCGTGGCGAATGGGCCTGCGTCGTCCCGCCTGGCCCGCCCGGCGGCGACCTGGTCGAGCGCTGCCCGGGCCGAGTCAACGGTGTTTGCACTGTCGACGATGACGCCGTCGCCGATCTCGCCGGCAAGTTGCAATGTCTTGGGTCCTGTCCCGCCGATCAGCACCGGGACCGGCGCCTGTGGTGCCCACTCCAGTTGCACGCCGTCCAGACGGACGTAGCGCCCTTCGACGGTGACCGATCGACCGGCCAGCAGATCCCGCAGCGCGCTGACGTATTCCCGCAGCAGTGTGAGCGGCGATGACACCGCGGCCCCGGCCTGATGCATCCAGCTCTGGACGCCGTGGCCGACTCCGACCCGGATGCGGCCCGGGAACATGGTCGCCAGGGTCGCGATCTCCATGGCGGTCGACACCACGTTGCGCAGCGGGGTTGGCAGGACGCCGAGGCCGACGGTGAGGGTGTCGGTGGCCGCGAGGGCAACGGCAGCCTGAGCGATGCCGCCTTGCAGGAAGCAGTCCTCCCACAGCCAGAGCTCGTCTGCGCCGCGCTGCACGCATTTCGCGCTGTGCATCAACGTGTCTGGACGGAAGTCGGGTCGAAACACCACCCCGATCCGGGGTGGGCGCGCAAGTTCGGTCACGCCCGTCACCCTACGGCCCGGCACAACTGAAAATTCGGTTGCGCGCTGTGGCACCGTCGAATTCATGCGCACACTGGTCACGGGTAGTTCGGGTCATTTGGGCGAAGGCATCGTCCGAACACTGCGGCAGCGCGACGCCGACGTCGTCGGCCTGGACATCCGCCCCTCCGAGTGGACCGATGTGGTCGGATCGGTGACGGACGTCGACGTCGTACGCGACGTCATGGCCGGTGTGGACGTCGTGCTGCACACCGCGACGATGCACAAACCGCAGTTGGCCTTCGTACCGGGCCAGGCGTTCATCGACACGAACGTCAGCGGCACGCTGACGCTGCTGAACGCAGCCGCTGCCGCCGGGGTGCGGGCGTTCGTGATGTCCTCTTCGACAACGGTGTTCGGCGATGCGCTGGTCCCCGGGCCAACGCAACCGGCAGCCTGGATCGACGAATCGGTGGTGCCGGTGCCCAAGAACATGTACGGCGTCACCAAGGCGGCTGCCGAAGACCTGTGTCAGCTGGCCCACCGCAACCAGGGCCTGCCTGCCGTGGTGCTGCGCGTCGCCCGGTTCTTCCCGGAGTCCGACGACATGCCCGGCGCCCACGAGGCACGCAGTGACGACAATGTGAAAGCCGACGAGTTCGCGTCACGTCGGGTCGCCCTGGAGGATGCCGTCAGCGCGCATCTGCTGGCCGCCGATGCCGCCGGGCGCGTCGGATTCGGCCGCTACATCATCTCGGCCAGCACACCGTTCAGCCGGGAAGACCTGCCGCAGTTGAGAACCGATGCGGCTGCGGTGTTCGCCCGCCGGGTGCCGCGGGCGGCGCAGGTGTGGACGCAGCGCGGCTGGCGCTTTCCCACCCGCCTGGATCGGGTGTATGACAACGCCCGCGCCCGCGCGGCGCTGGGCTGGCGACCGGTCTACGACCTCGCCGCCATCGCGGAGATGGTGGCGCAGGACGGTACTGTCCGCACGCCGCTGGCGCGGCTCGTCGGCTCGAAGGAGTACGTGCACAGCACATATCACCGCGGCACGTTCGCGCCGTCACCGTCAGCCGAGTAGCGCCGCCCGCATCGCGTCCTTGGGCGCCGGCTTCCCGGTGAACTGCTCGACCTGGGTGAAGGCCTGGTTCAGCAGCATGTGCAGGCCACTGATCACCTCACCGCCCGCCTCCTCGACCGCGGCCGCCAACGGCGTCGGCCACGGATCGTAGATCGAGTCGAGCAGTCTCGGCACCGTGGCCAACGTGGGCGCATACCGGGCGGCGGCGTCGGCCGGAATGGTGCTGACCGCAACCGACGCGGCGGCCACGACGTCCGTCAGCCCGGGGCTTCCGATGTCGCACCAACTGCCCTCGGCGCCGCATCGTCCGGCGAGGTCCACGAGCCGCTCGGCCTTGCCGCCGTCCCGCGCCACCACGGTGATCCGTTGTACGCCAAGCTCAGCCAATCCGACGACGGCGGCCGGCGCGGTGCCGCCGGACCCGACCACCAGGGCGGACTCACCCGCCGTCCCGAGCGCGCCGATCACGCCGTCGACGTCGGTGTTGTCCGCGCGCCAACCGCCGGATGGGTTTCGTACCAAGGTGTTGGCCGACCCCACGAGCCGGGCCCGGTCGGTGTGCTGATCGGCGAACTGCAGTGCGGCGAACTTGCCGGGCATGGTGACCGACAGGCCGACCCATTCCGGGCCCAGCCCGGCGACGAGCCCGGGAAGCTGCTCGGCGGTGCACTCGATGCGCTCGTACGTCCAATCCGTCAGGCCCAGCGCGCGATACGCGGCCAGATGCAGCTGCGGTGACCGCGAGTGGGCAATGGGCGAGCCGAGCACCGCGGCCTTGTGAGCACCGTCGGGCACGGCGGCGGGCCGCCTATCGGGCACTGTCGAGGACACCGTTTTGCTGTGCCAGTTCGATATTCGCCAGATGCTCGTCGTAATCCCGCGTGAACAGTGTCGTGCCCTGCAGGTCGATGGTCACGAAGTACAGCCAGTCACCGGGTGCGGGATGTTCGGCCGCGACCAGTGCGTCGGTTCCTGGCGAACAGATCGGTGTCTGCGGAAGCCCTTCGCTCGCATAGGTGTTCCACGGCGTCACCTGAGCACGGTCGGCATCGGTTGTCGCCACTTCCTGCCGGTCGAGTGAGTAGTTCACGGTCGAGTCGAATTCGAGTTTGCGGTGATCGGCCAGCCGGTTGTAGATGACCCTGGCCACCTTCGCGAAGTCCTGCGGCTTGGACTCGCGCTGCACCAGCGAAGCGACGGTGAGGATCTGATACGGCGACATGTTCATCGCCGCGGCGGTGTCGAGCAGTCCGCCCTGCGTGTACATCGTGCTGCTGGTGGAGATCAGCGTCGTGAGGATGTCCTGCGCCGAGGCGGCGGGGTCGACGTTCCACGTGCCGGCAGCGATCAGCCCTTCCAGCCGGCGATGATCGCCGCCCATCGCGGTGACCGGACCCGTCGCCCATTCCGGCACCGCAAGCGCGGCGGGCGGCGCCGACCCGGCGGCCGCGCGCAGGTCGTCGACCGACACGCAGCGCTGTTCGCCGTCGAGTTCCACACACGAGGCCTGCGAGATCAGGCTGAAGATGCCCGCTGTGACGGCATTGGTCTTGACGTCGGTGATGTCGTCGAGCTGACGTCCCTCGGGGATGGTGAGCTTGCCCACGCGGCTTTCGGGATCCGCCAGTCGCTCAACGGCATTCGCGGCGGGAATCTCGGTCCGAACTTTGTAGAAACCGGGCTGGATGGCCGAGATCGCCTCGTTGCCCTGCGCGGCGTCGACGAACGCCTTGACCGTGGCGACCACCTTGTGGTCCTGCAACGTCTCGCCGATCGCGGTCGTCGAGTCACCGTCGTGTACCTGGATCACGACGTCGGCCACGCCCTCACCCGCGTAATCACTGCCGCTGCCCGACATGCCGTGCCACAGTTTGGAGCCAAGGAACACCGCGCCGACCGCGACCATGATCAGCAGCGCCAGCGACAGGCCCCTGGCCAGGCGACGCTTGCGGTTGTTGCGCGCCTGCCGCGCCCGCTCGGCACGGCTCATGCCACGCCTCGGTGGACCGACCGACACCGGTTGCGCTCGCTCGGCACCCCACTTTTCAGCCATCCGTGCCCTCTCCGCGCGCGGCCAGGGTCGCGCGCCGCTGGTCCAACCAGTTCTGCAGAATGCCGACTGCGGCGGCCTGGTCGATCACCGCTTTCTGTCCTTTGGCCTTGATGCCGGCCTCGCGCAGCGACCGCTGCGCGGAGACGGTCGTGAGCCGTTCGTCCGCCAGTCGTACCGGTATCGGCGCGATCCGGCCGGCGAGCAGATCGGCGAGGTCCATCGCGTCGTGGGCCGAGGTTCCGGCCCGGTCGGCCAGTGTGCGAGGCAATCCGACGATCACCTCGACGGCTTCGTATTCGCTGACCAACGCGGCCAACCGGCGCACATGTTTGCCCGACTTGTCGCGCTTGTCGCGCGCGACCGTCTCGACGGGCGTGGCCAGGATGCCGTCCGGGTCGCTGGTGGCCACACCGATGCGCACCGTGCCGACGTCGATGCCGATCCGCCGGCCGCGTCCGGGGTCGTCATCCCCTGGACGGTCCGGCAGCCGGTCGTCGGTGCTGGCCACGGGTTAACCCCGGCCGATCTCAGCGCGTAGCGCGGCCAATGCCGCGTCGATACCCGCTGCCCCCTTACCCGAACCCTGTGCCAGATCGGCTTTGCCGCCGCCGCGGCCGTTGACCGCCGCGCCGAGCTGCTTGACGAGCTCGTTGGCGCGCAACCCGAGATCCTGCGCGGCCGGGTTGACTGCCACCACGAACGGCACGGTGTCGTTGTCGCCTTCGGCGATCAACGCGACGACTCCGGGTTCTGAGCCCAGCTTGCCGCGGATGTCACCGACGAGGCTGCGGAGATCGCCCGCCGACATCCCCCCGGCCATCCGCTGCGCCACCAGACGCACCTTACCGACGACCTCTGCCCCGGCTGCGGCGTTGGCGGCCGCGGCACGCGCATTGGCCAGACGCACCTTCTCGAGTTCCTTCTCGGCCGCCTTCAGTCGCTCGACGAGGTTGGCGACGCGGGCAGGCACCTCTTCGGAGGGCACCTTCAACGACGACGCCAGCCCCGCCATCAACGCGCGTTCCTTGGCCAGGTGCCGGAACGACTCCAACCCGACGTATGCCTCGACGCGGCGCACGCCGGAGCCCACCGACGACTCGCCGAGAATCGTGACCGGGCCGATCTGCGCCGAGTTGTGGACGTGGGTTCCGCCGCACAGTTCCAAGGAGAACGGCCCGCCGATCTCGACCACCCGCACTTCGTCGGGATAGTTCTCGCCGAACAACGCCATCGCACCCATGGCCTTGGCCTTGTCGAGTGCGGTGTTGAACGTGTGGACCTCGTAATCGGCTTCGACGGCTTCGTTGGTGACTTCTTCGATCTGCGTCCGCTGATCCTCGGTGAGCGAACCCTGCCAGTTGAAGTCGAAGCGCAGGTAGCCCGGGCGGTTCAGCGAACCGGCCTGAACTGCGTTGGGCCCCAACACCTGTCGCAGCGCCGCGTGCACCATGTGGGTGCCCGAGTGCCCCTGGGTCGCGCCGTGCCGCCACTTCGGGTCGACGGCCGCGGTGACGGTGTCGCCTTCGACGAACTCGCCGGATTCGACGTTGACGCGGTGCGCCCACAGGGTTTTGGCGATCTTCTGCACGTCGGTGACGGCGGCTTTGGCCGTCCCGGACGCACCGGTCCCGCTGATCGCCCCCTCGTCGGCGATCTGGCCACCCGACTCGGCGTAGAACGGCGTGCGGTCCAGGATCAGTTCCACGCGATCGGCTTCCAGCCCGTCGTGTGACACCACCGGAACGCGTTTGCCGTCCACGAAGATTCCGAGAATCCTTGCCTCGGAGGTCAATTCGTCGAATCCGGTGAACTCGGTCGGGCCGGCATCGACCAGTTCGCGGTACGCGGTCAGGTCGGTGTGCGCCTGCTTGCGCGCAGCGGCGTCGGCCTTGGCGCGCTGACGCTGCTCGGCCATCAGACCGCGGAAACCCTCTTCGTCCACCGACAGGCCTGCCTCGGCGGCCATCTCGAGGGTGAGGTCGATCGGGAATCCGTACGTGTCATGCAGGGTGAACGCGTCATTGCCGGACAACACCGTCGAGCCGGACTTCCTGGTCGCCGCGGCGGCTTCGTCGAACAAGCGCGAACCCGACAGCAGGGTGCGGTTGAACGCGGTCTCCTCGGCGACGGCGATGCGGTTGATGCGCTCGAAGTCGGTCACCAGTTCCGGGTAGGACGGGCCCATCTCGTCGCGCACCGTGGTCATGAGGTCACCCATGATGGGCTGCTCGACGCCGAGCAGTTTGGCGGCGCGGATGATGCGGCGCAGCAGGCGGCGCAGCACGTAGCCGCGGCCCTCGTTGCCCGGGCTGACGCCGTCGCCGATGATGATCGCCGCGGTGCGCGTGTGGTCGGCGATGATGCGGTAGCGCACATCGTCGCCGTGGTTGCCCTGGGCGTAGCCGCGGGGGGCGACGCCCGCCACCAGATCGATCACCGGGCGCAGCAGGTCGGTCTCGTAGACGTTGTCGACGCCCTGCAGCAGGCAGGCCACGCGTTCGACGCCCATGCCGGTGTCGATGTTCTTGCGCGGCAGCGGGCCGAGAATCTCGAAGTCCTCCTTCGACGTGCCCTCGCCGCGCTCGTTCTGCATGAACACGAGATTCCAGATCTCGATGTAGCGGTCCTCGTTGGCTTCGGGGCCGCCCTCGACGCCGTAGGAGGGGCCGCGGTCGTAGTAGATCTCCGACGACGGTCCACACGGCCCGGGGATGCCCATCGACCAGTAGTTGTCGGCCATGCCGCGGCGCTGGATCCGCTCGAGCGGCAGCCCGGCCACTTCCTGCCACAGGCCGATGGCCTCGTCATCGTCGAGATAGACGGTGGCCCAGAGCCTTTCCGGATCGAATCCGTATCCACCCTCGGAGACGGGGTTGGTCAGCAGGGTCCAGGCCAGCTCGATGGCGCCCTTCTTGAAGTAGTCGCCGAACGAGAAGTTGCCGGCCATCTGGAAGAACGTGTTGTGCCGGGTGGTGATGCCGACCTCGTCGATGTCGGGGGTCCGGATGCACTTCTGGACGCTGACCGCGCGGTTCCACGGCGGCGTGCGCTGACCGAGGAAGTAAGGCACGAACTGCACCATGCCGGCGTTGACGAACAGCAAGTTGGGGTCGTCGAGGATCACCGAGGCACTGGGCACCTCGGTGTGGCCCGCCTTCACGAAATGATCGAGGAAGCGCTTCCTGATCTCGTGTGTCTGCACGTCGTTTATATCCTCGTGTCGTAGATGGTCGAGTTGGTCTCAATGGTCCGCAATGAGGCCGGAATAGTCACCGTGCTGATTGACCGCGACTATTTCGACCGCCTTACATTACCGGTCAGCGCATTCGCCCTGAACAGGGCAACGACCCCGTCCACCGTGCGCATCATGCCGCCAGAAAACTCAGCCGGACCGAACGCTGCGGGTTGTCCCGGTTGAGGTCGACGAGCACGACGCTCTGCCACGTTCCCAGCAGCGGTTCGCCGGCCTGCACCGGCAGTGTCACCGACGGCGACACCAGGGCCGGGAGCACGTGGTCGGCACCGTGGCCGAACGAGCCGTGGGCGTGTCGGTAGCGATCGTCACGCGGCAACAACCGCTCCAGGGCGTCGACCAGGTCGTCATCGGACCCGGCGCCGGTTTCGATGATCGCCACACCGGCGGTCGCATGCGGAACGAACACATTGCACAGCCCGTCGCGGTACGTCCCGCAGAACCTGCGCACGTCGCCGGTGAGATCGACGATGCGCCGCCGCGAGGTGTCGACGTCGATCAGGTTGGTGTCCATCCACTCAGCCTACGAGGCGGTGCCGCACCCATTGCCACCTGCGAAGTAGCGGAGGAAGGTAGTGGTTGGACCGGTGGCGCCACCGGGGCGCTGCCCTGGCAGGAAAGGGGTGGACCGTGTTCGCACGCTCTACCACGATCACGGCGCACGACGGCCCGGACCAGCGGGCCATCAACGCAGGTATCGCGCATATCCGCGACGAGGTCATGCCGGCCCTCGACGCCGTGGCCGGCTGTGTCGGCCTGTCATTGATGGTCGATCGAGAATCCGGTCGGTGCATCGCCACGTCGGCGTGGCGGTCCGAGGAAGCCATGCACGCGAGCGCGCCGATCCTGGCGCCGATTCGTCATCGTGCGGTCGAGGTGTTCGAAGGCAGCGCGACGGTCGACGAGTGGGAGATCGCGGTGGTTCACCGCGAGCAGTACACCGGGCCGGGCGCCTGTGTGCGGGCCACCTGGCTGCGAGCCCGCCCCGAACAGTTCGACCGGGCTATCGAGTTCTACCGGAACTCCGTGTTGCCGTCACTGGAGGAACTCGAGGGCTTCTGCAGTGCCAGCCTGATGCTTGACCGCAGTTCCGGCCGGGCGGTGTCCTCCGCCACGTTCGACAGCGCGGCGGCGATGGAACGGAACCGCGATCAGGCCCGCTCGCTGCGCACGGCCCGGTTGCGCGACCTCGGCGCCGACCAGCTCGACGTCGGCGAGTTCGAACTCGTCCTGGCCCATCTGCGCGTTCCCGAGATGGCCTGACCGAGAACAGATTCACAATTGACGGTTCCGTTTGGGCGGTGCCGAGCCGGGGTATCTCCCCTCCAGCCCAACCAGCTCTGGAGGAGAAATGACCATCACCGGCATCATCAGCGCGATCTTGATCGGCATTGTCGTCGGCGTGATCGGCCGCTTAGTTGTTCCCGGCAGACAACCCATCGGATTCCTCGTGACGATCCTGGTCGGAATCGTCTCGGCATTCATCGGCAGCGCGATCGCACGTGCGCTGGGCATACCGACTGTGACCAACGGCATCGACTGGCTCGAGCTGCTCGTCCAGGTCATCGTCGCCGCGCTCGGCGTCGCCCTCGTTGCGGCACTCATGGGTCGCCGACGTACCGGAATCATGGGCGGTCGACGCTCGGGCCTGCTTCGCTGATCACAGACCACTCGACGCGCACGGTCCCGGCTTGCATTGCGGCCGGGACCGTCGCATGTCCAGAGTCATTTCCGACGAAACCGGCTGCGCCGAAACGACTGTCAGATCGTGGGGAGCAGCGCGTCGAGTTTGTCGTAGCCCTCGACCATGCCACCCTCCATCCCCGAGGAGAGCAGTGCGTCACGCGCGTCGGTGTTCGGGCAGATCGATCGGCCGCGCAACGAGCTACGCCCGCCGCCGAGGTCCTCGAACCACATGAACTCGATGTTCACCATGTCCGGCGCGCCCTCGAACTCGAACGTCTGAATGATGAGTTCATTGGGCCGCACGGTGTGGAACACCCCGTTGAAGCGGTACTCGCCGGATTGGTCGGAGTGCACGTAGCGGTAACCCCCGCCCGTTTCGAAGTCCCACCGCTCGATCTGCATCTCCAGGCCGTGCGGCCCCAGCCACTGCTTGACCAGGTCGGGCTCGGCGTGCGCGCGGAACAATGCCGCCACCGGGGCATTGAACTCCCTGGTGAAGTCCATGGCCAGGGTGTCGACCGGAGCATTGAGGTTGAGTGCGTTGGTCATTTCTTCTTCTCCTGAGTGGTGTCGGTTTTCGGTGAGATCTGAGCCAGCAGGTCATCCAGCCGGCGATAACTGCGTTCGGCGTTGAGCCGATAGCGGTCGATCCATGCGGTCAGCCCTTCCAGCGCTGCCGCGTCGAGATGGACCGGCCTGCGCTGCGCGTCGCGGCTGCGGGTGACCAAACCCGCCTGTTCCAGTACCTGGATGTGTTTGGACACAGCCTGTTTGGTGATGTCGAACGGCGCAGCCAACTCGTTGACCGTCGCCGGGCCGCGCGACAGCCGCGCCACGATGGACCGTCGCACCGGGTCCGCGAGCGCCATGAAGGCACGGTCCAGCTGCGCATCGGCATCGTCATCACGCTCCATATCAACCTTTGAGTTGATCAATGAGTTGGTTGACTACCAACGTAGAAGGCGTTTTGGTAGGTGTCAAGAGCAGTTTTCGGGACGGCCTGCCAGGTGCTCAGCGCTTGCGGCGAATGATGGCGCGAAGTTTCTCCAGCCGCGTGGAGATCTCGCGTTCGACGCCGCGCCCGGTCGGCTCGTAGTAGTCGACGCCAACCAGGTCGTCCGGTGGATACTGTTGGGGTACAACGCCATCGGGATGGTCGTGCGAATATCGATAGCCCACCGCGTTGCCGAGTTTCTGCGCTCCCGAATAGTGGCCGTCGCGCAGATGCGGCGGGACCAACCCCGCCTTGCCCGACCGGATGTCGTTCATCGCGGCGCCCAGCGCAGTTGTCACGGCATTCGATTTCGGCGCGGTGGCCAGATGCACGGTCGCGTGCGCGAGCGTCAACTGCGCTTCGGGCATGCCGATCAGCTGCACGGTCTGCGCGGCGGCAACCGCCGTCTGGAGTGCCGTCGGATCGGCCATCCCGATGTCCTCGCTCGCGAGGATCATGAGGCGGCGCGCCACGAACCGGGGATCCTCCCCCGCCACCAGCATCCGGGCCAGGTAATGCAACGCCGCGTCGACGTCGGAGCCCCGCACCGATTTGATGAACGCGCTGACGACGTCATAGTGCTGGTCACCGTCGCGGTCGTAACGCACCGCGGCCTGATCGAGTGACTGCTCGATGGTCTCGACGGTGACGCGTTCCCCTGTTTCGGCAGCCACCTCGAGCGCGGTCAACGCACGTCGCGCGTCGCCGGCCGACAGCTGGACCAGCAGGTCGACTGCCTCGTCGGTCACCTCGACCGCACCCGCCAGCCCGCGCGGATCGGCGATCGCGCGACGCACCACGGTGCCGATGTCCTCGGCGGTCAGCGGTTGCAGTTGCAGGATCAGCGACCGCGACAACAGGGGCGCCACGACGGAGAACGACGGGTTCTCCGTCGTCGCGGCGACCAGCAGTACCACCCGGTTCTCGACCGCGGCGAGCAGCGCATCCTGCTGGGTCTTGGAGAAGCGGTGCACCTCGTCGATGAACAACACGGTCTGGCCACCGTGTATGGCGGCACGCCGTGCCGAATCGATCACCGCGCGGACCTCTTTGACGCCGGCAGACAGGGCCGACAGCGCCTCGAACCGACGCCCCGTCGCCTGCGAGATGAGCGAGGCGAGCGTGGTCTTCCCGGTTCCCGGCGGACCGTAGAGGATCACCGACGCCGCACCCGAGCCCTCCACGAGGCGGCGCAACGGCGAGCCGGCCTGCAGCAGGTGTGACTGTCCGACGACTTCATCGAGACTCGCCGGGCGCATCCGGACCGCGAGCGGCGCCGCCACGGGTGCCGCGCCGCCGGGTCCGGTCAGGTCGGCGTCACCGGGCAGATCGAACAAACTATCGGACACGTCTCAGGCATACCACGCCTGACACCACCCGGGCGCTAGCTCGTCGGCTGCGTCACGAAGTCGATCAGCTCCTCCACCCGGCCGATCAGCGCGGGCTCGAGATCGTTCCAGTCGCGCACCTGGCCGCGGATCCGTTGCCACGCGCGCGCGATGTCGGCCTGGTCGCGGTGCGGCCAGCCCAGTGCGTCGCAGATGCCGTGCTTCCACTCGATGCTGCGCGGTATGACCGGCCACGCCGTCATGCCGAGCCGGGCCGGTTTGACGGCCTGCCAGATGTCGACGAACGGATGGCCGACCACGAGCGTGTGCTCACCGCCGGGTCCGCGGCGGACCGCGTCGGCGATGCGGGCTTCCTTCGATCCGGTCACCAGATGGTCGACCAGCACGCCCAACCGGCGCCCGGGGCCGGGTTCGAACTCGGCCACGATCCCGGCCAGATCGTCGACCCCGCCCAGGTATTCGACGACCACACCCTCGATCCGCAGGTCGGCGCCCCACACCTGCTCGACGAGTTCGGCATCGTGGCGGCCCTCGACATAGATCCGGCTGGCCAGCGCGACACGGGCCTTGGCGCCCGGCACGGCCACCGAACCCGATGCCGTCCGCGCGGGCGCCGCCGACCGCTTCGGGGCGGTGAGCACGACGGGCTTGCCGTCGATCAGGAACCCCGGTCCCATCGGGAACACCCTGACCTTGCCGCGACGGTCCTCGAGCTCCACGCGCCCCTGCTCCACCCGCACGACCGCACCGACGTAACCGCTCTGGGCATCCTCGACCACCATGCCCATCTCGACCGGTTGCTCGGTGGAACGGATCCGCTTCGGAGTGTGCGGGTTTCGGGCGAGGACGTCAGAACCGTAGCGATCAGTCACCCGGCCGATCCTAGGAACGCACCAGCCGACATCGGTGTTGCGACATACGATCGTGACCGTGCTGTTAACCCGCACGACGGCCGAAGGCATCGCCGACGGCACGATCACCCTGGTGTTGCGCAGGTGGGATGCGCCACGCGCCAAGGTCGGCGGTACCCAGCGCACCGTCGCGGGAACCATCCGCATCGACGACGTCGCCGAATTCCCGGGCAATTACCGCGTGAGCGCCGAGCAGGCCCGCTCAGCCGGATATCCCGACGCCGAAAGCGCGCAAGCCGAGCTCGACCGAAGGCCTGCCGCGCACACCTACGTCATCTCGGTCTCCTACCTCGGCCCCGACGAGCGACCCGACCTCGCCGCCGACGACGCGCTCGACGATGCTGCCGTCGAGGCGATCACCGCGCGGCTCGACCGCTGGGACGCGGCGAGTGCCGACGGCCCGTGGACGCGCCGGTACCTGGGGATGATCGCGGCCAACGAGGCCGTGCGGGCGCCGGATCTGGCCGCGCGCGTGAGCCTCGACGTGCCGAGGTTCAAACGGCGCGTGCGCCAGTTGAAGGGGCTGGGCCTGACGATCAGCCTCGACGTCGGCTACCGGGTGTCGCCACGCGGGCGGGCCTACTTGGCAGCCACTTCCTGAGGTGACCTGGGCTCAGCCCGGTGTGGTGAAGCGCGCGAGCACAATGCCGCCGACAATCATCGACAACGCAAGTGCGCGTGCGGCACTCAGCGGATCCTTGTGCACAAGTACGCCGAGGACGATCGCCCCGACGGCACCGATGCCGGTGAACACCGCGTAGGCAGTGCCGACCGGCAGTGTGCGCATCGCGAGCGACAGCAGGTACACCGACAACGCACCGATGACGACACACAAGAAGGTCGGCAGCGGGCGGGTGAATCCGTCGGTGGGCTTGATGCTCTGCGACCACGCGATCTCCACAAGGCCCGCCAAACCCAGTACCAGCCAACTCATTTCGCGTACTCCACGGCCAGCGCCCGCGCCGCCTGCAACGCCGCCGTCAGCGACTCGTCGTGCGCGGCACGCAATCGCGCCAGCGCGGGGTCCGAATGCGAGTTGGCCAGTTCGGCGTTGATGAAGACGGTGTCGGTGACCGAGAAGTGCCCGGCGAAGAAGTCCCGGAGGTAGCGCTCCTGATAGTCGAACGCCTCCTTGGGTGAGCCGGGCGAGTACGCGCCGCCGCGCGCGGTCACGACGACGAATCGTCTGGGCGCCAAGGACATCCGCGGAAAGGTCACCTGGTCCAACCAGGCTTTGAGGGACGCCGGTATCGAGTAGTTGTACATGGGACTGGTGATCAGGACGATGTCGGCGGCTCGCACCTCGGCCAGCAGGGGTTCGACGATGCGCCAGGCATCGGCCTGTGCGGGTGTGCGGACCAACTCCGGAAGCCGATCCAGGTCGGTGGCGCCCGCGGCAAGAACAGCGTCGCAGATCTGCACCCAGCCGTCGTCGATCAACGGGATCGGCTCGGCCGCCACATCCCGGTACACGTAGTGACCATTGCCGACCGCCGCGCGCCAGGCCTGCGCGAACTCGGCGCCCAACCGACGACTGAGCGATTGTTTGCGCGCGCTGGAGTCCAGATGAAGCAGCGTGGTCATGAGCATCCTCCGAGTGAATTGGACAGGGTGTCCGGATCGACGCTCCATCTAACCGGACAACATGTCCAGATATTCCGGGATCGACTACAGTGCGAACATGGATGTCGGTAGAGATCTGCTCGACACTGCCGATGGCCCGGCCGAACGCGCCGACGCCGCGCGCAATCGGGCGAAGATCCTCTCCGCCGCCGCGCAGGTGTTCGCCACGCATGACCCGCGCAGCGTCACCATGGATCAGATCGCGACAGCGGCACGGGTGGGGCGCGGCACGCTCTACCGGCGCTATCCCAGTACCGCGGCCATCGCCGTGGCCCTGCTCGACGAACACGAACGGACCCTTCAGCAGGAGCTGATATCGGGCGAGCCACCATTGGGGCCCGGCGCGCCCCCGGCCGATCGCCTTTCGGCGTTCTACGCCGCCATGGTCGAGCTACTGGAGGCGCATGTGGATTTCGCGCTCGGCGCCGAAGTGGGCGGCGCCCGGTTCGCCGCCGGCGCATACGACTTCTGGACGGCACATGTGCGCTCGCTGCTCGTACAGGCACAGGTCGAGCAGCCGGATCACCTCGTCGACATACTGCTGGCACCGCTCGCCGCGGAGATTTTCCAGCATCAACGCTCCCGTGGTCTGAGCGTCGACGAGATCGCCGGCGCACTGGCGCGTCTCGCCCACGCGATGCTCGGCGGCACACCGCACGCTTGACCTACGACTCGCGAGTGTGCGGAGTCATACGCGGTCACCGGCTCAGACTCAAGTGGTGGCTGCAACACCTTGATTCGAAGGGTGTTGCTTTTATGGGTTTCCAGACGGGGTTTCGTGGTCGTGGTGTACCGCCGGGCGGCGGGTTGGCAGATTGGGTGCGGGAGCGGTTCTGGGAGGCGGTGAATTCGGGGCTGTCGCCGACGGCGGCGGCCACGGTTGCTGGGGTGCATGGGTCGACGGGCCGCAAGTGGGCCAAGGACGCGGGTTATGAGACCAATCCGAAGCACTATGGCAGGCGATATTCGCAGCTCGCGCGGGATAGCTTCTGGCAGGCGCTGCATTCAGCGGCCACGGTGGCTGAGGCCGCGGTAATCGCCGGCGTGTCGGAACACACCGCGGGGCGCTGGGTTCAACAGGCTGGATTCGTGCCACGAACACCGATGCCTGTTGGCCTCGAGTCCGATCGGTCACCGCCGAAGGGCCCGATGGCCTTTATCGAGCGCTGCCGGTTAGAGCAACTCCTGGAAACCGGGCACTCACCAGCCCAGGCAGCCGGGGTGCTGCAACGCCACCCCGACACGATTAGCCGGGAGATGGATCGCGGTAAGACCGAGGCCGGATACCGGGCGCGGGTGGGGCAAGACACCGCCGAAGCCAATCTCAAGCGTCCCAAATCACGCCACCTCGATACCCGTCCGCGACTACTGGCTGAAGTGGTGGCACGCTTGAAGCTGGGCCATAGTCCCGAGCAGATCGCCAACCGGCTGCGCCAGGATTTCCCCGACGATCCGGAGATGTGGGTGTCACACGAAACGATCTATCAAGCCCTCTATGTCCAACCCCGCGGGGAGCTGGCGAGACTGGTCAAGACCGCGCTGCGCACCGGCAGAACTCGGCGAAAAGCACAGGGCCGCAAACCGATAGAAGATCGAGATCGGTTCAAGGCCGGCATGATCAATATCGCAGATCGTCCCAAGGAAGCCGACGACCGCGCGATCCCCGGGCACTGGGAAGGTGATCTGATCTTGGGCAGTACCGCCTCAGGCTCAGCGATCGGCACGATGGTCGAGCGCACCACCGGATTCGTCGTGTTGCTGCACCTGCCCAAAGACCGCACCGCCGCCACCCTGGCCAACGCCATGTCGATCAAGGTCCCTGAGATACCCGAGATTCTGCGCCGCTCGCTGACCTGGGACCAAGGCAGCGAAATGGCGCTGCACACCAAGATCACCGAAGCCACCGGCCTGCCGATCTACTTCTGCGACCCCCACAGTCCCTGGCAACGCGGCACCAACGAAAACACCAACGGCCTGCTCCGCCAGTACTTCCCCAAAGGCACCGACCTGTCGTTCTACGGCCCCGGCTGGCTCGACCAGGTCGCCGCCGAACTCAACGCCCGACCCCGCAAACGCCACAAATGGCGCACCCCCGCCGAAGAACTCCACCGACTACTGTCAGACCCGTCCACATTCGTTGCAGCCACCGCTTGAATCCAAGCCGGCGAGTCGCGGATGAAACCGCACGTTCGCCGCCATTTCGGAGCGAGGCCGCTACGAGGTGATCTCGTCGATGACGGTGTGGACGAACCGCATCTTCTCCAGCACCGCCGGGGGTAGCACGAACGGGTAGAGGTCGTCGCGGCCCATCGACCGGTTCACCATGTTCAGCGACCACGACAGTGGCAGCCACATCTCGATGATCGTGTCGAAACCGCTTGGGCCTAGAACCTTTCGTTCGAACGTCGCACCTGCCGGGGCGAAGCCGAACGCCGCCGCGGTATCGAGCGTGTCGCGGATGTGCAGATAGTGCGCGAACGTTTCGGCCCAGTCCTCGGCGGGGTGCATGGTCGCATACGACGACACGTAATCGTCCTCCCAGCCATCCGGCGGGCCGTCCTTGTAGTGACGATCCAGGGCTTGCTGGTAGTCGGCGTCCGCGTCGCCGAACAGCTCGCCGAAGCGGGCCGTGTACTCGGCCGATGGTGCGACGAGGCGATAGTAGTAATAGTGGCCGATCTCGTGCCGGAAGTGGCCGAGCAACGTGCGGTAGGGCTCGTCCATCGAAACCCGCAACTGCTCGCGGTGCACGTCGTCGCCCTCGGCGAGATCGAGCGTGATGACGCCGTTCTGGTGGCCCGTGAACACCTTCTCGAACTCGCTGGAGAGCAGATCGAACGCCAGGCCGAATTCGGGGTCCTCATCGCGCCCGACGATCGGCAGCTTGAGCTCGTGGAGTTCGGCGATCAATCGGCGCTTGGCCCGCTCGGCCACGGCGAACGAGGCCAGGGCAACGGTATCGGTGTCCGCCGGCCGGGTGCGGGTGAGCGAACATGAGGCGCAGAGCGCGTTACCCCCGACCCGAACGAGCCAATTGCATTCCGCGACATAGAGATTGGCACACAGCCGGTACTTGCGTTCGTCCACGGCACCGGCGTGGTCACTCTCCTCCGGCTCGGCGATGACCAGAAGCGCCATGTCGTCGAGCGAGAAACCTAGATCGCTGCCACATGACAAACACAGCGAGTTCTCGAAGGCCAGCCGCTGCCCGCAGTTCGGGCAGTTGAAATCACGCATGAAGTAATCCCCCCTTGTACGGCGCAACGTCAACGGCCACCTCGATGGCGCTGCTGTCCGAGTCCGTGTAGATGATCCCCCGCAACGGCGGCACGTCGGCGTAATCCCGGCCGAACCCGGCGACGACGTAGCGCTCGTCGACCATCTGGTCGTTGGTCGGATCCAGCGCGAGCCACTGGTTCTGCGGCGTCCACACCGAGGCCCAGGCGTGCGTCGCGTCGACACCGATCATGCGTTCTTTGCCGGGCGGTGGATCGGTGGCCAGGTAGCCGGATACGTAACTCGCCGCCAACCCGTTCGCCCGCAGGCACGCGATGGCCAAACGGGCGAAATCCTGGCACACCCCTTCCCGCGCCTGCAGTACCTCGGCGACCTGGGTCGAGACCGTCGTCGACCCGGATCGGTAGGTGAAATCGGTGAAGATCCGCGACGTCAGGTCGCCCAGCACCTCGATGAGGGGCCGGCCCGGCCCGAAACTGGGTGCGGCGTAATCCCTTACGTCGTCGGTGATCTCCGGGGGTTGCAGGTCCATGGTGAACTCGGCGGCCAGCGCGCCGTCGGCACCGACCGGCCGGGCGAGCTCCCACGGGGCCTTGGCTGAGGCACCCGTGTAATGGTCCGGTGCGGGCGGGTCCACCTCCACCACGGAATGGCTCGTGATGCTGAGCGTGCGGTGGCGTTCGGTGACGTGAAAGTACGAGCTGACGTTGCCGTACGCATCCCGGCTCGTGGAACTGTCCGCCGCTTCCGGGTCGATCAGCAGTTCATGTGACAGGCAGCGTTGCCAAGGCAGGTCTCGCGGAGTGAGAAATCCGCGCCCGTAGGAACTGGTGACATCGTCGGAGTAGCGGTAGACCGTGCGATGGGTGATCTCGTAGCACCGGGTGGAGCCCCCGGAGTCGGCAACGGTCATGGCACCATTCTGCGCTCATCGGGGCCCCACAGCGGCTGCATGCCGCCCGGCAGCGACAGGTGCGCCGCCGTGATGACCCTGGACAAGTCGCGCAGGCCGGCGTGCATACCGTCGAGCAGGTCCGCGAGTTCGCCCCGGACGCCTTCCGGGTTCACGTCTTCCAGATCGGCCGGGTCGAGCCGGCGCAACCGGGTGGCGATCTCATCGACCAGGCGCTCGGGGCGCGAGGATCCCGACGAGCCGGGCAACGCCTTGAGCTTGGTGCGCAGCCGCTCGAGCTGATAGACCAGCGATCGAGGGTTCTCGGCATCGAACAACACCAGTTCGGCGATCGCGGCGATGCTGATCCGCCCGGGATTGCGCCGGCGGTAGATCACCGATGACTCGCAGGCCACCAGCGCCGATTCCGTGACGGCACGCTCGGCGGCCGCACTGCGCACCGTTGTGAGCGTGGCCCGCAGCAGTGCGGTCAACGCCAGCCCGCGCTCGATCCGCTTACCGATGTCCATCATCGTCCAGCCGATGTCCTGCACCATCGATTCGGCGGCGACCCCGGACAGCGCGAGCATGCCGGCCAGCGTCTGGCTGTGCGCGGTCGCGAGATAGGCCTCCCCGGCGGTCTGCGACTCGGGCGGCGAATCCGACACGCGCAGCACCGCTCGTTCCACGCCCGCCAAGACCATCCAGGTGTCGTTGGACATCTGATCGCGCACCGCACGGGCCGCCAACCCGAGCCGTTCCACCGATTGCGCCAGGGAACCGGGCCGTTGCCTGTCGGCGGTGACCGACCACAGCGTGGTCGGCGCGATCGCGATCATCTCGTGGTGGTCACCCGCGGCGCCGGTGTCGGTGCCCGTGATCGCCCCGATCGCCGTGAGCAGCACCGGCACGCACTGACTTTCCTCGAACTCCTGCCGGTACCGGTACTCGTGGTAGCGCTCACGGGTGACGGTCAGCAACCGCGCCATGTTCTCGGCACGCTCGGAGTAGCGGCCCATCCAGAACAGGTCCGACAACACGCGCGGCGAACTGACCGCACGCGTAGGACTCGGCGTCATCGCCGGCGCGGCGAGATCAACCGGGGCGGAGATGCGCTCAGCTGTCACCCGGGTGGGCGTCCGGACCCAGACATCCTTGGCAGCAACGGTATTCATCCGGTAGGCAGCGTTACCCGGTGCCATCAGATAACCCAGCCCGCCGATCATCGGCGCATAGCCGCCACGTTGCGCGACGGTGAACAGCCGCATACCGACACTCGCCGCCGACAGTCCCCCGGACCGATGATCCGTGGGTGCGGTGGAGAACTGCGGCAGCTCCTGTCCGATCCACTGCCATGGGCTGGCCTCGATCCGCGCCGCGAGCCTTTCGCGTTGCGCCACCGAAAGTTCCGGCCCGACGATTGGTGCGCCGCCGCTGATCGAGCGGATCAGCAGTGTCGGCAGCTTGGTCAGCAGATGCGAACGTTCCAGATCGATGCCGCCCCAGTACATCGGGGCGGTCTGGAGTTGCGGTGTCTCATCGAGCAGCAGTTCGCCCAGCTTGGGCAGAAAGCGCTGCAGCCCAGGGCTTTCCAGGATGCCGCTGCCCAAGGTGTTGACGACCGTGACCGCACCGCGCCGCAAGACCTCGACGAGTCCGGCGACGCCGAGGCGGGAATCCGGGCGCAGATCCAGCGGGTCGACATAATCGGCGTCGACGCGCCGCAGCACCACGTCGACGCGCTTGAGGGTCCCCAGTGAGCGCATCCACAGTTTGCCGTCGCGCACCACCAGGTCGGCGCTCTCCACGAGCGGAAAGCCGAGCAGCCCGGCCAGATACGCTTGGTCGAAGGCTGTCTCGGAATGGATGCCGGGGCTGAGCACCACGACGACCGGTTCCTCGGCGGTTTCGGGTGCGGAGTCGATGAGCGCGAGCCGCAGGGCCTGGCCCCAGGGCGAGGCCGGGCGCGGGCTGATGCGCTCGTAGAGGTCGGGTACTGCGTGGGCGATGACGCGCCGGTCGGCCAACGCGTAGCCGGCGCCCGACGGTGCCTGCGTCCAGTCCGCGTTGACCACGAACGCGCCGTCGGCGCCGCGACTGACGTCGCAGCCGTGCAGGAACAGCTGGTGTCGCCCCGGCACCACGATTCCACGGGCGGCCCGGACATAGCCGGGGTGGGCGAACAGCAGCTGCGGCGGAAGCACACCACTGGTGATCGAGCGGCGCGGCCCGTACAGGTCGGTGAGCACCGCATCGAGGATCCGGGAACGCTGCACCAGGCCGGCTTCCAGCACATCCCAGTCCTGCGTCGAGATCACCAGCGGGAGCGCGTCGAGGTGCCACGGGCCGGGCATCGCGGTGCCGTCGCCATCCGTGACGACCTCACCGTGGCGGTCGACCTGGATGTAGTCGATGCCGTCGTTGTCGACCAGGGCCCGCACCTCGGCACGCAGGCGGTCGAGGCCGTGGCGGCCGCGCTCAGCGACGCACTCGGCCAGCTCGCGCCAGGTCGGCCGGACGTTGCCCGCGACATCGACGAACTCGTCGTAGCCCGAACCTACGCCCGAACCGCGGACGTCGAAAAGCGCCTGCTGCGCCCGCGTCCTGCGATAACCGGCCAGCACGCCGTCGGCGTCGTTGCTCACACCGACGCTCGGGACGGGCTCCGGTGAGCTTGCACGTAAAACCATCAGTGGAGCACGGTACGCACCCGGCGCAAGTCCAAGATGCCCGGTGCGCCGACATCGGTCGATTGGCGCGCCTGCTTCTCCCTGATGTCCGAGATGTCGATCCGGCCTGGCGTGAATCCGGTCGCCTCGAATCGCCTGCTCCGGCGCGACTCGGCCTCGACGGCGTTGACCGGCGGGCTGTCGTACGAGCGTCCGCCAGGGTGTGCGACGTGATAGGTGCACCCACCTCGCGAGGCTTCTCCTGCGGTGTCGACGAGCTCGAAGCGTAGCGGCCCGTCGACGGTGATGGTCGGGTGCAGGGCCGAGGGCGGCTGCCAGGCCCGGAACCGCACCCCGCCGACCTGGACGTCGGGGTTGTCGGTGGCCAGCAGTGGGATCGGATGGCCGTTGACGGTCACGACGTAGCGGTGGCGGTCGGCCCCGATCAGCCGGACCTGGACGCGTTCCACCGACGAGTCGACATAGCGGGCGGTGCCGTCCGCGGTCGATTCCTCGCCGAGGACGTTCCAGGGTTCGATCGCACCGCGCAGTTCGATCTCCACCCCGTCGAACACGGCAGTGCCGATACGGGGGAACCGGAACTCGGTGAACGGGTCGAGCCAGCTGGTGTCGAATTCGATGCCGTGGGCCCGTAAGTCGGCGGCCACGTCGGCGATGTCGTGAATCAGGAAGTGCGGCAACAGATAACGCCCGTGCAGGTTGGCACCGTGCCGGATCAGCGGAGCCCTCAGCGGCTCGTCCCAGAACCGCGCCACAAGTGAACGCACCAGGAGCGACTGCACCATCGCCATCTGCAAGTGGGGCGGCATCTCGAAGCCTCGCAGCTCCAGCAGACCGAGGCGCCCGCGTGCGCTGTCGGGGCTGTAGAGCTTGTCGATGCAGAACTCGGCGCGGTGGGTGTTGCCGGTGATGTCGGTCAGCAGGTGGCGCAGCGCCCGATCGACGACCCACGGAGAACCGCTTGCGGGGCGACGATGGCTCGGCTTCGCCGCCCTGCCTGCGGTGAGCCGGGCGATTTCGGCGAACGCGATCTCGAGCTCGTAGAGGGCTTCGGAGCGCCCCTCGTCGACGCGCGGTGCCTGTGACGTCGTGCCGACGAACCGGCCGGCGAACAAATAGGACAGTGCCGGATGGCGTTGCCAGTAGGTAAGCAACGACACCAGCAGGTCGGGCCGGCGTAGCAGGGGCGAATCGGCCGGGGTGATGCCGCCCAGCGTGATGTGATTGCCGCCGCCGGTGCCACCGTGTGTGCCGTCGACGTCGAACGATTCGGTGGACAGCCGGGCCTTCCGAGCCTCTTCATACAGGGTCTCGAGCTGCGCTTGCTGTTCGGCGAAGCTGACGGACGGTGCGACGTTGACTTCGATGACGCCCGGGTCCGGCGTGATCGTCACGGCAGTGATGCGTGGGTCGGATGGTGGTCCGTAACCCTCGATGACGACGGGCGTGCCGGTCTCGGCCGCGGCGGCCTCGATCCGTCTGACGAGGTCGACGAAATCGTCGAGCGCGTCGGTCGGCGGCAGGTACAGATAGAGCAGTCCGCCCCGGATCTCGGCGACCAGGGCCGTGGTGGGCGCGTTGTCGGCGTCCTCGACGACCGCCGCAGCGGGATCGGCCTGCAGCGCTCCGCGTGGCGCGAGTGGGTCGGTGTCGTAGGTGGGCCGTGGGGGCTGCCAGCTGATCGAGTTCAGCGGCAGCCGCAGGCCGGCAGGCGAATCGCCCTCCAACAGGACGATGCGGCCACGCCGCAGCTTCCAGTCCGCGCTCGCCCAGCCCGTGCCGTCGTCACGGCGGTGCAGTGGAAGCACGTAGGCGGCCGGTTCGTCGACGGAAGCCTCGAGCCGGGCAAGCAGTGCCGACCGCGTATCGGGTGTGTCATCGGCCAGATCATCCTGGTCGCTCACCGGATCGCCTGCAGGCCTGCGGACGGATTCGGCCAGCCGGCTCAGCGCGTCCTCGTAGGCGGGCCGGACCTGGGTGTCGGGCAGTCCGAAGTCGGCGGCCAACATTGACAGGATCTTCAGCCCGGCGTCGGCGGGCACGGCGGGCGTCTCGCCGCTCCACGGGTCGGCGAGCAGTGTGTCGTCGTTCCACAGCGGACGGCCGTCGGTGCGCCAGAACAAGCCGATCTGCCATCGCGGCAGCGGTTCTCCCGGATACCACTTGCCCTGGCTGCGTTGAACGAGTCCGTTTGGCGCCCATGTCTTTTTGAGCCGTGCAGCCAAGACCGACGCCCGCTCGCGTTTGTGCGGGCCATCGGCCGCGGTCGTCCACTCGGGGTCGACCCGATTGTCGATCGACACGAATGTCGGTTCGCCGCCGACCGTGAGCCGGACGTCGCCGGCGGCCAGCCGCTGGTCCACTTCGGCGCCGAGCTTCAGGATTGCGGCCCACGCGGACTCGGTGTAGGGCAATGTCACCCGCGGGTCCTCGTGCACGCGTGTGACCACGTTGGAGAACTCCATCGTGGCTTCGCACGGTCCGGTCGCACCGGTGATCGGCGCCGCGGAGTCCGGATGCGGGGTTGCCGACAACGGGATGTGACCCTCACCCGCGAAGAGGCCGGAGGTCGGATCGAGGCCTATCCAGCCGGCACCGGGAACGTACACCTCAGTCCAGGCGTGCAGGTCGGTGAAATCGGCGGCAGGCCCCGACGGTCCGTCGAGAGCCATCACGTCCGAGGTGAGCTGCACCAGGTAGCCGGAGACGAACCGCGCCGCGAGGCCTAGCTGCCGTAGGACGGACACCAGCAGCCACGCCGAATCCCGGCAGGAACCGATGCCGGTGCGCAGTGTGAGATCCGGTGTCTGAACTCCGGGCTCCATCCGGACGCTGTAGCCGACATCGGCGTTGACAGCCCGGTTCAGCGCCACGAGGAAGTCGATCGTGCGGGTACCCGCCGGCACCGTGAAATTGCTCACCCAGGCCGCCGCGAGCTCCCCCGGCCCGGAGCCCTCGCCTGTCTCGTCGACCGGGCGCAGGTACGGCTTGAGGTCTTCGAGCAGCGTCGCCGGGTACTCGAACGGGAAGGTCTCGGCGTAGTCCTCGATGAAGAAGTCGAACGGGTTTACGACCTTGAGATCGGCGATCAATCCGACCGTGATGGTGAGATTCTGCGCCCGGCTGGGAAAAACCAAGCGCGCCAAGTAATTACCGAAGGCATCCTGCTGCCAGTTGATGAAATGGTCGGAGGGTTCCACCGTCAACGAGTACGCCTCGATCGGGGTGCGCGAGTGCGGCGCGGGACGCAGTCGGACGACGTGCGGGTGCACGTCCACCAGCCGATCGAACGTGTAGCTGGTGCGGTGCTCCAGCGCCACTTTGATGCCCATCCGCAGATCCCATCACAAGGTGGCCTCCCCCGCATTGCGCAGGAGTTTCGTCGCCGGCGAACCCGACCGGGCCGTGCCGATCCGGCTCATTCCTGGCGGCGCTGGTTCAATTCACCGAGAAAGACGACTGACCGAAGGGATGTGGCAACCCGCCATGTGGAGCACGGTGCTGGTGATGGCCGCGGTGGCCGGAACCGACCCACTGCGGATCGGCGTGGTTGCCTACATGCTGTCGCGACGGCATCCCGCGCGGCTGCTGCTGCCGTTCGTCGTGGTCGGGTTCACGGTGAACGTCGTGGTGGGCGCCGTGGTGGTGTTCGTCCTGCGTGAGACGGCTGCGGGCGGCGCCACGATTCCGCCCGCCGTCGAGATCGGCATCGGGGTGGCCGCGCTGGTGATCGCCGCATTGTCGGCGGCGGGGGTGTTGGAGCGTCTGGCGAACCGGGTTCGCGGACGACGGGCCGCCGTGCCTGCCGCCGTCGGCGAACCCGGGTCGGGTCCGGTGGCGCCGCCGACGCTCGACTCCTTGCCCGTCGTCTCGAAGCTGCCCGAGAGCATCAAGGCGGCGCTGCGGGGCGAAGCGGCGTGGGCCGCTGCGTTGCTGGGCCTCAGCAATGGATTTCCCACGCCGTATTACCTGGCCGCGATGGCCGCGGTGCTCACATCGGGCGCCGGCGTCGGGCAGCAGCTGGCCGCGTTGGTGGTGTTCAATCTCGTCGGGTTCGGCGCGGCGATCGTGCCGCTCATCAGCTTCTGGCTCGCGCCCGAGCCCACACGCTCAGCCGTCGAACGCATCTACGCCGGTATGCGGACCCATCACCGGCTCGTGGTCGGCGTGATCGCCGGACTGGTCGGGGTCTTTTTCGTCGGGCTCGGCATCAGTCACCTCTGACGGGCGCCCCTCGTGACCCGCGACCGGCGATACACCGCGAGCACCAGAAGACCCGCGAGCGTGATGCCGACGAGGTTCACCACGAGCTGCAGGACGGACTGACCGGCGATGTCCCAGTCCCCGACCGTCGCGGCAACCACGGCGAAACCGGCGGCGGGCACGGTGGTGACCGAGATGAAAACGCCGACAAGCGCTGCCGATTTCGCCGATACGAGCGACAACATCCCGGCCGCACCGGCCAGTAGCGCGACGACGAACGAGAACGGGCCGACCTGGAAGATGAAGTCGACCCCCTCCAGTTCTCGCGTGCTGGTCAGCGTGACCCAGCCGAACGCCTCGAATGCCAGCGTCGCGCCCGCCGTCACGATCATCGCCAACGGGAAGCCGATCAACAGCGCCGCGGCCGCACGGCGCGCCAGCGACATCTTGCGCTGCACAAGCGCAACCGCCAGCGCCGCGAGCGGGCCGAACTCCGGGCCGACCACCATCGCACCGACAACCGTGACGGGCGAGTCGGTGATCACGCCCACCGCCGCGAGCATGCACGCGATGCACAGGAACATCACGTACGTGACGTTGAGGTGGGATTCCTCGCGGGTGCGGGAGATGAGCTCGTCCCAGATCACCGCGTCCGCGGCGTCCCCGTCGGCCTCGTCCTCGGCGTGATAGGCCGCGCTCGACAGCACGGTGTCGAGCGGTTCCATGGTGATGGCGCCCTCGTGGTGGACGTCGAGCGACTTGAGCCGCTCCACCACCTCGTTGACGGCCTCCCGTGCGACGTCGGCCGTGATCTCGTCGCCTGCGGGTTCGATTGCCGCTCCGGGGTGGATCACGATGTGGGTGACGCCGGCTTCGCGCTCGAGCACGTTGAGTATCGGATTGCGCAACTCGACCGGCGCGATCACACGTAGGTGCAGCACGCGCCGAGAGTAACGTTCAGAGCGTGGCCGACTGGGGTGACGTGGCGCGCATCGCGGCAGATCTTCCCGAGACCGGCGAGCCGACGCCCCGAACCTGGCGGGTGCGCAAGAAGCTCGTGGTGTGGGAGCGTCCGCTACGCAAGGCCGACTACGCGGCGCTGGGCGCCGACGCGCCCGACGGCGACATTCTCGGCGCCCGGGTGGCCGACGAGGGCGTCAAGTTCGCGCTGATCGCCGACAATCCCGCGGTGTACTTCACCACGCCGCACTTCGACGGCTACCCGATCGTGCTCGTCCGGCTCGCGGCGATCGGCGTCGACGAGCTGACCGAGCTGATCACCGAGGCGTGGCTGGCGCAGGCGCCCAAGACGTTGGTGAAGGCGTATCTGGCCGACGCCGCGGACTAATCACGGCGGTCCACTCTGACGACGAGTTCGTCGGGCGGCACGAGATGTCCTTCCTCGCAACGAATTTCGACGGTCGCGCGAGCACCGCAGCCGGCATGGGCCAACCGCAGCGGGGAATCGTTCGACACGTGGTCGCGGCCCCACTCGAACAGCGCCCACACCACGGGCATGAAGTCGACGCCGGCCTGGGTCAGCACGTACTCGTCGCGACTGCGCTGACCAGGTTCCTGGTAGGGCCGACGCTCGAGCAGGCCGGCCTCGACGAGGTCGGACAGCCGTGCCGATGCCGCGGCCTTCGTCACGCCGACCCGTCGCCAGAAGTCCTCGAACCGCGTCGTGCCGTAGTAGGCCTCGCGCATGATCAGCATCGCCGACTTGGTCCCCACGAGGGCCATGGTCTTCTCGATCGGGCAGCGCCCCACCGCCGACCAGGCGTCGCGGTCAGCAAGGGCGCCCTGCAGCATTCCCACGGAATCAACCTCATCCCTGAGTTGTTCTAACTATACCCAGGTGGTATATCTGGGTACACATCAGAATACTCAGCGTTGAGTCTCAGGAGGCAGAGATGACCGGATACGCAGGCCGGGACGCAGTCATCGTTGGCGCGGTCCGCACGCCCATCGGCAAAGGCAAGGCGAACGGCGCACTGCACGGCGTGCTGCCGGCCGACCTCCTGGCGCACAGCCTGCGGGAGCTGATCGCGCGCACCGGCGTCGATCCCGTCCACGTCGACGACGTCATCGCAGGCGCCGTGACCCAGGTGGGCGACCAGGCCGTCAACATCGCGCGTAACGCCCTGCTCGGTGCGGGCTTTCCCGAGACGGTCCCGGGTACGACCGTGGACCGTCAGTGCGGCAGCAGCCAGCAGGCGATCAGCTTCGCCGCACAGGGCGTGCTGGCGGGCGCCTACGACATCGTGATCGCGGCGGGCGTGGAATCCATGTCCCGCGTACCGATGGGCACGTCGGTGTTGCCCGGCAGCGATCCGTTCGGCCTCGACATGGCCGCACGTTATCCGGACGGCCTTGTCCCGCAAGGGATCAGCGCCGAGCTGATCGCCGCCAAGTGGAAGCTGTCGCGCACCCAGCTCGACGAGTTCTCGGCGGCCAGCCACGAAAAGGCCGCGCGCGCGACCAAGGACGGGCTGTTCGAGGCCGAGCTCGCGCCGATCGCCGGCCTGACCACCGACGAGATCATCCGGCCGGGCACGTCGGTCGAGACCCTCGCCGGGTTGAAACCGGCGTTCTACACCGAGGCCTACGCCGCCCGCTTCCCGCAGATCAATTGGGAGATCACCCCGGGCAACTCGTCACCGTTGTCCGACGGCAGCGCGGCGGTGATGATCACCAGCGGCGAGACCGCCAAACGCCTCGGGCTGCGGCCGCTCGCGCGGATACACACCACGACGGTGGTGGGCTCGGACCCGCTCTACATGCTGACCGGTGTCATCCCGGCCACCGAAAAGGTCCTTGCCCGTGCCGGTTTGACGTTGTCCGACATCGACCTGTTCGAGGTCAACGAGGCGTTCGCGCCCGTGGTTCTGGCGTGGGCGGCCAACACCGGAGCCGATCTCGCCAAGACCAACGTCAACGGCGGCGCGATCGCTATCGGGCACCCGTTGGGCGCCAGTGGCGCACGCATCATGACCACGTTGGTCAACGCGCTTGAACAGCGCGGCGCCCGCTACGGCCTGCAGACGATGTGTGAAGGCGGCGGCATGGCCAACGCCACGATCATCGAACGGCTGTAACCACCCCTCGAACGTTGGCTTGTGTGCGACATTCCCGCGAAATCTCGCACACAAGCCAACACTCGGCGCTAAGCCCGTATCAGCTCGAACAGCGGGATGACGCGGTCGGTCTTGGCCTGGTACTCCCCGAACGCGGGAGCCGCGGCGACGACCTTGTCGTACAGCGCATCCCGCTCATCGCGGGACAGCTCGTGAGCGGTGGCGTCGTAGGCATCGGTGCCGATCTCGACGTGGACATCCGGATTGGCCCGCAGGTTGTGCACCCAGGCCGGGTCTTTCGGCGCCCCACCGTACGACCCCACGATCAGCAGGCGGCCGTCGACGGTGAACGACGCCAGCGGACTCACTCGTCGCTGCCCGGACTTGGCGCCGGTGTTGTGCAGCAACAGGATGTCGACCCCCTCGAACGGGCCGCCTACCTTGCCGCCGTTGGCCCGGAACTCCTCGACGACATTGCGGTTCACGTCGTCGAGCGCCGCCCGGTTGTTCAGCAGTTCGTTTGAGTTGAATTCAGTCACACACCGACAAGCAGTGCGGCGTCGTCCGCTATTCCCGGATCAGCTCGAACAGCGGGATGGGCCGCGTGGTGTTCTTCTGGTAGTCGGCGAACACCGGAGCGAGTTCGACGATCTTCGGATAGGTGGCATCGCGCTCATCCGGCGGCAGTTCGCGAGCGGTGACGGCGTAGGACTCCGTGCCGACCTCGATGCGCGCCTTCGGGTCGGCCCGCAGATTGTGCACCCACGCCGGGTTTTTCGGCGCACCGGCATAGGACCCGACGATCAGCATCTTGCCGTCGACGGTCAGGTAGGCCAACGGTGACAGCCTCGGCTCACCCGACTTGGCGCCGGTGGTGTGCAGCAGAAGCAGGTCTGTGACCCCGAAACCCGCGACCTTGCCGCCATTGGCGCGGAACTGCTCGACGATGCCGCGGTTGAGCTCGTCGAGTGCGGCCCGGTCCGTGTAGAACTTCTCCCTGTCGTACTCCGTCACGCCTTGTCCAGCTTCTCGGGCTTGGCATCTATTCCCGATTCCTTACGCTGCTGCACAGTGATCGGCGCGGGCGCGTCGGTCAGCGGATCGACGCCACCGCCGGACTTCGGGAAGGCGATGACCTCACGGATCGAGTCCATGCCGGCGAGCAGCGCGGTGATGCGGTCCCAGCCGAACGCGATACCCCCGTGCGGCGGTGCGCCGAATGCGAAGGCGTCCAACAGGAATCCGAACTGCTTCTGGGCTTCGTCGTGGTCGATACCCATCATCGCGAACACCCGCTCCTGGACGTCGCGGCGGTGGATACGGATCGACCCGCCGCCGATCTCGTTGCCGTTGCACACGATGTCGTAGGCGTCGGCCAGCGCGGTACCTGGATCGGTGTCGAATGTCGCCACCGATTCGGGCTTGGGTGAGGTGAACGCGTGGTGCACGGCCGTCCAGGCACCCGACCCCACGGCGATGTCGCCGGACGCGGTCGCCTCGTCGGTGGCCTCGAACAACGGCCAGTCCACCACCCAGGTGAAGGCCCACGCATTCGGATCGATCAGGTCGAGGCGCTTGGCGATCTCGATGCGCGTTGCGCCCAGCAGTGCCCGCGCGGGCTTGACCGGGCCTGCCGAGAAGAAGATGCAGTCACCGGGGTTCGCGCCGACATGGGCGGCCAGACCGTCCCGCTCGGCATCGGTGAGGTTCTTGGCCACCGGGCCGCCGAGCGTGCCGTCCTCGCCCACCAACACGTAGGCCAGCCCCTTGTGGCCGCGCTGCTTGGCGAATTCCTGCCAGCCGTCGAGCGTGCGCCGCGGCTGCGAGGCGCCGCCCGCCATGACGACCGCACCCACGTACGGCGCTTGGAACACCCGGAAGGTGGTGTCCTTGAAGTACTCGGTGCACTCGACCAGTTCGACACCGAACCGCAGGTCGGGCTTGTCGGAGCCGAACCGCCGCATGGCCTCGGCATAGCTGATCCGCGGCAGCGGGAGCGGCAGGTCGTAACCGATCAGCGCCCAGAGTGCCTTGAGTACCTGCTCGGACACCGCGATGACATCGTCGGCATCGACGAAGCTCATCTCCATGTCGAGCTGGGTGAACTCGGGCTGGCGGTCGGCGCGGAAATCCTCGTCGCGGTAACAACGCGCGATCTGGTAATAGCGCTCCATGCCCGCCACCATGAGCAGCTGCTTGAAGAGCTGCGGGCTCTGCGGCAGCGCATAGAACGAGCCGGGCTGCAACCGGGCCGGCACCAGGAAGTCGCGGGCGCCCTCCGGGGTCGAGCGGGTCAGCGTCGGCGTCTCGATCTCGACGAAGTCGTGTTCGGCCAGCACTGCGCGGGCGGCGGCATTCACCTTGGACCGCAAGCGGATTGCGTTGCCCGGCCCCTCGCGGCGCAGGTCGAGATAGCGGTACTTCAGCCGCGCTTCCTCGCCCGCGCTCTCGTCGAGCTGGAACGGCAGCGGCGCACTCTCCCCCAACACCGTCAGCGATGTCGCGTTCACCTCGATCTGCCCGGTGGCGATCTCGGGGTTCTCGTTGCCCTCCGGCCGGACCTCGACAATGCCCTCGACGGCGACGCAGAACTCGGCGCGCAGCCGGTGCGCGGCTTCGAGCACAGCGCCTTCCCGGAACACCACCTGCGACACGCCCGAAGCGTCGCGCAGGTCGATGAAGATCACGCCGCCATGGTCACGGCGACGCGCCACCCAGCCCGCCAACGTCACCTTCTGACCCGCATCCGTGGGCCGCAATGAACCAGCGGCGTGACTGCGCAGCACGAAAACTCCTTGTGAATGAACTTGAGGGATAACTGCCACAGTGTAAGAGGTGCCTCGACCGGCGAAAGGCCGACCGCAGTGGTGGAGGACTTTTGTCGTGCGGCGACGACATTGTGGCGAATCTAGCGTTGCGCACTATTATGAACACATACGCAGAAACATGGACACATGTGCACAATAGTGGAGAGGCACCGTGGACCTAAGCCATCCAATACGCGCCGTGGTATCAACACTCGATGGGCCCGTCCTCGAGGTTTTGAGTCGAACCACGCGTTCGCTGACCGGCCGCGAAGTACATCGATTGACCGGCACAGGCTCACCGAATGGCGTGCGACTGGCACTTGCGCGTCTGACCGAGCAGGGCGTCGTCCACGCCGAACAACGCTCGAACGCCGTGTTCTACAGCGCGAATCGCGAACATCTGACGTGGCCAGCCGTGCAATGCCTAACTGCCCTGCGCAGCACATTGATTCGGAGCCTCGGTGACGAACTGACGAGCTGGCAGTGTCCGCCGGCTCACGCCTCTCTGTTCGGATCCGCCGCTCGGGGCGACGGGGATGCGACTTCGGACATCGACATCCTACTGATCCGTCCCGACGACGTGCCCAATGAAGATCCGCTGTGGGACAAGCAAGTTGACGACCTACGCGAGCGGGTCTGGAAGTGGACGGGAAACCGTTGCCATGCCTTCGAACTCGACCGGCACCGATTGGCAGAGCACGTGGTCGCGAAGGATCCACTTGTGGACGCATTGCTCCGTGACGCAATCGATTTGGCAGGGAGGGATCTGGGCACCATTCTCAAAGACCTAGCTGACGTTGACACGAACCGATGAGTCCACGACCAAAAGGCCGCGTCGAACAATGCGGTCGGCAGGAGGCCCGTGCGAGGCTCGGTCAGGCAAAGGCGTTCATCGAGGTCGCGGAACTCGTTGGAGACGAAAGCGATTCCCTGGCGACACCCGGAGTCGCCGCTGCGCTAGCGGTCCTTGCTGGAATAGCGGCCTCAGACGCGCCGTGCTGCGCGGTCCTTGGGCAGCGCTCCCGCGGACAGGACCACAGACAGGCAGTGGACTTGCTCCGACAGATAACTTCCGACGGACACATCCTGGCCGGCGACCTTGAGCGATTGCTCGCGATCAAGGATGACGCTCATTACGGACTGCTGGAAATCAGCGCTCAGCGCACCAAGTCTGCGTTACGGCAGGCACGTCGTCTCGTTGACGCCGCATCAGAACAGGTCCGCTGAACACCTCGCGGGCCACTATTTTGGCGATAGTGAACTCCCCAATCGCAGTCATCGGCCCCGGCGCCATCGGATCCACTGTCGCGGCGTTCCTCCATGCCGCGGACCGACCGGTACTGCTGTGCGGTCGGACCCCGCGCGACCGTGTCGAGGTGCGACCCGACGGCCGCGATCCGATCGTCATACCCGGCCCGGTCCACACCGACCCGGCCGACGTCGCCGGTCCGGTCGATGTGGTGTTCCTGGCGGTCAAGGACACCCAGAACGAACAGGCGGGTGCCTGGCTGGCGCGGCTGTGCGGCGAGCACACCGTGGTGTGCGCGCTGCAGAACGGCGTCGAGCAGGTGGAGCGGGTGGGCCGGTTCTGTCCCGGATCGCAGGTCGTCCCGGCCGCGGTATGGGTTTCGTCGGAGACTCAGCCCGAGGGCTGGATATGGGTGCGCACCGCGACGCGCCTCGTGCTGCCCGACACCGCCTCGGCCGCTGTCATCGCCCAGACGTTGCGCGGTACCGACATCACGGTCGAGCTCGACGGCGACTTCAGCACGGCCGCCTGGCACAAGCTCCTGGTCAACGCCGTCGTCGGGTTCATGGTGCTGACGGGACGGCGCGCGGGCATGTTCCGCCGCGACGATGTGGCCGCGTTGGCGCGTCGCTATCTGGACGAGTGCCTGGCGGTGGCGCGGGCGGACGGCGCCGCGCTCGGCGACGGCGTGCCCGACGAGATCCTCACGATGCTGAGCTCCGGGCCCGCCGATGTCACGACGTCGATGCTGACCGACCGCGAGGCGGGCCGGCCGTTGGAGTGGGACATCCGCAACGGCGTCATCGCCCGTAAGGCGGCGGTCTACGGCCTGCCGACGCCGGTCAGTGACGTGGTGGTGACGCTGCTGGCCGCGGCCAGTGACGGGCCGGGATAGGCCCCGCCACTAGACACCCTGCCCTAAGGTGTCTAGTCATGGCACGGACCTACCAGTGTGAACGCGTCGAACTCGACTTCATCGACCGAGCGCCGTTCCGCTTCGTCAGCACCGTAGAGCTCGCGATCACCCCCGAGGAGTTGTTCGAGGTGCTCGCCGACGAGACCTCGTGGCCGCACTGGGCGACCGTCATCACCAACGTGGAGTGGACGAGCCCCGAACCCCGCGGAATCGGTACCACCCGCACCGTCACGATGCGCGGCAACATCGTCGGCGACGAGGAGTTCCTGGCGTGGGAACCGTTCTCTCACATGGCATTCCGATTCAACACCAGCACGTCCAACGCGATCTCGGCTTTCGCGGAGGACTACCGCGTCGTCCCGACGGCCCAAGGTTGCCACCTCACGTGGGTCATGGCGATGAAACCGAGCGGGCTCGCCGGGCGCCTGGGCATGACGCTGGGCAAACCGATCATGGCGTGGCTGTTCCAGCGCTTTCTGCACAACCTGCGCCGCTACACCGACAAGCGGTACGCGACGCGCCCTCAGTAGATGCCCTCCCACGCCGCGCGGCGGACGGCATCGGGGTCCTCGACGGTCTCGTCGCGGGTCGATCGAATCACCCGGGTGCGGCGCCGGTCGGAGTCGTAGCGCGGCCACTCCGGGCCGAGATCGTCGGTCGCGAAATCGAGCCACGTGCGCTGCATGCGCCTGCCGACCGAAGGCTGGACGCGCCTGCCGAGCGGATGGATCTTGCGGCCCAGGTACGACGAATAGCTGTGCTGGATATGGACGATCTCACTGCCATGGGTGGCGCCGAGACCCAACGCGCGCAACGTCCAGGTGGTGTGGTCGAAACGGTACACGTTCGTCGGCGCCAGCGCGCTGTAGGCGTCGGCGAAGGCCCACGTCGGCGCCCCGAACATGACGTCGGAGCCAAACGCGACCCGCGCGGCACGCCGAGGATAGGTCGGGTATGCGGACAGGATGCGGTCTCGGTCGTGCGGCGCCGTGCGCTGGAAGTACCCGTCGACGAGTTCCGGCGTGGTCGGCAACATCGGCGGCTTGCCCCACGCGAACATCGACGCTTCATGGCTGTTGGTGCCGATGATCAGCGGGACGCGTGCCACCTTGCCTGCCCGCGCCGCTTCGATCGGATGTAGTGGCAACAGGTCGACGCCGTGCGTGAGCCCGTACGCGAGAGTGGGCGTCTGCTGTGCGCTCTCGAGCTGCAATTGGCCGGCCGCGCGACGCAGTTGCCGCTGCGGCAGCACCTTGAGCTGTTCGGCCCCGACACCCAGCAGATGCATGAACCGGCGCGATTGCCGGGCACGGATCTCCCGGTCGGCGATCAGCGGCAGGGCCGGGCTCTGCGCGATGGCCCTGGCGAACAGGCCGTCGGCGGCCGGGCTCGCCAACAGCGCCAACACCGACGTCGCGCCTGCGGATTCGCCGAACACCGTCACGCGCTCCGGATCGCCCCCGAACGCCGCGATGTTGTCTCGCACCCACTGCAGGGCCGCGATCTGATCGCGCAGGCACAGATTGTCGTCGAATCCCTCGCCCAGGTCACCGAGTTCGAATCCGCCGAACACGCCCAGCCGATATGTGACGTTGACGACCACCACATTGCCGTTGGCCGCCAGCCGCGAGCCGTTGTACAGCTGCAGCTGGCCCGCTCCGTAGACGAACGCGCCACCCGGGATCCACACCATCACCGGAAGCGAGCCGCCCGTATCGGGAGACCACACCGTGACGGTGAGGCAGGCTTCGTCTCGGATCTTGGGATCGTCGCGGCCGCCGCCGACGAACGAGCGGCCCTGCGGCGGCAAAGGGCCGTGGTCGACGGCTTCTCGCACGTCCGACCACGGTGTCAACGGCTGTGGCGCGACAAAGCGCAGCCGGCCGAGCGGTTGCTGGGCGTAGTCGACACCTCGCCATACGCTGACACCGCCCTCGAGGGTGCCGCGCAGTCGCCCGAGCGAGGTGTGGGCGATGGTCGAATGTTCCGCTACGACGGACACGTCTGAATCCTAATGTGGCAAGCTAAACCGAGCTGTCGAGTACGACCTGGGCGCGAATGCGATGGAGCGATGCGATGACCTTCAACGAGGGTATGCAGATCGACACGAGCACCACTTCGAGCAGTGGTGGCGGCCGCGGTCCGGGCCGGGGTATCGCGATCGGCGGCGGTATCGGCGGTCTGTTGATCGTGGTGCTCGCCATGTTTCTCGGCATCGATCCCGGCACGGTCATGCCGCAGCAGCAGCAAATGAGCACCGAGGGCGCTGAGGCCCAGGGCTTCGATCTGAGCCAGTGCAAGACCGGCGCCGATGCCAACAACATCGTGCAGTGCCGCGTGGTGGCCACCGGAAACTCGGTCGACGGGGTCTGGTCGCAGCTGCTGAAGGGCTACGAACGTCCGCATGTGCGGTTGTTCACCGGCCAGGTCAACACCGGCTGCGGGCCGGCCACCAGCGACGTGGGGCCGTTCTACTGCCCGGTCGACCAGACCGCGTACTTCGACACCGACTTCTTCCAGACGCTCGTCGACCAGTTCGGTTCCAGCGGTGGGCCACTCGCGCAGGAGTACGTCGTCGCCCACGAGTTCGGCCACCACGTGCAGAATCTGCTAGGCGTGCTCGGCCGTGCCCAGCAGGATCCGCAGGGCCCCACCGGGGGTGGTGTGCGCACCGAACTGCAAGCCGACTGCTACGCCGGGGTGTGGGCGCACTACGCCTCGATCACCCGGCAGGAGAGCACCGGCGTGCCGTTCCTGGAACCACTGAGCGACAAGGACATCGCCGACGCCCTGTCGGCCGCGTCATCGGTCGGCGACGACCGCATCCAGCAGGCGGCGACCGGGCGGGTGAATCCGGAAGCCTGGACCCACGGGTCATCCGCACAGCGGCAGAAGTGGTTCACCGAGGGATACCGGACCGGCGACCCGAACAAGTGCGACACCTTCGCGACGAATGACCTTGGGTAGGGCCCAGACCGAGGTCGACGCGGTAGCCGAGCGCTACCTCGAGACCTACGCGCAGCTGGATCCCTGCGCGGCAACCGAACTGGGGATCACCGGATTCGACGACGAGGTCACCGACTATTCGCCTGAGGGCGTAGCCGCGAGAGCCGATGCCGCCCGCGCCACACTGCGCGAGCTGGACACCGTGCGCCCGGCCGACGATGTCGACGTGGTGACCGTGGCCGCACTGCGCGAACGCCTTGGCGTGACCGTCGAATTGCACGACGCCGGTCTGGATGTCGGTGAGCTGAACGTCATCGCATCACCGCTCCAGACCATGCGCGACGTATTCGACTTGATGGCCACGGATACCGACGACGACTGGGCCGTCATCGGACGACGGCTCGCCAAGGTGCCCGACCGCGTCGACGGCTATGCGCGTGCGCTGCGTGCCACGGTCGGCAACGGACACCCGCCAGCGATCCGGCAGGTCACCCGCGGCATCGCCCAAACGCAGCAGATCGCCCAGTTGTTCGCCGACATGGTGGCCGAGTCGCCTACCGGCGATGCCGCCCTGCACAGCGAACTGCGCAGGCACACCACGGCCGCCGCCGCTGCCTACCAGCGGCTGGGTGACGTGCTGCGCGACGACATCGCCCCGCACGCCCGCGAGGTCGACGCCTGCGGACGCGACGCCTACCAATTGTTGTCACGGTCGTTCCTGGGCACGAGCGTCGACCTCGACGAGGCCTACGAGTGGGGTCTGGGGCTTCTCGATGCGGTTGTCGCAGAGCAGGAAACGATCGCCCAGCAGCTGTACCCCGGCGCCACGGTCGCCGAGACGCTGCGCCGGCTCGACGAGGAACCGCGCTACATCGTCAAGGGCACCGACGCGCTGCAGGCGTGGATGCAGGACCTGTCGGACCGAGCGGTGGAGTCGCTGTCCGGTACGCACTTCGACATCGTCGGACCGCTACGCAGGCTGGAGTGCCGGATCGCGCCCACCCAGACCGGCGGCATCTACTACACCGGGCCGTCCGAGGACTGGAGCAGACCGGGCCGGATGTGGTGGTCGGTGCCACCCGGCGTCGACGAGTTCCACACCTGGCAGGAAACCACCACGGTGTTCCATGAAGGCGTGCCGGGCCACCACCTGCAGATCGGCCGGGCCGTGGCGCTGTCGGATCAGCTCAACCGGTGGCGTCGGCTGGCCTGCTGGGTGTCGGGTCACGGCGAAGGCTGGGCGTTGTACGCCGAACGCCTCATGGCCGAGCTCGGCTGGCTCGACGATGCCGGAAACCGGATGGGAATGCTTGACGCACAACGGTTCCGAGCCGCGCGCGTGGTCATCGACATCGGCGTGCACTGCGGTCTGACCGCACCGGACGGAGAGGTCTGGGACGCCGAACGCGCATGGAACTTCCTGACGTCGCACTCGGCCATGACCGAGGAGCATCTGCGGTTCGAACTCGACCGCTACCTCGGCTGGCCGGGGCAGGCTCCCTCGTACGCGATCGGCCAGCGAATCTGGCACCAGCTGCGCGAGGAGAGTCTCCAGCGGGGTGCGACCTTGCGGGAGTTCCACAGCACCGCACTCGATCTGGGCGGCCTGCCGCTGGATGTGTTGCGGTCGGCATTGGCTGACTCATGAACTCCCCCATCGAACCCGACACCAAAGATTGGACATGGGTGATGTCGCGGCCCTGCCCAGAATGCGGTTTCGACGCGACGGCGGTGCATCACACCGAGGTGGCCGCCCGGATCCGTGACGACGCCGCCGCCTGGGTGCCGCGGCTCAACCAACCCGGCGTCGCCATCCGGACCAGGCCGGGCATGTGGTCGACACTCGAATACGGCTGCCACATTCGCGATGTGCATCGCATATTCGACCACCGGGTCCGGCTGATGCTCACCGAGCACGATCCACAGTTCCCGAACTGGGACCAGGACGCCACTGCGATCGCCGACGACTACGGGTCGCAGGACCCCGCCACCGTGGCGACCGAACTGTTCGAGTCGGCCAACGCCGTGGCCGCCACCTACGAGCAGGTGCCCGACGACGCGTGGTCGCGTCGCGGGCTGCGCAGCAACGGCAGTGAGTTCACCGTGGCCTCTATCGCGATCTATCACCTCCACGACATCGTCCACCACGCGCACGACGTCACAGCACCAGCCGACCATTGACCACTTTGAACACATGTCGTTAATGTGTTCAAATGCGCGAGCCGGTGGGCAAGCTGTCCCCAGCGCTGCTGGCCGCCACCGTTCAGACGTTACGACAGTCGGGGCCAAGGCAATTCAGTCTCACCGCGGTCGCTGACGCCGCCGGCGTGTCCCGCGGCACGGTGCACAATGCGTTGGGTAACCGCGAGCGGGCGATCGAGATCGCGCTCGAGCATCTGACCTCGGGATTCCTCGAGGCGCTCGCGGTCGAGGTGCAGCGCGCGGACAGCCTTGCCGGTCAGGTCGCCGCGGCGGCCGTTTTGATCTGTGCCCATCGCCAACAGTCGGACTCCGTGCCGCCGCGCGGCATCAACGAGAGCATCCTGGTACTTCTGCTACGCAACACCGGTGACGACCTGATGCGGCGGTCGATCGACTTCTGGAAGCCACTTGTGCGGGCCGCGCAGGCGCGTGGCGAAGTCGATGCCCGTCTGACGCCGGCCCGGGCGGCCGAATGGATCGTGCGATTGCTGTTCAGCTTCGAACTGTTACCGCCCATGGGGGTGAATCTCGACAGCGCACGCGCGGTCAGACGTTTCGTGTCCGACCACATCATCGACGGACTGGGAGGCCGACCGTGACCGAACCCGACTACGAGGTGGCCATCATCGGTGCCGGCCCCGGCGGGATCGCTGCCGCACATCTGTTGCGGCAGAAGGGTATCGACGACTTCGTCATCGTCGAGCGCGGTGCCGACTTCGGAGGCACCTGGCGGGACAATCACTACCCTGGCCTGGCGGTCGACATCCCGACGCTGTGGTACCAGTTGTCGTTCGCGCCGAACCCGCACTGGACCAGGCTGTTCGCCCCGGGCCCCGAGATCTACCGCTACCTGCGCGACACCGCGACCGCGCTCGGGCTGTACGACCATCTCGTCGCCGACGCCGACGTGACCCGACAGGTGTGGGACGACGAGCATGCACTGTGGCGACTACAGATCCGCGGCCGTTCGCCGATCACCGCGCGATTCCTGATCAGCTCGGTGGGCGGATACGTGAACGCCAAGGCCGACATCGACATCGAAGGTGTCGACGACTTCGCCGGAACCGTTCTGCGGCCGAACGCCTGGGACGACGCCTATGACACCCGGGGCAAACGAATCGCGGTGATCGGGACCGGATCGTCGGGTGTCCAGATCGCCGCCGCATTGTCGGCGCAGGCCGCCAATCTCGATGTCTACCAGCGCACGCCGGCCTGGGTGCTGCCGAAGATCGACTTCGACATCCCCCCGTTGATGCGAAAGGCTTTGAGACTGCCCGGCGTGCTGCGGGCAGTCGACGCCGCAGGCCGGCTTGCGATGGACACATTCCTGGTGGCGCCGATCGTGCATGTCTTCTCCCGCATGCCGGAGAACGTGTTGAAGCGGATCATGCCGCTCTACGACGGCTGGTGCCGATTGCTGTACCGGCTGCTCTTGCGCAGCGTCGTCCATGATCGATCGACTCGACGTAAGCTCGTACCGCACTACGGCATCCTGGCGAAACGTCCGGTGATCTCCAGTTCGTTCCTGCCGGCACTGAACAATCCGAACACCCATCTGATCACCGCCCCCATCGAGCGCATCACCTCGACCGGCGTCCTGACCGCCGATGGCGAGGAACGACCTGCCGATCTCTTGGTGCTGGCAACCGGATACGAGCTCTGGACCGACCCCGAGACGTACCGAGTTGGGACGATCCTGGGCCCCAACGGATTCGACCTCGCCCGGTACTACCAGGCACACGGGCTCCGCAGTTACGCAGGCACCGCTCATCCCCGGCTGCCCAACCGGTGGGAGATCGTCGGTCCGCTCGGATTCGTCGGATTCGCCTGGCCCGACTACGTCGAGACCATGGCCGCGCACGCGGTACGGATCATCGACGAGGCCCGCCACCGCGGCGCCGGCGTGGTCGAGGTCAGCCAGGATGCGTTCAACGCCTGGAACCAGCGGATGCATCGAGACGGACGGGTCGCCCATCTCTACTACACTGCCACGTCCGGGCTGAACACCTATTTCGTCAACTCACAGCACGACACGACGTACTACCGGCCCCAGACCATCACCGGCTCACGGCGATTCGCGCGCCACTCCCCGTTGTCGGACTATCGGTTCTCCCGAACTTGCCGCCCATCCGTATCAGCGCGCGAGGAGCAGCACGCATGAGCACACCCGATACCCCACTGGCAGCCCGGGTCGCCTATGTGACGGGCGCGGCCCGCGGGCAAGGCCGGTCGCACTGCGTGCGGCTGGCGCGGGCCGACGCCGACATCGTGGCGATCGACGCGTGCGCCCCCGTAGCCGAGCACAACGGATATCCCTCCGCCACCCCGGACGACCTGGCCGAGACGGTCAGACTCGTCGAGAACGAGGGCCGCAAGATTCTCGCCGCCGAGGTCGACGTGCGCGACGCCGCCGGGCAGCGCCGCGTGGTCGCCGACGCCATCGAGCAGTTCGGCCGGCTCGACATCGTCGTCGCCAACGCGGGTGTGCTCAATTGGGGTCGACTGTGGGAGATCTCTGCCCAGCAGTGGCAGGACATCCTCGACGTCAACCTCACCGGAGTGTTCAACACCGTGCAGGCCGTGGTGCCGCCGATGATCGCCGCCGGCAACGGCGGGTCGATCATCACCATCAGTTCGGCGGCCGGCATCAAGGCCGTCCCGGGCTGTGGGCACTATTGCGCGAGCAAGTTCGGCGTTGTCGGACTGACGAATTCGCTTGCAGTCGAACTGGGCGAGTTCGGGATCCGGGTGAACTCCGTGCACCCGTACGGGACCGACACCCCGATGGGCAACGACGTGTCGATGTACCAGGTCTTCGCCGACCATCCCAACTACATCCACAGCTTCTCCCCCGGCGCGCTGCCGACCGACTCGCTGGCTCCGCCGGACACGATCTCCGACATCGTGGTGTGGCTTGCCGGCGATGCGTCGTCGTTGGTCACCGCCGCCCAGATCCCGGCCGACAAGGGCTACCTGAAGATCTGAACCACGCCGAGCAGACGCTCAGGTACCCCGGATCGGGATTCTTCCGGTACCTCCGCGTCTGGTCGCGCGGGCAACTCACAACCGCGAATGCGCCGAGATGTTCGTGTCGGTTGTGCGCAACGGCCGGATCAACGCGTCCTGGCTGAACGACGCGATGAGCTCGCCTTCTTCGGTGTGCACCGCGCCGCGCACGTACGACATGCCGGAACCGACCTGGGTGCTCTCGTGGCTGTAGAGAATCCAGCCGTCCCAGCGAACGGGTTCGTGGAAGCTGACGGTGACGGTCATGGGCGCGGTCGACACGGTCAGATGTGCTTGCGCGGTGCCGATGCCTTCGTGCGCACGCATGGTCGTCGAAATACCCAGGTGGCCGGTGAAATACGCGATCAGCGCCTTGGCGAGGTCGTCACGGGTGGGGATGGGGTCGTAGTGCAGCCACGCGTAGAGCTCGGGCGGTCCGACCTCATCCGGGCTGTTGACATCGACGACGTCGACGAGCCTCAGCTGCCGCCCGGTCATCGGCATCGGCGACTCGTTGGCGTCTGCGGGTGCGGCCACGTCCGGACGCGGGAGGTGGTGGCGGATCACGTCACCCGAGGGCACATCGGTGAACACGGTGATGGTGATGCACCGCTTGCCGTTCTGCGATGCGGCGACCACCGCGGTGGCGGTGGACCGGCCTTCGCTGATCACGTCGATGTCGAGTTCCACCGGCGGCCCGACCATGACGGCACGGGCGAACACGGCGTGTGCGGTGCGCACCGACTTCTCCGGGAACCGTTTCGCCACAGCGACGATCGCGGCGGCCAGGATCTGGGTGCCCTCGACCACCTGCCGCTCGTCGGCCCCGGCGATGCCGGTCTGCGCGATGAAACGGTCATCCCCTGCCGGCTCGGCATCGAACAGGTCCAGCAGCATCTGCAGCGTCCACGGCGTGGACTCCACTGGCGCCTCGGCGGATTCGGTGGTCATCGATGTGTCCTTTCTGTCAGGCATTGATCACGGTGTCGGCGAATTCGGAAATGGTCTGTGGCGCCGCGAAATCGGCGAACCACACGTAGAAGCGTTCGACGCCCTGCGCCGTCAGCCCGCCGAAATGCTCGGCGATCTCGGCGGCGTCCCCACAGATCAACCCGTCGCCGAGATGCCCGAACAGCCGCGTGCTGCGTTCGGTGACCGCTGCGCGATCGGCGCCACGGCCGACGAATCCGACCATCTGCTGCAGGGATACGCGCGCCGAGCCGACCGTCGGCAGCAGTCGCGGTAGACGGTCGAGTTGGTGCGAGGGAATGTTCCACCAGTCGGCGTACGTCCGCACGAGTTCCATCGTTCGTTTACCCGTTCCACCGAGCACCAACGGAATTCGGTGGGGCGGCCGGGGCAGCTGGACGGGATCACCGGCGTCGTCGCCGGCCCAGTACCGGCGCAGCAGCGCGAGATCTTCGCCGAGCCTGTGCACCCGCGCCGATGCGTCGTCGCCATCGGCGATGCCGAACTTCTCGAATTCCTGCGGCCAGGAACCCGATCCCATCCCGAGTTCGAAGCGGCCGTCGCAGGCTGCCGACAGCGTGACGGCTTGCTTGGCCAGCACTGCCGGATGCCGGAACGCGTCGCACAACACCAGATGACCGATGCGCAACCGCTCGGTGTGCGCGGCGACCCACGTCGCGACCGTCATTGCCTCCCAGATGCCCTGGCTCGTCGCACCGGGCGGTTCGAGGTGGTCGATGAACGCGATGCCGTCGAACCCGCCTGCCTCGGCGGCCCGCGCACGCTCGACGATGTCGCCGATCCCCATTCGCACTTGTGGCAGGAACAGAAACCACTCGGTCATCGGGCTGACCCGATCGGTTGTCGGAACACAGTGATCACAAGCCGCCTATAGCTTCTACAGAAACGGTAACGTCATTCTCCACAGTGCAGCATGACGGAGGTGGTGCCGCAATGGCTAGGCCGGCCGGACGACCATCGGGCAGCGCGCGCGCCGACAGCGAGGAACGGGCCGGCCGATTCATGAGGTCGGCGCTGGCCATACTGGGCGAAACCGGGCGCACAGACTTCACGGTGCTGGAGGTCGTCGAGCGCTCGAAAACCTCACTTCGGTCGTTTTACCAGCACTTTTCGACCAAGGACGAGCTACTCCTCGCGCTGATCGACAAGATCATGGCCGAGTCGACCCGGCGGTGGCGCTCCGACACCGCAGACCTTCCGGGACCCGAGGCGCTCCGAGCGCTCATCGAGCGCATCACGACCCCGGCGGCGTCGAGCACCCAGGACAGCATCAACCGGGGACTGACGTTCTACAACGACCATCTGGCGGAGTCGTTGCCGCGCGAATACGCGCGCGTGCTCACGCCGCTGCACGACCTCTTCCAGGACATTTTGCGCCGCGGCATCGAATCCGGCGCGTTCCGCCCGGACCTTGCGGTCGAGGCCACGGCGGCGCTGATCATGCAGTCGGTTCTGGGTGCCATGCGGTTACGGTCACTCGGCGTGGCACTCAACGGCGTGCCGATCGAGGGCCACCACATTTACGAATTCTGCGTGACGGGTTTGTCGAACCCCGCTTCACCGCGCTGACCAGCACTTTTCCATTTCCTCAACGAATCCACGCCGGGTCTCGTCTGCGCTGGTCACAGCGTGGTAACGTCATTACCAGATTCGATAACAGCCCTCTCACAGGAGGCGAACGTGCCGTCACGCATCCTCGACTATCCGGTGTTCGACGCCGACAACCACTTCTACGAGCCCAAGGAAGCGCTCACGCAGTTCCTCCCGGACAACCGCAAAGGCGTCATCGACTACATCGATGTCAGGGGCCGCACCAAGATCGTCGTCCGCAACCACATCAGCGACTACATCCCGAACCCGACCTTCGAGGTCGTCGCACGCCCCGGCGCACAGGAGGAGTACTTCCGTCACGGCAGCGGCGGAAAGAGCTTCCGCGAGGTGATGGGCAAGCCGATGAAGGCCATCCCCGCCTTCCGCAATCCGCAGGCGCGCCTCGAGGTCCTCGACGGGCTGGGCCTGGACTACACGATCATGTTCCCGACGCTGGCCAGTCTGGTCGAGGAACGGTTGAAAGACGATCCCGACCTGATTCTCGACATCATCCACGCACTCAACCAATGGATGTACGAGACGTGGCAGTTCAACTACGAGAACCGCATCTTCTCAACTCCCGTAATCAATCTGGGCGTCGTCGACCGCGCACTCGCCGAGCTCGAGTGGTGCCTGGAGCGCGGGGCCAAAACGGTACTGGTCCGCCCCGCGCCGGTGCCCGGCTATCGCGGAACCCGCTCGCTCGGTCTGCCGGAGTTCGATCCGTTCTGGGACGCCTGCGTCAAGGCCGGCATCCCGGTGTGCATGCACGCCTCGGACAGCGGCTACGCGCAATATCTCAACGACTGGGAACCGGCCGACGAGTTCCTGCCCTTCCGCCCGACCGCGTTCCGGATGGTCGCGATGGGCAAGCGCCCCATCGAGGACACCATGGCCGCGTTGGTCTGCCACGGCGCACTGACCCGCAATCCGGATCTGCGGATACTGTCCATCGAGAACGGCGCATCGTGGGTGCCGTACCTGTTCTACCAGTTCAAAGACGTGTATTCGAAGATGCCGCAGGAGTTCCCGGAGGATCCGATCCAGGCGTTCAAGCGCGGTGTCTACGTGGCGCCGTTCTGGGAAGACGACTTCAAGAAGATGGCCGAGTTGTGCGGGATCGACCGCATCATCTTCGGCTCCGACTGGCCGCACCCCGAGGGCTTGGCGGACCCGATCAACCTGGTCGGCGATCTGGAAGCACAGGGCCTCGATGATGCGGGCATCCGAAAGGTCATGGGCGGCAACCTGGTCGACCTGTTCAAGGTACCGAGCAAGAAGGTTTACAAACCCGATGTCCCGGCCCTCGTCATCGCCTGATCACATCCATTCACAAAGAGGCTGAGCCGAATTCATGACCGACGTGGCAAACCCGGAACAGATGCTGTTCACCTCGACTGCGCAGGCGTTCCTGGAAAAGGAAGTCCCACTGGGCCGGGTGCGTCAACTGCACGCCGACGGCATCGCGTTCGATGCCGAATGGTGGCAGCGGGCCGCCGAACTCGGCTGGGCCAGTCTGCTGGTTCCCGAAGAACTCGGCGGAGGCAGCGTCTCGGGTGACGGCGTCGCCGATCTCGCGCTGCTCGCCGAGCAGGCCGGCCGTAGTGTCGCGCCGGGTCCCCTACACCCCGTCAGCGTTGTGCTGGCCGCGCTGGTCGAGGCACCCGACGGTCACGACGAGACGATCGAGGCGCTGGTTTCCGGCGAGCTCGTGGCGTCATGGGCCGCATACGAACCGCGCCAACCGTTCTCGGCATTGCAGGAAGATTCGGTTCAGACGACCGCGACCCGCACCCCCTCGGGATTTCGCCTCGACGGCACCAAGGACCGGGTCGAAGCCGGCGAGCAGAGCGATGCGCTGCTCGTGCCCGCCCGGTGCGACGGTCGACTGAGACAGTTCGTCGTGCCCACCGATTCCCCGGGCGTGACGGTGACCCCGCAGCCGTCGGTCGACATGGTCAAGCAGTACGCGCGCGTACAGTTCGACGGGGTTGAGGTCGGCGAAGCCGCAGTGGTGGGCAGTGCCGATGCGACGCAGGCGATCATCGAACGGCAGCGCCAGATCGCACTCGTGCTGCAGTGCGCCGAGATCGTCGGGATCCTCGACGCCGTCCTGACCATGACCAACCAGTGGTTGTTCGATCGGCACAGCTTCGGGCGGCCCTTGGCGTCCTATCAGGCGCTCAAGCATCGTGCGGCCGACATGAAGATGTGGTTCGAGGCCTGCCGGGCCACCACCGCCGGAGCAGTCGCCGCGGTCGGCGGCCGCTCACCTGACGCCGAGCTGCTGGTCAGCGTCGCAAAAGCCTATGTGGCCGAACGAGCTCCGGTGATGTTGCAGGACTGCGTCCAGTTGCACGGTGGCATCGGGGTCACGTGGGAGCACGACCTGCATCTCTACCTTCGCCGAGTTGCCCTCTACCGCGCCATGTTCGGGTCACCCGAGGACCACCATCGCGCGGTGTACGCAGTGAGCCGAAGGAACCGCGCAGTCGAGGAGGTTGGGGCATGACCGAGACCGTGAGCACGAGCGCGACCACGGAGTCCGTCGAGGAGTTCGCTCGTCGTGCGCGGCAATGGCTGGCCGAGAACATGCCGCCGATCGATCCGGACAATCCCCCGTTCGCGGTGCGCGCGGAAGCCGAGTCGTGGGAGCGGGCTAAGGAACTGCAGAAGCGACTGTACGAAGGTGGTTTCGCGGGCATCTGCTTCCCGCGGGAGTACGGCGGTCTCGGCCTCGACTACGCGTACCAGAAGGCATTCAACGACGAGTGTGTCCGTTACGAGATGCCGCTGATCCTCAACACGCCGTCGTTCACCATCTGCGCCGCAACCATTCTCGACATGGGCAGCGAAACGCAGAAGCGCGAACGCATTTCGGCCGCGATCCGTGGCGACGAGATCCTGGTTCAGCTGCTGAGCGAGCCGAACGGCGGCTCGGACCTGGCCGGCATCATCACCCGCGCCGACCGCCGCGACGACGGCACGTGGGTGATCAACGGCGCCAAGACGTGGAGCACGAGCGCGTTCGCGGGTGATTACGGGTTGATGTTGGCCCGAACGGATTGGACGGTCCCCAAACACGAGGGATTGACGATGTTCCTGGTGCCGCTCGCCGCGCCGGGCATCACCATGCGGCGCATCAAGGAAGTCAACGGTAATGAGGAATTCTGCGAGGAGTTCTTCGATGGGCTCGAGCTTCCAGCCGACGCCGTCGTCGGCGAGGTCAACGACGGCTGGACGGTCGCCTCGCGCCAGCTCCACCACGAACGCCGGGCCGTCGGCGGTGGCTCGGAGTTCGCCAGCGGCACCGGCGCGGAGAACGCGAACGAGATGCCGCCCGACCACGTCGGTCTGGCCGAGGCCACCGGGCAGGGTGACGACGCGCGGGTACAGGATCTCGCCGGACGCGCCCTGGCACGGCGAATCGTGAAGAAGCAACTCATCGACCACGTGGGCCGCGCCATCGGAAACGGTTCGCTGCCACCGAATGCCGGCACGCTGATCCGCCTCTTCCACGCCGAAACGACCGAGCTCGAGGTCGACACCGCACTTGCCATCGCCGGCACCGCCGGTGTCGTCGACGAGGGCGACGAACTCAGCGGCATGCTCGACATCGGCGTGCGTTACCTGTCGCGGCAGACCGGGTCTTTGGGCGGCGGCAGCTCCGAGATGGCCCGCAACGTCATCGGGGAACGCATTCTCGGCTTCCCCCGGGAATTCGCCGCCGACCGCGGCGTGCCGTTCAATCAGGTCAAGCGCAACAAGACCTGACCTTCCTCCCGCGAGCAGACGCTAAAGTACCCATTTCCAGCACATTTCGGGTACCCACGCGTCTGCTCGCCGGGAAACTCAGAACAAGGTCTGCTGGACCGGCTCCGGCGCGCGCTCACCGAGAACCCGGGCGGGTGGCATCGCCCGCGGACCGGCCGCCAATCCGTGTGCGCGGATCAGCGGCTGCACTCGAGCCCGCAGCGCGTCGCGGTACTCGGCGGGCAGATATGCGCCGCGCCGGTACAACTCGCGATAACGCCACGTCAATTCGGGATGCGAGCGCGCGAGCCACGACATGAACCAGCCCCGGGTCGAACCGCGCAGATGGAGTCCGAACACCGTCACGCCGGTGGCTCCGGCGGCCGCGATGCGACCGAGCAAGGCGTCGAGCTGATCGGCCGAGTCGGTGAGATATGGCAGCACCGGCGCGACCATGACGTGGCAGTCCAGACCGGCCTCGCGGATCGCCGTGATCAGGCCCAGGCGGGCCTGCGGCGTCGGCGTACCCGGCTCGATGTCGTGGTGCAGGTCGGCCTCACCGATCGCCAGCGACACCGCGATGCTGACGTCGACACGTCGCGACGCCTCGGCGATCAGCCCGAGGTCGCGGCGCAGCAGCGTGCCCTTCGTGAGGATCGAGAACGGGGTGTGCGAATCAGCCAGCGCGCCAATGATTCCGGGCATCAACCCGTACCGGCCCTCGGCCCGCTGATAGGGGTCGGTGTTCGTACCGAGGGCCACCGTTTCATGCGTCCACGACGGCCGCCGCAACTCGCGGCGCAAGACCTCGGCAACATTGGTCTTGACGACGATCTGCGAATCGAAGTCCGTGCCGCAGTCCAGATCGAGGTACTCGTGAGTGGGGCGGGCGAAGCAGTATCGGCACGCATGGCTGCAGCCGCGGTAGCCGTTGACCGTGAAGCGGAACGGCAGCGCCGACGCCGCGGGCACCTTGTTCAACGCCGATTTGCACAGCACCTCATGGAACGTGATGCCCTCGAACTGCGGCGAGCGGACGCTGCGCACGAATCCGACCCGTTGCAGGCCGGGCAGCGCACCGTCGTCAACCTTGACGGCCTGTCGATCCCACCGCACACGTCCATCGAACATTCGTTCGACGTCGAAGTCAAGGCGACGCCCCGGGCGCTCAAGCCGCGCGGGTCGACTCCCGCGCCACGAGAACCGGTGTCGTGCGGAGCTGATCCGGGTCCTGGCCGGCCAGCGCCTCTGTCAGCAATTGCACCGCGTCGCGCCCCATGTCGAACGCATGCGACTCGATCGACGTGAGTGGGACATGCAGCTCGGCGGTGAGCGCGATGTTGTTGAACCCGATCAACGACACGTCTTCGCCCACCCGCAGCCCATGGTTGCGGATCGCGCCGGCCGCGCCGATGGCCGCGAAATCGTTGACCGCGAACAGGGCCGTCGGCGGCGTCGGCCCGGCCAGCAGCCGGTCCGCGGCGTAATGGCCGCCGTGGCTGTCGAGCCCCGAGAACACGATGTTGTCGGAGGGCACCTCGATACCCGCCTCGCGATACCGGTCGACGAAACCGGCGGGCCGGTCGATTCCGGTGCTGGCGTGCGCGAGGCCGGCGATCACCCCGACGTCGCGATGCCCGAGCTCCAGCAGATGTTCGGCGGCCAACCGCCCACCGAGATAGTTGTCGCAGGTGGCCGCGGGATATCCGGCCACGCTCCGGTTGACCAGAACGAACGGCACTTCGCGCCGCCTCAGCTCTTCGAGGACGGTGTGGTCGTCGGCGCGGGCGTCGCCGAGGATCAGGCCGTCGACCCGGCGGTCGAGCATCATCTCGATCCGCTTGCGCTGATCGGCAGGCTCGTCTTGAGTGTTTGCCACGAACGCCGTCAAACCCCGCGCGGATGCGGCGGATTCGATGCCCTCGTAGACCGTGGCCAGTACGACGTCGCTCAGCCGCGGCACGAGTACGCCGATGAGGTTGGTCCGGCGCGTGCGCAAGCTGGCCGCATGCGGATTGGGCCGGTAATTCACCTCCGCGGCCCGTTTGCGAATCCGTTCAGCGGTGGCGCCCGACGCCGCGCGCTCGCCCTGCCGCATGCCGTTGAGCACACGCGCGACGGTCGACACGTGCAGACCTAGATCGTCCGCGATCGACTGCAAGGTCGCCTGTTTCGACTTGGCCACTTCCCGCATTCCTGTTTGCTGTCCGATGTCCGCCACCCCAACCCTTGACAGTGGCGCGCGTTCGGGAGCAGTATAGCCCGAACGTTCGGCCCGAACGTTCGGGCAAATCGGATCGAACGTGTCGCACAGCTCTACATCGACCAGCCCGTCAACAGAAAAGGGACCGTCATGCCTGATCAAGACGCATCGCAAGAGACCCATCGGCACAGTCCGGCACGCGTGGCCGTCGTGCAGTTCAATCCTCAGGTCGGCGTCGAGAACCTCAAGGCCAACTCCGAGGCGGTGTACGAACGCCTCAACGCGGCAGTAGCTGAAGGGGCCAATCTCATCGTGCTGCCCGAGCTGGCCACCACCGGCTACACCTTCGAATCACGCGACGAGGCGTACGCCCACGCCGAGGCGGTGCCGTCCGGCGCGACCGTGGCGGGCTGGGTCGAGTTCGCCGCGACGCACGACGTGTACATCGTGGGCTGCCTGCCCGAACTCGACGGAGTCGAACTATTCGACACCGCAGTCCTCGTCGGGCCCGACGGGTACATCGGCAAGTACCGCAAGACCCACCTGTGGAACGAGGAGAAGTTGTTCTTCTCCCCCGGCAATCTCGGCTACCCGGTGTTCCACACCAAGATCGGCCGGATCGGCCTGTTGGTCTGCTGGGACATCTGGTTCCCCGAAACCGCGCGCATCGTCGCGCAGCAAGGCGCCGATATCATCTGCATCCCCACCGGGTGGGTGTGGACCCCGCCGCCGCTCTACGACGCGAGCGGCACCTGCATGGCCGCGTACCTGACCATGACGGCCGCGCATGTCAACAACGTGTTCATCGCGACCGCGGACCGGATCGGCACCGAACGCACCTCCGGTTTCATGGGCAACTCACTGATCGCGGGGACCAACGGATGGCCCATCGACCGCATCGCCGGGCCGGACGAAGACACGATCCTCTACGCCGACATCGACATCACCGCGTCGCGGGGTGCACCGATCTGGAACCAGTTCAACGATCTTCACCGCGACCGCCGCACCGATCTCTACGATCAGCTGCTCGGATACCGCGGCGGCACGGCACTCCCCCGCTGAGGCGCCGACATGGCAACCGCGCCCTCGACGCGTCCCCACAGTGCCGCCCTTCCGCTGTGGCCACTCGTCGCCGCCATCTGTCTGTTGGCCGCCCTGTTGTGGACCGGCAGCCTGCACGTCGTCGCACCGATGCTCGACATGATCGCCGCCGCGGCAAGCGAACCCAACTTCTACGGGAGCGCACTGGCCGGCGCCGGCCTGCTCGCGGGCGGTGTGGTGGCGCACCGGTTACAGGTCAAACGCCGCCCCTGTCAGGGGTTCGCCCAAGCCTGCGGATCCGGACTGTGGGTCGCGACCCTCGCGAGTTCACTACTGGGAGTGGCCATCAGCAATCTTGTGTGGGGCTGGACGCTGTCCGAAGGCACCTGGCAACCGCTGTTCGTCCCGTTCGTCTCGGTATCGCCCACCGTGGTGCTGATGTTCGGCGCCGAGGCCAAGACTGTGCTGACCGGAGGCGTGCTCGGCGGCCTGATCACGCCTCCGCTGTCGGTGCTTGGCACCGACCTCTGTTCGCGGCTGACCCTCCCACCCGTAGTCGGAATAACCGCTGGGATGGCGGTCGCTGCGGTGATCGCCTTCACGCTGTGCCGTCACCTGCCCTGGTTGCCCTCCCCGCTGCACCTGCAACGCGCGCCCGCGGTGAAAGATGTCGGTACAGGCGCTCAAAAGCGCGGGCCGAGTTGGCTTTTGCGTCGCTGCCTGGCCGACTTCTCCGAAGCGCAGTTCTTCGGCAGTGAGTGGGCGAGCTTCGGCCTGATCGCCGGTGTCGTCCTCGCCTATCTGCTCAACCCGGCAATGGTGGCCTACGGATCGGGTCTCCTACCGCAGATCCTGGCCGCCCAGGCGATCACCGCGATCATCGCCGTGACATTGTGGCGCGGGCAGTGGGCCCGAAAGCCCTTCTACCCCACGTTCGTGCCGGTCGTGTCCGTCGCCCCGGCGTGTGTGCTCGCCTATGAGGGCACAGCGGTCTCCATAGTCGCCGGGGCAGTGCTGGGCGCGCTGCTGAGCCCACCTCTCGCAGCGGCGATCTCCTCCCGGCTGCCAACCGATTTTCACCCCTTCATCGGCAATGTGGCAGCCATGGCAGTCGCCACGTCTGTCATCATCCCGCCGCTGCAACTACTTCCAGGAATCTGATATGACCGACCTAGTCGAAACCGCCGCATTGAGCGGGTACTTCCGCCAGCGCGATATCAGCTCGCTCGCAACGGATCTCCGTGCCGGCCGCACCACCAGCGTGGAACTCGTCGAGGAGAGCCTGGCCGCGATCGCCCGCCTCAACCCGATACTCAACGCGTTCACCACCGTCGACGCCGACGCGGCGCTGGCCGCCGCTCGTCAGGCTGACGCAGACCTTGCTCGCGGGTTGGATCACGGCCCGCTGCACGGCATCCCGGTGTCCGTCAAGGACCTCATCGACGTCGAAGGCCAGATCACCACCTCCGGGTCGGCGGTGCACGCCGACCACCCCGCCGATGCGGACGCCACGTGCATCGCACGGCTGCGCGCGGCGGGTGCGGTGATCGTGGGACGAAACGTCCTGCATGAGTTCGCGTACGGAGCCACCGGCGACCGATCGTTGCACGGAGCATCCCGAAACCCTTGGGATACCGACAAGATCAGCGGCGGGTCCAGCGGTGGCGGCGCAGTGGCGACGGCGGCGGGCATGGTGCCACTGGCCGTCGGAACCGATACGGCGGGCTCGGTACGGGTGCCCGCCGCACTCTGCGGCATAGTCGGGTTCAAGCCGACGTACGGGGCGATACCCATCGACGGCGTCCGGCCGCTCGCCGCGTCGCTGGACCACGTGGGCGTCTTCGCCCGCACCGCGGCCGACGCGGCGGCCGGTTACGCGGCGATGGCCGGTCGCGCGCCCGATCCCGACCCCCGCAGCCCCCTGCTCGCGTGGATCGACCCGACCTGCATCGGACCCACCGACCCGGCGATCGTCGCAACCGTGCGCACTGCGATGGATCAGGCCGGTATCAGCGCCGTCGACACCGAACTCCCGTTCCGGGCAGGCGAACTGTTCTCGGTGCTGAGCGTGTTGCAGGCGAGCGAGGCCTACACCGAACACGCCGACGCCCTCGCCGATCACCGAGATGACATCGATCCCGAGGTCGTCGAACGGTTGATCCGCGGCCGAGACACCCCGGCGTGGCAGTACGTCCGCGCGGACCGTACGCGAAACATGTTGCGCACCAAGATCGTCGAACTGCTCGGCCGGTTCGACGTGCTGGCCATGCCGACTGTGCCGACGGTGGCCACTGATCTCGGCAGGCGCGCCCACGTCATCGACGGTCAGGCAGTGGAGGTGCGGTCGGCCCTGCTGTCATTGACCAGCCCGTGGAATCTCACCGGCCATCCGGCACTGAGTATTCCGGCCGGCACGGTGGCGGCGCTGCCCGTCGGCCTGCAACTCATCACCGCACCGGGCCGAGAGCACTTCCTGTTCGCGCTCGCGGACCGCGTCGAACGAGCGCAACGATGACCGGCGACTACACCCCGCTGTTGCCGACCGGCCCCGACGACACGGAGTATCGGCGGCTCGACACCGAGCCCGATGCGATCGGCACAGTACATGCCGCGGGCCGGACGTTCCTCGAAATCAGCCCACACGTCCTCGAACAACTCGCCTTCGAGGCCTACCGCGATGTGTCGCATCTGTTGCGGACCAGTCATCTTCGCCAGATCGCGGCGATACTCCACGACCCCGAATCGTCGCCGAACGACCGCTTCGTGGCCACGGAACTCTTGCGCAACGCCAACATCGCCGCGGGCGGGGTGCTGCCGATGTGCCAGGACACCGGGACCGCCATCATCCACGCGAGCCGGGGCCGCCATGTACTCACCGACGGCCTTGATGCGCAACACCTTTCACGCGGCATCGCCCGGGCTTACACGACCCTCAATCTGCGCTACTCACAACTGGCGCCGCTGTCGATGTTCGATGAGCGCAACACCGGCACCAACCTGCCCGCACAGATCGAGATTCTCGCCGACGGCGACGATGCCTACCGATTTCTGTTCATCGCCAAGGGCTGCGGAAGCGCGAACAAGAGCTTCCTGTTCCAGCAGACGCCTGCCCTCCTCGACCGCGACCGCCTCCTGGACTTCGTCGTGACCAAGGCGGCCGAGATCGGCACATCAGCCTGCCCGCCGTACCACTTGGCGGTCGTGATCGGCGGGACGAGTGCCGAATTCGCGCTCAAGACGGCCAAACTCGCATCCGCACACCACCTCGACACCCTGCCCACGGCGGGATCACCGGCAGGCAACGGCTTTCGGGACCTCGACTTCGAGCAGCAGGTGCTCGCGGCCACCCAGCGTCTCGGCATCGGCGCACAGTTCGGCGGCAAGCACTTCTGCCACGACGTGCGTGTCGTCCGCCTCCCCCGCCACGGCGGCTCACTGCCTATCGCGGTGGCGGTGTCGTGCGCCGCCGACCGCCACGTGCTCGGCAAGATCACCCGTGACGGGGCGTTTCTCGAACAGCTCGAAACCGACCCGGCACAGTTCCTGCCGGATGCCGCAGGCATCGACACCGACCGCGAGGCCGTGCGCATCGACCTTGATGAGTCACTGGACCACACCCGTGCACAACTGGCGGCTCATCCGGTCGGCACGCGAGTGTCATTGACCGGCACGCTGGTCGTGGCACGAGATCTCGCACACGCCAAGATCCGCGAGCGCCTGGCGGCCGGTGAACCGATACCGGAATACCTTCGCCGATATCCCGTCTACTACGCGGGGCCGGCGAAGAAACCCGATGGCTACGCCTCGGGTTCGTTCGGGCCCACCACGGCCGGGCGCATGGACTCCTACGTCGAGCAGTTCCAAGCCGCCGGCGGATCGCTCGTGATGCTCGCGAAAGGCAATCGGTCGGAGGTTGTGCGGCGCGCGTGTGCCCGACACGCTGGGTTCTACCTGGGTTCCATCGGCGGTCCTGCCGCACGCCTCGCCCAGGATTGCATCAAGGCGACCGAGGTCCTCGAGTACGGCGAACTGGGCATGGAGGCAGTCATGCGGATCGAGGTCGAGGACTTTCCGGCATTCATCGTCATCGACGACAAAGGCAACGATTTCTACGCCGGCGACAAGCGCCCCCTACTCACGATCGGACGTACACCGCAATGACTTTCACGCGCACAGATGTGCAGAACCTCGTATTCGACCATGCCGGTACGGCTTTGACCGCGGACGTCCGCCCGGGCACCGGCACACCGATCCTGCTGGTGCCCGGAGTGATGGCCGACGCGGCGACGTGGCGCCCGGTGGTCGACTCGATCGACCTGCCGAACCCCGTGATCACGGTCAATCGCCGCGGTCGATATCCGAGCGGTCCGCTCGGAGCCGACTACTCGGTGCGCGTCGAGGTCGACGACCTGCGCCACATCATCGATGCGCTCGGCGATATCCATCTGTTCGGCTGGAGCTACGGTGCGCTGATCGCGCTCGAGACCGCCTTGACGTGCAAGCGGATCGTCTCGCTGACCGCCTACGAACCGGTCAGCCGGCCGTTCGCACCCGACGTCGTGCAACCGCTCCGCCAAGCCATCGCCGCCGGGGATCTCGACCGCGCGGTGACGCTCGTCAACACCGACGTATCCGGATTCTCCGCCGACTATGTGGCCGAACTGCGCCGCAGCCCCGCCTGGGCCGTCCTGCGCCCGCTCGCGGGACCGCTGGCCGAGGAACTCGCGGCGATCAACACGCACCGCCCGGCGCTGGACCGTTACCGAACGCTTCCCATGCCGGTCAGGTTGATTCTGGGCACCCGCAACGAGGGTCAGGCACCCTACGGCACCGCGTTCGCCGCGTTCGCCGACGCGCTGCCTCAGGCGCCGGTGGTGCCCCTTGCCGACCAAGGCCACCTGGCGCACGTCGAGGCGCCCGCAGCGCTGGCGGCGCTCATCTCGGCCGCCGTGACGGCGGCGGAGGGCCGCCCGACCAGTTAGAAAGACTGGGTGCGCCGGTGCCGCGGTTTCGGGTACGGCACCGGCGCCCGCCGTGGGCGCTGCCCAGTCAGACCGTACCCGGACGCCTGGGGCGCCGGAGCACGAAGCACATCGAGACGGTGCGACCGGAGCGCATGGCTTGATCGCGTACCCGGGCACCGTCTCGCATGCCTCTTATCGAACACTTGTTCGACGCGTTTGTCAACTCACCGTGCCGGCGGGCGCGCCGGTCAGCGGCGTGTCACCACTGCCCGAGCTGGCACCGCGGGCTGTAGGGATGATCGTTCTGGACCGCGACCTGGCCGTCGACCGCGATCTCACAGTGCGCGTTGGGTGCGCCCCGGCCGCCGTGCGTGGTGCTGGCGACGGTGAAGATGGCCCACTGCGGATCGGCCAGCGTGGTCTCGAAGACCCACGGCGCCTCGGGGACCACGTTCACCTCAGCCTTCTGCAGGAAGGCGTAGGGATCCGCGTCATAGGCCTCCTTGCTCGGAGGCTGAGTCGCCAGATAGTAGAGATCGAAATCGTAGGGCGCGCCCGTCGTGAGCGTGTAGCGCACCTGATGACCGCCTGCCTCCGGCTCCGCATACGACGTTGCGTTGGAGACCGCCATACCCGCGGCCGCCAGAACGACCGCCGCACCGACCGTGGTTGTCACTTTTCGCATGTTCGTCATATCGAGGCAGGCTACCGGCTTGTTACAGGTGCGACGAATGAGCGCACGGGCGTCGCGAAAGACGTCGTGGAGTTACGTGAAAACGGCAAACCAACGCCCGTCTAGCTAGAGGTTAATTTGTTCGTCACATACAGACATTTCTCAGTAACACCGGCGCTCTAACGTCCCGATTCGACACCCGCACAGTGTGTTTAGCCTCCTGCGGCGCTGCCGATCGCATCGGCCGAAAAGCGCTGCAATCATTGGGAAAGGTTGTTCATGCGAGTACCAGCACGTGCCACGTTCCGCAGATCGGCGTTAGCCACCGGAAGCGTGATCGCAGTCGCCAGCCTGCTATTGGCCGGATGCGGAAGCAGGGCAAGCGAAACCGACGCAGCAAATGCTGAGTCATGCGTGGACACGTCCGGGCCCACGATCAAGGTCGGCTCGTTGAACTCACTGTCGGGAACGATGGCCATCTCCGAGGTGACGGTCCGCGACTCGATCAAACTCGCTGTCGACGAGATCAACGCCAAGGGCGGTGTGCTGGGCAAGCAGATCGAGCTCATCGGCGAGGACGGTGCGTCGGAGCCCACGGTGTTCGCCGAGAAGGCCGAGAAGTTGATCAGCAGCGATTGCGTCGCCGCGGTGTTCGGCGGCTGGACGTCGTCGAGCCGCAAAGCCATGCTGCCGGTCTTCGAAAGCGCCAACTCCCTGCTGTATTACCCGGTGCAGTACGAGGGCCTCGAATCGAGCAAGAACATCTTCTACACCGGCGCCACCACCAACCAGCAGATCGTGCCCGCACTCGACTACCTCAAGGAGAAGGGCGTCAAGTCGCTGTACCTGGTCGGCAGCGACTACGTGTTCCCGCAGACGGCCAACCGCATCATCAAGGCGTACGCCGGGGCGAACGGCATCGAGATCAAGGGCGAGGACTACACCCCGCTGGGATCGACGGACTTCTCCACGATCGTCAACAAGGTGCGCGGCGCCAACGCCGATGCGGTGTTCAACACCCTCAACGGTGACTCCAACGTGGCGTTCTTCCGCGAGTACAAAAACGTCGGCCTGACCCCGCAGGACATGCCGGTGGTGTCGGTGTCGATCGCCGAGGAAGAGGTCGGCGGCATCGGCGTCCAGAACATCACCGGGCAGCTGACGGCGTGGAACTACTACGAGACCATCGACACCCCGGTCAACAAGGCATTCGTCAAGGCCTACAAGGACTTCGTCAAGGATCCCAAGAAGCCGACCTCGGACCCGATGGAAGCGGCCTACGTGTCGGTCTATCTCTGGAAGAACACCGTCGAAAAGGCACAGTCGTTCGACGTCAAGGCAATTCAGGACAACGCCGACGGCGTGACCTTCGACGCCCCCGAGGGCAAGGTGACCATCGACGGCGAGAACCACCACATCACCAAGACCGCCCGCATCGGTGAGATCCGCCCGGACGGCCTGATCTACACCATCTGGGAGTCGAAGGGCCCGATCGAGCCGGACCCGTACTTGAAGTCCTACCCGTGGGCCGCCGGGCTGTCCGGCTGAGCGGGCCATGGATATTCTGATCGGCCAGCTGGCAACGGGATTGAGCCTCGGCTCGATCCTGTTGCTGGCGGCGCTCGGCCTGTCCTTGACCTTCGGCCAGATGGGCGTCATCAACATGGCGCACGGTGAGTTCATCATGGCCGGTTGCTACACCGCCTACGTGGTTCAGCAGATCATCTCCAATGCCGGTGCATCGCTGTTGATCTCGCTTCTCGTCGGATTCGTGGTCGGCGGCGCGATGGGCGCACTGCTGGAGGTCACGCTGATCCAGCGCATGTATGACCGGCCGCTGGACACCCTGCTCGTGACCTTCGGCGTCGGCCTGATCCTGCAGCAGATCGCCCGCGACATCTTCGGCGCCCCCGCAGTCAACGTGGTCGCCCCGTCATGGCTGTCGGGCGGTGTCGAGATCCTCGGTGCCGTCGTACCCAAGACGCGCATCTTCATCCTGATCCTGGCCATCGTGTGCGTCGCGGTGCTGGCCACGGTGCTCAAGACGAGCCCGATGGGCCGGCGTATCCGGGCGGTCGTGCAGAACCGCGACCTCGCCGAGACCAGCGGCATCTCGTCGCGCAAGACCGACATCACGACGTTCTTCATCGGGTCGGGGCTCGCGGCCGTGGCCGGTGTCGCGTTGACGTTGATCGGCTCGACGAGCCCGACCATCGGGCAGAGTTTCCTGATCGACGCGTTCCTGGTGGTGGTCGTCGGCGGTCTCGGCCAGATCAAGGGCACCGTCATCGCGGCGCTCGCGCTCGGCTTCCTGAACTCGTTCATCGAATACAGCACCACGGCGTCGCTGGCCAAGGTGATTGTGTTCGTGATCATCGTGATCTTCCTGCAGGTGCGCCCGCAGGGGTTGTTCACCGTTCGGACAAGGAGTCTCGTATGACCATCCTTGGACGCTGGCAAACATGGGCGGGTTTCGGTGTCGCAGCGGTACTGCTCTTCGGAGTGGCGCCGGCGGTGCTCTCGGATTTCCGCCTCAGCCTGCTCGGCAAGTTCCTGTGCTTTGCCATCGTGGCGGTCGGTATCGGATTGGCTTGGGGCCGTGGCGGAATGCTCGTCCTCGGGCAGGGCGTGTTCTTCGGACTCGGCGGCTACATGATGGGCATGCACCTCAAGATCGCCGACGCGCAGATCCGCGGCGACGGCGTACCGGACTTCATGCAGATCGCCGGCGTGCGCGAACTGCCGGGTTACTGGACGCCGTTCGCCTCCCCCGCCTTCACGCTGTTGGCCATTCTGGTGATCCCGGCCGGGATCGCCGCACTGCTGGGCTTCGGGGTGTTCAAGCGACGGGTCAAGGGTGCCTACTTCGCGATCCTGTCGCAGGCGCTCGCGGCGGCGCTGGCGATCCTGCTCGTCGGTCAGACCAGCATCGGCGGCAGCAACGGGCTCACCAACTTCCGCACGTTCTTCGGCTTCACGCTCAACGACCCGGTGAACAAGCAGATGCTGTACTTCATCGCCGCCGCGACCCTGCTGATCGTGGTCGCCGTCGTCCGACAGTTGATGTACAGCCGCTACGGCGAACTGTTGGTCGCGGTGCGCGACGGTGAGGAACGCGTGCGATTCCTGGGCTACGACCCGGCCAACATCAAGGTCGTCGCCTACACGCTGGCCGCGCTGTTCGCGAGCATCGCCGGTGCGCTGTTCGCGCCCATCGTCGGCTTCATCGCGCCCTCACAGGTGGGGATCGTGCCGTCGATCGCGTTCCTGATCGGCGTCGCGATCGGCGGCCGTACCACGCTGCTCGGTCCGGTGCTCGGCGCGATCGGTGTGGCATGGGCGCAAACACTGTTCTCCGAACGCTTTCCGTCCGAGTGGACCTATGCCCAGGGACTGCTGTTCATCGTCGTCGTCGGGTTCTTCCCGGCTGGACTGGCCGGACTCGGGGTACTGCTCAAACGTCGGCGCAGAGCCAAGGCCGACGCGCCGTCGGACAAAGTCCCCGACTCGGACCCTGACACAGAAAAGGTGGGCGCCAGCTCATGACCGAGGTCGAAGCGAGCACCGCGGGCAAGGAACCCGTCGAGGGCGGCAATGTCGGCATGGGCACCCAGTACCTCGAAGTACGCGGGTTGACAGTCGAATTCGACGGATTCAAAGCCGTCAGCGACGTCGACCTCACCCTGTTCCAGGGCGACCTTCGATTCCTGATCGGACCCAACGGGGCGGGCAAGACGACGGTGATCGACGCGATCACCGGCCTGGTCCCGGCGTTCGGTTCGGTGAACAAGTCGGGCGTGGAACTGCTCGGCAAGAAGGTGCACCAGATCGCCCGGCGTGGGGTTGGCCGCACGTTCCAGACCGCGAGCGTGTTCGAGCAGCTGACCGTGCTGCAGAACCTCGACATCGCCGCGGGTGCGGGCCGGTCGGTGTGGACGCTGATGCGCAAGCGCAAAGGCGTGCTGCCGGTGATCGAACAGGCATTGCACACCATCGGGTTGACCCATCTGGCCGACAAGCCGGCGGGGATTCTCGCCCATGGGCAGAAGCAATGGCTGGAGATCGGCATGCTGCTGGTCCAGAACGCCGACGTGCTGCTGCTCGACGAGCCCGTCGCCGGCATGAGCACCGAAGAACGTGAGGAAACCGGAAACCTGTTGCGCCGCATCGGCGCCGAACGCACGGTCGTCGTCGTCGAACACGACATGGACTTCATGCGTGCATTCGCGACCTCGGTGACCGTGCTGGCCCGCGGACAGGTCATCGCGGAAGGTTCGGTGGCCGAAGTCCAGGCCAACCCGAAAGTGCAAGAGGTCTATCTGGGCACGGCCGCCGCGGGCGTGGAAGGAATTGCCTGATGCTCGAACTCGTCGACGTCCGAACCGGTTACGGCCGCTCCGAGGTCATCCACGGCGCCAGCATCGAGGTGCCGTCCGACGGTGTCGCCGCGGTGATGGGGCACAACGGTGCCGGCAAGACCACACTGTTGCGCGCTGCCGTCGGGCTGCTCAAATGCACTGCGGGCAAGGTCCTTTTCGAAGGTGAGGACATCACCAAGCTCCGGCCGAGCGCACGCGTCGCGCGCGGCCTGGCCTATGTCCCCCAGGGCCAGCAGTCGTTCGGGCAACTGACCACCGCCGAGAACCTGCAAGTGGTCGCCGATGGCCGCAAGAACGGCAAGGCTCTCATCGATGAGCAGCTCGATCTGTTCCCGGCGCTCAAAGAGTTGCTGACCCGGCGGGCCGGTCTGCTGTCCGGTGGTCAGCGCCAGCAGTTGGCGATCGCCCGGGCACTCATCACCAGCCCCAAGACACTCATCCTCGACGAGCCGACCGAGGGCATCCAGCCGTCGGTCGTCGCCGAGATCGAGCAGGCCATCACGGCGCTGACCGCCCGCGGTGATCTCGGGGTTCTGCTGGTCGAACAGCACATCGGCTTCGCGCTGGAATCCTCGCAGCGGTACTACATCCTCGAGTCTGGCCGCATCACATCCAGCGGCACTGGCGGCTCGGCCTCCGAGGCCGACGTCCGCGCCGCCATGGCCATCTAGTTCCGCTTCCCGTGCTGCACCCCTTGCACCGCGAGCGACCGTGTCTGTACGCCGACACGCCGTAAATCCTCGGCATTTCACGGACGCTCGCAGCGCACGAGGGGCACACTTCGGCCATGAACACCATGGGCGAGCCTCGAATCCTCGCCGAGACCGGCGGTCTGGTCGTCGCTGAGGACGGGCCCAACGTCGTTGTCGTCGACCGCGGCAACGGCCCGTCGGAGATCTTCGCGTTCGTCCTGTTGATATTGACGCTCGTGTGCGGCGGCTTCGGCGTGGTGTCGATGATCATGGCCGCGGCTGGATCGTTGGCCGCGTCATCGGTTGTCGCCGGCGCCGTCCTGCTCGGCGTCGGGCTGCTGGCCGGTGTGGGTCTGGTGGCCACCGCCCGGGCGCTGCGTCGCCGCCGGCTCGCTCCGCTCAGCACCTTCACCCCGGTGGCGGTGTTCGACCGAGCCCAAGGGGTGTACCGCGACGGCGCCGGCCAGATCATCGCGCCGCTGGATCAGGTGCGTTTCGAGCGGCACATGCAATTGACATCCAGCTCGCCCAAGCTGGTCGCGGCGACGCCGGTGGGTGTGCGAGTGCTCAAGCGCGGCAATCCGTTCGGTGGCGGCGTCGGAAACCTTGACGAAGTGTTGACCGCGGTCGTGCACGGCCGGTAGAGATCGAGCCCGTGCGAAGTCGCTCCAGCAAAGCCCAGACCCGTTAGCCTGACGGGCGTGGAATGCGCCTGCGGTGGTCACGACGCACAAGGTCCCGGTTCACTGTCCCGACGCTCCATATTGACGGCCTCGATGTCGGCGGTGATCGGCGGCGCGATTCTCAGCACATCGGCGTGCAGTTCGGCAGAACCGCCGAAGTCAGCCCCCACGATGCCCGAGAATGCCTTGGTCACGCTTGGCGTCCAGGCCGGTCCGCCGCCGGTCCCGAACAAAACCGGGATCTCGTCAGCGATCAAAATCGGCGGTGACGTCTATCAAATCGATTGCGGGTTGGGCTCGATGAACGCGTTCGCCGACGCGGGCTTCACGTTCAACGATCTGAAGAGCATGTTCATCACCCACCTGCACACCGACCACATCGTCGACTACTACAGCTTCTTTCTCTCCGGCGGTTACACGGCGGCACTCGGAAAGGCGCCGGTCACCGTCTACGGTCCCGGCCCGGCCGGTGGCTTGCCACCGAGCCAGGTCGGCGACCACGACCCGGCGACGATCGAACCGGGCAACCCCGCACCCGGGCTGGCCGCCACCAGCAAGGCACTGCTGCAGGCATACGCCTACACGAGCAACATCTTCATCCGCGACATGGGAATCGATGACATCCAAGACCTGATCGAGGTCGTCGAGATCACGGTGCCGCCGGGTTCGGACTACCGCAACAGGTCACCGAAAACCGCGCCGTTCCCGGTGATGTCGGACGACAACGTCACCGTGACAGCGACTTTGGTGTCCCACTATGACGTCTACCCGGCCTTCGGTTTCCGCTTCGACCTGAAATCCGGTAGGTCCATCACGTTCTCGGGTGACACCACGAAGTCGGAGAATCTGATCACTCTCGCCAAGGACACCGACATCCTGGTGCACGAGGCGCAATACAGTCTCGATGACGCCTACTACCACAACAGGTTTCCGCCGAACTATTTGAAGAGCTCGCACACCTCGGCCGAGCAGGTCGGCGAGGTCGCCGCGGCGGCCAATGCCAAACATGTTGTGCTGAGCCACTACTCGCCCACCGACTTGCCCGACTCCCAATGGCTCGATGCCATCGCCAAGAACTACTCCGGCAAGGTCACCGTCGCCCGCGACGGCCAGGTGTTCGAGCTCTAGGTGCCCAGATGTGCGGGCAACCGGCCGCCGAAGAGACGTATCGCGTTCTCACTACTGACTTTTCGGCGTGAAGCGTCATCCATCGGGTAGTCCGCCAGGAAGCGGGCGCCGTCCATGTTGTCATCCATCGGATAGTCCACCGAGAACATCACCCGATCGATGCCCATGACATCGAGCGTGCACCGGAAGGCCGTCGGGCAGAAATTGCCGCTCGTGGTGACGTGGAAATTGCTGCGCAGATACTCCGACGGCAGCCGTCGCAGCCGCTGCTTCGATCCGCCGTCCCCGCCGAGCCCGTAGTACCGGTCGACGCGGTAGGCCGCGAACGGCAGCATCTCGCCGAGGTGGCCGATGATCATCTGCAGGCCGGGGAACTTGTCGAACAGCCCGGAGTAGATGAGCCGCAACACGTGCGTGCCTGTCTCCGCGGCGAAGCCCCACGAGGCCAGGTGCAGGCCGTCGTCGACGTACGGGGCGAACCACGCATCCATCACGGCGGGATGCGGCGTCGTGGGATGCAGATAGATCGGCACACCCAGTTCCTGCGCACGCGCGAAGAGTGCCTCGTACGCGGGATCGTCGAGATAGCGTCCCCGGCAGTGGCCGTTGATCAATGCACCCAGAAGGCCGAGGTCGGTGACGGCGCGCTCGAGTTCGGCCGCAGCGGCCGCCGGATCCTGGGTCGCGAGTGTCGCGAAACCGCTGAATCGGTGCGGGTTTTCGCGCACGGTCTCGGCGAGGTCGTCGTTGGCGCGGCGGGCCAGGTCAATTGCGCGTGCGACGTCGGTCTCGTCCTGCACTCCCGGGTCGAACAGCGACAGGATCTGGAAGTCGATCCCGGCGGCGTCCATCTGCTCGAGGCGCAATGTCGACCGGTCGTACAGCCGCTCGTAAGCCACCGGGTTGTTGGAGCGCAGCCAGGTCCCGACGACGTTGCCCGCGCTGGCCGGATCCCAGGCGAAGTGTTCTTCGAGCGCGATCAATGACATGGCACCTCCGCAGTCGAGTCGCTTCACTCTAGGCGCACGACCCGCGCGAGCGACCGTGGATGTACGCCGATCACGGCGTGTCGGCGTACAGACACGGTCGCTCGCGGTGCGGGGTGATCCCGGGCTAGCGGGACAGGCGGGAAAGGACCTCGGCGACAACGGAATCGGCGGCGACGTCGACCTGGTCGCCGGTCGACAGGTCTTTGAGGCCGACGGTGCCTGCCCCGATGTCGCGGTCGCCGGCGACGAGCGCATACTTGGCGCCCGACCGGTCGGCGGCTTTCATCGCGCCCTTGAGGCCGCGGTCGCCGTAGGCGAGATCGACCCGCACCCCGCCGGCCCGCAGGGCAGCAGCGAGCTTGGCCAGTTCGAGCTTGGCGGCGTCGCCGAGGGGGACCCCGAACACCTCCACCCCGCCGACGCCCGCGGCGGTCTTACCCTCGGCCTGCAGTGCGAGGAGCGTCCGGTCGACGCCGAGGCCGAAGCCGATGCCCGACACGTCCTGGCCGCCGAGTTGACGCATGAGCCCGTCGTAGCGGCCGCCGCCGCCGATGCCCGACTGCGCACCCAAACCGTCGTGCACGAACTCGAACGTCGTCTTGGTGTAGTAGTCGAGCCCGCGCACCATCCGCGGATTGATCACGTACGGCACGCCGAGCGCGTCGAGGTGGGCCTGCACGGTCGCGAAGTGCTGTTTGGCCGAATCCGACAGGTGGTCGAGCATCAGCGGCGCGTCGGCGGTCATCTCGCGGATGTGTGGCCGTTTGTCGTCGAGCACGCGCAGTGGGTTGATCTCGGCGCGCCGCCGGGTCTCCTCGTCGAGGTCGAGTTTGAACAGGAACTCCTGCAGCAGTTCCCGATAGGCCGGCCGGCACGTGTCATCGCCCAGTGACGTGAGCTCCAGGCGGAAGCCGTCGAGGCCGAGCGAGCGGAATCCGGCGTCGGCGACGGCGATCACCTCGGCGTCGAGTGCGGGATCGTCGACGCCGATCGCCTCGACACCGACCTGCTGCAACTGACGGTAGCGACCGGCCTGAGGCCGCTCGTACCGGAAGAACGGCCCGGAGTAGCAGAGCTTGACCGGAAGTGCCCCGCGGTCGAGGCGGTGCTGGATGACTGCGCGGATGACGCCCGCGGTTCCCTCGGGCCGCAGCGTCACCGACCGGTCGCCGCGGTCGGCGAAGGTGTACATCTCTTTGGAGACCACATCGGTCGACTCGCCGACGCCACGGGCGAACAGGGCGGTGTCCTCGAAGATCGGCAGCTCGATGTCGCCGTACCCCGCGCGGCGGGCCGAGGCCAGCAGACCGTCTCGGACCGCGACGAACTGCGCCGACTCCGGCGGCAGGTAGTCGGGAACACCCTTGGGCGCCTGGAACGGCACCGACGAAGAACCTTCAGTCACAGAGTCAAACCTTCGAGAAATGGGTTGGTGCGGCGTTCGTGCCCGATCGTCGAGCGCGGACCGTGTCCCGGTAGTACCACGGTGTCGTCGTCGAGCACCAACAGTTTTGTCACGATCGACCCGAGCAGGTCACGTCCGCTGCCGCCGGGCAGATCGGTGCGTCCCACCGAGGACCGGAACAGCGTATCGCCCGTGAACACGACGTCCGACGGGCCTGCGGTGCCAAAGCCCCGGTCGCCGCGCTCCTGCCCGCCGGCGACGCGAAAGATGACCGACCCGCGAGTGTGCCCCGGCGTGTGGTCGACGGCGACGGTGATGCCCCCGAGTTCGACCGAGGCGCCGTCCCGGTCCAGCTCGACCAGCTGCTTGGGTTCGGAGAACAGGACTCCGAACGCGAGCTGGGCCAGCCGCGGCCCGAACCCCTTGATGGGATCGGTCAGCATGAACCGGTCCTCGGGGTGGATGTACGCCGGGCAGCCGTAGGTGTCGGCCACCTTCTGCGCGGACCAGATGTGATCGACGTGCCCGTGGGTGAGCAGGACCGCGGCCGGAGTGAGGCGGTTCTCGTCGAGGATGCGGCGCAACGGGCCCATGGCCCGCTGACCGGGGTCGACGATGATCGCGTCGGCTCCGGGACGCTCGGCCAGGACGTAGCAGTTGCACGCCAGCATCCCGGCCGGAAATCCGGTGATCAACACAGTGCCAGTTTCCCATGGCCAAACTTCGCGCCGGATGTTCATGCGGGTCGTTAGGGCTTTGCTCAGCATCGCCTGGCACACTCGTTGCCGACTCGAATTACCCATGACATGCACACGAGGGAGAGGACTGCCGCAGTGCCGACCAACGAACAACGGCGTGCGACGGCCAAGCGCAAGCTGGAACGCCAGCTGGAGCGTCGCGCAGCCCAGGAACGCAAACGACGCATCTACACGATCGTCGGCTCTGCCGTGGCCGCCGTCGTGGTCATCGGCGCCGTCGTGGCCACGTTCGTGATCACCAGCAAGGATTCCAACAGCACCACCGCGTCCGCTGCCACCACGACGCCCGCCGACGCTCCGGCACAGCCGGCCGCCGACGGCCAGCTGCCCGCGTTCGTGGCCCCGGCCGACCTCGGCGCCAACTGCCAGTACCCGGCCGCCGGGGAAGCCAGCAAGCAGGTTAATCCCCCGCGCACCGGCAAGGTCCCCACCGACCCGGCGAACGTGAGCGTCAGCGTGGTCACCACGCAGGGCAACATCGGCCTGCAGCTCGACAACGCCAAGGCGCCGTGCACGGTGAACAGCTTCGCGAGCCTGGCCGGACAGAACTATTTCAACGACACCCCGTGCCACCGCCTGACCACCGGCGGGCTCTCGGTGCTGCAGTGCGGCGATCCGACGGGCACCGGCACCGGCGGACCGGGATACCAGTTCGCCAACGAGTACCCGACGAACCAGTACCAGCCGGACAACCCCGCGCTGCAGCAGCCGGTCGTGTATCCGCGCGGCACCGTGGCCATGGCCAACGCCGGCCCGGGTACCAACGGCAGCCAGTTCTTCCTCGTATACAAGGATTCGCAGCTGCCGCCCGGCTACACCGCGTTCGGCAAGATCGACGACACCGGCCTGGCCACGCTCGACAAGATCGCCGCGGCGGGGGTCGAAGGCGGCGGACCGGACGGCAAACCGGCGCTCGATGTTCAGCTGAAGTCCGTCGCGCTGGACTGATCGATCACCTTGTCAGCGCCGCCACCGTACGGCGGATACCCACCGGGCCATCCCGGTTATCCGGTCGGGTATCCGCCGCCGCGCACCAACAGCATGGCCATCGCGTCGCTGGTGTGCGCATTCCTGTTCGCGCCCTTGGGCATTGTCTTCGGGCACATCTCGCTGTCGCAGATCAAGCGCAACGGCGAGCAGGGCCGCGGCATGGCGATCGCGGGACTCGTTGTCGGCTATGCGCTGACGGCGCTGTCCATCCTGTTGGTGGTGCTCATGGTGATTTTCGCCGTGGCGCTGGTGCAGACCGCCGACAATCTGCCCCGGGAGGGCACGCGCAGCGCGTCGCCGGGTAACGCACTCCCGGCGTTCGATCCGCCACCCAACCTCGGCGCCAACTGCCAATACCCGGCGACCACCGAACCTGCGGTGAAGCCCGCCACGCCGCCGCGTACCGGCACCGTGCCAACCGAGCCGGCCATCGTCACCGCCAGCATCACCACCGACCGCGGCAACATCGGCATCGATCTGGCCAACGGTCAGGCGCCGTGCACGGTCAACAATTTCGCGAGCCTCGCGCAGCAGGGCTTCTTCGACGACACCCCCTGTCACCGGCTCACGGCCGGTGAGCTGTCGGTGCTGCAGTGCGGTGATCCGTCGGGCACCGGTATGGGTGGGCCGGGCTACCAGTTCCCCAACGAATACCCGACGAACCAGTACCGGCTCTCCGACCCCGCGTTGCGCACACCCGTGGTGTATCCGCGTGGCACGGTGGCGTCGGCGAACGCGGGCACCGGCACCAACGGCAGTCAGTTCTTCGTGGTGTACGAGGATTCGCTGCTGCCGCCGACGTACACGGTGTTCGGCACGGTCGACGAGACCGGCCTGGCCACGGTGGACCGGATCGCGGCGGGCGGCATCGAGGGCGGAGGCGACGACGGCAAGCCCGCGACGCCGGTGACCATCACCTCAGCCCTGTTGGACTGATCCCGGCCTCGACGTCGGCATAGGGTTGGACTGTGCGTCGCACAGCACCCAGCGGTCCCGCGCCCGCCAGCGGCCCGGCGCGGGCCGTCGTGGTGCTCGTGCTCATGGTGCTCGTGCTCGGGTACCTGCTGGTGGTGTTTTTGACGAAGGGTGTCTGGGAGGCACGCGAAGGGACCCGGCTGACCTTCGCGATGCAGACGCAAGACGGTGGGCCGCCCTCCCCCGACGCCATCGCGCGCGTGCCGCAGATCGTCGAGGAACGGCTCAACACGCTCGGCATGTCGGGCGCCCGGACCGCAGCGTCCGGCGAGAGCGTCGAGGTCACGGTGCCGGGTCGGGACCTGAACACCGACGACATCCGGGACGTCTTCGCGACCGGGCAGCTCTTCGTGCGGCCCGTCATCCACGCGATGGCGGTCGAAGATCCGAAAACGCCTGCGCCTGCAACCACACCACCCGCGCCCGGCAACGCACAGAAGATCGCCGACGAGAAGCAACTCCGGCAGAGTACCGACGAGAGCATCCAGATCCTCTCCCTGCAGTTTCAGTCCACCCGCTGCGCCGAGGACGATGTGCTGGCCGGCCACGACGACCCGAACCTGCCGCTGGTCACCTGCTCGGCGGACGGCAGGACGGTGTACCTGCTCGACAAGTCGGTGCTGGGCGGTGACCAGATCCGTCATGCCGAATCCGATCGCGATTCGGCGAGCGGCGAATACGTCGTCGACGTGGAGTTCGACGAGTCGGCCGCCCGCGACTGGGCCGAGTTCACCGCCGCCAACGTCGGCACCCAGACCGCGTTCACCCTCGACACGCGAGTCGTCAGCGCACCCGAGATCATGGAAGCGATACCGGGCGGACGTACACAGATCACCGGCAACTTCGACGCCGATTCGGCACGCGAAGTGGCCAGTCTGTTGACGTCGGGCTCATTGCCGGTAACGCTCACCTACGAATCCTCGGCACCCGAAACCCTGCCTCCCACAATGTTTTTGACGAGCGTACGGGCGGCGGTGATCGCGGCGGGCATCGCCTTGGCGATCCTGGTGCTCGGCGCGGCGGTGTATTTGCTCCGGCACCGGTCCGGCCCACCTGTTCGCGTCCAGAACCGCGCGGGGTTTTGACCTGCCCGCACGATTTGCATACGTTCAGATCGAACTGTGGTCGATACGAGTGTGAACGTGTGGATACGACAAGGACTGAGCATGAGCTGGACACGACGAGATTTCTTGCGCGCGGGCGGCGCGGCCGGCGCGTTCGCACTGGGGGCGCCCGCGCTGCTGGCAAGTTGTTCGAAGGTGCCACAGGCGGGTGATGGCGGCACATTGCAGCGGATCAAGGATGCCGGGGCCATCAAGATCGGCATCGCCGGTGAGGTTCCCTACGGGTACACCCAGAACGGCACGGTGACCGGCGAGGCGCCCGAGGTCGCCAAGGCGGTCTTCAAGGCGATGGGAATCGATCGGGTCGATGCCACCCAGATCGAGTTCGGCCAACTCATCCCCGCACTGAACGCCAGCCAATACGACATGGTGGCCGCCGGGATGGCGATCCTGCCCGACCGCTGCCAGAACGCCCAGTTCTCGGCGGTCGATTACGTGACGCCGACGGCACTGCTCGTGCCACGCGGAAACCCGCAGCGAATCAACAATTTCGACGACGTCAAGGCCCAGGGCGTGGCGCTGGCAGTGCTGTCGGGCACCGTCGAGGAGGCCGTCGCCAAGGATCTGGGTATCCCGCCGGGAAACATTCAGTCCTATCGGGGTCAACCCGAGATGTTCCAGGCGTTGCGTGACCAGCGGGCCTACTGCGGTGCGCTGACCGATATCTCGCTGCGCCGGATGCTCGCCGACAATCCCGGCGCCCCGCTGGAGGTCACCAAGGGTTTTGTCCCGGTTGTCGACGGCGAGGAGCAGATCCAGGCCGGTGGGTTCGTGTTCCGTAAAGGCGACGACGAACTGGTCGAGCAGTTCAACACCGAACTGAAGAAGCTTCAGGACAGCGGCGCCTGGCTGGACATCGTCGCCCCGTTCGGCTTCACCGCCGACAACCAAGTGCCTGAGGATGTGACCACCGAGAAGCTCTGCGCGGCCGCCTGAGGCCGGCCTGATGTTCGACAACGTCGGTTTCTTCGTCGACACCATCGCCCAGGGCCTGCTGCTGACGGTGGAGGCAACGCTCGGCGGCATCGTCATCGCCGCCGTGCTGTCGTTCCTCGCCGGCCTGGCCATGCTGTCGAAATCGCGCATCGTGCGCACGCTCGCCCGCATCTACGTCGAGATCTGGCGGGGCACATCCGAAGTCGTCCAGCTGCTGTGGATCTACTTCGTGCTCCCGGTCCTCGTGGGCTATCAGATCGTTCCGATTGCCGCCGGCATCGTCGTGCTCGGGCTCAACCACGGGGCCTACGGAGCCGAAATCGTCCGCGGCGCGATCCAGGCCGTGCCCCGCGCTCAGTACGAAGGGTGTGTCGCACTGAATTTCACACCCGCACAACGGATGCGGCGAGTGATCTTGCCGCAGGCCCTCGTCGAGATGGTTCCGCCCTTCAACAACCTGTTCATCCAATTGCTCAAGAGCAGTTCGCTCCTGACGATGATCACCGTGCACGAGATGACCTACCAGGCCCGCGAAGTGCTGGTCAACAACTACATCTCCGACGCGGCCGTCATCTGGACGATCGTGCTGTTGTTCTATCTGGCGCTCGCGGTGGCGATCACCTTCGTCATGCGCGTGCTCGAACGCAAGGCCGCCAAAATGGTCGGCAGGCAACCGCCGCCGCGGCGCGGTGTGCTGACCCGGTTCGGTCGCGGAAGTGTGCCCGCCGGTGCGGGGCGGGTGGGCTGATGGTCTGGGATTGGGACTACGCCTGGGAGGTGCTGCCGACCATCGTCGTCGACGGCCTGCGAATCACCTTGATCGCCACGGTGTTCGGTTCGGTGCTGGCGTATGCGCTGGGCCTCGTGCTGGCATTGTTGCGCCGGGTAGGCAATCGCGTGGTCAGTACGACGGTCTGGGCGTTCATCGAATTCGTCCGGAGCACACCGCTGCTGGTGCAGATATTCTTCTTCTTTTTCGTCCTGCCCAGTTTCGGCCTCAAGTTCGACCCGCTGACCACCGGGATCATCGCGATCGGCCTGCACTACTCGACCTATACCGCCGAGGTGTACCGGGCCGGCATCGAGGCCGTCCCCGTCGGACAGTGGGAAGCCGCGACCGCGCTCAGCCTGCCGACACGGCGGACGTGGACGGCGGTGATCCTGCCGCAGGCGATTCCCCGGGTGTTGCCCGCGCTCGGCAATTACACGATCTCCATGCTCAAGGAGACCCCGCTGCTCCTGACGATCGGTGTGCTCGACGTCGTCGGAGTGGCCAATCAGGCCGGCTCACAAGCGTTTCGGTACGTCGAACCGATGACGATCGCCGGTGTCCTGTTCCTGGTGCTGAGCTACTCAGCATCCCTACTCGTTCGATGGTTGGAGAGGCGTGTCCGATACAGCAGCTGAGATGGTCCGATTCGCCGGCGTCGTCAAGCGATTCGGCGACCACGTGGTGCTGGACGGCCTCGACTTCTCGGTGCGGCCAGGCGAGTTCGTCACCCTGATCGGGCCGAGCGGTTCGGGCAAGACCACGATCCTGCGACTGCTGATGACCTTGGAGCAGGTGACCGAGGGCCGGATCTACGTCGATGGCGAATGCCTGAGCCACATGATCCGACGCGGTCGCGAGGTGCCTGCCGACGACAATCATCAACGCCAGTTGCGCAAGCGGATCGGCATGGTCTTCCAGCAGTTCAATCTGTTCCCCAACATGTCGGTGCTGCACAACATCACCGAGGCACCGATCCACACCCTCAACCTTCCCCGCGACGAGGCCGAGGACCGGGCACAGCGCCTGCTCGAGCTCGTCGGCATGCCGGAGAAGGCCGAAGCGCATCCGTCGGAACTCTCCGGCGGGCAGCAACAACGCGTCGCGATCGCGCGGGCGCTGGCGATGAAACCCGACGTGCTGCTGCTCGACGAGGTGACCTCGGCGCTCGATCCGGAGCTCGTCGCGGGCGTCCTCTCGTTGCTCAAGGACATCGCCGAGAGCACCGACATCACGTTCCTGTGTGTCACGCACGAAATGGACTTCGCCCGCGAGGTGTCCGACCGCGTGTTGATGTTCGACGGCGGCCGCATCGTCGAGGACGCCCCGCCCGAGAAGTTGTTCACCGAGCCCGAGCACGAGCGGACGCGGACGTTCCTACGGGCTGTCCTGGAGCGGGGCTAACCGCGCGGAGGAGGCTCAGGCCGCGCTCGTCACGCGGTACACGTCGTAGACGCCTTCGACGTTGCGGACGACGCTCAGCAGATGCCCGAGGTGTTTGGGATCGCCCATCTCGAACGTGAACCGGCTGATGGCCACGCGGTCATTGGACGTGGTGACCGACGCCGACAGGATGTTGACCTTCTCGTCGGCCAGCACCCGCGTCACGTCCGACAGGAGCCGGTGCCGGTCGAGCGCCTCCACCTGGATCGCGACCAGGAACACCGACGACGGCGACGGCGCCCACTCGACCTCGATGATGCGTTCGGACTGCTGCTGCAGGGATTCGGCGTTCGTGCAGTCGGTGCGGTGCACGCTGACTCCGCCGCCGCGCGTGACGAAGCCCATGATGGTGTCGCCCGGGACGGGGGTGCAGCACTTGGCCAGTTTGGTCAGGGTGCCGGGTGCACCGGGCACCGCGACGCCGGTGTCGTCGGTGCTGCGCTGGCGCACCGGCATGGTGGCCGGCGTGGACCGCTCGGCGAGCTCGTCCTCGGCGGCCTCGTCACCGCCGAACTGAGCGAGCAGCCGCTGCACGACATGCCGTGCCGAGACGTGGCCTTCACCGACCGCGGTGTAGAGCGCCGACACGTCGGTGTAGCGCAGTTCACGGGCGAGGGCGCCCATGGTCTCGGCATTCATCAAGCGCTGCAACGGAAGTCCGCCACGACGGACCTCGCGGGCAATGGCGTCCTTGCCGGACTCCAGGGCCTCCTCGCGACGTTCCTTCGCGAACCACTGCCGGATCTTGGCCTTCGCCCGCGGCGACACGACGAAGGTCTGCCAGTCGCGCGACGGCCCGGCGTTCGGCGCCTTGGACGTGAAAACCTCGACCACTTCGCCGTTTTCGAGTTTGCGTTCCAACGCGACGAGCCGGCCGTTGACGCGTGCTCCGATGCAGCGGTGGCCGACCTCGGTGTGCACGGCATAGGCGAAATCGACCGGGGTGGAGCCGGTCGGCAGGGTGATGACATCACCCTTCGGGGTGAACACGAAGATCTCCTGCACCGCGAGGTCGTAGCGCAGTGACTCCAGGAACTCACCCGGGTCGGCGGCCTCCCGCTGCCAGTCGAGAAGCTGGCGCATCCAGGCCATGTCGTCGATCTCGGCAGCGGCGTGGCTGTGCGGAACGCCGTTGCGGCCCTTGGCTTCCTTGTAGCGCCAGTGCGCGGCGATGCCGTACTCGGCCGTGCGGTGCATGTCGCGCGTGCGGATCTGCACTTCGAGCGGCTTGCCCTCGGGGCCGACGACGGTGGTGTGCAGCGACTGGTACACGCCGTAGCGCGGTTGGGCGATATAGTCCTTGAACCGACCGGCCATCGGCTGCCACAGCGAATGCACCACGCCCACCGCGGCATAACAGTCGCGGATCTCGTCACACAGGATGCGCACGCCGACCAGATCGTGGATGTCGTCGAAATCCCGGCCCTTGACGATCATCTTCTGATAGATCGACCAGTAGTGCTTCGGACGGCCCTCCACCACGGCGTTGATCTTCATGGCCGACAGCGCGACGCCGATCTCGGCTCGCACCTTGGCCAGGTAGGTATCGCGCGAAGGCGCCCGGTCGGCGACCAACCGCACGATTTCCTCGTACTTCTTGGGATGCAGGATCGCGAACGACAGATCCTCCAGCTCCCACTTGACGGTGGCCATGCCCAGCCGATGAGCAAGGGGCGCAATGACTTCCAGCGTCTCGCGAGCCTTGCGCGCCTGCTTCTCGGGCGGCAGGAACCGCATCGTGCGCATGTTGTGCAGCCGGTCGGCGACCTTGATCACCAGCACCCGCGGGTCGCGGGCCATCGCGATGATCATCTTCCGGATGGTCTCGCCCTCGGCAGCCGAGCCCAGCACGACCTTGTCGAGCTTGGTGACACCGTCGACCAGATGTCCCACCTCGGCGCCGAACTCGGCGGTCAGCGCTTCGAGGGTGTAGCCGGTGTCCTCGACGGTGTCGTGCAGCAGCGCGGCCACCAGTGTGGTGGTGTCCATCCCGAGCTCGGCCAGGATGTTGGCCACCGCCAGCGGATGGGTGATGTAGGGGTCGCCCGACTTGCGGAGCTGGTCGGCGTGCCGTTGCTCGGCGACGTCGTACGCACGCTGCAACAGCTGCAGGTCAGCCTTCGGGTAGATCTCGCGGTGCACCGCGACGAGCGGTTCGAGCACCGGGTTGACCGCGCTGCGCTGAGCCGTCATCCGGCGGGCCAGCCGGGCCCGTACCCGGCGCGAGGCGCTGGTCTTGGCCGTGTCGGGCGGCATGATCTCGGGCAGCGCGGGAGGAGACTGCACGGCCTGGCCGGTACCGGGGTCGTCGGCCATCGTCGTCACCTCCTACTGTTCACCTGAGATTTCGAGGATATCCCTCACACCGTGTGCAAGCTGCTAACTGCGAGGGGTGCCACTGCCTCCCGACCGCCCAGAGCGGTCAGCTCGAGCACCACCGCCGCATTCGTCACGTTCGCACCGCCATCGGTGAGCAGGCGCGCCGCCGCCGCCAAGGTGCCGCCGGTGGCCAGGACATCGTCGATGATCACAACGTTGCGGCCGGTGATGTCAATTCCCTCGGCGGGGATCTCCAGCGTGGCCTTGCCGTACTCGAGCTGGTACGTCGCACTGTGCACCGGTGGCGGCAGCTTGCCGCCTTTGCGGACCGCGAGCACACCGGTGCCGAGCCGCGTCGCGACCGCCGCCCCCAGCAGGAAGCCGCGCGCATCCAGCCCGGCCACCAGGTCGGCGCCGTTGGCGGTGGCCGCGAGCGCATCGGTGACCGCCCGCAATCCGTCCGCACTGGCGAGCAGCGGGGTCAGGTCCTTGAACTGAACACCGGGTTCGGGGAAGTCGGCGACCTCCCGGGTCATCGACGCGATCAGCTTCGAGACTTCCGCGAGTCTTCCCTCGTCCAGGCTCATCGCGACAACTTCCAGCGGTCCATGTTCCAGCCGGCACCCCATCGGGTCGGATTGCTGCTCACGGCGTACATCTTCGTCGATGTCAGCACGGTGCGCTGCTGGCGGTACAGCGGCAGGGTCGGGACGTCGGACCAGAGGATCGGTGCGCCCTCCCCGACCAGCCGCGCGAGCTCCTTCGGATCCGACGTCACAGCCTGCGCGTCGATGATGCCGTCGATGCGCTCGTTGTTGTACGCGGGCAGGTTGTTGCCGTTGCCGAAGTGCAGTGTGTAGGCGTCGATCGCCGACGAACCCGAGGATCCGCTGCCCGCGGCGCCGCCCGTGCTGGCCAGCAGCGCATCGATCTCGTTGTTGCGCAATGCCACCGGGCCCGCCGTCTCAGACCCGGCGTCCTGCACGGTGATACCCGCCGCGGCACAGGATTTCGCGATCGCCCCGACCGTGGCGGCCAGTCGCGCGTTGGGTGTCTGATACCCGATGCGAACCGTCAGCGGCCGGTTGTCGATCGCCTCGCGGGCCGCCTGGGGGTTCGCGACGCTGAACTGGCCGGCTTCGGCGACTCCCTCGGCCGCGCTGAACGCGTCCTCGACGGCCGGGCTCAGGCGAGCGTTGGCGATCGGCATCTCGGCGTTGCGGGCGATCACGTCGCGCGGGGTGCACAATGCGACGGCACGCCGCGCGGGCGTCGCACCGAGCGGACCGCCGGGCGCGAAGATGAGTTGTTCGATGCCGGCCGACGGGGTGTCGGTGCTCACGTAGTCGTCGGGCAGGTTGAGCAGACCGGACGAGCCGGTCGCGATGTCGACGACGTCGAACGCCCCTTCGTTCACGCGTTCCTGGATGTCGGCGCCGCGCGGCCACACGGTGATCTTGTTGGTGACGGGCGGGGTGCCCCACCACTTGTCGTTGGCCACCAGCACGACCGAGCCGTCCTCGGAAACCGAGTCCAGCCGGTACGGACCGGACGAGGGGAACCGCTTCAGGTCGAGATCGGGCTTCAGATCCCAGGTGGTGTTCCAGGCTTGCGCGATGCGCTCGATCGCGACCAGATCAGAGGTCTGCAGCGCGGTCGTCACGCCACCGTCCCCGACGCCGAGTTCGTCGGCGATGACGTGCGACGGCATGAGCGACGTCGCCGAGAACAGATGGCCGTAGTCGAGGAACCCGCGGTCCTGGGCGAACGACACCCTGGCACGCTTCTGGCCCGGCGCACAGTCCACCGAACCGATGTCGCGGTAGCCGGCCCGACTGGCCGCATCGAATCCGGGGAACCGGCCCGACTGCGCGGCCCACGCCAGCACGAGGTCGTCACACGTGATCGGCTTGCCGTCCGAGTAGACCGCCTTGTCGCTGATCACGTAGTCGAGCACGAGCGGCGCCCGTCCCACCACCGACACCGAGCCGAAGTCGTGATCGGCAACGACCTGGCCGTCGGGCCCGTGATAGGTGAAACCGGTCAGCGCCCGTGCGAACGCCTGTGGCCCGCCCGAGGCCGCACCCGCCACGGTGTTGGTGTTGTAGGTGGTCAGCGTGCCGTCGACGGCGTAGTCGATCTCATCGGCCGATCCGCCCGCACACGCCGAGAGACCGATGCCGGCCAGCAGCGACAGCGTCATCACCGTCGCGGCTGTCCGCACTCGGGCGATGGCCCCGTGATGAGCCATCCGGTTTACCGCCGGGTGGTTCGTTTACCGGACGGACGACCTGTCTTCGACGTCGACGGCCGCGACGGACGTGCTCCCGGTGCGGGCTTGGCCGCGGCGGGCTGACCGGCTCCGGCGCTGACCGGCTCGCTGTCGGAGTCCTCGACGTCGTCCGACTCGGCGGTGGCCGGCTGGGCCGACTTCGTCGCACCGGCCTTGCCCGGCTGCCTGCGATTGAGCACCTTCCGGGTGTGCTTGCGCACCAGCTCGGTGCGTTCGCGCAGCGACACCAGCAGCGGGGTCGCGAAGTAGATCGACGAGTAGGTGCCCACGATGACGCCGACGAGCTGAACCAACGCCAGGTCCATCAAGGTGCCGACACCGAGCAGCCAGACCGCCACGACGATCAACGCCACGATGGGCAGCACCGAGATGAGGCTCGTGTTGATCGATCGCATGAACGTCTGGTTGACCGCGAGGTTGGCCTGCTCGGCGAACGTTCGCCGGGTCGTGTGCTCGAAGCCGTTGGTGTTCTCCTCGACCTTGTCGAACACGATCACGGTGTCGTACAGCGAGAAACCGAGAATCGTCAGCAGGCCGATCACGGTGGCAGGCGTGACCTCGAATCCCACCAGTGCGTAGACACCAGCGGTGACGACGAGGTCGAACACCAATGTCGCCAGCGCGGCGATGGCCATGTAGCGCTCATAGCGCCAGGTGATGTAGATGGCCGCGAGGACCAGGAACACCACCAGCGCGATCAATGCCTTCTGGGTGATCTGCCCGCCCCACGTTTCCGACACCGCGGAGTCGCTGATCACCTGCTTGCTCGGCTGCCCGTCGCTGCCCTTCGGCTGGAAGGCGTCGAACAGCGCGGTGCGCAGCTTCTCGGCTTCCTCGTTGGACAGCGTCTCCGAGCGGATCTGCACCGTGGCCGAGCCGCCGCTACCCACCGTCACGACGGATTCCGGCGCGCGACCGAGCGTCTTGTTGAAGACGTCTTCGACCTGCTGCACGGTGATGGTGCCCTGAGCACCGGCCGTCGGCATCGACACCTTGGTGCCGCCCTCGAAGTCGATGCCGAAGGTGAAGCCGCGCAACACCATGGCCGCGATCGAGATCGCGACGATGATCCCGCTGACCGTGTACCAGAGCTTGCGGCGGCCGATGACCTCGAACGCGCCGGTTCCGGTGTAGAGGCGGACGAAGAATCCGTGCTTGGGCAGTGCCGCGGTCGACTCGATGCCTGGCGCTTCCACTGCGGTGTCGGTGGTGTCGGTTTCGGTTGCTTTTGTGTTCTTGGCGGCCATCTGTTTATCCCCGTCCCGCGGTCGCATGCGAAGCCTCCCGGCGCTCCCGCGCGATCTGCTGCACCGCGCCGAGTCCGTTCAGTCCCGGTTTGGCCATCGTCGGCGACTTGGACGCCAGGTACACCAACGGCCAGGTCACCAGGAACACCACGACAAGGTCGAGGATCGTGGTCAAGCCCAGCGTGAACGCGAAGCCCTTCACCTGGCCGATCGCCAGGAAGTACAACACCGCGGCGGCCAGGAAGGTGACCGCGTTACCCGACACGATGGTCTTGCGGGCACGCGCCCAGCCTCGCGGCACCGCCGACCGGAACGAACGCCCTTCGCGTATCTCGTCTTTGATGCGTTCGAAGAACACCACGAACGAGTCCGCCGTTGTACCGATACCGATGATCAGACCGGCGATACCGGCCAGGTCGAGCGTGTAGCCGATGTACCTGCCGAGCAGCACGAGAATCGCGTAGACCACTGCGCCGGAAGCGACGAGGGACAGCGCGACGAGCAGGCCCAGAACGCGGTAGTACAGCAGCGAGTACAGCAGCACGGCCGCGAGCCCGATCGCACCGGCGATTAGGCCGGCCCGCAGTGACGACAGGCCCAGCGTCGCCGAAACCGTTTCGGCCTCCGAGGATTCGAAGGACAGCGGCAGCGAGCCGTACTTGAGCACGTTGGCCAGTTCGCGCGCCGAATCGGCGGTGAAGTTGCCGGTGATCTGAGTGTTTCCGCCCGGTATGGCTTCACGGATCTCGGGGGCGCTGACGACCTTCGAGTCCAGTGTGAACGCCGTCTGGGTGCCGACGTTCGCGGCGGTGAAGTCCGCCCATGTCTTGGCGCCGCCGCTCTTGAACTCGACGTCGACGACGTACTGGCCCTGCTGCTGGTCCAGGCCGGACGTGGCGTTCTGGATCTCTTCGCCGCTCATGATCGACTTGTTGAGCAGGTAGACCGTCTGCCCGTCCGTCGAGCACGTGATCAGCGGCAGGTTGGGGTCGTCGTTGCCGGCCAGCACATCGTCCTCACCACAGCGCGTGGCCTGGAACTGCAGGGCCAGGATCTGGATCGACGGGTCGGTGCTCTGCCGCAGCTGCTTCTCATCGGCAATCCGTTGCGCCAGATCGGCTTTCGGTTCATTCGGCTTCGGCGCATCGGGTGCGGGCGAGCCGGGTGCGGGGGCAGGCGCTTCACCCGGTGCGGGTGCCGGTTCACCGGGTGCCGGGGCCGGGGTCGGCTCACCGGGTGCCGGCTCCAGCGGGTAGGGCCGAGGTTGCGGTGCCGGTTGCTCGCCGGCGGGCGGTGCCTCGGCGGGCAGCGATCCCGCGGGCGGCGCTTCCTGCGGGGCTCCCGGCGGCGGCTGGATCGGTGGCATCCCGGGCAGGCCTGGCATCCCCGGCATTCCGGGCAGGCCGCCCGGCAGGCCGGGAAGTCCGCCGGGCGCACCGGGTGCGCCTGGCGCCGCGGGTGCTCCGGCCGGCGGTTGGCCGTTGTCCGCGGCGGGCGGTTTGGCCGCCATCGCGTGGATCACGGGCCGCACGTACAGGCGGGCGGTCTGTCCGAGGTTGCGCGCCTCGTTGCCGTCGTTGCCCGGCACGGTGATGACCAGGTTGTCGCCGTCGATGACGACCTCTGAGCCGGACACACCAAGGCCGTCGACGCGGGCACTGATGATCTGCTGGGCCTGGTTCAGGGCTTCCCTGGTGGGCGCCGAGCCGTCCGGGGTGCGCGCGGTCAGCGTGACCCGGGTACCGCCCTGCAGGTCGATGCCGAGTTTGGGTTTGGCCTGCTTGTCACCGGTCAGGAACACCAGTAGGTAGACGCCGACAAGCAGCACCAGAAAGAGCGTCAGGTAGCGGGCAGGGTGCACCGGCGCCGAAGACGATGCCACGTTGCTTAGGTCTCCTTGAGATCAGTTCGTCAGCACCGCAAAGGGTACGTGCTTGTCCTGTGTGGTCTGCTGTCAGTCTTTCTTCAGACCGTCCGTGTCGGTCACACCGGTGCTTTCGGTCAGCTCGGTGGCCGCGGGAGTCGCGTCATCGTCGTCATAGGAATCGTCGGTGTCGGACTCGATGCGGTCCCGGACCGCGAGCTTCATCCAGGTGGTGACGACCCCGGGAGCGATCTCCAGATCGATGTTGTCGTCGGTGATGCCGGTGATGGTGCCCTGCAGACCGGACGTGGTGTGGATCCGGTCGCCGATCTGCAGCGAGTTGTGCAGGTCGATGGTGGCCTGCATCGCCTTCTTCTGCCGGCGCGACGCAAAGAACATAAATGCGCCCATGATGATCAGCAGGGGCAGGAAGATGACCAGATCCATGGCAGCACTGTCTTTCGTTTCGAGTCGTATATACGGTGTCCGGACGCGCGGGCCCAACACCTCGTAGTTGTCCAGTCTGCCATTGCCCCAGCGCAGCGCCGAGGGCCCCGTCTCCTTGAGCAGCTGTTAGCGACACTAATCGCCATGCCTGGCCGGTGCCTAATCATGATCGAAGGCAAAACCGATTGATGCCGAACGGTGGCGACTAGGCTCGAAACGCGCTCCATCTCACCGCGCCGCCGTCCGTTCGCAGGAGTCAGTGTTGAGCCATCTAGAACAGAGCCGTCACCTGGCCACCGCCATCCCCGGCCCGAACTCCCAGGCCCTCATCGACCGTAAGACCACGGCCGTCGCCCGCGGGGTCGGCACCACCATGCCGGTCTACGCCGCGCGGGCCGGTGGCGGCATCGTCGAGGACGTCGACGGCAACCGGCTGATCGACCTCGGCTCCGGCATCGCCGTCACCACGATCGGCAACGCCTCGCCACGAGTCGTCGAGGCGGTGCGCGCACAGGCCGGCGACTTCACCCATACGTGCTTCATGGTGACGCCGTACGAGGAGTATGTGGCGGTCTGCGAGCACCTCAACCGGCTCACCCCGGTGCGCGGCGAGAAACGCTCGGCCTTGTTCAACTCGGGTTCGGAAGCGGTCGAGAACGCCGTCAAGATCGCCCGCTCACACACCCACAAACCCGCCGTCGTCGCGTTCGATCACGCCTACCACGGCCGCACCAACCTCACGATGGCGCTCACCGCCAAGGTGATGCCCTACAAGCATGGTTTCGGACCATTCGCGCCCGAGGTGTACCGCGCTCCCCTGTCCTATCCGTTCCGCGATGCCGAGTTCGGCAAGGAACTCGCCACGGACGGTGAGCTCGCGGCGCGCCGCGCGATCAGCGTGATCGACAAGCAGATCGGCGCCGACAACCTGGCCGCGGTCATCATCGAGCCGATCCAGGGCGAGGGCGGCTTCATCGTCCCGGCCGACGGATTCCTGCCCGCGCTCCTCGACTGGTGTCGTCGCAACGACGTCGTGTTCATCGCCGACGAAGTGCAGACCGGGTTCGCCCGCACCGGCGCGATGTTCGCCTGCGAACACGAAGGCATCGACCCCGACCTCATCGTCACGGCGAAGGGCATCGCCGACGGACTGCCGCTGTCGGCGGTCACCGGACGCGCCGAGATCATGGACTCGCCGCACGTGTCGGGCCTCGGCGGCACGTACGGCGGCAACCCGCTCGCGTGTGCGGCCGCACTTGCCACTATCGAGACCATCGAATCCGACGGGCTCGTCGCCCGGGCGCAGCAGATCGAGCAGCTGATGAAGGACCGGCTGGGGCGCCTGCAGGCCGAGGACGACCGGATCGGCGACGTACGTGGACGCGGCGCGATGATCGCCGTGGAACTCGTCAAGCCCGGCACCACCGAACCCGATGCCGAGCTGACGAAGGCGTTGTGCGCGGGCGCCCACACCGCCGGGGTGATCGTGTTGTCCTGCGGCACTTACGGCAATGTGCTGCGGTTCCTGCCGCCGCTCACGATCAGCGACGAGCTGCTCATCGAAGGGCTCGATGTGCTCGAGCTGATCCTGCGCGACCTCTAGTGCGCGTGGGTGTGGCGCCGACCGAACAGGCCGCCCAGCCCGCGACGCTTCGGCGCAGCGGGCACCGCGGTCGTGGGCGCCGCATCGCCGGCCGGAACGGCCGCTGCCGGCACCGGCTCCGTCACGACGGGCCGCTGCGCGTACTCGATGTCACGGATGCTGCGGATCGACAACCGACCAAGCGCCATGGCACCGAGGAACACGATCAGCGCACCCAGGCCGGAGAAGTAGGCCAACTCGAGTGACACCTGCTTGGCTTCGGTGACCGCGACGGGCATGCCCGCGTCGCCCAGGCCGAGCGGTCCGGCCAATGCCCGACCGATCACGAACCAGGCGCCGGCCGCCACGGCGAGCCAGCCGCCGAGCATGGCGGTCGCCCGGTTACCCGAGGCCAGCAGCAACAGTCCGCCGACGGCAGCTGCGACACCAGGCAGCACTTCGAGCCAACCGCGCCCCATCGTCCAGGTCCACGGCTGGTCCGGGGTGAAGGCGAAGTCGAAGTACGGTCCGATGAAGGGGATCAACGCTCCCCAGATTCCGAGCACCAACAGCAGGAACCCGCTCGCGGCGCCACGGCTGCGCGGCATCCGCATCCTGCCGCCACGACGGGTATCGAATTCGGTCATGATGCCTCCTTTGTCGTACGGCTGGGTACCCACACCGAACCGAGGCGTAACGCTCTTAGGCTGGAGAAATGCGCCTCGCTGATGTGACACTGCGCGATGTGCTCGCCGACGCCTGGGAACGCTGGGGCCGTCGGTGCGCCGAACTCACCGACGCGCAGTGGCGCACCGCCACGCGGTGTGTCCCGTGGCAGGTCGAGGCGCTCGTGGCACACGTCTGCCCGGAGCCGACCACGTTCGAATCGCTCGCGGCCGCCACCGTGGCGGGGCCTGCGGCGGTCACCGACGCTGCCGCGATGCTGCGGATCTTCAACGAGCCGGACGGCGTTGCCAACACCACGGCCGATCAGATCGCGGACCGAGCGGTGTCCGAGGCGTCGGCGTTGACACCGCGGGTCGCCGCCGCCCGGTTCGCCGAGTGCGCGAGCAGGCTGCGGCAGATGCCCGAGATGTCTCGTCCCGCGCAGACCGTCATCGGATATCCGATCGTCGGCAGCACCACGCTTGCGGTGGTGGCCGAGGTCGCAATGATGGAGGCCACCGTGCACCTGCTGGACTTTGCCGATGCGGTGGGCGGTGTCGAGCCGTCGCCGGCAGCGTTAGCCGCGACGCGCGATCTGCTGATCGCGGTGCCCGATCCGGTTGCGGCAGTCGAGGCGCTAGCCGGGCGCCGGAGCCCGGCGGGGGCGGTGCCGGCAATCCACTGACGCCATCCGGTTCAACCGAATTCGGCTGCCTAACAGGACATTTGCGATCCCGCTCGAGATCGGCCCGAATTCACAGCACATTGACAGCCGCGTGGCAGCAGATCTGGAAATAAGTTTAGTTTTACTAACGTAGTAGACGTTGGGCGCAGCGTCGCGCCGTTCAAAATTAGCTGTTTCCAAGAGGACTTTGTGATGTCGACTGATACGCGTGAAGAGCGGCTGGAACGCCGCATTGCAGAATTGACCGCCACCGACCCGCAGTTCGCTGCCGCCATCCCGAGCGAGTCGGTGACTGCCGCAGTCGACAAACCGGGGCTGCGATTGCCACAGATCGTCCGGACCGTACTGAAGGGGTATTCCGACCGGCCCGCCCTCGGTGAGCGGGCCGTCGAGTTCGTCGTCGACCCGGCCAGTGGGCGGACGACCGCGCGGCTTCTCCCCCGGTTCGACACGATCACCTACGGCGAACTGTGGAGTCGGGTGAGCGCGCTTGCCGCGGCACTACACGCGTCGGGTGTCGCACCCGGCGACCGGGTCGCCATCCTGGGCTTCACCAGCGCCGACTACACCGCGATCGACACCGCGCTCGGACAGGTCGGCGCGGTTTCGGTGCCTCTTCAGACGAGTTCGTCGGCCGCCGCGCTGGCGCCCATCGTCGTCGAAACCGAACCGAGCGTGATCGCGGCGAGCGTCGACTATGTGGCCGACGCCGTCGAACTGGCCCTGACCGCCCATGCACCGGCCCAACTCATCGTGTTCGACCATCATCCCGAGGTCGACGACCATCGCGACGCACTCGCTGCCGCCAAAGCCCGGCTCGCCGCGGCGGGCAGCCCGGTCGCCATCGACCTCCTGTCCGACCTCGAAGAGCGTGGCCGCGCCCTGCCCGAGGCGCCTGCCCCGCAGTCCGACGAGGCCGATCCGCTGGCACTGCTGATCTATACCTCCGGCAGCACCGGCGCGCCCAAGGGGGCGATGTACCTGCAGAGCGCCGTCGCGAGGTTCTGGCGCCGCAACAGCAAGGCCTGGTTCGGCCCCACGACGGCCTCGATCAACCTCAGCTTCATGCCGATGAGCCACGTGATGGGCCGCGGAATCCTCTACGCATCACTCGCGGCCGGCGGCACCTGCTACTTCGCCGCGCGCAGCGACCTCTCGACGTTCCTCGAAGACCTGGCGTTGGTCCGGCCCACCGAACTGAACTTCGTCCCGCGGGTCTGGGAGATGATCCACGGCGAGTTCCAGAGCCGGGTGGACTCCCGCCTCCATGACGACGGCGACCGTGCCGCGGTCGAGACCGAGGTCATGGACGACCTGCGGCACAATCTGCTCGGTGGCCGATTCATCTCGGCCATGACCGGCTCGGCGCCCATCTCACCCGAACTCAAGGCCTGGCTGGAGACGTTCCTCGACATCCATGTGCTGGAGGGCTACGGCTCGACCGAGGCGGGCATGGTCTTCTTCGACGACCAGGTGCAGCGCCCGCCCGTGATCGACTACAAACTCGTCGATGTGCCGGACCTGGGGTACTTCGGCACCGATCAGCCCTACCCGCGGGGCGAGTTGCTGGTCAAGACCGACAACATGTTCCCCGGCTACTACAAGCGCCCGGAGATCACCGCAGGCGTCTTCGACGAGGACGGCTTCTACCGGACGGGCGACATCGTGGCCGAAATCGGGCCCGATCAGCTGAAGTACGTCGACCGGCGGAACAACGTGCTCAAGCTCGCGCAGGGCGAGTTCGTCACACTGGCCAAGCTGGAGGCGGTGTTCGGCAACAGCCCGCTCGTGCGCCAGATCTACATCTACGGCAACAGCGCCCGGCCCTATCTGCTCGCGGTCGTCGTGCCGACCGAAACCGCCGTGAACCGCTACGAGCCGGCAGAGCTCAAGAGCCAGATCGCCGAGTCACTGCAGCAGGTGGCGCGTGAAGCGGACCTGCAGTCGTATGAGATCCCACGCGACTTCATCGTGGAGACAACACCTTTCACACTCGAGAACGGACTGCTGACCGGTATCCGCAAACTCGCCTGGCCGAAACTGAAGGCACACTACGCCGACCGGTTGGAGCAGCTCTACGCAGATCTCGCCGATGGCCAGGCCAGTGAACTGCGCGCGTTGCGCGCGAATGGTGCCGACGCCCCGGTGCTGGAAACGGTGAGCCGTGCGGCCGGCGCCCTGCTCGGTGCGGCGGCGAGTGATCTGCAGCCTGATGCGCACTTCACCGATCTGGGCGGTGATTCGCTGTCGGCGTTGACTTTCGGGAATCTGCTGCGGGAGATCTTCGACGTCGACGTGCCGGTGGGCGTGATCGTCAGCCCGGCCAACGACTTGGCCGCCATCGCGACCTTCATCGAGTCGGCGCGTCAAGGCACCAAGCGTCCGAGTTTCGCCTCCGTGCACGGCAGGCACACGGCCGAGGTGGCCGCGGCCGACCTCACGCTCGACAAGTTCATCGACGGCCAGTCGCTCGCGGCCGCACCGCATTTGCCGAAGGCGGGCACCGAGGTCCGTACGGTCCTGCTGACCGGCGCGACCGGCTTCCTCGGCCGCTATCTGGCCCTGGAATGGCTCGAGCGCATGGACCTTGTCGACGGCAAGGTGATCTGCCTCGTGCGGGCGAAGTCCGACGCGGACGCGCGAGCGCGCCTGGACGCGACGTTCGATGTCGGCGACGCGAAACTGCTTGCGCACTACCGCGATCTGGCCGCCGACCACCTGGAGGTCATCGCCGGCGACAAGGGTGAGGCAGACCTCGGCCTCGATAAGCAGACGTGGCAGCGGCTGGCCGACACCGTCGATCTGATCGTCGACCCGGCCGCGCTCGTCAACCACGTGTTGCCCTACAGCGAGCTGTTCGGGCCCAATGCGCTCTGCACCGCAGAGCTGATCCGCATCGCGTTGACGACGAAGATCAAGCCATACACCTACGTGTCGACCATCGGCGTGGGCGATCAGATCGAACCGGGCAGGTTCGTCGAAGACGCCGACGTCCGCGTGATGAGCCCGGTTCGCAAGATCGACGACAGCTACGCCAACGGTTACGGCAACAGCAAGTGGGCCGGCGAGGTGCTGCTGCGTGAGGCCAACGACCTCTGCGGGCTGCCCGTCTCGGTGTTCCGCTGCGACATGATCCTGGCCGACACGACCTATTCCGGCCAGCTCAACCTGCCCGACATGTTCACCAGGATGATGCTGAGCCTCGTCGCCACGGGCATCGCGCCGAAGTCCTTTTACGAACTCGACACCGACGGCAACCGGCAACGCGCGCACTACGACGGACTGCCCGTGGAGTTCATCGCCGAGGCCATCTCCACGCTCGGTTCCCACGTCACGACGGGATTCGAGACCTATCACGTCATGAACCCCTACGACGACGGCATCGGCCTCGACGAGTTCGTGGACTGGCTGATCGACGCGGGTTACCACATCGAGCGCATCGCCGACTACCGCGAGTGGTTGCAGCGCTTCGAAAGCACGCTGCGGGCACTGCCGGACAAGCAGCGTCAGGCCTCGCTGCTCCCGTTGCTGCACAACTACCAGAAGCCGGAGCATCCGGTCCTCGGCGCACTGGCCCCGACCGATCGGTTCCGGGCCGCGGTCCAGGAGGCCAAGATCGGGCCGGACAAAGACATCCCCCACGTCACCGCTCCGGTCATCGTGCAGTACGTCACCAACCTGAAGCAGCTCGGCCTGCTGTGAGCACGGTCTGCTTCGACTCTGCGGTGAGGGTGCGGTCCCCTCGGATTCTCCCGCCTTCACCGCAGAGTCGAGCAGCCACGGCGGGCGTGACGCATCTCGCAGCATCGGAACTGGCATCTCGAAATATATTTAGTTTTACTAACGTAGTAATTCATAGGCGCCGCGAAGCGCCGACACATAAAAGTTGATTTGCTCAGGGGACCAATTATGTCGATCGAAACACGCGAAGAGCGTTACGAACGCCGGCTCGCCGACCTTTACCGCACCGATCAACAGTTCGCCGAGGCCAGGCCCAGCGAGGCCGTGACCGCGGCGGCCGACAATCCGAACCTCCGGCTGCCCGCCGTCGTCAAAGAGATCATGGCCGGCTACGCCGACCGCCCCGCGCTGGGTCAGCGCGCCGTCGAACTCGTCACCGAACCGAACGGCCGCACCCGGGCCGAACTGCTGCCCCGCTTCGAGACCATCACCTACCGCCAGCTCGGTGGGCGGATCCAGGCCGTGACCAACGCGTGGCACAACCATCCGGTCAAGCCCGGCGATCGCGTCGCGATTCTCGGCTTCACCAGCGTGGACTACACCACCATCGACGTCGCGCTCATCGAGCTCGGCGCGGTGTCGGTGCCGCTGCAGACCAGCGCGCCGGTTGCCCAGCTGCGCCCGATCGTCGCCGAAACCGAGCCCAAACTGATCGCGTCGAGTGTCGACTTCCTCGACGACGCAGTCGAACTCATCCAAGCCGGGCCCGCACCGGCGCGCCTGGTGGTCTTCGATTACCGGCCCGAGGTCGACGACCAGCGGGAGGCATTCGAGGCGGCCAAGGCCAAGCTGGCCGGGACCGACATCGTCGTCGAAACGATGGCCGATGTGCTGGACCGCGGGCGCTCGCTCGCCGATGCTCCGTTGTACGTGTCGGGTCAAGCCGATCCGCTGACATTGCTGATCTACACGTCGGGGAGCACCGGCACGCCGAAGGGCGCCATGTACCCGGAAAGCAAGGTCGCCAACATGTGGCGGATGGCCTCGAAGGCCAGCTGGGACGAGAAGCAATCCGTCCTGCCGGCGATCACACTGAATTTCCTGCCGATGAGCCACGTCATGGGCCGCGGCATCCTGTACGGCACCATCAGCACCGGCGGCACCGCATACTTCGCCGCGCGCAGCGACCTCTCGACCTTCCTCGAAGATCTCGCCCTGGTCCGCCCCACCCAGCTCAGCTTCGTGCCCCGCATCTGGGACATGCTGTTCGGTGAATATCAGAGCCGGGTCGACCAGCGCGGCGCAGGCTCGGAGGCCGAGGTTCTGGCCGAGGTGCGCGACAACCTGCTCGGCGGCCGGTTCGTGTCCGCACTCACCGGCTCCGCACCCATCTCCGCCGAGATGAAGACCTGGGTGGAAACCCTGCTCGACATGCATCTGCTGGAGGGCTACGGCTCGACCGAGGCCGGATCGGTGTTCGTCGACGGCCACATCCAGCGCCCGCCGGTGATCGACTACAAGCTGGTCGACGTGCCCGATCTCGGTTACTTCCGCACCGACCGGCCGCACCCGCGCGGTGAGTTGCTCGTCAAGTCCGAGCAAATGTTCCCCGGCTATTACAAGCGTCCGGACATCACTGCCGAGATGTTCGACGAGGACGGCTACTACCGCACCGGCGACATCGTTGCCGAGCTCGGCCCGGACCAGGTCGAGTACCTGGACCGACGCAACAACGTGCTCAAGCTGTCGCAGGGCGAGTTCGTCACGGTGTCCAAGCTGGAGGCGGTGTTCGGCGACAGCCCGCTCGTCCGCCAGATCTACATCTACGGCAACAGTGCCCGGCCGTACCTGCTGGCCGTCGTGGTCCCGACCGACCCGGCCACACCGAAGGCCGCGATCAGCGACTCCCTGCAGGATGCGGCGCGTGCCGCCGGTCTGCAGTCGTATGAGATCCCGCGTGACTTCATCGTGGAGACAACGCCTTTCACGCTGGAGAACGGCCTGCTGACCGGCATCCGGAAGCTGGCCCGGCCGAAACTCAAGGCACACTACGGCGATCGGCTCGAACAGCTCTACACCGATCTCGCCGAAGGGCAGGCCAACGAACTGCGCGAACTGCGCCGCAACGGCGCCACCGGACCGGTGATCGACACCGTCAGCCGCGCCGCCGGCGCCCTGCTGGGTGCTGCCGCGAACGACCTGCAGCCCGATGCGCACTTCACCGATCTGGGCGGAGATTCGTTGTCGGCGTTGACCTTCTCGAATCTGCTGCACGAGATCTTCGACGTGGACGTGCCGGTCGGCGTGATCGTCAGCCCGGCCACCGATCTGGCCGGGATCGCCGCCTACATCGACGGTGAACGCCACGGCTCGAAGCGTCCGACCTACGCGTCGGTGCACGGCCGCGACGCGACCGAGGTACACGCACGGGATCTGACCCTCGACAAGTTCATCGACGCGGCCACGCTGGCCGAGGCCACCAACCTGCCGAAGGCCGGCACCGAGGTGCGCACGGTCCTGCTGACCGGCGCCACCGGATTCCTCGGCCGTTATCTGGCCCTGGAATGGCTCGAGCGCATGGACCTGGTCGACGGCAAGCTCATCTGCCTGGTCCGCGCCCGCAGTGATGAGGACGCACGCGCCCGCCTGGACGCCACGTTCGACAGCGGCGATCCGAAACTGCTTGCGCACTACCGCGAATTGGCCGCCGACCACCTGGAGGTCATCGCCGGCGACAAGGGCGAGGCCAACCTCGGGCTGGACGACGACACGTGGCAGCGGCTGGCCGACACCGTCGACCTGATCGTCGACCCGGCCGCGCTCGTCAACCACGTGCTGCCCTACAGCCAGCTGTTCGGGCCCAATGCGCTCGGCACCGCAGAACTCATCCGCATCGCGCTCACCACCAAGATCAAGCCGTTCGTCTACGTCTCGACGATCGGCGTGGGCTGGGGTATCAAGCCCGGTGAGTTCGTCGAGGACGCCGACATTCGCGTGATCAGCCCGACGCGTCAGGTCGACGATTCCTATGCCAACGGTTACGGCAACAGCAAGTGGGCCGGCGAGGTCCTGCTGCGCGAGGCCAACGACCTCTGCGGGCTGCCCGTCTCGGTGTTCCGCTGCGACATGATCCTCGCGGACACAACGTATTCCGGCCAACTGAACCTGCCCGACATGTTCACCAGGATGATGCTGAGCCTCGTCGCCACCGGCATCGCGCCGAAGTCCTTTTACGAACTCGACGGCCCAGGTGGATTGGTTGGCAACCGGCAACGCGCGCACTACGACGGGCTGCCGGTCGAGTTCGTCGCCGAAGCGATCTCGACGCTCGGCTCCCACGTCACGACGGGATTCGAGACCTACCACGTCATGAACCCCTACGACGACGGCATCGGCCTCGACGAGTTCGTGGACTGGCTGATCGAGGCGGGCTACCCGGTGCATCGGATCGACGACTACGCCACGTGGTTGGAGCGGTTCGAGACGGCGCTGCGCGCCTTGCCGGACAAGCAACGTCAGGCATCGTTGCTGCCGCTGCTGCACAACTACCAGCAGCCGTCACATCCGATGCTCGGTGCCGGCGCACCGACCGACGTGTTCCGGGCTGCCGTGCAGGAAGCCAAGATCGGGCCAGACAAGGACATCCCGCACATCTCGGCGCCGATCATCGTCAAGTACATCACCAACCTGCAGCAGCTCGGCCTGCTGTAACAGCCTTCCCCACAAGGGAAGTTCCCCCTGAGCGGCCGCGGTCCCACCAGGACCGCGGCCAATCAGTATGTGTTCGGTTTTGCCACAACAGCTTCCACGCAAGAATCAGGGCTGGGCTAGACGGCCAGTCCCACGGCGACGAGGACGACCGCGATCAACGGAAGTGCGCCTTGCGTGATCGCGGCCCGGGCCTTGTCGGGCGAAGTCGTCAATAGCACCAGGGCCGCGGCCACCATCGACCCGGCACCGGCGAACACCAGTGCCGCGCCGACCGCGTCATGACCCGACGTGACCGCGACGATGCCGATTGCCGTGACGATCGCCAGGAACAGGTTGTAGAAGCCCTGATTGAACGCGAGTTCCTTGGTGGCCTCGGCCTCTTGCCGGCTTGTGCCGAACGTCGCCCGTGTCCGCGGCGAGGTCCAGGTCAGCGACTCCATCACGAAGATGTAGACATGCAGAAGCGCGGCGAGGGCGGCGAACACCAATCCGGCGATGACCATGCTCGTCATTCAAACAGGCCGGCCTGGCCGAGCCCGGTAACCGGTGGCCGCATGCCCAGGTGAGTCCAGGCCAACGGGGTGGCGACGCGGCCGCGAGGCGTGCGGGCGACCATCCCCGCACGCACCAGGAACGGCTCACACACTTCCTCCACCGTGGTGGCTTCCTCCCCGACCGCAACCGCCAGCGTCGAGACGCCCACCGGCCCGCCACCGAAACTTTTTGTCAGCGCCGACAATACGGCCCGGTCGAGCCGATCGAGGCCGAGCTCGTCGACGTCGTAGACCTCCAGCGCGGCCTTGGCGATGTCGCGGGTGATGACACCGTCGGCGCGTACTTCGGCATAGTCGCGGACCCGGCGGAGCAGCCGGTTGGCGATGCGCGGTGTTCCGCGCGAGCGCCGGGCGATCTCCGCACCGGCCTCGGCCCCGAGCTCGATCCCGAGGATGCCCGCCGACCGGGCCAGCACGCGCTCCAACTCGGCGGGCTCGTAGAAGTCCATGTGCGCGGTGAACCCGAAGCGGTCGCGCAGCGGGCCGGTCAACGCCCCCGACCGGGTCGTGGCGCCCACCAAGGTGAACGGGGCAACCTCGAGCGGGATCGACGTGGCGCCGGGACCCTTTCCGACGACGACGTCGACGCGGAAATCCTCCATCGCGAGGTACAGCATCTCCTCGGCGGGCCGGGCGATGCGGTGGATCTCGTCGATGAACAGCACGTCGTGCTCGACCAGGTTGGACAGCATCGCGGCCAGGTCGCCCGCCCGCTCCAGCGCGGGCCCGGAGGTCACCCGCAGCGACGTGCCCAGTTCGGCCGCGATGATCATGGCCAGCGATGTCTTGCCCAGGCCGGGCGGACCGGACAGCAGGATGTGATCGGGTGTGCCACCGCGGTTCTTGGCACCTTCGAGAACCAGCTGCAGCTGCTCGCGCACGCGCGGCTGGCCGATGAACTCCCCCAGCGACCGCGGCCTCAGGCTCGCATCGATATCGCCTTCACCGACGGTCAGCGCCGGGGACACCTCGCGGTCCTCGGCGGCGGCGTCATCGTCCTCGAAGCGACCCATGAGCTACTTCTTACCGAGCATGGACAGCGCCGCACGCAGCGCCGCAGACGTGGTGGCCTCGGGATCGTTGGCCAGTACCTTGTCGGTGGCCTCCTCCGCTTGTTTGGCCGCAAAGCCAAGCCCCACAAGCGCTTCGATGACCGGGCCGCGGACGGCATGGCCACCGGCCGCGAGACCGGGGCCCGGGGTGACCGGGCCGATCTTGTCCCGCAGTTCGAGCACCATTCGTTCGGCGCCACGCTTGCCGATGCCGGGCACCCGGGTCAGCGCGGTCACGTCGCCGTCGGCCAACGCCTGTCGCAACGCCTGCGGATCGTGGACCGCCAGCGTCGCGAGCGCGATCTTGGGCCCCACCCCCGAGACCCCCAACAGTGTCAGGAACAGGTCTCTGGCGTCGCCGTCGGCGAAGCCGTAGAGCGTCATCGAATCCTCACGCACGATCATCGCGGTGACCAGCCGCGATTCGGTGCCCCGCCGCAGCGTCGCCAACGTCGACGGGGTGGCCATCACCTTGTAGCCCACGCCCGCGGCTTCGATCACGGCATGGTCGAGGGCGATGTCGATGACTTCGCCGCGCACCGAGGCAATCATCGGGCCGCCTTCAGTTTGGCCTGGTACTTGCGCCGTTGTTCGGCGGCCATGGCCTCGGCGGCGGCCATCCGCGCGATCATGGGCGCGCGCCAGCAATGGCAGATGGCAAGAGCGAGGGCGTCTGCGGCGTCGGCAGGAGTCGGCTTCTGCTGCAGCTCAAGGATTTTCGTGACCATTGTGGTCACCTGAGCTTTGTCGGCTCGCCCGTTGCCCGTCACGGCGGCCTTGACCTCGGACGGCGTGTGGAAGTGCACGTCGATGTCGCGTTTTGCGGCGGCGAGCGCGATGACCCCGCCGGCCTGCCCGGTACCCATCGCCGTGTTGGCGTTCTGGTTCGAGAAGACCCGCTCGATGGCGATCACGTCGGGGCGGTGGGTGTCCATCCAATATTCGGCGGCATCACTGATCGCCAGCAGGCGTTTCTGCAGCGGCTCGTCCGCAGGGGTGCGCACCACGTCCACGTCGAGCGCGATGACATGCCTGCCCTTGCCGCTCTCGATCACCGAGAGACCACAGCGCGTCAACCCGGGATCGACACCCATCACCCGCACGCATACCCCTTCGTCAGAACATCTGTTCGAGAGCCTAGCGTGGCCGGGCGACGCCCCGTGGCAGGGACACGCGTCTATGTAGGCTCGGTCCAATGCGCGTCGTGATTGCTGGTGGACACGGAAAGATCGCCATGATCCTCGAGCGGCTGCTGGCCGAGCGGGGTGATTCGGTGGCCGGGCTCATCCGTAACCCGGCCCAGGTCGCCGATCTGGAAGCGGCGGGCGCGCAGGCCGTCGTGCTGGACTTGGAGCAGGCCTCGGTCGACGAGGTGGCCGAGGCGGTGCGCGGCGCCGATGCCGTGGTGTTCGCGGCGGGCGCCGGGCCGGGCAGCGGGGCGGCCCGCAAGGAGACCGTCGACCGGGACGCCGCGATCCTGCTGGCCGATGCCGCCGAGGCCGCCGGGGTGCAGCGGTATGTGATGGTTTCGGCGATCTCGGCCGACGACCGATCGCTCGACGACAGTTACGACGAGGTGTTCCGGGCGTACATGCGGGCGAAGTCGGATGCCGACGCAAATGTCCGCGCGCGCAGCGGTTTACGCACGACGATCGTGCGTCCGGGTTCGCTCACCGATGAGCCCGGCACCGGGAACGTGACGATCGCAGAGTCGACAGGACGCGGCAGCATCGCCCGCGAAGACGTCGCGCGGGTGTTGCTCGCGGTCCTCGACGCGCCGGACACCGCCGGACGGACATTCGAGCTCATCGCCGGGTCGACGCCGATCGCCGAGGCCGTCGGCTGAGCGGTTACTCCTCGTCGAGCTGGGCCGCGACGTCGTCCGGGATGTCGATATTGGTGTACACGTCCTGGACGTCGTCGCTGTCCTCCAGCGCATCGACGAGCTTGAGCACCTTGCGTGCGCCCTCAAGGTCGACGGGAACGGTGACCGACGGCTGGAAGCTCGCCTCCGCCGACTCATAGTCGATGCCCGCGTCCTGCAGAGCCGTTCGCACGGCCACCAGGTCGGTGGGTTCGGAGATGATCTCGAATGAGTCGCCGAGGTCGTTGACCTCCTCGGCACCGGCCTCCAGCACCGCCATCAGGACGTCGTCCTCGGTGAGACCGTTCTTCTCCAGCGTCACGACGCCCTTGCGGGAGAACAGGTAGGCCACCGAACCGGGATCGGCCATGTTGCCGCCGTTGCGGGTCATCGCGACGCGCACCTCGCCGGCCGCGCGGTTGCGGTTGTCGGTGAGGCACTCGATGAGAACCGCGACGCCGTTGGGGCCGTAGCCCTCGTAGGTGATGTTCTGCCAGTCGGCGCCGCCGGCCTCTTCGCCGCCGCCACGCTTGCGCGCCCGCTCGATGTTGTCGTTGGGCACCGAAGACTTCTTGGCCTTCTGGATGGCGTCGTACAGCGTGGGGTTGCCGGCTGGGTCGCTGCCACCGACGCGGGCCGCGACCTCGATGTTCTTGATCAGCTTGGCGAACATCTTGCCGCGCTTGGCATCGATGACGGCCTTCTTGTGCTTGGTGGTGGCCCACTTGGAATGGCCGCTCATGCAGGTAGTGCTCCTCTTTCTGCTGAAACTCCGGTTGACCAGTCTACGTGGCTGGTCACGCGGCGCCCGGCCCTGACTCGTCGAAACCGACACAAGGGTCGGCTCACGAGCCGCGGATCGACCACTGCGTCGGCCTCGGCGCTATCGGCCGACCCAGAGCGGGATCGGGTCATCGGGGTGATCGACCACGAGGAACTCCTGCGCAGGTGCGATCGCAACCGTCCGCGGAAGAAGCGTGACCGCGTCCCGCCGTGTGCCATCGATCTCGATCCCCACCGTGACCACGGCGGCGTCCGCGATCGCCTGTGCCGTGGGCGACGAGCGTGCATCCACGGCGATCCCGGAGTCGTGAACGGTGACCACAGTGGCGTTACGGGTCCGACTGCCCGCGCGGCTCAGGGCATGTGCCTGCTCGTGGCGGCGCACTGCCGTCATCGCGAGCCGCTCTCTCGCAACGCGCTCGGCAAAGGCATCGGCGCGAAGAAGCGTTCTCATGAACCACCGGCTCATCCGCTCCGTGGTGGTCAGAACCGACACCGAATCGAACTCGTCCGGCGTGTAGGACCACTCCCTGGGGAGCCAGGCGCCCTCCCCCGGCGTCTTCCAGTAATACCTGCCGCTGCTGGCGTAGCGCCTCATGGTCACTCCTCGGTCCGCCCCGGCCGGGAAACTCAGAGCGAGTCGACGAACAGCTTGTGGATCCGGCGGTCGCCGGTCATCTCCGGGTGAAACGACGTGGCCAGCATCGAGCCGTGGCGCACCGCGACGATGTGGTCGGCCGCGCGCGCGAGCACCTGCACGTCGGGCCCGACGCGCTCGACCCACGGCGCCCGGATGAACACCGCGTGCACCGGGGTATCGAGCCCGATGAAGTCGATGTCACCTTCGAACGAGTCGACCTGCCGGCCAAAAGCGTTGCGGCGCACGGTCATGTCGATACCCTTGAGCGGCAGTGCGGCCCGGCCCTCGACGCCGGCATCGGCGATCTCGGTCGCCAGCAGGATCATCCCGGCGCACGACCCGTAGCACGGCAGGCCCTCGGCGATGCGGGCCCGAAGCGGTTCGAGTAGGTCGAACTCACGCAGCAGGTGACTCATGGCGGTGGACTCCCCGCCGGGGATCACCAGCGCGTCGACGGCCTCGAGTTCGGCGAGCCGACGCACGGTCGACGCTTCCGCGCCGGCCTCGCGCAGCGCGGCCAGATGTTCGCGGGTGTCGCCCTGCAGCGCGAGCACCCCCACGTGGGCGGTCATTTGGCCTCGGGTGTGAAGTCTCGTTTGAAGCGGGTCAGCCCCTCCTGCATGACCGCTGCGACCATCTCGCCGTACCGGTTGAAGATCTTGCCCTGCGTCAGTGAGCGGCCCCCGCAGGCCGACGGCGACGACTGGTCGTAGAGCAGCCACTCGTCGGCGCGGAACGGCCGCATGAACCACATGGCGTGGTCGAGCGAGGCGACCATCAAGTGCTTGCGCACGTCGAGATGGTTCACCTGCGCCGAGCCGAGCAGCGTGAGGTCGCTCATGTAGGCCAATGCGCAGATGTGCAGGACATGATCGTCGGGCAGCGGGTCGCGGTGCCGGAACCACACCTGCTGTTGTGACGCCTTGCCCGGCAGCCGCTGCACGCGGTCGCGCGGCACGATCCGGACGTCCCATTCGGCGAACTGCGCGAACCCGGCGTCGTCGAACGCTCCCCCGGACCGGAAGCCCGGGAGATCGTCGGGTGCCGGAGCCTCGGGCATGGCGTCCTGGTGTTCGATCCCGGTCTGGTCGGTCTGGAACGACGCCGACATCGTGAAGATCGTCTCGCCGTGCTGGATCGCGCTCACCCGGCGGGTGCAGAAGGAGCCGCCGTCGCGGATGCGTTCGACGGTGTACACCGACGGCGCCCTGGCATCCCCTGGCCGCAGAAAATAGCCGTGCAGGGAATGCACCTGGAACGTCGGGTCGACCGTCCGCACGGCCGACACCAGCGACTGTCCGGCGACATGGCCGCCGAACGTCCGCTGCAAGAAGCCGGATTCCGGACTGAACACTCCACCGCGATAGATGTTGACCTCGAGCTGCTCCAGGTCGAGGATCTCTTCGATCGCCACGTGAGTTGTTTACCAGCCGCGTTCGGCGAGGCGGTGGGGCTGGGCGATGTCTTCGACGTTGATGCCGACCATGGCCTCACCCAGACCGCGCGACACCTTGGCCAACACATCGGGATCGTCGTAGAACGTGGTGGCCTTGACGATCGCGGCCGCCCGCTGCGCGGGGTTGCCCGACTTGAAGATGCCCGACCCGACGAACACCCCCTCGGCACCGAGCTGCATCATCATCGCCGCATCGGCCGGCGTGGCGATGCCACCGGCGGTGAACAACGTGACCGGCAACTTGCCGGCCCGCGCCACCTCTACCACCAGGTCATAGGGGGCCTGCAGTTCCTTGGCCGCCACATACAACTCGTCCTCGCTCATCGAGGTCAGCCGGCGGATCTCGCCGCCGATCTTGCGCATGTGCGTCGTCGCGTTGGAGACATCGCCGGTGCCGGCCTCGCCCTTGGAGCGGATCATCGCCGCGCCCTCGGTGATCCGGCGCAACGCCTCACCCAGATTGGTCGCCCCGCACACGAACGGCACGGTGAATTTCCACTTGTCGATGTGGTTGGTGTAGTCGGCCGGGGTCAACACCTCCGACTCGTCGACATAGTCCACACCCAAGCTCTGCAGGATCTGGGCCTCCACGAAATGGCCGATGCGGGCCTTGGCCATCACCGGGATGGTGACCGCGTCGATGATGCCCTCGATCATGTCCGGATCGCTCATCCGCGACACCCCGCCCTGGGCGCGGATGTCGGCAGGCACCCGCTCCAACGCCATCACCGCCACCGCACCCGCACCCTCAGCAATGCGAGCCTGCTCCGGAGTGACGACGTCCATGATCACGCCGCCCTTGAGCATCTCAGCCATGCCACGCTTAACACGCGCGGTTCCGGTCTGGTTGTTTGAACCGTTTTGCGCCGCGGTTTCCACTGCTATCTCCTCCAGATTTCTACTGATTCAGTGTAGTGGAGCCGCCAAATCCATTAAATCCGCAATCACCGGATGGCTTGCAGCGCGGATCCACGCGCGTTCACCAGCGACTGCTCGGCCAGTTCATTGGCCGAAGCCAGCAGCTCACCCAGTTGAAGCGGATACACAGTCTCCCCGCCGGCAACCAACTCGGCGATCATTGTCGCATCGCACCAGCGGTGACCGTGAATGTAGTGCCGCTCGAGTGCGGTGCGGCCCGATGCCGAGGGCTCGAACCGGTGCGTGCGGTAGATGAAGAACAGCTCTTCACTGCGGATCACCGATGCGTTGAAGTCGATGACCGCGTCGCGCCGCCACACCGGCCCGATCAGGTCGGCCGGTTGCACCTTGAGCCCGGTTTCCTCGAACAGTTCGCGGGCCGCCGCGGCCGGCAGGTCCTCGCCCTGTTGCACGGCGCCACCCACGGTGAACCACCACCGCGGCGCCGGGTTGTGCGGATCGTTGTGGGCCGGGTCGCTGCCGCGTAGCAGGAGCACCGCGCCGGTTTCGTCGAGCAGCACCACGCGCGCGGATGTGCGGCGGCTGACCGGGTTCGGGCCCGCCTGCGCCTCTGGACGCTCGGCGATCTCGAAATAGGTTGGTAGCGCTGCCCTTCCGCCGAGGCGCAGCATGCGGACCGCGGTGCGCTCCCGAAGTGCCAGGGTGTCGCGCACGGCGTCGTTGTGGAAGCGACGAGCGAGCAGTACCCGCGCCTCGGCGTCGGCCAATTCGGCGACGAGCGCCACCGGCAACGCCGCGAGATCGACTCCGGCCAGCGCCGCGGACAGTTCGTTCTCGGCGGCCTCGCGCGCCGACCGGGGCGCACGTTCGGCGGCATCGGCCAGTGCGGCCAACCGCTTGCCTTCCGGACCTCCGGCATAGGCATCGGTGGCGACGGCCCGCGCCACCACCGCGCGGCGGGCGAGTGCGCCGTCGAGTGCCTGCCAGGACAGGTCATAGCGGACGTGCAAGCGATCCAGGCGGTTGGCGGTTTGGTAGGCCCAGCCGGCGATCAGCAGGAGCACGACCAGCAGCACCACCAGGACGGTGATCACGATCCACGCCGACATCTAGTCGCTCACCTGCACCTTGACTCCGGAGCCGGCCACGGTCTCGTAGACCCGCATGATCTGCCCGGCAACCACCGACCAGTCGTAGCGGTGCACGCAATCGGCCGCCCGTGCGATGTAGCGCTCGCGCACCGCGTCGTCGTCGAGGATCTCGATCAGCGCGCCTGCCAGGCTGTCGGCATCGTCGATCGGCACGAGCCTGCCGGCCTCACCGTCGTCGAGAACCCGCCGGAACGCATCCAATTCGCTTGCCACGACGGCAGTTCTCGCCGCCATCGCCTCGACGAGCACGATGCCGAAGCTTTCCCCGCCGAGGTTGGGCGCGCAGTAGACGTCGGCGCTGCGCATTGCTGCGGCCTTGGTGGCATCGTCGACCTGGCCGAGGAACCGCAGATGCCCGGCGAGCTCACCGGCCTGCTCGCGCAGTTCGTCCTCGTCGCCGCGGCCCACGATCAAGATCTCGACGTCGCTGAACCGTTCGACCAGTTTCGGGAGCGCCCCCAGCAGCACCGCCATCCCCTTGCGGGGTTCGTCGAACCGGCCCAGGAACAGCACGGTGCGACCAGGCCGGGGATAACCGTCGAGCAGCGGGGCTTCCGCGAAGAATCCGACGTCGACGCCGTTGGGGATTTCCACCGCGTCGGACCCGAGCGCCTCCATCTGCCACCTGCGGGCAAGATCGGACACCGCGATGCGGCCGACGATCTTCTCGTGGTACGGGCGCAGGATCCCCTGAAATACGCTGAGCGTCAACGATTTTGTGGTCGAGGTGTGAAAGGTCGCGACGATCGGGCCCTCCGCGGCCTGCAGCGCGAGCATCGACAGACTCGGGGCATTGGGCTCATGGAGGTGCAGCACATCGAACGCACCATCGGCAATCCACTTCTTGACCTTGCGATGCGTGGCCGGGCCGAACCGCAGCCGCGCCACCGAGCCGTTGTACGGAATGGGTACGGCCTTGCCACCCGACACGACATAGTCGGGCAGTTTGACGTGGGGCGATGACGGCGCAAGCACGCTTACGTAGTGCCCGCCCTCGCGCATGACCTCGGCCAGCTGCAAGACGTGGGACTGCACGCCGCCTGGGACGTCGAACGAATATGGGCAGACCATCCCGATACGCATCGCTCAGGTGCCTAACCGGGCGCGTCGTTCATCGGACAGATCGGCGAGCCACTGCGGCTGCATCATGTGCCAGTCGGCCGGATAGGCGGCGATGTTGTCGGCGAAGCGGTCCGCCAGCGCCTGCGTCACCACCATGACGTCCCCCGACGACGTATCGAGTTCTGGATAGACGCGCATCCCCCACCCGTCGCCCTCGTACCAGCAGTGCACCGGCAGCAGCGCGGCACCGGTTTCGATGGCCAGTTTGGCCGGGCCGGCGGGCATGCGGGTGGCTTCGCCGAAGAAATCGACCGGCACGCCGTTGCGGGTCAGGTCGCGTTCAGCCATCAGGCAGATCACGCGGTTGTCGGTCAGCCGCTCGGCGAGCACCTCGAACGGCGGCCGCGCGCCGCCGGTGAGGGGCAGCACCTCGAATCCGAGGCTTTCCCGATAAGCGACGAACCGGTGGTACAGGGATTCGGGTTTGAGTCGTTCGGCGACGGTCGTGAAGGTGCCGTAGTTCTGCACGAGCCACACGCCGGCCATGTCCCAGTTGCCGCTGTGCGGCAGGGCAAGCACTGCACCGCGGCCGGCTTCGATCGCCGCCCACACCAGCTCGATATCGAGCACATCGAGTTGCTTGCCCAGAACTTGGTGATCCATGGTCGGCAGCCGGAACGCCTCCCGCCAGTAGCGAGCGTAGGAGGCCAACGAAGCCCGCATCAGCGCGTCGGGCACCTCGGCGGGCGAAACACCGGTCACCCGCGCGAGGTTCTTCCGGAGCTGTGCCGGTCCGCCGTTGCGTGCGGCGTACCGGGCGCCCGCCCCGAACATGTTGCGCGCCATGCGCTCCGGGAGCGCCCGCACCAGCCGCCAACCAGCCGCGTAGCCCAAGTCCGTCACGTGCTCGCCGAGCGGCATGCGGCCGGGGGTGTTCACGGCTCGCTCGTCTCCGGCTTCTCGCCGTTGTTGGGTGACGCCGGTTGCAGCGGGTCCATCGCGCCCGGTGAGATCCGCACGGTGTGCAGCCGCTGCAGCAGGGTGACGACGCTGGCCACGGCGAGCAGCCACATCGCGACGTGCAGAAGCCATGGCATGTGCAGGAACGGAACCCCGGAGAGCCCGGCGCCCACGAGGACGATGACCAACCGCTCCGGACGTTCGATGAGGCCGCCGTCGCCGCGCAGCCCGCTGGCCTCGGCGCGGGCCTTGATGTAGGAGATCACCTGTGACGTGATGAGGCAGATCAGCGTCGCCACCACGAGCGTCGCACTGTCGAGCCCGAACGCGGCCCACCACAGCAACCCGGCGAACACCGCACCGTCGGCGATGCGGTCACACGTCGCGTCGAGCACCGCCCCGAAGCGGGTGCCGCCGCCGCGTTCGCGGGCCATCGCACCGTCGAGCATGTCGGCGAGCACGAAGATCCAGACCGCGAACGCGCCCCACCACAACTGCCCGATCGGGAACAGGGTGAGCGCCGAGATCACCGTCCCCGCGGTGCCCGCCAACGTCACGATGTCGGGCGTCAACCCGGCACGCAGCGCGGCCTTGGCCACCGGCCGGGACAGTTTGACGTAGGCCGCGCGGGTCATGAGGTAGAAATTGCTCACGGCTGACGAGCCCACTCCGTCGCGAGCAGCTCACGGGTCTCGCGCAGCAGCTGCGGGATCACCTTGGAGCCGCCGATGATGGTGATGAAGTTGGCGTCACCACCCCATCGCGGCACCACGTGCATGTGCAGATGCTCGGCCAATGACCCGCCCGCCGACGTCCCCAGGTTCAGGCCCACGTTGAAACCGTGCGGGCGCGACACCGCCTTGATCACGCGAATCGCCTTCTGCGTGAACGCCATCAGCTCGGCGCTCTCGGCGTCGGTCAGATCCTCCAGCTCCGACACCCGCCGATACGGCACGACCATCAGATGGCCCGGGTTGTACGGGTACAGGTTGAGCACGGCATACACCTGCTCACCGCGCGCCACCATGAGGCCGTCCTCGTCGGACATCTCGGGGATGTCGGTGAACGGCTGAGACGAACTGGCCGAACCACCGCCCTCGCCGCGCTTTTTCATCGGGGCCTCGGCGATGTAGCTCATGCGGTGCGGGGTCCACAGGCGCTGCAAGTGGTCGGGGTCGCCGACGCCGCGGTCGACGATCGTGCGCTCGTCCTCGGTCACTCGGGAGCGCCTACCTTCACCAGGTCGGCGGTGGGCGTCGCGTTCTCCCGGCCGGCGATCCAGTTCACGATGGCCTCGACGGCCTCGTCGCGCGGCACGCCGTTGATCTGGGTGCGGTCACCGAATCGGAAGCTCACCGCGCCGGCCTCGACGTCTTTGTCGCCGGCGAGCAACATGAACGGGATCTTCTGGTTGGTGTGGTTGACGATCTTCTTCGCCATCCGGTCGTCGCTGGAGTCGACCTCGACCCGGACGCCACGCGACTTCAACTGCGCCGCAACCTCTTCCAGGTAGGGCACGTGCGCGTCGGCGACCGGGATCCCGACGACCTGGACCGGTGCCAGCCACGCCGGGAACGCGCCCGCGTAGTGCTCGGTGAGCACGCCGAAGAACCGTTCGATCGACCCGAACAGTGCGCGGTGGATCAGCACCGGGCGCTGCCGGCTGCCATCGGCGGCGGTGTACTCCAGCTCGAACCGGTCGGGCATGTTGAAGTCGAGCTGGATGGTCGACATCTGCCAGCTGCGCCCGAGCGCATCCTTGACCTGCACCGAGATCTTCGGTCCGTAGAACGCCGCGCCACCCGGGTCCGGCACCAGATCGAGGCCGGAGGCTTCGGCGACCTCACGCAGCGTCTCGGTGGCCTCCTCCCAGATCTGATCGGAGCCGACGTACTTCTCCGGGTCCTTGGTCGACAGCTCCAGGTAGTAGTCGTCGAGGCCGTAATCGCTCAACAGGTCCAGCACGAAGCGCAGCAGCGAGCTCAGCTCGTCGCGCATCTGCTCGCGCGTGGTGTAGATGTGCGCGTCGTCCTGCGTCATGCCCCGCACGCGGGTCAGGCCGTGGATCACGCCCGACTTCTCGTAGCGGTACACCGAGCCGAACTCGAAGAGCCGCAACGGCAGTTCGCGGTACGACCGCCCCCGCGAGCGGAAGATCAGGTGGTGCATCGGGCAGTTCATCGGCTTGAGGTAGTAATCCTGACCCGGCTTGCGCACCTCGCCGTTCGCGTCGTACTCGGCGTCGATGTGCATGGGCGGGAACATGCCGTCGGCGTACCACTCCAGATGGCCCGACGTGATGTACAGGTTTTCCTTGGTGATGTGCGGGGTGTTGACGAACTCGTAGCCCGCCTCAAGGTGTTTGCGCCGCGAGTAGTCCTCGAGCTCGCGGCGCACCACGCCACCTTTGGGATGGAAAACCGGTAGGCCCGAACCCAATTCGTCGGGAAAGCTGAACAGGTCGAGTTCGACGCCGAGCTTGCGGTGATCGCGGCGCTGCGCCTCCTCGATGAGCTCGAGATGGCGGTCGAGGGCCTCCTGCGACTCCCATGCGGTGCCGTAGATGCGTTGCAGGCTCGCGTTGTTCTGGTTCCCGCGCCAGTACGCCGCCGAACTGCGGGTCAGCTTGAACGCCGGGATGTACTTGGTGGTCGGGATGTGCGGCCCGCGGCACAGATCTCCCCAGACCCGTTCCTTGGTGCGGGCGTTGAGGTTGTCGTAGGCGGTCAGCTCATCGCCGCCGACCTCCATGACGTCGGGGTCACCGGATTTGTCGTCGACGAGTTCGAGCTTGTATGGCTCGTTGGCAAGCTCTTCGCGCGCTTGGTCTTTGGACTCGTAGACGCGCCGCGAGAACAGCTGACCGTCCTTGACGATCTGGCGCATGCGCTTCTCGAGCTTGTCGAGGTCCTCGGGCGTGAACGGCTCGGCGACGTCGAAGTCGTAATAGAAGCCGTCGGTGATGGGCGGGCCGATGCCGAGTTTGGCCTGCGGGAACAGTTCCTGCACGGCCTGCGCCAGGACGTGGGCCGCGGAGTGCCGGATGACGCTGCGGCCGTCCTCGGTGTCGGCGGCCACCGGCGTCACCTCGACGTCGCTGTCAGGCGCCCACGATAGGTCGCGCAACCGTCCCTCGGCGTCGCGGACGACCACGATGGCGTCGGCGGCGCCACGGCCGGGCAGCCCCGCTTCGCGAACCGCCGCGCCCGCGGTCGTCCCGGCAGGCACCCGGATAGGGGCTGCTGGGGCGGAACTGGCGACGGCGGTCATCGGAACTCTCCTGTACGGTGCGCGGACTTCGAAAGATCGGGTGATCGCGACTAATGCTATCGGGGGTTATCGACGTACTTCTGCCAGGTACTACCGCTACGACCCGATGCCCAGCGGGCTCTTGAGCCACGGCGGTTCGAACCCGACGAGGTCGCCCATGAAATAGAGGGCGCCCAATCCCCACAAACTAACGACCACGACCAGTGCGGTGAAAGCCGCGCTCAGCGCCTTGACAGCGATGTGCTGCCGGCCGAACCACTCCATCACCGCGTCGTAGCGGAGCCGGACGTGATGCAGCGCGACTTGGGCGAAGCGGAACTCGGTGGCCAGGATCGCGAGCCCGAGGAACACGATGGCCCAGCCCGGCCCCGGGTACGGAATGGCGATGATGCCGGCACACAGCACGACCGTGCCCACCACGCCGACGACGATGCGATAGGCGAAGTTCACCATCCGCCGCTCGCGAAGCCGGTCACGCCAGCTCGCCCACGCGCGCTTGGCCTCCGAGATGTTCATGGCTGCCCCGGCTTGAGCCGCACGAACAGGGCCTCGGCCTCGGTGAGCACGTCAGCGCCGTCGCACAACCGGCCCGTCACGAAGATCTTGCGACCCTCGATCCGGTCGATACCAGCCTCCACCTGCAGTTCCTTCTCGATCGGCGCGATCTTGCGGTAGTTGACGTGCAGATAACCCGTGCGTTGATACGGGCTGCGAGTCAGTTTGGCAGTGGTGAAACCCAGCAGCGAGTCGAACAGCAGGGCCAGCCAGCCGCCGTGTACCGCACCGTTGCGGCCGAGGTGGAACCGCCGGAACGACGCGGTTCCGGTGACTTGGTTGTCGGCCGTCACGTCCAGGTGCACCGGCACGGAGCTGACGTTGCCGCGGTTGGGCAGGTCCATGCGTCGGCCCGACGGCGAGTTCCACTCGTCGGCATCGTACGGGGCCAGCAACGCCGAGACCTTCTCGATCAGGTTGGCGGCCTCGGTGATCACATCGTCGGGCGCATCGGCTGCCCTGGCATGGTCTTGCAGGGTCCGCACGGCCTCCACGAACCGGCCGTAATCGGGTCCGCCACGATCGGTCGGCTCGGGCGGGTTGAAGCCGCCGCCAGGATGGTTGCCGGCGAGGTCGGAGTCGGAGGCCACACCGCCACCGTATTGCCTGTCGCCGACCACGCGCGAAGTGCCATGGTGGTGGGTGTGAAACTGAGCGACCTCGCCGGGCTGGCGTTGACCTATCCCGAAGTGGGGGCCACCGCCGGTGTGATGCCCGACGGTTACCACCACGCTCGTGCCTCGGCGGTGATCGGATCCGGCCGGGAGCGGTTCGAGCGCGCCGGCGACTCGGTGCTGCGCTGGGGTATGCAGCGCGGAGCCGGACTCGGCGTGCAGACCACCAGCGACGTGGCGGAGGTGGGCACCGAACTGCTGGTGCGGCTCGGGCCGATCCCGGCGCCGTGCCGGGTGGTCTACGTACTCTCCGAATCAGGTCCTGAGCCCGACCGCCGCGGCTTCGCGTACGGCACGTTGCCAGGCCATCCGGAATCCGGTGAAGAACTGTTCTCGGTGCGTTACGACCCCGCGACCGACACGGTTTATGCCGAGATCGCGGCGTTCTCACGGCCTGCGACGTGGTGGAGCAAGCTTGGTGGGCCGGTCACCCGGCTCGCGCAACGCGTCGTCACCGGCAGATATCTGACGGCGGTCTAACGGCGTTCATCTGCCTGATGCCCATCCCCCGCCTGGCGTGCACTCGGCACTGCCAAGCTGCGCGCTATGACCGATGTCGCGCCTTCCGCACCCGTTCACGAACACAGCCGCACGGGCCTGTCGGCTGACGCGTTACGCCGCGGCATCGTCGACCATCTGCGCTACTCGATCGGCCGCCCGGCTGCCGCGTTGCGGCCCGAGCACTACTACCGGGCACTCGCGCTCGCCGTACGCGACCGCATGCAGGACAACCGCGTCGTATCCACGCAGACGTCACTCGATCTCGGCCGCAAGGTGACCTGCTACCTGTCGGCCGAGTTCCTGATGGGTCCGCAGCTCGGCGCCAACCTGCTCAACCTGCAGATCGAATCGGCCGCGCGCGCCGCCCTGGCCGAACTCGGCCAGGACCTCGACGAGGTGCTCGCGTGCGAAGAGGAACCGGGACTGGGCAACGGCGGTCTGGGGCGACTGGCCGCCTGCTACCTCGATTCCCTTGCCACGCTTGAGCGCCCGGCGATCGGCTACGGCATCCGCTACGAGTTCGGCATCTTCGACCAGGAGATCCACGACGGCTGGCAGGTCGAGAAGACCGACAACTGGCTCGACGCCGGAAACCCTTGGGAGATCGCCAAACCCGACGTCAGCTACCTCGTCTACTGGGGCGGCTACGCCGAGCATTACGTCGACGACGCCGGTCACGACCGCGTCCGGTGGGTGCCGGGACGGGTGCTCAAAGGCGTCGCATACGACACCCCGATCCAGGGCTACGGCGTCAAGACGTGCAACGTGCTGACGCTGTGGAGCGCTCGGGCCGTCAAGTCGTTCGCCCTCGACGCCTTCAACACCGGCGATTACTACCGGGCCGTCGAAGACGAGGTCAACTCCGAGACCGTCACCAAGGTGCTCTACCCCAACGACGAGCCCGAGGCAGGCAAGCGGCTGCGTCTCCTCCAGCAGTACTTCTTCGTGTCCTGCTCGCTGCAACATGTCCTGCACATCCTCGATGATTTGGCCGACGTCTCCGTGCACGAGCTGCCCGATCGGTTCGCCTTGCAGCTCAACGACACTCATCCGTCGATCGGCGTGGCCGAGCTGATGCGGCTGCTCGTCGACGAGCGCGGCCTCGGCTGGGACGAGGCGTGGGCCATCACCGTCGCATCCTTCGGCTACACCAACCACACGCTGCTACCGGAAGCCCTGGAAACCTGGCCGCTGGCGATGTTCGGCGAGTCCCTGCCCCGCCACCTCGAGATCATCTACGAGATCAACCGGCGCTTCCTCGACGAGGTGCGGGCCGCGTTCCCCGGCGACGAGGACCGAGTGCGACGCATGTCGCTGATCGGTGAGGACAACGGCAAGAGCGTGCGGATGGCCCACCTCGCCACCGTCGGCAGCCACGCCATCAACGGCGTCGCGGCACTGCACTCCGAATTGTTGAAAGCCAGTGTGCTGAAAGACTTCTACGAGCTGTGGCCGGAGCGGTTCTCGAACAAGACCAACGGCGTGACACCGCGCCGGTTCCTGGCGCTGTCCAATCCGGGGCTGCGCGACCTGCTCGACGAGACCGTGGGCCAGGGTTGGCTGACCGATCTGACCAAGCTGCGGGGACTGGAGGCGTACGCCGACGACGCGACGTTCCGGGCGCGCTGGCGTGCGGTGAAGCGCGCCAACAAGGCTCGGCTGGCCGACTACGTGCACGCCACCACCGGCGTGGAACTGAACCCCGACTGGCTGTTCGACATTCAGGTCAAGCGCATCCACGAATACAAGCGCCAACACCTCAACGTCCTGCACATCATCACGCTGTATCACCGGCTCAAGCAGAACCCCGGCCTGGCAATCAGCCCGCGCGCCTTCATCTTCGGCGGCAAGGCGGCCCCCGGCTACTTCCTGGCCAAACGAATCATCAAGCTGATCAACGCCGTTGCCGACACGGTCAACACCGACCCGGCCGTCAACCAGTTCATCAAGGTCGCGTTCGTGCCCAATTTCAACGTGCAGAACGCCCAGCTGATCTACCCCGCCGCCGATCTGTCCGAGCAGATCTCGACCGCGGGCAAGGAGGCGTCGGGCACCGGGAACATGAAGTTCATGCTCAACGGCGCGTTGACGATCGGCACGCTTGACGGCGCCAACGTCGAGATGCGCGACGAGGTCGGAGCCGAGAACTTCTTCCTGTTCGGCCTGACCGAAGCCGACGTCACACGAGTCAAGGCACAGGGCTACCGTCCCGCCGACTACATCACCACCAACGACGAGTTGGCGGCCGTCCTGGGGCTCATCGAACTCGGCCAGTTCTCCGGCGGGGACACCGAGGTGCTGCGCCCGATCGTGGACTCACTGCGCAACTCCGACCCGTTCCTCGTGTTGGCCGACTACGCCGAGTACATCGCCTGCCAGGACCGGGTTTCGGCGGTGTGGCGCGATACCGATGCCTGGACGCGAATGTCGATCCTGAACTCGGCGCGCAGCGGCAAATTCTCGTCGGACCGGGCCATCACCGAGTACTGCGACGACATCTGGGGAGTCGGCCGGGTCAGCGTGCGCGACTGAGTGGGCTGTGGCTTCCGCGTGCCCCAATGATTGTCACGCCAGAGTGATTGCCGAAGCCGGGCGTCACTCTAGCGTGACAATGGTGGGCGGGAATCCGTGTGCGCCCGCGACTGTCACACCAGAGTGACCGCCAACCCCGCACGCCACTCCAGCGTGACAATGGTGGGCAGAAACCCGTGCGCGCCCGCGACTGTCACACCAGAGTGACCGCCAACCCCGCACGCCACTCCAGCGTGACAATGACGAGCGGGAAACCCATGCGCGCCAACGATTGTCACACCAGAGTGACTACCGAGCCCGCGCGCTACTCCAGCGTGACAATGACGGGACAAACGCTATTCGCGCTTCTCCTTGTCGCCCTTGCCGTTTCCGCCGCCATGGCCAGGATTCTTCTTGTGGTCTTTGTTGCCCTCGCCCTTGCCGTTGCCCTCATTTCGGGGGTGATCGACAACAGGTGCCGGAGGCGGAGGCGCAGGCGGAGCGCTGCTCGGAGTCGGCACCGAGGTGCTGGTGCTGACGGGGTCAGGCGCCTGGGTGGAAGACGAGTCCATCGCGACGGCGAGCACCGACACCGTGAAGGCGGCGATGATCGCCGCGGCGGCGAGAATCTTGCGCGTCCTGGCCGGAATTCTGCGCTTCGGCGCCGCAGGCACGAAGTAGGTGGCGGCCGGAGCCATCGGAGCTTGGGTGAAGACCTTGGTGGCCGGGCGAGGTGGCCCGCCGGCGATGGCCGGGCCCGCGAAGGCCGCCACGGCATTGCCGGCGAGGGCCGAACGCATGTCCTCGGCACTGCCGAACCGATGTCGGGGATCGCGGGCCATGGCTCGATCGATCGTCCCGGCCAGGGCGGGGTCGACGTCGGGGCGAACGACGCTCAACGGTGGCGGCGGGTTGTCCATGATCGCGTGCACCACGGCACCGGGCGTGTCCTGCGGGAAGGCTCGGAAGCCAACCAGCGCCTCGTAGCCCATCACGCCGACGGCGTACAGGTCGTCGCTCACCGACGCGGGTGCACCGGTGATGCGCTCGGGACTCATATAGGCCATCGTTCCGACCACCTGGCCCGCCATCGTCTGAACGTCGCCGGCGGTCTTTGCGATGCCGAAGTCGGCGACCTTCATACTTCCGTTGGCAGCGACCAGGATGTTTCCCGGCTTGATGTCGCGGTGCAGCACGCCGGCGCCGTGGGCAGCCGCGAGTGCAGACAACACGTCGACCAGTACCGCCCCCGCGCGCTGCGGCGAAAGCGGTCCCTGGGCGATGACGTCAGCGAGCGTTTGGCCCGGCAACCGCTCCATCACGATGAACGGTGTTCCGTCCTGTTCGCCGAAGTCGTGCACTGCCACGATGTTCGGGTGCGACAACCTCGCGGCCGCACGAGCTTCACTTTCGAAACGTCGCCGGGTGTCGGGTTGCGCGGCAACCGCTCGATGCATCATCTTGACGGCGACGGCGCGGTCCAGTCGATGGTCCCAGCCGTCCCAGACTTCGGCCATTCCGCCGTAGCCCAAGACGCGGCGCAGTTCGTAGCGGCCCACGAGGAGTCCGTGGCCGGTCATATCCATACCGTAGCCCGCTTGTCAGCGGCGTCGACCGCAGCCCCGCACGCTTGAACCGGGCCTCATTGTCACATTGGAGTGGCATTCGAGGCCGACCGCCACTCCAACGTGACAACGGCGGTCAAGGCGCAGCGACCGGCTCGCGTGGCGCGCGAGCAACGACGGCGCGGTCCAGCTGATACGACAGGATCGCCAGCGTGAACAGCCCGATCGACATGTTGAGCAGGGCACCAAATCCTTCTGTCGCAAAGTCGACGAGCGCGTTGAGAAAAGTGAACGTGAGCGCGGCGTTGCGCAGCCAGCGCAAGGGCCAGATGGCGTCGGTGCGGGGCAGCGCGATCATCGCGGGCACGGCCAGGATCGCGGTCAGCACCGCGGTGACGAACAGGATGATGGACGCGGGGCTCGCGCCGGCGAGCCGGAAGGTGATGTTGTGGTCGTCGTAGAAGTAGTCGCCGACGACGAGGCCGAGCGCGCCGAACAACACACCCGCGACGGCACCGGCCACCATCAGCCAGCCCACCACCGGCACCCAGCGCGGGCTGCGGAAGAAGCCGGGCACGAGCTGCGGCAGCCGGCGCTGCAACCGGTACAGGCGGTCGGGTGCGTGATCGGCCGCGATCAGTAGTGCGCGGATGTGTTCGACCTCGGCCGCGGTGGCGCCGCGCGTCAGCGCTTGCTCGACGAGCGTCAACCCGATCTCCCGACGGTGATCGGCCAGTCCCCGCGCGACCCCGTCGGCGGCGATCGAGGCCGCCGACGCCAGGCATTCCCGCGCGGTGAGCGGCCGGAATCCGCGCAACACGCGCGCCCCGACGAGAATCAGGATCACGAGGATGTACATGATTTCCGCGGCCGGGCCGTAGAAGTAGTCGTTGTCCTTGGTGACGAACTTGCCCACTTCGTCGAGAAACAGGCCAAACCCTATGCCGCCCAATACAACACATACGATGCGGGCGCCGAAGCCCAGCATCATCCACCCGATCAGCAGGGCCACCATCATCAACGCGCCGCCCCACAACGCGTGGGCGATGTGCAGGTTGCCGCCGCCGATCTGCGGGTAGCCGGTCAATTCCAGGTAGAGCCGCGTGATCAGGATGGTGGCGATCGCGATCAGGACGAACGCCTCCGCCGCGCTCAGGCCCACCGCACTGCGCGTGACCAGACCGCGTCGGGTGCCGCGAATACTCATGCGGCCACCCGCAGGGTCCGTTGCAGCCACGCCAACACCGGTGGCGCCACCTCGTCGAGCGCGGACTGCGCGATGATCCAGTGCGGCTTGTCGGGATGGATCTGGTGCTCAGCCCCGTAACGGGCGGCAATACGACGCGAAATCCACTGGGCCACATTGCGATCCGATCCCGCACTGACGCACAGCACCGGGCAGGTGACCGCGCTCGCGTCGACCTTGGTCACCGGTGCGCCCATCGACATTTCACGGAACACGCGCCCGGAGTCACGTACGAGCTGCGGAATCAGCTCCTCCTGTTCGGCGGCGGGCAGCGTGCTCAAGGGCACTTCGCGCATGGTTCTCGGCGACGGGAGAAACGGCTTTCCGGCCAGGATCTTCGGCATCAGTGGGAACAGGTGCGGTAGGGGGCGCAGTTGCGGCCACAACGTGCCGGGCGGGATGGAGGCCAGCAGTACCGCGGCACGCGGGCTGCGTGCCTCGGCGATCTTCTGGGTCAGCAGCCCGCCCATGCTGTGCCCCATCACCACCGGCGGCTCGGACAACTCGTCATAGGCTGCCAGCGCCACCTCGTAGCAGTCCTGGATTCCGGTGCGGGTCAGCACGGCGTCGTCACTGGGATCACGCCCCGGCAGCGTCGGCGTATGACATTCGTATCCGGCCGCTTCGAAGAACCGGGTCCACGGCGCGAGCAGCGCCGGCCTGCCGAAAACACCGTGAAGGAACAGAATCGGGGGCTTGGCATGACTGTCGGCCACGGCGTCAGTATGCCCGGGCCGGGCGCCGATGTTCGATTACTCCGCACGTAATCGCCGGATTCCTCAGACCGGCCCACACCGCGACCGAAATTGGCTAGCCTGTCGAACTATCGCAGGGCGGCGGCATCGGAGGCGGAAACGTATGGCATACCGGGTGATTCAGTGGGGCACGGGTGCGGTGGGCATCGAGACACTCGCGGCGACGCTTCACGACCGACCGGATCTGGAGCTGGTCGGGGTGCGCGTGTACTCCGAGGGCAAGAACGGGATGGACGCCGGTGAGCTGCTGGGCGGCGCTCCCGTCGGTGTCGCGGCGACCACCGACACCGAGGCGATCCTCGCGCTGGACGCCGACTGCGTCGTATACACCCCGCGGATCACGAGCCTCGATGACGTCTGCGCGATCCTGGCCAGCGGCAAGAACGTGGTGACGACCGCGTTTCTGTTCCATCCACGGCGGCTGCCGCAGGCCGACCGGGACCGGCTGCTGGCCGCCTGCACGGCGGGCGGGACGACGGTGCACGGCAGCGGACTGAACCCGGGCAATCTGTCCGGGGCGCTGCCGCTGGTGCTGTCGGGTATGAGCCGCACGATCGACAAGATCACGCTGCAGGAGCGTGCGGATTGGTCGGATTACGACAGCACGTCGATCACGTTCGACAACATGTCGTTCGGGCAGCCGGTCGAGGACATCAGCGTTGACGCCACCGAGTTCCTGGCATTCAACAACGAGCTGTTCACCGAACAGGTGTGGTTGCTGGCCGATGCGCTGGGCGCCGATATCGACGAGGTGACGTCGTCGGTGGACGCGGTGGCCGCACGCGCCGACCACCAGATCTTCGACCATGTGCTGCGTGCGGGGACGACGGCCGGACAACGGTGGAACTGGGTGGGGGTGCGTGCCGGTGAACCGCTCGTGGAGATCGAGACGCTGTGGACGGTCGGCAACGAATATCCCGATCATTGGCCGCGCCCCAAGCACGGTTGGACGCTGACCATCGAAGGCGACCCGTCCATGCAGACGCACTTCTTCAGTCTGGCGAGCTTCACCCGTGAGGCGACGATGGCCGAGCATGTCCGGGCGGCCAACGTCGCGACCGCGATGCAGGTGCTCAACGCCGTTCCAGAGGTGTGTGAGGCCGCGCCCGGCTTCGCGACGTTGGCGACGTTGCCGCTGATCCGCAGCCACACCGGTTTTCGGCGGGGTTAGTCGACGGTCAGCGGCGGCCGCAGGCGGGTCGGCGCGATCGGGATGCCGGCCCGGAGATCGTCGATGAGTGCGCGGGCGTAGGCAATCAAACCCGCCGCGTCGATGGAGTGCGGCGCGGGCAGGCCCGTGCGCGCAAGTCGGTCAGCCGCGCGCTGCAGCAGCGCGATCGCCCCGTTGACGTTGCCGCGCTGAACGTGTGTGACGCCGACCATGAGCTGGGCCAGTCCCTGCCACAGCGCTCTCTCGTCGTCGGGGCCGTTCTTCCAGGCCGCCTCGAGTACCTCGTGCGCGTTGAACGCCAATCCGCGGTTCAGGAGGTCCTGGGCGTACGCGAGCGTCTCGGCCGGCTCCAGTTCCAGATCGTCCGGGATACGGGGAACTCCCTCGCTTCCGGGTGGAAGCGGCCGGCCGAGGGCGTCGCGCGGACGTGCGCTGCGGGGACGCCCCGATTCGTCGCGATCACGCTGGGCCACGGGCGCTCACCTCACCACGACGGAGCTGGGTTCGCGCGGGGCGCCGAGCATGTCGCGGTGCGACGGCGGCACGCGCCCAGCCTCGTCCGTGAGGCCGTAGCGGTGCGCGAGTTCGGCGCCGATGACCGTATGCCCGGACAGGTCAGACACCTCCGGATCGCGGTAGAGCGCATCGATCAGATAGCCGGTGAATTCCGGGGTTTCGGCGTGCTCTGCGGTCTTGGCGAGCGCGTCGGGATGGCCGGCGAACGCGGCCCGCAGTTTCTCGGTCAGCAGGATGCCCATCCAGATCGACACCGTGGACACCCCGGTGCCGCGGAAGTCGACGGCCATGTCGGCCGCGAGCTTGTCCACACCGGCCTTCTGGGCGCCGTACGCCGGCCCGTGCATGTAGCACACCGAACCGGGCGACGACGTGAACGCGATCAGCCCTCTGTCGTTGGCAGTCAGCAGCGGCGCGGCAAACCACGACGCGACGTACGCCGAGCGCAACCCGACATTGAGCACGTCGGCGAGCTCGATCGGCTTCTGCCAGAAAGGTTTCGGGTCGACAAGGTCGTCGCTGATCACGGCGGCGTTGTTGACCAACAGGTCCAGTCGGCCGGATTCGGCGGCGACACGATCGAACATCGCACCAACCGCTTCGTCGTCGGCGTGGTCGACCTGCATCGGCACCACCCCACCGGCATCGGTCACCGTGCGGCCGGTGCCATAGACCCGCCAGCCTCGGGCGACAAGGGCCGCGGCGATCCCGCGACCCGCCCCGCGGCTTGCTCCGGTGACGACGGCGACAGGCGTGTCCATGGGCACCAACTTACGACGTGGGCTGCGCAAGCCAAAGCGCCGGCCGCGCCGGACGACTACGCGAAGCGCGTTGTCACCAAGGTGGGCACGCCGACAGGATAGGCGTAGCCGGTGAACCGTTCCCGCAGAGTCGATTCCGTGTACTCGGTGCGAAACACCCCGCGCCGTTGCAGTAGCGGGACCACTTCGTCGACGAATATCTCCAGACCGTCGGGAAAGACATCGGGCATGAGATTGAAGCCGTCGGCCGCGCCTGCCAGAAACCATCGTTCGATGGTGTCCGCGACGTCGGCAGGTGACCCGACGATCACCCGGTGCCCGGCGCCGCTGAACTCCCGGACCGCTTCGCGGAGGGTGAGGTTGCGGCTCTCGATCAGCCGCACCACCGATTCCCGGAACCCCAGCGAGGCACCGAATTTCGCCGGATCGGCAACCTCACCGAGCAGGCGCGCAGGAACCGGTTCGTCGAGCGGATGTGCCGAGAGGTCCTCGCCGAGTACCTGCGACAGCCGCTCCAGATCGTGGCCGACCGGTAGAAGCGCGTTCTGTTCGTCGTAGCGGCGCTCGGCCTCGGCGCGGTCGCTGCCGATCGTGGTGATGAGTCCAGGCAGGATCTTGACGTCACCGCGCCGGCGGCCGTGCGCCACGGCGACGTCCTTCACGTACCGGTAGTGGTCGATGCCCGCGCCCAGGTCGAGTTCGGCGCTGAACACCGCATCGGCGACCCGGCCGGCCAGCTCGCGACCCTGCGGTGACCCGCCGGCTTGCACCAGCAGCGGGTATCCCTGCGGTGACGGCCCCTGCGGCAAGGACCCCACGACAGTGAAGAACTCGCCGTGGTGATCGATACCGCGTCCACTCGGATCGGCGGCATCTCGCCACAGCGCACGCACCACGTCCACGAACTCCGCGGCCCGCCGGTATCGCGTCGGCCGGTCCGGATAGTCGGCGAGGCCGAAGTTTCCCCCCGCGGGCAGTGAGTACGTGGTGACGATGTTCCACGCCAGACGCCCGCCGGACAGGTCGTCGAGCGCCAGCAGCCGGTGGGCGAGCTCGACCGGGTCGTTGAACGTCGAGGACAGGGTTCCGATGAGACCCAGGTGTTCGGTCTCGGCCGCTACCGAAGCCAGAATCACACTGGGCTCCAACGCTTGCGACGGACGCAGCGCCGGGTGTTCCCGCAGGGCCGGGCCGTCGGCGAGGAACAGTGCGTCGAGCCGTCCCCGTTCGGCGATGTGTGCCATCCGCACGTAGTAGCCCGGATCGGCGAACGCGGTCGCCGCTTCGCTGCTGCGCTGCCACGAGCCGGTGTGGATGCCGACGTTGAGCACGTTGACGTTCAGGATCAGCTCACGGTCGATGCGAGTCACAGGCGTCCTCCCGGATTGGGAACGGTGGCGAATACGGTGGGGTGGCCGCTCAGATCCGGGGCCACCGGCACTGGCAATCTCAGCCGCTCGCGCAGCGTGGCCCCACCGGCCGGGCCGACGATCCCCCGCGCCCGCGCATCGGGCAGCACGCGGTCGAGAACGTCGGGCAGTTCGTCGGGCGTCAGGCGCAGTATCGCGCCGGCTGCTACCGCCGACCGTGCGAGCCGATCGAGTGCCGCACCGATGCCGTCGCCCGTTCGCAGCCGCACCACTGTGGCGCGGTCGCGCGGGATGGGCTCACCGTCTTCCACCACGAGCAGATCCGCGCCCTCGGCGGCCTCACCGGCGTGCGCTTGCCGCCATACCGGCAGGTCGCCCTGCACCGAACCGGGGACGTTGAGTGGCCCGGCGATGTCATATCCGCGTCGCACATCTGCGCGCCGGATCCGCGTCACGTCGGTGAAGACACCGCTCACCCGGTCCCCCACGACCGAATCCAATGGCCATGTGCGCCAAAGGGTTCGCACGGCCGACATCACATCTGCGGTGTGGTGTCGATCGAGTCGGGCGTCCGTCCAGGTGTCGGTGGCCGCGTTGAGTGCGATGGTGTGGTCGAAGTCCAGCGCCAACCAGCCGACCCTGCCCTGCGCTGCGTGGTCGACCGAGACCAACCGCCGGGCGAGGTTGTACGGGTGGTCGCGATGGCCCGCGGCCGCGACGACCAGTCCGAGCGTGGTGCTATGGCGTGCTGCCACCGTGGCAATGAGCGACGGGTCGAGGCTCACCGAGGCGGCGTCGGGCGCCTCACCACGTTGCGCGCCGATCACCCAGTAGGTCACCCCCGCGGATTCCAGTCGTCGGGCCAGTGCGGCGATACCGCGTGTCGTGGTGTCGGAACCTGGGTCATCGAGCCCGTCCCCGGTGACCTCGACTCCGACCGACAGTGAGACAGCCATGGCGCATACGCTACTGACCCGGTCGGCCTGGACAACCGTTGCGATCAACGAAAATTCAATTGCCGCACGACAGTTAAGCTCAGCTGAAGCGTCGGCTTAAAGTTCCTAAAGGTATGAATCCTTGCCGGCGGGCGATCGCGGCAATAGCTTTCCCGAGGTGTTGACCTTCACGCTGCGGCGCATCGCCCAGTCCGTCATCGTGATCGTACTGGCGTATACGGCAGTGTTTTTCGTCCTCAACGTGCTGCCGGGCGATCCTATCGAGCAGCAGATATCGAATCCGGAGAACCCCATCTCCGACCAGGACGCACAGGTTTTGCGTGACTACTATCGGCTCAGCGACCCGGCGATCGTGCAGTTCGGGGTGTCGGTGCAACGCTTGTTCACCGGCGATCTCGGCTACTCGCTCAACAGCGGGCAGTCCGTGTCGCGGTTGATGGCCCATGCGCTGCCGTCGACGTTGGCACTTGCCGGCGTGGCTTTCGTCCTCGCTGCGCTGCTCGGCTTCGCGATCGCCCTCGGCGCGGTGTTCGCACCCTGGCCACCGGTTCGCGAAGCAGCCCGGGCGCTGCCGCCGGCGTTTCTGTCCATTCCGGTGTTCGTCACCGGACTCGTTGCCCTGCAGGTCTTCTCGTTCAGCCTCGGTTGGGTCTCGGCAGTGCGCGACGAAGGCCTCGCGTCGACGGTGCTCGCGGCGCTCCCGTTGGCGTTACCCGTGGCCGCTCCCATCGCCCAGGTCCTGATTCAGGGGCTCAGCAATGCAGCCGGCCAACCCTACGTCGAGGTGCTGCGGGCCAAAGGCCTTGGCAACGACCGCATCGTCTTCGGACACCTTCTCAAGAACGGATCTATTCCCACCGTGACCATCGTGGCTATCACTGTCGGTGAACTGTTGGCCGGCTCAGTCATCACCGAAACCATCTTCAACCGCACGGGTATCGGATACCTCACCGAAACCGCAGTGCGAAACCAGGACACACCGATCATCCAAGCCGTGGTCATCACGGTGTCGGTGACGTTCGTCGTCGTCAATCTCATTGTGGATCTGCTCTATCCGCTGATCGATCCCCGTATCGAGCGGTCGATTCCGCGCGCGGCACGGTTGGCCGCCGCATGACACTCACCGAGGCACTCCCCGCAATTCGGGTCCCCCGAATCAGGCGCATCGACGTCGGGATCGCCGACCTCGTGCCCCTGCTCTTCCTGGTGCTTGTCGCCGCGATGATCGTCGCCCCGGGCGCTATCGCCCCATACGACCCACTGCAGGAGAATCCGGAACTGCCGCTCGCGGGTCCGAGCCTGGCCCACCCGTTCGGCACCGACTACATCGGCCGAGACCTGCTGAGCCGTGTCGTCGCGGGTACCGGGGCGACCATTGCAGGTTCCTTCATCGCCGTCGTGATCGGCTTGGTGGTCGGAACGATCCTCGGCCTGCTGGCCGCGTACTTCGGGCGCGCCACCGACAGCGTCATCAGCCGCATCGTCGACGTCCTGTTGTCGATTCCCACGCTGCTGCTGTCGATCACCATCATCGTCGCGCTCGGGTTCGGCACGGTGAACGCCGCTATCGCCGTCGGCGTTTCCTCGATCGCGGTGTTCGCGCGGCTTGCCCGGTCCGAGGTGCTCGAGATCCGGAACCTGCCGTTCGTCGAGGCGAGCGAACACCTCGGGGCCGGGCACCTGGCGTTGTTGTTCCGCCATGTCCTGCCCAACTCCTACTCGGCGGTGCTGTCCCTGGCGGCGCTGCAGTTCGGCACCGCCATCCTCGCCATCGCGTCACTGAGCTTCCTGGGCTACGGCGCTCAGCCCCCGGAGCCCGAATGGGGATTGCTGATCTCCGAGGGCCGCAACTACATCAACTCGGCACCGGGATTGGTGTTCTTTCCTTCCATCGCGATCGTGCTGACGGTCATGAGCCTGTCCAGGCTCGCCCACCTCGTCCGAATAAAGATTGGCTGAAATATGAGTTCCACTGCGTTGTTGGCGGTTTCCGGGCTGACGATCGACTACGGCACCAAATCGGGTGTGGTGCGCGATGTCTCGCTCGACGTCGGAGCCGGCCAGGTTGTCGCCCTGGTCGGCCAATCGGGATCGGGCAAGTCGACCATCGCGCGCGCCGTCCAGGGACTCCTGCCCGACAACGGCCGGGTGGCCGCTGGGGAGATCCGCATCGGCGATCAGGACGTGACCGCACTCTCCCAACGGAAGTGGCGGGAACTACGCGGCACCACGATCGGGTTCGTGCCACAGGATCCGCTCGGCTCACTCGACCCCTTGAAGCGGGTCGGCGACCAGATCGCGGAGGTGCTCACGGTCCACCGGATCGCCGACCGCCGCGACGCACAGATGCGCGCGGTCGAACTACTTGAACGCGTCGGTATCCCGCAGCCGCAGCGGCGGGCCAGGCACTACCCGCATCAGCTGTCCGGTGGGCAGCTGCAACGTGTGCTCATCGCCATCGCCATCGCCGGCGAACCCCGTCTCCTCATTGCCGACGAACCGACCTCTGCCCTCGACGTCACGGTGCAACAACGCATCCTCGAGCTGCTCGACGAGCTCCGGCGAGAACGCCGGCTCGGGGTTCTGTTCATCACGCATGACCTGGCCCTCGCCGAGCATCACAGCGATCACGTCGTTGTCCTCCGTGACGGTGAGGTCCGCGAAACCGGGCCGACGACAACAGTGTTGGTCGCGCCACAGGATAGTTATACCCGTCAGCTCATCGCCGACGCACCGGCACTGTCCCCGGACAAGTACGCCCGATCTTCCATCTCGCGACAACCTACCGCCGAACCCATCTTGAAAGTTTGTGGACTGGTCAAACAGTTCGGCGAAACTCGCGCACTGGACTCCGTATCCTTCGACGTCGAAACCGCGTCGATCCACGCGCTTGTCGGAGAGTCCGGTTCCGGTAAGACCACGGCCGCGCGGGTGTTGGCCGGCCTCACCGACTTCGACTCAGGTGAGGTCCGGGTCGACGGCGTCGTGCGGGAGCCGCGTAGCCCGCTGGATCCGGTGCGGCAGCGAGCACAGGCCCGCACGCTACAGATGGTGCATCAGAATCCGTTGGCAGCACTCGACCCCCGGTTCACGATCGGTGAGGCCGTCGCAGAGCCATTGCGCATCAACCGCATCGGGTCGCGGTCGCAACGGCGCCGCGAGGTGGCCGACGCACTCGACCGAGTCGGGCTCCCGGCGACACTGGCCGACCGCAAGCCACGCGAGATCTCCGGCGGCCAACGCCAACGCGTTGTTCTGGCCCGGGCCCTGATACTTCATCCGCCGATCCTGGTACTCGACGAGCCCACCTCGGCGCTGGACGTCACCGTGCAGGCACAGGTCGTGGAGTTGCTCATCGAACTTCAGCGTGAACTGGCACTCACCTACCTGTTCATCTCGCACGACCTCAGCCTGGTGCGTCAGATCGCCGACACCGTCAGCGTGCTCGAGCACGGACGGCTGGTGGAAACCGGGCCTGTCGCACAGGTTTTCAGCGCACCGGCCGCGGCCTACACCCGGCGGTTGCTCGACGCGATTCCCGGCGCGCCGGCGCGAGCGGCATGAGCACCCGGCGACGAGTGGCCGCCCTCGTGGCGGCGGTGTCGGTCGTCACGTCCGGGCTGGTCGCCTGCGGCTCCGACCCCGATCAACAGCCGGCCCCGGCGGGCACCCGCGGCGGCCACCTGACCTATCTGGACGCGGAAGCCCCGGCATCCCTTCAGATCCAGGTCAGCTACTGGCAGAACAGCCTGCTCAAAGACCAGATGCTGGATCGACTCGTGTATCAGGATCCGAAGACCTTCGAGTTCGTACCCTGGATCGCCGAACGCTGGACCGTCGACGATTCCCACCTGATCTACGAGTTCACCATCCGCGAGGGCGTCACCTACAGCGACGGCCAGGTGCTGGATGCCGAGTCGGTGCGGCGGAACCTGGACTGGCAGGCCAACGGCGACAAAGCCAAAGGTATCACGCGAAATACCTACTTTCCCAAGGTCAAATCGGTCACGGCCGACAACAGCCGCCGCCTCGTCCGCGTCACGCTGGCCGAGCCCTACGCGCCGTTCATCGCCGTCCTGACGCTCAACACCGCCGGGCTGGTCGCCGACGCCACGATCGACGCCAGCAAGGAGCAGCAGTCGGTCGTCACCAACCTGATCGGATCCGGACCGTTCTATGCCACCTCCGAGATCCCGGACAAGCAGATCGTCCTGTCGAAGCGACGTGGCTACAACTGGGCACCAGCCACCGCGCCTCACCAGGGCGAGGCGTACCTGGACACCATCACCGTCATTCCGGTCACCGAGGACAGTGTGCGGGTCGGCGCTTTGCGGGCCGGTCAAGCAGATGCGATCCGCTACTCCCAGCCGCCGGACGAACGCCTGCTGGCCGCAGAAGGTTTCGACGTGCGCGGGCTGCGAACACCGGGATTGGCCAACACTCTCGACGTCCGCCAGACTGCCCCGTTTCTGAGGGACACCAACGTCCGCAAGGCGATCGGCTTCGGCATCGACCGTGACGAGATCCTGAACACCCTCTACACCGACAACTGGAAGCCCGCCCAGAACATCGTCACCAAGAACTTTCCCGGCTACACCGACCGCAGCGACGCGGTGCGTTACGACCCGGCCGAGGCCGTTCGCCGGCTCGAGGCCTCCGGGTGGACGCACATCAACGACGACGGGTACCGGACCAAGGACGGCCAGGAACTCGCCGTGAAGATCTATGTCGACGTCTACGACCACACGGCCAAACCGATGTACGAGCTGATCCAACGCCAGCTCCGACGGATCGGCATCCGGTTGGTGATCCGCCAGACCGATTTCGCCAACTATCCGACCGCCAGCATCGAGGACTCAGTGGGCTTGCGCCGCAACGGATGGCCTACCGCCGACCCGGTGCGTCTGTGGCAGAACTACGACAGCGAGGGCGGTGATCTGTATGCGCTGGAGGGTTCTGACCCGACGATCGACCGCCTGCTGCGGGCCCAGATCAGCGCCACCGACCCGGCGCAACGGCTCAAGTTGCTGCAGGAATACAACAACTACGTGATCGACAACGCGTACTCCATTCCACTGCTGGAGGACACCCAGATCTTCGCCGTCGCGCCGCGGGTGCGGGGATTCGCCAACGCCGCCAACTCGGTGCCGTGGTTTTACGACACCTGGATCGATGGGTCCGCGCCTGCCGGCCCCGGAAAGGACTGACAATGACCGTTTTCGGCGAGATTGCCGCAGACTACCGCCGCCGTCTGAATGAGGGTGGCAACGAACCACCCGGCCTCGGGCTGAAACTCGTGCGTGAGAACCGACTGGGCGCGGTGCGCCTGGCCGCGGAGTACGGCGGCGGTGACTACACGGTGCCGCAGTTCTTCGAGTTCCTGATCTCTCTGGCCGAGGCTGATCCCGACCTGGCCCACATTCTGCGCGTGCACTTCGCGAACGTCGAAGAGCTGCAGCGTGTCCCGGTCACCGCGGCCAAGCAACGGTGGATCTCCGTGATAGCCGAGGGCCGCCTGATCGGCGGGGTGAGCTCCGAACAGAGCACACGCAGCGTCGGCGGCCAGAGCTATGACACCAAACTGATTCGGGAAGCCGGCGGTTTGCGGTTACGCGGCCGGAAGTTCTACAGCACCGGCGCTCAGTTCTCGGACTATCTTCGGGTGACGGCCGAGAACGAAGACGGTGCGCCGGTTGCGGCTGTGGTCCCCGCAGACCGCACCGGGGTCGTTCATCTCGACGATTGGGACGGCGTGGGCCAACGTCATACCGGTAGCGGGACAACCCTCTTCGAGGATGTCGCGGTGTCTGACGACGAGGTGCTGGCGCTGGGTACCAACGTGGGTGTCGACCGGGCGCGTGGTGCCCTGGTGCAGTTGTACCTGCACGCGATCGCGGCGGGGATCCTGCGCAGCGTCGCGTCCGAGGCGGCAACACTCGTACGAGAGCGGCACCGTACCTACACATTCGCGACCGCCGACGCCCCCGCGCGCGACCCGCAACTGCTCGAGATCGTCGGCGAGATCGACGCGGCCGCGTACGCCGCCGAGGCGGTGGTTCTGCGCGCCGCAACAGAACTGGCACCCGCGCTGGACGCCGCCCGGGTCAACGGAATCGACGCTGCGCTGGAGGCCAAGGCTTCGATCGCGGCCGCACGGGTCAAGGTCGCGATCGAAGAACCTGCGCTGCGCGCGGCCTCGCGGATCTTCGACGTCGGCGGGGCATCCTCAGCCCGCTCGACGGCACACCTCGACCGGCACTGGCGCAATCTGCGGACCTTGTTCTCCCACAACCCGACCGTGTACAAGGCCCGCGTCCTCGGAGATATCGCCGTGAACGGGGCGCCGCTTCCCGACAGCGGATTCTTCTGATTCGGTCGGCGCCCAGTGTGAAGAAGATGGCGGGATTTCTCGGGAATCTCGCCATCTTCTTCACGTTCGGCACGAGGTCAGGGCGCGGCCGGAGCCTCGGTGCCCAGGTGCTCGGGCCGGATGGACCGGTGGCCACCCACCCCTTCGGCAATGGTGTCGAGCCGTTCGAGATGTTCTGCGGTGAGCTCGACGCTCAAGGCGCCGATGTTCTCCCGTAAGTACTCGGCATGCCGGGTACCGGGGATGGGCACGACATCCCGTCCGCGTGACAGTACCCAGGCCAGGGCAACCTGGCTCGGTTGCACCCCGATCTCAGCCGCGACGGCGGCGACGTTGTCGGCCAGGGCACGGTTACGGTCGAACACGTCGGCACCGAACCGTGGGTGCCGGCTCTGGACGCCCTTGACGTCGGCAGTGGTACGCACCCGACCGGTCAGCCAGCCGCGCCCCAGCGGGGAGTACGGCACGATGCCGATGCCGAGTTCGCGCGCGATCGGCACGGTGTCCTTTTCGATATCCCTGGTGAACAGTGACCATTCGTTCTGGATCGCGGCAATCGGATGTACGGCGTGCGCGCGTCGCAACGTCTGCGGGCCGGGCTCCGACAATCCGATGTGGCGGATCTTCCCCGCGTCGACGAGTTCCTTGAGGGCGCCGACGGTGTCCTCGATGGGCACTTCGGGGTCCACGCGATGCTGGTAGTACAGGTCGACGTGGTCGATTCCGAGGCGGCGCAGCGAGCCCTCGATCGCGGTGCGCACATACTCCGGCCTGCCGTCGAGCGCACGGGCATCCGGGTTGGTGTCCCGGTCGAGGGCATTACCGAACTTCGTTGCGATGACGAGGGAATCCCGTCGTCCGCGGATCGCCTTGCCGAGCAGGATCTCGCTGAACTCGGGACCGTAGACGTCGGCGGTGTCGAACAGGGTCACACCGAGATCGATGGCCGTGTCGACGAGTTCTTTGGCCTGCTTCTCGTCTTCGGGGCCGGCGCCCGTGCGAAAGCTCATGAAGCCGAGCCCGATTGGCGAGACGACCGGCCCGTACGCGCCTAGTTGTCGATGGTCTGTGCTGGGTAGCGCGACTGACATTATGATCCGTTTCTCTTTGCAGGCAGGTGGATTCAGGAGCCGTGGAACGGTTCGCCGGACACCAGTTCGGATTCGCGGCCGTCGACGCCCTTGGGTATGTCCCCCTCGAGTGTCACACGGTAGAGGACGCGGTCGTAATCGAGATGGCCGGCGTCCGGAATGGCCAGGTGTGCCGTCGCCCGGTTGTCCCAGAACGCGACACTGCCAGGCGCCCAACGGAACCGCACAGTGAATTCGGTTCGGGTGGCTTCCTCCCAGAAAAGCTTGAGAATCGCCTCGCTCTGAGATGGGCTGAAGCCACGGATCTCCCGGGCACCACGCGTGAACCCGGGACTGACGAACAGGGCCCGCTCACCGGTGATGGGGTGCACCCTGACGGCGGGGTGGTATGCGACGAGGTTGGCCTCCCGGACTTTGCGGTCGCGCTGGCTGCCCGCAACCGCCCTGGTGTTGAACTGATGTTTGATGTCGAGTTTGTCGGCGAAGTCGCGCAGTTCCTTCGGCAGGTTCTCGTATGCGGCGACCAGATTGGTCCATGCCGTGTCGCCGCCGTACGGGGGCAGGATGTGGGCACGCAGGATCGAGGCCGCGGGCGGGTTCACCAGTGCCGTCACGTCGGTATGCCAGCTGTTGTCGTACGACGTACGCTTGCGGCCGAGGTGACGCTCGTAGCGACGGCTGTCGATCGGAAGGATCTCCGGAAAACCCTCCGGCGGCTCCTCTTCATGCGGATGGGCCGGGGTGACGCGGCCGAACCGCCGCGCGAACGCGACCTGTTCGGCGTGGCCGATCTCCTGGTCGCGGAAGAAGATCACCTTGTGGGTGTGGAGCGCACTCCGGATCTCCTCGACCACACTGGGCTCCAGATCGCTACGGAGATCGACCCCGCGGATCTCTGCGCCGATGTAGCCGGCAAGGGGAACGACGTCCAGGCCGGTGTCGGTGCGGGGGCTGGTTGCGGTAGCTCGTTCGGAGAGGTCGGTCATCTGGGCTGACTCCTGTGTCGAGGTGTTGTCTGGCGAGCGGCGGTCCGCCTCGCTCTGGTCAGCGTCGGTTCGGCCGTCAGCACAAACAACCGTCTTCTGCTACCGGAACGTTTCAGCGCGGCTTAACGTCGCCGCAATCCCGCAGTTGTCGAGACGCGACGTGCCTTGATGACGCTGGAATTACAACCGCTGTGATTCCTGCGGGTGCAACGGCATAAGCCCAGTTCAGGCCGCCGACCATGTAAGAGGTGGGCGTAGCGCGGCTGCGCCCGCCAATGTTTGTCTGCCATCATTTCGTCTTGTGAACTCGACGGACCTCATCACGTCACTGCACGTCGATCTCATGCGCGACTGTAGCGCGATCTGTTGTCGCTGACCCTGCTTCGGGCCCGCCCGTCACAAGCTGTGCGCGCGCCACTCTGATCGACACGCTGCCGGGCAGTTGTGTCCAGCCGCAAGTCTCGCATCAAGCTGATGAGGTTCCCATGTCAATCGCGCCGATCGCCAACCCACTCCGGGCAAAAGCCACCGCGGGGAGTGTTTGATGTTGGATCTACGCCGCATGATGCTGCTGTCCGACCTGGCTGACCTGGGTTCGGTCACCGCCGTGGCCGAGCGGCGCAACATCACGAGTTCTGCCGTTTCTCAACAACTTCGCGTGCTCGAAAAAGAGGCGGGTGCGGTCCTGTTCCGGCGCGACGGCCGAACTCTGGGGCTGACCCGTAGTGGCCAGGTGCTCGCCGAGCACGTGCGTCGTGTTCTGGTCGCGGTCGACGAAGCCATGAGCGCCGTCGCCGAAACCAGGGACAGGGTCTCCGGGCAGGTCGCGATCGCCACGTTCAACATGGGGATTCCGACACTGGCTGTTCCGCTCATGCAACGGCTCAGTGGCGAAGCGCCGGATCTACGGGTGCAGGTGCAGCAAGAGTCGAGTTCGGCCGCCATCCGCCTGCTCCGCCAAGGCGAGGTGGACGTCGCGATCACCTGCCAGTACGACTTCGTCGGTCAGGATTCACCAGGCGGTCTGAATGCCGTGCCGCTGCTGTTCGAGCCCCTCGTGCTGTTGGCGCCAACGCATACCCACTTGAGGGTTCGCAAGAACGGTCTTGCAGCACTGGCCGACGGACCATGGGTGACAGGCCCCCAGAATTCCGGCCTCGGCGCCGCGGTCATGCGGGCAGGCGAAAGCGCCGGTTTCACACCACAGGTCAAACACCGGCTGATCGGAGCGCAGAACATCTGTGACCTCGCGGCAACCGAGGTCGCGTCGGCGATCGTGCCCCGCCTGTCGGTCCCGGCGAAGTTGGCAGGTCTCATCCTGCCGGGACTGGATCTCGGCGGGCGGACCGTCAGTGCGGTGGTCCGCGCCGGGCGGCAACGTGACCCCAACATCGCGCTGATCCTGCGGACACTGCGGACGATCGCGGACGAGGCCATGCATGCACAATCCGACGAGGCACTGAGCGTCGCCTCCTGACGCCGGGTGCCACGCGGCATAGGCGCAGTTCCGCTACACCATTCTCGTAGCGAATGTTAGGAGCTTAATCAGCATCGAGTCGATAACTTGTGACCAGTCAACAGATTTCACCATATCCGGTCTGGAGGTCACCTAAATGAGCGGACGTCAGCTACACCTGAATGCGTTCCTCATGAGCACGGGCCACCACGAGGCGTCGTGGCGTCTGCCAGAGAGCGACCCGTTCGCGGCGACCACGGTCTCGCACTACGTCAAGCTGGCCACCATCGCCGAACGCGGCACCTTCGATTCGCTCTTCCTTGCCGACAGTCCGCAGCTCAACGGTGACGTCGGGCGCAGGCCGCTCGGCGTGCTCGAACCACTGACCCTGTTGACCGCGTTGGCAGGCGTCACGGAGCGGATCGGCCTCATCGCGACCGCGTCGACGTCATACAACTCGCCCTACAACCTCGCTCGTCGGCTCGCCTCGCTCGACCACGTGAGCAACGGGCGTGCCGGGTGGAACATCGTCACCACCGCGACCGTGGAAGCGGCTCGCAACTTCGGACTGAGCGAGTTGCCCGATCACGCGTCCCGGTATGCGCGGGCCGACGAGTTCGTACGGGTGACGCAAAAGCTTTGGGACAGCTGGGAAGACGATGCGATCCTCGCAGACAAATCGACAGGTCGGTGGGGTGACCAATCGAAGATCCACCCGCCCGCACACCGCGGCGAGTACTTCTCGGTCGAAGGCCCGCTGAACATTCCCCGCTCGCCCCAGGGCTATCCTCTTCTGGTCCAAGCAGGCTCGTCCGAGGACGGCAAAGGATTCGCCGCACGGTATGCCGAGGCGGTGTTCACCGCGCAGCAGACGATCGAGGAAGGCCGCGCGTTCTACGCCGATCTCAAATCCCGTACCGTCGCGGCCGGGCGCGACCCCGACACCGTCAAGATCCTGCCGGGTATCGTCCCGGTGATCGGCAGCACCGAGGGCGAGGCAGCAGCCAAAGACCGCGAGCTCGAAGAGGCGATCGTGCCCGAGTACGCGCACCGGCAACTCGCGAACACGTTGCGGATCCCGCTCGATGATCTGGAACTCGACAAACAACTGCCCGACCGGCTGCTACCCGAAGACGCGATCGAAGGCGCCAAGAGCCGTTACACGCTGGTGGTCGAGTTAGCCCGTCGGGAACACCTCACCGTGCGGCAATTGATCGGACGTCTCGGCGGGGGCCGCGGTCACCGCACATTCGTGGGCACACCCGAGCAGGTGGCCGACACGATCGAGGAGTGGTACCAGGGAGGTGCGGCCGACGGCTTCAACATCATGCCGCCGACGCTGCCGTCCGGCCTGGAATTGTTCGTCGACCATGTCGTACCGATTCTCCGGGCGCGCGGCCTTTTCCGCACCGAGTACTCCGCTTCGACGTTGCGTGGACACTACGGGCTCGCCCGGCCTTCCAATTCCCATCTACTCGCCGAGGCGGTGTCCCGATGACCACACAGGATCTGAGCATTGCGACCGCGGATATCGCGGCGAAGGAATCGTTGCGGTTACTCGGGCTCGACGGCAACAACTGGATCGCGGCGCGCGAGGACGTCGACCACGATGTGGCCATCATCGGTGGCGGACAGACCGGCATCACCACGGCTCATGCCCTGCTACGGGCCGGGGTGGCGAACGTAACCGTCATCGACGCGGGCCGACAGGAGTCAGATCTGGCCTGGCAGTCCCGTGCACGGATGCGCACGCTGCGGACGGGCAAGACCATCTCGGGTCCCGAGCTGGGCAATGCCGCACTGACGTTTCGCGCTTGGTTCGAAAGCATCTACGGGACAGCGGCTTTCGACGACATCGACCGCATCGCCACATCCGACTGGGCGGATTACCTGAGCTGGTTCCGTGAGCAGGTCGGTGTGGAGGTTCGCCGCGGCGTCCGCGTCACTGACATCGCACCCGGCGAGACGGGGTTGCGTCTGACTCTGGAGCAGGACGGCCATCGATGGACCGAAACCACCCGTAAACTGGTCCTCGCCGGAGGCGTGTCCGGCACCGGGGGTCCCTACGTCCCCGCCGAACTTCGCGACCTGCCCCCGGCGCTGTGGGCACACACCGCCGACGCGATCGACTTCGACTCACTGCGCGGCAAGAGTGTCGCCGTGCTCGGTGCTGCGGCCTCGGCCTTTGACGCCGCGGCGACGGCGTTGGAGGCGGGTGCGGGCGAGGTGCACGTGTACACCCGCCGGCCCGCTGTCGTCGTCGCCAATCTCGCCAACCGACCCAACCCGTTGGTACAGGACGTGTTCCATCTCCTCAGTGACGCCGAGCGTTGGGAGCAGCGCGTCAAGGCGGCCCGGCAGGGCGCAAACGTCCCGGAGGATTCGGTCACCCGCGCAGCAGCGTTCGACAACTACCACCTACACGTGTCGGCCGCGTGGTCATCTGCCTCCGAGCACCGCGGCCGCGTACGAGTGGACGCGGCCGACGGCGTGCGCACGTTCGACTATGTGATCGCCGGAACGGGCTACCAGCAGAACCCGTCCACACGTCCCGAACTCGCGACCATCGCGCCGCACATCGCGCTGTGGAGGGACGTCTACACACCACCGGAAGGACTCGAGAACGACATCCTCGGAGTGGCACCGTATCTGGGGCCCGGATACGAGTTCACCGAAAAGCTTCCCGGATCGGCGCCGTGGCTCGCCGACATCCATGTGTTCAGCATCGGCGCGAACGTCAGTTTCGGCCGCCCCGTCGGCGACATTCCGAGCTTGCGGATGGCGTGCCACGGCTGTCTCAGGCGATCACCAGAGACCTCGTTCTTGCCGATCTCCATGCCGCGAAGGGAGCCTGATGACGACGACCGACGGGCTCGGCCACGAATTTCTCTGGTACGTCCCGAACACCGTCGAGCCCGGGCATCGCGGCGACGACACGGTTGACGGCTGGGGAACCCTGGACTACTCGGTCGATCTCGCGCTCCGGGCCGAGCAGCACGGCTGGGCAGGCGCCTTGATCGGCACGGGATGGGGTCGGCCCGACACCTTCACCGTCGCAACCGCGATCGCGGCACGCACCACCACCTTCACCCCACTCGTGGCGATCCGGCCGGGCTACTGGCATCCCGCCCACTTCGCCAGTGCGGCGGCAACACTCGATCAGCTCAGCCGTGGTCGGCTGTTCATCAACATCGTCAGCGGCACCGACGACCTGGCGGCATACGGTGACGGCGAATTCGACAAGTCCCGTCGGTACGACCGCACCAGAGAGTTCCTACAGGTGGTTCGCCGCCTGTGGCGTGAGGAAGATGTCAGTTTCGACGGCGAGTTCTTCCGCGTCGAACATTCGACGGTGGCCCCCCGAGTATTCGGTGCCGAGCAGGGCCGCCACCCCCGTTTGTACTTCGGTGGCGCCTCGACTGCCGCTGAACACGTCGCGGTTGCCGAAGCGGACGTGCAGTTGTTCTGGGGCGAAGCCCTCGACGGGATCGCCGAGCGTATCGACCGGTTGAAGACGCTGTCGGACAAGGTCGGTCGTGAACACGCTCCGCTCGAATTCGGATTACGGGTGACCACCCTGATCCGCGACACCACCGAGCAGGCCTGGCGCGACGCCGAAGCCAAGATCGCCTCGATCGCGGGGCGGCCCGATCTACACGGCCGCAGGCAGGGTGCTGCCGTGGGGCAACAACGTCTTCTCGACCTCGCCGAACGCGGCGAGGTTCTCGACACCTGCCTCTACACCACGCCCGGCCGCTATGGCGGAGGCGGCGCCGGAACCACCTGGCTCGTCGGTTCGGCCGCCGATGTCGGTGCCGCACTGCAGCGCTACGCCGAACTCGGTGTCACCCACTTCGTCCTGTCGGATACGCCGTACATGTCCGAAGTCGGCAGGATCGGTGACCTACTACTACCGCTTCTGCGACAGCCCGCGCCTGCACACTGACGACCGGCCTGGGCCCCACGCCGACGAACTCATCACACGCGCACGGACAGAGGCGCATTTTGAATGAGTGCATCGCCGCGAGACCCTCGTTGAGAACCCTGACTCCGGCGCTGTTTCGTGACAATGGCGGATCATCTGCCGCACCGGACTCTCGGCACACTCGCAGCTCGCTCTGCACGATCACCCGATACTGAAGCTGAACTTAAGCGTTTCGGTAGCCGAAATTTCTTGTCGCCCAGCGATACCCGCTCGACCATGAATCCTACACAACCCATCAGCTCAGGGAAGGTACCCATGCTCAAGGCACAGGCCGCTTTGTACGGCCGATTCCGCCGCGGCGCCATCACGCTCATCGCTGCGACGCTGGCGGCGACCACGTTTGTGGCGTGCTCGTCGAGTGACTCCGCTGAGTCGGCGCAAGCCGAACAGGTCGTGCCGGCCGACCCGAACAACCCCGTCTACTTCAAGTGGTCCGAGGATCCGAAGGCGCCGTCACTGGTGAAGCTGGCCGACGAATTCGGACTGTGGGACAAGGCCAGTATCCGTCCAGAATATGTCGGCGCGATCGACTCGGGGCAGATACCTGCACTGCTCGGCACCGGGGACATCACATTCGCGTCCTACATGTTCAACCGATCGCTGTCGGCTGCGGCAGCTGGGGTGGATCTGAAGGTCATCGCGTCGCGCACCTACACGACCAAAGACGAGCCGCACATGGAGTACTTCACCCGCGCGGATTCCGCGATCGGACCGGACAATCTGAAGGAACTCGAGGGAAAGACCGTATCGCTGAATTCCCTCAAAGGCTGCGCTGAGTTCATTCTCAAGGACTACCTCGTCAAGAACGACGTCGATATCACCAAGGTGAAATTCCTGACGCAGTCCGAGAGCCAGATGCCGCAGTCCCTCGAGCAGGGCGAGGTGGATCTGGCGGTGATACATCCGCCACTCAACGGTGCGCTACGCACCGATTCGGCGCTCAAAGTCGCCTTCTCCGACTTCAACAACTCCGGCGAGGACGGCGGACTCGCACCGATCAGCGCCAGTGGCAAGTTCATTCGGAAATACCCAGAACAGACCAAGGAGTTCGTCGGCATCCTCGCAAAGGTGGCCAACTGGGCCAACGCCCATCCCGACGAGTACCGCGACAAAGTCGCTCAGCTGACCGGATTACCGAAAGAACAGGTCACCAAGCACTACTACGCCAACAACCTCATCCTCGACAAACAACAGACGGGATTCTGGTGGGGCCTTGCCGAGCGCGTCGGCACGCTGACGCCCGAAGAGGCGAAGCTGACGCCCGAGGACGTGGCGACCAACGAGTACAACCCGTACGCGAAGTCGCCGGCCCTGATCGAGTCGCAGGCCGACAACACCGAGGTCCTCACGGACACCGAAATCTGATCGAGTAGAGGTAGATATGGCACAGCCCGATCTTCTCGGTGATGAGGTTCGCGAGCCCGCAGTCAAGATTCAGGCCAGCGGGCTTCACAAGGAATTCGCGCACATCGGCAAGGGTTCCGGGGACACCAGAACCACCGCGACCGAGGTCCTCCGGGACTTCGACCTCGATATCCGCGAAGGCGAGTTCCTTTCGCTGCTCGGTCCGAGCGGCTGCGGGAAGTCGACATTCCTCAACATTCTCGCCGGCCTGGAGAGCTACGACGGCGGCGAGCTGCAGCTGGACGGATCCCCGGTCCGAGGGGTCAGCAAGAACGTCGGCGTAGTCTTCCAGAGCTACGCCCTGTTCCCGTGGCTGTCAGTCCAGAAGAACGTCGAGGTGGGGTTGAAGGTGCGCTCGATTCCCGCCGCCGAGCGCAAGAAGACGTCCGACCGCATCCTGAAAACCGTTGGGTTGGAGAACTTCGCCCATCACCTTCCACACCGTCTGTCCGGCGGTATGCGCCAGCGGGTTGCCATCGCGCGATCGCTGGCGTATGACCCCGAAGTCCTCGTCCTGGACGAACCGTTTGCCGCATTGGACGCCCAGACCCGCGAGTTCCTGCAGAACGAACTGTTGCGGATCTGGGAATCGGGTGCGCGCAAGAAGACAATTCTCTTCGTCACCCACTCGATCGACGAAGCGATCTTCCTCTCGGACCGCATCGCGGTGATGACCAAACGTCCGGGCGCGGTGAAGGACCTCATTGACGTGAACCTGCCGAGACCGCGTGATGACGACTCGCGCGCAAGCGCGGAATTCGGCCGGATCCGCGGGCAGGTCGCCCAAATCCTCAAGGAAGAGGTTGAAGTTGGTAACAACTGAAACTGCTGCGCCACCGGACGCAGAGTCACGGCCGCCCCGTACCGCGTCCGCCTCCGGCGCGCCGCCTCCCCCGCTGTGGAGGGCATGGTTGGCCAAGTACGACAAGTACCTCTACGGGACTGTCGGTGTCGCACTGTTCCTGTTCACCTGGTGGTTGGCAACTGTTGCCGGACTGCTGGATCCGAAGTTCCTCACGCCGCCGCAGAAGGTTTTCGAGCAGCTCGTCGAAGGCCTGTCTGCCGACGGCGATCTCCGCAAGCAGGTGTGGCCAAGCCTGCGCCGCGGCCTGTCGGGTTTCCTCATCGGGGTGGGCCTCGGCGTTGTGTCGGGCATCCTGGTCGGCTCGGTACGGTTCCTGGAGAAGGCATTCGACCCTGTTCTCCTGTTCTTTCGGAGTCTGTCCATCCTCGCCTTGTTCCCGGTATTCCTGTTGTTCTTCGGCATCGGTGAACAGTCGAAAGTCGCGATCGTCACATGGGCGGCCTTCTGGCCGGTATTCATCAGCACCGTCAACGCAGTGAAGGGCGTCGAGAATATCCTGCTCAATGCCGCACGCACGCTCGGCGCGGGGCGTGCCTACATCTTCACCCGAGTGGTGTTGCCGGCATCGGTCCCCAATATCTTCCCCGGCATCAGGCTCGCCGCGTCTTACGCATTCACCGCGTTGGTCGCCGCCGAGTACCTCGGTGCCACCGAGGGCATCGGCATCTACATCCGATCGAGTCAAGAGGGGTACCAGATCCCGGCGATGTACTCGGGGATCGTGGTGCTGGGCCTCATCGGGGTCACGCTGAACCTCATCCTCGCCGGCGTCGAAAAGCGAGTAACCGCCTGGCAACTCGGCCTCACCAACAAATAACCAGATCGGAACACCATGCCGAAGACACCGAAAACGCTTCGCCTACTTGTCGTTTGCGCACTTGTCGGCGTGGGCGCCGTCCTGTCCGCCGCTCCGGCGGCAGCACATGTCCGGGTGGACGAAGGACAACAGCCACCACAGGGTGGTTACGGCATCGTGCGGCTGATCGTGCCGAGCGAGTCGGCACAGGCGTCCACCACCGGTCTGACAGTGACCCTGCCGGACAACGTCCACCTCACCTCGGCCCGTACCTTGCCGATTCCCGGATGGAGGGCCGCCGTGGAGACCACGCCGTCGGGCGACGGACAGCGGGTATCGAGGATTACCTGGCAAGCGATCGACAAGGCAGGCGGCCTGCGGCCGTCGGAGTTCGGTGAGTTCGCCTTCTCGGCAGGACCATGGCCGGAGAATGTGGATTCCGTTGCGCTGCTGTCAGATCAGACCTACAGCGACGGCTCGGTGGTGTCGTGGAACGAGATCGCCGTCGACAATGACAGCGAACCGGAGAAACCTGCTCCTGTGGTGGCTCTGGCGCCCGCGGAAGCCGGCCACAGCCATGCGGGCGACGGGCACGGTGCCCCACCGGAATCGGCGACGAGCGCGACTTCTGCCGAGGCCGGTCCCGGCCATCACGACGCGTCGGCAGACACCACCCTGGTGGCCGCACAGTCATCCGGCCAGGAATCGTGGGCTTGGCATGCCACGTCGGTGGCGAGCCTCCTGATCGCGCTCGCCACCGCCGCCGCGTTGGTGGTCACGGCGCGCCGCACCAGGTCCTAGGAGTGTGCCGCGGGCACGTGACGGGCGTATGGGAACCGGATATCAGCATCGTTGCACCTATCGCACCGTCGTGTGGGGACTGGTGATGGTCGCGGTGGCCGTGGGTCTGTTGTGGACGGCGGGCCCTGCTTCCGCACACGCCAGCGTGGTGAGGAGCGCACCAAGTGATGGAGCACAACTGGATTCGTCCCCGCTCGTGCTGTCCTTCGACCTCAATGAACCCGTCACCCTCGTCGAAGGCTCCGTGCAAGTCATCGACGTCGACGGCACGCGGTACCCGCTGGCGTCGCCGCACCTGGAAGCCGGACACCAACGCATCGTGGTGCAGTTGCCCGAGACACTGCCCGACGGCGCATACCTGGCCACCGCACGGGTGGTGTCCCCCGACACTCACGTCGTATCCCTGTCGATCCGGTTCACGGTCGGCTCGGTGACCGAACAGGGTGACTGGTCGCAGGCCGGTCCGACATCGGCGATAAGTCGATCGGTACTGCTTCCGATCAAAATACTGGTGTATCTGGGCACCACGGGTTCGGCAGGCCTGTTGTTGGCCGCCTCTTGGGCATGGCCGGACACATTGAGGACACCGCGATTCCGGGTCGTGTACCGAGTCAGCGCCGGCCTGCTGACAGTCGGACTGATCGGCCGGTTCGCCGTGCTGGCCACCGAGCAGGCCGGGGCGCTCACCGACATCTCCTGGTCCGCGTTCTCGACGATCGCACGCACACCGTTCGGGATTGCCCTGGTACTTGCGGCCGTCCTTGCGGTGACCACGTTCGTTCGCCCACCCAGCCGCGGCCATCTGGCCCTGACTCTCGGATACCTGCAGGCCGCAACGGCTCTCATCGCGGTCACCCTCGGCGGCCACGGCGGCTCGACCAACCTGTGGCCGTTGCCGTTCATGGCCACCGTAGTACACGTGTACGCGATTGCCGTCTGGCTCGGCGGCCTGACGCTGATCTTTGTGGGGCAGAGTACTGTTCGGCAACTGAGGCAGTGGCATCGGGTGGCCGCCGGCCATGTCGTCGTGGCGCTCATCGCGGGCGCCGTCCTGACGACCCTGCAGGTGCGGCCGGTCGCTGCGTTGTTCACCACGTCTTACGGCATCGCACTTCTGGTGAAAGTCGGTCTGGTGGCAGTCACTATCGCCGTCGGCTATATCGCGTATCGCTCATTGCGCACACGGCCTGCCGGCCGCACGCCCGTCGTGTTGATCGAAACCGCACTTGCCGTCTCGATCATCGGTGCGACGTCCTTGCTCTCATCATTGACGCCGGCCCGCGACAGCTACACCAGGAACGTGGCCACGAGGCTCGACTTCGGCGAATCGGCTGTGCTGGAGGTTGATATCGACACCATCCGTCGCGGCAGTCAGGTGGTGGCGATCACCAAACCCGCCGCAGTGCCAGATGCGGAGGTCAGCGCCGAATTGTCCTCGACTCAAGCCAATGTCGCGCGATTACCAGTGGAACTCAGGGAGGGGCGCAGTGCGGACGGCACGGTGGTGTGGCGGAGCTCGGGCCTTATCGTGCCTGCCCCAGGACGGTGGAAGATGACAATCCGCTTCGACGACGGAAGCGGGCCGAAGTTGGCGTCATTCTTCTACCAGGTGTTCTAGACCCGGCCCGATGGAGAGTCAATGACATTGCTACAGGGGACTTTTCGCAAGGTTGCGGCACTCGTCGCCACGGTGTCGGTAGCCGCGGCGATCGCTGGATGCGCAGACGGTACACCGGTCACGTACTCCGAGAGCACCTCAGGTGATGTGTTACGGGTTCAGGTAGGCGGCGAGGGCTACCGCGACGTGTTGGAGTTCATCACGAATGTCAAGCTGGCGGGCGATGTCAAACTCGAATTGCTGGACGCTCCGGCTGACGCCAACGGCCAGGTCGTCGACGGCAAGGCCGATCTTGCCTTTTACCAGACCCAACCGGCCTTTCTCGGCAACCAGGAGAGCAACGGCCACAACACGCTCAGCATCGTCTCCAGGGTCGACGTCGCACCATATGCTCTCTATTCTTCGAAGTTCAAGGACCTCGAACCCACCGAGGACTGGGTGAATTCGAATCTGGTCGCCGACCAGATCACCGGAACGAGCCTGCCGCACGGTTCAGAAGTCGCGGTGCCTCAGACAAAGGCCGGCTTCGCGCGGAGTCTGTATCTGTTGCAAACGGTGGATCTCGTGAAGCTCGATCGTGGATTCGGCGGGCTGACGATCGCAGACCTGTCGGTGTCGGAGGCCAATATTCTCGAATCACAACGGCACCTGGCCATCCGGGGACTCGACTTCACCGAGTTCGCAAAGGACATATACGACAACTACGACGCCGTCGTGCTCGACCCGACCACTGCCACGTCCATCGGTCTGGTACCGGCCAGGGACGCACTGGCCATCGAGCCGGGGCCCGGCAACCCGTATGCCCGTGTCCTCGTTGCCCCGTCACGGCTGGCGGGTGACCCCCGCGTGTCGGCGCTGGCACACGCGTTGGAGAGCAAGGAGGTGGCGCAGTACCTGACGACCACGTACCACGGAAAATTCATCTCGGCCCAGGTGCCATTCGAACCCTGATGCCCATTCGACGACGAGAGAGACCATAGATGACCATCACCGCACCCGCTGTCAGTGAGAAACCCACCCAGTCACCGGTTTTCGACGAACCCGTGACCGTCGGTTCAGCCGGGCTGGAAGCGCTGCTGACTTACCTCGATGCCGGTGTCGTCGAACGTGACGAGGCGGATCGGCATCCGTTCGAGGAGTTCGAAGCCATCCGCGCGGCGCGACTCGGCGCGCTGCGGCTTCCGGCAGCGGCGGGTGGTGGAGGCGCGACGCTGACCCAGCTGTTTCAAACGGTCATCGCGCTCGGGGAGGCCGACCCCAATGTCGCCCACAGTGTGCGCAATCATTTCAATTTCACCGAGGGCCTACTGCGCCAGAACGGCGGTTCGGACAGCAGGTGGCTGGACGAAATACGAGCCGGCAAGCTGTTCGGGACATCGACGACCGAGCTCAGCGGCAAGCAGGCCGGCCGGCGCAACCGGGAGTTCGAGACCACAATCCTCGACGGCCCCGACGGTCTGCGTCTGACCGGCACGAAGTTCTACAGCACCGGCAACCTGTACGCCGATTACCTTGTCGTCAGCGCGACTGGCCCCGACGGCAATCCGGTTCGAGTGGTCGTTCCCTCCGATCGCGAAGGTGTGTCCCTCGAACGCGATTGGGACGGAATCGGTCAGCGGTTCACCGGAAGCGGTACGACCAACTACGACAACGTTTCCGTCGACCACAAGGACTTCCTCAGCCGCGGCACCCTGTACGGCGAGCTTCCGTACTCGGCGACGTTTCCCCAGCTGTATCTCACCGCTGTGATCGCCGGGATCCTGCGTCGGGTGACACGCGACGCCGCAACTCTCGTCCGTAACAAGCAGCGGACGTTTTATCACGCCGCATCTGACAATCCCGTCGATGATCCAATCCTGCAGCAGACCGTCGGCCTGTTGTCCAGCCAGGCCTTCGCGGCCGAAGCCCTGGTGACGTCGGCCGCCGATGCGCTCTCGGAGGCCTATGGCGCACACGGCACGGCCGCCGAGCCCGATCTGTCGTTGCGCGCTGCGCTGCGTGCCGCCAAGGCGAAAGTGGTCGTCGACGAAGTGGCCCTGCGTGCCGCGGGTGACCTGTTCGACGTCGGCGGCGGGACGGCCGCGCGACGGAGTTCGCACCTGGACCGGCACTGGCGAAACATCCGTACGCTCGCCGCGCACAATCCGAAGACCTATAAGGCCAGGGCCATCGGCGCCCACGAGCTGACCGGTGCAGCGCTCCCGAACGGAGCATTCTTCTGAGTATCGCGGCCGACACCTCTGACTCCCCGGTGAAAACCCAACCAACGCACAACAAGGAGAGATGATGGATTTACAGCTGACCGGCAAGCGGGCGATCATCACCGGTGGCAGCAAGGGAATCGGGCTTGCCATCGCCCATGCACTGGCGGCCGAGGGAGTCGACGTCGTACTCGCCGCACGCACCCGGGACCCCCTGGAGAAGGCCGCCGCCGAAGTCGCCGAACGCAGTGGCAGGCGGGCCATTCCGGTTGTCGCCGACACCGGCGACGACGAATCGGTCAAGGCGCTGGTGGCCCATGCCGTCGCCGAACTCGGCGGCGTGGACATTTTGGTCAACAATGCGTCCAACCAGGCAATCGGCTCGGCATTCCCCGACCTGGCAGGTACGACCGACGAGGCTTTCTGGGGCGACGTCAACGTGAAAGTCGTCGGATACCTGCGGACCGCGCGGGCAGTGGCCCCACATCTGATCGATCAGGGCTGGGGCCGGATAATCAACATCAGCGGCCTGGGCTACCGACAGACGCACTCGATCGTACGCAGCATTCGCAACGTCAGCGTCGCTGCGCTGACGAAGAACCTTGCCGACGAGCTTGGGCCGCACGGGATCAACGTCACCGTCGTACACCCGGGCCAGACCCGCACGGAGAGCAAGTCACTGGACTATCTGGCGGCCGCGGAGAAGGCTGGCCTGGCGGTCGGTGAATACGAGAAGCGCATCGCGAACAACGCGATCGGGCGGGTGGTCGAAGCGGCCGAGGTGGCTGACGTCGTTGCCTTCCTTGCTTCGCCGCGCAGCGTGAGCATCACCGGGGACGCGGTCGCCGCAGGCGGTGGCTTGCTGGGTGCGATCAACTACTGATTGGGCGGCCGCCCACGGTTTCATGACCGGGTATCAGCCTTCGGCGGCGATGAGATCCCCTTCGCCCGCGTTCTTCCGAAGCTCCAGCCACGGCCGATACTCCTCGGACTCGTAGAACTCCATCAAGCGGCTCATCGAAGGAAACTCGATGAGCGTCATATAGTCTCGGTCCCAAGGGCCCTCCAGGACACGGATTTCCCGGTGCCTGAGGCGGTAGGTGCCACCAAACGCTTCAACGATCTCCCGGACACGTTGGGCGTACTGCGCCATACCGTCCGGGTTGCCGTATCCACCGATCGGATCGATGTGAATGAGATAGGCGGAGGCCACTACTTCACCGACCGCGTTTGGTGAAGTAGTGCGATCTCGGGGATCGCACTCAGGAGCGCGAGGTACTCCGGATCACGTTGCACCCTGCGCTGATGCAGTTCGACAATCTTCGCTCTCAGATCGGCATCATCGTCGTCGGAGAGTCCGGTGCCGACCGTCTTCTGCAACAGTGGCAGCAAAGCCCGGTCCGCGGCCGCGTGGAGTGGATGGTCGAAGTAGCGTTCCAGCGCATCGAGATCGGCGAGCCCGATGCTGAAACCGTGGGTGAAACCGTCGGCAGGATCACCAAGATCCCTTCCGACGAAAGCGAACTCGACCGGCTCCGCCTCTGCCAGAGCGGCTACCGCCGCCAAAGCCCGAGATTTGTCGTTCTCGCAGACGCCGGGTTTGAAGCTGAAACGCTGGGCGCTGATGATCATACGAACTCCTTTCACCCATCACGCTAGTACACGCCGTGTACTTCTGCATCGCAGCTTCTTTATGTCACGGCTAGGATCAGCGGGTGCCGACCAGCCGACCGAAACCAGTGACACGGCGCGAGCGTCTCCGCGCCGAGACCTCCGGGGAGATCAAGACGATCGCCCTGCAACAGCTGACCCGATACGGCGCCGGTGGCATCTCACTGCGTGGGATCGCAGCCGAAATGGGCATGACTGCCCGAGCCATCTACACCTACTTCCCCACCCGCGATGACCTGATCACCGCGCTGGTCGATGACATCACCACCGACCTGGCGCACACGCTTGAGAGCGCCCGGGACAGTCAGCGGAGCGGCGGCTCGCGGCTCGTTGCTTGGGGTATTGCCCTGCGTAAGTGGGCAACGACCCATCCCGCCGAGTTCCGACTCATCTACGGCGACCCTGTTCCCGGCTACGTACCGCCACTCGACGGGCCAGGAGTGCGAGCGGCTCGACGCATCTGCGGTGGGCTCAACCGTCTGGTCGCAGAAGAGGTTTCGCCCGCACACCCGGACCTGTCCAGGACCGCGAGGTGGTCCCAGTTCCCGCCCGACTATGTGGCGAAGGTGCGCGCCGAGATACCCGACGCCTCGCCGGCGCTGGCCGCGCTCACCTTGCGAGTGTGGGGCCGCATCCACGGGCTGATCACCCTCGAGGTGTACGGGCACTTGCGCGCGGTGTGCAACGATCCGGCTGCCATCCAGCGCGCTGACCTCGCCGAGCTTGTCCGAGACCTTCGCGGAAACGGTTCGCCTGGCAGCGCTTGATATCCGGCTCATCGCCGGCGGTTCGGCCGGCACAGCTGCGCTCACGCTGAATAAATCCGTAGCTGGCAATTGCCGGGAAGTTTAGCGTCGCAATTGCATTGGCCGCATAGTCCCGATCAGCGGTCACAGTACAGCGGAGGTGCGCGCGTGATATCCGGAATCAAGCGCCTATTCAGCAAATCGGCGATCGCGCTGGGGGCAGCTGCCCTTGTCCCCCCTGTGCTGCTGTCCGGCTGCAGCGGTAAGAATGACGACGGCGTGGTGAAGTTCCGATTCGCCAAATCGACAACCGAACTGTCGCTGGTCCGAATAGCCGACGAGTTGGGGTATTTCGAGAACGCCGGTGTCCGCCCGGAATACGTCGGGCCCGCGACCGCGGTTCCCGCCGTGCAATTGCTCGATCAGAACGCCATCGATATCGCGACCGGCATGTTCAACAACGACATCGACGGCAAGGTGAAGGGCTTCAAGTTCACCGCGATCGCATCGAGCATGCTCGATCTCCCCGACGAGCCTCATATGGCCTACTTCACCAAAGCCGGCTCGGACATCACGAAAAGTAATCTGAAAGCCATCGAGGGCAAGACCATTGGCCTATCGGACTTCAACAGCTGCACCGACCTGGTGATCAAGCGCTACTTGAAGAAGAACGGCGTCGACCTCGGCAAGGTCAAATTCCTGCAACTCAAGAACGAACTCATCGCCCCGGCGATCGAACGCGGTGAAGTCGACCTCGGTGTGTTCCACCCACCGTTGGTCGGAGTTCTGCTGAGCCAGCCCGACAAGTTCACCCAGGCTTTCACCTCCTTTGATGACTGGGGGCCGCTGGGCGGCCAGGCCCCATATGTCGCGAGCAACGCGTGGCTGCAGAAGCACCCCGAGGCCGCTCGTGAGCTCGTCGGCATCATCGCTAAGACGGCTAACTGGGCCAACGCCCATCCCAAGGAATCCGCCGAGATCGCAGGCAAGACAACCGGATACCCCGTCGAACAAACCACCAACTGGCACTACGCGCCCAACGCGCTTCTCGACAAGGCCAGCCTGCAGTTGTGGTGGGATCTCGTCGAAGAAGTGGGCGAACCACTGCCGGGATCGGAAAAGCTGAAGCCCGAAGACATCGCGACCAACGCGTTCAACCCCTATGCGAAGTCCGCCGACCTGCTGGAGACGCAGGACCACAACACCACAATCCTCGACCAGGAGCAGAACAACGGGGTCTTCAAGACACACCTGGTCGACATCTCGGGGCTCGAAGACCAGAAGTGATCCCTTCTAGGAAAGTCACCTGACATGACCCAGCACGTTCTCACCAAACCGGGTACCGAACCGAATGCCCCGCAGCCGGTCGACACGACCTGGAAGATCGAAGCCAAGCGAATCACCAAGCGCTACCCGAAACTTCGTTCGGGCCCGGCCGCGGAACGCACCACTGTGCTCGACGGGTTCGACCTCAAGATCAAGGGCGGTGAATTCGTCTCACTGCTCGGGCCGAGCGGCTGCGGCAAATCCACGTTCCTCAACATCCTGGCCGGCCTGGATACCTATAACAGGGGCACAGTCCTCATCGACGGCAAGAAGGTCGATGGCGTCAACAAGACCGTCGGTGTCGTGTTTCAGGGGTATGGGTTATTCCCTTGGCTGACAGCGCAAAAGAACGTCGAAGCCGGCCTGAGGATACGCGGGGTACCGAAGGTAGAACGCCGCGAACGGGCCGCCACCGTATTACGAACCGTGGGTCTGGAAGCCGCCGCGAACCGGCTCCCCCATCAACTCTCCGGCGGCATGCGCCAACGCGTCGCGATCGCGCGTGTGCTCGCCTACGAGCCCGAAATCCTCGTGTTCGACGAGCCGTTCGCGGCGTTGGATGCGCAGACCCGCGAATTCCTACAAGACGAGTTACTACGCATATGGGAGGGCGGCGAGACGAAGAAGACCATCCTGTTCGTCACCCACTCGATCGACGAAGCCATCTTCCTATCCGACCGGATCGCGGTCATGACGCAGGCCCCGGGCAAGGTGAAAACGTTGGTGGACATCGACCTACCTCGTCCGCGCGACAGCGATGTACGCAATTCGGAGGACTTCGCGCATATCCGGGCGCGTGTGTCGCGGATCCTGGAAGAGGAGGTGCGAATTGGCAGCGGTTCTTGACGAGGCGAGCACCCAGGATGACCAGGACGACGCCAAGACGCCCAATCCGTGGCTGACCAAGTACGGCAGGTTCATCGGCGGCGCAATCGGGCTGGCGGCGTTCCTGTTCGTCTGGTGGCTGGTCGTTGCGACCGGCTATGTCAGCGACATGTACCTGGCGACGCCGCAGGACACGGTCAAGGCCTTCGTCGACGGACTTGTAGACGGCACGCTGAGCTCAGAGATCTTGCCCAGCGTGCAACGCGCCTTGACCGGATTCACGATCGCACTGGTTGCGGGCATCGGGCTCGGCATCGTCGTGGGTTCGTTCAAGTTCTTTCAGACGCTCGCCGAACCGGTCCTGTTGTTCTTCAGGAATCTCTCACTTCTGGCGTTGCTGCCGGTGTTCGTCGTATTCCTCGGAATCGGCGAGGAATCCAAGATCGCCATCGTCGTCTGGGCGTGCTTCTGGCCGATCTTCGTCAACGCTGTCGGCGCGGTCGGTGGCGTGGAACGGCAACTCTTGAACTCGGCCCGAGCGCTCGGTGCGGGACGGTGGTACACCTTCGTTCACGTGATCCTGCCCGCCGCGGTCCCGGCGATCTTCCCGGGCATCCGACTGGCGTCGGCCAATGCCTTCACGGCCCTTGTCGCCGCCGAACTCGTCGGCGGAGCGCAGGGCATCGGCATATATATCAACAACGCCGCGCTGCGGTATCAGACACCGCAGATGTACGCCGGGATCCTCGCCCTCGGCTTGATCGGGGTGCTTGTCAACGCCGTGATGACCGGCGTCGAATGGCGAGTCACCGGCTGGCAGCGGGGATTGACGAACAAGTGACGCGAGCTGTCCACATTCGGCACTTCGCCGCTGCGGGACTAAGACGCCGCCGCAGGCGTTGAATCACACATGGTTGTGCGATTGCCCGTAGCGGGAGGTCATCCGTGAAGTTCCTGCTGCTCACCCTGATCGCGCATCACCCCGACCCGGTCACCGGTGAGAAAAAGAGCCCGGCGGATCGGCTGCGCGAAGTCATCGACGCCGCGGTACTCGCCGAAGAACTGGGTTTCGACGGGTTCGCGGTCGGTGAGCGTCATGAGGATCCGTTCATCTCGTCCTCACCGCCGGTGGTGTTGAGCAACATCGCGGCAAAAACCTCGACGATCGGGTTGTTCACCGCGGTGACGACGTTGAGCCTGCTCGACCCGGTGCGCGCGTTCGAGGACTACTCCACGCTGGACAACTTGTCCGGCGGGCGGCTCGAACTGATCATCGGGAAAGGCAACGGCGCAGCACAAGCCGAACTGTTCCAGGTGACCACCGCCGATCAGTGGGACCGCAACCGTGAGGGCTACGAGTTGTTCCGCGCGCTGTGGGACAGCGAGCACGTGACGTGGTCGGGCCGGTTCCGTCCTCCGCTTGCCGACGCGAAGGCACTTCCCAGGCCGCTGCAGCGCAAGATCCGTATCTGGCACGGCAGCGCCACCAGCCGGGATTCGGTCGACCTCGCTGCACGCCACGGTGATCCCCTCTTCTCGGCCAACGTCACCTACCCGATCGAGCCCTATGCCGAACTCGTACGTCACTACCGCCGGCAATGGGCGTCTTACGGTCACAACCCCGAGGACGCACTCATCGGAGCGGGCACCGCGGGCTTCCACATCGCGCCGACATCGCAGCGGGCCGCCGATGAGTACCGACCCGTGTTCGAGACCCGGTTGGCCTTCGCGCGGCGGGCCGGGCTTCCGGTGGTGTTCGAATCGATCGAGGACTTCATCGACCGGAGCTCGGCGCTCGTCGGCAGCCCACAGCAGGTCATCGACAAGGTGGGGCGCTACCACGAACAGCTGGGGCATGAGGTGATCCATCTGAGCGCCGATACCGACGGGGTGACTGCGGCGCAGAAGAGGCAAAGCCTCGAACTGTTCCAGGCCGATGTTGCGCCGGTGCTCCGCGAGAAGATCCCCAGCCGGCCCCTGGCAGCACAACACCACGTGAAGGAAGGTGCGTACCAACCATGACAGCAGCAACGACATTCGAGACCGCCTGGAAGGACTGGCATGCCGAGCGCGAACGCTATTACGGCGATCCACTCGGTTGGGTCAGCCTGACCGGTTTGTACTGGCTCACCGATGAATTCGAGGAGATCGGAGATCTCCCCGGTCGCTGGCGCGCCGACGCCGACGCGGTATTCGTCGAAGGGGTCGAGGGCACCGACCGCCTCGAACCGGCCGAGGGCGCCCCGGGTCTTCTCGTCGAGGCCGGCGACCGCCGCATCGAGGTGATCCGCCGCACCGGATCGGTCGCGCTGCGGGTCCACGACCCGAAGTCGCCACATCTGCAGTCCTACCGGGGCATTCCGACCTACCCGCCGAGCCCGCGCTGGCAGGTCACCGGCACCTTCACGCCGTATCCGCAGTCGCAAACGATCACCACCGGCGCCGTGGTAGAAGGGCTCGAGCATCACCACAACGCCGTCGGATTCATCGATTTCGAGTTGGAAGGTGCGGTCCACCGAGTCGTCGCGTTCGGTCGCCCATCGGGAGACCTTCAGGTTTTGTTCACCGACGCCACCAGCGGGGTGACGACCTATCCCGCGGCCAGGTCGCTGTCGATCGCCCCGCCCGATGCCGACGGGACAGTGGAACTCGACTTCAACCGGGCTTCGAATCTGCCGTGCGCGTTCACCGACTACGCGACGTGCCCGGTGGCGCCCGCCGAGAACCGACTGACCGTCGCCGTCGAGGCCGGCGAGAAGAATCCGCGATAAATCACACTACGGAGGATGCAATGGAAACGTGGGATGCGATACGCGCCAGGAGAAATGTACGAACCTACCTCCCGGACCCGATAGCCGACCATGATCTGGACCGGATCGTCGAGGCGGGATGGCGAGCACCGTCGGCATCCAATCGCCAGCACTGGGACTTCGTCATCGTCACGGATCGCGCTCAACTCCAGGAACTCTCGACGGTGTGGCGCGGCGCAGGCCACATCGCGTCGGCGCCCGCTGCGATCGCGTTGGTCGTCCCACAACCACCTGACGAACGCACCAAACTCATCGACCAGTACGACCTCGGGCAGGCCACGCTCGCGATGACCATCGCCGCGACCGATCTCGGCATCGGTACCGGCCACTCCTCGGTGGGCGACCAGGACAAGGCGCGCGTGATCCTCGGAGTCCCCGAAGATCACATCGTCTCTTATCTGCTCGGCGTCGGGTATCCAGCCGACCGGCCGTTCAAGCCCATCGAAAAACCCGATCGTCGTCCGTTCGACGAGGTCGTGCATCGAGGCCGCTGGTGACCGCTCCGTCAGGAAGAACCGTGAAAGTTCTTGTTCCAGACGACCTCGGGGTCAAGGTGCTGGAGACCGCGACAGATCTCGAGGCGATCCGCTACGAGCCCGGCCAACCGTGGCCGGCCGGGCACGCGGACGCCACGGTCGTCGTGGTCGGCTACGAATCGGCCGCCGCTGTCGGTGCCCGATTCGTAGAGTTGCCCGACCTGCGGCTCGTGCAGACTCTCAACGCCGGATATGACCAGTGGCTGCCGCACCTGCCCGACGGCGTCATGCTGTCCAACGCGCGCGGGGCGCACGGCGGGTCGTCGGCAGAATGGGTGGTCGCCGCGCTCCTGGCCATCTACCGCGACCTGCCGTTCTTCTTAGAACAACAGACCAAGAGCATTTGGCAGCCAAAGGTCACCGAGACCTTGATCGGCAAACGGGTTGTCGTGCTGGGTGCCGGCGACTTGGCGGTGAATCTCGCATCCCGACTGGCACCGTTCGACGCCGACGTGGCGCTGGTCGGCCGCCGCGCCAGACCCGGCGTGCACGCGTACGACGCCGTCGAGCGCCTTTTGCCGCGCGCCGACGTCGTGGTGTCCATGCTGCCCGCCGACGCATCCACCTATCACATCATCGACGCCGAATTCCTCGCCGCGCTGCGCGATGGTGCGGTGGTCGTCAACGTGGGCCGGGGCGCCGCCGTCGACACCGAGGCGTTGCTGGCGGAACTGAAAGCCGGGCGCCTGCGTGCCGCACTCGATGTCACCGATCCCGAGCCGTTGCCGAAAGATCATCCGCTGTGGTCGGCACCGGGCTTGCTGCTGACTCCGCACGTTGGCGGGAGCACCGGCGGGGCCTGGGACCGGGCGTGGGCGATCGCGCTGCGGCAACTCACCGCGTATGCCGACGGCGGTATCCCGCCGAATCTGGTGGCAGGACCGAGGTGACGTCGGGAGGACAGCGAACTGGTCTTCGCTATGCACCGCCCACCGGTGCGCCGAACGCCGGGATCACCTGACCGTCAGGGTATGTGTCGAGGATGAACTGCCTGACCTCGTCTGAGTTGTAGAGCTCAAAAACTCGCTTGTATTGCGGCTTCTCGATGTCCTCGGTACGCGCCACCACACCGATCGCCCACAGCGGATTGTTTGCGGGTTCTTTGGCGAGGGCGTCCTCGAGCTTTAGGCCCGATGCGGTCGCCACGGTTCCCAGAATGACCGCGGCGTCGACATCGGGCAAGGTGCGAGGTGTCGCTTCCAGATCGACCTGCACCCACTGAAGGTCCTTCGGGTTGGCGGCCACGTTCTCGAGCGTGACAGTACTCAAGTCACCGCCCGGCGAGAGCGTGACCAAGCCGGCACTTTGCAGAAACCCAAGCGACCGAGCCTGATTGGGTACGTCCTTACTGATGGCGATCTTGGCGTGATCGGGCAGGTCGGCCAGCGACTTGTGCTTGTCCGAGTACAAACCCGTGGGCGTGAGGAACACAGTCTCGACGAATGTCTGCTTGAAGTGGTTGGTGGCCACCTGGTCGTTGAACCACGGCACATGGCTGTTGAAGTCTATGTCGACGTCACCATCTTCGAGTAGTTGGTGATCGTTGACCGAGTTCGTGGTGGTGACCAGTTCCAGGTCGATGCCTTCTGACTTGGCAAGCTCGATGACCTTTTTGGTGATGTCGCCCTTGGGATCCGGCGCCGCGGCGACTCTCAGTGCTGCGGTGCCTGGCTCCGAGCCGTCGGATCCGCATGCGCCGAGGCTGCCAGCGAGGGTGATCGCGATGGCCGCTACGGCGAATCTCGTGGTTTGACGAAACATGTGTTGTGCCTTTCAGTATGAGGAGAAACGTCAACGGTGAGCGGAAGCGAGGCGCACGGCGAAGTCGCCACTGATTTGAATGGCCTGCACTATCAGGACCAGCAGAATGACGGTGGCGAACATGACGGTGTTGTCGAATCGCAAATAACCGTAGGCGATCGCGAGGTCCCCGAGGCCGCCAGCACCCACCGCGCCGGCCATCGCCGAGAAGGCCAGCGTTCCGACCGCCAGTACCGTCGCCGCCGACAGCAGCCCGGGAAGCGCCTCGGGCAGCAGCACTTTTCGCGTCGTCTGTAACAGCGTCGACCCCGATGCAAGCGCCACATCGACAACATCGCGCGGCACTTCACGGATCGCGGCCTCGGCCAAGCGCGCGAAGTACGCAGCGCCACCCACCGTAAGCGGGACGAGCGCACCCGCCACCCCGATGGCGGTGCCGACCAACAGTCGGGTGACCGGGATCAGGGCGATCAGCAGGATGATGAACGGTAGCGACCGGCCGACATTGATCACCCAACCGAGTACGGCGTTGGTCACGCGGGACGGGCGCAGCCCGTCAGGCGCAGTGACCACCAGGAGGAGCGCTAGCGGAACGCCGATGATCACCGAAAGCGCGAAGGATGCACCAGTCATGACCAGTGAGTCGACGAACGCCGGCCACAACACTTCTGGTAGTTCTTGAATGGGAGTGGAGCCCAGCGCCAAAGCCACCACTTCGGTCATGCCGACATCTCCTGCACATGTATCCCGTTGGCCCACAGCCACTTGCGGCAATCACGTTCCGCGTCGGCCGGGACGGTGATCCGCGCGACACCCACCGTGCGACCGCCAATCGCCTCGATCGAGGCGGCCATGAGCTTGGGGCGCACCCCGACCGCGACCGTCAACTCGGCCAACCACTCCTCGCCGGTCGACGACCGGCCCAGTCGAACCGACAGTTCGACCTCATCGTCGTCGCCGAGCCTGGTCATGGGCTCTGCGAACAGCTGGCGCCCGAGTTCGGAGTCGGGGTCCGCGGCAAGGTCGGAAACCACGCCGCCATCGATGACCCGCCCGTCGCGCAGCAGAGTCGCCCGATCACAGGCACGGCGGACGACGTCCATCTCGTGCGTGATCAGGAGAATGGTCAGATCGAGGTCGTCCCGCAACTCTCGCAGCAACGAAAGAATTGAAGCGGTTGTCGTCGGGTCCAACCCCGACGTCGCCTCATCGGCGAGCAGGACAGGAGGATTCAAGGCAAGAGCACGGGCAATGCCGACGCGTTGACGCTGTCCACCGGACAGTTCGCTTGGATAGGAACCTGCATGGCGGCTCAATCCCACCCGATCGAGCAGTTCATCGATGCGCCGCCGGCGCCGGGCCCTGTCCACGCCGTGCACTTCAAGCGGATAGGCGATGTTGCCTGCGGCGGTGCGATGTGCCAGCAGACTGGACGACTGAAACACCATCCCGATCTTGCGACGCAACGCGATGACCTCACGGTTCTTCAATGGACCGGTGACGGTCGTGCCGTCGACGACGATGTCGCCGCTGTCGGGAGTCTCAAGCCGGTTGACACAACGCAACAAGGTGGTCTTTCCTGCACCGCTGGGCCCGATGACGCCGGTGATGGAGCTGCGGGGAACCTGTAGGGAGACGTCGTCGAGGATGTCGACGGTCGAAGAGCCGAGAGCGAAAACCTTGTTGACGCTTTGAATGTCGATCACGACGTCACCGATGCCTGCAATGCCGCAACCGCGTCGGCGATGGTGGCCAACGCGGCTATCGAAGCCTCGACAGTCAGATGGGTGGGCTGGAACTGCACCAGCAGATCAGTGGCCAAACCTACCGTGGGATCGGCGGCCAGCGCCTGGCTGATGTGTTCGCGCGAACCGTGGATGACACCATGACGCGCCAACACCTCGTCGTCGTCGCAATCGTTCAGTTCGGGCGGCAGGTTCTCATTTCGTGCCCAGTCACGCACGTCGGCGGCCGCGCGGGCGCGGGCGGCCGCGTCCGCATCGGGCAGGATGGTTCTGCTGACGCCCAGGCGGGGAACGTGGCCGTTCACGGTGCTGACGTGCCGGTACTCGATTGCGATCGGACGCTGGAATTCTCCGACCGGCCGGTTGTCCAACGGCCAGGACCGGGCCAGCAAGATACCCTGGCCCAGCTGCGCGGCAGCGCATGCCGCCTTCCTGGTCGTCGTGGCGCGCCAGATGCGGTGCGCCAGCGACGGCGCCCGCGGCGTGAGCACGGCCCCTCCGGGAAGCTCATCACCCGACAGCACGGAGACCAGAACACCGGCATTGACATTGGAATCGTCAGCGCGCCTGCTGAAATCGCGCGACATTGCGGTGAACGTCGGCGGATGCGCACCCGAACCGAGGCCGAGTTCGACGCGCCCACCGCTGATCAGATCGACGAGCGCGGCATCTTCGGCCGCCCTGATGGGGTCTTCCAAGGCCAGGGTGATGACCGCGGTGCCCAGTCGGATCCGTTGTGTACGCGCGGCAATCGCCGCGAGCAACACCAACGGCGAGGGCACGACGCCCCGTTCGGCACCGAAATGATGCTGCGCCAACCACACCGAGTGATATCCGAGACGTTCGGCCTGCACACACACCTCGATGGTGTTGGCGATGATCTCGTGGTCCGTGCTACCCGATGACGCATGGGTCAAGAATCCGAGCCGGGGCGCGGTCACGGCGTCACCGCCGGCCGTTTGTCGACGAGCCGCTGCTGCAACTGCGGTGCCACCGCGACCGCGGTGAGTTCCAGTGCGGCCAGAACCTTGTCGGGATGGACGGTACCCGGAGCGGTCTGGCAGATCAGCTCCGTGGCATGCGGCACGATCAGGTCGGCCACCAGGCTCTCGACAACTTCGTCGGGGTGGCCGTGATGCACAAGCGATCGGCAAAAGTAATCCTCAGTGCTCCGGTTGGCCGGGAAGTGTCCTTCTCGGACCATCTGGGCCACATATCGATTCAGACCATCTGCGAGGTCAGCTGTCGACGTGCGCCTATCGGCTGCCGGGTACACGGTTCGCGAGACTCCGATACGAGGCGCGGCATCGGTCAACGCGTCGCGATACTGCGTGACGACCGGTAATTGATGCTCGTCGGTGGCGGTGTCGGAGAAGTACACGCTGCGCGCCAACAACAACCCGTTGCCGTTGCGCCCGGTCCGCTGGGCACCGGCGGTGCTGGTCGTCGACTCCCATATCCGGCCGGTGATCGCCGCTGCGGAGCTGTGTAGGCGCGCGGTAGTGGCGTTGATCGGGTCACCACGGAGCACTGAGGTGAGCGTGCTGAGTTTCTCGGTGAAAGCCGTTTGCTTGTGCGAGATATCAGCACCGACTGCAGCGAATGTCTCCACGTGTCCGCCAGTTCCGACTCCGAGCTCCACGCGTCCGCCGGAGATCTGATCCACCACGTACACCTGTTCGGCGAGCGCAATGGGATCGTCGGTGGGCAGCACCACGACCGCCGTGCCGAGGTTGATCCGGCTGGTCGTCGCGGCGGCGGCGGCGAGGAACGTCAGCGGTGTGGGCAGGGAACCATCGGGATCGCCGAATCGATGCTGGGCCACCCAACCGGTGTCATAGCCGAGTTCGTCCGCCGCCTGGAACAAGTCGAGCGCGATGTGCAGCGACTCGGCAGGAGTACGCCCGGATGTGACGTGGGTGAGGAATCCCAGCCGTAGGGTCACGACGACGCTCCACTCGTGGTCAGCCGTAACCGGCTCTCCACGCGGGCCGGTGTTCGTATCAAATTGAGCACCGGACACACCGCGTCGACGTGAGCGATCAGTGCTTGCACCTCCGCTGCGGCGGCCGGCGACTCCACATGCACGACGTAGCGCAGGTTCGTGGGTTGTTTTGTCGCGTCGTCGAAGCCGTCGACTCCGCCACGGGGATCCAACTCGGCATTGACATCCACGTCGACGGAGTCGAGCAGTACGCCCCGCTCAGCGGCATGAATGAGCACGGTGTGCGCGATGCAGCTGCCCAGTACACCCAGCTGAAGTTCTGGGGATGTTGGGCCGAGGTCGTAGCCCGCGTAATCCGGTGAGCTGTCGCTTATGACCTGATGCTGCCGAATGACGATACGCCTGACTCCGGTGGCCCCCGCGACGGTGACGCGCGCTGATATGCCGACCGGATCGGTGCCACCGCTGCGTATCTGCTCGACAAGCCGACTGCGGGCAGCCCGCTTGTACGGAAGGTAGTCACGGATGCTGTTGAGTGGCAACATGTCTCCTCTACTCAGTTGGCCGTGGCCAGTCGGTTTCCCCGACCGTGCGCAGCGGCGGCCAGCAGCGCCGCGAGTTCGGCGTTACGTGCTGGGGCATCGGGCAGTTGGCCCGTGCCGATCCAGATGTGTGGCTGTGCGTCCCTGCCAGGGCCGCACGCAGCACCGGATCCGCTCCTGATGCCGTGATCGGCGAGTTCACGGCGCGCATGTCGTTCGTCGTGGACCGGGATCCACAGCGCCAGTCCATCTCCCCCACCTCGAGCGTCCACGCCGTGCTCGCGTAGTTCCTCTGCCAACATGCTTCGGCGGTCACGGTGACGCCTGCGAGCTATACGCAGTTGTCGTTCGGTGTTCTCGTCGCCGATGAGGTGAGCCAGGGCGCCTTGCAACATGCGACTGGTGGCCAGCATGCCGAGGCTGCGGATGCGGTCGATGCGTGCGACGACTTCCTCTGGTCCTGAGATGACGCACGTCCGAATATCGATGCCGTAGGCCTTGCAATAGGAGCGGATGAGGACATGGCGATGCGGATGACTGCCGGCCAGAGTCCGGGCGGGCTGGCTGCTGGCGGGCCCGATGTTGTCGTCCTCGATGACCGTTACCGCCTCAGGAGCGGAGGCAAGAACCGCCGCTAGTTCGCCGATACGGTCGCGGGTGAGCGCGGACCCGGTCGGCACCTGGGACCGTGGCTGATAGAGGACGGCGTCGGGTCGGCTGAACAACGCCTGCTGCAACGCCTCCGGCCGGGGACCGTGCGCGTCGCCCCGCACGGGGATGGCGGTCGCGCGCACCGCCCGCAGTGTTTCGAGGATACGGGGTGCTGTCGGCGATTCGACGGCGACCGCACCGCCAGGTCGCACCGTCGCTCGCAACGTCAGAAGCGTGCCCTCGTAACCGCCGTTGGCGACGGTATACCTCGGCGCTGGGAAGGGCCAAGTTGCGGTGACCGCGGCGAGAAGTACGGGCTCGACCGCTTCAGTGTCATGATCGGCTCGCCGGGACGCAGCGGCCGCGGCGAACGCATCATCGATCGATGGCAACAGCAGCGGGTCCGGCAGGTGCTCGTCGAACGGGTAGTCCGACCAGGGACGCTCACATCCGGCCGAGAGGGTGTTGACCAAGGTGCCGCGGCGCCGGTCGGTGTGAAGCCAGCCACCATGGCGCAATTCGGTCCACGCGATCGACACCGTCGCCGGGCTGACCTCAAGTGCTCGAGCGATCCGGCGAACCGTGGCCAGGCGTATGCCTTGTGGCAGTGCGCCATTCCGGATGAGATGCTCAACAGCGCTGGCGATCCCGCGTGAGCTCCGATCGGTTACGGCGGACGTGATGACCGAAAGACCGTCGTCACTGTTCGTCGGATGTGACATGTCGACCTCCTGTCTTTGTCGCAGACCGCTCGAAACTAACAACGCTTCGCAGCCCGGATAGCCCTTAAATCCACCGTGCGCCGATCTTCCGAACTGTGCTCTGACCATAGGATTTCGGCCACTGCAGCCACTGTCAGAGGGTCCTGCCGGAATTGGACAATCGATGAACCGCCTGCCGGTATCAGGCTGGACATAATTATCGGGAGCGGCAGCGCAGGCAGCGCATCGACGCTGCGAGCTCACACTGCGCAGCGGCTTCGGCCGTGGCCCACCCACCCACCCAACTAACAATCTGTGCGACCGCAAACCTGGCGCCCACGCCGGGTGTCGACATCATCGAAACTATGACCGTCACCGACCCGCATACCGTTGCGCCGAGCACCGACCACCCCGCGGCGGAGCCCATCGTGGTCAGCGGTACGAGCCCGCTGGCCGACGACTTCCGGAGTCGCTTCTTCACCGGCGAGGACTACCGCCGGTTCCACACCCGCGCGGCGCGCTACGACGCCGAGAACGTCTTTTTCTCCGAAGATTTCGCCGAGCTGACCAAGGTCGGCTATCTCAAGGCTCCGCTACCTGAGCAGTTCGGCGGGTCTGCGCTGACGCTGCGGGACGTGGCCCGCGAGCAACGCCGGCTCGCGTACTGGGCGCCGGCCACGGCCCTTGCCGTCAACATGCATCTGTACTGGGCGGGGTCCGCAACCACCGCGACAGCGCGTGGCGTCGCGGACGTGGAATGGCTGCTTGCCGACATCGCCGCAGGACAGATCTTCGCCGCCGGCCACGGCGAGCCTGGTAACGATGTCGGCCTCGACGACGCCCAAGTCCGCGCGGTCCCACAGGCGGACGGTAGCTACCTCATCACCGGCCGCAAGGTGTTCACCTCGTTGTCGCCGGTATGGAACCAGATCGGAATTCATGCCCGTGACGACTCCGATCCCGACAACCCGGTCATCGTGCATACCTTCGTCAACCGCGACGACCCCGGCGTCCACGTCGAGGAGACCTGGAATGCACTGGGTGTACGCGCAACCGCCAGCCACGACACCGTGTTCGACGATGCGCGTGCCGCGGCCCACAAGACCGTCGCCGTACACCCGGTGGGACCGGTCTACCCCGACTACATCGGACTGCTGCTGGCCTGGTATCTGCCGCTGTTGTCGAATGTCTACCTGGGCATCGCACGTCGCGCGCTCGATCTGGCGATACTGGGTGCGCAGGCGAGAACCTCACTGCGAGAGGATATTTCCCGACATGCCCAGAAACCGGCAGTGCAGCGCCAGGTTGCGCAGGCCGAGATCAAACTCGAAGCCGCCGCGGCGTTCGTGGAGTCGGTGAGCGATCCCGACGATGTACAAGGTACGTGGGCGCCGTTGCGCGCGCTGGCCGCGAAAGAGTTCGTCACCGCGACCGCCAGGGAGGTCGTCGACATCGCCGTGCAGGTGGTCGGTGCTGCGTCCGTGTCCAAGCGCCACGAACTCGAGCGTCTGTTCCGCGACGTGCGGACGGGTTCACTTCACCCGCCCAACACCGACGCCGTCCTCGAGGCCATCGGCGCCACCGCGCTCAACCAAGTCTGACGTGGTAAGGCTCCAGCCCGAGGTTCTCGCGCAGGGTATGGCCTTCATAATCGTTGCGCACCAGACCTTTGTCCCGTAGTAGCGGGATCACCTCGTCGGTCAAGCGGTCGAAGGAATTGCCACCGTGGAGGGTGAACCCGTCACTGGCGCGCAACGTGAACCACTCCGCGAACACGTCGGCGACCTGTTCGGGTGTGCCGATGACATCCAAATGCCCACTGCCACGGATGCGTTGGAGGAACTGACGCAGTGTGATGTTGTCCACCTCGGTGACGAGGTCGTGCAACAGCAACCCGCGGCTGACCCGTCGGTTACTGGTGGCAAGCGTCTCCCGGGAAGGAATCCGTTCTGCCGGAATGACATCGTCGAGATCGAGACCGTCGAAATCGAAGAACGGCGCTTCGCGATTGAGGAACTTCAACCGGTCGGCATAGAAGTTCGGCTCGGAGAACACCTCCCGGTACTCATCGAGCGCCGCTTGCTCACTGTCGGCGACATAGGTGCGGATGCCTGGCAGTACTCTGAGCGAGTCGGGATGACGGCCGCCCGCCACGACCAGTTCCTTGATCTTGTCGTAGTAGGTCCGGGCGTGCGGCAGGTCGGGTGTTGCCACGAAGACCGCCTCGCCGAACCTTGCCGCGAAACGGATACCGTCGTCGGATGCTCCGGCCTGGAATACGACCGGCAGATCCTCGACGAGTCGCGACACGTCGAGCGCCTGCTCGACCGAGTAGTACTCGCCGACATGCTCGATGTCACGAATCTTCGTAGGATCCACGACGGGCGCCTGGCCATCGGTGAACGACAGCGCGTCCACGGCCCAGCTGTCCCACAGCTTGATCACCACGTCGATGAACTCGGCCGCGCGCGCGTAGCGCTCGGTCGGTGGAAGTAACGTGGCCGGACCGAAATTCACCTCGCCGTTAAACGAGGTGACGGCGTTCCAACCGGCCCTGCCGCCACTGACGTTGTGCAGGGTCGCGATCTGGCGGGCGACGTTGTACGGCTCGAAGAACGACGTGGAGGCCGTGACCACCAACCCGATCCGCTCGGTGACGGAGGCCAGTGCCGCCGAGACCGCAAGCGGTTCACCGAGCAGGCTTGGATCATTGATGATGTTGTTCTTGTTGAACCCGAGGAAATCAGCCTTGAAGAACGCGTCGATCTTCGCGCGCTCAGCCTGCTGGGCGTAATCCACGATCCGGGCGAAGGCCGAACCAGGCGACGAACCGTACGCCCGCTGTTTGTCTGACCAACCGTTCGGCCGATCGAACAACACCAGGTTCAGGTACTCACGCCTCGGCGCCATCAGAAGAACCCGCCGCGCGGCAACGGCTCACCGGTAATCTCATGTGCCCCAATGGCCTTCGCCTTATACGTCTTTGGGTTGTGGGCCGCGATGGTGCGAATATTGCGCCAGTGCCGATCGAGGTGAGCGCTGCGGCGAACGGCCGATCCACCACCGACATCGAACAGCTCCGATGCTGCGCGGTTCGCCAGCTCGTCGACGACGACCTTGGCCTTCGCCGCCTGTAAGGTCGCCTCCAACGACAGCGCCTCTTCCGCGTCGAGACGGTCATGTGCGTCGGTGGCCGCGCCGAGAGCCTCGGCCGCCGACAGCACGAGCGCTTGCGCGGCAAACGCCTGACTGGAGAGAAGCCCGATGCTCTGCTGCAGGATCGGGTCATCGACCGGGTTGTCGGCGGCCGCGTGATAGAACGTCCGCTGTTTTGCCCGGACCAGCTCTGCGGCGTCGCGGACGACACGGCGCAGGATGCCCGCAATCACCGAGGTGAGGTAGAGCTGCGGGAACGTGCCCTTGTACGGTAGGTCACCACCGAAACCGCCTGGCGCGAAGAAATCGTCGTCGGAAACCTCGACGTCGACGAAACGTGTTGTCCCGCTGCCGGTGAACCGTTGACCGATACCGTCCCAGTCATTCTCGAGGATGACGCCCGCACGGTCGGCCGGAATGATGAACCGCACAGTCTTGCCGTGCTGGTCGGTGGTTGCGACCACGAGCCAGTCAACGTACAGGTTCCCCGTGCTGTAGTACTTCGTGCCGGACAGGCGCAATCCGTCCGGCGTCTCGGCGATAGCGGTGGCATACCGGTAGTCCGGACTACCGGCTTGGGCCGTACCGAGCTCCGTTGCCGACACGCCGAACAGATCGCCGGCGCGGACGCGGTCGAACCAACGCTCGTCCTCGACCCGCGGACGCCGGATGAGGTTCTCTACCGTGCCGAAGTGATTGCGAAGGCTGTGCGCCACATTGGGATCGGCCTCGCCAAGACTGATGACCACCTCGAAAAGCTCACGCAGGCTTGCACCACCACCGCCGGCATCAACAGGCAACCGCAACGCGCCCAAACGAGCCTGACGGATCAGCTCGAACTTCGCAAAAGGTGGTTCGTCACGGTCGTCGCGCTCGATGACGCCGTCGCCGATCTGCTCGATGAGCTCATACAGGGCTGGTGATCCGAATACGACTGGCGCCGAGTCGTTGCGGACTGGAATGTCGATCGTCATGCGATCACAGTCGACGCCGTCACCACACTGAACAACGGTCTCGGTCTACGAGAACTGTTCACCGAGGACTTAACTACCGCAGCGCTGGCACGTCGGCGATCAGCCTGCGCGCATAGGCACTTGACGGGGACCGGACGACATCTCGAGCTGGACCGTCTTCGACGATCACCCCGTCGTGCAGCACAGCCAGGCGATCACAGGTACCGGCGATCGATCCAATATCGTGAGATACGAACACGATCGACATATCGTACTGTTCACGCAGGACCGTGAACAGTTCGAGTACGAGGATGCGGTTGCTCGCGTCGAGCGCGCTCACGGGCTCGTCGCACAACAGTAACCGCGGCCGGGTGGTCAGGGCACGGGCGATAACCGCTCGCTGGCGCTGGCCGCCGGACAACTCCGCGGGTTTCCGTCCGAGCAGTGCGATGTCGAGCCCGACTTCGGTGAATGCCTGCTCGGCTCGTTCCCGGCGGCTGGTTCCGGTAGGTATCGGCGCACCCAGCACGAGTGGTTCGACCACAGATCGACCGACCGTCCAGTCCGGGTCGAGACTGGCGAGCGGGTCCTGATAGACGTACTGAATTGCCCCGCTCGAGCGGAACTTCCGCAATCGGCGACCGGCCAGCGCACTGATCTCGACCCCATCGAATCGCACCGCGCCGCCGCGTGCCTTGGCGAATCCGAGGATGGCGCGGCACAGTGTGGTTTTCCCCGATCCGGTCTCACCGATGAGACCGACGATCTCGGCCGGTCCGATCCGCAGCCCGATCCCGTTCAACACGTTGTCCCGGCCGTAACTCACCTCCAGGTCGGAGATTTCAAGCAGTGGCGTAACGCGGCTCATCGGCGTCCTCGGAGGTGGTGTAGCGCTCGATCCCGTACCGTCGGTGCTCATCGATCAGCAGTCGGGTGTAGGGGTGCTGCGGATTTCGCAGAACGGCTGCCGTCGCACCGGATTCGACGATGCCGCCGTCCCGCATGACCAGTACGGTGTCGCAGATCGAGCTCACGACAGCCAGATCGTGTGAGACGAACACGACACTCATCCCGGTCGCGTCGCGCCGCGCGGACAACACCTGCAGCACCTCGGACTGCACGGACACGTCGAGCGCGGTCGTCACTTCATCGGCGATCAGCAACGCCGGCCGCCCCGACAGCGCGATGGCCAGCACCGACCGTTGCAGCATGCCGCCCGAAAGCTCGCGGGGCAGTTTCGCCGCCGCCCCCGACTCAGGCCCCAGGCCCAGTTCGGTCAGCAGTTCCTGCGCACGGGCAGCCGCTTCGCGCCGACGCAACCCATAGCGCACCCGCAGCGCGGTCGCCAGTTGCCTGCCAACTGGCACACTCGGGTTCAGATACGATCCGGGGTCCTGGAATACCGCCGCGATCAAGCTGCCGCGCAGCGAGCGCCACTCGTCGAAACCGTACGTCAGGACGTGGTGTCCGGCCAGGTTGATGTCGCCCGCGCCGATCTGCAGACCTTGCGGCAGAAGGCCGAGAATAGCCTTGCAGGTCACCGATTTTCCGCTGCCCGATTCCCCGACCACTCCAACGATCTGACCGGGACCCACGCTGAATCCGATGTCGGACACGACCGGCTCGCCGCCGACCGTGGTCACGGCCAGTCCGTTGACAGACAGCAGCGGATCAGCCATGCGCCACCTCTTCTTTCGTTGCCAGCCGCACACTGCCCCGGGCCCGCATCAGATGCAGCCCGCTCGACACCTGCCCCCGGCCGCCGGGCTGACGGGCGATATCGGCGAGCCCGTTGAGCGCGACGACGGTCGCCGCAATCAGGATCGTCGGCACGATCGGCGAATACGGCCGCTGGCCCAGATACCCCAGGTCGCTGGAAATCGCACCGCCCCAGGTCGGCGCCGGTGGAACGATGCCGATCCCGAGGAACGTCAAGCTCGACACAATGATCAGACCGGTCGCGACGGTGTTGGCGCCCGCGATCAGTACCGGTTGGATGATCTTCGGCAGGATGTGCGCTCGAACCAGATAGCCCGTGGACGCACCGTAAAGCCTTGCGCTTTGGACGTAGTCCGCCTGGCCGACCACCAGGCAGGCTGCCCGCGTCACCCGGTAGAACAGGGGTGCGGTCAGGACGCCGACGACGATCATCGCCTGATGCAGGCCATTGCCGACCAACTGGGTCACCGCCACCGCGAACACCAGGAACGGAACCACGATGAGCGTGTCGATCACGCGCAGGCTGATCCACTCGACCGCCCGATGCGAGTACACGGAGAGTACCGCGGCGGGTACGCCCACGAGGAACGCGACAACGGCGACCTCGAGTGCGGAAAACACCGACAGTCGCGACCCGTACAGGATTCGGCTCAGCACATCACGTCCGAGATAGTCGGTGCCCAACAGATGTTGGGCAGACGGGCCTGCCAGAATGTCGTCGGCCAGCGCGAGCGGATCGTGTGGTGCCAACGCAGGCCCGAAGATCGCCAGGACCAGCACTGCTGCACAGATACCCACACTGGTCCAGCCGAACACGCCAAGAGTGCGGTCTGCCCGGCGAAGCGCGGCGCGCCACGTCATAACGTTCCCCGTCGATCCGGGGAGAACCGATCAAGCAGCATGTTCACCAGGGTGTTGAACACGAGCACCACCACGATTGAAATGATCAGGGCGCCTTGGACCACCGGCAGATCGCCGCCCTGAGCAGCCTTGGCCGTGTAGGCACCGTAACCGGCCATGGAGAACACCGATTCGGTGATGACCGCCCCGCCCAGCAATGTGGGGAATTTCAATCCTAGGATGCTCAGTGCCGGGCCGATCCCGTTGCGGAACACCTGACCGAAGACGATCCGGCGGCGCGAGAAGCCCTGCAGGATCGCCCCGGTCACGTAGTTGCCGTCCAGCGCACCGATCAGGCCGGTACGCACCTGCCTCGCCAGATCGCCGATGGTGTCGAAGCTCAATGCGAGCGCAGGCAGGGTGATGGTCCACAACCATTGGCCGGGATCGTCCTGGAAGGCAACGTATCCCCCGGCGGGGAACCACTTGAATCCGACAGCGAACACCAGGATAAGCAGCACGCCGATCGCGAACGCCGGAACCGCGGTGCCGACCGAGGCCACCCAGGTGATGGCGCGGTCGACGGCGCCGTGCTGACGAAACGCGGCCACGACACCGAGCCCCACGCCACCGACGATGCCGATCGCCAGGGCCAGCAGCGCCACGCTCAGGCTGATCGGCGCCTTCTGCGCCAGCAGTTCTGACACGGACTGCCCGTTCGACCATGACGTTCCGAGGTCACCGCGGAATAGACCGGTCAACCAGTCGAAGTACTGCACGACGATCGGGCGGTCCAGCCCCCATTCGTGACTGATCCGGGCCAGGTCCTCGGCTGTCGCGTCGTCGCCGGCGACGAACGCGGCCGGGCTGATGCCACTGACCACCCCGAGCGCGTAGGTGACGATGCTGGCCAACAGGAACACCACGACAGCGATGGCCAGCAGCCGGACCGGCCGCATCAGCCAGCGGCTAGCTCCAATCACTGAATCGTCACGCCCTCCCAGCGGATCTGCCCCTGCCGCGCGTCGAGCGCGGACACCCCGTCGGATTTGATGAACGTCCACGGGATGTCGAACAGGTAGTTGTGCGGCGATTCTTCGGCCGCGATCCGCACCGTCTGCTTGAGCACGGTGTCGTAATCCGGTGCGTCCAGCGGGGTGCTGCGCAACCGGTCAAGAGCGTCCTCGAAGCGAGGCGTGGCATAGGGCGCGCTGAGATTCATCAGTCCGGCCGGACCGTAGAAGGACAACAGAGCCTGTACTGGCGATTCACGCCCCGTCGAGGTGTTCAGTGCGAGCGCGGGCTCTCGCTTCACGAGGACCAGTTGGTTGCTCTCCGCCGAGGTGATCATCTTGATGGTGGTGTCGAATCCCGCCTTCGCGAGCTGGTCCTGCAGGAGCTCAGGGACGCCGCCTGCGTCCTGGCTGTACAGCTGCACCTTGACCTCGCCGGGAGCATAACCGGCTTCGGCCAGAAGCTGTTTGGATTTCTCCGGATCATAGGGCCAAGCTTCTGCGAAGCCGTTGTCGTTCTGCGGGTACCGCAGGGGGAACGGCTGATTCGTGACCTGGCCGGTGTCCAAGGTGCTCTTGTCGACGAATTCCTGCCGATCGAAGGCGTACCGCAGGGCCTCTACCACCTTCGGATCGGTGAACGGAGCCTTGTTGTTGTTGACGATCACCCCGTACACCTGGCCGGTCTGGGTGTACTCGACCGGCAGTCCCTGCGATTCGGCGTTCTTGGCAGCGGCGGGTAGTGCGTAGGCGACGTTGTAGACCCCGGTCTGCACCGATGCCACGACGGTTGCCTGGTCGGGCTTCTCGTAGATCGTCACTTTGTCGATCTTGATCGCGTCGGCGTTCCAGTAATCGGGGTTCTTCACCAGGGTTGCGTGGTCGTCTCGGATGAACTCCTGGAGCACGAACGGCCCCGCGCCGACAGGTTTGGTGTCGAGTGCTGCCGGATCACTGCCGGCCGCTTGCTTACTCGCGATCAGCCCCGGACGGCCCGCGACGAGCAGTGGCACCTGGTAGTCGGTCTGCGCCAGATTGAAACGGGCGGAGAGGTCGTCGACGACGTCGACGGACTGGATTGTCTCGATCAGATCCTTGGACCGGGAGTTCTTCTGGGTCTTTGCACGGTCGAAGTGAAACTTCACCGCCTCGGCGTTGACCGTCGTGCCATCGCTGAACTTCAGGCCAGGCCGCAGATGGAATGTCACCTGCGTGCCGTCGGCGTTGTACTCCCAACGTTCCGCCAGGCCGGGTTTGGGTTTGCCATCCTGGTCGATCTCCGTGAGGCCCTCGTAGGCCAGCGGCAAACCGAAGATGTCCCAGCCGATTTGCGAGGTAACCGGATCCCAGCTGGTCGGTATGCCAATGGCCCATTTCAGTTCGGCGCTCTTGCCGGCAACGGTCCCACCACCGCCACACGCGCCGGTAATCACCGTCACCGCAGCCAGGAGGGCCGCTGCCAATACGCGCCTAGGATTACGCACGTCAGTCGAACTTCCGGAACGGCACGGTGTCGTCCTGCTCGAGTTCGGCGACCAACCCCAGCTCCCAGGACAGGTAGCGGCGGAAACCGGCCTTGCGTCGCTCCGGGTCGGTTTCGCGCCAACCCGACGGCACGACGTCGTCGGCGTCGTGCAGCCAGCTCTCGGTTCTGGACTCCAGCGGCAGCCCAGCGGCCCGCCAGGCCTGCGTACCGCCATCGAGGACCGCCACATCGCGGTCGGTTTCGGCCGCCAGGTCCGCGGCGGCGAATCGCGCCAGCACCGCGTCCTCGGAGGTCAGCACGATCGGCCCGGTGCCCGGGATGTCCGCAGCGGCCAACCGTGCCCGGATCGCGAAATGCGCACCGGGGATGTGGCCTGCGCGGTAAGCCGGACTCAAGGACAGGTCGACGACGGCGGAATCGCCGAGGGCAGCGTCGAGCGCCGCGGCATCGATCACGCGGTAGCCGTCCTGCGGAATGTCGAAAGCAATTGGTAACAGACCGGTTTCGAGCGGCTCATTGTCGAAGGCGTTGTCCAGCACGAACACGTCACCCCATCCGATCTGGGTGATCCAGGAGGCCGCGACGGTCGCGCGTACGGTGTCGTTGTCGACCAACACGATGCGGGCATTGTGGGTCCCGACATGACGGAACGTCCACGGCGCCACGTCCCAACTGGGAGCCGAACGCGAACCCGCGAGATGGCCCGCGTCGAACTCCTCCGGTGTGCGCACGTCCAGCACGTACAACGACCGCGTATCGGCCTCGTCCCGGAACTGCTGCAGGGTGCCCTTGTCGATGCGCTTGATGTCGAACCGTTCGGCGAATCGGGCCGCCGCCTGCTTGGCTGGTTCAGCGGCCCCATCGCCCGGAGCGGGAACCGCCACGGAGGCACCGTGATCAAGCTGGTGGCCCTCCAGCACCCAGGACTGGGTACCCCCTTCGAGTGAGACGACCCGGTTGGGCAACCCGGCGTTGATCAGCGCCTGTGCCCCGAGGATGCTGCGGGTGCGGCCCGCGCAGTTGACCACCACCAACGAATCGGGAGACTTCACCACCTCAGCAGCCCGGTAAACCAGCTCGGCGCCGGGGATGGAGACGCCCCCCGGCAGGCTGTGGTTCTCGAACTCGCCGATCGGCCTGCTGTCGAGCAGCACGACATCCTCCCCCGCCGCGACGCGTTCACGGAACTCGGCGACCGTGATATGCGGTGTCTGATAGACGTGTTCGATCCACTCGCCAAAGGCCTGCCCGATGACATGGTCACCTCCGGACTGCACCTTGTGGCCGGAAGCGGCCCAGGCCCGGAGTCCGCCGTCGAGGACGCGGACATCGGTATAACCCAACTGGGCCAGCCGTCCCGCGGCACGGTCGGCAAGATGATCATCGCCCCCGTCGTACACGATCACCGGCGTCGACAATCGCGGAATCCGTGTGTGCACCCGCAGCTCCAGCACACTCAACGGAACCGACACCGCGAGAAGTATCGAGCCCTGCGCGGCAGTCACAGCCGGTTCCCTGACGTCGAGAAGCGCGTACTCGGCTTCCCCACCAACCAGATCGTGCAGTTCGTCGGCGGTGATGGTGGCTGTTTCGACTGTCGTCATCGGCGGTCCTTAGGAGTCGTGATGCTTCGGCACGAGTCTGAGTCCGGACCGACCGCAGATCAACCAGGTTCGACTACGGGAATAGTGTGCTGTGGCTTAACTATTCGTTGCCACGGGTTTCGATCATCGAGATTTGTAGTTCGGGCTATATCCATGCGACAGGTCCCCGCCGGTGCGGGTAGTTTGCTTCTGTGTCACCTGCTCTCGAAGTCCGAAACCTACGCAAGACTTATCGTTCCGGGTTCACCGCGCTACATGATCTGAACCTGGACATTCCCGACGGCGCGTTCTTCGGACTGCTCGGCCCCAACGGTGCAGGCAAATCCACACTCATCTCGGCGACCTGCAACCTGCTGCGTCCGACCGCTGGCGAGATCCGGATCTTCGGTCATCCGAACGACTCTCGCACTGCACGCGCCTTGGTGGGCCTGGCCGAGCAAGAGGTGAACCTGGACCGCTTCCTGACCAACATCGAAGTTCTCATCTACCACGCCGGCTACTACGGGCTCGGACGCCGTGAGGCCACCCGACGCGCACACGACCTGCTCGAGCTGCTCGGACTGGCAGACAAGGCGCGTCAACGCCCGTATTCGCTGTCCGGCGGTATGCAGCGCCGACTTTTGGTGGCACGGGCGTTGATTCACCGACCGCGACTGCTCATCCTCGACGAGCCGACCGCCGGTGTGGACGTGGAACTGCGGTCGGATTTGTGGGGTTACATGAGGGATCTGCACCGGATCGGTCACACGATTCTGCTCACCACGCACTACCTGGAAGAAGCCGAGGCATTGTGCGATGAAGTTGCTCTGATCCGAGCGGGCCGGGTGATCTCGCGCGACAGCGCGGCAGGGCTGCGCGCGGAGTTCGGTGCCAACGATCTGGCCGAGGTCTACAACCGGGCGATGTCGGCATCGCTCGGCCGAGGCGCACAGTGAGTGAGAACTGGTTGGTGTCAACCCCACTCACCCCGTATGACCGGGCCTATCAGGCGCAACGTCCGGCGTTCACCTGGCTGCTGGAGCGCGAGATAGTCCGATATCTGAAGGTTTGGTACTACACGATCCTCGGACAGGTGCTCGCCGCGCTGCTGTTCCTGTTCGTCTTCGGTGTCGCCTTGGGCAGTCGTATCGACGACGTGCGCGGGCTGACCTACGACCAGTTCATCCTGCCGGGCCTGGTCGTCCTGGCGGTCGTCACCGCCGGCTACATCCAAGGCACCGCTTCGCTTTTCGAGGCGCGCAAAGACCGATTCGTCAACGCCGTGCTGGCCAGTCCGTTGCGCTGGTGGGAGATGCAGCTTGCCCTGCTGCTCGGCTCAATGGTGCGCGGGGCTCTGATCGCGGCGGCGATCCTGATCGTGGGCCTGCTGCTCACCGGAATCCACTTGGCACGCCCGGGATACTTCACCGTAGCCGCGATCGCGGTTTTGGTTCTCGCGGCACAAGCCGGGCTACAAGCCGGCCTGACCGCCAAAACCCAGGAACATGTCGCCGCGATGCAGACACTGGTGGTGCAGCCGTTGTGCTTTCTGGGTGGCGTTTTCTACTCAGTACACGACCTCGCTCCGGCCTGGCGCGTACTCAACTACTTCAACCCGGTGTTCTACGCGGTACAAGCGATGCGTCATGGAATGGTCGGGCAAGCCGACCTGGCAGCACCGGTCGCACTATCCATCGTCGTCGCGGCGGCCGTGGCACTCAGTGGATGGCTCGCATGGCAATTCAAGTTCGGAAAGCAGCTCAAGCCATGAACGCGCGTGTCTAGGCGAATGCCGACCGTGCACCACCGCCGGCGTACTCGCGCTTGTAGATTCCCTTGGTCTGCAACAGCGGTATGACGTGATCGACGAAGTCCGTCAGCCCGGTTGGCGTGATCGCCGGATTGACGTTGAAACCGTCGACCGCGCCGTCGGTGAACCACTGTTCGATCTCGTCGGCGACGTGTTCGGCGGAGCCGACGAAACGTAGATGCCCGTTGCCCGAATCAGTGATACGCAGGATGTCGCGCAGGGTCGCCCCGGCATCGGCATGGCTGCGCACGATCTCGTGAAAACTGCGCTCCCCAGCCAGGCTGTCCACCGGTGGAAGCCGGTCAACCGGGAACGGCTCATCGAGCTCGATACCCGTCAGGTCGACCTTGAGCCGTTCTTCGAGGATTCCGATGGAGCGCTCAGGCGGGTTCAAAGCGCTAATCTCGTCGTGCAATTCGTGCGCCTCGGTGTCGGTGCTGGCCACGATCGGGATGAGCCCGGGCAGCACCTTCACGAGCGGCCCGATGCGGCCCAGCCGTGTCTGGGTTCGGTGCAACTCGTCGCGGAACGCCTTGGATTCGGGAATGGTGCGTTGCGCGGTGTAGACCGCGTCGGCGTAGGCCGCGGCGAGTCGGCGGCCAGGCGCGGACGAACCGGACTGAAAGACCAACGGCCGGTCCTGCGGAGACCTCGGCACATCCAGTGCGCCATGAACGGCGAAGTGTTTGCCGCGGTGGCCGATCGGTCGGACGCTGCCCGGCTTTGACTGCACACCCGCTTCCTTGTCGACAACCAGCGCGTCGGCATCCCAGCTGTCCCACAGCTGATACAGCACATCGAGGAACTCATGGGCTCGGTCATATCGCTCGCCATGTCCGGGCAACTCGTCGTACCCGAAATTCTGCGCAGCGTCGAGCGATCCGGACGTGACGATGTTGACGCCGGCACGCCCGCTGCTCAGGTGATCCAACGTGGCTATTTGGCGCGCGACGTTGTAAGGGTGGTTGAACGTCGACGACAGGGTCGGTATCAGCGCGATGTGGCTGGTGGTGGATGCCAGCGCCGACAATAGTGAAACCGGTTCGAGCGGCGAGAACAGCGTGGTCCAGTCATTGCTTCTGGCGGCAGGGGTGTTCGCCACGAAAAGGCCGTCGAACAAACCTCGCTCCGAGATCCGCGCGTACTCCTGGTAATAGCTCAGGTCGAGCGCGCGCTGCGGTGTGGCGTCCGGGTGCCGCCAGCCGCCCTGGGTGAATCCGATGGGCCGGATCACTGAGTTCAGCACCAGTTTCGGCATGGTCACAGGCTCAATCCGGTTCCGTGCACGCCATGCTCGTCGATGAGGGCCAGCTCCTCGTCGGTGAACGCCGGGAAGTCGAGCGCCTTGACATTGTGATCGAGCTGCCACGTCGAGCTCGCGCCCACCAGCGCCGAGGTCACAGTCGGGTTCCTCAACACCCACTGCAGCGCGAGCTGGGCCAGTGATTGGCCACGCGACTCGGCGATCTTGTTGAGTTCGGACGTGCGCTGCCGATAGGTATCGGTGATCACGTCGGGTTTGAGGAAGGTGCTGTTGACCGCGCGTGCACCCGCCGGAATGGACTCCAGGTACTTGTTCGTCAACAGACCCTGCGCCAGCGGCGAATACACGACCAGCCCGAAACCATCGTCAGCCGCCAATTGCAGCAGGCCGTTCTGTTCGATGCGACGATCGAAGATCGAATACCGCGGCTGGTGGATCAGCAGCGGCACACCGGCGTCGGCGAGCAGCACAGCCACCTCGTGCGCCCGGTCCGGCGTGTAGTTCGAGATGCCGACGTAGAGGGCCTTGCCCTGGTTGACCGCCGATACCAGTGCTCCGACAGTCTCGTCGATCGGTGTCGAGAGATCAGGGCTGTGGCTGTAGAAGATGTCGACGTAATCGGTGCCGAGGTCGCGCAGGCTGTGGTCGAGCGACGTCAACAACGACTTGCGTGACCCACCTTTGAGGTACGGACTCGGGCCGATGGCGTTGCCGGCCTTCGTGGAGAGAATGAGTTCGTCGCGGTACCTCGACAGGTCCTTCGCAAGCACCCTACCGAAGTTCTGTTGTGCAGCGCGATGCGGCGGACCGTAGCGGTCGGCATTGTCGAAATGGGTGATGCCGAGATCGAAAGCATGCAGCATGATTTCGCGTTGCGTTTCGAACGGATAGTCGGTGCCGAACTTCTGCCACAGTCCGAACGAGAACGCCGGCAGGTCGAGACCCGACCGACCGGACCGCCGATACGGGATGTTCTCGTACCGCGCGTCGGCCGCGGCGTACGTCGATTCGAACGTTCCGTAGGACATGGGTGTCTGGTGCCTTTCGTGTTCGGCTGTGGAGCGCGCAAAAGAGGCCGGCAGGGCGGATTCGATCGCGGATACCGTCGATGGTCAGACCGATGCCGGCCAAGCTTCATCCCGTCTGGCAAGACATGCAGCAGCGTCGAGACGTGAGCACGCACCAGCCACCCCGATACTTCGAGTAGTAAACCAGACCACGACCCGCGATACACCGATTCGGTTCACGCTGATCACAAGCACATCAACAGATTTCGTCCGCGGTAGATTTCTTGCACTGGGAACCGTCCACCCGAATCCGCCGACGCACACAGATAGGACATGAGTGACTTCCGTCGAATCCACCGTGACGTCATCGGCAGACGCGGTGACCGCCAGCGACGCGAACCCGTTCATCACACGAGTCAAGGCGCACGCCGATGACGTGCTTCGCCCCGCCGCGCTGCAAACCGACCGCGACGGCGTCACCTCCGCGCAGCTCACCCAACTCGCCGGCCTGGGTCTGTTCAATCATTCCGCGCCTACGGAGTTCGGCGGTGCGGCAATCGGGACGGCGGGCGACCGCCGGCTTCACGAGATCATCGCCGGATCATGCTTCAACACCTGGCTGGTGTGGGCACAACACGCACCCATGGTCGGACGCCTGACCCTGGCCTACCAGAAGGGTGCCGAACTGTCCGACCTGTCGCGCGACGCGCTCGCCGGACGCGTCTTGCTGGGCGCGGCGATCAGCGACGTCCGGCGGTACCCGCGCTCCTACATCGCCGCCTCGCGCACATACGGTGGCTGGACGTTCACCGGCACGATCTCGTGGGTCAGCGGTTGGGGACTGAACACGGTGCTCGCGGTCGCCGCCGTCGAAGCGTCGACCGAGACCGTGGTCACCGCCCTCGTCCCGATCAGTGACCGGGTCCGAGCGACCCGTCTCGAACTCGGTGCGGTCGCCGGGAGCCGCACCGAGCGGGTGACGCTCGACGAGGTCTTCGTCCCATCGTCCGAAGTGATCCTCACGCAATCGCTCACAGACTGGCGCACAGAGGATCTCGCCAACTCAGGTGACACCCGTCCGCAGTACTTCGGCCTGGCGGCGACCGTGCTCGACGAACTCGACGGTGCACCGGATCCCCAGGTACGGCGAATCGGCCAGGTCTGGCGTCCACGTGTCGACGCGTTGCGCGCCGACGCCTATGGGCTTGCCGACGAGGCGAAGGCGGCCGGCGACGAGCGGCACCGCATCACAGAGCGAGTCGGGACCAAGGTCGCGGTCGGTGAGGCACTCGCCACCATCACCCGCGCCCTCGTCGTGGCGAGGTCCGGGCACGCGATCGCGCTCGACGACACCGCGCAGTTGTACGCGCTTTCAGCGCTTTTCCTGCTCGTCCAAGGCCAGAGCGCCGATGTCCGAAACGCCCAACTGGCCGACCTCGCGCGGTAAGCCGGCGTGGATGATGCACCCGACCACAATTAAGTTGAGGTCAATCAATTGCGTAGCGAGAGTGCGTTGTTTGCGGTCGGCCACGCCGAAAGACTGTGCACTGTGACCGGTCCATGTTGTTGTGCGCGCTTCGCGCGGCCCGTCGTGGCCGCATAACCGACCGCCATCAACGCAGATTAGGAACGCCGATCCGATGACCTTGCTCTTCGACCGCCGAGTATTTCTCGGATTAAGCGCCGCCGCCCTCGGATCCGGCCTCCTCGCCGCGTGCGGTGGACCTGGTAGCGGAACCTCTCAGTCGGGCGCAGGCCCCACCGGACCTTCGGGCGATCCGGTTCGCGGTGGCACGCTGACCTTTTCGGATACCGAAGCGGTGACCAGCTGGCAGGCCCAGAAACTGAGCACCTACAGCGCGGGCAATCTGACCTTCCACACGAATGTGTTCCTACTCTACTTCGATCCGTACAAGAAGCAGTTGCAGCCGTGGGTCGCCGAGTCGTGGACCAAGAACGACGAGAATACGCGGTTCAGTTTCAAGATCCGCCGGGGCATCACGTTCAGCGACGGCACGGAGCTCACCCCGGAGATCGTCGCCCAGAACTACGAACTCTACGGCCGGGGCAACGAAAAGTTGCGGATTCCGGTGCACCAGCAGCTCTCCCGCGGATACGACCATGTCGAGGTCGACGGCGACACGGTCACCGTCGTCCTGTCCAAACCCAATCAGCAGTTTCTGATCGACACCACCCGACTGAACTCGCCCATCCTCGGCGCCAAGACCGTCGGCTTGGAACTCGAGGAGGCCGGAAGGCCGGAAAACCATGTGGGCGCAGGACCGTTCGTGTTCAAGTCGCAGGTACCGAACCAGTCCGCGGTGCTGGTGCGGCGCCCCGGCTACAAATGGGCACCGGCGAGCTCACCGAATCAGGGCGAGGCCTACCTCGACGAGATCGTCTGGAAAGTTCTTCCCGAAAGCGGTTTGCGCACCGGCGCTTTGACGTCTCGCCAAGTGGATGTGGCTCGGGGGATCCAGCCGTCCGACGAGGCAGCGATCCAGGCGGCCGGCTTCCAGTTGCTGCTCTACCGTCCCCCGCTCGGTACGTCGAACTACGCTGGCCTGCGCGTGGACAACGAGTTCACGAAGGACCCGCTGGTGCGGCAGGCACTGGTGCTGGGTATCGATCGTGACGGTTTGAGTCGTGACGCGCTCACCCCGAGCTATCCTCCGCCGATATCGATCCTCAATGTCAACAATGCCAATGCCATCGACCTCACCGGCGAGTTCTCCTACAACCCGGATAAGGCGCGTGACCTGTTGGAGCAGGCGGGGTGGCGTCAAGGGCCCGGCGGCATCCGCGCCAGGGACGGCAAGCAACTGCACCTGACGGTGCCCCAGAGCGCCCAGCAGGTGGCACTCGGACCGGCGTGGGAGTACATCGCCCAGCAGTGGCGCAAGGAACTCGGCATCGTGCTCGATGTCCGCAACGACCCGTCGTTCGCGGCGGCCGCGAACAACGACGTCACCGTCCCGATCGTGGTGAGCCGGACGTCGATCATTTCCCTCGGGCAGAGCTTCGGCGGTGAGGGCAATACGGCGCTGCTCGGATCGTCGCCCGAGCTCACCGCGCTCTACGCCCGCGAGCTCGAGGCCCGCGACGACGCCGAGTTCAAAGCCGTTCAGATCGAACAGCAGAAGGCGCTGATCAAGGGTTCCTACGTGATCGCCTATTTCGAGGAGGCCCAGACCTTCGGCGCGTCACCGAACGTACACGTGACATTTCAGACGCAGACGTACCCGGACTTCTACAACGCCTGGAAAGCCGGATGACGGCCGTCCAGGAGGTCGAAGAAGTCCTCGGCCGGGGCCAGACCACATTGGCCGGCTTGAGTAGCCCGCGCACGCGTCTGTTCGCCCGGTATCTCGTCGGGCGTATCACGCAAGCGGTGGTTGTGCTGTGGCTGGCCTACACCCTGACCTTCGTTGCGATCACTTTGCTTCCGTCCAATCCGATCGACATGTTCGCCGCCGATGACACCGGCGTGATCGACCCGCAGACCGTCGAGCAGATGAAGCTCTACTACGGCTACGACCACGGAGTCTTGCAGCGGTACTTCATCGAGTTGAGTCACGTCGTTCGCGGGACTCTGGGATATTCGATGAGCACCGGTCAAACCGTCACGCAGGCGATCGGCGAGGCGGCGTTGCCGACCCTTAGATTGACCGTGACCGCGTTCGCAGCGGCCGTGCTCATCGCGACGGCGATCGTGTCCACCGCGACCTTGACGAGTCGCCGCTGGCTGCGGTCCTTGGTTGTCCTGCTTCCGCCGCTGTTCGCGGCCGCGCCGGTGTTCTGGGTCGGCATCGTGGTGTTGAATGTGTTGTCCTTCCGGCTGGGCTGGATCTCGGCATTTCCGGATGGCACGTTCCTGTCGATTCTGGTGCCGTCACTCGTGTTGGGTCTGCCGCTGTCTGCGGCGTTGGCGCAGGTGCTGCTCAAGAGCGTCGAGACCGTAGCGCACAGCGACTTCGTCGATGTGGTACGCGCCAAGGGCGCGGGCAAGCACTGGGTGTTCTGGCGACATGTGGTCCGTAACGCCGCCGGTCCCGGACTGACCGTGGCGGGAACGGTTTTGGGCACGTTGGTGGGCGGTGCGGTCGTCACCGAAACGGTATTCGCACGGGCAGGGATCGGACGCGTACTGCAGACGGCGGTATCGCAACAAGACGTGTCACTCGTCCAGGGCTTCATCCTGATCATCGCCGGGGTCTATGTCGTGGTGAACTTGGTGATCGACTTGCTCTACCCCGCGCTCGACCCGCGGATCCTGCTGACGACGGGCGGGGCGCGAGGATGACGGTAACCTTCTCTCCGCCGACCCGACCGTCGGCGACCAATCGCCGAACTCGGTTCAGCGCCAACAACCTTGCCACCATATTGGCTGTCGCCGTACTGGCGACGGTCCTCTTGTGGACCTTTTTCCCGGCGTGGTTCACCAGCCACGACCCCCTCGTCGGCGATGGCAGCCAGAAGTTCCTTCCACCCGGCCCTGAGCATTGGTTCGGCACCGATCGAGCCGGCCGCGACACCTTCACTCGCGTGGTGCACGGCACCCGCAACACCGTGCACGGTGCTCTGATCGGGACATCGATCGGCCTTGTCGTCGGCACCATCTTGGGAGTGGCCGCAGGGGTACTGCGCGGCGCGGTCGACGCGGTTGTCATGCGACTGGTCGACGTTCTGTTGGCGCTTCCGGGATTTCTGTTGGCGCTGTGTGTGGTCGCAGCCTTCGGCCCCGGTACGACGCACGTCGCCATCGGCGTCGGCATCGCCGCGGTTGCCCCGTTCGCGCGCGTCGCCCGAGGGGAGGCATTACGCGTCGTACAGCTCGAATATGTTGAGGCTGCACGGGTTTCGGGCGCCAAACCGGCGGCGGTGCTGTTCCGCCACGTCCTACCGAACTCGGCCGGACCCATCGTTGCCCTGATCCCGACGGAACTGGGCTCGACCATCCTCAACATCGCCGGCCTGGGCTTCCTGGGGTACGGCGCACTACCGCCGACACCGGAGTGGGGCACCCTGCTGTCGGAGGGGCGTGACTACTTGGCCAACGCCTGGTGGCTGACCACCCTGCCCGGGATCGTCGTGTTGATCGCAGTCCTGGCAGTATCACGCGCCGGCCGAATCCTGCAGCGTCGCTTCCGGATCTGACGAGGAGAACAACATGACGACCACCTTGCCGGTCGCTGCCGAACACACCGCCGACTCAGCCGCGCAGCCGGTGCTCGAGATCGAGAACCTGACTATCTCATATCACGGCGCGTCGCAACCCGCGGTACGCGGAGTCAACGTGAGAATCCAACCCGGCGAAGTGGTCGCGGTGATCGGTGAGTCGGGGTCAGGTAAGACAACTTTGAGCAAGGCGGCTATCGGCCTGCTGCCGGGCAGCGCCCGCGTCGACAGCGGATCGGTCCGGGTCACCGGCCGCGAGCTCACCGGCCTGCGCGAACGCGATCTGGTCAAACTCCGCGGCAAGGCTGTGGCCCTGGTACCCCAGGACCCGGCCACATCGCTGGATCCCGTACAACCGATCGGGCGCCAACTCACCGAGGTCTTCCGGCTGCACCCCGGCGGAAAGCGGTTGTCGCGGGCGGAATTGCGGGCCAAGGCCGTCGACTTACTCGATCTGGTCGGAATCGATAACCCCGCACAACGCCTGCGGCAGTACCCGCATGAATTGTCCGGTGGCATGAAACAACGGGTGCTCATCGCCATCGCCTTCGGGCTGCACCCCACGCTGCTTATTGCCGATGAGCCCACCTCGGCCCTCGATGTCACCGTGCAGAAGCAGGTCCTCGAGGTATTCGACCGGCTCACCGGGCAGACCGGGGTGGCAGTGCTGTTCGTGACACACAATCTGGCCGTCGCGTCCGATCACGCCACCCGCGCGATCGTGATGCGTGACGGCGAGGTGCTCGACAACGGGCCGATCGATGATCTGGTGTTGCGGCCGGGGCACGATTACACGCGCCAACTCATCGGCGGCGCATTCGGTCTCGGCGACGCCAACACACCGGTTCCCAATGTGCCGGTCGAACCTGCGGCACCTCTCGTCGAGGTGAAAAATCTCACCAAGACCTTCACACACGGACCGAACGGACATTTCAAGGCTGTCGACGACGTCACTTTCGCCCTCACCAGAAACAGCACCTTCGCACTGGTCGGCGAGTCGGGATCGGGAAAGTCGACGACGGCGCGACTGATCCTCGGGCTCTCCCGTCCCGACTCCGGGCAGGTCTTCATCGAGGGCAACGAGGTAACCCGTCTCCGCCGGCAGGCCAAGCGCCGAGTATGGCGCAAAATCCAGCTGGTACAACAGAATCCACAGGTGGCGCTCGACCCTCGGCTCACAGTCGAGCAGATCGTGGCTGAGCCGCTGCGCTCGTTCGGGCTCGGCGACCGTGCGGCCCGCCGACGCCGAGTCGCCGAATTGCTCGATCAGGTGGGACTGGCCGGTTCCTTCGCCGCCCGCAAGCCGCGCGAACTTTCCGGCGGGCAACAGCAGCGCGTCGCGATCGCGCGTGCCCTGGCGCCTCGCTCCCCCATCGTGGTGCTCGACGAGGCATTGTCGGCGCTGGACGTGGTGACCCAAGGGCGAATTCTCGATCTGCTCGAAGAGGTCAAACGCGAGCTCGAGTTGACGTATCTGTTCATCTCCCACGACCTCGAAGTCGTGCGCTCGATATCCGACCATGTTGCGGTGATGCGACGAGGCCGCGTCGTGGAAACCGGGCCGACGGACAGGATCTTCACCGCCCCGGGTTCGGACTACACCCGCGCATTGCTCGATGCGACACCTGGACACCGGTTGCGCAGTCAACTCGCCGCGCTGTCCGACAGGAGAATCTCGTGACCCAGCGACGACTGTTCCTCAGCGTGGCCGTCAACAGCACCGGATCGGCAGCGCGGTCATGGGCATGGCCGGGAACGAAATGGAGTCGGTTCAGCGACTGGGACCACTATCTCCGGTCGGCCCAGTTGGCGCACGACGGCGTCTTCGACATCGTGTTCGTGTCTGATCACCCTGCGCTGCAACGCGACAACTCGGCACGGCCGCTGCACAGTTTCGATCCGACAGTGCTGTTCTCGGCGATCGCGGCAGCGGTGCCCGACATCGGATTCCTGCTCACCGCGTCCTCGTCGTACAACTCGCCCTACAACCTCGCGCGCCGCCTCGCGACGCTGGACCACATCTCCGGTGGCCGGGTGATCTGGAATGTGGTGTCCAGCTTCAATCCGGACATCGCGGCGAACTTCTCGGCCGCGCCGCTACCGCCTCGGGCCGAACGATACCGTCGGGCGGACGAGTTTCTCCAGGTCGTCAAGAAGCTCTGGCTCAGCTGGGACACTCCCGGGGGCGCGGCGCCATCAGACACCGTCTGGGATTCGACCACCGCACGCCGCATCGACCACCACGGCGAATTCTTCGACGTGGCAGGGCCGTTGAATGTGCCGATCGGACCCCAGGGCCACCCGGTGATCTCTCAGGCCGGTGCGTCGCAGGCCGGAGTCGATCTGGCCGCGAAACACGCCGACATCGTCTATGCCTCACTGCTGCACAAGCAGGCCGCGTTCGATTACAAGGCACAGCTACGGGACCGGGCTGCCGTACACGGTAGGGATCCGGACGACATTCGCTTGATGCCCGGTCTGACGGCGATCATCGGCAACACGCGCGACGAGGCGTACCGCAAGCATGAGGCACTGCACGGGTCCGACGGTGAAGACGGACTGATCGCGGACTTCTTCAAGCGGGCGGCGCTGTTCGATATCACCGACCGGCTCGACCCCGACCGCGCGCTCGATCCGAAGTTGTTCGACTACACCGAAGATCAGTCTCGGCCTGTGGGATTCGTGCGATCGTTCGCCGAACTGACTGCCGCAGAGGAGATCACTCCCCGGCAGCTGGTGCGCCGGGTCGAGGGCGGGCACCGGCTGGCCATCGGTACTCCCGAAGACGTCGCCGACACCATCCTGGACTGGTGGAGCGCGGGTGCCGTAGACGGTTTCAACATCCACATCCCGGTGCTGCCGGACGGCATCGCCGAATTCAACCGTACGGTCATGCCGCTACTGCAACACTCCGGAGCCTTTCCCACCGCCTACGACGGGTCCACCATCCGCGAACGCCTCGGACTGCGTGATCCACGGACTGCGGCGGCCGCATCGGTCGTGGCCTGACTCATGTCGTAACACCCTCCGATCGAAAGGCGCACCGTGTCCGCAGCATTTCAGTCCAGCCTCACCCAGTTCCGCCGGATCTTCGACCAGTTGGCCGGTAAGGCCGCTTCCCGCAGCCACACCGACGAACCGGTGTACGAGGAGATTCAGGCACTCGCTGCCGCCGGATTCGGGCGGCTGCGGGTCCCGGTGGAACACGGCGGCTTCGGGGTCGACCTGCCCACGCTGTTCGAACTGCTCGCCGAGGCCGGCCGGGCCGATTCGAATGTGCCGCAGATCCTGCGTGGCCATTTCACCACCGTCGAGATTCTGCGGCAGTCCCCGTCCCCCGAACAACGCACCCACTGGCTGCGCCGCATCGCCAACGGCGCGATCTTCGGCAACGCACAGTCCGAGCCGGCCGACGACAGCCCGGACTTCCTGCCGACCACCAAGCTGCACCACGTCGCCGGTCGGCCGGTCGTCTCAGGCGTGAAGTACTACTCGACCGGTGCGCTTTATGCCGACTACATCCGCGTCGCGGTCGCGGTCGAGGATCCCGACGATGCCGACGCCGGCAAGGTCACCTTCGCGGTCGTGGATGCCCATGACCCCGGCGTCACCCACGACGACGACTGGGATGGCATCGGACAGCGTCTCACCGGAAGCGGGACAACACGTTTCGATGCGGTGCCGGTGCAGGAGAACGGCAGACTCGGCCGCTCCAAACAGAACCTGCGCTCGATACAGGCGTTCGTGCAGCTCGTGCATCTGGCCAACCTGACCGGCATCGCCCGCAACGTCGTCGACGACGCGACCGCGCTGATCCGCTCCCGGGTCCGCACCAACCTGCATGCGCTGTCGGAACAACCCACCGAGGACCCCGAGGTGCTCGCCGTGCTCGGCCACCTCTACCGCCACGCGCAGACAGCCGACGCCTTGCTGGTGTCGGTCGCCAACAGTCTGGAACGTGCCAACCAGGTGGCGGCCGCCGGGCTGGACGCCGAGGAGGCCTACGCCCGGAATTTCATCGACGTGTCGGCGGCGCAGGTCACCATCATCGAGGCGGTGCTCGACGCGGGCGCCCAGATCTTCAACGCGGGCGGCGCGTCGGCCATCCGCGAGGGCACCAGCCTCGACCGGCACTGGCGTAACGCCCGCACACTGGCCTCACACAACCCGGTGATCTACAAGCCCAGAATCATCGGCGATTTCGTCCTGAACGGGACCACACCGAAATCCTTTTACGACCGCGTGCGGGAGAACAGCGCCGCAGGCGCTTCCCGACATGTTTGACGCCCGCTGAGACAAACCGTTCCCGGGTGGGACACCGGCTCCTAGTGTCGGACAACATGACCCGACCGCGGCTGATCCTCAATGCCTTCACCATGAACACCGCAACCCATGTCTCATACGGCTCGTGGCGCAACCCCGAGAACCGCAGCATCGAATTCGACCAGCTCGATGTCTGGGTGGATCTGGTCAAACTACTGGAACGCGGGAAGTTCGACTCGGTGTTCTTCGCCGACGTCGTCGGACTCTATGACGACTACCGCGGCGGGTGGGAAACGTATGTGCGCGAAGGCTTGCAGATTCCCAACCACGATCCGTCGGCGATCATCTCGGCGCTGGCACTGTCGACCGAACATCTCGGCCTCGTCATCACGAGCTCGGTGCTGCAGGACCATCCCTTCTCGTTCGCACGCAAGATATCGACGTTGGATCACGCCTCGAAAGGACGGATCGGTTGGAACGTCGTCACCAGCGCCCTGCAGAACTCGGCGCGCAACTTCGGATTGCTCGAACGTGAGGAACACGACGAGCGCTACCAGTGGGCCGAGGAGTACACCGAAGTCGTCTACAAATTGTGGGAAGGGTCGTGGGATGACGGTGCGCTCATACGGGACCGTGAACGTGGCGTACACGCCGACCCCGACAAGGTCCACAAGATCCATCATGTCGGCAAGCGCTACCGAGTCGAAGGTCCGCACCTGAGTTTTCCGTCACCGCAACGCACACCGGTGATCTTCCAGGCCGGAACCTCGACGGCCGGGCGCACGTTCGCGGCCCGGCACGCCGAGGGCGTGTTCATCAACGCGGTGTCACCGAAAGGGGCTCGTGTGGTGATCGACGACACCCGCGACCGGGCGGTCGCGGCGGGGCGGCGCCGCGATGACATCAAGTTCTTCCAGGGCCTGTCCTTCGTGGTCGGCTCGACCGAAGCCGAGGCCAAGGCCCGCGCCGCCGACCTCGACGATTACCTGAGCGTCGACGGGCTGATCGCGCATCGCAGCGGCGGTATCGGCGTCGACTTGGGCGGCCTGGATCATCACACCCCGATCGGCGACCTGGCCCCCACTGTCCAGGGCACGCGCAGCACCATCGAAGCGCTGATCGCGGCCGCGCCGCCCGGCACCAATCCGACGATCGCCGACCTGGTGCGCCAGCAGCAGGAATCGACCAGGATCATCGGAACGCCGGAGCAGATCGCAGACACGCTCGAGCAATGGCAAGACGCGGGCGTCGACGGGGTCAACATCCGCTACATCACCACACCCGGCAGCTTCGAGGATTTCATCGACCATGTGGTCCCCGAGCTGCAGGCTCGTGGCTTGGCCCAAACCGAGTATGCGCCAGGCACTCTGCGCGACAGGCTCTTCGGCGCCGGCCCTGCCCTTCCCGATCGGCATCCGGCCCGCTACTGGCGCGGCCGCTTCTCCGCGGCGAGCGTGGACGCCGTCAGCTCAGCAGGCTAGGCCGGACGTGTGCTGCGATCTCGTCGCTCGTCGTCAGCCAGGCGTCGGGTTGCGCGGCAAGGTATTTGAGCACCCGGTCGAGGTACTTGTGCCGGAACGGCTGGCCGATCACGAACGGGTGCAACGCCAACGCCAACACGCGGCCACTGGTGGCGGAATCGGCGTGCAGTTGTTCGTACTGGTCGATCACCATCTGTTCGAATTCGGGTCCGGTGATGCCCTTGCCGAAGATCAGCAGATCGTTGAGCTCGACTGAGTACGGCACACTGATCATGCCGGGCGTGGTGAGCGGATAGGGCTGGTCGTCGTTGGTCCAGTCGAGCACATAGTGAAAACCCAACTCTGCCAGAAGTTTCGGCGTGTTGTGCGTCTCGGTCAGGCCGGGCCCCATCCAGCCGCGTGGCTGCCGGCCGGTCGCATCCGCGATGTCGCCGGCGATCTCGGCCAGGACCCGGCGTTCCTCGTCGACATCCAGATCGGTGTGCAGGATCGAGTTGGTGCGGCCGTGCGCCAGCCACGCCCAGTCCCGTTCCAGGCCGGCGGCCACGATCTGCGGATGGTGCTTGATGACGGCCGAGTTCAGCAGCACGCTGGGACGCACGCCGTGCCGGTCGAGGCTCTCGATCGTGCGCCATATGCCCACGCGGGCGCCGTAGTCACGCCAGCCGTAGTTGAGCGCATCCGGCTTCAGATCGGCGGTTCCGGGCCAAATGCTCGTGGAGGGGTGGTCGATGAGGAAGTGCTCGATGTTGAGGCCTACGTAGACCGCGACGCGGGCGCCGTTGGGCCAGGTGATCGGCGCGCGTTCGGTGATGGGGCTGTAGTCGAAAGGCGGTGTGGTCATGCCGCACGGTACGAGTTGACACCAATGTGAGAGTCAAGCCGCGGCGGTATAACTGGCGTATGCGTATCGGCGAACTAGCGCGTCGAACCGGGGTGAGCCAGCGGTCTCTGCGCTACTACGAGCAGCAAGGCCTACTGGCTTCCGACCGGACGCCCGGCGGGCAACGCGAATACTCCGAACGGGCCGTCGATCGGGTGATCCGCATCCAGGAGCTGTATGCCGCGGGCCTGACCAGCCGCACCATCGCGTCGCTGCTGCCGTGTATGCGCGACGACGGCGGCCCGGCACCTCAGGCCACCCCGCGCCTGCTCACCGAGCTCTCTGCCGAGCGGACGCGCCTCGACCGGTCCATCCGCGAGCTGATCACCTCGCGTGAGGTGCTCGACAGCGTGATCGCCGCCGCGGCGGACCCGGCCGCACCGCGCTCGAACTGAATCACCATGCGTTGATCTCTTGAAAGCCCAGCACATCGCGCCAGACTGGACAGATCGGGCACATGGCGCGGGAATGGGCCCGCCACCACACACGTTGCCGCTGAAACCACGCACGAAAGCGAGGAACGGCTGTGTCAGAATCCCCTCCGGTCCACCTCGGCGTCGCACTCGACGGCACGGGTTGGCACCCAGCTTCCTGGCGCGAGCCCGACGCCCGGCCCGCAGACCTGTTCAAGCACGACTACTGGACCGATCTGGTCGCCGAGGCCGAACGTGGCCTGCTCGACTTCGTCACGATCGAAGACGGTCTGACGCTGCAGTCCGACCACCCGTGGCGAGCCGACGACCGCACCGACCGGGTGCGCGGCCGGTTGGACGCGGTACTGATCGCGGCACGCGTGGCACCCCGCACGAACCACATCGGGTTGATCCCGACGGCCATCGTCACCCATACCGAGCCGTTTCATCTGTCGAAGGCCATCGCGACGCTCGACTACGTGAGCACGGGACGCGCAGGCATCCGGGTGCAGGTATCGGCCCGCCGCGATGCGGCCGCCCATTTCGGACGACGCGACATCCCCGAGCGTTCGCCCGAGCTGTCCGAGGAACTGTTCGGCGAGGCCACCGACTACGTGGAGGTGCTGCGCCGGTTGTGGGACAGCTGGGAGGACGACGCCGAGATTCGCGACGTCGCCACCGGCCGGTTCATCGACCGGAACAAGCTGCACTACATCGATTTCGAAGGTGCCAAGTTCTCGGTGAAGGGTCCCTCGATCACCCCGCGCCCGCCGCAGGGCCAGCCGATCGTGGCCGCGCTCGGTCACGTCGACCACGCCTACCGGCTCATCGCGTCGAGCGCCGACGTCGGCTTCATCACGCCGCACAGTGCCGATGAGACGGCTGCTCTTGTCGACGAAATCAGCTCGGCGCGAGCGGCTTCCGATCCGGTCCGGGTGTTCGCCGATCTGGTGGTGTTCCTGGACGCCACCGCCGCGGACGCGGCGGCGCGACGAGCCCGGCTCGATGAGCTCGCTGGTTCCGAATACCGCAGTGACGCCGAGATCTTCGCGGGCACTCCACAACAATTGGCCGATCTACTGCAGGAATGGCATGCGGCCGGGCTGACCGGCTTCCGGCTACGCCCCGCCACGCTCCCCCACGATCTGCGTCAGATCACCGAGGCCCTGGTGCCCGAACTGCAGCGGCGCAACGTCTTCCGTGAAGCCTACGACGCCCCGACCCTGCGCGGCCTGCTCGGCTTGCCTCGCCCCGCCAACCGCTACGCCACTGCCTAGGACAACCGATGAGCAAGCCCATCAAGCAAATTCACCTCGCCGCGCACTTTCCCGGCGTCAACAACACCACGGTATGGAGCGACCCGGCATCGGGCAGCCACATCGAGTTCAGCTCGTTCGTGCACTTCGCGCAGACCGCCGAACGCGGCAAGTTCGACTTCCTGTTCCTGGCGGAAGGGCTTCGGCTGCGCGAACAGAACGGGCTGATCTACGACCTCGACGTCGTGGGCCGGCCCGACACGTTCACGGTGCTTGCCGCATTGGCCGCCGTGACCGACCGGCTCGGCCTCACCGGCACCATCAACTCGACGTTCAACGAGCCCTATGAAGTGGCACGGCAGTTCGCCTCGCTCGACCATCTCTCCGACGGGCGGGCCGCCTGGAACGTCGTCACGTCATGGGATGCGTTCACCGGGGAGAATTTCCGGCGTGGCGGATACCTCGCCGAGGAGCAGCGCTACGAACGTGCCGAGAGTTTTCTGGCCGCCGCGCACACGTTGTTCGACTCGTGGCACGGCGACGAGATCGTCGTCGACAAGGATCGCGGCGTCTTCCTCTCTGACCCGGGTGCGGGGAAATTCTCGTACCGCGACGCGCATTTCGACATCGCCGGGCAGTTCAACGTTCCGCGCAGTCCGCAGGGCCGGCCGGTGATCTTCCAGGCCGGGGATTCCGACCACGGCCGGGACTTCGCGGCCCGCGCCGCCGATGCGATCTTCTCCCGGCACGGCACGCTCGAGGCCGGTCAGCAGTTCTACACCGACGTCAAGGGGCGGCTCGCCAAGTACGGCCGCCGCCATGATCAGCTACTGATCCTGCCCGCCGCGACGTTCGTGCTCGGCGACACCGACGCCGAGGCCGCCGAGATCGCGCACGAGGTGAGGCTGGCACAGGTGTCACCCGCCACGGCGATCAAATTTCTCGAACAGCTGTGGAACCGCGATCTGTCCGACCATGACCCCGACGGTCCGCTGCCGTCGGTCGATCCGGTCGTCGGCGAGAACACGATCGCGCGGGGCCGGGCGAGCGTGCGGATGCATCGCGACCCGATCGCCGTCGCCAACGAGTGGCGGGCCAAGGCCGAGGCCGAGAAGCTCACCACGCGCGAACTGATCATCGAGGTGACCGGGCGGCAAAACTTCATCGGTTCTCCGGCGACCGTCGCCGAGACGATCAACAAGCTCGTGCAGGAAGACGCCAGCGACGGCTTCATCCTGGTGCCGCACGTCACGCCCAGCGGTCTCGACCCGTTCGTGGACAAGGTGGTGCCGCTGCTGCAGGAACGCGGGGTATTCCGCACCGACTACGAGGGCACGACCCTGCGCGACCACCTGGGCTTGGCCACACCGCACTGATTCGGCCGATACGGAAGAATCGTCGGCAGCATGTCTGACACCGACGAATCCGCGCCCATCGACCGACGGCGCCACATCCTGCGCCTGGCGGCGTTCGCGGCGTTTCTGCTCGGCCTGTTCTACCTGGTTGCCGTGGCGCGAGTGGTCGATGTCGACGACGTTCGCGCCACGGTTGCGGCGACCGGCCCGGTCGCACCGCTGACCTACGTTTTCGTGTCGGCCGTCCTGGGCGCACTGTTCGTGCCGGGCCCGATCTTGGCGGCGGGCAGCGGTGTGCTGTTCGGACCGGTTCTCGGCACGTTTGTGACGTTGGGCGCGACGGTGGGCACGGCGGTGATCGCGAGCCTCATCGGCAGGCGGGCCGGCCGTGACAGCGCGCGGGCACTGCTCGGGGCCGAGCGGGCCGACCGTCTCGACCGCCAGATCGAACGGGGCGGGCTGTGGGCCGTCGTCGGGCAGCGCTTCGTTCCCGGCATCTCCGATGCGCTGGCGTCCTACACGTTCGGCGCGTTCGGGGTTCCGTTGTGGCAGATGGCCGTCGGCGCGTTCATCGGCTCCGTACCGCGGGCGTTCGTCTATACCGCGCTCGGCGCGTCGATCGGCGACCTGTCAGCCCCGCTGGCCTACACCGCCATCGGAGTGTGGTGCGTCACCGCGATCATCGGGGCCTTCGCCGCGCACCGTGGCTACCGGTCGTGGCGCAACCGCGACCACACTCCGGAACCCACGCCGTAGCCGCTACTTGCCGAAACCGGCGTTGCGCAGCGCCTCGGCCATCGAGCCCATCGGCTTGTTCGACTCCCGGCGGCCGGAATTGTTGCCGCGGTTCTGGTTACGCCGGTCCCCGCGGCCCTGGTTGCCGCCGCCGTCGCGCCGGGGCTGACCGCCACGGTCGTTGCGGTCCGGGCGCTTGCCCTGGCCGCGTTCCGGGGTGTCGTTGAGCCGCAGGCTCAGCCCGATCCGTTGGCGGTCCACATCGACGTCGACGACCTTGACCTTGACCACCTGGCCGGACTTCACGATCTCGTGCGGATCGGACACGAAACGATCGGCCATCGCCGAGACGTGCACGAGGCCGTCCTGGTGCACACCGACGTCGACGAAGGCGCCGAAGGCCGCGACGTTGGTCACGACGCCTTCGAGCACCATGCCGACCTTGAGGTCGGCGACTTTCTCCACGCCCGCCGCGAAGGTCGCGGTCGAGAACGCGGGACGCGGGTCACGTCCCGGCTTCTCGAGCTCAGCCAAGATGTCGGTGACGGTCGGGATGCCGAACCGGTCGTCGGCGAACTCGGCAGGCTTGAGCGACCGCAGGGTTCGCTCGTCGCCGATGAGTTCGGCGAGGCTGACATTCGAGCGGTCGAGGATTCGCCGCACCACCGGATAGGACTCCGGGTGCACACCCGATGCATCGAGCGGGTCCTCGCCGTCGCGGATCCGCAGGAAGCCTGCGCACTGCTCGAATGCCTTGGGGCCCAAACGTGGAACGTCGAGCAGCGCCTTGCGGCTGCGGAACGCGCCGGTCTTCTCGCGGTGCGCGACGATGGCTTCGGCGAGCGATTCGGTCACGCCGGACACCCGCGAGAGCAGCGGCACCGAAGCGGTGTTGAGATCGACGCCCACCGCGTTCACAGCATCCTCGACGACGGCGTCGAGGCTGCGGGCGAGCGAGCCCGGCGTCACGTCGTGCTGGTACTGGCCGACGCCGATCGACTTCGGGTCGATCTTCACGAGCTCGGCCAGCGGATCCTGCAGGCGGCGCGCGATCGAGACCGCGCCGCGCAGCGTGACGTCGAGTGACGGCAGCTCACGGGCCGCGTACTCCGATGCCGAGTACACCGACGCGCCGGCCTCGCTGACCATGGCCTTGACCGGGGCGTTGGCACCGGCGGCCCGAATGTCGGAGATGAGTTCGGCGGCCAGGGCGTCGGTCTCACGCGAGGCCGTGCCGTTGCCGACCGCGATCAGTTCGACGTTGTGGCGGGCGACGAGCGCGGCGAGCGTGGCCTTCGCCTGATCCCATTGCTTCTGCGGCTGGTGCGGGAAGATCGCGCACGTGTCGACGACCTTGCCGGTGGCGTCGACGACGGCCACCTTGACCCCGGTGCGGAAGCCCGGGTCCAGCCCGAGGGTGGTGCGGGTGCCCGCCGGCGCGGCCAGCAGCAGGTCTTTGAGGTTGCGGGCGAACACCGCGACGGCGTCCTCCTCGGCGCGCTGCCGCAGGCGGATACGCGCGTCGACGGAGGCCGAGATCATGAGCTTGGCGCGCCACGCCAACCGCACGGTGGTGGCCAGCCACGGCGTCGCCGGGGCGTTCTTGGTCATGTCGATGCCCAGCGACTGGGCGATCATCGCCTGGTACGTCTCGTCGTCGCCGCCGTCGAAGGTCAGCGACAGCGCCTCTTCCTTCTCGCCGCGCAGAACCGCCAGCACGCGGTGCGACGGCATGTTCTCCAGCGGCTCGGAGAATTCGAAATAGTCGCGGAACTTCTGGGCGGCAGGGCTTTTCGCTGCCTCGTCGGATGCCGGCGCCGTGCGCAGCGAACCGTCGGCCCAGAACTTCTCGCGGGTGGCGCCCACGAGTTCGGCATCCTCGGAGGCCCGTTCGATGATGATGTGACGTGCGCCCTCCAGCGCCGCGGCGGCATCGGCGACGTTCTCGTTGAGAAACTCGCCGGCGACCTCATCGGGTACCAGCGTCGGGTCGGCCAGCAGGCGCTCGGCCAGCGGCTCAAGCCCGTTCTCCTTGGCGATCTGGGCCTTGGTGCGCCGCTTGGGCTTGTAGGGCAGGTAGATATCTTCGACCCGGGCCTTGGTGTCGGCGGCCAGCAGCGCGGCCTTGAGCTCGTCGGTGAGCTTGCCCTGCTCCTCGATCGAAGCCAGCACGGCCTCACGCCGCTGATCGAGCTCACGCAGGTAAGTCAGGCGCTCCTCCAGGGTGCGCAGCTGACCATCGTCGAGGCTGCCCGTGACCTCCTTGCGGTACCGCGCGATGAACGGCACGGTCGAACCCTCGTCGAGCAACTGGACGGCCGCCGCGACCTGACGCTCCCCCACGGCGAGTTCCTCGGCCAGGCGGGCGGTAACGGATCTGACGACGGGCAAGCTCTGAGTCACGTCGGAGGACCCTACCGAATCCGGCCGACAACGCTCCGTCAGGAAGCGCTGTGTGTCGTTGGCTTGGCTTCGTCGTCTTCAGGCGAGTTTTCGAGGCGGCATACGACTTTGAAGTGCGATATCACATGCGATATCGCACTGCATGAAACGAGGGATCACACCTGCCGAGTGGCAGGTGATCGAGGCGAACTGAGTGGTCCCGGCTGGGTTCGAACCAGCGACCTTCCGCGTGTGAGGCGGACGCTCTCCCACTGAGCTACGAGACCGGGGAACGACGTCGAAGACTAGCACGCTTGACCGGCGCGGCCAGAATCGATATCCGCGAGGCCATGTCATACGGTTTGCCAAGCACGAACGTCGCCGCGCATCGAAGACCCGCCGAAATGGCGTTTCTCATACTCGCCTCGCCCTTCATCGGTTGCTCCCCCGCTCGTGTTGGGGTGCCACAGCTCGACCGATCCGACGGGCCGCGCCCCCAGTGGCAGTCAGGGCCCGGCGCCCGACATCGGCCGAACGCCACAACGACGAACTCCCGGCCTTCACGCCGCCGCCCGTGGGTTGCATCCTCGGCGCCAGCGAGCCGTCGCGTACGGCGACCCACGGACGGCCGGAGCACTGCGGTGCGAAACCTCCGCTTCCGGGATCGCCGGCCGGGACTCGGTGACGGGCCGTGGTTTTGCGAATTCCCGCGATGGGTACGACCGGTTCTGAAACACTGATTTTGGGCGCTCGTTCCCCGCCCGTAATGGGGATTTGTGTCTGCACGCCTCAGTGGACTAGTGTTCTGCTTCGCGACGGGCGACGATCTCGCTCGTGGCGCGCGGATGTAGCGCAGTTGGTAGCGCATCACCTTGCCAAGGTGAGGGTCGCGGGTTCGAATCCCGTCATCCGCTCGAAGGTGCGAAAGGCATCAACCCCCGCGGTGGAGTGGCCGAGTGGTGAGGCAACGGCCTGCAAAGCCGTGCACACGGGTTCGATTCCCGTCTCCACCTCCAAAAAGTTTCGACCAGCGCGATTAGCTCAGCGGGAGAGCGCTTCCCTGACACGGAAGAGGTCACTGGTTCAATCCCAGTATCGCGCACCACGTTCTACCAGCGGTTTCAGGTCCGCAATCTGGGCGGCGTGCCAAATCGTCGAAGGCGTCTCGGTGTCACACCCACCGAGGAGAGTGCACGCCATGACCGCCACCACATCAATCACCGCGCCAGACATTCTTGCCCCTCAGCGCTGACTTCGGCGATATCTGGGAGACCGCCAAAGACGGACTACCGATCCGTGTTGTGTCCGCACCCAGTTGCGGCGTGACAGATCACGAACTAGTCCTCTGGTGCGACGCGCAACAGCCGGCGACGGACGGATCATTGACCCTCATGTCCGAATCGACATCGACTGGGCCGATGAAGGCGGGCTCAACAGTGACCAGGCGCGCGAGCTCGCCGCCCTGCTCTTGGAGTCCGCAGCACTGATCGACGGTTGGGTGCAGTGATGAGCAATCAGCCTGCCAACGACACAACGGCTTTCGACGACATTATTGCCGCGTGGGACCGTCGCATTCCATGCCAGCGCACACAAAATCGGGAGCAGCCTGCAAGCGACCAGCGACCCTGTTGCTCAACATTCACGGCTGTGAACGAATCACCACATGCACTCATCACTACCGGGCATATTCGGCTGCGTGTGAAGCACGGGAGAAGCGTTGGAGGGTCCAGGAATGCACGCACTGCACGTTCCGTAGTAGCTGGCAAGACGCACACACGGCGGTGCGGCTATGAGGCGTCCAGATGGGTTGTCACCATTGGCCGCTGAAAAGCAGAGGGCTCTGGCGCAGATCGGCTCCATGTTCGCGTATCTGCCCGACGACGCCGACGCGGCCGAGCGCCTGCGCCCATGGCTAACCACTCAACTTAAACAGTTCCTCGGTGCACTCACGTACGGGAATCTGGAGATGCCCGAGCTTATGGGCGTGGTCGCCGTGCTTGCGCCGCCCTTTAGCCGCGTCGTCGGCCGTTCCAGCACCGCCCAGCAGCCATTCGCAAAGCTTCGGCTTGTCCGGGAAGAGCCCGACCTATGAGCCCCGACCAGTTGCTTGGCCTTGTGCGCGAAGACTTTATGTGCGAGGTCGACTTCTACCGACAACCTGTGTTTCGACGATGTCAGCGCTGCCGAACTCGTCGCGCATCCGAGCCGCCACCGGATGGCCACCCGGAGCGACCAGATTCAGATAGGCCGGTCCTCAGTCTTATTTCGGCGAATCATCGTGCAAAGGAGGTGGTGTGAGCGATGTCCGATCTGAACGTCGACCAGATGCTTGGTTTGGCCCGCAGCAGCGTCGAGGATGAGGCCAAGAAGCTCATCAGCATGGTCAGGTTTTCCGACCTCACAACCCATGAGGTGATCGCACTCGCCGCGGCGCTGCGGCCCGCGTACGAGCGAGTCATGGATGACCGCCGGCCCCCGGGTAGGGTGCTCAAGCTAGTGCCGCTAGTGCCGGCGGAACCTGGCAGATGATGGTCGGCGTGGACGAACGCGCGATCACCACCCACCACGAAGCTGGGCATGCCGTGGCCGCGTCTATGCGCGGCGGCAGTGAACCTGTTTCGGTCACCATCGAGCCCACTGACGGACACCTTGGGTATACGCGATGGTGTGGCAAACCGTGCGACAACGCATTCATCACCTTCGCAGGGCCGTGGGCCGAAGCCCGTGCACAGTGGCCTCTGCCAATCCTTGACGGTGAGGATACCGACGGAGCCACGTTCGCTGATTACATCGCCGCCGCGTGGCTTCGCAATCGTGACGGTGACGCTGCCGACTATCAACGCGCGACTCAAGTTGACCGAGAACTCCTGGGCGATCACTACGACGAGGTTGCCCGGGAGAGCATCTGGCAGCTACAACTGGAGCGGCAATGGTCGGCCATCCAGGCCCAAGGCTGTCGAGCTACTAACGCGGCGAACTGTGTGATGGCATCACACAGTTCAGGACGATTCTGCGCAGAAATCGCGCATTAGCCAGTTGCGATTCGTGGGCCGCGTCAGGCGCGGTTGGGCGTTCGCGCCTTCTTGTCTACGGGCTCCGGCCCCTTACCTTGCGGCTTACCGGCGCTGATGTTCGGGATCACGGCGTCTGTCCGCTTGCGGATCTCGTATTCCCGCTGTGTCTTATCACTCAACTCGGTCACCTCCTGACCCAACATCAACTTTGTCAGTGCCGCTGCAATCGTCGTAGATTGCCGTCCCTGGCGGGACGATCTGGTCTACATAGTCGTATAACCACCTATTTTGGCATAGAAATCCGGAGCCCTCCCAGCACAGCTGGGCCCGAATCCTCACGATCGTCGGTTCGCGACCCAAATTGAGCAGCAGGTCATCGAAAACCCGCTCGCTGGGCTCGATGAACGCATGGTTGGTGAGAATCGTGAAGGCTCGGGCCTGGTCCTGGCCCTCCAACTTTTTCACGGGATCCCACCGAATATCGGCCCACCACTCATCCGACGTCCGGTGCTCTGCGGTCGTCTGCGACTCGGCCGGAAAGTCGATCTCTACTCCGGTCTCGGATGGTACGAGCTCTAGCTTGGATGCACCGATATTGGTGACACCTATCCGCACCTGGAGGACGTGGCCAACGCTGTCGAGAATATGCCACTGGGCTTTAACCTCAATCGCAGATCGTGGGTTGTAGATGCGGCCGCGAACGTACCGGCGATATGCCCAAATTCCGCCCACGATCACGGCCACTGCCGTGATGATGCTCGACACGCCACCTGTTAAGTGGCTGAAAGTTTCGCCATGCTCGCAGAAGAAGCGTCCGAGTCCCTCCGTTGGGCACTTCGACGGCTCTGGAGCGGGAAGTAGCCTGTCCCAAGTTTCCGGTGGGATCGAGATGTCGACCGTTGCCGGCAAGTCAGGTGGTGGCGGGGAAAGTGAGACGACGACGTTCGGGTCCCGCGGTGGGATTGTTGGTGACGGTGGGCTCGGCGTCGGCGACATAGTTGAGCATTATCGACCCTCAGCCGCGCCGGGGGACGTCGGCGTCGCGGCTTTTTCCTCCAGCCTTGCGCGATAGCTGGAGCGGTCTGTTTCGGGGAAACCGCCCACCGCTGATTGCCATCACCGCTAGGCTGCACCGCAAACAAAATCGACACGCTAGTCGGGGGGCGACAGGCAAACATGTCGGGTTACAAAGAAGTGCCAACATTCATCCGTGATCAAATTCGCGGCAGCGCATCGACCAACTTCAGAGTGGGAAAGAGCCGAGACTACTCCCGCGCCGACATCGGGTCCGGAGCGCTCAACCACCTCGGCGTCACTTGGGACCACCACGGCTTGAAATGCCCCAGTGAGCCGGTGATCCCGCCACCCGGACAAGGCCGCTGGTCCAAGTACAACGTCGAAGGCCGAGCCGTCATTCGCAGAGACCTGCCAAAGGTTGAAAAGACCGTAAGCGCCTGGAGCACACCGAATTTCGGTGACCCGAATAGGGGTTACCACACCTACTACAGCGTGCGGAAGGTGTATCAGCGGGAAACGTGGTACAACCAACGATTTGCGATCGACATCGCTGCTGGGGAGCCCACCTCCGACCGGGTGCGCCTGGGCTTCTTCGTGGACCGAGTGTTCGACCGCGACGACCTAGCCGAACGAGACTTACTGATGGCCTGCTCGCTACTCAGGGAAAACGTCGGCGGCCACGTCTCAATTGTCCCGACCGACATCCCCGCCGCCGACTGGCTACGCCAGCAGAAGATCGACTGGGAATTCCTGCCCGTCGGGGAACGGGAACCGCTGACCTTCGCTGAAGTCGCCCGACGCCTCCAAATTGACCCGAGCACAACCCGGGCTCGACGAATGTCCGAGCGCTACGATCTCGCGTTCGCGATGAAGCCGAAAAAGGTTGTTGTTGGCGCCGGCGAATTTAGCCGCTACTTCGGCTTCCAATTCCGTGACAACCTGATGGCTTTGGAGTGCCTCGACTACGGCAACGCGCTCTATTTGATGTACGACGATTGGCGGGAACTCAGCCAGCGCACCCGCATTGATCTGCTCGCCGATTCCGGAGCTCGCTATGACCGCGTTATCCACCGCCCTGGCTGGGAAGGCAGGCTCGCGGGACTGCTGCGCGCCAAGGGCCACAACTTTGGAGAACCCAGCGACTAAGCAGGCTCCACAGTGTCGTCCGGGTGGACTGTGAATGCCTTCGCGGCCGCCCGGTGAATCGGATGGTTCCGCGGCAGCGGGATAGACCGCCCTCCGATCAGCGTCGCCGGCACAACCACCGGATCCCCAGCTGCAGCGCTCCCGGAACAGCTTGTCAGCCGCGTCCAGCCCGTCCTCAACCATCCGGTCCCAACGCCGCCGAGACTCATCATCGATCCCCAAGAACAGCCGCGGGTCCGGCTCCGTCGCCCGCTCACACTGCCACCGCAACCCAACCTCATACGACCCCGGCAACACATACCGCTTAGGGCCGGCCGCACCGGCACCCCGCCTAACGCGCGCCACGCCGGAACCTATCTCGCTCCCACCGAACATTCGCCGCCGCGCGTTGCTTCACCGTCGTCTGGTCTTCAGCCGCCGGCAAGTCCGTCTCGATCTGCTTCAACAGCCGCGCCGCGGATTGCTCAAGCAACCGCAGCTCCGTCGAGACCTTGATCTGCAGCTTCGTCTCCCCAGACTCGACCGCCGCCGCGTACGCCTCTTTCAGGTCCGAAATTCGGTCAAAATCGTCCAAAATCAGGTCCAAAACAGCCCGTTCTGAGGCACTCAACTCGACCGTTTCGCCGACCTGCTCACTAGCCTCCTCAAGCTCTTTGCCCAGTTCACGCAGTACGCGCCGGGCGGCGGCTGATCTAGCCGTGATGTCCTCCAATCAAATCGGTGCGTTTATGCATGCGGCCAGCAGATTCAGCAGTGCCTACCGGCCGGCTGCCGACCCCAGGGGGAGGGCTCCCCCACCCCTGTTCATGCGCGTGCTCCTCGTGCTTCGCGTGCGGTCTTGTCGTCGTGGCATGACTTGCATGCGGATTGGAGGTTGTCGAGGTCGTCGGTGCCGCCGTTGGCGACGTTGGCGATGTAGTCGACCTGGGTGGCGGTGACGGTGCACCGGGGCCCTCGGATCTGGCATTGGTGCCGCACCGGACGCGGACCCACCCGCGCCGCCTCTCGCTGACGCGTCCGGCTCCACCGGGCATTCGCAGCCGCCTACTGCTGGCGCGCCTTCGGCGCCTCATCCGGTACCGTCAACTGCGCCACCAACTCCACCACCCGCCGCTCCTGATGACCTACCTCAGCAGCCAGCCGCGCCAACGCCGACACAGACGGTGACTCCCAGCCAACTCCCGGTCATACGCGCGTTGCAGCTGGGCGGCGCGTCGGCATGGCGGACAGCCGACTCCACCACCTCCAGGTCAAACGCAGTCCATTCCCAGCCAGGACCACGCGCCGCCAGATCGGCGTCAAGCGGCGCACGCAGAGCCTGACCGGCGGTGCGCGCCTTCCTCATAACCCCTAATGTAGGCCGCTGCACGTCGCCGAAAGTAGTTGCTAGACAATGGATGTAAATTCTACTGACTACGTTGACAAACGTTGCCAAACAAGTGCACTGACCAGCTCGGACGCGACGACCGGCACGAACCGCGACGGCCAGCAAACCTGGCGGACGTGGGAGAAGTGTTGGCTGAGAAGCTGCGTGCAGCTAACCGGCGGGAAATGGGTCGCACGACTGGGCCCGCTGACATTCCCCGCCAACACCGATTGGAACAGCATTTCTGCCAGAGAGAACAGTGTTGGCGCCGAGCATGATTGGTTCCTGGCCTGCGGCAACTTCGACTACAACTTGACGGGCCAAGTAACCGTCTATCCGCCTACGGAGCCCGGTGGGCAATGGACGTACTCAATGGACACCGACGTGAACATTCGGGACCGGTATAACTGGGACATCGGGAAACAAACGCAGATCATGGGGACGCCCATCACCGACGCACAGTTGGCACGTTTGCACCTCATCGGATACGCGCAGGAGTTCACTATGGTTGGCAGCACCGGGATTCACCGTGAGGGATAGAGCACGACTGGTGACCGGCGTGCTTTTGGTCGCCTTCACGGTCTTGGCCGGATGCACGGGTGCACAGGATCTTCCGACCAGCACGCCGACAACGACCACATCCGCGGAACTGTCGTCGTTAGACGAAGCCCGTGACATCATGGGCTACTTCAACCTGAAGCTGCCTGCTGACGCCCAGAATGTGCAGGTGGTGAAACCGCCGTTGGAACGCTTCCGCGCCAAAGCCCTGGTGAGTTTTGCCGCTCCTCGCGAACAAGTAATCAACGAGACATGCAAGAACGTGAAGACCAAGACATTCGACTCCCCACCTTTGATGGGCGGCTATGACGACGACATCCTGAGTTTTGCAGGTGTCGAAATAGACAGAGCGAGTTACGGTTCCTGCTACCAATACGAAGGTGGCCGCAAGATCGACGTTCTGGTCCCCCGCGCCGAAGGCCGCACAACCTACATCGTGCTCTACCACGTACCGGCCCGCTGAGCGCAGAGAAACCCGTGACTGCCGCCGCCGACAACAGGGGTGCTGATATCACAGCGAGCTTTTCCATCTCGAAACCGTTGCCGCGCAGGCGGCAGCGTTGATGGCCGACTTCATCAAGCACGCCGAGAGGCCGAGACCGTAGCGACCGTCTGAGCATTCACCGGACGCCGTTGGCGCGAGCCCGCCGACGCGTCAGCATTCCGACGGAAGCGAGTATCAGCAGCGCGAACGAACTCCACAGTCCACCTTCGATCCCCCATCTGCTGTCGGCAACCATCCCCGAGACCACCGGCCCGACGGCCTGCCCGAGCGAGAATGCCACCGTGAGCGCGGCGATGGCCGCTGTCCAGACGGAGGCAGGCAGTGTGCGTTTCACGACGACGGTCACTGCAGCAGGGCCGGCCATGAAGGCCATTCCGAATACGGCCGCCGACACAAACGCACCCGCGATGCTCTCAGTGAACAGCACCGGGAGGATGCCCGCCGCGACAACGCCACTCACCACGGCGGGCGCGGCGTGCGTGCTCAACCGATGAATGACCCGGCCCCACACGAACAGGCTCCCGACGATGGACGCAACGCCCAGGAGAACGAAGAACACTGCGATCGCCCTGCCGGACAGCCCGGCTTCCTTGAGAAGGGCGACCACGAAGGTCATATACGTGACGTAACCGGCACCAAAGAGCGCGTACCACAAGAAAAGCCGACCCAATCCCAAGGCCACCGGGCCGATCCTGGCCGGCTGGGCTGCGACGAGTTCACACTGACGGGTGCCGTAGACGGCCAACGGCACCAACACGATTCCGACAGCCCCTAGAATGAGCCAACCCACACGCCAGCCGGCATCGCCCAAGCGAGCGAGCAGAAGCGGGATCACTATGCCACACAACACGATTCCGGCGCCTACACCTGACATGTAGATGCTGACCATGCGCGAGCCCTCCTTGGGCGAAGACACGCGTATCCTCGCGGCAAGCGTGGCACCGACGACAAACACGACAGCTGTCGAATAGCCACCGACGGCTCTGATCACCGTGAGCACAAGGTAATTCGCGGTCAGTCCCGTCAACAAGAGCGTGACCGCACCCAGCGCCATGCCGGCGGCGAAGCTGCGAACCTCGCCGAGTTTGCGGGCGACCAATCCCGTCGTGGCGGCACCGAGTAGGTATCCGGCGGCATTCGAGGTGGTGACTCCCCCGGCCACCGTGAAACTCCAGTCCAGATCGGCGCGCATGGGCGGAAGCAGCAAGGTATAGGCGAACCTGGTGAAGGCAAGCGCGATCACGGGACCCGCGGCCAAGCACAGCGCGGCTGCCACGGGCCGCACGGTGATCCCGGAGCGCCGTTCGGATGTGCGCATCGTCAGCCTGTCCACAGTTCAGTCCCTTCGTCGACGGCCACGCTGCTTCGTTGATAGGTGCGGGCCCTGGCACACAGCCATCGTCGTTTCTTCTTTTGGAGACTATTGCTCGCGCGGTTGGACCGTCAACCTCACCAACACCCCGAGGCGGCAGCGTGCATCCGTCGCGAATCATGCTGAACTGACGGCGCATATCGCCGACAACATGATTGCTTCGACACCAACTGACGGAATCCCCTTGGAACCATCACCACGTTCCAGTATGGTGATTCTCCAATAGAAGAATTCTGAAGTGTCACCAATCGCAGCATCGAGGAGGAGTCATGTCCACCGACCAAATCGCCACTCCGCTGGGGCCATACAGTCACGCCAAGGTAGGGGGCGGGTTGATCTATTGCGCCGGACAGCTCGCGCTCGATCCCGCCACCTCGGAGCCGCTGACGCACCTGAGCGCCAAAGAGCAGACCACGGTCGTGCTCGACAATTTGCGCACCGTGCTGGACGGATTCGGCGCCACGTTCGACGACGTCCTGCGTACCACCGTTTATCTCGCGCGGCTCGATGACTACGCATCGATGAATGAGGCCTACCGCGCGGCGTTCGGACAACTTCGACCCGCCCGCGCCACGATCGAGGTGAGCGCGCTGCTCGGCGGCCTGGCCGTTGAGATCGACGCTGTCGCAGTCGCACCGAAGCACGGCCACAACGCCTGACAGACCGACGACCTTAGGACGAGACATCTTGACGAACAGCTTGCGGCCCTTCATCGTCGCCGCACAGAAAATCACCACTCTCGACGGTCCCGACACGGAGGCGATGGCGATCGTCGGGGACCGCATCCAGGCCACCGGGCGGCTTGCGGATTTGCGCACCGCGCACCCGGATGCCGAGGTCATCGAGATCGCCGACGGCTACATCCTCCCCGGCTTCAACGACGCGCACTGCCATCCTTCGGTCACCGCCGAGACGCGGCTGCGGCTGGACGTGTCCCCCGCCGTCGTGCACAGCATCGATGACTTGATCGCCATCGTCGGCTCACGGGCGCAGACCACACCTGATGGAGAGTGGATCTTCGCGCAGGGCTTCAACCCCAACCGATTGCCGGCCGGTGCACCGCGACTCGACCGAGACATGCTCGATCGGATCTCGGCCACCAAACCGATCACCGTCGTGCTGTTCAACTGGCACATCGCCGTGGTGAACAGTGCTGCGCTGAAACTGCTGGGGGTCGACGAGACGACGCCCGATCCGGTCGGTGGAGAGTACGGCCGTGATGCGGCCGGCCGCTTGGATGGGTGGTTGATCGAGCAGGCCTTCCTGAACCCGTACTGGGCAGGAACCGGACAGCAACCGTTCATCCCGGACCTGGATCAAGAGCAGCTCGTCGCGGCGCTCGTCGAGGAGAACACCTACCTACACTCGCTGGGCATCACGTCGTATTGCGACGCGATCGTCACGCCGCGGATATGGCAGACCTATGCGATTGCCCGGGAAACCGGTCGTCTGACGCCGCGGGTGGGAATGCTGTTGTGGAGCACGTATTTCGAATCGGTGCGGCAGCTCGGATTGCGTTCCGGATTCGGCGACGAACATATGCGCCTTGTCGGGATCAAGGTGATGTACGACGGCGCACTCAGCGGCGGGACATGCCTGTGCAGTGAGCGCTATGCCAGCGGAACCGGCCGCGACAACGGACTGCAACTGGTGGACCGGCAGGCCTTCAACAAGTTGGTCAGCGACGTACACCGTTCGGGGAACCGCATCTGTGTCCACGCCAACGGGGACCGGGCCATCGCCGAGGTGCTCGACGCCATCGAGGCTGCCCGGTCCGAGAGCCCGGAGAGCCCGATCCGCCACCGGATCGAGCACTGCAGCATGGTCGACGACCAACTTCTGAAGCGGCTCACGAAGACCGGCACCATCGCTGTGCCGTTCAGCGGGGCTATCCGCCAACATGCCAGCCACATGGTCAAGTACTACGGGGCCGACCGCACCGCACAGATCCTGCCGCACCGAGCGTTCCTCGACGCCGGGGTCACGATCGGCGGCTCCTCGGACTACCCGACGACGCCCGCGTCCCCACTCGTCGCGCTGGAATCGATGTTGACCCGCGCCTCGGCCACCGACGGCACGATTCACGGTAAGAACCAACGACTTTCGGCTCCTGAAGCCGTCACGGTCTACACGGCCGGTTCCGCTGCTGCCTGCGGCGAACAACACCTGAAGGGGCGGCTGAAACCCGGAATGCTCGCTGACTTCACGGTTCTCGACGCCGACATCATCGACGAACCGAGCGCCGTCGCGACGGCTTCGGTGCGCCAAACCTGGGTCGGGGGCAGGCAAGTCTGGGCCGCATCCGGAGAGGACGTGAATCGATGACCGAAAACGCTCGCGCCGACGAGTTTCTCGAGGTTTCGATCGCCGAACTGCACCAGGCCTACCTGTCGGGTCGCGTGTCGCCGGTTGACATCACCCGAGCCACCTTGGCACGCATCCAAGCAGACAACCGCTTCGGTGCATTCGTGGCCACCGATGCCGAAACGGCCTCAGCTGCTGCCGAGCGATCGGCCACACGGTTCGAGAACGGAGCCCACCGCGGGTTGCTCGACGGCGTACCGATGTCCGTCAAAGACATCATCGCCGTCGACGGGATGCAATGGGAGGCGGGATCGGCGGTCCTGCGCGGTCACCGCGCAACCGAGGACGCACCCGTGGTGCGACAACTGCGACAGGCGGGGGCGGTGATCGTCGGAAAGACCGCGCTGGACGAATTCGCCCTGACCACCACGGGTCCGGTGCGCAACCCCGTCGACGAATCCCTGACCGCCGGCGGTTCCAGTTGCGGTTCGGCGGTTGCGGTCCGGCGCGGCTTGTCCTTCGCCGATATCGCCACCGATACCGGCGGCAGTGTCCGGATCCCGGCGCACTGCTGCCAGGTCGCAGGCCTCAAACCCACCCGGTCGCTCCTGCCGCTCGACGGGGTGGTGCCGCTTGCGCATACGCTCGACCATGTCGGCATCCTCGCCCGCCATGCCGCGGATACAGCGATCGTGCTGGACGCATTGGTGCCGGGGATAGATCTGATCGCCGACGAAGGGTTGCCCCGGCCCGAGCAGATCACGATCGGCGTGCCGACCAATCTGCGATTCTTCGGCCACCACGCCGAGGCCCGGTTTCAGGAATCGGTTGCGGCCCTTGAACATGCGGGGATGCGCCGGGTCGACGTCGAACTACCCGATTTGGATCGAGTGGCAGAAATCCACAGCGTCGTGCTGCTCAGCGAGATGACGTCCTACCACGGGATGCGCTTCGGCAGCGAGGAAGCGCGCTATGGCCCTGGGCTACATGACTTTCTGTGGAACGCAGAGACCGACCAGACCCGGCGCCGCTATCTGCAGGCACAATCGCAGCGAGCGCAGATCACCCGCGACATCGACGCCCAGCTGTCCGGATGCGACGTCCTGGTGCTCCCGACCTTGCTCGTCGACATCCCCGGCGCGACGCAATACGAAATCGACCTCGACGGTGCCCCCACGTTCGCGACTACGGCGATGGTTCGGCTGACGTCGTTGTTCAACCACACCGGTCACCCGGCCCTGGTCGTCTCGCCGAACAAGCTGTCGACGACGGACTTTCGTGGTGTCCAATTGGTTGGCGCACCGTTCGCCGACGTCTTTCTCACGCAGGTCGGCCGGCTGTGCGAAGTGGTTCTCGAACGTGATGGCCGACTTCTGCACGCTCATGCGGAGGATTCGTGATGAGCTCCATCACCGCCCTGCGCAAACGGTCCGTCACGATGGGTTCGGCGTGTACGGGAACGATGCCGGCGCTGACCGCACGACTGGTTCACCATCCCATCATTGGCTGCTGCGACGCCACCCTACGCGGCATCGGTATGACGGGCTTCGCCAACAACCCGCTCAGCGGCTTGCTTTTCACCACAGCCGCATTCACCGTGTCGCCCTGGCTGGCGCTCGCTGTCGGCGTCGGCGGACTGGCAGCGACCTTGTCCGCGCTGGTGCTCGGCATCGCCAGGGACGACATTCGAGCCGGCCTCTATGGTTACAACGGCGCATTGGTCGGCGGTGGCTTCGCCATCTTCCTCTCGACGAACTGGAGCCTCGTCGTCGTCGGCTATATCGTTTGCGGCGCGGCGCTCTCGACGGTGCTCATGGCCGCCTTGATGCACCTGATGGCGAACCATTGGGGATTGCCGCCCGTCGCACTTCCGTTCAATATCCTGGTGATTGGCCTTCTGCTCGCTGCGCAATCGATGAAGGACGGTCCGTTGAGTGCGTCGACGCCCGGCGTCGAGGAAGTCGTGGCGCTGCCCTACGACGCCGATGTGGACACCCGATTCACCACCGCCGTCAGCCACGGCATCGGCCAAGTCCTCTTTGCCCCGCACCTCGCCGCCGCCGCCCTGGTGCTCACGGGCATCGTTCTTTGTTGCTGGCAGAACGCTGTGCTGGCCGTACTCGGCTCAGCGACCGCGACACTCACGGCGATCGCGGTGGGAGTGGACCCGATGCAGATCAGCCTGGGACTGTTCGGCTTGAACGGCTTCTTGACATGTGTCGCCCTCGGAGGAGTGTTCGTTTCGAGGCCTTCGCTCGGCTCAGCACTGTTCGGGATCATCGGCGCGGCCGCCGCAGCCGTGTCCGCGATCGCGCTCAATCGGGTGGCGGCAGAGTTCGGTTTGCCGGGCTCACTCACCCTGGCGTACTGCGGTGTTACCGCGCTGTTGGTCGGCGCCAGGGTGGTCGCTCCACGGATAAGCGGAGTAGCCCATACCGGCAAGCCCGTTCCGGCACAGGCGATCCCGGCCGATGTACCGGCCTCAGCACCTGCACTGGCTTCGGGCATCGAGCGCCGTGACTGAGACCCGGCACTTCCACAGTGTCGGTCAGCGGACACACACCCGGTGCTCCCCGTGCCGCGTGACACGTGCGACCGCTTACTATCCGAGCATGCCCGATCTCCATCCCGAGCACCTATGCCGGCCGGCGAGTGTCGCGCCGACGAGCTGGGCGCGCGAAAAGCGGCGCATCTGATGGACGACGACGTCGCCTTTGGCCAGCAGGTCCGCAAGATGCGCCTCCGCGCTGGTCTGACTCTCGATGCCCTGGCCGCGAAGAGCGGGGTGTCCCGCGCGGCGTTGTCGAAGATCGAACGGTGCGAGAGAACACCCGGCCTGGAGATCGCGGTCAAGATTGCGGACGGACTCGGGACGAGTCTGGGTCAGATGATCGGCAATGCCCAGACAGCGAGCGGCGCAGATGTGGCACGCGGGCCTCAGCCCGGGATCACCGAACGATCCACCGGTGTGCGACGGGAGTCGCTGTTTCCGACTACGCCGGGCGTGGAAATCGTCAGATTCACTTTTCCACCGAAGACGGGTGCCGGTCCGTTTGCGTCGCATGGTCCGACCAGCCAAGAAGTATTCGTCGTGCTGGAAGGCACGATCGCCATCGAAACCGAGAGCGGCACCCTCAATCTCAGCACGAAGGACATTGCCACCATATCCGGGGCGCAGAACCACTCACTGCGCAACGTCGGCGAGAACGACGCAGTGGTCCTGATCTTCATCATCCGACCGGGCGCCGAATCCAGCTCGGAAAGCGCCGCCGATTGACCGACTTCGTCGAGTCCGGGAAAACCTACGCGTCAAACACCATCGGAATGCGCAGTGCCCCGCGGATCGCCGGAGTATCACGCCAGACCGGCGCGCCAACGAGCCTGGGCCGACGGGCGAGGATCTTCGGGAGCGCTGTGCTGATCTCCAGCCGGGCCAAGCTCGCACCGAGACAGTGGTGCGCGCCGTAGCCGAAAGTCAATGGGGCGGGCCCGGTTCGGTCGAGACGAAATTCACCGGGATCGTCGAACACCTGTGGATCGCGGTTGGCGGCGGCCACCACGATGAGTGCCGTCGCCCCCGCCTCGATCGTGACGTCACCGATCTGGGTGCCTTCTGTCGCGGTACGTAGTGCCGCTTGGACGGGGCTGTCAAGGCGCAGTAGCTCGGTCATGACTGCCGGATCGGCAGCGTCGATGTGGTCGGCCAGCCGGGTTCCGTCTGGGCGTTCGGTGAGTAAGCGAATGAGCCCGGCACCCAAGAGGTTTGCCGTGGTTTCGTGTCCGGCGACGGCGATCAGGATCGCGGTGATGACGACGTCCTCGAGTTCGAGATCGGGATCGCCCGCGATGAAGCTCAGGAGGTCGTCGCCGGGATGTTGCCTGCGGTCGGCGGCCAGCGGCAGGAACTCCCCCATCAGTTCGGCGGCCGCGGCCGCTCCGGCCCGGGTCTCGTCGGTGTCGGCCAAGGTGCCGAGCATCCGGATGATCGCCGGTGAGAGCTCGGCGAGCAAGTCCGCGGTGCGGGGATCCAGCGCCAGCCATTCCGCGACGACTCCCATCGGGATCGGCAGCGCGATCTGGGACATGAAGTCGAATTCGGTGTCGGGCGCGGGTTCGTCGATGACCGCGGACGCGATCGCGTCGACCCCTTCGGCGAGCCCGGTGACGAACGTACGCGTGAACACGTCACGTACCGATCCCCGCAGCCTTCGGTGGGTCGCACCGTCGGCGATCAACATGGACCGGCCCGAGAACTGCAGGCTGATCGGATCCATGTTGGCGCGGGCGATCGGGTTCGCCATCGGGTCACTGGTCCACGCCTCGCCACCGAGCACCTGTCGCGCGGTCTCGTACCCGAGGACCAGCCAGCCGTGGGCGACATCGTCCCACACCACGTCACCGCGGCCGCGGCAAGTCTCGTAGAACGGGTACGGGTCCGCGGCATCCCACGGCAGCCGGGCCGTGACCACCTCACTGCTCGTCATGGTGATCCATCCCAAACGGCAAGCCGCGCTGGCGGACCCAGGCAATGTGTTGCTTGCCCAGGTCCGAGACGGGTTCGATCACGCCGTCCATGTCATCGAGCGATGCTCGGGCATAGAACGTCGCTCCCAATGCGGTGAAGATCGAATTCATCGACAGGTTCAGCCGGGAGAAGAACACGAAGTCCGCCGGCACCGACATGCGACGCACGGGATGATCGGTGGCGCGCACATCGAGCAGCGACCGGACCGAACGTTCAGACGCCTCCCGGGTATAGGTGACGGGCTGGGGAATCAGCAACTCGTGCATCAGCGTCGACCACCACTGGTATGCCTCATCGGCGGTCAACGTGGAATCCTCGGCGAGGAACCCGGATTCGGCCATTACGTCGCGCAGATCTTCCTTGCGGCCCTCTACGACGGCGCGGGCCATCCGCAACATCTGCCAGCGACGTTGGCATGGAAGCACTTTCACGCAACCGAAGTCGACGAACCCCACCGTGCCGTCGGTGCGGAACCGATAGTTGCCGGGATGCGGATCGGCATGGAACAGGTTCGAGTGGCGATAGGAACCGGTCAGCATCCGTGAGATGACCTCAGCCCAGCAGTTTTTCAGGTCCTGGTCCGCAGTCAGCGCCTCCGCCCAGTCCATGCCATCCAGGTACGTCATGGTCAGCACCCGGTCGCCCGAGGCCTCCGGTACCACCTCGGGGATCCGGATGTACGGGTGATCGCGGTACAGCTCGCTGAACGCAGTGATGTTGGCGGCCTCGTGCCGATAGTCGAGTTCTTCGGAGATCCGTTCGGTGAGCTCCTGAGACGCCCGGCGCAGATCGGGCATGGATCCCGGGACCGTCGAGTTCATGAAGCGGACGAAGGTGGTCAGCAACTCGGCATTGGCGAGATCGTCGCGAATCGCTTCTGCCACACCCGGATACTGAACCTTGACGGCCACTTCACGCCCGTCGCGCATCGTCGCGCGGTGCACCTGGCCGATGGACGCCGCGGCCATCGGCTCATCGGAAAAGTCGGCGAACACGTCGGCGACAGCGCGGCCCAGTTCGGCCTCGACCACCTCGCGAGCCAACCGGGCATCCATCGGCGGGGCGTCGCCCTGCAACCGGGTCAGCGCCCGTTGGTAGGGCGACAGCTCGCCGAAACCCACCGCGGTCGCGTCGACCATCGACACCATCTGACCGGCCTTCATGAGGACGCCCTTGGAATGCCCGAGCAACTCGGCGTACCGCTCGGCCGTGCGTTCGTGGAAGCGGTCGACGGCGCCGGCATCGCCGGCCTGCTTGCGCAGCGCCGCCACCACGCGCCCTCCGGCAGCGCGAGCGGTGAAGCCCGCCAGCGGCATCGTGCGACGGACCCGCCCCCGGGGAACCGCGCGGTCTGGATCCGCCATCGAGCCTCCCTCACCCTGCTAAAGTGTTCACTTGACGATACTAAGTGAACACTTTGGGGCGGTCAATGACGGAGACGACGACCCGGGACCGCCTGGTGACCGAGGCGATGCGGCTGTTCAGCGAGCAGGGTTACCGGGCGACCAGCGTCGCGCAGATCGAAGCGGCCGCCGGCCTGGCGGCGGGCTCGGGCGCGCTCTATCACCACTTCAAATCCAAGGAATCCCTTCTCGAGGCGGGCATCGACCGCCAGCTGGACCGCAGGCGAGCGATGCATGACATCCGGGCGATGTTCGCCGGACTCGGCGATCTGCGAACCGAGCTGACCCTGCTCGGCAGATACCTGCTCAATGTGATCGATGAGGAGAGCCAGCTCCTGCAGATCGCCGCGCGCACACCATCGGATCGCTCGTCGCGCCTCAACGATGCCTACGCCGCGCTCGTCGACGGGCTCTACACCGAACTCGACGACTGGATCCACGGGTGGGCCGCCGATCTGGAGCCCGCGCAGAGCCGAACCATCGCCACCCTCGGCATCAACGCACTGCTCGGCAAGCGTGCGACGGCCATGTTCTTCCAGGCCGCGGACACCCCGGACGACGAGTACCTCACCGAGTGGACGACCATGCTGGCCGCGCGGATCACGCCGGAGTCGTAAGTGCGTTATCGCAACGAAGACAGGGTTGTCGGGCTGGACCCACGACACGCCCGGGCGGCGTGTCGAACCCACAGCTTCACGGGCTGCGGCCGGCGTTAGAGTCGAGCGTGCCCAGGATCAGCGCCGCATCGGTTGAACAACACCGCGAGCAGGTCCAGCGGCGTGTTTTCGCCGCGTTCGCCACGCTGATGGCCGACCACAGTTTCGACGCCATCACGATGGCCAAGCTCGCCGCCGTGGCCGGTATCGGGCGCACGGCGATCTACCACCACTTCCCCGACAAGGACGCCGTGGTGGTCGCGTTCGCGTCCCATGAGACAAGCCGGTATCTCGAAGGACTTCGGGCCGCGCTGGCCGAGGCCGACAATCCGCGGGAACGCCTGTCGGTCTACATCCGCCACCAGCTCGACGCCGGGCAGCAATTCCACATGGGCATGGGCGTTCACCTCTACGGCGCCCTGTCAGAGGACGCGATGCTGGCGATCCGCGAGCACGTGGTGGTGGTGGAAGAGGTACTCCGGGAGATCTTGACCGAAGGTGTGGCCGCGGGAGAGTTCGTCGTGGAGGACGAGACCGCCACGATGTCGCTGATCCACGCCTGCCTTGCGCCACGGCATCTGCCGGTGGCGGCGATCGAACGATTCGTCCTGCGTGCGTTGGGCGCGAAAAGGTAAACCCCCACGCCGTGCGATGCGGTGCTAGGTTTTCTGACAGATTGTCGGCATCATGTTGACAATCTGTCGTTAAAACTCACCTGGAGCGAAGCATGCCGAGCGCCGTTGTCCCCGAGGCCATCCGATCGTTGTCCGCCGCGATGCGCGAGAACTCACAGGCCGAGCACGACGCCGCCGAGCAGTCTTCGTTCATGTCGGAATTGCTGAGCGGCCGCGTCAACGAACAGGGCTACGTCGACTACCTGGTGCGGTTGCGCGCCATCTACGGCGCACTCGAGGACGCCGTACGCGCCCACCACGCCGACCCCTTGGTTGCCGCCGTCTACGACCCGGCGCTGGAGCGGCTCAGCGCCATCGACGCCGACCTCGACCACTGGGCGCCCGACACCGAACGCGTGGTCGACTCACCTGCAACACGCGAGTATTGCGGCCGAATTGCCGAAAGTTCCTGGGCCGGCTCACTCATCGCCCATCACTACACCCGCTACCTCGGCGACCTCTCGGGCGGACAGGCCATCGGCCGCATACTCGACCGCACGTTCGGCCTGAACGGGGCCGGCCTGAGTTTCTACGATTTCCCGATGCGGCCCAAGCCGTACAAGGACGCCTACCGGGCTCGCCTGGACGGCCTCGCCCTGAGCGCCGGCGAGGCTGAAGCCGTCGTCAATGAGGTCAAGGTCGCGTTCCGGCTGAATCACGCGCTGTTCGACGAACTCGCACACAACCTGTCGACATACCGACGCTGATCTACGTGTGAATTTGCGGAGGAGCCAATTTCTCCGCAAATTTCGGTAAGTTAGCTTACGCTAACCGAACTTTGTTGAGTTGCACTAGCTAAAGCGATGGAGAGGAGACCGGCGATGACCGCCCCGGTGTGGATGGCGCTGCCCCCCGAAGTACATTCCACGCTCCTCAGCAGCGGGCCGGGGCCGGGCCCACTCCTGGCCGCGGCCGGCGCCTGGAATTCACTGAGCGCCGAATATGCCTCCGCGGCAGCCGAACTCAGCACTGTGCTGGGCACGGTTCAAGCCGGGGCGTGGCAGGGTCCGAGCGCCGAGCGATACGCGGCGGCACACGTCCCGTACCTGGCGTGGCTCACGCAGACCAGCGCGGCGAGCGCCGGTGTCGCGGCCCAGATCGAAACCGCGGCAGCGTCTTACAGCGCGGCGCTGGCTGCGATGCCGACCATGGCCGAACTCACGGCCAATCGAGCCACCCTCGGCGTTCTGGTGGCAACCAACTTCTTCGGAATCAACACGATCCCGATCGCGGTCAACGAGGCCGACTACATCCGGATGTGGATTCAGGCCGCGACGACGATGACCGTGTACCAGGCCACCTCGCAAGTGGCTGTGACGTCGGCACCACAGACCACGGTGGCGCCGTTCGTGCTGACCCCCGGTGTCAGCGAAACGGCAACGGCATCAGCCACTTTGATGCAGACGGCCGCACAGGCGCGGGCCACCGAGTCGGGGCTTGCCCTGACCTTCGAGGACCCCATCGAGAAGTGGCTCGCCGAGAACTCCGAGCATTTCCACGGGATGTATGTCCAGCTCAAGGAATTGATCTTGCAGCCGTGGCGGATTCCCCAGATCCTCGCCGAGATCATCGCCGATCCGTCGTTGCTGTTCACCACGTACATCAACGTGTTCTTCCTCGGTGCGTACGCGGCAACCTTCGCCGTGCTGGGCACCCCGCTGTATGCCGCGGTGATCGGCGCGGTGTCTCCGGCCATGCTGGGCCTGCTCGGGCTCATCGGCCTTGCGCAGAACTACAACATACCGATCGACGCGCCGGCCCCCGAGGCGGTCAACCAGCCCGCTGAGCCGGCCCCGGTGGCCGCGCTGCCCGGGCCCTCGTCACCGTCGGTGCCCGCGAGCGCGCCGGCCCCTCCGTCGCCTGCATCGCCCACGGTCGCCACCGCCCCGGCGCCGACCTCGACAGTCACCGGCGTGGAAACCAGTGCGTACGCCGTGGGCGGTGACGGTCCGGGCTTCGGGTTCGGCCCGTCGATGCGAAGCAGCGCAGTCGATGTGGCGCATTCCTCGAACAGCGCCGCCGCGTCCGCGGCAGCGGCGGCGTCGGCGGTCGCTCGCGACAGGTCCAAGAGCCGCAAGCGACGTGGCGCCGACGTCAAGGAACGCGGCTACCGCTACGAGTACCTGAGCATGGACGACGACGGCTCTGCTCCCCCGCCCGAGCGGGCCGCTGCCGCCGCGTCGAGCCGGGGCGCGGGCAATCTCGGATTCACCGGAACCGCAACCAAATCCACCGCCACCAACCCGGCCGGGCTGACGACACTGGCCGAGGATTCGTACGGCAGCGGTACCGCGGTCCCGATGATGCCGGGCACATGGAGCGCCGACACCGACGCACCGTCGGACGACCGCTAAAACCCGTCGAGATAAAGCCGCCCGGGCGGCCCGTCGATCGCCATGACCTCGTCGTAGAAGTACTCCTCGGGGCCGTCCGGCCGATCGATCAGCAGCCGCCACGGCGTGTCGTCCTCACCTTGGTCGATCACCAACCAGCCGCCGTGCGCGTCGGGCCCGAAGATCTCGGTGATCGGGACCACCCATCGGCGGCCGAGCAGGTGCACCGCCTCGGCGTTCATCGCCGCGTCCGCCGTGACGCGGGCCAGCCAATCCCGGACCGCATGCTGCAGGCGGCTCGCGGCGAAAGTAGGCAGGCGTTCGTCGATCAGCAAGGACGTCGTTCTCGGCTGACTGCTTTCCTCCGGCCGCGTGAAACGCGTTCGGTACGCGTGGGCGCCGACGCCGTAGTCCAACGCGCGAGCGTGGGTACGAGACAGCCGTCGTTCCTGGCGGGCCGGTACCCACCACATCCAAAAGCAGCCGACGGACACGAGTATCGCGGCGGTGACCCCGAGCGCGCCGACGAGCAGTGTGGGATGGCCCTTCCACCACGCGAGCAGGGCAAGCAACGCCGTGAAAGCACCGAATCCCACCGTGGCCGGCGGTGACGGCGTCGCGGGATGCAGCAGCACGCGACTGCCGAACACCTCGATATCGCGCCAATTCGGGACCTCCGGTCGCGGCAGCGATGGCACGCCGTGGCGCCGGGAGGCCTCGGCCCACACGTCGCGCGGCCGGCCCGGCCACTCGCGTTCTCGTCTCTTCCTCACCACAGTGCTCACACCTTCGGCCGCATACCTGCAGCGAACTATGTTGAACCTGTGAGCTTTTCGTGAGAATCGCCGGGATTGGGCGGTCGCGGCGTTCCGGTTGCCGCAGCTGCTGGCAAGGTGGGTGGCTCATCCATCGGAAGTGAAGGGAGACGCGTATGACCAGCGAGATCTCTTCCGCGATCGAGAGTCCCGCTTGGGAGGACACCCTGCCGCACTTCTCCGTCAGCGAGAAGGGCAACCGGATCACCGCACCCCCCCTCGACGCTGCGGGAATGTTGGGCTTTTTCGCCGTGGTGACGTTCGTGTTGTGGATACCGTCCGGCGCAGGTGCCGCACTGTTCTTCTACGGTGTGCGGGAGCAGAACCCCCCGGCGGTGTGGCAGTGGGTCGCCACTGTGCTGTACACCTTCCTGCCCGGGTTGCTCATCGGCCTGACCGCCGACGAGGCCCGCGACAGATTCGGGCAGCGAACCACGGCGAATCGGATCGCGGCGATACCCGCGTTCTCCGGGGTCGGCGTCGGCCTGTTGATCGTGGCGCTGTGGGTCGGTGGATTCGATGGCGGGATCATCGCCGTGGCGAGCGTCGTGTGTTGGGCCGGCGCGGCGATCGCCACGACGAGCGCGTGGGCGGGCATCCGCTACACCCGCAGACGTCAGGCGTGGATGGCCTCGATGCGCCAACACGGCATCCGGATACCCGGTGTCCTGCGCGATGTCACCTTTCTCGAGCGCTGGAGTGACAGCCGGCCGCTGTTCACGGTGGTGGTCGAATTCGCCGCCGAATCCGGTGCGCAGCGCGTCACCGCGAACATGGTCACCACCACGAAGCGGGTGCCGCGCCCGGGTACCGCCGTAGTGGTCACCCGGGCGCCGCACGACCCGCACGGCGAGGTGCTCATCGAACTCGACTTCACCAAACCGCCGAAATTCGACCGTAACGCCGCGAAATACGCGCAGCCGAGCGGTACTTAAGGCCGCTTGGCGAGCTCGCGTAACACCAGATCCGTTGTCGCCCAATCCATGCACTTGTCGGTGACCGACTGCCCGTAGGTCAGCGGCCGCGCCTCGGGCGCCTGGGCTCCGCCGACGAGGAAGCTCTCCAGCATCACGCCGCTGACCGGCGCACCGTCGCGCACCATGGCGGCGACCTCAGTGGCGACGACAGCCTGGCGCACGTGGTCCTTGCCCGAATTGGCGTGGCTGCAATCGATCACGACGCGACCGGGCAACCCGGCCTTCGACAGCTTCGCTGCGGCATCGGACACGGATTCGGTGCCGTAGTTGGGCCCGTCGGTCCCGCCGCGCAGAATCACGTGGCAGTCCTCGTTACCCGCCGTACTCACCACGGCGCCGCGCCCGAGATCGTCCATCCCGAAGAAAACATGTTCAGCGGCAGCGGCTTTCACACCGTCCACCGCGACCTGGATGTTGCCGTCGGTGCCGTTCTTGAACCCGACCGGCATCGACAGGCCCGACGCCAGCTGCCGGTGCACCTGGGATTCGGTGGTGCGGGCGCCGATCGCGCCCCACGCCACGGCATCGGCGATGTACTGCGGGCTGGTCGGCTCCAGGAACTCACACCCGACCGGGAGTCCGATATCGATGATGTCGAGCAGCAGTTGGCGGGCGATACGCAGACCGCGGGCCACGTCGAACGTGCCGTCCATGCCCGGATCGTTGATCAGGCCCTTCCAACCGATCGTCGTGCGCGGCTTCTCGAAGTACACCCGCATCACAACCTTGAGCCGGTCCTTGAGCTCGTCGGCGACCTTGACCAGGCGGCTCGCGTACTCCAGCGCCGCGGCCGGGTCATGCACCGAGCACGGCCCCACCACGACCAGCAGTCGGTCGTCGCGTCCGGCCAGGATGTCGGCGATCTCGTCGCGGTCGCGGGCGACCCGTTCGGCGCGCCGGGCGCCCAGCGGGAACTCGGTGAGCACGTCGTGCGGGCTGGGAATGGCGCTGAAGCTGCGGATTCGCCGATCCGACGTCGCGGGCGGGTTGGCGATCTGCGCCAGATTCATGTTCGGGTGCCTTCCTGGTGGTGGGCACCTGGGTGGATGTCCGGCGCCCTTGAATGACGAAAGGCAGCAACCTGGTGGTCACTGCCTGGGCTCCGGGTGGATGCGTGCTTAGTGCTGCGCTTTATCGGCTCCGCCCGGAGCCTTGATAAAGCGCCAATAGCTGGCACACACACCGATAGTCACGACGGCGAGACTACACCACGGTTCACCATCGGTGACAACCTCCCCTTCGTCACAAGCCGGATTTGTGACCTGCGTTACGATTCGAGCCGTGGCCCTGAGTGCGCGAATGCCCGAGTTGGCGGCATTCGAGGTGTTGTTGGCCATTGCGCGGACCGGCAGCCTGGGCGCCGCGGGGCGGGAATTGGGACTGACCCAGCAGGCCGTGTCGTCACGGCTGGCCTCGATCGAGGCTCAGACCGGTGTTCAACTCGTCCGGCGCAGCACGCGCGGATCGCAGCTCACCCCCGCGGGCGTGGTGGTCGCCGAATGGGCCGACCAGTTGCTCGACGTGGCACAACGAGTCGACGCCGGCTTGGCCGCGATGCGCACCGAGAGCCACAATCGGCTGACCGTGGCCGCGAGTCTGACCATCGCCGAACAGCTCATGCCTCGTTGGCTGGTGTCGCTGCAGGCCGACGCGCAACGGCGTGGTGTTCGGGCACCCGAGGTGATCCTCACCGCAGCCAACAGCGATCAGGTGATCGCAGCGGTCCGGGACGGCTCGGCCGAGCTGGGATTCATCGAATCTCCGGGCACCCCAAAGGGTTTGCACAGCCGTGTGGTGGCGCGAGACGAGCTCGTGGTGGTGGTCCCTCCCAACCACAAATGGACCCGCCGCTCAGCGGTCGGCGCGGAGGAGATCAACGGCACTCCCCTGGTGTCCCGCGAGGTCGGTTCGGGCACCAGGGATGCGCTGAGCACCGCGTTACGCGCAGCGCTGGGCGACGATGTGCAGCAAGCGGATCCCGCGATCGAATTGTCGTCTGCGGCAGCCATGCGTGCGGCGGTGCTGGCCGGCGCGGGCCCCGCCGTGATGAGCCGGCTCGCGGTCGAGGACGACCTCACCCTTGGCCGGCTGCGCGCGGTGCCGGTCGCCGAGCTCGATCTGCGCCGCGAACTGCGCGCCATCTGGCTGGGCGGGCGCACGCCACCCGCCGGAGCCGTGCGCGATCTGCTCAGCCATATCGCCGCGACGCGGTGAGTTCAGCCCCGCAGTAGCCGCCCGGACACCACGCCTTTGAGCGTCTGCGTCGCGACCGTCGCCCATGCACCGAGCAACAGCGCGTACAGCGCCACCGCGAGCCCGGACACCGCCACCGCGCCGGTGGCCACTCCCAGCGCGGACGCACCCGTCACGCACGTGCCGACCGGGAATGTGAAGCTCCACCAGGTCAGTGTGAAGGACAACCCGCGACGCGCGCCGTGCACGGTCAACGCCGCGGCCAGACAGAACACGAACGCCCCGAACCCACCCATCACCAGTCCGTAGACGACGCCGAAGGCATGCAGTGCCGACAGCGCGGACGGGTCGGTCAGCACCGAACCGGCATGCGCGGGAAGAAGATTGGCGGCGGTGATCGACTGACCGACGACCCCGAGCGCGATCCAGACCGTGGGAATGGCCTGCACCTCGGGGATGCCCCCGTGCACGAGCCGCGAATACACCATCGTCAGCGTGATGAAGCCGGCCAGCAGGCTCAGGCCGAACATCGCGTAACACGCGACCAATAGGGTCATCCCGGCCTGCCCGGCACCGAGGTGACCGAGCAGCAGCGACCCGGTGGAGGCCGACACCATGGGCGGAACCACCGGCATCATCCACGCGGGCACCGCGTCCACCTGAGCGTGATCGTGGCCGGTGATCATGACGAATGGAAGCCACACGCTCACAACCAGTCCCAGCGTCGTCCCGGCGAACCACAGTGCCACGCCGGCGGCCAGCGCCGCCGATTCGCCGATCACGGGCGGGCCGAGCAGCATGGCACCGGCACCCACAGTGAGCAGGGCCATGGCAGGCGCGCCGTAGAACTGGCCCATGATCCGATGGGCCGCATAGGCTTTCGCCTGCTCGCGGTGGCGTATCCAGTGTGTGGCGAACGCCGCGGTCAACGCGACCAGCACCACGGCCGCGAGAAGCCAAACCGCGGTGGCGAACTCATGCAGACCCGGCACGTGCACCGGCAGGGTGGCGGCGGCGGTCGCGACGATGCCCGTCCCCATGACCGACGCGAACCAATTGGGCGTGATATGGCCGAACGCCGTCTTCGTGTCGTCGAGTTCGGCATACAGCGCGGTATGGAAGGGACGCAGGGCGAGTTCGGTGCTCACCTCGTCAATGCTGCTGCGGTAACCCGGTGGCTGGTAGTCACGACGTCGTTGTGGGCTCACAAGCCAGGCTTGTGGCTCACACGTAGCGGTTGCGGCCCGCCAGCGCGCCCGCGACCATCTGCACGAGATACACCACCAGCACCATCGCCCACGGCACGGTCCAGCCGCCGGTGGCTTCGTGCAGCAACCCGAACAGGAACGGGCCGATACCGGCCAGCAGGTAGCCGAAGCCCTGCACCATTCCCGACAGCCGGGCGGTGTCCTCGGCGTTGCGGGCCCGCAGCGCGATCACGGTGAGCGCCAACGAGAACACACTCATGCCGAGCCCGACCAGCACGCTCCACAGCAGGGGCGCCGCACCGGGGTCGACCAGCAGGCCGATCATGCCGGCGAACCCGACCACTCCGAGGCCGACGATCCACCAGCTCTGGTTCGACTGGCGTGCGGCCAGCGGCGCGATGAAGAGGCTGATCGGCACCGCGAGCACAGAGGCCAATCCGACCAGCAGCCCGGCATCGCTCTTGCTCACACCGTTGTCGATGAACACCTCGGGCAACCAGCCCATCACCACGTAGGCCAAGAACGCCTGGCAGCCGAAGAACAACGTCACGGTCCAGGCCAGTGAGCTGCGCATAAGGGATCGGGCCGATCCGCCCGACGACGAGTCCGCGGTTCTCGCGGTGGTGATGCCACGCGAGCCGAGCAGCCAGAAGACCAGCGCCAGCACGGCCAGGGTCGCCCAGCTGCCCAGCGCACCGCGCCAGCTGCCGAACACCGACTCCAGCGGCGGGGTCACGGCGGAGCCAAGCGCGCCACCGCCTTGCAAAGCGGCGGTGTAGATGCCGGTCATCAGACCGATCCGGGCCGGGAACGACCCTTTGATCACGACCGGGATGAGGACGTTCACGAGCGCGATCCCGGCCGTCGCGACGAGCGTGCCGCCGATCACGACATAGGGGCCGTCGAGCACCCGCACCAGCAGGCCGACGCTCAGGACGGCCATGGCCACCGATATCGCGCGACCCAAACCGATCCGGTGCGCCAGCCAGGGTGCGGCGAGCCCGGCGGCGGCGAAGCACAGCCCGGGCAGCGTCGTGAGCGCGCCGGCCCATACGGCCGACGCGCCGAGCGACTCTCGCATCTCGCCCAACACGGGCCCGACGCTGGTGATGGCCGGCCGCAGGTTGAGCGCGGTGAGGACCACGGCGACGACGAGAAGGGCCCCGCCCGCCGCCATCGCGCCGGGCCGGAGCTCGGCGGCCCCGTCGAGCTCGAGTTCGAGATCGTGCTCGTAGCTGTCCAGGGATTCGCTGCGCACGTTCCGATTCACTCGGCTATGGTGCCATACATCCCATGATTGGATGAAAGGCTTTTGACGTGCCCCTCGTCACTACCCGCCGAACCGGCCTGGTCGACCAGGTGATCGAACAGCTCCGCGCCCTGGTCAGCTCGGGCGAATGGGCGGTCAACGCGAAGATCCCGACGGAGCCCGAACTCGTCGAGGCGCTCGGCGTCGGGCGCAACACCGTCCGCGAGGCCGTCCGCGCGCTCGCCCACAGCGGGATCCTGGAAGTTCGTCAAGGCGATGGCACCTATGTACGCGCGACGAGCGAGGTATCCGGAGCCCTGCGGCGGCTGTGCGGCTCGGAGCTACGTGAGGTGTTGCAGGTTCGGCGTTGCCTGGAGATGGAGGGCGCGCGGCTCGCGGCACAGGCGCGCACCGAGCAGGATCTGGCCGAACTCCGCGCCTACTGGGACCGCCGCGACACGTCGGACCCTGACGAATTCGCCCGCACCGACACCGAGTTCCACCTCGCGGTCGTGCAGGCCTCGCACAACAGCGTGCTGATCGAGCTCTACCGCGGATTGACCGAGGTGATCATGGCGAGCGTCGCGACGGCCAGCGCCGTGCCCGCCGGACGGTACTCGCACGACGAGCTGATCGAGGCGATCGCGGCGGGTGACGTCGAGCGGGCCGGTCGCGAGGCCAGTGGATTCCTCGACGAACTCCTGGCGCGGATGCCCAACCAGGACTGCTGAGACCGGCTCAGAACGGGGCGTCCTCCACGCGCGATCGGATGATCGGCAGCCGCAGCAACAGCCGCGCGCCGCCGAGCGGGCTGGCCTCCAACGAAGCTGTGCCGCCGTGCAATTCGGCTTGCTGCGCCACCAGGGCCAGGCCCAAGCCCGAGCCCGAACGCGACGCCGTCGACCCGCGCGCGAACCGTTCGAACACCTCGGCACGTTCGGCTTCCGGCACCCCGGACCCGTTGTCGTCGACCACGATCTGCACGTCGTCGGCGGAACTCACTGCGCTGAGCCGGATTTCGGTCGCGCCGCCGTGCTTGACGGCGTTGGCGATGGCGTTGTCGATCACCAGACGCAGGCCGGCGGGCATGCCGAGCATCAGCACGGTCGGCGACGGCATCAGCGTGGCCCGCAGACCCGGGTAGGTATGCAGCGCGTCGTGCGCGGCACGGTCGAGCAGTTCGGTGACATCCATCGGCACGAAGTCCTCGACCGTCGTCAGCTCGCCCTGGGCGAGCCGCTCCAGCGCGGTCAGCGTGGCCTCGATGCGGCTCTGGGTCCGCATCACGTCGCCGATCACCTCCTGGCGCTGCTCGGCGGTCATGTCCAGCGTGGACAGCACTTCCAGATTGGTGCGCATCGCGGTCAGCGGCGTACGCAGCTCATGGGACGCGACGGCGGCGAAGTCGCGCGCCGATTCCAGTGCGGCCTTGGTGCGTTCCTGCTCGTTGCCGATCCGGGCGAGCATGCCCTCGACGGCTTCGGCGATCTCGACCGCCTCACGGACGCCGCGCACCTGGACCTCGTCGGGATTGGACTGCGCGTTGATCGCCCGGGCCTGCTGGGCGAGCAGCCGGAACGGATTGATCATCACCAGCGAGATCACCCAGCCGACGACGACGGTGCTGCCGATGACGCCCGCACAGATCAACACCACCCGCAGGTGCAGTTCGTCGATGCGGCGCTGGGTTTCGGCCAACGGCGCGCCGAGCGCGATGGACGCCGGGCCCGCGTTGAACGTGCGGACGCGGTACTCGACGCCGTCGATCGTGGTGTTGGCGTAGCCGTTCTCGAGTTGCGGCAGCACGATGTCGCTGGGTACCGAGACGGTGATACCGCCGATGTGCGCGGTGCGGACCAGGCCGCCGTCGTCGGGCGTCGACTCGTCGGTGTCGACTCTGGCGGTGTTGAGCAGGGTGCTCACGTCGCCGAGGCTGCTCAGGGAATCCAGCCGGCGATCGAGCTGGCTGTACTGGTCGTTGGTGACACCGATCCACACCCAGGTGCCGAGCGTCAGCACCGTGACGACCACCGAGAGCGCAGCGACGATGACGATGGTGCGCAGCGACAGCACCCGCATCACCGGCCGAAGCACCGGCCTCAGCAGCTGTATCACGCGCTCTTCGAAGTTCACCGGCGCTATCTTGCCCGATCCGCCGGATCGACCGGAGCGACGCACGAGCGTCAACTTTTGGTTGACGAAATATGATCGTCAACCTAAAGTTGACGACATGGTCGAACCCGTGAAAATCAGCAATCCCGTCCGCCTCGATGACCTGATCAGCGCCATCAAGAAGGCACACACCGAACCCCTCGAACAGCTCGTCGACGCCGTCATCGCCGCCGACGCACTCGGCGAGATCTCCGACCACCTCATCGGACATTTCGTCGACCAGGCCCGGCGCTCCGGAGCGTCATGGACCGAGATCGGCAAGTGCATGGGCGTCACCAAGCAGGCCGCCCAGAAGCGATTCGTGCCCAAAGTCCCGGACTTCGATCCCGCCGCACTCGATCCCAACGCCGGATTCGGCCGCTTCACCCCGCGGGCCCGCAACGTCGTGGTCGTCTCGCAGAACCTGGCCCACGATGCCGGGAACCCCGAGATCACGCCCGATCACCTGTTGTTGGCGTTGTTCGCCGAACCCGACGGGCTCGCGGCCAAGCTGTTGTCCAACCAGGGCATCGAAGCCGACGCCGTGCGTGCCACGGTCACGCTGCCGCCGTCGACCGGAGACGCGGGCGCACTCATCCCTTTCAGCAGCGCCGCCAAGAAGGCACTGGAGCTGACGTTCCGCCAGGCACTTCGCTTGGGCCACAACTACATCGGCACCGAGCACATCCTGCTGGCGTTGATGGAAGCCGAACCCGACGACGGCCCGCTTCACCGACTGGGCGTGGATGCCGAGCGTTTCGAGACCGAACTCGCCGCGGCGCTGGAACCGTTCATGAAAAAAGAAGGGGAATGAAACCACGGACGCATCTGTAGAAGGAAGCGTGATTCTCAACGACGCCGCGCGCGAGTTCATCGGAGCGGGAGCCGACGCCACCCTCGTCACCCTCAATCCGGACGGGAGCCCGCAGGTCACCCTCGTGTGGGTGGCCTTGCAGTCCACACCCGACGGTGACGAGTTGGTCACCGCACACCTGGCCGAGCACAAGAAGGTCCGCAACGTCCGCCGTGATCCTCGGGTCGCGGTCACGATCGTCGACCCGGGCAAGGTCGGGCAGGTGATGCGGCCGTACCTGGCGATCAACGGCACCGCACGCGTCGTCGAGGGTGGAGCGAAGGAATTGCTCAAGAACCTCGCCCAGACCCTGGCCAACCCCGATGCGAAGTTCCCGCCCGACGACGCGCCGGACGGCTGGCTCACGCGAATCCGCATCGACAAGGTCGGCGGCGTGGGGCCATGGGCCTGACGGCCAACTGGCTGTAACACGTTTCAGTCTGTGCGATCATGCCTGGCATGCCTCGCTGGTTCGCACTCATGGTTTCTGTGCTGACGGTCGCCGCCGGCCTGCTGGCGGCGCCGTCGGCCGCCGCCGATGCCACCCCCATCGGACGGATCGGCGAAACGCTGCGGGTCGACTTCAAGGGCATCGTCGCCGACGTCACCGTGCACGACGTGCTTGCCAGTGAGGTTCCGCCCGGCTGGGGCTGGAACGGCTCGCCCCGTTGGCGGGCTCAGGGCAGCCCGTGGCGGGCGCCGGTCACGATCACCACCATCGAGGCCCCGAACCCGTACGTGATGGCGTTGGCGTTCACCTTCAACGGCGTCACGCCCTACGCCGACGCCTACCCGCCCAAGCACACCGACGCGCCGAACGCGTTGGAGGACGCCTTGCGCAACGCCCCGCCGGGAGCCACCGTGAGCGGTGACGTGTACTGGGACGTCTACCGCGCGCTCGTCACGAACGTCGTGCTCGTCAACACGAAGACCGGTGAGCACCTCGCGCAGTGGAATCTGTGGCAGCCGGGTACGCCGCTACCGTAGGGGCGTGACCGATGAGCGTCTGTGTGAGGTGACGGTCGAGGTTCCGACGCGCGCGGACCTTCCCGAACTCGCCGCCGTCGCGGCTGCCACCTTCCCGCTGGCCTGTCCCCCGTCGGCGACACCGGACAACATCGCTGCGTTCATCGCCGAGAACCTTTCGGCGCAACGCTTCGCCGGCTATCTGTCCGACCCCGAGCGGATCGTGCTGGTATCGCGTGACGGCGACGCGATCACCGGTTACGCCATGCTGATTCACGGCGTGCCTGCCGACGACGATGTGCAGCGTGCGGTCACCGAACGCCCGGCGCTCGAACTGTCCAAGATCTACGTGCTGCCCGATCACCACCGTGCGGGCGCGGCTGCGGCGTTGATGGCCGAGACGCTGAAGCGGGCCGCCGACGCGGGCATGAGCTGTGTGTGGCTCGGCGTGAACCAGCAGAACGTGCGGGCTCAGCGGTTCTACGCCAAGCACGGCTTCAACATCAAGGGCACCAAGACTTTTCAGCTCGGCGCCGGTGTCGAGAACGACTACGTGATGGTGCGCACGCTCTAATTGGCCTGCTGCGCCGCAGCCGTCAGCGCCAGAAGCCGTGAGGTCGCCCGCAGGTACTTCTTGCGGAAACCACCGGCGAGCATCTCCGCGCTGAAGATCGTGTCGAGTTTCGTGCCCGACGCCAACACCGGGATGCCCGCGTCGTACAGCCGGTCGGTCAGCGCGACCAGCCGAAGGGCCACGCTCTGGTCCTCGATCGGATGCACGCCGGTGATGAACACCTCGGTCACCCCTTCGATCAGCGCGTGATAGCGCGATGGGTGCATGGTCGCGAGATGCGTGCACAACGCGTCGAAGTCGTCGAGGGTCGCACCGTCGACCGCGGCCGCGCGTTCGGCCACCGCGTCGGCGGAAAGCGGCTCGGGCGCGGGCGGCAGATCGCGGTGCCGGTAGTCGGGCCCCTCGATGCGCACCGTGGTGAAGATCTGCGCGAGCGTGTTGATCTCCCGCAGGAAGTCCTGCGCCGCGAACCGTCCCTCGCCGAGTTGCTCGGGCAGCGTGTTCGACGTTGCCGCGATCGACACGCCGCGCTCCACGAGCGCCGACAGCAGCCGCGAGATCAGCGTGGTGTTGCCGGGGTCGTCGAGTTCGAACTCGTCGATGCACACCACCACGTAATCGGCGAGCAGGTCGATGCACTCGTTGTAACCGAACACGCCGGCCAGCTGGGTGAGTTCACCGAACGTCGCGAACGCCGTCGGAGCATCGCCCGCCGCGGAGAGCGTGTAGTACGTCGAGGCCAGCAAGTGCGTCTTGCCGACACCGAACCCGCCGTCGAGATACAGCCCGACGCCGGGCAGCACCTCGCGCTTGCCGAACAGCTTCTTCTTGCCCGCCCGGCGCTCGGCCGCCTGCTCGCAGAACCGGCGGCACGATTGCACCGCCGCGGCCTGCGACGGCTCGGCCGGATCGGGCCGGTAACTGTCGAAGCTGACGTCGGCGAAGGTCGGCGGTGGAATTAGCTGTGCGACCAACCGCTCCGGCGTGACCGTGGGATGACGATCGGCGAGATGGGCGACGCCGCTGGACCCGTGCATGCAGGCAGCGTAGCCACGTGCTCAAATTCTGTTTATGTCCGACGACGCCGCTGGGACACAGCTCACAGTGCTCGGGGCCGTCGATTCGGCCGCAGATGGCCGCCTGCGCGACTTCTACGCCTATCCCGACAACCTGCAACGCTGCTGGGTACGCGGCAACATGATCGCGAGCCTCGACGGCGGGGCCACCGATGACGGCAAGGCCGGCGGGTTGGCCGGCGCCGGCGACCGCGCGGTGTTCAACCTCATGCGCGACGCCGCCGACGTCATCCTCGTCGGCGCGGCGACGGTGCGCATCGAGAACTACTCGGGCGCACAGCTCAGCGTCGAACAACGCCAGGCCCGCCAACGCCGCGGCCAGGCCGAGGTGCCCCCGATCGCGGTCGTCACCGCGTCCGCCGACCTCGACCACGAGGCCAAGTTCTTCACCCGCACCGAGGTCGCGCCGCTCATCCTCACCGCGGCCAACACCGTCGCCGACGCGCGGCGCCGACTGGGTGCGGTCGCCGAGGTGATCGACGCCTCCGGCTCCGACCCCGGCCGGGTCGACCCGGCCACGGCGTTGCGCGTGCTGGCCGAGCGCAAGTTGCTTCGGGTGCTCACCGAGGGCGGCCCGCAGCTGCTGAGCCTGCTGATCGAAGAGGACCTGCTCGACGAGTTGTGCCTGACGATGGCGCCCGTGCTCGTCGGTGGCGTCGCGCGGCGGATCGCCACGGGCCCCGGTCAGACACACACCCGGATGCGGCCGGCGCACCTGCTGACCGACGACGACGGCTATCTGTACACGCGTTACGTCCGGAGCTGACGAACAGAGACCTGTCGCTACTGTGGTCAGCATGCGTCATCAGCTGGTGAGGGCCCTGAGCGTGTCGACAGTTGCCGTGTCGGCACTGCTCACCGCATGCACGCCGATGTTCGCCGTCGACCCCAGGTATGCCACCGATTCCGGCGCGCACCCGCAGGGCCAGCCCGCGACGACCTCCGACGCCCCGGCCGGACCGCCTGCCATCGAGAAGCCCAAGAACGATTTGACCGGGTGGCAGGACTGCACGTCGCGACTGTTCGGCGGCGCCGGTGTCCAGCCGGTGCCCGGTGTGACGTTGGAGTGCGCGACCTACGACGCCGATCTCGACCCCATCGAAGGCGCGACCGGAACGCTCCCGATCGGCGTGGTGCAGGCGCGGTCCGCCGACACCCCGCAGGACGCCGGACCGCTGGTGATGACGACGGGTTCCGACCTGCCGTCGTCGGCCCAGCTGCCGGTGTGGTTGTCTCGTTCGGGCAGCGACGTGCTCAAAGCCCATCCGATCGTGGCCGTCGATCGCCGCGGGATGGGCATGTCCGGTGCCATCGACTGCCGCGACCTCTACGACCGCCAGGAGATGCTGGACCAGGCGCAGTTCCAGGCCGGTGACGATCCGGTCGCCAATCTGGGCGCGATCACCGTGACCGCCACGACGAGCTGCACCGACACCATCGCCCCCGGCGACTCCGCCTACGACAACGCGCACGCCGCCGAGGATCTCGAACGGCTCCGCAGCACCTGGGACGTCCCCACGCTGGCGCTGCTCGGCGTCGGGAACGGCGCACAGGTGGCGTTGGCCTATGCCGGCTCGCACCCCAACAAGGTCTCGCGCCTGATCCTCGACTCGCCCCTGCCGCTCGCCATCGGCGCCGAGGCCGCCGCCGAACAGCGCGTCAAGGGCCAGCAGGCCGCGCTCGACGCGTTCGCCGCACAGTGCATCGCGACCAACTGCCCGCTCGGCCCCGACCCGAAGGGTGTGGTCGACTCGCTGCTCGCGGACGCCAGGGCCGGCCGCGGCCCGGGCGGGGCTTCGGTGGCCACCTTGGCCGAGGCCATCGCGACCAGCCTGGGATTCCCGCAGGGTGACCGCGTCGCCGCGACGAACAACCTCGCCGCGGCGCTGGCCGCGGCCCGCGACGGCGACCCCAACCCGATCACCGACCTGATCACCAAGGCCGAAGATCTCCGCCAGACCGACGGTCAGTTCGTCAACAGTTGCAGCGACGCGCTGAACCGGCCCACCCCCGACCGCGTCCGCGAGCTCGTCGTCGCCTGGGGCAAGCTCTACCCGCAATTCGGTGCCGTCGGTGCGCTCAATCTCGTCAAGTGCCTGAACTGGCCGAGCGGTTCGGCTCCGGAAGAACCCAAGGATCTTAAGACGCCGGTGCTGCTGCTCGGTGTGCAGAACGACCCGATCGTCGGCAACGAAGGCGTCGCGGCCGTCGCGGCGACGATCATCAACGCGGGCGCGACCAACCGGCGCGTGATGTGGCAGGGCATCGGCCACGGCGCATCCATCTACAGCCCGTGTGCGCTGCCGCCGGTGACCGCATACCTCGAAAGCGGCAAAGCTCCGGAGACCGACACGTACTGTCCTGCCTGACGCCTGGCCGAATATCGGTCGGTGTACGGTTCGCTGGTGGCGGCGACAGATTCCACGACTAATCGCATGAGTACCGGTCTTCTGAACGCGTTCCGTCCACGCACCTCCCCGCCCGGCATCGCCACGGTGCTGCGCTCGGTGCTGTGGCCGGTCGCGATTCTGTCGATCATTCATCGCAGCTACGTGCTGGCGACCAACGGATACATCACCGACGACTTCGGACCGGTGTACCGCGCGGTGATCAACTTCAAGCTCGGGCTCGACATCTACAACGAGCACTTCGAGTACGTCGATCCGCACTACCTGTACCCACCCGGCGGGACGCTGCTGCTCGCACCGTTCGGCTACCTGCCCGTCGACGCGTCGCGGTACTGGTTCATCTTCTTCAACACCGTCGCGATCATCCTCGCGGCGTATTTCCTCGTCCGGCTGTTCAAGTACTCGTTCACCTCGGTGGCCATGCCCGCGCTGCTGCTGGCCATGTTCTGCACCGAATCGGTGACCAACACCCTGGTGTTCACGAACATCAACGGCTGCATCCTGCTGTGCGGCGTGTTGTTCTTCCGCTGGCTGCTGGCCGGCGGCGTTCGCAACGAGCTCCTCGCCGGTGTCGCGATCGGGTTGACGCTCGTGGTCAAACCCTCACTGGCGCCGCTACTGCTGCTGCCGCTGCTCAACCGGCAGTTCTACACGTTCATCACGGCCCTGGGTGTGCCGGTGTTGTTCAACGCGGTGGCCTGGCCGCTGGTCTCCGACCCCATGGGGTTCGTGCGCAACACCGTCCCCTACATCTTGTCCACGCGCGACTACTTCAACAGCTCGATCCTGGGCAACGGCATCTACTACGGGCTACCCATGTGGCTGATCCTGTTGCTGCGCATCGTCTTCCTGCTGCTGGCGGTGGGCAGCCTGTGGCTGCTGTACCGCCACTACCGCGAACGCGATCCGCTGTTCTGGATGCTGACGTCCTCGGGTGTGCTGCTGATCGCGTCGTTCCTGGTGCTGTCCCTGGGCCAGGGCTACTACTCGATGATGTTGTTCCCGTTCCTGATGACGGTGGTGCTGCCGAACTCGGTGATCCGCAACTGGCCGGCGTGGCTCGCGATCTACGGGTTCATGACGATGGACCGCTGGCTGCTCGGGCACTGGCCGACCACCGGGCGGTTCCTGGAGTACATGAAGATCACCTACGGCTGGTCGCTGATGCTCGTGGTGGTGTTCTGCGTGCTGTACTTCCGCTACCTCGACGCCAAACAGGACGGCCGGCTCGACGAGGGAATCGATCCGCCGTGGCTGAGCCGGGCCCGCGCCACCGAGTCAGTGTGACGCGAACTGCATGACCTGGCCGGCCAGCCGGGTCTGCGTCCGCATCGTCAATCCGTGTTCGGCACACACGGATTCGAGTTCGCCGGGATTCACGAGGCGGAACGGCGAGCGGTCGAGCCGGTGGATCGTGGTGGCCAGCGGGCTGCGCACGAGGTCGTAGCCGGCGAAAACCCCGCCCGGGCGCAGCACGCGGGCGATCTCGGCGATCGCCTTCTCCCACTCGACGATGTGGTGCAACATCAGGCAGCTGAGCACCGAATCGAACGAAGCGTCGGCGAACGGTAGGTCGGTGGCATCGGCGGTCTGGACCGTGACGTCGGGATACCGGCGCAGGCGCCCGGTCGCGGCCCGGACCATGACGGGATCGAAATCGGTCGCGGTGATGGCGAGATCTGGGCGCGCCTGACGCAGTCGGGCTGCGATATCGCCGCTGCCCGAACCGATTTCGAGCACGTCACGCCCCAGCCGGTCGGTCGGCAGGCTGCCGAGCACGGCATTGCCGCTGCCCCGCCACAACATTCCCTTGCAGAACGCACGCTCGACTCGTGACATCGCTGGCATATCGGCTCCCGGTTGTCGGTGTTCGACATCGAGCATCACGCGCCCGAGCGCCCGGCGCTTGAACAGATCCGTCCGATCAGCGTGCGGTCAACGCGCGCAACACATCGCTGGGTGCGATTCCGGTGAGCTCGCGGCACACCCGCGTCGCATGGGCGCCGTCGGCGAAACCGGCCCGGTGCGCGGCATCGGTGATCGAAGCCCCCTGCGACAAGTGCTCGAGCGCCGCCAGCAACCGCGTCCAGCGGGCCGACGCCGCGAACGAGGCCCCGGTCTGCTTCTTGAACAGCCGCCCGAGGTAGTCGGGCGACAACGCCACCTCGCCGGCGACGGAGCTCAGGTCGGTACGGTTCGGCATTCTGGCCGCGAGCAGTTCGATCGCCTGCCGCACCTGCGGGTGCACCGCGTTGCCGGTTTCTGCGTCGGCCCGGGCCAGCAGGTCGGCGATCACGAGGTCGGCGGCTGCGGACAGGTCGTCGTTGTGTACCGCCGTTGCGACCGATTCGACGAGTTCGTCGTCGTCGATCGCCCAAACTCCCGGCACCGCGCCGTTGGCGGTGCTGAGCGCGTGAAGCGCTGCGGCAGTAGGGGTTTGCGGGCTCAGATACACGGACAAGGCGGCGCTCGCTCCGGCCGACCGCAGCGCATGCCGGGCACCACCGGCGACGACCGCAACCCGGCACTGCTGCGCTGAACCGTCGTCGGCGACCATCGACAACGCGCCGTCAAGCCCTACCGCGAGCTGAACCGCGGGATGGTGGTGCACCGCGATGTCCCCGAACGAGCCCGCCACGACCATCTCACCGGGCCGGCTGATCCATGCACCGCGCATACCGCAGGCTATCGCCGGCCGATCTGGCGCGCTGCAGTCCCCGGACGTAACTTGGGGATATGACGATTCCCGGTCCCAAGCTGGAACTGACCGATGACGAATGGCGTGCGAAGCTCACCCCCGAAGAGTTCGCCGTACTGCGCCGAGCCGGCACCGAACGGCCGTTCACCGGGGAGTACACCGACACCAAAACCGAGGGCGTCTACGAATGCCGGGCCTGTGGTGCCGAGCTGTTCCGCAGCAGCGAGAAGTTCGAATCCCATTGCGGGTGGCCGTCGTTCTTCGATCCGGCGAACTCCGACGCGGTCATTCTGCGGTCCGACAACTCGCTGGGAATGCGCCGTGTCGAGGTGTTGTGCGCCAACTGCCACAGCCACCTCGGGCACGTGTTCGAAGGCGAGGGCTACCCGACGCCGACCGATCAGCGCTACTGCATCAACTCCATCTCACTGAAGCTGGTGCCTGCCGAGGGCTGAGGGCCTTCGTTCGCGTGCGTGTGCGTGGGGGCGTGCGTGCGTTGGGGCGTGCCTTTGTCACGCTAGCGTGGCTGTCGACGCCGAGCGTCACGCTAGCGTGACAATCGCGGCCCAGCGTGGGATGCCATCGGAGAATCAGGGCCCCACCGCTGCTCCAGCGTGACAACCGAGGCCAACAGCCACGCTAGCGTGACAAACGCCGCCCAGCGTGGGATGCGTGCGGAGACCCACAGCCCCGCCGCTGCTCTAGCGTGACAAACGAGCCCAACAGCCACGCCAGCGTGACAAACGCGGCCCAGCGTGGGATGCGTGCGGAGACCCACGCACCCACCGCTGCTCCAGCGTGACAACCGAGGCCAACAGCCACGCTAGCGTGACAAACGCCGGCCCAGCAGCGCAGCAACCGCAGGCGCGTGCCCGCGCCGAAACTACGGCAGCTTGGCGATGAGGTCTTCGACGCTTACGCGCGGGCCGGTGAAGAACGGCGTCTCCTCGCGGACGTGGCGGCGGGCGTCGGTGGCCCGCAGGTCACGCATGAGGTCGACGATCCGGTGCAGTTCGGGCGCCTCGAAGGCCAGGATCCACTCGTAGTCGCCGAGCGCGAACGCAGGCACGGTGTTGGCGCGCACATCCTTGTAGCCGCGGGCGGCCATGCCGTGCTCGGCGAGCATGCGGCGGCGTTCTTCGTCTTCGAGCAGGTACCACTCCAGTGACCGCACGAACGGGTACACGCAGATGTAGTTGCCCGGATCTTCGCCGGCCAGGAATGCCGGGATGTGGCTCTTGTTGAATTCGGCGGGCCGGTGGAGTGCGACGTTGCTCCACACCGGGTCGCTGGCTCGGCCGAGCGCGGTGGTGCGGCGGAAGTCGGAGTACGTCGCCTGCAGCGCCTCGACCTTCTCGGCGTGTGTCCAGATCATGAAGTCGGCGTCGGCCCGGAACCCGGCCACGTCGTAGAGGCCGCGGACCACGACGCCGCGTTCCTCCTGCTGTTTGAAGAAGGTGGCGGCCTCGTCGATGACGTCGGCGCGGTCCTCGCCCAGCTCTCCCGGGTTCACCGTGAAGACCGAGAACATCAGGTAGCGGATGGTGGAGTTGAGTGCGTCGAAGTCGAGCTTGGCCATACGCCTATCGTGCCACGCCGCTGTTCACGAGTGCGGTGGCCGCTCGGGTGGCCGTCCCCACACAGGCCGGCACCCCGATGCCGTCGAGATAACCGCCCGCGACCACGAGCGTCGGCGGCAAGCCGGCCCGTAGCTCGGCGATCAGATCGGCGTGCCCGGGACCGTATTGCGGCATGGCATCGATCCAGCGGTGCACGTGGCAATCGACTGGTTCCACGGCGATGCCGAACAGGGTCTGGAGGTCGCGCATCGACCACGCCAGCAGGTCCTCGTCGCCGGTACTGCGCGCGAGATCGTCGCCGTAGCGGCCGAACGACAACCGCAGCAGTTCGACGTTTCCGCGCCGTCCCCATTTACGCGATGTCAGCGTTACGGCCTTGGCGTTCAAGCGCTCTCCACTCACGACCAGCACCCCTGACTGCTGCGGCAACGGCGTGCCTCCCGGCAGGGCCAGGGCCACGACGGCCGCCGACGCGACGCGGATCCGCCGGGCCGCCGCCGCGGTGCGGGGCGCGACGTGCTCGATGAGCCTGGGCAGGCCGGGCGCCGGGACCGCCAGGACCACCCCGTCGGCGCGCCATCTGGTGCCTTCGTCGTCGAGGACTTCCCAGCCTCTGGTTCCACGGTCGACGCGGACGGCGGCCACCTGCGCCCACCGCACGCCGGCCCGCCGCTGCAGTTCCTCGAGTAGCACGGTGTAGCCGCCGTCGAGCGCACCGAACACCGGACCGGTGACCGGCGGCCCGAGCGCGTCGCGCACGGCTTCGGTGAGGTTGCGCGCGCCCCGGTCGAGCGCGGCGGCCAGGGTCGGAACCGCCGACCGCAGCCCGATGGTCGCGGCCGAGCCGGCATACACCCCGGTCAGCAGCGGATCGACGGATCGCTGCACGACCTGTTGCCCGAAGCGGTCGCCGACAAGTTCGGCGACCGCTGGGTCCGCGCCGGGCCGCCAGCTGAATGGCCGGGCGCGTTCGTCGAGGATGCGGGCCACGGTCGCGTCATCGACCAACCCGAGCACCGACGAGGCCTGCGCGGGTATGCCCTGCAGCGTGCCCTGCGGCAAAGGATGCAGCCGAGCGCCGCTGTAGATGAGCGGGCGCACGCCCGTGGTGCCGATCTGGCGGCCGGCCAGGCCGAGCTCGGCGAGCAGTGCCGGCATCTCGGGGCGCCGGGCGACGAACGCCTCGGCACCGACATCGAGTGACTGTCCGCCGACCCGCTCGGTGCGCAGCACGCCACCGAGGCGGTCGGCCGGGTCCAACAACGTGATGTCGGCGTGCGGCCCCGCCGCCATCCGCAACCGGTAGGCCGCGACGAGCCCGGAAATGCCGCCGCCGACAACGCAATACGCGGCACTCACAGTGAGTGCACCAGTGTCACCGCCTCGGTGATGATGCCGGGATCGGATGCCGGCAACACACCGTGCCCCAGGTTGAACACATGACCCGCGGCCCCGGCCGCGACCGCACGCCTGCCGTCCTCGACCACCTGGCGCACCGCGGGCTCCACCACGGGCCAGCCGGCAAGCAACACGACCGGGTCGAGATTTCCCTGCAGTGCGGTGCCGGGCACGACGCGTGCGGCGGCGTCGACGAGGGAGGTCCGCCAATCTACGCCGACCACCTTGGCGGGCGCCGAACCCAGCGCCTCGGACATCGCGCCGAGCAGTTCGGCGGTTCCGACGCCGAAATGAGTCATCGGCACCCCCGCGGCGGCCATGGTGGCGAACACCCGGCTGCTGTGCGGCAACACGTAGCTGCGGTAATCGGCCAACGAGAGCGTCCCCGCCCAGGAGTCGAACACCTGAAGGGCATCCACGCCGGCGTCGACCTGGGCCTGCAGGAACGCGATGGTGAGGTCGGTGAGCGCCGACATCAGGGCGTGCCAGGTCGCCGGCTCACCGAGCATCATCGCCTTGGTGCGCTCGTGGTGACGGCTCGGGCCGCCCTCCACGAGATAGGAAGCGAGGGTGAACGGCGCCCCGGCGAATCCGATCAGCGGCACGTCGCCCAGTGCCGAGACCAAAAGCTTCACGGCGTCGGAAATCGGTGAAACCTGCTGCGGTTCAAGCGGCCTCATGCCTTGGACGTCAGCGATGGTGCGGATCGGGTTGTCGATGACCGGCCCGACGTCGGGCACGATGTCCAGCCCGATACCGGCGGCCTTGAGCGGCACCACGATGTCGGAGAACAAGATGGCCGCATCCACCCCGTGGCGGCGCACGGGTTGCAGCGTGATCTCGCAGACCAGCTCGGGGTCGAAGCAGGCCTGCAGCATCCGGTGCTGCGCGCGCAGCTCCCGGTATTCCGGCAAAGACCGGCCGGCCTGGCGCATGAACCACACCGGCACACGGTGCGGGGTGCGGCCGCTGACGGCGGCCAAATAGGGCGAGGAGGGCAGCTCCCGGCGGGTATTCATCGGCTCCTATGGTGCCATGAGCCCATTTCGGGGGCTGTTGTGCGCTCTGAGGCGCCTTATTACGGCGCGCCTGCCCACGGTCCTGGCCACATCGGCTAGCGTCAAACGCCGTGACCTCTGCCGAACCGGCTCAGTTCCGGACGGCGGTGGCGGCGATGAATGCCACCACCGTGCGGCCGGAAATCGAGCTGGGCCCGATCCGTCCGCCGCAGCGGCTGGCGCCCTACAGCTACGCCCTGGGCGCCGAGGTCCGGCATCCGGAGACCACGATCGTTCCCGAGCGGTCCGAAGGTGACGCATTCGGCCGGTTGATCTTGCTGCACGACCCCGACGGGGCCGAAGCCTGGGACGGCACCATGCGACTGGTCGCCTACATCCAGGCCGACCTGGATTCCAGCGAAGCTGTCGACCCGCTGCTGCCGGAGGTGGCCTGGAGTTGGCTGGTGGATGCCCTGGAAACCCGAGCCGAGCACGTCACCGCGCTCGGCGGAACGGTCACCGCGACCACCTCGGTGCGCTACGGCGACATCTCCGGCCCGCCGCGAGCGCATCAGCTGGAATTGCGCGCGTCGTGGACGGCCACCACGTTGGAGCTGGGCCCGCACGTGGAGGCGTTCTGTGAAGTTCTCGAGCACGCCGCCGGCCTGCCGCCGGCCGGCGTGACCGACCTGAGTTCCCGCACCCGCGCGTGAGATGACCGACGGGGACACCGAGCAGACCGAGCCTGTCGAGGCCGACGCGACCCCGCTGCTGGCGCCGGCCGACGGCGTGCCCGACGTGTGCGTCACGGCCGAGGAAATCTCTTCTGCGGCAGCGGTTCTCGCCCGCGGCAGCGGCCCGTTCGCCATCGACGCCGAACGCGCGTCAGGTTTCCGGTACTCCAACCGGGCATACCTCGTTCAGATCCGCCGTTCCGGGGCAGGCACCGCGCTGATCGACCCGGTCAATCACGGCGGCTCCCCCATCGACGCACTCGCGCCGGTTTCGGCGACGCTCGCCCAGGACGAATGGGTGTTGCACGCCGCCGACCAGGACCTCCCGTGCTTGGCCGAGATCGGCTTACGCCCGGGCAAACTGTACGACACCGAGTTGGCGGGCCGGCTCGCCGGATTCGAGCGGGTCAACCTGGCCGCGATGGTGCAGCGCCTGCTGGGCCTGCAGCTGATGAAAGGCCATGGCGCCGCCGACTGGTCGAAGCGGCCACTACCCGCGGAATGGCTGAACTACGCCGCACTGGATGTCGAGGTCCTGCTGGAACTGCGTGACGCGATCGCCGCCGTGCTCGAAGAACAGGGCAAAACCGATTGGGCGGCACAGGAATTCGAGTATCTGCGAACCTACGTCGCCTCACCCACCCGGCGGGACCGCTGGCGGCGCACGTCAGGAATCCACAAGGTCCGCAACCCCCGGGCGCTGGCGGCCGTACGCGAGCTCTGGACCACACGTGACAACATCGCCCGCAGCCGCGACATCGCGCCCGGCCGGATCCTGCCGGACGCCGCGATCGTCAACGCCGCGACCGTCGATCCCAAAACCGTGGACGAACTGACGGCGCTGCCGATCTTCGGTGGGTCCAAACAACGGCGCAGCGCCCAGATCTGGCTGGACGCGCTGAAGCGGGCGCGCGAGAATCCCGACCCGCCGCAGACCGCGGAGGCCCCGAACGGACCGCCCCCGGCGGCGCGCTGGGCGCGGCGCAAACCGGAAGCCGCGGCGCGGCTTGAGGCGGCGCGGGCGGCGCTTGCCGAACTGTCGGAACGGGTGTCGGTGCCGACCGAGAACCTCATCACGCCCGAGGTGGTTCGACGCCTGTGCTGGGATTGGCAACCCGTGGCCGACGTCGCGACGGCGATCGAGGAATTCTTGGTGGCCAATCAGGTCCGGCCGTGGCAACGCGAACTCACGGTGCCGGTGCTGTCGTCAGCACTCAAGACCGACTGAACCACCGGCCGTCGGCACGGGCGTCAATTCCGGTATGGCGACCACCGGACTGCAATAACGTCTGTGTGGTGGCGACGCGCGAAGACACCGAGGGCGAACAGGAGCGGGAGCGGTTCGCCGACCGCGTGTTGAGGATCGCCGAGGACACGGTCTATTGGTCGATCGCCGTGCTCCTGCTTGCCGGGTGCGTCGTGTTGATCGTCGCTCAGGTCAACGTCATCCTGCGGTTGCGCGACAACCCGGCGACGACCATCATGCTGGAGCTGCTCGACGGCCTGCTGCTGGTCTTCATCTTCGTCGAGCTTCTCTACGCGGTGCGCACATCGCTGCGGTCGCGCGAACTCGTCGCCGAGCCGTTCCTGATCGTCGGCATACTCGCCTGCATCAAGGAGATCGTCGTGCTGTCGGTGGACGCGGCCAAGCTGCTCGACAAGGGCCCGGAGTTCGCCCGGGCCATCGTTCAGGTCGGTGTGCTCGGCGGTCTGGTGCTCGTGCTCGCGGCCGCCATCTTCGTACTGCGGTTGCAGCGCCGCAACGCCGACCACATGCGCGACAAACCCGACGACGCCTAGCCGAGACCCCGGCCGAGCACCTCGATCGTGGCGGCCCGCTCGTCGGGACTGCCGAAGATGTTGGCGCACAACTCCGTAGCGCCTGCGCCGGCCACTTCCCCGATGAGGTCGAGCACTTCATCCGCCGACCCGATCAGCGCCGCGTCTCCGGCATGCGTGAAGCCTTCCCGGTCGAGCATCGCGCGATAGGACGGCACGTCGTTGTAGGCCGCGAACTCCCGGCGTGCCGCGTCGCGGGCCGCGGCTGGGTTGTCCGTGACACAAACCGGCAGTCCCGCGATCACCCGCGGCGCCGGACGCTGCGCGTGTTCGGCGGCCGCGGCGATGGTCGGCACGATGTGCTCGGTGATCGTGCGCACCCCGGTCATCCAGGTCACCGTCCCGTCGGCGTGGGCACCGGCCAGCCGCAGCATCGCCGGGCCCATCGCGGCCAGCACGATGTCGGGTGGTTCGATGCCCGGTAGCTCCAGCGGCCGCAGCGTGGTGGCGCTGAGCTCCTCACCACGAAACTCGACATCGTCGCCGGCCATGGCGGGCACCACGATCCGGAGGAACTCGGCCATCCGGTGCCGGGGCCGGTCGAAGTCCATGCCCCACACGTTCTCGACGACGAACCGGTGCGATGTTCCCAGCCCCAGCGTGAACCGGCCGCCCACCGCGGCCTGCGTCGTCATCGCCGACTGCGCCAGCACCACCGGATGCGTCGGGTAGACCGGCAAGACCGCCGTCCCCAGACGCAACGACGTGGTTCTTCCGCCGGCCATGGCAAGCGCCGTCAGCGCGTCCCAACCGAAGATCTGGGGCACCCAGGCACCGTGAAAGCCGGTCTGTTCGCACGTGACGATGTCGTCGACGAACGTGTCGAGGCCGCCCGTCGGGAAGACCAATCTGCTGATGTGCATGTGGTCGGTGACTGCCCGCCGCTAGTCGAGACGGTTGCTGACTTCGTCCTCGGCCACCGGTGCGCCGATCGCGGCAACCCAGCCGGTGATCTGACGGGCGATGTGCCGATCGGTCAGGCCGACCTCCGCGAGCACCTCCCCGCGCGAGGCGTGGTCCTGAAATTCCTGCGGCAGGCCCAGGTCTCGGCACGGGACATCGATCTCGGCGTGGCGCAACGCGGCCGACACCGACGAGCCGATACCGCCGTGCACACCGTTGTCTTCGACCGTGACCACGAGCTTGTGCGCGCGGGCCAGTTCGGCGATGGCCTCGGGAACCGGCAGCACCCAGCGCGGGTCCACCACGGTCACGCCGATGCCTTGGTTGCGCAGCAGCTCGGCCACGGCGAGTGCCATCTTCGCGAACGAGCCCACCGCGACCAGCAGCACATCGTCGGTCAGCCCGGCCGCGGGTGCGGCGAGCACATCGACTCCACCTCGGCGCTCGACGGCCGGGATGTCTTCGCCGACATCGCCTTTGGGGAACCGGATGGCCGTCGGCCCGTCGTTCACGGCCAGCGCCTCGCCGAGTTCCTCACGCAGCCGCGAACCGTCCCGGGGCGCAGCGACCCGGATACCCGGGACGATGCCGAGCACCGAGAGGTCCCACATGCCGTTGTGGCTGGCGCCGTCCGGGCCGGTGACGCCGGAGCGGTCGAGCACGAGGGTGACCGGCAGTTTGTGCAGCGCGACGTCCATCAGGAGCTGATCGAACGCGCGGTTGAGGAACGTCGAGTAGATCGCGACGACGGGATGCAGGCCGCCCATGGCCAGGCCGGCCGCCGACGTCATGGCGTGCTGCTCGGCGATACCCACGTCGAAGAACCGGTCCGGGTACTTCTCGCGGAACGCGCTCAGCCCCGTCGGCCCCGGCATCGCCGCGGTGATCGCCACGATGTCGCGACGCTTGGCGGCGGTCTTGATCAGTTCCTCGGAGAACACCGAGGTCCACCCGAGCCCGGCCGCCTTGGTGGGCACCCCGGTTTCGGGGTCGATGATGCCGCACGCATGCATCTGGTCGGCTTCGTCGTTCTCGGCAGGCGGATAACCCATGCCCTTGCGGGTGACCACGTGCACGATCACCGGCGCGTTGAAACCCCTGGCGTGGCGCAGCGCGTTCTCGACGGCGTGCTCGTCGTGGCCGTCGATCGGCCCGACGTACTTCAGGCCGAGATCGGTGAACATCACCTGCGGGGCGATCGCGTCCTTGATACCGGCCTTGATGCTGTGCATGCACTGGTAGCAGAACTCGCCGACGACGGGCAGGCCGCGCACCGCCTTGCGGCCTTCCTCCAGCAGCCGCTCATAGCCGGGCTGCAGCCGCAGGCCCGCGAGGTGGTCGGCGAACCCGCCGATGGTCGGCGCGTAGCTGCGGCCGTTGTCGTTGACGACGATGACGACCGGCCGGCCTGCGGCGGCGATGTTGTTGAGCGCCTCCCAGCACATGCCGCCGGTGAGCGCACCGTCGCCGACGACGGCCACCACGTGCCGGTTGCGGTGCCCGGTCAGCTCGAAGGCCTTGGCCAGCCCGTCGGCGTAGGACAGCGCGGCACTGGCGTGGCTGGATTCCACCCAGTCGTGCTCACTCTCGGCACGCGAGGGATAGCCCGACAAACCGTCCTTCATCCGCAGCGTGTCGAAATCCTGGCTGCGGCCGGTCAGCATCTTGTGCACGTAGGCCTGATGCCCCGTGTCGAAGATGATCGGATCGTGTGGCGAATCGAACACCCGGTGTAACGCCAGAGTGAGTTCGACGACGCCCAGATTCGGGCCGAGATGCCCACCGGTTGCAGCGACCTTGTGGATCAGAAACTGACGGATCTCCTGCGCCAATGCACTTAGCTGTGATTGCGACAGGTGCTGCAGATCTGCGGGGCCGCGGACCTGTTCAAGCATCCCGTCAGTCTACGCACGGATCACGGGGTCAGTCCTGCCGAGGCTGGTAGATGTCGGGCACTCCGTCGCTGTCGGCGTCGGTGGTCTCCAGAATGTGGATGCGCCGGTAAACGACATTGCGGGAGATCAGCACGACAGCGGCCAGCAGACCGGCAACCACCGACCCGGTGAGCACCGCAATCTTGACGTCGGCGTCGGCGACCGGGCTGTCTTCGAACGCGAGTTCGCCGATCAACAGCGACACCGTGAAGCCGATGCCGGCGAGCAATGCGACGCCGAACACATCGCGCCAGGCCAGGTCCTCGTCGAGGCTCGCATTGGTGAATCTGGCGAGCAGGTAGGTCGTGCAGAAGATGCCGATGGGTTTGCCGAGCACCAAGCCGGCGATCACGCCGATCGTCAGCGGATGGGTGAGCGCGGTAGCGAATCCCGACAGGCCTCCGACGGTCACCCCGGCAGCGAAGAACGCGAACACCGGGACCGCCACCCCGGCCGAGAGCGGCCGCAGCCGATGCTCGAAGCGTTCGGCGGCGGCGTGTCGGCCCAGCACCGGCACGGTGAAGCCGAGCAGCACCCCGGCCACCGTGGCGTGCACACCGCTGGCATGCGCGAGCGCCCACGCGACCACCGCGAGAGGTACCAGGATCCACCACTGCCGGTGTCCACGCTGGACTGCGAGGCCGAACAGCGCGATCGGCACGACCGCGCCAAGCAGCGGCCCGACGGACAGGTGGTCGGTGTAGAAGACGGCGATGACGATGATCGCCAGCAGATCGTCGACCACGGCCAAGGTCAGCAGGAAGATCCGCAGCGCCGACGGCAGATGGGTGGACAGGACGGCCAGCACCGCGAGCGCGAACGCGATGTCGGTGGCGATCGGCACGGCCCAGCCGTCGATGTTCTCCGGCTGGCCCGCGAACAGGTTGATCCCGATGAAGATCGCGGCGGGCGCCGCCATACCGCCGACAGCGGCGGCGATCGGCAGCGCCGCGCGGGCCGGGTCGCGCAGATCCCCCGCGACGAACTCGCGTTTGAGCTCAAGACCCACGACGAAGAAGAAGATGGCCAACAGACCGTCCGCCGCCCAGGCCGAGACGCTCAGTTCCAGATGCAGCGACTCCCAACCGATGACGAAATTCGACAACCGGTCATAGGACGCAGACCACGGCGAGTTCGCCCACACCAGTGCGGCGGCAGCGGCGGCGAGCAGCAGTGCGCCGCCGACCGTTTCAGCACGCAGCAGCTCGGAGACGCGTTGCCACTCCGGCCACGTCGTGCGGGTGAGCAGCCTGGGACGAGTGCGGTCAGGTGGACTGGTCATGGCGGGCTCCCGTAGGCAGCGTGCAATGGCGCCGACCAGGCTTCCCGGCACACCCTGCCGATCACGCTAACAGGCGGACGACTCCAGTACGCGCCTGACCGTCGCGAACTGCGCGGCCGCGAGCCCATCGAGATTTTCCGGGCCGACCTCGTCGAAATGGGCCACGGTCCACTCGTCGAAGACCTGCAGAATCCGCAGAACGACGCTGCACTGCAATGCTTCTGGCAAATCCGCGCGGACGGCGCCGCAGCTTCGGCCGACCCGCAGCACCTCTTCCACCCACTGCCGCACCGCCGCGAGCATTCCTGCCGACGCATCGCCGCCGGGCGCGTCGCTGTAGAACATCCGGCCCAGCGTCAGCGCGGACTCCTCACGCTGCGACACCGTGACGAGGTGGGCGAAGAAAGCCTCCACCCGCGGCCAGTAGTCCGGCCCGCGGAATTTCTCGGGTTCCGGGATCTCGACGGCATTCGCGAGCCCGCCGAGTAATTCGGCCATGACGAATTCAAACAATTCGTCCTTGGATTCGATGACGTAATAGAACGAACTCTTGCTCATGCCGCATTTCGCGATGATCCGGTTCAACGAGGCCTCGCGATAGCCGGCCGACGCGAACTCTGCCGCTGCTACATCGACCAAACGGCGGCGTCGCTCGCCGGACATCCGGTTCAACCGACCACTGTGCACGAGCCAATATTAGACTGGACCACCTGGTACACAGAATGGTAGCGTCGCGCTCGAACGATTCGAGAGGATTTCTGTGCTCACCTCCACAACGCTCCAAGAGCAATATCGTTCGGCCACCGCGGACAAGCTGCGAATCCTGATCGTCGGAGCGGGCATCGCGGGGCTCACCGCCGCCGGCCTGCTGCGCAGAGCCGGTCATCATCCGGTGGTGATCGAGCGCGCACCGGACGGCGCACCGCCCGGGTACATGCTGGCCCTGATGCCGATCGCGGATTCCGCACTCGACGACCTCGGCGCACGGGCGGCATACCGCGCCGCGAGCGTGCCGTTCGAGGACTACGGGATGCGCGCCCACACGGGCCGGCTCATGCGCGTCGACTCGATGAGCCGCGTGCTCGGCAGCTCTGGCGACTATCGGGGCATCTCTCGCGGGGCATTGATCGATGTGCTCAGCGGCGCGCAGTGTCCGGTCACGCTGGACTCCACCGTCACGGCGATCGCCGAGACGGAATCGGCCGCGCACGTGACCATCGCCGAAGCGGGCGACACCCACCGTCTCGAATTCGATCTCGTCGTCATCGCCGACGGCATCCGTTCACGAACCCGCGATCTGGTGCTGGCCGGCCGCCGGTCGACGTGGTCGACACGCGATGGGGCGGCTGGGTGGCCTGGGCACCGGAACGGTCCGTTCCGCCGTCGCGCGGTGAAGAACTCTGGGGCGCAGGCCGTTTCGCGGGCCTCTACCCGGTCGCCGGGGCGGTCGGGGTGTTCCTGGGCGGTCCCCGGTCGGACACCGATGCCGGTCCGGCCGCGTTCGTCAGAGAATTCCGCAAGACGCTGAGTGTCGTCGACGCGCCGATCGATGCCGCGCTCGACGCCGTCGCCGCCGCACGCGATCCCTATTACTGGTCGCTGTCCGACTGCCGGGCCCCGGTCTGGACGACGCGGCGCACGGTGTTGCTCGGTGACGCCGCGGCGGGGTTCCTGCCCACCGCCGGCATCGGGGCCGGCATGGCGATGGAATCGGCGTGGGTCCTGTGCCGGATGCTGAACAACATCGACGGTCACCGGCTCGCCGACGTATTGGGCGCCTACGAGCGCACGCAACGCCCGCGCGTGCAGGCGGCCCAGGACAACTCCCGTCAGTTGGCCAGACTCATGTTCAAGCACAGCCGCGGACTCGCCGTGCTGCGCGAGCTCGCAATGCGGATCGTGAGCGTCGATATCGCGCTCAAACCGATCCGGCGGCTGGTGGCTGAGCAGCCCAAACCTGAAGAGGTGACCGCGTCGCTGCGTTGATTTACCGGCGCGAAAAATTCGGCGCCTACGAAATCGGTTGGACGAAGCCAAAAGGGCAATAAACCGATCGCGTCGTGATTACGTAGGGTGTACTACGAAATCGATTACTCCGGGGTGCGGATTGAGTCCTTTCGACAACTACTACGCGCGTACTGCCCTGCTTGCCGCGCAGGGCCAGCGCACCCGGATGCGTCACATCGTGGCGGTGACGATCATCAGCTTGGGCGTCGTCCCGCTGTTGCTGCTCGGCACGCCGGCCGGCCCGACAGGCGTCGGGCGCTACCTCGAGATCGGGGTGAGCGCCTGCGGATTGCTGATGGCCTGGTGGTGGTGGCGCAGACAGTGGCCGAGTCGGACGCAGTCCTGGCTGGTCGTGGGGATCGGCACGGGCGGTATCGCAGTGATCTGCACATTGCTGGCCGATCCGGTCGTCGGATTGTTGGGGACCGCCGCGTTCAGCCTGATCACCACGTATGCGGCGTTCTTACACAGCAGACGCGTGCTGATCCTGACCTGGTTGGCCTCGGGCATCGTCGTCGTCTACCTGGCCGTCCGGGTGGCGATGACTGATATCTGGTTGGGCATCTGTGGAGCGGTGGTGTCGGCGCTCGTCATCGTGACGACGTCGGCGATGTGCCGGATGGCCGTCGGGCTGATGGACCACGACAACGTTCAGCACCCCGACGAGATCGATCCGCTGACGGGCCTGCTCAACCGGGAGGCGTTCGACATCCACGCGGCGACGATGCTGGGCTCGCACAGCCGCCACGATGACCAGTATGTCGTGATCCTCGCGGTCGGCATCGACGACATGTCGCTGCTCAGCGACATGGACGGGACGCACAGTACGTTGCACGCGCGCGTCGCGGTCGGGCAGGCGATGCGGGAAACCGTGCGCCATCGGGTCCCGCTCGCGCATGTGTCCGACAGCGAGTTCCTGATCGCCGACGTCTTCAAGACCAATGACCCCTCGCCCCTGGTGAATCGGATCCGGATCGCGATAAGCACCACGCCCATGCGGCTGACCGCGAGCATCGGAACCGCGTGCAGCCCGCTGCGGCCGCTGACCGAACTTCCGGCCGAACAGGTCGTCGATGCCCTCGTCGACCTCGCGGTGAAGGCGATGAATCAGTCCCGTGCCGCGGGCGGCAATCAGACCACCTACGCCCACTACCCCACCCCGACCATCGGGCCGAACAACCAGGACTGAACCGACGAGCCGGGCGCGCGGCACGTCACAGCCGAGTGGCGTTGGGGCCCCGGCCGAGTTGGTCCATCATGCACGTCACGTAGAGCGCCACCGCCAGGCCCGCCTCGTCGAGCGAGCGCCCGAGAAGTCGTGCCACTCGGTCGAGCCGGTAGATCAGTGTATTGCGGTGCACATGCATGGCCGCCGCTGCTTTGGTGACGTTGAATGCGCAGTCGCCCCAACTGATCAGCGTTGCGCGCAAGGTGGGCCACTCGCGGTCGTGCAGTAGGGGACGCAGCAGGCTCTCGGTCAGTCGCGTGCGCGAATCGATCGGTACGACCGACAGCGCCTGCTGCAGCCGGAAGTGCTCGATGTGACGGATCGGCTGTTGACCGGTGACCACGGAACCGAGTTGCATGGCGTCGAAGGCGTCGCGGGCGGAGACGTTCAGCTCCTCGACGCCGCAAGCCGCCGACCCGATCGCCACCCGGGTGCCGAGGTGCTGAGTGCGGGTCACCGCGACGAGTTCCTCACAGCGCTCCAGCACGGATCGCTCGCCACCGTCCGGATCATCCGGAGTCGCGACCGCGATCACCGTACCCGCGAGCGGCGCGATGAGATCGGCCGTGGAGTTGAACACCGCCTCGGTGTGCCGCATCAGCTGGGCGGAATCGACTTCATACCGCGAACCGTCGGGATCCTCCGATGCGACCAACACCATTCGGCGGGGCAGCGTCAGATCGTGGCCGAGAGTCCTTGCCCGACGCAGTAATTGGGCAGCCGGAATACGCGAGTGGTGCCACTCGCACACATCGCGCAAGAGCTCGGTCACCGCGCGCTCGCGGGTGACCCGGGAACCGATGCGCGCGGCCTCCTGCATGAGGATCTCGGTCTGCCGTTTCACCACGAGGCCGAATCGCTCGACCTCCTCGGGCGGGCCGGACAGCCCGACAGTGCCCACCACGACGTCGTCGATGACGAGCGGGGTGGTCACCCCGGGCAACGTACCGACCAGATTCTGGACGTCTGCGCTGGAATGTGTCATCGTCCGGCGGCTGCGGATCACCTCGACCGACGCCTCGTGGAACTGCCCGATGCGCGAGGTGTCACCGCTACCGACCACGATCCCCGACTCGTCGGAGATCATCACGTTGTAACCGATCACGTCGGTGATCTCGTTGGCGATCTGCTGCGCCAGAGCTTGGCCGAGCACCTGACCTCCCACTCACCACACTAGGCAATCCGCCTAATTGCTCTCCCAGAGTTAACGACAGTTTAGGCACATCGCCTAGAGACGTAGGTCACGTTTGCTCCATACGATGGTGCGAATTCGGCAAGGAGTTCACATGACACCACTCGACTGGGCTTTGCTCACAGGCTATTTCGCGCTGCTGGTCGTGATCGGGCTGCAGACCATGAAGCGGATCAAGGATCCCGACGACTTCGCGGTCGCCGGCAACCGGATCGTCTGGCCGGTGTTCTTCGGCAGCCTCGCGGCCGCATTCCTGGGCGGCGGCGCATCGATCGGCGTCGCCGGTGCGACGATGCGCGACGGCTACGTCTACATGTTCGCGTTCTGCGCGTTCGGAATTCAGACCGTACTCGTCGGGCTGTTCATCGCCCCTCGGCTGAAGAACTACCGCGGTGCCCACACTCTCGGCGACGTGATGGACGAGCACTACGGCAAGGCGGCCAGGGTGGTCACCGGAATCCTGTCCCTCGCGTTGTGTTCGGGGATCCTGGGCGCTCAGGCATTGGCGATCGGAACCGTGGTCAACGCGACCCTCGACGTCCCGACCGGCCCGGCGGTGATCATCGGGATGGGCGTCGTGGTGCTGTACTCGTCGTTCGGCGGGGCGTGGGCCGTGATCCAGACCGACATGCTGCAGTTCGTCTTCCTCGGCGTCTTCCTGCCGGTCGCACTGCTGATCGGGTTGCACGCGGTGGGCGGCCCGGCCTCGCTGTTGGACCAGGTGCCCGCCGACCATCTCACGCTGCTCGGCGACTACACGCCGCTGAAATTCCTCACCTTGTTCGTGGCGCTACTGCTCGGCGAGACGCTGGTGCCGCCGTACGCACAGCGCACGTTCTCCACGCCCGATTCGCGCCACGCCAAGATCGGCTACACCATGGCCGGATTCTTCTCGTTCTGCTTCTACTTCACGGCCGCGTCGATCGGGCTGATCGCGCTCGTGCTCTACCCCGACATCAAGACCGACGAAGCGCTGCCGACCGTGGTGATGCAACTGATGCCGGTCGGCATCCTGGGATTGGTCATCGCGGCGCTGCTGGCCGTCGTGATGTCCACCGCGAGTTCCTATCTGAATTCCACGGCCGTCGTCCTGACCAAGGACGTCTACCAGCCGATGCGCGTCGACCCCTTGCCGCCCAAACGGCGCCTCACGGTCGAACGCACCACAAGTGTCATAGTCGGCGCCGCCGCAACGACTTTCGCGCTGAGTGTGCCGTCCATCGTCGACGCGCTGCTCTACAGCTACGCGCTGTGGGCGCCCACCATCATCGTGCCGCTGTTCGGTGCGGTCCTGTTCGGGATCCGCTCGGCGCCCGCCGCCCTGTCGGCGATCGCCGCGGGTGCTCTCGTGACCGCGGTGTGGCAGTGGGGGCTCGACGCACCGTTCGGACTCGCCGACGGCCTCATCCCCGGCGTGTTGGCCAATCTCGTCGTCTACATCGTCGTCGCCGCGGCGACCGCCAACCGCTATCCACGCCGGCACCAACCGGCCCTCGTCGCACAAGGAGAACCCGCATGATGCTCAACCTGCTGTATTACGGCATACCCGTCCTGGTCATCGTCGTGACCCTGTGGGTCGGATTTCTCGGCTGGCGCTTCTACGTCCAGGAGGTGCTGCGCGACAACAGTTCTGACCAAAGTGCAGTCGAAGGAGGAAGTTCGAAGTGAAGGTAGCTGTCATCGGGGCAGGAGTGGTGGGCGTCGCGACCGCGCACGCACTGGCCGAGCGTGGGCATGAGGTCCACGTCTACGACCGGCGACCCCAAGTGGCCACCGACACCTCGGCGAGCACGGGCGGTCTGATCGCGCCGGGACACTCATACACGTGGGCATCGCCGGGTGCGCCGATGATGCTGCTGCGCTCGCTGGCGGGCCGGGAGACGTCCATCAGGGTGCGGCGGGCCGATACCGCCCTGGCCCGGTGGGGACTTCGATTCCTGCGTGAGTGCACACCGTCTCGGTCACGTGCCAACACGCTGGCGAAATTCGAACTCGCGCGCTACAGCCAACGACTGCTCGACGAGATCGCCCATCGCGAAGGGCTTGAGTTCAACCAGACCGACAAGGGCGTGCTCCACCTGTACCGCAGTGAGCCCGAATTCGCCGACGCGGTAGGCAGATCGGCGCTGCTGTGCGATCACGGTCGTCAGCAGAAGGCGCTCGATCCCGAGCAGATCGCCGCGGTCGAACCGGCCCTGCGCCACGCCGCCGGTGAGTTCGCCGGGGCGATCCACGACACGTCCGACGGCACCGGAGACCCGCACAAGTTCTCCACGGCGCTGGCCGCTGCCGCTCGCCGACAGGGCGTCGAGTTCCACCTGTCCACCGCGATCGACGGTCTGACCACCGACGGGTCGACCATCAACGGCATGCGGACCGCAGACGGTGTTGTTCGCTCGGACGCCGTCGTGCTGGCCGCCGGATCGGCCAGCCCGCTACTGGCCCGTGACATCGGGGTGTACCTGCCCGTGTATCCGGCGAAGGGTTACAGCGTCACCGCGACCATCAAAGACCCGGACCGGGCGCCGGCGCTCGGCGGCATCGACGAGCGCTACATGGTGGCGTGGTCACCGTTCGGCAGCGAGCTGCGGATGTCGGCCACTGCGGAGTTCGTCGGATACGACCGCAGCGCGGCGCCCGCGGACTACGCCCGCATCCTGGCCGCGGGCGACCGCCTGTTCCCGGGCGCGATCGATTGGGCCGGTGCCCATTACCGGACCGGGCTACGTCCCGTGACGCCCGACGGCCCACCGTTGATCGGGCTGGGCCGCCACGACAACCTGTACTACAACACCGGGCACGGAAACGTCGGCTGGACCATGGCGTGTGGTTCGGCCCGGATGCTCGCCGACCTCATGGACGGCAGGCGACCCGACATCGACCCCACGCCATACAGTCCGGTCCTGCGCCGCAGGCATCGCTCGCACCGGGGCGCTGTCGGCTAACGGGTCAGCACCGCGATGCACTCCACGTGGTGGGTGAGCGGGAACGAGTCGAACACCCGGATCTCCTCGACGGCGTAACCGTGGCTGAGGTACAGCCCGACGTCGCGGGCGAATGACGCGGCCTCGCAACCGATGTGGATGATCCTGCGCACCGCGGCGCCGGCGAGCTGGTCGATCACCTCACGGCCGGCCCCGGTCCTCGGCGGGTCGAGCACCGCGACATCGGCGGGCCGGTCCTGCCCGGAAAGGGCCCGGCGCACCGAGTCGGTGACGACCGAGACCCACGGCAGGTCGGCCAGCGCGGTGCGCGCCGAGCGCGATGCGCCACGCGACGTGTCGACGGTGACCACGCGACCGCTCTCGCCCACGCGCTCGGCCAATGCCGCGGCGAAAACCCCGGCGCCGCCGTACAGATCCCACGCGGTCATCCCCGGTTGCAGTTGCGCCCAGCCGGCCACCAGCTCGCTGTAGAGCGCTGCGGCATCGCGGTGCGCCTGCCAGAACGCCGTCACCGGCACGCGCCATACGCGCTGCCCGACCCGCTGCACGGCCTCGTAATCGCCCTCGACCACGCGCGTCGGGCTCTTGCGGCCGTTCTTGGGCCCCGACTGCACCACGTGTCGTACGCCATCGGAATCCAGCGCGATGTGCAGTTGCGCACCGCCGGCCCACCGGGTGTCGGCCAAACCCGTCATCAGACCGTCCGGCAACTGCGCACAGCCCAGATCGGTGACGAGCTCGGCGCTGTGATACCGGTGAAAACCCGCGCGCCCGTCCGCCGTGGTGTCCAGCCGGACCCTGGTGCGCCACCCCGTCGCCCCGGACGCACCAACCGATTCGGCGGCGGCCGCGTCCTCGTCACGCCAGTGGTACCCACCGAGCCGCTCCAGCTGGTTGGCGACGACAGCGCCCTTGAGCCGGCGTGTGGCCGCCGGATCGGCGAACGCCAGGTCACAGCAGCCCGCACCGTCCACGCCGGCGATCGGGCACAGCGAATCGACGCGATCCGGCGATGGCTCGATGACCTCGACAACCTCGGCGCGCCAATAAGATCCGCGCTCGTCGACGACCCGAACGCGCACGGTCTCACCGGGTAGCGCGTACCGCACGAACACCACCCGGCCCTCGTGGCGGGCCACGCAACTGCCACCGTTGGCCGCGGGCCCGGTGGTGAGTGTCAGTTCGTTCACTCCAAGAATCCCCTGCGAGCATCCCCCGGCGCCGATTGCGGCTGCAGCGCCTTGAGCCGCTCCGACGAATTCAGCTGCCACGGAACAGATGTCACCATGACGTTCGGCATGAACAACAGGCGGCCCTTGAGCCGCAGCGCACTCTGGTTGTGCAGGACCTGCTCCCACCAATGCCCGACGACGTATTCGGGGATGAACACCGTGACCACGGTTCGCGGTGACTCCTTGGTGACCCGCTTGACGTAATCGAGCACGGGACGGGTGATCTCGCGATACGGCGACGCGATGACCTTGAGCGGCACACTGATATCGCTGTCCTCCCACTGATGCACCAGCGCCCGGGTCTCGGCGTCGTCGACGCTGACCGTGATCGCCTCCAGCACATCGGGCCGGGTGGCACGCGCATACGCCAGCGCGCGTTTGGTCGGCAGGTGCAGCTTCGACACCAACACCACCGCGTGGTTGCGGCTCGGCAGCACGATGTCGCCTTCTTCGCCTTCGTCTTGCGCGTTGAGTTCGCGGGCCACGGTGTCGTAGTGCTTGTGGATGGCCTTCATCAACACGAACAGCGCCGTCATCGCCAGGATCGCGATCCAGGCCCCGGCGAGGAACTTCGTCACCACAACGACGACGAGCACCGCACCGGTCGCGGTGAGCCCGATGGCGTTGATGATCCGCGAGCGCATCATGTGCCTGCGGACCGCCGGATCGGTTTCGGTGCGCAGTAGCCGGGTCCAGTGCCGCACCATGCCGATCTGGCTGAGCGTGAACGACACGAACACGCCCACGATGTAGAGCTGGATCAGTGCGGTGACCTCGGCGCGGAACGCCACGACGAACGCGATCGCGGCGAACGCCAGGAACAGGATGCCGTTGGAGAATGCCAGCCGGTCCCCTCGCGTGTGCAGCTGCCGCGGCAGAAACCGGTCCTGCGCCAGGATCGAGCCCAGCACCGGGAACCCGTTGAACGCGGTGTTGGCCGCCAGCACGAGGATCAGCGCGGTGACACCGGCGATGAGGTACAGGCCGATCGGGAAGTCGTGGAACACCGCATCGGCGAGCTGCGCGATGAGCGTCTTCTGGTGGTAATCGGGCGGCGCGCCGACCAGTTGTTCGTGCGGACGTTCGGCCATCTGCACGCCGGTCGCCTTGGCCAGCATGATGATGCCCATGAACAGCGTCACCGAGATGAGGCCGAGCAGCAGCAGCGTGGTGGCCGCGTTGCGGGACTTGGGCTTGCGGAACGCGGGCACGCCGTTGCTGATCGCCTCGACGCCGGTGAGCGCGGCCGAACCGGACGAGAACGCGCGCGCCACCAGGAACACGAGCGCGAAACCGAGGACTTCGCCGTGTTCGGCGTGCATCTTGAATCCGGCCGACTCCGCGCGCAACGGATGGCCGAGCACATAGATCTGGAACAGGCCCCAGCCGAGCATGATGAACATGCCGAACATGAATGCGTAGGTGGGGATCGCGAATGCGGTGCCGGACTCCCGGATTCCGCGCAGGTTGATCGACGCCAGCAACAGAATCGCGACGACCGCGAAAATCACCTTGTGCTGAGCCACGAAGGGTACCGCCGAACCGATGTTCGACATCGCCGACGACATCGAGACCGCGACCGTGAGCACGTAGTCCACGAGCAGTGCGCTGGCCACCGTCAGGCCGGCGGTCGGACCCAGGTTGGTGGTCACGACCTCGTAGTCGCCGCCGCCTGATGGGTAGGCATGCACGTTCTGGCGATAACTCGCGATCACGATGAGCATGACCGCGGCGACCGCGAGGCCGATCCACGGCGACATCGAGTAAGCCGTCAGCCCGGCCACCGACAGCACCAGGAAGATCTCCTCCGGTGCGTACGCCACCGAGGACAGCGCGTCGGAGGCGAACACCGGCAGCGCGATCCGCTTGGGCAGCAGCGTGTGGGACAGCTTGTCGCTGCGGAACGGCCGCCCCAGGACCAACCGGCGCGCTGCCGTCGAAAGCTTGGACACGAGTGCCAAGAGTAAGCCCGAAGGCGAACGGGTGTCAGAAAGCTGTAGCGTTCGTCAGTGCACGGGTTGAGATAGCTTGATCTTTCTGCTGCCGGAAAGGACCGTCTGGTGCGTGTAGTTGTCATGGGATGTGGCCGCGTGGGCGCATCCCTCGCAGACAGCCTGGCCAGAATTGGCCACGACGTCGCCATAATCGACCGGGACAGCACCGCATTTCACCGGTTGTCCCCCGAGTTTCCCGGCGAGCGGATCCTGGGCATGGGTTTCGACCGCGATGTGCTGCTGCGGGCCGGGATCGAAGAGGCCGGCGCGTTTGCCGCGGTGTCCTCCGGCGACAACTCCAACATCATCTCGGCGCGGGTCGCGCGCGAGACCTTCGGCGTCGAACGTGTCGTGGCGCGCATCTACGACGCCAAACGTGCGGCCGTCTACGAGCGGCTGGGCATCCCGACCGTCGCGACCGTGCCCTGGACCACCGACCGCCTGCTCAACGTGCTGACCAAGGAAACCGAGACCACCAAATGGCGTGATCCCTCGGGCAGTGTCGGCGTCGCCGAGCTTCCGTTGCACGAGGGCTGGGCCGGCAGACGGGTGACCGACCTCGAGGCCGCCACCGGCGGGCGCGTGGCGTTCATGATCCGGTTCGGCAGCGGCCATCTTCCCGACGCGAAAACCGTCATCCAGGCCGGCGATCAGGTCTATGTCGCGGCGGTCGCCGGTCACATCGCCGAAGCACTCGCCATCGCGGCACTGCCGCCGAGTGAAGACCTGGAGTCCGAACGATGAGCGCCGACCACGAACGTGAGGAGTGGCGTCGATGAAGGTAGCGATCGCCGGGGCCGGGGCCGTCGGCCGCTCCATCGCCCGCGAACTCCTTGAGAGCAATCACGAGGTGACGCTGCTGGAGCGCAACCTCGACCACATCGATGTCGATGCCATCCCCGCCGCGCACTGGCGCCTGGGCGACGCATGCGAGCTCACGATGCTGGAGTCGGTACGGCTCGAGGAATTCGACGTCGTGATCGCGGCCACCGGCGACGACAAGGTCAACGTCGTCGTGAGTCTGTTGGCCAAGACCGAATTCGCGGTGCCCCGGGTGGTCGCGCGAGTCAACGATCCGCGCAACGAGTGGCTGTTCGACGAGAACTGGGGTGTCGACGTCGCGGTGTCCACGCCGCGCATGCTGGCCTCACTCGTGGAAGAGGCTGTCGCCGTCGGCGATCTGGTGCGGCTCATGGAATTCCGCAGGGGCCAGGCCAACCTCGTCGAGATCACGCTGCCCGACGACACCCCGTGGGGCGGTAAGCCGGTCAAGCGCCTGGAGCTGCCGCGCGACGCGGCGCTCGTGACCATTCTGCGCGGGGCACGGGTGATCGTGCCCGAATCCGACGAACCGCTCGAGGGCGGCGACGAACTCCTGTTCGTGGCGGTCACCGAGGTGGAAGACCAACTGCGGGAACTGTTGCTGCGCCCCGCGTCGCGCTGAAGCCACTCAGTCGGCGGTCTGAGCCGCCTGGTGGGCATGCAGAGCACGCTGCGCGGTGCGGATGGCCAGATACGTCACCAATGCGGCGACTGCCGTCAGCGGCCAGCCCATCGCGATCCTGGCGAAACCCAGCCAACCCGTTTCGTCGGCGTCGTAGAGGTACTCCTGCACCAGGAACCGCGACGCGAACACGAGCACCCAGGTGATGGTGGCGATGTCGAAGGCCAGCACCGCCTTGCGGACGTCACGCCAGCCCCGGTCGTGCGAATTGACCCAGCCCCACACATATCCGACCACCGGCCGGCGGATCAGCACCGAGACACCGAACACCACCGCCCACAGCAGCGATGTCCAGATGCCAAGCAGGAAATAGCCTTTCGACTCCCCCACCAGATAGGCGATCAGCGCGCTGATGCCCACTGCGAAAAAGCCGGATATCGCGGGCTGCACCGAATCCCGGCGGATCAGGCGCCAGATCAGGATCAGGGTGGCCACGCCGAGGGCGGCCGCGATCGCGGGCATCAGCCCGAATGCCGATGACACCGGCACGAATACGACCACCGGCAGCGTGGAGTAGATGAGGCCGCTCACGCCGCCCATCTGGTCGAGGATCGCCCGGCCCCCGGTACTCGGCCGCGCGGATGTCGGTTCCGGCTCGCTCGTGGGGCCTGGGGGTGCGTTACCTGGGCCGTTTTCGGCCTGGCTCACTTCTGAATTTCGTAGTGCGGGTTGTAGATCGCTTTCGTACCGTTCTCCAACTTGCCGACGCGGCCGTGCACCCGCAGGGTGCGGCCCGATTCGATACCGGGGATGCGGCGCTGTCCCAGCCAGACCAGCATCACCGTGTCCGTCCCGTCGAACAGTTCGGCTTTGACGCCGCCAGAACAGCCTTTGCCGTTGCATTCGACACTGCGCAGGGTCCCGACCATCGTCACTTCCTGGCCGCGCTGGCAATTGATCGCCTTCTGCGCGCCGGTGTTGGCCGCTTCGTCGCTGAGCTCTTCGACATCGAGCTGCTCGGGGTCCTCCGTCAGGCGTCGCGTCAGCCGGCGCAGATACCCTTCGGCCGTAGCCATGGTCCTCTCCTGACCTTTCGCGGATCCACCGTGGATCCACCCAACCAACGCCACGGTAGACCTCTTATTCCCCGAATGCCACGCGGGGTGTGTGTCGGCACGCCGGTAATTTGACGAGCCAGGCACGATCATGTGATGAGCGTCATTCTGCGCGGTGTCACCACCGTTCTACTTCCCGGAACCGGGTCCGACGACGACTACGTCTACCGGGCGTTTTCGGCTGCGCTGCATGACGTCAACGCGATGGTGGTGACTCCGCCGCCACAGCCGGACCGGCTCGTAGCGGGCTACCTGGACGCGCTCGACGACGCGGCCCGGTCGGGTCCGATCGCGGTGGGCGGGGTGTCCATCGGCGCCGTCGTCGCCACCAGATGGGCACTGGATCATCCCAGCCGGGCCGTGGCCGTGCTGGCCGCACTGCCGCCCTGGATGGGTTCCCCGCAGAACGCTCCTGCGGCGTTGCTGGCGCGTCAATCGGCCCACCTACTGCGCCGGGACGGGCTTGCGGCCACCGTCGCGCAGATGCGCGAGTCCAGCCCGGCCTGGCTGGCCGACGAACTGACCCGCTCGTGGGTGGGCCAGTGGCCCACGTTGCCTCAGGCCATGGATGAGGCCGCCGGGTACGACGCCCCCAGCTGCGCCGAGCTGGAGCGGCTCGCCGTGCCCATGGGGGTGGCGGTGGCCACCGACGATCCGGTACACCCGGCCGAGGTCGGGTTCGAATGGGTCGCCGCAGTGCCTCGTGCGGCGCTGCGCACCGTCACCCTGGCGCAGATGGGCGTCGACACCGGCGTCCTCGGCGCCGCGTGCGTCGCCGCCCTGCAGGAGGCGTGAGCGGCGCCCCTATCCCCCGGTGATGGTGCGGAGCTGCTGCATCGCCGAACCCTGCGCGCTCCGCCGGGCCGCGGGCTCGGCCGGGGGCTGCTCCTGTGGCGGCGCCTGCTGTTGCCCTTGCTGCGCCGCGGCCTGGGCGGCGGCGCGCAGCTGCGCGGCCATCGGCTCGGGCAGCTGGACCTGCAACGGCGTGCGCACCGGCATCGGCGTGTCGCCGCGCCGGATCACGGTGTCCGCCAACGATGCCCGAGCCTCCTCGGCAAGCGCGTCGATGGTTTCGGGCGAACCGTTGACGACGCAGCGCACCATCCACCGGTAACCGTCGACGCCGATGAACCGGACCACGCCACCATTGCCGGCGCCGACCACCTCGCGGCCCCACGGGCCGTCTTGGATGGCCACCGACGCGGCGTCCTTGCGCAGCGAATCGGCCAGCTCACCGGCGACCTCCCGCCACAGCCCCGCACTCTTGGGCGCGGCGTAGGCCGCGATGGTGAACCGGCCGTTGGGCGTCACGACCCACACCGCGCTCGGCGCGCCGGCCTCGTTGAGTTCCACCTGCACCTGGCCGCCGTCGGGCATCGGGATCAGGACCGATCCGAGGTCCAGCCGGCCCTGCGCGGCGACGGCCGCGTCGTCGAAGTCCTCGATGTCGAACGGGCCGTCAAAATCCTCGTCAGTCTCGTCCGTCACAGCAGGCTCGATTCGTTCGTTGCCGGGCGTGTCACTGCCCTGGTCGCTCGTCGTTTCATTGCTCTTGCGTTTTCCGAATGCCATCACAAACTCGCATGTCCGCCGGAGGAACCGTGGCCACCATCGCCACGGGAGGTGTCGGCCAGGCCTGCCTCGTCGAACGAGGTGACCTCGACCAGTTCGGGCAGTTCCACCCGCTGCACCAGCAGCTGGGCGATCCGGTCGCCACGGTTCACCACGATCGGCGTCTCCGGATCGAGGTTGATGAGCGAAACCTTGATCTCACCGCGGTACCCGGCATCGATCGTGCCCGGGCTGTTGACGATCGAAAGTCCCACGCGCGCAGCCAAACCCGACCGGGGATGCACCAGCCCCACCATGCCGTGCGGAATCGCCACCGCAACCCCGGTGGGCACGAGCGCCCGCTGCCCGGGAGCCAGTTCGACATCCTGCGCGCTGTAAAGGTCGACGCCCGCGTCGCCGTCGTGCGCGCGACTGGGCATCGGGAGTTCGCGATCCAATCGGACGACCGCCAGAGAGTTGGACACGACGTCACAGATTACTCTGAGCCGCGTGTCAGACACGCGCGCAACCACCCAAACCGTGCGCTATCGCGAGCGGTTGTGGGTGCCTTGGTGGTGGACGCTGCCCGCAGCGATCCTGGCGGGAATCATCGCTCTTGAGGTGGGCATGGGCGTGTCGGGTATGCCGAAATGGGTGCCCTACGCGGTGTTGTTCCCGGTCGCGGCGGCTGTGCTGATGTGGTTCAGCAAGACCGAGTTGCGCGTGGTCAGCCGACCGGGCGGCGAAACCGAGGTTTGGGTCGGCCAGGCACACCTGCCGACCAGCGTGATCTCGCGCACCGCCGAGGTGCCGCGGTCGGCCAAATCCGCCGCGCTGGGCCGCCAGTTGGATCCCGCTGCCTACGTCGTGCACCGGGCCTGGGTCGGCCCGATGGTGCTGTTGGTTCTCGACGATCCGGATGACCCCACCCCGTACTGGTTGGTCAGTACCAGACATCCGGACCGGTTGCTCTCGGCGCTCCGCGGCTGAGCCGCGAATCTAGCTGCAGCGGCTGAGCCGCGAATCTGGCTGCAGCGGCTGAGCAGCCCTCAGGCTGCGCAGTCGGTGCAGATCATCACACCGTTCTTCTCGCTGGCCAGCCGGCTCCGGTGATGCACCAGGAAGCAGCTGGAGCAGGTGAACTCGTCGGCCTGCTTCGGGACCACCCGAACCGACAGTTCCTCGCCGGACAGGTCGGCACCCGGAAGCTCGAATGACTCGGCGGTCTCGGACTCGTCGACGTCCACCACGGCGGACTGCGCCTCGTTACGCCGCGCCTTGAGCTCTTCGAGCGAGTCCTCGGAAACGTCGTCGGTCTCAGTGCGCCGCGGGGCGTCGTAGTCGGTAGCCATCGTCTGTGTCCCCTCCCTTACCTTGCAGCAGAGCTTTGTACCAGCGTCGAACGCATTCCCCAAATGATTCGTGCCCGTATTGCCACACGTTTCAGTGTGATTTACATCACATTACGGCCTGAGCTCCGGCGCCGCACCCGGCGACCTTGGCCTTAGAGTGCAGGGGTGGTCTCGCAAATCACCGAAGGCACCGCTTTCGACCGGCACGGTCGACCGTTCCGTCGGCGCAACTTTGCCCCCAGCATTGTGTTGCTCATCGCACTTGCGGTGGTGACGTTGATGGTCTGGATCATCGCCCTCAACCAGCCGGCCGATGTCCAGCAGGCCACGGTGTGCAACGCGCCGCCACCCGCGACGGATCCGGCAACCCCGAAACTGGGTCAGCAGGTGGCCGGCTCCGACATGATCGAAGTCACTCCGGCCCCGCTCGCCGACACCAAGATCAGGGTGCTCAACGCCAGCGGCCAGGGCGGGCAGGCCGGCGAGATCGCCGGTCAACTGCGCGACCTCGGCTTCGCCCAGCCCGAGGCGGCCAACGACGCGATCTACTCCAGCGTCCGGCTGGAATGCCAGGGCCAGATCCGGTTCGGTCCGACCGGGCGCGCCGCCGCTGCCGCCGTCTGGCTGGTGGCCCCGTGCACCGAGCTGTTCCAGGATGAAAGGCCCGACGCCACAGTCGATTTGGCGCTGGGCACCGAGTTCACCGAACTGAGCAGCAGCGACGACATCAACGCCGTACTGGCCAGCCTGCGGCCCGACGCCACCGCGCCCGCCGACACCGAGCTGCTGTCAAAGATCCATACCGGCGCCTGCTAAGGCGGCGCGCAACGCGTCCGCGACGCCCGGCGCGCACGCCCCGAGGCGTCCCGGCCCGGATCCGGTCGGCAACCACACCGTCGCCCCGGCCTCGGCCGCGATCAGCGCGCCTGCCGCCCAGTCCCAGACGTTGACGCCCTCCTCGTAATAGGCATCCAGCTGACCCGCGGCAACCATGCACAGGTCGAGGGCACACGAGCCGAACCGGCGCACATCGCGCACGACCGGCAGAATCTCGGCCAGCACCTGCGCCTGGCGCCTGCGCTTGTCGGCGACATACGAGAAGCCGGTGCCGACGAGCGTCATCGACAGATCGTCGGCCGCGCTGCATCGCAGCGGCGTGCTGACATCACCCCTGCGCACCTGAGCGCCGTGACCCAACGCCGCGGAGAACACCTCACCCGCGGCGACGTTCGCGACGGCGCCCGCCACCGATCGGCCGTCGCGCTGGACGGCGATGGACACCGAGTACGCCGGGATGCCGTAGACGAAGTTCACGGTGCCGTCGATCGGGTCGATGACCCAACTCACACCGTCCCGTCCGTCCTCCTCGCCACCCTCTTCCTCACCGAGCACGTGTTCGCCCGGGCGCAGTACCGCCAGCCGTTCCCGCAGCCACCGTTCGGTCTCGGTGTCGACGATGGTCACCGGATCGGTGGGAGTGCTCTTGGAACGAATCGGACCCGCGCCATCCCCCGCCTCCGACGACTCGGGCGCGGCTGACGCGGCACCGAACACCTCGCCACGACGGCGTCGGACAAATTCTGCGGCTTCGGTTGCCAGCTGCTCGGCAACATCACGCAGGCGGGCTGAGTCGGCACTGTTTTCAGTCACCGCACTATCGCAACACGTTTGCGCCGAAAAGTCGCTCGCCGGGATGCGGGACCGCCCGCACGAGCGTTCACGAACAACTAGGGTGAGGCGCGTCGCCCCAGTTCACCCCCGAGCCTGCTCACCAGCCACGCAATTGCCTGTCCCACAAAGGAGCATCCCATGACTGCACCCGAGTCGACCGCGGCTGATCCCACCACCGACGGCGACCCCGGACGCCGCGCATTCGGTGTCGATGTCGGTGGCAGCGGCGTCAAGGGCGGCATCGTCGACCTCCACACCGGCCAGCTGATCGGTGAGCGGTTCAAGCTCGAGACGCCGCAGCCGGCAACGCCGGAAGCGGTCACGAAGACAGTGGTGTCCGTCGTCCGTGAGTTCGGGTGGACCGGCAAAGTCGGTGTCACCTACCCGGGCGTCGTGACCGAAGGGATCGTCCGGACCGCCGCCAACGTCGACAAGGGCTGGATCGGGGTGAACGCGGCAGAGGTCATCAGCAAGGCGCTCGACGGGCAGCAGGTGACCGTGCTCAACGACGCCGACGCCGCCGGCCTCGCCGAAGAGAAACACGGCGCAGGCAGGGACAACACCGGTGTCATCGTGCTGCTCACGTTCGGCACCGGCATCGGATCGGCCGTGATCCACAACGGTGTTCTGTTGCCCAACACGGAGTTTGGTCACCTCGAAGTCGGGGGTAAGGAAGCCGAGCACCGGGCGGCCTCCTCGGTCAAGGAGCGCAAGGACTGGAGCTATGAGCGCTGGAGCGAAGAGGTAACCAAGGTCCTCATCGCCATCGAGAACGCGATCTGGCCGGATCTTTTCATCGCGGGCGGTGGCATCAGCCGCAAAGCCGACAAGTGGCTGCCCCTGCTGAAGAACCGGACGCCGGTGGTGGCCGCGGCGCTGCAGAACTCCGCGGGCATCGTCGGTGCCGCCATGGCCTCGGCTGTCGACGTCACGGCTACCGCGCAGTAGCAACGGCTCGACGGCCGGCCGACGTGCCGAAATTTGCCGCTCGGCGCGGTGAAACCACACACTGTCGTTACAATGGTCATCGGCGGCCGCCTACCGAATAGCGGCGAGTATCCCAGCCGATAACAACGCCAACATTCGACAGACGACGCTTCCGGTGGTGTATGCCCATGCCCATCGGAAATACGCAAGACCGAAAGGGTGTACGTGGCAGCGACAAAGGCAAGCCCGGCAACCGACGAGCCGGTGAAGCGCACCGCTACCAAGACCCCCGCAAAGAAGGCCCCAGCCAAGCGGGCAGCCAAGAGCACTGCGGCCAAGACGCCAGGCGCCAAGCCCGCCAAGAAGGCCCCGGCCAAGCGGGCGGCCAAGGCTCCCGGCACCAAGCCCGAGGACGCCGCCACCGACGACCTTGAGGTGACCGACGACCTCGAAGCTGAGCCCGGCGAGGATCTTGATGTCGAGGACACCGATCTCGAACTCGACGACCTCGACACCGACGACGAGACCGTCGAGGACTCCGACGACGAAGACGAGGGCGAAGAGGACGCTGCCGAGGGCGATGCCCCTGCCGCGGCCAAGCCGGAAGCCGCCGACGACGAGATCGCCGAGCCGTCCGAGAAGGACAAGGCGTCCGGCGACTTCGTGTGGGACGAGGAGGAGTCCGAGGCGCTGCGGCAGGCCCGCAAGGATGCCGAGCTCACCGCCTCCGCGGACTCGGTGCGCGCCTATCTCAAGCAGATCGGCAAGGTCGCACTGCTCAACGCCGAGGAAGAGGTCGAGCTCGCCAAGCGCATCGAAGCCGGCCTGTTCGCCACCCAGAAGCTGGCCGAGCTCGCGGAAAAGGGTGAGAAGCTGCCGGTCCAGCAGCGCCGCGACATGCAGTGGATCTGCCGCGACGGCGATCGCGCGAAAAATCATCTGCTGGAGGCGAACCTGCGCCTCGTGGTCTCGCTCGCCAAGCGCTACACCGGCCGCGGCATGGCGTTCCTCGACCTCATCCAGGAAGGCAACCTGGGTCTGATCCGCGCGGTCGAGAAGTTCGACTACACCAAGGGCTACAAGTTCTCGACGTACGCCACCTGGTGGATCCGGCAGGCCATCACCCGCGCGATGGCCGACCAGGCCCGCACCATCCGTATCCCGGTGCACATGGTCGAGGTCATCAACAAGCTGGGCCGCATCCAGCGCGAGCTCCTGCAGGATCTGGGCCGCGAGCCCACCCCTGAGGAACTCGCCAAAGAGATGGACATCACGCCGGAGAAGGTGCTGGAGATCCAGCAGTACGCGCGTGAGCCCATCTCACTCGACCAGACCATCGGCGACGAGGGTGACAGCCAGCTCGGCGACTTCATCGAGGACAGCGAAGCCGTCGTGGCTGTCGACGCCGTCTCCTTCACCCTGCTGCAGGATCAGCTGCAGTCGGTGCTGGAGACGCTGTCGGAGCGCGAGGCCGGTGTGGTGCGGCTGCGGTTCGGCCTCACCGACGGGCAACCGCGCACGCTCGACGAGATCGGCCAGGTCTACGGCGTCACGCGCGAGCGCATCCGCCAGATCGAGTCCAAGACCATGTCGAAGCTGCGCCACCCGAGCCGTTCGCAGGTACTGCGCGACTACCTCGACTAGATCACCATTCGTTCAGACGGCGGACCGGATACCATCCGGTCCGCCGTTTGCGTTGACGAATTGTCTTACTGGTCCGCTACTTCCGTCATACTCCTGACCTCGAGCGAAGACCCCGGTGCACCCTCGGGGCACGCTTCGGTCGTCGTCGTTGCGGGCATGGCCCACTCGCCGGGACCGACGTGCCGTCGGGGCACTGCTTGGTTTCCGGTCCACCCTGTGGAGGCGGGCAGACCTCATCCTGGGCGACTGTGGCGCCGTCAGGGCAGTGCTTGGCGGGGGGCGGCGGGTTCGGTACACAAGGCCCATCGGGCGGTGGCTGGTTCGACTGCCCCGGCGGGCAGATCTGCGCCTGGGTACGAATCTCCTTCTCCGGGAAGAAGCTGACATCCTCGACGCGCCAACCCTCGGGACTTTTCTTGGCCACGACCCGCTCGACTCGCATGGTGATGGACGAGATCAGCTTGCCGTCGGGCGCCGTCGCTGTGAGGGTCAGCATCACGGCACGCTCGACGGTGTCCGGGGTGTCCTTCGGGTGTTCGCTCGGCACGAGCAGTGCGTCGGCCATGACCTCCAGTTTCGCGTCCTTCCACTCCTGAACCCGCACGCTGTTGCCCAGTTCGATGTTGATGTCCAGGAGTTCACCGCCGAGAAGCGGCAGCGCACGGTTGTAGCCGTCCAGCGGCGAATCGTCGCGGGCCGGCGACCACGTGAACATGGTCTTGATCGCCTTGAGGATGACGTTCTCCGCCTCGGACAGGACGAGCTCATCGTTGTCGGTACCGGTGTGCTCCGAGCCCGAATCCGGTTGGGACCCACCGCAACCGACGACGACGAGCGAGATCGCCGCAAACAGCACGGCAATGGCCAGCAGGACGCGTCGCTGCCTCATACCGCCTCCTCGCGCTCCTCACGTCGAACACCCTCGTGGCGCACGGTGTCCCTCATTGTTCAGCTTGTATCGACGCTGGGCGACGGCCACACGGGCACTTCTGGCTGACCTAACGGGCAAAACCCCCGCCGGGTGGGTGACACGCCGTCGACGCGACGCGACACTCACTTCATGCACGCCGCACTGGCGTGTTGTCGAATTCGTTGACGGCGACGAAAGATTCACCATGACAGTCCGGCTCACGATGCGCACGCGGATCATGCCGGTCGCGCTTTGCGTGTGTCTGGTCACGGTGTTCGTCACCCCGCCGAATTCGGCATGGGCCGCCGGAGTCTGCGCATCCAATGGCAAGCCGCTCGCCGACGGAACCTTCACCCTGACCTCACCGTTCGGGCCACGCGGAAGTTCGATGCACCAGGGCGTGGACCTGGCGGCAAGCGAAGGTACCGACATCTTCGCCGCCATGGACGGCACCGTTGCGGCGGCCGGTCCGGCGAGCGGGTTCGGCGAGTGGATCGTCGTCGATTCGCAAACCCGCACCGGCAAGGTGTCGACCGTCTACGGCCACATGTACGCCGACGGTGTGTTGGTACAGCCAGGCGCGGCCGTCAAGGAAGGCCAACATATCGGCGAGGTCGGTAACAACGGCCAATCCTCCGGCCCGCACCTGCATTTCGAGTACTGGGAGGGCGGCCGCCTGACCCAGGGCCAGGCGGTCGACCCGTCGTTCGTGTTGGACGGGCCGAGCCTGCCCGCGGATGCGACGGCGGGCCAGCAGGTCTCTGCCGCGGCGGATTGCAAGACCGGAGTACGCAAGCCGGGCGTGGTTCCACCGGAGTTCGTCCCGTGGCTTCTCAGGGCGGGCGCGTTGTGCCCGGGGATCACGGCGCCGCTGCTGGCCGCACAATTGGAGGCGGAGAACGGTTTCCGGCACGGGGCGAACGCCCCCATATCGCCGACCGGCGCCAAGGGACCGGCCCAGTTCATGCCCGCCACGTGGGCGGTGTGGGGCAAAGATGCCGACAACAGCGGCCCGCCGCCGGACGTCAACAGCATCGCGGATGCGGTGATGGCCCAGGGTGCGCTGATGTGCGAGAACTACAAACTCTGCGCGGACGGGATAAAGAGCGGTTCGATCACCGGCGACCCGGTCGCGCTCGCGCTTGCCGCATACAACGCGGGTTTCGGGGCAGTCCAGAGAAACCATGGCATGCCGTCCGGCGGCGACTACACCATCCAGACGCAGCCCTACGTGTACACGATCATGCAGCGCGCCAGGGCGTTTGAGGCCTCACCGTCGTTCGGCGGCGCGCCTCAGATCCAAGTTCCGGCCGGACCGACACCGGGCAACCGAGCGATCGTCGAGGCCGCCACCAAGTTCAAGGGAAAGAAGTGGGTCTGGGGCGGCGGCAGTTTCGACGGTCCGACCCGTGACGGGTTCGACAGTGCGGGCCTGACGTTCTTCGCGGTCAATCGAGGCACCGACGGAAAGGTGGTGCTGCCGCGCACGACAGACGAGCAGTGGAGTTTCGGCAAGGAGGTGCCCTTGGACCAGGTCCAGCCCGGTGATCTGGTGTTCAGTGGCTGGGGCATCGGGAAAACGCGTCTGGGCGGCATTCTCGGCGACGCCCGGGTGCGGCCGTCCCATGTCGGAATCGCGATCGGCAACGGCCAGATGATTCACGCCGATCCGGATCGCGGAGTCGTGACAGCCGACTTCTACCCGGGGTCGCGCGCTCGGCGGGCGACATGAAACGCCGAATCCTCGCAGGCGTTTTCGCCGCGCTCCTCGTCCTCGTACCGGCGAGTGGGTGCGCACTGGACCCGTTGCCGGTCGCCAGCTCGGCCAACGTGGACCTCAGCGACCCCGATCAGGTCATCGCGAATGCCGTGCAGACCATGTTCACGTGGCATCCCAGTCGCGATGCCTCCCCCAACGCCGCGTATCAGCGGGCGGCAATCTATCTTTCGGACGATCTGGTGGAACAGGCCGATACCGCAACCGAGCCCCGTCCCGGATCACAATGGGATCAGTGGCGCCTCGACAACGCCACCGTCGCCGCGCAGGCTTACTTCGTCGTCGACGAAACACCGCCGAACGAGACCGACCAGATGCATCGCGTCGTCGTGGTCGTGCAGTCCGCGCTGACCGAGGACAACAGGCTGATCGACGAGATCCGCCATACCGCATGGGTTACCGCCACCAAATCGGACGACGGCTGGCGGGTGACCAGCATTGAATTCTGACCTCGGCCGTGGCAGGCCCACGATGAGCCGCAGTAGGGCGTACAGAGCCCTACCTGCCCCGCCTCGTCCGGTGCTCTGTCGACGGGGAGGTGGCTGATGGAGGAAGGTACCCCGTTCGGCCGCTACCGGTTGCTCGAGTCGCTCGGCGGCGGCGGAATGGGCAAGGTGTGGCGGGCTTTCGACACCGTGACCAACCGCATGGTCGCGGTGAAGGTTCTCTCGGCGCACCTCGCCTCCGATCCCGCGTTCGAGCAGCGTTTCCGCCGGGAGGCTTTCGCGGCCGCCGGACTCAACAACCCTCATGTGATCCCGATTCACACATTCGGCGAGATCGAGGGACGCCTCTATGTGGACATGCGGCTGATCGAGGGGCGCGACCTGCAGAGCGTGATCGCCGCGGACGGCCCGTTGGAGCCCGCACGTGCGGTGCGGATCATCGGAGAAGTCGCCAAGGCACTCAACGCCGCGCACCGCATCGGGTTGGTGCATCGAGATGTCAAGCCGTCCAACATCCTGCTCGACGAGGACGACTTCGCCTACCTGATCGACTTCGGGATTGCGCGCGCCGCAGGCGAGACGGGGTTGACGACCACCGGTGCAGTGATCGGCACGTGGCAATACATGGCACCGGAACGGTTGGGGGTGTCAGACGTTGATGCCCGCGCGGACATCTATGCGTTGGCCTGCGTGTTGTACGAGAGCCTGACCGGCCGTCGGCCTTTTCCCGGTGACAGCGTGGAAAGCCAAGTCGCCGGCCACCTCACCGCGCCGCCGCCGCGGCCGTCGAGCACAAACCCGGGTGTGCCGGCCGAATTCGATGCGGTGATCGCCACCGGGATGGCCAAAGACCCCGAGAAGCGGTACCCGACAACGGTGGACTTGGCGCGCGCCGCCCAGGGCGCCATCACGACCCCGATGACTCGCCCCCTGCCGCAGCCGCCGTTGCCGCCCACCGAGTCTGGACCGCTCAGCGTTCCCCCGACCGAACACGATCGGCCGAAGCGGCGGGGCGCCCACCTCGATCCGGCGGCGGCCACCCACAGGCGCTCCCCCACCAATCCGAATCGCCAAGCACCCCAGTTTCTTTCATCGGGCCCCGCGCCGGCAGAAGGAGAATCGGCACCGCAACCGTCGCCGCGAGGCAAGGCCACCGGAATCTCGGCCGCCATTGCAGGGCTGCGAAGACGCTGGCAAACCAGCACCTGGTTCGCCAGTGTCGCGATCATCGGTGTGATCCTCATCGGTGGCCTGATCGTGTTCACCGTGGTTCAAAGCTCCAAGTCGCCGAACACGTCGACGCCGGCGGCACCCACATCGACGCCCGCGACACCCGTCCAGGATTCGGGCAACGAGACGATCGCCGACTACATCGCGAAGAGCAACCTCCAGGAAACGACGGTCTCCCGCGGCACACCGGGAGCGCCGACGATCGACCTGCCGGTACCCGATGGCTGGACACCGATTCCCGAAGGTGCCGAGGGCCTGTACGGCGGGATCGTGGCCAAAGCACCGACCGATCCCAACGATCCGCCCAAGATCATCGCGACCCTCGTGAAGTTGACGGGCGATGCCGACCCGTACAAGCTGCTGTCGGTCGCGCCCGGCGAGGTCAGGAACCTGCCAGGCTACAAGGGCGGAGACGGTCAAGTGAGTACCCTCAGTGGCTACCCCGCGTCCAGGCTCGGCGGCTCGTACACCAAGAACGGCGTGACCCGAATGATCGCCCAGAACACCGTGGTCATCGAGAACGCGAGCGGTTTCTACGTACTGCAGCTCAATGCCGAGGGGCCGGAGGCCGATGCCGATGCGTTGAAGGCCGCGACCGGCGTGATCGTCCAGAAGACCGCGATCAAGCCGTGAACTCCCAGGAACATGCGCCCGGCGCGAGCAGCGGATCGAAATTCGAGTATTGCGCTACTCGCGTCGGCGTGGTTCCCGGCGCGCACACTTTCGACATGTCGTCCCAGTGCGGTGCAGCGCGTCCGCGTCACGTTCTCGTGCCGGCCGCCCACACCACCGCGTACGCACCGAAGGAGTAGCCATGGACGCCGAAATCGACGACGAGCTCGCGCCGGGGAAGACACTGCTGCTCCCGCCGTGGTGCCGGCGCGTCGGCATGGCGGCCGGCTTCGCGGCGTTGATCGCCGCGGTCGGAAGCGTCGTAACCGATCCGGGCGAGCCTGGCACCGCGCCCGGCGTCACGACCGGCGCGAGCGCCGGGTCGTCGAGCTTCTCGCTCATTGCGACGAGCGAGTGGTGGGAACCGCCGCCGCCGGCACCGCCGCCCCCGGCCGCGGCACCCGCACCGGCGCCCGCCCCAGCGCCCGCGCCGCGCCGTGCGGTACCCCGCCCGGCACCGCAGCCCGCTCCCGCTCCGGCACCGCCGCCGGCGCCACCACCTCCGCCACCGCCCCAGCTGGTGTTCAGGTTCGACCAACCGGGCACGGCCACCGTGGCGATTGTCAACAGCGACAAGCCGGTGGGTTGCATGTTCACGTCCGTTGCCGTGTCGGGTACCGCCACGGCGATCGGCTACCGGCGGGATTACCCCTTCACCGTGGCCGGTTCGGCGGAGACGCGGATCGCGCCCGACGGACCCGCGACAGGCTCGACGTTCCGCGTCACCGTGAATTGCGACAACGGCCTGTCGAGCACCATCGACACGGTCTACTGAGTGGGTCCGCCGGTCTGCCCGACGCCGAACAACCAACGCGGACAACGCGTGCCGCGACATGGGCGTGCGCCCTCGGCCCCGCCGGAACCGGGCATGTTCCTGCGTCGATGCCTGACGTCGATGACGTATGGCCGAGATCCCGTTGAGCGTTTGTTGAGAAATCGCGTGAATCTTGTTGAGTCAGCGTTGATGCCCTTCCGGATACTCATCGGCAACTGACCGTCCGCCCGAAGGGGAACTGCCATGCAGCGCCGAGTGTCCACATATGTCTACGCCGACGATCCCATCCTGCAGGCGGGGGTGATCAGCCAGCTACGGATGCGCCCTGAAGTCGATGTCGTCGAAGCCGGTGATCTCGCCGGTGTCGACGTCGGCATCGCCGTCGCCGACGCCCTCGACGACGAGACCATCCGAATTCTGCGCTCACTCAAGAAAGCTGGGGTGGCCCACACCGTCCTCGTGATGAGCACGATCGACGACAGCACCGTCGTCAGCGCCGCGGAGGTCGGGGTGAGCGGTCTGCTTCGCCGGGGTGAGGCGACGCCGGATCTGCTGGTGCGCACCGTCCAGAAGGTCGCATCGGGTGAGGGTGTCATTCCGCCCGACCTCCTGGGCAATCTGCTCGGCCAGGTGGGACGGCTTCAGCGCCAAGTGCTTTCGCCACGCGGATTGACGTTCACCGGGCTTTCGGATCGGGAGATCCAAGTGTTGCGGTTGATCGCCGACGGCCACGACACGAACGAGATCGCCCGCCAGCTGTGCTACAGCCAGCGCACGGTGAAAAACGTCCTGCACGATGTCACCACCCGGCTGCAGCTGCGCAACCGCTCCCACGCCGTCGCGTACGCGGTACGTGAAGGTCTCATCTGATCCGATGCATGGTGGTGCGCTGAGCCCTGCCCCATGGGGCAGGAACCAGTGCCTTCCCAACGGAACACACGCTCGTAGGCCGACAACCGACTCCACGGAACGATGGGCAAGTGATACCTGAAGTCGATCACGCGCTGCGCACCCTCATCGAGCGCGAAGCCGTCGACCCGACCGAGGTCGACGTAGAATTCGATGCGCCGACCAAGGATTGGGCGAGCCGCCGCAACGCCCCCACGATCGGGGTGTATCTCTACGACATCCGCGAGGACCTGCGGCGCCGGGAGCGCGGCCTGCTCAACGAGTACGACGGAAACCGGGTCACCGCACGCCATCTGCCACCGCGATACTTCAAACTGTCCTATCTCGTGGCGGCCTGGACACAGCGCCCCGAGGACGAACACCAACTGCTGGCCGCCCTGCTGAGCTGTTTTCTGCGTTATGAGGCACTGCCGGCCGACGTCCTCACCGGTTCGATTGCCGCACTCGGCCTTCCGGTTCCGGTCACGGTGGCCCTCCCGCCACCGGAAGACCGTTCTTTCGCCGACGTGTGGACTGCGCTGGGCGGCGAGTTGAAGCCGTCACTCGACATCGTCGTCACGGCACCCACCGACACCGGCCGCTCGTTCGTCGCCGGGCCTCCGGTCGAGCGTCCACCGCGGTTGCGCACCAACCGGATAGATGCCTCGGTCGGCCAGGAATCCACGCAGCGCCGTGCCGTCGGCGACCCGGCCTTCGGTCAGGAACCCGCACCCGGCGCCGTGCGGGTCCGCAAGCGTCAGCGTAGGCAGTAGGTCCGCCGATGGACATGCCTCTGGACAGCACGCGTTACCTGCTCGGCCGGGCAATGCTGGTGGAGGAACGCGTGCGCACCCTGGTCGCGCACCGCCGCGGCCACGATCCGGCGCCCGACGATCCGTTCCGGGGGTTGTACCTCAGCGACGACGTCGTCGACGCGCTGCTCTCCCCCACGCCCGCCCCGCCACCCGTGAGTGAGTCGCTGCGCGACGCCCTGGAGGAGCGCGCCGATGCCGCGGAAGCCGCCGGGGTCGAACTCCGGCTGCGGGTGCTGGCCCGCTCGGCCGGACTGTGCGAGCTGGAGGTCGAGTTCCTCATCATCTGCCAGTTGCCCGATCTCGACACTCGTTTCGAAAAGCTGTACGGCTACCTCAACGACGATGTGACTCGCCGCCGCGCGACCGTAGGCCTGGCACTGGAGCTCTCGGATCTCTCGCCACTCGATGCCGCGGCCCGCGCGATGCTGTCGCCGGGATCGGCGCTCGTCGACAACTCGCTCGTGGTGATCGACGACGCCGACCGGCCGTTCCTGACCCGCGCCATGCGGGTGCCGGACCGCGTGACCGCGTATCTGCTCGGCGATGACACGCCCGATGCGGCGCTGTCCGGCGTCCTGGTCACGCCTCAAGGCCATCACTGCGCACAATCCCGGGAACTGGCACAGGCATTCAAGTCCGGCGTGCGACTGTGCTATCTGCGCGAGACGGTGAACGATTCGGGTGCGGCGATCGCCACCGACGCACTTGGGGCGGCCGGTTTGAGCGTGATGGTCTGCGACGCAGCACGATTGGCCGCGAACGGCGACGTGCACGACGCCATTTCCGTGCTGGGCCGCGAAGCGCTGTTGCGCGGCGCGGCGCTCGTGGTCTCCCCGATCGACGCGCTCGGCGCCGATACCGCCGACGTCGTCTTCCAGCTGGCCAGGATGCCGGTGCCGGTTGTGCTCACCGGGACGTCGGCCTGGGACCCGAACTGGTCGGATCGCGTACCACTGATCGCGGAGGCCGCAAGGTTCACGGTCGGTGAACGCAGCGAACTCTGGCGGCGTGCCCTCGGTCCGCTCGTCGGGTCCGTCGACGTCGCCGATATCGCGGCACAGTATGTCTTCGGGCCTCGCCAGGTGTCAGCGGCGATCACGGCCGCCGAAGCGCTGGCCCGCTCCAATGGCGGCGTGCCCAGCGACCGCGAGCTGCGCCGCGGCGCCCGCACGCAGAACGCGGCGGGTCTCGAACACCTCGCCAGGCGTATCGAGCCGGCCGTATCGTGGCGCGATCTCGTATTGCCGGACAAGACGCTCAAACAACTGCGGGAGTTGACCACCCGGGCACGCACGCGCGAGATCGTGTTGTCGGAGTGGCGTATGCGCCCGGGCGGCGGGCGTGGGACCGGCGTGACCGCACTGTTCGCCGGCGACTCCGGCACCGGCAAGACGATGGCTGCCGAAGTCATCGCGGGCGATCTCGGTCTGGACCTCTACACCGTCAACCTCGCGACGGTCGTCGACAAGTACATCGGCGAGACCGAGAAGAACCTCGAAAGGATATTCACCGAGGCGTCGCGGGTGAGCGCGGTGTTGTTGTTCGACGAGGCCGACGCGATATTCGGCAAGCGCAGCGAGGTGCGCGACGCGCACGACCGTTACGCCAACATCGAAAGCGCCTACCTGCTCCAGCGGATGGAGACGTTCGACGGCCTGGCGGTTCTCGCGACGAACCTGCGGGCCAACCTCGACGACGCCTTCACACGACGGCTCGACATGGTCGTCGACTTCCCACTTCCCGACGAGTCGGCGCGACTCGCGCTGTGGCAACACTGCCTGGCCGCACCGGTTCCCACGCACGGTGACCTCGGGCTGCACGGCTACGCGAACTCATTTCCGTTGTCCGGAGGCAATATTCGATCGGCGGCTATCACGGCTGCCTACCTGGCCGCCGAGTCCGGCTCGGCCATCGGCGCCGACCACATCGGCGCAGCCATCCATCAGGAGTACCGGAAACTCGGCCGGCTACTGCCCACCCACGAGCGCGGCGAGAATGCGAAGGGGACCGCCAATGACTGAGCACCACTGCGAGCAGTGCGGCGCGGAGAATGCCGCCGACGCACAGTTCTGCACCAAGTGCGACTTCTACCTGGGATGGGACGCCGGGGTCGCCTCACTCGACGGCGCACCGCTCACGGCGTCGACACCCATAGTCCGTGAGACGCACAGCCAGAAGTTCCCCGCCGTGTCACGCGACCAACTCCGGCACACGGCATCGCCGCCCACCCCGAGGCGCCCAACCACACCGAATCGACGGCCCGCCGAAGCACCGACGGTCACGGTCGAAAGTCCCGATGTCGAACTCGATCCACACACCGGCGGCACTGTAGACATCCGCATCCGCAACCGGTCGTCGATCGTGGACGGTTACACCGTCGTCGCGCCGCGAGCACCGGAATGGCTTGAGATCAAGCACCCCGAGATCCGGGTGCTGACCGACGAAGAAAGCGTCACCACGGTCTCGTTGACCATCCGCGACGGTTTCGACGTTTATGTGCAACGCTTCCGGCTTCACATCCAGATCTGTTCGGTCGAGGATCCGGCGAAGCGGGCCGATGCCGAACTCGTCATCACGGTGCCACGGATCGGCGGGCCCATCACGATGACTGCGGAGCCCCAAGTGGTCCGGTTGCGTGACCACACCAGCGGCCGGTTCCGGTTGCGGCTCGACAACAGTGGAAGCAACTACCCTCAGCGGTATTCACTGACGGGAACCGACCCGGAGAGTGTGGTGCGGTTCAATTTCCGGCAGACCACTGTCGAAGTCCCGCCACGGCGGTTCATGTTCGTCGATGTCCGATTCGACGCGCCACCGATCGATTACGGGCAGCAGGCGCCCCGTTCGCTCAAACTGACCGCGGCAAGCGACCAAGGGATCGTGGAAACGATCGTCAACGTCGTCCAGGAACGCTCCCAGGCCCCGGCCGACAGCCCCGTGCGGCTACGGTTGGAACGCACCGTGACCCGCATCCGGGACGCCACGTCGGCCGAGATCGCGATCCTCGTCGACAACCGGCGGGGCAGCAAGGACCGGCGGCTGGTCTTCGCCGGGCGCGACCCGGAAGGTGTGGTGCGCTTCTCCTTCTCCCAACCGCAGCTGTACGTGCGGGCAGGCGAGCAGGCCCGCATCTTGGCCAGCGTGCGCGCACCGTTGCCCCATCCGGGCGAGGAAGCCGAACGCCCCATCGTGGTGCTCTGCAACGACGGCACCGACGAGAGCGAAGCCACCGGGTCTCTCGTGCAGTCCGCCAGCACCTCTCCGATCACCACGGCGCAGCTGCGCCTGGAGCCCGAACACGTGTCGGTCCGCAACCGCCGGCGGGGCCGGTTCCGGGTGACGTTGGACAACACCAAAGGCGCGCTGCCGCTGAGCGCCTGGCTGTCGGGAACCGATCCCGAAGCGGCGCTGCGCTTCACCTTCACCCCCTCGCGCCTCGACGTCGCACCGGGGTCGATCGCAACCGCAGCCCTTCGGCTCTGGGGCAACCTGCCCGGGGCCGGGAAAGAGGTTTCCCGGGAATTCACCGTTCGCGCCGAAGACGGCACCGGAGCCGTCGAAGATCAAGGCCGCTTCACCCAGTCCATGTCGGAGATCCTGCCGTTGATCCGGCTGGCCGCCACCCTGCTGGGCGGGCTCATCATGGTGCTGGGTGCGTTCCGACCCTGGTTCCTGAGCGGAAGGAACTATGCCGCCAGTGAATTGGGGCGGTTGCAGGATATCTTCGACGACAAGGGCCAGATCGCACCGACAACCATCGAAACATGGATGATGGTGAGCCAACCCGTGACGCGGGCACTGATCCTCGTGCTGGCCGGCGTGATGCTCCTCGGAATCCTCAGTGCCTCAGGCCGCTATACGATCGTGTCCGGGTTCCTTGCCGGCGCCTTGACGGTGCTCTACGTCGCGTTTGCGATGAGCAGGCTCGAATCGGGCGGTCCCGCCTACGGTGTGCCGTTGGTGGTGGTCGGAGCGATCATCGGGATCATCGGCGGGTTCTGCATCAAACGCAGTACGGCGTAGGCCGGGAGCGATCTGGATTCAGCTCGCGACGATATCGGCCACACCCGGCTTCATGATGTCGCTGAGGTTGTCCCAGGGTATGGTCAACTCGACGATGCCGGCGGCCATCGGACCGACCACGCCCTGTTCGAAAAACACCCGCATGCCGGATGATTCGGCGGACCATCGCCCGAACATCTGCTCGGTCGGCTCCAAACCGGAGGCATCGAAGCTGTCACCCAGGTCGGTGCTCGGCCCCAGCGTCTCCGACTCCTCCTGCAAGCGGGCCAAGCCTTCGTCGAGGTCGTTGAACAGCGACGACAAGGTGATCAGACTCCCGCTTTCCGAATCGACCACGACGGTGCTGGCCAACGGCATCGACTGCGCCTCGGCCAAGTCGACGGCCGCGGTCCGCAGCACACCACTGAGTACCCGCTCGCCGATCCGCACCTCGCTACCGGGACGGCCCTCCAGGCTTCCGCCCGTCACCGAGTCCGCCTGCGCCTGCAGCGCCGCATCCATCTCGTCATTGAAAACCGCGGCCACCTCGGGATTGCCACCCTCCACACGAGGCACCTCGGCATCCACGAAAACCGTGCCGAGGAACCGCTTCACCTGTTCGGTTGTCGCGGTGAAAGGCGGGTGCCCACTCGACGTACCGGAGTTGTCCCCGCCACCGGAGTCTCCCCCGCCTGCGCCGCTGTCACCGCCGCCGCCCGTGTCACCACCTGATCCCCCACCCGACCCGTCACCTGAGCCGTCACCGCCGCCCGAGCCGTCGGTTTCGGACGTGCTCGCGCCACTGCCGGACACCGACGTCGACGGAGTGATCGATGCCGATTTCGAGGTCGGATCCCACCACACCGAACGGACCGCGTAGATCGCGACGATCACGAGGACAATGGCGCCCGCGGCCGCCACCACAATCCGTCCACCACTGAACAACACCGGGATTCCCCCTCAGAACTCGATACTGGTGACGCGCCAACCGTTGTTCGACCGCTTCGCGGTCACCCATGCGGTGTGGCGTATCTCGTCGATGAGCCGGTTGTCCAACGTCGCGATCGACTGCACCACCACGACCACCCGGTGGGTGACATCGGTTGAGTTCGGTGGTGTTTCGTCGGCCAGGAAATAGACCTTGGCGGTGACGTTCGCACCATCGGAACGCCATTGATCCCATTGCGATCCCGGTCCCGGTGTGGTCGTCTGCTCGCCCTGCTTGGCAAGATCACCGGCAAGATAGGCCGCCGCGCGCCGATAGGCCGTGTCGGGAGACTCGTCCTGGGTCGGGCGCCAGGTGAACATCGTGGTCAGAGCATCGGCGATGACCTGATCAGGGTCGCTGAGGTCGACGCTGGCCACCTGATCGATCGGTAGCGGATCCAGCCGGCAGCCGGTGACCGGCCCGATGACGACGATGGTCAGGCAGACAATTACGGCAACTAGCTTTTTCATGACACCCGCCGCGCCTTCGACTCCGGATAGAACTCGGCGATGACAACCCCGCGAGCCGGGTCCGCGTGGATCATCTCGCCGTTTCCGAGGGCGATCCCGACGTGCGAGGGTCGGTCATGCCGGTCCCAGCCGCTGAAGATCAAGTCGCCGGGCTGCACCTCGGCCAGCGCAATCTCCTTGCCCACGTTCCACTGTTCATCGGCGGTGCGCGGCAGCACCTCCTTGCCGCCCGTACCACGCACGACGGCGTAGTAGGTCAACCCCGGACTGTCGAAACCATCTCGAGTCGGCCCGTCCACCCCGCCTCCGCCCCACACCCACTTCTTGCCCTTGAATTCGGTAGCGGCGTCGACGATCGTCGTCGGGCCACCGGTGATCGGCACCGACTCGGGCGGCATGCCGCCGAGACCGGGGCTCGCCTCAAATGCCTTGGCGCGCTGCATGATCTTGTAGACGTAGGGCTGCGTCTGGGTGGTGTACTCGCCTCCCGACGGCATGCCGCCGTTGCGCTGCACCGCACCGAATCCGGCGTTGTAGGCGGCCAGCGCGAGGGCAACGGGATCACCGGCCAGCGAACCGTCCGCGACTCCTGCGGCGCACAACCGGTAGTTCTCACACATCAACGCGCCCTGCGACATCACCGCGTCGGCGATGCTGTTGACATCCGGCGGCGGGCCGCTGTTGTCGTAGTCCTTACCCCAGGTTTTCCACGTCCCTGGCATGAACTGCGCAGGCCCCTGCGCTCCGGTCGACGAGACGGGTGCCGTCGGGCCGTGCCGGAATCCGTTCTCGGCCTCGAGTTGCGCCGCGAGCAGCGGGGCGGTGATGCCCTGACACATCACACCGGCCTTGAGCAGCCAGGGCACGAACGCCGGGGGAACCAGGCCGGGCTTGAGGACGCCGGTTCGGCAGTCTGCCGCGGACGAAGCCTGTTGTGCGGTCGATTGATTCGCCGACACCGCTTGACCGCTCAGGATGAACGCCGGATCCACCGCCTGGCCGTGGCTGAGCCGGCCGCCCTCCCAGTACTCGAAATGCAGGTGGGTGCCGGTGGATTGGCCGTTGTTGCCCATCTCGGCGATGTGGTCGCCTGCGCGGACGGGCGCTCCCTGGCGCACCAGTACGCCGTCGGGGTACATGTGCCCGTAGACGGTGGAGACCAGGCCGGTGCGGGTCTGTGAGTCGATCACGATCCATTGACCGAATCCGCTGGCCGGCCCGGCGGCCGCGACCGTCCCGTCCATCGCGGCGAAGATATCGGTGCCGTCACTGCCCGCGAGGTCGACGCCCTGGTGGATGGAGTTGCCGCGTGGCCCGAATCCCGACGTGGTGGTGTACGTACCGTCCGCCAACGGTTTTCCGTTGCGTGCACACACACCGGCCGCCCAGGCCGGCGGTGCGGGCGTGATCAGCATGGCCGCGACGCTGACACACAACGCGATCAGGAAAGCTCTCCTGGAGATCGTGACGAGGGCTGTCATCATTCATCTTTCGTCGCGGCAACGGCAGCACGGATGTACGGCTGCACTGAGCAGTGTCCCGCCGCATGCGACGATTCGTCATCGCCCGCGGGACGGGTTTGCCCGATCGGTCAACCAGTACTGCCCTACCAGCCGACCACGACCGCACCAACGGACGTCGCGGTGACTGACACCAGACCGAACAATGATGGGACAGCACACATACCGGTGCGAGGAGACGGCATGGGACGCCACGCGGATTGTCGGCACCGCAGGCGGCGGCGCGGGCAGGCAATTCTTGCCGTCCTGCTTGCTGCCGCGGTGTTCGTGGTCGCCGCGTGCGGCCCGTCCGGCGACGCACCTGAGCCGGGCGGTACCGACTCCGACGAGACCGCTCCCGCCGAGGCTCAAGACGCGATCGTCAACGGCCTCGAGACGATGTTCACCTGGTACCCCGTGCGGGACGGGTCGACGCTGGACGCGTACAACCGTGCCTTGCCGTACTTCGGGGCTGAACTTCGGGCGGGCAAGGACACCCTCGAACGCGGCAACAGCGTCTGGTGGCAGGAGTGGAAGGCCAAGAAGGCCGAGGTCACCGCCGATGCGCTGCTGGTTGCCGGGGAACATCCCGCCGACAAGCCGGACACCGTGCAGCGCGCCGTGGTGGTCACACAGACGGTCAAGACGCCGGACGGCAAAGAGCTCGAAAGCAATACGATGCGAATCGAGCGGGTGGTCGCCAAGAAGAGCCCTGAGGGCTGGCGTGTCGAGGAGATCTCGTTCTTCCCCGTCAACGAGTTCCGCACGCAGGTCTGCCCGCCGGGACAATCGCACCAGCCGCCTCCCGACGGCCCGTGTGCGCCGAATCCGCCTCCGCCACCGAAACAGTGCCCCGATGGCACCACCGTGGCACCCGATCAGATGTGCCCCGAGCCGAGGATCGCGCCACGCACCAGGCAATGCCCGGACGGCAGCACAGTTGCGGCCGATGCCACGTGCCCCACCGGGCCGAAAGTGACGTCGCCACAACCCGAGCCGTGCCCGGAAGGACAGGTTCGCGACGCCAACGGGACTTGCCAGCCGGAGCCGTGCCCGGACGGCCAAGTGCGCGGCAGCGACGGCACCTGCCAACCCGAACCCTGCCCCGACGGTCAAGTGCGTGGGAGCGACGGCACCTGCCAACCCGAACCCTGCCCGGACGGACAGGTCCGCGGAAGCGACGGAACGTGCGGCTGCCCCGCCGGAACCGAGCTCTACAACGGCACCTGCGTCTCACCCTGCCCCGAAGGACAGGTCCGCGGAAGCGACGGAACGTGCGGCTGCCCCGCCGGAACCGAGCTCTACAACGGCACCTGCGTCTCACCCTGCCCCGAAGGCCAGGTGCGCGGGGCCGGCGGCACCTGTGGCTGCCCGGCGGGGACCGAACTCTACAACGGCAGTTGCGTGAGCCCGTGCCCGTCGGACCAGGTGCGCGGCGCCGGTGGCACCTGTGGCTGCCCGGCGGGGACCGAACTCTACAACGGCAGTTGCGTGAGCCCATGTCCGGGGATCAGCAGCCGCAACGCCAGCGGCACGTGCGTGTGTCCGCCCGGCTACACCGGCACACCCGAAACCGGGTGCGGCAGCTACGTCGGTGCCGGGCCGCCGCCACCAGGACCGCGGATCGAGCAGGTGAGCTACGAGGTGTCGATGCCCTGCCCCTACGTTGTGGCCACGCAACGTAAGGCCTTTGTGGGCCGGGTCATGGCGCAGCCGGGCCTTGTTTCTTGAGCTTTCGGGCGTGTCGCGGGAGGCGGTCCTAGTTCGTGTTGGAAGTGCGCTATCACCGGCGATATCACACCTCAGGACAACTAGTCGGTGCAGTCGAGATCGATCGGCTTGTTGAAGGGATCGATTGCCGCGGAGAGTGATTCGGCATCGGTGTGGCGTTTGGCCTCTTCCTTGTCGTGGGTCTCCTGCAGGTGCTCCTGTAGCGCCGTGGTTCCGCAGCCGGTGAAGTCGATGCGATGCGTCGTGGTGCCGTCGTACGTGCGGAACCGGCGGGCATGCTCACGCTCATGCGGACCGAGCACGTCACGCAGGAACGCCCGGACCCGGCGTTCCTGGCACGCGGTGAGGCCGTCGGGGACGTCGGGCATCTTGATCGTCACGTCGGCCTTGTACGTGACGTTGAAGGTGCCGACGGCATGCAGACATGGGTCGTCCTCGGGGCATTCGGTGCAACTCTTCGCACGCTTCATCGATTTCGGCGTCCACTTCGACGTTCCGCCGTCGAACGCCGCAGTTGTGTCGCCATGCAGGGAGACGCTCGGGCCGCCGTTGTGGACGATGGGGATCGGCTCCGGTGACGCGGTCAGCAGTTGGCCGGTGGCGGCGTTGCCGACGGTACGTTGCAGATCCGTCACGAGCCGCGTCTGCGTTCGCGACGGTCCTCGGGCAAGCAGTCCGGCCTGCCAAGAAAACGTGCCCGGAATGCGGACCGCCGCGGCCATCACCGCCGATCGGCGGTTCACCGATCGGCCCGCCGCCGGCACCCGCTTATGTCGCCTCATCGCTCCAGTGGACTCCGCGAGTGACGATCTGTCCAGTGCAGTGCCAGCGCAAACCGGATAAGGCGACCACCTCATGGAGTTTCATTCCGCACCACCTCGACGTGCTGCGGGCCATCGCAGTCATCGCAGCGCAGGTCGAGCGGAGCAACGCGTCGCGAGTTTGCAGCGCCCCATGACGCTTGGGTATCAGGCCAGGCGCGAGGCTGGATAGCGTAGTTCGGCGTGGCGTCGACGAGTGTGGCGTGCGGTGTGTCAGTTAAGGCAGTGCCACCCGTTCTCGGAAAGTAGTGTCGGCGGCGATATCGCGTATGGAGAATGGGTCAGTGTGGAATCGAGAGCACTTTGTATGGTGCTTCGGCATCGGTTCGACGGATATCCCACTATCGAGTTCCCCGAGTAATACACCAATCACGTTCGGAAGATGATCCCACAACCCCGCTCAGTTCTGACTACGACCTGCTCCGCGCCTCTCGGACGGCGGCAAAGATTTCGGCCAACTGCGCTGCCGCCGCACGCGTGACAGTACGTTGGTCCGGCCGCTCGGGAATGGCAATCCCATCCTCGCGCAGTACCTTTGCAACGTAGACAGTGGTTGCGCTTGAAATGATTTGCATACGCGATTTCACCAACGCGGGCAAGTGCTCAGCTAGAGTGCGACGCGCCTCCGCCGCGTCAATGCTCCCGATCCAGTCGTGGAAGGCCCTATCGTTGTTCTCGAGCTGGGAGGTCTTGAGCTCGGCCGCCCGCTCATAGATCATCACGGTCGTCATCCTTGGATACACCAATGAACCCTCGACGAGCGGTGTGGCCGGACGAGCAGGAGTGGCGGGACGAGTCGCAGTCGCAGGGCGTGCCGGGACCGCAGCGCGGGCCTCTTGCGTTGCCTGCGGCGGAACTGCCCCGAGCCGGAACAATGTGCCGACGATGCGCTGGATCCACGACCATGGCACCACGTGTTCGCTTTCGAGGCGAGAAACGTCGTGCAACCGTCCTGCCTTGGCAGGGTCGTACTCGCTTCCCTTCCTCGAATGCCGGTGCACATCACCGACCTCTCCGGCCTCATCGCGACGATCCTGGCGCCTCACTGCTTCACCGTCGTAACCGATGATGTCCCAACACTTCGCGATCGCCTCGGCCAAACCCCGCGCCGCCGGCAGAAGTTCCCGTGGCAAACGGTCTCCGCTAGCGGATCTCAGCATTACCTCGCGCGCCAGGTTACGGAGCGCCTTCTCTCTGGCATCGACGTCACCTCGGGCAGCCGCGACTCTGTCTCTGGCGGCCGCCAAGGTATCAATGTCGGTGACCTCCATGGCGATGTCCATGGCTCGACCTACCGCCCGTCGCTGAGCCGAAGCAACCGTGATTTTGATGGACTCCGGCTTGTCTGCCTGCACCATCACCTCGTGAGATTTGCCCTTGGCACTGAACGGAGCGACTTCCTTCAGTGGAACCAGTTTTCCTTTGACCCAGTTCTTCCCAGCCTCAGCCTTCCCCTTCACCCACGTCTTGCCAGCCTCAACCTTGCCTTTGACCCACTTCTTCCCCGCCTCGGCCTTGCCCTTCACCCACGCCTTACCGGCGGCGACCTTTGCCTTGACCTTGCCGCCAATCCCCTTGAGCCCGCGGATGATCGGGCCGGCAAGCTTGAGTCCGGTCTTGATGACGAAGTCGATCGCCTTGTTGACGGGTTTCTGAAGTTTGCCGATGATCTCGCGGATCTTCTGGCCGATGCCGCCGATGCCGATGACGCTGGCGAGGAAGCCGATCAGGATCGGCACCATCTGACCGAGGACGTCCTCGATCTTGGCGACGACACCCCCGACGTTGCCCTTGACGATGTCGACGGCCGAGTCGATCACCGTGTTGACGAACTTCATGATCCGCTCGGCGTTGTTGACGAAGAACATGATGACGTCGTAGATCAGCTTGCAGGCTTTGATGAATGCCGCAGCCGGGTTCAGCAGACCGATCAGCCACGTGATGCCCGCGGTGATGATCCGGGTGATCACGAAGTCCTTGACCTGTTCGAGGATCATCTCCTTGATGTCGCCGAGCTTGTCGACGAGCATCTGCCACAGGCCGGCGACACCTGCCGTGGCGATCGTGCGGAAGATCTCCACGCCCTTCTCGATCGCGGCCATCGCCGGCTCACCGATCTGCTTGACCAGCCGGTTGCGGATGTTGCGCCAGGTCAGGCCGAACAGCGACGCGAGGAGTTTGATGATGCCCTGCAGGTCGAACTTGTCGGGGAGCTCGACGCCGCCCTCGGCCAACGCGCCGAACAACCACGTCATCAGGCCTTTGCGCAGGTGTTCGAGGATGTTGTCCTTGAACCGCATGATGCCGCCCTTGACGCCGGCAACCAGGTTGCCCAGGAAGCGGACCGGGGCCTTGATGATGTCGCCGACCACACTGGAAACCCGTGCCAAGGTGTCCATGAGCATCGCGGCGAGCTTGCGGATCGTGTTGATGACGGCCTTGATCGCGCCGATCGCCTTGTCGACCAAACCCTTGTTCTCGGCCTGCAGTTCCTCGATGCGTTCGTCGAGGCCCTTGCGGGCGTCGACGTACTTGGTGGCGAGGGTGTCGACGACGGCGTCTTGCTTGGATTTGACGTCGTCTTCGAGTTGTTCGAAGCGGTCGTTGATCTCTTTCGATGCCTCGGCGCCGACCTTCTGCAGATTGGCGGGCAGACTCTTGACGTAGGAGGCGATCTCGGCCTTGCCGGTGGCGATGCGCTTCTTCGCCGCGGTGAGGTCGTTGCCGACGATGTCGGCCACCCGCGAGATGACGTTGTCCATCTGCTTGAGGTAGAGCTCGCGGCCGGCCTCGTAGAATTTGTTGACCTTGTCCGGCATGCCGACCAATTTGTCTTTGGCCCAACGTAATCCGCCGAGCCACCCGCTGTAGCGGTCCTTCTTGTAGGCCGACATCTTCGCCGCGACGTAGGTCTCGAACGTCTTGCGGGCGTCGGCTTCGCCGGTTTCGAACGCCTTCTCGACCTTGGGGTCGATGCCGTCCAGGATCTTCTTCACGTCGGCTTCGGTCGCGGCGAAGATGGACTGGACACGGGCGGTGACCTCGGCGCGTTTCGCCTCGTCCTTCGACTTCGTCTTGCCCTTGTCGGCGACCAGCTTGGCCAACGCGGCCGCCTTCGAACCCTGCATACCGGCCACACCGGCCTTCGTCTCCGCGGCGGCTTCGGTCTTCGACTGGGCGATGACGTCGGCCTCCTGCTTGCGGAACGCGCCCGGAGCCGTATCGGCGTGTGCGGCAGCCTCTTTCTTGTCGGCCAGAGCCTGTTGGAAGTCCGGCTCGTTGGACTCGGCGAGCTGCTTCTCGTCGACCTGGGCGTCGGCCATCTCCTGGTTGGCCTGCTGCTTGCCGGCTTCGAGGTTGAGCTGTTCGGGCGGCGCCGGTTTCGGCACCGCACCGCTCGCCGGGATGGCCGGTGCCGGGCCCTGCTGTTCCGGTCCCATCGGCGTGACCGGTTTCGCGACAGCCTTGGACGTGTCCGGCGCTGCCGCGGTGGCCGTTTCGATGTCCTTTTCCTGGCTCTCCTTGCCCTGGGTCACCAATCCCTTGACATCGCCTTTGACTTCGCCGGCCTTGCCTGACTTCGCGTAGTTGTCGGCCTCGCTCAGCGTCTTCGGAGACTTGGCCTCGATCGCCGCCAACACCGCCGCGATGAACGCCTTCTTGTCGAACGAACCGGCCTGCTGGGCGTCCATCGTGTCGACCTTGGCGGCCTTCGCCTGGCCGGCGATGTCGTCGGTCGGCGCGAGCGCGGCGTCCTGTGCCTCTTTGGCTTTGGCGGCCGCCGGCGGATGCGCGCGCTTCTCGTTGGCGAAGGACTTCACGTTCGCGGTCACGGCGGTGAACGCCGGATCCTGACCCGGTTTGACCGATTTCGGGGCCACCGGCGGTTGCAGCAGTTGATCGGCAGACAGAGTCGCCCCACCCGATGCGCCGGTACCCGCGGCAGCCTTCGGCGCCGCCGCCGGGCGAGCCCCACCTCCCCCGCCGGTCCGCTTGGCGGGCTTCGCCGCGGCCTTGCCGAGTGGACTCTTGGCGGGTACGGGCTTGGGCGGCGGCACCGGTTTCTTCGGCGCCACCGCGGCCGGCCCGAAACCCGTCGTCGTGACCGCGAGCGCCGACGGCGGCGGTTTCGGACCTTCGAGTTCGACGGGCACCCCGACCGCTCTGGCCGCCTTGAGACCTTTCTCGACCGTGTCGATGGCCGGCTCGTCACGGCGCATTTCCTTGAGGGCAGCGTCGATTTCGCCCTTGCCCGGTGCCCTGAGCTTTCCCATCAGCAGCGCGTTGACCGCCGCATTCCCGGCCGCCCGCTGCAGCGCCGCCAGACCGGCCGGACCGCCGTTGGGTCGCGCAGGCCCCGCTCGCCTACGGCCCTCCGTCAGTGCGTCGTTGACCGGCCGTGCGGCCCGAGCCGGCTCCGTCATGTTCGATTCGCCGACTCTGCTCAGGCCGATTCTTCTTCGGCTTCTTCGTCCTGGCGTTGCACGAAGGTCTGTGCCGTCTCTTCTTCCTCGGCCGGCTCCTCCTGGCGCTGTACCGAGCCGTTCTCGGCGACCCGTTGCGCACCGGCGGGTGCGGCGGCCGGTGCCGGCGACGCCATCACGCGGTCCGCATTGGCGACGGCCTCGCGCTCGAAGCGGTCCGACGGATCGCTGATCTTGACGCCGCCGCCTGCGTCGGTACCGTCGACAGGCCCGCTGCGCTGCTGAACGACGTGCGTCAGCTCATGGGCAATCATGTGTTTGCCCGCGTCCGAGGCCGGATCGTATTTCCCACTCTGGAAGACGATGTCGGACCCCACGGTGTACGCCTGGGCGTTCACCGATTTGGCCGAATCGTGTGCCGCGCCGTCATGGTGCACGCGCACGTCACCGAAGTCATGGCCGAAGCGGCCCTCCATGTCGGTGCGCAGGTCGGCCGGAAGCGGCGAACCGCCCGAGCCGATGACGTTGTGCACCGGTGAGCGGTCCTCATCCATCAACGCGGACGCACCGGAGTTGCCCGCCACCCGCTGCAGCCCGGCCACGCCGGCCGGGCCTGCGACGTCGAGCCGGCCCGACAAGGCCGCCCGCATCGCCATCACCGATTCCGGCTCCTCCAGCCGAGATGCTTTCGGGCGCAACTCCGATGCATGGGTGTGATCGCTGTCGTGGGTTCGCATGCTGCCCCGCTTCCCTCGCGTCTGTACGTCAACGATCCGGTGTGCGGTGGTGGTTGGCAAGGCGCGAACGCGGGACTGCCTCAAAGTGCACGATGCGGTGCCCAAGCGGCAGTCCCCGCGCTCCTCGTCTCGCCCGCCGAACCAGCGCACGATCGTGGCCAGCCCATCGAGACCACCGAGGAGGCGCAATGCCGACGTATCTGTCGCCGGGTGTCTATGTCGAGGAAACCGACTCCGGCTCAAGGCCTATCGAAGGCGTGGGCACCGCTGTTGCGGCGTTCATCGGCCTTGCCGAGAAAGGTCCGTTCAACAAGCCCACGCTGATCAGCAACTGGACCCAGTACAAGAAGACCTTCGGCAACGCCATCGAGGGCGCCTGCCTGGCCGAGTCCGTCGCGGCCTACTTCCAGAACGGCGGTGGCAATTCGTACATCGTCCGGATCGGGGACGGCGAAGGCGAAAACGGTTCGGCGGGAAACCAACCGCAGCTGGAAGCGACTCCGCAGGCCGTGTTGGCCAACTACCGCATTCTCGCGCTCGACCCGAGCACACCGCCCGACCGGTTGCGTGTCGAGATCAGCAATTTCCACAACGAGGGCGAGGAACAGCCCAGCGGGGTCAAGCTCGTCGTGCATCGCGACGGTCAGGTCGTCGAGGAGTTCCCCAACGTCACCACGGCGCGCGGTAAGAACAACGTCGCCACCGTCGTCAACGCCGCGTCGCAGACGGTGAAGGTCGAGCAGATCCCCGGCAAGCCGGCCGAAGACCTGCACGCAGGTATGCAGATCGCGTTGGCGGCACCGGAGGACGTTGCCGTGGCCACTGCGCCCGAGCGGCTCAGCAGCGACGACTATGTGGGCAACGTCGAAGAACGCAGCGGTGTCGCGGGCCTGGAGACCATCGACGAGATCACCATGGTCTGCATGCCGGACCTGCTGAGCGCATACCAGCGCGGCGCAATCGATCTGGACACCGTGCAATCGGTGCAGACGGCGATGATCGCCCACTGCGAGCTGATGGGTGACCGGATGGCGATCCTGGACCCGCCGCCGGGCCTCAACGCGCAGCAGATCAAGGAATGGCGAGTGGACAAGGCACGCTACGACTCCAAGTTCGCGGCGCTGTACTGGCCATGGGTCACCACCGGCGGCGGCACGTACCTGCCGCCCTCGGGGTTCGTGGCGGGCATCTGGGGCCGCAACGACGACACTCGCGGCGTGCACAAGGCTCCGGCCAACGAAATCGTCCGCGGTGCAATCGATGTCGAGAGCTCGATCACCCGCCGGGAACACGATCTGCTGAACCCGGTCGGCATCAACTGCATTCGCGCGTTTCCCGGTCGTGGTATCCGAGTCTGGGGCGCACGCACCCTGTCGTCGGATCCGGCCTGGCGGTACATCAACATCCGGCGGCTGTTCAACTATCTCGAAGAGTCGATCCTCACCAGCACCGACTGGGTGGTGTTCGAGCCGAACGACTACTCGCTGTGGGCCAAGATCCGCCGCACCATCAGCGCGTTCCTGGTCAACGAATGGCGTAAAGGGGCGCTGTTCGGTCTGACTCCGGACGAGGCTTTCTACGTCAAGTGCGACGACGAGACCAACCCGGCCGAAGGCATCGACGCCGGCGAGGTGGTGTGCGAGATCGGCGTCGCGCCGGTCAAACCCGCCGAGTTCGTGATCTTCCGCCTGTCGCAGTACTCCGGCGGAACCAGCCTGGTCGCCGAGTAAGCCACACCGAAGGAAAGGGTAGACAACCATGGCGCTACAGGACGACGACAGCTCGGTAGGCCACTCATTCGGACTCGAGTTCGACGGCATACAGATCAAGGCCATCACCGAGGTGACCGGCCTCAAGATGGAGCAGGACGTCATCGAATACAAATCGAACATGGCCAAGGACGGCAAATACAACGTGAAGAAGCTGCCGGGACGATGGAAAGCCGGCGAATGCACGTTGACCCGCCCGCTGACCAAGGACAACGGTTTCGAGAAGTGGGTCAAGGATTCACAGCTGGGCAAGATGAAGGACGCTCGCAAGGGCGGTTCCATCATCGTCTTCGACTACGAGGGTGAGGAAGTCAAGCGTTACAACCTCACCGCGGCATGGCCGAAGAGCCTCGAGCTGAGTTCGATGAAAGCCGGCGACACGAGCGTCATGACCGAGAAGCTCGTGTTGACGTACGAGAAGTGCGAACCGGCCTGATGCGCAGAGGCAACATTCACGGGACTTCTGCCCTGGCCGACGCGCCGGGGCAGATGCCTTCCGCCGACGAGACAACCCAACTGCGAACCGAATTCCCGTTCGTACTGCCCCGCGGCTATGTCGACCCGGCAGGCGCCGTCCACCGCCACGGCGTCATGCGGTTGGCCACCGCCAGGGACGAGCTGGTTTCACAACGCGATGACCGCGTTCGTGAGAGCCCGAATTACCTTGCGGTGGTACTGATCAGCCGCGTGGTCACCCGCATCGGCGAGATCGAGGACGTCCACGGCGGAGTGATCGAGAACCTGTTCGCGTCAGACCTGGCCTTCCTGCAAGACCTGTACCGCCGGATCAATCAGGACGGCCACACCCACGCCAGAGTCACATGCCCGCACTGCAGCAACGACTTCGCCGTCGATGTTGCCGGGAGTCGCCTGGGGGAATCGTGACGTGCGGGGTCGACGCACTCTACAACGAAGTCTCCTACCTCGCCTATCACCTGCATTGGCAACTCGACGCGGTACTCGACCTGGAGCATGCGGACCGTCGCAGATTCGTGCAGTTGACGTGCAACCTCGCCACGCAGAACTGAAGGGAGGCACCGATGCCCAAGTGGTGGCCCTGGAAGAGATCGGCGGATTCGGTTGCGGCGCAGGCCGCCGTCCCGCCCCCGGCAGCGACACCTCCGACACCGTCCTGGCAACGGTTGGCGCCCATGCAACGCACCGTCGGGCTCGAATCGACCGCACAGTTCGCCGGATTCACCGAGTCACTGACCACCTCCCAGAACCCCGGATTCACCCGGCCGGTCCAACTCCTGGCGGCGGAGAACACCGACGGGTTGCCCGTACTGGAGCTGGCACGAAGCGCGGTCAACACCCCGAACGCGCCGACACCGGCACAATCGGCGCCCAGGACGTGGGCCCCCAGGTTGCCGTCCGTCCAGCGCGCCCGAGTCGGCACCGTGGCGGCTGTGCAGCGCGCCGCCGATGATGTCGCCGCGACCGATGAGCCTGCGGCGCACGTATATCCGGTCGACGCCACCGACGTTGCCCATGCGGAGCCGAAGACGATGGTCGAGGCCACCGATCCCGACGACCGCCGGACGTTGGGCGTGGCCGACGAGCCCGCAGTGCCGGCCGGTCCGCAACCTGAACCTCCGGCGGTGAGCGCGCCCGACGCCACACCGTCCGTCCCGTCGGCGCGGGTTCAGCGGACGCCATCCGATGGCGCTGTCAGTTCTCCTGTGGTCCAGCCACTTCCGGTAACGCATCCGCGTACCGCGGCGGCCCCACCGCTGCGGACTCTGTCCTCGGTCCAGCGCCTCACCACCCGTTCGCCCTTGCCGGTGCTCCGAACACTGACCTCGCCTGAGCCGAACCCACCCGTCACCGCCACCCGTCCCGCCGTGACGGCACCCGAGGATGTATCCATCGGTGTGTCCGGCGATCCACCCGACAGCACGCCGACGATCCGGGACGTCGCGGCGATCCAGCGCACCCCGATACCCGACGCCGTCGAGAACGCGCCCGCCGAACCCGCCACGCCGGCGCCTTCGCCGCCGCCCGTGGTATCGATCGACGCCGGCCCGCCCGCGAAACCGGCCGCCGAGCATTCCGCACTACCGGTCACTGCGGCCACGCCTGCGCCGGACCCCACAAGCGCACCGCCCCCGGTCGCCGTCCACCGGATCGCCGCCGCACCGGATGAGCCGCGCAGCACAACGACTTCGGGGGGTGCTTCGCCGCGTGCCGCGCAGCCTTCCTCAGTCCCTGTGCAGCGCCTTCCGGTCGTCCAGACCCGCCCGATGAGCCGGAAGGAGCCGACCGCCGCGGCACGTCTCGAATCGCCGACCGTGCAACGGTCCGCAACCGAAGCGCCCGCACGTCCACCGCTCCCCACCGCGGGCGAGCAGTCATCCGTCCAGCCCTTGCCAACGCCCGCTGATGTCCATGTAGAGCTCCCGTTGCCCTCGGCGCCCATCGACTACCCACCCGAAAAAAGTGAGTCGCCAGAGTTTCTCGCAGCCGATCGGCCAGACCCCGCGCCCCGCGCCTCCAGCGTGACCGAACCCGACGTCGTACAACGTGTGACACTTCCCGTCGCTCACCCCGCGCCGCAGCCCGCGGCCGCCCCGCAGCACAGCAGTGCGACTCGGTTCCCGGCGCCGCCGGTGATTCAGCGGTCGACTGCCGCAGGCAGGCGCCTCGTGGTGCTGCCGCCCGTCCGCCGAAGCAGTGACGTTCAGCGCAACGCCGATCCGGCACCGGCGCGGGAACATTCAGACGTCTTCCACAGCCCTCGCCCGGTCGGCCTGCAGCGGATGTTCGGGACGTCACCGGACCGATTCGAGCGCGCACCCACGGTCACGGCACACGGCGGCCGGCAGTCCGGCGATGCTCCGTCACATGAAAAACATTTCAGCACAGCACCGCCCGACGGGCCGAGCTATGACGCCACGACGAACACCATCACCTTCGCGCCGCCGAGCGTGCAACGAGAGACCACGGAATCTGCTCCTGAGCCGGCACCGGTAGTCGATCCCGAACCGCTTTCGACCGCCGCGCCGGCCGCCGCGCCGACACTGACGGCCGCCCCGGCGCTCGGCGCCCCGGCGGCGGCCGCCCCCGACGTCGACGAGTTGGTGAACCGGCTCTACGACCCGCTGGCCGCACGGTTGCGCGCAGAACTGTGGTTGGACCGCGAGCGGGCCGGTGTCCTCATGGACCTCGGCCGATGAGCGCTTGTGGGGAGAGGAGACCGGACCGATGAGCCCACCAAAACTGCCGCCCGAGGATAAGGACGAGGTTTTCGTCGGCGTCTGCTTCGCGGTCAAGTTCGACAAGACCGATGTCGGAAAGTTCAGCAGTTGCGAGGGTTTCGGTCTAGAGGTGGTCATGGAGCAGCGCGAGGAGGGCGGAAACAACGGCTTGGTCTGGCAACTGCCGACGCGGATGAAGTACAGCAACATCAAGCTGACCCGACCCATCGGTCCTGACAGCGAGAAGCTGACCAAATGGATCGTCAAGGCACTCAACGGCCTCAAGCCGACCACCGGTGAGATCAAAGCCATGGACGCCGCGGGAAATCCGGTGATGACCTGGCAACTCGAAGGTGTCGTACCGGTCCGATGGACCGGGCCCAGCCTGAACCTGGACTCTCCCAAGGTGTTCACCGAAACCCTCGAAATCGCCCACCACGGTTTCACTCCGGAGAAGGGCACGGCCAATGGCTGACAAGACGATCGCGCTCAAGGCGCCGCCGCCCGAGCGTAAGGGTGACAGCGCTCCGGATACCTGGGCGCAACCGCAGTACGCATTCCTGGAGCTCTGGGAACCCAAGCATGTCAAGGGCGGCAAGCCGGAGCTGGGTTCGCTCAAGGACAAGGTCACCTTTCAGTTCAACCCCAAAGAGGTCTCGATCACCAAATCGGCCAAGTGGGAACGCAAGCCGACCAAGGAGAAGAAAGCCGGACCGCCCGAGTTCTCTGGGTCCGAACCGTGCAAGCTAAGCCTCGAGCTGTACTTCGACGCCACCGCGAAAGACGGCGTCGATGTCGTCGCATCGGTGGACAAACTGTTCAGCTGTTGTGTCCCGTGCACCGAAGGCGATAAGGCCATGCCGTTTCTGGTGGTTTTCAACTGGGGCCAGGTGAAGAGCTTCGCGGCATACATCAGCCAGGTGCAGGCCAAGTACACCCGCTTCGCCGCCAACGGTGTCCCGATCCGTGCGACCTGCTCGATCAACCTGGAGGAGATCGACGTCACGCCGGATCCGAAGCAGAACCCCACGTCGGGTTCGCAATGGGCTGACGACGTCCACACGATGGTCACCGGCGACTCGCTGGCACTGCTCGCCTACCGGGAGTACGGCGATCCGCAACTGTGGCGGCCACTGGCGGCCTACAACGACATCGACGACCCGATGCGGGTGCCCAACGGAACCCGGCTCAAGTTGCCGCGGCTCGAAGCGCTCGCGGCCAGGGCGGGCTGATCGGCATGGCCACCGCAGCGTCGTTCCTGATCGAATTCGACGGCACCGCACTGCCCGACGACATCAGCCCGTTGCTCACGTCGGCATACGTCGATTCGAGCCTGCGGCTTCCGGACGCGTTCATGTTGCGGTTCCGCGACCCCAACCGGATCGTGATCGAGAAGTCCAAGGTCAAGATGGGCACGAAGGTCAAGATCACCATCTCCAGCACACAGACCGAGACGCCGGAGAAGCTGATCGAGGCGGAGGTGACATCGCTGGAGGCCGAGGTCGGTGGGCCTGGATCGTTCACGGTCATCCGCGGTTACGATCCGGCGCACCGGTTGTTCCGTGGCCGCCACACCAAGTCGTACACCCAGACCACGGCGTCGGATGCCGTCACTCAGATCTCGCAGCGGACGAAGATCGCGGCGGGCGAAATCGAATCCAGTAAAACGGTTTTCGACCACCTGGGACAGTTCGGCCAGACCGATTGGGAGTTTCTCGACTCGATGGCCCGGCGCATCGGCTACGAGCTGACGGTGCGCGACAACAAGCTGAGCTTCCGTCCGCGTGAAGAGGCGAACCGGGCGCCGTCGCAGGACGCCCACGACACCGATCCGTTGGTGCTGAGGCTGGGTACCGACCTCTTGCGGTTCCGCTCGGTGATCACCGCCGCCGAACAAGTGGCCGAGGTCGAGGTGCGCGGCTGGGACGTCGCGCAGAAACGCAAGATCGTCAGCACCGTGCCTGCGGGCACGAAAAGCGTTGAACTGCCGTCCATGAAGCCCGCCGACGTGGCCAAGCCGTTCGGCGATCCGCGCTATGTCGCCTCCGACGTCGCATACCGTACGCAGTCGGAGGCCGACACCGCCGCGGCCGCGCTCACCGAGGAGATCGGCAGTTCGTTCGCCGAGATCGACGCCGTCGCAAGGGGTAATCCGAAGCTGCGAGCCAACGTCGGCATCAAGATCGACAACGCGGGGCAACCGTTCGACGGCAAGTACACCATCACCTCGGCGCGGCACCGCTATGACCCGGCCAATGGTGGCTACACGACGGCGTTCTCGGTGACGGGCCGCCAGGAACGCAGTCTGTACGGCCTGACCGCGGCGGGCGGGCGCGCCTCGACGGCGGCGGGGGTGGCCGTCGCCGTGGTGAGTGACGCCAACGATCCCACCCACCAGGGCAGAGTCAAGTTGACGTTCCCCTGGTTGTCCGATGACTACGTCAGCGATTGGGCGCGCACCGTGCAACTCGGTGCCGGCAAGGACCGCGGCGCCATGGTCATCCCCGAAGTCGGCGACGAGGTGCTGGTGGCGTTCGAACAACAGGATCCGCAACGGCCGTATGTGCTCGGCGGTCTCTACAACGGTGTCGACACCGTGAACACCAAGGGGCCCAGTCTGATCGACTCCGGATCCGGGGCGGTCAACCGCCGCTCGCTCATCTCGCGCAACGGTCACCGGTTGGATCTTCTCGACGAGGACGGCAAGACCGAAGGCATCACCGCCGAGACCGGCGACGGCAAGCTCAAGCTGACCCTGGACTCGGTGGGCACCCGCATCGTCGTACACAGTGACGGCAGCATCCTGATCGAAGGCAAGAAGGGCATCGTCGTCGACGCCGCGTCTTCTGACCTGCAACTCAAGGGCAAGAAGATCTCCATTACGGCGACCAACGGCGTCGCGGTGTCGGGCGGGGCGGGAGCCGTCGATGTCGAGACGCAGGTGGCGTTGTCGCTCAAGGGCACCACGGTAAAGGTCGCGGCCAAGGCGGCCGGCGAGTTCAAAGCCGGTGGGCCCACTGTCATCACCGGCGCACCGGTCAAGATCAACTGAGAGGAGCAGTGGCCATGCCACCAGCCGCACGCGTCGGCGATCTGACCGCACACCCCGGCACCATCGGTCCGCCGGGCGTTCCGACCGTGTTGATCGGCGGCATGCCTGCCGCAGTCGTCGGAACCACTCATGCATGCGCGTTTCCCGGGGTCGTACCCCACCCGCCCAACGCGGTCCTCCCGCCGGGCTGCCCGACGGTGTTGATCGGTGGGATGCCGGCCGCCCGCGTCGGAGACATGACCGGATGTGGCGCGCCGATCCTTCCACCCGGCTGTCCCACCGTCCTGATCGGAGGCTGACAATGAGTGATCTCACCAACGATTTCATCGGGGCGGGCTGGAATTTCCCGCTGCAGATCGACCCGACCAATGCGATCGGCCTGGCCACCCATGTCCGCGACATCGAACAGGCCATCGAGATCATCATCAGGACAGCTCCCGGCGAGCGGCCCATGCGTCCGGAATTCGGCTGTCGCATACAGGATCACCTGTTCTCACCGATGAACGATGCGACACTCGCGGCGATTGCCAACGACGTTCGCCGGGCCCTGGAAGTGTGGGAACCACGCATCGACGTCGAGGACGTCAAGGTTCTGTTCGACCGGGGCGATCTCGGCATGGCCCATATCGACGTCGGGTACCGGATCCGCGGCTACAACGACGAACGCAACCTGGTGTTCCCGTTCTACGTCATCCCCGACGAGGCCGGCGCTCCCGGGGCCGGCGAACTGCCACCCGTCTACCAGCTGAATGAGGCGTGACGATGCTGCCCGCACCGAATCTCGACGACCGGACGTTCCAGAGCCTGGTGGACGACGCCCGCCGGCTGGTCCACCGACGCTGTCCCGAGTGGTCGGACCACAACATCTCCGATCCGGGCATCACGCTGATCGAAACGTTCGCCATGATGGTCGACCAGCTCATCTACCGGCTCAACCGGGTTCCGGATCGCAACTACATCAAGTTCCTCGAATTGCTCGGCCTGGAACTACGCCCGCCCGGGGCCGCGCAGGGCGAGGCGACCTTCTGGTTGTCGGCTCCGCAACAGCAGCCCATCACCGTGCGCGAAGAATCCGAGGTGAGCACCGACCGCACCGATCTCGACGAACCGATCGTCTTCTCGACGACCGAGAAACTCGAGATCATCCCGTGTTCACTCGACGGCGGCCGGGTCGCGACAATGGCGGAGGGCGGCGAACCGGTCACGCAACGCAACGAGGTGGGCGGCAACGAATTCCGCTGCTTCTCGGATCGACCGCTGGCCGGTGACGCACTGCTGCTCGGTCTCGACCGGGCGGTGCCGTCGTGCGCCGTGCTGCTGCGGGTGAACTGCCGCGTCTCGGGTGTCGGTGTCGATCCCACCAACCCGCCGTACGTTTGGGAAGCCTGGACCGGAAGCGACTGGGTGGCGTGCGAACCGGGACCAGACGAGACGAAGGCCTTCAACAAGCCCGGCGATGTCATCCTGCACGTGCCGCGCGGGCATGTGCTCGACTCCCCGCCCCGCGTCGGCGGCGAGGCCCGCGGCTGGCTGCGCTGCCGGCTTGTCGACCCCGCGCCCGGCCAGTCCACCTACAGCGAATCTCCGTTCATCACCTCGATTTCGGCGTGCACGGTCGGCGGTACCGCGCGGATCGTGCACGCCAGGGTGGTGCGGGACGAGACGATCGGCACCTCCGACGGCACCGCCGGGCAGCGCTTCGCGTTGCAGCACCGGCCCGTGCTCCCGTGGGCGGGCAGTTCGTTGCGCGTTGTCGCCGAGGGCGATACGACCGAGTGGAAGCCGGTGGAACACTTCGGGGATCAAAACGAGTCCAGCCAGTCGTTTCACATCGACCCGGTTGCGGGTGAGGTGGTGTTCGGTCCGGTGGTCCGCGAATCGGACGGGACCATTCGCCAGTACGGCCGGATTCCGCGGAAAACCGCCACGATCAAGATGTCGGCATACCGCACGGGCGGCGGCCGCAAGGGCAACGTGGGCGTCGGCCAGATCCGCGTGCTCAAGACCAGTGTGCCGTACGTGTCGCGGGTCGAGAACCGCAGAGCTGCCGTCGGCGGTGCGGAGGCAGAGACCGTCGACGAGGTCAAGGCGCGCGGCCCCTTGCTGTTACGTACCCGCGGAAAGGCCGTGACCGCACAAGACTTCGAGCAACTGACCCTCGACATCGCCCCCGAGGTGGCCCGGGCGCACTGCCTCACGGCCGCCGACGAACGCGAGGCCGGTGTCGTGCGGGTGCTGGTGGTGCCGCACGTGGCAAGCGATGCCATGGATCTGGTGCGCCGCGAAGATCTCATTCCGCTGCCCGAGACCATCCAGCGGATCAAGAGCCATCTCGACGAGCGCCGCCTGGCCGGGACCCGGCTGATCGTCGAACCTCCGCACTACCGGGGTGTCACGGTGGTCGTCACGCTGGCGGTTCTGGCCGGATACACCCGCGATCAGGTGAAAATCGATGTGGCCCGGACGTTGAACGGCCTGCTGCATCCGTTGAAGGGCGGTCCGGACGGCTCGGGCTGGCCCATCGGCCGTGCCGTGCAGGTACACGAGGTCACCGCGGCGCTGGCCCGGATCCCCGGCGTGGACATGGCCAGGAAGGTCACGGTCCAGTTGTTCGGTGTCGACCCCGCGACCGGGAAGCGGTCGACGGAGCCGGTCGACGTCATCCCGTTGGGCCGCAACGAGCTCGCTTACTCCTTCGGCCGGCACAGTGTGCGGGTGGTGGACCGATGAGAGCCGGAGTGCCGCAACTGGACACGCCTCAGCCATTTCTCGACACGATGCCGTCGGTGTATTGGGGTGATCCTCTCACCGAGCGCCTGTGCGAGGCCTTCGACGAAGTGCTGGCGCCGATCTTCGCGACCCTCGACTGCTTTCCGGCATACCTGGACCCCAAGACCGTTCCGAGCGACATGCTCGACTGGCTCGCCGGGTGGATCGGCCTGCACCTCGGTGGCCGCGAAACCACTCACAAGCGAGAACTGATCGCGGCAGGCGCGGCGATGCTGCGCTGGCAGGGCACCGCGCGCAGTATCCGCGACACCGTGACGGCCGCGTTCAGCCGCGACACCGAGGTGATCGAATCGGGAAGCGCGACATGGTCGTTGACACCGGACTCGAAACCCGGCGGCCGGGCCACCCCCGGTCTGCTGGTGCGGGTCACGGTCGACGCCGGTGACGATGTCGACGTGCGCAGCGTCGATGCCCTCGTCGACGCCGTCAAACCCGCGCACATCCCGCATCGTGTCGAGTTGGTCACGCGCGCGGCACCGGTGGCGACCCCCGCACCCGCGCCGGTGGTCACCCCGGTGCCCGAAGTCCGACGGCCCGCGCCGCAACCAACGGATGATCCGCAGACTCGCAAGCTCAGGATCACCGATCTGAACCCGCCCAAGGATCCGAACGTGTCAGAACACGGCGACCTCTAGATCCGCCCGAATCCGGGCATGCTCACGGCGGACGTATTCCGCCGAGCTGAGGTCGCCGAGCGTCTCGTGCAGGTCGGCGAGTACCACCCAGGCATTGTCCTGGTACTGGTCGAGCTGTACTGACCGCTGCGCCGTGACCAGGGCCTGCTCGTACTCACCGAGTGTGCGGTAGTCCGATGCGAGTGCGGCAGCGGCGGCCGCCGCCGAACGGTGCAGGCGTTCCCGTTCTTCGTCGATATTCGGTGCGCCCGACATCTCCGGCAGCAGTTCACCGGTGTACAGGTTGAGGGCCTCCTGACGGGCCACCACCCGGCCCCGCACGTCACCACGCGCCGACGCGGTCGCCGCCCGGCTCAGCGCGTCGGCGAAATCTCGGACGTCGACTGTCGCCCGGTCGGGCAAGGACAACCGATACGATTCGCCGCGTCGCCGGATCACGAGGTCGGATTCGCTGAACATGCTGCGCACGCTGGACACGGCCACTTGCAGGCGATGGCAGGCGACGGAATGGTCGACACCGGGCCACAGGATGTCCTCCAGCAGTTCGCGGTGGTGATCGTGGTCGGGGTTCAACGACAGGATCTGCAGCACCCAACGCGCCTGTGGCCGCAGCTGACTCAGCGCCGCGATCTCACCGTCGATCGCGATGCGGTAGCCGCCGAAGCAGGTGATCGCCACCGGTGGCAGGCTGGCCTCCACCACCTCGGCGGCCGCGGTGACGGCGCTCGGCGGTTCGGGATCGTCCCCATTTTCGGCGAAAAGAACTGGCAGACCGCATTGTTCGGCGAGCGCTGCGGCACCGACCGCCTCGGGAACATCATGATCTGAGACCTGCTGCAATACCGCGAGGGCCAAGGCGCGGGCCCCACGGCACCGAAGTGCGTGGCTGTCGTCGACCACCCGGCGCGCGGCCGGCACTGTCGCCTGCGGGTCGATGACCGCGAGCAGCCGGCACCACAACTGCAGCACCGGCGCGTCGAGCTGACCGAACCTTGCTTCGGCAGCTGCGAGTTGAGACTTTCCGTCCTCGCCGACGCGTAGCTTGGCCAGCGCCACCGCGAACAGGAGCAGGGCGGAACCCCAACTGTCACCCATCCGGTCCGCCGCCGAGATCAGGTCGTTGCACCCCTCCAAGCGCCACACCGCATCACGTGAGACGATCAGCGCAACCTGCTCCAGACCGTGGCACAACCGCGAAACCCACGGAAGCCCTTCACGTTCCGCTTCCGCGGCGATTGTGCTGAACCGGGCGGCCGGGTCATTCGGCCCGCCGTCGACGAGGTCGAGGGCTGCCGCTGCCAGGCTGACCCAGATCGTCAGCGACGATTCGGGTTGGCGGTCGTCGACAACCGACTGCAAGATCTCGCGGGCCGCACGAAGCTCACCGGCGGCGACGGCCGCGACCGCGTGCGCGAGCCGCACCCACCCGTCGGTTGCCGTCGAACCGGCAACTTCCGGCGCGCGCCGCAGCGCGTCCCGAAGCGGATTGGCCCAGTGCTGCACGAGCGGTTCCGGCACTCGCCCACTCCGGTTGCCCGGCAACCACATCGACGCGACCGCAGACTCCTGGCGACACATCTGGCGGTAGTTGGGTTCGTCGTACAACGCCTCGGCGTGCCGGTAGGCCTCCACGCCGCGGGCCAGCGCACCTTCGCGCACCAGGCGGCGGGCGTTCGCCACTGCCAGCCACGGGTCATGTTGCCACGTACTCGCCGGCAGCAAGTGGGCGTCGTCGACCACCGTGGCATCGATCCGGGCGCCGCCGGTGTCGGCCACCAGACGTGACACCGAGGCCCAGTCACCGGCCTTGGCGTACGCGCGCACCGCGGGCCGCAACTCCCCCAACGTCTCGAGCACAGCGCCGCTCTTGCGGTAGCACGACCGCGCCGCCGCGGGTCCGTACTCCTCCACGAGCGCGAGCTCCAGGTGCGACTGCAGCACTTCGTGATACCGGAAGTACACGCCTCCGTCGTCGGTGGAGGTGAACAGTTGCGCGGATTCGAGCTCCTCCAGAATGCGGTGGCTGCCCGCGGCCCCGAGCAGCGCGTCGCACGCCTCCCCGGAGAGGCGGCCGAGCGTACAGGTACGCAACAGGAAGTCACGCCGTTCCGCGGGCAGTTCGGCCAGCACGTTGCGGGTGAGGTACGAGCGCACCAACTTCGACCTGCCGCCGAGCCCGGCGACCGCCTGGTGGCGTTCGGATGCGGTTCGACCGACCGTGGCGAGGTGGAACAGCTGCAGCCCGGCTGCCCAGCCGCCGGTCCGGCGGGTGAGCGCGGCGGCCGCCTCCGGCCGTAGCGGCTCGCGGTACACCGATGCGAACAACTCCTCGACTTCCCAAGACCGGAACCGGAGATCGTCGCTGCCGGTTTCGGAGATCGAACCCGAAACGCGAAGTCGCGGGACGTTGATGTCGGGCATTCGGCGTGAACCGCAGATCAATCGCAGCCGGCGGGGTCGCAGCGAGATGAACCGCTCCAACGCGCGCTCGGCCGGCGTCTCGGCGATCTCGTGCAGGTCATCGAGGATCAGCACAGCGCCCGCGCCGCTCCATTGATCGAGGCCCCCGAGCAGCTCCCCCATCGATTCGGCGCGGCCCGTATCCGCCAGCATCGACAAGGCGGCGCCGATGTGGGCCGCCATGCGGTGCTCGGTGGAATCGTCGGCGGTGATGCGGTACCACCCGACGGGCCGCTCCGACGCGGTCGCGACGTGTGACAGCAATGTCGTCTTCCCGCATCCGGCCGGCGCCACCACCATGTCGACGATCGTTTGCGGGCCCGACAAAAGCGGCTGTTCCAGCCGTTCGCGGGCCAAACCGGACACCTCCGGCACCCGAAGCTTCTCCCGCAGGACGACGCAGTCACCCATGACCGTCCGACCTTCCGGTCGAACTTTCGCCGCTACCTGACGAATGGATATTCATGCTTGCCGGCCATCCCCGCTCACGCATCCGAAGCCCTCTGCCGAGAGCCTATGGTCGTGATCGTGGCGCGGACTTGAGTAGTGGACTACTCGAATTTGGCAGTGACTGTCACCCGGCCACCACAGGCATCCGCCCGGCGCTCGCGCCGCCGTCGACGGCGAGGGTTGATTGACGCAGATCCCCGCGTTGTTGACGAGCACGTCGACCCGGCTGAACTCGGTTTGCGCGGTCTGCACCGCCGCCTGCCACCCGCCTGTGCTCGCCACGTCGTGGTGCACCAATCATACTGCGCTACAAATGGATTGGGCCCTTCTGCCCTGGTCGGCGAGCATGTCGGCCAGCACGACCAGCGCGCCCAGCTCGTGTGCCTCGGCCTCGTCCCTGGCCGCGGGGCGTGGCATCGAAAACCCCGCCCCCACCGCTGCTCCAGCGTGACAAACAAGCCCCACCGCCACGCCAGCGTGACAAGCGCGGCCCAACGAGGCGTGCCGCCGGAACGCCACACCCCCACCGCTGCTCCAGCGTGACAAACGCGGCCCACGGCCACGCCAGCGTGACAAACGCGGCCAAGCGTGGCGTGCCGAGATTGCCCGACGGCCTACGCGGGCGGTAGCGGCTCGAACCGGCCGTCGGCGCCGGGCAGGTAGGACGTGGCAGTCATCACAGCCGCGGTCGGCAGCGGTCCGTACAGATGCGGGAACAACATCGCGTCGGGGTCCGTTGGTACACCGGGTTCCCAACGCACGGGATCCGACAGCTTGGCCGGATCGATCTGGAGCATGAGCAGATCGGTGCGCCCCGCGTAGAGCCGGTTCGCCGGTAGATGCACCTGCTCAGGCGCTGAAAGGTGCACGAACCCCTGCGCCGTCAACGAGTCGGGACGGTGCGCGCCGAATTCCCGGGCGGCCCGCCACTCGTCGGCACTGCAGAGGTGAACCAGGACGCGTGGCATGGCAGGCATACTGCCAGCTTGCCCGTCGGGCAACACGTCCCAGACGTGAGACACGACACACCGGTAAACCCCTAGGGAACAAGGCCGGAACCCAAAACGTCTGACACAGTAGAGATACGCAAACCCGGCACTTTGCCGGCGTTGCGCAGAGCAGAAGACGGAGGAGCCATGAACGCAACTCTGACAAGCCCCGAGCTAACCAGAGCTGACCGCTGCGATCGTTGCGGAGCGGCCGCGCGTGTACGCGCCAAGCTGCCCTCGGGCGCCGAGCTGCTCTTCTGCCAGCACCACGCGAACGAGCACGAGGCCAAGCTGATCGAACTGGCCGCCGTGCTGGAAGTCAGCCCGGTCGACGCCTGATCGCGTCTTTGACACGCCGACCGAACAGCACCCGCCTGGGCAGGAACACGTTTCGTCAGTAATGCTGGTCTGGTCATGACTGGCCAGCCGCTTCCGGTACCACCGACACGCCACCACATTCGACATATCGCACGACGCACGTTGTCGAAAAGCTGGGACGATTCGATCTTCTCCGAATCGGCACAGGCGGCGTTTTGGTGCGCGTTGTCATTGCCCCCGCTGTTGTTGGGCATGCTCGGCAGCCTGGCCTACATCGCGCCGCTGTTCGGCCCGGACACCCTGCCGACCATCCAGCAGCAGCTGATCAACGCAGCCAACAGCTTCTTCTCCCCCAACGTCGTCAACGAGATCATCGAACCGACGATCCGCGACATCGTGAAGGGCGCTCGCGGCGAAGTGGTCTCGGTGGGCTTCGTGATCTCGCTGTGGGCGGGCTCGTCGGCGGTTTCGGCGTTCGTCGATTCGATCGTGGAGGCGCACGACCAGACGCCGTTGCGGCACCCGGTGCGGCAGCGGTTCTACGCGCTGGGGCTCTACGTGATCATGCTCGTGTGCGCGATCGCCGCGGCGCCGTTCATCGCGCTGGGGCCGCGCACGATCGCCGAGCACATCCCCGACAGCTGGGACCACATCCTGCGCTACGGCTACTACCCGGCGCTGTTCCTGGCGGTCATCGTCGGGGTCACGGTGCTGTACCGGGTTTCTTTGCCCAAACCGCTGCCGACGCATCGACTGCTGCTCGGCTCGGTGCTGGCAACCGTGGTGTTCCTGGTCGCGACCGTAGGCCTACGCATCTATCTGGGCTGGATCACCAGCACCGGTTACACCTACGGCGCGCTGGCGACGCCGATCGCGTTCCTGCTGTTCGCGTTCTTCCTCGGTTTCGCCGTGATGCTCGGAGCCGAACTGAACGCCGCCATCCAAGAGGAATGGCCTGCGGCGGACACCCATGCCAGGCGGTTCAGGACGTGGCTGGAGGACAAGGCCAACAACGGCAGTGCGCAGGCACCGGCGCAACCGGTGCCCGACACCGCCGATCAGCCGACTACTTCTTGAGGGTCTCGTAGATCCGCTTGCAGTCCGGGCACACCGGCGAACCGGGCTTGGCGGCCTTCGTCACCGGGAACACCTCGCCGCAGAGTGCGACGACGTGCGTACCCATCACAGCGCTCTCGGCGATCTTGTCCTTCTTGACGTAATGGAAGTACTTCGGGGTGTCGCTGTCGGTCCCGTCGTCGACGCGTTCGTCGGCGTCGGTGCGCTCGAGGGTGTCGGTCTGCATACCTTTATTGTGCCCGGCCGACGAACGCGACGAAATCCAACTGCCACCGCGGGCCCCAGGTGTGGAACAGTAGAGGCATGAAACAAAGCCACGAGCTGAGTTTCGACGACGACTTCGATGGTCAAGCTCGCCCGGTACTCATCACCCGCGCCGCGCCCGCGTACGAAGAACAGCATCGCCAGCGCGTCCGCAAGTACCTCACGCTGATGGCGTTCCGTATCCCCGCGCTGATCCTGGCCGCCGTCGCCTACAGCGTCTGGGAGAACGGGTTGGTCTCGCTCTCGATCATCCTCGTGTCGGTGCCGCTGCCGTGGATGGCGGTGCTCATCGCCAACGATCGCCCGCCGCGTCGGGCCGAGGAACCGCGCCGCTACGCCGGCAGCAAGAACCGCATCCCGCTCTTCCCGACCGCCGAGCGGCCGGCACTTGCGCCCGGCCCGGTCGTGCCACCGCAACCGGGGACGGCAGAAACCCGCGGTGACGTTCCGACCTGAGACGGTTCTGTAGCTATTCTCAGGAGAATCTCAGGTCATCGCGAAAAAACAGCAGGTCAATAGGCATGAATCCAATCGGCAGTGGGAACTCTTCTGGGGCATGACGCGTTGTAAGTCATGACAGTTCGAGCCGATCAGGAGGCCGTCATGGCAAATGCCACCACAAGCCGCGTCGACAGCGATCTGGACGCCCAGAGCCCGGCTGCCGACCTCGTGCGCGTGTATCTGAACGGCATCGGCAAAACAGCGTTGCTCAATGCTGCCGATGAGGTAGAGCTCGCGAAGCGCATCGAGGCGGGCCTTTACGCACAACATCTGCTGGACACCAAGAAGCGTCTGGGCGAAAACCGCAAACGCGATCTCGCGATCGTCGTCCGCGACGGGGAGGCGGCCCGGCGGCACCTGCTGGAAGCCAACCTCCGCCTGGTGGTCTCACTGGCGAAGCGCTACACCGGCCGCGGCATGCCGCTGCTGGATCTGATCCAGGAGGGGAACCTGGGCTTGATCCGCGCGATGGAGAAGTTCGACTACACCAAGGGCTTCAAGTTCTCCACGTATGCCACCTGGTGGATCCGTCAGGCGATCACCCGCGGGATGGCTGACCAGAGCCGCACCATCCGGCTCCCGGTCCATCTGGTCGAGCAGGTCAACAAGCTCGCCCGGATCAAGCGCGAGATGCACCAGAACCTCGGGCGCGAGGCCACCGACGAAGAGTTGGCCGCCGAGTCCGGCATTCCGGTCGACAAGATCAACGACCTGCTCGAGCACAGCCGCGATCCGGTGAGCCTCGACATGCCGGTCGGAACCGACGAGGAAGCCCCGCTGGGCGACTTCATCGAGGACTCCGAGGCCATGTCGGCGGAGAACGCCGTCATCTCCGAGTTGCTGCACACCGACATCCGCCACGTGCTCGCCACGCTCGACGAGCGGGAACAGCAGGTGATCCGGCTGCGGTTCGGCCTCGACGACGGCCAGCCCCGCACGCTCGACCAGATCGGCAAGCTCTTCGGGTTGTCCCGCGAGCGGGTCCGTCAGATCGAGCGCGAAGTGATGGCCAAGCTCCGCAACGGCGAGCGTGCCGATCGGCTCCGGTCCTACGCCAGCTAGCTGAACCCCTCGATGTGCCCGCCCGTTACCCCGGGCGGGCACATTGGTGTCTGCGCCGGCCGGGTTTGGCGTGGTTCACCGGCGAGAACCGCGTGAGCGGCACCGCAATGTTGGACCTCAGTTCGAGCCGCGAGAACGGTAGACTGTGCAGTGACGTTTGGGCTGGGAAGGCGCGAATGAACGATCTTGTCGACACCACCGAGATGTACCTTCGGACCATCTACGACCTCGAGGAAGAGGGCGTGGTTCCGCTGCGTGCACGCATCGCCGAACGGCTTGACCAGAGCGGCCCGACCGTAAGCCAGACGGTCTCGCGGATGGAACGCGACGGCCTGCTGCACGTCGCCGGTGACCGGCACCTGGAGTTGACCGACAAGGGCCGGGCGCTGGCCGTCGCGGTGATGCGCAAGCACCGGCTCGCCGAACGGCTGCTGGTCGACGTCATCGGACTGCCGTGGGAAGACGTCCACGCCGAGGCGTGCCGTTGGGAGCACGTGATGAGCGAGGATGTCGAGCGCCGGCTGGTGCAGGTGCTCAACAACCCCACCACATCCCCGTTCGGCAACCCCATCCCCGGTTTGTCCGAGCTCGGTGTCGGCGGCGCCGGCTTCGGGTCCGACGATGTCAGCCTGGTGCGGCTCACCGAACTGCCGGTCGGCCTGCCGGTGGCGGTCGTGGTCCGGCAGCTCACCGAGCACGTGCAGGGCGACACCGAGCTCATCGGTCGTCTCAAGGACGCCGGTGTGGTGCCCAATGCACGTGTGACCGTCGAAGCCAACGACCACGGTGGCGTGATGATCCTGATCCCGGGCCACGAACAAGTTGAGCTACCCCACCACATGGCACACGCCGTCAAGGTGGAAAAGGTCTGATCCGGTGGCCGGCGCACTACGCGCCGGCCTTCCTGGCCTCACCGCCGAACGTCTGCCGTGGCGGTAACCGCACTCCGAGCCGGTCCGCCTGCCGATACCCGCTGAGCGCGAGTTCGCGAATCTGATCCGGCCGCATGCCCGAACGCAATGCGCGGTCGAGCATGCCTGCCATCCGGTGGTCCGGTACGCAACGCAGTGCTGCGTCGAGCGAGATTCCGGCCAACGGCCCGTCGCCACGGACATACGCCGAGAACGCCAACAGCACCAGCGCCTCCGCACGCCACGGGGGCGGGAGGGCGCGCGACAGTTCGACCCACAGTGACTCGGCCTGACCCGCCCGCTCCCCGACCGCGAGCGCGTACAACGTGTCACGCACCTGGGGATCGGTCAACGCGACCGCCAACCGGGCCAGTTGCGCATCGGCCGGGCACCGCCCGTCGGCGAGCTCGGCCGCCGACGACAACGCCGATTCGATGTCGGCACGCACCTCGGCCCGGCGGCGCGCGGGCGGCGGCGTGGGAAGGCCGGCGATCACCGCCCTCATCCGCTCCCCCCGGCTCTCGTCGGGTTCGACGATCTCCGCGAGGTCGGCGCGCCGCCGATAGAGCCGACGGCCGTCGAGTACGGCCGCCACAGCTAACGGCGATGCGGACGGATCCTCGATGACGCCCCGCTTGGCGCACCCGTAGGCACAATGCCAGCGCCCGCCCGCTGCCACGCGGTCCACCACATAGGCCGCGATGAGCTCGATGCCGTGCAGCGACAGCGCGTCCTCGACGGTGTCGGCCATCTCGGCGTGGATGTCGCAGCAATGCTGACAGTCGGCCCCGTCCTCATTGACGATGACCGCAATCGCCCCATCCGGCTGCGACGCGGCAGCCACTTCGGCGAGTTCATCGACGGCGTCCGTCATCATCAACGAAAGATCAAGGCGCATAACGCATCCCATGTGTCCGTCCTCAATACTGACGAGGACGAGGGATTGCTCGGGAACGAAGCCGAGGACGGCGGGCAGTGCGGCGATCAACGAGCCGGGCCTGCTGACGTCGAACTCGGGGATGTGTGGTGAAGGTGTCATGGCCACAACGTGGCAGCCGGCACCGTCGTCGCGGTTTTGGCGACGAGCGCAAATCCGGCACCGGCCACCGCCCTGTGGACGAACTCCAGGTTGGGGATAACTGGACGAAACAATTGTTCACGCGCAATTTGGCGTTGCCGACGTGCGAGAGCCGAGCAACCGGCGTAGACACTCTCCCATGGGTTCGATGCAGGAATATGACCTCGTCGTCATCGGTTCCGGCCCCGGCGGCCAGCGGGCCGCCATCGCGGCGGCGAAGCTCGGCAAAACGGTCGCGGTGATCGAACGCGGCATGATGCTCGGCGGCGTGTGCGTCAACACCGGGACCATCCCGTCGAAAACCCTGCGCGAAGCCGTCGTCTATCTGACCGGCATGAACCAGCGCGAACTGTACGGCGCCAGCTACCGGGTGAAGGACAAGATCACCCCGGCCGACCTTCTCGCGCGCACGCAACACGTGATCAGCAAGGAGATCGACGTGGTGCGGTCACAGCTCATGCGCAACCGCGTCGAGCTCTACACGGGGCACGGCCGCTTCGTGGACGAACACACCATCCATGTGGAGGACCCGAGCCGGGCCGAGCTGATCACCGTGCGGGGCCGCTACGTCGTGATCGCGACCGGTACCAAACCGGCGCGGCCGGCAGGCGTGGAGTTCGACGAGGAACGCGTCCTCGACTCCGACGAGATCCTCGAACTCAAGTCGCTGCCCGCCTCGATGGTCGTCGTCGGTGCCGGGGTCATCGGCATCGAATACGCCTCGATGTTCGCCGCACTCGGCACGAAGGTGACGGTGGTCGAGAAGCGCGACAACATGCTCGACTTCTGCGATCCCGAGATCGTCGAGGCGCTGAAGTTCCACCTGCGCGACCTCGCGGTGACGTTCCGGTTCGGCGAAGAGGTGACGGGCGTCGACGTCGGATCGGCAGGCACCGTGACCACGCTGGCCAGCGGCAAGCAGATCCCCGCCGAAACCGTCATGTATTCGGCTGGGCGCCAAGGCCAGACCGATCACCTCGACCTCACCAACGCGGGCCTGGAGTCCGACAACCGGGGCCGCATCTTCGTCGACGACAACTTCCAGACCAAGGTCGATCACATCTACGCCGTCGGTGACGTGATCGGATTCCCGGCACTGGCCGCGACCTCGATGGAGCAGGGCCGGCTGGCCGCCTATCACGCGTTCGGTGAACCCACCAAGGGCATGATGGACCTCCAGCCGATCGGCATCTACTCCATCCCCGAGGTGTCCTATGTCGGCGCCACCGAGGTTGAGCTGACGAAGAACTCGATCCCGTACGAGGTCGGGGTGTCGCGATACCGCGAGCTCGCGCGCGGCCAGATCGCCGGAGATTCCTACGGCATGCTCAAGCTGCTGGTGTCGACCGAAGACCTGAGACTGCTCGGCGTGCACATCTTCGGCTCCAACGCCACCGAGATGGTGCACATCGGCCAGGCGGTCATGGGCTGCGGCGGCACGGTCGAGTACCTGGTCGACGCGGTCTTCAACTATCCGACGTTCTCCGAGGCTTACAAGGTCGCCGCACTCGACGTCATGAACAAGCTGCGCGTGCTCAACCAATTCCGCTCTTAACAGTCCGATCCCAGGACCGTCGGGATCGTATCTCCGTCGCCGGCTTCCTCCGCACGGTGCAGCAGGCGGACGACACCGTCGTCGAACCGTGGTGAGTAGGACACGTCGTCGTCGCATCCGCCGCCGTCGAGACCGCCGACGATTCCGGTCACCGTCGATCCGACGGCCCATGGCGCGCCGCTGAAACCGTCACCCAAACCGGCACAGGACAACGACGGAAAGCCTTGCGCCGACATCGAAGTCGAGCCGCGGCAGACTCGTGGGCCACCACCGGTTCCGGTCGGGTACCCGGTCACGGTCACGGTGGCGCCCGCGCTCGGCGCGGCGCCGAGCGCCAGTCCCCCACCCGCCTGCTGCTGAACCGACGCGGCCCCGTCGCGCACGACCCGGGCGATGGCGAAATCGGCCTGCGGATCCTGGTCGGCGAGCCAGCGCGGATCCAGATACACCGCGGTGACCCGCCAGGCGGCGTCGGCGCCGTCGCGAAAGCCGGGCATGAACTCGGTTTCGACGCCGTCCACCAGACAGTGGGCCGCGGTCAGGATCAGATCGCCCGCAGTGCTGTCGAGGACGGCCGCAGTGCAGGTGTGCAACGAACCGCCGCCCAGAAACAGCGCCCCCACTCTCGGATCGGGCACCGCGGGAGGCGCGCCGTCGTGCTTCGGCGGCGCGTCGGCGCACGCGGCCGCGACGTAGGTCACCGCGATGGCCACCGCGGCCATCACAGTCGCCGTCCGAACTACCCGCACCCATCGATACTGCCCGACCCGGACGCGGACGGCCGGAATGCGGGTGGTGAGGCCACGCGTTCGAACGAACACGCGGGGCGGCGCGAGCCCGCACCACGAGAATGCGCGACACTAGGTGACACGGCAGGAGGTCTTCACAGCACCTGCCGTGGCGAGGAGACGAGACGAAATGGCAGATAGCAGCAATAACCCCGAACAGCACTACCAGCCCGACCAGAGCGGGATGTATGAGCTCGAATTCCCCGCGCCGCAGTTGACCTCGACGGATGGTCGCGGCCCGGTGCTCATCCACGCGCTGGAGGGGTTCTCCGATGCGGGCCACGCGATCCGGCTCGCCGCCGAACACCTCAAGAACACCCTCGACACCGAACTGGTGGCCTCGTTCGCCATCGACGAACTGCTCGACTACCGATCCCGCCGGCCCCTGATGACGTTCAAGACCGACCATTTCACCGGCTACGAGGAACCCGAACTCAACCTGTACGCACTGCACGACAGTGTCGGAACGCCGTTTCTCCTGCTGGCCGGTCTTGAGCCGGATCTGCGCTGGGAGCGTTTCATCACCGCCGTCCGGCTTCTCGCCGAGCAGCTCGGGGTGCGCCAGGTGATCGGCCTCGGCACCATTCCGATGGCCGTGCCACACACCAGGCCGGTCACGTTGACCGCACACTCCAACAACAAGGAGCTCATCGCCGACCACACCCCATGGGTCGGCGAGGTGCAGGTTCCGGCGAGCGTGTCGAACCTGCTGGAGTTCCGGATGGCCCAGCACGGACACGAGGTGGTCGGGTTCACCGTGCACGTCCCGCACTATCTGGCGCAGACGGCATATCCGGCCGCCGCGGAGGCGCTGCTGGCCGAGGTGTCCAGGACGGGTTCGCTGCAGTTGCCGCTGGCCGCGCTGTCGGAGGCGGGCGCCGAGGTGTACTCCAAGATCAACGAGCAGGTGGAGGCGAGCGCCGAAGTCGCTCAAGTGGTGACCGCCCTGGAGCGACAGTACGATGCGTTCGTTGCCGCACAGGAGAATCGGTCACTGCTGGCGCGCGACGAGGAACTGCCCAGTGGCGACGAGTTGGGCGCGGAGTTCGAGCGGTTCCTCGCCCAGCAGGCCGGCGACAAGTTCAAGGACGACAAGTACAAGGACGGACATTCCGAAGGGTTCGGGGACGGATTCCCTCATGGCGACAACCACTGACAGCAGCCCGAGGCCGGGCCGACATCGAGGTTGGCGGACATGACCGAGCGAAAACCGAATCTGCGGACCGTACGTGAGGTCACCCCGACGCTCGAGTTCCGCACGATCCACGGCTACCGTCGCGCGTTCCGGGTGGCGGGTTCCGGTCCGGCGATCCTGTTGATCCACGGCATCGGCGACAACTCGACCACGTGGCACACCGTGCAGTCCACACTGGCGCAACGGTTCACCGTGATCGCGCCCGACCTTCTCGGCCACGGCCGCTCGGACAAACCGCGCGCCGACTACTCCGTCGCGGCCTACGCCAACGGGATGCGGGATCTGCTGAGCGTGCTCGACATCGACCGGGTGACCGTGGTCGGCCATTCGCTCGGCGGCGGCGTGGCAATGCAATTCGCCTACCAGTTCCCTCAGTTGGTGGACCGGCTGATCCTGGTCGGTGCGGGCGGGGTCACCAAGGACGTCAACGTCGCACTGCGGATCGCGTCGCTGCCGATGGGCAGTGAGGCCCTCGCGTTGCTGCGCCTGCCGCTGATGTTGCCGGCGTTGCAGGTCTTCGGCCGCGCTGTCGGAACCGTGTTCGGATCGACCGGCGTCGGACGCGACATCCCCGACATGTTGCGCATCCTCGCCGACCTCCCCGAGCCGACCGCGTCCTCGGCGTTCGCCCGCACCCTGCGCGCGGTGGTCGACTGGCGCGGTCAGGTGGTCACCATGCTGGACCGCTGTTATCTGACCGAATCCGTTCCCGTGCAGTTGATCTGGGGCGAGTCCGATTCCGTGATCCCCGTCAGCCACGCCCGGATGGCACATGCGGCGATGCCCGGTTCCCAGTTGGAGATCTTCAAGGGATCCGGGCATTTCCCGTTCCACGACGATCCCGATCGCTTCGTCGAGGTGGTCGAACGCTTCATCGACTCAACCGAGCCTGCCGTCTATGACCAGGACATGCTGCGCAGCTTGCTGCGTACAGGCCTCAGCGAATCCACGATCAGCGGGTCGCTCGACACCCAGGTGGCGGTGCTCGAGGCGATGGGCGGCGACGAGCGCAGCGCGACCTGACCTTCGTGGGGCGACCCTGCCGAACGGTCATCACGACGTAGCATCGGTCTATGGCCATCGACGTGACCGTGTTGCGGGTGTTCACCGATTCCGACGGCAAATTCGGCAATCCACTCGGCGTAGTCGACAACAGTACGGTGGCACCCACCGATCGCCAGCGAATCGCCACCGAATTGGGTTACAGCGAAACGATATTCATCGACCCGCCGCAGCCGGGCGGCACGACGGCGCATGCCCATATCTACACCCCGGCCGCCGAGATACCGTTCGCGGGCCATCCCACGGTGGGCGCATCGTGGTGGTTGCGAGACATCGGTACACCGATCCGCACCCTGCAGGTTCCGGCCGGAATCGTCCAGGTCTCCTACGACGGCGACCTCGCCGCGATCAGCGCGCGCTCGGAATGGGCGCCCGAGTTCGCCATCCACGACCTACCGTCCACCGAAGAGCTGTTCGCCGCCGAGCCCGACGACTATGCCGACGACGTCGAGCACTATCTGTGGACCTGGGTCGACCAGGAAGAGGGCGTGCTGCGGTCGCGGGTGTTCGCGGCCAATCTCGGCATTCCCGAAGACGAGGCCACCGGCGCGGCGGCTGTTCGCATGACCGACTACCTGAGCCGTGACCTCACGATCATTCAAGGCAAGGGTTCGGTGATCTCGACCCGGTGGAGCCCGGAAGGCTGGGTACGCGTCGCCGGCCGGGTGGTCAACGACGGCACCACGCGGCTCGACTGAGCGCCCACTAGCCGCGGTGCGCCCGCAACGCCTCGATCTCGCGTTCGAAATCCTCGGCCGACGAGAACGACCGGTAGACGGATGCGAACCGCAGGTAGGCCACCTCGTCCAGTTCGCGCAACGGCCCGAGGATCGCCAGGCCGACCTCGTGGCTCGGAATTTCCGGGGTACCCAGCCCGCGCACGGCGTCTTCGACCTTCTGCGCCAGCACGTTCAACGCATCGTCGTCGACCTGCCGGCCCTGACAGGCGCGCCGCACGCCCCGAATGACCTTCTCCCGGCTGAACGGCTCACTGACGCCACTTCTCTTGACCACGGCCAGCACGGCCGTCTCGACGGTGGTGAACCGGCGGCCGCATTCCGGGCACGACCGGCGCCGGCGGATCGCCTGGCCTTCATCGGTCTCCCGGGAATCGACCACGCGCGAATCAGGGTGACGGCAGAACGGACAGTGCATCACCGCTCCTTCGTCACGCCGCCAGACAACTAGTTCGAGCGCTCTTGAGCGTACCCGCGTGGCTCTCGGGAGACTCACCGCCGGGTCCAATGGTGCGTATGTCGTGGCGCCGATGGTCAGTGCGCTTGCCCGCCACGGCGTTTCATCCCTCATGTCACACGTCAGCCAACAGGGGCGATGAGCGTCTGACCGGCCTCCACGGCCGCGGAGTCGAGCTCGTTGAGATCGCGGATCTGCTGCACGACCTCGGCGACCGGAGCGTCGGGCGCGATGCGCTGCGCGACGTGCTGCAACGTCTCGCCGGACTGGACCTGAACCACCGCCAGCTCGGTGGGAACCGACTCGGCGGGCCCCATGACGCCGCCCAGCTGCGCGACCAACCCCAGCCACACCGTGATCGCCGCCGCGACCAGTGCCAGCAGGACCGTCGTGGCCGGGGTGATGGGACGCCGGCGATGGGACGCGCGCGACATCAGCACGCCGGTTCCGCGGTGGCCAAGGGCCGCCCCGTTCGGCCGCACCTGCTGCGGCCGGGAGATCGGGCGCTCGCCGCGCGGCCGGACCCGGGCGGGGCGCGGCATGGGGTCGGCAGCGGCGCGGAGAGCGTGGGAAGCGCGAGAAGCGCTGGAAGCACGGAACGCGCTGTCACGGCGTTCGGTGGGGATGTCGAGGATGGCCATCTGTCTGCCTTTCGTCCGGCGTATTCGCTCCTGTGTTCGAATATAGTCGCTCACATGTTCGATTAATAGAACGTGTGATCGAACTGTTGCCAAACGATAGAACGGGGTACCGACAAGTTCGGTCTGCCGACGAAGGCGGGGCCGACACGGCCGACACGCCTCGAACACATGTTTGATTATCTGGTGGTAGGCGACTACATTCGGCGCCATGAGCGACGACAGCAGCGACATCACGGACGGCAGCACCGACAGCCCGGCCGGGACCGAGGGCGCCAGCCGGCCTCGTGCGGTCGACGGCGGCCTCACCGAGCGCCAGCGCACCATCCTCGAGGTCATCCGCGCGTCGGTCACCAGTCGCGGCTACCCGCCGAGCATCCGTGAGATCGGCGACGCCGTCGGTCTCACCTCCACGTCGTCGGTCGCTCACCAGTTGCGCACGCTCGAGCGCAAAGGCTATTTGCGCCGCGACCCCAACCGGCCCCGCGCAGTCGACGTCCGCGCCGCCGACGATCCGGCGACCCCGTTGGTGTCCACCGACGTGGCCGGGTCCGATGCCCTGCCCGAACCGACGTTCGTGCCCGTGCTCGGGCGCATCGCGGCGGGCGGGCCGATTCTCGCCGAAGAAGCCGTCGAGGATGTCTTCCCGCTGCCCCGTGAGCTCGTCGGTGAAGGCTCACTGTTCCTGCTCAAGGTCGTCGGCGATTCGATGGTCGACGCGGCGATCTGCGACGGCGACTGGGTCGTGGTCCGTCAGCAGAACGTGGCCGACAACGGCGACATCGTCGCGGCCATGATCGACGGCGAAGCCACGGTCAAGACCTTCAAGCGCACCCGCGGCCAGGTCTGGCTCATGCCGCACAATCCGGCGTACGATCCGATCCCCGGCAACGACGCGGCCGTGCTCGGCAAGGTCGTCACGGTGATCCGCAAGATCTGAGCGGGCGGCCCGGGCTTACTCAGTCGGCCCGCACGAAGCCATTCGTGCGGGCGAACTCCTCGCTGGCGAACCAGATTTCGGCGATCGCATCGTCGTACTGGCTGCTGTCCGGCGACCAGTACAGACCCGACTTGGTGTCCGCCTTGATCGGGTAGCCCTGCGGTGCCCGCTGCGGGTCGTCGAGCGGCAGATGAATGGCCGTCGCGCTGGGCATCGGTTCATCGAGCTCGATCGCGGCGTGCCGTCCACTGGGTGGCCCGCTGCTGCGCAGGTCGGCATCGGTCACCACACGGGTCGGCGCGGTATCGACGTTGTCCTGATCGTCGTCATCGTTGAACGCCGCGGCGGCGGGAACGCCGGCGATCAGGCTGCTGGGGATCCCGGGCGCCGCGCGTAGGTCCTGACCGTGCTGCTCGAGGTCGCCTTCTTCGTCGAGTTCGTCCTCGTCGTCGAAGTCATCGTCGAGCCGGCTCTGGTCGTCGAGGACGCCGATGTCCACGACATCCTCGTCGTCTTCGAGTTCGTCCCCGTCGACGTACTCGTCGCCGTCGTCGTAATCGTCCTCGTCGTATCCGTCTTCGCCAGGATGGGCGTCGGCAAGCTCGGCCGCCTCTTCGGGCGGTTCCTCCTCGTCGGCCTCGCGCGGGCCGAAACCGCCAGGCGCGGCCCACTGACTGACCGGCATCGACGCATCGGTCGGCCCGTCGAACGGGGATCCGCCCGTAGCCGTCTCACGGTAGGGCTCGGCGACGAGGCGCGATGTCGGGGCCTCGCCAGTCTGGTAATCCGCCGTCGCTTGATAGGGGCTGCCGCGATCCCCGCCCCGGTCGTCGGCATAGGCGTCGTCCCGGAAGCGGCTTTCGTCGTAGCGCGCCGATTCATAGCGGCCTTCGCCATAGTGCTCGTCGTCGTCGAACCGATCGTCGTGCGGACCGTCGTCGTAGTGATCGTCGTCGAACGGGTCGTGGTCGAAGTCGTCGTCACGGCCCCGGCGCCGATGCCAGAGCGCGGCACCGACGATCAGCCCGGCCAGCAACAGAACCGGGATCAGCGCAAGAAGCCACCACCAGTTCCACTGCCACGAGAACGGCTTGGAATCCGTGTCGTCGGACGCTTGTGGTGGGCTGCCGGCCTGCGGCGACTGTTGCAGGCCGGGGATTTCGAGCCCGGCCAGTTCCGTGGCGAGGTTGGGCGGCTCGGTCGTGAACGTGTTGTCGGAGCGATCCCACGAGATCGCGCCGCCGCTGAACCGCTGCGTCACGACGCTGCCGTCCTCGGTCTGATCGGCCATCGGCGCCCCGAGCGTGCCGGTGGCGCCGCCGAGCTTGTCCCATGCGGCGTTCATGGCGCCGCGCACGATCACCGCACCGTAGTCGGGCGTCCAGAAGATCACGGGCTTGTCCGCCGCGGAAAACGTGCTGATCCGGCTGTTCGGTCCGAGCCCGCCTTCGGTTTCGCTGCTGGTCGGGAAGCCCAGATCGCCCTCCGGGCCGCCGACGCTCTCGTACTTCTCCAGCACCTGGCCCGTCACGACGTTGGCGCCGGTCTCCGGGCTGTAGAAGATCTTGCCGCCGGCGAAGTTCTGGCCGAGGCCGCCCGCGTTGCCGATCGGATACTGGTCACCGTCCTTCGCGCCCAGCGGACCCAACGGCCCGCCCGCGGCGCGGCGCGCCGCATCGATCGCCGAGGTCGGATCATCGGGCACCTGCAGCCCGGCCAGCTGATCGACCAGCTCGGGCGGAACGGTGGTGAACGCCTTGGTCTTACGGTTCCACGACAGCTCGCCCGCGGTGAACTTCTGGGTGACGACGTCGCCGTCGTACGTCTCGTCCTCGGCAGGCACGCCGAGGACTCCGGCCGATCCGCCGAGTTTGTCCCAGGCCGCGTTGATGGCGCCGCGCACGACCCTCGCACCGGTGGCCGGGGTCCAGAAGATCACCGGCTTGTCGGCCGCGCTGAAAGTCGAGTTCCGGCTGTCGGTTGCGCGGCCCGCGCCCTCGTCGATGGTGGGAAAGCCGAGATCACCATCGGCCGGGCCGCCCAGCGACTCGTACTTCTCGAGGATCGCGCCTTGCACGTAGTGCGCACCGGTGTCGGGTGTGAAGAACATCTTGCCCGCGGCGAAGTTCTGAGCGAATCCCGGCCCGACGGCATAGACGCCGCCCTGACGAGCCCCCAGCGGGCCACCGCCACCGCCGCTGGCATCCCAGGCCGAGGTGATCGCGGCGTCAGCGTCCGATTCCGGGGTCGCCGAGGCGGTCGGCGCCAACAGACCCGCGAGCGCCACCGCGAGCAGGCCTACTGTCATCCGCCGAACGGCCGTGTTCAGCCTCGCACCCGGCCTCGTCATGCACCCTCCGCTCGTTCGGCAAAGTTCCCCTCACAGGGTTCACCTGAAAACATCCCGCCCGACAACTTTGCGTCAGTAGGAGACGATAACCAAGGGACATGGCCGTACTAGGCCAAAAAACCCGCGAAACCGGCGTCATGCGGGCCCGCAGACCCGGTATCGCGGGGAATTTTGACGCCTAAACCCCGAGGCTGCGCCCGATGATCTCCTTCATGATCTCGGTGGTGCCGCCGTAGATGGTCTGCACGCGGGCGTCGAGGTAGGCCCGGGCCACCGGATACTCGCGCATGTAGCCGTAACCGCCGTGCAGTTGCAGGCAGCGGTCGATGAGCTCCACCTGCTTCTCGGTCGAGTACCACTTGGCCATCGCGGCCTGTTCCACCGTCAGCTCGTCGGTCAGATGCAGCCGGATGAACTCGTCGACCATCATGCGGACCACGGTCGCCTCGGTCGCCAGCTCGGCCAACAGGAACCTGCTGTTCTGGAAGCTGCCGATCGGCTTGCCGAACGCCTTGCGCTCCTTGGTGTACTGCAGTGTCTGCTCCAGGACCGCCTCCATGGCCGCGGCGGCCATGATCGCGATCGAGATGCGCTCCTGCGGGAGGTTCTGCATGAGGTAGACGAAGCCCTGGCCTTCTTCGCCGAGCAGGTTCTCGACCGGAACCTTGACGTCCGTGAAAGACAGTTCGGCGGTGTCCTGGGCTTCGAGGCCGATCTTGTCCAGGTGACGCCCGCGTTCGAAGCCCTCCATGCCGCGTTCGACGACGAGCAGCGAGAAGCCCAAGGCGCCCTTCTCCGGGTCGGTCTGGGCCACCACGATCACCAGATCGGAGTGGATGCCGTTGGTGATGAACGTCTTCGACCCGTTGAGGATGTAGTGGTCGCCCTCTCTGACCGCGCGTGTCTTGATGCCCTGCAGGTCGCTGCCGGTTCCTGGCTCGGTCATGGCGATCGCGGTGATTAGCTCACCGGTGCAGAACTGCGGCAGCCAACGCTGCTTCTGCTCTTCGTTCGCCAGCCGCAGCAGGTACGGCGCGACGACGTCGTTGTGGAGGCTGAAGCCGATGCCGCTGTAGCGACCCGCCACGGTCTCCTCGCAGACGATCGTGTTGTAACGGAAGTCGGGATTGCCGCCACCCCCGTACTCCTCGGGCACCGCCATACCGAGGAAGCCCTGCTTGCCGGCCTCCAGCCAGACGCCACGGTCGACGATCTTGTCCTTCTCCCACTGGTCGTGGTACGGCGCGACATGGCGCTCCAGGAAGGCCCGGTAGGACTCGCGGAACAGTTCGTGCTCGGCATCGAAAAGAGTGCGCTGGTACTTCACGGCTCCACCCATGGTGTGACCTCCGGTACTGGGTTGTGGACTTGTGGGCCAACCTATACCAACCGGATGGTTGGTCGCACGGGAGGCCGTGCCCGGCGAGAGCCCGGACCGTAAACTGCGGCCATGCGCCCATCCCCCACGAGCCTCGCGCACTGGGGTGCGTTCAGCGCGGACATCTCCGGGGGCGACATCGCCGCTGTGACGCCACCGCCCGGCGACGCCGATCCGTCGCCGCTGCTGGGGAACCTGCCCGGATCGGTTCGGCACCGTTCACGTATCGCCGGGCCCGCCGTGCGGCGGGGCTGGCTGCGGGACGGCCCTGGGCCCAGCCGCGAACGCGGCGCCGACGAATACGTCGCGGTGTCCTGGGACGAGTTGACCGAACTGCTGGCCGACGAACTGCGCCGCGTCGTCGAAACCCACGGCAACGAGGCGATCTACGGCGGCTCCTACGGCTGGGCCAGCGCCGGGCGATTTCACCACGCGCAGAGCCAGGTGCACCGGTTCCTGAAAATGCTTGGCGGATACACGTCCTCGCGTCACTCCTACAGCCTGGGAGCCACCGGGGTGATCATGCCGCGCGTGGTCGGAACGCATGACGACCTGTTCAAACGCTCCACGCAGTGGGATGTCATCGTCGAGCACACCGACATGCTGGTGTGCTTCGGCGGGATCGCCATGAAGAACACCGGCATCAACCACGGCGGCACCACGGCACACCCGACCCGCGACGCCCTGCGCCGGTTCCGTGACCGCGGCGGGCAGATCGTGTCGGTCAGCCCGCTGCGCGACGACGTCGACGGCGAGTGTCGTTGGCTGGCACCGGTTCCCGGCACCGACGTGGCCGTGATGCTCGGCCTGGCCCATGTCCTGGCGACCGAGGGCCTGGCCGACCGCGACTTCCTGGCCACGTACTGCACCGGATATGAGCGGTTCGAGCGCTACCTGCTGGGCCACGACGACGGCATCGCGAAGTCACCGCAATGGGCCGCGCGGATCAGCGGGCTGGCGGCCGACGAACTGACCGCGCTGGCCCGGCAGATGGCGGCCGCCCGCACGATCGTGACGGTCAGTTGGTCACTGCAGCGCATCCGGCATGGCGAACAGGCACCGTGGATGGGGCTGACGCTCGCCGCGATGCTCGGCCAGATCGGTTTGCCCGGAGGCGGTTTCGGCCACGGCTACGGGTCGATGAACGAGCCGGGACTCGCGCCTCTGCGCTGCCGGCTGCCCGCCCTGCCGCAGGGTCTCAACCCGGTGCAGACATTCATCCCGGTCGCCGCGATCTCCGACATGCTGCTGCACCCGGGCGAGTCGTACGACTTCAACGGCATGCGGCTGACCTACCCCGACATCAAGTGCGTGTACTGGGCCGGCGGCAATCCTTTTCACCACCACCAGAACATCCCCCGCCTCCGCCGTGCGCTGGCCCGCGTCGACACCATCGTCGTGCACGACCCGTACTGGACCGCGATGGCCAAACACGCCGACATCGTGGTGCCGTCGACCACCGCCTATGAGCGCGAAGACTTCTCGGGATCACGCAACGATCCCCTGCTGGTGGCGATGCGCGCATTGGCCGAGCCGTACGCGCAGTCCCGCGACGACTACACGACGTACGCGGCGCTGGCCGAGCGGCTCGGCTTCGGCGAACAGTTCACCGAGGGCCGCACGGCCCGGCAGTGGCTCGTGCATCTGTACGAGAAATGGGCCGCCGGACTGGATTTCGAGGTGCCCGGCTTCGACGAGTTCTGGGCGGCAGGCCAGCTGCGACTGCCGACCGAGCCGGGCCTGACGTTGTTCGGCGATTTCCGCGCGGACCCGCAGACCCACCGCCTCGGCACGCCGAGCGGCCGGATCGAGATCTTCTCCGAAGAGATCGACAGCTTCGGGTACGACGACTGCGCCGGCCATCCGCGTTGGTACGAACCCGACGAGTGGCTGCGCGGTGAGCGTGCCGAGTCCTATCCCCTGCATCTGCTGGCCAACCAGCCCGCCTCACGGCTGCACAGCCAGCTCGACGGCGGCGCCCTCAGCCAGGCGTCGAAAGTGCAAGGGCGCGAACCCATCCGGATGCACCCGGACGATGCCGCCGCACGCGGATTGGCCGACGGTGACGTGGTCCGAGTGTTCAACGACCGCGGGGCCTGCCTGGCGGGCGTGGTGATCGACGATCGGCTACGGCCCGATGTGGTGCAGCTGTCGACCGGGGCCTGGTTCGACCCGGCGGATCCGGCCGACCCCGACTCGATGTGCGTGCACGGCAACCCGAACGTGCTGACCGACGACGTCGGCACGTCGTCGCTGGCCCGCGGTTGCACCGGCGCCCATGTGCTGGTGCAGGTCGAGAAGTTCGACGGCCCGCTACCGCGCGTGCGGGCACACGAGCCACCGGTGATCACGCCGCGCCGGTAATCTCACGCGTTTTCGCGTGACCGCTACCCGACGGTGCGAAGATTCCTTCTGCTGACGCCCGCGTCACAAGAAGGAGTTGGTGTCCCGTGTGTGCGACCGCCCGTTCCACAGTCCGAGCACTGCTCGTCGCCATCCTGGTGCTGACCTCGACGGTCGCCCTCGGCGTGACCGCGGCCTTCTCGGCAGCGATATCGGCTGCGCTCGGCCTCGTGGTCGCCACGACGCCGCTCGTCGTACCGGGCACCGGCACACCCGACCCGGCCGCTTCGAACAACTACATGGCCCACGCCGTCGCGTATTACGTCGAGACGAGCGGCAGTTGCGGTGACGGCTGCAGCGCCCCGGTGCCGGTCCCCTACATCGCCCAGTTCTGGCCGTTCCCGTTCGAAGGGTGGGGTGGGCTGCAGGGCGCGAAGTGGAATGTGTCGGTGGCCAGCGGGGTGGAAAGCCTCAACGACCGACTGGGCATCGCCAACGCAGACAACCCCGTCGTCATCTTCGGCTATTCGCAGGGCGCGGCCGTGACCAGCATCGTCAAACGGCAACTGGCCGAAGACAACGGTGGAACCATCCCCGACTGGATCGATTTCGTCGTGATCGGCAACCCGAACCGCCCCAACGGCGGGCTGTTCGAACGGCTTGCGGCGCTCGGCACCGTCCCGATCCTCGACGCGACGTTCGGCGAGCCGACACCCACCGACACCTCGGACGAAGTCAACACCTACGACATCGCGCTGCAGTACGACGGCGTCGCCGACGCCCCCAGTTGGCTGCTCAATCCCCTGGCGTTGGCCAACGCACTCGCCGGGTTCGAATACACGCACCCCACGTATCTGGCGCCGGACGGCGACGATCTGCCGACCGAAACTCCGTACGGCTATACACCGCAACAGGTGCAGGCCGCGATCGAGAATGCCCAAGAGAGCTGCACCGCCGAGACGCACTGCCAAGAGCGCGGCGACACCCGCTACATCACGCTGCCGGCGAAGGTGCTTCCGATCATGCAGCCGTTCCTCGACTTCGCGGAGTCGACCGGCACGTCCGCGCTGGTGGTACCGATCGTCGACCTGGTCTCGCCGTTGGCTCAGACGCTGATCGAAACCGGCTATGACCGAAGGGATTACAGCAAGCCGACCCCGTTCCAGTTGCTGCCGAAGGTCGACCCGGTCAAGTTGGTCACCGACCTGGCCGGTGACATTCCGGAGGGAATCAACGCCGCACTCAATCCCGGCCTGGATCCGCTGCCTGGCTGGACCGATCCCACCGAGGACGACGACGCCGCGCCGGCCCCGGACGCCACCGCCGACGCCGCCGCCGTGCCGGTCACCAAGCAGGTCACGACGAGATCCGACCGCAAACCGTTGACCCGGCTCAGCGCGATCGCGCGGCCGACCGAAGGGCTCACACAGCCAAAGGAGGGCACCGAGACCGAGCGGCCGTCGCTGCGTAAAGCGTTGGGCATCAAGGGCCATCCCGTGCGGGACTTCGCCAAGTCGGTCCAAGGCTCGGTGCGCAAGGCACTGGGACACGATGACGAGAAGGCCGCCGACACGGAGCAGAGCGACGCGTCGCAGCCCGCCGCCTGACTCGTCGTTGTAATCAGAACGTGGTGTACTCGCGCAGTCCCGCTGCCAGCGGGACCGGAACCCGTGCCTTGATCCGGGTGCCCGCGGCGGTGTGCTCGGTGGCGTCGACCCGGCCCTCGGCATGGACCCGGGCGACGAGATCCCCGCGGTCGTAGGGAATCGTCACGTCCACCGTGGTGTCGGTGGGCGGCACCAACTCGGCCATGCGAGAGCGCAGTTTGCCCAGCCCGTCACCGGTACGCGCCGATACGAACACCGCATCGGGCAGGGCGCGGCGCAGCTGAGCCAGACCCACGTCGGTCGCCGCGTCGATCTTGTTGACCACGAGCAACTCCGGCGGCGCGACGATGTCGTATTCGGCGACCACCTCGTTGATCACCGTGCGCACCGCGTTGATCTGTGCGAGCGGGTTGACGTCGGAGCCGTCGACGACGTGCACGAGCAGGTCGGCGTCGACGACCTCCTCCAGCGTGGACCGGAACGCCTCGACCAGCTGCGTGGGCAGATGCCGGACGAATCCGACCGTGTCGGTCAGCACAAACGGCCGGCCGTCCTCGAATTCGCCGCGGCGCGTGGTGGGTTCGAGCGTGGCGAACAGCGCGTTCTCGACGAGTACACCGGCCCCGGTCAGCGCGTTGAGCAGGCTCGACTTGCCCGCATTGGTGTAGCCGACGATCGCGACCGAGGCGATCTCGCTGCGCCTGCGGCCACTGCGCTGGGTGTCGCGGATCTTCTTCATGTCGCGAATCTCGCGGCGCAGCTTGGCCATTCGCTCGCGGATGCGACGACGGTCGGTTTCGATCTTGGTCTCACCGGGTCCGCGCGTGCCGACCCCGCCGCCCGCGCCGCCGGCACGACCACCGGCCTGCCGAGACATGGATTCACCCCAGCCGCGCAACCGCGGCAGCATGTACTCCATCTGTGCCAGCGACACCTGTGCCTTGCCTTCGCGGCTCGTGGCGTGCTGCGCGAAGATGTCGAGGATCAGCGCGGTCCGGTCGATCACCTTGACCTTGACGGCCTTCTCCAGGGCGGTGAGCTGTGCAGGCGACAGCTCGCCGTCACAGATCACGGTGTCGGCCCCGGTGGCGAGCACGACCTCGCGCAACTCGGCGGCCTTGCCCGAACCGATGTAGGTGGACGGGTCCGGCTTGTCCCGACGCTGGATGAGGCCTTCGAGCACTTCCGAGCCCGCGGTCTCGGCCAGCGCGGCCAACTCGGCCAGGCTCGCGTCGGCATCGGCGGCGCTGCCTTCGGTCCACACGCCGACCAACACGACGCGCTCGAGCCGTAGCTGGCGGTATTCGACTTCGGAGACGTCGGCCAGCTCGGTCGACAGCCCAGCGACGCGGCGCAGTGAGGCGCGGTCTTCGAGGGCCAGCTCACCGGTGCTGGGCGCGACAGGATGTTCTGGATACGTCATATGTTCTTCCAGGTTGGCACGTCAACGGCCGGTCGCGCACCCCAATTAGCTCTGGGCAGCGTTCCACCACTCTTCCGAAAGCTCGCCGTGCGCCACCAAGACCGACGGTCCGCGCAGGTAGCTGGTGGATTCGGTGACCGTGACCGCCACCTCGCCGCCGGGTATCCGCACGCGCAACGTTCCGGTGTCGGCGCCGTCGGCGGCCAGCGCCGCGACGGCGGCGGCAACGGTGCCGGTGCCGCACGACCGGGTTTCGCCGACACCGCGTTCATGCACGCGCATCGACACCGCACCGTCGACCGCGGCGGTCAGCACCTCGATGTTGACCCCTTCGGGGAACTGTTCAGGGTCGAACGACACCGGCCCGGCAACGTCGAGAGCGGCAAGCTCCTCACCGCTGATGCCCACGCACGCGAGGTGCGGGTTGCCGACGTCCACCGCCAACCCGGTGAAACTGCGGCCACCGACCACGGCCGTTCCGGTCCCGAACTGGTTGGCCTTGCCCATGTCCACGGTGACGTCGGCGATGGTGGCGTCTGATCGGTGCAGCACCACCGGGCGCGGCCCCGCCAGGGACCCGACGACGAACTCGTCGGCCGATTCCAGCCCGGACGCGCGCAGGTAGTGGGCGAAAACCCGCACCCCGTTGCCGCACATCTGCGCGATCGAACCGTCGGCGTTGCGGTAGTCCATGTACCAGTCACCGTCGCCCACACCGTCGGGCATCCGGTCGAACACGCCCGCGGCCAGTGCGGCGCCTGCCGTCGTCACGCGCAGCACACCGTCGGCGCCCAGCCCACGGCGGCGGTCGCACAGCGCGGCGACCGCGGCGGGCGCGAGCGACAGCCGCGCCTCGACATCGGGCAGCACGACGAAATCGTTCTGCGTGCCATGCCCTTTAGCGAAGATCACCTGATCAGGATACGTGTCGCCACACCCGCATGGCCTCGTCGACCAGCCCGTCGCCGGAGCCGTCGAGCCACACGACACGGTGATCACGCCGGAACCAGGACCGTTGCCGTCGGACGTAGCGGCGCGTCCCGATGAAAGTCGGCTCGCGCGCACCGGATCCGTCGCCCCCGGCGTCGAGGTCGTCGAGCACCTGCGCATACCCCAGCGCCCGCGCGGCCGTCACGCCCTCGCGCAGCCCGCGATCGATCAGCCCGCGCACTTCGTCAACAAGGCCCTCGGCGAACATCTTGTCCGTACGCTGGGCCAGTCGCTCGTCGAGAAGCTCTGTCTCCCAATCCAATCCGACGATCGCGGTATCCCAGCGGGGTGTACCGATGCGGGGCGCGGACGCCGCGAACGGCTGCCCGGTGAGCTCGACGACCTCGAGCGCCCGCACGATGCGCCTGCCGTCGGTCGGCAGGATCGACGCCCCGGCAGCCGGATCCACGCACGTCAGCTCGGCGTGCAATGCCGCGACACCGACCTCGGCGAGCCGGGCCTCCCAGCGGGCCCGCACCGCCGGGTCGGTGGCCGGGAACGACCATTCGTCGAGCAGGGACTGGATGTAGAGCATCGAGCCGCCGACGATCACCGGGACCGCGCCACGCGCCGCGATGGCCTCGATGTCGGCGGCCGCGGCTTCCTGATAGCGGGCGACCGTGGCGGTCTCGGTCACCTCGAGGACGTCGAGCTGGTGGTGCGGGATGCCGCGGCGCTCGGCGACGGTGAGCTTGGCGGTTCCGATGTCCATGCCGCGGTACAGCTGCATGGCGTCGGCATTGACTATTTCAACGCCGATCTCTCCACTCAATCTTTCGGCGAAGTCCAACGCTAGCGCCGACTTGCCGGTGCCGGTCGGACCGATGATCGCGATCGGTCTCGTCACGGTATCGATCCCCAGGTCGCTTCGCTCCGGCCCGCCGGGTCCCACACACCGACGAAGTACCCGACCCCGTACGGCGCGCCCCGGTAGAGCTCGCGTGCCGCCCGCGGCCCCGGTTCGGCCAGACCGGCCAGCACCTGGTAGCCGACGCGGCCGACGATGCCGTCGGACACCCGGGTCAACGCCGCGACGTCGCCACCCGCCAGGGCGTCGTCGAGGTCGCGCTGTAGGGCAACCGACTCCGGCACGTAGCCGCCGGGAGCTGCCGGGGCGAGCGTGTTCGCGCCGTCGGCGACGACGAGAACCCCGACCGGATCGACGGATTCGTCGATCTCGGCACGTAGCCGCCGACCGTGTGCGACCGCGGCGTCGGCGGGGCACGCGTCCGCGAACACCCGCACGTCGGCGACGGTCCGCGCGTCGGTCTGCCCGCGGATCCAGCCCGCGATGAGCGCACACAGCGGTAGTTCTGTCGGCGCGGGTTCGGAGTCGGGACTCAGCGCGACGGGCACGTCGACGCCGTAGCCGGCGAACGTCCCGGCCCGCTCGGGTCCGAGCACGGCGTCGGCCGGACCGACGCCGACGGCCAGCCAGTGCGCGGGCAGCGCGCCGGCCGCGGCCAGCACCGCCTCGCGCAGCCCGGCCATCTCCGCGGCGGCGCCACCCATCAGTTCGGGCACGATGACCGGTGCCGCGGGGACGATCGCGATGGCGCTCAGCACGTCACCAAACTAGTGCGCCGACGTCGCGGCCTGTTCGCTGGCGGCCTCGCCGCGGGCCAGTGCCGCGGTGGCGACCACCATCGCCGTGACGGCGACGATCAGGGTCAGCCACCCGGCCTCACCCGGCCGAAGGGTTTCACCGAGCACCACGACGCCGAGCACCGAGGCGACGATCGGTTCGGTGACGGTCATGGTGGGCAGCGATGCCGTCAGCGCGCCGGCCCGGAACGAGGACTGCTGGATCACGGTGCCCGCGACGGCCACCACCGCCCACGCGTAGAGCTCAGGGGCGCGCAGCAGAGCCCACAATCCGTCGCCGAGGTGGTCGACGACGCCCTTGGTGAGCACCGCGAACAGGCCCCACATGGCGCCGGAGACCACCGCGAGCAGCACCGCACTCGTCGCGCCGGACCAGATCCTGGCACCGATCAGACAGAGCACGAGCGCCGGACCGAGCACCGCGATCACCAGCGTCCACGCTTCGAGCGGCCCTCTGGCATGGCCTTCGGTCGGGTTGCCGACGGTGACGATGACCGCGACCGAGCCGGCCAGCAGCGCCGCCCACAGCCATTCCCAGCGCGTGACCCGCCGGTGCGCGAGCCGCGCGTTGATCGGCAGGGCGAACAGCAGCGAAGTCACCAGCAAGGCCTGTACGAGCAACACCGAGCCGAGGCCGAGTGCCGCTGCCTGCAGCGCGAAACCCACCGCTGCCACGAGGCTGCCCAGCCACCACTGCCGATCCCGCAGCAACCGGGCGAACAGTCCGACGTGGCTCACCGGTTCGTCGGTCACCTGATGCGCCGAGCGCTGATGGATGACGTCGCCGATCGCGATGAACAGTGCCGCCCCGAGGGCCAGCAGGGCCGCCAGATCCGCCCGTGCCATGCCCGCGTCCATCGCCGCCCTTTCGAGTTTGTGGAGCCATTGAGCCTAAAGCCATGGGCACGGCACGCCACGACCTGCTTGAATAGCGGTCGAAAGCTGACAGCAACGGGCGCCGCGTCGCGCGGCAGGTGCGCGGGTCAACCGCGCGGAGTACGAGGAGCGGATATGACAACCAGTGAGCCAGGCACCCCCAAGCCCACCCCCCGGCCCACGCCCGGTCCAACTCCCGGTTCAACTCCAAGGCCAGGACCACCCCGCCCCGTGCCCCACCCCGGCCGGGCGGCCAGTCCGGTGGTTGCGCCGGCACCGACGAGCGATCCCCACCGGTTCGGCCGGGTCGACGCCGACGGCACGGTTTGGCTGATCACCGGTTCCGGCGAGCGCGTCATCGGCTCCTGGCAGGCCGGCGACACCGAGTCGGCATACGCCCACTTCGGTCGCCGCTTCGACGACCTGCACACCGAGGTGGCACTGCTCGAACGGCGCCTGACGTCGGGCACCGGCGATGCCCGCAAGGTCAAGTCGGCAGCCGCCGCGCTTGCCGAAACCCTGCCCACCGCAGCGGTTCTCGGCGATGTCGACGCCCTGGGCGCGCGGCTGGCGGCGATCCTCGAACAAGCCGACGCGGCAGCCCAGAACGAACGCGCGCAGCGCGACGAACACCGCGCGGCACAGACCGCCCGCAAGGAAGCGCTCGCCGCCGAGGCCGAGGATCTGGCCGCCAACGCCACGCAGTGGAAAGCCGCAGGCGACCGGCTCCGCGAAATCCTCGACGAGTGGCGCACGATCACCGGGCTGGACCGCAAGGTCGACGATGCGTTGTGGAAGCGCTACTCGGCCGCGCGGGAGACCTTCAACCGCCGGCGCGGTTCGCATTTCGCCGAACTCGACCGCAACCGGCTCGGGGCCCGGCAGGCCAAGGAGGCGCTGTGCGAGCGCGCCGAGGAACTGGCCGGTTCGACCGACTGGGGCGCGACCGGTGCCGCGTTCCGCGATCTGCTGGCCGAGTGGAAAGCGGCGGGCCGCGCGGCCAAGGACGTCGACGACGCCCTGTGGCAGCGGTTCAAGGCCGCCCAGGACACGTTCTTCTCGGCCCGCAACGCCGCCCATGCCGAACGCGACGCCGAGTTCAAGGCCAATGCCGCGGCCAAAGAAGCGCTGTTGGCCGAGGCCGAGAAGATCGACACCACCGATCTCGACGCGGCGCGCGCGGCATTGCGGGTCATCGGCGACAAGTGGGACGCGATCGGCAAGGTGCCGCGTGAGCGCGCGGCCGACCTGGAACGCCGGCTGCGGGCCGTCGAGAAGAAGATTCGCGATGCCCCCGTTGGCGGCGTCGATCCGGAAGCGCAGGCGCGTGCCGACCAATTCCGGGCCCGCGCCGAACAATTCGAGAAGCAGGCCGAGAAGGCTGCCGCAGCGGGCCGGACGAAAGACGCCGAGGCGGCACGGGCCAGCGCCGAGCAGTGGCGCCAGTGGGCGGACGCCGCGGCCGAGTCGCTGGGTAAGCGCCGCTGACTGCTAAGCCTGGTCCGGCTCGTCCGGATCCTTGGCGGGCTTGTCCTTGTCGGTGTCGTCGAGCAGGCTGCGCTGTTCACGCTGCGCGGCGGCCCGGCGGCGTTCCTCCTCGGCCGCCAGCTGCACCGCAGTGCGCGACCACACCACACGTGCCCAGTGGAACGTCAGCACGATCACCGCGAGCCAGGCGATGATCAGGCCGAACCCCGGCCCGGGATAGCCGGTCGCGGTCTGGCGCGACCACACCGCGAGCATGCCGAGCGCACTGGCCACGGCCGAGCCGGCCAATGCCACCCAGGCCAGCGCCCAGCGGCGGGTCAGCAACGCAAGCGTCGAGAAGCCGACCGAGAAGACCAAGGCCAGCCAGGTGAACACGCGCGAGGGCAGCGACACACCGTCACGGACCGCCGCGGCGTCACCGACCAGGACGTCGAAACCCAAGCTGTCACCGGTGTGCGGCAGCACGAACGACAGCAGCACGATGAACACCAGGATCGCCACCACGAGCGCGCGGGCACCCGGGTCGAACTCGCGTGCCATCTTGCGTTCGACGGCATCGAGGTCGCCCTTGAACTGCTCGAAGTCACCGTGATTGGTCAACACCCACACCCTCCCGAGGACGGTTGTCGCACCGGCGCACCGATGCGTGGCATCCCCAGGCCGACGCCGGTGCGCGGTCGCTGCCCCGCCGCATGTGCGTCACCGGCACGGGTGCGCCGGTGCCCGACGATCGCGGAATCGGCGATCAGGTGATGCGGGGCCGCGCCGGTGACGGTCGTCGTGACGATGTCGCCGGGACGGATCTCGTTGTCCCCCGGGAGGAAATGCACCAGCCGGCCGTCGCGGGCCCGCCCCGACATGCGTGCGGTGGCGGCGTCCTTGCGGCCCTCGCCGGTGGCGACGAGCAGTTCGACGACGCGGCCGACCTGCGCCCGATTCTCCTCGAGCGAGATCCGCTCCTGCAGCTCGATGAGCCGCTGATAACGCTCGGAGACAACGGCTTTCGGCAGTTGATCGGCCATGTCGGCAGCCGGGGTGCCGGGCCGTTTGGAGTACTGGAAGGTGAACGCGCTCGCGAACCGCGACCGCTCGACCACATCGAGGGTGGCCTGGAAGTCCTCCTCGGTCTCGCCGGGGAAACCGACGATGAGGTCGGTGGTGATCGCGGCGTGCGGGATCGCGGCGCGGACCTTGTCGATGATCCCGAGATACCGGTCGGCCCGGTAAGAGCGGCGCATGGCCTTGAGGATGCGGTCCGAACCGGACTGCAGCGGCATGTGCAGCGTGGGGCACACGTTCGGCGTCGCCGCCATGGCCTCGATCACGTCGTCGGTGAACTCGGCCGGATGCGGTGAGGTGAACCGGACCCGCTCCAGGCCGTCGATGCCACCGCACGCCCGCAGCAGCTTGGCGAACGCGCCGCGATCGCGCGGCATCGCAGGCGGGGCTGTTGGGTCCTCGCGTAAGCGCTCGTCGGAAAAAGACACGCCGTAGGCGTTCACATTCTGACCGAGCAGAGTAATCTCCAGCACACCCTGGTCCACGAGCGACTGCACCTCGGCGAGGATGTCGCCCGGCCTGCGGTCGACCTCCTTGCCGCGCAGCGACGGCACGATGCAGAACGTGCAGGTGTTGTTGCACCCCACCGAAATGGAAACCCAAGCGGCATAGGCCGACTCCCGCGCCGCGGGCAGCATGGACGGGAACTCCTGTAGCGCCTCGACGATCTCGACCTGGGCTTCGCGGTTGTGACGGGCCCGGTCCAGCAGTGTCGGCAACGAGCCGATGTTGTGCGTGCCGAACACCACGTCCACCCACGGCGCACGGCGCAGCACCGCGTCACGGTCCTTCTGCGCCAGGCAGCCGCCGACCGCGATCTGCATGTTCGGATCGGACTGCTTACGGGGCGCCAGGTGGCTGAGGTTGCCGTAGAGCTTGTTGTCCGCGTTCTCCCGCACCGCGCAGGTGTTGAACACCACGATGTCGGCGTCGGCACCGTCGTCGGCCCGCCGATATCCGGCCGCCTCCAACAGCCCCGAGAGCCGCTCGGAATCGTGGACGTTCATCTGGCACCCGTACGTGCGGACCTGATAGGTGCGCACGGCCGACGAGCGCTCGCGCGAGGAGTCGACCGGCACCGCATCGACGGCGTCGTGCGCCGCCTGTCGGGTCACCATCGAAGTCACGGCCCTAATGGTACGGACGCGCGACAGACGTCAACCGGGCAGGAGGTCGCCGCCCGGGCGACTCCGGCGCGGATTCACGAATGCGAGCACGCTGGGCGTTCCCTGGGTAAGGTCTGCACCCATGGGAAGCCCCGGCGCGCAGCCGCAGGTCGACGATCCGGCGCCACCAGAGGTGCCGATGATTTCACTCCAGGGAGTCAACAAACACTTCGGCTCCCTGCATGTCCTCAAGGACATCAACCTGGATGTCGGCCGCGGCCAGGTGGTCGTCGTGCTCGGCCCGTCCGGTTCGGGTAAGTCGACGTTGTGCCGCACCATCAATCGGCTGGAAACCATCGACTCGGGCACGATTTCGGTTGACGGCGAACAGCTACCGGCCGAGGGACGCAAGCTCGCGCAGCTGCGTTCGGATGTCGGGATGGTCTTCCAGTCCTTCAACCTGTTCGCGCACAAGACGATCCTGGAGAACGTCACGCTCGCGCCGATGAAGGTGCGCAAGGCCGCCAAGGAGAAGGCGCGTGACAACGCCATGGCGCTGCTGGAGCGCGTCGGCGTGGCCAACCAGGCCGACAAGTACCCCGCGCAGTTGTCGGGCGGCCAGCAGCAGCGCGTGGCCATCGCGCGCTCACTGGCGATGAATCCCAAGGTCATGCTGTTCGACGAGCCGACCAGCGCCCTGGATCCCGAGATGATCAACGAAGTTCTCGCGGTGATGACCTCGCTGGCCGGCGAGGGCATGACGATGGTCGTGGTCACCCACGAGATGGGCTTCGCTCGCCGGGCGTCGGATCGCGTGGTGTTCATGTCCGACGGCGCCATCCTCGAGGATTCCGCGCCTGCCGAGTTCTTCGACAATCCGAAAACCGATCGCGCCAAGGATTTTCTCGGCAAGATTCTCCATCACTAATGCTCCGGTGAAAGGAACCAGGAATATGGCGTCCATACCCACACGACGGATGCGTGTCGTCGGTGCGATCGCACTGGCCGTCGCACTGCCGCTCGCCGCGACCGCATGCGGGGGCGGCGGTGGCGGCGACGAGGGCAACACCATCGTCATCGGAACCAAGTACGACCAGCCCGGCCTCGGCCAGAAGAATCCGGACGGCTCGGTGTCCGGCTTCGACGTCGACGTCGCCAAGTACGTCGCGAAGGAACTCGGCTACAACGAGGACCAGATCGAATGGAAGGAAGCGCCGTCGGCCCAGCGCGAGACGCTGATCCAGAACGACCAGGTCGACTTCATCGCCGCCACCTACTCGATCACCGACGCGCGCAAGGAGAAGGTCGACTTCGCCGGGCCCTACCTGTTGACCGGGCAGAGCCTGCTGGTGCGCGCCGACAACACCGACATCACCGGGGCGGCGTCGCTGGAGAACAACAAGAAGCTGTGCTCGGTGTCCGGGTCGACTCCCGCGCAGCGGATCAAGGACGAGTATCCGAAGGTGCAGCTGCAGCAGTTCGACACCTACTCGGCCTGCATCGACGCGCTCAAGAACGGTGTCATCGACGCCGTGACGACCGACGAGGTCATCCTGGCCGGCTACGCCGCGCAGACGCCGGGCACGTTCAAGATCGTCGGCGACACCTTCTCCGAGGAGCGCTACGGCATCGGCCTGAAGAAGGGCGATTCCGAACTGCGCAACAAGATCAACGACGCCATCGAGAAGATGGAGTCAAGCGGCACCTGGAAGGAAGCGTTCGACAAGAACCTCGGCCCGGCCGGTATCCAGGCCCCCACGCCGCCGCCCGTCGACCGCTACTGATCCGCCGGAGGCACAGCTCCGACCGTGGAGATCTTCACCGAGTACCGCGATGAGATATTCGCGGCGTTCTGGACGACCATCCAGCTGACCGTGTACTCCGCGGTCGGAGCGCTGATTCTGGGCACCGTGCTGGCCGCGATGCGGCTGGCGCCGACACCGGTGATGAACTGGATCGGCACGACGTATGTCAACATCGTCCGCAACACTCCCCTGACGCTGATCATCCTGTTCTGTTCGTTCGGGGTGGGGCAGACGTTGCGGATCACCCTCGTCGACCCGAATTCGCCAACCTCCATCACCGACAGCAACTTTCGGCTCGCGGTGCTCGGGTTGACGGTCTACACCGCTTCATTCGTATGCGAGACCGTGCGGTCGGGGGTGAACACCGTGCCCCTGGGGCAGGCCGAGGCCGCCCGGTCGCTGGGTTTGACGTTCGGCCAGAACCTGCGATTGGTCCTGCTGCCGCAGGCTTTTCGCGCGGTGATCATCCCCCTCGGCTCGGTTCTGATCGCGTTGACGAAGAACACGACGATCGCCTCGGCGATCGGTGTCGCCGAGGCCGCGTTGCTGATGAAGGAGATGATCGAGAACACCGCCGCGCTGATCGCCGTCGGCACGATCTTCGCGGTCGGGTTCATCCTGCTGACGTTGCCGCTCGGATTGTTCTTCGGGTGGCTCGGTAAGCGATTGGCGGTGGCCAGGTGATGAGCGCTTGCGCGACGAACGGATGGCCAAGGTGAGCGGATCGGTTCTCTTCGACGCGCCCGGTCCGCGGGCCCGGGCACGCAACCATCTGCTGACGGCGCTCACCGTGTTGATCACCGGAGCAGTCATCGCGTTCGTGGTCTACCAGCTGTGGAACCGCGATCAACTCGAAGCGGCCAAGTGGAAGCCGTTTCTCACGTCCGACCTGTGGATGACGTACGTGTTGCCCGGGGTGCAGGGCACGCTGACGGCGGCGGCCGTGTCGATCGTGCTGGCACTGGCGCTCGGCCTGATCCTCGGGGTGGGCCGGCTCGCGCCGATCGGCCCGATCCGCTGGGTCAGCGCCGTGATCGTGGAGTTCTTCCGCGCGGTCCCGGTCCTGATCATGATGATCTTCGCGTACTTCCTGTACGCCACATACGACGTCTTCCCGTCGAAACACCTTGCGCTGGCCGGGGTCATCACGGGTCTGACGCTCTACAACGGCGCGGTGATCGCCGAGATCGTCCGCGCCGGGGTCAGTTCCCTGCCCCGCGGGCAGAGTGAGGCGGCATGGTCACTCGGCTTGTCGTGGACCCAGACCATGCGCATGATCCTGCTGCCGCAGGCGATCACGGCCATGCTGCCGGTCTTGATCTCGCAACTGGTGGTCGTGCTCAAGGACACCGCGATCGGCTACCAGATCACGTTCGTGGAGATGGTGCGGCAGGGCACCAACATCGGTTCGTCCTACGGCAACTACCTACCGGCCTTGATCGTCATCGCCATCTTGATGATCACCGTGAACTTCGCATTGTCGGCGCTGGCCACGAATATCGAACGCCGGCTGCGGAGCTCCCGGCGGGCACCGACTCCCCTGGCGGCCGAAGCCATCGAACAGGAAGGCGCCCCGGGTGCGCACGTGGAGTTGGCGGCCACCGGCGAGCAGTCCCGCGGTACCTAGATCTGCTGGATCACAGGCGGTAACGGCCCGAGGCGATCGCCTGGCGAACCCGCTCGGCCGTGCCGGATGCGTCGAGTGCGCTGTTGTCGATGACATGGCTTTCCAGGCCGTCGAGTTCGGCGAACGCGGAATGCAAACCGGTGATGGCGTCGGGGTCCTTGAGGTCGTCGCCGCTGCGGGCCTGGGCACGCGCCAGCGCGGTCTGCAGCGTCGGCCGTAACACGATGTAGGACAAGGTGATTCCCGCCCGCGCCGCGAGATCGCGGAAGGGTCCGAGAAACCACGGTCCGACGATGCCGTCGACCACCACGTCGAATCCGCCACCGGCGTACGCCGCGACCGCCGCCACGATCGCGTCGATGACCACTTCGTTCTGCGCTTGCGCCTCCGGCAGAAACGGCGGGATGTACCCGGCGCGGATCGCCCGATAGAACTGATCGGTGGTCAGATGCACGGTCGGCCGGTCGGCTGCGCCCGCGACGATGTCCGCCGCTGTGGTCTTGCCGCTTCCGGGCGGACCGGTCAGAATCACCACTTCGCCGTTCACGTTGGTCAAGCTACCGTGCAGGTGGTCAGCCGATAAGCTGCCCCCGTGGTGTCTGCCGACCGGCTACTGGCGTTCGCGGCGATGTCGTTCGTCCTGATCGTCGTGCCGGGGCCGAGCGTCCTGTTCGTCATCGGCCGAGCGTTGGCGCACGGCCGCCAGACGGCGCTCACCACCGTAGCCGGCAACGCGCTGGGCGCGTACGTGCTCGTCGTCGCCGTGGCATTCGGTGTCGGCACCGTCGTCGAACACTCCGTCGTCGCGTTCACCGCACTCAAACTCGCCGGCGCGGCGTACCTGATCTATCTCGGCGTCACCGCGATCCGCCATCGCGGCGAGCTGCAAGCCAACCTCGATGGCGGCGATCCACGACACGGCGTGTCCCGCACGCTGTGGGACGGGTTCGCCGTCGGTGTCGCCAATCCGAAGACCATTGTGTTTTTCGCGGCTGTCCTGCCGCAGTTCGTCGACCGCGGCAACGGTCACGGCGTCATCGTCCAGATCCTGATCCTCGGATTGGTCTTCAACCTGATCGCGATCGCGTCCGACTCCGTGTGGGGCCTCGTCGCGGCAACTGCCAGAAGCTGGTTCGCGCATTCACCGCGAAGGCTCGCCATGGTGGGCGGCGTCGGCGGGCTCGCCATGATCGGCCTGGGCGTGACCGTCGCCGCCACCGGCAGAAAAGACTGAACTACACCCGGCGCCGCTCCCGCTCACTGGCGAGCTCGACACTGACCACGTCGAACGCCATCGACTGACTGTAGCCGCGGCGGGCGAGCATGCCCACCAACCGGCGCGTCACCTTCACATCGTCATCGTCGGCGAGGCGTTCACGGCGCAACTTGTCCCGGACCAGCTGCTCGGCCCGCTGCCGCTCGGCAGCCGGATCGAGATCGGCCAGTGCCGAGCTGATCACCTCGTCGTCCACGCCCTTCTTGCGCAGTTCAACGGCCAACGCCCGCTTGCCTTTTCCGGCATTGGCGTGCCGAGAACGCACCCACTGCTCGGCGAAATCCTCATCGTCGATCAGTCCGACCTCGGCGAGCCGGTCGAGCACCCTGGCACTGACGTCATCGGGGTAGCCGCGTTTGGTCAGCTGCGCCTCGAGTTCGGAGCGGGTACGTGCCCGCACGGTGAGCAGGCGCAGGCAGACATTCTTGGCCTGCTCCTCGCGGGCGCGGGGATCCTGCGCCTGCTCCCCCTCGGGCTTGCCGGGCGACTCAGAAGTCAACCGGGGCGGGCAGGACGTCATCAGTTGCCTCGGCGGTCACGACGGCACCGATACCGAGCTTCTCTTTGATCTTCTTCTCGATCTCGTTGGCGACGTCAACGTTCTCCAGCAGGAACTTGCGGGCGTTCTCCTTGCCCTGGCCCAGCTGCTCACCCTCATAGGTGAACCACGAGCCCGACTTGCGGATGAAGCCGTGCTCGACACCCATGTCGATGAGCGAGCCTTCGCGGCTGATGCCCTGGCCGTAGAGGATGTCGAACTCGGCCTGCTTGAACGGCGGCGACACCTTGTTCTTGACGATCTTGACGCGGGTGCGGTTACCCACGGCATCGGTGCCGTCCTTGAGTGTCTCGATGCGGCGGACGTCCATCCGGACCGAGGCGTAGAACTTCAGCGCCTTACCGCCCGTTGTGGTCTCGGGCGAGCCGAACATCACGCCGATCTTCTCGCGGAGCTGGTTGATGAAAATCGCGGTGGTGCCGGAGTTGTTGAGCGCGCCGGTCATCTTCCGCAGCGCCTGGCTCATCAGGCGGGCCTGCAGGCCGACGTGGCTGTCGCCCATCTCGCCTTCGATCTCGGCGCGGGGCACCAGGGCGGCCACCGAGTCGATCACCAGGATGTCCAGCGCACCCGAACGCACCAGCATGTCGGCGATCTCCAGCGCCTGCTCACCGGTGTCGGGCTGAGAGACCAACAGCGAGTCGGTGTCCACGCCGAGCTTCTTGGCGTACTCGGGATCGAGCGCGTGCTCGGCGTCGATGAACGCCGCGATGCCGCCTGCGGCTTGCGCGTTGGCCACCGCATGCAGCGCGACCGTCGTCTTACCCGAGGACTCCGGGCCGTAGATCTCGACGACACGGCCCCTCGGCAGACCGCCGATACCGAGTGCCACATCCAACGCGATCGAACCGGTCGGGATGACCGAGATCGGCTGGCGCACCTCGTCACCGAGGCGCATCACCGACCCCTTGCCGAAGTTCTTGTCGATCTGCGCCATCGCCAATTCGAGCGCTTTTTCGCGGTCAGGTGCCTGCTGCGCCATGGTGATCTCCGTCCTTGTGGGTGGTTGATCGGTTTTCGATCAGTTGTCCGTGACGCTAGAGGTAGCCACCGACAAGTCGGCCTGACCAGCATCTAGCCATCGCATGCCGACCACAGTAGACGAACATCTGTTCGATTCAAGTGGACACGCCGTGCACGGCGCGGCGGTCAGTGCCGCCAGTTCGGAAAGTTGTCGAGATCCCGCAGCGTCATGACGAATCCGACCGCGCCGACGGCGATCGCCAGGAAGTATCCGACCGCCGCCTGCCATCCGGTCAGTGTCGACGCGACCAGCCACGCCAACAGAACTGCGACGATCACCAGCAGCACGCCGTAGAACGGCGTCCGCATCGGATGGTCACCGAGACCCATAGCTCCGGTATACGCCGGATTCGCGATCAGGAAAAGCGGAAAAACCTCACCATTGATCGCGCGGCACGTCGAAGTCTGCGCACAGCGCCCGCCACACCTCGCGGGGCTCGACACCGTCTTCGATGGCCTGCGCGGCGGTGCGTCCGCCGAGGCCGCTCAGCACATGGTCGACGAGCAGGGAGCGCCCTCTCATCGAGCCGAACTGGCCATCCACAAGGTCATGGAATTCCGTCAACCGCACGGACCCCAACCTACCCAGCCCGGGACAGGGCGTCATGGCACACCCGTACCGGATCTGCCACCTCGGCCGCCGATGCCCCGGCACGCGCCGCGGCCTCCCGGTAGGCCGGCGAGCCGAGCACCGCGCCGACCGCAGCGGTGAGAGCGTCGGCCGTCAACGGCCGCACGAGTTGCGCACTGCCCTGGCGCGCAACACGATTGGCGATCTCCCATTGATCGCCACCGCCCGGGACGACCACCATCGGCACACCCGCCAGCAGCGTCTTGGACACCATGCCGTGCCCGCCGCCGCAGATCACCAGATCGGCGTGCGAGAGCAGTTCGTCCTGGCGGCCCAGCCCGACGACGGCCCACGGCGGCACGTGGGTGTCGGCTCCGGCCAGGCGCGAGACCACCACGCGCGCGCCCGCGGGCACCGTCTCCCCCGGCCGCAGCGACTCCAGTGCGAGCTCGGCCATCCCCTGCGCCCCGGTCACCGCGGTGGACGGCGCCACCACGATCACCGGGCCGGATCCCGGTGGCACGTCCAGCACCGCGGAGGTGGGCTCGAAGTGCAGCGGGCCCACGACAACCGCCTCGTCCGGCCAGTCCGGGCGCGGCACCTCAAGGGCGGGCAGGGTCGCGATCAACCGGCGCAGCGGTCCCGGGTCGGCCGCGGGCAGACCGATCTGCACCCGCGCCGCCGAACGCTGCGCGAGCCCGGCGCGCCACGACCGCGCGGTCAGCGCCCGCATCACGGCGTCACGCAACCGGCCCCGGACACCGACGCCGGGCGCCAGGCCGCTGCCGAGCGGCGGAAGCCCCTTCGACGGCCGGTAAAGCGGATGGGGATTGAGCTCGATCCACGGCAGTCCGAGCAGTTCGGCGGCCAGACCTCCGCATGCGGTGATGACGTCGGAGACCACCAGATCGGGCGCGAGGTCCCGTAGCCGCGGCACGTTGAGCACCGCCATGCGGGCTGCCCGCTGGTGGATCTTGGCTCCGGCGTCGGCGTCGTCGTCGAGTTCGGTGGGATCCAGGCCGTCGAGTTCGATCGCGACGATGCCGGCGGCACGCGCGGTGTCCAGCCATTCCACGCCCGTCAACAGGGTCGGGGTGTCCCCCGCGGCCAGGAATTCTCGGCACAGCGCGAGGGCTGGGAAGGCATGCCCGGGATCGGGCCCGGCAACCACGGCTACGCGCACCGGCCTACCCTGCCACAGCCCCCGGCATCTAGGCTTCGGGCATGGCTGACCAATCATCCACGACAGTGCAGGACCCGACCACCACGGTCGAGGTGTTCCTGAACGCACTGCAGGACGAGGACTTCGATACGGCCGAGAACGCCCTGGCCCAGAATCTCGTCTACCAGAACGTCGGGCTGCCGACGATCTACGGGCGCACCCGCGCGATGAAGCTGTTCCGGTCGATGCAGGGCCGCGCCGGTTTCGAGGTGAAGATTCACCGCAGCGCGGCCGACGGTGCGTCCGTGCTCACCGAACGCACCGATGCCCTGACCTTCGGCCCGCTGCGGCTGCAGTTCTGGGTCTGCGGCGTATTCGAGGTGCACGACGGCCGAATCACGCTGTGGCGCGACTACTTCGACTTCTTCGACATGTTGAAGGCAACCGTGCGGGGCGTCGCCGGCGTGGTGGTCCCGTCGCTGCGCACGACCCTGTGAGCGAGCCGTCCGCCCGCTCCGAACCGAACATCTGGGAGTACGTCACCTACTGTTACGGGCGGCGACTGCCCGATTCCATGCGCGGCTGGGTACGTGACGATCTGGCCGGCGAGGGCGCCACCGTCCGGATGATGGTGCGGATGGCGGTGCCCGCCCTGATCATCCTGGCACCGTTCTGGCTGATCCCGACGACGCTGTACGTCCACATCAGCATGACGCTGCCGATCTTCATCCCGTTCGTGTTCTTCTCGCACGCCCTCAACAAGGTGTGGCGCCGCCACATGCTGGCCAAACACGGGCTGGACCCCAACCTCGTCGACGCGCTGTCCCGCAAGAAGAACGCGCACATCCATGAGGCCTACATCGAGAGGTACGGACCGCGGTCGGGGCCGCCAAGCAGCCACGACGTCTGAGGGTCAGGCCCGCCGCAGCTGCCCGAGCTCGTCGAAGGCCTGCGCCCAGCCGATCAGCCGATCGGTTGCGCCGGTCAGCTCGGTGCGGTAGCGGTGCTGTGACAGCGGCGCGGCCGATGCCGGACCGTTGTTCGCCGCCGACACCAATTGGGCTGCGGCCGTGACCATTTCGTTGTACTGCCGGACACCCTGATTCAACTGTGCGGTGAACGCGTTGATCGTGGGCACCAGATGCGCCCGCGACTGGGGCGCGTTGCTGATGGCGCGCTCCATGGACACCACCTCGTTCGCGGTCCCGGCCATCGTGCGCGCGGTCTGGTTGGCCACCACGGTCAGCTCCCGCAGCTCCTCGGCGGGCAGCATCCGTCCCCGCTCCATCACCCCGAGCAGCGAGAACATCCCACGCTCGGAGGCCAGCAGCGCCGCCATGGGCTGGCGGGCCGCCGAACCCCACGGCGGCAGCCGACGCCCGACGGTGGGGCGTTCGGCGGGCAGCGGCGTGGCGCGCAGCCAGCGATACCGTAGCCACAGCAACGTCGCCGGGAACGCTGCGCCCGCGGCGATGGCGCCCGTGATGATCAGGACCCAGACCGGGGTGCTCCACGACGCGAGCACCGCGGTGACGAACACCCAGAACGCGCACGCCAGGGTGAAGAACACTCCGAGCCGCAGCGCCCACCGCCGTTTGCGCAGCAGCTTGGCGCGCGGGTCGGCGGCGGCACTCAGCTTCTCGGCAAGTGCCCCGGACAACTCGGCGGCGGTATCGACACCTCGCTGCAGCAGCGACCGCCAGGCTTCTGGTCGGCCGGTCTTCGTAGCCATGATCTAAAACACTCGAATCACTATTGGCTGAGCGGGTTTTCGGGTGCAGCCGGGGTCTGGTTGGTCGCGGGCGTGGCCGGTGTGGCGGGCGTGGCACCGCCGCTCGGCAATGCCTCACCGCGCATCGACGCGCGGATCTGCTCCAGGCGCGAATGGCCGGCCATCTGGACGCTGGCCTGCTGCACCTCCATCATGCGGCCCTGCACCGAGTTCTGCGCGAGCTCGGCCTGGCCGATCGCGTTGGCGTAGCGGCGTTCGATCTTGTCCCTGACCTCGTCGAGGCTCGGCGTGTTGCCCGGTGCGGCCAGCTCGCTCATCGACCGCAGCGACGAACTGACCTGCTCCTGCATCTTGGCCTGCTCGAGTTGCGACAACAGCTTGGTGCGTTCGGCGATCTTCTGCTGCAGCATCATCGCGTTCTGCTCGACGGCCTTCTTGGCCTGGCTCGCGGCCTGCAGCGCCTGATCGTGCAGACCCTTGAGGTCCTCGACGCTCTGTTCGGCGGTCACGAGTTGCGCGGCGAACGCCTCGGCGGCGTTGTTGTATTCGGTGGCCTTCGCGGCGTCACCGGCGGCGGTGGCCTGGTCGGCCAGGGTGAGCGCCTGACGGACGTTGACCTGCAGCTTCTCGATATCGGCGAGCTGGCGGTTGAGGCGCATCTCCAACTGGCGCTGGTTGCCGATCACCTGGGCGGCCTGCTGCGTGAGCGCCTGGTGCTGACGCTGGGCGTCCTCGATGGCCTGCTGGATCTGCACCTTCGGGTCGGCGTACTCGTCGACCTTGGAGCTGAAAAGCGCCATCAGGTACTTCCACGCCTTGACGAACGGATTGGCCATGGGTTCATTCCGCCTTGTCGTATCGGGCCTTGAGATCGGGCCTTGAGTTTCCGGGTTGCCGCAACTTCTCTGATGCCAACTTATCGGTTTCGGGCATGGCTCCACAGTCCCGCGGCATGTTCGGACGTGTGTTTCGCAAAATCGCCGCGAGCAGCGATCAAGCGACCGCCATCGACACTGCCTGCGGGATGACGACCTTGGTCGAGACGTCGATGTGCGCGACGTTGGTCTGGGCGAGTTGTGCCGCGTCGCGCTCGCGGCGGGCCATGCCCTCCCCGGCGTCGGTCAGCACTCGCGACAACGGAACGTCGAGGGCGTCGCAGATGGCGCTGAGGAGTTCACTCGACGCCTCCTTGCGGCCGCGTTCCACCTCCGACAGGTAGCCCAGGCTGACCCGGGCGGCGTCGGACACCTCCCGCAGGGTGCGCCCCTGGTCGGTGCGGGCGTTGCGCAGCACGTCGCCAATCACCTCGCGCAGCAATGCCGTCATGGTGCCCTCCTTCGGTGGCTTTGCGCGGATTCGCTATCTGCAGAACGCTGGCACCCACCGCGAAGGTTCCCGACGGCTCGAACTCACTGACGCTCGACGAGGACACGCAACCGTGCGACGGCCTCATCGACCGCGGCCCGACGGATCTCCCAGCGGGAACCCGTCAGCGCGAGCTCGACCACCTCGGTGTCGACCGGCCCGGCCAGGCCGAGAAACACCGTGCCGGGCGGATGCCCGCCGTGCGCCTCGGGGCCGGCCACGCCCGTCAGGCTGACGCCCCAGGTGGCCGCACACCGCTGACGGGCGCCGACCGCCAACGCGCGGGCCGTGGGACCCGCGACCGGGCCGACGGCGTCGAGCACCTGCGGCGCGACACCGGCCAGCCAGATCTTGGTGTCCTCGGTGTAGGTGATCAGCCCGCCGTGCAGCACGGCGCTGGAGCCGGGCACACCCGCCAAGGTCGCCGCCAACAGCCCGGCCGTGAGGGATTCGGCCGTCGCCACACTCTGGCCGCGCACGGTCAGATCGGCGACGAGCGCACGTGCGTCGTCAGTTACGAGCGGGTCGTCCACGTGAATCCCTGATCGCCGAAATCACATAGTCGGCTCCGGTGAGCACGGTCAGCACCACCGCGGCCCACATGATCACCCAGGCCACGGTCAGCCAGATGTCGGGCCATGCCTGCAACGGCAGGATGAACAACCCGATGGCAACCGCCTGCACGAGGGTCTTGAGCTTGCCGCCGCGGCTGGCCGGGATCACCCCGTGACGCAGCACCGCGAAACGCAGCACCGTGATTCCGATCTCACGAGCGAGGATCACCACGGTCACCCACCACGGCAGATCGCCGAGCATCGACAACCCGATCAGCGCCGAGCCGATCAGCAGCTTGTCGGCGATCGGGTCGGCCAGGGTGCCGAACTCGGTCACCATCCCGTAGCTACGCGCGAGCGCCCCGTCGAACCGGTCGGTGATCACCGCGACCGCGAACACCGCGAAAGCAGCCAAGCGCCAACCGGTTTCATGACCGCCGTCGACGAACAACAGCACGAGGAAGATCGGAACGAGCACCAGTCGCACGCCGGTGAGCACGTTGGCGAGGTTGGCCACGCGCGCACGCGGGACCACCGGATCGGTAGAAGGTTGCCCCGGCACCGCAACAGAATATCGGTTGCCGGAACGGATACTCTTCCACCTGTGAACGGAGGCAGTGCAAAAGCGGCCAATCGCCCCCTGGTGCGCCGCGCCCGCACCTCTGACGTTCCCGCGATCAAGGGCCTCGTGGACATCTATGCAGGCAAAATCCTGCTCGAGAAGAACCTCGTCACGCTCTACGAGGCGGTCCAGGAATTCTGGGTCGCCGAACTCGACGGCGAACTCGTCGGCTGCGGTGCACTGCACGTGTTGTGGTCCGATCTCGGCGAGGTGCGCACAGTCGCGGTGCATCCGAAGGTCCGCGGTGCCGGCGTCGGCCATCTACTCGTGGAGCGATTGCTGGACGTCGCGCGCGACCTGCATCTGCAACGGATCTTCGTGCTGACGTTCGAGGTCGAGTTCTTCAGCAGGCACGGCTTCGAGGAGATCGACGGGACGCCGGTGACCGCCGAGGTGTTCGAGGAGATGTGCCGTTCCTACGACACCGGCGTGGCCGAGTTCCTCGACCTTTCCTACGTCAAGCCCAACACCCTGGGCAACACCCGAATGCTGTTGACGCTCTAGCGTTCTGCCGCTCTGGCCGCGTTTGTCAAGCTGGAGTGGCTGCCGGGTGCGGCAGCCACTCCAGCGTGACATTCGAGCGCTGAGCCGAGCGCTGAGGCCAGTTCGAGCCCGCCTCAGAACTCCTCGTCGTCGTCGGCGTCGGCTCCGTTGGCATCGGCGCCACCGCGGATGAGCGCGAGCGTGCCGGCCAACTCGTCGGGCTTGACGAGCACCTCGCGGGCCTTGGATCCCTCGGACGGGCCGACGATGTTGCGGGTCTCCATGAGGTCCATGAGCCGGCCCGCCTTGGCGAAGCCGACGCGCAGCTTGCGCTGCAGCATCGAGGTTGAGCCGAACTGCGACGACACCACGAGCTCGACGGCCTGCAGGAACACGTCCATGTCGTCGCCGATGTCGGGGTCGACGTCGGTGCGCTCGCCGCTCGGCTTGGCCTTGGTGACGCCTTCGACGAATTCGGGCTCGGCCTGTTCCTTGGTGGCCGCGACGACGGCGTGGATCTCTTCGTCGGTGATGAACGCGCCCTGCATACGGATGGGTTTGTTGGCGCCCATGGGCAGGAACAGTCCGTCACCCATACCGATGAGCTTCTCGGCACCGGCCTGGTCGAGGATGACGCGGCTGTCGGTCAACGAGGACGTGGCGAACGCCAGCCGTGACGGCACGTTCGTCTTGATGAGGCCGGTGACGACGTCGACCGACGGCCGCTGCGTGGCGAGCACCAGGTGAATGCCGGCGGCACGCGCCTTTTGCGTGATCCGGACGATGGCGTCTTCGACGTCGCGGGGTGCGGTCATCATGAGGTCGGCGAGCTCGTCGACGATCGCGATGATGTAGGGATAGGGCTTGTAGACCCGCTCGCTGCCCAGCGGGGTGGTGATCTCGCCCGACCGCACCTTCTCGTTGAACACGTCGATGTGGCGCACGCGCGATGCCTGCATGTCCTGGTAGCGCTGCTCCATCTCCTCGACCAGCCAGGCGAGCGCGGCGGCCGCCTTCTTCGGCTGCGTGATGATGGGCGTGATCAGGTGTGGAATGCCTTCGTAGGGCGTGAGTTCCACCATCTTGGGGTCGATCAGGATCATCCTGACCTCTTCCGGGGTGGCCCGGGCCAGAAGCGACACCAGCATCGAGTTGACGAAGCTCGACTTACCCGAGCCGGTCGAACCGGCCACCAGAAGGTGCGGCATCTTGGCCAGGTTGGCCGAGACGAAGTCGCCCTCGATGTCCTTGCCGAGGCCGATCACGAGCGGGTGGTGATCCCGGCGCGTCGACGGCGCGGTGAGCACGTCCGACAGCCGGACCATCTCGCGGTCGGTGTTGGGCACCTCGATGCCGACGGCCGACTTGCCCGGGATCGGGGCGAGCATGCGGACGCTCTCGGTGGCCACCGCGTAGGCGATGTTGCGGTGCAGCGCGGTGATCTTCTCGACCTTGACGCCGGGCCCGAGTTCGACCTCGTAACGCGTGACGGTCGGGCCGCGGGTGCAACCGGTGACCGCGGCGTCGACCTTGAACTGCTCGAGCACCGACGTGATCGCGTCGGTCATCTGGTCGTTCGCGGCGGTCCGCAGCTTCGGCGGGTCACCGGCCACCAAGAGGTCGAGCGACGGCAGGACGTACGGCCCCTCGACGACGCGGTCGAGCACCAACGTCTCGTCGGGCTTCTTCGCGGGCTTGGCGGCTTCCGGTTTCTTGCGGCGGGGCTTGACGGCCGGCTCGGGAACGGTCGGGGCGTCCTCGAGGGGATAGTTGTCCATCGGCGTGCCTGCCGGCTTGGGCGCCTCGATGGCCGCGGTCGGCCAGGTCTTGGCCTCGTCCTCGGCTGGTGCGTCGTAGTAGCCGTCGGAGAAATCGTCGGGCTCGCCGTCGGCGTACTCGTCGTCGTATTCGTCGTAGTACTCGTCGTCGTCACGGAATGCGCGGGTGCTGAACATCGCGCGCAGGGTCGACGGCACCTCGCGGATCGTCGTGCCGGTGATCAGCAGGAGGCCGAACAGGACGCCGATGAACAGCAGCGGCGCGGCGATCCAGGGCGTGAGCCCGTCGGACAGCGGCCCGCCGATCGCGAAGCCGATGAACCCCGCGGCGTGCTGGCGGGCGATGGGGTCGGCAGGCGAACCCGACCACAGATGCCACAGGCCCAGCGCCGGGAGCGCGATCATCGCCGAGCCGAGGATGAGGCGCGGGCGCGATTCCGGATCGGGTTCGGTGCGCATGAGGGTTACGGCGATGACGCCGAGCACGATCGGGACGAGCACCACGGGGCCGCCGACGAGCGTGCGCAGCGACGTGTCGATCCAGGCTCCGACTGGCCGCGCGGCATCGAACCAGGAACTCGCAGCGACCACGACCGCGATGCCGAGGAGGGCCAGGGCGATGCCGTCACGGCGATGGCCGGGCTCGATCTCGCGCGCGCGTCCGACCGAGCGGGCCGTCGACCCTGCCCCCTTGGCCAGCATGAGCCAGCCGGCGCGGGCGCCACGGCCGAGCTTTTGACCCGCGACGGCCACCGGCGAAGCGTGCGGCCGACGGGCAGGCTTGCGCCGTGGCGGGGCTGGCCGGGCCGGCGACTGACGCCGGGACCCGCCCTGCGAGCCGGCCTTTGACCTGCTCGAACGCGCTCCGGATCGGGCGGCTGTCTTGTTAGCCATGACCGCAAGCCTAGTCGCATAGGCCCCATATTCACCATCTGCCACACGGGTCACAGACTGGTATCGATAACAACTTAGTTATGCGAACCGAATCGGGCCCGTTTGTGGGTAGGGTGGACACTCGTCCAGCTTTGGCACTCATCGAGGAGTTCTGCGCATATGCCTGTTGTCGTCGTCGCCACCATGAAGGCCAAGCCCGAGTCCGTCGACGCGGTCCGTGCGGCCTGCACCAAAGCCATCGAGGCGGTGCACGACGAGCCCGGATGCGACCTCTATTCGCTGCACGAAGCCGACGGAACGTTCGTGTTCGTCGAGCAGTGGGCCGACGCCGACGCACTCAAGACCCACAGCTCGGCACCCGCGGTGGGCACACTGTTCGGCACGGTCGGCGAACTGCTCGACGGCGCGCCGGACATCAAGGTCCTGCAGCCGGTGGTCGCCGGAGACCCGGCCAAGGGCCAGCTGCGGCCCTAATGAGCGCTTGCGCGAAGAAGTGACGGTCGGGATGCCCACCGACGGTCCCCTCACGGGCAAGGTCGCGTTCATCACCGGTGCCGCGCGCGGTCAGGGCCGCGCCGAGGCGATCCGGCTGGCCGCCGACGGGGCCGACATCATCGCGGTCGACCTGTGCGACCAGATCGCCTCGGTCCCCTACCCCATGGCGACGCCGGACGATCTGGCCGAGACGGTCAAACTCGTCGAGGACACCGGTGCGCGGATCGTCGCGGGCCAGGCCGACGTGCGTGACGAGGCGGCGCTCGCCACCGCGCTTCAGGCCGGGGTGGACGAGCTCGGCCGCCTCGACATCGTGGTCGCCAATGCCGGCATCGCCCCGATGCAGTCGGGTGCCGACGGCTGGCGTGATGTCGTCGACGTGAACCTCACCGGCGTGCACCACACCGTCGAGGTCGCGATCCCGACGATGGTCGAGCAGGGCGACGGCGGGTCCATCGTGCTGATCAGCTCGGCGGCCGGCCTGATCGGCGTCGGCGGCGGTGACCGCGGATCGCTGGGATACACAGCCGCAAAGCACGGCGTGGTCGGCCTGATGCGCGCCTACGCCAATTTCCTTGCCCCGCACAGCATCCGGGTGAACTCGATCCATCCCACCGGTGTCGACACGCCGATGATCAACAACGAGTTCACCAGGCAGTGGCTCAAGCACGTGGCCGAGGAATTGAACGCCCCGACGGATTTCGGAAATGCGCTGCCCGTGCAGGTGGTTCAGGTCGAGGACATCGCCAACGCGGTCGCCTGGCTGGTGTCCGATCAGGCGCGTTATGTCACCGGGGTGACGCTTCCAGTTGACGCCGGCATCGTGAACAAGCGATGAGCCCGGCCGCAGCCGTCATCGTGGCCGTGTCGTTCGTGTGGCTCGGTATGGTGCTGGCGATCTCATTTCTGGAGGCCCCGCTGAAGTTCCGGGCGCCGGGGGTGACGCTGCAGATCGGGCTCGGTATCGGAAGGCTGGTGTTCCGCGCCCTCAACAGCGTCGAAATCCTTTTCGCCGTGGCGATTTTGATCGCGCTCGCCGCCGACCCGCCGGCAACCTCGGTCAACGTCGCGATCGCGGTCGCCGTGGTTGCGCTTGCCGTGCAACTGCTCGCGGTGCGGCCCCGTCTCACACGTCGATCGGACGCCGTGCTATCCGGCAGCGACGCGCCGCGTTCGCACGCGCACTACGCGTACGTCGCGTTGGAGGCCGTCAAGGTCATCGCCCTGTTGACCGGCGGAATCCTGTTGTTGTCGGCCTAGATCTCGATGACCGTCGGCACGATCATCGGCTGCCTGCGGTATGTCTCCCCCACCCATTTACCGACGGTGCGGCGCACCGCCTGGGCGATCCGCGTCGGATCGGTGACGTTGTCGGCGGCCAGGGTTTCCAGCTCGCGTTCCACATTGCGGGCCGCGGGCTCGAGCGCCTTCGGGTCCTCCGAGAACCCACGCGAGTACAGATGCGCCGGGCCGGCGGGACGTCCGGTACCGCGATGCACGACGACCGTCACGGCCACGAAACCCGACGACAGGATGAGCCGTTCGCCGAGCGTGGCATCGCCGACATCACCCGTGATCAGGCCGTCGACGAACATCTTGCCCACCGTGACCGCTCCGGAGATGGATGCCCTGCCCGCGACGAGGTCCACACTGACCCCGTTCTCGGCCAGCACGATGTTCTCCGGCGGCACCCCGGCGCGGGCGGCCAGCGCGGCGTTGGCCCGCAGATGTCGCCACGTTCCGTGCACCGGCATGACGTTGCGCGGCCGCACGCCGTTGTACAGGAACAGCAGTTCGCCGGCATAGGCGTGGCCGGAAACATGCACGCGCGCTTGAGCATTGGTGACCACGCGGGCACCGATCTTGGCCAGCGAGTCGATCACGCCGTAGACGGCTTCCTCATTGCCGGGAATCAGTGAGGACGACAGGATGATCAGATCGCCCGCCGTCAACGTGATGCTGCGATGCTCACCGCGCGACATCCGGGACAACGCGGCCATCGGCTCGCCCTGAGTTCCGGTGGTGATCAACACAACCCGGTCCGGCGGCATCATCTCGGCCGCGGCGATGTCCAAGATGTCGGCGTCGTCGACCCGCAGATATCCCAGCTCGCGGGCGATGCCCATGTTGCGCACCATGGACCGGCCCACGAACGACACGCGACGGCCGAGCGCCACGGCGGCGTCGATGATCTGTTGCACGCGATCGACATTCGACGCGAAGCAGGCCACGATCACCCGGCCCTCGGCCCCGCGGATCAGGCGGTGCAACGTGGGGCCGACTTCACTCTCCGAAGGGCTGACCCCGGGATGCTCGGAATTGGTGGAGTCGCAGAGAAACAGGTCCACGCCCGAATCACCGAGCCGCGACATCCCCGGCAGGTCGGTCGGACGACCGTCGAGTGGCAGCTGGTCGAGCTTGATGTCGCCGGTGTGCAGCACCGTGCCCGCACCGGTGTGGATGGCGACGGCAAGACATCCCGGAATCGAGTGGTTGACCGCGAAGTACTCACATTCGAATACCCCGTGGGTGCTGCTCTGCCGCTCGGCCACCTCGACGAACATCGGTTTGATGCGGTGTTCGCGGCACTTCTCCCGGATCAGGGCGATGGTGAACTTCGAGCCCACCACCGGGATGTCGGGCCGCAGCTTGAGCAGAAAAGGGATCGCGCCGATGTGGTCCTCGTGGCCGTGCGTGACCACCAGTGCCTCGACATCCTCGAGGCGATGCTCGATGTGGCGCAGGTCCGGCAGGATCAGGTCGACGCCGGGTTCGTCGTGCCCGGGGAACAAGACTCCGCAGTCGACGATGAGCAATCGGCCAAGATGCTCGAAAACGGTCATGTTGCGGCCGATCTCGCTGATTCCGCCCAGTGCGGTGACCCGCAGACCTCCTGGAGCCAGAGGCGCGGGCGGCGCGAATTCGGCGCTCACTACCGTCACTACCTGAGCACCGCCGCGGCTCGCATGTCGGCAGCCAAGGCCTCGATCTCGTCGGCGGTCGCGGGGATCTGCGGCAACCGCGGCTCACCGGCCTCGAAGCCCTGCAACCGCAACCCCGCCTTCGACATCGTCACGCCACCGAGCCGCGCCTGCGCGGCCGCCAGCGGTGCAAGCGCGACGTTGATCTTGCGGGCGGTGGCGATGTCACCGGAGTTGAACGCCGACAACATGTCTCGCAGCTGACCGGCGGCCAGATGACCCCAGACGCTGACGACGCCGACCGCTCCCATGGCCAGCCACGGCAGGTTGAGCGCGTCGTCGCCGGAGTAGTACGCCAGACCGGTCTCGGCGATGATCTGCCCACCGCCGGGCAGATCGCCCTTGGCGTCCTTGACGCCCACGATGTTCGGGTGCTCGGCCAACGTGCGCATGGTGTCCCAGGTGATCGGGATCGATGAGCGCGGCGGAATGTCGTACAGCAGAACCGGCAGCTCGGTGGCATCGGCCACCGTCGTGAAGTGCGCGATCAGGCCTGCCTGCGGCGGCCGCGAGTAATACGGCGTCACGACGAGCAGTCCGTGCGCGCCCTCCGCGGCACAGGCCTTGGCCAGGTGCACGCTGTGTGCGGTGTCGTAGCTTCCCGCACCGGCGATGATGCGTGCCCGGTCGCCGACGGCTTCGAGCACCGCGCGCAGCAGCGCGATCTTCTCGTCGTCGGTGGTGGTCGGGGATTCACCGGTCGTGCCGGACAGCACGAGCCCGTCGCATCCGGAATCCACGAGATGTGCCGCGAGCCGGGCCGCAGCGTCGAGATCGAGTGAGCCGTCGGGCTTGAAAGGCGTAACCATCGCGGTCAGCACGGTGCCCAACCGGGCGGTTACGTCAATTGCGCTGGTGCTCACGGGCACCAAGATTACCTGGTCGTTGTCACGCTTCTGTCGCGATACCGATGGGCCACTCCGTCAAGCCTCCGTGGCCAACGGAGAGGTTGCCACCTCCGTGCCATCCGCCAGCGTGTAGATGTCGAAATCCGAGAACACCGCAGGTGCGACGGCGACCAGTTCACGCAGGCACGCGATGGCGAGCCGGCGGATCTCGACATCGGCGTGCTCACTGGCCCGCATGGCGATGAAATGCCGCCACGCCCGGTAGTTGCCGGTGACGACGATGCGCGTCTCGGTCGCGTTCGGCAGGACCGCTCGGGCCGCCTGCCGGGCCTGCTTACGGCGCAATACAGCGTTGGGCTGGTCCTCGAACCTCGCTTCCAGCCGCGACAGCAACTCCGTGTAGGCCGCGCGGCTCGCGTCGGCGGCCGCCGAGAAGAGCTCGACCAGCTCCGGGTCGTCCTCGAACCCCGGTGGCACCACCACCTCGGCATCGTTTTCGGGCACGTACCGCTGCGAGAGCTGCGAGTAGGAGAAGTGCCGGTGCCGGATCAACTCGTGGGTGGCAGACCGGGAGATCCCCGTGATGTAGAACGACACCGACGCGTGCTCGAGCACCGAGAAGTGCCCGACATCGATGATGTGGCGGATGTAGCCGTCGTTGGTCGCGGTCTTCGGATTCGGCTTCGACCAGCTCTGATAGCAGGCCCGGCCGGCGAATTCCACGAGCGCGGATCCACCGTCGGCGTCGGTCTCCCACGGGACGTCTGGCGGCGCCTGGAACTCGGTCCTGGCGATCAGTTGCACGCGCAGGGGCGCGATCTCGGCCACAGGCCTCACCTTAACGGGCCGGCCTCCCCGCGCCTTGTCCATGCAATGTTAGTCGCCTAACATGTTAGCAACTAACATGAGGAGCTGATATGACACCGGATGTCGTCGTAGTGGGAGCCGGGCCGACCGGCCTGGCGGCGGCCTGCGCCCTGCAGGAAGCCGGCGTCGCGGTACGCGTCTTCGACAAGGCCGACGGACCCGCCGTGACATCGCGCGCGCTCGGCTTGCAGCCCCGCGGAGTCGAGGTGCTCGATCGGCTGAGCGCGCTGGGCCATCTTCCGGAACACGGGTTGCCCGTCGAGCGGGTGACCGTCCACGTGGACGGCCGGCCGTTGGCGAGCCTGCCGATCGGGCGGCCCGCCCGCCTGCACGGGCCCGCCGCCCTGCTGATGTCGCAGGCCGACATCGAGGGCGCGCTGCGGGACCGACTGACCGCACTCGGTGGCACCGTCGAGTGGGGCATGCCGGTGACCGGGCTGGCTCCCGAGGCCGACGGTGTGGCGGTGCGGGCCGGGGATTCCGACGTGCGCTGCGGCTGGGTCGTCGGAGCCGACGGCGCCCACAGCGTCGTCCGCAAGGCGGCCGGTATCGGGTTTCCCGGGGTGCCGATCATCGAACGCTTTCTGCTGGCCGATGTTCACGCCGCAATCGATCAGCCCCGGGACGGCGCCACCGCGTGGGCTCGCGGCCGCAAGCTGCTCGCCGCATTCCCGCTGCCCGGTGACGATCTCTGGCGGCTGATGACGCCGGCTTTCCCCGGACATGCCCGACAATCCGGCGCCCGACGACATCGCGGGCTACCTCGGATCGCGGCTCGCCGAGGAGGCCGACGCCGCCATCGACTCGGTCGTCTGGACGTCGTCTTTCCGTATCCAGCGCCGACTCGCCGACACCTACCGGCGCGGTCGCGTGCTGCTCGCCGGCGACGCCGCGCACATCCACAGCCCGTTCGGCGGTCAAGGGATGAACACCGGCATCGGCGACGCCGAGAATCTGGCGTTCAAGCTCGCGCTCGTCGTCACCGGCCGCGCCGATGCGCGGCTGCTTGACACCTACGAGGCCGAACGACGCCCCATCGCCGGCGATGTGTTGAAAACGACGAGCAGTCTGACCGAGATCGTGGCCGGGCAGGGCCGAGCCGCCCGGCTGATCCGCGACCACGTCGCGATACCCCTGCTGAACCGGACGTGGATGCGGCGGCTGATCGCCGAAAAGGCTTCACAGCTTCAAGTTTCGTACCGCCGTGGCCCGTGGGGTGCGGCTCGGTGGTTGCCCGGTATACGCCCCGGAGACCGCGTTCCCGACCGGGACTGCGTGTCCGCCGACGGGCCGGCTGTGCGGCTCTACGACGCACTCGGCCCGTCATGGGCGGTGCTCGGCGCGCCCGCATACGCCGACGTGGCTCGCGACCGACTCGGAGCCGTGGCCGCGCTGCACGACAACGGCTCCGACAGTTCGCACGCACATCTGATCCGGCCCGACGGACACCTGGCCTGGCGCGGCTCGGATCCGGCCGCACTGCGGGCTTGGCTCGACACCGCGTTGGGCCGGCCATGACGGACTGGCGGGCCGCCAAGAAGGCCGCGACGCGTCAGTCCATTCAGGACCATGCGTTACGGCTGTTCGCCGAAAAGGGCTACGACGCAACGACAGTCGAAGATATCGCCGCAGCGTCCGGTGTCTCGCACATGACCTTCTTCCGGTACTTTCCCCGCAAGGAGGAAGTCGTCGAATACGACGAGTACGACCCCCTGATCGAGGATCTGATCGCGGCCAGGCCCGCCGACGAACCGCCCCTGACCGCGATTCATCGTGCGATCCGGGCCGGGCTGCAAGCCATCTTGCCCACCGATCACGGCGCGCTGCTGCAGCGCACTCGCCTGATCATGGCGAATCCGACACTGCGGGCCCGAAACACCCTGGCGCAGGACGAAACCCGGGATCTGTTCGCCCGGGCACTCGCCCGCCGCGCGGGTCTGCAGGCGCCGGACTTGCGCTGCGTCGTGCAAGCCTCGGCTGCGCTCGCCACGGTCGCCCCGGCGATCACCGCATGGGCCGGCGCCGACGGCCGGGACCTCGTCGCGTTGATCGACGAGGCGTTCGCGGCATTGCGCGACGCCGTCCGCTGAGCCCTGGTGTCAACAGGTGATCTTCACAGCTAACCGGTCGACGGCGTCGGCCGACGCAGATCCCGGCTCGGGTGTGTAGGTGACGAGGATCTGGTTGGGTGTCGCCGGAGTTGCCCAGGCGATGAAGGTCAGGTCGATGTCGCCGATCTCGGGATGTCGCAATTGCGTGAGTCCGGTCGACTTCTCGTAGACGTGGTGCTCGCCCCAGTATTTCCGAAATGTCGGGCTGTGCACCGACAACTCGTCCACGAGGGCCGTCACCGCGGGATCGTGGGGGTTGCGTCCGGCGGCCATGCGGAGCATTCCGACCGTGTCGCGGGCGGATGCTTCCCAGTCGCGGTGTCTGGCCGCGACGTCATCGTCACAGAACAGGAGCCATGCCGTATTCCGCTCGTGGGGTGGGTGTTCGGCAAAATCCCCGAACACGCGGCGGGCGAGGTCGTTCCATCCGACGACCTGTGTGCTGGCCGTCATGACGAGTGCCGGCACCGTCAGCGTGTCGATGAACGCGCGCGTCGCCGAGTCAAGGCGTTCCTGCGCCACCCACTGTGCGCGGCGGCGCGGATGGGCGAGGTGGCGGAGGTGCTCGCGCTCGGTGTCGTCGAGCAGAAGCACCGCCGCAATCGCTTCGAGAACGGACTCCGACGGTCGGCCACCTCGGCCCTGCTCAAGCCGGACGTAGTAGTCGGTGGACAACCCGACCAAGGCGGCGACTTCCTCACGCCGGAGCCCGGGAACCCGCCGACGCGAGCCGGTGTCCGGTATTCCGGCTGAGCTCGGCGATACCGCTGCCCTGCGCGCCTTCAGGAACTCGCCCAGTTCGGACCTGCTCATTCCTTCATCATTGCGTGACAGGGCCGAGCCGACCATAGGTCTCGCGGTACCCCGGTTGAGGGTCACCGGGGTGCGGTCAGGCCTGGACCGGGCAAGGCAGACGCGCCGACAGTGGAGCCATGACGAACGACGACCGGACGCCCAACGAGCACTCCGAATCGAAGGTGCCGCGGATACCCACCTATGCCGAAACGCAGGCGGATCCCGACATCCTGCGGGCCTTCAACGCTGCGGTCGTCGAAGAGTTTCGCGCCAATCGCGGAAGAGTGGGTGGTCCGTTCGCGGACTCCAACGTGGTGCTTTTGACAATGACGGGCGCCAAATCTGGCCTGCGTCGTCAGACCCCACTGGAATACTTCACCGTTGACGGACGGATGCTCATCCTGGGCACCCGAGGAGGAGCTCCACAGAATCCGGCATGGGTGCACAATCTTCGCGCCAATCCGGCCGGGCACGTCGAGATCGGCACATCGTCGTACAACGTCGTAGCGCGCGAGATTACGGGCAAAGAGCGGGATGTCCTCTACGCGAGGATCGCTGAACTCTGCCCCCGCGTAGCCGGCTATCCGAAGCCCGACCGGGTGATCCCACTCTTCGAGCTTCACCGAACCTAGATTGCGTGCCTCTCCGCGACCGGAGCCTTAGTCCGCGAGCACCCCGGCGCGCCGCATCGCCGCCGAGATGTGCTCGTAGTCGATCGCGACGTGGGTGCGGGCCAGCGCTTCGGCGTCGTCAGCACGGCCGTCGGCGATCGCCGATATGAGTGCCTCATGGTCACGTAATGCCCGTAATTCCATGTCCGGCATGGTTTCCGGCTCGCCCCACAGGTGGGCCGGAGCGCCGATGCTCACCGAGGCCTCCAAGTCCAGCAGCACCTGCTTGAGCACCGGGTTGCGGGCGGCATCCATGATCGCCAGGTGCAGTGCACTGTCGGCCTGCTGAGACGCCAGACCACTCGCCGCGTCCCGATAGGCCTCGAGGCGCTCGCGCAGCACGGCGATGTCGCGGTCGGTCCGGGCCTCCGCCGCGGCCCGGCACACCGCGCCGTGGATGCGGCAGATCGCATCGCATCGGTCCCGCAGTTCGTGGGCCCGCATGGTCAGCGTCCGGCCGACCGCCGCTGTCGACGACTCCGGCCATTGCTGCAGCACGTAGGTCCCACCGCTGCGGCCGCTGCGACGGGTCTCCACCAGGCCCTGCTCGACGAGCCGGGCGAGTGCCGCGCGTACCGTCATCCGCCCCACGCGCAGCGACGCGGCGAGTTCGCGTTCGGCAGGGAGCCGCGCGCCGGGCAGATATTCGCCGACGGCGATGGCCGTGACGAGCCGGTCGGTGATCTCGTCGACGCGCGAGGGGATCTTCGAGTTCACGCTCGAGCAGGCCCCGCGCGCCGGCGGGTTGGGCTATCTGCCGGTCCGGTTCCCCCATGGTGCACACAGTATCGAAGCCAATTGTTAAAAACTGATTAATGGTCTTGCGGCGAGACCATTACCGCTTCATGCTGTCCCGCATGCCTCGATCGACCCGCATGGTGCCTTTCCGTGAGTACGAGACCTGGGTTCAGGTCACGACGCCCGAAAACGCCAAGCCCGGCGCGCTACCCCTCTTCGTCCTGCACGGCGGGCCCGGCATGGCCCACAACTACGTCGCCAACATCGCGGCCATCGCCGACGAAACCGGGCGCACCGTCATCCACTACGACCAACTCGGCTGCGGCAACAGCGCCCACCTCCCCGACGCGCCCGCAGAGTTCTGGACTCCGGAGCTGTTCGTCGAGGAATTCCACACGGTGCGCACGGCCCTGGGCATCGACCGCTACCACGTGCTGGGGCAATCATGGGGTGGCATGCTCGGCGCCGAGATCGCCGTGGCCGCGCCCGAGGGTTTGGTGTCCTTGGCGATCTGCAACTCCCCCGCCTCGATGCAGCTCTGGGTCGAGGGCGCCGCCGAGCTCCGGGCTCAGCTGCCGCCGGAGATCCAGTCGGCACTGCAACGCCACGAGACCGACGGCACCGTCACCGATCCGGAGTATCTCGCCGCGACGCAGGAGTTCTACCGGCGCCACGTCTGCCGCACCGACCCGATGCCCCAGGACTTCGCCGACAGCGAGGCACAAATGGAGGCAGAGCCGACGGTGTACCACACGATGAACGGCCCCAACGAATTTCACGTCATCGGCACGTTGCGCGATTGGAGCATCGTCGACCGGTTGCCGTCCATCACCGCACCGGTGCTCGTCGTCGCCGGCGAGTTCGACGAGGCCACGCCGGCCACCTGGCAACCCTACGTCGAGCTCATTCCCGACGTCCGCAGTCACGTCTTCCCCGACACCAGCCACTGCACCCATCTCGAAAAGCCCGAGGAGTTCCGTGCCGTGATCGCGGAATTCCTGCAGCAGCACGATCTGGCCGCCGCCCGGGTCTGACACCCACCTCCCCTCGACCCGACAGGATCGCCATGGCAACTGAAACAGGCCCGGCCACCGGCCCGCTCACCACCGGTGAAGGCCAGCGCAGTCTCGAATCCTTCGGCTACAAACAGGAATTGAGCCGATCGGTTTCGACCGTCGACCTCGTCGTGTACGGCTTGGTCTTCATGGTGCCGATCGCCCCGTGGACCATCTTCGGCACCGTCTACAACAGTGCATCGGGCATGGTGCCGCTGGTCTATCTCATCGGCCTGATCGCGATGGTGTTCACCGCGCTGGCGTACGCCCAGATGGCCAAGTCCTTCCCGCTCGCCGGGTCGGTGTTCGCCTATGTGGGCCGCGGCATACACCCCGGGCTCGGCTTCTTCGCCGGCTGGGCGATCCTTCTCGATTACCTGCTGATCCCGACTCTGCTCTACGTCTTCGCCGCCGAATCCATGGTGGGCCTGTTCCCCGAGACACCACGCTGGGTGTGGGCGATCGTCTTCGTCGTCGTCAACACCGTGATCAACCTGCTCGGGGTCGGGTCACTGAAAATCGTCAACCGGGTGTTCCTCGCGGTCGAGCTCGTGTTCGTGGTGCTGTTCGTCATCATCGCGGTGCGGGCCATCAACGGCCAATCACTCCCCGACGTCGGCTGGAGCACGCTGCCGATCTGGAATTCCGAGGTGGTCAACGCCCCGCTCATCGCGGCCGCACTGTCCATCGCGGTGCTGAGTTTCCTTGGCTTCGACGGTATCTCGACACTCGCCGAGGAGTCGACGGGCAAGAAGAACCCGGCCGGCCGCGCCATGATCATCGCGCTGTTCGTCGTGGCCTTCCTGTTCATCACCCAGACGTGGCTGGCCAGCCTGCTCGCCGGCGGCCGGGCGTCGTTCGGCGACGACGAGGTGGGCAACGCCTTCTTCCTGCTGGTGCAGGCCGCGTCGAGCACCGGGTGGATGAACGCGTTCTTCGTCGTCAACGTCTTGGCGGTCGGTTTCGCGAACGCGATGGCCGCCCAGGCCGCGACCAGCCGGTTGTTGTTCTCGATGAGCCGCGATCGCCAGCTGCCCGCGATCCTGTCCACGATCAGCGCGCGCAAGGTGCCGTTCGCCGCGATCCTCGTCGTCAGCGCGCTGAGCCTCGTGCTGGTGCTGTTCTTCGTCGGCCAGATCGGCCTGATCTCCTCACTGGTTAACTTCGGCGCGCTGTTCGGGTTCTGCATGCTGCACGCGTCGGTCATCTGGTTCTACATCGTGCGCAAGAAGTCGAAGAATTACCTGCTGCATCTCGTGGTACCGGCGGTCGGTTTCATTATCATCGCCTACGTGCTGATCAACGCCGACGCACTGGCCAAGATCGGCGGCATCGTGTGGTTGATCATCGGCGCGATCGTGTTCGGCGCCAACATGGTTCGCGGCCGCGGGGTGCCCGAGCTAGCCGAGGACCGAGCCTAACGGACCGGCGAGGTCACCGCGGCTGCCCACATCGACCGCGTCGACCCCCAACCAGCCGGCCATCGACGCCAGCTCAGCGGCCAGGGCCGTCGCCACGCGCGACCGGTCCTGGCCGTCTTCGGTGTATGCGCCCAGCACCTGCAATGCGGCGTCGGTACGTTTGAGATCCACCCGGCCCACCAACTCACCGTCGAGCAGGAACGGCCATACGTAGTAACCGAATTGGCGTTTCGGGGCCGGCGTGTAGATCTCGATGCGGTAGTGGAATCCGAACAACCGCTCGACGCGCGGACGGAAGAAGATCAACGGATCGAACGGGCACAGCAGCGCGGTGCCGCGGTCGCGGCGCGGCACGATCTGGCCGGCCCGCAGGTACGCCGGGGTGCCGTCGATGTCGACGGGCTCCAGTTCGCCGTCGGCGACGAGTTTGGCGATCGCGGGCTTGACCTGTTTGGCGCCGAGCCGGAAATAGTCACGGATGTCGGCTTCCGTGCCGACTCCGAGCGCGGTGGCGGCGCGCAGGGTCAGCTCACGGATGGCCTCGTCGTCATCGACTTCGCGCGCCAGCACCTCGGGCGGCAGCACGTTCTCGGCGAGGTCGTAGTGACGGGCGAAGCCCACACGCGTCGCCGTCGTCAACACCCCGGCGGCGAACAGCGCTTCGGCCACCCACTTGGTCTCACTACGGTCCCACCACGGGCCCTTGCGGCCACGCGGCTCGGCCTCCAGGTGCGCCTCGATCTGACCGGCCGTGGACGGCCCCAGCTCGGCGACGGCCGCGACGATATCCTCGGCAAGCTTCGGATTCTTCTTGACGATCTCGGTACCCCACCTGCCATGCGTGTACTCGCGCATGCGCCAGCGCAACAGCGGCCAATCCTCGACCGCCATCAACGCGGCCTCGTGTGCCCAGTACTCCACCAACAACCGGGGCGACCGGGCACTGTGCGCCCAGGCCGCGCGATCGAGCACGTCACGGTCATACGGCCCGAGCCGGCTGAAGACCGGCGCGTAATGCGCACGCACGGCAACCGAAACGGAATCCAGCTGCAGCACTTGGATGCGCGAGATCAGTCGGCGCAGATGGGCGCGAGTGACCGGGCCACGCGGCCGGGGCTCGTGGAACCCCTGCGCAGCGACGGCGACGCGACGGGCCTGTGCGGTGGTGAGAGTGGCCACCCCGTCATCGTTCCTCAACCCACCGACAAGTTGTCGGAAGGCGGTACGAGGACGCGGCCGAACACGAACTCGATCACATTGTCGACAGGTGCACCGTCGCCGAGGCCCTTGGCGCGTAGAGCCGCACCCTCCCAGGCGTCGACGATCAACTCCGCCGCATTCACCGGGTCGATCCCGGAATCGAACTCGCCGGCGACCTGGCCGGCGCGGATTGCCTCGGCCAAGGCGCCGCGCCAAGTATCGAAGGACGCGGCAACCGTGGCGGTGACGGTGGGCGCCACTGCCGGATTCTCTGCGGCGAAGTTTCCGAACATGCATCCGCGACGGTAATCGTGGGCGGCCAGATCCTGCCTCAGATGCGCGAGGTGGTTGCGGATACGCTGCGTCGGCGTCACCGCATCGTCGGCCAGTAGATCCAGCCGACGGGTCCGTCCGTACCGTTCGAGAACCTCGATCGTGAGCGCTTCTTTACTCCGAAAGTGGTTGTAGAACGAGCCTTTCGGGGCGTGGGCGGCCGCGGCTATCGCCGCCACACCGGTTGCGGAGTAGCCACCGGCATGCAATTGGTCGAACGCGGCATCCAGGAGCGCGTCGCGCAAACTCGGCTTGGGCACGGTACTCCTCACTCGATGGTCACATCGTCAATGTCGATGGTGACAGTGATCGGCTCCGGGATCCGATGCCCGTTCGCGTCGCGTCCGTAGACCACCCGCTTCACAGGTAACACGAGCCCACTGAACTCGCGATGGTCATCGGCGTAGTGTGCGGCCGGCGAACCGCCGGCGATGTCGACTTGATAGTCACGGCGGCGCAGCAGTCCGTCGGAATCCACATACAGCACCTGGTCTCGGCTGTGGGTGGCGATGGTGTCGGGGTAACGGACGCCCAGCCGACGCCACTTCTGCCCGTCCTCGGCCCAGGTGCCCAGTTCGTCGGTCTCGACGCCCGGCAGGGTCAGCGAGAAGGGTTCCGACAAGTAGGTCCACATCGCATAACCGGCGAAGTACGCCAACTGCAGATGTGACCATGGCGTCTCGAGGGTGTGACCGGCGAACGAGTCACGTGGGGCCGCCAAGGTTTCGACGACCTCGGGGTGGTCCGCATCCGTTTCGATGGCTACGGCCGCCGGGCGAAACGACGACCGGAATCCCGGGCGAGGCAGCGGTCGATGCCAGGCACGTTGCTCATGGAGTTCGATGCGCACCGTGGAGTGGTTGATGATGCCGTCCACACCCTTCAACGGCCACAGCACACCGCCGACCTGCTGGTGGATCGTGATCGACGTAGCCTCGCGCCACCGATCGGCACCGCCGTAGGCGCCGAGCACCTCGTCCAGAAGTTTCATGTCGCACCCTTTCGTCGTGGTGCACATTCAGACAAAGTGACCGGTCGTCTTATTCCGTGCGGCGCGAGAAAAATCCGAAGACCTCACTGACTACAGCTCGCGCCGATAAGTGCAGAACCGGTATCGCAGGCCGGAGCTGCTGGTCTGCCATTCGCCCGTGGTGCCCACCCAGGTTTCGTCGAGGACGGGGGCGAGCGCGTCATGATCGTCGCGCGGCAGATCGATGTCGATCTCGGTGACCTCGCATCGGTCGGCGATCGGCAGTGCCATGGCGTAGATCTGCGCGCCGCCGATCACCCAGCCGTCCAGGTCGTCGGGCAGGCCGGTGACGACCTCCGCCCCGTCGGCGCGGTACGCGGCGTCGCGGGTGACGACGATATTGCGCCGCCCCGGCAACGGGCGAACCTTGGCCGGCAGCGATTCCCACGTGAGCCTGCCCATCACCACGGTGTGGCCGAGCGTGAGTTCCTTGAACCGCGCCTGGTCTTCGGGAAGCCGCCACGGGATGCCGTTGTCACGGCCGATGATGCCGGTGCCCGACTGCGCCCAGATGAGACCGACGGTCATACGGCGACTGGGGCCTTGATCGCGGGATGCGGATCGTAATTGACGATCGCCACATCCTCGTACGTGTACTCGAAGATCGAATCACGCGGCGCCAGAACGAGTTCCGGGTAGGGCCTGGGATCCCGGGTGAGTTGCAGGTTCACCTGCTCGACGTGGTTGTCGTAGATGTGGCAGTCACCACCGGTCCAGACGAACTCGCCGACGCCAAGGCCGGCTTGCGCGGCCATCATGTGCGTCAGTAACGCATAGCTGGCGATGTTGAACGGCACCCCGAGAAACAGGTCGGCGCTGCGCTGGTAGAGCTGGCAGGACAGCTTGCCGTCGGCCACATAGAACTGGAAGAACGCGTGGCACGGCGGCAGCGCCATTTGCGGGATCTCACCGACATTCCACGCCGAGACGATGTTGCGGCGCGAATCCGGATCGCGTCTGAGCAGCTCCAGCGCATTGCTGATCTGGTCGATGTGCTCACCCGACGGAGTCGGCCACGACCGCCATTGGACGCCGTAGACCGGGCCCAGATCGCCGGTCTCACTTGCCCATTCGTCCCAGATCGTGACTCCGTGCTCCTGGAGCCATCGAACGTTCGAGTCGCCGCGCAGGAACCACAGCAGCTCATAGACGACCGACTTGGTGTGCACCTTCTTGGTGGTGATCAAGGGGAAGCCGGCGGCGAGGTCGTATCGCATCTGGTGACCGAACAGGCTGCGGGTGCCGGTGCCGGTGCGATCGGATTTGGGCGTCCCGCGCTCCATCACCAGGCGCAGCAGGTCCTCGTAGGGCGTCGGGATCGGCACTCGCTCAGCTTACGTGCAGCGCCTAGGAGTAGAACGGAAGCCATGCCGACCATCAAGGACTCCATCAGCACGCCCGACGGCACCTGCGCCGTCACGTTCGCGACCCCCGACGGCAGTGGGCCGTGGCCCGGTGTGGTCATGTACCCCGACGCCGGCGGTGCTCGCGCCACGTTCGACGAGATGGCGACCCAGCTCGCGAGCGAAGGCTATGCGGTGCTGGTACCCGACGTGTACTACCGCGATGCCGGCTGGGCGCCGTTCGAGATGGCGACCGTGTTCAAAGACCAGGACGAGCGGGCCCGGCTGTTCTCGATGATCTCGAAGGTCACCCCCGACATAATGGCCGCCGACGCCGCGGCGTTCTTCGACTACCTGGAGCAACGTCCCGATGTCGTCGACGGCAAGTTCGGCACCACGGGCTACTGCATGGGTGGTCGTACGTCTCTGGTGGTCGCCGGTCGTGTGCCCGAGCGCGTCGCGGCGGCCATGTCATTCCACGGCGGTGGGCTGGCTTCGGACGATCCGGGCAGCCCGCATCTGCTGGCCGACAAGATCCAGGCCGCGGTCTATGTGGGCGGCGCCAAGGACGACGCGTCGTTCACCCCCGAGCACGCCAAGACACTGGAATCGGCACTGTCCGCCGCGGGCGTCGAGCACACCATCGAAATGTACGACGCCGCACACGGTTTCGCGGTGCCCGACAACGCGCCGTACGACGCGGCAGCCGCCAAGCAGCATTGGGAAGCGATGGAGAGCTTCTTCGGGGCCCGCCTGGGCTGAACCCTGCTTTGCCCGGCGGCCGGGCCGTAGGCGACGATTGACCCCGTGTACGACCAGCCCGTCACCAATGACCCAGACGCCGGAGCGGATCCGGGGTTCCGTATCGACCCGGTACTCGCCCGCAGTTGGCTGCTGGTCAACGGTGCGCAGTACGAGCGGTTCGCCCCGGCCGCCCGGTCGCGCGCCGACATCGTCGTGCTCGACATCGAGGACGCCGTCGCCCCCAAGGACAAGGTGGCGGCCCGCGACAACGTCACCCGCTGGCTGGCCGACGGCAACAGCGACTGGGTGCGGGTCAACGGTTTCGGCACCCCGTGGTGGGCCGACGATCTGGAGATGCTCACCGGCACGTCCGTCGGCGGGATCATGCTGGCCATGGTCGAATCCGTCGACCACGTCACCGAAACCGCCAAACGGCTGCCGAACATTCCGATCGTCGCGCTCGTCGAGACCGCGCGCGGGCTCGAGCGGATCACCGAGATCGCAGCGGCGAAAGGCACCTTCCGGCTCGCGTTCGGCATCGGAGACTTCCGCCGGGACACCGGATTCGGCGACAACCCCGCCACCCTGGCATATGCCCGCTCGCGGTTCACCATCGCCGCCAAGGCCGCACATCTACCCAGTGCGATCGACGGACCCACGGTGGGGTCCAGTGCACTCAAACTGTCCGAGGCCACCGCGGTGTCGGCTGAGTTCGGCATGACTGGAAAGATCTGCCTGACCCCGGACCAATGCCCAACCGTCAACGAAGGCCTTTCGCCGTCACAGGACGAAATCAGCTGGGCCAAGGAGTTTTTCGCCGAGTTTCAGCGCGACGGCGGCGAAATCCGCAACGGCTCAGACCTGCCGCGCATCGCCCGCGCGAACAAGATCCTCGATCTGGCCAAGGCGTACGGCATTCACGAGCCCGAGTACACCGACGACCCGGATCACGTACCGGCCCCGTCCGACACGTATCACTACTGAGCGTCGTTGCGGTGCAGGAACGTCCGCACTGCCCGTAACACGCCTCTGCCGGCATAGATGCCCGCCGCCACCGACACGATGATCATGGCGATGAACATCACGAGCCAGTTGGCCCTGCTGTGGCTGACGTTCCACCAGATGAACGTGAACAGCAACGCACAGATGAACACGACGATGTCGCGCCAGTTGCCCCGGTAGGACATCGCGGCCTCGCGTAGTTCGCGGCTGCGCTCACCGGCCGCGATCAGATCGCTGATCCGCTCGTCGATGTTGGCTTTGAGCCGGGCACGCAATTCGACGTCTTCGGCAGGAAGCCGTTCCAGCAGATCCATGTCCTTGGCGATCATGCCTCGCACATCCGGCGGCTTGAGATTGCCCGCGATCACCCCGAGCATCGCACCGCCGGCGATCGGCGCGGCGCCAAGTGCGAGTTCGGCTATCCCCGGCATGGCTCTCCCTAAGTCCGCTGACTGAGTTGCACCACAATCCATACGGCGGTGCGGCGACACGGTCAAGCCGCCGAGCGTAATTGCACCGCCCGTACCCCTGGTCGGGATACGGGCGGTGACACTCGGACTACTTCAGATACCTACCCTCCCAGCAGGCCGAGGATCTGGTTGAGCAGATCGATGATCGGCTGCAATGGATTCGGGGGTGCGGGCAATCCACCGGCGAGGCTGCACAAGAGCTGCCCGAGAAGACCACCACTGGGGTCGGCCGTGATCTCCAGTACGACCTGATCCAGATGGACCATCAAACCGAGCAGGTTGAGGTCCAACGGCCCGAGCACCAGGGTTAGCACCTCACACGTCGCCTGCTGGATGAGCGCGGGCATGTCGACGGTCTGATTCACATCCTGGGCTGTCTCCTGCCCCTGGCCGGGGCTCACGAGCTTTCCGGTCAGCTGGCCGGTGACGGCCAACGGTCGCTCGCCGCCCGGCCCCTCCTTGGCGCTCTGCGCCGTGAACCGACCGTTGAACCTCTCCCCGTTCGGGCCGGTGCCTCTCACCTGGACGGTTTCCTCATTTCCCCGGTCAGGGGGTTCGGCCGATACGGTGCTCGGCGAGACACCTCCAACGAGGCCGATAGTTGCGACGGCCACCACGAGGGTGAGCAGCCGCAGCAGGCGTGACGTCATGGGTCCGCTCCGTTCTTCTCCAATTGAAGGCAGCAGTAACCGACCCCCGACGTAGCCCCTTGTCAGTGACCCTCGGCGGCAGAGTCGGCCCTGCCGAACGTGATGTACGCCACTGCTCCCCACGCCGGTCTTCCACCGCGCACGGAACGCTAAACCCAGAACCCAACGCAAATTTGCGAGCGACAACAGATGGTGAGGGCATTTAATTAACTACATCGTAAACACGCTGTCTGACGCGCATGCTCGCCAGCGGCATCATTTCCTGGTAGCCGAACCCGCTATTTGCTGATGCCGGCCGGGGTCATCCCATCAAATGTGCGGCCACCGTGGCGCCGAGTTCCCAACACGACTCCATGTCGCTCTTGGTCGGCTTGCCCGACACCACGACATTTGGAGCGATGCGCGCCCAACCCAGACCCGCGGTGATCGAATCGATGGCCCGCTCCGCACCTTCGGTGCCTTCGTTGCCGTGGAGGTAGACACCGAACGGCCGGCCGCGGGTCGCGTCCAAGCACGGGTAGTAGCAAACATCGAAGGCGTGCTTGAGGGCACCACTCATGTAACCGAGATTCGCCGGCGTGCCCAGCAGGTAGCCGTCGGCCTCGAGCATGTCGACCGGCGAAACCGTCAACGCCGGCCGCCGCACGACCTCCACGCCCTCGATCTCGGGATCGGTCGCACCGGCCACGACAGCCTCGAACATCTCCTGCGTGGCCGGGGACGGCGTGTGGTGAACGACGAGCAGGGTCTTAGTCACGACTGCTGTTCCTGCATCCGCACGGCCGTGCGCATTGTTTCGCGGGCCCGGGTACGGTCACCCGCGTAGTCGTACGCGCGTGCCAGGCGGTACCACCGCACCCAATTGTCGGGATCGGCTTCCAGTTCGGTCTTGACGGTGACGAACAGCTCGTCGGCCGCGTCGCGCTCGATACGACCAGATGGCCTGCGCGGCAACGCACTGACGTCGAGTTCCATCCCCCGTTCCCGCGCGAGGCGGGCCAGGCGTTGATGAGCGAAACCGGCCCGCAACGTCGAGAACAGCACCCAGACGCCGATCAACGGAAAGACCAGCAACGCCAACCCGAGCCCGATCGCCGCGGGCTCTCCCGAGGTGATGAACGCCAGCGCGGTGCGGCCCAGCATGAGGAAGTAGACGACCAGCGCCAGACACATGAAGCCGATCAGCAGCTGGATGCGCAGCGACCGCGCGCTCTCGCTCACGAGAGGTCGAGCAGGGGCTCAATACCGATGGTGAGACCCGGCCGTTCGCCGACCTTCCGCACGGCCAGGAGAACGCCCGGCACGAACGACGATCGGTCCAGACTGTCGTGGCGGATCGTCAGAGTCTCCCCCTGAGTTCCGAACAGCACCTCCTGGTGGGCCACCAAACCGGCGAGCCGCACTGAATGCACCGGAATACCGTCGACATCGGCCCCGCGGGCACCCTCCAGGCCGGTGCTCGTCGCATCCGGATTGGGCGGCAACCCTTTTCGGGCTTCCGCGATCAACTTCGCGGTGCGCGCCGCGGTGCCGGACGGCGCATCGGCTTTGTGCGGATGGTGAAGTTCGATGACTTCGACGGACTCGAAATACCGGGCGGCTTGCTTGGCGAAATGCATGGAGAGGACGGCCCCGATCGCGAAGTTCGGCGCGATCAGGACTGCGGCCCCCGGCTTGTCCTTCAGCCAGGCCTCGACCTGTTCGATGCGTTCCCAGGTGAACCCGGTGGTGCCGACGACGGCGTGAATTCCGTTGTCGATCAAGAACTTCAGGTTGTCCATCACTACGTCCGGATGCGTGAAGTCGATGACCACCTCGGTTTGCGACTCCGTGAGCAAGGTGAGCTCGTCACCGGCGTCGACACCGGCCGACAGCGTCAGATCCTCGGCGGCCTCGACCGCTTGCACCATGGTCGCGCCGACTTTGCCCTTTGCACCCAGAACACCAACTCGCATGGCAGGGAGCCTACTGCGCGGGCGGCACGGGACATTCGCGCACGTCGCGAAAATCTGTGGCCACTTTGGTCTCGGCAGTCACAATCGGCGTCTTCTTGTCGGCGGTTCGAACTAGTGTTCGATACATGGATTCCTTGGTGGCGGACCGGCTCGCGGCGTTACGCGCGGCACTAGCCGGGGTGCGCGGCCTGCCCTGGGGAGCGTTGTCCGAAGCCGACCTGCTGGAGGTGTGCGCGGGAGTCCAAGAGGTCCGCAATCTGGTGCCGGTGGTCGAGCATGCCGCGATCGGTGCGCTCTCGGAATGCACGACCCCGGCGGCGGTCGGGGCGAAATCCTGGCCGGAGGTGTTGCGGATCCGGTTGCGCATCTCGGGAACTGAGGCGCGGCGGCGGGTCCGGGATGCGATGAACTTCGGGCCACGTCGATCGGTGACCGGCGAGGCGTTGGCGCCGGTGCGGGCGGCGACGGCGGCCGCGCAGTCCGGTGGCTGGTTGACCGCCGATCACGTTGACGAGTTGGAGACGTTCTTCAAGAAGTGCGCGGACTGGGTCGACGCGGCACGCCGCGACGCCTTTGAGCGCAAACTCGTGGCGGTGGCGGCGCAGGAGACGCCGGAGACGTTGCGTCAAACCGTCGCCGAAGCCCTCTACCTCTTGAATCAGGATGGTGACGAACCGGTCGACGCCGCGGAGCGTAAGCGTGGTGTCACGGTGCATCCGCAGCAGCCCGATGGCACGTCGAAGGTGTCGGGATGGTTGAACGCCGAAGGTCGCGCCGTGGTCGAGCCGTTGTTGGCCAAATACGCCGCGCCGGGCATGTGCAACCCTGCCGACGAATCCCCGTGCGTGACGGGCGTGCCGTCCGAGGAGGCCGTCGAGGCCGATACCCGCACCGCCGCGCAACGCAACCACGACGCCCTCGTGGCGATCGGGCGTAACGCCTTGATGTCCGGGGAGCTCGGTACCCATAACGGGTTGCCGGTGTCGTTGATCGTCACCACCACCCTGGCTGAACTCGAAGCCGGCGCGGGCATCGCCGTCACCGGCGGCGGATCGAAACTACCGATCTCCGACGTGATCCGGTTAGCGGCCCACGCCTGGCATTACCTGGCGGTGTTCGACGATGCCACCCTGGTGCCGCTGTATTTCGGGCGGACCAAACGCATCGCCACCCCCGCCCAGCGGTTGGTGTTGTTCGCCCGCGACCGGGGCTGCACCCGGCCCGGCTGCACAGCCGGCGGCTACCGCTGCCAAGCCCACCACGCCCAACACGACTGGACCGTGGGTGGGCAGACCAACATCGATGAACTCGCCCTGTCCTGCGGACCCGACAACCGCCTGGTCGCCAAAGGCAAATGGACCACCACCATGCGCAACGGCCGCTGCCAATGGACCCCACCACCCCTACTCGACACGGGGCAAGCCCGGACGAACGGTTATCACCACCCCCAGACCTACCTCACCGACAACGACGACGACGACGATGAAGCCGGGTAGCTCCGAGCTCAGCAGGACACGTCGACGTACACCGTCTGCGCGGTGACGGTGGTGCGGATGTCGTCACCGGCACCCGCCACGCCGGAGTCCATCCGCGTAAAGGTTTGCCCGGGCCGAATGCCGTTGACCACACATTGTTCGAGCGGTGCGGCGCCGACCTTGTTGACGATGACGTTGTAGCCCTGTGCCCGGAGATCGTTGACGGCTTGGGTCGGTGAGGTCGGCGCAGTGGGTGCCGCGCCGGGCAACGCCGGCGAGCCCAACGCCGACGGCAGCCATGACACCGGAAACAGCGGCAACGGCGAGAGACTTCATTGTCTTTCCCTTTCTAGGAGTGACCGTTGTTCAGTGGCCAGATCCGGCCACGCTTGTATTACGGCAGTGCGAGTTCGGCCACTCGGCGTTACGCGCGCTCTACCGTGGTGTCATGCGTCTGCTCGCGATTGCGCTCGCTGCCCTGGCTCTCGCCGGTTGTTCGGATACCGGTAACGCCGACGATCAGAACCCGAACGGCCGCACGTTCGTCTCGGTTGAGGTGGAGGGCAATCAGATTCCGGGCGGTGGGCCGCTGACCGTGGTTTTCGACAGCGGGCAGATCAGCACGTTCGCGGGCTGCAATCACGGATCGGGTCCGGTCGACCTGTCCAACGGCAAAGTCGTCACGGAGTTGGCCAGCACGATGATGGCGTGTCCGCCGCCGCTCGGCGATGCCGACGCATGGATGTCGCAGTTCTTCGAGGCTCAGCCGTCCTGGTCACTGTCGGGTGACACGCTGACCCTCAAGACCGATACCGCGACCGTCACGTTGCGGGACAAGAAGGTGGTGCATCCGGATCGCTCACTCACCGACACCACCTGGCAAGTCACCAGTCTGGTTTCAGGACAGTCGGTTTCGACGTCACAGGCGTTGGAGCAGGCGAAGCCCACGGTCAAGATAGCGGCCGATGGTGCCGTCACCGGATCGACCGGCTGTAACCAGATCACCGGTCACGCAGTGGTTTCGGGGACGCCGGCCATCATCGAGTTCGGCCCATTGGCCACCACCAGGATGGCTTGCCCGAACGGCCTCGACGAGGTGGAACAGGCCGTCATGCGGGTGCTCAACGGCAAGGTACAGACCGCAATCGACAGCGACGAGCTGACCCTCACCGGTGCGGATGGTTACGGGCTGGTGCTGCGCGCCCAGTAGCCGCAACCGGTCAGAGCGGTGAAGCGCCTCGCAGATGCTCGAAGATCAGCGAGGTTTGCGTGCCCGCGACGTCGGCGTCGGCGTTCAGATTTTCCACCACAAAAGCCCGCAGATCGTCGGTGTCCCGCGCGGCGACATGCAGAATGAAGTCGTCGCCGCCGGCCAGAAAGTAGACATCCATGACCTGCGGGCGTTTGCGGATATGCGCGATGAAGCTGCGGATCTTGCCGCGCGCGTTCGACTGCAGGCTCACCGAGATCATGGCCTGCAGGCTGAGGCCGACCGCGGCCGGGTCGATGTCGGTGTAGAACCCGCGGATCACGCCGATCTCCTGCAACCGCCGCACCCGACCGTGACAGGTGGAGGCCGCGATTCCGACGGAATCGGCCAGCGCGCTGTTGGACATCCGTGCATCGGCGTGCAGTGCCAGCAGAATGCGCCGGTCGATGTCATCGAGTTCCGCGTGCCGAACATCCTTCGGTAGACGGGTCTGACTCGCCGCGTTGCTCGTCGATTCTTCGCTCACGGAGCGATCTTAACGAATCTTTATCAGAGATATTGCTCGTACTTCGAAGGTTCTTCACACTTGTTCTAGCACACCGAATCTGAAGGAGCGATCATGCTCGTCGGCATCCCGACTGAGATCAAGAACAACGAGTACCGCGTTGCCATCACGCCCGCCGGGGTGGCCGAGCTGACCCGTCGTGGCCACGACGTGATCATCCAGGCCGGCGCCGGCGAGGGATCAGCCATCGCCGACAACGACTTCAAGGCCGCGGGCGCCGAGATCGTCACCTCCGCCGACCAGGTGTGGGCCGACGCCGAGCTGCTGCTCAAGGTCAAAGAGCCGATCGAGGCCGAGTACTCGCGCATGCGCAAGGGCCAGACCCTGTTCACCTACCTGCATCTCGCGGCGTCGAAGCCCTGCACCGATGCCCTGTTGGCGTCGGGCACCACCTCGATCGCCTACGAGACCGTGCAGACCGCCGACGGAGCGCTGCCGCTGCTCGCGCCGATGAGCGAGGTCGCCGGCCGCCTCTCGGCGCAGGTTGGCTCCTACCACCTGATGCGCACACAGGGCGGCCGCGGCGTGCTGATGGGCGGCGTCCCCGGCGTCGCACCGGCCGAGGTCGTCGTCATCGGCGGTGGCGTGGCCGGCTACAACGCCGCGCGCATCGCCAAGGGCATGGGCGCCCACGTCACGGTCTTCGACCTGAACATCAACACACTGCGCAAGATCGACAACGAGAACAGCGGAAGCATCGAGACCCGCTACTCGTCGTCCCTCGAGCTCGAAGAGGCCGTCAAGAAGGCCGACCTGGTGATCGGCGCGGTTTTGATCCCCGGCGCCAAGGCGCCCAAGCTCGTCACCAATTCGACTGTCGCCCATATGAAGTCGGGTGCGGTGTTGGTGGATATCGCGATCGACCAGGGCGGGTGCTTCGAGGATTCACGGCCCACGACGCACGACGATCCCACGTTCAAGGTCCACGACACGGTGTTCTACTGCGTCGCGAACATGCCCGGCGCCGTGCCGCGCACCTCTACCTTCGCGCTGACCAACGCCACCATGCCGTACGTGCTCAAGCTGGCCGACAAGGGTTGGCAGGCCGCGTGCGCCGCGGACCCGGCGCTGGCCAAGGGCCTGTCGACGCACGAAGGTGGTCTGTTGTCCGAGCAGGTCGCCAAGGATCTCGATCTCCCGTTCACCGACCCCGCGCCGTTCCTGGCTTAACGGACCCCCACCGATCGCCCGGCTGGAGCACGCTCCGGCCGGGCGATTACCTTTCGGACCACTAGCCGTTCTTGACACGTGTCAACTATGGTGTCGGCATGCTGCAGGAGTTGTTTTCCACCGTTCCGACCATCACCGCTGATGCACTCGAGGCGTTCGACGCCGCGGAGGCCGTCGAACCCGAGTTCATGATCGGGACGTGGCACGGCGCCGAACTGCCCACCGGCCACCCGATGGACGGCCTGCTGGCCGCGAGCGGCTGGTGGGGCAAGCAGTTCATCGATGCCGAGACCGTCCACCCGCTGCTGTTTCCGGCCCGCGACAGCACTGGACTGTGGGCGCTCAACCCGGCCCTGGCGTTCGGCGGACTCGGGCTGTCGACCAAGCTGCCGCTGTTGAGGAACCGGTCCATGGTGGCGCCGATCGCCGCGCTGCGGCCCGTCCTGCAGACGCGGTCGGCCAAAGCGCGGCTGCGCACCACGCGATACCGCGGCGTCGACACCGCGACCATGATCTACGACCAGCTTCCGATCAACGACGTCTTTCGCAAGTTGTCCGACGACGCCGTGATCGGGGCCATGGACCTGCGGGGATCTCGCAAGCCCTACTTCTTCGTGCTGCGCCGCGACGACTCCCGGCGGCTGGCCTAGCAGCCACGCGTACTCGAGCTGTTCACCGCGCATTCGACCGACGGATCGAAAGCGATGCTTGGATCGAAAGAGCAAGCGTCGCAAGGCCTTTTCGGCCGATAACCTGAGTCCTAGGAGTCACCCGTGGTTAACCTGCCCGTTGCGCACCAGCCCCGCCCGTTCCTGCCCGAGCTGTCCGAGTTCTTCGCCGGCATCACCCCGTTCTCCAGCCTGCGGCCCATCTTCGAGCGCAACCTCATGCGCATCGAGGACGAGGTCACCGACGACCACTACGAGTTGCGCGCCGAGATCCCCGGCATCGACCCGGCCACCGACGTCCACATCACGGTCGCCGACGGCCAGCTCACGGTGAAGGCCGAGCGCGCCGAGCGGGCCGAGGTGAACTCCCGCTCCGAGTTCTCGTACGGATCGTTCCTGCGCACGGTGACGCTGCCGGCCGAGGCCAACGAGGAAGAGATCACCGCCAGCTACGAGCGTGGAATCCTGACCGTCCGCGTCCCGCTGTCGCAGAATCCGTCGGGCATGCGGCACATCGCGATTCAGAACGCCGAGAACCACAGCGTCGAGAACGCGACGGTCGAGAACCACACGGCCGAAGCCGAAGCCTCGGAGTAATCCGGCACCGAATGATCAGAGCAACGACGGCAGCACCGATGCCGTCAGCTCACCGATGAGCGGTCGCAGATTGGCGGCTTTCGGGTCGTCGGTCTGTGACCGCGTCATCATCGCCAGCAACAGGCGCTGACCGGACGGGCCGTACGCGACGCCGACGTCGTTGGTGCTGCCGTAGTCTCCACTGCCGGTCTTGTCGGCGGTCGTCCACCCCGCCGGAAGTCCCGCCCGCATGCTCGACGTCTGATTGGCCCGCATCCAATCCTCGAGCTGCCGGCGCTGGGGCGGGCTGAGCGCATCGCCGACCAACAGCGCGCGGTAGCCGATGGCCAGCGCCGCGGGCGTGCTGGTGTCGCGCGGGTCGCCGGGTATCGCCGAGTTGAGCTCGACCTCCCACCGGTCCAGCCGTGTGCGCTCGTCACCGATGCTGCGCGCGAATGCGGTGATACCCGCGGGCCCGTCAATGGTTTTCAACAGCAGGTTGCCCGCCGTGTTGTCGCTGCGTTGCAGCGCGGCCGCACACAGTTCGCCGAGCGTCATCTCCGAACCTGCGCGCGGTTCCGTGACCGGCGAGTTCATCACGATCGCGTCTGGGTCCACGAACACCCGGTTGTCCAGCGACAGCTGGTCGCGCCCCACCATCTGCAGGACCCGGCCGGCGGCATATGCCTTGAACGTCGAGCACATCGCGAACATGTCGTCGGCGCGGTGGCTCACGATCCGGTTCGAATCGAGGTTGACGGCATGGATGCCGATCACCGCGTTGTGCCGGCGTTCGAGCTCCCCGATCTGGTCGTCCACGGGTACCGCATATGCGGTTCTGCTGCTCACCCCGACAGCCGCCACTGCCGCGAGGGATCCGATCAAGACGTTGCGTCGCGAGAGTCCAGTCACCCGACCCAGCGTAGCCGGTCAGCCCGCGATGGCTCGAAGCCGTTGCGGTAGCGAGTGTTTCGACTTTTGCGGGCCTAGCACCGCCGCACCGTAATCCCTGGTCAGCAACTGCCGCGCCACCGCGTTGACCTCGTCGAGGGTGACCGATTCGATCTGGGCCAGGGTGCGTTCGATGCTGCGGTGTTCGCCGTAGTTCAGTTCGCTGCGGCCGATTCGGTGCATCCGCGAAGCCGAGTCCTCAAGCCCCAGCACCAGCCCGCCGCGCAACGAACCCTTCGCGATCCGGCATTCGTTCTCGGTGATGCCGTCGCGCGCAACGCTTTCGAGCACGTCGGTGGTCAAGCGGACCACCTCGTCGAACCGCTCGGGCTGACAACCCGCATAGACCGACAGCGCGCCGCTGTCGGAGAAGGTGTCGACGGTCGAGTACACCGAGTACGCCAGTCCCCTGCTCTCCCGAATCTGTTGGAACAGACGCGAACTCAGGCCACCACCGAGCGCGGTGTTGAGCACCGATAGAGCCCATCGATGCTTCCAGTGCCGGCCGGGGGTTCGCACGCCGAGCGAGACGTGCATCTGTTCCCCGTCGCGGTCCATGACCTCCAACGTCGGCCGTCCGGACAGGCGACCCGACCCCTTGCGCGGTGCGATGGCGTTGCGCCCCGACACGAGTCGCTTGCCGAAGTGCTCGTGGGCCAAGGCGACAACTTCGTCGTGGTCGATGTTGCCCGCGACCGCCAGCACCATGCGATCGGGCGTGTAGCGCCGCATGTGAAACGAATGCAACTGCGCGCGCGTCATCGCCGAGATCGACTCGACGCTGCCGATGACGGGCCGGCCGACGGGGTGATCGCCGAACATGGCCGACAGGAACACATCTCCCAGCGTGTCCTCGGGATCGTCGTCGCGCATGGCGATCTCTTCGAGGACCACGTCGCGCTCGACCTCGACGTCGTCGGCTGCGCAGCGGCCCCGCAGCACGACGTCGGCGACCAGATCGACGGCCAGTTCCAGATCGGTGTCGAGCACGTGCGCGTAATAGCACGTGTGCTCTCTGGCGGTGAAGGCGTTCAGCTCACCGCCGACAGCGTCGACGGCTTGGGCTATTTCGACGGCGGTACGGGTCGGAGTGGCCTTGAACAACAGGTGTTCGAGGAAATGCGCTGCGCCCGCGACACTTCGGCCTTCGTCGCGGGAACCGACCCCGACCCATACTCCGACCGATGCCGAATGCACCGACGGGATGTACTCGGTGACCACTCGCAGTCCGCCGGGCAACGTGGTCCGGCGGACGTGCGAGGTCTCCAGCGGCGTATCAGGCTTCGGCGGGCGCAACATCGGTGGACGCGGAAGTGTCCGCCGAATCCCCAGCTTTGTCGGACTGCTCCGCTTGCTCCTCATCGACGAGCACCAGCGAGATCTTGCCGCGGTTGTCGATGTCGGCGATCTCGACGCGAAGCTTGTCGCCGACCTTCACCACATCTTCGACCTTCGCAATGCGCTTGCCGCGGCCCAACTTCGAGATGTGGACGAGGCCGTCGCGACCCGGCAGCAGCGACACGAACGCACCGAAGTCGGTGGTCTTGACCACGGTTCCGAGGAACCGCTCGCCGATCTTGGGCAGCTGCGGGTTGGCGATCGCGTTGATCTTGTCGATCGCGGCCTGCGCCGAAAGCCCGTCGGCGGCACCGACGAACACCGTGCCGTCGTCCTCGATCGAGATCTGCGCGCCGGTCTCCTCGGTGATCGAGTTGATCATCTTGCCCTTGGGCCCGATGACCTCGCCGATCTTGTCGACCGGCACCTTGATCGTGGTGATCCGCGGCGCGTACGGGCTCATCTCGTCCGGCCGGTCGATGGCCTCGGCCATCACGTCGAGGATGGTCAGCCGGGCGTCCTTGGCCTGCGACAGCGCGCCGGCCAGCACCTGCGACGGGATGCCGTCGAGCTTGGTGTCCAGCTGCAGGGCCGTCACGAAGTCCTTGGTGCCCGCGACCTTGAAGTCCATGTCGCCGAACGCGTCCTCGGCGCCGAGGATGTCGGTCAGCGCCACGAAGCGACGCTCGGTCTTGCCATCGACTTCGATGTCGTCGGACACGAGGCCCATGGCGATGCCGGCCACCGGAGCCTTGAGCGGCACACCGGCGTTCAGCAGGGCCAGCGTCGAGGCACACACCGAGCCCATCGACGTCGAACCGTTGGAGCCCAGCGCCTCCGACACCTGGCGGATCGCGTAGGGGAACTCCTCGACGCTCGGCAACACCGGGACCAGGGCACGCTCGGCGAGGGCGCCGTGACCGATCTCGCGGCGCTTGGGCGAACCGACCCGGCCGGTCTCACCGGTCGAGTACGGCGGGAAGTTGTAGTGGTGCATGTAGCGCTTGGTGTTCTCGGGCCCGAGCGAGTCGATCTGCTGGGCCATCTTGATCATGTCGAGCGTCGTGACACCGAGGATCTGGGTCTCGCCGCGCTCGAACAGCGCGCTGCCGTGTGCCCGCGGAATCACCGCGACCTCGGCCGAAAGCGCCCGGATGTCGGTGATGCCACGCCCGTCGATACGGAAGTGATCGGTCAGGATACGCTGGCGCACAAGCTTTTTGGTGAGCGACCGGAACGCCGCGCCGATTTCCTTCTCGCGGCCCGCGTACTGCTCGGCCAGGCGCTCGAGCACCTCGACCTTGATCTCGTCGGTGCGGTCGTTGCGCTCGGTCTTGCCCGCGATGGTCAGCGCCTGCGACAGCGCGTCGGTGGCCACCGAGGACACCGCGTAATAGACATCGTCGGCGTAGTCCGGGAACACCGGGAAGTCGCCGGTCTCCTTCGCGGCCGCGTCGGCGAGCTCCTGCTGCGCGGCGCACAGCACCTTGATGAACGGCTTGGCGGCCTCGAGGCCCTCGGCCACGACGGCCTCGGTCGGTGCCTGGGCACCACCCGACACCAGTTCGATGACGTTCTCGGTGGCCTCGGCCTCGACCATCATGATCGCGACATCGCCGTCTTCGAGCACGCGGCCGGCCACGACCATGTCGAACACGGCCCGCTCGAGCTGCTCGACAGTCGGGAACCCGACCCACTGACCGTCGATCAGGGCGACGCGGGTGCCGCCGACCGGACCGGAGAACGGCAGACCGGCGAGCTGGGTGGACGCCGACGCGGCGTTGATGGCCAGCACGTCGTAGAGATCCTTGGGATCCAGGCTCAGGACGGTGACGACGACCTGGATCTCGTTGCGCAGGCCGTCGACGAACGACGGACGCAGCGGCCGGTCGATGAGGCGGCAGGTCAGGATCGCGTCGGTGGACGGGCGGCCCTCGCGCCGGAAGAACGAGCCGGGGATGCGGCCCGCGGCGTACATGCGCTCCTCGACATCGACCGTCAACGGGAAGAAGTCGAAGTGGTCCTTGGGGTTCTTGCTGGCGGACGTCGCACTCAGCAGCATGGTTTCGTCGTCGAGGTAGGCGACGGCGGAGCCGGCGGCCTGCTGGGCGAGTCGCCCGGTCTCGAAACGGATGGTGCGGGTGCCGTAGCTCCCGTTGTCGATGACAGCGGTGGCTTCGAACACACCTTCATCAAGTTCAACTACAGACATCTAGTCCGTGGCCTCTTTCGAATTCATTCAACTGTTTCGCGTCGTCACGCTCAGATGTGCCACGGGTCTGGATTCGGCTACGGCCGTCGATCGAAGCGGCCGGACATGTCCCGATGGGAACTCCCGGCAGCCACTACCGAAGACCGCCCGATCAGACGGGCCCTGACGTGACTCGCAGGAGCAGCGCCCGCGGATCGCGGGTACCGCACCTCGTGTCCGACCAGCCAGAAAGTATTCGTAGTGGGCTCTCGAACAAATTTCGGCCATCGAACGCCCTCATGTTACACGGCAGCAATCCCGTGAACGCCAATCCGGCCCTGCTCAGGCCCGGTCAGCGGACATCTTCCACGCACACGGTGAACTGCCGTTCGTCGTAGGCGTAGCCCACCCCGCTGGCACATTGATCGACGTTCGACACGCCTTGCAGGATCTCGGTGGCCCGCTGCCGATGCGGCGCAGTGGAATCCGAGCAATCCACCCGGTACGGGTCGGTGTCGTTCTCCGGGTCGATGTTCATGCACCCGCCGACGATCCAGTCGATGTCCATGCAGACCGTCTCGGATTCGTCGCTGAACGGACTCGTCATCGAATAGTAGGAATCGACGTCCATGGGGCACTGGTCACTGTCGGTGACCGTCGAGACCACCTTGTAGTTGGACTGCTCACTACCGCACACGGCTTCGGAAGCTTCCGGACGGTCGTACGTGCCGCCGATCTTGAGGCAGTCCCCCGCCTGCATGTCCGCGGCAGCCGCGGACGAACACCCTGTCAAAACCCCGATCGCGAGTAACGCGGCCGCCCCCATCACGGCCGCGGGCAGGGATGCCACTCAGAGCCGCGTCAGCGACGCAGCCCGAGGCGCTCGATGAGCGAGCGGTAGCGCTCGACGTCGACCTGAGCGACGTACTTCAGCAGCCGGCGCCGACGGCCGACCAGCAGCAGCAGACCGCGCCGCGAGTGGTGGTCGTGCTTGTGCACCTTGAGGTGCTCGGTGAGATCCGAGATCCGCTTGGTCAGCAGGGCGACCTGCGCCTCAGGCGACCCGGTGTCGGTCTCGTGCAGGCCGTAGCTGCCCAGGATTTCTTTCTTCTGCTCGGCTGTAAGCGCCACGAAGCAACTCCATCAAATAGGTCCCGTGAACATATTCTCGACACAGCCACCACGGACTGCAGCATGCGCCGGATCGGCGAGAAGTCTAGCAGTTGACCGCGGCGAGCCGAGAATCGTGCTCAGTGCGCAGCGAGAATCGTGCGGGCCCGGTCCGTGTCGGCCTCCATCGCCACGACCAGATCCTTGACCGCGTCGAACTTCTCCTGCCCCCGGATGCGCGCGACGAAATCGACCGCGACGTGCTGGCCGTACAGGTCGGCGTTCGTGTCGAGGACGAACGCCTCGACCGTGCGGGTACGGCCCGAGAACGTCGGGTTGGTACCCACCGACACCGCCGCCTGATACCGCTCACCGGGAATCACCGTGCCCATCACCGGACCGTGTCCGAGCACGGTGAACCAGGCCGCATACACACCGTCGGCCGGGATCGCCGAATACATGGGTGGCGCCACGTTGGCCGTCGGGAATCCGAGCACCCGGCCCCGGCCGTCGCCGCGCACGACGACGCCCTCGACACGATGCGGACGGCCCAGCGCCTCGGCGGCCGCGACCACGTCGCCGGCATCCACGCACGACCGGATGTAGGTCGACGAGAAGGTGACCGTCTCGTCGCGGTGGTGTTCGGCGACCAGGCTCATGCCCTCGACGGCGAATCCGAACCGCTCACCCGCCTTGCGCAGCATCGTGACGTTGCCGGCCGCCTTCTTGCCGAACGTGAAGTTCTCCCCCACCACGACCTCGACCACATGCAGGTTCTCCACGAGCAGCTCATGGATGTAGCGCTCGGGGGTGAGCTTCATGAAGTCCGAGGTGAACGGCATCACGAGGAACACGTCGACGCCCAGCTCCTCGACCAACTCGGCCCTGCGGGTCAGGGTGGTCAACTGAGCCGGGTGACTGCCCGGGAACACCACTTCCATCGGATGGGGGTCGAAGGTCATCAGAACCACGGGTACCCCGCGCGATCGGCCCGCCTTCACCGCGTGACTGATCAGCTCGGCGTGTCCGCGGTGAACACCGTCGAACACCCCAATGGTGACAACACACCTGCCCCAGTCCGTGGGGATCTCGTCCTGCCCACGCCAGCGCTGCACAGCAGCTAGCCTACGGCCCGGCCGCGCCGTGGTCTGCTCCAGATCACCAAGTCAGGTGACGATTGCCTAAACTTCCTTACTGTGAGTCCGGACGGTAACCATCGCGACCTCTCGACGGTTGCCCAGGACTATCTGAAAGTCATCTGGACAGCCCAGGAATGGTCGCGCGAGAAAGTCAGCACCAAACTGCTGGCCGAGCGGATCGGCGTGTCGGCTTCGACCGCGTCGGAGTCCATCCGCAAGCTCGCCGACCAGGGGCTGGTGCACCACGAGAAATACGGTGCGGTGACCCTGACCGACGAGGGCAGGCGGGCCGCGTTGGCAATGGTGCGTCGCCACCGCTTGATGGAGACCTTCCTCGTCCAGGAGCTGGGCTACGGCTGGGACGAGGTGCACGACGAGGCCGAGATCCTCGAACACGCGGTGTCCGACCGCATGCTCGACCGGATCGACGCGAAACTGGGTCACCCCACGCGCGACCCGCACGGTGACCCCATCCCGGCCGCCGACGGGCAGGTGCCGACACCGCCGGCCCGCCAGCTTTCGGTGTGCCAGGACGGCGAGGCCGGGACGGTGGCCCGCATCTCCGACGCCGACCCGGAAATGCTGCGCTACTTCGACAGCGTGGGCATCAGCCTCGATTCGCGGCTTCGGGTGCTGGCCCGGCGCGATTTCGCCGGCATGATCTCGGTCGCGGTCGAATCCCCGGTGGGTTCGGGCGATCCCGACACCACGGTCGACCTGGGCAGCCCCGCCGCAGAAGCCATCTGGGTCGTCGCCAGCTAGGTTTCGCAAGTCTGCGATCACGGCGATTCTTAGTCGTGCCCTGATCGCGTTCGCCGACAATGATGACCTCTTTGTGACTGTCACATTGCACTGGTTTCTGCCCACCTACGGCGACAGCCGGTTCATCGTCGGCGGCGGCCACGGCACGCCGGCCGGAGCCGCCCACAGCGACCGCGATGCCAGCATCGACTACCTGGCCTCGATCGTCCGCGCTGCCGAGACGTTCGGCTTCACCGGCGCACTCATTCCGACCGGCGCGTGGTGCGAGGACGCGTTCATCACCGCATCGCTGCTGGCCCGCGAGACCACGTCGCTGGCTTTCCTGGTGGCGTTCCGGCCCGGCCTGGTCAGCCCGACGCTTTCGGCGCAGATGGCCGCGACGTTCGCGCGGCACGCTCCCGGCCGGATCCTGCTCAATGTCGTGGTCGGCGGCGAGGCACACGAGCAGCGCGCTTTCGGCGACCACCTCGACAAGGACGCCCGCTACGCGCGCTGCGATGAATTCCTCGACGTGGTGCGGCGACTGTGGGCGGGTGAGACCGTGACCCACCGCGGTCAGTACATCGACGTCGAAGAGGCATCGCTCGCCTTGCCGCCGAACCCGGTGCCGCCCTTGTACTTCGGTGGCAGCTCCACGGCGGCCGGGCCCGTTGCGGCCCGGCATTCCGACGTATACCTGACGTGGGGCGAGCCACCGGAGGCCGTGCGCGAGAAGATCGACTGGATCCGGGCACTCGGCGAGGAGCAGGGGCGCAAGCTGCGGTTCGGCATCCGGTTGCACACCATCTCCCGCGACACCTCCGAGGAGGCGTGGGCTCAGGCCGACCGGCTCGTGGCGGCCCTCGACGAGGACACCGTGCGCACCGCCCAGCAGGGTCTGGCACGCAGCCAGTCCGAGGGCCAGCGGCGCATGCTGGCGCTGCACGAGGCCAACCGGCGCAACGGCACCTGGAGCGACGCCCGGAGTCTGGAGATCGCGCCCAACCTGTGGTCCGGCGTGGGCCTGGTACGCGGCGGCGCCGGAACCGCACTGGTAGGTAGTCACACCGAGGTGGCCGACCGGATCGCCGAGTACGCCGCGATCGGGATCGACGAGTTCATCTTCTCGGGCTATCCCCACCTGGAGGAATTGTTCTGGTTCGGCGAAGGCGTCGTCCCTATCCTGCGCAAGCGCGGCCTGTTCGACAACGGGGCGCGCAGTGCGGCGCCCGCGTCGATTCCGTTCGTCGGCGCGGCGCGATGACCGAGCTCGCGAGCGCCGCCCGAATCACCTCCGCCGATGACGCTCTGGCGACCGCCGCGCGGTTGTCGGCGGCCTTCGCGGACGGTGCGAGCGCACGTGACGCCGACCGGGTGCTGCCCCACGAGCAGGTGCACGCGCTGAAGGAATCCGGGCTCCTGGCATTGACGGTGCCCGCCGAATACGGCGGGCCCGACGTCGGGGCCACCGTCCTCGCGGAAGTCATCAGGCTGTTTGCCCACGGTGATCCGTCGCTCGGGCAGATCCCGCATTCGCATTTCACGTTCCTCGAGGCTTTGCGCCTGCAGGGCACCGATGCGCAACAGGCGTTCTTCTACGGGCTGGTGCTCGACGGCGCACTGTTCGCGAACGCACAGTCCGAACGCGGTCCGCACCCGACCGATGTCGACACCACGACCCTGGTGGCGTCCGGCGACGGGTACGTCCTCAACGGCCGCAAGTTCTATTCGACGGGTGCGCTGTTCGCCGACTGGCTGATCGTCCGCGCATCGCTGTCCGACGGCTCGGGCGCGATCCCGACGGCTTCGACGCCCAAGGCCATCGTGTTCGTGCCGCGGGATGCGGTGGGCCTGACTGTGATCGACGACTGGGACGGGATGGGACAGCGTACGACGGCGTCCGGCAGCGTCACGCTGGACGGTGTGCGGGTTCCCGCCGAGCACGTCGTGGATTTCACGCCGATCTTCGCGCGGCCCACGGTCTACGGCGCGCGGGCGCAGTTGCTGCACGCCGCGATCGACGTCGGTATCGCGACCGCTGCCCTCGACGAAGGGGTTCGTCAAGCCGTCAAGGCCCGGCCGCATTTCGAGGCGAAGGTGTCCGATGCCGCCGATGACCCGACCTTGGTTCAGGTGGCCGGCGAACTGACGGTCACGGTGCGGGGTGCGCAGGCGCTGTTGGCCGAGGCGGCGCGCCAAATCGACGCCGCACGTGCCGATCTCACCGAAGACACCGCGGCGGCCGCCTCGATCGCGGTCGCGATCGCCAAGGTGTCGGCAGTGCGTGCGTCGCTGGACGCGTCGACCAAGCTGTTCGAATTCGGCGGCACCCGCAGCGCATCGGCCGGCGGGAACCTGGCGCGCTACTGGCGCGACGCCCGCACTCACACGTTGCACGATCCGACCCGCTGGAAGCTGCGCCACATCGGGCGCTACACGCTGTCGGGGACGAAACCGCCCCGCCACGGCCAAATCTGAAACGCGCCTGGAGCACCAGACTTACAGCGTCGCCGGCCGCAACACCACCACGTTCTTGGTACGGGCCGAACCGTCCTGTAGCAGCGCGATGACCTGACCGTCGGGTGCCGTCGCCGCGTACACGCCGTCGATGCCCGCCGGTTTCAACGCGCGGCCATGGCGAGTGTCCTCGGCCTCGTCCGCGGTTAGGTCGCGGCGCGGAAACCCGAGCAGGCAGGCCTCGTCGAGCGAATAGCTGAGCCGCGCCTGCTCGGCCAGCCCGTCGAGCGTGCGGGCCTCGTCCAACCCGTAGCGGCCCACCCGCGTGCGGCGCAGCGCGGTCAGGTGTCCGCCGACGCCAAGGGCCGCACCGGCGTCGCGGGCCAGCGCCCGGATGTAGGTGCCCGACGAACAGTCCACTTCGACGTCGACATCGACGAACTCGCCCTCGCGCCGGACGGCGAGCACCTCGAAGCGGTCGATGCGCACCGGGCGCGCGGCCAGCTCGACGGCCTGCCCTTCGCGGGCCAGCTTGTAGGCGCGCTGCCCGCCGACCTTGATCGCACTCACGGCCGAGGGCACCTGCGCGATGTCGCCACGCAGCGCGGCCACTGCGGACTCGATCTGCGCGTCGGTGACTGCGGCGGCCGAAACATCTTCGACCACTTCGCCTTCGGCGTCTTCAGTCGTGGTGGTGCGGCCGAACCGGATCGTCGCGGCATAGGACTTGTCGGTGGCGGTCAGCAATCCCAGGATCTTGGTGGCCCGTTCGATGCCGATCACCAGCACGCCGGTCGCCATCGGATCCAGGGTGCCGGCATGCCCGACCTTGCGGGTGCCGAACAGCCGCCTGCACCGCCCGACCACGTCGTGGCTCGTCATGCCGGCGGGTTTGTCGACGATGACCAGTCCCGGTTCCGGAGCCTCCTTCACAGCACGATCGCCGTCAGCGTCACGCCGTCGCGCACCGACCAACGGCCGTCGAGCGCGGTCAGTGGCGGGCCGTGCTCGGCGGCCGGATCGATCAGGATCTGCGACCGGAAGCGGCCCGCGGTGCCCGAATCGTCCACCGCAAAGGTGATGTGGGCATCCTCGAACCCGAGCCAGCGGTGCGTGAGCGGGTACCACGCCTTGTACGTTGCCTCTTTGGCGCAGAACAGGATTCGGTCCCAATGCAGATTGCCGGGCATGGTGCTCAGCTCGGTCCGCTCGACCGGCAGGGTGATCGCGCCGAGCACGCCGTCGGGCAACACGTCGTGTGGTTCGGCGTCGATTCCGATCGACCGGACGTCACCCGCCCGGCCGACGACCGCACCGCGGAATCCCTTGCAGTGCGTGAGGCTGCCGACGACACCGTCCGGCCAGCACGGTTCGCCCTTGTCGCCCTTGAGGATCGGGACCGGACCGATGCCCAACTCCCCCAGTGCCTGGCGTGCGCAGTACCGCACCGTGACGAATTCGTTGCGCCGCTTGGCAACTGAGCGCGCGACGAGCGGCTCTTCCTCTGGAAGCGGGGCCAGACCGGGTGGGTCGTCGTACAGCTCTGCCGACGCCAGCGTGTCCGAGCCGTCCGGCAGCACCTGCGCCAACAGCGTTCCCGTCATGCGCGCCGCGCCTTGATCCGGTCCTGCATCGCCTTGGCGTTGGCCCGCATCTCGGGCGTGATCTCGAAGTGTCCACCGAACTCGTTCAGATACCCGGGCGCGTACTTGGGATCGGGAAGGATCTGGCGCAGCCACCGATACGGCTTGCGGCGCCGCCATTCTCGCGGATAGCCGACCGACACTTCTTCGAAGCGGACGTCGTCGTACCACGTCGTGCGCGGTATGTGCAGGTGGCCGTACACCGAACAGATCGCGTTGTAGCGCGTGTGCCAGTCCGCGGTCGCGGTCGTGCCGCACCACAGCGAGAACTCGGGATAGAACATCGCGTCGCATGGTTCGCGCACGAGCGGGAAATGATTGACCAGTACGGTCGGCGTCATCCAGTCCAGGTCCTCGAGCCGCTTGCGCGTCTGATCGACCCGATCGCGGCACCAGGCGTCGCGCGTGGCGTACGGCTCGCACGACAGCAGGAACTCGTCGGTCCCGACGACGTTGCGCTCCCTGGCGATGGCAAGCCCCTCGGCCTTGGTCGAGGCACCCTCCGGCAGGAAGCTGTAGTCGTAGAGCAGGAACATCGGCACGATCGTGGCCGGACCGCCCTGTTCGGTCCACACCGGGAACGGATGCTCGGGCGTGATCACCCCCATCTGGTCGCACATGTCGACCAGATAGTCGTAGCGTGCGCGCCCGAAGATCTGCATCGGGTCCTTGTTGGTGGTCCACAGTTCGTGGTTCCCCGGCACCCAGATGACCTTGGCGAACCGCTTGCGCAGCAGGTCGAGCGCCCAGCGGATCTCGTCGGTGCGCTCACCGACATCGCCCGCGACGATCAACCAGTCGTCCGGCGAGGCCGGATACAGCGACTCCGTGACCGGCTTGTTGCCGGTGTGCCCGGTATGCAGGTCGCTGATCGCCCACAGCACCGGCTGCCGGTCCCGCGACTCCTGGTCCGTCACCACAGTTGCACCACCACAACCGACCAGCCTAACTGCGCAACGCGCGGCGAAGGCCCTCGCAACTAGAACATGTTCTCGTTTATGGTCGAGTGCGCTGTGGCTGACCGCTACACTCCCCGCAAGCCGGGGACGAATATTCACCGAGTCTGCTAGGGGGTGTGATGGCCGCCAGGTTGCGCCTGCTGTCGGCTTTGTCTGCGCTGGTTGCGGCGGTGATCCTGGTGTGCCAGACCGGGCCGTCGGCGGGGTCGCAGGGCGGAGTCCTGCAGCTGGAGTCGACCGACCTGCCGATGACCAACGTGTCGACGACCATCAAATGGCCGGTGATCGAGACCACAGACCCGTCCCCGTTCGATCCGTGCCGCGACATCCCGCTCGACGTCGTCCAGCGAATCGGCCTGGCGTTCACGCCGCCGACCCCGGAGGACAGCTTGCGCTGCAAGTACGACGCAGGCAACTACCAGATGGCCGTCGAGGCGTTCGTGTGGCGCACGTACGAGGCGACGATCCCGCCCGACGCGCTCGAGCTCGACATCGACGGACACCGCGCCGCGCAGTACTGGATCATGAAGCCCACTGACTGGAACGACCGCTGGTGGATCACCTGCATGGTGGCGTTCAAGACGAGCTACGGCGTCATCCAGCAGTCGCTCTTCTACTCGCCGATCTACTCCGAGCCCGATCCCGACTGCCTGCAGGTCAACCTGCAGCGCGCCCACGAGCTCGCGCCGTACTACAAGTTCTGATCCGTAATCTGGTGCGGTGACCAGATTCCGCAGGTTCACCGGCCAGACCATCAGCCGTCTGCTGGGGCTTCCGCCCCACGAGACCGGCCACACCGTCGAACACGGACTGCGGGTCCCGATGCGTGACGGCGTCGAGCTGATCGCCGACCACTACGCGCCGGATACCGACCGGCCGGCAGGCACCTTGCTGGTGCGCGGACCCTACGGCCGCCGGTTCCCGTTCTCGACGCTGTTCGCCGAGGTGTACGCCGCGCGGGGCTACCACGTCGTGTTGCAGAGCGTGCGCGGGACGTTCGGCTCGGGTGGCGAGTTCACGCCGATGGTCCACGAGATGGCCGACGGCGCCGACACGGTCGACTGGCTGCGCGTGCAGCCGTGGTTCACCGGCTCCTTCGCGACCGTCGGGATCTCCTACCTCGGCTTCACCCAGTGGGCGCTGCTGGCCGATCCCCCACCGGAGATGAAGGCTGCCGTCATCACGGTCGGCCCGCACGACTTCAGCCAGTCGGCGTGGGGCACCGGCTCGTTCACCCTCAACGATTTCCTCGGTTGGAGCGCGATGGTCGCCCGCCAGGAGGAGCCCGGCCTGCTCGCGGCCCTCGCCAGGGAACTGCGTGGGCCCCGTGAACTCGCCCGTGCGGCCAGTGGCCTGCCCATGGGTGCGGCCGGGCGGCAGCTGCTCGGCAGCGGCGCGCCGTGGTTCGAATCGTGGCTCGAGCATCCCGAACGCGACGACCCGTTCTGGAAACTGCTGAGATTCGACGAGGCGCTGCAGCATGTCGAGGTGCCGATCCTGCTGCTGAGCGGATGGCAGGACCTGTTCTTGGACCAGACGCTGGAGCAGTACACCCAGTTGCACCGGCGCGGCGTGCAGGTCGCGCTGACGGTCGGGTCGTGGACGCACGGGCAGCTGATGACCAAGGGCGCGCCGACCGTGCTGGCCGAGTCACTGGACTGGCTCGGCACGCACCTGGCCGGGCGCCCGAGTTCGCGGCGCAGCCCGGTCCGGATCCACATCAACGGGGACGGCTGGGTCGAGCTACCCGAGTGGCCTCCCGTCATGCCGGAGCGGGAACTGTTCCTGCAGCCCACGGGGCGACTCACGGACACGCCGCCCGCACCCACCGCGCCGCCGTCGTCGTTCATCTATCACCCGGCGCGCCCGACTCCGGCCGTCGGCGGCCGCCAACTGGCCCGGCAGGGCGGCTACCGGGACGACACGTCCCTGGCACAGCGCAGCGATGTGGTGACGTTCACCGGGGACCCGCTACCGGCCGATCTGTATGTCGTGGGCACGCCGGTCGTCGAACTCGCCCACAGCTGCGACAACCCGAACAACGACGTGTTCGTCCGGGTCAGCGAGGTCGACGCCAAGGGCCGCTCCCGCAACGTCACCGACGCGTTCCGCAGGCGCACCGAGCAGTCCGGGACGATACGGCTCGAACTCGACGCCGTGGCACACCGTTTCGCGGCGGGCTCGCGGATCCGCCTCCTGGTGGCGGGTGGCTCGCACCCCCGGTTCGCCCGCAATCTCGGCACGGGTGAACCCCAGATCTCGGGCTCACGACTGGCCCGGGCCCGCCACACCGTGCATCACGGGGACGGCGGGGTCTCGCGTCTGCTGTTGCCCGCCGGTCCGCAGCCGCCGTCAGCCGACTGACTTGCGCACGCGCTCGGCGATGTCCGCCAGCATCGCGTCGTCGTGCACGGGTGTCCCCCACTCGGCCTTAACCGGAAGCTCGACCCAGCTCTTGCATCCCGCGTAGTCGGGGGTGCGCATCAGCCGGACCGGCGCGACGAGCGGGCTCACCTGCACCACGAGCACCGTGAGCCGGTGCTTGGGGCGGAAATCCAGCCGGTCGGCCCGCACCGATTCCGCCGTCCAGATATGCAGACCGGCCAGTTCGTCGACCGCATCCGGCCGGTTGACCTCAACGGCGCCAACCACTTTCGCGCCGGCCCGAATGGTCACCGCATCCTCGGTGCTGTCGCAGGCCGCGGCGGCGAGCAGATCGGCGTGTTCCGGCCTCACCCGCTCGGCATGGCTGTGCGCGATCGTCGGAAAGAACACGAACCGGGACGCGTTGACCTCGAATCGCTTCTCGTGGATGCCGCCCTTGCGCAACAGCACGGTCTGGCGCCCGTCGAGCAGCGCGTGTACGGCCGCGCTCCACTCCTTGAGCGCGGTCTGCGTGTCCGCGAGTGCGGTCACTTCGCCGCGAGCCGGGCCCGGACCTCCGGGCGGCGCAGCGGCGGGACGGTCTTGGGCGGTTGACGCCGCGGCGCCAGACCGTCCAGCAGACGCGTCGTGGTCGCGGTGACCTCGGCGACGGCGGCTTCGAACGCCTCGACGTTCGCTCCGGTCGGCCGCGTGATGCCGCTGACCTTGCGGACGTACTGACGGGCGGCGGCTTCGATCTCTTCAGCGGTGGCGGCGGGTTCGAGCCCGCGTAGCTCGGTGATGTTCCGGCACATACCCCCACGATAGGTTGACCTCATGACCGACACGCTGCTCATCGACACCACCGACCGCGTCCGCACCCTGACGCTCAACCGGCCGCAGTCCCGCAACGCGCTTTCGGCGGAGCTGCGCACCGCCTTCTACGGCGCGCTGCACGACGCGCAGGCCGACGATGACGTCGACGTCGTCATCGTCACCGGCGCCGACCCGGTGTTCTGCGCGGGGCTGGATCTCAAGGAACTCGGCGACACCACCGAGCTGCCCGACATCTCCCCGAAGTGGCCGGCGATGACCAAACCCGTGATCGGCGCCATCAACGGCGCCGCGGTCACCGGAGGCCTCGAGCTCGCCCTGTACTGCGACATCCTGATCGCCTCGGAGCAGGCGCGGTTCGCCGACACCCATGCCCGCGTGGGGCTGCTGCCGACCTGGGGCCTGAGCGTGCGGCTGCCGCAGAAGGTCGGCGTCGGCCTGGCCCGGCGGATGAGCCTGACCGGCGACTACCTCTCGGCCACGGACGCGCTGCGCGCCGGTCTCGTCACCGAGGTCGTCGCGCACGACGAGCTGCTGCCCGCCGCACGCCGCGTCGCGGCGGCGATCGTCGGCAACAACCAGGCCGCGGTCCGTGCCCTGCTGGCGTCCTATCACCGCATCGACGAATCCCAGACGAACCAGGGCCTGTGGATCGAGGCCGCCTCGGCCCGCGAGTGGATGGCGACGGCGACCGGTGACGACATCGCGGCCAATCGCGCGGCCGTGATCGACCGAGGCCGCGCGCAGGTGCGCTGACGGTGGACTGACGACCGCAGAAATCAGTGGACGCGGCGTGCTGCGGCGGGAATCCTGTGGCACGTGGACGATCCCGTCGCATGGCCTTCGCTGGCCGATCAGATCGACATCGCCACATCGCTGTTCGGCGAGCGCGGCGTCCGAATGGTCGGTGCCTGGCTCGCCGAACAGACGGCGCGGATCGACGACCTCGAGTTCGCCCGCACGTTCTCCGACCACATCACGTTGCCGGGGATCCGCCCTGCCGATTATGCGCATCGCCATCTCCGGACGGCCCGCGGCGATCTGATCGGCGGCATCCGGTTCTACTGCCGCGATCTCGCGCGGCCATTCGTCGAAGTGGTGGCGCACAGCTTCGATGACGTTGCGGCACTGGCTGATTGCGTACGAGCGGAATGGTCGGCGTTCACGCCCGGCTATCTGCGGTTACGGGCTCGGTCGGGCCGTATCACCGGGCAGGGTGTGGTGCTCGACGTCAGCATCCACGCCGCCCGCCACCGTGACATGACGGCGTGCGACGGCCGGGTCCGGTTGCATCCGTTCACCGACGCGCAGCAGGCCGTCGACCTCGTCAGCCGCCGCTACGAGCACCTCGCGGCCACCCAGCCTGCGTTGGCGCACAACATCACCCCCGCCGATCCGGCCGACATACGGCAATGGCACGACGACGGACGGCTGCGTGCCATCGAAGTGCGCGACGAGATCGTCGGAGCCATCGCCATCGTGCCCGGCGCGGTCGGCTGGCTGGGCGGCGACGAGGTCAACGAAGAAGTCATCAGCGCGGAACACTGCGGCCACGGGTACGCGGTGTCGGCCCAAACGGCTTGGGCCACATACGTTGCCACCGATCGCAGCCAGATGCTCGTCGGAACCATCGACCGCCACAATCCGGCCTCGCGCAAAACCGCCGAGCGGGCCGGGCGGCCACGCGTGCTCGACGACGTCTTCGTCGCTCTGCAGGGCCGGGTACGAGCCCGCTGACGCATGCGGGTATGTTGAATTCGATTGCGCCTAGGGTTCCGCCGGCCGTCCGCCCGGTATCGACAATCAGGACGGTTCGGGACTGGACCGAGCGGCGCCAGGACATCGGTCCTCAGCTGACGGGATAAAAGCCTGGAGGCTTCCTTAACCCGCGCCCCGCCATGGGGCCGACCCAAGGGAGCCGTTGGTGTCCGCACCGATCATGCTTGCAGTGCTCGCGTCCGCCCTCATGCACGCGGTGTGGAACTCACTGGCCCACGCGATACCCGACCGCCTCGTCGGATTCGCACTGATCGGGCTGGTCGACGCGGTGGGCGGTGCGGTACTCGCCGCCATCGGCGGCCTTCCGCCGGCCGGGGCCTGGCCCTTCATCATCGCCTCGGCGCTCGCACACGTGATCTACAACCTGCTGTTGCTGGCGAGCTATCAGCTCGGCGAGTTCAGCCAGATGTATCCGCTGGCACGCGGAACCTCACCCTGGCTGGTGGCGGTGATCGCCATGGTGTTTCTGGGACGCGAGATGCCCGTCACCGAGTTGATCGGCGTGCTGACCATCTCGGCCGGCCTGATCGGCCTGGTATTCCTCGGTGGCCGGCCGAATCGCAAGGACCTACCCGCGCTGGGGGCCGCGTTGCTCACCGGCGTGACGATCGCCGGCTACACCGTGATCGACGGTGTGGGCGTGCAGCATTCACCACTGTTCGCGTACGCCGGCTGGATGTTTCTGCTGCAGGGCCCGCCGCTGGCGATCCTTGCCGCGGTACGTCGCGGCCCACGGCTCGCCGGCGCCGTACGGGAGTGCGCGGTGCCCGGATTGGCCGGCGGGGCCATCTCGCTCGCCGCGTACACGATCGTGCTGGCCGCGCAGACCAGCGGCGCACTCGCGCCGATCGCCGCCCTGCGCGAGACCAGCATCGTGTTCGGTGCGTTGATCGGCTCGGTCTTCCTCGGTGAGAAGCTCGGCGCGCGGCGGGCCATCGCGGCCGGTGTGGTGCTTGCCGGAGTCCTGCTGATCAGCCTGCCGTGAGCGCGGGCGCCACGAGCTCGCGAAACCGCTGCTTCATGGTTTCGATGACAGCCGAACCTGCTGTCGCCCAGATCTTTTCGTTGAAGATCTCGACCTCGACATCACCCTGGTAGCCGGCATCGCGGACGAGCGCGGTGATCGCCGCGAAATCGATCACGCCGTCGCCCATCATCCCGCGTGACACCAGCGGATCGGGCATCATCGGCACGAGCCAGTCACACACCTGGTAGGAGCTGATCCGGTCCTGCGCACCGGCGGCCGCGATTCCGGCCGCCAACTCGGGATCCCACCACACGTGGAACGTGTCGACGACGACTCCGACCGCGGCGGGCGGATACGGCGCCGCCATCGCGAGCGCTTGACCGAGCGTGGAGATCACCGCACGGTCCGCACAGAACACCGGGTGCAGGGGTTCCAGTGCGAGCCGGACGTCGTGTTCGACGGCGTAGGGCACCAATTCGTCGAGCCGGTCGGCCACCCGCTGCCTCGCCGCAACCAGGTCACGGTCGGGGATGCCACCCACCACGAGCACCAGCTCGCGGGTCCCGAGGGTGGCCGCCTCTTCGATCGCTCGACGGTTGTCGTCGAGCGCGGCCGCCCCGTCCACACCGGTCAGGAAGCCGCCGCGGCACAGGCTGGATACCCGAAGCCCGTTGTCACGCACCAGTTTCGCAGCGGTGTCCAGGCCGGCCTCGGCCACCCGGTCCCGCCACAGTCCAATGGCTTCCACACCTGCTGCGGCACTGGCCTCGACCGCCTCGCGCAGCGTGAACGCCTTGGTGGTCATGGTGTTCAGCGACAGCCTGCCGTTGGCATCGGGACTCATGCCCGCACTCCGTTCAGTTCCAGGAAGGTCTGCATCCGGTGCACAGCCAGCGCCGGGTCGGTGAGCAGACCCGCCCGGTCTGCCAACGCGAAGAGTCGGGCCAGGTGCCCGACCGATCGTCCGCTCGCCAAGCCGCCGACCATCGCGAATCCGGGCTGATGACCGTTGAGCCAGGACAGGAATGCGATCCCGGTCTTGTAGTAGTAGGTGGGCGCGGCGAAGATGTGGCGTCCCAGCGCGCGGGTAGACTCCAGCATCTCGCCTGCGCCTTCGACGTTGCCCGCGTCGAGTTCCTGCAGTGCGGTCGAGGCGGCCGGGTAGATCGCGGCGAAGATGCCCAAGAGCGCGTCGGAATGCCCTTGTTCGTCGCCGACGATCAACTCCGGGTAGTTGAAGTCGTCACCGGTGTAGAGGCGCACCCCGGGCGGCAGGGCACGGCGCAGGGCGATCTCGTGATCGGCGTCCAAGAGCGAGACCTTGACGCCGTCCACCTTGTCGGCGTTGGACGCGATGAGATCGAGGAACGTTTTTGTAGCGGTGGAGATCTCGTTCGACCCCCAGTATCCGCGCAGCGCAGGATCGAACATGTCGCCGAGCCAATGCAGGATCACCGGCTGATCTGCAGCCGACAACACCTCGTTGTACACCGTCAGGTAGTCGGCGGGTGACTGCGCGACGCGGGCCAATGCGCGTGACGCCATCAGGATGACCTGAGCTCCCGCATCCCGCACAACCTCGACTTGCTCGCGATAGGCGTCGATGATCGTCGCGAGCCCGCTCGAACCCGACGGAATGTCGTCGAGCACAAGCTGATCGGTTCCCGCCCCGCATGCGAGCCGACCACCCACCGCGGCCGCTTCCCGGCCGCTGCGACGAATCAGCTCCCGCGTGGCGGCCCAGTCCAAACCCATCCCACGCTGGGCGGTGTCCATCGCGTCGGCGACGCCGAGACCGTAGGACCACAGCTCGCGGCGGTAGGCCATCGTGGCGTCCCAGTCGAGGTCGGCCGGGGCGCCGGGGGTGTTGTCGGCCAGTGTTCGGGGCACCACATGCGCTGCGGCATAGGCGATCCGCGACATGATCGGCTGTTCGGGCCGCCGCCACCGGCCCGGCTCGCCGAGCTCGACGCGGCGCATCTCGCCGTCGAGCGGCAGCGTGACGGTGATGCCCGTTTGGGTTGCGGTCACAGCACGATCTCCGGCACCTCGATGCGCCTGCCCTCGGCCGAGCTCTGCAGGCCCAATGCGGCCAGCTGCACACCACGCGCCGCCGACAGCAGACCGTAGCGGTGCGGCCGGCCGGCGAGCAGGTCGCGCAGATACTCTTCCCACTGCAACTTGAAACCGTTGTCGAGGTCGGCGTTGGCCGGTACGTCCAGCCACTGGTCCCGGAACGGCTCGGTGGCGGGAAGGTCGGGATTCCACACCGGTTTCGGGGTGTGGGACCGATGCTGGGCGACGCAGCGGCGCAGGCCCGCGACGGCCGATCCGTGGGTGCCGTCGACCTGGAACTCGACCAACTCGTCGCGGTGCACTCGCACCGCCCAGGACGAATTGATCTGCGCGACAATGCCGCCCGCCAGCTCGAAGATGCCGTACGCGGCGTCGTCGGCGGTGGCCTGGTACGGCTGATGGGCTTCGTCCCACCGGGTCGGGATGTGGGTCACGGCTTTGGCCGTCACCGCCTCGACCTTGCCGAGGATGCCCTCCATCACGTAGTTCCAGTGGCAGAACATGTCGACGGTGATGCCGCCGCCGTCCTCGGCGCGATAGTTCCAGCTCGGGCGTTGCGCGGGCTGGCCGTCGCCCTCGAACACCCAGTAGCCGAACTCACCGCGCATCGACAGGATGCGGCCGAAGAATCCTTCGTCGACGAGGCGACGGAGTTTGACGAGTCCCGGCAGGTACAGCTTGTCGTGCACCACCCCGGCGGTGATCCCGGCGTTCTCGGCCATCCGGGCCAGCTCGACCGCCTCGGTGAGCGTTTCGGCGGTGGGCTTCTCGGTGTATACGTGCTTGCCGGCCTTGATGGCGGCGGTCAGCGCCTCCACGCGCCGCGAGGTCACCTGCGCGTCGAAGTACACGTCGACCGTCGGATCGGCGATCACCGAGCCGAAGTCGGTGGTCCAGTGCTCGATGCCGTGTTCGGCCGCCATGTCGGCGAGCTTGTCGGCATTGCGCCCGACCAGAATCGGCTCGACCGCTACGCGGCTGCCGTCGTCGAGGGTCAGTCCGGAATCGCGCAACGGCAGGATGGACCGGACCAGGTGCTGGCGGTAACCCATGCGGCCGGTGACGCCGTTCATGGCGATGCGCAGAGTGCGGCGTGCTGTGGTTGTACTCATCGAGTGATGCCTTATCTGATACGCCGGCGAGCACCGGCAAGCGCGGTCGATTGACCTGCATCGCGCTGCGACTCCGATCGGAAGTCAGCGATGTCAGCACTTCGGAATGCGCTTTCCACGGTAAGCTCATGCGACGATCCGGTCAACCCCAACGAAGCGGGAGCACAGATGGCAGCAGTGACACTGCAGGACGTGGCCGCCCGTGCGGGCGTATCGCAGGCGACCGCGTCGCGCGTGCTCAACGGTTCGAGCCGGGTACCGGGTGTCGGCGTCGCCGATCGCGTGCGCGCGGCCGCCCGCGAACTCGGATATGTGCCGAATGCGCAGGCCCAGGCTTTGGCGCGGGCGTCGACCGGCCTGCTCGGATTGATCGTGCACGACATCGCCGACCCGTATTTCTCATCGATCGCCCGTGGCGTCCAAACCGCGGCCCGAACGGCTCGCAAGCAAGTGTTGCTGGCGAGCACCGACCGCGACTTCGACATCGAACGCGAATCGGTGAGCACGTTCATCGCCCACCGCGCCGACGCGATCGTGCTGGCCGGTTCCCGCCAGAGCGGCGATCTCGACCGCGACCTGGAGGCCGAGTTCGGGCGCTACCGCGCCAACGGCGGTCGCGTTGTCGTGATCGGTCAGCCGCTGGCGTTCGGCGGTGCCGTCGAACCCGAAAACTACTTCGCCTCAGCGGAATTGGCCGACGCCCTGATCGCGGAGGGCCACACCCAGTTCGCGGTGATCGGCGGCCCAGGCAGCATCCGCACCGGCGTCGACCGCCGCAACGGATTCGTCGAGGCACTCGGCCGTCGCGGCCTGACGCCGCTCGTGGAGGTATCGGGCGAGTTTACCCGCGACGGCGGCTACTCGGCGGCCCGCCGGCTGGCCGGGGCGTTGCAGATCAGCCCCGGCGCCCAGGCGGAGCCGGTGTGCGTATTCGCCGTCACCGACGTGATGGCGATCGGCGCGATCGCGGCGTGGCGCGATCTCGGGCTGTCGGTGCCCGACGACATCGGCATCGCCGGGTTCGACGACATCCCGACACTGCGGGATTACACGCCGAGCCTGACGACCGTCGTCCTGCCGCTCGAGGAGATCGGCAGGCGCGCCGTCGAACTCGCGCTGCGCACCGACACCGATTGCGATGACCTGCGCGAACGGATACCCGGGCGGGTGATCCTGCGCGACAGCACGCGGCTGCCCTGACCCGCCGGAACGGGCCGCAGAGCACAACGCCGTTGACAGTGTGCGCTGGGTCACGTTATGGTCGAGGCGCTTCGGAAAGCGCATTCCCAGATCGGGGCGAAGGCCCCGTGCCACTGCGACCTTAGGACTCATCCATGGCGGTAACCGCTTCGGCCGGTGTGCGCCCCTCCGGGTCCCCGGCCTCCGGGCCGGCACCCCGGCGTCGAACCTTCTCCCCCGCCCGGGCTTTCTCCCTGCAACGCACCGCCTCAGCGCTGTGGCGGCCGCTGGCGCTCGTCGCGGCGCTGCTCGCCGGCTGGTGGGCAGTCACCGAGGCGGAACTCGTCGCGCCCTACATCCTCCCCTCGCCGAGCGACACCTGGCGCACCGCCCAGGAGAACGCGGCATACCTCGCCCAGCACACCTGGGTGACCAGCTGGGAGACCGTGCTCGGGTTCCTCATCGCCGCAATCGTCGGCGAGTTCGTGGCCGTCGTGATGATCTACTCGGCCAGCCTTGAGAAAACCGTCTACCCGCTGATCTTGTTCGCCCAGGTGATCCCGAAGATCGCGATCGCCCCGCTGTTCATCGTGTGGCTCGGCTTCGGCCCGACACCGAAAATCCTGGTGGCCGTGCTGATGGCGTTCTTCCCGATCGTCATCTCGGGCCTGGCCGGCCTGCGCTCAGTGGACCCCGAGATTCTCGAACTGACCTCGACCATGGGCGCCAGCCGCTTCAAGACCTTCCTCAAGATCCGCTTCCCGGCATCTCTGCCGCAGCTGATGTCGGGTCTCAAGGTCGCGGCCACGCTCGCGGTGACCGGTGCCGTGGTGGGTGAATTCGTCGGTGCCAACGAAGGTTTGGGTTATGTGATCCTGCAGGCCAACGGCAACGTCGACACCGCAATGCTGTTCGCCGCACTGATCATCATGTCCATCCTGGGCATCGTGTTGTTCGCGATCATCGAGGTCGCCGAAAAGCTGCTCATCCCATGGCATTCGTCCCGCCGCACCACCAAGTCCGCAACCTCCGCCTGACCGACCCAGGAGTTAGAGTCATGATCTTTTCCCGACGCCGCGCCACCGCCGCGCTGGCCTGCACCGCAGCCCTCGTCCTCGCCGGATGCGGCGGCGGCGACGCCGAAAACGCCCCCGCCGCAGAGGGTTCGGCCACACCGGCGACCCTGATGCTGAACTGGTATCCGTACGGCGAGCACGCCCCCTTCTATTACGGTGTGCAAGAGGGTATCTTCGCCAAGCACGGCATCGACCTCACGATCGATGCGGGCCAGGGCTCCACCAAGACGGTCCAAGCGGTCGGCTCGCAGCAGGCCGACTTCGGTTGGGCCGATACGCCCGCCGTGCTCACCAACATCGACAAGGGCGTCAAGGTCAAGAGCACCGGCGTGTTCCTGCAGACCACGCCGTCGGCGGTGCAGGTGTTCGCCGACTCGGGCATCAACGAGCCCAAGGATCTGGCGGGCCGCACCATCGCGGTCTCGGCCGGAGACGCGCCCACCACGACGTTCCCTATCTACCTGGACAAGGTCGGGGTACCCGCCGATCAGGTCACGCAGCAGAGCCTCGATGCGGCGGGCAAGATGTCGGCGATGCTGTCCGGCCGCGTCGACGGCCTGATCGGGTTCGCCCACGATCAGGGGCCCACCATCGCGAACAAGAGCGGTCGCGAGGTGCGCTACCTGAAGTACTCCGACGCCGGGCTGAACTTCTACAGCAACGGCCTGATCGCCAACACCGAAACCATCGGCGACAAGGCCGATCTCGTGCAGTCGATGGTCGACGCCACCAGTGAGGCGTTCACCGCGGCCGCCGCCAATCCAGAGGCCGCCGTGCAGGCGATGGCCGGTAAGGACCCGCAGATGCCGCCCCAGGAAGTGCTGCTCAACCAGTGGCAGCAGACCATCCCGCTGTTGAGCACCGCGGCGACCACCAACCAGCCGCCGGGCACCAACGCCGAGGAAGACTGGACCACCACGATCACCACGCTGACCGACGCCGGATTGCTCAAGACCGCGAAAGCTCCTGCGGAATACTGGGAATCGTCGTTCGCCCCGAAGCCGGCACAGTAGTAGGAGCCGATCGACATGACCACTGCCACCATCACCGCACCTGGGACCACGGTGACCGCCGAAGCCGCTGAAGCCATCACAGTCGACAACCTGTCCGTCCGGTTCGCTTCCAAGCGAGCCACGGTGACTGCACTCGAAGACATCGACCTGCGGGTGGCCGACGGTGAATTCGTCTCCATCGCCGGCCCGTCGGGCTGCGGCAAGTCCACGTTGCTCAAGGTGATCGCCGGGCTGACCGACGCCACCTCCGGCGAGGTCCGGCTGCGCGGCAACCGCGTCCGCGGTCCGCAACGCGAGATCGGCTACGTGTTCCAGCGGGCGGCACTGCTGGAGTGGCGCTCGGTGCGCCGAAACATCCTCCTGCAGGCCGAGATGCGCGGGATGCCACGCCAGGCCGCCGCGCGGCGCTGCGACTATCTCATCGAGATGACCGGCCTCACCGGCTTCGAGAACGCACTGCCGCACGAGCTGTCCGGCGGTATGCAGCAACGAGTTTCGCTGTGCCGGGCCTTGCTCCACGAACCTGACGTGCTCCTGATGGACGAGCCGTTCGGCGCGTTGGACGCACTGACCCGCGAGAAGATGAACGTCGAACTGCACCGCATCTGGCGCGAAACCGGCACGACCGTGGTGCTGGTGACGCACTCGGTCGCCGAGGCCGTGTACCTGGCCAACCGGGTCGTGGTCATGAGCCCGCGGCCCGGCCGGATCGTCGAGATGCTCGACGTCAACCTGCCCGCCGAGCGGGACTACGCCGAGACCATGGAACGCCCGGAGTTCATCCGCGTCGCCAACCGCGTGCGTGATCTGCTGGGCAGTTCCAGCGCCGCCGACTGATCCTTCACACCGCGAGCGACCGTGTTTGTACGCGACACGCCGCACTTCTGCGTACAAATGCGGTCGCTCGCGGGGGGCAACGGGTCAGTCGGCGGTCCACCGCGTCCCGGTCTGTTCAGCGGCGAGGTCCTCGACGCTCATGCCGTCGACCAGCCGGTCCAAGGCACCGGTCATGGTGGTGCAGTCGCGGGCGGGGTGATCGGTCGGGCAATGCAAGGCGTGCGTCAGGAACTGTTGTGCGCCTTGCGCTTGGGCGATCACCCGGTCCAGTTCGGCGATCTGCTCACGTACGGTCTGTCGCCACTGTTCGCTCGGCGCGTCGAGTACCGCGGCCGCGGTGTCGAGCGGCAGCCCCAACCGGTGCACGATCTTGAGAAACGCGAGCCGGCGCAGTTCGTCGGGGCCATACATCCGCTTGCCGCCCCGACGCATCCGCGGGCACACGAGCCCGCGCTCGTCGTAATACCGCAACGCCGACGCGCTCATCTGCAACCGCGCCGCCGCCTCGCCGATCGAAATCACGTCCATCCCGCCATTTGACTTCAACCCAGCTTGAACCGGCAAGGTCGAAGCATGAATGCCGCGCTTGCGATCAACCACCACGCCGACCATCCCGGCTTCTCCGGGGTGACCGGCGTGCTGTTCGGGGTCATGTTCATGCTCGTCGGCCGCGCCAAAGCCAAGCTTGCCGCCCGCGTCGCCGACGTCTCCCCCGCCGATCACGTCGTCGACGTGGGATGCGGGCCGGGCACCGCGGCCCGCGTCGCGGCTCGCAGCGGTGCGCGCGTGACAGGCGTCGACCCGTCCGCCGCGATGCTGCGCGTAGCGGGCTTCGTCACCCGAAAGGGCGACATCGCGTGGAGGGAGGGCACGGCAGAGGACGTGCCCGTCGAGGACGGCACCGCGACCGTTGTCTGGGCGCTGGCCACCGTGCATCACTGGCAGGACGTCGACAAGGCGGTCGGCGAGGCACATCGGGTGCTGTCCCCCGGCGGACGGCTGATCGCGATCGAGCGGCAGTCACCGGTGGGCGCGACGGGCCTGGCCAGTCACGGCTGGACGCAGCAACAGGCCGAGTCTTTCGCCGCGCTGTGCCGCGACACCGGTTTCGACAACGTGTGTGTGGGCACGCATGGAAGCGGCCGAGGCGCCGTGTGGATTGTCAGTGGGACGCGGCGCTGACGAATCCACCGCGCGAGCGACCACTGCTGTACGGAAAGCCACGGCGTGTTGCGTACAAACACGGTCGCTCGCGGTGGGAACTATGCAGTGCCCGGCACGAGCCAGCGGCCGGAGAATGCGCGCCAGCCGACGAAGACCAGTCGCAGGACCATGAAAGTGCTCAAGCCCGACCAGATGCCGAGCAGACCCCACCCGAACGCGAGTGACAGCCAGATCAACGGTAGAAAGCCGATCAGTGCACTGATCAGCGTGGCATTGCGCATGAACTTCGCGTCACCGGCGCCCAGCAGAACCCCGTCGAGTGCGAAAACGATTCCGGCGACGGGCAGTTGCGCGACGAGGAACCACCATGGCACGCCGATCGCCGCGAGCACCGATTCGTCGTTCGTGAACACCGGCGGCAGGATCGACGCACCGACCGCGAACACCACCGCGAGCACGACACCGGCCAACGCCGAGAACACCGTGACGCGCCAGGCCACCGACTTGGCGTGGGCGAGCTGGCCCGCGCCCAGCGCCGCCCCCACCAGCGACTGCGCGGCGATGGCCAACGAATCCAGGACCAGGGCAAGGAAACTCCACAGCTGCAGGACCACCTGGTGCGCGGCCACCGCGGCCGCGCCGAACCGGGCCGCCACCGCACCCGCGGACACGAAACACGCCTGAAAGGCCATGGTGCGCAACAGCAGATCGCGGCCCATCACGAGCTGAGCCCGTAGCACTGCGGGCTGGATTCGCAGGTTCACCTTCTCGGCGAGCAGTGCCCACATGAAGAGCACCGCGGCCAGCCACTGGCCGACGAGGTTGGCCACCGCGGACCCGGGCAAGCCCATCCGGGGCAGGCCGAGCCAGCCGTAGACCAGCAGCGGGCACAACACCGCCGACACCGCGAAGCCGAACACCACGTAGCGCAGCGGGCGTACGGTGTCCTGCACGCCGCGCATCCACCCGTTTCCTGCCAGCGACACCAGAATGGCCGGGGCGGCCAGGATCGCGATGCGCAACCACGGCAGCGCCGCTTCGGCGATGTCGCCACCGGCCGCGAGCGCCGAGACGAGCGGCCCGGCCACCGCCTGCACGACGATCACGATCGCCAAGCCGAGGGCCAGCGCGAGCCAGGTGGCCTGCACGCCTTCACCGACCGCAGCGGGCCGGTCGCCCGCACCATAGAACCGGGCGGAGCGGGCCGTGGTGCCGTAGGACAGGAATGTCAGTTGTGAACTGACCAGGCTCAGGATCAACCCACCGATGGCCAAACCGGCCAGGCTGACCGCGCCGAGACGCCCGATGATCGCGATGTCGAACAGCAGATAGACGGGTTCGGCGGCCAGCACCCCGAGTGCGGGCAGGGCCAGACCCGCGATGCGACGGCTCGTGGCCGGGGCGACGGGCAGGTCGCCCTCCGGCTCAGCCAAGAGCTTGCGTGAGTGCCTGCACGACGTCGTCGGCCCGGCCCGTGGCCGAGTACCCCGCCGCATGCGGGTGTCCGCCGCCGCCGAACGAACTGGCGATCTGGGCCAGGTTGACCGACTTGGCCCGCATGGACACCGACCAGTGCATCGGTTCGATCTCCTTGAACACCGCGGCGACCTCGGCCTGCTGTGTGGTGCGGACGATGTCGACGATGCTCTCGACTTCCTCGGGGCGGGCGCTGGCCCACTCGGAGTGCGCGACGACGGCGTAGACGAAACCGCGGCCGTCGACGGCGTCGGGCAGCAGCCGGGCCGACGCCAGCACCCGCGACAACATCGGCAGCCACGCGAACGGGTGGGTGTCCAGCAGGGTGCGACTGATGGCGGCGTTGTCCACGCCGAGTTCGACGAGCCGGGCCGCGAGCCGATGCGCACGTGCGGTGGCCCACCGGAACGAACCGGTGTCGGTGGTCAGCCCCGCGTAGAGGCAGTGGGCGACCTGCTCGTCGATCGGCTTGCCCCAGGCGTCGAGCAATTCCGCCACCAGCATCGTGGTGGAATCCGCGGTCGGATCGACGTAGTTGGCGCTGCCGAACAATTGGTTGGACGCGTGATGGTCGATCACGAGCACCCGGCGACCGTCCTCGGCGAGATCACGCAGCGCGCCGAGCCGGTTGACACTCGGAATGTCCACCGTGACAACCAGTTCGGCGTTGTCGCGCATCGTCTCGGGTGCGACCAGCAGATGACCGCCCGGCAGCGTCTGCAGTGACTCGGGAAGCTCGGCGGGAGCCGCGAACGCGACTTCGACCTGCTTGCCGGCACCCTCCAGGACCTGGGCGAGGGCCAGCCCGGCGCCGATCGTGTCGGCGTCGGGATAGACGTGACAGACCACACTGACGCTCGACGCTTCCGACAGCAGGTCGGCGGCCTGGTGTGCGTTGACGCGCACGCCAGGAACTATGTCAGTCGTCCGATCGGTCGTCGTCACCGGCATCCTCAGCGTTTGCCCCGTCTGCTGGCCCGTTATCCTCCGCCCCGTTCACACGGTACGGGTCGGCGTCGCCGGCGTGCGTGGCACCCTCCCGAACTCTGGCGACTTCCTCGTCGGCGGCCCGCGCCCGGGCCAGCAGCTCCTCCATCCGGTGGGCCGCGTCGGGCACGGTGTCGCGGACGAACGCCAGAGTCGGGGTGAACCGGACACCGAGGCTGGCCCCGGCCTTCGAGCGCAGTACGCCCTTGGCCTTCTCCAGCGCCGCCGCGGCACCCTCGTAGTCCGGGGCGTCGTCGAGCGTCGCACCCATCACCGTGTAGTACAGCGTGGCGTCGTGCAGATCCCCCGATACCTTCGCATCGGTGATCGTGACCCCGGCGAGACGAGGATCCTTGATCTCGTACTCGATGGCCGAGGCCACGATCGTGGAGATCCGCTTGGCGAGTCGTTTCGCACGTGCAGGATCAGCCACTTCTAGGTACGTGCTTTCTCGACGAGCTCGTACGTCTCGATGACATCGCCTTCCTTGATGTCCGAGTACGTCAGCGTGAGACCGCATTCGTAACCGTCGCGCACCTCGGTGACGTCGTCCTTCTCGCGGCGCAGCGAGGACACCGTGAGGTTCTGGGCGACCACCACGTTGTCGCGGAGCAAACGCGCCTTGGCGTTACGCCGCATGATGCCCGAGGTGACCAGGCAGCCGGCGATGTTGCCGACCTTCGACGACCGGAAGATGGCGCGGATCTCGGCGCGGCCGAGCTCCTTCTCCTCGTAGACCGGCTTGAGCATGCCCTTGAGCGCGCTCTCGATCTCGTCGATGGCCTGGTAGATCACCGAGTAGTACCGGATCTCCACACCTTCGCGGTTGGCCAGTTCAGTCGCCTTGCCCTCGGCACGGACGTTGAAGCCGATGATGATCGCGTCCGAGGCCGACGCCAGGTTGACGTTGGTCTCGGTGACGCCACCGACGCCACGGTCGATGACCCGCAGCTCGACCTCGTCGTCGACCTGGATGCCCAGCAGGGCCTCCTCGAGCGCCTCGACCGTACCGGCGTTGTCGCCCTTGAGGATGAGGTTCAGCTGGCTGGTTTCCTTCAGCGCCGAATCCAGGTCCTCGAGGCTGATGCGCTTGCGGCTGCGTGCGGCCAGCGCGTTGCGCTTGCGCGCGCTGCGCCGGTCGGCGATCTGGCGGGCGATGCGGTCCTCGTCGACGACCAGGAAGTTGTCACCGGCGCCGGGCACCGACGTGAAGCCGACGACCTGGACGGGACGCGACGGCAGTGCCTCTTCGACGTCCTCGCCGTGCTCGTCGACCATGCGGCGGACGCGGCCGTAGGCATCGCCTGCCACCACCGAGTCGCCGACCCGCAGCGTGCCGCGCTGGATGAGCACGGTCGCGACCGGTCCGCGGCCACGGTCGAGGTGCGCCTCGATCGCCACGCCCTGGGCCTCCATGTCGGGGTTGGCCCGCAGGTCCAGTGCGGCGTCGGCGGTCAGCACGACCGCTTCCAGCAAGGCCTCGATGTTGGTGCCCTGCTTGGCCGAGATGTCGACGAACATGGTGTCGCCGCCGTAATCCTCGGGGATCAACCCGTATTCGGTGAGCTGACCGCGGATCTTCTGCGGGTCGGCACCTTCCTTGTCGATCTTGTTGACCGCGACCACGATCGGCACGTCGGCGGCCTGCGCGTGGTTGATGGCTTCCACCGTCTGCGGCATGACACCGTCGTCGGCCGCGACCACGAGGATCGCGATGTCGGTGGCCTTCGCACCGCGGGCACGCATGGCGGTGAACGCCTCGTGACCCGGGGTGTCGATGAAGGTGATCGGCCGGACGGTGCCGTCGAGGTCGACCTCGACCTGGTAGGCACCGATGTGCTGGGTGATGCCGCCGGCCTCGCCCTCGCGGACACTGGCGTTCCGGATGGTGTCCAGCAGTCGGGTCTTGCCGTGGTCGACGTGGCCCATGACGGTGACCACCGGCGGGCGGACCTCCAGGTCCTCCTCGCCGCCTTCGTCCTCGCCATAGGTGAGGTCGAAGGATTCCAGCAGCTCACGGTCCTCGTCCTCGGGCGAGACGACCTGCACGACGTAGTTCATCTCACTGCCGAGCAGCTCGAGCGTCTCGTCACCGACCGACTGCGTCGCGGTGACCATCTCACCGAGGTTGAACAGCGCCTGCACGAGCGACGCCGGGTTGGCGTTGATCTTGTCGGCGAAGTCGGACAGCGACGCACCGCGGGCCAGCCGGATGGTCTCGCCGTTGCCGTGCGGCAACCGCACGCCACCGACGACCGGCGCCTGCATGTTCTCGTATTCGGCCCTCTTCGCCCGCTTCGACTTGCGGCCACGCTTCGGCGCACCGCCGGGACGACCGAACGCACCGGCGGCACCGCCGCGCTGGCCGGGACGGCCACCGCCGCCACCGCCACCGGGACGACCACGGAAACCGCCGCCACCGGCAGCTGCGCCACCGCCGCCACCGGCACCGCCGCCGCGGTAGTTACCGCCGCCACCGCCACCGGGACGACCGCCTTGACCTGCACCGGGGCGGGGTCCGCCGCCGGGACGCGGTCCGGGACGGGGTCCGCCACGACCGGGCGCACCCGCACCTGCGGGACGCGGCGGCATGTTGCCGGGAGACGGCCGCGGGCCGCCGCCCGGACGCGGAGCGCCGGGACGGGGCTGCGGCCGCGGGATCGGACGCTCCGCGGGCTGCTGCGTGGAGAACGGGTTGTTACCGACACGCGGGGCACGCGGCGCGGGCTTGGGCGCCGGACCTGGCCTCGGGCCGGGCGTGGCACCCGGAGTCGGGCGCGGCGCCGGGGTGGGCGTCGCGGCCGGAGCGCTCGCGGCGGGCGCGGGCGCGGCAGGCGCAGGCGCGCTCGGCGCGGCCGGGGGCTGCGGCGCAGCGGGCTTGGGTGCCGACGGCTTCACCGGCGCGGACGGCGTCGGTGCGGCGGCCGCGGGTGCGGGCTTGGCCGGCGGGCCCGGCCGCGCTGCCGTGGACGGCGTCGGGCCGGACGGCTTGGGAGCCGCGGCAGCACCGTTACCGGCGGCCGGCTGGCTACGGGGTTTGTCATCGGCTTTCTTGCCGGCCTTCGAATCAGATTTCGTGCCGAACGTTTCGCGCAGCCGACGCGCGACCGGCGCCTCCACCGTGGAGGACGCCGACTTGACGAACTCGCCCTGCTCTTTGAGCGTTGCTAAGAGTTCTTTACTTGTGACACCGAGTTCCTTGGCCAACTCGTGTACACGGGCCTTACCTGCCACTACATCTCCTCGTCTGGAGGCAACAGCGGTGGTAGGCGCCGCGCCTCGGGTTTAGCTATGACGCATGGTCATCGGGACTTCACGGTGTGCTCATGTTCTTCGCTACCTGTTCTCTTGACCGGGGTGGTCGGGCGTCCCAAGTCTCTCGACGAAGGCGACCACCGCGGATGTATCCGGTGAACCGGTGATTCGCAGTGCTCGTGCGAAGGCCCGCCGCCGGACTGCCACCTGTGCGCACTGCTGGTCGGGGTGCAACCAAGCACCTCGCCCGGGCAGGCTTGCCGTGGTGTCAACGGTGACGGCGCATTCGCCGTTCCCGTCTGTCACTGCGACTACACGAAGCAGTTCGGCGGCCAACTCTCGCTTCCGGCAGCCGATACATGTCCGCACCGGTCCGGCAGGGGTGCCGGGGCTGCGTTCACGCGTCGAAGCCGGAGTCTCGCGCTGGATCACGGCTGAGTCTACCGCCCCATGCCTTGTGATTTGAAACGCCGGTCACTGCCGTCAATCGTGTACCGCCCCGTGGCGGGCATCCGAGTCCGGCGCGGGGGCCGCGTCGCTGCGAATATCGATCCGCCAGCCGGTCAACCTGGCCGCCAACCTGGCATTCTGACCTTCCTTGCCGATGGCGAGCGAGAGCTGGAAGTCCGGCACCACAACTCGCGCCGCCCGGCCGGCCTCGTCGATCACCGACACCGAGACCACCTTCGCCGGTGAGAGCGCGTTGGCGACGAACCGCGACGGGTCTTCGTCGTAGTCGATGATGTCGATCTTCTCGCCGGACAGTTCGCTCATCACGTTGCGCACGCGCTGCCCCATCGGCCCGATGCACGCGCCCTTGGCGTTGAGGCCGGGAACCCGGGAGGTGACGGCGATCTTGGAGCGGTGCCCGGCCTCGCGCGCCACGGCCACGATCTCGACCGAGCCGTCGGCGATCTCGGGCACCTCGAGCGAGAACAGCTTGCGCACGAGGTTCGGGTGCGTACGCGACAGCGTGATCAGCGGCTCACGGGCACCACGCGTCACACCGACGACGTAGCAGCGCAACCGGTCGCCGTGTTCGTAGCGCTCGCCCGGCACCTGCTCGGCGGACGGGATGACGCCTTCCGACCCCTTGGTCTCACTGCCCATCCGCACCACCACCAGGCCGCGCGCGTTGGCGCGGGCATCGCGCTGGATCACGCCGGCCACGATGTCGCCCTCGCGGGCGGAGAACTCGCCGTAGTTCTTCTCGTTCTCCGCATCGCGCAGCCGCTGCAGGATCACCTGCCGCGCCGTGGTGGCCGCGATCCGGCCGAAACCCTCTGGCGTGTCGTCCCATTCGTGGATGACGTTGCCGTCGGCATCGGTTTGACGGGCGATCACCTTCACCACACCGGTCTTGCGATCGATGTCGATGCGGGCGTCGGGTTCGTGGCCCTCGGTGTGGCGGTAGGCCGTCAGCAGTGCCGATTTGATCGTCTCCACGACCACGTCGACCGTGATGCCCTTGTCCGCTTCGATGGCATGCAGCGCCGCCATGTCGATGTTCATGTCCGGGCCCCCTTCCCAGTTTGTCCGGCAAGCTCCAACTCACGACGGTTGGGCGTTGAAAACTCCACTTGGACAACAGCTTTGGCGATCTCACCGAGCGGGATCTCGCGAATTGCGAAGTCCCGCGGCCCGTCTGGCACCACCACTTGCAACGTCTGGCCGTCCGTGGCGCCGAGCCGGGCGGTCAGCTGCGTACCGTCGGCGAGCGTCAGGTCGGCCTTGCGGCCGCGGGCGCGCCGAAAGTGCTTCTCGGTGGTCAACGGACGGTCCACACCCGGCGAGGTGACTTCGAGCACATACGGCGTGTTGCCCCGATCCAACTGGTCCAGCAGCTCGGAAGCCCGCCGCGACAACGTCGCGATCGAGTCCAGATCGAGACCCTCGTCGCCGTCGGCCACCACCGTGATCCGGGGTGGGCGCGCCGCAGCGTCGATCACGACATCGTCGATTTCATAACCGGCGCGCGCGAACTCGCCGTCAAGTAGCTCGATCACCTGCTTCTGCGACGGTAGATCCGCAGACCGCAAATTAGGATCCGGTGCCACGGCGAGCTCCTCATCTTGAGTTGTCCGGACACGATTCCCTGGTAACTCCCCCTGGAATCGCCTATCCACGATACGCCAGGCCCGCGGCAGCAAGCGTCAATCCGATTTCCTCCAAGCAGCGAATGCCATGGACCTGCACGTCCGGAGCCCACGCTGCGCCGCGGCCGGCCAATGGCAGGATGTTCTGGTGCCGAGCGCCCTGACGAACATCAGCCGGCGGCGGGCGTTGTTCTCGGCCGCGGCCCTCGCCCTGCTGGGCGCATCCGCAGCCGCCTGCGGTACGACGCCACCGCCGCCCGAACTCGCCGATCTCACCGCCCAGCTCGACCGCGCGCGGGCCGACAGCAAGCTCGCCGCCGACGCGGCCGCAGCGCTGCCACCGCAAGCGCCCGCGGCCCGGGCACTGACGGCCGTGGCCGACGAGCGTTCCGCACATGCCCAGGCGCTGTCGGACGAGTTGACGCGCATGACCGGCGAGCTCCCGGCATCGACCACCGCCGCACCGACGTCGGCGTCCCCCGCACCCACCGCTGACCCTGACCAGGCGCCGAGCGTCGACGACGTCGTCGACGCACTCGAGCAGTCCGCCAAGAGCGCGACCGACCTCGCCCCGCGGCTCTCCGGCTATCGCGCCGGGCTCGTGGGGTCGATCGCGGCATCGTGCACGGCCGCCCACACCGTCGCGCTGGGCGGTGCGCGATGACGTCACCCGAATCCGCACCGGCACGGCCGACCTCTGCCGCCGACGGCGCACTGTTCGACGCGGTCGCCACCGAGCACGGCATCATCTACGGCTATGGGCTGGTGTCCGCGCACTCCAGTCCGGAGGAGAACTCCCTCGTCGCGGCGGCGATGGCCGAGCACCGGGCGCGGCGCGAGGCCGCGATCGCGTTGCTCAACGGACGCTCGGTCGCCGCGCCGCTACCTGCCGCCGGCTATCAGTTGCCTGCGGAGGTCAAGAATCCGATCGACGCCGCCAACTTGGCGGTCCGGATGGAACAGGACGCCGCGGTCGCCTGGCGCGCGGTCCTCGAACAGGCCACGACCAGCGAAGACCGCTCGTTCGCGGTGACCGCGCTGACCCAGGCCGCGGTGACCGCGGCGAAGTGGAACGAGTTCCTCGACGTCTGGCCGGTCACCGTCGCGTTCCCGGGCGGTGCGGAGTGAGCGCCGGCTAGGTCGAGAGCGCCGACGAGATCTCGGCGGCCGCGCCGTCGACGGCAACCTCGCGGATCTCACCGGTGAACCGGTTGCGCAGTTCGACCACGCCGTCGGCCCAGCCGCGGCCGACGACGACGATCCACGGCATGCCGAGCAGTTCGGCGTCCTTGAACTTCACGCCTGGCGAGGCCTGGCGGTCGTCGAAGAGCACCTCGTGCCCGAGCCGGTCGAGGTCGGCGACCAGCTCGGCGGCGCCGGTGCGGGCCGCGTCGTCCTTGTTGGCCACGACGACGTGGACGTCGAACGGCGCGACCGACGACGGCCAGCGCAGCCCGAGGTCGTCGTGCTGTTGTTCGGCGATCACCGCGACGAGTCGCGACACGCCGATGCCGTAGGAGCCCATGGTCAGCCGCACCGGCTTGCCGTCCTCCCCCAGCACGTCGGCGGTGAACGCGTCGGCATATTTGCGGCCCAGCTGGAAGATGTGGCCGATCTCGATGCCACGGGCGGAGGTCAGCACGCCTGCGCCGTCGGGCGAGGGGTCGCCGTCGCGCACCTCGGCCGCCTCGATGGTGCCGTCCGGCGTGAAGTCACGCCCGGCGACCAGTCCTACGACGTGCTTGTTGGGCGCGTCGGCACCGGTGATCCAGGACGTGCCCGATACCACCCGCGGGTCGACGAGGTAACGAACACCGTTGTCCTGCAATGCTTTCGGACCCACATATCCCTTGACGAGGAACGGGTTCTTGGCGAAGTCGGCGTCGTCGAGCAGGGCGAACTCGGCCGGTTCGAGCGCCGCGCCGAGACGCTTCTCGTCGACCTCGCGGTCGCCGGGCACGCCCACTCCGAGCAGTTCCCAGTCGCCGCCGGGCTCGCGCGTCTTGAGCAGCACGTTCTTGAGCGTGTCGGCCGCGGTGATCTCGCGGCCGAGATCGGCCGAGTTGGCCCATTCGACCAGCGTCGCGATGGTCGGTGTGTTCGGGGTGTCGTACACCTTCGCCTCGGGCTGTCCTTCGATGGGCAGTTCCTCGGGCGCGCGGGTGATGACGGCTTCGACGTTCGCGGCGTAGCCCGATTCCAGGCACCGTACGAAGGTGTCCTCGCCGACCTCGCTCTCGGCGAGGAATTCCTCCGACGCGCTGCCGCCCATCGCGCCCGACACCGCGGAGACGATCACGTACCGCACTCCGAGCCGGGAGAAGATGCGCTGATAGGCCTCGCGGTGCGCGTGATAGGCGGTCTTCAGCCCGTCGTCGTCGACGTCGAACGAGTACGAGTCCTTCATGACGAACTCGCGGCCACGCAGGATGCCTGCCCGGGGCCGCGCCTCGTCGCGGTATTTGGTCTGGATTTGGTACAGGATGACCGGGAAGTCCTTGTACGACGAGTACTCGCCCTTGACCGTCAGGGTGAAGATCTCCTCGTGCGTCGGGCCGAGCAGGTAGTCGTTGCCCCGCCGGTCCTGCAGCCGGAACAGGGTGTCGCCGTACTCGGTCCACCGATTGGTGGTCTCGTACGGGGTGCGCGGCAGCAGCGCGGGCAGCAGGATCTCCTGGCCGCCGATCGCGTTCATCTCACTGCGGACGATGTTCTCGATCTTGCGCAGCACCCGCAGGCCCAGCGGCAGCCAGCTGTAGATGCCCGGGCCCACCGGACGGACGTACCCGGCGCGGATCAGCAGCTTGTGGCTGGGCACTTCGGCGTCGGCGGGGTTGTCGCGGAGGGTTCGCAGGAACAGCTCGGACATACGGGTGATCACAGCCGACAACCTTAAAGCGTCGTCTTCAGTCGCGGCCCTGCCAGGTGCAGATGCACGCCTCGTTGCCCTCGGCGTCGGCGAGAACCCAGAACGCGGGCGCGGCCTTGTCACTGACGAGCGTGCCGCCCGCGGCGAGCGCGGCGTCGATACGCGCGCGGGCCGCGTCGTGCGGCACATCGATGTCGATGTGGATCCTGTTGCGTTGCGCGCGTGGGGAATCCATCTGCTGGAACCAGATGGCCGGACCGCGCCCGAACGGGTCGACGAGCCCCGCGTTGAGATCCGACGGTCCCGGCTCGTCTTCGTAGCCGGTGACCGCCTTCCAGAACGGCCGGACGGCTTCGATGTCGAGTGCGTCGATCGCGATCTCGAACGACTGGATCACCTCGTGGCCGACCGCCATCTCGAATCCCCGGCCGGAAAGCGCCTGCGACACCGCGTGTGCCAACTCGAGGTCGCGCGTCGTCACCGTGCCGGCCTGCGCCGACCGCAGCCGCAGGATCGCGCGGTCGGCACGGATGTCGACGCTCAGATGCCCCGACGCGTCGGTGCCCGTCGCGGCGACCGCATGAGACGCGGCAGCCACGGCGTCGGACATCGACGGGACGAGCACCTCGGTGTACACGGCACCGAGCACCAGACGCCAGCCGAGTGGCCCGACGGTGTCGGAGATGTGTTGGCGGGTCAGCCTGTCGCCCACGTGGTCAGCGTAGCGGCGAACGGATCAGTCGACCTCGATCTCGCCCGCGTCCATCGCGTCTTTGACGTCCTGCGCGTGCGCGACCTGTTCGGAGGTGTAGCCGATGAACAGCGCCGCGCCGCCGACGAGCACCGCCACCGCGGCGACCCACAACAGGCCGTAGGTGTAGGCCGCGTCCAGTGCGGCCAGTTGAGGCTCGTTCATGTCCTTCACCGGGCCGTTGGTGCCGCCCAGATAGAGGGTGCGCGACGTGATCACGGCCTGGATCACGGCCAGCACGAGCGGGCCGCCCAGGTTCTGGAGCATGAGCGCGATCGCCGAGGCCGGGCCGATCCGGTCGAATCCGACGCCCGCGATGGCCGAAAGGGTCAGCGGGACGACGATCATGCCGATCCCGATACCGCCGATGGTGATCGGCAGAACCAGGTTCGGGAAGTACGGGATGCCCCGGTGCAGCGTCGAGCCGTAGATCATGGCGCCGAGCACGAGGATGCCGCCTGCGATCACGAGTACGCGCGGCGGGAACATCCGCACCAGCTGCGAGGACGCACCGAGGCCGATGCCCATACCGATCACGAACGGGATGAAGCCGATACCGGCGTGCAGTGCGCTGTAGCCGAGGATGTCCTGCACGTACAGACCGATGAGCACGGTCAGCGTGAACAGCACACCGCCGGCCAGGAAGATGGCGGCGAAGGTGGCCACGCGGTTGCGCTCGTGGAACAGGTCGAACGGCACGACCGGGTTCTCGGCGTTGCGTTCGGCGATGAGGAACGCGAGGCCGAAGACCGCCGCCGCCGCGCCGGAGCCGAGCGTGATGGGCGACAGCCAGCCGCTTTCGGGTCCCTGGGTGAAGGCGAACACCGCGGCCGTGCAGCCGAGCGTGGCGAGCAGCGCGCCTGCGGCGTCGAGCTTCATCCGCTCGCGGTTCGTCTCGCGCAGCGCGGTGCGGGCCAGGTAGAGCATCACGAGCCCGATCGGCACGTTGACCAGGAAGGCCCACCGCCACGACACCTCGGTCAGCGCGCCGCCGACGACGAGGCCCATGACCGACCCGATCGCGGTCATGGCGCCGAACACCGCGGTGGCCGCGTTACGGGCCGGGCCCTTGGGGAACGTGGTGGCGACGAGCGCGAGTCCGGTCGGCGATGCGATCGCGGCACCGATTCCCTGCAGCAGCCGCGCGATCACCAGCGTGGCCTCGTTCCAGGCGATGCCGCACAGGATCGAGGCGATGGTGAACAGCGCGACACCGACGATGAACGTGCGCTTGCGCCCGATCGTGTCGCCCAGCCGTCCGCCGAGCAGCATCAGGCCGCCGAACGTCAGCACATAGGCCGTGATGACCCAGCTACGGCCGGCGTCGGACAGGCCGAGCTCGTCCTGAATCTGCGGCAACGCGACGATCGCGACCGTGCTGTCCATGGTGGCGAGCAGCTGCATACCGCCGATGGCGATGACCGCCGACAGGAATCCCCAGGAGGGGAACCAGGACGGGAGACGGGCTGCCAGCCCCTCGCGTCGTCCGGCCTCGCCGGTGGCCGGCACGTACACGGGAAGAGCCCGGTCCGCCCCGCCATCAGCGCCTCGTTCGATGGCTGCGCGCTCTGCATCATTGAGAGCCGTCATACCGGGCTACCTTACAGTAATCTTAAGAATCCTTTAACCGGCGAAGCCCGCCACCTGGCCGATCACGATGATCGCCGGAGGTCGGATTCCTTCCTCACGAATCCGTTCCGGCGCGTCGCCGAGCGTCGCCCGCAGCGTCCGCTGCGCGACGGTCGTGCCGTGCTGCACCACCAGCACCGGGGTATCCGCAGGTCGTCCGCCGTCCAGCAAGACCTCGGCGAACAGCTCGATGCGCTCGACGGCCATCAACAGCACGATCGTGCCGCTCATCGCGGCCAGCGCATTCCAATTCACTAACGATTCCGGATGCCCCGGCGCAACATGGCCGCTGACCACCACGAACTCGTGCGTCATGCCGCGATGCGTGACCGGGACGCCGGCCAGCGCGGGTACGGCTATGGCGCTTGTCACACCGGGGACCACGCTGACGGGGATGCCCGCCTCGGCGCACGCCAGCACCTCCTCGTAGCCGCGCGCGAAGACGAAGGGGTCACCGCCTTTGAGGCGCACCACGAACTTGCCCTGCTTGGCCCGGTCGACGAGCAGCTGATTGATGGCGTCCTGCGCCATGGCGCGCCCGTACGGAATCTTCGCGGCGTCGATCACCTCGACGTGCGGGCCGATCTCGGCGAGCAGTTCCTGAGGCGCGAGCCGGTCGGCGACGACGACGTCGGCGCGCGCCAGCAACCGGCGCCCGCGCACCGTGATCAACTCGGGATCCCCCGGTCCGCCGCCCACGAGGGCCACCCCGGCGGTCACCTCGCCCGGCACCTCCGCGGTGATGACGCCCTGCTGCAACGCCTCGTGGATCGCGGAACGGATCGCCGCGGAGCGGCGATGCTCGCCCCCCGCGAGGACACCCACCGACAGACCGTCGTAGTCGAACGTCGCCGGCGTCACCGCCGAACCTTCCCGCGCGATGTCGGCGCGGACGCAGAAGATGCGGCGCTGCTCGGCCTCGGCGGCGATGGCGGCGTTGACGTCGTGATCATCGGTGGCGGCGATGACATACCAGGCGCCGTCCAGATCGCCCGTGCGGAAGTCCCGCAGCTGCAAGCTGATCCCCGGATCGTCTTTGGACAGGGCCTCCACCGCAGGGCTCGCGGCGCGCGCGATCACGTGTACGTCGGCGCCGTTGGCGATCAGCAGGGGCAGCCGGCGCTGTGCGACGGTTCCGCCGCCGACAACGACGACCTTCTTGCCCGACAGGCGCAGGCCGACGAGGTAGGCATCCTCGGTGTTCACATTGCTCCTCGCGTCCGCATCACCCGCCGAGCTTAGAGCGTGCCGCCGAGGCGACGAAGCGGGTGATGGCCTGCGGGTGCGCCGCGGGGTGGGTGTGCAGGTAGCCCGCATGCACACCGCGATGCACCGCGCCGTCGCGGTGGGCGGCCTGGCCGGGCTTGGCGAATGCCCAGGCGGGCGGATGATCGTCGGCGAATGTGACTGCGGTGCGGTGGAATTCATGCCCGGTGACGCGGTCGCCCGCGGCGTGCAGCGATGAGTCGACCACCGCGACCGCGTCGCGGTAGCCGAGGGTGAGGCGCTCGGTGAACCGTGCCGAGCCCGCGAGCACGCCGCACATCGGCGCGCCGTCGAGATCGTCGACGAGGTAGGTGAGCCCGGCGCACTCGGCATGCACCGGCGCCCCGCGCGCGGCGAGGTCACGAATCTGCTGGCGCACAGCGGTGTTGGCGGACAGTTCGGCCGAGAACTGCTCGGGGAAACCACCGGGCAGCACCAGGGCGTCGGTACCGGGAGGCAACGGGTCGACCAGTGGATCGAACTCGGCGACATGAGCACCCGCGGCGCGCAGCAGTTCGCTGTGCTCGGTGTAGCCGAAGCTGAATGCCTTACCCACCGCGAAGGCGACGGTGACGTCGGTCACGGGCTCGGCGCCGCCCGGCTCCCACGGTTGCGCAGCCACCCGCGCATCGGCAGCCGACACCACGGCCGCGAGGTCGATATGCCGGGCCATGAGCTCGGTCATCGCCGCCACCGCGGCCCGCGCCTGCCTACCATGCTCGATGGCCGTCACGAGACCGAGATGCCGTGAGGGAACCGTTAATTCGTCGGATCGCGGGATGGCGCCGAACACCGCGACGCCCGCATGTTCGCACGCCTGCCGCAGCACGGCCTCGTGGCGTGACGACCCGACCCGGTTGAGGATCACCCCCGCGATCCGCACCGCTGGGTCGAACGTGAGAAACCCGTGCAACAACGCTGCGATGCTCTGGCTCTGGCCCCGCGCATCCACGACCAGGACGACCGGTGCGCCGATCAAGCCGGCAACCTGCGCGGCCGACCCCCGCGGGGTGCCCGTCATCTGGTCTTCGATACGGCCGTCGAACAAACCCATGACGCCTTCGACCACCGCGAGATCCGCACCGGCACTGCCGTGGCGATACAGCGGACCGATCAACTCCTCGCCCACCAGCACCGGGTCGAGGTTGCGTCCCGGTCGGCCTGCCGCCATGGCGTGGTAGCCGGGATCGATGAAATCCGGCCCCACCTTGAAGGGGGCCACGGTATGGCCGGCCGTGCGCAGCGCCCCGATCAGACCCGTTGCGACCGTGGTCTTTCCACTACCCGAGGCGGGCGCGGCGATCACGACCGCCGGAGTGGGGACAGCGCTCACCTCAGCACCGCGAGCGACCGTGTTTGTACGCCGACACGCCGCAAATCGCGTACCGCCGCGGTCGCTCAGCGCTCACCACTCGATGCCCTTCTGCCCCTTGCGACCGACGTCCATCGGGTGCTTGATCTTGGTCATCTCGGTGACCAGATCGGCGGCGTCGACCAAAGCCTGCGGAGCGTCACGGCCGGTGATGACGACATGTTGTCGGCCCGGCCGGTCCGCGAGCGTCGCCACCACGTCGTCGACGTCGACCCAACCCCACTTCAAGGGGTAGGTGAACTCGTCGAGCACGTAGAAATCGTGGCGTTCCTCGGCGAGCCTGCGGCGGATCTCGGCCCAGCCGTCAGCGGCGGCAGCGGCGTGGTCGTCCTCGCTGCCGTGCTTGCGCGTCCACGACCAGCCCGACCCCATCTTGTGCCACTCGACCGGGCCGCCGGCACCGTGTTCGTCGTGGAGCCGGCCGAGTTCGCGGAACACCGCCTCCTCGCCCACTTTCCACTTGGCGCTCTTGACGAACTGGAACACCGCGATCGAAAACCCCTGATTCCATGCGCGCAGCGCCATCCCGAACGCGGCCGTCGACTTTCCCTTGCCCGGCCCGGTATGCACGGCCAGCAGCGGCGCATTGCGCCGGGCCCGGGTGGTCAGGCCGTCATCGGGTACGGCAACCGGCTGTCCCTGTGGCATTGACGGTCCTTCCTACGCGGCCTGCGACTGGGTCTTGACCAGCCGCGTCAGCTCACTGGCCCGCAGCTGCTCGAGCCGCACCGCGGGCGCGCCCAGTTGCTGGGCCAGGTCTTGCGCCAAACCCAGTCGGACGAAAGACGTTTCGCAATCGACCACCACCGCCGCAGCTCCCTCGGCGACCAGCCGGGCCGCGGCCTGCCTGCTGCGCCCGAGCGGATCGGCTCCGCCGGTTGCGCGCCCGTCGGTGAGCACCACCACCAAGCTGCGGCGCGCGCGGTCACGCGCCTTCTCACGCACCACGACGTCCCGCGCGGCCAGCAACCCTTGCGCGAGTGGGGTTTTCCCGCCGGTGTCGACGCGCGACAGGCGGCGGCTCGCGATGTGCACCGACGACGTCGGCGGTAGTAACACCTGAGCGTCCTGCTGGCGGAACGTGATCACCGCGACCTTGTCCCGGCGTTGATAGGCATCGCGCAGCAGCGACAGCGTCGCGCCGGTCACCGCCGACATCCGGTCCCGCGCCGCCATCGAACCCGACGCATCGACGACGAAGATGACCAGATTTCCTTCTCGGCCTTCACGAATGGCGCGGCGCACGTCATCGGGCTGCGGCCGCGGGCGACCCGCGGCCCGTTGCCGGCCGGCCGTCGCGAGCAGTGTGCCGAACACGTGCAGTCCATGGCCGGCGCCCGGTTCCGCGGTGGCCGCGATGGGCGTGCCCGTCCGGTTACGGGCTCGCGACCGTCGACCCGGCGCACCCTCACCGACTCCGGGCACGACGAGCGCCTTCGTCCGGAACACCGCCGACGGCGGGCCGCTCTGTCGGGTGCCCGACGACTTTCCCGACGACTGGGACGACGAATCATTGTGCGACGCTTCGCCTTCGGCGCTCGCGCCGCCGCCCGGCGGATCAGGGTCCGGCTCGGGCTCAGGCGACTCTGCCGTCGACTCCCCCGCCTGCTGCAACGCCTCGTCGAGGCGGTCCGGGTCGAGCCCCGGATCGTCGAACGGATCGCGGCGACGCCGATGTGGAAGTGCCAGCTCGGCGGCGACCCGGATATCTTCCTCCTCGACAACGGGACTCCCCCGCCAGGCCGCGTGGGCAACGGCGGTGCGCGCCACCACCAGGTCGGCACGCATGCCGTCCACGTCGAACGCCGCGCACAGGGCGGCAATGCGGCGTAATTCACTGTCGGGCAACTTCACCGACCCGACCGCCGCTTGCGCCGCGGCGATGCGCCGGGACAATTCGGCATCGGCGTCGGCGTATCGGCGCACGAATTTCCCAGGGTCGGCTTCGAACTCCATGCGCGCGCGGATCACGTCGACCCGCACGTCGACATCGCGCGACGCCGTGACGTCGACGGTGAGGCCGAACCGGTCCAGCAACTGCGGGCGTAGCTCGCCCTCTTCGGGATTCATGGTGCCGATCAGCACGAAGCGGGCCTCGTGCGAATGCGAGATGCCGTCCCGCTCGACGTGGACGCGCCCCATGGCGGCCGCGTCGAGCAGCACGTCGACGAGGTGGTCGTGCAGCAGATTGACCTCGTCGACGTAGAGCACACCGCCGTGCGCGCGCGCCAACAGGCCCGGGGAGAACGCGTGTTCGCCGTCGCGCAGCACCTTCTGCAGGTCCAGCGACCCCACCACACGGTCCTCGGTCGCGCCGATCGGCAGCTCCACGAGTCTGGCGTCGGCATCGACCGCGGCGAGTATCGCCGCCAGGCCCCGTACGGCCGTCGACTTCGCGGTGCCCTTCTCGCCGCGGATCAGCACGCCGCCGATCTCCGGCCGCACCGCGCACAGCACGAGCGCCAACTTCAGGCGATCCTGGCCGACGAGCGCGCTGAACGGATACGTATGAATACCAGCGGAAGTCACGATTGCTCGGTGTCCACCCGTGATCCGGCACGCACCATCGGCACATGCGGGATGCCGTCGTCGAGGAACTCGTCACCGTCGCGCACGAAACCGTGCTGGGCGTACATGTCCTCGAGATACGTCTGGGCATTGATGTGACACGGGTAGTCACCGACTTCGGCCAGTGCGGCCTGCATCAGCCGGGTGGTGTGTCCGTGACCGCGGGCGCTGCGCTTCGTGCACACCCGGCCGATGCGGAACGCCTTTTCGCCGCCGGGATGCTCTTCCATGAGCCGCAGTGTCGAAATCACCTCGCCGCCAGGCCCTTCGAGCCAGAAATGACGGGTCTCGGCGAGCAGATCGCGGCCGTCCAGCTCCGGGTACGGCGTGGCCTGCTCGACCACGAACACCTCGATGCGCAGCTTGAGCAGCTCGTAAAGCGTTGGCACGTCGAGATCTTTGGCCCAGCTGCGGCGCAATGCGACCGTCATCTGCCTGCCGCCGTCACACCGTCACGGGTGTGCCGGCAGTGCCCGGCCCGGTGCCGGAATCGAGGGCCGCCGTGGGATCCAGCTTGAGTACCTTGGTACCCCAATCCCACACCTCTTGGAACAGGCCGGGTTCGTTGGACAGCTTGGTGCCGAGCGACGGGATCATCTCCTTGAGTCTGGGCACCCAGCCCTGGTAGCGGTCGCCGAAGCAGCGCTCGAGCACATCGAGCATGGCAGGCACGGCGGTCGAGGCGCCCGGCGAGGCGCCGAGCAACCCGGCGATGCTGCCGTCGGCGGCCGTGAGCACGGTGGTGCCGAACTCGAGCACGCCGCCGGCGCCCTTACGCCGGATGACCTGCACCCGCTGCCCGGCGATGACCAGCTCCCAATCGGAATCGACTGCGCTGGGCGCGAATTCGCGCAACGTGTCGACCCGGGCGGGCTCGCTGAGCAGCAGCTGGCCGATCAGGTACTTGACCAGTCCCATCTCGGTAAGCCCCACGCCGAGCATCGATGCGAGGTTGTTCGGTTTGACCGACAGCGGAAGATCGGTGAGCTTGCCCTGCTTGAGGAACTTGGGTGTCCAGCCGGCGAACGGCCCGAACAACAGGTAGGACTTGCCGTTGATCACCCGGGTGTCGAGGTGCGGCACCGACATCGGCGGTGCGCCCAGCGGCGGCAGGCCGTAGACCTTGGCGCGGTGACGTGCCGTCACGTCCGGATTGCCGGTGCGCAGGAACTGTCCGCCCACCGGGAAGCCGCCGAACCCCTTGGCTTCGGCGATGCCCGCCTTCTGCAGCAGCGGCAGGGCTCCGCCACCGGCGCCGACGAAGACGAATTTTGCGTTGATCTTGCGTTTCGCACCGGTGCGACGGTTGCGCACCTTGACCGTCCAGCTGCCGTCGGAGTTCTTGCTCAGATCGCGCACGTCGTGGCCGAACAACGTGGTCATGCCGCGCTGCGCGGTGTAGCCGATCAGCTGTCGCGACAACGAACCGAAGTCGACGTCGGTGCCGTCCTGGGCCCAGTTCAACGCGACGGGGTCGGAGAAGTCACGCTTGGCGGCCATGAACGGCAGGCGGCGGGTGAACTCGTCCTTGTCGTCGATGAACTCCATCGACGCGAACAGCGGGTTGCCGACGAGAGCCTCGTAGCGGCGCCTGAGGTAGTCGACGTTGGCCGCGCCGTGGACGAAACTGACGTGCGGAACTGGGTTGAGGAAGCTACGCACATCCGACAGCACGCCGTTCTCCACGGCGTAGGCCCAGAACTGCCGCGACACCTGGAACTGCTCGTTGACGTTGACGGCTTTGGCGATGTCGATCGTGCCGTCGCTGCGCTCGGGCGTGTAGTTGAGTTCGCACAGCGCGGAGTGACCGGTGCCTGCGTTGTTCCACGGGTCGCTGCTCTCGGCCGCCGCCCCGTCGAGCCGTTCGATGAGCGTGATCGACCAGTTCGGCTCGAGCAGCCGGATGAGGGCACCCAACGTTGCGCTCATGATGCCGGCGCCAACCAGCACGACGTCAGTCTTCGCGGTCGTACCCACGTTTGCCTCAGACACCCTGATCGCTCGTCCTTTGTAATCGCGCGGCCCGTCAGCGTTGACGGCTGATACTTATGCTCAGGTTATCGCGCGCCCGTTCCCGGTTGGCCGGGCATACCAGTGCCGTCGGTCACCCGCAGCCCGTCGAACAGCAGCGTCAGCAGGCGGTCGCACCTGCCCACGTCCTGATCCCGCCGCCGGCCCACCCAGGCGATCGCCGCGGCCATGTCCAGCACGTCGTCGACATCGGTATCCGGATCGATTTGCCGGTGATCGGCGGCGCGGCGGATCAGCTGTGCGCCGGCCGCGCGCGCCAGGTGACAACTGCTCATGGCGTCGCCGCCCGGTGCCACGTCGACGAGCGTTGCAGCCAGCCCGTCGTAGACGCCGCCCTGCCGGATGTAGGCGTCGAGCCAATTGCGGAGCGCGGCAAGCGGGTCGGGTTCAGCCAAGAGCAATTCGCCGTATTCACAGAGGCCGCGCAGGCCGTCGTCGATCACCGCGAGTACCAACTGGTCACGGGTCGGGAAGTGCCGGTAGAGCGTCCCTGGCCCCACTCCCGCCGCACGAGCGACATCGTCGAGGGAGGCGGAGACGCCGTGTTTCGTGAACGCGTCGCCTGCCGCGGCCACGAGCGCCTGCCGGTTGCGCGCGGCGTCGGCGCGCAGCGGCCTGCCGCGGGATGGCGGTGCGGACATACTCCCCCTCGGCAACTCGGTTCACGTGGACAACCGGAGATCGTCTCCATATATTGACCGGAGACAGTCTCCACATATTACGTCCAGGGAGAGCTCATGCACTTGTCCGTGATGGCGATGCCTGATCCGACCGATCCACGCGGACTGAGCGCGGTCACCGAACCCATCGTCGACGCCGATCGAGCCGGTTTTCACCGGGCCTGGCTGCCACAGCTGCCGCCGCTGGCCGGTATGGCGCCATGGGATGCACTGACCGCCCTGACCGTCGCCGCCCGAGATGCCGGCAGGATCCGATTCGGCACCGGTGTCGTGGTCGCCTACACACAGCATCCGCTGGCGCTCGCCAGGCAGGCATTGACCACCAACGCCGCCACCGGCGGCCGATTGACCCTGGGCATCGGCGTCAGCCATCCGTTCATGGTCGAGGCGTTGGGCTACTCATACGAGAAACCCGCGGCGTTCCTGCGCGAATACCTCGAAGTGCTCGCACCCGCCCTGGCCGGCGAGCCCGTCGACCATCATGGCCGCCACATCACCGCGATCGGGCAAGTCACCCTCGCGGGCGCGCCCGCTCCGCGCCTCGTCACCGCGGCGCTCGGACCGCGCATGCTCGATCTGGCCGGCGAACTCACCGATGGCACGATCACAAGCTGGGCCGGTCCGAATGCGTTGGAAAAACACATCATTCCGGGTATCACGCGCGCGGCGGCCCGATCGGGCCGCCCGGCACCCCAGGTGATCGCCGGCTTGCCGGTGGTCGTCACCACCGATCCCGATCACGCGCGCGAACAGCTCGCTACGAGATTCGAAATGGCGAGCCAGACGCCGGCCTACGGGGCCGTGCTGGCCAAGGAGGGTGCGTCCAGCGTCGGCGACGTCTGTGTCGTCGGCGACGAGACTCATGTCGAGCGGCAGCTGCGCCGTCTCGGCGAGATCGGTGTGACCGAGTTCGTCGCCTCACCCCATGGCGACGCGGCCCAGGCCGCCCGCACGATCGAATTCCTGTCGTCCCTGCGGCTCTGACATCTGCCGCGCCGTTAGGGTGGGATCGTGACGTCACGGGAGCCCACCTGGGAGCCGGATGTGTTGCCAGGCTTCTGGCAGCGGACAATTACGGTCGGACCGGACCCCGACGGCGAAGGCGAATTGGTGGCCACGCTGGTGCGTCGCGGCGACGCAGCGCCGAGCGCCCACGCCGTCCTGGGCTTGCACGGTTACACCGATTACTTCTTCCACACCGAACTGGCCGACCGGTTCGCCGAACGCGGTTTCGCGTTCTACGCCGTGGACCTCCACAAATGTGGCCGGTCCCGCCGCGAGGGCCAGACCCCGCATTTCACCACCGACCTCGCCCGCTACGACTCCGAACTGGAACAGGCTCTCGGCATCATCGCCGCGGACACCGGCGGCGCGCGCGTCTGCATGTACGGCCACTCGGCGGGCGGTCTGATCGTCACGCTGTTCACCGACCGGATGCGGCAACGCGGTCGATTGGCGACGCACAACATCGGCGGGCTGGTGCTCAACAGCCCGTTCTTCGATCTGCACGGTCCGGCGATCCTGCGCACGGCGCCCACCTCGGCCGCTCTGATCGCGCTGGCACGGTTGCGCAAGCTGTATGTGATCCGCAAACCCACCGAGGGTGGTTACGGCACGAGCCTGCACCGCGATTACGGCGGCGAGTTCGAGTACAACCTCGACTGGAAGCCGCTGGGCGGATTCCCCGTCACATTCGGCTGGATCAACGCCATCCGCCGCGGCCAGGCCCGGCTGCACCGCGGCCTCGACGTGGGCGTGCCGAACCTGATCCTGCGTTCCGACCACAGTGTCACCGAAACTCCGGACCCGGCCGCGATTCAACGCGGCGACGCCGTCCTCGATGTCAAGCAAATCGCCCGATGGGCGGGCTGCGTGGGCGACCACAGCACCATCACCCCGATCGTCGACGCCAAGCACGATGTGTTCCTGTCGCTGGCCGAGCCGCGGGCCGCCGCCTACCGCGAGCTCGACCGCTGGCTTGACCACTATGAAAGTCTGCAATCTTCTTCGAGCACAACACATTCCGGATAGGACATCGCGTGGAGCATTACGATCTGACGATCATCGGCACCGGCTCGGGCAACAGCATCATCGACGACCGCTACGCCGACAAGAAGGTGGCGATCTGCGAGCAGGGCACGTTCGGCGGCACGTGCCTGAACGTCGGCTGCATCCCGACCAAGATGTTCGTGTATGCCGCCGAAGTAGCCAACACTGTGGCCCACTCCGCCCGTTTCGGCATCGATTCCCACATCGACAAGGTGCGCTGGCCCGACATCGTGTCGCGGGTGTTCGGCCGCATCGACCCGATCGCCGCGGGTGGCGAGGACTACCGCCGGTCGGCCTCCAACATCACGGTGTACGCCAGCCACACCCGGTTCGGGCCGAAGACCGACGACGGCCGCTACACCCTGCGCACCGAGGCCGGCGACGAGTTCACCAGCGATCAGGTGGTCATCGCCGCGGGTTCGCGTGCGTTCGTCCCGCCCAACATCGTCGACTGCGGCTGCAAGTACTACACCAGTGACGACGTCATGCGGATTCCCGAGCTGCCCGATCACCTCGTGATCGTCGGCGGCGGCTTCGTCGCGGCGGAGTTCGCGCACGTGTTCTCGGCGCTGGGCGTCCACGTCACGATCGTCGTGCGCGGTGCCGGTCTGCTCACCCACTGCGACGAGACGCTGTGCCACAAGTTCAGTGCGCTGGCCGCGGAGAAATGGGATCTGCGCACGCACGAGAACGTCGTCGGTTCACACCAGGACGGCGACCGCATCGTGCTGGAACTCGACGATGGCAAGACCCTGGCCGCCGACATGCTGCTGGTGGCCACCGGCCGCGTCCCCAACGGGGACCTGCTCGACGCCGAACTGGCGGGCGTCGAGGTCGACGAGGATGGCCGGGTCATCGTCGACGAGTATCAACGCACCACGGCACGTGGCATTTTCGCGCTCGGCGACGTGTCCTCCGACTATCAGCTCAAGCACGTCGCCAACCACGAGGCCCGCGTGGTCAAGGAGAACCTGCTGCGGGACTGGGACGACACGGCGGCGCTGATGCGCAGTGATCACCGATTCGTGCCGTCGGCGGTGTTCACCGATCCCCAGATGGCGATGGTCGGCCTGACCGAGACCCAGGCCCGCGACGCCGGGTACGACATCGTGACGAAAGTTCAGGCCTACGGCGACACCGCCTACGGCTGGGCGATGGAGGACACGACCGGCATCGCCAAACTGATCGGCGACCGCGCGACCGGCAAGATCCTCGGCGCACACATCATGGGCTACCAGGCGTCGTCGATCATCCAACCCCTGATCCAGGCGATGAGCCTGGGACAGACCGCGCACGAGATCGCGCGCGGCCAGTACTGGATTCACCCGGCCCTGCCCGAGGTGATCGAGAATGCGTTGCTCGGCCTGACGGACTAGTACTCGACGGCCCGCCGCACGGGAACCTCGAAACCCCAAGGCAATTCAAGCCGGTGCGCGGCCAGTAGGTCGGCGTCGGCCAGGACGGTGTCGATGGCGCCGTCGGCGACGATCCGGCCTTCGTCCATGATGACGGCCCGGCTGCACAGTTGCGCGGCGTAGGGCAGGTCGTGCGTCACGATCACCATGGTCACGTCCAGCGTCGCGAGGGTTTCGGCCAGTTCGCGGCGGGCCACCGGATCGAGGTTCGCCGACGGTTCGTCCAGGACGAGAACCTCGGCATCGCACGCGAGAACGGTGGCCAAAGCCGCACGTCGGCGCTGGCCTCCGGAGAGATGAGCCGGATTCCGGTCGGCATGTTCGGTCAACGACACCTGGGCGAGCGCTCGCCGCACCCGAGCCGCGAGTTCGTCGCCCGCCACGCCGAAATTGGCAGGCCCGAATGCGACGTCCTGGGCAACGGTCGGCATGAAGAGCTGATCGTCGGGATCCTGGAACACCAACCCGACCCTGCGCCGGATCTCTCGGAGGTTTTCACGGGTCACCGGCAGGCCGGTGATCCGCACCGCGCCCGATGTCGCCCGCAGAACTCCGTTGAGGTGCAACATGAGCGTGGTCTTGCCGGCACCGTTGGGCCCCAGCACCGCGACTCGTTCGCCGCTCGCGATGGCGATGTCGACACCCCTCAGCCCGACGTGGCCGTCCGGATAGACGTGGTGCAGACCTTCGATGTCGATGTCTGGAGTCGTCATTTCAGCACCCATGCACTGGCCGCGACCAGAACCGCTGCGGTGGCAGGCAGCATCGCCAGCAGCCACTGTCTGCCGCCCGCGGCCACCGACGATCCGGCGCCGAAGGCGAGCGCGGGAACTCGCCCGCCGTAACCGCGCGACAGCATGGCCAGATGCACCCGTTCCCCTCGCTCATAGGACCGAAGAAACAGCGCGCCAACGCCTTTCGCGATCGCCCCGGCCTGGTGCAGGCCGCGCGGCGAATCGCCGCGCGAGATCCGGGCCATGCGCATGCGGCTCATCTCGCCGGCCAGCACGTCGATGTAGCGGATCATCAACGTGAGCATCGAGACCACCAGACCGGGGACGCCGAGCCGGCTCAGCGCCAGGGGCAGTTCACTGGTTGCAGTGGTGGCGGCCAGGGTGAGCGAGGCCGCGACGCCGAGCGTCCCCTTGATCACGATCCCCCAGGCGGCATACAAACCGGCCACCGAAAGATGCAGACCCGCAACATGTATCCGCTCACCGCCCTCGGAGAACGGCAGCAGCACCGCCAGGATCAAGAACGGCGCCTCGATCAGCATGCGCGGCAGAACCCATCGAAGTGGAATTCGTGCGACGAGCCACAGTGCGACGATGATCGCCGCGTAGACGGCGTAGGGCCAGAAGGTTTCCCGCGGCGTGGCCACCACTGCGACGACAAAAACCACCAGACACACGATCTTGGCCTCGGGCGCCGTCCGATGCAGTGCCGAATTTCCGTCGCGGTACAGCGGATGCGCGTGGCCGGCCCCATCCGTCAGCGTCCGGCGTTCGACTTGGATCTGCGGGCGATCAACCAGAACGCGCCGCCGGCCACCGAAACCGTGACCAGCACACCGACGACGCCTGCCAGGCCGCCGGTGCCGTCGCGGCCGCCGATCGAATAGTCAGCGAACGGCGAGCCTGCCATCGCGTGATCGGTGGTGTGTTGAGCGATGCAGTTGCCGGTGAGAGTCTCCGTGCCGCCGGTCTCGACGACCTCACAGCCCTGAAGCGTGACCGAGTCCAGCCCGTCCGGGCTGGAGCTTGCGAAGTAGGACACCACGCCGGCGATGAGCAGGGTTACCGCGGCGAATGCGATCCAGAACCGCGCGCGCCGGCCTGCGCGTGTGCTCATACGGCGACCTCCGTCTTCGTGGTGCGAAGTAGGTAGACCAGATCGGGCCGGGTGTGCGCGACCGCCGTCACCGTGAGCGCGGTGATGACCCCTTCACCGGCCCCGATCAACAGATGGGTGCCGAACATGTAGGCCGACACGGCGCCCAGCCCGGTCGAACCTGCCCCGCCGATGGCGTATTCGACGACGAAACCCATTGCCGCGCAGACGGTGCCGACAAGTGCGGACCCGAACGCGACCGTGCCGAGCACCGGCATCGATATCTGCTGCGTGCGGCGTTCGGCCAACCGGTACAGCAGGACCGCCGTGAGGTATCCGGCGGCGACCCCGATCAGCGCCATGTTGGTGATGTTGGTGCCGAGCGCACTCACCCCGCCGTCGGCGAACAGCAGAGACTGCACCACAAGCACGATCGCGATGCACAGCGCACCCGTGTAGGGCCCCACCAGGATCGCCGCGAGGGCGCCGCCGAGGAGGTGACCGCTGACTCCGGGCAGGATCGGGAAGTTCACCATCTGGACGGCGAAGATGAACGCGGCCACGAGCCCGGCCAGCGGTACCGCTCGCTCATCGAGTTCGGCACGGGCCCGGATAGAGCAGTATCCGAGCGCGACGACCGCAATGACGCCGAATACCAATGATGTCGGCGCGTTGACGATGCCGTCGCTCATGTGCATGGCGACGTTTTGAATGGCCATACCAATAGCCTAAGCCCGCCACCGTCACCTGTCTAGATGAACAGATATACAGATGGCGTCAGCCGTGTCGCGCGCCGATCCGGTGCAGCAGATCGTGCACGATCTCGTCCTCCAATCGGTAGCTCACCGCGCGGCCGACCCGGGTCGAGGTCACCCAGCCCTGCTGCCGAAGCACGCGAAGAGCTTGGGACACCGCATTTTCCGATCGTCCCAACGCGGCAGCGAGATCGCCGACGAAAATGCCAGGGGCGCGGTGGAGCACCAGCAGGATCTCCAGGCGATTGGGGTCCGAGAGCAGGTCGAAGCGCCGGGCCCAGGTGGCGGTATCGACATCGACGAGCGCCGATGTCGCCCGCTCGATCTGATTGTCCGACTCGTCCACATGTGGAATGTAATCCAATCCGCCTCCGATGCGGCGCACACTCGGCTTGACATCACGCGCCGGTGACCACCCAAAGCCCCCGCTAAGGGTCTGGTGGCTTTATCATTGGGCCATGACGGCTGACGGTTCCATCACTTCGTCGCGGGGCGGATCCGACGACATCTTCACCCGGGTCAATCCCGGCCGGGCCTCGGAGATGATCGTCGACCAGGTCCGGTTGCTGATCCGCGACGGGCAACTGAAGCCCGGTGACCGGCTACCGGCCGAGCGGGAACTCGGCGAGAAGTTCGGCGTCAGCCGGGTGACGGTGCGCGAGGCACTGCGCGGCCTCGAAGCCAACGGCATGGTCACGATCAAGGTCGGTGCGCGCGGCGGCGCCTTCGTCACGGCACCCACGAGCGCCCGCGTCGGCGAGGGAATCATGGATCTGCTGACCATGTCGGGCCTCACCGACCGGGAGGTCACCGAAGCGCGGCAGGTCTTCGAACTCGGCATCATCCCGCTGGTGTGTGAGCGCGCCACCGAAGAGGACATCAAGGAGCTGCTCGAGATCTGCGATCGCGGTGATGCCGCGGCCGAGAACGGTTCATACCCGATGGAGTTGTCGGCGGAATTCCACACCCGTGTCGCCAAGGCCAGCCACAACGCCGCGATCGTCATGCTTGCCGAGTCGTTCCACGGGCCGACGCTGATGTCGCTGCGCCACATCCAGGAAGGCCATCCAGAGATGGGTATCCGTGGAAATCGCGAGCACCGCCAGTTCGTGGCCGCCATCAAGAAGGGCGATGTCGAGAAGGCCACCGCCGTGATGCGTACCCACATCGGCCGCACCGCGCGGCACGTCTCAAAGGGCAACTGACGCCAAGAATTCGATGACCCGCCCCGGCGCGGTCTCGGCGGTCTGTTCTTCCACGGGAACGTCCCAGTACTGACTCCCGGGTATGCACTCCTGCAGATAACGTGCCGCCGACGGGGCATGCGAGCTGTCCTGGCCCGGAACGATCAGCGCCGGAATGTCTGAGGCCAGAAGGTCTTCGGGCTCGGGCCCGGGAACCGTGTCCCGGTCGAACAGCATTGTGCTCATCCCGGAGACGACGATTCGATAGCGGTCGGGATCCAAATCGACGTAGTCCGCCGCGAATTCGGGATCGGAACGCAACACCGACACCCAGGGACCGACTCGCCCGTCGTCGGAGAATCCCGCCTCGGTCGTGCTCGTCAGCTTGGCGACGCCATCCAGCCCGTGCTCGGCGACATAAGCGAGATGCGCCAGGAAACGCCCATGTTGCTTGCGTCGGTACTTCACCCCGCCTGCCGGCGAATACAACACCATGGCCGACACACGCCCCGCGTGTGTCGTTGCCATGAGCGCTGCGATCGAGCAACCCACACAGGCACCCATGACGTGCGCGCGTTCGATCCCCAGGTGGTCGAGCAGCCCGACGCCCTGGTCGACATAGTCCGACCACTTCACGCGCTCGACGCGGCCACCCGAGCCACCGGATTCCCGTTTGTCGAATGTGATACAGGTGAAACGCTCTCGGAGCTGCGCGAGCATCCGGGTGCGCCCGTACAGGCCGTGGTGTTCCCAGTTCGCCATGGTGGCGCTGAAACCGCCTGGAGAGAACATCAACAGTGGCGGCCCGGACCCCGCCACCTCGAACCGGGTCGAGATACCGTCGATCACCGCAGTGTTCACGTTCATCGTCCGATGCCACCGACGATCTGTCGTGCCGACCGAACGTCGTTCGCATAGGCGGCGATCGCATCGAATGCCACTTGCGCGACATTGGCATAGGTGTCGGGCGGATTGTCCAGCCCGTCGGCACTGTAGCCGATCGCGGCGGTCGCCATCCGGACCCGTCCGTCCAGCCATGGGCCGCCGCCGAATCCACCGACCACGGGAATCGACACCGACTGAGCGACGGCGGGACCGACGACCGGGCCCGAGTTGGTGAAGTTCAGCAGGACGGCCCCGGCCCCCTCGAGACGCTTTGCCTCCCCGACCATCTCGTCGAGAAGTTCGTCGGGCACCGTGTCGCCGGCCCCCGGCGTCGCGCTGTAGGAGACGCCGTACTTCAGCGAGGTCTGCGGTGTGATGCCGAACTGAGCGAAGACCGGAATGCCTGCGCGCGTGACCGCTTCCACCGCATCGAGGTGCTCGGCCGCTGCGTCGAGTTTGACCATGTCCACTCCGGCGTCCTTGACGAACCGGATGGCCGCGCGCACTGCGCTCTTCGTTCCTTCCTGCACGGGGCCGAAGGGAAAGTCACAGCTGAGCAGGGCATGCCGGACGCCGCGGCGCACGGCCCGGCACACCACGAGCATCTCGTCCATCGTGATCTCAAGGGGATTTGGTTGACCCCACAGGTTGGCGCCGACGGTATCGCCCACCGACACCAGATCGACGCCTGCGCGATCGACCACCCGTGCCATCTGGTAATCCCAGGCGACGACACCGACGATCTTGCGGCCCGCGCGCTTCATCGCCTGAAGATCGCCGAGCTTCACCCGGTCTTCGACAATCACGTCGGCTCCTTTCATGCGCGTAGCGCGGTGAGTAGGTCGACCACGTCGCGTTCGTCGCCACTGACCATCAGCACCCGCGCGTGCGGTCGCAGCGTGGCCACGGTTGCTCCGATGCGCTCCCGGTCGCCGATGACGAGCGCTGCCGTCATGATGGCTCGAACCGTGCAGGCAGCCCCGACGATCGTGGCCGCCGCGGTGTCGGCGTCGGTCGTCGCGACCATGATCACCACGTCGGCATCCTCGAGTTCGACCAACAGGCTCGACACGTCACCGGCGGTGTCGCGCAGCGACACCGACTCCGATCCGCGGTCGCCCACATCGCCGACACGTTCGGCGAGCGACAGGAACCGGGCGTGCCCCCACGGTTCATGTGCGATCCGCTCCACGATCGCATCCGCGCCCGCATCGAGTCCGATGATGCGCGCCCCGTTGCGGCCGCGGATCGGGCGGTCGATGCGATAGCGCATCTCAGCGGCGGATGCCGCACGCGCGCAACTGCTTCCGAGTATCGGCCTACTCATACCGACGACTGCCGTACACCCTCGCGGACCGACAGGTCTTCGCGACACGCCTCGACGAACGAAGCGTCACGCGGCAACACGACGGCCGCCGATCGCACGCGGTGATGGGCCGGGTCCACGCCCGGGGGTGTCGTGCCCTTGTCTCGCAACGCCTCCGCGGCCCGCTTCAGCTTCTGGCGCGCCTTGATGATGCCGCTGTCGGCCGAGACCAGCATCTCTTTGGTGCGATCCACGATCGGGCCCATGCTCTCCTGCAGCGAGGCGTCCTGCATCGCGATGCCTTTGACTCCCGAGTAGGTGTCCCCGCGCTTCTGCGCTTCGCGGTCGATCAGGTAGTCGTTGTCCTTGTTGGCCGCCGGCCGGTACGTCCCGGGAATGTTCTCGCTGTGCACACCGTGGCCGTCTTTCATCGCCTGCACCTCGGTCGCGGTCAGCGCGCGCACCGGGTGGTAGTCGAATGAGTAGGCCCAGCAGTTCTCGTCATCGATGGGAATCCAGAAGTGACCGTGCACCGGGTGATCTCCGCGCGGCGGGACCATCGTGAAGCACGGCATCACCCACGGCGTGATGCGCCAGTAATAGGTGTCGTCCTCGGCGTTGCGACGCGCACCGACGAACAGTCCGCCGTCGGAATCGGCGACCTCGAAGAACGGCTTGAGGTCACCCATGTTGTACTCGTTGCCCTTGGTGCCCTTGAAGAGCGGATCTGACTTGAGTCCGCCCGAGTGCAGAAACGACACGTGGCTCGAGTCGATCCCACCCTCGAACGCCTGCAGCCAGTTGCACTCCTGCCACCGCTTCGAGGTGTAGGTCTGCTCGGGCGGCACGAGCGCGAACTCGAATTCGGGCAGCGGAGGCTGCTTTTCGGGGTCTCCCATGTAGGTCCACAGCACATCGCCGATCTTCACCAACGGGTAGGACGTCAGCTTGACGTGCGCACAGAACGTCGAGTTCTCCGGCTCGGATGGAATCTCGACGGCCTGACCGGTCACGTCGTACTTCCACCCGTGATAGGGGCAGCGCAGTCCGCCCTCCTCGTTGCGGCCGAACCACAACGACGCCCCGCGGTGAGCGCAGAACTCGTCGATGAGCCCGTACCGGCCCTCGCTGTCCCGGAATGCGATCATGCGCTCGCTCAACAGCTTCACCCGCACGGGAGGGCAGTCATCCTCCGGGAGCTCCTCGGCCAGCAACGCCGGCATCCAGTACTGCCGGAACAATTCGCCCATCGGCGTCCCCGGCCCCGTCCTGGTCAAAAGCTCATTGATTTCTGCCCGTAGCACCCGTCCGCCCTCTCAACTGTCCTCGCCCCACTCGATGTGTGAGACCTTGAACACGATCAACCTAACTGTAATACCATTAGCTCTTAAGGCCAAGCGGGTCGGCGGAAAGGGCGACGAAATGATCGGATGGATCGGTGTCGGCGATATGGGCCTGCCGATGTCACGCCACCTTGTGGCAGGCGGATTCGAGGTCATCGCCCACGACGTCGACCCGGACCGGCTGGCTGCCGCCGTCGCCGGTGGCGCACGCGCCGCCACGGCGATCGCCGATCTCGCGCCGATCGCCGACATCGTCGTGGCGTGCCTGCGAACAGATGACCAGATGGCGTGCGTAGCCCAGGATCTGGCTGCGCATGGCAACCCCGGTCAACTCGTCGTCGTGACAGGCACTCACAGCGTGGGGTTCATGCGGCAACTGTCGCGCAGTGTCGAGGCGAAGGGACTTCGCCTCATCGACGCCCCGGTTGTCTTCGGCGCCAGGGGTGCCCGTGACGGTAACCTGCTGTCGCTGTGCGGAGGCGACGCGGCGGACGTCGAGCGTGCCCGCCCGGTGATGATGACCTACAGCCGTGGCGTCGAGCATGTCGGCCCGCTCGGCGCCGGTCAGCTCGCCAAGACCTGTAACAACCTGCTGCACTGGATTCACTGCGTCGCGAACTTCGAAACGCTCGCGATCGCGAAGCGTTACGGCGTTGACGCCGCACGCATGCGCGAGGTGCTCATGAAGTGTCCCGGTGACAACGGCACTCTGCGGCGTTGGGACAGCACGCGGTTCACCTGGCAGGAGAAGGACATGGATTTCGTCATCGAGCTCGCACAGGATGCGGGTTTGGTGTTGCCGCTCTCCGGGCATGTCGACCAACTCATCAAGACGATGAGTGCGGCCGACGTCGCCGAGTTGCTGTACGGACCGGAATGCACCTACCTCGGTCGCCGGATCGCGCCGCTTCCCGAAGCCGAAGGCGGTCTATAGCGCCAGGCCGGCGATCTCCAACCGGCTGGCGTAGTGCCGCCAGCGTGAGCTGTCGTTGAACGATGCACCGAGATCGGGTAATTCGTCGCGGTCCTCGTCGGGCAAGGGTTCCGGTGCCCCGCCGAGTCGCTTGATCTCGGCGGTGATGCGCGACAGTTCGGCGAGATCGAGCGCGCACATGGTCGCCTGCTCCACCGACTCCCCCGCCGTGACGATGCCGTGCCCCCGCAGAATGCACGCGGCGGATTCGCCGACCGCCGCCGCGACGGCTCGGCCCAGTTCCGGCGTTCGGATGAGGACAGCGCGTGGGTACACGGGCACACCCCGATGTGCGAGCCGGGACGCGGGAATGTTGTATGCGCCGAACACCTGTCGCGGTTCGAGTCCGGCCAGATCCGCGACCACCACATCGCTTGGGTGGGCATGCACGATCGCCTGCACGTCGGGCCGTGCGCGAAAGAGTTCGGTGTGGATGTGGACCTCGTTGGGCACGGCGTAGCCGCCTGCGAGGTCCGCGCGACCGTCGAGGTGCACGACCCGGACGTCGTCGGGGACCGTGAACAACAGGCCGCGGTCCAGCGGGCCGCGGCAGCGCAACAGGATTCGGTCGGCATCGAGCCGGACACTGACGTGACCGAGCACGTCGGCCGCAAGACCCTGGTGTGCCAGCATCCGGCATGCGGTGGCGACGACGCCCCTCAGATCGCTCATGTCAGCGCCGGCGCGCGGGATGCGGCCTGATCGGCACCGAACACGAGTGACTTGATGGTGACCGGCACGGTTCTCGACGGTTCGCGTACACGCCCGAGGTCGACGAAATCGAAGTCGCGCAGCGCGATTCCGTCGAGGATCAGCAGGTCGTTGGTCACCGCGAGTTCGTCGCGCAGGATCGTGCCGAGGGTGAGCGCGATGTCGCCGTCGATCATCAGGTAGAGCGGCCTGCCCTCGGCCCTCCGGCGTCCGAGCCCCGTCGCGACGCCCTCGGCGAAGGCCCGCAGCCGCCGATAACTCGGCGCGCCGTACCAGTGCAATGCCACCGCCACGTCGGCGGGCGTCTCCAGCAGGCCGAACAGCGTGAGGTGGGCAGAGATCGCCGCTGCCACCGCATCCGGATCGACGGTCTCACCGAGTTCGTACTGCGGTCGCGCGACCTGCAGATTGCGGCGCGGCAAGGTGGATTCCGCCGACGGGATGAAGCTCGTGATTCCGCTGAGCTGCACGGTGTATTCGGACGCCCCGAGCACGGTCGCCCGGATCCGCTCGGCCGCGGGCAACACGGGTGCGGTCAGTGCGCCCGCCCCGATGCGGGCGGCCAGTGCCACGCCGAGCCGTCGGCCCAGGTCGCCGAAATCTCTGTGCTCGGTGCCGTACACGTACTCGGCGACACCTCCGGAGAAGATGATCCCGTCCACCTCGTCCATCGCCTCACCGCCGATGCGCTCGGTCAGATAGAGATGATCGGCCGCGGGTTCGCCCCGAACCGCCGCGATGACGAGATCGGCCATCGCCGAGGCGATCTCGTCAAGTTCCGGTTCAGACACCCGGTTGCCGAGCGCGAGGTCGAACCCGGCCGCCGCCGCGTGCATGGACCCGCCGGGCTCGATCCGCGTCACGGTGTCGCCCGCGACGGCGATCAGCCGCCCGCCGACATGGAAGGCCGCCGTCGCGACGACTCTGCCCTTGTCGATGAGGGCGAGCTTCGTCGTCCCGCCACCGATGTCGACGTTGAGGATGCGCGCGCCCATCTCATGAGACGTGAGTGCCGCACCCGACCCGTACGCCGCCAACATGGCCTCCATATGGTGGCCGGCGGTGGCACACACCAGATCGCCGGCCCGCTCCGCCACGACCGACGCGATCCGTTCGGCGTTGCGGCGGCGCAGCGCCTCTCCGGTCAGGATCACCACGCCGGTGTCCACATCGCGCGGTTCCTGCCCTGCCTCGGTGTACGCCGCGTCGAGCATGTGCCCGAGGGTCTGCGCGTCGATCTGCAGATCGTCGGTGTACGGGGTCAGGTGAACCTCGGACTCGTAGATCGTGTCGCGGGACACCACCACGTACCGACTCGTCAGGTCCTCACCGCGCCTGCGTAATTGCAGGCGCGAAAAGGCCACCTGGGTACCGGAACTGCCGATGTCGATACCGACGCTGTACAGCGTGACGTTGTCCTGCTGCCAGATCGGATTCTCCTCGAGTGGCAGGTCCGGTTCGTCATGGTGGTGGTGATCCGCGTCATGGGTCATGCGTGGGACGCCACCGCGATCGACTCGGCCGGCTTCGGCGGCAGATCCGCCAACTCGGCGGCATAGGCATCGTCCATCTTGGGCTCCAAACCGTTCTCCGCCAGGGCTTTGGCGAACGTCTCACGGACAACCGGGGATTCGTCGGCGTAGTCGATCTGATCACCGCCGATGCGCCTGCTGATCCAAGCCTTCGGAACACCCTGCGCGTTCCGGATCGACACGACCTCGTGCTTGAAGGCAAGGTAGCGAGCGGGTTCGGCGCCGGTGTTGAAGTGCTGATGGAACCACATGTTCGGCGGAACGATGAGGGTGCCCCGCTTCCAGTCGTAGCGGCGCGGTTCCTCACCTTCGGGCCACATCAGGGAAAATCCCTCGCCGCTGAGAATGATGACGTGCGCACCGGGGCCATGCCGGTGACCTTTCTTGTACGTCGCCGTGCCGAACTGCGAAATATGGCTGTTCATCGAGCCTTTCGCCATCGAGAAGCGGATGTGGCCGCCGCCCGCCCCGCGCTCCTTCGCCGAGATCAACGGGAGGTCGACCGTGTTGGCGACGAAGTTCGTCTTCAACAACAACCCGTCCTGCTCATCTTTGGGGGCGAAGTAGTCCGGCTCGCCCGCGAACCGGCCCGTGAAGTCGTGGGCGGTGTTGAACACGAACTCGGGCTCGTCGTACAGGTTGATGACCGGCGGCATGTTCGTGGAGGACACGAACCGTGCCGCATGGCTGCCCGAACCGTTGAAGTGCTGATGCCAGGTGTTGAGCGGGATGGCGAACATCGCACCGGGCCCCCACTCGAACGTCACCCGTTGGCCTGCGTCGTTCCACACCGTCGTCGAACCGTGCCCCGACAGTACGAGGATCATCTCCTCGAACAACTGCCGTTGCGGGGCGAGTTCCTTGCCGGCCGGAATCTCGCAGACATAGCAGTCGTTCGAGGTTCGCGACGCCTCGTGGTTGATGAACACACCGCGCCCACCGCGGCGGGCCCATGGCTTGAGCTCGACCGTGTTGAGGTCCGGAACGTAATGCGCGCTGATGATGTCGAGTCCCTCATCGCGGACCCATCGCACGTATGGCGAGTCCTTCTCGGTGGCGAACTTCTTCGCCAGATCCTCGGAAACGATCGCATCTTTGGCCACGTGCATCCTCCATCGTCCTATTTTGATCTAATGGTATTACCAATACTTGTTGTGTCAAGGTCACTTTCGCGCCACCGCGCCCTCATCCTCGGCGGCCACCCCCTCGTAGACCCGCACCGGGTTGGGCCGGACAAGGAACACGACCGGGTACAGCGCGGCCACCAGCCCGCCCAGGGTCAGCGCGACCACCGGGCCCAGCACTCCGGCCGCGGCGCCGATGAGGGTGTCTCCCAGCGCCGGGCCGCCCCGCGACGACATCTGGTAGAAGGCCGACACCCGGCCGCGCAGCTCGTCCGGGGTCTCCAGCTGTACCGCCGCGTGCCGGATCGTCGTTGCCATCGCGTCGAATCCGCCGATCAGACAACCCGCGATCAGCGCGATCAGGAAGACATGTGCCTGCGCCAGCACAACGTTGGCCAATCCGTAGAGCACGGTGGCGATCAGCAGCACCCGCCCGAGTCGCTGAGCCCGGTCCACGACGCGAAACACCGTATAGGTGGCGAGCAACGCGCCCGCGGACGGGGCCGCCGAGAGCAGACCGTAGCCCTGCGGCCCGACGTGAAAGACGGTGGCACACAACGCGGGAAGCACAACTCGGTAGGCGCCGAACAGGGTCGCCGACAGGTCGAGTGACATCAGCATCCAGATGATCTTGCGGCGCGCCACAAACCGCGCGCCCTCGCCGATCTGCCGCCACACCGAGATGTGCTTGCCCGCCCCGTCCAGCTTGCCTGTCCGCAGTGCCTGTAGGAGCACCACCAGAACCGCATAGGTCCCGGCGTCCACCGCATACATCAGACCCGGGCCCGCGATGCCGATGAAGATGCCCGCCAATGCCGGGCCCAGCAACACGGCGATCTCGCGCGACGGGTTGAGGAGCGCGAACGCCTGCGGCAACTGCGATCGCGGCACCAGGGCCGGGATCAGCGCCTGTCGGGCCGGTTGATCGAAAGTCGCTGCGGCAGTGGTCAAGACGACCGACAACAGGACCTGCCAGGCGGCGATGTGGCGGGTCAGCGTGAGCACCGCGAGCGCACCGGCCACCAGCATCGCCGCCGCCTGTGACACCTGCAGAAGTCTGCGCCGGTCCCAGCGGTCGGCGTAGACGCCGCCGAGTGGGCTCAGCACGAGCAGCACAATCGCTTGTGCGGCGCCCACCAGACCGGTCTGCATCACCGAACCGGTCAGCGCATATACGTGGTAGAGATTCGCCGCAACCGTCCCGCGTGTGCCGATCTGGGAGAAGACGACACCCGTCCAGTAGAGATCGAAATCTCGGTTCCTCAGTACCGCCGGAACACCCATCTCCGCGATCAGTCGACGGGAACGAGGGCCAGCTTCGCCGGATCCATCTGCATGTATACCGCCGAGCCCGGGGCATGGGAGATGTGCGGGAGGCAGCGCGCCCGAATGTCATGCTTGCCGACGGACACCACGTGGTCGACGGCGTCGCCGAGAAACGCACGGGTGGTGACGGTGCCCTCCCAGACGTTGACCGCATCCATGGGCCGATCGGTGCTCAGCAAGACCGCTTCCGGGCGGATGGAAACCACGACCTCCGCGCCCGGTGGCATGTGCGCGGCCGCATCGAGGGTGAGCCGGCCGTCGCGCGTCTCCACGACGTGCCGGTCGCCGTTACGCGATTTCACCGTGCCGTCAATGAAGTTCGAGGTGCCGATGAACTCGGCGACGAACTTGCTCTGCGGGTTCTCGTAGATGTCGCGCGGCTTCCCGAGCTGCACCACCTCGCCGGCGCGCATCACCGCGATGTTCGAAGACAACGACAATGCCTCGATCTGGTCGTGCGTCACGTAGATCGAAGTGATGCCGAGTTCTCGCTGCAGGCGCTTGAGCTCGAATCTCAGCGACTCTCGCAGTTTCGCGTCCAAGTTCGACAATGGCTCGTCGAGCAGCAGCAGCGCCGGCTCGACGACCAACGCCCTGGCGAGCGCCAGCCGCTGTTGCTGCCCGCCCGACAGCTTGGTCGCATGCCGATCCGCGTATTGCAGCAACTCCATGGTTTCGAGCACGCGGTGCACCCGTTCGGTGATGTCGTGCTTGCTGGGCCGTTGCTTGCGCGGCCGGACCCGTAGCGGGAACGCGACGTTGTCGAACACCGTCATATGGGGCCAGATCGCGTAGGACTGGAAGACCATGCCCAATCCCCGTTTGTTGGCGGGGACATTCACGCTCTTGGCGGTGTCGGCGCCCGCCGCGAACAACGTGGTGCCACCGACCGAGACCACGCCGGAATCTGGCTGCTCAAGTCCCGCGATCGAGCGCAGAGTGGTGGACTTGCCGCACCCCGACGGTCCCAGCAAGGTGAAGAGCTCACCCGGCTTGACCTCGAAACTGACGTTGTTGACGGCGAACACCCGGACCGGTGCTGCGTCGTCGCCCGGCCGGCCGGCAGGCCGATCCTTCCGGACGCGCCGCTTCATCCGCTCGCCATCGAATGACTTGACCAGATTCTGGACTTCGAGCATCTCGGTGTTCCTTCCGACCCGGAGGTCAATCCTGTTTGAGGCCCACCTTGGCCCCGAGTTTGTAAGCGACGGTGACCAGCACGACGAGGGTCAGGACCATGACGACGCCCAGTGCGGACAACACGGTGAACTGCCCGTTCTCGAACTGCTCGAAGATGAGGATGGACAGGACTTCGTTTCCCGGGCTGTAGAGCAGGATCGAGCTCGACAACTCCCGGAACGACACGACGAGGATGTAGATCCAGCCGGCGATGAGCCCGGGCATCAAGAGCGGCAACAACACCCGGCGGAAGGTCTGCCACCAGCTGGCGCCGTTCACGAGTGCGGACTCCTCGAGCTCGTTCGAGATCTGCTGCATCGACGTCACGGAGTAGCGCATGCCGTAGGGCAGATACCGCGTGCAATAGGAGATGAGCAGGATGAAGAGCGTGCCGTAGATGGGAATCGGGCTGCGCAGGTAGACGAAACTGAGCGCAAGGCCCATCACCAAGCCAGGAACGATGAGCGGCATGAATGCCAAGCCGTCCAATATCTTTCGGCCCGGGATCCGTGATCGGACCACGATCCAGGCCGCCACCGCCATGAACGCCATCACCAGCGTGGCCGACGACAGGCCGAGGATCAACGAGTTCTTGAGTGCGGTGATCGCATCGGAGGTGTGCGCGAGCTGCCGGTAGTTGTCGAAGGTGATGTTGGACAGGGTGTCCTTCGACGGCGGGGCGTAGAACTTCAGCAGCGAGGTGTAGAGCAACACCAGCAGCGGGGCGACGACGGAGATCAGGAAGTACAGGATGATCAACACGCCTGCGACGGGGCGCCACTTGCCGAGCTGGATGGGGCGAGGCCGAAAACCCTTGCCGGTCACGGTCTGGAAGTTCTTGCTGGCGCGGCCCGCGAAGTTGGAGATCACCACGCCGATGATCGCGATCACGAGAAGGCCGATGGCCAGGGCACCAGCGGCCGACAGGTCCGGCGGGTAGTCCCTGAGCACGAAATAGATCCGGCTCGTGAATACGTAGATACCGTTCTGCAAGCCGAGAAGCGCAGGCACCTCGAAGCTTTCGAGGCTGCGCACGACCATGATCAGGATCGCCGCGACGATCGCGGGCCGCGCCAGCGGCACCGTGACCCTGAAAAACACGGTCCATCGGCTCGCGCCCGACATCAGTGCCGACTCTTCCAGGGACGGATCCATGGAACGGAACGACGCCACCATGAGCAGGAACACGATCGGCGAAAGCTGAAGGCCCTCAACCCAGACCATTCCCCAGACGGTGAAGACATCGATCACCGCCCGGCCGAAGATCGGCTCGAGATAATGGTTGATCAACCCGATGTCCGGACTGCCGAGCAGGATCCAGGCGATCGTGTACAAGATCCCCGGTATGACGAGCGGGATGATCGACGCTGCGAAGAACAACGCTTTGAACGGCACGTCTGTCCGCACGTTCAGGTACGCCAAACCGGTGCCGATCACCAGTGATACGACCGCGGCCCCTGCGGCGAACCAGAGCGAGTTCCCGACCAGGCTGAAGATCTGGTCGTTGCCGTACGCACGTTGAAAGCCCGACACGGTGAACCCGGACGCGTCGAAGAACGTGCCCCAGAACAGGTAGTAGAGCGGCACGATCGCCAGGTAGGCGATGACGGTGGCCACGAGGCCGAGGATCAGCACCTTCGGGGTCGGCAGCCAACGCCGCCAACGGGCTGGTTCGGCCGGCAACGAGTTGATCGACGGCGTGCGGGGTGTCGGCCGGGGCGGCGCGGTGGTGGTCATGTATTCACCTCAGAACAGACGCGTGCGGACATGGGCGAGGACACGATCGGGTCAGCCGACCTTGGCGCTCTTCTCGAGCAAGGCGCTGTACCGCTCGCTCCACTGCTGTGCTTCGTTGACGAGCTTGTCGACGTCGACAGGGATGACCTCGATGCCTTTCAGCGGGTCCGGTAGGCCTTCCGGCTCGATCGCGGGAGTCAGAGCCATGTCGACGAGCACCTGCTGGCCCTCGGTGAGCAGCCAGTCCACGAACAACAGGGCAGCGGCCGGATGTGCGGCGGACTTCATGAGGGCGGCACCCTGCGGCCGCGCGATCACGGGCTGCACGAAGGGCTCGTAGGCGACCGGCGCGCCCTTGTCCTTCACGCGCTGGACCAGGTACGAGTAGTTGGACGCGGCAACGGCAAACTGTCCTGCGGAGAGCAATTCGCCCATCACGGTGTGTCCCTTGACCACCTTGGCGCCGTTGGCCATGTCGGCGAACAGACGGTCGATCTCGCTGTCGCTCTTGCCCTTCTTCTGCCAGTAGCTGTAGAGGGTCAGGTACCAGTCGTAATCGGAGAGCTCCATGGCGAGCTGGCCGTCCCACTTCGGATCGGCGAGGTCCTCCCAGCTCTTGGGCTGCTGGCCGGCGGGCACCTTGGTGGTGTTCCAGCTGGGGGTGAACAGGTTGTAGCGAGTGGCGGTCCAGTCGTCGAACCGGCCCTCCTCCCCCACGAGGTCGCGGCGTTCGCCCGTATACGGCGCCGCCAGCCCTTCCCCACCGATCGCGCTCATCTCACGGTCGTTGGTCTCGACCACATCCGCACCGGGATGGTTGGCACTCGCTTCCTGCAGGAGTCGCTGCAGGACGGTCTCGGAAGCGGCGCGATACAGCTTCACGCGGATACCGGTCTGTTCGGTGAACGCCTTGGTGACGGCCTCGGCGACATCGGCGGTCATCGACGTGTACAACGACACCTCACCGCCCTCGGCCTTGGCGTCCTGGACGAGGCGCTCCCGCCGCTCCTGCCCTTTGAGCCCTTCGTACTGCTGGTACTTCGCCGCGGTTTCCGCAGCACCGACGTTCGTGTTCGACGCTGTCGGGGAACCGCCGCAGGCGACCAGAGCGAAGGTCAGGCCGATGGCAACGGTGAGCCGGCCGAGACGTGGTGACATTGCCTTGCAGTCCTATCTGTCGGTTGCGAGGAGCCCGTGAGCTGGAGCCCGGCGGTAGCAGTGGACTTATTGTAAGACCATTGCTGTGTGATTTCTACCATGTCCGGTGGCCGCTGTGAAGGGGCTAACAGTATTGTATTTACGCCTTCGAAGGTCCGACCGATGGGCGCGCAGCGATGCCACCGGACACGCCGGATCGAGTGAATTTCCCGCCCGCGGCCAACACGGGGCGATGCGGAATCGGCAGAGAGAAAGCCGAGATGAACATGAGGGTTCGGCCCGGCGGCCGGTTCGCGAGCCGCCGGACCGAACCCTGGGTTTGTCAGGTTCAGCCGGTCTTCAGAGCGATCAGGCGGAGGTGTCGGCCAATTCGCCGAGCGCCTGATCCGAGCCGGACGCCGGCTCGAAATAGTGCACAGTGTCGTAGCCGAGGTGTTTGAACACGCGGTTCTGTGCGTTGAACAACCGCAACGGCGTACCGTCCGCGGCGAAGATCTGACAGACGTGGTTCTGCGGGACGTACAGAGTGTCGCCCTGCTTGATGTCGTACCGCTTCGGCTCCCGGGCGATCCGCGCGTAATACTTCTCGGCGATCTCGGCCTCGACTTCCCACTGCAGGGCATAGCCCCCGCCGGATAGGACGTAGAAGACCTCGTCGGCCATCTTCCAGTACTTGCCGGAGTGCCCGCCGGCTTCGATCTCGAGTTCGAAGGCGTCGATGCTGAAGATGCGGCCGTCGGTGTGCCGCGGTGACGCGATCACCCGGACCCGGCCGAGCGGCGTCTGCTCCCAGACCGTATCGGCCGGGCCGACGACCTTCTTGCGGTCCAACACTCCGGGGGTCCAGATCTTGGACCAATCCTCGCGCGGGCCGAACGCCTCTTCGTTCTCGACCGGACCACTGCGCCCCTGCTGGATCAGACCCATGAACATCCACGTGCACTTGGCCTTCACGACGAGGGCGAGCGCCTTTTCGTCATAGGGGTTGAAGTGGCGGTGCACCGAGTCGGTGTGGACGTACACGAGATCGTCCTTGGCCCAGTCATAGCGCTTGTCGTCGTGGATCTCGTAGCCACGGCCCTCCAGAATGTAGAACGCGGCCTCGTTCTGGTGACCGTGCCCGTGATTGGACGACTGCGGCGGCAACTCGACGAAATGCACCTGAATCGTCTGAGTCAGGAAATCCTCGTCGCCCGGGCCGATGCGCCACCACGTACGCGACTTCTCACTGTCGCCAGAATGCGCGACCTTGGCGTCGTCGACGACGACCGAATCGTCACGAACCCGTTCGACGGCCAGCTGTTGGCGCCGGAACTCGCCGAGACCATAGGTCTCGGACGTGAGTCCGCGGACGAATACGCGGCCCTTCTTCGCCATACCTTCTCCTTGGATCATCTTTTGTACAATGGTTTTACCATTAGCCATGGTAAGACACGTCACAACGCTTGTCCATGGCCGTCACCTCCGGATCGCCGCGAACCTCGGCGTCAGCCCGGCGATGACCTCGTCCACCGCGCGGACGTTGCACATCCGCGGGAACACCTTCTCCATGAAGAACGCCCGCTGCTCGGCGAAACCGTGACAGCACTCGGGAATGACGGTGATCTGGAAGTCCATGTCACGCGCACCGTAGACGGTCGAGGCGATCCCGACATGCACCGAACCGCCGACCAACAGGATGGTGTCGATGTCTCGGCTGCGCAACGACAACTCCAGATGCGTGCCGTGAAACGCAGACCAACGGTGTTTCGGAATGTCGTAATCCCCAGGACGTGGCGCGATCTCGGACAAGACCGCCAGCTCGGGATCCCCCGAACCATACGGCGGTAAGGTCCGGTACGGATTGTCGGCTCCCCATGGCCGGAAGTGACTGTCGGTGTCGGCTATCGTCCGCGCGAAATCCGCACCGTCACCGCGATGGTCGGCCCGCGCGTAGAAGATGGGAACACCGACACTCCGGCACGCCCCGATCAGTCTCGTGGTGGGGCCCAGCGAGCCGGCCGCCTCGATCGGCTCTCGATAAGCCTCGAGCATGTCGAACACGACCAGGCCGGTGCTGCGGAAATCGTAGTGAATCATCGCAATTCGAGCTCCCGAAGTGAAGCCGGATCCGGCGTGACCACGTTGACGGCGGCCAGCAGGTCATCGGCGGTCAGTGTGTTCGGATCACGGACCACCTCACGACGCAGGGTGAGCGCGGACAGCACGAGCTTGCGCACGCGTCGCCCGTCGAGGCCCGCCCAGACATCGGCGAGCCGGGCATGTAATCCGTCGTCACCGGTCAACGGCGCGATGCCGGGCCACAGTACGGCCAGCTCGAGCAAACTGTGCCGGATGATCGCGGCGATCGTGGCGGTGTCCGGCAGCGACAGCTCCAGCACCAGGTCTGCCCGCGACAGGAACGCCTCATCGACCGCTTCGGTGAAGTTCGTCGTCGCCACGAACAACACCCTCGGCAGGTCGGCCGCCACTGCGTCGATACCGGCCAGCAACGCGTCGGTCGCTCGGTGCACGTCAACGGGATTGGAACCGAACGAGGCGGCGGAGCGGCACACCGCGAAGCTCTCCACCTCGTCGACGAGCACGATGGTGTGCGGGCGCCGAGCGGCCAGCTCCGGGATCGTGCCGGTCATCAACGTCGTTATGTTGCGCTGGCTCTCCCCCAGCAACTCCGACGGAAACGCATGCGGGTCGATCTCGACATAGGTGGTCGCACCCCGCCCGGCCACCGCGCGCGCTGCCGTCTGGGCGAGCCCGCGAGCCAGCGTGGTCTTGCCGGTGCCCGGCGGGCCCGCGAGGATGATCAGACCGTGTGGCAGCCCGGCGAGGGTTCCCAGCGCCGGGCCGTGCAACAGCGTCAGCAGAGCATGGTTGAGCAACCGGTCCTTGACGCCGTCGGCCGTGATGATGTGGTCCCACGGACCGTCGTGGTGGTCCGCCGGTAGCGCGTGGACGGACAGCACTCCGGGCGGCAACGCAGCCGGCGTCACGGCCATGTCGGCCTGGTGACCTCTGGCCAGTCGACCGTCGTGGGATCACCGGCCTGCGCATCGCGGATGTGCTCCGGCGGCTCCTCGAACAGCACCATCGGATCCATCAGGACCCGCATGGTGTCGAGCAGGCTGTCGAACATGTGGATGCGGACGACCTTGGCGGTGTTCTGCGGGTCGTCGTTGAAATGCTGGTGCCACAAGAAATGGTCGACGACGATGAGGTCGCCCTTCTTCCACGGATAATTCGTACCGCCCTCGGGCTCGGTACCCAGATAACTGTGACCCGACCCCTCGAGAACGTACAGCCATGCCTCACCGGCGTGCCGGTGCATCGATTGTCCACGGCCAGGACCTATTTCGAACATCGCCATCGATATCCCGGATGCCTGGTACCCGATTGCCCGATCGAGGAGGAACGTCGTGCGCGTGCCGCGCGGCGTCGGCAGCAGTTCGAGTTCGTCCCAGCTCGTGTGCAACCGTCCCGACCGTCGGGCATGTTGATCGGCGGCCAACCGGCGCACGCGGCGCGCGTAGGGATCGTCGCCCGTGACGGCGGCCGAGAAGTCGGGCCTGCCCGGCAACTCGCTCACCGGCGTGTGCCCGGCGTCTTCGATCATCGACATGCCCATGGTCTCCAGCAACGGCTCGCTGGAGAACGTGAGATACCGCGCCGTGTCATCGCCGTCGTTACCAGACCGGTGCCAGGCCCAGGCCGGGATGTGGATGGAATCGCCCGGCCCCCAATCGATTCGCTCGCCGTCGATCTCGGTCCAGCCCTGTCCGGCGACGACCAGCACCATCGCGTCCCACGAATGCCGGTGGATCGTGGACACGACGCCCGGGTCGATCTCGTGCGCCAGTGCGTCCATCGAGCGGGTCGGCCGGTCTCCGTCGGCACCGACGTACACGCCGACCCGGGTGCCGCGTGCGGTCTGCGCCATCGTCACGTCCTCGAGCGCGACGACGGTCTTCTGGTAGCCGCGCCATTCTTCGATGAAGTCGGCACGCCGTTTCTTCTGCACGTGGTAGTGCGTCACCTTGGTGGTCGTACGCGAGGCCATGTTGTCCTTTCCTGGATTGCGGTCGAATCGATTACGGCGCGGTCAGGCCTGCCCGCCGGCATCGGTCACTGCCTTGTAGGCGTCGCTCCATTTGCGCGGGTTGTCGAGCAGTTCCTGCTCGGGGACGACGACCGTCGAGACCCCGGCCAGCGGGTCGTCGGCCGTCGGGATCGCGCCGATCCGGTTGGCACCCGCGATGGCCTGTTGACCGTCGGTGAGCAGAAAGTCGAGGAACAGCATCGCGGCGGCGGGGTGCTTGGCGGACTTCAACAGTCCGGCGCCGTTGGGCCGCAGGACAACCGGTTCGACCGGCTTGCCGTTCGTCTTCCACGCGACGGAGGCCCCCTTCGCGGCCGCGTTGTCGACCGTGTGCGAGTAGACCGACGCCGCGACATCGAACTGGCCTGCGGCCAGAAGCTCACCCATCACGGTGTGGCCCTTGGAGATCTTCGAATTGCCCGCCAGCTGATGGAAGAAGTTCGTGATGTCGGCGTCGGACATGCCTTGCGACTGGTAGTACTGGTACATCGCGGCGAACCAGTCGTAGTCGCCGATCTCGAGTCCGACGCGCCCTTTCCATTGCGGCCCAGCCAGTTCCATCAGCGACTTGGGCTCGGTGCCGGCTGGCACCCCGTTGGTGTTCCAGCCGATCACGAAGGCGTTGAATCGGTCGGCGGTCCAACCGTCCTTGCGCCCTTCCGGCCGCACCTTCTCGCGCAACTCGCCCCGGTAGGGGTAGAGCAGTTGCTGCTCGCCCATCGCATTGAGTTCGCCCGCGTTCGTCTCGACGATGTCGGCGCCCTGGTACTGCGCACTCGACTCCTGCAGCACACGCTGCAGGACGGTCTCGGAGTTGGCCCGATAGGTCTCGACATGCAACCCGTATTTGTCCTCGAATGCCTTGACGACATCGTCCATGTCGGTGTTGGACGTATACAGGGAGAGCTGGCCGTCCTTCTTGGCGAGTTCGAGCAGGGTCTGACTCCGCTCGTCGCCGGACAGGCCGTTGATCTGGTCGTAGACCTGTTGGGCTGCTGTCGCTTCCGACGCGGACGAGGCGCCGTTGCTCGCCGTCGGGCTTCCGCCGCAGGCCGCGACCGCCAACGTCACGGCCGCCAGCAGGCAGCCGGCCAGTTGCTTCTTCACGGGCTCACTCCTCGGGGCTGGGGATGAAGTCAATGGACTGACACTCAGACCATTAGTGTGATTTCTATCATGCCGACAACCGGTTGTGAAGCCCCTCACTTCTCAGATGACGAACGCTTCCGATGTCTCCGGTGCGAACAGATCGACGGGGGCATAGCGTGTTCGGGACAGCCCCTGATCGTGGTGATAGCGCAGGAACACGTCGAGGGTCTTCTCGTTGTCCGCCAGCCCGTAGGACCAGTAGTCGGGTCCGAGGAGCCGGCGTGCGTCCTCGAGATGCTGGATCAGCCACGGCTCCATGAATCGCAGAGCCGACGAGTCGTAGATGCGGCCGTATGCGTCGTAACGAGCGGCCAGAAACGCCTTGTACAGCGACTGCGCCACCCAGCGATGGCGTTCGTAGACGTCCCGCCGAATCACGACGACATGCATGATCGGGAAGATCCCGGTGGCCGCGAAGTACTCCTTCTCGGCGGCCACCACGTCGGCGAACAACCGCTTGACGCGCGGATCGCGGTCCCGGAACGGGCTGGGCACCCGCGGCGTGTGCAAAGCGTCGATCTCGCCGCCGGCCAGCATCTGCGCCAGCGTGGCGCCCGCCGGTATGGGGCGGATGTCGAGCCCCGTGTCGACCTTGCCCTTCTCGACACGGCCCGGTGACTCCTGGCCACCGGTGTAGTAGGTCACCGAATCTATCGGCACACCATGATGTTCGGCCAGGATCCCTCTGATCCAGACCCCTGCGGTGAGTTGGAATTCGGGGGCCCCGACCCGCTTGCCGCGCAAGTCCGATGGCGCTGAGATGCCCGCGTCGGCGTTGATGTAGATACCGCCGTGCCGGAACATCCGGGAGGTGAACACGGGCAGCGCCACGAACGGTCTCGGATCGCGGTCCAGTGTCGCGACATAGGTCGACAGCGACATCTCGGCGACGTCGAACTCCTGGTGTCGCAGCATCCGGAAGAACGTCTCCTCGACCGGTAGACGCAGATACGTCAGCTCGATGCCGTCGGCGCGCACACTGCCGTCCTCGAGCGCTCTGGTCCGGTCGTAGTCGCCGCAGGCGAACGTCAGGGATAGACGGGCCATCATTCACCTTTCGTGGCGGCCAGCCGCCGGTCGAGTCGTGGGTACACCCGGCGAGCGTTACCCTCGACCACCGCGTGGCGGTCCTCGACGGGCAGGTCGAGGTTGTCGATGTAGGCGAGCGTGTCGTCCCATGCCACACCGGTGTGCGGATCAATGCCCCGCACGGCGCCGAGCATCTCCGACGCGAACAGGATGTTGTCGACCGGAATCACCTTGTGGAGCAGGTCGATTCCCGGCTGGTGATACACGCAGGTATCGAAGAACACGTTGCGCAGCAGCTCGCCCGGGTCGGGCCGGCCCTGTCGCATCGCCAGGCCCCGATAGCGGCCCCAGTGGTAGGGCACCGCGCCGCCACCGTGCGGTATGACGAACTTGAGCGTCGGGAACCGGTCGAACACGTCACCCTGCACGAACTGCATGAACACGCTGGTGTCGGCATTCAGGTAGTGCGCGCCGAGCGTGTGGAAGTTCGGGTTGCACGATGTCGAGACATGAAGCATCGCGGGTACTTCCAGCTCAGCCATCGCCTCGTAGAGCGGATACCAGTACTCGTCGGTCATCGGCGGCGTCGTCCAATATCCGGCGGCGGCATCCGGATTCACATTGCAGCCGACAAAACCCAGATCCTCGACACAGCGTCGCAGCTCTCCGATCACGGGTGCGAGGTCGCCGCCAGGGGTCTGCGGCAGTTGTGCGACCCCGGCGAACGACTCCGGGAAGAGTTCGGTGACCCGGTGCACCAGATCGTTGGAGGCACTCGCCCACGCATTCGCCGTCGGCTGATCGTCGATGTGGTGTTCCATCCCGGATGCCTTGGGCGAGAACAGCATCAAATCGCCGCCGCGTTCCCGCAGCACGCGCAGTTGATTGTTCTCGACGCTCTCACGGATGTCGTCGTCGTGGATCCGAACCCGCCGCGGTGCGGGTAGGCCGGGGTCCGCCAGCGCCGCCAACTGCGCGTCGCGGAACATCTGCTGCTGCGGCGGAGCGGTGGTGTAGTGGCCGTGGATGTCGATGATCACGCGCCGTCTCCGTAGTCGACGTATCGCAGGCCGAGCCGTTCCAGGTCGCCGCGCATGCCGTCATGCATGTCGAGGAACAGCTCGCCGCGCTGATAACGCTCACGCGAGCGGGCCTCTTTTTCTTCCCTGGCCCTGGCTGCCGCCAACACCGACGCCGCCTGTCCACGAGGCACGATCACGACGCCGTCGTCATCACCCACCACGACATCGCCGGGTTCGACGGCAGCACCGGCACACGTCACCGCGACGTTGACCGAGCCGAGCCGTTTCTTGACCGTCCCTTGAGCCGATACGCATTTGGACCACACCGGGAACTTCATCGCCGCGAGCTCGGCGACGTCACGGCATCCCGCGTCGATCACCAACCCGCGTACTCCGCGGGCGGCGAGACTCGTGGCGAGCAGCTCGCCGAAATAGCCGTATTCCGAGGGCGATTCGGGTGCCACCACGAGCACGTCGCCATCGCCGCACTGCTCGACGGCGACGTGCAGCATCCAGTTGTCATCGGGCGGCACACTCACCGTCACCGCGGTTCCGCAGACCCGGGCTCCGACGTAGATCGGCGTCATATACGGCGCGACCAGCCCGGCGCGGCCCTGCGCTTCATGGATCGTGGCCACGCCGTACTCCCCCAGGCCGTCCCTGACCTGAGGATCGGCCTTGGGCACATTCCGAATGACGGTCGACACGGTCAGGACTCCTTTCCCAGCCACGGCATCAGCGAGATGTGGATGACGTCGCGCTCGTCGGTCTCGCCCGCCAACGCACGGATCGCGTAGTCGACCTGGTCCAGGCCGAACCGGTGAGTGGACAAACGCTCAAGCGGGAACCGGCCGGACGCGAGTTGTTGCAATGCCAGTTCACACGCCCGATAGCTGTGGCCCCGGGCGCTCTTGATGGTGATGGCCTTCTCGGTGAGCAACTTGATCGGGAAGTCCGGGAATGCCGCGAGCTCGCCCTGGATCAGCAGCGTGCCCTCGCGACGCTTGAGGACGTCGATGCCGAGGAGGACCGGACCGACGCCTGCCCGCGACGTGCAGTCGAGCACGAAGTCGACCCCGCGCCCGCCGGTCAGGTCCATCACCTGCTCGCGTGGGCTGCCCTGCTCGACGTCGATCACGTCGTCGGCGCCGAGATCGCGGGCCAGGTCAAGGCGGGCCTTGTCCCGACTCGTGCCGCTGATGAGGATTTTCGATGCACCGGCCTGCTTGCACGCCACGACCTGCGAAAGCCCCTGCTGGCCGGGTCCCTGGATCAGCACCGTGTCGGCGTATCCGACGCCCGCGGCCAGCAACGCCCACTCGATGCCGTTCGACAACGGCGTCACGAGTCCGGCGAGCTCCGGGCTGACGCCGTGCGGAACCTTGTGCAACACCGCATTCCACGGCAGATACATGTACTCGGAGAATCCGCCCCAGAGTGTGCCGGGATTCTCCGCGGAGGTATAGCCGTAGCGGCGAGCGTCGACGTTGGTGCGCCAGTCGGTCGCTTCGCAGTGCCGGTATTCGCCGATACGGCACCATTCGCAGTTGTAGCAGCCCACATAGTGCTCGACGAACACGCGGTCGCCCTCCGCGACACCGTGCAACTGCTTGAACTTGTCACCGGCGACCGCGATGGTCCCCACGTTCTCGTGTCCCATGATCACCGGGGCGTCGAACGGCGGCTTCGCATACATCTTCACGTCGGTGCCGCAGATGCCCGCCACCTCGACCTTCAGCAGGGCGGCATCGTCAGACAACTCCGGCATGGCGAGTTCGCGTAATTCGGTGGTACCCGGCGCAGTTCGTATGGCGGCCAGAACCTGCTCGACCATCTATCACCTCTTGACTCTATGGCATTATGGTCATGCCAATGTACCACCGCACTGTTCGGGATCACCAGAGACGGAAGTGACATGTCTGAACCGGTATTGACCACGCTCACCCGCACCCAGGGCGCCAACGAAGCACTCAAGAACGGTTCGGTGTCGCCCGCCGGATTCTCGTTGCTGTTCACCGAAATCCCGGTCCTGGTCCACGGATTCCGCCGGATGGTGCGCAATCTCGAGTTCGATGTCAGCGAGATGGCGCTGACCACCTACCTGACCGCCCGTGAACACGGGGTGGCCTTCACCGCACTGCCGATATTCCTCGTGCGCGGTTTCCACCATGGCGCGATCCGCTACAACACCCGCTCGTCGATTCGCGAACCCAAGGACCTCGAGGGTCGGCGCGTTGGTGTGAACCGCGGCTATACGGTGACCACCGGGGTGTGGGCGCGCGGCATCCTCGCCGCGCAGTACGGCGTCGACCTCGACCGGGTCACGTGGGTGTTGTCCGGCGACGAGCACGTCGAGACCTATGTGCCGCCCGCCAACGTCGTGCCGGCACCCCCTGGAACCCACCTGCGCGACATGCTCATCCGCGGTGAACTCGATGCCGTGATCGGCGTCGATGTGGACCATCCGGACGTAGCACCCCTCATCAGCGAACCCGACGACGCCGCGGCCGAGGCCTTGCGCGACCATGCCTTCTACCCGATCAACCATCTGGTCGTGGTGAAAGACGAAGTGTTGCACCAGCATCCAGATGCGGTGCCGGCGTTGATCGACGCGTTCACCGAGGCGAAACAACAGTATGTGACGCGGTTGCGGGACGGGGCGATCACCTCGGACGCCGACCGGATGTACGCCCGGGTGCTCGAGATCATCGGCACCGATCCGCTCCCCTATGGCCTCGAAGCCAACCGGGCGATGCTCGAGCAGATCATCGATTTCGCGCTGGCGCAGCGGATCCTCACGAAGCCGGTCGACATCGACGAGGTGTTCACGGGCTAGGCCCGCGCCGCGACGAGATCGCGCAACGCGATGGCGCTGTCGGCCGCCGACTCGGCGGGGATCGTCGAGCCCTGAGTGAGTGCTTTTCGTACGGCCATGTAGTCACGAGGGGCATTCACCGCATCGACGGCCAGCAGCGCATCGTCTCGGTAGTAAAGCACCGCGAACGACTCGCCGTCGATGTCACCGCGCACCACGTACCGGTCATGACCGGCTGACAGACCGGCGATCTGGAGTTTGAGGTCGTACTGATCGGACCAGAACCACGGCACACCCGCGTTGGGTTCACATCTCCCGGACAGCGTTGCGGCGGCCGTCTTGGCCTGGCTGATCGCGTTCTGCACCGATTCGAGCCGCACCCTGCCGCTGCCGGTTACGGGGTTGGGCTGCACGGTGCAGTCCCCGGCCGCCACCACGTTCGGGTTGCTCGTGCGGGCGTAACGATCGACCACGATGCCGCCTTCGCAATGCAGTTCCAGTTGCCTGGCCAGTTTCGTGCGTGGGACGACGCCGATGCCGACGATCACACAGTCGGCGGGAATCCAAGTGCCGTCGGCCAATTCGACCGCCTGGACCCGGCCGTTCTTGCCGGCGAGCCATCTCACCTGGGTGCCGAGCCTGATGTTCACACCACGCCGGATGTGCGCACCGCGATAGAACTCCGACACGACGGGTGCCACGGCGCGTCCGATGAGCCGGTCCGCCGCTTCCACGACGGCCACGGTTTTTCCCTGAGCTCGGGCGACCGCGGCGGCCTCGAGGCCGATGAAACCGCCGCCGATCACCACCACGGATTCCGCCTCCGACTGCAGTTCTCGCAGTTCGGCCGCATCGGCCGCAGTACGCAGATAGGTGACGCCACCGAGGTCGGCGCCGGGCACCTCGAGGCGGCGTGGTCGCGCCCCGACGGTCAGGGCCAGCCGGTCGAAGGTCAGCACGCGCCCCTTGGCCGTACGCGCCCACCCCGACGGCCCGCCGGAATTCAGCTCGACACTCTCGATCCGTTCTCCTGTGACGAGCGTGATGTCACAACTGTCCAGAAATTCCGAGGTACGCAGCCACAGTTGCGAGAACTCCGTCCCGCCCAGCAGATACGCCTTCGACAAAGGCGGACGCTGATAGGGCGCGTGCGGTTCTTCGCCGATCAGCGTGATGGGGCCGGTCTCTCCCGATTCGCGAAGCGACACCGCGAGCTGCAGCCCGGCTTGACTGGCGCCGACCACGAGCGTGCCCGCATGCATGCTCACTGCTCCTCGGGCATGCGCACGGTGAGACCGTCGAGGTCCTCGGTCACCTGGATCTGGCACGACAACCGGCTGCCCGCACGGCGGTCGGCGACACCGAGGTCGAGCAGGTCGTCTTCCATGTCGCCCACGGACCCGACGGCGGAGATGAACTCGTCATCGACGTAGACATGGCACGTGGCGCAGCTGCAGTTACCGCCGCATTCACCGATGATGCCCGGAATCCCGTTGCGAACCGCCGCGGCCATGACGGATTCCCCCGCCTGGGCATCCACGATGCGCGACGCCCCGTCGAGCGTGATGAAGACGACCTTCGGCATGCGAACTCCTGACACTCATTATGGTATTACCATTCTACCTTAATTGAGCTCAGGCGTTTCCTCAAGCGGTACCGTCGACGTCTTATGGTGTTACCATCAGGCCAATACTCTACTGATGCGAACCGAGGGAACCGAGGTGAAGATGCGCATCGCGATCGCAGCCGACCACAATGCCGTCGCGATGAAGTCGCGGCTGACCACCTGGCTGACCGAACGCGGCCACCACGTCGACGATCGCGGGGTGCACGACGCCGCCGAGACGGCCGACTACCCACCGCTGTGCGCGGACGTCGGAGCGGTGGTGGTCGATGGTTCGCACGACTTCGGCGTCGTCCTTGGTGGCAGCGGCTGCGGCGAGCAGATCGCGGCCAACAAGATTCGCGGCGTACGGGCCGTGTTGTGCCACTGCGTGTTCACGGCCGAGATCGCCCGGGCCCACAACAATGCCAACGTCCTCGTGATGGGTGCCAAAGTGGTGGCACCCGACCTCGCCGAGCGCATTCTCGACGTCTGGCTGACCACCCGGTTCAAGGGTGGACGTCACCAGTTGCGGCTCGACCAGATCAGCGCACTGGAGGCCCGCGAACTCCAACAGGTGAGGACGAGCCGAGCATGACGAAGCTGCGAGATTCGCGTGTGCTGCTGTTGCTGAGGCACGGCGAGAGCACGGCCAATGCCGACGACGTGTTCGGGGGCTGGCTTGATTTTCCACTGACGAACCGTGGCCGTGACCAGGCCGCCGCGGCGGGCCGGTTGATACGGGAGGCCGGACTACGTCCGACGGCCGTGCACACGTCGGTGCTCATGCGCGCGATCGACACCGCAGCGATCGCATTGGACGAGCTGGAGCCGACCGCCACACCGATACGTCGAAGCTGGCGCCTCAACGAGCGCCATTACGGTGTGCTGCAGGGCCGGCGGCGTAGTAGCGTCCGCAGGGAGTTCGGCACCGAGCTGTTCAACGACTGGCGCCGCTCGTACCACCTCACTCCGCCCGCGATGGCGCCGGGCGATCCCGCTCATCCGCGCCACGATGCCCGGTACGCCGCCCTGCCGCCGAACGAGCTTCCCGCCGCAGAGTCGCTGGCGGCAGTGCGCAGAAGGCTGGTGCCGTACTGGCAGGACGCGATCGCGGCAGATCTGATGGCCGGCCACGTCACACTCGTTGTCGCTCATGGCAACTCGCTGCGCGCGCTGTGCACGCATCTGGACGGCCTGACCCCCGACCGGGTGCGCTCGCTACACATCCCCACCGGCGTGCCGTTGCGCTACGACCTGGACGGGGATCTGACGCCGTTGGTGCCCGGAGGCGTCTATCTCGACCCGGCGCGAGCGACGGCCGGCATTGCCGAAGTCATCGCCCAGGGCACCCGCTGACCCCGCGAAGGGATCAGTCCAGGAAGCCGTGGAGCAGCGCGGCCGACCCCGCGACATGGGCCAGCATGGCCGTCGCCGCGCCGTCGGCGTCGCCGGCGAGGATCGCGATGACGATCGCCTCGTGCTGTTCGTCGGAGTGCGCGATATTGCGTGGCAACAGCGGAATCTGGTCGAGCAGCGCGTTGAGCCGCATCCGGTTCTCGGCGACCAGCGGCACCAGGGATGGTGATCCGGCGGCCTCCGCGATGGCCAGGTGCAGGCGGGAATCGAGTCGTCGGTAGTCGTCGGGATCGGCGCCGCGCACATCGGCCAGCCGCGACCAAAGGCCGTCGCGCTCGGCCGCACTGAGCGTGCGCCCGGCCGCCATCCGGGCGGCACCGACCTCGAGGATCTCGCGCAGCCGCAGTGCGTCGTCGATCTCCTCGCGCGTCGGCCTGGGAGTGTCGGCGGTGTGGCGCGGCAGTTCGTCGGCCAGGAAGGTGCCGCCGTAACGGCCTCGCCGTGACACCAGGTAACCGGCGTCGGCGAGCGACTTGATCGCCTCCCGCACGGTGTCGCGGCTGACGCCCAGGCGCGTCGCGAGTTCCCGTTCCGGCGGTAGCGACTCGCCGGGTGCCAGCACGCCGAGCCGGATGGTCTCCAGCAGGCGGCCCACGGTGTCCTCGAACGCGTTCCCGAGCCGCACCGGACGCAGCAGGGCATCAGCCGTTTCGGCTGATGCGGGCTGCGGATCCGGTTCGGCGGTCATCGTGACCTAAAGGGGTATCACAGTGGTGTCGCTCTCACACCGTCACAGGGGTGTCACGTAGGCGGAACTGATGCCGCCGTCGACCAGGAACGTCGAGCCCGTGATGAACGACGCGTCGTCACTGGCCAGGAAGGCGACGGCGGCGGCGAGTTCCTCGGGCTCGGCGAACCGACCCAGCGGGATGTGCACGAGCCGGCGCGCGGCACGTTCCGGATCCTTGGCGAACAGCTCCTGCAGCAGCGGGGTGTTGACCGGCCCGGGGCACAGCGCGTTGACCCGGATCCCCTGGCGCGCGTACTGCACGCCGAGTTCGCGCGACATCGCGAGCACACCGCCCTTGGATGCGGTGTAGGAGATCTGCGAGGTCGCCGAGCCCATGACCGCCACGAAGGACGCGGTGTTGATGATCGATCCCTTGCCCGCGGGAACCATGTGCCGCAATGCCGCCCGGCAGGACAGGTACACCGACTTGAGGTTGATGTCCTGCACCCGCTCCCAGGCCGGCAGCTCGGTGTTCTCGATCAGATCGTCTTCGGGCGGGGAGATCCCGGCGTTGTTGAACGCGATGTCGACGCTGCCGAAAGTCGATGCGGCCGTGTCGAACAGGTTGTCGACGGCGGCCTGGTCGGACACGTCGACGGGGACGAACAGACCGTCGAGTTCGTCGGCGGCAGCCTTGCCGGTGGTCGGATCGATGTCGCCGACCACGATCGTGGCGCCTTCGGCGTGCAACCGGCGGCCGGTGGCCAGGCCGATACCGCTGGCGCCACCGGTGATCACGGCGACCTTGCCGGCGAGACGTTGGGTCAAGTCCATGTGGGCAGCTCCTCTACTGCGAATCTTCGACTGCGATGAAGACGTTCTTGGTCTCGGTGAACGACAGCGGGGCGTCGGGGCCCAGCTCGCGTCCCAGCCCGGACTGCTTGAAGCCGCCGAACGGGGTGTTGTAGCGCACCGAGGAATGTGAGTTGACGCTGAGGTTGCCGGATTCCACCGCGCGCGAAACCCGCAGCGCGCGAGAGAGATTGTCGGTCCAGATCGATCCGGACAACCCGTAGGGAGTGTCGTTGGCAAGGGCGATCGCGTCGGCCTCGTCCTCGAACGGCAGGACTGTCACCACCGGGCCGAAGATCTCGTCGGTCACGGTGCGGTCCGTACGCTGCGGCGTCAGAACGGTTGGCGGGAACCAGAACCCGGGTCCCTCGGGCGCCGAACCGCGGAACGCGACGGGCGCGTCGTCGGGGACGTAGGACGAGACCGATTCCCAGTGCGGGCGTGACACGAGGGGTCCCATCTCGGTGTCGCGCACGGCCGGGTCGCCGACCACGACGCCCTTGACCGCCGGCTCGAGCAGCTCCATGAAACGGTCGTAGACGCTGCGCTGCACCAGGATCCGGCTGCGCGAACAGCAGTCCTGCCCGGCGTTGTCGAACACCCCGTAGGGCGCGGTGGCCGCCGCTTTCTCCAGATCGCAGTCGTCGAACACGATGTTGGCGCTCTTGCCGCCGAGCTCGAGGGTGACCCGCTTGATGTGCTTCGCGGCGCCGGCCATCACCCGCATGCCGACCTCGGTCGAACCGGTGAACACGACCTTGCGGATATCGGGATGGCTGACGAACCGCTCCCCGACGACCGAGCCCTTGCCGGGCAGCACCTGGAACAGGTCGGCGGGCAGGCCTGACTCGGCCGCGATCTCGCCCAACCGGATCGTCGTCAGCGGTGTCCACTCGGCGGGTTTGAGCACGACGGCGTTGCCGGCCGCGAGTGCCGGCGCGAAGCCCCAGGCCGCGATCGTCATCGGGAAGTTCCACGGCGTGATGACGCCGACCACGCCGAGCGGCTCGTTGAACGTGACATCGAGCCCGCCCGCGACCGGAATCTGCTTGCCCGACAACCGCTCCGGGGTTGCGCTGTAGAAGTTCAGCACGTCGCGGACGTGGCCCGCCTCCCACTCGGCCTGCCCGATCGGATGCCCGGAGTTGGCGACCTCGAGCGCAGCGAGCTCATCGATGTGCGAGTCGACGGCCGCCGCGAACGCCCGCAGGGCCGCGGCACGTTCGGCCGGAGCCTGTGCGGCCCACTTCCGTTGTGCCGCCCTGGCCCGCGCGACCGCCTCGTCGACGGCGCTCTCGTCGAGCAGCTCGACGCTGGCCAGAACTTCCTCGGTCGCCGGGTTGATCACCTGGCTCGCTGTCATGACACCCTTTCTGTCGCATGAGCTTTGGCTGCCTCCACGATCGCGGTGAAGAGCCGCAGATCGTCGAGGCGCTCCTCGGGGTGCCATTGCACGCCGAGCACGAATCCGTCACCGGGCAGCTCGACGGCCTCGATGACGCCGTCGGTGTCCCTCGCACTGACCACCAGTCCGTCGCCCAGGCGGTCGATGGCCTGATGGTGGTAGCACTGCGCGTCGGATGTCTCGCCGATCAGCTCCGCCAGCTTGGTGCCGGGAACCGTCCGCACCGCCGATGTCCCGAAGATCGCGTCGCCCTTCTGGTGGTGCGTGTGGCCGATGACGTCGGGCAGATGCTGGTGCAACGTGCCGCCCAGCGCGGTGTTGAGCACCTGGGCGCCGCGACAGACCCCGAGCACCGGGATACCGCGGCGCAGTGAGCCTGCCAGGAGGGCGAACTCCCACTCGTCGCGGTCGTGTGCGGGTTCGTTGGTGCTGGGGTGCGGAGCCTGTCCGTAGCGGGCGGGATCGACGTCGGGGCCGCCGGTGATCACGAGCCCGTCCACTCGATCGAGGACCCGTTCCGTGACCTCGTCGTCGACCGGTTGCGGCGGCAGCAGAAGGGCGATGCCACCGGCGAGGTTGACCCCGTTGAAGTAGATCTGCGGCAGGAAACTGGCACGAACGTCCCAGACGCCGGTCTGTGCCTGCTGCAGATATGTCGTCATGCCGATAATCGGCCGACCGCCGACCCGCTCAGAGCCGTTCAAAACCGCGCACCCTTTCCCAATCCGTGACGGCGGCGTTGAACGCCGTCAGTTCCACCCGCGCATTGTTGAGGTAGTGCTCGACGACGTCGTCGCCGAACGCCGCACGCGCCACCTCGGATTTCTCGAACAGCTCGGCCGCCTCGGCCAGTGTGGTCGGAAGCCGCTGCGCGCCACTGGTATAGGCGTTACCTGGCAGCGCATCGGGCAATTCGAGCTCGTGCTCGATACCGTAGAGGCCACCGGCGATCAGCGCCGAAACCGCGAGGTATTGGTTGACGTCGCCGCCTGGCGCGCGGCATTCGACGCGCATACCGTGCCCGTGGCCGACCACCCGCATCGCGCAGGTGCGGTTGTCCATGCCCCACGCCACCGCTGTGGGCGCGAAGCTGCCGTCGACGAACCGCTTGTAGGAGTTGATGTTCGGGGCGTAGAACAACGTCAGTTCCCGCAGCGTGGCCAGCTGCCCGGCGATGAAGCTGCGGAACATCGCCGACATACCGAGGGGTGCGGATTCGTCGGCAAATACCGCCGAACCGTCCTCACCACGCAGCGAGATGTGGATGTGGCAGCTGTTGCCTTCGCGCTCATCGAATTTCGCCATGAACGTCAGGCTCTTGCCGTGCTGGTCGGCGATCTCCTTGGCGCCGTTGCGGTAGATCGTGTGGTTGTCGCACGTCACGCCCGCGTGGTCATACCGGAACGCGATCTCTTGCTGGCCGCGGTTGCACTCCCCCTTGACGCCCTCGCAGTACATGCCTGCGCCTTCCATGCCAAGGCGGATGTCGCGCAACAGCGGCTCCATCCGGGTGGACGCCAGCATCGCGTAGTCGACGTTGTAATCGGTGGCGGGCGTCAGGTCGCGGTAGCCGTTGGCCCAGGCTTCGCGGAAGGTGTTGTCGAACACCATGAACTCGAGTTCGGTCCCGACGAAGGGCACCAGGCCGCGCTCGGCGAGCCGGTCGATCTGGCGATTGAGGATGCTGCGCGGCGCAACCGTCACGGGGTTGCCGTCGAGCCACGAAAGATCGGCCATCACCAGCGCGGTGCCGGGCAGCCACGGGATCAACCGCAACGTGGCGAAGTCCGGCGTCATGACCATGTCCCCGTAGCCGGTTTCCCAGCTCGACACCGCGTAGCCGTCGACGGTGTTCATGTCGACGTCCACGGCCAACAGGTAGTTGCAGCACTCGGCGCCGTGGGCGGCGACCTCCTCGACGAACAGCCGCGCGGACACACGCTTGCCGGTCAGCCGGCCTTGCATGTCGCAGAATGCGACGATCACCGTGTCGATCTCGCCCGCGGCCACCATTTGCTCCAGGTCAGCCTGCGCCAGCATGCCGGGGTTCGGGCTCATTGCGCACCTTTCTGTCCACAGACAACTGGCGGGCCAACACGACGGAAAGCCGACCTTTGCGTCCGTGTGCATTCACGTGGACTCGAAGATCGTCCCTCGAATCCGCGGGAATGTCACGCACAAAAGGTCTGACTACCAACCAATAGCACTCTATTGGGCTCAGCTGTGTCCCCAACCGCCGGGCGGAATCGCGCACCGGCACCCCGCCGAGAAAAGGCGGGGTTTAAAGGCCAGATTAAACAGGTAAATACCGCAGGTGGAGCGCTCCGAAGACACAACTGACCCGATCCAGGCACCACCACCGGTGGGACATCCGACCCCGACCCTTGTAGGGTCGAACTGATGTGTGGAGCCACCGGAGAGGTGCGTCTCGATGGCCGGACACCTGATGTTTCCGCGGTGTCGGCCATGGCTGAGGCGATGGCGCCCAGAGGTCCCGATGCGGCCGGCGTGTGGTCGCAAGGTCGGGTTGCCCTGGGCCACCGACGTCTGAAGATCATTGACCTGACCGAAGCGGGCGCGCAGCCGATGGTGGACCCGGACCTGGGCCTGACCATCTGCTGGAACGGCTGCATCTACAACTACCAAGAGCTGCGCGCGGAGCTGTCCGGCTACGGTTACCGCTTCTTCTCGCACAGCGACACCGAGGTGCTGCTCAAGGCCTACCACCACTGGGGTGACCGCTTTGTCGACCAGCTCAAGGGCATGTTCGCCTTCGCGATCGCCGAGCGCGACAGCGGGCGGGTGCTGCTGGGCCGGGACCGCCTCGGGATCAAGCCGCTCTACCTCAGTGAGGACGGCGACCGGATCCGGTTCGCCTCGTCCCTTCCGGCGCTGCTGGCCGGGGGCGGGGTAGACACCCGCATCGATCCCGTCGCGCTGCACCACTACCTCACGTTCCATTCGGTGGTTCCGCCGCCGCTGACGATCCTGCGCGGCGTCAAGAAGGTTCCGCCGGCCTCGATCGTCGCGATCGAACCGGACGGAACGCGACGTACCACCGTCTACTGGTCACCGGATTTCACCCGCCACGAGGACCGGTCCGACTGGTCCGAACGGGATTGGGAAGACGCGGTGCTGGCGTCGCTTCGGCTCGCCGTCGAGCGTCGGCTGGTCGCCGATGTCCCGGTCGGCTGCCTGCTGTCGGGCGGAGTCGATTCGAGCCTGATCGTGGGGCTGCTCGCCGAGGCAGGCCAACACGGGTTGGCGACGTTCTCGATCGGGTTCGAATCCGTCGGCGGCGTTGCCGGCGACGAGTTCAAGTACTCCGACATCATCGCCAAGCATTTCGATACCGATCATCATCAGATCCGCATCGGTACCGACCGCATGTTGCCCGCGCTGGACGGCGCGATCGCCGCGATGAGCGAACCGATGGTCAGCCACGACTGCGTGGCCTTCTACCTGCTGAGCCAGGAAGTGGCCAAGCACGTCAAGGTCGTGCAGTCCGGGCAGGGCGCCGACGAGGTGTTCGCCGGCTATCACTGGTATCCGCCCATGGCCGATCCGGCCGCGGCGTCGCTGGACGGCTCGGTCGCGAGTTACCGCAGCGCGTTCTTCGACCGGGACAGCGCCGGCGTCGGGGCCCTGATCAGCGACGCGTACTGGGCCGACGGCGATCCGAGCGGCGCGTTCGTCACCGAGCACTTCGCCGCGCCGGGCGCCCAGACCGGGGTGGACCGGGCGCTGCGCCTCGACACCACGGTCATGCTCGTCGACGATCCGGTCAAACGGGTCGACAACATGACCATGGCGTGGGGCCTTGAGGGTCGCGTCCCGTTCCTCGACCACGAGCTCGTCGAGCTCGCCGCCACCTGCCCGCCCGGGCTGAAAACCGCGCACGGCGGCAAGGGTGTGCTCAAACAGGCTGCCCGCCGGGTGATTCCGGCCGCGGTGATCGACCGGCCCAAGGGCTACTTCCCGGTGCCCGCGCTGACCCATCTCGAGGGCCCGTATCTCGACCTGGTCCGCGACGCGCTGTACGCACCGGAAGCCAAGGAACGCGGCCTGTTCCGCCCCGAAGCCGTCGACCGGCTGCTGGCCGACCCGAACGGCAGGCTCACGCCGCTGCGCGGCAACGAGTTGTGGCAGATCGCGTTGCTGGAACTGTGGCTGCAGCGCCACGGCGTGACAGGAGCCGCGGCATGACGACCACCGACCCCGATGCCGCCCGGCCGCAGGCACCCGAGTCGGGCGAGGACCACACCGAAGCCATCACGCTCGGCCTGCACGATGCCTCACCGCAGCATCTGGTCGATGCGATGGCCGACGATGTCGAGCTCGAATTGGGTTGGGGCCGACTGATTTTCGGCCAGACCTTCGCCGATCCCGAGAAGCTCGCCGAGGTGCTGCAGCAGGAGGGCCCCGGGCGTCGCGACATCTGCATCTACGCCCGTGAATCGCATGTGCTGATCGCGCGCTCCCCCGCCGAGCTGTTCATCGACCCGAGCCACACCTACCGGTTGCGGTTCACCGACGATTTCGGCCCGGCGGAACCGATCGGCTTCTCCGTGCGGACACTGCAGACGCCGAAAGACGCCGACGCGATGAACCGGGTGTACGTGCGATGCGGCATGGTGCCCGCACCCGTCGACGTCATCTGGCACAACCACACCCTGACCCCGGCGGTCGTCTATCTTGTCGCGGTCCGCGACGACGACGGCAGTGTCGTCGGAACCGTGACGGGCGTCGACCACAAGCGGCTGTTCGCCGATCCCGAGGACGGTTCGAGTCTGTGGAGCCTCGCGGTGGACCCGGCTGCCGGGCTGCCCGGGGTCGGCGATGCCCTGACCCGGACCCTCGCGGGCATCTTCCGTGATCGCGGGCGCGCCTACATGGATCTTTCGGTCGCCCACGACAACACCGCGGCGATCGCCCTGTACGAAAAGCTTGGCTTCCAACGGGTTCCCGTGCTCGCCGTAAAGCGCAAGAACGCGATCAACGAACCGCTGTTCACCCACCCCCCGGAAACCGTCGACGATCTCAACCCGTACGCGCGCATCATCGCCGACGAGGCCATGCGCCGCGGCATCTGGGTCGAGGTGCTCGACGCGGGCGCCGGTGAGATGCGGCTGGCGCACGGCGGCCGCAGTGTCATCACCCGAGAATCGCTGTCGGAGTTCACGTCTGCGGTGGCGATGGCCCGATGTGACGACAAGCGCCAGACCCGGCGCATCGTGTCCGATGCCGGTATCGCGGTGCCGAAGGGTCGACTGGCCACCTTCAACGACGAGGATCACGCCTTTTTGGCCGAGGTCGGCGATGTCGTGGTCAAGCCAACGCGCGGCGAGCAGGGCAAGGGCATCACCGTCGGGGTCGACAGTTCCGAGGAACTCGACGCCGCCCTGCACCGGGCCCGCGAGCAGTATCCCGAGGTCCTGATCGAACAACGGGCCACCGGCGACGACCTGCGGCTCGTGGTGATCGACGGCAAAGTGGTTGCCGCCGCGATCCGCAAACCCGCCGAGGTGATCGGTACCGGTAAGCACACGGTGCGCGAACTGATCGAGACCCAGAGCCGGCGCCGGGAAGCCGCGACGGGCGGCGAATCCCGCATCCCGATGGACGACATCACGCTGTCGACCGTCAAGGAGGCGGGCTGGTCATTCGACGACATCCTGCCGGAAGGCAAGCATCTGCGGGTGCGGCGTACCGCCAATCTGCATCAGGGCGGCACGATTCACGATGTGACGGCCGAGGTGAATCCCGAACTGTGCCGTGTCGCGGTGAAGGCGGCCGAGGCGATCGGGATCCCCGTCACGGGCATCGATCTGCTGGTGCCCGATGTCACGGGCCGCCAGTACGTGTTCATCGAGGCCAACGAACGTCCCGGGCTGGCCAACCACGAACCACAGCCCACCGCAGCCGCTTTCGTCGATTTCTTGTTCCCGCAGCAGCCGGGGTTGCCGCAAGCCTGGACGCCTTCCGAGGCGGCTGACTGAGCGCCTACCAGCTGCTGGTGCGCAGCACGATCTCGGCGGCGAGTTGCGCGGTGGAGTCCTGGGCGTTGCGCCTGCCCAGCATCTCCACGAGCCGGAAGTCGCCGTAGACGTAGCGCTGGCTGGCCTTGGCGACGGCCCGGGCCGCGGGGTTGCTGACGAGCGCGGTGGTGTTCATCTCCACCGGCGGGCAGCCGCCGTCGCGGATCACGCCGGTGGGATCGGCGACCCGTGGGTGGCCGCGGTCGACGACGACGAGGCCGATGAACTTGTCCAGCCGCGTGGCGGCCAGCTCCCAGGCGAGCTCACCGCCGAGGCGGTCGCCGACCAGCAGCGCCCATTTGATGTTGAGTGAGTCGAGGATGCCGACGACCGATTTCGCGGTCAGCCGTGGGTCGGGCCCGATGACGATGGTCCGCAGCGACGCGGTGTGCAGGCGTTGGCAAACCGCCTCGTAGGCCGCTGGTCCGTGATGGCCTGCGCTGAGCAGCACCACCGTGGCTCCCTTCTCGGGACCGGCCACGTCGACGGCGATGGAGAAGCCGTCGATGGTGGTCACGCTGGTGAGCATTGGGCCAACCTACCGTCCCGGTTCGGCCGGTGGGGCAGAAATCAGTTTGTCCTAACGGCGGCGTCAGCGTGTTCGGACGCGCTCGACCTGTTTGGCGAACGTGTCCAGAAACGTCTGCGGCAACGGGCCTTTGACGGTGATCGACGGATTCTGGGTGGGAAACGCGATGCCGAAAACCGCCCAGTTCCCGACGTTTTCAAAGGCGAAGTACACGCTCTCGTCGGCCCCGTTGAGTCGCATGGTCTGCTGATACGCCAATGCCGACGGGTTCGCTCCGGCGAGCCGGGTGGTGGTGATCGGGATGCCCTCGTCCGACGGATCGAAGAAGGTGCGGAACTCGGCGCAGCGGTCGGCGGTGGCGGCGAGCCGATCGAGCGGAAGCGGCGAACTCAGCACGGTGAGCACCATGCGCGCCCCGTCGTATGCGGCGACGAACTTGCCGGCACTGCCCGGACCGCGTTCGGCGGATTCGGCGATCACCCGCGTCAGCCCGTCCGAGCAGCCCTCGGGTGAGGACAGCATGCTGGGCGGCCCGCCTGCCCCGTCGGGTTGGCCGGGCTCCTCGATGACGCGGTCGTATCGCACCCCGGGTGGGAAGTCGGCCGCGGTGAGCACCACCCTCTGCAGCGTGGCGCCGGGCCACGTCGCGGTACCGGCGACCACGGTCGCGCACCCGCCGAGGCCGAACATCGCGGCCAGCAGTACAGCGAGAAACAGCCTTCCCTCGCGCAGGCTGATCATGGCCCCAGGCTACCGACAATCCGTGGATCGAGATCGTGTCCCGGTGCGCGCATAGTGCGCCGGTGTGGTCGCGAGCATTCGTTTGAAGTGGCGGTTGAGATGCGACTGGTCGTGAAACCCGACCGCGGCGGCGACGTCGGACGGCCGCATTCCGTCGAGCAGCAAACGCCGGGCCGCATCGACCCTGCGCCCGGTCAGGTACCGGTGCGGCGGCAGGCCGAACTCCCGGCCGAACGTGCGCACCAGGTGTGCCGGATCGGCGTGCAGAACCCGCGCGGCCTCGTCGAGGGTCAGTCCGGTTTCGATCCGGCTGTCGAGCAGATCGCGCAGTTGATGCGCCAGGCGGCGGTCACGCACCTGGGGCGGTTCGGTCACGGCCCGCCGGAGGTGTGCCTGAACGCGTTCGACGATGAACGCGAGCCGGCTCGCGGCTTCGAGCTCGTCACCCGGCCCCAGCACATCGTGAAGCCGATCGATGCGGTCCCGCAGTGCCGCGTCCTGCAGCGTGGGGGTGTCGACGGCGGCCCCGATCCCGGTCCATACGCCCGGTTCGAGGTAGAGCACCCGTTTGCGGAATCCGCCGGGGCGGATCGCCCGGCCATCGTGCGGTACGTGCGGCGGCAACAGGGTGACGGCTTGCCCGGCCGAGCCGTGCCCGCGCCCGTCGAGTTCGTAGCCGATGATTCCCGAATCCACGATGAGCAGCGTCCATGCGTCGTGGGTGTGCTGCGGGTAGGCATGGCTGCGGTACCGCGCGTGGAAGACCTCGGTGATGCCACCCACGTGCGGACGCCACGCGGTGGTCTCCGCGTCTGCAACCACATCAAGAACGTACAAGACGGCGGCCGCCTCGTCTCGCAGCATGGTTGCGTGCAAAGTGATGAATCCCCAGTGCGTTTCGAGACGAAGATCGCGGTGTTGCTGCGCGACGACCTGGAAGCATGGCAACGCCTCAACGTCTGCGCGTTCGTGGCGAGCGGCATCGCGGCCGCCAATCCGGACACCGTCGGCGACCCCTACGTCGACGCCGACGACACCGAGTATCTGGCCATGTTCGGCCAGCCGGTGCTGGTGTTCGAGGGTTCCAAGGAGACGCTGCGCGCCGCCCACACCCGGGCGCTCACGCGGGGCGCGCCGATGTCGATATTCACCGCGGACCTGTTCGCCACGGGCAACGACCGGGACAACCGGGCGGCGGTCCGCGCTGTCGCGCGTGCCGATCTCGACCTCGTCGGATTGGCCGTCCATGCCCGCCGCAACGTGGTCGACAAGATCCTCAAAGGCGCACGCATGCACACCTGAGGAACGGTCAGGTCTGCAGTGTGGTGACCATCGTCGGCCGACGCGGTGTCCCGCGCTCCAACAGGTCGAGCACGGCGTTCACGTCGATGTGATCGGCAAGCAGATCCGCCATCAGGTCGAGTTGGGCGTCACGGCGGGCAGGCACGTCGACATCGTCGGCGACGACGAACCCGGCACGCCCGGCTGCGCCGGCGACCTCGGTGAGCCAGGCCCGGCGCAGTTCGTCGTTGTCGAGCAGCCCATGCCAGTGCGTGCCGTAGACGACGCCGCGCCGCACCCCGATCCCGAGCCAGTCCGCCTCGGCGGATCGCGCGACCTGACCGTGATGGATCTCGTACCCCCGCAGCGGAGTCTCCCAGTGCCGCAACGTCTTCTCGCGCGCGAACACGATCTCGGCGTCGAGCAGGCCCATGCCGTCGACCACGCCTGCGCGGGATTCGACCGGGTCGTCGATCCGGCGGCACAGCATCTGGAATCCGCCGCACACCCCGAGCACGGCGCGGCCCCGGCCGGCATGGTCGACGATCGCGTCAGCCAGACCTCGTTCGCGCAGCCACGCCAGATCGGTCACGGTCGACTTGCTGCCCGGGATCACGACGAGATCTGCATCGGCGAGGTCGGCCGCGTCGGCAACCCAGCGAACCACGACACCCGGTTCGCATGCCAACGCCTCGACATCGGTCGAGTTCGAGATGCGGGGCAGCCGGATCGCGGCGACGGTCAACGCCTGCTCGCCCCGTGGTGGCTGTGGTCTGCCGACCAGACCGCCTGCGACGACCGACACGGAATCCTCGGCGTCGAGCCACATTCCGTCATGGAACGGGACGACGCCGTAGGTCGGCCGGCCCGTCAGCTCTTCGAGCCGGCGCAGGCCTGGCTCCAGTAGTGTCGGGTCACCGCGGAACTTGTTCACGATGAACCCGGCGACGAGGGCTTGGTCGGCGGGCTCGAGCACGGCGACCGTGCCGTGGAAATGGGCGAGCAGCCCGCCGCGGTCGATGTCACCGACCACGATCACCGGAAGGCCTGCCGCGCGCGCGAGTCCCATGTTCGCCAGGTCGGTGGCCCGCAGGTTGATCTCGGCGGGCGAGCCCGCGCCCTCACAGATCACCGCGTCGAATTCCGATCTCAGTGAGGCCAATTCGTCGGCGACCACGGCGGCGAGGTGCTCGCGGTGATGGATGTAGTCGGCGGCGGCCACCGACCCGGCCACGGTCCCCCGGACCACCAACTGCGAGGTCCGGTCACCACCGGGCTTGAGCAGGATGGGGTTGAACCGGACGCTGGGCGCCAGCCCGGCGGCGCGGGCCTGCATGGCCTGCGCGCGGCCGATCTCACCGCCCTCGACGGTGACCGCCGAGTTGTTGGACATGTTCTGGGCTTTGAACGGCGCGACCGAAAGGCCTTTACGGGCGAGCAACCGGCACAGTCCCGCCACGACCATCGACTTGCCCGCGTCGGAGGTGGTGCCGGCGACCAGCAGCGCGCCGCTCACTGTGCGCCCGCGAGCACCAGTCTCACGGCAGTGTGAGAATGTCGGCGCCGTCCTCGGTGACCACCAGGGTGTGCTCGAACTGCGCGGTCCACTTGCCGTCCTTGGTGGCCACGGTCCAGCCGTCGTCCCAGATCTCGTAGTCCAGTGACCCCAGATTGATCATGGGTTCGATCGTGAAGGTCATGCCGGGCTCGAGCACGGTCTCGACCGCGGGCTGGTCGTAGTGCAGCACGACGAGTCCGTTGTGGAACGTCGTGCCGATCCCGTGCCCGGTGAAATCGCGAACCACGTTGTAGCCGAACCGGTTTGCGTATGCCTCGATGACGCGCCCGACGACCGACAATGCGCGGCCCGGTTTGACGGCCTTGATGGCGCGCATCGTGGCCTCGTGGGTGCGTTCGACGAGCAGCCGGTGCTCTTCGGAGACGTCACCGGCGAGGAACGTGGCGTTGGTGTCGCCGTGCACGCCGTCGATGTAGGCGGTGACGTCGATGTTGACGATGTCACCGTCTTCGATGACGGTCGAATCCGGGATCCCGTGGCAGATGATCTCGTTGAGCGAGGTGCAGCAGGACTTGGGAAATGCCTTGTAGCCCAACGTCGACGGATACGCACCGTGGTCGATCATGTACTCGTGGGCGATGCGGTCCAGTTCGTCGGTCGTCACGCCCGGTGCGACGGCCTTGCCCGCTTCGGCCAAGGCGCGGGCGGCGATGCCGCCCGCGATGCGCATCTTCTCGATGACCTCGGGCGTCTGCACCCACGGTTCGCTGCCTTCCTGCACGGTCGGCTGCCACGCGTACTCCGGCCGCGGGATGGACTTGGGCACCGGAAGGGTCGGTGAGAGCACGCCGGGGCGCAGGGCACTACGAACTGACATACCGGTCAGGGTACCGATCTCGGCCGGTCGGACCGGCATCGGAGCACCGAGAGAGAGAATGAAACTCTCCGTTTTCGAGAACAATGCTAACGTAGCGCCATGCTCACCGAGCCTGCGCCGGTCCATCTGCTGAACCAGCTGGGATTCCGCGATGTCGAAGAGAACGACGAGCGGCTGGTCATCGAGATGGACAACCGCCCCGACCTCGCCAACATCCGCGGCGCGTTACAGGGTGGCCTGGTCGCGACGCTCATCGATTGCGCGGCGGGCCGATTGGCCGGCCGCCACGTCGGCCCGGGGCAGGACGTCACCACCGCCGACCTGAACGTGCACTACCTCGCGCCGATCATCACCGGCCCGGCGCGCGCCGTGGCCACCATCGTGCGCGCAGGCCGACGGCTCATCGTCACCTCAGTCGACGTCACCGATGCCGGGCGCGACCGCCTGGCGGCCCGGGCCACGCTGAGTTTCGCGGTCCTGGACCCGCGGTGATCTCGTCGGCCGACGCGCCCTAGGTTTTCGTACCGCGGCCGAACCAGCCCTTGCGCGGCCCGCGAATGTCGACCGAGCCGCACACCACGCGGCCGGTCAGGATCACATGCGGGGTGCCGTCGGCAGGCGCGTCACGACGGCGATCGGTGGCACTGCCGACGATCACCTCGACGTCATCGATCGAGGCGCTGGCGCCGTCGGGCAGCCTCATCTCCAGCGACCCGAACTTCATGTCGATCTCGACCACGACCATCGGTCCGGCGAAACGGGCCCGCGTGAGGTCGAGCTCGACCGAGCCCATCCGGCGCACCAATGCCAGCCGAGTCGGCACCGTCCACTCCCCGTGCCGTTTCAGCGAACCCAGCACGCCGCGCAGTTCGACCCGGTCGGCGGCCGTCGTGACGATCGCACCAGGGCCCGGCAGATCGCCCACGAGCGCATCGAGATCGGCGTGCAATCGCGCCTGCGACACCAGCGCCGAGCGCTCCTCGAACTCGGCGATGTCGATCAGGCCGAGCGCCACAGCGTTGTGCAGCCGACGCAGCGTGCCGTTGCGGTCGGCGTCCGATACCCGCATCTCCACGGATTGCTCATTGGTCCCCGTCATGGCGAGTCCCACGTTACCGCTACCCGCTCTCCCGACGACGTCGCGAGCGCGCCGCACTATGCCAGGTAATCGGCGGGCATGCTGTCGAACATCGCCTTGCACATCCGGACCGCGTATTCCGAGCTGCCGCCGCCGACGATCAGCGCCGCGAACGCCAGGTCGCCGCGGTAGCCGGCGAACCACGAATGCGATCCGCCCTCGAATTCGGCCTCACCGGTCTTGCCGCGCACATCGCCGACGCCGTTGAGTTCTTTTGCGGTTCCGTTGGTGACCACCAACTGCATCATGGGCCGCAGCCCGTCGACCATCTTCTGGCTGATCGGGGCGGCCGCCGCGCCGTCGACCTGAGTCTGGTGGCCTTCGATCAGTTGGGGCACAGGGGTTTTCCCGGCCGCCACGGTCGCGGTGGCCAATGCCATGCCGAACGGGCTGACGAGGACCTTGCCCTGCCCGAAGCCGTCTTCGGTGCGCTCGGCGAGGTTGACCGTGGGCGGCACCGATCCCGACACGGTCGGGATTCCCTCGACGTGATAGTCGGGCCCGATCCCGTACTGCGCGGCGGCCTGGGTGAGTCCGCGCGGCGGCATCCGGCTGGCCAGCTCCGCGAACGTCGTGTTGCACGAGTTCGCGAACGCGCGCGACATCGGCACGACACCGAGGTCGAAGCCGCCGTAGTTGGGCACCGTCCGGTGACCGATGTCGAGGTGGCCCGGGCAACCCAGCAGCGTGTTCGGGGTGGCCATGTCGCGTTCGATTGCCGCACCGGCCGTGACGATCTTGAACGTCGACCCGGGCGGATACAGCCCCATGGTCGCGACCGGTCCGTCGACATCGGCCGCGGCGTTCTGCGCGACGGCCAGGATCTCCCCGGTCGACGGCTTGATGGCGACGATCATGGCCTTCTTGCCGGTCGTGTTCACCGCGTTCTGGGCGGCGTTCTGCACGGCCCGGTCGAGGCTGATGGTGATCGACGGCGCGGGCTCCCCCGGCACCTCGTTGAGCACGTCGACGTCGACGCCGTTCTGGTTGACCGTCACCACTCGCCAACCGGCCTGGCCGTCGAGTTCGTCGATCACCGCCTTCTTGACCTCGTTGACGATCGCGGGCGCGAATTTGTCATCGGTCGGCAGGAGTTCGGCCTGCGGCGTGACGACGACACCGTCGAGGCCCGCGACCGCGGGAGCCACCCGATCATGGTCGGGTTGCCGCAGCGTGATCAGACTGAGCGGCTGCGCGGACGAGCTCGCCTGCTCGGCAAGGCGCTGGGCGTCCATGCCCGGATCGAACGGCCGCAACGCGTCGGCGACCACCCTGGCCGCCGACATCAGGCCCGCGCCGGCGGCTCGCGCATCGAGGGCGTAGTGGTAGAGCTTGCCGGGGACGAGCACATCGGTGCCGCCGCGCTCGTTGACCGAGGCCCGCCGCGGCGGATCGGCGCGGAGCGCGAAGGTCTGGTGCTCCCCGAGCCGCGGATGCAGGCCGGTGGCGCTCCAGCGCACCTCCCAGCGGCCTTCGTCGCGGATCATGTTGAGCTGGCCGTCATAGGTCCAGGTGCGGTTCTTCGGCAGATGCCACGTGTAGCGGTAGGCCACGCTTCCGGTGTCCTGCGAGTACTTCGAACCGAGGATCTGGGCGTCGAGGCGGGTGGCCTGCAAGCCGTTCCACGCCTCGTTGAGCGCGGTCTTGGCATCGGCCGGGCGATCGGACAGCTCGGCGGCAGCCGCGGTGTCGCCGGTGGCCAGTGCCGCGAAGAACTTCTCGGCTGCCGGCTCCGGGCCGTCCGGTCGCGGCGTGCAACCACTCAGCGCCAATGCTCCGAAGACCGTGACGGCCGTCAAAAGGCCGATGGTCCGTGTGACTGATGATGTTGTAGTTGCCATTGAGGCTGATGGTAAGAACGTTGCGGTCCGTTTCGTCGGAGGCGCACCGAGATCGAATCGAGACTGTGCCGAGATCTGAGCGCGGGGCCTCTCCCGTGCGGAGCGCGGGGACTATCGTGGCGAAGGCAACCATGCCCGCCACCGAGTTGATCTACGTGCCGTTCAACGCCGCCGGGGTTCCCACCGGAGTGGCGCGGATGCCGCAGGCCATCCAGGCGGCCGGCGTCGAGCAGGCACTCGCGCCGGCCCGGTCCACGTGGATATCCGTGACCGAAATGACCACGGCCCGAGGCCCTTCCGGCTTGTTGAGCGAGGCGGCGCTGTCACGCATGGTGACTGACAGCGCGGCCGCACTGGCCGCCGCCTGGCAGCGCCGCGCAATACCGATCGTCGTTGCCGGCGATTGCCCGGTCCTGCTGGCGCCATCGATCGCGGCCGCCGCAAACGGCGGCGAAGCGGGGCTGGTGTTCATCGACGGTCACGAGGACGCCTGGGATCCCCACGGGACACCGACCGGAGAAGCGTCGGACTGCGAAATGGGCCTGGCCCTGGGACTGTTCAGCGGACCCGAAGCGCTGGACGCACACCTGCCGTGCCTGCGGGCGGAGCATGTCGCGATGCTGGGGCCGCGCGATCAAGCCGAACTCCTGGAGGCAGGCCAACCAAGCCTGCGCGACCACGTCGCGGTATATGTCGACGGTTCCGACCTCGCCGCCCGCACCGATGTCGCAGGCATCGCAGATCTCGTGGCGCCCAGTGCCGGTGCCGCACCCGGCGGCTGGTGGTGCCACGTCGACCTCGATGTGCTCGACACCGCATCTCTGCCCGCGGTCGACTACCCGCAGCCCGGCGGGCTGACGTGGGGGCAGTTGGAGGACGTGACCAGTGCGTGCCTGAACGTCCCCGGCTGTCTGGGCGCCAGCGTGGTGATCTACAACCCCGACCTCGACGACGGCCGATCAGCCGGCCGCATCGCGGATTTCATCGCGTTCGTCCGCGACCGGCTGACTACCGCCCGCCCGAGGTAGTCATCAGACATCCAGGCCGCGCACCAGGATGTCGAGGCCGCGGCGAAATTCCTCGACCGGCCCGATACCGCGCGCCGTCTGGGCGGTCTCCGACAGCAGCGGGAACTGGTCGGCGGGCAACTCGGCGAGCGCTTGCGTCCCCGGCCCGGCCAGCGCACCGTACTGTTCGACCGCAAGCGCGCCGAAAACGTACGCCAGCACTGCCCGGAACGCATACACGCGCCGCTTGCCGGTACAGCCCGCATCGGTGAGCACACCAAGCACCACCTCACCCCACCGAAGCGATGCCGGTGCACGGTGACGGTGGATGAGCACAAGCGGCACCACTGCGGGATGCCTTGCGGCAGCGTCGCGCACACGCTCGGCCAGTTCGGTGAGCTGGCGGGCGGGTCCGCCTCGGGGCACCCGGAGATCGACCCGCGCGAGCACCAGATCCACCACCATCAGCTCGAGTTCGTCACGGTCGGCGACGTAGCGGTAGAGCGACATCGTGCCGATCCCGAGCCGACGCGCGACGGTGCGCATCGACAATGCCGCGAGCCCGTCGGCGTCGACAACAGCCAACGCGGCCGCGGCGATCTGATCGGCGGTGAATGAACGTGGACGTGGCATGACGATTGAAAGCGTACACCGTACGGCTATAGTGGGCACGTAGGCGTACATCGCACGCTAAAAGGAGTCACCGTGCCCCGTATCAACCCGCCCGCCACCATCGCGGGACATGAATTCCGCAGTGTGACAGGCGAACACATCCCGGTACCGGATCCAGAACACCTGGTCCACCTTCAGTTCCGCAGGTTCGCCGGTTGCCCGATCTGCAATCTGCATCTGCGGTCTTTCGTCAGTCGCCACGACGAGATCAGCGCCGCCGGCATCCGCGAAGTGGTGTTCTTCCATTCGCCGGAATCCGAATTGGCCGAGCACACAGCGGATCTGCCGTTCGCGACCGTCGCCGATCCCGACAAGGAAACCTACCGGCGATTCGGCGTGGAATCCGGCGTCCGCGCGCTGGTCGATCCCCGCAGCTGGCCGGCGATCATCGGCGGCAGCGCCCAGACCCTTCGTGGCCGCTTCCGCGCACCGGCGGCCAGGCAGGCCGGCGGACGGCTCGGCTTACCCGCGGACTTCCTCGTCGGCCGTGACGGCACCGTGCTCGACGCGAAGTACGGCGCGCACGCCGACGATCAATGGTCGGTCGACGAGCTGCTCACGCAGGCCGCTGCGGTGCGCTTCTGACGTCAGTCGAGCAGCACCGTGGCGAACGTACCGACCTGTTCGAAGCCGATACGTGCGTAGGTCGACCGTGCCACGGTGTTGTAGCTGTTGACGTAGAGACTCGCGGTGCGGCCGGCACCGACCACCGCGGCCGCCAGCGCCGCCGTGCCTGCGGTGCCCAGGCCGTGCCCGCGCCAGTCCGGATGCACCCAGACCCCCTGGATTTGCCCGACGGCCGGTGACTGCGAACCGACCTCGGCTTTGAACACGACCTCGCCGCGTTCGAACCGCGCCCACGCCCGCCCGGCGGCGATGAGCCCGGCGATCCGCCTGCGGTAGCCGCGGCCGCCGTCGCCGAGCCTGGGGTCGACTCCGACCTCACCGATGAACATGTCGATGGCCGCCACCAGATACGCGTCGAGCTCTTCGATGCGCACGGGCCGAACGGCCGGATCGATCGGGCACTGCGGCATGGAGTTCAGGGCCATCAACGGTTGCTGCTCACGCACGTCGCGTGCGGTTCCCCACACGGGCTCCAGGCGCTGCCACATGGGCAACACCAACTCCGCTCGGCCCACCAGTGACGAGCAGCGCCGCGCTGTGCTCATCGCCTTGTCGGAGAACGCCTTCAGATCGTCGGCGTCGCCGCGCAACGGAATCAGGTTCGGCCCCGCGTAACACAGTGATTCGTTGACCCGGCGCCGCGTCCACAGTTCACCGCCGATGGCACTGGGCTCGACACCGTACTCGGCCACGCGGGCAGCCACCATGCAGGAGCCGACCGGGTCTTCGTCGAACACCTGGAGCACTGCCGCGGCGTCACGCACCACGGACACCCGCCGTTCATCGACGAGGCGGAAAAGTGGCGGAGCCGACATCCAGATTCTCTCTGCTCAACCCGAGGGTGTGGTGACCCCGCTCACAGGGTCGTTCTCAGCTTACGGTCACCACGGGCGAACCGCTCGCATCATCTGAACCTCTCTCCTCGGCGAGCCGCATCGCTTCTTCGATCAGCGTCTCGACGATGTGGGCTTCCGGAACGGTCTTGATGACCTCACCCTTGACGAAGATCTGCCCCTTGCCGTTGCCGGAGGCCACGCCGAGGTCGGCTTCGCGGGCCTCACCCGGACCATTGACCACACAACCCATCACCGCGACGCGCAGCGGGACGTCGAGCCCGTCCAGGCCCGCGGTGACCGCGTTGGCCAGCGTGTAGACGTCGACCTGGGCGCGCCCGCACGACGGGCACGACACGATCTCGAGGCCACGCGGGCGAAGGTTCAGCGATTCCAGGATCTGGTTGCCGACCTTGACCTCCTCGGCCGGCGGCGCCGACAGCGACACCCGGATGGTGTCGCCGATGCCCTTCGACAACAACGCGCCGAACGCGACGGCGGACTTGATGGTCCCCTGGAATGCCGGGCCGGCCTCGGTGACGCCGAGGTGCAACGGGTAGTCGCATTTCGAGGCCAGGAGCTCGTACGCGGCCACCATGATCACCGGGTCGTTGTGCTTGACGCTGATCTTGATGTCGCCGAAACCGTGCTCCTCGAACAGCGATGCTTCCCACAGCGCGGATTCGACCAGCGCCTCAGGAGTGGCCTTGCCGTACTTCTCCATGAACCGCTTGTCGAGTGAGCCTGCGTTGACACCGATGCGAATCGGGATGCCGGCATCACCGGCGGCTTTCGCCACTTCCTTGACCCGGCCGTCGAATTCCTTGATGTTGCCCGGGTTGACGCGCACCGCGGCGCAGCCCGCGTCGATCGCGGCGAAGATGTACTTCGGCTGGAAGTGAATGTCGGCGATCACCGGAATCTGGCTGTGGCGGGCGATCTCCGCAAGCGCGTCGGCGTCCTCCTGGCGCGGGCACGCGACGCGCACGATGTCGCATCCCGACGCGGTCAGCTCGGCGATCTGCTGCAGCGTCGAGTTGACGTCGTGGGTCTTGGTGGTGCACATCGACTGCACCGCGATCGGATGGTCGCTGCCGATGCCGACATTCCCCACCATCAGCTGGCGGGTCTTGCGCCGGGGAGCCAGCGTGGGTGCCGGAGGAGCCGGCATACCCAGACCGATGGACGTGGTCATGTGGGATCTCCTACTGGAAGATGCTGAGCGGGTTGACCAGGTCTGCGGTCACGGTCAGCAGCATGTAACCGACCACGACCACCAGCACCACATACGTGGCGGGCATGAGTTTGAGGTAGTCGACCGGCCCGGCGGCCACTTTGCCGCGCGCCGCTCGGATCATATTGCGGATCTTCTCGTACGTGGCCACCGCGATGTGGCCACCGTCGAACGGCAGCAGCGGCACCAGGTTCACCGCGCCCAGCACGAAGTTCAGCTGGGCCAGGAAGAACCAGAACATCACCCACAGCCCGGCGTCGACGGTCTCGCCGCCGATGATGCTGGCGCCCACGACGCTGATCGGGGTTTCCTTGTCGCGCTCGCCGCCGCCGATCGCCTCGACCAGGGCACCGATCTTGGTGGGGATCTTCGCCAATGCCTTGCCCAGTTCGACTGCCAGGTCACCGGTGAAGGCGAACGTCGCGGGCACCGCGGTGAGCGGGTTGTACTGCGTGGGTGGCTGCGCTTCCGGCGCGGCCACGCCGATCGCGCCAACGGTCGTCGGCTCCTTCGAGTCGGCACTCGTGAACCGCTGCGTCTGGGTCACGTCGACGACGGTCGTGATGGTCTGGCCGTCGCGCTTCAGCTCGATCGGCACCGGGCCGTCGAGCTTGCGGATCGCCGCGGCCATCGAGGGGAAGTCGGAGACCTCGGTGTCACCGACCTTCACGATCTCGTCGCCGGCCTGGATGCCGGCCTGCGCCGCAGGACCTGGACCGGTGCACTCGCCCATCTTGTCGATGCTGATTTGCGATGCGACACAACCTGTTTCACCGACGATGGCGGTGGTCGGCTGATTCAGGTTGGGCAGGCCCCAGACGATGGCGATGCCGTAGACGAGCACCAGGCCGATGATGAAGTTCATCGCGGGCCCGGCGAACAGCACCGCGACCCGCTTCCACACCTTCTGCCGGTACATCGCGTACGGCCGGTCCTCGGGCTTGAGCTCCTCGACCGAGGTCATGCCCGCGATGTCGCAGAACCCGCCGAGCGGGATGGCCTTGATGCCGTATTCGGTCTCCCCCAGGCGGTTGGGCCTGCGCGTCGACCACAGGGTCGGACCGAACCCGACGAAGTAGCGGCGGACCTTCATGCCGGTGGCCCGGGCCACCCACATGTGCCCGCATTCGTGCAGAGCCACCGAAACCAGGATGGCCAGCGCGAACAACGCGATGCCGATTGCGAACATCATTTGGTGACGAGCCCTTTTCTGACGGATTTCTGCTCGACGGCACGCCGGGCCTGATCTCTGGCCCACCGCTGCGCATCGAGTACGTCATCCACGGTAGCTGGTTCGGCGGACCACTGGTCGGCAGCGTGCAACACGTCACCGACGGTTTCCACGATGGTGGGGAACGTGATCCTGCCCTGAAGGAACGCGTCCGCGGCTTCTTCATTGGCGGCGTTGTAGACCGCGGTCAGACATCCACCACGCTTGCCGGCTTGGCGCGCGAGATCGACCGCCGGGAACACCTCGTTGTCCAACGGCAGGAATTCCCACGTCGATGCGGTGGTGAAGTCGCAGGCCAGCGCCGCGCCGGGGACCCGATCGGGCCAGCCCAGCGCCAATGCGATGGGCAGTTTCATGTCGGGCGGGCTGGCCTGGGCCAGCGTCGAACCGTCGGTGAACGTCGCCATCGAGTGAACGATCGACTGCGGATGCACGACGACCTCGATGTGGTCGTAGTCGATGCCGAACAGCAGGTGCGTTTCGATGAGTTCGAGACCCTTGTTGACGAGAGTCGCCGAGTTCAGCGTGTTCATCGGTCCCATCGACCAGGTCGGATGCTTGCCCGCCTGCTCCGGGGTTACCGAGCGCAGATCGCCGGCCGACCAGCCCAGGAACGGGCCGCCCGACGCGGTCAGCACGATCTTGGCCACCTCGTCGGCGGATCCGCCGCGCAGGCATTGCGCCATCGCCGAGTGTTCGGAGTCCACCGGCACGATCTGGCCGGGCGCGGCGGCCTTGAGCACGAGCGGCCCGCCGGCCACCAGAGACTCCTTGTTGGCCAGCGCCAGCCGGGCACCGGAAGCCAGCGCCGCGAGCGTCGGCTGCAGACCCAGCGCCCCGACCAGCGCATTGAGCACCACGTCGGCCTCGGTGTCCTCGACCAACCGGGTGACGGCGTCGGGCCCGGCGTAGGTCACGTCCCCGATCCGCTCGGCGGCCGCGGGGTCGGCGACCGCGATATTGCTGACACCCGTCTCAGCACGCTGGGCGGACAGCAGTTCTGGATTGCCACCGCCGGCGGCCAGCCCGACCACCTCGAAGCGGTCAGGGTTGGCGGCGATCACCTCCAGCGCCTGGGTGCCGATGGAACCGGTACTGCCGAGGACCAGCACGCGCCGTCTGTCGCTCACTGATCCATTGTGCCGCGCCCACGGTCCCCGACCCAATCAGCGGTTGCGGGCCGACGGATCGACCGTCGCCTCGATCTTCGCGATCCGCCCACCGCGCACGGTGAAGACCAAAACGGCCACGAGCCGTCGGTCGAGGAACGCGAGCACTCCCGGTTCGCCCACCGCACCCCCGACCAACGTGCCGCCTGCGAGGTGGTGCAGCAGGTTGGGCGCCACTCGGTCGCGTCCGTGATTGATCTGGGGCGGCGGGGCCGGATCACCGACGAAGGTGGCGACACCCCACACGGTCGGATCGAGCACCTCGGTCAACGCCTGAAGGTCCCCGTTGGCGCATGCGGTGATGAACTTCTCGACCACGAGTTGATGCTCGGTCGCTTCGATCTGGGCCGGCCGGGGCGTGGTCTCGGCGAACTTCAAGCGGGCGCGGCGCGCCAGCTGCCGACAGGTACCGACCGGCCTCCCCACCGACTCGGCAATCTCGTCGAATGGCACGCCGAACACGTCGTGCAACACGAAAGCCACCCGTTCGGCAGGGCTGAGCCGATCCAGCACGGTGAGCAGTGCGGCGCGGACCTGATCGTCGAGGGTGACGCGGTCGGCGGGGTCGGGATCGGCGGCCGGCGTCGTCTGGACCGCCTCACCGGCATCGGGCCGTTCCAACCGGGCCCGGGCCGAGCGGACCTGGTCGAGACACAACCTCCCCGTGACCACCGTCAGCCAGGCCCGAACGTCGTCGATGTGCTGTTCCTCGACCCTCGACAGCCGCAGAAACGCCTCCTGCGCCGCGTCTTCGGCTTCCCCGATGTCACCAAGCATCTGATAGGCGAGGTTGACCAGGTACGGGCGGTGGTCGCGCCACGCCTGTTCGACCAGTGCGGAATCGGTCATGCAATTAGGACGAACCAGCAGTCCGGAAAGTTACCGGCGGGCATCTGTAACTTTCTGCGGTCGCGGTCCGTCCTTGGATGCATGAACACAATCCTTGTAACGGGCGCAACCGGAAACGTCGGTCGGCCGTTGGTCTCCGAACTCGTCAAGGCCGGTGCGCGCGTGCGCGCCGTCACCCGCAACCCGCACGCCGCAACTTTTCCGCCCGAGGTCGAGCTCGTGGAGTCGGCCGCACAAGGTATCCCCGATGCGACCGCGGTCTTCCTCAATTCGCGCGGGCTCGGCGACGAACTGGCCGCGACGATCGACCTCGCGCGCACGTCCGGAGTGCGACGGCTCGTGGCCCTGTCGGCGATCAACGCCGACGAAGACGATTCCCGCCAGCCCTCCCGCGTCCGTGGCGACCGCAACCGGGAAACCGAACAGCTGGCCGTGGCTTCGGGCCTGGAGTGGGTGAGCCTGCGGCCGACCTACTTCGCCTCCAACTTCGCCGGGATGTGGTCGGCACAGATCCGGTTCGGCGACATCGTGAGCGGCCCGTACGCCGACGCGTCCCTCGCACCCATCGCCGATGCCGACATCTCGGCGGTGGCCGCGGTGGCGTTGCTCACCGACGACCTTGTGGGGCAACGTGTTCCACTCACCGGACCGGAGGCGCTCACCAACACCCAGCTCGTTGCGGCGATCGGTTCGGCGCTGGGCCGCCCGTTGCGCTACCAGGAGGTGCCCGCCGATCTGGTGCGCGAGCACTTCGTCGCGATCGGCTTTCCCGCCGAGTTCGCCGACGGCTATCTGGCCCTGATGTCCGACGCCGTGAAAACCCCTGCATTGGTGACACACGAGGTCGACAAGATCCTGGGCCGGCGTGCCACGACGTTCGCCGAGTGGGCGTCGGGCCACTCGCACCTGTTCACCGAGAAGTGAAGGGAGACAACACATGTACAAACGAACGGCGGAGCCGAGCCCGCCACGCTGGCTCAAGCCGATGAACAAGGTGATGATGGCCGTCCAACGGCTCGGCATCCGCACCGGCCCGGCAATGGTGTTGACCGTGCCGGGCCGCAAGACCGGCCTGCCGCGCAGCACCCCGATGACGCCGTTCGTCCACGACGGCGGCCTGTACACCGTGGCGGGCTATCCGGGCGCCGACTGGGCGGCCAACGCGCGGGCCGCCGGAGCCGGGACCCTGTCGCAGGGCAGGCGCTCCCGCCGTGTGACGATCGTCGAACTCACGCCCGAGCAGTCCCGCTCGGTGCTGCGCAGCTTTGCCGTCAAGGTTCCGGTCGGCGTCGGTTTCGCCAAACGCTCGGGTCTGGTCACCGACGGCACGCCTGACGAGTTCGAGGCGCTCGCCGGGCGGTTGACGGTGTTCCGGATCGATCCGGCCTAGACGATTTCGACGTCGGCGCCGGGCAAGCGCCGGGCTTGCGTGGCTCGTCAAGGACCGCGCACTGCTTTGCCGCTGAGGGCGTGGCCGTTCAGGCGTTGCCGTGGGTCTGGGTCGAGCAGTATCCAGCCAGGTGGGAGTCCGGGGTCGATGGGTTGCAGGCCGGACAGTTCCGGGCCGAATAGCTCTGCGTCCCAGAGGTGTTCGACGCTGGGCGGGTCGGGTGTGGGTGGGTCGAAGTGGTCTTCCCACTTCAAGTCCCACTCCAGGTCCCATTGCGGTGCATGCTCGGCCTCGCGCTCCGACTCGCACTCCGGTTCCAGCGTGAGGTCGGGTTCAGCATCGCACTCCGACTCGCACTCCGGTTCGGGCGTGAGGTCCGGTTCAGCGACACCCTCCGACTCGCACTCCGGTTCCGGCATGAAGTCGGGTTCAGCATCGCACTCCAACTCGCACTCCGGTTCCGGCATGAAGTCGGGTTCAGCATCGCACTCCAACTCGCACTCCGGTTCGGGCGTGAAGTCGGGTTCAGCATCGCACTCCTCCAACTCACACTCCGGTTCCAGCGTGAGGTCCGGTTCGTCGTTGGGTTCGGGTTCCTCGTCGGGTGGGGCGAGGAGCAGTTCGGGCCGGTGGTGGTAGTTGATGCGGTTCTGGCCGTGGTCCAGCCCCGGCGGCGGGTGCCATTCGACTTCACCGCGTCCGTTGATGGTGGTCGTGTATCCGCCGTCAGAATTGACCAGGCGGTTGTCCGGCCCGCAGGCCAAGGCCAACTCGTCGACATTGGTATTGCCGTCATCGGCCCAATCGGCCACTGCGTGATGCACCTGGCATCCGTATGCACCGACCGTGCAGCACGGTTTCGTGCAGCCGCCGTCGCGGGCGATCAGCATGATTCGCTGGGCCGGGCTGGCGATGCGCCGCGCCCGGAAGTAGTCCAGCGCCGCACCGGTGGCCCCGTCGAAGACGGCCAGGTGATGGTTGGCGTGCCCGGCCATGCGGATGACATCTTTGATGGGAATCTTGGTACCACCACCGCTCACCCCGATCCCGGCCCGCGATTCCAGATCCTGCAGCGTGGTGCGGATGATCACCGACACGGGTAGGCCGTTGAGTTGCCCCAGGTCGCCGCTCATCAGGGCGATGCGCCCGACGACCAGCAGCGCATCGTGCTGGCGCTGGGCGAGGCTGCGGTGATCGTTGTCGATCTGGGCCTGCGACGGGGTACCGGTCGTGCAGGGTTCGTCGTCGTCGGGGTTGCACATGCCCGGCGCGGCGAATCTCGCGAACAGCACCTCCCAGACCGCGGCGGTTTCGGGGGTGAGGTTGGCAGTCAGGCCGGTCATCGCGTCACGGTCCTGCTTGGCCACGTTGACGCCACGTTTGCGCGCCCGTTCGGTGTCGTCGGGCTCGGGCCCGTCCTGGTCGAGCAAGAACAACCGCAGTTCGGCGGTCTCTTTGAGTTCTTTGGGCGAAACCCCGACCCCGACACGGACCAGATCGGCTTCGAACTGTTCACGAGTCGCCTGGTCGACCCACCCCGGCAGGGCACTGACCGCATCACGCAGCACCTTGACGTGATCGCCGGTGAGCAACCCGGCCGCCTGGGCAGCTGCGACCACCGGCAGCAGCGGCGCGAGCGGTTCCCCGGTCAGGGCACGCCGTGGACCTAATGCGGCGGCCTCGGCCAATCGGCGCCCGGCCTCGGCGGTCGACAGGCGCCACCGGATGCGCAGCACCGTGTTCCACGATTTGGCGCCCAACTCCCGCGGCGTGGTCTCGGCCTGCAGTTGGGCCAGCAGGCGATGCCATCCGGTAGGCAACTGACAGGTCAGGGCCTCGTACTCATCCATCACGGTCAGCAGTTCAGCCCGGCTCAACGAGGCGAAGTCACACGTGGCGAACACGTCGAACGCGGCCCGCAACCCCGCCATCGCCTCGACCGCACCCGCCTGCATGACTCGAACATACATTCGACCACCGACAAGGATCGTTTTCGACTGTTGTGATGTCTCAGGACATCGGTGACAGTTCTGCATCAGGACATCGGTGACAGTTGATGTGTCAGGACATCGGTGACGTTTCATCACTCTTCGGGCGTTGGCCGCGGGGGCGTCCGTTGCCGACGTATTTCACTCCGGCTTGGGGTCGGGTGTGCTCGATGAGGACTTCGCCGTCCAGGTCGGCCACGATGATGCTCTCGGCGTTGGTGACGACCAGGACTTGTTGGCAGGCCAGTCGTCCGTCGACCTTGTAGGTGACGCCGGCGAGTCTGACCGTGCCGGCGGTACTCAGCGTCATGATGTGGGTCCCGGCGGGCAGGTCCTGTGGCTGCGGTGCTGGCCGCTTGGGCTTCGGGGCGAGTGGGACGAACCAGGGCAGATCGTGTTTGGGGCGTGGGGCCGGTACCTTCGCCGTGGACTCCCAAGCCGTGCGGGGTGTCACGCGCCCGGGCAGCCCCTGATGGGGGCGTTCGGTGTTGTAGATGTCGTCGAACGCATCGACTTGGGCTTGCAGTTCGGCCAGCGTGTTAGCCAGCGGTTGCTTGTCCAGGTAGCGGAACAAGGTCTGGTGGAAGCGTTCGTTCTTGCCCTGGGTGGTCGGCTTGTAGGGCTTGCCGGTGATCGCCTCGACACCCAGCCTCGAGACGTGTTCGACAAGCTTGCCCAGGTATCCGCGCCGTGAAGGGTTGAGCGCGATTCCGTTGTCCGACAACAGCCTTTGCGGCACACCATGGGCGGCGACAGCTTTGTCGAACACCGCGATCGCAGCCTCGGCCGTTTCGCTGCAGGCCACATGGGAGGCGACGGCGTAGCGGGAGTGGTCATCGATGAGTTGGAAGATCACACACTGGCGTCCACCGGTGAGCACGTACCCGGTGGCGTCGAGCTGCCAGCAAGCGTTCGGGGCTGGATAGACGAACCGCCGCCACGCCGAGCGGGGCTTCTTCTTCGGCTCGGCCTTGGCCACACCTTCCCGGCGGAAAATCCGGGCCAGCGATGCGACCGAGGGCACTGGACCCAGGCCGAGCGCACCCATCTTGTCATGGACGCTGATCGGCCCGTGGTCAAGGCCGGAAGCTTCCAGGGCGGCCCGCACCGCCACGGCTTGTTGTTTGACCTCATCGGTCAGCGCCGACGGGCTCGACTTCGGCCGTCGGGTTCTGGGCTCGAGTACGGCGGCCGGCCCGTCGGTCTTGACGCGTTTGCGTAACTCGTAGAACGACTTTCGAGAGATGCCGTGTTCGGCGCAGAACGTCGATACCGCGCCGCGGGGTGCATCATCGGGCCACTGCGAGATCGCGAGGCGGACACGAGGATCGATAGGTTCATTGACAGCCACCGCCCGAGCCTCAAGGCAGAAGTGTCACCACCAAGACGACCCGAACTGTCACCGATGTCCTGATGCAGAACTGTCACCGATGTCCTGAGACATAACATCGTTTTCGACTGTTGATGTCTCGGGTGGGCTCTGGGGTCGGCCATTTGCCGACGTAGGCGATGCGGCGTGCGGGCAGGTTCGACAGCCACAGCCGAGCTTCGAGGCGGAAATGTCACCGATGTCCTGAGACATAACAAGCCTGCCGAACACAGGCAATGCCTAAGTGGCCTCACTCGCGGGGACCGGCCCGGCCGCGCGGCGGATCGAGATGTCGCCGGAACCGGTGCGGGCGTGCACGACCACGGTGTCGTCGCCGTCGACCGGGCCATCCGCCGTCTGCAGCGCGTTGGTGACCGAACCGGACTTGGACGCCAGTTCCAGGCGTGCGGCGGTCCCCTCCGGGATCCCGACCTCGACCTCGCCGCTTGCGGTCTGCGCGTTGAGCCCACCGTTGACCGCCGCGGTGACCGCCACCGATCCGGATGCGGTCTGCGCCTTCATATTTCCGCGCAACAGCCCGACCGTGATGCCACCGCTGGCGGCCTGGAATTTCACGTCGCCTTCGATGCGGCCGATCGCGGCCTCTCCCGACGCCGTCGAGATCGAAGCATTGCCGACCACGTCGTCGACCGTGACATCACCGGAAGCACTGTCGGCCTTGACATTTCCGATGACGGTGCCGATCCGCACATGTCCGCTCGCCGAGGCGAACCGGCACTCGGAGTAGGAGCCGTCGGCCTTGACATCCGCCGACGCCGAGGACGCCTTGAGCCGGGACTTCGCAGGTAGCTCGATGTCGACGTGTACGGCACCGCCACGGCCGAGGGAAAGGACCTTGCGACCGGCCGACACCTTGAGCGTGCCGTTGTGAAACTCGACGCGGGCCTGCTCGGCCACCCGGACGTCCGACGCGCGGTTGGGATCGCGGGGGCGCACCTCGACGACCGTGTCATCGCGGTCGGACGCGACCAGGCGCACTGCGCCCGCGACCACCTCGACGACGGCGGTAATCGGTTGTGGTGTCTGATATGTCGTCATGCAACTCTCCTTCGGGTGAGGTTCAGCGGACCCAGCCGCTGAAGGTCTTGTCGGTGGAATGGGATGGCGGCAGCGGGCCACGCAGCGCACTGCCGACCGCACGCACCAGCCACGCGTTCACCGAGACACCGTCGCGGCGGGCCGCCGCATCGACGTTGGTCCGCAGACCCTCGGGCAACCGCAATGTCACGCGCCAGGTGCCGCCACCGTCGTCGTCCATTTCGGGCGCCACCGACGTGGTCGCCTCCGGCGGAGCGTTTTCGACCGTGAACTCGGGGTCACGACCCCGCAGTCGCACCTCGACCGAGCCGGGTGCCAGTTCGCGCGTGATCTGCTCGGCGGCCTCCGACAGGGCCTCGAGCAGTGCCAGCCGCAGGGCCGACTCCAGCGGTGCGGTCAGGCGTTGCGCAAGTGCCTCGGCGTCGGCGCCGCCGGCGGCCGCGGCGACGGCAAGTTCATGCCGGACGGCTTCGACATAGGGCTGCAAATCCATGACGTTATGGTGACATCACTTTGACGTCATTTCAAGCATCACATTGGCGCATCTCGGGGCCGCCATGCGAAGTGAGCCCGCTCACGGCGGCCCTATGCTGGCCGAATGAGATCAGCCGAGCATGCCGCGGTGGTCCCGGTGACCGCTCGGACCGAATACCTGACCGGCCGTCATCGCATCGCCGCCATCACGGCGGCCACGGCACTCGCAGCTGGGCTCGTTGCGTTGGTCGCTTTGAATTACGCCGGAGCACCGGGCGCGTTCACGGCGGCTGTCGTCGCGGCGCTCGTCACGGTCACGTTCGGTGCGGTGGCCTATCGGCGCGTGGAGAAGCCCGGCGCGGTACTGATCACCGTCGACGGCCACACCGTGCAAGTCGGCGACGAGCACCGTGGCATCGTCGGATATCCGCTGTCGTCGCTCATCGCGGTCGGCCGGGCCGGTCCGGCCGACGAAACGACACCGGAGGCCCGTCGCCTGACGGTCCGTGGACACAAGTACGTGAAACTGACTTTCGCCACGGACACGGGAACCGACGAGTGGTGGGTGGCTGTCGCCGCATGGGATCCCGCGGCGGCAGAGGTACTGCGGCGTCTGGAAAAGGCGCTACCCGACGCGCAACCGGAGGCCGGCCCGGCGGTTTCGGGTGCGCGGATCGCCGACGCCGGTACCGACGAGGCGGCGAAGCGGTTGTGGGAGGAAGCCTCCCGGCGCCACGACGACATTCTCGGCGCGTACGGCAGGTACGAACTCGACGCGGGAATGTTGTTGCGCTATCCCGCCATCACCGATGTGACCGTCGAACAGACGCAGACGTTTCACGTCGCTCTCGACGAGGCCGCCGCATTACGCACCGATGCCTACCCGGGTAACCGCGGCCTGGCGGACGCCTACCAGCAGGCGGTGGTGACGTTGCGCCGCGCCTGGATCGCATGTGAAACACACGGGAAGAAGGTGGGTACCGCTTACCTGGATCCGGCCGACCGGACTGAACTCGACACCGCGCTCAAGCTCTACAACCACGCCGCGTCCAGCAACACTCCGGCCGAGCAGGCTACGTACTACGGCCGCGTCCGCGAGATCGTCACGCGGCTCACCGACCGCGGCGTCTTACATCCGCCCAAAGGCCAACTCGCGCAACTGGAAGGAGTCACCCGCCGGGCGATCGAGGCGGCGCGGTCCGACTGACGGGTCAGATTGCCGCCGGCGCAAGGAATTCGCCGGTGACGGAGTACGTTCCGGTCGCTGCTTCCACACCCGCGAGTTCGATCCGGATCGCCAGCCGGTGCTCGTCGATCTCCCGGTCCGTCATCCAGATCTCGACGGCCTCGCGTTCGTAGGGTTCGAGTGCGCCGCGCTGCATCGCCTGTGCCCGAACAGCTTCGAACACCTCCTGCGAGATGTCGTCGAAGGCGAACGTCTGCGACGGTGAGCGGTGTGGCCCGTCGTCGGTCACCTCGGGTAATTCGCCCGGCACGATGACGATCTGGCCGGACCGGTCATCTTTCTGGAACTCGAGCAACACGCCACCACTGCTCTGCAGTTCACTCGCGTGCGCAGTCGGCGTGGCCCGGTGGGTGCCCCGGATCTCGAAGTTCGTCAACACCCGATCCGACGGGGCGAACCCGGCCAGCGCCAGAGCATCCCGCGCCCGCTGAAACGACACCGCGAAATCGGCTGGATCGAAGATCTCGCCCACCGTGCCGTCCGGGAGCGCGTCGACGGTCTTGCTACCGAACGTGCCGGTAAGGATCACCGCCCCTGGTCTCGGCCGCTTGATCTCAAGGGTTTCCAGGTCACTGCGCCGTCCGGCGGAATCGAGTTGCGCCGCCATCTTGTCGGTGATCGCGGTGAGATCGGTTGCGGCGACGTCGCCGGCGGTGAAGGTGCTGTCCTTGCGTAATACCTGGGCTGAGGGCGTGGTGAACGCGTCGCCACTGTTGTTGACGTAGACGATCGTCGTATCACCGTTGGTGGGGTTCAGCACCGTGCCGTAGTCAGACCCACTGCCGGTGAAGCGGAGATCGAGCAGATTGTTGGCCGCGGCGGGTCCGAACTGCGCCGTGATCTCGCGGATCATGCTGTCCCGCCTGGCGTTCAGGTTCAAGCTCTTCGACGTGGGACCGTTGTCGGCGCGCGGCGCGGGCGTCGCGGGCCGGTCGACCGAGATGTGCCAGGCATCGCCGACGCCGAAGAGCACCGTCAGCGCCACCAGAACGGTGATCGCCGGATAGATCACCGTCCACTTGCCCGGATGATCGCCGAACTCCGGCGTGCGCTCCTGCTCCCTCGGCGGCAGTCGGTCGGGCGCCAGGGTGACGACCGGATTGTCGGTCAGCGACCGGAATTCGCGGCGTGACATCGACGCGATCCACCGCGCCTGATACGCAGTGTCATGCGGCGGGCTGATCGTCGCGGTCACCAGCGTCGGCTGCAGGTCTTCCTTGGCCAGACTGCTGCGGGTGAGAGCCTCGACACGAACCGGCACCCGCTCCTCGCCCAGCACCGGCTGAAACGGTTGCAACTCGGAAGTCCGTGAGTGCCAAGGCACGACGACAAACCCCCCGATGATGAGCGGGACCGCGAGAAGCGCCACCCACCAGGCGTTGTAGGCGCCCAGTCCGATACCGAGAGCGAGGAGGGCGCCGGCGACGCCGGCCCGGCAGACCCGTACCACCGTCCTCGTCATCGGGCGCCCTCCCTGTTCGCGCTGGTTGCGCGTGATCATAGTGATCTTGTCGACGCCGCTCGTCAGGGATGCTCTAGCGCACCGCCGCGATGATCGTTTCCGCGAACCGCGCGATCGACTCCCGAAACCGAGCGGGTGTCCCGTCGGATTGGCCGAACCACGGCGCACACATCACGGCCGTGATGCCGAGGTCTTCGGCCCGCTTGTACAGGTCCGGCGACGGTGGGTCGAGCAGTGCCAGCAGGATCTCGAACGGCTCGTTTTCTCGCCCGTACTCCCGGCGCAGCGTCGTGAGCCGTTCGGCGTACCGGGCGGCCCGATCGAGCGGGTAGGCGTAGCCGACCCAGCCGTCGCACAACCGGGCCGCACGCCGCAGCGCGGCTTCGGATTCACCGCCGCACAGGATGGGCACCGGCGCGGGCGGGTGAGGTTCGATCATCATCTCGGGCACCTGGTAGTACTGCCCCGTATAGGAGACCCAGCCACCGCGCCACAGCTCGCGCAGCGCCGGAATCATCTCGTCGAGCCGCTTGCCGCGCGTGTCGAAATCCTGGCCCATCAGCTCGAACTCCTCGCGCATCCAACCGACGCCGACCCCGAGTGACACGCGTCCGTTCGACACCACCGCGGCCGTCGCGACCTGTTTGGCGACTTCCAGCAGCGGGCGGGCCGGCGCGACGTACACGGCATTGGAGAACCGCAGGCGCTGCGTCACCGCGGCCATGGCGCCGATCAACACCCACGAATCCGGCCACGCGGTCTCCGGCGCCCAGCCCGGCTTGCCGGTGTCCGAATCCGGATACGGCGAGGACAGCTCACGCGGGTAGATCATGTGATCGGAGCACACGATCCCGTCGAAGCCGGCCTCGTCGAGCAGCGGCGCCACCACGAGCGCATCCCTGGTGTCCATGAACGCCGTACCGCTCCAGAACTGCATCTGTCGCCCTTCCTCGGTTGAACTGCCGCGATCGGGCAGCATGGGAGTCATGCCCACGCTGTTGTGGTTCCGGCGGGATCTGCGGTGCCATGATCACCCCGCCCTGCTGGACGCCGCGCAACACGACGGCGACGTGCTCGGCTGTTACGTACTGGATCCGCGGCTCACCGCGTCGTCGGGTGCCCGCCGCCTGCAGTATCTCCACGCCGCCTTGCACGAGCTCCGCGACAGCCTGGGCGGACGCCTGCTGGTGACCCGCGGCAGGCCCGAGAAACGGATACCGGCGCTGGCGCACGCCATCGGCGCGGCTTCTGTCCATGTGTCGCAAGACTTTTCGCCGTTCGGTCGCCGCCGCGACGACGCCGTGCGCACAGCGCTGGGAGACGTGCCGCTGTGTGCGACCGGATCGCCCTACCTGGTGGCGCCCGGCCGGATCACCAAGCCGGACGGCACGCCCTATCAGGTCTTCACACCGTTCTTCCGGGCCTGGCGTCGGCACGGGTGGCGTCCGCCCGCGGAGTCCGGACCCGACTCGGCTCGCTGGATCGACCCCGCCGCGGTGCCGAACGGAACGGAAATACCCAGGGCAACAGGAGTTTTGGAGGTGGCACCGGGCGAGAACGCGGCCCGTGCGCAATGGGTCGCGTTCGTCCGCGACGATCTGGCCGGCTACGCCACCGACCGCAACCGGCCCGATCTCGACGCCACGAGCCGGATGTCGGCACACCTGAAATTCGGTGCGATCCACCCGCGGACCATGGCGGCCGACCTGGACGGCCGCCGCACCGGAGCCGACGCGTATCTGCGCGAGCTCGCGTTCCGCGATTTCTACGCCGCGGTTCTGCACCACTGGCCCGACAGCGCGTGGTGGAACTGGAACCGCGACTTCGACGCCATCGAAACCGATGACGGCGACGACGCGAAGGAGGCGTTCGAGGCCTGGAAGGCGGGCATGACCGGGTTCCCGATCGTCGACGCCGGCATGCGTCAGCTCGCGCAGACGGGATTCATGCACAACCGTGTTCGCATGATCGTGGCGTCGTTTCTCGTCAAGGATCTGCACCTGCCCTGGCAGTGGGGCGCTCGCTGGTTCCTCGACCAACTCGTCGACGGCGACATGGCCAACAACCAGCACGGCTGGCAGTGGGCGGCCGGTTGCGGCACGGACGCCGCGCCCTACTTCCGGGTGTTCAACCCGACGCTGCAGGGCGCGAAGTTCGATCCCGAGGGTGCCTACATCCGACGTTGGGTTCCCGAGCTCGCGCACGTCGACGACGTGCACAAACTGGACGGTTCGCGACCCGCGCCGTACCCGCAGCCGATCGTCGACCACAGCCAGGAACGGCTCGAGGCGCTGCGGCGCTACCGTGCGCTGAGCTGACACCGGACCGGCCCGGTGTGACGCTGCCCCCGGACGGGCGGCATACGACGCAGTGTCGTATGTCAGAATGTGGGCAGACAGCCAGCCTGATACCGAGGAGCAATCCGTGGCCAGCACCGAAGTGGATCGAACCAACGGCGTTGACGTCGAGGACGTGCCATCCGCGGAGTGGGGCTGGTCCAAGGAGAACATCAAGGTCATCCACATCGGCGGCCTGCTTTCGGCGGCCTTCCTGCTGATCATGATGCACGGCAACCACGTCGGCCATGTCGAGGACTGGTTCCTCATCGGTTTCGCCGCGATCATCGTGTTCGCGGTCGCGCGGGACTGGTGGCTGCGCCGCCGCGGCTGGATCCGGTAACCGCACTCACCTAGAGCCGCGCCGGGGTGTCGAACGCCGCATCGGCTGAGCGCATCGACCGGATGAGCCCCTCCTGGGCGAATGAGGCCAACAGGTCACCGTCCTCGGTGTGCACCTGTCCGCGCACGTAGGACATCCCCGCACCTGCCTGTGTGCTCTCGTGGCCGTAGAGCAACCACGCGTCCCACTGCACGGGCTCGTGGAAACTGATGTACGTAGACATCAGCGCCGTCGACACCGTCACATGCGCCTGCGCGGTCCCGATGCCACGATGCGGACGCATCGTCGTGGAGATCCCGAGCTGGCCGGTGAAATACGCCAGCAACGCCTTCGCGAGGTCGTCGCGATCCGGAATCGGGTCGTAGTGCAGCCAGGCGTATAGCTCAGGTGGCCCGACCTCGTCGGGGCTGTTGACATCGACGACGTCGACGAGGCGGAGATCGTGGCCGGCCATCGCCGGCGTAGCGGGGCGGGCGTCGTCCGGCGTGTCGACATCAGGGCGTAACGCCTGGTGTGAGATCACGTCCGGCGACGGCACATCGGCCAGCACGGTGACGGTCGCGCAGCGCCGGGAGTCCTGGCTGACCCCGACGACGGCCGTGGCGGTCGAACGTCCTTCGTGGACGACGTCGACGAACAGCTCGACCGTGGATGCGACTGCGATCGGCCGCGCGAAGACCGCATGCGCCGAGCGAATGACCTTGTCGGGAAACCGCTTTGCCGCGGCGACGATCGCCTGACCGAGAGCTTGTGCGCCCTTGGCCACATGCCTGCCGTCGGTCCCGATCGCACCCGTCGTGCCGATGAAACGATCGGGTCCGCTCGGGGCGACATCGAACACCTCGAGCAGCCCGGCGACCGACGCCACCGCTCTCATCAGTATGGAACCAGGTCGGTGTCCATCACGCGGGATGCATGGCCGCAGCGGAAGATCGTCTCCACCGGATCGACCGGCTCAGCCGCACGTCCCGCCGCGGTGAGGGCATGCGCCTTGAACGCGCGGGCGGCCGCACTCAGCCGGTACTGCGCACGGTGCACCTGCCCGCCGAGTTGCCCGGGACCGCCGGCGCCCCAGAACGCGAGCGTACTGGCGCCGGCCCGAAGCGCGGTGAGCCCACGCAGCCGGACATCGTCGTCGGCATCGAAGCGATCGGTCGCGATCAGGGTCATCGCCACATGTTCGGGGCCGCCGGCCATCGACTGCCACAGACCTTTCACCTCAACGGTTTTCACACCGAGGATGCGTAGCGCGGCGTCCTCGCCCGGCTCGGTCAGCGCGACACGGACGTTCCAGCCTGCCATCGCCCGGTCGAACAGCCAGCCGCCGACGCTGGACACCAGGTCGCCCACGCCGGATCCGGCGACATTCAGTTCGTACTGCAGTACGCGGGGGCTCCCGTGCACCTGCCTGCGTCCGAACGCGACAGGGCTGGGCTCGGAGGTGGAGGTCTGTGGCGACATATGCATCCAATCCGGTTCAGTGGGCCGTGTTTTCGAAGTCCCCGCGCGGGCCGTCCATCGAGGCGACGAATACGGCACTTCCGGCACCGTCATTCCGCCGCCTTCCCCGGATATGGCCCGCCTCACACAACAGCGTGACATTTGCGAGAGAATCTGTAAAGCTCCTATTCCTACCGAGTGTCATCGGCAGAAGTGCCCGCGCCGGGACTGGCTGTCAAAGTGGAGGTATCGCAATGAGTCTCGTCGCGGGACGCGGGCCGTTCAGTACACAACCGGCCGGTTGGTCCGTACCTCCGGTGTCCGGACCGGTGGTGTATATCGAGCCACACCCGCGGCGCGTCCAGGCCGTTGCCGGCGACGTCGTCAAGCTCGACACCGAACATGCACTCCTGGTGCACCGCGCGGGCCATCCGTTGAGCTACGCGTTCCCGCGCGGGGAGGTCGGCGACCTGCCGAACGAGCCGGTCGCCGAGGCTCCCGGCTACGTATCGGTGCCGTGGGACGCGGTCGAGGTGTGGGTCGAGGAGGGGCGCAAGCTCGTGCACTATCCCCCGAACCCCTACCACCGCATCGACTGCCGACCGACCAGACGAGGCCTGCGGGTGAACGCGGCTGGTGCCGTCCTCGTCGACACCGACGACACGATCATCCTGTTCGAGACCGCCCTGGAACCTCGGCTGTACGTCAATCCGGCGCTGGTTCGCACGGACCTGCTGCACCGAACCGACACCACGACCTACTGCAACTACAAGGGCACCGCGACGTATTGGTCGGCGGTCGTCGGGGACACCGTGCTCAGCGACGTGGCCTGGAGCTACGCGGACCCGCCGTCCGAGGCGCTGCCGATCAGGGGATATTTGAGCTTCGACGCGGCACGCGTGGACGTGCTCGCCGAGCTACCCGCGCCAGGGGCCACACCGGCGTGCGGCTGTGATCGCTGAGGTACGGACAACCAGAAAGGCGAACGCATTGGGCATCGTGACCACCAGCTCGGAGACGGCATTCACCCAATCCGCGGAAACTGTCTACGATTTCGTCACCAACCCGGCGAACTGGACGAAGACCTATCCCGGCAGCGCGCACATCGGCGATCTCCCCCAGCGACTGCCACTGCAGGTCGGTGACACCTGGACCGAAGCGGGACCGGACGGCGCTCAGATCTACACCTGGCATCTCGCGATCGCGATGCGGCCGCGGATGTGGGTGTTCAACTCCGTGGGAAGACTCGGCCACGACCGCGACGGCAACGGCGGCATGGAGGGCCGAATCACGGTGCAGTATCAGTTCACTCGGCCGGGTGCGGACATCACGCTGTTCAGCCGGACCATGACCATCGAGGCCTACAAGGACTCCCCGCTGCCGGATGCGCTGTTCCGGGTGGTGAATCCGGCCAACATCGACAAATACCACGCGGCCGTGGCACGGGAACTGGCCGCGGGCTGACGGTTTCGCCGATCAGGTGATCAGAGGGTTCTCGAAATCCTCCGACAGCGCGGCGGCCAGTTCGAGGATCCGCCGCTGGAACTTGGGCCGCAGCAGATCGAGGTGGATGTCGGTGCCCGCGGCGATGTGCTTGTCGTACGGCAACACGAACACCCGCCCCGGCGCCACGTGCTTCTGGAACTGATGGACGAGATCGCCGATATCGACGTTGGGCTTGCCGGGCGCCACGTGGTTGACCACGACGCACGACCGGCTCAGCAGGTCCTGATGGCCGTTCTGCCGCATCCAGTCCATCGTCACCGCGGCTTGGCGTGCACCGTCGATCGAGGCGCTGGCCACGATCACCCCGCCGCACACCGTCTCGAGCACACCGCGCGCCGCGGGCTGGAACATGTCCGCCGCGCAGTCGGCGAGCACGAGGTTGTAGTGCCGCGACACGATCCCGGTGGAGGCGATCCAGTCGGCGTCGTCGAACGCGCGGGTCGCGCTGCTGTACTCGGCGCTGGAGAGCACTTCGAGCTTCGACTCGTTCATGCTCGTGAAAGCGCGGACGTCGTTGTAGCGCGAGAGGTCCTTGGCGGAAAGCAGATCCGACACCGTGGCCGGAGACTGCCGTCCGACGCGGTCACCGAGGTTGCCGCTGGCCGGATCGGCGTCGATGGCCAAGATCCGGTCGCCGCGCACCTTGCTCAACGTCGATCCGAGCGCGACCGTCACGGCGGTCTTCCCCACGCCGCCCTTCAAGCCGAAGACGCCGATCTGATAGGACTCGCGCGCGTTGCGGCGGATGCGCGCGTACAACTCGAGCTCGTACAGCTCGTCGGGTGAGAGGCCGAGGTTGATGCGGGTGGTGCGGTACAGCACGCGACGCCAGCCGCGGCGCGAATGCATCTTGACCGCGGACTTCACGCCGACGTGGGCGAGATTGTCGATCGCGCGGTGCTCACCGAGTGCGGCGTTACCCGGCGCCTGGCGGTTCCACAGCCCACCCTCCGGAGCGTGCCCGTTCCCCTGGTGCCAGGTCGTCGGGGCGACCGGCTGCAGTCTGACGGTGACCTCGGCCTCGGACGGCGGCCGGGCCGAGCCCGGGAACGTCGAGGTCAGTACGGCCGGTGGGGTCGCCGCCGGCTGAGGTGTCCTGGTATCGGTCCTCACGTCACTGTGCCGCGCTCCGCCCAGGAAGAGACCGTGCTCGCCATAGTCAGCCGGGTCCTTGGCATGCTTGGGGTCTCTGGAGTACGTGAGCCGGTCGTTGTCGGCCGACATAGATACCTCTCAATCGCTGACCTGCTCCTGACGGACCAACGGATATCTGTCAGGTGTCCCCGTCACACCTGGACTTCAGTCATCGTCGCACTGGCTCGACCGATTGTCCCTGCGAAGTTCTCGTGAAGTGGACATGGCATTATCGCCCATCGCGCCGGGGCTGTGCGCCGTCGAGGCACCGAGCTAACGAATACGTCAATACAGTGCACGCCTCAATGCCGCGGCTTGCAGGGCGAACAGCTGTTGGCTCAGTTCCCAATCCGGCAGCAGCGAATCGAATCCGTGGCAGGCCCCGGGAAAGACGTGCAGCTCGGCCGGCACGCCCGCCGCAAGCAGCCGTCGCGCGTAGTCGAGTGCCTCATCGCGCAGCGGATCCAGTTCAGCGCACGTGATGCAGGCCGGTGCGAGACCGGCGAGGTCCGTGGCGAGGGCGGGCACCGCCGCGGGCACGGCCTCCCGACGACCGAGATAGTGGTCCCACATCAGGACGGTCGCCGGTCCGTCGATCCCGGGTGTGTCGGCGAACTCGTCCTTCGAGGCGGTCGGCCGGTTGTCAAGGACGGGCTGATGCAGCAGCTGGTAGACGATCGGCGGAACGGAGCCGGCAGCGGCCTGCTGCGCGAGCGCCGCCGCCAGCGCCCCGCCCGCGCTGCTGCCTGCCACCGCGATTCGGCCAGCGTCGATGTCGAGTTCGCCGGCGAGCGCAATCACCCAGTTGAGCACCATGACCGCGTCGTCGAGCGCAGCGGGATACGGATGCTCCGGCGCCAACCGGTAGTCCATCGAGATCACTGTGCAGCGGGCGCGTCTGGCCAGCTCCACACATTGGATCTGGTCGATGTCGAGATTGCCGAGCACGAACGCACCGGAGTGGCAGTAGACGACGGCCGGCGATGGCGACGGGCCGCCCCGGTAGACGCGCACCGGGACACTACGCCGCCCCAATGTCACGCGGCCGCCCGCGATGTCGACGCCGGGAGTGTCCAGAGCTTGTGCGCCGTCGCGGCGCCGCTGGTCGATCGACGTCCGCACAACACCGAGTGCATTGGCCGACAGGTCGGTACGAGCGTCGGCGAAGCCACGCAGTGCCGGGTCGAGCCGATCGAGCCAGGCCTTGCGCTCAGCGGTCATCGGCCGTGGCTGCGGTAGGCGCGAGCCGCACCGGCTGTGCTGCCGCGGGCTCGAACTGGTAGTCGGCGGCGCGGAATCGGCGCGTCATCGTCCAGAACGCTCGGGCGCTGCGCGGCCACTGGGTGACCACTCGCCCGTTCGGCGCGCGGAAGTAGCTGCTGCACCTGGTGAGCCACACCGTGCCCTGCATCCATTCGTCGATGTCGGCCAGGTACCGCGCGGTCGTGTCGGCGCGCACCGCCACGTATCGCTTTCGCTTGCGCCGCAGGTACTTCAGCGCGCGCACGACGTATCGGGCCTGCGCTTCGAGGATGAAGATGACGCTGTTGGAGCCGACATTGGTGTTCGGCCCGTAGAGCATGAAGAAGTTCGGGAAGCCTGGCACGGCCATGCCGAGGTAGGCGTATGCGCCGTCGCGCCAGGTGTCGCGCAGCGTCACACCGGCCTCCCCCACCACCTCGATCTGGCCGAGGTAGTCGGCCGCGGCATATCCGGTCGCGCACACCACGACGTCGACGTCGAGTTCCTGGCCGTCCTCGGTCACCAGGGTCCGGGCCCGCAGCGCGCGGGCCGGGCTGGACACCACCTCCACGTTCGGCCGGGTCAGGGTCGGGATGAAGTCCGACGAGAACACGAGCCGTTTGCAGCCGAGTGGATGGGACGGCGTGAGTTTCTCCCGCAACGCCTCGTCGGCGACGGCCGATTCGAGCATTTTGAGTGCGATACCGCGGAACTCGTGGGTCTTGTCGCTGCCGTTCTCGATCACCGAGATATTGGCCTCGCTGCGCAGCCACAGCCGCGTGCGGTAGATCTTCTTCGCGAACGGCACGTGCGCGAACAGCCAGCGTTCCCGATCGGTGTACGGGCGATCGGGTTTCGGCAGGATCCAGGTCGGTGACCGCTGCACCGAGTACACCTTCTCGGCGACCTTCGCCAGTTCGGGCACCACCTGCGACGCGGTCGAGCCGGTCCCGAGCACTGCGACCCGCCGCCCCTCGATCTCCACGGAGTGGTCCCAGCGTGCCGAGTGCATCACCGTGCCGGTGAAGGGTTCTTCCTCGATGAGATTCGGCAGGACGGGCTGGGTGAACAGCCCGACCGCCGACACCACGACATCGAACCGGTGCTCATCGCCCGACGCGGTGGTGAGCCGCCAGGTCTTGTCGTCCGGTTCCCAGTGCGCGCTCACCACCTCGGTGCGCAGTGCGAGGTGCGGCGCGAGTTCGTATCGCTGTGCGCAACGCTCGAAGTACTCGAGGATCTCCGGCTGCCCCGACCACAGCCGTGACCACTCGGCGTTCAGATCGAACGAATACGAGTACAGATGCGATTTCACGTCGCATGCCAGCCCGGGATAGGTGTTGATCCGCCAGGTTCCGCCAACCCCGTCCTCGCGGTCGAAGATCGTGAAGTCGCCAAAACCGGCCTTCTTCAAGAAGATTCCCAGTGCCAGGCCGCCCGGCCCGGCGCCGATGATGCCCACCGAGAGTGATTTGGACATCCTCATCCGATCTGCAGACATTGGCCGCCGTCGACCACGAGCTCGGACCCGGTGATGAACGACGCGTGTTCGGACACCAGGAACGCGACGGCGTCGGCGATCTCGGCCGGTTTACCCAGCCGCCCGGCGACTGATCGGGCCGCCAGCCTGGTTTGCGTGGTCTCGTCGAGCATCGGCGTCTCGACGGGGCCCGGAAACACCGCGTTGACCCGGATGCCGTGCGGGCCGAGTTCTGCCGCGGCCACCTGGGTGAGCCCGCGCAGCGCCCACTTCGACGAGCCGTAGGCCACGTGATGAGGGAACGGGCGGATGGCTCCGGTGCTGCAGGTGTTGACGACGGCAGCGTTCTCGGCGCGGCGGAGGTGTTCGAGCGCGGCGCGAATCCCGAGAAACGGGCCGAGACAGTTGATCCGCCAACTGCCCTCGAATCCTTGCGGTGTCTCGTCGGGTATCGACGCCCGGTGCAGCACGCCGGCATTGTTGACTAGCGTGCTCAGTGCACCGAACCGTTGCACTGTGGCCTCGACGGCTCGCTGCCACTGCTCGGCCGATGCGACGTCAAGCCCGATCGCCGTGACCTTGTCCCCGAAACCCGCTGTTGCCGTGCTCAGCTCGTCGACGAGAACATCGGTGGCCGCCACCTGAAAGCCATCGGCGACCAGCCGGCTCACGATCGCGGCGCCTTGTCCGCGGGCTGCACCCGTGACCAGGGCCACGCGGTCGGTTTCGGTCACTGATATCCCCCTTGCGCTGATTCGTCGTGCGTGTGCCCGGCCGCCTCGTTGAGGTGCTCGGCCGCGCCGCGGCGCAGCGCCTGCGATTCCGAGGCCAGCGTGACCATCTGAAAACCCAGATCCGCCATGGCTCTTCCGAGCCTCCCGCTACCGGCATGGATTCCGCTCACGATTCCGGCGGCCGCGGCCGCGCTGCGGATCGTGACCATTGCAGCGCGGACGTCGGGATGCGTCCAGGCATCGGCAACCCGGTGGCCCAGCGAGATCGCCAGATCGGCCGGGCCGACGTAGACGCCGGACAGTCCGGGTACCGCGCAGATCCGGTCGACCTCCGAAACTCCTTGCGCGGTTTCGATCATCGCGAACACGCTCGCCCTGCTCTCCAGCGCCGCGGTGTCGTGCCCGAGGCTCGCGCGCAGGGGCCCGAAGCTGCGGACCCCGTCGGGTGCGTAGCGGGTCGCGGCGACGGCGGCGGCAGCCTGCTCGTGCGTTTCCACCATGGCGATGATCACGGCGTCCGCGCCCGCATCGAGTACCCGCCCGATGGGTGCCGGGTCGGGCGACGGCAGGCGCACCGCGGTGGCGATCGGAACGTGTTCGAGGCGCCGCAGCAGCAGTGCGACGTCCGCATCGTCGAGATAGCCGTGCTGCACGTCGAATCCGACGTAGTGATAACCAGCATGGGCGAACTCCTCTGGTCCGATGATCGTGGGGCCGACGACCCAGCCGCCCCAGATCGTCGCGTTCGCCGCGAGCGCATCCTGCAGTCTGCTGACGCTCATGCGGTGATCGCGATCTTGACGCGGCCCGGGACCGGGCGGCATGCCAGCTCGAACGCCGACTGCACCTCGTCGATGCCGAAGGTGTGGGTGACATAGTTCGGCAGCAGGTCGGGATGCTGCCTGGCGAATTCGTCGGCGCGCGCCAGCACCCGGCGCCGGTCCAGTGTCACACCGGATTTCAGGGTGAGGTTGTTGCGCAGCATGGTTCGCATACTGATCGGGTAGCTGTCGTCGTCGGGAACGCCGAAGTAGAACACCGTGCCGCCGAACGCCGCGGCGGACAGGGCATGGTTGAGCGTCGCGACCTGGTGGCCGACGGCTTCGATCACGACGTGCGGCCGGTCGGCGCCATCGAGGTGGCCGACCCAACGATCGCTCGTCGCGCGGACCACGGTGTCGACCCCGAATCGCGCGGCGATCGCCGACCGGTCCACCGGATCCACCCCGGTGACGCGTCTCGCACCGAAAGCCTTTGCCGCATAACTGAACAGCAGGCCGATCGACCCCTGACCGATCACCGCGACATGGCGGCCGGTGAGGTCGCCCAGCTGTTCCATCGCGTAGAGCACGCACGCAAGGGGTTGCAGCGCCACCGCGAGTGGTGGCGTCAGCGCCGGATCGTAGGACGCCAGGCCGCTTCCGTCGGCGACGATGCGTTCCATCAGGCCGTCGAACCCCGAGGCCCAGCCCACCACCCGGTCACCCGTGCGGTGGTCGGGGTGGCGGCTCGCGAGCACCTCGCCGACGATCTCGTGGATCGGGAATCCGTTCATCTCGGCAGCACTCCGACCGGTGTCCCCTGGCAATTTGCCTTGCGTACCACGGAAACCGGGCAGATCACTGCCGCACACCCCGGCCGCCAGGAACTGCAGGAGCACCTGCCCGTCGCTCAGCGATCCCGGCGCGGGCTTTTCGGCCTCGGTACGCTCGAACGTGTACGGCGCGACGAGGCGATAGCACCACATCTCACACCTCCACGGGGATGTTGTTCCAGCCCCACTGAAAGCTCGACGGCGGACGCGATGCCGCCTGCTCGTCGATGTGGTAGTCCCGCACGCGTTTCAGCCACTCCTGGATCATGACCGTGATCTCGAGCCGGGCCACGTGCACGCCGAGGCAGAAGTGCTGGCCACGACCGAACGACAAGAGCCGCTCGATCGGCCGGTTCCAGATGAACGCGTCGGGGTTGTCGTACTCCCGCTCGTCGCGGGCCGCCGAAGCCAGCAGCGTGATGACGCGTTGCCCCGGTTTGAGGGTCGTGTCGTGAATGGTGTAGGGCCGCCGCACCGTTCGGGCGAACCACTGCGCCGGGGCACTGTGCCGGATGATCTCCTCGCGGGCGATCGGCACGTTCCCGTCGAGGTCGGCACGGACCGCCGCCAACTGGTCGGGGTGCCTGCGCAGCTGCCACAGTCCGGTCGCAGTGATCTTCGGCACCGTTTCAGTTCCGCCGATGAACACGCCGAGCATCTGGACGGCGGCCTCCATGTCGCCGAGGGCAGAGCCGTCGGGCAGCCGGAAGCCGATCAGGCTGTCGGCGATCGGCACGCTGCCGTCGGGCCCTTCGGCGCGCCGCCGTTCGACGATCGGCGTGAGGTAGGACAGGTAGCCGGGCCTGGCGTTGCCGACCTCGACGCCCTCCCCCGGCTGGGCGAGACTCCCGGCGTTCACGGTGGCCAGCACCTCCGGAGCGAGTTCAGCTGGCAGACCGACGAATTCGCACACCATCGCGGCCGCCACGATTCCGGCGTAGTCCTGGGTGAGGTCGAAGCGCCCGCGTGGCAGCAGCTCGTCGAGGCGCTCGTTGGCGAGGGTGCGGATCCGGTCCGCGAGCTTCGGCACCGCCCGTGGCCGGAACTGCGCCGAGGTGCAGCGCCGGACATTCTCGTAGATGGGCGAATCGAAGTTTGCGTGGAAAGGCATGGGGTGCAACGGCGGATCGGGCACCGGCCCGTCGTTGTGGTGGCTCAGAACGGTGGCGGCCGGCAACGTTCCCTCGGACGCGACGAAGGTCCCGTCGGTGATACCGAGCACCTCCCAGATGTCGTCGAACCGCGACAGCGCGTAGGTGTCCCACTTGTCGATGTAGTACACCGGATGCTCGTCACGCAGGATCCGGTAGTACGGCAGCGGATCGGCCATCACATCCGGGTCGAACGGATCGTATGTGAAGTCCTGGAGCACAGGTCGATTCATCACGCGCCTACTTCAACGGAGACGGCGGCAGGGCCGCCAGGATCGAATCCTCCCAGCCGTCCCGCAGGGCCGGGGCGACACTCATCCATGTCACGATCTCGGCGGGCGGGCTGTCCTTCCAGGACGGGTAGTGGTTTTCGAAGCAATCCCAGTCGCCGTCCAGCGCCCAGTAGTGGATGACCTCGTTGAACCGGAACGTGGTGATGAACGAGCCGAGCCAACGCTTGCCGGTCCGTTCCGACCACGGCACGTACAGCCGTTCCAGTTCGCGGATGTAGTCGTCCTGCCTGCCGGGTTTGGTCTGCATGATCTCCTGGATCACCAGGCTCGCGCCGAACCCCTCCTCCCGCAACTCGGCCAGTGTCCTGTTGTACTTGCCCGCGTACATGATCCGGCCCTCGCCACGGGCACCGATCTCCGACAGATACGTCGCCCATTGCGTCGCCGGCTTCTCGTGGCTGCCACCGGCGGCCTGCGCCTTGCCGATCCGGGCATAGTCGGCGAACGCGTCGATCTCCCAGATGATCGTCACCTGCGGCCAGTGTCCGTTGTAGGGCGTCGTCTCCCAGATCGCGAACAACCGGGCCCCGAGGTCTTCCATCATAGGCTGGTAGACGTCGCTGAATGCCTGTGTGAACTGGTCCGCGCGGCCCGCCCCCAGGTCGATCGTCTCGTGCAGATACAGCAGCGTGTGGCCGTAGAACTTCTTCATCACGCCGCTCCGGTGGTTGACAGTGACACCTCGAGAGCGTGACACTCGAGGCGTGTTTTGTAAAGGTGCGCTGTCATGACGGTCGGAGCCGAACTCGTGTCGACAACCGAACTCGCCAACGGGTTCTGTTTCGGCGAGGGCCCACGCTGGTTCGAGGGCCTGTTGTGGTTCTCCGACATGCTGGGTGAAGCCGTGCACACCGTGACGCTGTCCGGTTCCATGACGACTCTGCCGTTACCCGGACATTCGCCGTCCGGCTTGGGTTTTCGACCCGACGGCACGCTACTGATCGTGTCGACGCAGCGTCGCCAGATCTTGCGCTACGACGGCGACACCGTCGAACTGCTCGCCGATCTCAGCGACCTGGTCCCAGCGGCCCTCGGCGACATGGTGATCGACGATCACGGCCGGGCGTACGTCGGTTCACAGGCCCGCAGCGGCGGCGTGATCGTGCGGATCGACCCGGATGACACCGTCCACGTCGTCGCCGAGCACCTCGACTTCCCCAACGGCATGGCGATCACGCCCGACGGCGCCACCCTGATCGTCGCGGAGTCGACCGCACGGCGGTTGACCGCGTTCGCCATCGATTCCGTCGGCGGTTTGACCGAGCGTCGCGTGTTCGCCGATGGTCTCGACGGTCCGCCCGACGGCATCGCCGTCGACGCCGATGGCGGCGTCTGGACGGCGCTGACCTTGGCACACCGGTTCCAGCGCATCGTCGACGGTGGCACGGTCACCGATCGCATCGACGCTCACGGCCGCACCGCGATCGCATGCGCGCTCGGTGGCCCGGAAGGCCGAATGCTGTTCATGGTCACGACCACCGACGCCTACCCGGAACGGCTGGTCGGCACGAAGTTGTCGCGGGTCGACGCCGCGATGGTCGACGTACCCGCACCGGGCGACCACTCGGGTTCCGGCGATCACCACCACTGACATGTCGGATTCCTATTACGAGTTGATCGACGACGCCGATCCGCGTGGCCAGCGATTCCGGGCCACGGACATGGTGCGCGGCACGTGGTCGGCGGCCATCCAACACGCCGCACCGGTGTCGGCGCTCCTCGTCCGCGCTCTGGAAACCTGCGCGCGGCGCGCGGACACCCGCCTGTCCCGCGTCGCGATCGACCTGTTGGGCGGTGTGCCGTCAGAGGGCGACCTGTGGGTTCGCGCGACGGTGGAGCGTCCCGGAAAGCAGATCGAGTTGCTGACCGCCGAGATGCTGGCCCCGGGTCCCGACGGCACACCGCGGCCGGTCGCGCGGGCAAGCGGGTGGCGCATGCGCACACTCGACACCGCCGCGCTGCAGCACGCTGCCGCGCCGCCCCTGCCCCCGCTGGACGAGGCCCGCAGCCGCGACATGGCCAAGAACTGGGAGCCCAACTACGTGCACAGCCTGGACTGGCGGTGGCTGACCGTACCGCAGGTTCCGGGCCCGGGTGAGTCGTGGCTCAAGCCGACCGTCGATCTGGTCAAGGGCGAGGCCATGACGCCGTTGCAGCGGTTGTTCGCCGTCGCCGACGACGCGAACGGCATCGGCTCGAAGATCGACATCCGCAAGTGGACGTTCCTCAACACCGACCTGGTGGTGCACATCCACCGGATCCCCGACGGCGAGTGGATCGGCATCCGCGCCGACACCAACTACGGACCAGACGGTATCGGCACCACCGTGGGAACACTGTTCGATCAGGAGGGTGCGGTGGGCGCCATCCAGCAGTCGGTGCTGGTGCGCCCCCGCTGATTTTCTCCCGCGAGCAGACGTGAAGGTGCCCTCTTTGAAGGGTTTTCGGGTACCTACGTGTCTGTTCGCGCAGGAGAAGTCGAGGCTACCGCACGTGGGCGGGCACGCGTTTGATGCCGTGGACGAAGCTGCTGTAGAGCATTTCCGGCTCGCCGAACTCGATGGTTTTCAGTCGGGTCAGCAACTCGCGGAACAGGTTTCGCAACTCGCTCTTGGCAAGTTGGTTGCCGAGGCAGAAATGTGGCCCGCCGCCGCCGAATCCGATCTGCGGATTTGGCGACCGGCTCAGATCGAAGCGCTGCGGATTGTCGAAGACCGTCTCGTCGCGATTGGCCGAGCAGTAGAACAGGCCGACCTTGTCCCCCGCGCTGATCTTCTGCCCGGCCAGCTCGACATCTTGCGTCGCGAACCGCGCGAACTGGATCACCGGCGTCGCCCACCGGACGAACTCCTCGGTCGCCAAACCGATCCGGCCGTCGAAATCCTCCATGAGCCAATCCCGTTGGTCCGGATTGGCGGCAAGCGCCATCATCGCGTGCGTCGTGGTCTGCTTGGTGGTGTCGTTGCCCGCGGACGCGAGCAGGATGAGAAAGGCCCCGATCTCCTCGTCGGTGAGCCGGTGGCCGTCCACTTCGGCGTTCACGATGCTGGTCATCAGGTCGTCACCGGGATTGGCCCGGCGGAATTTGGCCAACTCCACACCGGTGTTGGAGATCAGCATGATCTCGTTGATCGTGTCCATGGCGCGTTCTTCGATGCTCGAGTACTCGTCGTCGCTCATGCTGAACAACTTCTCGGCGGCCTTCGCGAGCGCGGGCTGATCGGCGGCGGGAACCCCGAGCATCTCCGAGATCGTCAGCATCGGCAGCCGCGCCGAACAGGCTTCCACGAAGTCGATGTCGCCGGCACCGATCAGGTCGTCGACCACCGCGACGGCGTTGGCGTGGATCTGTTCCTCGATCCGGCGGACGTTGCGCGGGGTGAACGCCGAACTGATCAGGCGGCGGTACGTGGTGTGCTCGGGCGGATCCATCATCAAGAAGAACGTCGCGAACTTCTGCACCTCGGCGGGCATCGGGTCGAGTGCAACGCCTTGCGCCGACGTGAAGATCTCCGGATGCTGGCTGGCGAACTGGATGTCGGCACGGCGGGTGAGCGCCCAGAAACCCGGCTCCTCGACGTCGAACAGCGTCGACAGCGGCTGATGCCAGCTCAACCCCTCGCCGGCCCGCAACTGCGCGAACGTCTCGTCGCGCTTGGCGAACGGCTGGCTCCAGAAGTCGTGCGACGTGATGTCGAATGGGCTGTATTCGCGTGCCTGCGGCGAGCTGGCAACTGTCACGTGGATTCCCTCCTGCGGGGCGTGCGACGACGGCGGCACGCCAGATTTAGCGTGACAGTTCTCCATTCTTTTGTAAAGCTGTGACGATGCCTGACGTGTCGTCCGCCGATGACGAGAACACCACGCGCGAGCGCATCCTGGTCGCGACCGCCGAGGTGCTCGGCAGCAACGGGATGACGAAACTCAGCCTGTCCGAGGTGGCTTCGCAGGCCGGGGTGTCGCGGCCGACCCTCTACCGTTGGTTCGCCTCCAAGCAGGATCTGCTCGACGCGTTCGTCGTATGGGAACGCTCGTACTTCGAGCAGGCGGTGGCGAAAGCGTCGGCAGGCCTGCCCGCCGCCGAACGTCTCGACGCAGCGCTGCGCATCACCGCCGAGTATCAGCGGTCCTATCCCGGCCTGCGCATGGTCGACATCGAACCGGAGCAGGTGATCAGACGGCTGGCGCAGATCATTCCCCTCATGCGCGAGCGGCTCGAGCGGCTGTCGTCGGGACCGGATGCTTCGTTGGCCGCTGCCACCGCGGTACGCGTGGCGATATCGCACTACCTGGTCCGCGGCGACGACGACGAGGACTTCCTGGCCCAGCTGCGACATGCCGCCCGGGTGAGGAACCGAAGCTACCCTCGGGAAGGGTGAACGAACCCCGAACCGACATCACCGAGCTCAGCCTGGAGCAACGGGCCGCCCTGGGCAGCGGTGCGAGCTTCTGGACCACCAAGGCGATCGGCGAGATCCCCGCGATCGTGCTCACCGACGGACCGCACGGCGTACGTCGGCAATCCGGCAACGCGACAGATCATTTGGGTATCGGCGGCAGCAAGCCGGCCACGTGTTTTCCGCCCGCGGCCGGGCTCGGCCAGACCTGGGACCCCGAACTGGTGGAACGCATCGGCACGGCGCTCGGCGACGAGTGCCTGTCGCTGGACGTGCATGTGCTGCTCGGCCCGGGCGTCAACATCAAACGTGACCCGCGGTGTGGCCGGAACTTCGAGTACTACTCGGAGGATCCGCTGCTGTCCGGTGTGCTCGGGGCGGCTTGGGTGCGCGGGGTGCAGAGCCGCGGGGTCGGCGCCTCGGTCAAACATTTCGCGGCCAACAACGCCGAGCACGACCGGATGCGGGCGAGCTCCGACGTCGACGACCGGACCCTGCGCGAGATCTATCTGCGGGCCTTCGAACACGTGGTGCGCGAGGCGCAGCCCTGGACGGTGATGTGCTCGTACAACCGCATCAACGGCGTCTATGCCGCCGAGAACGCGTGGCTGCTCACGAAAGTGCTGCGCGACGAGTGGGGGTTCGACGGCGTCGTCGTCAGCGACTGGGGCGCGGTGCGCGACCGGGTCGCGGCGGTCGCCGCGGGACTGGATCTGGAGATGCCGTCGGCCGGCGGTGTCACCGACGCCGATGTGGTGGCCGCGGTGACCGCGGGCACGCTCGACGATGCGGCGGTGACGCGCGCCGCCGAGCGGGTCGCGCGCCTGGCGGTCCGCGCGAGCGAAAACGCGGTGACCACTGGATCGTTCGACGGTGACGCGCACCATCACCTGGCCCGTGAGGCGGCCCGGCGGGCCGTGGTGTTGCTCAAGAACGACGGCGATCTGCTCCCGTTGGCTCCGTCGACACTGGCCGTCATCGGCACCTTCGCGCAGCACCCCAGGTATCAGGGCGGGGGCAGTTCGCACGTGAACCCGACCCGGGTGGACGTCCCCCTCGACGAGATACGCGCGCTCGCAGGCGATTACGATGTCACCTATACCGCAGGCGCGTCGGCGGCCGTCGCGGCCGCGGCAGCCGCGGACACCGCGATCGTATTTCTCGGGTTGACCGCCGAGGAGGAATCCGAGGGTTACGACCGCGAGCACATCGACCTGCCTGCCGATCAGATCGAGTTGCTCCGCGCCGTCGTCGAGGTGCAGCCGCGCACGGTCGTGGTGCTCTCGCACGGTGGCGTCGTACGTCTGGGCCCCGTCGCGGAACTGGCTCCGGCGATCCTCGACGGCGCGCTGCTCGGCCAGGCCGGTGGCGGCGCGATCGCCGACGTGTTGTTCGGCGTGGTCAACCCGTCGGGACGGCTCGCCGAGACGGTGCCGCTACGCCTGGAGGACACCCCGGCGTATCTGAATTTCCCGTCCGAGAACGGCCACACCGTGTACGGCGAGCGGATCTTCGTCGGTTACCGCTGGTTCGACGCCCGCGACCTGGAGGTGACCTATCCGTTCGGCCACGGCCTGTCCTACACGCGGTTCGAGTACTCGGATCTGGAGGTGTCCGACGACCTGACGGTGCTGCTGCGGGTGACGAACACCGGCTCGCGGGCGGGCCGGGAAGTGGTTCAGGTCTATGCCTCGTTGCCGGGATCCCGGGTGAGCAGGCCACCCCGTTGGCTGGTCGGTTTCACCGGCGTCACGTTATCGCCCGGCGAACAGCGTTCCGTCGAGATCCCGGTCAGCAGAACAGCTCTCACGTATTGGGACGTCAACATCGAGGGCTGGGTTCTCGAAGGCGGTGACTACACCGTGTCGGTGGGCGCCTCCAGCCGGGATCTGCGCCTGCACGCCACCACGACGCTGGCGGGTGACGAGATCCGCGTGCCGTTCACCCGCGAATCGACGCTCGGCGAGATCCTGGCCGACCCGGTCGCGGCGCCGATCGCCCTCGACGCCTTGAGCAAAGCCGCCCCGGCGGGCACCGACACGACGGCCCTGGGCACCGACCTGCTGCGAATGCTGGCCTCGATCCCGATCGAGCGGATGATCGGGTTCTCCGGCGGCCGGGTTACGCGCGACCAACTCGACGAACTGCTGACCGCCATCAACTCCCGCCGCCCCTGACACCGCGCAGCTCGGCGAGGATCTCCTCGGTGTGCTCGCCGAGCGCCGGAGCGGCGCGGCGGGGCTCGGCGGGTGTCGCGGAGAAATCGGCCGGAGTCGCCACCATCGGCATGCTCGAATCCGCGTCGGGCACATAGACAATGCCTCCGGCCGCGTGGAACTGTTCGTCTGCCACGACGTCGTCGAGGCAGTTGACGGGTGACCAGAAGAAATCGGGCTCGGCATCGAACAGCTCGGCCCACTGCGCGAGTGGACGCGCGGCGAACAGCTCGGCCCACTGCGCGAGTGGACGCGCGGCGAACAGCTCGTCCAACTCGGCGATCAGTTCGCGGGAGTTGGCGAATCGGTCACGCGCCGTGGCGAATCGCGCATCGGTGAGCCACTCGGTGCACCCGACCACCCGGCACAGCGCGGGCCAGTGCCGGTCGCCTTGCAGGCCGACGATCCAGAACCGCTTGCCGTCCGCGGCGGCGTAGTTGTTCATACACGGGTTGGCCATCGTCTCGCGCCGGCCGATCGCGATCTGCTGGCCGGTCATCAACAAGGTGTTCAGATCGAAGCTCACGGTGTAGGCGCCCTGACGGTAGAGCGATGTGCTCACCAATTGCCCGGTACCGGTACGACTTCGGGCCAGCAACGCCGCGCAGACCGCGGCGGCCAACGTCATTCCGGCGGCGTGGTCTCCCATACCGCCGCGCTGGAACGGCGGCGTGTCACCGGGCCGGGTCAGGAGGTCGGCCAGCCCGGCGCGGGCCCAGAATGCCGCGACGTCGTAGGCGGCACGGTCGGCGTCGGGTCCGGACAGGCCGTATCCGGTGATCAACCCATAGACCAGACGCGGGTTGCGCGCGGCGACCGTCGCGAAATCCAGGCCCAACCGGCTCAGCGCGACCGGCCGCACGTTGGTCAGGAAAACGTCTGCGCCACCGAGTAATTCAGCCATGGTGGCGCGGCCCTCGTCGGTGGTCAGGTCGACGACGATGCTGCGCTTGGCGCGGTTGTCCATCTCGAAGGGCGGATTGACGTCGGTGTCCAGGCCGAGCATGCGGCCGAAGGTCCGCGCAGGATCACCGGCCGGCGGTTCGACTTTGATGACGTCGGCACCCCAGTCGGCGAGTATTCCGCCTGCCGCGGGCGCGGCCACCCAGACGCCGAGTTCGACGACCCGGAACCCCTCCATCGGACCTGCCATCGACGCCCTTTCTCATTCGCATTTACAATTACTGCACAATTTGTAAACTTGGCGGATGCTCACGACAGCTCGTCGCGTCACCCCCGCCCTCGGCCTGGCCGCACACCTCGGCCACGGCGTGCAACGTATCGCAACAGACGCGACCGTCGGCCGCATGCGCGGCATTCCGCGCCGGGTTGCCGACCTGGACGCCGGCCACCTGTCGCGGCTCATCGGACGCACCGTGCGCTCGGTCGCGGTGATCGACGGCGACGCGGGTACCTCGTCGCGGGCCCGGCTCGCGCTCGTCGGCGACGACGTACCGGAATCGGTGTTCGTCAAGATGCCCGCCGAGACGGCCGCGACGCGGCTCATGGGCGAACTCGGCCGCCTCGCGCAGACCGAGGTCAGGTTCTACGAGCAGCTGGCCCCCGGCCTGCCAGGGGTGCCACGGTCATACGGCTCGGCATTCGATCCGCTGACCGGCCGGTTCGTGCTCGTGCTCGAGGACCTCGCACTGCAAAAGTGCGATTTTCCCGACACGCTGCACCCGCTCGACAAGGACCGGGCCGGCCTCACGGTCGAACTCCTCGCCCGGCTGCACGCGGCCTTCTGGGGCCGTCTGCCGGAACGCGCAGGCAGCGGTCGGCTGGGCTGGCTGTACTCGGCATCCGGCGATCACACGTCGCTGTTGACCGGGTCGCTGCTCAAGATGTCGACGCGACGCCTCGCCGAACGCACCGACATACCGGTGGCCGGCGGCCGGTTCATCGACGAGAACTATCGCGCCGCGGCGCAACTGCTGGATCGACCCCCGCACACCGTGATGCACGGCGATGCACACCCCGGCAATCTGTACTTCCGCGGCGGCGCCGTCGGCCTGCTGGACTGGCAGGCGGTGCGGCGCGGCCACCCCGGCCGGGAGCTCGCGTATACCCTGATCACCAGCATGACCACGACCGACCGACAGTCCGCCGAGCGAGATCTTCTCGACACTTACCGGAGCGCGCTTGCCGCGGCAGGCGGACCCAGCCTCGACCGCGACGAGCTCTGGGAGCGCTACCGCATGGGCGCGCTGTACGCCTACACCGCGCCGGTGATCACCGCGGGCATGGGCGGTATGCAGGCCGAGGGTATCGCCCTGGAAGGCGCTCGACGTGGGGTTGCGGCGTTGGAGGACCTCGAGACTGTGGCATTGCTCAAGAAGTTGATGTGATGGCCCTACCATTTTGGGGGAACCACAACCATTGAGGCTTGGACGTGAATGAACCTTTGCCCGCGCAGCGGGATGTGCCGAACGAAGACACCTCGACGCGCCACCGGATCCTGGTGGCGACGGCCGAGGTACTCGCGCGCAGCGGTCAGACCAAGCTGAGCCTGTCCGAGGTCGCGCTGCAGGCCGGGGTGTCGCGGCCGACGCTGTACCGCTGGTTCGCCGACAAGCAGGAACTGCTCGACGCGTTCGGACGCTATGAGCGCGAGATGTTCGACAACGGCATCGGCCGCGCGACCGTCGGTTTGCGGGGCACCGAAAAGCTCGATGCCGCACTGCGGTTCATCGTGCAGTACCAACAGTCCTATTCGGGCGTCCGATTGGTCGACATCGAACCCGAGGTCGTGATCGCCCAGTTGACCCACGTCATCCCGATCATGCGGGCCCGGCTGCTCAAACTGCTGTCGGGACCCAACGCCGCGGTCAAGGCCGCCACCGCCATCCGCGTCGCGGTATCGCACTACATCGTGCGCAGCGACGACGGCGACCAATTCCTGGCCCAATTGCGCCACGCCGTCGGCATCAAACAGCCCGACTGATCTCCGCCACCGCTCCCGGCAGCCCGCCATTGTCACGCAGGAGTGGCACTCGGCGCCGACAGTCACACTGGCGTGACAATGGCGGCCAAGGACCACGCTCGGGCGGCATTGAGCGACTGCTCGACAAGTTCCGCCAAGGGGATGACACTGGCGCGCAATTTTGTAAAGCTAGTCGGCATGACCCAGGTGCAGAGCGACAGCGGCGTGCTGGCCGGCGACGAACGCATGCTCATCGACGGTGAACTCCAATACACCGGCAGCGGTGCGAAATTCGACGTGATCCACCCGGCCACCGAAGAGGTCGCCGGCCAGGCCAGCGACGGCACGGTGGCCGATGTCGAGAAGGCCGTCGGCGCCGCGCGGCGGGCGTTCGACGAAACCGACTGGAGCCGTGACGTCGAGTTCCGCCACCACTGCCTGATGCAGCTGCACGAGGCCCTGGAAGCCGACAAGGAACGGCTGCGCCGGATCCTGGTGACCGAGGTCGGCTGTCCCGTCACCGTGACCGGCAGCCAGATCGAGGACCCGATCGGCGAGGTCAAGCACTGGGCCGAGCATGGCAAGAACTTCGAGTACGTCGTCGACACCGGCGTGCACCAGACCCAGCTGGGACCGGCACGGCGCAAGATCGCCTATGAGCCGGTCGGTGTGGTCGGGGCGATCACACCGTGGAACGTGCCGTTCTACCTCAACATCGCCGAGACCGTTCCCGCGTTGATGGCAGGCAACACCGTCGTGCTCAAGCCGGCCCAGCTGACGCCGTGGTCGGGTACCGAGCTCGGGCGCATCGTCGCCGAGCACACCGATATCCCGGCGGGTGTGTTCAACGTCGTGGTCTCGAACGCCAACGAGGTCGGTGCCGCGCTGTCGGCCGATCCGCGGGTCGACATGATCACGTTCACCGGGTCCACCGCGACCGGGCGCGCGATCCTGGCCGCCGGTGCGCCGACGGTCAAGAAGACGCTGCTGGAGCTCGGCGGCAAGTCCGCCCACATCGTGCTCGACGACGCTGATCTCAACTCCGCGCTGCCGATCGCGGCGATGATGGCCTGCGTGATGAGCGGGCAGTCCTGCATCCTGCCCAGCCGTATCCTGCTCCCCCGAAGCCGCTACGACGAAGGCATCGAGATTCTCAAGGGCGCCATGGAGAACTTCCCGGTCGGCGACCCGTGGACACCCGGCATCATGCAGGGCCCGCAGATCAGCGCGACCCAGCGCGAAAAGGTGCTGGGGCTCATCACATCCGGACTCGACTCGGGGGCCCGGCTCGTCACCGGCGGCGGCGTGCCCGAGAGCCTGCCCACCGGCTATTACGTCGCGCCCACCCTGCTGGCCGACGTCGATCCCGACGCCCGCGTCGCGCAGGAGGAGATCTTCGGTCCGGTGCTGACGGTGACTCCGTACGACACCGACGACGACGCCGTTGCCATCGCCAACAACTCGATCTACGGCCTGTCCGGCGAGGTCTCCTCCACCGACCTCGACCGGGCGTTCGCGATCGCGCGACGGATCCGCACCGGAAACGTCACGATCAACAGCCGCAGCCATTTCGGGATCAACAGCCCGTTCGGCGGCACCAAGCAGAGCGGCCTCGGCAGGCGCAACGGCGAGGAAGGGTTCAAGGAGTACTTCGAGTCCAAGACCATCGGGATGCCCGACTAGTGGACGTGCAGCGGCTTGCCGACGAGTTGGCGATCTCGGCCCTGCTGACCCGCTACGCCCGCGGGGTCGACTCAAAAGACTGGGACACCTACCGGTCGGTGTTCACCGAGGACGCCCACATCGACTACACCTCGGCCGGTGCCATCGCAGGCAGCCGCGACGAGGTGGCCGACTGGCTGGCCGCCGGTTTCGCGGCGATCCCGTGGACGATGCACTACATCACCAACATCGACACGCAGATCGACGGCGACACCGCGACCGTGCGGGCGATGTTCTACAACCCCATGCAGTTGCCGGGCATGTCGGAGATGAGTGCATGCGGCGGCTACTACCACCACGAACTGGTGCGCACCGCCGACGGCTGGCGCAGCCGCAGTCTCCGCGAGGAGAACCTGTGGTTCACCAACGCGCCGGCGCGGGCCTAGCTCATCGAGCGCCGAGGTGCTCAGCCGTCGGGGCACCGTAGGCCGCGCGCATCCGGCGGCGCCGATCCAACTCTCGAATGACGAAGAACAGCGCCAAGATCAGCATGCCCTTGCCTGCGAGCTCGGCACCCACCGTCGAGATCACCCGCGCCGCCCTCGGCGACAACTCCACCTGGGACAGCACGCAGTAAACCATGAGCGGCACGCCGCCCAGACAACGCAGCAGCACGGCCGACCGCCCGGCAATCTGCTCGAAATATGCTGCCCCCAAAGCTAATATCGCGAACGCAGCCACCACAGCGGTCCACGTCCAGGTGTTCGTGATCGACACATGCCGGACCGCGAAAAGATGGACCAACGCGAGGGTGAGCGCACCGCTCATCACGATGACTGCCAGCGCGGCGAATATGGCCGCCTTACCGACCGAACCGTGATTGCGCTCCACCCATTTCGCGATGAACGAGAACGCCTTGTTGGGCATTCCTCCGACAACCGACGGCTCAGCGGGGGCGTGGCGTGCCCTCACCAACCGCGCGATCACCCGCCGGGTGTGGTCGACCGGATGGATGAAGCCATGGACTTCGGCGATCATCGCGACGACGTTCTGCCGCGTCAGCACCTGATCCTCGCCCACCGGCACCGCCCTCGAGTCCGGCGTCTCCTGGAGGTGCCCGGTGACGTTGCACCAGTACAGCATCCGCATCTCGGGGTCGTAGACGACACCGATGACGGGAACGTTGGTGGTTCGCCAGATCTCGGCGTGCTTTCCGACCGGGATCGCATACCCGAACGATCTGCGATACGTACTCCCCGACTTCACTTGAACGGCGATGTGGGCCCCGGTCGGACGGCCGTCCTCTACCAATTGGACGTACAGATCCAGGCCGTGGTCCTTTGTGCCGTCCACTTGATGAACAATGTGCCCCGCCGCCTCGAGCAGGGCGACAACGGCGTTCACCCCCGCACGCTCGACACCGAGATTGGCCCTTCGCCGAACCATCGCTCCCCCTCCGCACGTTGCGCACAACGATACGAACGAAGACCGACAAGCGGTGTGAAGCCTCAGCCCTCGGCTGCCAACTGACCGCAGGCCGCGGCGATCTCGCGGCCACGGGTATCGCGCACCGTGCACGACACGCCCCGCTCGCGTACCCGCTTGACGAATTCGCGCTCGACCGGCTTGGGGCTGGCATCCCATTCGCTGCCCGGTGTCGGGTTCAGTGGGATGAGGTTGACGTGTACAAGCGGCCCAAGTGCGGCGTGCAGCTTCTTGCCGAGAAGGTCTGCGCGCCAAGGCTGGTCGTTGACATCGCGGATCAACGCGTACTCGACGGACACGCGGCGACCGGTGACGTCGGCGTAATACCGGGCGGCATCGAGAACTTCGTGGACCGGCCATCTGTTGTTGACCGGGACGAGCGTGTCGCGCAGCTCGTCGTCGGGCGTGTGCAGTGACACCGCGAGGGTGACGCCGAGGCGCTCGTCGGCCAGCTTGCGGATCGCGGGCGCCAGACCGACGGTCGACACCGTCACCGACCGGGCGCTGATCCCGAAGCCGTTGGGCGACGGTGCGGTGATCCTGCGGACGGCGGCGAGCACGCGGTTGTAGTTGGCCAGCGGCTCCCCCATGCCCATGAAGACGATGTTCGACAACCGTCCGTCATGTTCATTGCGCATCGCGGCCGACGCCGAGCGGACCTGTTCGAGGATCTCGGCGGTCGACAGGTTGCGCTTGAGTCCGCCCTGGCCCGTCGCGCAGAACGGGCAGGCCATGCCGCAGCCGGCCTGCGACGAGATGCACACCGTGTTGCGCTGCGGGTACCGCATGAGCACGGATTCGAACGTCGTCCCGTCAACCGCACGCCACAGCGTCTTGCGCGTCTCACCGGCATCGCACTGGATTTCGCGGGCCGGCGAGATCAGCGTCGGGAACAGCGCTTCGGCCACCTGGTCGCGCACCGCGGCGGGCAGGTCGGTCATCTGCTGCGGGTCGGCGATCAGCCTGCCGTAGTACTGATTGGCGAGCTGCTTGGCCCGAAACGCCGGAAGCCCGAGTTCAGTGACCGCGGCCGCACGCCCGGCTTCGTCGAGGTCGGCAAGGTGCCGCGGCGGCATGGCGCGGCGCGGGGCATCGAAGATCAAAGGCAGGGATCCGGGCATGATGAAACACCAGTATCTCACCCGGCGCCCGGTGCTCGCTCACGCCAGCAGCGACAGCACGATCCACGTGGCGACGGCCGAGGGCAGCACCGAGTCGATGCGGTCCATGATGCCGCCGTGACCGGGTAGCAGCGTGCCCATGTCTTTGATCCCGAGATCGCGTTTGACCTGGGATTCGACGAGGTCGCCGAGGGTTCCGGTGATCACCAGCATGATCCCGAGCGGGATGCCGACCCACGCCGGTTTGTCGAGCAGGAACTGCACGGCAAGTACCGACACGACGATGCCGAGCACGAGCGAGCCGCACAGCCCTTCCCAGGATTTCTTGGGGCTGATCGCGGGCACCATCGGATGCTTGCCGAACAGCACGCCGGCCGTGTAGCCGCCGACGTCGGAGGCCACCACGCCGAGCATGAGACAGAACACGCGGCCGGCACCGTCGTCCGGGTAGATCAGCAGTGCGCCGAACGCGCCGAACAGCGGTATCCACGCCGCGAGGAACACCGTGACCGAGACATCGCGCAGGTAGTTCGCCGGGGCGGTCGACAACCCGCCGCCCAGCAGCCGCCAGATGAGACACAGCACCACGGTGCCGCCGAAGGCGCCCAACGCGCCTGCCGCCCCGAATGGCCAGGTCAGCCACACGATGGCCTGGCCGCCGAGCAGCAGCGGCACCACCGGGATCGAAAACCCGCCGTCGCGCAACCGGCGGACGACCTCGTGCGTGGCGACCGCCATGGCGACGGCGACCACCGCGACCCAGACGTGCGGTGCGAACAGCAGTATGGCGATGATGGAGCCGCCGAGCGCCACCCCGACGGCGATGGCCGCCGGCAGGTTGCGACCGGCGCGGGACTGCTTCTTCGGCGGTTCTCCGACCGGTGTGCTTGCCACGGATCCTGCTTGCTGATCGGTCACTAGACCTCCAGCAGCTCGCCTTCTTTGTGCTTGACCAGTTCGTCGATCTGATTGGTGTAGGTGTGGGTCGACTTGTCGAGTTCCTTCTCGGCCCGGCCCACCTCGTCCTCGCCGGCCTCGCCGTCCTTCTTGATGCGGCTGAGTTCTTCCATCGCCTTGCGGCGGATGTTGCGAACCGACACCTTGGCGTCCTCGCCCTTGGACTTGGCCTGCTTGACCAGGTCGCGACGACGTTCTTCGGTCAACTGCGGGATGGCCACCCGGATGATGTTGCCGTCGTTGCTGGGGTTGACGCCGAGGTCGGAGTTGCGGATCGCGTCCTCGATGTTCCGCAGCTGAGAAGCCTCGTACGGCTTGATGACGACCATGCGCGCCTCGGGCACGTTGATGCTCGCGAGCTGCGTGATCGGCGTCATCGCGCCGTAGTAGTCGATGTTGATGCGGGAGAACATGCCGGGGTTGGCCCGGCCGGTACGAATCGACGCCAAGTCGTCGCGGGCCACGGTCACGGCCTTTTCCATCTTCTCCTCGGCGTCGAAGAGAGTCTCGTCGATCACTGTTCTTTCTCCCGTCAGGTGGTGACCAGTGTTCCGATCTTCTCACCCGCCACCGCACGAGCGATATTGCCGTCGGTCAGGAGATTGAACACCAGGATCGGCATGCCGTTGTCCATGCAGAGACTGAACGCCGTCGCATCGGCGACCTTGAGTCCGCGATCGATGACCTCGCGGTGGGTGATCGCCGTCAGCAGCTCGGCATTGGGGTCCTCGCGCGGGTCGGCGGTGAACACGCCGTCGACCGCCTTGGCCATCAGCACGACCTCGGCGCCGATCTCCAAGGCACGCTGGGCAGCCGTGGTGTCGGTGGAGAAGTACGGCAGGCCCATGCCTGCGCCGAAGATGACGACGCGGCCCTTTTCCAGGTGGCGTACCGCCCGCAGCGGTATGTACGGCTCGGCGACCTGACCCATGGTGATGGCCGTCTGCACGCGGGTGTCGATACCTTCCTTCTGCAGAAAGTCCTGCAGGGCAAGGCTGTTCATGACGGTACCGAGCATGCCCATGTAATCGGACCGGGTGCGCTCCATGCCGCGCTGTTGCAGCTGGGCACCGCGGAAGAAGTTGCCGCCGCCGATGACAACCGCGATCTGAGCGCCGCTGCGGACGACTTCGGCGATCTGGCGCGCGACCAGGGCGACGACGTCGGGGTCGAGCCCGACCTGTCCGCCGCCGAACATTTCCCCGCCGAGTTTCAGCAGCACCCGCGAATAGAGCGGTCGAATAGGTGCTGCCTGGCCGGCGACATTCGGATCCGCCATCGCTCTCCTCGGCACTCCTCGCATTAGAGAGCCATCCCGGCGATTGCCCAGGACGGCAACTCCATCCTGCCCTATGTCGGGGCTTTCGCGTTGCCGGGGGGAGCCGAGTGTCGCCGGCCGGCCGGGACTAACCGAGGTGGGCCTGCAGCAACCAGGCGGCGACCGACTTGCGGCCGTTGCCCTCGTCGCGGATGTCGAGACCTGCGAAATCCCTGAAGTTCACGAATTCCGGTGGCACGTTGGCGTGGATGCGGGCCGGGCGGATGTCGTCGATCACCCAGTACTTGCCGACGATGTCGCGTAGTTCGTCGTCGCTGACCGGGTTGGCCGGCCCGGTGTCGCCCATGGTGGCCTTGTCGAATACGAGGACGAAGTACGACGCGCCGGGCGCGGCAGCGCGCACGATCGACTGCTGGTAGCCCTCGCGGAGTTCGACGGGCATGGAGTGGAAGAGCGTGCTGTCGACGATCGTGCCGAAGCGGCGGTCATATCCGGTGAACGAACTGATGTCGGCGACGTCGAAGCTGGCGTTGGTCAAACCCCGCTTGGCGGCCTCGGCACGGGCGAGTTCGATTGCGGTCGGCGACTGGTCGAGCCCGACCGTCGTGAAGCCGCGCTCGGCCAGGTACAGCGCGGTGGCGGCTTCGCCGCAGCCGGCGTCGAGCACGTCGCCGTGGAACTTGCCCGCTTCGATGAGCGCGGCGATCTCGGGCTGGGGCTCGCCGATGCTCCAGGGCGGCCGGACGCCCGCGAACTCCGAAGCTTCACCGCGGTATGCAGATTCGAAGATGTCCTGTGGTGTGGTCATGTGTCCGGTATATCAACCTGGTTGATATGTGTCAATATGCTTGATATGAGTGACTTTCTTGAGGAGCAGCCTCTCGGCTACCTGATGTATCGCGTGGTCGCGGTACTGCAACCCAAGGTCGCCGCGCAGCTGCAGCCGCTGGGGTTGACGTTGCCCGAGTTCGTCTGCCTGCGGATCCTGTCGATGGCCCCCGGGCAGTCCAACGCCGAGCTCGCGCGCCACACCAACGTCTCCCCGCAGGCCATGAACAACGTTTTGCGCGGACTGCAGGACAAGGGTGCGGTGCGGCGGCCGGACACCGTCACGTCCGGCCGCGCCCTGCCCGCCGAGCTGACGCCGGAAGGGGCCGCACTGCTCAAGCGCGCCGAGGCCGCGGTGCTTGCCACCGAAGCGGATGTTCTCGCCAGCCTCACCGTCGACCAGCGGCGGGAACTCAAACGCCTGTTGGCGCACGCCGTGGACTGAGCGCCGAACGCCACGAATCCCCCGGTTCCCTTGGGAATCGGGGGATTTCGCAGCTGCCGCGGGCTAGCGGATGGGCTCCACCCGCTTGATCAGCAGCCCGAAGCACAGCGCCCCGGCCACCACGACGACGCCGGTGAGCACCAATGGGAACTCGAACGAACCGGTCGCGCCGTACAGTGCGCCGATCACGATCGGGCTGAGGGCGCTTCCGATGTTGGAGAAGAAGTTCTGCGTGGCACCCAAGCTGGCAACCGTGCTGGAGTCGACGACGTCGGCCGGCAGGCACCAGATCGTGACGATCGTGAACGCCGAGGCCGCATACGAGATCGACATCAGCGTCAGCGCCTGCCAGGCCTGCGGTGCGACGGCAGCGAGGGCGATCACCGAGCACACCAGCATGCCGCCGACGAGGCAGGTCTTGCGGACGCGATTGAGAGACCAGCCACGCGCCAGTAGGTAATCGCCCACGAATCCGCCGATCCAGCTGCCGAGGATGGCCGCGAGCGGCGGGATCATCCCGAAGACACCGAGTTTCAGCAGGTCGAATCCACGCTCCTCCACCAGGTACGACGGGAACCAGGTCAGGAAGAACGTGATCATGAAGTTGAGGCAGAAGAAGCCGAGCATCATGCCCCACACCGTGCGGCGGCGGAAGAGTTCGACGAGCCGCATGGGCTTGGCGGTGGGATCGAGGTTGGTCGCGGCCTGCTCCTTGTGGCTTTCGTGAATGATCGCGAGTTCGGCTTCGTTGACCGCCGACATGACCTCAGGACGCCGGTACCACGCCCACCAGCCGATCGCCCAGAGCACGCCGAGCGCACCGGCGAACAGGAACGCCGCGCGCCACCCCCACAGGCCGATGATCAGGGCGATCAGCGGTGTCGCGGCGGCACTGCCGATACGGGCACCGCTGTCGTAGACCGATGTGGCGCGGCTGCGCAGCCGCAGCGGGAACCAGTGCGACACCGTCTTGGCGGCCGCCGGGTAGGCGCCGGCCTCACCCACACCGAGGCCCAACCGCAACCCCAGCAATGCGCCGAAGCTGTTCACCACGCCGGTCGCGCCGGTGAACAGCGACCAGACCAGCACCGAGGCACCGAACATCACGCGTTCGCCGAACCGGTCGATCAGCCGGCCCGCCGGAATCTGCATGAGCGCATAGCTCCACGAGAACGCGCTGAGAATGAGGCCTTTCTCGGTCGGTGTGAGGTGGAAGTCCTCGGTCATGAACGGCAGGCTCACCGACACCGCGGATCGGTCGATGTAGTTGATCGCGAGACCGACCGCACAGAAGACCGCGACGGCCCATCGGATCCGGGTCGCTCGACTGCGACCGCCTGGCGCCGGGTCGGGTTCTCTGCCGGGTTTACCGTGCGTCATTGCCGGTGTGCTGGTCATTGTCGTCGAGCCTCCAGGATCAGAACTTCGTGATTGTTTCGCTCATCTGCAGTGAGGGGATGCCGCGGGTGCGCTGTGGTGCGCGACACAATCACATTGTCAGATCGCCATGATTGAACCAATCATCGCGATTGTCAATAGGCGTTGCCTGTGGAGCTTGTGCGCAGTTTTCGCGCACACAACACATTTAGACTCCGCTTATGTGCGCGATTCGCGCATCTAACGTTGACTTGCGCACATCGCGCATGTAGCGTTTGGCTCGTGACACAGCCCACAGATCCGGACGCCGAGCCGTTCGACGGCGGCGATGACGGCATCGTCCGCCGACGCGATGTACGTGGCGCGAAGCGTCGTGAGCAGATCCTGAATCTGCTGCAGACCGTCGAGTCGGGTTCACTGAGCGTCGAGGAGATCGCCGAACGATTCGGCGTCTCGTTCGCGACCGTGCGCCGTGATCTGGCCCGGCTACACCAGGACCGCCATATCACCCGAACCTACGGCGGCGTGGCGTTGACGGTGCCCACCGAGCTGTCGATCCACCAGCGCCACCTGGAGTTCACCCGGGAGAAGGACGCGATCGGGCGGCTCGCCGCCGAGTCCGTCGCGGACGGCGCGGTCGTGATCGTCGACGCAGGCACCACCACCGAGTTCGTGGCCAGGTACCTCGACGCCGAGGACCTCACGGTGTTCACCAACGGCATCGGCGCGATCAACATCCTGATGCGCAAGGAGGACGTCTCGGTGGTCGTGCTCGGTGGCCGGCTGCGCAGGGTCAACGAGACCATCAGCGGGGCCGAAGCCGAGCACATGTTGCGCGCGGTCGTCGCCGACTATGCGTTCATCGGCGCCGACGCGGTGCACCCCCGGTACGGCGTCGCCTCGCGCACGCTCGAACAGAGCCGGCTCAAAACGCTGATGATGCAACGGGCCAGACAGACGATCGTGGTCGCCGATCACCGCAAGCTCGGAACCGACCAGTTCAGCTACTGGTCGGAACTCCCGGCGCAGTGGCGGTTCATCACCGACGACGGCGCCGAATCCGAAGCCCCCGCAACCGCCCTCGACGAACTGCGCCGGATCGGCGCACACATCGAACTCGCGCATCCGCTGCGCGCCCTGACCGACACCGCCGACGAGAGAGGCACCCAGTCGTGACGACCGCCACGTCGCAATCACGCGACATCGCAAGCACTTCCGAGTCCCAGACCTTCCGCCAGGCGGTTCTGTACCAACCCAACGACATGCGCATCGAGCATTCGCCGATGCCGGTGCTGCAGCCCGGCGACGTCCTGCTGCGCGTCGACGCGGCCCTGTTGTGCGGCACCGACGTCCGGATCTTCGAGGGCCGCAAACAGAAGAACGTCACCTTCCCGTCGGTGCTGGGCCACGAGTTCGCCGGCACCGTCGTCGACGCCAACGGACCGCTGCCCGACGGGGTCGGGATGGGTGACCAGGTCGCGGTCTATCCGCTCGTCACGTGTGGTTCGTGCACGGCATGCCGCCGCGGTCACGAGAACATCTGCCGCAACCGCCGGGCGTTCGGATACCAGCTGACGGGTGGATTGTCCCAGTACGTCCACGTGCCTGCCGTCGCGCGACAGAATCTCGTGCCGGTGCCCGGCGTTCCGGCCACGCAGGCCGCCATCATCGAACCGGTGGCCTGCGCCTACAACGGCCAGCAGCTCGCCGGGATGTCGAAGGCCCAGACGGCGCTGATCGTCGGCTGCGGGCCCCTCGGCCTCATTCACACGGGCCTCGCGAAGAGTTTCGGCGTGGAGAAGGTCGCCGCGGTGGACCCGATCGCCGGACGTCGGTCGATGGCCACCCGGTTCGGTGCCGACCTGGTGCTGGAGCCGGGTCCCGACACCGCCGCCGCGCTCGACGACTTCACCGACGGCGGCATCGACGTACTCGTCATGGCCATCGGCCGGATCGACGCGCTGACACCGTATTTGGGCAGTCTGGCGCCGGGTGCCCGGGTGTCGGTGTTCGCCGGATTCGGCGCCGACGCCGACCTCGCGGTGTCGGCCAACGATGTGCACTACAACGAATGGACCATCGTCGGCGCGTCGTCGTGCCGGCTGGACGGGTTTCACGCCGTCGCGCCGATGGTCGCCTCGGGGCAACTCCCCGTTGCCGAACTGATCGGCACGCAGCTGCCCCTGGACCGCGCCGTAGAGGCGATCGCGCTGGCCGGTTCCGGTGCCGACATGCGCGTCGGCGTCGATCCCTGGGCCTGAGCAACCGGCCCGCCCCACGCCCCCACACAAGGAGAACGAAGTATGACAACGACATTCACACCCGCATTCGACATCAACCGATCCGGCACCACGCCCGCGCTCGGCCGCGAGTTGCGGCTGCGCCGGCTCTTCGCGGCCGACGGTCGCACCGTGACGGTCGCGCTCGATCAGGCCGTGCCGCGCGGTGTGGCTCCGCGGCTGGCCAACATCGGGCCGACCTTCGACAGCATCGCCGACGGTGAGCCCGACGCGGTCACCATCACCAAGGGGCTTGCGGGCCCGCTGTTCGGCGGACGCGCCACACCCATGCCCTGGATCCTCAAGGCCTCGATGTTCTCCGTGGAGTTCCATCCCACCTACGACGCCACCATCGGAACCGTCCACGACGCGATCCGGCTCGGTGCGGACGCGGTGGCCGTCGGGATCTCGGCCGGATCGTCGAATCAGGTTGCGATGTTCGAGATGCTCACCAAGGTCGTCGAGGAGGCCCACACCTGGGGTCTCCCGGTGGTGTGCCACGCCTACCCGTCCGGCGAATTGTGGGGCGACCGAAAAGGTTCCACCGAGTCGGTGCTGTACGCCTCTCGGGCCGCCGCCGAGCTCGGCACCGACATCGTCAAGACCTGGTACACCGGTTCGACCGCCGAGTTCGCCAAGGTCGTCGAGGGCACGCCCGCGATCGTCGTCGCGGCGGGCGGCGCGCCGGCTCCCAGCCCGCTCGATGTGCTCAAGCAGGCCGCCTCGGTCGTCGAGGCCGGCGGTCATGGCATGACCGCGGGCCGCAACATCTGGCAGGCCGCGGATCCGGCGAAGATGGTCAATGCGCTCAAGGCCGTCATCCACGGCGGCGACGCGCCCGAGGTCGCCGCCAAGCTGCTGGACTGACGTTCCCGTGGCCTACCTGGGAATCGATGTCGGCACCTCGGCCACCAAGGCCGTCGTAATCGACTCGGATGGAACGGTTCTCGCCCGGTCCCGGGTGCCGCACCCGTCAGCGCGCGGGTGCGGCCCCGGCCGGGCGGATCCGGCCGCGTGGCGCAGCAGCGTCATCGCCACCGTCAGGACCGTCGTGGAGACACTCGGGACGAACGCCCCTGCGGTCACCGGCGTCGGTCTGGACACCCACTGCCCCACCGCATTACTGCTCGACGCGTCCGGGCGGCCGCTGACCGCCGGTGTCACGTGGGACCATCCGGGTTTGGCCGGCCCCACCGCGGATCTGATCAACGCGCTCAGTCCGGACGAAATACGGCTCGTGGGCAATCATCTGATGCCTGCGACCGCGATGGGCGCGGCATACCGCTTGCTGCAGTCCATCGAATCCGAAGCCCTCAGCGCGGCAACCACATTCGGACTCGCCGGAACGTGGTTGGGCCAATGGTTGACCGGGCAACGGGCCATCGACCCGACGCAGGCCTCCTACACCGCGCTGATGTCGAGCACAGACGGCAGCTGCCGCTGGCTGACCGACGTCCTGGCCCGCTTCGGCGTGCCGGCACACCAGCTGCCGCCGATCAAGCCGTCGTTGAGCGTGCTGGGCCTGCTCACCCGCGGCGCGTCGGAAATCCTCGGGCTCCCCCACGGCATTCCGGTGCTCGTGGGCTCGGGCGACACTCCCGCCGCCTCGTACGCTCTGGGCGCCGCACCGGGCGGCCGACCGCTGTTCATCATGGGCACCACCCATGTGGTGTCGAACGCGCTGGCCGAGCCCGACCCGAGGGCGTTGGCCTTGCAACGCTCCGACGTCCGGACCGGGCAATGGCTCATCAACGGGGTGATCAACGGCGGCGACGCGCTGGCCGACGGCGCCGCGAGGCTCGGATTCGGCACGGGCGACGCGGCAGTCGCCCGCCTCGTCACGGCCGCATTCAAAGCCGGCCCGGCCGACGCGGACGCTCCGGTATTCATCCCGCACACCCGGCCGGAGCGCGGCCCACTGTGGTTCGACGAACCGCGAACGGCGCTCGTTGGCCTCGATGCGCAAACGCCTGCGCCCGTCGCGGCCCGGGGCGTGGTCGAAGGCGTCCTGTTCGCCGACCGCATGATCATCGAGTCGTGCGTCGGCGCCGACCAGCGCACCCTCTACGTCAGCGGCGCGTTCGGTGACGAGCCCGCGCTGCCGCAGCTGCTCGCCGACGTCCTTGACCGCGACATCCTCGTGGTCGACGAAAGTCACCTGCCCGCGCTCGGAGCGGCCGCCATGTGCGGCGAGGTCCTCGACGGTCGGGTCATGACGCCCCCGCAAACCCGTCGCGTATCGCCGCGCGCCGAATGGCGCGAGGCCGTGGCCGAGCGGTGGGACCGCTATCGCGACGTATGGTGCACAGTCACAGGTGTCGCACCGCTCGACACCCTCGACGAGGCAAAGACAAGGAATCTCTGTTGACGATCTACGTGTCGAGACTGCTCACCGACCGCGCCATGGCTCATCTCGATTCACTGGGTGTGCCGGTGCGCGTCGGTGGCGAAGAACCGCCGAGGCGGGCCGACCTCGAGGCCGGGATCGCGGGCGCCACCGCGGCCGTCGTCACGCTGACCGAACGGATCGATGCCGCGCTGCTCGCCACGGCAGGTGACCAGCTCAAGGTCGTGGCCAACGTCGCCGTCGGTTACGACAACATCGACGTACCCGCCGCAACGGCGGCCGGCGTCACGGTCACCAACACGCCAGGGGTGCTCGACCGGGCCACCGCCGACCACACGTTCGCGCTGATCTTGGCCGCGACGCGCCGCGTGGTCGACGGCGACCGATTTCTGCGGTCCCGCCGGGAATGGGTGTGGGGGCCCCGCATGCTCGTGGGGCTCGACGTCAGCGCCGGTGCCACCCTCGGCATCCTGGGCTACGGCCGGATCGGCAAGGCCGTCGCGAAGCGCGCACAAGCCTTCGACATGACAGTGCTGGCCACCGCACGCAGCCGACAGCCCGGCACCGAGGAGGACGGTGTCCGGTTCGTCGACACCGACACGCTGCTCGCCGAAAGTGACGTGCTGAGTGTGCTCACCCCGCTGACGCCGCAGACCCGCCATCTGATCGACGCGGACGCCCTGGCGAAGATGAAACCGACCGCCTACCTGATCAACACCGCGCGGGGCGGAGTGGTCGACGAATCGGCTCTGATGGCGGCTCTGCACGAAAACCGGCTCCGCGGCGCCGCGCTCGACGTCTTCGAAAACGAACCCGACGTCGACCCGGCGCTGCTCGATACGCCGAACCTCGTGCTCACTCCACACATCGCCAGTGCGGGCGAGGCGACACGAGACGCGATGGGTATCCTCGCAGTCGACAATGCCGCCGCGGTTCTCGCCGGGAAACCGGCGCTTACCCCTGTTCGATAGCACCGGATGAAAATCGTTCTCGCCCCGGACTCCTTCAAGGAGTCGATGACCGCGTCGCAAGCGGTTTCCGCCATGCGCGAAGGAATTCTGTCGGTACTGCCCGATGCCGAGTGCGTCGGAGTGCCGATGGCCGACGGCGGTGAAGGCACGGCCGATGCCGTGGTCGACGCCCTTGCCGGCGAGCACATCACGGTCGAGGTGTCCGATCCGCTCGGCAGGCCGGTGCAGGCGAAGTACGGCTATATACCCGACCGAAAGCTCGCCGTCGTCGAGATGGCCACGGCCTCGGGCCTGGAGCTCGTGGCACCGTCTGATCGGGATGTGTTGCGGGCCAGCACTTTCGGCGTCGGCCAGCTGATCGCGAACGCATTGGACCACGGCGCCGCCGAACTGCTGATCGGGTTGGGCGGGTCGGCCACCAACGACGGCGGCGCGGGCATGCTCTCCGCGCTCGGCGCTGTGCTCGCCGATGCGGACGGCGCACCGTTGCCGCCCGGTGGCGCCGCGCTCGCCCGGCTGGATCGCATCGACCTCACCGGACTCGACGCCCGGCTCGCCGACGTCCGGATCAGGATCGCGTCGGACGTCACTGCCCCGCTGCTCGGAACAGGCGGTGCCAGCGCGGTTTTCGGACCGCAGAAGGGCGCAACACCCGCCGACGTCGAGGTTCTCGAGGCGGCACTGACGCGGTTTTCCGAAGTGACCGAGACGACCCTTGGGCGTGCTCGGCCTGAAACCCCCGGCGCAGGCGCCGCGGGCGGCCTCGGCTTCGCGCTGCTTGAATACCTTGACGCCGAATGCGATCCGGGTGTGCAGGTGATCGCCGAAACCGTGGGTCTGGAAAAATCCGTCGCAGGCGCGGACTGGGTCTTCACCGGCGAAGGCAGCGTCGACGCGCAGACCATGCTCGGCAAGACCCCGTTCGGAGTGGCCGAGGTCGCCTGCCGCGCCGGTGCCCGCGTGGTGATCTTCGCGGGCCGAGTCGGCGACGATGCCGGTGTTCTGCTGGACAACGGTGTGGACCGGCTTGTCGCGATCACCGTGCCGGGTACGCCCCTCGAACAGGCACTGCGCGAGGGGCCGGCGTCGCTGACCCGCGCCGCCGCCGAGGTGTGCCGCGCGATCGCCTGACTCCGCGAGCAGACGCTCGGGTACCCCGTGCGCATGAAAATTGGGTACCCCCGCGTCTGCTCGTCGGCTAGAGGATCGCCGCCGCGACGATCAGCCCGAAGGCGAGGTAGGCGGCCGTGATCACCAGCACCTCGGGCGTGAACGTCTCCTGCGCGAGCACCCGGCCCATGTCGATGCCCTTGATCGCGCCGATCAGCCGTACCGAAAACGCTTGCGCCGCAATGCCCAAGAGCCCGAACACGAGCGTCATGATGAGGCCCTGGATCAGATCACCCGATGACGCGTAGATCGCGAGGACGATGATGATCGCCATCGACAGCACACCCGACGCGGCGACCGCCGCGGCGTTGGGGCGGCCGGCCTGGACCAGTACCCGCAGCGGTCCCGGCGTGGTCCAGTCGATCACGTAGAACCCGAGAACCATCAGGGCGATGCCGACGATGGTGTACAGCACGATCGCCGAGACGCCGTGGCCGAGGATCGACCAGTAGTCGGAACTGAGCGCGACGGTGGTTGTGGTCACAGGTTGATCCTTCCGAGGGAACAGTGGGAGGTCACAGTGGGAGGTCACAGCGGAATACGGTGTGGCACAAAGGCGGCGCCGTTGTCGGTGACGAAACCCGAGGTCTCGCGGATCCCGAGGCCCGCCGATTCATCGCCGACGATCCAGGCCCCGAGGGCCGGGCGCATGTCGTCGAACTGCGGCAGCGGGTCCAGCAGCTGGTACACGTACCCCTCTTCGCCGTACACGCCGCCGGTCTCGGTTTCGTATCCCGCACCGACGATGGTGATGTTGGCGCCTTCGCGTCCGAGTTTCGGCTTGCGCACGTATTCGGTCAGTTCATGGGGATCGTCGACGTAGGCGGGCAAGAGGTTGGGATGGCCCGGGTACATCTCCCACAGGATCGCCAGGATCGCCTTGTTGCTCAGCAGGGTCTTCCACAACGGTTCGACCCACATGGTGGTCGGCAGCTGCTCGACGGCATGGCGGCCGAAGTCGTCGTCGAGCATCCATTCCCAGGGGTAGAGCTTGAAGACCGACGCCATCGGCGCTTCCTCTAGATCGACGAACCGGTTGAGGTCCTCGTCGAACCCGATGTCCTCGATCGCCAGCCCCACCGTGTGCAGGCCGGCCTCGGCGGCGCACTCCTGAAGGTAGGCCACCGTCACGTTGTCCTCGCCGGTCATCTCGGCTCCCGACCAGGTGAAGTGGGTTTCGGAGCCCGGAAGGCGATCGCGGATCTCGGCCCACCGTGCCACCAGGCGTTCATGCAGCGAGTTCCACTGATCGTCGTCGGGAAACACATCGGTTTTCCAGTGCCACTGCAGAATCGCGGCTTCCAGCAGCGTGGTGGGCGTATCGGCGTTGTATTCGAGCAGAACCGGCGGCCTGCGGCCGTCGTAGCGCAGGTCGAACCGCCCGTACAGATGCGGATCGCTTCGCCGCCAAGACTTTTCGATGTGCTCCCAACTCCATTCGGGGAGCCCGAAGTCACGGTAACGCTCGGTCAGCACGACTTGCTCGACGGCTTCCAGACACATCGAGTGCAGCACCTCGACCGACGCCTCGATCGACAGCACCTCGTCCATGTCGAATACGTAGTGCACCGATTCATCCCAGTAGGGCCGGTCGGCGCCACTGGCGTCACGCGCCGGCGTGCCGTAACACATGCCCTGGTCGGCGACGATCTGTTCCCAGCCGGCTCGCGGGGAACTGCGCTGGCGCCGCACTCAGCTACCCGAGCTTCCGTAGCTCGACGACGACCCGAAGCCACCCCGGGAGATCGAGGATCCGGACTTCGTCTTCGCCGTGGTGCCCTTGGGGAGCTCCAGCGTTCCACCGCGCGCGGTGGTCCCTACACCGCCGTTGGTGCCGCCGTAGTAGTAGCGGTACGGCGAGCCGGCGTAGATGAACGTGCCGCCCGAACTGCTGTACCCGCTGGAGCAGTACTCGTCCGGCACCACCTCGTTGGTGCCGTCCTTGACGCACGCGGCGTCGACTTCCTCCTTGTGCAACAGGTGATAGCCGAGGGCCACGGCCCCGACAACACCGACCACGGCGACCGAACCCATCAGGATCTTGCCGTTCCTGGCGGACCGCTCGCGCGCCTTCTGCTCCTGCAGCTCGGCGAATCGGGCCGCGGCCTCACGGGCCTTCTGGGCCTTGTCCCGCTGCCGGGCCTCGGCGACGGTCGGCTGCCGTGGCCTGGTCTTACCCGGCTCCTGCCAGCGAATCGAGCCGCGCTGGTCACCCGTCTCGTTGTCCGGCCCAGAAGTCATTCACACCCCCACCACAGCGCCACCCGCCTGCCGCAGACGAGCATAAGCCCCCGCCGACGCGACGACAGCACCAATGTGCCGGTTTGCCCGGGACGGCGGGGGTAGCGGCCGAGGCTGTCAGTGGTGGTGGCAGGCCGCCGGCGGGGACGGCGGCAGATCCAGTGCGGGGTTGCCGTCGAAGAAGCCGACCGGCTTGAGTTTGAACCCCGTGTAGTGACACGGCATCACCGGCCAGTCCTCCGGGCACACGACGTGGTGGGCGCCGACGGTATACCAGAGGACGACGTCGGTGTTCTCGAGCGGGGCGTCGTCGGCCACGTACTCGGGCAGCCCTTGCGCCTCGGCGCACTGGTACATGTAGTCCCCCGCCGCGTAGAGCTCCTTCGGGTCGTACTTGGTCACCCAGAGGTTGTGCTGGACGAACCGGGCCCGGTCGTAAATGACCGATCCCTCCTGCACCATCACCGGCACGATGTCCTTGGGCATCAGCTTGTAGGCGACCGGCGCCCCGAACTCGTTGAGCTTCGACGGGTTGACGACCTTCCAGTACCGCCCCGTCGCATGGTCCCAGTCCCGCGCCCCCTCCGACTCCGACGCCACCAAGGTGTCCTGCGTGATCCAGGCATTGTGGTGCGGATTGAGCGCCGGGTCGGGCTCGGGAATCGAATCCACCTCGTACACGCTGTTTCCCGGCCCGTCGACACTCATGTCCATCCGGAAGTTGAAGAAGTGCTGGTGGTTCGGCCCGTACATGCCCGGCGCGACCATCTTCCCCCACCGCGGGGACTCACCGTCGGCGATGGCACCGGTGGTCAGGACGCCCGTGAGTTTGACCTCCATCTCGATGGACGCGTCGTTGTAGAGGTACCAGAAGAACCCGTACTCGTAGTTCCCGACGGTGCAGATCATCGAGATGACCAGGCGCCGGGACCGCCGGACCTCGACCTCGCCGGTCCGGAAATCGGTGTGTTTCCACGAGATCCCGAAGTCTTCTTCGTGCATGCAGATCGCGTTCGGGATCGTGACCGCGTTGCCGCTCGAATCGTTGACCGTGCCGTCGAAATAGTAGATCTCACCGAGACAGTCACAGCCCAGGGTCAGCGGATTGGCCGAGAACCCCATGCCGACCTCGCCCATGTCGAAGACGTTCTTGTTCCAGTGTGTCGGTGACGAGTCACCGTACGGCACCACCATTTCCGACAGCGCCGCACGGTACATGATGGGCCGCACCGTGCCGCGGTCGTCATACGTGAGCTCGTGCAGGACCAGGCCCTCGCGAGGGTTGAACCCGACGCGCAGTGACCACTTCTGCCACTTGACGTTCCACCCGTCGACGGTGAAGCTCGGCCCGTCGGGCTGGGTGATGTCGATAGTCTTGACGTCGGAGCGGAACTCTGTGAACGCGGGGCGGTTGTCGGGGTCGAACATGAACTTCTCGGCATAGTTGCCGCCCTTCGGCGGCAGCGCCACGACACCGTGATCCTCGACGTCGACGACGGTCATCGTGTCCAGGTCGAACGTGACGATCAGGCCCTCGACCGGACGCGCATACCCGTTCTCCGACGGGGCGGTTCGCATGAACGTCAACGGGCGGCAGATGAGCGGCGAGTTGTCGTAATGATCCTGCGGGCCGTAATACCCGGCGGGCCAGGGGTCGATCATCGCGAGACTGAAATCGGTGACCCCGCGCTTGCGCATGGCCGCCTGCCACCTCGGATCCTCACGAACCTTTTCCTCGACACCGGTCATGTGCTCGACGAGATAGGACGGGAACCGCCCGGGAACCGGTGTCCACGAATCGATCACCCGGGCATCGAGGTCGACGATGGCTTCGTAGATCAGCTTGGCGTCGTACATCGTGACGAACGCGCGGCGCGGGATGTCGTCGGCGCCCTCGAACGTCAGCGTCGCGGTCTTGGCCGGCTCGGCCAGCTGGATCATGACGAACTTCAATGTCGGTGTCGCATAGTCGGATCCGGTGATGATCGCGGCCGCCGCCTCGATCTCGGCGCCGCTCAGCGGGTCGAGCGGGTACCGGGTGGCATCCCCGGTGGACTCGGCAGGCAGCACCGTGCTGTCCATGGTCATTTGGCCACGTCCTCCGCTTCGGTCTTGTTGAGGTCGAATACCGCGAGATGGGCGAGCGCATCCTCCTGCGACATCTTGTGCGCCGAACGGCGTCCGAAGATGTAGACGACGAGCCCGAGCGCGAACATGCCGAGGCTGATGCCGCCGACCCACGTCATCCACGTGCCCGACGGCACGTCGAGCCAGGGTGTGACGAACGAGTAGTAGATACCACCGATGGTGCCCAGCGTGCCGACGACGACGGTGATCCACACCCCGACCGTGCCGCCCGGAATCCGCCAGAATTGCTCGTTGGCATAGCGATCCGCGTACTTCTTGCGCGCGACGATCACCGGGATCAGGAAGAAGAATCCGGACAGCAACCACACCGTCGACAGTCCGCCCTGCAGGTAGATCGTGACGTTGGCCATGCTGCTCTGCGAGTACAGCCCCACCAGGATCAGCGACGAGATCACGCCCTGGATCAGGATGGCGGTGACCGGGTTGCGGGTACGCGGGTTCAGGTGGGTGAAGATGCGCGGCAGGTGACGTTCGAGCCCCGAAACGAAGATCAACCGGGAGTAGGCAACCTGGTAGGTCATCAGCGCGACGACGATGATGAATGCCAGCACGATCGCGCAGACCTCCATCAGGCCGGGGAAGCCCGCGACGTCCAGCATGCCGATGACGCCGGTGACCGGGTCGATCTCGTCGCCCGGCAGCGCCATCATGGTGCCGAGCGTGGTCAGCAGATAGATCGCGACCAGCGCGGCCGAACCCCACAGGATCATCCGCGGACCGCTCTTGCGCACCGAGAGGAACTCGGCGCCCATGTTGTACGGCGTCTCGACGCCGAGCAGGTACAGCAGCACCGTGCCGTACAGGAAGCCGGCAACCGCGAAGTTCGGAATCGTCGCCTCGGCCCAGCTGAACGGTGTGGCCGAGCCGTTGTTTACCGCGAACAGCAGACCGGAGATGAAGATCGTCAGCGAGAGGATGCCGTACACGACGAAGACGACGTTCATGATCTTCTGGTTCGCGGCGAGTTTCGCGAGCGCCAGCCCGATCACCGTCCAGAGAATCACCAGCTGCAGGATGATGCTCGTCGTCAGGCCGAGTTCGGCGTGAAATGCCAAGAGCAGGAACTGCAGCACCACCGCGGGCGACGACGCAGCGTTGAGGATCACCGGCACCCACGACAGGTAACCGCCGATGAAACCCCAGGTTTCGCCCATCGTCCGGGTCGCCCAGATGTACACCCCACCTTGGCCGGGCCAGAGATTGCCAAGTTCGACCACGGCCATACCCGCCGGAATCAGGAAGGTGAGAATGCCCAGCACCCACATCGGGATCGCCGTCCAGCCACCGCCTGCCATCACCGAGGATCCGGTGACCCAGCAGATGATGAACACGTAGGCCGCCGTCAGGCCGAACGTGCTCATGACCTTGGGCAGGATCTGCTCAGGCACGAGCTCGGTGGTCATGAGTTTGTCACGCTCGGCCATGCCGGCCGCCCCGTTGGTGTCAGGGCCCGACGGTGACGCAGCCTCTAATTCTTGGGTCATCGCTAATCTCCCAAAGCCTTTGAGTCAATTGATGATTTGTCCGTCTCGCATCCGGACGACACGGCTCGCTTCGTCGGCCACCGTGGGGTCGTGGGTGCTCGCGACGACCGTGACGCCCATCGTCGAGCACAGGTCGCGCAGCATGCGCACCACCGTCTCCCCCGTGCGGTGGTCGAGATTGGCCGTCGGCTCGTCGGCGAGGACGAGGGTCGGGCTGCTGATCAGCGACCGTGCGATCGCCGTCCGCTGTTGTTCCCCGCCCGACATTTTCGTCGGCTGGTGATGTACGCGATGACTCAGCCCAACCATCTCCAGCAATTCGATCGCCCGTTTACGCAACGACTTACGGTCATAGGGTTCGAACATCAGCGGGAGTTCTACGTTCTCGACCGCCGACAGGAACGGGATCAGGTTGTAGCTCTGGAAGATGAACCCGATGGTGTCGTGCCGCAGCGCGGCGAACTGGCTCTCGGTCAGTTGCGCGGTGTCACGACCGCCGATCCTCACCGTGCCCTTGGTAGGCCGGTCCAGCCCACCCATGATGTTGAGCAGCGTGGACTTGCCGCTTCCGCTCGGCCCCATCAGACACACGAATTCGCCTGGCATGACCTGCAGTTCGGTCGCCACGAGCGCCTTGACGACCTCGTCGCCGAGCTTGTGCAGCTTCCAGACATCGCTGATCTCGATGACCGGTTTCTTGACGTCGGCTGATGCCGTCGTCGGAGCGTCGTCCAGTGCAGTCATTGTCAGCCTCCCGCGGTCAGGGATCGGATGGGTGGACGCGATGCGGCGTTCCACGTGGGGACGATGCTGGTGGCGACGGCGGCGACGATGCTCACGCCGACGGCGAGCAATGCGCCGAGCCCCAGTCCGACGTACGAGACACCCGTCGGTGCGAAACCGGCCAGTGCCGCCACGATTCCGGTGCCCGCAGCCAGCGCAGCGCCGAGCAGCGCACCCAGGATTGCCGCGACAACAGGTTCGACGAGAAGCGCCGCCACCACGGGGCCGCGCGGGATGCCGTTGGCGCCGAGCACCCCCAGTTCGCGGGTGCGGTGCGCGACCGTCCTGGTGGTGGCGACCGCCACCTCGACCACGCCGACGAGCAGGACGGTCACAGCGATCAGGATCACGGCTCGATTGATATCGTCGGCGTGGCCCAAAGCCGCCGACTGCGAACGGATTCCCGACATCATCCCGAACACCAGCACCACCAGAAACGCTCCGGTGGCGGTCGTGAGCACCGGCAACACCATTTCGCGGATCCGGCGGCGCGCGGACAGCACACCGTAGGACAGGCCTTTGCTGATCATCGTCACCTCGCCCCGAGGAGGTCGACCGGACGCTGCTGCAACAACCGGTGCACCGGTACGAGCGCACCGACTATCGCCATCGCCGGCAGAATTGCCGCCACCATGGCCGCGGCCTGGGCCCAGGCGGTCGGCGTCGCGATACCCGGAATCACCAGCGCCACCGCAACACCCGCGCCGACGACACCGACCACATAGGCGACCACGAACACCATCGCCGACTCGACCAGGAAGAAGTAGAGCACCTCGTCGGCCAGGCCGATGCTGCTCATGATGCCGAACTCGCGTTTGCGTTCGGCCACCGCGGCGAGGAACGACGACACCGCGATGACGAAGCCGAGCACGAGCCCGACGGTCGAGATCAGACCGAGGGTCGAGCTCGTGACCTTGCCCGAGAACAGCGCCGAGAACTTCTGCTCGAACGTCAGCGGACCCGATCCGCCCACGGTGTCGTAGATCAGGCCGGAGCCACCGGCCTCGGGCCGTACCGATGGGTCGGCGGTGGATGGCAGACCGACGGCCGCACCGAACGTCTTGGCCAGCTCACGACTGTGTTCTTCACCGGCAGGCGCATAGACCGTCCACCACCCGTGGTCACCCACCAGGGATCGCGCCAGCGCCGAGGACACGGTCATCGACTGACCGGCGCCCGCGACGTTCACCGTGAGTGACCGGCCGCCGAGATCTATCACGTCGCCGGAGGCGACACCCAGCCGGTCCGCCAGTCCGGTACCCAAATATGCTTGGCCGGAAGGTGTTTCGTCGGTGCCGCGCAGCGACACGCTGGTGTCGCCGACCATCGCGACACCGGACTGGGTCTGCACCGCACGCCATCCGTCGGGCGCGGTGATCGTCGGCGCCGGGCCGTCAGCCACGAGCGCCTGAACATCGCTGTCGTAGTGCACGCCGGCCGCGGGCACGGCCCACAGCTGCGCACCGCCGAGAACATCGGTGACCGAATCGGCGCCGGTGATGGCGAAGCTCGACGAGATGGTCCGGACAACCGTCACGCACGCGATCGCCAAGGCGATGCCGAGCACCGACAACACGAACCGTTCCGGCCGGCGGCGAATGTTCGCCAGCGCGAACCGGATCAGACACCCGAAGGTGTTGCCGGTCGTCGTTGCGATCTCCGGCGATCGGCGGGCCGAAGTAGCCGTTTCCACAATGAGCGATGCTGCGAGCCACATGTTTCGCCCGCAGCAGTTCACGGTGTCGCGGGAGTTAACAGCGCCCAGCCGGCGTTACGACGTCATGTCGCCGCGACGACGAAATCCGTCGCCATCCTCTTCAGAGACGCGCAATAACCGCTTACTTGACCGCTTTTCGGGCCCGTTTACGTCGGGGCGCCACCACCGAATCCTGGATCCGACGCCACGGCTGCGCTTCCTCCAGTTCGTAGGCGAGCTCCAGCAGCCGCGCCTCGCGGCCCACCGTCGTCGACAACATCATTCCGACCGGGAGCCCAGTTGCCGTCTGCGCCAACGGCAGCGAGATGGCGGGGTCACCGGTGGCGTTCTGCAGCGGCGTGAACGCCACCCAGTCGATGAGCCGCTCGATGATCTGTTCGTAGTCCGCGGTCGGATCGAGCCGGCCGATCGGCAACGTCGGTTCGGCGAGCGTCGGCATGAGAACCGCGTCATAACTGTTCGACAGCCGCTCGGTGATGCGCCGGGTCCGGGCCAGCCTGGTGATCGCCACCGGCAGGCGGTAGAGATTGCGGCCGGCGAAACGCTCGAGCCCGAGGGTCAGGTTGTCGAGGCGGCCGCGGTCGAAGCTCGGACCGAATGTGCGAGTCCCGCCGCGCACCAAGGCATATGCGAGAAACGCCCAGTAGAGCAGGAAGTCGTCTTTGAAACTGGCGGGGACCGGGTTGCCGATCGGCGTGATCCGATGGCCGAGCTCTTCGAGCAGCGCCGCGGTCTTGAGGGTGAGCTCACGCATCTCCGGGCTGGCCTCCCGGGCGATCGACTGTGTGCACACCGCGATACGCAGCCGCTGCTTGCCGGGCCGGCTGACATCTCCGATCGGTGGCAGCTTGGGATTGCGGTACACCCGCTCCATCTCGCGGTAGAGCGCGGCGGTGTCGCGGACGGAGCGGGTCACCACTCCGTCGGACACGATGCGCAGCGGCATCCGTCGGAGATTCGCGTCCTGCGGGAGCCGGCCACGCGACGGTTTGAGCCCCACGAGACCGTTGCATGCCGCCGGGATCCGAATTGACCCACCGCCATCGTTCGCATGCGCGATCGGCACCGCGCCGGCGGCGACGAACGCGCCAGAACCCGACGACGATGCGCCCGCGGTGTAGTCGGGGTTCCACGGATTGCGCACGGGCCCCAGCCGGGGATGCTCACACGAGGCGCTGAAGCCGAATTCCGACAGCCGGGTCTTGCCGAGCGGCACCAGGCCGGTGGCGAGATAGGCCCGGGCGAAATCGCCGTGGGCGGGTTCGGGCCGCGGCTCCCAGGCATCGGTACCCGACATGGTCGGCATGCCCTCGACCGCGACATTGTCTTTGACGAACGTCGGTACGCCGTCGAAAAAGCCGCCGTACGGGCTGGGCGCCGCGCCCCGCGCATGGGCCCGGTCGAAGGCTTCGAACGCCAGCCCGTTCAGGGTGGGGTTGACGGCCTCGACCCGCGTCACGGCCGCTTCGATGAGGTCGGCGGCCGATACCCGGCCGGCGCGCAGTTCCTCGACCAGGCCGACCGCGTCATGATCGCCCAGAGCATCGTCGCCGAAGGCGCTGATTACACTCATGCGCCGACGGTACCAAGTGGTACCGCTGCCGCCACCCTCTCCAACGCGGCGAGATGAGCGTCGACGGTGTCCAGGCCCGCGCCCATGGTGTTGACCGAGACGTGCGATGCTCCCGCCGCTGCCCAGGCCGACAACTCGCGTGCGGCCCGCTCGGCATCACCGCTCCAGGTCACCCGGCCCTCCATTCCGATGGATGCCGGGTCGCGGCCGGCAGCCAGGGCCGCCCGCTCGACATGTGCCCGGGCTTCGTCGAGCTCGGTGCCCGGCGCCACCATCGGGAACCAGCCATCGCTCAGCCGGCCCGCGCGCTCAAGCGCACGCTCGGTGGCGGCACCGAACCACACCGGGATCGGTCGCTGGACCGGCAACGGCGCCAACCCGGCCCCGGTGACCCGGTGGTATCGGCCGTCGAACGTCACTGTCGGCTCGGTCCACAGCCGCCGCATGAGCTCGACCTGCTCCTCCGAACGCTTGCCGCGGTTACCGAACTCTTCGCCGAGCGCCTCGTATTCGACAGCGTTCCAACCCAACCCGACACCGAGGCGCAGTCGTCCACCGGTGAGCAGATCGACCTCGGCGGCCTGCTTGGCCACCAGCACGGTCTGCCGCTGGGGCAGGATGATCACCCCGGTCACCAGTTCCAGTGTGGTCACCGCGGCGAGATAGCCGAACATCACGAACGGCTCGTGGAACGTCGTGCGGATGTCGTAGGGCCCGGCCCAGCCCTGGTGCACCGCCGGGTCGGCCCCGACGACGTGGTCGTAGGCCAGGATGTGGGCGTATCCCAGCTCTTCGACCCGCTGTCCGTAGGCCCGTACGGCACCCGGGTCTCCGCCGAGTTCGGTCTGGGGAAAGACGACTCCTATGCGCATGGCATCTCCAACAACCGTTCCCGGCGATCCCATCCAAAGGCAAAACCCCGCGTCTCCGGGATCGCCGGATCTGACGCGGGGTTTTACGTTGAGCGGTTGGTGCGCCGCTCAGGTCTTCTCGCTAGGCCTGGCCGACCTCGAACCGGACGAACCGGGTCACGGTCACGCCTGCCTCATCGAGCAGTGCCTTGACGGTCTTCTTGCTGTCGGACACCGACGGCTGATCGAGCAGCACGACGTCCTTGTAGAAGCCGGTCACGCGACCCTCGACGATCTTGGGCAGCGCCTGCTCGGGCTTGCCCTCTTCCTTCGCGGTCTCCTCGGCGATGCGACGCTCGTTGGCGACGATGTCCTCCGGCACGTCCTCACGGGTGAGGTACTTGGCCTTCAGCGCGGCGATCTGCAGCGCGACCGCGTGCGCGGCCTCCTGCGAATCACCGGTGTACTCGACGAGCACGCCGACGGCAGGCGGCAGGTCAGCGGCCCGCTTGTGCAGGTAGGTCTCGACCTGACCGTCGAAGTAGGCAACGCGCCGCAGCTCGAGCTTCTCGCCGATCTTGGCCGACAGGTCCGCGATGGCCTGCTCGACGGTGGTGTCACCGGCCTTGGCAGCCTTCAGCGCGTCCACATCGGCGGCCTTCGAGGCTGCCGCGGCGGCCACGACCTGGTCGGCCAGTGCCTGGAACTCGGCGTTCTTGGCGACGAAGTCGGTCTCGGAGTTGAGCTCGATCAGCGCGCCGTCCTTGGCCGCGACCAGACCCTCGGCGGTCGCGCGCTCAGCGCGCTTGCCGACGTCCTTGGCGCCCTTGATGCGCAGCAGCTCGACAGCCTTGTCGAAGTCGCCGTCAGCCTCGACCAGCGCGTTCTTCGAGTCGAGCATGCCGGCGCCGGTCAGCTCCCGAAGTCGCTTGACGTCGGCAGCGGTGTAGTTAGCCATGTAAGCCTTCCCCTGAAAATTACGAAGCGTCAGTGGATGATTCGGTGGAGGTCGCACCACCGGCCGGGCTGTCGGTAGCACCGGCGGTCGCACCGGCCAGCAGCTCCTGCTCCCACTCGGCGAGCGGCTCGGCGCCCTCCTCGGGCTTCTCGCCGCTGCCCTGGCCGGCCCGGGCCTGCAGACCCTCGGCCACCGCGGAGGCGATCACCTTGGTGAGCAGGGCCGCGGAACGGATGGCGTCGTCATTGCCCGGGATCGGGTAGTCGACGACGTCGGGATCGCAGTTGGTGTCCAGGATCGCGATGACCGGGATACCCAGCTTGCGGGCCTCGCCGACGGCGATGTGCTCCTTGTTGGTGTCGACGACCCAGATGGCCGAAGGCACCTTTTGCATGTCGCGAATACCGCCGAGGCTGCGCTCAAGCTTGTTCTTCTCACGCGTGAGCATGAGGATTTCCTTCTTGGTGCGGCCCTCGAAGCCACCGGTCTGCTCCATCGCCTCGAGCTCCTTGAGGCGCTGCAGACGCTTGTGCACGGTGGAGAAGTTGGTGAGCATGCCGCCCAGCCAGCGCTGGTTCACGTAGGGCATGCCGACGCGGGTCGCCTCATCGGCGATGGACTCCTGCGCCTGCTTCTTGGTGCCGACGAACAGAACGCTGCCGCCGTGGGCGACGGTTTCCTTGACGAACTCGTACGCCTTGTCGATGTAGGTCAGCGTCTGCTGCAGGTCGATGATGTAGATGCCGTTGCGGTCGGTGAAGATGAACCGCTTCATCTTGGGGTTCCAGCGACGGGTCTGGTGCCCGAAGTGGGTGCCGCTGTCGAGCAGCTGCTTCATGGTTACAACAGCCATGAGTCCATGGTTCCTTTTATGTCGGTTGTCGCCCGGCGTCGGGTGATGCCGGGCCCTGGTGCCTACTGGTTGCCGGACCCGCCTGGGAACTCCCAGGTCAGGACCGCCGGCATCCGGATACGACCCCGGTAAGGCGGCCGTGGCGCAGACACGCGAAGTCAGCCCGCTCGGGCGAGCTGCGGATTGAAGTTTACACGCTGAACAGGGGTGCTTTTACCACGCGGCAGGTGCCGCTCGGCGACGGCTAAGCCATGCGAACGATCTGGCGGATCGCCCGACCGTCAGCAAGATCATCCATGGCCGCGTTGATCTGAGCGAGCTCGATTTCGGCTGTGACGAGCCGCTCGATGGGCAGAACGCCGTCCCGCCAGAGCCGGACGAAAACCGGGATGTCGCGATCGGGTACCGCCGAGCCGAGGTAGCTGCCGACGATGGTTCGCGCCTCTGCGGTGATCAGCAGCGGTGACACCGCCGCCATTGCTGAGGGTGCGGGCAGTCCGACGGTGATTGTCCGTCCGCCCGCCGCTGTCAAGGCGAGGGCGGTCTCGAAGGCACGCGGGTGACCCGCGGCTTCGATCACGGCCGGCACTCGTATACCGCGTTCCGTGGCCCGCTGCGGGGTGACCACCTCGGTCGCGCCGAGGTCGCGGGCCAGTGCGAGCTTCGTCTCGACGTTGTCGACCGCGATCACGTCGTGGCCCAGGGCCAGCGCGGTCATCACGGCCGCCATTCCCACGCCGCCGAGACCGACAACAGCGATGGGCTCGCCGGCCCGCGCATTGCCGTCGTTGAGCACCGCACCGCCGCCGGTGAGCACGGCACAACCCAGCAGCGCCCCGACGGAAGGCGGGATATCTGCATCGATCGGAACGACAGATCGCCTGTCCACCACTGCGTGGGTCGCGAAGGCCGACACCCCGAGATGGTGGTGCACCAGACCGCCATTCCGCGCCAGGCGAGTTCCTCCGTTCATCAGTTCTCCGGAGGCGTTGGCGGCGCTCCCCCGGCCACACGGGATCCGGCCGCCGCTACGGCAACCCTCACATTGACCGCACCGCGGCAGGAATGTCATCACCACGCGTTGACCCGGATGGATATCGGCAATGCCGTCCCCCACCGCCTCGACCAGGCCGGTGCCTTCGTGCCCCAAGAGCATCGGCAAGGGACGGGCCCGGTTCCCGTCCACGACCGAAAGGTCCGAGTGACACACGCCGGCCGCGTCGATGGCGACGCGGATCTCGCCGGCGCGCGGCTCCGACAGATCGAGTTCGGTGATGGCGAGCGGCGCACTGACCCGGTAAGGCCGCTCCGCCCGGCTATGGTCCAGGACGGCACCAACGATCCTCATACAGCCCTCATGCGGCGCTGTGACGGTGTAGGAGTTCGGCGGCCGTGGGTGCATCGACATCGTCGTGGACCACGGCCATCAAGGCGGCGACCATAGCGGTGGGGTTTTGATGTTGAAAGATGTTCCTCCCGTACACAATTCCGATAGCGCCCTGCCGCATGATCGCTACGGTTCGCTCGAGAATCTCGGTGTCCTGGGCGCGTCCACCACCGCGAACGAGTACTGGAACCCCAGAGGCTGCGGTGATCACCCGGTGAAACTCGGCAGGCACGCTGCACGGGTCAGCCTTGATGACATCAGCGCCCAGTTCCGCTGCCTGTCGAACCAGAGCGGTGATCCGGTCGAGATCTCCATCGACCTGATAGCCGCCTGCAGTCTCATTCGGAGCCATCACCAGCGGTTCCACCATCAGTGGCATACCGACACGCTCACATTCCTGCCGCAGCGCGCCGACATTGCGCACGCACTGGCTGTGGAGTTCGGGCTGATCCGGAAGTAGCAACAAGTTCGCCACCACGCACGCCGCGTCGATGCGTACCGCCGTCGTGACGGCCCCCGGCAGCAACTCGCAGGACGGTGAGCGCGGCACGGCAGCGCCATAGACATTGGACACATCGGTGCGCAACACCAGCCTCGGGTCCGCTGAACTGCGCCGCCCGGCCAGGAGGCGAGCCATCCCCGGGGTCAGCTGGATCGCGTCCGGGCCGGCGGCGCGCAAGGTCTCCAATGCCTCCCGCATGTCGCTGATCCCGCCCAGCAATGCAGGCTCGTTGACCGCACCATGATCAACCGCGACATCGAGCAGTTTTCCGTCCTCGCCCAGTAGCCTTTGCAGACGAGGAAGCAAGTCTGCGTTGCTCATTCGGCCGGGTACGTCGAGTACGAGCCTTCTGGCAGTTTCAATCGCGGGCAGTTGCCCAGCTCGAAGATGAAGTCGAGTTTGGGCTCGGTGTCCATGTAGTAGTGCACGTCTACGTCGAACCAGCCCGTCTGCAGCACGCCGATCCCCTTGGCGGCGTAGTCGTCGATCACCGCGTCCAGATCACGTTCGGAGATCTTCTCCTTGATGTGATGCAGGCCCTCCCCGCGACGTTGCAGAAACTCTTCGTAGATTGTGGGCCCGTAGACCGGCTGGATCAGTTCGAAATCGATGTCCCCCACCGTGGCAATGGCTATGAGGAACTTGAACGGAACGGTCACCGGTTGAGCACCCACCTTGAGGTCTCGCACCGAGTCCTCGGTGAACGTGAGAACCGTCCACGGGCCGATCCCCAAGTTTTCCACCCAGGCTTTCATGCTTCTCTCCAGATCGCTTGTAACAAGCGCGATCTGGAATATCTTGCGATCCGCGTTGCGTCGCCGCAGTTCGTCGGCAGTCAGGGATGCGGTCATCGTTGTGCCTTTCAGTGTGTCGAGGTTTGCAGGTGGTGTCGAGCGAGCCAGTCGGCCATCTCGCGAAAAATGAGCGCTACCGAGATTGCGCCGGGGTCGGGGAAGCCAAGCGAACGCAAACCGAGGGCCGCAGACTTTCCATGCCTGGCTGTCATGGTTCGAGTCGCGTCCGCGCCCGCCTCCGCCGCCAGAGCGGCTTCCTTGAGCGCCTGCGCCACTGGAGTTTCCGCGGATTGCTTCCGCAATGCCTCGACAACCGGGATGACGGCATCCAGCATGGTTTTGTCGCCCGGCTGCGCTCCGCCACGACGCTGAATCTCTGCGACAGCGGCGTCGAGATGGTCTGCCAAAGCCGCCGTCGTCAACGGTCCCGCAAAGGATGAGGTTCTGGCGCTGCGAAACAGCGTTCCGAACACGACGCCGGAGGCCCCGCCCATGGATTCGATCAGGGTTGTGCCTACGCCGACGAGAATCTCGTGCGGGCTGGCGCTCGCCGGACAGCGCCGGAGATGGTCGCGGGCCGCCCGGAACCCGCGCGCCATACCCTGGCCATGGTCTCCATCACCGATTTCGCGGTCTGCGCGTGCCAACAGTTCCTCGCTGAGGATCATCCGCTCGCACACCGCCGTCAGCATGCCGATGACGTCGGTTGTCTCGATCGCTGGAGCGCTCATGTCAACACTCCCGCGAATGTCGCGTGGGCCTGGCGGTGATACAGCTGCGCGAGGTCCTCGTCCAGCTCGAAGAGGGTAATCGAAAACCCGTGCATCTCTTGGCTTGTCGCGTACTCACCGATGTGGGTGTCGGCGATTTCGATTGACTCTTCGGCGAGCCGGTGCAGCAGTCGACGGCTCACGATCAGCAACTCGGCGCGAGTCGTGGCCCCCAGACCATTCACCAGCACTGCGACAGCGTGGTCGCGATCGAGCGGGCGGTCGGCGAAAAGCAACTCGAGCATCTTGTCCGCTGTCGCGTCCGCGCCGAGGAAGTCTCCTGCCCACACCCCTTTTTCACCGTGCATGCCCATGCCGATCTCGAGGCGGCCCGCTGCCACGACCAAGGTCGGCTCGCTCGAGCCCGGAATCGTGCCACCGGCGCCGGCAACTCCGATGCTGCGGGTGTGATCGACGGCTCGCTGCGCGATCGAGGCGACTGCGTCGAGATCGTCTCCCCGCGCGGCAGCGGCTGCAGCGATCCGAGTGGCGAAATACCCTCCGGCGATACCGCGACGGTCATTGCGACGTTCCAAAGGCGCGGACGCGACGTCATCAGTGATCCGGACGGTACGCGTCGCGATTCCATCGGCTTCGAGTTCTTCTGCAGCCAGGTCGAAATTGAGTCTGTCCCCCGCGTAATTGCCGTACATGAACAACACTCCGTGGCCTCGGTGCGCCTCAGCGGCCACCGTGACAATCGACATCGGATTGGGTGCGGCAAATACGTCGCCCTGGCAGACCGCGTCCGCCAGACCCTCTCCGACGTATTCCAGCCACACCGGTTCATGGCCGCTCCCTCCGCCGACGAGCACAACGACCCGGTCGGTGAGATCGCGGCGAATCAGGCCGAGAGTTCCTGGAACACGAGCTATTCGAGCACCGTGGGCAGCCGCGTAGCCTTCGAGAGTCTCAGCCGCGACGTCACTGGCCTTGTTGATGAACTTTCGCATGAGCATGTCTCGTTTCTGATCACTGGCGTGCGGCCAGGTACTCCCTGACGGCGTCGACGTCGTGGCGGTTGAATTCGGGCGATGGCGTGTAGTGCAGATATTCACCGGTGTCTTTGCCGTCGCGGGTTGCAGTCGCAACGGCGATCACCTCGTCGGCCCACGCAGCGGCATCCTGGCCGGTGGTGTGTTCGACGATGCCGGGTTCGGCAAGCAACAACTGCGCGACAGTCGGATTGATGCCGATACCGAAAACCGCAACCTTGCCTTGAAGCCCACGCGCTTCCACAGCTTTGGCAGCTGCCACGATGCCGTCCTCGTTCTCCGCGATCAACACGTCGATATCGGGGTGTGCGGCGAGCATTGCGGTGGCGACGGGCGTCGCGGCGTCCACCACGTACCCTTCCTGGGCAGTGACCGTCTGCACGTCCAGTGCGGCAAGTGCCTCATCCAGACCGGCGCGTCGGTCCTTACACACGTCGTACGTCTCGCAGGTCAGGTAGGCAATCTTCGCGGGCCCCGGCCGACCGCCCAAGTAGTGCGCCACCGCGCGTCCGGTGCTCGTGCCGAGTCCCTTCTGGTCGTTGGTGACGAACGCTTCGGTGAGTTGTTCATCGAGGGGTGCTGCGAGGCACGTGTTGTAACAGGCCACCGGCACGCCGGCATTGCCGAGCCTGCGGATCGCGGCCGCCGACCCGGTCGCGCTGGCCACACTGGTCACGACCAGATCCACACCCTTGGTGGCGAAACCGCTGAGTACCTGATTTTCCTTGATCACGTCGTTGTTGATATCGGCGATGTCGAACGAAATCCCGTTCTCCTGGCCGATTTCGTTGAGCCGGTCGACAAACTCCGAGAACGTTCCGGTGGGAAACAACGTCGTCACGCCGACGGTGTACGTGCCGTCCGGTGCACCACCTCCACTGCCGGCTTGGCACCCACAGGCGACCACCGCCGCTGCCGCCACAACGGCCATCCGAGCGAATCTCATTGATTTACCTGACTTTCTGATGCGAGAGCACCGCTTGCGCCGCGTTTCCACTCTCAGCGATGTTCGATACTTCGTTCTATTGAACGAGATATAGAACACCATAAGCGCGCGGAGTGACCACCGTCAACCCCTCACCCGAGTGGTGATTAAGCGCGGGATGCGAGTTCGTGCGCGAGTCGGCCGATCGCGGCCGCGTCGGTCGCGTGCCTCGCGCTTCCTTGAGCTCGGACGACACCGACTGCGGCGAGCGGACGGCCGTCAACCACGATCACAGCCGCGGTGCCGGCGAGCGTCATCTCCTCGACACCTTCGTTAGAAGCCCATCCGCGTGTACGACATGCTTTGCGGGCCAACAGCAGTCGGTCGGCGTCAAAAATCAGCCCGCTGGGTGATGCGGCCGGTTCGTTCCGGTACAGCCGGTCGACCACAACGTCCGGCAGCTCGGTCAACAGGGCGATTCCCGTTGCCGTAGACCACGCGGGCAGGCGCATGCCGGGCGTGAGGGTGAGCGGCAGTGGCCTATCCCCCTCACGCACGGCGACATGTGCGATGTCGCCACCCACGAGCACCGCAAGCACGACCGCGGCGCCGTCCAACTCGCTGATACGCGCGCACGCTCGCCGGAACTCCTCGATCAATCTGGTGCCCCCGACGAAACCTCTGGCGATCTCGGCAATTCGCGCACCCAGCCGTACCGTCCCCTGCTCGTCGCGAGTCACCGCCCCCTCCACGAGCAACGTCGACACCAGATCGGAAACAGAACTCTTCGCAGTACCGAGCCGCCGAGCGAGCTCAGGAACCGAAACCCCGTGCGGGTTGGCCGCAAGCTCGGCCAACACCCGAGCGGCGCGATGGACGGCAGGTGAACCAGGGCTCGTCATATAGCGTCCCACGGGACATAGTCATCGACATCCGGCGTGATGAGCCGCGGCGCCAGCAGCCGAAGGCGAGAGGTGAGGGCAAGCCCCGAGATCACATCGGCAGCCACCGACAGACCGACGCGGGCCATCTCGGCCGGGTCCTGCGCCGCGGTCGCGATCAGGCCGGCACCTCGATCTAAAAGGGCTGCGGCACGCTGTGATCCGTCGACACTGACGATCGGAATTCTCAGTCCAGCCTCTTGGACCGCGCTCAACACACCGAGGGAAGTGGGGTCGTTGATGCCGAAAAAGCCGTCGATCGGACCGGATTCAGCGAGAATGCGACGGGCCACGGTACGTCCCGAGGCTTCCGAGTGGTCACCGCGTTGGCGACTCACGATCGCGATGTCGGGGTAGTCACGCAATGCCGACACGAATCCGGCGACGCGGTCGGCGGTAGCCGTCACGAACGTACCGTCGACGATCGCGATCCGGCCCCGCCCCCCGATGGATGTGGCGAGATACCGACCGACCATCGCGCCGGCCGCGACGTTGTCGGTTGTCACCGTCGCGTCCGCGCCCTCGGCGCCTACGTTGAGCGCGACTACCGGCACCCCAGAATCCCTGCTGCGGGCAACCGCCGCGCCGACGCCGACGGAGTCCACGCTGTCGAGCAACAACGCCTGTACACCGTCGGCCACCAGACCGTCGATCTGCTCGGCCTGACGCCCCAGATTCTGCTCCGCATCGCGGATCTCGACGTCGATCGCCTGGGCCGACGCGACCGCCTTGATCGCGGCGACCTCGGCGACGAAGAATGGGTTGTCGAGGTTCTGCACACAGACACCGACACGGGTCATCCGCACCGGCTGCCGCCCGTAGGCCGCTGCCAACTCGATGACGGCCAGCCCGAGGCCATAGTTGCCATCCGACATCGTGAGCAACCGTTGGTCGACCAGGGCCTGGCATATCCCGAGCAGGCTGCTCTTCGGGAGCATGACCCGACGAGATAGTTCGGACAGCGTGGCCGGACCACGCACAGCGATTTCCGACAACACTTGAAATGCCCGGCCGACAGCCGGCACGCGCGGCGATGCGCCCGGCTCCATGCCCACGCCGTCAGGATACGAGCCGAGCATGCCCCATCCGGTCAGGGACGCACATTCTCGCGTATCCAACTGGTGACAGAGCCGTGTATGGGTCGCCAACCAAGTTGGTCACGGGATGCTCGGCCCCGCACCCGGCTGTTGGAGCCCAACGCGTAGACCGCGGGCTCAAAGCCCCACTCTGCGATCGCTTCAGCTACCGATATCGCGCTCGGCGGCGGCAACCGCAAGGCCACCGCGATCGCCTCCGTGATGGCCCGGAAACTCTCCTCACCGTTCTCTACGAAAAAGAAGGAACCGGGGGCCGCCTTGTCCAGCGCCAGCAGGTACAGATCGCACGCATCGCTGAGTGAGACGTTGGACCACACGTTCAGACCTCGCCCGACGTGCCGCACCACACCGCTTCGCCGGGCTGTCTCGACAAGCCGAGGTATCTGCACGCTGTCTCGCCGCCAACCCTCGCCGGTCCCGTAGACCATCGAGTTGCATAACACGACCGAACGGATGTTGCGGTCCCGCGCTGCCAGCACTCGGCGATCGATGGCGACTCTCGCTTGCTTGTCTTCGGCAGGCACCCAACCGCTGTCGCCGACGACATCCGCCTCGGTGTAGACAGCCTGCTGCGGCTCACCTCCGGATGCCTCGCCGACGATGCTCGATCCGCTGGTGTGCAGGAACGGTTTACCACCGCTGCCACCGAGAGCATCGAGGAGAACGTCGACGGCGTCAGCGTGGTCGCTGTCGGCGGCGTTGATGACGGCATCGGCGGCGCGTGCTTCCGCTGCGAGGATCTCTGCGTCTTCGAGGTGGCCGAGCACGGGCTCGATACCGGCGGCAACAAGCGCTTCGACATGGTCGCCGGACCGGATGAGCCCACGCACTTGGTGTGTTGACGCCAAGCGGACGGCAAGCGTGCCACCAATGAATCCGGTTGCGCCGGTGATGAATATCCGCATGCTGGCTTTATCTCCCGACTCGTGGGCGCATGCCGCTGACTAGCACGGCGAGGAGGACGATCAGCCCGTTGGCCACGTACTGGGCATAGCTGTTGACTCCGAGCAGCACCATGCCGTTGTTGAGGATGCCGATGAAGACGACACCGATCAGTGTGCCGACCATCGACCCGCGGCCCCCGTAGAGGTTGGCACCACCGACGATAACCGCCGTGATAACCGCGAACTCGACCCCGCGGCCGATCGTCGGGTTACCGGCACCCAGCTGCGAAGTTTGCAGAACCGCCGAGATCGCGGCGAGCACGCCGGTCAGACCGAACAGCATGGTGCGGATGCGGGCAACCGGAATCCCCGACAGCCGCGCAGCCTCTGGGTTTCCGCCGATCGCGTAAACGGCTCGACCGAACGCGGTTCGGTTGGCGATCAACCAGAACACCGCGAAGGTGAGGACCATGACCAGCGCCGGAATCGGGATCCCGAGAAGCGTACCGTTGCCCCACTCCGCGAAGCCCTCGTCGATGATCGGCAGTGGGACAGCGTTGGTCAAGATCAACGCCGCGCCGCTGAGCGCCGAGAACAACGCCAGCGTCACGATGAATGACGGCACATTCAGCCAGGCCCGGGTGGCACCGGCTGCGGCGCCGATCGCTGCGCCGGTGAGGCATACTGCCGGTGCGGCCAGCCAAAGCGGCAACGCCTGCTGTACCGCGAGCACACCGAAAAGCGCCGAGCCGAAGGCAATTGCAGAGCCAACGCTGATGTCGATCTCACCGGCGACAATGACCAATGTCATGCCGAACGCGATGATCCCGGTGAATGACAGTTGGCGGGCCACATCGAGAAGGTTCGCCGAGGTGAGGAAGTTCGGTGCCGTCGCGGACAGCACGACAACCAGCACGCTGAGAACACCGAGCAAGCCTAGATGTTGCCCACCGCAATGCCGCACCGTCGTCAGGATCGCCTTCCTGCGAGACGGCGAGTTGGAATCGCTTCCTGTCGGTGGGACAACCGGACCACTGAATACCGCTGTCATTGTTTGCCTTCCATTGCGAGTGCCAACACTTCCGATGGCGTGGCCGCGTCGGTCGCACGTTCCGCCACGACCCGGCCTGCGCCGAGGACAACGATGCGGTCGCAGACGTGAAACAGTTCCTCGGTCTCCGACGAGACGACGATGGTGCTCACGCCATCCGCTGCCAACTCACGGATCACTTGGTATATCTGCTCTTTGGCTTCGATGTCGATGCCCCGCGTTGGTTCGTCGAGCAGCAACAACCGCACCCCCGCGTTGAGCCACTTGCCGAGAATCACCTTCTGCTGATTGCCGCCCGAGAGCGTTCCGACCGCAGAGCGCAACGAGGGCGCCTTCACCGCCAGGCGCGCGCTGCTCGATACCGCGAGTTTCTTTTCAGCTCTGCGCGACAGCAATCCTCGGCGCGAGAGCCGATCCAGCACCGCCAGCACCAGGTTGGCACCGACCGACATGCCCAAGACAACACCGTCACGTTTCCGATCCTCGGGTGTGAAGCCGATGCCGGTGTTTATGGCCTCCTTTGGCGACCTAGGTGCGTAACTGCGCCCTTCGAGGACCATCCGGCCGGCATCGATGGGGTCCAGGCCGAACAGGCAGCGCAGGATTTCGGTACGACCTGAGCCCAATAGGCCTGCGATACCGAGTACTTCGCCGCGGCGCAGAACGAAGTCAACACCATTCACGCGATCCCCGGAGCGTAAACCTTCGACGGCGAGGATGACGTCATCCGACAGTTTCCCGGGTGCCGTACGGGGCGAATGCGTTGCACCACCGGTCATCATGCGGACAATGTCGTCAGTTCCCGCATCTTCGATCGGCCGCGTCTCGACGAGCCTGCCGTCACGGACCACCGTCACCGAATCCGCAACAAGTGGAATCTCGTCCATTCGGTGCGAAACGTAGATCACCGATATACCTGAATCCGCCAGACGCCGAATTAGTTTGATCAGCACGTCGACTTCTGCAGCCGGCAACGAGCTGGTGGGCTCGTCGAGAATCAGCACCCGGCTACCCAAGGAGACGGCGCGGGCTATCTCCACACTCTGCTGCGCCGCAATGCTCAACGACTTGATCCTGGCTCGCGGGTCGATTACAAGGTCCAGCGCGCCCAAGTGCTCGCAGGCTTGGGCGATGATCGCCGACGGCGATATCAGCGGACCGACCGCGCCTGCCACGCGCCAACGACCGAGCAGGAGGTTGTCGGCCACGCTGAGCTCGGGCACGAGGCTGAGTTCCTGGTGCACGGTGGCGATGCCCAATTCACGCGCACGCCCCGGCGAAGTGATGACGGCGGGCTTACCGTCGAGATGAATCGTGCTCTCGTCAGGGCGTTCGGCGCCCGAAAGGATTCTGACGAGAGTCGACTTGCCTGCCCCGTTCTTGCCGAGGAGCGCCCGTACTTCGCCTGGCTCTAACGACAAGTCGAACCCGTCCAGTGCACGCACACCTGGGTAGCGCTTGGATACGCCGCGGACTTCCAGGCGAGAACTCATGGCATCTCCGTCCATTATTTCGCTCACTAGAACGAAATCATGAACGAACGCTAGAGTGAGTCGTCCATCGATGTCAAGCACTGCCGGCACCGGCCCCATTGCCAAGGAGGCACAGTGAGTAACCCGTCAAACGAGCACGTGATTCGGCAGTTCGTCGCGGCGATCGAATCAGGCGACACCGCTACCCTGGCGGCGATTCTCGCGCCCGATGCGACGTGGCACCTGCACGGCAGGCTGCCGGTCGCTGGGCATTATGTAGGTCGGCAGGCGATACTCAATGACTTTCTGCGCCAAGGGCTAGGGCTGTACCGCGCCGGATCGCTCAAGCTCGACTTGACCCGAATCGTCTCCGACGGCGATGTGGTCGCGATCGAATGGAATGCCGTCGGAACGAGTGTCGACGGCCGGGCCTACGACAACGAGTACGCGTTCTTCTTCACCGTCGAGCACTCGAGGATCACGTCGATTCGTGAGTACTGCGACACGCTGCACGTTTGCGACGCACTCTATGCGGCACACGGCTAGGCAGACCGGATTCCCGACCGTGTGAGCCAGCGCCGTCGTGCGGCTCGGACCGCATCACGCAGCGCGCCCGCCCTACCTGGTCAGTGCTGCACCAGGGCGGGGCGGGCGCGTGTGGACGAAGTCAGGGCATCAGCCCCACTTGGCGCCTTCGGCCTGGTCGCGGGCGTTCATCGAGATGGTGTTGGTCTCGTGGGTGGCCGCCATCGACCGGTAGGCACGCACCAGCTCCTCCATGGCCTGGTTCCACTGCGCCTGCCACGCCTGATAGGTCATCCCGGTGTCACCCTGCCAAGCACTGCCCAACGCCGCCTGCTCGGCCGCGATATCGGCACCCACCGCATGCAACGCACCCGAATAGGTGTTCATCTCGGCAGCATGCGCCAGCATCGCCGGGTAGTTGTACATGATCTGAGACATGAAAACTCCTATATCCGTTCGAGATCCGGTCAGATAGCGGTGTAAGTGCTGGCCGCGGCGGCATCCTGGGCCACATACGTACCGGCCGCATCACCCAAGTTCAGCTGAGCGATATCCAGCAACGCATTGACCTTGGCCGACACCTCCACAAACCGCGCATGAGCAGCCTGAAACGCCGCCGACGCCTCACCCATGTGAAACGCCTGCGACGACATCGCCGCCTGCTCAGCCTGCGCAATCGTGCTGCGCATCAACGCAGCCTTGGCCCCGAACGCCGCCTCAGAGGCAACCAGCTGGGGAATGTGAGCGTCCAACATGCTCATGGATGTTCCTTTCAGATCGATAACCGGTACACGTTCAGCGAGATGTGGTCTGGGTTCAGCGGCGCGGACCGCCTTCCGGCCCCTCTGGGGTGTCGTCGGGGTTCCAGGTGCCCGGCAGCATCGGGCTGACCGGCCGATCGTCGAAACTGTCACCCGACAACGTCGTCAACCCCGCCGCAGCCGCATCCGACCGCGCCGCCGTACCACTGAACCCCATCGCCCCCGCACCCCGCTCCGAAGCCCGCACCCCCGTCCGCGGCTCCGGCGCCGGATCAGCACCAGGCCCCTCATAGTCCATATAGGCATCGGCATACGCGTGCTCCTCGACCTCAGCACCACGCTTACGCCGCCGCTTACGCCGCGCCGCCAACGACGCCGCCACCCCAGAAGCCGCCGCCGGAACCCCCGACGCCGGAGCCTGCGCACTCGACTTGTCCCGCAACGTCGGCGTGAACCCCTCACCCGGATCGCGACCCGCGACCGCATACATGGGCAACGGAGCGGCCGGCGCGGCCGGTGCGCCAGGGGCCGTCGCCGCTGACGCGCCGCCACCGGGTGCGCCCACGGTGCCAACCGCTCCACCACCGGGAGCGGGCAGCCCGGCCAGCGGGTACTGGTTCTGTTGCTCGGCACGCGGGATCACGGCCGCGGGATTGTCTTCGGGCGCAATGTCGGCGGGCGGCTGCGTGAGGTGATCGATGAGCAGCACCAGACCGGTGATGCCGAGCGCGACCAAAGCCGGGATCAGGAACGGCGACGCCAAGATCATGGCCCATGTCGGCCAGCCCACGAGGTTGAAGAACACCTGATAGGCGACCGCGAACAGCAAGGGCCCCCACGTGACGAGCGCAGCCGACGGGTTGGTCATGAAGTCGTCGATGAGCTTGCCGAGATTGCCGATCGGGTCCTTCAGGAAGTCGATGATCTCCTGTCCGCCCGGGACATTCTGTAGATACTGCTCAAGCAGATCGCTGATGATATTCGAATTCTGCAGTGCGGTACCGGAATCCGTCGCCTGCCCTTGTGCGGCCATCTGCTGCACATTCGCCGATGCGGTGCCCGCCTCGCCCACACCCGGCTTGAGCACGAAGGGCGCCGGCAAGCTCGTCGGCGTCGCGGCGACCGCCGCACCCGACACCGCCTGATACGTGCTCATCGTCGTCGCGGCCTGAACCCACATCCGCACGTAATCGGCCTCGTTCAGCGCGATCGGAATCGTGTTGATACCGAAGAAATTCGTCGCCACGAGCACGCCGTGCACCACATGGTTGAGTGCCAGTTCCGGCAGCGTCGGCATGGTCGCCAACGCAGTCGAATACGCTGCCGCCGCCGTCTCGTGCTGAACCGCCGCCGCAGCACTGTTCGCGCTCTGCTGCGTCAGCCAGGTCAGGTAGGGCCCGTGGGCGGCGACGTACTGCTCTGCGCTCGGACCCTCCCAGGCGCCTGCTTGCACCCCACCCAACACAGTGGTCAGTTCGGCTGCCGCCGAGGCATATTCAGCGCTCAGCGACTGCCAAGCCCCCGCGGCGGCCAACAACGACCCCGGGCCCGGCCCGCTGGACAGCAGCGCCGAATGCACCTCCGGCGGCAGGGCCATCCAGATCGGCGCGGTCATCTCAGACGCCGCGCGCGATCAGGTACGACGATGCCGCCATCGCATCACCGGTCGCATAGCTCGCGCCCGACTCGCCGACGCCGACGCCGGACCGGCCCAGCTCCTCCACACCATGGGCGGCCAGCGCCGAATGCTGCGCACCGTGCGCACTGAACCCCGTGGCCGTCTGCAACGAAACCGCGTCAGCGGCAGGCGGAACCACCGTCGACACGACCGGCGCCGCCGCCGCATGCGCGGCCGCCAACCGTGCCGTCAACGCCTCCACCGCCGTACCGGCAGCGGACAAACCTTCAGGCAAAACCCGCAATGTCACAGTCATCCTCCCCGTTCACCGAACAAGCCGCCGGTCACCGGGCCACCAGACACCCGGTGAGAATTCGCTACCTCACAACAATCCAGAGCCTCCCCCGGCTCCACTCTTGTTTGCCATGTTGCTGCGGCCACTGTACGAGTAGCGGCGGTCCCTGTCGACCCCTATCTCCGCGGCACGCGGTTTGCGAGGCTAACCGCCACCATCCGGCCACAGCGGCGTTTGACCGCCGAAAACTGCTGCACGGCAAGGTGTGAGTACATACCGGCGAGGTGGACAGCGGCGGTGGATATGCGCGCCAACGGGCCTGAGAAACAGGTCGGCCGAAACGGCGACGCGGGCACCGGGATACATAGCTGCGACCGTCCACACCCCAACGCCCAGCAATGAACACCCGTTTGCCTGCCCCCGGTTTCGGTACTTATCCACAACCGGCGCGATTCGGACTACTGCGACGCCGCGGGTTTCGGTGGACTGAACGGGTGAAATACCTGGCTGTTCTGCTGTCGATGGCGCTGTGGGCCCTCGCTCTGGCCTCGGCGGCGCCGGCATACGCCGACGGTGACCGGCTGAGGTGGCCGGTTGCGCCCCGACCTTCTGTCACCCGCGGCTTCGACGCCCCTACCCCCAACTGGCAGCGCGGGCATCGCGGTGTCGATCTGGCCGCCGCACCGGGCCAACCGGTGTACGCCGCCGCGGCAGGCACCGTGGTGTTCGCCGGCGTCCTCGCCGGCCGACCGGTGGTGTCCATCGCCCACCCCGGCGGCCTTCGCACCAGTTACGAACCGGTGCGGGCTGCGGTGACGACGGGCCAGCTCGTCGCGTCCGGCTCGGTCGTCGGCGAACTCATGGCGGGTCATCCCGGCTGTCCGGTGGCGGCGTGTCTGCACTGGGGCGCAATGTGGGGCCCGGCCTCGCGAGCCGACTATGTCGATCCGCTCGGCCTGCTGGTCGAGACGCCGATCCGGCTCAAACCAGTGCCGGGCTAATACCCTCGAAGCGGTGACCACCCCGGCGGCCGCGAAGGCCCATCGCGACAGAACCATGCGCTTCGGCCTGCACACCGCACTGCCGCGGGCCACCGATTTCGCCGAATTCGCGGCCGAGGTCGAGAGTTCCGGGTTCGACGTCCTGACCATCCCCGACCATCTCGTTGCGTCGCTGTCCCCATTCGCGGGCGCGGCAACCGCATGCGCGCACACCACGCGGCTGCACACGGGCACGCTCGTGCTCAACAACGATCTGCGGCATCCGGTGGAGACGGCGCGTGAGTCGGCCAGTGTGGCGATGCTCTCGGGCGGCCGGTTCGAGCTCGGACTCGGCGCCGGGCACATGAAATCCGAGTACGACGCGGCCGGGCTCAAGTTCGACCGTGGCGGTGTCCGCGTGGACCGGCTGATCGAGGCCGTCGAGGTGATCCGGCCACTGCTGAACGGTACGGCCGTCGACGTGGACGGTGCGCACTACTGTGTGCGGGCCGGTGCCGGCGAGCTCGTCGCGGCGCCCGGCGTCGCGGTGCCGCTCCTGATCGGCGGCAACGGCACCAGGGTCCTGCAGTTGGCGGGTCGCGTCGCCGACATTGCCGGGCTGGCGGGTTTCAGCCACAACCGCGACGCGACCGAGGTGCGGCTGACCCACTTCGGCCCCACAGGTCTGCTGGACCGGATCGCGGTCGTGCGCGACGCCGCCGGTGATCGCTTCGATGCGATCGAACTCAACGGCCTGATCCAGGTCGTGATTCGAACCGATGACCGGGCCGCCGCGGCCGAGGCATTCGCCGCGCCGCTGGGCGCCGATCCCGAACTCGTGCTCGAATCCCCGTTCGTACTGCTGGGGACGTACGAGCAGATGGCCGAGGCGCTGTCCGAACGGCAACACCGCTTCGGGATCAGCTACTGGACCGTGTTCGACGCCTGGCCAGGACGGGAGTCGGCCATGCCCGACATCGCCGAAGTGATCAAGCTGTTGCGCTAGCGTGCGTCGAGAAATCCGATCATCGCCTCTGCAACGATGTCGGGCTGGTCTCGCTGCACCCAATGCCCCGCACCGGCAACGACTTTCAGATGCGCGTTCGGAATGAGCCGAGCTGCGGCGCGAGCGTGCGTGACCGGAACTCCGGCGTCGCGTTCACCGTGAATGATGAGCGCGGGGCACGGGAACGACGCCAGTTGCGAGGTGTAGTCGGTGCGCTGCCGGTTCCACCTGACCTGGTCGCGCTGCCACTGCTCGAAAGCCTCGAAACCACCCGGCTGGCGTGCGGCGGCCATGATCTCGTCCATCAGCTCCCCGGTGAGTTGCGCCGGATCTTTGATCAGGGCTTGCATGCTACGCATCATCGCTGCCCGGTTGCCGCCCACCCACCGCGTGGTCGCGCCGAGCAGGCCGCTACGAAGTGCGACCCAGGTGACCAGTTGCCGCAGCGCCGACCACCGACCGTCGGACAGCCGCGGCATGATGCCGTAACTGCCCAGTAGCATGGCGCCGGTCACGCGATCAGGGCGATCCAGTACGTGGCCGATGGCCATTCCCCCACCCAAGGACAGTCCACCGATCGCATACCGGTCGAGTTCGAGGGCTTCGGTCAGCTCTGCCACGTAGGTGACCAGGCGCTCCTGAGTGACCGGCAGCCGCGCGGGAGGGCTGTGCCCGAAACCCGGGTGGTCCGGGGCGATCACGCGATAACCGGCCTCGGCGAGTCGCGGCGCGGTACTGCCCCACGACAATGACGCACTGTCCACGCCCCCGCCGTGTAACAGGACGACCGACAATGTCGAGTCATCTGGCTCCCAGGTGAGGTAGGAAACCGTGCCCGACGGTAGATCGATGCTTGACCGGGTCACCACGTATCAGGCTCGCGGGTGGGCCTGGTCGTGGACGGCACGCAGCCGTGCCACGGTGACATGCGTATAGAGCTGGGTGGTGGCCAGCGTCGTGTGGCCGAGCAGTTCCTGCACGATGCGCAGATCGGCACCGCCCTCCAGCAGATGCGTGGCCGCACTGTGGCGCAAGCCGTGTGGCCCGATGTCGGGCGCCCCGTCGACCGCGGACACGGTCTCATGCACGACCGTGCGCGCCTGTCGCGGGTCGAGCCGGCGCCCTCGCGCCCCGAGCAGCAACGCCGCCCCGGAATCCGGTGTTGCCAGGGCCGGCCTGCCGTTGGACAGCCACGACGCCAGGGCCCGGTGTGCCGGTTCACCGAACGGCACGGTGCGTTGTTTGTTGCCCTTACCCAGCACCCGGAGAACGCGGCGCGAGGTGTCGATGTCGTCGACGTCGAGCCCGCACAGTTCGCTGACGCGGATCCCGGTGGCGTAGAGCATCTCGACGATCAACCGGTCCCGTAGTGCAAGCGGATCCCCTTCCTGCGCAGCGGCATTGATCGCCTCCATCGCTTCGACCGCCTGATCGCGGCGTAGCACCGAAGGTAGCGTGCGGCGCGCCTTGGGGGTCTGCAACCGAGCCGCGGGGTCGGTGGCCAGCAGGCCCCGGCGGACGGCCCACGCGCAAAACGTCTTGACCGCCGAGGTGCGGCGCGCGAGCGTAGTGCGCGCCGCGCCCGCGGCCGCCTGCGCCGCGAGCCACGACCGCAACCGCGGCAGCGTCAGGGTCTCCAGCCCGCCGTTCGTGTACTCGAACAGCGACCGGAGATCGCCGAGGTAGGCGCGGCGGGTGTGCTCGGAGCGGCCACGCTGCAGCGCGAGATACTCGTCGAACTCATCGAGAAGAGCCTGCACTCCCCCACCGTGTCAGATGTCGCACCGGTGTCCATCCAACGCGCCGGTGCGCAATCGGGGCGTGACCTTACGCCCGCCGTCACAACGCGGTGGCGATGGGTGCCGGCGAGTTGGCGATCTCGTCGAGGACCCGGATGTTCTTCACGATGTCGCGGCTCTCCCTGGCCGCGACAGCCGTGACCGCCCACTGGATGAGACCGACCACGCCGGGCGGGTCGTAGATCAGTTCGCCTTGCCTGGCGACCCGCACGTCCCGCAACCGGATCGTGACCGGACGCGTGAAACGCGGCTGCACCGAAAGGACGGTCGCGAACCGCCATGCGTCGTCGCGAAAACCGCGCACCGCTTCGTTGATCAGGAGTATCTGGTTGTCCATCAGGACGGCGTAGATGTCGGCCAAGGCGGGCGACAGTTCGTTGATGTCGACGACGATGCCGGTGACCTGGCTCGCGAGCACCGCGTTGATGCGGTCGAAATCGGTTTTCAGCTGCCACAATCGAGCAGCCGGAACCAATTCCTGAGTCGCGATTCCGAGGTCGAGGCCGATGTGGGCGTTGATCCCAGCCAGCATGTGTTGCAGGATGATCGGCTCTGCCCGGGTGGCGGCGTCGAACGTCGCCTGCCAGGACCGGGTCGGCTTGGCGTAGCTGCCGGGGTGAAAGTGGCCGTTCAGCGCATCGAAGTACCGGTTGGCGAACGCCACGTCCAGGCGTTGCAACCGCGGACCGTCTTCGAACACGCCCTCGGCGACCGCAGTCCGCACCGCGATGGTGATGCGTTTGTACAGCGCTGCGAAATAGCCCAGCCGGCTTGATGATTCGATCGACCACTGGATCACCGAATCGATCGTGTCGACGACCTCATCGAGCGTCGTCGCGGACGGCAACGGCGTGAGGGGCGGACGCTGGGCCATCAGTTCTCCGGCGCCAGATCACCCGGATGGGGCGGCTCGACGTCACGCTCGGTCCGCCACCATTCCACCGCGAGACCGACCGCTGTCACGGAAACGGTCAGAAGAGGACCCACAAGTGCGATCAACACGATCGCGGTTCCGGCATTCATCGCATACCCCACAGCTCAGGCTTCCGCATCGACGGTGTCTGACGTCGTTGTCGGATTTCATGCTCGGCTGCTCAGCACGCTCCTGACACGGGTAGTCGACTACCCCAATTCCGGTCAGTCGACCCGGCGCAGTGTGTCGGGGGTCAGGTCGGCGAGTGTCGGATAACCGTCGACGGCCATGATCAGATCGGCCTCGGCGAGCAGCGACCGCAGCACGTGCACGATGCCGTCGACGCCGCCCAACGCCAACCCGAACGTGTACGGGCGGCCCACGCCCACGGCGGTGGCACCGAGGGCCAGGGCCTTGACGATATCGGCGCCGCTGCGGACGCCGGAGTCGAACAACACCGGCAATCCGTCGGCGGCCTCGACCACCCCGGGCAGGCAATCGATGGCGGGCAGACCACCATTGGCCTGCCGCCCACCGTGATTCGAGCAGTAGATGCCGTCGGCGCCGCCGTCCTTGGCCCGCCGGACATCGTCGGGATGACAGATTCCCTTGAGGATCAGCGGAAGCTTGGTCAGCGATCGCAGCCACGGCAGGTCGTCCCAGGTCAGCGGATTGCCGAACAGGCTCACCCACCGCAGCACGGTCGCCTGCGGGTTCTCCTCCGGCGGCTGCGGCAACCCGGCGCGGAACACGGGGTCGCTCGTGTAGTTGGCCAGGCACTTGCCGCGCAGCTGCGGGAAGTTCGACGTGGACAGGTCGCGGGGCCGCCAGCCCGGCACCCAGGTGTCGAGGGTGACGACGATGCCCTTGAATCCGGCTGCCTCGGCACGCTGCACGAGGCTGGCCGCCAACTCGCGGTCGGTCGGCGTGTACAGCTGGAAAAACCCTGGGGTGTCGCCGAATTCGGCTGCGACATCCTCCAGCGGATCCTCAGTGAGGGTCGAGAGCACCAGCGGGACGCCGGTCTTCGCGGCCGCCCGGGCGCCGGCCAGGTCGCCGTGGCCGTCTTGACCGCAGATGCCCAGCACGCCGATCGGTGCCATGAACAACGGCGAGGGCAGCTTGAGCCCGAACAGGTCGACGGACAGGTCGCGTTCGCGTTGGGCGTTGAACATCCGCGGTATCAGGCCCCAGCGGTCGAACGCCGTGCGGTTGACCCGCTGGGTGCGCTCGTCGCCTGCTCCCCCGGCGACGTAGGACCACACCGACGGCGGCATCGCGGCCTGAGCTTTGGCCTCGAGGTTCGCGTAATCCATGGGCAGGTTCGGCAGTACACCGGACAGGCCCTGGAGGTAGATCTCAAGCTGGTAATCGCCGTATGCCATGACGGTTACCTTGCCAGCCTTCGCTCAGCTTGCGCTGCCGGCCTCGGCTTTCGCCAGCTCGGCCTTCCACTCGCGGAAGGTCTCCTCGGTGCGCCCGCGCCGCCAGTAGCCCGAGATCGACCCGGCCCATTTCGCGTCGACGCCGCGTTCCTTGCGGATGTAGGGCCGCAGGTTGTGCATGACGGCCTGGGCCTCGCCATGGATGAACACCTGCACCTGGCCGGGCAACCACGGAGACTCCTTGACCGCGGCGATCAGCGGTGCGTTGTCGCCGGCCCGCTCGTCACTCACCAGGTCGGCGCGGCCGCCCCTGTAGATCCAGCGCACCTCGACGCCTGCGGGTGCGTTCAGCTCGATCTCGTCGTCAGGCCCGGCGACTTCGATGAACACCCGGCCAATGGCGTTGGCGGGCAAGGCTTCCAGTGCGGTGCTGATGGCGGGCAGCGCGGCTTCGTCACCGGCGAGCAGATGCCAGTCCGCAGCCGGATCGGGTGAATAGGCACCGGCGGGTCCCATGAGATAGGCCGGCTGGCCCGGGGTGGCCGCGGCCGCCCACGGCCCGGCTACACCGTGATCTCCGTGTACGACGAAATCGACGGTGATCTCGCCGCGCTCTTCATCGACCCGGCGGACCGTGTAGGTGCGCACGGTCGGCCGCTGCTCGGCAGGCAGTTCGCCGAAGCTGTCCAACGTGAGCGGCTGGGGTAGGGCGGCCACGTCGACGCCGTCGGGGACGATGACGAGTTTGACGTAGGAGTCGGTGTATTCACTGGGCTTGAAGGTGCCGAACGCATTGCCGTCGCCACCGCCATTTCCCCCGAGCACCACTCGCACCATGTGGGGCGTCACCTGCTCGCGCCGCACCACCTCAAACGTGTGTATGGGTCGTCCCGCCATACCGCCTCCAAACTCATCCGCCGGTCGTTCATTAGCCGACCTCATCGACTATACGGAGGCCGCCAGCGCCTATGGGTTCTACCGCCGCTTGCTCAGCCGCCAGCAGCCCGATTCAGCGACCACCAGGCCCGCGATCTCCAGCATCGTCAGCGGGCCCAGCACCTGGTGTGGCGGGACGCCCGCGGACACGGCGATCTCGTCCACGGTGCACGAACCACGGGCGGGCAAGGCGTCATAGATCCGTTTCTCGTTCGTGCTGAGCTCATCCAGCGGACCGGCCGGGTGCTGTTGTTCGGGCGCCAACTCACCGATTCGCCCCACGAGTTCGACTACCTCGGCGGCCCGGCCGACCAGCGTGGCACCGCCGCGCAACAATGCGTGACAGCCCGCCGACGCAGCCGATGTCACCGGACCCGGCACCGCGCACACGGGCCTGCCGATCGCCTTGGCCCACGCCGCGGTGTTCGCCGCACCGCTGCGTAGCCCGGCCTCCACGACCACCGTCGCGCCGGACAGCGCGGCAACCAGTCGATTGCGGGTGAGGAACCGCAACCGCCCCGGCGCGACACCCGGCGGGTATTCACTGATGAGCAAGCACTGTTCGCGAATACGACGGAACAAGGCGCTGTGCCCGGCCGGGTAAGGATTGTCGACGCCGCCGGCCACGACGGCGACCGTGGTGCCCTCACATGCCAGCGTGGCGCGGTGCGCCACGCCATCGATCCCGTAGGCGCCACCGGATATCACCGTCACGTCGCGCTCGGCCAGACCCGCGGCGAGTTCGGCCGCGACATGCTCGCCGTACGCGGTGGCGGCGCGGGTGCCGACGATCGCGGCTGCCCGGTAGGAGACGTCGTCGAGACGTTCCGGTCCGACCGCCCACAACACCAACGGTGGGTGGGCATTCGACTTGTCCACGCTGTCGAACGCCCGCAACGCCAGCAGCGGCCATTCGTCGTCGTGCGGGGTGATCAACCGGCCGCCGAGCCGATCCAGGACGTCGAGATCCCTTCCCGCACAATCCAGCTCACGCCGCGCCTCGACACGCTCGGCGAGGCTCGGATCGACGTCACCTGCCTTCACTCGCGCCGCCGCTTCGACCGGGCCCACCGCCTCGACCAGGGCCGCCAGCTGCGGGCACGGCGGCTCGGCCACCCTCGACAGATACGCCCACGCGAGCCGCGTCTCGTCGGCCATCACACCCTCCCGGCCTGACGGAAACTCAACGCAGCCGTCACATCTTCCACCGCGGGCATACTGCGCCCCGCCAGATCGGCCAACGTCCACGCGACACGCAGACAACGGTCCGCGCCGCGGATGCTGATCACGCCGCGTTCCAGTGCGGTGCGCAACGGCTCCATCGTCGCCTTGGGCAGCCTGAACTTTCGCCGCAGCAGCGGACCGCTCACCTCGGCATTGGTGCGGATACCGTATGGCCGCCACCGCTCCTCGGCCGTGAGTCGCGCGAACGCGACCCGTTCGCGGACCGTGGCACTGGACTCCCCCGCGTCCGGTGTGAACGCGCCCGCGCTCATCGGGTGTAGTTCGACGCGCAAGTCCACGCGGTCCACCAACGGGCCGGACAGCTTGCCCATGTAACGTCGCCGGGCCTGTGACGAACAGATGCAATCGACGGGGTTCGGCGGTGCGCACGGACACGGATTGGCGGCGAGCACCAACTGGAACCGGGCCGGATAGCATGCCACGCCGTCGCGGCGGGCGAGCCTGATCTCCCCGTCCTCCAAGGGCGTTCGCAGCGCTTCCAGGGAACTGACGCCGATCTCGGCGAACTCGTCGAAACATTGCAAAATACCCCACGACCTGCGAAAATAGGGGTATAGATGGAACGCCCAGTTACTCAGTCTCACAACACTTTTGCCGCGATCTACTGTCGCATCAGCTCCGACAAGACGGGTGCTGGCCTGGGTGTGGAGCGCCAGGAGGCTGACTGTCGCGAACTCGCTAACCGGCTCGGGCTCGAAGTCAAACACGTCCTGGTCGATAACGACATCAGCGCCTATAGCGGCAAGAAGCGCCCTGGCTACGAAGAGCTGTTGCGCCTCATCGAATCCCGCGAGATCGGCTACGTCGTCTCGTGGCACACCGATAGATTGCACCGTCGCCTTCGCGACCTACTTGACTACTGCGATGCGGTAGAGAAAGCCAGTACGAAAACCGTCACAGTGAAGGCAGGTGACATCGACCTATCGACGGCCATGGGAATCGCTCAAGCGCAGATGGGCGCGGTGTTCGCGGAGAACTACGTTCGCAGCGCCAAAGAGAAGCTCCTGCGCAAGAAACTCGAGCTAGCTCAAAACGGCAAGTTCCTTGGCGGCCAACGTCCCTACGGCTTCGAGCCACGGCGTGAAGGCATCCGCGAGAAAGAAGCAGCGGTTCTTCGCGAGATGGCTCAGATGATCATCGACGGCTCTTCATACCGAACAGTCGCGTTCGAGATGAACCACCGTGGTATCCGCACACAACACGGCAAGAAGTGGGCGGCGATCAACGTACGCAATGTCCTGATACGGCCGATCAACGCGGGCATCGTTGACCACCATGGCGTTCAGTACAAGGCAAAGACTCCCGCCATCTTCACGCCTCAAGAGTGGGCAGCCCTGCAAGCCGCTATCCGCATCAATCGCTCAAAGTCCAACCATCCCGGAAGGTTTCGCAAGCACATGTTGAACGGACTTCTCTTCTGCGGCAACTGCGGCGCAAAGATGTTTCACAAGAGTAAGCAGCAGCGCGATGGCTCATACAAGACCGCTGCCGCGTGCGGTAAGACGCACAGCCAGACCGGCGAGTGGCACGGCTGCGGCAAGGTAAGTCGCCGCGTCGAACCGATCATTGACCTCGTGACTGACGCACTGATTTACCGCCTGGACTCGCCTGAGCTTGCCCAGCAGATCCAACGTCAGCAGACGAACTCGACTGAACTTGCCGACTTACTGTCCAAACAAAGCGCTTTGAACGCACGCATAGCACAACTGTCGGACGACTTCTATGTCCGCGGCCTACTGGACCGTGACGAGTTCGAGCGGGTGAAACTGTCAGCCAACGCCGAACTCAAGGCAATTGATGAAGCCATTGAGAAGTCCACCCGTTCAACCATGCTGCCGTCTGTCTCACTGAGCGGCAACATCAGGACAGCATGGGAGACAGCATCTTTGGAGTGGAAGCGAGACCTGTTGTTCCAGGTCATCGAACGGATCGAAGTCATGCCAAAGCCGAAGACTAAGGGGTACTACCCGCCGAGATACAAGGATCGGTTTTGGTTTGACCCTGATCTGATCAAGATTAGGTGGCGGGTTTAGTCGAGTTTGATCTCCCACGTTGCCGCCAGTCTCCGGTTCGATTCTGTCAGATCAGCTAGCAGTGACCTCATCTGATCCAATTCCGCTGTCATTGATTCGATGGACAGCGACAAGTATTTGATAGCTTTGTCCTGGTACTTCACGAGACTCGGAACACCGTTCTCGATCTGCTGGGCTTTCTGAGGCCGGTGCGCCGCATTAGTTGACGCAGTCGTTGGTTGGGCACTTGACTTCTGTCTCCCCGCCACCGCATACGCAGCCCGCGCTAAGTCATCTAGATCACTCGACGCCTGGTAGCCGCTCTGAATCCGCTTCAAGTAGACATGGTTTTGAAACTTTCTTGCCAGACGAACAGACAGGTTCTCAATGGCGTCGTCCTCGCGCCGTGAAAGCGTTCGCTCGCTGATGTTTGTCCGCGAAGCGAACATGCGGCGACGCATAGTCAGCTCTTCCGAAGGGTTCTCTTGCAGGTGGAACCACTTCTTGCCAGGGCCGATCGCTAGAGCGTTGACGAGAGCTGGCACCCCGGACACCGAACTCATTTGATCAAGCTGTTCTTCGATCAATGCCCGCAACTCTGATTGGTCGCCGGCAGCAGCAGCTACCAGTATCGAGTTACTTCCCATGTCAAAACCCGGCAGACCTGGGCCTTTCCGCATCTCCTTAAGCTCGTCCGCAATCACGCGACGCATCTCGATCTCTTCCACAGTCAGGCACCTCAACTTGCTGTCTTGACACACACTGGTCAGTGTGGGAACTTTGATACGTCATCCACTTGCCAGCGACGACCAGTAGATGAGACGACCAGTAGATGACATGAAGGTTACACCGTACACCGAGCACCAACGAACACGAGGAGGTCACATGACAGACCGAAGACCCGTCCGACCTTCACCAGGCCGTGACATGGCTTACCGGATGGGTCAAGAACTTGGGTGGCGGGAGCAAGAAGCCCGCATCCAAACTCGCCGGCGGCGCGAGGTCCACGTGACAGAAGACTCCGTCACTCTCATCGAGGAAGAAATCATCATCGAAGAAAGGTACTGGTAATGGAAGGCATTCTCGGAGTGCTGTTTATCTTGGCACTCATCGCAGCACCATTCGTCATCGTGATCGGTGGCGGATCAGCACTGACCTACATCTTCACGGGCAAGACACCAACGCAGTACGCCTACGAAAAGGAAGTCAACCGCCGTAAAGACGCGATGAGGTTGGGGCGCATTGACGCCCGAATGAACGGAGACGCCATGCGGCGTCTGCTCGATGAAGACGACTAACACATTGCAGAGGGGCGTATTTCGAACAGGTACGCCCCTCATTTTCATCCCTATAAGAATCATGAGAATCCTAATCACAGACGAAAGGTTTTCTACAATGTCCCTACTCCCCGACTACGGATTTGAACGCCCGACATGGCCTCACGAAAACATCGACCGCAACACTGACATCGACCAATACAAAGAAGTCCTAGTCTCCTCATTTGACCTGGTGAACTACGCCAAGGACATCGCAGGCGAGCACGAGGAACTCTTCGAGTCGATGTTCGAGATGATCCAGGACTACCAGCGCACGACCTTCGAACGATTGAAGGGGACGGGCTGATGCACTGGTTCCCGCAGATGATCATCGGCCTTATCGCGGCCATCGTCGGGATGCACGTCTTGATGGCGCTGATGGCTCCCTACATGACCGCGATCCTGGTGCTGGTTCTGCTACTGGTCATCGGCTGGTTGATGGGCAAGGTCAAGAAGCACGCGGGCGACAGGTACAAGCGATGAAGCTCTTCGGCAAGCTCCCCGAGCTGATCTTCTCGCTCATACTCGCGGTAGTCATCATCCAGTTGGCTATCGGCGCGATCCAGCCGTATCTCTCGTGGATCGGGCGAACGTTCGCAATCATGGTGATCGTCTTACTCGTGGCCGTTGCCATTGTCGGAGTAGTCGCGGCAATTCGTTATCTCCACACCAAACTGCGTAACAGCGGCACTTTCAACGGCGAGTAAAACATGCGACGCTAGATATGAATGATCTATTTATTCATCATCGGCGTCGCTTTTTCATTTCTATCACTTCTCGTTTGGGGAATATTTAAAATGTCTCAACACGCACAAATGAAAATGGACCTAAGTCGGAAGTCATACACACTGGTGTATCCGACAGGCACTACTGACAAACAGATTCAAACCTTCCTCCGCTCGATCGGCACGTCCTTGGTGCCGAACAAGGACGACCGCGGCGCGACTCCCACACTCGTCTTCGAAGTCCGGTGGACACCGAAAGGAGTCCGACACATCATCCGCATCACCCCACAGGACGATGCCCACGTTAAGTTGATGCTCGACGCGCACCTGCCTGGCATCACCTACGACCCGGTCGATACCGAAGATGAACGTCTCGACATCGATCCCGCGTTCGCTCTGACAGTGGAGATGACCGACTGCTCAATGCTGCTCAGTATCGAGACTGTCGAAGAAGTAGCCAACGGCATCTTGCACAGCGTTCCCACAGTGAGCGAGGGCGAGATCGTTACGTATCAGGCGATAGTGAGCCACACAAGCAACCTGGCTACGCCTAAGTCAAAGCCACTTCATTCGCTTATCTTCGGACAACAGGAACCCGACACCCAGACGCTCAAAGACATGGAGGCCAAGCGGCGTGAGCACAACTTCAACGTCGCCTTACGAATCGGTGTCCAGGCCGCGAGCGAGATTCGGGGCCGCGAACTAGCGGGCGGTCTGGTGCGCACCATGCGCCAGACAAACAACCGACGGGTCCAACTCAACGGCAAGGTCATGCACGGTGATATAGCGCAGACAATGTCGCACGCCTTGACGCCAAGAAGGCGCTCAGCTCAACTGACCGTTACCGAACTGTCTGCACTCATGGCGGCACCGATCAACGACCCAGCCGTTCCTGGCCTCGCTCAAGGTGCAGCCAGACGGTTGCCGGCTACCGATGCGATCCCGAGTGACGGTGAGTGGCTACTCGGCCACAACGATATTCACGGGCATGAGAAGCCGATCACGCTGTCTAAGGAGTTCGCATCTCAGCATGTCAGTGTCGTCGGCCGCTCTGGTAGTGGCAAGACGGTGTTTCTTACCAACGGCATCGTGCAGTTCGCCAAAGCTGGACTAGGCATCTTTGTCATCGACGCCGGACAGGACGTATCAACTCAGCGGTTGTTCTACCGCACACTCGACGCTTTGCCGCCTGACCGGGCACCGGATGTCATTTGTATCAACCCTGCCGAGGATCCAGACAATCCAGTCTCGATCAACATCCTGGACCAGGACTTCGGTATGGGCGCGATCAGCATCGTCAAGGGTGTGTTCGAGTCGCTGTACAACGACGCAAGTAAGGGAGTGGTGTCTGTCGGTGACGTTCTTCAGCACTGTATGTGGACGCTTATTGAAGCTGGTGGCTACACCCTGGTCGATCTAGCTTCATTGCTCAGTCCCCGCAACGAGCGGGAGTGGCAGTGGTCCAAGAGCCTCATTGACAATGTCAAAGATCCCGAGCTCAAAGACTTCTGGGCGCGACATCCAGGTGCGGTAAAGCCACTCTCAGATACCCGCGGGCGTGCCGACTGGGACAAGTATGTTGCCCCGACGCACCGGCGTTTGTGGCAACTCGCTAGCCGTCCCGAGATTCGCTATCTGCTGGGCCAGACGAAGAGCACCATCAAGATTAAGGATGTCCTGGAACAGAACAAGATCCTGCTCTTCAGCGTAGGCGGTATGGACGATGCCGACGCTGCACAATTACTGGCATCGCTCATCACGCAAATGGTCTGGACCGCCGCGCAGTCAGTCGAACCGAAAGAGCCGAACGTCCTGTTCCTGGACGAGTTCCAAGTGTCGACGCGCATACAGGGTGGCCTACCGGACATGTTGGCCCGTGCGCGCGCACTCAACTTGGGTCTTGTGCTTTCGACGCAATACGTGACACGTGAAGATATTCCACGTGAGTTGCAGAGCGCGGTCTTCAACAACACAGCAACCAGGATCGTGTTCCGGTCAGCATCCGGCGAAGCAGACAAGTGGTCGAGGGAGTTCGGACGAAAGATCGTGACTGAGAACGACATCACCCGATTGCACAAGTACCACGCCTTCGCGCAAGTTGCGAATCCAGTCGACGACAGGTCACCGGTCACGTTCAAGGCGCTGAAGCCAGCTCCCGACACCAACCTGACGAAGCAACTACTGGAGAACTCCCGGCGACAGTATGGCCGACCAGTTGATCAAGTTCGGCAGGAGATCATCGAACGACGTCGAGTGCAGAAAGGAACGAAAATCGCCGAACCACAGGACAAGTCGGAAGTAGCCGATCTATCCGACGCTGAACTCGACATTCCCATCGTCAAGAATTAGGAGGGTACAACCATGGAAGATGCGATCTACCGTTGGTCCGAAGAAGTGACCAACAGCGCCAACGATGCCGACAGTCTCGGCGATGACATCTCAGACCTGAGACATCACCTGGACGACCTGGTGCACACGATCAAGGATCTCAGCACCGTACGGTTCAACGACGACACGGAAGACTATGAGATCCTCAGCAAGGCACAGGATCTCTGGAACCTTGTGTCCGGTTCCGTGAGCCAGATTCGTCGGTCGATCGGAGATTCGATCAACGAAGTGAATGACCTCAGAAGAGCAGTTGATTTCTACAGGAGGTGATGGCGGTTATGGTTACTCTCCCCTATCGTGCTTATGCGCATGATTTATAGGGGTGAATATGCTCAAGCCTATTGTTTTGTTCTATTTTTGTTCGGGGTAGGGCATAGAACATCTGTTCGTTGTAAACCAGTCAACAAAAACGCAAAGCCCGGTTCCGCAGTTGGGAACCGGGCTCTTTAAGTTGAACAACATTTGTGTTCAGTCTACGCAGATGAGAACGCTGGCTTTGACTCGTGCGCGGCCTCAAACGCGTCGATAACCTCCTGCGAGATTCTCCCACGATCTCCAACGCTGAACCCGTTCGCGTTCGCCCATGTTCTAATCGCGTTGCGTTGCTCCTTTGGCATGGAAGACTTGGAACCAGAGCCGGAACCTTTGGGTCGCCCGCGCCCACCGGAGACCTTTGCCGCCGCGTTGACATACGGCTGGATTGCCTTCTCGAACTTGGCAACGTTACTACTGCTGAGGTCTATCCGGTAGGTCACGCCGCGCCAGGTGAAGTCGAGACGCTCGCCCTCACCGTCTTTCAGTTCCTCGCCGCTGATGTCGTCAATCAACAGGCGTACAACTTTTTCAGCCATCTCAACCCTCTCATCGTTAGGTCAGTTGGCACACGCTAACATACTCAAACGCTCATACCGCTTAGAAGACTATGTGAAGTACAAAACGTTCGTTGATACGCGAAAGCCTGCCGACATGCGACAGGCTTGGTTTGAAGCGGTATGAGGGACTATCTACTTGGCCTTAGTGTTCGGCAGCGTATAGACCAGACCGGTACCACCAAGTGCGATGATCGTCGCGTTGATGATGGCGTTGATGTCGTCGGGTGACAGTTCACCGTCCGCGTTCAGTGCAACGTAGAGCGCTGTGACCTGAAGCACGCCGATGATGAACGCGACGATTGCCTTCGTGTATGGCTTGAGTGAGTTGATAAAAGTTTCCATAGACCTCCTACTTAGTTTCTTTTACTTTCCTGACGAACACCGGTTGATCCAGCCGGACATATTCAGAGCCGTCCGCCTGTTGTTTGACCAAAGCCTTCGCCACGTCTGACCACAGCACCGCCTTGTCTCGTGACATGTAGTAGCTGACCTGATCGTCACCTGATGGCGGGTAGCCCAGCAGCTTGAACGCCGACTCCACATCTTCTTTGCTCGGACGTGCGGCTTTCACCTGGTCGTTGCGAATCGTCATGATGTCGTCAAACAAGGCCAACCACCCAGTCGGATTGGTCGTGTAGTCGTTGATCTGTTTTTCAGTAGGCTCCGCGCCCATGCCGAACATAAACGCGTGAACTACTTCATCCTTAGTTGGGTTTCTCATGTCATCTCCTTTCATTTCGATTACCTTCACTCCGCTGATGTCTTCCGACCAGCCCACGTACCTCATGCCACCGCCGAACGCACGTACCAGATCATCAACTGAGTTAAACCAGGCACGTCCAACGCCCGATAAGGGCGACGACCAGATCTTTCCGTCTGCCTTCCTGACTGCGACGTGGCCGTATTCCTGAGCGACCGTGTCTCCCGGAAGCTTGTTCTTCCAGTAGAACCAAACAGGATGCGCAACACCTTCTGGAAAAGCCCGGTCCTCATGTCGATATTTTGCCTTCGTCCACGCGTCCCAGGCTGTCGGTTCGACCGCTGGCGCCCCGAAGGCACGGCGAGAGTAAGAGAGACACATGCCAGCCTTTTCAGTGATGTCGGTATTGGGTGTGACTAACTGTTGCCAAGCCATCTGTCGTCTCCTATTTACCTAGTTTCCCAATAACCAATCCACCAGTCCCTGAACGGTTCTCAGCAGTCCCCCAACTAATCCACCTTCTTTTTCAGGATCGGGTGGACCGCTTGTTGTCGGTTGTGGCGATGTTGGCGATGAAGTGGATTGAGGAGTAGGTGCGACCGGAGAAACATTGCTCGAAGAGCTACTACTCGATGAACCGTCAACACCAACAAAGCCACAACGGTCAAAGGCGGCAGCATCACGCTCGGCAACTGGTTTGAGCAGTATGTTCGCGATACACAGCATGTATCGTTGTGTTTTTTCATGCTGTCTCACGTTGTCGGCGAGCGCGCGGGCTAGTCGTTCCTCGCTCTCCCGCTGCCGGTCAGCATCGTCCTTATCTCGATTGATCACCAGTTGACGGACACTGTGGGCGAGGTCTGCGGTCTGCTGGCTGTTATTAAAAACAATGCCGAGGATAATAAAGTTCGCGATCAAACTGCCCAGAACCGCACCGATCTTAATGCTCTCACGGTAACGAATGAAGTTTGTGGTTATCTTGGATAGGATTGCTTTCATTGCTTCCCCTGCGTCATCTGTATGAACGCGATAACGAGGGTTCCGATGATGCTGAGTGCTGTACCGATGACAATGAATCCCTGTTTCATCACCGAGGCCCAATCGGACTTCGAACGCGGTACGTCCTTCTGCGCCATACCGCGTTCCTCCCGATCCTTCTGGATGATGATGTAATCTTCAATCGGCTTCAAACGATCGCCGATGGCCTCGATCATCTTCGCTAGCTCTTTGTTTGTGTACTTTGGCATTGCAAATTCCATACGGCGCGTCCTTAGGGAGCTGCCTCCTTGGCAGTTAGTGCGCCAGCCAGGTTCTTGACGTTGGTGCTGACTTTGACCAGGAGATCGTGGTCGTTGATTGGGTTTAGAGTGTCCATTAGTTATGCCCCAACAGTATTAGCTCCGAACCTGCCGCATATAGCCCTGTGCCTGTAGGTAGTACGGCATCGATACGCGTGATCTGCCCTGTAGTTGTATACCATTTTCCAGTTATCTCAAGGATAGGTACAACAGCCGATCCAGTACCGTTTGGCCGCATAGCATGACCTATACATAGCTTTTCTGCTCCAGCAACATTAAATATATCTAAATCAATGGTATGCATCTCGGCTGTTGCGCCCCCGATGTTCATATCGATATTTGATATATTACCGAGTGTGGACTGACTACCATTTATGAACCTGTTCACCGCATAGCTTCCCGCCGAGTCGTTGTTGAATCGGATACCGGGTGCGATTGTGCCTCCTGCATTTAGCGCAATAAGCTTCAATTTCAAATACTTTCGTGCAGGTAATGAGGTAAGAGAGATAGTCGATGCCGATGTTGTAAGCGTCGTCCTGCCGATCTCTTCCCACCAGATACCAGTACTGAAATCGACCTTCGCCGATGTCACCGATGTGGCCGCAAGCTTCGCAGTGGTGATCGAGCCATCGGCCACAGCAGAATTCACCAGTCCAGTGATACCGGTCCGCACATCCGAGATATTCGCGTTCACCACGCTCGTAGATCCAGCTGCCACGTTGATCGTCGCCAGCTTGATCCACGCAACCGCTGCTCCCAATGTCGACTGAATCGTCACATCAGGCATCGCCACTGGTGATCCCCCAGGCGTGCCAGCCATGATCTGAAACTTCAACGCGTTCGGGGAGTTGGCGCTACCAGTCGTCGTGACGGAGGTATCAACCCAGGCGACAACCGTGTCGATGCGCGGGTTGGTTGGGTTCGCCGCCGTCACTGCCACGTTCTCAGTAGCTGTCGTCCAGCCCCAAAATCCGTAATCACCACTAGGACGAGCCAGTAGCCCGTCCCCAACCGCGATGTCGACCGACATATTCGCACCGGCTCCGCGCTGAGTGACCTTCCACCCGTTGGCATTGAACGCCGTCGCTACACCTGGCCCGAACAGGCGAGTGAGATATTTATGCAGACCTTCTTGGTCGACGAGGGAGGGATTGAGGAAACTTACGAATCGGGCCATACAATATTTATTTAGCTTTCTTACTCCTCAATATAGCAGCAGGGATTTTATTTGTCAGGGCCTGTTTTTTGATCTTCTCGAATTCGGCTTCGGTGACATCGAGTTTCACCTCTTCTTTGACCTGGTCATCGGAAAAAAAGAATGTCGAGATCATGCCCGCGCCGGTCTCGACCGGAATCTGTTGTCCGCCTTCAGTGATGAGAATTCTTCTTTCAATCTGATCCATGGTCTCTCCTATTGTGGTTTTAATGCTGGTCGAGGGATGAGCATGCTGCCAGTGATCCAGTAAGTGTGCGTTACCGTGTCGTTGTTGGTGATCTGCATGATCACGTACATCTGACCGTTCGTGTCGCTCATGCCCGAGTTGTAGTAGTCAATCCGTTGGTTGGTAATCGGACTGCGCTCTGGCCCGACAAGCGCTGCGCCGTAAGGGACGGCATGGTCGTAGTCGTTCACATCTACCTTGACACTCCAGCGCAGACTCTCCAGTGTCGCCTTGTTGATCGCCTCCTTGCCGTCGTAATAGAACGGCAAGGAGATCGGCGCGAAGGTGAGGGCATAGTTCGCGGTCAAGCCCGATGGCACGGTGAACGGACCCGCGTTGAACTCGGTGAAGACCGCGTAGTTGATTGAGCCGTTGCCGATCTGCTGCGGCTTGCTGCGATACTCGTCGAACTCACGTCGCAGGCGGCGAAGTTCTGCTACCAGCGCTGACTCGGGTCGATCTTCTGCCTGGTTCATGCCCATCGCGTTACCTCCGGCGTCACCACCTCTGTGTCGTTGTCATCAATATCGAGCGACCACTTCTCTATGCGGTAGGTGCCATTGACGTAACCCACGAACGGATGGTTGTTCACCTTCACCGTGACCCGATCACCGATCTGATAGTCCGTCACATAGGGAGGCTTATTTCCATCCACGGTGAATCGCGGCACGCGGAGTGGCCGGCTCTTGGCGTTCTTATAGGCCTCGGCTGCATCGGTGATACCGCCATCGCTGTCATTAGTTCCGTTAGTTTGCAACGTTTCTTGACGCAATTGATAGTCAGTCTGAGACGGGATGTCCTCGGCGAAGCGGAAGACCTGTGTGCCGTCGTTGGCTCCCTCGCCCATCCCGCGTACCTCATTGGAGAGGTCGGTCGCATCATCCGGCGCATTGAACGTGAGGATGTTGTACGGCCATTCGAAGACGATGTCGGGTCGGTCAGAACCGATCACATCGTACGTGTTGAAGACCTTGTCATACGTGAACTCAATGTCGATCGGATCGGTCTCCAGCTCGGTCATCGCTTGCAGAGCGTCCTTGATATTCGTGAGACTGTACTGCTTGTCGTAGAGAGTGTCCGATCCACCAGTGAGACCACGAGTGATGCCAAAGTCGCCGTTCGTCAGTGCCTGACTTGCACTGATCAGATACCACGCCAAATCCTTGCGGCTCTTTGCCGTTCCATAGTCGGCAGTGTGGACTTCCAGTACCTGACCAGCCGGGGACTCGCCCGTCCGTCGCTTATTGAACAACCACAGGAAGCCGTAGGCGATGCAGTCAATCCGTTGATTGTTGTCATCAATGACCGGCTCGCAGTAGACCAACTGCCCACCCGATAGATAGGTACCAAGTCTTCGGACACGAACCTCGGTGCTGCCTGCGATCAAGATGGTTTGCGGATCGACTTTTGATCGCTCGCAGTAGTCCTCGAATTCGTTCAGGTCCAGGCTGAATCGGATTTCGTCAGGTTGGTTGCGGCTCTTCATAATCCGGCGGTTGTAGGCACGCCCGCTGTAATCAGCGAGCTGATTGCCATGTTTGTCCCAGAACTCGATGCTGTACTTTGACGACCACTTCATACCGCTAGACCCCTATGAACGCCGGGTTGAAGTTGATCGTGACGTAGCCAGTATCCGCACCACTCGACGTGTCGATGCTGATGCTGTTTGGTCCTGGCTCTAGTCCCCACCAGTCCGAAGTGGTTGTCTTCGTGCTGATGAGCGATGACGAACCGTTCAACAGGATCAGCTGGTTCTCCATGTCGATCTGGATGTAATCGCCGCTCTGAAGTGTGTGGTTGAGCTGGATGAACTTGCCAGTCGTCTGGTTAGAGAGAACAGGGTTGGTGAGCGGACCCGTCAGGATGATCCCGCCGTTTCCATCGGCATCGATCGTCGGAAAGGCCGTCGTCGTGCCGTTGTTCGTCAGGATCATCGTTCCACCTGTCGAAGCTGACGACACCGCAGGAATCGTGAACGGGATGATCAAGCCACCACCGACGGGGCGACTGATGTTGCCTGACGAAACCGCATCCTGGCCGTAGATCAGATTGCCGACCGCGGTCACCATGAACGAAGTGCTCACCGGGTTCTCGAGCGGCATGATGGGCTCGTTGAAGTATGCGTCGCAGTAGTAGCTTTTGCCGGCGAGCGTGGTGAAGCTGACCCGTATTGGTCGCGGGTTGCCGTTGGGATCGCGTTGGTTCATAGTCGCGGCGATGAAAGCCTGGCGTCTGAACTCGTAGTCCGCGTATGACTCCCCCACCTCTGCGAGGATCATCCCGACCAGCTCGATCAGCCGACCGTCGAGAAACTTTGCCGATACGGTGACGCCGTCGCGACCTGGGCGGGGATAACTCGTCGTTCTATGCTTCGGGCTCTCTAGCCCCTTGATGGGTGTCTGCAACAGGAAGCCAGGCACCACGTTGCCACCGGTCATCAGTTGGAAATCGCCGATGGAGAACTCTTTCATCTCGCAGCCCTCAACATGAAGCCCAGTTCGGCAAACGACTTGTCGTAGTCCATCTGGTTGTAGATGTGCTGTGTGACCTGAAGTTGTGCCCCTGATCCCGCTTGAGACAACGCCTGTCGCGTTTCAGCCGCCGTTTTGACCTGAGACCCACGTGGCAAGTTGACCAGCTCTGGACCCTCTTCACCGACGAGTGCGAGACCGCCTGGGGCGTAGTTGGTTCCACGTGCGAAGCGAGGGAACTTGACCTTCGGCGAGCCAGGCAAACCGGACAGGGCACCGTTGATAGCGCCTTCTATGAGGCCGATGATGGCGTTGCCGATGCTTTTACCGATACCTGCGAGTACGTCACCCCAGTTGATGGACTTGATGAAGTTCCAGGCGTTGACCGCAGCATCCTTGACCCAGTTCATCGCACCGACAAACGCATTGCCGATTGCTGCGAAGACCTGTCCCCAGTTGATGCTGGCAAGCCAGTTGATGATCGCCACAAACGCCTGAATCACGAGTACAGGCAACTTGATTGGCAATGTTGCAAAGAAGCCAATGATGAAACCAATGGCTTCCCAAAAGTGATCCTTGAGCCAGGTTACGCGGTCACCGATCCAGTTGAAGACGTTCGAGATGATGTCACCGATGGTTGAGAAGACCCCGCTGATGAATCCAGTAATCGGCTCCCAGTAGACGATGACAGCGGCAGCTATCGCGGCGATGAGTGCGATAACACCGCCGAACACTACGGCTGCTGTCGAACCGACGAGGGCGATGATGCCCGCAACCGCGCCAACCGCAGCGGCGAGGCCGAGAAATAGAGTGACGCCAATTGCTATGGCAGCGGCGAGCTTCTGATTCTGCTGGACCCAATTCGACACGGCAGTGATGATTGGCGTGACAGCCTTCATGAGCGGCAACAGTGCACTCTGTATAGCCGTACCAATATTCTGCTGGAGGGTAAGAGTGGCAGCGCCCACCTTGGACTGCTCTCCTGCGTACAGGTTTGCGAGCTTCGCCGCGTCTCCAACTTGCGCGTTAGTCTCCTTGAGAATGCCGTTGTAAAGGGCTTGTCGCACACCTGCATCAGTTGTGACCTTCTGTAGATCCATTTGGCTATAGCCGGCCTCGGTAAGGATTACCGACAGGTTCTTCGTCACGCCCGCGTTGTCGACCAGGATGCTGTTCTGGTTCTTAATACCTTCCGTGGCGCTCGCGACGGCCTGTCCGAACCCGAGTGATGCTTGTCTGTTGAATGCCGCGCTGTCCTTGAAACGCTCCATCAAAGTGATCGCTTGGTCGAGACTGAATTTCGATGCCAACAGGTTCTTGAGCCCCGTCGCGGCCTCCGTGACAGACATCAAGCCATCCTTGGCCAGATCCCGCGCCGCTTGATTAGCTCGGTTCTGATCAGCTCCGAACGCCCGTGCGACGGAGGATAGTCCAGTCAATGCACCCTGGAGATTGTTCGCAGCTGTGATGGTGGTGTCCATCGCTTGCATGGTTCCGCTGAAGGCGACACCAGCAGCGGCCGTGACCGCCGCGATTGGTGCCCAGTTTGCCCTGAGCTTGGCAATGATGCCGGTATTGCGCTCACTTGAGTCACTGACCCCATCGACGTTGTCGCGGACCTTCTTGAGAGTTGCCGTCGCCTCGTCTATTGCGCGGATAGTAAGAGTGAGTTCATTGTTGGATAGGGTTGGCATTACTGGCTTTTGGCTTTCGCAGCGCTTATCGTGCGCTCTATACCTATATATTCAAGGTCTCGCAAGATTACGTCAATAGGTGTCTGCGCGGCCTCTCGCGGAGAGACGTGCATGATCCGACGCCATTTGTACATCAAGTATTGAATCGACAGCGCCTGGTTGGAATCCTTACCGTCGTGCGCGGCGCTCAGCGCGACGATCAAGCTTTTTTTTCGGCAGGTTTCACCTGAGCTGTGGCGACGACGTTTAGCTTCGGCAATATCTTCTCAGACATGAAGTTGAAGTCCTCTGGGGAGAGACGACGCACATTATCGGAGGTGATCGGAGCGGGGTTGCCCGCATCGTCAACGAAGTTCCATGACTTGATAGCACCTGCCAAGATCGACGAGACTGGCCTCTTCAACTGACCCGCAGAATCAAAGATGTCCTCCGCCTGACCTCCGTAGACCGTGAGATCCAAGCTGACTAACGCTTTGTCTTCTGGTGTGCTCGATGGCAACTCAAATTCTTGTATATCCGACTTCGCAAATGATGGCATTCACCGTTCCTCCTATGAAGCAATGTTGTTGATGACCTCGACCTTGATGCCCTGGCCGTCTGACTGGTCGTAAACAGGGGTGTATTCAAGCTCGTAGTACTCGGACTCTTGGTCCTTGATCAGCGGCTTGTCACCGCCGGCAGTGATGGTCAGGTTGTTCATCGTGATCCGGCATTCGTATCCGGTCTCACTGAACATGCGGACCACGACGGCTTGCTTGGTCAGGGAGTTGAAGTTGCGGATCTCGTCAGGGTTGTAGAAGAACTTCTTCGCTTTGAACGTGTAGTCGACAGTCTTGGCGCGGACGAGGCGTGATGGATCGAACGAACCGCTCGACTTCGCGCCCGCGTCGTCTTCGAAACCATGGGTGATCGTGAACTCACTGCCATCTTCGAGCGGCGTATGAGTCGCGCTCAGGGCAGCCGCAGCCGTTGCACCATAACGGAACTCAGTACGAGACCACAGAAACGGCATGAGGACGTTGAGGCTTGGCGCAGCAGGTCGCAGGATCAGCATGTCCCCTGCTGTGACACCTGTTGGCGTGGTCGTGAATTTGACCGTGGTCGCAGTGACTTCATCAACCGTCACGTTCTGACGACTGTTGTCAGATGCCTTGACGATGGCCATGATGTCGCCAGCCACAAGGCCGGTAGCCGGTGCTGGATAGTTCGTTGGGGTTTTCAGCGTCACGGTATCGCTGGCAATGCTCGCGATCTCCGCGCCGAGGAATGACTTGAGAGCGGCTACCTTCACCTTCCAGCGGGCTTCGTTGTCCGTGAACTCAGGACTGATCTCGCTGGCCTGAACGCCGATGTAGCGGAACACCTGATTGCCGCTTGAGATGTCGACGGTGTAGCTGGCTGGCTTGGTGAAGCTCGCGGTGAACGGCCAGGTGTATGGACCACCACCAGACACCGATCCCCTCGTCAGCAGCATGTCGAACAGGCGCATTGTGCTGTTTGGTTCTGCCATGATCGTCACGTCGCCGCCGTGCGAACGGATACCTGGCGTGACCTGAAGACGAGCGAACTTATTGCCGAACACGCTGGTAGCCGTCTCAGGATTCATCGCAGTTTTCAGCGACTCCTCATAGATCGGCACATACACGTCGGGGATGACGGCAGTACCTTCGGTGACCTCCCGTTTTAACGCAAAATAGCCTTGGTTTGAACTAAGTTCACTCGACATCACCATCTTCCTTGTTTAGTTTTTTCGTCTTATCGCTCACAGGTTCAAGATTCGGGTTATCGACTGGCGTATCCGACTCGATAACCTTGCCAGCCTCCACGACACCGACACCTACGATAGTGAGGTCTTGGTCGGTTGTGTTTTTGTAGCGATAGGTTGTCATTACTTCTAATATCGAACAGGCCGCGTGTTTCGTCAATAGGATTATGGGTGTCGGTAGCTTGTGAGATACTGTGCTGCATGAATGACCAGGAGTTCTTCGCCACGCCGGTAGGCAAATCGGTACTGAGCTTTCTTCGGTACATGGATGATCTCAAAGCCATAATGAATCAAGCAGATCTCAGCAGGGCAGCAATGTTTGGCATCATTAACGTCTTCAAGAAAGAGCCGATCGACAGATCGAGACATGACGCGTTCATCCATGCTCTATATCTGGTGGGCGCTTGGGGTGCATTTGAAGCGTTCTTTGACGATTTTGTCGTGGCGATACTCAAGACGGAGCCTGACATACTCGATGAGGAGAGAATCAAAGACATAAAAGTCCCGATCAGCGACCTGCTGGCCGAAGGCGACGATAAGACGATGCGTGTCTACAAAGCCATCAAGGACAAGTCAGAGGCGCGCGATGGAGTCGCGAGGTTCGAAGCCATCCTGAAGGCTGTCCAGCTCAGTGCAGCCGTACCAGACCCGATAAAAGATGCGATCCATGAGTCCCGGCAGATCCGGCATGTTTGGGCGCACAAGGCCGGTGTCGCCGACGAGAAGTTCCTCAAAGTCACGAGCCAACTTGGCTTCTCGCTTGGAAACCAGGTCGCTATATCCAACGAACAGGCCCGTACGTACGTGGTGGGCATCTTCTTGTACGGGTCAATCATCTTCAACCGATGGCGGATTCGACTCGGCCTCAATCCCATCATCTCGAAGGCTGAAGAGGACCATCCACTGATGCAGGCCTATCAGACGCTGTACACGGACTATCAAACGACACCGCAACCGCAAACGCCCATAGTCGGCTGGTGGGCTGAGACACCTGAACAAGCCGCGGAAGCAAGGCAGACCCGGGGCTGGACCACAAAGAGACCTACACTTGCCGCGGATTCTGCACCAGATACGTCACCGTCAGCGTCAGATGCCCCTCCTGAGTCACCAGTTCCTCCGAGCGCGGAAGAACCCCAAGTTCAAACGTCATCGCCTGATTCAACTCAAGACCCGACGCAGTAAACCGTGTCAGGAGCGCATGTTTCAGCGTCTGGGGTAGATAATTGCCGGTCTCAGGGTCGCGCGCCTCGACGATGTCACGGATCTTCTTCTCAGTCAGGTCGACCTCGTCAGTCTCAGCTGTCCAGTCATCTGCCTTGTTGTAGATGATCTTCACCTGTAGCTCTTCGGTGACGCGCTGCAATCCGGTTGGGCCGTTGGCAATCTGGTCACTGTTCTTCACCACGCTCACGCACGGTAGGTTGAAGTCAGGGATCACGTCAGGATCGCCGTTGTAGTACGCCTTGAACTGGCTGCCGAACTCTTCGCGGAGGAACTCGATCAGTTTGTCGATGGGCTGTTGATACATCAGCCCGCCCTCGATTGGATCTTCTTCGTCAGTGCCCTGGCGATGATGTTCGTGACATCAGACTGCATGCCGTTGTAGACGCCGATCATGACGCGACGCGGGATCTTCTTTCGAGCCGCCGATGACTGGTGGTACTTGAACTTCGGGTCATCGTTGCTGATCGTGACGCTCATGTTCGACGGTGTCGATACAAAGCTGCGCTGCATCACGCCAGTTCGCACCAACACTGGCCTACCTGGATAACGCTTCGCCTTCTGTGCGGCGTAGGCAGGGCTCAGGCGCGGCCAGGTTTGACCGAGCACTCCACCACGCGAAGCGAACACCTGACCACTGAAGTACTTCTTGGCGTGGTTACCTACATCGGTCATCGCGCCCTTGAGGTCTTTCACATCGAGCCCGACGCCGGTCAGCATCTTTACGATCTCTTTGTCGCCTTTGACTTCCAGTCGCATGTCGAGACTGTCAGCCATAGCTAGAATCTGTCCCCCATATGAAACGCCCGTGGCGCATCCTCGTCAGGCCAGAACGAAATTCCTTCGCCACTCGTGATGACTTGACCATCGTCGTCAGTGATCGTCTGGTCCCCCATCTGAAGCGCATAGATCAGATCGCGCGCGGCCTTCAGCTTGTCCTTGCCGCGGTCGGTGCCGCGGTACGCGTTCTGAAGCAAAAGGCCGGCGGCCAGTTGGATGGTCAGGGTATGGATGATCTCGGGTACAGGGCTGAACGGCGTGGTGTACCGACTCGCCAGTGCGGTGTTGATCTCGGACTCAGCCGCGCGGCGCTGCTGGTCGATAGTGGTGTCGTTCAAGTTATGCGCGTTGTCGAAGCCAGCCTCTTTGCGGATCTCAGACAGACTCGCGTAGTGGCCGAAGTCGTCGCCCCGCGAGGAATTGTCAATACCTGTGGATCGGCGTGTTTCAGGCGACCTCCGTTCCGGCTTGCTGATCGCCGTCTGAGGGCGGTGTCGGTGGGGTGATTTCGGTGGGGCGTTCGAGCAGTTTGCCCTTGTGGAAGACCGCGCCGGCGCGGACCAGGGCGACCAGGTGTGGTGCGTTGACGGCACGCCAGCGGGCCGCGGCGGCGTCGATGAGCTTGTAGGCCATGGCCAGACCAGCCGCACGTGATCCCGGCCCCTTGGTGACCTTGGTTCTCAAACGTACTGTGGCAAAGGTGCTTTCGATCGGATTTGTCGTGCGTAGGTGGATCCAGTGCTCGGCGGGATAGTGGTAGAACTCCAGTAGGGTGTCCAGATCGTCGGTGATCTTGGCGACCGCCTTGGGGTACTTGGCCCCGAAGTCGACCGTGAAGGCCTTGACCGCGACCTGGGCCTTGTCGATATCCTCGGCGTTGTAGATCTCCTTGAGCGCCGACAACGCCGACGCGTGCGCTGATTTCGGCAGGGCGGCAAGCACATTGGCTTGCTTATGAAACCAGCACCGCTGTTCTTTGGTGGCCGGGAACACCTCGCGTACCGCTTTCCAGAAGCCGAGTGCGCCATCGCCGACGGCGAGCACGGGTGCGGTCATGCCGCGTCGTTTACAGTCGCGCAGCAGATCAGCCCACGACTCGGTCGATTCCCGGTAGCCGTCGGTGATCGCCACGAGCTCTTTGCGGCCGTCCGCGCGCACGCCGAGCATCACCAGCAGACACAGCTTTTCCTGGTCCAGGCGGACCTTGAGGTGGATGCCGTCGACCCACAGGTAGACGTAATCGGTGCCCGACAGGTCCCGGGCGGCGAACGCGCGGGCCTCGTCCTGCCACTGGCTGGTCAGCCGGGTGATCGTGGTGGCCGAGAGCCCGGCACCCGAGCCCAGGAACTGCTCCAGAGCGGGGGTGAAGTCGCTGGTGGACAGCCCGTGCAGGTACAGCAGCGGCAGCACTTCGCTCATCTGCGGTGACTTGCGTGCCCAGGCCGGCAGGATCGCCGAGGAAAACCGTTTCCGCTCACCGGTGTCGGGGTCGACGCGTTTGTCGTTGACTCGCGGTGCTTTCACCTCAACTGCCCCGGCTGCCGTCAGCACCTCGCGGGCCTGGTGATAGCCGTTGCGGACCACCAGCCGATGCCCCTTCTCATCGAGCTGATCGGCGAACTGGGCCACGTAGGCGGCGACCTCAGCCTTCAACGCGGCGGCCAGCATCTGACGGGCGCCGTCGCGGACGATCTCGTCCAACAACGACCGACCAGCACCGCCAGTGCTTTCGTTGGCCTCGATGGCATCGTGAACTACGGTGAGCATGGGCGTACCTTCCCGAACCAGCGCGCCAACGCCGGCTCATGATCGGACCTTCGGATATTCAGATCATCCTCGGGAAGGTGCGCCCACTTTCACGCCCCCTCACCGAGGCTCATCCACAGGTTCTGATCATTGCTCTCGCCCCGCACGGGCTGCGAATCGTCAAGTGACGTCTCGTCCTCAGTAACCGGGTTGTAGTAGGTGTAGCGGTACCAATAATTCGAATCGCCTGAGCTGTCGGTGTAGTAGGTCGTCTGCTGGTCGGGATCGATCTCACGGTCAACCAGGACAGTGAAGTTCTCATTGGCTGGCACGCTGCCGTCCACATTCGGCGCTCGGTAGATGCGGATCTTGTTCCCAACCACGCTTGAAACCGCTTCAAAGCGCCCGTGAGGCAAGGTAAGTGCTGAATCCAGTGTCACGGTCGTTGCGTCGTCGACGGACGCAATCGCGGCCTTCTCACAGCCTTCGCGGCTGAGTTGCCCGACATAGATCAGGTCGCCAGCTTGGAAACCTTGGGTGCTTTCGAACTTCAGCTCGGTAGCGTCTGCTGCCGCGCCAATGCTAAGGGTGGACCGTTCGCGGATGTTGATTTCGTTGAATGATTCGATAGCGAGAGTTGTTGGCACGCAGGTTATTTCCTTCTGGCTCTTAGTATCGTTTGACGCGTGCTGTTGGTCAATACCGATGAACCGCGCTGGCGACCCAATACCCCCACTGCAACAGTCGATTTCAGAGTTGATGCAGCATGACCGCCAAGGGTCTGCACACGCTTATCTGACACCAATGCCGTCGCGCCCACTGCGGACAAAGCTTGCGTCGAACGGTGCGTGGTTAAGACTGTCGGAATACTGTGCGTCTTGCCCGGTCCAAGCACAATAACGAAATCGACCCGAGACGTGATACTTACGTCGTCAGTCGCGAGCCAGTGGTGTTGGCCAAGGACACTGCTATCTGTAGCCAGACCAACCATCAACTCAGCAGGGGCAAAATGATGGTCGATAACCACGCTGCCATCATCGATCTGGGTTGAGAATGTCAAATCGGCGGTCGACATGACTTGGGATTGGCCGATTGCCACGCTATCCGTAGCCATCGATAACCGGATGTCTGCGGCGGCGAGGTCGTGCGCCTGGGCAATCGCGGTGCTATCCATCGCGGTGCCTACGCGCAAATCAGACGGAGCGATTGGGATGACACCGATCTCGACGGTCGAACCGTCCACCGACACACCGAACAACAGTGCGTCCGCCGAGATTTCATGCGTCTGCGTGACCGATATTTCGTCCGCAGACGATACCACCGTCACGTCCTGACTATCCATCTGATGGTTCTGCTCGAGTGTGATCAGATCCGCCGTTACTCCAATACCGAGGTCAGTTGAAGCAAACAGGTGGATCTGGCCGATAGTCGCCGTGTCGATGACCGGACCGATCGCCAGGCCGTGTGCTGTCAACATGAACCCTGACTCTTGCGCCGTCGTGCTGTCTGCAAACATCCCGAATTCCAAATGAGCCGGCGTCACCTGATGAACCTGGCTGATTGATGTTCCGTCTTCTGCCAGGGTGAGTGCCAGATCATCTGCTGCCAGTAGGTGCGATTGGCTGATGATTGCCGATCCCCCGGTAAGCGACAAGGTTGCGTCAACAGCGGTGAGAGCGTGGATCTGTGCGATGACCGTGCTGTCTTCGGAGACCGTGGCGCCCAAGTCGTCCGGTGATACATGGTGGATCTGTTCAACTGCTCCATCGTCCAGCGTTGGAGTAGATGTGATGTCAAGCGGGTCAATCTCATAAACCTGGCTGACGGTGCTTCCATCTGCCGACAACGCAACTGCCAGATCTGCGGGTGAAAACTCGACCGCAGAGTGATCCACCTCGATGGTCGTCGCATCAGCGCTCGTGCTCAGGCCGAGGTCTTCAGGATCCACAGTCACAGGTTCGCTGTAGGTGACATAGAAATCATGCGGACCGGCCGTCAGAGTGCTGGTGAACGTACTGGGCGTCGAGCTAATGGCGATCGTGGTTGAACTCAACCGGGTGCTGTTCGCGACGTTATCGCGCGAGATCAGCACGTTCGGACTACCCGCATCGAAGTGAGTCCCGATCCAGTAGTACGTGCCCGAGGTAATCGAGATCTGATTTGACGAGGTGAAATCGAGGATCGTCAGGGTCTCGGCTGTAGCCGTGAGGACTGCATCATCGGTGACAGCCAATAGCGTGTCGGGAGCGTTCGAGGAATCCGAATAGATCACCCCACGGATGGTCTTGCTGCCCGCGCCCGACAGCCACTGGCGGATACTCATGGTCTTGACGATGCCGTTGCTCGGAGCCATGTGCCGCGAGACAAAGATGCGCGGTCCGGTGACGGTGTTGACACTGCCGCCGTTGGATGTCTTGCCGAAGTTCTCCATAGGGGAAGTCCCCTACCGACTAAGCGACATCCGAGAGTTCAATGTCAAAACTGTTGATGGTAGCCGTGTTTCCGGTCGTGACAGGTTGACTCGTACAGGTCGTGACAGCCAATAGCGTGCTATTCGATACGTCGAGCAAAGCGATGTGCGCCGCGGTGTCGGTAGCAGTGATGGTTAAACCGGTCTGCTGTGCGACGGTGATCTTCCGACCACTCGTATCACCGTTCGCAGCCGTGAAATCGCTGCTGTCAACTGTCACGTTGGCCAGTGCGTAGGTTGCGTTCGCCTCCGTATACGTCGTTGGCTGGGTCGAACAGATCGTGATGCGGGTGCAGGACTGCGAGATGACCTCCAACATGTCGTCAAGAACGCCGTCAGGGATGTACTTACTCATCGTCCCTGTCCCTCCGTCACCCGAGGGATCTTGATGTTGACGTTCTCCGGTTCGATGATGATGTCGGCTGACATGAGGCGCAGTTCCTTGTTTAGTTATCTACCTCCAATTAATCACAGTGCCAACTGTTTTGGAATACTCAGCCTTGCTCTGGCCAGTCGATACCGGCCTCCTGCAACTCTTGATCCCACCGAATCAAATCGAACGTGTCGCGCAGCATCCGGTCAAACGAATCTTCTTCCATACCCGGTTAGACGCAGTGCTACCGCATCCGGTTCCACCCGGTTCCCGGTAGGGCAAGGCCGATGAGTACGAGCGCCAGGACCACGCCGACGACGACCGTCCCGATCCATCTGAATTGCTGGCTCATCACCAGGGCAAGGATCTTAGCGCCGGTCGACACGGTCATCAGCCGACGAGCCGCGTCGTTAACCGGCGTCACCTTGCCGGTCTGGTCGTAGACGTACAGACTGATTCCCATCTGATTCGCGTACTCGACGGCTTGGGGTGAGTAGCCCTTGAAGTCGAAGAACAACAACGCCTTTGGCATCTCCCCCGCTGCCGCGCCCCAGAGGTTTTGGATCTCAGGCCGACCTGCTTTAACGCTGCGGAACTTCACCTGTGCGAGGGCCTGGCTAGAGCGGACATCAATGCCCCCGTCCGCTCCGTGCATTGGCGAGACTGCATCCACGTAGCCCCAGGACCGCAGAACTTCAGCGGCGTTGAGTTCGGCTTGCTTGGGGGTGGTGATGAGCATTCACTTCAAGCGAACCATAAATACGACAATAAATCGAGTTAGTCACCTGGACGGCAAACAATGGAATGGCTTTTATGATCAAACTGAATGATGCACTTGTCCGGCTCCTGAGGCGCATACGCCGCAAAGAACGCAGCCGCGATTAGTATGCTCGCGGACACGATGAGAACAAAAATTCCACTGCCGAACAAAAATGGACCGTAATACGAAGGGTATCCAAGCTTGTCAGAGTCCTTTGGCAGTTGGTCGCTACCACTAACGATGTTGTCTGCCTTCTTTTTCGCAAGGTTGGTAGCCGTCTGCTCGAAAACGATCTTACAAAGACCAATAAGCACGCCGGACAATATAGCGGAAGTTATGAACCAGGCACGAAATAGAGGTGATGTGGCTCCAAACAGCTTGTCAGCAAGGCCACCTGCTACCAGGAGGGCTGCCACAGCACCACCGATATAGACGCATTTTTTGTCGCGCCTCTCAAATGCCGACAGCCATGCGTCGACCGTACGGGAATCAGTCACCGATTATCCATTCCAGAACTTTTCTCCAAAAGTCTTGCACAATCTCGCTAACGTCGCTCTCCGTTAGCGGTGGCATATCATTTTGGATCCTCTTGATTTCGCTTAGAGCAACAAACTCGACAGCGAATCGGATAACGACGAATGGCGCCTCAGCAGTAAGCATCTGTTCGAACGCAGTGTTGACAGACTGCATAACACGTATATCGTCGTACACGATCGATGGATTTATATCGGAGTATGAATCGACAGTCATCGACGCATGCTGTAAACCGTCTTTCAGAGCGTCGTAGGGGTTATCGATCATAAGCCTGAGTCCCTTCGCGTAGACATGGCCGGACTGTCACATCAGCAATATTCTGGCACCGCCAGCCATACCAGCGCGGAGTAATCACAAACAAAAGACGGCCCGTTCAGGCCGTCTCGTCGCGTGTGGTGGATTCTGTCGTCTACTTCGACTGTGTGGTCGTCTTTGACTCTGGAGCCTTCTTGGCGGTGTCCTGAGCCTCTTTGACGATGCGATCTGCCTCAGCTTCAGCCTGCGCAACGACTGCTTCGGCGTCTTCTTTGGCTTTGGCTGCGATCTTCTCTGCCTCATCTTCAGCAGCGGCGATGATCTCCGCTGCCTTGGCATCTGCTTCGCTTGTGTCGACCACTACCTTCTCGGCATCCGCCTTGGGATCGCGGGCGGCGCCAGTCTTTATCAGATAGTCAACTGTCTTCTGATCACCTTCGAAGACATCGCCTGGTTTGTACCAGTTGCCTTCGTGCTTGACGCCTGCGGTCAGTTTTACTTTCACTCCCATCACTTACCTCCTTACGGTTCGAGCACCGTTACGTGAAAAACATTGTTGGCTGTCGCGGCAGCGGCCAGGGTGACCGTGAGCGTCGTGGTAGCAATCGCTACGTTGTCGACGAACTGATCCTGGTTACCGGCTGGGTAGATCCCGAGGACCACCGAGCCGGCCGTGACGGTCGCGGTGCCAGACGTAGAGCTGGCGTTCACCGTGACCGTCTTCGTTGAGATGTTCGCTGCGCCGTCGATCTTCGCGCCCTTCAGGACTGCACCTTTGAATCCGATTTCATTACGTGCCATGTGGACCTCCTATTCCCAGTCCGCAAACGCGTCTGTGAAGGTGTAGAAGGCTTCTGGCAGCAACAGTTCGTAGTTGTAGTAGTCGGTAACCACGATCTCGGTGTACGAAGGGTTATGTTTCTGGTCTTTGGTGACCTGGCGACCATTCTCCAGTGAGAACTTGTAACCGCCGTTGATCTCTTTGCGGCCTGGCTTTGGTGTGACGTAGGCGAGAACCACGTCGCTGCCCCAGACTTCGTTGATGTCCGCGGTCAAGCCTTCTGCTGCGAGGTTCGCGTTCGCCTGGCCGATCAGGACGTTAGTGATGCCGAAACCGCCGAGCAGTTGCTTCAGCTGGTCGAGACCAACCGCGCCGCCGACTGCCCATTTGAACTTGTCGACTACCGCAGGGTGGCTGACGAACTGTAGGAAGCTGTCAAGGCTCAGTGCGATGGTGTTCGGTTTGCGGAATGGGAAGTTCGCGAGTGCAAGACGGATGTCGTTGAGCGGGTCCGCATCTGGGTTGCTCCAGCGAGCCGCGCCGACAAGAGCCGTACCAGGTACGTTGCTCAGATTGGTGACATAGTCAGCCAGGTTCTTCTCATCGTAGAGAGCCATGCGCTCCAAGATGAATTCGGTTGTGTCGCTTTCTGGGTTGAACGGATCGTCGGTCAGTTCGTAGTCATCTTTCGTGACTTCACCGGACAACGCGTGCTCAGCCAGTGGCTTGCCGTCTTTGTATGTACGGGTGTAGCTGACGCTCTTGGCTTTCGACAGACCGGTACGTGTCGTGTTGCCGATCAGTTCCAGGTTCTCTTTACCGTATTCAGGAACCTTGAACGTTGGTTTGCTAACTGGCACAACAGGAAACAGCTTGTCAGCGATGAAGCTATCCTGCGAGTTGACCCATGCGTTGGCGACGTTCGTCAGCGCTGGATCGAGATAGATAGGTGAGTTGGCCATATTCAGTTGTCTCTACTTTCTAGTATTTCTCGTTATGTTTGATGTACTCGACGACCTCGTTGGCAGTCGTGGTGCGTACGGCGCGACCGATGACGCGGTTGCCTGATGTCGTGGTTGCGACGGCCTGGCCGTTGGCGTCAGACGTGATATACGCGTCCTTCGAGATGCCTGAGTTGGCCGACTTCACCTTGAACGTGCCGACACCGTTGAGCAGCACAACATCTGCTGTCTGGCCGAGCTTTGGCGTGTTGTCGAGTACGCCCAGGATTGGGTCTGTCGCTGCCGATGCGAGGACAACGTTGCCGCTCGAATCAAGTTTGACGATGTGGTAGCGCTTCGCCGACAGATCTGCTCCCGCAGGAGCGCTGTAGCGTTCGCCTGGTTGGATTGCTGTCATTTACTGTTCCTCCTCTGCGAGTTGGCTTTTAAGGTTTGCGTCTGCGTCCAGCACCTGGGCGCGAGCGGCTGAGTAAGCAATTTGCTTGCCTTCAGCGCGGGCGTCCGCTTGGATCTTGCGAACACGTTTGTCAAGTTCGACAGAAGCTTCGACCTTCACGTCCTGGCCCTTGTCACCAAGCTCTTTACCGAGCTCTTCGTTCTTCGGCAGGGTGCTGATCAGGTTCTCCAGCGCCGTACGGCTCTCACCGCGAGATGCGAGCAACTGTTTGACCCATTTCTCTTTGTCACCGCTCTTGATCTGGCCCGCTTTGATTGCGCCGCCGATGATGTCTTCGGCTTTCTTCTGTTCCAGTTCAGCTTTCGCTTGGCGACCGGCTTCAGCGTCGGCGCGCAGCTTGTCTAGTTCGTCCTGGCTGATCTGGACGCCTGTGACTGCACTGGCTTGCACCTTGGTTGGTTCCGCTGGGGTCTCAGGCTCTTCCGGTGTTTCGGGAGTCTCCGGTGTCTCCGGCTCAGCAGGAGCTTCGACCAAGCCAAACGCTGTGCGTTCGTCATCGGTCAGCTCGTCTTTGTGCTCACCCAGGAACGTCTTTTCTTCGTCCGTGAGATCCGCAACTTGCTTCTTTCGAATGTCTTCGAGATTCATCTTGTCTCCTTCTCGATTAGGTTTATTGCCGTCTCCTGACGTCACGTCTGCCTTCTTTGGTTTAGAGGGCACACGGGACGCCATGATCGGTTTCAGTTTCTTGAACAGTGGGATATTCGTCAGGGCAGCGCCAGTCAGGACGTTGTCGACGAACTCAAACTCAGCCTCTGGGTCTTCCCATGGGAAGCCGCGAGGGTTGAATTCCGGCGAAATATAACGCCACTCACCAGCTTTGAGCGCAGTGATAGCAGCGTCGGTCCACTCAATGTCGTAGGCGACCAATGCTTCTCGATCTTCATCGACACGGACCTTTGGCACCCATGCCGCAGCCTTGTCCCATGACTCATGGGCGTAGTTGATCGGAGCCTTCTTGTCGGCTTCGACCAAGCCAACGCCCTTAGCGAAGTTGGCCGCAAACTCGTGCAGGTCGGCAAGCGTGATTTCAAAGTCACCGTGCCAAGGTGTATGCCAGGTTCCAGTGCGGAGCAGTTCAATCTCACTTGGAGCATTACCCGACCTGTCGGCTTTGATGGAAACTTTGGTGAGTAATGATCGAGCTGGCATATTCTGTTAATAAAATGCGGCAACATAATGCTGTTGTCAACAGGGGTAAATAGCCCCATTTCAAAAACTGTCAAACTGTGCGACACTTGTATGCAGAAATGAAAAATCAACGACCACGATTGTCACGCGCCGAACTAGCTAGGCTAAAGGTCGCCATGGAGCGAATGCAGCCACGAGACGTGCTGCATGAAGCAATCAAATCCGAGATGAAGCGGCGCGGACGGTGGAAGGTTAAGCCGCGAGGTAGACCCGGTTGGCCGTTTGATACCCGCCGCCGGTTAGCCAAAGATTCTAGTCCGGATGAAATTATCGATGAGATCAACCGTCGATGGACCGAACACTAATACTCAAGGAAGCTCGAACACCTACAGCGGGGATGTGACGGTGGATGGTCTACACCATTGCTGAACGTCTTGGTTATCGCCACCGTCTCACCATCGAGCGGCGCGCAGATCTGACAAGCTCCAGCCAGCGCCTCATAGACCTTGCGCTTCGCTCCCGTTTCCAGCCCGAAGTTCATCAACCCCGACTGGTACGCGTTCACACTTTCGGTCTGCGCGATCATCTCAGCCCGCACCGGGTTGTTGATCACCTTGCGGATACGGGCGACCATGGCGTCCCGGTTCTCACCGAGCGCAATGCCCCTCTTGATGGCTTCCTGGATCAGCTTGCGGTTGGTATCGGTCACCTGACTCACCAGGCCTGCCGTGTGTTCCCTTGCGGCAGTGAGTATCCAGTCAGTGAGTGAGTCCACGCCGAGGGTAATGCCGTACTCGAGTTCGCCGAACTGTGCGCCGGTCACGGTCAGCATGGTCAGGGCATCGATCACGGCATTCGTCAGGTCGATGGCCTCCCCCGCCCACACTGCATCGTCCTTGTTGGCCAGCGGCGAGCTGGCGGCCTTGATGGGCTCAGGAACCAGCGTCCAGTCGACGTACTGTGGGGCTCTCTCAGCCAGTCCAGCGAGATACTCGGCAACTTGTCCATCCAACTGCGCTTCGTAGCGTAGAAGCGCTTTGAACGTCTCAGGATGGCGTCTGTAGCTGGGTGTCCACTCTTCGCTTGCCCGAATGCCCTGTGTCAGTTCGGCTCTAGCCTCAAGCAGCGTTTGGCGATTCATGGGCAGTCTCCGTGTACAGCTTCTCCGTTATCGCGGCGCGGAGCTGGCGGGCGGTGTCGATCAGAGACGCTTCGACCTTCACGTCCTCAGCCTTGGTCTTATCGTCTGTCTTTGATTCGTCGGTTTCAGTGTCTTCCGCCGGCGCCTTGGTGGTTTCCTCGGTCTTCGTCTGGCGGACCTGGCCCTTGATGTCTTCGTTCATGTCTGGGAAGTGGAGAATGCTGCGAGCGTGCTCTTCGTCCTCGTCGGTGACGGTCAGCATGCCTGCGCTTTTGAACTTGGTCGCAGCTTCAGCCAGAACCGCTACGTCTTCGTGAGCCACGCGGCCTGGTTTCCACTTCGGGTAGTCGTTCACGGTGAAGTTCAGGTCAACAATCTTCTTCACGATGACCTCGTTGACCGCCGCGGCGATCTGTTCGGCGATGGCTTGGTCCTGCTGTTCAAGCAGTGCGCGTTGGTCGGTTGAAGCGGCGAATGATCCGCTGCTGGACTGTGCGCCGATGTCGATGTACTGGACTGCCATGTTCTTCAGGATCTGGCGATCATGGTGAGCGATGGACTCTTTCGGGTCAGCTGTGGTGTTGGCCTGCATGTCCATGAAGTTGATGTCCCAGCCTTCAGGCTCCTCGATGTACGCCCGTTCGTTGGCGCGGACATTCGCGGCAGCGGCCTTGGCTTCATCGCGCATCTTCTGATCGGCACCCTTGGGGTACTTGATCTTCACGACACCGAGCGCCTGGCGCTCATGCTTCACAGCGTCGATTTGGTAGAAGGTCTTCTTGTAGTACCAGTTCTGATAAGCGCTGCGCAGAATCGACAGCCCTTCCCAGTTGTCCCCCTCCTTCTGGTGGCTGAGGATGATCAGCTTGTCCATTGGGATGGAAACCGTCTCACCGCTGGTAAGACGTTGGGTGATCCCTGGCGTGTGTTCCTTTGTCTCCCAGGCCTCGATGGTGGTCTGCTTGCGGTAAGCGATCTTCACCAGGACGATGCGGTCGACGCCGTTGACTGGCCGCACATCGAACACCAGCTCTGCCACGTAGAAGCCGAAGTCCAGCATGGTCAGCATCTCGGTAAGGGTCTCGCGCCAGTTCAGTACCTCGGTGAAGTTGTAGTCGATCAGCTCTTTGGCGTCCTCGTCGACCGTGTCTTCCCCACCTGATTCGGTGTTCCAGGTTACCGAGATAATCGGGTACTTCACCGCCATCAGACCGGCGTGCACAGTTGCATCGCCGCGGCGCATCTCTTCGTACATCTTGATGGCGTAGCGCCCACGGAGTTCTGGCCGGTACTCGTCACTCGAGATGATCCCGTTGAATATCTGAACACCGGAGTCACCGAGTTCGATTGGGTTCTTCTTTTGTCGAGTCTTGGCCATCTACTGACTAATTAACCACAGACGGGGCGTTTGGTAAACGGGACCAAGACGCCAACGCGTTAGTATGCAGGAATGTTTTGCGGGTTGCTGGCACGCAGGGTCTTGTCTCTTGAGTCGCATTGGTACACTTGAATCGGCTTGCCATCGATGAACTGATAGTACTTTTGCTTTGATCCATCGTAGTCTGCGTCTTTTGACACATTCTTTAAAGACACGTTCATTACTTTAGTCTCAACCCCCTTAGGGTCGAAGCCATTATTAAGGACGGTGTATTTAAACACAGGTGACTCAACCGGTAAGTGATTCACTGCACTTGTGTCAACCTTAGAGACGCCACTAAGGTTGTCATCTCGCTCTAATACATTTTGCATGACTGTATCATATACAGGGTTTGAATTATCAATAGCCGCTGCAATAACCTTCGCTCGGTCCCTGTCCGACAGTTCTGTTGTTGTGGCTGCGAAGTAATAAATCGACTGTTCACTGGTAAGTATCTGATCGCCTGTCATTTCAAGTGACGGCTCAACAATCTTCTCGGCAAGAGGATTCTCCTTCATGAGCTTTGCGTTTGCCGCTTGGATACGAGTCATACCTTCGTAGCCTGGTTCATTGGTTGGTTGCTGGAGCTGATTCCATGCCCATGCAACACGCTCTTGGTCACTGAAATATTCGTCGCTTCGAAATTCGCTAGGGAGTGCGTTATCGATAGTCATCGCCTCTGGAGCACTCGATTGCTCAGAAGCAGTTGGCGGCTGAACGCTCGTGTCTCGCTGCGCAGCGTCGGTTAGTGCGTCGACCGATCCCTTGGTCATCAGATAGCCGACCCCGTACGAGATACCGGCGATACACAGCACCCCTGCAAGTGCTATCCCCACCCATAGCGGCCACCTCGATGCTCCCCCACCCGACCGGCCAGGACCACCTGAAGACATGTTGGACATGCGGCAACTCCCCTGAGACGCAATACGATTCCCCCGAACCGGCTCATACTAACCACACAGAGCAAATCTGCGCAGCCTACGTTCGGATGACGTGACCAGCGGTATCGCCTCTAGAAGCTCGATCCGATCAAACCGGAAGTGATTGGGGCACTCGAGGAATCGGTGTCGTCGTCTTCACCGGATGGGAAGGGCTGTGGCTTGTTCTCGATCAGATCGTCGAGCGCGTACCGTCCGGCGTCCATGGCGTGGTTGAAGAGGTCGCGCGGTACATTCAATGGCTCCCCGTTCTTGTCTAGCTTCCAGAGGTAGTTCCGCTCCTCCTTGATGATGTTCGTGCTGCGCTCAGTTACATAGACCTGGACCCGTTTCACCTTCTGGATGCCGTTCCGAACCGAGTCTGCGCCCTTCTCCGCGCCGATGATCATCACGCCCTCCGATGAAATCTCATCGATCGACTTCGGTTCAGCGGAGTCAGCCACCACAAGCACCTGCTCATCTTGTTCGAGGATGTGACGCGCCAAAGACGGGTTGTCGTAACCTTTTTCGTACAAGCATTCATCCCAGATGTAGCCGCCGTTCCATTCGTATATGTCAACGATGGCAGAAGGGTGATTGCTGTAGCCGAAGTCCAACCCTCGGCGCACCAGGCGAGCCTCTGCGGGGATCTCGGGTATGTGTATCCAATTGGTCATGATCTGGCCTTCATTCCGACCAATCTCCCCCTCTGCGTACACCTGGCGGTAGTTCTCGTCTATTGCGGCGTTCTCCTCGATCTCGCGGACCAGTGACGCTTCGAGCGCTTCGTTGTCGCGGTAGGTCAGCTTGAGGAAGTCGTGCACGCGGTAGGGCATCAACTTCTCATGTGCCCAGAACGCCGATACCGGGTTGAAGTCGATGATGATCAATCGCCGGGTACGACCGGCGAGCTGGCGGTAGATGGGCCACGGTACGTTGTTCGCCTCGTTGACGAACAGGATGTCACGTCGAGGTCCGTGAGCCTTACCGGCGTTGTCAACGCTAAAGAACTCGATGATTGACCCGTTAGGGAACGTGTAAACGAACTCGCCCTTACTCCAAGCATTGTCGTCCCAGTAGCGCTGCATCTTCATGATGTTTTTGAAGTCGCGAATAGCGCCAAGCTTCAAGTGCGGCAGCGATTCTGAGACAACACTGATGACCAGGTTGTCGTTGGACTGCGCAGTATGGATCAGATAAGCGAGTATCGAGAACGTCTTTGAAGCGCTCGTTCCACCCTGGATGATGCGCAGGCGCTTAGTGAGCGCACTAATCTTCCGTAGAGCTGTCGTTTGAACCAGCGGCATCTTCGTCCTCTACTTCCAACTTGGTCGGCGCAAGGCCGGCGAGCAGAGGGATCGGCTGATCCTTAGTTGTGTGGTCGACGCTTTGCTTGTCCGTCCAGTCGACGTGCTTGCCCTGGTAGTTGTTGATCAGGTTGAACTTTGCGCCATTGGCGTACGGACCGAACAGTTGCTCTTCGGCATACTCTTCACAGCGGTTCTTGGCTGCCTGAATCGAGGGGAAATACTCGTCGCGATTTTGATAGTTCAGGAGGGTTTTTCTGTCCACACCCAACGCCCTGGCCAAACCAGACATAGTGTACGGACGCTGTTCAGACATGACGTCGCGAGTCTCGAACATTGTGTGACCTTTTGCATTGAGACCAGTTGCAACCATCTGCTTGATGATGTGCGGATCACAGGAATCGAAGTAAGACTGAATTGCCGCATCCAACTCAGCGACAGACTGGAACTTCAGCGGACGCCCGCCTGGATGCTTCTGCTGATCTTGCTCCTGTTGATCTGCCATGTGTATCACTATTAATGCCACACAACGGCTTTCATGTCGAGTCCTATAAGTAGTCGAACTCCATAGCCTCGACAGTCGCGATCTCCCGCCGAGTCAACCCGAACAGCTTGTAGAACCCCCGGTCAATCTGTTGATTGAGCTTGACGATCTCGGAAACCTTCTCCTCCAGGATCGCGGAGTGTTTCGTGTGCGACTCCATAAGATCCTCGACTTCCGTCGTCTTGAACTTCTTTCGGAAGTTCGTGACGAACGCGGGCGATTCGAGCGACCACCACTCACTGTTTGCAGTAGGCCACGAGGTCAACCCGAACGTCGTACTGATCAGCGTCTTGAACTTGTCGTCGGCCTCCACCTTCTCGCGATAGAGCGTCGACAACTTGGCAGCGGGCTTGACGAACGGCTCTTGCGCATCAAGGTCGATCTTCTTGATCGGCGTCACACGCAGATTGGGCGCGGAGAATCCGAGGTAACCGCCGGCCATCCTGGCGCCATCGAACAAGCAGGTGAACACGTAGTTGTAGAGACGCGAATTCACCCATGCCAGAACGTATTCAGGCAGATAGTCGTCCTTGAACTTGTGGACACAGTTGGTGTCGATAGACGCGTACTCGCCGAGGCTGTCGTAAACCGCCTCAGCTCGCAGGGCAATCTTGGCGAAGATGATCTTCGGCGACTCGTACAACTCCTTGCGGCCAGGACTGACCTGACTTAGATCCAGGTAGGGCTTCATGTAAGTTCGGCCCTGCTTGGTGAACCGACGCAATCCCCAGAGGCTCGTGTACTGGTCGATGGTGCCGGTGTTAATGATCTTGTGGCCACTGGTGTCACTGACATGCTGCCCGTACGCGTCGGCCTCAGCCGCCGTCGACGTGGCGTTGATCTCACCAACTGCCGTGAGCCTGGTGGACTGTGCGAATACCTTCTCCGTAATCGGCAGCTTGTCGTTGAGCAGGAACCCCATGATGTTGTCGGGGAGGGATGTCAGCTTTGACGAGTCATGATCCTCGCCCAGCGGTACCGCGGTCATCTCTTCAAGTCGACCGGCAGTGATCTTGTAGGTTCCCTTTGCCTTTTCCTTGGTAAGGATAGTGACGACCGGATACACATCCGCGTCCTCAAAAACGTTGGCGTCAGTGGCATTCAGGATCGAGACGAACGTGGCGTTCTCGACCAACCACTTCCGTAGCGCCGCCCCGTACCCAATAGACAGCCACCGGTTCGGGGTGATGAAGCCCAGCTTCCCGCCCTGCTTGAGCAGTTCGAACCCGCGCTCGAAGAAGTAGATGTAGAGGTCTACCGCGCCGACTGCCGTTGTATAACCCGAGCGCATGTGACGCCGCTCGGCCTCCGGGATGTTCCGGCTCATCTCGATGGCATTGACGTATGGCGGGTTGCCCACCACCACGTCGAAGCCACCCTTCTCCATGATGTCAGCGAAGTCCTCAGCCCAGTTGAAGGGCTTGTCCGTGAACATGGGGTTGTCAACCAACGAGTTACCGCACTTGATGTTTCCATCCAGTGATGCGAGCGGCTTGTTCTTCTCGGCAGTCTTCAACCAGAGACTAAGCTTGGTGATCTCGACAGACTCACGGTTCAGATCAACGCCGAAGATGTTTGTTGTCAGGATATTTCGGACGAACTCTTCACTCGAGTACAACGCCGCATCGCCAAGGATGTCGGCTACACGCTGGTTCTCCCGCAGCAGATAGTCGAAGACATACACCAGGAATGCACCTGAGCCACAGGCCAAATCAAGCACCTTCAGGCCTTGCAGAATGAACTGGTACTCGATGTACGCCTTCTGCTGGCGCTCCTCGTAGCCCTTCTCACCGAGTCGTCCAGTCAGCTTGTGCTTGGCCTGGATTTCCCGTTCCTTCTCCCGAAGGTATTCACCGACAGTGTTGTCGACGATATAGCGAACAACGTAGTCGGGCGTGTAGTAGATGCCTTCACGATGACGTTGTCCAGCATGAGCCGTTATGTCGGCGGCGAGGTCATCAGGATCGACACCGGCATGAATCTGTCGGCGGATGCCCTCCAAGTCAGTGATCGACTGCTCGAAGATATGGCCAAGAACGTTGACCGGCAGCTCATCCTCGAACTCGTAGTCCTCCCCCAGCTTTCCGAGACTGCGCATCACGTCGTCTGAAATATCGAGGCTGTCGATCACTTCGTCGTACGCAAAGAGTCCACCGTTATAGCCGTTGGGGATCTCAAGTTGTCTACTACCCTTGTCGATAGCAGTGAAGAGCCGTTTGAACGCGTTGAAAAGATTCGAGTCGATCCGTGACTCGTCCGCTTCCCTAATCACCAGGCCGATGGTGTCCGGCGGCAACAGGTTGATGTCCTCCGCAAAGCAGGCGAATACGACACGATCCACGATCGTCTGCGCCTTCTCAATCGCAAGGTCGGAATCGATCGAGGGGTTTTTCTTGAGGATGTCCGCCAGCAGGTTGATTCGAGCCTTCTTGTACTTCTCGTAGAACTCCTTACCGATCTTCTCTTGAGCAGTCTGGATCGCACGAAGAAGTTCCTGAGTTTTCGACAGCCCGCGAGCAATGGTGAAATTGTCGACGTGCATCAGGACATACCACGTCTTGAACTTGATGTAGTCGTCTTCGGGATCAACGAGGTCGTCCAGCGTCCAGCTCTCATACACCAGCTCATTGGTGTTATAGAGACGGAATTCCCAGAAGTTGCTTACCACGACGAACGGACACGTCGGGTACTGAGGCTTGTACTTGAAGGCCTGTTGAACGGGAGTGAGGTTACCCTCCCGCTGCTGCGGCTTGTCGAGGGCAATGGCCGCGCCCTTCAGCTCGACAACAGCGAAGATGTTGAAGATGTCCTGATTCGGGTCGTCATACTTCAGGATGGCGTCAGGAATCTGTCGGCCTTCAGTGACATCTTTGGGTTTGAAGGTTGTCGGGACAGTCGGCAGCGCCCTGTAGCCCAGGATCGTTCCGAAGAAATCCTGGTTGTACTGCTGCTCACGGCTGGTCTCAGTGTCCGTCTTCAACGTGCCGTCGTGGTAGTCCTTGTGCCAAGTACGCACAAGATCAATGTGGACCGCGATCTCATCCGTGGAGATCTTCTGTGCTGCCTCGCGCAGCTTTGTCTTGCCGAACAACCCTGCCATGCGATGCAGCTTAGAACCTGCCACCGACACCTGGCGCTCGATCCATGCTTGAAGGTACACACCAACGTCGGCGATCGGCTCGCCGTGGTCACCAGTCTCATCCGGCGTCATGCCAGTGGGCATAGATCACCTGCCATTCGATAAAGGGAATGGGAATTTCAGATGGTCTATTTTCCCATCGTCGCATCTATTAGCGCAAGAATGTCTGATTTTACTATTGCATTTATAGATACGATTGTGCATAATTAAATCATAAGGAGATAATCGCCATATGAAATTGATCAAACCCCTACGTATAACTATCGCCACCACCGCCATCTTGACTATGGCCTTTGGCACCTATGTCGGCGTTCAGGCCGTTACTGGCGGAACTACACAGAAACCACCTGTCGATGCCGTGAAGGTTGAAGGTGTCTATATCACTGAAGGCAAGGCGGACTGGCTACCGAAACCAACTCCGACACCACAAGCCACTGAGCAGAGCAAATCAGAGGGTCAATCATCCGATCAGCCTGTCACGCCGGAAGTACCGGCCCCTACGCCAGCACCGGTTGAGCAGCCGAATCTCTACCAATCGACTGTCATCAACGAGTTCGACTACTCGAACAACAAGCCGCAGACCAGTATCCCAACCAATACTAGCGCTAATACCAATGGTATCTACTACACAGAGATTTCAACCTTCCAAGAACCAACAAAGAAATAATCTTACCTCTGTTATCCACAACTTTACTATTGCAATTATCTGAATAATGTGCTTTAATAAAGATAGATGATAGTTAAGCATCAAAACACCATATCCATTACCGAGACTGCTAAGGTCAATGCCAAGCAGTGGTTACATGACAACGGACCCGCAATCTGCGACAAAGTTGACTGGTTCTTCCAGACGCAGGCGGGATCGCGGTAACCGTACGTCCGGCGATTGACAGTCCACTAGCGTCCGTCGAAGTCAGTAGCTCGGCAGTTCTTCCCCATCAGTGGCGTGTAGATAGTCTCGCCACACGTCTTGCACCAGTGCGAACGATGGATCGTGCCGCATGTGCAGTGCCGACATCCCACGAGAGCGTTTCCCTTCAACCTGTGACCCCGAGGGCAAAAGGCCGGCGCAATCTCTTCCCAGCCGCGGCGTGTACGCCTCAGTCGTGCCATAACCCGCGAGACTAGTTCCGAGTACCGACAAACTTGGATCTCTCCTATCAAATTCGCTTGGTAGACAGGGAAATTCGCGGTTGAGACAATTGAGGATTCCCACTAACCGACCGCAGGAGAACCATGCCTGACGAATTCGAACTTCCGGCTGATGAGCCTCGCATCGTGCGCTTCTGGGACGACGGACGCGCTGAGTACCGCTACCAGCTCAAGGTGACGAAATACCTCCGCTACGTGACGACCGGTACCTCCGGCGACCGCGAATGGGCCGACCGCCAGGCCGCGCACTACGGGATCGAGATAGAAGACACCGAGTGAACCGCCGCATCACCTTCCTCCTGGGGCTGCTGTGGACCCTTCGCTACGGGCGTCGCGGAGACATCGAATGGCCCTGGTATATGCGGTCATTGCCCATCGCGTTGCTCTCGGTATGGGAGGTCTACTGCACACTCCTGGCCTGGGACACGGCTCACCTCGATTCCGATGCCTCGATGGTCATATTCAACGCGCTACTCACCGTATGGAACCTGTATGTCGTACCTTCCGCGATCATCCAGCTCTTACAGCGATGGTGGTGAAGGCACGTCCAAACTGCGTCTCTGGCCTGTGCGACAGAGACTTTCATCATCCTGCGCACTACAAGACCACGCTCAGTTGCGGTTGTCAGGCCGTGTACTGCGTCAAAGCAGTGTCAAACGGACTGAACATAGGTTTGCATCGTTGCCCGTCTTGTGGACGACGAGACGTTGCCATTAAGCGCTACGACATTCTGGACTTCTAATGCCTTGGAAGGGAAAGAGGTTCAAGCGCCTTGAGCCGTACCTTGCCCCAATCTCCGACACGTTCCGCTCCATGCTCGACAAAGAGCGCGAAGCTATACGAGCCGGAGAAACTGCCGGTCTCGACCCCGATAAGCAGTACGTCGCGGTGCGAGTTGGTCGCCCGAAACAACTGCCTATATGGGTCGTATGCGAGTCCCCAGTAGATCCCGAACAAATCGAAGGAGTCATCTTGTTCGTCGCCGATGTGACCTTAGGAACAGCGATTGAGATGGTAAAGAACGGAGCAGAGGTACTCGCATGATCAAAATGCTGATCTATCTCTTCATCGGCTACGTGCTCTATGCCTGCTCGCTTGACAGCCTGATGCACGTGTTCTTCTGGCCGCTGGTCGGCTTCTTCTTCGGTATCTGGCTGCTGATCAAGCTGATTGGAGCACTCTTTTGAATCGGCCGATGGACGATGACATCCCCACGGACCGCGTGGTGATCCTCTCCGAGATGATGTTCGATCCCGACGACGAGCGGTTCAAGGCGCTAATGAGGGCATACCTTCGGACATTTAGTCGTCGGAGCCAACGCCTTGTCGACATCAACATCAACAAGGCGTTGGCCGCACTCGAGTTCGACCCGGTCATCCCGTGCCGCGATCACGTCCGGTATTGCGATAGCACCTCGCACCCTGCCCGGTGGCTGATCAACATGGTCTGTGGCTGCCTTATCCCGTGCTGCGAAACGGCGCTCACGGCCAGGCGCTACGAGTTCCTGTACTCCATCCATCGGTGCGTCCAGTGCGAGAACAAGTCAACCGTCAAGACTATTGAAAGGCTCTAAATGTCAAACGATCCCGACTTCACCTACCGCATCGTCCATGAGTGGTCCATCACCTGGGCGCGGTGGCAGTACGTCTTGATTCAGACATCCAACTACACCGTCGATGGCGAGCCTGAAGTACATCGGTATGAATCGGTTGGCATCGACGAGAATGCGCACCGTCAGTGGGCCGAACGAAACGCGGCCCACTTCGGCGTGGAGATCGAAGGCGCAAAGATCGCTGATGAGTGATCCGCCACCCGCCGAAGAGTTGGAAGAGCGCGAGGCAGCGGCGCGTGAGATTCATATCTGCATGTACCACATGACGATTGAAGACATTCGCCTCCTGATGACCATCGCCCGGTACATGAAGACGCAGCGACTGGAGAACACCTAATGTCCCGAAATAAGTTCGTGCGGATGCGCCTCACGCGGCCGGCAGTGCTTGATGGCCAGCTCTATGACATTGGGTCCATCGTGAAGGTCAGACCGGCCTCAGCGTGGCGTATGTGGCGTCACAGGGCAGGTGTGTGGACACGGCGTGCCACTGAGATCCGGTCGGAGCAACGCTAGCCTGCTTCATTACCTCCGCTTCGATCATTGATCATTCCGCCTATGGCGTGCCTACATCTAACACAAGCCATCATGTGATCCGCGATGACCTGAATGTCATGCTCGGTGAGATACGGGTCTTTGAATGTTTCGACGTAGAACTGGCACTCTTCGTTACTCACCATTAGGCTTCAGGCTCTCGCAAAGCAAGAGTAGGAGTTGCGGTCGTTGGGATAAATACCTGTACGTTCATGCCGTCGTCAGTCTCGCCAAGTATCAAGTCTATAGAAACGTCATCTGACGAGATAGCCGTATTCGTAATTGAGAACGTCAAGTCCTCTGCGCCCTCATCGCCCATGACATTCAATGTCATTGGTGCCTCGTCCCTGATCGCATCCGCAAGGCGCTGTCGAATCTCTGCCCGATCCGTGTTGACGAGGAATCCCTCAAAATGCCGGCTCTCCATGGAAGGAAGACTAGCAGTGTACGACACCGCAGGGACGCGGAATATTAGTTCTCGCTTCTAGTGAGTATTCCGTTCTTGAATAGTTCGATGGCAAGCTTGCAGGCGGCGTCTTCGGGAGTGTTTGCCCATGCGCCGCTGTTGGGGAATGGATCACCTACAACGAAATAGCCACAAAACCATGAGCTTCCTTCCCGGAAGGTAATGGTGAGGTCTCCGATGTCATCATCCGACTTCGGCAGCTTCCTCAGTAGACAGCCAAGGTCATAAGCTTGGGTACGTTTACCCCCGCCGCCACTACCAGTTTCTTCGATCTCCATTTGCGTATAAATCCGTGGCTCGTGATAGAAGTCGCCCCGGCCGTCAGGGTTATCATCGTAATCATGCTCTTCATACCAGTAGAGGCCAGTATCATCCCACCCACTCAGCTCATACAGCTCCTGGCATAGGTCTTTTGAGGCTGTATGGGTCATAGCAAGCCCCTCCAGCCTGTTCTCGGCCTAAAGCCGTGGGTGCCGTGTTTTTGAGACAAACGACGTCCCTCATTCCAAACCAAGCGATTAGTAGCCAGCCATAGTGCCCGGTGTAACCCGAACCAGCTACTTTTGCTAGGCTTGAAATCATCTAGCCCACTATTATTGAATAGTTCATGTAATGGTTTGTAGACATACGCTTGTCGCCTGCTAATTTTCGGTTGTTCACTCATACACTCTCGTCCTCCTTACGTTCTATTAGTTGCTGGAGCCACTGGTCGAATGTCACGTATGAGAATAGTGGGGGTTTCATTGCTTCTTGCCACTGCCGATACATGTAGTATGCAACCTCCGCACATTGCTGAGTATTGAGTGTTATTTCATGCATGTCATCCAGCGTAGGTAACGCACTGGGATCAACTTGTACTCCATCTTGTACCTCAACTTGTACTTCGTCTGGTGTAGGTGGTGTGGTCACTTCTTGCCTCCAAGTATCTTCATCAAATGCAAAATAGCGCTGGGATGATAGTGTTTCTGTTTCGGACATTCAGCCGTGCCCTCGTTTATATCGCATTCCGAATAGTTCTTTGGCGGGTCGCCTTCACCAAACCACTCACGATTAGCGGCAATATCTTCTGGGTATACAAGCGGTGGTATGTGCGTCATTTCCTCCCTCCTATTAGTTGTTTGAGGGCTATAGTTAAGTCATCGAGATACCAGCAGATATTTCCCGCATCGTCTTCAAACTGTCCAGTCTGGTTTTCCTGTACCCTCTCAAGCACTAGCTGCTCTATGGTGGCGAGGGGTTGGCTTACAGCAGCCTGAAGTGGACGATGGATGTAGGCTCTTGCTCCGTCGGCCATGGCCTCAAGTTCCTTCTCTTTCGCCGCCATACCGTCGATATATACCTTGGTCAGCACTTCTTCAATTGTGTTCGGTCTGGTCATGTCATATTCCTTTCTCGTTGCTTAGCACGAAGCCGGTTACGGGTAAAACGGTCGTGATCAACACCTGTTAGGTTCTCAAGCCGTTGCTCGTCTTCACCTATCACCATATCTGCATGGGCTTGCTTTTGGGATTGAATAAGCATGACCACCGCATCTGTGTAGTCCGACTCGTCCATCTGATGCGCGTCACGCTCTCGGCGAAGTTGTGTAACCGCATCTCGCAGCTCTTCCTCATTGAGTAGCTTGGTCATATCCCAACCTCAATTACGTCATTACCTGATCTCTCGTCCATCACTCACTCCCTTTCTGCTTATAGCTAAAGTTTAATTGCGCAACATCTCCATGTATGGCTAATGCCCACTGGTCATACATCCACGCCGCTTCGTCCATGTCAGTGAACACACCGACGTTAAAGACCCGACCCTTAATGCAAACCTGCACTCTCCAACGAGGTACTTTTGCCGGTATTGGTGAGACACCTCGATAACCGGTCGTATTTCGTGTAGAAAGGCGCCTATTAATGGCTTGCGTAGTAATATCGGCCCAAACAACATTCCCTGGCTCATAGCCAAGGTTGGGGTCCAAACGTTCTATGGTGTGGCCATCCGATGGTCGGTTTCCTACATCGCGTATGAAGTTCTTAAACTGCCGCCATTCGTCACAGACAGTGATGCCCCTACCTCCGTAGTATCTATAGCTGTCGTGATTCGGGTTAGTACACCGCTGAATCATGCTCGCCCAGCACAGGTATCCTGGTGTGGCGTTAACTCCCATCGCTGTGCCTCTCTATGACAGCGTCGATGTAGCGGGTAGGTACGGCTAAAGCATCGTTATCTGGCCCAAAAGTCCACTGCTGTTCTTTCAGCTCCTCCAACACACTCACGATGTGGGCGTTGATAGCGGCTTCAGTCTCCATTTGATTATTTAGCCTAATGTCATTGGCTGCTTCGGCTACTTCATAACCATTCATATGCTGCTTGTCTGCCGCAGGTATAAGCTTTAGTGCATATCGCTGCACGTAACTATGGTTTTGCAGTATCTCCCGTACCGTCTGTCCTGATCCTTGTTCGTCTTTCACGATTCCTCCTCTCGTTCACTAATCCCCTTCTCCACCGCGAGCAATCCGAGCTTCCGACGACACCCCTCCACCATTCGTTCGTGGAACTCCAGGTCCGCCCACAGCTGGCTCCGCATGGCGGGTGTCATTTCGTCATGTGACGGTTCGACTGGGCGCAGATGGTCGATGCGGCGACGGGTTCGAATGTCGATTACGGGTGCGAGGTGTTCGGTCATGCCACTGCTCCCGCCAGCGCCCGATGCACCTCCCTGGTGTGGGCGTCGTGGCACGGTCGGCATAGCGCCCGCCAGTTGCTTGTGTCCATCAGGTTCTTCAGGCTCGGATCATCCCGCAGCATCACCTTGTGATCGACCGTCAGATCGTCTGTGGTGCCGCAGAATTCGCAGCGCTTGCCGATGATCCACTTACGGCGTCTTGTCCAGTACTGGGTCGGATAGACACGCGAGCGGCCTATGCGCGCCGCGCGGCTTGCCCGTTGGCGGCGGCGTCGACAGGTGTTGCAGCTCGTATGGACGTAGCCGTTCTTGTCGACACGGGAAGGGTTGCCGCACTTACACATCGCCGCACTCCTGTTCTGGCAGTGCGACATTCACCCCCGGTATCTGCGGCTTGTTCCCTGAATCTTCCCAACGCGCAAGACTGGCCAGGCGCTCGTAGTCGTCATCATCGAGTTCATCTTGCGGGACGGCGCGTGGGACAGGGTTGCCCTTCTTGTTGCACCAGTAGCGGCGATAGAGGGCGTCTTTTTCGTCTTGGGTCATGATTCATCCCCCAAGCTCAGATTCTCGCGAACCCAACGCAATAGCTCATCGAGTGATTTGAACTGTTTCTTCGCACTGACTTCTGTCGTATCACCGTTGATAAGAGTCGTGTACTCAAAGTTGACCGACCAGGACGGCAATCGCGGGTATTCACTTTGAAAGTGGATATGAAGTCTTGTGAGCAATGATCAGAACCTGTGGATGAGCCTCGGTGAGGGGGCGTGAAAGTGGGCGCACCTTCCCGAGGATGATCTGAATATCCGAAGGTCCGATCATGAGCCGGCGTTGGCGCGCTGGTTCGGGAAGGTACGCCCATGCTCACCGTAGTTCACGATGCCATCGAGGCCAACGAAAGCACTGGCGGTGCTGGTCGGTCGTTGTTGGACGAGATCGTCCGCGACGGCGCCCGTCAGATGCTGGCCGCCGCGTTGAAGGCTGAGGTCGCCGCCTACGTGGCCCAGTTCGCCGATCAGCTCGATGAGAAGGGGCATCGGCTGGTGGTCCGCAACGGCTATCACCAGGCCCGCGAGGTGCTGACGGCAGCCGGGGCAGTTGAGGTGAAAGCACCGCGAGTCAACGACAAACGCGTCGACCCCGACACCGGTGAGCGGAAACGGTTTTCCTCGGCGATCCTGCCGGCCTGGGCACGCAAGTCACCGCAGATGAGCGAAGTGCTGCCGCTGCTGTACCTGCACGGGCTGTCCACCAGCGACTTCACCCCCGCTCTGGAGCAGTTCCTGGGCTCGGGTGCCGGGCTCTCGGCCACCACGATCACCCGGCTGACCAGCCAGTGGCAGGACGAGGCCCGCGCGTTCGCCGCCCGGGACCTGTCGGGCACCGATTACGTCTACCTGTGGGTCGACGGCATCCACCTCAAGGTCCGCCTGGACCAGGAAAAGCTGTGTCTGCTGGTGATGCTCGGCGTGCGCGCGGACGGCCGCAAAGAGCTCGTGGCGATCACCGACGGCTACCGGGAATCGACCGAGTCGTGGGCTGATCTGCTGCGCGACTGTAAACGACGCGGCATGACCGCACCCGTGCTCGCCGTCGGCGATGGCGCACTCGGCTTCTGGAAAGCGGTACGCGAGGTGTTCCCGGCCACCAAAGAACAGCGGTGCTGGTTTCATAAGCAAGCCAATGTGCTTGCCGCCCTGCCGAAATCAGCGCACGCGTCGGCGTTGTCGGCGCTCAAGGAGATCTACAACGCCGAGGATATCGACAAGGCCCAGGTCGCGGTCAAGGCCTTCACGGTCGACTTCGGGGCCAAGTACCCCAAGGCGGTCGCCAAGATCACCGACGATCTGGACACCCTACTGGAGTTCTACCACTATCCCGCCGAGCACTGGATCCACCTACGCACGACAAATCCGATCGAAAGCACCTTTGCCACAGTACGTTTGAGAACCAAGGTCACCAAGGGGCCGGGATCACGTGCGGCTGGTCTGGCCATGGCCTACAAGCTCATCGACGCCGCCGCGGCCCGCTGGCGTGCCGTCAACGCACCACACCTGGTCGCCCTGGTCCGCGCCGGCGCGGTCTTCCACAAGGGCAAACTGCTCGAACGCCCCACCGAAATCACCCCACCGACACCGCCCTCAGACGGCGATCAGCAAGCCGGAACGGAGGTCGCCTGAAACACGCCGATCCACAGGTATTGACAATTCCTCAAGTCTTGTTACAGATAGACGTTTATGTTTCATGCCACTGCCCCCTCGGCGTCACCTGCCTCCTGGGGCGCATATCCGGCTCTACGAATCAGGTCAACGAGCTTGAACACCTTGCGAATCGAGCTGTCCGGTGGGGTCTCACCGCCAAGCCAGTTCTGGATGTACGCACGGCTCTCGCTCGCGTCCATCTGATCTTCTTCACCGATCTCATGCAGTCCGAGATATGCAGTTGCCTCGGCCTCGAACTCCATCGAGCCGCGGTGCTTCAGATACTCCGCGTGATCACCCTCGGTGTGTCCTGCCTCGATATGAGCGACCTCATGCCACAGCGTCTTGAGCGGGTACTTCGCGACCGGATTCACCGCGACGTTCCGGTCATAGGAGAAGCCGGCCTTGTTGCCGTCTATCTCGTCGAAGGCGACCAGGTTGATACCCAACGCACCGAGCGCTCGTTCCTTGGACCATTCACGCGGTTCTACTTCCGGCAGGTCTTCACCCTCGGTCATGGAGTACGGGAACGCGCCTTTGACTGGCTTGAATCTGGTGTAGGTCAATGGCTTTCCGTCGTCATCAACCTCGGTCTTTGACTTCACGGTTATAGGACGCAGGATGTAGTACGCACGGGCGCCCTTGATGACCTGGCGACCAAGCTTCTGCCAACCCTTGTACGACGCTATGGGCTCTCTCGCGCCCTGCATTCGCAACCAGAGCTGGTTTCCGTAGCTGTAAGTCCAAAATCGCTCGTAGGTATCAGTAAGCCGCCCAGGAGCAGTGAGGGCTTCTTGCATAAGTTCCGTCATTGACGGCGGCTCAGGAACCTCGGCTGGTGGTCGGTTATAGCGACCGACCATCTAGGCAGCCCCCGTGTCACCGCCTAGGAGGTCGGGGTGATCGTAGATGTTGCCGATGACCTCTACGCGTACATCGTCATTCGCCCACAGCCGTTTCTTTGGCCGCCATGTTCCGAGACACATATCTCCACTGAACTCAAGGAATCTATGGAGAAAACAACAATCATCCGTATCCCATACGACATTGCCTCGACCAAAGACATGGCCATCGAGCCACGCGAGCGACAAGATGTCGCCTTCGTATATCTCCACACCGTTCTTGTCTTTGAGGCCGGTGTGCTGGCCCAAAGCATCCGTATCAACCTCATGCGCGACACCATCCTGAACGATGCAATGACGACCAACACCGGAGTCGAAGTACTGGCTGCTCTCGTTAGCGTGGAACTCATCGGTGATCGGTGTCTTCACGTAGTGGCCGACGGCCCATCCACGTCCATCCGTGCGCTTAGCCCTGAACTTTATTTCTCGCATATGTGGTTGTTATCCTTATTTAATTATCTAATTCAATTATGCACAAACAAACCTATTAATTCAATAGTGAAATGCGAGGTTGTGGATAACTAAACCGTCTTCTCGGTCAACATCTCTGGTTCAGCTTCCGGCAGTGCCTTCGTCGTCGAGCGCAGCGCTTTGAACTCGCGCTTGTACCGCAGCGACTTGCCCTGTTCGATTCGCCGCAGACCATCCATCGTGTACTCCAGATCCCGGTTCAGATCGGCAAGTGTCGTCTTCACGATCTCAGGGATGTAGCCATGGAGTACTCGATCATCGGTCGGAATGATGTGGTTATCAATCGCCTCTTCCGCGGCGATCACTCGGTCGCGGAGTACGAGCAACTGATCACGCGTCGGGACGACCAGCTCTTTACTCAACCGCTCAAAGCCGTCTTTTGCGGCGGCCAGCTGATCCATCATGGTGTCGCTTGGCCACTGGCTCTTCGCCAATGCCTCTTCGCCTGGCTTCGTGTTGTGGTACAGCGCCTCGCAATACTGCTTCAGGAACTTCCGGCGATCTCGTTGCAGATTACGTACGGGCTCACGGTGCGAGCGCCAGAGGTTATAGAGACCCAGGCCGAAACCCAGGACGCCAGTGACAGTGCCGATCAGCGTGTAGACCCACATGTCTAAACGCTAGCCGAGCGCCCCGACAGGCAAACGTTCTCAGCCGTGCGTTATCCCGGCTCTCTGTCCCCGCCACCAGGCATACTCATCGCCATGTTCTGGTTCGTGCTGTCGGTGATCGGCTTCGTGCTGTTCCTGGTGCTGTCCATCCTCGCCACCACTGCCCCACCACCTAAGACGACCAATCCAGCGGACTACAGCGTCTGGGATCATTTGTCCGGCGAGGCGGTACGGAAGATGGAGGCTGAAGGCGACGCAGAACGCACCGACCAAATGATGAAGTTCTATCTGTGGCTGATCACCGTGGGGTTGTTGGTCGCGTCTATCGCCGCCGGCGTCTACGTCTTTGGGGACGGGTGATCAACCGCGACCGAGCCGCTTCTTACTCGGGTATTTATCAGCGATGCGCTGCCGTGAGATAGCCGCAGCCTTATCCCAGGCCTTGCGGACTCCTATGGTGACACCCTCTTCAAGCGCCTGGCGTTCTGCTTCGCGTCGGTCCTTCATCCATTGGGGTTCGAAGGATTCGTCGGCGAAGAGGGCTTCGGTTGACTGTTTGGCGGGGTCGGGTTGTTGTTCATCGGTGATGCCTGCTTGAAATTTGTTACTCATAGATTTTCCCGATACCACTTCCCCAGACGTTCCTGGTAGTGCGCCTCCACATCATTCCGCCGCTCAACAAACTTCTGTGATCGCTCGACTCTAATCAATTTCGCTTCATAGGCTTTGATTACCTGTGCTTCAACAACTTGACACATGCCGCCGCCACGGACATTGCCGATACCGTATTTTGACATGTACTCAATGGTTAGGTCGTCTTCTGCGATTGCGGCAGTAGATACCGAGCATTCGCCGATCTCTCGAGTCTCCAGAATCCGCAATGGCTTATGTAACTTCGTCCACTTCGCGGCCCTCTTGCCACCTGAGACGTGTTGATTAAATCGTTTCGTCGCATCCTTGGATGATGTCTGACCTACATAGTACTTGCCGTCTTCGAGCTCCAGGACGTATAGCAAGCGCTGCTTCAAAACCGGATCGGCGCGCACCACCCGCTTTCCCGGTTGTGGACGTGAAGAAACTTGTATTGCGAGCCGGTTTTTAGATCGATCTCGATTCTTCTTCGCTCGATTCTTGCGTATCGCTCGACCACTACTAGTTCTCCGCTTGCCGTTGAGACGAGAGACAACATCACCAGCGACTCCAAGAATCGGCATCGTTCTACTCCGCGTGACCAGCTAACCATCCAAAGTAACGGGCCGGATTTCTACCCCGCGATGCTTGTTCGACCCAGCCGGCCACCGTCGCCTCACTGTTCCGATAAGTGATCGATGTGTACCAGGGAAGCCACTCAGCCTTCGCGCCAAGTTTCTCCATCGCCAATACCGCGCGCTTAGCCGCCGCGATCAGCTTCTTTACCATCTTCAACGTGCGGTCCCAGCATTTGACGCTCGTCACCTTGGCGTACCAGTGAGACGGCTTGTCTTTGGACTGGGCCAGCTCTGCGATCTTCAACAGAACCTCGTCACCGTACTCACGCTGTAGCTTCCTGTGGCGCGGCAGAAACGCCTTGTTGTCCACAAGTGCCTCTATCTCACCTGGAAGCTCACCAGAGGCTCTAGAAGCGGTTTGACGCCTGCTCTGTTGTAGTTGATGGGCGCGGTTTACTAAGTCGCTAGCCATAAAAGAATCCCTCCGCTATTGCGAAGGGATGCCGATACAATTTCCTACATTTACTGTAACAAAAAAGCACCACTAATGCAATAGCACATAAGTTTTGACATTTCGCCGTTCGATGCTTTGGAAATTGTATCGACGGCAGTGTTCCTAATTAATCACACATCGAGCTTAATTGCAACGCCTGCTTCTATAGAAGAAGCTGTTTATAAACCTCTTCTTCTATAGAACCGAGCAGCTATCTAATCCGCCGCATCTGCCAAACTAGCGATCCACTCACGTACCCGGTCGACATTACCGATGTAGTTCAGGGCCAAGTTAGGTTCCGCGCTCGCGGTCTGCACAAGGATCGTCCCGACACCGAACAAACTCTTCAATATCCCGTGAGACGAAACCGTCACCTCCTCCACGTTCTCCCATTCCACTTCAGACTGGACCGACCAAAACAGACTCTTATACCGCACGACACGCAGTCCGCTTGCCGTGATAGTCAGAGACGCGGCCCAATACAGATAGATGGACACAAGCAACACAACGCCCGTGATAACCGCGATAAGCCCGGCGAGTTGGGCCAGGATGATCTTAGTGCTGGGATCAACATCCGTGACACTCAGACCGTAGAAGACAACCACGTTCACAATGAACCAGGCGATCACCATGGCGATGATTCCAAGGATGGAGCGTCTGATCGTGAAGGGTAACGGTGGCATCTGCTTTTAGAGTGCGCCAGGACGATTGGTAAGTCAATCCAGTATTTAATGCCACGAACCACGACTCTTAACATCCACCCCTGGCGTGGACCGAAAAAATATCTAACAAACCACAGTTCCACGATTTAACAATCCTTGCCAACCCTCCCCTTGTCCCGCATAATCGAAGTGTGTAACTGAAAAATCTAAGCAGATCGGCCACCAGTATTTCTCCCCGATTTACCGGTGGCCGTTTTGCGTAGTATCCAGTCCATACGTTTCGTGGTACAACTAAGACATAGCAGGCTACTCGCGCAGCCGCTCGCACATTCCATAAAATTCAAACCTCCCAAAACTCCACTCTCTGGATGACCTCGACTCGCATCAGGCCATCCCACTACACAAACACCGCTTCGCCGGATCACCGGCAACAAAACGCCCCGCTGTTTCGCTTCAGCGGGGCAATCTTTATGCAGCCATATCGCGGATGCTGTCTTCACTCACATACTGGTGTGCGCCTGGGGCCGGCGGCGGCAACTGCTGCCAATTCAGACGCGGCCAGGGACACAGCTTGATCAGATCCCGTCTTTGGCGCTTATCCCCTGTCACGGTCCAGTATTTGACCTTACTCACCCGGTATCTCTTCTCGACATATCCATTACGAAATGCGTCCCTGGTATGGGTATTTGGATCGGCGGGTATGTAGTCCGGTCGCGGCGTCTTGCGGTGCATATCGGTCCAGCCCGCATAGTAGAAATTCAGGGCACGATAGATGTACCCGAAATGAGGTCGGTCCTTGCCGTCGACAACTGGATCGGCGTACGACACGATGATGCGTGGTGGTAAGAGTTTGAGCGTGCGCGAGACAAACCAGGACTCGGTATTCTTGGCGAGCTTGTCGCTCAGCCACAGGCGGTTTAGTTCAAGCACGAGATCGGGATTAGATGGGCAAGCGCTCTTTTGCAGGTGCCTACTCGCAGGAACACCGTATGTAACGCATCCCATGATGATGCCGTTTTTGAATACCCCATAGGCAAAGCTGATCGGTGGGCGCCGGTGCAGATAGTGCGACTCGACCACTAGTTTGCTTGCCAGTTGCGACGGGATAGGCCGGATAACGAGATCATCCATACACCGCCCAGGTCATGCCTCAGAGGCAACGTTAATCGGGTCGAACGTAAACGAACCCTCTTCTTCATCAAGCAGCCAGTCGATGTATCGCTTGGCCTCATCAAGTGAGAAGCCTGATTCTTGATACTTACCATCGGCGTCGTAGATGGCGTAGTAGATGCCTTTTTCAAGAGTGATTGTGTGGTCGCGGTAGATCATATTCAATTATCCCCCTGTATTTTGTTACTGTGCGTGACCGTATACCGCTCCAACCGCAGCATTGAAATTGGCGCATCAATCTCGCGACTAACTCTGCGCGGTTCTCCCTTGTAGTGCCACACACGTCTTCCATTAATTCCCCAAAGAACTTTGTCGCGTTCGACGACTTCTCGGCTAGTTGTGTAGCCGTTACCGTCCGCCCACCTAATTTCAGCGGTTACGCGGTCGCCAGGATGTAGATCTTGTTCCGTGATTACTTGACTTTTTGTAGCTGTCATATCGGTTATCTCCTTATTCAGTTATTGATCAGTGCTATCCATAGCCCGAGTGTCGCCACCAGCGCTATGAAACCCTCATGATGGACTATGAGTCCCCTCTTCACCCTGGCGCGTTTTGTGGCGCGTCTGAAGCGGTTTGTACGGCGAAGCGGTCGCAGATCGACTATCTCGCCAGTCTCCGAGTCACGGTAGATGTACGGCATAGACGCGTATACCTACTGCGCGTTCGGCAGAGATTGAATTACTCTGTCAAGGTGTACGTCCAAGTGCGACGGTTTGATCCTTTCCCATTGCCACTTCGTGGCGTACTTCATCGGATGATTGTTCGTCAGGACGAAGTATCCGGTATGGACCATCTGATCTTTGTCCTGGGTATAGGTCTTGATGATGCTTGTTATTGATGTCATTGCGCGACTCCCCCATTATCTAGTTCGGCGATAGTTTTGCCAGCAGAAAGCCAATACGCTGTACGTTTTTTGGCCGCCACTCGGACTATTGCATCTATTCGCTTATGGCCGGAGGACTTAAAATTGTGAAACAACCATGCCTCTTCTACTGGGCGCTCTTCAAAGAACTTCTTTGCGGGGGCGTGATAATCGCCTCTAGTTGCAAGTGCGGTGTCAATATCCGCTATGAGTTTGTCTACATCTTCCATTCCGTGCTCCTTATTTAGTTGTTGATTGCGATTGACTGAGCCGTACAGTCACATGGCTACACAAGCATCGGCATCTGGTCAGTGATTACCTTGAGTCCTTTTAATGACCGGTGACTTGTCTTGTGTACCCGTGTGAATGTACGAGGCTAGGCAGTTTAACGACATGCCTGGGTCGCTTCCAAAACTAACGCGCAAGCGTAAAGACGTTATCCAGCTTCGCATCGGGAAGAAGTATAAAATCATCATCCCCGACCACAAACGTGTAGTCTGCCGCATAGAACATGTCCTGAACGTAGCCTTTGCGAGCTGCGAGTGTATGAGCATCGTCGTTCATAACGATGTTATAGCCGTCGTCGCCTTCCGCGAGGACTGAAACACGTGGGTGCAGATCCCAGCCAGTCTGACTACTTGAGTAACAACGTGCGAACAGTTGATTGATCTCACGTGCGACTAGATCGTACTGCGTTTTGTTGATTGTATCCATAGGTTTAAAGCCTTTCTATGAATTACTTTGTTAATATCTTTTTTATGCGCCAACTCATCTGTAAATTCAATAGCAAAATACTCGATTATCGTTGCCGAATAGTCAACAACTAATCGTTACGCTCGCGTCCCAGCATCTCGACAAAATCATCCAGCGTAAACACCACAAACAACCCGCGCGGAAGATCAGACACCTTGCGTATATACCGTTTAAGCGTCTTCACGCGGTCCTCACCACGTGCAACGAACACAACCCGATGCGGATCAGCCTGGTAATCGTCGGACTGATACGCGCCGATATAGCGGTGAATCTTGTCCTGAATCTGGCGTTCGTATTCGTTCGAACGGTCCACCTCAACCCATAGAGCTAGTGGCTCGCCACGGTTTATTGCATCGATCCGCAGGTCTATATCTGGGTGGACTTCATGCCCGCCCAAGCTGGCCCAGGCGTCGGACTCGACCGCCACATCTTCCACTTTGAGCGCGCCGGTGCGTTCCAAGCGCTTGATAGCGATGAACACCTCAACCACGAAGAGCGTGTGCATCAGTTTGTACTGGTCGCGAATCGGCTTGTACGGGGTGTTCCCATACATCGACTTCCAGGTCGTCTTGCCGATCTGGTAACAGCCGGTGGGACTGCCGCCTTTGGGATTATCAGGCATGTTGACATGAACGCGGGACAAAGCACCATTGGCCACCAGACGACGGAGCACTACCTTGCACGAGGTAGGCGACTTGAGGCCATGAAAGTACAGCTCCCTGATCTGCCCCGTAGTCATCGCCCCGAAGCTTGCAACACCCTCCAGGATCGATAGGTCTCGTTCCCATAGCTTCACCCCTCTAACGTACCGGTAAGCGCGCGGGCCGGCGGGCAGATTCCCCCAGGTCAGCGCTGTTCGGCCCATGCCCCCAACGGCGTGGTTCAGGCGTGGATTGGGCGGAGTTTGGACATACGACATCTTGAGGTCTATTAAATCGCAGAATGCTTATTAAGTCACTTTTCCACAGCTTTAGCAGTAATACAGACATTTCACTATTGAATTAACAGTATCGTTTGTGCATAATTAGTAGCAGATAGATCGACGGAGCGATTTGTGAGCTCGACAGTAAAACTGATTTATCGGTTACACATTTACAGTTCGTACAGCAGCACGTTGGACCTTCCATACTGGATTGATCGCCAGTAAGGGCAGGAATTAACCGATTCGGACGCTACCCCCGCCTCATGGTGACACAAAACGCTATGACGTACGGGCGCGGTGATGGAGATGGTGAGAGTTAGCGACTTGAGAGTATCCAGAACGCACATGAGGACAAGGAATTCATCAAGTGGGCAACCAGGGGATGGACAGGTAAGAGAAGGTCCGACCTGTTGCTGTACGAACCAAACCAACCTAATCGAAGTTAGACGGGGAGACTAGCGGCGGCATCAATGAAAGCACTATAGATATGGCAGGACGCCCAAAGTACACACCGAAGCAACTATTCAAGCGACGACGCGGCTACAACCGCAAGAGGATCGTTCTGAGCGTGCCTGAGGACTTCGACCTGGCCATCCAGCTCCACAGCGACTTCATCGCCCGTGAGCTAGGTAAGCGGTCAGTATCGCCTTCGGACGCCGTCCTGGACATTCTCAATCGCTCGCGGACAGTACAAAACCTGCTGCCAAAGGCACGGGCGATCATCAAATCTAAACAGGAACAAACGAGTGAAGCAGGAGGACAACCAACTACCGAAGGTTAGCGACGAGTCGATCGAGCGCTACAACGATGACGCTGGTACGTCGGCGATTGCCGTACGGTCCCTGGACGACATCAAGCGCCTCTCCACCATCTTCATCGGCTCGGGCATGTTCAAGGGTGACAAATCACTCGGCCAGGCCCAGCAGATCTACCAGGCGGGCGTGAAGATCATCGCTGGCGTTGAGTTCGGTATTCAACCGTTCGCCGCCATGCGCGGAATCAACATCATCAACGGTAACGCCGAGATGAGCGCAAACTTGATGGCTGCCAAGGTAAAGAAGCACCCGAAGTATGACTACCGCGTCAAGAAATGGGACCGTGATGGTTGCGTACTGGAGTTTCTAGAGATCAGCAGCGACGGCACCAAGGAAGTGCTCGGAGAATCATCCTTTGACTCCGAGGACGCCAAGATGGCAGGACTATCGACCGGTCGAAACGCTGAAACTTGGCGCAAATTCGCCCGCAACATGTACTTCGCGCGTGCCATGAGCAACGGCGTTCGTATATACACGCCAGACGTGTTCTACGGCGCTCCGGTGTACGTCGAGGGTGAGATTAGCGGTGAGTTTGATAAGAGCGAATCTGCACCGTCTGAGGCACGCCAGCAGACCGCTGACGCGGAAGTAGTCGATCCGGCGGAGACCGTCTACCGCGACATCGCTGCCGAAGAGGCAGAGATCGTCGAGAGAGCGAATGATCCTGAGTCATTAGACGAGGGCAGCTCAACGGTTGATGACGCTGACGACGTAGAAGCCAACATCCAGAAGAAGATCATCGAACTTGATCTGCCGATGGAACATAAACGGTCGCTGGTCCGCGTCGTCACAGGCAAGCCGTTCTTGAAGAATTGCACGCCTGAAGAGATGACCAAGGTAGCCGAAGCCATCGAGGAGATCGAGGCCGGCACTTTTGAGAAGCCCCAAGAGTGGCTGAAGACCGCGGCCTGATGGACGACTTAATTAACGCACACATGCGCCTCACCGAAGCAGACACCGAATACAACAATCTGCTCGACCAGGACCAGGAGCGTCCGTTCACCGAGGCCGACCGCAAGCACGCAAGAGCAATCGTCGCAGTTCTCAACGGAGACAGTGCACGAGTCCGACGCCTGCACTGGCATAAGGACGACTGTGGGTGCGGGATGTGCACCGCAGATAGAAGCAAATAACGCGCCACTCAGTGGCAGAGAGCAATGTGAGTAAGGAGAAACAACCATCTAAGTCCACCACTAAAGCAACCAAGCGCCCAGTAGGACGCCCAAAGAAGAGTGCCACCACTACCCCACCGAAGCGTGCGGCCAAGGCGCGAATCGTCACAGTGACAGACGAGGGTGTGAAGGTCACTGGCAAGATCAACAAGCCAATGCTCGATCTCGCGGCGGTGAACGATCGTCCGGTGGCGAAGGCCGACACCAAACCAACGATCGCCAAACCGGTTAAGTTCAAAAAGACGGTCATCGACCCGCGCCCTCTTCAAGAGGCATACAAAGAAGCCATCGCCGCTGCGAAGAAATACGAGGACGAGTACACCCGTCTGAAGATTGAGGTCGCATCGGTCAAGTCCGAGCTGGATAAGACGAAACGCACCGTTGCGAAGCTCAAGGAACTTATCGCTGAGTTACAGCCGACAGAGGTGAAGGCGGTTAGACGATCTGTATGGCCGTGGAGGAACCGCTAGATGTCCGGGACCATGGCCGGCGGTCGTAAGGCTGCGGCTACAAACAAGGCCAAAGACCCCGACTTCTACCGCCGCATCGGCGCTAAGGGTGGGCGTGCCCGCGGTATCACCAAAGGATTCGCTCTCATGGATCGTGAGGTTCATCGAGCAGCCAGTGCCAAAGGTGGCCGCATCAGTCGTCGTAAGCCAACCGACTCGAACGGGGGGGGACTCGATAAATGGGTAAGCGCATCGACAACAGGGAGTTCGTCGTGACGTATATGAACTCAAGCTCCCGCGATGAGGTCGCTAACGCACTAGGCATGAGCCCCGAGGCTGTCACTGTCAAGGCAGTCGCCCTGCGCAAGATTGGCGTCAAACTACCGAAGTTTGCGAGGAGCCAGACCGATCGCCAGTTAGAGGTCGCACAGTTGAATTCCATCATCAATAAAGAGATGAAGCGGAGGGGCGCTTGATGGAACGCCTCACTGAAGACGAGCTGGTGGCCTGGGAAGAGCGGCATGACAGCATCGCTGCCTGGGAGGGAACGGAGCAATGATCAGAACCTGTGGATGAGCCTCGGTGAGGGGGCGTGAAAGTGGGCGCACCTTCCCGAGGATGATCTGAATATCCGAAGGTCCGATCATGAGCCGGCGTTGGCGCGCTGGTTCGGGAAGGTACGCCCATGCTCACCGTAGTTCACGATGCCATCGAGGCCAACGAAAGCACTGGCGGTGCTGGTCGGTCGTTGTTGGACGAGATCGTCCGCGACGGCGCCCGTCAGATGCTGGCCGCCGCGTTGAAGGCTGAGGTCGCCGCCTACGTGGCCCAGTTCGCCGATCAGCTCGATGAGAAGGGGCATCGGCTGGTGGTCCGCAACGGCTATCACCAGGCCCGCGAGGTGCTGACGGCAGCCGGGGCAGTTGAGGTGAAAGCACCGCGAGTCAACGACAAACGCGTCGACCCCGACACCGGTGAGCGGAAACGGTTTTCCTCGGCGATCCTGCCGGCCTGGGCACGCAAGTCACCGCAGATGAGCGAAGTGCTGCCGCTGCTGTACCTGCACGGGCTGTCCACCAGCGACTTCACCCCCGCTCTGGAGCAGTTCCTGGGCTCGGGTGCCGGGCTCTCGGCCACCACGATCACCCGGCTGACCAGCCAGTGGCAGGACGAGGCCCGCGCGTTCGCCGCCCGGGACCTGTCGGGCACCGATTACGTCTACCTGTGGGTCGACGGCATCCACCTCAAGGTCCGCCTGGACCAGGAAAAGCTGTGTCTGCTGGTGATGCTCGGCGTGCGCGCGGACGGCCGCAAAGAGCTCGTGGCGATCACCGACGGCTACCGGGAATCGACCGAGTCGTGGGCTGATCTGCTGCGCGACTGTAAACGACGCGGCATGACCGCACCCGTGCTCGCCGTCGGCGATGGCGCACTCGGCTTCTGGAAAGCGGTACGCGAGGTGTTCCCGGCCACCAAAGAACAGCGGTGCTGGTTTCATAAGCAAGCCAATGTGCTTGCCGCCCTGCCGAAATCAGCGCACGCGTCGGCGTTGTCGGCGCTCAAGGAGATCTACAACGCCGAGGATATCGACAAGGCCCAGGTCGCGGTCAAGGCCTTCACGGTCGACTTCGGGGCCAAGTACCCCAAGGCGGTCGCCAAGATCACCGACGATCTGGACACCCTACTGGAGTTCTACCACTATCCCGCCGAGCACTGGATCCACCTACGCACGACAAATCCGATCGAAAGCACCTTTGCCACAGTACGTTTGAGAACCAAGGTCACCAAGGGGCCGGGATCACGTGCGGCTGGTCTGGCCATGGCCTACAAGCTCATCGACGCCGCCGCGGCCCGCTGGCGTGCCGTCAACGCACCACACCTGGTCGCCCTGGTCCGCGCCGGCGCGGTCTTCCACAAGGGCAAACTGCTCGAACGCCCCACCGAAATCACCCCACCGACACCGCCCTCAGACGGCGATCAGCAAGCCGGAACGGAGGTCGCCTGAAACACGCCGATCCACAGGTATTGACAATTCCTCGAGGGAACGTGGCGAAAGCTCACTATCATCATCGCACTCATCGGCCTCTACCTGACCTTGTTTACCGATCACCTAGTCCTTGGTTGCGCCTTCAGCTTCGGCTCTTGGATATTCGTTGCGGCGATGGCGGTCTGTTGGCGTCGGCATTACAGGATGCACGAAGAGCGGGGAGATTTTGGAGGCATCGAATGACCAAGACGGTCGGTCTCGGTGACGAAGCCGAAGACATCACAACTGGTTTCAAAGGCATTGTGGTTGCAGAGGTCCGGTATCTCGACGGTGGTATTGAGTACGGGATACGAAGCCGTAAGGGCGACTCCATACCGAGCATTACCTATATATCTTCGGCGTATGCAAAGAAGATCGGCGATGGGGTGCGGGTGAAGCCACAGCCCCGTGTGTTGGGCTTTGACGCGAGCGGCGAGAGTCATATACCGAAGCCATTACCTAACCCAACACCGCACCGCGACTAGTAGTCACCCGCTCGTTTACAGCACTTCCCCACCACCACAACACTGTCTAGCCGCTCATCCATATGGTTGAGCTGCCGCAGATAGACCTCACTGCCGCAGTACGTCTGGCATATACCGCAGTAGTCGCGGCGCAGGTGATTGACCTCGACAAGATGGTTGATGACCGCCCGCTTGATCGGATCTTCTCTGATCGAGTCCGCGGCTCGACGGGGCCGGCGCCCGTAGTACCTGCGGATTGTCGCCTGGACACCGCGCAAGTGGCGACCGTCGATCCCGAGGTACTCCATCACTTCGGAGCCGTCGTGAACCGACCGCTTTCCCAAGCGGCACGGAGTTCGTCTAGATCGTATCCACGATAGCGAGGCATTATAACTATTAATAACACAGGAGAATTCAATGCTCATAAGCAAAAATCATTTAAAGGCAAGGTACACAGCTAGCACTGATAGGACCAGGCCCGTACTCAACGCCATAAAAATCACGGTTGAGAAGGATGAGGTAGTGGCAGTGGCAACGGACGGATACATACTATCTGAGATTCGTGAGTCAATGCAGGACATCGAAGACTTTCCGAATATTGACGGATCGACGGATGCAAAAGAAACGCTACTTCAGTCATCCACCGCAGATGCTGTCGCGAAGGCGATAAAGAAGCATAAGCATTTACCGATTCTAAGCTACGCACACGTGGGCTCTGATGGCGTCACGGTCACAGACCTAGAACATACTCAGAATTTCAATGACCACCCCATCGAGGGAAGCTTCCCGGACTACAAGCAACTGATCCCGAACACCGACGAAGCGAAGGTAGTCGTCACAGTCAATCCAAAGCTACTCGTACAGCTGCTCAAGATCTTTAAGGATGAGCAATCAATCACGCTGGAGGTTCACGATAAGCTCAAGCCCGTCGTGTTTCGAAACGAAGGATCCGAGCATGACATCATGGGCGTGCTGATGCCGCTCAAGTCATAGTGCGTCATAGTGCAGAACTTGGAAGGTAGCTTGCGCGAAGTAAGATCAGGCCGTCGCAACAGGGGTGGCGCAGTACTACACCATATCTCGAAGTTTCTGCGTATGGAGAGAATGTCAAATTTGTTGTCTTGCATGTACATTCACGGCTGCTAGACCATAAAACGGCAAGATTTACCACTACGGCCAGCGGCGCACTAAAACGCAGAGTTTTCCACAGGTTGACGGCACAGACAGAAGATGTGGCAACAATCGCCGGGTTCACGTCAAGGATGATTGTGCACTCTACAACGACAATCGCATGATCCTAGAAATGATGATCTAACTGTGGTTTTCGTCCTCGCACTGGCCGTCATACGTATGGCCTACATATTCGCCAGAGGCCTTCACAGCAACCTCCCAGCGGGATACGCTGCTATTCCGGTTACAGCCCAGCGACCTGCTACGCGAGCCGATTCCGAGAACATGGGGAAACAATGGGGATGAAAGCACTGGTCGTCGGTGCGGGCGCGGTCTGTGTGGCGATAGGCCTGGCGCCGGTTGCTCACGCCGACTACACCTGGACCGTCCAGCAGATCTGCGACAACAAGAGCCCAGGCACCGTCGCAATGCCCATCATCGGCTCACCGGACATCACTTGCGCCAAGCCAGGTTCCACGCCAGGGCTGTTTATCGCCGCGCCGATGTCCATCCCCCGCATCATGGGCGAGTTCCGCCCAGGTTCGTACTCCACTGACCCCGCGAACGTATGGGCCGATTGGATCGTCCCAGAAGGTTCTCAGCCAAAGCCCCCGCCCAAAGTCGCTGACATGGGCACCGTTGGGTGCGACCGGATCAACGGCGTCGTGGTGTGCAGTCCTGACATTCCGGTCGGATCCAAGTAACTCGCTGTAACCCAACAGCCCGTGTGGAGTCCACGCGGGCTGTTTTCAGTTGATGTCCAGATCCTTGCGCGCAGCTTCAGAGAACGCAATCTGCTTGGCGGCGAGGTCATCCCGAAACCCGTACACGGCATCGTTCAACGATTCATCCGGCGGTGACTTCCGCAGGTTTTCACACTGAATAAACGTGTTGTTCTGCAACGTACTGAGGAACACCAACAAGTTGTCGGCTGCTACTCGGGTATCGGCGGACCCGATGATGTGGATGACGTTGTTCTTCTGAGCTGCGTTCTGGTACTTGGCGTTTAGATCGTCGTAGCGCGGGAGCTGGGTTGCGGATGTTCCTTCTCTGCATCGGTCGATGGCGAGCAGGTAGTCACCCTCAACCGCCCCAAACTCGTCTGTCGATGTCAGGAACTCCGAGTAGGCCGTGATCTGCTGTTCACGCCTGAAGTCGGCTGCCGACTGGTCTGCTTGCGTGTCCGCCTGATTAACCGCAACGAAGTACGTCGTGATACTGCCGACTACACCGAGTACTGCGGTCGCGACGACGGCCATCAGCGCAATCCGTTGGTCGCGCAGCTTGAGCTGGAAATCGCGGCGATCCTTCTGCTCGGCAAGCATGCGCTCGATCTCTTGCTTGTTGCGCTCGCGCTCGTCGGGCTTCGAAACCATGACGGAGACAGTAGCAAAAACTGCCGTCACATCTTATCTGCCGTTAGAGTTATCCACAGTTGGCTATTTCACTATTGAATTAACCGCATTAATACTGCATAATTGAATTACACAATTAAATAAGGAGTTGAGTTATGCAATCAAAGGGACTTCGTCACGGCGAGAACGCGTCCGAAATACTATTTCATCGCCTGATTGAACGCATATATGCAGATGGCGAATGTCTACGCTGGGCATCCACCCTTAGCGACGATGGCTACGCTAAGGTCGTCATTGGTTGGACCCCTTCGCACCAGCCAATCCGACGCTATGCACACAGAGTCATGTATCAATTGGTTGTCGGCGACATCCCGGAAAATCACCAGGTTGACCACCTGTGTCGAGTTCGCGACTGTATCAACCCTGATCACCTCGAACCTGTGACGCAGCAGGAGAACATAGCGCGCGGTGAACTCAGTGCATACATGAGAGCTAAGAACGCTGCGCGCGAGTACTGCAAGGCTGGAATCCACCCATGGGTGCCAGAAAATATCCGGTCAAATGGTAGTGGTCAGATCTGCTTGCCTTGTCGAAATAAGTACAAACGTGATCAGTACGAAAAACGAAAAGACTTGAGTGGAGTCGCGTCATGACCGACTACTCCCCCTCAGATCTCGCCTACATGGACCGCAACACCTATCGCCCGCCGAGAGCAATGATCAGAACCTGTGGATGAGCCTCGGTGAGGGGGCGTGAAAGTGGGCGCACCTTCCCGAGGATGATCTGAATATCCGAAGGTCCGATCATGAGCCGGCGTTGGCGCGCTGGTTCGGGAAGGTACGCCCATGCTCACCGTAGTTCACGATGCCATCGAGGCCAACGAAAGCACTGGCGGTGCTGGTCGGTCGTTGTTGGACGAGATCGTCCGCGACGGCGCCCGTCAGATGCTGGCCGCCGCGTTGAAGGCTGAGGTCGCCGCCTACGTGGCCCAGTTCGCCGATCAGCTCGATGAGAAGGGGCATCGGCTGGTGGTCCGCAACGGCTATCACCAGGCCCGCGAGGTGCTGACGGCAGCCGGGGCAGTTGAGGTGAAAGCACCGCGAGTCAACGACAAACGCGTCGACCCCGACACCGGTGAGCGGAAACGGTTTTCCTCGGCGATCCTGCCGGCCTGGGCACGCAAGTCACCGCAGATGAGCGAAGTGCTGCCGCTGCTGTACCTGCACGGGCTGTCCACCAGCGACTTCACCCCCGCTCTGGAGCAGTTCCTGGGCTCGGGTGCCGGGCTCTCGGCCACCACGATCACCCGGCTGACCAGCCAGTGGCAGGACGAGGCCCGCGCGTTCGCCGCCCGGGACCTGTCGGGCACCGATTACGTCTACCTGTGGGTCGACGGCATCCACCTCAAGGTCCGCCTGGACCAGGAAAAGCTGTGTCTGCTGGTGATGCTCGGCGTGCGCGCGGACGGCCGCAAAGAGCTCGTGGCGATCACCGACGGCTACCGGGAATCGACCGAGTCGTGGGCTGATCTGCTGCGCGACTGTAAACGACGCGGCATGACCGCACCCGTGCTCGCCGTCGGCGATGGCGCACTCGGCTTCTGGAAAGCGGTACGCGAGGTGTTCCCGGCCACCAAAGAACAGCGGTGCTGGTTTCATAAGCAAGCCAATGTGCTTGCCGCCCTGCCGAAATCAGCGCACGCGTCGGCGTTGTCGGCGCTCAAGGAGATCTACAACGCCGAGGATATCGACAAGGCCCAGGTCGCGGTCAAGGCCTTCACGGTCGACTTCGGGGCCAAGTACCCCAAGGCGGTCGCCAAGATCACCGACGATCTGGACACCCTACTGGAGTTCTACCACTATCCCGCCGAGCACTGGATCCACCTACGCACGACAAATCCGATCGAAAGCACCTTTGCCACAGTACGTTTGAGAACCAAGGTCACCAAGGGGCCGGGATCACGTGCGGCTGGTCTGGCCATGGCCTACAAGCTCATCGACGCCGCCGCGGCCCGCTGGCGTGCCGTCAACGCACCACACCTGGTCGCCCTGGTCCGCGCCGGCGCGGTCTTCCACAAGGGCAAACTGCTCGAACGCCCCACCGAAATCACCCCACCGACACCGCCCTCAGACGGCGATCAGCAAGCCGGAACGGAGGTCGCCTGAAACACGCCGATCCACAGGTATTGACAATTCCTCCCCGCCGAAGCCACTACCCGAAGCGTCCCAACCGGTTGAACCGACGAAACATCCACTCGCCGGCCGGACACCTGGAGTGCGGTCGACGAGTCGGAAGGCATACAGTCGTGAAGTTGCGCCGACTATCGGTGACAAACAACTGAAGGTGCTTGTGGCACTTCAGATGAACGGCGGCAGACCCATGTGCAATCAAGAAGTCGCAGAAGTGTTGAACTGGCCGATCAACTCCGTCACACCCCGCATGAATGAGCTTGTCGAGATGGGCAAGGTCGAAGAGAAGTATCGAGATGTCTATGCGAAGACACGACGACGGGTGATCTTCTGGGGTGTGGTTGGCCTGGAGCGCACATGAAGCCCCTCCTCCGTGACCTACGAGCCATAGCCCTTATAGCTATAGCCACCCTCATCATCGTCGGCGCACCGCTGATGCTCGTTCTGGCTATGTGGACTGGGATGTGAAGTGACAGAACGTAATTAAACACCTGAAAGGAGGTGGTGTGGAAGTAAAAGCAAAGGAAAACCAAGAGTCCAATCGAGTGTTCGCCGATGGTGACACATTCTATGTACTAGGGGTTTTCGATGATCAGATGCGGGACGGACTAGTTTGGGCGCTCACACGCAAGATCGATGAGCTCAAGAAGCAACGTGAAGCAAAGATCACTGTCTACATCAACAGCTACGGCGGTTCTGGCGAATTGTGTTTTCACCTTGTGTCGCTACTTGAGCTTGCCAAGCGGAACGGCATTGTCGTCCGAACTGTAGTGACCGGAGCGGCATACAGCTCAGGATCAATCCTCGCGGTCGTTGGCACAAAAGGAGAGCGATACATCGACAGCGCCGCAGAACATCTCGTCCACTACGGCCAGTTCGATGGCTACCGAAAAACGACTCCGCTACAGATAGAACGTGGAACTGACCGATGGAAACGATGGACCAAGACTGTCCTCAAGCACTACGAGAAGTTCGCAGACGTACCGGACCTTGTCGACCACATGAAGGATGATGATTTCTTCATTCCGGCGGATAAGTGCATCAAGTGGGGACTCGCAGACAAGTACATGGAGGAGCTTCAGTAATGGAGCACTCCCCCAACCGCGACCGTCGCCTCACCGACGACGAACTGATCGCCCAGTCGCTCGACTTCTTCGAAGACGTCGAGGCAGTCATAGACGATGCAACGAGCCGCATGATCGCGAGCCAGTTCCACTCCGGCCAAGCATCCGATCTGTACTCGTTCGCCTCTACCGGCAGTATTAGCGACGATCTACTGAGCGAGATCAACCGCACGTATGAAGAGTTCAAAGACCAACCGCCAGAACAACGTAAGCTTGCGCACCTGGCCCTCTATATCGCGGATCGTAGAAGCCGAGGTGATGTTGCGGCTGACCCCGACTGGTCTGGACTGTGGTTACAAGACCGCGGCGATCTGGATCTATGTCCATGTTGTCACGAGCACATCAGCCGGAACCACCGTGTCGGTTGTCCGCTCGGGATTGATGCCTCCGAACAATTGGAACGAGTGCAGGAACTTCAGACAGAACACGGCGACGGACTGTTGATGTGGCTCGATTACGTCGGCTTCCGCAACCTAGATGAGTTGAACACCGCCGCAGCACGTTTCGAGGAGCACTACCACGGCAAGTGGCCATCCCTCCGCGACTACGCCGAGTACATCGCGTCCGAGCTGGACAACCCGCCATCTATCGAGGAACTTGAAGCAGAGCTTGCACAGCAGGTCCACCTGGGGGAAGCGCTTGATGGATCGGTTCACATTTTTGATCGTTAGAGTTTTCCACAGTCCCGCTAATTTCACTATTGAATTAACAGACTCATTGATACATAATTGAATATGTAATAAACAGGAGAACGCAATCATCAAAACCACACAAGAAGAAAGTTTGTTGTCCCGATTCAATCTTGCATACGAGTACAACGAACGAGACTACGAAGTAATCATGCAGGCAGCGGCAGATCGTCGTCGCGAGAAGCGTGAAGAGATCAAGCGCAGTATAGCGATCTACCTCGCCAGCATCCTGCCACGGTTGAAGCTTTCAAGGTTAAAATAGTCCAGGGTGTTGCCCTTATGGCCATGGAGAGCGTCTAACGTACCTCCGGCAGCACCGGCAGATTCCCATCCTCTTTGGCAATGCGAGAGCCAGAGAGGCGCACATTAAATGATCGGCTGAGATGGCGAGATAAGAAATAGCGGCCACAACACCGAGCTGTTAATCGGAGTGCTGGTATGAGTATCCAGCTTATCTCGCTTGCCAGACGGATTGAAGGGCAGCGCTTAGGAGACGACAGCGCAGCGTGATTTCTTCGGAGGTCACTTCTCGGGTGGCCAGTTCAATCCGCCAAGCTAGAGCGTAGTAGTGCTAGTAGTAAGAGTAAGGGCAACACGTTAGCGGGAGATAAGCCCTGAAGTCGCTAACCACGTACCAGTGCCTCGGAAAGTTTAACGGAAGAATCACCCAGCAGGCCGGGTCTGGAATGACTTGCTAAATAATTTGGCCAAGCGGGACGTATTCACGGCTGGACTTACTGCTGGCACCATACGCTCTAGCAGCTAGTAACGTCTTCGGGGCGTGAGGCCGTGGAGGTGACAAAGCGGTAAGCGCGCCGTTCCAAATGTCCTTAGAGGTTGCTAGCACGATGCGGGATGAAGTAGAGGTCAAGCTTTCGGTCTCATAAGCCGATGTCAGTCATGACACGTTGGGTTCGATTCCCACTCCCGCAACCATCTCAGCTGATCAACCAGGATCGCCCATAATGCGAGGGCTCAGGAATGATCCCTTGCACCTACACCCATTTTTACGGATGGCGACAACCCTACGTCTTCACAGCACTTAAAGCTGTGAGATATGTCGCCACCCTCGCTTTATGGGTGAGCCAGTCCGCCGTGTGAGATAGATGCGCGCTCATCTAGGCACCTGGCACGGACGGACTGGGCGCTTGATCTTTACCTCACGGTATTCCTCTCAAGCGTCCTACTCTGCCTCTCCTTATTTAATAGGTTCCGGTTGATTGCGAACTTGAACCGGCAGAGAGTTCGACCGCCCCAGTGAGGTTCCATGGAGGAGTACTCACTGGGGCATCCTGGCGGCGTTAGGTGATGCCCACCCTTACCTGGCGCCACCTGGATTGACAATCAAACGTAAGAAATCATAATCGGCAATATATATGGAACAACAGCCCAACAAACTAGAAGAGAGTTACTACAAGGACAAGCGCCGCAGGCAAGGTATCGCCCGTCTCGCATTACATAGTGCCTTTGAGCGCACTATGGAACAGGCAGATCACGGCGAGATTACCCGTGAAGCCGCTATCCAACACATGCGCGAGCTACGGCCAAAGATCCTGTCTCATCTAGGGGTTGTGGAGGTAGGTGAATAATGCCCGCCTTCAGACCACGATTTGAGACCCCATTGGAAGAGCTGATTGAAACAGCCGGCCATCTTGACGCCGATGAGCAGCTTGACCTTCAGAGCCCGCAGGAGCACGTCGCAGCACAAGAACCTGAGTACATCCATGCACTGGGCGTCCTGGCCCTTCAACGTGCTCAGGAGTGGCTACAGGTGGCGTATGTATGCCGAGATGAGTTGGTAGAGCAGGACTTCGTGAAGAAGAGCCGCAAGCGGCCTGTGGTGCTAAGTGAGGTGGTGCCAGAGTTGGGTGAGGTAGGTGATGTCTAGCTCCATCTTCGACGCACCAATCCCGACTGAAGACGAAGAGCAGATCGCTCTTGTTGACTGGCTTGAACTTGTCGGGCTGCGCTTCTCACACATCCCCATGAGCACCTACACCAAACACATGGGTGTGAAGATGAAGAATCATCGTCTTGGCGTACGGCCAGGAGTGCCAGATCTGATGGTCCTAGTCCCGCCACACCGGTCCAAGGATGGCGAAGGTCACCTGCTGTGGATCGAAATGAAGCGGCGCAAGGGTGGAACGGTCAGTAAGGAGCAGCGCGAGTGGTTGACCGCCTTCATGATGCTTGAGTCACCACATATCGAGGCGCATGTGGCCAAGGGGTGGGACGAAGCTCGAGAAGTTGTTCTGAACCATCTTGTTGGCGGACCGGTCTCAATGTTCTGACACCTCGTGAGTGTGACTGCGCGGTCAACCGACCGTGCTGAACCCTCATGAGAGGCAATAACAATGACAGTCATCAAGGGCATCCTCGTGCGCGCTGATGAGTCTGTACCAGCCGAGCTGGTCGAGTTCGAACAGGGAGACCTGAAGGCGCTTCAGGGATTCGTCGGAGGATGGATTGAGATGGTCGAGGGCTATCGGCCGCCCTGCACATTCGTCATGAACGAAGAGGGCAAGAATATCGGGCTCCCTTTGAACCGGCGAGCGACGATGGCACTTTGGGTCCACCACTCAGAGTTCATCGATCGGGACGTGTTGGCCGGCGACGTTCTTTTGCTCGGGCCAACCGATGAAAACACTGGCGAAACGCTCGGCGTTCCCGATGAACTGATCGAACTACTCTTCAAAACCGAGAGGTATCGGTACCTGGTCAAGACAATCGGCGAAGACGGATGGCACGGAAACGGCGTGATATTCGATGATTGGGTGCGTGCTTACAACGACGCACTCAGTCTCGCCAGGCGCTGGACCTTGGTTGAGCGTGTCAAGGTCGTTGCAGCCTGAGATAAAACCCCAGTCCAAGTGGCTGGGGTTTCTTACTTTTTGCGGTCCAATTAAAAGCCCTCCTAGCCACGAAGACGGATCGCGTCTCCATGTGACTAGGAGGGTGGTTGTAGGGATGGGACAGCTGAGTGGCGATCACTCGCTTTTGGCTGGCGATGGAGCCTGGCCGTTGTTACGCGGGCTATACCCGCTGCGCCGGCCTCGAGCCGAGTCGAATCCGGCGAGTTTGTCGTCGGACACAACCTTCTTAAACTCGGCTTGGGATACCAGCATCTGACCGACTTGGCCACTGGCGTACCTGAGTTCGAGTTCAACCACCGAGGTCAGCGGTTTCAGGGCTTTGAGTTCTTCAGCGCTAGCATCGAACTTCTTGTTGGCACCCTTGACGGTAACCTCCACGGCCTCCTTCTCATCGAGTTCAACACCCGTGAGATCAGAGATCCTCACCTGGCGATAGGCCATCTAAATCACCTCCTCCTATACCTGGAATGTGCGAAACACCAGCCGGTCGACTTGTGCTGTCCCATTAATCGCACGAATCCTATTTAATTGCAAGGCATTTCGTACGATAATAGGGATAGATGAATGAGAGTTTCAACCTCGCCGATTACGTGCGTAAGTCAACCAATGACAGCGGAGTCCCTTTGCGTATCAGTGGGACTGCGGTGCTGTCCCTTGTCGTTCGACGCTTGATCCACTGAGATGTTAATCCCCTGTCGTACCTATCGTCGTCGCGGCGGTGAACACGCGACTGCGGTCTGGTACGTCGGAACGTGTGAAGGCGGCATGTTCCTGTGCAATCAATACCTGGCCGAGTACCTGTATTTCCTCATCGGGATTCCTCCCATGGAGTGCCTACGCCGTCGCATAGACTGCATCGAGACGTGGGGCATATAAAGTTTGACAGACTCGTCGAGGAACAGCACTCCACGATGAGCCTGGCTGACCGCGCCGGGCCGGGCCATCCCGCTGCCCCCACCGACCAGGGCCGCGACACTGCAGGTGTGGTGCGGCGCGACGAACGGCGGCCGGGTGATCAACGGCGTGTCGTCCGACAGCAGGCCCGCCACCGAATGAACCGCCGTCACTTCCAGCGACTCGGCATACGACAACGGCGGCAGCAATCCGGGAAGCCGTTGCGCCAACATCGTTTTGCCGATCCCCGGCGGGCCGGTGAGCATCAGGTGGTGGGCGCCGGCGGCCGCGACCTCGACGGCGAACCGGGCCTGCCCCTGCCCGACGACGTCGGCGAGGTCGGCGGTCGGCTCGGGCGCTCGCCCCGGTGCGGCGACCCGGCCGGGCAACTCGGCTTTGCCCTCGAACCAGGCCTTCAACTGCCCGAGGCTGTGCACGCCGAGCACTTCGATACCGTCGACCAGGCTGGCCTCGGCCAGGTTGTCGGCGGGCACGACGACCGACGGCCAGCCCTCATGCTTGGCGGCGAGCACCGCGGGCAGCACGCCGTTGACCGGACGTACCCGCCCGTCGAGGGCCAGCTCACCGAGCAACACGGTCTTCTCCAACCGCGGCCACGCCGTCTTGGTGTGGGCCGACAGTACCGAACTCGCCAGGGCGAGGTCGTAAACCGATCCCACCTTGCGCAGCGTCGCCGGCGACAACGCCAGCGTCAGCCGCGACATCGGCCAGCTGTTGCCGCAATTCGTGATCGCCGCACGCACGCGGTCGCGTGACTCCTGCAGTGCGGCGTCGGGCAATCCGACGAGATGCACGCCCGGCAATCCCGACGTGATGTCGGCCTCGATCTCGACGATCACCCCGTCGAGCCCGCGTACCGCAACCGAATACGCCCTGCCCAAACCCATCTCAACCCACCCCTTTCAGGTGAGTGAGCTCGGGTTCACGGCGCCGGCCGATCCGGATGCCGATCACATCGATCCGCACCTCGGCCCACCGCGTGTCCTGCTCGGCCAGCCACAGCGCGGCCAACCGGCGGATGGTGCGCACCTTCTGGGCCGTGACCGCCTCGGCGATGCCCCCGAAGCCGTCGCCGGTGCGGGTCTTCACCTCGACGAAGACCACGGTGCGCGCATCCGGGTCTTCCGCGATCACGTCGAGTTCGCCGTACCGGCACCGCCAATTGCGGACCAACGTCCGCAACCCGGCGGCCGTCAGATGGTCGACCGCCAACTGTTCGCCGAGAGCGCCGATCTCGGCCCGTGTCAAAGAAGTCATGTCGACACCGTGCAGCCACGGTCCGACAGATCCGGCCCGGAACGGGCTCAACTCACCGGGTTATCCCCAACCTTGACTTCATCCACAGGGCTCGCGGGTCGGACATCGGCAACCCGACGTCAGTCACGCTGAAACGCCACGTCGAGCACTCCGCCCGCGCCCGCGGCGTCCCCGGCGAAGTCGACGGTGACGTGGTCCAGGACGCCGCCCGTGAGCGGATACGGCGAGTCGAACGCCGACGACACCGAGTACACGACACTGCGGCCCGCCGACACGGTCTGCATGATGTCGAGACCGTTGATCGCGACGCCCTCGGCCGCGCCGACGACACGGTCGTCGACCGACAACACGACGTCCCCGATCATGGCGAAGGTTCCGTCGATCGATCCGGTCCGCGTGAATGCCGCACGGAAAACATGCCGCCCCACTGTAATCGGCTCGTCGGATGTGACGGCGCGCTCGACGCCGCCGATATTGCAGACGTATCGGAGGCGCGCGCCCTGGAGGAACAGCACGTGGCCGCCCGACCGGTTGCCTTGCGAGAACAACACTCCCGCTGCGGCGTCGCTCTCGACCGTGACCACCGCGGTCACCACGAAGGACCGGCCCCTGACCAGCCCACGAAACGACGTGTGCCCGGCCGGCGTGCCCGCGTGGTAGACCGCGCGTGGCAACGGCGCAGCGGCGGTGGCCGCACCACGGGCGATGAGTTCCCCGGTGCTCAGATCGCTGAGCGGAAATGCCTGGTACTCAACAGCTTTCTCGTGCCACAACGCCTTGAGCTCGGCCAGCTTGTCGGGATGCTCGGCCGCGAGATCGTGGATCTGGCTGCGATCGGCTTCGATCCGGAACAATTCCCAGCGATCCTGATCGAACTGCGACCAGCCCCGCGGACCCGCACACGTCGGCGGGTGCACGGTGTTGGCGAACCACCCGTCGTGCCAGATACCGCGGGTGCCCATCATCGAATAGAACTGCGTATCCTTGGCCGTCCCACCAGCCGGATCGTGCAGGGCCGCAGCGAAACTGACGCCCTCCAGCGGCCGCTGTGCGATGCCCTTGACTTCGCCCACGTCGGTGATGCCCAGCAGGTCGTAGACCGTCGGCGTCACGTCACTGACATGGGCATAGTGATCGCGCACCGCGCCCCGCGGTGACAGCCCGGCCGGCCACGAGATCACGCACGGATCCGCGATCCCGCCTTCGTGCGAGGCGTAGCGCTTGAACAGCTTGTACGGCGTGTTGAATGCCATCGCCCAACCGTTCGAGTAGTTGAGCTGCGTTGCGGGCCCGCCGAGTTCGTCGTAGAGCCGCAGTCCTTCCCCGGTCGTGTCGGCGCTGCCGAACATGGGTACGGATTCGTCGATGGCTCCCATCGGGCCGCCCTCGCCGCTGGCCCCGTTGTCGGACATGATGACGACGATCGTGTTGTCCAGCTGCCCGGTGTCTTCCAGGTAGTCGAGCACCCGTCCGATCTGCGCATCGGTGTAGCTGAGGAATCCGGCGAACACCTCGGCCATCCGGCAGGACACGCGTTTGTCATCGTCCGACAGCGACTCCCACGGCCGGACGTTCTCGTGCTCGGGCCACGGTATGCCGTCGGGGCTGGTGGCTCGAGCGTACGGATTCATCGGGGAGAGTTCGGTTTCGGGCGGCACCAGACCGAGCTTCTTCTGATTGGCCAGCGCGAGCTCGCGGTACTGCTCGTAGCCCATGTCGAAACGGCCGCGGTATTTGTCGGCCCATTCGGGAGAGACCTGGTGCGGCGAGTGCCCGGCGCCCGGACACAGGTACATGAACCAGGGCTTGTCCGGCGCGGCGGCACGGTGGTCGCGCAGAAAGCCAATGGCGTTGTCGGCGAGATCCTTCGACAGGTGATAGCCCTGCTCCGGGGTGGACGGTGGGTCGATCGGCTGGTTGTCCCGGACGAGGCTCGGGTACCACTGGTCGGTCATGCCGTCGAGGAATCCGTAGAACCGGTCGAATCCGCGGTTCAACGGCCAGTAGCGGCGTGACCCCGCGGCGTGGCAATCCTCGAGCGGTGTGAGGTGCCACTTTCCGACGGCATATGTCGACCATCCCCGTTCGGCCAGCACTTCCGACATCAGCGCGGTCTCGGCGGGGATGCGCCCGTTGTGCCCGGGATATCCGTCGGCCAGATTCAGTACGGAAGCCACCCCCACCGAGGTCGGGTTGCGCCCGGTGAGCAGCGAGGCTCGGGTCGGCGAACACAACGCGGTGGTGTGGAACTGCGTCAACCGGATCCCGCGGTCGGCGATGCGCGACATGTTGGGCATCTCGACGAGGCCACCGTAGCAATCCCAGGTCGCGATGCCCGTGTCGTCCCACAGCAGATACAGCACGTTCGGCGCGCCCGCGGGTGCGGTGGCACCCCGGTAGGGCGCCCAGTCGGGCACCGAGTCCCTGATGTCCTCGCGAACCGTGCCGTCGAATTCCACCATGTACTTCCTCCACTGCTGGACGGGTTAGCTAGCCGCGCTTACTACCGTACGGACATCCGGTCGCAGCGGCTTCCCGCATGACGTCTCCGGGTATCGGCGGCGCCGGTAAAGTCGATACACACGCGCGACACGGAAGGGTTTGCCGGATGTGATGCAGTCGGCCTCGAACTTCCTTTCCGACGCGCTGCGCCGGCACGGTGACCGGATTGCGGTGTTCACCGAGTTCGAGCGCGTGACCTATCGGGATCTCGCCGACCGGGTATCGGCGGCCGTCGACGCCATCGGGCCAGGGCGACGGCTCGTGCTGCTCGAGACGCGCAACGATCTCACCACCCTGGTCCACTACCTCGGCGCGCTCGACGGCGGACACGTGGCATTGCCCGTGCCGGCCGGCGGCGACCACTCGGCGATCACCCAGACCTACTCACCCGACACCGTGGTCGACGCGGCCGGGGTTCACCATCGACGGCGCACGGGCGCGCACCGGTTGCACGACGACCTCGCGCTGCTGATGTCGACCTCGGGCAGCACCGGGTCGCCGAAGCTCGTGCGCTTGTCGCACACGAACCTGTTGAGCAATGCCGCCGCGATCGCCGACTACCTCGATATCCGCGAGACCGACCGGGCCGCAACGACATTGCCCATGCACTACTGCTACGGCCTCTCGGTCGTCAACAGCCACCTGCTGTCGGGGGCGACTCTGATCCTCACCGACCGATCGGTGGTCGACGATGAGTTCTGGCAGCTGTTCGCCGACCATCGCGGCACGAGCTTCGCCGGTGTACCGCACACGTTCGACCTGCTCGACCGCATCGGCCTCGACGCGATGCCACTCCCCCATCTGCGCTATGTCACCCAGGCGGGCGGACGGCTGGCACCCGAACGGGTCCGCAACCTCGCGACCCTCGGGGAGCAGCGTGGCTGGCAGGTGTTCGTGATGTACGGCGCCACCGAGGCGACAGCCAGGATGGCTTATGTGCCACCGGAATTCGTGCGCTCACGGCCGCAGGCGATCGGCAGGCCGATACCGGGCGGTCAGTTCCGCATCGACCCGCTCGACGGGTGGCCCGACGGCACCGGCGAGCTGGTCTATCGCGGGCCGAACGTGATGCTGGGTTACGCACAACGACGCGACGACCTCGCGCTCGGCCGCACCGTCGACGAACTGCGTACCGGCGACATCGCACGCCGCGGGCCGGACGGACTGTACGAGATCGTCGGCAGGAAAAGCCGTTTCGTGAAACTGTACGGTCTGCGTATCGATCTGCAGCGGGTGGAGACCGCGTTGTCCGAACACGGTGTGACAGCACTGTGCACGGGCGACGACGACGCCATCGCCGTCGCCGCGGCAGGCCACCACGACACCCGGCACGTGCAGCAGCTCGCCGCCACGGCGGCTGCCGTTCCCGCGGCGGCCGTGCGCGCGGCAGTGGTCGCCGACCTGCCGACGCTGCCCTCGGGCAAACCGGATTACCCCGCGGTGCGCAAGCTCGTCGGCCGCGCGACAACCAGCACCGACGGCACCGACCTTCGCACGCTGTTCGCCGAGGTGCTGCAGACCGACCGCGCAGCCATCGACCCGCACGCCAGTTTCATCGATCTCGGCGGAAACTCGCTGTCCTATGTCGCGATGTCGGTGCGGCTGGAGCGTGCGCTCGGCCGACTTCCGGCGAACTGGCATCGCATGACGCTCGCCGAACTCGAACGGCTCTCCACGCCGCGGCGCCGCTGGACCTCGACCGTCGAGACCAGCGTCGCACTGCGCGCGGCAGCGATCATCCTGATCGTCGGTTCACATGCCGACCTGTTCAAGTTGTGGGGCGGCGCCCATCTGTTACTCGGAGTCGCCGGTTTCAACTTCGGGCGTTTCTGCTTGACGCCGGTGTCGCGCACTCAGCGTCTGCGGCACCTGCGCAGCACGATCGCGTGGGTTGCGGTGCCGTCGATCGTGTGGGTCGCCATCGCCCTGGTTATCACCGATGACTACCACCTGTCAAATCTGTTGCTGGCCAACAAGTTTCTCGGGCCGCCCGACAGCATGACCGCGGGTCGGCTGTGGTTCGTGGAGGTGCTGGTCTGGATCCTCGTGGGACTGGCGGTGGTGTGCTTGCTACCGGGCGTCGACCGTTGGGAACGGCACCGGCCCTTCGCATTCGCGGCGGCGTTCCTGGTGTTCGGGCTCGTGCTGCGTTACGACCTGGCCGGGTTCGGCCTGGGGCGTGAGGCGTGGTTCACGGTGTTGGCCTTCTGGTTCTTCGCGGTGGGCTGGGCGGCCGCCAAGGCCGTCAACACCTGGCAGCGCGCGGTGGTCACGGTGGCAGTGGCGGTCGGTTTGCACGGCTATTTCGCCAACAGTCATCGGGAGGCGCTGGTGCTGGCCGGTTTTGCGCTCCTGATCTGGTTGCCCGCATTGCGCTGCCCGCCGGTGGTGACGGCCGTGTGCGGGGTGCTGGCGGAGGCTTCGCTCTACATCTACCTCACGCACTACCAGGTGTACCCGCTGTTCGACGGGCACCCCGCGGCCGGAGTGCTGGCCTCGCTGATCGTCGGGTGTGCCCTCACCTACCTCGTGACCGCGGCACGGAAGTGGTGGGCCGGCCGGTCAATCCGGCGTGCGATCGGCCACGAGCCCCTCCTGCACCAGCGTGGCGGCGATGGCGCCGTCGACGCCGATCAGGCTCGAGGTGATGATCCCGCGACCGCGCGCGGCCGCCGGTGACGTCTGCTCCAACAGGTTCCACGCGTCGGCCCGCACGGGGCGGTGAAACCAGATCGACGAATCGGTGGTCCCGCTGCGGTGGCTGCGCGACCGCATGCTGTGGCCGTGCACGGCCAGCGCCGGATCGATCCCGTACAGGTCGGTGACATACACCGCCGCCAACATGTGCAGCGTCGGATCATCGGGCAGCGCGGTCGTGACCCGCCACCAGAACCGCCGCACGAACTCGCCACTCGAACCGTCGTCGGCGATCCGGATGTCGAGTTCGTCCAGCGGAAGTGACGGCGCAGGGCCGGGCGGCCCGGTGCGCGGCAGCGATTCGGGATCGTGCGGCAGGTCGGCACGGTGGCCGTGCGCCGGGCCGGGCAGTGGCGTCGCGAACGACACCGTGGCCGTCGTCAGCATCCTTCCGTGCTCGAAGGCCTCGACGCGCCGCGCCGACGCGGTGCGGCCGTCATAGCTGCGGTGCACGCGGTATTCGGCGGGCTCTCCCGCGTCGCCGCCGCGCAGGAACTGCATGTGCATGTTGGTCGGCGACCGGTCGCCGTCCACCGTCCGGCACGCCGCCGCCAGGCTCTGCGCTGCGAGCAGCCCGCCGTAGGCTCGCTTGCCTGCCGGTCCGCTGGCGCGTCCGGTCCAGACATCGCCATCGCCCGCGACGTCGAGCAGTTGCAGCAGTGTGTTCACTTCTCTGCGGAACCTGTTGCCACCGTGCCGGATTCGGTCAGTGCGGCGATCTCGGCGGGGTCCAGCCCCAGGTGGTCGGCGAGCACGGCTGCGGTGTCGTCGCCGAGCGCGGGCGCGGCGACGGCCGGCGGGTAGGCACCGCCGATCTGAACCGGCAGGCCCGGCGCGAGGTAGCGCCCGATGCGCGGCTGGTCCAGCTCGCGAAACAACGGGTTGGCCGTGACCCGCTCGTCGCCTGCGACCTCGGCGAAGCTGCGGTAACGCTCCCACAGCACCGAGGTTCCCGACAGGGCGGCGGTGATCTCGGCGCCGGTGTGCTCACTGAACCACAGCGTGAACAGCCCGGTCAGCGCGTCGCGGTGGAGATAGCGCTGGCCCTCGTCCCCGAAATCCGCGCCGAGCGCCTCGGCAAGTGCCGCAACGGCTTTGGTGGTTCCGGTGACCTCGGTGAGGTCACGGAAGTGACGGCCGGTGAGTGCGACGAGCATGAAGCCGACACCGTCGCTGCTCGTGAAGTTCTGACCGTATGTGCCGAACAGGGTGTTGCCCAGGCGTTCGCGTGAGTTTCCGTTGACCATCACCTCGGTGAGGAAGCCCAGATTGCCCGCGGTCGCGAGCGCGACGTTCTCCAGCGGGATGCTGATCCGTGCGCCCTCACCGCTGGCGTCGCGGTGGCGCAGCGCGGCACTCACCGCGAGCGCGACGTACAGTCCGCAGCTGACATCCCAGGCCGGCAGCACGTGGTTGACCGGAGTGGACAGCTGTGGAGGCCCGGTGACGAGCGGGAAACCCAGCCCCGCGTTGACCGTGTAATCCACACCGGTACCGCCGTCAGCCCGGCCGGACACCTCGACGTGGATCAGGTCTGCGCGCAGCGCGCTCAGTGTGTCGTACGAATGCCATTGCCGCCCGGCGATATTGGTGATCAGCACACCGCTCTCGGCGATCAGGCGTGACACCAGCTGCTGCCCCTCGGGGGACCGCAGATCGGCGGCCACCGACCGCTTGCCCTTGTTCAGCCCGGCCCAGTAGATGCTGTCGCCGTGCTCGGTCACCGGCCAGCGCCGGTAGTCGGCGGCACCGCCGATGGGGTCGACGCGTATCACCTCGGCCCCGAGCTGAGCCAGGGTCATGCCCGCCAGCGGCACCGCGACGAAGCTCGAGATCTCGATGATCCGCACGCCGGCCAGCGGACGGGTGGAATCCGGCGGCGTTACAGGTTCGGCCATCCGGTCAAGCTATCAAGCCCGTTCGGTTGCAAGCTTCACCGCGGCGGCCTCGATGGTGTCCTCGGACAGCAGCACCTGCAGCGCCGCGTCGCCGAGCGGGATGAAGCTGTCGCTGCTGGCGACCCGGTCCACCCGCCCGGTATATCCGTGCGAAAGCAGCTCGGCGAGCACACCCTCACCGACACCGCCCGTCTCGCGGGTTTCGTCGACGATGAGCACGCGCCCGGTGGCGTTGGCTTCGCGGATCATGTCATCGACCGGGAGCGGCGCCAGCCAGCGCAGGTCCACCACCCGTGCGGCGATGTCCGACCGCTCCAGTCGGCGCGCGACGCGCAGGCTCATCCACACCCCGTTGCCGAACGTCAGGATCGTCAGGTCGGCACCTTCGCCGTACGTCCGGGCCCGCCCGATCTGGACCGGCCGCTGCGGATAGGGCGCCAGCCATTCCGAATCGCCGTCCTCATACAGGTCCTTGGTGTGGTACAGCGCGATGGGTTCGAGGTAAACGCACACCGCCGCAGCGCTTTTCGCCGCAGCGGCGCACGTGTGCAGCATGGCCGCGGCGTCGTCGGGTCGCGCGGGGGATGCGATCACCACCCCGGGGATGTCGCGGATCGCGGCGATCGAGTTGTCGTTGTGGAAGTGGCCGCCGAAGCCCTTCTGATATCCGTAGCCCGCGATCCGCACCACCATGGGGTTGCGGTACTGGCGATTGGAGAAGAACTGCAGGGTGGCGCCTTCGCCGCGGATCTGGTCGGCGGCGTTGTGCAGGTAGGCCAGGTACTGGATCTCGGGGATCGGCAGTAACCCGGAAACCCCGGCGCCCAGCGCAAGGCCGAGGATGGTCTGTTCGTCGAGCAGCGTGTCGAACACGCGCGCCGGGCCCGCGGTGTTCTGCAGGCCGCGCGTGACGCCGTAGACGCCGCCTTTGCGTGCGACGTCTTCGCCGAAGACGATGGCCTCCGGATGCTCGGCCAGGATGTCCTTGAGTGCCCTGTTGATCGACAGCGCCAGGGTCAGCGCGTCGCCTGCCGGGCCGCCGGGGGTGACGGTGACGGCTCTGGCCTCGTCGAGGGTGTCGCGCAGTGGTCTGGTCACGGCGGGCGCGCTGTCGAGTTGCGGCAGATCGCTCACCTCGCGCGCCGCTCCGATCACCTCGGCGCGTTTGGCCTCGTAGCGTTCGATGGCGTCGGCCGGTGTCAGGATGCCGTGCGCGATCAGAGTTTTGGCGGTGTTCACGACGGGGTCGCGGTCGTAGTCGGCGATGATCTCGTCGGGCCTGCGGTACGCCGGTTCATAGTCGGATCCGGCGTGACCCATCAGCCGCACGGTCCGCAGATGCAGGAACGCGGGCTTGCGGTGGCTGCGCACCCAGTTCGCGGCGGCCTGCGCGGTGTCGAAGGCGTCGGTCACGTCGCAGCCGTCGGCCGCGAAGTACTCCAGCCCCTCGCGGTGGGCGTAGGTGCGCGCGACCCAACCGCGCGGCGTCTTGGTGCTGATGCCGATGCCGTTGTCCTCGCACACGAACAGCAGCGGCATGGGCAGCCCTTGGTAGGCGGCGTGCAGGGCGGCGTTGATGGCGCCGACGGCGGTCGAGTGGTTGGCCGACGCGTCGCCGAAGCTGCACACCGTCACCGCGTCATCGGGCCAGGCACATGTCACGTCGAGCTTGCGGGCCCGCGCGATCGAAAAGGCCACGCCGAGCGCCCGCGGTAGGTGGGACGCGATCGTCGAGGTCTGCGGGATGATGCTGAGGTCGTGACGCCCGAACACCTTGTGCCGCCCGCCCGAGATCGGTTCGGTGGTCGCCGCGACGATGCCGAGCAGCACGTCGCGCACCGGGTCGGAACCACGGACCTGGGCGGCGCGGGCGAGGTAGAAGCCGCCGGACCGGTAGTGCAGCAGTGCCGGATCGGTCGGGCGCAGGGCCGCGGCCACCGCGGCGTTGCCTTCGTGCCCGGATGACCCGATCGTGTAGAAACCCTTGCCCTGCGAACGCAGCCAGCGGGCCGCGAGGTCGAGGTGGCGGCTGGCCAGTTGGGCGTCGAACAGTGCCAACGCCTTCTCGTCGGTCAGCGCCGATCCAGCCGGCCAGGACTCGCTGCCTGCCGGCAGCGCTGAGACGGTCGTGGTGAAGTGTTCGTCGATCGACTCTCGATGAGGACGAGCCACCTGGCCTCCTGAGCTCGCGGCTGGTTTGAACGATGCGGTCGCTGTGCCGTCAGCGGAACGCGCCGATTCCGGTGAGTGCCTGCCCGATGATCAGACTATGCATCTCGCTGGTGCCTTCGTAGGTCAATACCGATTCGAGGTTGTTGGCGTGGCGCATCACCGGGTATTCGGCGGTGATGCCGCTCGCGCCGAGGATCGTGCGGGCCGTGCGGGCGATGCCGATCGCCTCCCGGACGTTGTTGAGCTTGCCGAGGCTGACCTGGTCGGGAATCAGCTCGCCGGCATCCTTGCGCCTGCCGAGGTGCAGCGCCAGCAGAAAGCCTTTGCCGTATTCGAGCGTCATGTCCGCGAGCTTCTGTTGGGTCAGCTGAAACCCGCCGATCGGACGGCCGAACTGCTCGCGCGATCTGGCGTAGTCGAGCGCGGTTTCCAGACAGTCCCTGGCGGCTCCGAGCGCGCCGAACACGATGCCGAACCGGGCTTCGTTGAGGCAGCGCAGCGGCGCGCCGAGGCTCGTCGCGCCGGGCAGCCGCGCGCTGTCGGGCAGCCGCACGCCGTCGAGCACGAGCTCGCTGGTGACCGAAGCCCGCAGGGACATCTTGGATTTGATGGTGTTGGCCGTGAAACCTGGGGTGTCGGTGGGGACGACGAAGCCGCGGACACCGTCGTCGGTGCGCGCCCAGACCACCGCGACGTCGGCGACCGAACCGTTGGTGATCCACATCTTGGTGCCGGTGAGGATCCAGTCGTCGCCCGAACGCGTTGCACGGGTGCGCATCCCGGCCGGATTGGATCCGTGGTCGGGTTCGGTGAGACCGAAGCAGCCGATCCGGTGACCGGTGGCCATGTCGGGCAGCCAGTGGTTTTTCTGCTCGTCGCTGCCGAACGCGTAGATGGCGTACATGGCCAGTGAGCCCTGAACGCTCACCAACGAGCGGATGCCGGAGTCGCCCGCCTCGAGCTCAAGGCAGGCCAGACCGTAAGCCACGGCCGAAGTCCCGGCACACCCGTAGCCCTTGAGGTGCATGCCGAGCAGGCCCAGTTTGCCGAGTTCGACGGCCAGTTCGCGCGCCGGTAGCTCGCCGTCCTCGTACCAGGTCGCGATGTCCGGGCGGATCCGGCGGTCGACGACAGATCGCACGGTGTCGCGGATCTCGCGTTCCTCGGCACTGAGCAACGCGTCGGTTCCGATCAGCGTATCGGCGGTCACGGGCTCGGAAACACGCTGGGACGCAGTCATATCTGTCATCTTTCTCGTCGTGGTTCGGGTTCAGCAGCAGCCGGTGCGCGGCGGCGCCGGAGCCGCCGACGGCACGGACTCACCGCGCCAGCTCACCGCACGGCTGGGCGGTGGGGTCTGTTCGCTTCGGGTCTTGACCAGCGGAACGCCGTCGACGAGCACGGCTGCGATGCCAGGCAGGTCGCCCAGGGCAAAGCACTCCAACCCGTCAGCTGCGGTCGATCCGGTGATCGGTCCGAGGACCAGCAGGTCGGCAGGCGCTCCTTCGGTCAGCACACCGGTGTCGAGGCCGTGCGCCTTGGCGGTCTGGCCGGTTGCGGCAGCGACTGCGGCCACCGGGTCGACACCGCAGATCGAGGACAGGAAGCAGATGTTGCGCAACATTCCGCGCGGGATGACGCCGGTGCCGCCAGGCGTGTCGGTCCCGAGGGTCAGCCGGCTGAGTTCACCACGCGCCGAGAGCTGCTCGGCCACCAGTTTGGTGGCCCGGTAGTTCATCGAGCTGCACACCTCGATGGCGGCCGACGGCAGATCGGCGATGATGCCGATGATGTCCTCGTCGGGTGACGGGATGGGGCCGCCGGAGATGTGCCCGACGACGTCGGGGCGTACCGCGACCGCGACGTCGCGGCCGGCGACCCGGCTCGATCCCGAGCGAGACACCCCGCCCGAATGCATCTTGACGGTCATGCCACGGTCGTGCGCCCAGTCGACGTAGCGCTGAGCCTCGCCGTCCCCCAACCGGTTCCAGTCGTAGAAGATGAATTTCAGGTGCTCGATGCCTTCGCGGTGCGCGCGGTCGAAATGCTCCTCGGTCATGCCAGGCACGAGCAGCACCGTTCCGGCGTTGACCTTGACGCCCGACGGCCGCGAGCGGCCGGTCGTGTGCTTCGACGTGATGGCGATGCTGAGCACAAGTTCCGGTGTCAGTGAGCCGAAGTCGAGCCCGGGGATGTGCAGTTCGCCGGCCGACACCATCGACGTGGTCCCGCCGTGCAGGTAGTTGCCGATCCACCCGATCGAGTTCTGGGCCGGCGTCCATTCGCCGAAGGTTGGGTGCACATGGCCGTCCACGAGGCCGGGCATCACAGTCAACCCGGCTGCCGACAGCACCCGATCGGGGTTCGGGTGCTCCACGCCGATACCCGCGACGCGACCGTCCTCGATCAGCAGCGTGGTGTCGCGCACCGGTGCGATCGTCGCGTCGCCGTGCACGAGGAGACCGATGTCCTCCACGAGCAGTGTGGTCACATACCCCCCTGAGTCAGTTGGATTTTGTATACACTATCCGATAATTCGCGTGCGGCATAGTGCGATGAGTCCTTCTGCCGCGCACTCACCGACGCCCACGTAACCGCACAAGCGTCGGCACGGCGAACACGACCAGCACGACGATGAGCGCACCGCCGATGTTCATCGCGAGCCGCACCCCGCCCTCGTACCAGGGAAACAGCTCCGGATACTCGCTGATCACCAACAGCACGGGCGGCCCGGTGATGGCCCACCAGGTGTAGTTGACCGGACGCAGGGCCATCGCCAGCAGGAACAGGACGACCGTGAGCGCGATCGTCACGGGCGCAGGCGGCTGCGCACCGAGCAGCACCGCGGCGATCACCGCACCGACGGTGTTGCCCGAAAGCCGTTGCGCCAAGCGCATACCGGTCTGCCCCTGACTGGGCTGGATCGTCAGCAGCACGCTCGTCACCAGCCAGTGCCCGCCCACCATGTCGGCAGGCAGCAGCGCCGCCACGGCGACTGCGCATCCGACGGCGACACCGACGCGCGCCGCGTGGCCGAGATCGGGCCGACGCGGTTCCCGCTCCTCATCCGGCGCAAGGCCGCTGAGCCGGGCCGCCCCGAACCACGCCAACCACGCGGCCGACACCACCACCGCACCAATCACATACGGGACCAGCGCGATCAGGCGTCCGGTGCCCGCAAGATCGCCGACATCGAGATCGATGGCGATGAGTACGACCGCGAGCCCCGCCGTCGCCCCCACCCGCGGAACCAACGCACCGAACACGGCCGCCAGGACCGTGACGGCACCGAGAAGGTGTTCGTACGGCGCAAACCGGACGACGATCCCGGCGCAGACCACCACGGTGAGCGTCCGCACGCACAGGGCCGAAAGCCCAGGCCGCCACGTGGTCGGCAGTTCGGGTACCGCGGTCAGCACGAAACCGAGCCCCACGGCCGATCCGAGCTCGGCGTGGCCGGCGAGCGCGGTGACGACCAGGATGGCGCCAAGCGAAAACGCGAGCGCGGCCGCCATACCCCAGCGGCTGCTACCGGTCGGCCGCAGCAGCTCGGGCGTGCGGAGCTGGACCGGCATCACTCAGAACAGTCAGCCGCGTCCAGCACGGCCTGCACGATGCCCTGGTAGCCGGTACAGCGGCAGATGTTGCCCGACAACGCCTCTCGCACCGTGTCTTCAGTCAAGGGCTTGTCGGTGTTGGGATCCCGCAGCAATTCGACGGCGGTCACCAGAAACCCGGGTGTGCAGAAACCGCACTGCAGGCCGCCTCGTTCGGAGAACGCCTGCCGCAGCCGCCGGGTCTCCTCGAACTCGTCGAGGCCCTCGACGGTGGTCACCCGCAGCCCGTCGACCTGCACCGCCAGCATCAGGCACGTCCGCATGCTGCGCCCGTCGACGAACACCGAACACGCACCGCACACACCGTGCTCACAACCGAGATGTGTACCCGTCAAAGCGAGTTCATCGCGAAGGAAGTCCGCCAGCATGAGCCGCGGCGGCACCGTGCGTTGCACGAGCCTTCCGTTGACGATGACCGATATGGCCACCCCTGCCGCGGGCTCGGACAGCTCAGTTGCCTGCATGGATTCGCTCCTGATCTTCACCGATCCGTTGCTGGGCCGCGGTGAGCGCCTGGATCAGCGCCGTCTCGCACAGTCGCCGCGAGTAGTCCGGGTCAGCCGAGGACGGTTCGGTCGCGTCGGCCCACCGGGAAGCCAACTCCTCCCACAGTGCAACCGACGGAGCCTGCCCGACCGCGTCGTCACCGACGAACAGCAACGGCCGGTCCGCGGCGCTGAGCACCGCACACCGCACCGATTCGATCCGTCCGTCGGTGCCGACCTCGAGTAGGCAGCCCGCGCCGGCCAGGCCGTAATCGCCGTGCTGATGGGCATATTCGACGAAGCCCCAGCCCTGTCCGGCGCGGATGGCGGGGACCGATATCCAGGTGAGAATCTCGTCGGGCTCCAGGGCATTGGTGTAGAAGGACACGAACATCTCGTCGGCGCCGATCTGTCGTCGCCCATTGGTCGCCGATTCGACATGGAATGTCGCACCGAGAACCAGTGTCGCCAAGGGCATCTCGGCGGCGGGGTCGGCATGGGCCACCGATCCGCCGATGGTGCCACGGTTGCGGATGCCGATGTGGCCGATGTATCGCGCGGCATCGGCGAGCAGCGGAGTGCGCGCCGAGATCAGCGGATCGACCTCGACGGTGCGGTGGGTCACCAGCGCGCCGAGCACCAGGTCATCGGTGTCGTCGAAGATTCGCTTGAGTTCGTCGAGGTGGCCGATGTCGATGATGACGCTTGGCCGCGCCAACCGCAGATTCATCAACACCAGCAGCGATTGCCCACCCGCCATCAACTTGGCATCCGGGTACGCCGCCAGTTGTTCGAGTGCTTCGGCGACCGATTCGGGGCGAAGGTAGTGGAACGGCGCGGGTTTCACGAGGCCGTCCTCGCCAGGGCGCGACACAACACGCCGGTGGAGATCGGTGTGCTGTCCACGTGAATCCGGCCGCCGAGTGCATCGTCGACGGCACCGGCGAGCGCAGCGTAGACGGCGATGGTGCCGCTCTCCCCCGCTCCGCGGACCCCGATCGGGTTCACCGGGGTGTCGACATGCAGGTGCCGCACCCGTACGCGCGGCACGTCGGTCGACAACGGCAGGTGATACGCGGCGAACGTGGTCGACTGGGGCTGGCCGGAATCGGAGTATTCCCAGTGCTCGAACAGGGCCCCGCCGACGCCCTGGGCCACGCCGCCGATGATCTGTCCCTCGACGATCTTGGGGTTGATCTCGCGTCCGCCCTCATGAGAAACCGCGTAGCGCAACACCTTGACGATGCCCGTCCGGCGGTGCACACCGACGATCGCCGCGTGCACGCCCATCGTCCACGTCACGGTCGGTACCCGGTAGACCGCGGTGACATCGAGTGCCCCACCGCCCTCCTGGTCACCGCCCACCGCGATGGCACACGCCAACTCCTCCCAGCTGACGGCGTGACCGGCGGCGACATGGAAACGCCCGTCGGCATATTGGATGTCGCAGTGCTCGGCACCCGACAGGCGGGCGACGCGATCGATCGCGAGGTCGACGAGTTGACCCGCGGCCGTGTGCACGGCCGAACCCGCCAGGATGGCCGACCTGCTCGCGAATGTCCCTACCCCGTCGGGCAATCGTTCGGTGTCGCCGGCGACATAGGCGACATTTGCGATGGGCACGCCCAACGCCTCGGCAGCCACCTGAGCGAACACCGTCTCGTGTCCCTGCCCGGCCGATGCCGCTCCCGCGGTCACCTCGAACCGGCCGCCCGGCAGCAGCCGCATCCGGGCGGTCTCGTGCGGTCCACGGCCGGTGGCCTCCAGGTACGACGCCAGGCCGTAGCCGATGCGGTACTGCGGATACCTTGCCGCACAACGCGTCACCTCGTCGCGCGGCAACGCGTCGAGCACCGACTCAAGACAGGCCCGGTAGTCGCGGCCGTCGTAGGAGATCGGGACCCCGTCGCGGTACGGGATGGGCCGCGGGTACGGCATGTCGGCATCGGTGAGCAGGTTGCGCCGCCGGATCTCGTCACCGGTCAGGCCGAGTTCGCGAGCCGCGGCGTCCAGGCTGCGTTCGAGCGCGAACGTGGCTTCCGGCCGGCCCGCGCCGCGGTATTGCGCGACCAGGGTCTTGTTGGTCAGAGCCGCCCGCCCGGCGATGTCGGCGGCCGGGATGCGGTACGGGCCGAGCAGATGGATCGCGGTGTTGGCGATGATGCCCGCGACCCACAGGCTTCCGGCGCCGATGTCGACGACGAAATCATCGGCCCAGGCCAGGATGTGGCCTTCGCCGTCCAGCGCGAGCCGGGTGCGGTGCAGTTGATCGCGGCCCTGTGCGCTGGCCACCAGATGCTCTTGGCGATCCTCCACCCAGATCAACCGGTGCCCGGTCTGCCGCGACAGGAGGGCGAGCAGGATCTCCTCGGCGTACACGTTGGCCTTGGTGCCGAATCCGCCGCCCACATCGGGCACCGACACCTTGATCTCCTGGCGTGACCAACCGGTCACCGCGCAGATCGCGTTGCGCACCATGTGCGGAACCTGCGTCGACGTGGTCACTTCGACGCGCGCGCGCCTCGCGTCGAACTGTGCGAGCACACCGCGGCATTCGAGCGGTACGGCCCCGTGCCGGTTCATGCGGTACGTGCCGGTGACGACGGTCGCGGCGGCGGCGAATGCGGCGTCGGGGTCACCGAACGAGTAGTTCAGCCGCGCTGCCTCGTTCCCGTCGAGGTGATCGAACAGCACCGCGCAGTCGGGCTCGAGCGCCTCGAGCGGATCGGTGACCGCGGGCCTGGGTTCGTAGACGACCTCGATCGCTTCCAGGGCATCCTCGGCGCGGTACCGGTCTTCGGCGATGACGACGGCGATCGGCTGGCCGGCGTAGTGCACGCGATCGGAAGCCAGGATCGGGAGTCGCTGTTCGGCGAGCACGCAGGAGGTCGCCGCGGTGAACTGCGGATCAGGGGTGGTGAGCGTCGGGATGGGCACGCCGCAGATACCGAGATCGCTTGCGGTGAAAACACCGACCACGCCGGGCATGTGCTCGGCGGCCGACACGTCGATCCGCTTGATCGCGGCGTGCGGTTCGGTGGACCGCACGAAGACGACATGGTGTGCACCCGCGGCGCGGTCCGCCACGAACTGCCCCCGCCCGTCGAGCAGCCGTTCGTCTTCGCGACGTCGCACCGAACTGCCGATGTAGCCGGTCAATGAAGTCGTTTTTCCCATTGCCACAAGGCGATCGAGATCGCGAACGAGATGGTGATCAGCAACATGATCGTGGCGACCATCGACGGGTAGTCGCCGTGACTGTAGGACTGCAGCACGACCCGGCCCAAACCCCTTCTGGTGGCGAAGAACTCGGAGAGCACCACACCGACCACCGCAAGGCTCACCGCCAGCCGGATACCGGTCAGCAGCGGGCGCCGGATCGCGGGAATGATGATGTGAACCAGCATCTGCCACGCGTTGGCGCGGACCGAACGGGCGAGCTTCCAGTAGACCCGCGGGATCTCCTGCACGCCGGTGGACACGTTGATCAGCACCGGGAACAGTGCGAACAGCACACCCATCACGACCTTCGAACCCGTCAGGCTGAAGATCGGCAGCAACACCGGGTACAGCACGATCTTGGGAATGCCGTTGAGCATGATCAGGATCGGCTCGAAGATCAGCCGCAAGCGCTCCGACAGGCCGAGCAGCAGCCCGAGCCCGCCGCCGATCGCGGTTCCGATCACGAAGGCCAGGAACACCGACTGCGCGGTGACCCGCAGATCGAACAGATAGGCCGGGTCGGACAGGTTCTCGATCAGCACGCCGATCGTCTGGACCGGCGAGGGGATCACGAAGGTCAGGTCGGAGAAGACCTCCCAGATGAGCACCACCAGGACGGCCAGCAGCGTCGCACCGACCGCCTGGTTACCCAGCAGCGCGCGCAGCCGCTGCGACGTCGATGGTGCCGCGGCCCGCGGTGGCGCCACGGGCTTGCTCTCGGTCGAAGTCATCGATTCCTCCCGCGCAGCAAAACACGTTCCACGAGTGCCAGCAGCACCGTGAGAATGCACGAGAGCACGAGCACCACGGCGATGTAGGCGAACATCTCGTTGTTGTTGAAGATTTCGTAGAGGTACCGGATGCGATACCCCAGGCCGGCCTGCGCGGTGGTGAACTCCATCGCGATGGTGCCGATCAACGCGTAGACCACGGCGAGCCGCAGACCCGCGACGATGAACGGGCCTGCCGCGGGGATCGCGATCGCGAACAGGGTCTGGCGCGGGGACGCCTTGAGTGAGCGGGCCAGCTTCATGTACACCGGCGGCATCGAGTTGAGCCCGACCGCGGTGTTGAGCGCCATCGGGATCGCGGCCATGATGGTCGCGAGGATGATCACCGACATGGCGTTGATCCCGACGAGCACGATCATCACCGGATAGAACAGCACCAGCGGCACGGCGTAGAACGAGACCAGATACGGCTCGAAGATCCGCCCCACGGCGGGCAACTTCCAGAAGATCAGCCCGGCCGCGAAACCGAAGAGGCTGCCGAACACGATCGAGAACGCAACCTCGATGCCGGTGCGTGCGGCGTCGTCCCAGAACTGCGCCCGGCCCAGCAGCCGGCCCAGTTCGGCCAGGATGACCGAGGGCGCGGGCAGGACCCGGTCGCTCCACAACCCGGCGCGGGCCCCGATCTCGGCGAACACCAGGAACGCGACGATCAGCACAACCGTCGAGATGCCACTCAGCGCGAAGTTGCTGACCTTGCGCTTGCGGCGGACGGGCTGCGCCGGGCCATTGTTGGGCGACATGGTTTCGGTGGGCAAGTCGTCTTGTGCCACATACGAAGTCGTCACGTGCTGGCAGCCTCCTGCTGCTTGAACCCGCGCATGGATTCGGCCTGCAGCGACGTCCAGATGCGGTTCTGCAGCTCGTTGAACTGAGGCGTGGAGACCATGCTCGCGTCTCGTTCGTCGGGCAGGTCGATGTCGACGACGTCGATGATCGAACCGGGCCGATACGACATCACCCAAACCTGTTGCGACAGCAGGATCGCCTCGGAGATGTCGTGCGTGACGAACACGATGGTCTGGTGGGTGCGCGCCCAGATCTGCCGCACCTCGGCGCCGAGGAACAGCCGGGTCTGCTGGTCGAGTGCCGCGAACGGTTCGTCCATCAGCACGACCTCGGGCTGCACCGCGAGCGTGCGCGCCAGCGCGACGCGTTGCCGCATGCCGCCGGAAAGCATGGACGGGTAGGACTTCTCGAACCCGTCGAGACCGACGAGCTCGATCGCGTCCTTGGCCCGCTGACGGCGCGAGGCCTTGTCGACACCGATCATCTCCATGGCGAACGCGACGTTCTCCTCGACCGTGCGCCACGGCAGGGTCGAATCCTCCTGGAACACCACGCCGATCGAGGGGTCCGGGCCCGTCACGGGCTTTCCGGCGACGCGGACCTGCCCGGTCGACGCCTTCTGCAGTCCCGAGATCACCGCCAGCAGGGTCGATTTCCCGCATCCACTCGGCCCGACGATGGACACGAAGCTGGAGTGCGGCACATGCTGGGTGATACCGGTTACGGCCGTCACCTTGCCTGCCGGGGCGTCGAACACGACCGACACGTCGTCGATCTGGATGCCGTCGCGATCCATGGGTATGCCTCTCGGAGTTAGTGGGTGTGCTGGCTCAGAAGTCCGCCCGTGCGTCGTCGGGCAGATACTGCTGGTCGAGCATGGTGGCCCAGTCGATCGGCTCGGAGATCTGGCCCGCACCCACCATCAGCTCCGAGAGATTGGTCAGCCCCGCGGTGTCGACCTTCAACGAGTATCCCTTCGCGAGGTCGGGATTGTTGGCGAAGGCCGACTTCATCACCTCGGGCGTGACGCCGACAAGCGGTGCGATCTCGGCCGCGGCTTCGTCCGGGTTGGCCACGAGCCATTCGTTGAGCCGGTTGGCGACCACGAAGAAGTTGCGGATGTTGTCGGGGTTCTGTTCGGCGTATTCGGTGTTGACGGCGACGAGGTCGGCAGGCAGATCGCCCACGACGTCGCGCGAGTCGACGAGCACCTCGGCACGCTCGGATGCCTGCTTGTCGGCGATGAACGGCTGCATGGCCCAGCCGGCGGTGATCTGGCCCGCCTTGGCCGCGGTCCAGTTGTCACCCATCGGCCCGACGGCCTGCGACTTGACGCCGAGCTTGCGCTCGAGCCCCTTGACGATGAGTTCGGTGGACGAGCCTGCGGAGCTGAACCCGAGGGTCGCATTCTCCAGCTTGCGTCCCGGCGGGGAGATCCAGGAGAAATCGTTGATCTGGAACCACGGGGCAACCACCTTCAGGTTCGAATTCGGTTGCTGCGCAGCGAGAATCACGGAGCTGTTCCCGGCGATGGCCATGTCGGCGTCCCCGCTGGTGACCACCCGCAGGGTATTTCCACCACCGCCGCCGGAGTACAGATCGACGTTGAGCCCCTGCTCGGAGAACCAGCCCTTGTCGATGCCGACCTGCAAGATGGCCATGAACGGCAAGCTGTCGACCCCGGTGGCCGAGATGCTCAACGCATCGGTGCCCTCGGTGTCCGGACCCGCGGATTCGTCGGCGCACGCCGTCGCTCCCGCGATGAGGGCGACCGCGGTACACGCCGCGGCAAAGGCTTTGGGGAACCAGGACATTCGGGGCAACCTCCGGGTCGTGAATATTGGATACACTATACGAATTACTGTGATCTAGGTCAACATTTTGCGGGCTCGTGATGTGGCGAACGCCCGCGAGAGCACCCCGGCGAGTTCGAGCCCCACCGCGACGCCGAGGAGTGCCGCTGCCGCCGTGAAACGCGTGCCGCCAACTGTCGTCGTGGCATCGGGCACCGAAGCCACGCTTGCCGGTTCCCGTGGGATCGCCACGCTCACCCCGTCGGCCGGCGTGAGGGCACGCTTCAACGGAGGCGGCGCACCCGGCACGGCACTTCCCGGGGCGGGAAACTGCCGTGCCGAAGACCCGGTGTCAGCCATGCCCGCCGACGATCTCGGCGAACGTCCGAATCGTCGGCGCCCGGCTCTCCCCCGGCCGGACGAACGGAACGATCGACACCTGGTCGACACCGAGGGCCTCGATCTCCTTGAGCCGTTGCCCGCACTCGTCAGGGGTGCCTGCGAGTGCGAACAGATCGACGAGCTCGTCGGGCACCAGGTCGGCGTGCGACGCCTCGGTGTTCATGTGCTGGTAGTAGTCGTAGGAATCGCGGATACGGTCGATCGCCTTCTCCAGCGACGGTTCCACCTTGGCCGGCAGCGGCCGGATCGCCACCCGCGACACGTGTGCGCGGACGAGATCGCGGGCCGTCGTGCGATCGTCGTCGATGGCCGTGGGCGTCCACAGCACGATGTGGATGTCGTCGAGCGTGCGGCCACTCTCGGCCGCGCCGGCTTCGATCGTCTTGAGCGCGGCTTCGATGAAGTGCGGTGCGGTGCCGACGAGCACGATGACGCCGTCTGCGATACGGCCCGACATCCGCAGGATCTTCGGTGCGGAGGCAGCGATGTAGATCGGGATGTCCATCGGTTCAGTCAGATAGTTGAGGTGGTATTCGGCGCCGCTGGTCGGCTCCACCACTTTCTCACCTTTGAACAGCGTGCGGAGCTCTTGGATCGACTGTTCGAGTTCGGCGAGCTTCTGCGGCTTGAGACCCATGGTGCGCAGCGAGGAGTCGCCGGTGCCGATCCCGAGGGCCACGCGGCCTCCGGTGAACTCGGCGAGCGTCGCCCATGTCGACGCGAGAAGCGATTGATGCCGCGTCACGGCGTTGGTCACGCCGGTGCCGAAGATGATGCGTTCGGTGCCGACGGCGGCGGCGCCCATCACGGTCGACGACTCCCGCCAGATGTTCTGCGAATCCCCGAACCACACGTTGTCATAACCGAGCGATTCACTCAGCCGGACGTATTCACACATCGTGCCCACCGGTTCGGTCGGAAACAGACCAACACCTTTACTCAGCACTATCGACCTCCTGGGCGACGTTGGATATCGTATCCAATCGTAAGCGGGTGATTCAGGTCGCACAACTGGAAACGGCGATTGAGAGGCCAGAAAACGTCATGCAACTAGTCAATGAGTTCTCCGTTGCCGCTCCGCTCGACATCGCCTGGGCGACGCTCACCGACATCCCCCGCGTGGTGGCGTGCATCCCCGGCGCGGAACTCGAGGGCCACGACGGCGACGACTACCGGGCGAAGGTCGCGGTCAAGGTCGGCCCCGTCGGGCTCACACTTTCCGGCACCGCGACCGTCGTCAGCCGAGACGACGCCGGACACCAGATGGTGGTGCGCGGGCGGGCCCGGGACGGCAAGGGCAACGGGACGGCGGAGGCCACCGTGACGATGGCTGCCCGCGACACCGGTGGACGCACCGAGGTGACGGTACGCACCGACCTCGAACTGGGTGGCCGCATCGCCCAGTTCGGCAGTGGCGTCATCAAACAGGTGAGTAACCGGATCATCGGGCAGTTCGTGCGCAAGCTCGACGCCCTCATCGCATCGCCCGGCGCCGAACCGGCTCCCGCGACCGGCGCTGCCGCACCGCGACCGCATGTGCGCGAAAACGATTGGGTGGCAATAGCACTGACCGCACTCGCCGGCGTCGCGCTCGGCCTGGCGATCGGGCGTACCGCCGAGCGGCTCGCCTGACTCAGCCGCGCACGGTGGCGACGAGTTCGAGTTCGACGCAGGCTCCACCCGGAAGCGACGCCACGCCGACGGCCGTGCGCGCGTGCGCGCCGCACTGCGCGCCGAAGGCGTCGAGCAGAAGCGTCGAGGCGCCGTCGATCACCGCCGGATGTGCGTCGAAGTCCGATGTCGCCCGCACGTAGCCCCGCAGGTGCACCAGCGCCGTCACCGCGTCGAGTCCCACGGCCGCATCGATCGCCGCCACGAGGTTCAGCGCCGCATGGCGCGCCTGGGTACGCGCCTGCTCGACAGTGACGTCGGCGCCCACGACGCCAACGGCACCGGGATCCGCCGGGCGACGCGCCGTCGTCCCCGATATCCAGAGCTGGTCGCCGCACCGCCGGCTCGGAAAATAGGCGCCCTTGGGCTCAGCCGGAGCGGGAACCTCAAATCCCAACGCCGCCAAACGATCCCGTGGCGTCACGAGTCGGCTTCAGCGTCCTCGCGACCGAACACGATGTGCAGATGATCGATCGCGTGCATGCGGTGCTCGTGGTTGAGCGCCACCACCCGGTCCACATCGCGCGCCGCCATCGCCTCGACCAGCAGAACGTGCTCGCTGTTCACCTTGTCGAGGTCCATCAGATGGGCGTACAGCGGCCGGTACGCGTCCGCGGTGTTCCACAGCTGGTTGACGATCCGCTTGGTGCGCGCCATCCGGCTCGCCTCGAACGTCAGGAAGTGGAATTCCCGGTTGGCCAGGCCGACCCCGATGAGATCCCCCGCGGCGGCGGCACGATCCATCTCCGCCATCTGTTCGCGCATCCGCTCGATCACCTCGTCGGTGACGTCGGGCATGGCGTCGCGGATGAGCTCGGCCTCCAGGATGTCGCGCAGCCGGAACACCTCGAGGAGCTCCTCGAGGCCCAGCTTGGCCACGCGGTATCCGCTGTGCGGCACGTAGGTGATGTATTCCTCGGCCTCAAGCGTTTTCAGCGCCTCGCGAATCGGGATCCGAGACATGCCGAAATGCTCGGCCAGGCTCTCCTGCACGATCCAGCTGCCCGGCGCGAGCTTGCCGCTCGTGATGTCCCGGCGCAGCGCCTCGGCTACTGCTTGCTGCGCGGTTTTGGGCCTGACGAAGTCCGACTTGCCGTTGCCGGAGGCAGACTGAGGGGCAGTGCGTCGGTTGGCTGTTCGCGGTGGCATCGGGTCTCGCTTTCGCTGATATTGGATACTCTATGCGATCACCCGGTCCCGGTGCCATCTCCTCCGCGCGTTTCCGGCCGGTAAACCTCCACGTTGCCGCCCATGGCGCGGTCAGATGAGGTCGATCGCCTCGGCGATCGACGGCAGCACGCGGCTCGGCCGGAACGGGTAGCGCTCGATGTCGTCGACGGATGTCGAGCCCGTGAGCACCAAGATGGTGTCGAGGCCCGCCTCGATGCCCGCCACCACGTCGGTGTCCATGCGGTCCCCCACCATGACGGTGTTCTCCGAATGGGCCTCGATCCGGTTGAGCGCGCTGCGGAACATCATCGGGTTGGGCTTGCCGACGAAATACGGATCACGGCCGGTGGCCCTCGTGATCATCGCGGCCACCGACCCGGTTGCGGGCAGCGGTCCCTCCGCCGACGGACCGGTCACGTCGGGATTGGTGGCGATGAACCGGGCACCGCCGAGGATCAGGCGGATGGCCTTGGTGATCGCCTCGAACGAGTAGGTGCGGGTCTCGCCGAGGACCACGAAATCGGGCTCGGTATCGGTCAGGGTGTAGCCGACCTCATGCAGTGCGGTGGTCAGCCCGGCTTCGCCGATGACATACGCCGACCCGCCGGGGAGCTGATCGTCGAGGAATGTCGCGGTCGCGAGCGCCGAGGTCCAGATCGACGCCTCGGGCACCGTGAGGCCCGAACGCGTGAGCCGCGCGGCCAGATCGCGCGGCGTGAAGATCGAATTGTTGGTCAACACCAGGAACGGCCGTTCCTTGTCCGCCAACGTCTGCAGAAACTCCGCGGCACCCGGTAACGCGTGTTCTTCGCGAACCAGGACACCATCCATATCGGTCAGCCAGCACTGGGCATGTGAACGCACGAGTCCCAGTGTCTCAAGTCGGGCGGCAGTTCACGGGCTAACCGGACGCCAACGCCGCCCACCGAAACTGAACTCAGGGACAGATCTCTCGCGATTTCTGTCCCTGAGCGCAGTCCCGTTGAATGAAGACGCGGAGCGTCAGCTCGCGTGTTCGTCGGCGACGTCGAGCGCCTTGTCGAGGATTGCCAGGCCCTCGCGCACCTCGTCCGCCGACACGTTGCACGGTGGCACAACGTGGATGCGGTTGAAGTTGGCGAACGGCAGCAGGCCGCCTGCCTTGCACGCCGCGATGACGGCGTTCATCGCCGGGCTGGATCCGCCGTAGGGCGCCAACGGTTCCCGCGTTTCCTGATCGGCGACGAGTTCGACGGCCCAGAACACACCGGCACCGCGGACCTCGCCGACGCTGCGATGCTTGGCCGCCAGCTCGGCCAGGCCGGGCCCGATGACCTCGGCCCCGATCTTGGCGGCGTTGTCGACCATGCCTTCTTCTTCCATCGCATTGATGGTGGCCACGGCCGCGGCGGTCGCCAGCGGATGGCCCGAGTACGTCAGGCCGCCCGGATATGCGCGGTGCGCGAAGGTTTCGTAGATGGCGGGGCTGATCGCCACACCACCCAGCGGCACGTAACCGGAGTTGACGCCCTTGGCGAACGTCAGCAGATCCGGCACGACGTCGAAGTGGTCGATGGAGAACCACTTTCCGCTGCGGCCGAACCCAGCCATCACCTCGTCGGCGATGAAGACGATGCCGTAGCGGTCACAGATCTCCCGCACGCCTGCCATGTATCCCAGCGGGGGAACCATGATGCCCGCGGTGCCGGGGATCGACTCCAGGATGATGGCCGCGATGGTCGACGGACCCTCGAGCCGGATCAGCTGGTCGAGGTAGGCCAGCGCCCGCTCGGTCTCCTCGGCCTCCGTGGTCGCGTGGAACTGCGACCGGTACAGGAACGGGCCGAAGAAGTGCACCACGCCGGCGTTGCCGTGATCGTTGGGCCAGCGGCGCGGATCACCGGTCAGGTTGATCGCCGTCTCGGTGCCGCCGTGATAGGCGCGGTACCGCGAGAGCACCTTGTACCGGCCGGTGTGCAGGCGGGCCATGCGGACCGCGTGCTCGACGGCATCGGCGCCACCGTTGGTGAAGAACACCTTGTTCAACTCACCGGGGGTGCGCTCGGCGATCAGCCGGGCCGCCTCGGAGCGCGCCGCGTTGGCATACTGCGGCGCGACCGTGCACAGCTTGGCCGCCTGTTCGGCAATGGCGCCAACCACTTTCGGGTGCTGATGTCCGATGTTGGTGTTGACGAGCTGACACGAGAAATCGAGCAGCCGGTTGCCGTGGCCGTCCCACACATAGGACCCCTGCGCCGCGGTGATCGTCATCGGCGACAGTTCCTCTTGCGCCGACCAGGAGTGGAACACGTGTGCGCGGTCCAGTTCGTAGGCGCGCGCAGCCTCCGCCTTGGCTTCCTCGATGCTCAGACCGTTGGGCAGCACGGCGGACTCTTGAGTCACAGTCATGAATTCCAGTCTCTCACTTGTTTTCGGGGAAACCGAGGTTGATGCCGCCGTGGGAGGGGTCGAGCCAGCGGGTGGTGATGGCCTTGGTGCGGGTGAAGAAGTGCACGCCTTCGGCACCGTGGGCGTGACTGTCACCGAACAGCGAGGCCTTCCACCCACCAAAGCTGAAGTAGGCCATGGGAACCGGGATCGGCACGTTGATCCCGACCATGCCCACCTCGACCTCGTTCTGGAACCGCCGCGCCGCCCCACCGTCATTGGTGAAGATCGCCGTACCGTTGCCGTACGGGTTGCTGTTGATCAACTCAAGGGCCTCGTCGTAGGTGTCGACGCGCAGCACCGACAACACCGGCCCGAAAATCTCATCGGTGTAGACACTCATCTCCGGGGTGACGTTGTCCAGCAGCGTCGGGCCCAGCCAGAACCCGTCCTCACCGCCGTTGGCGATCACCGTGCGCCCATCGAGCACCACCTTGGCGCCCGCGGCCTCACCGGCATCGATGTAGGACGCCACCTTGTCGCGGTGAACCTTGGTCACCAGCGGACCCATGTCCGAATCCTTGGTGCCGTCCCCGGTCTTGATCGTGGCGGCGCGCTCGGCGATCTTGGCGACCAGATCATCGGCGATCGGGCCGACCGCCACCGCCGCACTGATGGCCATGCACCGCTCCCCGGCCGACCCGAAGCCGGCATTGACCATCGCATCGGCGGCCAGGTCCAGATCGGCGTCCGGCAAGATCACCGCGTGGTTCTTGGCCCCGCCCAGTGCCTGCACGCGCTTGCCGGTCGCGGTCGCGGTGGCGTAGACGTACTGGGCGATCGGGGTCGACCCGACGAAGGAGATCGCCTTGATCTTCGGGTTGGTCAGCAGCTCGTCGACCGCGGTCTTGTCGCCCTGCAGCACGTTGAACACGCCGTCGGGCAGGCCGGCCTCGGCCCACAACCGCGCCATCCACAGCGACGCCGACGGGTCCTTCTCCGAGGGCTTGAGCACCACGGTGTTGCCCGCCGCGATCGCGATCGGGAAAAACCACATCGGCACCATGGCCGGGAAGTTGAACGGCGAGATGATGCCGACCGGGCCCAGCGGCTGCAGCACCGAATGCACATCGACATTGGTCGAGGCGTTCTCGGTGAACCCGCCCTTGAGCAGACTCGGGATGCCGCAGGCGAACTCGACGACCTCCAGGCCACGGCTCACCTCACCGAGGGCATCCGAGAGCACCTTGCCGTGCTCGGCGGTGATGAGCGCGGCCAGCTCGTCCTTGCGGGCGTTGAGCAACTCGCGAAACGCGAACAGCACCGACGTCCGCTTGGCCAGCGACGTGTCCCGCCAGGCCGGAAACGCCGCCACCGCCGCATCGATCACCGCACGCGCATCCTCCACACTGGCCAACGCGACCTCACCGGTCACCGCACCCGTCGCCGGATTCGTCACCGGCGCCGTGGCCGTCGAACTGCCGGCGAACACCTTGCCGTCGCGCCAATGCTGGATGACTGTGCTCATGTATCGAAACCTCTCTATGGCGATGGTTCACTGCTCTTTCCTGCACCACTTTGCGGCACCGACTACCTGTCATCGAGCGTCAATCTGTATTCGATGAGAAGCCGTTGATTACACTCTGTAAATGATCCCGACCGTGCGCGACGTCATCGAGCTGCCTGTCGTGCAAGCCGGTGTACCCGAGATCGTCAGCTCCGAGCACCTCGACAGACCGGTGCGATGGGTGCACGTCAGCGACATGCCCGACCTCTCCGGGCTGCTGCAGGGCGGCGAACTCGTGCTGACCACCGGCTCGGCGCTGCGCGACGCGCCTCGCGACTACCTCGAACGCATGCGCGCCGCAGGTGCGGTCGGCGTGGTCGTGGAACTGGGCACCCGCATCAAATGCCTGCCCGCCTCGGTGGGGCGCATCGCCCAGTCGCTCGGTCTCGCGCTCGTGCTGCTGCACCGGGAGACGAAGTTCGTCGAGGTCACCGAGGCGGTGCACCGGATGATCGTCGCCGACCAGTACGAGGAGCTGGCTTTCGCCCACCGCACGCATCAGACCTTCACCGATCTGAGCATGAAGCGCGCTTCGCTCGCCGACATCGTGCGGGCGGCCGCCGACATGGTCGACGAATCGGTCGTGCTCGAAGATCTGTCTCACCAGGTGCTGGCGATATCACCACGGGGCGAACCGGCCACCGCGGTACTGACCGACTGGCAGCGACGCTCGAGGGCGATGACCGAGGATTGGTCGACGACCACCGTCGGTCCCCGCACCGAGGAGTGGGGGCGGCTCATCATTCCGCACACCCCGGCCGCACCGGCGAAGGCCAAGATGGTCCTGGAGCGCGCGGCGCAGGCCCTCGCCCTGCACCGCATGGCCGAGCGGGGCCGTTCCGGACTGGAGAACCAGGCACAGAGCGGCCTGATCGACGACGTGCTCGGCGGGCGGATCGCCGACGACCGTGAGGCCGATGCCCGGGCCGTCGCGCTCGGACTGCGTGCCACCGGTCCCTACCTTCCGGTCACGGTGCGCGTGGCCGCACCGGCCGACCGGCTCGATCCGGTTGCCGTGCAACGACGCAACATCCGCATCCTCGACGCGGTCACCCACAGCGTCAAATCCCAGGGGCACACCGCAATCTGCTCGACCCGCCAAGACGGCGAGGTCGGCCTCGTGCTGGCGGTGTCGACGCGGCGCGGCATGAGTCAGGACGCGGCGCTCGCCCGCCTCGCCGAAGGTCTGCGCGAAGCGATCGGCCGCGGCGGCGAAGCAGACCGGGTCGGCGCGAAGGCGGGACCTAAGGCCAGCCCGAGGATCACGGTCGCCGTCGGCAGCAGCGCGTCCGCATTCGCCGAGGCCGTGCCGGGGCTGCGCGAGGCCGCGCACGTCGCGGAGGTGGCGATGTCGATGACGGGGCTGCAGCGTCCGTTCGTGCGGGCCTCCGATGTGCGCCTGCGCGGGCTGATCACGCTGCTCCATGACGATCCGCGCGTGCAGACGTTCGCCGAAACCGAACTCAAGACACTGCTGATCCACGACGCCGACCACGGTGAGAACGACATGGCCATCCTGCGGGGCTACCTGGAGCTGGCCGGCAACAAATCCGCGCTGGCCAAACGGCTGCACATGAGCAGGCCGGCGCTCTACAGCCGGCTGGACTCGATCCAGCGCCGCCTCGGCGTCGACCTCGACGACGGCGAGTCGATGACGTCGTTGCACGTGGCGCTGCTGATACTCGACGCTCAGCGCAGCGCGAGCCCCGAATCGTTGCGGTGAACCCGTGCGCGACCAGTGTGCGCTGAGGGCGGTCAATCGGCTGTGCGGCCGCCCCTGGCGCACGCTCGGCGCTGAGGCTGCACACTCGAAGCTGTATGCCTCCCGCGAATGGAGGCCCGAATCGTTGCGGTGACGCCGTCCGCGGGCGCATAGTCGCCACATAGCTTCCGCATAGCTCGACCCCAGACTCCTCCGACAGGCTTTTCGGTGAGTGACGCCGACGGAGAGGACCGATATGTCGAACGATTCCGCGACGACGCACGCCGTCGTGCAGACCGACCGGCCGGATCGCTACGGCAAACAGCTCGTATCCCACCTCGGGCGGCGCAACGGCGGCGAATGGTCACCGGAGTCCCGATCCGGCTGGATCGACCTCGGCAGCGGACGCGCGACCGTCAGCGCTCGGGATGGCGAGCTCGAGCTGACGGTGACCGCGCCCGCCGACGAACTCGCGCGCCTTCAGGATGTCGTGGGCAGTCACCTGGTGCGGTTCGGCGAGCGCGACGAACTCACGGTCGCCTGGGATGGGGCGGCTGATTGAGCAACGCCGCGCGATACTGGTGCCATGGCTGATCGCAATGTGCTGGGCGGCCCGCTGGACGAATGCGGCACCGACCCGTTGACCGGGTTCTACCGCGACGGCTGCTGCTCGACGGGCGACGCCGACCTCGGCCGACACACCATATGCGCCGTCGTGACCGCCGAGTTTCTCGAACACCAGCGATCCATCGGAAACGACTTGTCCACGCCCGCACCGCATTTCCGGTTCCCCGGCCTGGTGCCCGGCGACCGCTGGTGCGTCACCGCGGCGAACTGGCTGCGGGCACACGAGGACGGACACGCCGCACCGGTCGTGCTCGCGGCCACCCACGAGCGCACGCTGGATGTGGTGCCACTCGAGGTGCTCTCGCAGTACGCGGTCGACGTGCCCGACGACCTCGCCGACATCTGAACCGCCGACGCCTATTGCGGGTAGTCGTCGTGCCAGCGCCACCAGTCGTACGGCGGCGTCTGCGGATAGCCCGACGGTGAATCCTCCCACGTCTCCTGACGTCCGAGCGCGGTGATGTCGAGGTAGCTCCACGTGCTGCCCATCGCCTCGTCGCCGCGGTTGTTGACGAAGTAGGTGCGGAAGACCCGGTCGCCGTCACGGATGAACGCATTTGTGCCGTGCCATTCGTCGACGTCGAAATCGACATCGAACGTGTCGGTGATCGTGTACCACGGCATCGCCCATCCCATCCGGTCCTTCAACCGTGCGATATCGGATTGCGTTCCGCGCGAGGCGAATACGAGGGTGGTGTCACGGGCATTGAGATGCGCGAGGTGCGCGACCTGATCGGCGAGCATCGAGCAGCCCGGGCAGGCGTGGTCGGGCCAGCCGTGCACGCCGGGTTCGAAGAACGCCCGATAGACGATCAACTGCCGGCGTCCGTGGAACAGATCCAGCAGGCTCGCCTGCCCGTCCGGACCGTCGAACCGGTAGTCCCGCTCGATTTCCAGCCACGGCATGCGCCTGCGCTGCGCGACCACCTCGTCGCGGGCCCGGGTCAACTGTTTTTCCTTCACCAACAGCTCCTGCCGCGCGCGCTCCCACTCGGCGTGCGACACGATCGGAGGTGTCTTCATGACCATTTCCGCCTTCCCGCTTCTGCTGCTCCGGTATGCAGACAAGCACTGCGCCCAGAATTCATCGGTGTGACCCGGCCGGAATTCTCCGTAGGCTCGGGGAGTGAGTGTGACACCGGAGACGGCGGTGGTCCTGGACAACCGCTTCGCGCGCGAACTGCCGGAGATGGCCGTGCCCTGGCAGGCCGAAGCGGCACCGGACCCGCGACTGCTCGTGCTCAACGATGGGCTGGCCGCCGACCTCGGACTCGATCCGGATTGGCTGCGCGGACCCGAGGGGCTCGGCCTGTTGCTGGGCACCGCGGTTCCCAGTGGCGCCACGCCCGTCGCACAGGCGTACTCGGGCCACCAGTTCGGCGGTTTCGTGCCCCGGCTGGGCGACGGCCGGGCGCTGTTGCTCGGCGAACTGACCGACCGCGACGGGTGCCCGCGGGATCTGCATCTCAAAGGGTCGGGCCGCACCCCGTTCGCGCGCGGCGGCGACGGACTGGCCGCCGTCGGCCCGATGCTGCGCGAGTACATCGTCAGCGAGGCGATGCACGCCATGGGCATTCCGACCACGCGATCGCTGGCCGTCGTGGCGACCGGGCGCGACGTGTGGCGCGAAACCCAGTTGCCCGGTGCGGTGCTGGCCCGCACCGCGAGCAGCCATCTGCGCGTCGGCAGTTTCCAGTACGCCATCCAATATTGCAATGCCGCACGGGATCTCGAGTTGTTGCGGCGTCTAGCCGACCACGCGATCGCACGCCACCACCCCCAAGCCGCCGAAGCCGAGAACCGCTATCTCGCGTTGTTCGACGCCGTGGTGTCGGTCCAGGCGAGCCTGGTGGCGCAATGGTTGCTCGTCGGGTTCGTGCACGGCGTGATGAACACCGACAACATGACGATCTCGGGTGAGACGATCGACTACGGGCCATGCGCCTTCATGGAAGCGTTCGACCCGGACACCGTCTTCAGCTCGATCGACCAGGGTGGCCGTTACGCCTACGGCAACCAGCCCGCGATCGCCCAGTGGAACCTCGCCCGGTTCGCCGAAACCCTCCTGCCGCTGATCGCCGACGACGGCGAGCAGGCGGTCGCGATTCTGACCGAGTCGCTCAGCGGGTTCCGCGAGAGGTTCGATCACGCGTGGTCGACGGGCATGCGCGCCAAGCTGGGACTTCCCGCCGAGGCCGACGACGAGACGGCCCGGGCACTGATCGACGACCTGCTGGTGCTGTTGCAGCAGAATCAGATCGACTACACATCGTTCTTCCGAGCCCTCGGCCGCGCCGCGCGCGGTGACACCTCGGTTGTCCGCGATCTGTTCGCCGTGCCGTCGACACTCGACGAATGGCTCGGGCGCTGGCGCACACTCGGCCCATCCGCCGACACGATGGACGAGGTCAACCCGATCTACATACCGCGCAACCACATCGTCGAGGAGGCGCTGGGCGCGGCGACGGCGGGCGACCTGGAACCGGTGCACCGGCTCATGGAAGTTCTTGCCGCTCCGTACCGGGAACGCGCGGGCCTGGACCGGTATGCCGCGCCGGCCCCGCAGGACTTCGGCGCCTACCGCACGTTCTGCGGAACCTGATCGCCGGTGACCCGCGGCCGCCGAGCCGCTACATTCGGTGACGTGACGACGATCTCGATCACCACCCCCGACGGTCCGATCGACGCCCTGCTGGGCACTCCGGAAGACGCAGGGCCGTGGCCCGGTGTCGTGGTGATCCACGACGCGATCGGCTACGGGCCCGACAACGAGTCGATCTCCACGCGCATCGCGGCCGCCGGTTACCTGGCGATCACCCCGAACCTGTACTCGCGCGGCGGCCGCGCGCGTTGCATCACGCGGGTGTTCCGCGAACTGCTGACCCAGCGGGGCCGCGCACTCGACGACATCCTGGCCGCACGCGATCACCTGCTCGCACATCCGCAGTGCACCGGAACCGTCGGCATCGTCGGCTTCTGCATGGGCGGACAGTTCGCACTCATCATGGGGCCCAAGGGTTTCGCCGCATCGGCGCCGTTCTACGGCACGCCGCTCCCCCGTCGTCTCGACGAGACGCTCGACGCGTCCTGCCCCATCGTGGCGAGCTTCGGCCGCCGCGACCCGATGGGCATCGGCGCACCGGCGAAGCTACGCAAGGTCGTCCAGGCCAACAACATCCCCGCCGACATCAAGGTGTACCCGCAGGCCGGCCACAGCTTCGCCAACCAACTACCGGCGCAGCCCCTGATGCGCATCACCGGTTTCGGTTACGACGAAGCGGCCACCGCCGACGCCTGGTCACGCGTGTTCACGTTCTTCGGACAGCACCTGCGGCCTAAAGCCAGCTGAGCGCGGCCACCACGAGGGCCTGCGTCCCGACATCGAGCGTCGGCTGAATCTCGGGCGCGAACGAGGGTGAGTGGTTCACCGGAATGTCGATGCTCACTCGATCCGCCTCGGCCGCGGTCCGGTACTTCTGCGGGTCGATACCACCGATCGCCCAGTACGTGTAGGGCGCACCGAACGCGGCGGGGATGTCGCTGAAATCCTCGCTTGCAGTTGCCTGACCGATCGTCTGCACCCGCGCGCCGAAGAACTCGGTGAACGCCTGGTGCACCCGGGCGGTGACGTCGTCGTCGTTGACGGTGAGCGGAAAGCTGTCGTACAGCTCGAATTCGGGGTCCTTCGGCGAATCCGAGGCCTGGCATTCCGCGACAACGATGCGCCGGATCGCATCGAGCACCGCCGTCCGCACCGCGGGATCGTAGGTCCGCAGGTTGAGTTCGAGCACCGCATGGTCGCCGATCACATTGCTCTTCATGCCCGACCGGATGCTGCCCACGGTCAGCACGACCGTCTCGGTGGGTGCGATCTCGCGGGACACGATCGTCTGCAACCGGATGACGATCATCGCCGCGAGCACCACCGGATCGACGGTCGCCTGCGGCATGGAGCCGTGGCCGCCGCGGCCGTACACCGTGATGCGCATGCTGTCGGCGGCCGACAGGAACGGCCCGCTGTGCACACCGAGCATGCCGGCCGGCGCGGGCCCCACATGCTGGGCCAGCGCCACGTCGACGGGACCCACCAGATCGGCCAGGCCGTCATCGACCATGCCTCGTGCGCCGTCACCGACCTCCTCGGCGGGCTGAAACAAGGCGACGAGCGTACCGCTCCAGTGTTGCGTTGCGCGGGCAAGCAATTCAGCCGCACCCAGCAAGCACGTCACGTGGACGTCGTGGCCACATGCGTGCATGACGCCGGGTTCGGCGCTCGCGTAGGGCAGCCCGGTCGCTTCGGTCACCGGAAGCGCATCCATGTCGGCACGCAGCAGCACCCGCGGCCCGTCCCCGTTGTGCAGGACGCCGACGACCCCGGTGCCACCGATACCGGTATGGACGTCCAGACCCGCATCGGCCAACCGCTCGGCCACCAGACCGGCCGTGCGATGCTCCTGATGCGACAGTTCCGGGTGCTGATGCAGGTCCCGGTACAACGGCTCCTGCCAGGCACGCGCGTCGGGCAAGCCCGCCAGCACCGCATCGACCCGGTTGCCCATCCCGGCTACTCCGGCAGCCGCAGCTCGGGCTTTTCGACTTCTTCGATGTTGACGTCTTTGAACGTGATCACGCGGACCTGCTTGACGAAGCGCGCCGGGCGATACATGTCCCACACCCAGGCGTCGGCCAAGCGCAGTTCGAAATACACCTCGCCGTCGGAGTTACGCGGAATCAACTCCACGCTGTTCGCCAGGTAGAACCGTCGCTCGGTTTCCACCACGTAGCTGAACTGACCGACGATGTCCTTGTATTCGCGGTACAGCGAGAGCTCCATCTCGGTTTCGTACTTCTCGAGATCCTCGGCGCTCATCTGCTCTGCTGTCCTTCTCGTAGATCCACGGCCTCAGTCACATTGTCCGCTCTTCGCCCAAGCGCTCACCCAGTAGTCTGCTCTTCGCTCAGGCATTCGTTGCCCATCTTTGCGTACGTCCCGTCGCCATTGCGCATCGGTGCGCCCGTCTTGGCGGCCCGCCGCACGTTCGTCGTCGCTGCGGCCCGCCGCACATCTGTCGTCGCTGCGGCCCGCCGCACGTTCACATACGAGTAGCGGTGCTCCGCACACGGACCCAACTCGGCCAACGCCGCGGTGTGGGCGGGCGTGCTGTACCCCTTGTGCTCGGCGAACCCGTAACCAGGGTGGTCACGCTCCATCTCGACCATCAGGCGGTCGCGGCTGACCTTGGCGAGCACGCTCGCCGCCGCGATGCACGCGGCCGCGGCGTCGCCACCGATGACCGGCAGCGACGGCACCGAAAGGCCGGGCACCCGGAAACCGTCGGACAACACGTAGCCGGGCCGCACCGCCAAACCCGCCACCGCACGGCGCATGCCCTCGATGTTGGCGACATGCACGCCTCGGCGATCGACCTCGACAGACGGGATGAACACCACGTGGTAGGCCAGTGCATAGCGGCGGATCAGGGGGAACAGCCGTTCGCGTTCCTTCTCGCCCAACTTCTTCGAATCGTCGAGCGCGGCCAGGCTCTCCAACCGGTTCGGCCCCAGCACGCAGGCCGCGACCACGAGCGGACCGGCACAGGCACCCCGGCCCACTTCGTCGACCCCGGCAACCGGACCGAGGCCGTTGCGATAGAGCGCAGACTCCAGCGTGCGCAGACCCGAGGACTTCCGGATCACCGTTCGAGGCGGCCACGACATCTTCACCTCGGAGGGCACGAGGCTGCTCCTAAGAGTTGGTCTGCGGATTCACGCTGCTGATCCCGCCCCACCGGGAGGGCGGCCATGCGATGAATCGTGCCTTACCGATCACATTCTCCACCGGGACGGTGCCGGCCATCGGGTCACCCGTGCACAGCAGACCCTTCTGCGCATCCGCGGGCAGATTCGTGCAGTGCACTCGCGAATCCGCGGAGTGGGTGCGGTTGTCGCCCATCACCCAGATACGGTCCTTCGGCACGGTTACCGGACCGAATTCGTTGCCGAGACACGGGTAGATGTTCGGATCGGCCATCATCGTGGTCGGATTCAGGTACGGCTCGTTCAGCGGCTTGCCGTTGACCGTCAGACCGGTGGCCGCACGGCACTCCACGGTCTGTCCGCCCACCGCGATGACTCGCTTCACGAGGTCGTTCTCGTCCGGCGGGACGAATCCCACGAAGGACAACGCGTTCTGCACCCACCGGATCGCGGTGTTGTCGGAGCGGATCGACTTGTAGCCGATGTTCCACGACGGCGGGCCCTTGAACACCACGACGTCGCCGGGTTCCGGCTCGGAGAACCGATAGGTGAGCTTGTCGACCATGATCCGGTCGCCGACACACCCCGGGCAGCCGTGCAGCGTCGGCTCCATGGATTCCGAGGGAATCAGGTACGGACGGGCGACGAACGTCAGCATCACGTAGTACAGGACGAGCGCGATGGTGACGAGGATGGCCCCTTCGCGCAACGCGGAGTGCTTGCGCTTCTGGGGTTTGTCCTCTTCGGCCACCGAGTGGGACGTATCGGAATCGGTGTCGAGTTCGTCCTCCGACGACGCGTCGGTTGAGTCGGTGGATCCGGTCACGGGATCCACAGTAGCGAGCGTCGTATCAGGCTCTGTGACGACAGCTGCGCCATGTGCGACGCGTCGCTCAGCGCTTTTCCTTGATCTTCGCCTTCTTGCCGCGAAGTTCACGCAGGTAGTACAGCTTGGCCCGGCGCACGTCACCGCGGGTGACGACATCGATGTGGTCGATGTTCGGCGAGTGGACGGGGAAGGTCCGCTCGACGCCGACGCCGTAGCTCTCCTTGCGCACGGTGAAGGTCTCGCGGATGCCGCCGCCCTGGCGGCGGATCACGACGCCCTTGAAGACCTGGATGCGCTCCTTGGAGCCCTCGATCACCTTCACGTGCACGTTGACGGTGTCGCCGGGGCTGAAGGTCGGGATGTCGTCGCGCAGCGACGTCTGATCGACGAAGTCCAGCGTGTTCATCGGTGACACTTCCTTGTTGTTCGCGGCTCCGGTCGAGTGCGCGCAGTCGCGCAGCCAGAGCTATCTTTTCGGGTGTATCGGGGTGCATCTCGCAGCGGGCGGGAGGTTGACCCGTCCCCGTCCTGCACAGACAACTGCTCAATTGTGCCAGATGGGACCCCGTCCAGTGAAATCCGGCGACATCCTCGATGGTTTACGCCTCATCACCACCGGCAACATCACCACCGCCAACGATGAGTCCGCCTAACTACGCGAGGGCGCCCGCCAGCGGTTAGGCTGCACGAAGTTCCAGCGAGGTTCGAGGGAGGGCGATGGAACGGCGGCCGTCGATACGCAAGTCGGCGGCAGCGCTCAGCGCGGCTGCGTTGCTGGTCGTCACCGGATGCGAAGCCCGGGTGTACGGCACACCGTCGGACACCCCGGACGCGCCGCAGCTCACCGTCGTCGTCCCGCAGGGCGGCATGGCGCCGCTCCCCGAAGCCGCGCTCGACGAGCCTCCCATGAGCTTTCAGGGCCTTCAGGACCGCGCCCAGCAGGCGACGGCGGTCGCGTCGGACGCCGGAGCCGACATCACCGTTCTGGTGCTCGACCGCAACACCGGTCAACTCGTCTCCAACGGCAACGGGACCACCATCGCGATCGCATCGGTCGTGAAGTTGTTCATCGCCGACGACCTGCTGCTGCAGGAGGCCAACGGCGAGACGGTCATCAGCCCGGAGGACCGCAAGCAACTCGACGTCATGCTGCGGTCGTCCGACGACAGCGCGGCCGAGGTCTTCTGGAACCGCAGTGGCGGCGACTCGATCGTCACCCGGGTGGCTGCGCGCTACGGCCTGGGCTCGACCCGACCGCCCAATGACGGCCGATGGTGGAACACCATCAGCACCGCGGCCGACCTGGTGCGTTACTACGACATGCTGATGAACGGCAGCGGCGGGCTGCCCGCCGAACAGGCCAACGTCATCCTGTCCAACCTCGCGCAGTCGACTCCGAACGCGATCGACGGCACCCAGCCCGGGGGCATCTACCCCCAACGGTTCGGCATCCCCGACGGTCTCTACGCCGAGCCCGTCGCGGTCAAACAAGGCTGGATGTGCTGCATCGGCTCGGACTGGATGCACCTGTCCACGGGCGTGATCGGCCCCGACCGCCGCTTCGTCATGGTGATCGGCGCGCTGCAGCCGACCGACTCGTCCACCGCCCGCAAGACCATCACCGACGCGGTCAAGACGATGTTCCCCGACGGGCACATCTGAACTCGGGCAGTCAGTCCAGCAGATCGGGCCGTCGTTCCCGGGTCCGTTGCAGCGACTGCTCATGCCGCCAGGCCGCGACCTTGGCGTGGTCCCCCGACAACAGGACCGGCGGGACATCGAGGCCGCGCCAACTCGGCGGCCGGGTGTAACTGGGCCCTTCCAGCAGCCCGTCGGAATGCGAATCCTGTTGGTGTGACGCGGGATTGCCCAGTACATCGGGCATCAGCCGGACGACAGCTTCGATCATCACCAACGCAGCCGATTCGCCACCGGTCAACACGTAGTCGCCGATCGACACCTCTTCGACCCGCATACGCCGGGCCGCATCGTCGACGACGCGCTGGTCGATGCCCTCGTACCGGCCACACGCGAACACCAGGTGCCGCTCACCGCTCCACTGCTGGGCCATCTCCTGCGTGAACAACCGGCCTGCCGGCGTCGGAACCACCAGAAGTGTGTCCTCGGTGCATATTTCGTCGAGCGCCGCGCCCCAGACCGGGGCCTTCATCACCATTCCGGGTCCCCCGCCGTACGGGGAGTCATCGACCGAGCGATGCACGTCGTGGGTCCAGGACCGCAGATCGTGCACGTGCAGCGTGAGGATCCCGGCATCGATCGCCTTGCCCGGCAACGATTGCCGAATGGGATCGAGATAGGCCGGGAAGATCGTGACGACATCAATACGCACGGTCGGCCATCCTCAGCCCAGTTCCAGCAGACCCTCGGGCGGGTCGATGACAATCGTTCCGGTCTCCCGGGAGACGGATGTGACAATGGCGCCGACGAACGGCACCAGCACCTCGCGCCCGTCACCGTCGGCCTTCACCGCGAGCAGCTCCCCCGCCGCGGTGTGCAGTACCTCGGTGACCGAGCCCACCGGTGCGCCGTCGACCGTCACGACGCGCAACCCTTCGAGTTCGTGGTCGTAGAACTCGTCGGGATCGTCGATCGCGGGCAACTCGGCGGTGTCGACCAGGAACACGGTTCCCCGGAGCTCGTCGGCCGCGTTGCGGTCGGCGACCCCGGCGAGCCGGATCAGCAACCGGCCGCCGTGCTCACGGACCGATTCGACCGTGAACGAACGCTCGGCACCGCCCTTGGCCCGGCCGCGCAGCACGCCGCCCGGCGCGAAACGGGCGTCCGGGTCGTCGGTGCGGACCTCGACGACGACCTCACCGGAGATCCCGTGAGCTTTGACGACCCGCCCGACAACGAGGTCCATACGTCGACTACTACTGGTCGGTGTCCACCACGTCGACGCGGATACCGCGCCCACCGATGCCCGCGACCAAGGTGCGCAGCGCGGTGGCGGTGCGGCCACCGCGGCCGATGACCTTGCCGAGATCATCGGGATGCACATGCACCTCGACGGTCCGGCCGCGACGGCTGGTCACCATGTCCACACGCACGTCGTCGGGGTTGTCCACGATTCCGCGGACGAGGTGCTCGACCGCGTCGACCACGACAGAACTCACCGGGCTGCTCAGCTCTCGCTTGCTGCTTCGGCAGCAGGCTCGTCGGCCTTGGCCTCAGCGGCCTCGGCGGGCGCCTCGTCCTTCTTCGGAGCCTTCTTCTTCTTCGGCGTGGTGGCCTCGGTGGTGCCACCGCTCTCCGCCTCGGCGAGAGCCGCGTTGAAGAGATCGAGCTTCGACGGCTTGGGCTCCTTGACCTTCAGCGTGCCCTCGGCGCCAGGCAGGCCCTTGAACTTCTGCCAGTCACCGGTGATCTTCAGCAGGGCCAGAACCGGCTCGGTGGGCTGAGCACCGACGCCCAGCCAGTACTGCGCGCGCTCCGAATCGATCTCGATCAGGCTCGGCTCTTCCTTGGGGTGGTAACGGCCGATGACCTCGATGGCGCGGCCGTCGCGGCGGGTGCGCGAGTCGGCGACGGCGATGCGGTACTGGGGATTGCGGATCTTGCCAAGCCGGGTGAGCTTGATCTTGACAGCCATGGTTAAGCGTTTCTCCTGTGGTGTCACGCTGCAATTCGGCGATGCGGGCGGAATTGCCCGATCCGGTTTTGCCTTACGTGTATGACCGCCGTGCAGCACATTTAACGGGTCGCACGACAGACAGCCGTTCATTGTGCCAGAGCAGGCAGTACAGCCCAAAATCGCGGCTGTTCGGCGCAATCGTCAGATCACGCGGTCGAAGCACTTGGTCTCGACGCGCCGGCTCATGCGCCAGCCGTCGGCGGTGCGGATGAATTCGTCCTCGTACCAGAGCCCGCAGAACAGCACCTGCTGGTCGTCACCGCCCAGCACCATCGGGTTGAAACAGATGGTGCGCGACGAGGCCGTGTCGCCGTCGATTCTCACGTCGAAGTTGCCGAGCATGTGGGCGTAGGCCGGAAAGTTCGGCAGTACCTCGGCCAGCCACGCCTTCACCTCCGGATAGTGGCCGTCGATGCCGCCCATGGCGCGGTAGTCGATGTAGGCGTCCGGGGTGAACACGGAGTCCAGGTCATCGAACTGCCGCCGGTCGATCGCCGTGGAGTAGGCCACGAGAAGTTGCTGAATCTCCAGTCGATCCGAAATCTCCGCCAGGCTCAACATGTCTCGATTCAACACGATTACGCTGTCCCGCCATGGGGAGGATCGTCTGCGCGCTCATCGTGTCCGTCACCGCCGTGTTCACCGCTCTGACGACTGTCTCGGCGCCGCTGGCCGGTGCCGACATCGACGTACAGCAGGTGGGCTCGGTGCCCATCCCGGACGGGCCCGCGCAGGCCTGGATCGTCGCCGACATGGACACCGGACAGGTACTGGCCGGACGCAACGAGAACGTCCGCTACGCGCCCGCGAGCACGATCAAGACGCTGCTGGCCCAGGTGGTGCTCGACGAGGTACCGCTCGACGCCACGATCGTCGCCGACGAGGCCGACACCCACGTCGAGTGCAACTGTGCGGGCGTCGCGCCCGGTCATACCTATACCGCGCGCCAGCTCCTGGAGGCCGCGCTCCTGGCCTCGGGTAACGATGCGGCCAACACGCTGGCGCGCATGCTGGGCGGCCAGGAAGCCGCGGTCGCGAAGATGAACGCCAAGGCCGCGGCGCTGGGCGCGCACGGCACGAACGTCGTGACGCCGTCCGGACTGGATGGGCCCGGCATGCCGTTCTGGTCCACGCCCCACGACCTCGCGGTGATCTTCCGCGCCGCGATGGCCAATCTGGTGTTCGCACAGATCACCGCCATGCCCTCGACGGTGTTCCCCACGAAGACCGGCGACCGGGTGCTCGTCAACCAAGACGAGCTGCTGCACCGCTACCCGGGCGCCATCGGCGGCAAGACCGGATTCACCGACATCGCCCGCAAGACGTTCGTCGGCGCGGCCCAGCGTGACGGCCGGCGTCTGGTCGTCGCGCTGATGTTCGGGCTCGTCAAGGAGGGCGGCCCGACGTACTGGGACCAGGCCGCCACGCTGCTGGACTGGGGGTTCGCGCAGGACCGGTCGGCAAGCGTCGGGGCCCTGTGAAACCACGCCGTAGCGAACCGGGTCTGCCGTCGAGACCGTACGGAAACCTGATCGCGCGCTGAACGAGTCCTGGGTTCCGTAGCCTCGGCGCTCGTGCGAAGACTGTTCGCGGCGGCCGCGCTCGCCCTCGGCGCGATCGTTTCGGCGCCCGCCGTGGCAGCACAGCCCGCCGTGGAACCCGCGGGCGCACAAGCGATCGCGGACGGACCGGCGAAGGCGTGGCTCGTCGCCGACCTCGACACCGGCCGCGTCCTCGCATCGAAAGACCCGTACGGTTCCTACGCACCCGCGAGCACGATCAAACCGTTGCTCGCGATGGTCGTGCTCGACCACCTCAGGCCCGATAACTTCGCGCGCGCCAACGCATCTCACACCAAAGTCGAGTGCTCATGTGTCGGACTCGAGCCCGGCCGCCCGTACACGACGCGCCAACTGCTCGAGGCGCTGCTCATGGTGTCGGGCAACGACGCGGCGAACATGCTTGCCGACATGCTGGGCGGGCAACGCGCCACCGTCGCGGCGATGAACCGCAAGGCCGCCGCCGTCGGCGCCCGCAACACGCGCGCCTCCTCCCCCTCGGGTCTCGACGGACCCGGATGGGAGTCGATCACCACGCCGCACGACCTCGCGGTGATCTTCCGCGCGGCGTTGAAGTATCCGCTGATCGCCCACATCATGCGCCAGCCGTCGGCCCAGTTTCCCGGCAAGACGATCACCAACCAGAACGAGCTCCTGACGCGCTATCCCGGCGACATCGGCGGCAAGACCGGCTACACGAACCTGGCGCGCAAGACCTATGTCGGTGCCGCACAACGAGGTAACCGCCGCCTGGTCGTCGTCCAGATGTACGGCACCGGCGACCTGTACGGCCAGGCGATCAACTTGTTCGACTACGGATTCGGCCAGTAGGCCAGCCGCCGAAGGGAGAGCCCCGCAACCGGCCTCGCCAAAGTAAGGTCACCCTAAATTCAGCGCCCGTCCATCCGCGGCGCGCGATTGAGGGGAGCCATGTGACCGACCGACGCGACTTCTCGCTGATCGTCGCCTTCGGCACCGATATGGGCAATGCCGAAGATGCCGCCATGACCTTCTGCGAGGCCGCAGCCGACGCGCTCGGCATCGAATCCGAAGCGCGCGAACTCAACCAGATCGAAGTGGCGGAACTGCAGCAGGCCACGCACTTCGTCGTGGTCACCTCGACTTTCGGCGACGGCGAATTCCCCGACAACGCCACCTTGTTCTGGGAGGCGATCAGCGCCGAGACCGATCGTCTTGAGCACATGAGCTTCGCGGTGCTCGCACTCGGCGACAGCTCATACGAATTGTTCTGCAACGCAGGCAAATTGCTCGACGAGCGGCTCGAGACGCTGGGCGCCACAAGGATGCTGGAGCGCGTCGACGTCGACGGGTTCTACGAACAACCGGCCAAGGCGTGGACCACCGACCTCGTCAAACTGCTGGCCGCCGAGCACGCCGCCCCGGCCGCGGGCGCAATGGTCGCGAGCACACCCGAGCGCACCGAACAGCCGAGCCGCGATCGCCATCATCAACCCGTCGATGCCCGGCTGAGCGTCAACCGGCTACTCACCGCGTCGGCATCCGACAAGGAGGTCCGCCACTACGAGGTGGATCTCCCCGGCGGGTTCACCTATCACGCAGGCGATTCGATCGCCGTGCACGCCACCAACGACCCGGCCCTCGTGGCGGAGATCCTGGCCGAACTCGGCGTCGGGCCGGACCACGCTGTCGCCGACCACGACGAGCCTCTCGGGGTCCTGCTCACCGAGCAGCTGGAGATCAGAACCCCCTCGCGGGCGCTGCAGGCGTTGGTGGCGTCGCGCACCCGCAACCCGCGCGTGGCTGCCGCACTCGGCGCCGACGCCGCTACCGGCGAAGGTTCGTGGTTGTACGGCAAGGACGTGCTCGATCTGATCCGGCTGGCCGCACTGTCCGTCGACGAGTTCGTCGACACCTTGCGCCCGCTGCAGTTCCGCGATTACTCGATCGCGTCGAGTCCGCTTGTCCACCCCGACCGCGTGCACCTGACCGTGGCCACCGTGCGCTACACCAACGACGATCGTCACCACGGCGGCGTGGCCTCGACATTCCTGGCCGAGCGGTGCCAGGCGCTGCGGGTACACCTGCGCCCGAACCACAACTTCCGCCTGCCCGCGGCTGACGTACCGATCATCATGATCGGCCCGGGCACCGGTATCGCACCGTTCCGCGCATTCCTCCAGGAGCGCCGGGCCACGCAGGCTTCTGGCCGGTCCTGGCTGTTCTTCGGCGACCGCCGCCGCGCCACCGACTTCCTCTACGGCGACGAGTTGGAGGGCTTCGTCGAGTCCGGCACCCTGACCCGACTGGATCTGGCGTTCTCGCGTGACCAGGACACGAAAGTGTATGTCCAGCAACGCATGTCGGAGAACGCGGACGAACTGTTCGCCTGGCTGCAGGACGGCGCCCACGTCTATGTGTGCGGCGACGCCGACCGCATGGCCAAGGATGTCGATGCCACACTGCACGCCATCGTCGCGCGATGCGGCGGGATGGACGCCGACGCCGCGCACGCCTACGTCAACGACCTCATCAAGACGCACCGCTACGTCCGCGACGTGTACTAGTCAGGCGACTTGTGCACCTGCGGTAACGGTGGGCGTTACGGCAGGTGCACAAATCACCGGGTCAGAACACGCGGCCGCGCAGGATCACCAGATCGGGACGGTCCACGCCGACCACACGGGGGATCGTCGGCAAAACACAGCAGGTCGGCCGACGCGCCGTGCTCCAGCGCCGGCCTGCCGAGCCAGGCCCGCGCATCCCAGCACGCCGCGCCGAGCGCATCGGTGGGGTTCAGGCCGACCTTGCCGAGTGCCTTGATCTCGTCGCCGATCCGGCCGTGGGCGATCATCCCGCCGGCATCGGTTCCGGCGAAGATCGGCACCCCGGCCTCGTGCGCCGCGCCGACGCGTTGATGGCACGACGCGTACAGATCGCGCATGTGCTTGGCGTACGTGGGATATTTGGCGGCCTTGTCGGCGATGCCCGGAAAGTTCTCGATGTTGATCAACGTCGGCACCAGCGCGGTGCCCTGCGCCAGCATCAGCTCGATGATGTCGTCGGTGATGCCGGTGCCGTGCTCGATGCAGTCGATGCCCGCGTTGATCAGGCCGGGCAGGGCGTCCTCGCCGAACACGTGGGCGGTGACCCGGGCGCCCTCGGCGTGTGCGGCGTCGATGGCGGCCTTGAGGACGTCGTCGGACCACAGTGGCGCGAGATCGCCGATCCCCCGGTCGATCCAGTCGCCGACGAGTTTCACCCACCCGTCACCCCACCGGGCCTGCTCGGCCACGGCCTCGGGCAGCTGCGACTCGTCCTCGATGTCGATCGGCAATCCCGGCATGTAGCGCTTGGGCCGGGCCAGATGCCGTCCCGCGCGGATGATGCGCGGCAGGTCGTCACGATCGTCGAAGCTGCGGGTGTCGACCGGGGATCCCGCGTCGCGCAGCAGCAGCGCACCGGCATCGCGCTCGGTCTCGGCCTGCACGACGGCCTCATCCGTCGACACCGGGCCACCCGGCCCCAGGCCGACGTGGCAGTGCGCGTCGACGAGACCCGGGATGATCCAGCCGCCAACCCCATCGGCCCCGAAAACCGTCTCGGCGTTGGCAATTGGCTCGGCCGACAGCAGCCCTTGGGCCACCCACCATTCGATGGGTTCGCCATCGGGCAGGCCGCGTCCCCTGACGTGGAGCACTAGTTCTTGGGGAACTTCAGCTTGGACAGATCGAAGTCGGCAAGGCCGGGCGGCAGCTCATCGAGCCCCTTCGGCATGTTCGACAGGTCGGGGAATCCGCCGGGCATACCCAGCGGGTTGCGCGCCTTCGGCGGGGTCGGCCCCTTCCCCGACTTGCGGCCCTTCTTGCCTGCCTGCTTGTTCTTGCCCTTGGCCGCCTTGCGGGTCGCACTCTTGCGCCCGAAGCCCATGCCCATCTGCCCGGCCATCGACGACATCATCTTGCGGGCCTCGAAGAACCGGTCCACGAGCTGGTTGACCTCGGACACCGTGACCCCGGAGCCGTTGGCGATGCGCAGGCGCCGTGAGGCGTTGATGATCTTCGGATCGGCGCGCTCGGCGGGCGTCATACCGCGGATGATGGCCTGCACGCGGTCCAGCTGCTTGTCGTCGACGGCCGCCAGCGCATCTTTCATCTGGCCCGCGCCGGGCAGCATGCCGAGCAGGTTGCCGATCGGGCCCATCTTGCGGATCGCCAGCATCTGCTCGAGGAAGTCCTCCAGCGTCAGCTCGCCCGAGCCGATCTTGGCCGCGGCCTCCTCGGCTTTCTGCTGATCGAAGACCTGCTCGGCCTGCTCGATCAGGGTGAGCACATCGCCCATGCCCAGGATGCGGCTGGCCATGCGGTCAGGGTGGAAGACGTCGAAGTCGTCGAGCTTCTCGCCTGCGGAGGCGAACAGGATCGGTACGCCGGTGACCTCGCGGACCGACAGCGCGGCGCCGCCGCGGGCGTCGCCGTCGAGTTTGGTCAGCACGACGCCGGTGAAGCCGACGCCCTCGCGGAACGCCTCGGCCGTCGCGACCGCGTCCTGACCGATCATCGCGTCGAGGACGAACAGCACTTCGTCGGGGTTGACGGCCTGGCGGATCGCGGCGGCCTGGCCCATCAGCTCCTCGTCGATGCCCAGCCGGCCCGCGGTATCGACGATGACGACGTCGAAGTGCTTGGCCTTGGCCTCGGCCAGACCGCCCGCCGCCACCGCGACGGGGTCGCCGTGCCCGGCGTTCTCGAGCCCTTCGGGAGACGTGCCGGGGTGCGGCGCGAAGACCGAGACACCGGCCCGCTCACCGACGATCTGCAGCTGGTGGACGGCGCCGGGGCGCTGCAGGTCACACGCCACCAGGAGCGGTGTGTGCCCTTGTCCCTTAAGCCATTTCGCGAGCTTGCCGGCCAGCGTGGTCTTACCGGCGCCTTGCAGGCCTGCCAGCATGATCACGGTCGGCGGGGTCTTGGCGAACGCCACCTGGCGGGTCTCGCCGCCGAGGATGCCGATGAGCTCCTCGTTGACGATCTTGACGACCTGCTGAGCGGGATTCAGCGCCGCCGATACCTCGGCACCCTTCGCGCGGTCCTTGATGCGCGCGACGAACGCGCGCACCACGGGCAGCGAGACGTCGGCCTCCAGCAGCGCCAACCGGATCTCGCGGGTCGTGGCATCGATATCGGCGTCGGTCAACCGCCCCTTGCCACGCAGGCCCTGCAGGGCTCCGGTCAACCGGTCAGACAGGCTTTCAAACACGTGACCAGCCTAACGGTCGGCGGGTCGAGCGAACGTCCGCCCACTCAACCCAGACGCTGAGGGGACCGGCTGCCGACCGTCACACCGAAGAGCAGCGCGGTGAGCCGATCGATGAGGTGACTGCGGTCGATGTCAATTTCCCCGGCCAACACCGCGGCCAGGGCCTCCGATACCCCGCCGATGACGAAGTGCGCGGCGAGCCGGTCTTCGAGCAACTCGCGGTCGCCGGGACCACCGCGCGCGAGATCGGCCAGGATGGCGGCGAACCGCTGCGCCCCGGCGCGGCGATGCGGGCCGAGCGCAGGTGAGGACGCGGATTCGGTGAGCATGACCCGTCCCTTGCGCGGGTCACCGAGCATCACGTCGGTCAATGCCGCGAGCGCGGCCCAGGTCCGGGCCCGCGGGTTGTCCGGTGCCTGCGCGATCGCGGCCAGGCACGCCGTCTCGATCTCATCGGCGATGCGCTCGAAGACCGCGATATGTAGATCCTCGATCGTCGGGAACGATTCGGCGAGATAACGCGGCGCCAGGCCGGCGGCGTCGGAGACCCCGCGCACCGTGGTCGCGGCGATGCCCCTGGTGCCCATCAATTGCAGGCCGGCGTCGAGAAAACGATTGCGCCGCTCGGCAATCCGCTCCTCACCGGTGGCACCGCCGTACCGTCGCGCTCCGCCCACACCCAATCTTGACACACGCGTAGACAGATTGTTAGCGTCGTCACATCTATCAACGCTCGATGACAGATCGGCCGAGAGGCTCGCATGACCGCAATCGACGTCCCCCTCCACGACGAACGCGGCGCCCTCCGCGACGCCTCGAGTACGACGGTCGTCAGCCAGTGCACGCTCTGCGAGGCGCACTGCGGCCTTCACGTCACGGTGACCGACGGGACGGTCAGCCGCATCGCGGGCAACCCCGACGACGTCTTCTCCAAGGGATACATCTGTCCCAAGGCCACGGCGATGGGCGGCCTGCACCATGACCCGGACCGGTTGCGCACCCCGATGCGGCGGGTCGGCGACACATTCGAACCGGTCAGCTGGGACGACGCGCTTGCCGAAATCGGCGCCCGCCTCCGGCGGATCCGCAAGCAGCACGGATTCCGTTCGCTCGGAATGTATCTCGGCAATCCGGCCGCGCACAGCTCGGGCGCGCTGTACGGATTCCTGCTGCGCACCGCGCTGCTGACCCCGAACTTCTTCACCGCATCCTCGATCGACCAGATGCCGCACGAGTACGCCGCGTGGAAAGTCTTCGGCTCCAACGTCTTGGTACCGATCACCGATATCGACCGCACGCACCGACTGGTGATCCTGGGTGCCAACCCGGCGGTGTCCAACGGGTCGCTGTCGATCATGCCCGGGGCCAAACGCCGCATCAAGGCGATCCGGGACCGCGGGGGCAAGGTCGTCGTGATCGACCCGCGGCGAACCGAGACCGCCCGGATGGCCGATCAGCATGTGGCGGTCCGGCCCGGTGGCGATGCGTACCTGTTGCTCGGCATGCTGCACGTGCTGATCGACGAAAACCTCTGTGACGCACACGCGGTCGAGAACGCGGCCGGATTCTCCGAACTCGCCGCCCTGGTGGCCGACGCCACGCCGGAGGCAGTGGCGGAGCGGGCCGGTGTCAGCGCCGAGGACATCCGCGCCCTGGCCCGCGAGCACGCCGCGGCCGAATCGGCGGCGATCTACGCGAGAATCGGCATCTGTCAACAGGAGACCGGGACCCTGGTCAGCTGGCTGGTGATGGTCATGAACGCCGTCACCGGCAATGTCGACCGGGCCGGCGGCACGATGTTCTCCACGCCCGTCGTCGATGTGCCAAGGCTCGCGCGCTACATCCCCGTGGGACACGGATTGTGGACGGACCGGTCCGGTCGGCACAAGGCTTTCCGCGCCGAACTGCCCGCCGTGATCATGGCCGACGAGATTCTCAACCCCGGCAAGGGGCAGATTCGCGCGATGATCACCTACGCGGGCAACCCGGTGTCGTCGATCCCGCAGAAGGGCCGCCTCGACGAAGCGCTGTCGGAATTGGAGCTGTACGTGGCCGTCGACATGTACGTCACCGAGACGACCCGCCACGCCGACTTCATCTTGCCGCCGGTGTCCCCGCTGGAACGCGAGGACGTCGGGCTGCTCATCCCGATCTTCAGTGTGCACAACAACATTCGCTATCAACACCGCGCGTTCGAGCCGCAGGCCGGCGCCAAGGAGGACTGGGAGATCCTGACCCGGCTGGCGATGGAGCTGCTCCCCTCCCCTGTCCGGCAGTTGACCAAGCCGCTGCGCGACCGCTTGATCAGGTCGATCGATCCGTTGCGGCTGGCGTCGTTGGCCATCGCCACCGGCCCGTATGGCCGGATCCGTCGCCGCCGCAACGCAGTCACGATGAGCGATCTCAAGAACAGCGCGGGCGGTATCGACCTCGGGCCGCTGCGACCCCGGTTGAGTAAGGTGATCGCGACGAGCGACCGGAAGATCCATCTGGCACCAAAGGAGTTCGTCGACGCCGCGAGCGCCCTGCTCGACAAGGCGGCACGCGGTCCAGGTCAGCGCTACGACCTCCAGTTGATCGGGCGACGGCAACTGCGCAGCAACAACTCCTGGCTGCACAACGTCCCGACCATGACCGGTGGCAACAACACGTGCACGGTGCTCATGCATCCCGACGACGCCGCCGCGCGCGGTCTCGCACAGGGCGACACCGTGACCGTCACCTCAGCGGTCGGGACCATCGAACTGCCGCTCGACATCAGCAACGACATCCGGGTCGGCACCGTCGCCGTTCCGCACGGCTGGGGACATCAACGCAGCGGTTGGCGCCATGCCCGCACGCTGCCGGGCGCCAATGTGAATCTGCTGCACGACCCGGATCGAGTGGACTCCTTCACCGGCACGGCCGCGGTCAACAACACCTGGGTCGCGGTCGCCGCCCGCTGAACCGCCGTCAGCTCGCCTGTTCGGCCGGTTTGGCGGGCGCGGGTGTGGGCAGGACCGCGTACAGATCGCGTTCGAGGTCGTCGCGCGCCAGACTGCCGGCGGTCGTGATACCGAACGCGTCGACCACCGAGGATCCCAGCGTCGTGACCTTCGCCCAGGCGATGTCGACGCCGTCGCGCTCGAACACCGCGGTGAGGCGGGCCAGCAGACCGGCCCGGTCGATCGTGCGGATCTGCACGATGAGCTCGCCCGGCACACTGCCCTCCGACCACAGGATCCGCGGACGCGCCGGAACGTGGTTGGCGGGTACCGCGGCGAGAATCTCCCCCGCGCGCGTTGTCGGATACTGAGCCGCGTCGCGTTCGCGCTTCTCCAGCGACGCGATCACGTCGAGTTCGCCGTCGAGCGCGAGGATGAACTGCTGACGCAGCAACTCCGCGGCCGGTGGCGCACCGAAATGCGGTGACACCACATACGTATTGATCGCCGAACCCTCGTGGCTGTTCACCGACGCCGAGTGCACCCGAAGCGAGTTCAGCGCCAGCACCCCAGCCGCCTTGGACAGCAGCCCGCGCCGGTCCGGGGCGATCATCGTGACGTTGAAGATGTGCGGACCGTCGCCCTGGGTCAGCTCGACGTGAACACCCACCTGGGCCGCCAGTTCCAGGAAACGGGGGTCGATGGGATCCGGCTGCGGCAACGGCTCACCGGCCATCACCAGACGGCAACGCCGCACCAGATCACCGATCAGGGACGCCTTCCAGTCACCCCACACGCCCGGCCCGGTGGCCAGCGAATCGGCTTCGGCGAGGACGTCGAGCAACTCCAGGAGGACCATGTCGCCGCCGAGCGCCGCGACGACACCGTCGATCGTCTTGGGGTCCTGCAGATCCCGCCGTGTCGCGGTCTCGGGCAACAGCAAGTGGTAGCGCACCATCTTGGACAGCACGTCGATGTCCGACGGCCACAGGCCCAGCCTGGTGCCGATCTGCGTGGCCAACTCCGCACCTATGACGCTGTGGTCACCGCCGCGGCCCTTGCCGATGTCGTGGCACAGCGCGCCGAGCAAAAGCAGGTCGGGCCGCGACACCCGAGTGGTGAATGCGCTTGCCCGCGATACGGTTTCGACCAGGTGGCGATCCACCGTCCAGATGTGGACGACATCGCGCGGCGGAAGGTCGCGCACCGCGCCCCATTCCGGGAACAGCCGGCCCCACAAGCCGGTCCGGTCCAGCGCCTCGATGGTCGCGACCGCGGCCGGGCCCGCCGCCAGCAGCACCAGCAGATCTTTGAGCGCCTGCCGCGGCCACGGCGTACGCAGTTCGGGGGCCGTCTCGGCGAGCCTACTGAGAGTCGAAACCGCCATCGGCAGACCCGTGGACGCCGAGGCCGCCGCGACCCGCAGGATCAGGCCGGGATCACGCTCGGGCCGGGCGTCGCGCGCGAGGATCACCTCACCGGCGTACTCGATGACGCCTTCGTCGAGCGGGCGGCGCACCGGGCGCCGTAGCGCGGCGAACCCGCGTCGCGGTAACGCATTTGCGGCAGTACGGATCCCCGAGTCGACGTAGTAGCTCACCGTGCGGGCGGCGTCGGAGAGCATGCGCGCCAGATCGAACCGGTCGCCGATCCGCAGCGCCGCGCCGATCTCGTCGGCGTGCTGGGCCAGCAGCAGCTCGCGGCCGCGCCCGGACACCCGGTGCAGTTCGGTGCGCACGTTCAGCAATGCCAGGTGGGCGCCGCCCAATGTGCCGGTCGGCGATGCCAGCGCCCGGCTCGGATAGACGTCGGCGAGCTGTGCGATCGCCAGCGCGTTGAGAAGCTGAACGTCGCGCAGACCGCCGCGCCCCGACTTCAGGTCCGGCTCGGCCCGGTGCGCGATCTGACCGCTGCGCTGCCAGCGTGCCTGCGCATGTTCGACGAGTTCGTCGAAGCGCGAGGCGATTCCGATGCGCCACTGCCGCCGGGCGCCACCGACCAGTAGCGACGACAGGTCGGCATCGCCGGCGATGTGCCGGACGTCGAGCATCGCCAACCCCACCGAGATGTCGTCACCGGCCACCTGCAGCGCTTCGGGAACCGTGCGCACGCTGTGATCGATGCGGATGTTGGCATCCCACAACGGGTACCACAGCTTCTCGGCGATCTCGCTGACGACGTCGGTCGGCATGTTGTCGTGCAGCAGCATCAGATCCAGGTCGGAGTACGGCAACATCTCACCGCGGCCCAGACCTCCGGTGGCGACGATCGCGAACCCACTCGTCGGCGTGATGCCGATCTCGGTTGCCTTTGTGGTGAGCCAGAATTCGTGCAGATCGAGAAGTGCGTCGCGCAGCGCCGCCGAATCAAGTTGACGGGCACCGGAAATCAATTGTTCGGACGCCGCGGCCAGATCGGTCGCGGGCCGTAACGAGCCCGCCGGAGCCTCATGTGAGGCTCCGGCGGCTTCTGGTTTGTGCTCTGTCATTTCGCATCCTCCCCCGGCCAATCACCAACTACCACTGACACTGCCCTGGCCGGGAGACGCGGTCGATCACTCCGGCACGGAGTCCGGACCGCTCCGCGACTACAGGGCGTCGGCGCCGCGCTCCCCCGTGCGGACGCGGACGACAGTGTCAACGGGACTGACCCACACCTTCCCGTCACCGATCTTGCCGGTGCGGGCGGCCTGCACGATGACATCCACGACCTTGTCGACCGCGGAGTCGTCGACGACGACCTCGACCCGGACCTTGGGCACGAAGTCGACCGAGTACTCGGCGCCTCGGTACACCTCGGTGTGGCCCTTCTGGCGACCGTAGCCTTGCACCTCGCTGACGGTCATCCCGAGAATGCCCGTCTGCTCAAGGCCGGTCTTGACATCCTCCAGCGTGAACGGCTTGACGATCGCAGTGATCAGCTTCATAAATTCCATCCCTTCCAGGGCAATTGTTCCCGATCAGGCGAGCTCGTAAGCGGTTTCCGCATGCTCGGTCTCATCAATACCGGTGGCCTCATCTTCATCTGTGACACGCCAGCCCAGTGGTTTGAGGGCCAACGCAATGATGGCAGTCATCACCGCGGTGAATGCGGTTGCCACGACGGCGATCACGATTTGCACGACCAACTGCTGGATTCCGCCGCCGTAGAACAGGCCGGTCTCGGTGGCGAACAAGCCGATCGCGACGGTGCCCCACAGGCCCGCGACAAGGTGAACACCGACGACGTCGAGCGAATCGTCGTAGCCGAACTTGTATTTCAGGCCGATGGCGAGTGCCGAGAGGGCACCGGCGATCGCGCCGAGGAACAGCGACCCGACCGGGCTGAGCGCACCGCACGCCGGGGTGATGGCAACAAGGCCGGCGACGATGCCCGAGGCCGCACCGACGCTCGTCGGGTGACCGTCGCGGATCCGCTCCACCAGCAACCAGCCGAGCATCGCGGCGGCGGTGGCGGCCGTGGTGTTCACCCACACCAAGCCGGCGACCGCGTCGGCCGCACCTTCCGAACCGACGTTGAACCCGAACCAGCCGAACCACAGCAGCGCCGCACCGAGCATGACCCACGGGATGTTGTGCGGACGGAACGCCGTCTTGCCGAAGCCGCGACGCCGGCCCACCAGGATCGCCAGCACCAGCGCGGCCATACCGGCGTTGATGTGCACCACCGTGCCGCCGGCGAAGTCGATCGGCGCGACCGTCGCGGTCGCGGTCCCGTCGTCCCCGACCGTGGTGCCGAACAGCCATGACGCGAAACCACGCTCATTGTTGGACAGCAGGCCGCCGCCCCAAACCATGTGTGCGAGCGGGAAATACACCAGGGTGACCCACACGCCGGAGAACACCAGCCAGGTGCCGAACTTGACCCGCTCGGCGAGCGCACCGCTGATCAGCGCGACGGTGATCACCGCGAAGGTCAGCTGGAAGGCGACCCACACGATGGCCGGTACCGACCCGAATCCGCCGATGACGTGCAGTTCCTCGCCGCCGATCTCGCGGGTCTCCAGCAGTTGGCTGACACCGAACAGCGAGAACGGATTGTCGAAGATGCCCAGGATGTCGGACTCTTTGGTGTGCGCCGACGCGAAGGACATCGAGTAGCCCCACAGCACGTAGATGACGCTGACGACACCCAGGGCTCCGAAGGACATCATCATCATGTTCAGTACGGATTTCTGCCGGGAGAGTCCGCCATAGAAGAACGCCAGGGCCGGCGTCATCAGCAACACCAGCGCGGCGCTTGCGAGCACCCACGCCGTATCGCCGCTGTCGAACGCGGCGAACGATTCGTCAGGTAGGGCTAAGACCACTTTGTGTGAACCTCCTTGGGAAGTGCGCCGACGGATCGGCCTCCCGATGAGATTCGATTGCTGGCGTTTCATCGGTGATGCAGTTGCGTTTCCGGAAAGTGAACGCAGTCCGGATCACTGTTACGCTCATGTTTCCCGGTCGCTCACCACGCCCGATGCACCGAAACCCGCAGGTGTAAACCGCAGTTTCGAGCAGCTATCCGAGGAGCGCGTCGACGAATGCCCCCGGCTCGAACGGCGCCAGATCGTCGGGTCCTTCGCCGAGGCCCACGAGCTTGACGGGCACACCGAGTTCCTGTTGCACGCGGAATACGATGCCGCCCTTGGCCGTGCCGTCGAGCTTGGTCAGCACCACGCCGGTGATGTCGACGACCTCGGCGAAAACCTTGGCCTGCGGCAGGCTGTTCTGACCGATCGTCGCGTCGAGCACCAGCAGCACCTCGTCGACGGCGGCACGCTTCTCGACCACCCGCTTGACCTTGCCGAGTTCGTCCATCAGGCCGGTCTTGGTGTGCAACCGGCCCGCTGTGTCGATGACGACGACATCGGCACCTTCGGAGATCCCTTCGTCGACGGCGTCGAACGCGACGGACGCGGGGTCGGCGCCCTCGGGACCGCGCACCACGTCCGCGCCGACCCTGGCCGCCCAGGTCTGGAGTTGGTCGGCCGCGGCTGCGCGGAAGGTGTCGGCGGCGCCGAGCACCACCCGCCTGCCATCGGCGACCAGGACGCGGGCGAGTTTCCCGACGGTCGTCGTCTTGCCGGTGCCGTTGACGCCGACCACCAGCAGCACCGACGGTTTGTCGGCGTGCGGCAGAGCCTTGATCGAGCGGTCCAGCTCGGGCCGCAGCTCCGACATGAGCACTTCGCGCAGCACCGCGCGGGCATCGGCCTCGTTGCGTACGCCCTTGCTGGCCATCTTGGCCCGCAGCGAAGCCACGACGGACTGCGTCACCACCGGTCCGAGATCGGCGATCAGCAGGGTGTCCTCGACCGCTTCCCACGAGTCCTCGTCGAGGTCGCCGCCGCCGAGCAGGCCGAGCATGCTGCGGCCGAGCGCGTTCTGGGATTTGGAGAGCCTGCCGCGCAGCCGGTCGAGCCGGCCCTCGGGCGGTGCGATGTCTTCGATTTCGGACGGCGCGGCCTCCTCGACCGGCGCCTCGGTCGGCGCCGGTTCGGCAGGTACTTGCGGCTCAGCAGGAGCCGTCGGCTCGGCGGGCGCCGGAGGGGCCTGCGGTTCGGCGGGCGGCGCTACCGGAGCGTCAGGCAGCTGGACGTCGGCGATGGGCCGCTTGGGCGCGTCACGAGGGATAGTCGCGTCGTCGCCGACGGCGGGTAGCCCGCTCGTGTCGATGCGTTCGACGGTCGGGGTCGTCGACTGACTGAAGGTGATTCCCGACGACGCCGTATAGCCGCCTGAGCGGTCGATGGAGGCCGGTTTGTCGGGTTCGGACAGGCTGACCCGCCGCCGCCGATAACGCACCAGGCCCACGACCAGGGCAACGATCAGCAGCACAGCGACGACCGCGATCGCGATCCACAGACCTATCAACGCACCATCAGTCACGCAGCCATTGTCTCAGGGCCGTTGATCGGCGACGGCACGCCCTCACGCGCGGCCTCAGCCCGGGTTGGAGACCAGTTCCTGGCCGCGCATGCGCTGTGAGATCACCGTCGTGATGCCGTCGCCGCGCATGGTCACGCCGTAGAGCGCGTCGGCGACCTCCATGGTCGGCTTCTGGTGGGTGATGACGATCAGCTGTGACCGCTCCCGCAACTGTTCGAACAGGCTGATGAGACGGCGCAGGTTGACGTCGTCGAGGGCGGCCTCGACCTCGTCCATGACGTAGAACGGCGACGGGCGGGCGCGGAAGATCGCGACGAGCATCGCCACCGCGGTCAGCGACTTCTCGCCACCGGACAGCAGCGAGAGCCGCTTGATCTTCTTGCCCGGCGGCCGGGCCTCGACCTCGATGCCGGTGGTGAGCATGTCGCTGGGATCGGTCAGCAGCAACCGGCCTTCGCCGCCGGGGAACAGCGTCGAGAAGACCTGCTCGAACTCGCGTTCCACATCGGCGTACGCCTCGGCGAACACCTGCAGGATGCGGGCGTCGACCTCGGCGATCACATCGAGCAGGTCGGTACGGGCGGCCTTGACGTCCTCGAGTTGGGTGGACAGGAAGTTGTACCGCTCTTCCAATGCGGCGAACTCTTCGAGCGCGAGCGGATTGACCCGGCCGAGCTCGGCGAGCTCCCGTTCGGCCCGCTTGGCGCGCCGCTCTTGCGTCGGCCGGTCGAACGGCATCGGCGCGGGTGCGGTGACCTGCTCGCCGCGCTCCCGTGCCTGTTCGTACTCGGCCATCTCGAGTTCGGTTGGCGGCAGCGGCACCTGCGGCCCGTACTCGGCGATCAGATCCGCGGCGGGCATCCCGAACTGCTCGAGCACCTGGGCTTCCAACTGCTCGATACGCAGTGACGCTTGGGCTTTGGCCATCTCGTCGCGGTGCAGCGCATCGGTCAGGGCATTGATGCGGGAGCCGAGTTCTGTCGTCTCCTCGCGGGCCTTGGCCAGGGCTGCGACCCGGACCTGGCGTTCGGTGGCGAGCTCGTCACGGGTACGAGCGGCCACCGCGACGACGGCGCTCAGCCGTTGCGCCACAACGCGTCCCGATTCTGCGACGGCAGCACCCACCCGTGCGGCGTGCTCGCGCGCCTCCCGCGCGCGCTGTGCCCGCAGGCGCGCCTCCCGTTCGGAGGCCGCCGCTCGTCGCAACGAATCCGCCCGTCCCCGAACGGCATTCGCCCGCTCCTCGGCGGTGCGTACGGCCAAGCGGGCCTCCACCTCGACCGAGCGGGCCGCCTCGGCCGCGGCCACCGACTCCTGCCGGTCGACCGGCTCGGCTTCGAAGAGCGGCGCCTGCTCGGCATTGCGCAGCCGGTTCTCGAGTTCGACGAGTTCCTCGACGGTCTTGGTGCGGCCGACCTCGAGCTCGTCGCGCTGCTTGATCAGGCGCTGCCATTCGTTCTCAGCGCCGCGGGCCTCGTGACCGAGACGGCCCAGTTGTTCGTAGATCGCCGAGATCGCGGCGTCGGATTCGTTGAGCGCGGCCAGCGCTTGCTCGGCGGCATCCTGTCGGGCCGATTGTTCGGCGAGCGCGCCCGCCAACGCCGCACCCAGCTCGTCGGTCTGTTTCTCGGCGGCCTCGAGTTCGGCGCGGGCCTTGTCGATCTCGGAGGCGATCTCCAGTGTGCTGGGCTTGCGGTCGGAACCACCGCTGACCCAGCCGGGGCCCACCAGATCGCCTTCGGTGGTCACCGCGCGAAGCTCGGGCCGTGTGGACACCAGGTGCAGCCCCGCGGGCATGTCACGCACCACCGCGACCCCGGCCAGCATCGCGGTGACCGCACCGCGCAACCGGTCCGGAACCGAGACGAGCTCGGTCGCCCAGATCGCGCCGTCCGGCAACGGAACCGCAGGCGACGATCCGTCGCTCCGCCAGTCACCAAGGACGATGGCCGCGCGGCCACCGTCGGACTCCTTGAGTGCGGCGACAGCCGAGGCCGCGGCCCCGAAGTTCTCCGCGGCCAGTGCGTCGGCGGCCGCACCGAGCACCGCGGCTACCGCCACTTCGTAACCGGGGCGCACCTTCAAGAAATCGCCGATGGTGCCGAAAAGCCCTGCGCCCGTGTGGTTTTTCTGCAGCCACGCGGCGCCGTCCCGGCGGTCCAGGCCTACCGACAGTGCCTCGATACGGGCCCGCAACGACGCGACCTGACGCTCGGCGGCACGCTCGGCCGCCTGGAGTTCGGCGACCCGTTCGTCGGCGAGCCGCAACGCGGCCACCGAGCGGTCATGGTGCTCGTCGAGACCCACCTCACCGGCATCGAGTTCACCGACCCGGCTTTCCACCGTCTCGAATTCCGCTTGTGCCTGTTGGGATTTCGCAGCGGCTTCCTCGATGCTGACCGACAGCCGCAGCACACCCTCGTCGATGGACTCCACGCGCGTGCGCATGGTGTCGACCTGGCCGGCAAGCCGGGCCAGGCCCTCGCGCCGGTCAGCCTCCGCGCGCGCGGCGGCAAGATGTGCCCGCTCGGCCTCTGCCGCGACCCGTTCCCGCTCGGCCAATTCGGCGCGTGCGGTCTCCAGCGCGATGCGTGATTCCTCCAGTTCACCGAGCAGTTCCATCTCGAGCTCGGCGACCTCGTCGGCCTCGGCCTCCAAGGCGTCGGGATCGCGCCCGCTCGACGCCTCGGGTTCGGAATCGAGCAGCTGCGCCCGGTCGGTGGCGATGCGCACCGTCGCGCTGACGCGTTCGGCGAGTGCCGACGCCCGGAACCAGGTCTGCTGTGCGGCCTCGGCACGTGCCGTCAGCTCGGCCACCGCACTCTCGTGGGCTTCGAGCTCGGCCGTCGCGGTCTGCAGGCGCGCGGCGACCTCTTCGTGCTCGCGCCGCAGCATCGTCTCGGCCTGATTGGTGTTGTGGAACTCGACCTGTCTTCGCACCAGATCGTCGGCGGCCAGGCGCAGACGCGCGTCGCGCAGATCGGCCTGGATGGTCTGGGCCCGGCGGGCCATCTCGGCTTGTCGGCCCAGCGGTTTGAGCTGGCGCCGCAGTTCGGTGGTCAGGTCGGTGAGGCGGGCGAGGTTGGCCGCCATCGAGTCGAGCTTGCGGACCGCCTTTTCCTTGCGTTTGCGGTGCTTGAGCACCCCGGCGGCCTCTTCGATGAACGCCCGCCGGTCCTCGGGGCGCGACTCCAGGATCTCGGCGAGCTTGCCCTGCCCGACGATGACGTGCATTTCCCGGCCGATGCCCGAGTCGCTCAGCAGCTCCTGCACGTCCATCAACCGGCAGCTGCTGCCGTTGATCTCGTATTCGCCTGCCCCGTCGCGGAACATCCGGCGGGTGATCGACACCTCGGAGTACTCGATGGGCAGGGCGTTGTCCGAGTTGTCGATGGTCAGCGTGACCTCGGCGCGGCCCAACGGCGCCCGGGACGAGGTCCCGGCGAAAATCACGTCCTCCATTTTTCCGCCGCGCAGCGTCTTGGCGCCCTGCTCGCCCATCACCCAGGTCAGGGCGTCGACGACGTTGGATTTACCCGACCCGTTGGGGCCGACGACGCAGGTGATGCCGGGCTCGAAACGCAGAGTCGTCGGCGAGGCGAAGGACTTGAAGCCCTTCAGCGTCAGACTCTTGAGGTGCACGGGGTCAAACCCTACCGCCGAGCCGGCTACCGTTCGCTAAACCCCGCCATCGGGGCGTCGGCTTCGGACCAATCGGCGACGACCTTGTCCACCGCACCTGGGGTTTCCCCGCTCTGCAGCAGGTCAAGCAGACGCTCGCACGCGTCGCGCGGACCCTGGGCCACCACATGCACCCGGCCGTCCGGCCGGTTCGAGGCAAACCCGGTGAGCCCGAGTTCCAGCGCCCGTGATCTCGTCCACCACCGGAACCCGACGCCCTGGACATGGCCGTGCACCCAGGCGCTCAGCCGCACCTCGGGGTTTGCGGGTTCCGGTCCGGTCATGTGGGCGTGACCTCGAACTTGACCTCGGTGCCCGACTTGAGCGTGCGTCCCACCGTGCACACCTGGTCGATGGCACGTTCGACGACCGTGAGCAGCCGGGCCACATCGGCCTCGGACAGGCCCGACAGATCGATCTCGAGCTTTTCCTCCAGCAGCGGATAACGCTCCTGTTCGCGGTCGGCCGGGCCGGACACGCGGATCGTCGCCGGATAGTCGTCGCCGAGGCGCCGGCGCAGCGGCTGGTCGCTGGACATCCCGCTGCAGGCGGCCAGCGCGATCTTCATGAGCTCGCCCGGCGTGAACACGCCGTCGACGTCCTCACTGCCGACGAGCACCTCAGCGCCCCGCGAGCTGTGCCCGGTATAGCGGCGCACGCCGGTGCGCTCAACCCAAAGTTCGGTCATGGGGTATTTCTACACTCCGCGGCGAACCGGTATTCCCCCAGCAAGGTCCCCACATCACGGCTCCGGCGCGCGGTTTCTCGGCCACCCCCGGCCCACGTGCTGGGGATAGACTGGCGTACCGCCATCCGTCAAGGAGCACAGTGACTTACCCCCCGAACAACCCGCCCGCCTCGCCGCCGCCCGGCCCCGATGGCCCGTGGCAGCCGCCGCAGCAACCGTCGCCGTACGGTGAGCAGCAATACGGTGCGCCTGAGTACGGGGCGCAGCCGCCATACGGTGCACCGCAGTACGGGGCGCCTGGCCAGCCTTACGGGCAGCAGCCGCAGTACGGCGCGCCGCAGCAGCCGTACGGGCAGCAGTACGGCGGGCCCCAGCAGCCATATGGCGCACCGCAACAACCTTATGGTTACGGCGCGCCGCAGCCGGGTTATCCGTATCCGCAGCCACAGCCGTCGGGCGGCAATCGCAAGGGCCTGATCATCGGCGGTGTGGTGGCGGCGGTCGTGGCGCTCGTGGTGATCGTCGGCGTCGTGATCGCGATGGTGATGCCGTCCAGCGACGAACGGGCCATCGGGCAGCTGCTGAAGGACGTCGGCTCGACCGAGGACTTCTCGGCCGCACTCGACCAGTACTTCTGCTCGGGCGATCAGGAGCTGTTCAACTTCTCCGTTCTCGAAGACCTCGGCATCGAACCGCCCGACATCAACAGCCTTCCGATGGAGAAGCCGGACGAGTCCGCGACCATCGGCGACATCAAGGTCGACGGCGATACCGCCACCGCCAAGGTCGAAAGCGACAGCGGCTCGGGCACAATGCATTTCCGCAAAGAGAGCGGCGATTGGAAGATCTGCATGACGGATTCGCCCAATCTGGCCGACATCGCGGGATTGCCCTGACCGACTACCGCGTCACCACCCGCGGGCGGGGCTGGCACTTCGGGCAGTAGAACGACGACCGGTTCATGAACTTCTCGCGACGCATCACCGCGCCGCACCGCCGGCACGGTTCGCCTTCGCGGCCGTAGGCGTCCAATGACCGCTCGAAGTAGCCGGATTCGCCGTTGACGTTGACATAGAGCGAATCGAACGACGTGCCGCCCTGACCGAGGGCTTCCCGCATCACCTCGGCCGACGCGTCGAGCAACTCGCCGAGGCGGCGGCGCGCCAGAGACGCGGCGATCTTGGCGCCGTTGATCTTCGACCGCCAGAGCGCCTCGTCGGCGTAGATGTTGCCGATGCCCGACACCACGGTCTGGTCGAGCAGTTGCCGCTTGATCTCAGAATGCTTGTGGCGCAACACCGTGACGACACGTTCCCGGTCGAACAGCGGATCGAGCGGATCCCGGGCCAGGTGCGCCACCGGTTGCGGTACGTCGGTGCCGTCGACGGTGACCATGTCGGCCAGTTGCCAGCCGCCGAACGTGCGCTGGTCGACGAAACTCAGTGCGGTGCCGTCGTCGAGTACCGCGGCGATACGAAGATGCCGGTCGTCGCGGATGGGGCCGAGCAGCATCTGGCCGCTCATCCCGAGATGCACCACAAGCGCTTCGGTCTCGTCGAGCGTCAACCAGAGGTACTTGCCACGGCGACCGGTTCCGGTGATGCGGGCATCCAACAGCCGGGCGGTCAGGTCGGCGGGTCCGGCCTCGTGGCGACGAACGGCGCGTGGATGATGCACTCGCACAGCGGTTATCGATCGGCCGGCGACGTGCTCCTGCAGCCCCCGCCGGACGACCTCTACCTCGGGCAGCTCAGGCATCGTCGAGCGCGTGCCAGGCGTTGGCGGCCGCCTTGAGTTCGGCTTCCTTCTTCGTCCGCCCGACGCCCCTGCCGTATTCGACCGAACCGACCACCACCGTCGCCGAGAACTCCTTGTCGTGGTCCGGGCCGGTCGACGTCACCACATAGGACGGCGCGCCGAGCCCGCGGGCCGCGGTCAGCTCCTGCAGGCTGCTCTTCCAGTCCAGCCCGGCCCCGAGCGTCGGCGCCGTGTCCAGCAGCTCACCGAAGAGCCGGAGGATGACCTCGCGGGCGACCTCCAGACCGTGCTCCAGATAGATTGCGCCGAGCAGAGATTCGACACCGTCGGCAAGGATGCTCGACTTGTCGGCGCCACCCGAGTTCTCCTCGCCTTTGCCCAGGAACAGGTGCGCACCGAGCCCACCGTCGCTGAGCCCGCGGCCGACATCGGCGAGCGCCTGGGTGTTGACGATGCTCGCGCGCAGCTTGGCCAGATCGCCTTCGGATCTGTCGGGGTGGCGGTGGTAGAGCTCCTCGGTGATGGTGAGACCGAGGACCGCGTCGCCGAGGAACTCCAGGCGCTCGTTGGTGGGCAGACCACCGTTCTCGTAGGAATAGCTGCGATGGGTCAGCGCGATGGTCAGCAGCTCTTCGGGCAGCGCGACCCCCAGCGCCGCGAGCAGCGCCGCGTGCGAATCCGTCACTCGCCGCTCCCGCTGGGATCCTCGTCGGCCGGCCGCATCGCCGCGAGCTTGGCCCAGCGCGGATCGATCCGTTCGTGGTGATGCCCGGGTTCGGCGTCGGCCAGCGCGATGCCGCACTCCGAGCACAGCCCGGCGCAATCCGGCCGGCACAGCGGCGCGAACGGCAACGCCAATCCCACCGCGTCGACGATCGCCTGCTCCAGGTCGACGGTGTCATCGACGACCCGCCCGACCTCGTCGGACTCGGTCGTCTCATCGGTCGCACTGTCGGGGTAGGCGAACAGCTCGGTGAGATCGATCTCGACGTCACCGGTGATCGGGGTCAGGCAGCGCGAACATTCGCCGACCGTCGGCGCCGACACCGTTCCGGTGACCAGCACGCCCTCCGACACCGACTCCAGCCGAAGGTCGAGATCGAGCGGGGCACCGGCCTCGATTCCGACCAGTTCCAGACCGATTCGCGCGGGGCTTGGCACCGTCTCGCGGTGAGTCAGCATCGATCCCGGCCGCCGGCCCAGTCGGGAAACACTGATCACCAGCGGCGATCGTGACTCGCGGTGCCTTCCCGCGCTCGCATGCGTCGCCATGCAGCAATCCTACGGCGACGCTTCAGCGAACGACGACGCGTTATGGCTGACGGCGCCGTCAGCGAGTCGCGTAGTCGTGCGTACCCGCGGCGGTGCGTAGCTGATGACGGCCTCGACCCACCGAGCGCAGCGTTCCGTTGAGGAACTCCTCGAACTCGGCGAGTTTGCTGTCGACGTAGATGTCGCATTCACCGCGCAGCCGGTCCGCTTCGGCGTGCGCGGCGTCGATGACGCGGGTGGCCTCGGCATTGGCGGTCGCGACGATCTCCGTTTGGGACACCAAGCGCTGCTGCTCCTTGATGCCCTCTTGGATGGCCTTCTCATAGGAGATGTTGCCGTTCTCGATGAGACGGTCGGCCTCGGCCTTGGCCCGGCCGGTGCTCGCCTCATATTCACGCTTTGCTGCCGCCGACATCCGGGCAGCTTCCTCACGCGCCTCGACCACCATGCGCTCGCTGTGCTGGCGCGCCTCGGCAACCATCCGGTCAGCCTGTGCTTTCGCATCGGCCAGCAACCGATCGGCTTCGGCCCTGGCGTGGTTGATCATGCCGTCGGCATCGGCGTTGACCTTGGACATCACCGACTCGGAATGCTCCTTGGCTTCCCGAAGCAGCGAATCGCGCGCGTCGAGGACATCCTGCGCGTCGTCGAGTTCGCCGGGGATGGCGTCCTTGATGTCGTCGATGAGCTCGAGCACGTCACCGCGCGGCACCACACAACCCGCGGTCATCGGCACACCGCGCGCTTCTTCGACGATCGCGCCGAGCTCGTCGAGCGCTTCAAAAACTCGGTACACGGCAAAACCCTCCAGGCGTCGTTGTTAGTGACTAGTGTGCCTGGTGTTACGCCTGTGACTGTGGAGCACTGGCGGTGTGTCGCTCGCACGGCCACACCCAGCACATTCGCCTCGACGCCATTATGGCAATGGGACACATGCGTCGGCGCCCCGCCGGGTGACCGACGGGGCGCCGAACAGCTATGAGTTACCGCAGCGCGGCACCGATCAGGTCGCGAGCGCGGTCGAGCATCGACGCGAACGGACCGATGGCGAAGTTCGCGGCAGCCGACTCGACACCGGCGTGCGGCCGCGTCGGTGCGATGGCCTCGGCCGCTTGCACAGCCTTGGCCATGCGCTCCAAATCGTCGGCGTCGAGCTTGCGCTGGAGCTTGTTGAACTCTTCCTGCTCCTCGTGGTCTGCGTGATCGATCACCGCCTCACGGAATTTCGTGAGCTCGGTGATGAACTCCTCGGAGCCGATGTCCATGCTCTCCAGCTTGGACAACTGCTCCTTGGCGGCGTGCTCCTCGTGGAGCCGGGCCTCGACGATCTCTTCGCCGTCGGCAACCTCACGCCGGACCCGCGGGTGCACCACCATTTCCTCGGCGGTCTCGTGCACCGCCAGCAGCTGACGCAGTTCGATGAAGGCCTTTTCGCGCGCCTCGTCGGTCGAGGCGGAGAACACCTCTTCGAACAGATCCTTGATCAGGTTGTGTTGGTCGCGGAGAAACTTGACGACGTCGTCGGTGGATTGGACGAATGTGTTGGGCACGGTGGCCACCTCCGGAAATCGGGCTTGGACGAGTGGGCGCCATGGGCTGTGCGCCGCTCGCTGATTACCCGCTTACCGGTGTGCGCTAACCGTTCAGTTTTGCCTGGAGCCGGACGTTGACCGGCTCGGGTAGCAGTGCCGAGACGTCGCCGCCGAGCGAGGCGACCTCCTTGGCGAGCGACGACGACACGAACGAATACTGCGGTGTGGTGGCGACGAAGAACGTGTCCACGCCTGCCACGTGCTTGTTCATCTGAGCCATCTGCAGCTCGTATTCGAAGTCGGTACCCGTGCGCAGGCCCTTGACGATCGCGGTGAGTCCGCGCGACTTCACGAAGTCGACCACCAGACCCTGACCGGACTCCACCCGGAGGTTCGGCAGATGGGCCGTCGACTCGACGATCATCGCCATCCGCTCGTCGAGGTCGAACATGCCTTTCTTGTTGGGGTTCACCAGAACCGCCACCACGACCTCGTCGAATTGCGCGGCCGCGCGTTCGAAAATGTCGATATGCCCGAGGGTCACCGGGTCGAAGGATCCTGGGCACACCGCGCCGCTCATGGGTGACGACGGTACAGGGTCGCCACGCGGCTGGGGCTACCCCACCTCGGCGAGCTCGACACGGGTGTCGCCGTATCGACGGGCGCTCAGCGCGGTCCAGCCGTCCGGCCAGGCGACCGGATCACTTGTCGCACGCCGTTCGACCATCACCACCGCTCCCTCGCCGACCCATCCACCGTCGGCCAGTGCGGTGACCATCGCATCGACGGCAGCGGCCTCGACGTCATACGGCGGATCGGCCAGCACCAGGTCGACGGGCCGATCGGTACCGGCCGCGAGCACCGAAGCGACGGTTCCCCGCCGCACCGTCGCTGCGGTCACGCCCAACGCCGCGATGTTCTTGGCGATGACGGCCGCCGCCCGCTGATCGGCCTCGACGAACAGCGCCGAGGCCGCGCCACGCGAAAGCGCTTCCAGGCCAAGCGCTCCCGAGCCCGCATACAGGTCGAGCACCGCCAGCCCGGTGAAATCCACGCGCGCCGTCAGCGCGTTGAACACGGCCTCGCGCACACGATCCGACGTGGGCCGTGTCCCGCTGCGCGGCACCGCGATTCGGCGACCACCGAGGGCCCCGGCGATGATCCGGGTCAGCGCACGACCACCAGGAGGTCTCCGCCCTCGACCTGTGCGGTGGTTGACACGGCGACACGGTCGACGGTGCCTGCCTTGGGTGCGGTGATCGCGGCTTCCATCTTCATGGCCTCGATCGTGGCGATCGTCGCGCCCGCCTCGACGGTGTCACCGGCGGCCACGTTGACCGTGACGACCCCGGCGAACGGTGCCGCGACGTGGTCGGGATTGTTCCGGTCGGCCTTCTCGGCGGCCGGGACCTCACTGGCGATGCTGCGGTCGCGCACCAGCACCGGCCGCAGTTGGCCGTTGAGGATGCACATCACCGTGCGCATGCCGCGCTCGTCGGCATCCGAGATCGCTTCCAGACCGATCAGCAGCTCCACACCGCGTTCCAGTGCGACGCGGTGTTCCTCACCGTGGCGCAGCCCGTAGAAGAACTGGTTGGCGCTCAACGATGAAGTGTCGCCGTAGGTTTCGCGGTGCGCCTCGAACTCCTTGGTCGGGCCGGGGAACAGCAACCGGTTGAGCGCGGCCTGCCGCTTGACCCCGGGCGCCGCCAGCAGCGCCTCATCCTCGGCCGAGAGCTCCTCGGTCGGCTTGGCCGGGCCGCGACCCTCAAGAGCCTTGGTGCGCAACGGTTCCGGCCAGCCGCCCGGCGGATCACCCAACTCGCCGCGCAGGAAGCCGATGACACTGTCGGGGATGTCGAAGCGTGCCGGGTCGGCGGCGAACTCCTCGGCGCTGATTCCCGCACCCACCAACGACAGCGCGAGGTCCCCGACCACCTTGCTCGACGGGGTGACCTTGACGAGCCGGCCCAGGATCCGGTCGGCCGCGGCGTAGGCGTTCTCGATGTCTTCGAACCGGTCCCCCAACCCGAGGGCGATCGCCTGCTGGCGCAGATTGCTCAGCTGACCGCCCGGGATCTCATGGGAGTACACCCGGCCGGTCGGGGCGGGCAGCCCAGACTCGAACGGCGCGTACACCTTTCGCAGCGCCTCCCAGTACGGCTCGAGCTCGCAGACGGCACCCAGGTCCAGCCCGGTGTCACGGTCGGTGTGCGCCGCGGCAGCCACGATCGAGGACAACGCCGGCTGGCTCGTGGTGCCCGCCAACGGCGCTGCCGCGCCGTCGACCGCCGACGCTCCCGCCTGCCAGGCCGCCAGATAGGTGGCCAACTGTCCGCCCGGCGTGTCATGGGTGTGCACATGCACCGGCAGATCGAACCGGCTGCGCAGCGCGCTCACCAACGTGTGGGCGGCGTGCGGCCGCAACAGCCCGGCCATGTCCTTGATCGCGAGCACATGCGCACCGGCCTCGACGATCTGATCGGCCAGCCGCAGGTAGTAGTCCAGGGTGTAGAGGTTTTCGGCCGGGTTGCTCAGGTCACCGGTGTAGGACATCGCGACCTCGGCGATCGCGGTGCCGGTGTTACGCACCGCATCGATCGCCGGACGCATCGAATCGACGTTGTTGAGCGCATCGAAGATCCGGAAGATGTCGATGCCCGTGGCCGTCGCCTCCTCGACGAATGCCGACGTCACGATCTCCGGGTACGGCGTGTAGCCGACGGTGTTGCGGCCCCGCAGCAGCATCTGCAGACAGATGTTGGGCACCGCTTCGCGCAGCGCGGCCAGCCGCTCCCACGGGTCTTCCTTCAAGAAGCGAAGCGCCACATCGTAAGTCGCCCCACCCCAGCACTCGATCGACAGCAACTCGGGCATCATCCGCGAAACGTATGGCGCCACCTTGAGCAGACCCGTCGACCGCAACCGCGTCGCCAGCAACGACTGATGAGCGTCGCGGAACGTCGTGTCGGTGACGCCCACCGCCGGGTTGTCACGCATCCAGCGGGCGAACCCCTCCGGCCCCAGCTCGACCAGGCGCTGCTTGGAGCCCGCCGCGGGCGGCGCCTCCAGATCGATGGCAGGCAGCTTGTCTTGCGGATACACCGCCGAGGGCCGCTCCCCGTTCGGCTTGTTCACCGTGACATCGGCCAGATAGTTCAAGATCTTGGTGCCGCGGTCGGCGGGCTCGCGGGAGGTCAGCAGGTGCGGCCGGTCGTCGATGAACGACGTCGTCACCCGACCCGCCCGGAAATCCGGATCGTCGATCACGGCCTGCAGGAACGGGATGTTCGTCGACACACCGCGAATACGGAACTCGGCCAACGCCCGGCGCGCCCGCGATGCCGCCGCCGAGAAGTCCCGGCCGCGGCACGTCAGCTTCACCAGCATCGAATCGAAATGCGCGCTGATCTCGGCGCCAAGGTTCGACCCACCGTCGAGCCGGATGCCCGCCCCGCCCGGCGACCGGTATGCCGTGATGCGGCCGGTGTCCGGACGGAAACCGTTCGCGGGGTCCTCGGTGGTGATGCGGCACTGCATCGCCGCGCCACGCAACACCAACCGCTCCTGGCTCAGGCCGAGATCGGCCAGCGTCTCGCCGGCCGCGATGCGCAGCTGCGAACCCACCAGATCGACGTCGGTGATCTCCTCGGTCACCGTGTGCTCGACCTGGATGCGCGGGTTGCATTCGATGAAGACGTGATGGCCGCGCTCGTCGAGCAGGAACTCGACGGTGCCCGCACACGAGTAACCGATCTGGCGCGCGAACGCCACCGCGTCGGCGCAGATCTTGGCGCGCAGCTCCTCGGGCAGATTGGGCGCGGGCGCGAGCTCGATGACCTTCTGATGGCGCCGCTGCACACTGCAGTCGCGCTCGAACAGGTGCATCACATTGCCCTGCCCGTCGGCCAGGATCTGCACCTCGATGTGGCGGGGATTGAGCACCGCCTGCTCCAGATACACCGACGCGTCGCCGAACGCCGACTCGGCCTCGCGCGAAGCCGCCTCGATCGCCTCCGCCAACGCCTCGCGGTCGGTGACCCGGCGCATGCCGCGCCCGCCCCCACCCGACACGGCCTTGACGAACAGCGGGAACTCCATGCCGGCCGAGGCCGCCACCAAATCCTCGACCGACGACGACGGCTCAGACGACGCCAACACCGGCAGGCCCGCGGCCCGCGCCGCAGCGATCGCACGCGATTTGTTGCCCGTCAGCTCAAGCACCTCGGCCGACGGGCCGACGAACGTGATGCCCGCCTCGGCGCACGCCGCGGCGAGCTCGGGGTTCTCCGACAGGAAGCCGTAGCCGGGATACACCGCATCGGCGCCGGCATGCTTGGCCACCCGAATGATCTCGTCCACCGACAGATACGCCCGCACCGGATGACCGACGTCGCCGATCTGGTACGACTCGTCCGCCTTCAGACGATGCAGCGAATTCCGATCCTCATACGGATACACCGCCACCGTGGCGATGCCCATCTCGTATGCAGCACGGAACGCACGGATCGCTATCTCGCCACGATTGGCTACCAGCACCTTGGAGATCACGCGTAACCCTAACCGCCCAGATGTTTCCGCAGTGTTACAACAGTGTTGACCAGTAATCCCAGAACCGGACCAGGATCAGCAGTATCAGGCCCGTGAACCACAGCGCCACGAGCGACCATCGCCACTGGTAGATGCCCCGCGCGACCGCGTTGCCTGCCAGTGGACGCAGCGCGATCGAGCTCACCACGACGAGCAGCGGGATCGTCACCGCCCAGACACCCATGCAATACGGGCACAGCGCACCGATGCGATAGAGGCTCTGGAAGATCAGCCAGTGCACGAACGCGGCACCCAGCAGCGTCCCGGCGGCCAGCCCGGCCCAGTACCAGCGTGGCAGGCGCACACCCGCGACCGCCAGCACGCCCGTCATCGTGACGAGCGTGAACGCGACGATGCCGATGAGCGGGTTGGGGAAACCGAACGCCGACGCCTGCGGGGTGACCATCACCGAACCGCACGACAGCACCGGATTGATGCTGCAGGACGGCACGTACGCCGGGTTGATCAGGATTTCGATCTTCTCGACCGTGAGCGTCAACGATGCCGCCAGGCCGATCACGCCGGCGATCAGCACCCACACCGCGCTGGCCCGCGCGACCGGCACCCCCGACGGGCGGTCGTCGGGAGTGTGCTCGGAGTCAGCTGCCGGCCGCGCGGTGACGGTCATTGCGGTGCCGGTGCCACGGCTTCGAGACCCGGCACGTCGCCGACGATCTCCTTGATCTTGTCCACCAGGGCCTGCGGCGTGGACGGCTCGTAGTCCTCACCGTTGATCCGGATGGTCGGGGTGGCGTTGATGCCCGTCGCGCCGGCCATGCCCTGGACCATCTCGACGTAGCGCCCGTTGTTGATGCAGTCGGCCACGCCTCCCGCGGCGCCGGCCTGCCGGGCGAGCTCGATCAGCCGGGCGTTGTCCGGGTAGATGCCGCTGTTCTCCTGTGGCTGAAGCTCTTTGGTGTAGAGCGCCTCATGGAAGCGACGGAACGCGTCGTTCGACTCGTCGGCCACGCAATAGGCCGCACCGCCGGCCCGCGACGAGTAGCCGTTGCCGGCACGGTCGAGGATGCCGACCATGTAGTAGTCGGCGGCCACCGCGCCGGTGTCGATGAGCTTGCGGATGGTCGGACCGAACTGACGCTCGAAGTTGCCGCACGCGGGGCACAGGAAGTCCTCGTAGAGGCCGATCACGGCCTTGGGATCGCTCGAGCCCTCGTTGGTGATCACGTTGCTCGACGCCACCCGGACGGCTTTGCCCGCATTCGCGTCGGGCCGCTTTTCACCGGTCATCACGATGTAGAGCACCAGTGCGACGGCGAACAGCACGACGACCGAGGTCAGCCCGATCTGCACCCACAGGTTGCGCTTGCGGTCGGCTGCCTTGAGGTCGTACTTGGCGGTCTTCTTCGGTTTGGCCACGGAACAAGCGTACCGGCGGCGACGACCGCCACCTCAGGCGTGGCTCAGATGAGCCCGCAGCGCCGAGATCATGACCGCGGTCGCTTTGGCGCTGCCGCCGCCGAGCGGGAAGAAGTTGGCGAAGGCATGGATCAGTGAACGCTCCTCGCGCAGGTCAACCAGCACACCGGCATCTCGCATGGCGCGCGCGTAACGGTTGCCTTCGTCACGCAGCGGATCGAACCCGGCCGTGATCACAAGCGCAGGCGGAAGCCCGGAGAGGTCCTCGGCCAACAGGGGCGATACCGCCGGATCCTCGGCGGTGACGTCCGCGCCATCCAGATAGTGGTCCCTGAACCAGTCCATATCGCGTTTGGTCAGGAAATAGCCGTCGGAAAACAGCGTCCGCGAACGCGTCTCGCTCGAAAAGTCGGTGACCGGGTACAGCAGCAGCTGCAATGCCGGCAGCGGCAGTTCGTCGTCGCGCGCCCACTGGGACACGACGGCGGCGAGATTGCCGCCGGCACTGTCGCCGCCCACCACGATGTGTGTCGCGCCCAATCCGGCGGCATGGTCGAGCGCCCACTGGTAGGCGGCATAGGCGTCTTCCGCCGCCGCCGGAGCCTTGTGTTCGGGCGCGAGCCGGTAGTCGACCGAAACCACCTGGATACCGCCGTCACGGCAGATGAGCCGGCACAAGCCGTCGTGGGTGTCCATGTCACCGATCACGAAGCCGCCTCCGTGGAAGAAGAGCAGGAGTGCGGTGACCGGCCCGGCGTCGACCGGCATGTAGCGCCTGGCCGCCATCGGCCCGGCGGGGCCCGGGATGGATATGTCGCTCACGTCCACGTGGATGCTGCCCGGCATCATGGCCGCGGTTGTGCGCAGCTGCGCGCGCGACACCGCCACCCCGGAAACCGGGGTGAAATCCGCCACGAGGCCGGCCAGCCCGGCGGACTGCTGGGCGGCCAGCATGAACTGCAGTGTGGTGTCCAGGGTGTTGCCGTCGATGGTTACGGTGCGCCCGCCGAGCAGCAGGCGTTTACGCCGGTCCGAGATGTTCGGGATGGCGTTGAGCGTGAACTTGGTGGCGCGGCCCAGCAGCATGTCGCGGACGGTTCCGGTCCGTTCACCTGGACTTCCGACAGCGACGTCGTCGCCTGGCAGACTTCTGGTCATGGCAGCTTCCTCTGTGAATCCTCGCGTCACGCTCAACGACGGTAATTCGATACCGCAGGTCGGGTTGGGAGTTTGGCAGACGCCTGCCGAAGACACCGAACGCGCCGTCACCGCGGCCTTGCAGGCGGGCTACCGACACATCGACACGGCGGCGGCGTATCAGAACGAGACCGAAACCGGCCGCGCGATCGCCAACTCAGGTGTGCCGCGCGAGGACATCTTCCTCGTGACCAAGCTCTGGAACAGCGACCAGGGGTACGACTCCACGCTCGCGGCCTTCGACGCGAGCCTGGAGCGGCTCGGAGTCGACTACCTCGACCTTTACCTCATCCATTGGCCGATGCCTGCGAAAAACACCTTCATCGACACGTTCAAGGCATTCGCACATCTACACGACCAGCAACGTGTTCGTTCGATCGGCGTCAGCAACTTCGAGCCCGAACACCTGAACATATTGATCGACGCGACGGGCATCGTTCCCGCGGTGAACCAGATCGAACTCCACCCGCTAATGCCGCAGCAGGAACTGCGGGACGTGCACGCCAAATTGGGCATCGCGACCGAGGCGTGGAGTCCGCTCGGGCAGGGATCGTTGCTGTCCGACCCGGTGATCACGGGCATCGCCGATCGGCACGGGAAAACGCCCGCCCAGGTGCTGATTCGGTGGCATATACACCTGGGTAATATCGTCATCCCCAAGTCGGTGAACCCAGAACGGATTGTGAGCAATTTCGACGTGTTCGATTTCGATCTCAGCGAAGAGGACATGACGTCCATCGCGTCGCTGGAAAACGGAACACGGTTGGGTCCCGATCCACGAACCTTCAATTTCACAGGGTAGGTGACATGACCTCGTCCCATGGGCAGGCGGCAGCAATTCCCACCGTCACGCTCAACGACGACAACACGATGCCGGTCGTCGGCCTCGGTGTCGGCGAAATGTCCGACGCAGAGGCCGAGCGCTCGGTCTCGGCCGCGCTGGAGGCCGGTTACCGGCTGATCGACACGGCGGCCGCCTACGGCAACGAGGCCGGCGTCGGGCGTGCGATCGCCGCGTCGGGCCTCCCCCGGGACGAGATCTTCGTGACCACGAAGCTCGCCACGAGCGACCAGGGCTTCCAGTCGTCGCAGGACGCGGCCCGCGCGAGCCTCGAGCGCCTCGGCCTCGATTACGTCGACCTGTACCTCATCCACTGGCCCGGCGGTGACACCAGCAAGTACGTCGACAGTTGGGGCGGCCTGATGCGGGCCAAGGAGGATGGTGTCGCCCGCTCGATCGGCGTCAGCAACTTCAGCGCCGACGACCTCTCGACGATCGTCCATCTGACGTTCTTCACCCCCGCGGTCAACCAGATCGAATTGCACCCGCTGCTCAACCAGGCCGAGCTGCGCGCGGCCAATGCCGAACACAACATCGCCACCGAGGCGTACGGGCCGCTCGGCGTCGGCCGCCTGCTCGACAACCCGGCCGTCACGGCCGTCGCCGAGGCGCACGGCAAGACCCCGGCGCAGGTGCTCATTCGGTGGAGTGTGCAACTGGGCAACATCGTGATCCCGCGATCGGCGAATCCCGACCGCATCGCGTCGAACCTGAACGTGTTCGACTTCGAGCTGACCGAGGACGAGATGGCGTCCCTCAACGGCCTCGACGAGGGCACCCGGTTCCGTCCGGATCCGGCCACCTACACCGGCACCTAAACCGCCAGCAGGCGCAAAAGCACCCTAGATCAACAGGTTTGGGGTGCTTTTGCGCCTGCTCGTCACACGCGAAACTGAGCCGTTTGCGCGCGTACGGCGCTCGTGACCCGGTCCCGGTCGCCGGTGGCCAGCAGGTCGAGCAGTCCCCCGCGCAGCACTGCAAGCGCCAGGGTGCGACTCGCGATCCCGTCGGCACTGGTTTTGTCTTGCGTCGGTTGGCAATTCGCGAGGACATCGAGCCAGTCCTCCACCGTAGCGCGGGCAAAGCCGGCCCACGGCCCATCCGGTTCTGAGAGCGATCGCGCGTACGCCTCGGCCCAGAGTTTCAGCAACGGCCGATGCTCGTCCGCGGCAAGCCACTTCCAGGTCTCCTCAACGGCGGCGCCAAGTCCGATGGGTTCGGTGTCGGCGGCTCGCCTGAGCCGATCCAGAAGCGCCAGTTCGTCGCTGCGTGCCCGCGCGAGCAGCGCCCGCACCAGCCCGTCCTTGCTGCCGAACAGGAACAGCAGCACGCGCGGGCTCGATCCGATGGCCGCGGCCAACGGACGTAACGACATGTCCCCCAAGCCGTGGGTGAGGGCGTACCGGTAGGCGGCTTCCAACAGTTCGGTCTGCCGGGCCGAGGGGCTTGTCGCGGCTGTGGGCACGTTGGTAGCCTACCGCTACTGAAACGAGTGTTTCAGTGTTCTGGAGGTTCTTCGATGTCGCAGGCCGTCGATCAGAGACAGGTTCTCGTGCGCCGAGCCGACCGCCCCGGCGATCTGGGTTGGGTCGTGATGGCGCACGGCGAGGTCTACAACCGGCAGTTCGGCTGGGACACCGACTTCGAGAAATTGGTGGCGACGATCGTCGCCGACTTCGCCGCGAACCACGATCCCGCACGCGAATCAGGCTGGATTGCCGAAGTCGACGGCGAGCGGGCGGGCTGCATCTTCTGCGTCGCCGGCGATGAACCCCAGGTGGCGAAGCTGCGGATTCTGTTGGTGACCCCGGACGCTCGCGGCCTCGGACTCGGCACCCGGCTCGTCGAACAGTGCCTGCAGTTCGCGCGCGACACGGGCTATCAACGCGTGACGCTGTGGACCAACGACGTACTGACCGCCGCTCGAAAGATCTACGAGGCGTTCGGTTTCCGGCTTGTCGACGAGGAACGTCACCACAGTTTCGGCCACGACCTCAACGGCCAGAACTGGTTGCTCGACCTCTGAAGTCCGGCGAGCAGACGATTCAGCCCGTCGGGCACGTCCCGGCGGCTTCGCGTAGCACGACCGCCGACGAGGCATCGACCGGCAGGCGGTAACCGCGTAACACCTCGACGAACTGCACGGCGTATTGACACCAGAACGCACGATTGGGCGGCATCCAATGCGCCGGTTCCTGATCGCCCTTGTCCTAAATGGTGCGGGTTCTGGTCGCTGACGAACGCGCCGCCGATCTCAGCGAGAAATGGTTGGCCGGAGCATCTCCGAAGCAATGGTCGGTGATATGTGGGCAATCCGAGTTGGTCTGACGGCCGATGTTTTCATCGTTGATAGGCGATCCCTTCGAACTCGCGTTTCAAACCGAGATCGACTCCGGCCGCCTCGACGATCTCGCCCGCAGCCCTGGCCCCATATAAGGCGACGATGGTAGCCAACATCAGGCCGGGCGGGCTGTGGGATGCGAGTGGGAACGCGGGGCGGACGCAGTTAATGACGACATCACCGGAGTTCTGCCCCGGACCGTTCGCGTCGAGGGCCTCCGACGGAAGCTTGTCGGGTCCGAAACCAAATGTGCTGTCTTTGTCCCATCCTGCAATTCGCTGTGAGTGAGCGCGGTAGTGGCCGGTGTAGGATGCCTCGACAGGATCCGGGTCAGGCGTCTCGAACCGCCATCCTTCGGACTCGTCGATCTCGTCTTCCGAGGACCGGCGAAGGAGGCCCACACGAATCATTACGTCGATTGTCGAACCCGAGATGCGCACGAGTGGCCACGCCACCGGGTAGAGATGCGGTCGTTCGACAGTCACTGGAGGCGGAATGATGAACCCAGCGTTGCGCCATTTGTTGGATGTGCCGCCGGCAAATCCACTCAACGACCGACGCTCGAAAGGTCGGAACGAATTGCGCATCTGTTCGATTCGCGGGTCTGCTGTTGCGGTTGGTTCGACGCCTCTGTAGGTAGCCCATGCTTCGCCGATTTTTCCTAATGCGGTGAGGTGTCCTTTCACCGCGTTGTCGCTCGCCATCGGCCGCAGTTAAGCCGAATATAGGCGTGGCAGTGGGTAATAGCGGACGCTGGCGAGCCGTTTAATGTAGCGTCGGACGAACGGTCCGGGGACATCGGTCTCGACTTCTACACACGCGGAGACGTCGGCGAACGCCGACACATCCTCACAAAAGACCATCTGCACTGGCCTGTCCGGCAGTCGGTGTGACCGAGCGACTTCACGGACTTCGGACACTCGCCAAACTGGTCGCTGGCAATACATCTGAGCCGCGGGAGGCGTCGATTTCAACGGATAGTCGAGGCCGTCAGCGGTGTCGACATGGACGCCGCTTCCTCTTTTCCAGTCGCGCTCCGACAAATCGATGTCAGGGTATGCCGCGGGGAACAACGCCGCGATGTGCGGTTCGTCAACCAACACGTTCTGACCGGGTATGACCCAATGGTCCAACCACCGGCCGACGACCGAGACTGCGATGCGAAGCCGAAGGTCGGGATCGCGCTGCTGATCCTTGGGGAACAATCCCAGCGATGACGAGACGACATCGTCGAACGTAATATCCTCGGGTGCAGTCTCTTTGACCTCAGGTGAGTCGGTGAGGAGGTCTATCTGACGCGGCGCCAGGCGATCGACCGCAGGATTGATGCCCAGTGTGTCGAACACCGGCGCGTCGAGCTTTGCATTGTCCAGACGCGAACGCCACAGTTGATCGGCATAGTCAAGCCGAGGCCACGCCCACGAGTTGAGGTTCTCCGGAACATCGACGCCAGTCCACAGGGCGGCAGATGTCAGAGCTGGGTGCGTTACGTTGAGGTCGGCCTTCGACGCCGAAAAACGTTGCAGTGTCAAGTCAAACGACTGATCCTGGTATCCCTGGTTCACCACGACGGTGTACCCCACGCTGGAGTAACAGCGTGCCAGGTAGGCCAGTAGTTCGCCGGTTCGTCCTCGCAAGTCCTGCTGGAGTTGGGCGAATGCATGGTCGTTGGCGAAATCATGGCGAGTGCCGATGTCAGGCGTGAGATCGAAATCGAGGATGGCCAGGGCGGCGGAGTCGAAAACCGACACTTGATCGGTCGGGTCTGCGGTCTTGCGGGCTGCGTCTCGCCGCCGGTTCAGGATATCGATCTCATCTACCAGGTGTTCGCCCGACACCACCTGGTATTCGAACTCGGGTCGCTTGGATGCGGAGGCGATGTTGCGTTGCCATGTCTCAGCGCGTTGCGGGTCGTCGTCGCAGATCACGACTTTAGGCTTCGATGATGTCACATTGCCTCCCAGCTGATCGTGACGGCGGTTGAGAACCCCTCGGCGGGCCTCGTGAATGCTGCTTTAGCCCCGACCTCATCGAGGATCATGCGCACGATGGTCAGCCCTAGGCCGCTTCCGCCGAGCCCTAGCTCAACCGTTTCGGGCGGCAGTTTGAGGCGACGCTCGAACGGCTGCCACAAGGTGTTGGCCTCATCGAGATCGGTTCCCACGCCTACGCCGTTGTCTTGGACCCTTAGCCATCGACGAGCGCCGTCCACATCACCATCAACGGCAATCGTCTGAGGCGGGGTGTGGTTGCCGCGCGCCAGCAGGGCATTCATCGAATTGATCAAGAGGTTCTGGAACACCGCCCACCAGGCAGCAATAGTGGCGGCAGGCAATTGCTGGTCGGCGGGGACGTCGGAAAGCTCGATTTTGATGCCTCGCAGCAGGGGCTCAAGGTCGTTGCAGACGTCGGTGATGACTTCCCGCGCGGGATAACGACGTTTCTGCTTGCGGGATTCCTCGTCCATCAACGGCTTGAGCAGTCTCCTCAATCCGGTCGCCCGTTCCAGCCAGCGGTCTATGACGCTCACCGCGTCGAGGATTTCGCTGCGTGCCGGCTCGTCGATCTGCGTGGCAACTGTGTAGAGATTGTCTTTGAGGGTTTGCAGTTGACTTGTTTGTCGATTTACTTCGTGGTTGTAGGCCATGGCGGTGATGCCGGCCGTGGCCAGCGCTCCCAGCAGTGCGGCGTAGTCGCGGCTGGACCGTTCGAGAGCTTTTACGCCTTTGCTGGCATTTTCGACTTTGGCTGCGATCTCACGGTAAGTCGTCGCCGGTAGATGCGCACTCGCCTCCTCCACTGCTGCCGACACGTCCGCCAACAAGTCCGACGGAGGCGTGGGTTGGCGATCTCGTTGGTTTCGGTTTTCTTCTACCCGCAGACGCGTGCGTTCCATCGCGTAGGCATCGAGGGCGGCCCGCACCATGACCCGCAGGCGTTCGTACGCGTTGTTCGGGACCAAGCGGTCCCGAGTGATCTGGATGGTCAGAGGCGGTTCCATCACTGTGCGGACATTGCGTGGCCTCTGCTGACGTTTGCGGAACCAATGCGCTTCTGCCGCTGTGGACACATGGACTCGACCGAACACGCGCCTGTTCGTCGGCAGGTTCAGCAGGCCCCGGTCGACGTGCAACTCATCAGGCAGCAACTGCGATTTGGACCGCCGCGCGGCGTGGGTTTCTTCGAGGTCTACCCAGTCTTGGTCCGCTCCGTAGTACGGCAGCCGAAAACCGCCGTCATAGACGTTGATTCCACCGTATTTGTCGAGGTATTCGCGTGCCTGTCCCACTCGAATGCCCTTGCCCTGTCGGTACACCAGGTCGAATATCCGGATGTCGAACCGCACGTGTTCGATCGGGCATTGCCGTACGAGCAAGCCCACCTCGACCGGGCTGCGATCTCGGAGCGTGATGGTGAGCTTGAGCACCTTGGCGGGAAGTTGCTCGATCATCTTCACTGATTCAGAATCGGTGTCGTCGTGGTCGGTATCGACAGCCAATTCCTCTCTGAGGCGAGCAGGCAGATCGCCGACGATATCTCCGCGGTATCGCGACGCGTCGACCAATTTGCCGGTGATTCGGGCCGACCATATGTCGAGCAGCGCAGCCATTTGAGCATGGAACTGGTCGTAGGCCTCTTGCAGCTGTGTGTCGAAGCGGATCTGGAACGCTTCGGACGAATCGTCGGGCACCTGATACGGAGGTTGCAGCGACCAGATTTCTTTAGCCAGTTCTGCGAAGTCAGCTGCGGTCCAGTTGTCGACCAAGTCGTGCAATTCAATTCGGGTTCCGGTGGGTGAGCCTCCGGGGAATTCCGTCGCTTTGGCGGGTTCGATGGTGACTGGGACCGTAACCGAGGTGAGATCACCATGTTGGACGGCGCCGTCCCAGTCGATATCGGCGGTGAGCCGTTGGTGCCGCCCGCTCGACTGGCCGACCGTGGTGACCAGCGTGCGCCGAGACAGCAGCTGAACCGCTAACCGCCCCACGCCTTTTGACCCGGTCATCTCGCGGTTTTTGTCACGGGACGTGCGTTCGGATGCCTTGTGGGTGGTGCCGACCCGCATCCACGTCTTGACGAACTCGGCTTCGGTCATGCCATGACCGTTGTCGCTTACCACGATGGACTCGGCGTCCACGTGGATCTCCACGACCGTCGCATCGGCGTCGTAGGCGTTCTTGATGAGTTCAGCCAACGCAATGTGCGGACGGCCGACCAGACGCTCGCCCAATTCGCGCAGCAACTGAGCATCGACGGTGAAACTGAATTCCTTCTCACGCACGAGTCGCCGGCCCCTCATCAGTGACACCAAGTGATACGAGCCCACATACGGAGACGTCGTGCGGATAACGACAAGTCACCATGGCGAGTCTAGGACCAGGCCCGAGCAGGTGGTCTCACAATCGACCAACTGCGCGCGACCAACCGCGCGGCGTGAGCGCGCCACCGTTATGAGAACCATTCGGTAAAGAGAGCGGATCGGACTCGAGGTTTTGCCCGAACTCGAGTACTGTGCGACACGAACTTAGTGTGGCACTTCGAAACTTGGAGGATCGTGCCGACGATTCGAACGCTGTCGTGTTTCTCCGGAATCGGCGGCCTCGATCTAGGGCTCGAATCTGGAGGCTGTGAGATCGTCGCCCAGTGTGAGTCCTGGGAGCCGGCACGCCGCGTCCTGCAGCGCCATTGGCCACATCTTGAGATCTACCCTGACGTGGCCACCTTGGTACCCGATGTGGGGGCGGTCGACTTGATCGCCGCAGGATTCCCATGCACCGATATCTCCCACGTAGGATCCAAAGCTGGTATCACCGGTAGTCAGTCGGGATTGGTCGAGCACGTCTTCCGACTCTCGCGTCTCCTGCAGCCACGGTGGGTGCTCCTTGAGAACGTGCCCAATCTGCTCGTGCTGCACTCCGCCGCCGGAATCCGCCACCTGACAGCGCAGTTCGAGCGTCTCGGCTACCGGTGGGCCTACCGAGTAGTCGACGCGAGATTTACCGGCGTCCCTCAACGGCGGCCACGGGTGTTGGTCCTCGCCAGCAGCGACGGCGACCCCGCCGACGTGTTGCTGGGCGAGGACGCCGGCAATCACGAGGCGAAGGTCGCCCCGCCCGAGGCGGGCTTCTACTGGACTGAGGGGCGTCACGGCACGGGCTTGGTCTTCGGAGCGGTACCCACCCTCAAAGGCGGCTCGACGATTGGTTTGCCGTCGGCGCCAGCTGTGTGGTTCCCGAGAAACCCACACGGGCGGCGCTTCCTGTTGCCGAGCGTGGAGGACGGCGAAGCCCTCCAAGGCCTGCCACGGGGATGGACACGTCCTGCCGTCCGGTCCGGAGAACCTGACCATCGGTGGAAACTGATCGGCAACGCAGTGCCCACCGGCATCGGCGCATGGGTGGCTGAACGAATCACCGGAGCCGCGGGTTCACCGAGCACATCGACGGCAGCCCACGCGGTCATGCTGGATCGACACCGTCAGGGCCGTTGGCCCGACGCAGCCTGGGGCTGCAAAGGCACAGCGTGGCGAGCAGATGTGTCGCGCTTTCCACGCCACTCGGCGATGATAGAACTCACCGACATCATCCGGCCGTTCGAGAGTAGTGCATTGTCGCATCGCGCCACCTCCGGTTTCCTGCGCCGACTCGATGAGTCACGCCTCAAGGTGCCCGCCGATTTCTACGCCGATCTCGAACACCACCAGTCCGAAACGCGCCCCGTCCTCACAAAGCAGACATCAACCTGGCCCACCACGGATGCGACGCGGGCGCGGATGAGTCGTCAACCTCAGCGCGACACCCGGCCCGAGATGCTCTTACGGCGTGCGCTCTTTGCGCGAGGCTTCAGATATCGTGTGCAATATAGGCCAGTTCGAGATCTCCGGCGTCGACTCGACATCGTTTTCACGCGGGCCCGAGTCGCAGTCGACGTACGTGGGTGTTTCTGGCACGCATGCCCAGCGCACGGCTCGAATCCGACACTCAACGCCGACCGATGGCAGGCCAAACTGAATCGCAATGCCGCACGCGACGCCGATACCGAGGCGATCCTGGTCGCCAACGGATGGACAGTGATCGTCGTGTGGGAGCATGACGACATCCCAACGGCCGCCGACTGTATCGCCCACGTCGTGCAAGAGCGCTTAAGTTCCGCCTCGTGCGCTGGCATCGTTCGTGTCGGCGACGGGGCCACCGGTGGCCGGCACTAAACAGCGGCCAATAGCGCCGAAGACCAGCGGCGTCGTTTATACCCAGCCATGGGTCGTGGAAATGATCCTCGACCTGGCCGGCTACACAACCGACCAGGATCTGGCAGCCAACACAATCGTCGAACCAGCGGTCGGTCGCGGCGCATTCATCGTCCCAATCATCACGCGTCTGATCCAGTCATGTGCCCGACGACGCATCAAACTGATCGACGCGATTGACGCCATCATGGGATATGACGTTGATCTCGAAGCAGTCAGCGAGACACGGCAACGCACTGTCGAAGTACTGACGTGTGCGGGTGTCAGCACACTCGAAGCGAACACTTTGGCCTCAACATGGATTCGCCACGACGACTTCCTCCTAACCGACCCGAGGCCCGCCGCCGCGAAATGGGTAGTCGGCAACCCACCCTACGTCCGTCTGGAGCATCTGGATCGACGCCGCCGAGCCAGCTATAGGGAACGCTGGCCAACAATGCGCGCTCGGGCCGACTTGTACATCGGCTTCCTCGAGGCCGGTATTGCGACTCTGGCCAAGGACGGCGTCATGACCACAATCTGCGCCGACCGCTGGATGCGTAACCATTACGGAGCATCGCTTCGTCAACTCATCGCCCAAACCTGTTCAGTCGACGCCTGCATATCCATGTACGGCGTACGCGCCTTTCAGTCCCCGGTCTCGGTCTATACGGCAGTGACTCGGATCCGAAGATCACGGCAGGGCCCGGCCCTGACATTCGAGCCCACGACCCCGCTGGACGAGTCCAGCGGTCCCCGACTCGTAGAGGCATGGCGCCGTGGCCCCACGGACACCGCCGCCGCCGAACGCGCATCTTCGAAGTGGCACGAGACCTGGACCACCGGTTCCTCAAGCTGGCCGCGCAGCGGCAATCAGTGCAGCTTAGACATCGCGTCACTCGAACTGGCACATCCCACCCTGGTCGACGCCGGGATCACAGTGTCGGTCGGACCGGCCACCGGAGCCGATCATGTCTTCATCACTCCAGACCGCACTGTGGTCGAACCAGATCGACTGCTTCCGGTTATCGGCTCAACAGAAATTCGTGACGGCCGACTCGACTGGGCAGGACGGTATCTCGTAAACCCTTGGGATCACCAGGGATTGGTCAGTCTCGCAGACTACCCACGGCTTAAGCGGTATCTGGACAGACACAGACGCCAACTCGCAGGGCGACACACCGCTCAGGCGCACCCAGAACAGTGGTGGCGCACCATTGATCGGGTCAAACCCGGTTTGATGACTACACCGAAGCTACTTATCCGCGATATCAACAACAGGATGGTCCCGGTTCTCGATCCCGGTCACTTCGTGCCGATGCATAGTGTGTACTTCGTGCGCTCATCGACCTGGGATCTCCGTGTTCTTGGGGCACTTCTGATGTCTGAAATCGCCAGGGCATTCATCGAGACGTACTCGGTGCAAATGAGAGGCGGATATCTTCGAATGACTGCCCAGTATCTGCGAAAAGTCCGTATTCCACAATACCGCGCGATCCCACTGCGGATCCGTCGCGACCTGATTGTCGCATTTGAGGAAAAAAATCCCGAGTTGGTCAATCACGCCGCCCGTGCGGCCTACGGCGTTGATGGTTATCTGTAGGAGCTAAGACACTGGTCGCCGAGAGGGCGAGCACTCTCCCTCGTGGCGGACTGGTAGCCCTTCCGGTGGTTGGCACGCGTAATCTACTGTGCTGTATAGCGTTTCAGAGGTCCGCTGCGTTCGGGATAGGCCGTTTGGACGTAGTTACGGCGGTAGTGACCGAGATTCCGAAAACCTGCATGAGATGCACCAGGTCCGCAGCGACCCGCGCTTCGTGGAGGATGCGGTCGATCCGCACCTGTCGGGGCGTCAGGCCAAGTCGTCGAAAGATCGCGTTGATCTTCGACGCGCCGACGGGAGGACGTTGGATGCTGAAGGCGCCGTTGGCAGACATGAACAGGTAATCGTTTTCAGTGGTGGGCCATTGACGATTTCGGCCACGTATCCACTCGGTGAGCAGCCGGGATGTGAGCTCGTCGAGGTGGATAATCCGTTCCGGCAAGTGCGGGCGTACGACCTTGACCGTTGAGCGGGCGAAGTCCACGTCTCTTACTCCAAGAGAACGGATTTCCCTGGCCTGAACGGCATGTATGGCGACGAGGGCGAGTATCGCGCGTTCCAGCGACGACTCGCCTCGTTCAATGAGCCCGCGTAGTTTATCGTCGTGCAACTCAGTCCGCAGGGTCAGGACACTGCCCAGTCGAATACCGCGAGTAGGGTCACGGAACACCACACGCTGCTGCCGCAGCGCGAAGAAGATGCTACGCAGTCCAGTTCGGACGCCTTGCGCTGACGTGCCGTTGAGTTTTTATCAGTGCGGCTCGTACGTCGTCTGGGGCGACTTCCCGCAAGCTCGTCAGATCGTCGTTCCAGGACCGCAGTACGGCAATGCCGCTCGCAGATAATTGCGGATTACCTCCCAGGAACGCGGATGCCGACGGCGCCGGCCTTCACCACGCATGACGTGGACCCAGACATGCAGTTCGCCGCTGAACGCCAAGCCATCTATTTGCGTTTCGACCCAACGTTGATCGGCAGTCTTCTCTCTGTCGGAAGATCGAACGAGCAGGTGATGCTCGACGAGGATGAGAAGCACGCGAGCTGTCGTGGCGGCTGGGTGGTCCTCCTGCAACGGCTCGGACGTCGTCTTCCAGGACAGGACTTTCTGCACCGAGCCAACTGAGCAGGATGCGCAGCGTACGTTTCACCAGCGACAGCGACAGCGACAGCGACAGCGACAGCGACAGCGACAGCGACAGCGACAGCGTATTCCACGAGTGTTCGCGTGCCATGCGATCGATATCGTCGATGACGAACTGCCCGGCCGGGGTCAACTGGGGTAAAGCTGCCCGTTTCGTGATGGCCGTCCAGTCACGGCGGGCGCTGAACAGCTCGAGTTGACCGCGCCGGACGATGGTGCTGACTCCTGCTCAACGATGTCTTCCTCGGCACGAGAACGCTTGAGGTCGTTGGCTTTCCAGTTTCCTGGTTTGTAGCCGAGCAAGCCGGCGCGAGCCGCAGCGGGCGCGATCCCCCGGGTCGGAGGTGAACAGCACCAAACCAAAATTCAATCGAAATTAGAACGTGTTCCAATTGTAGCATCAAGGGGGTACTCTTCTCGGAATACGGCGACCGACAACGAGTGGTACCTCGGTAGCGAGATCGCCCGTGTCGACAGGCTGCCGGATACTCCAGCAGACGGACCGAGTCGCTGAAAACGTTCTTACCGCTTCCGCCGAACCCGGCCTTCCCGATCTCGGCCTTCCTGACTCTCGCCTTGGCACAACACAACTCGATCGTCCGATAGTGGCGGCCATCATCATCCGTCAACAAATGTCGATTGCCATTTTGGGTGGCGGACGACGGCTCTCTGACATGAGTCTTTCCTGATGTTGTCACGGATTTGGCGGACACGTTTCGCCATCCAAATGGCAAATCCGAGCACGAGACGGTTGTCCCACGAATTCACCGACGGAGCGCGGATTGTGGTGCGGTCATTGCGAGGACGACCGCCAAGGTGCGGATGATCTGTTCGGGTTAGCCGAAACGGCAGATCAACCCAGTCCTCGCACTGCTGGAGCAGCATCCGCAGCGTCGGCCGGTGATCGACAGGGCGCTGAGGGTGACTACGGCAGCGTCGAACACCGGTGCCTACCGATCACAGACCCACCACCCCGCACCAAATCCCAGGCAACACACCGAACGCTGCCCTCGCGCTCGAAGTCGCGCCAGTGCCGCCCACGGCTATCTGGCCCTAGGGTTGCGCCGCGTCTTCCGTACCATCGATCGCTACATCGACTTCGTCGAGCGGCTGCGCCCCGAACCAATGCTGGACGAAGGCAGCACCTTTCGGCGAAAGTTTGAATCGCCGGTTCGTGCCAACTCTGATGCCGTCGATGTGGAAATACGCGTCCTCGACATCGAGCTCTTCCAGCATCCCGTCGTCTAGCAGATACTGGTAGGTCACACTCATCGCCCACGGCAGGACGATCCAGTCGACACCTCCCGCCCGATTCCCCAATGACTCCAACACTCGACGTTCGATGTCGTTGTACCGGTGTGCGACGACACCGAGATTCAACTTGTACTGGCGCATCGACGTGCGGTCGATATCACCCCGATCAAAACGGGTGTGACACGTCGGGCACAGCGCGATCAGATTGTCGAAGGTGTGCTCGCGCACTTTTGCCCACGGCACGATGTGAGCAACCTCAACCGGGATGCTCCGGCACGTGGGGATTGCGCAGCGATGGCCAGCCTCAACCAGAACCTGCCGCTTCAGCGCGGCCGGGATAGCGGGTCGGGAGTCAGCCACACTGTCAATCTAAACAGGCCGCAACCGCATTCTGCCCATATAGTGGCACCGTCACCACGCGGTGACACAAGCCGGCCCTCGATTCAAGTGAGAAATCTGTTGCCGCCGGATCAGAGCGCACCACGCCGCTCGTCTTCGATCCGACGCTCGACTTTCTCCGAGACAATGCCCGGGTTGCACTCCTTGAGATATTCCAAGAAATCCAACATGCCGGCCAGCTGATCGTTACCGTACGCGTCGCGGGTTGGCAGCTCCAGCAAGTGCTCTAAATCAGCTTCGGAAAGCTCGCGGGCAACCAGCTGTAAACCTCATCAACACCAGGTTGCTGCGATCCCAACTAAGCGTAAAGTCAACTTCGTTGATCCATTTCCTCTTTAGTGCCTTACGGATGGCAACTGAAGACAACACTTCGGAGCTGCCCTCCGATTTTCCACCGTGATCTCGAAATTTATGCGCGACTGCATGTTTCGCAACATACTTGGCATCTTGCCTTGGCTGATGAATCCCGACGGTGTCTGTCGCAGCCAAACGTGGCTAGCGGCAACGCCAATGAGCTTCGGACCACCATCCGGCGCAAAACCGTCGACCACGCGCACACTCTTCGATTGTTCCCAGCACTCCGTGGGCCGCCCGTTGCTGCTCGCGCCCACCCGGGCCAACGCGCGAAAACGATCAGTCCAACTTTCGGTGCCCGAAACACCATCGAGTACAGGCCTACAGATGAGTCTGTCGCCCACGGACCTCGATAACCAAGGATCCTCCATCAGCGACAGTGGAGTACACCACGCACTGACCTACAGATAATCAGACCAAGACCAGATCCACCGTTATTTAGACAGTCCTGGGCCGACGACCGCTCCACGCGGAGAACGTGACCATGCGCTCAGACTTAGGATGGCCATCCGTACTGGATCCGCTGTCTAGGACCCATCTGTCCGCCAAGGGCGGCGGAAAAGCCCGTGGCTGAAGCCAGGGTCGCTTGATGGGGCTCGCATGAATCCCGGCAGGGCCTCGGCTGTGACTTTGCGTAGGGCCGCCGCGGTGAACGTGTCGGTGCCTTCGAGGTCCTCCAGGAGGCGTTGTCGGTGCTGTTCTAGAGGCTCGAGTACTTCAGCGACCTTTAATGCTGCGTTGAACGAGGCCTGCTGGGCGGCTTCGACGATCAGCCGACCAAGCCGCTCACGATCCATATACTGGGTGTCGTCGGCCAGTTCGACGTCAGCGAGGTCGCCCGAGGCCGTGACCCATACGCGGACAAGCCCATTGTCGGACACACCGTCGACCTCGCCGATGGAGTCGATGGCTTGTCGAGCTCGCCGGAACGCTTCGGCTTGACCTTCGAGGCTGTCGAGGTCGAGATCTGTGTCGAAACTGTGGTCGTTACTCATTCGGGGAGCCGTTCCATGGCGCGACGTGCTTCCTTCCGGATCGACGCGTCGCTGTGGGTGAGGTAGGGCTCGATCCGAGCTCGGACACCGGGTGCCTTCATCTGGATCAGAGCGCGAATCGAAAAGTACGTGAAGGTGTCGAGAAACCTCAGGGCAAGGTCGCGCGCGTCGTCGGTTTTCACCTTGCCTAGATATTCGATCAGCGGGCCCGCCGCTGCGCCCTGATGCTGTAATTCGTCGATGAGTTCGGCGATCAGGGGGAAGTCGCTTTTGGTCGCGATACGAGCCAGGGCGACTGTGGCATAACCGATGAGGCCGTTACGCATTTGGGGCCGCCGCCGCAGTTGGGCAACGAGTGCCTCGATCGCGGCTGGATTGCCGCGGGCTGCGAGATCGTTGAGGTTGCGGATGAGGCCCGCTCGGATAGATTCGCGATGGGGCGTTTCCTCGCCGGGGATGCGTTCCTCGAGGTGGGTTAGCCAGTCGATGAAGATGGGGATTCCCTGGGGAATGGTCCGCACACGGTTGGACAGGTCGCCCAGCGTGTAGCACGGCACGCCCACAGCGGAAAGTTCTTCCATGATGCGGCGGTCGAATCCGCGCTGTCCGTCCTTGTAGCGGGCGGGCAGGCGCTCCATCCAGTTTGGGCCTTCAGGCATTCCTGGGTAGGTGATGGGTTCGTTGGACGCCGGTGTTTTGGGGCGGCTGCCGGCTGTGTGATCGTGATCAGTCTGGGTCGATGAGCGCGGCGCTCGGACCAGATCGTTGCTCGTGGCTTCGATGCTGCCGATGGCATTGCGGAGGTTCGCGAGGACCTCGGATCTATGGCGGTTGGGTGGTGTGTCGGCGGACTGATTCATCAGACGGTGCCTCGGAGGGGGCGGGCGTTGTGGTTAGTGGTCATCGTTGTCGTCGAGTTCTTTGCGGATTATTTGGATCTGCCCAGAGTCGATCGCCTTCTGGATATCGGGATCGTTGATCTGTGTCCGGTGATCCACGACAAGGGTCATGGTGTAACCCTCTTCTTGGGCGAACTGCAGTTCCTTCAGTATCTGGGTCTTATACGGCCTGATTTCATTCGTATTTTTAACTTCGACGACATTCTGGTTCTCGTCGTCAATATAATCCGGTTCGATCAGCGAGGGGACGCCGTTATATGTGATCGGTACCCTGCGCTTTTCGTGCGGTGGAATACCGGCCCGCTCTTCGCCCTGCTCGCCAGCTTTCCTGTTTTCTTCATCGCTGCGATTGCGCACCGGGTTCGTTTGCCGCGGTGTGCGGTCGAGGATCGATGACAGTAGTTGGGTACTGGTCGTCGCTGTCGTGTAAATCCCCTTATTGGACTCGGCTGCGGTGCTGACTGTGCCGTTAATGCCTTCGATGAGTGCGTCCATGCCGCGGGCGTAGGCACGCTTGTTCTGCTCAATCAAGCTGTCAAGAAGGCGTACAAGCCAACCTGCCCCGATACGTCGTGCGCCGATCTTGTCGACCTCGTAGGAGAAGACAATCGCGTTCAGGATCTGCAAACTTGTACGGCCGGTGCGTTTGTCGATGTCGGCGACGCGGTGCACTTCCTGGCATGCAGCGCCGAGTGCGATACCCATGTCCCCAGTATCACTAAGGGCCTGGTAGACGTTGGCGACTTCGTCGACGATGCCGTCGACCTCGGGACTTTGGTCCTGGGCGGCTTGGGTGAATACCCCCAATACATCGGACCTCAACGTGGCAGCGGTCGCCTTCGTCGTGTTCCCATAGGTGGTGAAGTCCGTTCCCGCAGTACCGATTCGGCCTTCGTCGCAGTCGGCCCACTGCTTGGTCACATACTTTTCGATCAGATCCCAATGGGCGGGTTTCTCGCGGGTACCTCCCACCGCGTGTTTGGTGGGGTGCAGATTCGTGGCCAGCGACGATCCCTGCGGCTGTGGCGGTGTCGGTTGTGTGCCTGGTCCTCCGCTGGATTCATTCTCCACATCCGCGTGGTTCAGGCCGGCCTGGTGGACCAGGTAGCCGAGCTCACGTGCCGCCATCGACGTCGTGGATGCCATCTCGAAGACATCGGAGGCCGATTGGTCAAAGCTCGTCGCCCACACCGGCCCGCCGCTGTCGTAGGTGCCCGCGCTCTGGCTGACGTCTAGTTTGTTGTCCAGATCTTTGAGCGCGGTCTCCAGGGTTTTCGAGAGTTCACAGAGCTTCGCTGCGACAGCGTAGTAGTCCTCGGGCGTAACTTGCGTCATGAACGGGCCCTATCCCAGCATTTCCACGTTCTTGCGTTGCGCCTCGGCGTAGTTCGCCCGAGCGTTCGCGACAAAGGCACGGTGAATTTGCAGACTGTCGAGGTGCTGCTGGAGCGCGGCTTGCCAGCGGTCGTGGGACTGCGCGAACGCTGTCGCCGAGGTACCGGAGTACTGCTCACCGATGGATGCCACCGTCGCTTTTGCACCGTCGCGGTAGGCCGACAGTTCCTCAATCGAGCGGTCGAGCAGCTCGACGAATTCGTCGAGCTGATTCAGGTCGTAACGGTAGGTCGGCATAACGCGGCTTCACATCTGTTCGGCGATCACAGCGCCGGATTCGCCGTCCTCAGTCCCATACAGCTCAGCGGCGGTGCGCAAATCGTCTGCCTCGCCCGCTAGGACGTCGAGGTGCTTGTCGAAGATTGCGAGCAGCTCCGACAACCTGGTGTCGGCGATGTCGGCGGTCTGACCAGTCCATGTGCCGCGCAGGCGGTCCTGCGCCACATGCAGGGTGTGTAGGACCGCACGCATCTCGTCGCGGATGTCGTGCAGTCGCTGAGCACCGGCGACCAAGACCTCCGGATTCACCCGTAGGCTGTTGTCCATCGACACCTCCCCCTGGACCGCAAGGTAATCATGGACTGGCGTGCATCACTGAGTCAGGCAGCCCAAGCTGACCTCGATCGACTGTTTGCTGACAGCATACAAGTGGCTGCCATAGGCCTAGAACACCAAAATTTGGCGCCGTTCATGCTGGTCATCGGCACCAACGGTGACCGCGCCATGCGAAATCTCGGGGCGCCGTCGCGGCAACGCGGAGTCGAAGCCGTCATCACGGCACTGCAAGAGGAAACCGACGCCGAGAACTTGCGCGCCCGGGCGACCGTCATGGACGTCGCGGTGCGTGAACCGTTTGCCGGCGACGCGATCAACGTCCGTCTCGAACACCGGGAAGGCCAGGCGATCGACATCTTGGTGCCGTACCGGACAACCGGAGACGGCATCACGATCGACGGCAACGCAATGACGGCCTCGGTCGATGTCGCCCGCTTGTGGCCGACCAGTTCACCGTGACGGCGCTACCACCGCCGGTGAGAGCCAACGCAGTTCACTGCAGTGGAGCGATGCTGAAGCCGAATTCGGTAAGTGGTTCAAGCGTGGCGGTCCCTATGTCTCCAATCGGCGCGAAAACGATGACGACGTCGCCAAGCTCTGCCGACGCGAAAGAGCGAATTGTCTTGTAATGCGCCAACTCCTGGCGCATCGTCGGCTCGTCCTCCCATTCGCCGATCAAAATCGGGACGACCCCGCCACCCGAGCCAGGCACCCGTGACATGCACGATGCGTAATTCTCGACATTCGGGAATCTGATCTTCCCATTAGAGATTGTCGAAACGGACCCATCTGCGCAAACGGCCCCCGACCACTCCTCACGATCTCCAGACACCTGACCAGCCGCAGAGACCGCGTGCCCGCTGGTCACCCTCTCCCGGTCGATCCAACCCGCCACCGCCGCGACAGCGACAGCAGACACCAGAATCGCGCCCCCAATCAACGCGGCCGGCCGCACAAGTCGTGCACGCGACGCCTGGGACGACACACTCGGAACCGCGGCGCTGCCGTTGTAGCCATCCAGAGCCTGACCAGGCCCCGGATCAGAATGCGGTAGCGACGGGTACCTCATACAACTCACCATATCGCCACGGTGCTCGACACCATCGAGGCACCGACAGATACGCGCCTGCTGATAAGAGCGTGCCCTGCGGCGGTGACTACCGCAGGCCCCGAATGGTCCTCCAAGACCATTGTCCCGCGCACCTATTCGCCACCCTGCTAGCTCGCAAAGTCCGTCGGTGTTGCGACGTTGATTAGAACTCGCCCCGGGAGTAACTGCTCAAGATTCGAGCGGAACCGACACCCTCCGCGCCATAGTCGTACGCGAAACGCTCGAACCAGCCGCGTACACGGTCACGTTCGGGGAGCTGTCGACCCAACTCGGCAATCCTCGTTCAGGCGACGAGGCCTGAGTTCGATCGGGCTCAGGCAACCGCACCACGCCGAATACTAGGAAGATGTCGGGGCCGACTTGTTGATCCAATCATTGAGCGCTTCATCAAGCGCATCATCGAGATTGACATGAACGTCCCTCACTCGCTGTTCGAATGCCTTTCTGACATGAGGATCAACCTTGCCTGGTACTGACACTCGTGAAGACGTAGTGGCGGTGGGCTTGTTGGCTAGCTCCTGGTCCGGAAAGTCTGTAATCAGCTGCAGGTAGTTCTCCGCCGTGGGAATCATCAACTGGCCCTCGGTGAACCACTTGAGGATCTTGCACTTCGCCGAGTTGGCGCACACGCCCCGGTGGTGGACGTAATCCTGCCGCAGTTTCGACAAATCGCCAAAGTAGTCGAGCTGAAAATCGCGCGGGGAGCACTCGTGCGCTTGGGCGAGCGCCGCTCGGTAATACTCTTCCCACTCCGTGTAGAAGCTCACAATCGACTGGGATGCAAACTGTTTCATCACCGACGGAGGTGGTGCATCATCAGCAATCCCATGAGGTGCTCCCGGGTCAACGCTAACGATGGCTTTGAATCCAGCCAAACTCAGAGTCGTCTTGGACGGCTGATCCACCATCGAATTGGTCGCTAAGTCGTAATGGCGCAGCGGACGGGGGGTTAGTGTCGCGAAACTGAGGTGCCGCGCGGCTAGCTCGCGAGCGATGACTGTCATCGAGCCATGAAGACCCGTGCCCGCGACGAGGAGAGTGGTCTTCAGCGACAGCTGCATCTCCGAGATCAAGTCGACGACGGTAGGCTCACCGATGTCGATTGAGTCGAGCGCCAGTCGTGCCGTGCGAACCACTTGTCCGAATTCATCCCATTGCGGTAGTAGCTCACGTTGCCGGGTGAAGGTCGTCGCGGCGTCGTACACCGGCTGCAGCACCGCCAGCATCGACGGGTTGGTCGGCCTATCGACGGTCCACAAGTCGATGACGGGGGTTGTCAACGTGCCCGTGACTACTCCATAGACGAAGGTGGAGTTGACCAACCGAAATCCGGCGCGGGCTTCCGGGCGTTGCAATTGTTCTCGTTCCCTGCGTCCGGTGGGCATCGACTGATACTGCTCGATATCCAGCAGCACCGACTGCCACCGCTGCACGGCCTCACGCGTGGTCACAGCTGAAGGGTATCCGGCACGTTGGTTCTCAGCTTGTCTTTCCATTGGTGCCAGTTGATCGGCCCGAATCTTGCTCCAGCGGCCGCACCTCGGCTGGTGGCGAAGGGTACTCCCACCCGAGTTCTCGAACTAACTGCGCAATGTTCGCGCGGACGTGGTCGAACCGATTGGACTCTAAGAAGCCCTCCCGAATGACATCAGGTTGAACGCCCGCATGAAGGAGCAGCAGTGCACGCAATAACCAGGGCGTGGCGGTCACCACGATCAACCATCGAAGATAGCTCTTCTCTAGCGGCTCCTTCGCTTCGTCGATGGGCAGGTGATGCGCAAAGTCGTTGCGTGCCTTGGTGATTTGTCCGGGCAGGTCTACCAAAGACTCGGTGATTTCCGGAATCACCGAACACACTTCGCTGACAATCTCGGTCGCCCGCATCCGGAAGCTCACGTCGGTAAGGAACTGCAACGAATCACCGACGACTTCGGAGTCGAGACCATACGCCGTCGCTTCGGCCCGGCCGGCGAGTCGACCTGCTTCCACGATCGCCCTCCGGGCCTTCTTGGAGATCCCGGGGAATTTCGACTGCTGATAGGGCAACCTGCGATGTATGCCCTCAACTAGGGAGGTGACAACCAGCGCCTCCGCCTGCAACGCCCCTTTCATAGGTGAGAACACGGCCGCCGCCAGACCGTCTAGCCGGTCGTTCAGCGGGATCCAGTTCGCAACCATCTCAAGTGTGAGAACTTCGCGAGGCAACAACGAATTTAAGCTTGTCTGCGCTACACAGGTGTCCGCCACGTCGCTTAGCAGAGGCAGCCACGGACCATCCAGTGCGACGCGAATCTCCACATCTTCGGCTGCGAGCGGCTGGTCGAGCGCTAGCTGCATGAGTGCTCGCACTCCTGACACAACAAGAACCTCAAGGCGTCGCAACGTCTGTGGCGATGCCGGCGTGTAGGTCAGCCAGTTGCCGTTTTCTGCATCTTCGATACCCAAGACAGCACCGTGCTCATCGACGACGACGTCACCAGCGTTGAGATGGTCGAACCAATATCGATGACCAAGCCGGAACCGAACGGCGTTAACGGGCTGGTCTGTATCGATGTGTTCACCTAGCACGACGGTGTCAGCGACGTACCGCGGCGAGCCACGAAACCACTGTCCTGCACCGCCGTGATTGCGGGCGTTCAGCATCGTGATCCGCTCGCCGGTATCGAGCTCACCATGAAGCGTGATCGGTAGAAATGACGCCACCGAATCCTCTGCTCTACCTGAAATGCCGACGCCACCCGGGAAGCGTCGTATCCGCGGATCATCGACGAGGCCGGCGTCCAGGGTCACCTCGGGATCTGCGCCAGCTCGATGACTGAATTCACCACCTGCGCAAGGTTCAGGCGTTCCAGCGACCCAGAACAACCCACAAGTGACTATTTCCATCCTTGCCCTCCGACACTCGCCCGCCGCCCGACGACGCCGCTCATCGAACTCATCCCTCTACCCATCCAGACCGAGCACCAGCGACAGCTCCCACCGCACCAAGTCGATGCCGGCAACAACCTTCGGGTCATCCGGGTCGAACCCATCAGCCATCAATGCTTGACGCTCCTCTGCATCCACACCCAGTTAGACGCAGAACAGGACAACTCGGTTCCCACCGGATAGGCCACCCCTCAGAACATCTTCACCAATCCCGCACGTTGCGATACGCGGGCAAGTACCGCAAAGGGCACAGTGACCTGGATCAACAGCAACAGACCTACGCAACACGCAGAAACCCCCCAAGGAATCGGGTGTCGCAGCCGTTTCGGCCGCCGGGCGCGCTGTTCTCGTCGTCCCATGCCTCACCGAATGCAGCGTGCCGATAGTCGTTGCCGCGCACGCGAATCGGGATCTCCGCCAGCCCGGCCAGCGGATCGATGCCCGCGGCCACGGTAGGGGTCTGCGCCTGCGCGACGAACCGCGCGCTGCGCTGATCCGACACCATCACCTGAATGGCCACCACAACCGCAAGTGCGACGGCTGCGGCCAGCCACCCCACCCGGCGCCGGGTCATGCCTTTTCCAGATACTCGACGCGCTCGGTTTCGACGAATTGCGCTGCGAGCAAGGCCATCCCAGGATCCTGCGGATTCTGTTCGTACATCCCCTCACAGAACGTGCGCGCGTCGGTGATCACTTCCAGATGTTCACGCAATGACAGGAAGCGCAGATTGATGGTCCGGCCCGACTGGTTGAGCCCGAGCACGTCCCCTTCGCGGCGCTCGTCGAGATCCAGGTCGGCGAGGGCGAAACCGTCCAGCGTGCCTGCGACCGCTTTGATCCGCTCCCCCGCCTTGGAGCCCTCGGGCAGCCGCGTCGCCAACAGGCACAGGCTCGGGTGTTGACCGCGACCGATCCGGCCCCGCAACTGGTGGAGCTGGCTGATGCCGAACCGGTCGGCATCCATCACCACCATCACGGTGGAATTCGGCACGTCGACACCGACCTCGATGACCGTCGTGCATACCAATACGTCGATCTCACCGGCCCGGAATGCCGACATGACGGCGTCCTTCTCGTCACCGGACAGCCGGCCGTGCATCAGGCCGAGCCGCAGACCGGACAACGGCCCGGACTTGAGGCGGTCGAACAGCTCGACGACGGTGATCGGCGGCGGCCCGCCCTGGCCGCCTTTGTCATTGCCGTTCTTGTCGTTCTCGTCGATACGGGAAGCCACCACGTACGCCTGGCGGCCCGCGGCCACTTCCTCGCGTATCCGGGCCCACGCCCGGTCGAGCCAAGCCGGCTTCTGCGTGATGAAGATCGTGTTGGTGGTGATCGGTTGGCGCCCCCGCGGAAGCTCGCGCAGCGTGGAGGTCTCGAGATCGCCGTAGACCGTGAGCGCGACCGTCCGCGGGATCGGCGTCGCCGTCATCACCAGCAGATGCGGGGTCAGGCCATCACGAGCCTTGGCGCGCAAGGCATCACGCTGCTCTACGCCGAACCGATGTTGCTCGTCGACCACGACCATGCCGAGGTTGTGGAACTCAACCGCCTCTTGCAGCAGCGCGTGTGTGCCGATCACGATGCCTGCCTCACCCGAGGCCACCTCGCTTCGCACCTGGCGCTTCTGCTGGGGCGACATCGAGCCCGTCAACAACGCGATCCGCGTGGCGTCGTCGTCTCCGCCGAGTTGTCCGGCCATGGCCAGCGGCCCGAGGACGTCACGCACCGACCGGGCATGTTGGGCGGCAAGCACTTCCGTCGGCGCCAGCAACGCGCACTGGTATCCCGCGTCGACCATCTGCAACATCGCGAGCACCGAGACGATCGTCTTGCCCGATCCGACCTCGCCCTGAAGCATGCGGTTCATCGGACGCGTCGATGCGAGCTCATCGGAGATCACGTCGAGCACCTCGCGCTGGCCCACCGTCAACTCGAACGGAAGCCGGCTCTGCATCGCGGCGGCCAACCCGTCATCGGTTCGCGGCGCCGCCGGACCCGACTCGCTGAGCTCGCCGTAGCGTCGTGCCACCAAACCCCATTGCAGGCCGACGGCTTCGTCGTAGGTCAGCCGCTCGGCGGCCCGGTCCCGCTGCGCCGCGGTCTCGGCCAGGTGCACGGCCCGCAACGCCTCGTCCTCCGACATCAGATTCCGCTGGCGGACAAACGATTCCGGCAGCGGATCCACGATGGGGTCGAGCACGTCGAGCACCTGGCGCACGCATCGGTAGATATCCCAGCTCTGCACTTTCGCCGACGCGGGGTAGATCGGGAAGAACTCTTTCTCGAACTCGGCCAACATGTCTTCACCGCTGGCGCCGGACGCGGTCGCGATGGACTTGAGCGACTTGGTCCCGATCTGCTTGCCTGCGGGCGGATTGAGAACCAGGAACGCCGGATGGTTCAGCTGCAGGGTGTTGCGGAAATACTTGACCTCGCCCGAGAGCATCAGCCGGGTGTCGACCTCAAGCTTGTCGATCAACCAGTCGGCGTTGAAAAAGGTTGCCGTCACCTCGGGCCGGTGCTTGCCGAGGGTCACCCGCAGATACCTGCGTGGGCGTTTGCCGGGCTGGCTGCGCATGGGCTTCGCCTCGGCCTTGGTGATCACATCGATGAACGTGACGTGTTCGCCCTCTTCGAGGTCGAGCGCCTCACCCTCACCACGCACCGTCATGCCGTCGCTGTACTTGCGGGGGTAGTGGCGCAGGAGATCGTTGACGGTGCGGATGCCGAAGTGCTCTTCGAGCGGACCGGCGGCCTTCGTGCCGATCACCATGTCGAGCCGGTCGCCGAGGTTTACCACTACTCCACCCCGATCAGTAGCGCATCGCCGCGATGGCCGGTGTGGTACGTCACCAACTCCGCCCCGAGGTGTTCCTTGTGGACGTGCGCCTGCAGTGCCTCACCCACCGCGGGGTCGACGCCGTCGCCGGTCAACACGGTGATCAGCTCGCCACCCGCCACCAGGAACAGATCGATCAGCCCGGCCGCCGCGGCGGTGATGTCGGGCCCGACGATCAGCACCTCATCTCCGGCGATGCCGAGGCCGTCGCCAGGTTTGCAGGCACCGGCCCAGGTCAGCGCCTCCTCGGTGGCCATCCGCACGGCACCGTGCCGCGCACCCGCCGCGGCGCGCGCCATGGTGTAGCCGTCGTCGACCGCCTGCCTGCCTGCGTCGTGCACGGCGAGTGCAGCCAGTCCCTGCACCATCGAACCCGCCGGGACC